>VLTH01000003.1:915146-918970 GCA_008125075.1 Acetivibrio alkalicellulosi | reverse complement strand
AGTTAAACAGGAAACTTGCTGGTTACTTCAATTATTATGGAGTAACCGACAACGGAAGGCAGATTCAAAAGATGCGTGAATATGTTGTAAGAGTTTTATATAAAGCACTTAAGAAAAGGAGCAACAGGAATAAGCTTACATGGGAAAGTTTTAATAAGATTATAAAGGGATATAAATTAAAGAAAGCATACACGAAAGTAAATATTTATAATGTTATGAAAACACTTGCTTTAGAGAAACTGTGAATGTTCTTTAGCGAAGAGCCGAATGTGGGAAAACTACAAGTTCGGTTCTGTGAGGAGTGCGAGGCGGCAACGCCTCCGCTTACTTGACTAGAAACGGAAATCAGATATTTAAAAAACAAGTGGTAGTAGAAAGAGGAGTAACAGATGAAGCAAGCTTTACAGGTTTTATAGCAGGAAAGGAGGAAGATACAGGAGGAGTATACTTCTATGAGTATGATGGTTTTAACAGACTTATTGGATTTACAGGAGATGGAATGACAATAAGTTATACATACAATGGAAGTGGACTTAGGACTGGTAAGACGGTAAATGGAGTTAGGACAACATATGTATGGGATGGACAAAATATTGTACTTGAAATTGATGGAGCAAATAATGTAAAATCAAAGTATATACGTGGAGTAAACCTTATATCAAGATATGATAGTGAATCAAATCCAATGTTTTACTTATATAATGGACATGGAGATGTGACCCATTTAGTACCAATACATGGAGATGTAATAAACTATGATTATGATTCATTTGGGAATGAAAAATACCCAACAGAAGGTGACACAAATCCATTTAGGTACGCAGGAGAGTATTGGGATGAAGAGACAGGAACCTATTACTTAAGGGCAAGGTATTATGACCCAGGTATAGGTAGGTTTATATGTGAGGATAGCTTTAAGGGGTATGCAGATGACCCACTTAGCTTGAATCTTTATACGTATGCTCACAATAATCCTGTGATGTTTATTGATCCAAGTGGTTATGCTGTATGGATGCCTAGGGAGACCATGTCAGGAATAGTTGACTTTTTCCAAGGGGTTGGATCAGGAGTACTTGAAACTTATACATATGGAGTATCAAGTCAAATAGAAGATTATTATTATCGTGATAATCAGGCAGTATATCTTGTAGGAAAATTAGTTGGCAACTTAATTGCTGGATTAGGTGGAGTTGCAGAAGTTGGTGGTGGAGCAGCATATATTGCAGGAACTGGTGGAGTTGGAGTAATAGCAGGAGGTAGTGTAATTGTAGTTCATGGAGGAACTGTTATTGTATCCTCATATACAGCCGCAGCCCAAAATGCTTCTATATTATTTGCTAGAAGAGGTACTGGTGAGGGAACGAGTAAAGCTGAATATAAAGTATCTGACAAGGTTTGGAGAGAGGTGGAAAAAAAGAAAATTAAAGGACTTCGAAGTAAGTTTGAAAATGCTGCTAGTAAAGGGATTGTAGGACCAAGAGGACAGGAAGGAATAAAAGAACTTGATGGATTTAAATACAAAGGCGTTTCTTATGACTATGAAATAAAAATAAAAGGTAAAGGTGTAGGTGACTTTCGAATTTATGGTAATAAAAACTCTGAGGGAGTGATAGAATTTACGAAATTCGGAACTCATTAAGAAGGTGCAGAATAATGTTTGCTAAAGAACTAAAGAAATTCATTATAGAATATGATATGGACGCTAAAGTTGTTGAATGTTTTAATGACTATTTCAATCAATATCGGAAAGAGCATTTAGAGGAATTTAATCAACTATTTGATTGCTATGATCCAAGTAAGATAGAAACTTGGCTTCACAGTGTATCACTAAAAGGATATAATTGGCCAGAACTAGATTATTGCAATGTAGTAATAGAGTTGAAAATATTATATGATGATGAAGAAATAGGGGTTTATCAATTGTTTTGTGATTTAAATGGAAATATAACAGATGATGTATTGAGAATTCATTAATTCAATAGTGATGTTCACGAATGAAATATGCATAAACAATGTTCAAGTTAAAAAGTAAAATGGAGGTTGGAATAAGGGGACTACATACGAAGTTTTTTGTTTGCGTGTTACATAATCTAGTAGTTTTAACTCTTAAAGAACACCGTAGACAGACTATTCTTTAGTATTGCAAAAATAAATTTTTGTATATTCTATTTAGCACTATGGACACATCAAAATGGTGCTAGAAAACGATAGTTTGAGAGGAGTAGTAAAGTAAAATGAGTTGGGAAATAGTAGAATTAAAATCTGATGTGGATCATTTGAATAACATATTTGATAATTTTCATGACAGTTATTTAAAAGAAATGTGCTTTTCTTCGGGTAGTTATATAGACAAAGATTTATCAATGAATGAGTTTAATAGGCCAGTAGCAAGATTCTTATTTCAGCGACAATTGGAGAACCCAGCGGTTATTGAAATTGAATTTAGAGATGTTATTCAAATAAACATTAAACCAGAAGAAAAAGATCAGTTTACAGATATAGTTACTGCACATCTCTATTTTGATCGCGGTATATTTTTCTGGAGTGCAAAAGACTATGAATTTCATGAAGAAGAAAAAGATAATTATACATGGATTGCTGCAAGATTTGTACAATGGAGAGTACGTAACGAACTTTTAGGGAGCGATATGATTTATATGCAAGACTAAATCGTATAAGATTCGAGTTTCCCTTGGTTAAATACAGGCGAAATAACTTTCTTAAAGGAACATATAAAACCATGTATTGATATATTAAAAGAAAAAGATTCTATAGTAATTATTCCGATGTTTAGAGATGACAGTATTGAAGATATTACATCTGAAGCTCTACATATAAAAGGATTATATGACAAAATGCTATTGGATAGTTAATCCATTTAAGCTATGTTATGTTTATAAAAGTTTAGCCCTGAAAATTTTGATAAGAGGGGCTTTTTTATTATGGTTATCTTTGAGTGCTAATTTTTTAATAAAAGAGAGGTTTTTATGATTGGTGCAGTTATAGGAGATATAATTGGTTCAGTATAGCTATAGCTGATGCAATATTAAATAAGCCAGACAATGTAAGCAGGATATATGACTTTTTCTTTAACCCGAGAATATATGCATATAAGTTAAAGGAATATAATCTTGCAAATAGTTTGGTTTCACTTAGAAATGAAAGATGGCTTCCTTTTGGCTCTACAAGTCTTACAAGATATTCCTTTGAGTATTATTTAGATGGAAATCAGTCAAAAAAGGTTGAGCATATAAGTGGAAATTCAACAGAATACATATATGATGGATTAGGAAGGCTGTATAGAGAGACTGATAAAGAAAACAACTCAATATTAACTGATATTATATATTAATATGATGCCTCACATAACAGAAATAAAATGACTGTAACAGAAAGAGAAGTAAGAGATCCTGCATTAAGATTAGTAACAAGATATCAATATGATAAAAACAACAGGCTGGAATATGAGATTAAGACAAATAGTGGAAAGAGTGAAGAGAATTTTTATAGTTATGATAGGAACGGAAATCAGATATTTAAAAAACAAGTGGTAATAGAAAGAGGAGTAACAGATGAAGCAAGTTTTACAGGTTTTATAGCAGAAAAGGAGGAAGATACAGGAGGAGTATACTTCTATGAGTATGATGGTTTTAACAGACTTATTGGATTTACAGGAGATGGAATGACAATAAGTTATACATACAATGGAAGTGGACTTAGGACTGGTAAGACGGTAAATGGAGTTAGGACAACATATGTATGGGATGGACAAAATATTGTACTTGAAATTGATGGAGCAAATAATGTAAAATCAAAGTATATAC
>VLTH01000003.1:909104-915046 GCA_008125075.1 Acetivibrio alkalicellulosi | reverse complement strand
AATCAAAGTATATACGTGGAGTAAACCTTATATCAAGATATGATAGTGAATCAAATCCAATGTTTTATTTATATAATGGACATGGAGATGTGACCCATTTAGTACCAATACATGGGGATGTAATAAACTATGATTATGATTCATTTGGGAACGAAAAAGACCCAACAGAAGGTGACACAAACCCATTCAGATACGCAGGAGAGTATTGGGATGAAGAGACAGGAACCTATTACTTAAGGGCAAGGTATTATGACCCAGGTATAGGTAGGTTTATATGTGAAGATAGCTTCTGGGGATTTGATAATGACCCACTTAGTTTGAATCTTTATACGTATGCCCACAATAATCCTGTAATGTTTATTGATCCAAGTGGTTATGCTAGGCAACCTATTGATTTTGAAGCAATAATGGATGGAGATATAGACGCATATGACAAGGAAAGAGCAAGGCATTATAGAGAAGGTTTTGAAGAAGCAGTAGAAGTAACAAAGTATGCAGCAGAGACAGTGGGTAAAGAAATTGCTTGGTGGTACGCTGGTGGTAAGATAATTAGAGGTGCAGGAAGTGTTTTAAAATATACTGGAAAAGGAATCTCAAAAGGAGCAAGAATAGTTGGTAGAAAAACAAGTAGTATTGGAAGTAACACAGTTAACCGTATAAAAAGGAGTAGGTTATTTGGTAAGGGAAAGGTAAGGACTCCAAAATATTCACAGAATGTTACATTTAAAGATGGAGTAAAATATGTCGAAGGTAATAAGGCAGTAATTAACCCTGAAAAGACAAGTAGACATTTTGCTAACCAAGTTCAACCGGGGAAAAGTGTACTTTATGGTGATTTGAAAGATGCTCAGAAGCTTGTAGATGATTATGGCGGGACTGGCATTGGATATTTTAATCCATCAAGTAAAAAGGAAGTAATTGATACTGGTGGCAAAATAATTGGAGCATATTACGAAAATGGAGTCTATATAGGTGAAACAACAAGAGCTACGATTCATTACTCTGGAACTGGTACACATATAGTACCTGCTGCACCTGTACCATAATAAGGGGGAATAATAAGTGAATAAGAGAGATTTGGAAGTATCGTTAATAGGGCTTTTAGGTAAATCATATAGAGATAATCATGAGAAAGTGTTAAAGTTTGAATGGGAAGATGGTTTAAAATTTGAGGCAGTAATTGATACTTTAAGTGAAACAGATAATGGAAAAGAGTTAGATGATGATGAGTTTGAAGAATATCATGCATGCTTTATTACAGTTAAAAAAATTATTCAAATCCCTACAGATTATAATAATGTTATTAGTGAACGTTTTGGTGCATCTCTAGAAGTAAATAAAGGTTATGAAATATCTTATATTAATGCACCAAATAAAATATATGATATTGATGGTATTCTATTATGGGAGAGTTAGCTTATGTCGGCATGTTTGAAAAGTGGCAATTTCAACCCTAAAAATTGGTTGTCAACTTCTAAAATTCGATCGGACTAAAATAAACACTAATATTAAACAAGAAACTAAGAACTTAGACAGAGCTGGAATACCTTTTAAAAGATATTCTAGCTCTATATTTACACAAAAATAAATTTTTGTATATTCTATTTAGCACTATGGACACATCAAAATGGTGCTAGAAAACGATAGTTTGAGAGGATTAATAAAGTAAAATGAGTTAGGAAATAGTAGAATCAAAATCTGATGTGGATCATTTGAATAACACATTTGATAATTTTCATGACAGTTATTTAAAAGAAATGTGCTTTTCTTCGGGGAGTTATATTGCTAAAGATTTATCAATGAATGAGTTTAATAGTCCAGTAGCAAGATTCTTATTTCAGCGAAAATTAGAGAATCCAGCGGTTATTGAAATTGAATTTAGAGATGTTATTCAAATAAACATTAAACCAGAAGGAAAAGATCAGTTTACAGATATAGTTATTGTACATCTCTATTTTGAGCACGGCATATTTTTCTGGAGTTCAAAAGACTATGAATTTCATGAAGAAGAAAAAGATAATTACACATGGATTGCTGCAAAATTTGTACAATAGAGAGTTTGTAACGAATTTTTAGGAAGCGATATGGTTTATATGCAAGACTAAATCATGTATGCTTTGAGTTTCCCTTGGTTAAATACAGGCGAAATAACTTTCTTAAAGGAACATATAAAACCATGTATTGATATATTAAAAGAAAAAGATTCTATAGTAATTATTCCGATGTTTAGAGAAGACAGTATTGAAGATATTACATCTGAAGCTTTACATATAAAAGGATTATATGACAAAATGCTATTGGATAGTTAATCCATTTAAGCTATGTTATGTTTATAAAAGTTTAGCCCTGAAAATTTTGATAAGAGGGGCTTTTTTATTATTGTTATCTTTGAGTGATAATTTTTTAATAAAAGAGAGGTTTTTATGATTGGTGCAGTTATAGGAGATATAATTGGTTCAGTATAGTTATAGCTGATGCAATATTAAATAAGCCAGACAATGTAAGCAGGATATATGACTTTTTCTTTAACCCGAGAATATATGCATATAAGTTAAAGGAATATGGTCTTGCAAATAGTTTGGTTTCACTTAGAAATGAAAGATGGCTTCCTTTTGGATCTACAAGTCTTTCAAGATATTCCTTTGAGTATTATTTAGATGGAAATCAGTCAAAAAAGGTTGAGTATATAAGTGGAAATTCAACAGAATACATATATGATGGATTAGGAAGGCTGTATAGAGAGACTGATAAAGAAAACAACTCAATATTAACTGATATTATATATTAATATGATGCCTCACATAACAGAAATAAAATGATAGTAACAGAAGGTGGAGTGACAGATCCTGCATTAAGATTAGTAACAAGATATCAATATGACAAAAACAACAGGCTGGAATATGAGATTAAGACAACTAGTGGAAAGAGTGAAGAGAATTTTTATAGTTATGATAGAAACGGAAATCAGATATTTAAAAAACAAGTGGTAATAGAAAGAGGAGTAACAGATGAAGCAAGTTTTACAGGTTTTATAGCAGGAAAGGAGGAAGATACAGGAGGAGTATACTTCTATGAGTATGATGGTTTTAACAGACTTATTGGATTTACAGGAGATGGAATGACAATAAGTTATACATACAATGGAAGTGGACTTAGGACTGGTAAGACGGTAAATGGAGTTAGGACAACATATGTATGGGATGGACAAAATATTGTACTTGAAATTGATGGAGCAAATAATGTAAAATCAAAGTATATACGTGGAGTAAACCTTATATCAAGATATGATAGTGAATCAAATCCAATGTTTTACTTATATAATGGACATGGGGATGTGACCCATTTAGTACCAATACATGGAGATGTAATAAACTATGATTATGATTCATTTGGCAATGAAAAAGACCCAACAGAAGGTGATACAAACCCATTCAGGTACGCAGGAGAGTATTGGGATGAAGAGACAGGAACCTATTACTTAAGGGCAAGGTATTATGACCCAGGTATAGGTAGGTTTATATGTGAGGATAGCTTCTGGGGATTTGATAATGACCCACTTAGTTTGAATCTTTACACGTATGCTCACAATAATCCTGTAATGTTTATTGATCCAAGTGGTAATATTGTTTTTACTGCTACTGGTTTTTTAACAGGAGGTATTGTTGGTGGGATTACTGCAGCTATACAAGGAAAGGATATAAAGACAGGAATTATTTCAGGAGCGGTTAGTGGGGCAATTGTTGGAGCTGCTGCCGATATTGTGGCAGCTACTGGCGGATTTGGAGCACCAGCAGTGATAGGAATTTTTGCTGTAGCAGGAACAACAGGAGGAGTATTTGGTGATGCAATAGATCAAGTAGGTAACAGTTGGAAATGGGGAAAAGGAGATTCATTATCAAATTCAATTTCAAATATTGATCGAAGGAGCTTGGTTAAAAGTGGTGCAGTTGGTGGTATTAGTGGCGCTGTTACTGGTGGAACATCACATTTTTTAGGAAGAGCACATCAAACATCTATTGACTTATATACTGAAGTACTTATTAATGGGGCTAGACCTAATGTGGTAGAAATAGCCGGGAATGCCGTAATAAGATCTGCAACTGCAAATTATGTATTTGATACTATTTTAGGTGGGTTCTATACGTTTTTTGGAGATGGAGTAAGTTATTTGTTGAATTCAAATAATACTGATGAAGTAACAAATAAAAACACAAACGAATTAATAAAAGAAAAGCAATATTATGATTTTACTAAAAGACCTGAAGATCAGGATTTATGGAATAGTGGAACAAAAACTATCAATTTAAATTAATTAAGATTGTTGTAGAAATTTTTTTAGATAAGTATGCGGGGTAGAAATATTTGTATTTAGCTTATTTGAAGAAATACTTATTTCAATTAATTTTTGGAGGCTTAAAGGCATTATGAAAAAATTCTACGTAAATAATACTAATATGGGAATTGTTGCAATAATTTTCTTCTCGATACCGTTAGTAATTGCATTACCTTTATTTTTGTGGGATAAAGCGGTATCAATACTATTATTTTCAACTAACATTTTTGCATTAATCTTAATTACTAACATTTTTTTTAAAACATATTTAATTATTAATAGTAAAGGCGTTATATATAATTCAAAGTACGCAAAATATAAACTAAATTGGAGTCAAATAAGTGAAGTAGGATTAGTAGATAACTTTAAAAAGCCGACAGAAAAAATGTTTTGATATATTTTTCTACTAAAACATATATTTTTTCATATTTGGCAAGCGCATCAATAAGTAATGAATTTATTGTAGCTAAGTACAGTGAGCCTATTTTAGATGAAGTTAAGAAGTATTGGAAAGAAGAAATAAAGTTTTTAACAAAGTCACTTTAATAAGATTCTCTTGAAAGCACAAGGATGTTTTAAATATATAAGTTTCTCGAAGGAAGCACGGAGATTGTGCTTCCTTATATTTAAAACATATGGCAATAGACTTCCGTAGTGCAATTGATTATTTATTTGGCAACATGGATCAAGAAATGAAGGTTAGATATGAAAAGTATAATATCTATAGATAATAGTGAGAATGTCTTTAATGTTAAAAAATATGAATATGATAAATATACAAATCAGCTTGAAAAAGTATTTGATCATATGGGGTTTGAAGAGATATATGAATATGACTTAAATGGTGATTTAAGGCTTAAAATTGATAGAAATAAAAATGAAATAACCTATGATTATGATATTTTAAGCAGGTTAAAGTCAAAAAGTTCTAAGACAGATGAAGGAATAGGTGATGTTACATATAGTTATACATATACTTTAACAGGTATGATGAGAAGTGAAACAGGTGGTGGAATAAATTATACATATTCATATGATGAGCTTGGAAGGTTAACAAATGTAACAGAATCAACAGGTATAACAAAAGAGTATAATTATGATGCAAGTGACAATAGAATATCATTTGTTTTACAAAGAGGTGGAGAGACAGAAATAAATATCAGGTATAATTACAATAGAATGAATCGCTTGTGGGAAGTGATAGAGACTGATAATTCAAATCTAGTGTTTACTGTACAATATGGATATGATGAAAATGGAAACAGAAGATCTATGATGTATGTAAATGCAAATGTATTTTATGATTATAATCTTGCAAATAGTTTGGTTTCACTTAGAAATGAAAGATGGCTTCCTTTTGGATCTACAAGTCTTTCAAGATATTCTTTTGAGTATTATTTAGATGGAAATCAGTCAAAAAAGGTTGAGCATATAAGTGGAAATTCAACAGAGTACATATATGATGGATTAGGAAGGCTGTATAGAGAGACTGATAAAGAAAACGATGTTGTATTAACGGACATTGTATATGAATATGATGCCTCACATAACAGAAATAAAATGATAGTAACAGAAGGTGGAGTGACAGATCCTGCATTAAGATTAGTAA
>VLTH01000003.1:901019-909004 GCA_008125075.1 Acetivibrio alkalicellulosi | reverse complement strand
TCTGACAGAGAAGTAGTTCTTCTATTAAAATTATGTCACATTGACAGAGCTTTATTTAAATTTAAACAGGCAAAAGAAAAAACTTTAATATACAATACAAAAACAATATTTAAAATCCTGCATTAAAAGTGCTATTCTTGAAACTGCTTTTGACAATTTAGAACCTATTGATTAAATTAACTTTTTGTATAGAGATGATAATTGATATCGTCTCTTTTTTATATCAAATTATACTTAAAAAATATTGGATACCTTAATTTGATTTTTCTAGAGACAGTATTGTAAAACTTGTATATATTAATTTGATTTTTAACATTTTTCATGGATAAACTAATATGACTTTTTATGTATAAAATAAATCACAGATCTACACTTAATTCATTCCTAACACATGAAATTTCTATTCCACATTTAGAACCAACAATATGATCTTCTTAATATACATTCCATGTATTTACGTTCGTAACTAGAGTTCCATTGTCCCAACCATTCTTTCAAATTGCATTATTTTAATTCTATGCTATTATACTTTGTAGTCCTTTTAGTAGATTAGCCATATCTTTTCATTTAATTATTTGTGGAAAGAGCTTATAAACGTGCTCAATCCATTCAAAATTTTCAGTTTTTATTTTAGTCTAATTATTACTACTTATGTTATTATTTTAGAATATGTAACGTTTGTAAAGTTATTTGAATAAGACCAGAAAAATCTTTATGAAAAATTATGAAATTCATTAGGATACAGAACATTTACACTTTAAAATACTCATCATATAACTTTTCCAATTGATTATTAAACCTTCCAGTTAACTCATTATAATCTTTATAATTTGATGTAAAATGCCCTAATTCCCTAAGTTTATCTTGAAAATCCCACAAACTACTCATATCTTTACGATTAATACTGCCAATTGATGTATCAGCATCTTTAAAATATGTATATATAAATGGCTTATCATTCTCTTTAAATTTACCAAATGCAGTTTCAAACTCTTCAGCAGTATATTTGCCAACTTTTGTACAAAACAACATAATAAATATATCGCATTCTTTAATTGCCTTATTGTACTCATCCTGCAATCTAGTTTTTGACATTGATTCAATAAAATCCTCCCACATGATTAATTCAATAAAAACATTCTTCTTTTTTACCCACTCTTTATTTTTCCTATTTATAAAAATCTCAAACTCTTTTCTGTCCTCTTCTAATTCATTTGATGATGCAAGAAAAATTTTAATAGTTTTCAAACCAAGATTTTCTGTCTTTATTTTTTCAGATTCCGTTCTATCAATATTTTGCATTGAGCTACCTCCTTTTTCTTCTTTGTTTTCATGTTTATGATTTTCTACTTCTTTATTAGTAAAATCTAATGATTGAATATCGCCAAGTAACTCACTGACTAAATACTCCTTTACAGTTTGACCAATAAAAATATACTTCCTTCCTGCTTTATAATGTCCAAGTATGTTTGCATACTCAATAGGAAAACCATCCTTAATAACAGATTCCTCAACATCACCTTTACTAAATTTAAAATCTCCATTAATCTCCTTTAAATCCTGTCTAATTCTAGTTAACAAATCCCTTCTAACAATTCCGTCAACGTATATATTTATTTTCTTTTCTTCTTCGTCAAGTATAATCAAGGCTTCTGAATCATTATCTTTATCACATAAAATAACTCCTGTATTCCATACAAAGTTTTCTTTTATAATTTTATGATTTTTAACAATTAACCTGTGAATAATTGATTTAGGAAGGAAATTATAACTATATACATATTTCAAAGAATTATCTTTGTCAAAAATAAAATCTGGTTCTGATTTATCCATCAGTGCTGGAATCAACTCATAAGTTTCATTTAAAGAATAACTAAGTTCAAATTCTTCCATAAGATTCAAAATATAATTCCTATCATCATCACTATATATACATTCATTAATACCACTATATCCATTTATGTAATCTTCACTCTTACAGTCTTTATTAATAATATCTCCAACTTTTGTCTTTTGTAGGTATCCATTAAGTTTTCTAACCTCTATATCTGTCATTATCTTGTAGACTGCATTGGTAATCCATTTAGGGTTTAATACTTTTTTCACATCTAGTGGAAATGTCGAAAAGCTACAAATAACACCCATATCTTTAAGAAAACCCAATAAGTCATCCTGGTCTTCTTTATTCTCAACATTATTCTTTTTACAAATGTCTATATATTCCTTATAAGAAATATGATTTTTATTCATCTTTTCTAGTTCCTCTTTTATTCCTATCCACTTTATAGGCCATGCAAATTCTACACCATCAATATTTTTAATATTCTTTTCAATGCTTTTTTTAACAGCCTCTATATTGTCTCCATTTTTACATGAAATCCTGCAAAATTCTTTAATATTATTATATTTATCCATTAAAAACTTTTCATCAAGAGCTGCTTGCTCAAAAGTATCGATTTTATTAATTACCACTATAGTTGGAGATTTGCCACCAAGTAATTCAATGTGTTTTAACCAGTATTCAACTTTCATTTCTTTTCTAGCTTCGAGAACCAACACATATAAACATCTTTCAGATAAAAAAAACTTATGAGTACTATGCATTATTTCCTGTCCACCAAAATCCCACATATGTGATATAAATTTTACTCCATCAATATAAAAATCATGATCTGTTATTGTAACTCCAAGAGTTGTTGATTCTTTGTCATCAAAACCTTCATCTTTTAATCTTTTTATTAGTGACGTTTTACCTGCTGCTCCATCACCTATATATATCATCTTAAATTCATTTAATTTTTCTTTCTTCTCTTTGAAATAATTTTCAACAAACTTTCTACCCTGATTTACTATTTCATCAGGTACATTTGTAAAGCTAAGTCCTGCTATTAATATACCGTTGCTAAATTCGAACGTTTTTAATGGTAATAATAAATCTAATAACTCTATTGGAAATACACTTATCTTTGTACCTCTCAAATCTAACCTCTGTAAATTTGTTAGCTTTGTTATACTTTCTGGTATTTCTATTATCTTTGTACCTCTCAAATCTAAACTCTGTAAATTTGTTAGCTTTGTTATACTTTCTGGTATTTCTACTATCTCTGTACCACTCAAAGATAAACTCTGTAAATTTGTTAGCTTTATTATACTTTCTGGTATCTCTACTATCTCTGTATAACTCAAAAATAAACTCTGTAAATTTGTTAGCTTTGTTATACTTTCTGGTATCTCTACTATCTCTGTATAACTCAAAAATAAACTCTGTAAATTTGTTAGCTTTGTTATACTTTCTGGTATTTCTGCTATCTTTGTACCACTTAAAGATAAACTCTGTAAATTTGTTAGCTTTGTTATACTTTCTGGTATTTCTGCTATCTTTGTATAACTCAAATCTAACCTCTGTAAATTTGTTAGCTTTGTTATACTTTCTGGTATTTCTGCTATCTTTGTATAACTCAAATCTAACATCTGTAAATTTGTTAGCTTTGTTATACTTTCTGGTATTTCTGCTATCTTTGTATCTCTCAAATCTAATGTCTGTAAATCTGTTAGCTTTGTTATACTTTCTGGTATTTCTAGTATCTTTGTATCTCTCAAAAATAAACTCTGTAAATTTGTTAGCTTTATTATACTTTCTGGTATTTCTACTATTTTTGTACCATTCAAAAATAAACTCTGTAAATTTGTTAGCTTTGTTATACTTTCTGGTATTTCTACTATCTCTGTATCACTCAAATCTAATCTCTGTAAATCTGTTAGCTTTGTTATACTTTCTGGTATTTCTTGTATCTTTGTATCTCTCAAAAATAAACTCTGTAAATTTGTTAGCTTTATTATACTTTCTGGTATCTCTACTATCTCTGTATCACTCAAAAATAAACTCTGTAAATTTGTTAGCTTTGTTATACTTTCTGGTATTTCTACTATCTTTGTACCATTCAAAAATAAACTCTGTAAATTTGTTAGCTTTGTTATACTTTCTGGTATTTCTGCTATCTTTGTACCACTCAAATCTAAACTCTGTAAATTTGTTAGCTTTGTTATACTTTCTGGTATTTCTGCTATCTTTGTATCACTCAAATCTAAACTCTGTAAATTTGTTAGCTTTGTTATACTTTCTGGTATTTCTGCTATCTTTGTATAACTCAAATCTAACCTCTGTAAATTTGTTAGCTTTGTTATACTTTCTGGTATTTCTACTATCTTTGTATCACTCAAAAATAAACTCTGTAAATTTGTTAGCTTTATTATACTTTCTGGTATCTCTACTATCTCTGTATCACTCAAAGATAAACTTACTAAACTGATTAAATTAAATATAATCTCAAGTATTGAATTTAATTTGACGTCCCATAATCTCAAATGAGTTATATTACCATTGTCATCAGATATATATTTGCAAATTTCCCATTCCCACTCTTGGAAAGTTTCTTCTGAAGACTCAAAAATCCTCTCATCAACTATTTTTTGAAGTTCTTTAATTATTTTTGGTACATCCTTTTTCCCCTTTGATTTCATTTTTCATCTACCTCTCAACAGTAAATTTGTAACATTCACAAAAATTATTCACCTACTAAAAGTCAGTTAATTGATATGCATTTCTTAAATAAACTAGCTTAGAAAGGATTCGGAACTAACCACTTTTTTATTTGACACATAAACCCTATAAGCAAGCTATGCCAAAACTCTTTTAAAAATTCAGAACTCTTGATTCAAGACTTAGTTTGAAAAACTTAAATTATTCTTAATTCTTTGGTTTCAACTGCAATATGATATATAATGTCAAATAATACTACATTAATTGTATTAAAGATTAAGACACCTTTCAAGTACAATACTAAAAATTTTAAAAAAATATCTATTTTTAACTTTTTAATTTTTAACCAACTTCATAAAACCAATCTTTAAACCTTACTTGCCAAAGTGAAATAATCAATGGATACTCACTATGAGGATTTAATAAGTAGTACTACTAGTAGTAAAAGTGTAGATGTAGATATTAATGATGTCGTTAGAGAAATACTCAAATAATCCAAGTAAAACGTTCGATGACAGCCATTAATAAGAGATTATTATCATCCCTTCAGGACACATCAAGGACTTAATTGCCAAACTCCAATTTTATCGGACAATCCTGCAAAAACTAAGTTAGAAGATACTAAATTAGTTTTAAAGCCAATTCTTGGAGGTCTTTATCACAGCTACAAAAAAGTTGCATAAAAGTTACAGCCTTTTTTACAATAGCTTATTTTGTGTTACAAAAAAACAAGCATCTTGGATTAATTACCATAATGCTTGTTTTTTGATTAAGTTGTTATTGCTTTAAAAGTATAATATTGAGGTTTAGCTTGGTTTTCATGTTAAATATTGGTTCATATTTTAGCCAGATTGAATTTTTGCAACCTACAGGACAACTATCTAAATATCATTTAAAGAGACTTTATTACCTACTACATCAGATACTAATTGCCTAAATTTATTGCCTAATTTTTCTAGTGCATAGAGTTCTGAATTAACATAGAAACAACACCTATGGTTACGTTCCTTTGTATCAGCTATCTCAATATCTACTTCCACTTTTACATGACCAGTTTTACTAGCTTCTAAAATATTCATAGAAAATGCAGGAGTAAAGTTTCCTTCTTTGTTACCCATTTCAATATAGCACTGTTTACTATATTCCTTAGAATAATCAATTATCCGATTTGATATTTCTCTTAAGTTAGTATCCTGAATGTAACAAGTTTGGTGTGCAGTAACAAATTGGGATATTCCAGTTATTTTCAGTTCAATAACCTCATCATCTTGCCATACTTTTTCAAATATTATATTATCCATAAAATCACACTCTCTTTTCTCTCTTTTATTAATAAAATTAATTAATTAATTATTTATTATTTAAATTTAAAATCATCAACTACACCAGTTATTTTGTTATATACAAAATGAATATTTACTCTACTACTATTGGATGTTTCAACTATATTTTGCATTTTCACCCAACCATCTACATCAAGCCATCTTGGGTCGGTCATTTTTATAGGCAATTGAGTTGCACCCTTTAAAGGATTTGACAAAACTTGTTCCATCGCCATCTGTTCATTTAGGTTATTTGGCAACACTCTGCCTGTATTACCTATACCAGAAACTTCAACTCGATTTCTGACACTTCCATTTGTAAACCAATCATAGTCATCTAAGTTCCTTGCTACTTTTCCATCTGGTCCTACATAGAAGTCAGTCTTACCCGTTCCCTGATTAACAGTCCCAACAGTTTTATTCGTTGCTCCAAATGTTTGAGTAAAACTTGTAGTAGTTGTTGGTGCATTATTACTTATTGAATTTATGAAAATATTTGTAGTCCATGCTGAAGCTGATGTATTCCATAAACTTGTCGAAGGTGTTAAATTTGTAGCACTATTTCCAATTTGTGTAGACCATCCAAAACTTGAAGAACTAGCAGTTTGTGTTTGGAAAGTCCAATTACTTGAACTTTGTATTGAAGTAGTTGAGGTCGTTGCTTTTGCAGCCATAACTTTTTTCATAACTAAAATTTGAGCCAAAGTTCCTGATATATATCCACCAGCCTCATATTTATCTCCAGTTGAACTAGTTTCCCACCAGTTAGCTGCTGCCAATGCAGTTGTTAAAAGTGCTTGACTCTCTGAAGCACTCGGTTCAATCCCTCTACTAATTTTATAACTTCCCAAAATAAGATTAGTGTTAAATTTTAAGTTTTCAACATTTTCTTTTCTTTCAATTTCTTTTTGTTCAATTGTTCCTTTAGGGTCAGAAATAAACTCCTTTATTTCTATAACTGATTCAACAGATTTTACTACAGATTTTACAAAAAGAGTAGACTTCAAGGTATTAAGTACACTTTTGCTAGCACCTTTTAAAAATCTTCCAGAATTGTTTAACCATTCTGGAGCATATCCAGTTGGATCATAATATGAAATCGGATTATTATGGCAATAACTATACAAATTCAAACTAAGCGGATCAAGTATATCCCCTCTATATGTATCCTCCTGTATAAACCTTGCTGTTTCTGGGTCGTAAAACCTTGCGTTTAAGTAATATAGTCCTGTTTCAGCATCGTAGAAATAGCCTGCATACTTTATATTACTCTTTTCATTTACAAATCCATCTTGATTTGTATCAGCTGGACAATATTTTAATATTTCAAGGAGCATTCTTCTTAATATTACTGCATCTGTACTGTCTAACCTTCCATCTCCATTTAAGTCTGCTGCAATCATTCTTTCGTCTGATGGATTTTCCATTATTCGTAATATGTATCTTCTTATTAGTACATAGTCTGTGCTGTTTACTCTTCCGTCTCCATTTAAGTCACCATATCTTATGCTTTCAGTTTCAACGCCCCACTCATCATAATAATACCTCTCTACAAGCTTTCCGTCTTCATTTACAAGCCTTGTTATATCTGCATGACCATTGTATAGGCAGTAGAGCATTTCACCTTCTACCATTCTTGATATTAAGTTTATGCCATATACATTCCACACTAAATCATCTGATTTTGTGCTTGTTTCAAATATTACTTTGTCATACTCATAAGTATAATTGTTTTTATCAACCAGTTCAATACTTCCATTATCTCTAATCCTTTTTACTTCTTTACTTGTCCTCAATCCCTCAACATTGTATTGATTTTCTACTACAAATTTTTCTGTTGTAGTTTTCACCAGTTGATTTAATGCATTGTACTCATTGCGAGTCTTTAACTTTGCGTTTCCTCTTAAATCTACTCCATTTTCAAAGGTAACGTACTCATATGTAAGATTTCCATTTGCATCATAGATATATTGTAACTCATCTTGTTTCCTTCCGTCTACAGTTACAGTATATCCTTCAAGTATATTTCCCTCTTTATACCTATAATCCTTTATTGTCTCTTGGCCATTTAGCAATGTTATCTCTTTTTCCCTGTTGCCTGAATCGTCATAATCGTATTCAAC
>VLTH01000003.1:898768-900919 GCA_008125075.1 Acetivibrio alkalicellulosi | reverse complement strand
GTAATACCTCTCTACAAGCTTTCCGTCTTCATTTACAAGCCTTGTTATATCTGCATGACCATTGTATAGGCAGTATAGCATTTCACCTTCTACCATTCTTGATATTAAGTTTATGCCATATACATTCCATACTAAATCATCTGATTTTGTGCTTGTTTCAAATATTACTTTGTCATACTCATAAGTATAATTGCTTTTATCAACCAGTTCAATACTTCCATTATCTCTAATCCTTTTTACTTCTTTACTTGTCCTCAATCCCTCAACATTGTATTGATTTTCTACTACAAATTTTTCTGTTGTAGTTTTCACCAGTTGATTTAATGCATTGTACTCATTGCGAGTCTTTAACTTTGCGTTTCCTCTTAAATCTACTCCATTTTCAAAGGTAATGTACTCATATGTAAGATTTCCATTTGCATCATAGATATATTGTAACTCATCTTGTTTCCTTCCGTCTACAGTTACAGTGTATCCTTCAAGTATATTTCCCTCTTTATACCTATACTCCTTTATTGTCTCCTGGCCATTTAGCAATGTTATCTCTTTTTCCCTGTTGCCTGAATCGTCATAATCGTATTCAACTTTTCTGTAAAGAACTCCACCTCTTCTTTCAACTATAAAGTCAAGTCTTAAAAGTTCATCATATTCATAAGTGGTAATTCCCCTTAATACACCGTCATAACTCTCTCTCCTTAAATACATGGTGTTGTTTTGTTATATTCGTATTCGTACTTCTCTATTTCTACACCATTTACATAGTTAGTAAGAGTTTTAAGGTTATTGTTGTCATAGTATTTGTAGTCTGCCATAGAGCCATTAGGGTAAAGGATACTTTCTCTTCTTCCCTTGATATCATATCTATATTCTGTTTTATTACTATTTTTCTCATTTGCTAAAATACTTCCATCAGTTATATCAACACTGTATACATATTTTAGTCTTCCCAGCAAGTCATATACTTTAGATATACTTTTACCATTTTCATAGGCTGATACTTCACCTATTAGTCCGTCTTCGGTAATTATATCATATTTAAAATTAGCTGTTATACTGTCAGTTGCTACTTTTTTATATACCCTTCCTAAATTGTCATACTCTCTTATAATGCTGTTTTGAGCATCTTTTGTTTTTAAAACAGATTCTGTTGGATTTCCATTGTTGTCATACTCATATTCTTTTGTTATAACAACTTCTCCATTTTCCTTTACTTCTTCTGTTTCAACTAAACCTTGTGGCGTATAAGTATATATAGTTTGATTTCCTTTATTGTCAACCCTCTTTAATAGACTTCCGTCATTATTATAGAAGAATGTATCTGTTTTTCCTCCTGTTGTCCTTTCTTTTACACTATCAGAAGCTGTATAAAGGAAGGTTACTGTATTTTTACTACCACTTTTTTGTTCTTTTATATTACCTTCTTCATTGTAAGAGTAAGTTGAAACTTCTACTTCATCAAGACCATTTTTTAAATATGTCACCTTTGTAAGTCTGTCCAAAACATCATAATAGTAGAGGATAGTGTTATCTTCTCCATCTGTCTTACTTATAATGTTGCCACATCTTCCATATGCTTGTTTTGATTTGTTTAATTCTTGATCAATTGTCTCTATATGATTTCTGTTTAAATCATATAAATACTCTGTACTTTTCCCGTCTGCATCATATGAAAACTCTTGATCACTGTTTTCATTGTAATTTATTCTCTCATAAGGTATTTTTGTACTACCATCTACTTCTGCCTTTTCTACAATTCTTCCAAGTCCATCATATTTAAATGTCTCATGTCTTGTTTCAACACTCTTATTATTTTTAAGGTCAGTAAGCCTGTATTTTGATGCAATTAGATTTCCTTCTAAATCATACTCTCTTAATGACTCCGATAAGAGCTCCCTTTTAGCAGGATCTTTTCTTCATGGTATCTTTGAACTGTGTTTTAAGCCTGTTTAAATTATCATATACATATTCTGTTTTAAAACCATTTTCCATCATACTCAAATCTTACATTTTCCAGCTACATCATATTCCCATCTTCTTGTTACACTTTTTTAAAAGATCCCCTGCTGTTGTTTCATTATCTTTAGTGTCTGAGTTTTTCTTACCTATAGTCTTAGCAGTAAGTCTTCCTAATGCATCATAATTATTGATTTC
>VLTH01000003.1:895972-898668 GCA_008125075.1 Acetivibrio alkalicellulosi | reverse complement strand
CTTAAGTTTACATTGTTGTTTTTACACCATTGTGTTTGATTTTGTCCACTCTTTTAAATTGTTCTACTATGTCTCTCCACATCTTTAGATTTTTCTTCTGACATAAAACACCTCCAAATTTATATTGAAGGTATTATCTCATATATTATTTTCATTTAAAATGTGGGTAATATATGACGCTTACAAAAAAACAAGCACCTTGGTTTAAATTACCAAAGTACTTGTTTTTTGGTTAAGTTATTATTGTTTTAAAAGTATAAAATTGTATGTAACACATGCGTTACTTGTTAAATATTGGCTCATATTTTAGCCAGATTGAATTTTTGCAACTTACAGGTTTAATTACCACAATGCTTGCTTTTTGAGTAAGCTATTATTGCTTTAATAGTATAAATTTGTATGTGACGATTGTATTTAATTATTAAATATTAGTGCATATTTTGGTCAAATTTAATTTTTGAAACCGACACTAAAGGCAGAAACTATTCTAGTGGTATATATATTCCAGCGTGTGATAATTTTTTGTTGCCATCATATAATATTTTTTGGTCCAAATCATATATTTTTTCTCGATCTTCTGCTTTTACTACTAAGAGCATATAAAGACCAACATTATCAGGATTTTCTGTGTCAACTGGGTAATCTCGTAGTAAAAAGAAGTATTTTTTTTCACTTGTATTTACATAATAATATGAACTGACTTCTTTAGTTTTATGCCCTTTTTCAATTGATTCAAACTCTGTGGGGCCTCCTGATTTTTCCCATGAATCAATTTCGCCTTGCAAAAAATCAAACAAGTAATCCGTATTTCCATCAAAATCATCACAATCATCCAACGCCTTTTTAGAAAATATGGATTTCAAATCAATTTTGTCTTTATTTTTGATGGCGTTAATAACTTGCTCCAATCGTGCATCTGCTATTTTATCAGTGTTATCTTTGCTGAGCATTTCAGTTCTTGAACCTCCTATCATACATGAACTTAAAAGAAACATACTAAACATAAGTATTAAAATAATTATATACTTGTTCATAAGCAGTTTACTCCTCCTCACTTGAATTCCAATACTAGTAAATATTTATTATCATTTGATATCGACCACTTATCTCTATTATCCAAAAATGAATCTGATTTAATAAAAGCATCATACATGCCTTTCTTATCAGAAAAGTCAACTGTGTAAGTAGCTGTCAATTGGCTGGCTCGAACATTTTCGTAATATGGATTAAAACCTGTAATCCACCATTTATTTGTTTTAAGAGCGGTTCTAGTATATTTCTCAGGGTCATCCTTTATAGGATTATAATTTAATATTTGTTGTCCCTTATAATCCAATGTTAATGTCATTGGCATAGCTAAGTCTTTATTTATAAGCCAGTGTGATGTTGGATTACCGTTAACTACGGCTCTTTCATATATACCCAATTCTGCCCCTGCACCTAAGTTCAAATAATCTCCTTTCCACGCCCAAAAAGTATAATCCTTCCCGTCGTAAGTAAATGGAAACCGTGCTCTATTCATACTTGTAGCACCATGAAATACTGTATCGTATAAGTTGTTATATCCAATATATTTTAAACTTTGCAATGAACCAGTTTGTTTAGCATGATACATTCCATTATCAGCCCTATAGAATCCGCCTATATCAAATCCCTTTTCAACTATTTCAGTTCCCCATGGAAGTGGAACCCAGCTTTTTTCAGTTGCATAATCAAAAGCCCAATAAAAAGGATTAGTTTTTTTATTAACATCCATTGCAAATCTAGTATATGGTGCAATAACCTGCGTTGCTTCATAAGAACTTTCTAAAACATGAGACCCTATTTGAACGGCAGTATTACCTATTTTTTCTACTATTTCTGGAGTTTTATTTGCTATAGGTTTAATTATATTATCGTTTGCCCATGTTGGAGCATTTGAAACAGTCTTAATAGTAGGTTGAACAACATTATTATTTGTCCATGTTATTGCATCTGAAGCCTTACCACTCACATAATTGTAACTATTCGAAGCAAATGTTGTTGTCGTATCCCAAGCATTAGAAGCAGTATTTACAACAGGTTTCACAATATTTTTATTAACCCATTTATTTCCGGATTCAATTCTCTTGTCTAACCATTCAGGCCAATGTCCAGTAGGATCCCAATACATAATAGGATTATTATGGCAGTAACTATACAGATTCAAACTCAATGGATCAAGTATATCGCCTCTATATGTATCCTCTTGTATAAACCTTGCTGTTTCTGGGTCGTAAAACCTTGCGTTTAAGTAATATAGTCCTGTTTCAGCATCGTAGAAATAGCCTGCATACTTTATATTACTCTTTTCATTTACAAATCCATCTTGATTTGTATCAGCTGGACAATATTTTAATATTTCAAGGAGCATTCTTCTTAATATTACTGCATCTGTACTGTCTAACCTTCCATCTCCATTTAAGTCTGCTGCAATCATTCTTTCGTCTGATGGATTTTCCATTATTCGTAATATGTATCTTCTTATTAGTACATAGTCTGTGCTGTTTACTCTTCCGTCTCCATTTAAGTCACCATATCTTATGCTTTCTGTTTCAAGCCCCACTCAGTCAAGTAAGCGGAGGCGTTGCCGCCTCGCACTCCTCACAGAACCGAACTTGTAGTTTTCCCACATTCGGCTCTTCGCTAAAGAACATTCACAGTTTCTCTAAAGCAAG
>VLTH01000003.1:759479-895872 GCA_008125075.1 Acetivibrio alkalicellulosi | reverse complement strand
TAGCTCGATTGATTTTTTGAAAGGGACACCTCGATAAGGATACTCATCTAGTCCTAGAATTGAGTCTTCAATAGATTTTGCAATATTTGTAGCAACTTCAGGCTCCTTAAATTCTTCTATAATATAACCATAAATCTGATCAATGTCCCTGTATGCCTTAGGAAGCAATTTAACTGTATATTTATCCAAAATGTTTCCTACTCAAAGAGGCTAGGGCGTTTCTTGCATCTAATAACTCTACCTCACTTTCATATTCTGCTTCTGTAATAGCTGCATCAGTTTCATTCACTTCTAGTAATTGCTCATAAGTCTCAATACTCATAATAACCAAATCTCCGTATCCATTTTTAGTTATAAAGACAGGCTCCATTTTTGCATGACAAATATCAGAAATTTCATTTGTATTTCTTAAATCAGTTATAGGTCGAATTTGTGGCATACCAGCACCTCCCTTTGAACATTATTATAACATTATTATGCACAAATCACAATCTTCTTATTAATACTTACTTCCATTATCTCTAATCCTTTTTACTTCTTTACTTGTCCTCAATCCCTCAACATTGTATTGATTTTCTACTACAAATTTTCTGTTGTAGTTTTCACCAGTTGATTTAATGCATTGTACTCATTGCGAGTCTTTAACTTTGCGTTTCCTCTTAAATCTACTCCATTTTCAAAGGTAACGTACTCATATGTAAGATTTCCATTTGCATCATAGATATATTGTAACTCATCTTGTTTCCTTCCGTCTACAGTTACAGTATATCCTTCAAGTATATTTCCCTCTTTATACCTATAATCCTTTATTGTCTCTTGGCCATTTAGCAATGTTATCTCTTTTTCCCTGTTGCCTGAATCGTCATAATCGTATTCAACTTTTCTGTAAAGAACTCCACCTCTTCTTTCAACTATAAAGTCAAGTCTTAAAAGTTCATCATATTCATAAGTGGTAATTCCCCTTAATACACCGTCATAACTCTCTCTCCTTAAATACATGGTGTTGTTTTTGTTATATTCGTATTCGTACTTCTCTATTTCTACACCATTTACATAGTTAGTAAGAGTTTTAAGGTTATTGTTGTCATAGTATTTGTAGTCTGCCATAGAGCCATTAGGGTAAAGGATACTTTCTCTTCTTCCCTTGATATCATATCTGTATTCTGTTTTATTACTATTTCTTTCATTTACTAAAATACTTCCATCAGTTATATCAACACTGTATACATATTTTAGTCTTCCCAGCAAGTCATATACTTTAGATATACTTTTACCATTTTCATAGGATGATACTTCACCTATTAGTCCGTCTTCGGTAATTATATCATATTTGAAATTAGCTGTTATACTGTCAGTTGCTACTTTTTTATATACCCTTCCTAAATTGTCATACTCTCTTATAATGCTGTTTTGACCATCTTTTGTTTTTAAAACAGATTCTGTTGGATTTCCGTTGTTGTCATACTCATATTCTTTTGTTATAACAACTTCTCCATTTTCCTTTACTTCTTCTGTTTCAACTAAACCTTGTGGCGTATAAGTATATATAGTTTCATTTCCTTTATTGTCAACCCTCTTTAATAGACTTCCGTCATTATTATAGAAGAATGTATCTGTTTTTCCTCCTGTTGTCCTTTCTTTTACACTATCAGAAGCTGTATAAAGGAAGGTTACTGTATTTTTACTCCCACTTTTTTGTTCTTTTATATTACCCTCTTCATTGTAAGAGTAAGTTGAAACTTCTACTTCATCAAGACCATTTTTTAAGTATGTCACCTTTGTAAGTCTGTCCAAAACATCATAATAGTAGAGGATGGTGTTATCTTCTCCATCTGTCTTACTTATAATGTTGCCACATCTTCCATATGCTTGTTTTGATTTGTTTAATTCTTGATCAATTGTCTCTATATGATTTCTGTTTAAATCATATAAATACTCTGTACTTTTCCCGTCTGCATCATATGAAAACTCTTGATCACTGTTTTCATTGTAATTTATTCTCTCATAAGGTATTTTTGTACTACCATCTACTTCTGCCTTTTCTACAATTCTTCCAAGTCCATCATATTTAAATGTCTCATGTCTTGTTTCAACACTCTTATTATTTTTAAGGTCAGTAAGCCTGTATTTTGATGCAATTAGATTTCCTTCTAAATCATACTCTCTTAATGACTCCGATAAGAGCTCCCTTTTAGCAGGATCTTTTTCTTCATGGTATCTTTGAACTGTGTTTTTAAGCCTGTTTAAATTATCATATACATATTCTGTTTTAAAACCATTTCCATCATACTCAAATCTTACATTTCCAGCTACATCATATTCCCATCTTCTTGTTACACTTTTTAAAAGATCCCCTGCTGTTGTTTCATTATCTTTAGTGTCTGAGTTTTTCTTACCTATAGTCTTAGCAGTAAGTCTTCCTAATGCATCATAATTATTGATTTCAAAATTATTAGAAGCATTTTTGACTGTTTTAACATTTCCATCTACATCGTAAAATGTATGTATTTCACTGTTTACAATAACTTCTTTTCCTGCGTCTAAGTATCTGTCAACTTCTTTTGTGCTTTTTCTTTCAAGTCCAAGCCCGTTGTATTCTATTGAAATCTTTCTTTTTCCTATAGACTCCTCAATTATATTTCCGTTTACATCTGTTTTCCATACCTTTGTAATGCCACCTTGAGCATAAGCATTGTAAGCTGCTGGATCTTCTATTTCTGTAGTACTTGTATATGTAATAGTACCGTCGCTATTTTGAGTATAAGTGGTTGACGTTACAGAAACATATTCAACCATGCTTCCTATGCCATCTGCACCCATTAATCTTCTCTCTCTAACAACATTTCCTAAACCATCATAATGATAGCTGATACTAAAATCTTTTCTTTCTGTCACTTCTTTAGGAAATGTTACAGTTGCAAGGTTATTTGAAAGAGTATAGGTGTATACTGTTCCATTTGCATTATTTATTGCCTCATCTACATTTCTACTTCTTGCTGATGCTATTTTAAATTCTTTACCATCAACTTCTTTAATTATGTTATCATTTGAATCGTAAACATATGCCTTTACTACAAATGTCTCATCTTTCTTTTGTAACTCCCTCACATAAGGATTATATTGATAGGTTTCCCCAGAAAACTCTTTTGTCTTAAGCCTTCCCATAAGATCATAAGTATATATGATTTTACTTTTTGCATTGTCAACAGAATATTTTTCAACAACACTCTGACCACTTAAATTTGAATTGCTAAAGCTTTCAGGAGTTGCCTCTGCTATAAGCCTTCCTCCATTATCATAGGCATATGAATGAACAACATCTTTCTTTACACCATTTTCATCAAGCTTACCTATTGATATTAAAAGCTGTCCTCTTCCATTGTAATGGTATTCACTCTGAGATTGAATTTTTTCTTGTCCTGATGGATAAATAGCTTTTAATTCAGATCTAACAACATTACCCTGCCAATTATATTCACTTTTTTCATTAAGGTATCTTAATTCTACTCCATATTCATCTTTAACACCATGATATAAAATGTCCGTAACTCTGCCCATATTGTCATACTTATATTCCACCACATTATTTGATGGGCTTGTATAAGTTTTTATATTTCCATCTTTGTCATAGTCATATTTTGTTATTAACGCCAATAGGCTTGTGTCATTTTCAACAATTTCAACATTGTCACCAGTTTCAACAACTACATCATCTCTTTTAACTATATTCCTTATTTCATAAGGTTTAGAAAGGTAGTTGTACTTAAATCTAACTTCTTCATTTCCTCTAACTTCTATTTCTAAATTTCCGTCGCCATCGTATTTATTTGTAGCTCTCTTTACAAAATCAAGTCTAGAAATTAAAGGTTCACCTGATTCCACCAGTACATTCCCAATATAGCTTAATTCACCTGTTACATTTCCAATTTCGTCATATTCATATCTTATTATACTGGCTCTGTTGTTTCTTGGTAAATAAACTCCATCATCTGGTCTTAATAATTCTACAGCATCAAGCCAGTTAATTTCATAATCAATAAGTCCATCATCTGTATATCCGTACTTTGTTATGAAATACTCTCTTTTGTTATTTTCTATAGTATGAGCTTTAACTATTATATCTAAAAGCCCCTTGTTGTTATAATAGTATGAATTATTTGAAGTCACATCATAAAAGGAATTTCCATATTGAAATCTCTTGTTAAAAACACTTTCACTTTTTAAGCTGCCATCACCATAGTATTCCTTTTCCACTTTGCCATATGGGTTTTCTATTATGGTTTCTCTTCCTGCATAGTCAAAGTATGTATCTGTTCTAAGAGAAGTTTCCTCATCAATATACTTTACATGAGTCTTTTTTGATGCTCTTCTTTTGCTAAATTCATTTATATTCTCTCCTCTTTCATAAAAGGATTCTTCCAGTACAATTTCTTCATTGCCGTATAATGGATCTTTAAACTTTGTCCTTGTTAACCTTCCTAAGCCATCGTACTCATAAATATATTCTGCTCTAGCAGGATTTGTTTCCCTTTCAAGATTTCCGTTGTTGTCATAAATGTATGTAGTTACATTATTTTCAGGGTCTTGATAGGTTTTTACAAGTCCATCATCATAATATGTATATATATTACAATCCTTATTTAAACTATGGGCAACCGAAGGATTTTTAGCATAAATTTCAGGTGATACTTCTCTTACCTTTCTTCCATGCTTGTCATACACTATAAGGCTTGTGCTCTCTTTAGTCTGGTCGCTATTTTTCAAAGTTTGCTTTACAGGATTTAACATAGAGTCGTATTGTATAATTCCAATGTTTCCTGAGGGCTTTATCATTGCAGAGACATAAAATATTCCTGTCTCATAGCTGTTTTTTGGTGCTTCAACAGTTATCTTTCTTCCATCAACATCAAGATCTACAGAAGTTGTAAAACTTCCATGTCTGTGCCCTATATGTGTAATCCTGTCCCCTATCTTTTCTTTTATTAATTCTCCTGAATCATTGTAGTCATACTCTTCTACAATTCTTTCATTATTTGAATCATATCTTAAAGTTGACTTTGAGCTAACAAGGCCATATACATTTTTATCAAGATAGTATTCATATATTATATTATCATTTTTAGATCCATCTAATATAGAAACACTCTTAAGATAAACTCTTTCTGGCCTATTTAGAGCTTCATATTTGTACTGGTTTACTACAGTATGACCCTCTGCATTATTAGTTTCTTTAACTATATTATTAATGCCATCATACTCATATTCAAATGAACTACCATCAGGTTTTGATATTTTTCTTATGTTACCTCTTTCATCTTTTTCAGTAATTGTTTTTAAACCATTTACGTCTGTCACAGTTTCCCTTGTTTCCCATTGGTTTTTCATTATATTCTCTTGATAGTGATCTTTGTAAAACTCATCTGAGTCCTTTAAATTAGTTACATCAACATATTTATCATTATAGAATATTTCATACTTGTATTTTGTAATTCCCTTTTCTGCATCTACTACCACTACAGGTTTCTTTTCAATTAGATTGTATGTTGTAATGGTTTCATGTCCTTTATTGTCTATAACACATCTTTTTAGTCTTCCTGCTATCTTAAGACTGTCTCCACTTTCATCTATATACACATCTTCATAATAGTTATGGCTTTTATTATTCATTGCGTCTGTATATGTTTCTATTCTTCCCGAATCATCATATGTAATCTGGGCAAAAGTCTTTCCATCCTTTTCTATTTTTCTGATGCTATTATCTGTATTATATGTATATATAGTCTCTAATCCCAATGTATCAACCACTTTTTCAAGTCTATTATCTTTTACAGTGTACTCTACTTTTCTGTTATCCCCATCAACTGCTGTAACTCTTGATACTCCATTTACAGGAGCAGTTCTATCTAATGTTATTTTTCTTCCGCTGTTACTTACTGCTGTAAGCTTTTTTGCTCCATTATTATTTGTATAGCTTATATCAACTGTATTACCATACCTATCAACTATCTTTGTATTTCTATATTTTTTATCACTTGAGTCATAGGAATAGATATATTTAGTCTGTTCCTTCGTAATAAGCTCATATTCATTTGTATTTTCATTATAGTATAGCTTTTCATAAGTACCAAAGCTTGAATTGTATTCTACCCTGTCAGATACTTTTTCTCCTTCTGTAAAATATCCCTTGATACCTGATGGATATTTTACTTCTACGCCATTACCTGAAAGATTTTCTACATACCATCCTGCAATATAGTACTTGTCTAAAATTTTGTGCCACTTCCTATTAGGATTGGTAGGATCAGCCACAGATTCAGAAATATTAAAAGGCACTATCGTTCCCTTTTCAAGACCTCCTACTATGCGTCCGTTAGGTCTTTCTCTTACGTTTAAGTATGATGCTGTTATTTTTCCTGCATTTTCATCCATAACCTTTAAAGAGCTTTCTAAATTGAATTGCCACCCAAACCCTAAAAAGTCTCCTTCATCTTCTTTAAATTGAGTATTGTATGAACGTCTTAAATCAAATGACATAGGTGAAGAATTAAATACAAGGTCAGTTTCTTCCTGAGTAAAATCACCGTTTAGACCCCTTGTTCTTCCTTGAAATCTTACTCCAGGTATTGCAACTGGCATAAACTGCTCAAAAATATTTAGTACTTCAGGTTTTTCTCCACCTGCAATAAATATTGAGTTAAACGCCCCTGTAGAACCAAAGTATCCTCTTTTAGTGTAAATGTTTTTTTCAAGTGTAGACCATGTTTTGTTATCCTCATCAAAAACTTCAACGGTATCAAGGTATTCTCCATTATTTGAAAGACCTCCAAAGGCAAAAAGTTTACCCATTACAAATTGTAGCCCCAATCCTTTTCTTGATGTAATTAATGAGCCAGCTGATATCCATTCATCTTCTGTAATATCATACATTTCTACATCTCTAATTGCAGATGTACCATTATCTCCACCTGCAACTACAATGTAAAATTTATCACCTACTAGAGCAAGAGCAGCTCCAAAATCCTTTCTTACATTTTTCATTGGCTCTGCTTGTGCAACAGTTCTATCTGCCACATTAAATATTTCAAGTGTTCTTAAAACATTTCCACTATCATTCTGACCACCCATTAAATATATCTTGCCATTGTGATATATTGCCTGATGTCCTCTTCTTGGTATTATATATCCATTTTCTAACTCAATAGTTTCAATTGTACCTCCAGATGTTACTCTTTCAATAGAATCTAGAATGTCAAAACCATTAAATCCTCCAAATACATATATATCATTATTTGCTACAGCAGCAGCAAGTTCCATTCTTCTTTCATTTAGTGAACCTATATTAGACCATCTGTCTTCTTCTGGATCATACATCTGTACAGTGTCATAAATAATGCTGCCGTTGGCACCACCTATTGCATATATATTTCCATTAGAATTAACAAGTCCTAAACGTGATTTTGGAACATCAAGATTTCTTCTAAGCTTATATGGACTATCATTATCTTTGTCAAAAGAAAGATCCTCAAGCTTTTCATAGATTCTTTCTCTGCTCAAATCATTTGTAAAATTGTATGTGTTAAAGGGTTTTGTAATTACTAATATAGAAAACTGTGACATTCTAAGATCAAGACTTTTGTCACTATTAATACGTGTGGCAGTCTTAAATGTAACTGTCTGTTTACCTTCTCCATTTAAAACCACTCTGTGTTGATGTATTTGATTTTCAAGTAATTCATGGTCTTTATCAATTACACAAAAGTTTAATGCCTGTGGAGCTAATCTGCCCCATGTGCTTCCTGGATAATCTACAACATCTGGGTCACAATCTTGAAGAAAATCACCCTTTATTTCCAAAGTACCAGCTGTAAGCTGACCAGCATGGCTTCTAGTGCTTCTCATTGTAAAATTACCGTCAACTATTACATGGCATCCAATATCACCCATTCTAAAAAGAGAGTCTCCCGAAATGTCCATATTTCCTTTAACTTCAAGTAAAGTCCGATTGCCCATTACAAAGAATTGTCCACTTTTTTGAACAAAGTTACCTTCAACTATCATTCTTTGACCAAATGTTTTAAATTGTCCCTTTTCTTGAATATAGTCACCCTTTACTCTAAGGGTCACTCTATCTGTTTCCGTTTCTGTTATATTTACGTCAACAGATTCTTTTATATATAAATTACCATGGATAACAAGCTCCTTATTCATCCATGCACCTTCACCTGAATATCTAAAAAGGTTTATTCTTCTGCTAATAGTTACCGCTCTTTCATCTCCTATAAATCCTGTAATGCCATGTCCATTGTCAAAATATTTTTCAAAGTTAAGACTGTTTTTAAATATAAGGGGCTCTCCTGATGTGTTTTCATTTATCAATATTCCCATCTTGAGTGGATTTTCAAAAAAGATAGTCTGCTGAGTACTACCCTTTAATATTACTGTACTATCATCTCCAATATGTATATTATTTATATCTTTTCCCTTTTGCTCTATATCTTTATATACTTCTATAGTACTTTTACCAGATACTCTAGCTTGCCCGTTTTCTAAAATAGATAATTTACCCTTTACAACAAGTACAACATTATCTTCACTAATGGTTATATTACCACCATCAATTGTTAGGTCTCCATTAATCTCAAGTCGTGCACCTTGCCTAATAGTAAGGTTACCATTTAAAACTACATTACTGCTATAGTACATATTTGAATTTGGCTCAATTGTAATATTTTGATCTAATGTCGTATTACCACTTGTGTTATTTAAAGGTGCTGGCTGTGCCTGTGACATAACAGATTGTGCTTGTACAACTTCATTTTCTGTTTTTTGTGCTGAAAATTCATTGGCAAAACCTACAAAATCAGTTGTGGTAAAAAGAAAGGCAATTACTAAAACGATAGAAATTAGTTTTTTAAATTTTAACATTATTGTTTCCCCCTAATTAATTGTTATTTAACATAAAAGTATAATCTTTTCCATTATATCTTTGTTTTTATTTATTGTAAATTGTCATTATTAACAAAAATTAATACCATATCTTAATTTATTTTGGTCAGTTTATACAAAAATCTCCTCTTAGTGTAGAAAATCAAAAAAGCTGGAACAAAGTCAAATGACCTTGTACCAGCTTAAATTTGATAATAGATTTATCTTAATGTTGGAATAGTCCAATCAATCCATCTTGCTCTATCAAAAGTAAAATTACCGTCTGTTTTATTAACATTAGTGTTTGCACTATTGTCTCCAAGTAAGAATTTTCTTATAAATGCTGTTACTTCTGGTTGCTGTGACGCTGGGAAAGCTAGATGATTATGACCGCCTACCTGTGAGAATCCCATATTATCTCTTACCCCAAGAGATTCGTATACTATACGTGCAGCTTGTGCAGAAGTATAACAACTCACATTGCCTAACCATTCCATTGAAGTGTTTTCAATTACAAGCAGTCCTCTAGGAGCACACATTGCTAATATTGAATGTTGGTCAACTGGAAGTCTATTTGTATTGTTAACAAACTGATCAAGTGATCTAGAAAGCCAGGGTTGCTCTCCAATTATATGTGATAAAGTCTGTACATTTTGTCCCGCAGACCTCTGTGCTTCAGCAACACGCCAGCTAGCTGTTCCGCCACTACCTGACTCTTGTGGTATAGTAAGTGCAATTCTCTCATCAAAAGCACCAACAGTGAGTGCACCCTTGCCAAGGCGTGAACCACCAGTTACCCCTATTCTTGTAGGATCAATTCTTGCTTCTGGAGTTACTTCAATGGCATCAATCAGACGGCTTACGCCCCATGCCCATGCCATTAGAGCGCCTGCTGAGTGATTACTTCCATATAAGTCATAAAACTTACCTCTTCCTCTTGTCTGCATACCATTTTGCTGTGCTAATTCTTCACAAGGGAAAGTAATTAAAGCAACACCTAAGTTAAGTATTTCTCTTGTGTTAAGTGTATTCATACCAACTCCTATCATTGCTGGATAAGGAGCGCTACCAGTAGTTGGATACTGAATTGTGCAATTAAAGGATATGGTTCTTCCACTTTCGCTACATGTAACAGTAATCCTGTTATTACTAAATGAACCCGTTACTGATGATGGCTTAGGTGGCTTTGTTCCATAAATATAGGCTTGTGCCAATGCACTTATTTCTGCACGACGCTGTGGCCACTGATCTCTACTTGTCATAGTTGTTCCATTTAAGAATTTAAATGGATCAGGTAACCTGGTATTATTTTGTAGGGATTGAAACGATGGTACGTGTATGTTTGCAGTAGATACAGATGTTTCAACCCCTCCTGTAGCTGGTGGTGTTTGCGTCGGTGATGGTGTTGTCGGTGGTGGTGTTGTCGGTGGTGGTGTTGTCGGTGGTGGTGTAACTATGCTTTCAACTGGAAACCTGTCAATGATTTGTAATATATATCTTCTAAGAAGAATAACATCAGACGAATCAATGTTTCCATCACCGTTCAAATCAGCGGCAGCCCTATTTTGCAATGAAGTTGCAACTTGAAGTATATATCTTCTTAGTAAAATATAGTCACTCGAGTCTATAGCTCCATCACCATTTATGTCACCATACTTTACTATTGGTGCTTGTGTTGGCGGTGCCTGTGTTGGCGGTGTCTGTGTTGGCGGTGCCTGCGTCGGTCCTCCTCCTGCTGAAAAAGTAAACCAATCAATATTTACAGGTCCAGAAAAAACTAATACTATGTTGTTTGAACCTGTAACTGAAGAAATATTTGTAGAAAGCTGAGTATACTCATTCCATCCTCCAGTTGAAGGTACTGATAAAGTACCTAAACGAGTTCCAGTTGCACTATTTAATCTTACTTCAATATTGGTTGGAGTATCTGCATTTGTTGCAACATTTGCAGTAAATCTCGTTGCTCCAGTACCAAAATTTATACCACTATATGTTACGCTATATCCATTTTCAATATATCCTAATCCACTTCCACCATTAGCTGTCCCTATAACCTCTATATTCGAACCATTTATACTGTTGTACTCCTCTGCTTCTATCCTATCAAAGGCACTTCTTGTAGCTGGCCCTGTTGGTCCCTGTGTTGGCGTTGGAGTTGGATTTGTTGGTGTAGTTGGAGTAGTTGGTGTTCCACCAACTGTAAGTATATTAGTATGTACATCAGCTCTTCCACTACTTTGATATCCCTCTATTGTAAGAGCAACTTCATACATTTTACCCATTCGCATTCCCATACGCTCCCAGGCTGCAAAGTGCTGACTTACAGACATTGTTCCGCTGGTTTTCTTTTGAGTACGTACACTCCAGTATTGCTGGAAAGTTGCAGTACCTTTGATAGAAGGTTGTTGAGTTCTTGTAGTTTCATATATGTCATATGTACCTCCATCAACAGTAATTTGCCCCTTTGACGTTGATCCAGGAGGTCTCCAACTACCCCAACTGTCCACAATGTAATATTCTACAAGGGGATCAACTGTCCAACCATAAACACACAAATAGGAATTTCCACTTGGGTTATAGTCAACCCCATATTGTATTGATATATTTCCAACTTGCTGGTGTGTCTGAGTCTCATTGAATTTTCTCCCTTTTCGGAATAATATATTGTTGATATTACTCCACTGACATTCAAATGCACCACCATCTTTTAGTATCATAGTTCCATTTCCACTGTCAACCCAAAACTCATAGTCATATCCTCCATGGGTACCAATCGAATTTCTAGTGACAGTTTGTGCTTGTACCTCTATAGCAAACAAGAGTGTAAAGCACATTAAACATGCAATAATTACCGACATCTTTTTCATTATACCGGTACTAAGCATTCTGTTTTTTAAGTACATAATTTTTCCTCCCTTTAATAAATTATTTCTTGTTTATTAAAAAAATTTATAAAGTTATTTTCTTGTCTTTATAAATTTTTTTCATTAAATTAGCATATTAAAAAAGTAAACATAACAAAGAAATATCCCATCAAATTTAAGATACGACTAAGTTAATGTTTTACGACATTTTTTAAATACATTAATAAGATTTTAGATTTATATGACAAGATAATGATAACACCATTATGATATTATCATTGCGATCTTTTACTATGAGTAGTCTTCTTTTTATATAAAAAAAGCACTTCACCTACTATAAGGTAAAGTTGCTCTTATAACTTTCAGATAGAGTAAAATCTCCCCATCTTTAGCTTTAGTTACATATGGGATTCATCTATTACATGAGAAACATCTACAATTAATTCACCTTCTGTTTTAGAAAGGTATACAAGGTATTCAATATTACCTTCTGGCCCCTTTATAGGTGAGTAATCTACACCTTTTACTTTAAGACCAATATCTACAGCAAATGCTAAAATATCCTCCACAACCTCTTTATGCGCACTTTTGTCTCTAACCACTCCATTTTTACCAACTTTATCTTTTCCAGCTTCAAATTGAGGTTTTATAAGACATACTAGCTCACCTTGGTCATTTATTAATTTAATAGCTTGAGGAATTACTTTTTTTAAAGAAATGAATGATACATCTATCGAAGCAAAATCCGCCAGAGTTTCCAATTGTCCTGGTTCAACATATCTAATATTTGTTCTTTCCATACATACAACACGGCTATCCTGTCTTAGTTGCCAGGCAAGTTGCCCATATCCAACATCAATTGCATAAACCTTAGTTGCACCATTTTGAAGCATACAGTCTGTAAAACCACCTGTAGATGCTCCAATATCAATGGTTGTTTTATTATTTAGATCAATTCCAAAAACCTTTATTGCTTTTTCTAGTTTAAGACCACCTCTGCTTACATAAGAATGAATATTTTCCTTAATAACAATTGATGAATCTATATCAACTTTTGTACCAGGTTTGTCTTCTTTATTGTCATTTACAAAGACAACACCTGCCATTATAGAACCTTTTGCCTTTTCCCGGCTTTCAAAATATCCTTTTTGTACAAGTAACACATCCAGTCGTTCTTTTTTCAAAAAGCTTTACCTCCAAATTTGCTTTACACCATTACTTTGTTTAGTATCTTTAGCACATCATGAAATATAGACTGGGGATCTAACCTGAATATCTCCTTAAGTTCGTTATTTGAACCGTGAAATATTAATTCATCTGGGTAGCCAAAAATTCTGGTCTTAATGTTTATTCCTTTTTGGTTAATCATCTCAAGTACTTTGCTCCCAAAGCCACCTTGAATTACATTGTCCTCAATGGTTATAAGTCTTCTTGTTTTAACAGCCGAATTCAGTATAATCTTTGGATCAATAGGTTTAATAAATCTAGAGTATATAACCTCAGCTGATAAATCAATTTTCTCAAGAGCATCAGCAACCTGCAAAGCTGTTTCCACTTTATTTCCTACTGCTACAATAGTTATATCTGAGCCCTCACGAAGAAGTATAGACTGTCCAAGCTTAATATCAGGAGTATTAAAAATCTTATCCTGCCCTTTTCCTCGAGGATATCTCACTGCAATTGGCCCATCATGCTCTATTACAGCATACTCTAGCATTTTCTTAAATTCATTATAGTCACAAGGAGCCATAATTGCTAAATTAGGTATATGTCTTAAATAAGATATATCATATATACCCTGATGTGTTTCACCATCTTCCCCTACTATTCCTGCTCGATCTATTGCAAAAACAACATGAAGCTTCTGAAGAGCCACATCATGTAATATCTGATCATATGCACGTTGTAAAAAAGATGAGTATATTGCTACAACAGGAACCATATCATTTTGTGCAAGTCCTGCCGCAAATGTAACTGCATGTTGTTCTGCTATGCCTACATCAAAAAATCTTTCTGGGTATTTTTGAGAAAACTTGTCTAATCCTGTACCTTGAGGCATAGCTGCTGTAATTGCAACAACTCTTTTGTCTTTTTTTGCTATTTTTAACAATTCTCTGCCAAAAATCTCCGAATAACCCGGTCCGCTATTTACAATAACTTCACCTGATTCAATTTCAAAAGGTGAAATACCATGAAACAAATGTGGCTTTTCCTCGGCATGAGTATATCCTTTTCCTTTTTGAGTATATACATGTACTAACACAGGACCTTTTAACTTTTTTGCTCTTGTAAGAACTGTCTCAAGCTCTGACATATCATGGCCATCTATTGGGCCAATATACTTAAAACCTAACTCTTCAAATATAATACCTGGCATTATCATATATTTTATTGATCCTTTAACTCTATCGAGAGCTTTAACTGCGCTTTTACCAATTGCAGGTATTTTATTTAATATAATATCAATATCTTCTTTTACTTTATAGTAAAAAGGCTCTGTCCTAATTTTATTCAAATAATGAGAAAGCCCTCCAACATTTTCCGAAATAGACATCTTGTTGTCATTTAAAATAACAATAAGATTATTAGGGGATCTACCAGCATCATTTAAAGCTTCAAAAGCCATACCTCCAGTTAATGCTCCATCTCCTATAACAGCTATTACCGAATGCTTTTCTTTCTTGATATCTCGTGCTTTTGCAATGCCTAATGCAGCTGATATAGATGTACTACTATGCCCTGTATTAAAGCAATCATGATCACTTTCATTAACTTTTGGAAATCCCGATAAACCACCAAGTTTTCTCATGTTGTCAAACATATTTTTTCGTCCTGTAATAATTTTGTGTACGTAGGATTGATGCCCTACGTCCCATATGATTTTATCTTCAGGGGTATTAAATACTCTATGAAGAGCTAATGTAAGTTCGACAACACCAAGATTTGATGCTAAATGCCCACCTGTTTTTGATACCTTCTCAATAAGAAAATATCTTATATCAGAGGCCAGTTCGTCTATTTGCTCAATATTAAGTTCTTTTATGTCATCAGGAGAATTCACCTGATCTAATATATTCCGCAAATGGCTTTCATCTCACTTTCAGAATTTAATTATTTATATTACTAACAGCGAATATTACTGCTTTGGCTTTACCCGCCGTTGATATAACAAAAAACTAATAACAACACTTACTTTATAAACTATATAGTTACTATTTCTTAGTGCAATAGTTTTTCCTATTGCCTTTCCTCCTATTGTAAGAGAAGCTACTATACCTGTTAGAATTAATCCTATAATTGTTGCTAAACTCAAACTTGCTGTTTGAGATACTTTAACTATAATAAAAGCACTTGCTGTACCACTAATAACTCCACATATATCGCCAATTACATCATTACATACACTAGATACTCTATTTGCATTTCTAATGAGCTTAATAGCCTGCTTTGCTCCATATAGTTTTCTTGATGCCATAGAGTGAAATGGTGATTCATCTGCTGCCGTTACTGCAATTCCTATTGTGTCAAACACTATTCCTATTATTATTATTATCAGTACGATTAAAAACGAAGTAATCCATCCAACATTTTCTAATACATTTGATGAAACTATCGATAGTCCTGAAGATAGAAAAAAGGCCATTATGGTTATAATTACAACCCATTGTCTATTTGACTTCTTAGAACCTATCGAATTTGTCTTAAATTTAACTTTTCTGTCGTGCATTGGATGTCGTTTGCTTTCATCCACTTAAGTGATCTCCTCCTAAAGAGAATAAAATTTATGTATAATACAGGATGGAAATATGTTGAGTAAATTTTGCGGCTTAGGTCAGGCTTGATTTCCACTGTAGCCACTGAAATGTCGCCAAATCAGCGGTTTCCCTTTAAGCCCACAGCCATATTGTCACCAATTATGGGGCCTGATTACCACTTAGTCCACACTTCAATCCCCAACATATCTCTTATCAGAACAGTCTAGGGGTTTTCCCCAGCAGTCTAACCGATTCCTAGCCTCTTTTGCAATGTTGGTTTCAAACTGCTATAGTGTATATGTATCGGCCAATACTTCTACACCTGACCATTATCCACCAACACCACTCAAGGCAGGCTACACTGTTCACAGCACTTACTGTACCGCATAACAGGTTTACTCCCTACCCGTAGTAGCTTAAATGGCATATGACTAGCTTTACACTAATGTCATTGTCTTCCACGAAATAGGGTCTCCACGGTAGAGGGGTCAACGCCCGCATGCCATTGCAGATCGCCCCTAAACCTTAACTCCCAGCACCAGCCCACTACTGGGCGTAACAAGCCGACACCAGGAACTTCATCGATGTGCCCTTAAACGGATTTTTAGGCCCGTCTTTAGAACCGGCAGTACTGACTAGAATACTGCTCCATCCTGTTTCATTAGCAATTTTTTTATATTTCGGTCTTAAATTATATCACATAAAATCAAAAGCTGCAACTTGCCGAAAGCCTCCTTATTGTTCCATTATTCAATTGTATTCTATAACATTCTATATATATTATTCTATCCCAGCCCAACGCCTAAAACAATACCTAATAAGGCTCCCATAAAAACTTCAAAAGGAGAATGTCCTAAAAGCTCCTTTAGTTTTTCATCTAAATGAGCCTTTTTGTCAGTTGAAAAAATCAACTGGTTTAAAACCTTTGCCTGTTTACCAGCTGCCCGCCTTACACCAGCAGCATCATACATAACTATAAATGCAACTGCCAATGTTATTCCAAACTCAACACTTTCTACTCCTCTAGTTTTTCCCACGACAGAAGAAAGGCACACAATAAAAGAAGAATGTGCACTTGGCATCCCACCAGAACTGATAAACTTGGTAAAGTCTAATTTTTTCTCAACTAAAATAACATTAAATACCTTTATTAATTGAGCTATAAACCAGGCAAATACTGGTACAGTAATTGTTTTATTTGATAATATGCCGTTTACTAAATCCACTTATATTCCTCCACATTAAAAGCTGATACCCTAATAAACAAAATATCGACAAAATAATAAATTCAAATTAGTGTCTCCTAAGCATATGCCTGTCTATAATATTAAAAAAGACATGTGCATAATACATAGGAATGATAAAAATATAACTTCCACTACTATTTTAAACATTCCATAACATCAAAGATTAAATTCCTCTTCCCTAATACAACCTTTTTCGTCTTCTATCAGAATTGAAATTCTTTTTTCCATGTCATCTAACATTTTACTTAAATTTTTTGAAAGTTCAATCCCCTTTTGAAACATATCTATAGAACTATCTAATGGCATTTCTCCTCTTTCTAGATTCTCAACAATTTTCTCAAGTTCATTCATAGAATTTTCAAAAGACTTTTTTTCATTAGCCATACTTTACCTGCCCCTCTTTTTTAATACTAAAATTTCACAAGTCCTTTATATAAGGAATATCTCAAATATTTGTAAAGTTAGATTTTCAACATTCCTAAAATATAAGTCATCTCAATATTTAGAAGTAACTGAACAATTAATTGTTCCATCCTTTAAACCAATTTCTACTTCCTCGCCAATACCAACATCATTGATTGATTTTATTAAAACTCCTTTTTCTTTTGTTCTAATAACTCCATATCCTTTTGACAAAACAGAAAGAGGACTTAAAGCATCAAGTTTACCAATATAAAACTTAAGTTTTTCTAATGCTCTTTCATTCTTATATAAAACTGCCTTTTTTATATCCCTATTTAACAAATCAATCTTCATTCTCTCCTGGTATATTCTGTCATAAGGCTGCCTAAACACCTTAGAATTTAGGATTTTATAAAGCCTTTCCCTCTTTATTGTCAGATTACCACGAAGTGAATTAACCAGTCGAACATTTAATTCGTTTATTCTATTTTTAATAAGTAGCCTTTCTGGAATAACGATTTCAGCTGCTGCCGATGGAGTAGGCGCTCTTAAATCTGCTACGAAATCTGCTATGGTGTAATCAGTCTCATGTCCTATAGCTGAAATAACAGGAATACTAGAATCAAAGATACTCCGAGCAACCTCTTCAGTATTAAATGACCATAATTCTTCTAAAGAGCCTCCACCTCTTGCAACTATTATAACATCTACAAGTTTTAACTCATTAAGCTTTCTGATCCCATAACTAATCTCTTTTTCAGAACCTTCTCCTTGCACCCTTACAGGATATATCTTTAGCCTTGTATTATAAAACCTTCTTTCTAAGACATTTATTATATCTTTAATTACAGAACCAGTTGCAGAAGTAACAACACCAATGGTAGCAGGAAGATAAGGAATTTTCTTTTTATACCTTTCATCAAAAAGACCTTCATTATATAGTTTTTTCTTAAGTTGTTCAAATGCAATATGTAAATTACCTGTACCATCATTTTGCATTTCTTCTGCATAAAGTTGGTATTGTCCATCTCTTTCAAATATGGACACATATCCTTTTATAATAACCTTCATACCGTTTTGAGGTGTAAATTTAAGACATGAATTATTAGTTTTAAACATTACACATTTTATCAAACTATTTTCATCTTTGAGAGTAAAGTACATGTGCCCTGAAGAGTGATACTTAAAATTAGATATCTCACCTCTTATCCAAAGATTAGAAAGAATAAAATCCCTTGATATTATATCTTTGATGTATCTGTTAATTGTTGAAACCGTTAGCACCTTATCATCCATTTGGGATTGTAATTTATACATATTTTCACCTTGTTTAAAATTTCTCACTCTTTATTACCTTCTAAAGGCAATAATCTTATCTTAGCTATTTTACCAAGTATTCCATTTACAAATGCACTGCTTTCTGAACCACTATAGTTTTTTGCAAGTTCAACAGCTTCATTTATTGATACATTAAATGGGATGTCTTTTCTAAAGTTAATTTCGTAAACACCAATACGCAAAATAGACAAGTCCACTTTTGAAATCCTGGATATTTTCCATCCTTTGGAATACTTCTCAATTACATTGTCTATATATTCCTTATTTTTAAACACACCATCTATTACATCATGAATATAATCCTTGTCCTTTTTTGTGAAATCATGTTGTGTTAAAGTGTGCTCAATCTGCTCTTCTCTTGAATCCTTTTGAATCTCAAGCTGATACAAAAGCTTCATAACTACTTCCCTTGATGCCCTTCTTCCCATTTAGTAATACCTCCCCAACTCTACTTCAATATCTCAATTTTAATTAACTATTTTTAGTTTAAAAAGGGTTAGACAAAAGCCTCCCTTTTTTAGCTATAAAAATCAGCAAGTCAAATGTCATCTATATGTACCTGGGGGCAATATTCTGTCCAAAAAGTTTTTAATATATTCCTTGTCATCGGAAATCTTTTTCCCAATATAATAGCCCACTAAAACACATATTACAATAAACAATGTTTTAAAAAAACCAATAAGCAATATGATAACTGAAATTATCAAACCAGCAAGGGCACCATTAACTTCACCAAAGTGTGAACGATAAAAGCTTAAAATCTTTTCTTTATTCACCATGCATGCCTCCATTATTCAACTCTCGACTTATATCCTGTATATATATTATCTACAGATACCTTTATATCATTTACCATAATACCTGAGGTTTCCTCAATGGATTTTTTCACCTTCCTCTGCACATCCTCTAAAAGAGCAGGAATGTTAACATCCGGCATTACTATGGTTTTAATATGTACTGAAACATTATCACCCATTTTTCTAACATGGGCTTTGGTATCCCTGACTCCGTTAAGCTTTCTTGCAGTAGCAAGAGCTATGTTTTCAATAGTATTTAGTGATATTTTTATTTCTCCTGTATTATTAAACTTACTTATTGCTTTCTTATTCTTGTCACTCTTTACTCCTGAAAGCAGAAACATTAAACTTAATCCAAAGAATATTAGTTCAACAATAAACAGTAGAATCGTTGACGAAGGATTCTCTAAAATATTATCAACTAAATAAGTCGATGTTTTGTTAAATATATCCACATTCAGTGTAACAATCATCAAAATAAGAGAAATAACCGTAAGGCAAAAAGCATAAAAAGCCAGCAAAGTCCTGAAAATTATATTCATATGCCCAGTACCACCCCTTTATTTTATCTTGTGTCTTTTATTTTTACAAGGTATACTTACATTATATTTTATTTTGTAAAAAAAATAAACCCTGAAGGTTTATTAATTTATTTTTTCCAGTATATATCTAAGATATACTACTGTTTTTATAAAAAACATAAACTCAAGGATCTAACCCTGTTATGAAAGATTAAACACCCTATTTTACCCTCACAATATCATCAGTAGGTTCCGTTTTGTATTCCTTTTCAATATTGACTCCCTGTATGTGAATATTTACTTCAATAACACTAAGCCCTGTCATTGTTTCAACGGAATTTTTAACCTTTTCCTGTATCTCCCAGGATACATCAGGTATTCTACAACCGTATTCCACTATAATATATAAATCAATAGCAGCCTCTTTATCCCCCACCTCAACTTTTACGCCTTTAGATAAATTTTTTCTGCCGAGCATCTCTGCAATTCCACCAGCAATTCCTCCGCTCATACCTGCTACACCTGGAACGTCCATTGCTGCGACTCCTGCTATTATGGCTACTACTTCTTCCGATATTTTAACTTCACCTACATCATTTAAACTGTTCTGTTCTACTTCTTCCATGTTGGAATTCCTCCTTTGCTACAAACAGGACCCAAAAATCAGAAAAACCCTTTATTTTACTTTGAATTTTTCTATAAGTAATTATAACACTTCAAAAATCTGATATCAACATAAAGGAAATAATTTAGTAATGTTTTTAAAATAAATATATATCTTTTAATATTTATGTTTCACATGAATGTTTCTTATTTCTATCTCAGCATGTCTTGAAACAATATCGGAAATTTGTGCCACCTGAACAGCAGAAAGACTTGGAGTCTTAACTATAACATCAACACTTCCATCACTTGCAAACAAAACTACAGCATCACTAAATCCTCGTTCCTTTATTAACGTTTCAATTCTCATTTCCTTATCAGAATTACTCATTATCTTCATCATCAACTCACTAGCACTGCTTCTTAAATCTTCACTTGCAGTTTCATCTACTTCAATTTCTTTTAGTGCATCCTTATCCCTGCTTCTGGTTATTTCTCTGTTTATTTTGGCCTGAGCAAAAAAATCATTTGCTTCTTTAGATGCTAATAGAGCCTTTTCATCACTTTTATTCTCATCTTCATCTTTTTTTGCATCAAAGTAATCATCATCCATAAGTGTTCTGTCAACAAATACTGCTTCTCCAAGCCTTGTATTATCATCATCATTGTCTTCTATTGTTACATTTTCATAGGAATCTCCAATTGCTACCTCATCCCAATCATTAACAGACATACTGCTCTTGTTATAACTGTACTGTAAATAACCTGCAACTACTATCATTAAAATTAAAGATAAAACTACTATCTGCTTTCTTTGAAACACCATCTTTAAAATCCCCCTTTTATTTTTTATACATATATATTATATTTCCCCGCAATTTATATCTTTTTTGGCCAATCCGTTAAAATTATTTTTCTCTTTCATAAACTTGAATCCTATGAATAGGGATATCTAATAAAACCCTTACCGCATTTAAAAGCCCCTCCCTTACAGTTGCTTCCGCTGCTCCTTCAGCCACTACAACAACTCCTTTTACCTCAGGATATAGCTCTTTTACTATAATAGGTTTTTTTACACCACCTCCAACCTCCTCATATACAATACTGCTCTCAAAACTGCTTTGAACAGATTTTCTTGTTCCTCCTGCGCTATCTTGCTCATCAGTATTGCTATCACTTCTTTTAACATCCGTTAAAGGAATAATCTCTATGCCTGATGTATAGGTTACCATCACCTTTACTTCTCCTGCCCCGCTTATTTGAGACAATATTTCTTCCATCTTGAGTTCAAGCTCTGATTTTTCATCATTATTTTTTACATTTCCTAATGTCTCTACTTTTTGCTGCATCGATATATCCTCTGTATCCTTCTGATTTTTTTTACCTCCAAAAAGTGATCCCCCTGCTATTATAATTATGACTCCTATAATAACTAATATAACCAGGCTTTCTCCTAATTTTTTGTTTTCTTTAGTTAGCATGCTTTTAATTTGATTTAATATTTTTTTAAATTTTTCCATTAGTATCCCCCTCAATTTTCTTCAAAAGAAATAACAATATTCTCTTTTTGTGTTCCAAAAATTTCACCTATTTTATTTTCTATCTTTTCTTTAATCTTATTGTTGTAAGGGTTTTCAACTTTTAAATCTTCTTCTAAACTGTCATTTCCAATTCTGACTCTTTCAACACTTAAAATAGGTTTAATTTCTTTTGTTTTTTCATACATGTTCAAATACAAATACACTCTCATTATTTCACCAAAATTTTCATCATAAAAATCTTCATTAATTATTACATCAGCTTTTGCATCTACAACCCCCTCCTCTTTGGCAATAGACTCAATCTGAGATATAACTTTTCCTCTATATACACTCGTCATTTGAGTTATTTGACTTTCCTTTAAATTATTACTATTTATATCAATTTCACCAATGTACATATAATTATTTTCAATATTCAATGCACTAAAGTCTATTTCTTTTTTTAAAATTGACAATACGGGATTTATAAGTGCAATAACTAAAATAAGCCCGGTAAACAAGTTAACTGTTTTTTTCATTTTTCCTGATGGAATTAGTATTTCAATTAGTATTATAAAAATAGCAAGTGTTACAATATTTAAAACCCAATCCTTTAAAAAACCTATCATCTTTTATTCTCCCTTTATCTTAGCCCTACCGAACCATTGCACTTAGATTTCCTGCAGTAATAAGGGCTGTAATAGTAATAAGAAACATAAATGCAACTGAAGCAATTATTCCTAAAAGCACAGCCATTGAATCAGCAACGTTGTTTATACACTTAATAATGCGAGCTTCTGCTATTGGTTCTAATAGAATAGCAGTAATTTTGTAAAGGATAACAATGGCAAGCATTTTTAATATTGGTAATAAACATATGACAATTATTCCAATCATAATTGAAGCCCCTACTGCATTTTTAATAAGTAATGTACAGCCAATAACTGTATCTGCAGCATCTGCAAGATACTTCCCTGCAACTGGTATGAACAATCCTATTGCAAATTTTGCAGTTTTGCTTGTCACACCATCAACTACTGCTCCTAATGATCCTTGTATTGCCACTATTGCAATAAATATTGTAAGAATAAAACCTAATGACCATGTTGTTATAGTTTTTAAAAAAGCCGCAAGCCTTGCTACCTGTATTTTTTCCGATATATTATCTACTACTGAAATAATTGTTGAAAGCATTAACAAAGGTATTAAAATATTTTTTATTATTGTTGCAAAAGTCTGTACAATCATTATAAGCAAGGGCTGCAATACTCCCCCAGTAGTTATGTTTCCTGTTGATATAAGTAGAGCAATAAGAACGGGTATACATGCATACATAAAATGCACCATTGTATCAATTATTTCTCTTCCTGCACTAACAGCAGTATTAAATCCAACTAAGAGTATTGATACTAATGCTATGTAACATACATAAAACGCTAATTCTCCTACATTTTTACTTAAATATGTGGACTGTAAGTTTTTTAATAAGGCACACAAAACTACCAAAACCATCAATCTAACTAGTATGTATATGTTTAAGTAAATCTCTTTAAATAGAAACATCAAAATTCCATTTAAGATACCCATAATGTTAAATTCAAATTTGCCCTTTGCTACATCACTTATTATATTTTGAGGATTATATCCAGGTATAATTTCTTCAATATCCTTGTGTTTATACCGTTGCAAATTATCCTTAATACTTCTAATCTCACCAGTTTGAGATTGTTCTTCTATAATTGTATTTCTGATATGTTCATCTTCTGCTTTTACCTGACTTATATTAAAAGTACAAAAGAGAATAGTAATTAAAAATACTGTTTTTAAAAGTACAAGGCATCTTTTGTTTTTCATATACAATTCTTCCCATCTGTAAATTTTTACGGCATCATGCTGATTACAACGTCTAAAAGTGATGTAACTATGGGAATAGCCATCACTACAATAATTACCTTTCCGGCAAGTTCAACTTTAGAGGCAATTGCTCCTTCTCCTGCATCCCTGCATAATTCTGCACCAAACTCTGCAATATAGGCTATACCTACTATTTTTAAAAGAGTTGAAAAATAAACCATGTCTAAATTAATTTGTTTTGCATATGTGTTAAAAAGTTCAACTACTGAAGCAACCTTTCCTAATATCATTAAGAAAATAATTGCTCCTGTAACAAGACTAATCTGTATTGCAATTTCAGGTTTTTGAACTTTTAAAACAATAATTAATAAAGTTGAAATTATAGCCAGTCCCATTATTTGAAATATTTCCACTTTCTTATTCACTCCTAAAACTGAAATATGGTTTTTACTGCATCAAATAAATTGACAATTTCCTTAATAATCATCATTAGAACAACAATTAGTCCTGCAAGAGTTGTCATCATAGCCTGTTCTTCTCTACCAGATTTATTTAGTACTGCATTTAATACAGATACTAAGATTCCTATTGCAGCTATTCTAAAAATCAAATCTATATCCATATAATGTTCGTTCTCCTTATATACTTTTTATAAAATACTAACCAGGTAAAAAAATTCTCTTTACTCATAAAATTTCTTTTTCACCAATATTTCATCATTCCTAAAACAATATAATTATTATTGCTAATCCACCCAATATTCCTAAATTTCTATACATGGTCTCATTTTTTTTTCTAAATTCCTCAGCCTTTTGTTCCTGAATTTTTAACTGGTTTAATGTAAGTCTGATATTTTTTATTTGACCTTCTAGATCAGAATTTCCTAGCATTTTCCCAAATGAAACTATGATCTCTTCATCTTCTTTGTTTAAAGAAGTATATTTAATATTATCCCTTACTGATTTAGACCATGCCTCAGATGCACTAAAACCTGAGTTATTTTTAAGATTATCTACAGTGGATTCAAAAAATAAAGAAACTTCATTATCACTTCCTCTATTAATCTTTAAAAAGGCATCAATAAGTTTATTTGACAAAAAGCATATTTCATTCTCAAATATTTGAAGCATTCCTTGAAGTACTCTAAGTTGGCCTGGCCTTTTTGAACATTTTTTAGAATGGATATAACCTAACAAGGTACAAGATAGTAGAACAATTAATGAGCCAAAGATTTTAACAGCCATTATTCATTCCTCCTATAAAGTATATTCATTGTTTTACCATCAATTATTTCATCTAAAGTTCCCGGTCCTTCTTTTCCGCTTAAAACAATATATCTTTCAAACACCCTCTCTTCAATAAGACTCAATACTTCTTTTCTTGTCTTAAGTTGTGAGATATTGTATCCATGTGCAGTAGAAATTATTTTTATTCCTGCATTTAAAACCTGCATTATTGATTCTTTGTCTCCTCTGCTTCCTATTTCATCTGTTACAACTACATCTGGAGACATAGATCTTAGCATCATTACCATTCCTAAGCCTTTAGGACACCCATCTAATACATCCGTTCTTGTACCTACCCTATTTTGTGGTACACCTTTGTAACAAGCAGCTATTTCAGATCTTTCATCTATTACACCTACCTTTAATCCCCTAAATCCGATCTCCTCCATACCATCACTAATATTTCTTGTTATATCCCTTAGCATAGTTGTTTTGCCGCATTGGGGAGGTGATATAATCAAGGTATTAAAAATATCATTATTTCCATTTAGTATATACTTCATTGCCTTTAATGAACATCCAGTTACCTCTTTAGAAATCCTTATATTAAGTCCTGATATATCTTTAATATTTTTTATTTTGTCCCCCTCTAGAACAACTCTTCCTGTTATTCCAATTCTATGCCCTCCTTTTAAAGTCAAATAGCCATTTTTTATTTCATCTATAAAAGCATACACTGAATTTTCACTTACAAGTTCTAGAGTTTTCAATATATGCTCGGATGTTATGTAAAAAAGATTCCCCTTTTTAGTAGTAAGCCTGCCTTCATAATTTAGAAAAAAACTACCTCTAATATTTTCTAACATCAAAGGTTTACCTGATCGTAATCTTATTTCTTCAAGGGTATTAAACTCTAAAGGATTTACTTTTTTTAAGACATCTCTTATATCTTTACACAAAAAATTTAATACCTCTTTTTCAAATGGTTTTACTTCCTCCATTTTTAAAACCCAGTTGTCTTTGGTAATCATCTTTTAACCCTCCTATAAGTTAGACCTTATATATAATAAGTATTATGTTTTGTCCAAATTTATGATTAAAAAAAGCAAAAAAAAAAGCACATGAATTTTTTCATGTACTAGGAATATACTAAACATCACTTGTATTTTTTACCGAGCAAATTTGATGTAAATTGCTATTTTTCTTCGTCTTCACAATCTTCGCAACCACAATCACAATCCCACTCTACAATTATATCTTTTCCACATGCAGAGCACTTAAATGAATCTTCTTCACTATCTAACATTTCCTCAGTTAACTCAACTGTTTCATTACAATGAGGGCATTCAACGTCTGCTATAAAATCATCATCTTCCTCATCATCACACTCATCATAAAGTATTCTTTCAATTTGAGCAAGATCTTCATCCATATCGTCCACTTGCTCTCCTAGGTGCTCCTGAATTTCTTCAATGTCTTCCACAGAATTAGCTATATCATCTAAAACTTCTATTATTGTTTTAAGAAGCTTCCCTTCATCTGTTGAATCATTGATTTTTATACCTTCTGCAAGTCCTTTTAAATATGAAACTCTTTCTTTTATAAAGCCCATAAAAACCTCCCATATATAAAGCAAATATATTTAACCTTAGGGATTAAACTCCCTTTGATTTTAGCTTTCTTCCTTTACACTGCTATCTAGAACAAAACCAAAAGAGCTAGTTTTATTCTATCCAACTCTAACATATTATAACCATATTAACGCAAAACATATACATACATTTTACATGATACCAAGAAAATTCACTTTGCTAATAACTTTTTATACTACACTCTTTCCATATAATCACCTGTTCTTGTATCTATCTTTACCACATCACCCTTATCAACAAACAAAGGTACTTTTATTGTAGCTCCTGTTTCAACAATGGCTGGCTTTGTAGCACCTGTAGCTGTGTCACCCTTATATCCAGGCTCTGTTTCTGTAATTTCAAGTTCAACAAAATTAGGTGGTTCAATACCAAATACATTACCTTTATGTGACAAGATTTTTACAATTTCATTTTCTTTAACAAATTTAAATGAATCACCTATTTTTTCTTCTCCTAAAGGTATCTGCTCATAATTTTCAACATCCATAAAATAATATAGACTTCCATCATTATATAAATACTGCATGTCCTTTCTTTCAATATGAGCTTTAGGCATTTTGTCTGATGGGTTAAAAGTCCTCTCTACAGTAGCTCCTGTAACAATATTTTTCAGTTTGGTTCTTACAAAAGCAGCACCTTTACCTGGCTTAACATGTAAAAACTCAATTACTTGAAATATGTTTCCGTCATACTCAAAAGTTACACCGTTTCTAAAATCTCCGGCTGAAATCATTAAACTATCCCTCCAAAATTTTAATCATACATACCTAATAGGTACTCATTAAAGTTATTTATAATTGCCATGATGCTAACTATCAATTTAATTATAACTCTTTACTAGTTAATATTAAATTAAATTTGAAGAGAATTCAAGAAAAATTTTCTTTTTATATTGACAAAATTAACAATCCTCATTTTTTATAAAACTATTATTTCTTTTGAGGAAGCAGTTAAAACAATGGGATTATTGTCATTAATAACTATAATATCTTCAATTCTGACTCCTCCAACACCATTAACATATATACCAGGCTCAATGGTTACAACCATGTTATTTTCCATTACATCATCACTCTTAGTAGACAATCTGGGCTTTTCATGAACTTCCAACCCCACACCATGACCCAATCCATGTCCAAAATTTTCACCATACCCATTTTTTGAGATAATATCTCTTGCTACTAAATCAATTTCCCTTCCACTTAAACCTTTTGCAGCTTTTTCTAATGCACTTTTTTGAGCATTTAAAACCACATTATAAATATCTAAAAGTTCTTCTTTTGGCTGTCCAACAAATACTGTTCTGGTCATATCAGAACAATAGTCCTTATATATACATCCAAAGTCCAACGTTACCCCTTCATTTTTTTCAATTTTTTTAAATGACGCTGTTCCATGGGGAAGAGCTGAACGGTATCCAGATGCAACAATTGTCTCAAAAGATGGTCCCTTTGCACCTGACTTTTTCATAAAGTATTCTATTTCTGCTGCAATTTCAAATTCTCTTACACCTGGTTTTATATAATTAAGTATGTGAAAAAATGCATCATCTGCAATTTTAACAGCTTTTTTTATAGTTTCTATCTCATCTTCATCTTTTATAATTCTAAGATTATCAATTATACTACCTAAGGGTATTAATTCTTTTACTAAAAGATTTTTTTTCATTTCTTCATACTTATTATATGTAATATAATCATCTTCAAATCCCAGTTTTTCAATATCCTTTGACTGTAAAACTTCCTTTATACTGTCTAAAATCTTTCCTTTGTATTCTACAACTTCAAATAAATCTGCTTGTTTCTCTGCCTGACTAACATAGCGAAAATCAGTCAGTAAAATGGCATCATTTTGGGTAACAAAGACATATGCAAATGTACCAGTAAAACCAGAGATATAAATATAGTTCTCTCTTTTTGTTAACAGAACAGCATCTAAACCTTTCTCTTTTAGCTTTAATCTTAATTTATCAAGTCTATTTTTAATCATATTTATCCCTTTCTAGGTGCGTATTATTAATGTAAATAAAACTATGGAAGAAACATTGTGAAACAAGTTGTACAACCTGTAGCCACATTCCTATTATACTATTCATATTATGTTGTCGAGCTTTTTTCTCATGAATGTCCAAACAGCAATTTTAATATCAAATTGATGCAGCTGCATTTATGGCTAATATATAACTAAAGCTTCCAAAACCGCTGATTTGCCCAACACAAACAGGAGCTATAACAGACTTGCTCCTAAATTCTTCTCTTGCATGTACATTTGATAAATGAATTTCAATAGTTGGTATTTCAACAGCTTTTATAGCATCTCTGATTGCTATACTGTAATGAGTATACGCTGCAGGATTTATAATTATAACATCAAAATTACCTTTTGCTTCATGGATCTTGTCAATTATTTCTCCTTCATGGTTGGTTTGAATAAAACTAACATCGATATTGTGTTTTTGAGCTTCTGCATTTACCTTTTTAGCTATTTCTTCAAGGGTTTCCATTCCATATATATCCTTTTCTCTTGTTCCTAATAAATTCAAGTTAGGCCCATTTATAATAATCACCTTTTTCATTACTAACACCCCTTAATTTCCTCATATATTTTTTTCATTTTTAATGCATCTTCAGCCATCTTGTTTCTAGATTCGCATATTATTACAGGCTCCATTTTTCTCTTATATATTATTTGTGCAAGATGTGAAAACTCTGGACCATATATTGTATCGTCCATAGACCAATGTTTTTTTTCTCCACCTTTAGTAAACTCAACACGACTAAAGTGACAATGCAAATTGGTAAGTCTCTCAATACCTAAAGAATTTTCTATCACATCTAAAATACAGTCATAATCCTCTGGAGAATTTAAGCTTCCCTGTCCCCTTGCATGTAAATGCCCGAAGTCAACAGTTGGAATAAGTCTCTCATCACTACTGCACAAATAGAGTATTTCTTCTAAAGAACCTAATTGATTATTTTTCCCTAAAATTTCAGGACAAATTGTAATATCATTAAGTCCTAATTGGTCAGCTTCTTTAATAACTTGTGCTAAGCCTTCCTTTGCTATCTCAACTGCCCATTTTCTATCCACTTTACTATAAGAACCCATATGAACAACTATTCTTTTTGCTCCCATCCACTTAGCCGCTGTAAGAGTTTCTATAATATATCTTTTGGATTTAGTTCTTTTTTCTTCTTCAGGGCTTGCCATATTCACATAATAAGGTGCATGTATACTTAAGAAAATATTATTCCTTAATGCCTCTGTACCTATTCTTTCAGCAGTACTTTTCCCAAGATTTACTCCTCTATTGCATTGATACTCATAGGCATTAAGCCCCAATTCATTAAGCCATGCTGGCATATCAACAGAAGACTTATATCCTTGTTCATAAAAACTCTCAGAATTTCCAGAAGGTCCAAATCTAATCAATATAATCATCCTAAAAATAGTATTGTACCAATCAGGCACAATACTATTATAACTAATATACTATGTTTTTAAAACAACTTTATTCTATTTGGTGTATTTATTTAACAAAAGTGAAAAAAAACATTCTAGAAACTTAAGTTGCTAGTCTAGAGCTTATTCTAGTAAAATTGGGTCTTGTATTATAACATTAGCAATAAATGCATTTCTCTCATTTGCATCATCTACCGAATGAGCAGAATATGGATGATTTAAAACAAGTCCACTGTCAATCCATTGACTTATCTCATATTTTATTTGAAGATCAATATTTTCAAGATTATTATCAGTTAAATATTTATCTATTCCAATATTAAATACATTCTCTGTTGCGGTAGCTTTAACAACATATCTGATTTCAATTCTGTCTCCATAACCTAAACTCTCAAGCACTTGTATATTAATTTTTTCTCCTATTTCATCAATCCATACTGTATAATCAGATTCTTCAATTTGTACCTGATTGACATATATTTTAATAAAATCTTTTAATATAGTATTTCCCTTCTTGATTGCTTCAACTATAAATCCAGTGTTACTTCCATCATTTTTCTTCAAATTCAAGTCAATACTAATAACAGGATTTGATATCTGCCAGAAAACATCAATTACTGCTTTAATAGGTATTAGATCACCAATAATAAAACGGTTATCTCCTGTTCTCACATTGTGCATATTTGCAGTAAATATTTTAGGAGGATATAATTGACTCTGAGGCACTATTTCTTCTTCTTGAGTATCACTTGACCAAGAGAGCCTTGCTATGGACTCATCATTATAACTAAAGTATTCCATTTTAATATCATATTTTTCACCTGCCATTAAAAATATTGATTGACTGCTTTCTCCTCCCAAAACCCATTTATCAATAATAAGTATATTGTCTATCCAAATCCTTACTCCTCCATCTGTTACTGTATAAAAAGTATACTGTTCTGAATATTTTGGAGCAATTTTGCCTATCCATCTAACTGAAAAAGCATCATTTCCAACACCTGTAACAGGTGATTCATAACCCCAACCAAAATTAATGGTTGGATCAATCCTTATTTTCTTTAAGTCTGTAAAATTTATACTGTTATAATACTCTCCTCTAAGACCTGTACCTTCTCCAATAATGGGGGTAGGAGGCTCAGTTGGTATTGGAGTCGGCGTTGGTTCAGGAGTTGGAGTTGGTGTAGGTTCTGGTACAAAGGGTTCAATTCCCCATATTAATTTATTATTCAAATATCCTGTTACTTTTTCCCACTGTGCATATGTTGTACTTAAATTATTAAAAGAATAGTCATTACTCTGGATATAGTTAGACCAGTTTATTTTATATATTCTAGATTGTATATAAACAATTGATCCCGGCGAAAGGTAACCAGCATTTTCAGAAAATCCAATTTCAAGATAATAATCAACCTGAGGATGTGACTCCAAAACTTTTACAAATGTACCTATAACATTTGTTCTTCCAACTGTTGACCAATCACATACAAAGTTTTGTATTAATTCTCCATCTACTGTATAATAATACCTCATAGTTATATCCTTAAGATTAACTGTAGTTTGTCCAACATTAGTAATCTTAAAATATGGATATATAGTATTAGTTGTTGTATTTCTATTTGCATTATAAAATTCAAACAAAATTTCATCGGGGAAAGGTGTTGGAGTAGGTCCCCCTGGATCATGAGGCTCTATTCCCCACACTAAAACATCATTGATATATCCTGTTACATAAATCCACTCCTCATAGCTATTAGCATCTGAATTGAATGAATAATCATTTAATTGAGAATAATTTGACCAATTTGTCTTATGAATTCTTGATTGGATGTATACAATTTCTCCAGGTGAAATGGTACCAGTACCAGCTTTAAAGCCTAATTCTAAATAATAATCAGCCATTGGATGTAAATCAAGCATTTTTACAAATTCTCCAGTTACATTATTAGTTCCAGCAGATGACCAATAAATATTATAATTTTGTGGTGTTTCCCCATCAACGGTATAATAATACCTTATTTTTACATCCTCTAAATTTATAGGCTGATTGCTAATATTAGTTATTTTATAATAAGGAGTTATTGAATTAGTTGTAGCATTTTTATTAGCATTATACATTTCAACTTTTATATAACTTGGAGGTAAAGTTGGTTGTGGTTCTAAATTATCTTTTGTTCCTGATACTACAATATTATCAATGAAAATGGAGCCAGTTTCTCTCCTCATATCTGTTATAAATTGAATTTCAAAATCTTCAATCATATTATATGATGACAAATCAATACTACTAAAAAGATATTGACCTGTTGTATCACGCCTACCTATCGTATGTACTACATGCCACTGTCCATCAAATATTCTTAATACTGTATTATCATTTCCAAGAAAACCTGTTCCACTCCAATAGTACGATAAGGTGACATTTTTATATCCTGACAAATTTACTTTCCTTTGAGCTATCGTATTTCTTCCTGAAAGCTTCATACAAAAATACGGGCTAAAATATCCGTCACTTGCAATATCACCAAATCCATCAATTGACCAATTATTACTCCATCCTGTCCCTCCATCTAACGTACCCATATCAAAATCATCTTGTGCTATAATTTCTGTAGAACCAAACAAATATAAATTATTTAAATCTAGCGGCATAATAATCTGAGAAATTATAAGTAACATCAATATCATTATTGTTTTATATCTTTTACCCATAAATAATTCCCCCTCATCCCCTTAAACAAGAAGCCAAACCTTTTTATTTTACTTCCCTAAAACTTATTATGCTGATATTTTTTGTTGATGTTCTCTGGCTTTTAAGTGTATCATCAGGCATCTCATAGGTAAGTTGACTAAAAAATCCATTTATATTAACATCTGCATTCAATAGTTGATCAATAACGCTTTGATTATAAGTTATATTTGCATTTCCATTAAAAACTATGTTTTTTGACGACATAAGAATTCCAGTAAACTCAAAACCATCTTTTATGTAAATGTTACCATCAACATATATGATGCCTTTCATAACAGGTAACACTTGTGAGTTAATATACCAATTGCCATCTACCATTTTTATTTCCACATCAGATTTTCCATAATAGATAAATCCCTTTTCTAAATCAAAGGGAATGTAAATTTTATCAGGGACTATCCTATTTGATCCAACAAAACTATAATCTATATAACTTTCAATTGATTTAGTAGGCACAACAAAGTCTAATCTTGGTGAGCCATAATTAAACTTTTCTCCCAGCAGCCCTTCAACATTTTTAAAATATTCTTCAATAGCAGGTTTTTGAATGTTTAAGTGAAAATGAACTGGATCATGAATTTCTTCAAATTCAAAAATATCATATACTCTTCCATTTGCAATAATTGCACCATTTGAGTATCCCCTTATTCTTCCATCTTCCGTTATGCCATTTTCTGTTATATTAATACTAAATGGATTTATATAAAATGAAAAAACATCATCTGGTTTCCATAAATTTTCCCATATTCCTTTAAAGTGCAAACCTCTATTTATTAAACTAAAAAATCCTGGATTTTCATCTTTTCCATCCATAAGTAAAAAAGACTCATTATTATTGGTATAGCTTTTAAAAGCTGCCTTTGATAAAGGATCTACATATTGTCCATTTTCATACCAGTAAATATTATTGTCTGGATTGGCTATGTCATCTTTCATATATGCATTTTCAATTCTCCTTGTTGATTTTAAAGCTGATATACCTGTCATGTAGGGGTTTCCATCTTCATCTATATAGCCTTTTAAGAATGTACTTCCCCCTATATATATTTCATCCTTAAAGTTTATAACCGAATCACCATTTACTATAACACTGCTGGTTCTTCTGGACTTTTGTTCATCAGTAGAATTTACTCCACTTCCATCAACAGCATGCCATGTATCAACAAATCCTTTGTACTTGCCATTAATGTCTACTACCGTTATGTTTGAGTCAACCTGAAGGTTCTCTATGGTTGATAAGTTGTTAAAACTTAATTGAGAATAATTTGCATATCTCTGAGATCTTACTGATCTTGCATAAGTATTTCCTGTAATTGATATCTTTGAAGGGTTTATTATTGTGCTATATAGAGTGTGAATATAGCTCATAGTTGATGCATTTCCATTAATACTAAGAGATCCACTTGAATGTATTGCTGTTTTACTGTTATCAAAACCAAACGCCTCACTTCTAAGAGCCACATCTCTGCACATTCCAACCATAATGCCTCCATAACTATACCAGGAAGCTAAGTAATCCTCAATCCTTTTTGAATTAGGCATATTTATAAAGGGAACAGTTCCAAAAGAAAGTACGTCCCCATTTATTGTGACATTCCCTCCTGAAACAATCATGTTTTTTTCTGTGACAATAGCTTTTTTAAGTATTTCATGTCTTACAGGATTGTTAATTCTAGCCCTACCAACAGGTTGGTAGGGGATTTTTTGAGCACGTGGCAATAGACTAAATGTGGCTTCGATTTCTTTTATATATTGGTTATACTCTCCTCGCACCCTTATTTTCACCGTATACTCAGTACTATTAAAAGATGCTTCTTTAAGTACAATCTTATCAGATTCACTTTCCACATTTCTATATGGATATACACCATCATCATAACTTGTACCAAGCAAAGTTTTCATGTAACCTAAAGTCCCTATATTTATAAATTCATCTCTAAGTCCTTCGTAGAAATAATTGTTATACACTTCCATAAACATATTTTCTAACTTTGATCCTCTTTGTGTTTCATACTCTTCAATAATTAATGAGCCATCAGAATCACGAAGTAATATGGGATTTTCTTTTAGTAATCCTTGTAATTCTATGGCTGCTTTAGCTCGTGCTTCCTCCTGAATGATTCCAACTTTTTTATCTAAGTTTTTTGCAACTATTTCAACCCCTGCTTCAGCAAGAAAATAACCACTATTTACATCACTGTAAAAAATGCTCATTTCAAGTGAGCTTAAAGATAAAGCCATCAAGGATATACCCATAAGAGACATTACAACAATTAAAAGTAATGAAATGCCTAATGCAGAACCTTTTCTTGATTTTAGTATTTGAAACAGCATAAAAATCACCTATTCTTTTTTACATAGGATACTAATCTATCAATTATCATATTGTCTTTTTCAACTATTACGCTAATTTTATAAAGGTAATTTGTATATTCAACATAATCTGTGGTTAGTTTGCTATATTTATAAAATGGCTTATCTCCTGTATTTTTAATAAAACAAATATTATTTCTATCATCTATTGTGTAAAAATGAATTTCATCAGCTTCATTGGTTTTGTCAATATTAGCATTTATAACAAGAATATCATTATAATTATCTACATAGTGTATTTTAATCCTTAAAGGCCTTAATAATATCTCTTGGTTAATAATCTTAGATAAATTAACTGTATTATTGTTGTCAAAAAAATTATATCTGAATACTCCATTAAGCTGACTTATTTCAATGTTAAACTCAATAGGATCATCACTTAGTTGAAAAGAATACCCATCTATTGTCACTTTGACAGTATCAACATAAATTTCAACATCAAATTCTTTTTCTTTTAGTGAGTAAAACTCATATATTTCTGAACTTATTTCCTCTTCTTCCTTGATAATTTTATACTTTACTTCATAATCTCCATGATCATAATACTTTTTGTATGGCTTAATCATTTCATATTCCTTTAAAATTGCCTCTTCTTTTAAAAACTCAGGCCTTGATTTGATTTCCTCCATTACTTTTTGAGACAAGGAGGATGAGTCTAATACTTCCATAGAAAAAGCACTATTTTTTGTTGAAGACAAAAACACTCCTAAAAATGGACCAACAACTATAACAAGTATGGACAAAGAAATTACCAATTCAATAAGTGTTACACCTTTATTGTTTTTCACTCACATCATCCCATCTTTTACTCATATCAAAAAAGGTTACTTAAGATTTTTGTAGAGTTAATTGTAATTAACCCTTATGTTTTCTGTCATCCTGTTAATAGTTACTCTTGGTCTTATTAAGTCATCATTTATAACATCTACAATAAAAGTCTTATCTGAATTGTTAGTAATAGATATACTTACTCCGGAAATATCTTCATTTGAAACTCTAGTAGTTGAATCTATAAGCATTCTTAGTTGATTACCAGAAGGATTAAAAACAGCCATATCAAAAAATCCATTACCAGGAAAACCTTCATAAGTGGTTTTAAACTTACACATGTATTGTCCATCTATTTTGTCTATATAAAGCTCTACTTTTTCCTGTTCACTACTGTCACCATATACAACCGGTATGCCTTCTTGACTTAAATCAAGACTTTTCAAAACCATTGACACACTTGGTGGACCCATACTCTGGGTAAATGGTATAACTCTCATTGTAAAATCATATTTATTAACATTAAAACTATCATTATTATCAACGTAATCAGCTATAAAGTAATTATCAGCTCCGTCATAAGACATAAAAATGTTATTCTTTTCTCCTGGTTTTTGAGGTGTCCATGATAAATTCAAGTAACTACCTTTTTTAGCCGCATTTTTATCAGTAATCCCGTAAAATACAAGATCAAAATTTGCAGAAAGCTGGTTCTCATTGCTATTGTCAACTCTTAATCCTTCAACAACAACTTTATTTTGAATATCATTAATTATATTTAAAAAACTCATTAGTTCAGAACTTGTACCATTTGCAGATACATTTGTTTTCAATGAATAACCCTCTCCATCTATAAAATCATCCTCTGACGGAGTATCTTCATTTACTCTAAACCCAATAAACTCCATGGCTTTTGATATCTTCTCATTAGTTATAATTCTTAAATCTTCTATTCCATTGCTTATTTGGGTAAATCCATCGCCACCAAACTCTAACTTTTCAATCTCAAAAAATCTAATATTATCAATTTTTAATCCTGATTTATATGCAGCATTTTGTATTATAATAAGTGCCTCATCTTGATTTATTTCAGGAGGTAATACTAATCTTATATCATTTACCCTCTCATTTATTATTTTTAAATGAACATCAATTAATTCCACCCTTGTAATTATTTCTTCATTAATCTCAAGAATTTCATTATAACTTGTTATAGTCTGTCTCAATAAATCAATACCTTTTAGCTGTTTTCTGTAAATAGTGCTATAATATACTGCAAAAACCATCCCTAAAACAACTAGTACCATAACTCTTTTATTTTTTACAATAGATTCCACATTATCACTTCCCTCATTATGTCAATAATTACTCCCAACCTTTAATACTTGTTCTGATAGACATTATAGGCAAATTAATATTAAAACTATAGGTACTTTTAGTATTTTCATCTGCAATAAAACCCCTTTGGTTATTAGCGCTAGTTACTGTTGTTAGGTATACATCTGAAAAAAGGTTATCTTCTTTTAAATGCCGAACAAATGAAGCAATATCATCATAACTCTCACAAATCCCTAATAAAGAGACAACTGTATCACCTTTTGAGTTGGTTTCAGTTGATAAGCTAACAATGAATAATTTTTCAGGCATGCTTCTTTCTATGCTGTTAATGACATCAATGTAATTTATCCCTATGTTAAAAATTTTATTAGCTTCTTCTACTCTGTCATTGTATATTTTTTTTAAAACATTAAATTCCTCTTCAATTTGGAGATACATTCTAGTTGAATTTATTTGAGTTTCTAGTGTTTTAATACTTTTATTCAAATTGTTTTTTGTTGTATAGGGATGATATGTAAATGCTGAAAAAACCCCTAACATTATTATGACCACTATGGTAATATACACCCATTCGGCCTTTCTCTTCTTTTTTTCAATATAACTTTTAGGGACTAGATTTAAATCTTTCACAGCAATACCACCTTAATCCTTAAATTTACTAATGTAACTCAATTTATTATTCGAACCAAGTGAAAGACTTAAAAGCTAAGGCTCAATGCCCCAAGCTTTTATTTTTCTTCTATAATTGGTATTAAGATAAACCTCTTCAGATTTACCAGCTTTTACAAAAATACTTATGTTAATTAAGCTTGTGTCAAAGCCTAATTCACTAATTTCCTCCACAACAAAATTAATAATTTCAATTTCTTCATTATCATTAATTATAGGTTGATTACTTTTATATATATTTTTTTCATCTGGATTAAACCAGTAAATAATACTATCTTTGCCTAATCCCTCTTCTAATTCAATAACTAATTTATTGCCTGAAAGATCTACTGTGATATTACTGTTTTCATAGACCCTTAAATCAGTAATTATCATTTCCATTATTTCTTTTGCCTTCTGCTGAGCAACTATAATATCTCTTTGGTCATAATAACTCTTATAACCTGCATAAAAGACTACTGATACAGATGGAAGTATTATCCCTAATAGAGCAAGGGAAACCAATAATTCTGTTAGTGTAAATCCTTTATTTCCAATTTTCATATTGCCTTTATCCTTTACAATTACTCTTAAATCTTCTAGCATGTGAACAATCTAAATTTAACGAAATTTCTTCTCTTTTTTGCTTCTGACTATTGAACCTATGCAATTAACTAGATATGGAAAATCTCTTTTAAAATCTTCATTAGTTTTCTTTCCCTTGTAAATAATATTGTCCATTGGCACTATATTTTCTACAGGTATATTAAAAAATAGGTTTATAAAACTATCAAGTCCCTTTATTTGACTTCCACCACCACATATGTATATTTTCCTTAATTTATTCATTGTTCTTCTAGAATTGTAAAACTCAAAAAACCTATTTACATCATTTAGCATATTCCCCATTATACCCTTTATTAAATCGCTTATTCTCGTTTTGGATTCATTTTCACTTTCCACATTATTATCCTCTATCAATTCTCCAGAGCTAATCTTTAGATCTTCACTCTCTTTAAAGTCTAAATTAAAATTATTTGAAATACTTTCATCTATAAATTTGCTTCCACTTAGCAAAATACGATTGAACTTCATACTACCATCAGAAAAAATATATACTCCTGTTGTTTTCGCTCCAAAATCTAGCACTGCAAACTCTTTTGAGTCTATTGATTTCTCACTCTTTATATTAAGACTATTCCCTCCAAAAAATAACTTTTGTATTGCATTTACCGGTATATCAATTGCTTCAATATCCATACCTAGTTCATTATGTATTTTCATGTATTCATCAACTTGATTATTTGGCACTGCAACAATTAACACTCTATAAAATACACCATCTACATTTTCAATTTGTTCTACAACTTTATAGTCTAAAACATAATTCTCAAGGCCAACAGGAAAATACTGTTCAACTTCAAATTCAAGTATTTTATCTATTTCCTCCTCGGTGGATTTGGGAATTTGAATATCCCTTACTATAACACCTGTACCTGTTATAGTAAGAACTAAATTTTTGCATTTGATTTTGTTTTTTTTAATAATACCATCTTTAATTACATTTATTAGATTTTCTACCTTTAATAATTTACCATCTTCCACTGAATATTCAGGTGTATCTACTACATCATATTCATAAATAATAATTTTTTCTTTTTGTACCTGTCCATGTACAAGTTTTATTTTGCTATTGCCAATATCTATGGACACTATTCTTTTATTTATTGCAATCATAGTACACCCACCTTTATATAATTTCAATCAGTATGTCTAGGATGTCTTTTTACCAACACAGCTGCTTTTGTTATTGCAGATATAATATCAACTTCAAATTGTTGTTTTAAAGCATTTATACGAGAATATAACTCTCCTTTTTCAGTTACTATGTACTTAGGCTGTAAATCATTTAATGCTATTGCTGCAATATCTAAAACACACTTATCACAAGTGCACACATTAATGTCAGTTAGTATTTCCTTAATTACTAGAAAAACAACTTCTTCCATATAATTTTTTATTTGTGGCATTTTTATTCCTCCCAATCTTAAAACAAATTTATAAAGTTTAATACAAAAATAAAACCTCATATTTAATATCGGTAATATAGAAAAAAATAATTAATGTGATTTACATAAAAACTCTAGTACTAACCAACTCTTTTATTTAGATTTTAGTACTTTTTAAGAGCTGATAATTTGAATTGTTAAAATATCAGGTGCATTTAATAAATATGAATAAAAAACTTAGCGTGAATGATAAAAGAATTTTAAAAACAGTAGTCATAATTCTTAATATTTAAAGATTTTTAAATCAGTATTTTTCATTAGTTTTAGTAAACTTGTATAAAGTAAAAACACCACACCTTAGAAACTGGTAAGTAGTTTTTAAGAAGTTTCCTAATATATTAGCCTTCCAATGTACCAGTTTATAATATCTTGACCAAATAAATATGTCATAAAAGTTCCTATTACAATAAATGGTCCAAATGGTATACCGCTTTTTCTGTCTTTAACCCCAATAACTATAAGAAAAACACCTATAATGCTAGCTAAAACTGCTGATAGTATAATAACTACCAAAGTCATTTGCCATCCTAGAAATAATCCTATCGGTGCAAAGATTTTTACGTCACCACCACCAAAAGCCTCATCACTACGGTATATCAGAAATCCCAAACCACCTATCAGCAGTAATATTCCAAAACCAACAACACTACCAACTAAAGGACTCCACCATCTATCGTTACCATATATGTTTAAAGGATAAAATGCATTATAAATAATTAAAATTACTCCTCCAACAAGTCCTGTTATTACAAGCTCATCAGGTATAATCAAGTGATCTAAATCTATAAAAAACACAACTATTAATATTGACATCAAGTATGATGCAGCTATAAAGTCTGCTATTGAAGAAAAACCATATTTTGCAAACAACAATACAAACACAAGTCCAGTAAACAACTCAACTAGTGCATACCTAGGAGAAATCTTAGCTTTACAATACCTACATTTACCTTTTAAAAACAAATAACTAAATACCGGAAACAAATCCAGCCAACTTAATTTATTTCCACATTTCATACAATGAGACCGACTTTTAACTACAGATTCACCTTTTGGTATCCTGTATATGCATACATTTAAAAATGAACCTATTAGAAGCCCAACTAATGCAATGTTTATGTAAAGATAAATAACTTCTGCCATATGTAAATAACCTCTTCTTATGTATTTTTTATATACTATATTTTATATTATATATAAAGGTTGTATAAAATAAAAGCTTTTTTTATCATAGAGTACTCAACACAAATTGTAAGATACTGAAATGTGTGGCGTCATCTCAGTATCTTAATTAGGAATGACAAAATATAACTTACACTAATATTTGAGACATTCCTAAAACAATATTGCTAGTTAAGTTTTATATCTGTATTTGGTGTTGGTGAAAAAGTATCGTCTTCAATAGATACTCTTCCGGTAGCTCTTGTTAATACAAACACTTTATCTGATTGTCTGCAATCAGGCATTTCTCCTAATTCAGTAATTACTGCATTAATTATGTCGTTATCAGATGTTGTAGTCAAGTTTATTGTTCCTCTTGCACTTAATCTTAAAACTGAATTTTCTATTGTTTTTGCATTTGCCTCATCTGTATTAATTCTAGCTTCATCTAGATAAGTTAGTAAAGACGGCGTAGCAACTGCCGCTAAAATTCCTAAAATGGCTACTACAACGATCAATTCGGTTAATGTAAAACCCCTCTTACTTTTAACTTTCTTCTTTACAAACAATAACATACTTTAACCTCCTTGTTTTTTTAATGATTATCCTATCTGTTGGTACATTGAGAAAATTGGTAAAACCATAGCGATTACAATAGCCCCCACCACTAAGGCTATCATTACAATCATTAGCGGCTCTAACATAGAAAGCAATCTGCTGATTGAAGAATCCAACTCATCATCATAGAAATCCGCCACCTTTTCTACAACAGAATCGAGTGAACCCGCTTCTTCTCCTATACTGATCATATGAATGACCATTACAGGAAAAATATTAACTGCAGCAAGGGATTCTGCAAGATCTATACCCCTTTTAATCTCGTCTTTTGCTCTTGCCAATCCATCTGCAACAATTACATTATCTAAAAGATTTGAAACAACTTCTAGTGCCTGGATAATGGGAACTCCTGTCTTAAGTAATAGACTCAATGATCTGCTAAATCTTGATGCTATAATTTTTTGCACATTCTTACCTACAAGAGGTATATTTAGCATAACTTTACTTATTAAATATTTACCCCTTATTGTTTTTTTAAACCATTTGAATAATTTAACTAATACTATTATAGATATAACCAATCCACTTATGAAAAATATGTTTTTAAACAAGTTACTAATATTTACAATTATCCTTGTTGGCAATGGCAGCTGCGATCCTTGAAACATACCCATAAAGCTAGGTACTACAAATGTTAACATTAACATTACAACTGCAATTGCAATAATTCCGATAACTTTAGGATAAATAGTAGCCGTTTTTATCTTTTGCTTTATTTTATTTTCCTTTTCAATGTATAGCGCCAGCCTGTCCAATACAACATCAAGATTACCACTTATCTCACCTATTTCCATCATACTAATTACAATGGATGGAAAAACATCATCATGCTTCTTTACAGCCTCTGATAAAGATACTCCTTTTTGAACACTATCATATATTTTTTCAATTACGTCTGCCAATTTTGAATTCTCCGTTTGTCTTCTTAACATGTCCAGACTTCCTATAACGGTAACACCAGCATCAATCATTGTATGAAACTGCTTACAAAAAACAGAAATATCTTTTAAGGATACTTTTTTGTTTTTTCTGTTTTTGTTTTTATCAAAACCACTTGACTCTTTAATTTCAACAGGATATAAACCTCTTTTTTTTATAATAACTGCTGCTGTATTTCTATCTGATGCATTCACAGTCCCAATGGACATATTACCACCTGGAGTCTTTGCCTTATAACTATAACTGTTCAAATGTTCCGCCTCCTAAAGCCCCTCCCATCAATCTTAAAATATTATCTTGGGAAGATGCATATGCTAAAAGGTTATTATATTCAATCATTCCATTTTTATATAGATTAACAAGACTAGAATCCATAGATTGCATGCCAAATTTATAACCTGTCTGTATTAAAGAATCAATTTGATGTGTTTTCCCTTCTCTTATAAGATTTCTAATAGCAGGTGTTGCAATCATTATCTCAATTGCAGATATTCTTCCCGTCTTGTCATTCCTTGGTATTAATTGTTGAGATATAACTCCCTGCAGAATAACCGAAAGCTGAATTCTTATCTGCTGCTGCTGATGTGGTGTAAAAACATCTATAATTCTATCAATTGTACTTGCTGCTCCAGTGGTATGAAGAGTTGATAAAACAAGGTGACCTGTTTCTGCCGCTGTTATGGCAATAGATATTGTATCAATATCTCTCATTTCACCTACTAGTATAACATCGGGATCTTCCCTTAGTGCTGCTTTAAGGGCTGAAGAATATGAAACAGCATCATTTCCTATCTCCCTTTGATTTACCAATGATTTCTTATGTTTGTGAAGATATTCTATAGGATCTTCAAGTGTTAATATATGACAATCTCTCTCTTCATTTATTTGGTTAATAATGGCTGCTAAAGTTGTAGACTTACCACTTCCTGTTGGTCCTGTAACTAGTATAAGTCCCTTGGTCTTTCTGGCAATTTCAGACACAACATTAGGAAGGCCCAATTCACCCAAAGATTTAATGGTTGAATTCACCATTCTTATGGCAACTCCAAAAGTTCCTCTTTGTTTAAAAACATTTACTCTAAATCTTCCAATTCCTTCCCATGAAAATGAAAAATCAGAGTGCCCCTTTTTTATTACCTCATTAATTTGACTCTCATTTGCAATTTCTTTAACATATTCTTCAGTTTCTTTTGCCAAAAGATCTTTTTCATGAACTCTTATAAGTCTTCCGTTTTTTCTTATTGTAGGAGGAATACCTACTGTAATATGAAGGTCTGACCCACTTTCTTCTACTAATCGTTTAAGTAGATTTTCTAAATTCATTTTTGCCCTCCTCATACTTTATCATTCTATAAAGCTCAATATGTGAAATAATTTTACTTAAATCTTAGCTACCATTTGTAAAAATTATCTTGAGGGTCTCTTCAATGCTGGTAATACCTTCTTTAATCAAAATTTTTGCATTTTCTTTTAAAGACTTCATTCCATTTTGTTGTGATATTATTCTTAGCTCTTCTTCTGTGCATCCCCTATTAATTATTTCTCTGTGTTTTTTAGTAAGAACCATAATTTCATAAATTCCAATTCTCCCCTTATAACCTGTACTGTTACACATTGCACAGCCCTTTCCTTGATATACATCAATAGGCTTATTAATTTCTAAAAGTGATAATTCTTCATCCGTTGCAAGTCTTTTCTCTTTGCAGTTATTGCATATTTTTCGAACTAATCTTTGAGCAATAACACCCACAAGAGAAGATGCAACTAAAAAAGGTTCTATTCCCATATCCATTAGTCTTATAACAGTTCCCGGTGCATCATTTGTGTGTAAGGTGCTTAAGACTAAATGACCTGTTATGGCTGCTCTTACTGCTATCTGAGCAGTTTCAGAGTCTCTTATTTCACCTAGCATAATAACATTTGGATCCTGTCTAAGTATTGATCTTAGGCCTGATGCAAATGACAAACCAGTTTTATTATTAACCTGTACATGATTGACACCGTCAATAATACATTCAACTGGATCTTCAATTGTTATAATATTAATATTGGGCTTGCTTATTTCACTTAAGGCAGTATATAAAGTTGTTGATTTCCCACTTCCTGTTGGTCCCGTTACCAAAACAATACCATGGGGACTTTTAAGAATATTTTCATATTTAATTTGATCTTCTCTAGAAAAACCCAGTTGATCTCTAGTTAGAACAAATGCATTTTTGTCTGCAATTCTTATAACTATTTTTTCACCAAAGACAGTAGGCAACACTGAGACCCTCAAGTCATATTCTTTTCCATCAACTTTTACAGAAAATCTCCCATCTTGTGGTGCTCTTTTTTCAGTTATGTTCATACCTGAAATAATTTTTATTCTTGTAGCAACGGCACCCATAATACCAATTTCTGTTTTCATTGCCTCATACATTTCTCCATCAGTTCTGTACCTTATTTTAATGTCTTTTGAGAAAGGCTCAATATGAATATCACTGGCTCTGTTTCTAATGGCCTGTTCAATAACAGAATTCACCAGTTTTACAGCAGGTGAATTATTAACCTCTTCATTACTCTGTTGATTTATATTATCCAGCTTAATTTTTATATTTGACTCATTTTCTTTTTTAAATTCTTCTACTGCATCTAATGCATGTTGTTTTCCGTAATATTTGTCAATGGCCCGAAGAATTTCATCAGATGTAGCAATAACAGGCTGCACTTCCATTCCTGAATAAATTGCTACATCATCAATTGCAAAAACATTTAAGGGGTCACTCATAGCAACTTTTAAAACTCCTGATTGTCTGTCAATAGGAATAAGCTCATATCTTTTTGCAATACTTTCAGGAATAAGAAGACATGCAGATTGATCAATTCTGTATTTCTCAAGAATAACATGAGGAATACCTAATTGAAATTCCAATACTTGAATAATGTCTTCCTGTGTAACCATACGTTCTGTAATAAGTATTTCACCAAGTTTCTTACCCGTTGCCTTTTGAAGTTTTAAAGCCTTATCTAGCTGTTCCTGAGTAATCATTCCAACTTCAATTAATAAATCTCCAAGCTTTTTCCTAACTTGATTATTCATAAGCTCACCTATTCTTAGAAATGCTGAAAATACTGTACTATTTACCAAAGGCCTTATTTTAGAAGTCTTAGAGCAAAGTGAAAAGCTTAAAAGGGTCAGAGCTTAATGCCTGAGCTTTTTATCTTATTCCAAGACTCCACCTTCTATAAGGTGGAGTTCCTCTTATAAATCTTCAGTTGGAGTTGAGTCTCCATCTGAAGCCTCGATGTTTAGCTTAGCTAAACGAGTTCACTGTTGCTAAATAGGCTCCTTTGAAAAGTAAAAATAATATTTTAAGCATTCCATAATTAAATAATAAATCTATTAATCATTACAATACATTTACTATATCGTCAAATTAAATAATTTCTTTAACACCTCAAATATCCTTTAAATTGTTGGCTCATATTATATTGGTTAGCTTTTTGCTCGTAAGTGTCTACTATTAAATACACCCCTTTGGAGAAATTTCTATTGACATACTGCATTTAACAAAAGTAAAATGTACATTAGAACTGGCTGACTTAGAATAGATAATACATAGTGAACTGAAGCTTTAGATGGCGACTCTACTCCTCTTAAAGAATATAAGAGGAACTTCAATTTATAACAGGTAGAGTCTTAGAACAATATAAACGAGAGGAGATAATATGAATTCTAAAGTATTAGACTTTATAAAGAAAAATCACTTTTTTTTGTTAATGTTAATAGGCGTTATTTTAAGGCTTGTATGGGTTTTTGTTTTTCCTACCTACCCTTATACAGACTTTATGTGGTATCATGTCAAAGGAATTGAAATCTCACAAGGACAGGGCTTTTTAAATGGCATTTATCCTCATTATATTGGAAATCCTGGTTTTCCAACTGCTTTTAGACCAATAGGATATCCAGGCACTTTAGCTGTACTCTACTATCTTTTTGGTTCAAGCTTTTTAGTGGGCAAACTTTTTAATGTAGCTCTTTCTACATTAATTATGTTTTTAACATATAAACTTGCCTTAAAGTTTTTTAACCCAAAAGTGGCTATAATTACTCTTACAATATTTGCCCTTTCACCTTTAGCTATTACCTATAATAGTATCTTAGGCTCTGAAGTATTATTCTCAGCAATTTTAATGCTATCAATTTATTTGTTCTTTACAAAAAACAATCCTGTTTTTATTGGGCTACTCATAGGATATCTGACTCTAGTAAGACCTATAGGTATGTTTATTCCAGCAATATTTGCACTGTTTATATTTATTAAAAAAGATATGATTTTTAAGGAAAAGCTTAAATACATGATTGTATTCGGTGTTTTTTTTGGAATGGTTGTATCTCCCTGGCTTATCAGAAATTATATAGTTTTAGGTGAACCAGTTTTCTCAACTAATGGTGGATATGTTATATATGTAAACAATAATGACTATGCAACCGGCTCATGGAGTGATCCATACAAATATCCCCACAGTCCCTTTCTTCAATATAGAACTGAAGATGGCTTTGATGAAATGGCAATACATAACCTAGGGAAAGAACTTGCCGTCCAGTGGATAAAGGAGAACCCCAAACAGTTTATAAGACTTGCTTTCCTTCGCATTGCCAACTCTTACTGGATAAAAACTGATGATATAATGTGGTCTCTTACAACAGGTCTTAATGAATGGCATCCAATGACTTCAAGAGCCATAAAGCTTGAAAAACTTTTATATCGTCCATTTTATATTGTTCTATTTATTTTTATAATATACACTGTTATAAGATTTATACGTCATAGAAAAATTGACTTTATAACTTTTATTCTTCTTATCTTTTTATATTTCAATGCTATGATGTTTGTACTTGAAGGAAATGCAAGATATGTATTTCCCCTTCATCCTATTTACACCATAGGCGTAGCATTTGTTATATACAAAATACTTAGCAAATTCCTTCCAGCAATGAAATAAACTCGTTTAGCTAAACCAGTTCACTCTTTACGTAAAAAATTGAAGGTTCTACTATTTAAAACAGCAGAACCTTCAATTTAAAATGCTTTATTTATACATTAAATCTAAAAAGAGTCACATCCCCATCTTGCATAATGTATTCTTTTCCTTCTGATCTTACCAAACCTTTTTCCTTTGCTAAATTATATGATCCGCACTCCATAAGATCTTTATAGGCAACTATCTCAGCTCTTATAAAACCTCTTTCAAAATCTGTATGAATCTTACCTGCAGCTTGCGGTGCCTTTGTATTTTTAACAATAGTCCATGCTCTCACTTCTTGTGGCCCTGCTGTAAGAAAACTAATAAGTCCAAGAAGTTTGTAACTTGACTTTATAAGCTTATCCAATCCCGACTCAGATACTCCTAATTCTTTCAAAAATTCATCTCTTTCCTCTAATTCAAGCTGAGCAATTTCTTCCTCAATCTTTGCACATATAACCATAACTTCAGATCCTTCTTTTTTTGCATGTTCAAACAATTCATCTAGAAGAGCATTAGACTCTTCACTGTGAATACCATCTTCTGATACATTTGCGGCATACAATACAGGCTTTGCAGTGATAAGAAACAGTTGATCAACAAGCTTTTTTGTATCTATATCAAATTCCATTGACCTTACAGCTTTTCCCTCTTCAAGACTCTTTAGTATTTTTTCATAAAGTTCAAGCTCAATTTGATACTTTTTATCACCAGTTTTGAGCATTTTACGTGTCCTGTCAACCCTTCGTTCCATTACTTCCATATCTGCTAAAATAAGCTCCATTTCAATTGTTTCAATATCCCGTGAAGGCCCAATTGAACCATCAACATGTATAATATTGCCGTCTTCAAAACATCTCACAACATGAATAATTGCATCCACTTCTCTTATATGAGATAAAAATTTGTTTCCTAACCCCTCACCTTTGCTTGCACCTTTTACAAGTCCAGCTATATCAACAAATTCAATTGAAGTAGGTGTTGTTTTTTCAGGCTTATACATTTCAGACAGTTTATCGAGTCTCTCATCAGGAACAGCTACTATTCCCACATTTGGTTCAATAGTGCAAAAGGGGTAATTTGCAGATTCAGCTCCTGCTTTTGTTATAGCATTAAAAAGAGTGCTTTTACCTACATTTGGCAGACCTACAATTCCTAGTTTCATTAAATACATCTTTCCTTTCTAAACTTAGGGCTCATTAAACATCTACATATTATTTTTTCCCTTTAGTCTATTGTTAAGGAAAAAAGAGATATTTATTCCAATATAAAAACCTTTGTCTCAATGTTACTATAATATGAATATGTTTTTGCCCTATAAATATATTATCATGCAAATCAAATCAAGATAAATTATATATTATATAATCTACCAATGCAATTAAAGTTAAAATATTATTTTTCTTTTTGCAAATCAAAAGCATCTATTCCAGAAATCCCCATCAAGAATAGATGCTTTTAATTTAATGTGTTTGTTATTTATTTATTCCAAGACTCGATCTGAATCCTCGATGTTTAGCTTTAGCTAAACGAGTTTACTTATTTAGGACATCCTTATAATCTGTCTTATAGTGCTGCCATTTCTTGATCTTGAATGTCTAGTTTGTCAAACTCATCATCAGTTAAAATATTGCTAAGGTCTAAAATAGATATTAACTTTCCATCCTTTTTACCAACATATTTAAGGTAACAATTATAACTCTTTTTAATTATTTCAGGTGTGTTTTCAATACTCTCAGCTGCAAGTGGTAATATTTCAATAACATCATTTACAATAAAGCCAATAAGTTTTTTTTCAATTTCAATAATTATAATCTTTGTCTTCTTTGTAATTTCAGTATTTCCTAATCTGAATCTTCCATTTAGGTTCACAACAGGCACAACCATACCTCTAAGATTAAAAATACCATCAATAAAATTTGGCATTTTGGGCATTTTTGCAAGTTTTTCATACTGAACAATTTCTTTAACTTGAGATGTGTCTACTCCACAAATCTCTTCATTGAGTGAAAATACTACAATTTGCATTCCATTCACAACAATACCCTCCTTGTTATTTAGATTAACTATATGCTTTATTACAAATTCATAATTGAATAAAAAAATATAAGAAATGCTTTAATTGAGAACTAAAAATGTATTTTAAGAAAATTAATAATTTCAAAAACTTATTACTATAATATTATATCATACAGTCCCTTTATGCGCAAGAATTCTGAAATCGAGAAATCCTTAAAAATGTTTCTTCCATGTTTTTCTTCACATTCACTAAATACAGCCAATTCCAAAATTCATAATCTTTCATATGGATTATTTTAAAATTTTGTGATAAACTCATAATGTGTTGTTTTAAGGAATATTGAAATATTACTTCCACTTTTTACAAGTATCAATTAGTATCACGTTGAGCCTATAGAAAAGTGGTAGTAAAAGTTATATTTTCAGCATTCCTAAAGCTTATTTTGATATTATTGAAGCTCTATTTGCAAATAATATTTATTGCTCATTTAATACTAATTTATTTAAATAAAGGTGTTGTTATGATTTCATTGCCAAAAAAAGATAATAATTCATTGCGATTTGATTTTATATTATTTTTATCGGTTATAGCACTTTCTATATTCGGTATAATTGTATTAAGCAGTGCAACTTCAAATATTCCTGGTGGATCTAGAATGCTTATAATACAAATTATAAGTATTGTACTAGGCATGGGAGTTTGTATTTTAATAAGCTTTTTTGATTATAATTTACTAAAAAGCCTTGGAGGTTTTTTCTACTTATTTGGTGTTTTACTTCTTGTATTGGTTCTTCTTATAGGGCAAGGAGGAGAAAATTGGGGAAGCACTCGATGGTTAATGATTCCTGTAATTGGTATTACTTTTCAACCTTCTGAGGTTGCAAAAATATTTTTTGTTATACTTATTTCAAAACACTTTGAAAGGCATTCAACAGAAAAAAACAAGAGTACCATATTTAAGATTGCAATTATAACTATGATTCCTGTTTTACTCATTTTACGACAACCAGATGGAGGTACAGCTGCAACATTTTTATTTATTTTGTTTGTAATAGCTTTTATACACGGCTTACCTTATAAGTATATTTTTGTTTCTATATCCTCTGCAATAGCTGCATTTCCACTTATATGGATGTTTGTTCTTAAGGAATATCAAAAAAACAGATTAAGAACATTTATAAATCCTGAACTAGATCCTTTAAATACTGGTTATCAGGTTTTACGTGCAAAAATGACTGTTGGATCTGGTCAGCTTTGGGGTCAGGGCTTATTTAATGGTACTCAATCACAGAGTTCTCAAGGAGTTCCTGTAAGGGAGTCAGATTTTATTTTTACAGTAATAGCAGAAGAGTTAGGATTTATAGGTTCTACTATACTCATTTTATTAATTATGTTTATTCTATTTAGGTGTATATATATTGCATGGAATTCAAAAGATTTGTATGGCTCATATCTAGCAGCTGGTTTAACGGCTGTTTTATCCTTTAATTTCATACAAAATATTGGTATGAATATTGCCATACTTCCTATTACCGGAGTTCCTTTACCTTTTGTAAGTGCAGGCGGAAGCGCAATGATAACTTATTTTATAGCAATTGGTATTATAATGAGTGTATCTATGCGGCGAAACAAAAATATGTTCGCCTAACTTAAGTTTCTGGAATTGTTTTTCTTTACATTCACTAAATGCAGCCTTATGCTTAAAAAAGTATTGACTAATATGTTTTGACATGGTAAAATAAGTATTAATAATATTTAAAAGCAATGACAAGGGAAAGTAGATTATATAGCTTTACATAGCGAATCAGGGATGGTGAGAGCCTGGTTAAAGGAATATACTTGAAGTTCCCCTTCGAGCTGTTAACTGAAAAGCAAAATATGCTAAAGTAGGTTACACCGGATCTTTCACCGTTAAAAGAAAGAATGTATCGGATATTCTTCCTGTACATTAATAAGTGGGCATTTATGCCAATTTGGGTGGTACCGCGTGGAGAAATACAACTCCTCGTCCCTTATTTTAGGGATGAGGAGTTTTTATTGTATTTAAAAGTCTTGTAACGTGATAAAAGACTTCTAACTAAAGAGTTCGGTTCCCTAAGACATATCTAAAAAATAAATTTTTGTGGAGGTTATTGTAATGATTATTGTTATGAGTGCAAATGCTTCTAGAGAGCAAATTGATAATGTAGAAAAAAAACTATCCAGTCTTGGCTTCAGGACTCATCCAATATTTGGTGATGTCAAAACAGTAATAGGTGCAATTGGAGACAGAAGACTTTTAGATACTCATTCTATATCTACCATGCCAGGAGTTGAAAATCTTGTTCCTATTATGAAACCTTATAAACTTGCTGGTCGTGAACTAAAACAAGTACCTACAATTGTTAAAGTAGGTAATGCAGAAATCGGAGGTGAAAAAATAGCTGTAATGGCTGGTCCTTGCGCTATTGAAAATGAAGCTTCATATATTGAAACTGCAAAGAGAGTAAAAGAAGCAGGAGCAAATATACTTCGTGGTGGAGCATTTAAGCCACGTACTTCACCCTATGATTTTCAAGGTCTTGAAGAAGATGGTCTTAAAATAATGGCATCAGCAAGAGAAGTAACAGGCTTAAAGCTAGTGACAGAAGTAGTTGATACAAGAGATGTTGATCTTGTAGCTTCTTATGCAGATATAATTCAAATTGGTGCAAGAAATATGCAAAATTTCAGACTTTTAAAAGAAGTGGGTATGCATAAAAAACCTGTCCTCTTAAAAAGAGGGTTATCTGCTACAATTGAAGAATGGCTCATGGCTGCTGAATATATAATTGCAGAGGGAAATCCAGACATTATTCTGTGTGAACGAGGTATTAGAACATTTGAAACTGCTACAAGAAATACAATTGACATGAGTGCTATTCCTGTGGTAAAAGAACTCTCCCACCTTCCTATAGTTGTTGATCCTAGTCATGCAACTGGATCATGGAAATATGTAAGTGCTTTATCAAAAGGAGCTATTGCTACAGGAGCTGATGGACTAATTATTGAAGTTCACCTAGAACCAAACTGTGCTCTTTGTGACGGACCTCAATCACTGAGACCTTCTAAGTTTGCTCAGTTAATGGAAGAACTCAAAAAAGTAAGCGCCGCAGTTGGAAGGCAAATATAGATTATATTGATAAGTGGAAGTAATATTTCATAAATTCTGGTGCATATTTTTTAAGTGAAGATAAACATTCACTAAATACACCCCATAAATTCCTCAGGTTTACAGAGGGAATTAGCCTTTGTTCATTAATTAACATATGAAGTATTACTTCCTGTTATAATGTAGCCTTTGTTAACTAAGGAATGCCTTAGAAATAACCTCATATTCTCAAGGACAAAATCCCGATGTTTTAACGGGTTTTGGACGATGAGAATTGGATGTTATTTCTTAGCCATTATTAATATGCTTTTGAAAAATCCTTTTTATCTAATTTTCCAATTTCATCATAACAAACAACAACATTTTTACCTATTTCCTTTGCATAATAAAGAGCTTTGTCTGAGTATTCTACTACTTTTTTAATGTCGTTAGAATGAGTTGGAAACTGAGCTATACCACAACTTACAGTAACTTTTTTACTGCTATCCCCTTCTTGTAAATACATGTTTTGTCTCTCTAATTGGCACCGTATTCTTTCACCAACACTTTTAGCTATTTCAAGATCAAGATCTCTTATTAGAATAATAAACTCTTCTCCCCCATACCTAACGGGTATATCTGTCTTTCTTATACTTTGAATAATAATATCCCCAAATAGAGCAAGGAGTTTGTCGCCCCATAAATGTCCATAGCTATCGTTGAAAACCTTGAAGTTATCAATATCAAACATTAATATATTTAATGGCTTTCTTGAATACTCTGCATATAATGCCTCTTCTTCTAATTTTTGATCAAAATAGTGCCTATTTGCAAGACCTGTTAATTTGTCTGTTCTTGCACGCTTAAATTCTTTTTTATGCAATTCATCATATTTTTTCACTTCAATTATTATGCCAGAAATCCCATAAGCTGCAAAAATAATAAAAATGCCACGTATAATAAGATTTAAGTAGTTTAAATTACTTAAATTTCCTATTTCATAAAATATACTAGAAATTGAGTACATTAATAATGCAAATATGCTTATAAAAACAGTATCAGAAACATCCCGACCTGTACCATAATATGCTATAATAAAAAAAAGGATAAAGTATATGTCTGATTGTATTCCACCTAAAACATAAGAAAAAGTACAAATAACAACTATGTCCATATAAAAAACTATACTTACTGCGCGTTCTGCCCATTTAGACTTATTTAAAACTAGTAAACTTGTAACCAGAGAATTATATACAACAGCAGAAGAAAAACATATCCAAAATTCTTTGGACATGAAAGATTCATCTGAAGCAAAAAGAAAAACTGGAATTACAATAAGTAACAAAATCCATCTAAATACTATAAAGTTTTTTTTAATTATAAAACTTTTCGACTTCTTATCTTGGATCGTCTCATTAATTATATCATTCATAGTCTTCACTTTTCCCTTTTTGAGTAGTCTAGAAGTTCTCTATGAATTTATTCTATATTTTTTTTTAAATTATGTCAATTGTTTACCTTTCATTTATTTAAATATTTATTCTTTGCCCAATCTGGAAATTTAGATTTTATATCATCCCAATAAAGAATTATTATTACTCCTAATAAAACTAAAACAGCTCCTGATATGAAAATTATACTTGTTTGTTCTTTTAAAAAAATAAGTGCAAAAATACTTGCTAAAACTGGTTTTAGAAAAAATACCATTGAGCCACGGCTCGATCCCACAATAGATAATCCAATAAAATATGTCAGATATCCTAATCCAGTAACAAAGAAAGCTAGATATAGAGTATGTATAATAGCTGAGGATTCAATACTAAATACAGGAACTTTAAATAACAATAAAAATGGAAGGAGCATTAGACTACCAATCAAAAATGAGTAACAATTCATTTTTAAGCTCCCAATTTCTAAAGATATCTTCCTTCCTATTACAGTATATAAACCATATAATATGGCAGAAAGCAATGCAAGTAAAGGACTTACTATACTTGTTAATTCAATACTTAGTTCATTAATTGACATAATTACTATTCCAAAAACTCCACATATCAATCCAATTATTTTATAACCATAAAATTTTTCTTTATCTTTAATAACAGAAAATATCATTACAAATATTGGATTACTGCTAAAGATAACTGCTATTAACGATGCTTTTGCTTCAACTGTACTAAGGCTTAATTGTAGAAGATTCATACTTAAAACAACATTCAAAAAACCCAAAAGCCCAATTACCGGTATATATTTCCTTTGTATTTTGTAATTTCCTTTAATTAAAGCAAAAATAAAAAGTAAAACACCACCTAGAAAAAATCTTAAAAAATTAATCTGAAACGGATCCACTTTACCAACAATTATCTTACTGATAACTTCATAAGTACTAAATAAAATAACAGTGTTTATAAGAAACATATATCCATATTTATCTTTCAAAACTTACCCCTTAGATACATTTACTCACTTTAAATGCACCCATACCCCTTCTAGTAATTTTAAACTTTAGCAAACCCTTTCACTTTAGAATCTCTTAGATTTCATCTAAATACTTATGCTCATCTCTTCCATTGATATGAACTACTTTTACATATTTTTTGTTATCATATAAATTTCTATTGTTTTCATTTGTTTTTATTATAACATCAACTTTATTACGTACATCAATATCTAATCTATCAAAAATATCTTTTTGCATTACATCTATAATTGAACTGATATAGTCTCCTGGAAAATGCCTGGTCTTACCTTCTATAATAACTGGAATCCTTCCATCCTTGTCCAATCCTAATACTTTTAAATGAATTATTCCAGGCTCATTTTCATTTTCAGTAGGATAAAGAAGATCTCTTGTGTAAATTACTTTATTTGTCATAACAACACCTCTTAAATATCTTTTTATGTTACTCTTTATATAATCTCGTGTATATTCCATAATATTTATTTACTTTTTCTACGTATTTTTCAGTTTCTTTAAATGGTATTCTATCTAATTTTCTTCCATCACTACTAGTATTCTTATTCTCAAGCCAAGAGGTTACATTGCCTCTACCAGCATTATAGGAGGCTAAAACTAACTTTTTTCTTTCTGTTTCCTCATTTCTATCTACATACTTACCATCTTCATACATAAATTGCTTCATAAGGTCATTTAGATACCAACATCCCATTCTTATATTTGTTTCGGCATCATATAATTGATCCACTTTAAAACTATCAATATTCATTCTATTAGCTATCCAAATTGCAGTATCATCTGTTATCTGCATTAGTCCTCTTGCATTTTTATGAGAAGTTGCATCTTTATCAAATCCACTTTCCGCTTTTATGACAGAAAAAACTAGATATGGATCTAAATTTTCATAAAGAGAAGAATATTTATAAACATATTCTTTATACTTTAATGGATAAAGCAATTTAACAGCTTCTTCCATAAATAATGTAATTAAAATAGTTAGAATTATAATTATTATAAATGCTAATTTGCTCCTATTTCTATTAACTACCACAAAGTTACCACCTATTATAGATATTTATTACTTTATTTTCTAGTTCTTCATACGTTCCATCATTATATATAATTATGTCTGAAATAGATAAATAATAATCATCCTCTAATTGAGAATTTATCCTTTCTAATACCTCACTATATGTTAAACCGCTCCTTTTCATAACTCTTTTTATCCTCAATTCTTTATTTGCAGTAACTACCCATATCTCATCAGACACATCAATAAACCCTTTTTTAATAGGAATTGCAGCATCTACAACTACTGTCTTTTCATCTTTGTATTTATCAATTAATTTTAAAATATTGACGGATACATACTTATGAGTAATTTGATTTAATGCATTTAATTTGTCCTTATCAACAAAAACTATTGAAGCTAATTTTTTTCTATCTATCTGGCCACTTAAATCTAAAATTTGATCACCAAAATAATCTACAACTTCAGAGAAAGCCTTTTCACCTTTTACCATTATACCCTTAGCTATCTCATCTGCTTCAATCACTTTTGCCCCAAAGCCTGAAAGAATTTTAGAAACAGTACTCTTTCCGCTTCCTATTCCACCTGTTATACCGATTACTCTCAATATTTAAACACCCTTTTTTAACGTTTCATTATTTTGTCTCGTACCAATTTCCCCCAGATTTAACTTCTACACATAAAGGAACATTTAAACTTACTGCATTCTTCATGCTCTCTTCAAGAATCTTTTCCACTTCATCTTTTTCTTCTCGAATTGTTTCTATTATCAATTCATCATGAACTTGCAAAATAAGCTTAGATTTAAGATTTCTCCTGCTTAACTCACCATGAACCTTAACCATTGCAATTTTAATAATATCTGCCGCTGTTCCCTGTATAGGCGTATTTAACGCAATTCTTTCACCGAAAGATCTAATATTAAAGTTACGGGATTTTATTTCAGGTAAGTATCTTCTTCTATTAAAAAGTGTTGATACAAAACCTGCTTCTCTTCCCTGTTTTATAATATTAGTCATATACTCTTTCACTTTTGGATATTTTTCTAAATATTCGTCAATATAACTTCTCGCTTCCTTTCTACTTATACCTAAATCTTTAGAAAGACTAAAATCACCAATTCCATATACAATTCCAAAATTTACAGCTTTAGCTCTTGACCGCATTAAAGAAGTCACATCAGATTTTGAAATTCCAAAAACCTTTGACGCAGTAGATGTATGTATATCTTCATTTTTTTCAAATGCGCTTATCATATTTTCATCTTTTGTTATGTGAGCTAAAACTCGTAATTCTATCTGAGAATAGTCAGCATCTAAAAGAATATGTTTTTCATCCTGTGGGATAAAAACTTTTCTTATCTTTCTACCCATTTCCAATTTTATAGGAATATTTTGCAGATTAGGTTCTGTACTACTTATTCGCCCTGTAACAGTAACAGTTTGATTAAAACTTGAATGAATTTTTCCTGTTTTAGTATTAATAACTGAAAGTAAACCTTCTACATATGTAGATTTAAGTTTCATTAACTGTCTGTATTCTAATAACTCTGAAATAACTTCATGCCTGTCTAAAAGTTGCTCTAATACTTCAGCATCAGTTGAATAACCTGTTTTAGTCTTCTTAATAACAGGAAGTTCTAGTTTTTCAAAAAGAATAACACCTAGTTGTTTTGGAGAGTTAACATTAAACTCTTCACCAGCTAATATATATATTTTATCAGTAATAACCTTTATCTTTTTCTCAAGTTTTTTTGAAAATTCTATTAGTTCTTCAGTATTAACTTTAAATCCATAGTACTCCATATCAGCTAACACACTAATTAGTGGAAGTTCTATATCGTAATAAAGATTATTCTGACCATTTTCTTCTATTAACTCTTGTATTTTTATAGTTGTCTTCATTATTAGATATGGATACATGCCTAAAACATTTGACATATCATCAATGGGAATATCTCTATAAAGAATTGCCTTTTTCCCTTTTCCAGCTATTTCTTCAATTGATGATACATTTAGCTTAAGGTATTGCTTTACCACCTCTGACACTGAATAGGACTCACCTGATGGATTTAAAATATAAGCACCTATCATAGAATCAAAAGATATACCTTTTAAAATTATATCCCTATTTCTTAAATATACAATTAAATTTTTCAAGTCATGTCCATACTTTTTTATATTTATATCTTCAAAAATACTTTTATATATTTTATAAAACTCATTTTCATCTATGCTCTTAGAAAAATCAATGTACCAAGACTCTTCATCTCCTACTGAAAAAGCAATAGAAGCAAGCTTATTTGAAAACTTATCTTCTCTGTCAATAAGGTAACCTATAAATAATTTGCCTGACATTAATATTTTTGTCTTTAAACACTCAAGTTCAGCTATGTTTTTAACAATTTTAATGTCTAATTCAATTTCTACTTGTGGTAAATTATCTCTAAGTCCAAACTTCTCTATGAAGCTATTAAATTCTAATTTTTCAAATAACTTCAACAATTTTTCATTGTCATATTTATCATGCTTTAGTTCATCAAATTCACAAAGAAAAGGCATATTCCTTTCAATTGTTGCTAGTTCTCTGCTCATAAATGCCTGTTCTTTATAATTTAAAAGGTTCTCTTTTGCCTTTTTTTTAGTTATTTTATCTATAGAATTATATAGGTTTTCTAAGTCTTTATACTCTCTAATCATCTCTAAGGCTGTTTTTTCTCCAATACCAGGTACTCCTGGAATGTTGTCTGATGAGTCTCCCATTAAAGCTTTTACATCTATAAACTGCTTTGGCTCTATTCCATATGTTTTTACTATGGTGTCATAGTCATATTCTTCTGTTTCAGTTTTTCCACCCTTTGTTTTAGGTATCTTTACTCTAGTAGAAGTACTTGCAAGTTGAAGAGCATCTCTGTCACCTGTAACAACAACCACTTCCACATTTCTTTTTTCACCACATAAAGCAATGGAACCTAGTATGTCGTCTGCTTCAAAGCCTTCCATTTCAAGCCTTTTTATGTTCATTGCATCAAGTACTTCTTTCATTAAAGGAACCTGTTCTCTAAGCTCTTCAGGCATAGCTTTTCTCTTTGCCTTATATCCTTCAAATTGTTTATGCCTAAATGTTGGAGCCTTTAGGTCAAATGCTACGCAAATATAGTCAGGTTTTTCCTCCTCTAAAAACTTATTCATTATATTAATAAATCCATAGACTGCATTTGTAAATATTCCATCAGATGTTGAAAGGAACTGCACTCCATAAAAAGCCCTGTTTAATATGCTGTTCCCATCAATAATCATTAACTTTTGTTTATTCATAATATTCCTTTCTGCCAGATAGTTCAATTTTCTAACCTTTTAGCTTAACTTTAGCCAACATCATTTAATAAGCTTACTACTCCATTATCATCAATTGCCACAGATATACTTTGGCCTTTAAAACAATTATTGTCCCATTTTGAAATAGGTATACTAATTTCAATGCTTAAGTTGTCTGGTAGTAAAATTGCACATCCATTTTCTATCCTATCAAATACGGTTTTTATTATCAAAATTATAATCCCCTTTCTTAAACTGTTAATTAAAAAAGCAGGTACAAAGATATTTTACACAAAAAAAAAGCACTAGTAAACAACAAAAAAAATTACATGCTATATTTATAATTTAAAAGAATCTACTATAAACAAGCTTTCATCACATTCGAGGCTATAAATAAGCTTTTCTAAAATATCCTTATTTTTATCATCTATTTTAGTTATCTCTAATCCATACTCATTGTAAATTTCTCTTTTTATAACTCTTGTTACTCTTGCAATAAACTCTAAATCCAGTGTCTTATTTATAGATGCACTCACAGTAACATTAATAAGACTTTCTTTTGAAATATTCTCTTTAAAAATAGTAGACACCCCTGTCATACTAATGTTTTTTATTATTGCATAAATGCCACCATTTAAATTTTGGGGAATTATTTTTGACTGGAAGTTTACTAAATATCTTTTTGATTTTCTGTTATTTTTAAACTTTTTAATATTTTCTAATTCAACCTCTACAAACCAGGGATAATTAATGTCAATATCAGTTATCATTCCATAAAAAACATATTCGTAATGATCTTGCATAACATGACATGATAAGTAATCTCCCTTTAAAACATTATTTTTTATAAAAATATCCGAAATTTTAAAAAATATTTTATTTCCTTCTACTTTTTGTATTATTGATAGAAATGGTTCGAATATAGATCTGTGTTTTATACTTATTATAGCTCCTTTTTTAAAAACACTGGTATCTTTTATTTCAACCATTACATCTAGCAACCCATCTGGCGTTGTATTATAGAAATTTAAATCTGACATATCCTTCACTCCTTAAAATATAGTTATTTTGGATACTACATTAATTAAATAATTATTTGAAAACCAAATTGTTATTTTGACTATTAGAATTTAGAGTTAATTAAGACTTGTAAAATAAATAACATTCTGACTCTTAAAATCAAAGGAGCCACTTCGATTTTAAGTCTTTCACTTTGTTGCAAGACTTAAAATAGAAACCTAAGAAAATGCCATATTTTATTAATACGACAATTAGCTTAAAATTCCTTCTATATTCTGAAAATACTTTTCATTCTATGTTGGTGAGCTTTTGCTCAGGAAATAAAAGCTTGGGGCATCGAGCCCCTTCGCTTTTAAGTCTTTCACTTTCGTTCCAAGACTTCTAACAAAAAAGCTCGGAGCATCAAACTCCGAACCTTTCAAGTCTATTAAAAACTTATATTAACTCTACAAAACTTATTCTAAGTTTATTAAAATTTTACCATCTACTTTGCTAATATCAATATCTTCAAAAAGACTCTTTAATTCTTCAATAAACAAATTGTAATTGTGTTTTTCAACATTTAAACTAAAACTATAATTTTCGTATAAATTCTTTGCTTTAGCATCATTGTAAATATAACTGTCTAACTTAATACTATAGTTATTTGCAATATCTATCACTTTTTTAATATCTTCCACCTTCATGTTCATGTATACACTTACAACATCTTGCTCTGATGCTGTTATATTTTCAATTTGCATCAACGGATTATATTCACCTCTTAAATCCTTGCTCATATTTTCTCTAATTAAATATTCTTGTTCATCATTACCAACATCTTCAGGTATCCCACCTATACTAACAGTTCCCTCATCAAATTCTTTTTCTTCTGATGTACCTTCACTTATTTCTAAAGCACCATAAATCTCTTCTAACTCATTACCAAAATCATATCCTGATGCTATACTAACATCACCACTCATATTATCTGCTTCTGTAGTAGCTCTAAGAGACAAATCATTTGTATCCGCCCCTTTTGTTGAAGGACTAAAAAACGACTTGGCCGACTCACTCTTTATGCCACTCTCATAGTTATCTCTCATAATAAAGTCCCTAGCAATAAAAGCAATTAAAATGACAGCAGCAATAGATGAAATTATTCTTACATTCCTTCTCTTTATAAAGAAAAGAGGGTTTTTTCTTTGCTTTTCTTTTAATAATTTCTCATGGAGCTGTTCTTTAAACACCTCTGGTAATTCTTCTTCCTCAATGGAATTGCATAGTTTAACAATTTCTAACTGCTCCGTATATTCATTTTTACAATTTTCACATACCTTTATATGTTCGTCAAATTCAGCTCTAAGGTCAGCATCTAGTTCATTATCAATATAAAGTCCTATCAGTTCCATTATTTCACTGCATTTTTTCATATTAGCCCCTCCTTTCCATACTTATTTGACGAATTTCTCATCTAAAAGTTCCTTCTTGCCTTTTAGTATTTCTTTAAGGGCATGCCTTGCTCTATTTAAACGTGATTTGACAGTACCTTCAGGACAATTAGTAATTTTAGCTATTTGTTCATAACTAAAGTTTTGAATATCTCGTAAAACTATAACTGTCTTATAGTCTACAGATAATGAATTAATTGCTTCCTCTATCACTTTTTTTGTTTCTTTCTTTTCAAGAAGTTTTTCAGGACCTATAGCTTCATCCTCTATTTGTCTCTCTACTTCTTCTCCATTATATTCCATGCTTTGGTCTAATGAAATAACTTTTTTATTTTTTCTTTTTCTAAGCTCATCCAAACACACATTTGTTGTAATTCTATATATCCATGTCGAAAAAAGTGAATCACCCTTAAATTTGTGTAAAGATCTATATGCTTTAATAAAAGCTTCCTGAGCCAATTCATTTGCATCATCATAATTGCCCATCATTTTTAGAGCAATATTGAATACTTTTTTTTGGCTTTCACTTATAAGCTCTTCAAATGCCTCTACACAACCTGATTTTGCTTTTTTTATTAGTTCTTTTTCATTCACGGCCTCACCCCCGGGTAGAAAAAATAAAGATTAACTAAAAATATTACTTCCACTTATCACGGAGCCTATTTGACATCAAATAAGACTGTAGTCAAACAGTAGTGGAAGTTATTTGTAGTTATCCTAAATCACTTTAACAACTTAATCTAATAACAATAAACTACTCTCCCATAACCTTTATTATTAGTTTTTTTCTTCTTTGTCCATCAAATTCAGCATAATATACCTGCTGCCATGGACCTAAATCAAGCTTACCATCTGTAACAGGTATTAAAACCTGATGACCAGTAAGTATATTTTTAAGATGAGCATCACCATTATCTTCACCTGTCCAATGGTGCTTATAATCAGGTCCTTTAGGTGCTAAACGGTCAAGCATATCATCTATGTCCTGAATAATTCCATCTTCAGCATCATTTATATAAACCCCTGCTGTTATATGAGCAGCACTAACAAGTATCATTCCTTCTTTTGCTCCACTTTTTATCAATGCCTTTTCAACTTCATGAGTAATATTAATATATTCTCTTTTTGCTTTTGTATTAAAGTACAAATACTCTGTATGAAACTTCATCAAAACTCCTCCTAATTACTCCTACTCTGAAAACAAAGCTTCCACAAACTCTCCTGAATTAAACTCTTGCAAATCATCAATCTGCTCTCCCACACCAATAAACTTAACAGGTATATTAAGCTCCGAACTAACGGCTATTATTATACCTCCCTTAGCTGTTCCATCAAGCTTAGTTAATACAATACCTGTTACACCTGCTGCTTCACCAAAAGTTTTTGCCTGTGAAACTGCATTTTGCCCAGTAGTTGCATCTAGTACCAGTAAAATTTCTTTAGAACAATCTGGAAGTTCCCTGTCTATAACCCTAAATACCTTTTTTAATTCTTCCATTAAATTCTTTTTGGTATGGAGCCTACCTGCAGTATCGCATATAAGTACATCCGCATTTCGAGATTTTACCGCCTGAGCAGCATCAAAAATTACCGCAGCTGGGTCTGCCCCCTCTGAATGTTTTATTATATCCACACCAACTCTGTCGGACCATATTTCCAACTGATCTATAGCAGCAGCTCTAAATGTATCGGCAGCAGCTATAATTACCTTTTTGCCGTTAGACTTTAAAACATTTGCAATTTTTCCAATAGAGGTGGTCTTCCCCACTCCATTTACTCCAACAACAACAATAATAGATGGTTTGGTGTCAAGATTTAAGTTTGAGTTGCTTTGGCCAAGTATTTCCTGAAGCTCTTCTTTTAAAAGTTCTTTAACTTTTTGGGGGTCAGTTGTCTTTGTTTCTTTAACCTTGTTTTTAAGATCACTTATAACTCTCATACTTGCATCAATTCCCACATCAGATGTTATAAGTATTTCTTCTAACTCCTCAAATAATTCTTCATCAATTTTTCCGAAAGAAACCAATACCTGATCTATTCTTTCTGTAATAGTGTTTTTTGTTTTCTTTAACCCTTGTTTCAATTTTTCAAAAAATCCCATTATTTATCCTCCATTCTAATTATTAATTACCCTACCTTATCACCCATTTTAAGTGAAACAATTTTTGATACTCCATGTTCTTGCATTGTTACACCATACAAAGTATCGCAAGCCTCCATTGTTCCCTTTCTGTGAGTAATTACTGCAAACTGTGTCAGATGTGAATACTTTTTTAAGTACTGTGCAAACTTATAAACATTAGCATCATCTAATGCAGCTTCAATCTCATCTAATACACAAAATGGTGTTGGATTGAGCCTTAGTATTGCAAAAAGTAATGCTATAGCCGTAAATGCCCTTTCTCCTCCAGATAAGAGCATGAGATTTTGAAGTTTTTTTCCAGGTGGCTGTACTTCTATCTCAATACCACTTTCTAAAACATTCTCCTTGTCAACTAAAATTAATTCGGCTCGTCCCCCATCAAATAATTCTTTAAAAACTTTATTAAAGTTTTCATTTATAAGTTTAAATTGATCCATAAACTGCCTTTTCATAATTGTCATCATTTCATTAATAACTCTTTGTAGCTTTTCTTGGGCACTTTCCATATCATCCCTTTGAATAGACATAAACTCATAGCGTTCTTTCGTCTTTATATACTCTTCAATTGCTGCTACATTAACATGTCCAAGTTCTTTGATCTCATTTCTTAGCTCATTTATAATTTTTTGAGCTTTTGCTATGCCCCCAATATCCTTTTTTAACTCTAATGCATTGGTATAAGTAAGCTCATACTCGTCCCACATTCTGTTTTGTATAGCTTCCATTTCTGATTCTATTTTAGCTTTTTTCACTTCAAGTCTTCCATCTTCTTCTTTTAATAATAGAATATTTTTGTTGGCTTCTGCTATTTGATTAACTATATTTGAAGATTCTTCTTCTAACATCCTCTTTTCCTCAGACACTCTGTCAATCTCAAAGGTTTTTCCAGTTTTCTCTTCTTCATATCCTTTTATTAAATGTTTTAACCCCTGATTTATTTCATCTATTGACTCTATTTCTTTATAATTCTTCAGTTTTTCAGATTCTTTCTTCTCTATACTTTTAGTTAATGTATTTTTTTCGTTAACTATCCTTTCAAGTGCTTCCTTTACTCCTAAAATACTCTCTTTAATTGAATTGACAGAAATCTTATAATCAGTAATGTCTGAATGTAGTGCATCTCGTGATGACTGCCCTTCCTTATGTTTTTCCTGATACTCTTCAACAATCTTCTTTGTAGATATAATATCACTTTCAATTTGCTCTAGCTCTTTTACATATTTAGCTAATTCATCTGTAGTATCTGATAGCTGCCTTTCTAATTGCATCTTTTCTTGCTTTAACATATCTATTCTTGAAATAATTCTCTTAATGCTTTCCTCAACTTGTGACAATTGACTTTCGTCTCTAATTTTAATGTGTTCATAGTTCTTTAAGTATCCTTCTTCAATATATATTTCATCAATCAACCCTTTTAGAGTTGTTGCCATATCATTTGCTTCTTTTTCTAAAATGAGCTGTTCTTGTTTTTGCCTATCAATGTATTCTACTAATTCAGCAATTTCCCTGTTTCTGCTTAATATACCTGTTTCTTTATAGTTCCTGCTTCCTCCTGACATAGAACCTGTAGTACTTATAATATCTCCATCAAGAGTAACTATTCTGAAGGTATATTTAAACTTTCTTGCCATTTCAATTCCCGAGTCAAGGTCTTCTACAACTACTACTTTACCTAATAGACTTAAAATAATCCCTTTGTACTGTGGCTCACTAACAGTTAAATCAGAAGCAACTCCTATAAATCCTTTTTGGTTTTTAATTTCATTTATAGTTCCACTATCAAGAATCTTTCCTTTTACAGAAGAAATAGGAAGAAAAGTTGCTCTTCCAATTTTATTACTCTTTAAAAATTCTATAGCCCTTTTAGCATCTTCTTCTGTGCTTGTAACAATATTTTGAAGCGCCCCTCCTAATGTCATTTCAATTGCAGTTTCATACTTTTTATCAACATTTACAAGTTGAGCCAATGCTCCATAAATCCCTTTTCCAAAGTCAGGAGACTTAACGCATGCCTGAAGTACCATCTTAACACTTCTGTTATAACCTTCAAGACTATTCTCCATATCTAAAAGCATCTTATGCCTAGAAGATTTTACTTGTATATCGGATTTTACACTATTTTGCTTTCTTTTACACTCTTCAAGTTTAGTGCTTATATCAGTTTTTTTATTATTTAACTCTTCTAATTTTTCTTTTAAATTCTTTATGAGACCATCAGTATTTAAAATACTTTCACTTAAGTCTTCTTTTTTCATATTTTCCCTGTCTTTTTCTAAACCTATTTGCTCTAGCTCTCCTTCAATACTTGCCTGTCTTTTGTTAATAATTTCAATATGGTTTTTTACATTGTTGACCTGTGTTTTTTTATCTGATTGCAAGTCAAGCTTATCCATAACACTAGACTTTAATTGTTCAATATATCTTTCATGCTCACCTAAATTTTTCATTATTTCTTGAAGCTTTAATGTATGCTCTTCTAACTTTTTAGAAAATTCACTATGCCTTTCATCTAGATAAACAATTTTTTCTTTTCTAGTTTTTTCCTCTTCATTTAATTCATTTATTCTATTATTTATTTCATGTGTTTCTTCCTCTAAACGCTTTATATTTGTACATAGATTATTTTTCTTTTCCTCATTTAGCTTAATATCTGAGTTACACCTTTCAAGATTTCCTTCAAGAGAATAGAATTCTCCTTTTAATGCTTCAAGTCTTTCCTCCATATCCTTCAAAAGAACACTATTTTTTTGATTTAAACTAGTTATTTCATCAAGTTTTTTGTTTTCAGCTTCCATATTATCTTTGATGGATAAATAGGTGCTTTCAAATTCCTGTGCTTGGTTTTTTAATTTAGATATATTTTCAATATATACATTAACCTCTAATTCTTTTAAATCATCTCTTAGTGATAAAAATCTCTTAGCTGTATCAGACTGCTCTTTTAACGGCTCTAACTGGTTATTAAGCTCCATAATTATATCATTAATTCTAAGAAGGTTCTGCCTTGTCATATCAAGTTTTTTTTCTGCTTCCTGCTTCCTTGTTTTATATTTCATTATACCTGAAGCTTCTTCAAATATGTGTCTTCTCTCTTCAGACTTAGTGCTTAAAATTTCATCTACTCTACCCTGACCTATAATAGAATATCCGTCTTTACCAATACCTGTATCAAGAAATAGTTCATATATATCTTTTAGTCGGCACTGGGTTTTATTAATCATATATTCACTTTCACCTGAACGATATACTCGTCTGGTTATTGTAATCTCGCTAAAATCTAAAGGCAGAACACTATCTGAATTGTCAAAACACAAGGAAACTTCAGCAAAGCCTAATTGCTTCCTGTGTTCCGTTCCAGCAAATATGACATCTTCCATTTTTCCACCTCTTAAGGTTTTAGCACTTTGTTCACCAAGCACCCACCTTATGGCATCAGAAATATTACTCTTTCCACTTCCGTTTGGACCTACTACAGCTGTTATTCCGGAATTGAATTCAAGATGTATTTTTTCAGCAAAGGACTTAAAGCCTTGTATTTCAAGTCTTTTTAAATGCAAGCATAACACCCCGGTATTCTATAATTTTATGTCACCATAACTATTTTAACACAATTTTATCTTTAATCAAGTAGTTCATAATTGGGGAGTATTGGGGAGTTGCTTCACAATGTTTCTTCCATAATTTTCTTCACTTACATAACATGCTCCCATAATTGGGGAGTTTCTTCACAATATATCTTCCATAGTTTTCTTCACTTACATAACATACACCATAATGTTCCATCAACTACACCCAAAAAAAACTGTTCATATAATGAACAGTTTTTTTTGAAATCTCTTATGTAAATCAAAAACTATCTTGGTTCAACAAGAAACTTAATAGCAGTTCTTTCTTCACCATCAATGGTAATTGATGAAAATGCTGGAACAGTTATAATATCAATTCCATTTGGTGCTACAAAACCTCTGGTAATTGCAATTGCTTTAATAGCTTGGTTAACTGCTGCTGCCCCCACTGCTTGTATTTCTGCTGTTGATTTACCTCTTAGAATTGCTGCCAATGCTCCGGCGACCATCTTCGGCTGAGATTGTGCTGATACCTTTAATACTTCCATACATTTCTCCTCCTCAATTAAATATAAATTATATAAATTAAAAAATTAATATAAATCTATCTCTCTATATTCTCTTATCACTGACCAGAAGTAACATTTTACACACCTGCTATAGTTCTATTTTATAACATTCCAGTCCAACAAACAATATTACAAAATTAATATTTTACATCATAAAGTTCATATTCATCTTCTAATATTGTTACTGATACTAGTTTATAATTGTATTTTCGCCTTAAATACTCAACATTTGACTTTTTTTGACCTATTACATTTGATAATTTTTTCTTACTGGTATTTATAATAATACTATCTTTGTTATAAAGTCCTTTTTTTTGGATTTCATTTTCTATAAAATTTAATGCTAATTTAGACTCAACCATTTGTCTGAACGCAGGATGAAAAGGTCCTGCTATAACATCTTTACCTTCATTAATATTATCAGTAGGCTGAAGTCCTATTCTAATTACATTTATATTATTATTTTGATAAATGCCAAGAAGCATGGCACAAATCTCCACTGCCTTTTCCAAATCTAACGGAGTATAACATCCTTCATTATACATTTTTTCAAGGTATGTGTCTTTTATTACTAAGGTAGGATATATTCTTACCATATCTGGTAAAAGCTCCACCACTCTTTCAGCAGTATACAAAGCTTTTTTGGTGTTATCTTTTGGCAATCCAACCATTGTTTGGATTCCAAGCTTAAAACCATACTCTCTAATGAGTTTTGATGCCTCATAAACTTCCTTAACTCCATGTCCCCTAAAACTCATTTTTAATACTTCATCATCTAAACTCTGAACCCCAAGTTCAATTGTAGAAACATTATAGCTCTTTAAATAATCAAGTATTTCATTATTAATGTAATCAGGTCTAGTAGATAACCTAATTCCATTTATTACGCCACTTTTTAAATATTCATTGGCAGTTTCGAGAAATTTAAATTGTTCTTTTTTATCTAAACCTGTAAAACTCCCCCCAAAAAAAGCTATTTCAATACATGCTTTTTGGGGAAGCAAACTTATATACTCCTGTATAATTTCCTTCATCTTTGTTATGGTAATATCATTATGCTGTCCGCTAATATTTTTCTGGTTGCAATAAATACAATCATATGGACATCCTTTATGTGGTATAAAAATTGGAATATTTATATGTTTTAAACTCATCTTACACCCTTGCTTTTTTTACTTTTTAAATTAATAACCTTAGAGCTCTTGAGACCATTATTTCAATGTCTCAAGGGCTGATTTTGCTGCCATCTGTTCTGCTTCCTTTTTAGTCCTTCCTTTTCCTGTTCCAGCAGCTATTCCATCTACTTTAACCTGAGAAACAAAAACCTTATTATGGTCAGGACCCTTCTCATCAATAATTTCATATATTATCTTTTTATCATTACCTTTTTGTAATACTTCCTGTAGCTGAGTCTTATAGTCCATAAAAATAAGACCTTTTATAGACTCGTCAATCATTTCACCCATTTGGTGTAGTACAAAGGGCTTAGTATTTTCTATTCCTCCATCTATATAAATGGCTCCAATTAAAGCCTCAACGGCATCAGATAGTATTGATATCCTATTTCTTCCTCCAGTGTTCTCTTCTCCTTTACCCAAAAGAAGATATTCGCCTATATTAATTTTTTTTGCACACCTAGCTAAAGATGTCTCACATATAACATTTGACCTGAATTTTGTCATTTCTCCCTCAGACAAATGAGAATAATTACTATATATATTCTCACTTATAATCATATTTAAAACTGTATCTCCTAAAAATTCAAGTCTTTCATTGCTAATAAGCTTTTGATTTTTGTATTCGTTTGCATAGGAACTATGTGTTAAAGCTAAAGCTATGTTATTTTTATCTTTAAAGCTATATTCTATAATACTTTCTAACTTTTTAATTTTATTTGTAAACCATTTTAAATCTTGCATGTTCCCTCCTTTTACAGGCGATATCCTTACAGTGGATATTTTTTCAATGCAATTGTTGCATTATGCCCACCAAAGCCCAGTGAATTTGACAATGCGCAGTCAATATTTGTCTTTCTCCCCTGGTTTGGAACATAGTCAAGATCACATTCAGGATCTGGAGTTTTATAATTAATAGTTGGTGGTAAAAATCCCTCTCTAATTGATAGTATTGTAATAATAGCTTCAACTGCACCTGCTGCACCTAATAAATGACCTGTCATAGACTTTGTAGAACTCACAGGCAATTTATAAGCATGATCACCAAATACCGTTTTTATGGCTGAACTTTCAAATTTATCATTAAATTCTGTTGATGTTCCATGTGCATTTATATAATTTACATCCTCTGGCGTAAGTCCTGCATCATCCATTGCCATTTTCATACACCTTGCACCACTTTCACCTTCTGGATCAGGAGCGGTAATATGATAAGCATCGTTTGTACATCCATATCCTACTACTTCAGCTAATATATTTGCACCTCTTTTTATGGCATGTTCCAACTCTTCAACAACTAAAATTCCTGCTCCTTCTCCCATGACAAATCCATTTCTATCAGCATCAAAGGGCCTACATGCTAAAGCTGGATCTTCTGTTGTTGACATTGCTTTCATTGAACAAAAACCCGCAAAGGCTATAGGTGTAATTGAAGCCTCTGAACCTCCGGTTATTATTACATCCGCATCACCACGCTGAATAACTTTAAAAGCATCACCAATAGCATTAGTTGATGTTGCACAGGCTGTAACTACACACTCATTAAAACCTCTAGCTCCAAACTGAATTGCAATACGTCCTGATGCCATATTAGATATCATCATAGGAATAAAGAATGGACTAACTCTGCCAGGTCCCTTATCTCTTAATATATCATGCTGATCTTCAAATGTTTGAATTCCACCTATTCCAGAACCAACAACAACACCAAATCTATATTTATCAACTTTATCAACTTCTAAACCAGAGTTGTCAACAGCCATTTTAGATGCAGCTAAAGCAAATTGAGAGAACCTGTCCATTCTTTTTGCTTCTTTTTTATCAATATATAAGGTTGGATCAAAATCTTTAATTTCAGCTGCAACCTTTGTAGTCATGTTAGATACATCAAAACTTGATACCGATGTAATACCACATTTCCCACTTTTTATAGAATTCCAAAACTCATTTATCTCATTACCTAATGCAGAAACTACCCCCATACCGGTAACAACCACGCGTTTCTTCATAACTCAACCTCCCGTGCAAAATATATAAAACTAAAGGACAGTACTCTTTAAAATCCTATGCTTTTTTAAAAAAAGTCCCTGTTATAAGGGACTTTTTTTATGAATTACTCTTAATGTAATCAACAATATCTCCCACTGTTGAAATCTTTTCAGCCTCACTGTCCGGAATTTCAAGATCAAATTCTTCTTCAAGAGCCATAATCAATTCAACAATATCTAATGAGTCTGCTCCTAAATCATCTATGAAGGATGATTCCATTGATATTTCTTCTTCTTCAACACCTAACTGTTCAACAATAATTTTTTTCACCTTTTCAAACACTATCATTCACCTCCTTCCACAGGGGGTTTTTTTTAGATAACTACATAATGTACGATCATATTGTTTCACTTACATAGTGTTACAATATGATATTATTACATTACTAATCCTCCGTCAATATGTATTACCTGTCCTGTAACATAATTTGAACTATCTGATGCAAGAAAAGCAACAACATTTGCCACATCTTCAGGTGTCCCAAACCTTTTTAGTGGAATATTGTTTAGATAGTTTTCCTTTACATTATCAGGTAAAACCTCTGTCATTTTGCTCTCAATAACTCCTGGTGCAACTGCATTACAGGTAATCCCCCATGCTGAGAGTTCCTTAGCAGTAGATTTCGTAAGCCCAATCAGTCCTGCTTTTGATGCTGAATAATTAGCTTGACCAATATTCCCCATAACTCCTGCAACAGAAGAAATATTAATAATTTTACCTGCTCTCTTTTTCATCATAGTCTTAGCAACTGCTTTAGTGCATAAGAAAGCACCTTTTAAATTTATGTCCAAAACATCATCCCAGTCTTGTTCAGACATTTTAAAAATAATTGTATCCTTAGTTATACCTGCATTATTAACCAATATATCAACACTTCCAAATGTGTCAACAGAAGTCTTAATCATTGACTTAACATCATCCATACTTCTTACATCACCTTTTGTTACAACTACATTAATTCCAAGAGCTTTAAACTCCTCAGCAGTAGCCTCAACACTATCAGAAGCAGAAATATCATTTAAAACAATATTAGCTCCCATTTCTCCAAGTTTTAAAGCAATAGATTTTCCTAAACCTCTGCCCGAACCTGTTACAACTGCAGTTTTCCCCTTTAATTGCATAATATGCATTCTCTCCTTTCTCATGTTACCATACATTTAATAATTCACTTCTTGCAAGGTCTTGTTTAAAGACTCAATATCTTCAATATTTAAAATTTTAACTTCACTATTTATCTTTTTTACAAAGCCACACAAAACTTTACCTGGTCCTATTTCAATAAAAGTATCAATACCCTTATTTATCATTCTATTTATAGAATCTTCAAATAGAACAGGACTACTAACCTGTTTTACTAACAAATCCTTTACTACGGATTTATCTAAAATATATTCAGAAGTTACATTAGTTACCACAGGAATTTTAATATCACTTAAGTTTATTTTATCAAGCTCTTCTTTAAGTTTTTCACCTGCTCCCTTCAACATGCTACAGTGAAAAGGCGCACTAACAGGAAGTAGCATTGCCCTTCTTGCTCCTTTGTACTTTGCAATTTCTAACGCTCTTTCAACAGCTTTTACCTCACCTGCTATAACAATCTGTCCTGGGCAGTTAAAATTTGCCGGTTCAACTACTCCAATTTCACTTGCCTCTTTACAACTACTTAAAACACTTTCCTTATCAAGACCTAAAACTGCTGCCATTGTGCCTACTCCGATTGGCACAGCCTCTTGCATAAATCTTCCCCTCTTTTTAACTAATGATACAGCATCTTCAAAATTCATTGTGCCTGCTGCAACATGAGCTGAGTATTCACCTAAACTTAGTCCTGCCAAAGCCTTAGGTCTTATATCTTTTTCAAGAAGGGGCTGCATACATGCAATACTTGTTATCAAAATAGCCGGTTGTGTGTTTTCAGTTATCTTAAGAGTTTCATCATTACTTTCAAAAATCATTTTTCTTACATCAAAGCCTAAAACCTCTGATGCTTTATCATATATTATATCTGAACACTTGAATTGGCTGGCAATTTCTTTTCCCATACCTACATACTGGGCACCTTGACCTGAAAACAAAAATGCAATATTACTCATGACTACCTCCCTTATAAAGTACTTTTAATTAATATTAGTTATTTGCTCCATCTGACCAAAGCAGAACCCCATGTAAGTCCTCCACCAAAACCTACCAAAACAAGGTTGTCTCCTTTTGTAAACATTTTTCCCTCATAGGCCTCATTTAAACCGACGGGTATAGATGCAGAAGAAATATTACCATACTTGTGAAGGTTGATAAAGATTTTATCCTTAGATACACCAAGACGTTTAGCTGCTCCATCTAATATTCTGATATTTGCTTGATGAGGAACAATTAGTTTGAGGTCTTCAAGTGTGAGATTTGATTGCTCTAAAACCTTGTTTGTCCCATGCTCCATTACTTTTACTGCAAATTTAAATACCTCTCCTCCGTCCATCCATAAAACTCTCTTATTATCTCTAGTTCTTACTTCTATATCTTCGCAACTTAAATAACAACACGGTGCTGTAATATTTTTTCCTAAATCTCCATCGGCCCCAATGTATGTGGACATAATACCATATCCATCTTCAACTCTGCCTAAAACCGCAGCTCCTGCTGCGTCACCAAATAAAACACATGTATTCCTATCTTCCCAATCGGTTATTTTAGAAAGGCCCTCGCATCCAATTAACAATACATATTTATAATAACCACTTTTTATAAATTGATCTGCAACAGTTAAACCATATATAAATCCTGAACACGCTGCATTTAAGTCAAAAGCTGCAGCCTTCTTAGCATTAATCCTACTTTGGATAAGACATGATGTGGATGGTGTCAGATAATCAGGAGTCTCTGTAGCTACAATTATTAAGTCTAAATCCTCAGCAGATATGCCAGCATCTTTTAATGCTTTATTAGCAGCGTCAACACCTAGCTCATGGGCAGGCACATCTTTTTCTAAAATCCTTCTCTCGGATATTCCAGTTCTTTTCATAATCCACTCATTTGTTGTGTCTACCATCTTTTCTAAATCAAAGTTTGTCAAAACCTTCTCTGGCAAACTACTTCCCAACCCTAATATTCCACAACTATATATCCTGCTCAATATCCTCAACCTCCATATTTACAAATTCTCCCTTAATGTTATCCAACACACTTGTTCTGGCAAATCTGCTTGCTTTTATTACTACATTTTTAACAGTTTTTGCATTGGAATTACCATGACTTTTTAAAACAAGCCCATTAACACCAAGTATTGGAGCTCCTCCGTGTTCATCAGCATCTACACCCTTTTTAAATTCACTAATATGTTTTTTTATTAATAAACCTGAAATTTTTGTCATTATATCTTTATTAAATATACTTTTTAATGAACCTAAAAAATATGATGCTGCACCCTCAAGAAATTTTAGAAGCACATTTCCAGTGAAACCATCACATACAACAACATCAACTTTTCCCATAAGTATATCATTACCTTCAACATTACCAACAAAATCTATATTTGCACTTGAGAGCATGTTATATGCCTGCCTCAATGCTTCATTACCCTTTCCAACCTCTGATCCTATATTTATTAGCCCAACTCTTGGCTTTTTAGTTCCTAGCATTTCTTTAGTATAAATTGACCCCATAATTCCAAATTGATGATAGTTTATGGGTTTACATCCCGTATTAAGCCCTGCATCAATAATTAGCGCTCTTCCAGACTTAGTAGGTATCATTGCAGCAAGAGATGGTCTGTCAACACCTTTTATTCTCCCTAAAATAAACAATGCACCTGCCATTAATGCACCACTATTTCCACAGGATAAAAAGATATCCCCTTTATTTTCCTTAAGCATTTTAAAACCTACAGCCATTGAAGAATCTTTTTTACTCCTTATTGCTTTAGTAGGTATATCATCAACTGTTATAACTTCAGTTGTGTGATGTATTTTTATACGTTCACCGCTATATGTTTTACCTTTAAGTATTTCTAAAATTCTATTTTCATCTCCTAATAGTAATACCTCAAACCCGTCAGCTTCATTAATAGCATCAACACATCCATTAACAACCGATTCCGGTGCATTGTCTCCACCCATTGCATCAACCAAAATAATCAAAAACCTTCACTCCCGGAAAAATTAATCATACTAATATTACACTTAAAAATCTTTGTATTCAAGATTTTTTTTCAAGAGAAACTAAAATAAATTTCCCTCTAAAAACTTCAGCTTGCTTATATAAAATATTTACCCATACAATATATTTATTGTCTTTAACTTTTTTTACTTCAGCCTTTGCTAAAAGCTTGCTTCCAGAATACACTGGTGTTTTGTATTTTATATTGGCAACACCAACTAGTGCCACATGGGCATCAATTACTGCAATAGCCAAAGACTCTGCAAGTGAATAAATATAGTGTCCTCTAATAATTTTAGTCTTTTCAAATGACATACCATCATTTGTTTCAAGTATAGATATACCACCTACACCTAATGATATATCTAATAGTTCACCAACTATTTCCTTGCTTTTAAGGGATTTTACCTTGCCGTAATTTTTTTCTGCTACGTTTTTAATTCTCTCCCTAAGCTCAGGGATTCCCAATTCAAGTCTGTCTAGCCTTATTGTAGGTATGCTCACATTGAAAATCTCTGATAATTCTTCATCCGTTAGAAAAGGATCCTGAGATAGTTTTTCTAAAAGAACACACTGCCTTTCCTTTTTTACAGATGATGGCCTGCTCATAAAATCACCTCTTTAATTTGTGAACAAAACAAATACCAATACTATAATATATTAATTATTAGCTTTAATTATTACCTGCTAATATCTATTGATATTAAAAGTATATTATATTTTTTTTAATTGCGCAATAATTTCCTTAAAAAAACTTTTAGTATTCTGACCTTATTGCATAATTAAACAAAAAGTTTCACTTCACTTATTAAAATCAATGACATTTGAGTTTTTCATAATATAATCATACGCTGAATAAATAGTTGCTATAACAGCAATAACCATTAAGTACCTGTCTAGGGGAAATTCAGGCCATATGATTGTAATAGGATAGTTTTTTAAAAGAGTTGCTATTATGGCAACAATCTGAGTAATTGTTTTTATTTTCCCCCATTTACTTGCTGCAATAACAATTCCATCACTTGCTGCAACCAGCCTTAATCCTGTAATAATAAACTCACGTCCTATTATAACGGTTGCTGCCCAAGACGTAAGATCATTTCTTTCTACAAGGGCAATTAGTGCCGCAGTAACTAAAAGTTTGTCAGCAATAGGATCTAAAAATTTCCCAAACCTTGTTATTTGTTTTCTTTTTCTTGCTATATATCCATCTAAACCATCAGTACTAGCAGCAATAAGAAAAAGAAAAGCAGCTAGATAATTTCCATAATTTAATATGTAATCGTTTACAGCACTTAATTGAGGATGTATAAAACTCAATGTACTGCTTTCAAACATCCAATCTGGTATTGGAATTATAATAAGCATAAAAATAGGCACCATTAGTATTCTTGACAAAGTCAGTTTATTGGGAAGATTCATTTACAACCTCTCCTATTAAATCATATTGTTGAACATTAAGTATTTTTACATTTACAAATTTTCCTGCCTCAAGAGGCTCTATGCTGGTAAAATATACAAAGCCATCGATATCAGGAGCTTCTCCATAAGTTCTTCCATAATAAAATATTCCGTCTTCGGATACTCCTTCTACTAATGTTTTATACACTTTATCTAATCTTTTTAAACTCTTTTTTTGAACTATTTCCTTCTGTAGTTGCATTATATCATTTTTCCTAGAATCCTTAACACTTTTTTTAACTTGAGACTTAAACCCATAAGCAGGGGTTCCCTCTTCTTTTGAATAGGTAAATACTCCAAGCCTATCGAATTCCTGTTCTCGTACAAAGTTGTATAGAATTTTAAAATCCTTATCATCTTCACCTGGAAATCCTACAATTAGGGAAGTTCGCAAGACAATTTGAGGAATGTTAGATTTAAGCTTTTTCAATAAATAATTGATCTCATCACTTTTTCCTCTTCGTCCCATTGCTTTTAATACTTTATCACTGGCATGCTGTATAGGAATATCCAAGTATTTCAACACTTTTTTATTGTCCGCAATTTCTTTAATTAAATCATCATCAATTTCTTCGGGATAACAGTATAAAAGTCTTATCCAATCTAATTCTTCAATAAGACTTATTTCTCGTAATAACTCTACCAGCTTTCTTTTGTTGTATATGTCCTTACCATAGCTTGTAACATCTTGAGCTACTAAAATTATTTCCTTCACTCCACCTTTTGCAAGATACCTTGCCTCATTAATAATATCTTCAATTTTTCTGCTTTTATAAGCACCTCTTAAAGATGGAATAACACAGTATGTACAACAATTGTCACAACCTTCCGCTATCTTTAAATAGGCAAAACCACTTTTGCCTGACAATAATCGCTCATTGTTTAAATACTCAATATTATCAATGTCATCTAGCACGCTATAGGCAGTATTTCCTTTATATATGTTTTGTATAACTTCTGCTATCTTTCCATATCCACCAGTACCAACAACTGCATCAACTTCAGGAATTTCCTTCATAATTTCATCTTCATATCTTTGAGCCATACAACCAGTGACAATTAATACTTCACAACTATTTTTTTTAAGCTGAGACATTTCTAAAATAGTATTAATTGACTCTTCCTTTGCACTATCAATAAAACCACATGTATTAACAATTATAACATGTGCTTTTTTTTCATCTGATGTTATTTCATAATTATCTTTCTTTAAAAGTCCTAACATTACTTCACTATCTACTAAATTTTTAGGACATCCCAGCGAAACAAGACCAATTCTTTTTTTCAAATTGTGCACCTCTAAACATTATTAATCAATTACATTATTTACTCTCTAAGAGAAAATGTCAATTACTTTTTATAAGATCTTGAGGAATAAGTTTTTCTGCCCTATCGATTAATTCCTCTATTTCCAATTTTAGTTTGCTTATTTCAGATTCCAGTCTATCAGGTTCTATTCCAAGTTCATTTAACTCACCTAATATTTCTTCCTTTTGTTTGTTAAGGTCTTCTAGCCTAGCTTCTGCTCTAATTCTCAAATTTTTTGCCTTATCAAGGTTTTCTTTAATTGTATTAATTTTTTTATCGTATTCAGACACAATTTCTCCTCCTTGTATGGGGCGTATGTTATTCTTCACATTTGTTACATACGGCACCCTTATATTTAGAAAAACTTTAATAATTATAATAATTTTTAATATTATTTATCATATCATCTCCAATTAAACTATCACACAAAGGACACGTGCCTTTCTCCCTTAGCATTTCAATATAGTCACTTAACATTATTTCCATATCTCTCTTGTTTTTTTCAAGAAAAGACATACCTTCTTGTATACTCTTAACATTTGAATTAAATATTTTATTTAAATTATTTAATTTTTCTGACAACTCTCCTACTTTAACAATTTTATTAACTATGTTTTCTGTTTCATTAACATTATTACATGCATTAAGTTGCATTTCAATAGTTTTAATTTCTTTGCTACATGTTAAATATCTCTCTAAACTAACAGAAAGTTTGTCCACATTCATACAACTATTTTCAATTTTTTTTACCATTACTTCTACTTCTTTTGCACTGTCTGTATTTTCAAGTACTTTTTGAGCAATTGAAATATCTTTTAATATGGCCTTTAGTGAAAAATTAAGATTTTTTATTTTCTCATATTTTAATGCCTTTTCATATACTACTTTTATGCAACTTATTCCTTCACTAACTTTTTCTGTTTCATATAGCACTCTATTCATATCCTTTATTATTTGCATTACTTCAAATAGTCTTTTTTGGATACCTTTAGCAACACTGAGCCTTGTTTGAGCTAATTGAATACTTTTTAAATTTATTTCACACTCATTAAGTTTGTCAAGGCTTTTTAAAGCTTCTTTTACCTGTTCTCGTTTTTTATATATTTCATTTAATTCAAATCTTTTCTTTTCAAGGGCTTCAATTCTTTTGATATAATCTTCCAACCTTGCTATAATGCCAACTGATATATCCAATTTTTCTTTTAGAACCTCAATATCTTTAAATTCTAAAAGTTTATCCTCTACATCTTTTATTTCTACACCAATTCTTTCCTTTGTTTGGTTTTCTCTTCTCAAATCAGTTACACTGTCTTTTATTGACTTGTCAAGTATGTGCAACCCTGTCATCTTTCCAATAGCTTTTGCACGAAAAGAACCAGTTTCAGAAATAAGAAAAGGCCCTTCAAGTTGTCCTCCAATATTTAAAATTGAATTTTTATCTGCATCAAGTATTACTTTAGGAATTCCATGTGCTGCAACAACCTCAAGGGGGATTTCATTTCCAAATCCTTCAAATACAGATGAGTTTCCTTCTGGATTTTTTAGTATATATCTGTTTTTTGAGGGTCCTCTCTCCCTTGTAATTATATATCCATTACTAATATCTAGTGTTACCCTTGCAAAGTTAGCTCCCTGTCTTATATAGTCATTTCCTCTAGGCTCATTGTAAAGAACCCATTTAATAGCTCTTACAATAGCTGACTTTCCGTGATCTGAAGATCCCACAATAACGTTAAGTCCATCTGAAAATGAAATTGACGTATCCTCATGAGATTGGAAGTTTTCAATTCTAACTCTATCAATTCTTATCACTAGTATTCATCCCCTTTTGAAAAACTTTCCCTTGCAATCCCTATTCTCCTTAAAGCCTCTTCCTTCACTTCTCGACTTATTTCTTGATTTGAGGCTATTTCGTCAATAATCTTTAAAAGATCTATCTTTTGGTATTCATTTTTAGAGGAGACTGATTTATAAAACTGATGGAGTTTTAAATTTCTATCTTTTGATATTTCAATCTTTTCCCGATCTAATACTTCTTCACCAGGTAAAGCACATTTTAACTCTATCTCTTCTAGATGTATTTTTTCACCAAGTTCAATATACACAACCTTAGGCATCCTATTAATTTCAGCCAAACTATTTGATATTCTAACAATACTTCCTGGGTTAATAAAATATTTATCATTTTCTTTTTTTATTCCAAACCCACTATGATAATGACCTGCAAGTGTTATATCTGCCTCTGTATGGTATAAGTCTGAAACCAAGGTATATTCTATTCCCTCAAAAAAAGGTTTTGACAAAAGCATTCCATGAATAATGTTAACAACATAATCCACATCTTTACGTTTTTTTACAATATAATACTTTTTAAAATATTCACTATCAATATCATAATTATATGAATTTCCCATAAGTTGAACTATTCTACCATTTTTCTTAAGAATAATTTCTTCATTATAATTTAATAATTGAATTATTCCCGTACCTTCTAAAAGCCCTAACATTGTTCTACTTATGGTTTCTGGATTGTGTCCATAAACATCATGATTACCAGCAATAGTGTAAATAGGTTTTGCAAACTTTTTTATAATAATTGCAAACTCTCTGACTATTGAAGGTGAGATGTCAGGTCTATCAAACCAATCTCCTCCATGTAATATATAGTCAACTTTTAATTGATTAGAAATCTCTATTATTTCAAAGAACTTCTTTTTTAGTGTCTCATAAAAATTATCTTTTCTGTTTTTAGGATTAGTTCCTCTAATATGGGAATCTGTAAAAAAAAGAAACTTCATTTTATGCTTCTCTCTTTCCATTAATATTGTCATATTTTTTAATGTACTCATCCCACCACTCTTGATTTTCAATTGTACTATATTCTTTCCCAAGATGTGAAGCGTCTCCTTCTAAAAGAATATTAAACCTATCTTTTTCATGTTCAATTATTGTAATAGAAGTATTGTCATACCACTTAATCTTTATCATTTCATCAAGGTCACAGTGAAGAAAATAACACATCAAACTTCTAATTGCAGTACCATGAGTCACTATGCATATATTTCTACCTTTATTATTGCCAATAATATAATCTATTTCACCAATTAGCCTTTTTTGAAAGTCTTCCATAGTTTCTCCATTAGGCATTCTATGTTTATGAGGACTGTTTTCCCATGTTCCATATTCCTCAGGCCACAAATGGGGTAGTTGGTCCCAATTTTTGCCTTCCCAGTCCCCACCGTTTATTTCTTTTAATTTATCAGTCCTTATAATTGGTATATTTTTTATATCACTAATATATTTTGCAGTACTAATTGTCCTTTTCATACTACTTGAATAAAGCAGGTCTATTTGAAAATCTTTTAGTCTCTCAGCAACAAGTTTTGCTTGAACATGTCCTTTTTCTGTTATATCTCCATCAGTCCACCCATGAAAAATCCTCTTTAAATTCCCCTCAGCTTCTGCATGGCGAACAAAAATAAGTTTTGTTTTCATTATATATAACTCCTTTTATCTTTGAGAATAATAATATTCAACTATAAGTCTATATTTATTATGCTTCACTTTCAAGTTTTTTTTTCAGTTCTACAACACAACTTTTGTATTTTTTAAAATACTTTGTTTTACTGTTGTATTTTTTCGGTGTTTTTCGGTGACTTTTTGGATATCCAGTGATATAATAAGAATCATAAATATTATAAAGGAGGAGTTAATTTGACAAAAAAATTAATTTCATTAATACTAACTGTTGGTTTTTCAACACTAGTATTGGCAGGAGTAGGAAATGCATTTGCACAATCAACTGAGGATTTATTGGTGAATTCTCTTGATACAAATCAAGTGATTGATAAACTGCAAGGTAATGTAGTTCAAGTACTTGAAGTTGTTGAAGATGATCCTGTAGTTTTTCCCTGTGAGAATTTTGAAAAGACAATTCGCTCAGAGATTGCAAAACCAACTGGAGACATTTTAATGAGTGACATTTCAGGAATTAAATCCCTAAGTTTACAATCAGTTACAGACATATCTTCACTTATCTACTTTACCAACCTTACTTTTTTATCATTAGATGACTGTACAATAACTGATATCTTACCTATTAGTAATCTTACAGGCTTAACCACCTTACATATTAGAAATACTCCAACAATCGACTTAACACCACTTACTAGCCTAACTAATTTGACAGATTTATCATTAAACGACATTGGCCTTGAAGAAATATCAGAAATCAGTACTCTTACAAATTTAACAAATTTGGTTTTAAGTAATAACAAAATAAAAGATGTTTCTCCTATTAGCAACCTCACTAAATTAACTACATTATATTTAGTTAACAACGGCCTAACTAATGTTTCACTTAGCAATCTAACAAGTCTTAATAGATTATATCTAGAAAACAACCAAATAGAAAGTATTTCATTAGATAACCTTCCTGAACTAGCTACGTTAGATGTTTCAAGACAAAAAGTAAAAACTATTGAATTTAGTGGACTTGATAAACTAACTACATTAGATTTACAATATAACCAAATAAGTGATATTTCAACACTTAGCAACATTCCTTCATTAACTAGACTTATGTTGCAATTTAATCAAATAACCGATATATCAACTGTAAGTAGTCTTACAAACTTAACTAACCTATACATACAATACAATCAAATAGAAGATGCATCTTATATAAACTACCTAAAAAAAATAATTCGATTAGATATGAGAGGCAATAAATTAACAAAAGTAGATCTTGAAGATCTTGAGTTTTTATTTGAGCTATATATAGGTTCTAACAAATTAGATACACTATCACTTGTTAATCTTCCAAGTTTAATTCAGTTACAATTAGCTTATAACAACATAGAACACTTAACTCTTAAAGACCTTACTACATTAACTATACTTGATATCAACAGACAAAATATAAGCGACATTTCTAATTTAAGTAATCTTACTAGTTTAACTAGAGTATTACTGACAGGTAATAATATATCCGATATATCAGTACTTAATAATTTTACTGGTATAACCCACTTAAGTCTTGAAAACAATAATATAAGTGATATTTCATGTCTTAGTGATCTTACTAATTTAACTAGTTTGCTAATAGGATATAACAAAATAAGTGATATCTCTGTACTTAAAAACTTCCCACGTTTAAATTGGCTATTTATAGGTTATAACGAAATAAGTGACATAAGTGTATTAAAAGACCTTGAATATTTAGTTTATTTGTATATGGGAAATAACAACATTAGCGATATATCTTCTCTTAGCAATCTTTCACTTAATTATTTAAACCTAGATAATAATCCTGTTAACAATTCTGAAACACCTGACGCTGTATTAAAGACCACTTTTAAAGTTTTCTTTGAAGGTTATAGAGGTGGCCCTAGGGACTTTGAGGTTTGGGTTGTTGGATATGAACCACCAACTGTAGAACTTTATGATGTAAATGGAGATGGCGATGTAAATTCAACAGACGTAGTTATTTTAACAAGATACATATTAGAAATAACAACTGAGCTTCCTGGTGAAGTAGGAGATTTTAATGGTGACGGTAAAATAGATTCAACTGATTTAGTTTTACTAAAAAGATTTATTTTAGACGGTAGCTACAGATTCCAATAACCGGTACACAGGGACGGTTATTTTGCTCCTTTTTGCAAATATAAGTTTATTTTTTCAAAACATATAAAAAAGCAAGTGGGCCAAGTCACCTTAGCCCACTTGTTACTTTTATAGAATCAAACATTTCACAAAATTTTAGAAAATAATTATGCATCTAATTTAGTTCAAGACTTCCAATTAGGTCATATACATTATTAAAACCATGCATTTTCATATAATTTTTAATGCCCTCTGCAGTATCAACACATGCAGATGGATTTATGAAATTTGCAGTTCCAACCATTACAGCACTTGCACCTGCTAACATAAACTCTATTGCATCATCACCGTTAGAAATCCCCCCCATGCCAATAACAGGTATACTAACAGATTTTGATACTTCATATACCATTCTGACTGCTACTGGCTTTACTGCAGGTCCTGAAAGTCCTCCCATATTATTTGCAAGTATAGGCTTTCTCCTGTGTATATCAATTGCCATGCCTAGTATGGTATTTATTAGAGATATGGCATCTGCACCTTCTGACTCTGCTGCCATAGCAACTTCTTTTATGTCTGTTACATTTGGAGTAAGTTTTACAATCAGGGGCTTTTTACAAAAACTTCTCACTTTTTTAGTTATATCACTTATTCCTGCCACAGTATTTCCAAAAGCAACACATCCCTTTTTTACATTAGGACATGATACATTCAGCTCAATACCATCAATATCTGAATCAGATAATATCTCAGCCATTTTACAATAGTCTTCTATTGTATTTCCTGCTATATTTGCTATGATTTTCGTGTCATGCTTTCTTAAAAATGGAATTTCATTCTTTACAAAAGCTTTAACTCCTGGATTTTGAAGTCCCACACTATTTAGTATTCCAGCAGGTGTTTCTGCAATTCTAGGCGGTTTATTTCCCTGTCTTTCTTCTAATGTGAGGCCTTTTACCGATATACCTCCAATCATGTCAAGATTGGTATATTCCTTAAACTCTCTTCCAAATCCAAAGGTTCCAGAGGCAGCAATTACAGGATTTTTTAACTTCAAACCTTTAATATCAACACTTAAATCAATCATCAAAAATCACCTCACTACTCCAAAAGACAGGTCCGTCTTTGCATACATGGCTGTATTTCCAGTTTTCATTATTGCCTGTTTTACATGCACAAACAAGACATGCTCCTATGCCACAACCCATTCTCTGTTCTAGAGATACCTGACACTTTATATTATTCTTCTTTGCTATATCCACAACTTTTTTTATCATTGGCGTTGGTCCACAAGTATAAATAATATCATATTTTATACTTTCAAGTTCTTTTTCTAAAATATCGGTTATAAGTCCCTTATAACCTTCACTACCATCATCTGTTGAGATAAAAAGTTTGTCTGATGCTTCTTTAAATTCATCTTGGAGCACTGCATAATTACTATTTCTAAAGCCTAAGAAAGTAGATTTTTTTGCAGTATTCATCTTATTTAAAAGATATAGTAAGGGAAAAACTCCTATTCCTCCACCAACAACTGCTATGTTTTTATAATTATCTGATGTGTCAAAGGGTTTTCCTAAGGGTGCTATTAAATCCACTTGGCTTCCAATCCTTTTTTGGGACAAATACTCTGTTCCAATCCCCTTTATCTGAAATACTATATCAAGTGTTTCATTTTTTACATCTACATTACATATGCTTATAGGCCTTCTTAATAAAGCATTTATTCCTTCACTACATTTCACGTTTACAAACTGTCCTGGAACTGCTTTTTGGGTTATATATTCTGACTTTATAGTCATTTTATAAATTGACTCAGCAAGTTTTTCAACTCTTTCAACTTTTTCTTTTAAAACTTTTGACATTTCATCCTCCAAATTTTTAGCTATTTCCAAGCATCCTCAAGTTTATTACTTCAAAATCTTTTTCATCCCTACCTAGTTTAATACAATCAACTACAGCCTTTGCAGTATCAAGGGAAGTAAGGCATGGTATAGACATTTCAACAGCTTTTCTTCTTATCTTAAATCCATCTCTGTCAGTTTTTCTCCCCTTTGTAGGAGTATTAATAACAAGGTCTATTTTACCTGACTGTATTATATCTAAAATATTTGGTTCACCTTCACCAATCTTTCTCACTGCATTTGTTGCAATTCCCTCATTATTAAGCATATTAGCCGTTCTGCCAGTTGCATAAAGTTCAAAGCCTAGCTTTTCAAAATCTTCTGCAATCGATATAAGTTCAGACTTATCTGTGTCACGAACTGTCATTAAGATACCACCACCCTTTTTAGGTATCTTGATTCCTGATGAAATAATTGCTTTGTATAAAGCTTCTGGCAAAGTTCGTGCTATTCCTAACACTTCACCTGTTGATTTCATTTCTGGTCCTAAACTTATATCCACATCATGAAGCTTTTCAAAGGAAAACACAGGAGCTTTTACTGCAATATATTCTGATTGCTTGTATAATCCAGTACCATATTTAAAATCTGAAAGCTTTTTGCCTGTCATAATTCTTGTAGCAATATTAACCATTGGTATTCCTGTCACCTTGCTTATATAGGGCACAGTTCTGCTTGAACGTGGATTAACCTCTATTACATAAACTTCATTGTCATAGTATACATATTGAATATTAACTAATCCCACAACATTAAGAGCTTTTGCAAGCTTTCTTGTATATTCAACTACTTTTTCTTGTACACCTTCATTAATTGTCTGAACAGGATAAACGGATATACTGTCGCCAGAATGTACTCCTGCCCTTTCAAGATGCTCCATAATTCCTGGGATAAGAATCTCTTCTCCATCACATATTGCATCAACTTCAATTTCTTTACCCATCATATACTTATCTATAAGTATTGGGTGTTCTTGCTTAACCCTATTTATAACTTCCATAAATTCAACAATGTCTTTATCACTGTAAGCAATCTCCATACCCTGCCCACCCAGTACATAAGAAGGTCTTACTAATACTGGATATTTAAGGTCATTAGCTACCTTTAGTGCCTCTTCTAAAGTAAAGACTGTCTTACCCTTCGGTCTAGGAATTCCAATCTCTTCTAGTATTGCATCAAACTTTTCCCTATCCTCTGATGCATCAATATATTTAGGCTGAGTACCCAATATTTTTACTCCCAACTCATCTAAAGTCCTCGTAAGCTTTATAGCTGTCTGTCCTCCAAATTGAACTATTGCACCATCAACCTTTTCTACTTCAACAATGTTTTCAACATCCTCAGGGGTCAAAGGCTCAAAGTAAAGTCTGTCTGCTGTATCAAAATCTGTACTTACTGTTTCTGGATTGTTGTTTGCAATTATTGTCTCATATCCTTCATCTTTAAGTCCCCATATTGAATGTACCGAACAATAATCAAACTCTATACCCTGTCCAATTCTTATAGGTCCTGACCCAATTACTAAAACTTTCTTATTCTTTGATTCTCTTGTTTCACAGTATTCATCATAAGTTGAGTAATAGTATGGTGTCATTGCTTCAAATTCTGCTGCACATGTGTCAACCATTTTATAAACAGGACATATTCCTAAATCTTTTCTCAATTGAGCTATTTCTTTTTTGTCACATCCAACAAATTTTGCAATAACCGCATCTGTAAAGCCCATTTTTTTAATCTTTTTCATTATATCTAGAGTAAAGTTTTCAAGTTTCATTTTTTTAAGCATTTCTTCTGTTTGAACAAGTTCTTTTATTTTATTTAAGAAAAATAAATCAATTTTAGTAATTTGGTTTATATCTTCAATAGTAATGCCTCTCCTTATTGCTTCTGCAATAACAAAAATTCTCTCATCATCAACATCACTGACTTTTTGCCTTATTTCTTCATCACTAAATTTCTTGTAAACTTCCTGTTCTAATGTAAATACTCCAAGTTCTAGAGATCTCAATGCTTTCATCAATGCTCCCTGCAAAGAAGTACTAATAGACATTACTTCTCCTGTAGCCTTCATCTGAGTACCAAGTGTTCTTTTGGCCTTAACAAATTTGTCAAAAGGCCACTTGGGAATTTTTACAACAACATAGTCAAGTGTTGGTTCAAAACACGCCAGAGTCTTTTGTGTTACAGCATTTTTTATTTCATCTAATCCATATCCTATCGCTATTTTAGACGCAACCTTTGCAATTGGATAACCAGTAGCTTTTGAAGCAAGGGCTGAAGATCTACTAACCCTTGGATTCACTTCAATTACTGCATATTCAAAGCTTGTTGGATGAAGTGCAAACTGAACATTACAGCCTCCTTCAATCCCAAGAGTAGAAATAATTTTTAAAGAAGCTGTCCTTAGCATCTGATACTCTTTATCAGAAAGAGTCTGAGAAGGTGCTACAACAATACTGTCACCTGTATGAACACCAACAGGATCAATGTTTTCCATATTACACACAGTTATTACATTTCCTTTGCTGTCACGCATAACTTCATATTCAATTTCCTTCCATCCAGAAATGCACTTTTCAATAAGAACTTGATTTACTCTGCTAAGTCTTAGTCCTGTGCTTGCTATTTCTCTTAACTGTGCTTCAGTGTAAGCAATACCTCCGCCAGCTCCTCCCATAGTATAGGCAGGTCTTACAACTACAGGATATTCTATCTCATTTGCAAACATAATAGCATCTTCAATTGTATTAACTACCTTACTTGCTATACATGGCTCTCCTATACTTTCCATTGTATCTTTAAATTCCTGTCTATCTTCTGCCATTTTAATTGCCGCAGTTGCAGTTCCAAGAAGTTTTACGCCATTTTCTTCTAAAAATCCAGTCTCAGCAAGTTCCATTGCAAGATTTAAACCTGTTTGTCCTCCTAAAGTAGGCAGTATACTATCAGGCTTTTCAAGCTTAATTATATTTTTAACAGCAGCTACAGTAAGAGGTTCTATATAAACCTTATCTGCAATATTAGTGTCAGTCATTATTGTAGCTGGATTGCTGTTAACAAGTACCACTTCTATGTTTTCTTCTTTTAAAGCCCTACAAGCCTGTGTACCTGCATAATCAAATTCTGCTGCCTGTCCTATTATTATAGGACCTGAACCAATAACCAAAACTTTATTAACATCATTCCTTCTAGGCATTAATATCCCCCCTTATACCACTATTATTTTTTATTATTCCCATGATCTTCATTGGAATTATCACCTTCAAAATCTGATTTGTGCTTTTTAATCATTTCCAAAAACTCATCAAAAAGATATCCTGTATCTGTTGGCCCTGGAGATGCTTCTGGATGAAACTGTACTGTAAATACTGGCACATCTTTATACTTAATACCCTCTATAGTTCCATCGTTCATATTTCTGTGACTAACTTCCATTCTTGATTTATCTATTGATTCTTCTACAATTGTATAACCATGATTCTGAGATGTAATATATGTCATATCTTTCACAACATCTTTAACTGGATGATTACATCCTCTATGTCCAAATTTAAGTTTTTCTGTGTTTGCACCATTTGCTAAAGCAGTAAGCTGATGACCAAGGCATATTCCAAAGATTGGTTTTTTACCAAATAGCTCTTTAATAGTACCTATTTCTTTTATACAGTCTTTTGGATCACCCGGGCCATTTGAAAGCATTATTCCATCAGGATTTATTGCATGTATTTCTTCTACTTTTGCATTTGATGGGAAAACATAGACATCACAGTCTCTTTTTAAAAGTGATCTTACAATATTTTTCTTAATACCTAAATCCAACAGTGCAATTTTATACCCATCCCCTTTATAGTGCACAACTTCATTTGTTGTAACACATGCAACTGGATCTTTTATTTGATAAGCCTTAATTTCATCGATTTTTTCATCAAAACAAAAATCTAATTCTGTAGTAATAATGCACTTCATAGTACCTTTATCTCTTAATATTCTTGTCAATGCTCTAGTATCAATCCCCTGAATACCTATTATATTGTTTCTTTTTAAGTATTCATTTAGGGTTTCTACTGATCTCCAGTTACTAGGATTGTCACATAACTCTCTTACAACAAAACCTTTTACATGGGGTTTTGCTGATTCTAAATCATCAATATTAACACCATAATTCCCGATAAGAGGATATGTCATCGTTACAACTTGACCACAATAAGAAGGATCTGTTAATACTTCCTGATATCCTGTCATACCAGTATTAAAAACTATTTCACCTAAAACCTCACCTTCAATTCCAAAACTCTCTCCGTTAAAAATTGTACCATCCTCTAGTGCCAATATAGCTTTCATATCATTCCCACCTTAACTTTAAAATAGTTTTTACAAAACACTATTAATATCATCTTTCATCCTCAGTGCCTCAGCTCTTGAAGCTTCATAAAACTTCTCTTCTGAGTATTGACCTTTCCACATATCTGATTGATAGGCACACATAATACTCCTTGATGCATTAACAATAGCACCCAAACCATCAGAGTTAAAAGAATGTGCTACATCTCTTGCTGTTCCACCTTGTGCACCATAGCCAGGAACTAAAATATAACCACTCTTTAGTATTTTTCTGATTATTTTGGCTTGATTAGGATAAGTAGCTCCAACCACCGCTCCTACACTGCTGTATCCATATTTTCCTTTAAGAGATTGTCCCCAGTCCTCAACATATTCTGCAACAATTTCGTATATACTTTTTCCTCCCTGAGTTACCATGTCCTGTATCTGACCTGATGAATTGTTTGAGGTTTTTACAAGGACAAATATACCCTTGTTGTATTTTTTGCAGTCTTCAATAAATGGCTTAATTCCGTCAACACCAAAGTATGGATTAACAGTTAGCGCATCTGTATCAAACGTAGCTTCTTTTGTACTTTCGTCAATTTCAGTTTTACCTAAAAATGCAGTAGAATAACTCTGTGCTGTAGAACCAATGTCATTTCTTTTACCATCTGCAATAATAATAAGTCCCTTTTCTTTTGCATACCTGCATGTCTCATAAAAGGTTTGTAATCCCTCAAGCCCATACATTTCATAATATGCAAGTTGAGGTTTTACAGCTGGTACAACATCATAAACTGCATCAATAATGTATTTATTAAAAGTCAGGATTGCTTTTGCAACTCCCTTAATGTTTTTTCCATATTTTTCATAAGCTTCTTCCCTAATAAAAGAGGGAACATATTCAATTTTAGCGTCTAATCCTATTACTGAAGGGTTATTTTTTTCTTTTATTTTTTCTATTAGTACATCAACAAACATTTATTAACTCTCCTTTTATAAAAATAATTCTATTTAGTGCCTTTCAAAAAATTCCTTGTGCAATTTATTATGCCATACTCCCCATTAGATCATATTTTTTGAAACACCTGTTGACCAGTTATTTATTTAAAATCCTTTATAACATTACCTTTTCACGTACTAAAATTTTGCCATTAACTATTGTATAATATATAGAACCCTTTAAACTAAAACCATTAAAAGGTGAATTTTTACTTTTAGATTGAAACTTTTCTATATCAACGGTAAACTCTTCATCCACATCAACAATTACTATGTCTGCACTATTTCCGATTTCTAAAGTGCCCTTGTTAAGTCCGAGTATTTTAGAAGGATTTACACACATCTTTTCAACCAAATCCTTTATTGAAATATGTCCTGGTTTCACAAGATAAGTTATAGCTAAAGGAAATGCTGTTTCAAACCCTACCATTCCATTTGCAGCATTATCAAACTCAACATTTTTTTCGTCAATATGATGTGGTGCGTGATCAGTAGCTATTATATCAATTGTTCCGTCTTTTAATCCTTCTATTATTGCCTTAACATCCTTTTTAGTTCTTAAAGGAGGATTTACTTTTGCATAAGTATTAAATTCATCACAGGCTTCATCTGTTAATACAAAATAGTGTGGGCATGTCTCACATGTAACTTTAACACCTCTTTTTTTTGCAAACCTTATAAGATCGACAGATAGTTCAGTACTGACATGAGCTATATGAATAGGTACCTTTGTATACTCAGATAATATAATGTCCCTTGCCACCATTATTTCTTCCGATGCCGAAGGTATCCCTTTTAGTCCTAATATTGTAGACTGATATCCCTCATTCATTACTCCTTCATCTGCTAGTTCTAAGTCCTCGCAGTGAGATATCATGGTAATATCAAACATTGATGAGTACTCAAGGGCTTTTTTCATAAGTGAGGAACTCTTTAAAGGTTTTCCATCATCTGAAAGGGCCACTGCTCCTGCAAATTTGAGTTCTCCTATTTCTGAAAGTTCTTCTCCCTTAAGTCCCTTAGAAATTGAACCTATAGGGTAAACATTTACAACACCTTCCTGCTTTGCTTTGTTTATGATGTACTTTACAATTGATTGATTGTCAATTACAGGACTTGTGTTTGGCATACATGCTATAGATGTAAATCCTCCTGCTGCTGCACTTTTTGTTCCGCTTTCAATGTCTTCCTTATACTCAAATCCTGGATCTCTTAAGTGGCAATGAGCATCCACCAAACCTGGAAGAACATACTTTCCACTAGCATCTATTATATCTCCACTAGAAAGCTCTAAATTGTCACCTATTTCTGAAATCTTACCATTTTCTATTAAAATATCTATAGGCTTATCTAATCCCATCTTAATATCTACAACATGACCACCTTTAATAAGTATTTTCATTTATATCCCTCCTTGTTAACAGGTAGAGAAGTGCCATTCTTACGGCAACACCGTTTGTTACCTGCTCATTTATAAGCGATTTTTCATTTTCTACTACCGATGTAGTTAACTCAACTCCTCTATTTACAGGTCCTGGATGTAATATGAGTGCATCTTCCTTAGCCATTTTAAGTCTTTTTTCATCAAGTCCAAAAAATCTAGCATACTCTCGCACTCCAGGTAGCAATCCCTTCTTCTGTCTTTCATTTTGAATACGAAGTCCCATTACTACATCTGCATCTAAAAGGGCTTCCTGTACTGTATTAAAAACCTTAACACCCGTTTTTTCCATTTCGGGAGGCATTAATGTTGTAGGAGCTGCCACACACACTTTAGCTCCAAGTTTTGTCATTCCCCATATGTTGCTCCTTGCTACTCTGCTATGATATATATCCCCTATTATTGCAATTTTTAAGTCTTTTAAGCTTCCCTTTTTTTCTATAATGGTAAGCATGTCCAAAAGTGCTTGAGTCGGATGCTCATTCATACCATCTCCTGCATTAATGATTGAAGCATTTGAATTTTTTGCAAGAAGATGTGGTGCACCTGACATTGGATGTCTTAAAATAATAACATCTGCCCCCATCATATCAATAGTTTTACCTGTGTCAATTAAAGATTCACCCTTTGACACACTACTTCCTGAAGCCGATACATTAGCAGCACTAGAGCTCATATACTTAGCAGCAAGCTCAAAAGACAATCTTGTCCTTGTGCTGTTTTCATAAAATAGAGTAATGATTGATTTCCCCTGCAAATGAGGGGTTTTTTTGTTTTTGGATTTTAATATAAGTTTCATTGTTTTTGCATTACTCAAGATATATTCAATTTCCTCTACTGAAAGATCTTTTAATCCTAGAAGATCTTTTGACTTTAAAGCCATTTTTACACCTCACTTCTATTAAACTTTTTATATAAATATTTGGTCTTTATAAACTTTTAGCTATCCAATTGATCTTATTCTAAGACTTCACCTTCTATTAAGATCGCGCCCCTCTTATAATCTTCAGGTGAAGTTGGGTTTCTACCTGAAGCGCCCATGTTTAGCTTTAGCTAAACCAGTTAACTATTTTAGACATTTAAAAAAATAGTAAGGGGTATCCCCTTACTATTTTTTAAAACACTTATATTGTTAATAAAAGCAATTAATAAACCTACTTTTTCAAATAAAAGAATACCAGTACATTCCCAAATAAAATATTTTAATTTTTGCTTATTTAATAAAAGCTTGACCCATTGATTCTCTTCGCTTTTAAGTCTTTCTCTTTGTTCTAAGACTTCTAATAAAAATCTCATTTAAATCCCTTCTTTTCTTAAATAAATTATTAGTGACTGATACCCTTTTCCATATCGCTTATTGTAACTGAATTTACTCTATCTACTTCGTACAGTTTAACATTTACTACCTCAAACTTAGATGTAGGAACATTTTTACCTACGTAGTCAGCACGTATTGGTAACTCTCTATGTCCTCTGTCAATTAACACCGCAAGTTGTATCATTTTAGGTCTTCCAATATCTATTAAAGCATCAATTGCAGCTCTAACTGTCCTTCCTGTATATATAACATCATCTATTAAAACAATTTTTTTGCCATTGATTTGAAAATTAATTTCTGTACCGTTTATTATAGGGTGCTCAGCTAAAAGACTTAAGTCATCTCTGTAAAGTGTTATGTCTAATATCCCTGTAGGAACCTCTTTACCTTCTACTCCCTTAATCTTTTCAGCAATCATTTTTGCTAGGGGTACTCCTCTACGTTGTATTCCTATTAAAACTAAATCTTCTACTCCCTTATTTTTCTCAATAATCTCATGTGATATTCTTGTTACTGCTCTTATTATTCCACTTTCGTCCATTATCAAAGCTTTCTCCGCCATTTTTCACACCCCGATACATTTTAGTCTTTCACTTAGTTCCAATCCATATAACTAAAAAACTTCTTACCAGAAGGCAAGAAGCTAAAGCACAAAGCAATATTACACTATGTTTGACTTAATACTCTAACCTTTGAGCCTCTCTGGACTAATTAAAGGTTGCTATTTATCTTTAGTTAATGATAACACAGATGTAATTGCATTGTCTATATTTATTTAGAAATTTTTCTTTTTAACCTTTATTCTAGAGTCTTTTTTAAAATTAATACCAAGTATTCCACCTATACTACCTGTCAATATTCCAATAACAAACATACTAACCACATGCTTGTTTATTGCAAATGTTTCAAAAGTGATACTACTTAGTATAAATAAAACCAACATGTAAATAAATCCAACAATTCCTCCATTTAGCCATCCTCTACTTCTTACATTTTTTGTTGAAACCCATCCTGCCAGTGCAATACTAATAAGTGTTGTAATAATAACAAATAAAGGTATGTATTTTTGAGGAAAGTCAGTAAATGTTAAGACATATGCAAATATTAAAAATATAGGCATAGTAATAAGATACGATACAATAATTCCTTTAGCAACTCCCCATTTATTTGCATGTTCACTAATAATGTTTTTTGCTGTTTGGCCCGTTTTATTAATCATTTTAATCCCCCAATTAAATATCAGTTAATAATAATTTATTTCTTTTTTACCAAATTTAGAACCACATAATTTGCTTAAAATTACTTTATAAACACTCTATTTAATCTCAAATAACATTCTTTAATTGTTACTTTTACCATTTTAATATTATAATAGGTTAATTCCTAAAAATAAGATTTTTATCTATTAATTAATAAAATATTATTCCTTATAAAAGTTTAAAATAACAATGTACTATTAATTTGCATTGGATATTTAGTTATTTATGAATTAAAAATCAGGAGGTTCAATTATGAGATTTTTTGATTTTCTCTTTAATAATGACGATAAAAAAGACACTACAGATAATAATCAGATTGAACCAATAGATATAGTCCCTACAAATCTAATTGGAGTAAATGAAGAGTTTTCAGATTCATTAGCCACAGATATGCAAGATGCACAAGCATTTAACGACAACTATTCTTACTCTAATAATGGAGTAGAATTTTCAAATGCTCAAGATACTTTTAGACTTTTATATAATGGTGTTTTATCACAAAATGGGGCAAATGAAATATATGCAGTTGTAGGCTATGGTAACAACCTTGATTGGGAAGACGTACGTGAATATCCAATGTTTAAAAGAGAAGATAATAAATATGAACTATTGTTAACCATTAAAAGATCAGGAAACATTAATATTGCTTTTAAAGATGAACTTGATAACTGGGATAACAATTTAGGCCATAATTATAGCTTTATTAATTACGTCCATTAGGGTAGTCAATGACTACCCCCTTTTTTTTATTTAAAAAATGCCTCTACAAAAGGGAAATTCACAACAAAGTTACCAAGCTTATCAGCCTACCTACCATGATTGCAGCTTCAACTAGGATATACTATTCTTCTCAAAAAGTTTGTTTTTTTAGCAAACTTTTTAGAAGATATAGTTCCTCTGTTTATCGCAGCGTAACTTATCTACCATGATTGCAGCTTCCGCTGCGATATACTATTCTTCTCAAAAAGTTTGTTTTTTTAACAAACTTTTTAGAAGATATAGTTCCTCTGTTTATCGCAGCGGAACTTAACTACTATGATTGCAGCTTCCGCTGCGATATGCTATAATCATATTTGCATTTTTAAAAGGTAAGAGGTGTTATAATTTATGCGTTTAAGAAAAAAACCTTGGGCAAGGCCCACTCTTGAGTCATGTGACTTTTTTGTTATAAATACACAAGAATATATAGGTAATTGGAATAAAGTATTTGATAATTCCAATGAAATTCATTTAGAGCTAGGATGTGGTAAAGGTGGATTTATATCAAAACTTGCTTCCTCAAAACCAGATATAAATTTTATTGCTATAGATATTAAAGATGAAGTTTTGATTTTAGCAAAGGAAAAAATTGAACAAGAATACTCTCTAAAAAATAGAAAACCAACTAATATAAAGCTGATGGCATTTGAAATCATGCTCATTAACAAAATATTTAACCAATATGACAGAATAAATAAAATTTATATTAATTTTTGTAATCCATGGTATAAAAATCATCACAAGGCAAGACGTCTAACACATCCAAATCAGCTAAACCAATATAAGAAGTTTTTAAGCCTTAATGGAGAGATTTTATTTAAAACAGATGATGCTCCACTATTTAATGATTCAATCAAATATTTTGAGCAATCAGGTTTTAAAATAAATTACTTGACCTGGGATCTTCAAACCAGTGGTTATGAAAAAAACATAGAAACAGAACACGAAAAGATGTTTTTAGAAGAGGGCTGTAAAATAATGTTTCTAATTGCAGAAAAAATATAAGTTCATCTATATTCTAAAAAGATGCTGTCTATTAACCCCCTTGTTAAGGGATTTACTTCCACTTTTCAAAGGGGTCTATTTGCCATCAAGTAAGGCCTATTGTGAATTTATATTTTCAGCGTTCCTTCTTGTAAACTAAATGTAGTCATTAACTTTTGCCCTTAGCTTTACCTTGCTTTCCTCTCTCTCTAAATGAGGAATATCTATATCAATCTTTCTTTTTAACTTTAGGGGAGGACCATTAAATATGTATATATAGTCTGATAAATATAGAGCTTCCTCCATATCATGAGTTATAAAAAAAATAATCTTATCATCTTTATTCCACTCTTTAAGAATATAATCCATAATATCTTTTTTAATCTCTAAATGAAGACCCTTAAAAGGTTCATCCATAACAAGAATATCTCCTCTAAATGCAAAAGCCCTTGCTATAGAAACTCTCTGTTTCATTCCTCCACTTAACTCTTCTGGATAATGGTTTTTAAACTTCAATAAGTCAACTAATGACAGGTATTTGTCTATAGTCTGTTGTCCCCTAGATTTTTCAAAGCCACTCTCTAAAACAAACATCATATTCTCATCTATTGTTGCCCATGGAAGCAGACGGTCTTCCTGAAAGACATAAGAAATTCTTTTCCCCACCATTCCATTGATACTGCCCTTGTCATAATCCATAGTGCCTGCAATAATGTTTACCAGTGTACTTTTTCCACACCCAGAAGGACCAAATATACAGTGAATTTTATTTGATGAAAAACTTATATTTAAATTATCAATAACCTTCAAATTTCCAAAGCTTTTATACAGATTACTAATTTCAAGCATTCATTATCCTCCGTCTATAATTTTCCTCTAAATGTTTTTCTTACAGATAGTTTTTTAATTATTTTTGCAAATAGTAGTTCAAACAAAAAGCTTAGAAGTATAACTACTAATGTCCATGCAAACAATTCAGCCGAATCTAGATAAACCTTTGCACTATAAAGATTACTTCCAATTGCATTTCTTGGATGACTTAGCACCTCTGCCGCAACACTTACTTTCCACCCCAACCCAAGGCAAGTTATACAAGCTGCTGTAAAATATGGCAATACAGATGGAAGATATATTTTTTTAAATACAATTAATCTATTTACTTTATATACTTTAGCCATTTCTAAAAGCTTTTTATCAACATTATGAATTGCTGTTAAAAGGTTTGTCCATATTACTGGATAACACATAAGAAAACATATAAATATTGGTACGTTAGATGAATTAAACCAAATCAAAGCAAGTATAATAAAGGATAAAACAGGTGTAGATTTAATTGCTGTCATCAAAGGCTGTATTAAGTCATGAAAATATCTATTAATACTAGAAATAACGGCAGTAATTAATCCTATGACTATCGAAAGGAAAATGCCTGCCATTACTCTATAGATAGAATATGATACTGATCTCCAAAAAGCAGTAAGAACTACTAGTTCTCTTATTCTAATAAAAACACTAATAGGAGATGGAACATATATGTCTTGTCTTACAATAAAATAGACAAGCTGCCATATAGCAATCCAAAATGCAAATATAAATATCTTATTTAAAGGCTTTTTATTTTTTATAGTAGAATCCTTCATCAGCTAATTTTCCTCCAACAGATTTAGGTTCAAAACTATACAATATTTCATATAACTCATTTAAAGAGCCTCTTGCTTCCTTGGCATCTATATATACAATGTTGGAGTATGGTATTGCTCTTTTTGCAATTTCTGCATTTGGTAAAACTTTATACTTCTCAATTAGATGAGCCGCCACATCAATATCTTGATTCACAAATTCCACAGACTTTTTATATTCATCTAAAAACACATTTAAAGAATCCTTGTGTTTTTGTGCAAATTCTTTTTGTACAATAATTACTCCCATCGATAATTCACCTAAGTCAGATATTTTTTTCCACTCCTGTGTCATATCCAGAGCAATTCTTACATCTTCATTCCTCATTAAAGCTGAACTTACATGTGGTTGTGGCAGCAATGCAACATCTATATCTCCTGCTGCCACAGCAGCAGCTAAATCTGCATGTTGTAAACTATAATCTACTATAACATCTTCAACACCATTTTTATCTAGAAGGTAATTAAATATATATTCTGGCATTGACCCTTTTCCGCTTAAATTAACTGTTTTACCTTCTAGGTCTTGTATTGAAGAAATGGTATCACCCTTTTCTAAAACATATAGTACTCCTAAAGTATTAACCGCTGCCAATTGAATCTGCCCTTCTGTACGATTGTGCAAAACCATGGCAAGATTAGTGGGAACAGCTGCAATATCTACTTCTTTACTTATAATCTTTCCTACAAGATCATCTGGACTTGCAGCTAGAGTAAAATCATACTCTAATTCTGTTTTACCTTCCTCCTGATCCTCCATTAATTTTACCATCCCCATACCTGTAGGACCATTTAAAACTGCTACCTTGACAGATTTCTTTGTATCTTGTCTATCAATAGAAACTCCTGTTTCATTACTGCATGCAGCAATACTTAATATAAACACAGCTACAATCATAACAATTATTTTTTTCATATAAAACCTCCTAAAACATCTTTGAGAATAATTCTCATATTATAATCCTTTTGAGATTTTGTCAACATAAACTTTTTTAATATGGGTCTGTGTTATTTAACTGAATGAAAATATTGGTGAGCTCTATGCTCATGAATGTCTAAATCTTTTTTAAAGACAAAAATACGGTTCATGTGAAAAGAGCACAAATGAACCGTATTTTTGTCTTTACTCTGCTTTTATTTACTTAACATTTTTTTAATTTCTTGATTAAGTTCTTTAAACACGCTTCTTGGACTTACTTCATCTAGCATATCTACAATAAGTTTTGTCTGAGCTATTGTAAGATTCTTATTGCCTGTCAATGATTCAAGTTTAACTTTTACAATATGGTCACGAATTTCATCAACTGATGCTTTGTTTTCAATCATTTCTGATACTATTTTACTTTTCGAGGCAAATTGGATAAAATCCTTATTTATAAGATCATATGATAACTCACCTTTTTTATTTGTGTAAGATTTTACAATAGCTTCATATTCTGCACTATCAATGGTAGCAATTTCCTCTTCTGTAGCTTCTTCCTCTTGAGTTTCTTGTGGTTCTTTTACAGTGTCAATGTTAACCGAACTTCTTTTTGCATATGGTAATCCAGCAGTTAATTCTATAGCTTCCTCAAATGCCTCTTTAGGAAAAAACTCTTCATTTACATTTGCAGGTATTATAGCTTCACCAGATGTTTTACTAATTGATGCAATTCCTGCTAATCCATTGTCATAGCGTTTAATTGTCACTCCTGAACCACCTGAAGTAAGTTTCTGACGGTAAGCAACTGCAGGTAGTTTTGATAACTCTACAATTTTAGTTCTAATCATTTTATTAACCTCCTTTATTGATATGTTAATTCTTTTTTATGCCTGTTCTAGTTGTTCAACATCTCTAATTGCCCATTTTTTTATTTTTACCTGTGTTTTTTCAACACTTGTTTCAACAACAAATTCATCATCTTTAATATTTATTATCTTTCCTACTACTCCTCCAACGGTTACTACATTGTCTCCTACTTTAAGTGAATCAATCATTTCTCTGTGTCTTCTGTCCCTTTTTTTCTGTGGCATCATAACAAAAAAATACATTGCACCTATAAAAATAATAGGCATCGTCAAAAAACCTAATCCTTCAAAAGCTTCTGGCATAAATACTCCTCCTAATTTTAGTTTATATTTTGGAATACCAAAAATATAACTTCCGCTATGTCACAACAGGCCTTATTTGAATGCAAATAGTCCAATGTGATAATCTGAAGAATATTTCTGACATTCCTTAGCTGCTGTAAAAATCATTTTATTTTACAGTATTTAATAATTGCTTAGGGTTGCAGAAAATATAACTTCTACTACTATTTAAAAACAGACTCTATTTGACGCCAAATAGTCCCCTTAAAAAGTGGAAGTTATGTTTCGGCTAATCCTTATATCCAAAGCTATTAAAAAAGTCTTTCCTAAAATCTCCAAGTCTATCCTCTTTTATAGCTTCTCTTACATTTTTCATTAAGTTTAGTAAAAACCTTAAATTGTGCCATGTAGTAAGTCTAATTCCCAAAACTTCACCTGCTTTTACTAGATGTCTTATATAAGATCTGGAAAAATTCCTACAGGCATAACAGTCACATTCTGGATCCATAGGTGAGTTGTCCCTTGAATACTTAGCATCTCTTATTATTACTCTTCCCCTACTAGTCATAACTGTGCCATTTCTTCCTATCCTTGTTGGAAGAACACAATCAAACATGTCAATGCCTCTTATTGCTCCTTCAATCAAATAATCAGGGCTTCCAACTCCCATAAGGTAACGGGGCTTATCTTCAGGCAAAAGAGGAACTGTACACTCGAGCATGGCATACATATCCTGGGCAGGTTCTCCTACACTCAACCCTCCAATGGCATATCCTGGAAAGTCAAGTTCTAAAAGCTCATATGCACTTTGCTCTCTTAATTCTTTGTACATTCCACCCTGTACAATTCCAAACAAAGCTTGTTTATCAGCTTTTTTGTGGGCATTAATACATCTCTTTGCCCATCTTGTTGTCCTTTCTAATGACTTCTTAGCATACTCAAACTCAGCAGGATATGGTATGCATTCATCAAATGCCATTATAATATCTGCTCCAAGATCATTTTGAATGTTTGTTGCTATCTCTGGAGAGAGAAACTTTTTAGAACCATCTATATGGGATTTAAATGTTACTCCTTCTTCCTCAATCTTTCTGAAGTCACCAAGACTAAACACCTGAAATCCACCGCTATCTGTAAGTATTGGACGATCCCAGCTCATAAATCCATGAAGTCCTCCAGCATCTCTTACAATATCCTGGCCAGGCCTCATGTGTAAATGATATGTATTACTTAATATTATCTGTGCTTCAATACTTTTTAGTTCATCAGGGGACATTCCTTTTACTGTTGCCTGAGTCCCAACAGGCATAAAAGCAGGAGTATCAAAATATCCATGAGGTGTATGAACTCTACCAAGTCTAGCTCCTGTCTGTTTACACTTTTTTATAAATTCATATCTTATTGCGCTCATATTTCTCCTAAAACAATTATTCTATACTTTTCACTATATTTATGCTTATGAATATCTATTTAATAAACATAGCATCACCAAAACTAAAAAACCTGTATCTTTCTTTTACTGCTTCCTCATATGCTGCAATTATTTTTTCACGCCCTGCAAATGCACTAACCAACATAATAAGAGTAGAACCAGGCAAATGAAAATTTGTAATGATAGAATCCACAATCTTAAATTTGTATCCAGGGTAAATATAAATATCTGTCCATCCACTTTGAGGATTCATAATTCCATCTTCATCTCCAACAGTTTCAAGTACCCTACAACTTGTAGTACCTATTGCAATTACCTTTTTGCCATTTTTTTTAGCTCTGTTTATTTTATCACATTCTTCTTTATTTATCCAATAAAATTCACTGTGCATTTTATGTTGTGAAATATCCTCAACTTTTACAGGCCTAAAAGTACCAAGTCCAACATGTAAAGTCACATAGGCAATATCAACGCCTTTTTTTTCTATTTCATCCAATAGCTCTTTTGTAAAATGAAGTCCAGCAGTTGGAGCGGCAGCAGACCCACTGTGTTTTGAGTAAACAGTCTGGTACCGTTCTTTATCATCAAGGCTTTTAGTTATATAAGGAGGTAGTGGAACTATCCCCACCTTATCTAGTACCTGTTCAAATATACCATCGTATTCAAACCTAACTAATCTATTACCTTCCTGAATAACTTCTAATATTTCTGCCTTTAATTCTCCATTTCCAAAAACAAATCTTGCACCTGGTTTTGCTCTTTTTCCTGGCTTTAAAATAACTTCCCATACATCACCGTTAATTTTATTAAGCAAAACAAATTCAATTTTTCCTCCAGTGTCTTCCCTTTGGCCAATAAGCCTTGCTGGAATAACTCTGGTATTATTTAATACAAGACAGTCACCTTCATTAAAATAATTAATTATATCTTTAAACACTTTGTGTTCAATATTTCCCGTATCCTTATTTAGCATAAGTAGTCTTGACATATGCCTGTCCGGTGAAGGTTCCTGAGCAATAAGCTCCTCAGGTAAATCATAAAAAAAATCATCAACTCTCATATAACACACCATTTTAATTTTTTTTTAGTATATGTAGAATAATACATTAAAACAATTTATTCCGCAAGGTAAATTTCGGAATCTTATTTTTGTGTAAAAGCCACAAAGCAATTATTATTAACATGCTCTATATTGCGCAACTTAAGTTTTTCGAATATTTTTCTTCACTTTTGTTACACACACTATTTATAACCACTTCTTGAATAATACAAAATACTGTTTTACAATATAATCGTAGAATTATTTAATCTAAAGGAGGCAATATGTCAATTTATACAACTGAGTTAAATGATAAATGTATAATTTTATTTGCCTGTTTGTCTGTATATTTACTTCAAACAACAATTGAAATTTCAGTATTACCCTTGATAATTTCAATTATTATATGGAGTCTTGCAAGTTATTTTGACAGACTACTTGTTAAACGTTTTCTATACATAGCTTTCTTTATATTATGCTTCTTTATTCCAGAACTCATTATTTTTGTACCACTATTATTTTATGATATTTCCCTAAAAATTGAGCAAATAGGTGTTTTGCTTTTCACTCTTCCAATTATTAACTCCTGGAGTTATTACACTTATACAACAATAGGAATAATAATAGGTTTGAGTGTTATGGCAATTGCATTAAAATATAGATCTAGTGCACTATATAAACAAAAAAGCCAGTATAATAAATTAGCCGATAATGCTCGTGAAATGTCAACAAAGCTAAAATTACAGAACAAGGCATTACTAGAAAAATACGATACCGATATTAATTTAGCAACTTTGAGTGAAAGGAACCGTATTGCCAGAGAAATTCATGATCATGTAGGCCATCAACTATCTAGTGCAATTCTTCAAATCGGAGCACTGATAACTGTAAGTAATGAAGGAAACTTAAAAGAGCCTTTAAAAACAGTAAACGTTACATTAACAGAAGCTATGAACAGCATTAGAAACAGTATCCATGATTTACATGACAAATCCATAGATCTTCATATGCAAATAAAGTCAATAGTTAACAGCTTCACTTTTTGTGAAATAAACTTTGATGATGGATTAAATACTCAGCCTTCAAAAGCTGCTCGCATGGCTATTATTTCTATTATTAAAGAAGCTCTCTCAAACATAATAAAACACTCTGATGCAACACATGTTATTATTAAATTAAGAGAGCACCCTGCTTTTTATCAATTTATTATAAGAGATAATGGTAAAAAGAAATCAGTTGATACTAAAAATGGAATTGGCTTAACAAATATGATAGATCGTGTACAATCTTTAAAGGGTATAATCAATTTTCGAGTAGACAAGGGTTTTGAAATTTTTATTTCCATTCCAAAGGAGGGGTAACGAATTGAAAGTAATAATAGTAGATGATGATAAATTAGTTTTAACATCACTTAAAACAATACTTAGCACCGATAAAGACATCCAGATCATAGGCTCTGGACAAAGCGGACTAGAAGCTGTAAATCTTTATGAGCAATTAAAACCTGACCTATTACTAATGGATATACGTATGGGTGAAATGACAGGTATAGAAGCTGCCCAAATAATCCTTAAAAAAGATGCTAATGCAAAAATATTATTTCTAACAACCTTTAAAGATGATGAATATATCGTCAAGGCTTTTCAAATAGGAGCTAAAGGTTATATCTTAAAACAAAATTTTGAAAGTATTATTCCAGCAGTAAAAACTGTTTATGCTGGTCAAAGGGTATATGGAGACGAAATTATTGACAAAATCCCATCACTTCTTAAAACAAATAAAAAACCAGCTACTAAAAGCTTTGATCTTAACGAAAAAGAATTAGAAATCATTAAATATTTAGCAAACGGTTTATCAAACAAAGAGATTTCTGACAAACTATTTTTGTGTGAAGGTACAATAAGAAATTATATCAGTATAATTTTAGAAAAACTCAATTTGAGAGATCGCACCCAACTGGCTATTTTCTATTACAAAAATATGGTTTAATATAGTGAGCCTAAATTAGAATTTCAGATGGGGATTTATGGGTGCATATTTTTCTTCGCTTTTGTTACATAGGTTCGGATTTAGACCCCATCTGAATCTATTATCATAGGATGTTTAATTACTGATCAACTCTCGTCTTTTACTTAGCACAAGTGATATTGACAAAAAAACAATGGCAAATCCTATCTGTACCATCATAGATGATATGACAGGTTTTAAATTGTTCAAATTAAAAACATTAATATTTGCTATAATACCATTACCTTTTGCATACCAATAGGTTGGTGTAAAGCTTGCAATTCTTAATACTGTAGATCCTAAAAATTCCTGAGGAACGAAAATACCACTAATAAAAGACGGCCCTAATGTCACTACATTACTTACAGCTGAAAGGGTGTTTTTATTTTTAAGAAGATTTCCAATCAGGAAGCTTACAGATGATGCTGTTAATGCAAATACAAAGGCATTTAACATATAATACAATGTCTTTATTTGTGCAAAATTTCCTTTGTCAAAAATCATGTAAAAAAACATCATAATTGCCCAGATAATAACTGTAAAAAGCAAGTGAGCAAGTAAAAACTGTAGCTTAATCTTAAACTGTGAAACTGGTGCACACATATTTCTCATTTTTATATCACGCTTATTTAGTACAATTAATACTGAACCTATACCTAAAACCAATACTGCAAACATTGAGTATGCCAAATAGTTAAAGTAACTATGTCTAAACATATGTCCCTTGTTTCCATAATCATCTTCCACAAATGAAACAGATACTTCTTTAGCCATATTATCTTTAACTAGTTCAACTAATTCTTCCTGAGTTATATTTGGAAAAACACTTAAATACATTTTTGCAATATTAAAAAACTGGTTTATTGTTGTATCTATATATGCACTTGAAGCTGAACCTGTTACTGTTGTTTTTTCAAGATTAATGGGCTCTTTATTCATTATAGATTTAGTAAATCCTTCAGGAATACGAACAATATATTGTGCACTTGCAAAAAACATTGCATCTTGTAATGCTTCCCTGTTATCTTCAATATCTATAAATTTTGCATATCTTGATAAATTCTCTTTAAATCCATCAATTAAAATGCTTTCATCATGAGATATGAAAACTAAATTTACTTTACTCTGATTAAAATCAACTTCAGTCTGCTTAGGCATTAAACCAGCAAAAAGCAGTGAAATTACTATAAATACAAATAAATAAATCAACATCCCCGGTATATTTTTTTGTAAAACTTTAATACTCAATTTAAATACTGGCATATTTTTGCCTCCTTAATACCAAATATGTTCCTACTGAAAAAATAATTATAAAAATGGTTGCTAGTCCCATGTTTAACCAATACCTTCTTAAAGTATCATAATAGTACAGGCTATAAAATGCATCAGTTATAATATTTACTGGATTTATCATTGCTAAAAATGGTACATTCTCCGAAACAATATATTTTATTTGATGAAACATCATCCCTGCCAAAAAAGAACCTATCATTGTAGTAGAAACCATTATTGCAGTCTTTATACCTTCACTTTTTTTAACAACAGAGCTTATAAAGCTTCCAAAGCTTAGGCCAGTAGCAGAGCCAATCAAAGCTGTAAGAAAAATGTAAGGTGTTCTTTCACCAAAGTCAACTCCCAATGCAAAGTGCAAGTAGGCTATTAATAATACTACCTCTCCAAAATGAATAACCAGTGATGCTGCCATGCTGTATAAGTATCTTTTTAACTTATTGACAGGAACCAAACTAGAACGGGCAGCTCGTTCACTTTGATCTGCTTGAATATCCATAACCTCTTTTAATCCCATAGTTGCTCCAAAAACACAGGTCATTGCTATAAGGGAATAAAATGCAATGAGAATACCATTTGGTTCAGAATTGCTAATAGGTACCTCACTTAAATAATTGTGACGAGTACTCAATAAACCACCAATAGTGTCCATATTCTGAGGGTCTTTCATTAAAATGGTTTCTACTGCAGCTGCACTTTGTTGATAATTTTCAACAAAGATTTTTACTATTGTTTGACCAAGTCCTGATTGTTGAACAAAAACTTTTATTTCATCATCAACAGTTAAATAGGCTATTACTTTTCTCTCTTCAATTAGTTTTCTAGCGCCTAAAATGTCAGTTTCGGTCACATTAAACATTGGCTTATCTCCGGTTGAAACTCTTTCTAATACATTTTTAAAATCCGAACTCACATTATAGGAATCACTTTGTACAACTGCAATATTTATTGTTTCAAAGCTATTGTCATGAATACCTCCTAAAGCCATTTTAAAAAACGTTCCTAATAACAAAGGAAAGAGCAATGTCCAAAAGATCATTTCCTTGTCACGTAACAAACATTTTAGTCTATACGTAAAAATATGAATAAACATCTTATCCCCCCTAATCTCTTAGTTCTTTTCCTGTAATCTCAAGAAAAACATCATTTAAAGTTGGCAATTCAGTATATATTTTCCCAAAATTAATATTTTGCTTTTTAATAAAATCCAGTATAATTTCCAAATTATTTTTTCCTTTATCAGATTTTATAATAAGCAAATTATCCTTGTACTCAACCTGTGACATATGAGGGAGATTTCTAATAAGTTCAATCTGGTCTTTTGTTATATCGTATGTCTCAACTGTTATGGTCTCACCTAAAGTAATCATGGATTTTAATTGATCTTTTGTACCTGTTGCAATAACTTTTCCTTTATCTAAAATGGTAATTTTAGAACAAATTCTTTCCACTTCTTCCATATAGTGAGATGTGTAAACTATAGTAGCTCCTTGCCTGTTTAACTCAACTATTCCCTCTAATATTTTATTTCTACTTTGTGGATCAACAGCAACAGTAGGTTCATCTAAAATAATTAATTTAGGTTTATGAGCAATACCACAGGCTATATTTAGACGCCTTAGCAAACCACCACTTAATTTTTTAGGATAAAATTTTCTAAATTCATTTAAACCCACAAATTCAATTGCCTCTTCTACCATTTGTCTCCTTAAAGCTTTATCATTTACATAAAGACCGCAGAAATAATCAATATTTTCATAAGAAGTAAGCTCTTCGAAAACAGCAACATTTTGCATAATTACACCAATATTTTTCTTAATATCATAGGCATTAGGGCTCATAGGCTTTCCAAACACTTCTATTTCTCCCTTGTGATAGTCTAACAATGACAGAATACAGTTAATAGCAGTGGTTTTTCCAGATCCGTTTGGTCCTAATAATCCATAAATCTCTCCCTCATTTACTTCAAGGCTCAAATGATCTAAAGCCAATAAGTCTCCATATCGTTTCACTAAATTTTTCACACTAATAATCATGCTTTGCCTCCTATTTAAAATTCTATAGTAATAATGTTTTGTAGATTAAACTTTTATATTATAAATCAATTTTAACAAGATAAAATGATAAATAGAAGTTACAGGAGTAATTATTTTATGTGACAAATGTAATATCTTTTTGAACAAAAAAAAATACAGTACACTCCATTAAATTACCCTAGACTCAACTCCCAGCTGAATTTTATATGTGAACTCCACCCTATATAATGAGGATTTTTAGAATAAGATAGAATCTTGTAAATACTTGTACTCAAAATTACATATCGCAGCGGAAGCTGCAATCATAGTAGTTAAGTTCCGCTGCGATAAACAGAGGAACTATATCTTCTAAAAAGTTTGTTAAAAAAACAAACTTTTTGAGAAGAATAGTATATAGTGAAAATTATAATATATTTAGCTTCTTTCTCAAAATACCAATGGCATATTCTAAATCTAATATATATAAATCTGATTTAATCTCAATTTCATTTTCCCCTACCCTTTTTTTAGGAATATCATATGATGCCACAAAATAAGCACCTAACTTTTCATTTAAAATTATACTCCTCTTATTTGGTAAATAAATAGAATTGTATTTTCCTCTAAAAAAAACACCTTTTAAAGTATATATCTGTAACATTACGAATAATTTCTCACAATTAATAAGATATCTATACATCTCAAATATAACCGGATATGCCACTCCTCTACTTTGAACTGATGGAATAATAGCATGTTCTACCGCCGTACATACTTTGTTTTCAATTAGTGCCTTTTCAAACTTCTTTTGTTTTATATCTAAAATATCAAAAGATTTCTGTTTCCAATTTGATTCAACATCTAGTTTGCAATATAAACAACTGTTAATTTCTTCATCTTTGTTTTTTATCAAAACCGATACTAATACTATATATCTATCGTCATATATTATTTTTTCAAGATCTTTATTAGTTAAAATTTCAAAAAAACCACCTCTATTTACAAAGCTGTTTTCATCCTCTTTATTAAGCTTAATCTCTAAATTGTCAGGTGTTATTTTAACACATTCATATAACTTCAAAATACCAGGAATATCCTCTTTTTTTGCCCTTCTCACAATAATCTCCTGACCATTCTTAATTGTATATTTTCCCATTATCATTTATTAAACCTCACATCATTGTTTCTAGTCTCTTTTTATAATTGCTCAAATAAACATCCTTACTATATTTATGGGGGTGTGTGTAACAAAAGTGAAGAAAAATATTCCAGAAACTTAAGTTACGCAGTCTAGAGCCTGTAAATACTCCTCGGGGCCTTTGCAAAACTCGCTAGCGCTCAAACAATGCTCTCCCTTTCCTCGTCGCAATAACAGGCTCTAATACTTGCTTCACAATGTTTCTTACATATTTTTCTTCACTTAAATAACATGGACCCTATTTATGGCAGCGGTTATTAACTACTGCTGCCATGTGTAAAAATATACTCTTTAAATGAAATACACTACTTTAATTGTGGAGGATCTTCTTCATCTACATAACCTTGATTAAGCTCTATAATATTTCCCTCAGGATCAGAAATCCAACACACCTTCATATCTAGAATAAAATCACTCATATCCAAAGGCCCAAGGGTTATAACAGCATCACTTCCCATACCTTTCAAAAACTCATCAAGGTTATCCACAGAAAAACAAATATGTCTCCATCCAGGATAATCTTGCCCAGCTCCTTTAGGAAGAGGTACTGGAGATTTTTCAGAAGATTTAAATAGTTCTAAGTAAGTGTTGCCCGCCTTTATCATGACTACTTGATCAGGCCCTGGTGCATATACTCTTGAGCGCTTAAATCCAAAGTGTTTTGTATAAAATTTTTCAATATTAATAGGATCACTACATGATATTCCCACATGTGAAACAGCTAATGCCTCCATAATCAAACTCCTTGTGTGATGATGATTAACCAGTAACTTTTGCCACTGTTCGACCTTTTTTATTTAGAATTAAACAATTAATTATCCATTGGCTTCATATAAAAGATATGCAGTCATATCAAGCAAAAATGGAACTCGATATTCAGGATATTCTTCCATTATTTTGGTTTTAAATTCTTCTCCAGATTTAGAAGATATGATTATTTCTTTTGCAGCTTTAAGATATTTAATGTTTTCATCTAGTAATGATGCATCAGTTGGTTCTCCATGTCCTGGAATTATAGTTTCATAATTATTTAGTTTATACTTTTCAATTTCTTTTATCCAGTTATCACAGCACAATTCACCCGATGAAGTTTTTTCTCCAAGAAATAAATACACTTTGTTATATATCATGTCCTGTGCTATAAGAGTTTTTATTTTTGGAATATCAAGCACTAACATGCTTTTATACTCAGTATCAAATACTTTCATTGCAGTATATGTAACACCGTCAATAGTAAAACTTCCATCATCTATAATATGTTCTGGAACAACCTTTTCATCTGAAATCAAACTTCCATGAATCTGCCTATGGTATCCTAACATCCAGTCACCTAGTTCTTTAATTTCTTTCTTGGTTTCTAATGTAGAATATATGGGAATATCTTTGTAATGTTCAAGACTTGCCCAATGGTCTGGATGAGCATGAGTTACAATAACTCTGTCAATGGGTTTTCCTATTTGTTCTGCATAATTTCTAAATTCTAAAGAATAAGGTCTTAACAAGGGCACGTCAATTATAACAAGGCTATTTTTAGACTCTACAATAATTGAATTTACCATTTCTCCATCAATAGGGCTTACAAATATGTGTATACTTATTCCATCTTTCTTAATTACTTTTTTTTCACATGCGTGCATTATTAATTCACTCCTTATAATTCTTATTTTTATGCCAGTGTTCCATCTGGGTATTGAACCATTCCTGCAAAATGAATTGCTATTTTGCCATCTCTTAACACCCAACTATCAGCAAACCTCATATTTGCCTCTCCATCTTTTGTCTTCATCTTTATTATCTCGGTAACCATAAGAGTTTGAGGATCTTCTGATTCTGCCCAGAAAACAACTTCTGTTTCAAGACCATCAATTCCAAGAATTCCATTCATATGCTCTCTTAATTGTTCTTTTCCTTTATAATAAACTGGTTCTTTCATAAAACTGCTTATAAGTAAACAATCGTCAGTGTATTGATCCAATAATGCTTCAATGTTTTTATTTATAATATACTCAATATGTTCTTTATACATTTTTCCCATCTTAGTATCTGGTACATTTTTCATTAATCTGTTCCTCCTTTAATTACTCAAAGTTGCGCCGATCCCTCCATAGGATCTAATTCATCTACAATATATGTAGCAATAACTGCTTTTTTTGAAATTGGATCTCTTTTTACTATCCATGTCTGATAAGCATCAAATCCAAGCCACTTACTCTTTGCATCAGGTGGATTCCAGACCTTTGCCTGCCAGTTAACTATAACTTTAACTTTAGCCTGGTCTTCATCAATTTCAATATTAACCATGCTAAGGGTGTGTATTTCGTCAAAAAATTTGTTTATTACAACATCATACCAATTTTTAAATTCTTCGATGCTTGTTAATGTAGCTTCAGGAAACCTCATTTCTAAACCTTCTGAGATTACCATAGGCAATAACTCTTCTACATTAGCATGAATATCCAGTTTTTTATACCATTTAAAAACCAACTCGTTTACTTCAAGTTGTGTTAACTGTGTAAGCATAATATAAACCTCCTAAAATGATTATTGACCACACTTACAAGTGCTTTTTTGCTCTGTAGGATTATTTTCCAATATGAGATCTATAAGAAATGGACCTTTTGTATTTAGCATTTTTTCAATAGATTTTGCTATATCTTCCGGCCTTTCAACTTTTATGGCAGGAACGCCCATAGCTTGGGCCATTTCACTAAAGTTTATCAAAGGCTCATTTAACTTAAAAGGTTTTGGATATTCATGAAAAGGTATGTCTCTTTCCTTCCAGTATTGCTGAATATTTAACATTAGAAGCCTATAGCTTTTATTATTGCAGATAACAAATTTTGCATCTATGTTATGATGGGCAGCTGTCCAAAGTGCCTGTATTGTATACATACTTCCACCATCACCAGTAAAAGCTATCACTGTTTTACTTTCATCAGCCAGTTTTATACCTAAAGCTCCAGGTATACCAACCCCTAATGAACCTCCTCTTGTTTGAAAAAAGTTACCTGGAATATCTGCTGGTATATACCTGTTAAGCTCAGGAGAGCATGTCAATGCCTCATCAAATATGATAGCATCAGGAGGAAGCTGCTTTGAAAGCTCCTCCATGAATCTTGCTGGATATATAGGTACATTATCCATATATGCCAAGTCTTTTTTTCTTGCCTCATACATGCTTTCCTCTTTTTCTCCAGTTATCCTTTTAATATTTAAAGTTGCTCTATACTTTTGCTCTTGCGTCATAGTTTCCATTAAGATATCTGAAAGTTTTGAAAGAGTCACCTTAGGATCACTAACCATTCCAATCTCTACAGGAAAATTCTTTGCAATTTCATATGAATCAAGTTCAATGTGAATGAGCTTTGCATCCTTTGAAAATACACCCTCTAATAAAGGAAATACTTCAGGAAAAAGGTATGTGCCACTTACTAAAACAACATCTGCATTTTTAACAGCTGCTTGTGACACCTCTCCGAACATATGCCCTAAAAGTCCTTTAAATAAAGGATGTGAGGCACTAATATTTACCTCAGATGAGTTGGCTCCCCAGACTTCTGCACCAATTAATTCTGCAACTTTTGCCAACTCTTCTTGCCCTTTTGAGAAAGCTATACCGTCACCCATTATTATCAATGGTCTTTTTGCATTAGCTAAAATCTGTGCAGCTTTAATTAAATCTGCATCATCAGGGCAAACCCTTGTATTCAAAAAGGAAGTAGGTACAATATCTTCTTCAATTGGTTCATCTAAAATATCCATTGGCAAGGATACAAATACCGGACCCATTGGAGGTGTGGCAGCAATTTTTATTGCTCTTTTAATAACTCTTAGAAGAGATGCAGAATCAACAACTCTTGCAGCCCATTTTGTTACTGGTTTTGCCATTTCCACAAGATCTGCAGCCATCTGGGCATCCATAGCATCATACTTAATACCGGCTTCACCTGCAATAACTACCAAAGGGGCATGTCCTCTTTTTGCCTGATACATCATGCCAATTCCATTTCCCAGGCCAACACCTGAGTGAAGCTGCACTACTGATGGTTTCTTTGTTTTTCTGGCGTATCCATCTGCAATTGCAACAGCAATAGATTCCTGGAGGGTCAGTATATACTCAAAGTCTTTGTATTCTTCTAATGCATCCAGAAACCCTTGCTCTACTGTACCCGGATTACCAAACATTTTTGTAATTCCATCAGCAAGAAACTGTTCAATTATAGCTTGTTTTCCTGTTTTTATACTCATCATTTCCCTCCAGGTTCAATTGATTTTACCATCCGTACCTTTTCAATCCCTTTTCCAATACTTCTATAAGTAGCTCTCCTGTTTTGTAAGAATCTGCAGTAGACCTACCTGTAATGAAAGGATAATCAACAATTGCAGATATTGTTCTTCCCACATTGCCGATAAACTGTCCTTCTGGTCCTACAGCATCTCTTAAGATAAACTCAAGTGGGTATGGTGGAGGCCCCATATTAAAGTCTACTCCCAAAAATCCTGTTCCATCTTTATAGTCATACTCTAGAGGATGACCTGTAACATGTTTGCCCCATATAATACTCTTTCTTATCCAATATTCTCTTGCAAATGCAAGACATGCAACTCCATAACATTCTGCTGCAATAGGTTTATTCAACTTATAAAATGAAAGTATTAGGTCATGAACCCTTTGATTATTAACCATATCAACAAGAGGCCCACTACCACCAACTAATACCAATGCCTCATATCCTTTTATTTCCTCTTCAGCCCTCTCAACACCCTCATTGTACTCTTCAAAGTCTCTTAGGTATGTATTACTACTCATATAGGGTCTTTCAGGCAGCAACGCAGAAAGGTTAACTGGATTATCCAGTTTACTAGAATCCTCAATTGCCTTAACCTGTTTAGCCATTTCTTTTGACACAACAGTTTTTCCCAATGGTGGATCAATAAATGTGTCATCCATGCTTGGAGGAAGTGCCCTTGCTCTTTTACCTGTTGGCGTAGCAAATACAGCCTCATATCCTGCCTTTTCAACAGTTTCTAATGGGCCAACCAACTCTTCACCCCAATAACCATACTCAGATAGTACAAATAGAATTTTTTTCTTCATTTCCTAGTCCTCCTATTTTTTTATTTTTACTTCAAGATTTATTATTTGTAATTTCATTAATAATTGTTCGTGCAAATGGTGCAAACATTCCACCTGTTCTTGCTGTAATAAAATCTCTATCTATTACAATATCCTGATCAACGTATATGGCACCAGTATTTCTAACACTTCCTATTACATTATTGTGGCAGGTTACTTTTCTTCCTCTTATCACCTCAGGAATATGGTCAAATATCCACAAAGAATGACATATTGCGCCTTTAATAATATGCTTCTTTTCCATAGCCCTTTTCATAAACTCAACACATGGAGACAGCTCTCCTGGTTTTTGTGAGTATCTTAGCATGTCGGCCACATAACCTGCTGGCATAATTATTGCAGAATATGATTCTAAAGTCTCATCATCCATATCTTCAAAGCTCTTATCTACTGATAATTCCATACCAAGTTCTAAACCTTTAAAAGTAAGCTTTGGCTGTCCCCATAGTCTAGTCATAAAATCCACATTAATCCCTTCTTCAGCAAAACGATTGGAATAATAGATTATTTCATGATCAATAAATCGGTTTTCAATTAATATACATATTTTTTTTTCACTCATGTTTTCACCCCATTTATTTTTTTATGACTCATTCCTTAGCCATTAAACTTAATACTCATCATTGTAATATCATCAGACTGTTCTGCCTCTTTCACATGCTCTCTAATGTCATCTCTTACCCCTATAATAATGTCTTTTCCTTCAAGATTTTTTAGCTTATTTAGAGTGGTTTTAAGCCTTTCGTCAGAAAAGAGTTTTCCTTCCCCATTCATTGCTTCAGTAACACCATCAGTATAGAGAAATACTTTGTCACCTTTATTTAAGGTAATTTCGCTACCTTGAAATTTCATATTTTCCATACCTGCAAGAACAAACCCCTTCTTGCTTTTTACCCAATCAAATCCTCCATCTTCTTTATATAAAAGAGGTGGATTGTGACCTGCATTTGAATATGTCATTTTTCCTGTATCTACTTCAAGTACTGCTAAAAATGCAGTTACAAACATACATTCATCATTATCTTCACATAACATGTTATTTACAGTAGTCAAGATTTCTTCAGGAGGCAATCCCAAAAGTGCTTGATTTTTGAGAAGTGTCTTTGATATGACCATAAATAGAGCAGCCGGAACCCCTTTTCCAGATACATCAGCCATTATAAAGCAAAGTCTTTTTTCATCTATGAAAAAGAAGTCATAAAAGTCTCCTCCTACTTCCTTTGCAGGTTCCATACTTGCATATATATCAATTTCATTTCTTTCTGGAAATGGTGGAAATATTCTTGGAAGCATGCTATTTTGTATTGAATGGGCAATTTTGAGCTCACTTTCTATTCTTTCTTTTTGAGCTGTGGTCTCTTTTAAGTTATTAATATATGTTTTAAGATCAGAAGTCATTTTATTGAATGCATTTGCCAGATCTTCAATTTCATCTCTAGTATTTACACTAAAGTTATAGTCTAGATTTCCCTCTCCTACAATACTTACTCCTTCATTTAATGCAATTATTGGTTTTGTCAATTTATTAGAAAGACTTATACTAATTATAATTACAAGTATAAATAAAATAACAAATATTATAACAAACCTTTTTAAAACATTTGCTATGAAAGTCCGGATGTAGTTTTCTGTCTCTAAAGTAATCCTTTCTATTTTTTCTTTAGTCTCTACTATGGGTTTTACAACTTCATCATGGGGCATAACCACAGCAAGACTCCAATTTGTTGACTTTACAGGTGCATAAGCTATATATTTTTCTTCATTATTTATAGAAATCTTTTTGACTCCCGTTTCTTTAGATATCATTTTGTCTACAATTTTGTTAAACTCTTCATTAGCTGTCATAGTAATATTTTCTTCATTAAAGATATCATCAAAAAAATTACCCTCTGGCTGAGAAATGACTTTTCCCATTTCATCAATTAATACTGCATATCCTAAATCCCCTATTTGAGTACTTATAATTTGATCATTTAATGCCTTTAAGGTAACATCAGCTCCTAATACTCCTTTTAAATTACCATCCTTGTCAAAACAGGCTTTAGCGCAGGTCACCATATATCCTTTTCCAAAAGCATCCTGATATGTCTCTGTCCATATTACTTCTTTATTAGAAGACGCCTCAATATACCATGGTCTAACTCTTGGATCATATCCTGGGTTTTTTACTGGTGGAAAATTTGAAAACATAATTGTAATACCTGATTGTGTGCCAAGAAATATTGAAGAAATATTTGAATCACCAGATAATATAGGTTCAAACACATACTTCATATTTCCCAAAAGATCAAGCTCTTCTTTTAAATCTTCCCTATCAATACTATCCACCAATTCAAATACTGGAACCCTTGTCATATTTACAGCTTCTTCTGGTGATAATGGATGACTAGCATTAAACCCTTGAGGATTGTCCCATAAAAACTCACTATATTTTGCCATTATTTCTACCTTGTCTTTAACTGATGACAAAATCTTATCGCTTATATCAGCCTGATCTATAGCAACCTTTAAAAGATATTCACCCGTCTGCTTTTCTAAAGCAATTTGACTATCATTAGCTGCACTTTTTCCAAGCTGGTCACTAGAATCTAAAGCATAATTCCCAAGTTTTTCCATACCATTATATGATATATAAAAGGAAAGGGAAAGTGCCACTAGAGATATGCCCAGAACCAGCATAAGAATTTTCCATTTGATTCCTAGATAAAATGTCAAGTTTATCAACTCCAATATTTGAAATAGCTTTAATAGAATATTTAAAAATGTCAGATTGCATATTTTTCTTCACTTTCGGTTTATATGACCAAAATTTCATAAACAAAAGGACTTTAATCCAAAGCTCTTAAATGTGAAAATAGGGTTGCTTTAATAAAAAAATTATGCAAATTAAACCATATCGCAGCGGAAGCTGCAATCATGGTAGATAAGTTCCGCTGCGATAAACAGAGGAACTATATCTTCTAAAAAGTTTGCTAAAAAAACAAACTTTTTGAGAAGAATAGTATAAGGAGGTTTTATTCTAAAAGTTTATTAAAGCAACCTATTTCACACTTAGATTTTTTTTATAAATGTTAGTATGTTTTTATTGTCTTTTCTTTCATATTTGACTTCATCCATTATGGATTTGTAAAGATATACACCAAGACCTCCAATACCACGGTCTTCAATAGGTGCATTAATATCAGGATCAGTATTTAAAAGTGGGTTGTAAGGAACTCCTTCATCAATAAATTGATAAAATAACATTCCTTCCTCAGATAAATCACGAATTATTTCAACATTTCCTTTTTCTTCTAGATAGGCATAACTTATTACATTTACAAGAACCTCTTCGCAAGATAACCTAATTTGATTTATTAAGCTTTTATTTGAAATTATTTTGCTTAAATCATTCAATAAAAACTCCATCATATCATCAAGGTTTTCAAGTACTGCTTGAATTGTAATTTTGTCCATGTTAAGGCCTCCGAATCATTCATCGAAAGAATCTTGAATATATAGAAAATTGTCAAGTCCACTCATTGTAATAACATCAGTTACCGATTCTTGAGCTTCTATAAAGTAAATTGAAGTTTCTGTTCCAATCTTTTGTTTTGCAAAAATAATAGTTCTAAGTCCTGCACTTGAAATGTATTCTAAGTCTTTTGCGTAAAATACTATTTTGTCTACATCTTGTCCAATAAGACTTTTTAATTCTTCCATTAATAAAGGTGCATTAACCGCATCAAGTTTACCAGAAAGATTAATTTTTGATATTTTTCCTGTTTGAAAGATAAATTTCTCACTCATAAAAATTCTCCTTTAATAATTGTTTTATTATAAACTGATTATTAGGTTAATATTATTCTTAACATTTGTTACATGTACCGTGAAAGTACTTTTAATTTGCGGTTTGCATTACAGTATTATTTACCTACAAGTATTACTACCGATCTTGGCCCAACTAAAAATTGATTTTGATTTTCAAGAATTACTTCTTTTCCAGCTTCCCATATATCATTTGGAGCTTTAGCATCTGTATTTGCAAACACATGCCATTTGTATCCTTCTGGTAGATTTGGAAGCTCAAAACCATGCATTTCCCAATGCATATTCATAGCAGTATAGATAAAATCATAACCATTTTCACCTTTACCACAGCAAAGCATCCCTAACAGACGACTGGTTCCAGAAAAATCAGCTTCCCAGGCTTTTATTCCATGCCAGGATATTTTAGGATAACCATTATCTAAATGAGTTGAATAGTCTTCTTCTTCACTGCTTTTTATTGAAGGATGATTTTTACGAAATACTATTATCTTCTTAAAATAATTGAATAGTTCATAGTTTTTGTTTAAAAGGTTCCAATTAAGCCATGAGATTTCATTGTCCTGACAATAGGCATTGTTATTTCCATTTTGGGTATTGCCAAATTCATCTCCCGAAAGCATCATAGGAACTCCCTGACTTAACATAAGAATACTTATAGCATTTTTTATCTGCTTTCTTCTTAAAAAATTAATGCCATCATCATCCGTTTCTCCTTCAACACCACAGTTCCAACTATAGTTGTCATTACTTCCATCATTATTGTTTTCATCATTTGCTTCATTGTGTTTATAGTTATAAGAAACAAGATCTTTTAAAGTAAAACCATCGTGGCATGTGATGAAATTTATAGATGCACAGGTGCCTCTGTAATGGCGATTGTACAAATCAGGTGACCCATGAAGTCTCTGTGCAGCAGCTCCACTAAATCCCTCATCACCTTTTAAGAATTTTCTTATATCATCTCTGTACTTGCCATTCCACTCAGCCCATCTACCCCACGAAGGAAATGCCCCTACCTGATAAAGTCCACCTGCATCCCATGCCTCCGCTATCAGTTTACATTTACCAAGTACAGGGTCAAATGCAAGGGTTTCTAAGAGAGGAGGATTATGCATAGGAGAGCCATCTTGATTACGTCCTAAAATAGCTGCTAGGTCAAACCTGAAACCATCTATATGATATTCAGCCGCCCAGCACCTGAGGCAATCAAGTATCATATTTCGTACAACAGGATTATTACAGTTAAGAGTGTTTCCACATCCACTAAAGTTGTAATAATACCCTTCTGGTGTAAGCATATAATATGTCTTATTATCTATACCTCTAAATGATATATAGGGACCATTTTCATTCCCTTCGGCAGTATGATTGAAAACCACGTCCAAAATAACTTCTATACCATTTTTGTGAAAATCTTTAACCACTGCTTTAAATTCATCAACTTGCATGCCATATTTGCCTGTAGCCGCATATGACGCCTTAGGAGCAAAAAAACCAACTGTACTATAACCCCAATAATTATATAGACGTTCATTTGTTACCGGAGATATCCTGGAGTTTTCAAACTCATCAAACTCATAAATGGGTAAAAGTTCAACACAGTTTACACCTAACTCTTTTAGATATGGTATTTTTTCTCGTATTGCAGCAAATGTACCTGGATACTTAACACCTGAAGAAGAATGCCTTGTAAATCCTCTTACATGCATTTCATAAATAATTAAGTCTCTCATAGGAATTTCTAAAGGTCTGTCATCTTCCCAATCAAAATCATCAAATGCAATACGGCTTCTGTATTGAAAACAATTGTTCCAATCAGGCTCTTTTCCCCATTCGTCTCTTCCTCCTATTGCTTTAGCATAGGGGTCAAGTAAAATTTTCTCCTTGTTAAACCAATGACCTTCATTGAAATTAAAAGGACCATCCATTTTAAAGCCATATTCAATGTTTTCATAATCAAGATCAAAAACAATCATTGTAAACACATTCCCAATACGGAATTCGTCTGGAAAAGGTATGCTGGCATATGGCTCCTTCTCATACTTTTTAAACAAAACAAGTTCACAGCTTTTAGCATGACGAGAAAATACAGAAAAATTAATTCCACCAGGAACAATAGTAGCACCAAAAGGTACAGGTTTTCCTGATCTTAAATTAAACTCCTTATATTTATGAGTTGGATAGGTGTCAACACGTATCATATTGCTTCCTCCTTGTGAACCGAAACTAATGCCTGTTCTATATTTTCATGGATAATAAACAAGTTATCAAAGCCAGTCATTTCCATAACATCTTTTATTTCCTCCTGGAGCCCTACTAATGCACCAAAACCTCCTACTTTTGCCATCTGCTTTGCAATTATCATTAAAACTCTTAAACCTGCACTTGAGACATAATCGCATTTTTCCATATCAATTATTATTCTGCAATCAGGCTCAATTTGTACCATAATTTCATCTTGAACGGCAGGAGATGTGTTTACATCAAGTTTTCCACTAAGCTCAAATACCATAACATTATCTTTTAAGTACTTTTTTATATCCATAAATATGCACATCCTTATTCTTTTATATGTTTGGAACTATTCTAACCTTTATTTTAGGTCTGTAATTAAGATGTGGAAGCTGAACAGTAAACTTTTGGGCATCAAAGTTGTTCCAAGGCTTGTCATCAATCCATACATCTGATATATAACAAGAACCTTTTGGTAAAATATCCGGCTGAACTCGCAAAACACCATCAGGAAAATTTGTTTCTAGTGGTTTAAAATATAAATCTAAAGGTTTTTTTGTATTTAATAGATTTGTGTACACTTGAGATAAATATGCAAGTTCAATTGAATGGTATCCACTCATTGAATGACTTCCCTTTAAACGCTCTGTTCCTAAAAGATATGGTAATCCATTGTTTAATACATTAAAGTATATTGCTCCATCGTCATGATCTAAAAAGAATGCATTATAAAAAGCTGCTGATTCTCTGGCATACTTCATATATTCAGGGCTTTTGAGTATTCCATATAGTATTTGATATGCTAAAATCCCCTGTTCTTGCTGCCACCAAGCCTTACGATCATGCCATGTAAACCTGTAAAATTCTTCCCCCTGCCCAAGAGTCCTTGACATTACATCATACCATCCTCCTCTTTGAGCATCCATTCCAGCCTTAGGCATAATATCGGCAATCTTTTTAGCAAAGTTTACATACTTTTCTTTAGGAACAATACTATTTATCCTCATAAGATTCCATGCAATCTTAAGGTTATGACCTACAACTGCATTATCTTGCTGCCATCCCCATGTTTTATCGTGGCTCCAATCTTCATGAAATCTTTCCTGAACAAAGGGGCTGTTATCATAGTCCGGAAAATATTTTTCGATACAATCAGCAGTATATTCTAAAAAGTCTTTATATTTAGGATCTTCTGTAGCAAGCCAAAGATTGATAAGATATGCTGGAGCATGATCGCCAACAGAATTCCAGTTCTTTCTGGCTCTGTTTCTTCCAAGGCTTTCACTTCTTGGATCAAGTGAAATAGGGTCAATGTGTGAAAAGTAACCTTCTCTCTCTCTGTCAATAAAAAATTTATCAAATAAATCAATTGTCATTTTAATATCCTTCATAATTGCAGGATCTCCATTTATCCTGTATGTCTGTGTAGGTCCTGCCAAAGCATATATCTGCTCATACATAGGAATAGCTTCATAGTCATCTCCAAATTCTGATGCAAATACCTTATGCTCTTTTTCACCTTTAACATCAATACCATGATACCAATAGACAATATTTTCATCTGTATCATAAAATTTCATATGATCTCTTAAATAAGCTGTCCCTTTTTCTGCAGCTTCTAAAAAAATATCTTCTCCTGTAAGCATAAAAGTTGACGCAAATCCATATACAAGACGTGATATTGTGTCTGTTTCCTGACGGAAGTCTCCCTTTTTCATACCACTTAGTTCTAATGTTGTGCGATAATTTTTGTAGTCTATTTCATTTCCATCTCCAAATTGAGCATTAATGAAAAAGCTGGCTATGCTCTTTGCCTGATTAACCCACCAATCGGGTTCTTCAAATCGATACTTATCAATTCCTCTTCCTGGGAAGTCAATCACTTTAGCCTCAAAAAAATGTCCTCCACCCTGTGGATAAAAAACTCCATAGGCAAACAAATACTGTCCTGGCACAATTAGCTCATTAATGTGTCCTGTGCAATCATAATATGGTTCATCAAGATTTCTAGTCATGCGTGCATATGTAGTGTCGGTTAATTTTGCCGAATACTCTTTACCATCAGAAGTTTCAATTAAAAACATCCGATTTTTTTCATCAAAACTCCTTACATAACCAGCAATAGTATCAGAAAACTCAAATTGCATAGTGTATCACCTCTCGTTTTTAATATCCCTTGCTAATCTATTTTTTTGATCATTAGGGCGCGATACATATTTTACAAACATACTCTTACTCTGATTACAACTATAAAATTTTAACATATTAACAGGATTAAATATTAATGATCTGAATTACATGAAAAAACAAACAGGAATTATATTCCAATAAAAAAAGTGATATTAGAATGTATTCTACACAAAGAAAAAAAATCCTCTAATTTATAATAAAATTTTCTAAAAAATATCATTTTGAGGGTAAACATTATGAATTCAGTAGTCAGTATATAACAAATAATTTTGATTCTTTATACAAACTTTCAAAAAGTAATTATATAAACGGACAAAACACAAAAATTCAGAACCTAGATTTCAGAATATTAAAATTTAAATATTCTGAGTTCTAAGTTCTGAATTCATATAAGGAATGTCTAAAACACTATTTAAGCTACTCCTTATTTAGGAATGCCTTAGAAATAACTTCATATTCTCAAGTACAAAATCCCGATGTTTTTACGGGTTTTGGACGATGAGAATTGGATGTTATTTCTTAGCCATTATTTAAACATTATTCTACTTTTGTTCCTGGAAAATAGTGTTCTAAAATTTCTTTATATTTATAGCCTGCATTAGCTAAACCTTTAGCTCCCTCCTGACTCATTCCCACACCATGCCCCCATCCTCTGCCTGTAAAAGTATAAATTGTAGGTGCTAGGGGTATTGTACTTTTTTTATTTTGACCACTTACAACATTTATCTCTTTTTTACCAGACCCTATTGTTTGAATCCCCGATGCAGTCATTACTTTTGCACCTGCAAGTTGTGTCTTTGACACAGTATCATCGGAAAACTTAACTAAAATATCAGCATCAGTACTAATATCAAACCACTGACTGTCAAGACTTAAAAATGCTCTTGTTCCACTGTTTGTATAAACCCTTTCACCTTTTGTTCCCATTACAACTAATTCAGTGGCCCTTCCAGCGTCAGATCTCTTTGTAATATTGACACCTATTATATCTCCAAGGTCAAATCCTCTTTGCAACATTATTTCCTTTATTCTTTGAGCAGTATAGGATACTTTCCAATTATAACGCCATGAATTACCTGATTCATATTTATCCTCAACACTTATAAGATATGGAAAGTTTTCACTACCCCAAACATTTCTTACATCCTCAGTTCTACCACCACTTGAACTGAAATAAAACACTGCTGCCGGTCTTCCGTTAAATGTAACAATCTCGCCCTTTGTATCATCAATAGCTTTATTAGTTGACGTTGCTTCTCCATCATAGCCTCTGTAAACTTGAGAGTAAACTGTTGTGCATAAATTAAAATTAAGCCTTATGTATTTTTGCATATTGCTAACAGAGTAAGTTCTTGCTGCTACCGCTTGAGCTTTTAGAGCCTCAGGATGTGAACTTGCTTGAATCTCATATGGCACAACACCATATAGATAATGCTCTAAAGATAAAACATTTATTAGGGTCATATCACTTCCTGTAAACCGTCTAACCTCAAGGATTCCCCTGTATCTTCTTTTGTCATCTCTATTTATTCTAAATACACTAGGAGAATTATCAGTACTAGGACGTACTTGAAACACACCTTCTAAACTGTCAAATACAAGTGCTACCTGTTGATTTTCTGTCAATGCTATAATTCTTGTAGTTGAAGTCTCTACAACATTAAGTCCATTTCCATATGATAAACTTAAAATAGCCTCCTTAGCCTCTTCCTCGGTGGAATAAAATCCTTCCCATATCTGCCATCCATCTGCATAGACAGGATAAGCATTTATTCCCTGCTGCTTTATTGCTTGTAATTCTATATCTAAAGCAGAGTAATCAATATAGTTTCCACCAATTTTAATATGATAGTTTTCACCTTTTTTGATTGTTAGAGTATTTTTTGAAGTGTACAAAGAATTGAATTTGTTATCCTTAAAATATCCAAGTTCCATACCTTCTTTACAGTCAATCTCAAAACTCGAAAGAGCTGTGTATTGATTGGTCTGGGTGTCATTAAAATTAAGACCTATCCTGACCTCATTAGGTAAATTCATTGATTTACCTAAAATAATATTCATATTAACAATTACAAGTATAATTGCTAATACTAAAGCTTTTTTTTTCAAATTATCACGAGACATATCTCTCCTCCTGATTCATCTTTTGAAAGTAGACAAATTTGTTTATTTTATTTAATTTATTCGACAAAACATATGCAAATCCTTCAATGTAACACAATTGTTAAAACTAAACTCTGTTACCAGCAACAAAAATATTGAAAAAAAACAATACTACTGTTAAAATAAAGAAAACAATATGAAAAGTGTGTGAATTATATGGAAAAAGGTTTAATACATGTCTATACTGGAAATGGAAAAGGCAAAACAACTGCAGCCATTGGTCAGGGAATAAGAGCCTGTGGAACAGGCAATAAAGTATATATGGTTCAGTTCCTAAAAGGCCAGGATACTGGAGAATTGTTAACATTAAAAAAACTAGAACCAGATTTTAAAGTTTTTCGCTTTGAAAAAACAAAAGGCTTTATATGGAATATGGATGAAACTGAAAAAAGACAGTTAAAAGCCCAAGTAAATAGTGCATTTGACTTTGTTAAAAATACAATTTCTACATGCCAATGTGACATTCTTATTCTTGATGAAATAATGTCTGTTATGAGTAATGATTTGATTAGTACTAACTGTGTAGTTGATATGTTAAAAAGTAAACCTTATAAGATGGAAGTTATTTTAACTGGTAGAAATGCACCAGATGAGATTGTAGACATTGCCAACTATGTATGTGAAATAAATAGTATAAAGCATCCCTATGAAGAAGGAATACCAGCAAGAAAAGGTATTGAATACTAGTAGTATTACAGCAATCTTACTTTAAGTAATCTTGCTGTAATACTACTAGTAATAGGATTTAATTATCTTCTGTCAATAAAGAAAATTCTTCTTTAATTGAGTTAACGGCACTGTCTGCATCTCTTTCAACTATAAGGCATGATATATCTACTTCTGAAGTAGTAACTAATTTTATTTCTATGCCTTTTTTTGCTAATGCAGAAAACAGCCTTGCTGCAACACCGGGTATATGCTTCATTTCTTCTCCAAATACTGATATTTTTGTATTATATGCATCAACCTCAACAATCAGATCATCCACTTTGTCTTTAAAATTATTAAGTAGGGTAATGACTCTCACAAGATCATCTGCCGGAAGGCTAAATGACATATTTACTGTTCCTTTAAAGGGCGCTGATTTACTTACCATATCAATATTGATGTTTTCATTTGATACAGAAGTAAATATTTCAGAGATAATCCTAATATCATCTGGAAGATTTTCTAAAGTTATCAATGCAACATTATACGATACATCAATACTTGTTACAGGCTTTTTATTCACAATAAATCCCTCCCATTCTCATTTTGGCAATATACTTTTACTTAGGAATGCCTTAGAAATAACTTCATATTCTCAAGGACAAAATCCCGATGTTCTAACGGGTTTTGGACGATGAGAATTGGATGTTATTTCTTAGCCATTACTTACTTTGAATTAAATTATCCATATTGTACATTCCTGGACTTTTACCACTTAAAAACACTGATGCATTTAATGATCCTTCAGCAAAAATATCCTTGGACATTGCAATATGATTAATTTCTATTATTTCATCATTTCCAGCAAAAATAACTGAATGATCCCCTACAATTGTTCCGCCTCTAACTGCATGAATACCTATTTCATTTTTATTCCTCTTTTTTCTTCTTGAATGCCTGTCAAAAATGTATTCATGCTGTTCATCCAAAACAGAATTGGCAGCATCTGCAATAGCTAATGCAGTACCACTAGGTGCATCAATTTTTAAATTATGATGCTTTTCTACTATTTCTATGTCGAAATCTTTCTGTAGTACTTTTGATGCTTTTTTAACTAGGTTTAGCAATAAGTTAACACCAATGGACATATTTGCAGAAAAGAAAACTGGTATATACTTAGATGCCTCTTCTAGTGACTTAACTTGTGTACTGCTAAGCCCGGTAGTTGCAATAACTGACGGTATCTTATGACTAACAGCAAACTCAAGAATATTCTCAAGTGCTGCTGGATGAGAAAAATCAATAATTACATCAATTTTTACATCACACTTATTTAAATCTTTAAATACAGGATATGTATTTTCAATTGAAGTATAAGCATCATAGCCTGCAACAATTTTCAAGTCATTTTTTTGTGATGCAAGTCTTGTAATTACCTGACCCATCTTGCCATTACAACCACTAAGCAATATATTTATCATTTGATTTTCACTTCCTTTTAACATTAGTATATTAACAAGAATTTTACATGTCTTTAAATTAATTTATAATTTTGTAGTACATCCTTTAAAGATTTTAATTTATCTTCGCTTAACTCAACTAATGGCAAACGACACTTTCCAACATTCATTCCCATTAGATTCATAGCTGCCTTTAAAGGTATTGGACTAACATCTGAAAACAGAGCATCTATTAAGCTTAGATACTTAAGCTGAATTTTTCTACTTCCTTCTACATCACCCTCAAGATATTTTACAATCATATCATGAGTGGTTGCCGGTATTATATTTGCCATAACAGAAATTACACCTTTTCCGCCTAAAGATAACATAGGTACAGCAAGATTATCATCCCCTGAGTACACAGTAAAGCCATCTTTGCATATGTTTATAATTTCTCCAACCTGATTTATATTACATTCTTTAATGGCAACAATATTTTCTATTTCAGATAGTGCCTTTACTGTCTCAGGTGCAATATTAAGGTTGGTTCTACCAGGTACATTGTATAAAACAACTGGTATTTTAATGCTTTCTGCTATCATCTTAAAATGTTGGTAAAGCCCCTTTTGATTTGTTTTATTATAGTAAGGCGTTACACTTAAAATTGCATCTGCACCTACTTCTTGTGCATATTTACTTAGATCTATTGCATGTCGAGTATCATTACTTCCTGTTCCTGCAATAACAGGAATTCTTCCATTTACCTTATCTACAGCATACTTGATTACTGATTTATGCTCGTCATCTGGCATTGTTGATGCCTCTCCTGTAGTTCCACAGATTATTAGAGCATCAGTACCTTCTTTAATTTGAAACTCTATGAGTTCACCTAGTTTTTCAAAATCTACACCATTGTCATTAAATGGAGTAATTATTGCTACTCCTGAACCTTCAAATATTGGTTTTCTCATGAAAACACCCTTTCTATTTTTTTCTATAAATAAAACAGCATATTTTATTAACTTATTAAAATTACTTAGGAATACTTTAAATATAACTTCCACTACTTATTTCACTTCAGGCCTTAATTTATGACAAATAGCCCCCCGTGAAAGGTAGAAGTATATTTGAGCTATTCCTGATTCCACATTTTAATTAATTCTTCTGCTATTTGAACAGCATTAGTAGCTGCTCCCTTTCTTATATTATCTGCCACAACCCACAAGTTTATCCCACTTTCAACACTTTTATCCCTGCGTATTCTTCCAACAAAAGTCTCATCTTTTCCTGTTGTATTTAATGCTGTAGGATATACATTATTTGATGCATCATCTTCAACAACAACTCCAGGAGCATTTCTTAAAACTTCCTTTAGTTCATCTAAATCAAATTGATTTTCAAATTCTACATTAATTGATTCGCTATGACCATTAAAAACAGGAACTCTTACAGTTGTTGCTGTAATTTTCAAACTACTATCTCCTAGAATCTTTCTTGTTTCATCCATCATTTTTTTCTCTTCTTTTGTATAGCCATCAGGTAAAAATACATCAATATGAGGTATACAATTTCCTGCTATTTGATGAGGGAATTTCTGTGGCGGCTCCCCTTTAAGGCCCCTTTCAAGATCTGAGTATCCACCCATTCCAGCACCAGATACTGCCTGATATGTGGAATAAACAATTCTTTTTATCTTATATTTATCATGTAAAGGTTTTAAAGCCACAACAGCTTGAATTGTAGAACAGTTTGGATTAGCAATAATACCTTTGTTCCATGAAATGTCATTAGCATTAACTTCAGGTACTACTAAAGGTACATTATTGTCCATCCTCCAAAAGCTACTATTGTCAATAACAACACAACCTTTTGCTGAAGCAATAGGTGCATATTTTTCACTAGTACTTCCACCTGCAGAAAATAATGCTATATCTATACCTCTATCAAAAGAAGTTTCTGAAAGTTCTTCAACAGTATATTCCTCTCCATTAAAAATTACTTTTGTCCCTGCTGATCTCTTTGAAGAAAAGAAATATATTTTTTCCAATGGTAATTTTCTTTCTTCTAGTACTTTTAAAAATGTTCTTCCAACCATTCCAGTTGCACCAACAACTGCCAGGCTTACTTTTTTCATTATAAATACCCTCCTAAATTGTATGTGTTGATTTCTTATTTGATGTATTATTGAGTGCTTGATACATTCCACCAACATATGGATTTCAATGTAATAAAAAAGCTGGTATAGCTACCAGCAGTTCAAATTCACAAGATTTCTGATATTAAATAATACCTTCTCAATTTTGAACCGATAGCACTCCATCAAATAATTGATGACAGTCGTACAGCTATTAACCATATGACCAGAATACACTTTCAAGGGTAAGTGCACCCTTCGGCAGTTTTTCCTTTCAAATCTTATCAACAAAGCCCTGACCTTTCAAAAACTTTACTAATAAAAACTGCACCTCTATCAAACATATCAATATTAATTTCATATAATTTTAACATCATTTTTCCAAAATGTCAAATAGTTTTTTTATTATTTTATTATTAAAACTATTGACATACAATATAGATATTAGTATAATTTAATATGCTAATTAAATAGTTCATGCGGTCGTGGTGGAACTGGCAGACACGTACGTTTGAGGGGCGTATGCGCGAGCATGTGGGTTCAAGTCCCACCGTCCGCACCAAAACTACTGGTACAACTAGTAGTTTTTTTATTAGAAGACTTGGAACGAAGTGAAAAACTTAAAAGCGAAGGGGCTCGATGCCCCAAGCTTTTATTTATATGTTTAGCCATATCTAAAAAGTTTTACTTCTAATTTATGTATACAGTAGTTCCTCTTTCCACATAATTATAAAACCACTCACTATCTTCAACTGAAAGCCTTATACATCCTGAAGATGCTCTTTTCCCAAGTGTAGGATCTTTTATTCTCTGATTTATGTCCATTGCAACAGAGTGAAATAAGTATTCTCCATCAAATCTTACCCAGTACTTAGCACCACCACCAAGACGTTGAGAGTAAAACCACAAGCCTCTATCCTGTATTTTAAACATGCCTCTTTTTGTAGGTGCATCATTCTTTCCTGTAGCACATTTAAAAGTTTTAATAAGGTTCCATTTTCCAGTTGAACCTAAGAAAACATGAGTCAACTGCCTGTCTACATCTACCCATACCAAATATGAGCTACTACTTTCAAGTTCTAAATAATTTACATAAAACTCAATTTCCTTTTTTGTCATCTCTTGAGTATTTGTTTCTGGATCTTTAGGTATTTCTAAAGCATTTCTTCTAACCCATCCAATCTTGTCTCCAAACTTAACCTTATACCAAACCCTATTATAATCATAAAGAATCTCTACAATATCTCCTTTAGAAAAAACACCAAGAGATTTTATTCCATGATTTTGATAATAATGAGTTTGTTCTAAAACTTTAGCATTTATTGTAGAAGGTTTTACTAACGATAATATTCTCTCAGTCTCATCTATTTCATTTATATCATCTATCTTATCCTCTTTCTCTTCTTGTCTGTTTAATCTTTGTGTTTTATAAACTTTTGAAAAAGCACTTGTAGAAACAATTTTACTTTCCATATCAGGACTCATGACACTTATCCAGCTTAAATTATTGATTGGATCAAAAACATTCTGAAAAACATTTAATGTTAAACTGTTGTTTTCTTTAGTTTCCTGAGCATATATTTTGCATTCACTAGCGATAAATGAAAATACAGTAATTAAACATACACACAAACAAATTCTTATAGTTATCTTCACAGCATATTTCCCCCTAAATAATATGTTAACCTTAGTATTTGTACCTATTCTTAAAATTAAACTTCAAAAGAGCCCTTTAATTTTATACCCTATTTTTCTGCTTCACAAACAGTCACATGCGCAGCGACGTTCATTTCCCATTATACTTTTCATCCTATTTGGGCAAGGTTTTTACTCTTGAATGTCTGGATATTTATTTTGATTTTACATTATTTCCGTATCAATTTCAAACCTTTGTTTTATCTTATATGCATTTTGTTTATCCTTACCCTTTCATGTCTTCTGCAAACATAATGAGAAGAACTACCGAATTTGCCGATAGCTCTTCTTTAATATCATATGCTCTTAACTAAAATATTATTAACTTTTGATTCTATGCCGTGCCATTTGCTTTTCAAACATGCACAGGCTCAGTTACAATCATTTCACGTTATGCTTTTCATCCTATGTTGGCAAGCTTTATCATCATGAATGTCTCTTATTATTGATCTCTATACTCACTTAGCCATTCTGGTATATCTTCATTGAAATTCTCATAATATCCAAGATATTCTGGCACATCATCTTCAAATTTAAATCCATGTATTGTGCCATGACTATAAGCATTATAATTACTATAGTCATAAAATAAATACATCCTTTTTTCATTTACCATTTTTGTACTTATTGTAGACACTGGTATTGCAGGAGCTATAAATGCAGTCATCACCCTCTGAACACCAGGTAGTTCTTCGTATATTTGCATAAGCTTTTCATTGCTTAATACATCATCAAAAAACAATTTAACGGTAGTATTAGTTATATTCATTATTTTTAATCCATAAGTATAATTAAATTGATCCCATTCAAAGTATTCTCCATCTATCACTTGTTTTAATGTTTCTTCATCAAAACTAATCTCTAGATTAGCCTTGTTATAACGATTAAGATGATAATATGTTATATCTGAAATTTCTGGTACAGATTCACTATACATAGATCTTATAGTTGAAAGTTGGCTTTTAATTTCATCTACTAATTTAACAGGAGGAAAAATCTCATCCGAATCAGTTAGAGCTAATAATTTTGCTTCTGCCTCACTGTTTGAGTAGTCATAATAACTTAAATCAGGGCTATTTAGCTCTAGCGTAGAAATTTTCTCATTTCCGCTGTATGCTGTAATGGTTGTATTAACATTACTCAACTCTACATCCGGATGCAGATGAAAATATGCTACGGAAAGAGTTTCTTCAAAACCTTGATTTTCGTCAAGTAATAGTTCTATTTCTTCAATTTCATCTGAAATTGATGTAGTTGTTATAGTCACACGATCCCCAACTGTATATCCATTAATATATAGTTTTGCTACTCTTGGTGCTCCATCTAAATCACTACGTGTTTGCAAATACCAATGTTCTCTTTCAATAATTAAACTATCTTTATTTACAATTTGTCTAAGTAATATCAAATCTTTTTCATCGACTACTCCATCTTCATTTACATCTGCAACTAACTCAAGCATTCCTGAAATGTTTGAGCCCTCAGAAAGTATTTCTTCAAGTATTTTTATATCTTCACAAGTATGTTCTCCATCACCTGTCAAATCACCTAGTAAATACTCAATATCCTGACCTGGAAATTCATCAATAATCTCTAATATGTATCTTCTCATTAATACAAGATCAATAGTATTAAAATCCCCATCTCCGTTTAAATCTACAATTTTAAAAAGTTTTGGATCTTCAACAGATAAGTTATCAACTGTCAAAAAAGTTCTTCTAGCTAAAACATAATCTGTTGAATTAATTACACCATCATAGTTTAAATCACCTAATTTAAGTTTTCTATAATATGTTTCAGCTGTAATATCGTTCCAAAATTCATCATCACCCGTACTTGTCATAAAACTCTCAGCAGATTGTTGAGCTTCTTCAAAAGATGTTGGATTTGCAGATGCTGCAAAACTTAAACTAGAAAATTTCACCAGCAACACACACACAATTAAAGCCATTAAAAATGTCTTTTTTAACATACATTATCACTCCCTAGCTAATATTTATCTATTTGTATTATATCATACTATTTGCCAATGCCACAATAATTTAGAAATAAATATTTGATAGTGAACTCGTTTAGCTAAAGCTAAACATAAAGGCTTCAGATGGAGGCTCAACTTCAACTTATAGAAGGTGGAGTCTTGGAATAAGATTGGTTAGTTAGTAAGATGGAACCATTTTATTTTCTAAACATTCTAATAATACATGGTATTTTTTAAAGTTGTTTTGATCTATATAGACGGGAAAACTAGTAATATTTAAATCTTCTATAATGTCTTGTGGATCATACCAAATATTCTCACTCCTAAATATGTAGGTTTCCCCTGATGAAGGATCTTTCCATTTACATGTAATAAAATAAGGATTTTTACGATTCACCGAATAAGATGTATTGAGTATAACTTCTTGAAATTCTGCATCTACTTTATATCCCGATTCAATTAATCTTATTTTTTTAGAAATATTGCGAATCTTTATAACAATAACAAAAAAACCTATTAAAAAGAATACTGCTCCAAGTATAATAAGGATTATTTCTACCATTATACTTGCTCCACGAATTCTTGAAGGTTCGTTTAGATCATAGTATATTTTTATTTCTTGTCCAACATACATTGATGATGTGTAATAATTTAGTAATTGGTTGTATTCTCTTCCACCTACATTATATTTAACAAAAACATCATGATCAGTATCTCCACGAGATCCATATACATATATATCAGTAATTGTTGCAGTAGTTTCTTGTGCATTTTTCTTAAAATTTGAGTTTGAAATATAAACAGCCACTGCTGCTGCAATAAAAGTTAGTCCAATTACAGAAAATATAATTCCAATTGACCATTCTGTTTTTTTGTAATTCATACATTTTAACTCCTATCTAATTTTTATTTGTTCTAATTATATCATACTATTTGAACATTTTGATTATAGAATATATAACATTGGATCGACATAAATAATAGGTTGTTTCTACATTCTCACTTTATACTTTTATAAATTAAAGCTTAAAGTAGAAACAAGAAGCAGATTCTGATATAATAAATATATGAAATAGTGATTTTTAGAATTAAAAAACACTTTATAATTAATAAGATGTATAGCAAGTGGGAGGAAAAGTAATTGGAATCAGGGGAAGAGAAAGTCCATCAAATAATTGACAAAGGGTATAAAAAACTATTTGAAGATAAAAATATGTTTATAGAGTTTTTACAAACATTTGTAAAAGATGATTGGGTACAGGATATAAATGAAGATGATTTAATGAGGATAGATAAAGAGTTTATATTGCAAGACTATAGAAAAAAAGAAGCAGATATAGTATACCGTATGAAATTAAAAAATGAAGAAACAAAAAAAGAGTTAGATGTAATATTTTACATATTATTCGAATTACAATCAAGAGTAGATAGAATAATGCCATATAGGTTACTCATGTATATGGTACAGATATGGAAAAATGAATTATTTAATGTAAAACATAAGCAGGCACAAAGTAAAGATTTTAAACTTCCATCAATCGTGCCTATGGTTTTATATAATGGAGAAGGAAAGTGGAGTGCCGTAAAGAATTTTAGAGACTTATTAAGTGAAGAAAAAAGATTCAGAGAGTATTTAGTAGATTTTAAATATATTCTGATAGATGTAAATTCATATACTGAAGATGAACTTTATAACATATCAAATGCTATATCTTGTATAATAATGATGGATCAGAATATCGTTAAAAGAGAAAAAGAAGTTTTAATAAGAAGAATGAATAAAATAGTAACATTAAAAGATAAAATAGCTCCTGAAAAGCTAGAGAGACTAATAGAATGGTTGACGGAAGTTTTGAGTAAAAAGTTTAAAAATAAGGGTATAGATGGTAAATTAAAAGATACAATAACTAAAAGTATGAAGGAGGGAAAAGAAATGACTTATGCTATTGAAAGATTATTTAATGATATTGAAAAAGAAGCAATGGAAAAAGGAAGAAAAGAAGGGATAGAAAAAGGTATAGAAGAAATGAGAATAGCAATAGCTAAAGAGATGATTATAGAAGGAGAATCATTGGATAAAATAATAAAATATTCTAAGCTTAGCAAAGAAAAAATTGATAAATTAAAAAATGAAATAAATTAGTTTTTAAAAGTCACATTAGATAGGAGTGTAAATTCTGTGTATCTGATTTTTTACTCCTCAGATACAATGTTGGTTAATTTGCTTTGCATAATTTGGTAAATACATTAGATTTAAACATTGGCTAGTTAACCCTATAGTTCACTACGATGAGTGTTAACATTCACAAAAATCATTATATACTGGCTTTGAAAATATTTGATTTCCCTTAACTTCTGATCTTCAGGCCTTCTCTCATAAGATATTATACTTTTCATATCTAACCTTCATTTTTTGATCCATGTTGCCAAATGAATAATCAATTGCACTACGGAAGTCTATTGCCATATGTTTTAAATATAAGGAAGCACGATCTCCGTGCTTCCTTCGAGAAACTTATATATTTAAAACATCCTTGTGCTTTCAAGAGAATCTTATTAAAGTGACTTTGTTAAAAACTTTATTTCTTCTTTCCAATACTTCTTAACTTCATCTAAAATAGGCTCACTGTACTTAGCTACAATAAATTCATTACTTACTGATGCGCTTGCTAAATATGAAAAAATATATGTTTTAGTAGAAAAATATATAAAAACATTTTTTTCCGTCGGCTTTTTAAAGTTATCTACTAATCCTACTTCACTTATTTGACTCCAATTTAGTTTATATTTTGCATACTTTGAATTATATACAACGCCTTTACTATTAATAATTAAATATGTTTTAAAAAAAATGTTAGTAATTAAGATTAATGCAAAAATGTTAGTTGAAAATAATAGTATTGATACCGCTTTATCCCACAAAAATAAAGGTAATGCAATTACTAACGGTATCGAGAAGAAAATTATTGCAACAATTCCCATATTAGTATT
>VLTH01000003.1:751913-759379 GCA_008125075.1 Acetivibrio alkalicellulosi | reverse complement strand
CCTTCTCATAGACATTTTCCCAGTCAATAGTCTTATTGTCGGTAGAACTAACATACTCATGCTTTATAAATGTACTATTATCTTTTTATATTCCATACCTGTCATATAGTGATAAACAGGATTATATACATAGGTTATTTTATGCTCACTATCTAAGGGGTCATAATCACCTATTGTAACTTGAGAATAATTGGTTTTACTATCTGCGCCCCTTTTAGCTCCATTTCCCCAATATCCCTTTAAATTACGGTATTCATCAAACATAAAATTTTCTACATAAGATATAAATCGACCAGTTGAAGGATTAAACACATTTTTTACAGACAGCATAAGCTGCTTATTATTGTCATATCTATATAATCTCTCTTCGTTATAATTTCCATCAACATAATTACTTAAAATATTAATACATAGCAAGTCCTTATTATATGTATATGTAAAATTATTTCCATTCATGTCCTCAACAACTGTTTTCACATTAAAGCTGTTTGGTATGTCGTCCTTAGCTTTATATAACGGGTAACCATCATACTGGCAAAATACATTATTATCTTTTGTTCTCTTATAACTATAGGTCTTTTCGTTATATATTTTGCCGTTCTTATCTTTTTCATATCTTTTTTCAACTCTATAAAAATATGTTGATCCATCAGGTCCAAGACTTTTAATATTTCTGTCGGCAATTTTTGTCCCTACATCATCATCCCATTTGTCATTGTCTCTCACCACATACCTAACACCTTTATTATATTCATAATGTGTTTGTGCCATTGTAGGATATGTAATCTTTTCAAGGCAGGCATAATAATTATATACTCCAATAAATTTATGGCTTCCTTCTTCATTATCAGCCTTAGAATAAATTGGATTTCCATTTGTGTCAAGTATGGCATTTCCGCTACTATCCTTATCAAAACTGTTATAATGTGCTGTATTTCTCATAAAGTAATTGTCCATAGCATATTTTATATCATAGTCATACCTTGTCTCTCGTCCCATTTCATCTACTACTTTTTCAAGTACAAACTCATTATTAAGTCTTGCTCTTTCCTTTGATGTTGAGGGATTTGCAATGTCAACTACAGGTCTTTTATGATATACAACTTCATTTGAACCCCATGTAACACTTACTGTATGATTTACATCATTGTAGTTTATAAATATGTTTCTTCCAACACTATCAACTATTCTTGAAATTACAGGCGTTGTTATCATATTGTCATTATCCCTAATAGTCCTGTTTCTATGAAAAAATCTTATATTGTTTCCAAACCTGTCTTCTATTGCAAGAAGCCTTCCGTCATCTGCAAAATATGTCTTTTTACCATTCTTTTCTGTAACAACATAGGCAGGATTTCTTGCAAAATCTGACCTTGTAATATTTTCACGCTTAATTGAAATATCCTCTAGCTCATATCCATCTAGAGACAATTCTCCTGTTACTTCATCAATTTTTAAATACCATGTACCTGTACTTCCATAGTGAAGATAAAGATGCTCTCCTGTTTTCAATAAAGGGAAAGTCAAATGACCATCCAGCACCAATATCAAAATGTCTTTGATAAACTGTTGCTATCCCAGGTCTTGTCCCATAAAACTTAATTGGCACATCTATTATATAATTTCTAACTGCCATCTGGCTAAAGCTATATGATTCAAAGAATTGTACTCCATTATCGTTTACTATCATATGTGTGCCTGAGTACATACCACTTTGATAATTTGCCAAAAGAGCATCTGCGTCTTTAGAATCTCTAAATTGATTTGGGTCAGTAAAATTCTCATTCCTTAAATCAACTACAGTTCCCACACTATTGTATCTTTTGATTTCAACTCTACCATGAACTTGCCATACCCTTACATCCTTTTCTGTCCCTGGTCGATTTATATCTTATTCAGAAAATTTTATGTTTGATGAATACCGTAATTTAAAGGGATATTGGAGAAATGGAGCTAGAAAACTCATAAAACATATGTAGAACAAATGTTCTGTGTATAAGTTAACATATGAGTAGTTTAACTTCTCTTCTATTTCATTATTATTTAATGAAGTTTTTATTTCTTTCATAAGCCTGTTATTTAAGTAATATTTATATGCTGTTACAGACTTACCTTCTATTGTCTATCTGTTTCTATAATCATAATAGGTATATGTTTTTGTCTCAATATTTCTGCCATCTACTACTTCATCCAATTTATTGTCACAAGAACCGTCCCGTTGACATTTTTCTTGTTTGAAATATAAACATCCACTGCTGCTGCAATAAAAGTTAGTCCAATTACAGAAAATATAATTCCAATTGACCATTCTGTTTTTTTGTAATTCAGACATTTAAAACTCCTTCTTCTAATTTTTACTTGTTCTAATTATATCATACTATTTGAACATTTTGATCATAGAATATATAACATTGGATCGACATAAATAATAGGTTGTTTCTACATTCTCACTTTATACTTTTATAAATTAAAGCTTAGAGTAGAAACAAGAAGCAGATTCTGATATAATAAATATATGAAATAGTGATTTTTAGAATTAAAAAACACTTTATAATTAATAAGATGTATAGCAAGTGGGAGGAAAAGTAATTGGAATCAGGGGAAGAGAAAGTCCATCAAATAATTGACAAAGGGTATAAAAAACTATTTGAAGATAAAAATATGTTTATAGAGTTTTTACAAACATTTGTAAAAGATGATTGGGTACAGGATATAAATGAAGATGATTTAATGAGGATAGATAAAGAGTTTATATTGCAAGACTATAGAAAAAAAGAAGCAGATATAGTATACAGGATGAAATTAAAAAATGAAGCAGATATAGTATACAGGATGAAATTAAAAAATGAAGAAACACAAAAAGAGTTAGATGTAATATTTTACATATTATTCGAATTACAATCAAGAGTAGATAGAATAATGCCATATAGGTTACTCATGTATATGGTACAGATATGGAAAAATGAATTATTTAATGTAAAACACAAGCAGGCACAAAGTAAAGATTTTAAACTTCCATCAATCGTGCCTATGGTTTTATATAATGGAGAAGGAAAGTGGAGTGCTGTAAAGAATTTTAGAGACTTATTAAGTGAAGAAAAAAGATTCAGAGAGTATTTAGTAGATTTTAAATATATTCTGATAGATGTAAATTCATATACTGAAGATGAACTTTATAACATATCAAATGCTATATCTTGTATAATAATGATGGATCAGAATATTGTTAAAAGAGAAAAAGAAGTTTTAATAAGAAGAATGAATAAAATAGTAACATTAAAAAATAAAATAGCTCCTGAAAAGCTAGAGAGACTAATAGAATGGTTGACGGAAGTTTTGAGTAAAAAGTTTAAAAACAAGGGTATAGATGGTAAATTAAAAGATACAATAACTAAAAGTATGAAGGAGGGAAAAGAAATGACTTATGCTATTGAAAGATTATTTAATGATATTGAAAAAGAAGCAATGGAAAAAGGAAGAAAAGAAGGGATAGAAAAAGGAATAGAAAAGGGAATAGAAAAGGGAATAGAAAAAGGGATAGAAGAAATGAGAATAGCAATAGCTAAAGAGATGATTATAGAAGGAGAATCATTGGATAAAATAATAAAATATTCTAAGCTTAGCAAAGAAAAAATTGATAAATTAAAAAATGAAATAAATTAGTTTTTAAAAGTCACATTAGATAGGAGTGTAAACTCTGTGTATCTGATTTTTTAATCCTCAGATACAATATTAGTTAATTTATTTTGCATAATTGGGTAAATACATTAGATTTAAACATTGGCTAGTTAACCCTATAGTTCACTACGATGAGTGTTAACATTCACAAAAATCATTATATACTGGCTTTGAAAATATTTGATTTCCTTAACTTCTGATCTTCAGGCCTTCTCTCATAAGATATTATACTTTTCATATCTAACCTTCATTTCTTGATCCATGTTGCCAAATGAATAATCAATTGCACTACGGAAGTCTATTCCCATATGCTTTAAATCATGTACAAGTGTTTTTGGATTGTCTAAAAAATATCTTGGTAGGTTATGAAGTGTTCTTATGATTAGATGTATTCTTTTTCTATCTACAAACAACTTATGTTTTAATAAATCTGCTAATTCTGTTACTAAATCATTCATAAAATTAATAATTATACTACCCTCCACACAATTACTACTTATATCGATATTAGTACCTATACTCTTTTCAAATTTAAATAAAAAATCGTCGTGAATATTGTAAAAACAACCAATCTCCTTTTTATCCTTACACAACTTAATAAAATATTTTATCAAATCAGAATCTTTTTCCGTATATTTATTATCCTCCATTCTGCTAAGAATCTTTTTCCACAAATCAACTTGCAATTTTAGTATATTTCTATAACTATATTTCTACAATTTACTATATACCCGTCCTTTTTCATAGACAAAACCCCTATATAGTATCTGTGCATATATATTGTTCTTTAATAACATTTTCTATCTCCTTTACTATATAGTTAATAGGTTAAAATCTCTAACCTATTAATTACTCTATTGATCTAATTAATTTTAAGCTTTAGTTCATCAAAAGATTACAATTTTTGTAGTGCTATAATTGCTACTTTTTAAGTATACCTATCCACAACTTTGATTGAATCACAATCCTTACTTTTTATGTTGAAAACTTTTCACGACCCCAACGTCCCAGTTATATAACGATTTATTATAAGAATTTTAAATATCCAAAGTATAGCTGACCAAAAAACTGCTGAAAAATGTAGCAAAATTGTTTTAACAAAACCCATATTTTCTTTAAAGGGATTTTCGTCAAATGACAATGTAATAACATATAATCCTGCTGCAAACATAAGAAATGGAATAGTATATATAATGTACAATATCTTTAAACCCACAATTAGATAATCAATTTTGTTTTTTATTGTTAATCTTCCATACAAAGCCCGAAGCATTCTCGATAACCTCCATGTAATTATTTTTCACATCCTCCCCAGTCCCAAGTAATTATCCTTTTAGTTAATTTTAAGTTTATATATTTATTTACATCTTTTTCATATTGGTCTATTCACTTGCACACCTGGCTTTACCCACAAATTAGAATTTACTTCATCATATGCCCTTGCAATTATTTCATCTGTCCTATTGCCAAGATAATCATAATTGAAAGTATCAGTATAATTTGGAGCACCATTTCTATGCCTTTCCTGTATTCTTAAGTTTCCGTTTTTATCAGTATATGCAGATGTTGTTATTGATGGAGAATTTACATCTCCTAATACAGTCTTTGTTGTTTTCATGTACTTTTCAACTAAAGGTGATAATTGATAATCGGAAGAATACAGCAATCTATTAATTGCGGTATTCTTCCGATTAATTTGCTTTTTATCTAATTCTTTTTTAAAATATGGCTATACTGTCCTAATTCGAGTTGTTATATAGTCTTTTTCACAGTCTATCTCCCTATGATTAAGGATAATCTTAATCTGACGTCTTCGTGATTCCAAAATAAGCTCATTTGGGTCTCTTCCAATCATTTATACCTTTATCTTTAAACATACCAATAGTAATCATTAATATAAGAAATAAATGAGTAATAATTGAAAACCACATTGATAATTTGTCTGAACACACACTTAATAAATATATAATGATTGTTAATATGATTGGTATAATAATCAAATTAACCCAAGACCTTTTCCAATAAATTAATACACCTATACCCAACAACCAAAACCCCCATGTAACTATTATTCCAGCAATCATTCTTTATACCTCACTATAGCATCTTTTGGAATATTAACATCCTGTTCAATTACTCTTTGTGGATTTCCAAACCATCTTTTAAACCAACCATCTGGTTTTTTGATTACTGACTTGTTAACTTTGAATGTAACTGAAGCCTCTCCCCTTTTACCTGCCATTCCTGACCACATTCGATTCCAAAATGTAGGTTTGCCTTGTGAAACCCAAACAACAGGTTTTGAATGTTCTAGCTGTCTTGTTATAACATTATTAGGTCTAGGATAATTTGCTTTTAACACACCTTGCTCAACTTTTAATGCAATACTTTCATTAGTACCTCTATGTGTTATTGTAACATTAGAACTAGTATCTTTAATAATTATTGTATTAGTATTTGCAAAGTGATGACTAAAGCCTCCAAAAGCAGCACCTGTTAGTCCTGATGATATATACTCAACATAATTGATTTCGCCTTTAGTTATAACTTGATTTACTGCATTACCAGTTGCAACGCTTGCACCTGACCAAGCCATTGTCTTTGCCATCCCAAGTGCTACGCCTTGTGCCCCTGGAACAGTTAATAAAGCCCCTGTCACAGCTCCACCAACTGCTGAAGCTCCTACTGCTTTCCAATTAACATCTGTAAATGCATCTGCCGAAAAACCATTTTGTGATATATTAGCTGCAACCTGAGTTCCATATGATATAACTGCTCCTGCTGTTGCACCAATTAAAGCTCCAGCTGCAACTTGCCAAAATTCACCATCTGGGTCAATAAACAATACAGGATTATTGGCACAATACGTGTAAAGATTCAAACTAAGTGGGTCATTATCAAATCCCCAGAAGCTATCCTCACATATAAACCTACCTATACCTGGGTCATAATACCTTGCCCTTAAGTAATAGGTTCCTGTCTCTTCATCCCAATACTCTCCTGCGTACCTGAATGGGTTTGTGTCACCTTCTGTTGGGTCTTTTTCATTTCCAAATGAATCATAATCATAGTTTATTACATCTCCATGTATTGGTACTAAATGGGTCACATCTCCATGTCCATTATATAAGTAAAACATTAGATTTGACTCACTATCATATCTTGATATAAGGTTTACTCCACGTATATACTTTGATTTTACATTATTTGCTCCATCAATTTCAAGTACAATATTTTGTCCATCCCATACATATGTTGTCCTAACTCCATTTACCGTCTTACCAGTCCTAAGTCCACTTCCATTGTATGTATAACTTATTGTCATTCCATCTCCTGTAAATCCAATAAGTCTGTTAAAACCATCATACTCATAGAAGTATACTCCTCCTGTATCTTCCTCCTTTCCTGCTATAAAACCTGTAAAACTTGCTTCATCTGTTACTCCTCTTTCTATTACCACTTGTTTTTTAAATATCTGATTTCCGTTTCTATCATAACTATAAAAATTCTCTTCACTCTTTCCACTAGTTGTCTTAATCTCATATTCCAGCCTGTTGTTTTTGTCATATTGATATCTTGTTACTAATCTTAATGCAGGATCTGTCACTCCACCTTCTGTTACTATCATTTTATTTCTGTTATGTGAGGCATCATATTAATATATAATATCAGTTAATATTGAGTTGTTTTCTTTATCAGTCTCTCTATACAGCCTTCCTAATCCATCATATATGTATTCTGTTGAATTTCCACTTATATACTCAACCTTTTTGACTGATTTCCATCTA
>VLTH01000003.1:748668-751813 GCA_008125075.1 Acetivibrio alkalicellulosi | reverse complement strand
ATATATGTTTTAGTAGAAAAATATATCAAAACATTTTTTTCTGTCGGCTTTTTAAAGTTATCTACTAATCCTACTTCACTTATTTGACTCCAATTTAGTTTATATTTTGCGTACTTTGAATTATATATAACGCCTTTACTATTAATAATTAAATATGTTTTAAAAAGAATGTTAGTAATTAAGATTAATGCAAAAATGTTAGTTGAAAATAATAATATTGATACCGCTTTATCCCACAAAAATAAAGGTAATGCAATTACTAACGGTATAGAGAAGAAAATTATAGCAACAATTCCCATATTAGTATTATTTACGTAGAATTTTTTCATACTGCCTTTAAGCCTCCAAAAATTAATTGAAATAAGTATTTCTTCAAATAAGCTAAATACAAATATTTCTACCCCGCATACTTATCTAAAAAAATTACTACAACAATCTTAATTAATTTAAATTGATAGTTTTTGTTCCACTATTCCATAAATCCTGATCTTCAGGTCTTTTAGTAAAATCATAATATTGCTTTTCTTTTATTAATTCGTTTGTGTTTTTATTTGCTACTTCATCAATATTATTTGAATTCAATAAATAACTTACTCCATCTCCAAAAAACGTATAAAACCCACCTAAAATAGTATCAAATACATAATTTGCAGTTGCAGATCTTATTGCTATTTCTAGCACATTAGGTCTAGCCCCATTAATAAGTACTTCCGTATAAAAGTCAATAGATGTTTGATGTTCTCTTTCTAAAAAATGTGATGTTCCATCAGTAACAGCGCCACCAACTGCTGAAACTCCTGCTTCTTTCTAATTAACATCTGTAAATGTATCTTCCGAAAAACCATTTTGTGATATATTAGCTGCAACCTGAGTTCCATATGATATAACTGCTCCTGCTGTTGCACCAATTAACGCTCCAGCTGTAGACCTACAGTAACGGGTTAGTGGCTAGCCTTTTCCCGTGTCGGACTTTCACCGACTGAGATTGTTAAGCTTGCTTGGCGCACTCATACTCATATTTACTTGTCCATGAAGCTCCCCTCAATAAGACCTGCCAAAGACTCTCTAAGTCTGCAATCCCAATCCTAAAACACCTTGCCATTAACAAGTTCTATCTATGTCTAAATTGCTAAAATGCTTGCTTTTTATTTGTTACATTAGTTGTTATTGTTTAAAAATATAAATTTTTATACTCACTCATATTCATATTCCTTTAAATCTCATGCGAAATTATAAATCATCCATATCCCTCTTTTTTAATAATACTTTCTAAATTTCTAGATCTTTAATTGTTCTAAACTTTGTAGTGTTTACTTTTATAACTTCAATCTCTTTATCTGTTCTTTTTGATATGTAACTCCAAATATCACTTGTAGTTTTAGCATCTATTAAGTAATTTTTAGAATTTATAGATCTATCGTCCGAAAACACCAACTCATAGTATATGCGCTCATTTCCTACATCATCTTTTGCATAAATCTTATATAAAAACTCAATTGATTCATATGAATATACTTGTCCTTTTAAATTAATTGGTGTTATAATTTTAATTTCATACTGGTCAAATTTTATATTCCAATTTGTAAAGACAAATGTATAGATAATTGATAATATTACAATTATAGTACAACCAATTTTCAATTCTCTTACAGATCCTAAAAAATCTCCTTTAAATATTTTATAACGCTGATACTCTATATAGTTTTTCTTTAGTATTCCTCTAATAATTAACTCATTAATAATAAACGCTAATAACGATCCAATAAATACCCCCTGTAAGTACCAAATTTTATTTTCATTATAACTAATAATAAATAAATGTTTAGAATTTTTAGTTAAGCCATAATTACTAATTATATGCAATATGTTTCCCCAAATATAGGCTATTAAAAATAAGAAGGATATAAATAAAACTATTTCTGTTATTTTTAAAACTATCAATCTTGTGTTAAATGAACTTTTTTCAAATAATTTAAGGTTTTTTATTCTTTCTTTATCTATTTCTGTTATTGAAAACCTTATGTTTTCTAACATGTTTCCATATAGTTTCAAACTAACTAGACAAATAAAATATATAATAAACACCAAACTTATTCCTATCCATGTACCAATATTCAAAAGTATCAACCTCCTATCTCTAAAATTATATGTATAACCTTTATTAATATCAGAAACTGCCTCTGTAAATCATATTTGTTTCAAAAAAACCAACTTGTTCCTCGGGTTTCTTTGTAAAATCATAATAATTGTTTGATTCATTAGTATTTTTAATTGTATCAAAATCTCTTCCTCTAAATGTATTAAAAAGTTTAATCGAGCCTTTTGAAGTTTGAGAAGCAACAATTCCCATCATTGTTCTTTTCATCATTTTATTTATCAAACTACGAGGCAACTCTTCCGAAACTACACTTGCATACTCAGAGGAAGCATTAACTATCATTTTTGCAAATCTATTTGGTGGCTCAATCCTTGGAATAAATTTTCCCATTCCATATCCAATTGCATATGATGTTACTCCACTAATTAAAGCATTTGTTACTATTTCAGATGCATCCTTTTTATCATAAATATCATTAGCTACAGACGATGCTGTCGTTATGCTTGCATTTAATGCAACAGCTACACCTAATCCCACACCAGACGAAGCAACTAGTCCATATGCTGCACCAGTCGCTGCTGCAATAGCAATCTTACCGCCATCCAAATCCCTCCAACTTTTAACTTCACCAGATGCTATTTGACTAGCAACTTCAAAACCTGTACTTATTACAGCTCCAATTGCTGCTCCCGCAAGCATCCAAAATTCACCATCTGGATCAATAAACAATACAGGATTATTGGCACAATACGTGTAAAGATTCAAACTAAGTGGGTCATTATCAAATCCCCAGAAGCTATCCTCACATATAAACCTACCTATACCTGGGTCATAATACCTTGCCCTTAAGTAATAGGTTCCTGTCTCTTCATCCCAATACTCTCCTGCGTACCTGAATGGGTTTGTGTCACCTTCTGTTGGGTCTTTTTCATTGCCAAATGAATCATAATCATAGTTTATTACATCTCCATGTATTGGTACTAAATGGGTCACATCTCCATGTCCATTATATAAGTAAAACATTGGATTTGATTCACTATCATATCT
>VLTH01000003.1:695786-748568 GCA_008125075.1 Acetivibrio alkalicellulosi | reverse complement strand
CAGTACAATATTTTGTCCATCCCATACATATGTTGTCCTAACTCCATTTACCGTCTTACCAGTCCTAAGTCCACTTCCATTGTATGTATAACTAATTGTCATTCCATCTCCTGTAAATCCAATAAGTCTGTTAAAACCATCATACTCATAGAAGTATACTCCTCCTGTATCTTCCTCCTTTCCTGCTATAAAACCTGTAAAACTTGCTTCGTCTGTTACTCCTCTTTCTATTACCACTTGTTTTTTAAATATCTGATTTCCGTTTCTATCATAACTATAAAAATTCTCTTCACTCTTTCCACTAGTTGTCTTAATCTCATATTCCAGCCTGTTGTTTTTGTCATATTGATATCTTGTTACTAATCTTAATGCAGGATCTGTCACTCCACCTTCTGTTACTATCATTTTATTTCTGTTATGTGAGGCATCATATTCATATAGAATATCAGTTAATATTGTGTCATTTTCTTTATCAGTCTCTCTATACAGTCTTCCTAATCCATCATATATGTACTCTGTTGAATTTCCACTTATATGCTCAACCTTTTTTGACTGATTTCCATCTAAATAATACTCAAAAGAATATCTTGTAAGACTTGTAGAGCCAAAAGGAAGCCATCTTTCATTTCTAAGTGAAACCAAACTATTTGTAAGATTATAATCATAAAATACATTTGCATTTACATACATCATAGATCTTCTGTTTCCATTTTCATCATATCCATATTGTACAGTAAACACTAGATTTGAATTATCAGTCTCTATCACTTCCCACAAGCGATTCATTCTATTGTAATTATACCTGATATTTATTTCTGTCTCTCCACCTCTTTGTAAAACAAATGATATTCTATTGTCACTTGCATCATAATTATACTCTTTTGTTATACCTGTTGATTCTGTTACATTTGTTAACCTTCCAAGCTCATCATATGAATATGTATAATTTATTCCATCACCTGTTTCACTTCTCATCATACCTGTTAAAGTATATGTATAACTATATGTAACATCACCTATTCCTTCATCTGTCTTAGCACTTTTTGACTTCAACCTGCTTAAAATATCATATTTATAGGTTATTTCATTTTTATTCCTGTCAATTTTAAGCCTTAAATCACCATTTAAGTCATATTCATATGTCTCTTCAAATCCCATATGATCAATTACTTTTTCAAGCTGATTTGTATATTTATCATATTCATATTTTTTAACATTAAAGACATCCTCACTATTATCTATACTATCAAGACCTCTAATATGTAGATAACTGCTATGACCTGTATACATCCGGAGCTTATTTCCATACTCATCATAATAGTATTGAGTCCATGTTTCCTCTGGGCTATTCCCTGTATTATTAATATTTTTAACTCCTGTTAGCATGTTTCTTCTGTTATAAACATACCATACTTCATTAAATGAAATATCTTCTAAAGGTTTATTTGAAGTTACTTTTTTATATCTTAAATTACCGTTTCTATCATAACCATAGTGCTTTTCTGAATAAACAATTCTATCTCCATTCTCTTCAAATGGTATTATTTCTTTTATAAGTCTTCCCATATTGTCATAAATAAAAGTGGTATAATACCTTTTTGTACTTGGTCTGTTATTGCCCTTATAGTCTGTAACTCTTATTTTTCTTCCTAATGCATCATACTCTGTTGTCATATAAAAGCCTTCTATATTTGTAAGCTTTACAAGCCTTCCTTCAAAATCATACTCATATTTACTTGTCCAATCATAAGGAGCTGAAGTTCCTGGCTTTACCCACAAATTAGAATTTACTTCATTATATGCCCTTGCAATTATTTCATCTGTCCTATTGCCAAGATAATCATAATTGAAAGTATCAGTATAATTTGGAGCACCATTTCTATGCCTTTCCTGTATTCTTAAGTTTCCGTTTTTATCAGTATATGCAGATGTTGTTATTGATGGAGAATTTACATCTCCTAATACAGTCTTTGTTGTTTTCATGTACTTTTCAACTACATCATAATCATATGATTCCCTGTAATATAGTTTACTTTGATCACTTATATCTTTTGATTTAAGTCTTCCGTCTCCAAAATATTGATATTTTATATAACCTCCATTAACAAGGTTTCTTTCTGTATCAATGCGAAACATCGAATCATATTCTACTTCACTAATACTTTTAAATCCAGTTTCTAAATATATCTGTGTGTTTGTAAGGTTTCCAAATTCATCGTATATTTCCTTAGTTCTAGTTCCATTTTCCATAACAGTTATAACACTGTTTTCATCTTTATCCGACTTATATATAAACTCCTTGCTAGAACCATCAGGATTTTTTATACCTGTTATTCTTCCTAATTTATCATAATCATAGTATGTGCGATAACCTTGACCATCTATAATCATTTTTAAGTTACCAAAAAAATCAAACTCATAGACTTCATCAACTACACCTGCGTCAAGTCCTTCCTTAGACTCAACAAGATTGCCAAATGCATTACCATATGTACCTGCTTCTCTTACATCTTTGTAGTATATCCTTGATAAGTATGCTCCCAAAAGAGAAGGATTTTCATATTCATAAAATGTTGAGATATAATATCCCCATTTTGGCATAACACCTTCAGGACAATCCTCTAAATACTTTCTCTCTTCCACTACATTTCCAAAAAGGTCATAAATATATCTATTCTTTTTCCTTAGTTCATAATCTCCAAGACCTACCCTCTCATAGACATTTTCCCAGTCAATAGTCTTATTGTCGGTAGAACTAACATACTCATGCTTTATAAATGTACTATTATCTTTTTTATATTCCATACCTGTCATATAGTGATAAACAGGATTATATACATAGGTTATTTTATGCTCACTATCTAAGGGGTCATAATCACCTATTGTAACTTGAGAATAATTGGTTTTACTATCTGCGCCCCTTCTAGCTCCATTTCCCCAATATCCCTTTAAATTACGGTATTCATCAAACATAAAATTTTCTACATAAGATATAAATCGACCAGTTGAAGGATTAAACACATTTTTTACAGACAGCATAAGCTGCTTATTATTGTCATATCTATATAATCTCTCTTCGTTATAATTTCCATCAACATAATTACTTAAAATATTAATACATAGCAAGTCCTTATTATATGTATATGTAAAATTATTTCCATTCATGTCCTCAACAACTGTTTTCACATTAAAGCTGTTTGGTATGTCGTCCTTAGCTTTATATAACGGGTAACCATCATACTGGCAAAATACATTATTATCTTTTGTTCTCTTATAACTATAGGTCTTTTCGTTATATATTTTGCCGTTCTTATCTTTTTCATATCTTTTTTCAACTCTATAAAAATATGTTGATCCATCAGGTCCAAGACTTTTAATATTTCTGTCGGCAACTTTTGCCCCTACATCATCATCCCATTTGTCATTGTCTCTAACCACATACCTAACACCTTTATTATACTCATAATGTGTTTGTGCCATTGTAGGATATGTAATCTTTTCAAGGCAGGCATAATAATTATATACTCCAATAAATTTATGGCTTCCTTCTTCATTATCAGCCTTAGAATAAATTGGATTTCCATTTGTGTCAAGTATGGCATTTCCGCTACTATCCTTATCAAAACTGTTATAATGCGGTGTATTTCTCATAAAATAATTGTCCATAGCATATTTTATGTCATAGTCATACCTTGTCTCTCGTCCTATTTCATCTACTACTTTTTCAAGTACAAACTCATTACTAAGTCGTGTTCTTTCCTTTAATGTTGAGGGATTTGAAATGTCAACTACAGGACTTTTATGATATACAACTTCATTTGAACCCCATGTAACACTTACTGTATGATTTACATCATTGTAGTTTATAAATATGTTTCTTCCAACACTATCAACTATTCTTGAAATTACAGGCGTTGTTATCATATTGTCATTATCCCTAATAGTCCTGTTTCTATGAAAAAATCTTATATTGTTTCCAAACCTGTCTTCTATTGCAAGAAGCCTTCCGTCATCTGCAAAATATGTCCTTTTACCATTCTTTTCTGTAACAACATAGGCAGGATTTCTTGCAAAATCTGACCTTGTAATATTTTCACGCTTAATTGAAATATCCTCTAGTTCATATCCATCTAGAGACAATTCTCCTGTTACTTCATCAATTTTTAAATACCATGTACCTGTACTTCCATAGTGAAGATAAAGATGCCCTCTCCTGTTTTCAATAAAGGGAAAGTCAAATGACCATCCAGCACCAATATCAAAATGTCTTTGATAAACTGTTGCTATCCCAGGCCTTGTCCCATAAAACTTAATTGGCACATCTATTATATAATTTCTAACTGCCATCTGGCTAAAGCTATATGATTCAAAGAATTGTACTCCATTATCGTTTACTATCATATGTGTGCCTGAGTACATACCACTTTGATAATTTGCCAAAAGAGCATCTGCATCTTTAGAATCTCTAAATTGATTTGGGTCAGTAAAATTTTCATTCCTTAAATCAACTACAGTTCCCACACTATTGTATCTTTTGATTTCAACTCTACCATGAACTTGCCATACCCTTACATCCTTTTCTGTCCCCTCAACAAGACCTACAAAAGGCTCTCTAAGACCGGCACTTCCAAGTCTGTAATATCTAGTAATAGCTAGGTCTAATCCATTTCTTCCTTCAAGAAAAACATCTGTTTCCTTTATTTCTAAATCCCCTGTAACAGGATTAATGTGTTCTCCATCACTTAACTTAAAAGATGCATTTTCTACTTTTTTATATGCTGAATCAGGTAATATATATCCCTCGTAAATACTGCTTCTATCAAAGTTTGCATATGTACTAACTGAATTTAAAACCCCTAGGGCAATTAAAACAAAAAATATACTTATTAGTGATCTATATCTCATTATAAATTCCCCTCCAATTCATCAACTACTTTATCCCAGTTGCCAAGTCGTAAAAACTCTTCAACAATTGATTCCATTGGAAGGTTATAATCTATAGAAAGGGTTTTAGCTGTATACATACTAAATCCATAGATCCCATTTTCTTTACACAAAGTCACTTCTTCTTTAGTAGCTTTTAGTTTTTCCACCACATCCTTTTCAACCATTCTAATAATTTCTTCCTCACTAAGACTAAAATTATCAGACTCTCTTAACTCATCAACAAACCTCTGATATAATTCATCATATGTTTTTCCACTTTTTATTTGACTCCAAACCTCTTCATATGATTTTCCATGGTTTTTTGCTAAAAGTGAAATATCAATCATTTCCTGTTCTGATAGTCCCATTTCTCCCATTTCAGTTACAATATTAAGAGGTACTTCAAGCTGCTCTAATGGTGTCTTTTCATTAACACCAAGCTCCCTCTTAATTTCTTCCCAACCTCTTTCTGTCGGCTTTTGATCTTCATCAATTGAAAAAACAGAAATAGTATTATTATCATCAATTAAAGTACCATATCTCATTTTAAGAACTTCTTCAGTACACATATCTGCTTTTGCTGCAATTTCTTCTGCTATTTCTATTTGTGAAATACCAATCCCCTTTTTAATTAGCTCAATAACTCTATTATCTGACAACATTTTATCCTGAATTTTTTCTCTTTCAAGTTCCCATTCTACAGCGTTTAAATCTCCAATTTGAGCTTTTAACATTTCAATTTCATCAATAGTCTTACCATATTTTTGTGCTAGTGACTCCTTCCACTCCTCTTCCCTAATAGCCAAAATTGCAGGAGGTAATCCATATTCATTGTCAGAAGACTCAAAAATCATTTCTTCAATTATTTCAACATCCTGCTCAATGTCTTCTTCAATTATTTCTTCAATTGTTTCACCTTCTGGCTCAATTTCTTTATTATCAAAAGTACCCATAACTCCAATAGCAGTTATAGTTAGTACAATCACTGTCATTATTGTTCCTACCATCACTTTATATTTATTATTCAACATAATTATCTCCTCCTTTAGTATGCACTGTAGCATATTACATTTTCATCATTGTTGTATTTAGTTATTTCATTGCCATTTCTATCTAATATAGTAACCCTGTCAGAATGATCCTCTAAATTGATCCTTATCCTTTTATCAGAATTATTTATTATTTTTAATTCAACTCCTAAGTCTTTATTTTCTTCAATAAGTGGAAACATGCATGTTATGATTATATTTATAACATCCCTTGTAACTGTTCCAACATAGCTGCTGTAGCTCCCACTATTTCCCACAACATAAACATCTACTAAGTCACTATAAAATGTTAGTCTTACTTGAGGAGTTATTTTTGTTTTAAAACTTATACTTTTATTAGCTCCCCTATTATAAACGCTAAAATTACGCCCACCTGACAAGAAACTGTATACCCCAATAACAATATCTCTATAAAATATATGCGAAACTCTTTCAACTGTATAATCTATTTTTGATATACCTGAAATGTTTGATCTAAATTTTATTGAATTAATAGCACCACTTAATTTTTGAGTGTCATTAATAAATTTTTCTGTGCTAAAAACAATTTTGCCATTGGTAGGATTAAAATCTTCAATTATAATATCTGTACCTTTTACCCACTGTGGAGTCATAATCTTTTCATATGTCTCACTGCATAAATCAATAACCTCAAGCTCCTCTGGATTATATGTAACGGTATATCTATATATATTAATTATATCTCCTGACTCTATATTATTTGCTTTAAAAACATAATTAAATATTTCGCCTTTTTTCACATTAACTTCACTTGATTCATCTCCAACTGGAACAGGTATTGGTGTAGGTCTTGGAGTAGTTGTAGGACTTGGAATTGGTGTTGGTATTACATCAGCTTTTTTGGGAAACTCACTTATTATCTCTAGAAGAAACCTTCTCATTAAAATAGCATCTGTACTGTCAATTTTTCCATCATCATTTAAATCCGCTGACCAAATTTTATCTGGCACAGGCAAATCACTAATTATTTCTAGAAGATACCTTCTCATAAGTATGTAATCTGTACTATCTACTTTTCCATCATTGTTTAAATCTCCAATTAATCCTCTATCGTCAGAATTTCCTGAGACATAAATAGCATTTTGCCATACTATCCCTAATACTAATATCATTGAAATAATAAGACATGCAAAAACTATTCTTCTACTCAAAGAATACTCACTCATTTTTAAATTACCCCCTGTTTTTATTATAATAAATTAATGTGCCAATATTTCCAGCACATTCCTTAACATTTTATTATAACAAAGTTTAAAAATCAATACTTTACATGTATTTTTTTATATTTAATATAATTTTTTCTATAGTTTTAGATATTAATTTTAACTTTTGGTAGAAAAAACTAGCTAGTTTATGATAGTAAGGATATAAAAGAAAGTCCCTACGTTTTTAAAAAAACTTACCCGTTGTTGACAGCAAAACCATTCCTGCTTTTAACTTCCCCTTGATAGAAAGGAAGCAAAAGAACCGTCCCTATGCTTCTATTATGCTGCCTGGGGTTAGTTTTGGATTTAGATATGATTTTAATGATGTGCTTATTACTCTATCTATAATATATCTATTATTTGATAATGGTACAACCATTACCTTCTCGCCCATATATTCTATTTCCATTAGTTTTTTTTCTTCTTCGCTATTGAAAAAAACTGCCTCAACGGGAACTATTGAATGTAAAATCATTGTAGAGCCTCCGGATTATTAAGTATAGCATTTTTCTTTTTAAAGTCAATCATTTGATACAGCTTATTTAAAGCACTATGCAACCCACCCGTCTCATCAATAAGACCATTTTTTACTGCTTCATCTCCAAAAAGTATAGTTCCTACATCATTAGCTAATTCTCCTGTCTTTAGCATTAAGTCTCTGAATTGTTCCTTTGATATTTTAGAATTCTTAGATACAAATTGAACAACCCGCTCCTGCATTCTATCAAAATATTCATATGTTTGAGGTACACCTATAACCATACCATTTAGTCTTATAGGATGTATTGTCATCGTGGCAGATGGTGCAATAAATGAGTAATTTGTTGCAACTGCCATAGGTACACCAATACTATGACCTCCTCCTAGTACTAAAGATACTGTTGGTTTTGACATACTAGCAATCATTTCAGCAATTGCAAGTCCAGCTTCAACATCTCCACCTACAGTGTTTAGTATAAGCATTAAGGCATCTATTTCTTCACTTTCTTCTATTGCAACTAACTGAGGTATAACATGCTCATACTTTGTAGTTTTATTTTGTGGTGGAAGTATAACATGCCCTTCAATCTGACCTATCACTGTAAGACAGTGTATATTTCCTTTTGAGTTTTTAACAGCTGTCTTTCCAAACTCTTTTATTTCACTTAATTCAGTCTTTTTGTCCTTTTCTTTGGCTTGCTCATCTAAATTCGAAGTTGTGCCAAAAGTTACTTTATTTTCTTCCCTCAATTTATCACATCCTAATAGATTTATATGTTATATTATATATTTATCTGTGAATCTTTTATTTTAATGGATTTATTAGAACAAATCCATACTATTTATTTATCATGTTAAAAACACTTACAAATATTTGTATTGACAAAGTGTTTTCACATTATTAAGTACCTATTTTTCTGTTTATTAGGTTAATCTTAATTCAATGTTAAACTCTAATTTTTAATCAAATCAAGTATAGTATTGAAATAAAAATAAAAAATTATTCTTTTAAGTACTAATCTTTTTTAAAAGCCAAAATAAAAGCTTCGCACAATTAACGTGCGAAGCTTTATTATTTATTAAAAATTTTAATTCTATTTATATTTATTTTGCTTGAGCATACTCTTCTAGTTTTATACTACTTATCATTTCACCTTTATCATCTAATGTGACTACATATTCAAAAGTATATGGAGTTACATTACCAACAATTGCATTAGCTTTTTCTGTATTTGCTTCTAATCTAACAAAATATACTTTATTATTTTTTGTATATCCTGGATGAACAACAACATCCGTACTCTTATAACTTATGAGTCTTCTTATGCTTGCTTGAAGAGGAAAGGCTAATATATTGAATCTTTCTTTATAAGTTTCCTCGTCTAATAGCAATATATTTTTATTGTCAACTGTACTTACTCCAATATCTAAAAGGAATCTTTGAAAACTATCAATACCATTATCCCAATTAGTTCTTAACAGTGACATTCTCTCTCTATCTATAAGTAATAAATTATTAAAAAACGACTCAACTAAAGCTTTTTCTTTTTCGTATATTTCTCTTTCTGCTGTTATATTTTCATCAAGATAAGGTATTCTATCAATAAAATCATTATTTAAAATAAATCTTCTATTTTGAAACTTTGGTTTATAATTAGCTTCTGTTTGTCTAAATACTTTATATGATCCATTTTCCTGTATTACTTCTACATCATACTTTAATCTAAGCTTAATTTCATCATAATCCTCTTCTTTAATAGCGTCTTCACCACTTACACTTTCATCTCTTTCAAACAATAGTGTTTCTTCATTTTGCACATAATTTGTATAAAAAACATTATTAGGCAAACCATTAGCTTTTACATCAACCTTAACATAGTATATAAAAGATTCGCCACTTACTCCAATATAATTAGCATCTATCATAGGACTTCCACTGTCATCTCTCATTAGATTATAGTCTAAAATAGCTAGACCACCGAATTCAACCATTCTTGGAATATGAATTCCGATTTCAGGATTATTATTACCTTCATCTAATGTTCTACTAGCAATATGTCCTGTAATGTTAACAGGTATAGAACCTTCAATAAGATTTTGAGAATAGTCCTCTACACTTTTACTAAATAAATCAGAAAAATATGTTCCTAAAAACTCTTGAACTGCTCTGTCTTCACCTAAACTAGTAGCAGGAGACTCAATACCAGGTAATGGTATGTTATCATCTACGTCCCTATCAAAGAAGTCACAACCTGCTCCTGAAATAGTAATAGCTAAAAGTGTTGAAACAGTTAATAATTTAAGTTTTTTATTCATTAGCTCCACCCCATAATAAATTTTAAAATATACTTATATTAGTTTAAAATACTTGTTCAAGGTTAATACCATTTTCTTTTAGTTCATTTAATAGATTCCACCTAGCCGCCTTATTTAACATTTCAATTCTCAAATAATTAGTATCTCCCTGAGAGTTAGCTGCTGTCTGTAACACAACCGTAGCAGATAAACCAAGATAAAAATCAACACTTATATCACCTGATTTGAAAATTACACCTGCATAATGCTCACCACTATCAAGCCGACCACGAATCATAGGATCATCCATATCTATTCCAAATTCAGCCCTCGGTACAAACTTATCACTACTAACCCAATCTCCTCCACCAGCAGTTACAATAGATCCTTTTACATTGGCTCCATTTTCTAATATTACTTTTCCAGTAGAAAATATTATTCCATTAAAGGGTTTATCAATAATTATATCTTTCTGAGGATTTTTATTATAAATAAAATAATATGAACCTCCATCACTTACGTAGTCTTCTAAAGTATAAGGCGTATTGTTACCATCATTTGGGAAAAATATAAAGTAATCATCATTAAAAAGGGTCATCCGAGAATCAATTCCAATCATTATCTGATTAAATAAATCATGATCATCTCCATCATTCTGTCTCATTTTTACATCCCAAATTTCTCCATCAGTATACTCTCTTACTAAAAATGGCTGACTACGTTCGTAAAGAGCATCTCTAATCCCGCCTGGTATTTCCACTTTGCTAAGAATACTATTATTATACTCCTGATTATCCATTATATCTACTTCCCAATAAGAACTATTAAATCTTATATTATTATCTTCATCGAAAATATTATCAAGAACATAACTACCATCAGTAAGAAACTGAAGTGTATCAACTTCATTAGTCCAATTAAGATTTGCATCATCTGCATAAGAATACAAACGACCATTTGCTGCAACACCAAATCCAAATGCTCCCGAAATATTCCCTAAACCACCACTAAAATCAGTTTTGTAATTACTATCCATGTGTGCTCTTATATTACTTAGTGTATCATTAATACCAATTAAAAAACCACTAATTAAAATACTATTATCACCAGAATCTCCATAAAATGCTCGTTGAATATTTTGCCAGAAACCTTTAACATCTATGCTAAAGTCTGACATTTGAAATATATTCGAAATTCCTCCTATGTATCCCTCTCTTCTGTCATAAAAGTCTTTTAATAAATTATAGTAGGCATGCGGATCTTCTATACCTTCTACATCATGATATCTGTAAAATGGTCCGTTCCATACTCCTGGATTATCCCACCAAGCAACAGATGCATCTTCTATCTGACCAACAACTCTCATATCATCATCAGGATTTAATCTCATTGTCCCACCAGGTATAATAATATCTCCACCCACAACTATTCGCGATCTCTTTGATGGTCCTGATAGCAAATTATGTATTGGTGCACTATTTACAATAGCACTTAGATTATCATGAGGAACGTCCTTACCACGACCTCTAGTAAGACCAACAAAACTACCATTTACAAACAGTATAGAATTTTCTGCATTCATTTCTAAGTCAACAAAAGTATATGCATTTCTATAGACAGCTATTTCACTATTATTTCCAAAAAGCTGTATACATTGTGCAATAGCATCTTTATATATATGTATTTTACTTCCATCAGAATACACACTGTCATAATTTGGCACTGCATTATGTAGTGCTCTTGGGTAATAGGGTCCTGTTCTTATAAAACTTCTTGTATAGGCATTACCCATTAAGTTTAATCTTGCATCTCTAATAGCATATATTCCACCATAATAATGTTGTCGAGCATCTCCCTGCACACTTGGGAAAGTGCCAAATACATTTACATCTCCCTTTACTACCGAATTATTAGCATCCCCCACTCCTTGACCATCTGCAAATAAATCTCCTAGTGTAAGTATTGCATATTCTAATTGAAATATATTATTTTCAGGAATTTTAAATGTAAACTTTCTTTGAGCATAAACTATTTGATTATCTGAAGTATAAAACCCATCACTAAATAAAGCACTTACAGTTAATCCAATTGTAACTTCTAAATCATCATCTACTTTTACTGCTCCTATCAATTCAACTTTTTCTATTAAAACTTCTGAAAATCCCTCAACCTCACTAACACTATCTGGATCCCTACCTTGTATCTCACTTAATAAACTGTCAATTGTAGCAACATCAATAAATTGCCTATTTGATAATCTTACTTCAATCTCAGTAACTATGTTTTGTGCAAAACTATTAATTTCATCTTCACTAACAATAGAACCAGTAACTGAATTAGTGCTTTTAACATGTGACACAAAGCCTTCATCTTCCGTTAATTCATCTATTTTGCTAAACCAATTCTGTATTGCTGTATGTGCTGCAAAATTAGAAAAATCTACATTTCTATGTCTTTTTGTCAATGTAAGACCTTGAAAAGCAACGTCCACAAGTACAGCACCAAAAACCAATAATATTGTTGTTATAATGATTACAGTAATTAATGTTGCACCAGTTTTATTTTTTAATATTTTAAGCACATTAATCCCTCCTTAAACTGAGATTATATATTTAATGAATTTGTTCTCCCATATTTACACCCATCTTAAACAAGTTTACATTTTTATATTTATCATTATTAATTGCCTCAACTATAGCAACATGATCGTTTATATTAACATTTGAATCCAATAAACCTACAGAAATAATTACATGGTATACAAATGGATAATCTTCATCATAACATTGTTCATGGTCATAAATTATCTCATAAAAAAATCTTCTTCTAAAATAATTTTCTTCTGAATCATCCTCTGTTAGATCTTTTAATCTAAAAAGTTCGTTATCATATACTCCTCCAACTTCAGCAGCATTTTTAATATGATATATTATTTTAACTTCACTATTATCAATTGAATATAAATGTAAATTCTCATCTAATAATGCATTTTTAACCTCTTCTTTTATAATTCTTGTAACAGCATTTACATTTGTTTGTACATCAACTCTTTTTGATATAATTAATGCATTCATAAACCCAATAAATATAGGTATAGTAACTACACTTAATATTGCAAGTGCTAATATAACCTCTATAAGGGACATTCCTTTTTCACTCTTAATAAGTTTTTTCATTACAGTCACCTACCTTATATAACCCTTAGATTTTCAATCTGACTACTTCTTATAATTTGACTTCCATTTCTATCTAAAAAAGTCACTCTTCTATTACTGTCCTCTAACTGGACTCTAATTTGCTTTCCTGAATCATTAATTACCTGTATACTTAGTCCTAAATCTTTATTATCTTCTATTGTTGGAAAACTTGAAGTAACACCTATGTTTATTACATCTCTAGATACAGTTCCAACATAGCTACTACTCTCACCACTATTACCAATAACATAAACATCTACTGAATCTCCATAAAACGTCAATCTTACTTGAGGAGTTATTTTTGTTTTAAAACTTATGCTTCTATTAGCTTCTCTATTATAAACACTAAAATTTCGTCCTCCTGATAAAAAACTGAATACCTCAATATTTATATCCCTAACAAAAGCAGGGGCAGCACTTGTGCTGCTGCCGCCTGCGGGTCTGTCTTGTCTTGTTATTATTGTTCCATCTATTATGCCAGGCTCAATAGTCATGCCTATAAATGGACTAAAGTTTATATCGTCACCCATGTGAAATCTATTAAACCGCTGTCGGCTATACTCATATACTTTGTCTATGTTTCCAATATCTAAAGAATAAAGATTGACCGACATTTCTACTGAGTATATTTCAATTTCATCTTCCTCTTGATTATTTTCTTCACCTCTAACATCTCGTCTTACTTCTGGAGAAATAATAAACTTTGGTATTCTTACCTTTTTACTTCCCCCTTCTAAATAATCAATCAGATTCATTATCTCACTTAGGGATAAATTTGCCTTAAAATCAATGGCAAACTCATAATAATCATTTCCACTAACTGTTAGTTTTCTGGGTCTTGTTAATCTAACATCTCTCAAACTATTATTAAACATTCTGTCAAGCTTATCAATATACTCAACACTATCTGAAATATTTGCTTCATTCATTAAAAATTCATTAAATCTTTCATTTTGAATATTAAGTACATTAAGATTTCTCATTAGAGTCTCTATATTTGCTAGATCTCTGTCTAATATTTCTTTCTCCCTTTTTGATTCTTGAATTTGTTCAGTTATTTTTTCGATTTGGGGATCAAATCTATCATTCCATATAAATCTGTAATAAATGAAACCATACAATACTAATAAAACAAAACATAAAATAACAACTTTTCCAGTATTGCTTCTCATCTTATCTCCTCCTCCCCGAACCAACATTAACTGAAAATTGGAAGACATTTGCTTCATCAACTCTTAACTCACTTGATAAAGTAAGCAAACTTATTCTGTTTACTGAAGCAATCATTTCTGCAACTGTAATTCTATCCGCTGCTATACCAGTTACATCAATTTTATTGTTGTTATATCTGATATTTGTTATAACAGCTCCTTCTGGAACTATACTTTGCAAAGCAACTATAATTTCATTAACAGGATGACTCATTCCATCAATTGTGTTTATAACGGTCATCTTACCATCTATTATACCGTTTATTTCATCTAAGTCAGAATTTACTTCTCTTACTATATCATATTTCTCACTTTCAATTTCCGCTTCAATTGCTTCCAACTCTTTTTCCTTCTGCCAGATATATGCGTATGGAGCAAGAATGGTAACGGCTATAATAGCTATTCCAATAATTAGACCAAAAAGTAACATAAATGAAAAGCCATTACTTTTATTAGGTTGGACGTATTCAGTTTCTTTAATCTCTTCTGGTAATAGATTTATGTCTTTCACAGTTTTTTAGCCCCCCTCATATTCATTATTCCAGTATTACAACATCTTTATATCTAACAGAAAACTCTGTTGTTATCACATCATGAACATTTCTTCCCTTGTTTAACAAAGAAGCGTTTTCTTTCGGCAAAATGTTTAATATTAATTGTTCTATACTTCCATCTATATAATAGGCAAAATAACTATGTTCAAAATCTAAGCCTACTATGGATGATTCTCTACCAGTGAAATTTATTCCATCTGTACTAAGTTCTAGACTTCCCTCACCATCATTCTCTGAAATTCTCCATATCCTATAATCAGTATCATCATTATTAAAACTAAACTTTACACTTCTATACTTTACAACTGGATCATCTGGCTCACCTTCGCCAATAAAAGTAATAATCCTTGCACTTTCTACATCTCGTCTTATAAGTCTTAAAACATCCTGTCTTTTGTACTGCTGGTCTAAATAATTAGTTCCCCCAAAGTAGTAATGCATTCCACTAATAAATATAGAAAATATTAATGGAGATACAACCCCTATTATAGCTACAGTAATTAATAATTCTATTAAGGATACACCTTTATGGTTTAATTTTCTAATCATAAGCATCCACCCTGTAAACATATTAAATAGTTAGTACTTCCCAGCTGGATTTTACTCCAGCTGGGTTTATAAATATTCTTTTATAATCCTTTTATTCCTACTTCTATATCTGTTGGTGGGTTATCCTTCGGTACAGGTATTACATCAGCTTTTTGTAAATCACTGTAAATTTCAATATGATACCCATTATCTTCGTGTCCATTCCATACAGGTTGAAAATGTTCCCAATTAGGTGTTTCTCCTTCTTTTGGTACTAAGTATGGTCCATACTTAACTTCTCTACCAGCAGAATTTACTATAACTATAGTATGTTGAAGTAGTTCGATTAAGTTTTGTACGCCTGTAGCGTCATCAGTTAGAGTAGCGGTAGGTGTAGCAGCTGATCCCTGTGCCTCATAAGTTGTATCACTATCTACTAACTTTGTTAAATCACCATCATTTGTATCTACCATATATGCTGCTATTGCCTTAGCTATTTGATCCGCTGTTCTTTCATCTGCTCTTCTTTGTGTATTACTGAATACACCTGAAAACATACTAAATGCAATTGCTGCTAAAACACCCATTATTGCGATAACAATCAGTAGCTCAATTAATGAAAAACCCTTTTGATTTTTTAACATTTTTTTCATACTTTAGCCCTCCTATTATTTTTTATGTTTTTTATATTTACCCCCTTGCCTATATGTACATTATCATATTCCCAGAAATATGTATTCTCATATCCCCCCCTAAACTTTATTGGAATAAGACAATCATATAAGCAAAATTTAAATAGATAATTCTTCGTATAAGCTAAACATTGGCATTAATATACTAAGTACTATAAATCCAACAGTTAATGCTAGAAAAATCATGATTGCAGGTTCAATCATACTTGTTATCTGTTGGAGTGAAGTTTCAACTTCCTGATCGTAAAAATCTGCTGACTTTTCAAGAGCAAAGTCCAAATTACCAGACTCTTCACCAATTCTTATCATTGATATAACCATGTGAGGAAAATATCTCACAGATGCAAGAGGAACTGTCAATCCCTTACCCTTCTTTATGTCTTCTATTACACCTTTGATTTTGTCTTCAATTACTGCATTACCTAATACTTTACCTACCACTTCCATAGACTGTATCAAGAGTACACCACTTGCCATCAATGTTCCTAATGTTCTAGTAAGTCTTGCAGTTATTACATTTTTAGTTAATATACCTATAATCGGTAAATTGATTGCCATCTTTCCCATAAATAATTTTCCATCCCTAGTTCTAAGAAAAGCACCAATACCTGCAATAGATACTATAATAACAGCAGCTATAATATACCAGTAGTTTTTCATAAATAAACTTATAGATATTAATATTTTTGTAGTGACAGGCATATCAACGTTGAATTCTCCAAGAATATCTGAAAACTGAGGTACAACAAATGCCATTAAAACTATTATAACACCAATTGCTATTACAGAAACTATTATAGGATACGAAAGTGCACCTTTAATTTTCTGAGTTAGCTTATATTGACTTTCAAACAAATCAGCAAGCCTTATAAATACCAAATCTAACTGACCACTTATTTCCCCTGCTTCAACCATATTTACTAAAATCTCTGGAAATACATCACTATGTTGTCTCATGGAGTTAGATAATGCAACACCTTTTTGAATATTTTCATATACATCACTAAGGCAATTTCTAAGGGTTGAATTTGTAGTTTGAAGCTTTAGCACTTCCATTGATTGAGATATAGGCACCCCTGCTTCAAGAACTATTGCAAACTGTCTGCAAAATACAGCTAAATCCTTAAGTCGAACTTTCTTCTTAAAGAGCTTAATCTCTGAAATATCAGTCAGTGCATTCTTCTCAACAATATCTAAAACCTTATAACCTTTACCCTCTAATAGCCTTCGTAACTCTTCTTGGTTGTCTATTCTCACTTCTCCGGCTAATACCTTTCCTGTCTCGGTTTTAACCTTGTAGTTATAATTTGGCATCTTCAAACCCCCAAAAGATTATTCACTACATGTAAATTATTTAATATTTATGTTTATAAAAACACTACAATCAATAATTTATAATAATTATTTTTTAAATTTCACTGAAAATAGCTTTGAATTGAATTGTAAAGAAGTATTGTGAATATTAACTAAACACATATTATTGGAGAATGAATAGGGATTAAAAAACAAGACCATTGAATAATACATATCATAAAAATATCTTTCTAAGTTCAACAATGAACCAACCTCCCTCATAATATCCATTCTCATAAAATATAAATTCAAATAACTAATTACATATATATCTATTAATATTCTATATGTATATTTTAATACATTTTCTAAAAAAAAGCTAGTCTTTTTTTTACATTGATATTATTTTTCTTAAATTATCTAAATCTATAGCATATTGACAAGCACTTTCATAGTCTATAAGCTCTTGCTTGTAAAGATCTGCAAGACAACTATCCATTGTATACATACCAAATTGAGAACCTGTTTGTATACAGGTATTTATCTGGTGAGTACGACTCTCACGAATTAGATTTGCAATAGCAGGAGTCCACACCATTGTCTCAGTAGCTAAAACACGACCTTTGCCATCTGTCTTTCTAATAAGTTGCTGTGATATTATGCCCATTAAAACAGTTGACAACTGAGTCCTTACCTGTGCCTGTTGATGGGGTGGAAATACGTCAATAATTCTGTCTATTGTTTTCGCCGAACCAATAGTATGTAGCGTTGACAAAACTAAGTGACCTGTTTCTGCAGCTGTAAGTGCAGTTGCAATAGTCTCCTGGTCACGCATTTCACCTATTAGAATTACATCAGGATCTTCTCTTAAAACTGCTCTCATAGCATTAGAATAACAAATGGTATCTGCGCCTATTTCTCTTTGATTTATAACACTTTTATTGTGCCTATGTAAAAATTCAATAGGATCTTCTATGGTTACAATATGGCATTTCCTTTTACTGTTTATATAATTTAACATTGCAGCTAAGGTGGTAGATTTACCATGTCCAGTAGGACCAGTTATTAAAATCAAACCTCTTTGTTTTAATGCTAAATCATAAACAAGCCCAGGAAGTCCAAGATCTTCTATAACAGGTATATCTGTTGGAATAGACCTTAATGCAATTGCACATGTGGCTCTTTGCTTAAATACATTTATTCTAAAACGCGCTACTCCTGGTAGTGAATAAGAAGCATCTGCTTCTCCTTTTTCAAGGAAAGTCTCATATAATCTGTTATTAAGGCATTGCTTTGCAAGGTGCACACAGTCATGAGGTGTAAGTATTGGTTCATTTAAGTAAATGAGATCTCCACTAACCCTTATTACTGGTGGTACTCCTGCACATATATGCAAGTCAGAAGCTCCTGCTTCTACGGTTTTTGTTAGTAAATCATTTATATCCATACCCTACATCCCCTCACATTAATCTTTAGAATATGCTATACGAAGCATTTCATCTATAGTAGTTACTCCTTGTTTGACAAGCCTTGTACAGTTCTTTCTAAGTGTCAGCATTCCATTATTTATAGCCTCTGTTTTAATTTTGTCAGAATTCTCATTCTTAGCTATCATTTCTTTGATTTCTCTATTAATTGTCATTATCTCATAAACAGCTATTCTTCCTCTATATCCAGTATTATTACATTCTTCACAACCAACAGCATTATATAATTCTACTTCTTCACCTTCTACTATATCTAAAGCATCTTTTTCGTAAACATCAGGCTCTATTTTTTCTCTGCATTTTTTACATAGCCTTCTTACAAGTCTTTGAGCAATAACCCCTACTACAGATGACGACATCATAAAAGGTTCAATCCCCATATCAATCATTCTTGTAATAGAACTTGCAGCGTCATTAGTATGAAGTGTACTAAATACAAGGTGACCAGTTATCGCAGCTCTTGTTGCTATTTCGGCAGTTTCACCGTCACGAATTTCTCCTACCATTATTATATCTGGATCCTGTCTTAAAAATGATCTTAGTGCTGCTGCAAAAGTTAACCCTGCTTTAGTATTAACCTGTACCTGGTTTATTCCCCTTATGGTACTTTCCACTGGATCCTCAACAGTAAGAAGATTTACATTAGGCTTACACAATTCCCTTAGTGCAGTATATAAAGTAGTTGATTTACCACTTCCGGTAGGTCCTGTTACTAATACTATACCATGAGGATTTGAAATAATCTCATCAAACTTCTTCATATCATCTTCAAAAAATCCTAAATCCATCTTGCTAACATTAAAGCCTTCCTTGTCTGCAATTCTTATAACAATCTTTTCTCCGAACATTGTAGGAAGAACAGACACACGCATGTCATAATCCTTACCTTCAATCTTTATAGCAATTCTACCATCCTGTGGAACTCTCTTTTCAGCGATATTAAGTCCACTTATGATTTTTACTCTTGCAACAAGTGCTGAAACAATCTTTTTGTCATGTTTCATTATTTCAACTAATTGACCATCTATTCTAAATCTAACCATGACACAGTCTTCCTGTGGCTCCATGTGAATATCACTAGCTCTACTTTGAACTGCTTTTTGGAATATAATGTTTACCATCTTTACTATTGGTGCATTTTCTAAAACATTTATGTCAACAATTTCTTCTTCTTTCTCTGTCTCAGTTATTTCAACAGCTATCTTTTCATTAACCTTCTTAATTTCCTCTTCTAAATCTGCTGCTAATTTTTCTTTTTGCTTTGCCTTTTCCTTAACTTCAGAAACCTTACCATAATACTTTTCCAGTTGTGCCGATATCTGTTCTTCATCTGCTAAACAAGGTATAACATCAAGACCTGTTGTAAGTCTTAAGTCATCTATTGAAAAAATATTCATAGGATCACTCATAGCAACCTTTAAAGAACCATTAGCATTTTCAAAAGGTATGAGCTTATGCATCCTAGCTATATTACGTGAAACCAAATTTATAACACTCTCATCAATTGACATATCCTCTAAATCAACAAACTCGACACCCATTTGTTTTTGTAAAAACTCATATAACGACTTATCTGTAATATAACCCTGTTTAATCATTATCTTTCCAATAAGTCCGCCACTTTTTGATTGTATAGAAAGCGCCGCATCTAATTGTTCTTGAGTGATAACCCCAGATTTTACAAGGAGATTCCCAATTTTATCTTTAAAAATACCTTCTGTATTGCCGGCTTGAGTATTAAAGCTTTTATCTGATAACGACTCATCTAATGGATCAATTTCTAATTCTCCAGGTTCAACAGAAGTTTTGATATTGTCGTACATTTCTCTTTCAAGCAAGGAAGACTCTTGTTCTTGTAACATTTCAGCCTTACTTGGAGCCTTTTCTTCTTTAACTGGTTGTTTTTGAGGTTTTTTCTCTTCGCCAAAATACTTAACAATAAGCTTCTCAATTTCTTTAGTATCCGCAAGCACTGGTTTTATTTCAAGTGCTGTAGCAAGACGAATATCATCTATACAGAAAATATCAGTGGGATCTTTCATTGCAACAGTTAACACACCATTATCTTTCTCGATAGGTATAACCTTGTACCTGTTAGCAATATTTCTAGTTATCAGTGTAGGAACATTAGAATCTTCAACACTATAGTTTGAAAGATCAACAAAAGAAATGCCCATCTTAACAGCACTAGCATGCATAATATCTATAGGTGTCGCAAGTTTCAACTCTATCAACACCTCTTCAATGCCACAATTCCTCTCCCTTTGGATGTCCCATGCTTTCTTAAGATCGGTTATTTTTAATACACCCGTCTCCAACAGTATTTCGTCAATACCCCTTGTATCCACTCCTACCATCTTGTACCCCCAAATATAATATGTAATTATTAAACTATCCTGAAAACAACCATTATGATAAATATATAATGAACTTTATTATTGCTTTAAAAGAATTTTATTGCTTATAATAAATAATATTCATGCTTAAGTTAGAATTATGATTATTCTACATAAATAATTATAAAAAAACAATTTAAAAAAATCAATAGGTTTCACATTTTTTTTTATAATTACTACGTTAAAACCATTTTAACACTTTTCTTTACATTTCTCAAGCATGAATTTAAATTTTTTTAATATTTTATTAATATAGGTTGAATTTGTTTTCCTTTAAGTGCATCAATTAATGCTGCCATAATATAATTTGAATCTGCTACAAGGGAGTTTGATTTACTTACAGGGCCATCTTGGCCAAAAGGTACCATAAATATATTTTTCATATTTAAAAGAAGTCCTATGTTTTTGGCATTAATTCCCAAGCCATCATTTGTAGAGATAGCTATTAGCACAGGTTTTTGATTTCTCAAATGTGCTTTACACGCCATTGTAACCGGTGTATCTGTTATGCCATTTGCAATTTTCGCCAATGTATTGCCTGTACATGGTGCAACTACCACAATATCTAGTAACGATTTAGGCCCTATTGGTTCTGCTCCACTAATTGTGTTTATAATTTTTTCTCCTGTTATTTTTTCAAGCTTTAATCTTAAATCTTCAGCTTTTCCAAACCTTGTATCAAGTTTATCAACTGATTCTGAAACAATGGGATATACCTTACCTCCATTTGAAACAATTTTTTCTATTTCGGGTATTACTTTATCTATGGTGCAAAAAGACCCCGTCAGTGCAAAACCTATTTTTATTCCCTCCAACAACATAACTATCCCCCCATTTCATCAACTATATTATTTATAGTATCTCTTATAAATTTTGCGGCGGTAACAGGCGCAACTTTTCCTGGTAGCGAAAGAGCCCATATAACTTTTAACCCTAATTCCTTTGCCTTTTCAAAATCTACTCCTCCAGGCTTTGAAGCTAGGTCTATTATAAGGCAGTCTTTACTTATTTTTTGTAAAGCTATATCATCTAAAATAATATGCGGAATGGTATTAAATACCACATCTGCAGTATTAAGTTTTTCGTTTAATTCATTTAATGGAACCGGAGTGTATCCATAACTTCTTATCCATGCTAAATCCGAACACTTTCTAGCTTCAACATAAACATTAGCTCCAATACCATCAAGAATTTTGGCCAGTATTTTACCGATTCTACCATATCCTAAAATCATTGCGTTACTAGCATGCAATGTTATTGGCATCTCTTCCATAGCAATTTGTATAGCTCCTTCTGCAGTCGGGATAGCATTTAAAACGGCCATTTCTTCTCTTAAAAGCAAGTCTATGCAATTAACATGGTTGTTTTTTGCCATATCACATATTTCTTTGTCAAGCCTTCCAGCAATGAATAACTGATTTTTTTTCATTTTTGAAAATATATCTTTAAGATAAATTTTTTCTACATGGTAAGGAGCATTTATAGTTTCATTATCGTTAGAACAGGGAAATGGTCCAACTATAATATCTGAGTTTTTTATCACCTCATCAATACTATCACTTTCTTTTATGTTCATTTTAAAGTCATATTTTTTAAACCCAAAAATACTAATATCTCTTCTCTGGTCTCTTAATAACTCTGCAAGCTTAATACTTCTTAAATCACCACCGATAACTGCTATTTTATTCCTGCTCATTCAAATCCCCTCCTCTTCAGTCGCAAAACACAGCATTTGGCTTAAACCTAAATCAATGAGTAAATAATATTTAAGTACCTTTATAAACATCTTATGTAGCTTTTAAATTTAAAGTGCTTGTTTCTTTTAAAGAACACTAAAAAGCTCTGGATTTTAATCCAGAGCTTTTTATCTTAGGAATACTTAAATAATTTTTTTTAAATCAATATCTTCTTTTATGTTTCCTACTGCTGACAAACCAATATTTTTAAAGTCAAACACCTTTTTTATAATTTGGTTTATACTTTGTTCATCAATATCATCAATTTTTTTTAGCACCTCATCAGGACTATATATTTTTTCTAAAAGCACCTCAGACTTTCCAATACTGTTCATTCTGCTACTTGTGCTTTCTAACCCCAGTATATAGCTACCTTTAAGCTGTTCTTTAGACTTATCAATTTCTTCCTTACTAATGCCATTTTTTACTAATATTCTTATCTCATGAATTATTAACTGTAAAACCTCATTCAAATGTTCTGGATTCATCCCTGCATATATCGTAAAGAGCCCGGCATTTTTATATGAAGAAGGATATGAATATATAGAGTATACAAGCCCTCTTTCTTCTCTAATTTTTTGAAATAAATTAGAGCTCATTCCCCCTCCTAATATATTGTTAACTGCTAAAAGAGAATATAATTGTTCATCCTTATGATCTAGTCCTCTAAATCCTATACAAACATGAACCTGTTCAGTATCCTTTTCTTTTATGATTCTGCCGTTTTTAAAATCTGGCATACCAAATTCTTTGCTATTTAAAGTATTTTCAGATGACCAGTTTTCAAATTTATCTTTTATTAGCTCAACTACTCTTTCTCTTTCAAAGTTACCAGCAATGGCAATAACAGTATTTTCCGGTAAGTAGTTTAGATTAACATAGTCTTCAATATCATTTTTAGTCATGCCCTTTAAGCAATCACAGGTGCCTAATATGGGAAGTCCTAATGAATCTCCCTTCCAAACTGCTTCAGACAAAATATCATGTACCAACTCTTCTGGAGAATCCTCATACATAAAGATTTCTTCAATAACTACATTTTTTTCTATGTCAATGTCTTTTTGAGCAAACTTTGAATTAAAAAACATATCTGCTAAGACATCTAATGATTTTTCAAAGTGGCTATCTAGAGTCTTTGTATAGTAGCAAGTACATTCCTTTCCTGTAAATGCATTTAGCTGACCTCCTATGTTATCAATAGTCTGAGCTATTTCCTTTGCTGTTCTTTTGTCTGTACCTTTAAACATCATATGCTCAACAAAATGTGATACTCCGTTATTTGTTGAATTTTCTCTTCTAGAACCAGTGCCTACCCAAATTCCAGTAGACACCGATCGAACATATGGTATTTTTTCAAATACTATCCTGACACCATTTTTTAGTGTTATGCGTTCAAACATAAAACCTCCCTGTTTTATTGCAATAACTCTTCTTATTCTTCATTATTTTCATTTTTGTTTTCCACATCATCTTCAATTGCATCTTTTCTTGACAGGTTAATACGACCTTGTCTGTCAACATCTAAAACTTTAACTAGTATTTCATCTCCCACATTTACAACATCTTCTACTTTAACAACTCTCTTTTTATCCAGCTTTGATATATGAACAAGACCTTCTTTGCCAGGCAAAAACTCTACAAATGCTCCAAAAGATGTAGTTCTCATTACCTTACCTAAGAATATTTGGCCAGGCTCTACTTCTTTTGCAATTCCTTCTATCATCATAAGTGCTCTCTTATTTGCTTCGGACTGAGTACTAAAGATATATACTTTTCCCGTATCATCAATATCAATCTTTACTCCAGTTTCATCAATTATTCTGTTAATCATTTTTCCTCCCGGTCCAATAACATCTCTTATTTTATCGGGATTAATTGTTGTAGAAATAATTTTTGGAGCATATTCTGAAAGATTATCTCTTGGTTTAACTATTGCTTTTAAAATAACATCATCTATAATCTGATAACGTCCTTCTTTTGTCAATTTAAATGCTTGCTCAATAATCTCCATTGTCAATCCATCGACTTTTATGTCTACCTGTATTGCAGTAATACCATCTTTTGTTCCTGCAACTTTAAAATCCATATCACCAAAAAAGTCTTCTATTCCTTGTATGTCCATAAAAGTAACAAATCTATCTTGATTTTTTTCATCAACAACAAGACCAGCTGAAATACCTGCAACAGGTTTTTTGATAGGAACTCCTGCATCCATTAAGGCTAAAGTACTTGCGCATACACTTCCCTGGGATGTGGATCCATTTGACATAAGGATTTCTGATACCAGCCTGATAGCATAAGGAAATTCTTCTGGACTTGGTATAACTGGCTCTAGAGCTTTTTCAGCAAGTGCTCCATGTCCTATTTCTCTTCTACCAGGACCACGTGAAGTTTTTGCTTCTCCAACACTATAGCCTGGAAAATTATAGTGGTGCATGTATCTCTTTGTTTCTTCAAGGTCAATACCGTCAAGCATTTGAACATCACTCATGGCACCTAATGTAACAGTTGTTAGCACCTGAGTTTGTCCTCTTTGAAAAAGCCCTGAGCCATGTACCCTTGGAAGTATACCAGTGCTTGCTGACAAAGTTCTTATTTCATCAAGATTTCTGCCATCAACTCTTTTACCTTCTTCTAAGATATATTCCCTTACAACTTTCTTTTCAAGTTTGTACAAAGCTTGTGAAATTATCTGCTCTGATTCAGGAAATTGTTCTGCAAAATTTTCTAAAGTTTCACTTGTTAGTGATCTGATATTGTCGTCTCTCTCCTGTTTGTCTGTTGAAAGTACAGCTTTTCTCATCTTTTCATATGCGAATTCCTTTATAGCATTAAATATTTCATCAGCTACGTCAGAAGAGCTATATTCAAATTTGGGCTTTCCTATTTCCTTAACTATTCCTTCAATAAATGAAACTATATTCTTTATTTCTTCATGGCCTTTTTTGATAGCCTCTATCATTACTTCATCAGGAACTTCGTTTGCTGATGCTTCAATCATTACAATCTTTTCTTTTGTTCCAACTAAACTAACATACATCTGGCTTTTTTCTCTTTGTTTAGCATTTGGATTTATAATAATATCACCGTCAACAATTCCTATAACAACTCCTCCAACCGGTCCATTAAATGGTATATCAGATATTGATAAAGCAATTGATGACCCCAAAAGTGCTGCTACTTCAGGAGAGTTATCCTGATCTACTGACATAACAGTATTTACAACTGCAACATCATTTCTTAAGTCTTTTGGAAAAAGTGGTCTTAATGGTCTGTCAATTACCCTAGAAGTTAGTATAGCTTTTTCTGATGGTTTACCCTCTCTCTTGATAAATCCTCCAGGTATTTTACCTACTGCATAAAGCCTTTCTTCGTAATCCACACTTAATGGAAAGAAATCTATACCTTCTCTTGGAGATGCTGATGCAGTAGCATTCGACAAAACAACAGTGTCTCCATATTTCACCAATGCCGATCCATTAGCCAACTGAGCTAGTTCCCCTGTTTCCACAGTTATCTGTCTTCCTGCAATCTCAATGCTAAAAACATTTTTCATTTCTACTCCTCCTTATTAACAACCACAGACTGTAGGATGTAGATTCTACAACAATACAAGATTTTTAAATAAAATCCAGTTGCTAATATATAATTATTGTTGTACAATCTACCTTCTACCGTCTGTAGTTTGTTGTTATAATTTTATTATTCCTATTTTTTTATGTAATACTATTTTTGTTTTATATTTATTTAATTAAATAAATATAGTTCTAATCAGTATAATAAACAATCTCCCTAGAAATTTGTATATATTTTTATTTTTGGTAACAATTCACTAATAGAAAAAACTCGAAGATATGTCTATATTGATTAGATAAAGATGTCAATCTTTGACTAAAGTTACATTGTTTTCATGACATTAAAAGAATGAGCGGAATAATCCGCTCCTTCTACTTTCTTATGTGTAGTTTCTCAATTATAGTACGATATCTTTCAATATCTATTTTTTGAAGGTAATTTAAAAGACCTCTTCTTTGACCAACCATTTTAAGAAGACCTCTTCTTGAGTGAAAATCTTTTTTGTGTATTTTTAAATGTTCTGTCAGATGATTTATCCTTTTTGTAAGAATAGCCACCTGTACCTCTGGTGAACCAGTGTCTGACTCATGAAGCTTATAAGTGCTAATTATCTCTTGTTTAACCTCTTTTTGCATTATAAAATCCTCCTTAATGTTTATCCCCATTAGCTAAGTAATAGGTCGGATCCCCCTATAACCGAGCATATGGTTTTATTTACTTAAAATATTCTAACACAACAACTATAAACTGTAAAGAATTAAAATAAAACTTTTTTAAAAAACCACCAACAACATTATATTTTAAAAATGTTTTTAATTTCTTAAACTACATAGTGGTGCTGGTATTCTTCCTCCTCTTTTAATAAACTCTCCACTTTTAAATGGATTTGTTTTCATTACAGGCCCCTGTCCTAATAATCCACCAAACTCAACTATATCTCCTACGTCTTTGCCAGGAGCAGGAATTATTCTTACAGCGGTAGTTTTATTATTTATCACGCCAATTGCAGCTTCATCAGCTATAACAGCTGCTATTGTCTCTGCACTTGTATTACCTGGAACCACAATCATATCAAGTCCTACCGAACACACACAGGTCATTGCTTCTAACTTGTCTAGTGAAAGTGCACCTTTTTGAACTGCATCTATCATTCCAGCATCTTCACTCACTGGAATAAATGCTCCACTTAATCCACCTACAAAAGAAGAAGCCATTACTCCTCCCTTTTTTACTGCATCATTTAAAAGAGCTAAAGCTGCAGTAGTTCCATGGGTACCACACTTTTCTAGACCCATTTCCTCAAGTATATGTGCTACACTATCTCCAATTGCTGGTGTAGGTGCTAATGACAAGTCAACTATTCCAAAAGAAACCCCAAGTCTAGCTGAAGCTTCACGAGCAACTAATTGACCTATTCTAGTGATTTTGAAAGCTGTCTTTTTAATTGTTTCAGATACCATTTCAAAGTCACCGCCTCTTACTTTCTCTAAGGCACTTTTAACTGCTCCTGGACCACTAACTCCTACACTTATAACACATTCTGACTCTCCAACACCATGAAATGCTCCTGCCATAAAAGGATTATCTTCTGGTGCATTAGCAAATACAACCAGCTTTGCACAAGCAATTCCTCCACTTTCAGCAGTTAGCAATGCTGCTTTTTTTATAATATGTCCCATTTCACTTATTGCATTCATGTTTATGCCTGCCTTAGTACTTGCAACATTGACAGAAGAACATACCTTTTTAGTCTGACTTAGGGCTTCTGGTATGGAATTAATCAACCTTTTATCTCCACTTGTATATCCCTTATGAACTAAAGCAGAAAAACCACCTATAAAGTTAACACCTACTGCTTCTGCTGCTCTATCAAGAGTCTGTGCATACTTTACATAATCTTCTTCATCAGAACTCTCGGCAATTATGGAAATAGGTGTTACAGAAATCCTTTTGTTGATAATTGGAATTCCGTACTCTTTTTCTATATCTTCGCCTGTTTTAACAAGATTTTTAGCTTGCTTAGTTATTTTATCATATATCTTGTCCCTTGATTTTTTTCCTGATGAATCACAACAATCCCTTAAGGATATTCCCATAGTTATAGTTCTAATATCAAGATTCTCTTCTTGAATCATTTTAATTGTTTCTATAATTTCAAAGGGCTTTATCACAATAAACTCCTCCCCTAAATCCTGTGCATGGTATTAAATATATCTTCATGTTGAATTTTTACACTTAATTGCATGCTAAGACCTATCTTTTCTAGCTCCTCGGAAAGTGTTTCAAATGGCACATCCATATTAGTAATATCCACTAGCATAATCATTGTAAAAACGTCCTGCATTGTTGTCTGAGATATATCCAATATATTAACATTACTATCTGCTAAAGTATTGCTTATACCTGCGATAATACCTACTTTATCCTTTCCTATAACAGTAATAACTGCTCTCATTATATTGCCTCCTACCTTTTTGAACTCTCATCAATTATTATACATTGAGATTGTATACTCGGCAAGCTGTAAAATAAATATTAAAAAGCTCCTATAATTATTGACTTGGTACTATCTGTATGCTATTATTTTTAATATCTAATTGAATTGGAAAAAATATTGCTCTCACTGTTTCTTGTCATTTTTTAATAAATCATCTAGTTTTTTGTGTTGGCAGTGTTAGTTATATTTATTCCTTTGGGCTATACAAAATATTAATTCTGTCTAAGTTAAAAATTATAGTTTTAATATTTATAAGCCCTAAGCACACTTATTACTGATAAATAATAATGTTTATGGGGGGAAAATAATGTCTAAGTCTGGTTTATTAAAGTTTGGAAGTACATTTTTGATTTTTGCAGCTTTTACGGTATTGTTTTACACTGGTAGTATAAACGTAAATGCAAATACTACTGAAGGAATTGTTACTTCAGATTTTGTCGACTTAAAATTCACCATTAATAACAAACGCTACATATCTAAAATGGCAACAAAAGAAATGGACATAGCACCTACTATTGTAAATGGAAGAACTCTAGTTCCGTTTAGAACTATATTTGAAGAACTTGGATACGACGTAAGGTGGGATGACAGCTCAAAAAGTATTACAGCAACTCGTCAAGGAAGTATTATAAACCTTCAAATCAATAACGAAAGGGCTTCTGTAAATGGAAACAGAGTACAATTAGATGTAGCTCCTACAATAGAACAATCAAGAACCTTAGTTCCTTTGAGATTTGTTGCAGAAAGTTCTGGAGCTTTTGTTGATTGGAATGCTGAAGAAAAAAGTATAACAATAAACAGAATAGGACAATTTGACACAGGTACTATTTTGTTTTATGACCAAAGAGGACGTAATCCTCAAGTATACGTCTATGATGGTAAATCAATTGTTTCAATACCTTTAGATGGAAGAGAAATTAAAAATACCATTACATATAATGGAGGTTTATTAATTACATTATTTGATTCAGCTAACGACACTAATAACCTAGTAACATATAGAAACGGTAAGTTTGAAACGCTTATTAGCAACTTCGAAATAAAGGAACAAATAGAATTTAACGACAACCTTATACTTCATGGCTATGACAGAACTAGAAAAATGGATAGTATATATCGATTTGACGGTAAAGATATGCACCTTATAGCAGAAAACTTTGCTATGGGGAAATACGTTTTTTTTAAAGACCAATTAATAGTAAACAGATATACAGATAATCGTGCTTATTCACTAGTTGCTTTTAATAAATCCTCATGGACTCCTGAACTATTAAGAAATGACTATATACTTCAAGACTCATTAATTCAAGATGATATACTCTTTATGAGTTGTATACAATCAACAGGAAACAACAAGCCATTTATTTCATATGACGGTCGTATTAGAATACTACATCAAAATCTTGATGTAGACTTAAGCAGAACTACTAATTTTACTGAAAGTAATGGTGTAAACACAATACTAACTGTTACAAGAAATCATTTTATAGCACTTAGAAATTCCAGGTCAAATCCTAATCAATATGATGTATTTGACTTGTTTTTGCCATCAAGTGTTTCAGAAAGAAGAACAGTAAACGTATCTGGTGTAACTGATTATAACGGACTAATATATTTAGCTATAAGGGACACACACTCTATTGTTACTGCAAACGGTTTTTCTGTAATCAGTCTTCCTGACAACGTAAGAGCAAATAACACTTTCACACAAAAAAATTATCTTCAACTTAATGTAAATTCATATTTTAAAAAAGATTGCACATTTTTAAGTTTTAATGCAACAGGAGATAATCTTCTAATTCATTTACAAGATAGAGATTCAAAAGACTATATGTTGTATGTACTTGATAAATCAAAGGAATCTCTGATTCGTGATGTAACAAAAATTAACGATATAAAATCAATTGGAAATAAAACATTTTTAGCTGTTGAAGATATTGATAGAATAACTAATAGTAAAAGATTTGCATTAATATTATACGATAAGAGTATTGCTAATGAAAATGCTCGGGTTAGAAATCTTGTTCTAGGATTAGAAACTAAAATGTGGGAAGAATTGAGTGGTTCTTTAGCTGTCAGTGGTAGAGAAGCCGACATTAAAAGAAGTAAAGTTTACCTATATAGTAATGAATTCAAAGAGCTTCTAAGTAATTTTGAAGTAAACTACTGGAATAAGATCGATGACAAGATTTTTACTTCTGGAAGGGATACTGACTCTCGTACTGTATCATTTAACAGAATAGATGCAAATAATACTAAACTACTAAAAGACAATTTTTCAGTTGAAAAAGTGATAAAAGCAAAAGGAGACTACTATATAGTTTATGCAACTGAGCAAACCCCTAGTACACCATATTCAAATAAGAAAATACTCTATATTTACAATGACAGAACTAATGAATTTATCGATTTAGCTATTGATATTCAATTAACTGATTTAATATTTGTAAATTAATATTATAAATAAAAAAACTCGGGCTAATACCCGAGTTTTTTTTGTTTTTTAGAAGTCTTAAATGTCCTATTCTTTAAAAAACTATTTTTTTTCTTAATACTCTTATATTAATTATCACTATAAGCTTTTCACTTAAACTCTTATAAATATTTTCACCACAGCAGTTGCATATAAATGGCTTTGATAATATATCAACAACCTCTGAGTCCTCTTTCCCACAATCAATTTCTACTATATCATCACATTTAATATCATCAATTATAGCATAATAACTAAATGGTATCTTAGCTGATATCATCTTTATGCTTCCATAATACGAGTTTACTTCTTCATTCTTATATTTAAATATGTATTTTCCTTCATGTGACAAATATCTAATTTCCTTTAAAATTTCTCCATCAACAATGACTCCACCTTTTATAATATTAAATTTAATATTATCTAATTTTGTTGTGCTGTCAATTGTTTTAAATGCAGGTAGTTCAGTTGGAAAAGGTAGTTCAAATTCAACAAGTGTTTGAAAACTCCTTTTTTGAATAATTTCATTTAACTCTACTGGATTACTATTTCTATTATTAGATTCCTTACTTTGTATATGCTTCATTTTCTCTTCAAAATAATAATAATTAGGATAATTCTTATATTCTGACATTACAAAAGTCTTCCTTTGTAAATACTCCTAATAATACTATATACTATTAATAGACTAAAAGTTCTTGCGTTAAGAAAAAAACCCCACCTTCTTGAAGATGGAGCTTTAAATTTAGATTAAGCTAAATAGTTTAAAATTAAATTTTAAATTTAAGGACAGATATTACATTCATCAGGGTGTACTGTTATCTGTACATCTCTTAATACTTTTAGATCAATCTTCACTATTACTTTTTCACGAAGTTTTCTATAAGCGCGCATTGAGCATTTAACCACTGGAACAGGATCTTCTAAGATATCAATTTCACAATCATCTTCAACACCAGCAAACTCAATTTGATATTTATCACCGGGTTTTGCACCTGGAACTTCAATGTAGGCAGCAAATGGAATATCTACACCTACGTGTTTGACATCTCCAAAGAAAGTGTCAAGCTTACCACATTTACATTCTCCTTCAAATGTTTTGTAATTAATATTTTTGTGCAGTACACCATTAATTAGAACTTTGTTTTTGCAAACATGAACTATAAGATCTGTTACTTCTTTTTTAATGTCTTTTATTTCTATAGCTGGATACAGATCTGGAAAAGGTATAACTGCTTCAATTAATACTTGTGTGCTATTCCTTCCTACAACCTCAGGAACTTTAATGCACTTTTTACCAACTGGTAGTTTTTTGTAATCTTCTTCGTGTGAGTATTGAACTTTACAGCATTCAGGTACTGCAGAAATTTTTTTTACTTCACTCATAATATTAACACTCCAAACTATAATAAAATTATTCTTCTAATATCATAGTATACATAAAGCCTAAAAATGTTACATTATGCTTTTCATAAGTAAATTAATTTTATAAGTGGTCATTCATGAGCATACAACTTACTAACATAAGATGAAAGCATAGTACTAGTGAATGTCGCTGCCATGTGCTGGGACAGCAAACAAATACACACACATAATTAAAAAAGTATTTTCAGAATGGATTTTTGACAAAAAAAATACCCGTTATAAAACGGGGCTCAATATATTATGTAGGGTATATGTATTGAAAATTATTACTTTCAACTGTTGTTGCAACAGTTTGCAGAACCATCAATGTCCTGCTACTATATTATGCGAGTATTCTTTTTTTTTTATGAGGGTCAAAAATAAAAATTATTTTGGTTCTATACCCCACATTAAAGTTCCTTCAATATATCCCGCTACTTTATTCCAATCTGTGTAATTATTTGCAGTTGGATTAAAAGAATAATCATTTGTTTGTGTATATAATGACCAATCCTCATTATAACACCTTATTCTAAAACGTATATTATTTCCTGGCTCAATCATTCCTGCATCCTTACCAAAACTCATTTCAATGTAAGTATCTGCTTTTTCAGTAGGAGATGACATTTTGACAAATCTCCCATAAACCTCCGACACTCCAATTGACCAATCTGTTTTAAATACCTGTCCTTCATCCCTATCAACTGTATAATAATACCTGATAGTAACAGTTGAAAGATCAATCGGCTGATCCCCAGTATTTATAAGACGTACATTTAAATTAATTGCATCTGTTCTTGCTACAGCATTATCATTAAATGTCTGTATTCTGATATTTGATGTGCCATCTTGTTTTGGTGTCGGTGTTGGTGTCGATGTCGGTTTCGGTGTTGGTGTTGGTGTTACCGTTGGTGTTGGTGTTACTGTTGGTGTTACCGTTGGTGTTGGTGTTGGTGTTGGTGTTACTGTTGGTGTTACCGTTGGTGTTGGTGTTACTGCTGGTGTTGCTGTTATCGTTTGTGTTGGTGTTACCGTTGGTGTTGGTGTTACCGTTGGTGTTGGTGTTACCGTTGGTGTTGGTGTTACCGTTGGTGTTGGTGTTACCGTTGGTGTTGGTGTTGTTGGTGCTGACGTCAAAACTTCTGTTGGTATTGGTGTTGCTGTTGCTGTTGGTGCTGTTGGTGTTGCTGTTGCTATTGGTGTTGCTGTTGGTGCTGATGTCAGAAGTACTGTCGGTGCTGGTGTCAGAACTGATGGTACTGGCGTTGCTGTTGGTTGTAACGTTAAAACTGCTGTCGGAGTTGGTGGTGAAATCGCTGAAGTCTCATCTGGTAACTTGTCAACTTCCTTTGGCAAAACTGAAACTACTGGAGTTTCAATTCCTTCATTCTTTTCTTGTTTTAAATTAGTTTCATCAGAAGCAACTTTATGAGCACTTTGAAAAGCTAACTCATGAATACTTATTCTGTTCTCTTCAAGTATATCTGACAACCCTACTGTCTTTAGATCTTCTATAGTTATATTTTTTCCGTGTTCTTTTGCTTTTTCATAAATCAAATACTTGCCCATTGATATCTCTTTTTTGGATGCAATATTTCTCATGTCTACAGAAACTTCAATATACTGTAAGTCGATGTTGGAAAATGATTCTTTGTTTATTTCATTTTTTAAGGTATATATCAATTGCTCACTAAACCAACTGCTATCTATCCTTTGACTTTTCTTATCAAAAGCAGCTGATATAAGTATCATTTCCTTTTCAGTTGATTTATTAATAAATCCAAGCTCTTTAGATTTATTAATAAAATCAATCAAAACATCTTCTAGCAATATCCCCTTATAGTTTAAACTACCTAAAATTGTTTTAGCATCATTATTAATGGCAATTGCATCAATAACAACACACTCCTTATTTAACATAAATTCAATACTAGGATTAATATCCACAGCTACATATGCATGTATGTTATCGTTATTAAAAAAACTAAAGTAGGATATTACCATAACAAATATAGCAGCTATACCTGCAATAATAGGTAACATATACTTAACATCTCTTTTTGTTTTTATTATATCATTTTCACCAAACAATATGTTTTGACCTAAAAACATACCTTCTCTGCTCTTTATAAATTCAAATGAACCTTCTTCTGAGACAATTATTGACCTCTCTCCTTGTATTTTAATTACAGTGCCCAGTTTATTCATTTATATTCCCCCTCCCCTGAGTTTTAAAATATTGCTTAATTTCCTCAAGGCTACTTCTCAAAACCAGACTAACAGCTATTATATACTTTCTGTTTCTTTCAATTGTTTTCCGGCTGACACGAACCCGCTTCATTAAGTCTGATATTGGAATACACTTTTTTCTAATCATTTTATCAAATAGGAAACTATTATCAGAAATAACCCTTGCTATATTTATGTAAAGCTCTCTTGAGTCCTTATGCTTAGGTGATTTTTCAACAAGTTCTTCTAATGTTATTCCAAATTCTTTTAGCTTATTTTCTAAGATCACAATTTCCTCCTTAACCTCAATTTTTTCATACTGATAATGTGAATCGGAAACAAGATATTTTTCTTCAAATTCATTTTTCTCTTCAAAATAAGAAAAAGGAATTACTTTTTTGTCTTTTTTATTTTTTCTTATATAATCAATTATCCTGTGATTTATGACTATATTGCAGTAATTTAAAAAGTTACCGTTTTTTTCCGAGTCAAAGTTATCAATAGCTTCATTGAAAGCCATTAATCCAACACTATATTCTTCACATTTTTCAGTATCAACATATTTACCAGTAGTACTTGCTATTGCTTTTAATAAATATGGTTTATATTTTATTATAAACTCTTCTTTAAGACTGCTATCCCCATTTTTAATTTTAATAACAGCATGGTTAATAGAACTAACTGGAGATTTATTGCTTTTAAACAAAAAAATCACCTCAAAATCCAACTCTTTAGTTTTCACATATTGTATAGAAATACATTAACATCAAAACTATAATATAACTAATATAACAAACACCCTAAATCAAAACAGTAAGTTGCATTGTGGTATTGTTGAGAAACTACTAAAAAGTTTGATAAAAATATTAGAAGTATTACAAAGTAGATTACTGCATCTAATCTTTAGAACAATAGTAAAGCTATTATCCTCTGTAATTCTTATTGTAACAGATAAACGCTAATAAGTTAATAGAAAAAATAAAAAAATGCTCAAATAATGTTTATTTTACAAAGTTTATAATTTAAATCACTTCTAAATAAACCTTTTTTTGAATAAATTATAATAAATTTATGTTTTACCTTATATTAGAGATACAGGATCTAAACAGTAAACTTAAGTTTCTGGAATATTTTTGTACAACTTTATTATATGCTCCCCATAATAAACATGTACCTTGTAATATGTAAATATATGATATATAATAATATGTATACTATCTTCAAAATGTTTATTTTAGCAACTACTTTTGTTTACTATTTTCTTATATTCTATAAAAATAGAATAAATAAAGATGTTAAAATCATCATTAGTTCAACATATGTATCCTATTCTGAGAGTATATGTTGTGAACCATCTATCAAGTTACAATATTGATAATATAAATATTTTGTTGATATACTTACATCTAAAACTAATTATATATTAACTAAATTCTCAGGAGGTATTTAACTATGTCAATTTTAAAAAGATTCTCTGATATCATGGCTTCTAATGTTAATTCAATTTTAAGTAAATTTGAAGATCCAGCAAAAATGGTAGATCAACTTTTAAGGAACCTTCAAAGTGACCTTAATAAGGTAAAAGGTGAAACTGCAGGAATAATGGCAGACGAAGCTAGAGCAAAAAGGTCTCTTGATGAGTGTAATGCAGAAATTAAAAAAATGCATGATTATGCACAACGTGCAGTATTAGCTGGTAATGATGATGATGCCAGAAAGTTTCTTACAATGAAATCAAAACAAAGTGAAAAACTAGCACAATTACAAAAATCATATGACTTAGCTGCAAGCAACTCTCAAAAGATGAGACAAATGCATGACAAACTTGTATCACAAATAAATGAACTAAATAGTCGTCGTGACACTATAAAAGCTAAAATGGCTGTTGCTAAGGCACAAGAAAGAATCAACAAAGTTGGTGCAAGTGCATCTAGTGCTACTTCAAACCTAGATACTTTTTCACGTATGGAAGAAAAAGCTGACCGCTTGCTTGATAAGGCTAATGCAATGGCAGAATTAAATGCTTCAAGCGATGACGGAATGGATGATCTTATGAGCAAATATGAAACATGTAACTCTTCAGTAGAAGATGAATTAAATGCTTTAAAGGGTATTAATAATAATGATGTTGAAGACGAACTTGCAGAGCTCAAAAAACAAGCAATAGAAACTGATACGGAAGAATAGGTTCATATTACGTTTATGAAAGGATAAATAGGTATGTCCGATGAAACCTTAAATGAACAAAGTTCTTCATCTGAAGTATATATGTGTCCTAACTGTGGCGGCAACGTAGAATACGATATTTCATCTCAAATGTTAAAATGCCCTTATTGTGATACTGAAATAAATTTTAAGGATGAAGATTCCACTATAAATGATTATCGTTTTGATGATGTTGCGAAAATAGAGTCTAAGTCTTCATGGGGTAATGAAGTCAGTGTCGTTAAATGTGATGGTTGTGGTGCAGAAACTGTTGTTCAAAAAGATCAGACTGCACTACAATGTAATTATTGTGGTTCATCACATGTACTTGCTTCTAAGCAAACAGCTGGAATAAAGCCTGAAGCTATTATTCCATTTAAGATTGACAAGCATAAAGCTGATGAATTGTATATAAAATGGATAAAAGGCAGATGGCTTGCACCTGGAAATTTAAAAATTTTTTATCAAAGTGACATGCTTCATCCCGTATATGTACCTTATTGGACATACAATTCAAATAGCTACAACAGATATACTGCACGTGGCGGCAAATACTACTATGTTAATGTCACTCGCAATGGAAAATCTGTTCGCGAACGTCGGACACGCTGGTTTAACGTAAGCGGAAGGTTTGAGTACTTTTTTGATTATGTTGAAGTTAATGCATCAAAAAACTATAACGACTCTATTATGAAAAAGATTGAGCCATATAATAATTCTGGGCTTGAAGCTTATAAACCCCAATATATTTCAGGTTATACAGCTGAACGTTATAGTAGAAATGTTGTTGAAGGCTTTGAATATGCAAAAAGCAAAATGAAAGACATATTGAATTCGGAAGTTCGAAAAAGAGTATTAAGAAATTACGATACTGTAAGTAATATAAGAATAAACTCAAATTATATTGATGTAAAATATAAACATGTGCTCCACCCTATATGGACCGCACTATATGATTACAAAGGGAAAAAATACAGGTACATAGTCAATGGACAGACAGGAAAAATATCAGGCCAAGCACCACTTAGTCCTTTAAAGTTAACATTACTAATCATTATAGGTCTGGCCATTTTAATGACTATACTTTATTTTACCGACTCTATTCCATTTTTTGCATCATCTATGTTATATGATTGGAATGTATATAGTTTATCAAACACAGTTAGGAACGCTGGAAATATAACTACTATTTCACTATAGGCCACGTGAAAAGTAGAAGTAATATTTCAGATATTCCTTAGCTCTATAAGGGGGTAATAAAAATGGTTTTTTTTAAAAATCAATTATTAAACGTAATCGAGTGGAATGAAACAAGACCAGATATTATTTTTTGGAAATGGCGTAATAGCGAAATTAAAAAAGGCAGTAGACTTATAATAAAGCCTGGTCAGGATGCAATTTTTTTGCACAATGGTAAAATTGAAGGTGTGTTTAGTGATGAGGGAAATTATGAAATTGAAACTCAAATAGTTCCTTTTCTAAGCACTTTAAAAGGATTTAAATTTGGATTTAATAGCGGTCTTAGAGCAGAAGTACTGTTTGTAAACATTAAAGAATTTCTAGTAAGATGGGGTACAAAAAATCCAATAAACATACCTTCCCCAAGGATGCCTGGAGGTATCCCTATACGAAGTTTTGGAACATTTAGTATTAAGGTCAATGACTACCTTGTATTAATTGACAAAATAGCCGGTGTAAAACCTCAATTTGCAGTAGATGATGTAAAAGAGCGTACACTTTCTCTTTTAGACCAATTATTAATGAAATGGATAGTAAGAGAAGGAAAAGACATGTTTAATCTACAGGCAAATGCTTTTGACATAGCCAAAGGAATAAAAGTTGACCTTGACATGGAATTGTTAAACATTGGCTTAACTGTAACTGACTTTAATATCTCAAGCTTTACTTATCCAGAGCAAATTCAAAAAATGATTGAAAAAAATGCTTCTTATGAAATGGTTGGTGACGTTTCAAGGTATCAAAATATTGGTATGATGGACGCAATGAAAGAGAATCCTGGCGGTACTGCTGCGGGGATGGCTCAAATGGGTGCTGGACTTACAGTGGGTATGCAAATGGCAAATCAAATGTCAAAAAATATGTCCCAGCCTTCAAATAACAACAATACCAATAACAGTATCACCAATGACAATACCAACAACAATACCAACAATATGATAGCATGCAAAAATTGTGGTTTTAAAGTTGCAGACAATATTAACTTTTGTAGTAACTGTGGAAATAAAATAGAAAAAGACACCGCTCCTTCATCTAAGCAGTTTTGCCAGAATTGTGGTGGCAAACTTGACCCAGGCGCTAAGTTTTGCAGTGGATGCGGCGAAAAAGTATAATGGTAATGAATTTCTCTAGGCACTTGCATTTGTGACAGCAAACAAATTGAACGCGTATAAAATTAAAGATTCTAATCTAAAAAGTATTTTTTGAATATATAACATGGGGACTTAAGTAAGTCCCCATTCACTTTTAAGAATACTGAAAATATAACTTCCACAACTATTTCACCACAGACCTTATTACAAGTCTTAGAACTAAGTGAAAAACAGTCCTTCTTCCTTAAAACATTTTTACCTTCATTAACTTAATATATAAAGCTAAAAGTATAGATGAATATACTAAAGAACTGGCAAAAGCTAAAAATAAAACTGAAATTCCAGCCACATCTTCAAAATTTGACATTTTATCAACAACAAAAGAAACGGGTGGTAAAATATATAGTCCCCACCTAACAGATGGATATTTAATAATTATTGCTTTTTGTATAACAGAAAAAAGTATGACAGTAATTAAGGCTATAGTAGCAAATCTACGGCTTTGAAATAATCTTGAATTAAATAGAACTGAAACACACACTCCTAGTAGACCTAAAACAATATTCCCCAGTAAAGCTGCAAAAAAGTCACTTAAAGTAACACTTCTATTAAAAAAACCAAATATCATAGGATATAAAACAATTATTACGCTCATTAATGAAATTATAATCCAGATAAAAAGAACTTTACAAAAATAGTATTTGTTATCATTCCGAAGGCTCAAAATAGAAAGTTGCTGCTGAACAGGATCTTCAATCTCCATAAAACTATAGGTTATCACAACAGCAATAATAAAAATAAACATTGCTGTTGTTCCATATGTATTCATAACTTCAAGAGGCTTTGTTGAATACAAAATGGCAAACATGGCCAAATAAATCATCAAAGGCACAATAAACTTATGAGATCTACTGTAGAATCTAAAATTATAAAACAAAAGACGCTTAATCATTTATAATATTCCTTTCAAAATTAATCACTATACTTAACAACACTATTTACAGATATAATATAGCAATCTCTTTCTAATAACTTTTTTAATAGTTCATTGCTGTTTTGTGGCTTTACGTAAACACAAATATGATCATCTTTCACATCACTTCTAATAACACCCTCTAATCTGTCTAGAATATTTCTAATTATGAGATCATCAGATTTAAAATGTATAACTTTAGTTAAATAGTCTTTGTTTGGATGTGCTGTTTTGTCGTGCAGTACAATAACTCTGTCTGCTAATTTTTCAATCAAATAATTTTCATGACATGCTAAAACAATTGAAACTCCATTTGTTTTATATTTTTGAATCATTTCAACGAATCTTTCCTGAGAATTTATATCCTGTCCTGAAAGTGGTTCATCTAAAAGCAAAATATCTGGCTGTGACAGCAATGATTGTATAACAGCTACCTTCTGCATAGAGCCTTTTGAAAGATATTTGATCATTGTATTTTTCATAAGTTGCATATCAAATATATCAAATAAAGTTTGTATTTGCTCATCTATATCAGAAATTGAAAGACCTTTAAATAATCCCATGTGATGAAGATATTCAACAGGTGTAAAATTTAGCTTAGGAAAATGTTCCGGCACATAACTAATTCTGATGTTTTCGCTTTTAAGTAGCCTTTTTCCATCAGATACTTTAGATAGCCCAGCAATAATCCTCATAAGTGTACTTTTGCCTGTGCCATTTGCACCAACAATACCAAGGGTTTGTCCCTTTATAATATTTAGATTAACTTCTTTAATTACAATATTTCCATCATAGTCCTTAGAAACATTTTCAAGTACAATTAACTCTTCCATACATTCGCCTTTAAAAAAATATTTGTTATATTTACCATTATAAATCGAATCCTTAATTACGTCAAGAAGTAATAATTATAAGGTACAGATGCTCTCCTTTGGGAATACTATCTATTGACATTTTCAGACTATCGTGATAGTATATAGTCGTTATTAGTAGTCTGGAGGGATCATATATGCAAATAAAGCTATTTGACAGCGAATTAAAGTTGATGGAAATATTATGGGAGAATGAGCCAGTCAGTGCAAAAGAGTTGAGCATAATAGCCGCCGAACGCATAGGTTGGAATAAGAATACTACCTATACAGTCATAAAAAAACTTGTGGAAAAGAACGTAATATGTAGAAGTGAGCCAGGTTTTATATGCACATCCCTTATAATGAAAAATGATGTACGAAAAGCAGAAACTGAAGGATTAATTGAAAAACTGTATAATGGTTCAAAAAAAGCACTGTTTTCTGCTCTTATTGAAGATGAAACACTTTCTAAAGACGAACTTGATGAACTGCGCAAAATGCTTGAAAAGAGGTGAATGCAGTGCTGTCTAACATTTTCTATTGGGTTTTAAATATGAGCATTACAGCTACTCTTATTGGCTTAGTTGTTTTAATATTAAGGCCAATCAAGCAAATTCCAAGAACGGTTATTTACTTTCTTTGGGTATTGCCATTAATACGATTAATACTTCCCTTCGGCTTAGGGTATAAATACAGTATTATGAGTCTATTTGATGGTATGGTATTAAAAACTGTACCATTGACAACCGAATACATATTGCCAAATTTGACACTTTCAAACAGCCTAAGAGCTGCTGACAGCTATTTCCCTATTGTATATAAAACAAATATACTTGAAAAAGTATTTTCAGTAGCTTCCATTGTTTGGGTGATTATTACAGTATCAGCCATCCTTACATCTATTGCCCTTTATGCCATCACAAAGACAGAAATAAGAGAAGCTAAGCATTTAAAAGACAATATTTATGTTTCAAACAAGTTTCTCTCACCTGCGGTATTTGGTATATTTAAGGCTAAAATAATAATACCTGAATATTTGAAAAATGAAAGTATGGAATATATTTTATTACATGAAAGAACACATATAAAGCGAATTGATAATCTCTGGAGAATTGTTGCTATTATCACATGCTGTTTACATTGGTTTAATCCTTTTGTTTGGCTGTTTTTAAAAGTATTTTTTGAAGACATGGAACTTTCCTGTGATGAGAATGTTTTAAGAAAATGTTCTGAAGAAAGAAAAATCGATTATGCAAAAGCACTTATACAATGTGAATCTAAGAGAACTGTTTTTACTTCCGCCTTTGGTGGAGCTAAGACACGAGTACGCATTGAAAAAATTCTATCGTATAAGAAACTGACAGTTTTTTCAACTGTCTGCTTTATAATTTTATTTATAGCTATTGCTGCCACATTACTAACAAACTCCCTAATATAAGATGAGGAATTATCCCCCGTGTCATTTCTCTAAAACTATTTTTCCGTTTCTAAGAGGAAGTACAAAATCCAAACCTTTTTCATTTTTATATTTGTCATATGTTTTTCTCCACTCAATATGGTAATCACTTTTATACTTTATGGCAACACATTCTGTATCATACCAAATTGATGAAATAAAAACTGGCTGCTCTACTGACTTTATGTTCCTTTCTGCTGTTACAATAAAGCCCCCATCAAAGGTAGATACTATCTTATTGGCAACATAATCTAAATTATCAAGTCTTTTTATTTCCTTGCCCGAATCATTTAATATAACAAGTGACCCTTTATTCTTTATGCCGGCGCTTATAATAATATTTCCATTTTCAAGCACTTCCATTGCCCGTCCAAAAGAAAACATCTCTGTAAATATATTTTCACTCCAAACTCTTTCGCCGTTTTTATCTAACTTGAGCAAAAATCCAACATTTGACTTGTCCTTTTCTGCTAAAAAATATCCTTGTACATATATGTTTTCTTTATCAACTAAAAGCTGTTCAGAAAGAAATATTTCCTTTTCCTCAGCTGGAAATATCCATTTTAGATTAAGTTCCTCATCTATGCACCCAACAAACCAAAAGTGATGTCTTTTTATATCTTCAAAATCACTTGACTGAGATATGCCAGATATTATTATACCAAGCTCATTATTGTAACTTGCTGTATATATAGTTTCAAAGTCACTTCCACCAAAACTACTCTTTTTAATAAAATCCCCATGAGCATTAAGTTTTGATATAACAATATCACTTATGCCTATGTTATTAAAAGTTTCACCAACTAAAAAAATATCACCTTCAGAATTTACAAACATATATTTAAGCATATCTTCTGTAAAATCACTTAATTCTTTTTTCCATATTTCCTTTCCATCTTTATCACACTTTATAATAAAACTATTCTCATGATAATCACTAAAATATGAATTTATTTTAACTAAAAATATAAAACTTCCATCTGTAAAATTACACATACTGGTAACCTGACCATTTGTAACAGGATAATTATATTCTCTTTCCCATATTATTTTCCCATCTTCATTAAGCTTCTGGATTATAGGTGTTAACATCTGGTCTTCTGACGTTGAGTTAGTCATTGATGCTGCAATATAACCGTCTAAAGCTTCTTTTACAACCACTCCATAAGTATTAATATCAAAGTTTAGTAGAATCTCATTGACTGATTTTGCATTAATATCCTTAAGCCGTTTATACTCATTATCAACATTAGACAAAATTTTGACCATTCCAACTTCTTCATATGACATTTCAACAGAATTTACACCTTCTTTAGATGACATTTTAACAGAATTTACACCTTCTTCAGATGATATTTCAACAGAATTTACACAAGAAGATAAACCTAATGAAAACAACAGAAAAATCAAAGTTAAACCAGCTCTCTTCATACCTTAGCACCCCTCAAATTATATATACATAACCAATAGCTTAAGCCATAAAATTTCTTAAATATCTTTTCAGACTATTGTAATAAGCACCCAGACTATTGCTATAGTTTATATTAGTATACTATCACAATAGTCTGGGTTTGTCAACGTAAACACATCACTTAGGGTGCATATTTTTCTTCACATTTGTTGCATGCCCCCCATTACTTAGGGTATATCTGGTAAATGTGTTCAAAAATTCGCACACCACTACCACTTTCCTATGAAACGTCTGAATTATATTATTAGCATTCTAAAAATCAAGTATTCTAAGCAGGGCTTCTTTTGGTTTATGTTCTTCATCAAATAGTAACGGCCAGTTCTTTCTGTTTTCTACCGGGAAATTATCCAACCATGTGCAATCATCTGCAATACCCCATAATGTGACACAATCAATAACCTCTTTATACTCACGAAACACTTCAAAAGCATCTCCATAAGCCTTAGCTTGAAGCTCTAACAGTTCCTTTGAAGGCTTGGTTATTCTAGTTGTATCATCGTGTTTAAACATAGATATATCCATTTCTGTCACCTGTAACTTAAGACCTAATTTAGCATACAATTCAAGGGATCTACGAATGGTATCTTTATCAGGTGAATATATATTAAAATGACATTGCAGTCCAACACCATCAATTGGAACACCTCTTTCTTTCATGCTTTTTACTATTTTATAAATATGCTCTCTTTTAGGAGACTGAGTTTCATTATAGTCATTGTAATATAAATCTGTTGTTGGTAGAATTTCTTTTGCATATCTAAAAGCGTAGTCTATAAAATCTTCTCCAATAATTTCTGTCCAGGGGCTTTTTCTAAATATGTAATCCCCCTTATCCTCTATTGCCTCATTCACAACATCCCAGCAATAAAATTCTTTCTCGTATCTTTCTCCTACTACTTTTATGTGGTCCTTCAGTCTTTTTAAAAGTCCTTCTCTATCAACATTTTCAAAAACCCATTTTGGTGTTTGGTTATGCCATGTAAAAGTATGACCACGCATAGGTATCTTATTATCCCTTGCAAAATCTACTATTTTATCAGCCCACATAAAATTATAGTTATCCTTATTCTCACATAGGTTTGAAAATTTCGTTTCATTTTCACATGTCAAACTATTAAAATGTTCTTTTATTAATTTGGCATGAGTATCTATCGAACTTACATTAACAGCTGTACCAATTTTAAAATAATCCTTATACTTTTCCTTAAGTGTCATGTAATTTACCTCCCTATCCTTCTCACTGTGATTTGTCCCAATATTATACATGTATCTAAGTCATATTATATTGTTATTTAATATTACCTTTTTTATACTAGTTTAATACTACATTTCATACTAATCTATTGTAATTATACTATAACCTTTCCATGTTAAAAATATCTTTTTTAATTTTACCACAGTGCTTAACAAAATTTTTTAGGGTTTTTCATTTAAGCTAAGAAATGCCTGAAATATTACTTCCACTTATCAAAGGCCTTATTTTGCAAGTTTTAATTTTTCTCTTCACACCTAAATTAAAAATCTTTCTGTTTGTATCCGGAACATATTATTACTCTCTGAGTAAAATATATTGAAAGGAGTGACATTATGATATATTACATTCAACCTGGAGATACATTACTTAGAATCGCCATTCAATTTAATACTACAATAGAAAGGATAATTGAAGCTAATAAAATACTTGATCCAAATCTTATTTTTGTAGGTCAACCCCTTTTTATACCCATATTTGATATATCTAGAGAACGGTATTCAATTGAGATTGATACTGAAAAAAGAATACTCAAGCTACTTTCTAATGGCACTTTTAAAAAACAATACCCGGTAGCAGTTGGAAAACCTTCTACCCCAACTCCCCTAGGAAATTGGACTATTACTAAAAAAGCTTTATGGGGAGAACAATTTGGAGGGTATTTTATGCAACTTAGTGTTCCCCACGGTACTTATGGTATTCATGGAACCGATAAACCCTGGTCTATAGGCCAAGCAGTTAGCGGTGGATGCATAAGAATGTACTCAAGTGATGCTAAAAAATTATACAATACAATTACTATTGGAACACCTGTAAGAATATATTAGTAAATATTTAAAACATTATAGAGGATATGTTTCTGTTACAGTCCTTTTGTATCAACAATTCAGCAATCTTCTAAGAGATTTTTATGTTAATTTAATTTCATAATCATAGCTATCACACATGTTGTTTCAAATAAAGCAAGGTTTTGGGATTTAATCACCAAAACCTTGCTTTTTAATCTATAAATAGAGTACAAGTAAACTCGATTATCTAAAGCTACTCTTAGAAGATAAATTATTAATAGGTTATTTTTAATTATCAGTACCTATCTATATATTCTCTATAGGATAGTCCAGTTCATCAAATATATCTTTTGGATTGCCTTTAGTAAATTCAATTTTATACCTATCAGAATCCTTAACCAGATGTATATCGTAGGCAATAGTATATTCTGTACCATCTTCAAAGTTGATTGTGACATAAAAAAGTCCTGCTCCTACTAATGCTTCATTTGCCTTTCCTAACACCTTAATTCCTTGTACCATTTCATAGATTGTTCTTATATCCTCTTCTCCAGTAACTGTTTTTTGTATATTGTTTGGTGGATAATATGTAACATATTGAGCTAATACTATGTTTTCAATTTCTCCCTCTGGAACATTGATAATGTCACTGTATGGGTCTTCATTATTTATATCTTCTATAGGATAGTCCAGTTCATCAAATATATCCTGTGGGTTGCCTTTTGTAAATTCTATTTTATACCTATCAGAATCCTTGATTAGGTGTATATCGTAGGCAATAGTGTATTCTGTACCATCTTCAAAGTTGATTGTGACATAAAAACATCCCGCTCCTGATACTGTTTCGTTTGTCTTTCGTAACACCTTAATTCCTTGTATCATTTCATAGATTGTTCTTATATCCTCTTCTCCAGTAACCGTTTTTTGTATATTGTTTGGTGGATAATATGTAACATATTGAGCTAATACTATGTTTTCAACTTCTCCCTCTGGGATATTGATAATGTCTTCGTTCATCTCTTCTACAGGAAACTTGTTAATTATATCTAGGATATAACGTTTCAACAGAACACAATCAATACTATTTACAACCCCATCTCCATTTAAATCTGCTATTATTTTTTGTTCTGGTGAAAAGTCAGTAATTATTGACAATACATACCTTTTCAACAATATGTAGTCTGTCGAGTCGATAATTCCATCTCCGTTTAAATCACCATAGATATTGTAAGTTATTTCCTGGTTAAAACTGTAATCTCCCTCACCAAATACAGTTGTTGCAAGCAAAGTTGAACAAACTAAAGCAAGTACAAGCCCACAAATAATCATTCTTTTAAACATAAAACTCCTCCTTTAAATCAAAAATATACCTTGAAATGTTTTATATGGCAAAAAAGCCTTATAATTAAAACTTATATATAATAATATAATTCATTATAAATATAGAGAATTAGTAAAATAAATTTGAAGAGAATACAAAAAGTTTATAGACGAATACAAATTTTATTAAATTATATTTTTTATATTAATATTTTATCAAATAATTACAAAAGGCGCAATACAAATTAATTAATAATTATTAATAATTCGACTTTAACTAACACACACCTTCAAAAAGAGTCATTATTTATAAATAAAGATATTAATTTACACAACCACCTACTTACATAGACAAACTACTTTTATATAATGAAGCTAATTCAAAATGCAGATAACTTTTTTTTGATATTTTCTTACTAATATTCAAATGTTTCGCTTTGTAAAAATATTTTCTAGTTTTTTGTATAATAGCGCTATGGTGATATATTACACTATCATAAGTAAACAAAATAGCTATATAGTTTTAACTTAAAAGGTTTAATAATTTAAGAAATTTTGCTGACAAAAAATAGTTTGAAATGGTATTATTAAGGGTAATGAAGTAGCAAAGGTTAAGATATAGGGTGGGATGATAATTCATCACATAATAGCAAGGTCTGAAGCATGTCTAGTGTTTAAACTCTAGCTTCGTTTTAGGTTGTGCGAAATATTAAATAGAAAGAGAGCGACTAAATAATGAGTACTTTGGAAATGTTAATTAATTATTTTTTAAGAATTTTCCCTGGAATGGGATTGATCGCATTAACATTTGTTCTAATTAAACCAAATGTTTATTTTAGAACAGTTATTTATATCTTTACTTTTATACTGATGCGCGATGCCATGACCCCATTAGGACTATGGACCCTTGGAAAAGAAAATGGAATTGTTTGGTTAAGGATGAGTTCAGATCCAGCGTTTTTAATAGCATTTGCTGTTACTAGCCTCATTGTCGTTGTTGCTCTATATAAATTTGATAGAGAAAACAGAAAGTATTTAATTTGGTTTCGCAATAAAAAGCTTATTGGATTGATATTTGGAATATTAGGATGCATAGTTGTTGCTGCACCTTTTCTAAATTTATATAGAGGAATTGATATTAATGACAGAGGTGGTATAGTTAATGCGTCAATTCTATTACCATTATTATTATTTTCAATGTTTGGCAACCTGCTAGAAGAATGTTTATTTCGTGGTTATGCACTTGGTGTATTGAAAAATAGTCAAAATTATATAGTAGCGGGTCTTAGTACTGGTGTAATGTTTGCGGCTTGTCATATATTTTTAGCAATAACTGTTACTGATATTGGACTCCCAATTTTAATATTTACACTTTGGGAAGGTATGATAGCAGGGTTAGTTGGTAGTAAATATGGAATTATTCCTGCCACAATAACTCATGGAGGAGCAATATTTATTTTAAGTTCGGGACTTATATAGGGAGTATACTCCTTTGAATAACGAGTTAATAATAATTCTACAATTGAAATGTTTATTGATTATTATATCTGTTGTTGGGACAACGGAAGCCTCTACAGCATATCACTTGTTAATCATAGGCTTAAAGCCATGTTAGAAGCTTCTTAACAAGACAATCTTTTAGAGATTATTAAATCAAATTCTTCTATTAAAAAGTTGTCATTACTTAGTAATCCGTGTAGTTTGTCAATGGCATTTAGCTTTAAATCTATTTCTTCGTTTTCATTCATAGGAATTATAATGACTTCAAGCTTTCTTTTTTTAACGTTCTCTGGTAATTCAAAAATGCTAGGCAAATCAGCACCATTTACCACTTTTCTAAGTGCTTCCATAAAATCACCCTTTCAATTAATTAATTAAATTATTAATTTCAAAAAATAGCGTGTATTTTAATTATCAACACACATCCATTTTATGGGGATAATATTTTTTTCCCTTACCTAATATATTACCACATAATCTGCATAAATTATACTATGTTTCATATGTTTGTATGTTTAATTACTAATTATTAATAATTCAACTTTAACTAAAGCAAACCTTCAAAAAGGCAATATTTATTAGGATTCCTTATGGTGATAATTTCTGGGAAGGAAACCTTAAGCTTAGTGCTGAAGAAGTTCTAAACCATGTTCTTTTTACTAAATTAAGATAAATCTTTCTATTCATCGATACTGAACATTATATAAATGTTTTACTTGACCGGAATTAAGTTGGGTAATTAAAATAATAAAAACCTAACCTTAGTTAGGTCTAATTTTTTATAGAATAAGTTATTATTAATTTAACAAGAAAACTTAAAAAAATTTTGGAGGTGCTTTCTATGAAAGTTGTTGAAATTAATAAGCTTACTAAATATTATGGAAAGTTTAGAGCATTAAACAAGGTTGATCTTAATATTAAAAAAGGAGAATGTATTGGATTCCTTGGACCAAATGGGGCTGGGAAGACAACAACAATAAGGATACTTCTTGGACTATTAAGAAAAAGTTCTGGAGATGCTAAGTTGTTTGGAAAAGATGTATGGAATGATTCAGTTGATATTCACAAAAAATTAGCATATGTGCCAGGTGATGTTCACCTATGGCCAAACCTTACAGGAGGAGAAGTAATTGATTTGTTTGGAAAGCTTCGAGGAGGTATAAACAAAGATAAAAGAGAAAATTTACTAAAACTTTTTGATCTAGATCCAACAAAAAAATGCAGTACTTATTCAAAAGGAAACAGACAAAAAGTAGGTCTCATATCAGCATTTTCATCAGATGTAGACTTCTATATTCTTGATGAACCCACCTCTGGACTTGACCCACTGATGACAGCAGTTTTTCAAGATTGTGTTGAAAAACTTAAAAGACAAGGAAAAACCGTGCTAATGTCAAGTCACATACTGGCTGATGTAGAGAAACTTTGCGACAAGGTAACTATTATAAGGCAAGGAGAAATAGTTGAATCAGGAACATTAGACCAACTAAGGCACATGACTAAAATGACAATTTCAGTTGATACTAAAGATACTGTAGAAGGACTAGACAAAATCAAGAGTATTAGCAATATAAATATTAACGGAAATACTACATCATTTAGAATAGATAAGAGCATGGTAGGTGAAGCAATTGAATATTTGGTGAAGTTTAATATTAAGTCGGTAATTAGTACTCCACCCACATTAGAAGAACTATTTATGAGACACTATGGAGAAGAAATGAAATCTGTTAATAATAGCTTAAGGAGGGAGCCTAAATGAAAAAACAAAATTTTGCAAATACTAAAACATTACTAAAACTTGCTATGAAACGAGACCGCATTAAGCTTCCTATATGGCTTTTAAGTATTTTTGGTATTGTTGCTCTAATTACAAAGGCTTATGGAGATTTTACTCCTCAAGATATAAAAGAAATTGTTGTAATGGCCTCAACAAGTCCAGGAATGAGATTTCTTATAGCCCCCCTTTCACCGGATAGTGTGGGTGAGCTAGGTCAGTTCTTTCTTATTAGGATGTCAGCAATAATAGCCGTATTAGTTGCAATGATGAATATACAGCTTATAATAAGACACACTAGAAATAATGAAGAAACAGGATGCTCAGAATTAATTAGCTCAACAGCAGTTGGAAGATATTCTTCTCTAACTAGTGCTTTAATACTTGCAATAGCATCAAACATTCTAGTTTCAATTCTTATAGCTTTAGGCTTAATAGTAAATGGCCTTTCCATAGAAGGATCTTTAATTGCTGGTGCATCATATGGAGCATTAGGTATACTGTTCTCAGCAATTGCAGGAATTACTGCTCAGCTTTCTGAAAGTTCAAGAGGTTCAAACGGATTGTCAGCAGTAATAATAGGAGTGATATTTGTTATAAATTCTATAGGGAACGTTATGGGAACTGTAAATGCAGATGGAATGGGCTATGAAAGTGCTTGGCCTGTATGGCTTTCTCCATTAGGTTGGGCTCAGCAGATGCATCCTTTTGACCAAAATAACTGGTGGATATTATCCTTTTTCATAGTTTCATTTATACTCCTTATAAGAACAGCTTTTGTGTTAGTAAATCATAGAGATGTGGGCAGAGGAATCCTCCCTGCGCGTAAAGGATCAGCTACAGCTGCTAAGTGGCTTCAAAATCCTTTAGGACTGACTTTTAGACTACAGAGAATTGGTTTAATGGGTTGGATAGTTGGACTATTACTTTTGGGTTTGATTTTTGGAGCATCAAGCACAGAATTTGGTGAAATCGTTGAAGACATGGATGCTTTTCCACATCTTAAAATCGCCGGCGAAATGTTTATGTTTAGTTTAATTGGCCTTATGGCTGCAGTAGTTTCTATATTTACAATGCTTTCAATATTAAGAATATATTCAGAGGAAAAAGGAGGACCATTAGAATCAGTTCTCTCGACAGCGGTAAGTAGAACTAAAGTATTTTTAAGCTATATAACAGTAAGCATTCTAGGATCAATAGCTATAATAGTGGCGTTCTCATTTGGAATTGCTCTAGCCTCCGAGGGAGGGTTTAGTGAAGGATTAGAATATGTAAAAGCCGGATTTCTTCAGGCAACAGCTATAATGCCAATAGCAGGTTTAATAATCGTAAGCGTCATATATTACCCACATTTTAAATGAAAATAATATATGAGATAATACCTTCAATATAAATTTGGAGGTGTTTTTATGTCAGAAGAAAAAAATCTAAAGATGTGGAGAGACATAGTAGAACAATTTAAAAAGAGTGGACAAAATCAAACACAATGGTGTAAAAACAACAATGTAAACTTAAGAAGTCTTAATAAATGGTATAATTATTTTAAAAAAAATAACAAAGAGACACAAGACTGGGTTCCTTTAAAAGTAGTTGAAGATCAATCAAATACC
>VLTH01000003.1:593397-695686 GCA_008125075.1 Acetivibrio alkalicellulosi | reverse complement strand
CGAAGCAGAAGCTTTATCTGATGTAAAGCCAGAAGTCCCAGAACCATCAATAGAAGAAATTACATATAAACGCAAAAAGCGAAAAGGCCATAGAGAAGAAATGTTAAAAGATCTCCCTGTTGAAGTAATTGAGTATAAATTATCTGAAGATGAATTATTTTGTGAAAACTGTAATAGTAATCTTCATGAAATACGTACTGAAGTTAGAAAAGAACTTGAGGTTATACCAGCAACAGTTAAAGTTATAGAACATGTAAGATATATATATGGATGCCGTAATTGTGATAATAACGGGATTGATAATCCTATTGTAACAACAAAGATGCCAGAACCTCCAATTCCCAAAAGTATAGCTTCTGCATCTACAATAGCTCATGTAATGGTTCAAAAATTTATGTTTGGATTACCATTGTATAGACAAGAACAACAGTGGAAGCAGCTTGATTTGGATATATCCAGACAAACAATGTCAAATTGGTTACTAATCGCTACTAACAGATGGTTGCATTATATATATGAGAGAATGCACTACTATCTATTGCAAAAAGATATAATCTGTGCCGATGAAACCGAAGTACAGGTATTACATGAGCCCGGAAGAGCTGCAACAACTAACTCCTACATGTGGGTTTATCGAACTGGAAGAGATGGACCACCCATAGTGCTTTTCGAATACCAAACTACTAGGGCTGGGAAACACCCAAAAAAATTTTTAGAGAACTTTAAATCATATCTATGTACAGATGGTTATGCTGGATATAATTCAGTTCCTAGTATTACCAGAATTTGTTGTTTTGTGCATGCCCGCAGAAAATTTGATGAGGCATTAAAAGTCCTGCCCAAAACAAAGAGAACCAAAACATGTGCAGCCCAAGAAGGTTTAGACTTTTGTAATAAACTTTTTGATATAGAAAAAGATCTAAAAGAAGTAAGTGTAGAAGAAAGATATGCATTAAGGCTGGAAAAAGCAAACCAGTATTAGATGATTTCTATAGCTGGTTAAAAATTCAGCGTAAAGTTCTAACTCCTAAAAGTGCTACAGGAAATGCAGTTCAATACTGTTTAAACCTTTGGGACAAGCTTTGTGGTTTTCTACTAGATGGAAGGCTTTATATTGACAATAACATTACTGAGAGGAGCATAAAATCATTTGTAATAAGTAGAAAAAAACTTTTTGTTTTGTAACACTCCAAGTGGAGCTACTGCAAGTGCAATTATTTATAGTATAATTCAAACAGCTAGAGAAAATAACCTAAAGCCTTTTGAATATCTAAAATATCTATTACACATGTTGCCTAATTCAGATGTCAATGATCAAAAATATTAGACTCATATTTGCCTTGGTCTAAAGACATTCCAGAAGTCTGTAAATTTAATAATAATAGCATATAATAAATTTGTAATTTTTTTAGGTGGGTATTATATGACGCTTACTAATAATCGCAATATATGGATTATTCCCTAAGATTTCAAGAACTCTTTCCTGGCTAGTTGTCTTTACAGCTTTGATAATAGGACCCTTCTTTGGGCCGATGCTAAATTTATCAGAAAGTATTCAAAAAATATCTCCATTTTCTCACATAGGGTTATTACCTTCAGATGCTTCATTTATGAATGTAACTATACTTTTAGTAACTGGATTCATACTTTCAGCTATTGGAATTAAAGCCTTTAATAGCAGAAATCTTAGTTTATAGAAAAGATGGTGAACTGGTTTTGTTAAAGCTAAATTTTGGGACTTCAGGTGGAGACTCAACTCCACCTGAAGATAATAGTAGTACCTCCATCTTATATAGGGATGGAGTCTTAAAATAAGATAAAAGGATAGTGGTTGATATGAAAAATAATGCAAACATTAATAATCTAAATTGTGATAAAGATTGGAGTGTAAATATAATATGCCAGAGTCATTTAGAGCATTGGCTTTTTGAATACTTTGAGGGATTGTCAGTAAAACATACTTGCAATGGAAGTACACAAATAAAAGGCAGCTTAAAAGACATAGCTTCGGTATACGGTATAATAGTTGCTTTGAGGGATTTTGGTATTACTTTTAACTATCTTAAAATAGAAAAAATTTCATAACATTATATAATTTTTAGTTTTCTTGCTAACGCTATGGCTTGTGTACGTCCTCTTACTCCAAGCTTGCTGTATATATTACTTGTGTGCCATTTAACAGTACCTAAAGAAAGATATAGTTTTTGACAAATGGCCTGGTTAGACATACCTTCACTAATAAGTTCTAATATTTCTATTTCCCTTTTAGTAAGGTCTTCTGTAAGCTGAGCATAAACTGAAGATATAGTAGATACATTATTATTAGAATTTTTGTCTGGCTCAAGAAAGTCTTGACAATTCTTAAATGAAGGTACTATAGCCTCAGCAATTAAATTTGAAAAAGTTGCTATATCTTTATTATCCGTAGCCTTATTAGCAAATGACATCAAAATTTTAGCAAACTTTTCTCCCTCGTCAACAAATATCTGAAAAAAACCGTTTTTATTTCCTAATTCTAATGCTTTTGAAATTGAACTATAACAATTCTGTAGATTGCCATTATTATGTTCTAGATAAGATTTTAAAATAAGTGTTTCTATATGTAATGGAACATACTCATTTTTTGATACTTTTTGTTCTATCTGGTCTAAAATCTTAAAAATGTACTGGGTATTAGAATTATCTTTAGCAAGCAATAGTCTTACTAAAAGTAAAAACCCTTTTTCTTGACCATCACTAACTTCCATTTCTTGCGAGACGCCAATACTCATAAGTAAATTCTCAGCTTGTGATAAATCTCCCTGATGTATATATATCTTAGAGTGCCATAAGGTCAACATAATTTTAATAAAAATAGGTAGATTTTCCGCACTTATGTTTTCAATAAATGAAATACAAGCTCTACAATCATTATAGTCTTTATTGGAAAAAGAAATAGCAATTCTATAAAAATAATTCCATGCAATAAGCATTGCATCTTTCCCACTAACTATTATCCCCTTTTCTACAAATTGTTTAGCCTCTTCTAAAACACCCTGTTCTCTTAATATATCACCTAACAGCCCCCATAGAGTTCCTATTTTTGTGAGGTTTGAATAACCTGAATTTTTGGCTAGCATAAGTATATCTCTTGCCGATTCTTTTGAATCATCTAGTTTTCCTAAATAGCTTAGTGCAATTGAAACCTTTATTCCAGAAGAAATGCAAAAATAGTTACTACCTGTACTCTTATTATTAATATGAGCATTAAAGTAGTAGCTGTATGCTTGTTTAGGGTATCCTGAAAAGAGATTAACATCACCTAAAAAAATAGAAATCCCCATTCTCCAAAATGTACTATTATGTGATAGTTTAGTGAGGGCATCCTCTGCACTTTGAGTAGCTTCCATAAACTGATTGTTATATATGTAATAGTAAGTTTTTATTGCAGATAACATACCCAAATATTCCTGTTGTTCCTTTGGATTGTCATAGCTTAATTTATCAGCTTCTTCAATCAAATGTTCAACACTTTTGCTAGTCTTTATAACTAAAATGAAAAAAATATACATTACCAACAAGCGAGGATATTTTTTTAATAATTCTAATGAATATGATTCCATACATTTTATTAAAAAACCTGGTCCTTCTAATGCCAATAGTTTATCTAACTTTTCATGAAAAATATAAGCTGTTTTCTCTAGATTATCACTGTAATAGGCATGATATATAGCTTCAGATGGTTCATCCTGTTCTAAGAACCACTCAGAAGCAATTTCATGAAGATTTTTGTATTCTCTAGGATAGTTTTTTTTCAGGTGGAAAACAAGCAAATCCGAAAATAGATTATGATATCTATACCATTCACCATTTGCATCTAAAGGGATTATAAACATGTTTTGACGTTCTAAGGATTCAATAATATCACAGCTATCTTGTCTATCAGTTATTAAGTCACATAGAGGAGCACAAAAATGCTTTAATATTGATGTTTTTAATAAAAACTGCTTAATATAGTCTGGCTGCCTCTTATAAACTTCTTCACTTAAAAAGTGAATTATGTGGCGGTTACTTCCTGAGAAATCATCAATAAATTTTTCATATTGATTAGAGTCTTTTAAATTATATATTGAAAGAATTGCAAGCATAAGACCAGAAATCCATCCTTCTGTCTTATTATAAAGCTTTTCAATATGCTCTTTTTTTATTTCTACACCCTTTTTTTGTTCATTAAAAAGAATTTGAAATTCTTCTAAAGAGAATTTAAGATGGTCAAGACGCACTTCATTTAGTTTACCTTTTGCCCTCCATCTAGTTAAAGGCCAAGATGGGTCTGAGCGGGTTGATATCAAAATATGTACAGAAGGAGGCAGGTTTTCTATAAAGAAAATCATATCTCTATTTATTTCAGTGTTTGTAATTAAATGATAGTCATCAAGCACTAAATATGTAAGTTTATTAATAGAAAATAACTCATTTAAAAAAGGATATAATATATTCTTAAAATCCACTTTACTATCTTGGGAAAAGTCATTAGATTTTAGCAACTCCAATGAGCTAGAACCTATTTCATGAAAAAGTTCTTTTAGTGATGTAATAATATACAGCCAAAATTTTTGTGGACAGTTGTCTTCTGAGTCTATTGAATACCAAGCAGCATTGATCTGCTGATTGCTAAGGAAGCTTCTTATAGCAGTTGTTTTGCCAGAACCTGCAGGAGAAGAAAACAGAGTTATTGCCTTAGTAAAATAGTTATTTTGCAATAAATCTTCACTTATTTTATCTAACAACCCTTTTCGCACTATTACATTCGAGCTAATAGGAGGTATAGTTGTTTTTATTTTTAAAAGATTATTTTGCATTATAAAATCTCCTTAAAGTTTTTTTAATTATAACATATCCCAGGTGAAGCTTCAAAAATGGTCATCAATATGATTATAGAAATTTCAAAAAATAGCGTGTATTGTAATTATTAACACACATCCATTTTGGGGGAAGAATAATATTTTTTTCTTATCTTGTATATTATCACATAATTTGCATAAATTACACATTGGTTCATATGTTTTTATTTCAATATCAACTATCTGTTTCTTATTTTTTTATTTCATGTCAGCAATATATTTCACTTCTAAAACATGCCTGTTTCAATTAAATCTCTAGTAATTCTATAAACTAAATGTATATCTGCCTGAAATAACACTCATTAAATGGATTCCATAGTTCGTCCCGCAGCTTCAGCTTTTCATATTCTTCTTTAAAAACTTTATCTCTAATTCAAAGCTTCTTTATTTTGGAAAACTTCACTCCTGCTCTACTCATGTTCTTATCCTTCCTTTGCTTTTATAATTCTCCACAATCCTGCAAAACAATTTTCAAAAAATCATGAAGAGAGAAATCCGGATTGCCATAACAGGCAACATTACCCACCATAAAGCAGTCGGATTCCAATTTACTTTTACGGATTTGCTCTGCCCGTCTGATTGCCTGTTTTACATCTTTTAGAGTAATTTCCCTTAGTATTCTATCAAGGGTTACTTTTTCTTTAATATTCACTTCATGGCTTAATCCATATATTCTACGCACATCAGTAATATAAGCATCATTTGAAGCAACCGGTCTATTAAAATCCTCTTTATGAAGTATAAACCATAAATCTATGTTTACATTGCTATAAGCATGATAGACATTTTTCCCTTTTTCCTTCTGGCTTTTCCGTTGGAGCTGTTCACAAATCATTATATTTCTACGAAACTCCTCTTCCTTGAAATCATAATCAAATAGCGCAGCATTATCATACTCTGTGTAGTTTTTCTTTAGCCTTTCTGGCAAACCATGCGTAGTATTAAAAGTAACAACACGGTGGGGAAATTTTTTCAGCAGAAAAGCAACATGCTTTAAATACATTTCTTCTTGTTGACCCTCACAGACGCAAAAGTAAGTTTTACGATACATTATTTTCCCTCCTTAAGTTTCCTTTACAAAAAGTTTGGAAAAGTCTATATACGGAAATGTACCGTATTTCCCTTTAAAATAGTTTAGCAGATAGTTTTGATCATTCCTGACATCTGTAGAGCCAAAATCAGCAAGTGAATAAACTGTGCTTTCAAAGGTGTCTTTATCTTTTTCAACAAATTTAATTTGATCCCGACGGAATATCTTGTTGTTTAGGTAAATTGGGTTATGGGTAGTGAATATAAGCTGTACGCCTTTTTTATTTACCGATTGGTCATTAAATAAAGCGATAATACCTTTAATCAATTCCGGATGGATTGCTGCATCAAATTCATCTAGTACAAATACACCACCCTTCGTGAATAGGGTTTCAAATGGAATAGCGAAATCCAATAGTTTCAGGGTTCCTCTTGATTCCATCAATTCCGCAGGAACCATTACATCCCGCTTACCTGACTTATAGATAGAAACAAGCTCCATGTCAGCAGAATGCTCTTCCTCCGATTTTTGAGATTTAAACAGGATTCTCTGTGGACCGAAATCCGCATTTTTTACAAAACCGTCTAATGTCTTATTCCATGCCAGAAAATCTTTATCTGGCATATCAGCTGCAGAAAATGTAATGTTTGTTTTCTTAAGTGTAAAATCGCTGACTACAACCAGCTTATTCTTAAAAAAGTCAATTACTTCATCTGCAATCTCGCTACTGATAACGGTTTTGAATGCATGTGTTAAAAACAGTTCAGTGGGATCAAGGTTTTTATTGATTTTATTTTCAAATTCCGCCAGCAGCTTTTCATCATATTGTATAAGAGAAAGCACCTTTTTATCCCGCTTGATTGCAACTCGCTGCAGACTGCGCTCAAAAATTTGAATCAATGTTTTATTATTGTTTATCCATAGCTGTTCAGATACAATCTGCCGTTTATCCTTGTCAAAGGACTTGGTTAGAACTTCAAAAGAGTACAAAAAACGAAATTCCTCGTTTGTAAATTCTATTTCAAATAACATAGGTTTTTGTTCTGAACTATGAGCAAACGGGTACAATTCTAGATTATTCAAATCCGATGAAAAAGTCTCAAGGGAGCCTTGTAATACAATCTCCCTCATTATCGCCAGTGACATAATAATATTAGATTTCCCGCTTGCATTTGCTCCATATATGACAGCAGATGGAAGAATGCGTAGTTTATTTTCTCGGATAAGGTTTTCATCTAAAGTTCGCTGTGCTCCCGCCTCCATATTTAGTTTCGTCTTGCTCTTAAAGGAGCGAAAATTTTCAAATACATAATTTATCAGCATATAACATCCTCCTTAGAGTTTGTATATAATTTCGCAAACTCCATCTTATATTATACTCAATTTTTATATAAAATACAATTTAATTGAGTAAATATCTCAAACTAATCAATATTTTTTAATTTGTCTTTATATCTCCTACTGTTAATCTCAAAAAATAGATAAAAGGGAGACGACGACTATGCCTTAACTTTTTTCTGGTAGTGAGAAAAGATGAATTTAAAAATATAATAGATGATTACATAATTGATGAAAATATTGACTTAGTTATAAATAAGTTAATGAAAATATATAAAGAGCAAGAGTTAGCACAACTTACTTTAGTTTTAAAATCACTAGACGTTGAGATCTAAAAATATACTTACTGGCTTGTGTTATTTCTATTTATTGTATACTTTTTAAAACTGTCTGCAACTCTGTGATATAAAGCACTGGACAAAATTTTTATATTTTACTTTATGTAAATCCTTTTATACTCAAAATCATGTTAGAAAATTTTTGCGTTAGAAAAATGTTAGAAGTTTTGAGTTTTAAACTCAATAACTATAGAAATATTGTAATCAATCTAAGTCTATTGTTTTAGATCCAAGTATATTTAATTTACTTTATTTATGTTATAATTAATATGTACGGAGGTTTTATATGTTTGATATTGAACTTATAGATATAAATGCTAATGAAGACTTAACTAAGTTCAAATGTGAAGATCCTTTACTTAATGATTTTTTACAGAGGAATAACGCTTATTTTGAACATATTATGCATTTATCAAGAACAAAAATTGTAAAAGTTAATGAAGTTGTTGTTGGATATTTTACAACTGAGTTCAGGAGTATTGACATTCCAATATATGGGGATGACAACAAATATCCCTCAATTGTACTAAAGTGTTTAGCTATTGATGAAAATTATGAAAACATGGGAATAGGAACACATATACTTGAATATGTTGCTGTTACATCAAAAGATATTTCTGAATTCATAGGATGTAGGTGCTTGTTCATTGACGCTAGAGTAAGTAAGCTTAAATGGTATAAGGATAGAGGGTTTCAATTTGTAAAGGCAGAATATAATGATTCATCTATTGATAAAATAATTATTGATATTAATGATACTACAGTTGAAATGTTTATTGATTTTAGAAATAATTCTATAATTGAAGAAATGTTAGATTGATATGGAGGTGTTTTTATGGCTTTAATAAATCGTAAAGGATCTATTGTTCTTTCAGGAAAAGACGGAGAAGAATTTTCTAAAAAAATGAAAAATCCTGATTCTGAAGTTATGGAAAAAAGAGATAAATTTATAGATGAAGCAAGAAATAAACTGGATATAATTCACATTAAAGACAAGACTATCATCAGAGTAAAATAAAGTACCTACAATTTTATATTTTTATAAATGATAACCGAAACTACTTTTAATTTTTGAAAGTAGTTTTGGTTATATGAATGATTTTTTAGAAAATTACCTATCAAAATTAAAGCCTGGATATAGTTCAATTAAATTTTCTTTGCAAACAGTATTAACCTTCTTGATATTATTTTTTGATAAGTCATTATAAATACTTTTTAACTGATTTATTTCTTTTTCTTCTGTTTAATATGTATTCAAGAATATTATTAACAGCTCGAATGTCTTTTTCCTTTTTGGTACCTCTGTATTTATTAATAATTAGTTTATGTATTATGTATGCTTGTGGTGTTGGAACCCTTGATTTTTGTTTTATAGTTATTTTACTACCATTTTACTACCGAACTTTTATGAGAGGATTTTTCTTTAAAGTCCTTAAAGCTATAACAAATAATATTGTTAAGCTTATCAAAAACTTATTATGTGGATATTGGGTATTTGATATCAATTTGTATAATGATTAGTTAGATTCATCTTCTATTTCTTCAATGCGTGCCAGACTACTCTTTAATCGTTCCACAGACACACCGCTTGCAAAGTTTGATGGAGCTTTATTCAGGAGGCTAGTTGATAAATTCATAATACATTCGCTGGTGGAAGCTACCTTTATATTCAGAAGTGGGATTGAGTTGAAAGAGATATTGGGTTGAGTAAATGAGTCTATTGCGGATTAGGTTGCGGTTATGTGATTTGGTCGAAAATTTTTGCAATTTATAAATTTATAAATGATTTGAATTCGTGTTTACTTTTATGCTAAAGTTGTTTGTAATGTTAGCATGAAAGTAAATGTGAATTGGGTAAGAAAAATGAGTTATATAGAAAAACTTAAAAAAGAGCTTTATAAATTAGGTCTATAAGCATATATTATTAAATTGATTATTATACTTAGTTTCTAACATGCTATTAATTTTTCTATCTTTAAGTAAGGCTTTGAAAAGAATTTCATATTGAGACCAGCTAATTTTTTTATTCTTGTAATCGTCAAGGATTTCTTTTGTTGGTGATAACTCAGTATCGTGTATATACTCTATATCACAAATTTCTTTCAAAAAGTATTGCAAATCGTTTCCCTTGGTAAATCCTGCTAATTGAGAAGCGTTATTCAATCTAATGTCAATTAGCTTCTTTACATTGCTTTTTTTTAAAAGATTAAAAAAATCCTTCGCTGACTTTTTAGTAAAGCCTATGGTATATAATTTCATACTTTTCCCTTTCTTTTAATGTAATTAACACAAATAAATCATTATAGCACCTTTGCGACTAAATTATTAATATTGTATGCAATATCCTTATTTTGGTAGATATAAGCTTTGCTAATCAATTCTCCATTATCTACATTATTCTCAAAAGAATCAAATAGCGTTTGCTGCATTCTGTTAGGAAAGTACAAATCAAGCAATCTTTCCTCAATTTGTTCCTGAGTTTCGATTTTGCCGCTTTCAAGTATATTATAAATTTCAATATTTTGCCTATATAATTCTCTTGCAACCAAAATATTTCTATGACATTCTATAGGGTCTTTCTCCGTACACATAACTGCAATGTTGTAACCTTTTTCAATGCCAGACTTAATTCTATCAATTCCTGATTGAAATAGACTTGTCTTACTTACTTTTTCAAAATCTAAATTTCCATCACTGGAATACAATAATTTATCTGACCTTCTTGCCCCAAGTTCTTCACCCATAAAAATATAATAGACTTTATTCTCATGTAGGAACTTTTTTAAATCGTCTTTATTGTACTGTGGGGTGTACTTAGAAAAAGGCACACTTCTAACATCTACAACACAAGTTATTCCATGCTTTTTTAACAATGATAAAAAATATTTAGTTGAATAGTTTGAATGACCGATTGTATATACTTTTTCCATTAATCTCACTATCCTTTTTATAAACTCATTATATAAACTCCTTTATATAATCTTTACTCATGCTATAATTATACCACTCTTTTGCCAATTATAATAAAAAATAATCCGTAATATTTTCATTTAATTCGTTCCAGCTTTTAGATATAAAATACCCTCTGTTACAGAAATGAACTGTGTTAACCCTTTATATCATATTTTTGTTTGCTTTTCAAAATAAATGCACCTTCTTTCAAAATTATTTATCAAGGGAGCAACATTCTGATAATATGAGTGAAATCATATCAGCGTTTTAAATGTTGAAACTGGAATTTGGGAACAGGCGTTTATCAAAGCATCAAAGGGGTTACTACATTGGAAAATCACGAATAGCTCTGGGGAAGCGAAGTTATTTGCTATTCTGGTGTGATCAATGTGGGATATCTGGCTATGTGTGGCAATGTACATAATAAAAATATATTATTAGATTTTGAACTTCCTATTATCCACATAATAAGTTTTTGATAAGCTTAACAATCTTATTTGTTATAGCTTTAAAGACTTTATAGAAAATTCCACTCAAAAAAGTTCGGTAGTAAAATGGTAGTAAAATAACTATAAAACAAAAACAAGGGTTCCAGTTAATGTCTGAAACCCTTGTTTTTCTTGGTGCCGAAGGCCGGACTCGAACCGGCATGTACTCACGTACGCTGGATTTTGAGTCCAGTGCGTCTGCCAATTTCACCACTTCGGCAAAAATAATCTAATGCTTAGATATTGTAACATCTTTTTTTATGTTTGACAAGTGTTTTTCTTATTTTTTAAAATTTAAATTTGCAAAAAACTATTGACAATTCATATTAATAATCATATAATTAATAATTGTTCGATAAAAATATGCGCTATTAGCTCAGTTGGTAGAGCAACTGACTCTTAATCAGTGGGCCCTGGGTTCGAGTCCCCGATGGCGCACCAGATATCGAATGATTAAACTCTTGAAAACAGTGGTTTTCGAGAGTTTTTTTCTTTTATATTATATTCGAAAGTATATAAATTATTGGTTTTATTTCTTACCTAATTTTATTTAAACCTATCGTAATTGTAGTACTTATTGTAGTATCATATTGAACCCTGAAATTATTGGTTTCACTATATCTAATGATATTAATTAAGCATAGGCCACATAAGCCACCTATAATTGATGTTGAAATACTACTTTTTTTCTATGTTATTTATTTTTTGGCGTTTATTTCTAATCATATTAAGTGAGAAATTTATATTTCCATAATTCACACACCATAAAAGCACAACAAAAAACACAGGCTTGTTTACCTGTGTTGATAAAAATTCCCATAAAAGTATCTCTTACATTCTCAATTTATTTTAATTCTTTTCTCTAGTATCTTCATCTAAAAGATTTTTTTATATGCATTCTATAATTAGTTAGGTATACTTTTTAATAATTTGCACGCTATAGGTACAGCACCCTTCGGCCAAAACTACTCTAAAAACAATTAAATTGTAATGGTAATTTAAATAACACGAATAAACCTCCAATATTATTGTTACCAATCATCCATTCTAATATTTTTTTAGTTCTGTCCTTCGTGTACATTTTTACACCTCCTTTTTCAATAATAATTTAATCTAAAAAAAGTTTCAAATATCCTATTTACTTAAAGCATATTATACTTATACCCGTATTTTCTATTTGTCAATACTTTGAAATTCGGATTCAATCATACCCCTTAAACCCTTGTGTATGTAAGGATAAAAGATTTTTACACTATCGGTCAATATCGAATCATACTAAATAAGAGTATCTTGTTCATCGATAGTAATGCCGCTCGACAAAATAATTGCAATTCCATGCTCTTGTTCCCAAATACAATCACACAAATAGCCATATTCTCCTTTTCTGCCAAAATATATAGTCTTCACCTTTACTAACTTTACAATTAAATCTTGAGTTATGTGATCCTTGTCAATTTTTTCTGGAATATTACACATTTCTGAAATATTTTCATAATTCTCCAAATAATATTTCAATAATTTAGCTGGAATATCTTCTTCAAATTGATCAAAATTCTCTTTAAATTCAATAAAAGCTTTTCTTTGAATGTCTAATATTCCTTGTCCTTCATATGCTTTAGCAACTATTCTTATATCTAATTCTTTTCCCAAAATAGTATATTTTTCTTTTCTTACCCAAGATGAATCATATTGCATTTTGCCAAATACTTCATCATTTAGTTCAATCATAACCATTCCTCCAAACTAATCTCTTTCTTCTTTTGTGATATTCCTCCTGAATGAGACATATTGTTATGGACTTCAGAAGGTACTTTATCCATGGTTTTGCAATTTTTTCTTTCGTGCCAAGTATACCTGTTTTCTTTTCTCCAATCAAATACTTCTTCTGAAGAACATCCTCGCTTCCTTGCTTCAGCTTCATCTGCCTTTGTAAAATTTTTGTCACGATCTTCTGAAAATCCTTCTATATCTACAGTACCTCTTGATATTACTATAAAATTTGGTTCTCCTTCACTGTATTCAATACCATCAATTTCATAAGTATTTAATATTTGCTCCCAAGTTTTTTCATCAGGATTCATCTTGCCAGGAATTTTATCTTTGTTTGGTATCCACTTTGAATTTCCCTCTTCTCCTAACCAACTTCCATCAGACTTTGGTATATATTTATAATTAATTGCTTCTTTCGACTTTTTAATACTCTTTGCTGCAATAGTAGACTCAATTATGTATCTTCCCTCTTCTTTACTAATATCACCAGCCACCGTCATTTTCTCTATACTTTTTATAGTATTAATTTTGACATCAATACTTTGACTCATAATATCATCTTTTGATTCTGCAAATGCTTTAGAATTGCTCATCTCCCCTCCACCTTCTTTATCCATTATTTTCAAAGCTATTATATCATTAGAGGGAAAATATGTCTATCTATAATTTAAACACTTAAAGGGGAAATTAAGCCCTAAATTAATGAATTACCTTAACAACAACTACCCCTCTAGGTATATTCTCCATATTCCCTTCAACTATCAAATTCACTATCTATACCCAATTTCTTTGCTTGAATCTGTATTGCTTTAAGCATCTTATGTATTAATTCTTCTAAAAAAGTTCTAGTCCGTTACGTCAGTGTAAGTTATCACATTGTTTTTCCCTTCTTCATCTACCTACGCCATCATATTAATTGATATTGTTTGTATGTTAAATATTTTGCGTTATTTTACTCCTTAATTATAAATACTTTAATGTAATCTATTTTAAATTCAAGAAGGATTTTTGTTAATTTTGTAGTAATCTTAATGATAAGTTATTATATAAAATAAAAAGAAAAGAGGTAGCATAATGGATATAATAAGTGATATTTCTAAATTTAGTAGAATATTTTTATATAGAATCCTATATAAAAATAGGGTTTTTGCAGGTGTATTCAGTTTGATTTGGGGATTCTTTGCTATTGGCAACTCTATAACTGGACTAAATGACAGTTTTTTAAATCTTATTCTTTTTCCAATTGGTGTTCTTCTCATTATAGAAGGAGTATGGAGAATTGTTTCACCCAAACCATTAATTCTATTATTTGAAGGCATAGTTTTTGCTTTTTTAGGTGCCTGGAATATTATCATAAGCCTTTTAAACATTACTTTTGGAGATTTGGGATTTTTCTTTATAATGATTGGATTTTTCCAAGTATACTGGGCTGTACAAGACTTTAAAATATATAAGAAATTTTGTAGCAAAAATATTGAAAAACCGACTGATGATGAAATTAACGCTATGGATCAGATTATTAATAGTATAATAAAAGCAAATATGAAGTTAGAAAATGATATTATACGATTACAAGTAAAAAGCTTTGTGGATCAAATATGGAAAGCCCGATTATATCCTGATAAAATAATAATATTGATTGGTTTAGGATCGGATTTTCATATTGCAAATAAAGAAGATTTTCAATTGATTGAACAAAAAATGACCATTTTACCTAAAGGATTTAAGGTTTCCATTAACCTTAATGGTAAGGCATATTTTGGTCAAATTAGTGAAGAACATTTTTCAAGATTTAAACATTGGAAAAATAATGAGTTATCACAAAATCAAAATTGACTATATAATCTAAATAAAAACAATGACACCCAATGTAATTAACGCTAATATCACAACTACAAACAAAAAACATCCTGTCTCCATGGTTTTCTCCCCCCTTTAACTATTTATACCATATCGCAGCGGAAGCTGCAATCATAGTAGTTAAGTTCCGCTGCGATAAACAGAGGAACTATATCTTCTAAAAAGTTTGCTAAAAAAGCAAACTTTTTGAGAAGAATAGTATAAAAGTATTCTACATAAATTATTAATCTCCTTCCAAAACCTTAAAAAAAAGAGCCTTTAATAAGGGCTCTTTTCAGGGAATGTATGTTAAAGGTTTAAACCTATTATATATTAATATTACAATTAAATATTTAATATTCTATGAACGTTTTATTAATTTATTTTATTTCATAATTTTACCAGGAATATAAAATTTATATTGGACCATAATAATAGCGTAGGGTTCGTAATGGTTGAGCCAAGATTATTATAAGGTCAAAGCATGGCTTTATAATAGTCGGCCAAAAGTTAATATTGGGTTTCGTTCGGTAGTTGACGAAAAGGCTCAATATTAGCTGGAGGGAAGAGTGTTATGTGTCCTGTAAAGCTATATTGTAGCACTTAAGTGTTGCAGTATGGTTGAAAGGGATATATAATATTCGAGCTAAGATCATCAAGGGTTCCGCAGGAATGCAGAGTTTAGATTGGAAATTGTGTAAGTTTGTTGTTGGTTTTCTGTTTTTGTATCTGCTTCTGGAGGTTTGATATAGCCTAACGGTTGTATCAGGCTTCTAAGGAATCCTTGTTGGTCGAGCAAAGGTTAGTACAGGTTGTGTAATGCTTATATGTAGCCGCAAGGTTGCATATAGGTACGTAAGGATTTGTACTAGCTGTAGCGAAGATCATTACGAGCTCTATTTGTTTTTTAAAAATAGCAATTTTTTTTAATATATTCTCCCTTTTCAATTAATAATGTGTTAAAGTTATCTTATACTATAAAAATCTATGTCTTTCAATTTAATATTACTCTTAATTTTTTACTAAAAGTCAAACTTTTTGAGAATAATACTATTAAAACAAAAATATTATTAAGAAAAGAGATTATATATGCACTACATAATTTTTGATTTAGAACTAAATAGTAAGCCATTTAAAAATAAGCTCCCCAACGAAATTATTGAAATTGGAGCAATAAAGCTTGATGTTAGCTTAAATGAGATAGGAAAATTCCAATCTTTTATTAAACCTAAATATTTTAAAAAGCTTTTTTCATTGGTAAAAAGAAAAACCCAAATATCCCAGGAAGATATAAATAAAGCTGAATTTTTTAAATATGTTATTAAGGATTTTATAGATTGGATTGGAACAGACAGTATATTAATAAGCTGGGGTCATGATGACATATACAATCTATGTTTAAATTGTAAATATAATCGTGTAACAACTGGCTGGTTGAAAAAAAATATAGATTTACAAAAACAGTTTTCAACCATATTCCAACTTCCTCCAGGACAAAGATACAGCCTTGAAAATGCTCTTAAATTAACAGAAATAGAAATCGACGATAGTTTTCATAGAGCTTTAGCAGATGCCCAGTACACTGCCCAAATATTTATAAAAATATTTGACAAAGTCAATGTTGAATTATTTGAGCCTATTAAACTAAAACAAAACAAACAACTAAAAAGTAATTCGAAAATAGTTCTTAGCCCCAATAAAGCTAATGATGTTTAAGAAACTTATACTGCTTCTAACTTCAGGTGGATAAAGCTTCTCCACCTGAAGATGCATACTTAGCTTTCCTTTATACAAGTGCAGTTTTTGCCATTATGTTATATTTTTAATATTTCTTTGGCTTTTTTTATATCTAAAGAAGAAGGTTCTTTTGTTCCTTCAAGCTGATACTTGCGCCCTAATTTTTCCCACTTATATACTCCCATTGAGTGGTATGGCAAAACCTCTATATTTTGTACAGTTTTTAACTCCTGTATAAATTCCCGTGTCTTTATTAGATCATTTTCATCATCTGTCAATCCTGGAACAAGAACATATCTTATCCATATAGGTATTCCTTGATCAGAAACAAATGTGGCAAATTTCTTTATTTTATCATTTTCAACGCCTGCAATTTTCTTATGTTTTTCTTCATCAACATGTTTTATGTCCAGCAAAACTAAATCGGTACTTTTTAGTAAGCTTCCTAGTTTATCTATATCTGCAAAACCACTTGTGTCAATTGCAGTATGAACATTCATCTCTTTTGCAAGCTTAAAAACTTCACTTACAAACTCGGCCTGCATCAGGGGTTCTCCCCCTGTTACCGTTATTCCTCCATTTGAAAACTTAATGTAGTTAATATATTTTTTCATCTCATCAATGACTTCGCTAGCTGTATATTCCTTGCCCCCTTTACTGTCCCACATATCTCTGTTATGACAGTAAAGGCATCTTAGGGGACACCCTTGCATAAATACAACAAATCTTATCCCCGGTCCATCTAAAGTGCCAAAAGACTCAAAAGAATGTATTCTGCCCTTTATAGTCATACTTTGCCTCCCCACAAATTATATTTTTTCATGAATTGTCCTGTTTATAACATCAAGCTGTTGCTCCCTTGTTAGTTTTATAAAGTTTACCGCATACCCAGATACTCTTATAGTTAATTGAGGATATTTTTCAGGATGCTCCATTGCATCTAAAAGAGTCTCCTTTTCGAATACATTAATATTGATATGGTGCCCGCCTTCCTTGAAATACCCGTCTAGAAGAGCTGTTAAATTGTTTACTCTTGCCTCTTCTTCTCGGCCTAATGCTTTTGGTATAACAGAAAAAGTGTAGGATATTCCATCCTGTGCATATTCGTAAGGAAGCTTTGCGATGCTACTTAGTACTGCTAAAGCGCCTTTTATGTCCCTCCCATGCATTGGATTTGCTCCAGGTGCCAAAGGCTCTCCTTTCTTTCTTCCATCAGGAGTGTTTCCTGTTTTTTCTCCATATACAACGTTTGATGTGATTGTTAGTATTGATAATGTGGGTGTTGAGTTTCTATATGTTCTCTGTTTTCTAAGCTTATCCATAAATATTTTAACAATATTTGTTGCAATTGAATCAACACGAGCATCATTATTTCCATATTTGGGATAGTCACCTTCTACTTCATAATCTACAACAATTTTATTTTCATTTCTCAAAGGTTTTACTCTAGCATATTTTATTGCACTCAATGAATCTGTAACAACTGATAATCCAGCAATACCACAAGCCATCGTCCGTAAAACTTCCCTGTCGTGAAATGCCATCTGAAGCCTTTCATAAGAATATTTGTCATGCATGTAATGGATTATGTTTAAAGTATTCATATAAAGCCTTGCAACCCAATCCAAAACCATATCAAAACGCTTCATTACATCATCATAATCTAAGTACTCTGTATCAACCTCCGCAAACATTGGTGCAACCTGATTACCTGTGATTTCATCTCTTCCACCGTTTATCGCATAAAGAAGTGCTTTAGCCAAATTACACCTAGCACCAAAAAACTGCATCTGTTTTCCCATTCTCATAGCTGAAACACAACAGGCAATTCCATAATCGTCTCCCCAATAATGTCTCATTATATCATCACTTTCATACTGTATTGAGCTGGTATGAATAGACGCCCTTGAACAAAACCTTTTAAATCCATCAGGAAGATTTACCGACCAAAGTACTGTCAAATTTGGTTCAGGTGACGGTCCTAAATTAAATAAAGTGTTTAGCATTCTAAATGATGATTTAGTAACCAGTGTCCTTCCATCTAGAGACATTCCACCTATACTTTCAGTTACCCAGGTAGGATCTCCGCTAAAGAGTTTCTCATAATCCGGGGTTCTTAAAAATCTTACCAGCCTTAGTTTGATAACCAACTGGTCAATCAATTCCTGTACCTGTTCTTCAGTGATTTTTCCTTCATTTAAATCCCTTTCAAAGTAAATATCTAAGAATGTTGATACCCTTCCCAAACTCATTGCAGCACCATTTTGCTCTTTTATTGCTCCAAGGTATGCAAAATATAACCACTGGACTGCTTCCTTACTATCCTTTGCCGGCATGGATATATCATAACCATAACTTAATGCCATTTCTTTTAGAAACTTTAAAGCTCTTATCTGCTCTGCTATTTCCTCTCTATTCCTGACAGTTGCGTGGTCAATATAGTCAAATTCCAGATTAACCATTTCATATTCCTTTTCTGCTATAAGTCTGTCAGCTCCATATAGAGGAAGCCTCCTATAATCACCTATAATTCTTCCTCTTCCATAGGCATCAGGAAGTCCAGTTATTATTCCTGCTTTCTTTGCTCTTTTCATTTCAGGTGTATAAGCATCATATACTCCATCGTTGTGAGTTTTTCTAAAATTTGTAAAAATTTCCACTATATCAGGAGAAATATCCTTACCATATGCCTGCGCACCTTTAATAACCATGCGCATTCCCCCAAAAGGCATAACAGATCTTTTTAGTGGCGCATCTGTCTGAATCCCCACAATTATCTCTAATTCCCTGTCAATATATCCTGTTTTATGAGATGTAATTGTAGAAATTGTTTCAGTATCTACATCAAGAACACCACCATTATCTCTCTCTCTCTTTAATAGTTCTGAAACCTTTTCCCAAAGTTTTCTTGTTCTTTCTGAAGGTTGAGATAAAAAACTTTCATCCCCCTCATAAGGTGTATAATTTGCATCTATAAAGTTTCGCACGTCGATTTCTTCACACCACTCAGCTCTTTTAAATCCATGCCATGCATCCATTATATCATCGCCTTTCATGTAATAACCATTATTAATTATAAATTCTAATATATATTTACCCTTTAAACAACAACAGTATCCAATTATTTATTCACACAAAAAAAACGAGTAGACATTAAGTTCTCTCGTTTTTTTTATGCTATAAACCTATAACTTTTTTAAATCTTCATAATTAAATAAAACATTTTTCTTATCTAGATTTTTTTCCCTTATGGCTATTAAAACATCTTGCGCCTCTTTTGATATAAAAGTTTCTTTACACTTCTCACAATAGTAAACAGGGGCATTGGTCAATGTTACAACTTTTCCATTAATTTTCTTTTTAATATTAATTTTATTTATAGAAGTAGGTTTACTACAAAACAAACATTTTATTATTTTCATTTACATTACCCTCCTGTAAAATCATATCTAGAAATGACAAAATAAATTCATGTAATAATTATCGACATAATTTTATAAATCCTATATACAAGAATTAAGTTGTATCAATACTTTATTATAGAAATCCTCCCAATCCCACTACTAACCCAAACTTTTGTGGGATAAGTGTGCTTTGTAAAATCATTTTTATCTAAAATACCCACACTTTCAATAGATATTTTAGAACCCTCATATGTTATCAATTCAATATTGCCTGTACCTGTGTCAAAAAAGTATTCTCCACCTTCTTCAAACTGCGATTTTATACTTATATTACCAATACTTTTTACTATGCTAGACTTTCCAGATATTTTTCCATTTGATATTTTTACGTTTCCCTTATTGCCTTTAATATTTATAACCCCTTCAAACCTATTTATATCAACATTTGAAATATTTAAATCAGCATTTATTTGCCCTTTTATATCGTCATAAAATTTTATATTCCCTTTATCTAAATTAATATTTAAATCATTAATATTTCCAGGTAAATATACCCTCATATCTATCCATTTATCTAGCACATTTTTTCTCTTTACCATCCACTTAGCGTCAAAATAGATTTTATTATTATCATCACTAATATTTACCATTAAATCATCTAGTTTTTCTTCTAAAAGTTCTTTTTCTAAAACTCCTCTAACTATTTTATTGATTTCAAACTTAATACCCTTTTTATCCCAGCTATAAAACTCAATATTACCCCAATCACAGGATATATTAATCTGGTCATTAGCCTCAAATTCTAAAACTTCTTCCCAGTAAAAACTAGCTTCTCTTGTGGAATTACCTTCTTTAATGGAATCAACTTCCATTAAAGAAGGTGAGCATGCGCAAAGAGATAAAAGAATTATGACAATAAAGAAAAATTTGTTTTTCAAATTATTCCTCTCCAATCAATTGAGTATTATTGCTAATAATAACATAATACACATGCCAGCTACAATTATTTCCGAGAGCTTATAATATATCTTTTTTTTACAAATACTAAGAAATGATTATATAAATAATGAACCTTAGGAAAGCGCAGGAGGTAATTTAGATGGAACAAGAATCTACCATATCAATGATAAACAATTTAGTAGCAAATGCTATAAAAGCTCAAAAAGAATTTGAAAGTTTAGATCAAAGTAGTATTGATAAAATTGTAAAAGCCATGACTTTTGCAGGTATTGACAAACACATGGAACTTGCTAAAATGGCCGTTGATGAAACAAATATGGGGATCTATGAAGACAAAGTTATTAAAAATCTTTTTGCAACAGAGTACGTATATCATAGTATAAAATATGATAAAACTGTAGGAATTGTTAATGAAAATGAAGAAGACAACTATTTCGAGGTTGCAGAGCCAGTTGGAGTTATAGCTGGTGTAACACCTGTAACCAATCCCACTTCCACTACCTTGTTTAAAAGCCTTATATCTGTTAAAACAAGAAACCCTATAATATTCAGTTTTCATCCAAAGGCTCAAAACTCTTCTGCCACGTCAGCGCAAATAGTTTTAGATGCAGCAATAAAAGCAGGTGCCCCCGAGCACTGTATTCAATGGATAGAGACTCCCTCTGTAGAAGGTACAAAAATACTTATGAACCACCCTAATGTGGCAATGGTTCTTGCTACTGGTGGTTCAAACATGGTACAGGCGGCTTATAGTACTGGAAAACCTGCTCTAGGAGTAGGTCCTGGAAATGTTCCCTGTTATATTGAAAAAACAGCAAATGTAAAAAGGGCTGTATCTGACCTTATCTTAAGTAAAACATTTGACAACGGCATGATATGTGCCTCAGAACAAGCTCTAATTGTAGACAAAGAAATTTCTGATAGTGTGGTTTCCCTTTTAAAAGATATGGGATGTTATTTTCTCAATAAAGAAGAAATTGATGCTCTTTCTAAAACTGCAATTGATGAAACAAAATGTGCCATGAACCCTGTAATTGTTGGACAATCTGCCTACAAAATAGCACAAATGATTAATTTAAATGTTCCTAAAGATACTAAGATTTTAATTGCCCCCTTAGAAGGTGTTGGATTTGATTATCCTCTTTCCCGTGAAAAGTTAAGCCCTGTTCTTGCATTTTATGTTGTCGACGACTACAAAGGTGGTATTAAAAAGTGTGAGGAAATGACGGAATTTGGAGGACTAGGTCATTCTGCGGTAATTCACTCAGAAAATGATAATATAATCCGAGAATTTAGCTCAAAGGTAAGAACTGGTAGATTAATAGTCAATTCACCCTCTTCTCAAGGAGCCATCGGAGATCTTTATAACAATTACAGGCCATCTCTTACCTTAGGATGCGGCACCATGGGAAAAAACTCAACTACTGCTAATGTAAGTACTTCAAATTTGATTAATATAAAAAGAGTAGCAAAAAGGACGGTTAATATGAAATGGTTTAAAATACCCCAAAAAGTATACTTTGAACCTGGTTCATTACAATATCTTTCAAAGCTGAAAGGAAAAAAAGTATTTATTGTAACAGACAAATACATGGTAAAATCAGGCTTAATAGACAAAGCATTATATCATCTTGAAAAAGCCAAATTAAACTATCAGATTTATTCTGACGTAGAACCAGACCCTTCCGTCGAAACTGTATTTAAAGGCGTAGAGGAAATGAACAAATATAAGCCTGACATAATAATAGCTTTTGGAGGTGGCTCTCCTATAGATGCAGCAAAAGGAATGTGGCTTTTTTATGAACATCCTGAAACTGAGTTTGAAATGCTAAGACTAAAATTTATGGATATACGAAAAAGAGCTGTAAGATTTCCTGAACTAGGTAAAAAAGCCTTGTTTGTAGCAATCCCAACCACTGCAGGAACTGGTTCTGAAATCACTGCATTTGCAGTTATTACTGATAAAGTTAATAATATGAAATATCCTTTGGCAGATTATGAGTTAACCCCTGATATAGCCATTATAGATCCTGAATTGACATACTCAGTTCCAATGTCTGTCACTGCCGATACTGGAATGGATGTACTTACACATGCAATAGAAGCATACGTATCTGTTATGGCCTCTGATTATACTGATGCACTTGCTCTAAAAGCCATCGAACTTGTCTTTAAATTTCTACCAAAAGCCTATGCTAATCCTGGGGATAAAGAGGCTCGAGAAAAAATGGCTAACGCATCAACAATGTCAGGTATGGCCTTTACCAATGCTTTTTTGGGAATCAATCACAGTATGGCTCATAATCTTGGTGCTACTTTTAACATACCTCACGGTAGAGCAAATGCAATAATATTACCCCATGTAATCGAGTATAATGCCAGTAAGCCAACAAAGTTTATTGCATACCCTAAATACGAATACCCTCAAGCCAACGAAAGATATTTCCAAATAGCCCAGCATTTAAAACTTAATGCATCAACTACCGAAGAAGGAGTTAATTCATTAGTTAATGCAATAAAAGACTTGATGAAGAAAGTTGATATACCTCTCTCATTAAAAGATACAGGTATTAGAAGAGAAGATTTAGATAGAAATCTTGACTATTTATCCAATAACGCTTTTGCTGATCAGTGTACAGGCACTAACCCAAGAATGCCGTTAGTGGAAGAGCTTAAAGAAGTTTTTATAAAAGCTTACGAAGGAATGTAACTTATTTACTGAAGAATTCAGAGCTTAGAATGAGTCCTTAAATTTGTTTGCTGTCGCAAACATGCACAGGGGCAACGACATTCATTCCCATTATACTTTTCATCTTATGTTGGTGAGCTTTATGCTCATGAATGTCTAATTAATGATTTCTAGGTTCTGAATTTTTGAAGTTTCTGCTTAAAATCTTGAAAATAATAACTGCCTCTATAATTATCACTTCAGGTCATATTTCTTAGAAATTGACTAGGTGAAAAAGAGGCATTAAATATTTTCAAGACACTTATATAAACTATTCTGACTTTATAATATCCTCACTAAATACCATGCCAAATTGTTTTGCTCTCTCAATTATTTCATCCCTACTTAATTGTGGAGTTAGACCAGCACTATAAATTAATCCAATAAACGAAGTTATAACAATACCTATACCAATGCCTAAAACTAAACTCTTTAGATTAAATCTGCTCATTACATCCTCCTTTGCACACATCTCTCAGATGCATATTTTTTAAGTAAAGAAAATCATTCCAGAAACTTAAGTTACGCAGTCTAGAGCCTGTAAATGCTCCTCGGGGTCGAGCAAAACTCGCTTCGCTCAAACAATGCTCTCCCTTTCCTCGTCGCATTAGAAGTCTTGGAACGAAGTGAAAGACTTAAAAGCGAAGGGGTTCGATACCCCAAGCTTTTATTATAACAAGCTCTACAACATGCTTCACAATGTTTCTTCCACGTTTTTCTTCACTTTTGTTACACACACTAAAGCAACTGTCCTCTTGACATACCTAAAATAAGTTGTATTTCTCCCTTACCCATGCTAAGCTTTTTTGCTATCTGGGTTTCATTAAGTCCTTTTGTGGATAGGTCAATTACCTCTTTGTGTTTATTATTTAATGGAATTACCTTTTTATCAGCAGGTGGTAATTTGTTCTTTAATATTGTTTTACTGCTTACATCTTTATATTCCATACTTTGAGAGACATAAGCATTTGTTTTCAAATCCTTTGGTTGATTTTTTTCAATGCAATTTATATCATCTTTAAGGAATTTTACTTTTTTATCAGCATTTTCTATCGCCTCAACAACTTCTTGTTTTTTTTGCTCAAATTGAGATACTATGTAATCAGAAATTCTATTCAGTTCTTCTATCATTTGCTCTGCTTCTATTATTATTGATGCTAAAGTCTTTTTTTTATCATCTAATATTTTTTCACCATCTAATTCCTTCTTTTTTTCAAAGGCTATTAAAATTAGCGAAGTTAATATCAGTAATATGCCAATAAACATTATACTTACATAAAACCCCGTCATGTACTTATCCCCCATTTTATCTTACAAGGTTAATATTAATAATTCCGCCTTACAATTTTATATCAATTGTGCTTGTCATAGGGTCATTCTTATTTTCACATTTACTCTTTTTATTGTCCTTCTTGTTTTTTTTGCTTGAGTTTTTTTGCTGCTTATCTTTTATAGCTGCTTTTTGAGAATTCTCCTGAGAGTGCACAAGGTTAACATTATCCTGTGCCTTATTTTGATTCATTGCCGTTTGCTGTTGCTGCATTGCATTATTTTTGTTTTGTTGATCATTTTGAATTTTGGCAACTTCTCCAGTCTTTGGAATGAGAACTTGAAAGTCTATTGGTTTGATTGACATAAAATCACTTCCTATTTTTATTTGTCATATGCCCCAATTTTTATGTCGGCTCCATCCCTGTAAAAAGTGCAATATTTCATGTTATCTTTCACATACAACATACTAGTCCCAATTGAAATCTTAGTTCCTGGATATACAAAACTAAATGCTCGTATTTTACCATCAGCTTCTTCCTGAAGTTTCATTTCTATATGGACAATTTCTTCTTTTATTTGATTGATCTTATTTGAGTAAAACAGTTTTGTTCTTATGCTCTTAGCCATTATCTCTTGTTTTTCAGGAGATAACCCGCCCGACATTTCCATTTTTTTTAATATTGCAATGGCCTGTTCTGCCTTTTTTAAGTCTTCCTCAATTATCTGAATTTCGCTTCTTAGCTCTTTATAGCGCTCTTTTAAAGATGGATCTGTTCCTACCTCAACATCTGTTACTGTAGCCATATAAGAACCAATAACTTTTGCTGAAATTTCTTTACCAACTCTACACACTCCCCCTACTAAAAGACCCTTTTTACCTGAAAGTTCAAGCTTATTTCCACACTTAATATTACTGTGCATAATTGCTTCAGACTTAATATCTCCTTTTGCTTCAATATTACTGTTTTCAATATACCGAGCAACTATGTCTCCTCCACTTTTTATTAACCCCTTGCCAAGCCCTTGCATTCCTCTTCTTAAAACTATATCTCCCCCAGCTATAATAGTTGCACCTTCAACAACGCCCCAAACTTCAACACTCCCACCAGCTTCAACTATAAAGCCTGATAATACATTTCCTCTAACTATTACATTTCCAACAAAATTTATATTTCCTGTTGAATTGTCAACATTAGCAGGTACTTCATAGTTCAAAAACACACTAACTTTTCCTTCAATATAACTAACCTGTCCATCTATGGAGGCTATAAGATTTTCCCCATTCTCACTTATTTCTGTATTTCTTCCTCTTGGTAAAACTGCTGGCTTACCATCCATTGCAGGAATATCCACTCCAACCACCGTTCTTCCTGGGATACCAGGTAGTGGAGGCACCAGTGAACAAAGAACCGTGCCCTTTGTTACACTTTCTACAAGATTAAGCTCTCTAAAGTCAACGCTACCATCTTCTCGAATAATAGGTTTTCTATCTTTATTTAAGTCAAAATGAAATTGTACCAATCCATTTTTGCCATTTGTTGAAGTTGTTCCTTCTGCTATAATTACACTCTCTTTATATATGGGATACTTTGATATATTCTCTAACATTTCTTTATTAATCCCATAGACAACACCCTGCTCAGTTAATTTTGAAAGTATTTCTTCTAATGACAAAGCCCTACCTCCATCAGGAGGGTAAAGTGTTATTAAAGCTTTCATCTTATCAGGTGTAACTGATACTGACAAAGATGCATCAATTTTTACTTCTTCCTGATGCTCAGCAATCTTGACAGGAGCCTTATCAGCTTTTAAAACTGACAACTCTAATAATTCTCTATTAAAATCTTTAACTTTTTTAAAAGTGAGACGATCTATTATGTCTCTTATATCAACTTTTTTACCTTTCCCCACTGGAGGATAAACGGTCATAAATATGCCATCTTCTCTATATTCCAACACAAAATAGCCATCATTTACATTTGCAGTTGTTGATTTATACATTTTTTCTTCTCCTTTCCTTAAAAATTCTTTTAGAATATACTAAGGAGAAAACTTTAGCTTTTAGTATAATAATGTTAATTATTTAAAATGGTTTTGTGACGTGTAAGCTTGCCTCTTAGTCTTAGAATTGCCTTTGTATGTAACTGAGAAATACGAGACTCCGATACTTTCATTATCGCACTTATTTCTTTTAATGTCAAATCATTAAAATAATATAATGAAACCACGGTTTTCTCTTTTTCTGGCAGTTTACCTATTGCGTCTACAAGTATCTCCTTTATTTCACTTATCTCAATATATCCTTCAGGTCGCTCTAATTGATTAGATGAATTGTTTGAAACACCAATTTCATAGTTTTGCTCTAAAAACTCTTCTAAAGATACCATTGATGATAAATTAACTTCATTCAAAAGTTTGTTTAAATCCTTAACCTCAATACCAAGCTTTTTGGCCACTTCTAAATCAGTTGCAGAACGTCCAAACTTATGTTCAAGCTCTGAATAGACTCTTTCTAATTCTTTACTCTTTTGCCTTAAAGACCTTGGTACCCAGTCAAGTTCTCGTATGCTGTCAATAATTGAACCTCTAATCCTTAATGAAGCATATGTTTCAAACTTAACTCCTTTTTCAAGATCAAACTTGTCAATGGCATCGATAAGTCCAAATACTCCGTATCCAATTAAATCATCATACTCAACATTAGATCCAAAATATATGCTCAGCCTTCCTGCAACATATTTAACTATATGTGCATACTCCACAATTAGCCTATCTTTTAGTTCAGGCTCTTTTGTTTCCTTATACTGTTTCCATAGTTCCATCTGATTAATGTTAACGGTTGACATTTAAATCCCCCATTATCCTTATTTTTCTACCTACTACATAGTTCCTTATCAATATTTCATTTTTCATTAGTATCTTCCTTTACACTTACGCTACCTACCTTAAGTGGCGTAAATTCTTCATCAAATAAATTTTCACTGTTATTTTTTCTATCCTGTTCATTTTGGTCTTCAACCTTAAAATCTATGTTTTGACCTTTATTGTTATCTGTTTTGTTATCCTCATTTTCACCCACTCCTTCCTCCTTCATTTTCTCTTCCTCAGCTATTTTTTTCTTAATTTCAACTTCAATTTTGTTTATAAAATCTCTAATGTATATGCCAATTATAAAAAACACCACCATACTAATTGACATTCTTACATAAATTGCCCCATAATCAACACCCATCTTATACCCAATTATCCCCACCACTATTGCTGCAGAAACCGCCAAAACAAACGGTAGCTTATGGATGACATTCATTTTTTATCCCTCTCATAAACATTAATTGCATAGGCTTCAAATTTTCCAACACCTATATTTCCTTAACTCCATACCCTATAGTTTTAATTAAAAGTATCCCATTGCTAGAATCAAGTTGAATTGTGCGCCCATAGTTTCCTCCAGTATCCTCAGAAATAATCGGTATACCCAATTTATATAGATTATCTTTTGCAGCAACAACATTCCTATACCCAATGCGCATTGAATCAGAGCTTTGAGAAAAAGTAAACATCTGAGCTCCTCCAGCTAATTTAGCTACAATTCTCTGCTTGTTTGAACCTAGTCTTACCATTTCATAAATAAGACTGTCTATAGATGTATCAACAAATTTAGCCACATTGGTTCTATTTTTAGCCTGAGTACTATCAGGAAGCATAGCATGAGCTAACCCTATTATATTTGTTTTTATGTCATAAAGGGCGATTCCTACACAAGATCCTAATCCTAATGTAGTTAACACCGCCGGATGATGGCAAGCTTTTAAATCAGCCATTCCAACCTTAATAACATTTTCCATTAGCTTATTACTCCTAATGCCCTTAATAGTATTTCGTAAGAATCCACATCAGGGATAAGGAAAAAATCTCCTACAACCTTTGTGCTTCCTTCTGAAAACTCTGTTTCAATATATAAAACTGAATCTCCAAGCTTACCAAATTCTATTGCCGGTACACTAATTATTGCACCAGCCATATCAATTGCAAGTTCTGGTACTGATGGTAAAATACTAAGCCCTGTTAAACTTGACAAAGATGAAAGATAAGAACCTGCCAAAATATTTCCTATTTCCTTTAATGCAGAAAGTTCTATTTCGGAAAACTCCATAGTGTCAGCAGGATCTTTTCCCATTAATATATTGACTAAAATATGTGCAGCTTCATTTTTTAAAATAAACATTATATTTCCAGTTAGGTCTCCATACACTCTTAAAAGCAATCCTACTACAATTATTTCAGCTCCTCCTAAAGTTTCATTTACTTCATTAAACTTAAGTACCTTTACCTTAGGAACATCCATATCAACTTTTTTGTTCAATAATTTAGCTAAGGCCGTAGCCGCATTCCCTGCTCCAATATTTCCTATTTCCTTTAAAACATCCATATGCAAGTTGTCAAGATTATCAATATTAATGCTCATTTTTTCACATCCCATCATACTCAATATCTGTAAATTTTTCTAGATTTAAAAGAGTAACTATTCTGTCCTCAATTTTGCCAACGCCCAATATATAGTCAAGAGATAGATCATTGGAAAAATTCGCAACATTTTCAATTGATTCTTCCGTAAGGTTTAATACTTCATCTACTTCATCTACAATTATTCCAAAAGAAATTTCATTTAATTTTAAAATAATTATTCTAGTCTCCTCTGTCTCTTCAACAGTATCAAATCCAAACTTGGTCCTGATATCCATTACAGGCACAATATCTCCTCTTAGATTGATAACACCTTTTATATAATTTGGTGTATTAGGAACTCTGGTGACAGCTAGCATTTTTTCAATTGTAGTCACTTTCTTAATGTCTAATCCATAGTCCTCTTTTCCCAATTTAAAGACTACAAACTGTCTGCTTTCAACTTCAATTCTTTCTTCCATTTTCTAAAACCCCCTTTTTAGACAGCCAGTGAATTTACATCTAGTATTAGTGCTACATTACCATCTCCTAATATGGTAGCTCCTGCCATAAATTTAATTCCTGAAAGAAGTTTTCCAAGTGACTTAATAACTATTTCTCGCTGTCCAATTAATGAATCTACTAAGAATCCAGAAATTTTTTCTCCTTTTCTCACTATTACAACAGTAAGTTGCTTTTTGTCCTTATCATCTACAGAAACCCCCAGTATTTCATTTAATCTTACAATAGGAACAACTGTGTTTCTAAGAAGAAAAACTTCTTGTTTTTGAACTAGTTTTATTTGATCTGGAGTAATTTTTATAATTTCTTTTGTACTACTTAAAGGAATAGCATATTTTTCATCTCCAATTACAACCAGTAATGCCTGTATTATTGCTAAAGTTAGAGGAAGTCTTATAATAAATTTACTTCCCTTTAAAGCTTCAGTTTCAACTTCAACCATTCCTCCAAGCTGTTCTATTTTTGTTTTAACTACATCTAATCCTACTCCTCTGCCAGAAAGATCTGTTATCTTATCAGAAGTACTAAAAGAAGGTTTAAACAAAAAATCAATAATATCTTTCTGTGACAGGGTATTAATTAAATCTTTTTTTACAACTCCTCTTTCAATGGCTTTTTTCTTAACCTTTTCAATATTTATTCCCTGCCCATCATCTTCTACTTCAATAACAACATTATTTCCATCTTGATATGCCCTAAGATGGATATGACCAACATTCGGTTTACCTAGCTGGATTCTTTTGTCTTTAGATTCAATTCCATGGTCTGCAGAATTTCTAATAAGATGTATTAAAGGATCACCAATTTCGTCAATTACTGTTCTATCAAGTTCTGTCTCTGTTCCTGTCATTGTGAGCTGTATTTCTTTTCCGATTTCTTTTGCTACGTCTCGTATCATTCTTGGAAATCTGTTAAAAACCAATTCTACAGGAACCATTCTAACCTTCATAACCGCATCATGTAAATTAGTTGTAATTCTTTCCAAATATTCAATAGCTTCATTATAGGTTTGAGAGGTGTCAATATCCCCTAGGCCTTCAAGCCTTGTTTTAATAATTATAAGCTCACTTACAAGGTTCATTAAAACATCCAGCCTGTCAATATCTACCCTCACAGTTTTACCTGTTTTGGTCTTTTGTTTTTGTATTTGATCCTGGTTATCTTCGTTTTCTTTTTGCAAATCTTCAACACTAGCTATTACAGCTTCGCCTGAAAGAGAACTATCTTCCATCTTAGTTTCTTGAAATTCTACAATATCTTCAAAATTTTCAATTATAACCTTTTCAACTTCTGCTATCTGATTAATCTCTCTTGTAAATATATCTGCTTCTTGTCTTGTTATACAGACAACAGTAAATTCAAATTCAAATTTTTCGTCTTCAATGTCCTCAACCCTTGGCTCAGATTTAATTATTTCACCATGCCTTTCAAGAGTCTGGAATATAATAAATGAACGGGCAGATTTTAATACACAACTCTTATTTAAAATAACAGTTATCTTAAAAACATTCATGTCCATTTCAATAGCCTTGTTTGCAGCGTTTTGTTCAAATTGATTCAGTTTAAAATTAGCAGTTGCATATTTGCTGGTTTCTTTTTTATCATGTTTTTTATTTAAGCTCTCTGACTTTTTATTGTCGTCTGATTCAGTGTTTTTCTCTAAGGCTGAATTTAGCATTTGTATTATGTCACTATTGTCATTTTGTCCTTCACCACTTGTATTTACTATACTTTCAGTATAGTTCTCCAATGCATCTAGACACTTAAAAAGCAAATCGATGAGATCTGAGTTCATCTTTATCTCATTGTTTCTTAATGAATGCAAAACATTCTCCATAACATGGGTTAACTTCGCCATCTTGGTAAACCCCATTGTTCCAGACATACCTTTTAAAGTATGAGCCACCCTGAATATCTCATTTAACACTGATTTATCTTGAGAGTTTTGCTCTAAACTTAATAGTGCTTGATTAAGTCCTTGTAAATGTTCTTTTGTCTCGTCGATAAAAATTTCTAAGTATTGACTCATATCCATTATTTATGCACCCCCACAATTCTCATAATTTCATTTGCTATTTCCTTAAGCGGTACTACTACATCAACTACTCCTAAAAGTATTGCCACTCTTGGCATTCCAAAGACTACACAAGTATCTTCATTCTGAGCAATAATATGGGCTCCGTTTACATTCTTCAATTTTTTAAGCCCTTCACTTCCATCTCCACCCATACCCGTCATTATTACACCAACTATATTTTTAACCCCAGTATTAGACAAAGATTCCATCATTACATCTACTGAAGGTCTGTGCCCATTTACAGGAGGATCTTTTGAAAGCTTTATTTTAAGAACATTGTCAGCACATTTATTTATCAACATGTGATTATCTCCAGGTGCAATGTATACATGTGCATTCCTTATAATTTCATCATCCTCTGCTTCTTTTACTGTTACTTTGCTAGTAGAATCCAATCTTTCTGCTAAAGATTTTGTAAACCCTGAAGGCATATGCTGAACTACTAAGAATGCTGCATCAACATTTGTTGGAAGCATAGGAATTATATCTTGAAGTGCTCTTGGTCCACCTGTTGAGGTACCAATTGCAACAATGTTTTTTACCTCATCTGGCTTTCTTGTCCAATGATTTTTTTCAGAGCAGTTATGATTATTATACTCTAAGGAATCACCAGCTATTTTTACCTTTTGAATTATTTCTTTCTTTTTGTCATCATGAGTCATATGAAATATGTTGGATGGTTTTGTTATAAAGTCTATTGCACCATCAGCTAAGGCTTGAATGGTAGCCTCAGTGCCTTCCTTTGTAATGCTGCTAAGCATTACAACTTTAATATTATGCAATTTGTTAAGCTCTTTTAGACAAAGCAGTCCATCCATTACTGGCATATTTATATCAAGGGTTACTACATCAGGCTTTAAATCTTTAGACTTTTTTATAGCATCAAAGCCATTTTTTGCAGTGTCAACAACCTCAATTGTATCATCGCTGCTTAAAATATCACAAAGTACTTTGCGCATAAAAGCAGAATCATCAACAATCATAACCCTTATCTTTCTGTTTTTAATTACGCTCATAAGACAATCAACCCTTTTTAATAAGTCTTCTCTGTTCCATAAATATATAACTTATTATTTTCTCTCTAGATTTCTCATCAATTTTTTCAAATAACACACCAATTTCATATTTGAATGTATTTTTAATTGTTTCATACTCAGTAAATCGAACAACTTTTCCACTAAAACACACTTTATTAAAATCATTTAAAAATAATTCACACTCTATCAATTTTCCATATTCAACTTTTTCCATTAACTTAATACATACTCCTCCACCACTTAAATCTCTTGTAATGGTTTTTATATAGCTTTGATTTTGCTGATCTTTTTCACCACTGCTACTTAATATTCTGTAATTTATGGGAATAGTGCAATCAAATCTGAAAAATTCCCTTCTTTGTATTTTTTTAATTTCGCTCAATGTCTCTATTTTTAAAACACTTATATTGTGCTTAGTACTTCTATCAATAACTTTTCCTCTAAATTCATATAGATTATTATCTTTTACAAAACAAATGCCCACTTGTGTTTCAACACTTATAGGATATACTTTACCCTGATAGATTGGAGCTGCAACAAATAAAACATTATTACTCTCGGCCCACTCTAACTGACTTGCATAAACATCATCCTTTTTACTGTCATCAAATCTACTTATTCTAATCTCTAGTTTTAAACCTACACTCATCTGATCAATTCTCATAATATTTCCTCCGTTCGAAAAATTATAGCTTTAAAGAACTGAGGTTTATCCATTTATAATATTTATAAGCCTGCCAACAAAGCCTTTTATGCCTTGGTTTTCAGTTGCCTTACCTGTTTCTTTAAATTCTAAAAGTTTTTTTGATATTTCCTTTATGTGCTTAGATGCAATAGTTTTAGGATAGATCACTGAAAAGGGCTGCTGCATTTTGACAGCCTTTAATACCATATCGTCTTGTAGAATATATCCTAATGGCAAAAGCTTTAATTTGAGAAACTTTTCTGTCACCACAGTAAGCTTATTTATTATATCATTTGCCTCATTAATACTTTCAGCTCGATTGACAATTAGCCTTACAGTTTTATTTGTGTCCCTGTTTGAAACCATTTTTATCATTGCATAAGCATCAGTTATGGATGTAGGTTCAGGTGTGGCAACTAAAATAACTTCATCGGCAGCCATAACAAAGCTCATAACACTATCTGAAAGCCCTGCTCCTGTATCGATAAGTATTACATCTGACATCTTATCTAAAAGAGCAATATTGGAAACAAACTTTTGTAATTGATAACTATCAAGTTTTGTTAGTTCTTCGATTCCAGAACCTCCAGCAACAAACTTAATATTTTTAGGCCCATCAGATAATACTTCAATTATATTTTTATTATTATATATAACATCTACTAAAGTATATTTAGGTATTATTCCAAGCAAAACATCAATATTGGCAAGGCCTAAGTCTGCATCCATTATTGTAACACGTTTACCCATCTCACTTAGAGCTATAGCCATATTTATAGCTATATTAGTCTTACCTACACCACCCTTGCCACTGGTAACTGTTATCACTTTAGCAGATTTATTTCTAGCATCATTTAAGACATTAGTACTATTTGCACTTTGTCTTAATTTTAAATTATCTATAATTTGTCTTAATTTCTCTGCTTGATCCATCATACTCTAAATGCTCCCTAATAGATTTTTTGTAATTTTATCAATATTAGCTGTCTCTATGTCATCAGGTACATTTTGTCCTGTTGTAACATAAGACAAACATTTATTGGTGTATTGTCTGGCATTAAGTATAATTCCCAAAGAAGGAGTTTCATCAAGCTTGGTAAAAATTAATTTGTAATTTCCTAAAAAATTATAGCTATTAATAATTTCTCTGCAATTAGAAACACCGGTAGTAGTACTTAAAACTAGAAAAATTTCATCTGAACCAGAAGCTTCAATTAATGTTTTTAGCTCATTAAATTGGGGCTTGTTCCTATAACTTCTTCCGGCAGTATCAATAAGTATAACATCCTTATCTTTATAGTTTTCAATTGCACTTTTGATTTCATTTAATGAGTAAATAACTTCTACAGGCATTCCTAGTATTTCTGCATATGTTTTGAGTTGATCCACTGCGGCAATTCTATAGGTATCTGCAGTAATTAATCCCACATTTTTTTTGTGATTTAATGAGAAATTAGCTGCAATTTTAGCTAATGTTGTTGTCTTTCCAACACCTGTAGGACCTACAAAAATGATAACTGTGGGTTTTCCATCATCTCTTAGCTTTATTGTGTTTGGTTTTCCTAAAGTACATGAGATAAGATTGTAGAGTACCCGTGCTGTATCATTAACGCTTGCATTTGAATTTGAGCCCTCTTTTACCTTATGTAAAAGCTCTTTTATTATTCCCTCATCTACTTCATTCTTTTTAAGATTGTTGTAAAATAGTTCTATTACTTTGGAATTCTGGTATTCAACTTTAGATGCAGCCTCAGTTTTTTCCGCGGGCTTTTGGACTTGTTGATATATTTTTTGAAGTATGGTTTCCATACTCTTAACTTTATTCTCCAACGAAGTGATTTTTTCCTCTTTTTCGTCGGATTTACTTTTAAAAATCACATTGTTTTCCTCAATATTTTTCTCGTTGTTGTAATTTACTTTTTTTGCTTTAGGGCTATGATACTCATCAATTGCAGCTAAAACTTCAACCATAGGCTTTGACAAAATTTTAAAAAATCCTTTTTGTCTTACTTTCCTAGTATTTAGTATCACTGCTTCATTACCTAAATCCATCTTTACTTTTAATATGGCTTCTTGAGTATCTTTTCCAATGTATCTTCTTATTTTCATTAAATGCTCACCGTCCCAACTGCTTGAACCTGAATACCAGGATCAAGTTCATTATAGGATAATACTACCAACCCAGGTATTGATTGATCTGCAAGCCTTTTAAAATAAAGCCTTACTATAGGTGAAGCTAAAACAATCGGCTGTTGACCCAATTGCATTAGTTTTTGCACTTGATTTGACAAATTGTTTATTATTGAATTTATTAATCCAGGTTCTAAGTTTAAAAAAGAACCAGTTTCTGTCCTGTGTACAGAATCCATAATAACTTGCTCCAGTTTTGGATCTAAGGTTATTACTGTTGACTTTTTTTCCTTCATAAACTTTTTAGAAATAGCTCTGCCCAATGCTTGTCTAACATATTCTGTTAACATATCCGTATCGTTTGTTGAGGGAGCATAGTCAGCTAAAGTTTCTAGTATTGTTACCATATCTCTCACTGACACCCCTTCTTTTAGTAAGTTAGCAATAACTTTTTGAATTTCGCCTATTGACATTATTTTAGGTACAAGTTCTTCTACTATAGCAGGATAGTTTTCCTTTACCTTATCTATTATTGTTTGAACTTCCTGTCTTCCTGTAAGTTCATGGGCATGACTCTTGATAACTTCTGTTAAATGAGTTGCAATAATCGAAGGAGGATCTACTACTGTATAACCCAACATTTCTGCTCTATCCCTTTGACTTTCGCTTATCCATACAGCAGGAAGTCCAAATGCAGGTTCTGTTGTGTTAATACCGCTTATTTCTTCCTCGATATATCCTGGACTCATAGCCATATAATGGTCAAGTATTAATTCACCCTCTGCCACCTCAACACCTTTAATTTTTATAACATATTGATTAGGACTAAGTCCAATATTATCACGAAGTCTAATTACAGGAACAATCATTCCTAAATCTAAAGCCAGCTGCCTCCTTATCATAACAACTCTATCAAGTAAATCTCCTCCCTGATTTACATCAGCTAATGGAATAACCCCATATCCAAATTCTAGTTCTATAGGGTCTACTTGAAGTAAATTAACAACATTTTCTGGCTTTCGTATTTCTTCAACTTCGTTTTCTTCAACTTGAACCTCTTCTTGCTTTTCTATTTCTTCCTTTTGCTTTACAAGTATCATTCCAACTACTATAAAAACAGCCCCTAAAGTGATAAATGGAAAGGTTGCAAGTGGTATAGCCAGCAAAACACAAAATCCTCCAGCTATAAAAAACACCTTTGGATTGTAAAGAATCTGTTTTTTAAGATCATCACTAAGCCCTTCATCAGAAGCAGATCTCGTAACAATAAGACCTGTTGCAAATGATATTAAGAGCGCTGGAATCTGACTTACAAGCCCATCTCCTATTGTAAGGATAGTATAGCTCTCAAGAGCAAAAGTAAAATCTTCCCCTCTCATTAATGTCCCTATAATTAACCCACCGGTTATATTAAGTATAGTTATTACAATACCTGCTATGGCATCTCCTTTTACAAACTTTGTAGCACCATCCATAGCACCATAAAAATCTGCTTCTCTCTGGATTTTTTTCCTTCTCTCTTTAGCTTCAATTTCATTAATAAGTCCTGCATTTAAGTCTGCATCAATTGCCATTTGCTTACCTGGCATAGCATCAAGTGTAAATCTTGCTGCAACTTCTGATACCCTCTCAGTTCCCTTTGTTATTACAAGAAACTGAACAATCATAATAATTAAGAATATAATAAATCCAACTACCAAATTACCCTGAGCTACAAATACTCCAAATCCTTCTATAACCTGTCCTGCCTCTCCTTTTGATAAAACAAGAGTTGTAGATTTAATGTTGAGAGAAAGCCTATATATTGTAGTAAATAAAAGAAGAGATGGAAATACCGATAGTTGCAATGCTTCTTTTGAATACACTACATTTAACAAAATAACAAGTCCTGCTGCTATATTAATAGCAAGAAGAACATCTAATACCCCACCAGGGATAGGTATTATTATTATTAGAACTATAATAACTATTAAAATTGCTACAGACATATCTCCAAATCTCATCTAATACCTTCCCTTCTTTATTTTTTTTGTTTTAATCCATATACGAAAGCAAGTATTTCTGCTACAGCCTGATATAATTCAGGAGGAACTCTGCCTCCTATTTCTACAGTTTCATAAAGAGATCTTGCCAATGGCTTATTTTCAACTATTTCAATTTCATTTTCCTTAGCTACTTCTCTTATCCTTAAGGCTATATAATCCTGCCCCTTTGCAACAACCACAGGAGCATCGGAGGTTTGTGCATCGTACTTTATAGCCACTGCGTAATGGGTAGGGTTTGTTATAACAACATCTGCTTGAGGAATATCCTGAAGCATTCTTCTCATTGATATCTGCCTTTGCTTTTCCTTTATTTTAGACTTAACTTCCGGGTTACCTTCTGCCTGCTTATGTTCTTCCTTTATTTCCTGCTTGGACATTTTTAGGTTTTTCTCATATTCCCACCATTGATATCCATAATCTAACACTCCTAAAACAAGAATTGCTAAGCACATTCTTATTGCAACATTTGTAGCAGTAACACCTATATATACCGCTATACTAACTACTTCCATGTCCATTGTATTTAAAACATTTATTGTCTCACCTTGAAGATATAAATAACCTATTAGCCCAACTACAACTATTTTAATAATTGCTTTAACCAATTCGGTTAATGACCTTATAGAAAATATTCTCTTTAGTCCACTTAGTGGATTTAGTTTGCTAAATTTAAACTGCAGAGTTTTTGTTGTAAACAAAAAGCCAACTTGAGCATAACCTGATACTAATCCAGCAAGTAACGCTACTACAAATATTGGTGCCGATATTTTTAAAAAAGCAATTACAACCTCACTATACATTTTAATCATTCCATTTATTGTAAACAACCCTTCAACTGATGGTGATTGGGTTAAAAATATTCTAATTAAATCTAAAATTCCTTCATATATAAACTTGCCTGAGATTCTCAAAGTAATAAACATACATAACAGTACTATTGCAGATGTCATTTCCTTACTTTGAAGTACCTGTCCATCTTCTCTTGCTTTTGAACGCTTTTTAGGAGTAGCCTTTTCAGTTTTGTCACCACTATCAGCAAAAAGTTGAAGGTTTACAGGTATAAGTTTATGTGATCTTTTGTTTTTTCTAATTAATAATAGTAAATTTATATTTTCATTTTTCATTTTGGTGACATACCTCTTAGAAAATTATACATTTCACCATCCATACCCCGTATCAAAGATTCAATAAGAGATATAAACATTGGTATAGTCAGCATCATAACAGATAATCCCAAAAGTATCTTAAGAGGCATTCCAACAACAAATACATTTAATTGGGGCACTGTCTTTGAAAGAATCCCCAAAGCTACATCTGAAATTAATATTGCAGCTACCACAGGTCCACTTATCCTAAATGATATAAGAAATATATTACCAAAAATTCTTATTATATCATTTAACAATTCATTGCTAAAAAAAACTTCGCCCAATGGTACATAATCATAACTGTAAAATAGTGCTCTAATTAGTATATGATGTCCATTACAAATAAGAAAAACTAACATACAAACTATAAAATAAAAAGTTGACGTAATAGGCACCTGTATATTACTTAAGGGATCAATTACATTTACAACTCCAAATCCTACTTTCATATCAATAAGCTGTCCTGCTAAATAAATTGCTGAAAATATTGCATATGACACATATCCTAAGGTAATTCCCACTACAAACTCTTTTAATACCAAAATAAAATATTCATAAACATTTGAAAAATATAGTACATTTTTAACTTCTAAAGAACTTACAAGCATAAGAGCTAGCATAAATGAAAAGCCAATTTTAAAATACGCTGGAATATTTCTCCTACCAAAAATAGGAGCAATGACGAAAAGTCCAGTCATTCTGACAAACACTAACAAGAATACTTCTATACCATTTAGCAAAACTCCTTCTAGTAAAAACAATTTTTTGTCCTCCAATTTTTGTAATGGCTAGTTTTATCTTATATATTGATTTATATTCATATAAATTCCTTGAGTAAACTCCATTAATATTTTAAGCATCCAGGAGCCAAATATAGCTATACCACCTAAAACAGCTAATATTTTTGGTATAAATGTCAATGTTTGTTCTTGTATCTGGGTTGTTGCTTGAAAAATACTAATTGCAAGACCTACAATAAGACTTAAACCTAGCATTGGAGCAGCTACATAAATAACTGTTAAAAGAGACCTTTGAGCTAAATCTATCACCATTCCCTCATCCATTTTTATAACCTCCCTTTAGGTAGCAAAACTATTGACAAGCGATTGTGTAACAAGATTCCATCCCCCCACCATTATGAATAATAAAACTTTAAATGGCAGAGATATCATTACTGGTGGAAGCATCATCATTCCCATTGACATCAGTGTACTAGAAACCACCATGTCAATTACAAGAAAAGGTATATATATTAAAAAACCAATTTTAAAGGCAGTTGTTAATTCACTAATTAGAAAAGCAGGTATAATGGTTGTCAAAGGCAATTTAGGAATATCTTCTTCATTTATAGGAGTAGTCACTCCAGACAAAGATACAAAAAGCCCTAAGTCTTTCTTTGCTGTTTGCCTTAGCATAAAGCCTTTTATAATACTTGATGCTTCTTCTAATGCTGCTTCTTGACTTATTTCTTCATTTGAATAAGGTTTTAGTGCTTTTTCATTCATTTCTGTTAATACAGGGCTCATTATAAACAATGTTAAAAACAAAGCTAGCCCAATCAAAACTTGATTCGGCGGCATTTGCTGAGTTCCCATTGCATTTCTCAAAAAAGATAAAACAATTATTATTCTTGTAAAACTTGTCATCATTATCAAGATAGATGGAGCTAACGCTAATATAGTTAGCAACAGCAAAATTTGTATACTAGAGCTAACATCTTCAGCATTATCCGACGTATCTAAGTTTATACCAATGCGTGGAAAAGTTATTGTATCGGTATCCGGTTCGGCATAAACATTTAATACGGACAACATAAGAATCATTATAATTAATATTACTATTTTAAGATACTTAACCTTAATTGTCATTTGTAAATTCATCTCCATCTTTTGATGTCTTATTGCCTGATAGTTCCACATTAATTGACTTTAACCTTTGTATATTGCTCTTAAAAACTTCCCCCTCAAGATTACTGCTTACCTCATCTTTCCCTTCATTTATAAATAAACCATTGTTTTTTTTCTTTTAATTTATTTAAGTATTTATTTAAAGTATGTGAAAAACTACTTATGCTTGAATTGTGTGTATTTATATCTTCTTGTTTCACATCTAGTTCAATTGTTTTAAGTAATTGTATATTTTTACCTGAACAAGATATCAAAATCATGTCATTGCCTACCTTAACTAAGTGCAATCTACTGTCAAATCCTAGACTCACTGTTTCCATAACAGATATATGTTTACCTTTCATTATACGATTTGTTTTATTACCTATATACTTTGTAGTAACATAAGCTAAAAACAGGATGGAGCCAAAAACAATAAAAAATGCTACAACACTAACAAGAGTATCCATTTGGTACTCCTCCCTCAATGTAATAAACTTATACAACTTGTACTAAAAATAAAATTTATCCTAACACTTTTTTAACTGCCTCAACTACCCTTTCAGCCTGAAAAGGCTTTACAATAAAATCTCTTGCTCCAGCTTGAATAGATTCAATAACCATAGCCTGTTGACCCATAGCTGAACACATTATTATTTTAGAATCTGAATTAATTTTTTTAATTTCCTTAACAGCTGCAATACCATCTACTTCTGGCATAGTAATATCCATTATAACTAAATCAGGGGTTAATTCCTTATACTTGTCAATTGCCTTTGCTCCATTTTCTGCTTCTCCTGCAACTTCATATCCATTCTTTGTTAAAATGTCCTTAATCATCATCCTCATAAAAGCCGCATCATCAACTATAAGTATTTTTTTACTCATTGTTTATCCTCTCCTTAATTATATAGTCTATATAACTGCATACAATTAACTTAAACTATAGTCTCTTTGATGGATGAATTATATCAGTTATTCTCACACCAAAGCTTTCATCTATAACTACCACTTCACCTTTAGCTATAGGCTTCCCGTTTACTAGTATATCTACCGGCTCACCTGCTAACTTGTCTAACTCTATTATTGAACCTGGTCCAAACTCTAATATTTCCCTTATAAATTTATTGGTTCTCCCAAGCTCAACAGTAACTTGTAATGGCACATCCATTATAAGACTAATATTTTTTCTTTCAACTGATATTATATCTTGATCAAATGACTCAAAACTAGCTGGCTGCACATTTACTGGCTGAGATCTTTTATTGGAATAATCTGTTTCAAATTGTGGCTGTTGTTGAACATTTTGATGATACTGCATTTGTTGTGGTTGCTGAGGCGGCTGAGGCTGTTGAAACTGCTGAGGCTGTTGAAACTGCTGTGGCTGTTGTGGTTGCTGTGGCTGTGATTGGAAATCTGGTTGCGATTGCGGTTGAGACTGCTGTTGCGCCTCACCTCCCTCATATAACTCAGCTTCTGATTTAAAAAGATTTTCAACTAGTTCTTTAGCAAACTCAATTGGTACAAGCTGCATAATCTCACTATCGATAAGTTCTCCAACTACCATTTTAAATGATACTTTCACAACTTTTCCTGATTTTTCAAATATAGCATCTTGATTATCAGGCTCAATTTTTATTGAAAAAGCTTTAGGTGGAGAAATATCTATTCTTTTATCAAACATAGAAGACATGGATGTAGCTGCTGAACCTATCATCTGATTCATAGCTTCAGCAATAGCACTTATATGTAAATCCGATAATTCTCCTTCAGTATTACTTCCATCTCCGCCCATCATTAAGTCAGTTATAATCTTCGCATCCTTTTCCTCAAGTAAAAGAAGATTACTTCCATGCAAACCATCAATATATTCAACTTTAGCTGCTACATAAGAAACCTTATATTGTTCAGCCAAATCCTGCCATGCAACAATTGAAACTTGAGGTGTAGTTATAGAGACTTTATGCCCAAGGAGCGAATACAAAGTTGTAGCAGAAGTACCCATGCTTATGTTGCCTATTTCTCCTAATGCATCTATTTCCTGCGAAGACAATTCTTCTCCTTCTTGAATATCCTCAACAGGGTCATCGCCTCGTAATAACGCATCTATCTCCGCTTGTGACAACATATCGCTCAAACTACTCATCCTCCTTTCCTACAACTTCAGTTACTTTTATAGCAACTTTGTTTTTCTTAACTCCAGGAGTTCCATAAAATTTTAACAATTCACCCACCAATACTTCCAAATTATTATCAACATTGGTATCTAATGGTATAACATCCCCTGGCTGCAATTCAATAAAGTCACCTACTGGAATAGTAGTTCTTCCTAAAACTGCTCTTACAGGTACTTTTGTGCTACCTATTTTATGTTCAATAGTATCTTTGTTTTCTTTAGTTGCTTCCTTCTCGACAGTTGAAAACCAAAATTTAGTGCTCAATTTTGAAACTATAGGTTCAACAACCATATGGGGAATACATATATTGATCATACCTTCAACCTCACCAACTCTTACTCCTAAGGTTATCAAGGCTATCATTTCATTTGCTGACACAATTTGAGCAAATTGTGCATTAGTTTCTATTTTTTCAAGTCTAGGTCTTATTGCTATAACATTTTCCCATGGTTCTCTCATTAAATTAAGTATCTGAACAATTATTCTTTCAATAATTGCAGTTTCTACTTCAGTAAATTCCCTTATTTTATCAATAGGAAATCCTTTTCCTCCTAGAATCCTGTCTATTAAAGCATATGCCATAGGTGGTGACATTTCGAAAATAATAGAACCTGACAAAGGTGAGAAATCAACTACAGCAAGTATTGCAGGATTTGATATTGAATTATTAAATTCATAATAGGCTATAGCTTCAACAGAAATAACATTAACTTGAACTAAAGTTCTTAAATATCCTGAAAGAAAATTTGTTACAAGTCTTGCATAGTTGTCATATATAATATTAAGGGTCTTCATATGATCCTTAGCAAATTTACTCGGCCTTCTAAAATCATGGATTTTGATTTTTTTTTCTTCTTTAGAATTGCTAATTTCTTCTACATCTATCTCACCAGTGTTTAGGGCATTTAATAGTTCGTCTATTTCATTTTGTGACATTATATCACCCAAGAATAGCACCTCCTATTGATAAAACCATTGATCAAATGTAATAGTATAAATAATATCGTTTTTACGCTCTTCGTTCATTAGTAAGTACTCATTCATTGCTTTGGTCAATTCAGTACGAGCCTTTTCTTTAGCTTCAACAGATTTAACTTCATCAATAGTCAAACTCTGAAAGTATGTACCTACCATTTCCTGTAGTTTACTTTTGTTTGATTCTATTTTTAAAGTTGTATCCCTTATTCCCTTTACCTTTTTGTGGTAAGAAATTTCAATGCTTACAACAATAACTGATATATTACCATCAGTACTTTTTAAATTAAAAGGTGATCTTTCATCAAAAAGCCTTTCTCTTATTAGCTCACTTTCTGATGGAATATTTATTTCAATATTATTTGAATCTTTCGCGTCAACAGGTTTAGAACTTCCTCCTTGTACAAAAAACACATAACCTGCAAGCAACGCAAGGGTCAATGAAAGAAATGCTACTACTCCAATAAGAACAAAAAAACCACTTTTTCCTGCCAAATGTTATGCCCCCTTAATCATTTTAACTAGCATAGTAAATGTGTAATACAGAAATTAAAGAGCATTAATACTTGTTTAAGAGGTTTTCATCATTGTTAAAAGATATCTTCCTCTTATATTGTATTACCTTTTCAACTATTTCTTCAATAGTTTCGGTAACAACAATCTTTTTACCATTTATTGTAGTAATAACAGTGTCTGGGGTTTTTTCAAGAGTTTCTATAAATTCGCAATTCAGAACAAATTTTGATCCGTTTAATCTTGTTATATTAATCATAATATTTTTACCTCAAAAACACAATAGTAAATTTATATTTTTTCGAAAATATATGCTCTTTTTTGCTATTCTTCTCAAAAAATTTGCTTTTTTTTCAATTTTTATAAGTTGTAAAACATGTTCTTATAAACTTGCTTCTATACTATAATTCAGGATTCAGAATAAATTAAAAATGATTTCTTTTTTTTATTCTGAATCCTAAATTTAAAGTATTAATTTTATATTACTATCTCTTTAAGTTAACCAACTCCTGGAGCATTTCGTCAGATGTGGTTATTATTCTACTATTAGCCTGAAACCCTCTTTGAGTTACAATCATATCGGTAAACTCTCTAGAAAGATCAACATTGGACATTTCAAGAGTACCAGGATTTAGTGTTCCGACTCCTTCTGATCCTGCCTTTACAGCTTTTTCAAAATCTCCTGAGTTTGTAGTTGGAATAAACATATTGTCTCCTACTTTTTGTAGACCAGCAGGGTTTTCAAATCCTGCAAGAGCAATAAGTCCTAAAGGCTGCTGCTGACCATTACTATAAATACCTGTAATTATTCCATCTGAACCTATATTAAATGTTACAAGGGAACCTGTTGAGTAGCCGTCAACATTTGTTGGTTTAACAGAACTATCTGCTGAATACATTGTAAGCTTTGAAAAATCAAGATTTACAAAAATATCTTCACTTCCAACACTATCAGGTGGTATAATCTGTATCTGAGGGAAAACATTAAAGTTTTCGTCTCCCCCAATTACCTGTCCTCTAGTATCAAATCTGATTTCTCCACTTGCTGTATCTTGTGCCGACTCAACTCCTGCTCCTGGATCAATAGACCACAACCAGGTAGTACCTTCATCTACCACTTCTGATTTCCAAAAATTAACACTTATTCTGTAATCATTACCTAGTGAGTCATATACAGTAACAGGAACCATAAACTGCACGTTTTCTGCCCCTCCTGCATCATCACCAAGTGCAGCATTTGAAGAGTCAAGATTTCCAGCAAACAAAGCAGTGCTAGAAGCTTTGGCAGCAATCATTCTTTTATTTTTATTTGGTTCATCTACATAAAGGTTTATAGGTTCTATAGGGTTTTCTGTATCATATGTATAGCTACCATCGTTTTCCCTAGTGTATCCATGCCACCCATAAACATTCATTCCACTTCCTGTGACAAGATTCCCTAGTCTGTCTATACCAAAGTTCCCTGCTCGTGTAAACCTGAAAGTATCAGCATGTCCACCTCTTACAACAAAGAAACCTTCACCTTCTATAGAGAGGTCTGTAGGATTATCTGTCCTTTGCAGGCTTCCTCTGGTAGTTATAGTATCTATTGAACCAACCCCTATACCTAGTCCTACCTGCATAGGATTTGTTCCTCCACGACCAGTAGCAGCATCAGGAGCTCCTGCTCCTCTTAATGTCTGGTTAAACACTTCTTGAAATGTTACTCTACTTGATTTAAAAGCAATTGTATTAACATTTGCAACATTGTTACCTATTACGTCCATTCTCGTCTGGTGAGCACGAAGACCGGAAACTCCGGAAAACATGGATCTCATCATAATTTTTGACCTCCTTTGAGTCAACTATTCCTTCTATCAGTCCGGAATAGGTAGCTCCCCGAAAGGGTCCAGCTACATGTTTCATTAATTTTAATTATGTTATTACTGCACCATCAATATTAGTAAATACATTTTCCTTAAGTTCTCCACTGCTAACAGCAGTAACAACTGTCCTATTCTTTACATTTACAACAAAAGCCATATCATCAAGTAAAACCAATGAATCTCTTACACCTTTTTGTTCTGCCTTCTTCACCGCTTGTGATATTTTTTCCTTTTGTTGATCAGATAAGCTGATATTTCTTGTTTCAAGTCTAAGCTGTGCATGCTTTGAAAACTTTACACTTAAATTCTCACCTGTCTTACTCTTTAATACTTCTTCAAAACTGCTCTGTTTCTTATCATTTGTTTTACTCTGGATTGGAGATGTTTTTTCAGTGGAAACCCTTCCTATATTTGATCTAAAATTATTATTTATAATCATTCTTCCACCTCTTCTCCTTCGTTTATGTTATTTCCCTGAATATACTTTGTTTTTATGTTATGAATGCTGTCAACAGGTACAAGCATTCTGTCTAAAACTGCTGTAATCTTCCCGTCTTCTGCTATTTCAAAGCTTCTTAAAATTCCTGTAACAGGAACTTCTCTGTTTCTATCATCAGATATTATCAAATCAACTTCCTGTCCAATGTTGTTTGTCAAATAGTCTTTTCTAAATTCAGGGTTTGTTGAGGTAAGAGTGGTATCTATTGATGCTACATTTACAGATACACCATCCATTACAGCATAGTTTTCATATCTTCCCTTTTGAATCTCCATAACAACACCAGTAACTCCAACTATATCTGCTGTAAAAGGATCGTACACTACTCCTTCAACTTTGTGTCCAATTAGAGCTGTATACCTTGATATGTCTCCATCATTATACCTACCACTTCCATCTTCAACACTGATTATACTTTCTACCGGTACATCCCGCCCATTGACAACTAAAAATGTCTTACCGCCATCAAGATTAACACTTTCTACACGTCCTTGCACCAAATTCATTTCTCTAGTTACTTCATCTAGAATACTTGCAATTACATTTTTTCCAATTAAGCCAAATGCTTTTAAGTCTTTAAAGCTGCTATTCATATTTTGCATTTGTTCTAAAGCACTAAATTGAGCCATCTGTCCTATAAATTCCTTGTCTTCTACTGGGTTTAGTGGATCCTGATAACGAAGCTGCATTATTAAAAGATTTAGAAAGTCATCCTTACCAAGTCCATCTGTGTTTCTTTCCTTAGCTTTGTTTTCAGTCATGTTTATTATCTCTTGCATAGTCTTTTGATGGTTTACACCATTTACAGGCATTTTTACTCCTCCTTTCTATGGTGAATTTTGTTTTAAAATTAATATTCTATGCCGTAAGATTTATACTACTGCCGCCTATGTTATAAGGGTTTAGCTTGTTATGCATGGTATTGACATCTACTCCACTTACAAAAACCCCTTCTCTTTCTCTAAAGGACTTACTACCAAAATTACTCTGGTTTTCACTGTTTCCCTTAAAATTTCTGTTTTTATTCTGACCTACTGATACACTAAATCCCTGTATTGAAAATCCTTGCTTTTCCAGTGATTCTTTAAGTGTATCCATATTTGCTTCAATTGCAGCTTTTACCTGTTCACTTTCTGTTACAAATTTGGCAATGACAAGACCTCTTTCAGTAACAACTTTCAATGCCATCTTTCCTAAGTGATCAGGTTTTAAGTCTATAACCATCTCACTTTTGTCTCCATCTAAAAGAACTTTTGCCTTTTCAACAATTTGGGATGCAATTTCTTTTTTACTTACATTTTCAGGTTTCTGATCACCAACTAGTTCTTTTATTTCTTGCTGACTTTGGCTATGCTCATTAGATATGCTGCCTATTCCTTCGACATAAGTTTCATTTTGTATAACCCCAGTTGCTTCATTTTTTTGAGTAAATGTGTCTTCCATTAAGTATTCGTTGTTGTCTTTTTCACTTTCACTGCCTTCTTTTGATTCTGTGTCTGCTGATGCTTGCCTTTCTAATTTTGTTTCATTAACATTTAAATTAACTGATAATACCTCTTCATTTTCTGGCAAAACAATTTCATCACTGGAAATTTCACTTACAATAACCCGATCAAAAATTTCAGTTATTTCCCTTGAAAGATTTACAGTCTCTTTTTCTGCTAATTCCTTAAGCTTCCCCTTAATCTTTAAACTTATTTCTTCTTTAAAGGAGTCACTTACCTCTTCAACTGTTTCTAATAAATCTTCTGATATAACTAAATTATTTTTTTCGAGTAATGCTTGGTTAGGCTCAACATCTTGAAATTCTTCACTGGTAACATTATCTATTTTCTCTTCTATAAGGTCTACAATGCTTAATAAAGTAGTTTGTTCACTTGAGTCAAGTTCTAAAAAAACAGATAACTCTTCTACCAATTCTGAAGGTATAAAATCCTCATTAAAATCAACATTCAGAAATTCCAACATAGTTGTCAATTGTTCAATACCTATTCCTAGAATTTGTGCCAAACTCTCTTTTACAGCTTTTTTTCTTCTGTCAATATCATCAGTTAAATCTTCACAGACACCATTATTCATTTCCTTATTAGTTGATTTCAAAGTCTCCTTTGTTGATTCATTCTGGTAATTGTACTTTTGAGAGTTTTGAAAACTACTTCTTCTTTCATATTCCAGTTTATCACTTTTAGCATAAGAGATTTTTATATCATTAGCTTTACTAAATGTTTTTTTGTCAACTACCATATTAAAAGTGTCTCTAAACTGAAAAGAAAGATTATCCCTTATTCTATTATTTGGTTCTTTAACTGAATTTGTAGGTTTTGCAAATAACTCTATGCATGTATTTTTCATCTTTTCACCTCCTTTCATGATTTATGATCCTAAAAAATTAATTAAATGGAATTATAATACCAAATTCCTTAGAAAGTTTTTCTGTTACAATTGCTGCATAAGCTTCATCCATTTCTTCTAATACCTCAGCTGCTTTTTTTGTATTCATGTCCTTTAAGGTATTTACCACCAGATCAACATTAATAGTTCCAAGTTGTTCAAATATTTTTGCTGTAGCTCCTGCATCCATATTTTCATATATCTTTGCAAACTCTCTAGCATCTTCATCAATTTTTTGTTCTCTTAATAATTCCATATATATTTTTTCTGCATTTTCTTTATCAATCCTTATAAAATAATCCTTAAATCCTTCTTTATCTCCTGATGCAATAAGCTCATCAACCAGCATTTCTTTCTCTTTAAGTCTGGCTCTTTGACTGTCTAAATCATTTTTTATAATCTCATATTCATTTTGAAGTTTTTCGTACTTATCCTCAATTTCTCTAAGCTGTATTATTACTTTTTCAGCTTCCTCTAACTCTTTATTAATTTCACTGTTTTTTCTTCTAAACTCACTATACATCTCCAATAATTCTTTCTCATTTAAATTTACAGGATCATATGGATCATATTCTATAGGTGGTGGAGGTAATGCCTTATTTAATATAGGAATTCTTTTTATATCATTCCTGTGATTTTCTGCTAAGCCATTAATGTTATTTCTTATAATGATATAAAATACGCCTCCAAATGCAACAGCTATAATAGCTAAAGCTGTCAGAAATGCAAATACTCCAAACAAAAGACCTCTTTTACTTTTTTTGCTTTCTTCGTTATTTTCATTTTCCAAATCATTAAGTTCCTTTTTTCCCTTTGCCATTTTCGTCTCCTATGACGACAAAAATTTTTAATGAGTAAAGCCTTATGAGTTAAGAATACAAGCGTCTTTATCCTAGATATCAATATATTTGTATGCAGCTATTTCATCATTAAAATTTTGCTCTTTCTTTAGCTGTTCTTTTTGGTACTCAGTGTATTTTTTCTCCCTTAATTTTTCTAAAATTTGTTTTTCCTTAGCAGCTTTAATAAGCTCTTCCCTATATTTATCGACATTATTTCCAGCCATCATTACCTTTTCTTTCTGAGCCTTTACTCTATCATTCATATACTCTATATGTTTTCTGTAATCTCTTAAAACACTAATTAAAATACCTTTTTTAGTTTCATCATTTATATGTCCAATAAGTTCTTCTTTTTCATTTTCAATTTGATTTAAAGTGTTCTTTTGATTTTCATATTCCAAAACAGCTTTGCCAAGTTCATTTTTAAGGCTTTCTTCTATTTGTTTCTTTACATTTAAAAGAGACTGTAACCTAAATATAAAATTACCCAATAAATTCACCACCCATATACATGGCAATTATTATACTTTAAACCAGTATATTCTCTAGCATTTTTATAACATCATCATATGTAAATTTGTCATTGACTCCCTGCTCAATAAAACTGATTATATTATCAATAACTTCTATTGCATAATCAATTTTATCATTGCTTCCCTTTACATAAGCTCCAATATTTATTAGATCCTCAGCATCTTTATATATAGCCATTACTTTTTTTATTTTGGCAGCAATTTGTTTATGATTATCAGTTATGATTTCTGACATAACTCTACTTACACTTGCAAGAACATCAATGGCAGGAAATTGGTTTCTGTTTGCCAATGCTCTAGATAAAACAATATGTCCATCTAAAATACCACGAGCGGTATCTGTTACTGGTTCCGTTAGGTCATCACCATCAACAAGTACAGTATATAGTCCTGTTATTGACCCTGTATCAGAATTTCCAGCTCTTTCTAAAAGTTTAGGAAGGATAGCAAAAACAGAAGGTGTATATCCTCTTGACACAGGAGGTTCTCCCACTGCAAGCCCTACTTCTCTTTGTGCCATTGCAAATCTTGTAAGAGAATCCATTAATAGCAGTACATTTTTGCCCTGATCTCTGAAGTACTCAGCTACAGCCGTTGCCATCAATGCTCCCTTTAGCCTTATTAATGCAGGCTGATCTGAAGTTGCAACTACCACAACAGATCTTTTTAAACCTTCGACAGTTAAGTCCTTTTCAATAAATTCTCTAACTTCTCTTCCCCGTTCACCAATTAATGCTATAACATTTACATCTGCTTTTGTATTTCTAGCTATCATACCAATCAGTGTACTTTTACCAACTCCACTTCCTGCAAAAATCCCTACCCTTTGTCCTTTTCCAACTGTTAAAAGACCGTCAATAGCTTTAATTCCTAAAGGTAGTGGCTCATGTATTCTTGATCTGTCTAAAGGACGTGGTGGCATATTTTCTACAGGATAAGTACAATGTGCTTTTATATCTCCTTTGTCATCAATGGGATTTCCCATGCCATCAATAACTCTTCCTATAAGATTGTCCCCTACATCTGCACTCAAAAGCTGCCCTGTTCCAAAAACCATGCTTCCTGAACCAATCCCACTCATATCACCTAAAGGCATCAAAAGCACTTTATTGTCTTTAAAGCCAACTACTTCCGCCATTATTTCCTTCTTATTTCCATGTATTCTACACAGTTCACCTATGTTAGCTTCAGGTCCTACTGACTCAATTGTAAGTCCCACAATTTTTGATACTTTTCCTGTACACTCAATAAAATCATAGGCATTTAAAACATCTTTATATTTTGAAAGATTAATTATTGCCATATAATCCCCTCTTGTTTTAATAATTCTTACCTAAAAGTTTCAAAAAAGCTTCCTCTATCTTATCAAGTTTTGTACCAACTCCTGAATCTACAATTCCATAAGGTGTTTCAATTATACAAGCTCCTGTCTTTAATGAGAGATCCTTTTTTATGTCAAGCTTTCCTATTCCCTCTGCTAATGTATAAATTTTATCCCTGTTTTCTATAACAAAATCATAATCCTGTGGTGAAACTTTTATTGTAATATGCTCTTTGTTAGAGCACTTTTCAACTCCTTGCCTGATTAACTCCAATATGTTTTCTTTATTTAGAGTAATCTCTTCACCAATTACCTTTTTTGCAACATCTAAAATAATATCTACTATATCTCTTTCAATTCCTTCAATTATTTCTCTATACTCTAAACTTGCATGTTCCTTTGTAGACTCTGCTTCTTGCAATAGGTCTTCGTACTGTTTTTTTGCCTCATTATATCCCTTCTCAAAGCCTTTACTTCTTGCTTCCTCCTCTATTGAGGCCATTAATTTGTCTCCTTCTCTTTGAGCTGCCTCAATTAGCTTTACAGCCTCTAATTCAGCTTCTTTTATAATATCTTCTGCTAGTTCTTTAGCATCATCTATAATCCTATCTGCTCTTTCTTTTTGTTCATTTATTAAGTCTTCATTATCCATTTGAGGCTGCTCTATTTTTTTTATTGTATGAAAGTTTATAGGCGTTCGTATTTGAACTGGAATACCTACATTAATTTGATTACTTTTAAAAACTTTATTATGCAATTATTTCATCTCCCCCGCCTCTGGAAATTACTATTTCACCAGCATCTTCAAGTTTCCTTATAATGTTAACCACCTTTTGCTGTGATTCCTCAACATCTTTAAGTCTCACAGGCCCCATAAACTCTATGTCCTCTTTTACCATCTCTGCCATACGTTTAGACATGTTAGAAAATATCTTATTTTGAACTTCTTCTGACACACCTTTTAATGCAGTAGCAATCTGATTATTCTCAACTTCCCGTAAGAACCTTTGAATTGAACGATTATCAAGACTAAGTATATCTTCAAACACAAACATTCTCTTTTTGATTTCTTCTGCAAGATCTGTATCTTCTATTTCTAGCGTTTCCATTATATGCTTTTCTGTTCCTCTGTCCACATTGTTTAGTATATCTACAATTGACTGCACTCCTCCTGCTGCAGTAAAATCTTCTGTAACAAGTGCTGAAAGCTTCTTTTCAAGCACTCTTTCCACTTCCTTTATAACTTCAGGAGATGTTCTATCCATTATGGCAATTCTCCTTGCAACATCTGCCTGTTTCTCTTGTGGAAGTGCCGATAGCACCGCAGATGATTGCCCGGGTTTTAAATATGCCAAAATTAAAGCAATTGTTTGAGGATGCTCATTTTGAATAAAATTTAGTAGCTGGGATGGATCTGCTTTCCTTACAAAATCAAAAGGTCTTACTTGAAGAGATACTGTAAGCTTATTTAAAATGTCAAGTGCTTTCTGGGTACCAAGAGCTTTTTCAAGTATTTCCTTTGCATAGCCTATTCCACCTTCTGCAATGTATTCTTGAGCAAGACAAATCTGATAAAACTCCTCTAATACCTTTTCTTTATCTTCTGGAGATACTGTCCTTATATTGGCAATTTCAAGGGTAAGCTGTTCTATTTCTTCTTCCTTAAGATGCTTAAATATTTCTGCAGATTTTTCAGGTCCAAGGGCAATAAGTAACATTGCAGCTTTTTCTTTACCTGTTAAATCTGACTTAAATCCTCCACCACGAGTCACAATATGATACCCCCAAACTCTAGTTTTTTTCTACATTTTCAATCCCAATCGTCTGAAAGCCAGTTTCTAAGTAAACTTGCAACTGCCTCTGGTTTTTCCTTAACAAATTTTTCAATCTGTTTCTTAACTTCTGAACGTTCTTCCATATCAATTTCTTGTATTTCATTTTCTATTTCAGCCATAGCAATAGAAGGCCCCCCTGCTGTAGCAAGTTCGGGTACTGTCTCTTCCTGCTCTTTTTTCTTTACCATTACAGCAATCATCAAAGATATGATAAGTAAAATCATTATTATAAAGAAACCATAAGTGTCCACAAATCTTTTTATTCTTTCACTTAAAGGTTCTATAATTTCTTCTATAGGAGCTAAAGGATATTTACTTACTGATATTCTTGCTGCTGGAATTCCTGTAGCTGTACTTACGTCTGCTCTTAATTGATCTATAAATTCCGGAGTTATATTAGAGTCATCAGTAACTCTTTGACCATACCACAGTGCAACTGTCATTGAAGATCTCTCTGGATTTAAGGTGCCAATAGCCCTTTCTTCCTGTGTCAAAATCTCAGTAAAAACTCTATTTATTATTTCACTCTTTTTTTCATAAGAAGAATTTTCTCCCCCGCCCATTGGATACTCAGGTATTTCTCCAACTCCAGGATTTGCATCCATACCTGGAGCAAGATTTCCCGGCCCAATATTTTCTAATGTCTCTTTAGTAGTTTGACTACTTACAATAGCTTCATCTAAGTCAGTAGGTTTTGCAACCTCATTTCTTTTAGTTGTAACCTGATCAAAATCTAAGACAGGGTTTGCAACAACACTTATAAAGTCGTAGTTATTTGATCTTCCTGCATATAACATTTTAATGTTTCTTTCTAAGTCTTCTTTAACCTTAAGGGTAAGTTTATACTGACTTGAAGGCACATTCATTGCACCTGCCATATCAGAATTCAAAATATTAAAATTATTGTCTACAACTGTAACATTTTTAGGATTTAAGCCTTCAATTGAAGATGCAACTACTTGAACTATTCCATTTACCTGCTCTGAAGTGATTTCTCCTCTTGGTGTGATTCTAACAAATGCCGTTGCTTCCCTGACTGAACTTCCAGAAAAAAACATAGATTCCTCTGGTAAGGCCAGGTCTACATCAGCATCTCTAACATTATCAAACATTTTAAGTTTTGCTACCAAACTATTTTTTTTAAAATTTTGCCACAAGTGTTTTTTGTCACTTTCAGTAGAGCTTATACTAAGAAGACTCCATGCATCTTCAAAAGTCATTCCACTTATATTTAATCCTGATGAGGCCACTGCAAATTCTGCCTTGTTTTTATCCCTTGAGTCGACTAAAATCCTTCCTCTATCCCCATGTCTATACTTTATATTTCTATCATTTAAAACTCTCTCAATCTCGGAAGCATCTCTTGGGTCATCAATTGTCATAAGAGGAACATATGTGGTTCTTGTAAGCAAAATAATACCCACAGTAATTACTACCATAAGAATGGCTGAAATTATGTAAATCCTATTCTTTTGTGACTTGTCAAGGTTTTTCCATAAATCATTAAGCTGATTTTGTATTTTAGTTATTATTTCGGGCATAAAATACCCCCTTTTGTATAATTAGGATTGTTGAAAATATACCTTCCACTACAGGCCTTTTTAAAAGTCTTAGAACAAATGAAAGGCTTAAAATCTAAGGTACTCGACACCCCGAGATTTTAATTGATGCCAAATAGGTCAGTGAAAAGTAAAAGCAATATTTAAACTAATCCTTACTTTATGAAAGTTACTATATTTGCATTCTCATAATTTCATTATAAGCATCCATTATTTTATTTCTAATTTGCATGGTAAATTGAAGAGCAATTTCAGATTTTTGAGCTGCTATCATAACCTGATGAATGTTATCTGTCCTTCCTGCTGCAAAATCCTCTGTTATTGTTCTAGAGTCTTTTTCCAGCTCATCTACCCTTTTTATGGCATTATTTAAATACTCTCCAAAATTGCCAATTATGTTATTATCTCTTTTGTTTCCAATAAGACTTGTACCTGAAACAGAACCAAATTCTCTTCCAATTGTATTAGTAATTTTAATATCCACCTAAAAACCCCCCTTACCTTCCTATTTCAAGTGCCTTCATTGCCATGCTTTTTGAGGTATTTATTGCGGTAACATTTGCCTCATATGCCCTTGTAGCAGATATCATATTAACCATTTCAGTAATAACATCAATATTTGGCATTAATACATATCCATCTTCATCAGAATCGGGATGGGCTGGATCATACTGTCTCCTAAATGGAGTCATGTCCTCTACAATACGAACAACTCTTACACCTTTTCCCGCTTTACTTGCATCTAAATAATCAGAAAAAGTAGTTCCAGGAGTTTTTTCTTCAAATATAACTGTTTTTCTCCTGTAGGGCTGACCATTTTGAGTTCTTGTAGTATTTGCATTTGCAATGTTTTGTGAAATTGTATCCATTCTAAGCCTTTGAGCTGTGAGTCCAGAAGCACCTATATCAAGAGAACTAAAATATCCCATCTATCATCTTCTCCCTTCACTTATTACAGATTTAATTCTTTGAAAACTACCATTTATTCTTTGAACCAAAACATCATACTTAATTGAGTTTTTTGCCATTTGTGCCATCTCACTTTCAATATCAACATTATTTCCATCAAGTCTCATTTCAAGAGCTCTTCCGTCTTCAGTTATTTTAATGTTTACATCATCAAAGTTCCTTTTACCAATAGGTATATGTCTACTGTCAGTTTTTGTTCCTCTTATTCCACTATTTCCCAAGGCATCATTAAGATACTCCTCAAAAGCTACGGTTTTTCTTTTGTAATTAGGCGTATCAATATTGGAAATGTTTTGAGATATAGCTTCATTTCTAAGTAAAACAGCATCTAGAGATTTCTCTAAAGGCATAGTGCGATATAGGATTCTTTCAAGCATCGAACACACCTCCTACAAATTAAAGGTTTACTAAAAATTAGCTTCGATTAAATATCAACTTTTCTTTACATAATAAATTTCGGCATATTTAATTTTTTTCTTTCAAAAAATCAATAGAAAAAGAATCAGTAAAATAAAATTTGTAAATTTGAATGTATTAATTTGAAAAAACCAAGAATAGCTAAAAAATAATCTCAAGTAAAAAAGCTTAAATTTATTTTTTAACCATTCCAACTTTTTGCCAAAAGAACCAATAAGATCTGCTTAATATAAGCGTTATATGAACACCTTATTATGATATTAACATAATTCTTTTTAAATTACAACCATACTTATTAAAAAATTAAAAAAATTAAAAAAACAAAGGAAAACACACAATCCCGCTTGCATTTATAACTTAATTAAACTTTATTAGTTTTTAAGCATCATCCTCTTAGAATAAGATACGAATTCGCTTGTTTCCAACTAATATAATAATAGATAAAAAAAAGAGACTGTTTTTAAAAACATCCCTTTATTTCACTTTTTATAAATTCAAGTGACCTCATGGAGATCTCATAATATCTTTTCCTCTTATCTTTTATCTTAGCATTCAAACTATCCATAAGACCAAAGTTTACATTCATTGGTTGAAAATTTTTAATATTTTTGTCTGATATATAATTACTCAGTGCCCCAATTGCTGTGATTTTAGGAAAAGTAATTCTTTCCTTTCCTAAGAAGTCCATAGCACTATTTATTCCCGCCAACATACCTGAAGATGCAGATTCAACATAACCTTCCACACCTGTTATCTGTCCTGCAAAATATATATTTGGACTTTTTATAAGTGAGTAGTCAGAATTTATAAGCTTTGGTGAATTTAAAAAGGTATTTCTATGCATTACTCCGTATCTTACAAACTCAGCATTTTCAAGGCCAGGTATCATTCTTAACACTCTCTTTTGCTCTGGCCACTTTAAACGTGTCTGAAACCCTACCATGTTATATAGGGTTCCTTCCTCATTATCCTGTCTAAGTTGAACAACTGCATATGCTTCCTTACCTAAAGCAGGATCAATTAATCCAACAGGCTTTAAAGGTCCAAATCTCAAAGTATCAATACCCCTTTTAGCCATTGTCTCAACTGGCATACACCCTTCAAATACTACCTCTTTTTCAAAGTCTTTTACATCTGCCAACTGGGCATTAGTAAGTTCATTCCAAAAGTTCTCATACTCTTCTTTTGTCATAGGACAATTTATATAATCCTTTGTTCCTCTATCGTAACGAGCAGCTCTAAAAGCTTTAGTCATATCAATAGATTCGAATGTAACAATTGGAGCTGCTGCATCAAAAAAATGAAGATACTGCTCACCTATTAGTTGACCTATACTTTCTGACAATAACTCTGACGTTAAAGGTCCCGAGGCCACTACAGTAATTCCCTCTTTTGGAATATCCGTTACTTCTTCAGTTACTATCTCAATATTATCATTTGCTTTTATACAATCTGTAACAAGCTTTGAGAATTTCTCCCTATCTACTGCCAATGCTCCACCTGCTGGAACTCTTGTTTCATCTGCGCATTTAATAATTAAGGAGTCTAAAAGCCTCATTTCTTCCTTTAATAAACCAACAGCATTTTCTAGTTGGTCAGAACGAAAAGAATTACTGCACACAAGCTCTGCAAAAGTATCTAAATGGTGTGCTGGTGAAAAGGATACTGGCTTCATCTCATAAAGCTTCACCTTTATGCCTCTTTTTGCGATCTGCCATGAAGCTTCGCACCCTGCAAGTCCCGCACCTATAACATTTATAAAATCATTCATTTTAATATCCAGTCCTTTATTTTACTGTTCTTTATCTTCTTCATTTTCACCGATCTTACTAAAATCACAACTTTCACTACTACATTTTAGTTGAGCCTTTTTCCCAGAATATTTCTTAGTTAAAAAGTTACCACAGTTAGGACACTTTTCTTTAGAAGGTTTATCCCATGTCATAAAATCACATGTAGGATTGTTTTCACATCCTAAATACTGTCTGCCCTTTTTTGTCTTTTTAATATATACCTTACCACTACACTTAGGACATAACACACCAGCATCATCAAGAATAGGCCTTGCATTTCTGCATTCTGGAAAACCTGGACAGGCAAGAAACTTTCCGTATCTTCCCATCTTTATAACCATATTCCTACCACATTTTTCACATATTTCATCAGTTACTTCATCTGGAATTTCAACATTACCTATTTTTTCTTCTGCATCCTTTAATACATCCACGAACTGGGTATAAAAGTTCTCTATAATCTCTTCCCACTTTTTATCCCCTTCTTCTATATCATCTAACTTTTTTTCCATCTGAACGGTAAATTCTATATCAACAATATCATGAAAATAATTCTTCATTATATCTGTTACTATTCTCCCTAACTCAGTAGGCATTAAGGACTTTCCTTCTTTTACTATATAGCCTCTGGACAAAATTGTGGAAATTGTCGGTGCATACGTACTTGGTCTACCTATTCCTCTTTCTTCTAAAGCTTTAACTAAAGTTGCCTCTGTGTATCTTGGAGGAGGTTGAGTAAAATGTTGCTTTGGATCAATACCTTTTTGTTTTAACTCTTCCTTCTCTGTCAATTCAGGTAACACTAGTTCTTCTTCTTCGCTTTCATCGTCCTTGCCTTCCTGATAGAGTACCATAAAACCCTGGAACTTAATAGTTGAACCTTTTGCTTTGAATATATGCCTACCTGCAAAAATATCTGCACTTATAGTATCATAAATAGCTGAAGCCATTTGGCTTGAAACAAATCTTCCCCAAACAAGCTTATATAACTTATATTGTTCCCTTGATAATGATGCTTTTATATCATCTGGTTGAATATTAACATCAGTAGGTCTGATACACTCATGTGCATCCTGTGATGCTGATTTGTTTTTATAAACTCTCTTTGCTTCAGGAAGAAACTTTTCTCCATATTTACCCTTTATATAGCTTTCAGTATCCTTATAAGCCTCATCAGAAACTCTAGTAGAGTCTGTACGAATATAAGTAACAAGACCCATTGTACCAACACCTTTTATTTCAATTCCCTCATATAGCTGTTGAGCTACAATCATTGTTTTTTTGGTGGAAAACCCAAGTTTTCTGGAAGCTTCCTGCTGCATTGTACTTGTTATAAATGGAGCAGAGGGTGATTTCTTTTTCTCACTCTTTTTTATTTTATCAACTATAAATTTTTCCTTTTTTAGTTCTTCTAATATCTTATTAACTTGTTCTTCATTTTTTAGTTCTAACTTTTTGCCATCAGTTCCATAAAATTTAGCATTAATATTGGATTTGTTTTGTGTTTTATTAAGTATGGCAGTAATTGTCCAATACTCGTCTGGTACAAAGATTTCTATTTCTTCCTCTCTGTCACAAATAAGCCTTGAAGCTACTGACTGAACTCTTCCCGCGCTTAGTCCCTTTTTAACCTTTCTCCACAAAATAGGACTTATTTTATAACCTACTATCCTATCTAAAATTCTTCTTGCCTGTTGAGCATCTACTAGAGCCATATCAATTTGTCTTGGAGCTTTTATTGCATTTTTAACAGCATTTTTTGTTATTTCATTAAAAGTTACTCTGCATTTTTCACCCTCATTTAGTTTAAGCAAATATGCTAAATGCCATGATATTGCTTCTCCTTCACGGTCAGGGTCAGTAGCAAGATATATCTTTTTTGCATTTTTAGCTTCCTTTTTCAGCTTAGAAATAACATCGCCCTTTCCTCTTATAGTAATGTACTTAGGCTCAAAATGATTTTCTAAATCAATTCCTATCTGACTCTTAGGAAGGTCTCTCACATGACCCACAGATGCAACAATTTTATAGTCCTTTCCTAAAAACTTGCCAATAGTGTTGGCCTTTGCAGGAGACTCAACAATAACTAATTTTTCCGCCATTTTTTTCCTCCAGTTAAAATTATCAGTTAACAATATAATATTATAATATTATATATTGTCATTATGCAAATAATTATTTAATACTTTAATTTGTATATCTTTCCGGGAAGTTGTTCAACTATCCCTTTTAACTCCAACATAATTAGTACAGAGCTAACAAGTTGAATGCTAAAACCTGTCTTTTTTGAAATATTATCTATATGAAGAGGTTCTGTCTTAAGGCATGAAGCTATTTTTATTTCTTCTTTATCAAGATCTTTAAAAAGTTTATCATTTGCAAAACTTCCAGTAAAAAAGTTTTCCATATTTTCATTGCTAAAACTTATATTGATCTCTTCTAGAATATCTTCAATACCCGTTACCATTTTTGCCCCTTCTTTAATTAGTCTATTTGTTCCTGTACTATTTATGCTGCAAACATTTCCCGGAAGAGCAAAAACTTCTCTTCCTTGATCTAAAGCAAAGTTTGCGGTAATAAGTGATCCACTGCGTTCACCAGCTTCTATAACTATTACCCCTAAAGATATTCCACTTATAATCCTATTACGTGCTGGAAAATTATTGGCTAATGGAGCTATTCCAGGTAAGTATTCCGATACACAAGCTCCATTTTCTATAATAGAATCCATAAGTTTTTTGTTCTCATTTGGGTAAACAATGTCTAGTCCACATCCCAAAACAGCTATAGTCCTTCCTCCCACACTCAATATTCCTTTATGAGCATAAGAGTCTATTCCCCTTGCCATTCCGCTTACAACAGTGATACCATATCGTGACAGTTCACAAGATATAGTGTGAGCCATACTAAGTCCATAAGAAGTTGCTTTTCTTGATCCAACAACAGCTATATATTTATCATTTATCCTTATATCACCTTTTACATAAAGCACACTAGGTGGGTCATATATATTTTTAAGATAATACGGATATAGTTCATCATTAATTGTTAAAATCTTTATATTATTTTTAAATATATTGTCTAAATGTATTTTTGCACTTTCCTTAATTTTTATGTTTATTAAATTACCAACATCTTTACTGGTAAGAAAAGGCAGTTTATTTAATTCATTCTCTTTTGCATTCCATATATTATATGGATCTTCAAAATGATTTAACAAGGCCTTTGACTTGACAGCACCAATACCAGGAAGTGAACTTAGCCATACCCAATACTGCTTATTATCAACCATTACAGCACTCCTTTTTGCAAAAGAATATAAAAATATGCTATTCTTTGTCACCGCAATCAATTTATCATGTATTTACATCATAGTCAAGTATAAAAATAAAATGCTTATTGTCCACTCCAGATTTTTCTGTCAAGACTTCTGTACTGTATAGCCTCAAGTAAATGATGAGTTTTTATATCTTGACACTCTTCCATGTCTGCTATTGTTCGAGCTACTTTTAGTATCCTTCCATGAGCTCTAGCACTTAGACCCAATCTTTCAAATGCATTTTCTAGTATATTTTTACATTGAACATCCAATTTACAATATTTCTTAATCATAGCAGGTGAAAGTTCTGCATTAGAGTATATATTCATGCCTTTATATCTTTCCTGCTGAATCTTTCTTGTCCTGTTTACACGTTCTCTCACATCACTTGATTTTTCTTCTTCTTTCTTGCTATCAAGATCTTTATATTGTATAGAGGATACTTCTATGTGCAAATCTATCCTGTCTAATAATGGCCCTGATAGCTTACTAAGGTACTGTCCAATCTGCTTTGGTGTACATGTACATTCCTTTGAATGATCAAGGTAATTACCACACTTACAAGGATTTGCCGCACATATAAGAGTTGTTCTAGCAGGATAAGTTAATGTTGCATTTATTCTTGAGATTGTAACAACTCCATCTTCTAGTGGTTGTCTTAGTACTTCTAATGCACTTCGATTAAACTCGGGAAGCTCATCTAAAAATAAGACACCATAGTGGGCAAGGCTTATTTCTCCTGGCTTCGGATGTCGCCCACCGCCCACAAGACTCACATTTGAGATGGTGTGATGTGGAGCACGAAAGGGCCTTTGTGTTATTAAAGAAGTATTGGTGGCAAGTGTACCTGCAATACTATGAATTTTCGTTACTTCTAAAGCTTCTTCAAAAGTCATGGAAGGTAGAATTGTGGGAAGTCTTCTAGCAATCATTGTTTTACCACAACCTGGGCTTCCGATCATAACGCAATTATGGGCACCAGAAGCTGCAACTTCAAGAGCCCTCTTTACAGTTTCTTGTCCCTTGACATCTGAAAAATCTACATCATAGGAAATATTATTTCTAAATATATTATCTATATCTACAGAATATTTATTTATTTTTTTAAGCCCATTTAAATGATTAACCACATCTTTAATACTTCCTGCTGGAAGAATATTTAAACCATTTACTACAGCTGCTTCATCTGCATTTTCTAAAGGTAAAATAATGCTTTTAAGGCCATTTTCCCTTGCACTTATAACCATCGGCAATATTCCTTTAACAGGCTTTATTTCACCATCTAAAGATAGTTCCCCTAAAAACCCATAATTTTCAATGTCTTTTATGTTAACTTGCTCTGTAGCTGCAAGTATTCCTAGTGCTATAGGAAGATCAAAAGCTGAGCCTTCTTTTTTCTTGTCGGCAGGTGCTAGATTTATTGTAATCCTCTTAATAGGAAAATCCAAGTCGGCATTTTTAATTGCTGCCCTTACCCGCTCCTTAGATTCTTTGACAGCAGTATCACCTAATCCAACCATATCAAAAGAAGGAAGTCCCTTTGAAATATCTGTTTCAACTAATACAATACAGCCATCGATGCCCATAAGGCCTAAACTTTTAATTTTAGAAAGCATATTTCACCTCGTTAGAAGAAAATACTATATGACTAGTTTCGGAAAAGTTTAACTTATACTTTACATTTGTTTTTAAAAAAAATGCATTAAATAAAAGGATAAAAAAAGAGCCTGATTTAAGGCTCTTTTTTTGCTCATTATGTATTTTATTTTGTTATTTTTACTCCTCTAAGTGAAAAAGCAGTTTCAATTTCTTTTAAATCAAAATCACTAACTGAACTACTGTCCACGCTTATTGCTGCATAAACACTGTCAGTTCCTGAAAGAGCGTTATCTTTCACCTTAACTTCTAACGTCATAAATACTCCATCAGTATCAATCATTCCTTTACCTGTTTGGCTGTCTTCTGTATATAAAATCACAATTGTTCCAGTGTTCTCAGCAACGTTATAAGCAAAATCTTTATCAGGGTCATTTATTATGTCCCCAGGTTTTATATTTGTAACATCAATTAAATTATTGTCATATAATAACCTTAAATAAAGACCATTTATACCTCTTGAAGGAACGTTAGACATCATTACAGGTACCTCAACAGTTTCTCCTGGTTTTGCTTGTATAAATTCACTTGTTACAACTGCACCTTTTGCTGATAAAACATGCTCAACTTTTGGAGGTGTTGGTGTACTTCCACCTGTCATATCAACTTCAACCTGTCTTTTCTCTGCATTCCATTCTACAGGAACTCCTAAAGCATCACCCATAGCTCTTAATGGTAAATATGTCCTACCTTCAACAACTACAACAGGATCAGTAGGTTGAAACAGACTTCCTCTTACAAAAACCTGAAAGGTTGGGCTTAAAGCTACCCACTGATTAGCTGCTGCTAATGCTAAAATAGAAGTACTTAAAATAACACCTGCAATTAAACCACAAATAATTTTTTTCATCCTTTGCACCTCGTTATGGTATATTTTATATCTATTATACCATAATCCCTACTGCTTGTCAGTACAAAATTTATCTTGGTTTACATAATGGTATCCTATTTTTCTTTTAGCAGCTTGTGGAGCTCATCCATAAATGTATTTATGTCTTTAAACTGTCTATATACCGATGCAAATCTTACGTATGCAACTTCGTCTAAATTCTTAAGTTTTGACATTACCATTTCACCAATTGCCTTTGAAGTTACTTCTCTTTGTAAAGAGTTATATACTTGGCTTTCTATGCCTTCTACCAATTGCTCTAAATCATTTACTGATACAGGTCTTTTCTCACACGCTCTTAGAAGGCCTGTCAATAATTTTTCCCTGTTAAAAACCTGCCTTGTCTTATCCTTTTTAATAACCATAAGAGGTAGACTTTCCACTTTTTCATAAGTGGTAAATCTCTTTTGGCATTTACAGCACTCTCTTCGTCTTCTTATAGCAGAACCTTCATCTGTTGGCCTTGAATCAATTACCTTGTCCTCTTCAAAGCCACAATATGGACATTTCATAAACTTCCTCCAAAATACAATATAAAATTTTACATAAACATTAATTAAATACCTATATAACTTATACTACACACTATACACTATATCCTTTTATTTATATATAATTAACGTATAAAAGTTTGTTTTTACACACTTTTTTCTCTTAAACTAATTATACTGCAAAATTTATATAAGTATAAGCAATGATTTCTCTGGGCATGTGCCTGTTTGCGAAGGAAACAAATGGCACACGCATAAAATCAAAGGTTCTATTTTAAAAAGTATTTTCAGAATAGATGTTAATCTATTTTAGTTAGAAATTTCGCTTTTTTTTATCATCTATATCTACTAAAATTATGTCTTCACCAATTTTCTTTATTCTGTCCCAAGTTATAACATACTCTTCATCTTTTCCAAAAATCCCAAACAATCTGTTTCCTCCAGGAATTACAATGGATTTTAACCTTCCACTTTCTAAATCTATCTCCACATCACATACAAATCCAAGTCTTTTCCCATCACTAACATTAATTACTTCCTTTTGCCTAAAATCTGATGTCCTATTCATATTAACACCCCAAATAAAAAATATCTACCTTTATAATTATATATACTTTCTCATGTGCATTAATGCAGTTTTTTCTAGCCGGGATACCTGTGCCTGGGAAATCCCTATTTCCTCTGCAACTTCCATCTGAGTTCTTCCATCAAAGAATCTAAGATTAAGTATAAGTTTTTCCCTTTCATTTAGTTTTCTCAATGCTTCATTTAGAGCAATACCTTCTAGCCAATTTTCATCATGATTTTTTTCATCTTTTACCTGATCCATAACATATATTGCATCTCCACCGTCATGATATACCGATTCAAATAATGAAATAGGGTCTTGTATTGCATCGAGAGCAAAAACAATATCTTCTTTTGGAATAGCAAGCTCCTTTGAAATATCGTCTATTGTTGGCTCTTTTGAGTTTACGTTAGTTAGCCTTTCTTTTGCCTGCAATGCCTTATATGCAATATCTCTTAATGACCTGCTAACACGAATAGAGTTATTGTCACGTAAGTATCGTCTTATTTCACCTATTATCATTGGAACGGCATAAGTAGAGAATTTAACATTTTGAGAAACATCAAAATTATCAATTGCCTTAATCAAACCTATGCAACCCACTTGAAAAAGGTCATCAACATATTCTCCCCTATTGTTAAATCTCTGAATAACACTTAGTACAAGCCTTAAATTCCCTCTAATAAATTCCTCTCTTGCCGTGGTATCTCCTTTATGCATTCTTTCAAAGAGAACCTTTTTTTGTTCATTAGATAGTACTGGCAGTTTAGATGTATTAACACCACATATTTCAACTTTATTGATTAGCATAAAAACCTCCCGGCAATGTATTTAGGAAAGCTGAAATTATATCTTCCACTACTATTTCACTGCATCCCTTATTTGATGCAAAAAAGTCCTAGCGAAAAGCAAAAAGAATATTTCAGACATTCCTTAAGTCAGTATCATTATTGCCATAGAGCATATTTTTATACTGTAAAATAACCCATAAAATTTTGCTCAAACACCTTGACAAACCCTGTACTAATTGGAACTACTACTCTCATATTTTTATGGTATTTTATGCCTATACAAATATATTTTACATTTGATATTATGCACGTGCCATTTACTAAATCATTCTGCTAATTTCTTTTTTTAGCCTGCTTATAATCTTTTTTTCAAGCCTTGATATGTATGATTGTGATATTCCAAGCATATCAGCTACTTCCTTTTGAGTTTTTTCTATACCTCCATTAGCAAGACCAAATCTAAGTTCCATTATTTTCTTTTCTCTCATAGACAATTTTCTCATTGCAATTTCTAATAGTTCTTTATCTACCTCATCCTCAATACTCCTATAAATTAAATCATTATCTGTACCTAAAATATCAGATAAAAGTAATTCATTTCCATCCCAATCAATATTTAGAGGTTCGTCTATTGATATCTCCGTCTTCATTTTATTATTTCGCCTTAAATACATTAAAATTTCATTTTCAATACATCGTGATGCATATGTAGCAAGTTTAATATTCTTCCCTGGATTAAAAGTATTTATTGCTTTAATAAGGCCTATAGTACCAATGGAAATTAAATCCTCTACTCCAACCCCTGTATTCTCAAATTTCCTGGCAATATACACAACCAATCTTAAATTCCTTTCGATCAAAATGGTTTTTACTCCATAGTCACTTTTTTCAAGTTTATTTATAAGATAACTCTCTTCATCATTACTAAGTGGTGGCGGTAAAGCTTCACTTCCTCCAATATAATAAATGGGATATTTTTTATATATCTTGAGCTTATTAAGAACATCGATATACTTAATTATTGCATATAGCTTTAGTTTTTTTAAAAAATACATTATTAATATTCTCCCTTCTACCTTTATAATAAATAGACATATACGAGCATAAAAGCTCATCAATATAAGATGAAAAGTATAGTGCGAATGAATGTCTCTGCCCATGTGCATGTTTGCGACAGCAGACAAGTTGCACGCGCATAAAATCAAAGGTGCTATTCTTAAAAAGTATTCTTACGAATAGCAAACTTACTAATAAGGAACGCCTTAGAAATAACTTCATATTCTCAAGTACAAAATCCCGATGTTTTAACGGGTTTTGGGCGATGAGGATTGGATGTTATTTCTTAGCCATTACTAAATACTCCTTACATTAGTTCAGGGCTAAGAAGTGCATTATAATTATTATTTTTTGACAAAGCTCTATTATATATTCCTATAATCACATTCGATACCCCCTTCTTATCCGTATTGTCCCCTATCTCAATATAATCAGGTTTAAAACCTATTAACATTCCATTCTCCTTACCTAAAGATGTATACGGAATAAGTCTAAACCGTGAAAACCATTTTGAATCAGATATTACTCTTGTGACACATATTAAATCATCCTCTTTAGATTGTTCAAAAATCTTTTGAATATCTAAAGGAAGTATATGTCTTACTGCCTTAAATTCAACAACTATAACAGGTACATTAGTCAACGGATCATAGAGAGAATTACCTGTATCAACCAATGCAAATAAATCTATTGTCCCATTCTCAAATGTAATTTTAATTGGTATAAGTAGATTGTCCTTTAGAATCCTATCTTGGATTAGATCCCAGAATATTTTTACAATTATGTATACTGTTATAACTGAAAAAAACAAAACCGTCCATTTAGATTCCCAAAAAACATATACTATTCCATTTTGAACTAATCCACCAGTTTTATTTAGATAAAGGAATGTAAATGCAGCTCCTGCAAATACAAAAGTCGATATGTAAAATATAGCCAGTATTCTTATAAATGTAATTATTTTGGGTGGATAAAAAGTTACTGCAACAATTAAAAAAGATAACGCTACTTTAGCAGCAGTGGTATAATATACTTCTATATCGGGGAACAATAATAAAAAAACTACATATAATGCACCAATTAATGAACCTAAAAATATCCGAAAACTAGATATATGCATTTTTGATAATTTAACAGTCATTAATAAAATTAAATAATTCATAACAATGTTTTGTAATATCAATATATCAATGTATATTTCCATTTAGGACCTCCCTGAAATAACCTATAAATGACTGTAAAAATTTTTATTATATATTAAGGAATGTCTGAAATATAACTTTCACGGGACCATTGTAAGTTATATTTTCAGCGTTCCTAAGATAGTACTCTAATAACTTATATGCAAAAGCATGTATTTTTATTATTATTATACATTGAAAAATCTTTTTTTTTTGTCAAACTGAACTGTAGAAAAAAAAAATGTGTGACAAAAAAGTTATACAAAAAAAACACAATAATTACTTATTAATCTTGTGTTTTTGTAAACTGCTAAAGAGTACCTGTAGTGAAATGATTTAGCTAAAACTAAACTTAGAGGCTTCATGGATAGAATGTGCTCCAACGTAAGATTATAAGATAAACTTCACCTTACGAATGTAGAATTAGTAATCTAGAAAAAAACACTCAAAACAGAGGACTAAAGCCCCCTGTTTTACTTAGTATATAACTAAGACTTATATCTTCTTAAACTTACTTAAATCTATTTCTTCTTAAAAATGTTGGTATTTCTAACTCATCAGATTCTTCCTCAACTGCAACCCTTTCCTCTTTAACAGGCTGAGATTTCACCTCTGAAGCTGATGTTGATATTACCTTTTCAACCTTCTTCTTAGCAGGTACTCTGTCAAAACCTGTTGCAATTACAGTAATCAATATTTCATCTTTTAAGTTTTCGTCAATAACAGCACCAAAGATTATATTTGCATCAGGATCAGCTGACTTTTGAACCAGTTCAGCGGCAGTATTTACTTCAAACAGTCCTAAATCAGGACCTCCAGTAATATTTAAAAGCACCCCTCTAGCTCCATCAATAGATGTTTCTAAAAGAGGACTTTGAATAGCCTGCCTTGCAGCTTCCTCTGCCCTACTCTCACCTGATGCCCTTCCTATTCCCATGTGGGCAAGTCCAGTATCTAACATAATAGTTTTAACATCTGCAAAGTCTAAGTTTACTAATCCAGGAACAGCAATTAAGTCGGATATACCCTGTACACCCTGTCTTAATACGTCATCTGCAATTCTAAATGCATCTACAATGGAAGTTTTCTTTTCTGCTACCTGTAATAGTCTGTCATTTGGAATGGTAACCAGTGTATCAACAGTGTTTTTAAGTGTTTCTACACCTCTTTCAGCATGCTGCATTCTTTTTCTTCCTTCAAACATAAAAGGTTTAGTTACAACACCTACAGTTAAAATTCCCATTTCCTTTGCTATTTGAGCAACAACAGGAGCTGCTCCAGTTCCTGTTCCACCACCCATACCAGCAGTTACAAAAACCATATCTGCGCCCTTTATTGTCTGAGCAATTTCATCCCTACTCTCATTAGCAGCCTTTTCTCCAATTTCAGGATTTGCTCCTGCTCCAAGGCCTTTTGTTAACTTGTCTCCAATTTGAATTTTGGTATTTGCTTTTGATAAAAATAAAGCTTGCTTATCAGTATTTACAGATACGAACTCTACTCCACGAAGACCTGCAGTTATCATTCTGTTAACTGCATTATTTCCACCACCACCAACACCTATTACTCTTATCTGGGCAAATTGTTCCATATCAACATCAAACTCCAGCAATTTAAGTCCCCCTTCTTTTCATTTGTAATGACTACACTAATACTGCTTTATACAAATCTACAATTAATATTCATCACTATACCGAAAATGCTTTTTTAGTATAGTAGCTTTTGGTTTTATGCACGTGCCATTTATTTTCTTGTCATACAGTCACGTGTGCATAGACATTCATTCCCATTATACTTTTCATACAATGTTGATAGCTTTTTGCTCATGAATGTCTATTAATACGTTACATATATTCCCTCAATATTAAATGATATATTATTATTGAAGTTAACGCAAGAACGTATTTTAAAATTCATAAATTTTTTGTCTTATTACCATATAATATATATCCAAGTGGTTAAATTGTACTTAAAAATAGTCTTTTTTTAACAACCTTTATCAACTATATATATCGACTAATTTTATGATAACATTATATAATAATTATTATAATCTAAAAATTAAAATAAGTATATTGAAAAAAAGAACTTTGTCACTAAAACAATCCAGTAAAAAACTTGTATATTTTTTTCAGAAAAGCAAACTTAGGTCTTGATTTATTAGATACTTTGTTTTCTGTTTCACTTTCATTCTTACTAAGTTTCAATCTACTAGCGACATACCTTACAGTACCTACACAAGTAAGAAACTCCGGTTTACTAATTCCAGGTATCTTATGGTAGGCAACTCTAGCTGGAAGTTCAAAAACTTCGTATGCTAACTGCATATTTCCGTCAACATAGGAAATTCCTCCACCAGCTAAAACAACATTTCCATTAAAACTATCTAAAACTTGATTTTTATCAAGCACATTTTTGCATAAAGAAAATATTTCATGAACTCTTGCTTCTATTATTTCAACTACTTCTGATACTTTAATATCCTTCTTTTTATTATCATTAACATCATTAACAGTTATCTCATGGTCGTTTTTTATTAAAGAGGTTAATGCCAGTTCATATTCTCTTTTAAGCTTTTCTGCTTCATTAAAAGGTATTCTAAGACCAATTGATATATCATTTGATATATGATCCCCACCCACAGGTAATGAGTCAAAAAACACTATTTTTTTATTTTTAAATACAGAAATATTTGTTATCCCGCCTCCAATATCAATAAGAACAACACCAATATCTTTTTCCTGTGGTGTTAATGCCAATTCACCGATAGCCAAAGATTCTACAATAATACCCTCAACTTCCATATCTGCTTTTTTCATGCTTTTTATAATATTTTGAACAGAAGTAATCTTGCCTGCTATAATATCTGCTTCAACCTCAAGCTTCATACCTGTCATTCCTAAAGGATCAACTATTTCATCACAACCATCTAAAATATATTGTCTAGGAACTACATCAATAATTTGACGATCCTTTGGAAATTCTAAATCTTCAACCCTACTTAAAACCCTTTCAATATCTTCTTGACTAATTTCGTGGTTTGAGGTAGATGTATCAACTGAACTTCTGTTGGAAATTATACTAACATGAGCACCCATGATATTTACATATGCAGAATTGATTTGAACATTTTTTATTGCTCTAATTTCTGAAATACAACTCTTTATAATGCTTGAGGCTTCATCTATATCAACAATTACTCCCTTTTTTACACAATCACAGGGTTTCATTGACTTGCCCAGCACTTCTATGTCTCCTGACCTATTCACTTTAGCTACTACAGCACAAATCTTTGATGTACCAATATCTACACAACATATTGTTCGTTCCACTTATGTAAGCCTCCTAAATTATTACATCTTTTTTCATCAAGAACACATAAGCCATAAAATTTTGCAAATTAATATACTCATATATTTTAGTTTCTACTTGTCTATCTATATTATAATCATAATAATACTTTATACATTGTTATTATTTATTATATTATCTTTTTTTGAGTATTTATTCAATAGAAATCTTCGAATAATAGCAAAATTTAAAAATAATCTGTTACCAAAAGCAAAAACTGCCGCTAAATATATTTCTATCCCCAGTTTGTCACCAATATATGCCAAACCTGCAGCCAGTAGTGCATTACCAAAAAAGCCAGATAGGAACACTTTCATGTCAAATTTCTTTTGAAGAGTGGAAACTATTCCTCCAAAAACTGAATCAAGTGCAGCAAGTATTGCTATAGCTACATAACTTGAATACTCAGGTGGAATATCATAAGGGATAAAAATGCCAAGTATTATCCCAATTATCAAGCCAAAAAGTGGAATCATTCATATCTTCCTTTCATTATATTTTTACTCAGGAATAAATGTTGGATTATTTCCTGTAGTAAAATCAATATATCCTTTTTCTTCAGAGCCAATTCTATTAAAAAACATTTCTTTTAAAAACACAATATTGTATTCACTCAAATCTCTATAACTTCCCAAATTAACAGTTATTCTAGAATCAACATACATTATAATGTTTTCCACATCAGAAACATCAATATAAACGATATATTGATCTAATCTTTTTTTATTTATATCATTTTGTACCATATCTATAATATCATAAATTTCCACAAATGTATTGAATCCTTTAAAATCCTCTAACTCCAACCTCTGTCCTAACGCATATCGACTTATATTAAGTCCTCTTATTACAGGTAAAGTACTCTTAATAGATTCATTTACAGTATCTAAAACATATCCATCGTAATCTACCACAAGACTTGTACTAATATATGGCAACAAAACAAAGGGTTCTCTCTCTGTAATATTAATTTTTACTCGTCGGGGAAAACTCATTTTAACATCAACATCTTTTACATAGGGACATCCTTTTAATATATTATTTTCTGCCTCAACTGATCTAAAAGTCAAAATCCCCTTTAATTCAAAACCTAATTCTCTAAACCAATTTTCCCCTAACCTTATTTTTGACATATTAACTACTTCACTGTTATTATAATGCTTATTGCCATAAACTTCAATGCTATTTACATAAAACAAAGGCGATAATGCAATTCCAACTAAGGCCATTATCGAAAGTATCATACCAATAAAAAATTTAATAATTTTAATTATTTTTCTTCTTCTCTTTTTTTTTATTTTAAGCTTTCTTTCATATTGTTCTTTTCCAATTGTTAATTCTCGTATTTTCAATTTATAGTTCCTCATTTCTCTCTTTTTATTAAGGCTCCTACACTCTTAAACTTTTCTTCAATATCTTCATATCCTCTGTCTATATGCTTAGTTCCATGTATCACAGTTGTACCTTCAGCTGCAAGTGCTGCTACAACCAACGCTGCTCCACCTCTTAAATCTCTTGCATAAACATTTGCTCCAGTAAGTTTCTTTACTCCCTTTATTACAGCTAATGAGCCTTCTAGTTTAATATCAGCCCCCATTCTAAGGAGTTCTTCAACATGTTTATATCTATTATCAAATATTGTTTCAACAATTATGCTGGTTCCTCTAGCTATAGATAGCACTGAGACAAACTGGGACTGCATATCAGTTGGAAAACCAGGATAAGGAAGAGTCCTTATAACATCTATTGCCTTAGGTCTTGCAGGACCATATATATGTAATGAATTCTTTTTTACATTAATACGGCAACCACTGTCTCTCAAATAAGATATAACTGAATTTATATGTTCTGCCGAAACATTTTTTAATGTAAGATCACCGCCTGTAATTCCTGCTGCTGTCAAATATGTGCCTGCAACAATTCTGTCGGATATAACCTTATGTTCTACATTATTTAATTTTTTTGATGTTCCAATAATTTTTATAACACTTGTTCCTGCTCCGGATACATTAGCCCCCATTGCTTTAAGGAAATTTTGAAGATCAACTATCTCAGGCTCTTTTGCAGCTTGACGTATTATAGTCTCCCCTTCTGAGAAAACTCCTGCAAGCATTATATTCTCAGTAGCTCCTACGCTTGGAAAATCAAGTTGTATATCACATCCCTTTAACCTTTCAACTTCGCAATATAAAAACCCATGATGGGCATCGTGTACCCTAACACCCATTTTTCTTAATGCTTTAATATGCATATCAATTGGTCGTGGACCTATTTCACATCCACCTGAGTGTAAAACTTTATTGGCACAATAGTTCAATATAATATTTATTTTATCACTTCATAAAATACGTATCAATTGTTTTTTTAGGGAAATACTTGTATATAACATAGCAGGGTAAGCCGCAACATAAAAAATATAAATAATATGCACCCCAGAAAAATATGCCTGATTGCAGCTTCCCCTTCGATATGTTATAATTTTAAAGTTATATAAATATATTATTATAAAGCAGGGGTAATAGATGAATTTAAGACTTACTTTTACCATTGTAATTACTAAATTACTAGTTTTTATATTAAGATTTCTAAGACGGGGCGGTACTACTCTTCCTGGTAAAGTTGCATGCAAAATTTATCCAGGAATCATAAAAAACATTTCAAAGGATCTTAAAATTATAATGGTTACAGGAACAAATGGTAAAACCACAACAACAAGAATCATTGGACAAATACTCAAAGAAAATAATATTGACTATATTACAAATAAATCTGGAGCAAACTTAGTTAGTGGCATAATCACTACTTTTATTGATTCAGTTAACATTTCCGGCATAAGCAAACACCAAACTGCATTAATTGAAGTGGATGAGGCTGCTTTCAACGTAATAACTGATCACATACAGCCACATGTTTTAGTTGTCACAAACTTCTTTCGTGATCAACTTGACCGTTATGGTGAATTATATTCAACATTAAAAAGTGTAAAATCAGGAATTGAAAAATCTCCCGATGCTAAACTTGTTTTAAACGCAGATGACTCTTTATGTGCTTCCTTAAGTAAAAATCACAGCGGGGATGTTTTATTCTATGGCTATAGTGAAAATGCATATGAAGGAGATGAAGACCTCTTTAATTCAGATGCTACTTTTTGTATTTACTGTAAAAACAAATATGAGTATAAAAACCGTGTATACAGTCATCTAGGAGGTTTTGAGTGTACTTCATGTGGTTTTAAGCGTCCTGATTCAGATGTTACATGTTTAAATGTTGAAGAATTAAATAGTTCATACAGCAAAATTGAGCTTTCAATTAATGACTCAAATAATAGCTACAAAGCAAAAATAAATCTTCCTGGACTTTACAATACATACAACGCCTTAGCTGCTGTCTCATGTGGACATGCTTTAAACCTACCTTCTGATAGCCTTATAAATGCTTTGGAGACTTTCGAATGTGGCTTTGGTAGGATGGAAACTATAGAAACAGACAACAAAACAATAAAACTAATCTTAGTAAAAAACCCAACTGGTTTTAACCAGGTGTTAAATTTTCTCTTAACTGAAAATAAACAAACACAAATTGCTTTTATTATAAATGATAAACTTGCAGATGGAACCGACATATCCTGGCTATGGGATGTAGACTTTGAAAAGCTTATAGATATACAAGAAACAGTTTCTAATTTTTATACATCAGGAATTAGAGGGGAGGATATGGCTGTAAGGTTGAAATATGCAGGTCTTTACAGCAGTAAAATTCAAATTACAAAAGATTATGAAGAACTTGTTCAAAAAGGTCTTTCAAATACTCTTGAGGGACACAGTTTTTATATACTTCCAACCTACACAGCTATGCTTGACATTAGAAGTTTTCTGAAGAAAAAATATAATTTAAAGGAGTTTTGGAAATAGTATGTATGAATTAAATATATGCCACTTATATCCTGACATATTAAACCTTTATGGAGACAGAGGAAACATAATAGCTTTAGAAAAACGTTGTAGTTGGAGAGGAATTGACGTCACTATCTCAAACATATCTATAGGAGATATTTTTGATGCTGAGCAGCATGACATTATCTTTATTGGTGGCGGGCAGGATTATGAGCAAGAGATACTTCAAAATGACCTATTAATAGAAAAAGGGTCTGAAGTTAAAAACGCAATAAACAGTGAAAAAGTTTTTCTTACAATATGCGGTGGGTTTCAGCTCTTAGGCAATTATTATACTACATGGGATAAAAAAGAAATTGAATTATTAGGAGCATTAAATATATGGACTATCGGTAGTAAAGAAAGAATGATAGGCAACTTTGTATTTGAATGTGATTTTCTTATGGACGAGAATTGTGATGGTAAAATTGTTGGCTTTGAAAACCATTCAGGTAAAACTTACCTGGGGGATGGTGTAAAACCTTTAGGTAAAATTATAAAGGGTTTTGGAAACAATGGGGAAGATAAAACAGAAGGAGCAATATATAAAAATGTTTATTGCTCTTACTCTCATGGAAGCCTTCTTCCTAAAAACCCAACTTTGGCAGATCACTTGATCAGTATAGCACTAAGACAGAAATACAAGGACTTTGTTGCTCTACAGTCCTTAAATGACGGTTTTGAATCAAAAGCTCATAATTCAATGATTAAACGAATAATTTAAAGCTCACCACCATAATAAGAATAAAACAATGTGGCTGTGTATGTGCATTCTTAAGGCAACAAACAAATTGCATCCACATAAAATTAGAGTAGTCACAATGTTAAATTTGTCATCCGAGCTTTTACTCCAACATTCCCTTTGTCTTCTTTTCATTATAAATAAAAAGCTTGGGGCATCGAGCCCCTGCGCTTTTAAGTCTTTCACTTCGTTCCAAGACTTCTAATAAAAAAACAAAAAAGGGCCTTTGCCCCCTTTTGCTTTTTATGTAGATGTAATTTACTAACTTATTCGATTACAACAGTTGCTATTGATCTTGCAGGAAGATAAACAGTATTACCCTGACCAAGGCTTCCAATAAATGTAGTTTTTTCATTGTCACTGGTTCTATATATTTTCGAATTAGCCCCTGAGAAACCATTAAAGTCTAATGCCACTGTTTCAGGAGAAGATGATGTATTTAATAAAACAACTGATATGGATTTACCATCTGGAGAAACATATGCTGATATTTTTACATCATTTGAATTTACTGATGCATCAACACGAGTGTAACCAGGTTGTATAAATTTTGAATATTGTTTAAAAGTATAATATTTATCACTTATAATATATCCATTTGGTGTCGTCCATCTACTTCTATCCCATGGAAATTCCAGTGATACAAGCCCTCCATTTTCCCATATAAGATCCCAATACAAATACATACACACATTACCTACTGTAAGGGTATTATGCATAATCCAAGCAGTATTAAATGCATCACCACGGTAGTACTCAGTTTGATATTTTGGTATATCAGGATAATTCTTGTTGACATTTTCTAATTCAACGTTAAAAGAATCTGGATTATTTTCGTCTCCTCCATGATATAAATGAAATGCTATTCCATCTAAATGATCAATATTCACTGTTCTCATGTAACCATTTAAATTATTATATCCAATTCCAAGAACTTCCGGTCCTAATATTTTAGGTGTATTATTCATATTATTATTTAGTTTGTTATAAACAGCTTCAAGTGCTTTTCCATATACAGCATTGCTTCCATTTTCATGTTGGTCAAAATTACATGATTCATAGCCTGCATCCATATCAGGTTCATTCTGTATGCTAATATAATTAGGTACAATTCCAATTTCCTCATAGGCTTTTAGTGATTCATACCAGAAGTCTGCAAATTTATCATACACAAATTCTCCATTTTCCTTTTTAAGGGTTCCACCTGCATTGGCATTATTTGATTTCAAGTATGTTGGTGGAGACCATGAAGACATCATTATTTTTAAATCATCACCTACAGATTTTTTTGCCTCTTCAACAATCTCTTTAGCTGAAGGGTCAAATGGAGTTTCACCTTCATATGTAATGTACCAATTATTAAGTCTTAGGACACTTAATCCAAGTTCATTAAATATAACATCGTATATTTCTGCCTTATTTGGATGATCTATCAGCCAGTTTTGATAAAATGCAATTGATGCCCCAAACCCTTCAATTGTCTGATGTTTTATATTAGCATCAATATTACCTGATATAAGATTAATTGCAACAGGAAATTCATCAATGATGCCTAGTATATATCTTCTCATAAGTATAGCATCAGTAGAGTTTATTTTATCATCTCCATTTAAGTCAGCTACTTTTAAAGTTCCAACGGGAAATTCATCAATAATATTAAGTATATATCTTCTTAATAATATGTAATCTGTTGAATCTACCTTCCCATCACCATTTAAGTCTCCATAAATCTCTATTGAAGTAATTGAACCCTCTTCTGTTTCATAAAAATTAGTATTAGCAAAAACACCAGACATACTAGATACTAAAAAAAACAGAAGGCTAAAAACTAAACAACCTAGTTTCTTGATTAGTTTCTCACTTTTTTTATAACCTTTCATTTTTCCACCTCCAAAAATATTGAGTTGTACACATTTCTATATACTTTTTCTAAAAAGCTTGCTAAAAAAGCCAGCTTTTTAGTTACTCTTTTTATTGTCTTAAGACTTACTTTTTTGATTGCAGTTTCTTATATCTTGTCTCTACTTAAAAGGATTTTCTGTAGAGTACATCATACTCTTTGGCTGATTGAAATTAATTTCATCTACAGGAACTCCTAAGTATTTAAACACTTCATATATGGATTTACCAAAGTGCCCAAAAGCAACTGCCCCATGATGAGGATAGTTTTTTTCAATTAACACATGGCGATAAAATCTTGCCATCTCTGAAATTGCAAAAATACCAATTCCACCAAATGAACGTGTTGCCACAGGAAGAACTTCTCCTTGTGCTATATATCCACGTATTTTAGCATCTGCAGTACTTTGAAGTCTAAAAAATGTTATATCTCCTGGCACTATATCTCCTTCAAGAGTCCCCTGAGTGACCTCTTCCGGAAGTGCTCTTGCCATTATCATCTGGTATTTCATTTCACAAGAGGATAATTTGCATGCTGCAGTATTCCCACAATGAAACGCCATAAATACATCTGTCTCTGTATAATCATAGTTACCTTTAATATCTTTATTGTAAATATCAGAAGGCACAGTATTGTTAATATCTAAAAGAGTCACTATATCTTTTGAGACAACTGCTCCTATAAATTCACTTAGTGCACCATAAATATCTACTTCACAGGATACAGGAATGCCTTTTGCAGACAAACGACTATTTACATAACAAGGAACAAATCCAAACTGTGTTTGAAATGCAGGCCAGCATTTACCAGCTACTGCAACATATTTTCTGTATCCCTTATGGTCCTCAATCCAATCAAGTAATGTCAATTCATATTGGGCAAGCTTTGAAAGAATTTCTGGTTTTTTATTGCCAGCTCCAAGTTCTTCTTCCATTTCTTTAACAATTGCAGGAATTCTTTTATCTCCTTCATGTTTGTTGAAAGCTTCAAAAAGATCTAATTCAGAATTTTCTTCAATTTCAACATTCATGTTGTAAAGCTGTTTTATTGGAGCGTTACAAGCTAAAAAGTTTAAAGGACGTGGACCAAATGAAATGATTTTTAAGTTGTTTAATCCGTAAATAGCACGAGCAATTGGAAGAAACTCATTAATCATATCAGCACATTCTTCAGCTGTTCCTACAGGATACTCTGGTATATACGCCCTAATATTACGCAGTTTTAAATTGTAACTTGCATTTAGCATACCACAGTATGCATCACCACGCCCATGAATAAGTCCTCCATCTTTAGATGTTTCTTCAGCAGCCGCTATATACATTTTAGGACCTTCAAAGTGTTTTGCAAGTAATGTTTCAGCAATCTCAGGACCAAAATTTCCAAGGTATACACAAAGAGCATTACATCCTGCTTTTTTAATATCTTCTAATGCCTCTACCATATGTATTTCACTTTCAACAATACATACTGGACATTCATAAATGTCAGCTTGATCATATTTTTTTGTGTATGCTTCTATTAATGCCTTTCTTCTATTTACAGATAATGATTCTGGAAAACAGTCTCTACTAACTGCAACAATACCAATTTTAATTTTTGGAATGTTCTTCATTTTTTTTATCCTCCTATGTTTTGTTAGAAATAGTTCGTTGGATCAATTATCAAAAAACTTTGCTATATATTAATTTTATATTAGCTACCTAATATAATCAACTCCTATTTACTACTCCTTGTTAAAGATATTTATTGTATTTTTTTGTTTTTGGCATAAGAACACCCTTTCCCAGTTATGAGCGTATTAATGTAGCTTTTTAAAAATACAAAACCCTTTTAATGCTTAAATTCCAAGACTTCACTTTTGTTAAAAAGATGAAGCCTTGGAATATGAATATATTTCTTATATACCTTCCACTTAGAATAAATCTATAAAAGGCTTAACTCTGTACTGGAAAAGCTGAAATAAGCTCTAATATATACCTTCTAAGTAAAATAACATCGGTAGAATCTATTGCTCCATCTCCATTTAAATCAGCAGCAGATGCATTTGGCAAAGAAGTTGTTACTCCTAAAACATATCTTCTAAGCAATATATAGTCGCTTGAGTCTATAGCTCCATCTCCATTTAAATCACCATATCTTACAACTGGTTGAGTAGGCTGCTGCGGTCCACCAGATGCTCCAAAGGTAAACCAGTCAATGTTTACAGGCCCTGAAAATCTTAGAACTATATTGTTTGTTCCTGTCACATTACTAATAGTTGTTGACAATTCTCTATAAGTATCCCAATCACCTGTTGAAGCTACAGCCAATGTGCCCAAAAGTGTTCCTGTTGCACTGTTTAATCTAACTTCAATATTTGTAGGTGTTTCAGCATCAGATGCAACACGTGCAGTAAAAGTATTTGCTCCTGTTGCAAAATTAATATTGTTAAATGTTAAGGTATCACCATTTTCTATGTATCCAATTCCACTTCCATCACTTCCAGTTCCGATTATTTCCATTGTCGAAGAGCTTACACGATTATATTCTTCCGCTTGAATCCTTGATGTAGCACTTCTAGACTCAGGCCCTGGATTTGTTGGCAGTGTTGGAGTTGTTGGCGTTGTTGGTGTCGTTGGTGTCGTTGGAGTTGTTGGAGTTCCTCCAATTGTTAATTCATTAGTATGTACATTTGCTCTACCACTACTCTGATATCCTTCTATTGTAAGAGCAACTTCATACATTTTTCCCATACGCATTCCCATACGTTCCCATGCTGCAAAGTGTTCACTAACAGATATAGTTCCACTGGTTTTCTTTTGAGTACGCACGCTCCAATATTGTTGGAAAGTTGCAGTTCCTTTAATTGAAGGCTGTTCACGTCTAGTAGTCTCATATATGTCATATGTTCCACCATCAACAGTAATTTGACCTTTTGAAGTTGCTCCTGGTGGTCTCCAGCTGCCCCAGCTATCTACAATATAATACTCAACAAGGGGATCAACTGTCCAACCGTAAACACACAAATATGAATTACCACTTGGATTGTAGTCTACACCATATCTTATTGACATATTTCCTATTTGCTGGTGTGTCTGAGTTTCATCAAATTTTCTACCTTTACGGAATAATATATTATTTATATTACTCCACTCACAACTAAATGTCCCGCCAGCAGTTAGAGTCATGCTTCCAGTCCCGCTGTCAACCCAATACTCAAAATCGTAACCTCCATGAGTGCCAATTTCATTTCTTGTTATCGTACGTGATGGATCACTTGGCTGTGTTGGTTGTGTTGGCTGTGTTGGCTCAGTTGGTAGTGTCGGTTGATTTGGTGGTTGTTGCGCTCCTGATCCAAATGTAAACCAGTCAATATTCACAGGTCCTGAAAATCTTAGAACTATATTGTTTGTTCCTGTCACATTACTAATGGTTGTTGTCAATTCTCTGTATGTATCCCAATCACCTGTCGAAGGCACAGCCAATGTGCCTAAAAGTGTTCCTGTTGCACTGTTTAATCTAACTTCAATATTTGTAGGTGTTTCAGCATCAGACGCAACACGTGCAGTAAAAGTATTTGCTCCCGTTCCAAAATTAATATTGTTAAATGTTAAGGTATTACCATTTTCTATATATCCAATACCACTTCCATTAGTGCCGATCCCTATTATTTCCATAGTTGAAGAACTTACGCGGTTATACTCCTCTGCTTGAATTCTTGATGTAGCACTTCTAGAATCCGGGCCAGGATTTGTTGGCAGTGCTGGAGTAGTTGGAGTAGTAGGATTGGTTGGATTTGTGTTAGTACCTCCTATTGTTAATACATTAGTGTGTACATTTGCTCTACCACTACTCTGATATCCTTCTATTGTAAGAGCAACTTCGTACATCCTTCCCATACGCATTCCCATACGTTCCCATGCTCTAAAGTGTTCACTAACAGAAATAGTTCCACTAGTTTTCTTTTGAGTACGAACACTCCAATACTGCTGGAAAGTAGCAGTTCCTTTAATTGAAGGTTGTTGGGTTCTAGTCGTTTCATATATGTCATATGTTCCACCATCAACGCTAATTTGACCTTTTGATTGTGCCCCTGGTGGCCTCCAGTCACCCCAGCTATCAATAATATAGTACTCTACAAGGGGATCAACCGTCCATCCATATACACACAAGTATGAATTACCACTTGGATTGTAGTCTACACCATATCTTATTGATATGTTTCCTATTTGTTGATGTGTCTGAGTTTCATTAAATCTTCTGCCTTTACGGAATAATATATTGTTTATATTACTCCACTGACAACTAAATGCACCACCATCATTTAAAGTCATGCTTCCATTCCCGCTGTCCACCCAGAATTCATAATCATAGCCTCCATGGGTTCCCAGTTCATTTCTTGTTACAGTTCGTGCCTGCACTTCCATACTTGGAAACACAAAAAGTGATAGCAATAGAGCTACTACCAGTACAGTAAATGATTTCATTTTTTTTAACATGTACACTTCCTCCTTGTTTAAAAGTTTATTTATTATATTGGCTTAGGAATGTTGGAAATATAAATTCCACATTTATTTCACTACAGGCCTTATTTGATGCTAAATAGGCCACGCAAAAAGTGGAAGTAGTATTTCAAACATTCCTTAACACAAAAAACACATCTTCAAAAAATGTACTTCTTATATAGTTATTAAATTTAACTTTATTTCGATTTTACGTCTTTTACGACCTTTCAAGACTTCTAATAAAATCTCGATCCATAGAGCATCTTCGATCCTAAGTCTTTCTTGACCTTCAAAGACCTTTTAATAAAAGAATTGTTGATAATGAGCTTTGACTTTTTATTTGACGTAAATTACATTCTTAATTTTAGAGTCTGTTTTAGGGTAAGTTTTGTGACGTGATAATTAAATTCCAATACATCCCTTCATATATTTTTAATTTTTTATGTCTATATATGTATCATAATATACTCTTCACAGACAAAATTCTATGATTTTTTTTAAAGTTAAATTGACTTTTTTTATTATGATTATTTAATCTAATTTACTTATAAAAAATTAAAAACTATATGTAAGTCCACTTGATTAGCTAAAATTAAAAATTTCGGCTTTAGAGCTAGATAAATTAACTCTCATAACAGAAGCTTCAACCAAAGTAGTAAGATCAGCTTACATAATTATAGAAGATATTTATTTCGAGAAATTAAAAGTTTTATGTTCGTAATCTAAATAACTGTGTAAAAAAAGTCAATTTATCTTCAAAGAAAATCATATATTATAATTTATAAGGGGAATATAATTATAATGTGCACAATTATTTAAGTAATTACATTTTTGATTGCACTCAAAAGATATAATAATAAAATTAATATGAAAGGAAATAGAGTAATTGAAAAAGTCAAAATTAATTATTGATAAAAATTTTATAATTGGCGAAATTGATAGACGTATTTATGGATCCTTTGTTGAACAAATGGGACGGGCAATATATGAAGGCATATATCAGCCAGATAGTCCTTTTGCAGATGAACTTGGTTTAAGGAAAGATGTTATGAAGCTGGTTTCAGAATTAAACGTACCAATAGTACGATATCCTGGAGGTAATTTTGTATCTGGTTTTAAATGGGAGGATAGTATTGGCCCTAGAGATGAGCGTCCATGTAGGATAGAAGAAGCCTGGGGTACAATCGAAACCAATCAGTTTGGTCTGAACGAATTCATAGAATGGTGTAATAAGGTAAACACAAAACCTATGATGGCTGTAAACCTTGGAACAAGAGGTGTATCAGATGCAAAAAATCTGCTGGAATACTGCAACTTCAAAGGTGGTACCTACTGGAGTGATTTGAGAAAAAAACATGGTTATGAAAAGCCACATGACATAAGAGTATGGTGTCTGGGAAATGAAATGGATGGTAACTGGCAGATTGGTAGCAAGACTGCTGATGAATATGGACATCTTGCAAACGAGACTGCTAAGGTTATGAAGATGATTGATCCAGATCTTCAGTTAGTGGTATGTGGAAGTTCTGGACGTGGAATGCCTACTTTTGGAGAATGGGAGATGAAAGTACTTGACTGGTGTTATGATAATATAGATTTTATATCACTTCACTCTTATTATGGAAATCAGGCAGATGATACACCTAATTTTCTTGCTAATTCTATGGATATGGAAACTTTCATTTCTTCTGTTATAGCAATGTGTGACGCTATAAAGGGAAAGAAACGTTCTAAAAAACAAATTAACCTTTCCTTTGACGAATGGAATGTATGGTATCATACATTAGAATCCGATAAAAAACTGGAAAAATGGACACATGCTCCCCATCAATTAGAAGATGTATACAATTTCGAAGACGCCTTATTAGTAGGAAGCATGATGATAACTCTTTTAAAACACTGTGATCGTGTAAAAATGGCTTGTCTGGCTCAACTTATTAATGTGATCGCTCCTATTATGACTTCTGACACAGGAGCATGGCGCCAAACAACCTTTTATCCCTTTTCCCATGCATCAGCATATGCAAATGGTAAGGTGTTAAACACATTGGTTTACAGCCCTAAATATGATTCTAGTGATTACACAGATGTCCCCTTCTTAGATGCTGTTATTATACAAAATGAAGAAAAAGACCAGTTGGTTATTTTGGCTGTCAACAAGGATTTAGAAGAAGATATGGAAGTAACATGTGATATAAGACAATTTGCCGACTATACTATAAAAGAACATATTGCATTATATCATTCTGACCTAAAAGCAGTTAACACTGAAGTAAATCCAAATAATGTTGCACCAGCATTGATCTCAGGAGCAAAAATTGATGAGGGTATATTACAAGTGTTATTGCAGAAACATTCATGGAATGTTATAATACTTGGCAAAATTTAATGCTAAATTATAAATTTCCAATTTTCTAAAATTATTTTGAAGTAAACTGATTTATGAGAACTAACTATATATTAAAAAGTATAAAAATTAATTAAAGGAAGGTTCAAATATGAAGATTTCGGCAAAAGAAATTATTGAAACTGGTAAGGCTGTGCTTGGTGTTGAATTTGGTTCAACAAGGATAAAAGCTGTACTAATTGATCAATCAAACAAGCCAATTGCTAAAGGCTATTTTGAATGGGAAAATCGTCTTGAAGACGGTTTTTGGACTTACCATATCAACGATGTTTGGGCAGGCTTACAAAGTGCATATCGTTCATTATGTGATGATGTAAAAATAAAATATGGAACAGAAATTAAAAAGCTGGCAGCCATGGGGTTTTCCGCAATGATGCATGGGTATCTTGCCTTTGATAGTGAAGATAATCTTCTTGTTCCTTTTAGAACATGGCGTAATACTACAACTGAAAATGCTGCCAAAACTTTAACATCAAAATTTTCCTTTAATATACCACAGCGATGGAGTATAGCTCACCTATATCAAGCTATTCTTAATGGTGAAAAACATGTAAAAGATATTTCATTTATAACAACATTGGCAGGCTACATACATTGGCAGTTAACAGGACAAAAAGCATTAGGCATAGGTGATGCTTCAGGTATGTTTCCTGTTGACAGTGAGCATAATTCCTATAACACTAATATGATTAATATCTTTGATGACCTTATTTGTGATTATAGTTACTCTTGGAAATTGAAAGATATTCTTCCTCAAATAAAGCTTGCTGGAGAGTTTTCTGGAAAATTAACTACTGACGGGGCTAGAATGATTGACCCTACCGAGAACTTAGAATCTGGAATTCCACTTTGTCCACCTGAAGGAGATGCAACAACGGGACTAACTGCTACAAACTGTGTAGCACCAAATACTGGCTGTGTTTCCTCTGGAACTTCAATATTTTCAATGGTAGTTTTGGAAAACTCATCTTTAAGCAATAATCATGAATTTGATATGGTTACAACACCAACAGGAAATCCTGTTGCAATGGTACATTGTAATAACTGTACATCTGACTTAAATGCATGGGTAAGGTTATTCTCTGAGATTTCTTCTATTTTAGGTGGAGAAACAGATATGAATATAGTGTTTGAAAAACTTTATCAAAAGGCAACTGATGGTAATAGTGATTGCGGAGGTCTATTATCATATAATTTCCTTTCAGGTGAGCCTATTTTCAATATAGATAATGGAATGCCTATGTTTGTTCGTATGCCTGATTCCAATTTCAATCTTGCAAACTTTATGCGCGCACAGTTATATTCGTCAATGGCTGCTCTGAAAATAAATATGGATAAATTATTTGACAAAGAAAATGTTAAAATAAAACACCTTGTAGGTCATGGTGGTTTATTTAAAACAAAAGGAGTAGCACAAAGGTTCATGGCAAGTGCTTTAAATACTCCAATTTCTGTTATAGAAACTGCAGACGAAGGTGGTGCATGGGGAATATCTTTACTTGCATCATACATGCTAAATAAAGAAAAATACCTATCTCTAGAAAGCTTTCTTTCAACTGAAGTATTTAACATGACCCAAATTAGCACTATTCATCCATGTAAATCAGATATTGATGGTTTTCAAAAGTATTTAGAGGTATACAAAAAATGTTTTGGAGCTGAAATTTCAGTTATTGAATCATGGCAAGATATGAAAAGGGGTGATTTGTAATGCTTGAACAACTTAAATACGAGGTTTTAAAGGCTAATTTGCTTTTACCTAAATATAATCTTGTTACATTTACATGGGGTAATGTTTCGGGTATTGACCGGGAAAAAGGTCTGGTTGTAATAAAACCATCAGGCATTGAATATGATGAAATGAAAGCTGAAGACATGGTTGTAGTTGAACTAAACTCGGGGCAAAAAGTAGAGGGTAATTTCAATCCTTCCTCGGATACACCTACTCATCTAGCTTTATATAAGGCTTTTGATCAAATTGGTGGAATTACACACACCCATTCACGCTGGGCAACAATATTTGCTCAATCGGGAATGGGAATATCTCCATTTGGAACAACTCATGCTGATTATTTTTATGGTGAAATTCCATGTACTAAAAAAATGTCAAAGGAAACAATAAGTGATTGTTATGAAGCTCAAACAGGAAGTTTAATTGTTCAAACAATAAAAGAAAGAAATATATGTGCAACAGAGATTCCAGCATGCCTTGTATATTCTCATGGCCCTTTTTCATGGGGAACTAGTGCCCTTAACTCTGTGCATAATGCTGTTGTACTTGAGGAAACTGCATTTATGGCATGGCACACTATTATGATAAATCCTCAAGTCGAACCAATTCAGAAAGAACTTATTGATAAGCATTATCTAAGAAAGCATGGAGCAAATGCTTATTACGGTCAGAAATAAATGTTAATATTTAACTTAATGACTTTCTATATTGGCCTGGTGCTACTCCAAACTGTTTTTTAAAGTGACGTATAAAGTGATATTCGTTTTCATAACCAATCATTTTAGCGATCTGACTAACTTTCAGAGAATTATTGCTTAATAGATACTTGGCATATTCCATGCGTGCTTCAATGAGGGCAGCCTTCGGAGACTGATGAAATTCTTCTTGATAAATGGAGTAGAACTGGCTTGTACTCATATGAGCAAGGGACGCCATTTTTTCAGCAGTCCATTGATAATCAAGATTACCAAGTATCTTATAGCGAATTTTTTCAAATTCTTGCCGTCGTGTGTTTTTGACTATGCATGTATCAGAACTTCTAAGATTTCTGGCAATTTCCACAAGAAGACTTCTTACATTAGCATCCTGTTGATGTTCATGAAAAAGTGTTCGATTAATAAATTCATTTTCAATCCAACGAAAATATTCTTGAATCTTTGCTGTATTTTCAATATGAAAAATTTGGTTTAATGGAACGGCTAACTCTGATATCAATTTATCATCACCACTAAAATGAACAAAGCTATTTCCAAATCTTTTATATGCCTGATACCATTGCTTGTGATTTGGTGAATATATTAAAAAGCTTTTTGAAGGTGCTTTCACAAGCTTGTTATCAAGTTCTACTTTCATGGGCGTCAAAAAATAAAGAAGTAAATAATCTCCACTCCCTTTTGGTCTGTCAATTATATCAAAATCAGCATTATAATAATTATATCCACAATAAATGACTTTAATCATTCTTTTTCTCCTATTTAAACTAACTGATATATATATTATATAAACCACTGGAAAAATAGTCAATTTAATTTCATAAACTTAAGTTATTTAAAGTATATGTTTTGTGATGTAAGTCACTTGAATTAACTCTAACTAGAGCATTATAATTATCTTCATACAACAAAAAAATGTATCGTAAATAAAACTAACTTTCAGGGGTGCATATTATTTAAGTGAAGAAACATGGAAGTAACATTGTAAAGCAAGTCATAGAGCTGTTAATGTGACGGAGATCATTGTTTGACCAAAGCGAGTTTTACTCGCCCCTTAGAAGGATTTACATGCTTTAAACTGTAAAACTTGAGTTTCCGGAATATTTTTAAATACTTTTATTTAATGCACCATTATGTAGAAACGTATATTTAAATTCTATTGAATATGGTATACTATATATAAAAAATGAAATTTAATTAAGGACTGTCTGAAATAATACTTGCACTTTTTACGGAGCTTATTTGGCATCAACTAAGGCCGTTGAAATAGATTTTCAGCAATCCTAAGTAGTTACATTTCATTATTAACACACATCTAAAAAGAGTATTTCTTCTTGTGTGAAAATAGGTTTAATTATTACAATATACTCATGAGCAAAAAGCTCACCAACATAAGACTATAAGTATAATGGGAATGAATTTACTGCGCATATGCATGTTTGCCAGGTAAGCAAATTGCAATGGCATTTAAGCTTCTTCAAAAAGGATGGTTGATTATGAAAAGTGAAGATATTGCAAAAATTGTTGGAGTATCTAGAAGCACAGTATCTCGTGTAATTAATAATTATCCAGATATACCTTCATCAACACGAGAAAAAGTATTAAACGCAATAAGAGAATATAATTATTACCCAAATTCTTCTGCAAGAAGGCTAGCAGGTATAAAAAATTCAACATTAGGTATATTTGTAGTTGATATTAAAGACAATGAAAATCCACATCATGTTATAAAAAATGATGAAGCTTTATTATATGATAATACTTTTTTTGCACCATTTACCAATGCATTTATTGACCAGGCCAATAAAACACACTATTATGTGCTGGTATCTACTATTTATAGTACTAGTGAATTGTGGAAGATACATAGTGCTTTTCACGAAAAAAGGATTGATGGTGGAGTAGTTATTGGCAGTGGCAAAGAAGATTATAAAAAAATACTTCAGCAAATGAAACAAAATTTTATTTTAGCTGCTGTGGATATTGAAATTGAGAGTTTTAATGAAAATAAGGCTATATATATAAATACAAACAACCACCAGGCAGCTTATGATACAGCAAAGTACCTTATTGAACTTGGACACAGAAATATTGGCATAGTTACAGGAGATTTAGGAAAACTATCAGGAAAAAAAAGATTTGATGGTTTCAAGCAGGCTTTGTACGATTATAAATTACACCTTAACGATGAGTATATTGGATATGGTGATTTTACAGAACCAAGTGGATATGTAGCTATGAAAAAAATTCTACAGTCCCATAATCCTCCAACAGCTGTATTTGTAAGTAATGATACCATGGCTGTAGGAGCATACACTGCCATTAGTGAATCAAAACTGAAAATTCCCGATGATATATCAATAATTGGGTTTGATAACATTAAGATATCGGGATATATGTCACCACCACTTACTACTGTAAGTGTATCCTTATCTGACGTTGCAAGAACTACCGCAGAGTTACTTATACAATCCGTCGAAAAAGGCACTTTAACACCTGTTCAAAAAATAGTTAATGCTTCAATCGTAAAAAGAGAGTCTTGTAAAAGCAAAAAATAAACCAGCCGATAATACTTTACTTGTACCGGCTGGTATAAAAAATAATGGGTATATTTAACGGCATTAATGCCTAATATTAAAAACTATGTATAATCCCAAGTATATAACGCCTCAACAATGCTACATCTGTTGAGTTGATTTGACCATCATTATTTATATCAGCAGCTTGTCTTCCATGTTGATATGAAAAGTCAGTTATTATACCAAGCAAGTATCTTCTTATCAATATGTAGTCAGTTGAGTCTATTACTCCATCTCCATTTATATCACCTTTTGTAATTGTAACAGGTGTAGTTGTAGGTGTAGCTGTAGGTGGAGTTGTAGGTGGTGGAGTTGTAGGTGGTGGAGTTGTAGGTGTTGGAGTTGTAGGTGGAGGTTGATTCCCCGGAAAACCATTAGGAAAGTATTTTACGTATTCATATTCTGCTGTTAATGGAGTTCTTCCACAATAAGGCCCTAGCCAATCATCAACACCTATACCTGGCCACAAATTCATCATAATTTTACCTGGAGTATTTGGTATGTTTCTATTACCGGTATGAACTTTAACTCCATTTACATAAAAATCAATTGAATTTCGTTTCCAATCAAAGCCATATGTATTAAAGCTTTGTGATGCATCAAAACCTAAGTTGTAATAATACTCATTACCTCCTACTCCATCTTTCCACCAATTAAATTGGACTTTAGTTGTATCTTTTCCTACAAACTCAATGTCTATTTCATCCCATGGATCACCGTCCCAAGGTCCTGTGTATGTAAAAAAGGATGATACAGTCCCGATATTTTTTGCTGGCTTCATTCTTACTTCATAGTATCCATATCCAAAATATTCCGTAGTTCGGTACTCACCACTTTTATATGGATATTGGCATCCTGGGTTACCCTGATCTAATGTAAGAACCATTCTTCCGTTTACTATTGAAACCTGGCTGGGTACCCACATACAATTAAACATTTGTCCATTATCCCAATCGGCTTTTTCCCACAAACTGGAGTTGTAATTCGAAAAATAAGCTTCAAAAGCTGTTGTTCTTATTTCCCTAGATGCATAACTTTCTGTAGGAACAGAAAAGACAACTGTACAAACAAGTACAACTGCTATAGTAATGGATAATAAAAATTTTTTTAACATTTAATACCTCCCAAAAAAACATTCTTTTAAAAAACAACATGTTAAGTTTTGTAACCTCCATTGTTATTTTATTTTATAGATCGATTTCTATATAGAAGTGTTTTTTTGAAATATTAATTAAAGTGTATTGAATTAATTGATAGAATAACAATAGCTAACGCGCGTTAGTTTAATTATAGAATATTTTTCTTGTAATGTCAAGCAAAAGCTTGCATGCGGGTGCATACATTTTTAGTGTTTAAATATATATGGAAGAAACACTGTAAAGTAAGTTATAGAGCCTGTTATATTGCTTTCACTACTACTTCACTACTACTTCACTACACTATAATTTTTCATCCTATATGATGAGAATGAATGTCTATTCTAATTTAAAGGAAGCTAAGCTGGCGCTTCCATCTCCATTATATGTAAAATACAAGGACTGAATTCCATCTGGAATTGTAATATCAGATGAATATTCTTTCCACACATTTGAAAAACCTACCCGTATTGTTCCAAGAGCTGGACCATTCCAAGAGGTTTTTACTTCAAAATCACCTTGACAATACCCTCTTACTTTAATTTTTATTCTCTTTATTCCTTTACAATCAAAATACTTAAAACCTGCCGTAGCAGAAAGTTTCATATTAGCAATATAGCCAACTTCTTCATCTCCATCTCTTCCATCCTGAGTGATCTTAGGAAATTGTTTATCCATCCAAGCACCAGTACAATCTGTATACATTGATTCATCTTTACAGAATAAATTACATGCCAGATAAGCAGGATATTCACCAAATCCTTTTAAGGGGCCATTGTTAGGACCGCAGGAGGTCATTTCAACTTGAGGAATTATTCCATCCTCTAAAATTTGTATCTGCTCCATACAACCCTGTCTACTGAAATTGGTTCCATTGGTATGCCTATGATAAAATATATACCACTTTTGATCTATTTCAACAATACTACCATGGTTATTACCTCCATAATACATAGGCTTTTCTGCAGGTTTATATGAACTAATATGAATATCGTTATTACTAACAATAACTCCTTTGTATTCAAAACCTTTAGTGGGATGTTTACTGGTGGCATAACATAATTCATGCATTACTATTGAGGAATAGATAAAATAATAAGTATCTCCCCTTTTTCTTATGGATGGGGCTTCAAAAAATTCATGTCCCTCATAACCACTCCCTTTGCTATAAGGTTCACTTGGAGCAATAATAACCGGCTCCTCAATAATTGTAAGCATATCAGACCCCAGAACTGTTGCCATGGCTCCAGACCTTGACTTGTCACCAATTGCACAAAAACCTGTATATAGATATGTCTTATCTCCCTCGGTAAGTACTCCTGGATCAAATTGTGGTTCATCACCCTCTCTTTCGCCCAAAATAGCTCCATCAGAATAATGCACATAACCATAAAACTCATATTTTCCTGCAGGAGTATCACAGACAGCAACAGATACTATTGATCGTTTGCTGTCAACATAGTATAAATAGTATCTTCCATCCGGGCCAATAGTAACATCAGGAGCATATAAACAACTGTCACAATCTTCATTATTTTGAATATCAGTTCTTTTATAAATAACACCTTCATAGTTCCAATTAGATAGATCATTAACTGGAGCAGACCAACACACATAATCATTCAAACAATATACATAACCGTTAAACCGATCATGAGAGCCATATACATATACTCTGTTATTAAAAACATAGGGTTCCCCATCTGGAACGTACTCCCATGATGGAAGGTATGGATTTAATCCTTGTTTTAACACTTTAATTCTCTCCTTTTGATTTTATAAACTGATTAAGGATTAGCTTCAAATATTAGTTCAACTTTTCACGGAGCTTCTACTTTCATATATAATGCACCTAATCAATAAAACTATAATTAACACCTTTACAATTTGAACACTTTACTAAACACTTTTAATAATTTACTTACCTTTATTATCGTGTAAATGTTATTCATTTGTCAATAAATTAGATCATATGTCAAATATCTTTGTAATTAAAACACTTTTTAATTTGCTAGCTCCACGTTGTTTTAATATAATCATAACATGTGCTTCTTAGATAAATCTTATTCTAAGACATTAGATATATCATCATAAACTCATATTTCTTTTACAATTGGAGTATTTAACCCATATGATGTAAATGATAGTGAGCCGCTAAATTCTATGGTTTTTTCGTTGACATTGGTGTGGATTTAAAAATAACTTGCAAAAATTTATATAAGCTATCTTTCCAAAAATCAAAATCATGTCCACCTGAATTAAGATACCATGTGTGTGCAATTCTTCTTTGTACACAATAGTCATGGACACCTTTTGAAACATATAATAGTTCATCTTTGTCTCCACAAGAAATCCATAAAGTTTTTAAATTAGAGGTAATTTCTTCTTGATTGGCAAAAAGAACACTAGGAGAATTGGTATTGGGTGCTGGTGAAAAAGCTCCTATATAAGCAAAGCAATCCAGATATTTTAATCCAAAATTTAAAGCTTGTCCACCACCCATAGATAATCCAGCTATTGCAAAGTTTTCACGGTTAGTCAATATAGAATAATTTGATTTTATAAACGGAATAAGATCATTAATTAAATCATTTTGAAAATTGTCAAATGCAGCTACCTTATCGGAAGCAAAAAAATCGCCAACTGCCCTGTCATCTTCCATAGCACGACCGTTTGGCATAACTACAATCATAGGTTCTAGTTTGTTTTCTTTATATAAATTATCAAGAATATTAACTACATCTCCACCTCTATGCCATTCAAGATGATCTCCACCAATACCATGAAAAAGATAGAGAACATTGTATTTATTGCTTTTTGAATATCCAGGTGGAGTATAAACCATTACTTTACGTTTAACACCAGTAGTAGAAGAATGATACTCTAATTCTTTAGCTTCTCCATGGTTTATATTTTTAATATATTGATCAAATCCTTCTGGAGGAATTTCTGAAACTGATAATGATGGAATAATTAAAGTTGGAGCAATTAAACTTTTCAAAAACCTACGTAAAACTTTTTTGACCATAATACCTCCCACTAAATTAACTGTCTAATTGGTGTCAAAGAATTTTAAAGTTTGATCAATTAAGAATTATCTGAAATATTCCACTTTTCACGGAGCCTATTTGGCATCAAATACGGCCTGCAGTGAAATAGTAGTGAAGTTGTATTTTAATCAATCCTAATTGACTTTTCTTAAAAATATGGTTTATTCAACACCTATATACACCATGATATCAACCTTACATATAAAAAACTATGACTTTCCTTAAAAGAAAATTGACTTTTTTGACAGTAAAATTATAGCATTTATTTCAACATAAACAATGGGTAACAGGGCGGTGACAACTAGGTGTCACAACCTCTGTCACTCACTGTCGCCTAGAATTTATTTTAAAATTCTGGCCAAAGTTGATTCAAAGCACAGTTGAACTGCTTCAAAATCCATATTAGGTATATAATAAGCCTCCATATCATCATGCATACTTTTTGCTTTAGCAATAGTTTGAATTCCTACCCCCAGTAAGAAACTAAAATTTTGTCTATTTTCCTCTAGAACCAATTCATTTAAAGAATACCTGTCAATACACTCATCAAAATCAATTTCTTCAAATGCCTCAACATGTACACTATGATACTCATTTGAAGTTGTAAAAGAAACATCTAAGTCCCTTATTATCAGATGCTCAAGTTTAAAAGGATTTAAAGCACAGTAAAATGACTCTACATTAAGTCCTCTTTCAATAGCTCCAATTTTAATTTTCTCAAGAAACTTCTCTGTGCCTGTTCCTGATTTTCCCCTTACATTATATATTTTACTTGTATTTAAAACTGTATCAAGATAATTTATAAGTCCTTTTGGTGTTATTGCACTTGCAAAAAGACGCCTATCACTACCTTCTTTTTCTGCTATGGATGTATTCTTAAAAATACTTTCAAACACCGTATTACTGATTTGATTTATCTTTCCGCTATCAGTTGAATTTTTTATTATTTCAATGCTATCTTCATAAATTAAATAAGCAGCCCTTATGTATTTATACGCCCTTTTAAAGTTGTTACCTACATCTTTATTACACTTAATTATCTTATCCTTATTTATTCTAATTTCATCTTCATCCCAAAAGTCACCTAAATGAATAATTTCATCAACAGCTCCTGGATTTTTAGGATCCACCACATGAGTAAGTGTCTCTTAAACACAATAGTCAACGAATATCTGAAATAGTCTCACCAGGTCTATATTAGTTATTCAATACAGCATGAACAAACATTTATACCTGCTGGTTTCAATCAATACTCGAAGAGATAATCATATGAAATCTGCTGTTGAATTTTACGAATAATAAGGGTATAATAATAACAACGAGAGGAGTTGTTATTTATGCCAAATATAAAACCTATTTCTGACTTGAGGAATTATAATGAGGTCTTGCGAGATATTTCAGTTGGAGAACCAGTATTTTTGACCAAAAATGGCCGTGGGAAATTTGCTATTGTGGACATCAAAGAGTATGAAAGATTAAAAGCTTCTCTAAAGTTACTGTCAAAGCTTGCTCAAGGAGAGCAAATTGGAAAAGAAAAAGGCTGGATGACCATTGAGGAAGTAGAAGCAGAACTAGGTATCCATAATGTATAATATAAAAATTTCTCCAGAGGCTAGAAATGATTTAATGGAAATCAAAGACTATATTTCTAAAGAGCTTTGTAATGTTCAGGCGGCTGTAAACTTAGTATCAAAAATTATGAAGAAAATACGTAATCTGTCGGAGCATTGCGAAATTGGTGTACCCCTATCTTCTATTATAGATATTCAGACAGACTATCGTTTTCTGATCTGTGATAGCTACCTGATTTTTTACAGGCATCATGATGAAATAGTCTATGTATCAAGAATTCTATATGGCCGAAGGGATTATACGCGCATTTTATTGAGAGAAATAATAGACAATGAAGAAAAACTGTGAACTTAATTAAAAAAGCTACACACTGTGCAGTTAATTATATGAATTAAGATGTATTTAATAATCATGTTCAAAAATCAGAAGTCTTGCAAACAAAAGGATATGTCTACTCAAGTACAATTAAATATTTTAACAAAAACTACTTTTAATTTTTGAAAGTAGTTTTTTTATTTCAAAAAAACAGGAGGAAACATAAATGAAAAAAATTGCAGTACTAAACAATAAAGGTGGTGTTGGAAAGAGCACAATATCTGTCCAGCTATCCCATGGTTTAGCCAAACTAGGATTTAAAGTACTTCTACTTGATCTGGACGGTCAAAATGATTCAAGCCTATTTCTAGGCTTTTCAGAAGACCTGTACAACAAAACCTTTTATCACCTTGTGGACAAAAGAAACCCTTCAAAAATAGAAGAATGCATTATAAATGCAAGACATAATTTAGACCTCCTCCCTAGCAGCCACATAGAAGAAATAAATGCAGAATTTCATAGAGCATCTAGAATTGACATTATACTAAAGGAACATCTCAAAGACCTTGAAACTTCAGACTATGATTTTCTAATAATTGATTGCGGACCTCAGAGAACTAAAATAAATGATGCTGTACTTTGCTACATTGATAATATTGTAATGCCTGTTCAAGTTGAAGCAGCATCTGTCAGAGCAGTAGGAAATATATATGAATACCTTTCTGATCTTCGATTGGATCCTGCTCTAGTATCATTAGTTGTTCCAAACATGTATGATCAGAGGACAAATAATGCTAAAGAAAACCTAGAGTTTTTAAGAGAATTCTACAATGATCAGGACATTCTCACAGAGCCTATAAATCGGAGAGTTAAAATAACCGAAGCAGGCAAAATTGGCAAAACAGTATTTGAATATGACGAAGAGTCAGCAAATCAATTTTTTAAAGTTCTAGAAAGGTTGGTGACCCTAATTGGAGATGAACAAACTGGATAACAACTTTGAAAAATTAAAGCAGTCTATGCTGGCAAAAAAGCTAAAGGCTGAGGCTAACAACAAAAATGTTTGTAAAAGTGTCGACTTAAATACACACAAAAATGCTGATGAATGTGTAGATAAAAATGTATACACTAATGTAGACAATAATGTAAACAATTCTGATTACAACCAAGTAAACACAAATACAAACGTTGATGTAGATGTAAATAAAAATACTTACACTGATGTAAACATATATGACCACAATAACACAAACACAAATGTTGATAAAAGTGTAAACAAAGGTGTAAACAGCAATGTAAACATTGATGTAAACAATTCTGATTACAAAAATGTAAACAAATTTATAATCAAAGCAAATACTGATGAAAACACCCTTGAACGCTACACCATATACTTAAAAGTGATTTTAGGAAATGGCTTCTTTGATGGGAAGTTTTTTTTGTGGCTCTTTATTGGAGTCTTCGTTGGAATCCTGTTACTTGGAGGTGGATGGCTTGGAATAATACATTTAATTCATAAATCTATGATACAGCCTATTCAGAACATTATTTAAAGAAGGTGTTAAACATGAAAAGATTATTTATGATTTTTAAAGATGACTCATATATAATTCCTCTAAAAAAGTTTGTTTTTTTTGCAAACTTTTTGCTACAACGTAGTGATACCTTGTCTTGAAATAGAATCCAGAATTCAGTATTCAGAATATTTGGAATTAAGCATTTTGATTTTCTACTGAATTCTGAATTCTATGGTTCTGAATTCTTGCGGTCGAAGACCGCGGTATGATATAAAGTCTGGAGCTGTTTCAATAAATACAAATTTGGTTAAAAGTGTTGGAGGCTTACCTAAAGCTGGTGATTGGGTACAAATTAAGATAATTCGACAAAATTCCCAAACTCGAATGATAGAAGTATTGTCTTATGCAGAGCTTGAAGCTGTAAAGCTTATTTCACTTCAGAGTCAATCAGGGGAACAAATTAAACATGCTACTAACAAAAACGGAGGGATACTAGCAAGCGAATCTGAAAGCAAGCCAGCAATCGCCACATTTGATGCTAAACGTGATCAAGTAGAAGCACTATTATCGGGTGAATATGGCGGCGAGCTGCATATGATAATGCTTCCAGTAAAGTTACAGGATGATGATCTTCAAGAAAGTCTATATGAAGATCGATTAAAGAGGGCTATTGAAAGAAAGAAAAAAGAACTTGAAGAGCAATCAAAAGAGCAATTGCACCAACCTGGAGGTGAAGCTAATGAAATCCGTAGGTAAAAAGCTAACTATAGTATGGAGCCCTTGTGGAGGAGTTGGTAAGACTACCATAGCATCTTTTCTTTCAGTTGCAAGTGCAAACAAAGGAAATCTTATTGCTTTAATTGAGCTTAACAGGTATTGTGCCTCTTCCCCATATCTTCTTAATACTCTAAATAATGAAAAATCCTTAAAAAAAGCTATTGATGAGGATGATGAAAGATACATACTTAAAAATTTTGTTCAAAGCTCCAATAATGAAAGACTATTTACACTATCTCTAAATACAGCAAACACTCTTGATGACCTGGCCGCGCACGAGTTCACTCTGAAAGTGGTACAAGATATGAAGTTGATTATATCAATGATTCCTTTACATGCATTCATCATAGAATTCGTGGAGACAGATGCCGTCATATAGATGCAGTTGGCATTGCCCTTGGTCAACGCAGCCATCAATCCCCTTCCCCTGATATAAATATAAAAAATACTATCCAAGATCAAATGACATTTGATACTGAGGAAGAAACCTTGCGTGAAAACATAAACGCTGAATTTGAAGATGATTAGTTCTTCTATAATGATAATGAGGAAGAATTTAACCAGGTATTAGAAAGGTCTTCTCAAGAGTCATTGACATATGAAGTTGTAACAGATAATTATGCTGCTGAAGATTATGATGTTAATTGTGATGATGCTGTAAAAGTAAGGGTTGATAATGATAAAGAGTTTCTTCTTTCTTTGGCTAAGATAGATGCTATAAGAGTACTGGAGAGAGCTGATTCATGTTAAGCATAGCAACTCTTACTTAGAAAGCGAAAACACTGACATATTTCTGTTTATTAATATACACTGTAGGTTCAATACCCCATTTTGTTCTAACACTAACCTTATTCCTGAACTTCTAAAGTAAATCTATATGATGTATCTATCTGACGGTAATCATAAAGGCCTTTGTCTTCAAATGGAGCTGGAACAACATAACCGACTATTTCATACAAACCAGGTTTATCTGGAGCAATTATGTCAAATGTACCATATCCTATTTTTGAATCAGCTATTCTTAATAATTTATATGGCTTATCATCAAAGTAGCATTGCTTCCAATCAAGCAAAATAATCATCAGATATTCCTCTATACCAGAATAATTCCCCATTCTATAGGCAAGTTGGATTTTTTCACTTGTCTTTGAAGTTATAAAAGTAGGTGGAAAGTATACTTCTTTCTCTGAGAAATTATCAAAATCTATATTTATCATTAGTCCTTGATACTGGCACTTATATTCTTTCATAGGTTTATCAAATTTATGTTCAGTAAAAAACTTTTTATTTCCTTCGCTAAACACTACATCATAAGCATATGTTGTTCCGTAAAAATTTGTCATTGCATCTATTTCTTTTGCATGCTTTTGAGGAGCCGCTAAAACTGAAACCAATAATTTATGAGACTTATCATCTTTTTGAACTTCGTCTGATAAATATACTGACAAGGAGATTTTTGTTGAGTCATCCAGACTGAACTCGTACTCATTATTAAAAATACCATCACCAACTTTAAAGTTTATTTCTTTGTAATCATAAAATATTTTAAGTATAAATTTGCTCTTTTCATTTTTCCCAGACATATTAGTAAAATCAACTTGTAATTCATCTTTCAAATTATCTATATAAATAGTACTATGAGAAGTTTCACAGAAATTATCATTACCTACAAACAAAACATAACCTGATTGGAACATAGACTCAATATCATCTTGACTAATAGAACTATATGATACATTATCTTTAGGTATATTTTTTGAAGGTAGTGTATCATTGTTTACATAAATAGCCAAAGCAATTGTAGTTATAGCAACTATTAAAACCGTAAAAATTATTAATTTTTTATTATTATGTAGAAAACCTTTAAACATGCATTATTCCTCCAATTTTTATATCTTACCACATTAATAACTTAAAGTAGTAGTTGTACTTCCATTATTTCCGTTTACTGTAAGGCTGTGAAAACCATTAAATGTACATGTATTAGTACTTGCGCTTAGCCAACCAGAATTTGCTTGAGTTGTGTTATAAAGGTTTTTCCACCCTGTTGTATTAGTGCTTTGACCATTATTATTAACATCAGTTTTAGCTGAAATGATCGATGCAATAGCACCATTTAAAGTAGATGTTGAGGCTTCTGCTCTAGGTTTAAAAAATAATCGGTTTTCACCTGTCAATGTTGCTGAACCTATTGTCATTTGTAGTGAAAAATCCCCTTTTTGCAAGAAACTTGATAGTGGTGTTGATACAACTCTTACAACCGTCCCATCTTCTTCCACATGTGAAACTGCACTATTTGCAAAAGAAGAAACAGACATGGATATTGTTAACGCTCCTGCTACTAAAAATGCTCCAAACTTTTTCATAATAGATCCTCCTTTTTTTTGTGTAAAGCATAACTTATTAATTTTCGGTAATGTGTGCATATTTTACCTTTTTTTAAGTACACGCATATTATATCACAACAAATTAATTGGGAATATTACATTTTGATTACAATTTAGATAATTTTTTTAAACCATTGTAACTGGTAGGTTATGAGAGAATTGGAGTTGAAGAGGGATTCCACGAAGTCTATTTAAGAAAATTCCCATTATAACCCCATGATTCATTGGCACATTATTATAATACCGAGGAAGAAACCTTGCGTGAAAACATAAACGCTGAATTTGAAGATGATGAGTTCTTCTATAATGATAATAAGGAAGAATTTAACCAGGTATTAGAAAGGTCTTCTCAAGAGTCATTGACATATGAATATGAGAATGCTCTAAACGGCAGCCAAAACACATTTGGTATAGAGCTTGAATTTTCAGGAGGAAACGCAGATGCAATTGCACGTGAACTATATGAATTAGGAATATGCGGCTATGACCACAGGGTAAGGTATCATGTAAGTGGAAACTTGAAAGAGACGGCTCTGTATCAGAAGGAAGTGAAGGCGGAGAATTAGTTTCTCCAGTCCTTCGTGATACTCCTAAAACTTGGCGTACAATTGAAAAAATCTGTGAAGTGGCAAAACGTCATGGAGCCAGAATAAATCAAAAGTGCGGTGCTCATGTTCATATAGGAGTAGAACCTCTTGATACAGCCAGACAAAGATGGAAAGTAAGCGTCATATAATACCCACCTAAAAAAAATTACAAATTTATTATATGCTATTATTATTAAATTTACAGACTTCTGGAATGTCTTTAGACCAAGGCAAATATGAGTCTAATATTTTTTGATCATTGACATCTGAATTAGGCAACATGTGTAATAGATATTTTAGATATTCAAAAGGCTTTAGGTTATTTTCTCTAGCTGTTTGAATTATACTATAAATAATTGCACTTGCAGTAGCTCCACTTGGAGTGTTACAAAACAAAAAGTTTTTTCTACTTATTACAAATGATTTTATGCTCCTCTCAGTAATGTTATTGTCAATATAAAGTCTTCCATCTAGTAGAAAACCACAAAGCTTGTCCCAAAGGTTTAAACAGTATTGAATTGCATTTCCTGTAGCACTTTTAGGAGTTAGAACTTTACGCTGAATTTTTAACCAGCTATAGAAATCATCTAATACTGGTTTGCTTTTTTCCAGCCTTAATGCATATCTTTCTTCTACACTTACTTCTTTTAGATCTTTTTCTATATCAAAAAGTTTATTACAAAAGTCTAAACCTTCTTGGGCTGCACATGTTTTGGTTCTCTTTGTTTTGGGCAGGACTTTTAATGCCTCATCAAA
>VLTH01000003.1:589051-593297 GCA_008125075.1 Acetivibrio alkalicellulosi | reverse complement strand
AATTATACCATTTATTAAAACTTCTTAAGTTTACATTGTTGTTTTTACACCATTGTGTTTGATTTTGTCCACTCTTTTTAAATTGTTCTACTATGTCTCTCCACATCTTTAGATTTTTTTTCTTCTGACATAAAAACACCTCCAAATTTATATTGAAGGTATTATCTCATATATTATTTTCATTTAAAATGTGGGTAATATATGACGCTTACAGTTAAACGGAACAAATAAATTGGCAAAAGAAAATCCACCATTTTTGTCATGGACTTTTTTTTATCCTCAGATTGAGAGTGATTAGAATTTTCTTTAGACTCCCAAAAATTAATAGGACTTATGTCTCCCTCTTTACATATATGATTCAATGCACAATATCGAAGTGCATTAGCAAATTTTACTTTCTCACTCTTATCGTACATTGAAGGAAGACTTGAAAATTTAATCTCTACTGAAAATTTATCTAATAAATTAGTTACAGTATCTCTTTTATTTCTAAAATGCATCAAATACTCTGAAAACAACAATAGCTGTCCATTGCTGAAACGATTCTCAGGAATTTTACTCATTCGTTTGAATAATTTTAAAAGATAATCAATGTATATTTTCGGTGGTTCTTTCCCTAATGAAATATATGCACAAACGATAGCCAACTTATTAGGACTTCCCCATTTTTTCGATAGTAAAGGTTCATAAAGCTCATAATAATCGTATTGCAAAAGCTTTATGAAAATCTGATAAACATGTTTAGTCTCAACCTTTCTAGGGTTCCATCCACATATCCAGCTAATAGCCTTTTCGAGTTCTCCTAATCTCAACATTGCCTCTGCTATATTAATAATACCCGTTGTACTAGGCTGCGTATGATGACCCCTATCATCTTTGTTTTTATTATAGTAAGCTTTAATTGCTGCCAAATAGTTTTTGATGTATTGTTGTGAATAAGTATGATAAATAGGAAAATGAGAGAATACAAGCGCCGCTTTCCCTAAACTATCAAAGTCATTTGAATCCGTATGAAAAATATTATAAAGGGAGATTTCATCACAGTATAACACTGCTTCATCAGGTGCATTAAAAATAAATTCTTTTAATGCATCTTCCTTAGCGTTACAATCAATTAGCCTGTATACTAATTTACATGCCAAAAGACGATTTTGTGGAGCATTCATCTCCTGTCTTTTCAGTGCATATTGCATATTGTATGCGTTGCTTCATTATTTGATTTACTTGCGCTATACCCAAATCACTGCCATCAACTTTTTCATTTAGTGCAATACCTACCAATTTTTCAAAGGAATTTGCTTTATCTATAAATATGTGAACATATCTAGAACAATAAGAATTGCTTGTTCTATTTAGATACATGTATTCAGAAATAGTTTCAATCGCTTCTTGATTATTCTCGTAACAACTCCTTAAGTATGTTTCAAAATCTTCATCTTTAAGAAATATAAAAGAATCTTCAATATAAAAACCGCGGCGGCACTCAACACTTATGCTTACCAAAGCATCAATGGATATACCGCTGATTTCACATAATACATCAACTGGAATTGGTCTTGGCAAATTAATTAGTGCCGAAAATAAAGTTTCTATATCTACTATACCATTATATTGCCTTTGGGCACCATCAATAAACTCTTTAAACAAAGAATTCATGGTCTTTCCTTCCGGTTTCATCTGTGATAACATCTCATCTATTGAACTAGATTCTGATAGCATATATGTTTGTAATCGAGGATTTTTGTCTGCGCCGTTTGTCAAGATAGTTGTCGAAATTTTTTAAATAAATTTTAAAGCAATATGTAAAATTATATATTTTAAAGAATATAAATGCTTTTGTATCAATTTAGGTTAAATATATTATTTTCTTTATTTATTATTAATTAATGTTTGTATAAAGATACAAGCATATAGTATTAAAATGTAGTATGTATTAAATAATGTAAAAATGCTTGTGCATTTTTTTGTTTTTATTGGGGATCTGCGCGATATCCCCAAACCCCTTCCGCGTGAAGAATAAAAATAAATTTTAAACCCCAAAAATTTATTTTTATTCTTTGTATTAGCTACCTGCAAGCCTTGACTTTTAATACCTCTTGTTCGTCTTTTATTGGGTTTAAAGCTACTTCTTTAATTGGCTCCCAGTCTCGTATAGGTTTTTTCCATCGTTCAGGATGCAGTTTTCTAGCTGCTTCATATACTTTCTTTCTCTTCTCTAATATTTCTTTTACTTGCCCTGTATGTACTGAATTTGGTGTTGTAAATTTTATACTGCTGTGATAGTGTTCATTATTGTACCAATTTACAAAATCATTAACCCATTTTCTTGCTTCGTTAATGGTATTAAAACCCTCTTTAGGATAGCTAGGTCGATATTTACATGTTCTAAATAATGACTCTGAATACGGATTATCATTGCTAACTCGTGGCCTAGAATATGAGCTTATAATACCTAAACTTTCTAACTTGCTTTTTAATGTGAAGGCCTTCATCGCTGGACCATTATCTGAATGTAATATCAATGGTTTATTTCTAACTCTTTCTGATGTAACACTTCTCTCAACTAGTTGAGAAGCATATTCTCCTGATTCTTCTGGCCATACTTCCCATCCTACTATCTTTCTACTAAATATATCTATTATCATATATAATTTATAGTATAGTCCTCTTATTGCTGTATTTAAATAAGTTATGTCCCATGACCAAACCTCATTAGGAGATTTTGCTATATATGTTTCTGGTGCTTTAGGCTTTGAAGGTGGTTTGCTACGTCCTCTATTATGGTGCATATTTTCATTTCTTAATATTCTATACATAGTTGACTCAGAAGCAATGTATACTCCCTTATCAGCAAGTGCTGGCACTATCTGTGATGGTGGTAAATCAACAAACTCTGGTGAATTTGTAATTCTTAATACAGATTTATATTCAGCTTCTGTTAATTTATTTACAGGTTCAGGTCTATCTGCATACGGTCTTTGATCTTCCTTAATGTTGTTTCCTTCTACCCATCTTTCATATGTTCTATCAGTTATTCCTGCTATTTCGCATGCTTGTTTTAATCTTGCTCCATTTTCTCTTGCTTCATTTATTAATTCTATTATTGTTTTGCGTTCCGATAAGGTTGTTAATCTTCCTCTTCCCCCCGGAACGCTTGTAACTTTTTTTTGAGTACCAACAAAGCTGCTGCTTCAGCTAATGCTTTATCCTTTCTGTTTATCTCCTTTTCAAGAGTTTTAACTTTTTTCTTTTCCTTGAGTAGTTCTTCCTTTATTTCTTTAACTGGCTCTGGTTCTTTATCTAGAGCAGATGCAAAACACTTTTGCCACATTTTAACTTCTTGTGCATATAGACCATTTTTTCTACAATACTCATTTAATTCATATTCAGACAGTGTATAAGTTTCTACAACAATCAGGAACTTGTCTTTTGATTTATTTATCTTTTTATTGTTTTTATTTAATTCTTTTGCTTTCCAAGTACTCAAAGTACTTGTGGGTATACCTGTTTCATTTGCAACTTCTGATAATGGCATGTTATTAGGTGGTAATATTTTAGCCAAAATCGCTTCTCTTTGCTCTTTAGAATATGTTTTGTTATTTTTGTTATTTTTAGGCATAGTCGTCGTCTCCTTTTTATCTCTTTATTGAGCTTAACACATTTTTTACCTTACGACAACTATTTTAACACAGGGGGTCTGTAAGGATATGAAATTCATTACATTGTGAATCCGTCGCGTTCCAAAACACAGAGCGGATATGTTGAGAGCTTTCAGGTAATTCAAATGGAGGAAGATCAAAGGTTTTTAATTCGTCCTCAAACGGAATTAAATATCTTCTTTCTGTTCTTGTAGTAACAATTAAACATACACCATTAGGTAGGGATTGATTCAATAATCCCTGTAAAAAACACTCTTCTTTAAAATAATTCGCTGCAACCATACTGTTGTCTGCTGCATCAATAATAATTGCCACTATCGCTAATGGATTTTGCTGTCGCACATAGGATACTGCTTTTTCCAACCGTTCACTTAAGAATCGCCAATACTCATACTCTTTAGAAGGGCGACCTATCATCCACTCCGTTCCACACTCTGTTGCTAATGTGTTACAGATTTGAGGTATTGCCACTTCTGTTAGATGTCTACGTTCACCAGGTTGTAGAAATGAACCGCCACCATAGCAATCGTATAGGATAGCTATTGATTCCTTAGGCAAAACATTTTGTATATTATTTACAAACGTAG
>VLTH01000003.1:542798-588951 GCA_008125075.1 Acetivibrio alkalicellulosi | reverse complement strand
TTTTAATCTTGCTCCATTTTCTCTTGCTTCATTTATTAATTCTATTATTGTTTTGCGTTCCGATAAGGTTGTTAATCTTCCTCTTCCCCCCGGAACGCTTGTAACTTTTTTTTGAGTACCAACAAAGCTGCTGCTTCAGCTAATGCTTTATCCTTTCTGTTTATCTCCTTTTCAAGAGTTTTAACTTTTTTCTTTTCCTTGAGTAGTTCTTCCTTTATTTCTTTAACTGGCTCTGGTTCTTTATCTAGAGCAGATGCAAAACACTTTTGCCACATTTTAACTTCTTGTGCATATAGACCATTTTTTCTACAATACTCATTTAATTCATATTCAGACAGTGTATAAGTTTCTACAACAATCAGGAACTTGTCTTTTGATTTATTTATCTTTTTATTGTTTTTATTTAATTCTTTTGCTTTCCAAGTACTCAAAGTACTTGTGGGTATACCTGTTTCATTTGCAACTTCTGATAATGGCATGTTATTAGGTGGTAATATTTTAGCCAAAATCGCTTCTCTTTGCTCTTTAGAATATGTTTTGTTATTTTTGTTATTTTTAGGCATAGTCGTCGTCTCCTTTTTATCTCTTTATTGAGCTTAACACATTTTTTACCTTACGACAACTATTTTAACACAGGGGGTCTGTAAGGATATGAAATTCATTACATTGTGAATCCGTCGCGTTCCAAAACACAGAGCGGATATGTTGAGAGCTTTCAGGTAATTCAAATGGAGGAAGATCAAAGGTTTTTAATTCGTCCTCAAACGGAATTAAATATCTTCTTTCTGTTCTTGTAGTAACAATTAAACATACACCATTAGGTAGGGATTGATTCAATAATCCCTGTAAAAAACACTCTTCTTTAAAATAATTCGCTGCAACCATACTGTTGTCTGCTGCATCAATAATAATTGCCACTATCGCTAATGGATTTTGCTGTCGCACATAGGATACTGCTTTTTCCAACCGTTCACTTAAGAATCGCCAATACTCATACTCTTTAGAAGGGCGACCTATCATCCACTCCGTTCCACACTCTGTTGCTAATGTGTTACAGATTTGAGGTATTGCCACTTCTGTTAGATGTCTACGTTCACCAGGTTGTAGAAATGAACCGCCACCATAGCAATCGTATAGGATAGCTATTGATTCCTTAGGCAAAACATTTTGTATATTATTTACAAACGTAGTCTTGCCTACTCCTGCCGCAGCTTGCAGACAGATAATCTTTTTTTGATTTTCTTGAATATATCTTAGAATTTCACTACCGAAATCACGTTCAATATAAACGTTTAAAGTCGAATCGATTTTTATCGGTGCAGGAAATGCTTGATAAATACTAGTATCAAGTGCTGCTAAAACATACTCTCTATTCATTGGAAATCCTATTGGTTTTTCTGGTAGCATCATTTCCCTCAAGTGCATAATTAAAGAATTATATCTACCACGTAAATTACTGATATTCCAATTTCCCAACTGTTTTATTATTTCCGCCCTATGAATGCTGCGAATATTTGTACCACAGTCATCAAAATTCAAAAGTAATAGGAACTTAATAAAAGATGCAGAACTTAACTTTGATGTTTTATATATTTTATTAATATCCTCTTTACATTTAGGAGATAAATTCTTTACTAAGTCTCCCACGCGCTTATACTTCTTTTCCCTTAATATGGTCGTACACTCATCTATGTGATCCGAAAAAACTGTTTGTAACTTACGGTTACTGACCAGCTTTAAAATAAGTTTCTTCTGGACATTTTCATATTTTTCACAAAATCCACCATATGTGTCGGCGAGCCTGCGAATAATCGAGTTGCTACCATTTGTGCTAGCACATAGGTTAGCCGCTGTCCAAGGCTTTTCCATTTGATAAGCGCTATATTTTAACTGAGAAAAAACGACTCGCTGAGCGAGCTCAAATCTATCTCCTCCATAATATTCTGCCAAATCAATAGAGTATAATTTTTGTTCATTCTCAATGCGAATAGAGTCTTCCCATGTTGGACCTTCGACAGAAATAGCAGTAAGTTCACTATTGGGTTTTAATATTTCTAACAGTTTTTTGCATGCCCAAATAATATGGAAATCATCTCCGGCATTTGATGCTATAGCACCAGCATTGTTTTTTTTATCCATTTAGTTACATCTCCTCGTGAGAAATATCACTATATATTTTCATTATAGAACCGTCTTAAAAAATACTTAAAAATTATTTACAATTATCTACAATAAAATTTTTAATATATTTGTTTTGACAGAAGCAAAAATTCTTACTCCCCATTATTTCTCAACTACATTCTTTTGTTAAAACTCATAACTAAATGATTATTCTTCTAATGTCTTGTATTACTATACTTACCATTTATTATACATCATCCATCAAAGTATGAGTTTCTCCAAGAGAAGACCAATAACCCCAATTTTAACAAAGTTTTAAATTTAGGTTATTTCAGCAAATGCTCTCTTGATGCTCTTAGGCTTGCAATTACTGACCTTGAAGCTGCTCAATTAAAATTAAGACAATAAATATCGAAGTAAAATATATATTGGAGATATACAGGTACACCATAATGATAATGTATCATTAGAATAACCATTCACATAATCGCCATACTTGAGGGTAGTGGGATGATACAGATTCCAATACCTCTTATACTTTAAATACATTCAACCATATCTATTCCCTGCTATGGAAATCGGAACTTTTGATTTAATTATATTATAAATAGGCGTATATAAATCAATATCCTGCCTAGGTGTTTGTAACGATACAATTAAAGAGTATCTGACTTTTCGATTCCACCTTCCAAGCCAAGCTCTTTCCTTCCACCAACCTACAGCTGGATAAATACCAATTAAGTTACTCTCTGATAGCTCAGCTGCAGTACCTTCCCATATATCTGAATGAATTGACCCTAAATGCCTATTATTCTTACCTATCATCCAATTAATGCTGCCTCCATCACTTTCATATCCTTCGCCTTCCTTTTCAGCAGCAGCATTAATCCGTCTCTGAAAATCTTCCTTTGAATCCATTCCATTTACATCAAATCTCAAAACACATGATGCATATCTATACCTTTCTTTCCATCCTATTTCTCCAGGGCTTGGTTCAATAAAATATGACAAGGTTATTCTCATACTAACTGGAATTTCTCCTAAATTAAGCAACAAATCTTTTGGCCATGGTAGCTCGTGTATATGCATATCTTTAGTAACATAACGCTTCCCATCATCACTTTTATCAAAAGGTTGCAATTCAGATTGAACAATCAGATTAACAGAATTTTTCATGCACCAAAGTGCCTTATCCAAGTTTGGTACACCATATCCACATATTTTTAAAAGTTCTTTGTAACACCCCTTCGTCTTTCCATTTAAAAACTGGTTTTTCATCGTTGGAGTCCACTCAGCAGAATGGATAAGCAATGCCCTTATAGTTTCAGGCCATGCATTGGGGTATTGTGCCTGAATTTGAGCAGCCAACCAAGATGCCTGAGCAGTTGCAGCACTTGTTGCGTTAGTAAAGTGAAAATGTCTCTCTGACGGCTTATAATATGTAGTAAGTAACGATAATTCTTCACATTCCCAGCATCCAAGTGAGTCCTTTCTAAGATTTCCACCTTCCATAACAATATCAGGCTTAATAGGCCACTTTTTATCCCATAGAAGGGATGTTGAACTGTATGGCGATAACCCTCCTTTAGGAGCCAAAGAAGTTGCCTCGGAATACTTTTTTTTACCTTTATCTATATTTACCATACCTGTGTAAGCACCAACAGTAACAGCATTCCATGCTTGTCCAGGATTTTGAACCGTCATACTCTTATTACTTTCAGGGTAATTTTTCCATTCACTAGGTTCAACAATATTTCCAGCAGAAATAAAAAATAATTTTTGCTGCCCATCCAAATAACCTGATGTTAATTCATCTATTGCAGCAGACCAAGAAGAAGGACTTCCGTCCCTGAGTTCATATTTCGGGGCTGTAACTGCCAAACAAATAATCCTCTTACGATCAGGATTGTCAATTATCATGTCACTAACCATCTGTTCAGTTATAGCACCATACAGCTTTTTATCATTTTCACCTGTTGGTGGCAGTATCTTACATGATTCTAGAATGTGGTTAATATTAACAGTTTTATTTCCTTCAATAGCAATCTGTAAATCACCATAGATAGCCAAACCAGCCATGCCTGTCCCATGACCATCATGATCATGTGTTCCCCATGAGTTCTCATAACTCTTACAATCTTCATCATTTAAAACAGGTTTAATTAAGTCATGTCCGTTATTTATACCTGTGTCAAGTAAACAAATGCAAACGCTGGTATCAGCATTATAAATTGTTCTACCCTTAAGTTCTTTTAACCACGCTACCTGTTCACTATTCTCCATATCAATGAAAAACAGAGCTGTTTCAGATACTCTCCGGAACTCAGCTATATATGGACACGCCGATATTAATTCAACTAGTGAGTTTTTATTCACTTTGCCAAGGATAACTTTTCTTTCGGGGAAATTTAAAGATTCTTTTTGGAGAGGTATATTAAGCTGTTCAGCCAATTTACGAGTATAAGCTTCTACTTCTTCATCACTTGAGCTAAGCCAAATTTCACACCATTGAAGCCCATCTTCAGGAATCCAATCCTTCTTTCCTTGCCAAAAAGATTCCAAAACCGCAAGTTTAATATTATTAAGTGAAGATATTAATAATTCATTTTTGGGTTTATGTTTATCTGTATCTTTTTCAATATATTCCTGAACTTTTTTTATGTAATAAGTTTCTTTTCCTTTGGGTATAAAAACTGTTGCTTTATTAACAAATTTATTTTCATCAATTTTCTCAGTTCTTACATTCAGAAGTCGTATCCCTTCACCTTTCCTATGATGTTCAAGGCTTTTGGTTGCAAGTTCAAAATTCGGAGCACTTTCAAATTCTAAATACATCCCATCCTTTGTTGGCAAGGATACAGCTGATCGCTGCTCATTTATAGCCTTTGCTTGTTCCCAGGCCTTCTCTAACATTCCCTTAATACGTTGGCCATGAGCACGCCGGTCAACTTCTGGAATAGGTCGGGGAGGTATTACCTGCTTCTTTCTTGTATATTTTTGTGCTTCTGGAAAACCTTCAATAAAAAAATGTTTGTATGTTTCTCCTATCATAGCTATTATTCTCCTCTTAGATACACAGAATTCCTTTCAGCTATCATCAAAGTTAAAAGCTTTTCATTTACAGTTTCTTTATCATTCAGTATTGCTTCTTTTATTGCATCATCACATGCCCTTGCTATCTCAGCATGACTTAAAGACATACATTTTTTTACGACTTCTTTCATTCTTAACTTATTGTCTATAAATGCGTTAAGCCTATTATTTATTAATCTTTCTATTTCAACTTCTCCTGGAAGTCCATAATTCAGAACATCATCAAAACGTCTAAATAAAGCCTGATCAAGTAGCCTCAAGTTATTTGTAGCAGCAACTATAACACTTAGGGATTGATCCTTCTCTATAAACTGAAGAAATGAGTTAAGAACTCGTCTCATCTCACCAACATCATTGTCCATACTCCGTTCAGATCCAATCGCATCAAATTCATCAAAAAGATATACTGCTTGAGTCTCAGCTATTGTTTCAAAAATCTGCCTAAGCTTCGCACTTGTTTCACCCATGAACTTTGTAACCAGTTTATCCACCATAATGGTACATAGGGGCAAATGCAGTTCTCCTGCTAAAACTGAAGCTGTCATAGTCTTGCCTGTGCCTGGCGGTCCTGCAAGTAATATTTTTCTACGGTTATTCATACCATGCTTTTTGAGCTTGTCTTGCTGCCAGAACTCTTTCAGTATCCTCTCAACTCTAGCTTTTATATCATCTTTTACCACTAATTCTGATAATCTATTTTCAGAGACACTGCTAGCAATCATCTCACCTAAGTCTTTATTAAAAGGTATTACTTTAGCATTGCTAGATTTTGATTTATCAATTAGAGTTCTAATGTCTCTAGCCAAAGAAGTATGGCCTTGTTTCGCTTCATAAGCAGCAAGCTGTAAAACCACAGTTTTAAATCTATCATCATTTTTATCAAAATGTGATTGAATAAGCATTTTTATCTGTTCTGCTGTTGCCATGACCATTATCACCTCGCTTCATTCTGAATTATATCATATTCGAAGTTGTTTTTCATTAGTTACAATAACATTCGTTCCTCTTTATTATTTCAATTCTCTAATAACATACTCTATCTCTTTATAATCTTTTCAGTTAACTAATTTTTATCCATTCTATGCATTTAAATTAACCTTCATAATTTTTTCAAAGCCATATTCTTCTGCCAAACATTCAAAAGCTGCCTTTCTCAAAAATTTTGATTTGAATATATTGAATATTCCAGATCATTTAAATATTGATCTTCGCTTATCAAGATGTAACTTCTCCAATCTATCTTTTTTACTTTCTTCGTTAGGATAACCCTTTTTAGTATATAAAACCATATCTATCATCCAATAAAACTTCTTTCTAAGTCTGGATAAGTCATCACCTTCGGTTAATACACCCATTTCAATTAAAGAAGTATCTTCATTAATATCTAATCCATTCTTTGAAAGGTTTGCACTTGTAATAACAGCAGAATATTCAACAATATAAATCTTTGTGTCTAAATTATCAAGAAAAATACTTTATTCCATTCAATATTCTTCACTAAATCACCAATGGCATACTAATGTCTTCGACTTTTGTTTTTTCTCCCTCTTTCATATATGAAACTAATCTTTTATGGTGTACCTCAATAAAATCAGTTCCCCTTTCCACGAAAAGCTTTGTAAAGTCAAAATTGCATGCTTCACAAAACAACTGTCCATTATTCCTTTTTAAAAACCTTAATTTTGCTTTTTTAATGACCTGATGATTTCTCTCTCTTACTCTATGCAATTTATATGCAGTTCTACCCTCTAGATATTCTGGTCCCTCATCCTCGTCAGTGATAATGTTACTTATGTGACTAAATATGAAGTGGTTCAAATCAATTCCTTGTTGTATTACAAACTCCCCTACTGGTTCGGGAAATACCTTTTTAAACTCCTCTTTTAATTCTTTTCTGAAACGGATACTCTGTAATTCAACTGTTTTATATTCTTGATTTTCATATCTATACTCCGCTGTAAAAATTCTATTATTAAATAGAACTTTTATTTTCCTTGCTGTACCTCTAACTACATAAAAGATTGAATCAAAATGACCTGCTGTGTAATATTTTAGTTATGCACAATCCACTGGGGGACTTTAGAAATTTAACTTATTTTGGCAAAAGGGGTGGAATAGGCTACATGGACAATAAAATTAGTATGTGTTTGTATGGACATAATCATGATTTTAATCCTGCTTTCGCACTAAGGGATAGTGGTGGGGTATACTGTAAAAAGCTTTTTTGCATTTCTGCACGTGTAAGATTATGTGCTGCTTCAAGAACAGATGATGCTAGTAGGGCATTTAATATAGCGAACTCTAAAAGGAAGATGGTGTAATTAGAAAAGTTATTCCAAGATAATTAAGACAAAAAAGCTAGTATTGAAGAGAATAGAGGATGATCAGCCATATAAAATTAAAATTTCTTGAAAATTTCTTATAAAATGTTGATTAGACAGAATTTTTAAACACATGCTTTAAATACTATATCAAGTTGGTGTGCATATATATAGGTTATTATTTCATACACTCATTTATTCTCCCTTTCAATTGTTCAAAAAGGTATACCTTTTTGGTTGCTCAGAAAAGTGCTAAAAAGGCATTTACTTTGTATTCATAAAGGTTTAAAATCAATTTATGAACATATTCAAAAAGTCACATACCTTTTTGAAGGGAGTATTTATATGAGAAAGTATGGATATATACGTGTAAGTGATAAAGACCAAAATGAAGCAAGACAAATACATGCTCTGATTGAAGCTGGCGTTGATGAAGCATATATATTAATGGATAGGCAGAGTGGAAAAGATTTTGACAGACCTCAGTACCAGTTACTGAAAAAAGTTTTAAGGGAAGGTGATCTGCTAGTTATAAAGTCAATAGACCGACTTGGAAGGAATTATAAAGAAATCATAAAAGAGTGGCAGTTTATAACCCAAGATCTAAAAGTTGATATAAAAATACTGGATATGTCCTTACTTGATACCACATTACACAAGGATCTTCTCGGTACCTTTATAAGTGATCTTATCCTTCAGGTACTTGCCTATGTAGCAGAACAGGAAAGAATTAATATAAAGCAAAGACAGGCTGAAGGCATTGCATCTGCTAAATCTATGGGGAAGCACCTTGGGAGACCAAAAATAAAAGTACCTGAAAATTTTGAAGATGTATATAAAAGGTGGAAAAATAATGAGATTACTGCTAAAATAGCTATGAGGGAACTTAATTTAAAACCAACTACTTTTTATAATATTGTTAAGAATAAAACTTATTAATGAAAACAATATACTATTGATTCACTTATGGAACATCCAAAGTCAGTAGAATTAACTGAGGACGAAATATCGCAACTATGTAATATAATTTTAGAAAATGAATTAGACGATATGATTAAAATTTTAAGAATGAAAAGGTCAAATTTATAAGTAGAAGAGGTTTTTACATTGCTAGACCTAATGAGAGTATAGTTTTAATTGATTCATATTTTAAAACCAAATTCACGATTGATTTTATGATGGATGGTACGCTTCATACTTATTCAGGTAGACAAGATATTGGTGATGGAGATGGCAGCCTTATAGAACACATTAAGGACTTTGGAGAAAAAATTTAGATTTAATTTCATCAGATGATTTTAATAGTCTTGATTTTTCAAAATCATTATCAAAAAATAATATAGAATTAGGGGAAATTTCATGACAATAAAAACAATAACAAAGACTTATGAAGACCTCCTGAAAGCACCGATTGAAGAAATTGAGCAAATCCGCAGACAGCCAAATATTTACAGTAGAACACAATTGACGATAGAAGAACTCGAAGAACTGAGAAAATATTTAGATTCCATCTATAGTAACACAGTACAGACGAATTTTGCCTATAATATCTATATGCGGGCTGGGTAATAGGGTTTGTTGCTTTAAACATCACAAGGATATTATAATAAATAACACTAAGACAATATAATTATATATCGTATCTTAGTGTTATTGTTTTTCCATTATTTTTTCCAATTTTTAAAATCTGCAGCAAGATTTAAACGTGATCAAAAAGTGTTTCAAAAAAATAATTTTTCCCTCCATAAAACTTACTGTAAGTATATTATACCATTAGAAGAATATTAATGAAAACTTTCTCAAAATTATTGCTAACTACCTTAATAATTTATTATTCTTCTTCAGATATCCAATAATTATCTGGTATGTCAAAAGCATTATCCTCCACTTTGCCTATTACAAAATTATTTATTTGTATAATTAGAGTCTTTTCAACACTTCCCTCAACTAAAAAATTATTTTCTATTTTTAGAGGAACACCATATTCACCATGTATCCATATCTTTGCTTCTTGGGATTTAAGTTTTTTATGAACAACATAGCAATCAGCATTGTTATGTCGACCAACATCAATACTCTCAATACTATCCCAATCAAATCTTTTCATGTAAAAATCCATTCCTACCATTGTAACTTCTTTAACTTCGCTTGTCAAAGGTCTTTTATTCACAAACTCAGTTTCAACTTTGAAGGCATAGAAGTATCCATCTTTTTTCATTTGAGTGAATTCTCCTTCATTATATGGGTCTACATCTACTCTCTCGTTTTCTCCTTTTTTCCAGCTTTTTACATTAGTGCCAGCTCCAGAATCCTCAAATGCTGACATTTCATAATAGAATTCATCAATTTGATTCCACTCTTTATATAATTCTTTTAATTCAACTAACGAAATATCAGCTAACTCTCTTGGCTCATCTTGATCTAAGCCTACTGATTCATCTTGTTTTCCAGCACATCCAATAAAAGTAATAAAAATAGCTATCACCAAACCTATGTGCACAATTTTCATGATTTGCTGTTTAATATCATTTTGCATAACATCATTCGTCATATTAAAATCTCCTTTAAATTATTTTTAAATAGATAATAGATAGGTATTTGCTTTTTTCATATTATCATATCAAATCCTGTTTTTCAATCTTAGAACCAAAAACGGGTGCATAAAATAAAAATGCACCATATTTTTACATATTTAAGATGCTTTTTTTCTAAATATAATATTTTCCACATTGCTCCATTAATTACTCTCGTGTTTTGCCCGCAAGGTTGTTATATATTGAGCTCCATCAATACCCCAACGCATACCTGATTGCTTAAGACGTTTTTGAACAACAACTTTGTTAGCACTTTCTATCATGCCACTACCCACATAATAACCCTTATTTTTATAATCAAGATAATTAATTCTATCAATATTATTTTTTAGATATCCTTCAAGATTTACAATATTAGCTTTTAAATTGATATTTAAAGAACTCTGTGATATTTTTTTAAAAGCTTTTTTAATTTGTTGTGTTTCGATATAATGAATAACTGTTTCAGCCCATTTGGTATATTTTTTTTCATCATTATGATGCAATTCTTTTGCATAAGCATAGACATTTTCTGTCATATGATAATAATCTAAAATACATTCTGCATCTGGAAAAATTTCATTGCACATGTTCCAGATCCAATGTGCTCCATCTCCAATAACAACAACTTTTTTAATTTTTCCGTATCCTGCTTTAGTGGCTGATTGAAAGATTAATTTTTTGAATTCATTGACACTGCCTAAATAAGAAACATATTCTTTTTTTAGAATAATTCCACTGTTATTTTTTCTCCTTATAACATTTTTATCAAGGAAGGTTAATCCTAGTTTCATTTCTTTTCTTGAACAACTTTTTAATAAGAATGATTTTTTTAGTCCTTCAGCTATAAAAAAAATAGGACTCCATTTAGACAAAGATGAATCGATTATTGAAACCAAAAAAACAACCCAAACATCAAATAGAGAAGTGATAGGAATTATTCTGGATAATTATAAGTATCATATTAATTTAAAAGCAGCTACTATTACACTAGTTGCTCTTGTTCTTGATTTGATGAATTTAACCAAAGGTGCTGCTGCTGCTGTACTTAATTTATTAGGCATTAATTTACGTGCTATTTCAGCTATTCCGAGTGAAAATGGCGAACGATGTTTACTTATTGAAGTCTGCCGAAAAAAAGATAAAACGACTAACAATGAAGTTTTCAAGAATATAAAAAGCAGGGATTGTGTCAATAATGATCTTCAATGTAAATTTAGAAGAAATAATTTATGTGCCTTGACAGATATGGATATTGACAATTTATTTGAATCATTAGTTAAAAAAAATGTTTTGTCAAAAAAAGGTGTAATGTATAAGTATAATATTTAGTAAATTGAAGTCTGATATTAACTGAAACAAAGGAGAAAATGATATTTGAAAAGAATGTGGAGGAACATTAAAAAAACAAAAAAATAGGAAAGCATTAAAAGAAATATAGAGTCATAACATAATGTCATCAAAAGGAGGCAACTTATAGTTGTCTCCTTTTCATATATTGGGGTAGTTATAAATAGCGGTAATGTGAGCATCCAGTATATTAATTAGCTTTAGGTACTTAATATTATATTTTAACAAGTACATTTCAGTACAGAACACAGATGGAAAAAAATTAAATAAATAAATTGGTCAAAGCTTGTATTTTGTTTAATCTAAACTGCCTAATTTTTAACCCCATAATATCATAGATAATTAAAGCTGAAACCTCTTATATATACTCATATACTCATATAAACCCATATGGAAACTTTGACCTGAATATGGAGAAAAGAATACCGTTAGACGTTGCTATATATTGACATTTACTTTGCCCTGATGACACGGATGCTCCCACTACCACTATTGTAAGGAAACCTTATGATAAAAGTATTTTTCCTTAGTCAAATGGTTGGTTTAAGGTTTAAGATAGCAATATCTTTTTTAACAGTTATTTTAAATGTAGAAAATTCTTTTCTTCCTCCGAAAAAAACATATCTTTTACTTCGGCACATTTTAATTTACATTTCATGCATAATTCTCTAAATTCCTGACTGTTATTAAAAGCTTTCGACCAGTGTTTACGATATATGTTTCTTAAAACAAAGATAACAAACTTTTCAGGTGTTATTATTTTTGAAAGTGTTATCCTAATATTGCTTTCATGACCAATATGTAAATGTGAAATAGCATGATGTATAGGTTTATATAATTTGTAGTCATAATCATATCTAATAGGATATATAACTGCTCTAAACTTTGATTCTGCAATTTCTTGCTCATATTCAAAAAGCAATTCATCTCCACAATCATGATAAGAGAAACCGTTTTCTTTTAGAAAATCATTATATGTTGGGTATTCCCTTGGGTTTTGAAAATATGCATATCGTATACTACCAGTTTCTAAATCCTCATTGTTAAGAGTACAAGAAAATTGGAAGAATGAATCATCTGTTAAAATGTAATCATAATCCCCATACTTCATAGCGGTCTTATACAATATATCATATTCAGTTTTTTGGGATATCTTAATAAATTCATCTGAAAATTTATCTATTGTTATACTTTTTTTTCGAGTTCTATTTTCTAACTTAAATAATTCAGTTTCTTTAAGTATACTTTTAACATTGCTCATTGAATCAAAAATTGCTGCTAAATTCATTTTTTATCACTTCCATTTGCTGCAAACTCCATTTCTTTCATTATATTTTCAATTTCTTCATCAGAGTACCCTTCTTTCTTTGCCTTTAAATACATTTCTTTGTATATATTTCTAAGTCTTGACTTCTTTGCATTAACATCAGCTAAATCTCTTTGAATAACATGGGACTCCTTATGAGTAAATATTAGCTTGAAATTATTTTCTTTAACGGTATTTATCTCCTTAACTAAAGAATGTTCATCAATACCTACTCCACTTATTTTTAACCACGCTTTAGCCCTTGTAAAGGCAGTAAAAACTTTATTTCTCATTGCCCGGCTATTTTTTTTAGATTCTAATACATCACATCCAATAACGAAAATCATTGCTGCTTCATTACCCTTAGCTTTATAAACAGTAGTTAATGTTACACATTCATCCTCTAAGAATCCTTTTTCATATGAATTTGCAGATAAATTATGTGAATAAATTCCTTTGCTATGCAAGCAATCACTTATTGTATTAAAATATGATTTTGCATATCGGTCATCTAAAGAAATAACACTAATGTCGTCAGGTTTTAAACCCTCTTCTTTTACTGCTTTTTCAATGGAATTACAAACCCATATTACTTCCTCGCCCATATTTTCAGCAGAATATATTTCTATAATTTCGTCAGCTGATTGGTACTTTGACACAGATAAAGGACTATTTTTTTCAGGTCTTTTAATTTTCATTAGCTCACCATTTTTGCACTCTCCTGAAATAACATTATAACCCAAATCATTCCAATGTTCCTTGTTTTCCAAAGCCTGAATTAGCTTATCGTTGTAAATGCCAAATCCAATAGCGTGAGCAATGACTAAAACTTCTCTCGGATTTCTATAGCATTTAGACAAAACAATATCATTGTCCATATCAGGATGTTTTTCTTGGAGTTCAGCCAAATCTATTCCTTTTGCTCCATATTTATTACTAAAAGTCTGTTTGGTATCTTGTATTTTTACATTGAAAATATTTTGCAACTCATCATATCCCCAGACGATACAGTCATTTTTTACTATAGACCTACATATTTGATAAAAAGATGCTTTAAAATCTTGTGCCTCATCAATTAATACGTAATCATATGTTTTAGTTAGATTTCCAGAAGTTCTTTCTAGTAAATCTTTGCATATATAATCAAAAGCATCTTCCCTTCCACCAAAGCTAACTGCTTCACTAAAATTAATAGGGGAAACTAAATCTATTTTACAACAATCATAATACACCCCTCTAACATTTTGACCTCCCCAAGCATGCCTAATATTAATAGACTCCTCAAAATCTGGCATTCTTCCATCTCCTAATGCTTTGTAAAATCTAGTTATTAAAAATTCTACATAATCATATAAGCTTCTTGTCATAAAAGTATATAGTATTTTCTTCTCTGGATATTTTAAATGTAATATGGCTGCTTTCATACAAAGAATTATAGTTTTACCTGAACCTGCTAGACCCCTTATTCTTTGAGGACCTTCAAGTTGGGAAAGTGCCGCGTATTTTTGTTGTTCATCAAACACTGCAATCTCTTCTTCTAACTTTTTTAATATGTATGCTTTTGATGATGTGTCATTATCCTTAATCTTTCTATCTTTCGCTCTTACTATAGCTGTAGAACCTTCTAAAATTGAATAAATTTCACTTAAAACTTCATTATCCAAACTATCACCAATTATTTTATCTAAATAACTAAAGATGTCTATATTATTTATTAATATATCAGAATTAAAGTCCTCTTTATCAAATTCATGTACAAAATTAGGAATATAAATTGCACTTGATAAATTAAATGATAAATTTCTTTTACCCTTTTTTAGTTTTTTATTTGGACTTTTTATTAGTCTAGAAAAAATAATATCTTCTAAATGAGAAGCTTCTTCATCCAAAGTAATAAGTTCCTTTTCATTTCTAACTTTACTTATACTATCACATTTAAATAAAACAATTCCATGATAAGGGCTAACTAGCAAAACACTAGGATACTTTAATTCTTGGTCTAGTTCTCTTATTAAGGGATATTGATAAAAAATAGTAGCATTGTCTAACTTGCCTTCAAAACTTTCTAAAAGCTCAACAAGTTTCTGCGAAATAGGGTCATTATAAAACTCTTGTGATAAAATATTTTTTTTCATTAATCTTAACACCTCTTCTTTATTAAGTTCAATTCTATATATTTTACATTATTTCAAATAAAATAATAATTATTTATTTTCCCAAAACCTTAAGGGTCAATTCAAAGTTTATTCTTTATTTGTTACATGTTCAAATAAATCCCCTACTAGCATTTAAATAGTTTGCATAATTAAACACTCTAAGCATTATGATCAATTCTCTTCGCCTCCATTTGTTATAAATTCCATAAAATAACCATTCACCGTACCAATTCAAAAATATACTCTAATGTATGTCGCTTGAAACTACTTCTAAGAAATTTTTTCATTCATAAAAGTATTCAGACTTTCTATCAAACCAACTATCATTTTAACTTACGAAGCGTATATTTATTTGAATATGTAATTTTTTTCAGACATATTCTTAGTTTCTATCAGCTCCCTGCCTCGCATACTGAAATATAAACACTTGCATAAACTTAGTGTTTTAAAATATATCTCTCACTTATACTTTTTATACACATCTGGAAAGTTCACTTCCCTACACAGCAAATAATCTGTACTCACTCCAAAAAAAGTTGCAATCTTCTCAAGCATTTCTACTGACGGCATATTAAAACCACTTTCATAGTTTGCAATTGTTGTCCGCCCAATACTTAAGTAATTCCCCAGCTCTTCTTGGGAAACATTAAAATTCTTTCTCAACTGTTTTAATCTGATAGCAAATGTCTCTCCCTTTTTCTCCCTATTAGACTTCATAAACATAACTGACTTTACAGCCGACTTAATATTTATTTTTACTTGTTTTATATCAGTTTTTTCAACATAGTTTTGTATGTCTAAGTTATCTAAGGTGCTAATGCCTGGGACACTATCTGCATATCCAGTTAAAATAAGAATATAAAGATCATTATCAAATTCTCTTATCTTTTTTACTATATCTTCACCTGTCAGATCATCAACATAATAATCAAGAATAAGCAAATCAAATCTTTCTTTTTTAATTATATTTATTGCTTCCTTTGAATTTAAGACTCCTGTAACATTATGATCTGATAAATTAGCCTTTAAAGTGTCTATTATTCCTATCTCATCATCAACTATTATTATATTAAGTCTATTATTCATTATCTTCTCCCCCAGTTGGAATTGTTATAATAAATGAACTTCCTTTCCCTTCAGCCGATTCAACTCTAATTGTCCCATTAAATTTACTGTTTATAATAGACTTAGAAATATAAAGTCCAAGGCCTGTACCTTCTTTTCCTTTAGTTGTTACCATCTGCTTAAACAGCTTATTCTTAACTTCATCTCTTATACCTTTTCCATAGTCTTTTACTACAATATCAATTTTACCAGTTGAGTTATACAAAATCAACACTTCTATAATACTTCCCTTCTGGTTTTTATACGAATCTATCGCATTTGAAATTAAATTATTTAGTACTTGAATTAAATAATTAATATTTCCTTTAATTTTAATTTCTTCATGAACTTTAAATTCATATTTAATTTCACATGTAGCCTTTCTAAGCTCATGTTTCATAAGTATACCAACCTTCTTTATTGCATCCTTAATGTAAAAGTAGTTATCTTCATTTTCCTGAGCTGGCATAGCTTGTCCTTTAACGGCGGTTATAACATCACTCATATAAGAAAGATATTCCTCTATCCGCTCTTCCCACATTTCCATCTCTTCAATAATATTTTTATCTTTAATCACTTCCCCTTTTTCAACAGCTTCTTTAATTTTCTTGGTATGATCTGATATGATCTCAATTCCTCCTGAACTAGCCAGTAGTGGAGTCTTTAAGTTATGAGCTATCCCTCCTATAAGTCGGCTCAAGGAATGAAGTCTTTCATTTTCAATTCGTTGATTTTGATTCTGCTCAATAAGAGATATTACTCTTTTGTGCTCGGTTATTTCTTTAAAAAGAATAACTATTTCTAGATGTTTTCCAGTTAACACTATTGGAGTAACTTCAAATGCAAAAAACCTTTCAACATTTTCTTCTCTAATATTAGCATCAAATAAGACTGTTTTTGAATCAGTTTTTGCCTTTGTTATAGACTCTGTCAGCTCATTCCTTATACTATTTAGTTTAGAATTGGTTTCTAATATCTTTAGAAAATTTTGACCAGGTTTAAAATGACCAAAATAGTTATTAAATGTTTGATTAATTCTTGTAATAGCATCCTTACCATCAATCACTATAAAACCATCACTCATATGATCTATTATATTTTCAAGAGCTGCATAACGATACTTTTCAAACTTTAGTTTTACGCCCATTGTTCCATATTTTATAGATGCAACAATAAAAGTTGTAAAAATAATGATAATAACCCATGTGTTAAATATATAAGTTCCCTCTATTTTTAGTGCTGGCAAAATAAAATTAGTTACCATTGATACTAAGGTTGGTATCACCAGCAATATGCAGTTTAATAATAACTGTCTCTTAAGCTCTTGATTCTTTTCCCTAAAGTATGAATATATTATCAATGTATTTGAAACTAAAATGTATGGTACTACCCATATTGATAATAAAAAAAATGAAGTTTTAAAGGATGGATTAATCGGGTAAAGAATATACATCAACACTGGGGGCAATAACAGAATCCATTTTAATAACTTTTTATTTAACCCAAGTTTTTTTATAAACCCTTCACAAATTATAATACTATATATTAATAATACATATGGAGCTAAATAATGAGCAACAGATGCAAATAAACCTCCCAAAAATAAAATTAAATAGTTAAGTCTTGGATAATCAATGGTGTATTGGGATAAATAGGGTATAACATTTTCTTTCCATACAACATTTAATCCACCAAAACCGGCTAAAAAAGCTATTGCACTAGCCCACCTAGTCGATTCATTCTTTGGATCGGTAAATATAATTATTATTGCTAATATCCACAATAATACAAATACTATAAGCATTAAAATCTTACCTCAAAACACTTTCTATTTATAAAATTCATTGTGTCTTTTGCTACTTTTTTCCGTAGCAAAACAATTCCTGCGTGTCCACATGAGTAAACTAATCTTTTAGGTCTGTCCCAAGATTCCCAAAGCAAATCTGTATCTTCCTTAGCAATATAAAGATCATATGCTCCAGATAACAAAAAAATATTCTCTTTATTTATTATTGGTATAAACAAACTAGGGTTTGTAATAGCCCAAGCCTGTTTTAATTTTTCATACGTAAAACCACTTTTCTCTAGATCACTCTTTATATATTTACCTGGTATAGTGTTCCAAACTGAGTACGCTATACTATTTGCATAAAAAACTGAAGCAAGAATATCAATATCTTTTTCAACTACACAAGTTAAGTTTGTAATAAATCCCGCTAAGCTAACTCCAATTAGTATTATCTTGCCTTTTCTATTGTCTTTAATCCATTTGACTAAAGCCCTTAAATCAGTAACAGCCTGTTTAACTGAATTTAACGTCCTATCTATATTTGCACTAATCATTAATTCACCACTATAAAGAGATTCTTCTGGCTCTCTCTCGAAATGGAATGGAAGTGAAAAATAATACATATTAAAACTTCCCTTAAAAAATGGATTTAGGAAAAGTTTTTTAACTTTATATAAATTGCCCATTCTCCATCCATGAACTATAATAACATTGGCTGATTGATTATCACATTCATAGTACTCTCCAGTTGAATATTTATTACTTGGTCCATTTTCAATTTCACTTTCATACTGAAACCTGCCAACTGTGTATCTGCCTTCTTTATATTTTTTATCAAATTCAATATTAGGTATATTCGGCGAAGGATAATATGTATGAACATCCTCTAATGTTGGAAATGTTTTTATTTTATTATAAAAATGTCGCTCTTTGCTTTTCTTCTTATGAAGATTATTTAGAGCATATCTATCAATTATTTCAGCTAAATACCTCTTCAATTTTTTGTTCCCTTCTAATTTTATTAATCGTTTATAAGTATACCATATACAAAGAATAATCAATATTACTTATTAAATAAAATTAAGCTTTAAGTAGTAAACACTTTAATTAAATTTACTTACACAAATAAATAAAGTTTAATAATAGTCAGTAAAATTAACTAATAATATTAATGGACAAAAATTCTTAAAAGTATATAGTATGGAATTGATTTGTGATATAATGGTGGAGATTGGTAATTAAGATACTCTGAGTTTTATGTAGATGTTACTTATATATATTTTGAATTATTTGCATAATAAGCAAGTATTCTTTATTATTACTTAAAAAGCAATAACTTCTCAGGTGGAAATATAGCAAAAAAAGCTGAACTATAAACTCATATAGACTTACTGGAAAAACTTATTAAAAGAGATAGACGAAAATTTATTTAGAATACATAAATGAAGAGATTGAATTTAGATTTATAGGAGATACTATTATGAATAGAATCAATAATCTGCGAGAGTTGTCTTTGGAACAACGTAAAGATCTTCTGAATACCTTGAAATCAAGATTTGATAAAAATATGAATCGACATAAAGATGTAAAGTGGGCTGATGTAAAAGTAAAATTAGAAGCTGATGCTAATAAGCTTTGGTCGATTAATGAAATGGAGGCAACTGGAGGGGAACCTGATGTTGTTGGCTATGATATCAAAATGAATAAATATATATTTTATGACTGTTCAACAGAAAGCCCCCAAGGGCGTAGAAATGTTTGTTATGATCATGCCGCATTGGAAGCGAGAAAAAAATTCAAACCACAAAATAGTGCTATTAATATGGCTGCTGCTATGGGTATTGAGATTTTAACAGAGGAACAGTACCGTGAACTTCAAAAACTAGGAATATTTGATACCAAAACATCTAGTTGGGTAAAAACACCTGATAACATAAGAAAACTTGGGGGAGCGCTTTTTTGTGATCGCCGGTACGATACGGTTTTTGTATATCATAATGGAGCAGACTCCTATTATAGCGTTAGAGGTTTTAGAGGCTCAATATTGATATAACATCAGCAAAAAAACTGGAATGCAAGGAGATTATTATGGATGTTCAAACAGTATTAAAGGAACTTGAATCATTAGGATCTGAGCGTACAAAAAAAGTTTATATACAGCAAGGGGCTCGTGAACCATTATTTGGAGTGGCAACGGGTGCAATGAAGCCGATCTTTCGGAAAATAAAGATCAATCAGGCTTTGGCGGAGGAACTTTATGCAACTGGAAACTATGATGCTATGTATCTAGCTGGTATGATTGCTGACCCAAAAGTTATGACAGAAGTAGATTTTGACCGATGGATGGAAAGTGCGTATTTCTACATGATTTCTGATTATATCGTTGCAGTAACCCTTTCTGAAACAAATATTGCACAAGCTGTTTGTGACCGATGGATCGAAAGTGGCAAAGAATTGCATGTATCGGCTGGCTACAGCTGTTATTGTTGGCTACTGGGAAATCGCAAAGATGAAGAATTTGACAAGGTGAAGCTGAACGCAATGCTGGAAAGGGTGGAAAAAACAATTCACAGCAACCCTGATCGAGCTAAATATGCTATGAATAACTTTGTTGCAACTGTAGGTGTTTCCTATATTCCTTTGCATGAAAAGGCTCTGTCTGTTGCAAAGGCTATCGGAACCGTGGAGGTTTTAAGGGGTGACACCAAATGCAGCGTCCCTGTAGCGGCAGAGGAAATCCAAAAAGCAGTGGACAAGGGAAGGATTGGTTTCAAGCGAAAGCATGTCAGGTGTTAGCTTGTAGGGAGGGGATCTTTATGATTAGATATAAGTTACTATTAGTTTTATTATTATTTGTTATTGTATCAAGTGTTTTTACCGCTTGTAATAATAGTAAGTCCAATACCGATACAAATGTTAATACTAAAGCTTCGGATGCTAAAAATTTGCAAAATATCAATACTGTAGATAATACTAATAAAGAGAGTGAGTACTCATCAATTAACTATAATATAATAAAAAAAGCAATTGTTAATGGGAATAATATTACTCAAAAGGAAGTTGGTTTGAGCCAAGAAGAATATTTAAAAGGTATTTACAAAGATGGGGATATTATATATGTAAGTGATGAGAGTATTTTTCTTGATTATGATAGCAGTTTGTATTGTTATGAAGCGGATCATAACAGACAAAAATATGTTTTTAAAGAAATGATCCCGATATATTCATCTGAAAAAAAGTTAAAAACAGGAATAAAGGATGATGGAACCATTATTAATGGACTTGATATTATCCAATGGGATAAAAGCTCATATGGTCTTTTGAGAATTGTAAACGCATTTGATAATATTTCATATTTTCAGGCTAATCAAGATGAGTATTATGATAAAATTTATCGTGTTTTATTAGATGAGAAAAAGTCTTATGAAATTGATATTAATACAGATAATATTGTAAATACTCTGTTAATGGATGAGAAAGAATTGAGGACTCCAAAAGTAACGTTGATTGCTCTTCCTAATCAAAAAACTTTATATCATGTATTTGTGATGGGTAATCATGCAGATAAAATGACTTCCTACTGGGCAGTTTGCAATAAGGATAATTCTATAAACTTTTCTTTCCAAACTAGATATTTTGATAACATTACGAATGTACATGTTCAGCCCGATGGCCGTTATTTAATATTTAGTTATTCCCAAACACCCGGTTATCCTCAGCTTTTAGATATAGAGGAGAAAGAAGTATATCCTTTATTTCAACAAGAATCAGAAATATATCATAGTGCAGTTACTTTTCTATCCTGGATTAATTCTGAACAGATATGTGTAGGGTTAGCAGATGTTGATAGAACAGTGTGCATAATTTCAGTTAATGATGTAAAAAACAATTAAAATTTACCATAGATAAACCTTTAGACTTATGTAAAAAGAAGTTGTCATAATAGATTACTTTATATAAAAGTTAAGTTCACATTTTTCTTAATGGATTTAGGAAAAGCTTTTTAACTTTATCTAAATTGCCCATTCTCCATCCATTAACTATAATAACATTGGCTGATTGATTATCACATTCATAGTACTCTCCAGTTGAATATATATTGCTTGGTCCATTTTCAATTTCACTTTCATACTGAAACCTGCCAACTGTGTATCTGCCTTTTTTATATTTTTTATCAAATTCAATATTAGGTATATTCGGTGAAGGATAATATGTATGAACATCCTCTAATGTTGGAAATGTTTTTATTTTATTATAAAAATGTCGCTCTTTGCTTTTCTTCTTGTGAAGATTATTTAAAGCATATCTATCAATTATTTCAGCTAAATACCTATTCAAATTTTTGTTCCCTTCTAATTTTATTAATCGTTTATAAGTATACCATCTACAAAGAATAATCACTATTACTTATTAAAAAAATTAAGCTTTAAGTAGTAAACACCCTAGTTTGACAGAACACAAGTTCTAACAAGAATTTTAATGCTAAGATACAAGCTATGTCTAATTTATTTATTATTTACTTTAGAAGGATTTATAATTATTTGTGGACTTCTGTATATGGCAATATAAACCACTTCGAATAAAGCGTTTAGCAAAAGCTGAATAGTATAGACAAATGTTTAACTGCTAATTTCCGAAGAAATACCGAAAGAGTTTACTGATGGATTTTTTCGGTATTATTTGGGTGACAGTATAAAATATATGTGGTATTATTTAAGTACAAAATAATAATAAATAAATAAAAGGGGAGTAATTACGATGAAAAAAAAATTAGTATCTGTAATTGTAGTTGTTGTAATGACAGCTATGTCTTTGTTTGCAACAGGAGGTGCAGTTTTTGCACACTCCGAAATTGACGAAAAAATTTCAGAAATTGAAAAAATTATTGAAGATGCAGGTTCAGATCCTATTACTATTTCTGATGAATTTAAATCATCAATTAAAGAACTTGGAAAAATAGAAGATTCAAAATCTGCCGAAGTACTTGACGTTTTAGAAGATATTTTGGAAGTTGTAAAGTCAATCAGAGAATATAATAATAAGAATTCTAGAAATGGTAAACTGTTAGGAGTTGTACAAGCTTATGCAGATTATGGTTTTGCTTTAAACCTTGCCTTCGAAAAAGATCCAATCACCATTAGTGATATAAATTCTGTAAATAAAGCTCTAGATGCTTTTTTTAATGCAGCTGTGCAAGCTGTTGCAAATGAAATGTTTGGTGCTATAGCAGGTGTTTCTGGAACTGATCTTATACTTGCTCTTATTCAAGTAAAGGATTTAGCAGACATTACTGATGTACTATTCGAATTTAAGGAGGAAATGGATAATTTAGAAAATTACAGTCTGGAAGAGGTCAAAGAAAGAATAGAGAGCATAACCAAAAAATTGGAAAACAACCCAAGATGGTCATCTTATTTAAGAGATAATAATATCACTAAAAATAACTACAACTATAACGTTGACGATGACAATGGAGATGACAACGATAATGATAACAATGATGATGAACATAATGACAATAACGATAGAGTAATACATTTTAACTGTGGAAATTTAGAAAGAGTCGTTCGTTCTACAATTAATAAAACACGAGGTGACATATATGAAAGTGATGTTAAAAATATAACTACACTGCATGCTGGTACATCTTCAGTAAGCGATATTACACCACTTTCTAAATTTACCAATTTGACTACGCTGCATTTATTTTCATCTTTAGTAAGCGATATTACACCACTTTCTAATCTTACTAATTTGACTTCGCTGTCTTTATCATGGAGTTCGATAAGCGATATTAAACCACTCTCAAATCTCACTAATTTGACTTTGCTGTCTTTATCAGGTAATCAAATTAGTGATATTACACCACTTTCTAATCTTACTAATTTGACTTCGCTGTCTTTATCAGGTAATCAAATTAGTGATATTACACCACTTTCTAATCTCACTAACTTGACTTTTCTGGATTTGGGAACTCAAGTTGGGTATGATGGAAACCAAATTACTGATACTACACCACTTTCTAATCTCACTAACTTGACTTCTCTGCGTTTGAAAAATACTAAAATAAGCACTTTAAGACTTTCAAACCTTCCGAATTTGACTACGTTAGATGTTAGTTCGAATTATAATATAACACATGTAGATCTTAATAATCTACCTAGTTTAACTTCCAACCTTTCGTTAAAGGCTAAAATAAGCGTTTTAAAACTTACTAATCTAGATAGTTTGAAATCTGTGTATGTAGAGAATTCTAATGAAAAAATTGAGATTGAATTCGATATTATGGGCCTTCCTAATTTAACTAGTTTGAATATAAAATCTCCAATAAATCCAATGAGTGATAGTAGTCAAATTTCTAATCTAACAAATTTGACTCATCTAGTATTAATAAATTTTAACGATATTAAGATGCTTTCTAATCTCACTAATTTAACTTATCTGAGTTTATCAAGTAGTGCAACCGATATTACACCTCTTTCTAATCTTACTAATTTAACTTTTCTGAACTTATCAAGTAGTGCAACCGATATTACACCTCTTTCTAATCTTACTAATTTAACTTTTCTGAACTTATTTTCACATAATCAAATAAGCGATACTACACCACTTTCTAATCTCACTAACTTGACTTCTCTGAATTTGATAAATACTAAATTAAGCAATTTAAGTCTCTCGAATCTTCCGAATTTGAAGGATTTAAATTTAACGTCTAGTAGAGTAGACAATTTAAGTCTTTCAAATATTCCGAATTTGACCGGTCTAGAATTAACAAATTATCATTTTATAACATCTGTAGATCTTAATAATCTAACTAACTTAACTTTCATTTCGTTACGTGGCGGCGTAAAAAATTTAAAACTTACTAATCTAGATAGTTTGAAATCTTTGTATGTAGGAGATATGTATTCTAGTAGAAAAGTAGTGACTAAATTAGATATTATGGGTATCCCTAATTTAACTGTGTTGCATTTATATTCATCAATTAATCCAGTAAGTGATATTAGTCAAATTTTTAACCTCACTAATTTGACTAGCCTGATATTACACGATTGTTCAATTAACGATTTTTCACCACTTGCTAATCTCACTAATTTGACTAACCTGCAGATAACCAGTTCTTCACTTACCGATATTACACCAATTTCTAATCTCACTAATTTAACTTTTCTGAATTTAAATGATAATCCAATTAATAATTCAGAAACACCAAACGCAGTTCACAAGTCAGATTTAGACTTCACAGTAGGTAATAAAACATACGAGGTTTGGGTTGTTGAGGATGAAAAATTAACAGTTTTAAAAGGTGATTTAAATGGTGATGGTTTAATTAATTCAACTGATGTGATTCTATTAAGAAGATATGTTTTAGAGATCATTTCTGAATTTCCAGCAGGAGGAGATCCGTTAGATGTTGCAGATTTAAATGGTGATGGTCTAATTAATTCCACTGATGTAATTTTATTAAGAAGATATGTATTAGAAATTATTGATAAATTTCCAAATGTCAATTAACATAATCAAAGATAATTCCTCTAAAAAGGTTTTCACAGCTTTTTAGAGGAATTTTTATTTAAGCAGAATCACATAACAATTGACACATTTATTTTTTAACCAAAAATCAGCATTTAAACCACAACTTCGTTTAAAAACTATTCGGTGAAGGATAATATGTATGAACATCCTCTAATGATGGAAATGTTTTTATTTTATTATAAAAGTGTCGCTCTTTGCTTTTCTTCTTGTGAAGATTATTTAGAGCTTCAATTCTTTTGTTCCCTTCTAATTTTTTTATTAATCGTTTATAAGTATACCATATACAAAGAATAATCAATATTACTTATTAAATATAATTAAGCTTTAAGTAATAAACTCGTTAATTAAATTACTTACACAAATAAATAAAGTTTAATAATAGTCAGTAAAATTAACTAATAATAAATAATGTTAAATAACATTAAGCTTTTAAAATAAAATTAAAATAATTAAATACACCATTGACACGTCAGTTAAAATGACTTATTATATTATTAAAATTAATTATCCAATATTAATTAATTTTAATAAGCCTTGGTACTTGTACTAAGTCTTACCCCGAACCTTGAAAACTAAATAAAAAAGTTAATAGCGACGTGTTTTGGATACGTTGATTTAAATAAAAGGGAACTCGCCACGACCTCATATGAGTGAGCGGTGCTAAAATAAAATGAATAGTCACCTTGATTTAGATAAGATACTTCTCCCTGAGTAATGCATAGCATTATTGCGGAGCATCTCAGATATCTATGAGCCGGTGTGAGCAACCGGAGGATTTTTTAATTCCTATGAGCTAAATTATAGCTGTCCAAAACATTCCTGGGTGTGGGACGTAAAAAGAGCACACCTGACGTGGTGACCGAATGAACACATACTTTAAAAATTCCTGCATGCCCAGTTAATCTGGGTGTGCAGTTAATATAAATTATTACTTGAAAGTGAGGTTTAGTCATGGAAAAGCTAGTCTATACTGTAACCGAAACTGCTAAACTTTTAAACATCGGAATGAACAAAGCTTACGATCTTATAAATCAGCAACAAATACCAAATGTACGAGTTGGCAGAAAAATTTTAATTCCTAAACAGGCATTAGAAAAATGGCTTGAAGAATCTACAGGAGAAGTCACAGAAATAAAATTTTAGAATAGTATAATATATAAATGGGGTTTGATGGAGGTGTGTTTATCCATGAGAAAAGCTAAATACATAGTTGAAGAAGTATTTAATTCAAAAGACATACAGAGTAGAAAAAATATTATTGAAGAAATACTAATCAAAATAATCAGGAAAGCAGAAATAACCAAAATAGCTTAAAACATTGAATGTAACTATCTGTTTTGCTATAAGTAAAGTAGGTGGTTGTATCCTTTCTTTTCTTAAATGGGGGTATAACTATGATTAAAGTTGCAATATATTGTAGATTATCAGACGAAGATAAAAACAAATCTATTCCCACTAATGATTCTGAGAGCATTCAAAATCAAAAAAATCTGCTTACAAAATATGCTCTAGATCAGGGATGGAGCATCTATAAAATCTACTCTGATGATGATTTTTCTGGACTAGATAGTGATAGACCTGAATGGAACAACATGATAAATGAAGCCCAGGAAAAAAAATTTAATATCATATTATGTAAAAGCCAAGCTAGATTTACAAGGGATATGGAAGTAGTTGAAAAATACTTACATAATAAATTTATAGAATGGGGTATTAGATTTATTGGTTTAGCTGATAGCTCTGATACTTTAAATAAGGGAAATAAAAAACAACGTCAAATTAATGGACTTGTAAATGAGTGGTATTGTGAAGATATATCTGAAAATATAAAAGCAGTGTTTGATTTAAAAAGAAATGAAGGTAAATTTATAGGTTCTTTTGCTTGTTATGGCTATAAAAAAGACCCTGATAACAAAAATAAATTATTAATTGATGATGAAGCAGCACAGATAGTAAAAATGATATTTGATTGGTACTTAGAGGGCTATGGAACACAACACATTGCATATATGTTAAACGAAAAAAGAATACCTAATCCTACAAAATATAAACAAAATTCAGGTTTAAATTTTAAAAACTCAAGTGTAAAAAATAATTTTGGATTATGGAATAAAACAACTGTTAAGCGTATTCTAAAAAATGAAATGTACTTAGGAAATATGGTTCAGGGAAAAAGAAAAAAAGTAAGTTATAAATCAAAAAAGATAATTTCAACCCCACAACAAGAATGGATTAAAGCCAAAAATACCCATGAACCAATAGTGACTAGTGAAATATTTGAAGAAACGCAAAGACGTATATCATCAAGACAGAAAAGCACAGGTAAAGGACAGGCACATATTTTTACTACAAAGGTTAGATGTTTAGATTGTGGTTCTAATATGAATAAAGTTACTACTTTCAGAGGAGATAAGAGATACACCTATTTGAGGTGTAAAACTTATTCTTTAGGCAATAAAAATTTATGTACAAGTCATAGCATAAGACTTGATGAATTAAAAGAAATAGTCACAGAACGAATAATCAAATATATAAATAGCTATCTTGATGAAAACAGCATTATTAACAAATTAAAATCAGAATCAGACTTAAACAACAAATTGGAGAAAATGAAAAATGAAATCTCAAGTATTACCCAGAAGCTAGACCATAACTCTTTGATATTAAAAAACCTGTATATTGATAAAGTACAGGGAAGCATTACAAATGAACAATTTGTAGAACTTAATAATATTTTTTTAGAGGAAAAGAATCTGCTTCTTAAAAGAAAAGAAGAAATCAAAAAAAATATTACTGAGTTTATTGAAAACTCTAAAAATATTAATAAGTGGTCTGAGATTGTTAAAAAATACAAGGGCTTTAAAGAAATTAATCACATAATAGTTAATGAGTTTATTGATTACATTGAAATAGGTGAAAGAGACAAAGATTCATCACAGATAATTAAGATTCATTGGTTATTTTAGTATAACCTAAGCTTTAATTATGGTATAATTTAAAAAAAGAAAATGAAATATAGTTTTGTGTTTATAAGACCACGTCATGTGGCGCAGTTCCATCTAAAAGTGCCACTTTTAGTGCGGGTATTACAACCCCATCAAGACTTTCATTATCACTAGAACAATGCATAAATTCAAGATCATACCCTCTGTCAAGCATTTCACTTCCTATCTTTTTCATAAAAGTAGATTTTCCAACGCCGGGGCCTCCTTTAATACAAATTATTCTATTTGCTTCCTCCTGAGATAATATGTAATCATAATAGCTGAAAAACCCTTTAGAAGTATTGCCACCTGGAAACATGTGCCTAATTTTAGCCTTTGACATGTTAATCCCTCCATAAAAATATTAAGTCTACTATAAAATATGCATATTGAGATCTTATGTGATAGTATTTTTTACTATAGGCTTTAAAACAAGAAAGCACTCACCCCACTTTGGAGTAAGTGCTTCTTTATACTATCCTAAATCATTTTTCATATACTTGCCCTTAACTGATACTTTGAATTACAGTACACAGAGATATATTTTTCCAATTGTATTAACTGAAATATTTATCTATTTACTCTTACTTCGATCATTTAGTTCAAACTTTTCCTTAGCAATTGCGATAGCCTTGTGTAATTTTTCCTGAAATAATTCCTTTGGGGGTAACTGTGTTAAATACTGCGCAACATGAATTCCACTTTTATCCAGTTCTAGTAGTTCTACTTCTTCATCACTCTTAGTTGCACATAATATTACTGCAATAGGTGGCTCCTCTCCTTCATTCATTTCGTTTTTATGAAGCCACCTCAAATATAACTCTACCTGACCTTTATGTTCAGGCAAAAATTCACCTAGTTTTAATTCTATTAGCACAAGTCTACGTAATTTCCTATGGTAGAACAGTAAATCTATGTAATAATCTTTGTTACCAATGGTTATTCTTACCTGCCTACCTAAAAAGGCAAAATCTCTTCCCATCTCAAGGATAAATTTCTCAAGTTCAACAAGTATTGTATTTTCGATGTCTTTTTCTGAGTATTTATCCTGCAAACCTAAAAAATCTAATACATAAGGATCTCTAAAAAATAAGTCTGTTGTCATCTTATTGTTTTCTTTTAGCAATTTCAAATCCTCTATTATCGTTTCTTCTGGCTTTCTAGAAATTGCAGTTCTTTCATAAAGCATTGAATTTATTCTTTCATTTAATGTTCTGACGCTCCATCGTTCATTTATACACATCGTCATATAAAATTCTCTTTTTATTATATCTTCTATTGTTATCAATTTTAATAAATGTGACCAGGACAATTTTACAGACAGTGTCTGTAAAATTCCATAGTCTTCAACGGCATCAAATAATCTTACCATATTAAAAAGATTTGCCTGGCTGTAGCCTCTTCCATATTCTTTTGTTAATTCTATGCTTAACTCACTTATTATCGACTTCCCATATTCTGCCTTGCTATTTTTTAATATTTGTGACTTTATACTTTTACCAATATTCCAGTATAAACTTACCATTTCAACATTAACAACAGATACCAAGTTTTTTCTTGAAGCATTTATTTTTTCTTTTATCTGTCTAAACAAATTAACTTCGTCACTATTATTGACGATATCAGACATCTTTCAATACCTCCAAAAAGAAATTATAAAAGTTTATACCATTATAACACATGTGGTAGAAGTATTGTAAATAAGTATTATCAACTTAAACTAACTTATAATTTCTATAAAAAATATTGCCGAAATATGTTGTAAAATTTGAATTATATAATAAATACTAAACTTTTCTTTGCTATTACCTCTTGAAAAAGAGATTTCGTAATAATATATTTTACTCATTAAACCAAACGACTGACCTGCATTGATGGAAGAAATGAAAAAATGATATGTTACAAATAGAAATAAAAACAAAATTGATTCCTTCACTTTTAATAAATAGACCTAACAAACTGTATAGGAATTAAAATCATTGAATTCCACTTCCCTGTAAGAAAGGTGGTTGTATAATTTCTCATAGATAGAGGGTATTCGGTACGCCGGGGCCTCCTTTAATACAAATTATTCTATTTGCTTCCTCCTGAGATAATATGTAATCATAATAGCTGAAAAACCCTTGAGAAGTATTGCCACCTGGAAACATGTGCCTAACTTTAGCCTTTGACATGTTAATCCCTCCATAAAAATATTAAGTCTACTATAAAATATGCATATTGAGATCTTATGTGATAGTATTTTTTACTCTATAACCTTGATAATAAAAAAGGTCTTTTCTTAACTTAAGTGAACGTTCATCTTCATATTTCCATTAATCAAACATCCCTACATTAGTGCCATAACGTATGCTCTGGATTACATTATATGGAGATACATTGTTCCAATTGAAATTACTAAAATACTTAAACCATATATATGACATTTCAATTTGATCGTTAATTAACCTGTACTCTGTTAAAAGTCTTTCATTTCCTTTTATCAACTGGTCAAAAAAGAAAATAAACTCTTTCTTTATTAAATCTTTTAATTCCAATTCTTCATGCATTATTAAGCATTCAAGAATATATCTGTAAAACTCATGTTTATTAAACACAATATCTTTATCAATCTTTATATCTTTCTTTCTTTTAAATACTTTATCTAAATACTCCATTGCAAGTAAAAACTGGCCTGCTTTAGTTGCAGTAGCAACAACCTCCATACATGCATTTTTACTTTTTGGAGACTTTTTTTCTAATAATTCATCTGCAAACTTCTTAATATAATCAAGTGCTTTTCCTAATAGTTTTGTATCTTCAGTTCCCGAACCTAACCATCCAAAAAAATAAAGCAATTCATATTGAATATTTTTTGCATGAATCTGACAAACTCTTACCCCTGGTAAAACTTCAATTTGTCTCTTTTCTAAAGCTATTTTAGTATATTTTTCACCTAAAGCAACTAGATCTCTAGCCCTTTGCCAATTACTATCAATTATGTGTAAGATAACGCTATCTTTTATTGATATAGCATGCATTAGGCTTTTCCACTTATTTTTTTCAACATTTTCAATTTCATTTTTTTCATTGGCCATTTCCAAAACTGTGATTCTTTTCTTTAGTGTATCCCATTTTTCTTCCATATTTGCGTAGCTTTCGTTAATCAATTTAAATCACTCCTCGTAGAAAATAACCCCAATTGACCCATTTTATAAAATAATTTCAGTTAGTGCCGTGTTAAATTTTGTATTTCAAATCAGTTATTTCATTCTACCACAGTTTCCATTTCCTAATGGAATTCTTAATTATCACTTGTGAATATTCATATAAATCTCCTGTCAAATTTAAATCTTCTACTATCTTTTTATCTAATTGAAAATCAACAACAACGTGATATTCTCCTTCTTCAAGCTGCAAAAAACTACTGTACGTAAGTTTTTGTGCAGAAGTCTGAAAAACTTCTTCATCATTTTCATTTATTATTTTATAATCTATTAAACCTCTTTGTGAATTAAGCTTTAAATCCATATAATAATTGCCTGACTCTTCAATATTAAATGGCATATTGACGCCATCAGATTCAATATTGATATCCATTGTTATATTTATATTAAAAACCTCTTCCATTTTAAACACACTAAAGTCAAAGATAATAACACCTGAAACAATTATAATAAGTGAAGTAATTAAAGCTATCCATATAGGTTTAATTCTCTTTTTTACTATCAATGAATCTCTATTAATTGGATGCTGTCTATCTTTCAGTAATGTTACTCCCCCTAATAACATAAAAGGAATTATAGGACCAATAAAAATCAGTAAAACACCTATTATATTTGTTGATGATAAAATCTCTTGGGACATTTCAATAGCCTGAGTATCCACATTATTGTGAGATTGGCTTGCAAAGGTTGCTAGTAGACTTACTGCATTGTTTATAAAATGAAAAATAGCTGGTAATAGTATATTTTTAGTCTCTATCATAATATATGTTAATGAAAGTCCTAATATTGCCGTTGGAAGGAAACGGTATACATCCAAATGAAACAACCCAAAAATTACACCCATTGTTATAATTTTTGTCCATTTACTTTTAAAATCCAATGAATAAAGTATAAATCCTCTATGCAATGCTTCCTCACAAATCGCAGGCATAACAGCTACAATTAAAAAAGAAACTGCCATTGGAATACTTGTAAAAGCATCTTGCAGGGCATTACTTACTTCTCTAAACCCTTCAGGAAAAAAATACATCAAAACATTTGCTACTATTGCTACAACCAAATAACTACCTAGCCATATAAGCAAAGTTCCTATTACCTGACGAAACAAAGGTTTTTTTATAGGAAATACCTCTCTTAATTTAACTTTAAACATAACTGCAGGTAATACCCCAAGTAAAAGAAGTGCAAATTGAGTAATTGCCAATCCATACATCCCCCAGTTTCTCTGGGTATAGGTTGCTATAGGTATTATCAAAAGCATTGTAACAATAAAAACTAATATACCATGATATGATTTTAGTTGTTTTGTTTGTTCCATTTTTACCTCCTATGTGAACCACATAAGTTATATAGTTACTTATACTATAATATCATAGCTTTTAGCTATATTCAAAGTATTAAATTATTACGGGTGTTTGTAACACAAGTGAAAAAAAATATTTCGGAAACTTAAGTTTCATAGTAGTTATATTTTCAGCATTCCCAATTATTCTTTATTACATATCCTATGCAGTTAATATAAATACTGACCATACATCTTTTGCATCGTCACACTTCATAAATTTGTTGAGTAGAATATATTAAAATTTTTGTATGGGGGTTTTTTAATGAAACAAAATTTAACAATACCAATCGGGCAACATAAATTGCCCAACTTACCTTACTCATATAATGCTCTAGAACCTATTATAAGTTCATTTGCACTACAAATCCATCACCTTAAACATCACAAATCTTATGTTGACGGGCTAAACAAAGCAGAAATTGAACTTGTAGAAGCACGAAAAACAAATGATTTTTCACTAATAAAGCACTGGACGCGTGAACTAGCTTTTAATGGCTCAGGTCATATTTTACACAGTATTTACTGGACAATAATGGCACCTGCCGGAAGAGGCGGAAATCCAGGTTTACATACTTTAAACCAAATAAATAATAGTTTTGGAAGCTTTTCATCTTTTCAAAAACAATTTTCTCAGACTGCAATTGATGTAGAAGCTTCTGGCTGGGCAGCGTTGGTATGGAATCCAGCTTGGCAACGCTTAGAAATTCTGGCTGTAGAAAAGCACCAAAACCTTACCCAGTGGGGTAGTATCCCCATACTTGTTCTGGATTCATGGGAGCATGCATATTATGTTGACTATCAGAACAGAAGAAACGAGTATGTAAATTCCTGGTGGAGGATTGTAAATTGGTATGATGTTGAAAGACGTTTGCTTTTTGCTGCAAAAGGTCAATTGCCACTAGTATAATGACTTTGTCATAAAATACAGTACTCCACAAACCCACTGAAACTAAATGGAAAGATCAAGACTTTAGGCAGGAGCTCTTTTGTAGTTTAATAATTAAAGTAAATTTATACTTACATAAAAAAACAGACCTTTTAATTAGTTTTCCTTTAAAAAGTTCAGGTGGAGAAGAGTCCACCTGAACTTTCTAACTATCTGCAAAACAAACTTTTTTTTGTTATAAGCTAAAGTATATCTAACTTTGATGCACATAAAATTCTTAATACTTTATTCTAAATTCTTGGGGCTTACTCCACTTATCCAAAAGATTGCCTTTTAGAAATCTTTTAAGGATATATATTTTCTCTTTTTATGTCCACCAAATTTACTAATTTGATTGCAACTTCTACAGCACTATGTATTAGTTTTGTAATCCGTTATATAGTGCATTAAGTAAAATTCTATTTGGATCGTGGCTTAATTCCCAAATCATTGCACCGCCTAAATTCATCGACTTAATATAATCTGCTTTTAAAGCCATCGATTCCTCATCCTCATAACTTATAAAAGTAGATCCATTAAACAACCAAGGCACCATTGACTCAGAATGGAAATAACGAACATATCCTGGCGCATTCAAGAAATTTGCAGCAATATTAGCATAAGTTATAGATGAAGCTTGTCCAAAAGTCTGATACAATCCATTATTATTATTTGTAACAGAATTATACCTATACCCATAAAAAGGTACTCCCATAACTAACTTTTCAGCTGGAAAACCTGCATTCAACCAGGCTCTAATACCTGAATCTACACTCCACTTGTATTGAGGAGATGGGTCATTGTTATTATATAAAGGTGCATTAAAATCTGTATATTTGTCCCACATCCCATGTATATCATATGTCATAATATTTGCAAAATCCAAGTATTGATGAAGTATTCCAAGCTCAGTATTTCTCACATACCAGGTTCCAGCTCCACCTGCAATAGTTAGAAGATAAGTTTTACCATCACGCAAGCTCTGTTCATCGAGCTTTTCACGAAGTGTTTTCAACAAAAGTGTAAAGTTTTGTTTATCTTCAGGTCTTGTGACATTTGAGGCCATTCCACCGCCCACTGGATATTCCCAATCTATGTCAATGCCATCAAATCCATACTTGAGCATAAAATCTACACAACTATCAGCAAAGGTCGACCTTGATGAATCTGTAAGAGCTACATCTGAAAACTTCCCTGACCATGACCATCCTCCAACAGATATTAGTGTTTTAAGGTGAGGGTTATTTTTCTTTAATTCATTTAGTCTATTGAAATTAGATAGATCTATATGTGGGTCTCCCAATGTAATTTTTAAGTCATTTCCTATGTTTGCAAAAGCATAATTCACATGTGTCAACTTACTTGCATCAATTCTGTCAGGTGTAAAACCTGAATATGCAGACCATGATGCATAATATCCTACAACTCTGTTTGTTTCGCTTTGAACTGGTGGTGTTGGTTCTGGTGTTGGTGTTGGTGTTTGCGTTGGTGTTGGTGTCGGTGTTGGTGTTGGTGTTGGTGTTGGTGTTGGTGTTGGTGTTGGTGTCGGTGTCGGTGTTGGTGTCGGTGTTGGTGTCGGTGTTGGTGTTGGTGTTGGTGTTGGTGTTGGTGCTGGTGTCGGTGTTGGTGTCGGTGTCGGTGTCGGTGTTGGTGTTGGTGTTGGTGTTGGTGTCGGTGTTGGTGTCGGTGTTGGTGTCGGTGTTGGTGTTGGTGTTGGTGCAGCTTGAGATGTCTTAACCGTTAAAATATTACTTGACCTAGAAATATTCCCAGCTGCATCAGTTGCTACAACATGAAATCTATATGTTGTTTCAGGAGTTAAATTCATCGAAGTATATGTAGTATTTAAAGAATATCCATCATAAGCATTATCTCTATAAATATAGTACTCAGTTACACCAACATTGTCATTAGAGCGTCTCCACTCAAGTGAAACAGATGTAGCATCAATAGATACAGCCCTTAAATTTCCTGGTGCCGTTGGAGGATTTCTATCTACATTCGCTCTACCTTTCACAACATTAAAACTCCATAAAATACTGAAAATCATGATAAAAGAAATTACCACCTTAAATAGTCTCTTATTAAATAAAAAACCAGTCATCATAGAAATAGCTCCTTAAATATATTATTTTTTTGACATGAAACAAAACCATTACAAAGAATTGAATTATTCTGTATGAAGTTTATTATTTACCGGTAAAAAATTATCTTAATAATATGTTAACAATAATGAAGATTTATGTCAACCAGACCAATGGATAAAATCATTCCTATTTTTATTAGGACTTTAGTATCATAGTATAGATCTAATAACCAACATAGAATTTTTTTGCATATAGGTACTAAGGAAAGTTTTACTCAACCTGATGATTAAAACTATAGAAGAGCTCACCAACAAATGGTTTTAATTATTTTGAATTAAGCCAAGTTATGATATCATTAAAAGAAGCACGACTAAACACGGAAATATTAAGTAAAAATTTAGGAGTAATTACAAACGCAGATGGTCCGAAATTGAAAGTAGAAAAAAATCATCATAAAAAGGAGAGGTTTAAGATAATTAAAATTCTACTTGTTTTTATTGGAAGCATTTCAGTAGCATTAGGTGTATTGGGAATTGTTTTGCCTTTGCTCCCCACAACGCCCTTTCTATTACTTGCTGCTTTTTGTTATATGAAAAGCTCAGACAAATTCTACAATCGTCTTATTAATAACAAATGGTTAGGAATCTATATAAAAAATTATATAGAAAAAAAAGGCATCCCACTAAAGATCAAAATATTCTCAATTACTTTTCTTTGGATCAGCATAGGATACTCATCTATATTTTTTGTTCCTTTTATATGGGGTAAAATATTATTACTTTCAATAGCAATATGCGTAACCATACACATACTAAGAATAAAAACTCTATGTTATAAAAACATTTCAGCTAAAAAAATAGACAAATTTGAAGATTTGTCCTAACAGCTATCTAATTGTAGCACCAAAGGGTATAAGACCAAGTTTGGCAATTTTAAAATGTTGTATTCCAAAAGGTATCCCTATAATTGTTATACAAAACAACCCCCCTATAATTAGGTGCATTATAGCAAATTCCCATCCAAAGAATATTAACCAAATAATATTAAAAAGCAGTCCTCCTGCTCCAAAATTACCAAGTTCTATTTCTTTTCCAAATGGCCACAATACAAAAGCACCTATTTTAAAACATTGGATACCAAAAGGTATTCCTATAATTGTTATGCACAAAGCAACTCCTGCTAAAATCCATAGCATACATGCAACAATACCTCCAAATAGCATCCAAATAATATTTCCAAGAATACTCATTGTTTACCTCCTCACGTCAAAATATTTATACTTCTTTATTATATTAAAATTATATATTTACAGGATACAATAATCAATTACTTTATTATTTATATACGTCATCTTTATATTTGCATTAACTCACTATGGAGTTTTTAGCTAAAAACTCTGCTCTATATGAAATTTTAAAAAATAGGTTCTTCTTTCGCCTTTTTGAAGACTGTTTGTGTTATAATATTTGAATTAACATATCTTGTTTTTTATATTTAGGATAGAAAGGATGAGTATTTTGAAAAAGTTACAAGGAAAATTAGCTCTAATCACAGGTTCCTCAAGAGGCATAGGACAAAAAACAGCGGTTGCACTTGCAAGAGAAGGTTGTGATATTATTGTTCATGGAAGAAAAGAAGAAAACAATTTGAAAACTATCGACCTTATTAAAGAAATAGGTGTTAAAGTATATTCAGTGTGTGGAGAACTCTCAAATTCCAATGATGTTGAAAAAATAATTGGCACAATAAAAAGTCAAATAGGGCACGTTGATATATTGTACAATAATGCAGCAGTAATGGCTAAGTTTAAACCTGTTTGGGAAATAACCAAAGAGGATTGGGATGAAATTATGCAAATCAACTTTTACTCACCTGTACGTCTATGTATTGAATTTGGGAAGGATATGAAAAACTGTGGATATGGAAGAATAATAAATTTGTCTACAGGAATGGAAAACGAGCCTAGTCTTTGCCCCTATTCTATTTCAAAAGCAGCTCTTGATAAATTTACAAAGGAATTTGCTTATGAATTAAACGGAACAGGTGTCTTAGTAAACATGTTGGATCCTGGATGGTTAAAAACTGATCTTGGTGGCCCAAATGCAGACCATGAAGTTGATACTGTTATACCCGGTGCAATAATACCTGCACTTCTTGAAGACAATAGTTTTACTGGACATTTTTTTAGAGCACAGGATTATCGTGAATAATTTATGCTATTTTTAATACGGGGAATTATTTCCACTTTTCACAAGACCTATTTGGCATTAAATAAGTTCTGTAGTGAAATAGTGGAAAAGTTATTCCTGAAAGCTTTATGTGAAAAATCAGCTTTCGCTTGAATAAGTGACACTTATACCTCAAAATTAAAAGTATATACCTTTTTAATAGTCTTTTGAACTTTCCATGTACATTTCAATCCTTTAGGAAAAGATACAAGCATATTTTCAGTAATGTGAACCTCTTCATCTTGTGTCGTAACAATAACATCACCTTCAAAAACATATGCAGTTTCCTGCTCTGGATACTCCCAATCAAATGTGTCAGGCTCACATTCCCATCTACTCCATGTATCTATTCCTAGTTGTTTTGCTTCCTCTAAAGACATCTTCCTAGCTTTTATCTTTGACATTTCATTCACCCTTTGATTTTATAGTTATTTATATATCTATTTTATTTAAAATGATTTTTAACTCTTTTAGTTCTTCCTCTGAAAGAGTAACTCCCTTGCCCATCTTTTCATGTTCTGGATCCCATTCCCTTAAATCATACTTTGGTTCTTTTCCATTCCAACTTACAAGATTAAGTTCCTTTGTCCAGCCTCTTGACGATTCTGCCAAAACTCCAATTTTCTCTTTAATTTCAAATTTAATATCAGCCATTTTTTGTATCTCTCCTTCCTATTTTAACGAGGACGTCGTTTAATTTAAATTATTCCATTTGGCTATTATATTCTACTACTTACCTTATTATTCAGTCAATACATATAAAAGTGGTTGAGACAGGCAATTTTATGCCTGCCATATAAAATATAGAGCTAACCCTATAAGAACAATTCCTGCTATCTTTTCTATGGTAGTTTGATACTTTGTAAACTTTTGAAAGTTTTTTAACATTCCTGAAAAAGTCCCCACAATGAGCAATGGTATACTTCGTCCAATTCCAAAAGAAAACATAAGCAACGCTCCTACAATTTCACTTTCTCTTGTAGCAGCGTAGGCAAGTACAGACATTGTAATAGGCAGCGTACAAGGAGATGCAGAGATTCCAAAAGGAATTCCTAAAAGAAAAGCTCCAATTATACCGCTTCCTTTTTTCATCTTAAATTTGTCTGACATGCCTCCACCTTTATTAAATTCAAATACTTTTAAAAGCCACAAACCCATAATTAGAAGAATACCTACTATTATGTAGTCTAATGCTTTATTATTAGCCAGCATTCTCCCAGTCAAACCAGCAAATGCACCTAAAATAGTAAGCATTAAAGCAATTCCTAAAACAAAGGCAAGTGACACAGCAAACGCTCTTTTCTTTGAATTATCTTTACGTCCTGTTACATATGCTGCAACAAATAGCACCGTTGGAAGAGTACAGGGACTTAATCCTGCCAGAAAACCAGTAGAAAAAATAATAAGTATTGCGACAATAAGATTGGCATCTGTAACTAATTCAAACATTACAACACCCCATCCATAAAGCTCTTTATTTCATCCATATCAAAAGGTCCTTCCACTACCCTTTTTGGATTTCCTTCACTATCCCTAATAACAAATGAAGCTAACTGATTAATTCCATTTTTCTCTGCAATAATGTCAACAATCTCTCCATCTTCACGAGTCACTCCATCTAAATCAATAAACATTGTTTCAAATTTATCTTCATATTCTTTTAAAAGAGTTCTAATCTGTTCATTATAATTGTCAAAAAACTGTTTTGTACCCGGGCAACAATCTCCTTCATATGAAAAAACTATAATAGAAGGCTTATTAGAGCTTTTAATTCTTTCATATCTTTCATGTAAACTATCGCCATTTGTAGATTCTTCTGCATTTGCATTTGTGTCAGTATTTGCATTTGTACTGGCAGTTGTATTAGGTATATAATCCTGACTTTCTTCTTGAGATATACCTTTAACAAAAAACACCGCTGCCACCATAAGAAAAACACCCAATATAATTCCCAGGCTTTTTTTATCCATCTAGAATTCCCCCCATCTTTACCTCTCACTGTCTATAAGTTTTTTAATTTCGTCTTTACCGGGAAGTTTACCTGAAACCTTAACATTGCCATTTACCACAAGGCCTGGAGTCATCAATATATTAAACTCCATTATCTCGTTTATATCAGTCACTTTTTCAATATCAGCACTTATTCCCATTTCACTTACTACTTCTCTGACAATCTTCTCAAGGGTCTTACATTTTGCACAACCAGTACCTAAAACTTTTATTTCCATATTCCCCACCTCCTTTTTAAACAATTAAGCCAAATATCATTCCTGAAATAGTTGCAAAAATAACAACTAATGATACAAATACTAATGTCTTTTTTGTTCCCATTACACTTCTTATTACAAGCATATTTGGAAGACTAAGTGCAGGTCCTGCCAATAAAAGTGCAAGAGCTGGTCCTTCTCCCATACCTGCTCCAACAAGTCCTTGTATAATAGGTATCTCAGTTAGTGTAGCAAAGTACATAAAGGCCCCAATAACTGATGCAATAAGATTTGCTCCAAGAGAATTTCCTCCTACTACTGAAGATACATATTCAGAAGGTATAATCCCAGAATCATACCCTGGCCTACCCATTAAAAAACCTGCTACCATAACACCTGCAAATAATAGAGGAAAAATTTGCTTTGCAAAATCCCATGAAGATTCAACCCAAGCAATCCTCTCTTCTCGATTAAACCATTTTACTAAAACAAATGCAAGGATAAGCAAGAAAAATCCTGTAACATACCATTTGATATTAAATACAGCCATAAAAAACCCCACATCCTGTGCCGGTCTTCCCCATGTAGCAAATATAAGTATAAACAAAAGGGATGCAAAATAAATAATATTTTGTATCGGGCTTCGCCCTTCTTCCTCTCCACCAAATTGAGCCATTGAATCTTTCGTTCTCTTTTCATCCTCTTTTCTGTAAATAATCGCCATGGTGATTCCAATTACTATTGCAAATAAAATTGCCCCTACAGCTCGTGCCACCCCTAATTGCCACCCTAAAACTCTTGCTGTAAGAATAATAGCCAGTACATTCACAGCAGGGCCTGCATATAGGAAAGCAACCGCTGGCCCAATCCCCGCTCCCTTTTTATAAATACCTGCAAAAAGAGGCAATACTGTACATGAACATACAGCCAGTATTGTTCCTGATACAGAAGCAACTGCATAAGAAACCCACTTCTTAGCTCCACTTCCAAAGTATTTAATTACTGCTCCCTGAGATATAAAGTTTGCAATTGCTCCTGCAATAAAGAAAGCCGGAATTAAACAAAAAAGAACGTGCTCACGTGCATATTCCTGAAGCATGTTAAAAGACTCAAGTATTGCCGAACTAACACGTGGATTTGAAAATGGAATATAAAAAGCCCCTAGAAATACCAAAATTATTAAAACTAACTTTTTCCACTCTTTCACAAACATTTCCTCCCAATATTAAATAACCATTTTTATTGATTTTTGTGTTTCTTCTGTCTGCATTAATATTATTTTCTCAATTATATCTATAGTCTCAAATATTTCGCTATATTTAATACTATATATAACTTTCAAACCCTCTTTTCGACTTTGAATAAGACCAACATTCTTTAACGAACTCAAATGCTGAGATGTATTTGACTGTTCAGTACCAAGGGCTTCTATAATTTTACACACACATAATGGCCCATCCTTTAAAAGCCTTAATATATGAATCCTAGTAGGACTTGATAACACCTTAAAAACTTTACCTACTAATTGATTGCCCATATTCTCTGCCAATACAGTACACCTCCAGACTCCAATATATGTATATTAGTAATTAATAATATAATAATATTATTATATTATTAATATTTTATATAGTCAATGTATAATATAATAATGAGTAGTAGCATGCTCTCCCTTTTCTCGTCGCATTAGAAGTCTTGGAACGAAGTGAAAGACTTAAAAGCGAAGGGGTTCGACACCCCAAGCTTTTATTATAACAGGCTCTATCAATTACTTCACAATGTTTATTTCTATATATTTGAACACTAAAATTGTATACACCCTTTAATAACTTTAGACCTTTAGTTGTCACTAAGTACAATTTTCTTTTTGTAAAATTATATTTAATTTATTGCCTGATATAAAAGATTAATGTATACTTTGTTTATACTAATATACTGAAAATACTTTTCAGTATATTAATTTTAATGCACGTGTCATTTGCTTGCTGTTGCAAACACGTACATGGGTGGAATATAGTTCCTCTTTTTATCTTAAGCGGAACGTACTACTTTAATTGCAGCTTCTGCTGCCATATGATTTAAATGAAAGGATGAGAAATAATGAATCTAGTTTACAAAGGCAAAACAAAAGATGTCTACCAATTAGAAACTGGAAATTACTTATTAAAATTCAAAGATGATGTTACTGGAGAAAATGGAGTTTTTGATCCAGGGGCAAACACTGTTGGATTAACTATCGACGGTGCCGGAAAAGCAGGTCTTAAATTAACAAAAATGTTCTTTGAAAAGTTAAAGGAAAAGAAAATACCTACCCATTATATTGATGCAAGTATTGAAGATGCAACAATGACAGTAAAACCAGCAACGGTTTTTGGAAAAGGCATAGAGGTTATTTGTCGTTATAGAGCAGTAGGTAGTTTTCTTCGCCGTTATGGTATGTATATAGAAGAAGGACAACCCTTAGATTCATTTGTAGAAGTCACACTTAAAGATGATGAACGCAACGATCCCCCTATAAGCGAAGATGCTTTGGATATGTTAAAAATATTGACAAAAGATGAATATGCCATTTTAAAAAGTCTTACTATAGAAATCTCTAATGTAATCAAAGAAGAATTGGCAAAGAAGAATATAGAATTATATGACATAAAACTTGAATTTGGTCGTATAAATAATGAAATTGTGTTAATTGACGAAATATCTGGTGGAAACATGAGAGCATATAAAGATGGAAAGTATATTGAGCCATTACAATTAGAAAAATTAATGCTTCAGTGAACTCTTTAGCTAAAAGAATAAGATAACTTTATACAGTAAGAGACCCGTTTTTCTTGTCCTAAGAAAAACGGGTCTCTTTTTAGTTATTAATTAATACTATCCACTTTACCCATAAAGAGTATAGTATCATATTCATTATCTGCAATTATAAACATAAATGGTCTGTCAGCAAAAAATTCAGGTGGGTTCGGCATTGGCATGGCACTTCCTGGTGCAATAATTACGGTGACTGCTGCTGCTTCAGTTCCATATTCATCTACTTCTATAACAGACTTATGTAATACATTATCTATAAAAAAGCCCATATTAGATATATCAGAAAAATCTGCTAAACTGCTAAATGCTTTTTCCATTCCTAAATCCATTAAACTTTCTTTTAATCCTTTAACACCATATTCAATTTTAAACCTTGGCATACGAATTCTTACCAAGTTTCTTTCATATACGCTATTTTTAATTTCATACCACTTGTTTATGTCCATGCCCTGAATAAAATCATCTATTGGAGTCTCTTCATCTGGAAGAATAACATACATGGATACTTTTCCATTTCCATATGGCAAACTTATAGCTTTGAATCCATCCCCTTCTCCAAATTCAGTCCAACCTGACTTTGACATCATCAAAACATCTTGAGTCCTTCCGTCCTCCATGGTAAATGTTCCAACAAATGTATTGTTAGCATTAAATACATTTGTCCACTGACCTTTAAAATATATAGAACTAATTATATATGACAAGATATCTGGATTAATATCGTTAAGCATTCTATCTATTTTGCCCTCTGTAGCGTCTGAAATCCAAGAATTCATCTCATCTATTACACCTTTATCTGAAAAATCTCGTGAAGTTACAAAAGCATCAAATACGTCCTGATTGACTGATATAAAGTCTTTCTTGATAGTATCATCTAACATGGAATTTAACCAAATAGAATTTGCAGTAGTAAGTTGTATTTTGTCATCACATTGATTCAAATAACTAAATAAACTCTTATAGTATTCATTGATGTCTTCAATATCAATCCCTTCATATCCCAAAACTTTGCTCATTTCATCTCTAGTTACAGAACTAGAACCCTGATAAACCATTGATAGTGCCATAGAAATATTAATTGGAGAAATAAAAACATTTTTATCATCTTCAACTAACTTACTAAAAATATTAAAGGCAAATGTACTGTTTCCTTCAATAAAATTATCAATAGTTTTTTCTTCATACTCAGCAGGAAATCTATCTATTATCTCTAAAATGTATCTTTTCATCAATACAATATCAGTACTATTTATTTTTCCATCCCCGTTTAAGTCAGCTGCAACAAAGCCGTCCTTTATGGGGAATTCCGAAATTATTTCTAAGACATATCTTTGTAGTAAAATATAGTCTAACGAATTCACTGTTCCATCCCCATTTAAGTCACCATAAAGAACAGGCTCTTCAACAACCCAAACTTCATACTTTGTTCCCTGTCCATTATTACTTACTATAAAATCTAATTTTGGTTTGTGAACAGCATATGGAGTTTCTGAATTATTAAGTGGATTATTTCTTAAATCTAATCGTTCTAGACCTTTTAATTTACTTAGTACAGATATATCCCTTACTCTGTTTGCATATAAGAATAATTGTCTTAAGCTGGTAAGATTTTCAAGAGGTATTATATCACTTACTTTATTATTGTTTAAATTTATATAAGCTAAATTTGTAAGATTTCTCAATGAAGAAATGTCACTTATTTCATTATCGCATAACCTTAAATCCATTAAATTCACAAGATTACCAAGAGGTGTAATATCAGTTACATGTTCATAATTCAAGTTTAAAATAGTGAGTTCCGCAAGATTTTTTAATGGTGTTATATCACTTATTGATGCATTATTTTGCAAGTTTAAGTTTTTTAAATTAATAAGATCAGTTAATGGAACTATATCACTTATTTTATTGTACCCCAAATTTAAATTTTCCAAGTTTGTTAGATTAGTCAGAGCTGTTATGTCATTAATTTGATTATCACTTAACTCTAATTTAGTCAGATTTGTCAGGTTCTTTAAGGTTGATATGTCAGTTACCCTATTATAACTTAAATTTAACTCTTTTAAATTAGTGTGGTTTTTTAAAGAAGATATATCCTCTACTTTGCAATATTTTAAATCTATATAAGTAAGGTTAGCATTTTCAAGAGAAGAAATATCTGTTAGCTCTCCGTTACGTCTTAATTCCAATGATGATAATTTGGTAAGATTATTTAAAGAGTTTATATTACTAATTAATGTGTAACTTAATTTCAACTCAGTGAGATTAACTAGACTTTCAAGAGCACTTATGTCACTTAGATGGTTGTTATTTAGATTTAGCTTAGTCAAATTAACGAAACTTTCAAGATCTCTTATATCACTTAGATTATTGCCACTTAAATTCAACTCTTTCAAATTGACAAGGGCACTCAGTGGTTCTAAATCAGTTATTTTATTTCTAGGACCTACAATTTCACCAACGTAAGTTGGCTGATTATTACTTAGATCTAAATAAGCTAAACCTTCAAAATATCTTAAAAATGAAATATCTCCCAATCCAAAATTGTTTAACTTTAAGCTTTCTATTTCTTTAACATCAGCTACTAGAATATCTCCTTCTTGCTTGTCAATTGTATACCTTATGTACTCTTCTACAAACTGATTGTTGAATCTAACAACCACCTGATCATCTGTCTCATTCTGCGCCCAAAGCCCTCCTCCAGATAAAAAAAGAAACATAACAATTACTAAAATAGTTTTTTTAATAATATTTTTATACATTTTTCTTCCCCCTTGTTAATTTTGGTAGTGTAAAGTTTTACACCCCGTTTTTTTATTAAACCTTGTATTTTCAAGGAATACACCATCTTTTTTCAAAAAAACAATGACCCCCTAATTTTTCGTCAATAATTGTATTACCAAAACAAAATCACGAAAGCTTACGAAAGGAAGTCATTGTTTATGATTACAATTATTGTCCAATTATTATCAATTATTCAATACCAATACAAACAAATTTGCTGGCTCGTT
>VLTH01000003.1:458717-542698 GCA_008125075.1 Acetivibrio alkalicellulosi | reverse complement strand
GGTAAGCCCTAAGCGGATAAACCTCGGGAGTTTGAGGGCAGAGCCCTCAAGGTCTTGTGCCGCAATCCTATCAACAAAGAAAATCATAATCCAACTGTAAGCCATCCCACAAACTAAAATATTTTCTCGATGTATCTGCAATTTTCAAGGTACACTAGAGCCTATTTTTTGACTCCGATTTTTCATAAGTTACTTTACACTACCTTAATTTTTTTGACTTTTTTAAAATGTTATATACTCTACAATATAAAATTAATTTATAATTTAAATCAAAGTGTTTGTACTAAAAATGCAAATAAAATCTTTAAACCTCCCCCTTTTTATAAATTAATTCAATCACAAAAAATAATGCTGTAAATGCACAATTAGTACTATGTTATAATTTGTAGTTAACGTAAAAATAAAGAAACTAGAATCTAATTTGTATAGATATGTTACATTTATTTATTAAACTTATTTAATTTATTATATTATATCATAACTAACATACTGTTCCAAGTAGCAAATATGCGTGGGAGTGCATATATAAGGATTTATTTTCATAAAAGGTAATGCATTTATCAGTATAACTTACAACACTTTTTGCCATATATTACACTATGGTAATTTCATAACCTTTTTCATACTTGGTAAAACTATAAGCATTATAATTAGACATTCCCTTATACATTTTCATCCTATATTGGTGAGCTGTATTCTCATGAATGTCTATTCTTTAAAATAATATTATTCTATGAATTGGAGGAAGACAGTGGGAGAATTCTATAAAACAGATACAGCTCCTGTTGTAGTTTTTATTCCAGGTTTCCTTGCTACAGAAATTTATGAAGATGCAGTAATACGTAAAAAGCTATGGCCTGTAATTGATCCTTTTTTACATCTTAGAATGGCCCTTGATAGTGATGGAGAACCTGCAATTGATTCTGTCGGGCATTATAAAACATATCCTGGGGAGGTATTTGAAACTTATTGGCCTTCTTTGGGAGGTCACTATCAAACTAAAGTACTTCTTGATGTATTAAGAAATGAAGGAATTAAAGTAGTAAAGGTACCATACGATTGGAGACTGGATTTTTCTCATGAAAATACAATAAAAGCAGTTGATGATGGAATTCAATATGCACTTGATACATATTCTAATGGGGAGCCTGTTACAATTGTTACACATAGTGCTGGAGGTCTTGTTGCAAGAAATTACCTTTTGAAAAATCCAGATTGTCCTGTAGCAAATTTTATTAATATTGGTTCCCCAAATCTTGGTACACCAAGGGCAATAAAGGGTTTAACTGTGGGAGATAATTTAGGTCTACCTATATTAATCAACTCAATTTCAAAAAAAATGGTTCAAAATATGCCTTCAGTATATCAACTTATACCTGGAGAAAGGTTTGTAACTGTATATAAGGGTTTTTATAACGATGTAGATTTCAGCACCTTTTACTATGATGAACATAACGATATTACTAATTATAATAAAACAAAAAAATATATAGAGGATAATCATAATTTTAAGTTGTATAACAAGGGAATGATTTTTAGAAAAAAAATTGAAACAGGGCAATTAACCCCGTCTATCAAAGAGTACAGATTTGTGGGATATAGACGCTCTAACATTATGCAAATTATCAGAAAAGAAACATCAAAAGTCTCCCTTACCGAAAATAATTATGAATTATTATTTGGTATAGGCGATGGAATTGTTCCAATAAAAAGTGCTGATATGGGGTGTAATGATAATGCTAAAGTATACTACTTTAATCTATCTCATATGGGGCTAATGTCTAACAGTGATGTAAGCAATATTAACGGTCAAATAGTAACGCAAAAGAATCATACCGATATTCATAAGCTCATTATCGATATTGTAAAAGGCAAAAACACCTGTAATACCCACGACTATAGCCTAAATTGAATCATTTCCATATCTTAATATTGATAGTTTTTGCCCCTAGAGAATTTACTCGTCCATAATTTGCAATAACTTCTTTGCCTTTCTCACCTTTTAAAAATACCACATCACCTGGACTAACAAATTTATTCCAGTACTTTTCAAAAATCAATGCCTTCTGCTTAATATTAAATAATTCTGGAAGTGGCTGATAACCAGCAAGAATAGGTGAATAATCATCCATACTATATTTAAACAGGTACATAAATTTATCAAAATTCCCCTTTGGAACTAACACTTCAAATCTTTGGACTGCGTATCTTTGACCTTCAATTGGTGCAAATACTTGAGATAGAGAATTAGAAAAAATGTTTGATTCTTGGTCTGAAGCATTTAAGTAGGCTCTAATTGTTCCATCAGATCTTTCAGATATAAATATGCTGTCCTCTTTTAATTTGTCGTTTATAAACTGGCACTCTAAAAGAGAATAAAAAACACACTTAGCTACATCTGATATTGAAGATTTAACTGTCATCTGAAAAAAGTTTTCTTTTCCATAAAACCAAAGACTCTTTAAGTCCCTATACGTCTTAATTCCTAAAAATGCACAAAAACCAACAACAGGTATTGCAGCTGGCAAAACAAATGAAGCTGCTACTCCTGCTGCCGCCATTAAAAGAGTTATTCCTGCAAATTCTTTTATATTTCTTTTTATCATTTTCTTTAAAATGACCTTCTCATTTGAAATTATGCTTGCATCCCTCATCTGTATAGGCTTAATCAGCTTAATTTCACAACATCCAACTTCAGTATTGTCAAAAGGCTGTCCAATTTTCCATGAGTCATATGCTTCCTTCCTCTTCACAGCAATATCTAACATTTTTACATTTATATTTTGAAATTCTTCAATTGTCAACTGTCTATCACTTAAAGCCAATGAAGGATCTATGTGGTTAACACCTATCTGTATTTGTCCATCATCACAAATACCGTAAAACTGATCATGTTTGCGATATAATCTGTTTAAATCATTGTATCCCTTCTCCATTTGAGGAGCTACACATATAACATCCCAATTGTTAGCCACTTTAAATGGGTGATCATCTGATTTTCTGATACTTCTCCCTCGAAGTTGATTTACCGAGGCATAAGTAGTAACTACTGATAAATCTATGAGAGTATTAAGGTTAACACTGTCCCATCCTTCACTTAAAAGTCCTCTTGTTCCAACAATACACTTTGTAGCCCCAATTTCTAATAGATAAGTAGTTAATAAAACAGCTACTTTCGAGTTCCAATCCTTTCCTGAACCCTCAATTGAAACATACTTATCAAATTCAACTTCTTTTATTGATAAAGCAATTTCGTAATTTTGTTTTTGCGCCCATTTAAGTCCAAGCTCTATATATTCATCTGCAAAATCATCATCACAAATAAGGCTCTTTCCAGTAACCATAACGGCATTTAAGTTATCTGTAGTGCTATCTGAAACAATCTCCTTCATTACGCTTACAGCTCCACCACACTCATTATCAATAATACCATCACTTTTTCTTACTGTAAGTGAGTTTGAAACTTCAAAATCAGTAATAATGGCAACTCTTATATCATCCCCAAGCCCTGCCATTTCAACCTTTAAAATTTTAATAACTGCTTCAAGCTTACTTTTGCTGTATGCAAGTATTCTGTCAAGAAGAGATCCATGACTTCTGATGCCTGTTTCAGTAAGAACAAATCCCAAATCTCTTAATGCATTTTTTATGTCAATATATAAATTGTTGTCACAGTGTTTATTGCTTAACTTTAAGAGGTTTAATGCATAATCCTCAATAAGGCAGATCCAGTCCTCTAAACTCATTGGCTCATACATTATCTCAGTTATTGTTATATCTAGAGGAAGTGAATACTTATTTTGCAATAGATATTTCACACCTGCAATAGAAAAATTTGGTCTTGCATTAATAAATTTATTCCATTTTTGTGTTCCACCACATATTAGTTTTCTCCTTACAATCCTTTCTTCAATCCAAAAATAAAAGTCACTATTTTGCATGTTAAATTTAGTTATTAAATTTTTAAACTTCTGATGGCAATTTTTAATGTATTCAAATTCAGATTGGGTGGGCACGCAAAAATATACCAGGTCTTGATAGGGCGCTAGCATGCCATCTTTTATTACTGCAGGTGTTGGAATTTGATAATCTATTTCACCTAAGAGACTGGTATAACATCCTATTTTTTCTCTATCTTCACCTATTGGTGGAGTAGCTGTAAGTCCAATAACATTTACTGCTTTTATCTCTTTTATTATCTCCCTCATAACTAAAGCCCAATAGCTTTGAAGATGGTGTGCCTCGTCAAAAACAACAGTTTCAATATGGTTTTTCTTAATTTCATCAATCAAAGCTAACGTATTTGTATGAAGTACTTTTGACAGATCAAAGCTAACTTCATTCAAATAACTTTGTCTGATCTTTCGTGCATATTTGGATAATTCATTTTTATAAGCTTGCAAATTGGTTTGTCTCATTGTGTCAATTCTCAGAAGTGCCTGTGCAAAATCCACATTATAGCTTTTACTTACACTCTCTGCCCATAAATCTTCTGATAACCTTATAAAAGCTTCATCATCTCTAGACGTGACACTTAGCATTTGGTAGGTAAATATATTAATTTTCTTTATAGACTTAGGATCTGTGTTTATTTCCTCTCCAAGGCCATCTACATTCTCCTTAGGAAAAAACATAGTAACTTTTTCGGTCCACTGGCCTTGAATTGTTGTATTAGGACAAATGATAAGTGCTGGTTTACCAAGCCGTAATATCATTTCCAAACCAACTATTGTTTTTCCTGACCCAGGTGGTGATACCAGATGAAAAGTAAAAGTATTTTTCTTGTTTTTCTTTAGTTTTTTTTCAAATTTAGAGAGCATCATATTCTGATGCTTTCTAAACTCATATTGAAAATTCAACCTCTCAAATATACTCATAATAAACTCTCAACTTTCAATTAAAGTTTATGCTTATTATTATGATTTTTAATAACATTACAAAGAGCCTGAGCTTCATTAATTACCTCATCACATTGAGTCACTCCTGCAACCTTATCTGTGTTTAAATAAAACTGTTTATTTAAATCATTTATTAGGTTATATACTCGATTTATTTTATCTTTCATGCCCTCTAAAATCTCCGTCTCTGAGCCTGCACCTCTTTTAGCTGATACATAGGCATTAACAGTATTAAAATATACATACATCAATTCCAACATTTTTTCTGCCAGCATTTCTTGAACAGGTGTGCAACCATTTACAGAATTAATCTTTTCTATTATTGCTGATTTCATATTCATAATTTGAACCATTTCTCTGCCAAATTCTACTCTACATCTGCTAAATGATTCCTTAAAAGCGCTATCGCATTTATTGTTAAGATTTTCAAATTGATTATTGCCTTTTTTGCTTTTTTTAAACAAATTGAATAGCCACATAGTAAAATCTCCTACATATAAAAAAATATCTTCACTTAATCATTATAGCTATTTGCATTATAAATTTCAAATTTAAAAATTTATCAGGGTGCGTTTAATAAATGTGAAGAAATATATTCCAGAAACTAAAGTTGCGCAGTTTAGAGCCTGTAAATGCTCCTCGGGGTCGAGCAAAACTCGCTATCGCTCAAACAATGCTCTCCCTTTCCTCGTCGCATTAACAGGCTCTATAACTTGCTTCACAATGTTTCTTCCATATTTTTCTTCACTTAACTTACATGCACCCAATTTATCAGGGTGTAACAAAAGTCAAGAAAATGCACCCAATTTATCAGAGGTACTAATAAATCAACTATTGACATATATAGATCATCTATATATACTATGTATAGATGATCTATATATAAAGGATGTGATTTTGTGAAAATTGATAAAAGTCTTATGGCTGGCAGTACAACAATGCTTATTCTAAAGCTCTTAGATACTGAGGATATGTATGGTTATCAGATGATCGAAGAACTAGAACGACGTTCACAAAATGTTTTTACACTAAAAGCTGGCACCCTCTATCCTATACTTCATAGTTTAGAGCAAGGTGGAATGGTAGAATCTTATGACCGTTTATCTGAAGGAAAAAGAACTCGAAAATATTATAGCATTACAAATAAGGGGAAGAAGCTTTTTAAAGAAAAACAGGCAGAATGGGATTGTTATACTACATCAGTAAATCAGGTTTTAGGAGGATTTGGATTATGCAATCATCTAACAAGCATGTAGAGGAGTTTTTACAATCAGTATGTAATGAAATTAAATGTAAAAGTGTACACAAAAGCGTTGCTAGAGAGCTTGAAAATCATATTGAAGATCAAAAAACAGAGTACGTAAATAAAGGTTTTGATGAAGAAACTGCCCTTAAAAAAGCCATAAAAGAAATGGGTAATCCTGCATCAGTAGGCAGAGAACTTGATAAGACCCACAGGCCTAAAACTGAATGGTCCATATTAGCAATTACATCAGTACTTGTGATTTTAAGTGGGACTATTCAATTTTTATTTTCAGGAACTAGTCAGGACACCTCATATATGTTCTCACATTTTCTATTATATTCGCTTATAGGTATTGCAGCATTTTTGATTGTTTATTTCTTTGATTATACACTGTTTTCAACCTATCCAAAGCTTATTTATACAGGCATTTTTATTATGACTTTATTGGTATTTGTTTTTTCAAACAAACCTTATGGTGGCTTTATTTACATGTATTATGCTGTTCTTCTATTTATACCTGCATTTGCAGGAATAGTTTACAGTTTGAAAGACAAAGGGTATTTAGGAATTGTAATTTCTGGGCTTTTTTATTTAAGTGGAGCGTTCCTTTGCCTAATTTCACCTTCAGTGATTTCACTTTTATTACTAACTATTTCCGCTTTCACCATCATTACTACTTCTATCGCAAAAGGCTTTTTTAAAGTAAATAAAAAGATAGGTTTTGCAATTGTATATGTGCCAACTTTACTATCTTTTATAATACTGATTATTAAAGCGCATGAGTATATAAGCAAAATATTTATGATTTATCTTTATCCTGGATTTGACCCTAAAGGAGCTGGTTACTTATATCTAATGCTACGAAATACAGTTTCTCAAGCAAGGCTAATAGGTTCATCATTAAATGAAAATACAATTATACCTTTGTGGAATACTGATTTTACATTGACATACATTATAGCAAGATGGGGCTATGTTGCAGGAATAGCTATAACAGCTCTTATGGCAATCTTAATTGTACGTATGTTTATTATAGTGTCAAAGCAAAAAAACTCTTATAGTTTCCTATTATCATTGTCATCTACCATTGCAATTACAGCACAAATTGTATTATATGTTTTATCAAACATAAGTATAATTGCACCTATTCAAATAACTCTACCCTTCTTTTCTTTTGGAGCTTATTCATTTATTACAAACATGATATTATTAGGACTATTGCTATCTGTTTACCGCAGGTCACATCTTATTAGTGATAGATTTAAAGGAACCCAGCATAAAAAACCTGTACTTTCCTTTGAAAATGGAAAACTTACTATTGATTTTGGTCTGCTAAAACCCAAGAAACTTCAGTGAACTCATATCTTCAGGTGGAGCTTTACTCCACCTGAAGATTATAAGATTATGAAAAAATTTTGACAAAAGGAGTGCTTTAAGTTCTAGCTTTTCTAAAAGATTAATATTGCTAAAAAGCTCTTCACTTAGACCACCTAGAGATTATAACCCTTGTACAATTTATAATATAGTTTCCTTAAAGCCTGTAAAGACAAAAAGCAAAATGACACAAAACGGTAAAAGATAGACGGAATTTTATGTATAAATATGTATATACCACTAACTAAAAAAACAAACCAAAAAGTTACAAATCTTAGTATGATAGCAAATGCTAAAGCTTCATGTCCATTTATTCCTACAGGTGCTAAAAGCATAATAGTTGATGCTTCAAAAGTTCCAATTCCCCCTGGCAATAGTGGTATCATCCCAATCATATATGTTAGATAAGTAACAGCTAAAATAGGAATAAACCCTATATTAAAACCTAATGAAACTGAAATAAGATATGCCTTTATGGGAAATAGATTCCATATTAGTAGTGATAAGATTAACTGCTTAAACATTACTTTTTTTTGTTTAAATACTGTCTTTACAGTACTTCTATAATTTATCAGACCTTGATCTAACTTTTCAACATGCTTTTTTTTAATAAAAGGTATCTTTGAAACTATAGTAATTATTATTTTTTGATTTACCATGGAATATATCATTAAGAAAATCAATGCAAAAATAAAGATCAGTGATGGTACGAGTATTTTAAAGTATATCTCTATTTCTTTAATATAAAATAGTAATGAGAATAGAGCAATAATATTCATAAATAAAAATACAACGGTACTTATGGTTTTTTGCATAACTATTAGAGCAGATGCTTTACTCAAAGGAATACCAAACTCACCATTTAAAATATATGCCTTTAAAAACTCTCCTCCCGCCTTAACTGATGGAGTTATACTTTCTGCAAAAGTGCCATGCATATTCACATGTAAAACATTTTTAAAGGTAAGTTTTAGTCCTAATACCGCCCCAAGGTTTTTCCACTGGATATTAATAAGCAGTATTGTAAATAGTTGAATTAAGCAAACCAAAACTATTGATTCTATATTAATACTAATAAGGTTATTAAAAATATTACTATAGTCAACCGACCATAGTGTTAACAACACTAGACTTATAACTATCGTTATAAGAACTAACTTCTTCACTTTCACTTCTCCTGGGTTTTATAGTAAACAAAATAGTTGATTTTAAGCTGAATATGCCCTGTTTCATTTGGCTACCACATATACCTTTATCAAAAATCTTATTCAGCTTTTTTAAACAGTTTTTATTGCTTCTTAAAAGTATCCTGGTGTTTGTAGAAGCATTTTTTGTAATGTTTTCAATTATTTCATTGTGAGGAACTGCTTGGCGTGCAATATGAATTACAGAAAAATCAGATGCATTAATGTTTTGTCCTGATATCAACTGAGCTTTAACACAATGGGACAAATTTAGTTTTAAAATTATTTTTTTTGACTTTTCTATTGCATCAGGATCTACGTCTATAACCCTTACCCTTGCCCCTGTTTTTGCTGCTATTTCTAAAGCTGTACAGGGAACTGAACCTCCACCTATACATAGAACACAGTCATTACAATTAATTTCTGCCAACTCCACTTCTCTTTTTACTATATTTTTGTAGTACATATTATAGAGTCTTACAAGTGCAAAGTTTTTAGAAAAAAATCTTTCCATTTCTTTAGTTATCATTGATATTAATTTCATTTTTTTCACTCCACTACTTTATAAAAATAAACTTATTATATTTGCAAGTTGATTTATCATGCCTCCTGCTAAAAAAGCTGTAACTAGTGTAAAAATACTTATTGTAAGAGCAATCTTTAACCCAAATTCCTTTATTAAAACAGCTACAACAGAAAGACATGGCAGGTAAAAAAGTGATACAACAGATGCCACCAGTAATTGTATAGTAGATAGATCTAAGTCAAGCAAAGGTAAAACAGCCAATTCCCTTCTCAAAATACCCAGAATCAACCCTAATGTGGCTTCCTTAGGAAGTCCAAGCCATCCACCAACAAAAGGTTCAATAAATCTGGCTGCCCAATCTAATGCACCTGTTTCAACTACAAGTGCAGCAAAAGCTATGGCAAGTACCATAGGTATTTCAGCTTCCACCATAAAATGTTTTGTTCTAATTGTAATCTTCTTTATTAAAGACTTAATATCCGGCATTAAAAGATTTGGTATTTCTAAAAGTATAGGATCAGTTTTCCCTGGAATTATTTTATTAATAATAAGACCACCTGATAACATACCAAAAAAGGAAATCAAATAAACAGCAATTAAAGTTATGACAGACTGTTCTCCTAAGAGTGATATAAAAGCTCCTGTCTGAGCTACACATGGAACTGAAAGAGATACAACTGAAGCTACAATAATCCTCTCTTTTTTACTTGTTGCAGCCCGGGTTCCTAAAATAGCAGGCACTGCACACCCATAACCCATAATAATAGGAATAACATTGCCCCCGTTTAACCCTACCTTTTTTAATATTCCATCTACTAGCACTCCTAATCGAGGTAAATATCCGCTATCTTCTAAGAAAGAAAGAGAAACATAAAACAAAAACACATATGGTAAAACCAGTGCAAAAGGCCATTCGATTCCCTTTATTAATACTCCATACTCCCCAACTAATACATTGTACAGTAGTCCTTCTGACACAAATCTCGAAACAATTCCTTCAACAAAAGGCACATAGTAGTTATTTAAAAGTGGGAGCAGTAAACCACCTCTTATACCCTTTCCTCCACCAACAACAACTCCTAAAAGTAAAGCTATAACTAAAAATCCAATTGGTATACCAGGAAATGGTTTTAAAGTAGCATCACCCATTTTTTCTAAAAAAGTAGGTTCAGACTGTCTAATACTTTGCACATTTCTTGCTATATCCCCTGCCCTTTTCCATAATTCATCATCAGAACTTTCATCTTCATAAGAATTAGATGTATTAATGCCTGTAACTTCCAAAACCTTGTCTAATAACTGTCTTAATCCTTTATTTCTTATAGCTACAGTTGAAACAACAGGTGCACTAAGTTCTTTTTCAAGAGCATCAATATCTATCTGTATTCCCTGTTTTATGGCAACATCATTTAAGTTTATAGCAAAAACAAGTGGAATATTTTTTTTCTTTAACTGTAATGCAAGATATAAATTTCTCTCTAAATTTGTTGCATCAATAACACAAATTATTGCATCTGCATTTTCATTTTCAAGCATATTAACAGCCACTTCTTCAGCTGGAGAAGTGGTTTTTAATGAATATATGCCCGGTACATCTATTAAAGTACCTTTTGAATCTCTGATAGTAATTTCACCTTTTGTATAACTGACAGTAGTCCCTGTATAATTAGAAGCTATGACATTCATTCCGGTAAGTTTAGAAAATATAACACTTTTACCGACATTAGGATTTCCCATAAGTAGAACTTTTAATTGACTTTTTTCTGAGACCTTTGTTTTTTTCTCTGTATGACAACTCATTTTTCCCTCACCACCTAATCTTTCCCAAACAATAAATAACCCTTTCACGTTTATATTCTTTATGCTTATAGCAAGCTTAAAAAACATGAAAGGTTATATGTAAAAAAATACATTTTTAAACCTTACCACTTCCATCAATAACATATCGCAGCGGAAGCTGCAATCAAAGTAGTAAGTTCCGCTGCGATAAACAGAGGAACTATATCTTTACGTTAGCCAACTTGTCTAACTTCAATCTTTTCTGCTATATCTCTTGAAAGTGCAACACTTCTTCTTCCTATTCTAATTACAACAGGTCCACCAAATGGCTGTATTGTCATAGAACTTATCATTGTCCCTTTCCTAAGCCCCAGTGAATTTAAAAGCCCAATAGCAGGTAATTTTTCTATGATACAATCAGTTGATTTTTTTATATTAGATAACACAGTATTCAAATTAATCACTCCTTCGTTGATAATGATTATCATCGTCACCCTTTATTATATTTTACTCTATTTTGCCCCCTTTTGTCAATATTTTTTTTTTACAACAACAACTTAAAAACAGGTGTGTGTATCAAAAGTGAAGAAAATACTCCACAATGTTTCTTCCATATTTTCCTTCACTTAAGTAATATACTCTTATTCTAAAAAAAGTGCCTATAGAGTTTATCAACCACCCGGATAACTAATAGTCACTTTTTTAAATCTTCCAAGTATAGGTCCTAGAAAAATAATTGAAGACCTCATTTCTACTGCGAGATCTTCAGGAATTTCAGTGCAATTTATAGTTGAAGAATCAACTGTTACCACATCTCCTTCAAAACTCACCTTACATCCAATTTTCCTTAAAATCTCTAGCATTATTTCAACATCTCTTAATCTTGGACAATTTTTAATGATACTTATTCCATCATTTAATACAGTAGCAGCTAATATTGGTAAGACAGCATTTTTAGAACCGTCAACAGATATTTCTCCCTTTATTTTCTGCCCTCCTGTTATTATAAGTTTACCCATATAAACACCTCCGCACTCCGGTGGTCAACTTTTCATTTATCTTTAAATAACAAATTATAATATTATTTTATGCGGGGTTTACAAAAGTGTTACTTTATCACTAATTATAAAAAAGGAACTCTATATATGAGCTCCTTTTAATGAGGATTTTTATTTTCTATCAATTCTTTTATCATTACATAAATCTTATCTGCTGCATCTGTTATACCGATCTCTCCTGCATTCCGTGACATCTTTTTTAAGTGCTCCCTGTCACTTATGAGATTTAAAATTTGATTATATAATAAATCTGGATAAAGATTTTTTTCAAGAATAACAACTGCAGCTCCTTTTTTCTCTAATGCTCTTGCATTATACTCCTGATGATTTGCAGTTACATACGGAGAAGGAATCAATATTGACGGAACCTTAAGTGCTGTAAGCTCACTTATTGTCATTGCACCCGCTCTGCATACAACTAGATCTGCTGCTGCCATTACAATGGCCATATCATAAATATATGGAACAATGCTAATGTATTCTGATTCATAATCTCTTAGTTTTGAATATATTTCTTCATACTGATTATCTCCTGTGGCAAATATCAAATGAAAGTTGTTTTCTCTCCCATACTTTCTTATAAGTTCTGATACAGTCTTGTTAATGTTTTCAGCTCCTCTGCTTCCGCCAAATATAACAACTAAAAATTTATCTCTATTTATTTTAAGTTTATTTCTGGCACTGTCTCTATCTACTTCAAACATCTCACTTCTTAAGGGATTTCCTGTAAACACAATTTTTTCTTTTGTTTTAAAGTATTTGTCAGATTCTTTAAAGCTTATGGCTACCTTATCAACAAATCTTGATAAAATTTTATTTGTCACCCCAGGAAAAGCATTTTGCTCGTGAACTAAAGCAGGAATTTTCATTCTTGCGGCATTAAAGACTACCGGACCACAGACATAACCTCCTGTACCTATTACTATATCAGGTTTAAAGCTCTTAATAATCTTTCTAGATTCTAAAAGTCCATGTAGCAACTCCTTTACTGCCACAAATGTATCTAATGATAGTTTTCTTCTAAATCCTCTTACCCTTATTAACTCAATATTAAAACTTTCTCTAGATATCAATTTTTTTTCAAGACCTTTATCCGTCCCAATAAACAAAATTTTAGCATCTTTGTTTTTATTTACTATATGCTTTGCAATTGAAATTGCAGGATTTATATGTCCTGCAGTTCCTCCCCCACTTAAAAGCACCCTCAAAACCTATTCACCTCAAATTCTCTCATAATTTGAATATTTAGATATATTAAGTAATATTCCTATTCCACTCATTAAAAAAATTAGTGAAGTTCCTCCATAACTAAAAAATGGCAAGGGCATTCCTGTTACTGGCATAGAAGACGTAACAACCGCCACATTAATTATAACCTGTACCGACACTAATGAAGTAACACCCACGGCTGCAAGACATCCAAATGCATCGGGAGCATTCATGGAAACTTTTATTCCTCTCCAGATAAATATAAGAAATAGTACTAAAACGGTTAAAACACCTATAAAACCTAATTCTTCAGCCAAAACAGCCAGTATGAAGTCGTTGTATGGCTCAGGTATATATAAAAACTTTTGAAGACTTTTTCCAAGGCCTCTTCCAAAAAGCCCTCCTGATCCCATTGCATAAAGAGATTGAACTACCTGCCAACCTCCTCCTTTAGGATCGGCCCATGGATCTATAAAAGAAATAAGCCTTTTAAGCCTGTATTCAGAAGTTACTACTAATGCGGCAATCCCTGTCATAGCAGGTAATGCCAGAAGTGCAAAATGCTTAATTTTAGCACCTGCGCTAAATAAAATTATAGAAGCTACAGAACCAATTACAATTGTTGCACTAAGGTGAGGCTGAAGTACCAACAGTAATGCAAATATACCTATTAACACAAGATAGGGAAGTAATCCTGAAAAGAAATACTTAAGACTATCCTTTCTTTTAGAAAGACTGTATGAAAAAAAGAGAATTACAGCTAATTTAGCAAATTCAGAAGGTTGAATGGTCTGACCGCCAATACCAAGCCATCTTGTTGCACCATTTAACTCTATTCCTATTCCAGGAACTTTCACAAGTATAAGAAGCACAATACTAATAATCAAAAAAAGAGGCGACAACTTTCCAAGCTTTCTATAATCTATCTGCATAGTTATAAACATAGCCACAAGCCCTAATGGGGCATATGTTAATTGCTTCTTCAAAAAATAATAGGTATCTCCGTGCAAATAGTGGTAAGCATGGGGAGCACCCGAACTAAAAACCATTATTGTCCCTAATGAAAGTAATATTAAAACTGTCATAAATATTAGAAAATCAAATGGTTTCTTTGAATTCATTGTATACCCCCATTTCACTAAATGTTTATTCAAAAAATACTTTTTTAGCGTATCTAAGAAATGTCTGAAATACTACTTCCACTTTTTACAAGGACTTTTTGGCCTCAATTAATGCTTTAAAATATTAGTGGAAGTTATATTTAAAGCCTATCAATTAAAGATGAATAAAATCATCTCACAAGACTTTTAGTCTTAAAGCTAAAAAAGCAATCACACATAAAAATACAGTTATGCCCCAAAAAACAGCGACAATCTTTGTTTCTTTCCACCCTGAAAGCTCAAAATGATGATGTATAGGAGCCATTTTCATAACTCTTTTTCCTGTCATCTTAAAGGATGATACTTGTAGTAAAACCGATAATGATTCTATTACATAAATACCTCCAGCTATAATTAATATAAGTGGCATATTCATAACAATTGAAATAGCTCCAACAGCTCCCCCTAAAGCTAATGAACCTGTATCACCCATAAAAACCTTTGCTGGATATGTATTAAAAGCCAAAAATCCCAAACATCCTCCTGAAATAATGGATGAAAAAATTTTAACATACTCCCATTCACTTCTAGACATTGCTACTATGGTAAAAAACACAGTTACTATAAGAGTTACACCTGCTGCAAGACCATCAAGCCCATCAGTTATATTAACTGAATTTGTCGCAGATATAAGTACAATTATTGCAAAAGGTATAAACAACCATCCAATAGAAATGGTTGTATCCATTCCTGTAAAAGGAATTATTATATCAGTACTCAGCCCTTTTTGTACAACATAGAAAGAAAATATAACAGCAACTAGCAGCAAACCAAACATTTTTTGATTCCAATACAAACCATCTTTTCTCTTTTTAACAACCTTAATATAATCATCAATAAATCCAACTAATCCAAAACCAAGAGTCACCAGCAAAACCGGTAATATTCTGGTATCATTTATCCCATAATATAAAGAAAGAACTACAACAGGTATTAAAAAAATAATTCCTCCCATTGTTGGAGTTCCCATTTTTTTATAATGCGTCTTAGGTCCATCATCTCTTACAGTTTGACCAAATTTCAATCTAGTCAGTACAGGTATTAAAATAGGCCCTAATATAAGAGTTAATATAAAACTTAAGATAAATATTATAACATGCGATGAAACATCAAGTGTAATTCCCAAAAAACTCAATTAGTATCTCCCCCAATTTATTATAAGTATTTGTATCATGCTTCTTCTAAATAAAAGTTTAGAACATAGTGCCCTACAGCTTTTAAGCTTTTTATATTATCCTAAGACTCACCCTTCTATAAGGTGGAGTTCCTCTTATAATCTTCATATGGCGTAGAGTGCCAACTAAAGCACCGAAGCTAGCTTTAGCTAAACAAGTTCACTAAGAAACATTCCACTAACTTAATTTACATCTTTTTGTTTAACATGTCAACTGGTTTACTATTTCCTCCATTTTCATGCCTCTAGATCCTTTTACAAGGATAACATCTCCATTTTTAATGAAGTCCTTTAAAAATTTCCCTGCTTCATTATTTTCTTTAAACTTATAAACTTTATCTGTTTCAGCTCCTGCACTAATTGCCCCAGATGAAATAATATCTGAATTTTCTCCTACAGCAACAATATAATCAGTTCCCTGAGAAACTGCAAACTTACCAATATCAAAATGTGAGCTATATGTCAAATCTCCTAATTCATACATATCTCCTAAAACAGCTATAGTTCTTTTACCTGAAGATATATCTGCCAAAACGGTTATTGCTGCTTCTACCGATTGAGGACTTGCATTATATGCATCATTTATAATTTTTACACCATTATGATTAATTATATTAAGTCTCATATTACCTGGAGTAAATTCTTCAATTCCAGCTATTATCTTGTCTTCAGGTATCCCTAACTCAATACCTGCTGCAATAGATGCAAGGGCATTATGAATGTTGTGAATACCAGGTACAGGAACTTTCACTTTATACTCCTTAGCTTTTATTTCAATTTCAAATAAAGATCCCTTCTCTCCTAATGACTTAACATTATAAGCCTGGTAATCCATCCCCTCTTCAAATCCATAAAAAACTGTTCTATACTTTAATAGCCCCTTTAGACCATAAAGTAATTTATCATCACCATTTAATATTACCAATCCCTTACTATTTAATCCCTCTAATATCTCCATTTTTGCTTTTAAAATATTTTTCTTCGAGCCAAGTTTCTCAATGTGGCACAAACCAATATTAGTAATAATTGCTATATTAGGCTTAACAATTGATGTTAGACGACTTATTTCTCCTAATCCACTCATACCCATTTCAACAACAGCTGCCTGGTGAAAAGAATCCAACCCAAATATTGTCAAAGGCACACCAATTTCGTTATTAAAATTACCTTTTGTCTTTAATACATTTAAAACTTTACCTAATACACTTGAAACCATTTCTTTGGTACTTGTTTTACCCACACTACCAGTAATGCCCACAAAAGGAATGTCAAATTTTTCTCTGTAAAAAGCAGAGATATCTCTTAGGGCTTTTAATGTATCTTCAACTTTAATTAATACTTTATTTTTATCATCTAACTTTATATCTTTTTCTGTTATAGATCCTACAGCACCTTTTTTTAATGATTCAACAATATATTCATGACCATCAAATTTTTCACCTTTAATAGGAACAAACAAGTCACCAGTATTAATATTTCTTGAATCTGTTGAAACACTGTTAAAAATACTATCTTTACTACCGGACAACAGCATACCATTTGTAGCTTTTATTATTTCTGCACAACTTAATGCATCCATTATCATATTCCTCCATTGCTTAGGAATAAGCAAATGCTGCCATTCCATAGGATTTAATTTTGTTCTAGTATTTCCTTTATTACTTCTCTCTCATCAAAGTGAATTGTTTTATCTTTAAGTATAATATATGTTTCATGGCCTTTCCCTGCCAGCAATATAATATCCTTTGGTTTTGCATTTAAAATAGCATAGTTAATTGCTTCTCTTCTATCTGTTATTTTTATATATTCACCTTTGGTATTTTTTATACCTTCTTCAATATCTTTTATTATTGCTTCTGGATCTTCTGTCCTAGGATTATCTGTTGTTATAATTGTAAAATCCGCTAATCGTCCAGAAATTTCACCCATATCAGCTCTTTTAGTTCTATCTCGATCTCCTCCGCAGCCAAAAAGGCATACTACTCTTCCAGAAGCATAGCCTTTTATTGTGGTAAGAATATTTTCAAGACTATCAGGAGAATGAGCATAGTCAATCATAATTGTATAATCCCTGTTTATATCAACAATCTCCGCTCTACCAGGAACAACTGCTTTTTTAAGTCCTCTTTTAATATATTCAAAATCAATTCCCATAAGACCACAACTTCCAATAGCTGCAAGTGCATTATAAACACTGAATTTGCCAGGAATATTTACTTGAACATCTCCCGTAAACCAGGGAGTAATAACTTTAAACTCCACCTTATCCGAGTGTTTCACAATGTTTTCAGCCCTTATATCAGCTTTACTATCAATACCCATAGTATATACTTCACTAGTAGCCCTTTTTACTACTTCTATTCCATACTCATTATCTATATTTATTAAAGCCTTTTTACACATATTAAATAATTTACATTTAGCATTTAAATAGTTTTCAAAAGTTCCGTGAAAATCCAAATGATCTTTAGAGAGATTTGTAAATACCCCAATATCATAGTCACTTAGACTTACTCTATGAAGTTCTAGTGCATGGGATGAAACTTCCATTACTACACTATCCACTTCTTTTATAACCATATCATTAAAAAGTTGCTGCAAATCAGTACTTTCAGGAGTAGTCCTGTCTGTAGGAAGAACTTCATCTCCTATTTTGTTCGATATTGTTCCAATTAGCCCAACCTTATGCCCATATTCCATAAGAATTGATCTTATCATATAGGTTGTTGTTGTTTTTCCCTTTGTACCTGTAATACCTATAAGATTAAACTTTGAAGAAGGGTTATGATAAAAATTATTTGAAACATATGCTAAGGCATATCTGGTATCATTAGTTTTTATTACAGTCATACCATCTAAAACTTCTATATCCTTTTGGACTAAAAATGCTTTTGTCCCGTTATTTAAAGCCTGCATAATAAACTTATGCCCATCCACATTAAATCCCTCTATGCATACAAACAAAGAGTCCTTTTTTGATTTTCTGGAATCATAAACAATATCTTTAATTTCAACGTCCATGTCACCAATTGCTTCAACAATATTTAGCCCTTTAATCATATCTTTTAGTAACATAAAACTCCTCCATTATTATCAATCTGTATCTAAATATATAAAGTCAACTTCAACAACTCCACCTTTTTCTATCTCTTCACCAGGTTCAACACTCTGCCTTACTGCACTCCCCATACCATTAATTTTAATATTAATACCAACATTATTAAATGTCCTAACTGCTTCATCAATGGTTTTATTTGTCACATCAGGCACCCTTACTTTTACTTCATCAGAAGGAGTATATGTGTAAACTATAACAATAGAGTTCCTTGCCACACCAGCGCCTGGCTTTGGTGTTTGCTCTCTAATAACAGTATTTCCATCATACCCTTCTCCTTCAATTAAGTATTCAAGCCCAAATTCACTCAATATACCTTTTGCTTGATCTATTGTTTTATCCCTTATATCAGGAACATATACTTGCTGTGTTATCATTACTTGATCTCTTTCAGTATATCTTCTCTCAACATTTAATATATCAAGAGTTTGCTCTATAATCTTACCAGCTAACGGAGCTGCTATTTGACCTCCATAATATGAATGACCTGTAGGATTATCCAATGCAACAAGTATAGAAATAACAGGATTATCCGCAGGTGCAAAAGCTGCAAAAGATGCTATATATACTCCTTCTTGACGAGTTTCCGATGTACCTGTCTTGCCTGCAACTCTATATCCCTTTACATATGCATTTCTTCCAGTTCCATCAGAAACGGTACCTTCTAGTATATCTTTTAAAATAGAAGATGTATTGCTTGAAATAACCTGCCTCACAACTTCAGGTTCGAATCTTTTTACTATATTATTTTGACTGTCAGTAAGTTCCTTTACCAAGCGAGGCTTCATAAGATAGCCTCCATTTGCAATTACATTATATGAATTAACCAACTGTAGAGGTGTTATTGTAAAAGTTTGACCAAAGGATGCTGTTGCTAAATCTATTTCCATAGGTTTAGCATGAAAATTTCCATCTTCCTCTACTGGTAATTGAATTCCTGTTTTGTCGTAAAACCCAAAAGCTCTAACATATTTATAAAATGTATTAATTCCAAGATCACGAGCCACTTTTACAAAAGATGGGTTACAAGAAGTATAAACCGCTTCTCTAAATGTCTGATGTCCATGTAAAGGAGTCCTCCAGCATCTTATGGTATGACCTTGTAAAGAAATGGGATCATCATTTGTAGGTGTTTCGGGTGTGACTACTCCCTCTTCAAAACCTGCCGCTGCTGTTATTGCCTTAAAAGTTGATCCAGGTTCATAGGTATCTACTACAGATTTATTTCTCCAAACAGAATCATAGAGAATTTTAATGTCATCTGTTGTTCTTCCACTCCACTCTTCTGGATTTTGTCCCGGCGGACAAGCTCTTGGATCGTTAGGATTAAAATCGGGCATTGAAACCATTGCAAGAACATCTCCATTCCTTGGATCCATCACCACAACTACTCCACCATTTAAAGCTTTATTGTCATCAATTGCCTTCTTTAATTCCTTTGTAGCAATATATTGAATATCAGCATCAATAGTAAGCACTACATTCAAACCATCCTGAGGATCAATTCTTTTTTCTTCAAAAAAAGGAGTTTGTCTCCCCCATGCATCTACTTCACTTAATATTTTTCCAGGTATACCTTTAAGATATCTTTCCATCGTACTTTCTATCCCATCAAGGCCCTGATTATCATCTCCGACAAATCCTAAAACATGAGCTGCAATATTGTTATTAGGATAATGCCTCTTTGTATCTTCATCAATATAAATACCTTTTATATTTTTTTCACTTCTCCACTGCCTTACCTTATTTCCAACTTCTTTACTTACCTGTCTTTTTATTACCTCATACCGGCTGTTTCTGTTTATTCTGTTTAAAACATCATCCTCTTTCATATCTAAAATGCGAGCAAGATCATAAGCCATATCTTCTCTTTCCTGCTGAGATTTAGGTACTTCTTGAGGATTTACCACTATTCTTTCAACATTAGAACTAATAGCAAGAATTTCTCCATTTCTATCATATATAGTGCCCCTTCTAGGTGTAATTTCCCTATCTCGATTTTGCTGTCTAAAAGCCATTTCCTGAAGTTCTGGGCCTCTGATTAACTGAATCCATCCAACTCTGCCAGCTAATCCAAATATAAAAAGGGAAAAAGCTACTAATAAAAACAAAAGCCTTTTTTTCATAATTAATGTAGCTCCCGCCAAACAAAGCCCCCCCTATAAATAAAACTTTATTCCTTATTCTCAAAATACTTTTCAAAACAGAAACTTTTATTTTATACGCGTGCCATTTGTTTGCTTACTCAAACAGACACATGCTCTAAGACATTTATTCCAACCATACTTTTGATATCATGTTGTGAGATTTATTCTCATGAATGTCTAGTATAAAAAACTTCCTACCTTCTTAATATTACTCAATAAACTCCTAAATATTCCTTCATTCTCTTCTTGTAACTTTACATCATCTAAAACAAGAGCAGAATTATTTCTCGGAACGCTCACATATACAATTTGATGTCTATCAGGTCTTTGTAATCCAAGTTCTTGAGCTTTTTTCTCAATACTTCGCAAATCCATGCTGCTTTCTATATCAACTTTTATACTTACATTTTCATTTTTTATTTCATTGTATTGAATAATTTGTTTATCTATCTTATAATTTTGTTCAGTAATTTGTACATATCTGTACATAACAAAACAACCTAAACAAAATACTAACAAAAGTGCAAAAACGTATTTTACTTTGATCTTGTTATTGTTTCTCTGCTTTCTTTTTGCACTTAAAACCTTATTTTCTTTGTATACATCATATTCAAGTTTTCTAGCTGCCGTTCCATGTATGTAACTCTTATCTTTTATCATTTGTATTCACCTTCCTAAGATTATATTACTATCATGATTCATAAATCTTTTTTAGCTACATTTATAGTTTCATATAAGAATCAAATCAAGTGCAAACCTTATAAACAGACAACAAATCCGGGGGCTAGCTATGCAACAAGCATCACCCCCCGGAATAAAAAAACTTAAAGCTTACTAGAGTTTGGCTCTTGTCTGTTTGACAAGTAAATTTTGTCTTTTGTAAAGTATTTTTCTTCTTTTCTTTTGTAATTAAAACTTCATCTTTTGTTTTTTATACTTTTTTCTTTTGTAATTAAAAATCTTTTTCTTTTGTAATTTAATTCTTTTTCTTTTGTAATTAAATCTCTTTTTTCTTTTGTTTATTAATACTTTTTCTTTTGTTTTATTTATACCCCTTAGAAAAAGTTTTCTAAGATTGGATAATCATTTTTTCAGCAACTCTGAGCTTTGCACTTCTAGACCTAGGATTTCTTTCAAGTTCATCATTAGAGGCAGTTACAGGTTTTCTTCCTATTAACACCACCTCTGGTTTCTTCCCACAAATACATACGGGAAATTCCGGAGGACATGTACATGGATTTACACTATTATTAAAAACATTCTTAACAATTCTGTCCTCAAGAGAATGAAATGATATTACACAAAATCTTCCTCCTGGTTTTAAAAGTGTTATTCCATCTTTAATTACCTTTTCAAGTATGCCCAGCTCATTATTAACTGCTATGCGCAATGCTTGAAATGTCCTTTTTGCAGGATGGGGTCCATCCCTTCTTGCTCCACTTGGTATTGCTGCCTTAATTATGTCTACAAGCTGTGATGTAGTCTCAATTTTCTTTTCTTTTCTTCTGTCAACTATAAACTCTGCAATCCTAGATGCCCATCTTTCTTCACCAAAGCTTTGTATTATATTTTTTATTTCTTCCATGCTATATTCATTTACAATAATTTGTGCTGTAAGTTCTTCTCTTCTGTCCATTCTCATGTCCAGTTGTGCGTCTTTTTGGTAACTAAATCCTCTCTCTGCCTGGTCTAATTGATGAGATGAAACTCCAAGATCCAGTAGTATTCCATCTAAACCTTCAATATTGTTTTTTTCACAAACTTCCTTAATATTTTTAAAGTTAGTGTTGACAAGTATTGTTTTAGCCTGTCCATTTGCATCCTTAAGTCTTTTTGTGGATGTCTCTAAAGCAAATATATCCTGATCCAATCCAATGAGTATTCCATCTTTATTTAGGCGTCTGTATATTTCTAGTGAATGCCCTGCTCCACCTAACGTTCCATCTAAATAAACACCTTGTGGTTTTATATCCAATCTATCAATTACTTCTTCTAGCATTACAGGACTGTGATCAAAATCCATTTAACTTATACACTCCATTTTTTATTAGCTACTTCTTATATTCTTGACAACTAGCCTTTAAATTATATTTTAATTTCTAAATTATTTAGCTTTTCTGTAATCTTATCCATGCTGATGTCTTCACCTTGCATGTATTTTTCCCACTTATCTTTATTCCAAATTTCAACTCTATTTGAAATTCCAGTGATTAAAATATCTTTTTCTAAAGCTGCATATTCTCTCAAGTTCTGTGGAATCAGTATTCTTCCCTGCTTGTCCAGCTCACATTCAGTGGCTCCGGCAAAAAAGAATCTTACAAATGCTCTTACATCTTTATCAGTAAATGGTAGTGCTCTAAGCTTTGACTCAATGTTGGCCCACTCTTGGGATGAATACACAAATAAACAGTTATCAAGACCCTTAGTTAAAATAAACTTTTCCCCAAGTCCATCCCTGAACTTAGATGGAATGATAACACGGCCTTTTACATCAACTGAATGCTGGTATTCACCATAAAACAACTAATTCACCTCACATTTTGGTACCAACCACCACTTCGCTCCACTTTCCACCACTTATATTTAATTTTATTCTATAATTGCTTAATAATCAAGTGTAAATTTAAAATTTCCTGTAAAAAAAATAAAAGATAGGACATAAGTCCTATCTTATTTTTTGGTATGTAATTTATTTTGAGTCATTTTCTTTTAATATTTCATTATAATATTGAACAATAAGAGAATCTAGTTTGACACTCATTTCATAGATCTTAGTATAATCATCTCCGCTGTCAATCATATTGTTCAACTTGTCCTGCATGACCCGGATTATAGTTTGATTCATTTTAACACCACCATTTTTTCTTTTGTAAAAATAATACAATTCTAGTTTTCAACAAATTTTGACTTAATATGCCAATATATCTAAAGTCTCATTTGTTTATGTTTCTTAATTATAAGAAAATACTAATGGTGTGTCAATAATGTTAAAAAAATGTAATAATATCGTAACATTAAGTTTCCATTATTCGACTTTTTTTACGCCTTATTATAAATATCACACTAAATACTATAACAAAAGAAGCTGCAAGCAATTGTGAGATTCTAAATGGTCCAATATAAAGACTATCTATTCTCAATCCCTCAATAAAAAACCTACCTACACCATACAAAATCATATACATAAAAAATAATTCTCCCGAAATTTTGTATTTTTTTCTGTACCACATAAGAAAGAAAAACACTGCAAAATTCCATAGTGATTCATATAAAAAAGTTGGATGAACAGGTAAATCTGGGTTTACTCCTACACCTTCAAGTTTTTCTAATGTTCCTCTTATCTTATCACTGGTCATTCCCCATGGCAAAGTAGTGTTTACGCCAAAGGCCTCCTGATTAGTGAAATTACCCCAACGCCCTATAGCCTGAGCTAGCACAAAGTATGGCCCACCAAAATCTAAAAGATTAAGAAAATCAATTTTTTTAACTTTACAATATATATAGGAAGCCACAACTGCACCAATAAGACCTCCATAGATAGCTAAACCACCTGTTCTTATATTAATTATCTTTAATAAATCTCCTCCAAATTCGCCCCAATTAAATATTACATAATAAAGCCTTGCTCCAATTATGCCAGCCGGAGTTCCCCAAAGAACAATATCTAAAACATGATCTTGTTCTAAACCAAATCTTTTACTGTTTTTCATTCCCAATAATACAGCAATAATAAATCCTGTTGAAATTATTATTCCGTACCAGAGAATCGGCCTTCCAAATATATGAAAAGCAACATCTGTAACTGGTATTTTAAAATCTCCTAAATTAGGAAATCTAACATAATCCATATTTTCCTCCTTTGTCTTAATAAACATCTTAAAGTACCCCAACATAGAATAAAAACGTTGTATTCCAATGAACGGCTCTACACATGTGCCTGTTTGCTAAGCAAACATATGGCACACGCATTTTATCATAAGCTACTAATTTTTAGATAGGTTTAACTACAGATAGAGCTAAGTTATCCACAACGAAATGCTCATTAAAAACATTTTCTAGATATTCAAAAGATATATTATCATATACTTCAATATAATCAAATAAGTTTACATGTTTAAAATATACTGACATAAACATATGGGATACCCTTTCAACCGAATTCAACTGCTTAATAAACCTTCCTCTCATTGATTTTTTTATTCGTTCAAAGTCATCCTTACTTATCCCTCTATTATATAAATCCTTAATTTCATCTACAATAAATTCTTTAACTTTTAAAGGATCTTTTGATTCACCTCCAAAGGCTGAAAAAGCATAATTTTCTTCAATACTATAGTCAAAATCAAAAGTATTATTAATAAGTCCTTCATTATAAAGTTTTGTATATAGATTTGAACTTCTCCCTAAAATCATTTCAAGAAGAATCTTGACAGCTATTTCTCTATTTAAGCACTCAATTCCCTTTGTTGTAAATCCACTATCTTTAAATCCCATTTGAAATACTGGCATTGCAATAGCAAGCTTGTATTCAACATAATCCTTGTTAATACTAAGTGGCTCATCTGGGAAAACTCTCTTAATATCAGGTTGCTTATCTGTAACGTTAATGGCTTTTTCAACTTTTGAGAATACTTCTTTATGATCTACATCTCCTACCACCAAAATAACCATATTAGAAGGATGATAAAAAGTATTATAACACTTATACAAAAAATCTTTATTTATTTTTGATATACTTTCAATGCTACCTGCAATATCAATTTTTACTGGATTTTTTTCATAAAAAGCATCTAGTAAATTAAAGAAAACTTTCCAGTTTGCATTATCATCATACATTCTTATTTCCTGACCAATTATACCCTTTTCCTTTTCTACACTTTCTTCGGTAATATAGGGATTTTGTACGTAGTCCAACAAAAGATCAAAGTTCTCATCAAATCTATCTGTACAAGAGAAAAGGTAAACAGTTTGAGAAAAGCTTGTGTATGCATTAGGACTAGATCCAAGCTTTGAAAATTTATCCATTACACTCCCATCTTTTTGTTCAAATAGCTTGTGTTCTAAAAAATGAGCAATACCATCAGGAACTCTCGTGTTTTCTCCATCGATGGTAAATTCATTATTTATAGAACCATAATGAGTTGCAAAAGTTGCATATTTTTTAGAATACCCTTTTTTAGGTATAACAAAAGCTTTCAAACCACTTTTATGTTCATAACAATGTACAACTTCATCTATTTTGCTATAATTAATTGTTTTTATATCCATGTCTATTCTCCTTTCTCTTTGTTTGTAATAAAGTAAACTGTATCAAGTATTATTTTTGAAGCAATTTCTATTATATCTTCTTTTGAAACACTTTTTACCTTTTCAATAATGGCATCTGGCTTATCATTTGTTGTTGCAATAAACTGACTCAAATAAAAATCAACTAATTGGAGCTGGCTGTCTTTTAATGATTTTATTCCTGTTTCAATACTCTTTATTGCAGCATCATACTCATAATCAGTTATATTTCCTCTTTTTATTTCATCTAATTGATTTTTTATTACATCAATTGCCCTGTCTCTGTTTAAAATCTCAATTCCACTGCTTATAACCATTAAGCCTTTAAATTTTTCAAGACGGGAAAAAGCATAGTATGCTAATCCTTCCTTTTCACGTACATTCTGAAAGAGTTTTGAATGTATGCCACCACCTAAGACACTGTTGTATACTAATAATTTATAATAATCCTCTTGTTTAGGATATATATTTGTTCTAAAACCTAAAGATAGCTTTCCTTGACTTACATCAAACCTTTCAATAATATCTTTTACGTTATTGACAACAGTCTCTTTTTCATTTTTTAGTATCTCTATTTCTTTACCCCGTTTTAGTTTAATTAAGCTATCCTTTATATATTCTATTTGATTAGGTTTTAAATCACCAGATATAAATACATACATAGGAAGAGTCTCAATAAATTCTATGTAGTGCTCAAACAAATTGTCCTTGTTTATTGACTTCAAATCTTCCAGATTTCCGTAATCATATATACCAAAGGGCTCCTCACTACACATTTCTTCTAAGCATCTTTCTACAGCATAATGCATTTTATCATTAACTCTGCTAGATATTAACTCACTAAGTTTTTTTATTTCCTGCTTTACATATTCATCTATAAATGCTCCATTTTCTAATAATGGTTCTGTAATTATTTTTATAAGAAAGTCGAAGGCTTTTTTAGTGAGATCTACATCTGAATTTGCATACTTGTCTGAAATGTATTCAATATAGAATTGAATTATTTGATTTTCACCTTTTTTTGTTACACCGCAATCAAATGACGTTCCATAAAGTTCTTCTAAGTAATTAGATATGTCTCGAATAGATGGAAATTCTTTAGAACCTCTTCTTAAAACAGCAGGAAGTAACGCATTTTTTGATGCCCTATCTCTACTTAAATTATCATGAAAAAAAATATTAATTGAGTTTGTTTTAAATTTTTGTGTTTTAATCCAAAATAATTTTATTCCTTTAAAGGATGCTACTTCCTCTAAATGACTATCAGAAAATATTTCATTATTCATTGTATCAATCCTTTCTAAAGATGAATATTATTTTTTAATTCATATTAACTTTTACTTTCATAATACTATTGTCTCAAAAACTTTGTTTTATAACAATCTTTTTTTAAGAAAATTATAACATATTCCCTATACATTCAATTACAATATTTTATTTATAAATAAAATATCACTATAATTGAAATAATAAATTTATGGAGGGATTTTATGAATCAGGTAAGGTATTATAGAAAATATCCTAGAACACATGAAAAAATTAATACAGATACTGAGGAACGTACCATTAATTTAAGTGCATCATCTGCATTAGGAATACTTGCACTTGCATTTGTAAAAGGCATGTTTTGGGGATACGTCATTAAAAAGAAACTTAGCTAAAAAAGGATAGTGGGACATGTATCTTATCACATTTATTAACTCATGTGACAAGAAATCTGCCCCACTATTCCTTATGAACGCTGAAAATATAACTTCCTCTACTATTTTAGACATTATTTAGGTGTTGAACACTAGGTTTTATGCCCAGTTTATCTATCATTTTTATATAATCATTTTCACTTAACTCATCCTGTTTTTTATCAAAATTACTAACAATAATTGCCTCAATGACATTTGTCCCAAAAGACCTTCCTTCCCATTCTGGTGTTGTTGTTACTAGCAATTCTACTCCTCTTTGCTTCATTAACTCAACATCATCACTTGTTACAGTATTTGTTATAATTGTTTTCCCTGAAAGATCCTCTGGCATGAACTTCTTTATATAATGAAAATCTCCTGCAATAATATCTGCATTATAATAAAATTTTCTATACTTCTTGCTATTTATCTTAGTCTGTTTGGTTCCTGTCGGATATAATATTTTAAATGGCAGTCTTGAAATAACAGGCATTAAAATTTTAATAATTACCTTTAATACGTTAATGTTTCTTATCCCTATTGGAATGCCTAATGCAAAAATCAAGTCTCCCATAATAACTTTACAATTGTTATCTAAAAAGGCTTGTGTCAGCTTAAATCTATCTGTGGCACATGTGACCAATACTTTTTTGTCATTAAAATTAATAATTTTGTTTTCATTTAAATAATTAATTACTATATATTCAAGTGTATTTTTAACTCCACTTCCATCAACAATAGGTGTTATAGCAGCAGCATTAATAATAGGTAATGCATCCTTTAGAATATACTTCGTACTCCCTGCTCCAGTTAAATATATATCTATGCCTCCTAAACCAAAAGCATCAACCTTACCGTCCAATTCTTTTATAATTGAAATAGCCTTTTTTATATCGCCGTCTGTTCCTATTCTCTCAATACGGTACTTCTGTCCTGATATATCAACTTCAACGCATTTATTCCGGAGGGAAGAACCTATGCTTACACTAACAATCTTTCTCATCTACATAAATCACTCCCAAAGTATTCTCTTACTGTTATAACATCTTTTTGTATTTGAGCAACTAATTGTTCAGAATTCTTAAATGTTTTTTCTCCTCTTATCTTTTTAATAAAAAAAACTTTTATATCTACACCATAAAAATCATTTTCAAAATCCAATATATATGTTTCAATACTTTTTTTGTTTTCTCCTGGAAAAGTAGGATTGTTTCCAACATTTGTCACGCTAACATAGGATTGATCTGCAACTGTTGTTTTTGTGATATAAACACCATCTCCAGGTATAATAATATGACCCTCAGGATAAATATTTGCTGTTGGAAATCCTAGTTTTCTTCCTATTTTTTTACCCTCTTTAACTTTCCCTTCAATACAATAGTATCTTCCCAAAAGAGCTAAAACATTATCCATATTACCTTTTTTTATATATTTTCTAATGATTGTACTACTAACAATCTCATCCTCTATCTTAACTTGAGGAACAACCACTACCCTAAAATCAAGTCTTTTGCCAAGTTCTTTAAGCATCTCAACATTTCCCTCGCCCTTATAGCCAAATCTATAGTTATAGCCTGCTACTGCCACCTTCATTTTAAGCCTTTCCACAAGAATCTCTTTAACAAAAACCTCTGGCTTAATTCTTGAGTAATTCTCGTCAAATTCTTCAAAGCATATATAATCCAATGAAGTTTGAGACAAAAGCTCGACTTTTTGATTAACGGTGGTAATCAAAGGCGTAAATAATTTCTTTCTAATTATATTTTCAGGATGTTTGGTAAAAGTATATATTAATGATTCTAATGAATTTAAAGTACATTCATTTATCAGCATATTAATTAATGTCATATGACCAATATGCAAACCATCAAAATTGCCTAGTCCTACACCTGTTTGTTTCATGCTTTTACATTGTAAATTTGAACCGCTAATTATCTTCATATTTTTCCCTTTTTCTATACAATCACTTGCAATAAACTTAGGATTGTTGAAAATATAACTTCCAGTACTATTTCACCACATGCCTTATTTGATGCCAAATAGGCCACGTGAAAAGTAGAAGTAATATTTCACCTAATCCTTAACTAAAAAATTTCTTTAGTTTTAACACTACATCATTGTCTTTATTTTCATAAGTTTCTCCTAAAGCAATAAAAGCTCCGTCATCTCCATAAACTTTTAAACTTTGGCATATACCTATATATTTACTATCAATAACTATTTTAACTCCATTCATAAATCTTTTAGTATCTAATTTATTCAATGTTATTTTATTATAGTCTTTAAATAATTCCTCAATTGGAATTATTTTTTCATGCAGACATCCTTTAGAAGCAAGCATGTCTATCTCTTCTAAAGTTAATGCTGTGTCAAGTCCAAACACCCCTGACTCTTTTCTTAAAAGAAATGACATATGTCCACCACATCCAAGAATGTCTCCTACATCTGAACATAGGGTTCTGATATATGTTCCCTTAGAACATCCAACATCAAATATCACAGTATTTCCTTTTATATGTAAAACATCAATAAAAAAAACCTCAACCTGTCTTGACTGTCTTTCTACTGATATTCCTTTTCTAGCCAGTTGGTAAAGCTTTTTACCATTCACTTTTACAGCAGAATACATAGGTGGAATCTGATCATATTTACCAATAAACGATTCAAGAGCCTTTTCAATATCTTCACAGGAAACATTCACCACACTTCTTTTAATTACATTTCCTGTAGCATCTTGAGTATCAGTAGAAACACCTAGTATCATTTCTGTTCTATATACCTTATTCTTATCAATTAAATACTCTATCGCCTTTGTAGCCTTGCCTATGCAAATTGGAAGCACACCTACTGCAGCTGGATCTAAAGTTCCAGTATGTCCTATTTTTTTTATCTTCAATACGCTTCTTAAATATCCAACTACGTCAAAGGATGTCATCCCTGAAGGCTTTAACACATTAATTACACCATTCATATCTATAAAACTTCTCTAATCTCCCTTATAATCATTTCTTTAACGCCATCCATGTCTCCCTTTACAATACACCCAGCAGCTTTTTTATGCCCACCGCCACCAAGCTTGTTTGCTATAATTGAGACATCTACATACTTTTTAGATCTTAAATTAATTTTAAATTGGTTTTCATCATTTTGCCTAACAACAACGGCAACTTCAACATCTCGTATATTTCTTCCTATATTTACTATTCCGTCACATTCTTCTTCTTTAGCACCTGCATTTATTAACATAGTATCTGTTATAGTAATAAACGCTACTCTTCCACTTTCTAGCATCTCCAAAGTATCTATTGCCATCCCCATAAGCTTTACTTTAGACAAAGATATGGTTTCAAACAACAACTGTGAAATTGCTGCAACATCAACTCCGTTGTTTATAAGGTCTGCCACTATCTGATGAGTAATAGATGTTGTATTACTATATCTAAAGCCACCTGTATCAGTTGTTATTGCAACATAAATACAAGTAGCCATTTCTTTACACAAGGATAGTCCCATCATCTTTATTAGCTGATAAATTATTTCACCTGTAGCAGAGGAACCAGTTTTTACAAAGTTAATTTCTGCAAACTCTGTATTAGTTGCATGGTGATCTATATTTACCGTGGTACTTCCACCATTAAAAATTTCTACTCTTTTACCCAGCCTATCAATATCTCCTGTGTCTAAAGCCAACACTAAATCAAATTTATCAGCATTACCGTCATATACTGTTACAAAATCTTTTCCGGGCAGAAAACTATAACTTAATGGAATATTCTCTTCAGTATACACCTTAACTTTTTTACCTAGTTTTTTAATTGCATAGGCAATTGCCAGACTTGAACCAAGTGCATCTCCATCAATTGATATATGGGGTAAAACAGCAATACTTTCCGCCTTGTTTATAACACAAATAATATTATTTTCAACCATGTATAAAACTCCTAAACATTTATTCCTCTAGCTAGCACCAACTAGTGTCTTTATCACTAGTAAAACAAAACTTCCACTAAGTGTTAGCTTATGTCAAGCTAACACTTCTAATGAAAAGCTCAGGGCATTGAGCCCTTTCGCTTTTAAGTCTTTCACTTTGTTCCAAGACTTCTAATGAAAAGCTCAGGGCATCGAGCCCTTTCGCTTTTAAGTCTTTCACTTTGTTCCAAGACTTCTAATGAAAAGCTCAGGGCATTGAGCCCTTTCGCTTTTAAGTCTTTCACTTTGTTCCAAGACTTCTAATAAAAAGCGGAAGTAATATTTTACTTATTCATTTATATCATTTATTAGCTTTGTTATATATGCTCCATGCTCAATAGAATTATCCAGTTCAAATTGAACTTCTGGAGTATAACGTATTTCAATCCTTTGTGCAATCTCTCGTCTTATAAAGCTGGCAGCGCTCTTTAGTCCGTCTAAAGACTCCTTCTTCTCCTGATCACTTCCCATAATACTTACATAAACCTTAGCATAACGCAAGTCCTTTGTAACATTTACATGCGTCACGCTTATAAGCTTCGAAAGCCTTGGATCTTTTAGTTCGTTTTGAATGATATTGCTAATTTCTCTTTTTATTTCTAACGAAATACGCATAATTCTGTCCATCTAAAACACTCCTAATAAATAATACTTTTTTATCCTGTGTCCATAAGCTTTTTGCTTATGAATGTTTAATCTTAAAATGTTTTTCTATTTTTTAACCTCTTCCATAGTAAAGGCTTCAACAATGTCGCCTTCTTTAATATCGTTATATCTCTCTAATGAAAAACCACATTCGTATCCTTGAGCAACTTCTTTGACATCATCCTTAAATCTCTTAAGTGATGCAAGTTTTCCTTCATGAACAACAATGTCATCTCTTACAAGCCTAATATCGGCATTTCTTACTACTTTTCCATCAATCACATATCCACCACCAATTGTTCCAATACCTGAAACTTTAAATATCTGGCGAATTTCAACATGTCCAAGCACCACTTCTTTAAATGTAGGATCAAGCATTCCTTTCATGGCTGCTTCAATATCTTCAATTGCATTATAAATAATTCTATAAAGCCTTAAGTCTACTCCAGATTCTTTTGCAATATCTGCAACATTTCCAGCAGGTCTAACATTAAAACCAATTATTATTGCGTTTGAAACCAGAGCTAAAGTCACGTCTGACTCAGTAATAGCACCAACTCCTCCATGTACTATTCTTACTCTAACTTCATCGTTGGTGAGTTTTCCCAATGACTGTTTTACTGCTTCAACAGAACCTTGAACATCTGCTTTTACAATAATATTCAATTCTTTTACATTTCCTGATTTTATCTGATTAAACAAATCATCTAATGAAACTCTCGCTGTAGAATTTAAATGTTGCTCTCTTTGCTTCAATTTTCTTTTTTCCGCAAGTTGTTTAGCAATTTTTTCATCAGTAATAGCATAAAATATCTCTCCTGCTTCAGGTACTTCAGGAAGTCCAAGTATCTCAACTGGAGTTGATGGGCCTGCATTAATAATCTTATGTCCCTTATCATCTACCATTGCCCTTATTCTACCAACTAACATACCAGTAACAATAGAATCTCCCTGATTTAATGTTCCTCTCTGAACCAACATAGTAGCTATAGGTCCCCTGTCCTTATCAAGTTTTGCCTCTATTACAGTACCCTTAGCCTGCTTATTTGGATTTGCTTTTAGTTCAAGCATATCAGCTGCTAAAAGTACCATTTCCAGCAGATGATCAATATTAGTTTTGTTCTTAGCTGAGACTTCTACACAAATAGTTTCTCCGCCCCATTCCTCTGAAACCAGCCCGTGTTCAGTTAACTCCTGTTTTACCCTGTCAGGATTAGCCCCTGGCTTATCCATCTTATTAATTGCTACAATTATAGTTACATTTGCTGCCTTTGCATGGTTTATAGCCTCTACCGTTTGAGGCATTACTCCATCATCGGCTGCAACTACTAATATTGCAACATCAGTTACCTGAGCACCTCTGGCTCTCATAGCTGTAAAAGCTTCATGTCCAGGTGTATCAAGGAATGTAATATTCCTATCGTTAACTTTTACCATGTACGCTCCAATATGTTGAGTAATTCCACCAGCTTCACTGTCAATAACATTAGTTTCTTTTATAGCATCTAAAAGTGAAGTTTTACCATGGTCAACATGCCCCATAACTACTACAACAGGAGGTCTAGGCAAAAGATCCTCTTCATTTTCTTCTTCTGAATCATCAAAGAGAATATCCTCTTCATTAACCACTATTTCTTTTTCAGTTTTAATACCATATTCATCAGCTATAACTGATGCCGTATCAAAATCAATTTCTTGGTTAAGTGTTGCCATAATCCCTAATCCAATTAACTTTTTAATTACTTCTGTGGCAGCTTTTTTAAGTGATTCAGCCAATTCCTTAACTGTCATTACCTCAGGTAATGTAACTGACGTTAATACAGCCCTTGGAGGAATATGCTTTTTATTCTTTTCTTCTTTTTTCCCCTTACTAACTCTTCTGACTTTTTTTACTCCATCGTCATAGAATTCTTCTAAGATGTAATCTTCCGAAAGTACTTCAGATACTTCTTTTTTATCAGAAAAAGCATTTTTTACAGGCTTATTTTTATTTTTACCTGTATTAAAACCTTTTAATGGTCTATTAGTATCTCTTTTCACTTCTTTAGTGGTGTCTTTAAAACTTCGTCTTTCACCACGTTGATTGTTTAATTCTTCTTTTTGTAAAGGAGTTAACTCAGGTTTTGGAATTTCTAATGGTTTATTAGGTGTTCGCTTATCCTTATCTCCCATAGGTCTATTACCAAATTTGCCTCCTTGTGAGCCTGAAGAATCTCTCTTTACAAAGTCCTTATTTTTATGGTCAGGCCTTTTATTGTTGTTTGCATTTTGCCCAGGAGAAGTCTGTCTATTATTTGCATTTTGTCCTGGAGAAGTCTGCCTGTTATTTGCATTTGGCCCTGAATAATTCTGCCTGTTATTTGTATTTGGCCCTGAATAATTCTGCCTATTGTTTGAATTTGGACCTGAAGACGTTTGTCTATTATTTGTATTTTGCCCTGAAGACGTTTGTCTGTTATTTGTATTTGGCCCTGAATAAGTTTGTCTGTTATTTGCATTTTGCCCTGAATAAGTTTGTCTGTTATTTGTATTTGGCCTCGAAGAAGTTTGTCTGTTGTTTATATTTTGCCCCGAAGAATTCTGCCTATTATCATAACTATTGTTATTAAAACCTTGTTTCTTTTCCTGAGGTTTTTCGTTATCGGTTACAAACTTCTTTATCTCTTCATTACCCTTAGATGTTTCTTGATTTTCATTAATTTTTTGTTCAAGTTTTATTTCACTTGATTGCTTGTTTTGATTTGTTAAATCCTGACTAGAAACATCCGATGATTTAGTTTTAATAGTCTCATCAATTGCAATTGTATTATTTTCATCATATTTTGTTTTAATAGCTTCATTCTTCCTTTCATCTTTTAAAATATCTGAATTTCCAATGCCTTTTTCAGTTTTCACAACTTCTTCAGCTTTTGGTTCAAGAATTACTTTTTCAAGTTCCTTGTTAACAGCTTTAACTTCTTTCTCCATGTTATCAACCTTTTTAAATTCTGGTTTTGTTTCTCTTACAAAGCCTGGTCTTAATCCTGATGTTGCAGGGGCGACTTTAACATATTCATTTTTTCTACGATTGTTAGCTCCCTTTCCATCCCTTCGCTGATTTTTAAAACTATCAGCTTTTTTTTCATTGGACTGATTCATATCACTTACAGAATCTAAATTAATCTCTGTTTTTCTTATTATCCTTGGTGCATTTTTTGTTTCTTTTTTTGTCTCTCTTTTTAACTCTTCATTTTGCTTTATTATAGGAGCTATTTTTTTATCCTCATTACCTAGACCTTTATCTTCTTCATCATGTCTAATGATTCCAATGTGATCATATAATCTATTTAATTCATTTTCCTCAAGCAGACTCATATGATTTTTGACAACTACGTTTACTTCGGATAATTTCTCCATTAGTCTTTTGCTAGTAGTATTTAATTCCTTCGCAAGCTCATAAACTCTTTTTTTTGTCAATATATTCACCCCCGCATACGATATTCTCATTGTCTAGCATTTCCATTAAACGAATGGAAAACCCTTTATCCAGTATAGCTAATACCGAATTTATTCCTTTTCCGATGTATTTACCTAGCAACTCTTTTGTGCCGAAAAATCTTATGTGAATATTTCTATACTTACATGCATCATTAAACTTTTTTTTTGTATTGTCAGAAGCATCTTCTGCTACAATAATTAATTTAACCTTCCCTGTATTTAGAAATCTTTCACATGTTTCATCACCGGAAACAAGCTTATTAGCCTTCCTGGCTAACCCTAGAAAAGAGTATACTTTATCAGTCATTATCCTCCTCCAATTCTCTCTTTAATGCTTCATATATCTCATCATCAATAGAAGTTTCAAATGCCCTTTCAAGCCTCTTTGCCCTTCTGGCTTTTTCAAAACAGTCAGTTATTTTGCAGACATAAGCCCCTCTACCAGGTTTCTTTCCCATGAAATCTATTGAGATTTCGTTCTCTTTATTTTTTACTATTCTAATTAGTTCTTTTTTTGGTTTCATTTCCTGACATCCAATACACATTCTCATTGGAATCTTTTTCATTTTCACTATTTATCACTTCCTAAAAGAACTTGTTTATTCTGATTAATAGCTTAAAAACTACTCTTCTGATTTCACCTTATATAAATCATCTTCTTCAAAATTGTCTTCATGAACATATCCGCCATCAAAATTCAATAGCTGCTGCTCAATAGTAGCTCTAAGCTGTGATTCACTCTTTATATCAATTTTCCAGCCAGTTAACTTTGCAGCCAGTCTTGCATTTTGACCTTCTTTACCAATAGCTAATGATAATTGAAAATCAGGAACTGTTACTTTAGCGGTCTTTTCTTCTTCATTTGCGTCTACTCTAACTACTTTAGCAGGACTTAAACTACTTGAAATATAGTCTTTAGCATTGCTGCTCCACTTTATTATATCTATTTTTTCACCTCGAAGTTCATCTACAATTGCTTGAACTCTTGTTCCTTTTTGTCCTACACATGCACCAACCGGATCAACATTATCATCTCTTGAGTAAACAGCAATCTTTGTTCTTGATCCAGGCTCTCTAGAAATACTTTTAAGTTCAACAATACCCTCGTGAATTTCTGGTACTTCAAGTTCAAACAGTCTTTTTATAAGTCCTGGATGTGTCCTCGACACCATAATTTGTGGGCCTTTTGTAGTCTTTTTTACCTCTATTATATATGTTTTTATTCTATCATTAAACTTGTATTCTTCTCCAGGTACTTGTTCTGTAGGAGCAAGCACAGCCTCAGTTTTTCCAAGGTCAATAATTACATTCTTTCTTTCAATTCTTTGTACAATCCCAGTTACAATTTCACCTTCTTTGTTGGAAAACTCATCAAAGATAATACCCCTTTCAGCTTCCCTTATACGCTGAACTACAACCTGTTTAGCTGTCTGAGCAGCTATTCTACCAAATTTTTTAGGTGTAACCTCAATTTCAGCCACATCATCTTCTTCAAAATCAGCATTTATTCTTTTTGCGTTATCAATTGATATATCTGAATGTTCATCTTGGGGATCTACAGTTACCCTTTTTAAGGCATACACCTTAAAATCTCCACTTTGACGATCAATCACAACTCTTACGTTTTGAGAAGAACCAAAATTTCTTTTATAGGCAGATATTAAAGCTGCCTCTATAGCCTCTATTAATACTTCTTTATCAATTCCCTTTTCTTTTTCTAATTGTTCCAATGCATGAATCAAATCCGCACTCATTTTAGAACCTCCTTGTTTTATTTCAGTAAGTAAACATTCAAAATCTAATAGACCTTCTTATCAATGAAACCTTTTCTCTTTCAAATTCAATTGTTTCCTTGTCATCAAATTTTATAACTATTTTATTATCTATCAATCCCACGAGTTCGCCTTCAAATATTTTTTTGCCATCGTAAGCCTTAAATAATTTAACTTCAACTAACTCACCTTTAAACTTTTCAAAATCAGAATCCTTTTTAAGAGGTCTTTCTAGTCCAGGTGAAGATACCTCAAGAAAATAGCTCTGAGAAATTGGATCTTCTTTATCCAGCAAATCACTTATTTCTTCACTAACAACCTTGCAATCGTCAATGGCTATACCTCCTGGTTTGTCTATATAGATCCTTAAGTACCAACTTGATCCTTCCTTTAAAAACTCAACGTCTACTAATTCAAATAAATATTTTTCTACAATGGGCTGTGCCAAACCAGTTACAATTTCTTCAATATTTTTTTTTGCCATATCTACCTCCATAAAAGGAAACTAGTATTTTTATTTACCATTCTTTTAAATAAGTTTTAGTATCATATCCTTACCTTTTATGTCTGGATTATTCTCTAAAATCTAAAATAATACGAAAGAGTGGGATCAACCCCCACTCTTTGCCATCAGCTTCCTATTTGCTTTAATCCAAAAGTATTATATCATTATTATCTGTAATTATCAATATTTTTATTATTATTTATAATAATTATTTTCAGAATAAACATAGAATAAAAAGTCTAATGGAGATAATTGTATATGGACATGTGCCTGTTTGCGTACCAAACAAATGGCACGCTCACTAAATTAATAGATTCTATTATCAGAATAAACTAATTTGATTGCTCTCGGGTAAATCCTTTAGGCAACCATTGTTTTGAAGAATTTCTATCACTGCCTTACTAATTTTAGATTTTACCCTTAAATCATCAATAGATATAAACTCTCCACCTTTCCTTGCTTCAACAATATTCTGTGCTGCAGCACTTCCAAGTCCTTGAAGGGCATTTAATGGAGGCCTTATGCCTTCATCGGTTATCTGAAACTTAGTAGCATCAGATTTATATAAATTAATAGGAAGAAAATTTATACCCCTTGCATACATTTCATTTGCAACCTCTAAAATAGTTAGGACATTTTTCTCTTTTTGTGTAAGAGTATTTCCTCTTTGTTCAAGTTCTTTTATTTTATTTCTAACCTTGTCCTGTCCGTTGCACATAAGCTCTGCATCAAAGTCATCTGCCCTTACTGTAAAATATGTAACATAAAAAGCTTTTGGATGATATACTTTAAACCATGCAATTCTAAATGCCATCATAACATATGCTGCCGCATGGGCTTTAGGGAACATATATTTTATTTTCTTACATGAGTCAATATACCAGCTGGGAACTTTATGTTCTTTCATAATTTCCTCATATTCCTCTTTTAATCCTTTTCCCTTTCTCACATCTTCCATTATTTTAAAAGCAGTTTTTGGAGGAAGTTTTGAGTAAATCAAATAAAGCATTATATCATCTCTAGTACAAATAACTTCAGATAATGTTGTTATATTGTTTTTTATTAAATCCTGAGCATTATTTAGCCATACATCTGTCCCATGGGACAATCCTGATATTCTTATAAGCTCTGAAAAAGTAGTTGGTTTTGTATCTACCAGCATTTGTCTTACAAACTTAGTTCCAAACTCAGGAATAGCAAAAGTTCCTACCTGGCTATTTATATCTTTAGGACTTATTCCTAAAGGCTCAGTGCTGCTAAATATACCCATAGTCTTTTTTTCACCAATTATTATTGTTGTTGCGTCTATTCCAGTTAAGTCTTCAAGCATTTTAATTACCGTGGGGTCATCGTGCCCAAGAATATCAAGCTTTAAGAGCCTTCCACTTATAGAATGATAATCAAAATGTGTTGTTGTTATGTTTGATGTAATGTCATCTGCCGGTCGTTGTATAGGACAAAACTCATATATCTCCTTATCTTGCGGTACAATCATAACACCACCTGGATGCTGACCAGTTGTCCTCTTGACACCTGTACATCCCTTTACAAGTCTTGTTATCTCTGCATTTGTTGTTATTATCTCTCTATCATCTAAATAATTCTTCACAAATCCAAATGCAGTTTTTTCTGCAATAGTTGCAATTGTTCCTGCTCTATATACATGTCCTTCTCCAAAAAGCTCCTCAGTGTACTTATGAGCATTAGGCTGATAGTCTCCAGAAAAGTTTAAATCTATATCCGGCTCCTTATCCCCATCAAATCCTAGAAAAGTTTCAAAGGGAATATCATATCCATCTTTTTTTAATGGACTATGACAAACAGGACAGTTCTTATCAGGTAAGTCAAAACCACATCCACAACTACCATCTTCAATAAACTCTGAATACTTACATTTTACACATATATAGTGTGGCGGCAAGGAATTTACTTCAGTAATTCCAGTCAAAAATGCTACAAAGGAAGAACCTACAGAACCCCTTGAACCAACAAGGTAACCATCTTCTAATGATTTATGTACTAATTTTTGTGCTATTATATACATAACTGAAAAACCATTTTTTATAATAGAATTTAATTCCCTATCCATACGTTCTTTTACAAGTTTAGGTATTTCATCGCCATAGATTTCTTTAGCTTTTGTAATTGACAAGTCTTTCATTTCTTCCTCTGCACCATCTATTCTAGGAGGAAATGTACCATCTGGTATAGGACGTATATCCTCACACATGTCAGCTACTTTATTTGTATTTTCAACTACTACCTCATATGACTTATCTTCCCCCAAGTAAGCAAATTCTTCCAACATTTCATCAGTTGTCCTAAAGTAAATAGGTGCCTGGTTATCTGCATCACTAAATCCCTGTCCAGCCATAAGTATTCTTCTAAAAACCTCATCCTTAGGATCCATAAAATGTACATCACATGTAGCTACGACAGGTTTATTGTACTTTTCACCAAGTTCAATTATTTTTCTATTAATATTCTTAAGTTCTTCCTGGCTACCTACCATTCCATTATTTATAAGAAATTGATTGTTTCCCAATGGCTGTATTTCTAAATAATCATAAAATCTAGCAATCTTAGAAATATCGTCATCACTTCTTTTTCCTAATATAGCTCTATAAAGCTCTCCTGCTTCACATGCACTTCCTATAATAAGACCTTCTCTATGATCCATAAAAAGTTTTTTTGGTACACGAGGCTTTTTATAAAAATACTCAAGGTGTGATTTAGAAACAATTTTATAAAGATTCTTAAGTCCAGTATAATTTTTTACAAGTATAATTGCATGGTTAGTATTTGCCTGTTTATAATTAATACTATTTCCAAGAGCACTTTGAATATCATCAATTGTTGTTACATTCTTTTCTTTTAGAATTTCAATACACTTTATAAGAATTTCTCCACATGCCATGGCATCATCAAGGGCTCTGTGATGATTTTCCAATTTAACGCCCAAATGATTTGCTACTAAATTCAATTTATGTTTTTTTAACTGAGGAAACATCTGGCGGGATAATTCCAATGTATCAAGTACTGTGTAACAATGATTTTTACCAATTTTCCCACAATTTACTCTAATAAAACCCATATCAAAAGAAGCATTGTGGGCAACCAATACTGCTCCCTTAATAAAATCTAAGAATTCAGATAACACCTCATTAATAACAGGAGCCCTTTGTACCATTTCATTAGTTATTCCCGTAAGTTTTGTAATATGAGAAGGTATAGGAATCTCAGGGTTTACAAAAGTACTGAAGGTATCAATTACCTTTCCATTTCTAATTTTAACAGCACCAATTTCTGTTATCTTATCTTTATCAGCATTTAAACCTGTTGTCTCAATATCAAAAGCAACAAAATCACTGTCAACCAATTGGCCTTCTGAATTATATACTATAGGTACTTTATCATCAAGCAAATAAGCTTCTATTCCATAGATTATTTTTATATTATTCTTCTTTCCTGCATCACATGCATCAGGATAAGCCTGAACAACTCCATGATCAGTAATTGCTATTGCTCTATGTCCCCATTGTGCTGCCCTTTTAACTAATTCTTTAACAGAAGTGATAGCATCTAATGAACTCATTTGAGTATGTAGATGTAGTTCAACCCTTTTTTCCTTTGCATTATCCTGTTTTATTTCCTTAGGAACTTTACAAATATCTGATGCAAGTACAGTAAGTTCTTTTGAGAATTTATCATACTGAGCATCACCTCTTACTTTTACACATAGCCCTTCTCTAATCTCTTCTTTTATGCCACCAATTTTTTCTTTATCTACAAAAAGCTTCACTGTGAGAGAACCTGTATAATCCGTCATATCAAATATGTATAAAAACTTTCCGCTTTTTAGTTCTCTTATTTCTGTTCTAAAAATCTCTCCTAATACTGAAATTCTTCCGGAATCCTGAGTTACCTCTGATATATTTACCATGCTTTCATTAAAGCTTTTTCCAATAACAACATCATCGGAACCAGGAGTTGTCTTAACTTTTTTCACTTTTAGAACATTTTCATTACTCTTTGAATTTACTATATCATTTTTGACAACAGTAGCACTCACAACTTTGCTTTCTTCACTTACTTTTAATTCCATATATTTTTCTCTTTTGTCTGCATCCATTTCAAAGTCTTCAAATTCAACCTTTACATTTACATTAAACGATTCTTTAAATAGTTTTTCCAATATCTTATTGCAATTTCTATACTTTAAAATGTCAGATCCTTTTGTTTTTAAACCTATTTTTAATATATTGTCATTTAAGTTCCATTTACATCCATCAAGCAACCCTCTACAAATAGCTATATTTTTGATCAGAAAATGAACAATACTATCCCAATAAGCTTCTAAAACTTCCTTTAAAGATAAATCAACTGTAAATACAGGTTTAATAGCAACTTCTTCAAGTGCAAAACAGTTTTTAAACTTTTGTTCTAGTTTATCTAAATGTAAAACAGGTATTAATTTATCTGATTTTATAAATATTTCGAGCTTCCTGGATTTTTTATATGCATTTATATTTTGTATTTGCACACTCTTAAAATGACCATTTGATTTCTCATCATTAAAAACTTCTGGAAACAATTCGATAAGCTTTTGCATTCAATAAAAACTCCTCTTTCTTTTACTTGTGATAGATAAAATAATTCTAGCACAAATATACCAATTATTAAAGAGGGGACAGGTACTTTATAGCACCTGTCCGTTTTTATCTTTTTGCAAGCCGTGCACCTTTTACTATTTGCCAATACATCTTCATCCTGCGTCCAACACCTCTAAAAACGCCAAACTTTTCTTCTTTCATAACATGAGTCATTCCTTCAAGCTCTATCTCTTCAACCCGAAGATTCATTTCCTTAGCATGTTGATTAAGAGCCATTTCAATTCCAAAACCAGTTAAATCCACATTCTCCATACTGTCTAAAATATGTTTTTTTATTGCTCTTTGACCTGATAAGCCAGGTGAAACTTTATGAGAAAGATTTGTATACAACCTGCCACTTGTAAATACGCCAACAGTCATATCAGCTTTATTGTCAATTACTGGCATAATCAACATGTAGACATGTTCTTTTTTAAGTCCAATAAGGTCAGCATCAAGAAAAAGGATACTACTTCCTTTACAAACATCAAGAGCAGTTTTTATTGCAGCTCCTTTTCCTCTATTTTCATGAAATTCAATAACTTTAGCTCCAAGATTTCTTGCAACATCAGATGTATTATCAGTAGAACCATCACTTACAACAATTATTTCACCAATAACAGGAATTCTCCTTAATGTGCTAATCACATTTCCAATTGTACTTTCTTCGTTATAAGCTGGAATAATAGCACTTACAATCAAAACATACCAACTCCTAAATTTCGCATTATACTTTTCAACCTATGTTGCTAAGCTTTTTGCTCATGAATTTCTATTCTGAAAATACTTTTCAGAATAGAACCTTTGATTTTATGCACGTGCAATTTGTTTGCTTCGCAAACATGCACATGTGCATAGAAATTCATTCGCATTATTCTTTTCAACCTATGTTGCTAAGCTTTTGCTCATGAATTTCTATTTAGGATTAGTATGCCTTGTATTAAAAGTCATATACATATATTTTAAAGCTTGCGTATTTCTTCAAGCAGCTCATTTACAACATTTTCTTGGGCAATCTTTCTTACAATCTGCCCCTTTTTAAATAGGAGTGCTTCGTTTATCCCTCCTGCAATACCAATATCTGCTTCTTTTGCTTCACCAGGGCCATTTACTTCACACCCCATTATAGCTACCTTAATATCTTTGTTGATGCTGCTTAACTTATTTTCAACTTCATTTGCAATGTCAATAAGATTTATTCTGCATCTTCCACAGGTAGGACATGATACAAAGTCAATGCCTCCTTTTTTTAAACCCAGTGATTTAAGTATTGCGTTTCCTACCCTTACCTCATTTTTAGGCTCACCAGTTAAGGATACCCTAATTGTATCACCTATTCCTTCAGCTAAAAGGCATCCTATGCCAATAGACGACTTTATTGTTCCTCCATTTACAGTACCTGCCTCCGTTACTCCTAGATGTAAAGGGTAGTTAGTTTTTTTTGACATCAATCTATAAGCAGCTATAGTCATAGGCACACTTGATGCTTTCAAAGAAAAAACTATGTCAAAAAAACCTTCTTCTTCTAATATCCTAGCATGTTCTAGAGCACTTTCAACCATTGCTTCGGGTGAAACGCCATTATATTTTTTTAATATTGCCTTTTCTATTGATCCTGAGTTGACACCTATTCTAATAGGTATTTGTCTTTCTTTTGCAACTTCCACAACTTTTCTGACTCTTTCCCGATCACCAATATTGCCAGGATTTAGCCTTATTTTGTCTGCACCATTTTCCATGGACATTATGGCAAGCCTGTAATCAAAATGAATATCAGCTACAACAGGTATTGACACAGACTTTTTAATTTCCTTTATTGCCTGAGCAGCCTGAGCATCTAAAACAGCTACTCTGACAATACTACATCCTTCTTCTTCTAATCCCTTAATTTGATTTATTGTAGATACAACATCTCTAGTATCAGTATTAGTCATAGACTGAACTGTAATAGGTTCTCCTCCACCAACAAAGATTTTTCCAACTCTAATCTTTTTTGTTTTATTTCTATTAAAAAAAACATTTTCCATATTAACCTCTGACTATACGGATTATATCATTTGATGTTATAAATATTGCAAGGCCTATTAAAATAAAGAAACCTACCGTCATTACAATGGCTTCCTTTTCAATCGGAATAGGCTTTCTTCTAACGGCCTCAACACCTAAAAGAAGCAGCTTACTTCCATCAAGTGCTGGAAAAGGTACTAAATTTGTAGCACCAATAACAACACTAATTAAAGCAGTTAATTCTAATAGTCTTAATAGGGCATCTCTCATAGGAACATCCTGTACAGCTTCGTTCATCATAGATCCTATCCCAACAGGACCTGCCATATGTCCAAATGACACTTTCCCTTGTATGAGCCATCCCAATGAAACTGGAACCATACGAGCATTAGAGTAAATAAATACCGCCGAATTCTTGGCAATATCAAAGAACCCACCCTTTTCTCTTAAAAAACTTAATCCAATATTATAGCTTTCTTCTCCAATAAATTTTTCAGGTGTAAGTCCTATTTCAACAAATTCACCTTCTCTTTCTACTGTAACTATCAAAGGATTATCTTTATGTTCCTGAAGAAATTCTCTAATTTCTCTTACATTAAAAACTTCAGTTTCATTTAATTTTACTATTCTGTCACCTGGCAAAAGACCCGCTTTAATTCCTGCACCCTCTTCTGCAAGGCTATCAACAATGTTAGAATCCTGTCCCTGTGGTGAGTAAAATCCAATCAAATATTGCTCAGCTGACCTTATTTCTGGTTGAATTTCTCTCACAATTCTTTCTTGCCCTCTAATATACTCTATTTGAGTAGGTTGACCCTCTGATACAAACATATAATTAAATATCTCAAATTGTTGAAATATTCTTTTGTTGTCATAACGGATAATTTTATCGCCTTCTCTTATACCTGCCGCATATGCCGGAGAATCCTCATCAACACTTCTAACTATTGTAGTACCATAACCTGATATACTATACAAAATCATTATAATAATAAGTGCTGAAAACATATTTGCTAAAGGACCGGCAGCAATAACTGCTGCTCTTATTGGCAAAGGCTTTTTATGAAATGCCCTATCACTGTCTGAAGCCTCTTCCTCACCTTCCATTTTTACGTAGGCAAGTAATGGCAAAGTTCTCAAAGTATATACTGTTTCACCCTTTTTAAAGCTAAAAATCTTAGGTCCAATAAAAAGAGAAAATTCTTCAACTTTTATACCCGATAATTTTGCAACAATAAAATGTCCTAATTCATGAATAATAATAATACAATTAAATGCTAAAATAACCATTAATAATCTCATATATATACCTCCTTACTCTATTATACCACCTTATGTATTAATTGATAGATTTTTTTACAAATTCTCTTGCCCAAATATCAACATTAATAATATCTTCTAAGCATGGCTTATCTATAAGTGTATGCATACCCATAGCTTCTTCAATAATATTTGGTATCTGGATAAATTTTATTTTTTCTCTCATAAACAAACTCACAGCTTCTTCATTTGCAGCATTTAATACAACAGGCATAGTGCCTCCCTCTTCTAAAGCCTGGTATGCAAGTCTTAAACATGGAAATCTTTTTGTATCAGGTATTTCAAATGTCAAGCTACCACTCTTTAATAGGTTTAATTTTGAAAAATCATTACCTTTCCTTTCGGGATATGTAAGAGCAAATTGTATAGGTATTCTCATGTCAGGTGATCCCATTTGGGCCATAACACATCCATCCTTATACTCAACCATTGAATGAACGATACTCTGTGGATGTACTAACACATCTATCTGACTTTGAGACAAACCAAAAAGCCATTTTGCTTCTATGACCTCTAGTCCTTTATTCATTAATGTTGCAGAATCTATTGTTATTTTGCTTCCCATGTTCCAATTTGGATGCTTTAATGCCTCTTTTAAAGAAACATTATTGAGTTCTTCCATTGTCTTTTCTCTAAATGGTCCTCCTGATGCAGTTAGTATAATTTTTGATACATCTTTTATATTATTGCCCATTAAACATTGTAAAATTGCAGAGTGTTCACTATCTATAGGGATTACATTTACACCCATCTCAATTGCCTTTTCCATTACAATTGATCCTGCAGTAACTAATGTCTCTTTATTTGCCAATGCAATGTTTTTTTTGCTTTTTATAGCTTCAAGGGTTGGAATAAGTCCAGCTATTCCAACAATTGAAACAACAACTACATCTACACATTCTAGAGTTGCTGCTCTTTTCAATCCTTCTATTCCACCTATTACCTCTATATTGACATCTAAAAGCCTTTCTTTTAATATATTGGCTATTTTCTCATCTTTCACTGCAACCATTTTAGGCAGAAATTCTCTGGCCTGACTTTCAAGTAAGTCTATATTTGTATTGCCTGTCAAAGCCTCCACTTTAATGTTTAAATTTCTTGCTACATCTAGTGTTTGAGTTCCAATTGATCCTGTTGAACCTAGTACTGAAATGCTATTTATCATTTATTAATCCCCTTCTTTGAAATGCTGAAAATATAACTTCCACTACTATTTCACTACAGGTCTTATTTGATGCTAAATAGTCCTTTTGAAAAGTGGAAGTGATACTTTAGACCATTCCTTAATTAGCATTGCCGAAAATATAACTACTATTTTCACCATAGGCCTTATTTGATGCCAAATAGCCCCCGTGAAAAACAAAAGTAATATTTGGGCTAATCCTTAGCTTCTTAATATTAAAAAGTATAAGTAAAAATACACGGTAGGCGCACAAAATAATATGCTATCAAATCTGTCAAGAGCCCCTCCATGGCCTGGCATTATACTGCCAAAATCTTTTACATTAACAAATCTTTTTATAGATGATGCAGCTAAGTCCCCTAGTTGTGACATTACACCACATAACAGACCTAAGATGGCAAAATAATATATTGGGGTACCATTTATAATGTTGTTATTTGTAAGATATATCCCATATAAAACTGTCATTAATGCACATCCAACAGCTCCTCCAATTGCACCTTCTACAGTTTTTTTAGGGCTTACAGATGGAATAAGCTTTCGCTTCCCAAATAAACGCCCTGAAAAATAAGCAAATGTATCAGTTGCCCATGCACCAATAAAAATAAATACAATATAAAAGCTTCCGTTATTAAGATTTCTTGTCAAGATAATAAAGGAGAACATAAATGTAATATAAAATATGCTAAAAAAAGTTAACGATATATCTACAATATTGTATTTACCTTTAAAAAACACAATAAAAGCCAGTAAAAAAACCGTGACTATAAATATTAAAAACAGTAGATATTGTATAGATAGCAAAGGTTCCAAATATGTTTTTAGTTCTGATAAGGAGTATTCAAAACCCAGTAAAAATAACCCTAAGCATGAAAGATACCCTATTGATTTTACAGGTCTATATTGTGCATCTGAAATTGATTTATAAAATTCATTTAGTGCAACAATACATATCAAAGAAACTGCAAGGCTCAAAACAACTTTTCCAGCTAATACTACCAATATAAGTGCTGCTAAACCTACTATAGCACTTGTTATTCTGATCTTCATAAAACTAAAGTCCTCCATATCTTCTGTTTCTGTTCTGATAGTCTAATACGGCCTCAATAATATGCTCTTTTCTAAAATCAGGCCATAAAACATCTGTGTACCATATCTCTGTATAAGCTGTCTGCCACAATAAAAAATTACTTAGCCTACTCTCTTTTCCTGGCCTTATTAATATATCCGGATCAGGAATACCTTTTGTATAAAGATTATTTGATATCATTTCTTCATCAATATCATTTACCGTTATTTTTTTCTTTTCTATATTACCCGCTATTTCCTTAACTGCATGAAGAATTTCACTCCTACCCCCATAATTTAATGCAATATTTAAAATCAACCCTTTGTTTTCCTTTGTTATATTTGTAACTCTAACAATCTCTTTTTTAATCTCCTCGCTTAAAACACTTACATCACCGATTGTTTGTATTCTTACATCCTTGCCTCCTATATGTGTTTCCGCATTTTTTAAAAAATCTAGCAGCAAATCCATAAGAGCATCAACTTCTGATTTAGGTCTCTTCCAATTTTCAGTAGAAAAAGCGTAAACAGTAAGATATTTGATTCCAAACTCGCCACAAAAGGTTGAAATGGTTTTTAGTGTTTTAGCCCCTTCATTGTGGCCTATTGATCGTGGAAGGCCTCTTTTTTTTGCCCATCGCCCGTTACCATCCATAATTATAGCAATATGAACAGGTATATTTTTAGTGTCCACTTTTGTACTAATAGTATTCTTTTTAAACATATTCTTTATGAAATTCATTTAAACCTCCAAAATTTGCAAAAACCAATCAAGTAAAATTCTTGATATTACCTAAAACTCATTTTAACAAAACCTAGTGATAATGTAAAGGCATAGATTTCAGCAGGTATGGGACTTTTTCAACTTAAATTCCATACCTTCGTAGATTCTAATAGCATTGCCTCTTTCAAGAGTATTGTGCTGCATCCAAAGTGTTTTCTTATCATTTAAAAAACTCTCCTGATTTTTTGCTTTTATAAGGCTTGACAACCTTGCAAGCGCCAGCTTTTTATTCATGTATTGTGATCTTTCCTCAATGGCTGTTACAGTCAAACCAGTGGGAATATGAAAAGCCCTTACTCCAGTTTCAACCTTATTAACGTTTTGTCCCCCAGGTCCCGAGCTCCTCATTGATTCAAAGTGTACATCCTTATCAGAAAAACTAAGTTTTTCTGATAAGCTAAAAACTTCAATATTTATAAACCAGTTTTTTCTTTTATGATTTGGCCTATATGGACTTTTACAAATCCACAAAATACTCCCACTCATCAACTCAATTTCTTTATCCCATTGGGATTCTAAATCTAAAGATAAAAGTGCAGATTTTAAATTATTTGATATGTTTCCAGGTACTAAATCTGTTAAATTTACTTTTATTCCTTTTTTGCAGCATTCCTCCTGATATGTTTTTACGAAAAGGCTTACTGCAAGTTCGCACTCATCTGGTCCTTTTCCAGAGCTAATCTGTATCCACATATACCCTCCTAATTTTTATAGGTTAATATTGGTTTAAAGGTTGAAATTACTTTTACCAATTCAAAATCCACTAAACTTCGTATTACTGTATCAATATTTTTGTATGCCTCGGAAGCTTCTTCAAAAAGAAGTTTGGTATCATTACAGATAACTCTTCCTTTAAGTTTAGTAGATTTGATACTTTCTTTTGTATATTTACTTTCAAGCCTTGCCCTACACATGCTTCGTTCCCACTTTCTACCTGAGCCATGAGCTAAGGAAAATCCAGCTACTTCTACGTTATCTGTTGGCATTACTAAATATGAAAGTGAGCCTCTTGAGCCTGGAATAATAACAGGGCCTTTATCAGCTGGTGCAGCACCCTTTCTATGAATGTAAAATAATTTATTATCCCATTCTTTTATGCTTACAAAGTTATGAGAGCAATCTAGAAGCTTAGGTACGCTCGCCTCTACTCCTAGAGATTTTAAAATTTTATATGCAATTAAATCCCTGTTCACAGATGCCAAATTGACTGCATTATCATGAGATGATAGATAATTAATTGCAGCTTCTGATGAATGCAATAAACCATTTTGTGCACTATATACTTTAATACTTTCATCTAGAATACTTTGTCCATACCCTCTTGAACCACTATGAATCAGAAGCATAATGTTATTTTTGTCAAACCCCAGATTTATAAATAGTTCTTCATCAAATACAGTATCAACTTCCTGAAGCTCTGCAAAATGATTACCTCCACCTATAGTACCAAGGTTTGATCCCAATAAAGAAAAATACTTATTTAAATCATTTTCTTTTGGTAGTGGGATTTCTCGTAAGTTTTCTATTACTTCTAATTTTTTTATCATTCTATCAATTTTAATTTTTCTTTTTTTTATGTCTGTCATAAACATACTCATACCACAACCTATATCGTTGCCAACTAAATGTGGATAAATTACATTTTCAGTAATAATAGCAGCTCCTACAGGTGTTTTCCCTGGATGAAGATCAGGTAACCCCACTGCTCTAACTACGCCAGGTAATTTACTAATTTGATTGATTTGATCAATTGCATTTTGTTCCATCCAATTATTTGTAGATGAAATAATAGTAACTTTATTCATAAAAATTTTGTTTCTCCTTTCATATCTCTGATACTTAAAAAAGGCATGAAAATACCGTGATACAGTAACCACGGTTTATTTTTGGCAATAAAAAACACGATAACCTATCGTGAGCCCAAACTTTGTTTTCTTTTCTAGTGACGGTTACATTCAAAACATGACCATAAAAACACAACAAAAAATACTATGCTTTTTGGTCATTTATTAAATTATAGACTAAACACCTCATAAATTATTGTTGTCATTTTCAACACTCCTTTCTAAGTTGCAAAGACTAGCAATTGATTAAATCAACTACAGCTACATATGCCATAGGCTTTAATGAGCACAAGGCATAGAAAAATTAATTACATTAAACTCTTCTATTCTTCATACTTGTTTTCAGAATAGATAAATTTGTAAATCTTACTCTATTATTATATTCCAGTTCAATAATTGTGTCAATATTCTAGAATATGTTTTTTTACCAATTTTTCAACTACTTAAATAAATGCTTTAAATTAACCTCCCTAATAAAAAAGTGGCACATAGGAAAAATTCACATGTACCATCTATTATATATTATTCAATTACTACTTTCCAACTAAAATAAAATAATTAAAAGGGGTGCATAAATTATTAGTACTTAAAAATGTGGTAGAAAAGTTGTGAATACTCAACTAACAACCCCTCCCACATTATAAATTCTTTTGTAAACCGCATTTTTTATCTTGTGTTGTAAAGGTAACTTCTTTCCTTACTGGGTAACGAAGAGTTGTAACCTCCTCAAATACTTTAGCAGCTACCTCATTATAGTTTGAACATAAATCTGAAATATCATCATTAAAAAACTGCACTACAGCTTTTTTTATAACAATAGCAACCTGTGGAAAGTCAATAAATTGAGGCACTTTTCCCCCTGTAAGAACTGCTCCTACAAATAGAGGATTTTTATATAAAGCCACACAGAAAAGTTTAGCTAACTTTTTATCTGTATAAACAACTTGCTTTGCTATTTTTACTTCTTTGCGACTAGGGTCATAAACCTTAATATAAACCTCGATATTTCCATATGCTTCTTTTAACGGTAGCACTTGTCTAACCGCATAAGCAATAACTTTATTTTTTACGTAGATATTTAAAACATAGTTGCCATTTTTTAGTTCTTTCAGTTCTCTTACCTTAACATACGGACTTCTTCCATAAGTGTAATTTATTTGGTTTGCAAAAGTATACCAAGGAGGAGACACTCGAGTTTTTTCCATAATATCACCTTTTATTAATCAATCTAATACATATTATGTTAAGTCCAAAATATAAGTTCCAATAATTTATATAAAAATATCTCCTTAGATATATTGAAAAATGCTGTTAACCTTGAAATAAATTACTTGTAGAATTATGTATAAAATTTAATAATAGACTTTTTTTTACTTTTTTTAAACTCACACATAATAAAAGGGCTTCCCATAGAATAAATTCTCTACTTAAAGCCCTTTTGTTTAAGTCTCTTAACTCATTTAGCTAAAACTTAACATCCTGCTATACTACTGTAAAACCTATCTGATTTCAAATGGAAAGGTTTTACTAAAATCATTTGAACAAAAAACAAACTCATATTTTGCTGGAGTTAGTTTGCCTAGTTTATAATCTATTTGTACTATAGTCGGAACAGGTATTAATGGATTTGTGTTAGCTTCAACTTTAAAACTATCATTTCTAAATACCATAAGTGTTTTATCCGGATGCTGTACTCCCGTAAATTCCCTTGTTACATCTTCGTTGTAAGTTACACTGTACCCTGCAGTTGGAAATCTTATTGTTATTCTAGCATCATATTCTCCATCTTGATTTTTAATAATATTAAAATAAACCTGTCTATCATTAAGCTCATAAGGTACCAACTCTTCCTCTTCAGGAATTTCAAATAAATAAGACCTGCTATTATCATTTGTATTATTATTTGAATTAAATATAAACTTATATATCCCTGGTTCAAGCTTTCCTAGTGTATATTTTACATCTTTATAATGCACTGCATTCAAATAAGGACCACTTGACCTGCTTATATAGGCTGTGTCACCTAAAAGTACTATATTTGCGCCATCTGGATCAGGGATTGTAGGAACTGTCATAGTTACTTCATCATTGTAATCAACAATATATCCTGATGTAGGAAATGTAAGCTTAACATTTGCAATATAACTTCCGTCTTCATTCTGTTCTAGGCTAAAGGGATCAAGGAACTGTCCGTACGAATATATATGCCACAAATCATCATTTTCTATTGCAAATTGAAATATTCTCCTATGGCCATTTGAAACAAACACAAACTCATATTTACCAGGATAAAGTATACCCAAAGTATAATTTAATTCTAATGTAGTTATAACGTCTTGTGCCAAACCAGTATAAGCCTCTATACTAGCAAGTTCACTCAAAAACATTTTACGAATACCATCAGGATCATAACGAGCAGGAACTGCCATATTTACTCTATCAACATAAGACACTCTATACCCATTTGTTGGAAATGTCAATTTTATTTTGGCAATATAATTACCATCAGTTTTTCGTTCTAAATCAAAGGACACATGCTCTTCATTGATCACATAAGGAATCCACTTTTGTTCCGCTGGAAAAGCATTTATGATACCCAAAATATATCGACGGATATAAGACAAATCAATACTGTTTATGCTCCCATTATTATCAACATCTGCCGCCTTTAAACCATCTTCTGTTGCAAATTCCGTTATAATTCCTAATATGTATCTTTTCACAAGGATATAATCAATTGAGTTTATTCTTCCATCTCCGTTAACATCCCCATATAAAAATTCCTGTGTAGTTTCTGAACTAGTACTGAAAGTTAACTCAATTGGACTATCAGTAAGAGGATTTATGTTTACAGAATGACCTATGACAAGAAAAGTATATTCTGTATCAGGTTTAAGATTTTCAATCTTTTCTTCAAAATCACCACCACGAGTACCTCCTCCCACTGGAACTTGTTGTTCATTGTCAGGATTTTTTGTTTCAAAAACTTTTAAGCTAAAAACATATCCAGGTACAGTAATGTTATTATCAATCTGTTCCCCTCTTATTATACTGCCTGAAATAACAGCACTAGATGAAGTAATATTGGTAGCTTCATTGATACTGTAATACATTTTGTAGTTTGCAGCAAAAGACATGGTTCCTCCATAAAAGACAAAACCAATCACAATAACAAACACTAAAAACAAACTTTTCTTAGTCATACTTAATTCCTCCTTAAAATATTTATTAATCTCTTTTATTAAAAAATAAAAAACATTATCACCTCATAAAAATATATACATTTAATCGAACCTTATAAGTGCATAGATGCCACAATCTGGCATCTATTGGCAAATTAGCTTGCTTTGATGATATACTATTCTTCTCAAAAAGTTTGCTTTTTTAGCAAACTTTTTGAAGATATAGTTCCTCTGTTTATCGCAGCGGAACTTAACTACTATGATTGCAGCTTCCGCTGCGATATGTTATATTTAAAATCTATTTAATATATATTTCGAATACTCTCTGACTTTTTAGGGGGGGCGTAATTTACTTGACAGTTATAATTCTCCATTCCTTGTACACACTTTAATTTACTACAATATTCAATTCAAGAACCGTCCCTAATTTGACTTTCTAATTTGACTTTGAAAAAAATTAACCCCTCTTTTTATCAGAGGGGTTTACAAACAATAAGTTTAATATTAGATTCATCCAATTCTTTTACATTCAATACTCTATAATAATCTTCATATTCATTGGTTCTTTCCCTAGGTGGACTGGTCACATGAACAGAATATATGTATTTACCTTCATGTTCAATTATCTCCTTTGCTTCTCTAAGAGTCAAACCTAGAATTTTATCAATTAACATATTAAACCTCTAAAATCTCTTCATCTTTAAGCTGTACAATAGTATCAATATCCTCTATATATTTGTCGGTCATGTTTTGAATGTCCTTTTCAGCTATCTTCAAATCATCTTCTGTTATCTCTGCTTTTTTCTTCATCGACTTCATTTTTTCTATACCGTCGCGCCTTATTGATCTTATTGCAACCTTAGCTTCTTCTCCAAACTTTTTCACAACTTTAGTAAGCTCTTTTCTTCTCTCCTCAGTAAGAGCCGGAAAAACAAGCCTTATAACCTTACCATCATTGTTGGGATTAATACCAATATCTGATTTTTGAATTTCTTTTTCAATATCTTTTAATAGTTTAGTTTCCCAAGGCTGAATAATTATAACCCTAGCTTCAGGAACAGATACATTTGCCAATTGATTAATTGGTGTAGGTGTTCCATAATAGTCTATAGAAACTCTGTCTAACACTGTTGGATTTGCCCTTCCAGCTCTTACACCATTGAGCTCATTTTTTAAAACCTGAATTGTCTTATCCATTTTTTCCTCAATATTTTTGTACTCCTCTTTAGACATACTCTCCACCTCTCCTTTTTACATTATTATTGTACCAATACTTTCACCTAAAATTACTTTAACAATATTTTCAGGATTGTCCAATCCAAAAACTACAATAGGAATATTGTTGTCCTTACAAAGAGAAGCCGCTGTTGAATCCATTACACCAAGTTCCTTGTTTAGTACATCAAGAAAGGAAAGTTTTTCAAATTTCTTAGCATTTGGATTTATGTTTGGATCACTGTCATATACTCCATCAACTTTCTTTGCCAATAAAATAACCTCTGCATCAATTTCTGCAGCTCTAAGTGCTGCCGTAGTATCAGTTGAAAAATATGGATTCCCTGTCCCACAGGCAAATATTACAATCCGTTTCTTTTCTAGGTGTCTTACCGCTTTTCTCCTTATGTAAGGTTCTGCCATCTGTCTCATTTCTATTGCTGTTTGAACTCTTGTAGGAATTCCTCTTGCTTCAAGAGAATCCTGTAATCCCAACGCATTAATAACTGTAGCAAGCATACCCATATGATCTGCTGTTGAGCGATCCATTCCCTTTCCGCTTCTTCCTCTCCAAAAATTGCCACCCCCTACAACTATAGCAACTTCAACACCCATATCGTATATTTCTTTAATTTTGCCTGATATTTCATTTATTATATCAGTATTTATTCCCTGTTTATGATCACCTGCTAGTGCCTCACCACTAATTTTTAAAATAACTCTTTTATATTGAACTTTATGCATTAGTAATATTCACCCATTCTTTGTAATATTTCTAAAAAGGGAACATATAATCTTCACTATATGCTCCCTTTAATTTCTTTTTCTTTAACCGTTTATTTGCTTCATAACTTCATCAGCAAAATTCTCTTCTTTCTTTTCTATACCTTCTCCTCTTTCAAATCTGACAAACCTTCTGATATTTATGTTCTCACCAATAACAGCGATCTTTTCTGCAAGTAGTTGTTTAATTGTTTTGTCAGGATCTTTTATCCAACCCTGTTCTAACAAGCAAACCTCTTTATAATACTTTTCTATTCTTCCTTCAACCATTTTATCAACTATTTTTTCAGGTTTACCTTCATTTAATGCCTGTGCTCTTAAAATTTCTTTTTCTTTTTCAATAGCATCTGCAGGAACTTCTTCTCTTTTTATGTATTCTGGCTTGCTTGCTGCAATCTGCATAGCTACATCTCTAACAAATTCTTTAAAATCTTCATTTTTTGCTGCAAAATCAGTTTCAATGTTAACTTCAACTAATACACCAATTCTTCCATCTCCATGAATATATGATTCAACTAATCCTTCAGCAGCAATCCTTCCTGCTTTTTTAGCAGCAGCTGCCAAACCTTTTTCTCTTAACAACTCAACAGCTTTTTCCATATTGCCATTAGCTTCAGTAAGAGCTTTTTTACAATCCATCATTCCTGCTCCGGTACTTTCACGAAGCGATTTAACCATCTCCGCAGTAATCATTCCTACTCCTCCAAACCGTATTTATTAAATTTAATCTACATTATTGTTTGCATTTATTTGTAATCTATAACAAATATCCTTGTAAAATTAAGGTATTATATACTATAACAATATCTTCTAAAAAGTTTGTACTATAATACAAACTTTTTAGAAGAATATAATATGCTAAATGTGAAAACTAAGCCTCAACTACAGCTTCTTCCTGCTGTGCTTCTTCTTTAACTTCCACCTGTTGCTCTGCTGCCATTTGCTCTCCCTGTCTTCCTTCAATTATTGCGTCTGCCATTTTTGCAGCTATTAGCTTAACAGCTCTTATTGCATCATCGTTTCCTGGAATAACATAATCAACTTCATCAGGATCACAATTTGTATCAACAATTGCTACAACAGGTATACCTATCTTTCTTGCTTCTAAGATAGCATTTCTTTCTTTTCTAGGATCAACTATAAATAATGCACCAGGAATGTTTTTCATATCCTTTATTCCGCCAAGATATTTTTCTAATTTTTCCATTTCAGCTCTTAGTTTTATAACTTCTTTCTTAGGAAGAACATCAAACATACCTTCATTTTCCATTCTAGCTAGTTCTTTTAATCTGTCTATTCTTTTACGTATAGTTTTGAAGTTTGTTAACATTCCACCAAGCCATCTTGCATTAACAAAGAACTGTTCTGATCTTATAGCCTCTTCCTTAATTGAATCTTGAGCCTGTTTTTTTGTTCCTACAAAGAGAATACCTTGCCCACTCATGGCAACTTCTCTAATAAAATAATATGCTTCTTCTACTTTTTTTACAGTTTTTTGAAGATCAATGATATAGATCCCGTTTCTCTCTGTAAAAATGTACTCAGCCATTTTAGGATTCCATCTTCTAGTTTGGTGACCGAAGTGAACCCCCGCTTCTAATAATTGCTTCATTGATATAACTGACATATTAAAACACCTCCATTAGTTTATACCTCCGGAATCTTCATCTTTGTAAAAAACCTTTCGGCACTTTCTTACAAATCAAATTCCGTGTGTATTTTCCGTTAAGTAGTATAACATATAGTTTTACTTTTATCAATGCCTTATATACTATTTTTTGCAAGAAGTTTTTTTCTCCAACATATTATGTGCTACTATACCTGCAAAATACTTATGAAACTCCAGGTTTTCAGTCAATTCTGGATGAAAAGATGTAACAAACATATTATCCTGCCTTGCTGCAACAATCTTATCATTTATTTTACACAATACTTTGACTTTTTCACTAACCTCTTCTATCCATGGAGCTCTTATAAAAACCAATGGTAATTGGCTTTCTGCTATTTCTGGAATAGAGACATTAGTTGAAAAACTATCTAACTGTCCACCATAAGCATTCCTTCTTACAACAATATCCATTACGTCTAAATGAGGATTCTCTCCTCCTGCTATCTTCCTAGCTAAAAGAATCATACCTGCACATGTACCCCAAACTGGCATCCCCATATTGATCCTTTCTATTATATAAGGTGCAAGTTCAAAGTCCCTCAATAGTTTTCCGATAGTAGTACTCTCTCCACCTGGAAGTATTAATCCATCAACTGTGTTTAATTCACTTAAAGTCTTTACTTCTAATGGATTAACGTCTTTTAAACGGGATAATGAATTCATATGCTCTATCACAGAGCCCTGAAAAGCCAGCACTCCTATATTCACCAACATTACCACCCTCTGTCTGACAAAATACTTCCACTTTCTATCTCAGACATTTCTATTCCATACATTGCCTCTCCTAAATCTTCTGAAACTTCTGCAATTATATCTGGCTTATCATAAAAAGTAGTAGCCTTAACAATTGCCTTTGCCATCTTTTCAGGATTAGATGACTTAAAGATTCCTGAGCCTACAAAAACTCCTTCACTTCCTAATTGCATCATTAGAGCTGCATCAGAAGGTGTAGCTATACCTCCTGCAGCAAAGTTTACCACCGGTAGTTTTCCTTCCTGTGCAACTTTTACAACTAATTCATAAGGAGCTCCTATTTCTTTTGCAAAAGTCATTAATTCTTCTTTTGGAAGATTAACAAGTCTTCTTATCTCTGACATAATTGTTCTCATATGTCTTACTGCCTCAACAACATTTCCTGTACCTGCTTCACCTTTTGTCCTTATCATTGAAGCTCCCTCACCAATTCTTCTTAGTGCTTCTCCTAAGTTTTTAGCTCCACATACAAAAGGTATTTTAAATTTTTTCTTGTCTACATGAAACATATCATCAGCCGGAGTCAAGACTTCACTTTCATCAATATAATCAATTCCTAATGCTTCTAAAACTTGCGCCTCTACAATATGCCCAATTCTTACTTTTGCCATAACAGGAATAGATACTGCACTCTTTATACCCTTAATCATTTTAGGATCTGACATTCTTGCTACTCCACCCTGTTTTCTAATATCCGCTGGTACCCTCTCTAATGCCATTACCGCAACAGCCCCAGCTCTCTGAGCAATTTCTGCTTCCATCGGGTTTGTAACATCCATTATTACTCCACCCTTTAACATCTGTGCTAAATTTTCGTTTAATTTTGATCTTTCACTCACTAAAAATCCCTCCATCTGTATCGATACAATTTTAAAATTACATATGCCTTTTAGGCATTTTTGCATAAATTTATACAAAAGTCAATAATTAATTATACTATACTCATAGGTTACTTTTTATAAACATGAAGAAATATATTTCAAAAACTTAGGAACGATGAAAATATATCTTCCACTATATTTTTCATATTAGAAGTCTTAGAACAAAGTGAAAAACTTAAAACGAATGAGTTGGATGCCTCCCAGCTCATTTTTGATGCCAAATAAGCCCCGTAAAAAGTCGAAAAGTCGAATTTTTGTTGACAACTATTATTATCATATCTTAGAATTATTATTGTAAAAAAAATATTAAGGAGATTTTTGTGAAACAAATTAGAGAAAATTTAAGAAATGTAGCAATTATTGCTCATGTAGACCATGGAAAAACAACTCTGGTAGATGGCTTATTAAGACAAAGTGGAATTTTTAGAGAAAATGAGCAACTTACTGAGCGAGTTATGGATTCAAATGATTTAGAAAGAGAACGGGGAATTACAATTCTATCAAAAAACACAGCTGTCATTTATAAAGATGTCAAAATAAATATTGTTGATACACCTGGACATGCTGACTTTGGCGGAGAAGTTGAACGTGTTCTAAAAATGGTTGATGGTGTATTACTATTAGTAGATGCATTTGAAGGAACAATGCCTCAAACTCGTTTTGTTCTAAAAAAGGCATTGCAGCTTAATTTAAAACCCATAGTGGTAATTAACAAAATTGACAGACCTGAGGCAAGAGCCGAAGAAGTTATTGATGAAGTATTAGAGCTTTTTATTGAACTTGGTGCAGACGATAATCAACTGGAGTTTCCTGTTGTATATGCTTCTTCTAAAGAAGGCTATGCTATAAGACATTTAAATGATAAACCTCTCACCTTAGAACCTCTATTCGAAGCTATTTTGAGTAATGTACCAGCTCCCTCAGGTTACTTAGACGAAAGCCTTCAATTTTTAGTATCCAACATTGACTATGATGAATATGTTGGAAGGATTGCTATTGGAAGAGTTGAACGAGGTTCAATTAAAACTGGGCAAAGCGCCCTCTTATGTAAAAAAGATGGCTCTTTAGAAAACGTAAAAGTAAGTAAACTCTTTACTTTTGAAGGTTTAAAAAGAGTAGAAGCAACCTCTGCCTCACTCGGAGACATAATATCAGTGTCAGGTATAGGAAGTATTACTATTGGTGAAACTCTCTGCGATACCAACGCTCCTGACCCTCTTCCTTTTGTAGAAATTGATGAGCCTACAATATCAATGACTTTTAGTGTAAACAACAGCCCTTTTGCAGGACAAGAAGGCACTTTTGTCACTTCAAGGCACATACGTGATAGACTTTTTAAAGAGCTTGAAACAAATGTAAGCCTTAGGGTTGACGAAACCGATTCTCCAGATTCATTAAAAGTATCTGGAAGAGGAGAATTGCATTTATCTATACTAATTGAAACAATGAGAAGGCAAGGCTATGAATTTCAAGTGTCAAAACCAACCGTTATTTATAAAGAAATTGATGGCGAGACACACGAGCCAATAGAACAACTTACTATCGATGTACCTGAAGAATACATGGGAGTTGTTATGGAAAAACTAGGTACTCGTAAGTCAGAGTTAGTAAACATGACTTCTGCTCAACAAGGTTATATGCGATTGGAGTTTAAAATCCCAGCAAGAGGACTTATAGGTTACAGATCAGAATTTTTGACTGACACAAAAGGAAATGGTATAATGAATCATATGTTCTATGGATTTGAGAAGTTAAAGGGTTCCATATCAGGTAGACGTAGAGGTTCTATGATTGCATGGGAAAATGGCGAAGCTGTTACTTACGGCCTTTACAATGCTCAAGAAAGAGGATCTTTATTTATCAGTCCTGGAACAAGAGTGTATGAAGGTATGATAGTTGGGGAGAATTCTAGACAAGAAGATATAATGGTAAATGTGTGTAAAAAGAAACACGTAACCAATATACGTGCATCAGGAGCAGATGAGGCCTTAAGACTGACTACTCCAATAGATCTCAGTCTTGAACAAGCTTTAGAGTTTATTTCTGATGACGAACTAGTTGAAATTACACCAAAGAACACAAGGCTTAGGAAAAAAATCTTAAAGTCTGAGCTAAGGTCAAAAGCTAATAGAGCTTAGGAAAGCTGAAACTATAGCTTCACTACTATTTCACTACAGGCCCAGAGCTTTTTCTTGATTGCTAAATAGGCTCAGTGAAAAGTAAAAGTAATATTTCAGACATTTCTTAGAACATGGTGTAAAATATGATATAAAGTGGTGAATGCATTGAGCGGGGAGATTTCTAGAACAAAAAAGAAAACAACAAAAAAACGTAGGAATATTTTTTTATCTATGTTTTTATACTTATTATTTTTTCTTGCTGTGTTTATAGTAAGCAGTATTATTTCTCATAATTATTTATCCGGTGTTAAAGTACTGTCAGATGCTGAAATAACTAATAAAATTAATCCTGAAACTGCTATTACTATTGAAATTCCTTTCAATTCAAATACCAATGCAATAGCTGAGATATTAGAGAAAAATGGATTAATTAAATATCCTGTTGTTTTTAAGTACCTGTCAATTATTAACGGACATGAGGGAAAATACAGATCGGGTCAGCATCTATTAAGTGATAATTTAACTTATGATGAAATAATGAGGTTACTAAGCCAAAACCCAATAAGTACAAATGTTACAATACCAGAAGGTAAGAATTTTATAGAAACTATGGATATTCTGGCCAAAAATAATCTTATTGACAGAGAAAGCTTTATAGAAGAAGCAAATAATGGAGAGTTTAATTATAAGTTTTTAGAGGATCTACCTATGCGTGAGAACCGTTTAGAGGGTTACCTCTTCCCTGACACCTATTTTTTTGATCCTAAGTCAGGGCCAAGAACTGTAATAAGAAGATTTCTTGAGAACTTTGATATGAAATTTACTCCTGATTTTTATGTAAGAGCTAAGGAGTTAAACATGACAATTGATGAAGTAATTACTCTAGCATCAGTTATTGAAAAAGAAACTAGGATACCAGATGAAAGAGAAATTGTTTCTAGTGTTTTCCACAACAGATTAAAAAGTAATGAGGAGTCTTTAAAAAAATTACAGTCATGTGCTACAGTCCAGTATATACTACTTAATAGAGATGGAAAAATCAAAGAAGTTCTGTCATATGAAGATACTAGAATTGATCATCCTTATAATACGTATCTTCACGAGGGTTTACCTCCAGGGCCAATTTGCTCTCCTAGTCTTGAATCAATAATAGCAGCCTTGTATCCTAATGAAGAGTCTGATTATTACTTTTTCGTGGCAAAAGGAGATGGAAGCCATCATTTTTCAAGAACTAGCGCAGAACATGAGGCTGCAAAAGAAAAATATGGGGTATCATATTAGTAAAACAAGGCTACTTATTTTGTTTATTTAGTTAATATCTTTTGTATAGGTGGAGTATAAACTCCACCTATAGATTATAAAAAGAGCTCCACCCTAAAGAAGGTGGAGTTTTAGAATTAGAATAGTTAGAGAAGTTTAACTTTATATTGAAGGAAGGTAAAAGGAAAATGGTTTCCATTGATTATATAAATGAATATATTCGAAATACAATAAAAAAAAATACTGGTATACTACTTGAACTAGAGGATTTTGCCAAAGAAAACCATGTTCCAATTATACACCCTGAGGTGGCAGCACTATTAAAAGTTATTACTCTTTCTCATAAACCAAGTAATGTATTAGAAATAGGTACTGCAATTGGCTATTCATCAATTTTATTATCTTCTTTTTTAGAGCCAGGAGGAAAAATTGATACTATAGATAGATATGAATTAATGCTTGAAAGGGCAAAAGAAAATATTAAAAAAGCAAATGTTGAGCATACTATAAACATAATACAAGGAGATGCTCTTGAAGTAATAAAGTGTATTAACAAGCAATATGATATGATTTTTCTTGATGCAGCCAAAGGCCAATATCCAGAATTTCTACCAGAATGTTTGCGTCTTCTTAAAAATGGTGGTCTTTTAATCTCAGATAATGTATTATATAAAGGAATGATTGCCAATGATACACTAGTAGTAAGAAGAAAGAGAACCATTGTAAACAGGCTAAGAATCTACCTAGATGAGATTTGCAGCACTGATGAACTAGAAACAAGCATAATACCTATAGGTGATGGTGTAGCAATAAGCTACAAAAAGTAAAGATTTTAATGTATATTAATTGATTTGGAGTTGTTATGGATAAAAACAAAAAAGTAGAACTACTGGCACCTGCCGGAAACCTTGAAAAACTTAAAATGTCTATTCTTTATGGAGCCGATGCAGTATACCTAGGAGGAGAAGAATTTGGACTTCGTGCCTTTGCTGATAATTTTACTCACGATGATTTGGAAAAAGGCATAGAATTTGCTCACACAAGAGGAAAAAAGGTTTATCTTACTATGAATATCTTCCCTCATAATGAAGACCTTAAAAGCATGCCTGACTACGTGGAAAAGGTACATAAAATGGGGATAGATGCAATAATACTATCAGATCCAGGTGTATTTTCACTGGTAAAAGAAATAGCACCTGAAATGGAAATTCATTTAAGTACACAGGCTAATAACACAAACTGGTTAAGCGCTAAATTTTGGTATAATCATGGTGTAAAAAGAATTGTTCTTGCAAGAGAACTATCCTTTAAAGAAATCAAGGAGATAAAAAATAATCTACCTGATGACCTTGAACTGGAAATATTTATTCATGGTGCAATGTGTATCTCTTACTCAGGAAGATGCCTCCTTAGCAACTATATGGCAGGACGTGATTCTAATAGAGGACTTTGTGCACATCCCTGCCGCTGGAACTATAATCTAGTTGAAGAAAAAAGACCTGGAGAGTATTATCCTGTTATAGAAAGTGATAAAGGCACTTTTATCTTCAATTCAAAGGACTTATGTATGATCGAATATATTCCTGATATTATTTCATCAGGTGTAACAAGCCTTAAAATAGAAGGGCGTATGAAAAGTTCTTTTTATGTTGCAACTGTGGTAAAAGCATATAGAGAAGCAATTGATGCTTTTTATGAGGGAAATTATGTGTTTAATAATAAGTGGCTTGAAGAATTATCAAAAGCAAGTCACCGAGAATATACAACAGGATTTTATTATAATAAAACTTCTTCTAACGATCAAATTTATAACACAAGCTCATATATACGAGAATATGATTTTTTAGGAGTTGTTTTAGAATACGACGAAAAAACTGGAATTGCCACAATTGAGCAAAGAAACAGAATGTTTTTAGGAGACCAAATAGAGGTTGTAAATCCTATTGGTGATTTCTATGAACAAAATATTGAATGGATGAAAAACTTTGATAATGAAGAAATTAATGTAGCTCCTCATCCTCAAATGATTGTCTATATGCCTATGAAGCAAAAAACAGAAAAATTTGCTATGCTAAGAAAAAAAGTTTAATTTTTTAAGTATAAAAGTTCCCACACTGTGAAAAAATTAAGGAATAAAGTTAATTTGTATTTCTTAAGGGGGAACTTTTTATGTATAATAAAAGATTAAAGCTTCTTTTAGCTTTTTTCACTATTTCAATTATTCTACTTGCAATAAGGATACTGTATATACAGGTCTATATGGGTGAAAGGCTTTCAATATCTGCAACTGGTCAAAGAGTATCAAATCTTGATATAATAAATCATAGAGGCAGTATACTTGACAGAAATTCTATACCCTTTACGTCTAGAGATACAAAAGTTGAAGTTGCAATAAAACCTTTATATTTGCGAGGAAATGAAAGAGAAATACAAAAAATAGCTGATATACTAGGTGTTAATTATATTGAAATCAAAAGATTAATAGATCTAAAAAAAGATCCTATAATATACCCCTGTGATGAATACATTAAAGAAATATTTATCAAAGAAGAAATTGCAGGTATCTCCTTTATACACTCATTACATAGACACACTGACACTTCTTATGCAAAACACATTTTAGGTTACCTTAATAAAGTTGATCATGTTGGTGAAACAGGAATAGAAAAGTCTTACGAACACATACTAGGACTTAACAAAAAAAGCTCTGTTGGAGTAATAACAGATGCCAAAGAAAACCTTGTACCAGGTCTTGGATACCGATTCATTCAACCTGATGACACAAGAAAACTACATGTTAAATTAACCCTTAATTATCATATTCAAAAAATAGCAGAAGATGTATTAGAAAACAGTGGTTTAAAAGGTGCAGTTGTTATAGAAGATGTTCTTACCGGAGATATATTGGCAATGGTAAGCAAACCAGACTTTAATCCTGGTGAAATTGACAAATATTTAAAAAGCTCTGATAAAGAACTATTTAACAGAGCAGTTGCCTCATATAATCTTGGATCAATATTTAAAATTGTCAATCTTGCAAGTTCAAATACCGAAGATATCAACCCAAATTTAAATTACTTCTGTCCTGGTTATATAGTACTTGGAGACAAGGAATTTAGATGCACTTCATACGAAAGTGGTGGTCATGGTTTGATCAATCTTACTGAAGCCTTTGCCTCTTCATGTAATTCATATTTTATTGAACTGGGCATTAAAATAGGTCCTGAAAATATACTTAAAACAGCTCAAAAATTTGGACTTGGTGATTTTACAGGGATAAATACGCAGGGAGTTGAAGAATCTTCAGGCCATCTTCCCCCCATAAACCAATTTTATACTCATGGAGATACAGCCAACATATCAATAGGCCAGGGAGATATACTTGCCACTCCCCTTCAAGTAGCGAACATGGTTGCAACAATTGCAAATGGAGGAATAAAAAACAAAGTAAATATTGTGGACTCTATAATTGACTGTGACGGAAACACTGTAAAAATAATTAAAGAAGAGAAAGGAGTAAGAGTACTTCCTAAAGATATATGTGATAATATAAAAAAACTTATGGAAGAAGTTACAGTCAGTGGAACAGGAACAAAAGCAAATTTAGACCTATACGGAGGTGCTGGTGGAAAAACAGGCAGTGCCGAAACAGGACAATTTATTGGCGGTGAAAAAGTTGTACATGCATGGTTTGCAGGATATTTTCCAAAAAAGAACCCTAGATACTCAATGTCTGTATTTATTGAAAATGGTAAAAGCGGTGGAAAAATTGCAGCTCCTGTATTTGAAGAAATAGCAAAAAATATTATGATAAAAGGTTTTTGATAGACTTGCACCTATCATACTCTACTCACATATACTTATAAAGTAGCCTATTTATTGGAGGTACTTAATCTTGTATAACATTCTGCTTATACCATTATTTGATATTGTAAAAAATGTATTCTTTCTTTTTGGATATGTCTCAAATGTCAATTCATTCCCTCAGCCATTAAATCCGGAAGAAGAACAGCACTTTATTAAGCAATTGGGAGCCGGCAATGAAGATGCACGAAATGTTTTGATTGAAAGAAATTTACGTCTTGTTGCTCATATTGTAAAAAAATATAATTCTATTTCTAGTGACTGTGATGACCTTATTTCAATTGGTACAATAGGACTTATAAAAGCTATTGCTACATTTAACCACGACAAAGGCACTAGACTTGCAACATATGCAGCAAGGTGCATAGAAAACGAAATTCTTATGCACATAAGATCAAGTAAAAAAATACAAAGTGAGGTTTCTCTCCAGGATCCAATAGGTGTTGACAGAGATGGAAATGAAATATCTTTAATTGATGTTATATGTCATGAATCTGAATCTGTTGTTGAAGAAGTAGAGTTAAAAATGCAAATTAAACGCTTGTATATGAAAATGAAAGATGTATTAAAAAATAGAGAAAAACTTGTTTTAGAGCTTAGATATGGACTTTTAAACGGCACAAGCAAAACTCAAAGAGAAATTGCTAAAATGCTTGGAATATCAAGGTCATATGTGTCTAGAATCGAGAAAAAGGCTATAAAGAAACTTGGTAGAGAATTACGTCCTGATGGCTTTTAAAAGATAGCCTAGTGTAATGGATTTTTATTCACCCGTAAAAGAATTATTAGCTTTACTTCGCCTATCTGTTTGTTAATAAATGGGAGTGTAAATAATTCTGTATATTCGAATTTTTTACACTCCCGTTTATTTAATTTTAATCTTTCAAAAGTAACTATTTCTTTGTGTTTATTTGTTTAATTCTTCTTTTATATTTATTATTTCCTCTTTGTCTAATTTTGTTATTTTTGCAACAAACTCTATATCTGCTCCCTCTTTTATAGCTTCCCTCGCTATCTCAAAAGCTTTTTTCTTTTCTCCTATTTTTCTGTTTTCTTCTGCAATAGCTGGATTATATAACGATGTTAACATATTTTCAACCTCCTTCTCCAATTTCTCGTATTCTCCATATTTATTATATATGTAATCTGATATGTTTTTAAGCACTAACAATATCCTCTCAAAATCCCTTAAATTTATTTCTTCTTTTTCGTATAAATCTGCTGAGCTTTTTCCTACACTTTCAATTACTTTTATCAATTTATTAAACTCAATATTTATAAGCTGTGCTTTTTCTTCATGTGTTTTTCTGCTATTTGAAATACTCTCTACTGCCTTTCGTGTATTAAACACTTGAAATGGCAGTAATGCATACATTTTTTTATTAATCAAATCCTCTTGTGTATATTCCCAGTACTTCATTGTTGGAAATTCATATCTTTCCATGCTTTCATTTGGCTTTCTTATTATTAGCGAAATAGAATCTTTTATGTTTTGATTTTTCTCTAAATATATTACCAGCTGCTTTGGAAAATCCAGTACTATTTCTTCTCCTTCATGATTACATGCTAATTCTAATGCTTTTTCAAATCCATAAGTAAACATCCTTATTGCCATTGTTTTATCATTTAGTGTTTGAAATTCTATATGGTAATTTACCGAACGTTCTTTACATTCTACTGTTATAAACATGTCTCCATGTACTTTCTTTTGTTCTGGTATTACTTCTTCAAATATTACATCTATTTGACGTTGATTATAAATTCCCCTTGCATGATTACCCTTCGCTGTTTTGTATACAAGCAATGGTTTATCTTTATCCTTTTCCTCAGTTAAAATAATCAATTGATTGTTATAAAATTTTTGATTACAAAAGCCTATATTGTAAACTTTTTCTTACTGTCACTTGGTAATGCATCAAATAAAGCATTAGCTGGTCAAGCTTTATTTTTTCTTTGTTTTATCTAAGTTTGCTATCGAATCATCCAAAAAGGAATATAAATAATGTCATCTTTTTTATCTAAATAAGTCTTTGTAATAACAACTCCTGTTTTGGTTTTATACTTTTCTTTGAATGCCAATAATCCTTTTATATCTTTATCAAGAATGGTATTTCGATATTTCACTTCTATTGGTAATAGTTCTATCTTCTTATCAATAACAATATCTGTTTCTTTTTGATTATCACGCCAGAAATATACAGAGTAATTTTCTGGTTCACAATAACTTCTCGCTATTTGAATAGAACAATTTTCAACTTGAAAGCCTTCGTCCTCAGCTGATAATTCATTGTTTCTTAGCATGGCATTCCGAATACCACTATCTGCAATAAATACTTTTTTATTCTTTCTAATCACTTTACCTATATTGGCAGAATAGTTGTCGCATACACTAATAAAAAATGCCTGTGATAAATAGTTAATATAGGATGAAATCGTGACTGTATCTACTCCCAGAGTTTGTGCAATACTCGAATATGAGAACTCGCCACCACTATTAGCCGCAATGTAGTACATGAGTCTTTCTAATATTTCAGGATTTTTAATATTGTAAATACTAACAATATCTCGGTAAAGTCCTCTTGAAATAATGTCATCGACTAATCGTTTTTGCCATAGTAAAATACTGTTAGTGTCAAAGTATTCAGGATATCCGCCAACTAAAAGGTAAGATTTGATAATCTTGTTCATGACACCTTCATACTCAGCTATTTTATACTTGTTTTCGTTTATTGTACGATAATATTCTTCTGGATCATCAAATAAGGATTGGGCAGGAAGTAACTGACTTAAATTGTCCAGATTCATTTCTTCCTTATAAGCTGAATAAAACTTTGTAAATTGTCCCATTCCAAGTGGCAGGATGTATATATCATCTAATCTACCCATGAGGGATTCTCTTGAATCCTTAAATAAATGAGTCGAAGATGAGCCACTTATGATAAGCTTAACTTTGTATCTCCTGTCATAAAAACTTTTTAAGTATAGCTGCCAATCCTTGATAAAATGAATTTCATCAATAAAGATATATATTTTATTCTCTAAGGTTTCTAGGCTTTGGTTCAAGATTTCTCTTGAATAGTCATTTAGAATATCGTTGATTGTTTCGTTGTTGCTAAAAAGTCCTGGTTCATCCCCACTGAATAGTAAAATACGTTTGGGATCTATATCGGATTTAAGTAAGAAGTCAATCGTTTGATATATTAGGGTTGATTTACCTACTCGCCTTGGCCCAATAAGCGATAAAATTCTCCTATCTTCTAAACGTGCTGTTATTTCATTAAACTCGTCTCGGAGCACTTTGAAAAGAAAAGGAGTATCGACTTTGCCTGTAGACCACCAACGATTTATCTTTTGTAAGGTTATGAATCTGTCCATCAAATCACTTCCTAAATTAATTAATTATATATATTTAATCATATTTGATGAATTCAGTCAATAAATCGTCTGGTTAATTGAAAATAATTTACAACTTTTAGTGTAAAACAGTGGTCAGTTTTCATTGTAAATCAATAGTTAGTATTGAAAAACAGGGTTTGCTATGATATTATAAAAATAGCAAATGCCTATCTATTAATATCTTGAACTGATCAATCTATAAAAATTTCCCGTCAATTTGCTACATTTCATTATTTGGGGAGGAGAACATATGATGGTAAGAAGTAAACGTGTATTAGCATGGATCATGAGTAGTGTACTAATGATGACCATGGTCATAACGTCTTTTGCAGCGGATGAGCCTAGCACAGTACCAAGGGTGTTAGTGGAAACAAGTTTTGAAACCGATTTAGGTGGTTTCGTAGGTCGTGGTGATTCTACTTTAGAACGCATCACAGATGTTAAATATGAAGGTGAGTATGCGGTTCTTGTGAGTAACCGAAATGAAAATTGGCATGGTGCGTCGTTGCCACTAACAGGGATTGTTCAACCAGGTAATACTTACGAGTTTGTGGGTTATATGGCCGCAAAAGCCGATGTGGACAACAACTACATAATGAGTGGCGAGTACAATGCAGGGATTTCTACTGGCAATCAATGGCCTTGGTTATCCAATCGATTATTAACCGTTGAAGATGGATTTGTTGAGTTTAGGGCAGTATTAACCATGCCAGAAGACATGACAAACTTTAATCTGAACTTTGAACATCAAAATGCTAACATTGAATTTTATTTAGATTCAGTTCGTGTGACTTTACTTGAAGAAGCAGACGAAAGTGATTTGCCTTTAAACGTTAGAAGGGCACCAATTACATTAGAAGCAACTCCGCTACATAAGATTTGGGCAGATCACTTTACCATGGGTAATATTTATACACCAGGTTTTCGCACAGATATACGTGGTGAAGTATTAGCCCATCATTTTAATGTGATCACAGCTGAAAATATTATGAAGCCCGATCATTTGCAAAATGTACAAGGTGTGTTTACCTTTAATGCAGCCAATGATATGATGAATTTTGCTAAGGATACTAATCAAGAAGTCATTGGACATACTTTGATATGGCACTCTCAATCCTTCCCATGGTTTGAAGCGTTAGAGCCAACCCGTGATGAAGCCATCGAAATTATGAGAGATCATATTGAAACTGTTATGGGCCATTTTAATGATACCTATCCAGGTGTCATAACAGGCTGGGATGTTTTAAATGAAGCCATTCAACCAAGACAAGGCCTTGACCCAGAAGATTGGCGCTTACATTTGCGTGATACCAAATGGTTACGTGCCATTGGTGAGGATTATATTGCGATAGCCTTTAACATCGCCCATGAAATGGACCCAGATGCTATCCTCTATTATAACGATTATAATGACAATGATTATTTTAAAGCCACCATTATAAAAGCAATGGTGCAAGAGTTGCGTGACGCAGGTGTACCCATTCATCGCATTGGGATGCAAGGTCATTATAATTTACAGACACCCTTAAATTCCATTCGAACAAGTATTGAGCGTTTTAGTGAAATTACTGGACACGAAGATTTACCACCCATCGGCATTAGTTTGACAGAAATTGACGTTACGGTACCTGGTTTTGAAGACGCAGCACGTTTACCAGAAGAAGTTGAAATTCGTCAAGCTCAATTTTATGCCCAATTGATGCAAATTTTAAGAGATCATAGCGATGTGATTCATCGAGTCACTTTCTGGGGGATGTCTGATCGTGAATCATGGCGAGCAGATCGTCATCCAAATTTACTAGATCCTCAATATGGACCAAAGCATGTCTTCCATGCCATTGCGGATCCAGATGCTTTCCTTATAGCATATCCCCTGCCAGAAACACCAGATGCTCAAACAGCATTGGCATCTAAAGGACAACCTGTCGTAGGTGATTTTAATCTGGAGGCGTATCAAGATTCAGAAGTGATACCAGTGGCTAATCAAATGACAGCCCATAATGGTGCTACAGCGGTTGCAAGGGTTGTATGGCACGAAGATGCGATTTATATCTTAGCCAATGTCACCGACCATACACCTAATGTAGCGGCATCGGAAGCCCATGAACAGGATTCTCTTGAGGTATTTATATCCAATACAGACTCAAGAATTTCTAACTATATGCCTGGCGACTATCAACTTCGATTTAACCGAGCAGGTATACATTCTTATGGTTCTACAGGGACTATAGAAGGCATGACTTTTGAGGTACAAGACAGTTCAAATGGTTATCAAGTGGAAGTGCGTATTCCATTAGAGGGTGAAGTCTATGCTGGTAGAAGGCTTGGATTTGACTTACAAGTCAATGATGCCTGGACAGTTGGTGAAACATCTGGCAGACAAGCATTTTCTAAATGGAATGATCATACTGATAATGGCTGGCAGTCTACCGAATTTTGGGGCTGGCTGGTACTAGATGGTGATAGTGCACCAGCTTTACCAGTTGTACTAGTTGATACAAGTTTTGAAACAGACTTAGATGGTTTCAACAGTCGTGGCAGTGCCACATTAACTCGGACAGATGAAGTGAGTCACGAAGGCGATTATTCTGTTCTTGTGAGCGATCGTGCTCAAAATTGGCATGGTGCATCTTTGCCGTTGACAGGCATCGTTCAACCAGGAAACACCTATGAGTTTGTTGGCTATATGGCCGCAAAAGCCGATGTGGACAACAACTATGTAATGAGTGGTGAGTACAATGAAGGGATTTCTACTGGCAATCAATGGCCTTGGTTATCCAATCGCACATTAACCGTAGAAGATGGATTTGTTGAGTTTAAGACTGAATTAACCATGCCAGAAGACATGACATCCTTTAACCTGAACTTCGAACATCAAGATGTAAATGTAGAATTTTACTTAGATTCGGTTAAAGTCACCTTGATTGCAGTAGCAGATGTCACACCAGGTGATCCATCAGATGATCCGTCGGTAGACCCACCAGCTGTGTTAGTCTATTCAATGGCAGATGATGCAGCCCTTCAAGGTTTAGAAATTGGGGCAACAGGTACTGCTGGCGACTTTGATGATGTGAGTGAAGCCATGTTGGTTTCTGGTTCACCAGTGGTGACTGTTGTAGCACATCCAGAAGAAGCAGGACAGATCAGTATAGAGCTTAGCAATCGTTCAGAAAACTGGCATGCTCTAGACTTTATGTTCCCAGCCATTGGTGTGGAACGTGGCGGTAGCTATCGTTTTGTGGCTAACGGTCGTATGGCGGTAGGGGCTGGTACAGGTAATCGAACCATTCAATGGAATCAAACCGATTCACCATGGAATCTTATTGGATCTACGACAAGTGTAGCTCCTTCTGCGACAGAATGGACCATTGATGTGACCTTAAGTCGTTTACAGATTAATACGTTGATCAGTAGTGGACAAAGAGGTCTTCGAATTCAAACAGGTAATGCAGCAACAGTAACCATTACCATTGATGATGTGTTTGTGTATCAGATTGGTGATCTTGATACCGAAGGCTTACCATCAACACCAAAATGGAATTTTGATGAGCCTAGGTTAGCGGAATTATTTGAGCCATACTTTGGTCTTGGTAACATTTATTCCACAGAAACTTTAATGAACTCCAATCAAACAAGTGAAGCATTTTTACATCACTTTAATGTAATTACAGCAGAAAACGGTCATAAACCATCCAGTATTGCAGGGCCAGAAAATAGCTATACAGTACCAACGCCTGAGCAATTTAACTTTACGGATGCAGACCGAATTGTAAACTTTGCTATTAAAAATGACATACAATTAGTTGGGCATGCCCTTGTATGGCATTCGCAAAGTCCAAACTGGCTCTTTAGAAGTGCGGCTAACACACCGCTAACAAGAGCAGAAGCCAAAGATCGTATGGAGTATTACATAAAAACTGTTTCAGAGCATTTTGAAGCACAAGGTACGTTAGGGGCTTTTTATGGTTGGGATGTTGTGAACGAAGCTATTGCAAGTGGTGGTGGCACATGGTTAGATCAACCAGGAAGCTGGCGTACACAAATGCGAACAGCGTCACCATGGTATCAAGCTTTTAATAATGGTTTAGATACAGAAGCTGGTGAAGATCCAAGCGATTATATTTTCTATGCGTTCTATTATGCAAGAAAATATTTCCCAACATCCATCCTATACTATAACGATTACAATGATGAAATTCCAGCTAAACGTGATGCAATTGCTCAAATGGTAGAAGAAATCAATGCCATCTGGGAAGCCCATGATGAGTATGATGGCAGATTGCTCATTGAGTCTATTGGTATGCAAAGTCATTATCACATCGAAGGTTGGACAACCAGCGTAGACAATGTGAGAGATGCGTTAGATCGTTATATTGAAACAGGGGCACGGGTGAGTGTGACTGAGCTTGATATCACTTATGGTGGTCATGGCAGCGATGCCTACACAGCGCTTTCACCAGAACAATTAGCGATACAAGCAGAACGGTATGCGCAAATTTTTGAGTTATACTTAGAACGTGCAGACAAGTTAAGTCGTGTATCCATTTGGGGTATGGCAGATAATAGCAGTTGGAGAAGTTCTGGCTTCCCATTACTATTTGATGGCAGTTTATCTGCAAAACCAGCATTTGATGCGATTGTAGATTTAGTAGAAGGTTGGGCAACACCAGAGGTTGCAGCACCAATCATTCAAACGACAGCACTAGAATCTTTAGAAAGTGGTGAACGGATCTTTACCATGCTAGATGTGGAAAGAGGTTCCAATGCGCCTGTATGGTTTAATATTATAGATGGTGCATTACCAGAAGGTGTGACGCTTCATTCTAGAACAGGTGTTTTAGAAGGTAAACCAGCTGAAGATGGTCAGTATACCTTTACTGTAGCTGCTAAGAATTATGGTGGAGAGACAACCCAAATTCTTACATTAAAAGTTGGTGAAGTTGTTACACCACCAATAACACCACCAGTAACACGTACGCCATCAGTAAGACCAACAACACCACCTACCATAATAATTGAAACACCAGATATACCGCAAGCTGGACCAGATGATAGAGAACCCCAAATCATTGTAACCATTCAAGAGGGTAATGAGGTGACTGTGGATCTTGAGAAATTAGAAGCAGTCATGGAAACACTTTCTGATCAAGTGCCACTTGTGTTGAATGTTGAGTTGGAAGATTCCAGAATAACTTTAGATCAAGCATTGGTTGCAGGGTTAAAAGATAAGGCAGCTGGATTAGAAATACAAGCAGACGGGTTTAGTTATCATATTCCAGCAGATGTATTAGAAGCTATTGGTGAAATGGATGAACTTGTGATTCGAGTATCCAAACCAAGTGATGAAGAAATGGAATTGATGCAAGCTGCTGCTGAGACAATGGGTGTTGATCTTGTGATTGAACCTGTTGGAGTGACCATGGAAGTGGTAAAAGATGTTGTGATCACTCAGTATAACGCGTTTGATTCATTTGTAACAATAATGTTTGCATTACCAGATGGTGTTGATCCTGAAGATGTAACAACAGGGATTGCTTTAAATCCAGATGGCACTTTTAGATCCGTACCCACTCGTGTTGTTTTAGTCGATGACCAATACTATGCGGTTGTAAGTTCTCTGTCCAATTCAATTTATGCCGTTGTTTATAACAGTGTGCGTGTTGCATCGGTGCAAGGACGATGGTCAGAAGCTATGGTGAATAACATGGCATCTAGGATGGTAATACCGAATGTGGATGCATTTAATCCAACAGCAGATTTAACACGTACCGATTTTGCCGTATACTTAGTCCGTGCATTGGGTTTAGAAGGTCAAAAGCCAAGTGCTGTTTTAACAGATGTGACTGAGGATACCACAGTCAATCGAGCTATTGCAACATTGGTAGAAAAAGGCATCATTATGGGTTATCCAGATGGTACTTTTAAAGGCGATCGTTTCATTTCGAGAGAAGAAATGGCTGTGATGATTGCAAGGACTAGAATATTCTTAGTTCTAGAAACCATTGTTAATGATGTTAATGATTTTGAAGATCTAGATACCATATCCACATGGGCCAACGAGATGATTGATATCGTTGCTTTAGGTGTATACAATGGATATGGTGATGGTACTTTGAGACCAAAACAAAACATTACCCATGAAGAAAGTCTACAAGTCATTTATAACGCTTTGTATTTAGCTGAATTAATTGACTAAGTAACGGGGACGCTTTTCAACCTTTTTCACTTTTTAGTGGATCTGTTGAGGAGCGTCCCTTTTTATCACTCTCACAATCCATAAAAGCATACCGACTTACCCCAATTTTCTTTGAAATTATGTTGCTATTTACGTTCCTTTTTAACCTATAAAAACGAATTTTTTGACCTACTGTTGCATTATCTGCTAATACGCATAATGGAAAAACCATGTGAATCAGGGATCTAAGGGCTTTTTGAATGAGAAAATCTATGTTAACAAGGATATCATAGAAAGCGAAATTCTTATGTACATAAGATTCAGCAAAAAAATACAAAGTGAGGTTTCTCTCCATGATCCAATAGGTGTTGACAGAGATGGTAATGAAATTTCCTTGATGGATGTTATAGGTAATGAATCCGAGTCTGTTGTTGAAGAAGTAGAGTTAAAAATGCAAATTAAGCGCTTTTATATGAAAATGAAAGATGTATTAAAAAATAGAGAAAAACTTGTTTTAGGTTTTAGAGCTTAGATATGGACTTTTAAATGGTACAAGTAAAACTCAAAGAGAATTTGCTAAAATGCTTGGAATATCAAGGTCATATGTGTCTAGAATTGAGAAAAAGGCTATAAAAAAACTTGGGAGAGAATTACGCCCTGATGGCTTTTAAAAGATAGCCTAGTGTAACGGATTTTTATTCATCCCGTAAAAGAATTATTATCTTTACTGCGACTATCTGTTTATTAATAAACGGGAGTGTAAATAATTCCGTATATTTGAATTTTTTGCACTCCCTAATTATTTAATTTTAATCTTTCAAAAGTAACTATTTGTGTTTATTTGTTTAATTCTTCTTTTATATTTATTATTACCTCTTTGTCTAATTTTGTTATTTTTGCAACAAACTCTATATCTGCTCCCTCTTTTATAGCTTCCCTCGCTATCTCAAAAGCTTTTTTCTTTTCGCTATCTTTTGCAATAGCTGGATTATATAACGATGTTAACATATTTTCAACCTCCTTCTCCAATTTCTCGTATTCTCCATATTTATTATATATGTAATCTGATATGTTTTTAAGCACTAACAATATCCTCTCAAAATCACTTAAATTTATTTCTTCTTTTTCATATAAATCTGCCGAGCTTTTTCCTACACTTTCAATTACTTTTATCAATTTATTAAACTCAATATTTATAAGCTGTGCTTTTTCTTCATGTGTTTTTCTGCTATTTGAAATACTCTCTACTGCCTTTCGTGTATTAAACACTTGAAATGGCAGTAATGCATACATTTTTTTATTAATCAAATCCTCTTGTGTATATTCCCAGTACTTCATTGTTGGAAATTCATATCTTTCCATGCTTTCATTTGGCTTTCTTATTATTAGCGAAATAGAATCTTTTATGTTTTGATTTTTCTCTAAATATATTACCAGCTGCTTTGGAAAATCCAGTACTATTTCTTCTCCTTCATGATTACATGCTAATTCTAATGCTTTTTCAAATCCATAAGTAAACATCCTTATTGCCATTGTTTTATCATTTAGTGTTTGAAATTCTATATGGTAATTTACCGAACGTTCTTTACATTCTACTGTTATAAACATGTCTCCATGTACTTTCTTTAAATTATCCAACAAAAACTCACCATTACCATAGTATATCTTTACTTTATTATAGTCATAATTTTCATCAAATAAAGCATTTAACAAATAAACTGTAACCTTTTTTGATAATTTAAACATTATCTTCATTAGCTGGTCAAGCTTTATTTTTTCTTTATTTTTACTACTCATATAAAACTCCTTTACTGCTTATATTATATCATATTCAGTTTATTAGCTGCAAATTTTATAAGTTTGTAATTTGTAATTTATATAAATACTTTTCAATTTTCTTCAATTTCTCTTCCATCAAGATTTACAGATGAATCCACTCTCGTATTATTTTATTATACTATTCATTGAAAATCTATGTTAACAAGGATATCAGTATATCATAGAAAACAAAATTCTTATGCACATAAGATCCAGCAAAAAAATACAAAGTGAGGTTTCTCTCTAGGATCCAATAGGTGTTGAAAGAGATGGATTTGAGCTTTTAATTCATCTATTTTTTCTTCATAGTATCTATTTTGTAAAAAAGGTATTATCTTTTCAGGATTATCTTTATAAATTTTAAAGCTATATATACCATAAACAATTAAATTATATAATTTTGTTCTAAATGGAATAGCCCCTTTTCTAGCCTTTCTTTTGTAATTAATTATTATTTCCATTATTTCGTCTGCCCTAATTGAAAAAAATGATTTAAATATTGAATGACTTGCATCTAGATTTTTGTAATATTTCTCAAAATAGTTATATTCTACATCTAATACTGATAGTTCTTCTTTAAGCTTAGCCTCTTCATTTTTATATTCAAGCATTTCATCTAACTTTTTACCCCTATGAACCAATTTTTCTTTTAATGAATGAATTTCAGAAGAAGGTAAATTCCATGATTTCATATCAGGATACTCATTTTTTTGATCCTTAAAAAATTTTTCTTTATTATCTCTATTCCCTAAAGGTGCAGCAATAAAATCCATACCATACTTCTGCAATTTTTCAAAAACATTGGAAGTTGCAGAATTATTATTAGATACCACTGCAACAGTTTTATTATTTATCACTGCATTTGCTATAATATTTAATATTGTTTGAGTTTTGCCTGTTCCTGGAGGACCTTCAATGACACTAAGTTTCTCAGAGATAGCTTTCTTTGTTGCTTCTTTTTGACTTATATTAAATCCAAAAGGAAATATCGGCTGTTGTATTTCTTCATTTTCTTTTTTAAGTAGTTTCTTTTCTAAATATGCTGCCAAAACACTTTTTGGGCTAATGTAAGTAATTCTATTATACTGTTTGCTCAAAAGGCTTACATCATCTTCCCCTTTCACACTTACAAAACCAACTAGCTCTTTCAAGTATTCAAAACATATATGTGCCTTTTTATTTTTAAGACAAGACTCTTCAATAACAATACTAGATGAATTATATGTTTTTATACATCCTGTCTTAAAAAAAATTCTCACATATTTTCCAAAGGTAATTATTTTAACAACTCCCGAAAGTGGTTGAAAGTTTTCATATACTACACAATTCTCATGACTTATTATTTTAGGGTTTTTGTACCATTCAATGCTAAGGTAGCTGTATGTATAAGGTTTACTATTGTTATTAAAAATAACTGTCCATTTGCTGTTTGTATACTCACAGTATTTAATTTGCCCTGTTTTATCTTCATTTTTCACAAGAATAAGGTGTTTTTCTATATCCAAGTATTAATCCTCCTAAGGGTCAGGCTTGAATAATTTACTTATTATATTTAATTTACAACTAATTCAACCAGTACTATGAAATAATTCTGCATAAATGAAGAAATTCCTTCAATTAATTGAGTTTTTACCCCTGCTAACCCGATTCCTTCCTGACTCCCACCTCTTAACTGATCGTCTACCAACACCAAAGTATGCTCCAAACTTCTTTTGTGTCAATCTCATCCTATGGCTAACTTCTTTTACCATTGTAAAGTACGGATAATCCAAAAAGCTATAATAATCATCATAAAGCTCAATTGAATCAACCTTAAGTTCAGCAATAGATTTCAACACTTCCAAAATCCAATAGGTGTTGACAGAGATGGTAATGAAATATCCTTTATGGATGTTATAGGTAATGAATCGGAGTCTGTTGTTGAAAAAGCAGAATAAATAAGAATCCTTTGATTTTTAATATCAAAATATGATAATATCAACTCATGAGTTGCAAACTTATGAATTTTATTTTAGGAGTGTTGATACATGTTTCAAAAATAAATATTTCTTTGACATACAAAGTACAATTGTTATAATTTAGATAAATCAAGATATAATGTGCTAGTTACAATATATACAGATGTTGGACATAAATCAACTCCAGCAGGCCAAGATAGATATAAATCATCACAAATAGAGAGAGCTATTATTGCATATATGCTGGATACTGGAGACATTGATCTCAAGTTTGGTACTGATGATATTCCAACTGTTGAGGAATTACTTACTTACCTTTGTGATGGAATACTTGTTGATGGAAGGATAGAAGGTGGTTATCTAAGTAAAAGTTCAGATGAGTATTATCCTGAATCGGATAATTACACAGGTTGGGGAAATCGTTATAAGAAGTCATCTTAAATCAGTTTATGTAAAACCCTCAAAAGATGGAAACATACTTATTATAGAATAAAGTGAATATTATATGAATTATATATTTCAATGATATCTGCAAACAGACAAGTAGTTTTTGAAAATGTGAAAGAAACATACCGAAGCAAGTTATAATTAAATTGACAAGGAGGGTATAAATGGAAAAACGTAAATGTAGTGAATTTTCAAAAAAATATTTTTTTAAAAATATGCCTCTTATAATTGTTGCTGCAGTTTCATTCATTGTAGGGTTTATTCGCTGGTGGAATCAACAAACTGACATGTTTTTTTATATAAGTATTATTGTTTTTATTATCTCTACAGCATCAGGATTAATATTTAATAAAATTTATATGACCAATTTCAGATGTCCAGTGTGCAAAAAACAAATCCCTAAGCCTGTGATAGAATATGGTACAGAAAATGCCCCCATAAATTATTATTGTGACAAATGTGATATTGAATGGGAAACAGGTATGAGTCAAGGAACAGCATGCTAGATTTACGGTTTTAGTTTTTGTATTTTATAATTTAAATTTTTTGTGCCTTTATTGTAGGTTAATCTTACTTAGAAAATGGGTATGTACTTTTGATTAAAGCAATTGCCACTATATAGGCTCTTAGCTATGATGATTCACTTTATTCCATCATATCTTTAAACTCTACTAACACAACATTTTTATTCCCACTAGCTTTTTTGATACAATTATCATTAAATCCATTTTTAGAAAAAATATAATAATATTTGTTCGTATATTTAAAAAGATCACCTCGCCTAATAAGATTATCTAAAATACTTACATCCACATAATCTTTGGTCCATTTACATTCTCCAAATATTACACTTTCATTATTATCAATAGCCATAATATCAATTTCTTCCTGTTTTTTAAGAGTAGGATTACCTCCCCACCACCTGCCGATTTGCCCAAACATAATAGGTAGAGTATCTTTATAGTTTTCTATCATGAGATACTGAATACATATTTCTTCAAAAATTGCGCCCATATAATTTGACATCTGTGGCTCAATAACCTTTTTATAAAGTATATCAGGGTTACCACTTACAATATGGGTCATATTATCAGGTACAAATTTATACCAAAACTTAAACATGTTATCTTCAATAACATAAATACTTTTTCTTCCGTTTTCGTCATTTACAGGTTTATCTTTTCTTACTATACCAAGTGTTATAAGAGAAGTGAGATACTTTGCACACTTGTTACTCTCCATCCCACATTTAGTAGATATTTCATTCAATCTAGAAGCTCCTTTTGCAATAGCAGTAATGATACTATTATAAATACTCGGTTCTCTTAACTCCTGTTTTAATAAACTTGCAGGTTCTTCATACAAATGACCATTCTCATTTAAAAACATATCAACTATATTGTTCTTAAGAGATTTGCCATCTTTTATCTTAGAAAGGTATTCTGGAATACCACTAGTGATCCCGTAAATAATAGCCTTCTCTTCATTGGTAAACTCCTTATGATACTTTACTGATTCAAAAAAAGTAAAAGGTTTTATCTTAAACTGAGCAGTTCGCCTTCCATATAGGGGACTCTTATATCCAAGTACTTGATACTCCATAAAACTCATTGAAGAGCCACACAAAATTAAGAATAATTTACTATCCTTAAACTTCATATCAATATGAGCCTGAAGAATAGAAGAAATAGACCTATTAGCTTGGGCAAGGTATGGATATTCATCAATAACAAGAATTATCCTTTCATTTTTTGCAATACTATAAACATATTCAAAAGCATTTTCCCAATTTACGAACTTTGCGGTTCCAGCTGTTTCAGGAGATGTAACATTAAACAGATCTTTACTAAAGTTTTCTATATTAATTATATCATTTGCTTCACGTGCAATAAAATAAACAGCCTTTTTATCCTTACAAAACTCCTTAATTAAAGTAGTCTTTCCAACACGTCTACGGCCATATATAACAGCAAATTCAAAAGAATTAGTAGAATACATTTCATTTAGCTTTTTTAATTCCTTTTTCCTGCCTATAAACATTACAATCACCTCATATTATAAACTTACAAGTTGCAAACTTACGAGTTGATAATATCATAATATAATAATTTTGTAAACGGTTATTGCTAAAAATTATAGGAATTATTAGCTTATTTAATATCCTCTAACCACCCACTGACTTTTCATTTTTTCTCCTTATAACTTACAACCATATCTCTTAACAGTTCTACATACAATTTTAGTGTTTAAATATATGGAAGAAACATTTTAAAGCAAGTTATAGAGCCTGTTAATGCGACGAGTAAGGGAGAGCAACCTTCTACGCGAAGGGAGTTTTGCAAAATCTCCCAGGAGTATTTACAGGCTCTAAACTTGAAAACTTAAGTTTCTAGAATATTTTTGAACACTTTTATTAAATGCACCCTCTTAGCAAGGTTAAAGTATAGAAAAAATTATTTTTTCTTAACAGGAATCCAAATCTCGCTGTAATAGTTTTCATCTTGATTGCCTTTTGGATAATCCGCTATATTGGTATACATTTCAACATTATAACTGGCTGCAATTTCATACTCTTTACAGTTAGGCAGCCATTCTGAAAAGATTTTTTCGTTCACTTCTTGCAAAGTTTTTGGCATTGGACCCTTGCAGACAAAAACAGCCCACGTATGTTTTGGAATAGTTCTTATAATAAATCCATCTGGAATTTCTTTAGAAGACTCATAATCATCAGCAATTAAATATTCAAATTCATTTGACTCCTTGCTCTCATCTATACATATTCCGTACATTCCACATACTGTTTCACCTTTTCCTGCTTGATAATGATCTGTCCAAAAGGTTGGAATTTCTTCTTTTGCACTATCATATTTGAACATCTTTGATACAGCTATCACTGTAAATGCTTCTTTCTCAATAATTTTGTAATCCATAATATAACCACCTTCCAATGAAAATTTGATTTTTAGTGGGGCGTAAGATTTAATCATCGCTCCATCTTTTCGAACAGCAGTAGGTGTGACACCATGGAAACGAGTGAAGGCTTTTGTAAAACTATCTGGTGAGTCATAACCATATTTCAATGCAATATCAATAATTTTTTTGTCAGTACCCCCTGTGTTAAAATAGTTGTCGTAAGGTCAAAAATGTGTTAAGCTCAATAAAGAGATAAAAAGGAGACGACGACTATGCCTAAAATAACAAAAATAACAAAACATATTCTAAAGAGCAAAGAGAAGCGATTTTGGCTAAAATATTACCACCTAATAACATGCCATTATCAGAAGTTGCAAATGAAACAGGTATACCCACAAGTACTTTAAGTACTTGGAAAGCAAAAGAATTAAATAAAAACAATAAAAAGATAAATAAAATCAAAAGACAAGTTCCTGATTGTTGTAG
>VLTH01000003.1:158034-458617 GCA_008125075.1 Acetivibrio alkalicellulosi | reverse complement strand
TTTTCCAGCTCAGTTTCTGTTTGATTGACACATTCAAAATTCACTAAAATGCACACCCTTTCCATTAATTGTTTTAATATTACAACGTTTAAACTCTTTAATTACCAGCAAAAAGTGCACAAAATTGTGCACTTTTACTTTATAATTTTTGTGCATTTTCATATTATCATTTACAACAATCCAATTTTTATTTTCAGGCAACTGAATTGCGATTTCAAGTTTATCAAAATTTCTACTTCATTAAAAGTATCAACCACCACGGCCACCACGATACACTTTGATGTATCCATTTGTCGGAACCTCTCTGAAATTTTTATAGGGCTTCTTAAATTGATTTGGCTTGCTATCATATTTTAACTCTTTCAAAATATAATCTAGCCTCTTTTCTAGCTTCGAATAACTAACATTATTAATTTGGGCAAGTGCAATTTTTTTCTTAATTTTGTGCATTTCTTCATGTAACAGCTTATCTTTTTCATGTAACTTAGTATACTCTATTGCAATTTCCTTAAGCTTCTCTTTGTTAATTACCATTATTTTCTTGACAATATCTTTTAAATTAACATTGTACAATTCTGATGTAATTACAACAAGTTCCGACTTTAGCCCATCTGGTTTTCCAATATAAACTGTATCTTTTTCATTTTTGTTTTCATATTTTTTTAAACGCATAGCAATAATAGTTCCATCTTTATTTTTTCTAAATAGCAAAACAAGAAATCTATCATCATCTACATCTACTAAACATATGCTACCTTTCATGTCAACTCCTCCATATCTTTTGGGTTAAAGAAGACTCTTATTTTACTGGAATCTATATTTAGTAAGCTTCTTTTTAAAACTTAAATAAATGTTTTACTATCATTCTATGAATAAAACATTACCCAACCCTCTTTAACACTTATATAGGAAATATCGGTTAATTGCGTAATTTGTTTATACATATTGGAGAACTCGAGACTGATTTAACAGTTATTCAGATTTTCTAATAAAATTTTTAGTTTAATAATTAAAAATGCTAATTTGGCAGAATTAAATTATTCTTATGAGTTTTTACATTTTATTGTAATTTCAACTTCAGGGTTATCATTGTGCTATATCAATCTCATATTTATCATCAGATACTTTCCATTGTATAATATCTAGAGATGCTTTAGCTAATGTATCTATGCTAGAGGCTTTTGCATATTTTCATTCATATACTTTAACTAATATTCCCAAGATTGTTAGGGATTTATTATTGGAAATGCAAGAATTTATGATGGAAATTCAAAAAACAGTCCACGGAAAAAAGGATGTTGATTAAGATACATTTTAAATAACATCTTAACTATAGTATAGCTTAGGTTCATATGTAATTTATACTAAGCTCTTAATTATTCACATAAAACAATTTATCAAAACCTGATTTGTTTATATCTATTACTCTGGTTACATATTCATTTTTTTCCTTATAATACATTTCAAATTTAATTGTATTATTATCATTCCACTGAATTTTTTCAAATGTTCCCCAATCATTGGGTTCATATTTTCCATATTGTTCTTCTTCTAAATCTTCTTTAAGTAAAGTTTTGTCTAAAATTGTCAATTTATTTGCACCATTTTCTATGTTATCAACATAAAAAGCTTTAATCCCCGCTGCACAAGACAATGTATATAAAACATTTCTGCCATCAGGAGACCAGGAAATTCCCCTTTTTGTTATTGCTCCTCTTTTAACTTTATTATCAATAAACATTATTTCATCTGTATTAATATCTATTACTCCTGTAAGTGTATTGTCTATTGCTACAATATAGTGAGTTATTCCAAAAAAAATCTTTGTTTCACAGGGTGACATTTTTATACCTGAAAAATAACTAAACCTTTCTGGAGTTGCTTCTATTTGAGCAATTATTAAAGGTTCTCCTCCTGTAATATTATCCCACTCTTTTTTCATAGCTCTTTGAACATCTTTAACATTATATAAAACTTTATCCTCTTCCATATGATAGATTTCTCTTAAATCCTTTAACTCTAACTTTTCTAAAACAGAATCTTGAATATGTCCCTTATCATCAATTTCTGATTTTTTATCATTATCTAATATATCATTTAAGTCTCCTCTACTTTCATTTTTCATGCTGTTTATTAAATCTTCTTCATTTTCTATTGTAGTCTCATCATCAACTAAGACTTCTGAATTAGACTCATATAAATTATTTTTCTCACTTGTACATCCAAAAAATAATAATAGTATTAATACTATTAACAAAAATATTTTACTCATCCTTCTATTCTCCTTTTTTGCTATGTGCTTTTTATCAATATTCCTATACATGTGTTTCTAGCTCTTATAGTCTGATATAAACTCTTTTATACTTCTTTTCTTTAATATTGTGGAGGATATATTTTTAAATAACAGAACTGCTATTGGTCCAATTATTACTCCTAAATAACCAAATACCTGCAACCCAACATATAAAGACATAAGAGTTAACAAGGGATGTAAACCCATTTGATCTGATAAAACTTTTGGCTGAATCATTTGACGTACTGATAAAATTACACTGTACAAAATTAAAATAAACACAGCCCTCTTAAGATTTCCTGAAAGAAATTCATATATTGCCCAGGGAATCATTACACTACCCGGCCCAACAATAGGAAGTATATCAAGTATGCCAATAATAGAAGATAATAATATAAAGTGCCTTATGCCAATTATTGCAAAACCTATAGTAAGCTGAATGAAAGTAACCCCTGTTAGAATAAGTTGTGCTCTAATATATCCAAACAAAGTCATAAATATATCATTTTTTATACTCAATAGTTTTCCCATCCATTTTTCAGGCAAGTTTTGATTTACATAATTAAACATTCTGTTTCTGTCAGTTGAAATAAAATATGTTGACAAAACAGCTGCAAATAGAAAAATAAATGCCTGGGGAATAAAAGCGGCAAAATTTAAAATTCCTCTAATTATTGAATTTAATAATTCTGAGAGTGTTTGAGAAAAACTTGTAAACATATTATCAATGTTCATAGTCACTTCTCTTGGAAGAGTAGCGTAAAAATCCGAAAACCTTCCCATAAAAATACTTACATTTTCATATATTTCATTGGCGTTTTTAGGAACCATTTGCGATAGACTTGCTGCTTCCCTGTATAGTCTTACCGTAAGCAAAACTAGAATTGCAATAACAACTGTTACAACCGAAAGAATAGTTATTATTGCAGAAACTTTTCTGGTCAGTTTAGCCCGTTTCATTAAAAACCTTATTATTGGTTCTATTGAAGTTGCCATAGCAAAAGCTAAAATAAAGGGTGCAAAATAGATTGAAAGCCTGAAAAATAAAAACAATCCTACAGCTATTCCTATCAAAATCATAATTGCTATAATGGTAAGTTTTGTATGCTTATTTATGTTCATCATATTACCTCTGTTTATTTATTAAAATTCAACAATTGTAACTCCTGATTCTCCTTCTCCATACTGTCCAAGCCTAAAGGATTTTACACGAGGGTTTGATTTTAAATACTTGTGAATACCACTTCGTAACGCTCCTGTTCCTTTGCCGTGTATAATTGAAACTTCTGGCAACCCTGCAATAAATGCATCATCTAAGTATTTGTCTATTTTATCTACAGCTTCATCTAAGTTGTGTCCTCTCAAATCAATTTCTGTTGATATATTCCTTGCTTTTGAAGCTCCAATTTGTCCAATACCTGATCTTTTAATTTCGTTTTTTTGTTCATCTACTATCTTTAAATTAGATATGTGTACATTTATCTTCATTATTCCTGCCTGTACTATAGCTTCCCCTTCCTTATCAGAAAATGAAACTACTGTTCCTTTACGGTTTAGGTTGACAATCATAACTGTATCACCTGGTTTAAGATTTTTTGGTGGTTTGATTGATCTATCCCTAATAATCAAATCCTTAGAGAGACTTTCTTCAATTTCATCAACTTGACTTTTAATCTTTAATCTCATTTGTTCGGCTTCCTTTTGTCTTGATGCATTTTGGCTGTCTTTTTCAAGTCTCTTCATTTCTAAGATTATATTTTCTGCTTCTCTCTTTGCTTGAAGAAGAATCTTCCTTGATTCTTCCCTTGCTTCTTTTAGTAATTTATCTCTACTTTCATTAAGCTTTATTTTTTGTAATTCAATTTCTTCCTTAAGCTTTTCTGCTTCTATCCTGTAGTTTTCAGCTCTGACTTTTTCACTTTCTGTTTGGCTTAGGTTTTTTTCAATTGACAAAAGCATATCTTCAAATTTTATATCTTCTTTTGTCAAAAACTCTTTTGCTCTCTCGATAATATCCTCTTTTAAACCAAGCCTTTTAGATATAGCAAATGCATTACTCTTTCCAGGTACCCCAATTAATAATCTATATGTTGGTTGTAATGTCTCAACATTAAATTCACAACAAGCGTTTTCAACATAACTTGTAGTTAAAGCATAAACCTTTAACTGGCTATAATGTGTCGTAGCAACTGTAATACATCCTCTTTGCCGTATATTCTCTAGTATAGACATAGCCAAAGCAGCTCCCTCAGTCGGGTCTGTTCCAGCACCTAATTCATCAAATAAAACAAGTGAGTTTTCATCAATATTGTCCAAAATATTTACAATATTTTTCATATGAGATGAAAAGGTACTAAGGCTTTGCTCAATGCTTTGTTCATCTCCAATATCTGCATATACTTTATTAAATATGCCCATTTGCGTTCCCTCATTTGCAGGAATGTGAAGCCCTGATTGAACCATAAGAGTAAACAAACCTACAGTTTTTAGTGTAACAGTTTTCCCCCCTGTATTTGGCCCCGTAACGACTAGTGTATCAAATTCTTGTCCTATCCAAAAGTCAATAGGTACTACTGACTTTGTCTCAAGTAACGGATGCCTACCCTTTTTAATTTCAATTTTATGCTCATTATTAATTTTAGGGCATATGCAGTTATTGTCAAAACTCATTTTTGCTTTAGCAAATATAAAATCTATTCTGCCCAAAAGAGAAATGTTTGAATTTAATTCATTGTACATTCCTGCTACATCTTCTGTTATTTCCCTCAATATTCTTTCAATTTCAGCCATTTCCTTTATTTTTAATTCTCTAATACTGTTATTTGCTTCAACAACAGCCATTGGCTCAATAAAAATTGTAGCTCCACTTGCAGAGGAGTCGTGTATAAGTCCAGGAAACTCACTTCTGTACTCCTGTTTTACAGGAACAACATATCTGTCTCCCCTCATAGTAACTAGTGATTCCTGCATATATTTTTGATACTTAGAAGATCTTATAATGTCATTTAGCTTATTCTTTATAGATTCCTGAGCATTTCTTATCTGTCTTCTAATAGTATTTAGTGCTGGACTTGCACTGTCCGCTATTTCCTCTTCACTGACAATTGACATATTTATTCTGTCTTCTAGCCTTTTATTAGCTTCTAAAAGCCTAATAAGCTCATTTACAACATTGTCATTCTCTGTATCAATTTTGTCATTTGATGCATAGTTTTTTAAGTTTCTGACCGTTCTTAGCACTGCGGATATCTTTAACAATTCTCCGGGATTTAAAACCGATCCAATTTGAGCTCTTTTTATGCTGTCTTTTATATCATAAATACCTCCTAAAGGAGGGCTTCCTCTTCTTGCAATAAAACTTACTCCATCAGAAGTTTCTTTTAATTGCTCAAAAACTTTTCTTTCATCGTTATATGGCAACAAATTTTCAGCTAATTCTGCTCCTAGACATGATGAAGTCAAGCTTACAAGCTTTTTTATTATTTTATCAAATTCTAATATTTTAAATGTTTTTTCATTCATAAATAATACCTCTTCTTTATACTATCCCTTTTAAATACTTTCTAAGAGTTTTTAAAAAAACCTTTTTTCTTTACATCTAGCTTTGATGAGCATAAAATACTAACTCCCAAGTCCTGACTAATTGCGCCTCAGAGCCAGTAATCTATACATTTTTTACATTCACCAAAATAATTATAGCATAAATTCACATTTATTTAAAAGCTATTATCAATGCAGCTTTTTGCTCATGAGCGTCAATATAAATGGTTATTTTTACTTTGTATAAATAAAATAAAAAAATATAATCTTATTACTATAGCCAAATAATAATTAAAACATATAAGGAGAAATATACATGACCAACGAAAAAAAACTAGAAATCATTAAAACATATATAGATGATATAAAAGCCTATCAACAAAGTCAAGACTGGCCTATTGACAAAAAACTTCATATCAAAAGGGCTCTTGAGGCTTATTTAGATTTATACAATGATGCACAAAAAGGTCGCTTAGATCTAGATGTACTTCATGAAAACATAACAAGTTTCATGTATATGCTCCAATAGCCTCAATTTTATTCTTTAAACTTCTTTCTAATCATAGGAAATACCCAAAAACCTAATGACATTCCAACAAAACATGCACTTATTCCAGCAAGTGCAGGTAAAATAGAAAAGTAAACTTGACTAAAAAGAATATTTTCATTGCTTTTAACCATAAAAGTTGTTCTCATTATAGCGAAAACAAATAAAAATGTTACTCCTATTATCTGAAAAATATAATGTTGTTTTATTAAATTTAGCACAGAAGCTGATAATAGAGCTACTATAAAAACAGCAATTGAATATGATATACTTAATTCAAAATTCAAGCTTCTTATCCTCCTTAGTACTTTCCCTTTCCATATTATTTTAATCTCATATCAAGTATTTTTCAAACTATTTCCCTCTTTTCTTATAAATCATTCGGCTTCAAGAACTACATTAATCAAGTCATGTGTTTCTTCAACTATTGATTTTGTTCTGTTAAAGCTATATGCATTTTCTTCTTCATCTAAAACATTTTCCCATATTCTTTCAAAACCCTGTTTCAAACATGCCTCAATAGGTCCCCATAAAATTACCGAAGGATATGGTTTTGCATATTCTATCTGTCTTTTAAAAACTGAGCGCAAAGGGTGGTCATTAAAAAAAGCATCCTCATAAGCCTCTTTAGACACAGGCATCTTCCCTGTGGTATTAGCATAGGCTATTTGCGCCTCCTTACTCACTAGAAAATTTATTAGTTCAATAGCAGTTTCTTTATTTTCTGATAGCTTTGACACAGCCAGAGAACTTCCACCTAAAAAAGCAGCTCTACCTTTTGGACCTGCTGGCACCATTGCAACTCCTATGTTATCTGTCAAAATTGATTCCTCATCATTCTCTTCATCTTCATTTTCTTCATCCTCATTTTCTTCATCTATCCTTTTTTCAAGCTTATTTATTACTGAGGAGTCTAAAAATGCAGTAGCATAACCACCATTAATAAAAGTTGTTTCTATCTCTGCAGAATTTTTACCAAGTGAAGCTTTATCTATAAGTCCTTCAACTGCAAGCTCAGTATAAAATTTTATTCCTTCAAGAGATGCCTCACTATTAAAAGCAGAGCGAGAAGAATCAATGTTTAAAAAATTGCCTCCTGCACTATAAATCCACCATGAAAAATTATTAACCACATTCCAGTCATTTGGTCCAGGCACACCTAGTGCTGGCAGTTCCTCGTTATCAATTTCTATATTGTTAAGTTTTTTTAACGCTTCTTTAAAGGTATTCCATGTTGAAAAATCCTTTTGAGGATCTACCTCTGCTTTTTCACAAGCATCTTTTCTGTAAAAAAGTGCTCTTGTTTCTACAAACCAGGGTACAGCAACTAATGTGTCTCTATTTGCATTTAAAACATTGTCTAAGAAAATGTCTGTATCAATTTCCTCTTTAACATCAGCTAACATGTCCAATGAAGAAATTGCTGCTACCCAATCAGTATCTAACTGAATAACATCAGGAAGTTCACCACTTTTACCTGCCTCAGTTATCTTTGTAAATGCTCTATTTAAATTTAAAACCGTTGGCTCAATCTTTATATGAGGATTAGCATTGGTAAAAGGCCTAATAACATCCATAAAATCCTTCCGAGAATCCTCACTATTAGCCATTATCCAAACACTTAGCGTTACATCTTGTTTCACTTCGATTACTTCTCCATCATCAGTTATGTCCAGCCCATCACTATCACATGCTGTAAAACTTAAAATTAAAATTATACTTATCATTATACAAACTGCCTTCTTGAACATCACTTTACTGCCTCCTTCTCTTTTCTTCCATTTATTTTTTCTTAGATTATTTACATGTTCAATAAATAATATTATATACTTATATTTAAAAAAGCAACACATCTATTTAATATTTTTATTTTTTAATGAAAATTTAAATGGAGAACCCCGACGGTTCCCTTCCACCAATGCATTGCATTCTAAGGACACTTCTTTATATTACAAAGGGTGATTTTTCTTTGTAGTATAGTAATAATCTTTTTTTTATAAGTTCTTATAATTTGAAAAAGGCACTGACATATTCTAGATAATGCAATATGTCAATGCCTGTTATATTTTTTCTATTTGTAGCGAAAGTCACATTTAGGCTACACCTAAAGAATAATACAGATAAGCCCTCCACTTCCTTCATTAATTATCTTTTGAAGAGTTTCCTGAAGTTTCAGTTGTGCATCTTCAGGCATTCTTCCTAGCTTATTCTGTAGACCTTCACTTACAAGTTCATGCAATGATTTACCAAATATATTTGACTGCCATAGTTTTTCTGGTTCACCTTCAAACTCTTTAAGTAGATAGTTAACCAGTTCTTCAGACTGCTTTTCTGTTCCTACTAAAGGAGCTATTTCTGTTTCAATATCTGCTCTTATCATATGAATGGATGGAGCACTTGCCCTTAACTTAACTCCAAACCTGCTGCCTTGCTTTATAATTTCAGGTTCTTCTAAAGATAATTCATTAATTTGAGGTGTAACTATGCCATAACCTTTAAGTTTTACTTCATGAAGTGCAAATCGGATTTTGTCATATTCCTTTTTGACTACAGCCAATTCTCTCATTAGACTGATAAGTTTGTGATCCCCGCTAATTTCAATATCAGTCAATTCACTTAGCACACGATAAAACAGTCCATCCTGAACATTAACCTCAACTAGCGCATTCCCAATCCCTAAATCTATATTATCAATATACGCCTTTTTTATAAATTCATATTCTTCAAATTTACTCATGATTCCTTTTATTTCACGTATTTTGCAAATACCTGTGAATACATCTCTAATGGCACTTATCATATCACACTTTAGCCAATAGTCATCTTCTAAGGATTCCATCCATTTTGGAATATTAACCCCAATTTCTCTTATTGGAAACTCAAGCAATACTTTTTCCATTATATTGTTTAAATCTTCAATTCTAAGCTGAGCACAGTTAACTCCTGCAACCGGAATACCATATTTTTGCTCTAATTCCTGTCTTAATTTTTCTGTTTCATTATCTAGCGGATTAATTGAATTTAGAAGAACAACAAAGGGCTTGTTTATCTCCTTAAGTTCATTTATTACCCTTTCCTCCGCCTCAACATAGTCTTCCCTATCAATATCAGTTATACTTCCATCTGTTGTTATGACAAGGCCAATAGTTGAGTGATCGTTTATTACTTTTTTAGTGCCAATTTCAGCAGCTTCTACGAAGGGTATCTGGTGTTCAAACCAGGGTGTTGAAACCATCCTTGGAGAATCATTTTCCATATGCCCTAATGCACCTTTAACCATATAACCTACACAATCAACCAATCTTACTTTAAACTTTACATTTTCATCAACTGAAATCTCAACTGCTTCGTTTGGAACAAACTTTGGCTCTGTTGTCATTATAGTCCGCCCTGAAGCACTTTGTGGAAGCTCATCTTTTGATCTTTCCTTTGAATATTCATTTTCAATATTAGGTATAACCAACAAGTCCATAAATCTTTTAATAAATGTGGACTTTCCTGTCCTAACAGGACCTACAACACCAATATATATATCCCCCTGCGTTCTTTCCGATATTTGCTGGTATATATTATACTTTTCCAACGAAAACCCTCCTTACTCTTATTTGTTAAAACCTATAAAAAGCCAGCTGATTTCCACTTTAATCTAAAAGCAATTTTTAAAATTTACTCATCAAACATCTAAAGCTAGACTATAGATTTTATGTACCAGTACCAATATAAATATATTTTACATATCACCTCATTATTACAAAAAGGACAAAAAAAATAGGATAACACTTTATGTGCTCCTAATATACTTAAACACTACTTCTACTTCTCACAGGATCTTATTGGCATCAAATAAGGCATTTATCCTATTCTAAAACTCCACCTAAAGCCTCAATGTTTAGATTTAGCTAAACATTAGCTGAAATATTACTTCTATTTCACACGAACCATTTGACACCAAATTATTAAAAAAATCCATCTACCTCGTCTTTTTTATTTCGCATCATTAAATCGCTAACTGCATCTTTGGCAATCTTTCCTTTAAACAAAACCTCATATGCCTCAAATGTAATTGGCATTAAAACATTTTTCTTTACAGCCAGTTTATATGCCGCCTCTGTTGTAGTTACTCCCTCTACAACCATTTTTACTTCATTCATTGCAGCATCAGGAGATTTACCCTGACCTATTAGTATACCAGCTCTTCTGTTTCTACTGTGAATACTAGTACATGTAACTATAAGATCTCCTATTCCAGAAAGCCCTGCAAATGTCTGAGGGTTTGCCCCCATTGAAATACCAAGTCTTGATATCTCAGTTAGACCTCTGGTCATTAAGGCTGCCTTTGTATTATCTCCAAACCCCAGGCCATCAGAAATTCCAGCACACAATGCAATAACATTTTTTAGTGCTCCTCCTATTTCTACACCTATTATATCAGGATTAGTATATACCCTAAATTCAGGTGTCATAAATAAATCCTGAACATATTCTGCTGCCTTGATATCTTCTGATGCTGAAACAATAGTAGTAGGTATGGCTTTTGCCACCTCTTCCGCATGACTTGGCCCTGATAAAGCAACAATCCTTGCTTTAGGTATTTCCTGATTTATAACCTGGGACAACCTTAACCCCGTCTGTGTTTCAATTCCTTTAGAACAGCTTACTATAATAGTGTTATCCTTTATATAACGGGATATAAGTTTTGCATTATTTCTTATTGTATGGGAAGGAACAACCATTACAACAGTACTTGAATCACTCATACATTCTTCTATATCCTGTGTACACCAAATCCCTTGTGGAATTGATATCCCAGGTAATTTTGCCGTATGTTCTTTTAAATCATTAATCATATTTATTTCATCTTCAAAACATGACCACATTTTTACTCTATGACCTGATCTGGCTAAAAGTATTGCAAGTGCCGTCCCCCAACTTCCTGCACCTATCATTGATATTGTTTGTTGCATTTAAAAACACCTCCTAAGCCCCCATTATGCCTTTTTAGATCCAAACTTAGACTCTGTTTTACTTATAAGCCTCTCAATATTTTTAACATGTCTTATTATAACTAATATACCGATTATAGCTGCAAAAACAGAAAAAACAACCCCTTTTCCAATAATGATTGAAATAATAGGAAATAATCCTGCTGCAATAATTGATCCCAATGATACATATTTAGTTATAAGTAATATTATAACAAAAACCGCCAAAAGCATAAGCCCTACATAAGGCTGCATCATCATAATTACTGCAAATGTTGTAAGAACACCTTTTCCACCTTTAAATCCAAAATAAAGCGGCCAGTTATGTCCGATTATTGCACCTAAACCCGCAACCATAGTTCCAAGTCCTTCAATTGTTTGAAAATTTCTCAATATGTAATATCCAATGATACATGCTAATATTCCTTTTAATATATCTCCTACAATAACAAATACAGCTGGCATCTTACCAATGGTTCTGAGTGTATTTGTCATTCCAGCATTTCCACTTCCATGTTTTCTTACATCAACTCCATAAAACTTACCAACAACTAAAGATGTATTTATGCTTCCTAATAGATATCCAATCAAAAAGACTACTAAAATCATTAAAACCAGTATTTCCAAATTAAATCACTCCTTATTCCTCTGCCTTAAAATAAATCTTAAAGGAGTTCCCTCAAAACCAAAGCTCTTCCTAAGTTGATTTTCTAGATATCTTTCATAGGAGTAGTGCATTAGCTCTATATCATTAATAAAAAGTACAAAAGTTGGAGGCTTAACTGATGCTTGAGTCATATAATATATCTTTAATCTTTTTCCCTTATCTGAAGGGGGCTGCACCATTGAAACTGCTTCGTTAAGAAGATCATTTAACACCCCTGTTGAAATTCTTAGTGCTGACTGTTCAGAAACAAATTTAATAAGATCATATAACTTATTTATCCTTTGACCTGTTTTAGCTGATATAAACAAAACAGGTGTATACAACATAAAACCTAGTTTCTCGTGAACTCTGTTACGATATTCTTCTAAAGTTCCTGTTTCTTTTTCAACTAAGTCCCACTTATTCACTATAATTATTGACGCCTTTCCCTGTTCATGAGCATATCCAGCTATCTTAGTATCCTGCTCTGTAACTCCTTCTTTAGCATCTATCATTATGACACACACATCTGCTCTTTCAATAGCAGTCCAAGATCTTATTGTACTGTATCTCTCTATGTTTTCATGAATTTTGCTTTGTCTTCTTATTCCAGCAGTATCAATAAACACAAATTTACCATCTTCATTTTCTATGTATGTATCTATGGCATCTCTGGTGGTACCTGGAATATCACTAACAATAACCCTTTCTTCCCCCATAATCCTGTTAACTAAAGAAGATTTGCCAACATTAGGCTTTCCAATAACTGCAACCTTAATAACATCCTCATCATACTCTTCTTCATTTTCATCTGGAAAATGGTTGTATACCTCATCTAACAAATCCCCCATGCCCAATCCATGAACTGAGGATACAGTCATAATATCCCCAAGTCCTAAATTATAAAACTCATACACCCCCGGAGGAGGCTCTCCCACTCTATCAACCTTATTAACTACTAATATTACAGGCTTATGGGTCTTTCTGAGCATTGAAGCTACTTCCTTATCTGATGAAGTAACACCATCTTTTAAATCCACCAAAAACAAGATGACATCGGCAGTTTCTATTGCTATCTCAGCTTGCCTTTTCATCTGTTGCATAATCTTATCTTGAGAATAAGGTTCTATTCCACCTGTATCTATTAGGGTAAATTGCCTGTTTCTCCACTCAATCTCAGTATATATACGGTCTCTGGTTACCCCAGGTGTATCTTCAACTATAGATATCCTTTTTCCTGCCAAATAATTAAAGAAAGTAGATTTACCCACGTTTGGTCTTCCCACAATTGCTACAATTGGTTTTGACAACTTATTTTCCTCCTCTTTTTTATATCACTCCAAGTACTTTATCTACAAAGTCTTTTCCGTTATTTTGAACAACCATAATACTAACACCTAGTTTCTCTTCAAGGGTGTTTAAATCATAGTCGTCAAGAAACAAATCTTGGTCTGCCTTTAGCATAGATCTTGATATTAAAAGCTGCTCACCTAAAACTTCTCCACTTAGTTGATTTATAATATCTCCACCTGTAACAAGACCTGTTACAGTTACATTTTCTCCAAAAAAATTGTTTTTTATTTTATATACAATTACATTTAGATTTTTATATTTATTTTCAAGGGTATTTGCCATTTGCTTTATATACTTATAAGATGATACTCCTGTAGCAATACTCACCCTTCTTTTAACATTTAAATCAATATTGATTTCTCTTATGTAATTTTCAAATTCATTTATCATTAACGCTATAAGTCCCACTCCATTTTCAATCTGGGGAAAATCCTCATAACTTTCATATTTGGGAACATCAAAATCTGACATAATATAAAACTCATCTGCCAGATAAACAATTCTTGACTGATATTTTTTTAAAAAGCTTAACTGTAAATTTTCAACCTGTTTTATAACTTCAATTGCCGAATTCTTATCATAGGGTTTTAACATATGCAAGTTTTCCCTATATTGGGTAATCCCAACAGGAACAACTGAAATACTATTTAAATTTGGATACAATTCTGACAGAGCAGTTATTGTATTATCTAATTCCTTGCCATCATTTATTTCCCTACATAAAACTATCTGACAATTAACTGTTATGCCCCCCTGTACCAATGCTTTTATTTTATCTAATATATCTCCTGATGATTTATTCTTTAGCATAAATACTCTTAACTCAGGGTTTGTTGTATGTACCGAAACATTAATAGGTGACATTCTATATTTAATAATTCTATCTATATCATTATAATCTATATTTGTTAATGTAACATAATTTCCCATAAAAAAAGAAAGTCTTGTGTCATCATCCTTAAAATATAGGGTATCTCTCATTCCCTGTGGCATTTGGTCAATAAAACAAAATACACATTTGTTTTTGCAGCTTTTAGGATCATCAAGCATCAAATCTTCAAACTCAATGCCTATATCCTCATATTCATCCTTTTCAATTTCAATTTCCCAAATCTCACCATCAGCTTTCTCTATCTCTATAAGAAGGTTGGCATTAGTTGTTAGAAATCTGTATTCAAAAATATCCATAACTATATCTCCATTTATAGATAATATCTTATCTCCCTCTTCAATTCCAGCATCTTCTGCTATGCTCTGAGGCAAAACTCTTTTTATGAGTACAGATTTTTCTTTCAAAATAAAGCCTCCTTCTAAAATATCAAGAAAAAAGCAGCAGTTTTGTCTGCCGCTTTCTTTCTATTCTTCTACCTTAATAACCTCAATTGATTTCTTTTCACCTTTACGTTTTACAGTGTAGTGACCACACTCTTTACATACTCGATGAAGTAACTTTAACTGGTGACAATGGGGACATTCTATCAAACTAGGTGCTGATAATTTCCATTGAGACCTTCTTTTTCCCGTTCTGGCTTTAGACCATTTACGCTTTGGTACTGCCATTTATTACACCTCCTCATAATCATACAATAGGCACTTGTACATTAATTAATTATTACTTAATTATCAAAAAAGTTTTTTAAAGCTTCCAATCGGGGATCTGATTCCTTAAATTTACACTCACAAGTTTTTTCATTTAAATCAATTCCACATCCCGGACAAAGCCCCTTGCAATTATCTCTACAAACTTGCCTTGCTGGAAGGTTTAATATAATATTGTCTTTTATAACTTTTTCAAGCTCAACATATCTGCCTGCATATGTATAAGCTCCTTCTGCATTTTGCCCTTCTTCAAAAAAATCTTCTCTTAATTGTACATTAAGCTTAGTATTAACATCATTTAAACATCTTGAGCACTTCGTATTATATGAAACTTCAAGCTCACCTGTTAGTTTTAAAACACTACCCATATTTACAATATTTCCTTTAACACTAACTGGTTGTTCAAATTCAACGTCCTCAGATATGCCGTCTAAAAACTTCATATCCTCTTTTAGCTCAATATTTAATAGGGCGTCATCAATTTTTAATATACTGCTTATATCAATTTTCATAATGTCACCTCATAAACCGACAGAGAATATTATACTAACAAATGCATCACATGTCAAGAATTAAAAAACAACTGGGTGCATTCTATTTTTACATCTGTAAAATATTCATTAAGCATTTAAGTTTTGGTTCTACAGCTCCTGGTATATACTCATGTCCAAAGTACTTAAATACTGATATTTCTTTTGAACATTCAAGATGGTTATAAGTAGCAAAAACTGTAGAAGGTGGTGTTATTTCATCTACAAGGCCTACACACATCCATGTATGACATTTAATCAAAGGTGATAAATTCATAATGTCAAAATAAGAAAGTGTGTTTTTAGCCTTTTCTTCTATTTCAACATTACTGTTTCTTCTAAAGTAGTCTATTATCTCAAGATAAGGTCCTTTAGGTACAACTTCAATTGCTCTTTCAAAATTTGACAAAAACGGATACTCCACTGCGGTAACTTTTGGGATATTTGAAAGAGCTGCAACAGCTAAGGCAATTGCTCCTCCCTGACTTCCACCCACAACTCCAATTTTTGTGTTATCAACAAAATCTAGTGATGCAAGAACTTCTACTGCTCGAACCCCATCTAAATATACCGCTCTATAATAGTACTCCTCTGGGTCTAAAATGCCTTTAGTTATCCATCCAGCAGTAAACCCCGACATTGAAATTATGTTGTCCACACTCTTACCCTGTTGACCTCTAACAAGCACATGCATTGTTGCATAGCCCTTTAATGCAAAGTCAACCACATTATGAAGATTACCATCAAAGGCCCAGTTATATCCGTGGAACATTACAATGCCTGGACAATTCTTAACTCCCTTTGGAATTGCCAGCCATCCATCAATATTTGCATTTTCAAATCCCGAATATGATATTTGATATACCTCTACTCCCTTTACAGGATAATCATATGGAATAAGACTATATTCTCTTGATATACTTTCAAGTTTTTTTAAACTCTTCTCCCAAAAATCCTCGAAATCTGAATGTCTTGTTAAATGTGGTTTATACTTTTCTAGTTCTTTAAGAGGCATATCATACTGTTGTGCCATTTATAACACTCCTGTCTCCTTTATAGATCATCTAACTCCACTAATCGTCTGACTAGCTTTTTCACTCTACTTAAGACGTACTCTAGAACATATAGGAACGCTGATAGTATAACTTCCACTACAAATTCAGACATTCCTTAATTATATTTGTCCTGTATATATTCTAGCAATTTTTCTTACGTGATTCTAGCATTTTGTAAAAAGTATTTTAAAAAATCGAAAAAATTTTTGCAGGATATTTTAATGCAATATAGAATATATATACATATTAGCTTTTCTAATGATAACTTTTAAGACTGTCATTTCTAAAATGATCATATTTAAGATGTTTCTTGATTATTTTACCACAACATTTTATTTTGTGTTTTTTAAAATATACTGAATTTTTTATAATTTTTAACTTTAAACTATATATTTTAAGCATTCCTGCAAGGAATGGAATGGAGGTTTTTATATGAAAGTTTCTGTTAAAGGTATTGTAAAACATATAAATTCTTTAAGCTTAGCTTATCTCATTGTATTTATTATTGCAATATTCAATGGGTTTTTTACTTACAGAATGTCAGGCATACCTCAGTCTTTTATAACAGGTGCAGGTGTATGTCTTATAATTGCATTTATTATAAACAGAGCGACCATAAAAATTTTTAAAATTATTCTTAATAATATGAATTCAAAATTAGAAAAGTTTAATCAAGGAGATTACTCAGAATTATTAGAAAACACTATATCATCTACCAATTATACTAATTATACTGATGAAATGACTTCATTTATGAATTCTATAGTTATTGATACTAGAAATCTCATTGAAAGCTTTTTTACATTATCAAATTCTATTGTTGAATCAACTAAAAAAGTATCCTCAATTTCTGAAAAAACGTTGCAATCAATTTATGAAATGTCAAAAACTACAGACGATATAGCTAAAGGAGCATCATCTCAAGCCGAAGAAGCTCAGTTAGGCGTTAGAATTGTAGATAAATTGTCCGAACAAATCAATTTTGTTTTTGAAAGCTACAAAGATATATCTAAGGAAACAAACAGTATTAACAACTTAAATTCTATAGGTATACAGTCGGTAAGCGTATTGCATGAAAAATCAAAAGTTACTTACAATTCCTCCGAAGAGATATTTTCAGTAATGGAAAAACTAACTAACAAAACCAAGGATATAAGCCTTTTTGTTGAGTCAATTGAAACAATTGCAGAACAAACAAATCTTTTGGCACTAAATGCAGCCATAGAAGCTGCTAGAGCTGGAGACGCTGGTAAGGGTTTTGCTGTTGTTGCTGAAGAAGTTAGAAAACTTGCAGATCAAAGCAGAAAAGCCACTGAGGAAATAAACAGCCTTACTGAAAGCATTGAACAAGAATCAAAACTGGCAATTACTTCAATGGAAACACTAAAAAAAGTTTCTGATGATCAAAATTCTGCTGTTGCAAAAACTGATAAAGCTTTTAATGATATTGCTAATGCAATTTGTTTACTAGTTCAAAAAAACAATGAAATCAATCAATCTGTAACTAAAATGTTAGATGTTAAAAATGAAGTTATATCTTCTATTGATCACATTTCCTCAGTATCACAACAAACTGCTGCTTCTACTCAGGAAGTTGCAGCAATTACTGAAAACGAGTTAAAGTATATTGAAGAAATGAAAGAGTCTTCTTCTGACTTAGAAAAACTGGTGATAGAGCTAGATAATAGATTAAAAAAATATAAAATTAAATGACAATGTTTTAAGGATGCTTAATACATTTTAGTTGTAATATGTATCCGCTATCTGTAGAGATAGCGGATATTTTAGAATTCTTGGTGCAAAGAAAAAGACTAAACCAACTGGTTTAGCTAAAGTTAAACACTAGGACTTCAAGTGGAGACTCTTCTCCACCTGAAGATTTTTACAATAAGATCAAATCTCTATTAACTTATGTCTATTTCCATTAAAACATTTACAACTTTATCATTAAAATATTGTTCAATTGTATCTAAATGTTCTATACCATTTTCATCTATATAGTTTATAGTATAAGTCATTTTTGCATTTGTACCTCTATAGACTATTTCACCAATATTAGTATACCTTACTCTTACATTAAATCCGTAATTACTTAAAACATATTTAGATCCATCAAAATTAAGAGAAATATTATTAATCATTCCTGTTAACTTATACCTTGTTTTATCATCAACAACAACTGTCTCTAAATTCATATTATTTGGAACTTCAACAACGATAACTTCTTCCGGAAATACCTTTTCAAAGAATACACCATTTAAACTTGTATTAAAAATTGCAGTTAAATAAATATTATCATATATTCCCGAAAGCTGTGAAATGGAATCTGCTTTATAAAAATGTTTTCCTGTAGAATTTACAAATCCAGCTCCACTAGATAAAGCAATTTGATCAATTTTATCTTCAATATCATAATCGTCGGGAGAAAAATCAATAAATACAGGAGTAATACTTCCATGTTTTATAATATTTCCAACTGCAACTGCATAATCTAAAGAGAGTCCATCACTGTCTGAATTTCCATCTCCTTTCAAATGGATTGCATTCCCATCATTTAACTTCATATCACTTCCTACAGTATTTGTACCTGTCCACTTGTTTGCTACAGAACCAGTAAGGACAAGCATATACTTAGCCGCGTGTAATGATGTCTGTATAGGATCATTTAAAAGGTAATTAGCTCTCCTCATGCCATCCCCGATATTACTAAATCCATTTCCAGGGGATGTAATTAAGTCAATGTTATTCTTTAGTATTTCTACGTTTTCAGCAACTGATAAATCATATAATATAAAATCATTATCATTTGCACTTTCAGAGTATTGTATTATGCCTATTTTAGTTTTTGTACCTGCAAATCTATCTACAAATTCTTTAGCTGCTCTCTTAATTGCCTCTAAATAATTCATTCCCTGAAAATATTCTGTCTTAATCCCTTCAAACTGTCCAATTGTGTTATTAACCAATAACTCATGTGCAGTAAAGCTAAAATTTTGAGCTGCTAGACTCCCATTAACAGTGTTGTTGCTACCTAAAAATGTAATTTGTCCACCCACACCAGGATTATTAGGATTTCCTGGTGCATAAGCAATCCCATTAATTTCTGAATGTGTTGTCTCAAAATTAATATCTCCACCTATAGAATATAGAAATAACTTATCTTCTGGCCCTTCAGGCCGCAAATAGTTACCTTGAACAATAATATCACCATCTGCCAGTAAAAAGCCATCATTTATATTGTTTATCCTAGGTAAAGAAACTAAAAGGTTTGCCATGAAATACATTGAAGAATCCATATAAAAAGTTTGGTTAAAACCCGACGTTACTTCAAAACGGTCACGAGAGGATACATATCTTATCTTAATACCATTTTGTCCAGGCATATCTACATCTACGTTATGTGGAAAATCATTTGGATCAAAAACCTGAGAATTTGCAATAGCATCCATTTTTAAGGCAAAGTCAAAATACGGCATCTCCACAGGAGTACTTATATTTTCGAATTTACCTACATTAATTATAGGACTTGTTATATGAGTAGAAAAAGATGAACAGGTTCCTGTTATAGTAAGACTATTTGAAGTACTCCTAAAGTTTTTAGCATAAGTGCTTCCATTTACATTTATTTGATAGCCTTCTATAGACAAAGTATTTTCTGCATATATTCCAAAATCAAGTGGCCATGGAACATTTGTCATATATGAATTAAATGATCCCGAATTGTCTATAACCATTACAATTTCCTTTGGTGCCTCAATTGTTCCCTCAACTAATAAATCACCTTCCTGTATAAACTCAACATCAACTGTCTTTCCTAAATCTATATGACTTTCAGTTTCTCTTAATAAATTAATATTGGTTATAATATCATTATCTGAAGTACTCTCTGGAGTTGGAACAGGTGTATGTGTTGGCCATGGCGAATTCCAAGGTGGAAAAGGACCATCCGTTGGTGTTGGTTCAACAGTTGGTGTTGGATTAACGGTTGGTGTTGGTGCATAATCTTCTATCATGACCAAACTTACATTATCAATAAATATTTCATGATACTGATTATGGGCAACTCCAACTTGTCCAAAATTCAATGCCAGCTGGCTTGATAAGTCGGTGGGATTATTCATAACAAATTCAAATGAATAACTTACACTTGAAGTTCCTACACTAAGTATCCTTTCAAAGTACCTTGTATAGTTTGTGCCTTGTCTTATCTCAACTTTAATATTTCTTGAAATTGTACACCATGCGTCAAATGACAATCTGTACTTCTTAGAATTTATAAGTGATAAATCGTTTTGTAATAACTTAATAGACCAATCATTAGCTCCAGTATTAGAGATTCCTGTTCTTGAAATACTATTGCCTTCACTATCAGTACTAACAACATTATAAGCACTAGCACCTGCAGCCCAATCAACAAATAGAGGCCATTCTAAAGACCCATGACTAAAACTACCATTTCTTATAATTTCCACTTCATCACTTGCATATGCTTCATTTAATTTCATAAATCCTAAGTTAAAACTAAACTGCATTGTTACTCCAAAAATAAGAAAATAAATTAAAAATACTTTTGTAAAACTTTTTTTCATCTAACACTTATCCTCCTTCAAAAACCTTGCTCCATATTTTAATCTAAAAATATGGAGCTTAATTAAATAAAATCATAATATATACTCAGCAATTTTTACAAGTTTTTTATCTTCATTAAATGTCTTTACAACAATGTATTTAGGTTGAAAATCAAGAGATGCAAAGATTATTGATTCAAAAATATACTTATCTCCCTCCTTTCCTGCCATATTAGTAAACCCACTAGCAATCCTTTTTGAACGATTATAAACTTCTATCACCATAACTTTGTCTGGTTGATTGATTATGCCATTTATTGTTACAACTCTGCCTTCATTAGTTACTTCCACTCCATCTATTGAAAATTCTAAATCTCTAAAACGTGCTTTATCTTTTAGTCTAAATTTTTCAAATACATATGTAATATCAACTGTTCTTGTATCTCCATACCATATAACTTCAGCTCCGGAATTTTCCGCCACAAATCTCAATGGTACGAAAGTTCTTCCATTTACAATTTCAGCTGCTACATCAAGTTCAATTCTAAATCCATTTACAAAAGCATGATTTTGACCTATTGCAATTTTAATCTCTGTTGTGTCGTTACTTGCAATAACTGTTCTATTTGAACCATTCCAGCTAACTTCCAATTTCATCGCCTCAAATATCATCCTAAAAGGAACCATTGTTCTGCCATTTTTAATATAGGGATTAACATCGAAATTTAGTTTTGATTGATTTAATCTAACACTTATGCCATCTGACGATGCTTGAACCCCCTTATTATTTTGATCTAAACAAAATGGTACAGCAAGTACAACTAGAAATACAAATATTGCTACTATTCTTTTCATAATCAACCCCCACTTTTTTGATGATTTAAATAACGAAAATTTTTGTTATTCAAGAAAACTAGCCAAAGCTCTGTTAATTCAAAGATACTAAGATGTTAATTTCAGACATTCCTTAGCTGTGCTTTAAAAGTTCTTTATGCTATTTTATAAAGATCTTTAGAATATATCTGCCGTTAACTTTACATTTACTGTAACATCATCGAAGTGTTCTACTATCATTTCTTCATAAGTTACGCCAAGTATATCAGTATAGTTTACTTTATATCTGATTTCTCCATCAGTCCCTTTAAAAAGAACTTCTCCAGCCGTCACATATCTAACATTAATATCAAAATCAATTGTATCTAAAATGTAGTTATTTCCATCAAATCTAAGGCCTAAGCCATTAATAATTCTCCTAATCTTCTGTCTTCTCTCTCCGTCAATCTCTATAAATTCAATTTCCATTCCATCTAATACTTCAGCTATAAAAATACCTTCTGGTAATAATTCTTCATACTCAACACCATTTAGAACTAAATTACTTATTAATTCTAAGTATACATCTTCAAATATATTTGAAAGTTCATTAATTGATTCAACTTTATAATAGTGAACTTCAGATGAAGGTAAAGCACTAGCACCACTAGCTACTGCAATTGACTCAATCTTAGTTTCTACATTTTCATCATCAGCAAATTCAATGAAAATAGGCTGAATACTACTGTTTTTTATCTCATTACCAATAATCTTAGCATACTCAAGTGAACTACCATCACTATCAGAAGCACCGTCTCCCATAACATGAACTGCATTTCCATCGCTTGTTTTTGGAATGGTACCATTTGCATCATTACTCGTCCATTTATTAGGAGCTGAACCAGTAAGAACAACCAGATATTTAATAGAATTAGGATCAGTTAATGAAGGATTATTTAAAAGATAATTTCCCCTTCTCAAACCATCTCCCATATTGCTAAATCCATTGCTTTGTGTTGATATATTATCAATTTTATTCTTTAATAAATTTACATTGGTATTTACTGATAAGTCATACAAAGTAAAATCATTGTCATTAGCACTATCAGAGTATTGAATTATTCCCATTTTTGTCTTGGTACCTGCAAAATTATCTACAAACCCTTTTGCTGTTTCCTTTATAAGATTTATGTAGCTTGATGCTTGAAAATACTTGGTTTTAATAGCCTCTAATCCCTCGACTCCATAATTAAAATTAAAAGTTCCTGCCATAAATCTAAAGTTTTTTGCTACTAGACTTCCATTAACAGTGTTACCATTACCCAAAAATATAATATTACCACTATTATCTGGATCCAATGGACTTCCTGGGGCATATGCAATACCATTTAAATGTGAGTCAGAAGTTTGAAATAATATATCCCCACCTATTGAATAGAGATATAGTTTCTCATTTGGCCCTGTTGGAGAAATATTGTGGCCTTGTAATGTAATATCTCCATCAGCAACAATAAAACCTTCACTTGTATTATTTATGTTATTAAGTGTTATTAAGACATTTCCTTTAAAATACATTGTAGAATCAATCAAAAATGTTCCACCTTCATTTGCTGTTATAACAAATAAATCATTTTCAGACTCATATCTTATATGTAAATCAGGCTGACCTGGCATTGGAACACTAACTCCATGAGGAATAAAACTTGAGGAATCATAAACCCTTGAGTTTGCATAAGCCTCAATTTTTAAAAGGGTATCAAAATATGGCATTTCTAGAGGAGTATCAATTAACTCTAAATTACCAATGTTAGCCACTCCACCCTTTATTTCTTGGTCTGAAGATGTAGAACAAGTACCTGTAATGGTAAGATTTGAAGCAATGCTACTAGTATTCCAACCATATGTACTACCATTTACATAAACATTTCCACCTTGAAAGTGAAGATTATCACTTGCAAAAATACCATAATCAAAAGGAGTCCTCATTACTTCTGTATATGAACTAAAAACACCTGAATTATCAAGTAAAAGGACAACTTCTTTTGGAACATCTATTTTACCTGGTACTGATAATCTAGCATCCTTTATTATTTTTACATCACTATAAGAACCAAATTCAATAACTTCATCAGCAATCTTTTTTAAATTAATCTCCGCATGAAATTCTACTTCACCTAGTTCATGGGAAGTTGGTACAGGTGTTGGCGTGGGTATGGGTGTAGGTGTAGGTGTAGGTGTTGGTGTTGGGGTTGCTGTTGGGGTTGCTGCTGGGGTTGCTGTTGGGGTTGATTCTCCTGGTTCTATGCCACTTATTAAAACACCATTAAAGTAACCTGTAACTTTATTCCACTCTCCAAAATTAGAATTTGTTGAGCCAAATGAATAGTCATTGCTTTGATTAAAGTTTTGGCTATAATTTATATGATGAATTCTCGACTGGACAAGTGCAGAAGTATTAGGTAGAAGGGTTCCTGAATTAAACCCAATCTCTAAATACTTATTGGCATTTGGTAAACTAACAGAATTAAATGAATAGTTTACAAGACTATTTATGCCATTATGGTTATTGGCAGCATAATCTATTGAAAGTGACAAAGGAGACACACCATCATCTGTAAAGTAATATCTAAACTTTATGTGCGACAAATTAATTCCTGAAGAACCTGTATTAGTAACTCTGAAATTAACACTAATGCTTCCAGTATTAATTTGATTGTTATTAGAATAGAATTCTATCTTTATGTTATTCAAATTGGTTGCATAGGCATTGTCAATTAAAGAAAAATTTAAAAAAGAACACACCAATAAACACGATAAGACTAGCTTTGAAAGTAGCGAATAGAAAACATTATTAAACATAAATGTACCTCCTTAAACTAAAAAACAAAAACAAAATATTTCAAATTTAAGCTACAACGAAGAGTATAACGTAAAGAAAATTGATTACTGAAAACATATTGATGTTGTTCTAAGGAAGTACTCAAATGATATTTATTCAATTATAAACTTACTAAAGTATTATATATTTATTATACACTATAATATACCATAAGGTCAATAACTTAAAACGCCGAGGAATCTTTACAGGCTCTAAACAGCTAAACTTAAGTTTTTGGTAAAAGGTCGGGGCTCGATGCCCCGAGCTTTTTATTATATGATTTAACCTATGTCAATAATCATATTTACATTTACTACAATATCTTCAAAATGTTCCGTAACTGTTTGAGTAACAGTGTTTCCATTAATATCTTCATAGTTGATTATATACTTAAACATTTCGTCTGTTCCTACGAAAACTATTTCACCAGGTTTTGAAAATCTAACTTTAAGATCAAAACTAAATGAACTAATTGTATATTCACTACCGTTAAATATAACTGAAATGTTGTCAATTGCGCCTACTACTTTATGTCTTCTTTCCCCTTCTGTTTCAATATATTCTATATTCATTCCTTCTGGAACTTCAACTACTATAACACCTTCTGGCAAAACCGCTTCGTATTTAACACCATTTAATATTAGATTATATATAGTATCTAAGTATACAATGTCAAAAATATCTTTTATTTCCGATATTGAATCCGCTTTATAAAAATGTTTCTCTTTTCCAGTTATTTTCTTTGATCCGCTAGCTACAGCAATTTCTTCTAACTGTGAGTCAATGTCTCCCGCTGAAAAATCAATAAAATAGGAGCTAATATTTCGATTCATAATAATGTTACCTATAGTTTTTGCATATTCTAAAGAGGTTCCATCTGCATCTTCTGCACCATCTCCAGCAATATATATAGCACTTCCATCATCAGTTTTAGGAATTGTGCCTTCAATATCATTACTTGTCCATTTGTTTGGAGCTGAGCCCGAAAAAACAACCATATATTTAGAACAATATTCTTCTATAGAATTAGTTAGAAGATAGTTTGCTCTCCTTAAAGCATCACCCATATTACTAAGTTCACTACACAGAGGTAAAATTTCTTCAACTATATTTTTTACCACATCAGCGTTTTCATCAACTGATAAGTCATACATTAAAAAATCATTATTGTTAGCAGATTCTGAATACTGAACTATTCCTATCTTAGTTTTTGTACCTGAAAATCTATCTACAAATACCTTTGCTTCTTTTTTAATTTGATCAAGATAGTTTGAGCTTTGAAAGTATTCATTTATTATTTCTTCAATACCTACAATGCCATAATTGAAAGTTGTATCAGAGGCTTCAAAACTAAAGTTTTTTGCTGCAAGGCTTCCATTTATTGTGTTGTCAATGCCTTGAAAGATTATTTTCCCGCTATCTGGAACCAAAGGACTTCCTGGCGCATATGCAATACCATTTAAACTAGAAAAAGATGTCTGAAATCTTATATTACCTTCAATTGAATAAACAAAAAGTTTATCATTAGGACCAGAAGGATTTAATTGGTGTCCCTGTATAATTATATCACCATCAGCAACTAAAAATCCATCACTAATATTGTTAACATTGTTTAATGATATAATCAAATTTGCCTTAAAATACATAGAAGAATCAATTACAAAAGTACTGCTAGCGTCAGCTGTTATTCTAAAAACATCTTGTGCTGGCTCATATCTTATATGTACTCCAGGCTGTCCTGGCATTGGTACACTAACATTAGGTGGAAAATTTACAGGATCATAAATACGTGCGTTTGCATTAGCTTGACTAATTAAATTTGTGTGAAAATATGGCATCTCAACAGGAGCAGAAACGGTCTTAATATCTCCAATACTATAATTACCAGCTATATAGTGGTTAAATGCCGCACATGTTCCAGTAATGGTAATTTGTTGTGTAATGTTGCTAAAATTTTTCGCATAGGTACTACCATTTATATAAGCATTGTTGCCCTGAAAGTGAAGATTTTCACTTGCATAAATACCATAGTCAAAAGGTGAAACTATGTCCTGTGCATAAGAATAGTAACTTCCGCTATTATCTATAACCAATACAATTTCCCTAGGTGCTTCTATTTTTCCTGGAATAGTCATACTTCCATACTGGGAAACCATCATATTACTTACTTCTCCAAACTCAAACTGTGTTGACTCTAAACTCCTTGACAAATTTATATTAGTCGATATACCAACTGTATCATTAGCTACATCTTCTATTACCTTAAGGCTAATTCTATCTAACATAATTTCATGATATTCATTTATTTCTTCTTCCACTTTTCCCATATTAAAAGTCAATTGACAAGATAAATCTGAATCAGTGTTTATTACAAATTCAAATTCATACCTTTTCTTTGAGGTATCTATATTTTGAATTTCACTAAAGTACTTTCTATAAGATACAGGATCAATAATATCAATTCCTATCTTCCTTGGAACTGTCGAAGATGCCTCAAAAGACAAAAGGTACCTTCTTGAATTACTAATAGATATGTTATTTTGAATTAACTGAATTGACCAATCATAATGTCCAGTACTGCGGATTCCTGTAAGCGAAAAGTTATTGCTTGACTGACGACGAACTATACTATATGCATCTGCACCAAGTATACTGTTGTGTTGAAATAGCCAGTTATCATTTTGACTGTCAAAACTTCCATTTTGTACAAGTTCACTTCCTACCGATCCATGTACTTCAACATTTAACAACGACACTCCAAGAACCAACTGCAATAATATACAAACTACTAAATGTAAAACAAAACCTTTTCTACCCATGAAAAAATTACCTCCTTAAACTCTAATCCCTGTATCTGCAATTTAACCAAGTAAAGTGCCAATCCATTTGATAAAGTATATAAAAAAGAAGTAGAATAGTGTTAGCAAGAATAGTTTACATTAAGAAGAAAATCTAAGGGAGATATTTAAAAAGACAATTACACTTTTAATTATACATCATTTTCTACTTTATGGTCAAATATTTTTATATATTTATGTATTATTATTACATTATTAGTTTTTAATACTTACCAAAAGAAAAGATTCCTCTTTTTAGGAATCTTTTCTTTTGCTTATCTATATTTTTGATTTTTTATATCTACACTATAATAATCTTACTTATTTATAAAATCCCAGAAATTGTTACCCATGAGGCCTCTGATATCTCTTTCAATCTCTTCCTCTGTCATAGACCATCCAATATTTAATATATCATTATACTTATCTATAAGTACATTTGATATTATTTTTTTTGAATGAGTCCACTTGTAGATTAATTGATCTAATACTCTTGCATCAGAATGCTGTGGTATAAAAGAAAGCCCTAATGTTTCAATTCGCATTCTAGTCATATCTTCAATAATACTTGGATTGTTTAAAAACCACCAACACCCAAAAACCATTAAATTTCTAAATTTTCTAGCGGTAATTGCTAGCTCATGTTGATTTTCCCTTGAGAGCATTGTTATCATAAATTTATTGTTTGGGTATGTTTTGCATAAATACTCTATGGTAGTTATGTCTGATTTACCCACTGAATCTCCTGCTAGTCCTAAATCATCATTAACTAGCTTTTTTACTCCAATCATCATTGCAAAGGGTATATTTAATTGTCTACAAACAGGTATAACACATTTCTCAATTACTTTAGATCTATTAGAGTCTTCCAGAATCTTAAAACTTGGTGGAAGAGATACAGCCATATATAATGCATTAGTTTTTTGAACCCATTCTGTTAAAAATCGTTTTATTTCTGAAATTGCTTTTTCATTTAAATTTTCACTTACTTCATATCCCCATTCCATTAGGCTTTTATATGATTTTTCATATTGATTTATTATTGAATCAATTCTCAGTGCTGCTTTAAATCTTTGATCCTCATTTCCACCTTCATCCCATATAGGTTTTTCTAAAGGGTCAAATGGATCATTTGTCATAACTACTTCTTTTACACCTGAAATTTCAAATACTTTATTAATATATTCTTTGGTAGTTAAATTTGAAAAATAGTTTCTATATCCTTTCAAATCTCTTGATTTTACATCTAAACCAAGTTTATTTAAAATAGTAAGCACACCTCTTTGAGCTTCGCTAACAGGACTATTTTTGATAAACAATGTATCCCATATAAGCTCTGCCTGCTTGCTTTTGGGAAGATTAAAAAACTCATTATAATGAAGATTTGAATATCTAAAGTACTCAGCTATAAGATAGTGATATGTTAACAATTCATCTATTCCCCACAACAAAAGCTTATCAAATTTCTCTGAATAAATGTGGGTGTGTAAATCTGTGATTTTTACTTTCTGCATGCTCTTTTCAACTACTTCCTTTAGTTGAGCATAATGTGTTATCATTTAATCTCCTCCTTGAGTTTCTTATCTATATTTTATATCATTTTTTTTTAATTTAATATACCCTGCTTAAAAAAGCTTTTGTCCTTTCATTTTTAGGATTTTCGAATAATTCTTCCGGTTTGCCTTCTTCAATTATTTTCCCTTCGTCCATAAATATAACCCTGTCTGCCACTTCTTTAGCAAAGCCCATTTCATGAGTTACCACTATCATGGTCATCTTTTCTCTGGCAAGGTCCTTCATAACTCCTAAAACTTCTCCAACTAACTCAGGATCAAGTGCTGATGTTGGCTCATCAAAAAGCATTACATCTGGCTTCATTGCCAAAGATCTTGCAATTGCCACTCTCTGCTTTTGTCCTCCTGAAAGCATTGCAGGATATACATCCCTTTTATCTTCTAATCCTACCTTTTTCAATAATTCTTCTGCCAATATCACTGCTTCATTTTTGGTAACCTTTTTTACCTGTACAGGTCCTTCAATAACATTTTGAAGGACAGTCATATGAGGAAACAAATTAAAGTGCTGAAAAACCATCCCAACTTTTTGCCTCATTTGATTAATAGTCTTTTGCTTTCTCTCAATTAAACTCCCTTCGATAAAAATATCTCCTCTTTGACTTTTCTCCAAAAAATTAACACATCTCAAAAGCGTACTTTTACCTGAACCACTAGGTCCAATTATTACAACAACTTCACCTTCATCAACAAATAAATCTATCCCCTGTAAAACATGCAACTTTCCAAAATACTTATGTAAATTCTTTATTTCAACCATTTTATAATCACTTATCTTAGTCAAACTTATACTCCTCCTATCTGTCACTAACCGCTAATTTTTTTTCTACTCTGTGTACTACAAAACCTAAAATAGAAGTTATAATCAAATAGTAAACTGCTGCAATTATTAAATACTCAAAAAAATTATATGTTGAAGATCCCATTTGTCTAGCCTTTAGCATAAGTTCTCTTACTGCAATAGTACTAGCAAGTGAAGAATCTTTTGTAGCTATTATAAGTTGATTTCCTAGGGGCGGTACTGCTCTTTTAAATGCCTGTGGCAGTATTATTCTTTTCATGGCTTGAATTTTTGTCATTCCTAAAGATCTTGCAGCTTCCTTTTGCCCTATATCTATTGACATTATAGCACCTCTAAAAATTTCAGCTATATACGCTCCATTATGTGTTCCAAATGCAATAGCTGCAGAAACAAACGCATTTAGAGTTACAATGCTTGTTATACCAAAATATACTATAAATAATTGTAAAAGAATCGGTGTTCCTCTTATAACTGTTATATAGAGACTAGCTGGATAATATAATAATTTATATTTTGACAATCTTGCCAAAGATACAAACAACCCTATTATTAAGCCTATAAGAATTGATGCTATAGTTATTTTAAGTGTTTCAATTGCTGCAGGAATAAAAATATGAAATTGATTAAATATAATGCTAAAATCATACACCTCTAATACTCTTTCTATTTTGCTCAAAAACAACTCCTCCTTACAAAATACTCTTTTAATACATAATTTTAGTGCATGGCACTATTACCATGCACTAAAATTCAATTAATATTTATCAATTTAGATCTTCTGGTCCAGAAATTTCTGAATCCTCTAAAACAAATAGTTGAGCTCCAGAATAATAGTAAGGATCTGTAAAGTTCACAGTTTGAAGTCTTTCTTCGGTAATAGCCATACTTCCAAAGATTCCATCATACCTGCCACTTCTTAACCCTTCCAAAATACCACTCCACTCAGTTGTAAAAGGTACATATTTAACTCCTAGTCGACTAGCAACCTCTTTTCCTATTTCTACATCAAATCCTGTAAGATCTTCACCGTCAGCAAAATAATTAAAAGGTGGATACCCTCCACTCATTGCAAAAACTATTTCACCCGCCTCTAGAACCCTTTGAAGACTATCATCATTTGCTGGTTCTTCATCCGGAAAAGTTTTTCTATATTCAATTCCATCTAAAACATTTCTACCAAAGTACTTAGTACTGATTTCTTCATATGTTCCATCATTAATCATTTCTTCTAGAGCTTTATTTATAGCCTGTCTTAAACTTCCGTCTTCTTTTCTTATTGCAACGGCAACGGTCTCTTCATATAAGTATTCTCCAGCAAGCCTCATGTTGTTATACCGGGCATTGTTAATAGCATTTAGTCCTACAAGCCTGTCAGTTATAATGGCATCTACTCTGCCATTTGCCAGTTCCATTAACGTTGCATTGTCATCATCATATGTGCTTACCAAGCTAACTTTCGAAAAACTCTCAGCATAATCTGCATAAGTGGTACCTGTGGCAACACCTATTACAAATCCTTCTTTTGCTCCTTCATCCACACATCCTGCTAGCACTACAACGATTAAAGACATACATAATATTAAGCTGATAAATTTCATAAACTTGCAATTCATAATTCTAATCTCCTCCCATAAATGCAAAATATCAAAACAATAAAATCACAGGGCAATTAAAACCCTTAACTTTTTAATAAGAGCTACCTATATAGTTTCATATTTAGGCCTTATAATGTAACATAATCATAGATAAACCCGACAGAAATTATTTAATTTTCACTCTAAACCTTTTAGACAAACTTTGAATAATAGGCATATAAAAAGAAATACATATGTATTTTACTACCAGCATTATTCTACCTTATTTCTTGATTTAACGCAAAAGTCGTATATATAGATATTTGATAGTTATTAGGGATGTGGCGTTAGATAGGGACAAATGACTGCATATACCCAAAATTCCTTCCTTATTCCCCCAAATCATACCCAAAACCATAATATTACTTTATGTACCTAAATAAGGTATATAAGGTGTGTAAGGTCAAGCACTTACTACAGTAAAATAGTGCTCCTAAAACTAAACATCTGATACTCAGGCGAAAGCCCACGAGTGTAAATAACAAAAGTGAAGAAAATTGTGCATCCAAAGCCCACTCCACCTAAAGTTAAAAAGAATGAACTGTTACATAATAGCTTTATGAAAAGTTGAAGTTATATTTAAGACATTCCTTAGTTGAATTTATGGGATAGGTACCTTGTCACCCTGTCCTAATAGTTGATAAATGTCAGGTGCATGCTTTTTGATGTTTAAAGGTTTTAAATTTTTATCTGTCCACACATGTGTTGTCTCTCCTATTGACACCAATGAGTTGTCAATTTTCTTTGAAGCTTCATAATGAAAAATCAATCTGGTAAAAGTTAATTCTTTTACACTTGTTCTTACTATTAACTCATCCTCATATCTTGCAGCACTTTTATATTTGCAATTTAATTCAATCAAAGGAAGTAAAAAACCCCTTTTTTCTATTTGTGAGTATGACATCCCTAAATTTTTAATATATTCTGTTCTTGCTAATTCAAACCAAATAGGATAATTTGAATGATGTACTACTCCCATTTGATCAGTTTCAGCATACCTTACAACTAATAAAGTTTCAGTTATAAACATATTTATCCACCTTAATATAATATTGTAGCAAAGCCAAAAAAATTCAGAACCCAGAATTTAGAATGTTAATCTTCTTATTCTGAGCTATGAATTCTTATACAATCTTTACTATAACTCGATTATAATATATTACAATGACAATATTTTGCTTATTTCAACTAATTCTTCTGGCAAAGACTTTTTCATATCTAATGCCTCATTTATATCTATATCTACCACATTTCCCTTCTTCATTGAAATTATTCTATTTCTCTTGTTATCCTTCAAAGCCTCAACAGCTCTTACTCCCATAATACTAGCTGTAACCCTGTCATAAACAGTTGGGCTTCCTCCTCTTTGAATATGGCCTAGTATTGTTGCTCTTGCTTCTATACCAGTCTTTTCAGTAACCTGATTTTCTATTTCAAGAGCTTTTCCCTCGGCACCTTCTGCAACAATAACAATATAGTGCTTTTTGCCTCTGTTTCTGCCTTCAATAATAGGCTTAATTACTTCCTTATCAATATCTAAAGTTTGTGTCTTTTCAGGTAAAATAACTGATTCTGCCCCACCTGATATGCCAACATTTATAGCAATATATCCAGCATGCCTTCCCATTACCTCAAGAATACTACATCTTTCATGGGAATAAGCAGTATCTCTTATTTTGTCAAGTGCATCCTGAACAGTGTTTAACGCTGTATCAAAACCTATTGTGTAATCAGTAGATGCAATGTCATTATCAATTGTACCTGGTATCCCCATTACATTTAATCCCAAATTACTAAGTTCCCTTGCGCCTCGGTATGAACCATCACCACCAATTACAACAATTGCATCTATACCAAAAACATTTGCCATTGAGACTGCTTTTTTTTGACCCTCTTGTGTTTTAAACTGGGGCGATCTAGCAGTTTGCAAAATAGTACCGCCTCTATGTAATATATCTCCAACAGACCGGGCATTCATTTCATGAACATCTCCATGTATAAGTCCCTCATATCCTTTTCTAATTCCTAAAACCCTAAAGCCATAATAAAGACCTGCTCTGACTACAGCTCTTATAGCAGCATTCATTCCAGGTGCATCTCCACCACTTGTTAAAACTCCTATTGTTTTTACCTGACTCATAGATTCACCCTCTCCTTAAAGAATTTAACCCGTGTTAATTTTTTTATAACACGGGATAATACAATCATCTAACATTTATTATAAAATTTTAGTATCCCTTTTCAATAATTACACTATGAGCTTCTTCCACTTCAGCCTCTGGTACTAATACTTCAAAGTAATCATCATTATTTTCACGGTTTTTGCTTATAGGCCTCAATTTTACCAAAATACCTTCATTTGACAATAACTCCTGCATATTGGTAGCAATTTCTTTAGTTTGAGCCATATATACCACTGTCCACATATAAACACGCCCCTTTACCTGTTATTCACCGGAACTAATTTCTCCATGTCGACACCTTATTTTAGCCTTACCTCTAATTTTTATCGCAGAAGTATTCTCAGTAAACTGGGCAATAAGAACTTCGCCCTTGTCTAATTTTTCTGTATGATGAAATTTCGTATCTCTGCCTCTTGTAAGACCGATAATATTTACTCCGTTTTCTTCGGCTTTTATAACAACGTAATCTCCTAATATTTTATCAAATTCTCTATCCAAATAGAACCACCTCGTCATAACTATATATTAATTTTCACCAAAAATCAATATGAATTTTTAGTAAAGATACTTTTTTCTTAAATATACATTAAACAACCTTAACATTCTCTTCACCAAACCTAATCTTTAATTCAGATATTATACCGTTATTTAGGCTTATCCAGCATTCTTTTTCTAAAATTTTTGTCTTTTTCTCATCTTCATAATATAAATAAACCGGTGTACTTCCATTAAAAAATTTTAAAAGACTTAATGTGGATTCCATAAATTCACTGTCTAAATTGCTATTTACTTTTAGATATAATTTCTTTACATTGTTTTTTCTCAAAGGGCTTACTTCTTCGCAGATTATTTTAGGTTGTTCCTCTTCCTTAATACTTATTCGTCCCTTTATTAAAACAATATTTTCTACATCAATTAATTTAGCATATCTTTCAAAAATAGCAGGAAAAACTATAACCTCCATTGTACCTAATAAGTCTTCCAACATAATAAACGCCATTAGATTTCCATTTTTTGTAGATTTCGTTTTTTTAGATGTGATTATGCCACCTACATATACATTCATACCATCATATATTTTCTTATATTGTTCTAATCCAACTTCTTCAATTTTTTCTTCTCCGTTTACAGCAAGATCTGAGCTTAATAGGGTTACCATCTCATTTATTTCCTTTTCAAAGTCTTTCAAAGGATGTCCTGAAATATAAACACCCAACATTTCTTTTTCCATAGAAAGTAGCACCTTAGTAGGATATTCCCTAATATCAGGATAAATTTCTTCCTCATCAATACGAGTTTCAACATCTAAGTTTTTTGAGTTTGTATGTCCTGTGCCTATATCAAAAATTGATAGTTGACCATCCATATTTCTTTTTTTGTTGCGAGAAATTCCTTCAATCATCTTCTCATAAACAGCCAGTATTTTTGATCTGTATACCCCTGTTGAATCAAAAGCACCACTTTTCACCAAGCTATCTATGCATCTTTTATTAACATCTTTTCCCTCTATTCTTTCTAAGAAATCTCTAAAGCTCTTATAGTTTCCATTGTAATTCTTTTCATCAATTATAGCCTTTACGGCATTTTCTCCAACATTTTTTATGGCAGCCATTCCAAATCTTATCTTACCATTTACAACTGTAAATTTAATACTGCTTTCATTAATGTCTGGTGGAAGAATATCTATTCCCATATTTTTGCATTCGTATATATATTGAGATACTTTTTCACTACTTGCTAAAAAACTATTTAACAATGCAGCTATAAACTCTATAGGATAATAGCACTTAAGCCAGGCTGTTTGATATGCTATAACCCCATAAGCAGCAGCATGAGACTTATTAAAAGCATAACTTGCAAAATCCATCATCTCATCAAATATAATGTTAGCGGTTTTCTCATCCACACCATTTGAAACTGAACCCTTTACAACAACATTTCCTTCATCGTCAGTTACTCCATGTATAAAGTTTTTTCTTTCCTCTTCCATTACACTGATCTTTTTTTTAGACATAGCACGACGTACTAAATCCGATCTTCCCATTGAGTAACCAGCCATATCTCGCACAATTTGCATTACCTGCTCTTGATATACCATACAGCCATATGTTACATCCAATATATTTTCTAAAAGAGGATGATGGTATTTTATTAGTTGTGGGTTATTTTTGTTTCTTATATACCTTGGAATTTGATCCATTGGCCCTGGTCGATATAGAGAAATGCCTGCTATAATATCCTCTAGGGAAGTAGGCTGAAGTTCCTTCATAAATTGAGTCATTCCCATACTTTCAAGTTGAAATACTCCAGTAGTTTTTCCCTCTCCAATTAGTTTATATACATTTTCATCGTTCATATCAATATTGTCAATATTTATTTGTTTATCATAGTTTTTATTTGCTAAGTTTACAGTATCCCGTATTACTGTTAAAGTTCTAAGTCCTAAAAAATCCATTTTCAAAAGACCAAGTTCTTCTAAAAGTCCCATTGTAAATTGAGTTGTCACACTGTCATCATTTTTTTGAAGTGGAACATATTCTGTGATTGGTTCTTTTGATATAACAACACCTGCTGCATGGGTTGAAGCATGTCTTGGCATACCCTCTAAAAGTCTTCCTGTAGCTATCAATTCTCTTACTTTCTCATCTTCACTATAGAGGTTTTTAAGCTCTGGATTTAATTCTAATGCCTTATCTATATTCATACCAATCTGGAAAGGAATCATCTTTGCAACCATATCAACATCTCCATATGGTATATCAAGGGCTCTTCCTACATCTCTTATAACAGCTCTTGCAGCCATTGTTCCAAAGGTAATTATCTGAGCAACCCTATCCTCTCCGTACTTTTTAACAACATAATCTATTACTTCCTGTCTTCTTTCGTAACAAAAGTCAATATCAATATCAGGCATACTTATTCTTTCAGGATTTAAAAATCTTTCAAAGAGAAGATTATACTTAATTGGATCAATGGTAGTTATGTCTAAACAATATGAAACAAGACTTCCTGCCGCTGATCCTCTTCCTGGCCCTACCATAATTCCATTATCTTTTGCGTACTTAATAAAATCACTTACAATGAGAAAATAATCTACATAACCCATTTGACGAATAACATCTAATTCATACTTCAGCCTTTGTTTCTTAATGTGGTCAATTTCATTATCAGTATATTTTCTTTTTAATCCATCATAACAAAGGCTTTTAAGGTATTCAAAAGAATCAACTCCATCGGGAACAGCAAAGTGTGGAAGATGTAGTTTATTAAATTCAAGGCTCACATTACACATATTTGCAATTTTCTGTGTGTTCTCCATTGCTTGAGGAATAAATTTAAACATATTCCTCATCTCTTCTGTAGACTTTATATAGTAATCATCCGATGAAAATCTCATACGATTCTCATCATTTATATTTTTGCCTGTCTGTATGCATAGGAGTATTTCATGTGCTTTTGCATCCTGCCTTCTTATATAATGTGCATCATTTGTAGCAACAAGAGGTATTCCCGTATCATTACTCAACTTTATTAGCTGTGCATTTACTATATTTTGCTCCTCTATACCATTACTTTGAAGTTCAAGGTAAAAATAATCCGATCCAAAAATGTCATTATATTTTAAAGCAATTTCTCGTGCTTTTTCATAATTACCATTAAGTATAGCTTTTGGTATATCCCCAGATAAACACGCACTTAAAGCTATTAATCCTTCACTATACTGTTCTAGAATTTCCATATCAACTCTAGGTTTATAATAAAACCCTTCTGTAAATCCTATTGAAACTATCTTCATCAAGTTTTTATATCCTGTTATATTCCTTGCTAAAAGTACAAGATGCCCGGGTTCTGAATCTATCCCTGCTTGCTTGTCAAATCTAGACCTTTTTGCAGTATATATTTCACATCCTAAAATAGGCTTAATACCATTTTCAACTGCTTCCTTATAAAAATCAACAACTCCATACATAACACCGTGATCTGTAATTGCTACGCTACTCATATTAAGCTCTTTTATTCGTTTAATCAGATCTTTAATCCTGTTTGCTCCATCTAGCAAACTGTATTCTGTATGAACATGGAGATGCACAAACTCTTGCACTAAAATCACCCTTAATAGGGGGCTTCGAGCCCCCTCTCTTATAAGTCTTTCACTCCGTTCCAAGACTTCTAACCAAAAAGCATCTTTTCTACTACAGAGAGAACATTGTCCTGTAATTTTTTTAGCTTTTCTTTTGATTTGTCCATTGTGCTTTCTGTAACACCATAATATATTTTTATTTTTGGCTCTGTACCTGAAGGCCTTATACAAAACCAGTCATTATTTCCCATTTCATAATATAATACATTTGACTCAGGTAAAGGCAGTTTTTCTTTAGAACCTGTTGCAACGTCAAACCTGTCACCTTTCAAATAGTCCCTAACAGCTACCGCTTTACAATCTCCAAATTCTATAATATTTTCATTCCGAAGCCTTTCAAGCGTAAAATCAATTCTTTCCAATCCCTCTTTGCCCTTAAGAGTAAAAGATGTAATTCCTTCAAGTGTATATCCATACTTGTCTAGTATCTCCATAAGACCTTCATATAAGGACATGTCTCTTGACTTGTAGTAAGCCGCCATTTCAGCAATAATCATAGAAGCAACAACTGCATCCTTGTCTCTTACATAAGTACCTAAAAGATAACCATAACTCTCTTCAAATCCAAAAAGAAATTTTTTGTCACCATTTTCATCCAGTTGTTTTATTTTTTCACCTATAAATTTAAATCCAGTTAAAACTTCCACAATCTCAACATTATAAGCTTTTGCAATATCATTTGCCAGCTCTGTAGAAACAATAGTCTTTGCTATAAACGCATTATTAGGTAAATTACCTTTATTTTTCTTTTGTGAAAGTATGTATTCCATCATAAGACACCCAATTTGATTTCCTGTTAAAACAACATACTCTCCATCTTTGTTTCTTACAACAACTCCAATTCTGTCACAGTCCGGGTCAGTTCCAAAAATCATATCTACATCTTCTGTTTTTGCCATTTCAATGGCAAGTTTAAATGCATCTTTTTCTTCAGGATTTGGGTACTTAACGGTTGAAAAATTTGGATCAGGCAATTCCTGCTCCTTTACAACAAGAACTTTTTTAAAGCCTATCTCATCTAAAATCCTTCTTACAAGTATATTTCCAGAGCCATGTATCGGAGTAAAAATAATCTTAAATTCTTCTCCTATTTCTCTTGCTAGTTCTGGATTAACACAAAGAGTTTTAAGGCACGTTATATATTCGTCGTCTACTTCCTTACCAACTATTTTTATGAGTCCTTTTTCTTCAGCATCTTCTTTCTCAATAAACTTAACCTTAGTTATATCTTTAATTTCATTAATGAATGCTACAACTTTATTTGTTCCTTCAAGGGGAAGCTGTCCTCCATCCTCTCCATATACTTTGTATCCATTGTATTCCTTTGGATTATGACTTGCAGTTATTACAATCCCGGCTGCTGCTTTAAGATGTCTTACTGCGAAAGAAAGCTCTGGAGTAGGTCGCAATTGATCAAATAAATATACTTTAATCCCATTTCCTGCAAAAACCTTTGCAGCTTCTAATGCAAACTCTGGTGATTTATACCTTGAATCATATGCAATTACAATTCCCTTTTCTTCATGCCCCAATGTTTTTACATAGTCAGCAAGTCCTTGAGAAGCTTTTCTTACAGTATAAATATTTACCCTGTTAGTTCCTGCTCCTATAATCCCTCTTAGTCCACCTGTACCAAACTCTAAGTTCTTGTAAAATCTTTCTTCTATTTCATTCATATTATCTTTTATTTTTACTAGTTCATCTTTTGTGTCTTTGTCAAAATAATCATTTTCCATCCAAAATTTATAACTTTCATTTGCTTTCATGTAAAACCTCTCCCATCTTTGGTCTTATACAATATTTATTGTTTAATTTTATTTTAAGTTTTGAAATTTATTTCAGTATTTAGTATACCATATTTTAATCATATTACAATAATGCCATGTTATTTTTTTAAGTTTTAAACTTTCAAACATTGACTTTAATTAAAATTTCTGCTTGTCAATTATTAATACCATGTGTTTTTAGAAGAAAAAACAGGTTAACAATAATTTCTGTTGGTTAAATCCCTGTTTTAAAATGCACATCATTTATTTTCGACCTTTTTAAGGTTTTGATATTCTCTTCTTTTATGCTATAATTAAATTGTAAAACATTCTACCTCCCTTAAACCAAGGTATAAGGAGATAAATGGGCTTATGAAAAAGGCAAAGTTGCTAAAAGGCAATGACGCAAAGCTATTGGGTCTAAGTCAAATTTTTTTGATATGATTGCCAGGCTACCATAAAAGGCTGTTTATACTCTAAAATATATGGGAAATAGGTCTACTGCATTTCCTTATACCACTTTTTTTATTTCGTGTTTATTATTTTTATAAAATATGGTTGTTATATACTTTAGCTTTTAAATAAGTTTTTTATTTGTATCAATCTATGTTTTTCATGTGCTTTTCTTGTTATAATTATAAAAAACCACCCCTGCTAAAAAATCTTAGTTTTTCTAGTAGGAGTGGTTTTTAATTTTACAAAGTAATTTAGTTTTACAATCAACATAATTAAGAAGTTTGCTTACTTATTTTTTGTTGTTTCTATTTTTCGACCATTTTTTTAGCACTTCTAATTCTTCCTGACTGTATTTCTTAGTGTCTACTAAAGACTCCATTTTTTTGTTACCATTTTTGATTTCTTCCACAACATATGGTAGTGCAAACACTCCTAATTCCTTAATTTCATTTTTTGCACTTTCAACATCACCATTATTTATTTTCGCTTTTGCATTCTTAACTTTTTGTTCTGCATTCTCCATTACATCCTTACATTTCTGCTTCCATTCTTTTTTACCTTCTTCAGATACATTAATGTCCTTTAGCACGTCAACATTTGTTATTCTTGAAAAAGCATCCATCAATACACCAGTCTGAATAGTATTGTCTTCTTCAATTCTATCAAGCATTTCTGGAAGATATTTAACTCCAAGCTTTACTATTTCTTTAAAAATTTCACACTTATCAGGTTCATAATTTGATTTATGTTGGTTTAATTTTTTATTTTCAATCCATTTAATCATTACTTTATCTAATTTGTTTGAAGAATCTTTATGTTTTGCAATCCATTCATCTTCTTCAGCCCACGCAACAAATGATTCAACAAAATCTGATGGTGCATTTGCATTAAAAAATATTTCTTCTTCTTTTAACTTGTACATCCCTTCTGTTTCATCCCAAACCACATCACTTGGTATATCTTTACCTTCCCTCGGTGGCTCAGGAATTTTTTTATCATTACGTCCAAATGAAAATGCTATTCCACCAGTAATTATCCCAATTAAAATGACAATTGCTACTATACCAAAGATCTTTTTCATATTATTCAAATCCTCCAACTATTTTATGTTAAGTTAACTAAGTCATCAAACTCTTACTTATTTATAATAACGTATTGACCCTCCATAGTTATTAAAACGAAATGGGCTAATGCTACTACTACTTACTAATTCCAGCCCTCCCCATTTAGATATAATTTGAGTAGGAGTACCATTTATATATATCATACCATATTTTAGAGAATTATTTGGTTAAATTTATATTTCAACTCTTTATTTTAGATTATTAGATTGAAATAAATACCATAATAAACTAATGTTTTGCAAATGTATCAATTACATTTAAGAGTACAGGCCCTATTAGAACAGAAAATATAGTTGGAAAGATAAATACTACCATAGGAATTAGCATTTTAACTGGTGCTTTCATTGCTTTTTCTTTTGCACGCTGTCTTCTCTTTTCCCTAATTTGTTCTGATTGAAGCCTTAATACATTACCTATACTTACACCTAGCTGATCTGCTTGTATAATAGAGCCTATAAATGTAGTCATATCCTGAATACATACTCTATCAGACATATCTCTTAAGGCATCTTTCTTTTGCTTTCCAACCTTCATTTCATTTAAAACATTATCAAATTCAATAGCAATAGGTCCTGGCATTTTGTCAATAACCTTAGCAAGAGCACCATCAAACCCAAGACCAGCTTCTACGCTAACAGTAAGCAAATCCAACACATCAGGCAAAGCATTTGAAATGCTCTTTTGTCTTTCCTTGCTCTTTTTTCCAAGTACCATGTTAGGAAAAAGCAACCCTAAGCACAATTCTATTATAACTATAAATGTTATACTCCTCACATCAAATCCTAAATAAGCACCTAAAAGAGATGAAACAAAGGGCAATCCTATTATTATCATCACCTGCAAATTAACCCAGTCTTTAACCGACAAATTAAATGGGTTTCCCGCCATAATAACTTTCTTTTCAAATGTACTAATTATTTCTTTTGGTGTGACCTTTATTATTATTTTACTTATATCATCTAACATAGGCCTTATTATTCTTACAAACAATGGCTGATTTAATTCACCATCAACACCGTTATTGTCTTGTGTAGATATCTTTTCGAGTCTTATACTTATTACTCTTTTATTACGATAAAAAACTCCTACGAAGGCATAACATATAAGATATGACGAAATGAGTATAGAAATCAACATAATATACATAAACAACATAGTATTCACCTCATACTTCAATATTAACTATTTTTTTAATAAAATATATTCCCATTAATTCCATAAATATAGAAAATCCAACTATCCCCCATCCTAATGGATCAATAAACAAACGACTGATATGTTCTTTATTTATTAAAAAAAGTATCAATGTAAGGCCAGGTGGCAAAAGAGCAATAATTAAACCAGACATTCTTCCCTGTGCAGTAACTGTTTTGATTTCACCTTTTATTCTTATTCTTTCTCTTATAGTAGAAGATATATTGTCTAAAACTTCAGCTAGATTTCCTCCTATTTGTCTTTGTATTAAAACAGCAGTTACAACAAGCTCTAAATCATCACTTGAAACTCTGTTAACTAAATTTTCCAAAGCCTTCTCAGTAGTAGTTCCAAAATTAACTTCTTTTTGGAGCAGCGTAAACTCCTCTGACATTGGTCCTGTCATTTCTTTAGCAACTATATCAACAGATTGAAAGAAACTGTACCCTGCTTTTAAAGAATTAGATATAAGAACTATTGCATCACTTAATTGGTCATTTATTTGCTTTACTCTCTTTTTTATTTTAATTTTAAGAAATATAGAAGGTATTATCCAGCCTATTATTGCTCCTAATATTGCAAAAAACAGAGCATATGAAGATATGCTAAATAATGCAAAACTAAATAAGCCAATAACTCCAGCTAGAATAATACTTATTGTTATATATTCTTCAGGTTTTAATAAAACATGCGCTCTTTGGAGTTCAAATTGAGTTTTTCTTTTATAATTATTTAAAAATTTAGCGTCCTTAACACCTTTTGCTATTATTCCAAGTCCAGCCTTGTATTCTTTTTCTCTATGCCTATTTTTCTTTTTATCTTCTTTTATTTCATCAAAAGCAGTATATTTTTTAAGCCTTGATATGGCATTTTGCTTCCCCAAAAGAGCTTTTAATATGGGGTAAAAAAACATAATGATTGTTAAAAACGAAAAAAATATAATTAAATATAGCACTGTTTAAACCTCCTGTTTATGGAGTAAATAAATCCGACGGCAACATTATTCCATAGAGTTCAAATTTTTCCATGAATTTTGGTTTTATTCCAGTTGGCACAATTCCTCCAGTTATCTTTCCTTTATCATCCTTACCTGTCTGCTTGAATATAAATATATCCTGCATTGTTATTATTTCACCCTCCATTCCAGTAATCTCAGAAATGTGAGTTATTCTCCTACTTCCATCTTTTAGTCTTGATTGCTGAACAATTATGTCCACTGCCGAAGCAATTTGTTCCCTTATTGCTTTAACAGGCAAATCCATTCCTGCCATAAGTACCATAGTTTCAAGTCTTGCAAGCATATCCCTTGGTGTGTTGGCATGACCTGTAGTTAAAGAGCCATCATGTCCAGTATTCATTGCCTGAAGCATATCTAGTGCTTCACCACTTCTGACCTCACCTACTACAATTCTGTCTGGTCTCATTCTAAGAGAGTTTCTTACGAGATCTCTTATTGTTATTGCTCCCTTCCCTTCTATGTTAGGCGGTCTGGTCTCAAGCCTCAACACATGTTCTTGTCCAAGTTGAATTTCTGCAGCATCCTCTATTGTAACTATTCTTTCATCCTCTGGAATAAAAGATGAAATAACATTTAGTGTTGTTGTTTTACCACTACCTGTTCCTCCTGATACTACAATATTTAACCTTGCTTCAACACATGCTCTTAAAAACATAGCAACATTTGGCGTAATGGTACCAAAATTAATAAGATCTTTTACTGTAAATGGCTTTTCAGAAAACTTTCTAATTGTTATACTAGGGCCTTCTAAAGCAAGTGGTGGTATTATAACATTAACACGAGAACCGTTTGGAAGCCTTGCATCCACCATAGGAGAACTCTCATCTACACGTCTTCCTAAAGGTGCAACTATTTTTTCTATTACATGCATAACGTGTTGGTCATCTTTAAATCTCACATCGGAGAGAACAAGTTTACCTCTTTTTTCAACATATACCTGGTTTGGTCCATTGACCATTATTTCAGATACTGACTGATCGTGAATGAGTGAATTTATTGGACCAAATCCTATTGTTTCATCTATGATTTCAGATATAATTTTTTGTCTTTCATTTTTTGTTATATAAGAACTTTCTTCATTAAGAATGTTTTCAACAATAGATGTTATTTCCTCTTCTAAAGTTTCGTTTTCATCTTCTTCAAGATTTTTTAGTTTATCTCCTTTGTTTATTTCATCTATAATCCTACTTCGTATTTTTGCTTTTATATTTGCATACGGATCTTCCTGTACTGTTTGAGCTTTTTTCATTTTAAGAGCTTTATTATCCGTTACTTCTGCACTTTTCTCCTTTTGGAGCCTTTCAAGCAATGACATAATGTTACCCCCTTTTCAATTTACTTCCCTTGCTTGTAAATTTCTTACTTGCTGTACTAAATTCGCTTTCACTCTTATTTCTTCGAAATAGACCACGCGAATTACACCAAGTATGAAATTTACTTCCCTTGCTTGTAAATTTCTTACTTGCTGTACTAAATTCGCTTTCACTCTTATTTCTTCGAAATAGACCACGCGAATTACACCGAGTATGAAATTTACTTCCCTTGCTTGTAAATTTCTTACTTGCTGTACTAAATTCGCTTTCACTCTTATTTCTTCGAAATAGACCACGCGAATTACACCAAGTATGAAATTTACTTCCCTTAAATCCCGAATATTTTCTTTACAGAACTCTTATCCTTGCCTGCACCCTCTTCCTCTTTTTCATTAGCAAGCTGGTTTGTTATATTTAATATAGCTTTTGCAACCTTTGTTTCAGTTCTTGTCATTACAAAAGGAAATCCCTTATTTGCAGAAGTAATAACCGTCTGACTATCTTCTGGAATATAGGCCCATATCTTGTGCTTTAAAGTGTTTTCAAAGTCTTTATATTTAATTCCAAATTGCTCGGATGCTTTATTTAAAACTATTCTAACTTTTTCTTTTGAGTAGCGAAGAGTTTCCATTACATCAAGCCCTGATTTCACATTCTTTATTGTAGGTAAATCAAGTGTTGATACAAACAATATTTTGTCTGACATGTCTAATGCAGCTAACACTGTCTCATGAAAATTTGCCGATGAATCCACGATAACATAATGATAGTTTTCTTTTAATGTATTTATTATCCTTTCTACATGGGAAGATGTAATATACTCTGCATACTCAGGTTTCACAGGAGCAGGAAGAACCCTTACACCAGAAAAATGAGTAACAAGATAATCTTCCATTACATCAACATCTAGAACATTAATCTCTTTTATTATGTCACTTATTGTATTTTTCACAGAAGCATTTAGCATAATTGCCACATCTCCAAATTGTAAATCTAAATCTACAAGAGCTACTCTTTTCTTTGTGGTTCTTGCAAGACTTACAGCAACATTTGAAGCAATTGTAGTCTTTCCTACTCCACCTTTAGTACTAAACACAGAGATTACCTTTGATTTGACATTTTCTTGTACAGTAGCCACCTTTGAATGCTGTTTTCTTTGAGACTCCATATCATACGCTTTAAGTATAGTGTTTATTAAATCATCACTTGAAAATGGCTTGTTTAAAAAGTCTCTTGCCCCTGCTGACATTGCTTTCCTCAAATACTCCGTTTCTCCTTGAACAGACATCATAATTACAGCTGTTTCAGGAACACTCATTGTGATTTCCTCTGTAGCAGATATTCCATCCATTACAGGCATATTTATGTCCATTAATACAACATCAGGTCTAGACTCTTTCACAATAAAAATAGCTTCTTCTCCGTTCTCAGCTTCACCAATTATCTCTATCCTTTTTTCAAAAGAGAGAAGAGTTTTAACATTATTTCTAGTTTCTTCAGTATCATCCACTATAACAACTTTTATTTTTTCCATATCTATACCTCCATATCTTACAAATATATATTTAAGGGGCAATTTCAGTAATTATATTCTTTTCAATTCCCTTTGAGCCTGTCAAATCTTCCCTTATTATTCCATCTGTATTAATATTAGATTCATCTTCGATATTTCTAAGTACTAATCTTATTGAAGCAAACTCTGTTATAAATGAGATCTTTTCCGCTTCCTGTGGACTTACAGACAGTGTTACAGTCTTATGTGCCTCCCCGGGCTTTCCTTCATCACCTTGCATATACTGGCCAGTTGCAATTACCTGTACATTTTGTATTATCGTTCTACTTATATCTGGATTCCCAAAGTTTCCAATTACATCTACCATGTCTCCTGGTTTAATAAGATATCCAACAGCAGTCTGCTCGTTTACATTTAGTGCAACAGCTCTTTTTCCATGTGGAAGTCTAAAAGCAGGTGCTAATTCTTCCTCTTCAGCTAATCTATCCCACAAAATCTGTTCACCTTCAATAATTCGATCCATAACTCTTTTTCCAATAATGTCAGCTGGATTTAAAACCGCTTTTGAACTTAAATATTCTCTTGTAACTTTAGAAACCTTTATGTCCTGTTCTGTTACCATGTGTTGTGCCGGAAGTGTTTTTGCTGCTACATATACATTGATATACTCAACTGTTTCAGTAACTGTAGTAACACTTTTAATGTATAAATACACTAAACCTGTTGTAAATACTGCTAAGATCAATGAAATTAAAATAACTCGTTTATTTACCGACTCCATAGTACTCCTCCTCGATGATTGTAATATATTAGGAACATCAAAAAACATAACTTCCACTACTATTTCATTATAGGCCTTATTAGACCTCTTAGAACAAAGTGAAATACTTCTAATTGTCATGCTAATTACCCAGAACTTTCCATTGATGCCAAATAGATTCCGCGTAAAGTGGAAAGTAGTATTCCTTAGTTTATAAGCCTGACTCCTAGTAGCCCAAAATCTGGTATTCCATCACTTATTGTTTCATTTACTATATACCTTATAAACCTGCCTTTTAATGTTACATTCCCTGTCTGCTTATCAAAATTTCCTTCTTCAATAAAAAATGCAGAAAACCCAATTACTTTTATTGAATCTTCCAATTCTTCTACTACAGGAATAATTATAATTTTAGAACATCCATCCTTATAATTGTCATATGTACAGTATGGTGTATTTTTACATCCACTCATCAGCCTATCAACACTATCAATATCTATTATTTCTCCAGAATAAGGAGTAACCGTATCACCTACATTGATTCTTTCCCAATACCCATGAATAATATTGCTATTAAAACTCTGCTTCCCCAAAGCCAATGGAACTATTTTATGGAACATTTTCTTATTGTCCTCTTCATTAATAATAAAACTCAAGTAACGTTCTTTTTCAAAATCAATTTCTGTCTTAATAAGCGCAAAAGGCCTTATGCCCCTGTATGAATTAACATTAGATCCTTTAGCAGTAACTCTAAAATCTATAGGTTTTACTATAAATCCCAGATGCTTTAAAAAAATATAATGTAAATTTCTATCAGCATAAAGTGTCATTTCTCTGCCATTCTCAGATACTTTTATATCCACATTAGTAATAGAGGTGTACTTTTTGTTAATTTCTTTAATTATGTTATCAGTTATTTTTTCATCACCTTGAATAAATTTTCCCATTTCTGAAGAAACAATAGAATTTAAGTCTTTTGAAAACTTATATCTTTCAATGGCGATATAACCTATATCAGTAATAAAAGCAGATATCAAAACAACCACTATTATTGAACTTATAAATATAACTGATGTGCTTCCTTTTGAATTTTTAAATACACTCATAAATATTGTTCCCTTCATTTTTAATGCATTTATAGTGTTTAAATATCTACAATGTGTTTTTAGTACAAATTTATTCTATTCTCATTATGGTTTTTGACTCAAGGGATATAGGATTAGGAATTATGGCTGATATTACAGGGGTTATCAATGTGTTTTGATACTCAATAGTAATAACCACTTCTTCTCCCTTTCGTCTCAAATTATCAGGGGGGTAAATAGTAGTAGTAATCTTAGATTGATCTAATGTCCCAGTCATATTTACAACCAGAAGATTTATGTCTAGATCCCCATCACCTATAGCTGCACTTCTAGCTGCTTCTCTTGAAGCATTTGTTATTATCATATAATTATTAAAAAGTAATCCAAAATCAATAATTCCAGCCAAGATTATCACAATAATAGGAAGTACCATAGCTGTTTCTACAATAGATTGTCCCTTCTTACTACTTAGCAGTTCTTTAAAACACATTAAATACACACCTTTCCCTTTAAAAAATTACCCTACCTGAACACAGATAGGGTAATTTTCCCAAGTAAAGTTTAGGGTTTACTTATTGTCACTGGGAGTTACTATTGTATTCGGATACTTGAGTAACAAATTGCCGATGACTTTAATCATTAAGGAGTAGGCTCACCTGTAATTGTCTCTGACACTTCAGTAAATAAATCTGCAATTGATGGTCCAAGAATTATTAATGCTGCTATACATGCCACAGCTATTAATGAAATTATAAGTCCATATTCAACCATTCCCTGTCCTTTTTTGCTTCCTATAAGTGCCCTTAGATAACTTAAATACATTTTCATCATTAAATAATCCACCTTTCATTTTTTATCAATCAAAATTTAACAATTATTCCTTTAAATAAATCATCAAGGAGTAGGCTCGCCTGTAATTGTCTCTGACACTTCAGTAAACAAATCTGCAATTGTTGGCCCAAGAATCAATAATGCTGCTATACATGCCACTGCTATTAATGAAATTATAAGTCCATATTCAACCATTCCCTGTCCTTTTTTGCTTCCTAAAAGTGTTCTTAAATAACTTAAATACATTTTCATCGTTTAATTTCCACCTTTCAAATATTTTTGGTTATATTCCCTCCAACAAGTACTTTTTAGACATGTGCTGTTACAATGATCTGAAGGTTTTTTTCATTTATGATGGTGAACTTTGTACTTCTGAATGTATATTTACAAAAGTGATATTAAGTAATTAAAGAAATGTATAACAGATGTTCCAAGATAGCCAAGTGCAAAAAATGCTGCCATTGCAATAAAGATAATAATAAATGCGTACTCTACAAGTCCCTGTCCTTTTTGCTTTTTGAAAAGAGATTTATATTTTTTCAAAATACTCATAATTTGCGATAAACCTCCTTGTCTATAAGGCTTTTTAAAAACCTTATATTTTTATTATAAATGCCAAAGAGGCTTTTTACTATCCATCTATCGAACCCATTTAGATAGACATATATTCCTATTGTCATATAGGAATATGTCCCATAAAAAAACTGGTGATATTAAAAAAACCCCATCTTCTAAAAGATAGGGTCTTTGCAATGGTCTTATATGTTGCCAGCGATATTGTGTTTAAATGCGTATATAGCAGCCTGAGTTCTATCTGAAACATTAAGCTTTCTAAATATATTAGACACATGATTTTTAACTGTCTTCTCACTAATATAAAGCGTCTTGGCTATTTCTTTATTAATCATTCCCTGAGCTATTAACTCTAAAACCTCAATTTCTCTGGAAGTTAAGCCATTTTCTTCGCTCTTTCCCTTATCATAGAGTGTAACTCTATTAAACTCTTTAACAAGCTCTTTTGTCATATTTGCCTGAATGTAGGACTGCCCACTATTAACACTTCTTATTGCATCAATCAAAACACTTGGTTCTGAATCTTTTAAAACGTATCCTTCGGCTCCCATTTGCAAAGTCTTAAACAAATACTCCCTATCTTCATGAATTGTTAGAACAATTACCCTAGAGGAGATTTCCTTTGTTTTTATCTCCTTTATTGCTTGCAAACCATTCATTCCTGGCATATTAATATCCATAAGTATTATATCTGGTTTATTCTCCTCACATAACCTTACCGCTTCTTCTCCATTTGAGGCCTGTGCTATAACAAGTATATCATTCTCTAGTTCTAATATTTGTTTAAGCCCTTGCCTTACCATTGTATGGTCATCTGCAATTATAACATGAATTTTATCCATTTGAGACCTCCTCTTCCAGAATTAAAGGCACAAATACATTAAGCCTCGTCCCATTACCTAAATTAGATTGAATTTCAAACTTTCCATCTAATAGTTCTACTCTCTCTCTCATACTAAAAAGTCCAAAACCACTATCTGTATTATCGCTGTTTATTGTTAAGATACTTGTGTCAAAGCCCCTTCCATCATCAAATATAATAAGTTTGAGTTCCTTATTATTTGTTTCAAGGTTTATTGTTACATTATTAGCTTGAGCATGTTTTTTTATATTGTTGATAGCTTCTTGAACAAGCCTGAAAACTGTCAAGGAAATCATAGGCTTTATATCTTCAAAAAATCCTCTTGTTTTAAACGAAACCTTCGTTCCCGATTCTTCCTGATATGTTGTAATATACCTTTGAAGTGTTGGTATTAAGCCTAAGTCATCTAGTGACATTGGTCTTAAATTATAAATTATCCTTCTTATATCTTGAAGTGTCTCCCTTACTACTGATTTTAAAAGTTTCAGCTCACTTTTAACTTTGTCCGGCTCAGATTCTACCAATCTCTCACATATTTCTGCTTTAAGAACAATGTTTGACATAGACTGAGCTGGTCCATCATGTATATCCCTTGCTACTCTTTGTCGCTCTTCTTCTTGAGCTTTTATTACTTTAATACCAAGCATCTGTCTTTGCTGAATATCTTCAAGCTGCTCACTTACATCATTTAAATCTCCAGTTAAATATCCTAAAGATACTCCAATATGCGAAATAAGATTATCTGCTTTTTTAACCGTTTTATAAGATTCATTTAGTCGTATTTCCAAGTCATTCCTTCTTTTTATGTAGTACTGCTCCTGCTCCTTCTTAATCAAAAGATCCATTCGCAATCTGTCGGCTTTCTCATATGCTTTTTTAATTTGTGCTTCAGAATATTTATCGTGATTTTTACTTACTATCATTAGTTCTTTTTTACTTTCTTTTAGTTCAACCTCAAGAAAACTTACCTTTTCCATAGTTTCCTGAGCAAGTTTTTTTAATTCATCAAGCTCTTGTTCAAGACTTTTACATTCGCTTCTTGCACCTTCTGCTATATCATATAATTCTGACTTACTGTCATTAATGGCTTCAACAGTTTTTTTTATTATTCTGTCCAAATTTGAAATATCGACTTTTAAGTTAGCCACTTTGATAACCTCACCGTATATTTTGACTAATGATTATTATTTATATTCTACATTTATCGAAGAAATCCTCTGTTTTTTTACAGTAATATAATGTATTTTTCAGTTTTTATTATTATGGCATACCATATCAATAACAATTACCAGTGCCAGTATTAACAGTTGATCCTCCTCATCATTTATTTCAACTCCATATGTGTCACTAAAAGAAAAATACTTTTTTGAAACACTTCCAACCAACTTACCATCTTTATATATATTGAATTCATATGCAAAAAGACTGCCATCAACATAATACTGTCCTTTTGAAGATGTAATATCAAAATCATTTTTAAATAGTGCAAACTTTTTCTTAACGGTAGCACTGAGCTCACCTTCTGTATAAATGTTGTACTCTGCCATCAGCCTAAAAAGTTGCTGCTCAATAAAACACAACTCATTTTCCTGTGTATCAAAAATTCTAAGCTTATTACCAAATGATAAAAGCTGACTTTTTACAATGTAAACATCATTTTCAAATTCATCTTTAATTGTAAAGCTATCCCTTAACGAAAAAATCTTTTGTCTAACTATATATCTCATAGTTCAACCTCCGTTTTTATATGGTATTTACATTCTTCTATTATATCATATGGCAACAATGCGCAAGTAGTCATCTTCAAGATTAAATACAAGATAAATGGAATATTCAAAGAAAAATTTAATACAATCCTAGTAGAAACTTATTTTTTACTAGGTGTCACATGGATTTATACATTTTTATTATAATATTGTCATCACTAATTATATTCTTTTTTTTAGGTAAAACTTCATATATAATTTATATAAAATCCTTTTTCTTTCCTATAGTATGTGTTGTTTTTATATTATTACTTGTTGTTTATTCAAACTCTTCTGTACAATCAGCTCATAATGGATTAACCCTTTTCTTAAAGGTTGTATTTCCATCGCTATTTCCTTTTTTTGTCGCATCAGAAATCCTCAGTAAAACAGGTTTTATTAAATCTATAGGTATACTGTTAGAGCCTATAATGCGTCCACTTTTCAATGTGCCTGGAAGTGGTTCATTTGCCCTAGCTATGGGATTAACCAGCGGATACCCTGTTGGTGCAAGGATAACAGTAAGCATGAGAGAAAAAAAGCTTCTTTCTAAATATGAAGCTGAAAGACTACTTGCCTTTACAAACAATTCAGGCCCCCTTTTTATAGTAGGGGCTGTTGCTGTAGGTATGTTTAAGGCGCCTGGCCTAGGACTTTTGCTTCTTAGCTGCCATATATTAGCAAGCCTTACTGTAGGAGTGTTATTTCGATTTTATGGTAAAGAAAGAGGGTCTAGAAAAACTGAATACAAAAGAGACCTTCTAATGAAATTTAAAAATAGTATCACTAGCAATGTGGAAGTAGCCATTAATCCTGGTGAAATGATAGGTGATGCAATTAAAAACTCAATTGGTATAATGATAACAATAGGTGGATTCATTATTCTTTTTTCTGTTATAATAAATATTTTAAACAACATAGGTATTTTTTTATCTATTTCAAAAGTTATTTCATTTATTTTAGGGATAGACAAAGATTTAATAAATGCCCTTCTAAGCGGTTTTTTTGAAATAACAACTGGTACTTACTTAGCCAGCAATGCCAATGTTCCACTACTCTATAAACTCATGTCTGTAAGTATGATAATGGGTTGGGCTGGTATTTGTATACACTCACAGGTTTACAGCATAATAAGCAAAACAGACATAAGTATAAAACCTTATCTCTTTGGTAAATTCCTTCAAGGTATACTCTCTGCAATTTATATCTTCATTGCAATAAAACTGCTGGACATTGTCCCCTCTGGTAGCCAGCCTGTTTTTAGAATAATAGACTCCTCCTACCAGCTAAACTGGCATCAATACTTTTTTATCTCATGTTATAACGTGATGATATCTATTTTTCTTATTGTTTTTATGGCTTTTATGTCTTTGTTTGTAATACTTATATTTAGAAATAAGCAATTGTAACTTAGTTGTTTTACTCTTATTTATAAAAAATATGGAATAAAAACTTAACTCACTTAATAAATAAGTACAGGAGGTGAAATGATGTTTAAAATTAACAAACAGCAAATTAAAATATCTGTATCTCTAGTTATGTTGTTTTGTTCAATATTTGCTATTATTAATCATTTTCAAAATATAGGCATGAAAGAAGAATACAAAGTGGCTTTTATGACTTTTGCAATTGTTTCCCCTGAGGAAAACAATTATGTTGAAATTTTTGATATAGATAAAGGTCAAGTAATAAAACAACTACCAGCAAATCAGATTACTTATAATGAGTCTATAGAATATCTTAAAACAATTACTGGAATGTACCCAAAGGTAAGTGCAATTCCAGACAAAGGTTACATTATCAAAATACCTTTGCAACCTTCCCTGGCTGTTAAAAATCAATGGCTAGATGATATTTTAAGCGAAATTTATATTGTATTTCCTAAAGAAGATACCTCTCCCTATTTACTTGTTCTTGATCACAAAAAAAGACCGCTTTTTTATTCCTTTAACGCTAATACAGATACACTGTTAAAAAATTTAGACTTTGAAATACACCCTTAAAACTTTATAAATTTGCATCAGAAAAAATGCAAAAACAATCCATCTATGATTAATATAAAACTCTTATTTTAACTCTTTTCTATTTGCCTTTATTACTTCAAGTGTTTCTCCTAAGATTTCTTCAACCTTGTTTAAAACACTGTCGGCATATTCCTTTGTACCAAGTCTTATCTCCTTAGCATTCTTTTGAGCATTAGATATAATTTCATTAGACTGGTCATATGCTTTTTTTGTTATTTCATGTTCGTCTACTAAAGCTGAAATCTGATTCTCTGCATCTTTTACAATATCGTTAGCTTCTTTCTGGGCTTCTAAAAGAATCCTCTGTCTCTCTTCCTTTACCCACTTTGCCTGTTTAAGATCGTCAGGAAGCTTTAATCTTATTTCTTTAATAATTTCATGAATTTCTTCTTTATCAACCATGCACTTGCCTGAAAAAGGTACACTTACACTCTTTTCAATAAGATCCTCTAACGTCTCTAAAATAGCAAGTATCTCCATTTTCAATCCCTCCCAAACTTTATTTTTATCTTTTAATTAAGGAATATTGAACATCACTTCTCCTTTTGATGTAGCCTATTTTGTAACAAATACGGCCTGTGGTAAAATAGCAGTGGAAGTTATATCCTCATCATTCCAAAAAGCTAGTGGTGCAATTTAAATTTCTCCATTACTTTGTCTTTTATACAATCTGGAATAAGACCATCAATATTGCCATTATTTCTTGCTAGTTCCTTAACAGAACTAGAGCTTAAAAATGAGTAATTAATATTTGTCATCATAAATAAAGTCTCTATGTCCAAATCAAGTTTTTTATTGAGTAAAGCCATTTGAAGCTCATATTCAAAATCAGATACTGCTCTTAGACCTTTAATAATAACTGAAGCCCTTTTCTCTTTCATAAAATCTATTAAAAGTCCTGTAAAACTCTCAATTTCAACATTACGTATGTCTTTTAATGCACATTCTAATAACTCTACCCTCTCCATTAGTGAGAAAGATGGTTTCTTGCTACTATTAACCAAAACTGCCACTATTAACTTATCGCACAATTTTGATGCCCTCTGAATAATATCTAAATGGCCATTTGTTACAGGATCAAAACTTCCTGGATATACATATATTTTCACTTTATTACCTTCTAACTGTTATTAATTTGTGATAACTATAATTCTCTGTAAAAGGATACAATGGTATCGCCATACTTCTGTTGTCTAAACCTTGTTAAAAATCCAACTTCTTTTGGAACTTCATCGATAAAATCATGCTCAGCTATAATTACTCCACCAGATTCTATTATATCACTTTGTACTAAACAATTTAAAGTTTCTTCTACAAGATTTTTATTATATGGAGGATCTAAAAATATTATATCAAATTTTCTCCTATCTTTTGATATTTTGTTTAAGGCAAAAAAAGCATCAGATGTTATAATAAGAGCTTTATCAATAAGCTTTGTACGTAAAAGATTATCATGTATTATATCGGAACACTCTTTACTTTTATCAATAAAAACTGCAAATTCAGAACCTCTGCTCAATGCCTCTATCCCTAAGTTACCTGTTCCAGAATACATATCAAGCACTTTTTTCCCTACTATAATTCCTGAAATTATATTAAAAATCGATTCCTTAACTCTGTCAGAAGTAGGTCTTGTTGTACTCCCTCTAACAGTTTTTAGTTTATGCCCTTTTGCAGTTCCTGATATTACCCTTAATATGACACTTTCCTCCGTTTTTCATCGTTATAATGTTATTTTATACTATCATGTACAATTGTCAACTAGTACTTTAACAATTATAGCATTTAGTGTCTTGGATTGCTGAAATATAACTTCCACTACTATTTCACTTCAGGCCTTATTTGATGCCAAATAGGCCCCGTGAAAAGTGGAACTAATATTTCAGCTAATCCTTGGATTGCTGAAATATACTTCCACTACTATTTCACTTCAGGCCTTATTTGATGCCAAATAGGCCCCCGTGAAAAGTGGAACTAATATTTCAGCTAATCCTTAATTATTTTGTACAATTATGCCTTAATTCAAACTTAATTCATTTAATTTCTCTTTAAAATCACTTTCTATCCTTTTATTTAACAATAGGTGCTCCTGTAATGAAAGATCTCTGTCTTGCTTTAGTATCTCTATTGCTGCCTCTTGTGCCTCCTTTAAAATGTCTATATCATTATATAGATTTGCTATTTTAAGCTGCGGTATTCCATGCTGTCTGGTTCCAAAAAACTCACCTGGCCCTCTTAATTCCAAGTCTTTTTGAGCAATAACAAAACCATCATTGGTTTTTTCCATTACTCTCATTCTTTCTTTTGCCACCTTACTTGCACTTTCATTATACAAAATACAATATGACTGATAACTACTCCTTCCCACACGACCTCTTAATTGGTGAAGCTGAGACAATCCAAATCTTTCAGCATTTTCAACCACCATTAATACAGCATTTGGAACATTTACTCCAACTTCAATAACAGTAGTTGATACTAATATATCAATTTCTCCATCTAAGAATTTTCCCATAACCCCATCTTTATCTTTTCCATTCATTTTTCCATAAATTAATCCTACATTTAAATCTTTAAAATCTTCTTTTGCAATTTTCTCTGCAAGTTTTTGTGCAGATTTTGCATCTACCGACTCTGAGTCTTCAACTAAAGGACACACAATGTATACCTGATGGCCTGAAGATACCATTTTTCTTATAAAGTTGTTTATCCTCTCTCTCATACTGTTATCTACAATATAAGTTTCAATAGGCCTCCTTCCAGGCGGCAGCTCATCAATTATAGATATATCCAGATCTCCATATAAAATCAGAGCAAGTGTTCTTGGTATTGGTGTGGCTGTCATTACTATCATATCTGGATTTTTACCCTTATTAGAAAGCACAGCTCTCTGTCTTACACCAAACCTGTGCTGCTCATCTGTTATAACAAGTCCTAAATTAAAGAACTTAACACTTTCCTGTATTATTGCATGAGTTCCAATTACTATATTAAATTCTCCTTTTTCTAGCTTACTTAAAATTTCACTTTTTTGTTTTTTTGATTGACTTCCAATGAGAAGAGCAATCTTAATATCTTCCTTACTCATCAAATTACATATAGATTCATAATGCTGCCTTGCTAAAATTTCAGTTGGTACCATTAATGCCCCTTGGCAACCATTTAAAACAGCCTTATAAAGAGCTAAAAAAGCTACAATTGTCTTTCCTGAACCTACATCACCTTGAACAAGCCTATTCATAACCTTCTTGCTTTCCATATCTTTTTTTATTTCATCAAATACTTTTTTTTGAGCATTTGTTAGCTCAAAACCTATCTTTTGGGTAAATTCTCTTTCTTTTTGATAAAAATCATCAAATTTAATTCCATCTTTGTCCTTTTGGAAAGTATTTTTTATACATAAAAGAGCAAGCTGTAGCAAGAACAGCTCTTCAAATACCAATCTATACCTTGCTTTTTTAAAATCATCATCACTCATTGGAAAGTGAATGTTATGAACTGAATAGTTTATATGGGCAAGATTGTACTTGTCTTTTAACCATTTTGGAAATATATCTTCATGACCTTTAACTGTAAGTCCTAATGCCTCTTTAATTGAAGCTCTTATAATATTCTGGGTCAAACCATTAGTAGATGCATAAACAGGTATGATGCCAATTATTTTTTTTGCATCTCCTTTCTCATAAACAGGGCTTTGCACCTTTAAAGTATTAAATTTTCTAGATATCATTCCATAAAAAATATATCTTTCGCCTTTTTTAAAAATCCTCTTTATATAATTTTGGTTATACCATATTGCCAAAATACTTCCTGTTTCATCTTTTACCATTATCTGGTATATTGTAAGGCCCTTTCTTAATATTTTCTCCTGAACACCTGAATTTACAATACCTTCGAATGCAACTTTTTCTTCATCTTCTAAATCAACTATTTTTTTTATGTGACTTCTATCTTCATAATCCCTTGGAAAATAGTTAATCAACTGCTCAACAGTAAAGATACCCAACCTATTAAAAAGCTTGGCCCGAGTAGCTCCAATACCTTTTATAGCAGTTATAGATTTGTTATATATATCACTCATAAGCTTCACTCACACCTCTATAAATTTGCTTAGCTAAAACTCAAATATAATTAATAATTATAATACATGAGACCTTACGCTGCAAATGCACCCTTTGGTGTGGTGCATGTAATAAATGTGAAGAAAAACATTCCAGAAACTTAAGTTACGCAGTCTAGAGCCTGTAAATGCTCCTCGGGGTCGAACAAAACTCGCTTTGCGAAGAAGGATGCTCTCCCTTTCCTCGTCGCATTAACAGGCTCTAAAACTTGCTTCACAATGTTTCTTCCATGTTTTTCTTCACTTAAAAAATATGCACCCTTTAGTGTTACCATAATATAAATTTCATAAATTAAGAAACTTTTTTTGAAAAAAACTTGCGGTTAAGCTAAACTATGTGTTAAAATAATTAATGGTCTGATAATACGTGGTTAATTGATCAATATTTCTCCATCTTAAAAGGAGGTGTAATATAAATGGCAAGATGTGATGTATGTAGCAAAGATAAAATTTTTGGTTTAAAAGTGAGTCACTCAAACAGGAAAACTAATAGGTCTTGGAAACCAAATATAAGAAAAGTAAGAATTGTTGATAATGGTACACCAAAGACAATAAGCATATGTACCAGATGTCTACGTTCAAACAAGGTCACAAGAGCAGTTTAATGTTTTTTAATTTTTTAGGTTTCATACAAAAAAGTGTATCCTTATTATTTGATACACTTTTTTATGTTACTATTTGTTGGTAAGATAATCAATCCATTTTAAGTACCTTTCTAATAATACTACCAAAAAACTTTGGCATTTTTACTACCACTATCTTCATCTAAAACACTCCTCCCCCTAATAAATAAATCTCTCCACTACATAATATTCAAAAATCCTTATTGTGTGAATATTATGTAGCAATTTCTATATTATCCCATATCTTTTTTCTTTAAATATGTCTTATTTTTTAACAAACTGAATACACTATATAAAGCTTAAAAAAGGGGGCTACTGCTTTGTATATTATTTATATAAAAAACTACAAAAGACGAATAATGCTTCTTTCTTTCATTGTTTTGTTTTGGATATTTATTTTCTTAATTAGCAGTCTAATTCTAAATGACCACCTTTTTGTAAATGCCACAGTTGATAATCATTTATCATTTTCATACCCTATTGAATATAGCATTGATAATATATTTATTAATAAAAATATTGGAGATTTATCTATTGAAACCAGCCACAGCTTAAAAAAACCTTTACCTGAGGAGTTTTCTACTCATAAATCTCTTAATGGAGGATTTTCATTCAGTTATCCTTCTATATTTGAATTAAGTGAACAAAATTTTCATGATACTCAAGTTCTCTATCATATAAGCTTTAGAAATAAATCTAGTCAAATACATGGTTTTATTCAGGCATGGAGTTTTGACCATGAATTAGATGATTTTTTAAAAAATTCTCTTTCATTATCAGATCAAAAATATAACTACTTTAATCAAAAAGCTATTACAGTTAATAATCTTCCTGGTTATTATTGGAATTACAGTGTGCCTACCTTAGATAATAAAAATATTATAGGTTCTGAAGTATTTTTAAAACACAATGAAAAGATGTATAGACTAAGCTACTTTGTTCCTGAAGACCTGTGGAATAAAAAAGAATCAGAAATATTCTGGCATATGGTGAATTCTTTTAAAACATCAATAGATTCTTAAAACCTATTCTCAAAATAATTTTTACAATAGAGTTTTTTGATTTTATACCCACGAATGTTTACTTACGGAGTCCTTATACAATTTCTGCCGTTTTCTTTTGCTGTATATAGAGCATTGTCTGCCGTTTTTAAAAGATCCGCCTCTGAATTTGCAAACTCTGGATAAGAAGAAACACCAAAACTAATAGTCACCGACGCAGATATAAGCTCATCCTTGATTATTGTTTTTTCTACTTTTTTTCTGAGATGCTCAACCTTCTCATAGGCTCTTTTAAGATTTGTCCTTGGAAACAATATAACAAATTCTTCTCCTCCAAATCTTGCAACAATGTCTCCACTTCTTAATGAGTTTTTTATTAAAAGTGCGATATGAGTTAACACTTTATCTCCAAATAAATGACCATATGTATCATTAAATTTCTTAAAATGATCTATATCAAAAATCGCAAGGGACAATGGGTATTTATTATTTTTAGCATTTTCAAATTCACTTTTAAGTCTATCCTGGAAGTAGAGCCTGTTATATATTCCTGTCAAACTATCTACCATAGCCATTACCTGCATTTTTTGGTACAACTCAGCGTTCTCTAATGCTATACCAACCTGTTTTCCTATTATATTCATAAGCCTTAAATTATTATCATCAAAAGCATTTGCATATTTGTGCTCAATTAATACAAGTCCAAACTTTTTTGATTTTGTTATTAGAGGAATGCATATTATAGAATTAATATCTCTATTTTGAACAAATGGATATTCTTTAGGATCTGCAAAATTTTCAATTATAGAATTACCACTGTTAAGTGCTTCCATAAGCAACTCACAATTAATATTATCGTTTATTGATATTAAATCTTCTCGCTTAGTTATATTTGTAGTATGAATTCTTAATTTATCTCTTATTTCATCAAATAGTAAAATGGTAGAATTGTTCACACCCATAACACCAATTATTATGTCATTAACATGTTGTAAAAGCTCTTTTATATCAAATATAGAACTTATAGCCTGAGCAATCTGCTGAACTGTATATAGTTCTGCTAAGCTTTCTAAAAGCTTTTTATTGGTATCTTCCACTTTACAGTTTGTATCCTTAAGCTTTTCATTTTGATTCTTTATTTCTTCCTGCGCAAGTGCTAATTGATCATACCTGCTTGCAAGCTCAGAAAATAGCTTTTTATTTTGCTGCTCATTTTCATAATTATCCGTATATATTTTCCCGCATAGTAAGGCAAATAGAAGAAGAATAATGTGGATAAAAATCATACTTAAAATGGTATTTACTCTGTAGTCTCCATCAATCATATCCCTATATAAATATAACTTTATAATTTGAATCACAAATCCACAAATAAAAGAATGCCCTACTAACAAAAGAGCAACTTTTTTGCCTTTTTCAAGAGTTGTTGTAAGCACAAAGAAAACAAGTAATATAAAAACCCATTCTCCAAAGCCTAAAAAAACTACAGAAAACAAAATAAATAGAGGTTCAAGTAATCGATGAAAGTAAAAAATAAATTTATTATAAAATAAACTTCTTTTTAACATGTACTTTTTAAAAAAATTCATTGCAACTACTAAAAACAAAAAATATATTTTGCTTTGCGTGCTCAAGTAAATTTGATTTTGATATTGAATAATATAGTCTAAAGTTATAACAAAGAAAGTACCTATCAAAATAAAAATCCATGTGAAATTAATATACATATATTCATATTTTTCATTTTTTCTCATGAACACACTTCCTTGTTTGTTCAAATTTTAAATATAGACATTCACGAGCTTCCATAGTTACAGTACTTTATAATTTTACAGTTTTCACAATCAGGCTTTCTTGCCTTGCATACAGCCCGTCCATGATACACCATCTGATGACATAATTTTGACCAATTCTCAGTTGGCACTACTTTCATCAAATCAAACTCAACTTTTTTTGCATCACTACTATTGCTAAGGCCTATTCTGTTACTTAACCTCTTTGCATGGGTATCTACAACAATACCGGGAATACCATATATATCACCTAAAATCAGATTAGCTGTTTTTCTTCCAACACCCGGTAACTTTAATAAATCCTCCATATTGTCAGGTATTTGACCATTGTATTTATCTATTAAAATCCTACATGTCTCTTTAATATTTTTAGCTTTATTTCTAAAAAAACCAGTAGGTTTAATATCCTCTTCTAGTTCATTTAAGTCTGCGTTAGCAAAATGGCTTATGCTTATATACTTCTTATATAGTTTTTCAGTTACAATATTTACTCTTTCATCAGTGCACTGAGCAGCTAATATGGTGGATATTAAAAGCTCAAGGGGCTTGTTGTATTTCAACGTACACTGTGCATCACCATATGTTTTATCAAATATGTATATAATATGTCTTACCCTTTCTCTTATGTCCATTTATTCTCCTCTTTTATCTTCTTCTAAGATCCCACATTCTATAAGGTTCATTTCCTCTTATATTCTTCAGGTAGAATAGATTCTCCACCTAAAGCCCTAATGTTTTGCTTTAGCTAAACGAGTTCACTAAAAATAGCCCCTATTTAAGGGATTCTTTTATCTTCAACAAGCTTTTCATATAATAAAGCATATTTCTTTGCGGACTTATCCCATGAAAAATCAATGGTCATGGCCTTCTTAACTAATTCATTCCATTCTTCTTTTCTTATGTTATAATAATTAATAGCCCTGTTAATTGTTTTCACCATCTCTTCATCTGTAAAATCCTTATATGTAAATCCATTTCCCCTTTCTTTATCTTTTTCAACATCAATAACTGTTTCAGCTAAACCACCTGTTGATCGTACTATTGGAATTGCACCGTATCTTAAGCTAATTAACTGACCTAAGCCGCAAGGTTCAAATCTAGATGGCATTAGAAAAAAATCACTTGCAGCATATATCCTATGAGCTAATGGTGCATTAAATCCAATAGATACAGCAATTTTATCAGGATACTTTTTTGCTAGCTCAGTAAATCCTGTCTCATAATAGTCATCACCCTCACCAAGCAAAACAAGTTGAAGGTCATTTTTAATTATTTCATCAATTTTATCCATTATAAAGTTTAAACCTTTTTGTTCTGCAAATCTTGATACTAAACCAATTATAGGCACATCATTTTTAGGAAGTTGAAGCTCTTTTTGTAATTGATACTTGTTATTTTTTTTGTTGTTTAATGTCTCTATATTGTAGTTTTTATATAACCTTCGATCTGTATCAGGATTAAAGATATCATAGTCAATTCCATTTACAATTCCATAAAGGTCTTTTGATCTAACTTTTAATAATCCATCCATTTTACACCCATATTGTGATGTTTGAATTTCTTTAGCATAATTTTCACTAACAGTATTTATAATATCACAATATACAATCCCAGCTTTCATAAAACTAAACATACCATAAAACTCAACTTTTTCTGGTACAAATATTTCATCAGTTAATCTAAAAAGTGCTAAAGCGTTTTTAGGGAAATTGCCCTGATATTGCAAATTATGTATGGTAAATAGTGTTTTTATATCTTTATAAAAAGAATATTCTTTATACTTTTCATTCAAAAGCATACACAAAGGACCTGTGTGCCAATCGTTACAATGTATTACATCTGGTTTAAAATTAATCTTCGGAAGCATTTCAAGAACTGCCCTGCAAAAAAAAGCAAACCTATCAGCATCATCAAAATAGGAGTAAATGTCCTTCCTGTTAAAGTAATGGTAATTATCTATAAAATAAACAAGAACTTTACAATCTCTCTTATTATATTCAAAATCAATTTCCCCTTCTCTCACAATACATGTTGTTTGTCGAGCAGCTATCTCTATAGGAAAATCTGCAATATATTTCATTTTTGTTTCTATCTTCTGATATCTTGGAACTGCTATTTTTACATCATAGCCCATTGAAACCAAAGATTTTGGCAAAGAACCTGCTACATCTGCCAAACCTCCAGTTTTAGCAAATGGCGTCAATTCAGCTGAAACAAATAAAATTTTCAATTTATTATCTTGATCCATCACTACCTCCGTTGTAAATTGCTATCTTATTTTATTACTCTTATAATCATCAGGTAGAGTCTCCACCTGTTTAGCTTTAGAAAACAAGTTACTGTGATACAAATTTAAATTAATACATTTTAAACCTATTTTCAATAGCTTTATACTATTCTTCTCAAAAAGTTTGCTTTTTTAGCAAACTTTTTAGAAGATATAGTTCATCTGTTTATCGCAGCGGAACTTAACTACTATGATTGCAGCTTCCGCTACAATATGTAATATTACACCTTATTAATAACCAATTTATTATTAACTAAACATAAATTTCTATAATACAAATCTTAATCAGTAGACATTCATTAACATAAATCTAACCAACATATGCTAAAAATACATGATGAGAATGAATGTCTTTGCACATATGCCTGTTTGCCAAGCAAGCAAATGTCATGTTCATAAAATTAAAAGCTACTGTTCTTAAAAGTATTATCAGAATAGCAATCTTCAACTAGGCTTCCATCTTCATCACTACTCATAAGACCTACAAATAAATCAACAATATCCGGATCAAATTGACTTCCTTTACATCTTTCCAACTCATTCATGGCATCTTCTACCTTCATTCCCTTCCTATAGGTTCTATCACTGGTCATAGCATCAAAGGCATCTGCTACACACATTATTCTACCAAAAATAGATATGTCATTGCCTTTTAAACCATTTGGATATCCTTTTCCATCATATCTTTCATGATGCTGCAGTATTCCATCTAACCCTTTTTTCAAAAACTTAACATCTTTTAGAATGTTATATGCAATTTCAGGATGCTTTTTAATTTCATTATATTCTTCATCGGTAAGTTTCCCATTTTTATTTAGTATATTTGGAGAAATACCAATTTTACCTATATCATGAAGAATTGCTGCATATCTTAAATCTTCAATTTCCCCTTCTGTTAATCCCAATGCTCTAGCCACTTCACAGGAAATTTCCATTACTCTTTGACAGTGTCCTCCTGTATATGCATCCATTGCTTCAATTGAGTTAGCTAAGGACATTACAGTTTGAAGATATCCATATTGTATCTCATCAAAAAATTTAGTCATTTCCATATTTTTTTTGTTTAATTCCTCTTTTGTTTCATCCAATTCCTTAATATAAACATTAATATCAGGATTTTTATATTCAGGTTTTTTTCCCAAGACATTACTACTATTTTTTGAATTTTCAATTGCTCCAGGCATCAACGTTAGTATTATACATAAAAACATACAGTTTGTAATTACAAAAAAAGAAAAGTCTGCAGTTTCAATAAAGCGTAATAGAGCATACACCAGACTAAACACAATTATTAAATGTCTTGATATTACTAAGGATTTGTTTTTCATGAATTACCTCCACATAAAGGCAATGTCTTTGGAAATCTCGAAAAGTGTTTATATAGATTTATTCTACAAATTAGTGCAAAATCCTTCATTTATTTAGTATTTATTTTTAATTCTCACTAAAAAAAGAAGCTTGATAGCTTCTTTTTTTATATTTCATATGGCAGCGTAAGCTGCAATCAAATTAGTAAGTTCTGATCACGATAAACAAATGAACCATATCTTTTCAAAAAAGTGGCTTATTACCCTTGCGTTATAGTATATGACTACCCCACATCTAATTCAAGTTCTACCATCCTGTATTCTCCTCTTCTGTATATTTCAACCATTACCCTGTCACCAGGTTTAAACTTATCTCTTTCTATAATTAGCTCGTCTAGAGACTTAACACTAACACCATTAAACTTAGTGATAATATCCATTCTGTTTATCCCTGCTCTTTGAGCTGGGCTTGATTCTATTATTTCCTCTACAAATACTCCAATTGGAACTCCATAGCGTTGTGCAACTTCTTCAGTAAAATTTAAGTCTGGTTCGATTCCGATAAACGGTCTTTTAACATATGTGAACTCAATAAGACTATCTGTTATCTCCTTTGCTCTGTTTACAGGTATTGCAAACCCTAACCCTTCATAAGTACCTCCAGCTATCTTTGCAGTGTTTATTCCAATAAGCTTGCCCTCGGCATTTACAAGAGCCCCTCCGCTATTACCCTCATTAATAGAAGCATCTGTTTGTATTAGTTTAAGCTCCCTTCCATCAAGAATAGGCAGTGTTCTGTTAAGACCACTTATTACTCCTACAGTAACGGAACCCATATATTCTAGACCACCAGGGTTTCCTATGGCAACTGCAAGCTCTCCAACTTTTACATTATCAGAATCACCAAACTCAATAGCAGGCAAATTATCTTTATCGATCTTTAAAACGGCAAGATCAGTTCTAACATCACGCCCCACAACCTTTGCCAAATATGCTGTATCTTTATCATGTGGTAGAATAATCTCTATTTTTGCATCCCTGTTAATATTATTAGATCCTTGTTCTAATGCTCTTTCTATAACATGGTTGTTTGTCATTATATACCCATCACTTTTTATAATTATTCCTGAACCTTGTGACTGAGCCTCTCTTGGCTGAAAAAAGAAGAAGTCATTTACCGTTCTAAACTGAACATTTATACCTACAACAGAAGGACCTACTTTTTCTGCTATTGCAACTACTGGTGAATCTGAGCTTTCAATAACAACTTTCCTGTAATAATCTGAATCTAAACCTGAAATAACAGGGCTTTGAGTTGTCTGACCATTAGCTAGTAATGCATTTACCGAAGGCTGCAATACTGGAGCTAAAAAATGAAAATAAACTCCCGAAACTGCTCCACCAAGTATAGAACTCATTAAAGCAACAATAATTAGCTGTGCCAGCGTGGCATTTTTTTTCTTTTTTGGCTTATTGTAGCTTTCAGTATAAAATGAAGTTTCTTTTAATTTTGTTCCCCCATTTTCATCTATGGAGTCTTCATTTGAATTGCTATCATTTTGATAATAGTTTTCTTTTTTAATGTCATTAGAATTTAACTCATCATTTTCAACATAATTACTATCTACAGTATTATCCATTTCTTCGTTATTTTTATTGTAATCATCCATATAAAACACTCCTTTCATTCTGCAGATATTTTTATTTGATTTAATTATATTGTACATAATGAATTTTAAAAAGTTATGAATAAACTGTTAATAATCTTTCTCAAAAACATTTAAGGAATGTTTTAAATATTATTTTCACTTTTCACATGGCCTAATTATGTTTCAGGCATTCCTAGTATTCATCATTACCATTTGCAAGTGTAAAACTAAACTTTGTACCTCTTTCTATTTCACTTTCAACCCATATTTCCTGTCTATGCTCATTAATAATATTCTTAACAATTGCAAGCCCTAAACCAGTGCCCTTTCTTTCTCCTCTTGATTTATCTGACTTATAAAACCTCTCCCAAATTAAATCAATTTCATTTTGATCAATTCCAATACCATTATCTTCAACAGATGTCAAAACCCTATTTTTATATCTTCTAGTAGATAAAATAATTTTCCCATTTTGAGAAACAAATTTTATTGCATTGTGTAGAAGATTTATTATTACCCTTTCAATTGAATCAACGTCACCATTTACAAATATTTCTTCTTCTTCAAAATTGGCCTCAATTTGAATATCTTTTTTAACTATATAATTTTCCATTTTAATAACACATCTTCTAATAAGCTCATTAATATTAAAGTCAACATAATTTAGTTGGGTTTCTCCTGATTCCATTCGTGCAAGGTCTAATAAGTCAGTGGTTAGTCTGTTAAGTCTGCTTGTTTCATCTCTCACAATAGTTAGATACTCTCTTTCCTTATTCTTTGGAATTGTTCCATCAAGTATTCCCTCAATAAATCCACTTATAGAGGTCATTGGAGTCCTGAGCTCATGAGATACATTTGCAATAAATTCTTTTCTCATTTCCTCTAAATTTTCAAGAGCACTAGCCATATTATTAAAGCTGTTGACCAACTCACCAATTTCATCATTAGAATTTATATCCAGTCTTTTGTCGAATTCACCATTTGCAATAAGCTTTGCAGCATTGTTAATTTTCTTTAATGGTTTAGATAATTTTAGCGAAAACACATACACAAGAATTATAGAAATAACTACTGAAACTCCTACTGAAATAATAAAGAACTTGAACACTACTGTTCTAGCTCTCTGGACTTCTGGAATAGGTGTATGAAGATACACTCCTAATATTATATCTTCATATACAAAAGGTCTTGCAATAGTAAGCCATGAAACTTTTGTTTCCCTAAACAAACCATAAAAATCACCAATTTCACGAATAAAAGGCTCATTACCAGACATTAATCTTTTGTATTGCCTTTCATCTGGCAAAGCCAACATACCATTTACCCATAGCTTTTCAAAAACATCCCTATTTAGTCTTGACTCCCCCATTGTATAAATAATTTCTCCTTCAGTTGAAACTATCCATATTACGGAATTTGTATGGTCACTGTATGTTTTCAAAAGTGAGTTAAAAAAATGCCTGTATATACTAGAAAATACAGGATCTTGATTTTCGAACATATAAGTCATGTACTCATTAATAGCTTTAGCACTCTCATTTAATTCATATTCCCTCTCCTGAGATACAAAATTACCTAAAAATATATACAGCATAACCCCTGTAAAGGAAGTGCTAAAGAGTAAAATACCAATAAAAATAACTACAATTTTGCTAAACAATGTTTTTAACATTATTTCACCTCAAATTTGTATCCTACACCCCATACAGTTTTTAACTGCCAATTTTGACCTTCCTGATCTATCTTCTCCCTTAGTCTTTTTATATGCACATCAACGGTTCTAGAATCTCCATAAAAATCAAATCCCCAAACATGTTCTAAAAGCTGCTCTCTTGTAAATACTTTGTTTGGATTTGAAGCGAGAAAGAAAAGCAACTCTAATTCCTTTGGAGGAAGCTCTATATCTTTTTCCCTAACTTTAAGGGTATAATTAGTCTTATTTATAACAAGATTAGGGTATACTATTTCTCTTGCATCAATCTCTTTATGGTCATATCTTCTCAATACAGCCTTCAATCTTGCAACAAGCTCTTTTGGTTCAAAAGGCTTTACTAAGTAATCATCTGCGCCCAATTCCAATCCTAAAACTTTGTCAAAGGTTTCACCTTTTGCTGATAACATAACAACAGGAATATTGCTTATTTTTCTCATTTCTCTCAAAACTTGCCAACCATCTGCACCAGGTAACATGATATCTAAGACTACTATGTTTGGAGTAAAGCTTCTAAATACTTCCATTGCTTTTATTCCATTATATACTTCCGACACTTCAAAACCTTCTTTTTCCATATAGAGTCTTATTAACTCACATATATTTTTATCATCGTCAATTATTAGTACCTTTGTCTTATTGTTCATTTTCTCACCCCAATACACAAGGTTTTTTTTAACCATTAATTTAATATTTCAACTCTCAAAGGCAAACTATTTAATACAATATTTTGTAGTTTTATTTCCTCTTGTATTTTTTTCTGCTCTTCTTTTAACTCATTAACAGTAACGGCTAGCTTTTCATTTTCATCAACTAAAACCTTAATCATTTCCTTTAGCTCATGAAGTATTAGTTTTTCTTCTTGTTTCATAGTGGTATCCCCCTATTAATTCTTTTGTAAATTGAATTCTACGGTGTACTTATTTAAATTAATATTTTATATTAAAGTATTTTTTGAATTAACATTCATGAGCATTAAAGATCACCAACATAGAATGAAAAGTATAATGCAAATGAGTGTCTCCTAAGCATGTGCATATTTGCTTTAGCACACAAATTACACGCCCTTTAAACTAAACGCTTCTATTCTAAAAAAGTTTTTTAGAATAGTCAAGTCTGAAATTATATTATAACAAAATATTTGCTTTGTAAACATGCTAAAATATTATTATTTCAATTTTATTGTATCATTCTGTGAATAACGCCCTCTACATATTGACTTGAAGTGCATATTATGATACTTTTACATAGGGAAAAAAAATATAGAAAATATATAAATAAATATTTTCAGGGGGTGTTTAATTATGATTAATTTGGATAACTTGGAATTTGGTATTAGTATTACTATTTTAGGGGTATCCGTAGTTTTTTCCGCTTTAGTTTTTCTATGTATATTGTTATACTTTTTTCCATTTCTTAATCAAAGACCAAAAAAAATATCAACAAAAGAAGAACATTCAGACGAATCATCTTATTTAGAAATTGAAGATGATGATAAAAACTACACTGAAGATACTTTATCAGATAACTCTCTTATTGCTGTATTAACTGCTGCTGTCATGGCTTCTATGAGAAATGGCCCTGATATAAAAGTTAGAGTTACTTCCTATAAGCGAATTCCTCAGAGTTCTCCTGTTTGGAATACAACAGGTAGAAATGAACATATATCAGGCAAAATGTAATTTTTAAAGTTCAAGTTATTAAACAAAAAAAGGGATGATTTAAACATGTTAAACGATTTTTTAAATACAATTGGTAAGCTTATATCTGATTCAGGATTTGCTGGTGGTGATCCAAGAGAATTTTTAATGATTCTAATCTCGTGTTTTTTAATATACCTTGCAATAGCAAAGCAATATGAGCCTCTCTTATTATTGCCAATTGCTTTTGGTATGCTGCTTACAAATTTGCCTTTTGCAAATCTATATAATCCTGAATTATTTGAAGGAAAGCTTGATATTAATAATATTATAAATAATGGAAGTCTTTTTGACTTTTTATACATGGGTATAAAGTTAGCAATTTACCCACCTTTGATATTTTTAGGTGTAGGCGCAATGACAGATTTTGGACCTATGTTGGCAAATCCCAAAAGTCTTCTTCTTGGAGCCGCTGCGCAGGTTGGAATATTTAGTACTTTTATTGGAGCACTTCTTATAGGATTTGACCAGGGACTTGCTGCCGCTGTAGCAATAATAGGTGGTGCAGATGGTCCAACAGCAATTTATGTAACTAGTCTTTTAGCTCCTGATAAACTAGGACCAATAGCAATAGCTGCGTATTCATATATGGCTTTAGTTCCTTTAATTCAACCTCCTATCATGAAGCTCTTTACAACTAAAAAAGAAAGACAGGTTGTCATGGAACAATTAAGGCCAGTATCCAAATTGGAAAAAGTTGTATTTCCAATTGCTGTAACATTGTTAGTTTGTTTGTTTTTACCAGCAGCAGCTCCTCTAGTAGGTATGCTAATGTTAGGTAATCTGTTTAGAGAAAGTGGAGTTGTTGAAAGAATTACTAAGACTGCTCAAAATGAATTAATCAATATAGTTACTATATTTTTAGGCCTTTCAGTTGGGGCTACAGCTAAGGCCCAAAACTTCCTTAATTGGGAAACGCTTGGTATAATTCTTCTTGGACTAGTGGCATTTTCAATAGGTACTGCAAGTGGTGTGATTTTTGGTAAAATTATGTACTATATAACAGGAGGTAAAGTAAACCCTCTAATTGGTTCTGCTGGAGTATCCGCTGTTCCAATGGCAGCTAGAGTGTCTCAAAAGGTAGGAATGCAAGAAAATCCAGGCAATTTCTTATTAATGCATGCAATGGGACCAAATGTAGCTGGAGTAATTGGCTCTGCTATTGCCGCTGGAGTTCTATTGTCTGTATTAGGATAAAAGAAGAAGGATCTTTAAAGTCCTTTTGGTTGATTTGTTTCTAAATAACTTTAAGGCTTCAAAATATAAAAAATAACCTCCCTCATTATATGATGGGGAGGTTATTCTTATGTGTTTATAACTTAATAAACTTTATACAAGTTCACTTAAACAATCCCATTTATCAATTCAACATACTTTTTTGCTTCATCTGCAATAGCCAAATAATTACCATCTTTTATAAACCTAGGATTTACCAGACTATTACCCACTCCTATTCCATGTGCACCAGCTTTTAAAAATTCACGGGCATTATTAAGGTCAATTCCACCTACTGCAAATAAAAACTGATCACTAAAGGGACTTTTTATTTGCTTAAAATAATCCGCTCCAACAGATATTGCTGGGAAAACATTAATAAAATTCGATCCACTCTCTTTTGCTGATATAATATTTGTAGGTGTTAAGGCTCCAGCTATACATACCCTATCTAAATCCACAACCTTTTTTATAAGACTTTCATCTGAATGAATACAACTAATAAACTGAGCTCCTGCACTGACAGCAGTGTCAACTGCTTGAGTATTCATGACAGTTCCTGCACCACATACAATCTTACCACCCATTTTATTTCTTATCATAGTTATACTCTTTAATGAATCATCGCTTTTTAGAGTAATCTCTACTATTCTTATTCCACCTTCATAAAGAGCCTTAATAGTATCTTCAATATACAAACTTCCTACGCCTTTTATTATTGCTACTATCTTGTATTGCTTAATCCATTCCACTATATTTTGCTTTATCATATAATCACCTCTTTATATACTATTCTTTTTCAGAGCAATGCTCACAATATCCATAAAATTTAACCCTGTGATCTGTAACCTTAAATTTATTTTTTGTAAGTATTTGTTCTTCTAGGGTATCTAATAAGTCCTCCTGAACCTCTAATACTTTGCTGCAATTAAGACAAATAAGATGATGGTGACGATGATCCTCGTTCTTATTATTAAGCTCATACCTGCTTAATCCGTCATCAAAATCTAGTTTATATACAAGATCCATATCGTCTAAAAGTAGTAGTGTCCTATAAACTGTTGCAAGACCAATATCGGGATATTTTTCTTTCACCAAAGCATATATTTCCTCTGTGCTTAAGTGCTCGCCATTATGTTCTATAATAATGTCTAAAACTGCTTGCCTTTGAGGAGTCAGCTTATATCCTCTTTCTTTTAATAAATCTTTAAAATTAATAGAATCCATCTTAAACCATCACTCCTAATTATAAGTTTGGAAGAACTACTTCCTTTTAATACTTTTTAATTAATAAGAACCTTTAATATTTTCTAATAATTATTTTTGTACAATTTGCACTGGCATTAAATCATAAGCTTCTATTGTGAAAAGTATTTTCAGAATAGAAAAGAATGTCTTAAGACTATTATAAATTAATATTCCAACCTATGCAATTTTTCTATGCATATATTTTAAAATCTGCTATAATTAAATGGTTATAAAATATTAATTAGCAATAAAACATACTATATTTTAAAAGGAACTGATATTTTTATGAAACATGTATTATTATTAGGGGATGGTATGGCAGACTATCCTTTAGAACAGTTAGGAAATAAAACGCCTTTACAATTTTCAAAGAAACCAAACATGGACTCTCTTGCCAGATACTCTGAAATAGGTCTGATTAAAACAGTACCAGAAGGTATTGCTCCAGGTAGTGATGTTGCCAACCTTTCAGTAATGGGATATAATCCAAAGCTTTATTATACAGGGCGTTCACCACTTGAAGCAGTAAGTATGGGCCTCTCATTATCAGATACTGACGTAACATTACGATGTAATCTAGTAACATTATCAGATGTTGATGATTACAAAAATAAAACAATGATAGATTACAGTTCAGATGAAATAAGCTCGCAAGAAGCAGAAGCTTTAATAAATGAAATAAATAAACATTTAAAATCAAATGAGATTTGTTTTTACCCAGGTATAAGCTATCGTCATTGTGTTATATGGAAAAATGGTTTAACAAATTTAAACTTAGTACCACCCCATGATATTTTAGAGCAAAAAATTACTTCTCATCTTCCCAAAGATGCAAATTCAAAGCATTTACTTGATATGATGATAAAGAGCTATCATATTTTAAAAGATCATCCAATAAACAAATCCAGAATATCTAGAGGACTAAACCCTGCTAATTCAATATGGCTATGGGGAGAAGGTAAAAAACCATCCCTCACAAAATTTTATGACAAATATGGAATTTATGGTTCTGTCATATCTGCAGTTGATTTAATCAAAGGAATAGGCATCCTGTCAGGATTAAACAATGTAGAAGTTGAAGGTGCAACTGGTAATATTCACACTAATTTTAAAGGTAAAGCGATGGCCGCATTAGAACAACTAGATTCGGGATCTGACTTTGTATATGTTCATATCGAAGCTCCAGATGAATGTGGTCACAGATATGAAATAGAAAACAAGGTCAAATCAATTGAATTAATAGATGATCAAGTTTTAGGAGTTCTTTTAAAGGGTCTTGAAAAATATGATGATTACAAATTACTTATTCTCCCAGATCATCCTACACCTTTATCTTTGAGAACCCATACATCAGATCCTGTTCCATACTTGTTTTATCAGAAATCTAATCACAAAAAATCAGAAGTAACAAAATATGATGAGGAGCAAGCAAGCAAAACCAACATATATATTAGTGAAGGCTATAAGCTGATGGAGTACTTTATACTAAACAAAAGTCCTTTTTAAATATCACAGCAAGGCCCCAAGAATTCAGAACCCAGAATACAATAGTTAGAATATTTCAATCTAACTATTCTGAGTTCTGAATCCTCTTACACTCTTTAATTATTAAAAGAGTATTCAATTAAAATAGCACCATATTTGCTGATTGTTTCCTTTTCTTTCTCTGTCACAACTAAATCCCATAACTTATCTTCAAATTTATCTCCTTTGTCAAAAATTATTATTCTGTTTACAATCAATTTCACAATTCTATTTTCAAGAGAATTTTTTTTAATTTTATTTTTAACGTAATCTATAATACTATTGGTATCTTTTATTAGTATTTCTTTGTTTTTAGCATTTTCCAACTCTTTCTCTAAAAACAACAGTTTATTTTCTATTTGTTGATTAATCCTTGTAAATAAATCTTCTGAGATTTTTTCATCTAATTTATCTTTATACATTATCTCCTGCTGCCTTTTTTTTGACTTAATTTGAGTTTTTATATTTTCAATTAAGATATTGTTGTTTTCATTAAATGCTTCATCTTCAAGAAGCTTTTTGGTTGTGTTATCCTTATTTATAAGCTTTAAAAGATCTTTAATAATAATTTCTGACAAGTCTTTTTCTCTAATATGATGGCTTGAACACGAGGACTTACCAAATTTGCTGTAATTACTGCAAATATACCCCATTGGCCTTTCCTTCCGCTTCCTTGCAAACATCAAACTTTTGCATCTTCCACAATAAACCAATCCTCTAAAAGTATGTATATCTCCTTTATGACTAGCTGAATTAGTATTTTTGTTTTTGCGGGTTTCTTGAACTTTTTCATACAATTCTCTTTGAATTATTGGTTCATGAGTATTATGTGTCACTACCCACTGGCTTTGATCAAGTTTTCTGGTTTTTTTGCTTTTAAAGCTAATTTTTTCACTTACGCCCTGTACAGTATCACCTGCATAAACACTACTACAAATAATTCTTCTTATAGTTGCAGAGCTCCATTTCAACTTTTTGGGAGATTCATATCCTTCTTTGTTAAGTAAACGAGCAATATAACTATATCCATAACCATCTTGATAAAGCTCATAAATTTTTTGAACTATGTTAGCCTCATCACTTTTTATAACTAATTTGTTCTTTTCATCACTGGACTTTTTATATCCAAAAGGTGCTCTTCCTATATACTCTCCCTTTTCTATCTTAAACCTTAGATTTGCTCTTATTTTTTTTGAAATATCTCTAATATATCGTTCGTTGTACCACGTGTCAATGCCAACTGTATCATTATCTTTTATACTGTCATATCTTCCATCAAAGGTTATTACTCTGACTCCATATTCCTCTAAAAAATCCAAAAACAATAGTGTTCTTGCATTATTCCTCCCTAACCTTGATAGATCCTTCAAAACAAGCAAATTTATTTTATTTTCCAGTACATCTTTTTTTAACTGCTCTATTCCGTTTCTCTCAAAGCCTGAACCAGATACATTGTTATCAATATAAATACTTAATATTTCACCTATTTTATTGTTTTTAACATAGTTAATAAGCAAATCTCTTTGAGTTTCAATAGTTTCATAATTTTCATCACCATCATCTCTACTTTCCCTTACATAAATACCTATATTATAACTAGTTAGATTGCCAGGATAATTAATAATCATTCCCTCCATTAATTCCCTTTGATACAATGGGTGCAATAAAATTGAGATTATTATAAATTCCTATGATTTAAGTAGCAACTTGATAATTTTGATAATATTATCTTCTTTTTGGACATTTTTAGCATACTTTATTATAATTGGTTTTGATTTATAGGTTCTAGTTTTCATATACATTCATTTTCCATATTATACTTTCTAAAACTAATATATGCACTTAATTATATCTTTGATGAATGATTTTTTCTTTTTGCTGACGAAGGTATATTCATTTCTATTCTGTATTTTGATACAGTCCTCCGAGATATTTGTATTCCATCTCTAATAAGCATTTTAGTAATATCATTATCACTTAACGGAACCTTTTTATCTTCAGAATTAATAATTTCTTTAACTTTTGTCTTTATATACTCACCAGTTGTAACAGTTCCTGAGATTTTTGAAATAAATAAGTATTTCATTTCAAAAACCCCCCAGTTACATTGAATATACTTACCACTAACCGACCTGCTCACAGTTGACTCATGGACAGAAATTTCTTCAGCTAACTCTTTCATAGTAAGAGGCTTTAAACTTTTTTTACCATTTCTAAAAAAATCCTTTTGTTTTAAAACAATACACTGAGAAATTTTCAAAAGAGTATTTCTCCTTTGTTCGATACATCTTATTAACCAATTTACTTTATCAATTTTAGATTGTATAAACTTTCTTGCTTCAACATCTATTTCTTCATTATTTTTATCTTCCTTCAGAACATTTTTATAGTAGCCACTAATATTGATGCTTGGAATTGCCTCATCATTAATATATACTTCAAAGTCATCATGAACTCTACTAACCACAACATCAGGTATTATATATTTTATTTGATGATAATCACAAAAAGCTCTACCTGGCTTAGGTTCTAATGATTTAATAAAATTTAATATTTCAACAACTCTATCTTTAGTTAATCGGTTTTTCTTTGCAATTGCAGATATTTTGTTTTGTGCTAAATCATCAAGATCATTATTTATAATATCTATCACTTTTTCATCCTTTATATCCATTTGCGTCACTTGTATTGATAAGCACTCCTTTAAGTCTCTTGCACAAACACCAGAAGGTTCAAATGTCTGAAGAAGTTTTAGTACCTTTTCAACTTTTTTAAGTGGAGAATTCAAAAAAGAAACAGATTCAAAAAGACTAATAGTAAGATAGCCATTCTCATCTACGTTGTCTATTAAAAACTCTCCTATTTCAATATCATTAGGAGATAATGTTAACGTATGAAGCTGTATTAACAAATGTTCTTTCAAAGACATGTTCAGTGTAGATTTGTCTACAGTAGTATCATTTAAAAAATCAAAAATTTCGTGATTTTTTTCCAAGTATCTCCTAGTCTCAATTGACATAGGAAAAATATGCTCTTGAGATTCAGGACTATCATAAGATAAATCTAGTGCAGGATTTGTTTCGGTCTCATTTTGAATATATTCAGTAAGCTCTTCTACATTCATTTTAAGAATTTCAAGAGCTAATCTTAATTGGGGTGTAAGTATTATTTTTTGCGATTGTACAAGATTCAAATCAAAATAAAAATCCAAACTCCCTCTCCTCACCTATTTTTAATACTAATCTTAAAAATACTTTTCAGATTAGTATCATTTAATTTTATGCACATGTGCAGAGATATTATATAACTCTTTTTTCAGTAACAATAATATCTAATGGTACATCATGTTTTTCTACAGGTATATGGTAACAAATTTGAAGCTCGAAGGCAATTCCAACTTTATAGCATCCTTCCTTTAATTCTCTTAAAAAAACATCGTAATAGCCAGCCCCATAGCCAATTCGATTTCTGTTTGTATCAAATGCAACTCCTGGTACAATAATCATATTAATTTCTCTTATGTCAACTCTAAAATCCATATCATTTACAGGCTCAAGAATGCCATATGTTCCTTTTTTTAGTTGCTGCTCCATGTCTTTTACTTCATATGTTACTATTTTCTTCTTACCTGAAACAGTGTTTATTGCAGGTAATATAACTTTTTTTCCCATTTCAAAACAGCTCTTTAGCAAAAAAAATGTTGACACTTCATTTCTAAAATTCATATATGCCATTATATTTTTGCTCTGTTTAAACTCTTTTAATTCTACAAGGCTATTTGTAATGACTTCACTATTTTTTAGCACATGTTCACCGGAAAGATCATTTCTTAAACTTAGAATTTTTTTTCTAATATCTTTTTTTTCTTTCAAAATATCACCTATATTTCTTAAGCTTTTTATTTTATGCACGTGCAATTTGTTTGCTTCTTAAATACAAACATTTTATAATTAGCCTACTTCATCTTAAGTAAATTGGCTTATTTTATTATATTGCCAATAGCTACTGCAAAAAAATAAAAACCAATTCCTACAATTATAAAAGTTGTTAACGAAGAAATCAATAGTGCAAAGCCAAAAGTATTCCTGTCACTATCATCTTCTATGTTCATATATATAATGGCTACAATAACACCTGCTAACTGGCCAATCCCAGGTATAAGGGTACATATAGCAGTTAAAAAAACTTTTTTAATGTTACTCAAAGATCCTTTGTGGGTTTGTTCTTTACTCATACTATTTTTATGTGAAACTATCTTTTTTGTAGAATCTTTTTTTATTATTTCGTTATTTTGAAGTTTTTCTGCATTTTGCTCCTTAAAAACACTATCATCTTCCTTAGTTCCTTCTATTAATACATTACTATTATGTATTCTTTCAATACCATTTTCATCAATAGAGCTTTTTATAATATACTCTCCTTCATTCCTTGGCTGTATATTCCTTGTATCTTCAATGTTTTCGTACTTATTACCATTCTCAAGTTGTGCTAAACTACCACAGTATGGACATCTTTTATAATCTATTGATACCTCTTCCCCACAAAAACTACATATTTTTTTATCTGAGTTTATATTATCCATTTTAAATCCTCCAAGATTTGGTTTTTATGAATCACTATACTTTGAAGATAGACTTAAGAATAGTCACGGACAAATTCATTCAGAGAAATTAGCCCTGTGGCTTATACTGCTTGATACTTGCATCTTCGAAAGTCCCCATATTTGTATATGCACAGATGGCACAATCAATAATACTAAATGCAAGTGCAGCTCCTGTACCTTCTCCAAGTCTCATATCCAAATTCAGCATAGGTTCTAACTTTAATGCTTTCATTATTTTCTTACTTCCTGGTTCAGCGGAGCTGTGTGACGGAATAATAAATTCTTTAACTTTCGGCTCTAATCTAACGGCTGCAAGTGCAGCTGTGGCTGAAATAAATCCATCGATAACTATTGGAATTCTATATGCTGAGGCACCAATAAAACATCCTGTAAGTGCTGCCAAATCAAAACCACCAACTTTTGACAGCACATCCACAGCATCAATGTCATTTGGCTTATTCAATTCAATAGCTTTTTTAATAACTATAATTTTATTGTCATATCCCTTGCGTGATATTCCTGATCCAAAACCAACCATGTCTTCAACCTTATTGTTTGTAAGGACAGCTGAAACTGCACTGCTTGTAGTAGTATTACCAATTCCCATTTCACCTGTACCAAGTAAATTGATACCCTTATTTTTTAAATCTCCTACAACGGAAATACCTGTATCTATTGCTTTAATAGCTTCTCCTCTGGTCATAGCCGGTCCCTTGGCAATATTCCATGTGCCTTTTCTTATCTTTCTATTTAATATGCCTTCACATTCAACATCACCATCTACTCCTACATCTACTACAACTATATCTGCTCCTGCATGTTTTGCAAAAATATTTATTCCTGTAAAACCTTTCAGAAAATTCCTAGTTACAATTGCTGTCACATCCTTTGGGCAAGAACTAACTCCTTCTTCTACTACGCCATTATCTCCGCACATTATAACTATAGTTTTTTTATCAACTAAGGGAAACAATTCCCCTGTAATACCTGAGATCTTTTTTACTAAATCTTCAAGTCTGCCAAGACTACCTAATGGCTTTGTTAAATTGTCCAACCTTTTTTGAGCCATTTTCATTACATTTTCATCTAAACTACCTATAGACTCTATTGCTTTCTTAAACATCTTAGTTTATGCCCCCAACTAGCAATGCTATTAATTTTATCTTATTCTAAGACTTAACCTTTTATAAGGTGGAGTTCGTTTTATAATCTTAAGATTGAGTAGAATCTACCCTAACCTTCTATACTCCTTAACCATAATTATATTCTAATGATTTGCATAACGCAAGTAAGGATAGGATAAGGGGTGCATGTAACAAATGTGAAGAAAAATATTCCAGAAACTAAAGTTTCGCAGTTTAGAGCCTGTAAATACTCCTCGGGCTCGAGCAAAACTCGCTTCGCTCAAACAATGCTCTCCCTTTCCTCGTCGCATTAACAGGCTCTACTACTTGCTTCACAATATTTCTTCCATATTTTTCTTCACTTAAATAATATGCACCCTAGGATAAGGTGATAATAAAGGTGGATAATGTATAAAGGCATGAGTGAATGTTTTAAGAGAATACTCAAGAAACATTGTTGACGAAAGTTTTAGAGGCTGTTAATACGATGTGGCAAACAAAGGATTCCGTAGGAAAGTATGTTTAGAACAATACTTGACAAGGTTGATTATGTAAACAAATCCATTTTAACAAAAATGGATTTGCTTCAGTGAGTATTGGTTATATCTTTATCAAGAGGCATTAAATCCAAATGAATGATTTCATCATTTATAGGTTTTCTTTGAACTTCCTGAATTTTAGATTTTATCTTTTTTCCATTATAGTTAACATTTAATATAACATCCCTGCCATGCTTATTTAAAATGTTTCTAATCTCTTCTTCTTTAAAAAGAATTGGCTTACTTTCATCACCTTGATAAAGAATACCGGGAACAAGTCCTTCTCTTTTAATTTTTCTAACTTCTGAAGTTCCTATCATGTCTCTTTCTCTTGCTTCTACATCAAATAACTCCATATATAATCTCCTCTTCAAATATTATTTTATAAAAAGGTCGGAGTATCAATCCCCGACCTTTCAGAATAGCATCTGCCTGTTTGAATAATCAAATAAATTTCACGCCTATTAAATCCAAGCGCTTCTATTCTAAAAAGTATTTCAGAATAGAGTATTTCCGATAATACAACTATTAATACATTTTATACTTCAATTTCATATGTACCTTCATCTTTATAGTATAAATACAATAGTGCTTTTATAATATCATTATAATTTTCGTATGTTACTGGGTGTACATCACATCTGTCAACTTGGACACAAACTGAAATCTTATGCTTATCATTATTGTCAATAACTGTACTTATCATATCAATCGCTTCAAGGGGTTTTCGATAAACATAAATCCACTGTTCTACATCTTCATCCATATTAATATCCTTTTGATAAAACCGCTCTAGAAAGTTCTTTATTTCTCCTGTCTTCTTTGATGATAGGTTTACAGTAACATACATTTGTTTAACCTCCTGTTTTAATAGGCTTTTTTTATCTATTGAGAAAGCCTTATTTTATACTTTTATATATTACTTAAAATTAGACATAGCTATTTAAAATCCTTTATGTAATTTTTTCTTAACAATTCTTAAACTTCCTTAGGAACGCTGAAAAAATAACTTCCACTACTATATAACTACAGGTCTTATTTGATTTTATACTTTTAAATTGCATTTTTTATTCTATAATTGTTAACTTTTTACTCTTCGATATCTATTAAATTATATAAATGTTAAATGTATTATTAATTACTAATTAGAAATAATATTTATAAATGATTACTCACATGCTTAGTAGACATTCTTTTGCATTCAATGTTTTTACATTATGCTAGCAGAGCTTTTGCTCATGAATGTCTATTATTTTATAAGCATTATAGATTTATAATTTACAACAAACAATTATTATGGAGGTAAATATCTTTTATGTCAAATAGTATTAGTTGTATCAGAAAAATAAGCCTTTTATCAATCATCTTTTGCATTATTTTAAGCTCTTGTGCTCAAAATGCAGAAAATGCAGAAGAACCCCAACAGCAACAAATAGCCACACAAGAAGATGCTAACGAAGTGCCTGATGAGTTAAAAAATATAGAAACCAGTGTAGAGAAAATAATTAAACTTCTTAATGGTCCATCTGCAAAACTTGATGAAGACGAGCAAGAAAAAAAGCAAGATATTGTAAAAAATGAAAATGGAGAACAACAGAATGGAGAAGAACAACAAAATGGGGAAGAACAACAAAATGGAGGAGAACAACAAAATGGAGGAGAACAAAACACTGGGGAAAATCAAAAAGAAAATCAGGAAGATGAAAAAAAACCTGATGAAAATCAAAAAAAAATAGAAGAAGATGAATGGGATAAAATAAATTCCATTATAAGCAAATTGCACTATCAATGGAATAGTTTTATTCCTTCTGCTATGAAAATGAATGCTCCTAAAGATCTTATTGAAAGCTTCAGTAACTCTTTAAACAATCTCACAAATACAATCACAGTACAAAACAGGGTTAATACACTATTAGCATCAAGTAGTCTTTATTCACATATTCCTGATCTTTATATGCTATATAAAACACCCTCATCACCTGAAATAAAAAGAATCAGGCACTATACCAGAAACGCAGTGTTAAACACTATGACAGAAAATTGGAGTCAGTCAGAAGAAGATATTGAGCGTTTAAAAAGCACCTGGTCTTTTTTTAAAAATACTGTTCAAAAAAAACATCCTAACAGCTCTAATAAATTAAACTACTCTATTCAGGAATTAGAAAAAGTTGTGAAAGAAAAAAATCAGTATCTTTCAAATATAAAAGGGCGAGTACTTATGAATAATATTGATGCATTGGAAAAAGAACAAGAAGAAAACAAACAGCAATAAAAAATTAAATAAATTTTAAATTTGCTTTTAATTATCTGGCTTCTTTTGAGGAGAAGCCTTTTTTAAATTAAACCTGTACTTGCATATTAATTAGTATATAATAAAACTAGACATTCATAAGCATAAGGCCCACTATAATAATATAAATACATTAGGTGGGGATTAATGTCTCTGCGCCTGTGCATGTTTGCGTAAGGTAGCAAATGATACGCCCATTAAATTAAAAGGTATTTTTTAAGATGCAAAGAAAAATGTTATAGAAAGGATATTTGAGGATGAAAGTATTGGGTTTGATTGTAGAATACAATCCTTTTCACAATGGACACCTTTATCATATTGAGCAGTCAAAGAAAATAAGTGGTGCTGAATACGTAATATGTGTAATGAGCGGAAATTTTATACAACGAGGAGAACCTGCAATTATAAACAAATGGGCTAGAGCCAAAAGTGCTCTTTATTCAGGAGTAGATTTAGTTATTGAACTTCCTGTGCCTTATGCTATATCTAGTGCAGAATCTTTTGCCTATGGTGCTGTTAAAATACTTAACGACATTGGAATTGTAGATTTTTTATGCTTTGGAAGTGAAAACGGAAGTGTTAAAGATCTTAATTTGATTGCTTCAATCCTTTTTAATGAACCTGATAGCTATAAATCTCTTCTAAAAAACGAACTAAAAAAAGGAATATCTTTTCCAGCATCAAGAGAGCAAGCTTTGATAAAATATCTGTCTTCAAATAATACGGACTGCTTAAATCTAATTGAAATACTGTCTAACTCAAATAATATTCTTGGTATCGAATACCTAAAAGCCTTAAAGCGACTTAATAGCAGTATTTCACCACTTACAATAAAAAGAGTTAATAACAGCTATAATACAGAGCATTTGACTGGCAGTATATCTAGTGCAACGGCAATTAGAAAAAATATTTATAACTCTTCGGATAATTTTTCTGAAAATGATTTATCCTCGGTTCTTCCTGAAATCTCAAAAAGTATTATACATCAGGAGTTCTTATCAGGGCGAGGACCAGTTGTTGCATCAGATTTTTATAATATCATTACTTCTTTTATTAGAAGAATAACACCCCAACAAATAAAAGATATTGCACATGTTAAAGAAGGTCTTGAAAATAGAATAAAAAATGCAGCCGCAAAATCAGGAACATATAACGAGCTGCTACAAAATATTTGTACCAAAAGATATACCGTTACAAGGATACAAAGGATACTTATGAATATCCTAGTTGGTATTACATCAAATGATTTGAATATGTTTAATATTTATAATGGCCCTCAATATGCAAGGATCTTAGGTTTTAACCAACGGGGAAAGTATTTATTGTCCCTTGCTAAAAAAAATACATCCATTCCACTAATATTAAAAACATCAGATTTTATATCTTCATGTAATCCTCTTCTCAAAAGGATGCTAGAATTAGAATGCATTTCTACAGACATGTATGTATTAGGTTATAAAAATCCCAATTATAAAAAATCAGGACAGGAGTTTACTCAAAATATTATAAAAATATAACACACATTATTCTGTTTATGTATACTATGCTAGTAGGTGGTTTATTTTATAAGGATGATTTCCTATGGCTAATATCAAAGAGTTTATATGTCCGCCTTCAGCTTTCCCTTATATAATTAAGCCTGGGGACACTTTTTACAGTATCTGTTTAAAATTTAATATAACATTACCCTCTCTATTTTTAGTAAACTCACACATGAATTTAGGTTTGTTAGAAGCTGGGTATACTATTTTTATACCCACACAAAATAGCTTTAGTGAAAGCTTATTAACTCCAACTGGTCTAAAACATAAGCCAAATAAAACAACCTATTCAATAAAACCAGATGATAGCTTACATACTATAGCTTTAAAATACGGAATTTCTGTAAGAAGGATTTTAAAATCTAACCCAACTCTAAATCCTGAAGATTTTTTATCAGGTCAGATTATATATTTGCCTCACCCTCATATATCAAACAGGCCTTCTCTGAATTTCATCTGATAATTCATACAATATTCATCTTTTCCCATTAATGCCTCAGTTGCAAACATGACACTCATAAGATTTTTGTCTAATGGATCCATTATAGCCGCATCAATTCCTGCCATCATTGCTGACACTAAAAAAGCTTGATTCATAAGTTTTCTAGCAGGGACCCCAAATGAAATATTGTTTATTCCACACACAACACTTGCTTTTGGAAACTCTTTTTTAAATGTTTTTATGGATTCTAATGCATCAATACCATAGTTTGTACCATTACCAATAGGTCTTACCAAAGGATCAATAAAAATATCTTCTATATTTATCCCTTCTTTTGTAATGTTTTCTATCAGATTATTTGCAATAGTAAGCCTATCATCCATGGATTCTGGCATTCCATTATCATCCATACAAAGGGCTATAACATAGGTATTGTACTTTAAAACCAATGGAATTATAGATTTATATCTTTCTTTTTCCCCAGTTATAGAATTCACAATAGGCTTAGGATTTTTATTTACCTTTAGTGCAGCTTCTATAGAATGTGCATTATAAGAATCAATACAAAAAGATACACTTGAAACTTCTTGAATAATGTTAACAAGCCATTCTAATTTAAGTATTTCGTCTTTATCAAGGCAGCCTGCATTTATATCAACATATAAAGCACCTGCCTCATGCTGATTCTTTGCCAGTTCTTGAATAAATTTTGCATCTTTATTATCAAGAGCTGCTTTTATTGATTTTGAACTAGCATTAATTTTTTCACCAATAATAATCATCTTGAACCCCTCCAAGATTTAATATATATAAGTTGTCTGAAATATTACTTCCACTTTTTACAGTCCTATTTAGTATATAAGAAAGCTGGCAGCATGGAACCTCTCCCCTTTTAAGTCTTTCACTTTGTTCCTAAACTTTTAAGTAAAGTATTAGTGGAAGTTATATTTTCAGCGTTCCTAAACTTCCATTATAATAGGCAAAATCATTGGCCTTCTTTTTGTTTTTTCATATAAATAATCCCGTAATGCATCTCTAATAATACTCTTTTTAGTTGACCAGTCATTTTTTTTCTTATCTTCACATTTTTGAAGCGCTATTCTAGATACTTCTCTTATTTCTTCCATAAGATCTTCTGATTCTCTTACATATACAAATCCTCTTGAAATAATATCTGGACCTGCAACTACATTTCCAGTGTCACTTTCAATTGAAATGACAACAACAATCAGACCATCCTGAGATAAGTGCTTTCTGTCACGAAGAACAATGTTACCAACATCTCCTACTCCAAGACCATCAACTAACACCCTTCCTGATGAAACATTTCCATTTAATCTTGCTGAGTCATCAGTAATTTCTAAAACCCTACCTATATCCATAATAAAAATATTCTCCATAGACATTCCCAACTCATGAGCAAGATTGCCATGCTGCTTTAAGTGTCTGTACTCCCCATGTACAGGGAAAAAGAACTTTGGCTTTATCAAACTGTGTATTAGTTTTAGTTCTTCTTTGCAGGCATGACCTGAAACATGAATGTCTGCTAATGCTTCATAAATAACCTCTGCTCCCTTTTTAAAAAGTTCATTGACAACTCTTGAAACAAATTTCTCATTACCTGGAATTGGAGTAGCTGAAATAACAACATGATCTCCTGGCACTATCTCAACCTTTCTATGTTCACCTGCTGCCATCCTTGATAATGCCGACATTGGCTCACCTTGACTACCTGTTGTGATGATGGCCAGCTTTTCGGGTGGATACTTATTAATATGATCAATATCAACAATTACTCCTTCAGGTACATTCATGTAACCCAACTTCATAGCAACATTAACTACATTAACCATGCTTCTTCCACAAATAGCAACCTTCCTGTCAAACTTTACAGCAGCATTTATAACTTGTTGAACCCTATGAACATTAGAAGCAAATGTTGCAACTAATATTCTGCTCTGTGTATTCATAAATATCTTTTCAAAAGTTTGGCCAACAGTCCTTTCAGACATAGTATAGCCGTCTCTTTCCACATTGGTGCTGTCACACATAAGAAGTAAAACACCTTTTTTACCTAACTCGGCTAAACGAGCTAAATCAAGTGGCTCTCCTTCTATAGGAGTATAGTCAATCTTAAAGTCTCCAGTATGTATAATTGTACCAACTGGAGTAAATATAGCCAAGGCAACTGCATCTGCTATACTATGTGTCGATCTTATAAACTCAACCTTAAAACATCCTAATTGAACTACATCTGCGTGTTTAACAGTTATTAATTCGACAATATCTAAGAGACCATGCTCTTCAAGCTTTTGTTCTAAAAGACCAAGTGTAAGCTTTGTCCCATATACAGGAACATTGATATCCTTTAGAACATATGGTAAAGCTCCTATATGATCTTCATGCCCATGAGTAAGTATAATTCCCTTAATCTTGTCCTTATTTTTAGTCAAATAAGTAACATCTGGTATTACAAGATCAATTCCCAGCATATCATCTTCTGGAAAAGCAATACCACAGTCTACAACAAAAATGTCATCCCCATATTCGAACACGGTTATATTCTTTCCGATCTCACCTAGTCCTCCTAAGGGAATAACTTTAAGTTTTTTCTTTTTCTTTGCCACAATTAAACCTCCATTTTTCTAAAAAATATATTCTATTAAAACAAGACTGTCCCATAGCCTTGTATAACTCTTTAATATCCGAAAATAAATAATAACTTTATTATTATAGCATATTTCTAGTTAATATAAACAATAATTCCTCACTATTATTAAATAATTTTTTAAAACATAGGAATTACAAAAAACCCCATCTTAAAATAAGATGGGGTTTTTATGTTTATTGATATATAATCATTTAAAAAGAAGGAATTATTTCAAGTATAAATTTTCTAAGCAAAATATAATCTGTTGAGTCTATTTTTCCATCACCATTTAAATCGGCAGACTCTAAATCAATATCAACAGGTATTTCAAGTATATATCTTCTCAATAACACTGAATCAATTGAATTAACACTTCCATCTTGATTTAAGTCTCCTAATCTAGATACTGGTGGTGGCGGGGGTAATGTTCCTTCTGACAAGTAGCTTGTTACCCAAGCTAAAGATGCATTTAAGCTTATGTCAAGACTATTAGTTGACCATGACTCGATATGATCCACAAATCCTTTTTGTGGTGGGATCTCACCTGAACTCATACCAGCTGCTTTCACCCAATTATCTTCTAGTAATGAAGTGGGTCCTCCTGATATCCAGCCTGGAGGAGCTTTTGGATAGTTAGCAGAAATTTGGTGGACAAACCATTGATGATGAGGATTTTCCAGTGATATTGTGCCATAATGGGTAACATAACACTGGTTCATAGGATTTCTTCCCATTAAATAGTCTACTGCTTCTGTCATAGCATTAAAATACTTAATATCACTAGAATAATCATAAGCATATGCAAAGGCAATACACTGACTTAATACATACAAGTTTGATTTTTGGGGATAGCCTAAAAAATCAGGATCCGATGGTAACACAGGTCTTTGCTGTATTGTAATTCCATAGCCTTGATCCTTCTGATACTCAATCCAGACATCACAAGCCCTTGCAACATTAGCCTTTGCTGTATAAATTTCAGCTGCTGTCAATTGAGTTGGGGTATTTAAAGCTAGAGATAATGTTCCTAATGCTGCTGTATTATACACATCAAATGCACCAACAACACCAAGTGCCTGAGCTCCTGCTAATTCTGAAGGCATTTCTAAGAAGTGGGATGATTCTCTTATGTAGTCTAGGTACTTGTCTTTACCTGTTGTAATAAGTAACTCACATGAAGCCCAGTAAAATTTATCTAGCATGTAGCTATCTCCAAAAAAGCCTGCTAGATTATAATCAAAGGGTACAAAAATATCTGGATTTGCAACCGCAGCATTCCAAGCAATTTCTGATGCTTTTAGACACCTATCTGCAAATTTAGCATCTATATCCTTCCACAATCTAGCAGCCTGTGCACTTACAGCAGCAAAATTCAAAGTAGCCGCTGTAGAAGGCTGTCTTAATTCAATTTGATCCTCTTCTAATTCGTGTGGCCTAACCCCCAAAATTGATGGTTTATTTGCAGTTTTGTGAAAAACCATACCTTCACGATCATAACCTTTTGGAACCTGCATTTTCAGTAAAAATTCCATGCTCCATCGTGCTTCATCAAGTAAATCTGGTATATCATTTCCACTTTCAGGTATCTTCAGTTTTCCATCACCATAAAATTTTTGTTCAATACCTTCTTTTTTTGCACGTTCATATTGATTTTGCATAATCCATGTTGCTAGCGCAGCGTTATTGACATCCTTTCCATAACTGCCATCATTATACCATCCACCTGATATGTCCTGAGTAAATCCACCATTAAAGCCATGTACCGATACTGCTAATCCTTCTTGGTTTATATGACCTGCTGGACGAACAAAACTACTGTGATGAGAATATGCTTCCTCTATTGGACTACCTGACCTATTGTAATAAAAGTATTTTAATGCATCATACATCATCCTGTCATAAACCATACCAATATCAAAAGGATAACTTCTTTCTAAATTGGACACTAAGTAATAACCTTCTCCAACATAAGAATAGTCTGAAAAATCAATTATATGAACATTATCTCCAGAATCTTTATCTTTACCAAAAACAATAGTCTCTCCACTTGCAACTGTTTCGCCACTTACATTTTTTAACTTCCATTCATGTGCCGTTGTGGAAGATGATACTAAAGTAGCTTTTTTAACTGCATTTGGCAGATATCCAACTTGATTTACACGTATTTGCCTTTTCGGTCCAGTTGATGGAATAGGATGTGGCCCCCCTCCACCTTGAGCTAAAATCCTCATGTTACTAAATTTAAATGTAGTTCCTGGCTGAACCCTGTTTCGTTCACCATTTCCTAAAAAAAACATCCATTCTGATACTGGATTATTAACATATGAATAAAATGTATCTGTAAGAGTATAAGGTACATCTGCCTTTAACTCATGTGTCCGCCAATTATAGTTCCAATACTCATGATACGGCTCTCCCATTTCACCTATCTTAGTGTAAATAGTAGCCGGCTTATCTGCAACAACAGTAAATGTAACCTCATAACTACCACCAGATACAATTGGAATTCTTCTGTGCCTAAACATGACACCCCAGGGATCTACACCTGGATTTATTACTTTAACTTGAAACTGACTGTCTTTAATCTCAATATCTGCTTCACCAGGATAATCTACTTCTACATGCCAAGGAAGGCCAATTCCATCTTCAAAATTACTATCAACAATATAGACGCAGCCCTCACAACCAAAAACCATAACTTGAGTAAACAATAACGTAAAAATTACACTACCAAGCAAAAATAACTTTTTAGTCATCTCACTTTCTCCCCCTTTTAATTTTTATTCTTTACATTTTTATCCATATTTTATCTTGTTTGTATTGTAAAGTAATCACCTCCCATTTCAGAACAAGGAATTTAAACATAATCTGATTTCATATACATTATAAAAATGATTATAATACTTTTTTTATTGATTTGGTGGTAAAAAGTTTAGAATAAATAATAGCATAAATAATAGCGAAACCTAATATTAACACTAAAAAAATAGAACTATGTTATAATATGTCTATTAAAATTATAACATAATTCTGTTATGTATTACAATATATAAAAAAGAGACCAACAGTATTTGTTGGTCTCTCTTTTCACAAACTATAAATTAGAAGCTTGTTATTATTTCAAGAATGTATCTTCTTAATAAGATATAGTCAGTTGAGTTAACAACTCCATCTCTATTAACGTCAGCTGCTTGTAAATTAATATCAACAGATATTTCAAGAATGTGTCTTCTCATTAATATTGCATCTGTTGAGTTTACAAGTCCATCTCCGTTTAAGTCTCCAAGTATAAAATCATTTGGTGGTGTTGTTGTTGGTGGTGTTATTCCACCTTGCATAACTTCTGTTAAGTATCCTGTTACCCAAGCAAATGGAGCATTCCAGTTGATTGTTACTTCATTTGTTGACCATGATTCAATATGATCCATGAAGCATTTTTGTGGTGGATATCCACCTGGTTGCCATCCAGAACCTTTAACCCATGGATCTTGAAGTCCAGAGTTTGGTCCACCAGATACCCATCCTGGAGGTGCTTTAGGATAGTCCGGGTCAGCTTGGTATGAAAACCAACGGTGATGAGGATTTAGTAGTGGCACTGAACCATAACCAGATACATAACTCTGATTCATTGGGTTACGTCCCATAATATAATCCATAGCTTCTGTTAATGCATTTAAGTATTTAGCATTTCCTGTGTAGTCATATGCATATGCAAATGTAATACCTTGATTTAATACAAATGAGTTTGAACCCCATGGATAACCAACAAGATTTGGATTGTCATAGAAAACAGGTCTTTGTTGAATTGTAATTCCATATCCTTGATTTTGTTGGTAGCCAATCCATACATCACAAGCTGCAGCAATGTTTGCTTTTGCAGTTGATATTTCAGCAGCTGTCAATTGAGATGGCTCATGAAGAGCAAGTGATAATGTACCTGCACCTGCTGTGTTACCCCAATCAAAAGCACCTACAAGACCTAATGCTGCTTCTCCACCTGTCAATTCGTCAGGCATTTTTAAGAAGTAACGAGATTGTTTTATGTGATTTAAGTACTTAGTATCACCAGTAGTTATTAACAATTCACTTGCTGCCCAATAGAAATCATCAATAACATAATCATCACCGTAAGGTCCTCCACCTACATTATCCCCAAATGGAGCATACATTGTAGGATTTGCAACAGCTGCATCCCATGCTTTTTCTGCTGCCACAAGACACTGATTAGCAAACGCTGGATCTATGTCTTTCCAGATACGTGCTGCCTGTGCCGCTACTGCTGCAAGGTTTAGTGTAGCAGCTGTACTAGGAGGCTTTATAACACGTGGTTGGTCTATACTTTCGTGAGGCCCAAGAGCTAGAGCTGTCCAGCGCTCATCATGAGTTTTGTGGAAAGCCATACCTGCTAAAGGACGTCCATCAGGAACTTGCATCTTTAACATAAATTCTGAATTTACACGAGTTTCGTCAAGAATATCTGCTCTTCCATTACCACTTTCAGGTATATTTAATTTACCGTCTCCATAATATGTAGCAAGTGAACCTCTTTTTAATGCACGTTCGTATTGATTTTGCATTGTCCATGTGGATATACCACCGTTAACAACATATCTTCCATAGTCACCTGCATCATACCATCCACCAGTTACGTTTTGTGTGAATCCACCAGTATAACCACGCTCTGAAAGAACTGTAGCTACATCATTTGTATGCCCTGCTGGACGAGCAAAACTTGGATCATGCGCATATGCAGCTTCAATTGGCTGTGCTGCTCTGTTGTAATAGAAGTACTTTAATGCGTCATACATCATTGTACCATAGATATCATTACCTATATCAAAAGGATAACTTCTTTCATTTCCAGCTACTAAATAGTAACCTGTACCTGGAGTAGTATAGCTTGAAAAGTCAATTATTTGTACAGTGTCTTGTGAATCTCTATCCAAACCAAATGGAGTAGTTGATCCACTTGCAACTGTAGTACCACCACTATTTTTTAGTTCCCACTGAGAAGCAGAACCAATTAAAGTAGCTTTTTTAGCACCATTTGTAAAATAACCAACCTGATTTACACGGATTTCTCTTCTTGGTGTAGGTGTAGGTGGTGGTGGTGGTGTATATTGAGGAGAATAAAGTCTCATATTGCTAAATTTTAAAACTGTTCCCTTCTCAACTCTTGCCTGTCCGTCATCACCAAGGTGAAAAGCCCACTCAGCTATAGGATTATTGGCATTTGCAGTGAAGGTAGCATTAACAGTTAATGGGCTATTAGCTTGAACATCATAACCATTCCAATTGTTATTCCAGTATTCAGTATACGGATCTCCCATTTCACCTATTTTAGTATAAACTTTTGCACTTCTGCTTGCTTCTACAGTAAATGATAACTCATAAGTCCAACCTGATACGATAGGGATCTGTCTATGTCTGAATTGAACAGCCCACTGAGTACCCCCAGTTTCTTTTACTTCGACTATAAACTGATTGTTTGTTATTTCAAAATCAGCTTGTGCTGGGTAGTCCTCAACAATGTGCCAAGGAAGCCCAACTCCTCCGTCAAAAGTTCTGTTGGTAATTATGTCTGCTGAAAAAGTCATCACTGAAGTTGCTAATAAAGCAAACACAAGAACACATACCAATGTTAATTTTTTTAACATTCCTTTTTCCTCCTTTTAGAAATGAATTAATATATAAATTTACACTAAATACATAAGACTAAAAAAGAAATATACCCTTTCGGTTAGTAATAACTTTACAAATATTAACTTCAGCCTATTACATAAAGTTATTGTCTTACAATTAATCTTGAAGTCATAATGATCAACCCTTATTAACAATTATTAACTGCTTATACGTACAGTAATACAATATTGGAAAACAAAGAATTGGTCTAAAACCTAATGACAAAACCATAAATGAGATATGAACTAGCTTGATTGGTTTCTATAACGAAAAACTAACGGTATTTACTGACACAAATAGTAGAACATTGTTGCGTAAAATTCAAAACTAATAATAAGTTTACCGAAATATGATATATTTACTTTTCAAAGATCCCTGTATCTGGTAAATTTAATTCAAGTATTATATAAAAATATAAAACAATAATAATTTCAATATAGGAAAAAGAAACATCTTCCCCATTAACATATACCCTATTGTAATTTTTTGTATTCTATTTATATTTTTTTTACTTTATTTAATTCAATTTTACCTAATTTATTTAAAAAGGTCAACTGTTATAATAGAAAAATTTACACTCTGTCCAAATCTTTTTTTAAATCCGACTTATTCCAATCCACTTGCTTACTCTCTTTGATAATGTTCTCATATACTTGTATTGTCTTATCAGTTATTATTTTCCAATTATAAATTGTATGCACTTTTTCCATTGCCTTCTCTTTCATTTTATCTGCCTTGTCAGGGTTATGAAGTATTTCCAGTATACTATCAGCAAGAGAATTTGAATTACCTGTATAAGACTTCATTCCATCCACTCCATGTTCAACTATTCCACCTAAACCACCTGTATCGGAAACAACAACAGGAACGTTCGCCACCATACCTTCTAATGCAACAATACCAAATGGCTCATAGAGACTTGGAAAAACTGCAACATCAGCACACTTATAGAGCTTTAGAAGATCTTCATCACTTATGTATCCTGTAAAGCATACTTTATGTGAAATGCACATGTTGTTAACTTTCCATTTTAAGTGGTCAAGTTGAGGACCTTTACCAGCGATAACAAATCGTGCATCATTATAATGTTGTAAAACTTTAGGTATAGAGTCAATTAAAACATGCACACCTTTTTCATTTACCAATCTTCCTACAAAAAATATGATTTTTTCATTATCTTGTGCATAATTTCGCCGAAAATCTATATCCTTATCATAACCATCAAACTTGTCAAGATCCACACCATTTGGTATTATGTTTATTTTATCATCAGGTATTTGAAATACTTGCTTAACTTCAATTTTCATGTATTCACTGTTTACAATAATTCTCCATGATTCAAAGGCCATCCACCATTCAATATTATTTATATATCTTTGTGTATCATCATGAATACCCCAGTTTCTACCATGTTCAGTAGCATGAATGGTAGAAATAAGAGGAATTGAATATGAATGTTTTAATACTCTTGCTGCAAAAGCAACTATCCAGTCATGTGCATGAATTATGTCAAATTTGCCACTTTCATTTATTAACCTTACAGCGTGTTCTACCAAAGAAAAATTTAATTGGAGAACCCAATCAACAAAGTTGTTGGGAGTTACATCATATGAGTGAATTCTATGAATATATACATCTCCATCCTTCTCATATTCACTAGTGCCCATTTCCCAACAAGTAATTACATGAACTTCATTTCCTCTCTCCCCTAATTTCTGAGCAAGACCATGTACAACCCTTGATATTCCTCCAACAATTCTGGGCGGATATTCCCATGATAGCATTAGAATCCGCATAATTTTCTCCTCCAAGTCCTAACAAACATATCAGCCGTTAGTTATTCAGATATTTGAAATATTCTTAACTAATGCACTTGCTACCCTTTACAAACAAGCACATGTGCCTAGACATTCATTTCCATTATATTTTTCTTCTTGTGTTGGTGAGCTTTATGAATGCCTGTCAACTTATTCCTTCCATCTTCTTCTAAGTATCCACCTGAAGCCCCGATGTCCCGTTTTAGCTAAACGAGTTCACTCATACTAATAAATTATCTTGTTTATTACTCACCTTCATGTCTCTATACATATTATACTCAATATGTTTATTAATTATTGAGAAAGTTCAAAACTATAATTAAAAATATTTGCCAAATTTCATTACCTACAAGTTTATAATAATTCTGTAGAACTTAAAAAAATCCTTCTTTTATTTCATATTTTCTGTTATTTATAATGAAATTTAATATGCTTTTATCTTATCCTAATACTTCACTTTCCTAACCTTCAGGTGGAGTAGAGTCTCCACCTGAAGCCCTAAATGAGTTCACTTACATTCTTTTAGCGCTCTCATAAGCTAGCTCAGAACGCTCACACTCCTCATCATTTAGTGTAATCTGATAGCATAAGTGACTACCCTTCATTCTTTCAGAAGCATAGCATAATCCATTAGTTCTAATGTCAAGAAACGGGTGATCAATTTGCTCTGGATCTCCTATTAATATTATTTTAGTTCCAGCACCAGCTCTTGTAATAATGCCTTTTACTTGCTTAGGTGTAAGATTTTGAGCTTCATCAATAATAACCCACTGCTTTACTATCGATCTTCCCCTGATAAAAGCAATTGCTTCTGTATTAATTATTTTTCGATCAAACAATTCATCTATTTTGTCTTTTAATTCTTTTTCACTATTATATCTTTCATTCTCGTCGTTATCAATTAATACTTCTAAATTATCAATAACAGGTCTTAAATATGGAGCTATTTTGTCTTGTTCTGTTCCCGGCAGAAAACCTATATCTTCATCTAATCTCACATTTGGCCTGCAAACCAATATCTTTCTAAATAATTTATTTTGTTCAACCATAATTTTTTGCAGCCCTACAGCAAGAGAGTAAAAGGTCTTTGCTGTACCAGCTGGGCCCTTAACTATAACCAATGGTGCCTTATCTGCATCTATCATTAGCGCTTCTTGCATAAATTTTTGCCCTGCATTTCTAGGTGATACACCAAAAGGCCTTTCCTTTAAAAAAGTTAACGGTACTATATTTTTTCCATCAAAACGACCTAATGCAGTTTGTTTTTCATTTGTTTCGCAATGAATTATCAAAAACTCATTTAATACTAATGAGGGAGATATTTTTTTTGTAAAATCAGAGTTGTACGAAAAGACATCATTACTTTTAACATAACCTATACTATAAAACTCATCTAGTTTTTGTTTTGTAGTATATACATCCTGCCTTCCTCTGTATTGTTTCTCATATTCTGGTACCTGCTCTGCAAAAAAGTCCTGTGCCACAATACCTAAAATATCTGCTTTAATTCTTTCAAATATATCTTTTGTAACTAAAAATACCTTTTCTCCGTTTTCCTGCAAGCCTTTACATACCTTCAAGATTCTATTGTCATTATTAGTGTCGTCCCAACTCTCAGGAATTACTACATTATTATAATTTAATTCAACTCTTATTGTGCCTCCGTTTTCTAGTTGGATACCTTCATTAAGATTTCCATTTAATCTAATTTCGTCAAGTAATCTTGCTACGTGTCTGGCATTTGCTCCTAGCTCAGTATTTTCCTTTTTAAACTTATCCAATTCTTCAAGTACTACTTCGGGAATAACAATAGTGTTGTCTCCAAAAGAGTATAACGCATACGGAGTTTGTAAAAGTACATTTGTATCCAGCACAAAAGTTTTTTTCAAATTCAACATCTCCTGTCTGTGCAAATTTTTAAATGAACTATAATAAAATTATACCATATTATAAATATCGGAAAAACAATTCAATTATATAAAACAAATATAATATATACTATGTAACTATAGTTCAAAAGTACTATAGTTACATAGAACAAACATACCTATTTTATAATTTTGTCTTACTAATTTCTTCTAGTATTAATTAACTACATAAAAGTACTGCTAAAAATGATATTATATAAATAGACATTCATGCACTATGAATTTTTTTTTGGGAAGTGAAAACTAATGTCTTCTATAAATACTATATTCGATAATTATCCAAAGTGGTATTGTGTTGAAAAAAACACTGAAAAGATAATTAAAAAACTTACAACAATTAAAGAATTAGATGCCTATTTAAAAAACCCTGATGAATTTATAAGGCGCATTGCCATTTTGCGTATAAATGAATTAAGACTAAAAGATTCTATTATGCACTTAAAAGAATTATTAGATGATCCATTGGAAAATCAAAAAAACAAAGACCTTGCTGCCTGGACAATTAAAGTACTATGCCAGCACTGGAATATAGATATGTTTATTACCAACAAATATCTAAACAAATATTCAGGAAAAGAGAATTATGAAGATATTTATAAAATTACTATTAGCGACAATCTTCCTTCTTTAAAATTTAACTTTGCTTCTTCTTTATTAAGTTCTGAGCTACAGCTTGAAAATAACAGTATTAGAAATAGTGATGATGTGGATTTAAAACTTCCTTTTTCTGTCAAGGAGTGGTTTTCTCAGTATTCAAATGATATAATTGTAGATTTAAAAAAAATAATTCTAAAAACCCCCTCCTTTTTGGCAAAAATTATTAAAAAGTCTTTTTTAATGACTTATGTATTAGTAAAAAAGCTTATAATTCAGATTATTAAAATTATTTTAAAAATATATTTGTTACTATCAAAAAAAAGAGATAAAAATGATAAAACAACTCTTAATACTACGTCTATTAATTATATAGATAAGTCTCATACAGACGAAATAAGTTCTCTTAGAAAATCATATAGTCATACACCTATTGACAACCTCTCACATAAAACAAACAGTATTTCTATGTGTTTAAAGAAATTTATGTTTAATTTACTATACATATTATTCGCTCCCTTCAGATTAGTTGTCAAGCATAAAAAACTTATTATTGTGGTTTTTATCTTTTTCTACCTGTTTTTATCTTTCACAATGCCAGGGAAAATTCTTACATATAGGTATACAGGTTTAGATCTTGCAGAAGAACAAGCTAAAGCTTACTCTATTGTAAAAGAGGTTTTAGTCTATGCCTTAGATGAAATACATGAATTCTTAGGTGGAAAAGAGACTCTTGCAGCCACTTCAGATGAAGATGAAGTTGAAATTGAAGATTATTTAGTTTTGCCAGCTAAGGAAACTAAAATTCACTACAGAGTTTTTGCTACAAGCTTAAATTTAAGAGAAGAAGCAAATAGTTCATCACTTATAATAACTTCTCTCCCTCAAAACTCAATTGTTGAATATATAGATGGATCAGAAAACAGTTGGCTTTTTGTAAGAACATCTAACGGTCAAGAGGGATGGTTATACTCACAATATGTTGAAGAAATTGGAGGGGCTTTATATGAGTAATATACATATAAGAAGAAGAATTGAATTTACAATAGTACTACTCAACAACCTCAAAGAAATATATGCCAAACTAAGAGAGATTTCTTCAAATATTGAAAATGATTCTGATAAATTTTATGAAAATTTTTTTAATTCTTCAAAATACCAAGTTCAAGAAGACATCGATAATTACTTATCTAATGTAGAAAAAATAAAGGACTATAATTTGCTAATAACTGAAAAAATTAATGAATGGTATGACTTTATTAAAGATAGTAATGAAATCAAAAAAGTGTTTTTTCCTATAAAATTACACTTTAAAAAGAAATATATTAAAAATTATATATCAAAGGCAAAGCAAAGTATTTCCGAACTATCAATTGAAAACAGATTTATTCGGGAAAAAATAATTAACTGGGAGCAGGAACTGTCCGTAAAATCACTACAACAAATAAGAGAAGATAACAAATATAAAACATATGAGCAATTAATCATGCAAAAAGATCATATTGTCTCTGAGCTAAAGTATATTATAGCTACACTCCCTGATATTAATGTGGTTAAAATTAATGCTGACAGTATCGATACTCTTATTGAAAATTTCCAGTTGTGACATTCACATTGTTATGAGACCTTTTATTTTACAAATATATTATTTTTTAGTAGAGTAAAATAACAGCTAGCATTTCTAAATCTTCTTCTCCTGTATTTTCTACCGAGTGAGATGCACCATTTCCGGTAAGTACCGAATCTCCACACTCTAACTCTTTTATATTTCCATTATCGTTAAAAGTCCCTTTTCCTTTTATAATATAAAACATTTCTTCTTCGTCAGCATGCTGATGAAATCCAATAGATGAACCTGGTTCAATAGTTATCTTAGCACACAACCTGATTTTTCCTTTAAACTCATTTTGACTAAAAATGTGCACAAGCTCTACAGAACCTTTTCCTCCTCTCATTTTTTCTTTTATTTCCTTTACCATTTCCTCTGCTTTTTTTATCATTAAATCACCTCTTACTTATTATTATTTAAAAACATCTTATACAATATTTTATTATATAATTAGTATTATTACAATTAATTTGTTATAACTATTGAATAATGCTTGAGCATAAAGTAAAATAATATTATTAATTTATGTAAAGGTGGCGATTAACATTAATAATATTTCTCCTGCAATTGTAAATATTATTGTATTTGACGAGATAACAAAGCTTCATGGCAGAAACCTTCTTTTCAATCCATTTTTTAAAGCACCTCCTGCCCCACTGTCATTTGTTACTTACACTACAGTATTTAACGTTCCAAATGGTATAAATAATTTTAAATTTCGACTTGCTAATCCTATGAATGAAAAAATATATGAAACTAATATAAATGCAGTTGATGTTAAGGAAAATTGTTTTTCCAATGTACTAATATGGAATAATGTTCACTTTAAAATAAAAGGTGAGCACACCATAACACTATATCTTGCAACAGAAACAGGCTTTGAACCTACAGGAAGTGCAATTATTCTCATTGACGACATACCACTAAAACCTAAAATTTAGATATAACTTTTATAAGTATTAAAAAAAGCTCGGGGCATCGAGCCCCTTCGCTTTTAAGTATTTCACTTTGTTCCAAGACTTCTAAAAAAGGCTTTGAAATTTATCAAATTTCAAAGCCTTTTTGGCTGCGGGAGAAGGATTTGAACCCTCACAAAATGATCCAGAGTCATTCGTGCTACCGTTACACTATCCCGCATAGTAATACAAGCAAAAGTTATTATAGCACAATGTAGGTACCAATGCAACGGTATTTTATTCCAATAGCTTCTCCATATGTTTTCAGCGTTCCTAAGTAACTTCAGTATATATTTTATATATTATTGCTGCCAACTCAGCCCTTGAAGCATTTCCCAACGGATTAATTCTATTGTTACTACCAACAACTATACCTTTCTTAACTAGTGTAGCAACCCCTTCAACTGCATATAATGAAATTTGATCCTTATCTTCATACCCTGAAATATCTGCTTCATTACCTGTTAATGATACTTTATTTGCTATTTTTAAAGCATTTGTTGTCAATACCATCATATCTTGACGAGTTATACTTTCTAATGGATTGAATTTATTATCTCCAACTCCTGATGCTATACCTAGTTCTTTTGCTATTCCAACATATTGATAGTAATATGCTCCAGGTAAAACGTCATCAAAATTTGATTCAAAAGATGAAGATATATCCAGTGATTTTATCAATAGAATCATAAAATCCGCTCTTGTAATATCTTTTGATGGTGAATAGGTTGTTTTTGAAGTACCATTAATTATTCCCTTTGATGCAAGAACTTCTATCTGCTTTTTTGCCCAAGGATATGAATCTATATCATCAAATGTCTTATAATTATAAACAACAGCAAAACTTCCAGGATAATTAACTTTAAATGTTACTATTCCAAAATCAGCATTATATCTTCCACTTGTAACAGAGTTTGCTTTTTCTAACGTATCCTCAATATGCCAAATAACTATGTGCTCATGGTTTTGAAGTTCTTCAATTGACGGAGTATATGGTATTGAAACTTTTAAGGCTTTAAAGTTATCCTTCCAATGAATTTTTTTACCATCAATTAAAATGTCTAATTCAACAATCGGTCTATTACCAATATTGCTCTTTAAGTCATCATCAAAACCATCCAAATTTAATGATTTTATAACAAAACTAATAAATTTACCAGTTGCAAATTCCTCTTGATTTAAAAAATCTGATGGAACTTCAATTGTTCCAAATTCAGTTATAATTATAATTTTGTGAACCACACTATCAAAGGATAACATTTCTACAGGGATTTCCTGAATATATACCTTCGCACCATCCACTTTTTTTATATCTAATACCACAGTTTTTATTCCTTCAATTAGATCAGAGTCCTTTATAGCCTTTTCTAAATCCTCATAATCTATTGAAGACTTTGCCTCTCTAGTGTTTATATCAAACTGAGGAATTATTTCTCTTTTTCCTAAATCAGGTTTAGGGGATACTTCTGGTGTGGGGAGTGCTGTATAATTTATCCTTTGGGGTAAAATAACTTCATAGTCATCTATTACGTTACCATGCCAATCAAATAAAACAGTACCTGATATTGCATTTGGTAGATTAATATTTGTAAATTCTATGGAGGTCATTTCTTCTTTTAATACTTTAAATCCCACTTCAAACAAAATCCCAGTATCTTCTGGCATATTTTCCGCCCTATAGTCTTCAAGATACAAATAAGACCTACCAATAAAAAATATCCCTTGATCTTCATTATGTGACGAAACTGGTAATATACCAAAATCTGAATTGGTAATAATATTACCTATTAAACCATCTGATGTTTTTGAACCTGTATTAGGATTTACCATTTCAAGTATATCAGGATCATACTTAATATTTATCTGATACCCGGATAAATTCTTTATATTATTCACCTTTACAGTAACCTTAATAATCTCACCTTTTTGTGCTGTTGTCCTGTCAAGCTCTAAAACAACACTTTGTTTTTGTGATGCATATACAAAAGTACTAGATAAGACATAAGTTGTAATAATAGTAAGCAGTATAAGCGCTATTAGCCCCATAATTAAACTGCTTCTATTAAATAATACTACTGTGCCCCTACTACTTTTCATAAGTAAAATCCTCCTAATATTTATTTTCTAATTTTTTTAACAAAATACATAATTAATATAAGTAGTGCAATAATAATTGTCAACCTTAAGGCTAACTCAAAAATCATATTTGTAACATTAACATTTTCTATTTCTACATCATTCTCAAAATCATCTTCAATAAAATTGTCCTTTTCATCTATATCCTTATCTGATACCTCAACTGTTACAGGTGTCTCAAGAGTTATATTGTCATAAGTAACTTGTATCAATGCTTGTCCTTCATTTATCCCCCTAATTAAACCTGCCTTATTTATCCTTGCAATATTATCATTTAAAACTTTATACTCTGCATATTGTGTTATATCAAAATGTCTTTTAAAAGGAAATTCTATAAACACTTTCAGTTGCTTTTCTTCCTCTAGAATAACACTATACTCTCCCTCTTCAACGTATATATTAGACATATTTCCCCATTCAAGATTGTCGGTTCTTTTAACTATAGTGCCATCTTTACCCACTGTAATTAGTACACTACCATCATTATTTAAAGCTTCTAGTGACTTAGAAGTCACACTGGGCACTAGTCTCCATGTTATTCCATCCTTTGATGTTATAATAAGACCATCATCACCTACTATAACAAACATATCATTTAGCCATACGATACTATTTAAATTTAAGTAGTTATCAATGCCAAGTTGAATTTTTAATGAATCAATATCTATTTCTACCCAATTTCTGCCGTTGTCAGAAGTTAAAATACTTAACTTCTCACCTACTACTATATATTCTGAACCATTCCAAGCCAAATCTTTAAACAACACACCTGACTGGTCTATTGTAATCTCTTCCCATGTTATTCCATCAGTGGATATAAGAATACTTCGGCCACCTCCAACTGCAAAATAAATTCCATTAATCCACTTCACTTCATTTATTACTTCCATTCTCATCTCTCTAATACTAGACCATCTAATTCCATCAGGCGATACAAGTACTATACCATCATCACCTACTGCTATAAATTTATCTTCATTACCTTCTATACCATATAGGTCAGTTTCTATCCCCGAATTTCTTTCAGCCCATGTTACTCCATCCGTTGAAGTTACAATTGTGCCACCTTCACCTACAGCAACAAACTTATTCCTCCCCCAAGTTATACCATATAGGTTTTTGCTTATACCTGTGTCACTTATAGACCAGTCAATCCCATCAAAAGATTTTATAACAAATCCTTTTTCACCTACTGCAATGTAATAATCACCATTAAATGTAATGTCATGAATATTGGAAATTTCTGCAATGTTATGTCCTGTAACAAAAATAGAATTAAGTAACAATACCCCTAGTACGATGAAATACATTAGCCTATTCATATATCAAGTCCTCCGTAACATTTTGTTTACAATAAATGAATAAAAGAACACTCATAAAACTATAGTATTATAAATAAGACAAATACTCAATAATGTAATCAACTTGTAATTTAATTATATCATTCTTTTTTGTTCTTAGCAAAAAACCCATTATTAAAGGGTGCATGTAACAAATATGAAGAAAGATATTCCAGAAACTAAAGTTTTGCAGTTCAGAGCCTGTAAATACTCCTCGGGGCCTTTGCAAAACTCGCTTCGCTCAAACAATGCTCTCCCTTTCCTCGTCGCATTAGAAGTCTTGGAACGAAGTGAAAGACTTAAAAGCGAAGGGGTTCGATACCCCAAGCTTTTATTATAACAGGCTCTATTACTTGCTTCACAATGTTTCTTCCATATTTTTCTTCACTTAAATTATATGCACCCATTCAATCTTCCAAGCCTCCCCTGTTAAGTCTTTCAATACCTATATACAAAAAAGGGAAGGTTTCATACAAACCTTCCCCTTTAAATCAAGCCTTTTTAACAATTTTTCATTTAAGCCATTCACATAACAAAATTAGTATTGCTGCAAATAAAACCTAAATTACTATTTCACTATAAGCCTTATTTGATGCCAAATAACCCCCATGAAAAGTGGAAGTTCCATTTTGGCTATGCCTTAACATATTATTTCTGACCTAAGTCTCCCTCTTTTTTTGCCACTGCCTGAGCTGCTGCAAGTATTGCAATAGGTACTCTAAATGGTGAACAAGAAACATAGTTTAGTCCTATTCTGTGACAAAACTCAACAGATGAAGGGTCTCCTCCATGCTCACCACATATACCTAATTTAATATCAGGTCTTGTTTGTCTTCCAAGCTTAACAGATAGTTCAACTAGCTTTCCTACACCTATCTGATCAAGTCTTGCAAATGGGTCAGACTCATAAATTTTCTTGTTGTAATATTCTTCCAAGAACCTTCCTGCATCATCACGACTAAATCCAAAAGTCATTTGAGTAAGGTCATTTGTTCCAAATGAGAAGAACTGTGCTTCTTTTGCTATTTCATCAGCGGTAAGAGCAGCTCTTGGTATTTCAATCATAGTTCCAACTTGATACTCTAGCTTTACGCCTTCTTTTTCTATGATTTCATTTGCAGTTTTCACAACAACATCTTTTACATATTGTAATTCTTTAATTTCTCCTACTAAAGGAATCATAATTTCAGGTACAATGCTCATACCCTTTTTATTTAAGTTTATAGCAGCTTCAATAACTGCCCTAGTTTGCATTTCAGCTATTTCAGGATAAGTAACTGCAAGACGACAACCTCTATGTCCCATCATAGGGTTAAACTCGTGAAGATCATTTACTATTCCTTTTAACTCATCAAAGGACATTCCCATTTCTTTAGCTAATGAAGCTATATCGTCATCTGCTTGAGGAAGGAACTCATGTAAAGGCGGGTCTAAGAATCTTATTGTAACAGGGTATCCTTTCATTTCAGTAAATAGTGCTTCAAAATCGCTTCTTTGCATTGGTAAAAGCTTGTCTAAAGCTTTTCTTCTTTGTTCTTCAGTTCTTGCAACAATCATTTCTCTCATAGCAGGTATTCTGTCTGCTTCAAAGAACATATGCTCTGTACGGCAAAGTCCGATACCTTCAGCTCCAAATTTTCTTGCCTGTGCAGCATCTGCTGGAGTATCAGCATTTGTTCTAACTTTTAATGTCCTTATTTCGTTTGCCCACTGCATTAATGTTGCAAAATAACCAGTCATTTCAGGTTCTACTGTTGGCAATTGCTCTCCATATACATTACCTGTTGAACCATCTAGTGAAATCCATTCTCCTTCTGAGTACTTTTTGCCGTTTTTATCAGTAAAATACTTTTCTTCTTCGTTAATTTTAACTTCACTACAACCTGCTACACAGCATGTACCCATTCCACGAGCAACAACGGCAGCATGGGAAGTCATACCTCCACGACCTGTAAGTATACCCTTTGACACATGCATACCTTCAATGTCTTCTGGAGAAGTTTCTAATCTTACAAGTATAACATTATTCTCACCATTTTTAGCTGCATTAACAGCATCTTCAGCTTCAAAGTAAACCTTACCTGTAGCAGCTCCTGGTGATGCAGGAAGACCTTTTGCTACCGGTACTGCTGCTTTTAATGCTTTTGGTTCAAAGTTTGGATGTAAAAGAGCATCTAGCTGCTTTGGATCAACTTTCATAATAGCTTCTTCTTTTGTAGCCATTCCCTCTTCTACAAGTTCAACTGCAATTCTTAGTGCAGCAGCAGCCGTCCTTTTACCATTTCTCGTCTGCAACATGAACAATTTACCTTTTTCAATGGTAAACTCCATATCTTGCATATCTTTATAATGATTTTCAAGTTTTTCAGCTATATCAACAAATTGATTATACACATCAGGCATTATTTCTTTTAGTTGTTCTATTGATTGAGGAGTCCTTATACCTGCAACAACATCCTCACCCTGAGCATTCATCAAAAATTCACCATAAAGTTTATTTTCACCTGTTGATGGATTTCTTGTAAATGCAACTCCTGTACCAGAGTCATTTCCCATATTTCCATATACCATTTCCTGTACATTAACTGCAGTACCCCAGTCTCCAGGTATATCATTTAGCCTTCTATATACTATTGCTCTAGGGTTGTCCCATGAGCGGAAAACAGCTTTTATAGCTTCCATCAACTGAGCTTTTGGCTCTTGTGGAAAGTCAAATCCTTTTTCTTTTTTAAATAATTCCTTATATCTTCTAACTACTTCTTTTAAGTTTTCAGCAGTTAAATCTGTATCAACTTCAACTCCATTTTCATGTTTAACAGCCTCTAAAATCTTTTCAAACCTTGGTTTTTCAACATCCATAACAACATCACTAAACATTTGAATAAATCTTCTATAACTGTCATATGCAAATCTCTCATTGTCAGTCAATTTAGCCAAACCTTCAACAACTACATCATTAAGCCCAAGATTAAGTATTGTATCCATCATTCCAGGCATTGAAGCCCTTGCACCTGAACGAACAGAAACTAAAAACGGATTATTGGGATCACCAAATTTCTTTCCTACTATTTCTTCTGTTTTTGCCATTGTTGCATATATTTCTTCTTCAATCTCACTGGCAATTAGTTTTCCATCACTATAATACCTTGTACACGCCTCGGTAGATACTGTAAAACCTCTTGGCACTGGAAGTCCTAAACTTGTCATTTCAGCTAGGTTAGCGCCTTTACCACCGAGAAGATTTTTCATTGTTCCATTGGCTTCACTAAAAAGATATACATACTTTGCCATTTAATAAACCTCCTATTATATATTTGCTTTTTTTGTATTTACTTAGAAAAAGTATAAAGCTTTTTTTAAACTATAGTAAGAATAATTTCCCATAGCCCATATAATTATAACATAATAAAAAATTATTTCACTATTTTTTTATTATTTTTCACAAAATATTTATCAGAGACATTTATCTTCAAAATTCAAACTTATCTTCAAAATAACTTTTTAACTGGTCTATTTTTATTCTTACTTGCTGCATTGAATCCCTGTCTCTTATTGTAACACTCAAGTCATTTAACGAATCAAAATCAAATGTTATACAGTACGGTGTTCCTATTTCATCCTGTCTCCTATATCTTTTCCCTATGCTTCCTGTCTCGTCATACTCACAAACATAGTGTTTAGAAAGCATTTCATATACCTTTCGAGAATCATCTCCAAGTTTTTTAGAAAGAGGAAGCACAGCTATTTTAATAGGAGCTATAACAGGATGAAACCTTAATACTACTCTTGTATCTCCTTCTTCAACTTCCTCCTCATCATATGCATCACACAAAAACGCAAGAGCTACTCTATCGGCACCAAGTGAAGGTTCGATGCAATACGGAACATATTTTTCGTTGGTTACTGGATCAAAATAAGTTAAATCGTCTTTGGAATGCTCCATGTGCTGCTTTAAATCAAAGTCAGTTCTGTCTGCAATTCCCCAAAGCTCTCCCCAACCAAAGGGAAATTCAAATTCTATATCTGTTGTTGCATTACTGTAGTGAGATAATTCTTCTGGGCTATGGTCTCTCATTTTAAGACTTTCTTTTTTTATTCCAAGGTTTAAGAGCCAGTTATAACAGAAGTTTTTCCAATATTCAAACCACTCAAGGTCTTTTCCTGGTTCACAAAAAAACTCCAGCTCCATCTGCTCAAATTCTCTGGTTCTGAAAGTAAAATTACCAGGTGTTATTTCATTTCTAAAAGACTTTCCAATCTGACCTATACCAAAAGGTATTTTTTTTCTTGTTGTTCTCTGTACATTCTTAAAGTTTACAAATATACCCTGAGCTGTTTCAGGTCTTAAGAATATTTCTGCTTTTGAATCTTCTGTTACTCCTTGAAAAGTTTTAAACATCAAATTAAATTTTCTTATATCTGTAAAGTTGTCAGCTCCACAATCGGGACACTTTACACTCTTATCTTTTATGTAATCTAATAGTTGCTCATTTGACCAACCCTCTAAATTAACTTGAAAATTGTTTTGCTCATTCCATTCTTCAATCATTTGATCGGCTCTGTGGCGTGTTTTACACTCTTTACAATCAATTAGTGGATCACTAAAACCACCAACATGACCAGATGCCACCCATACCTTTGGGTTCATTAATATAGCGCAGTCAACACCAACATTATAAGGGCTTTCCTGAATAAACTTGCTCCACCATGCTTTTTTAACATTATTTTTTAGCTCAACCCCAAGAGGACCATAATCCCACGCATTGGCTAGTCCTCCATATATGTCAGATCCAGGATATACAAATCCCCTATTTTTTGCAAGGGCGACTATTTTCTCCATAGCCTTTTTTACTTCCATCTAAATTTCCTCCTTAAAAAATATTTATATAATTTTTTTCATCATAATAACTTCATCTAGTATATTATCAGCAACTTGTGATTTAAGCATAATTGGCAAACTTTTTATCTGTCCATTTTTTATTATAAACTTAACAATATTTGTATCTGAACAAAATCCTGCACCTTCTTTTGATATATCGTTTGCTACAATCATGTCCATATTTTTAGATTTAAGCTTTTCCATTGCATTTTTTTCTAAATCATCAGTTTCTGCACTAAAACCCACTAAAATCCTATCTTCTTTAACCTTTCCTAATTCTGCTGCTATATCTGGATTTTTAGTCAGACTTATTGTTAAATTATCCTGTGATTTTTTTATTTTTTTATCTGATACTGATAAACATCTATAATCGGCTACAGCTGCCACCATTATTAAAATGTCACAGTCTTTATATTGTCTCATAACTTCTTCATACATTTCCATCCCACTGTTTACATTAGATATTATAGCTCCACATGGCTTTTCAATATTTACAGGTCCTGATATAAGCTTTACCTCTGCTCCTCTTTTTAAAGCTGCAGATGCAATTGCATATCCCATTTTTCCTGATGAATGGTTTGAAATATATCTAACAGGATCAATTGCCTCCTTAGTAGGCCCTGCTGTTATTAAAACTTTCAAACCAGTAAAATCTTGTTTTTTATCAAATGTATTAATTATATAATCAATGATGTCTGATGGTTCTGGCAAGCGCCCCTTCCCAGTTGTTCCACAAGCCATAAGTCCTGATAGAGGTTCCATAAACAAGTACCCTAAAGATATTAGTTTACTTACGTTTTGTTGTACAATTTTATTTTCATACATTTTAAAATTCATAGCAGGCACAAAGAGAACAGGTGCATTAGATGCCATTATTGTAGTTGATAGCATGTCGTCAGCTATTCCTGCTGCAACCTTTCCAATAATATTTGCTGTTGCAGGAGCAACCACAATAAAATCTGCCTTTTGGGCTAATGAAATATGCCTTATATCCCAATTTTGTGGATTTTCAAACATACCAACTGTTACTGGATTATTTGAGATAGATCTGAATGTAAGAGGATTTATAAATTCAGTTGCATTATCAGTCATAACAACATGTACATCTACATGAAGCTTTCTTAATTTACTAACAACTTCCACAACCTTATAAGCAGCTATACCTCCACATACTCCTATAACTGCCTTTTTTCCCTTTAGAATAAGTCATCATCCTCCTACATCACATTTAAGCTAGTTTTATACTCAAATTAATACTGTACATTCAATAAGGTGGAAAAATTCTCCACCTTATTAGCACTACGCAATTAAAATAATTATCAGCCTTATTTAATCCCACTCTTAGTTCTGATATATGTAATCTTTTGTTCATCAATCTCATTTATAGCTACAGTAACGGCCTTTTCAGATTCACATTCAGTAAGTTTATGGGCTCCTTCAGTTATTTGTCTGGCTCTTTTTGCTGCTGCAACCACTAATGTATATCTACTATCAACTTTTTCAAGCAAAGAGCCAATAGCAGGTTCAATCATTGTTAACTCTCTTTCTTTTTCTTTCATTAATTAACTCCTCCTTATATCATAGGATTCTAAAATACTTTTTAAGAATAGAAACTTTAAAGTTTGTGCCCGTGCTATTTATTATATAACTTAGAACAGGCACATGTAATTCTATAATATTATGGTTTTAATCTTTTTAGCTCATGAGTGTCTATTCTTCAACCTCTTCCTCAACTTCTACTTCTTTGGTGTTCAATCTATGTGCCACAGTTTCAGGCTGTACAGCCGATAAAATAATATGGTCACTATCTGTTATAATTACTGCTCTAGTTCTTCTACCATAAGTAGCGTCTACAAGCATACCCCTATCACGAGCTTCCTGTATTATTCTTTTAATAGGTGCAGACTCAGGACTAACTATTGCTATTAGCCTATTTGCTGACACAATATTACCAAAACCAATGTTTATTAACTTCATTTGAATGCTCCTCCTTCATCCGCAAGCACTGTTTTAATATTAGGTCGGTGAGCTTTACACTCATAAATGTGTACTAAGATTAAGAAAAACCTTAATAAACATTTCCGTACTTTTATAAAACTTATGGATATCACTCTATATTTTGAATTTGTTCTCTTATTTTCTCCAATTCACTTTTCATTTCTACAACCTTTTTAGATATTAATAAGTCATTTGCCTTTGAACCAATTGTGTTTATTTCCCTATTCATTTCCTGAAGTAGAAAATCAAGTTTTCTTCCAATTGGTTCTTCAATCTCTAGTGTTTCCCTTAGTTGATTAATATGACTTACTAGGCGAACCAACTCTTCATCAATACTACATCTATCTGCAAATATTGCAATTTCCATAGCAAGACGATTCTCATCCATTATTTGCTGATCCATCAGCTCTTTTATTCTATTTTCTAACTTACTCTTATATTCTTTTACAATTTCGGGACATCTTATGCTTATTTCCTTAATAATATTTTCAATAGATAATGTTCTTTCTATCAAATCATTCTTTAATCCTTCTCCCTCAATTTGTCTCATATGAACTAGTGCATCAAGGGCACTTCCTAAAGCCTCAAATAAACCCTTCCACAACTTCTCTGCATCCTGCTCAGCTTTTTCAACTTTAATTACATCTGGAAATTTAGCTATCAATGATACGGATATGTCATCTTTAAGTCCATATTTATCACGCAATAGCTCCATGCTATTTATATATGTCTTTACAAGACCTTCATCAATCAAAATGCTTTTGGAGTCTTCAGAGAAATCATCATAGTTTATATAAACATCTGCTTTTCCACGTGATATGCTTTTTCCAACCATTTCTCTAACCTTATCCTCTAAAAAGGAAATCTGTCTTGGAATCTTAATATACATGTCACAATAACGATGATTTACAGTCTTAATTTCAACTAAAAACTCTTTACCATCACCCTGAAACTTTCCCCTTCCAAATCCTGTCATGCTTTTAGCCATCTTTTCATCCTCTTCCATTGTCTAGTATATATTCACCTTATATAATATTTATTATAAAGTTATTAAAGGTTTAATTTGCATAACCCTTTTTACCAATGTTTTTCAATAGGTATTATAACATACCGAGCCTATCGGCGCAAGGAGTCAGAACTCAGAAGTCATTAAAAAGCCGGTCTTTTTGCAAACTTTCAGAAAGTAATTATATCTTTATCTAAATTCAGCATTCTTATAATACTATATGTTAGTAACATTCTTTATGGCTTGTAAAACCCTTGATTTTTCAAAAGGTTTAACCACAAAGTCTTTTGCCCCCATTTTTATGGCTTCAATAACCATTGATTGCTGACCCATTGCAGAAACCATTATTATACGAGTATTGGGGCTGCATTTAACTATATCTTTTACAGCTTTAATTCCGTCCATTTCGGGCATTGTAATATCTAATGTCATAATATCCGGCTTTAAAATCTTTGCCTGTTCAATAGCTTCAAATCCATTAGAACCTTCTCCTACTACTTTGTAATTGTCTACTTCTTCAATCATTTTTTTTAATAATGTACGCATAAAAACAGCATCATCAACTATAACAAACCTGAGCTCATCCATTACCAACATCTCCTAATTCATACATTAGTATTGATAAAACAGCAATTCCAGCTGTTTCAGTTCTTAGAATTCTTGGTCCTAAAGAAACCGTATTTACTCCACTTTTTACTGCTATTTCAACTTCCTCTTGAGAAAAACCACCCTCAGGTCCTATAAAAACATATATATCTTTAGCTTTTATACTATCATTTAAAATATATTTTAGTCTATTATCCTTTTCTTTTTCATATGGCAAAATATTCAAATTTCCACCATTTAGCATTTTTAAAGCATCACTAAAAAATATTGGGCCATCGACTTTAGGAATAAATCCCCTGTTACATTGCTTAGATGCTTCCATAGATATTCTATTCCATCTTTCGCATTTTTTTATACTATCTTTAGCTCCAGAAATTTTAACAACAGTTCTTTCAGTAATAACAGGAACTATTTTTTTTACACCTAATTCTACTCCCTTTTGTATGATAAGATCCATTTTATCTGACTTGGGCAAACCTTGAAAAAGAGTTATATTTATAGAAGGTTCTGCTATGTTTTTTTCAAAACTTATAATCTTAGTCTCAACTAAATCCTGTTGAATATTTTGAATTTCTACGTAATAATCAGTTCCTGCTCCATCTGATATTATTATATTATCTCCACACTTTAATCTCAATACCTTTTTTATGTGAATTACATCTTCACCTGTAATATTAATTGACTTTGCCAATATATTTTTCTTGTCTACAAAGAACTTGGACATTTAAAAACAATCGCCACCCATTCACCATTTTCTTTTACTTCTTCAACACTAAATCCTTTTTTTTCATATTCATCAATTACTTCCTGTTTTCTTTCTTTTATAATTCCTGACGTAATAAAAAGACCATCATTTTTTAAATATTCTATTATACTATAAGACAGGTCAATTACCACATTTGCAATAATGTTAGCAACAATCACATGTGCTTTACTTTTATCTATATCATTCAACACGCCTTTTACAGCATGTATATTTTCAACATTATTAATTTTACAATTTTCTTTTGTAATGTTAACAGCTACCTGATCAATGTCAATTGCTGTAACATTTAACGCTCCTAATTTTGAAGCTATTATTGATAAAATACCCGTTCCACAACCAACATCAATAACTATGTCATCATGCTTAATGTACTTCTCCAGTAAAACAGCGCACATACTTGTAGTCTCATGCGTTCCCGTACCAAAGGCCATACCTGGATCAAGCTGAATGACTATTTCTCTGTCCTTCTTTTCATAGCTTTCCCAAGTAGGTTTTACTACCAACCTATCTGTTAAATGAAAAGGTTTATAATATTTTTTCCAGGATGTACTCCAATCTTCGTCATCTACCTCAGAAAATCCTGCATAACCTTCACCAATATTTAAAAAATTATTAATAAACTTTAGTTTTTCTCTTATTAAAGATTCTAATTCAAAAATATTCCTATCCCCTGAAAAATATGCTCTTATAATTACATCCTCACCTAGACTATTTATAAATTCATCATCAGCATAGTCTAATGAACCTTCCTTTAAAATCTCTTTTCTAATGTCATCTGGGTCTTCTATGGAAACCCCTCCAGATCCAATCGAAGAAAACATTTCACATATTGCTTCTTGAGCTTCACCAGTTGTTTTTATAATAATTTCATACCATTTCATTAACTATTTTCCTCCATACAAAAGCTTTGGTTATTACATTCCCAATGCATCCTTCATTTTTTCAAAAAAGCTCTTTCTCTGTTCGTGAAGCTCATCACCTATTAATTCAGCAAACTCTCTTAACACTTCTTTTTGTTTATCATTAAGCTTTCTTGGCACTTCTACATTTACGGTAACATATTGATCTCCTCTTCCTCCACCTCTTAAGAAAGGTATACCTTTTCCTTTTAACCTGAACTGGGTTCCTGTTTGAGTACCTTCTGGTATATTATATTTTACTTTGCCATCAAGAGTAGGAACCTCAAATTCTGAACCAAGAGCAGCCTGAGTAAAGGTAATTGGAATCTCACAAAATACGTTGTTACCTTGACGTTGAAAAATGGCATGAGGTTTGACCCTGATAGTAATATAAATATCTCCCGATGGGCCTCCCTTAGAACCTGGCTCTCCTTCACCTCTAATTGGAATGGTTTGACCATCAGCAATTCCTGCAGGAACATTTATTTTTATTCTGACAGGTTTCCTTACTCTTCCTCTTCCATTACAATCTTCACAGGGATTAGTAATAATTTTTCCCTCTCCATGACATACATCACATGTTTTTATATTTACAAACTGCCCAAAAGGTGTCCTCTGTTTATATTGAACCTGACCCGTCCCATCACAGTGTTGACAAGTAGTGGGCTTGCTCCCCTGCTTAGCTCCACTTCCATCACATTTTGGACAAAGATGCATTCTGTTTATTGATATTTCCTTTTCAACACCAAATGCAGACTCTTCAAAAGATAACTCCATTGAAAATTGAAGATCTGCACCTTTTTGAGGCCCTCTTTTTGTTCTGGATCTTCCTCCCATTCCAGAACCTCCAAAAAATGTCTCAAATATATCTCCAAAACCACCAAAGTCAAAATCTCCAAAACCACCGCTAAAACCGCCACCAAAACCATTAGGATCAGTAGCTGCATGACCAAATTGATCATACTGTGCTCTCTTTTGAGAATCACTTAATACTTCATATGCCTCTGCTGCCTCCTTAAACTTTGCTTCAGCTGTCTTATCACCGGGATTCATGTCAGGATGATATTGCTTAGCTAGTTTTCTATAGGCCTTTTTTATATCCCCGTCGGATGCATTTTTATCAATACCAAGAATTTCATAATAATCCCTTTTTCCGGACATCCAATCAACTCCTCCAAAAAGTTAAATAAAAGCTTTAGGGTATCTAGTCCCTTCCTTTTAAACCTTCTAATAAAAGCTTGGGGCATCGAGCCCCGACCCTTTTAAGTCTTTCACTACCTTCCAAGACTTCTAATAAAAGCTTGGGGCATCGAGCCCCTTCGCTTTTAAGTCTTTCACTACCTTCCAAGACTTCTAATAAAAGCATATTGCAGCACAAGCTGCAATCAAAGTAGTAAGTTCCGCTGTCATAAACAGAGGAACCTATATCTTCTCAAAATAGCATAAAGGCAATTCCAAATCCTCTATGCCCATGCATGTCTAATAGCACAACCCACATTTTATAATGTGGGGTTTCATATTTACATAATCCAAGTTATTTTATTTAACTTGGATTATGTAAAATTATATGTGGAAGTTATATTTTCAGCAAACCTAATCTTTAAAAGTAGGTTACTTCTATAAAACTACAGTCTATTTGTTATCATCTTCATCATCTACTACCTTATAGTCTGCATCATATACATTTTCTTGACCATCTGGCCCCTGTCCAGCCCCAGCATCTCCTCCCATATCAGCCCCTGCTTGAGCTTCAGGATTTTGTTGGTATACCTTTGCAGATATTTCATAAAAAACCTTTTGCAATTCTTCAGTTGAGTTTTTAATTGCATCATCATCTGTACCTTTTAGAGTTTCTTTTACTTTTTCTATTTCAGCTTCAACTTTTGCTTTGTCTTCACTGTTTACTTTATCGCCCAAATCCTTTAATGTTCTTTCTGATTGATTTACCATAGAATCAGCGTTATTTCTTAAGTCAATGGACTCTTTTTTCTTTTTATCCTCTTCTTCAAATCTTTGTGCCTCATTAACAGCCTTTTCAATTTCATCATCGGATAAATTAGTACTTGCCGTTATAGTAACTTTCTGCTCTTTTCCTGTTCCCTTATCCTTTGCAGAAACATGAACAATACCATTTGCATCAATGTCAAAAGATACTTCTATCTGAGGAATACCTCTTGGTGCTGGTGGTATACCATCAAGGTTAAACTCTCCAAGAAGCTTGTTATCAGCAGCCATTTGTCTTTCACCCTGAAATACCCTTACAGTAACTGCCGTCTGTCCATCAGCCGCAGTTGAGAATATCTGACTCTTTTTTGATGGTATTGTTGTATTTCTCTCAATTAGTTTTGTAAATACTCCACCTAAAGTCTCTATTCCTAATGACAACGGAGTTACATCTAAAAGTAAAAGATCTTTTACCTCACCAGTAAGTACACCTGCTTGAATAGCAGCTCCTACTGCAACACACTCATCAGGATTAATCCCTTTAAATGGATCCTTGCCGAAGTATTTTTTTACTGCTTCCTGAACAGCAGGTATTCTTGTTGAACCTCCAACTAAAAGAATTTTATCGATCTTATCCGGAGTAAGATCTGCATCCTTCATAGCTCTTCTTGTAGGTTCCATTGTCTTTTCAACCAAGTCAGATGTTATTTCATCAAACTTTGCTCTCGATAAAGTTATATCAAGGTGTTTTGGACCTGATGCATCAGCTGTAATAAATGGAAGGTTGATATTTGTAGTAGTAACCCCTGAAAGCTCAATTTTTGCTTTTTCAGCAGCCTCTTTAAGTCTTTGCATAGCCATTTTGTCTTTTTGTAAGTCTATTCCACTTTCTTTTTTAAATGTATCTACTAGAAAATTGATTATTCTATCATCAAAGTCATCTCCACCAAGCTTGTTATTACCATGGGTAGCCTTTACTTCGAAAACCCCATCAGCAATTTCTAATATAGAAACATCGAAAGTTCCTCCTCCTAAATCAAATACAAGTATATTTTGCTCCTTCTCCTTGTCTAAACCATATGCTAGAGCCGCTGCTGTCGGTTCATTTATTATTCTTAATACTTCTAGTCCTGCTATTTTACCTGCATCTTTAGTAGCCTGTCTCTGAGAATCACTAAAATAAGCTGGCACTGTTATAACAGCTTGAGATACTTTTTCCCCAAGATAACTCTCTGCTTCTGTTTTAATTTTTTGTAATATCATAGCAGAAATTTCTTGAGGTGTATAATTTTTGTCACCAATGGTAACCTTTTTATCAGTCCCCATATCCCTTTTTATAGAAATAATAGTTCTTTCAGGATTTGTTATAGCCTGCCTTTTAGCTACCTGACCAACTAATCTTTCGTCTGTTTTAGAAAACGCTACAACAGATGCTGTTGTTCTATTTCCTTCTGAATTTGGAATTACAACAGGTTCTCCACCTTCCATAACAGCTACACATGAATTTGTAGTTCCTAAATCTATACCAATAACTTTTGCCATAGTATTATCCTCCTTTTTTTATTGATTTTATATAAATTTTAATTAGCAACTTTAACCATACTATGTCTTATTACCTTTTCCTTATACATATATCCCTTCTGAAACTCTTCAATAATAGTGCTTTCTTCAAAGGAATTATCTTCAACATGCATAACTGCATTATGCATGTTTGGATCAAATTTGCTGCCTACACCTTCTATCTCAGTTACATCAATCTTGTTCATTACTTCTTTGAACTGACGATAGATAAGGTTAACTCCTTCTTTTAAAGATTCAGCATCTGATTGATCTAAAGCAGCTTCAACAGCTCTTTCAATATTATCAACTACTGGTAAAAAAGCAGCAATCACATCACTAACAGCATCATTATAAATTGCTTCCTTTTCTTTAGATGTCCTCTTTTTAAAATTGTCAAACTCAGCCGCTGTACGTTGAAGCATATTTTTATATTCTTCACACTCTTTTAATTTATCATCGTACTTGTCTTTTAATAAAGAAAGCTCTTCATTTAAAGATGAATCACTCGCTTGAGAATTTTCTTCTGTTTGTTCTAATAATTCTTCTGATTGCTCATCCTTTTTTATCTGTTCCTCTTTTTCTTTCATACCTTTTTTCATATTCATTGGTATATCTGCCCCTCCTTTTATTTATTCTTTTTTATGTCTTTTGTACTTTTTCCTGTAAGCTTATTAATCTCTTCATTTACTTTTTTTCTCATGTAGTCCATCGCAGCCAAAACTTTAGAGTATTCCATTCGAGTAGGACCAATCACACCTATTGTCCCTATTACAATTTCACCCAAACTATACGTAGTAGTAATAATACTGCAGTCTCTCATTTCTACAATTTTATTTTCACCACCAATTGTAATATTTATATAATTACTGCTATTATTGATATCATCCAACACTTTATTTAATAATTCTTTAGTGTCCATAAGGTTTAAAAACTCCCTTGCCCTTACAACATCATTAAACTCAGGATAATTTAACATATTTGTTGTCCCATCAAGGTAAACCTCTGAACAATCTATCTGATTAATACAATCAGTTACACCATTTAAAACAGGTAGCAAGATGTCACTGGTAGATCCAATTAAAAGCTCTATTTCTCTAATGACGGGCAAATTTATCCTATCAATTGTAAGGCCCTTAAGTTTTTCATTAAATATGTTTGAAACCTTTATCAAACATTCAGGAAGAACTGTTTCAGGTATACTTACAAGACTATTTTTAATAATTCCTGCATTTGTTATAACAACAATAAGTGCTTTTCCCTTTTCCACAGGTACCACCTGAACAGCCTTTAAAACACTATTTTGTTTTCCAGGTGTTGCCGCCATCGAAGCATATCTGGTAATTTTTGACATAACAACAGAAGCTCTCTTTAAAAGTTGACTAAGCTCATTTATTCGTGTTTCCATAGCAGACCTTATACTATACATCTCTTCCACTGTAAGCTCACTTGATTTCATTAGTTGATCCACATAAAACCTGTAGCCTTTGTCTGATGGAATTCTACCTGAAGAGGTATGAGGTTGAGCTAAGTAACCCATTTCTTCCAAATCAGCCATCTCATTTCTTATTGTTGCAGAGCTTAAACCAAGTTCATGTTTTCTAGCAACAGTTCTCGAGCCAATTGGCTCAGCAGTATTGATGTAATCGTCGATAATAGCCTGCAAAATCCTTTTTTTTCTATCGTCCAAAAACATCTGCATCTCTCCTTTGTTAGCACTCTATTGAGTCGAGTGCTAATTCTATTTTAAAAATACCACCCTAAATTTCTTTTGTCAAGATATTTTATGGATATTATTTGCTTTAATTTATCTTATTCTAAGACTTCAACTTCTATAAGGTGATATTATGTATTCTGAAAATACTTTTCATATTATGTTGGCCCATGAATGTCTATATAAACTCCACAAATACCTGATTTGCCAAATCCAACCCTGTAGATGTAAGCTTTATGGTTTTATCACTTATTTGTAAAAGATTTTTTTTAATAAGACTGGTAATTTCTTTCTCGTATATATCTAAAATACATTTGTCAAATTTTCTTTCAAATTCTTCCATAGCTACACCATCAATGAGTCTTAATCCTAATATTATAAACTCGGAAATTCTATCTTGTTCTGCAATTAAAATCTGGTTTTCTTTTGGTATAATACCTTTACCTATACTATCGCTATAATTTCTTATATTAATTACATTGCTATATCTTTTATTATTGAAAAAGGAATGAGCACCTGTACCTAGACCAATATACTCCTCACATTTCCAGTAGACTAAATTGTGACGACAACTATAATTTTGCATTGCAAAATTTGATATTTCATAGTGCCTATAACCTTTTTCTTTTAATTTATTTATGGCATACCAATACATTTGTCTATCTAAATCATCATCAACAGGTATAAGTTTTCCATTTTTGTGTTTTTCTCCAAAAACTGAGTTTTCCTCAATTTTAAGACTGTAGCAGGACAAATGTGTTGGTTCACACTTTAGCATATATTCTATGGTATTTTTCCAATCATCTAATCTTTGACCTGGTATTCCAAAAATAACATCTACATTAATGTTTTTAAAACCTGCTTTTAAAGCTAATGAGTAGCTATGAGAAAACTCTTCTAAACTGTGTATTCTACCCATTTTTCTAAGCAGATCCTCCTGAATAGCCTGCAATCCAATACTAAGCCTGTTTATTCCACATGCAACATAAATTTCAAGTTTCTCTAACGTCAGTGTACCTGGATTGGACTCTATTGTTATTTCTGCGTCTTTGTCCACTTCAAATATTTCTCTTAGAAAAAAAACAATTTGATATATATTATTTGCATCAACTAATGAAGGTGTTCCGCCTCCAATAAAAACTGTACTTATTGTATAACCTTTTAACAATTCTTTATATAATAATAGTTCTCTTCTTAATAGATTAAAATATGCAGGAACATCTTCATCCCTGCATACAAAGGAATTAAAATCACAATAATAACACTTTGACTTACAAAATGGAATATGAATGTATAAACTTATACTTTTTCTTGACATTATAACACCATCTTAATTAAGCAATATTTTTTACTAAGCACTTAAGTATCTAATTTCAAAACACTCATAAATGCCTCTTGTGGAACTTCAACACTTCCAACCTGACGCATACGCTTTTTACCCTCTTTTTGCTTTTCTAATAACTTTCTCTTACGGGATATATCTCCACCATAACACTTAGCTAAAACATCTTTTCTGTATGCCTTTACAGTCTCTCTTGCTATTATTTTACCACCAATACATGCCTGTATTGGGATTTCAAATTGTTGTTTATGAATTGTATCTTTAAGCTTTTCTGCTATTCTCCTGCCCCTAGGATAGGCTTTGTCTTTATGAACAATAAACGACAATGCATCAACAATATCTCCATTTAATAAAATGTCAAGCTTGACAAGTTCGGATTTTTTATATCCCAACAACTCATAATCTAAAGATGCATATCCTTTTGTCCTAGATTTTAAGGCATCAAAAAAATCATATATTATTTCATTTAATGGCATTTCATATGTTAGCATTACCCTTGTGTCGTCAATATAAGTCATATCTTTAAATATTCCTCGCCTCTCTTGAGACAATTCCATTATATTTCCCACAAACTCTGTAGGTGCCATAATACTAGCCTTAACAACAGGTTCTTCCATATAATTAATTTCAACGATAGGTGGTAAATTTGTTGGGTTATCAATAGATAGTACTTCACCATCACTCTTAATAACTTTATAAATTACACTTGGAGCAGTTGTAACAAGATCAAAATCATATTCCCGTTCTAATCTTTCTTGTATAATTTCCATGTGCAACAATCCTAAAAACCCACATCTGAACCCAAAACCTAATGCAACTGATGATTCAGGCTCAAAAGTCAATGAAGCATCATTTAATTGAAGCTTTTCAAGTGCATCTCTTAAATCCCCATATTCTGATCCATCGGCAGGATAAATTCCACAAAAAACCATAGGATTAACTTTTTTATATCCTGGTAACGGGTCCTTAGAAGGATTGTCCAAAAGTGTAACGGTATCTCCAACCCTTGTGTCCTTAACATTCTTTATACTAGCTGCAATATAACCAACTTCTCCCGACATAAGACATTCGCAAGGGGTCAATCCTCCAGGTCTTAAATGTCCTAATTCTGTTACTAAAAACTCTTTGCCAGTGTACATCATTTTTATTTTGTCACCAGACTTAACATTTCCCTCTTTAACTCTAATATATACTATAACTCCTTTGTAACTGTCATAATATGAATCAAAAATTAAAGCCCGAAGTGGAGCATCATTATCTCCTTTAGGACTTGGAACAACCTCCACTACTTTTTCTAATACTTCTTGTATATTTATACCATTTTTAGCAGATATAAGTGGTGTTTCTGATGCATCAAGGCCAATAACATCTTCTATTTCCTTTTTCACATGTTCTGGCTGAGCACTTGGCAAATCAATTTTGTTTATTACAGGTATTATCTCTAAATTATGCTCAAGTGCAAGATATACATTAGCCAAAGTCTGTGCTTCTATTCCCTGAGCTGCATCTACTACAAGTATTGCCCCCTCACATGCAGCAAGACTCCTTGACACTTCATAATTAAAATCTACATGACCTGGTGTATCAATAAGGTTTAGAATATATTCTTGTCCGTCCTTAGCCTTGTACACCATTCTAACTGCTTGAGCCTTTATTGTAATACCACGCTCACGCTCTATATCCATGTTATCTAATACCTGATCATCCATTTCTCTTTGTGTTAGCACACCTGTTAACTCAAGCATTCTATCAGCAAGTGTTGATTTACCGTGATCAATATGTGCAATTATACAAAAATTTCTTATTTTCTCTTGATTTTTGTGTGACATCTATTCATTCCTCCTGCTGTTTTAAGAAACATGAAAATAAAAAAGTTGTGTTTTCATTGTTTCTTATGGAAGGTATCATTATTTTATCATACCAACACATAATTATAACACAACAATTATTTGATGAACAGATTTTTTTTAAAGCTTTGCGATTGCTTTTATATTAAGAGAAACTAGTCATGTCTTAATATCCATTTAACTACTCGGTTAATATCTTCTTTTATATATTCAATATTAAAATATAGATTGTTATTCAGAAGTTTTATATGAGTATAGTTGTCATCTCTTTGATTAATCTCAACTAACCTAATACCATTTTCCTTGTTCATTAAATCATTAATTGAATAATCAACAGTAATAATTCCTATTAACACAAGAATAAAACAAGTTGTCAACAATAGTTTTATTTTTTTTCGTGCAAGTCTGATTGCTCTATATTTTTCAACTCTGTTCATAATTATACCTACTTTTCTTTTGTGTTACTTCTATTATTCCCGTATTTATTCCAATTATTACATATCGCAGCGAAATCTGCAATCATATTAGTTAAGTTCCGCTGCGATAAACAGATGAACTATATCTTCTAAAAAGTTTGCTAAAAAAGCAAACTTTTTGAGAAGAATAGTATACGAGTTATTGGTTTAGCAATTCATTTATAACTTCTGCTAAATATTTAGTACTTTCAAGACATTCACTTAGTAAGTTGCCGTCCCCACCAATCTCAACTAAAATAGATCCATTAGACAAATGTTGATTATATCTGTGTCTACTTAAATATATGGGTCGTGTAATTCCAGGGTATCTTTTATTTAGTTTGTCTTGTAGTTTTATTGCAAACTTTAAGTTTTCTCTCCACTCAGGATGTATAAGTCCTGAATCATCTGTTCCCACTACAAACATTATCTTAGCTGCTTGTTTGCCATTTATTTCATTTACAACCCTCAACTTATCATTATGAATCCCATCTCTATGTATATCTAAAACAATCTGTATTGAAGGGTAACTTTTCAAAATATTAGAAGCGGTATTTAAAGATCTACCATATGCGCCGGTATCACTTGGATAATTATGTATTGTAGCGTTGTGAATTACTTCAATACTATATTTTTTCCTTAATATCTGTGCCAACTCCTCTCCCACTCTTACTACATTATTTCTGGCATCAGTAGTTCTGTTAGGTATACCACTTTGCCCCAATTGACTTAAGTCTTTTATAAAGCTTTCAGTGGTGTGTGTATGATATATTAATACTTGTGGACCTTTTTTGTCACTACTAATTTTCAAAGGCTCTTTCATTAACTCTTCAATATTTACCCTATAGTTTGTCTCATTATTATTTATAATTATTTCATTTAAACTAATCTCACCATCATGTGAATGAAATCTATAATTATCCTCCTCTTCCGGATTATAAGTTATGCTACTTTCCATGTTAATTAACTTAGTATCTAAATCAGTACTTTCAATTGTATCTAAATCAGCTATGTAAAAATACGGCTCTTTGATTCCTCTGTTATTTAAATTTATACTGTAACTATTACTATAATAGTTGTAAAATAATGGTGACTGAGCATTAATGACAGTTATAGGGTAGGCCAAATCAAAGTGAAAGATTTTTTTCATAAAACCATGTAACTGACCTGAAAAAGAATAACTTATATTTCCGCTATTATATATTGTATCTATTAGAGGTAGACTATTTTTTAATGCCATTCTGTAAACCTCTATATCTACAATCTCAACAACTTGCATGTTAGAATTAAAAATTAAATTGCCCCCCATAATTCCGATTTTTACAGATATAATAGCCAAAACAAAAATTATTAATGACTTTTTTATATTGAATATATACTTATTTTTCTTCATATCTATTTTTCTCATTTTTATCCTCCGTTATGACTACATAAAATATAAATTATATATATTCTCTGGTTTTTTTTTTATTACAAGTACTTGATTTATTTATGGAAAAACTATATAATAGAGATACATTGTTATTGACGTGTAAACAAACTGTTTCAATTCTTGTTTTCTCATTATTACAGTGCAACAAAATGTTCATTTTTAGTCAATTTTCTGTCGAGTATTAACTAATGTGGTCGTTTACTTTAAATAAGTTTCTGTTTGTTATAAAATTAAGATTATATTGATTAATAAATTTCTGCAATAAATCCAGCTAGCAATGTTTTAGTAAACTAACATATCATTTAAGGAGGAACGTACCCATGTACAATTTCAAATCTTTAATATGCTACAATTGTAAATCCGTTATTCTAAACTTACCTGAAATTGAAATCTCAAAGCTAAACGGTCTTAATTTCCAATGCGAATGCTGCGGACACAAAAATTTACTAACTCAATTTTCATTTTCAAAAAGTGTTGACACAAATGATCCTTATCTTAACATCTTAAGTGTTGATAACTTAGCCTTATAGGTACTGTACATAGTGGCCAAAACCACAAAAATTCAGAACACAGGAGTAAGTATAAGAATATTTTTAGTCTTCCTAAATCCTAATCCTAAATTCTGAATTTCCTTATAAACCTTCATATGACTTATTTAGAACAAAAAAAGTTTGTAAAACAAGCTTTCATAATGTAACTATAAATTGGGAAAAAGGTTGTCAGTAAATTTTTCGAAGAATAATATACTGCTTATTTCTACAATATTCTTTTAATCGAATACTTCCAATTAAGTTTAATTTATAGTTCTAGCTATTCTTTAATAATATCTCTACAAGACTTACTACTAAGATATGAACATAAAAAGTAGTGATTGAATTGTATACTTTACATAACATTTTTAAACCAGGCAATCTTTTTCACAAGTACATTGCATCACATAATCTTTAGCCCTCGATAAATGTGATGCAATGTACTTAAAATAATGTCTTTCACTTGACCTATTTGGCATCAAATAATGTCTTTACACCTATCTCTTCTGATAGCTCCATGTTTAGTCTTTCCTTAGACATTTCTTTAAATGCAACAGATAACATAAGTTTAATCCTATTTAGCTGATTTACCTCACTTGCTCCTGGGTCATAATCTACTGCTGTAATATTTGCATTTGGATACCTTCTTTTTAACTCCTTAATCATTCCCTTTCCAGTTACATGATTTGGTAAGCAAGCAAAAGGCTGCATACATACAATATTCTGAGCACCTTGCATAATAAGCTCAATCATTTCAGCTGTCAAAAACCATCCTTCACCTGTTTGATTTCCTAATGACAATACTTCTGAAGCCATTTCAGCTAAATGGTAAATAGAACATGGTGGATTAAAGCGCTTACTTTTCAAAAGTGCTTTTTTCATATGCCTTCTATAATATTCAATACCCCTAATAGCCAGTTTTTTAACAATAGCTGTTGATTTCTTGCCTGATAAATGGGTATGTTTAAATTTTGAATCATATGCAGAATATAGAAAAAAGTCAATTAAATCTGGCATAACTGCTTCTGCTCCTTCTTTTTCTATGATATCCACAATATTATTATTGGCTGTAGGATGAAATTTGACAAGTATTTCCCCTACCAAACCAACCTTTGGCTTTTCCTGATCATTTATTTTCAAATAGTCAAAATCTTTTACAATATTATATATATTTTCTTTAAACTCTTTTTGAGCTCCATTTCTAAGGGATTCCTTGCATTTTTTAACCCATGTATTATATAAAAGATTTGAAGATCCTTTTATTTTTTCGTAAGGCCTCACTCTATATAATACTCTCATAAGAAGATCTCCGTATACTAAAGCCATTAATGATTTGTTTATTAGACTAGGAGTAAACTTAAATCCTGGATTTTTTTCAAGTCCTGCAAAATTTAAAGATATCACAGGAATATGGGACAGGCCAGAATCCTTTAATGCCTTTCTTATAAAGGCAATGTAGTTTGTGGCTCTGCATCCTCCCGCTGTCTGTGATATCATCACAGATGTATTATTAACATCATATTTACCTGATTTCAAAGCTTCCATCAACTGACCTACTACAATTATTGAAGGATAGCATGCATCATTATTAACATACTTGAGTCCTTCATCTACAGCCTTCTTATCTACAGATGGCAATATTTCTAAGTTATATCCCGATACTCTAAATGCTTCTTCTAAGAACTGAAAATGTATGGGAGACATTTGAGGTACTAGTATAGTATGTGATTGCCTCATATCTTTAGTAAATAAAACTCTCTTAGATTTATATTCTTTTTTAACAGGTTTAAAATTATTTTTGTTCCTTTCATCAATGGCTGCCTTCAAAGACCTTATACGAATTTTTACAGCTCCAAGATTATCTATTTCATCAATTTTTAACACAGTGTAAATTTTTTCGCAACTTCCTAGTATTTCCTCTACTTGGTCAGTTGTTACAGCATCTAGCCCACATCCAAAAGAATTTAATTGAATAAGCTCAATAAAATCATTGTCTTTTACATAACTTGCTGTTCTGTATAATCTTGAATGATACATCCATTGATCTACAACTCTTAATGACAATTGATTTTTTATCCGATTTGATATTGCGTCTTCAGACAGTACAGCCATACCAAACCCTGTTATTATATTGGGAATCCCATGGTTTATTTCTGGATCTATGTGATATGGACGTCCAGCTAAAACAACAGCTTTTTTGCCTGTTTTCTCTAAATACGCTAATATTTCCTCTCCTTTTGATTTAATATCACATTTGAAATTATAATCTTCTTTTCTTGCAGCAGTAACAGCTTTCTTTATTTCCCATTTTTCTATATTATAATCCTTTAGTTCTTCGTATAACCTTTGGACAAGTCTCTTGTCGTCATCATATGGCAAAAATGGATTTTTAAACAAAATATTATTTTCTTTAAGTATATCCATGTTATTCTTTATTACTTCAGGATAAGAGGTAACAATAGGACAATTATAATGATTATCTACCTCCTTAAACTCTTTTTGCTCATATGGAATACATGGGTAAAAAATCATATCAACCTTTTTATTTACAAGGCTAACTATATGCCCATGAACCAATTTTGCTGGATAACAAACAGACTCTGACGGTATTGTCTCCATGCCAAGCTCATATATCTTTTTAGAAGATCTAGGTGAAATCTCAACTCTAAAATTTAATTGAGTAAAAAACGTAAACCAAAAGGGATAGTTCTCATACATATTTAATACTCTAGGAATACCCACTGTCCCTCTTAAAGCTTTTTCTTTTTCAAGTGGAGTGTATGAAAATACTCTCTTGTACTTGTAGTTATAAATATTAGGTATATCTTCGTTTTTAAGTTCATTACCAGAACCTTTTTCACACCTGTTCCCTGATATAAACTCTTTTCCATTTTCAAAACTATTTATGGTAAGCATACAGTTATTGCCGCACAATGAGCATCTCCTAGTAGAAATATCAATTTGAAATTCTCCAAGTTTGTCATATTCTAAAAGGGTGCTTTTTTGACCTTCCACACATCTTTCCATGGCAATTAAAGCAGCACCATAAGCCCCCATAAGCCCTGCAATATTTGGCCTTACAACATTATTTCCTGAAATTATTTCAAAGCTTCTTAAAACTGCATCATTATAAAAAGTCCCACCTTGAACAACTATTTTTTCTCCCATTTCTTTAGGATCTCGAATTTTTATAACCTTTTGTAGTGCATTTTTTACAACAGAATATGATAATCCTGCTGAAATATCTCCAACAGTAGCACCTTCTTTTTGTGCCTGTTTAACTTTTGAATTCATAAAAACAGTGCACCTAGAGCCTAGGTCAACAGGTTGCTTTGCCATAAGGGCTTCTTTTGCAAAATCACTTACATCCATATTTAGAGAATTTGCAAAAGTCTCAATGAATGATCCACATCCTGACGAACACGCCTCATTTAACATTATACTGTCAATCACACCATTTTTTACTTTTAGACACTTCATATCCTGTCCGCCAATGTCCAGAATAAAATCAACTCCTGGCAAAACCCTCTCTGCCGCTTTATAATGGGCAATTGTCTCTATTTCTCCAATATCAAACCCTAAAGCAGTTTTTAGAAGAGCCTCTCCATAGCCTGTAACCGTTGATTTTTTTATACTTGCACCTTCTGGAAGTAACGAATACACTTCTTTTAGAATTCTAACAGCTGATTTTATAGGGTTTCCATTATTGCTGCCATAAAATGAATACAATATAGCTCCCTTTTCATCTATAAGCACAGCCTTTGTTGTTGTTGAGCCAGCATCTAGTCCAAAGTAACATTCTCCCTTAAAACTTTTTATGTCACCTTTTTCAACCATATTATGTTGATGCCTTTTTTTAAAGCTATCTAGTTGCTTGCTATCTTTAAATAAAGGCTGCAACCTTTCAACTTCATGAACCGTTACTTTTTTTAATAGTGATAGTTTATTTTCAAATGTTTTAAAAGAAATAGGCTGTGCATTTTTAGATTCCAATGCTGCTCCTAAAGCAACATAGAGCTGTGCATTATCTGGGAAAACCACCTGATTCTCTTTTAGTTTTAATGTCTCAATAAATCTTAACCTTAGTTCTGATAAAAATTGTAACGGCCCTCCTAAAAAAGCTATATTTCCTCTTATGGGCTTGCCACATGCTAATCCGCTAATTGTCTGATTGACAACAGACTGAAAAATTGAAGCAGCTATATCTTCTTTTTTAGCTCCCTCATTTATTAGAGGTTGAACATCTGTTTTTGCAAAAACTCCACATCTTGAAGCAATGGGATAGATTACTTTGTACTTTTTTGCCAGTTGGTTTAAGCCTTCAGCATCCGTCTTAAGGAGAGAAGACATCTGGTCAATAAAAGCACCTGTTCCACCTGCACATGTGCCGTTCATACGCTGTTCTATACTTCCTTCAAAGTAGGTTATTTTTGCATCTTCTCCACCTAGCTCAATAACAACGTCTACATGGGGAATAAACCTTTCAATGGCCTTTGTACTTGCTATAACTTCCTGAATAAAGGAAATGTCCAACCAATCGGATACGGATATTCCCCCGGAACCTGTAACCATTATTGTTAAATCTTCGTTTGTAAATATATCACAAGCATCCTTTAATAGTTCAAATATAGTTTTTCTTATATCTGAAAAATGTCTTTGATATTTACTAAACAATATTTCATCACTCTTGTCGAGTACAACCAGTTTGACCGTGGTCGATCCAACATCCAATCCTACATGCAATAATTTTTTCATAGACAGTAGCGCATTTAAGCTACATTCACGCCCCTTTCAAACTGCATCTCAACGACTATTATTCTCTTAATAAGCCAAAACTCTTAAATGGAAAAAATCTCAAAATAGCTTTCCCACCTATATAATCAATTTTTACAGCACCAAACTTTCTACTGTCTTCACTCATATTTAGAAGTCTATTGTCACCAAGTACATATACATATCCCTCTTGAACCTCTACTTTGCTATTTGCTGATTCTACTTCATAAGTCAAATCTCCTTTTATATACTCCTCTATAAGCTCAACATCATTAACATAGACTTTACCATCACGAATTTCTACCAAGTCCCCTGCTACACCAATAACCCTTTTTATTATGGGACTTCTGGCAAGATATATTCCATCATCACCTTCAGGGTTATTTACTGTTACTATATCCCCTCTTTTGATAGTGCCAAAACGAGTAGTTATTTTTTCAATTATTAGACGATCATTTTCATAGAGAGTATTTTCCATAGAACTACCATTTACCAAAGTAATTTGAGCTACAAAAGTGACTATTAAAAAACCTATTATTACAGCAATCCCTATATGGATTATCCAATCTAACGCTTCTTTTATTATAGTATTTTTTGACGTAATAATCCCCCCTTTTAATTATATAATCTTCTCGAAAACTCTAAAAGCTTTCTATATCTATGTTTCAAGGCTCGCTTTTTTTAGCTCACCCCTAACATTCTCCAAATAATTCCTAAAAAAATTCCAAAAATATTTTTCAAAACCCCTTGACAAGGTCTTCAAAATTTTTCAAAACCGTCGCGTATGGTATTTGTTTCCATAACGTTGATTTTGGAGGTCTGAATTATGCTTTGTAACTGGATTCCTCATGAATCTTACCAAAAGAAGCTTTTATCCGACTTGAACATACTCTGTGAAAATGAAAGAAGCAGGGTAGTCTCTTTGGCAAAAGCTCTCTCAAAACTTTACCTTTTAGACCTTGATAACCTGCTCCCCATCATCAAGCCTTTATACTCTGGTACGGGCTCCCCAGCCAAAAACCAACAGGGTATCATAAGATCCCTTGTATTAATGCTTGATTCTAATGAGCATTCTATCACAAAATGGGCTAAAAAAGTATCTTCTGACAAACTTCTTTGTGCTGCTTGCGGATTTGAATTTTGTAAAGCTCCTTCTCATTCTTCTTACTACGACTTCATTGATCGGCTTTGGTTGGCTTCTCCTGATTTGCATAAGAAAAGAAAACGTAAACCAAAATCTTTCTACTCTAAGCCCCGTAAGAAACTTAAAGCGGGTCAAAAGCTTCCTCCCAAACATTCAGGTGCTGTAAAAAAGTTTGCTCTACTTGCTGAAAGAGACCAGCTTCGCCAGGAACGTCCTGAAAAGATTTTTCAAGATTTCCTTGCACGGTGCGTAGTTGATAAATCAGCTGGTATGGGCATTCTTGGTGATCTTAAAAAGTTTTCAGTTGCTATGGATGGTTCCTGCTATAATTCAGGGGCAAGCCATCATGGTATAAAAGAATGTGATTGCAGAAGTAAAGGCATTTATAGTTGCAAATGTTCCCGTCGTTACTCTGATCCTGATGCCCGCTGGGGTTGGGACAGCTACCATGAACAATACTTCTATGGCGACACTCTTTTTAATACTACAGCTTCTGATAGCCCATACGATCTTACGGTCTATTTGCGAATCGCTCAAGCACCTAGACACGACAGCATTCTCGCTATTTTTGCCCTTTCAGAATTTAGAAAGCTTTATCCAAATCTGCCGGTTAAGAATTTTCTTGCCGATGGAGCTATGGATAATTATTACACTTACAGATTGCTTTCGAAGTGGGGGATAATCCCTTTTATTCCACTTGATTCGAATGCGAGGGTTAATAACACTAAACCCCATCCGGGAATCCTTTGCTTTGACCACAATAATGAACCAATTTGCATAGGCGGAATTCCTTACAAGAACTGTGGTTTCACATTCCCCAAAGGCATAAAATACAGGTGCTGGTTTGATTACTATGGTATCGAAAAGCCTTGTTCCTGCTCGGATAGTAGCTATGGTAGAACTATCTACATTAAGCCAGATTATGATTTGCGTCTGTTTCCCCCGGTTCCCAGGAATTCTGAAGCTTTTAAAGAAATGTTCAAACGCAGGACATCTGTAGAACGCTCTAACAAAAGGATGCTTGTTGACTACAACATTGAAGCTGGCAGATGTAGAAGCTCAAAACACAGATTTTCTAGGGCAACCTTTGCTGTTGTTAACACCCACTTAGATGCTTGGATTAAGCATAACAATTTTTCTATAACCAATCTTCTTTCTGAAGTTGGCACTGAAGCAGCTTAAGACTTAAATTTCTAACTTTCATATGAAGGTTAGCTTTGCTATGCCTTTTTTGCCCAGTTTTATACATAATTCAGTTTTCAAAGAGCATTTACAACTTAAACATCTATGCTTTTCAACATATATTCCACATATTCCTATTCATCTGGTTTTACCAATTAGTTTTCGAGAGCCTTCTTATACTATATTATACTATAAAAAAAGCTTAACTTTAAGTACATTATAAAATTAAGCTTTTTTTACTAACTCGTAAATAACCATACTCATAAATTTTATAAAATTTATGAGTATTTTTCAAGTGTAGAATATAAATATTATTTATTTTTGTGAGCTTTTTTAGCTCATGAATGACTATTCAACTTCTTCCAGCTTTATATGAAGCTCTTCAAGTTGCTTTAAATCAACTACATTAGGAGCGTTTGTCATAAGACATGAAGCATTTTGAACTTTAGGAAATGCTATAACATCTCTTATACTACTACTTCCCGTCATAAGCATAACAAGCCTGTCAAGACCAAATGCCAGTCCACCATGTGGTGGTGTACCATACTTAAATGCTTCTAATAAAAAACCAAATCTTTCTTTTGCACTCTCTTCATTAAATCCTAAATGCTTAAACATTATAGTCTGAAGATTCTGGTCATGTATTCTTATACTTCCTCCACCAATCTCATTTCCATTTAATATTATATCATAAGCTTTAGCTCTAACCTTATCTGGTTGAGTCTCGATATATTCCATGTCCTCATCCATTGGTGATGTAAATGGATGGTGCTTTGCAACATATCTTTTTTCTTCTTCATCATACTCCAAAAGTGGAAATTCTGTTACCCATAAAAATTTGAACTGATCTTTATTAATTAAATCAAGTTTTCTTGCCAACTCAAGCCTTAACTCACCAAGGGCACTAAATACAACTTCATTTTTATCAGCTATAAAACAAATAAGGTCTCCAGGTTCAGCTTTAACTGTATCTAATATATTTTTAATCTCATCCTCATTAAAAAACTTTGTAATTGGCGATTTAAGTTCATTTTCTTCTACTACTATCCAAGCCATACCCTTAGCTTTATAAATTTTAACATGTTCAACAAGAGCATCAATTTCTCTTCGGCTAAACTTTTTACCACATTCTTTAGCATTTATAGCTCTTACACTTCCACCTTTTTTTACAGCATCTGAAAACACTTTAAAACCACAGTTTTCAACAATATGAGATAAGTCTACAAGCTCAAGACCAAATCTAATATCAGGTTTATCTGACCCAAAGCGCTCCATAGCTTCTTTGTAAGGCATCCTGACAAAAGGACTCTCAATATCTACACCAAGAGCCTCTTTAAAAAGCTTTACTATAAAACTTTCATTTACTTCTAGTACATCTTCAACATTTACAAAAGACATCTCTAAGTCTATTTGAGTAAACTCTGGCTGCCTATCAGCTCTTAAATCCTCATCCCTAAAACATTTAACAATTTGAAAATATCTATCAAACCCAGACACCATTAAGAGTTGCTTAAATAACTGGGGTGACTGAGGTAATGCGAAAAATTCACCTGAATGAACTCTGCTAGGTACTAAGTAATCTCTCGCACCTTCTGGCGTACTTTTAGTAAGCATAGGAGTTTCTATTTCAAGAAAACCCTTTTCATCGTAATAGTCTCTTGCAATTTTAGATACTCTGTGCCTTAGCATAAGATTTTTTTGCATATCAGGCCTTCTTAAGTCAACATATCTGTATTTTAGCCTTGTAGCTTCGTTAACATCAGAGTTTTCTTCAATATAGAAAGGTGGCGTTTCTGCCCTACTTAGTATTCTAAGCTCACTTGCAACTATTTCTATTTCCCCTGTTGGAATATTGGGGTTTACTGTCTCGTCACTTCTCTTAATAACTTCTCCTGTAAGTGCTATAACAAATTCATTTCTTATTGTTTCAGCCTTTTTAAAAAGTTCTTCTCCAGCTTCAACGCTAAACACCACTTGTAATAAACCACTTCTATCCCTTAAATCAACAAATATTACTCCTCCTAAGTCCCTTCTTTTCTGAGCCCATCCCATTACAGTAACCCTTTGACCTATATTATCAACTGTAAGCTGTGTACACATATGAGTTCTTTTTAAACCATACATTGATTCTGACATTTCTTTCACTCCTGTCCTGTATTTTCATTTTTTCTAGATCTTTGCATCTATAGTCTGTGAAATAGCATAAAAATTCAACTTATTTTATATGTCTATATTTTTCAGTCTATCTATAACTGTATCTAAATTAATTTCCTTTTGCTCACCTGAGTCCATATTTTTCAAAAACGCCTTATTAGTGTCAATTTCATTATCTCCTAAAACAATACTATAACAAGCACCAAGCTTATTTGCGTATTTCATCTGTGCTTTAAGACTCCTGTCCATCAAATCCATTTGAGCACTTAAGCCTTCTTTTCTGAGTTTATATATTAATTTTTGTGCATACTTTTCTGCTTTTTTTCCTATAGTTGCAACAAATATATCGATGCCTTCAGACTTTGGAAATTCAATTCCCTGACTCTCCATAACCAATATAAGTCTTTCAATACCTATTGCAAACCCAATACCAGGTGTTGGTGCTCCACCACAAGCTTCTATAAGACCATCATATCTTCCTCCACCACAAACAGTCCCCTGAGCTCCTATGTTGTCTGATACAAACTCAAAAACTGTTTTAGTATAATAGTCAAGACCTCGAACAATGTTTTTGTCAACTTTATAGCTAATCCCTAAATTTGCAAGACCATCTTTTAAACCATCAAAGTGAATGGAACACTCTTCACATATATTATCTGTCAGAGAAGGAGCATCTACTGTTACTTTCTTACAAGTTTCTTCCTTACAGTCAATTATTCTTAGTGGATTCCTTTCAAATCTGCTGTTGCAAGTGTGACATAAACTATTTAAATTAGGAGTTAGATATTTTATTAGTTTATCATTATATTCTGCTCTGCACTTTGGACATCCTATACTGTTTATATTTAGGCTGACATCACCTATTCCAAGTTCACTAAAAAAAGTATTAATCATGCTTATTATCTCAACATCAATTGTAGGTCCTGCTGCTCCAAAAGCCTCGATACCAAATTGATGAAATTCCCTGTATCTGCCCTTTTGCACTTTTTCATACCTATAAGCAGTTATATTGTAAAAAAGTTTAATTGGCTGTGGTAATGATGCCATACCATTTTCAATATAACTTCTAACAACTCCAGCTGTTCCCTCTGGTCTAAGTGTTATACTCCGTTCACTTTTATCTAAAAATGTATACATCTCTTTTTGAACTATATCTGTAGTATCTCCAACCCCCCTTTGAAATAATTCAGTATGCTCAAATACAGGCAGTCTTATCTCGCTATATCCGAAATTATTACACAGCTCAGCTATCTTTTTTTCAATGTACTGCCATTTGTAAACCTCTGACGGGAGAATATCTTTTGTCCCTCTTGGTGATTTTGTTAACATTACAAACCTCCATTTTTTATCAATAAATTTCAATATATATTAAGTATCTTTCAAGCCAATTAAATCTCAAGGCATCCCAATCTTTAGGTTTTCTGTATGTTTGCAAATTTTACAATAATTAAAGCCTCTCGTCTGACATAAGTCAGGGACGAGAGGCTGTTATTCCCGCGGTACCACCCTAATAGGAAAATCTCATAATGTTTTCCCTCTTTATGTTCTTTTAACGTAAGAACTACCGGATCAATCTAATTGCACATAAGTAATGCTTTCAACTAATCAACTCCAGGGTGTTCATTCATCAACCTTTATCCTAAAAGTGCTTTCAGTCACGACACTCTCTCCCTTAAGGCAGTATTGATTACTTTTCCCTTTCCTAGTCTTTATTATAATTAATAATATTTTAATTCTATAATCTTAAAATGTCAATAGTTAAATAATTTTTATTGCTTCTAAACTCTTTTACAAAACTAAATTAATCTTTTATAATATATATATATATTTCGTGCAAAGTAATATGTATTTATTATATGTGATTTTCGAGATATGCAAGCACTGTGTCTTTATAAAGGTAGACGTATAAAAGTAGTTTTTGAAAACACAGTGTTTAATATAAAATTTACGGGAGTGATTTATTAGTGGGAGGATTATTTGGAGTTGTTTCAAAAAATGACTGTACTATGGATTTGTTTTTTGGTACCGATTACCATTCACATCTAGGTACAAGCCGTGGAGGAATGGCAGTTTGGACAGGTGCAGGTTTTAACAGGTCTATTCATAATATTGAAAACACTCAATTTAGAACTAAGTTTGAAAATGATTTATCATCTATGTCAGGTAATATGGGAATAGGTTGTATTAGTGATATGGAGGCTCAGCCCCTAACCATATACTCTCATCTTGGTCACTATGCAATAACAACTGTGGGAAGAATTAATAATATTAAAGAACTAGCTTCAAGAGCTTTTGCAAACAAGTATGTTCATTTTTTAGAGATGAGCAAAGGAGAAATAAATCCTACTGAAATGGTTTCTTCAATTATTGATCAGGAAAAGTCATTTAAAGAAGGTATTAAAAAAGTCCATGAGTCTATTGATGGTTCATGTTCAATGCTAATACTAACTCCAGAAGGTATATATGCAGGCAGAGATGCTTTAGGAAGAACTCCATTAATTGTAGGCGAAAAAGACGGCGCATATTGTATATCGTCGGAGTCCTGTGCCTTTCCAAATCTAGGATACCAATTAAAACACGAACTTGGTCCTGGAGAAATTGTACTGTTGACACCTGACGGAATGGAGAAACTCTCTCCTCCTGGTGATCAAATGAAAATATGTGCTTTTTTATGGGTTTATTATGGTTATTCTTCTTCATCCTATGAAGGAATGAATGTTGAATCTATGCGTTATAGAAGTGGTGCTGCATTGGCACGAAAGGACAATGTAGAAGTTGATTTAGTGGCAGGTGTACCTGATTCTGGTGTAGCTCATGCTATTGGATACTCAAACCAATCTAGAATTCCATTGGGAAGACCTTTCATTAAATATACACCTACATGGTCAAGAAGCTTTATGCCTCAAGATCAGGAAATTCGAAACCTTGTTGCAAGAATGAAGTTAATACCAATTTCTAATCTGGTAGATAATAAAAGGATATTATTTTGTGATGACTCTATCGTTAGGGGAACTCAGCTTCGTGAAACTGCTGAATTACTATATAATTGTAATGCTAAAGAGGTTCACATGCGCTCTGCTTGTCCTCCTCTTCTTTATGGCTGTAAATATCTAAACTTTTCAAGATCCCGTTCGGAGCTTGATCTTGCTGCTCGTAAGGCTATATTGGAAATTGAGGGTAATCAACCGACTTCTTTTGATGAGTATACAGATGAAAATACACAAAAGCATACATGTATGGTTGATTGTATTAGAAAACGTCTGAATCTAACATCATTAAGATATCAATCCTTGAATGATATGATTGAGGCTATTGGTTTACCTAGTGACAAGATATGTACTTATTGCTGGAGTGGCAAAGAGTAATTTCAAATGCCTGTAGAGAATCTAGTGAATTTGCTTAGAATGAAGCTAAACACCTGGACTTTAGGCGTAGACTCCATTATATTTGAATATTATAATATGAGTTCTTGTTTAGAATAATAGGGTGTTTTAGAATAATAAAAGTTTGGGGGATCAAGCCCCCTTGCTTTTAATCTATCTTGGACTTTTAAAACTTCTAAAAACTAAAAAGAGAGAATCAATCTCCCTAATTTTTTAATGAAAAAACATATAAAATTGCTTAATAATGGCTAAGAAATAACATCCAATTCTCATCGTTCAAAACCCGTTAAAACATTGGGATTTTGTACTTGAGAATATAAAGTTATTTCTAAGGCATTCCTTAATAAAAAACCCTTTCAGCTCCTATGGTTGTTTCATCACCATGTCCTGGAAATACCAAAGTTTTATCCTCTAAAACCAATAACTTGTTTTTTATCGATGCAAAAATTTCCATTTCATTTCCATCACTTAAGTCAGTCCTGCCTCTACCCATTTTAAACAGGGTATCCCCAGTAAATATTTTATCTCCAACTTTTATACATATACTACCTGATGAATGTCCCGGAGTATGTATAATCTCGAGTTTTATTCCTCCAACCTCAATTTCATCTCCATCTTTTAAAAACCCATCTGCCTTTTCAAAAGAGCTATTTAAACCAAAGAAAATTGAGCCGTTAGATACTGAATCAATTAGCTTTTTACTGTCATTTTCATGTATCAAAACCTTTGCTCCTGTTTTATCACGCAATTTATCAACAAAACAAATATGGTCAATATGACCGTGGGTTAGCAATATAAATTTTACTATCAATTTATTTTTATCTAAAACACTTATTATTTCATCAGGCTCTACACCTGAATCAATAATTACTCCCTCACCATTATTCCCTAATATATAGCAGTTAGAATTAAACATACCTGTATCCAAACATTCAAGTACCATTTTTCTCCTCCTTTTTAGACTTCAAAACTCTTTTTTACTATCTAATAGTATTGTAACTGGCCCCTCATTGTGTATTTCTACAGACATCATAGCCTGAAATTTCCCTGTTGAAACTAAAACGCCATAACTTTTACATTCTTCTATAAATTTTCTGTAGATATCTTCTGCTACAGAAGGTTTTGCCGCTTTATCAAAGCTTGGTCTTTTGCCTTTTCTGCAATCTCCATATAAAGTAAACTGTGATACCACAAGCAGCTGACCATTGATATCTTTAAGTGATACATTCATTTTTCCTTCATCGTCTTCAAAGATTCTCAAATTTATAATTTTATCTGCAAGATATTCAATATCTCTTTGATCATCTTCATATCCAATTCCTAAAAATACAGTTAAACCTCTATCAATTTTCCCTATGGTTTCTCCGTCTACTGTAACTTTTGAAAAACTAACTCTTTGAACAACTGCACGCATTTTAAAATCTCCTCATAAGCGAAATTTGTTTGCTTCTCAAACATACACTTGCGCAGCGACATTCATTCGCACTTTACTTTTTATCTAATGTTAGTGAGCTTTTGCTCATGAATGTCTATTCCTTGTAACTTCAAAAACAGAATCCACTTTTTTAAGTTTTTTAATAATCTTCTCAAGCTGTTCTGTATTTGTTATTTCTAATGTTAGACTCATAATAGCAATCTGCTCCTTAGTTGTCCTTGCATTTATTGCTTTTAAAGGTATCTTTGATTCTCCAATAACATTAGTTATTTCCATCAAAAGCGCAGTTCTATCATTTGCCATTACTGTTATTTCGGCCTTATAAGATGCATTATTTGCAGTATACCAGGAAACATCTATAAGTCTGTTATCACCATCTATGGTGTTTGTCACATTAGAGCAATCCATTCTATGAACAGACACCCCTCTGCCTCTTGTAATGTATCCTACTATATCATCTCCGGGAACTGGGTTACAGCACCTTGAAATTCTTACAAGACAATTGTCAATTCCTTTTACCACAATTCCGTTATCAGGTATAGATTTTTTTGATTCCTGAGACTTCATCTTTAAATCTGTCTTTGCCATTTGCTCAGCAAAATCTTCTACCTTAATTGTCTTTCTATATTCTTCTTTAAGCCTTGAAATTACTTTATTGGCAGTTAGTGCCCCATATCCAATAGCCGCATATATATCTTCTATTGTATTGAATGTATACTTTTTAAGTACTATATCAACCCATTCAGGTTTAAAAAGCTGATTAAAGGTAAATGATTGCTTTTTTAATTCCTTTTCAATCATTTCCTTTCCTCTTATAATATTTTCATCTCTTTTCTCTTTTTTAAACCACTGATTAATTTTATTTCTAGCCTGTGAACTTTTAACAATTTTAAGCCAGTCTCTACTAGGACCATGTACATTTGAAGAGGTTAGTATTTCTATTATATCTCCATTTTTTAGTTCATATTCAATGGGCACGATTTTACTGTTTATTTTTGCACCTGACATTCTATTTCCTATCGCACTATGAATTGAATATGCAAAATCAATAGGAGTAGAACCTGCAGGAAGATTTATAACGTCTCCCTTTGGAGTAAAGACAAACACTTCATCTGTAAAAAGATCAACTTTTAACGTTTCCATAAACTCATCTGCATCTCGCATTTCTGTCTGCCATTCTAGAAGCTGCCTTAGCCATGAAAGTTTTTTATCTGCATTACTATCAGAAGTACTTCCTTCTTTATATTTCCAGTGAGCTGCTATACCAACTTCTGCAACTCTATGCATATCCCATGTTCTTATCTGTATTTCAAATGGCACACCCTCAGGACCTATTACAGTAGTGTGCAGCGACTGATACATGTTAGGCTTAGGCATGGCAATATAGTCTTTAAATCTACCTGGCATAGGCTTAAAAATTTCATGTACCAAACCAAGTACCGCATAGCAGTCCTTTACAGAGCTAACTATAACTCTAAAAGCAAATAAATCATATATCTGCTCTAAAGATTTACTTTGCTGAACCATTTTCCTGTAAATACTATAGAAATGTTTAGGCCTACCATCAAGTTGTGCTTCAACAGCAATCTCGTGAGTTTTTTCCTTTAGCGTATTTAAAATGTTTGTAATATATGCTTCTCTTTCTTTTCGTTTTTTAGCAATCTTTTCTACAAGATCATAATACCCCTTTGGATCTATATATCTTAAACTAAGATCTTCAAGCTCCCATTTAATTTTAGAAATACCTAGCCTATGAGCTAAAGGTGAATATATTTCCAGTGTTTCTTTTGCTTTTTCCAATTGTTTATCTGCAGTCATATATTTTAATGTCCGCATATTGTGAAGTCTATCTGCAAGTTTAATAAGAATTACTCTTATATCTTTTGCCATTGCAAGAAACATCTTTCTTAAATTTTCCGCCTGTTGCTCCTGCTTTGTAGTATAAGGAATTTTACCCAGCTTAGTTACGCCATCTACCAGATTTGCTACTTCCTGTCCAAACGTTGATTTTAGTTGTTCATAGGTATAGGTAGTATCTTCAATAGTATCATGAAGTATAGCCGCAACTATTGAAGTACAGTCTAGCTCAAGTTCTGCCAATATGTTAGCTACTTCCATAGGATGTATAATAAATGGCTCTCCTGAAACTCGATGTTGTCCTTCATGGGCTTCCTTTGAAAGAATATATGCTTTTTCAAGTAGTGTAAAGTCACAATTGGGGTTATATTTTATTATCTTTTTTACAAGCCTGGTATAGCTATCGCCCATTAATACTCCTCCACAAAATACTATTGTCTATGCACATGTGCCTTTTTTAAAATAGTAAACTACCACTGCTATATATCATCAAAATTGAACTATGGATTTTACATTATAGTTGCCTAATTTTTTTCTTCCATTTAAAAATTCTAATTCAACAAAATAAACTATTCCAACTACTTCCCCACCTAATTGTTCAATTAGCTTTATATTGCATTCAGTAGTTCCTCCTGTTGCTAATAGATCATCAACAATAACAACTTTCTGACCTTTATTGATTGCATCTGTATGTATTTCTAATACATCAGTTCCATATTCCAACTGATACTCAACAGATAAAGTCTCATAAGGAAGTTTGCCTTTTTTTCTTATTGGAACAAATCCTTTTCCAATTGCATAAGCCAGTGGTGTCCCGAAAATAAAACCTCTTGATTCAGGTCCTACAATAACATCAAAATCTCCAAATCCCATTATTTTTTCTTTCATAACATCTATACACTCTTTAAGTGCCTGAGCATCCTGTAAAACCGTAGTAATGTCAATAAAGTTTATTCCCTCTTTTGGAAAATTCATTACTTGACGTAATTTTGTTTTTAATTCCATAATATTCCTCCTAGTAAAATTCTCTTACTTAAATTTTAACACTTTAAACTCTTTTATATATCTTATTCTAAGGCTCCACCTTCTATAAGACGGAGTTGTCTTATGATCTTTATTCAATTTATATTTGATAAAACACATAGGTATATAATATCACATTTTTTTATTTTTGAACATAAAGTATATAAACTGATAAACTAAGGGTGTATATTATTTAAGAAAGAAACATTGTAAAGCAATCTTAGAGCCTGTTAATACGACGAGGAAAGGGAGCACGAAGCAAGTTTTGAAAAGCCTTCGAGGAGTATTTACAGGCTCTAATCTAGGAAACTTACTACACTAAAAAAGAATCTCATTTAAGTAAATTAATACGTCTGTATATAACTGAGTTTTCAAGGCTGTTTTTATCTTTAGCTGTATCTAACATTTCAACAGACATTCCATATTTACCATATGGAATACTTTTTATAAAATAAAGCTCTTCAAATATCTGAATAATTTTTTTTAATTTATAATAATTAATATTAATACCGTACTTGGTAGAAATAAAATCTGAAAAAGCAAATAGGCTTTCTAAAACAAAAGTACTTTCATAATTTGTTTTTAAATATTTATACAAAAAAGCCATTTCCCGTCTATCAGGTATAATGTCTTTTTTGTCAAAATCAAAATTTACCTTATCAAAAACACAGATATTAGAACAATCTATTTTATCTAAAACCTTACAAAGATACTCCCTGCTTAACCAGTTTCCGTATATTATAATTTTATCAAATATTGATAGTGTCAATTGCTCAACACATGGATTTACTAATACGTGTAATTTACATTTTTTTTTGGTATCAACAGTTAAAAAGTTTATTGAATATTTATGGTCATTAATAAAAGAAAACTTCTCAAGCATACTATAAATTCCCTTCAAGGACTCAAGTGAGTTTATTAAAATTGCTATATTATTTCCAATTGAAATATTATCCTCTAGATACTGCTCAATATTTTTGTCCATTGAAAACATATTATCTATTCTGCTGTTTATTTTATCATTGTTAAGTTCCATACTCTTGTCAAGACTCATAAAAAACATATTTTTCATTAATATTTCACATGCAGGCTTAATATCTTTAATGATTAGCTGTACACTTTCATCTCCATTCCATCTATTTATATCTAGTATGCATGCAACATCTACTATATCTGATTCCTTAAATACATTTATTAAGTCTCCCTTATTAAAAGCAATTGCATTTATAACATAATCTCCGTCACTAAAAGTAAGTTTTAAATGCTTATCATTCCCTACTGTTCTGATCTGAGAAATTTGTGCATTTGTAAATTGAAATAACGGTTCAGGGTTACTTTCCCCAAAGGGTGCTAAAAGGTTTATTTGTTTTGCATTTTCTAAAGTAATGTCATCCTTGGTTATATTTGCATCAATCTTCAACTTTGGTATTAGGTGGGATTCATCTAGACAAGAATCTACATAATCCTTTAAAAGCCTTTTAAATTCGGGTATATTTTCTTCCTTAATGGTTAGACCAGCAGCTAATTCATGTCCACCATACTTGTCCAACACATTTTCACAATATTTAAGCCCATCAAAGAGATTTAAACCTTCTATACTTCTTCCTGATCCTTTGCCTATTCCATAAGATGTACTAATTAAAATACAAGGCTTATTGTACTTATCTGAAATTTTTGATGCTACAATTCCAATAACTCCATGATGCCAACCTTCTCCATTAGCTATGATAATTTTTGAATCCTTACTGTCCACATCATTTTCAATTATTTCTATTACTTCCTCAAATATTAAAGCTTCAATATCTTGTCTTTCTTTATTTTGCCTATCAAGTTCAATTGCAAGTTCTAAAGCCTCTGTCTCATTATCAGTCGTAAGAAGCCTTACTGCTCTTTTAGCATCTCCAAGCCTTCCAGCAGCATTTATTCGTGGAGCAATGGTATAACCAACAGTTGTAGATGTAACTTCTTTGTCTTTCACTCCAGATACTTCCACAAGTGATCTAAGACCAATATTGGATGTTGTGTTAATGATACTCATACCGTACTTTACCAAGGCTCTGTTTTCACCTGTAAGAGGTACTACGTCGGCAATAATTCCAAGGGTAACCAAATCAAGATACATATCACTTTGAATATTCATCATGTTTGATAATGCCTGAATAAGTTTATACGCAACTCCCACTCCCGGAAGGTTTTTATTAGGATAATTACAATCAGGTCTTTGGGGGTTTATTACAGCATATACTTCAGGTATAGTATCTTTACATTCATGATGATCTGTAATAACAACATCAATGCCATTTTGCGTAAATAATTCTGTCTCTTCTAAGGCTGTAGTTCCGCAATCAACGGTAATGACAAGATCAATATCCTTACTGATTATTTTTTTTACAGCACTTTCAGAAAGACCATATCCCTCCTCAAATCTATCTGGAATATAGAAATCTACATTGCCATTTTGCCTTTTTAAGAAATCAAATAATATAGATGTACTTGTTATACCATCAACATCATAATCTCCATAAATTAATATTTTTTCCTTATCATTAATTGCTCTAAGTATTCTGTCGGATGCTTTTTCCATGTCTAGTAAAAGAAAGGGATGGTATATATTTTTTAGAGATGGATTCAGGAAGTCATTTATATGATCTTCATTTTCTATTTTTCTACTCAAAAAAATCCTAGCAAGAAAACTTGAAACACCTGCTTTCTTAGCTAATTTTTCAACTTTTTCATCAGGTACATAGCTAACGCTCCATTTCGTTTTTTTAATCATATAAATCTCCTCTTACTTCACAATGTTTCTTCCATATTTTTGTGCACTATTAATTTATGTGTTTGTTTCTAAATTCTTCTAGCTGTGTGGAGGTATACTATTCTTCTCAAAAAGTTTGCTTTTTTAGCAAACTTTTTAGAAGATATAGTTCATCTGTTTATCGCAGCGGAACTTAACTACTATGATTGCAGCTTCCGCTGCGATATGTTATATTGTAGCATTACAAAAAGCTCGATTTTCATCGAGCTTCTATGAATCTATTTTTTTAATCTAATCACAATCTCTTCCCTTCTTTTTATACCTTCGGAAGTACCACTTGTATTTATCACCTATTACCACAGGCACTTTTACTAAACAAAAAGGTTCTTTAAAAACAACACACAGCCTTTTTAATAATAGTATTGATAAAATATCAATATGCCTTATGACAATGTCTTCTGAAGTTGTATCTCCTAGAAGACCCCCTTCATTATTGTTTGCTTTTTAGTTACTATTTCTAATACACCATCATCGTCAAGGGTTTTTACATCATCTTAACCTGAAGCACTTCCGATCTTGCCATGCCAATGTATTATTAATATAGAACTCTCATGGCAACTAAATACTATTAACACTTCTTTAAGGGCCATGCAATTCCCTTACTTAAACTTTCTTTTTCTTGCAGCTTCAGATTTTTTCTTTTTCTTTACACTTGGCTTCTCATAATGCTCCCTTTTTCGTACTTCAGCCAATACGCCTGCTTTAGCGCATTGTCTCTTAAACCTTTTAAGAGCGCTATCGAGAGACTCATTTTCTTTAACTCTAACTTCAGACACGTATTTCCCTCCCTCCGATGGTAACAATTGTGCTAAGACTAAACTTCATTCAATACTATGGATTTAAATGGAAACTAAACAAAATATAGCACACATTATATTATATATTATTTTTCAAATACGTGTCAACTGTTATTTTGTTGTTTTTCTAAAGGTTTATTAAATATATTATAAAAAACAGCTAAGAAAAGCCTATCTATGGATTAAAATGGTAAATCTCCAGTGTCTTCAGATGAACTAAAATTCTGTTCTTCTCCACCTGACACCTCATTATTTCCATATTCTGTATGCTCTCTTTTGCTATCTGCAAAAAAAGTCTCTTCTGCAATTACTTCAGTAATATAATGTCTTTTACCTTGGTCATCATCCCATGTCCTTACTTGGATTCTTCCTGTTACAGCAACTTGCTGACCTTTATTGAAATATTTAGAACAAAACTCTGCCGTTTTGTCCCAGGCAACTACAGGTATAAAGTCTGCTTGCCTTTCTTCCCCCTGTCGCTGAAACTTTCTGTCCACAGCTAAAGTAAAATGGCATACCGGCACATTACTCACATTGGTATACCTCAATTCGGGATCCTTTGTCAATCTCCCCATTAATATTACTTTGTTCATAATACCACCCTTTCAAAAAACCTGCAATAAAACTATAATAAAATTATATCAAACATATGTTCGTTTGTCTATAATAATTCAAAATTTTTTTATGAAATGTGGAAAGTATCAAATTCCCCTTTAAATCCACATAAATTTATTACTTTCATGATATGATTTCGTTGATTAGCATCCTCATAATCACTTAAATACCATGTTATACTTTCAGTTAATACTCTACTGCATATTTCTTTTATGTATATCTGGTCAATTTCAGAAAATGAAAATCCATATGAATAGACTCTACTGACTAAGTTTGATAATCTATGAAAAAAAAACTTGTTCTTATTAATTGCCTCAAGTGTTTTTTTCCTCAAACTTGATTGAAGTTCTTGAAGTAGATTTTCTGAACCAACGTAGCGAGCCGTATAGTTAGAATAATAATTTTTTTCATTTCCATGTCCAAATAATAATTCTTCTCCTTGTTTTCCATGTATGTGACAAATGTTTTTTACCTTATATAGCATCTCCATTGTTTTTGTATAATTAAATGTCAAAAAAAAATCGCTTTCTTTGTTAATCATATTTTCAAAGTCCGATTTAGGTGATATATTGTCAATTTCAATTGAATTTATCCACTCAGAAAAATAGTCTTTAATCTTCATAACTGCTCCAGCTAGATTAGAAGATAAAACTTGACTCTTCCACCCATTGTCCTTATAATCATCATCTATAAAATCGTTTAAAAACTCATCTAAATGAAGATTACCAAGAGTAAACTCAAGATCACTCCATTTATCTCCCTTAGACTCTGCTTGAGATATAATATTTATTAAAAAACATACAACATCATCTTGATTATAAAAAACATGTCCTCCTTCCATCAAAATAGCTTCAGGTGGAGTAAAGCAATTAGCATTTGAATTTTTATATTTATTTTTAAGATGCTGATGAAAGTGCTCATAAGATGTTTTCATACCATGGGCTAAATCAAATCCATTTCCTATTAAAAATAAACTATTCATTTTGAAGTATATTTAACCCTCCCTGTTACAACAGTACATTAATTGGGTAATAAAACTTTTATTAGTATGCTCAATTTAGTTTTTTGTATTTATATTGTTTCAAGAAGTCTATCGAACAACAATAACACAGTTAGGAAATAGCCAAGATGCTTTAAATCCTAATCAGAAAATTTTAATAAAAGCATATCAACAAATTCACTCGTTCCATAAGATTTTCAAAGGGCTGTTGACGTGATAATATTATCACATCAACAGCCCTATTAAAGTCTATTACAGGTTTATACTCCTTGAGCAGACATTGCCGTTGCAACTTTTAAGAATCCAGCTACATTTGCACCTATAACCAGATTATTTTCTTGTCCGTATTCTTTTGCCGCTTCACTTGCACTCTTATATATATTAACCATAATATCTTTTAGCTTAGCATCAACTTCTTCGAAAGACCATGAATATCTCATGCTATTTTGGCACATTTCAAGACCTGAAGTAGCAACGCCACCTGCATTAGCAGCTTTACCCGGTCCAAAAACAACACCATTTTTAATAAATATCTCAACTGCTTCAGGTGTAGAAGGCATATTTGCTCCCTCTCCTACTCCATAGCAACCGTTATCAACCAACATTTTTGCAGCCTCTCCATTAAGTTCATTTTGTGTTGCACAAGGAAGAGCCACATCACACTTAATAGACCAAATTCCATTACATCCTTCAGTATAAGTTGCATTAGGATGATATTTTACATACTCACTAATTCTCTTTCTTTCAATTTCTTTAATTTTCTTAACTGTATCAAGTTTGATTCCTTCTGCATCATGAATATATCCGCTAGAATCACTCAATGCAACCACTTTTCCACCTAACTGATGAACTTTTTCAGTAGCATATATTGCCACATTACCAGAACCCGATACAACTACTGTTGCTCCATCAAATGACTTTCCTTTGATTGATTTCATAGCTTCATCCATAAAATAACAAACGCCATAACCTGTTGCTTCAGTTCTTACAAGACTTCCTCCCCAGGTCAAACCTTTCCCCGTTAAAATACCAGTAAACTCATTTCTTATTTTTCTATACATACCATACATATAACCTATTTCACGACCACCAACTCCAATATCGCCCGCTGGTACGTCCGTACTTTCTCCAATATGCCTATATAGCTCACTCATGAAACTCTGACAAAACCTCATTATTTCACCATCAGATTTACCTTTAGGATCAAAATCACTACCACCTTTACCTCCTCCTAATGGAAGTCCAGTCAGTGAGTTTTTGAAAATCTGCTCAAAACCTAAAAATTTAATAATCCCTACATTAACTGACGGATGAAACCTTAACCCGCCCTTGTAGGGACCAATAGAACTGTTAAACTGTACTCTAAAGCCTCTGTTAACCTGAACATCGCCATTGTCATCAACCCATGGCACTCTAAAAATAATCTGTCTTTCAGGCTCAACTATTCTATCAAATATACCTTCCTTTACCCATTGAGGATTCTTTTGGGCAACAACCTCTAAGGACTCCAATACTTCTTTTACTGCTTGATGAAATTCTGGTTCATTTGGATTTCTTTTAATTACTTGTTCCATTACACTTGTTAACATTTTCATAAACATTTCCCACCTTTGTTAATTATTCTTTAGACAATGATACACTTTGCTTTTTTATATCTTTTTCTATTATATCTCTGAAAAATTAAATAACTTAACACATTAATGCAATAAAATATGAGATTTTCTGACAATTAAATTATAACAAAACTATTTTCTAATTGCAAGACCTAATAAAATTTATTTCGAATTCCATATAATCATTAAAATCTAATATAATTAGTATAACTCATTAAACCCAACAAAACAAAGATTTCAACAATTCAACATAGTAATTCAACATATTTTTTTTGCAAGATATCATTAAAAAATCTTTCATTTTCATTGTTTTAGTGTATAATAAATGGATAGGTTGTATTTTTTCTTATTATTATAATACAAATATCTGAATTCTCTTACAGCATTTGAATTGACTTAAATATATATTAAATTTAAAATAAATATAAAACTACACTTTTTATAAAGGGGGTAAACAATGTTTAAAATAGTTAAAAAAAGGGTGTTAAATTCTCAAGTAAAATTAATGGAAATAGAAGCACCTCATATATCACGAAAAGCAGAACCTGGTCAGTTTATTATTTTCAGAATTAACGAAAACAGCGAGCGGATTCCTTTGACAATAGCTGATTTTGATAGAATAAAAGGTACAGTAACTATAATATTTCAGGAAGTTGGTAAAACAACAACAGAGCTTGGTAAACTAAATGAAGGAGATACACTACTTGACTTTGTAGGCCCTTTAGGGGTTGCTTCTCATTTTGATAAAATCAAAAAAGCTGCAGTTATAGGTGGAGGTTTAGGAACAGCAATAGCTTACCCTCAAGCTAAACAATTACATTCTATGGGAACTATTGTTCATTCAATTACTGGTTTTAGAAACAAAGACCTTATTATACTTGAAGATGAAATGAAAGCTGTAAGTGATAATCTATTTATAACAACAGATGATGGTTCAAATGGAAATAAAGGCTTCGTAACAGATGTCTTAAGACAATTAATAGAAGAAGGTAATAAATACGATTTAGTAATTGCAATTGGTCCTCTTATAATGATGAAAGTTGTAAGCAACCTTACAAAAGAGTACGGTATAAAAACTATTGTGAGCATGAACCCTGTCATGATTGATGGAACGGGTATGTGTGGAGGATGCCGTTTAACTGTAGGAGGTAAAACTAAATTTGCCTGTGTGGACGGTCCTGATTTTGATGGACACCTAGTAGATTTTGACGAAGCTATGAGAAGACAAAATATGTATAAAAGACACGAGAATGAATCTTTAGAAAAACACAACTGTACATTAGGAGGTGAAAGTAATGGCTAACATGTCACCTAAAAAAGTTGAAATGCCTGAGCAAAACCCTAATGAAAGAAATAAAAACTTCTTAGAAGTTGCATTAGGATATACAGAGCAAATGGCAATTGAAGAAGCTACAAGATGTCTTAATTGCAAGCACAAGCCATGCGTTTCTGGTTGTCCTGTAAATGTAAAAATACCAGAATTTATTACTCTAGTTGCAGATGGTAAATTTGAAGAAGCATATGAAAAAATTAAGGAAACAAACAGCCTTCCTGCTATATGTGGCAGAGTCTGTCCTCAGGAAAGTCAATGCGAGCAGATATGTGTAAGAGCAAAAAAAGGTGAATCGGTTGCTATAGGAAGACTGGAAAGATTTGTTGCTGATTGGTATATTAAAAATGTAAATTCTTCTAAGGACAAACCAACTACCAATAACAAAAAAGTTGCAATTATAGGCTCAGGGCCTGCAAGTCTAACCTGTGCAGGAGATCTTGCCAATATGGGATATAGTGTTACTATTTTTGAGGCTTTTCACGTTCCAGGAGGAGTATTAATGTATGGAATTCCTGAATTTAGACTCCCTAAAGAAATAGTACAAAAAGAAATTGACAAAATAAAACAGCTTGGAGTTGAAATAAAAACCAATATGGTTATAGGAAAAGTTTTCTCTTTAGATGAGCTTTTAGAAGAAGGATATCAAGCTATCTTTGTTGGTTCAGGTGCTGGGCTTCCAAATTTCATGAGTATACCTGGAGAAAACTTAAATGGAGTTTATTCTGCTAACGAGTTCCTTACCAGAATAAACCTTATGAAAGCATATAGATTTCCTGAATACGATACACCAGTAGTCATAGGTAAAAATGTCGCCGTCATTGGTGGCGGAAATGTTGCCATGGATGCTGCAAGAAGTGCTAAAAGATTAGGGGCTGAAAACGTATATATTATATATAGACGTTCTGAAGATGAAATGCCTGCAAGACTTGAAGAAGTACACCATGCAAAAGAAGAGGGAATAATATTTAAAGTGCTTACAAATCCTACAAGCATTTTAGGAACTGATGATGGATGGGTTAAAGCCATGGAATGCATAGAAATGGAGCTTGGTGAACCTGATTCATCTGGAAGAAGAAGACCCGTTCCAAAAGAGGGCTCACAGCACATCATTGACGTAGAAACAGTAATTGTTGCCATCGGTCAAAGCCCAAACCCACTTATATCCTCAACAACTACTGGATTGGAGACACAAAAATGGGGCGGTATTGTTGCAGATGAAAGTACTGGAGCTACCAGTAAAAAAGGTATATTTGCAGGTGGCGACGTTGTGACAGGTGCTGCAACTGTTATACTTGCCATGGGGGCAGGTAAAAAAGCTGCAGAAGCTATAGATGAGTATCTGAAAAAACTCTAGCTTTAAATGAAATTTCAGTATTCAGAATAGGATGATTTCAAATATTCTGAATACTGAATTCTGGATTTTGATTTCTTGCGTACTTGACCCAATGTGCTCATGAGTGTCTAATCTTAAAATACTTTTTAAGATTAGAACCCTTAAGTTTAATTACTTTCATAAATGCATTTTTCTAGTTTGACTCAAATAATTAAACTTCTTACCTTGATATCTATTTTCCTCATTCATCTTATTTTCCAACATGTCATGAATTTTCCACCAACTCATCCCCCAATTGCAAAATAAACTCCTTTCTTTAGGTGCTCTTCCTATAAGTCTCTGTATAACTATTGAGGGATCTAAGTACTCCAAAAAAGTAATTGCTCGTTCGATATACTCATTTATGCTTATTGGATAAAATTCACCTTTTTCGTACATATCTCCTAAAATAGTATCTTTTAATATATATAAAGAATGGCATTTGACTTGCTCTACTTTAAGTGCAGAAATTATTCTTGCGCCTTCAGTAGTATCATCTATGGAATCCATAGGAATATCCAGTATATAATGTACACATGTTTCAATTCCGTATTTTTTTATTAGAAGTACTGCATCAATAAACTCTGCAAGAAGATGCCCTCTGTTTAGCATTTTGAGAGTATGATAATTAACAGTCTGAAGGCCAAGTTCTATTAAAATATCAACATTTTTTGTTTCTTTTATTTCTTTCAAAAACTCAAGGTATTCACTCCAAATACAATCTGGACGAGTTGATATATATATGGCTGCAATATTATCTCTACATGCTTCCTCAATATAGTTCTTAAAGTCATTAAGAGGAAGATATGTGTTGGAGTAGTTTTGAAAGTATGCTATAAATTTATTAGAACTATATTTCTCACCTATATATTTTGAATTAATGCTAAGCTGTTCTTTTACTGAAAGATGATTTGAAAGGTTTTCAAATCCAGCTCCCTCTTCTCCACAAAATACGCAACCCTTTTTACTTATATTCCCGTCCCTATTAGGACAGGTAACAGGTAAATTGAGAGGAAGCTTATATACTTTGCATTTATATTTGTTTATTAAATAATCTGAAAATCTGTTATAGAGCATTTTTTGCCTCATCATAAACCCTATGAATAGGTATTTTATTTTCAAGAGCTGCTTTTTTGCAATCTTCGTATTCAGGAGAAGTTTTTATAAACTCACCTGTATAAGATACCTTAACCCTTATCTCCCCATACTTTGTGTCAACCTTTTTCTCTTCTCTTTTTAAAACTTGTCTTTTAGAAATAAATTTGCGAATTCCAAGTGTTGAAGTTTCACTAAGTATAATTTTAGAAAGTTCATCTTCTCTTTCAGCATCAGACAATACTGTAAGCATTACTCCAGGCCTGTTCTTTTTCATGTAGATAGGTGTATAAAAAACATCGAGTGCCCCATTCATTAGAAGTTTTTCCATAACAAACCCTAAAATCTCTGAATTCATATCGTCAATATTAGTCTCAATTACAATTACTTCCTCATCATTATTGCTTTTATGGACCAACGTACCTACAACACCCCTTAAAGCATTAAACCTGCCTGTATCTCTTTTACCTGCACCATATCCAACCTTGTCCACTACCATTGGAGGCATAACTCCATATTCACATGCCAGACATTTAATAAGAGCAAGACCTGTAGGTGTCACAAGCTCTGTATTTATATTCTCAATTACATATGGTATTTTGCTATCTTCAAGCATCTCCATAACTGCTGGAACTGGAACTGGCAACATACCATGTTGGCAACTTATAAAACCTGTTCCATCATGTAAAGGTGACGAATACACTTTATCTACTCCCAATAAATCAATACAAATTGATACACCTACAATATCTACAATAGAATCAATTGCACCTACTTCATGAAAGTGAATTTCATTTATACTCTTATTATGAACTTTTCCTTCTGCTTTTGCAATCTCTTTAAATACCCTTTTTGCAAAATCTTTAATGCTGCTTTTCAAAAGACTGTCGTCAATTATTTTTTCGATATCTGTAAGATTACGATGATGATGATGAACAGCATCACCATGATGATGGCTATGGTGCTTTTCAATAATAATATCAACATCTGTCACCCTAATAGCATTTTTTACTTTTTTTTCTATAACTACCTCATATCCATCTAAGTTAAGTTTATCTAATTCTTCTATAAAAGCTTCCTGATTTACTCCTAGGTCAAGTAAAGTACCAAGCATCATATCTCCACTTACACCAGAAAAACAATCAAAATAAAGTACTTTCATAATATGTATTCATTCCTTCCTAGAGTTTATTTATCATACCAGCTAAAAAACCTGCTCCAAATCCATTATCTATATTAACAACCCCAATACCAGTTGCACAACTATTCAACATGGTTAGAAGCGCTGATAGTCCTTTAAAATTAGCTCCATAGCCAATACTTGTAGGAACTGCAATAACTGGCTTGTCAACAAGACCGCTTACCACACTTGCAAGTGCACCTTCCATTCCTGCAACAACTATCAAAACATTTGCTTTCATAATAGTATCTGACTTTGCAAAAAGCCTATGAATACCTGCTACACCAACATCATAAACCCGTTCAACCCAATTGCCCATTGTCTCACAGGTTACAGCTGCCTCTTCAGCAACAGGAATATCAGAAGTTCCTGCTGATACTACAGCAATCATTTTCTCTGTTTTTATTAAGTCTCTTTTTTTAACTACAACTATTCTTGCCTCTTCATAATATACTACATCCTCTGTAATTTCTTTTATACCCTCATAAACTTGATAATCTGCTCTAGTAGCCATAATATTATTATTTCTTTCAATTAGTTTTTCAACAATACTCTTAATCTGTTCAACAGTCTTTCCTTGAGAATAAATTACTTCTGGGTATCCATTTCTAATATTTCTATGATGATCAACCTTAACAAATCCTAAATCCTCAAAAGGAAGCTTTTTTAAGTCTGTTAATGCTTCATCTACACTTACCTGACCATCTTTTACATTTTCTAATAATTTTCTTAAGTTTTCAATGTTCATCTTTTCAACTCCATTTCTAACTATGAAACAAATTTATATTTTCAGCATTCCTAAGACAAAATATTTATTATTTTGTTCTCTTCATTTTTTGTAAGGGTACCCTTCTTTTTAGCAACCTCTATTGTTTTTTGTCCTAGTAACTTATAGATATCTAAAAGCTTTAAATCCATGTTGCCTAAGTTTTTAATATGCTGGCAAATAATCTTATCATCCCCTCTTTCTATTGGCCCAGTGAGAGATCCAACGTTTCCATACTGTTCTAAATTATTTATAGTATTTTTGACAAGTGGAATAAAAGCATTTTGACAATCTTCCTTTTCAATTCCTATTTTAGTTAATATCTCACTTGCTATATAAGAGAGTGTAACCGTATAATTTGAAATAATGCATGCAGCTACATGATAAAGAGTTTTGTCTTCTTTTTTTATAGTCATAATTGTCCCATTAAAAAGCTTAACAATAGTATTGGCACAATCCTGCGAAGTCTTACATCCTTCAAAAGTATAGTGTATATTATGTAGTTTCCCCCATCCATCTTCTTTTTGAGCAAAAGTTTGTATAGGGTGTAAAGACCCTGTATGAGCCCCTAAATCTTTTAAGCATTTTAATTCATCAGAACTTAAAGCACCGCTTAAATGAAAAAAAAACTTGTTATTAATAAAAGATGGCTCAACTTCTGATACTATCTTTTTTGCTACACTTTCTATTTGGCTATCAGATACTGACAAAAAAACTACATCAGATTTCTTTACTGTCTCAACTAAATTGTTATTAAAATTCAAAGATAGCTTTTTGCATATGTATTCAAAAGATTTATCACTTCTAGTAACTATACCCGAAACATTAATGCCATTATTATAAAAACCCATTGCCAATGCGCATCCAACTTTTCCTGCTCCTATAACCCCTACATTCATTCTAAATACCAACCTTTTTCCATTAACTTAGGATAGATGAAAATATAACTTCCACCACTATTTCACTATAAGCCTTATTTGCTGACAAATAGCCCCTGTGAAAAGAAGAAGTATTATTTGGGCTAAACCATAATCTATTCCTTTTGATTTATATAAAATAATATCATATCGCAGCGGAAGCTGCAATCATAGTAGTTAAGTTCCGCTGCGATAAACAGAGGAACTATATCTTCTAAAAAGTTTGCTAAAAAAGCAAACTTTTTGAGAAGAATAGTATATCGCAGCGGAAGCTGCAATCAAGTTAAATCTTTATTTCAATTACTTTACAATAAGGTAAAATGCATTGCTTAACTTTTTTTATTTTGATAACATACTTTTATAAATCATATTTAAAAGTGGAGAGTTGTGATTTAAATGAAAAAATATATATTACATTTTATAGCTATTTTATTTTTTTTACTTTTATTATTTAATTTTACATACGCAGAAAAACTCGATTTAAATTATGAAGGAGAATACTATTCTCTTTCAATCCCTGCTCATTTGGGTATTTATCTCTTGCCCCCAGAAGAAACCTCTTATGAAAATACAGTGTTTTTAGTAGAATCCACTGATTCTTTTATTGTAACTATATACTCTGACACAATAGATGATCAAGCAATAAAAAATATGCGTACTATTCTTGGAGACCACACATCTTCTAACGAGAAAATATTTGAAGAAATACACGAATATAAGAAAAGTTATTTTAGAGCAATGCAGGAGTATTCTAAAAACAATTTTTTCTTTGGTGATTCACATGATCCTTTATCCGAATCTTATATAAAAGTTTTTACAGATCAAAATCAAATGCTTTTTGGGAAAAATTCAAACATAATTATATACAATACAATTGCAAGTGATTCTTTATCCACAACTGAAGAAACTAATATAAACATCAGCATACCTTCTTTTTCAAATATGTCTATTTATTCTATTAATATTGCAGGCAAAAAAGGTTTTCTTACCAGAGAAAATATACAAAAGCTCTCTCTTATCATTCAAGGTTTGAAAATTCCTAACTTGCCTAAACTAGAAAAAACTTTAGACATATTTTATGATTCCAATGCATTGGAAACTATTAACAGAGGAATTTATCCTACCTTAAATACGATGGATATAGATTATGTTTATTATGTTAATCAAAAACAAAATTACATAATTCGTCATCCTTCTTCATTTATTCCCTATTTGAGAAATAGTATGGCAAATAATCACGATTATTGGAGTTTTAAAATTGATTACAATAATTATTATTCAATATCTGTTCAAGACTCAATTTCGCTTACTTCATATGTCTCTCAAAAAATAAAACTCTTAAATACTCTATACGCAGATAATAATTTAACAATATTAACAAGAAAAAATATAGATTTTTCTAAAGATTCCTCAATTTATTTTGATTTAAAAAAAGAAAATATAGATATTGAAAAATATGAGAGCTTAGAATCACATGGTTATTATATATATCTGAAATACCAATTAGAAGAAAATTATGGCCCCCTTTATGTTAATGAATTTTATACTTTGCATAATGGAAAAGTATATACAATATCTTTAAATAGTAGATTTTTAAAACCTTCTTCTGAAATTCTAAGCATATTTTTTAATATAGTATCATCACTTAGGTTTATTGAGCCTACAACTAAGTCTTCTCATTTAGAAATGAATATTAATTTTAATAAATTTGTCAATGAGCACGAAGGTTATTCTTTTATCTATCCTGACAACTGGACTATATCTAATATTTATAAAGATATTAACTTTGACTTATTTCAAGTTATAAGTCCAGAGTATTCAGGCTATTTTGATATGTATGTAAATGAAGCAGGTTATTTTACAGACCTTTCAGCAGAAGATGTGTATAAGTATATTACTGGAGTTAATAAAAGTCATCTAGAGAAATATTTCAAGAATTATAACACCCCTTACTCAAATCAGCCTCATATAGTTTTAAACCATACATTTGCAAAAAATAATAATGAATTATATATTTATAAACTTGTCAATTATCTTGATGAACTAGATAGATATAAGCTTTGTTACTCAGTTAGTATAATACGCAACAATAAAGTATACTCAATGTTTATTTCCATAAATGATTTTTCAAGTCCTAATAACTTCTTTTACGATGATAAACTTCAGTACATCATTAATAAAATTACAAACTCATTTAAGTTTGAATACACTGACAAGTATAAAGATCGATTAGACAAAAGTGAAAATAGAAATAGAAAAATAGTTTTTATTGAAAATTCTTTTAGGGAAAATATTTGTGCTAGCGCCCAAGTTACATATGCAAAGATTTTGAACTCTCAAAATGATGTTTTAGTCTATTTAGATTCCCCTGAACACTCAGGTTCTTACAGAATTAATCTTGATTATTATTCAAAGGAATTAAAATATTTAGGTTTTGTTTCAAATGATACTATTGAAAAATCTGCTATAAACAAACTGGTGAAACTCCATCAAAATAACTTGATACACAACGTATCTGTAGATATAAGCAATATGATAATAACAATTGATTTTTCATCAAGTATATCTAATTCTATAACGCAGAAAAGTTATCATATTCAGGCTATACCACATGATGACAATTATAGTGTTCATTTCATCAGAAAGCATGACACAAAATCAGTTATGCTTGAAATTCAAAAGCATTTAGAAAATTATTATCTTACTCCTGCAAATTTACACTTTCCTGAGTTTTTCACTTATATAGTTGATCCGAATAAATATTATTATGAAAAAAGTTACATAGAAGTTTATGCTGAACTTAAAGACATTTCTGGGTTCTTTATACTTGAAATCGACCCCGTAAAAGATAGTATCATTACAAAAGACTTTACACCATTTCCATAGCATTTTTAAACTTCGAAAATCCAAATTTTTAGCATCTAGAATACATAAATTTTCCTATTTTTCAGGGTGCATATTACATGCACCCTATTTCCCGGAAATACTTGACAAATATGAATTTACTAGTCCATCTATTTCGCCATCCATTACTGCACTAACATTACCTTCCTCATAATTTGTTCTATGATCTTTAACCATTGTATATGGACAAAATACATAAGATCTTATCTGACTTCCCCATGCTATTTCCATTTGAATACCTTTAAGATCTTCTATCTTTTCTTTCTGCTCTCTCTCCTTTAAATCTACAAGCTTTGATTTTAGCATTCTCATAGCAGTATCCTTGTTTTGAAACTGAGAACGCTCAGTCTGACAGGCAACTACAATACCTGTTGGTATATGAGTTATTCTGATAGCTGATTCTGTCTTATTTACATGCTGCCCCCCCGCACCACTTGAGCGATAAGTATCTATGCGAAGGTCATCTGGATTTATCTCAACTTCAATTTCATCACTTAATTCTGGCATAACATCTAAAGAAGCAAATGAAGTATGCCTTCTTCCGGACGCATCAAAAGGTGAAATCCTTACAAGCCTGTGAACACCTTTTTCTGCTTTTAAATATCCATAGGCATTTTCTCCTTCAACTTGTATTGTTACACTTTTAATACCTGCCTCATCACCATCAAGATAATCAAGTATGCTAACTTTGTAACCCTTTTTTTCGGCCCACCTTGTATACATCCTTAAAAGCATCTGAACCCAATCCTGTGCTTCTGTTCCGCCTGCGCCTGCGTGAAGTGTCAGTATTGCGTTGTTTTTATCGTATTGACCTTTTAAAAGAGTCTGAAGTTTAAGCTGCTCAAACCCCTTTTTAAATGCCTTAAACCCCTCTTCTATTTCACTGGCAACACTCTCATCTTGTTCTTCAATAGCAAGTTCACATAAAGTATATAAGTCTTCCCTCTGAGATAAAAGACTTTTATACTTTTCTAAACTTTCTTTTAGAGTCTTTAATTTTTGAAGAATTTTTTGAGAGTTTTGAGCATCATTCCAAAAATCAGGTTCTGATGCTTTTTGTTCAAGTTCTTCTATTACAATGCTTATATTAGCAATGTCAAAGTGAAGCCCCCATTTCATCTAAATTGCGCTCATAACCTTGAATTTCAAGCTTAATTTCTTCAAGCTGTAACAACTTTCATCAACTCCTAAATTAATAATAAAATACTGTGTTCATTCTACAACATTTATTAAAAAAAGTCTATTTTCTTTCACTAATTTTGTGAGACAAAATAATATCTTCTGCAACTTGTTTCATTGACAATCTTGTATCCATACTCTTTTTTCTTATTATTGAATAGGCATCATTTTCACTTATACTCTCCTTTTCCATTAAAATATACTTAGCGCGCTCTATTAACTTTTTAGAATGTAAGTCTTCCTTAGCTTCTTTTAGTTTCTTATCAAGCTTTATTAATCTTATAAAACTAATTGACGCCATCTCAACTGAATTAATAAACATTTCTCTATTTAAAGGTTTATAACAAAATGATACAACCATTGAGTTCTCTATAAGACTTGTGATTTCAACATTTTTATAGTCTCCAACAAGGATACAAAAACATAACATTTCTTCATCTATGGTTTCAATGGTTTGTTTTAGTTCTCTCCACTGCATATTCATATCTACTACAACAAAATCCGGATTGTAACTTCTTACCAATCTTAGCAATGAAACTCCACCATCACAATTACCTCCATGAATGTATCCTTGTGGATTTAGTATGTTTCTGATTTCAATATGAAAAGGTGTATTTAAGGTTGCTACTATATATTTTTCTCCCATTACAAAATCAGCCTTTCAAATTTATATGTACATTATTTCATTTTTGTTTTAGTATTACTTATACTATCAAGAAGAGGTTTTAAAGCTTCTACAGCTAAACCTGCATCTTCAATTTCTTTAGCTAATCTTATGTAGGGCAGGCTGCTTTCTTCAGTTAACCACATAATTAAATCATTGTCCTTTATATGATCAAATATTGTTCCAGTCTGCTCATTTGCATCTGTAAGCTTCTCCTGACCAACTTCTAGTAAGTAAAGTTTTTTTTCTTTTTCATATGTCTCAAGCGTATTATGTGTATGAAAAAAACTATCTCTTACTTGAGCATACTTGGCTAAAATTTTAATCGTTCCAATAAAAGGCATTCTTTCTCCTTTTGCGTATAGCTCCAACATTTCTGGGAAAATCAAAGTTCCTAATTTTTTGCTGATATCTTCAGAAAGTTGTTGAAATGTACGATCTCCCCTAATTAATTCTATGTTCTTTCCCACAGTTATGGCATTTAGGTCTCTACAATTTGCACGACCTAACAAATAATCTGCTGATACACCAAAATAATCAGCTAATTTATGTAGAATTTCATAATCAGGTTCTCTTTTAGCAAGCTCATATGAAGCAATTGCTTGACGAGTAATTCCTAAGTATTCAGCTATATCTTTTTGCGAGAGTCCCTTTTCCTCTCTTAATTGTTTGAGCATTATTGAGAAAGCCATTAATATACCACCTTAAGACATATTGAAACTATTAATTCCTTTTTTCATGCAACAAAATGTTTGCATTTTTTTCAGAATTATTATTGACAGCAACAGATTGTTGCTGTAAAATAAAGTATGACCATTAAGAACTGCTCGACAAAATATATTCTATCATAGTTTTAAGTAATTAAACAAGTTTTATTTAAATATTTTACTTTACTAAATTTGTTATTAGCAAATCATTTATATTATTGATTTGTAAATTATATTATAAATATTATAACTGGAGGCGATGTTTTGGACAAAATTGAATACCTTAGAGAAAAGCTTCACACTGTACTTGACTCTGGAGATGCTTGTGATATTCTCACAACAAGTCAAGAATTAGACAAATTAATTGCAAGTTATATGTTAAGCCAATTGAATTTAGACAAAAAATATGCTTCATAATTTTAAATGAAGCTACTAAATTGACATCCTGCACAATTTTATATATACACTTATTTAATCGTACTATGTTAAACATAGTACGATTTTTTTATCCTTTTTTAATTTTTATTTCTCTCCACAAATCTTTTTATCCTTTTTATAGCTTCAATTATATTATCCATTGACCTTGAATAACAAACTCGAACAAACCCCTCTCCACAGTCACCAAAAGCAGTGCCTGGAACAACTGCAACCTTCTCTTCAATAAGGAGTTTCTCACAAAAATCTGAAGAGCTCATTCCTGTTGATTTAATACAGGGAAATACATAAAAAGCTCCTAAAGGTTCAAAGCAATCAAGCCCTGCATCTCTAAATCCATCTACCAAAACTCTCCTTCTTCTGTTGTACTCCTTTACCATAGATTTAACTTCATCATCAGCATTTTTTAAAGCTTCAACTGCTGCATATTGAGCTGTTGTAGGAGAACACATTATAGCATATTGATGCACTTTGTACATTGCTTCTATTAAATCAGGGTGTCCACATGCATATCCTAAACGCCAACCTGTCATTGCATAAGCCTTTGAAAACCCGTTTATTACTAGAGTCTTGTCTTTCATTTCAGGAAAGCTTGCAATAGAAACATGCTCCCCACTATAAGTTAGCTCTGAATAAATTTCATCAGAAATTACTATAATATCCCTGTTTTTTATTACCTCCACAATTTTCTCTAAGTCTTCTCTTGTCATAATTGCCCCTGTAGGATTGTTGGGAAAAGGCAAAATAAGAACCTTAGTCTTATCTGTAATTGCTTTTTCTAAAAGTTCTGGTGTTAATCTAAATTCATCTTCATCTCTTAGATTAATAATAACAGGTGTTGCACCAGTAAAGACAGCGCATGGCTTGTAAGATACAAAACTTGGCTCAGGTATAATAACCTCATCTCCCTGAGACACTAGTGATCTTAACGCTATATCAATGCCTTCACTTCCTCCAACAGTAACAACAACTTCTTTTTCTGGATTGTAAGATAGCCCGTATCTTCTTTTTAAATAATTGCAAATCTCTTTTCTTAGTTCCATAAAACCTGCATTAGGAGAATAGTGAGTATGCCCCTTTTCTAAGGAATAAATCCCTGCTTCTCTTACAGTCCAAGGAGTTACAAAATCAGGCTCTCCAATGCTAAGGGATATTGCATCTTTCATTTCATTAACCAGATCAAAAAATTTTCTTATTCCTGATGGAGGTATATTTTTAACTAATGGTGAAATCATATCTGACATATTCATAAAACTACAGCCTCCCTATCATCTTTTTGCTTCCCTTCAAAAATAGTTCCCTTATCTTTATATTTTTTCAATACAAAATGTGTAGATGTACTTAGTACTGAGTCAAGAGGTGCAAGTTTTTCTGCTACAAATAAAGCAACTTCTTTCATGCTTTTTCCTTCAAGTATAACCGTTAAATCAAATCCACCTGACATAAGGTAGCAAGCCTTAACTTGTGGATACCTATATATCCTATCTGCTACTTTATCAAAACCTTCTCCCCTTTGTGGAGTAACTTTTACTTCAATTAAAGCTGTAACCACTTCTTTATTTGTTTTTTCCCAATTAATCAGTGTATTATATTTTAAAATGATATTTTCCTGTTCATACTTATCAATAGTAGCCTTAATTTCATCAATACTTTTTCCAGTCATTGCTGCAATTTGCTCAGCATCTATTTTGCTATTGTTTTCTAGTATTTCTAGTATATCTTCCACAGTTATCCTCTCCTTATAAATAGTTTTAATAATAAAAACTTCCACTTTGTTTTAAGTATTCTAATAAAAGCCAGGGGCATCTAATCCCTTCGCTTTTAAGTCTTTCACGCCCTTCCAAGTCTTCTAATAAAAAAAATCTTCTTCCATAAAAACATAGGGGAAGAAGCATTTCTCACCATCACAATAAAGTAATTATATAAAATAAAAATATATTTTACAAGTCTTAATTTGATTAAGACTTTATTAACTATTACTTGATTTTCCTGAATACTCTTCCAAGATTTCCTCTATTATGTCTTCTGAAAAGTCGTCATCATTTTCTTCATCGTTTTTTTTTGAGTCCTCAAAATCATTAAGCTTATTTACAGCAAGCTCCTCTATTACGTTTAAATCTGATTCATATTTTTTTAAGGTACTAATAACTTCTTTTCTCAATGATTTGATTTCTTCTTTCATGTCCACAAGTTTTTCTTTTTCACTTTCTACCATGTCTGATAGTTTTTTTCTTTCTTCACCTGCTTGTTTTTTTGCATCTTCTAAAATTACATCTGCTTTTTCCTGAGCCTTAATTAAAACATCTGCTATTTTTGATCTATCATCATTTATATGATTTGATTTTCTTGCAATATCTTCATACTTAATTCTTAGTTCTCTGTTTTGATTTTTAAGTTCAGCTATCTCACTTTCTTTTTCTTTTAACTTATCATCAAACTCCCTAAGTATTTTTTCAATGTAAGAATTTACATCTGTTTGCTTAAATCCAAGCATTGAAGTACCAAACCTTTTTTCACCAGCCATTTGCGGTTCCTCCTATTAATTAACAAAATATTAACGTTAATAAAAAACCTTCTCCTTATTAATATTATTATTCAATTTATGCATTTAAAAATCCTCCTTTTTCCCGAAAAAACTTTATTTTTGCTCTTTATATACTCAAAAAACTTTTTTGCTAGAGAAAATATGAACATGATCTTATACATTCATTATAAACCATTATACTGAAAGTCTTACAACGTAAATGTTGTAAGACTTTCAGTATAAAGGTTTATATGTTTATTCCATCATACTTCATTAGCATTTATTTTAACAATAACTTTCTAAAAGATTAATAAAAAACTTTATTTATAAGCTAAGCATGTCTATCTTTGATGGACATAAAAATTCTTAATTTTGAGCCCTTTGTTCTCACTTCTTTAACCATAAGCTGGACTATGCTATAGGTGCTTTTCTATTAAGTCAGACAGTTCTGATTTTGATCTTGCTCCTATAAGCTTTTCTACAATCTCACCATTTTTAAACATCATTATGGTAGGAATACTCATAATTCTAAATTTAGCAGCAATTTCTCCATCATCGTCAACATTTAATTTAGCTATTTTTGCCTTTCCATCATACTCATTTGCAAGTTCATCCATTACAGGACCAACAGCTCTACAAGGACCACACCATGGTGCCCAAAAATCCACCATTACAACACTTTCTGAACCCATTACCTCACTATCAAAATTATTCTTTGTTAGAATTGTTACTTTTTGATCTGACATAAAATATACCTCCTAAAACATGTTTAATTTATCAATGAATTATTGATAGGAATATTAAACCTCTGCTTTATCTTCCTTTTATAAGTTTATTTGATAAAATAAAAACCAACTAATCCTTACATTTTCATTTATTCAAAAAGCCTTTTTAAGGATAGTAAAATCGCTGTTATCTACTCCTTGTATTATTTTTACCCAATACTAAAAAAAAGAAACATTTTTCCTAGCCTATTAATAATTTTTTCTCGAAAAAAATATTACCTCAAGTAAAAAACTTAAATTTATCCACTATTTGCGTACAATTCTTAATATATAACTTTCCAATACTAATTCACTGTAGGTCATATTTGATGCCAAATAGACAACATAAAAAGTGGAAGTTATTTCAGCTATCACTTAATTATATATAGTTTTTCCAGTCATAATTAAAATAATTCTTCTCTAAATACGTATATTCTACATCTTTTTGCATTTTATCATAGTTTTTCAAAACACTAAGAAACCTTTCGACAACGACAGAATCAAACTGCGTTCCTGAATTAATAATTAGTTGCTTCTTTGCTTCTGAAAGCTTAAGTTTCATCCTATATTTTCGATCAGACGTCATTGCGTCAAAAGAATCAGCAACAGCAATAATTCTAGCCATAAAAGGTATATCTTCGCCTTTAAGCCCAAAAGGATAGCCCTTACCATCCATTCTCTCATGGTGATATTTTACAAGTGGAACAATTTCATCAAGCATAGAAACCTTAGATAAAATACTAGCACCTTTTATAGGATGGCTTTTTATTTCTATGTATTCATTTCTACTTAGTCTATCACACTTATATAAAATATCATTATTTATGCCAATCTTGCCTATGTCATGAAATATACCTGCTAATCTCAGCGTATTTAAACTTTTCTCATCTAAATCAAAAGCTTTCCCTATTTCTATCGAATAGTATGAAACCCTATCTGAGTGCCCCTGGGTATAAAAATCATTTGCATCAACAGCAAGACTCAAAATCTCTATTGTTTCCATATGTCCTTGCCTCAATTCATAAAACTTTTAAAAAGATTATTCCCCTTTTCTAATTGTACTTGATATCTATGTGTTCTTGCAATACCTATTGTAAAAAATACTGATAAAATCACCAATTATTAGACAGTGAAACTTCTTATGTAAAGTATTTTCAAAATTCACACGAGAATAATTATTGCTTAGAAGGTTATAATAAAATATTGTAGTGCTCAAAAATTAATATACCATGTAACTAAGGAGATTATAATGAGAAAGATTCGTTTAGGAGTAATAGGAACTGGAATGGCTTGGGAAAGACTTCACTATCCAGCTATTTTAGATCTTACTGATAAGTATGAAATAGTGTGTCTTTGTAATAGAACAATAACAGATGCTGAAAACTTTGCTAAAAGGATAAATCTTGATTTAAATAATGTATATGAAAATTATAATGAAATGCTAAAAAGAAATGATATTGATGCAATTGATATATTAGTACCAATAGAGTCTAATTATGAAGTATCCGAGGCAGTTGCTAAATCAGGCAAAAATTTCATATGCGAAAAACCTTTAGCTTCTAATATGGAAGACGCCAAAAAGTATCTTGAGCTTTCTAAAAAATACAAAGTCAAGATAATGATTGCTGAAAACTTCAGATATAACGAAGAGAATAACAAAATTAAAGAGATTGTAGACAGTAAGAGAATTGGAGATGTAGTATACTTTATAAAAAATAATGCAAGCTGCTTTCCATGTGAAATGGATAAAAATACTTATGCAGCTAAAGAATGGAGGCAGCATCCTAAGTTTTTTGGAGGAGCTTTTTTAGATGCAGCTCTTCATGACATAGCAGGAATCAGACATATTTTTGGTTCTGTACAGTGTGTACATGCTTTTGGCAAACCTCATCAAGAGGATTATAATCCCTATGTTTCGGTAAATTCAAATATACTCTTTGAAAATGGAATTATTGGACAATATACTTATTTCCCATCAGGTGTTGAAACTCAGAAGCCATATGTTGGTTTTAGAATTTTTGGTACAAAAGGAGAAATTTTTTTAGAAGATAAAAATAGTGGAGTAATAAACATATCTTATCCTGATGGAAATTCAGAAATAGTTAATTTTACTCCTGGTCGAGGATTTTATAATGAACTACTCAACTTCTATAATTCATTAACTGGAAGCGAACAAATATCTGTAACTCCTGAAATAGAATACGGGGATGTTAAGATGGTTTTTGATATTTTAGAATCAATTTCCACTAAAGAAGTGGTTTATGTTGACCAACCTACTCCTGCAAACACAATCAAAATCGAAAGCCCCAAAGACATTTCCTGCCCATATCTACAGTAGCAATGGGTGTGCAATTTGTTCTCTTGACAAACATGCACATAGACATTCATTAGCATTGTTCTTTATACTATACTAGTAAGCCTTTTGCTTATGAATGTCTACTCTGAAAATACTTTTTAGAATATTACCTTTTATACTTCCTGGCTTTTAAAATATCTCTCTAAGCTTTTAGAGATATCTTTTTTACTAAAAGGTTTTGGAATATAATCTATTGCACCTAAGTCTATTGCCTGAGAAATAACTTTTTGTGACGTTATTGCAGATACCATTATAATTTTACTTTTGTTACTTACTTGCAGTATCTCTTCAATTGCCTTAAGTCCATCCATTTCTGGCATTGAAATATCAAGTGTAACAACATCAGGTTGGTTTTTTTTGGCCTTTTCAATTGCTTCCATACCATCTTCAGCAAATTCTACATTGTCATACCCTAAATCCTTTAGGGTATTCCCTAATAGAGTTCTCATAAAAAAAGCATCATCAACAACTAAAATTTTTGTATTCACCATTATTAAGCACCTGTTTTTCTCAATATAATTTTAAGGTTATCTTTGTTTGCTGTGGCAAACATGCAGATGCACAGCGACATTTATTCCATTATACTTTTTATGCTATGTTAATGAGCTTTATGCGCATGAATGTCTATTTACACTACAAGAACAACATTTCTAAGAAAGACATACTTTAAAACTCTAACTTAGAGGTACTTCTCCATCTTAAAGTCTAAACTTTCTGCTTCATATATAGCCCTCATATTAAATCCCAATAATCTTTTTCACCTGTAATATCATATCTGATTTAGTGCAAAAACTTTTATGCTTTATATCTTTTTTATCTAAGTCCTTTAAAGGTTTAGGGATGTTAATAGAACATTCCTTTGATAAGTCATTTAAAAGTTCAAACTCACTTTTGCCGTTAACAAACTGTTCACCTAATATTGCTCTTGCAACACTATCATTAAATTTAAAAGGACTTGCTGTTGAAACAATGACCGTTTTAGTCATATCGCCTGTAGAAATAACATACTTATCATAAACATCTATTGCAACAGCTGTATGGGTATCAACTACATAATTATATTCTCTGAATATACACTCAATTGTCTTTAATGTCTCATTTTCATTCGAAAACCCTGCCCAAAACAAATCAGAAATCTTCTTGCCAGTTTTTGTATCAACACAATATTTCCCTTCTGATTTGAGCTCTTTCATCCACATATTCACAAGCCCAGAATTGTGATCTGTCAATTCAAATAAGAGTCTTTCTAAATTGCTTGAAATCAATATATCCATAGAAGGAGAAACGGTTTTTATGAATTCCCTGTTTTTGTCATATATATGTGTGTTAATAAAATCTGTAAGAACGTTATTGTCATTTGATGCACAAATCAGCTTATTTACAGGAAGTCCCATTTCAAGTGCATAATATGCAGCTAAAATATTGCCAAAATTACCTGTTGGAACAACAAAGTTAACCTTGTCACCAACCTTTATCTCTCCTTCTTTAACAATGTCAGCATAGGCGGAAAAATAATATACAATCTGTGGTACAAGTCTTCCCCAATTAATAGAATTAGCTGATGAAAACTTGTAGTTGATATCTTTCATCTTTTCTAGCAACCCAGTATCTCCAAAAATATCCTTTACACCACTTTGCGCGTCATCAAAATTGCCTTCTACACCAATTGAATATACGTTTTGCCCTTCTTGAGTTATCATTTGCATTTTTTGAACTTCACTAACACCATCTTGAGGATAAAAAACAATTATCTTTGTTCCCTCAACATCCTTAAATCCTTCTAACGCTGCCTTGCCAGTATCACCTGATGTAGCAACTAAGATTACAATTTTAGCTTTGTCTCCAGTCTTTTTAACAGCCTTTGTAAGAAACCATGGTAGAATCTGAAGAGCCATATCTTTAAAGGCACATGTTGGACCATGCCATAACTCCAACACATTAACATTTTCATTAAGCCTTTTTACCGGTGCTATCTTTGGATTTTCAAACTTTTTTTGAGAATATGCATTATTAACACATTCTTCAAGTTCATCATGTGAATAGTCAGTTAAGTAATGTTTTAAAATATATGTGGCTCTTTCATTATAATTCATATCAATCATACTGGAAATTTGATCAAGTGATAATTTTATGCTCTTTTCAGGCACAAACAAACCACCATCAGGTGCTATTCCCATTTTTATTGCTTCAGCAGATAATACTGATTTTAATCCCCCTCGTGTACTCTCATAGTACATTTTACTTCCTCCTAAATCCTTGTTAGGAAAATACAGATCATTTCCTACGATTATGTTATAAAGATTAATCTTATTATTTTATGATATAATAAATCCATATTGAACGCAATAAGTATTTTATATTGGGGTGCATTTAGTGAATGTGAAGAAAAGTCTACACCTAAAGCAGATAAAAGAATTCACTTGTTAAGAGTTATTCTCTAGGTTTCTTAACCTGCCTTTTGAAAGTCTTGCTCCTTCACTTGAAGGATATTTGTCAATGGTCTTTCTAAAATACTCGATAGCTTTTTGATTGTCATTTAAATTCTCAAAGCACACACCAATATAAAAAAGATTATAATGGGAATGTTCCCATCCTTCAACATAGGACTCAACTTTAATAAACTTTTCTACAGCTTCTTCATATATCTTTTCTTCAAGTAAGTCCCTTCCTTGTCTAAACACTCTCCATGCAGCCTTATTTATCACGTCATTATATAATGTATTATATTTATGTTTTTCTACTTCACTAAAATTAACATTTTCTATTTTTAAAAGCATATCAGCAGCTTCTTCATATTTTTCATCTAAGAGCTTGCCTTCTACTGCTATAAGCCTTGATATATTTAAATAATGGTTGTAATCATTCTCCATTTCTTTTAGCCTGGTATTTAAATTAGTGTAATCTTCCTCGAGCTTATTGTAATTTCTCTTATATTGTTCTAGTTCTTCATTTGATTGAGTTAATACACTATTGTCCATTTGAACATTAGTATCATTTTTATTTGAATATATTGCATAACTTAATATGAATACAAGTATACCCCCAGCAACAAATCCTGCTGCTATTTTAATGAGGTCATTTACTCCATATTCTTTTATATTTATTAATTCTTCTAATCCAGCATCTTTATTACTCAACTTTTTGATATTTTTTTCTGATTCTTTAACTTTTTCTTGTTTTTTGTATGGAAGCTCAAATTCAGCATTAATTTCTTTTAAATACTCTAAAGCTTTTATGCAGCTGTTCTCTGCAGATATAACTTTTTTAAATGTTTCTGTAGCCTTAGTGTAATCTTTTGTGTATATGTAAAATAAACCCAACAAATTTATGGCTTCATGAAAATCAGGATTTAAAGAAATAGCTTTTTTGAGTTCTATTATTGCAATATCTTCACTTTTAGTTCTAAAATTCTCTAAAGCCTTATTGTATAAATCAATAGAGTTTTTAATTGTATCCGGCATGCTTTTATCTTCTTCAATTAGTCTTTCTAGATCTAGTGGAGGATAATTTTTAATTTCTTCTTTAAAATCAATCATCATACCACCTCCAATTTACTATATTTAATATTTACTATTCTGAAAATACTTTTCAGAATAGAGCCTTTTGATTTAATGCTCGTGCAATTTGTTTGCTTTGCAAACATGCACATGCCCAGCGTCATTCATTAGCTTTATACTTTTCATTCTATGTTAGTGAGCTTTTTGCTCATGAATGTCTATTTAACAACTCACTTCTAATTTCTTCTAGGTAACTTAAAGAGCCAAACGCACATATTACTCCGTTATCAGGGGTATTTTCAAAGCTAGCTTTAACTGCACATTCTATTGTATCACTAATTAATACTTCATTACAATATATCTTTGCAATCTCTGCCAATTTTTGTCCTTCTAATGCTCTTTCATTTTTAGGAGTTACTGTTATAAAGCGTAATGCTATTGAAGAACAAACTTCTACCATAGATGTATAATCTTTATCTGCAAAAACACCCATTATAAATATTATTTTTTTTTGGGGAAAATATGTTTGTAAAACCCTTTTTAAAGCCTTTACACCACTTAAATTATGTGCTCCATCAATAATAAACACAGGTTTTAACTTAAGCACTTCAAATCTCCCAGGCCAATTAGCAGCTAAAAGTCCCCTTTTTATTGCCTCATCACAAATATTATATCCTTTTTGAACCATTACGTCCACAGTATCTAAAACTAAAGCTGCATTTTTTACCTGATGTTCCCCTAACATACTTATTCTTATAGATTTAAATCTACCATATTCAAATTCTTGCCCATTAATGCAAAAGTCTTTTATTTTAATTTTTTTAAAGTCAGTAACATTTAAAACTGCATTTTTCTCCTTACAAGTATTAAAAATTACCCTATTAGATTCATCTTCACCAGGATAAATAAGTACATATGAGTTTTCTTTAATAATACCCGCCTTTTCATAAGCAATTTTAGAAAGAGTCTCCCCAAGTTTGTCCATGTGATCGTAACCTATAGAACATATTACTGAAATGGATTTTTCAATTACATTAGTAGAATCAAACCTTCCACCAAGACCTGTTTCTAGTACAACAATATCGCACTTTTTCTTATAAAAGTACTCAAATGCTATTGCAGTTAATATTTCAAACTGTGTAGGATGACCTATCTCCTTTTGTTGCATCAATTCTACCTTATCTCTAACAATTTCAACTATTCTTGCAAATTCTTCTCTTTCAATCTCTTCCCCATTAACTACAATACTTTCCTCAATATTTACAAAGTAGGGAGATGTAAATCTCCCTACTTTGTAACCTGCTTCAAATAACACACTGCTTAACATAGCAACAACAGAACCCTTTCCATTGGTACCAGCAACATGTATATATTTTAATTCTTTATGAGGATTACCCATTAACTCCAGTAACCTAATAATATTATCCAGTCCAAGCTTTATTCCAAATTTTGAAGTGCTATTAATAAAACTAACAGCTTCATTATAATCCATACAAATACTCCTTCAGAAAAATTTACTCATAATATTTCTTTTTCTCAAGGGAACATCTATGGTTACCTTCAAAGATACTTCCCATCCTTTAGCACCACTTATCCTTCAACTCCACAGCATTTTTTGTATTTTTTCCCACTTCCACATGGACAATCATCATTTCGTCCAACTTTTTTACTACCTCTAACAACAGGTTGTCTTGCCTGTTCACCGTGAGATGCCATTAAAGGTTGCGCAACTTTTTGACGTTCTGGCATACGATTACGATCTATATTAGTGTTAAGAACCACTTTTGCTACATCCATTTGAATATTCCTTATCATTTCTTCAAACATTTCAAATCCTTCAAACTTGTATTCAACCACCGGATCTTTCTGACCAAATGCCCTAAGCCTTATACCATGCTGCAACTGATCCATTGCATCTATATGATCCATCCATTTTTGATCAACAATCCTTAAGAGAACCACCCTTTCAAGCTCTCTCATAAGTTCAGATCCAAATTCCTGCTCTTTGTCTTCATACCTTTGCTTCATAATATCAAGTATTTTTTCTCTAACGTCATCTTTTGTAATCTTTTCCATATCTTCTTTAGAGAAATTTAAAGCTCCTTCATAAAGATAAGGTCCTTCTGCATAAGCACGAAGACTTGCCCAATCCCAATAATCAGGGTGTGGACTTTCACTGCAAAATAAGTTTACAATATCATCTGCAATTCCTTCTATCATCTTAATATAGTTTTCTTTAAGATTCTCTCCATTTAAAACAGTTCTTCTTTGCTTATAGATTACTTCTCTTTGTTTGTTCATAACATCATCATACTGAAGCACACTCTTTCTGATAGAAAAGTTTTTACCTTCAACTCTTTTTTGAGCATTTTCAATAGCATTACTGAGCATCTTGTTTTCAATAGGTTGATCCTCTTCAATACGTAGAGTCTCAAACATCCTAGTCAATCTATCGGAACCAAAAAGTCTCATTAAATCATCATCTAGTGATATATAAAACCTTGATGCCCCTGGGTCACCCTGACGGCCAGCACGTCCTCTAAGCTGATTGTCAATACGCCTTGATTCGTGTCTTTCTGTACCAATTATATGAAGACCACCAGCTTCTATGACCTTTTCACGTTCAGCATTTGTAATTTGCTTAAATTCATCGTTGAGTTTGCGAAATACTCTTCTTGCTTCAAGTAATTCTTCATTATCTGTATCATTAAAACCTGTTGCTTGATTAATTAAATCTTCTTCATATCCTTTTTTTCTCATCTCCTGCTTTGCCATATATTCAGCATTACCACCAAGAACAATGTCTGTACCACGACCTGCCATATTAGTAGCAATAGTAACTGCCCCCAGTTTACCTGCCTGTGCAATTATTTCAGCTTCCTTATCATGGTATTTTGCATTTAAAACCTGATGAGAAACCCCGCTTTTCTTAAGCATTTGACTCAACAATTCTGATTTTTCTATTGATATTGTTCCTATAAGAACAGGTTGACCTCTTTTATTACATTCAATTACCTCTTTTATAACTGATCTAAATTTGCCAACCTCATTTTTATAAACACAGTCAGGATAGTCCATTCTTGCAACTGGAACATTTGTTGGAATAACTATGACATCAAGTTTATATGTTGTCTGAAATTCCTGTTCCTCCGTTTGAGCAGTTCCTGTCATTCCAGATAATTTTGTAAACATCCTGAAATAGTTCTGGAATGTAATAGTAGCAAGTGTTTTGCTCTCTCTTTCAACTTTTACTCCTTCTTTTGCCTCTATAGCTTGATGAAGACCATTACTGTATCTTCTCCCATACATCATTCGCCCTGTAAATTCATCTACTATGATTATTTCACCATCTTTTACAACATAATCCTTATCTTTATGCATAAGACCATATGCTCTAAGCCCTTGATTAATGTGATGTGAAATAGTAAGATTCTCTGAATCAGATAAATTTTCAATAGCAAAAAACTCTTCAGCTTTTCTTACCCCGTCAGCTGTCAATGTTGCAGTATTTGCCTTTTCATCCACGATATAATCAGCTTCAACATCATCCATATGCTGCTTATCATCTAGCTCTTTAAATACTTTTGCTCTTAATCTTTTTACAAATGAATCTGCTAAACCATACAGTTCAGTTGATTTGTCACCTGCTCCTGAAATAATAAGAGGAGTTCTTGCTTCATCAACAAGTATACTATCCACTTCATCCACAATAGCATAGTGTAAGTCTCTTTGAACCATATCTTGCTTGTAAATTACCATGTTGTCTCTTAAATAATCAAAACCAAATTCATTATTTGTTCCATAAGTTATATCGCAAGAGTAAGCCTTTCTTCTTGCATTATTATCAAGACCATGAACTATAAGACCCACAGTAAGACCTAAAAAGTTATATACTTTTCCCATCCACTCACTATCTCTTTTAGCAAGGTAGTCATTAACAGTAACTACATGTACACCCTTACCCTCTAAAGCATTTAAATATACAGGAAGAGTTGCAACTAAAGTCTTACCTTCACCAGTTTTCATTTCAGCAATTCTTCCCTGATGAAGAACAATTCCACCAATCAACTGTACCTTAAAATGTCTCATTCCCAATACCCTTTTTGAAGCTTCTCGAACTACTGCAAAAGCTTCAGGTAATATGTCATCTAACGTCTCACCCTCTGAAAGCCTTTTCTTGAGCTCAGGCGTCATTGCTTTTAACTGTTCATCGCTCATTTCCTGCATCTTTTTTTCTAAATTTTCTATGTTTTCAACAATAGGCATAATTCTTTTTAATTCTCTATCACTATAACTTCCTATAACCTTCTCAATTAATTTACGCATATTAAATACCTCCAATAAGTTTAATTTTAACTAAAATGCCTGTAAGAATACTTAAATAATTCTAAAACAAACACAAATATACCAACAGCTACAAATAAATCACCTATGCTAATTGCAAGGATACCAACCCCTAAAAACCCTGGCAAGTGAATTATATCAGCTAAAAAACCCAATCTAGTTGCTTCATCAATTATTACATGCTTGCTGTTCATTCCCTTGTTTAACATATCAATAGCTTCAATCAATTGGGCTTCTTCAAGTATTTTTGCTGACACAGGCATTTTCCCATTATTCACCATCATAACCAGTGCATTTAAAAAAGCACCTGCACCAACAATCCAAAGGCCTGCATATTTTCTGTTATACCAAAGGCATGTAAACAGTAAAGCAAATACAATCCCATTTATAATTAAGCTATAGTCTAAAAGGATAGTTATTCCCTTAAATCCCATTATTCTTGTTATTGACTGTACACCAAAAGCAATAATTACCAGCCATATTTTTTCAAATTTAACACATGAGATATCAAATCTCCTACCCTTTTTTATTCCAATAAAAGTTCCTATCACTATTGCAATAAATATAGCCACTAAATATAGCACATTTTCACCTCAACTTTTTAAAGCATACTTTAAAAATATACTTTATACAACATCTGTTGATAAAATCAGTTATTTAAATATCTTTAAGAAAAGAAACTTAATTAGGAACATTGAAAATACGACTTCGACTACAGGCCTTATTTAATACCAAATAGCCCTGCGAAAAGTGGAAGTATATTCACACATTCCTTAGACATTCATCAAGAAATTTCAATATAAAAGTCAATGAACGTCTCCTGATATGAGTGGTGGTGATAAATCAGATGAATTTAGTATTATTTTTCTGTTTTTAGATAAAAGCAAATGATATTGCTTAACTTTATTTAAACCAGAAATATTATTGTCATATACTAAACTACTATTATTTAAAACAGCAGTTAATTTATCTAATTCAAATACTCTACTCTTAATAGAATTGTGTCCATTTATACTTAATGGTGAGTTAAATAAATCCGTTACAGTCTTTAAATTAACTTTCGACAGAAAAAAGCCTCTTTTAGTATCATTTATAAATGATAAAACAGACATCCTATGTGAAGTAGATAAAATGAATTTGTCATTTATGGAATGTTTATTGATGTTTTTAAATGCTGGAACATCATATTTTTCAAACAAAAAACTAAATCCTGCATCATTATAAAAATGAGGATTAATTAAGTAATCTGCAATATTAACCGTTCCTTCTGATGTTAATGCTGATAAAATCAGCAAACTGACAAAAATTTTTCTTAGCATCTATACCTTCCTTAAACACACAATAAATATACTATAATAGTATCGTATTTTCTAAATATAATCAACAGTAAATAACATTAGTATATGGTTTGTTTTCCACACTCTTCTATGTTTTACCTTCTAATTTATCTAAAATGGTCTTGTAACCATCAGCTCCATATGTCAATGCTCTATTCACTCTGCTTATTGTAGCTGTGCTAGCACCTGTTTTTTCACTTATTTCAGTATATGTTCTACCTTCTCTAAGCATTTTTGCTACCTCTAGTCTTTGAGCAAGAGCTTTAATCTCAGATATTGTACAAATATCCTCAAAAAAATTATAACATTCATCTAAATTCTTAAGAAGTAGAATTGCCTCAAATAAACTATCCGTCATTTTATCTTTAATTTTTGAATTCATTACAAAACTTCCACTCCTATTTTTTGTATATATATTTATTAAACATTACTCAAATTACTTCACTAAATTGTCATTCCTACTAAATTTACAATATCAGCTTTTTTACAAACAGTCAAGAACTTACGAATGCATATTATTTAAGTGAAGAAAAATATGAAAGATACTTAAGTTTCGCAGTTTTGATCCTTTAAATTTATATTTATTTATGATACCATTATTTAGTTATAATGAACTAGCTTACGCAATGGCACTTTTGCGGAATAATCTACTCCACCACCTTAAGATTATAAAATAATTCAGTAGAGTTTCAAAAGTAAGATAAAGGAAGGAAAAGTTAACATGAGAAAATTACTATCAACTGCTTTAACTGTTAATTTTATATTAGTTTTAACTCTTATTTTAATGATCACTTTAAAAAAAGAAGAGGTTCCAAATAAAGACCATATTTATACTCCATTACATAAATCTGACTCAGCTACTCAATTTCACACTACTCCTTCATCTGATGGATCAAAAATTGATTTTTCATCACCTGCTAAAATTCTTTTTACTGATGACGCTGTAACTAATTTAAAAAATAATTATACTCAACTTGTTGTTATTAAGGAAGATGACAATTATTTTTGCATATATTCAAAGCTACCAAATGATAAAATATTAATGACAAAATTCACACAAAAACATTGGGGAACATGGAATATTCACAGTTGGAATATAGTAAACGATAACAATATTCCTGCAAAAAAATATTATCGAGTTGTAGGTGGAGGTTCTGACTGGGAATATGTTTTCCGTGTAGCTAAAAATGTTAATGACAGATATGTATTTTCTGGTGGAAATCATGAAAACGAGATATTAAAAAGCTTACGTTTTTTTGATAATGATAAAAATTTAGAGCTTCCACTTACAACTGGTGAAATATATTATCTCTCAAATTTAAAAATTGTTGAAGAAACCTATCTTACAATTAATAATAGTCCTTCAGAAAAATATGCTCATGTTATAAGAACATACTATATTTCACCTTCAAAAATAAATTTACATACAACCTTTAATTTTATAAAAGATATTTATATGGGAATGTCTTATGTATGTATGCTGCCAGTAAACAAATCCTATGGACAGCATATTAAATTTTTAGATTCAGGAAATATATATTCAACACCTAAATCAGGTAATACACTTTCTACACCCGAATTTAACAACTTCATTGGAAAGGAAAAAACAATGTCTGTTAAAATCTGGGGTGATTTAGAGCCTTCATACAATTTTATAGTGGGAATTGAAACTGAAGAAATGATTGACTATTTTAAAAATGATCATAAAGTCTTTTTCTGGGATTTAAATACAAATGGTAATAAGCTTTATTTTTCAAAATATAACAATGAAGATTATCATCTGGTAAAAGAGGGAACAACATGGCATAAATCATCATATTGGAGCCTTGTCTTAGATTAATTCAGGTTCATACAATAAATGTGAAGAAAAATATGCATCCGAATAATTCTTTAAACTAACTGTGACTATTGTAATAAATTGCATATCTCCACGTTGCTTTTATTAGTTTTTTTTGTCGAATTTCGCGAACTTATGACGTTATGTTACATTATAATTAATTATGTAGTATAGTGATTATAGTAATTTTTAAAAAGTTACTCCCCTAAATCCCGTTGCATTCTCCCTTCTCTTCTTTGGAATGCGCGGGGTATTTTTTTATATTTTTATGCTATTTATGGTATAATAATTACCAACTAGAATGAATTTTTTTGATTTATTTTTCGAAAGGAAGTAAATAATGATTAAAAAAGGAAACATTATTATACCCAAAGAAGCATTCTATATTATAGATACTTTAAATAACAATAATTATGAGGCATACCTAGTTGGTGGTTGTGTCAGAGATTATTTAATTCTAAAAAAACCTTCTGACTGGGATATTGCAACTAATGCTAAACCATCTGATATAAAGGCTTTATTCATAAAAACTATTGACACTGGCATAAAACACAACACAATAACTGTTGTTTTAAACAAAAAAAACTTTGAGGTAACCACATTTAAAAACAGTTTATGTATAGAGGATGATTTAAGCTATAGAGACTTTACAATTAATGCAATAGCATATCATCCCGACAAAGGATTTATAGATCCTTTTTTTGGTGTACAGGATATTAAAAACTCTATTATTCGGTGTGTGGGAAAGACCTCTGACCGCTTTAGAGAAGATCCATTAAGACTCCTAAGAGCAGTGCGATTATCTTCAACACTAGGTTTTCAAATTGATAATGATCTAGTTACCTCTATACATCACAATTGTAACCTTATAAAAAATGTTAGTGCTGAAAGAATTAGAGATGAGCTTACAAAAATATTGACATCTGACAGACCAATGAATTTTATTGTACTGCATGAAACTGGCCTTCTTAAAAACATATTACCTGAATTTGATCTTAGCTTTGAGATCTCTCAAAACCATCCATACCACTTATATAATGTTGCAATGCACTCATTACATACAGTCTCACATATAGAGAATATCAGCTATTTAAGATGGACAATGCTTTTACATGATACTGGCAAATGCTTTACAAAAACTACCGATGAAAAAGGAATTGACCACTTTTATGGTCACAGTGAACAAAGTGTTGACATATCAAAAAAAGTCTTGCAGAGGCTTAAATTTGATAATAAGACTATTAATAAAGTGTGCACCCTTGTAAAGCATCACGATAGAACAATCCAGCCAAATTATAAATCTATACGAAAGGCCATTAACACTGTAGGCGAAGAAATATTTTTAGACCTGTTAAAAGTTCAAAAAGCAGATAAAAGGGGTCAAAATCCAGCTTTTTTGCATGACAGGATTGATAAATCTAATAAAATAATAGAAATTTATCATGATATTATAGAAAAAAAACACTGTCTAAGACTTCAAGATTTAAATATTAACGGTAATGATCTAAAAAAACTCGGATACACACAGGGCAAAGAAATAGGTATTATATTAAGCAATTTATTAAAAGAGGTCATTGAAAATCCCCAACTAAACAAAAAAGAAATGCTATTAAAAATGTTACCTCATAAAATCCCCACTAATTAATATGTTGCTCATAAATGTTTATTCTGAAAATTCTTTTCAGAATAAACTATTTTAATTTTATGCCCGTGCAATTTGTTTGCTGTCGCAAACATGCACATGGGCAGCGACATTCATTCCCATTATACTTTTCCTCCTATGTTGGTGAATTTTTGCTCATGAATGTCTATTATGAAAATTCTTTTCAGAAATAAACTATTTTAATTTTATGCCCGTGCAATTTGCTCATAAATGTCTAATTTTAATCTTTACATTAAGTTCTTGAGCTATTTTGTTGCACTCTTGTATTTTTTCGGGCAAAAGACAATCTACTACAGATACCTGTATATCCCTAACATATCTTTTAGCCTTATCTATAAAATCAAGTATCGCTGGGAATGCATCAAGACCAAATACACTTGAGCATATTTCATCGTACTCCTTAGCATTTGGTGCATTCAGGCTTACAGACAAGCTGTCCACTAACCCTTCAAGATAAGGCGTTACGTCACTTTTATATATTAAATTTGCTAACCCATTTGTATTTATCCTAATGTGTATACTACTTTTTTCTTTAACTCTTTTACATACTTCAATCAGTGTATCAAATCGTTCAAAGGGCTCTCCAAAACCACAAAATACTAGTTGATTGTACTTCTCTAAATCCCTTTTAAGAATATCACATTTAATATCCTCAATTGAGGGTTCTCTCTCTAGCCATAAGTCATTTAAAAAGCCGTCTTTAATATCTCTTATACAAAAACTGCATCTGTTTGAGCACTTGTTTGTTATATTAATATATAAGTTTCCCTTTAGTTCATAAGTAATAACCAAGCACCTGCACCCTTTCATAATACAAAATTAATTATTCTACAATTTCAATTTGATTTCCATCAGGATCTAACACAACACTCTCATAATATCCATCTCCTGTAATCCTTGGATTGTTTATAACTATAAAACCCTCTCTTCTTAAAATATCAGTAAATCTATTAACACCATCTCTACATCCTACACTAAAGGCTAAATGAACATATCCTAATTGTATTGTTTCTATTTTCTCGTCATTAATACCAGGTCTGGTCATTATCTCAAGCCTTGTATCGTCATCAAAAGATAAAAAGTATGTTTTTAGTCCAGTACTTTTATTATGATATAATTTATTTACTTTTGCATCGAAATATTTAACATAAAATTCTTTCATTCTTTCTAAGTTATTTGTATATAATGCCATATGATCTATTCTCATTCTACTACCTCACCAAAAAATTTTCTACATGAGCCATTACGTGCTAAAAGTTCTTCTAGACTGCCTGTTTCAACAATTTTGCCATTTTCAATTTACTTTTCAGAATAGAACCTTTAATTATATGCCCGTGCAATTTGCTTGCTTTTCAAACATGCACATGGGCAGCCACATTCATTCCCGCTATACCTTTCATCTTATGCTAATGTGCTTTTTGCTCATGAATGGTTAATAACACAATTATAATACAACTTCATATAATCCTCAATCTTTTATTAGGAAGGGCTTCTCAACCTTGTCAACTAACGCGAATATGGTATAATTGTATTTAAAAATATAATAATTAGAGGATAAATAGATGAATAAAGGTTTAAAAACACTGGAAGGTGTTTATGTTCCAACACTTTTAACAATATTAGGCGTTGTAATGTATTTGAGACTTGGATGGGTAGTCGGAAATTCTGGGCTAATTGGAGCATTGGCAATTATATGTATAGCTCATGTTATAACCATTTCTACAACTCTTTCCATGTCCTCTATGCTCACTAATATTAAAATTGGTTCGGGTGGAGCATATGCTATTGTCTCCCAGTCTTTAGGTCTAGAGATGGGTGGAGCTATAGGAATACCACTATATTTTTGTCAGGCAATTTCTGTAGCTTTTTACATCACCGGCTTTACAGAACTTTGGAAAACATTTTTCCCACACCATCCAATAATAATAGTTTCCATTATAACCTGGTTAGTACTTGCGGGTCTTTCTATTTACAGTGCCAAACTGGCTTTTAAGGTACAGTATGTAATTTTAGCTGCAGTAATAGCTTCAATATTTTCATTTGTTTCAGGTTCTTCTATCGGTGAATCTAATATACAATTGATAGGATCCTTTGAAAGTGCAAGTTTCTGGCAAACATTTGCAATATTTTTCCCTGCTGTAACAGGCATCCTTACTGGAGCTACTATGTCCGGAGAACTTGAAAATCCTAGAAAAAGTATAATTAAAGGAACACTAGCAGCAGTTTTTACAGGCTTTTTAGTTTACGGTAGCTTTGCCCTTTTATTTTCACAAAAAGTTCCTACAAATATGTTACTTGAAAATAACTTAATTATACTAGACATAAGTTCTATATCTATTTTTGTAACACTAGGTATTATGGGTGCAGTTTTATCTTCTGCCCTTTCGACTCTTGTCAGTGCACCAAGGACTCTCTCTGCTTTAGCTGAAAACAGATCAGTTCCTCTATATAACTTTTTATCTAAAAAAACCAAAAAGGGAGAACCTAAAAATGCAATTATTCTTTCATCATTGCTTTCAGCTGGTGTGCTTTTGTTGGGTAACTTAGACAGCTTAGCAAATATACTTACATTATTTTTCCTCACAACATATGCTATGATAAACTTAGTTATATTATTGGAAAAAATAACTGGTATTGTTAGTTTTAGGCCTAGTTTGTCCATCTCTACCATTGTACCTGTCATAGGCCTTGTAGGATGTTTATTCAGTATGTTTCTCATTAATAAGTATTTTGTAATTGTAACATTTATAATTATTTTCGCCATATATTTCACTCTACAAAAAAAGAATATTTACTCTCCCTGGGGTGACATAAGAGGAGGTATTTTTTATTCCATAGCCGAATGGGCTGGTCAAAAAGCAATGGCAATGCCATATCATCCAAAACTCTGGAAACCTTCTATCGTTATTCCAGTAGAAACTCCTGAAGACTTTAAAAGAATAACCTTTTTTGTAAAAAGCTTTATTTACCCCTCTGGAAGAGCATACTATTTAACAATAAACCAAAGTGTAAATAACACTGAAGTTATTAAAGAAGTGCTCTCTCCATTAAAAGAGCAGAAACTCTTTGCACAAGATGTAATTATAAATGGAGGAGATTTTGACTCCGACCTTTCAACTGTATTACAAAGTCTCTCCAGTACTTTTTTGCCTCCAAACAGTATATTTTTCACCATAAGTGATGATAGTGAAAAACAAAGAAAATTTCAAAAAATATTAAAAAACATGGCTTATACGAAAATGGGGTTAATGTGTCTCCACATTCATCCTAAATATAATTTTGGACAAAACAGAAATATTCATTTATGGCTTAGAGATAAAAGTCCTAACAACAATCTAGCTGTTTTAAGTGCTCTTCAGATAAGTAAAAACTGGAACGCCAATGTCACTCTCTGCAGAGTGGTAAGCAATAAAAATAATATAAAGAAAGCAGAGAGTGAGCTTTATAAGTTTATTGAAGACGCAAGACTTCCAGTAAATAGCAAAATATTAGTTGTAAGTGGAAAATTCCACGAAATATTACCGGGTATATCAAGCGATTTAAACATATTAGGAATATCTTCTTTTGATGATGAACTAAAATTCGAAAGTATGATTAATATAATAAACTTAGTTCAAACCAGTGTTCTTTTTGTTTCTGACTCAGGTTTAGAAAATGCACTTGCTTAGAAAGTTCACTTTATTCTGAAAATACTTTTTTGAATAGACCCTTTAATTTTATGCTCGTGCAATTTGTTTGCTTTGCAAACATGCACACGGGCAGCAACATTCATTGTCACTATACTTTTCATCTTTTGCTAGTAAGCTTTTTGCCCATGAATGTCTAGTTATTCATTAAGTAGTATAGCCATATATTCCACCCTTTAAAATTTCAAAATACTCCTTCATTTCATCAAAAATCTCATTCATATTTATTGTTTCAAGGCTATCTACCTTTAATAACTTCAGGTATTTTTCAGACATTCCATTTAAACAAATAAGAATAAGCTCAATAGCCTTTGTAGGATCAACACCTTCTTTAAACTTAGATGTGTCAATATCCTTTATAAACTGAGGTACACTCTGATCATATATCTTACTATATCTATACATTATATCTTTTTTTAGCTCCTCAGGAGTATTAGCAAAAGCATCAATAACAAGCTTAGACATGCCCGGAAACATTTGATATAGTTCTATTTTCCTTACGCCCCAGGCTATAAGCTTATCAAAAACATCATCATACTTATTTATATCATCACAATCATAAAACTCTTTTAAAAAAATGTCTATAGCATAATCAACCATATATAAATACAACTTTTTTTTATTTCCAAAGTAGTGAAATAAAATCCCCTTAGAAATACCAGCCTTTTTTATTATAGTATTAGTTGATCCTTTTTCATATCCATTTTGAGAAAATTCTTCTATACATACATCTATTATGTGTTTTCTTCTACTAGTAGAAAGGCTTTCAAAAGCACTATTCAAGTTCTCTACCTCCCCTATCTTTAGTTTACACTGAAATATCTTTTTTGTCATACACTAAATAGGTAGACACAACTGAAACAATAATTACTGTAAACATAATAGCTATATATATAATTTCAATTGAACTATTTACAGCAATGTGTGAAGGATTTATATAGTTAAAAGGTGTAAAGTGTTTAAACACTTCAAGTTTATCTGATATTGCTGAAATAACATTTAGGAAAAAAGCTCCCAATACAATTCCAAAAGTTATAGGGTAAATTGTCTTTGCCTTGGTTATAAAAATTGATATAAATAATCCTAATGATGCAAATGTCAACTGCAAAAGGAAAAAGCCAACATGCATAAGCATAAAGGTTTTTATTGAATACTCATCTTGTTTTAAAAATTCAAAAGTAAAGAAATCTCCAACTATAAATATGACATTGAATAAAGCAATATAAAATAGCACAACTAAAGCTTTCTGAGTAATTATTGCCCTTCTGGTGACAGGCTTTGCAAGAAGAAATTCTATGGTCTTTTCGTTTTCTTCCCTTGATACAATACTAGCACCTAAAAGCATTGCATAAACGCCGCCAAAGAGTATAATGTACACAAACACATATGCAAAATAGTGGAGAATTAATGCAAAGTTCAATTGATCCATTGATAATGCTTTCTGCATTTCTTTACTTATCATTTCGCTATAAGAATCTGCCTCAGCTGCTAAAGTAGGATACATGGTCATCATTCCAATATTGCACAATAACAAAATAGTCGTCCAGATAATAAAGCTTTTTTTATTTCTTGATAATTCTCTTTTAAAAATCGTCATATTATATCCCTCCTATACTTTAACCTCTATGACTTATAGTAGTGCATAAATATTTCTTCTAATGATGGCTCTTCAATCCATAGATTACTTACTTCAATTTCACTAAGGCTTTTAATAAGATATTTAATATCTCCATTGAAAAGAAAGCTCATAACTTTTCCTTCCTTTTCTACGTTGCGCATTCCCTGAAGATTTACATCAAAACTGTTTTGTGATTCTACAGTAACTTTTCTAAACTTTTCACCTCTTAACTTCTCTACCGTTTCCACTTTTAAAATTTTGCCTTGTTTTACAATAGCAACTCTATTGCAAAGCTTTTGAACCTCACTTAAAATGTGGGAAGAAAAGAATATTGTAACACCTTTTTTATTCTCTTCCTTCAAAATTTCAAAAAATCTGTTTTGCATTAATGGATCAAGTCCTCCTGTGGGTTCATCTAATATCAATAGCTTCGGGTCATGAAGTAGTGACTGTATAACTGCTACCTTCTTTTTATTACCAAAGGATAATGCGTCTATTTTTTTCCTCACATCAAGCTCTAATATGTCACACAACCTATTAATCTTATTGGTGCAGTCTTTTTTGTAGAATTTAGCTGAATAAAAAAGCAAATCTTTTACTATCATATCATCATAGTAATTAACTTCCGAAGGTAAGTATCCAATATTCATTTTAATCTTTTCCTGACTTTTAAAACAATCCATACCAAAAATCTTAGCACTTCCACTGGTAGGAAAAATAAGGGATAGCAGAGTTCTTATTGTAGTAGATTTTCCTGCTCCATTAGGGCCGATGAATCCAAATATCTCACCTTCTTTAACATCAAGGTTTACATCAATTATACCCCTTGATTTTCCATAGTATTTAGTTAGATCTTTTAGTTCTATTGCATTCATATTTATCCCTCCTTTGACCATGCGGTCAACTTATATTTTTAATTATACACCCTTTTGACCACTCGGTCAATAGATTGTTAAAATTTTTTTAAACTATTAATTTGGGGCAATATCTTTATAAATTGGTTTAAATATGTTATTATAATAATATATAAGTAATAAGTTTAGGGGTGGGGTTGTTGTGAAATCAATAAAGTATAATAAACTTATAAGGGATAAAATGCCTCAGATAATTGAGCGCAGCGGAAATAAGGTGGTAATAGAAAAGCTTAGAGATACCGATTTTATTTTTTATTTACACTCAAAACTTAGGGAAGAGATTATACAATATGAAGATGACAATAGCGTTGATAAAATAGCTGATATTATTGAAGTATTATATTCAATATTAGAATACAAAGGAGTTTCCATTAACCAATTTGAAAAAATCCGACTTAAGAAAGCACAAAAAATTGGATCCTTTAAAGAAAAAATACTTCTAAAAGAGGTCATTGAAAATCAAGAAGGTTCCATCCTTTCAGATTTAAATATAGTTTAGAGTGTCTGATTTTGCTAGTTCTCAACCTTATTAACTATAATCAATAGCTAGTTTAGTTATGATTTATGTTTTTATTGACCAATTATATTCTAACCTTATATAAATGTAAGTTGCAATTTAATAATTTTATAAGATGATTTCAGGTTTATTTTTAGAATAATCTATTAACATAATTTCATTATGGCTGAATGCATATTTTAATAGTTCTTCTGTAAATCCTGATTTTGAAAAAAGTACATACGATAAACTATTGATTTTCTCACCAATATTGGTACTTTTTAATTTAAGTTGGTCTATTGTATTTAAGTTGGTCTTTTCCTTTTTCCACTTACACTCACCAAATATATAATTATTATTTATATCATGAGCAACAATATCAATTTCATTATCCTTATGCCACCACCTACCAATTTTAACAGGACGAATTGGTAATAATTTATTTTTACCCAATTCTCTTAATTTACTTATAGCAATGTTCTCAAATTCACTTGAAACAAACATAGAAAGCCTTTCTTGTATAACCTGTTCATAAATAATATCTGATCCACCTTCTAATAACTCTGATATATAAGGATAAACAAATGCATAGTAAAATCTAAAATAACTATTATCTATTTTATAGATACCCATTCTTGACTTGATTTGTTCTTTAGTTTTTATAGTAACAGCATATTCTTTTTTTATAATTCCTAATTCAATTAAATTTCCAATATAAAATGGAATCTTTGTTTTTTCAATTCCCGTTTTTTGATATATATCATTAATTTTTGTATTTCCTAATGCTATTGATTCAATAATAGCATTATATTGACTCACTTCTCTTAATTCCTGTTTTAATAAAAACTCTGCCTCATTAAATAAAACCGATCTATTGCTTAAAATATTCTTCTTTATATTGTTTTCAAAGCTATCTTCTGGATTAATCATACTCAAATAGTATGGTACACCACTAAAAATACTATAGTAGTTTATGTGCTCTTCTAAGTTTCCTTCTCCCATAAAACCTCTAGAAGATTCAAAATCCAACTCTTGAATTTTTAAGACCCCAGTTGTTCTTCCGTAAAGAGGATTTTTTTCACTTAAAACTTTCTTTTCCATAAAACTCATTGACGAGCCACATATTATTAGCATTATTTTAAGCTTAGAAAAATAATGATCCCAAAGTTTTTGCATAATTGATGGTATGCTTTTATTTCCCTGAACCATATATGGAAATTCATCTAAAACAATAATGAGTTTTTCTGTATTATTTGTGTTGTCAATTATAAATTTAAATATAGCTTCCCAATCTGCAAACCTTTCACTATAAATGTCTTTATTAAAATACTGCTGTACTATAGTGGAAATTTTAGTTAGCTGAACACTATCTGTTACTTGAACTGCTGAATAGAAAATATGTGGTTTATTTTTTATAAATTCTTGTGTTAGATATGTTTTTCCTATCCTTCTTCGTCCATATAAAACTATAAATTCTGATTTACTACTCTTATATTTTTCTTCAAGAAAGTCAAGCTCTTCTTTCCTTCCTATAAACATACTAATCACCGCCTAACTCAATAATATCAATTCAAAATAATATAGTCAAGACTATTATATTTTAAACTATAATAGTCTTGACTATATTATTGAAGTTTGGAAAATGTGTTTAAAGATCATTTGCGTATCTTTTCGTTTAATTTATTTGCACCTGTATAAATATTTCCAAAAACATTCCCTCTTTAAATTAGAAATCATTATGTTCATTTAGCCTTTCTTTATAAATTTCCTAACTCTATAATCAATAACATCTTTAAAATGCTCAATAAACGCAGCACTATTTATAAATTTTTTCAAATTTGGTGTAGTACAAAATTTATTACCCTTTAGATAAAAAAATTAGAATGTGATAAAGAAAAGTCAATTAATTAATTAATTAAACTGAAAACTACTTTCTAACAAATACTCATTATGTTATGCTTAAATCTAGTAAATATTATCTAAAGTGGAGGAATTATTGATGAAATCAATAAAATATAATAAACTAATAAGGGACAGAATTCCTGAAATAATAGAGCAAAGTGGAAAAAAAGCTATAGTTGAAACACTTAATGAATATGATTATATTAACTTTTTAAAATCAAAGTTAAAAGAAGAACTTGAAGAATTTGAAAACAGTGAAGATATTGAAGAAATTGCTGATATCATAGAAGTATTATATGCTATTATAGAATTCAAAGGTGTATCTATTAAAGATTTTGAAAATATACGATCGGACAAAACCGATAAAAGAGGTGCTTTTAAAAAAAGACTATTGTTAAAAGAAGTTATTGAAAATTAGGGGGCTTTTTAAGTATGGGAAACAGAATTAAGGAAACTGGTAAACTTGGAAGCTATGCTGAAGACGTTTTTATGGAACTATTCTGTGACACTTTTGGTGCCGATAAATCTCAATATCTATCTCCTCAGTATCCTTTTGTTGATATTTACGGAAATCATCGTTTTATAGATTTTGCACTAGAAGCTGAAAATATTAAAATTGCAATTGAAATTGACGGTGAAACATACCATAACCCTAAAAAAGTTTCAAATGATAAATACTATGATGATCTATTAAAACAAAATAGTCTTGTTTTTAATAATTGGAAAGTATACAGATGGGTTTACAATCAATTAAAAGATCAGCCTGAAAAAGTTAAAGATCAGTTGTTAGAATTTTTAGGGCAAACTCCCCTATTCCGAGCACTAGAAGATTATCTCCCTAAGCAAAAAGGAAAGTTTTTTGAATTAAAAAAACATCAGTCATCTGCTCTTGAAAATCTTCAAAACATGCGAAACAATAGTGAAAGTATTGCTCTACTTTACCATGCAACAGGTACTGGTAAAACAGTAACAGCTGCAAGTGATGCAAAAAAACTTGGTAAAAGAACCTTATTTATAGCCCATACAAAAGAATTAATAAGTCAAGCTAAAGAAACTTTTAAAGAAATATGGCCTGAAGTATCAACAGGAGTTTACTTAGGAGATGAAAAAGAAAAAAACTCTTTTGTTCTATGTGGTAGTATACAAAGTGTAACTCAAAACCTTGATGAGTTTAAGCCTGACGAATTTGGTTATTTAATTATTGATGAGTGTCATCACAGCGCAGCAAATACTTATAAAAAAATATTAAACTATTTCAAACCAAAATTTACTCTAGGTCTAACTGCCACACCCGAAAGAACTGACGGTGAAGATTTATTTGAATACTTCAAAAACGTTGCTCACAAACTTGATTTAAAAACTGCTGTTGAAATTGATGAACTTGTACCTGTTAGATGTATAAGAGTAAAAACTAATGTTGATCTTTCTAGTGTAAGAATTAATGGTATTAAGTATAATTCCCAAGACTTAGAAAGCAAACTATTTCTTCCTGAAAGAAACTATATAGTAGTCAATACTTATATTACATATGTTAAAGATAAAAAAACTGTTGTTTTTTGTGCTTCCGTCAGTCACGCCCAGGAAATCGCAACACTTTTTAAAGAAAACGGAATTGAATCTGAAGCAGTTTCAGGTTCTCTAAAATCAAAAAACAGAAAAGATATTTTGGCTAAATACGAAAAAGGTAATATAAAAGTGATTTGTGCCTGCGACCTCTTAAATGAAGGCTGGGATAGCCCATCAACAGAAGTATTATTTATGGCAAGACCCACTATGTCAAAAACTCTTTACCTTCAACAGTTGGGAAGAGGAATGCGTAAGGCTCCTAATAAAGAATATGTTATGGTATTTGATTTTATAGACAATGCAGGACTTTTTAATATGCCTTACTCTTTACATAGAGTTTTTAATATTAATGAATATTGTCCTGGTGAATATGTATTAGCTTCAGATAAAAAGAAAAAGTTTGACAAGGATTTATTTAGAAGAGGTGAAAAGCCATCAGTATATCTGGACTTTCCAATTGATGTTATTGATTATGAATTAATTGATTTATTTAATTGGCATGATAAAGCAAAAGATATGATATCCCAACTTGAGTTTGTCCGAATGGTTGATGTTCAATCTGAAACAATTAATAGATATATAAAAGAAGGAAAGATCGAACCTGATATGGAGGTACCTTTAGGAAACAATAAAAGCTTTAAATATTTCTATCAAGAAACTATACAAAAATATTCAAAAGAATATGGCTGGGACTTAATCACTGCTGCAAATATGAAAGAAAAGTTCATAAGTATGATTAAAACAATGGATATGTCTTATTCATATAAACCTGTTTTACTAAAGGCAATGTTTGATCATGTGGATTCTAACGGGAAAGTCAGGGTTGAAGATATTGTTGATTATTTTATTGACTTTTATAACGAGCGAAAAGAAAAAGGACTTGTTGCAGAAAAGAAAAGCAGTATATATTGTAAAGATAATTTCACAAGAAAAGATGTTGAACGCAATATATTTTCAAATCCCTTCAAGCGGTTTCAAGATATGCGTTTCATGGATAGATGTAAGGAAATTGAATACATTGAGTTTAATAGATATATTTTTAAAAAACTAACTAAAGAGGACATTAATTGGATTATCTCTCACTGCAATAATAAGCTTACTGAATACTATGAAAAAAGAACATTTTAGTGTTATTTTCCTTTATTTTAAATATAAGCTTTAACGCTAGACTTAATCTATCAATATCAGAGTATATATATACTTTTTTGTTTGGCATGATTTTTAAAGGCTGGTTTCCATCCCTCATCTTTATAACTGTAAAGTAAATTTAGCATCTCCTGATTCTAAGTCTCCACCTGAAGCCTCGATGTTTAGCTTTAGCTAAACGAGTTCACTTATTATTTTCACTTAAATCATACATAAAATTTAAAAAACTGGGATATGAGTCTTATTCATCTTCGTTTAAATTATTCAATAAATCTACATAACTGGGGTCTATGTATATATAGTCAATTTTCATCCCCCAAAAGGTATCTACAAAATTAACTCGCATTCCTGGAAATCTCCAACTTGCACGACTGGATTTATAACCCTCAGAAAAGTAAGAATGTGTTTCATCTACACCTTCTACAAATACATTATATGCATCATACCATGTCTTAATACTATTAAACTCTTCTTTTGTAACATATTCTTTTAATTGATCAGATAAATGTCTATATTTTATCCTTCCGTCTCTATTAAAACGAAAATCCCTATCTTCTGCCAATACCTCAGCTGTCATATCTTGAAGATAATTCACGCAAATGGCTTGAATTAAAAACCTTCCAAAGTAACTAATTATAAATAACCGTATTATTAATGATATCAATAGTGCAATTATATTAAAAACAGCACATGCTTTTTTCTTCATTAATACCCTTCCTTAAACGAATTAATAAAAGCTTATATCTAATTCTTATATACACAATACCATAATTAGTTATAATAATCTACATACTTATAATAATCATTCAACTAAAAAGCTTTGTATTAATAGTTCTGGTTCGCTTGTAATAGCATTAATAAAAGCTGATACTGATAACTAATTAAGAAAAATCCCACACCCCAGCTGGCAAGGTTTGCAACCAAACCATATACATATCTTCGGCTTTTACTTTTTCCTTTAAGAAATCTAGCAAACAATATAGATTCAAATAATATAATTCCTAATTCAACAGGAAATTGGATAATATAAGCAGTTATAGGCCCAGATTTTATTAAAGTGGTGCCTAAAATAGCTGTTAATGCCACCTGCGTAATCAAATTTACAGTTAAGAAAACTTTCCAATTTTCTTTGAGTTTAAATCCAAATAAAATTAATATAAATCCTTCAATTATAAGAGTTGGTATGCATGTTGTAAGAAACTGTATTATGTAACTTATCCAAACGATAGGTTCAGTTACATCTCCAGTAGTATAATCATAAGTTATACTGCTTTGCATTGCTTTTCGTGTATATACATCAGATACTGATACTTCTCCACTCTCTGTGACAATTATAATGCGGTAAGTATCAGGTACACCTACATATCCAAATGTATGCAGCATTTTATCTCCCTTTTGCTCACCTATAAGGTTCCCCCACATAGGAACTCCTGTTCCTTCAACAAAGGCTGGTTTCCATCCCTCATCTTCATGGCTGTATAGTAAATCTAGCATCTCTTGATTAAAAGATTCACGTTTTTCATCTCTTATAAAATTATCATATTCCCTTGTATCTTGTGTAAGTAAATCTAAGTAATATAATTCATCTGGTGAATTTTCCACATATACTTTCAACTCATCTTTTGGTCCCATATCTGCATAAGCTGTATTAAAAAACAAAAACACAGTTAATGTAATCATAATAACTGCCATTATATTTTTCATTATAAAAACCCCTTTAGCTAAACTAATCTTACTATTATTTTATCATACTATTAATATATAGCAAAGCTTATGAATATACTAATATACTAACAGGCAATCATCTTGACAGGTGTAACCATTCCCCTTTCAGGAAAACCAGATACTTTTTAAATAGCGTCAAGAATATGGTTTGTGATTCTTCTAGCTGAATTAGCTCCTACTTTCATTTTGTAATAAGTAGCTATTAACACTTTTATTATATGCATCCTCCATAAGCCCCCATAAGTTATAATTGAAATATATAAAATCTATTGTTATAATATGCTTAATAAATATATTTATTTTTTATATATGGAGGTGCTAATGAATATGGCAGTCGAACTTACTATGTGCGTTCAAAAACTTTCAAAGATCAATAAAGCAATTAATCTTACTGCCTACAGCATAATTCATGCTCTAGTTGATGCATCTTGTGCGGCTGTAATTTTTTATTTTGTTAAACTAAATCAGTTAAATCCTAGCTATATGCTTACTTTGATTGTATTGTATAATGTTTTGGCCTTTGCTTTCCAAGCACCTTTGGGATATATTTTAGATAAATTGAAAAATCCTCGTATTTTTGCAGCTTTGGGGTGTATACTAACAGCAATTGGAATAATATCAGTATCAATTCCTTTTATTGCAATATGTTTTATAGGTATAGGAAATGCCTTGTTTCATGTTGGAGGAGGCGTTGTGTGTTTAAACTTAAACTTAGAAAAAGCATCCTTCCCTGGTATTTATGTAGCTCCCGGTGCTATTGGTCTTTTTATAGGTGCTCAACTTTCAAGAAATGGATTTTTTTTGCCCTGGATATTTATAGTTCTTTTAGCCATTTCGGTTACAATTATATTAAAAATCTCCCACCATCAATTATAGTCAAAAAACAAACATGAACATTTCTAATTATGAAATAATTATTATATTATTTCTTTTATCAATTTCGATTAGAGCGTTTATGGGTTTAATAATTGACTTTCCTTGGAAAGGTAACTTTTTTTACTTCTTAGTTTAACATTATGTGTAGCATCAGGCAAAGCATTAGGCGGTATTTTTGCTGATAAATTCGGTTGGATGAAAGTCACAATGTTTGGTCTTCTCGTATCTGCACCTTTGCTTTCATTTGGTTATAACTACTCTGTATTGTCACTTATTGCTTTGTTTATGTTTAATATGTCAATGCCTGTTACTCTTGCTGTTATATCAAACATGCTACCCGGAAGAACAGGATTTGCTTTTGGACTTACAACTCTTGCACTTATAGTAGGATTTTTACCAGTTTTGTTTAAAATAGATTTATTTTTCAAAAACGAGTACATGTATTTTATACTAGTTTTAACATCTGCTAGTATTTTATACTTTGGATTTAAACTTTATTTTTCTAAAATACCACTTATCAGTAAGGCTATTTATACTAAAGAATAGATGTTAAATACTATTTAAAAGGAGTTTTAGTTATGAAGAAAAAAAAATTATATTTGTTATGTGTAGCTGCATTATTATTTATGAAAGTTGTAAATACACAAGTTGTAAATGCTGATTTAGTATTTGAGCCTACTATACATGATCCTACTATACATGAGCCTATAACCAAACCAGTAATAGTTTTATTAGTTTTTGTTGTTGCAGTTATCATTGTGATTTCATTTTATCTGCTCAAAAAAATAAAAAAAGGTTCTTTAAAGAAAAATGATAACAAAAATTCTGATTAATTTTTTAATTGCTTTAATTTTAACAGTACTTATTGAATGTTTTATAAGTTTTATATTTGGTTACAGACTTAGGAAATATTTGCTAACAATAACCTTGATAAACGTAATAACAAACCCTTGTTTAAATTTAATTATTTTAATAATTAATAATTTAGGATACTTAAATTTCATTATAGTAAGTATTCTTGAATTTATGGTAGTATTAATAGAGTGGAAACTACTTTTTTATGTTTTAAATAAAGACTCAATAAAGCTTTTGTTTTTATCAATTATTATAAATCTATTTTCTTTCGGGTTAGGATTGCTTATGTTTCCGTTATAATGTATACACTCCAATAGGATCTACATGGTAGATTTTATGTATCGATCTTGCCCAGATTATACGAAACTTTTTCCTTGAAATATCTATATTAATAATAATTTCAGAATATAGATTGTTTAAAAAACTTAATTTCCTTGGATTTTCAGGGTTAAAAATGTAATCATATTCACCTATATAGTTATTAACAGAGAGATCATCAGATAATCTAATTATATCTTCATCAGGTATTGCAAATGACCCTTGAGAATCTCGAAAGTAAATACAAATGACATCAATTAGATTATTCCTTACTGTAATAATAAGCTTAATGAATACTATGAAAAAAGATCATTTTAGATATCACGAAATGAAGCATCTTTCTGTTTTACCCCACCCAGCTAACAATATATTTCAAATCTCCTGGCTCAAGTGATGGATTCTTTATTTCCCAAGCACCTCTTAATCCTAATTCAATAGCAACAAGTTCAAAATGGCACATTGCAATACCCATATCAATATTTTGAACTTTAATATCTCCCAAAGCTTTATTGTAAGCAATATTCTCTTTCATAAATAAGTGGTATGTATTGCCTGCATCCTTTATTATCCTCCATGGTTGCTTATTAGTTGCTGAAGGAGCTAACCTAACTGCTTCAAGTACTTTAGAATATTTTCCACATGAATCTAAGTCAAGTGGTGTATTGATTGAATTATCTAAGAACAGATCTTTAGGGTTCTTTCTATTTTTTGCACCAACTATCATCCTAATAAAGTTTTCCCTCAATGTCTTTTTCTCTTCAGTATATCCTATAGGTGTAACGGCAGGTAGAAGTTCATCCTCTAAAACATTCATTTTTTGAGCAAAGGTACTTCTACTTAATGAGCCGCCTAGCCAGCAGGTACCAAAACCAATGTCTGTAGCAAAAAGTATATTCTTTTCCATACAGTATCCAAAGTCCTCCATGGCTATTTCGCTTCTTTTTACCACTCCAGCAATAAAAACGCGAGGTCCCTTTATTAATCCGTATACTCCAAACTTTTTCAATTCAGTATGTTCGTAATCTGTTGCATCAATAATATCAAATCTAACTTCACTGCCAAGTGGACCTTTTCTGTTTTGATCTAAGAAATCTTTGAGTTTTTTGATCATATCTTTTTCTATAGTTTTGCTACTATAATTTCTAGCTGAATATCTCTTTTTTATAACATCAAATACTGATTTCATTTTTATCCTCCAAAAAATACTTTATTGAATTTTTCTCCTTAAGCTTCAACACTTGATTTTATTTCAACTTCTTTTCCATCAAAAGCAATGGCTAGCTTTATTATATTCTCTTTTTTTATCCCCTTTTTAATAAGTTCTGTTTCATATTTCATTTCTTCTATTTGCCTAATAGCTTTCTCTAAAACAATTTCCATGTTTTCTTTTGCCTTTTTGTTTACTTTTTTAAACTCAATTATAAGTGATTTTGTATCACTTGATCGATCTAAAGGAAATACCATTACATCATATCTTCCATAACCACTCTCTCTGTTTGAGCATATTTCATATCTATTGTTTAAGTGTACAAGCATTCCTAATACAAAGGCATGATAAAACATTTCTGGTTCTTTTCCTGTTGGGTCAAAATAACTTAATGTCTTTTCTATTAAATCCTCAAACATATATGAAAAGTTTCTACATCACCTTTACCTTCTCAATAAGTTCTATAATTTTATCCATTTTTTTACTTGGGTCAATCATATAGTGTTTTCTAGATACATATACTCTCCTGTTACTATTATTAGACCTCCACAGAATTTACATACTCTATCACTATTATAACCATAAAAATAATAAACAGCATAGATGTAATCTGTTACCTAATTTATATTATAACCTTCAATTAGTATAATTTGCAATTTACAAAGCAAATAACTAACATTATATATCAATATAAAAAGATGCTGTCCATAACTCATGAAACAGCATCCCTTTCAATGTAGCAGTTTGACTGAAACAATACTATTTTTATGGAAATTCAGTTATCAAGCCAAGCAAGTATCTTCTTAGTAGAATATAGTCTGAAGAGTCTATTACTCCATCAGCGTTAACATCTGCCGCATTTATTCCCTCTGGGTAAGGGAATTCATTTATAATTCCTAAAATATATCTCCTCAATAACACAATATCTGTAGAATCAATGCGATCATCTCCATTTAAGTCTCCTGTAATAAAAGCAGGAGCAGAAATATTAACGTTTGCAAGATCAATTATTTCAGCAGCTTCTAATGCATAGTTGTATATTCTAAAATCATCTATCTGACCATTAAGATAAGGATCTTGATACTGTGATTTACCTATATAATTATTACTTGTAGTACCTAAATCACTAGGTTTAATTGTAATATTGCTATTTCTTCCTACTTCTCTTCCATCTACGTATAAAATACCTGTACTATTAGAAAGAGTTACTGCAACGTGAACCCATCTACCTGTTGGAATACTTGAAGGTCCATTGATTCTCTGCTCAGAACCACCATTTTTTATTGCAAATCTTAAATTTCCAGCTGATGAGGAAGGAGTTAGAAACATATTGACATCGGTATTATTACCAAAATCAAAAATTCTTTGCCATGCATTTAAAGAATCAAGTTTAACCCATTTTGAAATTGTAAAGTCAGAAACATTTCTAACAATTCCATTGGGCAACTGGACATATTCATTTGCACCATTTAGCTTTACTGAATTCCCCTGTAAACCTGAAACTAAAATTGCACCGTTTGCAAGTGTTGCATTTCCGCTAATTCCTGTTGAATCTTGAGCATTAGTACCATTAAGCTCATCAAATTTATAGTGAGCTATTAAAGTTGATTCTTCAAATCTAATTGTGGTAGTAGCAAAACTAGATTCATATCCACTTAGTGAAGTGTCTGCCCTAATTGTATATGTCCCAAATGCAGTAGAAGATGTTGAAGGTATACTTAGTGTTGCTACTCCTGATGAGTTTGTCGTGGCTGTTTGATTGAAACTAGTGTTATTTGGTCTAGTAAATGTAAATCTTACTGTAGCACCTTGAAGGAGTTTTCCTGTTTGATCTGTTATAAGAGCTGTTGAACTAACTGTATCACCACGATTATAAATAGTTTTGTCAGTTGTAAGTGTTGTTTTAGTTGAAGATGGTTCAGGAATAGAACCTCCTGATTGTATTACTGCAGCGTAAGCATCAACAATACCGTGTCCAAAATATGTTCTACTTCCAGCGTTTTGAGCAGTGCTTGTAAGAATACTTCTTATAGTGTTTACAGTAATATTTTTATTGACTGATCTCATTAATCCCACAACACCTGCAACATGCGGAGCTGCCATTGACGTTCCAGAATAAGACGAATAACCATTTCCTGGAGTGGTGCTATAAATACTTACTCCAGGCGCCATGAGGTCTAAACCATCTCCATAATTAGAGAAATTAGCTCTTTGTCTGTTAGAATTAACTGCACCAACTGAAATAACACTGCTATAGGCAGCAGGATATGCTATAGATGATCTACCGTCGTTTCCAGATGCAGCAACTAAAACACTACCTCTAGCAGCAGCTACCTGACATGCATTATTCATACCTGAAGAAAAACCAAATCCTCCAAGAGACATATTTATAACATCTGCATTAATACTTGAAGCGTATAATATTCCTTGTTGAACTGCATAAGAAGTACCACGTCCATTATCTCCTAAAACTTTAACTGGTATTAGTGTTATATTGTCTGCAACTCCAGAAACACTTCCATAACTAGCTATTGTTCCTGCGACATGTGTACCATGACCTCTAACATCCATGGTATTACCTCCAACATAGGATGCACCAAGGCTAGTGTCTACAATATTTCTTAAGTTTTGGTGGTTGTGGTCAATTCCAGTATCTAAAACAGCAATTCTCACATCTCTTGATCCTGTTGTAATAGTCCAGGCTGAAGGGGCATTTATCATATTATAATGCCATCTTTGATTTCTATGCATACTAATTGTAAAATCTTCGAAAGCTTCAACAACATAATTTGGCTCAACATACTTTACTTTTAATCCATTTTGCTCAAGTGTAGTTCGTAGTTTATCTATTGCTTTTTCTAAAGACTCATACTCTTTTGAATACTCAACAAGAGATACATATCCCATATCTTCTATTATTTGATTAGTAAAACTATTATCATAATTTTGCACTGAAAAACCAACACCGTCAAAACTTTGGCTTCCAAATTCAATGTAAGAATCTAAAATAGAATCAATAACTTTAAATCCATTAGTTTCCATTACAGACACTTGATCATTTATAATTTCACAAGTACTTTGTATAGAAAAATCATAGTCTTTTTCAATAGAAACAACCAATTGTCCTTCTATATAGTTAATTAGAGAATCTTGATTAGCGCCCTGGATTTTAGCTGGAAAAACCCCTAAAATACTAATTGCTATAATAAAAGCAATTATAATTGACAATATACGTTTCATACAATACACCTCCACATAAAAATACATAAAATATTTATCTATATTTGTTTATCTCAAAAAGATTGTTTATTTAGCACTTTTACATTAAAAGTCTTATAGCGTAAGGGTTCTAAGACGCTTTTTGAGAAGATATAGTTTTTCTGTTTATCTCAGTGAAAGCTTCCCCTGTAATATATATAAGAAAAACTTTTGAAAATTAAATAATTAAAATCTAAGGACTCTTAAAGCAATAAATTACATCTTATTAAAACTTTTACTAGAGTCCTTAGAAATAGTATTATTAAATTATATTAGCCGCACATTTTTAAAACAAATTTTTATAATTACCTAATAAAACAGCACTATTAACGTCTTAGTCGTATAAATCTATACCTCGTCCACCAATTATTTCTTTCTGGAGATGGATCAGTAGGTGCTGGAGTAACAATTGGATCAGTAGGTGTTGGAGTAACAATTGGATCGGTAGGTACCCTAGGAGCATTTTTTACTTGCACATTTGTCCACCTTGAATCTGCTTGTATTCCACTTCTACTATTGAAGAAAGTATCGTATTGTGATGTGTCGTTCATCAAATATAGCCTAAACCATGCTACTGTATAATTAAGAATATCTCTTGAAGGTGAGCGTCCTGAAGGAACCATATGACCTGCTCCTCTAAGCTCTGCATAAATTGCAGTTCCAGTACAACTAGTGTAAATAGATCTAACCATTCTTGGAGTAACTATTCTATCATTAGCCCCTGCAAGAGCAAACGTAGGTGTTCTAACACTACCAGAACGTGTTTTAGTTCCCATAATAGGAAGTGAGCACACTATACGCGAATCACTCATAGAAGCTGCAACAGCACCTATTCCTCCTTGGGAGTGACCCGAAACACCAATAGCTGCCGTATCTAATTTATTATAAAAAGTGCTTCTGGAGTTTCTATTTTCAGAAATCATAAGATCTATACCTTGAATCATTTCTCTGCCACTTCCAGCTTGTGTAGTATTAGCTGCAACTACAACAAAACCATATGATGCAAGATGATTTAATATACCTGTATAAGATGAGGGAGTTGCACCCGTTCCATTTCCCCATGCTATTATCGGATGTTTAACTCCATTTGCTCCAAGATTTTGAGGATAAAAAATGGTGTGACTTCCTGAACGCATAGATGTGGTTCTATAAGGCCCCGTTTGACTAAAATTAGCTTGTAAAGCACTAAACTCGTCATCTTCATCTTCAATAAATTCATCATCTAGTTGTGACAAGTCAATTGTGTAATCAAATAAGAGACCACTTTCGCAAAATTCAGATTCTGCAGATACTGGTACTACACTTAGCAACATTATGACAGTTACTACCAATACCAATACTTTCATAAAATAATTTTTCATATACTAATACCTCCTAAAATTAAATAAATAAAAATGTGCGGCAAACACACTAAAAAAGTATCTTTATATTTTTTTGTATGAATTAAATATATATTAAAATATGCAACACATAAGAAACAAACATGTAACAAAGGTAGTCCCTAAGAATTGATCAAAAGAAAAATTAATTAAAATAACACCTCTATATTAATTTTAAAATACAATTTAGACTATAAGTTTATTTTATAATGATTAAGTAAACTTTGTCAATGATAAAATTAACTTTGTCCGCGGTACCACCCAAATTGGTTAAAACCGAATTTAAATACCTTAACAGGTTATATGCGGCAGCCTCAGCTACTAGCTTAAGCTTAGTTATGCACTCCATTTGTACCACTTCCCTATGGTTTATTTGTAATATTGCATAAATTATCTCATGATACGTTTTGCATTTGAGCTGGTACGCAAGAACTTATATTATTATAGGGATTCTAGAAGTAATATTAAAACGTCTTATAGGGAGGTTACTGCAAAGGGAAGTCTTTAAAACATACCATAAGTAAAAAATAAACTAACCCACCAAAGTAAATTAAAATAAAAAAAATACTTGGTGGGTTTCTCACTATAAATATACTTATTTGTTATGCAATAGAGTGTACATAATATAAACTATACATGTTATTTAAATATATGAAAAATTATTGAAATAGTTATATGATGTGATATAATTATTATGAAAACATTAGATAACTATTACAAATTGATTCTATTACATATCATATCAAAATAATAATCTTATTAATAAAGTTTAAACTACAGAATTTAAAAATATAATTGCAAAATACTCAATATTATAATTTGTGTGGTTATAGCAAAATAATAATTTAGGGGGGATTTGTCATGAGTAAATTAAGAAAAGGTATTGCATTTTTTGGAGTTTTAGCACTGATTATGGTTTTGAGTGTATGTTTGACAGAAGCTTCTATTTCACAAGAAGTTATTAATGCAGATGTATTATTACGTGAAGACAAATTGGTAACAGGTAATTTAGAAATAACAGCAGGTGTTTTAATCTTAGATGGACACACTTTAAAGGTACAGGGAGACTTAATACAAAATGGGGGAACAGTTAATATATATGGAGGTAAATTAGAAGTAGATGGAGACTATAGAATAGGAAATGAGAATAACTATGTATATGGAAGTTTAATAATGACAAATGAAAAAGATAGAGTTTTAATAGGTGGAAGCTTTAAAATTTACTCAAGATTTAATTTTGATTGGAATTTAAGAGCAGGAGAGATGGAAATTAGAGGAGATTTCGAACATAAAGACAATGATAGTAATTCAGGTATGCAATTTTATGCACGCGGAAGCCATAAAGTAATACTAAGTGGAGAAGGAGAACAAAAAGTAACTTTTCAAACCCCTTCCAGATCAACATTTAACATATTAGAAATAAAAAACCAATCAGAAAAAGATGTAGAATTTAAAAGCGACATACCATTAAACGACTTGATAACAAATGATTACAAAGCAGCAACGTCTATACCTATAAGGACAACAGTTTGGTTTTTAAATAGAGATAATGAATATAGTGGAGAAATAATTTTAAAAGCAGGAACAATAAATTTAAATGGACATAATCTAAATATTTCAGGGAATTTAATACAAAGCGGAGGAACAGTTAATATAAATGGAGGGTCTTTAGAAGTTGGAGGAGACTATATAATAGGAGGTGAGGATAATTATGTAAATGCATATTTAACAATGACAAATGAGAAAGACAGAGTGTTCGTAGGGGGAAGCTTTAAAACCTATTCAGTAAATAATCATTATTGGAATTTAACGGCAGGTGCAATGGAAATAAAAGGGGATTTTGAACAAAGAGACAATAAAAGTTCTAATTCAAGAAATAATTTTTATGCAAGAGGAAGCCATAAAGTAATATTAAGTGGAGAAACAGAGCAAAAAGTTACTTTTCAAACCCCAGACATGTCAATGTTTAATATATTAGAAAATAAAAACCAATCAGAAAAAGGAGTAGAATTCAAAAACGGCATAATGTTTAAAGACTTTATAAAAAAGAATTCCATGGACATTACATCTTCAGGTTATGCATTTGTTGATGACTACTATTATGAACTATGGAAGGATATAGGCAGTACAACTATGACTATCGGCGGTGGAGGTATATTTAGTTGTGAGTGGAATGATATAAATAATGCATTCTTCCGAAAAGGTAAGTCTTTTGATATTGAGAGCACTTACAAGGAGATTGAGAACATAACCGTTGACTTCGATTGTGACTATCAGCCAGAGGGTTATTCGTATTTGGCTGTATATGGAATACAACAAGTTAATCCAAATAGAATATTAGAATATTATATAATTGAAAGTTGGGATGATTGGAAATCAGTAGGAACGTTCATGGGAACAATTACTGTTGATGATGCTACATATGATGTATATAGGGTAATTCGACATCAGAATCCTAATACTGTAGTTGGACTAGTTACTAATTACATTTATTTTAGTGTCCGCAACTCGAAAAGAACAAGTGGAAGGGTATCTGTCATTGAGCACTTTAAAGCCTGGGAGAGTTTGGGGATGGATATGTGGAATATGAATGATGTCTCATTTTTAGTAGAGGGATTTAGAAGCAAAGGAATAGCTAAAGTGAACAGTCTTTCGTTTTCTATCGATTATGCTACGACTCCAGATGAAGATTTTATAGTTGGTGATATAAACGGCGACGGAGAAATAAACTCAATTGATTTAGTATTGTTAAGAAGATATATCCTTGGAGTTATTAGTAGTTTCGATTACGAGTACGGGTTGGAGGCAGCTGATGTTAATGGTGACGGAAATATAGACTCATTAGACTATACAATTTTCAGAAGGTACTTGCTTGAAATAATTACCGAATTTACAGTATAGTATTCAGAATCATTCTATGAAAAATGACATTATAAAATCAAAATAATCCTGATCATTTTCAAATATATTTCCACCACTATCAATTTCTATGTATTCATAAAGGGTATATATGTCACTTTCTGATACAGTCCATTTTGATGTTACAACTACAATTTCAATACCACTTCTAAAATATTTTGATACACTCTGTCCAACATTTTTCCCATATGTTTCATTACCTATTATTTTAACTCTCTCATCATCATAGTTTTTTAAAGATAGTGGTAAAATTTCTGCACTAGAGGCAGTTAAACTATCTACAAGAAAAAATAGATTTTCAAAATCAAAATTACTGCCCTTAGAAAAATAGGTTCTTTTAGAGTATCTATAATGGGATGTATGAATTTCTTGTCCTTTAGGAAGAAGTCTTGAAGCAATATCTACTAGCGCACTTTCTTTACCACCTGAGTTTCCTCGTAAATCAATAACCAGATTTTTATTTGTACTTTCACTTAATCTTTTTTTAAATTGTAATACTTCATCATCTGTAAATTTATTTATCTTAATATATTCAAACGTTCCTTCACTTGAATCAATAAAAATATTATCAGTACTCTCTAAACTCTCAGATGTTTTTGCTTCTTTAACTTTATTATCTATTATTTTAATATATGAGTAAGACATTTCATTTTTTTTACTTAATAATATAGCTTCTTTAAAATACTTATCTATGTCACTCTTTTTAATAAAAAGTCTTTTGCTAAGTAAATTATCTCTAACACTAATATAATGCTCATTATCAATAAATGAGTCATATAAACCTTCCTTTTCAAGTATGTAAATAATATCCTTCATATCATTTTTATATACAAAAGGCCCTTTTTCAAAAAGCATATTTTTTGCCATACCATCTAAATTTAATATTGCAACCTGTGAAGCAATTACAATGCCTAATACAATAATAATTTTATTTTTTGGGGTTTTCATAAATAAGAAAAGATAGAAAAGACAATTTGCTAAAATACCAACATTAAATATTATACGTGCCCACGATCTTGAAACTATCAGAAATATTAGAACTAGAATCACTAAAAGGGTGTTTATCATATTTATTGGCTTTGCCAGCCTGTATTTATTAATTTTCATGCTTAATCCCCCAAAACGATAGTTTTCGACACTTTTTATAAATTATATCATATCCAAATAATTGCTGCAATGTGAGTGGAAATTCATTTTTAAAAAAATTTTAAGCTGATATACATTAAAGAACAGGCATTTTTTATTAAAATACCTGTTCTTAATTAGAAGTGATACAAATTACATTAATTTAAATCACATTTTCTATCTAAGGGGTTTAGGTCATATAATGAAACATTTACGCTAATTTCATTACTTTTTTCATCAAAGAAAACTCCACATTCAGGACATCTTACACAACTACAATTTTCTTCAACCATCTTATAACTTTTACATTTTGGACATTCCCACCATTTTTTCATACTATCATCTCCCGTATTTCTTGCTGAAAGCGGATTATAATTAACATTAATTATGTTTTTTATTTACCCGTCTAATGCTTTTTTAAAACAAAAACTACGGAGAAAATGTCTAATCTATATATCTTCTTATTGCTTCCTTGTCAGAGCAATATTGATAAGCATCTTCTTTAGTAATTATTTTTTTATTATATAAGTCTGCTATAGATTTGTCTAAAAGCTGCATTCCAAATGATGCTCCTGTTTGTATGCAGGAGTTTATACCTGATGCTCTCCCTTCTCTAATAAGATTACTAATTGCAGGAGTTACCATCATTATTTCAAAAGCTGCAACCCTACCTGTTTTGTCAGCCTTTGGAATGAGCCTTTGCGAAATTACGGCTTTTAATGCGCCTGATATTTGAGTTTTTACCTGCTGCTGCTGGGTGGTGGGAAACACATCAATTAAGCGATCTATAGTTTTTGCTCCTCCAAGTGTATGTAGAGTTGAAAGCACTAGGTTACCTGTTTCTGCTGCTGTAACTGCTATACCAATTGACTCAACATCCCTCATTTCACCTATAAACACAACATCAGGATCTTCCCTGAATGAAGATCTTAAAGCATTTGTATAGGATTTGCTGTCTTTTCCTATCTCCCTTTGATTAACAATACATCTCTCATGGTTAAAAACATACTCAATAGGATCTTCTAAAGTTAATATATGTCCATCATAGGTCTTATTAATCTCATTTATTATTGATGCCATGGTTGTCGATTTTCCACTTCCCGTAGGTCCTGTTACTAAAATTAAACCTTCCCTAATTTTGCAAATTTCTTTAATTACAGGTGGAAGACCTAATTCGTCAAATGTAGGTATAGTAGAAGGAAGAACCCTAAAAACCATTGCAATAAAGCCTTTTTGGAAAAAAACATTTATTCTGAATCTAGATATACCCGGAAACGATACTGTATCATCAACCTCTCCTATATTCATAAGTTGATCATATTTTTCATTATCAAGACACTCTCTTGCATACTTTTTTGTATCCTCTTGGGTCAACTTATCTCCTGGAATTGTTCTCATTTTTCCGTTAATTCGAAAAGAAGGTGCCCTCCCCACTGTAATATGCATATCTGATGCATTATGCTCAGCAGCAAATCTCAATAATTCAATAAGCTCGATCAAAAACACCACTCCCTAAATTCAGTATATTCCACTTTAATTATGTATGTTCTTTTTTTATACTCTAAATATGTTTATACTAGCATAACATAAAAAAGATGACAAGGGAACTAAAGTTTTAAAGCTTTAGTTCCCTTGTCACCTTGTCACACCCTTGTCCGAGTCTTTTAACCTATATATCTTCTAAGACCATCTTTATCTACACAATAAGCATATGCATCTTCTCTTGATACTTTTCCTTGCTCAACCAAATCAGCAATAGACTTATCTAATAATTGCATCCCATTATTAAATCCTGTCTGAATACATGAATTGATTCCTGCACCTTTTCCCTCTCTAATGAGATTGCTAATGGCTGGTGTAACAACCATAATCTCAAAAGCTGCCACTCTTCCCTTATGCTCAATGTCAGGAAGAAGTCTTTGAGAAATAACAGCTTTTAATGCACTTGAAACCTGTACTCTTATTTGTTGTTGCTGGTAAGGAGGAAATACATCAATAAGTCTGTCAATTGTTTTTGCTGCACCTAAAGTATGTAGTGTAGAAAGAACAAGGTGTCCTGTTTCTGCTGCTGTAACAGCTATACTAATAGACTCTACATCTCTCATCTCACCAATAAATATTACATCAGGATCTTCTCTTAATGATGCTTTTAATGCACTAGCATAAGTTTTACTATCTTGTCCCATTTCTCTTTGATTTACAATACACCTTTCGTGTTTAAAGACATACTCAACAGGATCTTCTAATGTAAGAATGTGACCACCCTTATTTAGATTTATTTCGTTTATTATTGATGCCATAGTTGTGGATTTACCACTTCCGGTAGGCCCTGTAACAAGTATCAATCCTTCTTTTATGCTACATAGATCTTTAATTACAGGTGGTAGATTGAGAGTTTCAATAGTAGGTATATTAGATGACAACACTCTAAAAACCATTGCCACTGAGCCTCTTTGAAAAAAAGCATTTACACGAAACCTTGACACCCCAGCTACGGTCATTGAACAATCCACATCTCCTGTTGACATAAATTGATCAAATTTCTCATCATCCAGACAGTGTCTTGCATATTGCCTAGTATCTTCTGGTGTTAAGACTTCCGCGTCAATTGGAGCCATATGTCCATTAATACGAAAGGAAGGCGCTCTCCCAACAGTAATATGTATATCTGATGCCTTTTTCTCAACACCCATTCTTAATAATTCTTTCAAATCAATCATAACGGTATTCTCCTTCCGGTTAGATTTCAGTATCCACATATTTTATCGGAAGAATAAACCGTTAGTTTTATTGTTTTTTCCTTATACTTTACATCACTTGGCGTTTAAATTGGTTATTGTATAGTTTATAATAAAAGCCTTTAGCATCTAGAAGCTCTCTATGACTTCCTCTTTCAATTATTTCACCCTCATTTATTACAAGTATCTGATTTGCATTCCTAATGGTGCTTAACCTATGTGCAATTATGAAGCATGTTCTTCCCTTCATAAGCTTTAGCATTGCTTCTTGTATATACATCTCTGTTCTTGTATCAACACTACTTGTAGCTTCGTCCAGTATCAAGATTGCAGGATCTGCCAATATTGCTCTAGCTATAGTTAGTAGTTGTCGCTGTCCTTGGCTAATGTTTCCCCCATCTTCTGAAATATTTGTATCATATCCATAAGGAAGCTTTTTTATAAAAGAGTGAGCATTTGCAAGTTTAGCTGCTGCTTCAACTTCCTCATCAGATGCTTCAAGTTTACCATATCTTATGTTTTCCCTTATACTAGAAGAAAACAAATATGTATCCTGAAGGACAATTCCTAAAAATCTTCTCAAATTTTCTCTGTCTATTTCTCTAATATCCTTTTTATCAATCATAATTGTACCCTTGTTTATATCATAGAATCGAGTTAATAAGTTTACTATTGTAGTTTTCCCTGCTCCTGTAGGTCCTACTAAAGCAATTGTCTCTCCTGGAAGAGCTTTTATATTAACATTTTTTAAAACATTAACATCTTTTTCATATCCAAAGGTGACATCTTTAAAAATAACTTCGCCTACAACCTCTTTTAAAATTTTACAATTTTCACCATAATTTTCTGACTTTTCATCCATTGTTTCAAATACTCTCTCTGCTCCAGCAATAGCAGATTGCATCATATTAAATTGATTGGCTATTTCAGCTAATGGTCTTGTAAACTGCCTTGAGTAGTTAATAAAACTTGCAATAATTCCTACCGTTATTATTCCTCTTGCTGCCATAAATCCACCTGCTCCTGCTATTATAGCAAAACTCAGGTTACTTGTAACATGCATCACAGGCATGATAATCCCAGAAAAGATTTGAGCACGTATACCTACTGATGTTAATTTTTCATTTATGCTGGCAAATTCTTTAATAACTTTTTGTTCTCTTGCAAATGCTTTTACAACTTTTTGACCAGATATAGTCTCTTCTACAAATCCATTTAGCTGACCAAGCTCCTTTTGTTGAGATGCGAAGTGTTTTCTGGTATGGCTAGCTATTTTAGCTGTTGCTACCATGCCTAATGGTATTGAAATAAGGCTTAGAAATGTTAAAAGTGGACTAAACCACATCATTAATATCAAAGCTCCTATAATAGTAATAACACTGGTAAAAACCTGAGCAACACTTTGACTAAGGCTGTTATTTATATTCTCTACATCATTTGTCAATCTACTCATTAATTCTCCATGAGTTTTACTGTTGAAAAATTTAAGTGAAAGGGTTTGCATTTTTGCAAATAAATCTTTTCTAATTTCTCTTACAGTATTTTGAGACACTCCAACCATAATATGAACTTGAAGCCATGTCATAAGGGCTGCAAAAATATATGACATTAATAAAATAACAGTAATTGTTGAAAGTCTTTTAAAATCAACTTCTTCCTGACCTATCATAGTATCTATTGCCATTCCTATAAGGAAAGGTCCTGCAAGATTAAGTCCTGATGCCATTAAAACTGTTAACAATACTGAATATAATCCCTTCTTTTGTCCTTTAAGATAAACCCATAGCCTTTTTATTGTGGTTTTTGAATTTTTGGCCTTTTCTTTTGGTCCAATTAAACCTTTAGTATATCTGTTACCTAGTCTTCCTCCAGATATTCCTTGTTTTTCATGTGCCATATCAAACTGCCTCCTCCCCTAGTTGTGAATGATAGATATCTCTATAAACATCACTTTTATTAAGCAGTTCTAAATGTGATCCCATACTGACTATTTTTCCATTCTCTAATACTATTATTTTATCTGCTTCTAAAACTGTACTAATGCGTTGTGCTATAACTATACAGGTTGTGTTTTTTATGTTTTCTTTCAATGCCGTTTGTAATTTAAGCTCCGTTGCTGTATCCACTGCGCTGGTACTATCATCTAATATGAGTATTGGAGGTTTATTAATAATGGCTCTTGCTATAGCTAATCGCTGTTTCTGTCCTCCAGAAACATTAACCCCTCTTTGCCCTAAAACTGTATTAAACCCCTGGGGGAACTTACATATAAATTCATATGCCTGAGCAGCTTTTGCTGCTTCAATAACTTCTTCTTCTGATGCATCCTCTTTACCCCATCTTATATTGTCAATTATTGTTCCTGAAAAGAGAATGGTCTCTTGAAGCACCATACTGATACCTTTTCTAAGGGTAACTAGATCAATATTCTTCGAATCCTTATTGTCTATTAAAATACGCCCCTCTGTCACTTCATAAAATCTGGGTATAAGATTTACAAGAGTTGATTTTCCTGACCCAGTTGCTCCTAAGATAGCAACAGTTTCTCCTGATTTTGCCGAAAATGATATGTTTGAAATAGCAGGTGTTTCTGAGTCTTTGTATGTAAAAGATACATTTTCAAAACTAATACTCCCCTTATCTATAGTTACACCTGTAATTACATCTCCATTTTTATTGGAAACTTGTTCTCCTAGTATTTCACCTATTCTAGTAAAAGATGCTTTTCCTCTTGAAATCATCATAAGAGCATATGCTACCATCATCAAAGCAAATAATATCTGTACCATATAGTTAACAAAAGCCATAACCTGACCTATCTGCATATCACCACTATTAACCTTAAAAGCACCAAACCATATTACTGCACATACAGTAATGTTCATAAGAAAAAACAATATTGGCATAGCAAGTGCTATACGTCTCCATGCATTTATACTAATTTGAACAAACTCATCATTTGTATCAGCAAATCTTTTGTTTTCATAGTCACTTCTTACAAATGCTTTAACAACCCTTATACCTGTTAAATTCTCACGAATTACAGAGTTTAAACTGTCTAGTTTTTGTTGAACAGCTGTAAAAAGAGGTAATACTTTTTTTACAAGAACAAACATTGTAATTAAAAGTACCGGTATTATTATTATAATTATTGATGCTAAACCTGCATTTATACGAAATGCCATAAATATTCCTCCCAAGCACAAAAGCGGTGCTCGTACCATAATCCTTAGCATCATCATTACAACATGCTGCAGTTGTGTTACATCATTTGTAAGCCTTGTTATCAACGAAGATGTTTTATATTTATCTAAATTGTAAAAGGAAAAAGACTGAATTTTTTTAAATACGTCCATTCTTACATCTGCTCCAAATCTTTGAGAAACATTGCTAGCAAAAACTGTACAACCTATTCCTCCACCTACCCCAACTATAACCAATATGAGCATTAAAAATCCCATTCTAACAATATAGACAGTGTCACCAGTAGTTATACCATTATCTACTATTTGAGCCATTATAAAAGGATGTAAAATGTCTGCTAAAACCTCTATCATCATCATTAAAGGTGCTAAGATCATTCCCTTCCAGTATTTCTTTAAATATTTGCCAAATCTTTTCAACCTACCTACTCCCTTTTCTATGTTTAGATTTAGACATTCATGAGCATAAATTTAATTAGCATAATATGAAATTTATAGTGTGAATGCCTCTTCGCATGTGCATGTTTGCCATAGCAAACAAATTGCAGGGGCATAAAATCCAAAGGTTAAGTATTTTCAGAATAAACAGTTACTTTTTTAATGGTATGGATATGTTAAATTCAGTTCCTCCACCTACAGCATCCTCAAACCAAATTTCTCCTCCAAATTTACCTTTAATTGTGGAATAAGACAAAAGTAAGCTTAGTCCGGTACCCTCTTTTCCCTTTGATGTTGTCATATGTTTAAATATTTTATCCTTATATTGAAGAGCTATTCCACTTCCGTAATCTCTTACTTTAATAACTAAGTAATTTCCATCTACATGCAAAAACATATCTACTCTATAAGCATTTTTATCTGTTTCATCATATGACTGAATTGCATTTAGTATAAGATTGTCAATTATTTGTATTAAATTTGCCAAATCTCCTTTGACCTGTGTTTTTTTATCAATACTTGTATTGATTGAAAAATTGCATTTATTAAACTTAATATTATTATTAATTACAAAATCAACTTTACTTAAAAACTCATCTATTGTAAATTCATTTGATATTTCTGAATTTAATTGAATTGCCTGTCTTTTTACAGTTGTTATAACCGTTGACATATAGGAATTAAATTCTCTTAATCTTTCTATCCACGTTTTCATTTCTCTTGAAATCTCATGGTGGTCTTCAATTGTTACATCAGGGTCATCTAAAGATTCTTTATACTCATTTATCAAGTCTTCCATAGCTGTGCATACTCCAGATATAGACATTATTGGTGTCATAAGATTGTGAGAAATACCACCAATTAACTGTCCTAATGAAGCTAATCGCTCACTTTCAAGTAGTACTTTCTCCATCTTTTCCCGTTCCATTAGCATAATTGCGCCCTTTAGTGAATTACTAACCTGCCCTCTTAAAGGTTCAAACTCTAGAACATCATCATTTACAACTTCAACACATAAAAATCCAAAATGTTCTGTATTAAAAAACAAAGGATTCACAAGATAAACAAATCTTCTATCATGAGGTATAAAACAGTCAGGAACTATATCTTTAGTATTAAAATACTTAATATCCTCTTCTATAAAATCAAGCTTTACTCCATCACAAAAGGCATATTTTAGTTCAGATCTTTTTGGAACATCATAAGAACTTTTAAATAAAAAGGAGTCATCAAACATAATTATACCATCTTCATAAGTTGAAATAAAACCCCTTCTTATATGACAAAGCTTTAATATTCCTGTAACTTTATTATAAAGATCTTCTAAAGAATATGTCTGTATATTCTCATGAATTTGCAGTGTTGGTACAAGTCTTAAATAACTGTCTTCAAACAAATTAGACTTTGCTTTATATTTACAACCACATGACTCTCTCTTTACTAAAACAGAAGGAAAGGTAACAATGTCCTTAATACTTTCTCCATTTATCTTATCAATAAGAAGCTCAAAAGCTGCATAGCACAGTTCTTCTATTGGCTGTCTTACTGTTGTAAGAGCTGGAGTTGTTAAACTTGAATTAAATGAGTCATCAAAACCACATATTCTACTTTTCTTCGAATAATCAAATTTCACTATTCCTTCCATTTCTTTTAGAGCTTTTAAGGCACCTAATGCCATATCATCATTTGAAAATACAATAACATCATATTCAATTTCTTTTTTTATTATTTCTATCATTAGTTCGTATCCTGTCCTTGAAATAAAGTCCCCTTCAAAAACCAGGCTACTATCTATACTAATTTTGCTTTCTTCAAGTACTTCAACATATGCTTCATATCTTTCTATAGCATCTTGATTGTTTTTTGGGCCCTTAACAAATGCTATTTTTTTATAATTATGAAACTCTATCAAATGCTTAATTAAACTTCTCATACCTTCTTTATTGTTTATAAGCAAACTAGTAGCATAAGGTATAACTTTTCCTATCGATATTTTAGGTATATCCTTATACCTATTACAAAACTTATCATAATTTTTTTCATCTACAAAACTTAATATTGCAGAGCTTGTCATTATCAGACCATCAATTCTATTTTTATCAACAAATCCATATACAATTGAGTGCTTACCATTCGACTCCTTATTATATTGTAAAGCTCTTCCTTCATAAACTATCAAATTACAGTCAAACTTTTCAGCAGCCTTTTTTACCATAATCCAAAAGTAAGTCAAATAGTTTCCGTCTAAACCGTTTATCATAACTCCAATTGTTTTACGTTTTTTCATTATCTCACTCCTTGCGGTCTGAATTTAAATATCTTATATTTCTTAAAACAAACAAGACACAACCTGCTAAAAGCATTAAACCAATAACTGCAATTAATATAATAAATAGCACAGAAGCCCCCCTATATAAAACAGCAAATCCTACAGCTATAAGAATGAGGCAAATTATTGTTGTTAAAGCAGTAAATGCAGAGTAAAGTTTAATTCTGTTCTTAATAATAAAATCAATGTAACCTTTATCTCCTGTCTCATCAAACCACTTGTTCCAATCCCTTGCATATTTATTTAATCGTATAGCAAACATTACAAGTATTATAACTGACAAAAATACAAAGGCAGTTAACTCAACTGAAAGATATTTTTCAATTTCATCTGATCCAATTAACAATTTTGAATGCGGTAAGACAGCAAAAGAACAGATAATTATACATAAAGCACATGTGGCTTTTAGGACACTTCTTTTAAGGTAATATGCAGCAAGTAAAAAAAGTCCGGTTAATAAGTGTGTTATAAAAAGAGTTCTTATAAAGCCACCCTCTCCATAAAGTAAAGATTGATAAAAAGGAGTGGTAAAAAGCAGAAAACATGAAACAATATATGCAACTATAGTACTTAAAACAGCTACTGTTTGTATTTTTATTTTCATCTAGCTTCCACCACCTGTTTTAAAAGTACAGCTGTCAGACTCTCTTTAGCAGGATTCCAATCAATCCATATACATTTTTTCCTCAGCTCATTTGAAATAATTTTATTCATTGCTTGAAGAAGTTCTGAAGCAAGTTTTTCTGATTTGTTCTCTGTCATTAATTCATAACCTACTATATTTAATACCACAATACTTGGAAGTAATCCATTCCTTGTGGTGTATCCTGACATAGCATTCACTGACTTTTGTATATCATAAAAATTATTGTTGCAAAATCTTGTTATTATCACAAACAAAGGCCTCACGCCTGGAAAATGTCCTCTTAGTGAGTAAACTTCATCATACAGAGTTTTATTGGAGTTGTATGAATTATCATTATTACTTCTTTGATCCTTAATTTTTATTAATTCTTTTAATACCCTATAATACTGATGTTTTCCTGAACCTGGAGTAACTAAAACATCTCTTGAGCCACCGTAAGTTGCAAAGGCCAGACTACATTGCTGCTTTAAGTAATAATCTGCTAGACCATTAACAGATTCAACAGAATATTCTATCACATTTTTAACATTAGACCCATACCCCATTACTTTTGACGTATCAAGAAAAATCCAAACTGTTTTTTTTCCCTCTTTTTCAAATTGATTTACTACAGGCCATACATTACCACGTAGTAAATTTCTAGAAGTTACTTTCCAGTTAATTAATTTAAATGGATCTCCAGGATAATAAAGGCGTATTTCTTTAAAATCCTGAGTTGTCATTCCCATACTTGCTAAAGCTCCTTGTGGCATAGGAATCTTACTTACCGTGGAGATACCTCTTATTTTTTTAAGTTCTAAAAGCCTCGGTGTAATCTCAAGAAAAAAATTGTTTTCCACCTGTCCACTTTCCCAAAAATTACATACAGGATGGCCACATTTCCACTTGGTAATATTAAATTTATAATTTCCTGATGTTGTACATTTTATTTTATATGATATTTCAGTTTCTTCAACCTTATTACCTTTCCATATGACACTATAATTATTTCCCTCAACTAATTCGAAATTCTCTGGAATAACATCACATATTTCTACCGGTCCATATCCTGATCCTATTAATATTTTTAAATTTACTTCTAATAGTTCTCCAACAGTTGCCCTGTTTTTAAAAATAGTTTTTTTTATCTTTACTTCTCCCGGCACTTTTAAAAAATAGGAAAAAGCAAGTGCTATTAATGGAATAATTGAAATCATAACTAATATGTTATTTGCAAAAAGAAATCCTATGATTAAAATAAGTAAAAATAGGGATCCTGTGGCAGAAATATATTTCTGCATTATTAGTATCCTCCTGTATTTTCTCTAGTGTAATCACAAGGAACGTCTATTTTGTTTACAATACTCTTTATTACTGCAGTAGGTATTCTTCCTTCTAGCAAATGCTCTACATGAAGTATCACCCTATGTGCTAAAGCATCTACTGCCACAAATTTCACATCATCTGGCACAACATAATCCCTACCACTAATAAGGGCATGAGCACGTGAAAGCTTTAAAAGAGCCAAACTGCCTCTTGGACTTGCTCCAAGTCTGACACTAGAGTTTTCTCTGGTCCTTCTTATTATTTGAGTTATATACATTAATATATTATCATCTACAAAAATCTTCTCAACTTCTTTTTGAAGCATTAAAATCTGTTCCATTGTTATTACCGGATCCATATCAATTGTTGGATCATCCTTTTTCCAGGAAACTCTCCTTTTTAAAACCTTACATTCCATTTCATCATTATCTAAGTAACCAAGTGACAGCTTCATCATAAACCTGTCCATCTGTGCCTCAGGAAGAGGATAAGTTCCTTCCATCTCAATTGGATTTTGAGTTGCCATAACAATAAAAGGCGGTTTTAATGTATGTGTTGTTCCTTCAATAGAAACCTGCCTCTCTTCCATTGCTTCTAGCAAAGCAGATTGAGTCTTTGGCATAGCTCTATTTATTTCATCGGCAAGAAGGAAATTTGTAAATATAGGTCCTTTTTCTAGCTCAAAGACAGACGATGAACTTTTCCATATTTTTGTTCCTAAAATATCCGACGGCATCAAGTCTGGAGTAAACTGAATCCTCTTCCATTCACATCCAGTTATTTTTGCTAATATTTTTACAAGTAAGGTTTTTCCAAGGCCTGGATTGTCTTCAAAAAGTATATGTCCTCCTGCTAAAAAACTACATAGAATTTTTTTTATAACCGAATTGTCTCCTGTTACAAAAACCTTTTCAATCTCATTAATTGTTTTTGTGCACATTCCCTGAAGTTGATCTATGTTCATAAGTTCTCCCCCTTCCATAAAACTCTAAATTGCTTGTTACTTTTTCAATTACTATTGTCCTTTTTTGCCTGTTTCTTTCTTCTAATACTTTATATTCTTTTCTTGAAGTTATTGAAGTTATATCAATGTCTCTGTATTCTACAATAGGTGCTATAATTTTACTTGCTGTAAGTATGGGAATTCCCACCCTATATGCCATATAAAGCAAGTATGAAGTTAATCCGCTTTTTTTACCTGTTGATATAAACTCATTTACATAGGCAGAAATACTTGATATATCTTTAATTTTATCAAACGTTATCTTCTGTAAATGCTTTTTTAAAATTTCATCAGGCTTTGATTTAACAGCACTGTTAAGTTTTATAATTATAATGGTAAACACTATTAGTAAAACAACAAATATAAAAATCCATTCTACTATAATTTTATCAGCCAAAAAACCCCTCCTCACGTAAGTTAATAAAAATAAAATACCACAAGTACTAAAAAATTTAAATATATGCTTAGTTTTAAACCATACAGATATTTTACACAACTTTTCATTACCTGTCACATCTATTAAAGATATAATTTGCAATAAGGCAATTGAAATAAATGATAAGATAACAATAGTTCTAATAGATATGTTATCACTAACTTCTGTTAAATCCTTAGGCCATATTCTACTATACATAAATTCTATAGATAATCCTGCAATAATGTAAGAACTTGCTATAATAACACTTTCCCCATACACACTGGTTTTGTAAAACTGTGCAAGCCTATAAATTATAATGGATAGGGTCAGCATTATTACACCTGCACTTGCAAGTTTTAAGTTCTCATTTTGGGAAACAAAAAATAAAAATACAAAGGCTGCAACACCATTTCCAATAACCAAAGCAGAATTTCCAATAAATTGGGCAGTTTTTCCTCTAAGGAAAAAAATAATGAATCTTTTTACACTTAGAGACAAAAAAACTATTGCTGTAGAAAATATTAAAAAATATAGTCTTTCTCTAAAAGAATACCAACGGGACTCAGGCAATAAAAAATAATAACTTGAAATCAGCATTATAGATAACAAAAGGGCAGGATAAATTAAAAGCTTTTTTATAGGTTCCGCTCCTACTAATGCTTTACTTTGATACATTTCATTCCTCCATATCATAAGGCCGATAGTTTTCAATCATGTCATAAATTAGTTCATAATCCTCTCTTACTATATCACTTTTGCTGTATACAGCCTTTTCTAAGATGTTAAACATACTTTCTAAGATGTTATGTTTTTCCTTTGGAGCCTTTCTTTTTAATAGACCAAAGATTTCTCTTAGTGTCATAGTTGAATTAATCTCCGGTGTAATATTTAAAACATCTTTTAAAAATATGTTACCAATAGATATAACTTCTTCTCTATACACAACTATTCTTATTTGTCTTGATATTAAAGTTTCTTCATTTGAAATAAACTTAAATGCATATTTCCCTTTCCTATGAAAAGTAATTTCTGTTTTATCACTATTGCCATATTCATCTGAGAATCTTACGATCAATTGATCATCTACCCCCCAAACATCAGGCAGTTTTTCTTTTATATTAGGATATTCTATAAAAAATTTAAGCTTCCTTCCTGTTTTTATAAAACGAGAATTATTATTAAAAGTTGTTGTAAAAAACTCATTGCCCACTCCATCAAGAATAGGTTGGTTATTTTGTGGGTTTGGCAAATTTCTTATTTTTCTAAACACAATATAGCCACACACTATTAATAACAATAGAAATATAATAAAAGCAATTAAAATTCTATTATGCACTAATCTCCATACAGTTACAGTCCCTGAAACGCTAGAAGGATTATAAAATTCCGTACCTTCAAACTCCGCACTATAACTTACTAAATAACTTTTTGCAAAAAAAATGTTTTTGTCATGTGAAGAATTATCATTTATATTTATGTCTAATTGCTTTAAAAATTCTCCATCCTTCTGTGAAATAAACTCATAAGAATCCTCTGATTCATCTAAAAATACTTTTATAAGAAGTCCTTCGACTCCCTCATTAGAATAGCTGTCAATTATTCTTCCTTCTATTTCTATGGCTTTTCCCTGTAAACTATCTACCCTGTGTAATTCTATAATGGTATCAGTATACACTTTTAATTCAGGATCACTAGATGATGTTCTGTACGTGTCATTTTCCAACAGTTCTGCCACCACCTGATAACTTCCTGTCCCTGTTTCAGATATTATATCACACTCAATCTCAAAGTAACCATTCTCAACATATGCTTTCTGATAAGAAAGAGTTGGAGTATCCTTATCTTCTTTTACATATATTAACACCTGCATATCATCTAATAGATTGCCATTTATGTCTGTTACAGTCCCCCTAACTGTAAAGCTCGTACCTCTTTTTGCAGTACTATCAGCATATGTTATCTCTGTTATTGTAGGCTCTGGAGGAGTGTAAAAGGGATAATTCGGAAACACATCAAAAGGTACCCATCCATAATCTTTAAATTTAATCTCTGGATAAACATATTTTTGGTCTGAATACACAATTTGATATGGTTTGTCATCATAGATTCTGTAACCCACCACTAATCTACAGGGAATACCAAGTGCTCTTAAAATAAATGTATATGCAGATATAAAATCCATATAGTTTCCTTCTCTAGTTTCACTTAAGAGAAAGGCTTTTATTCCATCTATATTTCCATAATTATTTATAATAGAATTATTATAAACATAGTTTTTCGTAAGATATTCTTCTACATATTTAATAGCTTCATAATCACTGTTAGAGTTTTGTATAATATCATCAATTATTTGTTCAATTTCTCCTGTATATATCATCTCATAGTAATAGGAACTATCTACTGGAGTATTTTGCAGTTGTGCTATTGTAGGTGGTGTATCATATACTATTTCATAAAAGTCATTTATTACATTATCTGAAAAATAAGTACCTGAATTTTTGTATTTTAGCAAACTATAATCATATTTCAAAACTATATTTCCAGAAAGCACAGGCAAATAACCCCTTGATGGCTCAATAGGTTTTATTTTTAGTGACTGAGGTAAAAACTTCCTCTCTTTTTCCATACCAAGCATAAGTTTAACATCAGCTTCTTCTTGAGACACTATCCATCTACTATTTGAGTAATTTTCCATTACTAATACTTTCAAAAAAGGATAGCTAGGTATTCCCATAACTTCAAACATAGGAATATGCGGCTGCTTTTCGCCGCTCATTTTTAACGATCTACCTCCAGTATCAAATGGCGTATCTGGCATGTTCCAGTTTCCTGATATATCAATATTAGGAGCGTCATCAGGGAACCCCTCACCATATCTGCCCATGTCAGGTTGGGTGCTTCTACCTTCACCTTCTTGGGGATAGTATTCTCCCATTTCTCTTTCTGTTTCAAAATCTCCTTGATCTCTATCCCCTTCTAATGACCTCTCTTTTCGTTCATGAGCCTCTTCTTTCCAGTTATCATTTTGAAATAGATCCTGATTTCCATTTTGTCCTTCATTATCATTTCCATTTTGGCTATCATTTTGACCTTCAGCCTGGGTTTTATTTTGTTCTTCCTTTTGATTACTAGAATCACACACATCATTTTGGTCATTTAATGCACTTTGGCTGTTATTTTCACCTTCACTTTCACCTGTATCAGGTAAATCCAGCAAACTTATGGCTGCCATTATTAAAAGAGTAGACAACAGTGCTACAGAAAGAAAAATAAATAACTTTATTAAATTATTATTTGAGTTTTTATTATAGTTATCCATATATAAAATATTATATAGAATTTTATAAGATTTGTACATTAAAAGTAAGATTTTTTGGTACCGTAATAAAAATGTGATTAAAAATATGCACCCAAGATTTTTAATGGTCTTTAAGATAGTATTCTACAAGTTCATTATACTCACTTAATTCAATTTCTCCCCTTTCTGTAAGATCATACTTCCCTCTTGAAATTCTATTAAACCAATTATAGTGATTATCTTGAAGGATTTTTGCAGTTTTCTCCTGATCAGTACCAATTTGTTTTAGTTCTTTTATTGTTAGAGCTCCATTTTTCTTTAATAAGGCTGCGATATGAATTGACTTTTCTCTATATTCTGTAACTATTTTTTTACCACAACTACCTCCAACATTATAATCCCCATTCCTTCCTGCAAACTCTTTTAGTACCATTCTTCTTTTTTTTGCCCATACTTTTTTACTTACACCCACATTAAAAGTCTCAGATGATAAAGCTTCTTCTACATACACCAAATTGGTTTTAAAACAAACTAGTAGGAGACCTATCTCAAGCCTTCTTAATAAATAGCAAATGTTTTTCCAGCGTTTTGTATAAAGTAATTTGCCTTTTTTAGGTACTGCAATATAGACATAGTCAGCCATCCTCTGTCTTATGGCAGCCTGCAAAATAACATCAAGGTTTAGAGTTGTCTTCATTTCAACTATTAAGAGTATATCTTCTTTTACAGCAGTAACATCACAATGTTCTACCTCACCTTTGACCTCAAAACCCTTATTCTCAAGATATTTCTTCACTGGGCTATAAAGATCTCTTTCAAGTATCTTTGTGTTTTTTTGACTCATATATTAAAATACCTTTCAGAATTAAAATAGAATAAATAAATTATATCATATTTTATATAGAAAAACTGTTCAGAATAGAACCTTTTGATTTAATGCGCGTGCAATTTGTTAGCTGTCTTAGAAATGTCTATATAATGTTATTAGTTTCAATATAATCCATTAAATTTCCACATTTCAATTAAATGGTTTCAAGATACATTGTTGACATCCATTTACAATTATGTTATGATATATTATAAGGCGTTCCGTATATTTGATTTACGGGATGCCTTGTTACGTATATTGATATTTTACATTTAATAACAACTAGTAAAAGGAGATGGAAATGTGTAAAAATATTATTTCAAAAAAAGTCCATGACTTTTTATTAAACCACATTGCTTACATTGAAAGAGAAAAAGACATGCTAATAAAGCAATACTACTCTGAAGAAACTCAGGAATGCATAAACTTTGAAGATTTTTTTAAAAATTACAAGTCTACAATTGTCAATTTTCTTGACAATTCTACTATTGACAAAAATGGCATTACTACTTGCCCATTTGTTTTGGTAGATAGTATTGTGGATGTCTATGATCTTGAGGATATGGAGTCATATAGTTATAATATTGTACTTCCATATAAAAAACAAGATGAGTCCAATGTGGATTCTGCATCGTGCCTTTCTCCATTAGGAAAAGCTTTGTTATTTAAGAAGATAAATGAAAAAGCACAAATAAGTATTCCAACTGGAGTTTTGCATTATCGCATTGAAAAGATATCTTTTTCTCAAAAGGACGAAGAAAATAATATTACGCCTTTAAAAGCTTTTACATTACAAATGAACTCTTTGAGCTAAGGATTAACTGAAATATTACCTCCACTTTCACTGGGGCCTATTTGGATCATCGTGCCCCTCCCCTTTTAAGTCTTTCGCTTTGTTCTAAGACTTCTAATAAGGATTGTAGTGGAAATTTACTTTTAGCAATCCTAATACAAAATTAAGAATATCTTTCCATGGCCTTTATGAAAATTCTACAGGACTGTGGAAGGATATTTTTTTTGATTTTTTTACCTTTTTAAATATTTATACGTTTTTGTTAATTGTTATAAATTTTCCACTAATATAAACATAAAACTTCTTTAATATAAAATTTATTTTTTGCTTGCAAATGCTAGATTAAATGTATATTATAATAAAAGAATACATAGGAAAAATGCACCACTATATGTAACTAAAATTTAAAAAGGGAGTGAATTATTCATGAAAAAAAATTTTAAGAAGTTTAATCTTTTAATTATTTGCTTCATTATGTTAATGACTTCTGTACCAAGTAATGTAGTTTTTTCAAATGATTTCGAGATTCTTAGCAGCAGCGATTCACAAATTTCAATTAATCTTAACCCTGAAATTATTGGTTATGATGAGTTTGGTACTCCAGTCCGAAGATTTGTGGCATCAAATTCAGTAGGTTTCACAAAACCAGATAATACAATAACTGTACGTATTGAAGATTTAGACAATTTCTATGATGTTTATGAAGTTCCTAATTCTGACAAGGGAACAGCAAGATTTCTTCCTAAAACAGCTACTTTACTACGGATAGGTGTAGAAGAGGGTGATCCTGAAAAAAAAATAGGGGAAATTTCAGAAGCTCTTAGAAATACAATTAACTTCTTCCCTGAGGAAATACATATATCCCAGATACCGGATGAGCTTAGGAGAAACAAAACTTATAATGGGATTTTATATAAGGATGTTGATAGAAACTACTTTGACGACAAAACAAATGAATATGTACAATGGTATAGCGTTTACGAAGATTACTACTACTATTATTACAATGTGACAGTTAACTATACAGAAAATGTTCCTTCAGAATTAGATATATCTTTACCTTTAAGTAATTCTTTTACTAATAAAGATTTTCTTGATATAAAAGGATATGTTACAGACAAAAATAATAAGGATCAAATCAATATATTTTATTCAATAGATAAAATCATTGATGAGTCTGATAAAGAGCCTGATGAGTCCGATAAAGAGCCTGATGACTCCGATAAAGATCCTGATGCAACCGACGAGTCTATTCTTGGAAAAATACTTAAACTCAATAGTGCTCCTATTATAATCAATAATGACACAGAAAATTTTGTTGTTGTAGAGCATGATTTTATTAATACTGTTGATATATCAAGCCTTAATGATGGCAAATATACAATTACACTATGGTCAGAAGATAAAATAGGAGCTGTTTCTGACCAGTTCCAGGTTTCTTTTACAGTTGACAGGACACCTCCAGATAAACCAATAATAGTTCAAGATCCTGATAGCGATACACCTACAAATGATAACGTAACTATAATAATAACTTATCCTGATGATGCTGTTGATAAAGAATATAAAATTGGTGAGGAAGATGACTGGAGAGACTATGATGGTCCTTTTGAAGCTGAAGATAACGACACTATATATGCTAGAGCCAGGGATGAAGCAGGAAACGAAAGCCCAATTGCTGATCATACAGTTGATAACATTTATCGTATTCCTCCTGGTCCTCCTACAATAAAAACAAGTGCAGATCAAACGATTGAAACTCCAATTACTGTAACAATTGAGCATGGAGTTGATAATGGTCCTGGTATTGATAGAACAGAGTACCGTTTAGTAAATGTTGATGCTGATGTTGATGCTGATGCTGATGCTGATGCTGATGCTGATGTTGATGCTGATGCTGATGTTGATACTGATGTTGATACTGATGTTGATGCTGATGTTGATACTGATGTTGATGCTGATGTTGATACTGATGTTGATACTGATGTTGATACTGATGTTGATACTGATGTTGATACTGATGTTGATACTGATGTTGATACTGATGTTGATACTGATGTTGATACTGATGTTGATACTGATGTTGATACTGATGTTGATACTAAAAATTGGATAAAATATCAAGATCAATTTGATATTTCTAGAATTGGCACAACTAGAATAATAGCTAGAACAGTAGACAAAGCAGGTAACATTTCTGACCAATCAACTAAAGACGTTACTATAAATGAAAAACCAGCACCTACACCTGCACCTCCTAGTAACCCTGATAGACCTATTACACCTGAACCTACTCCAACATCTAGTCCTTCACCTACACCTACACCTTCATCTTCAATAACTGAGCCTAGGAGAGACATTCCCGGTGGCGCTGGTTCTCCTGTAGATTTATCTGTATTCTTACAAACTGATAAGTCAATTTATGGAGAAGGTGAAACAATTACATTTACAATAACTTATAAAAATAAATCATCTAACACTGCACTTGATGTTCTGATTGAAGCACAAATACCAGAAAATACTGCTCTTAAAGACGGTTCAGATGGTGACGTAGATGATAATACAATATCATGGGAAATAGGCAATCTTTCTGCTAATCAATCAGGAGTAATTACATATACAGTAACTGTAAATCAACTAAGTAAAGCAGAAATAAAAACATACAACACTGCAAAAATTTTATGTAACAATATTGTAATAAATCCTGATGATGACTCATCAACAGTAATGTTCCTCCTTTACTCCGACAGATTTACTGACAATTTTCACGAAAAATATATTTATGGATATGTAGATAATACATTCAGACCAGGTAATAGAATAACAAGAGCTGAAGTTGCCGCTATTATGTTTAAAATTCTTGATCTAAAGGAAATTACTACAGAAGCTAAGAATTATCCTGACTTAAGTGAAAAGCATTGGGCTTATAAACAAATTCAAGCTGTAACAAAAGAAAACATTTTTACAGGATATGAAGACGGAAGCTTCAGACCTGATAACTTTATTACAAGAGCAGAATTTGCAACAGTATTGGCTAATCATTTAAAACTTAAAAATATAGATTCTCTTACTATTAATTTTGCAGACATTGAAAATCACTGGGCACGAAATTTCATCGAAGAAATATACAGAGTAAAACTAATAGAAGGATACATTGAAAACGATATAAGATTATTCAAACCAGACAATAATATAACACGAGCTGAAGCTGTTACAATAATAAACAGAATGCTTTTTAGAGGCCCTTTAAAAGGTGCAAAAGTTCCGTTTACTGATGTGAGTGAGAACCACTGGGCATATGGACATATTCTAGAAAGCAGTATTGATCATCATTATGTAAGAAATAATGATGAAACTGAATCTATTGTTTATCCTGAATAATTAGATATCCATAAAATCATCCCTAAATTTACTTTGGGGATGATTTTTATGGATTGACAGTAAAAAAATTTTATCCTATAATATGAATATATATTCATATGTTCATATTATAATATAGGAGGTTAAAATATATGGGTACAGAAAAGTGTGATTGTAATATTATACACGAAGATGTAGTAAATAGAGTTAAAAAAGGCATGCCCAAAGAAGAATTATTGTATGATTTGGCAGACTTTTTTAAAGTATTCGGAGACACCACCAGAATAAAAATAATCTATGCTTTGCTCACCTGCGAGATGTGTGTATGTGATATAGCATCACTTTTAAATATGTCTCAATCATCTATATCTCATCAATTAAGAGTCTTAAAGCAAGCAAGGCTAGTTAAATTCAGAAGAGACGGCAAAGTTGTTTATTACTCATTAGATGATGGACACATTAAGCAAATATTTGATCAGGGGCTTTTACACATAACAGAAAAGTGAGGTGTTAGTATGAAAAAAGAATTAATTTTAGATGGCTTAGATTGTGCAGATTGTTCTTTAAAAATTGAACTACAGGTAAAGAAAATTTCCGGAATTAAAAATGCAACATTAAATTTTATAACTAAAAAGCTTGTTTTAGAATTTGATGACAACTTAAAGTATGAAAAAATAGCAGACAAAGTTACACAAACAATCAAAAACATTGAAAGTGATATCAAAATTTTAGATAAAAAAACTTCCAGTGAAATCGATATTAATAAAAAACAACTCACCAAAATAATAATAGGCTTAATTCTTTTTGCTATTGCATTAATATTAAAGCTTCCTTTGTGGGCAAACTTTTCTTTGTACTTTATCAGCTATATTCTAGTTGGAGGACCTGTAGTTTTAAAAGCTGTCAAAAATATTTCTAAAGGAAAGGTATTTGATGAAAACTTTCTTATGACAATTGCCACAATAGGTGCTTTTTTAATTGGTGAATTCCCTGAAGGTGTTGCTGTTATGCTATTTTATCAAACAGGTGAATTTTTTCAAAGTATTGCTGTCAATCGTTCTAGAAAATCAATTAAAGATCTTATGGATATAAGGCCTGATTATGCAAACCTTTTATCTGGAAACATTACTAAAAAAGCATCTCCTGAAGAAATAAAAAGAGGGGATATTATAATAGTAAAGCCTGGTGAAAAAGTTCCATTAGACGGAGTAGTGATAGAAGGAAAATCCATGGTAGACACTTCAGCATTAACTGGTGAGCCTGCTCCTAAATCAGTAGAAAAAGGTACAGATATTCTCTCTGGCTTTGTAAATATTAGTGGTCTTTTAACTATAGAAGTTACTAAAGAATTTGAGCAATCTACAGTATCAAAAATTCTTGATCTTGTTCAAAATGCATCAACTAAAAAAGCTTCTACAGAAAACTTTATCACTAAATTTGCTCGTTATTACACACCTTCTGTAGTTGGAATATCTACTGCCCTTGCAATTCTTCCCCCACTCTTTATTTCAGGTGCTACCTTTTCCCAGTGGATATATAGAGCTCTGGTGTTTCTGGTTATCTCCTGTCCATGTGCTCTTGTAATTTCAATTCCTTTAAGCTTCTTTGGAGGCATCGGAGGTGCATCAAGAAACGGTATTCTTATAAAGGGCAGTAACTACTTAGAAGCCTTAAATAATATTCATACTATTGTATTTGACAAGACAGGTACACTAACTAAAGGTGTCTTTAATGTAACTGATATTCATCCTAAGGGAGAATTTACAAAAGATACGCTACTTGAATATGCAGCTATAGCAGAAAATTATTCAAACCATCCTATAGCTTTATCTATAAAAAAAGCTTACGGTTTAGAAATTGAAAAAGAAAATGTGGAGAGCCACGAAGAAATATCAGGTCAAGGCATAAAAGTCTTTGCAAAGGGAATTAAAATATATGCTGGTAACGATCAACTTATGAAGTCCCTAAATATTGAGTTTAAACACATAGATACTGATAGTACTATCGTACATATAGCTGTAGACGGAATATATGCTGGCTATATTGTTATCTCTGATGAAATCAAAAATGACTCCAAAGAAGCTGTTGATACCCTTCGTAATATGGGTATTAAAAAGATTTTTATGCTTACAGGAGATAACAAAAACTCTGCCGAAAAAATTGGCCATTATCTTATGCTAGACGGAATATTCTCCCAACTCCTCCCCCATCAAAAAGTTGAAAAACTAGAACTGATTGAAAAGACAAAAGCTCCAAATGAAAAACTGTTATTTGTGGGAGATGGAATTAACGATGCACCTGTTCTTGCCAGAGCAGATGTAGGTGTAGCTATGGGAGCTCTTGGCTCTGATGCTGCAATTGAAGCTGCCGATATTGTATTGATGACTGATGAACCTTCAAAGCTGGTAACTGCAATTAAAATAGCTAAAAGAACACGAACAATAGTATGGCAAAATATAATATTTGCTCTTACAGTAAAATTAACTGTCCTATTACTTGGCGCTGGTGGTATGGCCTCTATGTGGGAAGCTGTTTTTGCTGATGTCGGAGTTGCTTTACTTGCAGTTTTAAATGCAATGAGAGTTATGAAAATGAAGTAAAATCTCCACCTAAAGACTCAATGTTTAACAAAACCAGTTCATCTGGTTATTTTTTTTTAAATACAAATCTTTTGTCTAAGTTATACTTAATTACATAGCCTATTGAAAGTCCTATTACAGCGCCAATATATTTAGCTTTTTCATGTTCAAAAAGCTTATCAAAGGATAATTCAAATCCCCAAAAAATAATAGTTGTAAATACACCCATAAAAGAATACAACAGGAATTTCCCAGCGTTTTCTGTCTTACTATTGGTATGATAGTAAAAAATATATCTTTTATCTAGAAAATATTTGATAACAAGTCCAGCTAACGTACCAAAAAACATACCTATATAAATAATATATTTTTCATTAATTAATCCTTCCATTATTATATCAACACCATGCTGGGTTATTAAATTTCCCAGCATTGAAATAACTGCAAAAACAGTATATTTTATAGCTATAGAAAACATAATAGTTATCTCCTTAAATTAATTAGGATGCTGAAAATATAAACTCCACTGCTATTTCACTACATGCCTTATTAGAAGTCTTAAAACAGAGTTAAAGACTTCTAAATGCCCTGAACTTTTTTGATACCAAATAGGCCCCGTAAAATTTATATTTAAGCATTCCCTAGCTATCAACTCTTAAATTTATAGTATTATTTTAATGCCTGTATTTGAGTATGTCAATTTTTCATTTTAATAAAGACGCTCTCCACTTAAATTATATGCTCCCTTTTCCTTGTCGCATTAGAAGTCTTAGAAGGTGGTGAAAGAAAATTTCCTGTTGACAATAGTAAATAATAATACTACAATATAACTATACCCCACCCCACCAGGGGTGAGATTACAATATAAAGGTGATGATATATATGGCAAGCAAAAAAGCAAATATACTAATTCAAGGAATGACTTGTACTAGTTGTTCTGCAAGAATAGAAAAAGTCCTTTCTCAAAAGGAAGGAGTAGTTAGTGCAAACATAAATTTTGCAGCCGAAAAAGCGTATGTTGAATATAATTCAGATAAGCTTAGTCCAGATGTTTTAGTAGAAAGCATAACAAAACTAGGTTATGGCGCAGATATAGAACCTGTGACCGAAGACCAAAAGATTACATTGAAAATTTCTGGCATGAGTTGTACTTCCTGTGCTGCAAGGGTTGAAAAAGTTTTAGCCTCTTTAGAAGGTATATTAAACGTTAATGTAAATTTTGCAGCTGAAAAAATTACATTAACGTATTCTCCCTCTCAAATAAGGCTATCAGATATTAAAAGCAAAGTATCGGATTTAGGATATCAACTTACTGTTGATGAAGATGAAATTAAAGACAAAGATGATGATCAAATTAAAATGCAGAAAGCAAAAAATACAATGATTATTTCTAGTTTATTAAGTGGAGCAATTATGGGCTTAATGATGATACACATGTTTTTAATACCTGTTCCAGGATATCTTATATTTACGGTAATACTTGGCTTTCCAATTATTTTTGGAACAGGGCTTAAAGTTCATAAGGCTTCTTTTAATGCTATTAGAAATAAAAGTGCAAACATGGATGTATTGGTAACACTAGGTTCCCTGCCTCCATATTTAATTGGCTTGTTAGGTTTTATTATGCCCGTGCAGACATTTATAGAAATGGCTACCACAATTATGACACTTCATTTAGTTGGTAAATATTTAGAGACTCGTGCAAAGGGAAGGGCATCTCAGGCAATAAAAAAACTAGTGCAAATGGGTGCTAAAACTGCAAAAGTTATAGTTGATGGCAATGAAATTGAAGTACCTGTCAAGGAACTACAGGTTGGAGATATAATGGTTATTCGTCCAGGAGAGAAAATTCCCACAGACGGTATGGTCGTTGATGGGAAAAGCTTAGTTGATGAATCCATGGCTACAGGCGAACCAATACCTGTAAAAAGACAACAGGGAGACGAAGTAATTGGTGCAACAATTAATAAACAGGGTTTGTTAAAGGTAAAAGTAACAAAAGTAGGCAAGGATACCTTCTTGTCTCAAGTTATTAAACTAGTTGAAGAATGCCAGGGTTCTAAAGTTCCAATACAGGAGTTTGCTGATCGTATCACTGGTTATTTTGTTCCTGCTGTCATTATTTTAACTACACTAACATTTATCTCATTTAATCTCTTCCCCCAGTTCCATTTGGGAATTATTAGATGGGGAGCAGGTTTTTTACCATGGGTTAACCCTGACTTAACACCTCTAACCCTTTCATTTATTACTGCTACAGCAGTTTTAGTTATATCTTGTCCTTGTGCTTTAGGATTAGGAACACCCACAGCCCTTATGGTTGGTAGTGGAATGGGCGCAGAAAAGGGAATCCTTATTAGAAACGGTGAAGCAGTGCAAACCTTTAAAGAAATTAAATGCATAGCTTTTGATAAAACGGGAACAATTACAGCAGGAAAACCGGCTGTCACTGACTTAACTATAACCTCCAACATTAGTGAAGAAAAACTCTTATATTATGCAGCAACTATTGAAAAAGCCTCGGAACATCCTCTTGCCAATGCAATTGTTGAAATGGCATTAAATAAAAATATTTCTTTAGGGGAAGTAAAAGATTTTTATTCAATTACAGGAAAAGGTGTTAAAGGCTCTATAGATAATGATATAATTTATATAGGTAATAGAATGCTAATGAAGGAGCAAAACATTTCTTATCAAAATCACGAAGGTACATTAGCTAAGTTGGAAGATGAAGCAAAAACTGCAATGCTCATTGCTGTAAATAATAGTTTAGTGGGAATCATAGCAGTAGCAGATCCTTTAAAAGAAGACTCAATAGCATCTATATCAGAGTTAGAATCTATGGGAATAAAAACAGCTATGATAACAGGAGATAACAAGAGGACCGCATTGGCAATAGGAAAAAAAGTTGGAATTAGTCACGTTATCTCTGAAGTACTTCCCACAGGAAAGGTAGATGAAATAGTAAACCTTCAAAAAAAATATGGACATGTTGCAATGGTTGGAGATGGCATAAATGATGCACCAGCACTTAAGCAAGCTAACATAGGAATTGCAATAGGTACTGGGACTGATATTGCAATTGAAGCAGCAGATGTAACCTTAGTAAGAGGTGAATTAAGTGGAATAATATCATCAATTAAGTTGTCAGTTGCAACTTTTAAAAAAATCAAACAGAACTATTTCTGGGCATGGTTTTATAATGCAATAGCAATACCTGTGGCTATGTTTGGGCTTTTACATCCTATGATTGGTGCTGCAGCTATGTCAATAAGCTCATTAAATGTGGTATATAATTCACTACGATTAAAAAAATATAATATTGAGCCCGACTTCAAAAAATCCAAATAAGCCTTATAAAGAAATACTGAGCTTCTGAGTCTTAGACTCTAAAAGAAGTCTTAGAACAAAGTGAAAGAGTTTATAAGAACTCAAAATAGCAGAATGTGACACTAATAACTAGAGGACATTAGCTTACATTTATAAAACACTGTGAAATAGCTTAAATTCTGGATTTAAAGTCTATTTCACTGTTTCTAATTTTTTTAAAGAAACGAGGGATTTTTTATGACAGATAACAATACTCAAATACTAAATTTATTAAAAACATCTAGAGGTCAATTGGAAGGAATAATAAAAATGATTGAGGATAATAGATATTGTGTGGATATATCAAAACAAATTTTAGCTGTACAAGCACAGCTTAAAAAAGCAAATTTAAAAATACTTGACAGACATATTAAAAGTTGCGTTCGTCAAGCCTTTGCTGAAGGCAATGGTGATGAAAAAGTCAATGAAATAATTGACATAATTGATAAATATGCTAAGTAGTGATTTCATATTATTTACACGATGTAAATATACTATTCTTCTCAAAAAGTTTGCTTTTTTAGCAAACTTTTTAGAAGATATAGTTCATCTGTTTATCGCAGCGGAACTTAACTACTATGATTGCAACTTCCGCTGCGATATGTAATAAACCTTGTTAATTAAGTTGTATAGCCTGTTAATCTTTTTTTACATTTATTAAATGCACCCTAAGTAGTGAATTATTCGACAATTTATGATAATATGTTTAATAGTAGTTATCACTACTATTAAAACAAACTACTATACGAAAGGATAATTGTATTATGAGGGTCAAATTACTAATAGGCTTTTTTGTTATATTATGTGCTTTTGGTATATTATTTTACTATCATAATAAAGATCAAAATCATCCCTATTTAGATGAATTAATACTAGATAATGGTCAATACGAGACCGAAGATGCTGTGGAAATTATTAAGCTTTTATTAGATGCTCAGGCAGGAAGAGAGCACATAAGAGATCAATATCTCCTAAAGCTTTCACAAAACAAAAATGCAATTGGCTATTATGCAAATCTTATTTTAGCAAGTAGATATGATATCAGAAACAATGATGCTGAAGAATTTTATACAAATGCTCTAAATCTTAATCCTACAAATGATGTGAGATTTAATTTTGCATCTTTTTTAGCTAAAAAAGGTAAAACATCAGATGCTATAGAAGAGTATTTAAATATATTACCTGAAAACAGAGCCCTTCAAGCATTAATAAGCTTAGAAGTAGATGCTAATATAATATGTACTACTTTAATTGAAAAAAGAAGCTGGAAAACTATTGAAGAGTTCCTTGCGCCTAAAATACAAAGTGACCCTTTATTAATGAAATACTATGCAAGGGCGCTTTTTGAGCAAGAAGAATATACCAAAGCAATTCCGTTCTTAGAGGATTTGTACAACTTAGATCCTGATGATTCAGATGTTGGCTGGTGGTATGGAAGATCATTAGAACTAACAGAGCAAGCAGAAAGAGCAAAAGAGATTTATTCTTCCATAGGAACTAGAGGCGCATACCGTTTAGGAGTTCTTCTTGAAAGAAATCAGCAAACAAATGCTGCCATTGAAGCATACCGTAGCAGTGATGAAGCTATTTCACTTTGGAGAGCTGGACGAATGCAAGAAGAATCAGGGATGACATCAAAAGCATTAGAGACATATCTTGAGATAATTGAAATTGAAAGTGCATATAAAGATGATGCTGCATATAGAGCCTATATTTTATCTAATAGACTTGGTAGAAATGCTACAGATAAACCTTTAGAAATACTATCGGAACATCCTTCCTGGATGAAAAGAATTGGAAAAGAATATAATTGGGATAGTATACCAGTTGTTGACTATAATAAACCTGAATTTCTAGAAATGGTTGAGTTGTATGAAGCTAATGGCTTAGAAAATGTTTCAAATATAGAGTTATCAATTGGATCTAGGCTTGCTACTGTAGAAGACAAACTTGCCCTTGGCGATTGGTACCTTGAAAAAGAAGATGTTTATTGGTCTGTCATCTGGGGATTACGTTCCTTAATGGATGAACCAAGTAGGAGAGGTTATGAACTTTCACACCCTCGCCCATATGAAGATCTGGTATTAGAAGCGGCAGAAAAATATAACATTGATGCTAATTTAATCTGGGCTGTTATGAGAGAAGAAAGCTTTTACAGACACGATGTTACATCGTGGGCTGGAGCCATAGGCCTAATGCAAATTATGCCTGCCACAGGCCAGGATATAGCTTCACGTTTAAATAAAACTATTAAAGATAGTGATTTATTAAATCCTGAAATTAATATTAATTTTGGAGCCTTTTATATACGTTCAATGCTGGATATGTTTTCAGGAGATATTGACAAAGCTATGGCGGCTTATAATGGCGGCCCTGGTAATGTGTCACGTTGGAATAATAGTCCACTTGGAACTACAAAAGAAGACTTTCCTACAGCTATTACATTTTTTGAAACCCAAGAATATATTACCAAAGTTAAGAACTCCTATAAAATATACAATTGGCTCTATAATGATTAAGTAGCTCAATCTAAAAAGGATGAGAACCCCCCTCATCCTTTTATCTTATTTAGCACCAAATAAAGCCTGTAGTGGAAGTTATATTTTCAGCATTCCTAGACTAGTTCACTTACTCTTCTTCAAGTCTTTTAAAACACTTTAATAGCCTTAGATAATGACTTGATTCTCTAAGTACATGATCTGCAAGAAGTGGCAATATAACCGATTTGATTTTACAATCAATTATACCCTTAGTTCCCTGCATCTTAAATTCCCTGAATTTTGAAGTTTCTTCTGTACTCTTCTTTGTAACAACTTCCATAGCTGCCTTTTCACTAGCATCCTTTGCAGCCTTAAATAAATCATCAAACTCATCTGCAAACTTATCGGCTATGTCTATCAATTCTTCTTCCGAAGGATCAAGCATACCTCTAATAAATTCTCCATGTTCACTCATTATGTGATTCCAAAACACCTGATACTCTACTATCTTTTTTAGAGTAATTGTCATGTCATCTCGGCGTTGCAGTTTCTTTAGTATTTCAAAATAGTACCCCGCCTCTTCAATAACATGATGTAAAAGTTCAGGATACAAGTGGGTAAATGTCTTACATTCCACCACATCTTTATATAACTTTTTCTTTGTAGATATTGCATAACAAGTAAGCTTTAGTGCATGCTCATTAAGCATAAATACATGATTTTCAAGCCCCATAACAATATTATTATTTAATGCAGGTCTTATAACAGTTTGAGCCCTTGTCAGTCTTGTTTCTATTGGGATTCCAGTATAATGTTGCGTTGCAAGTTCAGCTTTTAGAGTAAAAGGTGTTACAATCTCCCCTGAAGATAAAACTTCCTGACTTATCAGCCCATCAGCTAAGGGTATTGTTCTTGAAAGTAGTTGTTCAAACTGCATTTTCAAATTAATAGATTCTGTAATAAGCTTTGTATCCTTAGGTGTAAAAGAAGCTGCTGCAAAGATTAAGTGCTCTTTAATAATCCTCAAAAAGAAAAGGTTTATTTCTACAGATTGACGTATATATTCCTCTCTAGTCAACATTTTAAACCATCCACATACTATTTACCTTATAACATTATATTTACTATTTAAATAAATGTTACAACAAATAATATCCAACACTATATGCTCCTTAATTCTTTACTTTTTAAAAATCATATACTTACATTTCTCCACTAATCAATATTGTCAAATCTCATAAGTTGATTGTCATAAAATATCCACTCAGGAGTTTTGAGCACCTCTCCAAAATCTAAACTATACCATGGACTTTTTATGTCATCAATATTGTTTTTAAGTATGTGCATATCTTGAGCTGGCATGTAACTTTGTGCTATCATAAAAATCTTTTCACCATTTTCAACATTTATAGCCATATCAACTACAATTACGCAGTGACCTGGCAAATCTCCCTTCATAAAAATATCTCCAATTTGCATATCTTCAATGCTTACTTGGATTAACTCTTGAGAAAGAGATAATGTTCCAGCATATGCAAAAACCATATCCAAATATCTTCTAAAACTTTCATACTCATTAGAGTATCCAGTCCTATTTACCCAATAGACATTATTGCCTTCCACTACAATTCTGTTACCTTCCATCCATGTAATATAATCTGCTTTAAATCCATTAGTAAAATTGTAATGTATTCTGTCATAAAGCCCTTTAGCATAAAAATACTCTGCATGTAGTCGTATAACCGCATCTGCACACTGTTGTAGATCCCTGTCCCCAACATCAATATCTATAACTGCTTCATGTACATCTCTTCTCTTCTCATTACCGTCATAAAATAATACAGGTGAGCCATGAGCTTTTAGCGGTAAATTCCTTAAGTAATTGCCAAATGATCCTTCTTCTACAGCAATTCTCTCAAATCCCTCTGGAAGTAAAAAACGTTCTTTTATTGTCTCACCTTCAGGATTTATCTTAAACACCTGTATAATGTCTTCATCCTCTTCATACGTTATTGTTTCTCTTTCACCTTCACTACTTTCAATATCTCTAAGGTGACTTTCATCAATATATGTTTCTTTTTGATAGTAAGTGTCCTTTTCTCCTGTATTAATTAGCTTAAATACTCCATATATAGCTGATGAAATTATAACAATACAAAAAATTGACACAAATAGTTTGCTCATTTATTTACACTCTTTCCCATCCTTTTTTTATATTTTTCTCAATAAAATATTGGACAAATTGCATTATCTGTTCCCTACTGTTAGATATTCTCATATCCCTTTGCAAATGCTCTTTTCTATCAGAGCTAAAATTAGTATAGTGCATTACATATGCTGGATAACTTTCATCAATACTTTCCTTGTTTGTTTTCCATACAATAAATTTCTGTACCATTAGTTTTCCTTTTGTCTCTTTTTTATAAACATCCCTTAGAATGATTTCGCTCTTTGGAAGCTCAGCAGTTTTTTCACCTTTACCAACATCAGGTGCATAAAAAATGTCAGTAATCTGCTCAATTCTAACATTATGCTGAACAGCATTTTTATCCTCTCGTATTCTTTCAAATATAGGAAAAATCAAGCTTACACCATTTACAAAGGATTCTAAACTGTATCTTTCATTTTCTATTTTTAACACAGGATTTCTAATTTTAGAAGATGAGCTCTCAAGAATTACATCATTATAGCTAAGTTCAATTACAGTTTCAGGCTTTACCATTCTAAATGCCACATGATTAGAGTCTATATCTATATACTCAGATTCTATTGTAGCTTTAGAAAGCCTCTCATAAATTTGCTTTTTTTCATCTTCTTTAAAACCATTTCCTGTCCTGCCTATTATCTGATATCTGTTCTCTCCTGTCATCAACGCTAAAAGAAGCGTTCTAATTTGCCCCCTTAAGTCACCGCTCCCCTCTGTATAACCTACCACAACAGCATCTAGGTTATGTTTTGGTTTAATTTTGTATACTAAGGGCAATTCACTTCTTAGAACAATACCTTCAGATCCTTCTTCTTCAACCCATTTGATATACATATCAGAAACTTCAGATTTTGACGAAGCTTTTTTCATTGCTACAGGTATTACCATTTCAGAATGGGCAAAAATTTCACCAAGCTTTTGATGAACTTCCTCATATAAATTAGCCCTCATATTAGAACCATTAATTTCAATTATATCAAATGGCGCAATACACAAATCATTTATTTTTTCCTCTTTAGAAAGGGTGGACAATACGTCAAATACCCTTGTTCGCCCATCCTTCTCACACACAAAAAGCTCTGCTGGAATTATGGCGCTCTTGATTCCAGCTTTCTTTAAATACTTTCCTGTTTCTTCAATACAAGGTATACCCATTCTTACTTTTCCACCTGTATTTATAGTAAAAGTATCTGTGCCATTGAAAAAAATAATGCTCATTTCTCCATCATATTTTCTAGTAATAAAAAATTGCTTTCCCGCAACTCTAGACTCAATTTGATCAGGGCTTAAGGCAATATAATTTTTACAGACATTTTTTTTATAATCAATGACAACTCGAGCAGTTTCAGGGTCAACTGCATCAATATTGCCTTCATAATATCCTTTAACTTTAAGAAGTTTATCTTTATTTAAATTCACTCCATAACCCCCTTTAATTCTAAATTGGTCAGATGTAGAATCAAACAATATTTGTCTTCTCTTATCCTTCCCTCTAGAAATCCTCTGTAGGGAACTCCTCCTAAAGAAAGAACTATAGGATCTGTACCTTTTTTCCCGCCTCCAACAAACATTAGCATATTTGTTTCATGTAAGCTTTTGGCCATTTCATATAGAAAATCATATGTCAGACCATTCACATGCTTTATTTGATATTTTTTAGAAAATACAAATTTTTTTAACGCAGCTTCTTTTGGAAATCTCTTTCCTGTCCATTGAAGGGGAATATCTTTTAATATATTTGATTGTGCTTTTAAAAGGGCTCTCCTCTCCCTTTCAGTGCCATCTGGGTTTTTTATTACTTCAACTAGATTCACCCTATAGGCAATTTTATTATCATTATTTAAATATAATCGTTTTGTCCTTCCAATAATCTTTCCTGCCTTTTCAATATCTACCTCAGGATCCTCTTTTATAATGGCTCCACCTAATTCCAATAAGTCCTCATACTTTTCTATTAATTCATCTTCACTTACTTCAATAGTTCCTTTTAACATTTTAATGTTTCTCTTTAAGTATCCATCTTTTAAAACATATTTAATTCTGCTTTTTGCCGGAACACCTTCCCATCCTACAATAGCATCTCTTTTTTTGTCGTTAGAAATATTTATTGACCTCAAAAAATCACCCCTCTCATTACATCATTCCAAAATCTATATCATCAGTTAATTCTTCTTCCTCATCTTCTTCATCATCTAAATAACCTTTTTCCTCTAGTCCAATAAATTCAAATTGATTATATACTCCTACAAGAATAAAAACCTTTCCTTCACTCTCAACTATAAATGCTGGATTACCTTCATATCCTTCCCTATAATTAAAAGTAAAAGAGTATATATTTTCAGAAATCGCTTTTACAAATTCAGTAGAATCCTTTACATTCTCTAGTTCATAAACAGATACAATGCTATGGTCTAAAAGTTCTTCAACTGTAACAGTGGAATTTAACTCTATTGTTTGAGAAAAGCTAGAAGGAAGAAGTTCAGCTCTGTTGCCATCTTCATCCACCGCAACCAAATCAGCTTTTTCAACCCAGTTTGATTGGTTATCTAATATTCCCATTCCAATACAGCCTTTTGGTATTATTGTAGTTCCCGACTCATCCATATTAACAAGTTTACATTCATTACCTTCATCATCTAACGCAACAATATCAGTCCAACCATATAGTTTTCTTCTGTCAACTTTTTCAGGTATAAAGGAATATTCAATGTCTTTTATTTTAAAAATAATCTCCCTTGCCATCTCTACCCTCCTAATTTTATTTTTTTTACATATATATTTTAACATCAAAGTAAGAGAGAGACAAGTAATCATCTCGCCTCTCTCTTTTGCCAACTAACGAAAGTTAAGGATGTTTTATAAGTAATATTTTTTTTATACTGTCTAAAGCATTCTGGGTATTAATTGAAGGCATTAGCCACAGTGTACCGTTAAAAGGTTTTGCATTCTTTATTATGTCAACAATTGCTGGATCAAACTCAGATGCTATATTTTCAATCAAGGAAGCTTGGTCTAAACTTATAACAACAAGTACTATAAAAAGATCCTTTTCAGGATACAAAGTGCACACTGATTTACCTGACTTCTGGTATTTTACATTCCATCCTGGTTTGGCCGAACATTTGCTAAAAGTTATTTTAGGTTTACTGCGATATTTTTGTTGTATAAATTGTACAAAATCATCCCATAATTCCCTTGCTGGGCTATTAATATATAGCCTAATTTCATCAAATGAAGGACTTTTGCTACCATCTAAAACCAAATCATTTGCTTCCATGACTTGCCTCCTGATTATTTGAGTAAGAATACAATCTTTGTAAGCAGTTCATTTTCAGGTACATCATTAGGTGAATTATAATAAACTTCATACACAACTCCCGTAGGCTCATGCCCATTTTCACCCATCCATTTTGCCATACTATTATACACAGGTTCTGAATCTTTATATGGTCCTTTGTATACACATGTAGCTTTTTTACCAGCAGGAATCTCTGTAGCCTCTATTTCTCCTTTTCCATCAAATATCTTTGATACTGGAAATCCCATTTCAACCTGTAAATTTTCCATGTCCATATTATAATATGCAACATATGGAAACTCTACAGGCTCCTCCCCTAGTTCTTTGAGCCTTTCTAAAATCTTCATATAAGCCTTACCAATTTCCTGTGGTAAATTAGCAACCGAAGTCACTGTTTTAATAGCTAGTACAGGTTGAGCAGGTGTTTCAACAATTTCGAAATTTGAGTTCATGTTTGTATTCTCCTTTTCTTATTTTATCCCTTTTATTGTATCAATGTAAATATGACATCTGTCTGTCAAGTTGAAAAAATTTTTATAAAATACTTAAAAAAACTTGACGGAGCCCTTAGGGTACGTGTTATCCTTCAAAGAGAAGGGGGTTGATATTATGCAGTTAAAAGAAGCAATAGAAGAAACAAAATTGACAAAAAAAGCCATTCGCTATTATGAAGAGTGTGGTTTGATTGAATTAAACAAGAAAGATAATGGATATAAGATTTACAGCGATGAAAATGTACAAAAATTAAAATCCATTAAGAAACTTCGTGAATTAGGATTTTCTATTGAAGAAATTAAATGTTTTTTTCTTTCTGATACTAAAAAGCAAGAAGTAATAATTCAAAAAATGAATGAAACCGAAAAAATTCTTACTCAATATTACATGAAAAAAGAATTATTTTATGCACTTAATGATGGAAAGGCTATAGAAGATATTTATATTGAAGAACTCAAGTTAAAAGAAGAAAGACCTTACATGTATTTGCAAAATATATATACTGCTTTTGCATTGATTAATCTTATATCCTTTGTAGTAATATTTTTGTATTTTATAATTATTAAAGAACATAGCTCTCAACAAACAGGAATGTTGGTTATCATCCAAAGTGTTATTTCACTAATTAACTTAAAGTTTATAAGTCGTCGTGAAAGACTTAAAAAACAAGGTATAAACATTTTGGAGATAAAACCCAAAGAGATTGTTTTTCAGTACTTAACAAGCATTTTTAGTTATGGATTGTCAGGAGCATTAGTTAATGAAGCTTTATATTTTGCCAAAATTTATATTGGTAACAGAGACTATTTTTCGGCAATTATGAATATCTCTATGGGAGTTTTTTTCTTTGGATTATCAATAGTAATTTTAGTATTAAGCTTTTATGATTCAGGAGAGACATGATCTTACTAATGAACTTGTTAGCTAAGGATTAGCCGAAATTTTACTTCCACTTATCACAGTACCTATTTGTTATAAAATAAGATCCGAAGTGAAATAGTAGTGGAAGTTACATTTTCGGCAATCCCCCACACGTCACTTTATGAGTGCATATTTTTAATGTAAAGAAAAACACCCTCACTTTATAAACTCTTTCATTAAAATATATTCAGTACAACCTTTTTTATATAATCCATCTATTTTACCTACTTCTATAAATCCAAGTGAAATATATAGCTTCTTTGCTCGATCATTGAAATTGCCTACACACAAAAAAATTCTATCACATTTATTTTTATATTCGGATTCATAAAATTTAAGCATATCTGTCCCTATTCCATTGCATCTATGTTCTTTCTTTACTGCTATTAAACGCAAAAGAGGAAACTTTGAAAACATCCCAACTTCATCAATTCTCATAAATCCCAATATATTATCATTTTCATCTTTTCTTACATAAACTTCTTTTTTATTAATTCCCTCAGAAATAAAACTACTTCTTTTATTAATATCCTTAAAATACTCTTCAAAAAGACTTGAATCTTCTAAAGCTTCACAACAATCACTTAAAGCTTCCATTGTAGCTAAAACAATACTTCCCATTTCTCCACCCCTTTTTTATTAAATAACTATTATCTTATAATTATACTAACATATTTTCACGGTATGTTGGTTAGATTTTTTCTCATAAATGTCTATTTGTTATAACCTCTATCTCCATAAGGTTGAAGCATATTACACCATTTTTCTTCTAGCTTTTTTAGTTCATCATGCTTATTAAAATTAGTATCTTCTTTTTCTTCTAACACTTCTAAAACTTCAAAAACAAAAGCATCTTCTCCATACTTATTCAAATCTTCCTGAAGTTTTTGATTTTTGTGACTGCCAATTTTCATCTCAAATTGCCTACCATTTATAGTTTTTAAATTTGGTGTTGCAATAATAAATATTTTACTGTTTCTAATATTTCTTATCTGATAAACCCCAGCTTCTGTTTTAATCTCTTTGTATTTTTGTTTTAATTCTTTTTTAATATCCATTGCTTCTTTATCCTTTCTAGCATTCTCTTTTACCCAATATTGACTACAATCGGTTTTCCTTTCTAAAAAACCATATTCAATAAGATATCTCCTAATAGTTACATAATCATCATATACTTTTTTTAGTATCTCATTTACCTCTCCTTCAGAATATACTCTTTGTGAATCAAATTTTTTAAGTATATGTTTTAACACAACCACTTTGCTTTTTTCTTTCATATTAAAGGTTTCTAAAGGTCCGTCAAATCCTTGTTTAAAATATTTTTTTAGTATTTTATCACTTTCATCTATAGTGATATTGAATCGATCATCTATCATCTTTATAGTTTTATGAGGTGGTATATAGCCTTCAAATTTCTTATCTTTTTCTTTTAGAAGTCCCATTAGTACCAAAAAAACTTTAGCCTGCCGTTCCTTTTCTTTTAAAGCAAAACGGTGATTTCTTATTGTAGAACTGCTTCCTATATCCATTTCTTTTTGTATGTCAACGTCACTTTTACCTTGATAGAAAAGCCTTAAAAGCTTATTTTGATGTTCTGAAAGTCCCGTTACTTTTTTATCTAATTCAATCAAATATTCAAATACCGATTCATGAGTTTTTTCAATGTGTAATTTTATACTTTTTTCAGCATCATAAAAACAATCATCTTGCTTATACACAGTTCCCTTCTCCGTTTCATACCCACAAAACATACATTCATAAAAATCTCCTTTTTCAACATAACCCCTCTTTATTTCTTCAACTGATGCATTTTGAATTTTTTCATTAACACCCATTATAGACACCTTCTTTCTTTGTTTGTTTTTATATAGATATTATACTTTATTGTTTGCTATTTCGTCAACAATTACTCAATAATTTTATATTTTTATAACAAAAAAATTGACCTATATTTGATAGATCAATTTATAATTTTATTTTTAATTTTTAAGCTAACCACTCTAATTATAACCTCCTACTTTAACTCCTCTTTCCTAAATGTATCAACAGCTTTTTTGGATAATTCAACAATATAATTCATGGCTCTGTCCATTGGATAAATTTGTGCTGTATCTACTAAATATAATTTATCAATTGGTGTTTTAAAGTCTGGCTTAAATTTTGAATACTCCATTGGCCATATAGGTTGTCCAAATCCATTTCTAAAAACAATACAGTCTTCTACCATACATTCATTAAAGTCCTTGTTAACTTTATTTAGATGACTAAAAAAATGTGCTTTAATTTCTTCTTCATCCATCTTAAACAACTTATCCTTTATATTTGTGTACTTTGATAAATACACAATGTGTTTGCCATTATAATCACTATCAGAAAAAAGATTAGTATGTTCTATAACACCACCAAAAGGTATCTCGTCATCACTTATATTTAACCAATAAATATCACTGAATTTTTGTTTAAGAGTCATAATTAAAATAACAACCCCGTCATACTTCACCCTTTTTAATGGCTCAATGTAATCTTTAGGGCCATCTTTACATAGGTCAACAAATATAGGAAGTGGTGTTGTGCAAAAAACATAGTCATATGTTTTTCTCTCACCATTTACTATAAACCCTTTACAGCTATTATTTTCAATTATTATTTCTGAAACGTTGCTATTTAGGTGTAAATCTCCACCTTTTTCTTTTATTGAGTCAAGTATTTTTTCATTAACTCTCTGAAAACTTCCTTTAATATATCCAAAAACCTCGTCTTTTCCTGCCCCCTTACGGGATTTTAGTCTTGAGGCAATTCTTTCCCACAGCCAAACAGCAGGTATTTTGTTGTAATTTTCACCAAACTTCACCTTGAGCATAGGTTTATATATTATTTCCCATGCTTGTTTTCCAACAATTTTAATTAAAAACTGTTCAGTATTAATACTCTCTAGTTTATCGATATCTTTATATAGAGCAATGTATATTGATGATAGACCAAATCTTATTCTGTTAATAAAGCTTAGTGGTTTAAATTTTAAAATATCCATAGGTGTTGTAAATGGATGTATAACTTTATTATAGAAATATCCCATTGAAGACTTTTTCCACATTAAGAGATCAGATAAGCCAAGCTCTTTTAGAAGTTCCATATAGTGCTTATCATGTGTATAAATAAAGTGATAGCACTTATCAATTTTAGTCTTCCCCATTTCAAAAGATCCAGCTAGGCCACCAAAATCACTATCCTTTTCATAAATGTCTACTTTTGCACCACATTTATTTGCCAGATAATATCCTGTAGAAAGGCCTGTAATTCCCGATCCAATAACAGCAATTTTCATTTTTATTACCCCTTAGCAAGTATTATATTATTATAAGCCAGTTAACATGCACTACTCTATTTCATTCTTTAATATATTTACATAATCCTCAATGGCCAACTCCCATGAAGGTAGTAAGGAAAAACCATTCTTTTTAAGATTGTAATTACTAATTATCTCACAGTCAGGTACAGGAGCTTTTCTTGGAAAACTACTTGAATCCACCTTTTTCACTTTGGTTTTTAGTCCAAAACAAGTAATAATCTTTTTTACATAATCATATCTTGAGGCACTGCCATCATTGGAAATATGGTAAACCCCATATTTTTCAGTATCTAAAAGACTCATTAAAGCACCTGCTAAGTGATAGGTATATGTAGGACATCCATACTTATCACCTGCTGCAACCATTTCATCTCCTTTAATGGCTTCTTTGTACCTGTTATAAACAAAATTTTTCTTATGTTGTATTCCTCCACCAAAAAGCCAACCAGGTCTTACTATAAAATGCCGTGAACAACTTTGGGCAATTTTAGCTTCTCCTAAGTACTTAGATTTAGCATACTCAGTTTTTAAAACTACTGGCTCCTTCTCATCATAAGGTTTTAACTCATCACCAAAAAGTCCACAAGAACTAATATAAATAACTTTAGCATTTATTTGCTCAGCACAAACTCCAATATTTTCAGTTCCGTAACCATTGACTCTCATTGCCTCATCTATATTATCTTCACAAAAATCTACATTAGTAATTGCAGCTGTATGTATAATATAGTCAGGTTTATGCATATTAAACATCTCTTCAACCATATCTCTTGATGTAATATCGAGATCTTTTCTGCTGGCCTTAATTATATCGTACTGACTATGGGTTTGAAAGTACCTGGTCAAATCGGTTGCCAGCATTCCATCTGCTCCAGTGATTAATAGTTTTTTCATCTGTCCTTCCTTTCCCAATTAAATTTAATAATATTGTTGTTATGGGGGTCTAGCCTCTTCATTTTATCTTTAGAATGTTCTACTGTAATTAAATCAGCCACAATTGCTATTTCATTACCAACACATTGAAACCCATTCCAGACATTTTCGGGAATTTGAACAAGGCAATAGTTGTAATCACCCATATAAATTTCTTGTATCTCTCCATATGTGCTTGAGTTTTCCCGTCCATCGTATAAAACCAATCTTATCATACCCTTTATAACTGAGTAATTTAATATAGCATTTTCATGTAAATGCCATCCTTTAACTACTCCAGGATATATTGTCGAAAAGTATATTTCACCAAAACCTTTAAACTCAGAGTCTGAACACTCCTGCATTTTAAGTATGGTTCCTCTATCATCAGGTATCCTTTTTAAAGGTTTTATAATAACACCCTCAATCACTTTCTATTCCTCCTTTAACTTCATGCAGTAGGCATTTATTTGTTCAACACATTTTTCATATACATTTCCATTTTGATAATTCTTATACCAATCAACAGTCATTTGCAAAGCCTCCTCTAAAGTCAAATGAGGATGCCATCCAAGAATAGATTTAGCTTTAGAACAATCAAGGCTTAATAGGTTAGCCTCATGCAAGGAAGTTGAACTTCCTTTAGACATATCTTCCCAACTACCTGTTCCCCAACATTTTAAAACAATTTCAACAACTTCTTTAACCTTAACAATAGAATGATGATCAGGTCCAAAATTCCATCCATCAGAGTAATTATCTTTTTTTGATAGTATTTTTGACGCCAAGAGTAAATACCCGCTTAATGGTTCTAAAACATGCTGCCATGGTCTGGTTGCTTTAGGATTTCTAACTTTTATGGGCATGTTATTTTCAAGAGCTTTAATACAATCAGGAATAATCCTGTCTGTTGACCAGTCACCACCACCAATTACATTACCTGCTCTAACTGTTGCAATTCCTGATTTATTACCATTTGCATTGCTAAAAAAAGAGTTTCTATAGGCCGATGCTACAATTTCACATGCTGCTTTGCTTGAACTATAGGGGTCAAAACCTCCTAATCTGTCAGTTTCCCTATATCCCCAAACCCACTCCTTGTTTTCATAACATTTATCTGTGGTAATTAAAACACATGCTTTTACATAAGAACTGTTTCTTACACATTCTAAAATGTTGACAGTTCCCATAATATTTTGCTCGTATGTTTCTCTTGGAAGTTGATAAGAATACCTGACTAATGGTTGAGCTGCCAAATGAAAAACTATTTCGGGTTTATAATAATTAAATGCTTGATTTAACTTTTCAAAGTCTCGTATATCTCCATATATGGACTCCATTTTATCATCTAAATTAGCTAGCACAAAGTTGTCCTTGTCAGTATAAGGTGAGAGGGAATAACCAATTACATTTGCTCCCATTTCATTAAGCCATATTGACAACCATGAACCTTTAAATCCTGTATGACCAGTAACTAAAACTGTTTTATTTTTAAAAGCGCCTTTAAATAAATTATCCATCTTATCCTCCATAACACTTTATTATTAACAGCTTAAAAATGTTGAAAATATAACTCACCCAAGGCTTATTAAATATCAAAAAGGCCTGATGAAAAGTGAAAAAATATTTCAGACATTCCTATAAGAAAGCGCTCTAAAATTTTCTCCAGGGACAATTATCATTTTGCCAAAGTTTTTCTAAATACTCCATGTCTCTTAAAGTATCCATACACTGCCAAAAACCATCATGCTTGTACATTATTAACTGACCATCGGCAGCTAATTTTTCTAAAGGCTCTCTTTCCAAAATACAATTCTCATCTATTGATAGATAGTTAAAGAATTCTTTATTAAAAACAAAAAACCCTCCATTAATCCTACCTTCAGACGTCTGTGGTTTCTCATTAAAGCTAACTACTTTATCTCCATCTATAATCAATTCTCCAAAACGTGAAGGAGGTCTTACTCCTGTTACTGTTCCAATTTTACCATGTGATTTGTGAAATTCAATTAGTTTTTTTATATCTATATCACAGATTCCATCTCCATATGTTAACATAAAAATTTCATTTGAAACATATTTCTCAATCTGTTTAACTCTTGAACCAGTCATTGAGTTTTCTCCAGTGTTGGCAAAGGTTATTTTCCAGTCATTTTCTGAGTGGTTATTATGAATAAACATGTTGTTTTTTCTGCCTAAATCTAAAGTAATATCACTTTCAAAAACTTCATAATTTAAAAAATATTCTTTAATTTTATACCCCTTATAACCAAGACAAGCAGTAAAATTTGTAAAACCATAATGGGCATAAACTTTCATTATATGCCAGAGAATTGGCTTTCCACCTATCTCAACCATTGGTTTTGGAATAGTACCTGTCATTTCTCTTATTCGTGTACCTTTTCCACCACATAATAAAACAACATCTATGTTAGCATTCATAACTGACTATTCCTCCCTTTTATTTGTAATTTCATGAGAATTTTCATTTCTATCCCGAGATGAGTTATCATTTATAATTTCTCTAATTACATAACGGGGCCTTCCCTTAACTTCATTAAAGATTCGTGCTATATATTCTCCCATAATACCAAGTGCAAATAATTGGAGACTACTTAAAAACAATGTCAGAATAACCTGTGTGGAAAACCCATAGGGAGTCTTATCATACACAAAGTGAAGAACTACATAATACACAATACCAATCATTGCAATAAATGTCATAACAAATGCTACTCTTGAAATAAATTCAAGGGGTTTATAGGAAAAATTAAATATCCCCATTTTAGCCCATTTTATGTTACCACTTAAAGAATAGCTTGTTTTCCCTCTCATTCTGTCTTCTCTTGTATATTCAACACCACATTGTCTAAATCCAACCCAGGCTCTAATTCCTCTAATAAAAACTTCATTTTCTTTTAAATTTTTAATTTCTTCAACCACTTTACGGTCAATAAGACCAAAATCTCCTGCATCTAAAGGCATGTCTACATAAGAAAGTTTTTTGAATACTCTATAGAACATTTTATAACAAATACGCCTTATAATAGATCCCTTGCGCTTTTTCCTCACTCCATAGACAACTTCATATCCCTCTTCCCACTTTTTAATAAATTCTTCAATTAGCTCAGGTGGGTCTTGAATATCTCCATCAATTAAAACAATCGCATCTCCTCTAGAGTAATTTATACCTGCAATTTCACTTGGTTGGGAACTACCAAAATTTCTAGACATGACAATTCCAAAAACATTTTTGTGTTTTGATGCAAGTTTTTTTATTTCATCTACCGATCTATCTAAACTACAATTGTCTACATAAATAATCTCAAATTCATAATTTAATTTACTAAAAACACTATTAATTCTTTCAAACATAGAAACTATGTTAAGTTCTTCATTATAAACAGGAACAACGATTGATATAAGCCCAAGTGGCATTTTAAACCCCCTCAATATGTTCATTTGTAAGCTTGTGCATTTAATATTATAATATCAATTACAACAAGTTTCAATGGTTTGTTTAGGATTGCGCTCCACTACTATTTCACTACAGACCTTATTTGATGCCAAATAGGGCCTATGAAAAGCGGAAGTACTACTCAGCTAATCCTTATCTAACGGTTCTATTCTAGTTCAATTATGTCACTTTTGTTAGCAGTCTTTTTAAAAGCTATAGAAAACATTAAGTAAAATGAATATATCATAACTAACACTGTTATAATAGCAGTTATAACTGCTATAGAGTCATATTTTGAAACCCATACATTTCTGTCATTATTGGCTAAATAATATATATAATACTGGTTAACAAATGAACAAGCACTAATAAGTATTGATACAATAATAAAACGTTTATCCCAAAGAATACAAAGCATAGCAAATATAATGGATGGAAGTAAATATCTTTCATGTACGTTTGTGTAAAGTGTAAAGAATCCGGTGTTAATAAAAAATACTGCAAAATATATTGACATTACTCTTTTTTTATCTTTTTTAAACAATTCTATAAACAAAAATACTAATGTAAAAAATATTACCAGCAAGAATAAAAACGTCCCCCATGCATTATATGTCAGTCCTAAAAATGGATTGGTAGATAAGACAGCCTGTCCCCCCAATAATGTCCATAAATTAAAAGCATTAGCTGTTGCATAGGCATATTGACCAACACCACTGAGATAGCGATTTGGAACCCACATAAAGAAATCTATAACTGTTGATAATGTAGAGTCGCTATCTCCAATTGTAAATATGTCTGTAAATACCGATCCCTCTGACACTGCTGATACATTAGGATTGTAAAATGGAATAAACAAAATTGCATATACCAAAAGAGCTACCAAAACAGATAATACAATAGTAATAAATGATTTCTTTAAAAACCATAGTTTTCTTCCTGAAGCTTTATCCCATGGCAAAAGAGCAACAAACAGAACAGCTGCTACTGGTAATACTACTATAGCTTGAGGCTTTGTCATAACAGAAATTACAAGCATTGCCACTCCAAAATACACTCTTCTTGTACTAAGTAAATATATGCTAAATAACATCATGGTGGCTATCATTGTATCTAACTGTCCCCACATGGAAGAATTAACAAATACTCCTGGGTTTAAAATATAAATTGATCCTAATAAAATACCTAAGCTTTCCTTATTATATTTTTTAGCAATTATATAGATTAAAATTCCCCCAAGTAAATCAAAAAGCACGTACCACATTTTAATCATATAGCCTTTTACTACAAGAATATCTGAGGATGATAAAAATATTACAACAATTATCGAAGTCATTACAAGGCCAATATATGAAAATAAAACAGGTGTAATTTTTTTAATATCTGTTTTTCCTACTTTTATGTATAAGAAGTAAATAAATGCTCCTCCAATAATATTAATTAAAACAAAAAACAACTGCCACGCTTTCATTACATGTCCTGTAATCCACATAAAATATAAATAAACAGTACCATAGATTGCATAGGTTATATCTTTATAAAAGTCTCTCCAATTGTTTGTTACAAGGTAATCACTCCAATAAGCATAAGCATCTGCATCCAGTTTACATCTTGGAATCATGGATAACAACAACCGTGCTATTACTAAAACTATAAGAATAACTGACAATGTTGTTATGGGAATTGGCTTAGAAGCTACAGTAAAAAACGACTTTATTCTGTCACTTATATTATCATTGTTACTTTTTCTGCGCTTCTTTGATCTTTTGTTTGACGGCATAATACTTATCTCCTAACTTTATTACTAAAATTGATTTTCTCATGGTACTATTTTAGCATTATTTCGGTATTAGTTCAACAAACATCTTAGAATTAGGTGTGTGTAGCAAAGTAAAGAAAAACACACACCCCTAAGAATTAATATTTCAGACATTTCTTATCTAAATTTCTTTTTTGAAATATAATGTTTACTATAAATTTTGTCGATAAAATTTATGAACTTCTATTATGAATATATTTTTCAGAATAGAACCCTTGATTTTATGTCAGTGAATGTTTATTAACTTTATTTATAAAAATCTTTACCGAAATTAATTATAAAGGAGTGTATCTAGTAATGAATAAACGTAAAACTATAGGTCTAATGATTGATGATATCAGTGGTTCTTACCAAGCACCTCTATGGATTAAATTTAAAAACAAAGCTGAAGAAATGAATTGTAATTTAATTGCATTTGAAGGAAAAAGACTTGGTAGCGACAACCAATTGTTTTCAGAAGAACAACACAATTTTATTTACAAATTAATGGATACTCCTTCATTAGACGGACTTATTGTAATTTCGGGTCCTCAGGTTAATTATATTGGTGTGGAGAAATTTATTGATTTTTGTAAAAATTACAATCACATACCACTTGTATCAATTGGAATTAAAGTTCCTGGAGCTCTTAATCTTTTGGTAGATGGAAAAAAAGGTATGAGAGACCTTATAGATCATTTAATTAAACAACATGGTTATAAAAGAATTGGGTTTTTAAATGGATCTCCTAATAATTCAGATGCACAAGAGCGCTTACAGACATATATAAAAGTTCTTGAAGAAAATAGCATAACAATTGATAATGATCTTATTTTTAGTGGCGATTTTGAACAAGGCTCAGGTTATCGTACTGCTAATTATATATTGTTGAATAATATTGTTTTAGATGCTTTGGTATGTGCTAACGATAATATGGCAATTGGAGCACTAAATGCTTTAAAGAGCTTGAATTTAAATATGGATAATAGTTTTTACATTACTGGCTTTGATGATTCTCCTATTTTAAAAAAATATAACTACTCTTTAACTACAGTTAAACAACCTCTCGAAGAAATTGTATACACTGCTTTATCATATATTACTAACAATGATACCGTTGAAAAAGAAGTTTTCCTTCCCACTAAATTAGTTAAACGGAATAGTTGTGGATGTCCTTACACATCACTAGAGAATGAAAGTGAAGATTCTAATTCTGTGGAAAACACTGTACAAGAATATAAATTACACGAATTGTTACAAACTAACACCAGTGATGAACTATTTGAAAAAATTACAAAGTTTCTTGATCTATTTAAAATCAACAGCGGATTTATTGTAAAATATTCAAATGGTCCTATTATTAATAATAATAAAGTTACACTTCCTAAACAGTCTGAAATTATTTATGCTTATCATAACAATACAAGGCTAGATATTTCAGAGGAATTCAAGTTTTTTAATACAATAGATGTTTTACCAAAAAAATTCATGGAAAACTGTGCAAGATATACTTACCTTATAAATCCTCTGTTTTTTAACAATGAGCACTATGGGTATATTGTTTTTCATGTAATTAATAACGATGTTTCAAATTATGACTTATTAAGAGGCAATATAATAAATACATTGAGAATTGCCTCATTGATATCTGATAATAACGAAAAGCAGAATAAATTAATGAGAACAGAAAAGCTCGCTGTACTAGGTGAAATATCTAGAGGCTTAGTTAATGTTATAAAAAATCCAGCTAATAAAATAGCTTCAGATTTAATTGCTATACATGAGCTTTTAGATTCTTTCATTAGTAAACAGGGTTACTCTAAAGCATGCAATGAAATCTATGACAGTGTAGAAAATATAATTAAAAGTGGAAGGGAATCCAGTAAAAAAATTATTGACATTTCTAATTCATTTAAAAAGCAAACTCTTCATATGATAGTAGATTCAAAACAAGAATTTACAATGGCTAATATCTTAGATGAAATTCAATATTTAAAAAATAATAATAATTGTGAATTTATAATTTCAAATGATTTTGACCATGTATTAAAAACCGACTATAATAAGCTTAACTATATCATATCAAGTATTGTCCAAAATGCTATTTATGCATATGAAACTCAAGGAGGAGCTATAGAAATATCTGTTTCTTCAAGCAACAATTATTTAACTGTTAAAATAAAAGACAATGCAGAAGGAATCCCTGAACAAATCAAAGAGAATTTATTTAAAAAATGTTTTATTGAAGGAGCTAATAAAGATGGCATAGGGATTGGACTTTTTATATCGAATATTTTTATTAAAGATTTTTTTGCAGGAAGTATCAATTTTTCATCAGAAACTGGAAAGGGAACTGTTTTCAATATACATCTACCATTAAAAAATATTACATGAATGGGATTATAGATAGTACATATTAGTTAAGTGAAAAAAATGTGGATGAAATATTGTGAATCATCTGAACATTAGACCTTATTTTGCTGTTTTTTGTTTAGTTTGTGTTGTAAAAAAAGAGAAAATGTATTACAATAAAGAAAGTAAGTCTACGCATTTTAAATGCTTAGACTTACTTATTAATGTAAAGGGAATAAAACAAAATGCAAGATTATATAATACAGCGTGTGACAAAAGACAATTACCATATGTTTGATGATATGGTTTACTGGAGAATAAATGGTATTGAGCGAACAGATAAGGAAAAGTTAAAGAGTAAACAAGGAGATTATTCCTCAAAGATTGCTGAACTTATGCATCCTAGCTTTTATGTATATGCCGCCCAAGTTGGTCAGCGTTTTATAGGTTGGATTACAATTTTATATACTCCAAAACTTGGTCCCTGGGAAAAAGGTGTGATATACATTGATGAACTTTGGACTTCACCTGATTTTAGAAGAAAAGGCATAGCACATGCGCTTATGAAAAAGGCTTTTGAATGCATGAAAGAGAAAGGCGCCGTAGAAATTCGATTGTATACAAATGATGACAATATTGCAGCTCAGGAGCTATATAAAAAATGTGGATTAAAAATTACAGGTAAGGCAGTTTATATGCAAAGTGGTGAAAATTACTTGTATTTTAATCAATTTAATACTTAAACTAAAAGCTCGGGGCATCAAGCCCCGCCCCTTTTAAGTCTTTCATGTTTTAACAAGAACATATTATTGTACAAATATTTCAAGCTCATCATCAACATGATCAATATGAATATCATTTCCTTCCATTACCAGACCTTTTATAATCATCTTTCCTATCTCTGTCTCAATAAATTTTTGAATATATCTTTTAACAGGTCTTGCCCCATAAACAGGGTTGTAAGATTTATCCGCCATAAAACCTTTTGCAGCATCTGATATTACTAGGTTTATTCTCCTGTCATCTAGTCTTTTTTGAACATCTTTCAATGAAATGTCAATAATTTTAATAATTTCTTCTTTTCTTAAAGGCTTAAATATAACAGTCTCATCAACTCGATTTAAAAACTCAGGTTTAAAATGTCCGTTTAAGGCTCTTGTTACCTCTTCTCTTACACTTTCATCAATCTCACCGTTTTCTTTAATACCATTTAATAAATTCATACTTCCTATATTTGATGTCATTATTACAACGGTATTTTTAAAATCTACAGTTCTACCTTGACTGTCAGTTAGACGTCCATCATCTAAAAGCTGCAATAGTACATTAAATACTTCTGGATGAGCTTTTTCAATCTCATCAAATAATATTACACAATAGGGTTTTCTTCTGACTGCCTCAGTAAGCTGTCCTCCTTCCTCATAACCTACATATCCAGGAGGAGCTCCAATAAGCCGTGCTACAGCATGCTTTTCCATGTATTCAGACATATCAATTCGAATCACATTGTCATCACTATCAAATAATGCCTGTGACAAAGCTTTTGCAAGCTCTGTTTTCCCTACTCCTGTAGGTCCTAAGAAAACAAAAGAGCCAATTGGTTTTTTAGGATCTTTAAGTCCAGATCTCGCCCTAATTACAGCATCACTTACAGCCTCTACTGCCTCATCCTGCCCTACAACTCTCATATGAAGTATGTTTTCTAAATTTAGTAACTTGTCCTTTTCATTTTCAATAAGCTTTGTTACAGGAATACCTGTCCACCTTGAAATAATCTCAGCAATCTCTTCATCTCCAACTTCTTCTTTTAAAAGATTGGTCTCATTTGATTTCTTACGATTCTTCTCATCTTCTAATTTCTTTTGAAGCTCAGGAAGCTTCCCATGTTTTAATACCGCAAGTTTGTCAAGCTCATAAAGCCTTTCTGATTCCTCTATTTGTCTTTTAACTTCTTCAATTTGCTCTTTTATTTCCTTCTCTCTTTTTATGTTTTCTTTTTCTAGCTCCCATTGAGCTTTCATTCCATCATACTTTTCCTTAAATAAAAGAATATCTTTTTCAAGTATTGCAAGTCTACTTTTTGAAATATCATCCTCTTCTTTTTTTAATGCCTGTCTTTCAATTTCAAGCTGCATTATTTTTCTTGATATCTCATCTAATTCTGTTGGCATACTGTCAATTTCAGTCCTTATCATAGCAGCCGCTTCATCCATAAGATCTATGGCCTTGTCTGGCAAAAATCTATCACTAATATATCTGTTTGATAGTACTGAACAAGCAATTATAGCACTATCCGTTATCCTTACACCATGATGTATCTCAAAACGCTCTTTCAATCCCCTTAAAATTGAAATGGTATCCTCAACAGTTGGTTGAGCCACTACAATAGGCTGAAATCTCCTCTCTAAAGCTGCGTCCTTTTCAATATATTTTCTATACTCATCTAAGGTAGTTGCACCAATACACCTTAGCTCCCCTCTTGCAAGCATTGGCTTTAAAATATTCCCTGCATCCATTGCTCCTTCAGCCTTACCTGCACCAACTATATTATGAAGTTCATCAATAAAAAGTATAATGCTTCCATTTGATTTGTTGACATCGTTTAAAACAGCTTTTAGTCTTTCTTCAAACTCACCTCTATATTTTGCCCCTGCAATTAATGCCCCCATATCAAGAGCAAATATAGTTCTGTCTTTAAGTCCTTCTGGTACATCACCCTTTAGTATCCTCTGGGCAAGACCTTCTACGACAGCTGTTTTACCTACTCCTGGCTCACCTATCAACACTGGATTATTCTTCGTTCTCCTAGAAAGTATCCTTATAGCACGACGAATTTCAGCATCCCGTCCTATAACAGGATCAAGTTTTCCCTGCCTTGCAAGTTCTACAAGGTCACGCCCAAATCTCTTTAAGGCATCATATGTGTCCTCTGGATTTTGAGATGTAATCCTTTGATTACTCCTAACCTTTCCAAGTGCAGACATGAATTTCTCTAAAGATATGTCATAACGTTTAAATATTGAATTAGATGGTGTCCCCTTCTCCTTTAAAAGAGCCATAAATATATGTTCTACACTTGTATAATCATCCTTAAAGCGGTTTGCCTCATCTTGTGCGTGCAAAATAATCTGACTGAATCTTCTTGTAGCATAAATATTTGATACACCACTTCCATGTACTTTAGGAAGTTTTTCAATTTCTGTTTCTATATCTTTAACATATAGCATTATATCCTGTCCCATGTAACTTATGAGTTTTGGTATAAGACCATTTTCCTGACTTGCCAAAGCAAAATGTATGTGTTCCCCATCTACTTGCTGATGACCCATTTTTATAGCAATGTTTTGTGCTTCTACAATTACCTCCTGAGCCTTTTGTGTAAACTTTTCCATATTCATAATTTTGCACCTCCAATCATAATATTATTTCAGAGTAAAACCTTTTTTTATTTAAAACACAAAGAATAATATTCCATAAACTTACACTAACCAGTCTAGATCCTAAAAATACGCACTCTTTCTTTATGCACGTGCTAACTCCTTAAAAAGTTCTCTCATTTCAGGTGTTATTGTCTTTGGATTGACTAAACGAACCTTAATATATAAATCTCCCCTTTTTCCATCCTTGTCAATATACCCCTTTCCTACTACACGAATCTTACTATCCGTTTGTATTCCTTCAGGAATTTTAATCAGTATTTTCCCCTCCATTGTATTTACAGGTAACTCACCACCTAATGCGGCAGTCCAAGGCAGTATATCTATTGTTGCTATAAGATTATTCCCTTCTAATACATAATTTCCACTGTTTTTTATTTTAACAATTAAAATTAAATCTCCGTTTTTACCTCCATTAACCCCCTTCTCTCCCTGCTCTCTTAATCTTATCCTCTCACCATCTTTTACTCCTTTTGGAATCTTAAAAGTAAGCTTTCTCTCTCCTTTTTGACCTCTTAATGATATTGTTTTTTCTATTCCATTAAATCCTTCTTCTGGTGTCACTTCAATTTGAGCCTCTATATCTTCTCCTTTATAAGAATAATTTCTAGTTCTTCCTCCCCTTGTACCCGACCTTTCAAATATATTATCAAAGTCAAATCCTCTTCCAAAAAACATATTGAAGAAATCACTGTAGTCTCCAGCATTTTCAGTCCTATACTCATATCTTACATTGTTGCCAAATCCATATTGAGAAGGGTCAAAATCATGACCATTTTGAAAATCAAACTCACTTCCAAAATTATCATATTTCTTTCTCTTTTCTTCATCACCTAAAACCTCATATGCTTCATTAACATCTTTAAATTTTTTTTCTGAATCTTTATCATTTTTGTTAATGTCAGGATGATACTTTTTTGCAAGCTTTCTATATGTTTTTTTTATATCCTCTTGCGATGCATTCTTATCAACACCTAAAACACTATAATAATCCTTATATTCCATATCTGTATCCTCCTTTTTCTCACGAAATCCTAATACAATCATTATTTTTAAACGATGCCTAAGTAATTCTGAAAATATTACTTCCACTAATATTTCACTACAGGTCTTATTTGATGCCAAACTGCCCCTGTGAAAAGTGAATGTAATATAATCATTCAAAAATCTGACTTTGACTTTCTCTGACTTTAATTCTATAATACTAAATTTTAGCCTTTGAATCAAATAATAAAATAGCTTTATATAGTGCCAAAATATGTATATAAGTTTTGTTTTCTTCACCTAACAAAGAATTTCTTGTATTTTCTCTACATTTCTTCATTGCTATCTCAACTACTTGTCTTAAGGTACCTGTTGATACAAGCTAAATTATTTTATTTGGTACCTTGTATTATATAGTAGTGTGTGATATTATATAGTTAAGATATATAATAGTGGAAGGAGCGAAAATATTGAATATACAATTTAAAAAAGGAGTTTTAGAGCTTTGTGTTTTATCCATGCTCTTTAAAAAGGATTGTTACGGATATGAACTGGTTAATGAAATATCAAAAAATATAGCAATTTCTGAAGGCACTATATATCCTTTATTAAAAAGGCTTAAAGACGAAGGATACTTCACTACTTATCTAGAAGAATCACAAGAAGGCCCTTCTCGAAAATATTACAAATTAACCGAAACAGGTATTAAAATTAAGATACAACTTGAAAAAGAGTGGTTCCGCTTTGTTGAAGGTGTAAGCAAAATAGTAAGGGAGGCAAATAATAATGACTAAAGAAAGCTTTCTAGAAATAATAAGTTATCAAATCAGTTCTCTTCCTGAAGAAGATAGAAATGAAATACTTTATGACTACGAAGAACATTTTAGAATTGGAATTGAAAGCGGAAAAACTGAAGAAGAAATTGCTAAGAGTTTAGGCGATCCAAAATTGTTGGCAAAGCAGTATAAAGCACATCAGTCTATTAAAGTAGCAGAAAACTCTACAAATGCCATCAATATTATAAAAGCTATATTTGCAATTGGAGCTCTTGGTCTTTTCAACTTAGTATTCGCACTTGGTCCATTTATAGCTGCCGTTTCTATCTTATTTTCATTTTATATGATTTCATTATCATTAACTTTATCAGGTATATTAGCATCTATTGCAATTATTATATCTCCTTTTGTAAATTATATTACAGTTGGTATAAACTCTTTTTCTGCTATGTGTTTTAGTGTATTTTTAACATCCTTTGGTATTTTGTTTTTTATTTTGACCCAATATCTCACTAATAAATTCTTTAAATATACTTTACGTTATCTAAATTGGAACATTAGGTTTATTAAAAATTAAAGGAGGAGTTACTATATTTTCAAATGTTAATTTTAAAAAACTTGTTTTATGGCTTTTTGTAATTATGGCTATATCTGTAATTTTAGGAGCAATCGGACTATTTGCAGAGGGTTTTCCACCATTTACTTCTCAAAACACCATTAGCATCAATCAGGAAAAATCATTTGATGTTAAGGATATAAGCACTATAAATATAAAAACAGTTAGCACAAACATAAATATTATACCTGATGACTCACAGGAAATAAGAGTTCATTATCACGGGAAATCATCACCAAACAGTGATGCTCCCACATTAGAAGTTACAAGAAAAGGCAGTATTTTTCATGTTGAAATTAAATATCCAAAACAAAATGTAAATTTATTTAACTTAGGATTTTTCAACTTAAAGCTTGATATATACATTCCTAATGATTATTCTGAAAACATCAGTATAACTACTGTATCAGCTGACACAAAACTAAATAATATGAGTATTAATAAATTTGAGAAAAAGAGTGTATCTGGCTGCTTATCACTCAAAAACTTTGATGCAAATACTCTTTCATTTTCAACTACTTCAGGAGATGCAAACATAATAGATTTTAGTGGAAATATAGACTTTAACTCAGTTTCAGGTGACATAAAATGTAACTTTGCCACCTACAACTACAATATTAATATTAATACTACATCTGGAGATGCAAAACTTGTGTTACCCGAAGATTCACAATTTAAATTTGATTTTATAACTGTATCTGGTGATCTAAAAAGTAATTTCCCAATGACTTTTGAAAATAACTCTAAAAGAAACAAAAAAGGAAATGTGGGTATGGGTGAAAACAAAATTTATTTCAAATCGGTGTCTGGAGATCTACAAATAAAAAATTAATGTTAATTAAAAAATTAAAATAATGCTTCTTAGTATTATCAAGGGGACAAGTAAAAAACTTGTCCCCTTAATATTTAGAATCATTTACAGGCTCTAAACTGGGCAACTTAGGTTTCTGGAATATTTTTCTTCACATTTATTACACCCACTCATTCACCCCAGTTTAATTTTCTAGTAGTCAGCTTCAAATATATACAGGTCTTTGTCTATATCTTTTAAATATGAAAATGGAGCCTTTGTATAATATATTCTTAAGTAATGAAGAGGACGTGTGCATATCGTATAAAAAATCTTCCTATCCTTCTCCATATAAAAACTTTTGTCATCAGCATTATAAATAAGAACAGCATCATATTCTAAACCCTTTATGAGATAACTTGGAATAATTATTATGCCTTTCGGAAACTCAGCATCTTCACTCTTTACAATATTAACATCTATTTTTTCTTTAAGCATATTATATACTCTTTGGCATTCTAAATTAGTTTTACAAACAATTGCTATAGATTGTATTTTGTTTTCTTTAAATACATTTATATCTGAGACTATTTTTTCAATAAGTTTGTCTTCATTTTTACACTCAATTATTTTTGGCTTTTCACCTGGTCTAGACACTATATCATATTCTTTGCTTTCACAAAGAATCCCTTGGGCAAACTGGGTTATCTCCTTTGTTGACCTATAACTCTTGTTTAATGTCACTACAAGTGAGTTATCTTTCTTTGTTGCTATTTCTTCAAAAGTCCCTATATTATAATTAAAGTGGATTATTTGATTTGTATCTCCTAATATAGTAATATTGCTATTTTTAAAGTATTCAAATAACAGCTGATATTGTATTGGTGAATAATCTTGAGCTTCATCAATTATAACATGCTTTATGTTGTACTTTTTCTTTACATTTTCCAGAGAATACTTTAAATACACAATGGGCGCTATGTCATCATAAGAAACTTCATTTCTGTTTATTCTTTCAATCACTCTTTTTCTTATGTCATTTATATCAGCAGGAAAATTAATGCCACAAGAAACTTTTTCAAAAACGATATTATTTTTAAAAAGGTCTTTGTATAACAGAAAAGAATCGTATTTTGTAAATTCCATAATTTTAGATTTCAGCAATTCAACCTCTCTTTTCACCATGGACTTTGCCACTATTTTTACTTCCTGATACCCCAAGTTTGCATAATCCGATTCTTTTTCTAGATTGTTTGTAAGATTCTTAACTTTTCCTCCTTCATACTTCTCAACAATTGTAAATAATCTTTGTCTTATTAGTTTTAATTTTTCTGCATAAGGAAAAGCTTTGTAACTGTTATTATATAAATCCCATATCTCTTTTTTAGATATAATGACTTCTCCGTTATAAGCTATGTCTGGAAAAGATATTTGTGTATCCTGCAAAAAACTAATGTAATTCTTTAACAGCTCAACAAATGCTTCTGAGGACTTAAATCTTATCTCATCTTCTCTTTTTTTATCATGATTACAAAGGAGCTTTTCTATGTGATAGTTGTAATCTTCAAGCCTAATATGACTTTTAAAAAAGTCTTTAGTAAAGTCTAAAAAGGAAGTTTGTCTTATGTTTTCTTCACCTAGTTCAGGAAGAATATTTGAAATATAACTGCTAAATATTTTGTTGGGTGAAAAAATTATTATATCATTTGCTGTCAATGTATCTCTAAATCTATACAAAAGATAGGCTGCACGATGAAGCGCAATAGATGTTTTTCCACTTCCTGCTGGTCCTTGTACCATTAAAACAGAACTTTCTTCATTACGTATAATTCTGTTTTGCTCTTTTTGAATGCTAGTTATTATGGTTCTCATTTTGTTATCTACATTTCTGCTTAAAACTTCCTGCAAAATATCATCATCAATTTTCACATCAGTATTAAACATATAATTAATTCTGTCTTCGGAAATCTTAAATTGTCGTTTTAATAAAATCTCACCTTTTATAACTCCATCAGGACAGTTATATCTTGCACTTCCCATCTCATATTCATAAAAAATACTTGAAATAGGTGCTCTCCAGTCATAAATAAGTATGTCATTATTATGAAAAAGAGTGGATATACCTATATAAACCTCCTCAATGTATTCATCATCTTCTTCTAAAAAATCTACACGAGCAAAGTAAGGAGATTTTTTTAGCTTCTCCATCTGAGTCATCTTTTTTTTAAAAAACATTTGTTTATCATTCTGCTGCTTTAGTTCATCTAAAAATTGCTTTATTTCAACCACTTTATCAAAATCATCAGAAGAATGAGCAGTATTTTCCCACATTAACTTGTTTGTGGAAATCAACTCTCCTTTCACATTTTCTAAATACTTTGTAATTATCTCTATATTTGTGTCTATAATCTTGCATACTCTATTTAATCTTTCAACTTCATATTTTTTATCTATTTCACTTATTTGCATATTTCCTCCAAATTGATAAATTCAAATGCTTTGAAATATTTATACAATCAAAAACTTGGGCAATGGCCCCTTGGCTTTTAAGTCTTCGATTTGATTAAGACTTCTAACTAAGATAAAATCAAAGAATTAAATCTTATCATAAAAAGCTGGGCCAGTTTACTTTTTTGATTTTAACATAGAATAAAACATCATAAAAATAATAATTACAGATACACCCAAACCAACTCTTAATATTATTTCATTAAGTAAATACATTTCACTACCTGAACCCGCACTTAAACTAGATCCTATAATAATACCCGCAATAATAATACTTACAGATAATAATATAACACTAAAAGACATTCTGTTTATTGCTCTCTCAAATCGCCTTTGAATATTATCAATATCTTTTATTTCTAATTGAAAGGCAAAATCCTCATCTTCCATCTTTAATAAAAAATTTAACATTGCAGATGGAAACTCTTTTATCAATTCTTTATAATTCCATAGATTTTTCTGTATTCCCTTACCTATTTTTTCTATAGAAAAGGATTGATAGAATAGTTTTTTAGCAATAGGCTTTGCAACAACAAGAGCATTCATTTGTGGTGCCAATTTTTCAAGTATGCCCTGCAAAGTTCCAAAAGTTTTAGCTAACAGAGCAAACTCCCTTGGGATTTTAATCTTGTTTAAATATGCTATATTAAAGGTTTCATATAATAATTCATCTATTTTAATGCTGTCTAATGACATTGTTAAGTACTTATCTATAATTTTATCCACATCTTTTTCAAACTTCTTAATAGTATTTCTACTAGGCATTGAATCCATATTTATAACGGACTTTACAACTAATTTACTGTTTCGCGAAGTGACTCCAACAAAAAAATCTGAGATTACTCTTTTCATAGATTCACTTAAATGTCCAACCATTCCAAGATCTAAAAAAATAATTTTACCATCAGATAAAACTCGAATGTTTCCAGGATGAGGATCGGCATGAAAAAAGCCATCTCTTAATATTTGATTACATACTGATGTAGCTAATCTTTTTGCTACCACTTCCCTATTAATCCCCAAAGCATCTAATTGAAGGTAATCATCTAAACGAATGCCTTTGACATATTCCATTGTAAGAACTCGTTTTGTTGTATATATCCACTTAATATTAGGAACGGATATACCCTCATCTCCAGCAAAATTTTTCTTGAACACCTCTGCATTTTCAGCTTCCTTTGAAAAGTCTAATTCATTATTTATTAATTTTTCAAATTCAAGCACCATATCGCTAAAATTATATATTTTACCGTATTTTGTATGGTTATCAACAAAATTAGCCAGATCCTTTAAAATATTAATGTCAAGATGTATTGTTTTTTCTATTTCGGGTCTTTGAACCTTTACTGCTACCTGTTTTCCGCTTATAAGCACTGCACGGTGCACCTGAGAAATAGAGGCTGCTGCTACTGGTTTTTCATCAAATTCTTTAAAAATATTTTCTAAGTCATCTTCAAATTCTTCTTCTACAACTTTCCTCACTTTATCAAATGAGAATGAAGGTACAGAATCCTGAAGCTTTTTAAGTTCATCCATAATCTCCGCAGAAAAAATATCTGGTCTTGTACTTAAAATCTGCCCAAGCTTTATAAATGTAGGTCCAAGCTTTTCTAATGAAAGCCTTAATCTTTCACCAGTTGAAAGTTTAGAGTGTTCACCATTGTCATCATCACTTTGTACTCCTTTTCTCATCTTTAAGTATTTAAAAATACCCAATTGATCTAAAAGTAATCCAAAGCCATGTTTTGTGAACACCCCTATTATTTGCCTATATCTATTTATGCCAATCTTTTTGTTTATCATCATATCATTCCCATCTTGGTGCCATGCAACCAATCAGTAAGAATTTTTTATCTATTCTTTGGAAATTCCCTCTTCACGAAGCACCTGTTTTATTTGTTCTCTCACAATTTTGCTAATCTCATCACTTGTTACTATATCTTCTTTTTTAGCAATATTAAAATTATCTAATGCCTTAGTTACTTCTTCCTTAACTATTTTTTTCAGTTCGCTTCTTTGTTCCTCTCCTCTTTTGACTAATTCGCTAGCAAACTGCCGTGCATCCTTATTAGCAATTTCTCCTCTTTGCACAAGTTCTTCAACTAACTCTTCAACTTTTTCTCTCGAATATGCAAAAAGTCCTAATCCTAAATTAATAGATTTTTCAATTAAGTTTGACATATAAATTCCTCCTGATTATATAAAAAATATCCAACCATATATGCATATTTTATACCATACTTGATTGTAACACAACAACAAAGTACATTTTTTGTTTTGTTTACATTTTAATGCAATTTCATCAAAAACACTATAAATACCTAAAACTTCTTATTCTTTCGAGTTTATAAAAGATATAACATAAGATATAAGGCTTTCAGAACCCTTATTCCAATTATAGCCTTTATCTGTTAACCCATCAAAACAACCTCCATTTTCCCTGTCCACAAGAGAAACTCTATTAAAATTAACACCTTCATACCACTCATGACACCTTTTTGCCATCTTTTTATATTTACTATTTCCAGTTATCAAATATGCTTCCATGTATGTTAAAACAGTTTCACATGCTTCAACAGGCTGCTGGTCAAATTCTGCACACCTTTCACCTTTTATTAACCATCCATTGCACCCCACAGGTTTAAAAACTCCATTTTCAAAAGTCACACTTTCAAGAAAGTCAAGGCTTTCCTTTGCTATGTCTAAATACTTTTCATTTCCTGTTGATCTATATGCTTTAAAAAGAGACCATGGTAGTACACTATTGCTATAGGTGATAGTGTTTTCAAACCAACTCCATCTATCACTTTTGCTTTTATAATATTCATTGCACAAACTATCTGCAATATCAACTATATACTTTTTTCCCTCTTCATCACCCATATAGTCAATCCCTATAATAGAATAGGCCTTAGCTCTAAGATAAGTAAGAGAGTTGACATTTGGCAAAGCTTTTTTAAATATATATGCTAAAGTTGACTTTACACCAACAGGTGTATATTTATTGGAAAAAGCATACCCTAAAGCCCACAAGCATCTTCCAAAGCAATCCTCAGAACCTTCTTCTTCAAGCCATTTTCTATCATAGCTCATAAAGTTTTTAAACCTACCCCTGTCATTTAAAGCATTTAACACAAATGAAGAATACCTATATACTAAATCAAGATATTTTTTCTTACGGTACTTTTCATATAACACAATTGCCATAATTAATGCTCTTGCATTATCATCAGTGGTATAACCATGTCTTGGGTCAGGCACCCCATATTTTGAGTGTTGTAATATGCCTGTATCATCAGTAAGAAGGAAAATGTATCTATCATCTAATTTATTTTTTTCATTATACCACCTGATCATCCTAAATCTTTAATTCTCCTAATATATCCATAAAAAGCCTCCCATATTTGTTTGCAACATTTTCCCACATCATGGTTTTACCAACACTCAATGTTTTGCTTTCCATTTCTCTTTTAGCTTCTGGGTTTTCAAGTACATATTTTAATTGTTTTGCTAAAGAGTGTGAATCATGAAATTCTGCCAAAAGGCCTCTTCCCTCTGATAACATTTCTTTTGCATAGCTGTATGCGGTAGATACAATAACTCTTCCATATCCTGCCGCATAAGCAAGAGTGCCACTAACAGCCTGGTCTTTATTCAGATAAGGTGTCATATAAATATCAGACATTCTAAGGTATTGAATAATCTCATCTTTAGAAAGATATTTGTCAACAAAAGAGACATGCTCTTTTATATCAAGTTTCTCTACCATATCAATTAGCTTTTCCCTGTAAACCTCACCAGATTCTTTTTTAACTCCTGGATGTGTCTGACCTAGTATTAGATAAATCACATCTTTATGCTCCTCAACTATTTGTGCAATTGCTTCAATTCCATACTCTAATCCTTTACCCGGGCTAAGCAGCCCAAATGTACTAATAACATTTTTCCCCGTTAATCCAATTTTTTGCTTAAGTATTTCTCTTGATTCAAGAATTCTAAATGGAACTCCATGATGAATAAACTCTATTTTTGTTGGTTCAATATTATAAACACTTTCTAAAATAGGTTTTGTGTTTTTTGCCATAGTAACAATTTTGGCACTCTTTTTACCAAGTTCACTTAATACTTCTCTCTGTTTTTCTGATGGATTAGGTAGCACAGTGTGAAGGGTTGTAATAAATGGAATGTCTAACTCATTAACTAAATCTAAAATATTTTCCCCACATTCTCCTCCAAATATTCCATACTCATGTTCTATAACAAGAAGCTCAACATCAGAACTATTAATATCCTTTGCAGTATTTATGTAGCTTTCCCTGTCATGTTGGGATAGCTCCATAAATACTCTATCACTATAGTTATAATTTTTATCGCTTACAGCAATAACCTTAGGATTATTTAAAAGTTCAATGTTATCTAACGCCCTTACTAAATCCTGTGTAAAAGTTGCCAGCCCACATTCTCTTGATGGATAAGTACTCAAAAATGCCACATTTCTTATTCTATTTGATGTCATTAAAAAACCTCCCATATACTATTCTTCTCAAAAAGTTTGCTTTTTTAGCAAACTTTTTATAAGATATAGTTCCTCTGTTTATCGCAGCGGAACTTAACTACTATGATTGCAGCTTCCGCTGCGATATACTATTCTTCTCAAAAAGTTTGCCTTTTTAGCAAACTTTTTAGAAGATATAGTTCCTCTGTTTATCGCAGCGGAACTTAACTACTATGATTGCATCTTCCGCTGCGATATGCTTTTCCAATGGATAACTAAATTTGTCTGTTAATATTGTATTCTTCGCTATTTATTTCAACCGGGTGCATTTAGTGAATGTGAAGAAAAACATGCACCCATTTCAACCTTGCAGTTTGACATAATAATAGAGTTAACTACTAATGCTTCTCCTTCTATACTTACATTATCCCAAACTAAACTTCCGATAACCTTTGACCCTGTACCTACATATGAATTGTCACATAATACAGAATCAGGACCTACAACTGCAAATGCACCAATTTCAACATTATCTCCTATGTATACAGAGCCAATGATTTTTGCAGTTTCATGTATTTTAGCCCTACTACTTATATATTGAGGATTTTCATTAAAATTATGCTTTAGCATATTTAAATCACCTTTTAATATATCCTTATGGGCTTTTAAATACTTTTCAGGAGTTCCAAGATCCATCCAATAAGAACACTTATTATATACTGCTATCTTCATTCCCTTATCTAATATTTGAGGATAAGTTTCTCTCTCAATTGAAACTGTTCTTCCTGAAGGTATTTCATCAAACATTTCAGGTTCAAAAATATAAATACCTGCATTTATAAGGTTAGAATTTGTCTCATGAGGCTTTGGTTTTTCCTTAAAAGCAGTAATATAACCTTTTTTGTTACATTCAATAACTCCATAAGCTGAGGGATTATCAACTTCTGTTACTGCAATAGTTACTAAAGCTCCCTTTCGTCTATGGAAATCAATCATATCTGAAATATCAATATCACTTAGTATATCAGCATTAAATACTACGAATGTATCCTTAAAAAAATTCTGAGCATTTTTAATTGCTCCTGCCGTACCTAATGGGATATTTTCCGAAATATAGCTTACTTTTACGCCTAGTTTTTCGCCACTACCAAAGTACTTTTCAATCTTATGGGGCTTATAACATGTGCTTAATACAAATTCATTTATCCCATACCTCTTTAAACGCTCAATATTTCTTTCAAGAAGCGGTTTGTTCATAATCGGAACCATTGGTTTTGGCAATTCATTAGTTATTGGTTTTAATCTAGTACCCATACCACCTGCTAAAAATAGTGCTTTCATTTCTATCTCTCCTATTTTTCTGGTATATTTTCCCACGTGTTTTTATATACATCAATTATAACATGGTAAGCATATCAACTGAAGTTTTTATAGTGAAAATATCTTTTCTTTTTTCATGTAATTAGTTAATATTTGGTAGTGTCTTGTCATGATATTATTCTGATATTCTTTGGGATAAGAAATAACATTTTCATTTAAGCAATACTCATCTAAAAATAAATCACTATATTCAGATTGTTTTTTTATTCTCTTAAAAAATTCTTTAGACATTCTAAAAAATCCAAAACTTAAATCTAATATTTTATTAGCATTAATTTCAGAAAAAACATATTCATAAAAGGGTTCATATAAATGATCTGCTACAGGATTTATAAAAACAGGGTCAAGACAAATTCTAACTTTGAATCCTTGGTCTAGTGCTGTTTTGATAGCTTTGATCCTGGTTTTTAGAGGTGGTGTATTTTTCTCATATTTTTCAATAATCTCTTGGGGCGAAAGAGTAAAGGCAATTACTATATTATCTAAAGCAGTATGGGTCTTATAAAAAGATTGATTCCCACTTTTTGTACGAATTTCAACTGTAAGAGCTGGGTGCATTTTAAAAAAACCATAAAAATAATCAATATAGGGAATTATGTTGTAAAACCCTATTAGATCAGTATCATAGGAAACAGCCAAAAAAACAGGTTTTTTTAAAGATTCTTGCTCAATTGAATTTTTAAAGTCTTCTACATTTACAAAAGCTACAATATTAGCAGAGTTATACATTCCTTGAAGATAACAATAACCACAATCAAAAATACAATTTAATAAAAAGGATGTATAATAAAAATTGGGGTAACCAAAATTTTGACACACTTGAGGACCTTCATATAAGAAAGGCTTGTCCTTAACTGCTAAAATCAAAGATTGATATTGTTTTTGAATTTGAAAGTGCTGATTTGTTCTATTAAAAACATCTTTATAATGCCTAATTGTTATAACTTGTAAATTACAGTATTTATCTAATACTTCTTTTGTAATGGGATATTTGAATGCAGCTTCTTCTACATATATTACATTAAAGAGGTTCTTAGTTTTAAACCCTTCTCCTTTATAATCTATCTTATTTGAGCTTTTGTCTAATGTGTTCAAATATTTTCTTCCCTTCCAATTTAGAATTTACTTTTGATTCTAAGGAAAAGCCTAATACATTTAGTACATCAGTCCCCTTTTTTTTAGCATTGACAATGTCTTTAACTATTATTTGTTTCATCATATCTGTAAACTTTAAGTTTTTAACAATTTTTTCTACAAACTTTGATTCTTCCTCATTTAGTGAAAACTTTTTAAACTTTTCATTTAGATACTTCACTTCTCTAAGTGTATTATCAATTAATGTTATATTATTTTCAATTAAACTTTTTAAAAACTTTTTATCAAGTTTTTCTGGAGCTAAATAATCGGAAATAACCTTTAGTATTAATACTTGATGGGCATAAAAAAACTTCTTTGTAGCTTCCATTATTCCCGCTGATTCCATATCACAAAAAACCTTCATATCTTTACTTTTTATTGGTCTAGAATAACAACAAAGAGATACACTAGGAAGATTTTTTCCACAAAAAACATCAGGATAATAGTCCCTTCCAGTATCCATATCAGTAACTTTGTTTATTATAAGAAGTCTGCCAATATCATAGTTACTATCACCCGCACCACATAATCCAATATTTACGAGAATGTCATTTGAATAAACGTCAGAGCCATCCATCTTTGATCCTTTATTGTATATTGATAATAAGTGTACCACTGCCATAGCACTTTTGATTTTTCCAACACCGCTTATAATAAGCACCATATCAGAATTTTTATACACTTGAAAGGCTTTTACACTCATATCTTTCTTCAGGCTATAGTATTCAATTATAGGAGCAGCCTCTATCATAAGGGCCGTAACAATAAAAACCATAAAATCACCCTATTATTTTTATATAGGCTTTTCTTTTTCTAGGTCCGTCAAGTTCACAAAAATAAATCCCCTGCCATGTACCAAGAACCAATTTTCCATTTTCAATGATTATCTGTTCTGAAAATCCAAACATACTTGCCTTAATATGTGCAGCAGAATTACCTTCCATATGTAAGTATCCATCCTTAAAGGGAATTACTTTATTAAGTTCCATTAAAATGTCATGGACAACATCTGGATCAGCATTTTCATTTATTGTTACTGCTGCTGTAGTATGAGGAATAAATACTGTACATACTCCAGAATTGACCCCACTTTTTGTAACCACTTCTTGTATTTTGTGAGTAATATCAATCATTTCTGTGTTTTTATTAGTTGAAACATTTAATATATCCATATATAAAACCTCCACTATAGATTTAGTAATGGGTGTATTTAGTGAATGTGAAGAAAAACATTCCAGAAACTTAAGTTACGCAGTCTAGAGCCTGTAAATGCTCCTCGGGGCCTTTGCAAAACTCGCTATCGCTCAAACAATGCTCTCCCTTTCCTCGTCGCATTAACAGGCTCTACAACTTGCTTCACAATGTTTCTTCCATGTTTTTCTTCACTTTAAAAATATGCACCCTTTAGTAATTTATTATATACTATTCTTCTTAAAAATCTGATAAATTATATATATAATAACACATACTTTGGTAAAGACTCAAGAATTCAGAACATAGAATTTAGTATTCTATTTCAATCTTTGCTATAATTTGATTATAACTTAAAAACTTTTATTGAGGAATTAATAAAGGAGGGTACCAACATGGACTACAGGGAAATTAAATCTGACAACTTATATGAGTCTTTAAATCTTGTATGGAGAGTTTTTTCTGAGTTTGTAGCACCTGACTTTTCTGAGGAAGGTATTGAAACTTTCAGGAATTTTATTAAACTAGAAGAAATTAAAAAGTTATTAGATGATGGGAATTTTTTCATGATGGGATGCTACCATCATGAAAGAATTGTGGGAGTATTAGCTTTAAAAAACTATTGCCATATAAGCCTGTTTTTTGTTGATAAAGAATATCACAAAAGAGGAATTGCCAAGCAACTCTTTATCAAAGCTTTAAAACATTGCTTGAATAAAAATCCTCAAACTAAAGAGATTACAGTATATTCATCTCCCTATGCAGTTGAAATATACAAAAAACTTGACTTCAAGGTAACTGGAGATAAAACAATACTAAACGGAATAACCTTTATCCCTATGAAAATGATAATACATAGCAATTTATCAGATGAAATTATAAGACATGCTACAAAAGAGGATTTAATGAATTTACTTGACTTATATAAACATTTAAACAAGGATGATCCGGATATTTCAAAAATGAAAAGCCTCGTGCCTCTATGGGAAAGCATAATTAATGACCCTCATCAAAATTATCTTGTATTAGAAGTTGAAGGAAAAATGGTTTCAACTTGTGTACTTGTTGTTATAAATAATTTAACACGAGGTGCAAAACCTTATGGATTAATTGAAAATGTAGTTACTCATGAGAATTTTAGAGGAAAAGGATATGGTACAAAGTTACTTAAAAAAACCATAGAAATTGCACGTGACAAAGGTTGTTATAAAGTAATGCTATTATCAGGCCGGGGGAAAGAAACTCAAAAATTTTATGAAAAAGCTGGGTTTGAAAAGGGCAAGAAGACTGGCTTCATTATTAGATATGATTAGTTTAAGAATATACTTGTTCCAAGTATATTCTTAAACACTCATGTATATTTATGATGAGAATCAGTAAAATGCAACCAACTTATTCAGTTGGATCTCTATTTACCTCAACTACGAATGCAACACAATTGCCAGCCTAAAACTACTATTTTTATACAACATATAAACCTTTTTCTTGCAAATACTTCTTAACTTCACAAATACGAAATGTCCGGTAATGAAACACTGAAGCAGCCAAAAGTATATCTGCACCACCTTGAACAACTGCTTCATAAAAATGTTCCAACGTTCCTGCACCACCAGAAGCAATTACTGGTACATCAACTACATCTGAAATCGCTCTTGTAAATTCCAGGTCATATCCAGCCTGTGTTCCATCTCCATCCATACTTGTTGGCAAAATCATCCCTGCACCAAGCTTTTGACATTCCTTAGCCCATTCAATGGCATCTTTACCTGTACATTTGGTTCCACCTGAAACAACCAGTTCAAACCCTGATGGAACTTCCTTATTTCTTTTTGCATCAATTGCAACAACAATTTTATCCGAACCAAACTTATCGGCTGCCAACTTCACTAAATCAGGATTGGCAACGGCAGCACTATTCATCGAAACCCTATAAGCACCAGCATCAAGAACCATTTCAATATCACTAATTGATGAAATACCTCCACCCACTGTCAATGGAATGTCTATTGCTGAAGAAACCTTTTTTACCCATTCCAAACGTGTTGAACGATTTTCAAGTGTCGCAGCAATGTCAAGCATTGCCAACTCATCTGCTCCCTCTTCTTGATAAAATGTTGCATTTTCAACAGGATCTCCTGCATCTTTAATGTTCTCAAAATGTATTCCTTTAACTACTCTACCATCTTTCATATCAAGACAAGGCATAATTTTTATTGGTCTCATAAGCTCTCCTTTAAAATACTATAATATTTTTTATGTATCTCAACAGTTTTGCACATTGTTACTTGATAGTATTATATCACTTTTCTTTATGGATAAAAACAACTTTAAAGGTAAGTTTCAATGTCTAACTATCCTGGCTCTTTCTTGTTTTTGTCTTACTGCTTATCACCTCTGTCAGCTTTAAAGCTTATTCGACATCATCGAGTTTACATGCCTTTTGTTTTATCCATCAAAAAGATATAAGTTACTTAAGTATAAATTATAAATTACATTAACTTAAATTCAGAAATAATTATATTATAGTACGTCACTAATAAACTCGCTTAGCTACAGCGTCCACGAGTTCACAAGTATTTATGAATAATAATAAACCTTTTTTAATACTAATTAAAAATTATCTTGTATTCACCATATCCTTCTTTATCTAAATCCTCTTTTGGTATAAACCGTAAAGATGCTGAATTTATACAATATCTTAGTCCTCCCTCATCACTTGGACCATCCTCAAATACATGGCCTAAATGTGAGTCACCATATTTACTACGCACTTCTATTCTAATCATACCAAAGCTTTCATCTCTATTTTCAACTATACTCTGTTTAAGTATAGGCTTAGTAAAACTTGGCCATCCAGAACCTGAGTCATACTTATCTTTTGAAGAAAACAAAGGCTCTCCTGAAACTATATCAACATATATTCCTTCTTTTTTATTATTATAGTACTCATTTTCAAAAGGCCTTTCTGTTCCATTATTTTGTGTAACTTCGTATTGAAGATTAGTTAATCTTTCTTTAAGTTTTTCGTCATCTTTTTCCATCTTCCACTTATTATTAGTAAATTCCTTTCTACCTGATCCCTCATAATAGCTATTGTAATGGAAAGGATTTTTCTTGTAGTAGTCCTGATGTTTATCCTCTGCTATATAAAAGTTTTTAAAGGGAATAATATCTGTAGCTATGGATTTATTGAATTTGCCGCTATTTTCTAGCTTTATCTTAGATTTTATAGCTAAACTTTTTTGCTCATCATTATGATAAAAAATAGCACTTTTATATTGCTCCCCTCGATCATAAAATTGACCACCTTGGTCTGTTGGATCAATATTTCTCCAGAAGATATCCAGTAATTTTTCATAGGGAAATACATTTGAATCATAAATTATTTGTACTGCCTCACGATGACCTGTTGACCCTGAAACTACTTCTTCATATGAAGGATTTTCTAAGTGCCCTCCAGAATAACCTGATACTACACTATATATACCAGGCATTTCATCAAAGGGCTTTACCATGCACCAAAAACAACCTCCTGCAAAAGTTGCTTTTTCTAACTTTTGATTTTTGTCCATATCGTTCACCTCCAAATCACCTAATATTATAAATACCCTAAAACCAAAACTTGAATACAATTTAACCTTCAATATAAGTTTTTTTTGATATCTATTTATAATTATTAGAACTTGTAATATAATTGTATATGAGTCAAATAACTATTATATTAAACCTACCAGGTAAATTGACTATCATCTTTACTACATTAAGTAATATTCTCAATCTGCCAAAGGAACCTTAGGTTTCCTAGCCAACAAGGAAAGTTATGCAAGTAGCTAATTTTTTGATGTATAAAAGGAGGGACAAAATGAAGTGCCCAAAGTGTAAATTAGAAAATACTGATGATGCAATGAGGTGCGATTGTGGTTATGATTTTACAACAGGGAAAATGGAACAATCCTATTTAAAAAAATACTGTGAATTTAAAAAGCCTAGTACATTGTTAGTTGTTTTAGGATGGATATTTTCAATCTTAGGAGGATTAATAGGAATAATTATTGCATATTCAATTGCTTTTGGTAGAAGCAATTCTAATTATGGTCACTATGAATATGATGAAGAATCAAGGAAAATGGGGAAAATAATGCTTATTGTTGGAATTTGTATATTTGTATTTTCTATACTTATATTTAATATATAAAAAGGAGATTTCTATGAAGATAACAGCTGTAATGGGTAGTCCCACCAAAGATGGCAACACCTGCGTTTTAGCAAGAGAAGTTTTAAAAGGTGCAAGTGATTTAGGTGCCCAAGTAGAGGAGATATTTTTAGCAGATTATAAAATTGAATATTGCAAAGGATGTATTAGTAGAGGCATAAAAGACATGTGTATGTCAACTGGCCGTTGTATAATAAATGATGATGTCAATTTATTAAAAGACAAACTTTATAAAAGTGATGGTATAATTCTTGCAACGCCTTCTTATGGTATTATGGAAACAGCAAGAATGAAAAACTTTCTTATAGATAGAATTGGAATGTATACAGTTTATACTTCTAGACTTGCTGGTAAATATTTTGTAGGAGTATCAACATGTGGAGGTATAGGAGCAAAAACTGTTGCTAAAAAAATGGCAGAGCATTTTATTAGTGGTTTTCACAAAAGGGCATTTATGAGTGGTTATATTGGTTTGAAGATAGGTAATGAAAGAATTGAAAACAAGACAAGTCATCTTAAAAAAGCTTATAAGTTAGGTAATAAATTGTTTAAAGACATCGATTCTAAAAAAAAATATCCTTTTCAAAAAGTTGGAGACAGGTTAATAACATTATTACTCGTACGGAGAATTATTTTAAATAATATTTATAAAAATAAAGATGGTTCAATGAAAGCTGTTTATGAAGATTTAGCGAACAGAAATCTTATTAGATAATTGTGAAGAAATATATGCTTCAAACTCAAAAAATGCAAAAACTGAAAAATACTTAGTTCAGCTCGTTTAGCTAAACCTAAACATCTAGGTTTCATACTCCACCTGAAGATTATAAGAGAAAACTCATTATGCCAAACTAAAGTTTTTAGGAATACTAAGAAAGAAATGGAGGAAACATTTAAATGTTTCCTAATACGTCAAATCCTCTGCTTCAATGAGCCAGCAAATGCTATTAAAAATATTATCATTCCAGCTAAAAGAGGATAATACATGTTTATATCAAAAATCATTCCTCCCAGTAACGGACCTGCTATCCTGCCTAGTGCCATATAGGATTCAGCAATCCCCATTGCCTTACCCTGATTCATAGTGGCTTTTTTTGAAATGTACGCTAAAGCAGAAGGTTTTAATAGGGAGTTTAGAAGCATAAAACAACTCATGGCCATTATTGTTGTAACAAAGTTACTTGCTATTATAATTAATAAAAATCCTATAGAACTTCCAATTAACCCTAATGAAATAGTTTTTTGTTCTCCAAATTTCTTTGTCAATGGTCCTACCAAAAGCCCTTGAGCCAATGCATACATAATGCTCATTGCCATTAATATAGTTCCTACTTGTTCTGGTCCATAGCTGAACTTTTCTAATGCGTACAAACCATATATACTTGAAAATATAGTCTGACCAAATATAGATATGAATACCATTATTAGTCCAAATGCCATAGGTGTAAAAAGAACTTGCCACAATCCTGTTATCCTCATAAATTTTATTTCCGTAGATTTACATCTGTCTTTTTTATTAAGTGACTCTGGAAGACCCATAAGTATAATCAGGAATGTAACTAAGCAAAAAATTGAGGCAATATACATTGGCGTAGATAAGGAATTTGAAGCCATCAAACCTCCCAGACCAGGACCTAAGATTACACCTATACCAATAGCCCCGCCTATTTTACCCATTGCTCCTCCTCTCTCTTCTTTACTGGTACAGTCACCTGCATATGCTTGAGCCGCAGGTATTGTAGCAGAAGATAAAATTCCTGATAACATTTGCGCCAAATAAAGCATCCACAGTTTATTTGCAACTGCCATTAGTAACATAGCTATTCCCATACCAGTTAAACCTGTAAGTAGCATTGGTTTTCTTCCATATTTATCAGACAAACCTCCCCATATAGGTGCAAATATCAACTGCATCACTCCATAGCTTGCTATTAGCAACCCAAAATGTATTCCCCTACCTCCTAGACTTTCAATGTAAAAGGGAAGCACAGGCATTGCTATTCCATAACCCATCATAACAACTATCAAACTTATAAATAGAATAATCATATTTTTACTTTTCATGTTTAATTCCACCTTTCTCACAAGTACCGACCGTCGGTATGTCCTATGCATACCGACTTCTTATATATATTCACGAATTTACTGACTTTTTTATTACTAAGAGTTTATAGATATTCATCTGGCGTTTGCCTAATTAATACTTTTTGAAACAATTATAGAATATATATGCTTTTAGAAATGTTTACTCACTTATTAATTCTATGCTTCCATTTTCACCATTTACCTTTATAATCTGACCATCCTTAAACTCGTTTGTAGCACCAAATACTCCTGCAACTGCTGGGATTCCATATTCTCTAGCTACAACAGAACCATGGGATATTGATCCTCCTGTTTCCATTACCAGCGCACCTATCTTTAAAAATAGTGGAGTCCATGCAGGATTTGTACCTGTAGTTACTAATATTTCTCCTTTTTCAAGCTTGTTTCCATCTTCCGGATTGTGTAATATTCTTACCTTTCCTTCATAAACACCTGGCGATACAGGTACACCATATAAAGCATCTTCCCTGTTTTCCTCTACTGGAGAATAAATGCTCTCTCCTGTGCTGGTAAGCAGTTTTGGAGCAAATCTCATCATATCTCTTTGGTATATTTCTTTATTGTGCTTTGCAATTTCTTTAAGGTTTTTGTCTAACCATATATCATTAAATTTCACATAAAATATATCCATTTTATCATCAAGTTTTCCTGCCGATACAAGATCTTTTCCAATTCCTGCAAGCATCTTTCTTAAAATACTTAATACTTCTGTTATAAAAAATTTAGACTGCTCTCTTATACCAAACATTTCTCTGAAATCTTTAAGCATCTTTTCTACCTTTTTTGCCTTACTTTTTTGACCTTTTTCCTCTAGTTTATTTTTTATTCTTTTAATAGCTTTTTCAGCTTCATCTTTTCCTTTATAGAATCTGTCTATCCCTTCTTGATAATTATTATTATCAATATAGGTATTTATAAGGTCTAATACATACTGAGGCTCTTCTTCCCATGTAGGAACACCTACATCTAGTTCAACTGAAGATTTGTGTCCATATACCTCCATAAACTCTCTTATTTCCTTGTCTTCAATTCTAGGTCTCTTTCCCTTTTTGTCATACTCTTTTGAAAGATTTAAAATGTTCATGCCCATTTGGGTAGTTACACTATGAGGTACAGATTTTTCTACGTAATATAAATCAGATATATCATCTAAATGCTCCTGCATTATTTTTTTTGCCTTTTCAATGTAAGTTGAAGAAACTGTTACATATGCCAACAGCATTGCACCATTAATTATAATATTTCCTGTGTTTTTTTCAATGTACTGAAGTTTATCTTTTATTGTTTTAAGTCCTTTTATATCATCTTTTAGTTTTTTAACTGCATCTTCTCCTAATTTTACAGCTTTTTCTCTTGCAGTAACAGGTGATAAAATGCCATAGAAATATTTATTAACACAGCTTAACAATAATCTTCCCAACCTTGGGTTTATTCTACCTAATATATTAATTGCTTTATTTTTGTCTAATATGTCATCTCTGTTTCTTTCAACAAGTTGTAATAAAGCCTTTGTTGTCATAGGATCTTTATCTGCCGTATCTTCTTTTTTGAATTTATTCCAGCTCTTTTCTGTCCTCATGAAATCAGTAATATCAATAAAAATTCTTCCACCTACATTTTGATACCACCACATTCTGTCTCCATTATATTTTTTCTTGCCATATTTTAATATTAAAGAATGGATGCTCTGTTTCATTATATCTTCACCCATTGGAGTAAAAGGTTCTTTCATTGCCTGTGAATAATTGTTTACATTTATAAATACCCTTAATCCATCCTTGCCATTCTTTTTCTCTGGCATTGGATAAAGAGAAGTTATTGGTCTTGTTTGAACTAAGTAAAACTTCCCATCCATGTAAGCCCATTCAATATCCTGTGGATAGCCAAAATAGCTTTCAACATTTTGGGCTAATACAAATAGTTCTTTTATTTCTGATTTGTTTAATGTAGTTTCTGTCTGCTTTCTACCATTTACACTTACAAGTTCAATTCCCTTTTGTCCTCTTACAGTCATTACATTTTTTTTTGCAATTTTTTCTTCTACAATGCCTCCATTTTTTTTATCTAAAATCCATTGATCTGGATTTACTTCTCCCCCAACTATCGCCTCTCCAATTCCCCATGAGGAATTTAATAACATTTGATCCCTTCTTCCATTTACAGGGTTGGCTGTAAATAGAATTCCGGCTTTTGTAGCATTAATGAGTTTTTGCACTACAACTCCATGTGCTAGATTTTTATTTCCTATGTTTTGTTGTATTCTATAGGAAACAGCCCTGAAATTCCAGAGAGATGCCCAGCACTTTTTCACATATATTTGAAGTTCTTCTGTCCCTTTAACATTTAAGTAAGTGTTATATTGACCTGCAAAGGATGTACCTGGTAAATCTTCAGCTGTTGATGAAGATCGAACTGCTGTTTCTGGGCTTCCTATTAATTGGTACGATTTATTAATATCATTAATTATCTCTTCAGGTATTTTACCATTTTCAAAAAGCTCCTGTATCTTATTTGATGCTTTCTCAAGTTCCTTTAAATTGTTTTTGTCAATGTTTTTTAATATATTATCAATTTTGTCTTCTAAGTTGTTGGTTTCTAAAAATCTATCATAGGCATCAGTTAAAACAACAAATCCTTCAGGTACTGGTAATCCTGCTATAATCATCTCTCCTAAGTTAGCTCCCTTTCCTCCTACTTGAGTAAAATCACCTTTGTTAACATTTTTTAATAGTTTTGTATTCATGATTAAATCCTCCTATATTTATTTTATCATAATAATCTTTAGTTTTGTTCATACCGACGGTTGGTATGTAACTAGCTAAAAAAATTTGGCATTTATAAATTTCTATGCTTTTAAAAATCTTTTTAAGTACGACTGCCTTAATTCTATTAATTGGTCTTCTAGATCAAAAATTCTTTTTAACATTATCTCATGAAACTGCAATTTTTCATCTAGCCTTCTAACAAACTCCTGGTAATTGGTATCATATAATTCTCTTACAAGTTCATCTATTGAAGAATCTAAGCTGTTAATTATGCCAGTAAAAAACTCTGATAACTCTATAGGTTTAGAAGTTTTTATAGTGCCTTCTTCCACTCCCTGATCTATAATTTCTTTAATTAAAATCAAAAAATCCGGTCTTATAGCCTTTGTTATTTTTCTTTCAAGTTTCAAATTGCCCTCGTCATTAAATATACCTTTTATTTTTGACCGCTGTCTTTCTGAGTTACCCTTGTACTCATTGACATATTCAAAAATTTTGTTTATCTTTTCGATAGCATTTAAGTCTTTCCTTTTGGCAATTCCTTTCATAATACCTATCGCTCTGTCAACATATTCTTTTGAAATTGATACAATTACGTCCTCTTTAGATTGAAAGTAATGATAAAAAGCCCCTTTTGAAACTCCCATCCTTTCTATAATGTCTTTTATAGTCGTTTTTTCATAGCCTTTTTCATAAAATAGTTCTAAAGCTACTGCTAAGAATTCATGCTTTCTGTCATCATTTCTGTGTGTTACATCCATAAAACAAACCTCCATTTTCAATACCAACCGTCGGTATGTTTTTAGTATATAACATTACCATTTCTTTGTCAATATGTTTTTAGTATTTTTTTTGTTTATCCACTCCTAATCTAAATAAGATATATATATTATAATTTGAGAAATATAAAAATTTCCTTTAATACTAATTCCACTAAGCTTTATTTACAACACGCCTCGTTGGATAAGCTATTTCTATATCAGTTTGCTGTTGAAAAGTATCTAGTATACTTTCCCAAATTGCTTCAGAACTAATTCTTCTTTCTTGTGGTTTGCAAACATACCTAATTGTTAACACAATTCCGCTATCTTTAACATCTGTATATACTATGGGCGTTAAATTGTTGTAATAAATCATATACTTTTTAGAAGCTTCCTTTATAGATTCTTGCATTTCTTTTGTTAAATCCTCAGTATGTTTATCTGCAATTTCTTTAAGAATTTTTTTAGCTTTCTTCCAATCACTCTCAAATGTTACAGTGACTTTTATTTCATTCCATATGTATTCAAATCCAGTTGAATAATTGGCCAGATAATTTGTAAATATTTTATGATTTGGAAAGTGAATAATTCTACCTGTGCTTTGCTCTGCATCAACCCAGTTACCAATTTCAATCATAGAAAAATGAAAAGTGGATTGATCTATAACATCTCCCTTAACACCATCAATTTCAATTCTTTGTCCTACTTCAAAAGGCTTTCTTATTAATATATAAATCCAAGCTGATATGTTTATTAAAATATCTTTTAATGCAAGAGCAATACCTGCAGAAAAAAGCCCCAAATATGTGGTAACAGAACTTCCTATACGAATCCATATCAATAATAATAAAAGAATAATAATAAAAAACGAACTAACATTAACTATACGTCTGACTTTATAATATGAAGATATATCTTCTATTTTAGAATGTAATACTTTAAGTAGTAAAGATTTCACTGCATAAATAGTTATAATCACCACCAAAGAACCTACAATATTTAATATAATATCTATATCTAGTTTTATCATTAACAGCCTCCATACTAACAAGATTAATATTAAACAATTTCCTTAATAATCATGATTCATACACTATATATACTATCTCTTTTTATATTACTAGTCAAAAAATATTTTATACTCTCAGTATCGTCCTTTAAGCTTTTTCTCCTCATTTATAACCTTTCACTTTTTTAGTAAATTCCTTTCAAATTGACCACCTTAATCAGTTGAGTCAATGATTTTAAAAGAGTAAGTTACCGTTTGAAAATACAAGCTAAGAATACTTTCTTTTAATAGGATAAAATCATCTAGAAACAGAAGAACCGTCAGACTGTTTCAGTCTTTCAGATAGCATTGTGTTTCGTTGTTGGATTTTGTTATTTGAAACTGCCATTGCAACTGCTTTTTTTGAACCTACTAATACAAAAACTTTTTTTGCCCTAGTTACACATGTGTATAAAAGATTTCTTTGAAGCATCATATAATGTTGCATTGTTAAAGGCGCTACTACTATTTTGTACTCGCTGCCCTGACTTTTGTGAACAGTAGTTGCATATGCCAATACCACTTCATCAAGCTCCGTGGAATCATACTCCACATCATTTCCATCAAAACTAATAACTAAAGTTTTATCTTCCATATCTATTTTCACAATGGTTCCAATGTCACCATTAAATACATTTTTGTCATAATTGTTTTTTATCTGCATAACCTTGTCATTTAGCCTATAAACTGTTCCACCATATTTTACTGTAACATTTGAAGGATTTAGAGCTTGCTGTAATATATTATTTAAATTCTGTGCTCCTGCTTCTCCCCTTTGCATAGGAGATAATATTTGAATGTCATTTATAGGATCTATTTTGTAATAAGAAGGAAGCCTCTTAATACATAATTCTTTGATAGCCTCTGCTATATCTTGTGGATTATCAACCTCCATAAAGAAAAAATCACTTTTTTTACCTGAGTAGAGTTTAGGCATTATTCCTTTATTTATTAAGTGAGCATTTGTTATAATAGCACTTCCAAGCGCCTGCCTGAAAATCCTGGTCAATTTTACATACTCGATCTTACCTGAATCAATAATGTCTTTTAGTACATTTCCTGCTCCCACCGATGGCAACTGATCAACATCTCCTACTAAAATAACAACCGTTTCATCATTTATGGCTTTTAATAAATTATACATAAGAATAATATCCACCATAGATGTCTCATCAATAATCAAAACATCACAGTCCAATTTATTTTCAGCGTTTTTTTTGTATCCATCCATAGGACTGTAATCAAGTAATCTATGAATTGTCTTTGCCTCCATCCCTGTGGTTTCTGACATTCTCTTAGCCGCTCTGCCTGTAGGAGCTGCTAGTAAAACTGTTTTTCCAAGTTTCTCAAATATCTTTATAATAGCAAGGGTAGTGGTAGTTTTTCCTGTCCCAGGTCCACCAGTTAAGACCATAAATTTTGATATAGCAGCAGTTTTAATAGCATCCACCTGTACTTCATCATAAATTATATTACACTCTTTTTCTATTTGTGAAATCATTTCTTCTATTTTTATAGAGCCTTTAAGACATTGGTTTTTTGATATTTCCTTAATTCTCTTTGCAGTACCAACCTCGCTATAGTAAAAAGCCGGAAGATAAATAGAGTTGTTTTCATCAGGTATAACAGCTTTTTCCTCTATCATTCTATCTATAGTTCCTTCTATTAATCCTTCTTCTAATTCAAGAATTTTTACAGCTTCTTCAATTAATTGTTCCCTCACAGCATAGCAGTGTCCGTCATTTGATAACTCATTTAAAATATATATAATACCTGAACGGCAACGTTCAAAGGAGTTTTTATCCACACCTAGCTTTTGTGCAATCTTATCTGCAGTTTTAAATCCAATCCCCCATATATCATCAGCCAGCCTGTAAGGATTGCTCTTAACTATACTAATGCTTTCATTTCCATAAGTTTTATATATCTTTACAGCATAGGCTGTTGAAACTCCATTACTCTGGAGAAAAAGCATGACATTTTTGATTTCCTTTTGCTGATGCCAAGCTTTTTTTATCATATCAACTCTCTTTTTACCAATACCTTCAACTTTAATAAGATAATCTGTTTCCTCTTCTATAACTCTTAGTGTCTCTTCCTTAAAATGATTTACAATTCTTCTTGCATATTTGGGCCCTATCCCCTTTATAAGTCCACTTCCCAAATATTTCTCAATTCCTGCAATGGTTGCAGGAACAGTTTCTCTATAGTCAATTGCATTAAACTGCTTGCCGTATTTACTGTCAAATCTCCACTCGCCTTTAAGTTTAAGAGTTGCACCAACATTTACAGCTGCAAGATTTCCCACAACTGTTACAAGGTCATAAAAACCTTTTGACTTTATTTTTATGACGCAAAATCCATTTTCTTCGTTTGAATATGTAATTCTTTCAACAACTCCACTTATATATTCCACGCTAAACCTTCCTGTATTAAAGTATTTCTAAATTATAAATATATTCTATCATTTTTATTAATATATTCAAATAATTTACCATTCAAAAATCATTGTAATCTCGAATTATAAAAGTAACAATTATATAATAAATATTAATCTTTTTTAATTTTAAGGGAGGCGAACAATTTGTTTAGAAGCAAAATAAGATTGTCTTTAATTATTGTGTTTGTTACCATTATTGCCTTGTTTTCTGGAATTTCTTTAACAATGGCATCAGGTAACGTAATAACAAATGGAACACAATTTAGAGATACATCTGGCAATATTATCAACGCACACGGTGGAGGACTCCTTAAATACGGTGATTACTATTACTGGTATGGAGAATATCGAACAACTGGAAATCTTTTCTTAGGAGTAAGATGTTATCGTTCTAAAGATCTTGTAAACTGGGAGTACAGGGGAGAAGTTTTAGATCCGAACTCACATCCTGAATTAAATAGAGTAAATATTGAGCGACCAAAAGTTATGTACAATGCATCGACTAAAGAATTTGTAATGTGGATGCACTGGGAAAACGGTGTTCATTATGGAGAAGCCCGGGCTGCTGTTGCTTATTGCGATACTCCAGATGGCAAATTTACATATTTAGGCAGCTTTCGTCCTTATCAAGACTCAGGAGTAGTGGATCACGGTCGACCTGGATACATGTCTAGAGACTGTAATGTTTTCGTAGATACCGATGGAACAGGGTATTTTATTTCCTCCTCCAATGAAAATATGGATTTGTACTTATATGAATTAACTCCTGATTATAAAAATATTGCATCCTTAGCAGCAAAATTGTATGTAGGTCGTCAAAGAGAAGCACCTTGCCTTATTAAAAAAAATGACTACTATTACCTTATAACATCAGGTTGTTCTGGTTGGCAACCCAATCAAGGTCAATATGCTTATTCAAAAAACTTGCGTAGTGGCTGGTCATCCCTTTATAATTTCGGCAATTCAACTACATATAGATCACAACCTGCTTATGTAATTGCTGTACAAGGAACCTCAGAAACAACCTATTTATATACTGGAGACAGATGGGCTGGAGCATGGGGCGGTAGGGTAAATGAATCTCAATATGTCTGGCTTCCAATTATATTCACCTCTGATACCAGATTGGAGCTTCCATATTATCAATCAATAGAAATTGATGCAGCTGCCGGTATTATTAAGGAACATATTCCAGACAAAACTCGTTATAAAATAGTAAACAGAAACAGCGGCAAAGTATTAGATGTAAAAAACACTTCTGCTAATGCTTCTGAAATTGTTCAATGGAGTGATAATGGTCAATTAAGTCAACAGTGGTACTTAGTTGATGTAGGAGATGGATATACAAAGATTGTAAATGTAGAAAGTGGACGTGCTCTTGATGTTAAAGATGGAGCTACCACAGATGGTGGAGTGTTAATTCAATATACAAGTAACGGTGGGCATAATCAACAATGGAGATTTAGGGAAATAGAAAATGGATATAATAAAATTATAAGTCGTAGTAGTAACAAGCTAATAGATGTTCATAGGTGGTCTACCGATGATGGAGCTACTATTCAGCAGTGGTCAGATGCAAACGGCACTAATCAGCATTGGCAATTAGTAATTGTAGAGGATAATGTACCGAAAGTTTTATTAGGTGATGTGTCTGGTGATGGCAATATAGATTCTACTGATTGTATTTTACTAAGAAGATATCTTTTAGGAATTATCGATTCCTTACCTGCCCAAAGCTGGCGTGTTATTGCAGATGTAAATCAAGACGGAAAAATTGATTCCACTGATTATATATTAATGAGAAGACATGTACTTGGAATTATTGATTTAACAACCCTATAAAATAATTTAAATATACAGTATCTTTTTTCTTGAGGCCTTATTTTAGATTAATATGGCCTTGTTTTTTTGTCCAATTTGCATAGTTTATATTTTAATTAACAGGGTATAAATAAAAAAATGGGAGGTGTTTAAAATGTTAAAAGAAAATGATAAATCAATTGATTTTATTCTTCCTGATTCTGAAGGCAAAGAAGTTTCCTTGTCATCTTTTAAAGGTAAAAAGGTTGTGCTATATTTTTATCCTAAAGATAATACACCAGGTTGTAATAAAGAAGCTTGCAGTTTTAGAGATGTATACGATGATATTTTAGAAACAGGAGCAGTAGTTATTGGAGTTAGTCCTGATAGTACTGCATCACATGAAAAATTTAAAAGTAAGTTTGGTCTTCCCTTCTTTCTATTAAGTGATTCAGACCATAAAGTTGCAGAAGCTTATGGTTCGTGGGGCGAAAAGAAAATGTATGGCAAATCTTATATGGGAATTATTAGATCAACTTTTATAATTGATGAGACTGGTACCATAATAAAAGTTTTTCCAAAAGTATCTCCTGAAAAGCACGGAGAAGAGGTATTAAAATTTCTTTCTTGACAGCCTCTTAGGTTTATATAGTATAACTTCTTCTTCATAAAGAAATTGAAGCAGAAAAAGAAATTTTCTTGTTAAAGGACAAAAAGATGGTATAAATAGAATAAAAAGAGTGCTCTTGCAAAAAGAAGCACTCTTTTTTTTATCTTATTCAAAGACTCCACCTTCTACCTTCTATCTTTAATAAGGTGGAGTTCCTCTCATAATCTTCAAGTGAAGTAAAATCTCCACCTAAAGCATTGATGTTTAGCTTTACGCAAACATCTAAACGAGTTCACTTGAATTTCTTTAATACATCAAATATAGCAAATCAAAACCCAAGATATATAGATAAATTTGAATATTCCAAAGACAACTAGTGAAATTTTTCTTATTATATTGACACTTTTAAAAACATATTGTATATTATATATAGATACTCATCTATATAAGGGGTGATACTTTGAATTGTAATTATGATGAAAATGCAAAAATTATTAAGGCACTATCCGATCCAAACAGACTTAAAATTATTGATATTTTATCCTGTGGCGAAAAATGTGCTTGTGATATACTAGAAGAATTTAACTTTACACAACCAACTCTTTCACATCACATGAAAGTACTTATGGATTGTGGTATTGTAAATAACAGAAAAGAAGGTCTATGGAATTATTATTTCCTAAATGCTTCTAACTGTAATAAAATAATATTGTTTCTAATGAATCTTATTACACCAACTGATGAGTGTGTATGTAAAACTTCACAATGTGAATAGCAACTTTTTTTGTAAACTATAAAATTGAAAGGCGTGAGTATAAATGAACAAAAATAAAAAAAATTCTGGTATTAGTTTTTTTGAAAAATATCTTACATTGTGGGTAGCCTTATGCATGATAACAGGTGTGCTTATTGGAAGATTCTTACCATCAATTCCGGATTTTCTTGGAAAATTTGAATACGCTCAAGTATCAATACCTATAGCAGTACTCATTTGGCTAATGATTTACCCAATGATGCTTAAAGTTGATTTTGCCAGCATCAAATACGTAGGAAAAAACCCCAAAGGATTGTTTTTAACATGGATTACAAACTGGTTAATTAAACCTTTTACTATGTTTGGCATAGCCTCATTATTCTTTTATGTAATTTTTAAAGGGCTTATACCTCAAGACCTAGCAAAAGATTATTTAGCTGGTGCCGTTTTATTAGGTGCTGCACCATGTACAGCCATGGTTTTTGTCTGGAGTCACCTTACAAAGGGCAATGCTGCTTACACAGTAGTTCAGGTTGCAACAAATGACTTAATTATACTTGCTGCATTTACTCCAATTGTAGCTCTATTGATGGGAGTAAGTGGTATTTCAATTCCATGGGACACACTTATTCTTTCTGTTATTTTATTTGTTGTAATTCCTCTTACAGGAGGTATTCTTACAAGAACATTACTAATAAAGAAAAAGGGATCAGAATATTTTACAAAAAAATTCGTACCTAAATTTAATAATATAACTATCGGAGGGTTGTTATTAACACTAATAATAATATTTTCTTTCCAGGGAGATGTTATACTCAATAACCCACTACACATAGCATTAATTGCAGTACCTCTTATAATTCAAACTTTTTTCATATTCTTTGTTGCTTATATTGGTGGAAAAGCTTTAAAATTACCTCACGAAATAGCTGCTCCTGCTGGCATGATTGGTGCTTCAAACTTCTTTGAACTTGCAGTGGCAGTTGCCATTTCTCTTTTTGGGCCAACATCACCTGTAGCTCTTGCTACAATAGTTGGTGTTTTAGTAGAAGTTCCTGTCATGCTTGCTTTAGTCAAAATAGCAAATAAAACAAAAGGCTGGTTTGCAAAACCAGCCTAAAATAAACATAAGGAGGTCATATTATGAGTAAACCAAAAGTAGCATTTGTTTGTGTCCATAATTCATGTCGTAGCCAGATAGCAGAAGCACTTGGAAAGCATTTTGCAGGTGATGTCTTCGATAGCTATTCTGCTGGCACAGAAACAAAACCACAAATAAATCAGGATGCAGTAAGATTAATAAAAGATATTTATAGCATTGATATGGAGAAAACACAGCACTCAAAAACTTTATCAGATATTCCCCCTGTTGATGTAGTTATTACAATGGGTTGTAATGTAACTTGCCCTGCTATCTCATGTAATTACATGGAAGACTGGGGTTTAGAAGATCCATCAGGAAAAAGTGATGAAGAATTTAAAAAAATTATTAATACCATTGAAAAAAACATATTAAGCTTAAAAGAAAAAATTAAGAATCAATCACTATATTAAATATGTATAAAACCCAGCGGTTATTATTGTTTTAAGGATAGTCCAAATCATTAGGGCACATATATTTAAGTGAAGAAGGATATGGGCGAAACATTGTAAAGCAAGTTTCCCCCATATCTTTCTTCACATTTATTCAATCTATTTTGCTATTCTATTAATAGTATTTTCAAAATTGCCTTCCGAACTTATGCTATAGTCTAAGAAAAATAAATATTTATTGTTTTGTTTCATTTTAGTACGCTGTACTTTTTCACTATGTGGAATAATAATATCAGCTAGCTTAAAATCCGTTAGACTTAAAGGATCTATGGACCAAGTAAATTTGTTATTAATAAGAATTCTTCCTACAAAGTCCTGGCTTCCTTCACTGGAAAAATTGGCATAACTGTTACTTAATAAACTCAATTTAAAATCAGGCACATAATATAACATTCCCGAATCAAATTCCATAAGTTTTGCAGAATCCGGTATATAGCTTATGCCCTCGATAACTTTGTCTTTTGTATTGTAAATACACAGTCTTTCAGGTATTACTCGTACTAGTATTGACTGATTGTCTTTTATAGAAAAATCCTGTATGTAGATATTTGGGGAGTTTAAAAAGTCATCATAGGAATATTCAAGTAAATCCAAAAAAATATCTGTAGTAATTATATGAGGAGCCTTATCTTTATGATCCATAGCATAAATCACAGATTTACCAAGTATATTATTAGTAGTGGCTTTTATATACACTTTACCTAAAGTATCTGCCTGCATTTTCTCAACCATTAGTAATGGAGTTTTAAGGTTTATTATCTTTTCGAGTTCACCTTTTATGGAATACACTTTAATATCTCCAATTTTATAGTCATAAGTATACAATCTATCACTAGCAACAGCAAATGCTGTAATGTTATTTGATTCCAATAGCTTTATGGTAGATTTATAACTTCCGTCCTCAATATGATATACATTAAGTGAATCTCCAAAATCAACGCCATTTTCTGTTGTATTTTTCTTATAAAGTACATATATAAAATTTTCACTTGCATCAAAATCAATAATTGTCTGATTTAATCCTATATTTTCATACAATCTATTAAATATGTTCTGCTGATAGGAGTTAATTGCGTTGCTTCCTACATTTCTATAATTCATTAACTGATTTAAATCAGATTCAGGAGGTATAATTGTATCAATTATACCCTCTTGCATATCTATTTGATTATCCCCTTGTTTACTACATGATACCAAAAATAAAGATAAAATCATTATAATCACAATTATTTTTTTAGACACATTATACCTCCTGACTTTAATTTATTAAATTATATGCAGTCATTATACCATATAAAAGTGAGTAGCTATATACCTACCTTTGAAATTGCTTGTGTCAAGTTAAATCTTGTATATTTTCTAAATAATAAACGTTACTTTTTCTTAACAAAATGAATTTGTATAATGTCTCGTCAAACACAGTTATACAAGGGTTTAAATTATCATAATCCATACTCTCATAATTCCACTTAAGTGTTTAAGAATCATAATACTCATCTAAATATTCATTAAAAACTGCTGATTTAGGTAAATCAGGCCTTTAAAATATAACCTAGCTGAACTGTATTATGCCCACATTATACATACTCTTAGCTTGTATATTTACAACATGCAAGAGTAATCAAGTAATCTATATCTATCTAATAAAATATTTTTAGTATTATTATTTTATTAATTATTTTAAGCTACTTAATACCTTAACAGCTTCACTGCAACTTTCAAGAGCGGCTTTAACTTTTTCCTTTCTTGAATTATTATCAAGTCCATGTTTTTCTATAGTTTTTTTAGGTAAGACAAACATTGCATATTCAATTAAATCATCATTTGATTTGTTTATAACTTCATCATAAACAACAGGAAGAGCAAATGCACCTAATTTACTAAATTCTTCTTCTATCCTTCTGTCTGTCCTTCTTCTAAAAATACTGCTGCCTTTATTATTCCTAACTTCTTTAACCAACTCATTAACCTCATTTGATGAAATCTTTGCCTTTAATGCATCCTTCCAAACCGTTATTCCTTCGTTGCAAGGGGATATATTTGCAAATTGTTCTCCACCAAAAATTTCACATATTGCTATCATTACAGGTACACAAAATACATTTTCTTCTTCTACATAAGTTAATAATTCTGGTAATTTCTCAAGCCCTAGATTTTTTATAGCATCTAAAGGTCCTACATTCCAAGACGAACTAAGCATAATCCTTTGATAATTCTCTTCATAATAGTCACTATAATCCTGAGCATAACTAATAAGTGCCAACTTTACTTCATCATCTGAACCACTATATGCTTTTACAAAATGCTTTATTGACTTATGTTCTGGTTTCTTATTTTTATAATCAGAAGCAGAGTCAACATCTATATACTCTTCAAATTCTTGATCCCATTCATAATCATGTGGATGGTAATAACTTCCATCATATGAATTCCATTTAAACCCCAATGATGCATAATAAGTTTTATCTTGCTCTGGTTTAGTGTATTTACCATCTGCATCTTTTTCTAAAGTACTTTCAATATACATTATTATTTCTTTTCTTCTTTCTGAATAAAGATCAATTTCTGAATGATCGCTATTATCAATCTCTCCAAATCCAATGTAATCATAGTCCATTTTTTCAGTATTCCAAGTTAAAATCTCTGAGCAATAATACTCATTTGTATATGGATTAAATCTTGCAGACTCTGGGAGATCTGGTCTTTTAGCAGGCTCTTTATATTTGCCATTTGAACCAATTGCAACTATAGAAACTACAGTAAACAAAGCAATTACAACTAAAATGATACCTCTTTTTTTAAAACTCATTCAAAGCACACTCCTTTTTTTAAATTATACCATGTTTATCTTTTAAAGTAAAATATTACAGAACCATATTCTCCATTAGTAAAAACATTAACTCCGCTACTTTGAATTAATTCAAGTCCACCCCATTTAGAAATAACTAAATATTTTTTATTTTAGTTTGATAGCTTAAACCATGTATCAATTATATATATATAATTGATACATGGTTAGATGGTATGATTTATTGCTTCTAATTCCATTTCTTTAATAAATATAACCTTTATACCTAATCAAGTAAAAAATCCACACTAATCTTTGCACTAACCTTTATATGACCTGGTTCAATTTCTCCAACATCCTGACCTTGTCCTTCAAATGATATTACATTTTGAACGTTTGAAAATGTATTAATGCTTTTTGGATACCAACTGCTATACCATGAGTCATACCATGACCAATAATGCTCTTGCTCTTCTGTTATAGATATAGCTTTTCCTGCTTTTTGACCAAGAGCATCAGCCATTGCATCAGCTTTCTCCCTTGCTGCTTTTATTGCAAGTTCCCTAGCTCTATCTTTATGTTTTCTTAACTCTGTGGTTTTAAACTCCACGCCCTGAACATACTCTGCACCGTTTTTTACTACTTCAGTGAGAAATTCTTCAAATTTTGAAAGATCTTTTACTGTAACTGTTATTTTTTTTCTTACGATATATCCCATATTGTCTTGCTTTACTGGTTCATAATAATCATAGTATGGCTTTTTGCTTATATCTCCAGGTCTTATGTCCATATAATCTGTTTGTATGTACTTTGATTCAACTTTATACTTTCTGGCTATATTTATTATTTTTTCAACCATTTTATCATTTTCAGTTTTTGCTTTAACTATATCCTTATCTCTAGTATCAATTCCCAAGGTTATTACAACCTCATCTGGTACTATTAATACATCTGCACTTCCCGATACCGAAATGCTACTTAGGTAAGCATCCTTTTCAATTACATCAGGCCTAGCACTACCTTGTTGCTGGAATAGTAAAATTACCGTTACAATTAAACAACATACACCAACTACCGAAATACTCTTTAATTTACTCATTATAAAAACCTCCCATAATTTTTTATTATACTAATAATAAAACAGAAGTTTTTATAAACTATAAAGAAATGTTAAGAAAGTGTAAAGATTTTCGAAAAATTAGGTTAAGAACGCTGAAAACATAACTTCAACTATTATTTCACTACTGACCTTAGCAGAAGTACTATTTCAGACATTCTCTATTCTGAAAATATTTTTCAGAATAGAACTTATGATTTTATGCGGGTGCAGCTTGTTTGCTTTGCAAACATACACATGCGCAGCGACATTCATTTTCATTATACTTTTTATATTATGTTAGTGAGCTTTTCGCTCATAAATGTCTAATTATTAAATTTAATGCAAAATTCACTTCCTGTATTTAGTTTACTTTTTACTGATATGCTCCAACCATGTAGTTCACATATCCTCCTTACAATAAAAAGTCCTATCCCACTTCCTCCTTTATCCCTTGTTCTTGCTTCATCAACCCTGTAAAAATTATCAAAAATATTTGGAAGATCTTTATCACTTATACCACAACCGTTGTCCTCTATTAAAAGACATACTTTACCATCAAAACTTTTGGTCTTAAGTCTTAGAAATCCCTTACCTTTTCCATATTTTATACCGTTGTCAATAAGATTTATTAGAACCTCTTTAAACATTTCTTTGTCTAAGTTTATGTAAATGTCCTCATTACAATCATTAATAAGCTTGATGCCTTTTTTATGTGCCATTGGACTAAATATCCGTATAACATTTTCAATTTCCTTAGAAATGCAAACAGGCTTTATGCTAACTTTTATTTCTTCAAGTCTTGCCGCAGTAAGCAAAGATTTTACTAGAGAAGACATTCTATCAATTTCTGAATCTATATCTTTTAAATATTCTTTAGTAGTTTTTTCATCTGGGTGTGACTCAATTAAAGACTCAATTAGTACTTTAATTGAGGCAAGTGGAGTCTTTAGTTCATGAGATATATCACTTACAAATCTTTTTCGCCCCTTATCAATTTTATTTAATTCCTCACTCATAAGTCTAAATGTTTTTGCAAGCATACCTATTTCATCTTTTCTTTTTATATCTAAAGATATATTTAAGTTACCCTTTAGTATTTCATGGGACGCTCTGTTAAGTTCTTTTATAGGATTAATAATACGCTCTCCCATTAGTATTGAAAATAAAATAACAATAATAAGTACTATTGCTGAAATTAAAATAACATTCCGATTAAAGCTAGATATTTCCTTGTACACTTCGTCAATATATGCAGATATTAGTATAATGCCATAAACATCATTATCCGACAAAACAGGACAAGCAAACATAGCCATATTTCTTTCATTTAAATTATAATAGCCTATGGAATGGGTTTTACTTAATAAAGCATTTCTAATTTCATTATTAGTTATAATTGTTCCTTCAAACTCTAATAGACTATCAGCTAATACTCTTCCTTCAGTATCAAGATAAAGAATCCTTCCTTCCATTCCCTCAGGATTTGCAATAAGATTCGATACCTTAATATTCATGTCTATTCTAGAAGATAAAAATTCTGCTACCTTAGTATAAAAAGCTTCTGTTTTTTCTAGTTGGTTCTTTTTATACGAAATTATTAGAATTATATCAATAGTTGCTATAGCAATAAAAAAAATAGCAGCATATGTAACTGCAAGATTAAGACTTAATTTCTTAATCATTCGATTCTGTCCTTTCTCATAAAATAACCTACACCCCATTTAGTCTTAATTTTTATTGGGTTTGCCGGGTCATCTTCAATCTTTTCCCTTAGTTTGCTTATATGTACATCAACTGTTCTCGTATCACACTCAAGTTCATTCCATACTAAATCAAATATTTTTTCCCTTGACAAAACTACACCTTTGTTTTTAGCCAAGATTTCCAGTATACCAAATTCCTTAGCAGTAAGATTAATCTCACTTTCTCCTTTATGAACTGTTCTGCAAGGGAGGTTTATTTTAAGATCATCAACTATTATTATTTCTTCACTGGTAGTTGTCATTGATGCTCTTCTTAAGAGAGAATTTATACGAGCTATAAGAACCCTTGTATTAAAAGGTTTTGTAACATAATCATCAGCTCCAAGCTCAAGTCCTAGTACCATATCAGCATAATCATCCTTTGCTGTTAGCATAATAACAGGAGTGTTCATAGTTTCCCTTATTTTTTTAAGAAAAGAAATGCCATTAACAACAGGAAGCATTATATCTAAAACTATTAGGTCAATTTTTTCTTTATTTACTATTTCAAGTCCTTCTTTTCCATCAAAAGCACTGTACACATTAAATCCCTCATTAGAGAGACTAGCCTTAAGACCTTTAACAAGCAGCTTTTCATCATCAACAATAAGAATATTCATGTTTCCCCCACAAAGTTACTTAATATTGTGAATACAAAGATGTCAGATTTTTTATCATTTAAAAATATCGTATACTATTATAAAAATACTTTTTCAGAATAGAACCTTTTGATTTAATGTTCCTGCAAATTGTTTGCTTAACGACATTCATTCCCATTATACTTTTCATTCTATGTTGGTGAGTATGTAATAAAAGTAATAAATAATTTTTCTTCTATAATTGTACTCTTTTTTAACCCTAATTTCAATAAAAAATACTCTACAGGGTGTATGTAACAAAAGTGAAGAAAAATTTAAGTTGCCCAGTCTAGAGCCTGTAAATACTCAATTTTCTAAAATATGGAGTTTATTTTCTCATCTTTATTATTAAAAAGTTCACTTTCTTTATTATCAGGTCTAGTTGCATTAAAATTATTAATTAGAACATTTAAAACTCCCCCTATATCTGTCCTGTTGTCATTACTCATGTATATATTTATTTTATTACTATTCATTTGAGATAATTTTTCGGCAACAGGTTTAATTAAAAATAATTCTCCTGCCATTACAAGGTTTTCAACCTCTTTCATTTCCATATAGTAAGTTATCATATCAACAGATACTTGAACTATTCTTTTTTGTAAAGCTGCCAGTATATCTGCTCTATGTTGGTTAATGTCATCAAAAGAATTAAAAACAACAGGTTTATTTAATGAAATAGGATTCCCAACCATTTTGTTGAATTTGTTTGTAAATCCTTTCATCTCCCCTCGTTTGTTCCAATTAGCCAGAGTCCAATTAAACTTTAAACCTTCATAATCATCAAAATTGACTATTTTCTCAAATACATGATAGTACTTATCTTCTAATCCATATGAAATTAGTTTTTCCAACATACTATCTTTTATATTTAAAATACCACAGTGTTTTAAGACACACCTATATAAAAGACCAAGTGATTCAAACATTTGGGTTTGATACAATTCCTCTATTTTCGAATCCTCCCCCATCCACACTGAAATTGACTGGGAGTCTCCCAAAGTATCGGCTACCCATATTAAGGCTTTATCAAATGGAGAAAGATAAAAGTTGGCAGCATAATTTAAATGTTTTTCTATTAAAAAAACAGGTTTATTATAATCATCTACATTAAATTTATTTTTAATGCTTTTATTCAAATTACTTATTAATTTTTTTGTGCTTTCTGTTGGAATATTTGGTATAGCATTTTTTTTTAACAAACTAAGACTCATTGGTAACTCACTAAAAGTATTTTCAATCAGTGAACTTTTCAATTTATAGAAATCACTTGACAGGCCTAAAACTTCTATATTATTTGATCTAATAGTAGAATCTTTTTCAATTGTTTTTAGAGATATTTTTTCATTAACAATGCATGCTTTTCCATCTTTTATTGTACCTACAGCAATTTGAGATTTATCTGTAAAACCTTCTATAACAACTACTAGAGGATTTTCATTTCCTTTAATATAAATATTATTTAGAACACTCTCTCCTTGCTTAGAACCATATGAATATATTTTTTTGCCCTTTAGTTTATAATTTAGCCCTAAACCATATACTTTTCTTATTAATTTACCTACAATTTTTGTATTCATACTTCTCAACTCCACTTTCCACTTTTAATAGCATCTACACAATTCACATTTTTTGATTTAAAATAGCACCATATATTTAATGATTGTTTCCCTATGACTTTATTACTTTCATAGAATTACAAAATAAGCCCATTAACTATAACAGTGTAGAACAAAGTGAAAAATGAAATATACTATTATTTGTGGAAATACAGTCAAGAAAAAACTACATCCTTTGCATTGCTTAAATTAAATCTAATACTATATCTTATAACTATTTTTTTAACCTTTACATCTTGCTACCCCTAGTTTTAATTTTCCTTCACTCTGCTTATTTATCTCTTTTTTTTATTAACCTATTACATAATATCATGTCTTACATAATTAATTCAACATTTAACTATGATATTATTTAACATTTTTAATGAAAAAGAAGGAGATAGAAATTAAATGTTTTTTAATCTCATTATAAAAAAAATCCACTGTGTATAACAGAGAATTTTAAATTAATATTAGTAAACAAGATGTCTATATTATTTATTAGCAACACTTATTTTTGTCTAAAGCTTTCATAAAAATACCTAAACTTTCTGTAACCTGATCTTTTTTATTATCAGGAATAGACGAAATAACTCTATCATAATAGTTTTCTACTCGTTTTTCCATCCTTTTGAATATTTCTTCTCCTCTTTTAGTTAAAACAATTGTTGCATATCTTCTATCTTCTTGTTTCATACTTCTTACTATTATCCCATTTTTAGCTAGATATTCTATTGTTCTGCTCATTGTCATTTTGTCTAAGAGGAGTATTTCAGAAAGTTCTTTTAAAGAAATTCTTTTTGCCCTTCCTATTTCAAATATAGCTTGACACTGTGTCTCATTAACTCCACAAAACAATGCTTCATTTTTTTCTATAATTCCTGAATTTTTAATTATCACCTTCACTAGATCTTTCATATATTTCTCCTCCTTCAAACACTAATGAGAATTTTTATGTACTTAGGTATAAATTATTATCTTCTATTATTTATCTACCATCATATAAGTATTTTAAATCATTAAAGTTAGAATTATATTAGATACTTGTTAGAATTGTGTTAAATCTAAATCAAGTGTCTTTCTATATAAAAAACCCTGCAATTAAGACAACTGCTACAATTACTGGTGCTGGAATTTTCTTAGTTAGTAATAATACCACAGTTAGTAAAGTGACTAAAATGTTATTAATTTCAAATCCACTCTTTATCATTAGTATTATTGCAGCTACTGCAATTAAACCTCCTGCAACTGCGTTAATTCCTTTCAAAGATATTTTTATTGCTTTAATTTTCTTTAAATTTTCCCATATTGGATAGATAAAATATATCAAGAGAATTCCTGGTAAGAATATCCCTACTCCTCCAGCTATGGCACCTAAAATTTGAAATAGTACAGTTCCTCCATTAGCTGCCATTCCACCTGCATATGCACTAAAACTAAACATTGGCCCTGGTAGCCCCTGGACAAGACCATAACCTGTTAAAAACTCTTGATTTGTCATATATTGATTAATTTCTACTAAATCACTGTGCATTACGGGTACTACAACCTGACCTCCACCAAAAACCAGATATCCGTAACGATAAAAACTCTCAAACAATTGTACAATTTGATTGTCCCAAAAATGTGCCAGTACTATACTTCCTATCGCCAAAATACTAAATAAAACAATATAAATCCAAGGTGGGTTTAATTTTACACTGTTCCACAAATTTTTCTCTTTTGAGCTAACAATACTAGCAATTCCTCCAAAGATTAAAACAACAGGAAAAATCCATGGTTGCCTGACAAAGAAAGTCATTACTCCTCCAAACAATAACAATAATAGGGTTGTTTTATCTATTATCACCTTTTTGCCGATACGAAATGCTGCAACTATAATAAATCCAACAGCCATAGGCCCTATGTAGGCCAATACGTCTTGTGAAATATTCATATTATCTAAAAAATTATATATAAAAGACAGTATTGTCATAACAATAAGTACAGGTAATGCCCATACCAGCATTGTTAACAATGCTAACAAAGGACCTCCTTTTTTATATCCAATAGATATAATTGTCTGTGTACTTGTAGGTCCCGGAAGAATACTACATAATGCAATAAGTTCAACTAATTCTTCTTCCTTCAAATACTCTTTTTTAACAACCATTTGGTCTGTAAAAACACTATAATGTGCTTCTGGACCACCATAAGCTCCTAAAGAGCACACTAATACATCTTTCAAAAATTTTAACCACATAATCCTGTTTTTATTTTCTTTTTTCACGCTTAATCACCTCTTTTATTAAAACTGGAGTTTTATAATTTATACCCCTTTTTTTACTAAATATTTAACAATATTTCTTAATATAAACTCACATAATATTATCAATCTTTTGAAATAATAAATATAAATTTATGAGGAGGCATCAATTATAAATACTCTATTTACTCCAGAAAGGGTTTTTTTTGAACCCTCATCGTTAAAATATCCTTTGGGACAACAATTATTACAATATTTTGAGAATAAAGAAACAGAAATTATAAAAGCACCTATGCAAAGAGTGCTAGCTTCAATTCCAGGTAAAACTGAGAATCAGAAATATGCTCGCGCAAAAAAAACTTTAGTTGTTACAACAAAAAAAAGTATGTCTCTAGAAGTTTGCAAACCATCTGCTGATTTTCAGTTTTCCCTTGTTACAAATTGTCCTGGAAACTGTGAATACTGCTATCTTCACACAACACAGTCATTTAAACCTTATTTGAGAACCTATGTAAATATAGATGAAATATTTAGCACAATAGAGAGTCACATATCAAAAAACAATAATAACATTACAACTTTTGAAGCTGCAAGTGCTGGTGATCCTCTAGCAATAGAACATATTACAGGAAGTCTTGCTAAAACAATAGAGTTTTTTGGTTCTCTTGAAAAGGGAAGACTTCGAGTAGTAACTAAATTTGATAATGTAGATTCACTACTAAATCTTAAACACAATGGTCATACCCGGTTTAGAATAAGTATTAATTCAAAATATGTTATTGAAACCTTTGAACATAATACCTCAAATTTTATTCAGAGAATAGAAGCAGCATCAAAAATATCAAATTCGGGATATCCTATTGGCTTTATTGTTGCTCCTATAATGGTTTACGAAAACTGGAAAGAAGAATATGCAAACCTTTTTAACCTATTAAAAGAAAACATAAATACATCAAAGTCAAATGAACCTATTACCTTTGAATTAATTCAACACAGATTTACTTCAACAGCTAAAGATTCAATATTAAAAAGATTTCCAAATACAAAATTGGATATGGATGAGTCAAAGAGAAATCTTAAATGGGGAATGTATGGACGGTTTAAATATATTTATTCAAAAGAAACTGTAAAAGAAATTAAAGAATACATTACATCTATAATCAAAAGTAACTTTCCTGATTCTGTAATCGAATATTTCACATAAAGTTTGCTTATTTATCTTATAATATTGCATAAAACAACTTACCATATAATCTTAAATTCTGCAATAATCCATTTTCGTAGTTCTAGATATACAAACAAAAGTTGGCGTCTTTTTATAGATACGATTTTTTGTTTGTATATCTTATATTAAAAATTACTCTATCATATAGTATTCTTGTTAACCCATTTAAAAAAACAGAAGCAAATATATGCTAGGGATATAAAAATAATAAAGAATATAAATAAATGCAAGGCATCCATCATAATCATCTCCTTAAAACCCAAAATATAATATAGACATAAAGCTCACAAAAAAGTTTTAAATTTAATTATATAATAACTATATCAATATTTTGTTTAACCTTTGTTAGATTCATGTTAAATTTATGTAAAATCTTTCTGTTCTATTTCTATTTTTTAAAAATGAAAGGAAGTTTTAGATGTAACAATTCTAAAACCAAAGATTAACTATTTTATATTTAGTCTGGCACCATCTAGAAATGAAATACTTTTTGAATATCGGTGAATACCCTCCTCACCCTCACGATACATAAGCAATCGTTCCAATCCAAATCCAGCACCAACCCAACTACTTGATACCCTCCATGCAGAATCTAGAGGGTGAGGACCCATAGATGTGGATGCCAATTCCAATCCACCATTTCCAATAACATCAAGTCCAATTCCATAGACTAAAGAGTCCTCATTCTCAAACCCATACTCACTAATATGGGCAGCTTTTAATACACTATCAACTAATTCTTTTAACCGCTCTACTCTATCCTCTACAGGTGTTCCCCATTCAACTAAATTAAGCATTGTAAATTCTTTTAAATGTGATTTTCCTTCAGATTCTTTTCTAAAACATGATCCTATCTCAAATATTTTTAATGGCATTTTGCAATAATTCATCATTTTTTGAGATATCTCATAAAGATTAGGAGCAAGCATTGGTCGCAAGCATGTTCTATCGTCCAGCCAAAACACTTGATTGTACAAAGGATGTGCCTGTTCTATTGACATACGTTCTAAAAACTTTCTAGTAATAGTAGAAGGAGTAGTGACCTGAGTAAATTTTTCTTCCAATAGACAATTAATCAAATCCTGCTGTAATTTACAAAGCTTTGGTTGATATATACTTTCTGTTAAACTCATTAATTTTTCTCGATTTTTGGCAACTGCTGACTTTTCAATTTTCTTATATTCCATTTCACGTTCCTTGACTGTTTCAAACTGTAATCTTGTCTCATTTTCTTTCATTCCCAACTCAGTTAACCTGTTTTTTTGCGCCTCAGAAAATGTAATTTTCATTTCTTCACCTCCATAACATATCGGGTAGTGTAAAGTTTTACACCCCGTTTTTTTTATTAAACCTTGTATTTTCAAGGAATACACCATCTTTTTTTCAAAAAAAACAATGACCCCCTAATTTTTCGTCAATAATTGTATTACCAAAACAAAATCACGAAAGCTTACGAAAGGAAGTCATTGTTTATGATTACAATTATTGTCCAATTATTATCAATTATTCAATACCAATACAAACAAATTTGCTGGCTCATTCTTTTTATTGCAAGATACATCCCTCTCAGGCAGTGGGCACACGATGAACTTCACAGCCCTAAGTACCAGAAGTTTCTTACTGACAAGCTCCCCATCATCAAGCCCTTTGTTAAACAGGACTGGCAGCTCTGGAATGAGTACTACCGCCTCCGCTATGGAAAGGCAACAAAGCCCGTGAAGCCCCAGAAAGGCAAACTCCATAATGTTCCAAGCGGCACCATTTGCCCTCTCTGCGGAGCCCCGCATGAATATATCTATGACAACAGCGGCGGCCGTGGCCAGTTTAAATGCAAGGTTTGCGGTCAGACCTTCGTCAATGGCGAAAAGTTCGTCTCCCCATTAAAACTCCTATGTCCCTACTGCGGTCATGCACTCCCACCGGTCAAGGAT
>VLTH01000003.1:7198-157934 GCA_008125075.1 Acetivibrio alkalicellulosi | reverse complement strand
GAAAACATAAATACATCAAAGTCAAATGAACCTATTACCTTTGAATTAATTCAACACAGATTTACTTCAACAGCTAAAGATTCAATATTAAAAAGATTTCCAAATACAAAATTGGATATGGATGAGTCAAAGAGAAATCTTAAATGGGGAATGTATGGACGGTTTAAATATATTTATTCAAAAGAAACTGTAAAAGAAATTAAAGAATACATTACATCTATAATCAAAAGTAACTTTCCTGATTCTGTAATCGAATATTTCACATAAAGTTTGCTTATTTATCTTATAATATTGCATAAAACAACTTACCATATAATCTTAAATTCTGCAATAATCCATTTTCGTAGTTCTAGATATACAAACAAAAGTTGGCGTCTTTTTATAGATACGATTTTTTGTTTGTATATCTTATATTAAAAATTACTCTATCATATAGTATTCTTGTTAACCCATTTAAAAAAACAGAAGCAAATATATGCTAGGGATATAAAAATAATAAAGAATATAAATAAATGCAAGGCATCCATCATAATCATCTCCTTAAAACCCAAAATATAATATAGACATAAAGCTCACAAAAAAGTTTTAAATTTAATTATATAATAACTATATCAATATTTTGTTTAACCTTTGTTAGATTCATGTTAAATTTATGTAAAATCTTTCTGTTCTATTTCTATTTTTTAAAAATGAAAGGAAGTTTTAGATGTAACAATTCTAAAACCAAAGATTAACTATTTTATATTTAGTCTGGCACCATCTAGAAATGAAATACTTTTTGAATATCGGTGAATACCCTCCTCACCCTCACGATACATAAGCAATCGTTCCAATCCAAATCCAGCACCAACCCAACTACTTGATACCCTCCATGCAGAATCTAGAGGGTGAGGACCCATAGATGTGGATGCCAATTCCAATCCACCATTTCCAATAACATCAAGTCCAATTCCATAGACTAAAGAGTCCTCATTCTCAAACCCATACTCACTAATATGGGCAGCTTTTAATACACTATCAACTAATTCTTTTAACCGCTCTACTCTATCCTCTACAGGTGTTCCCCATTCAACTAAATTAAGCATTGTAAATTCTTTTAAATGTGATTTTCCTTCAGATTCTTTTCTAAAACATGATCCTATCTCAAATATTTTTAATGGCATTTTGCAATAATTCATCATTTTTTGAGATATCTCATAAAGATTAGGAGCAAGCATTGGTCGCAAGCATGTTCTATCGTCCAGCCAAAACACTTGATTGTACAAAGGATGTGCCTGTTCTATTGACATACGTTCTAAAAACTTTCTAGTAATAGTAGAAGGAGTAGTGACCTGAGTAAATTTTTCTTCCAATAGACAATTAATCAAATCCTGCTGTAATTTACAAAGCTTTGGTTGATATATACTTTCTGTTAAACTCATTAATTTTTCTCGATTTTTGGCAACTGCTGACTTTTCAATTTTCTTATATTCCATTTCACGTTCCTTGACTGTTTCAAACTGTAATCTTGTCTCATTTTCTTTCATTCCCAACTCAGTTAACCTGTTTTTTTGCGCCTCAGAAAATGTAATTTTCATTTCTTCACCTCCATAACATATCGGGTAGTGTAAAGTTTTACACCCCGTTTTTTTTATTAAACCTTGTATTTTCAAGGAATACACCATCTTTTTTTCAAAAAAAACAATGACCCCCTAATTTTTCGTCAATAATTGTATTACCAAAACAAAATCACGAAAGCTTACGAAAGGAAGTCATTGTTTATGATTACAATTATTGTCCAATTATTATCAATTATTCAATACCAATACAAACAAATTTGCTGGCTCATTCTTTTTATTGCAAGATACATCCCTCTCAGGCAGTGGGCACACGATGAACTTCACAGCCCTAAGTACCAGAAGTTTCTTACTGACAAGCTCCCCATCATCAAGCCCTTTGTTAAACAGGACTGGCAGCTCTGGAATGAGTACTACCGCCTCCGCTATGGAAAGGCAACAAAGCCCGTGAAGCCCCAGAAAGGCAAACTCCATAATGTTCCAAGCGGCACCATTTGCCCTCTCTGCGGAGCCCCGCATGAATATATCTATGACAACAGCGGCGGCCGTGGCCAGTTTAAATGCAAGGTTTGCGGTCAGACCTTCGTCAATGGCGAAAAGCTCGTCTCCCCATTAAAACTCTTATGTCCCTACTGCGGTCATGCACTCCAACCGGTCAAGGATCGTAAGCATTTCCGTGTCCACAAATGCGTCAACAGCAACTGCTCATACTACAGGCGGAACTTGAAGAAGCTCTCCAAGGACATTCCGCCGTCTGACTACTGGAAGTACAAGCTCCACTACCTCTATCGGGAGTTCTCCGTCAACTTCTTCGACATGGACTTAAGCCAGCTCCCTAAGTGGGCAACTTCCTTCAAGTATAAGAAGAACAGCGCCTATATCATGGGATTGTGCCTGACCTACCGGGTCAACTTAAAACTATCTCTCCGCCAGACCGTACAGGCCCTAAAGGAGATACACAGTATTGAGATTTCCCATACCATGGTTAACTCCTATGCCAAAACTGCTGCCGTTATCATAAAGCCTTTTGTGGACTCATATGACTACAAACCTTCAAACGAGCTGGCTGCTGACGAGACCTATATCAAAATCCAAGGCGTGAAAGCCTATGTCTGGCTTATCATGGACAAAGTGTCACGCTCCATACTTGGCTACTGGGTGTCCATGTCCCGTGATGTCGGCCCCTGCATCCTTACCATGCGCATGGCCTTTGACAAGTTCAAAGAGTTCCCAGGCAAATCCTTGAAATTCATTGCCGACGGCTATAGCGCCTATCCCTTAGCCGCCCAGCAGTTTAAGATTGAAAAGGACTGGGACGTGCCCATCACCCAGGTCATAGGGCTTACCAATGACGATGAGATTTCCAAGGAACACCGCCCGTTCAAGCAGATCATTGAACGCCTGAACCGCACCTTTAAGGAATCCTACCGTGTCACCTGTGGTTACAAGGCTGACGATGGTGCTGTTCATAGCACCTCTCTTTGGGTTGCCTACTATAACTTCTTGCGCCCCCACGAAATATCCAGCAGCAAGAAGCCACTCAATCATGTGGCACTTCTGGAAGACGCAGGTAACATGCCTGGCAAGTGGCAGCTTCTCATTTACCTTGGTCAACAAGAAATACTGAAGCGGCAACGAGGCACGACCCCCATCTATTCTTAGATTACGAGTTAGAGATAAAAACCAGACATTAGAACCAGCGGTTCTGAACGCTCATAAATGACCGACCTTCTGTGTAAACGGAATAATCAGCCAAAATTTTGTCAATAATTTTACTGTAGCATAATTAGGGCAACGCTGAGGAGCGACCCAACGCTTGCTGCGGCTTATACGGTGAAGCGGTGGACTTTGAGTCTGCCGTTTTCCATTTCACCGGTAAGCCCTAAGCGGATAAACCTCGGGAGTTTGAGGGCAGAGCCCTCAAGGTCTTGTGCCGCAATCCTATCAACAAAGAAAATCATAATCCAACTGTAAGCCATCCCACAAACTAAAATATTTTCTCGATGTATCTGCAATTTTCAAGGTACACTAGAGCCTATTTTTTGACTCCGATTTTTCATAAGTTACTTTACACTACCACATATCGCAGCTTTAACTGCAAGTAAAGTAGAAAAGTTCCCTGAAATAACAGAGGAACTATCTCTTCTATAAAGTTTATTAAGAAAACTAAACTTTTTGAGAAGAATAGTATATTGAATCACTAACTCAAAAGTTCATACTTCACTAATTTAGCTTCTTCAAAGCTTGCAATCTCCCCATATGCTGCCAATGCAAAATCAAATAATTTTGCACCTATTACCCCACCAGTGCCTTCTCCCAAACACATGCCGCATTCTATGTATGCTTCTTTGTTTATGGCATTAAGTGCTAATTTACCCGCAGGTTCTGCAGAACAATGAGATGCAAACATATAATTTTCACACCCTGGCGCCAGTCTTATAGCACAATTTGCTGCCACAGCAGATATAAAACCATCAATTAATACTGGAACTCTATTTACCGCACCCCCAATAAACGCACCTGCAATGCCACAAATATCAAATCCTCCTACTTTTTGCAATACATCAATTGGGTCTGCCGCATTTGGTTTATTTATTTCTATAGCTTTTTTTATAATTTCAATTTTATGTTGAATTCCAGACCTAGTTAGTCCTGCTCCCTTTCCCGTTACATCCTCCACAGGAACATTTTCCAAAACAGATATTATTGCACTTGAAGTAGATGTGTTACCAATTCCCATTTCACCAGTTATTATCATATTATAACCTTTATTTTTAAGCTCTCCTATTAGATTAATACCAACTTCAATTGCCTCAATACACTGTTTTCTAGTCATAGCTGGTCCTTTAGCCATGTTTTTTGTACCATAGGCAACTTTTTTGTTGAGTACTCCCTCGCTTTTTATATCTTTACAAATTCCTATATCTACAGGAATAATATCCACATTAGACACTTTACAAAAAGAGTTTATAGATGTCACACCCTTAGTAAAATTTTCTGTAACAATCGCTGTTACTTCACTTGATGTCTGAGTAACACCTTCTTCAACAATGCCATTATCTGAACAGAAAATTACAACTGCTTTTTTGTCTACACTTGGGTTTTCATTTTCCTGAATACCCGCCAGTTGTATGATCATATCTTCTAGTCTTCCTAAACTTCGCAAAGGTTTGCCTATATTGTCCCATTTGATTCTTGCCTTTTCACATACCTCCCTGTTTATGGGCTTTATATTCCTTGTTGCTTCCTCTAAAGTCATACTCCTAACACTTCCTTATTTATTATTTATTCAACTTTTCACTGGAACCTGTAAATACTGTCGAGGAATACTTTTTTAATTTCCAATCAGGTATTTTGCACCTTTGACATGAAAAAGTGCACCAGCGGTTTCTAAGCCATCTTGCACTCCTGCTATTTTTAGAATCCCATACTATAAACTCTTCACCACAGTGTGTCTTTATGTAGATATTTCTTCCTTTTCTTTCTACACTCTTTAAACCATGTAGAATTCCTGACCTTGAAGGCCATAGTTTGATTTTTTGAATAAGTAAGTACAAGCTTTGGTTTTTATATATGTATCTTTTGGTATCCTCTTTTTTTACTTTATCAAGATCAATATTCATTTTGTTTACCCTCCATTAATTGATTCAAGCAATCAAAATACATAGTCATAATTCCAATTTCCAAAGGATTATGAAAAATAAAAACTTTGTCCCTGATCTCTTTAGCTGCACCAAGTGGAATACCCGGAGCTGAAATTATTGTAGTCTCTTTTATGTCCTCCTCTTTTATGAAATCTCCACTTGTAGAAGCGTCCAATATATACGTATACTTGTTTAAATTCTTTAAACTTTTCTCTACTTTTGCATTTTTAATTTTACTTGCCACATCCCTAGCCTTATCTTCTTGCAGATCACATATTACAGGTATTGCACCTATTTGTGAAAAATACTGTGCCGCTGCAATTCCTACAGGTCCTGCACCTAAAATGAGTACTTCTTCCCCTTCTTTTTCCATCATAATTTCCAATGCAGCTGCAAATGCTACCCCTGTAACATATCCATTATCTGAGTATACTTTTCCATTTAAAGAAAATGCAGCACAAGTATCATCGTCTGACATAAAAATTATATCTGCATTTTTTTCAAAAGCCTCCTGTATTCCCCCTACATCTGTTTTTTCTGTTACAAAAACATTTGCTCTTATGTGCTTGAGTATATCCGATACAGTTTCGCAAAACCCATTAATTATCCCCATACCACTTGTAACAGGAATTACTGCTACTTTATATTCTTTATATATAGAATCACTGTAAAAAGCTCTAACTGATTTTTTTGCTATTTCCTCAAGGGTATAGCCAAGGGTTTTTTTCAATTCCCTATCATAAATATTTATCCTATTTGATATATCACTAATATCCATTGTATTCAATCTTGTCATACCATCTCATCCTTCCATAAAAACAACACTTTTTTTGATACTGTTTTTTATATTATCCATACACATAAGAAATTTGTCGTAGGCTTTCTTGTGATTATGGGCAGTAACAATAATAATAGCAGTAAAACTATTGCAACCTTCCACAAAATCTGTAATTCCTTCATCGGCACCAAAAAAGCCCTCTATAACTCTTAAATTAATGCAACCTTCCATTACATGTTCCCCCATTACTTTAATACTGCAATCCTTCACAACTATTTGCTGATAATAGCAAACTTTATTTATGGCTTTCTTTATCCTAGTAAATGTACCAAGAACTAACTCCACCAGAATTTCCACCATATTGATCCCAGTAGATTTGTATACGCTAATAGGAGTTTGACTTGGGAATCTTGCATCAATTTCTAAAAGCTTTAACGTTCCATTATCATTAATAACTTCAATATCAAAAATTCCTTTAATTTTTAGAACTCTAGCCAATTTTTCAGCAATAGTATAAAATTGTTCCTTAAGCTCGGGGCTGATTTGTGCAGGTGCAATAATTCTTTTGCAGTCATAATTCTCATCTACTACAACTTCTGTTATCTGTGGGTAGAAAAAACTTTCTCCATCACCTAGCACTTCAAGGGAAAAAGAGTTTCCTTCCAAATACTCCTGTATGACTATTTCTCCATCCATTTGAGCTGCTATAAAATCCACTTCTTCTTTGGAAAATGCTTTATGTACATTGCTACTTCCACTTAAATGATCGGGCTTTATAATGACAGGATAATTGCAACAGGGGTACTTTTCAGGTAAGGGCAGCTCTAGCTCATAAAAGAGTTTATTGGATAATTGCTTTGATGAGGATATATTATAACTGTTTTTATCAAATATTACTTTTGTCTTAGTTATTTCACCATATTCCAAAAGGGTTTCCAGAATTTTTTTGTTTTCTATCCCAGGAATTACTACATCTACTTCTCTAAATAATTCAAGGATTTTTTCTTTATTAAATACATCTTCTTTTATAAACCTATCTACTAACCCCTTTGCTGGAATGTCCGGGTTTTTATCCAGTAAAATTGAGTAATACCCGGCTTTCTTTGCTAGATAAGCAATTTCTGTTCCCTGCAATTTTCCACCTGTAATCAGTACTTTTATCATTTATCCGCCCACCTTCTATAGATATTTTTAGTTTTTGATTTTCTACCCAATTTTTATACTCATCAAGAGTTGCATTGTTGAGTCCACACCTTGCCAAGGTTTCCTGTATACCCTCTACAGTCCGAAAACCTTCATTAATATCATTACTTGCATTAGCAACTCCTGCATACCCATCATTAGGAGGAATAATGGATGTAATAACATTTGCTCCCGCATCAAGTCTTTCTTCTAAACCCTTCAAGCCATCAACATCTAAGGATGCGGGAATTAAGAGATTTGGAAATATTAATCTCATCACAGCAATGTTTAAAAGCTCACTTAGGAAATTTGTCTGCTTCCAATTTTCCATTGGTGTACCTTCTTGTGGTATAAATGTCATAGTCCTTATTTGAGATACATTAAGTTTTTTCATAATATCAAAGGACTCAACAGTATTTAAAACACTATTACCCACACCAGCTAAAAGTCCCTCTTCAATAAGCATTCCTTTATTTCGGGCGTACTTTTTAACCCTAAATCTGAGATCATAATCCTGATTAGCCCTCAATTTTTCATAAAGAACCTTATTATGTGTTTCCTGATATAATGCATACCAATCAGCACCAGCATAAATCAGCTCATCTATTACCTCATCATTGACAACACCTGGTGATACCATTATTGGTAACTCTGTTTCCTTCTTTACTTTACTGACAATATTAACAAGCTTTTGTGTATTGTTGATATAATAGGAGTCTTCTCCCATTGTCAAATCTATTAGATGTACGCCAGATTTCTGTAATTTTTTCGCAGTAGTAATAATTTCATTTAGTGATTTTCTATATCTAGGTGGTTTAGTGTTTGAACCTCTGAAGTAACAAAAATTACAATCATTTTTACAGTAAGTAGAAAAGTAAATAAATCCGTACAAAAATACTTTTTTGCCAAAATATTTTTTTCTTAATCCCCTTGCAGTACTAAATATTTTATTTATGTTTTCTTCATGTGTTTGTTCTAGCAAATACTTAATCTCTTTATCAGATAACTCTATTTCTTCCATGCTTTTTTGCAAAATTTTATCTAAATACATTTTACTATCCTCTCCTTTCAAACTCCCTACTTTCATAGCACCTTACTTTCCGATATGTTACAGAGCTCAAGTCTATTAACTATGGGAATACTGAGCATCTTATTATGAATACATCTATGTCCTGTATATTTAAACTTGCTGTTTTTTGCATATTCAAATAATATCTTTATATATTCTTTTTCATCTGTACGATAAACTTTATTGATTATAAATCCCCCTCTTTGTAAGGAATAAGAAGTCTTCCCACAAATATGTACAAGTGTTTTACTAAGATATGGTTCTACTATTTTTAAATAGGTATAGGCTGCTCTACCACTTAGTTCCTTATAAAATCCTTCTCCCACTATTTCCATAACACCCTCTGGGTCTGCAAAGGATATAATGTCAACACCTCTTTTGACAGCTTCAACTGTATACTCTCCTAAAGAACTAGCAATATTATTTAATACATCAAGTAAAAACTCCTTACTCTCTCCTCTATATTTATAAAGCTTAGCAGGATTAACCAGCGTGGCCAATATAGAAAATGGGCCTTGAACATTCAGTACTATTTTCTTCTGGGACTGTCTTTGAATACACTCTAAAGTATTTTGAATAACTGGGTTTTTAATAATTTCAAGCTTTGAATATATATTATCAATGGACTGATAAATATAATCCTTAAAAACATAGTTATTACCTAATAATTTTGGTAATGCACCATATGCAATAGATTCTATATTATTAATTATTGGAAATATCAAATAATCTGTTTTTTCAGCTTTCTGATTCAACAATATTGCTTTTTCCATAGTATTTACATCTTTAATAATGTCCATACCAAGGGCTACAGCCTCTTCACAAATACTTCTATCATCCTTACCACCACATTTAAATATATAAGATTGGTTTATTGGAAAGCTGTCACTTTCATGTGGTATAGCCATGGACTTTGCAAACATTTTCTGATAGTCAATCTTTGTTGCTATTTCAACAAACTCTATCTTTTTTGCTATGTTTTTTGTTTCTGACCTTTTATCAGTATTAAGTAATGCAAGTCTTGCTCCTGTTCCAGCAGCATTTCCCACCACCTTTACATTATCTAGAGAACAGTCCGGAAACATCCCTAGCTTTAGAGCATTTCTCTTATCAATATAGCTTCCAAAAGCTCCTGCTAATATAATTTCATCAATGTTTGAAATTCCCCATTGCTTCATTAATATCTTTGCTCCAGCATAAAGAGCACCTTTTGCCAGCTGTACTGCTCTAACATCTTTTTGTGTTACAACAATATCTCTTTCGTTATCATCCTTCTTAAAATATAAAACATATTCTTTCTTACCATCATCTCCATACCTTATTCTTTTTGATTTAATTAATTTGGAAAATTTGCCGTCCGACTCTATAATTCCTGTAGAAGCCATTTGTGAAACCACATCTATTATTCCAGAACCACAAATTCCAACAGGTGATTGTAATTTTTTTTCTCCAATTATTTTAAGACTTGGTTCTAGTGTCACAGGATTTATTTCAACTGCTTCTATAGCTCCATTTGCAGCTCTCATACCACACTTGATCTGGGCCCCTTCTAGCGCAGGTCCTGTTGCACAGGATGTTGTATATAATTTCTCATTATTCCCTAAACATATTTCACTGTTAGTTCCAATATCAATAATAAGTTTGACCTTTTCCTGCAAATAAGGTTCCTCTGAAATAAGCACCCCAACATTATCAGCACCAATAAACCCTGCTTCGGACGGTAAAAAGTGTATATTACCACTTGGCAAAATATTAATTCCAATATCTCTGGCAGTTACATCAATGGGCTCTGATACTGTAGATATAAATGGTGCTAACCCAAGATATTGGGGATTTATTCCCAATGCAATATGCCCCATTACTGTATTACATACCATTACCACTTCACAAATCTGATTTAAAGATATGTTTTCTTTTTCCACCAATTGATTAAGTAATTCATTTAGCCCATCTATCAACATCTTCTGTAATTCTTCTACACCATTTTTTACATTTACGCAATAGGATATTCTTGTTAAAACATCATCCCCAAAGCAAATCTGGGGATTCATCATTGTGGCTGATTGTGTCATTTTGCCTGTCTTAAGATCACATAAATAAGCTGCAATTGTAGTTGTCCCAACATCTATTGCTACGCCGTATTTTCTTTTACAATCTTCTGACTCAACATTAATAATTCTTTTATTATATAGTATGGTTACATTTATTTTCCAATTGCTTTCTCTCAAAACCTGAGATAGTTGTTTCAGTAGCTGAAAATCAATTTCCAAATCCTTGTTAATTTCACTGTAGTTAGTTGTCAGTGCCTCTTTTATTCTTGTAAGGTCATCCATATTATTTTTTAATAAAGCTTTTTCTAATTCTAATTTGTATGTTTTGACTGCTGGTTTTAATAAGATATCTCTTTCTTTTCCCTCTTTAAGTATTACTTCTTCACTGAGTCTGCTTTCTTTAGGGATTTCTACCACTACATTGCCCCTCACTTTAGCTATACATGCTAGTCTATAATTGTGGGAAATTTCATAATTGCTAAAAGTCTTCATTTCTATATCTTCTATTGGATAAACATTTTTTATTGATGAATTAATGCCATAAGAATCATAAACACCTTCAATAATTTTTACTTTACATTTCCCGCATACTTTTTGTCCTCCACAATATGCTGTAATACCAATACCAACTCTTTGCGCTGTATGTAAAATTGTTTCATTTTCCTCAATTGATGTCACTATACCCATGGGTTGAAATACAATCTTATACTGCATAATAATCTCTCCTAAAATATACATACTTTATATATTCTACTCTATAAAATTTTGAACTGTTAAACAGGTTAATTCTAGTACTCCTATTTTACAAGTAGTAAATTTTTAAACACTAAAAAGAGAAGTATATTATTTATACTCCTCTTTTATAATGACAATGTGATGGCATTTATATCGGAAAATGTTCTTTATACAATAAACATCTAAAATATCATCTTAATTACCTTTTGGCGGAAAGTCCCGGTGTTGCACCCGGCTGTACGGATTTAGAGTCCGTATAATCACTACGATTCACCCTCCATATATGAGAGTACACTTAAGACTAATACCCTAAGGCCATTTCTTATAACTTATTCAATATTGAGGTTTAAAAGCCGCCCATATAAATAATTATAAACGGGCAATTGAAAAGTTTTTTTTAAAAGTCCTTAACTAAAAAATCATCTTGACCTTTTAGTATAAAGAATATTAGTCATATCGCAGCGGAAGCTGCAATCAAAGTAGTAAGTTCCGCTGCGATAAACAGAGGAACTATATCTTCTAAAAAGTTTGCTAAAAAAGCAAACTTTTTGAGAAGAATAGTATAAAGCATACTTTCTTAAGTGATATATTACTTAACCTTTTCTCTTTGAACATTTATACTAAATAAGCCCTTAAGCAAGAGAATTATGTAAAGTAATTTTCTCCTTTATATTTTTGGTAATAAGATTTTATTTATTCCAATATGTAAGTCCTAAATCAGTAAGGATCTTAACTGCTTCGTCATATACAGCAATATATTCATCCGTTGGTACAAGTTTTCTAACGTCATAACACTCCTGAAATTTCTTTCCTCTTGGTGCAGTTTTATAATCCTTTTCATATAATGAAATTAATTTATCAAGAAGAATATTTGCCTCATGAACATCCATACCTGCTACTGCATGTGCTACTTCTCCCATCATTCTAGCTTCCATAGCAGTGAATAAGTCGGTAGAAACACCTTTACAAGATGCAACACCCGATAATACCTCACGACCACTAACTGTATCGGTAATTGCTTGTGCTGCTGTTTCAAGTAAACACATAACGGTACATGGACCAGCCAAAGTATAATACTGATTTCCTAACATTAGATGAGTATTTTCTTCAATAGCCTTTGCTGCATGACCTGCAACAACAAGGGCTTCTCTTGCAGTAGTAATACCCCATCTAACATGTACAGGACCGTCTAAATGCCAAGTAGCTTGTAACATTACAAAAGAGTTGATAGTTGTTGCCACGTCAACGATAGTAGTGGCTTCTAATCCACCAGAATATCCTCCAAAGATTGGCATCTGTTCTACCATTACATTTACACCAGCTGTTGCATAATGAGCACCTACAACCAACGCACCTACGTCGATTTTCAGTTCATTCAACTGGGAAACTTCATGGGAATCAGATGGACGCATGCCGCCTTCGAAATCTGCAGCGATTACACCTGCGGCACTAAGAGAAGTTTCGTTACCCTACAATCCCATTCCTTTTCTGCCAGCTCTCACTTGAGCTTCACGCACTTGAAGTGCTTCTGAGCGAACGGCCATGATCTCCCATGGAGAGTTTGGAACAGGGTCTTTGCCCATAACAGTTTGCATTACACCATCAACAATAGTATCTACTATTCTTTCTTGAGCATACGATTGATGAATTGGAAGAAACATTTCCTCAGAACATGGTGAACCTGTTGGACCACCTTGAATTAGAGGCGCTTTTTTGGAACTAGAATGTCTTGGTGTAACAATGTGTGCTTCTTTTCCTTCACCAAATATAAATTGTCTTGGTGCACTATCAAGTGCTTGTAACACCTCATCCCTTGTATATTTTATCACTCTGCCTGTATCAATACAGTATATACCACATTCTACAAGCATGTCCAATCCTGCATTAAACAAATTGTCAATAAGCTCTTTGTCTTCAGGAATTATAGTTTTTTTATCTATTTTGATGTTGTATTTTTTCTTTAGAGCTGCTGCTGTTTGAGGAACGACTTTAAAATCCCAGTCTTTTTCCTCCATCTTAGGACCACTTTTTGCTCTATCATACACATCGAAAACAGTAATACTTTTTCCGATTGCATTCATATCAAGCACTCCTTTTCTTTAAAATTAATTCTTTTGCCATGGCAACTGCCTCTGTTGCCGTATCAGTGTATCCATCTGCTCCTATACTGTCACACCATTCCTTAGATACAGGTGCTCCACCATACATAACGATAAAATCATCCCTTATACCTTCTTCTTTTAGCAAATTAATAATATCTCTTTGAGCAGGCATGGTAGTTGTCATAAGAGCTGAACCTAAAATAAAATCTGCTTTATATTCTTTGGCCTTTTCTACTACTGTTTCAATAGGAACATCCCGTCCTAAATCATAAACAGTAAAATTGTTTGCAATAAACATAGTTTTTACAATATTTTTACCTATATCGTGAATATCACCTTGAACTGTGTGAATAACAACTGTTCCATTGGATGTGCTGTTTTTTTCTTCTATGGACATCTTACTAGTAAGAACCTTTACTGCACTTTCAAAAGCTTCAGAAGCCATCAAAAGTTCAGGTACAAAAGCTTCACCTTCGTCAAATAGATCACTCATTTCTTTCATACCAACTGAAAGACCTTCACTTATGCATTCTAATGGGTCAATCTCAGCTTCGAGCGCCACGTTAGCAACTTCAACTGCTAAATCAGAATCCATTTCAGTTATTGACTGTTTGAGTTTTTCCAAAATTTCTTCTTTACTCATCTTTATCCTCCTATCTATTTTCTTAAAATTCCATAATGAATTCTTACATTTTTAGTGGTAAAAGTAATTTAATTCATATTGAACTTTAATAAATACTTTATGTATACCTTATTCCAAATTCATGTCCATATTTACATTATAAGGGGCATTGTAATATATTAAAGGTACAATTTTTTGTTTTTTTTGATGACAGCAGAATAGCTTATACTTATGTGGAATTATATATGTCTTATGTTTTCATAGATTTATACATTTCTTCAACAAACACTCTAAAAATACTTCTGCAATTTTCATCTTCTCTGTATAAATACTCTGGATGCCATTGTATTCCCCATATAAATCTTTTTGATTTGCTACATATCCCTTCTATTAGTCCATCTGCTGAATATGCCATAACCTCAAGATCTTTTCCTAGAGTCTCTATTCCTTGATGATGATAACTATTCACTCCAATTTTTTCCTTCTCAAAAAGTCTGTATAATAAAGAGTTTTTATCAAGTTGTACACTATGTACTTTTCGATTGTATGGAGCTATCATTTGGTGATGTACTTTTTGATTACTCAATAACTCGCTAGGCAGATCCTGATATAATGTTCCACCTAGTTCAACATTTATCAAGTGGAAACCACGGCAAATTCCTAAAACAATTTTATCTTCATTATAAGCACGTCTGAATAGTTTTCCTTCTAATTCATCCTTTTTTTCATTAATTACACCACATTCTCGAGTTATATTTTTACCATAACGGGCTGGATTAATATCTTGTCCTCCCGTTAACAAAAAACCATCACATAAATCATATACACAATTTAATTCATAATCATTTACCTCTAAGGGTAAAATAATTGGAATACCTCCAGCATCCCTTATACCCTCCATGTATCCTGGTAACATCCAGATACTATCCTTCTCTTCATCAAATAAAGGTGTAACACCTACAATTGGTTTCACATAATCCCCCCATCACTTTAATCTTCCATAGTTTCTAGTCTACTAAATCTTTCAATGCTTCATCGGTAATTTGATACTTTGTCCAGTCATTTAATGGCTGGGCACCTAATGATAAATAAAAGTCAATACTAGGTTTATTCCAATCAAGACAAAGCCAATCAAGCTTTTGGCATCCTTTCTCCATAGCTATACTTGCCAATTTTTTTATAAGTGCCTTTCCATAACCTTTGTTTCGATATTCTGGTTTGACAAATAAGTCTTCTATAAACAATCCTGCCTTACCTGAAAAGGAGGAATATGTATAAAAAAACAATGCAAATCCAATTTCTTCACTATTTTTCAATGCAAATATGACCTCTACTTTATTTTCTTCAAAAAGCCACTTTCTTAATGTATATTCTGTAATAACTACTTTATCTTCCATATTCTCATATTTGGCCAATTCTTTCAAAAACATCAATACCAACTTTGTATCATCCTCTTTTGCATAGCGAAAACTATGGTTATTCATAAAGCACACCTCTCAATTACATCTGTCTATTGAGCTAAAAGCTCAATAGAATAATGATTTTAAATTCAATATATATTATACTGGGGATAGAAAAAAGACACGATTTCCATTGTTTTATAGGGTACAGCATAAAATACTACTATAGATGTGATAACAGCTGAAATCATAGTAGAATGTTCCGCGGCGATAAACAGAGAAACTATATCTTCTAAAAAGTTTGCTAGAAAAGCAAATTTTTCAAGAGCAATAGTATACATCTGCATAGCATCAGTAAGTTATCTTGATACTATCTTGGATAAGCCATGTATAATAATGCATTAACAATGGATGCAGCTACGTTGCTGCCGCCTTTACGACCTTTTGCAACAATAAATGGTGCACCTGAGTTCATGATTATTTCTTTGGATTCCACAACATTCACAAATCCAACAGGTACTCCAATGACCAGTACAGGGTTAATTTCTTTAGTTTTTATAAGTTCACTTAACCTAACAAGTGCAGTTGGAGCATTGCCTATTGCAATTATAACAGGTTTTTTAATTGCAGCAGCTTTTTCCATACAAATTGTTGCCCTTGTTACCCCTTTTAATGCAGCTTCATCAGCTACATCCTGATCACTCATAAAGCAGTGCACATCCCCACCACTTTTTTTAAGTGCCAATTTACTTATACCGGCTCTTACCATCTGTGTATCAGTAACAAAATCTGCACCTTTTTTTATGGCTTCAAGGGCCATTTCAACTGCATTTTCAGAAAAGCACAGAGATTTTACATAATCAAAATCTGCGGTGGTATGAATAACCCTTTTGATTATTGGTTCTTTTAATGTGTCAAGCTTTATATCTCCCAATTCTTCTGATATTATTTGAAAACTTTTCATTTCAATTTCGTCTGGTCTGTAATTTTCCATTGAAAATTCCCCTCTCTCATCTACATCCTTCATTTAATATTTTGTATATGTAATCCATATCAAGAGATCTTCTTAACTCTTCTGAAAGTTTGTCGTATTGTTGTTGTTTATATGTCTCTATATCAAAACTTTGTTTTTTTTCAAAATCAATACCTTTATTATTTAAAATTGCTCTTGCAATTTCATTTAATACCTCTTCACTATCAAAAATACCATGAACATATGTACCATATACATTTTGATTACATAGTCCATCAGACTTAACTTTATTATCTATTGTTACAAGTGTAGCTAAATCAGACATAGTCTTCTGACCTTTTGTGGTGCCCATATGTATTTCATATCCTTCAAAACTTTTGCCCGTGAGACCATTAAATATGCCTTTTACATCCTTAAATGTTCCCTTGACCCTAGTTCTTATTTTCTCTTTTTCAAATATAGTTTCCCCATCAATAAGACCTAAACCTGCCATCTCTCCACCATCTTCCACAGAGTATGGATCATTTAGTGACTTACAGAGCATTTGATATCCGCCGCATATGCCAAAAACAGGATTACCCTTACTTGCATATTTAAGTATTTCAGCTTCAAGTCCGCTTTCCTTAAGCCATTTTAAGTCACCTAAGGTGTTTTTTGTTCCGGGTATTATGACTAAATCAGGATTTTTTAACTCCTGGGCACATGAAACATATCTTACTTTTGTATCTAATACAATCTCAAAGGCATTAAAATCTGTAAAATTTGAGATCCTAGGAAGCTTAATTACAACAATATCAATATTTTCATTTGATGTCTTATGGGCAAAAACATCAGATAAGCTATCCTCATCATCTATATTAAGATGCATATAGGGTATAACACCAATAGTAGGAATATTAATAAGATTCTCCAGCATTAAAAGCCCTGGTTTTAGAATATTAACATCCCCTCTGAATTTATTAATAATGTTTCCCTTAATATACTTTTTATCTTCCTCACTTTGAAGCATATAAGTTCCATATAATGCAGCAAAAACACCTCCCCTATCTATGTCTCCAACAACTAAAACAGGGGCCTTCACCATTTTTGCCATACCCATATTGACTATATCATTTTCTTTCAGATTAATTTCTGCTGGGCTTCCTGCTCCTTCTATTACAATAATATCATTCTCTTTGGCCAAACTGTTAAAAGCATTTAATACATGGGGAATCAAGTTTGGCTTATTTTTATAATAATCTGCTGCAGACATATTACCTACAACTTCACCGTTGACAATTACTTGAGAACCCTGGTCACTGGTTGGCTTTAATAGAATGGGATTCATTCTGATATCAGGCTTTTTGTATGCAGCTTCAGCTTGTACAACTTGAGCTCTTCCCATTTCATAACCGTCCTCTGTAATAAAAGAATTCAATGCCATATTTTGAGATTTAAAAGGTGCAACCTTATACCCATCCTGTGCAAAAATACGACAAAGCCCAGCAGTTATGATGCTCTTGCCAGCATTTGATGTAGTTCCCTGTATCATAATTACCTTAGCCATTTTATCACCCTCTCGAATACTTCATAAAATTTACACATCTGAAACTTTTCACTTTGCATTTCAAACTGTCAATATATGTTCTAAAGCTTTTATAAGCTTTTCATTGTCCCATTTACCCTTTATAGCTATTCTGAAGTAGCTTTTGTCAAGATTTATGTAATTTTCACAACCCCGTATAAGTATACCTTTGTCGTAAAGTTTGGCATATAAATCAACAGGGTTAGTCACTTTAAATAAAATATAGTTTGCATATCCTTCAAACACTTCCAGCCCAAGATCTTTCAGCTTCTCTATCAGATATTTTCTTTCTGTTTTTGTGCTTTTTATAGTGTTTTCTATATAAGCTTTATCTTTTAGGGCTTCAACACCTGCTAGTTGTGCAGGAACTGAAACACTCCAGGGCTGCCCTGTCATCATCAGCTTATCAAGTAGCTTCTTGTTTGAACATAATAGATAACCAAGTCGTAATCCTGCCATAGCAAAAATCTTAGTAAATGCTTTAAGAATAACCACATTATTAAACTCACCTATAAATTCCTTAGATGTATACTCATCTTTATCTTCCACAAAATCAATAAAACATTCATCAATAACTAAATAACAATTCATTTCCCTGCATTTTTTACAAATCTCATACATCAACTCTTTTTTAACTATCATTCCTGTTGGATTATTCGGGTTACAAATAAAAAATATATCCCTATCTTTAATTTGAGTTAAAACATCTTCCTTCAGACTAAAAGAATCTTCCCGTTTTAGATAATAATAATTTATGCTTGAGTCAACATTTCTTAAAGCTGTCTCATATTCTGAAAATGTAGGTGCCATCAGTAATGCTCTTTTAGGTTTTAGAGCATATACCAAACGGTATATTAAATCTGCCGCACCATTACCAGTAAATATGTAATCTTTACTTATATTTTCATGTTCACTCAGTGCACTTTTCAAATCACTGCATGTTACATCAGGATAAACAGTAAATTCATCTATAGACTCTTTAAGAATTTTCTTTACACCCTCAGGCAGACCAAAAGGATTGATATTTGCTGAAAAATCAATTGGATATTTGTTGTTTTTCCTTGTATATGAATAAACATCTCCCCCATGGGCTTTTGCTTCCATTTAAATCTCTCCCTAAGTTCTAAATTATTTACTTCTAAAATCCCAACACCTTTTTAAAAACCTCTTTGCAAAATCTATATTGCCCCAAAGGTGCAAATGTGGATATCCTGCATAAATTGTGTCTGTAGCAAAAATCCCATCCCAACTTTTGCCGGAGCTTTTTAAAGCTTTAAAGGTTTTACCGTTATTGTCACTACTAGAATAATGAAATTCATGTGCATTAATCCCCTCACCTTTATTGCAAAACATATTATCTTCATAAGCTTTTATATGGATATATCCAAAGTTTTGTAGCTTTTTAGTCAGTATTGAATTTGTATCTATAGCACCAACCATTTTGTATTTCCTATCATCTATTGTTATTGTTTTGCCTAGGTACATAAAGCCTCCACATTCTGCATAAGTGGGCAAACCATTTATTACTGAATCTTTTATGCTATTTAGCATTGAAGTATTTTTTGATAGTTTTTCCAAATACAATTCAGGATAGCCCCCACCTAAAATAAGACCATCTATACCCTCTGGCAAAACTCCATCCTCAAGAGGTGAAAAGGGTATAAGCATAGCACCCATTTGTCGCAGCAACTCCAAACTATCCTCATAGTAAAAACAAAATGCTTTATCCCTTGCAAATGCTATCTTTACTGGATTTTGCTTTACTATAATAACTTCTTCACAGACTAGAGGAAGTGCTGATTTCGCCAATGAAATAATAGCGTCCAAATCAATATACTTTTGTGCCATTTTAGCCAACAGTTCTATTTTCTCATCTAGAGCTACCACTTCTTCTGCCGTAACCAATCCTAAGTGTCTACTTTCTAAAACAGCTTCCTTTTGCCTTGGCATAAATCCTAATACTTTAATATTAAGATGTCTTTCGATACTATCTTTATACTTAAGGTACATTCCTTCTGAAATGTTGTTTAATATAACTGCAACAATCTGATTTTCGTAAAATTCCAGGTATCCCTTTATCAAGGCTACAACAGATAAAGACATTCCCAAACAGTTAACAGCTAAAATAACAGGAGTACTAGTTTTATTAGAAAAATCACAAGAAGAATATAAAGTATTATCAAAGCCTAAACCATCATAATAACCCATTACCCCTTCAATAATTGAAATATCTGCATTCTCACTGTTCTTTTTTAAAAGATACTTTGTCACTTGTTCTCCACACAAAAACATATCAAGGTTACGAGATTTTGCCCCAATTATCTCGGTATGAAACATAGGATCTATATAATCCGGACCACACTTGAAGGCTGCTGTTTTTAATCCTCTATTAATTAAGGCTCTTAACAGAGCACATGTAATTGTTGTTTTTCCGCACCCGCTATTGGTGCCTGCAATCATAATTCTACTGTTATTATTCTTCATATTTTTCACCAGTTATTATATAAACAGGATTGTTGGCAATCATCATGTTATAATTTCCTACAGGTCTGTTCTTAGCACAATTGATACATACAGTTTTAGTTTTAAATTTCATATCATTAAATACCTCAGTTGCAGTAACTAGAGTCTCTAATGTTATTGCATTGACAACCATTCTTATATTTGGATTAATGGTGTAAAGATATTTAATTATTTCTTTTAGATTTCCTCCACTGCCACCAATAAAAGCTTTATCTGGAATTGGTAGTTTCTTTATTTCCTCTGATGCTTCACCTGATATAGGAATCACATTAAAGGCTCTGAGTTTTACTATATTTTCTTTTAGCAGGTGAAATGTATCATTATTTTTTTCTATTGCATAAACAATTCCTTCATATGCCTTTCTTGCCATTTCTATTGCAACTGAACCTGTCCCTGCTCCAATATCAAAGACAATGTCTCCACTTTTAATCTTAAGGTTATTAACAGAACTCCATCTAACTTCCTCTTTTGTCATGGGTGCATCATCCCTTGTAAAATCCTCATCAAACAGGGGAATATTCTTATCTGCATAACTTTGATTTTCGATAATCAATACAGATAATTGGTCAAATCTTTGCTTGGATCCTTCATATGCAGTTCCTTCAAAAATTCTCTCATTTTCCATTGATAGATTTTCTCCAACATAAACCTTTATATCAAAAAGCATATTTTCACAAAGCTGGATACAAATTTTATCTGCCCTGTTTACTCCATCGGTAAGTACAAAAACATGATTATTATAGGAAACATTCCCTAAAATACTTTTGCTTCTACCGTGAAGGCTGACTACATTAATATTTTCATAGCTAACCCCAATTTTAGAACAGAAGTATTGCATACTGCTTATTCCACAAACAGTTTTAACAGAACAGTTTTCCTCAAGCTTTGGAATTAACGTCTTTGCTATAGAGAAAAAACCAATGTCCCCAGAAACCAAAAGGGCAATACTTTTAGCTGTTGATTGATTAACCCGGTTGATAATTTCCCCATAGGTGCATACTCTTATATCTACCCTTAAATCACTGTTGAGGCTGGCAATTCTTTCAAAGGAATATACCTCTTTACAATCTTTTATAAGCCTTATGGCCTCTTTTGTAAGTTCACTCGTTTTGCCCGGTCCTGCACCTATAATGTACACTTCTTTCTTCATACTACTTCCTTTATTCTATCTGTAAGAATTCCTGCCAGTCTCTTATCAGTACCAAGAGTTTTTCCCAAACTGATTTTTACATGAGATTTATCTTTAAGATAATCCTCAATTTCCTTTGGAATGTCTTGCTGGATGTGAACTCCATCAAATAAAAAGTATGGTATTATTTTAATGTCATCTACACCCTTATCTAATAACTTGTCCAACCCTTTACTTAAGTTTACTTCACTAAATTGTAAAAATGCATACTCAATAATACACTCTTCCATTTGGTCTTTGAGCATTAAAATTACTTCCTTAAGTGTATTTTCTGTTGATTTTTCTCTACTACCATGAGCTAAAATTAAAATTCCTTTCATTATTTAAAACACTCCTTTTCTTAAATTATATAAATTACCTAATACCTTTTTTGCACAATCTAATGTCCTTAAAATATCTTCTTCTGTATGAGAATAACTTACAAACATTGCTTCAAACTGAGAAGGAGCCAGATAAATCCCCTCTTTTAGCATATAATTAAAGTACTTTGCATAAAGCTCTGTATTACTGGTTTTTGCCATTTCAAAATTGTCCACCTTTTCTTTTGTAAAAAACACTCCAATCAAAGAACCCACACGATTAACACAAATTGGGAACTTAAGTTCCTCTGCTATGCTTTTAAAACCATTTTCCAATTTTTTTGCCATAGTATCAATTTTGTCATATATTTCTCTATTTTCTTTAAGAACCTTTAGTTGAGCAATACCTGCTGCCATAGCTACAGGATTTCCTGAAAGTGTACCTGCCTGATATACTCCCCCTAAAGGAGAAACACACTCCATTATTTCTCTTCTTCCTCCATAAGCACCTACGGGCATTCCACCCCCTATTATCTTTCCGTAAGTTACTATATCAGCCTTTACATTGTAGAATTCCTGTGCTCCACCAATACAAAGCCTAAATCCTGTGATTACCTCATCAAATATTAAAAGAGCATTATTTTTATCACAAAGTTCCCGAAGCTTTTCCAAAAACTCTTTTCTAGGAGGTACAACCCCCATATTGGCTGCAACAGGCTCAATAATTACTCCGGCTATTTGACCTTCATTTTGGGTAAACAGTTTCTCTACACTACTTATGTCATTATATACAGCAACTAAAGTATCATTAGCTGTTCCTTCTGTGACACCCAAACTATCTGGCGTTGATAAAGTCAAAGCACCTGAGCCTGCTTTTACCAACATACTGTCACAATGTCCGTGGTAGCAACCTTCAAATTTAATTATTTTATCCCTTTTTGTATATCCCCGTGCCAGTCTTATGGCACTCATTACAGCTTCCGTCCCGCTATTGACCATTCTTATCATATCAATATAAGGTACAATACTGGTAATCAGTTCCCCCATCAAAACTTCATTTTCAGTAGGTGCACCAAAGCTTAGTCCATTGTGAATTACATCCATAATACTCTCAACTATTTTTGGGTGATTGTGTCCTAGAATCATAGGTCCCCAGGAACATACATAATCTAAATACTCATTATTATCTATATCATATATTTTTGAACCATTTGCTTTACTAATAAATAAAGGATTGGTTCCAACTGCTTTAAATGCTCTTACGGGGCTGTTTACACCACCGGGCATTACCTTTTTGCCTCTCTCATACAAAACATTTAAATCCATTTAGCCATCATCTCCCTTCTTATTCAAATCGCTGTATATTGCCAAAAATTCTATTTTCTGCATTCTAAATCCAAAATTTTAGTAATCATACTATCAATTGTTGCCTCATCAGAAATAACATGCTTAATACCATAGTGCTTTGCCCGTAGAGCTGTTTTATCGCCGATACAAATACCTGTTACTTTTGATAAATCAACCTTTGGCATAGAATTAATAAATCCATCAACTGTTGACGCACTGGTAAAAGTTACGAAATCCACCTCATTTTCATCAATCAATTTTTTCATATGTTGTGAGTTTTCATTTTTAAGCAATGTGTTGTATATTGGAATATCTTTAAATGGAATGCCTCCATCACCTAATATCTTTGGAATTTCTTCTGTCCCCATCAATGCTCTTAAAAGCAAAACATTATCATTTTTATCTATTTTCTCTAAAAGACCTTTAACCAAGTGCTCTCCGTCAAAAATCTGAGGTACAAAATCGGCTATTATACCCCGCTCTTTTAAAGACTGTGCTGTCTGAGATCCTATTGCAGCAATTTTAATATTACCCAGCACCCGAAAATCAATTTTTTTCATTAGCATATAATCAAAAAATATGGCAACACCGTTTTTACTTGTAAAAACCAGCCAACTATAATCACACATAGAGCTAATTTCATTTTTTAACATCTCATTATTGGGTATTTCTTCTATCTCTATACACGGGAAATCATAAACTTTTGCACCAAGATTCCTAAGCTTTATACTTAATGTATTTCCTGACATTTTAGGTCTTGTTACCATTATTTTTTTTCCAAATAGCGGTCTTTTTGTAAACCAATCATATTTGTCACCCAGTTCACATACCTTTCCAACTACAATTATTGAAGGTGATTTTATTTGGCTATTACTTGCTATTTCATAAATATTTTCAATTGTTCCTGCAACCATACGCTGCTCTGGATAGCTACCCTTCTCTATAATAGCTGCAGGTGTAGCTTTATCCATATTAGCTTCAATAAGACCCTTCATGATTTCTTTTAAAGCCCCTACCCCCATTAAAAATACCAGGGTACCCTCCATTTGACAAAGAGACTTATAATTGATTTTAAGGGCTTCATCTTTCTTCTGGTGTCCTGTTATTATGTGAACACTGCTGCAAAAATCCCTATGAGTTACTGGAATTCCTGCATAAGCTGGAACAGAAAGAGCAGAAGTTATTCCTGGTACTACCTCAAAGGGTATATTGTTTTCAACAAGGAGTTCCAACTCTTCCCCTCCTCTTCCAAACAAGAAAGGGTCTCCTCCTTTGAGCCTTATTACAATATTCCCTTCAATCGCCTCCCTCAGCAAAATATTATTTATATCTTCCTGTGGAACTTTATGATTGCCTGAATCTTTTCCCACATCAATTTTTTTAGCCCCATGTGGGATTAAATCAAGTATTTCTGGAGACACCAGCCTGTCAAAGACAACCACATCTGCTTTTTCAATATATTCTTTACCCCTAAGGGTTAAGAGTCCAATTTCTCCGGGACCTGCCCCAACTAAAGCTACAAATCCTTTTGTCATATCTACACCTCCCCTTTAAGCTTTAGTGCCAACGCTACACCTATATCTTTTGCATCTTTAATTTCTCCACACATACTCCCTTTTCGCACAATTCCATTTTCCTCATCAACATATAAACCCTTTAAAACTAACTTTCCCTTTTCAATTTGTGCATATGCTGCAACAGGCGATGAACAACCTCCATCTAAAGCAGCTACAAAAGCCCTCTCCCCATCAGCTATTTGTTTTGATTTTTCACAGTGAAAGCCTTTTAAATAGTCAACATTTTCTCCTTTTCGCCCTTGAACTGCAATAATCCCCTGACAAGCAGCAGGCATAATTTCTTCCGTTGAAAAGAATTTATGAATACGCTCTGTAAGATTAAGTCTTTTAATTCCTGCTGCTGCTAAAACAAGAGTACGAAACTGACCTTCATCAAGTTTTCTAAGCCTTGAAATAACATTTCCTCGAATTGGAGCCATATTAAGGTATCCTAATTGAGATAATTGAATTACTCGTCTTTTGCTTGAGCAGCCTATAGGCTTTGTCTCATCTATTTTAGTATTTGGCAATATAAGAACATCCCGTTCATCTTCTCTTTCAGACACTGCTACTATTGGAAGATCAGGGTTTATATCCATTGGCATATCCTTATAACTGTGTACAGTTATGTCCACCATATTATTTAGCAAAGCATCATCTAATTCTTTTACAAAAAGCCCCTTGCCACCTATTTTGTCAAGACTTTTATCAAGTATCTTATCCCCTGTAGTTTTCATGGTTATAAGCTGGGTTTTTATATTTTTATCAAACTTTTCTATTGCATCCATAACAAGCTTTGATTGTATAATTGCCAACTTACTGTCCCTACTCCCTACTCTTATTATTTCCATCCCTTTAAGTCCCCTTTTTTCAAAAACTTACATCCTACTTTTCACCTACATTTTTGTAACCCCGTGGTGTAACTAATTTATTTCCAATAACTTTTGTGTTTTTATTACCCACAATTACTGTTGTAAACATGTCAATTTGGCAATCTTTAAGCTCTTTCAAATTTAATATTCTATGTTCCTGTCCTTCTCTTGCAATATTCCTAACATAGCCGCACATAGTATTTTCATCCAGATTGTTTAATAATATTTCACAGGCTTTTCTTAAAAAGTTGGCTCTTTTTTTACTTACAGGGTTATAGATTGCAAGGACAAACCCCGCCTTTGAAGCTAAGTCCAACCTCTTTTCAATATCCTCCCAGGGTGTGAGCAAATTGCTAAGAGAAATTGCTGCAAAATCGTGGGTTAGTGGTGCACCCAAAACAGCGGCTGCTGAACTTGCTGCAGTAATTCCAGCTATAACTTCAATCTCAACATCTATATTTAGCTCAAAGCAAATCTCATACATAAGTCCAGCCATACCGTATATGCCCGCATCACCACTTGATACCATGGCAACTTTTTTCCCCTTTGATGCAGCAATTGCAGCTAATCTGCATCGCTCTACCTCTTGTTTCATAGGCGTACTGATTATTTGTTTTTTGCTGACAATATCCTTTATCAAGTTTATATATACATTGTATCCGGCAATAACATCACAGTTTTTCAGGGCAGTTACTGCTTTTTGAGTAAGCTGGCTTTGTTCTCCGGGACCTAAACCTATTATGTAAATCATATAATTATCTCCTCAACTCAATTCCTTGTTTTATCTTTAAAAATGTTTCCTTTGATATATCATCCTTTATGGCGTACATAATATAGTCAACGGTTTTTGATATGGCTTTTTGTATTTTTTCCTCTTCTGTTAAATCTTTTTGCAAGTTTTCTGTCACTTTTTTAATTGTCAAATCTTTAACAGAAGTTATATCATGGGCGTGTTTATGTATAACAAACCAGTCATAACATTTTCCCATTTCCTTCTCAATAATGTGGCTTATAATTTCAATTTCCTTGGTGTTATCTTTCAATGCACACCTTCCAAGGGTATCAATGTTATAGTACTTTATTCCTTCAATTGTACTCACAGCAGGATCAACATCCCTCGGAACGGCCAGATCAATAATAAACTCTGGCAACTTCAAGCATTCTTTTATCATTCCATAGCTAATTGTGTGATGGGGGCTTAATGTAGCACTAATTACAGCATCAACCTTTTCAAAGTACTTTTGACGCAAATTGTAATCAATAGGTATACAGCCACTTGGTACAACAGTTTCTCCATGTTTGAAGCTTCTAAGTGTCATAAATACACTACAACCGTATAATGTCAATTGGTTACACACACTCCTGCCAACCTCACCATTCCCTATAACAAGAACCTTAAAATCAGACTTCCCTTTAATTCTCTCCTCTAAGATTTCTGCAGCTTTTTTTGCTACCGAGGGGCAAACACTTTTTATAGAAACACTGGATTTAACCTTCTTTGCACAAGTAACCCCATACCGAAATAAAGTATTTAATACCGGATTACTAACTTTTTCCTCATTGGATACTCTAACTGCATCTTTTACCTGAGAAATAATCTGATCCTCCCCAAATATCATGGAATGAAGCCCAGATGCCACTTCCATCAAGTGTTTTACAGCTTCCCTGTTTTCTTTTATGAAAAAATACTGTCTATATTTATCAGCATCAGCACCGGCATACTGACACAAAACATCCACGGGATCAGCAGTGTTTTCCTTTTTATTTCCTGTCATGTATATTTCAGTTCTATTACAAGTGCATAGTAAAACTACGCTTAAGCCGCTATTTATATTTATAGCTTTTATTATTTCTCTGGTTTTACTTTTAGTGAAACTGAATTTTTCACGGCAATCAAGTTCTGCTGTATGATAGTCAATCCCTGCCATTATTATGTTCAAAACGGCACCTCCAATCACCCATTGCAACTGCAACGGTCATTCCGTCTTTAACCTTTTTTTGTATTATTAAATTGCTCTTCCCGCTAGCTAGTACAGCAGCTCTCTCACATACATTGTCAACACCTACTATGCTTTTAACAAATAAAGAAGAGCTAAAATCACCCTCTGCTTGTAACAATTGCTCACTTGTAAATGTTTTTAAGTCATAGGAATACTTTTTACAAAATGCTTTAATTGCCTCTTCTTTTTCTTTAATATTAATTGTAGCAACAGCATTTACCAAATTCCTTGAAATTTTATGTTGATTTAATGTATCAAGTACAAACTCTTCTAAAGCTTTTTTTCTTGTATCTTTCCTACACCCTATTCCTATAAAGTATTCCTTTGGTCTTAGAATCAAGGTTTTAGAAAACAAGTGTCTGGTTTCTCCTTTTAAAATATGTATACCCACTTCTCTATCCTTAAGAGTTAAAAACTCAGGAAGTAAACCAATAAGTTCATAATCACATTTAAAACTCACCTGTTCATCCTTTAGTATAGCAGCAGATACATATTTTATATTTTCTACATTTTCTATATACAAATGGTTTTTCACTGCCCACACATCAACAGAGAATTTACCGTTTAAATCAGTTGAAGTGGTTATAACAGGTTTAGCTTTTAATATCTCTGCCACTTTTACTGAGAGTTCATTTGCCTTTCCAATATGACCAGATAAAATGGGAATAACATATTTACCAAATTCGTCAATAACAATAACTCCAGGGTCTTTGTCTTTTGTTTTTATAAATGGAGCTATTCCCCGAACTGCAATTCCAACTGCTCCTATAAAAATAATTGCATTGGTCTTTATAAAGGCTTTCTCACAAAATTCTTTGAGACCTCCCCTAAATAGTGTTAATCCTTCTATCTCGTATTTTGAAAAACCAATTGCCTCAAGACCTGAAGAATTCAAGTTTTTAGTGAGAGTTCTGCATAAAGCTGCACCTGTATGGGTAAAAGCAATTAAATAAATCATTGTTCTACTGCCTTCCTAAATTGGTGTGTAAAGTATTTATCATAAAGCTTTGACCTTTCATAGTCACTTGATAAAAAATCACCTATGAAAATCAATGCTGTTTTAGTTATATTGTTTTCTTTTGCACTCTTATACAAGTTTCCCACCGTTGTCCTTATAATCTTTTCATCAGGCCATGTTGCTTTATATACTATTGCAGCAGGAGTATTTTCAGTATATCCCCCTTCTATGAGCTCCCTAGTCAATTTATCAATTAATGAAGATGTAAGAAAAAGCACCATAGAAGTTTTATGGGAGGCAAGTTTTTGTATTTGTTCCAATTCTGGGACAGGTGTTCTTCCTTCCATCCTTGATAAAATAACACTTTGACTTACACCAGGCAAAGTAAATTCCACGTTTAGGGAAGCTGCTGCCCCGCAAAATGAGCTAACACCTGGAACAACACTGTAGGATATATTATGCTTGTCCAATAAATCCATTTGCTCTTTTATTGCACCATAAATACTTGGATCTCCAGTATGAAGCCTTACCATTACTTTATCCTTTCTATCCTCCTTGACAAAAACATCAATAACTTCTTCTAAAGTCATGGATGCACTATTATGTATCTTACAGCTCTCCTTTGTATAATTTAAAAGCTCTGGGTTAACCAAAGAGCCTGCATATATAACTACATCTGCCTTTTTTAAGAGTTCACATCCTCTGACTGTTATTAAGTCAACAGCACCAGGACCAGCTCCAATAAAATACACCATATCATTCACCCTTAACAATTATTGTTGAAAAATAACTGCTCTCCTTCTCAAATTCACTTAAGCTTTCGTATATTCTTTCATTTTCCATAAAGCAACACTCTACCATTTTTGCTCTATCAAGGATATTGAGTTTTTCAAGCTTCTCTTTTACCTTAAATATACTTTTCCCACTTTTCATCAAAACCTTATTTCCTTTTATTTTCAAATAATCATCTATTCCCTCATAGGATGCTGGAATTATGTGAAGTGTCTCACCATTGTCACACAAAGATATATTCAGCTTAGCTGCTGCCCCACAAAAGGAAGGTATACCATTAACTATCTGTGCATTATATCCTCTGTCCCTAACCAACTTGTGAACATACATATATGTAGAATAAATAGTGGGGTCACCTAATGTTATGAACGCCAAATCAAGACCTTTATCCAATTCTCTACATATTATATCAGCACACAACTTATGACTTTCCTGTAATAGCTTTTTCTCCCTTGTCATGGGCATTTTACAATATATTTTTTCTTTATCCTCAACATATTCCTTCACTATATTAAGTGAAACATTTTCCCCTCCCGTATCTGGTACTACAATTTTCCCAGCATTTTTGAGAGTTTCCACCGCAAGAATTGTCAAAAGCTTTTTATCTCCGGGACCAACACCTACTCCAAATAAATTCCCTTTCAATCATTTCACTCCTTTTCATTAGTTCCTTAGCTGTGCTATAAAATCATCTACATAATCTGTTTTCATCAATATGCCATTTTCATTAGAAAATATTACTACCTCAACCTGTGCCTTGTTCATTAATCTATAATTAATATTGTATATAATTTTTTTAAGTATACTTCCATAAACTTCATCACATAATTTTTCTTCTAGGAGTATCCTGTGTATTTCCACAGTGTTGGTAGAGTTCATAATATTTTCGATAACTTCCTTTTTGCACCCTTTCAAGGCACAATGCGCCGCAAATATCTCATTTCTGCAGTCAGCTGTTTTTGAATGGGTATTCATCACTCCTGCACCAATCTTAACCAATTTCCCCACATGACCTACCAAAAGTATTTTATTAAAATCTTTATACACCGCATAATCAAGGGCTTCACCAACATAATTTGAAATTTTTACAGCCTTTTTGATATCCAAACCCAAAAAATCTTTAGTAAAATCCAGCCCATAATTCCCCGGTGACAAAAGTAAAATTTTCTGTTTATTTGCTTTCCTTATATCTATTTCTAGTTTTATTGTATCTATTAAAGCAGTTTCACTCATTGGCTCTACAATGCCTGTTGTTCCTAAAATAGAAATACCTCCACAGATGCCAAGTCTTTCATTAAAAGTCTTCTTTGCTACTCTTTCTCCTTCTGGGACAAATATCTCCACCTCAAATCCACCTTCATAACCAAATTGTCTTGAAACATTTTGAAGAGCATTAATAATCATCTTCCTTGGTACAGGATTTATTGCCGCTTCTCCTTCCTTACAAGGCAACCCAGGTCTTGTTACTCTTCCAACACCCATACCTCCATTAATAATTATACCATTTTTTATCTTTCTAACTTTAGAATATATTCTAATGCCATGAGTCACATCAGGATCATCCCCTGCATCCTTTATAGTGCAGCAGCTTACAGTATCATTAATAATTGATACATCCTGGATTTGGAGTGTTTTATCTTCTCCACCTGGGAGAAAAAGTTTAACTTCATTTATTTTTTTCTTATCTAGCAACATAATTGCACTAGCTTTTGTGGCAGCTGTTGCACATGTTCCCGTTGTAATACCCATTCTTAATCTTTTACCTGATTTCACAACAAATCTATTCATCATTTTCACCACATTCAAACAATTCTTTTATACTTTTTCTAGCCTGTGAAATTGTAGCTGCATTTTTATTGACATTTATATGGTCTTTATTATATAAAATACTCATTAAATGGGCTATCCTTGGAAGACGCAAACTATGCTCTCTTAATAATTCAGGTTTTAAAAAAAGTTCCTCTGGTGTACCTTCAAATACAATAGAACCTTTATTCATTACAAAAACATCATCACAGTATAAAGGTACCAAATCAATATCATGGGTGGAAATAATAATTGTAATTCCCATAGTATCTTTAATTTCATTCATCAAACTCAATATCTCATTGACACCACACGGATCAAGTCCTGCTGTAGGCTCATCAAGGATTATTACTGATGGATTCATTATCAATACCCCTGCTATTGCTACCCTTTTCTTCTGTCCATAACTGAGGGAATGAGTAGGTTTATTTACAATACTTTCTATTCTTGTCTTTTTTATTACAAACTCCAATCTCTTTTTAATTTCTTCATTAGAAAGCCCTTGATTCATTACACCAAAGGAAATGTCCTTTCTAACACTTGCGGAAAAAAGTTGATTTTCAGGATCTTGAAACACTATTCCAACTTTTTTTCTTATTTCTAAAAGGTCTTTCTTATTGTATTTTAACTGTTTTCCTTCTATAAACAATTTTCCCTTTTCAGGTTTTAGCACACCATTTATGTTTAAAAACAGGGTGGATTTTCCTGCACCATTACCTCCTAAAAGTGCTGTAGTTTTCCCTTTTTTAAATACCATACTTATATTATTAAGAGCTTTTTCTCCATCTTCATAGCTAAAACATAAATCCTTTATTTCAATACAATTCATAATTTCAACCTTTCAAAAATGCCAAGTGTAATTAATAATGAACTTAAAGATAAAGTTAAGATATTCATCAGTTTACTACCATTCTCCTCTTCAATTATATAGTCAAAATCACCACTAAAGCCTCTTGCTTCCAATGAAGCATTTACCCGTTCAACCCTTATAAATGCTTTTATAAATACTGATGTTACAAGTTCCCCCAATGATTTGATGCTTGTTGTAAAATCTTTATAACCAAGGCGTGAATTTTGAGCAATATATATCTTTTTTGCCTCTTCACCAATAACAAAAATAAAACGGTACATCAACTCCATCAGTTCAATAAGGAGCTTTGAAAACCTCTTTTTTTTCAAATAGGTCAAAAACGAATTAACAGGAGTATTTAGTGAAAAAAAACAAAGGCAAGATACACATGCAAATGCTTTCAAAAAAAGTGTCATGCCTCTATGTAACAATGTTGTATTAATTCCATAAAGACCCCCAAACAACTTAAAGGAAAAAAGGACTCCTAAATCACTAGAATCTACCTGTCCAAAAATTACAGCAACAACACCCCATAATAAAAATGTTACTGGAACCAGACATTGCCTCAAATAAGTTTTTAGTTGAAATCCCCCTAAAAAAACCGATGATAGAGACATTGCAGTAATAGTTAGTATACTTAGTATATTTGAGCTGTAAAATAAGCATATCAAAAGTGGAAACACTGCGTACCTGAACTTAATCTCAGCCCTTATATTAGAAATATTAGAACTGTATGCACACCTGTCTATTCCAATCATTTATTTTCACTTCCAATATTCTTTTTAGCCGATAGCCTACCGAATCCAAAACCTAGTATTGCTGCACCAATAGCTGCCTGTAATACAAATAGTAAAGACTCTATCTCCCCACTTGCAGGCTCAAACAAGGGATTTATCCAAGGCTCATAATCTTTGTTTATCTCTTTGATCACCTCTTCAGCTTGCTCATCTGCCCCAGAAAATTCTGCATTTTTTAATATTACCAGTGGACTTACCACTAATATAACTACAAAAAACAACAGCATCAAATTTTTTTTCCACAATTTCATGGTTAACCTCCTTCTACTCTTTATTTATTTATTTAAAGTATTTATCTTATTCCAAACCACCTAATACTCCGATGTTTAGCTTTATCTAAACGAGTTCACTCCATAGCTAATTCATTAGTACTATATTTTTTTATTCCATCATACACAATTACAGTCAACAATCCTTCTGAAATTGCAAGAGGAATTTGAGTAACAGCGAAAATACCAAGAAACTTCACAAGGGAAACAAATACACCACCCTCTATGTCAGGAAAGGCTATGGAAAGCTGAAAGGAAGTTACCATATAGGTTAAAATATTACCAATAAATGCAGCTGTAAAAACTGAAATACTTCTTTTTACTCCAAATTTCTTTAGAAGGATGAAAATCCCAAAAGTTGCCAAAGGACCTGCTACTCCCATAGAAAATATGTTTGCACCTAATGTTGTAAGCCCGCCATGGTTTAGTAGCACTGCTTGAAATATCAATACTATTGAACTAATAATAGCCATGGCAGAAGGACCAAAAATAATTGTACCAAGGCCAACTCCAGTTGGATGGGAACAGCTACCAGTCATTGAAGGAAGCTTTAATGCAGACAATACAAAGGCAAATGCACCGCACATGGCCAATATAAGAACCATTCTTGAATTTTCATGGATTTTATTCTTAATTGAAAAATACCCCTTAACCAAAAATGGTATACATAACGCTCCCCAGCTGATGCACCAAACTGGAGGCAAAAATCCTTCCATAATGTGCATACCATACACATTTAACACAGGAATTCCTAGAATAACTGCTATTACTATTGATACTAACAAAGCCCTCTTTTCATTTTTCTTTTTCATTTTACTCCTCCTATAAAAAAATAATCTATGTAAAGTTTTTTTGAATCACCTATATGATTCGCAAAAAGCATTTCACATTACTAATTCTGGATTTTGCGAAATTTTATACCTTGATTCATTGAACCCACAACACTTCATGTAAATACTTTAGTGGGTTCAATATAATTTAATTAAGGCTCGGCTATAGAATTACTTCCTCTTTTTCGCGTACAAGTGAAAACTTAGAGGAAGTTATTTTTTAACGATGCCTAAATTAATTTTGTATTAAATTAAAACTAGAATTATCTTCGTTTGTATCGCAATTGATATCAACAAAGTTTTGATTTGACGGGACTTATTAAATAATTCATTATTCACGCTTTAACAACAGCAATATGCATTATAGTGAATATTGAAATATCTGGTCATATCCCGTAACCAAATTATATTTCCAGTATTGAAGCAGGCTTTCTGACTTTGGTATCTGTTACACAAAAGTGTAACCCGTAATATTTAACCTTCCCGTATAAATACAGTGGCCAGCAACAAGTTATTGTTACTATAAAATATTACTTCCCCTTACAGCAGCGGGAACTGTACAGGCCTCTCACCTGTTTTCCTATCAACAATATATATATATAATACCTCATTTTTGTTCTTTAAGAAAGGTATAATTAACATTTTTTTTATGTGACAATCTATAATTAGACATTCATGAGCAAAAATCTCACCAACATAGGATAAAATATAATGCGAATGAATGTCGCTGCGCATGTGTATGTTTGCGACAGCAAACATATTGCACGCGCATAAAATCAAAGTTTCTATTCTGAAAAGTATTTTCAGAATAGATTTTTTTATAAACCAATACTACAAATCAGATTTATATCGCTGCATAGCCGCAAGAATTCAGAACCATAGAATTCAGGATTCAGCATATTAAACTCTTGCTTATTTTCCATTCTGAATCCTGAATTCTAATCTTTGATATAACTTGTGTATGCAAAAAACAAACTTTTTTATAGGAACTATGTATAAGTCTAATCTATACTATTAATAAGTGCTGCTTCATTTCTCTCTCCTGTTCTAATTCTAATTACTTCTTTAATCTCAGATACAAATATCTTTCCGTCTCCGATTTCTCCAGTTTGCAAAACCTTAGTTGCAATATCAATTATATCCTGAACGGGAACTGTACTTACCACAATATCTACTTTTATTTTAGGTAACAAATAAATATGTTTTTTAACTCCTCGAATCAATAAGTCAATACCTTTTTGCACACCACAACCTTCTACTTCTGTAAGGGTCATTCCTTCAACACCAATTTCAAATAACTTTATTCTCAGTTCCTCAAATTTCTCACGCCTTGTTATTATTGAAACTTTACTCATTTTTGTCGCCATATTAATTACCTCCTCCTTTTATAATGCTGTTTTTCCCTCTTCCTTTGTACGTATTTTAAAGACACTTTGTTCTTCTTCTACAAAAATTTTGCCATCACCTATTTCGCCTGTATATAGAACTTCTCTGGCCGTCTTAACAATACTTTCTACAGGAATTTCCGATACTACCATCTCAAACATTACTTTAGGTAACAGTCTCACTTCTGTTTTGACGCCTCTATAATAACGCACCTCTACTCGCTGTACTCCACAACCTTCTACCCTTGTCACAGTCATTCCCTTTATTCCTAGTTCAGATAATGCTTGTCTCAGTTCTTCCTGTTTTTCTCTTCTTGTAATAATTGTTACTCTATTTAAGGTTTCTTCCATAAAATACACCTCTCTTTTTGCATGAATTTTATATTTTACTTTAATTCCCGTAGCACTTTAGCCATTTTCATACATCCATTTCGTATATCATCTTCCGACATTGAGTTAAAACCCATTAAAAATGTATCTTCCTGGGCACTTTTCTGATCATGCCAATACATTTTAATGCCATAAATCGCTATTGATGCTTCTTCCATTTTTTCAATCAGTTCCTTTTGGTTTTTACAATTCTTAAATCGTACTAAAGTGTGAACACCTGAAGGTTGAGTAAATATCTCAATTTCATCAGACAAAAACTCTTTTATTGCCTTAATCAATACAAAATATTTCTTCTCATTAATTGTTGATACTCTGCGCAAATGCTTTTCTAGCATACCATCTTCGATAAATTGAGCTAGTGCAAATTGATGATAACTAGGAAGAGCTGAGTTGAAATATTTGTATTTTTTATCATATACCTTAATTAACTCTTGGGGCAAAATCACATATGCACATCTTATTGATGGTGATAATACTTTAGACATAGTACCTACATATATTACTTTACCACATTTGTCCAATGATTGGAGTGAGGGAATAGGCATACTTCCGTATCTGAATTCACTGTCATAGTCATTCTCTACAATATATGCATCATTATTACATGCCCATTTCAACATTTTATTTCGATTTGAAATTGAAGTTACAACACCAGTAGGAAACTGATGGGAGGGGGTAATATACAAAATATTACAATTTGTTTTAGATAATAACTCTAAATCTACCCCATCTTCCAAAACAGGTATTGATGTAATAGCGTAACCTTTTTCTTCAAACATATACCTCATTGCATTATACCCTGGTTCTTCAAATGCTAAACGATTTACATCAGCAGGAAGAAGGTTTGAAACTATTTCCATACCATATTGAGTACCTGCACATATGATGATTTGTTCAGGTTCGCAGTTAACTCCCCTATGCCTGTTTAAAAATCCACACAAACTCTTTCTTAGAAGTTCATTACCTTTGTTGCTTTCGTATGAAATGGCATTTCTACTTGATTCTGAAAGCATAGCATTGTGTATATACTTCTTCCATTTTCCCCATGGAAACAAATCCGAATCAATACTTGCATATTCAAAATCATATTTCATTTTTTTCTTTTTATCAGTATTTTCTTTTGTATAACTACTAACTTTTAAGTTATCATAACAAAAATAATCATTTTCTATGTCCTCAACAAAGTAACCTGCTCCTGGAACCGATCTAATATACCCTTCTGCAAGTAGTTGTTGATACGCCCGATCTACAGTGTTTCTGCTAACTTGCAATTCTTTTTCCATGACCCTCAAGGAACTTAATGCCGTATTCTTAGGTAAAGTACCACTAACAATTTGTTCTTTAATTTTTGAATATAACTGTTCATATAAAGGAATGTCATTTTTTTTATTAAGGTATATCATAGGTATCCACTTCCTCTACTTCTTACTCTTTTGTTACAAATTCGGGATATGCTTCAATAGCATGCTCTGCAATATCCAATCCCATAATTTCCTCCTCTTTTGATACACGTAAGCCAAATACTTTCTTAATGACAAAGAATAATATACCTCCTGTGATTATTGACCATGCTGCTATAGCCAATACACCTGCAAATTGAATTCCTAGTAGTTTAACTCCACCACCATAGAAAAGTCCCTGAAGTTCTGTTTCTCTTGTTGCGAATAGACCTATGCAAAGAGTTCCAATAGCACCACCCACACCATGAACACTAATTGCACCAACAGGATCATCCACTTTAGCAACTCTATCAAAGAACTCAACACTAAAAACTACCAAAATCGACGTAACTGCACCAATAATAGCAGCTCCACCTAAATCTACAAATTTACATCCAGCTGTTATACCTACAAGAGCACCAAGAGCACCATTCATTGAAATACCAATATCAGGTTTTTTGTAACGTATCCAAGTAGTAAATAATGCAACTACAGAACCAACTCCAACTGCAACTGTTGTTGAAACTGCAGTATATAACACATGTTCATTAAATGCTAATTCTGAACCAGGATTAAATCCATACCACCCTAACCATAAAATGAAGAAACCCAAGCATGCCATAAAAATATTACTAGGTGCAAAGGCATTTACTTTGCCGTCTTTGCTAAATTTGCCAATTCTAGGTCCAACAATAATAGCACCCATCATTGCTGTCCATCCACCAATAGAATGAACTGCTGTTGAACCTGCAAAATCCATAAATCCTAACTGTTCTAACCAGCCTCCACCCCAGATCCAATGAGCACCTACTGGGTAAATAAATGCACTAATTATAAAACTAAAAATCAAATATGACGAAAACTTAGTCCTTTCAGCAACTGCTCCTGAAACAATAGTCGCTGTAGCTGCACAAAACATTAATTGAAAGAAGAAAAATACTGCTGGTGAAAATGCTCCCTCTGTATCATAACCAAGTGGGTTCAAGAATAAATCTCCACCAAAAAAGCCAAACTTATCCACTCCGTACATAAGACCAAATCCTACCAGACAATAAGCTATTGTTCCTAAACCAAAATCCATAAAATTTTTCATCAAAATATTTACTGTATTTTTTTGTCTTGAAAGTCCGCCTTCCAACAAAGCAAATCCTGCCTGCATGAAAAACACTAATATTCCTGCAACTAAAATCCATAGAGAATTTAATCCATATTCAAATCCCATTTTCTATATCTCCTTTACTCATTCTTAATTTTTAGATTTAGTTTTTTGCCAACAATGCAAAAAAACAAACAAAAAAGTTATCATAAATAAACTATATCGAGACATGTTGAAACGATATAAATATCATCATTGATAACTTAATATGGCATTTGGAATAGAAATTATGAAATTGTAAATATGAATTAAAATTACTTTACCACTAAAAATAGATTACCATAAAATATGAATGTTGTCAATTTGAAAATTTCATTTTTCAAAGCAAAGCTTTTTTATATTAATACTTTTTCATATATTAGAATTACTTAAAACATATTACTTTTTTGCCGAAATGTTTGTTCCATGTTTGCATTATTCTCTTAGAATAATCTTCACCACTTTTCCCTATCATAACTATTTCAAAAGAATCATTTATATTAATATTATAACTTTTTATGTCAATTTTTATGTAATCTCCAACGCAGTCGGCATGTGCTATTTCTCCTTCAAGGGTTTTAAAGAATCCTTTAAATCTTATAACATCATTTGAAAGTTCAAGATAAAAATCTTTCATTTTTTCTACATCATACATATCCTTCATTTGAATAGTATAACTTTTTGGTCTGTTATTAATGGTATTAGTAGATTTTTGATCTAAAACAACATTAGGATTGACTTTACTGTCAAGAAGTTCTATTGGCATCTGTCCAAAAGATGTTTCATATACATATGCCTTATTGTTTAGTTGGGATAATTTTATGTATAATTTTTTTAATTTTGTTTCTGACACCTCATCAACTTTATTTATAATTATTAAAGAACTGTTTCTTACTTGATTAGTTACTGGTTGAAACATCTCGCTAAAATCTTCAAAACGAACTGCATCAACTATACATATAGAGCCTTTGTATTCAAACTGCTGAGTTATTTCTGAATTTTTTTCAAGTAGGACAGTCAATTGTTCCAATAAGTTTTTCATCCCAGATGGATCTGCCATACCTGATGCCTCAATAAATAATACATCAATTGGCTTTTCTAAAAAAGCAACTAGTGCCTTTACAAATCCACCTTTTAAGCAAGCACAAAAAATTGATCCATTATTAATTTCAACCATCTTCAAATCTTCTTTTTGAAGTACCTTTCCATCAATACCTACACTACCGAATTCGTTTACAATTACACCAACTTTTTTATTGCTTTGTTCTAATAATTGCTTTAAAAAAGTTGTTTTCCCTGATCCCAAAAAGCCAGAGATCAAATATAACTGTATATTTTTTTTCATAAATAAACCTCCTAGAAATTTCAACTTATTCATATCCCAGCGTAAACTACATGCCAAGTAGACATTCATGAGCATAAAACTCACCAAGGTAGGATAAAAGTATAATCCGAATGAATGTTACTGCGCAATGTGTATGTTTGCGAAGCAAACAAATTACACGAGCATTAAATCAAAAGGTTCTATTCTGAAAAGTATTTTCAGAATAGTAATGCACATAACTGTAGACACTGGAAATACAAATATTCATTTTTACTCAATATTATTATGGAAAATAAACATAACCCAAAGCAATTAGATAGCAATTACAAAATTTCGACTTTTAACCTTTAACAATTTCAGTTTATCACCATAAATTTTTCTTGTCAACATATAGAATTGTCACGGGGTGCATTTAATATGCACCCAATTGTCACTCATAAATTTTATTAAACTGTACCTCGGATTATTTATAATTAAATATTAGAATGTATATATGATTTTCATTTTTACCACATGCAGAATAAACCCTTGCCCAAAAGCATCTACTTTTAACTATAAAATAAATGATTAATGGAGGTAACTAAATTGGGAAAAGAATTAGTATTTAAGACACTTAAACACGAGCAAACAGATCGTGTCCCCTGGATACCATTTGCAGGAGTTCATGCTGGCAAATTAAAAAATTATACAGCAAAAGAAGTTCTAATGGATGAAAACAAATTATACGATTCACTAATGGAAGTACACAAACTATATGTTCCTGATGGTATGCCAATTATGTTTGATTTGCAAATAGAAGCTGAGATACTAGGCTGTGAATTATTATGGGCAGATTTCAACCCACCATCCGTATCAAAGCATCCTTACAGTCAAGATGGAAGTGGATATCCTTCAGATGATATGATTCCTTCAAAAGAGGATGGAAGAATACCAATGGTACTTAATACCATGAAGCGAATTAAGGAATCAATAGGAGATGACACTGCACTTTATGGTTTAGTATGTGGACCATTAACTCTTGCATCACATCTTCGTGGTAGTAAATTTTTTATGGATATGTTTTCCAACGCAGAACTTGTAGAAAATTTCATGAGTTTTTGTACCAAAGTAGCTATTAAAATTAGTGAATACTACATTGACGCTGGTATGGATGTTATAGCAATCGTTGACCCATTAGTCAGTCAAGTATCACCAAAGTTCTTTTCAAAATTAATGGGCTCACATTTTAAAGCAATTTTTGACTATCTTAAAGATAAAAATGTTCTATCATCATTTTTTGTATGCGGAAATGCAACAAAACAAATAAGGGTTATGTGCGAAACTTATCCTGACTCAATTCACGTTGATGAAAATGTTATATTATCTGATGCAAAAAAAGTAACTGATGAATTCAATATTGCCATAGGTGGCAATATACCACTGACAACAACTATGCTGTTTGGAAATCAACAAGATAATATGAAATGTGTAATTGATTTATTGGACAGCATTGAAGATCACCAAAACCTATTATTAAGTCCTGGTTGTGATATGCCTTATGATACCCCAATTGAAAATACTGTTGCTGTAGCACAGGCTGTACTTCGTACAGATGCTGCCCGTGAAATGGTAAAAAACTACGAAGCAATTGAAGACCAGTTTGACCATATTGAAATTCCTGATTATAAAAATTTGGACAAAGTATTAATTGAGTTATTCACACTTGATCCAGAGCAATGTGCTGCATGTACATACATGGTCAATAGCGTTGTTGATATTTATGATGAAATTAAGGATATCGCTGATTACAAAGTATACCAATATAATAGAAAAGATGATATTGCACGTACAAAAAAGATGGGACTTAAAAACTTACCAACTATGGTTATTAACGGTGAACCAAAATTTATTTCTATCATCCCAAGTAAACAAGAATTAATTTCTACAATCAAAGAAGCAAAAAATAAGGTTTAAGAAACTCACATCCCGCTTGAGTAAATATATTTAATGATTTTTATATAACAATAATATTATTAAAATGGGAATGCTAAATAAAGATATACTTTTTAGCATTCCTGACCCTTTTATTTTAATGTAAAAAGTAATCTTGAAATTCTAAACTTGGATTTAAAAGTTTTCTTAAATTCGTCAGAATCCCGATAATTATTTCATTCATGCCTAAGTTGTTGGAAAATTTCACTCTTGATGTTCATGAATTCCAGATCTCCACATAAATCTTCATACCGCCTCGGTCTTTCAAATGATATATTTACTTTTTGAATTATTTGTGTGGGCAAGTCCTTAAGAATGTAAATTTGATCAGATAAGAAAATGGCTTCCTCTAGGTCATGAGTTATAAAAAGAATGGTACATTTCAACTGAATGGCTAAATGTTGAAGAAGAAGCTGCATTTTAGCACGACGAAAAGAATCTAGGGCTGCAAAAGGCTCATCCATTAGTAATATTTGAGGGCTTAGGATCAGTACTCTGGCAATCGCAACTCGTTGCTGCATTCCTCCTGACAATTGACTAGGATAAAAGTTTTCAAAACCTTTCAGTTCTAATAAATTAATATATTCATAAATACTTTCTCTTTCTGTTTTTTTATCTATTTTTTTATACTTTAGTCCAAACTGTATATTTTCGTAAACAGTCATCCACTCGAAAAGAGTTGGATTCTGAAATACCACCCCAATTGAACTGGATGGTTGTTGAATTTTCTCCCCCTTTAAATATACTGCTCCTCCTTCAATCTTTTCAAATCCTGCAATAATATTCAGAATTGTTGACTTTCCGCACCCACTAGATCCTAACAAAGTAACAATCTCCCCTTCATTGATTTCAAAGGAAAGTTGATCGAGTACATGAAGCCTATCCTTTGTACCGTGTTTAGTGTAATACTTGCTGATGTTTTCAATTTTTAATATCGGTTTCATGAATTTCACCTACTTTTTTATTTCAAAAGGTCGAATAAAACGATAAAGTAACAACAAAAATTGATCTGTAATTCTTCCCAAAACGGCTATGCAAACCATCATAACCAAAATCATTTCTAATCGTCCCAGCATTCTTGCATCCATCATAACTGCTCCTAGTCCTTTGTTAACCCCTGTTAACTCACCCAAAACTACATAGGCCCATGAAATGGACAAACCAATTCTCAACCCTACAAGAATCTGAGGGAGTGCTGAGGGTATCATTATGGAAGTTAGTAGTTGAAGCTTCTTTGCACCCAACATTCGTGCTGCCCTGTACTGAAGTGGATCTACTGCCCCTGCTCCTTGTAATGTGTTCATATAAATTGGAAAAAAAGCTGCTATACCGATCAAGAATATGGAAGTTTTTTCTCCGACTCCAAACCATACCATTGCTATTGGCAACCAACCGATTCCAGGCATTGCTCTTAATATATGAATTGAAGTAGCAAAGATGCGATTGACATATTGAACTGCTGCAGATGCAATTCCTAGTACAAAGCCCAGTCCTCCTCCCAGTAAAAAACCGGTACATACTCTTTTTAGACTCATCAATGTGTGCTCAAGCATCTGTCCTGAATAAGGAGATGAGGAATTCGTACCGAAGGCAAAGTCAAAAAGGCTTATAACTACTTTTGATGGTGAAGGTAGAATGTAGGATGGTGCTATGTTTGTAACCGTCACATACCCCCATAAAAAAACAAGAAAAATTGGTAATATCAAACCAAGCAAATCAAATTTCTTTATCATCTGCTACTTCAAATCCTTTTCCATTGATTTTTTAAGAAAGCTTAAATCAAATAAATGGTCAAAATCAGGTAATTGTTGGATCATTCCTTGCTCTAACATACGCCCTGCCAAGGCTTTTACATGGTGAATATAATCATCATCTATATCATATATCAATTCCATGTTATCAACGGCTATGTCCAGCACCTCTTTTCTAGTACCCAATTCACCTGCGGCTTTCAACCAAGTATCTCTGTCATCATTGAGTTTAATGGTGGTTGCTACATGAGCATCCACTAGAGCTTGTATTCCTTCTGGGTTATTCTTGATTTCTTCTTTAGTCGTTATCATGGCTGCATTGATTTCTCCCAGATTATCCTCTAAAGTAGGGTAAGTTAGCACCCTTCCACATCCTTCCACAACAGCTATTGATGGATATGGCTCCCCACTGTAAAATGCATCAATTATTCCCAACCCTAAGGCTTGTACCATATCAAAAAAATCAATCCTGATCAATTCAACATCTTTTTCTACATCTATCCCATTACTACTCAACACCTCCAGTAGAAGGAGATGATGCATTGTCCCCGGAACATAAGCTATTCTTTTTCCTTTTAAATCAGCTTCTTTTTCAACACCAGAATCTTTCCCAACCACCAGTGCTGAACACCTATTAGCCAGTCCCGCCACCAATACAATTGGTTCACCATTAGAAGCTGCGGTAATGGCAGTTACCAAGGTTGTTCCGCAAAAATTCAGTTCTCCTGCCAGCAGTGCCGTTTTCATATCCCCTGGATTGGTAAATGGAACTGCTTCTACAGTGTGATTTGAATTAATGTAGTCATTATAAAAAAAAGGCTGAATAGTTTGTGCTGTTTTCCAAGTGCCAACTTTTAAGTTGAGGCTTTTATTGTTATGTGATTTGCAGCCAACCAGTAAAAGTACTAGAGTCATAATGAAAATAATTGCTTTTTTCATTGTTATTCCCCTTTTGAATAAACTTGATAATTGAATTTTTTAAATATATTTGAAGCAACTAATGGAGAAAAATCATTCCAGTTAATATTAAGCTTTTTACATGAGTCTCTTGGAATAGCACCAGTTTCTATTACAACAACGTTAGCTCCCCATTCCACACATCTTTCTGTTGCCGGGTGAACACAAATATCCGATGCTTGGTATCCTGATGCCAGTCTGGTTACAGCAATGATATGAGCTAATCTTTCTTCTGATAAAGCCTGTATATTTCCTAAAGGAGTTCCTTTCACAGGAACTCTTGCCATGGCACCGGTCACAACTGGTCCAAATTCCAAAGCGGTCAGAAATGCATCCGCAATTTCTTCATTGGAATGTTCTATGCCTATAGGTTCTATCAATGAAACTAATTTCAACTTGGAATCTCTAATAGCCGCCATTGTTTTTTTCCTTTCAGCCAGATCAAAACATGTGTCGATTCCTTCACGTATCCTGACAGAATGATAAACAAATTCAATACCCGTTTGAAGCATCCTCTTAACTATTTCCTCATCAAACTCCCCTACATTGACCCCTAGTTCATAGGAACCCTTGACTTTTAATTTAATATTTTGAGCTAATGATAGTAGTTTATCAAAGGAATAAAACTGAGTGGTACGCAGAACGATCCATCTTACTCCTGTCTCTACATAGTTACGTACAAGTTGAATGACTACATCCTCATCAAGCTCATATTCTTCATGAATTAATCCCCATTTTTCTCCAAGAGAGCAAAAATTGCAGTTCATCTTGCAAGGTTTATAATCAAGACCAATGGCTGCCCACATATAAGATCGGTATTTACTTCTTGTTGCTGCAACTAATCCTGCAACCTGTTTAATGAGTTCATATTCTTGTGATTGAGGATTCACACTAAGCAATCTAACAATAGCATCTTTTCCTAATCTATGTCCTTCTAAAGCTTGTTGCTTACAGGTTTCAATAAGTTTTTTCGTATCCATCTTATCTCCTTACTATATGTGTTTTAAAGTATTTGATTTTTTCTTGCTTTGTTTTTATTAAACAATAGAAACCCTCAAAAATAAAGTGACAGTATCAATTTATTAAAAAGCTACAGTTAGCGTAAGCTTTTTATCAAAAAGTAAACTATAGTTGTATAATAAATAACGAAATGTTTGATCTAAGATAAAGATTCGTATATATAATTCCAAGAATATTTCTTTTCAATAGAGAAAAATTTGTTTAGTCAATTTTGTTATCACTATTAATGTCTGAATTCGCTAAATTTATCAAATGTTCGTCTATAAAATAATTAAAATCTTTCTTTACTACATATGGTTCATCATGATATAACGATGTGTCTGTTTATAAAAAAGTTATTTATAACTTATTACATGTTTGTTTTTTTACTTACTTAGGAATGCCTTAGAAATAACTTCATATTCTCAAGGACAAAATGCCGATGTTTTAACGGGTTTTGGACGATGAGAATCGAATGTTATTTCTTAGCCATTACGAGTGCATATTATTTAAGTGAAGAAAAATATGGAAGAAACATTGTGAAGCAAGTAGTAGAGCCTGTTAATGCGACGAGGAAAGGGAGAGCATTGTTTGAGCGAAGCGAGTTTTGCTCGACCCTGAGGAGTATTTACAGGCTCTAAACTGCGAAACTTTAGTTTCTGGAATATCTTTCTTCACATTTGTTACATGCACCCGCCATTACTTATACTTTTAAAAGTATTTTTATGAAATATTACACCAGCTAAAATAGCTGTTAGTGGTGCAACTGTAACTAAACCAAAGCTACCTACTAAAGTATGCAAAATTTCAGAGGATACATAATTTAAATTTAATATATTCAATATGGGTGTTCCTTGAGCCATAAATACCATAAACATCGCTACATATCCACCTGAATATGCCAATAAAAGTGTTGTTGTCATTGTACCTATAACAGCTCTTCCTATTGTAAATCCTGAAAAAATAGCTTCTTTGATTGTTAAATCAGGTTTCTTTTGATATATTTCAAAAACTGACACAGAAATATCCATCGAAAGATCCATAATTGCTCCAGCCGATGCTATAAAAATACCTGCTATAAATATGTCAGACAGTCTTAGGTGGGAGTATCCTGAATACAATAAGTTTTCAGAAAAAGGCATAACGGCACCATGAATTTTAAAAAGACTACCGAATATTATGGCTAAAATACAAGTAAAGTAAGATCCAGAAAGTGAACCAAGTATGGCAACTAGTGATTTCTTATTGAGACCTGCCACAAGAAAAAGTGTAATGGTGGTCATTATAGTTACAACAAGAAGAGAAATAAATATAGGATTTAAACCCTTCAAAAACGAAGGAAGTAGTATTTTCCACAACAATAATACAGTAAGAATAAATGAAAGAACAGACTTAACTCCTATCCAGCCTGCAAATATTATTAATAAAAGTACAAATGCAATAAAAAGAATTAATTCAATGTTTAGACGATAGTGATCCAATATATTTACAAAATGAATACTATCATTATTATAGTCAATTACAACAAATGCCTTATCACCTTCATTAAATATTTTGTCCAATTCAAGTTTTCCAGTAAGCCTATTTATGCCATTTGCTTCATATCCCTTAAATTTCCCATTAAGAATTAGAATTTTACATTTCTGTTCTCCTTCTTGTATAATACGAGCTGAACGAACATTTGAATTATCTACTTCAAGTATTAAGGCTTTTGCTCTAGTTGTATTAGGATAGATTTCTCTTTCAAAACCAGTTGGAATAAACAAAAGAACAAGAATAAAAACGATAACTACAGCAACAAAATAAAATTCTGTACTTTTTAAAATACTTTTAATCAAATTAATAACTCCTTTAAATAAATTTCTAACAAGGGATATAAAATATATATCCCTTGTTAATATAGTAGATATTATTTATTTATTTTATTTTTCTATGTTTACAGGACCACCATTTAAAGTAAATGTTCTAGGTACTCTAATATTACCATTGTAAGAAATATTAAAACCTATAGTTACAAATCCATTAGCTGGTATAATTCTGTTATAAGTATTGTTTGTTACTGTAACATTAGCTCCTGTTTGAGTAAACTGACCATTCCACATATTCGTTATTTTTTGACTTCCTTGGAAGTTCCAATCTAATTGCCATCCATCTATTGGTGCATCAGTGTTGTTATGTATTGTTACATTTATAGTTGCTCCAGAGCCCCAATCATTTGTCATAACATAAGATACTGTTGGATCACTTTTAGCTGGTTTTTGATCATTTAGATTCATTATTGAAACTATTTTTTTGTAGATATCAGTATTATCGTAGCTTCCATTAAATATTTCCTGACCTGATCCCATTGCATAAACAGGAAGAGGTAATCCAGTATGTGAATATGATGTCCAGCCAATACCTGCTTTATTGTTTAAAATGTGTGTTAAAGTTACTGATAATGGCTCATAGCCTCCATATAAAAGTCTGTCATTTGGAGTATACTGTCTTTGATTTCTTGGAGTCATTGTGTGAACTAGAGCATCTTCTAATTTTTGAACTTCAAAATCTGAAAGAACCATTATAGGATAATTTTGTGCATCTTCATCAGTTGACATTATTAAACCAAATGCTGCTTTAATTTCAGGAAGTAAGTCTTCTAAAGTTGCATCTTCTCTTGATGTATTTGATCTATAGTCTTCAATAATTTTATCAAACTCAATGTATGACATAGTCTGGAATGCTATTTTATCATAGAATGTGTCATATCCTGTTCCTGCAAATCCTAGTGTCATTCCACCACATTCATGATCTCCTGTAACAATTATAAGAGTATCCTTTGGATGTTTATTATAAAACTCAATAGCTTCATTTATAGCTCTTTCAAATGCAAGTGTGTCATGAATTGACGCTGCTGCATCATTAGCATGACAAGCCCAGTCTATCTTTCCTGACTCAACCATCATGAAAAAACCTTTGCCTTTTTCATCATACAATAAGTCAATACCTAATCTTGTATAATCTGCAAGTGAAAGATCATCTTCTGCACGATCTAATTCATATGGCAAAGCAGATGAACTATCTAAAACTGGATTTACTGCAATTACTTTTCCTGATTCTTTATTAAGAGCTAAAATTTCTTCATATGTATTCACATATGTATATCCATTATTTATAGCCATTTCAATTGCACAAGGTAGGTCACCACTTCTTCCTCTTGGTCTACGGATTCCTCCACCACCAAAATAGTCAAAACCACTGTTTGCAAGCTGAACTGCAATTTCGTAATCATCGCCTCTTGATGGAACACTTGAATAAAAAGCTGCAGGTGTTGCATGATCTATTGGAACACTACTAACTATACCTATTTTGTATCCTTCTTCTTTTAATAAGTATGGGAATGGAGTAAATGAAGATGTTCTTGTTGTATCCATGTTGATAATTCCGCCTAATGTTTTCTTTCCTGATGCTATTGATGTAGCTGTTGAAGCTGAATCTGGAATAAATGATTCTGCATCAAAAGTTGTACATACACCTTCTACAGGAAACTCTGTGAAGCTAAGTCTTCTTATGTTAACCATTGAGTCCCCATAAAGTAGACTTCCTTCGTATATTTCAGCTGAGTTTATTTGTGGATAGCTCATTCCATCACCAATAAAGAGAAACACATACTTTGGCATTCTTCCTGAATAGTCATTATTTGCGTTAGAAAAACTAAATTCATTTGACATTACAGCAGTGAAAACACATGAAGTTATAAATATAATTACTAGTAAAGATGCAATAATTCCTTTTTTAAACTTAAACATTATTAAGTATCCCCTTTCAATTATCTACAATGGTTAAAGTGTGTAATTTGATATTTTATTATTTGGTCGACCATAATTATAATAACTCTATATGTTTAAATCTATATTAAGCAAATGTTAAACTTTTTTAATAATACATTCTGTTGCAAAGCTTGAAAAATCAAGTGTTTTGAATTTACTTATTCCAAAATTTATAAAAGCCTGCTAAAAATAATTTGTAGCAGACTTATCAGTAAACATTTATTAAATGTTAGATTGAAAGATTTTGTAATTACGATTCTGATAACGATTATTAATATCTACCTACTTGATAGTTTGCAAGAAATAACTAGTGCAATGATTTACGGAAATTTTTGCCTTGAGAGAAATTAAGAAACATGAATTTAAGGGTAGAAACATAACCCATTCTTTAAATGACGTTTTACATTAGAGATTTGATGCTTTATCAATGTCTTCATCCATTATTTTTGCAACTTTTTTGAATTTTCCTTCTACTTTGGCAATTCTGAATTCGTGTTTATCAAGCTCAGCTTTCCCAACTTGGTTAGAATGTTCAATGGCTTTAACAACTTGGTAAATTTCATCTTGACGAACCTTAATACTTGTTACATCATTTTTAAGTCCTGTTACATCATTTTTAAGTCCTGTTACATCATTTTTAAGTCCTGTTACATCATTTTTTAGTCCTGTTACATTATTTTCAATTCCTGTTACATCATTTTTAAGTCCTGTTACATCATTTTTAAGTCCTGTTACATCATTTTTAAGTCCTGTTACATCATTTTTAATTCCTGTTACATCATTTTTAATTCCTGTTACATCATTTTTTAGTCCTGTTACATCATTTTTTAGTCCTGTTACATCATTTTTTAGTCCTGTTACATTATTTTCAATTCCTGTTACATCATTTTTTAGTCCTGAAAGTTGCTCTAAAACTAATTTTTGAAATTCTTCGTTTGTCATATATTTTTCCTTTCAATTTTATTTTTACTTTAATTATATCATTGTACAATTACATTTGGAAGGTTATTTTTTAATAAATAATCTAATAATAAGCTTACCTTAAAAGTATATAAGTAAACTCCATATATATTTATTTAAGATCTAAAATTCCCTCGCCAATTAAACATTAAGCAAATATTATCAATTTTATATTGTTTTTGAACAAATTAAATCAAGAGTTGTTCTGTGTAATAGTCTATAATATACCTATATTAATTTTAATAAAATAGGAGGCAATTAAAATGGAACTATTAAAAATAGGTAGAATTAATGGCAATAATAGTTTTGAAATTGATAAAGAGTACAAAGACGCACTGATGGGTATAGATGAGTTTAGCCACCTGATTGTTGTTTGGTGGGCAGATCACGTTGATAACCCTGATTTGCGTAAAATTATGTCCTCAGAAAAACCCTATAAGAACGGGCCAGATTCTATTGGAATTTTAGCAACTAGATCACCACTTAGGCCTAATCCAATTTGCATAAGTATTATTGATGTTAAAAGCATTGATTTTGACTTAGGAATAATATATACTTCCTATATAGATGCAGAAAACGGAACACCCATTCTTGACATTAAACCATATTATCCATGTACTGATTTGGTAAAAGAATATAAATTACCTAAATGGTGTGATGGTTTACCAAATTGTATTGAAGATTCTGCTGATTATGATTGGAGTAATTTTTTTAATTTCTAAGAGGGAATTAGTATGAATAATAGAAAGCTTATATTATTATCTATTCAAATAATAGAGAATAACATCCGATCAAAAATATCTGTTTTAGATTTATCTAAGGAGTTGGGGTTTTCTTTCTACTACTATTGCAGATTGTTCAAATCTATTACAGGGTACTCTCCAAAATCATATATATTGGCAAGGAAAATAACTGAATCAATTTCAAAACTTATTGAAACAGACATACGAATTATTGATTTAGCCATTGAATTTGGTTTTGGAAGTTCAGAAGCTTATACAAGAGCATTTTATAAAATTGTCAACAAAAATCCTTCAGAAGTTCGCAAAGAAGGTACTATTAATAGGCAATTTTTACTTCAACCTATAACTGATAATCGACTAAAAAAAAATGAGCATTCTCTGGATAAGGAACCAGAAATAGTATATTTAGGTGAAATAAAGTTAGTGGGAATCCCATTTTATTATGATTTATCAATGGGAAATGATTTGACAGAGCATTGGTCTCTTTTGACACAAAACATATCTGTTATTCCAAATGTGAAAAAACCCTTTAAGTTTTATCAGCTACAATTTTGGTTTCCTGATCAAGACAATGATAGCATATATTTTTATGTGGCAATAGAAGTTGATGAACTTGAATTCATTCCAATTCAATTGACAGCAAAAACTATACCAAACCAAACTTACTTAAAATTCAGGCATAAAGGATTAGCTAATCAAGTAGGACATACTTATCAGTATATATACGAAGAGTGGCTACCAGCAAGTGACTATAAATTGCCCGGTCATTTTAATTTTGAATACTATGGTGCTGAGTATTTAGGACCTTATAATGAAAACTCTGTTAGTGAAATATATATTCCTATAGGAAAGAAATAATGGAATATTTGTCTAAAGGAAAAAAAGTAGATTTCAGGAATTTTTTAAAAGGCTATAGAGAATACAATAAAAAAGAAGATTTATGTTGAAAAATAGTGTTTTTTTCGTTATAGTGATTGACATAAAGTTTGATAAAGTTCTTCCATTGTCATATAATTGATTAGTAACTAATATTATATAGAATTGGAGTGAACGCTTTGGTTAACAAGAAAGTAAAAATCGCTGTTGTATCTAGTGCAATTATGTTTTGTACAAGTATTGCTGTTTTTGGAGCTTCGGTAAATTCCGAAATAAAGGCAATATTGAGTCGGGAAGTCAGTGTAAGATATCAAGGTGTTGTACAGGAAATGAGAGACGGATCAGGAAATGTTGTATATCCTATTATGTATAATGGTACTACATATCTTCCAATTCGTGCCGTCAGCAATATGCTTGATCTACCTGTAGATTGGGAAGCCTCTACAAAAACTGTTATTCTTGGTACAGAACAAAAGGAACCAAGGAGTGTATTAAGATTTGATGCAAAAACATCAGACTTTAGTAGCAAAGTAACTGATAAAGGTTCATTAACAGTTGAAGGAGATCTTGGTGCTGTTACGGTGTTTGACGACGGAGTAAGCTTTAGAATTTGGAATGCATCTTCTTCTTCCAATATTGCTAGATCATATCAAGCTCAAATAGGTGGTGGATACAGTAAATTATCTTTTGATGCGTATGTTCCTGGAGAGGGTTATTCATACATACTGCGTATATATAATGTAGATACTGGAGAGTCATTAGCAAATATTGACATCGAAGGCGGTCAAATCAAGAAAATTGAAGAAATTGACATAACCGGAGTAAAAACTGTGGGATTTGCAGCTGATGCTGCCATTACTAGAACACCAGTTACCACTGCATATTTCTTTAATCCTATCGTTGAGTAGTTAAATAGTAAATAGTATAAAAAATATATATGTATAAAAAATGGCACTAACATTTTATGTTATGCCATTTTTTTGTGTTAAATTATTTTATACTATATCCTTACCTCAATTACTTATGTGAATATTTATGCAAAACTAGGTACTTTGAGAGTGTATTTAATATGCACCCGTATTTAGGTCTAGATTGCTAAATAGGTAACTGAACTATAAACTCACTTCCCTCTCCTGATTTACTATTTACTTTTATATCTCCACTAAAAAGATTAACAATGTGTTTTACGATCGAAAGACCTAATCCAGTGCCGCCCTGATCTCTTGATCTTCCTTTATCAACTCTATAAAACCTTTCAAATATTCTGGAAAAATGCTCAGAATCAATACCTATACCAGTATCTTTTACTATAATCACAATTTTCCCTTCACTTCTGTAAGCTTTGATATTAACAGCTCCATTTTTTACATTATATTTAATTGCATTATCAATTAAATTTAATAATAGCTGTTTTAGTCTGTTTTTGTCTGCATTAATAGTAAGCCCCTCTTCTACTTCGTTGTATAAAGTCACACTTCTCTCTTGTGCAATGTTTTGAACTACTTCAATCACCTTATCTACAACTACTTTAATATCTAGCTTTTCAATCTTTGGACCATTTTGTCTGGATTCAATTTCTGACAACTGTAATATGTCATCAATTAGAGCATGTAGTCTCTCTGCCTCTATATCTATTATGTCTAAAAATCTCATTGAAACCTGTTGATTATTTATAGCCCCACCTTTTAAAGTTTCAATAAAACCTCTAATTGAAGTTATAGGAGTTTTTAGCTCATGTGTAACATTAGATACAAACTCCGTCCTTATTTTTTCAAGCTTCCTAATTTTTGTTACATCCTGTATAAATACAATAGCACCTGAGTTTTTACTGTCCTCAACTTTTGGCTTTATTGGGCTTGTAGAAAGCTTTAATACTGTATCATCCATACAAATATATTCACTTTCTAAAGGTTTATTGTTATAAATAGTATTCCTTAAAATAACATTCACCTGATTGTTCCTTATGCTCTCAACAATGTTGTTGCCAATTATATTCTTACCACTATCTACTTTAAATAACTCAATTGCAACTGGATTTATTAAAACTACTCTATACATAGTATCTACTGCAACAATACCAATCGTCATACTGTCTACAATAGATTCTATTTCAACTTTTTTGTACCATAAATCATTTATTGTCTTTTCAAGTTTTTCTGCCATTTCGTTAAAGGAGTTTGATAATTGACCTATTTCATCCTTTGATTTTAAATTTATTCTCCCAGTATAATTGCCATTAGATATTTCTTTTGATGCAATTATTAATTCGTTAAAAGGTCTTATCAATGAATTGGATATTTTAACAGATACAATAATAGTCAAAAGTATTGCCACTAATGTTGTTAAAATAGTATATAACCATATAAGTTTGTTTATTTCTTTTATCTGGGAAAGTGGAACTGAAATCCTGGCAATAATATCGAGTTGATTTAACGATACAGCAACATATAATAAGTCAGTGTTAATAGTATGGCTTCTTCTAATATCTTTTCCAAATCCATCTTCCATGGCCAGTTTTATTTCTCTTCTTTGTCCATGATTTTCCATCTGCGTATAGTTTGCATCAGAATCCCCTAGAACATTACCATTAAAGTCCACAATAGTAACTCTTATATTATCATTGAACCCAAAATAATTTTCTGCACTATTTATATAATCAGCAAAATCTTTTGACACATAATTGTAATCTACTTCTTCATACTTTGCCATATTTACAATGTAATGCTCAATTGATGCACCAATGGCAATTAGCTTATTTTCAACTTCTAATTTGTAAAACCTTCCTGATATTGTAGAAGTAAAAAAAGCTGTGATAAACAATACACAGACAAATAGAATAATATAGTACTTGAATATTTTTTTTTTCATTTTAATTATCTACCTCTTTATCAGTAAATCTATAACCTATTCCCCTAACTGTTTCAATATATACAGGTTGATTATCATTATCTTCTATCTTTTGTCTTAAATATCTTATATGTACATCAACCGTTCTGGTCTCACCAAAATAATCAAATCCCCATATTTTCTCTAACAGTGTATCTCTTGATAAAACCTTTCCTTTATTTAATATTAGGAGCTTTAGTATTTCAAATTCCTTATATGATAGCTCAAGGCATTTGTCATCTTTAAACACCTCTCTTTTTAAAAAATCAATCTTTATGTTGCCTGCTCGAATTACTTCTATTTCATTGTTCTCATTGCTATCGGCTCTTCTGTACATTGCTCTTACTCTTGCAACAAACTCTCTTATACTAAAGGGTTTAGTAATATAATCATCTGCACCAAGTTCAAGGCCTAAAACTTTATCAAATTCTTCACCTTTTGCAGTTAATATTATAACTGGTATTTTTTTTAGGTGATTGTCCTGACGTATTCTTCTACATATTTCAAAACCATCTATACCTGGAAGCATAACATCAAGTATAAATAAACTAGGTAAAGCATGTTTACACTCTTTTAATAGACTCTCACCATCTTCAAAAACCCTTACCTTATAACCTTTTTCTTCTAAATTAAATTTAACTAACTCTTGAATATGTTTTTCGTCTTCTACAAAAAAAATCATCTTTTCACTCATATCTTTTCTCCAATTAGTCCAGAAGTTTATAAAAAACCTTGCCTATTATTTGTCGATAAATGGATTCCTAATTCTGTCGTCCTTATGGTAATATCTTGTCAGATGTTCATGTTCTCCTGTAACATTATAAACTACCCATTCTGCAATGTTAGTTGCATGATCTGCCATTCGTTCAAGATATTTTGCTATAAACATAAAATTAATGGCCTGTTCAATAGCAGAAACATCACTTTTTACAATATTTATTAGTTCAAGTACTATTTTAAAAAACAAATCATCTACTTCATCATCACTAGCGCATACCTTTTTTGCTAGTTCTAGATCCTGTTTGATATATGCATCAATTGATCTGTTAACCATTTGCTTTGCAAGGTCAGCCATCTTAGGAACATCAATTAATGGTTTTATGTATTTTTCATTAGCCATTCGTATTGTTATTTCAGCTATATCAGCAGAATGGTCTCCTATACGCTCCATGTCGGTTATTATTTTAAGCGCAGTGCTAATTGTCCTAAGATCATTTGCTAAAGGCTGCTGCCTTGCTATAAGATTAAGGCAATGTTTTTCAATTCTTTGCTCATATTCGTCAATAACATCATCATTTTTAAAAACATCCCAAGCTAGGTCAATATCCTGTTTTTTTAGAGCTTGAATTGTGTTTTCTATTGACTCTTCTACCAAGCTTCCCATTTTTATCATTTCAATATGAAGTTGCTCTAATTCTTTTTCAAAATAATTCCTTGTCATATATAATCATGCTCCTTTATACTATGGAATATTATCCAAATCTTCCTGTAATATAGTCTTCTGTCCTTTTATCTTCTGGTACACTAAAAATCTTATCTGTAGATCCATATTCTACAATTTCACCTAAGAGAAAAAAGGCTGTTTTATCAGAGATACGACCTGCCTGCTGCATATTATGTGTAACAATTATTATAGTGTAATTTTTTTTAAGTTCATTGATTAAATCTTCTATTTTTAATGTTGACAATGGATCTAACGCAGATGTTGGCTCATCCATTAAAACTACTTCTGGCTCAACTGCAAGGACTCTTGCAATACAAAGTCTTTGCTGTTGACCTCCTGATAGTCCTAATGCATTTTGCTTTAATCTGTCTTTTACTTCATCCCATAGTGCTGCATTTTTAAGGCTTTTTTCAACTATCTCATTTAGTATTGATTTAGACTTTATTCCATGAACTCTTGGTCCATATGCTATATTATCATATATTGACATAGGAAAAGGGTTTGGCTTTTGAAAAACCATACCAACTCTTTTTCTAAGCTCAACTATATCATATTTTTCATAAATATTCAAATTGTCAAGAAATACTTTCCCCGAAATTTTTACATTATCCACAAGGTCATTCATACGGTTAAGAGTTTTTAAAAAAGTGGATTTTCCACATCCAGATGGTCCTATAAAAGCAGTAACTTTTTTTTCTTCTAGAGAAATAGAAACATCTTTTAATGCTTGAGTGTCACCATAAAATAAATCAAGATTTTGCGTATGTATTTTTTGTAAATCAGATTTCATGTTACCAACCTTTCTTTAGGTTTAATTTTTTGATCCCATGGCAAATCGTTTTATATTTAAAGCTATCTTACTAGAAATAAAATTTATAAAAGCAGTAATAATAAGTAAAACTGTCGCTGTAGCAAATGCCTGTTCAAAGGAGAGCCCTTCTTTTGCAAGCATATATAAGTGAACTGAAAGTGTTCTTGCTGAATCCATAATACTAGTTGGAAATCCCGTAGCAGTTCCTAATGTAAAAATTAGTACTGCTGTTTCACCAACAATTCGACCAATACTTAAAATTATAGCTGCCAAAATTCCAGGTATAGCAGAAGGTAATACTATTTTTATTATAGTAGTAAGTTTTGTAGCTCCTAATGCAAGGCTTCCTTCTCTAAATGATTTGGGAACTGCTTTAAGTGCTTCTTCAGTTGTCCTTATTATTGTTGGCAACACCATAATACTAATGGTCATTCCACCTGCTAGAAATGAGTTACCATAATTTAAGGCAATAACAAAAAACATATATCCAAACAATCCATATATTATAGAAGGTATTCCTGCAAGTGTTACAATTGCAAATCTAATTACATCTATAGTTTTTCCTGGTTTAGAGTATTCAACAAGATAAATTGCCGTCCCAATTCCAATAGGTGTTGATATTGACAGAGATATAATTATGAGATATAAAGTTGTAACAATGGATGGAAGTATTCCTTCTCTGTCCCCCCTGTAATCAGTTGTTAAAAACTCCCAACTAATATAAGGAAGTCCCTTCGTTATTATATACGCCATAATCCAAACTAGTATGCCTAGTGTTATAAAGGAAATGGCGCATATTATAATGTATAACAGCCTATCTTTTATTCTTGTACTCATTTAACTGATGCACCTGCCTTTTTGATTATAAAATTTAAAACTATATTTAAAATCATGATAAAAATAAACAACACTACTCCTGTTGCAAAAAGTGCTTCCCTATGAAGACCTGAGGCATAACTCATTTCAAAAGCTACATTTGCAGTCAGAGTCCTAACACGACTAATTAATGATGTAGGCATAATTGGAGAATTACCTGCTACAAGTATAACAGCCATAGTTTCACCCATGGCTCTGCCTGCTGCTAAAACTATTGAGGTTAGTATTCCTGATTTTGCCGCTGGAATCATGACTTTAAATATGGTCTGTATGTGTGTGGCACCAAGGGCTAGTGATCCTTCTTTATACTCTTTTGGTACTGATCTTAATGAAATTTCTGAAATACTTATAAGCGTTGGTAAAATCATAATTGAAAGAATAATGATTACTGCCAAGAGACTATTACCTCCCCCTCCATAAAACTTATGGATTATTGGAACTATTACTAGCAAACCAAAAAAACCATAAATAACAGAAGGTATACCTGCTAAGAGTTGAATAGCTGGTCTGAAGATTTTAACCATCCATGGTGGTGAAATCTCTGCCATAAATATTGCTGTAAACAAACCTATTGTAGTACCTACTATTACTGCTCCGATTGTTCCATATATTGACCCAACTATCATTGGTAGTATACCATATATGCCTTGAGTAGGAGCCCATTTAGTTCCAAATAAAAAATGACCCAATCCAATTTTAAAAATAGCCGGCGAACCTTTTGTAAATATATAAAAAATAATTAAAGCAACACATATAACAGAAATACAGGCAAATAAAAGAAAAATGTTTTCTACAATCTTTTCAAATACCTTTTTCCCTATTTTTTTTAAGTTTTTTTTATTTAACATGTCTTTAGTAATATTTAATTGCATTTTTTGCCTTTTGGTAATTCTAGTTAATATTTTAGATACCATATAATCAACACACCATCTCATAGTAATTTTTAATCATTATTCAAATTAGCAGGTGAAGTTATACTCCACACTACAAACTTGAAAATATAGTTTAATACTTAGGTATGCTGAAAATATAACTTCCACACGAAAAGTGGAAGTTATATTTCAGACATTCCTTAGTTCACTGGGACATAACCTTCCTTTGAAACAATCTCTTTTCCTGCTGATGTAAAAATATAATCTATATAAGCTTGTAATTCTGGCTTAATGTCTCCTTTTGTTAGAAATAAAAATCTTCTTGATATAGGATATTCTCCTGATCTTATAGTATCTTCTGAAGGCTTAGATCCATTTATACTTAAAGCTTTTACATCATCATTAACAGACCCCAAAGATAAATATCCTATTGTTTCATTAGTGCTACTTACATTAGCTCTTACAGCTCCACCACTATCTGCAACTAAAGCATCACTTATAACTTTATCTTTTAAATCTAAAATTTCATCAAATGCAGCTTTAGTACCAGAGGCATCTTCACGCACTACAACTATTATATCTTTGTCATCTCCTCCAACATCTTTCCAGTTTGTAATTTCTCCTGTATAAATTTTTGTTACTTGTTCAACAGTAAGTTCTGAAACTGAATTTGAAGGATTTACAACTAAAGCAATACCATCTACAGCAATAAAATGCTCTGTCATTCCCCATTCCTTTTCTTCATCTTTTAACTCTCTTGATGACATTCCAATATCTGCATTACCCTCATTTGCTGCCTGAACTCCAGCAGAAGAACCTAAAGACTGTATACTTATTCTCACACCAGTTTCCATGTCAGTAAAATCATCTGCTAATTTTTGTGCTAGTGGTGCAACTGAAGTCGAACCAACAATGTTTATTCTTCCACTAAGTGACGATTCCTGATTTGCATCTTCAGTTTTCTCTGCTGCTGGTTTACTTGTAGGATCACTTATAGTTGAAGGTGTGTCATTATTTCCTCCACAACCTGTAAAAACAACCCCTAACCCAACTGATATTATTACTGCTAATGATAATTTTCTAATTAATTTACTCATTTAATAGCCCCCTTAATTAATAGTTACAAACTATATATTAAAGGGTGAAAGTTAAGACAATATTATGATTGTGTTAAACAGTGTTAAATCTATGTTAAATCTATGTTAAATACTTATGATATTTCTATAAACCTGTAACAATTTAGAAAACAGACGTCAGTGTAGAAAATATTTATATTTTACTACATTCTGCTTTTTAAATTATTTTACACTGATTTTTTGCACAGAAAATCAAAACTTCTTCTGTCCATAAAATCTAGATTATCTCTAGCTTGTAAGAAGTTTTGTAAACTTTCATATAGGATTTGTATAAATCTTAAGAATTAATAAAATATTTTTCACTAGAAAGGTATTGCATAAATAAATTCAACAAGGCTCCTTATAAAAGTTTGCTCCGTTTTTGTTAAGCATACTTACAAAAATATCTACAATATTAGGATCAAATTGAGTTCCCTTATTTCTCTTTAATTCACAAATAGCTTCTTCATTACTCATTGCCTTTCTGTAAGTACGGTCTTTTGTCATTGCATCAAATGCATCTGCAAGTGAAATAATTCTAGATTCTATTGGTATTTCTTCACCTTTTAACCCTTCTGGATATCCTTTTCCATTCCAACTCTCATGATGATATAAAACATGCTTTGCAAGGTCTGAAAACTCGTCTACAGAAGAAAGAATTCTCCATCCAGCCTCAGGATGTTTTTTTATTTCAATCCATTCTTGTTCGTCTAATTTTCCTTCTTTATTAAGTATTTTTTCATCTATTCCAATTTTACCTATGTCGTGAAGAAGCCCTGACATTTTTATTTTATTTATTTCATCCTCACTAAAACCAAACTGCATGGCAATAGCCCCACTAATAGCACTTACTCTTTTGGAATGAAGCATTTCTCTTTCACTCTTTTCAAAAAGAGCATTCATAATTACATCAATTGTTTTATTTCTCATACTTGCACTTTCATACATTTTACGCTTATACATATAGTTTTCTGCTGCTGCCAATATTTCCTGTCTCTTCACACTGTTATTATACTTTGTTGCATAACCAAAAGATATAGATAATTGCACGTTATTAAGCTTTACTTTAAAAGCCTGTTCTTTAATTCTTTTTATTATTTCCTCTGCCTCTTGTTCTTGTGTATTTGGAAGTATAATTGCAAATTCATCCCCTCCAGTTCTTGCTATTATATCATCAGAACGGCATCCTGCTTTCATTACTTCGGCTGCTTTTTTAAGCAATTGGTCGCCTGTTTCATGTCCAAAAGAATCATTTATAAGTTTTAAACCATTTACATCACCCATAATTATAGTTAGTGGATAGTTTCTTTTAGTGTCAAGTCGTCTTAATTCTTCTTCAAAAAATCTTCTGTTATATACTTCTGTAACATAGTCATGATAACTAAGATACATAAATTTTTCTTCAGCTTCCTTACGCTTTGTTATGTCTGTACCCTGAGCAATGGTAGCAACATATTCACCATTAGCATTTTTTATATTTGATGAATTCCACAATACTAATTTGTTTTCCCCTGATAGATTTAGAATTGGTATTTCTTCATTTTGCCAGCACTCACCTTCTTTTACTTTCTCTATACTCTTCATAATATCTTCTCTATTTTTCTCAGGAAACAAATTTCCAATATGTTGCCCCATAACATCAATCCACTTTCTCCCTGTTAACTTTTCAGCTGCTCTATTAAACTCGGATATTTTAAAGTCGGGTGTCCATGTTATTATAGGTGCATTTGCATACTGTATTAAACTATTTAAATATTCCTTTTCCTGAAATAATTCTTCTTTAAATTTCTCCCTGTCTGTCACATCAAATACAATTGAGTATAGTTTATTTACTCCTTGATGGACAATTGGACAAGAATAAACATCCACCAATCTTATTTCACCATTTTTCAACTTATGGTGAAAAGTATATCTCTTTTGCTTGTTTTCAAGTACCCACATCATTCTCTGCTGAATTTCTTCCTCCTCTAACACATTAATATCTCCAATATCCAATTCAAGAAATTCTTCCTTTGTATAGCCATAAAACTTGGTAGCTGCTGGATTTACATCTAAAAATTCACCACTTATTGGATCTATAATAAGCATTGCTGCATCATGATCATTAAACATTGCTTGGTTAAGTTGTAATAAGCTTTCTCTCTCCTCTTCAGCTTTTTTTCTCTCAACACGTAATTCTTTTAACTCTAGTGAACTTAAAATAGCTGGTCCAAGACGTTTTAAATGCTCTTTAATGACATAATCCCACGCCCCTGCTTTCATGCAGTCTACAGCAGTATCTTCGTCCATTGATCCTGTTACAATAATAATGGGAACTTCTAATGCATTATCTTTTGCAAGTTTTAATGCAGTTAATCCATCAAAACTTGGAAGTCTGAAGTCCGAAAGTATTATATCTGGCTTAAAATCATTAAGTGCTTCCAAAAAATCTTTTTTTGTTTCTACACAAAAAAATTCACACTGGGATAAAACCTTTTTTACCTCTCTTTTAATAAGCAAAGCATCTGTAGATAGATCCTCTACTATTAAAACGCGCATTGTATTATCCATTACAACACCTCTATTTTTCTTTAATAATTATAGCTTCTGGTTTACAATCAGCCAGTAATAATCTAAGCTTTTCATTGTTTCTACAAATTCATCAAATTCTACGGGTTTTACAACATAGCTATTAGCTCCTAATTCATACGCAGCTTTTATATCTGGGTCTTCCTTTGATGATGTTACAACAACTACAGGTATTTTACGAGTATGCTCATTGGATTTTATAGCTTTTAATACCTCAAGTCCACTTACTTTAGGTAATTTTAAATCCAGAAAAATAACCTTTGGCATATTCTTAAAGTCTCTACTTGAATACGCACCTTTACAGAAAATAAAATCTAATGCTTGTGCTCCATCTTCAGCCACATGTACAGGATTAAGTACATTACGTTTTTTTAGTGCTCTTAAAGTCAATTCAACATCTTGAGGATTGTCTTCAACTAACAAAATATCAATGACCTCATAATCATTCATAGCTATTCTCCTCTCGGCATCTTAAACTAAAATAAAAAGTTGCTCCCTCATCTTCTATTCCTTCTGCCCATACTCTTCCCCCATGACGATTTATAATACGCTGCACTATGGCAAGCCCCACCCCTGTACCTTCAAATTCTTTAACACTGTGAAGTCTTTGAAATACTCCAAACATTTTCTCTACATATTTCATGTTAAATCCTGCCCCATTATCTTTCACTGAGTAAATAATCTCATCTCCCTGTTGCATTCCACTAATATTAATTACTGTACTTTCTCTTTTAGATGAAAATTTAATTGCATTACTTATTAAATTAATCCATACTTGACGAATTAGCATAGTATCTACAAATGCATCGGGAAGATTTTCTACATTAAAAGAAATGTTATTTCGATTATTTTCAGATGTCAATTCGTAATATATTGACTTTGCCATTTGTTCCATATTTACAATTGAAGGCTCTAAATTAGTTCTTCCAATTCTCGAAAAAGATAATAAATCATCTATTAGTTGTCCCATCTGTTTTGCACTGCTACTAATAACAGAACATATTCGTTTTCCCTCATCATCAAGAATTGATTCATAATCTTCAATTAAAATTTGTACATATCCATTTACAGCTCGAAGGGGTGCCCGTAGGTCATGGGATACAGAATATGAAAATGCTTCTAGTTCTTTATTTGCTGATTCAAGTTGAAATGTACGTTCTCTAACTCTCTCTTCAAGCTTTACTGCATGAAGTTCCATTTCTCTTCTCAAATGAGTTTGCTCAACAGCAAGAGTTATTTGCGTAGCAATCTCTTTTATAATCTGAATCTTTTGATCTTCTAAATCTTTTTCATTGCTAAATCCTACATTAATAATGCCAATTAGCTTATCTGATGCTAGAAGAGGCAAATATATATAAGAAAACCCTTCCTTTAAATCGCATATATCAATTATAATTGAAGGAAGCTTTTGAAATACCTCATCATTTTTTAAAATCATTTCATCCTTAAGTATGGATAATCTTTTATAATCAGCTTTTGAAATCATAAATACTGTATTAGATTTAACACCATTTATTTCACTTATTACATGGAGATCTTTGCAATTAAAATCAAAAATAGCCACGCTGGCTTGGTTTAATTCAATTAATTTAGATATATGTTTAATGGCCAACTCTCCTATGTCTTCTAACTGCGTAAAACCTTTTAAAATTGCCTGATCAATTTCATGTAGCATTTGAAGACGACCAGCATTTTGTTGTAGTATTTGTTCTGCAACCACACGATCTGTTACATCAATAACTGTTGAAATTAGTAAATCTTTACCCGGTATAGGGATATTATAGGCTGAAATATATCTAGTTTCTCCACCTCGAACAATAGGTATATTTTCCCACATCATCCGTCCAACCTCTCCACTTGCAATATCATCAAGAACTCTCTTTTTGATATAACTTCGAAAATCAGCATCTTCACAAACAACTTCCCAAAAAGAACCTGGTTCTTCAAGTTGTTCTCTTTGAACTCTATAAATATGCGGAAATTTGTCATTCATATAAACAAAATTAACTGTTGGAAAAACTGAATTAACTGCAATCCCAATAGGAAGATTGTCCATAACAAGTCTATTAAACTCTTCTTTTTCTTTCAGCTCAGTTTCTGCCTTTTTTCTCTCGGTAATGTCCCTGCACATAGCTAAAAATATCTTTTCCCCTTTCCAATAAGAACATCCAAATCGAATTTCTACTGGAAAAATTGTTCCATCTTTTCGTATCTGGCGCCCATACAATGTAAAACCTTCACCGGGCTTTACTTTTGACCACTCAGCTTGAGCACTTTTTAAATCATAATCCAGTTCAATGTCAGTTACAGACATGTTTAAAAGCTCTTCTTTAGAATACCTAAGGCTTTTGCAAGCCTGTTCATTTACCACTAAGAATCTTCCCTCAAAATCGTGAGCTAAAAAAGAATCGCTTACTTGTTCAGCTAGTACTTCGTAGCAAAGTTCTTTCTTTTTATTTTCTTCTATAAATTCTATGAACTCTTTTATGGGTTGAAGATGCAAAATCAAAATAGATTGATTACTCTCATTTTTTTGAAGAACAACGTTTGTTTTAAATGATTCAAAACCTTCTTTGCCATTAATTATTTTGTGTTGTAAGTTAAATCCTGATGAATTATATTTTATACAGTTTTCAAAAGTCTGTCGTATATCTTTAATTTCTTCTTGTTTAACTAAGTTAAAAAAAGACAAACCCATTAAATCTTCGGAACAAAAACCTATTGTTTCTATAAAAATTTGATTGGCATATAAAATCATACATTTAGCATCTAAAATAATAATTGGATGATCAAATTTATCAATAATTGAAAAAAATATTCCACTCATATCTAAATTTATAGCTTGACCTAAATTAGTATTGAGCACAATTTTTACCCCCATACCAAAATAATATTTATTAAACTCTCATATGAAACTAGATACCCTTACTTAGGATTGTTAAAATTATAACTTCCTCTACATGCCTTATTTAATGCCAAATAGCTCTGCCAAAAGTGGAAGTAATATTTATTTAATCCACAATGCACCATTTATGCTAATGCTTTATTAGATATTTCAATATACGAAGTTCTATAGACATTATGTAACATCTATTTACACCCAATAACAGAATAGTACTTACAAAAGATTATATCATAAAATATAGTAAAATAAAATTTTTTTTTACTTTTTATTTAAAAAAGCATTAGAATTTGACTTAAAATCAGGCAATTTATCAAGAGTTATAGCATATCGCAGCGGAAGCTGCAATCATAGTAGTTAAGTTACGCTGCGATAAACAGATGAACTATATCTTCTAAAAAGTTTGCTAAAAAAGCAAACTTTTTGAGAAGAATAGTATAGTCATGCTTACAGACCATTTTAATATATTCTAGTGAGTTTCATCCATAAGGTGAGTAGTGTGCCATGTTAGAAGCTATGCCCATTTTGCACCATCTTCAATCATCCGCTCAGGCTGTGGAACAAGACCACATTCATTATAGACGAGTGGTAATTTATTTTCTGCTATTTTTAACAGCTTTTCATACAAATGAGCCCCTGCACCTTTGCTAGATTTAAGGCTTTAAGGATGAGTGGATTCTCTACCTTAAAGCCTTATTTTTAATCATTAACATTAGGAATACTAAAAATATTAATTCATACTTAAGTTATATTTTCACTACAGCAAACTGATTGTTTACAATTATTGAACATTAGAGTATTTACCCATGAATAATATTGTATCAGATTCGTCATCTGCAATTACAAATATAAAAGGCCTGTTTGCATAAAAGCTAGGAATTATAGGACCACCACCACCTAAACCAGGCGGTGTAATTATTATTACAGTAACCGCTGAAGCTTCCGTTCCCTCTTCATTCACCTCTACCACAGCTTTATGTAATACTTCACTTATACTTGGACTTGTTCCAGGCCCCATTCCAGAAATCCCACTAAAATCAGCACTTTCTTGGCAAAACGCACTATTCATTCCCATATTCTGTAAAGCTTCCACAATGCTCCTTGTTCCATATTCAATTTTAAAACGAGGTAAGTAGAGTCTAACTTGTTGTTCAAACATACTATCTTTTATCTCATTCCATCTATTATCATCCATATCTCTTATAAAATCATTAATAGGAGTATCTTCATCAGGAAGAATACAGTACATGGAAAGTTCACCATCTCCATAGGGCAACCTTACTGCCTGGTATCCATTACCTTCCCCATAATTCATTTTACTAATCTTATTCATCATCATAACACTTTTTATGCTTCCATCATCCATAAAAAATTCATGTTCGATAGTATTATCAATATTAAAATCTTCTGTCCAAATTCCATTAAAATAAATTGCAGATATAATATATAACATAGCAAATGGATCAATTTCTTTAAGAACCTCTGGTATTTGTCCCTGTGTAGCATCAGAAATCCAATTATTTATTTCATCTAAAAGACTCTCATCAGTAAAATAACGCGAAGCTACAAACGAGTCAAATATCTCCTGATTGACAGATGTAAAATCATCATCAATCGAGTCACCAAATAATTTATTCTTCCAAATGGAACTACTATTATTAATTTTAATCTTTTCATTTGATCTATTTAAATGATTTAATAAATATCTATAACTTTGATTAATCTGTAAAATATCAAGCCCTTCAAACCCCAAAAGTTGTATAATCTCATTCTTAGTTGTAGTGCTTGCACCCTGACAAACCATAGACAAGGCAACTGAGATATTAAATGGAGAAATAAATACATTTTCATCATAATCTTCTTCATTAATTTGTTTAAACAGATTAAATGCAAATCTGCTATTCCCATCAATAAAACCTTCACTTATCCCTTCACCTATAACTATACTATTCTGCTCAACAGGAAACTTATCTATCATTTCTAGAATATATCTTCTTAGTAAAACACAATCGGTACTATTTATAACTCCATCTCCATTTAAATCTGCTACGATTTCTCCATGCTCTGATGTAAACTCTGTTATTATTCCTAATACATATCTTTTTAATAAGATATAGTCTGCCGAATTAACATGTCCATCTCCATTTAAATCACCATAAACTATGGAAGAAAGGGATTTATAATCCTCCATTCCAACAACATTTACTGTAAGCAAAAATGAACTTAGCATAAAAAGAGTAACCATAACACAAATTAATTTTTTCAACATAACAAACTCCTCCTAAAAAATAATTAATAAGATACTTTTCTTAACATATAATCCTACATATAAAATAAATATAATGAAATTAGCTATATAATTATAGGTAGTTGTACTAAATAGATTTTTATATCAATGTGGGTAATAGAAGTATGGTTTATATTTTTATAGCGAATAAAAAGTTTTCATATCTAATTATATAATTTTTTTAACATTTATAAAAGGACTATTTTAAGTAGTACCCATTCAAACCTTCAACTCTTCAACCATTTAGAAGTTTATTATTTTGATATTTTATGATATTATAATAACAAAGGAACAATGAAAAACTAACTTTCTCTAAATTTTCACTTTTGACCTTATATATTAAAATTTTTACCTGTGAAAACTTTGAGGCAATATTTCATTTGTTTCTAAATGTGTTCGAGAAAAATGTTTTACGAAGTTTTTCTTAAAAGGGAGTTATTTGAATGCTTTTTTCCTCAATACTAACATTTTTAGTAGCTATATTATTTATAGTTTCAAATAGATTTAAAACTATAAATTGGTTTTTTTCGAGCATACTATTTATTGTATCCTTTGGTATTTTAGGTTCTTACATGGAATATGATTTAATTCCATATTTAAAGACTCAAGTCATTATTGGAGAAAAACAGATAATTTTACTAGAGTATTTTTGCGGTTTTTTATTATCATGTGGGCATTTTATGCCATATCCCGTTTCATTACTATTTTCAATTTACTTAACAAATTATATGAACAATAAAAAACCATTTCAACATTTTTTCCTTGCTTTCTTGATTTTTATTCCTACAATAGTCAGTTTTATTTTGTTTCCAGTTCAAAGACAATTCAATCCTGATTTTAGATTTCTTGCATTCTGGACAGGTATTTATCTTTTTTTAGTAGCAATTATACAGTGGAGAGTTTATAAAAATGCAGTAACAATAATCGAAAAACGTGAAAAACTATTTATTTCTATTATAGTTGTTATTGGATTGAGTTCTCAATATTTTATAATATTTGTGACTCAAGCTTTTGGTATTAAAAATATATGGCAATATGGTTACATGGTTGTTACAGTTATAGTTATTATATGTATAGCTTTTACTATCAAATATGGGATTTTGGGACTTAAAATTAAATTTGAAAACATACGAATGGAGGCAGCATTAAAAACTATTAATTCAAGTACACTTATTTACAATCATGCAGTAAAAAATGAAGTTGCAAAAATACATTTGTGCTCACAAACTATTATCAATGTACATAAACAGATTAAAGATGAAAATCTCAAACAAAAAATAAGTAAATGTGCAGAAATTATTGAAAATTCTACGCATCATTTGTTAAATTTAGTAGATCGAATAAAAGATGGTACATGTCCTATCATACTAAATGATACTATATTTAGTTTAAAAGACTTGATAGATGAAACTTTAAAAGGTGTTACAGAAATATGTAAAAATAATGGCATAGTTATAGATCTTAATATTAAAACTGATTATAAAATAAAAGCTGATTACACTCATATAAGAGAATGTTTGGGTAATATAGTTAAAAATTCCATTGAAGCTATTAATAATACAGGATTTATAACGGTTTCTATTGCTCATAAAGAAAGGTTTTTGGTTCTTCATGTAAAGGATAATGGAGTGGGTATACATCAGGATAAACTATCTTTGCTATTTGATCCCTTTTATTCTACTAAGAAACATAGTGACAATTTTGGGCTTGGATTATTTTATTGTTATAACGTCATGAAAAAGCACGGAGGGAATATTGAAATTAAAAGCGTTTTAGGTACAGAAACAATAGTAAGCCTTATTTTTCCTTTAAAAAGGGTTTTAGGTATCCCTGTTCTTAAGTAATTTAGTAAAAATCTCACATTGTGGTGTAATCAAATATACCTTAAGATTGTAAACTTATAATCTTATAACAAGTTAAAAATATTGCAATAATAAATTTTGGGAGAGTATCATGGATAAGATAAGAATTATTTTAATTGAAGATGATCCGGATTGGATTACTTCAATTAGTATGTTTTTAGAATTTGAGCAAGACATTAATATAATTGCTGTTGCACAAAACTATAAAGCAGCCATCGAAACTTGTATAAAAAATGATGCGGATGTTATTTTAATGGATATAAATCTCTCAGGTAATGATGACTTTGATGGAATATATGCAACAGCAGAAATACTATATCATAAACAAATAAAGATCATAATGTTAACATCAATTTTAAATGATACAATTATTAAAAGTGCATATTCCGCTGGTGCTGTAAATTATGTGTTAAAGACAGACTATAAACTTATATCTTCAGTAATCCGCAAAACAGTACGCGGAAATAATCCAAACGAGATTTTAGCAAAGGACTACTTAAGACTTAGAATGAAAGAAATTTTATCTCCTCTCACAACTACTGAAAAGAAAATTTTCTTATTTCTAGATGAAGGAAAAACAAAAAAAGAAATTTTAGACATACTATTTATAAGTGAAAACACATTAAAGAATCATATTAACCGAATATTAAAAAAATTAGAGTCTCCGACAATTAATATTGCCTTAGAAAAGTATCGAAGAAAAGGTTTCTATAGGTCTAGCCTTTGAAACTAAATTGAGACTGTAAAAAAATACCCACAAAATAGTAAAACAATAGTAAACTCCTTTAGCTCAAGCTAAACATAGGAGTTGAAGATGGATACTCTACCTGAAGATTATAAGAGGAACTCTACCTTATTAGATTTCTCATAATATTTTTATTTTGATTTTTTCTTCAGAATCTTTAATACTGTCTGATTGATTTAAAAACCTGCATTGGAAGCAATGGGTATAGTTTTTTTCTTTTAATTTTCGTGCTGAATACATAGCCAAAACTATACCTTAAAGCCTTATTTTATACTGTCTAATTAAAATGGATATACGTATTCCATTTCTGGTTTTTCCACCTGTTCTACTGTATGTGCAATAATAACAGGCATGGATTGATTCCTAAAAACAGTTTGCTCAATTGTTCCAACAACTTTCACCCAGCTATTATCGGCAAACTGTGATGCATTTTCATATCGGCTTAAAAAACCTCCTGGCTGCATATCTGCTGCACAACAAACCATCATAAAACGCGCAGGTACAAATTCACTTTGGTTAAAATCATCCATTCTAAATACAAAACCTATAACTTCAATTTCTCTTCCGATATACCTTTTTTGATTTATATAAAGTTCTTCATACCAGTACATAAAACTATCGTCATTCATTAATATGGTACCATCATCACGGATTATGTCCTCTTCTCTGAGCTTTTTTCTCTCAGAAATATTTTTCTCTGTATCTTCCTCATTATCTCCTGTACCTGCCCCAGCCTCTACAGACATCTGAAAACTATGCAATGAGTTTGGCTCGATTGTACCTCCAGGAATGACAAAAGCAATGACAAGTGGAATTAAAAATATTAAATAGTTAAGCTTATTTGGCCTTTGTCTTCTTGAAACCTTAAATATATCCTTTAAAAAAAATACTGATATCAGTATCATTGCTATAGCTCCAAAAACAATATACAAGCCATACCTAGGGTTAACATAGAACAAATAGTTTCCACTAATAAAAGATGTAAGAAAAAAAACTGCAAACCCAAGTAAAACTAAACTTTTTAAAATTGCATCCACATTGATTTCATAATTTTTAAAAACTCTCATATTATATCACCCACTAAAATAGTAATAAGGTATAAATGGTTATGATTGAAAATGCAAGAGCTACAATTATAAATAGAAGCTCTATTACAAATCTCCTTTTAAAAGTCCCAAGTAGTAAAAATACATTTTTTATATCAATCATTGCACCCATTACCATAAATCCCATAACCGAACTCATTGGAAAATGATTTGTAAAACTCCTTGCTATAAAAGCATCAGAAGTGGAACATATTGATAAAAAGAATGCAGCCCCCATCATTATAATTATGGAAATTAGTCCTTCTGAGCTTATGGTTGACAATATATCCTGAGGCAGTGAAGTCTGAGCTAATACAGATAAAAATGCACCAATAATTAAAAACCTTCCCACCATTAAAAATTCAGATCCTGCATGATTAAAAACTAAATAAATTTTATTAAAAATACTTTTATTTTTTAGGTTTTTAACTGTACATGCTTCGCAGCCGCACCAGCTGTTGTTTATGTTATTACGAAGTATATTGTCCTTTTGGCCAAATATAAGGGTTATAATTCCTACAGAAATTGCTACTGTAAGTCCAATAACCACCCTGTAAACGGCAATTTTAGGATTGCCGGGAAAAGCATAAAATGTTGACGCTATTACAACTGGATCTACAATAGGTGCAGCAAGTAAAAAAGTAACTGCACAATAAACCGGAACACCTTTTTTCACAAGCTTACCTGCTATTGGCACTATTGCACAATCACATATTGGAAAGAATATCCCTGCTGTAATAGCAACAAAAAAAGCTGCAATAGGATTTTTGGGGAACACCTTTAAAATAGCCTCTTCTGGTACAAGTACCTGAAAAATGGCAGATATAAAAACACCTATTAAAATAAATGGAAATGCTTGCATAAGTATACTTATAAAAAGTGTGCTGAAAGTCTGATATCTTGACAGGTCTATATCTGAAAAACTAAATGTACCTCCTCTTAAAAGTGCAAAGACAACATATCCTAATATAAATACAGTAAAGGCTAAAAATAGCTTGTCCCCTTTACTTCTAGGAAACGCATTAATACTAAACAAACATTCATATATTAAACTATTAGATTCTTTTTTGGTAATACACTTATATACTTTTGCAGATTTATTTAAAGTTTTTAATGTTTTTCTTATGCTTTGGAGTTTTTCAAAAGGAAAATTGTCTGTCTTATTTAGAATAATAGTGTTACTTAGAGAAATCTGCTCTGTTAGTATTGAGCCCATATTATTTATAAATACATCAAAAGTATTAACATCAACTGTATGAATAATTCTATCTAATAAGCAAAACTTTCGTAATTTTGAAGAGTCTAATAGGTCTAATAAAAGTTGTATGCTCCATGTACCATTGTGTTCAACAACAATACGTAAAGGTGAATGCTCTTTTATTATCTCTAGAAAAAACTCTTCGTCAATACTATTTTCATTATTACATTTAACCACATATATATTGTCATTTTTATTTACTTCAGTTTGTCCATTTTCACATTGAATAATGACTGTTTTCTCTTTTAAATATCTGCCCTCTTTGATTTGTTCATTTATATAAGTAGTTTTGCCGGAATCTAAAAAACCAGTTATAACATCAATTTGAATTTTCATCTTTTCCCCATCCATATAAAAAACTTATTCACTAGGAATACTAAATTCTTATTTGTTCAAAATAGCCCCTTTGAAAAGTGCAATTAATAGCCATCCCTCTATCTTCACAGTTCAAATAATTTTGCAAGCTCAGTTTTGTTAAGATTTTTGCCAATAAAACATATCCTGCCTGTATAATCAGCTTGACTATCTCTAAACTCATATTCACCAGGAACAAAATCAAACTCTATCCATTTTCTATCTTCAAAGCTCTGAATTATACCTTTTCCTCTTAATACTATACCATAGATTTTATCATTTTTTAAGCCCTCTAAAATATTACCAAGTTCGCTCTTATTAAATCTTTTTGGAGTCTCTAATCCCCAGACCTCAAAAACCTCATCTGCACTATGATTATTATCACATCCACAGTTATCATTATGGACATGATTTTTTGAATGATTGCACTTGCACGATTTTCCATGGCTATGTTTTTTTAATACTATTTTTTTAGATTCAATTAACTTATTTTCTAAAGAAATACTCATATCCTGTTGAGCCAATGCAATTATATTCTCCCCTTTAATTTCATCCCATGGAGTGGTAACAATATTTGCTGTGGAATTTAATGCTTTAATAGCTTTTGCAACACTTTCTATATTTTCTGACTGAACTTTTTGTGTTCTGCTTAAAATAACTGTTTTGGCGTTTTTTATTTGATTTTTATAAAATTCACTAAAATTTGAAATATACATATCATATTTAATAACATCTACTACAGCAGTTATCATATTTAGCTCAATTAAGTGTTCAAGGTTTTTAGAATTGCAGGCTTTAATGACCTCCGACAACTTTCCAACACCTGATGGCTCAATAATTATTCTTTCAGGTTTAAATTTATCAATTACCTCAGAAATAGACTTTTCAAAGTCACCTACAAGGGTGCAACAAATACATCCTGAATTGATCTCCTTTATTTCTATTCCCGATTCTTTTAGCAAAACTCCATCTATTCCTATTTCACCAAATTCATTTTCAATAATAACAAGTTTTTCTGTATTTAGTTTTTCTTCTAGAAGCTTTTTAATAAGAGTAGTCTTTCCCGCCCCTAAAAATCCTGATATAATGTCAACTTTAACTTTCATTTTATCACCCTTTATAACTTTTATTTTTTAGAACGTTTTTTTCTAAATACGGATAGACCGCCAAAGCCACTGATAACTGCAATGTAAAAGCCAAAATTATATCCAAAGCCTGTGTTTGACACCTCATAAATCCCAATATTTTTATTAAATATACTTATTATAAGAGAAACAGGTGCTATCCACCCATGCCATATTCCCCAGAAAAAGCCTGCAGGTTTTGTATCTGTATAAGTCCCATCCCCCGGAACACATCCCATTAGTAATAATATACTTACAATAAATATAACACTAATAATTATAATTTTCTTCATAGCATCTCACCTCATATATATATAATAAACTTTTTTTATTGGCAAATCAATAAAAAGGTCTTCTGCGGGTACAATTAGTAAAAGTGTTTAAATATATTCCACAAACTTAAGTTTAGCAGTTTAGAGCCTGTAAATACTCCTCGGGGCCTTTGGAAAACTCGCTTCGCTCAAACAATGCTCTCCCTCTCCTCGTCGTATTAACAGGCTCTATGACTTGCTTCACAATGTTTCTTCCATATATCTAAACACTTACCCCTCAAGGGATAAAAGACTTCTTAGTCTATACATAATAACTTAGAAAGAAGTTATTATACCAAGTATATATCTTCTCATCAATACATAATCAGTTGAGTCTATCCTTCCATCTTTGTTTATATCTGCATTAGTAAGAGCAGCTTGCGTAAGAGTAGTAATACCAAGCAAATGTCTTCTTAATAATGCAACATCTGTAGAATCAATTTTCCCATCACCATTTAAATCACCTAATGTAACAGTAGTATCTTCAGATTCAAATGTAAACCAATCAATATTGACAGGGCCTGAAAATACAAGGAACAAGTCATTGATACCTGTTACTCTACTAATATTGCATTGTTGCTCTTCGTATACATTCCATCCACCTGTTAAGGATACTGGCAATGTACCTATAAGGATACCTGTTGGACTATTTAATCTTAACTCAATATTAGAGTTTAGTTCAGATGCAAACACCCCTTTAAAGGATGATGCTCCATCTCCAAAGTCTATATTTTTATATTTTAGATAGTCTCCTCTGCTAATATATCCTACACCGCCTCCATCGTTTGATGTACCTATCCTCTCAATTGTTGATGAATTAGTCTCTTGATAATCCTCTGCCTCCAACCTATTAAAAGCACTCTTTTTAATATCTCCTTCTTCTATTACAGAGGTGGTAATGGTGGTAACACTTTGAGGTTCTAATGTTATCTGCAACCTGCCACCAGATGATGTTACATTTGATTCTTTCCTAAGATTTTTCGAACCTGTAGTCACATATCTTTCCCATGTTTGGGAGCTGGTTCCTGGTACTGATATATCAAGTGTCCTAGATGAAGTATTTTTATTTACAATTACTAATACAACATTGTCATCACCTTTATAAGCAGAAAGGAAAACATTCGATGTAGGAGTTTTTGTTGCATCAATCCTTACATATCCCGGACGAACAAATTTCGAGTAATGAGCCATCATATAACCACGCTTACTTATAGTGCCGTCTTCTTTCATTGGACCATATTGTCTGCGGATATACCACCATACATACATCTGAAACTCTGCATCTACCATAGAATGGTGTATGTTCTGTGCAACTTCCAGCGCCTCAGGCCAGCGATCTGCAGAATTATCGTGACTATTTGGATGGTATACTTCAGTCATCCAGAGCTCTTTTCCGGCTCCCTTTTCTTTGAAAAGAGGATAAGGAAAATTACTATATTGGGTTCCGTATAGATGAGCACCAAGAATGTCCACGTTCGCCCAAGCTTGAGGATCGCTTATAATAGGATCAGACACACGTTTAACATATTGAAATGACTCAGGTGCAATTATTCTACAATTAATTAATGAAGCATAGTCTCTCAGAAAGCATATCATTTCTTGTGGGGTCCACCAAGTCCAATCATGTGCATAATCAGGCTCATTTTGAATAGAAATAGCATATAGATCCACCCCATTGTTTCTCATAAAAGTAACAAAATCATTAAGGTGCCTTGCATAGTCAGCGTACCTATCATATCGAAGCCGTTTTTGATTTGCTTCTCCATTACGGGTGAATCTTTCAATCATATTAGCTGGAGGATTCCATGGAGATGCAAAAACAAGTGCCCCAAGCTCTTGTGCTCTTTTTGCAGTTGCCACTTCTCTATGCCAATTATTTCTATTATCATCTACATAAATTCTTAAAACAGTAAAACCTAACTGGTTGGGTCCATTACCAAAAGCAATCTCTCTTTGGGCTGGTGTCAAATCTCCAATCCAAGCAGGGTGGTTCATTCCTCCAAAACCACGTATTAATTGCCTTTCCGATGACAAATTTACTGTTGCTCTATCTGCTGCTTCTACTATTGTAAAACAAAATAACTGAACTATTAAAAATAACATGGAAAAAACAATCAATGATATTTTCTTTAAATTACACATTATATGATTCCTCCTATTAAACCATTTTAGGTTACTCCCATAGCAAAAACCTATATCATTTGTCATCTACAGCTTCAACACAGAAATATTTTTTTTAGAGATCATATTTTTAAAGTGAAGAAAAACATTCACTAATTACACCACTTTTTCTGTGTTGAAGCTTAAATGATGTACTACTCTTTAGTTTGGGAAAGAAGTTATAATACCAAGTATATATCTTCTCATCAATACATAATCAGTTGAGTCTATCCTTCCATCTTTGTTTATATCTGCGTTAGAACGAGCAGTCTCAGAAAGAGGAGTTATATTTAGCAAATGTCTTCTTAATAACGCGACGTCTGTTGAATCGATATTCCCGTCTCCATTTAAGTCCCCTAATCTTACAGATGGTTCTATTGTTGGTGTTGGTAAATTTCCTTCTCCATCAAATGTAAACCAATCAATATTGACAGGGCCTGTAAATACTAGGTACAAGTCATGAATACCTGTAACTCTAGTAATATTGCATGTTTGTTCTTCATATACCCCCCATCCTCCTGTTGTGGCCACCTGTAATGTACCTATTCTAGTACCCGTTGGGCTATCTAATCTTAATTCAATATTTGATCTAAGTTCAGATGCAACCATTGCTTTAAATGAGGTTGCCCCATTTTTAAAGTCGATATTGTTGTATGCTATATAGTTTCCATTTTCAATATAACCTACTCCACTTCCACCATTGCCAGTACCTATTTTTTGAATTGTGGAAGAATTAATGCGACTATAATTTTCTGCTTCTAGTCTTTTGAAGGCATCTGCTGAAAATGTGAACCAATCAAAATTGACAGCATTTGAAAATACAACATATAAGTCGTGTACTCCTGTCACGTTGTTAATGCTACAGGTCTGCTCCTGATAAGTATTCCATCCACCTGTTGGTTCTACTTGCAATGTTCCTATAAGGGTGCCATTTGGACTTCCTAATCTCAATTCAATGCTTGAAGCTTCGGGACTTGCAACCATTGCATTAAAAGAGGTTGCTCCGCCTCCGAAATCTATTTGATTATATACTAAATGATCACCGCTTCCAATATAGCCGACACCCCTTCTACCATTAGATGTGCCTATTGGGCGTATACTGTTAGATTTAATACAGTTATAGCTCACTGAATTAATCTGACCAAAAGCCGATCTTGTAGTGTAATTTCTTATCATTCCTAAATCCCATATAAGCTCTTGGTAAGGTAAATTTCTGCTTAAAGAACCCTGAATTAGAAAGTCTACCCGATTGATATCATAAATTTCAAGTCTCTGATTATACCCTACACGAAGTACTTCACCGTGGGAAACATTTTCGGTCCACCTTGAACCATTAAAAGAAAGATTACCATGCCATGCCCATTTTTCGGCTAGTTGTGTCCACGGTCCACCAGCACTAGTTGAACGCCATAGCTCGTAATAACGGCCATCTTTCATATCTTCCACAAGCATATAGTAATACCCGTCAGAAATGGATCTATAGACATTTAATCCTTCAAAAGTGTCTGATATAGAAAGTCTTGGAGCACTCCAACCTCTCGGAAAATTCTCTAAAGTAGTTTGACGAACATATATATTGTGTGAGCCATCACTAGGCGAGTTATACATATAGGCGTTTTGATCATCACAGATAATATAATAATCCCATCCCATGTTTCCTGATATACCAAAAGAACGTGGTCCAGACCATGAACTAGGATCATATATATCTGCCGTTGTAGAATAAGCTGCACCGTGAGTACCATTTTGGTAAACTAAATACCATAACTCATGAGGTTCAAAATAAAAAACCTGGGGGGCACAAAAATAAGCTTCCTGTATTGAACTCAAGAATGTACGAGGTGCATCTTTTAATTCAGCAATGGTGCTGGCTGATGTATAAAGCATCTGCCAACCACCGCTTCGATTGGCTCCAGTATAAAATACGTGGTATTTACCTCCATAGTACACAATGGTAGGATCTTTTGCAGCGTAATAATCGTATGGTGGAAGTTCTCTATGAAAAATGACTGGATCATCTACATACCATGTTGGATTTAAATTTACATTGGTAGTTGGTGGTACTGGGGTGGTTGGTGGTGTGGTGGTTGGTGGTGGCGTGGTTGGTTGCCCTGGTCCTCCACCACCTGGATTTGTTGCACTTGGGAATCTTGCAGGTGGGTTTGGATTTGCTCTTACATAATCCATCAACCAGGTAAGAGCTGGACGTGGGGTACCATTTCTATTTAATAAATGTGTATTATTTATCCATGTCTGTCCCTCTATATATCCCCATAAGGATACTCCCATTACACTTGGATGTTGCCATAAAACAGGGAACTTTTCTCTGTATCTAGCTAACTGAGTACTGTCATTGCCTGTAATATCAAGTTCTGTTACATATATAGGCAAACCTGTTTCAGCCAGCATATTTAAAACTTGATTCATAGTCGAAACGTTCACATAATCCATATTAAATTGATGACACTGTATTCCAATCCCATCAATCAATCCTCTATCTTTAAGAATATTAACAATCTCTAGGTATCTTCTTGCTTTAGGAGGATCTGCAATAATTCCATATTCATTTAGATGTAATTGAGAATTCGGAAAAGCTCTTCTTGCTTGTTCAAAAGACCATACAACCCAATCCCATCCGGTAGATCCATTTCCACCAATTGCATTTCTATAAGATGGCGGATCATGTAAAGGTTCATTTACAACATCTACAAATTCTGCATCTGGATATTTCCTTGCTGCAGCGTTTATCCATGCTAATACTGCAGACCTTTGTTGTTCAGCCGAAAGAGAGCTAACCCATCTTGGTTCTTGATTTCCCCATACCAACGTATGGAATCTAAAGGGCATTCCATTTTGTTTAGCAAAATTGTAGGCCATATCTGCCTGATTCCAATTATAAGTTCCTCTGTTTCCTTCTACAGAACCCCATTTTGTTGAATTCTCAGGTGTCACACCATTCCAGTAGTTAGCATAGCCTGAAGGTATACTACCTGCAATAATGTTACCTAGAAATTTTGTCCCGGTTGCAGGTGAAGCTTCTGCACTTTTAAATGGTAATACTATGTACAAAAGCATAATTGCACATAATAAAAAAGTGCTTATTTTTTTGATTTTTAATACCAACATACCCTACTCCTCCTTAAAATAAACTCTATTTATATAAATCTGTATATCCTCATTTCCATAGGATTACAGATTTTTTCTTTATTTAATTGTAATACACCTTCGAAGCATGTTATTTTTTAAGTTCGGAATCTGTAGTGATATTTTAAATTTATTTAGAAAAAAGTTTGCTAAAAAGCAAACTTTTTTCTAGGAAATGCATATAATCTATATTGATAAAACAATCATTATTTACTCCAATATTAGTCAATTTTAACTTCAATAAATGTAGCATCTTCTTTTTCTAAATCTGTAATAATTTCATCAACATGAAGATAAAACATCCTGTGTCGAATATATCTATCTGGATAATTATACGATTGAAAAGAAATTAAGTTATTATTAGCTAATCCAGGCACTTTCTTAAATGTTGCACTCTCTCTAAAGTTATCTGAGTTATCATTTTGTTTAAGAACAATTTTAAAGTCCTCATGAATCAAGTAATATCCCGGAAAATTTTTCGACTCAAAAGAAACGTAATTGGAGTCAGCCAGACCAAGAACTACATTAAATATTGAATCATCTAGTGGAGATACATTTGGTGAAATGCGCCCTAAAAATGACTCATGCCTTATATATCGGTTTTTATAATTGTATGATTCATATCTCATATACACTTGGTTTATTTGTGGTGTTGGTGTTGGTTTTGCTGTTGTTGGTGTTGCTGTTGGCATTGGTGTTGGTGTTGGTATTGATGCTGGTATTGATGTTGGTATTGATGTTGATGTTGATGTTGGTATTGGTGTTGGTGTTGGTGTTGATGTTGGTATTGGTGTTGGTGTTGGTGTTGGTGTTGATGTTGGTGTTGGTGTTGATGTTGATGTTGGTGTTGGTGTTGATGTTGATGTTGATGTTGATGTTGGTGTTGATGTTGATGTTGGTGTTGATGTTGGTGTTGATGTTGGTGTTGATTTTGGTGTTGATGTTGGTGTTGATTTTGGTGTTGATTTTGGTGTTGGTGTTGATGTTGGTGTCGGTGTCGGTGTCGGTGTCGGTGTTGGTGAAGTGGTTTCCATCGGCATATTATCTTTTTCTTTTTCTGAAATAGGATTAAATATGTTTAGTAACATCTCATTAACGCCAACTCTTTTAGCTTCTTCAATTGAAAAGTTACTTTCTGATTTTTTATATTCATTATACAGTACATATCTTCCTGTTGATATACCTTTCTTCTGTGCCTCTTTTCTTTCGTATATGTCTGCTTGAACAACATATACATACATTTCACTGTCTTCTTTTTCTTGTATGTTGTCTTTTAATGAATTTACTATTATATCTAGTTTTTCCTTTTCCATTTGATATTCTTTATCATATTCATTTCCTTTATTATTTAAAGTACTTGAAATAAGTATATAATAATTATCAGTATTACTTGTTTCTATTATATTTACTTTTTCTAATATCTTATTAATAGCTTCAAAAACACTTACCTTATCAATTCTCAAGTTCTTAATAAATGCATTGGACTCTTCATTTAAGGGAACTAACTTCAATACATTTCCATCAACATCGATTTCCATTTCCAAACTAGGATTAATATCAATATTAATATATGCAAAAACTTTTGGCTCAGTAAAAATATCTTTAATATAAGCAGAATTTAAAAAATACACTACCATAAATAGAAAAGCCATACAAGCAACCCCTAATGAAAGTGTTTTTACAACTGGTCTTTTCTTAATTATTTCTTTTGCTGTAAATTCAACTTCCTTTCCTACATAAACTGCAGGCCTTCTTTTAATATAGAAGCACTGAAACTCATTAGTAGTTACCACTACTTTATTCTTAGTCATACTTATTACGATACCCTTTTGTTTCATTTTTCCCACCCCTGAATATGTGGATTTTTGTTTTTTGATAATTATTTTTAACTATATAAAAAACCAAAAATCTTATAGTTTTTTTATTAAATTTACCTGTTAAGATATTTGACTCAAATACGCTTTGAAATTACTGTAATTATTGTCATATATTATACACAAGCATATTATAAACCTTCTATTTCTTTCAATGGTCTTTGGATGAACATCAATTATTTTAGATAACTCTTTCATCTTAAAGTATTTTTTCGTTTTTAATATGTTATAGATATTTTTGTTTTCAATTATTTTTTTAGCTATACTTATACACATCTGTTTTGAATCCTTATGCTTTGGCATGTATTCAGGCAAATTCTTTATACTTAGTCCATATGATTTTAATTGCCTAGAAAAATCTTCCAACTCACTAATGACTTCATATCTACCTGAACCTATATCATAATCAATTATATTTGATTCATCCTCAAACTCAGAAGTAACTATACTGTTAAAAGATGAAAATGGAATTTCTTTTTTTCTTACAGAAGATATATTTCTAAAGTAATCTATTATCCTCCTTTTTATCACCAATTTCGCAAACCCCAAAAAACTCTTATTCTTATTGCTATCATATTTCTCTATTGCTTCATCAAAAGCCATAAGTCCTATGCTATATTCATCACTGTTTTTTATATCCACTATGCTTGAAGAATAGAAACTTGAAATAACTTTTATTATAAATGGAATGTAGTCTTCAATAAATTTTTCTTTCAGTTCTTTATTCCCATTCTTTATTTTTTCAACAATGCTAGTTGCTGTTTCACCAGTGAAAATCGACCAAATAAATATCATACACATCTTCCCTTATAATTATTTTCAAAATAAAACTCGGGGGTCTAGATCCCCTTTGCTATTGAGTCCTCCATTTCACTCCAACGCTTCTAAATAGTATCTTATAAAACTTACTTATAAGATTCTTCACGTTTACTTCTTCTTTTTATTTGACATCTTCGTAAATGTTTTTTTTTTAAGTTCGGAATTCTATATTCTATTTCGGATTATTTAATAAATAATTTTAATATTAGAGTTTACAGCATTATTTTTAAATGGATTATTAGAAACTTATTCTAAAATTCTTTTAGCAATTACTTTATCAATACTATATAAGCTTTTTGAATAGTTTTCCCAATCATTTATTTCACCAACACTTTTACCAAATAGTATCCTTTCTAAATTTATTCTTATTTGATTAATGCTGTTATCTTTTTGGCAAGTATCCCTACTTCTAATAAGTCTTAATGTCATTTTTAAACACTCCATAACCTGTCCTTTGTCATAATTTTTATTTACAACCTTTTTCTCATGTATAAAAGTTTTTTGTTTTATAATCTCTCCTTCTAAAGCATTTTTCACCAGACTCTTTATATATCCTATCATACATTCGTCCATTTGACATTTACCACATTTTTCAGAACCAAGACATATTTTTTCCGCACTTTTTCCAACATGATGATAATACTCATATAATTCTTTAGACATCCTTTTAAACTTAGATTTAAATCCTTTTCTCTTTTCTACTACCATAGAACGCAATAATACTAAAGTAATAATAGATATTATTACAATAAATACAAATGTATTATGAATGTTTAAATAGTTCTTAGGCACATTCTGATATAGTTTAATAACACCAAATAACATAAAAACACTAGCTGATATTAATTTAATATTAAATTCTGGAACTTTATCACCCAATTGTTTTCCTACTAAAATACCTAATGAACATGTAGCAATCATTGCTAAAACAGTACCACTCAACATAGCTAATGGATAGGAAGCTTCAGTGGCTAAAGTTATTGCCGTTAATTGAGTTTTATCTCCTAGTTCTCCTATGAAAAACGCCAGAGCCACAGTTAAAACCGGACTGTATTTATATTTTTTTTCTCCCTCTTCATCTTCTTTAGAATCTATTTTTAGATTCCAAAGTGCAAACCCAACAAAGGCAAAACCTGCAACTATCTGAATTGAGTTGCCTGGAATAAAGCTAGATATGTATTTTCCTAAAACTACTGCCAAACCATGATTTAAAAGAACTCCTATAAATACTCCTAGCAATACCTTTTTTACTGGAAATCTTGTAGCAAAAGCCATTGCAAGTATTTGAGTCTTGTCACCCATTTCAGCTATAAAAATAAGAAAAAATGCCTTTAATATTTCTTGTATCATATTCTCACACCTATCACTATTATTTTCAATCTTTATCGTATTCTAAGACTCCACCTTCTATAAGGTGGAGTTCGTCTTATAAATCTTCAGGTAGAGTTGAGTCTCCACCTGAAGCCTCGATGTTTAGCTTTAGCTAAACGAGTTCACACAAAACTAAAAGCGAAACCAATAGATTAATAAGCCCTATATTAATGGCTAACTAATCTAAAAGTCTCGCTTCTTTAAGTTACTCTTAAAGCAAATAAAACCAGGATTTCTCCAGCCTGTTGATTTTATTTCTGGCAATCTCGCCGCAACTACTCCCTTTTAGAATATACTTAGAATCTAACACACAATAAGTCTTAAGTCAATCAAAAAACTAAAAATTATATTATTGATTTAATACAATAGCTATGGTAAAATGATTATTAGAATAAATAATTTAAAAATTTCCTCACCTTAGTTTATAATATTTTTTGATTTTTGCATTACTTCTTGTGGGCTTTATTTATTTTCTTATAAAAATAAAATTTTCCCTATGGTTACATCACAAAATACTACATTAGTTTCTTTATGTGTACTGTGTTTTATTTCTATTATTGAAAGTTTACTGTACTTTCTAATTTATTTGTGCGTTTTAAAATAGAGTAAAACATTTTTCATTTAAAGAAACAGTGATAATTTTGTGTATTGTAATAAAAAAAGATAGTAGGAGGATAATCAATGCAGTTATCTAAGTGTATTAAGGGATTCGGAATGTTTTTACTAATCTTTGCTCTACTATTATCAATCACTCTTCCATCAACACAAGCAAATGCACAGACAATAACAATTACAGAAAACGAAATAGGCACTCACGGAGGATACGACTATGAATACTGGGTTGACAACGGTACTGGAAGCATGACTCTTAAGGATGGTGGTACATTTAGCTGCCAATGGAGTAATATTAATAATATATTATTCCGTAAAGGCAGAAAATTTGACGAAACACAGACACATCAACAAATTGGAAACATATCAGTAACCTACGGTGTAGACTATCATCCAAACGGCAATTCATATTTATGTGTCTATGGCTGGACAGTTGATCCTCTTGTAGAATTCTACATTGTGGATAGTTGGGGAAGCTGGAGACCACCCGGAGCAACATCAAAGGGAACCATTAATGTTGATGGTGGAACATATGACATATATGAGACCACAAGAACCCAACAACCTTCTATTAAAGGCACAGCAACTTTTCAACAGTATTGGAGCGTTCGCACTTCAAAGCGCAACAGTGGAACCATATCTGTTAGCCAGCACTTTGCAGCTTGGGAGAATAGAGGAATGCGCATGGGCAAAATGTACGAAGTGGCTCTTACTATAGAAGGATATCAAAGTAGTGGAAGAGCAGATGTGTATAGTAATACAATTACTATCGGTGGCTCTGCCCCTGTAGCTCCTACAAATCCTCCAGCATCAACAACTCCTAATTCTAAAAGTGCGTTTACAAGAATAGAAGCTGAAGATTACAATAGTGTTAGCTCGTCAACAATCAGGACAATTTCAATTGATAGTGGAAGCGCCTTAGGGTATATTGAAAATGGCAACACTGTTACATATAACAATATTGACTTTGGTAGTGGAGCAACTTCTTTTAATGCAAGGGTTGCGTCTGGATTAAGCACAAATACAAATATAGAGGTTCGACTAAATAGTGCAAGTGGTACTCTTTTAGGAACTTTATCAGTATCGTCAACTGGAGGATGGAATAACTACCGTGAACTATCTGCAAATATTAGCAGAGTTACAGGAGTTCACAATGTAGTTCTAAGGTTTAGCGGACCAGTAAATATTGACTGGTTTAGATTTGGTGGATCAAGCACTACAAACCCAACGGCAACACCAGCACCTACCAATCCGCCTGCCACACCAGTGCCTACTAATCCACCTGCAACTCCAGCGCCTACCAATCCACCTGCAAATAATATTGGTGCCTATACTGTAACCTATTCACAGAATGCGTGGGGTAATGGCGCATCAGTAACTGTGACTATTAAAAATAACAGTAACACAACAGTTAATGGTTGGACAATTAATTGGACTTACCCTGGTAACCAAAGAATCACCAGTGGTTGGAATTTCACCCATACACAGAGTGGTTCAATAGTTAGTGCAAGAAATGCAGGACATAATGGTTCAATTCCTCCTGGTGGGTCAGTATCATTTGGATTTAACAAATCCTTTAGCGGTACAAATACACTGCCTACAGAATTTGTAGTAAACGGTGTTACTTGCAGAGTTCAGTAAACTAATCTATTTATAGTTAATCTTGAGATCTTCAGGTAGACATTATAATCTACCTGAGAAAAATATAGTTTAAGTATCTTAAGAGCTGATACACACTTATTGTGTATCAGCTCTTTTTTTTGCAAAACACTAGGTTTAACATTCTGCCTTTTAACCTTATACTAGTTAACTCTAAAGCTAAAATAGAGGCTTCAGATAGAAACTCTACTCCCTCTGAAAATTATAATAGAAACTCCACCTTATAGATGATTGATTAATAGAATAAGATATAATATCTTTTTTAAATTTTATATTGAAATATTAATTATATGGGTATATATTTTAATAAATATAGTAGGTTAAGTTACTGTTAATATTGATATTAATCTATTGTTTTCTTTTTATATTTAATTTAATTTTTGGGAGGTGTTAGGGTGAGAATTGAAAGTGATATGCTAGGTGAACTTGAAATAGATGATAATTGTTACTTTGGAATACACACAAAAAGAGCATTAGATAATTTTCCTATAACCAAAAGGCCCATCCACTGGGAACTTGTTAAAGCAATTGTTATAGTAAAGAAAGCTGCTGCAATTACAAATCACTTGACAGGACTTTTAAACAGTGATATAGCATGTTCAATTGTAAAAGCATGTGATGAAATATTGTTGGGAAACTTTTTTGATCAATTTATTGTGGATTGTTTACAAGGTGGTGCTGGAACTTCTGCAAACATGAATGTAAATGAAGTGGTTGCAAACCGAGCTATTGAAATATTAGGTGGTAATAAAGGTGAATATCATATAGTACATCCAATTGATCATGTAAATATGTCCCAATCAACAAATGATGTTTTCCCTACATCTGTAAGAATTGCAGCAATAAATCTATTACGACCTGTAAGTGAAAAATTTGCACAGTTGCAAGCTTCCTTACAAGAAAAGGAAGACGAATTTTCAAATGTTTTAAAAGTTGGAAGAACACAACTACAAGATGCGGTTCCTGTTACGTTAGGTCAAGAGTTTGGCGCATGGGCTCAAGCCTTTGCAAGAGACAGGTGGAGAATTTATAAGGTAGAAGAAAGGTTAAGACAGGTTAATATTGGTGGAACTGCCGTTGGGACAGGAATAAATGCTGAAAAAAAGTATATTTTTAATGTAATTGAAAAGCTTAGAGAAATTACTGGAATTGGTCTTGCAAGATCTGAATATATGATAGATTGTACTCAAAACTGTGATGTTTTTGTTGAAGTATCAGGGCTTTTAAAAACATCAGCCGTAAATCTATCTAAAGTATCTAGTGATATAAGGCTTTTATCTTCTGGTCCTATAGCTGGATTAGGTGAGATTAATCTCCCACCTGTCCAAGCAGGGTCTTCAATAATGCCTGGAAAAGTAAACCCTGTGATAGCAGAAGCAGTTAATCAAGCTGCTTTTCAGATAATGTCTAATGATTTTGCTATTACACTAGCTGCTCAGTCTGGACAACTTGAATTAAATGCATTTTTACCTGTTATCGCACATAATTTATTTGAAATGCTAGACATTTTAAATAACACTTTAAGTATTTTTATTGAAAAATGCATAAAGGGAATTTCCGCTGATATATCAAGATGTAGTGAACTTTTAGAAAAAAGTTTTACCTTAGTTACTGCACTTACTGGTCATATTGGATATGATAGAGCTAGTGAAGTTTCAAAATCATGCATTAAGACAAGTAAGACAGTTCGAGAAGTACTTCTATCAGAGAATATTTTAGATAAAGCCGAAATTGACAAGATATTTGATACTGTGTCAATTACAACGCCAGGCATACCGGGAAAAAAGTAAAGGAGTGATAATATTGAATACAACACCAATTTCAAATAGGCTTCATATAGCTATTTTTGGAAGAAGAAATGCTGGAAAATCATCACTGATAAATGCACTTACAGGACAACAAATAGCAGTGGTTTCAAATGTTCCAGGAACAACAACAGATCCAGTATATAAGACAATGGAGCTTTTACCTATAGGTCCTGTAGTCATTATTGACACAGCTGGGCTTGATGACAGTGGAGATTTAGGTAACTTAAGAATTGAAAAGGCACATGAAGTATTAAGAAAATCAAATATAGCAATACTTGTTATAAGTGCAACTGAAGGAATCACTGAATTTGAAAAAGATTTTGCAGCAATGTTAAAGAAAAGAGAGATACCATTAGTTGGGGTTATAAATAAATGTGATATAAAAGATGTTTTACAAAGTGATGTAATGGAATATAGCAAGATATTGGGTATCCCCTTTGTAAAAACAAGCGCAGGCACGGGTGAAGGTATTGATAGCGTCAAGAACCTTATTATAGATAATGCAAAGTATGATAAATCAGAGATTAGTTTGATTGGAGACCTTATAAAGCCAGGAGATACAGTAGTACTTGTCACTCCTATTGATAAATCAGCCCCCAAAGGAAGGCTTATATTGCCACAACAACAAACAATAAGAGATATTATTGATAATGATGCAATAGCTATTGTTACAAAGGAACATGAGTTAAAGCACACCCTTGACAATCTAAAAGTAAAGCCTTCATTAGTAATAACAGATTCTCAGGCATTTTTAAAAGTATCCGCAGACACTCCTTCTGACGTTCCGCTTACATCCTTTTCTATACTATTCGCTAGGCAAAAAGGGGACTTAGCAGAACTGGTAAAAGGTATTAAAAAAATTCAAGAGTTAAAACAAGGAAGTAAAGTTTTAATTGTTGAAGGATGTACACATCACAGACAGGCAGATGATATTGGAAAGGTTAAAATTCCTAGATGGATAAGACAAATTTGTGGATATGACATCAACTTCGAATGGGCCTCAGGAGCACATTTCCCCAAAGATATTAATGGGTATGATTTAATAGTTCATTGTGGTGGCTGCATGATTAACAGAAAAGAGATGCAATTTAGGATAGAGTCATCAAAAGAAAGTAATGTTTTTATAACAAACTATGGAGTTTTGATAGCCTATACACATGGAATTTTAAATAGGGCACTTAAGCCCTTTCCGTCGGCTGCACTCATTCTCGAAGAAGACTAAATTATTTTTGGCAATGTTAAATTAAAATCAGATATTTTTATAAAAAAAGTGGGTAGTAGTTAAAAAAAGTGGGTATATTTAAAAAGTCTATTAAATACATTCAAAAACTATCCAATAGACTAATAAAACAATAAATTAATAGGAGGAATTTGTTATGTCATTAATCGGAACTGAAGTTAAACCTTTTACTGCGCAAGCTTATCAGAATGGAAAGTTTCTAACGGTAACTGAAGAGGATTTTAAAGGAAAATGGACTGTAATATGCTTTTATCCTGCTGACTTTACTTTTGTTTGCCCTACTGAACTTGAAGATCTCCAAAATAATTATGAACAATTAAAATCATTAGGAGCGGAAGTTTATTCTGTTTCTACCGATACACATTTTACTCATAAGGCATGGCATGATACATCAGAGGCTATAAAGAAAATTACTTATATAATGATTGGTGATCCTTCTCATACTCTTTCTAGAAACTTTGATGTTCTTATTGAAGAATCTGGATTGGCCGATAGAGGTACTTTTATTATAGATCCTGATGGAGTTATCCAATCTGTTGAAATATCGGCAGGAGGTATAGGGCGTGATGCCGATGTTCTTCTTGGTAAAATAAAAGCTGCCCAATATGTGCGCAATCATCCAGGTGAAGTTTGCCCGGCAAAATGGAAAGAAGGAAGCCAAACACTTAAACCAAGCCTTGAATTGGTTGGAAAGATATAAGAGGTAACTATCATGCTTCTAGATGTAGAAATCAAACAGCAACTAGAACAGTATCTAGCTTTACTAGAAGGTGATATTGTCATAAAGGTTAGTGCTGGAAGTGATAGTATATCTACTGACATGCTTCTACTAATTGATGAACTTGCTAAGCTTTCATCTAAAATACATGTTGAAAAAGCAGAATTAGATCGAACCCCAAGCTTTAGCGTTAACCGATTAAATGAGGATACCGGTATTGTTTTTGCCGGTATCCCATTAGGTCACGAATTTACTTCTTTAGTTCTAGCCCTTCTTCAAGTAGGAGGAAGAGCACCTAAGGTAGATGATACTTATATTAATCAGATTAAACAGTTAAAAGGAAAATACCATTTTGAAACCTACATTAGTCTTAGCTGCCACAATTGTCCTGATGTAGTTCAAGCACTTAATATAATGAGCGTGATTAATCCAAATATTACCCATACTATGATTGATGGGGCTGTCTTTAAAGAAGAAGTTGAAAGTAAGGATATAATGGCAGTACCTGCTGTATACCTAAATGGTAATTTCTTCGAAAGTGGTCGTTTAACACTGGAGGAAATTCTAGCAAAGCTTGGACAAAGTGCAGATACATCTTCTCTTAATGAAAAGGAGCCTTTTGATGTTCTGGTTATTGGTGGCGGCCCTGCTAGTGTAAGTTCTGCTATTTACTCTGCCCGTAAGGGACTTCGTACTGGCATTATAGCTGAAAGATTTGGCGGGCAGGTTTTAGATACCATGGGAATAGAAAATTTTATTTCTGTTCCATATACAGAAGGTCCTAAGCTGGCAGAAAATCTTAAAGATCATGTAAAACGATATAATGTGGATATCATAAATCTTCAAAAAGCAAAAAATATATCCCGGAAGGAATTACTGGAAGTAGAATTGGAAAAAGGAGCAGTTGTAAAAAGCAAGACAGTTATAATTGCAACAGGTGCTAGATGGCGTAATGTAAATGTTCCAGGAGAAAAAGAGTTAAAAAACAAAGGAGTAGCTTATTGCCCTCATTGTGATGGACCTTTATTTGCCGGAAAAGATGTAGCAGTAATTGGTGGTGGTAATTCGGGTGTAGAAGCTGCTATTGATTTGGCAGGAATTGTCCGACACGTGACTGTACTAGAATTTATGCCAGAGTTAAAGGCTGACAGGGTGCTACAGGAACGTTTGTATAGACTTCCCAATATTACCGTACTTACAAATGTTCAAACCAAAGAATTTACTGGTAAGGAAAAACTTGATGGTATCACTTACATAGAACGTGATACCAAGGAAGAAAAACACATTGAACTACAGGGAGTTTTTATTCAAATTGGACTTATACCAAATACTGAATGGCTAGATGACAGTATTGAGCGAAATCCTTTAGGTGAAATTATTGTTAACCAAAAGAGTGCAACCTCCATGCCAGGTGTATTTGCAGCTGGTGACTGTACAGACAGTCCCTATAAGCAGATTATTATTTCCATGGGTTCTGGTGCAACAGCAGCACTTAGTGCCTTCGATTATTTAATCAGGAACTAGATGTGCTATTATAATTTTATGGAGGATTAAAATGTTTATCATTGACTATGTTACAGAAAAAGATAAAGACTTTTGGTTTTCACTTGACAAACATATGCCTGAAAGTGAGTTTTTACTTAAAATAAGAGATAAAAGAGGATATATTATAAAAGACCATGAAAAACCAATTGGTATCTTAAGATACAATTTGTTTTGGGATAACATACCATTTTTGACCTTAATCTATTTAGAGGAACAATATAGGAGAAAAGAATTTGGAAAAGAAGCAATGCTACATTGGGAAGAAGAGATGCGCATGAAGGGATATAGAACGGTTATGACATCAACACAAGTTAATGAAGGCTCCCAACATTTTTATAGAAAATTAGGATATATGGATACGGGATGCTTAGTGCTAAATATACCAGGGCTTGAACAACCAATGGAAATGTTTATGATTAAGTTACTACTATAAGCAGCAATAAGAGGTTAATGTATTTTAGGCTGATAATTTAAAAGCAATGTTATACAATCTTTTGTATATAGACATTCATGAGCAAAAAACTCATCAAAATAGGATAAAAAGTAATGTGAATGAAATTTTTTCTGTTTTATTTTACTTATAAAACAAATTAATTTAAAAAATTGTTGACTATTATGCATGGTATATGATAAACTCGTCATTGTAATAATATGTCGAAAAAACAAGGAGGATAATTATGAAATCTACTGGAATTGTAAGAAAAGTTGACGAGCTTGGAAGAGTAGTTTTGCCTATCGAATTAAGGAGAACTCTAGACATTAATGAAAAAGATGCTTTGGAAATTTTTGTTGACGATGATAAAGTTATATTAAAGAAATACCAACCTGCTGACATCTTTACTGGAAGCATGGATGATTTAGTTGACTTTAAAGGGAAAAAAGTTTCTAAAGCTACTATTATAGAACTAGCTAAAGCTGCTGGTCTTGAAATTAAATAGTAAAACTTACTAAGACTGAATCTATCTTCAGGAACTTTAAAGGGGTATTTTTTCTATTTGAATTAACTTACATAAAAAAGCAATTATTTTTGTTAATTTTTAATCAAAAATAATTGCTTTTTTAATTCCTTCTACGATACTTTTAGGACTATTCCCTATCACCCATCCCCCTGTTTCTGATACCTCATATATTAAAGTCTGAAATGAACTGCTTCCTATCTGAACAACTGCAAGAATAATCATAATTGTTATACCTGCCAATGGATAAATAAAATACGAATTAGTTTTTTTACTTTTGAGAAGATTTATTACATTCCTTTTTTCACGGTGCACTCCTACTAAAAACATATATTGTTTTACATGTTACATGTTTATAATACAATATACTTTAAAGGTATTTCATCCCACATTAGAATAACTGTTTAGATGATGTTGACCCGACTTTTTTATACAAAAGAGCAGCTTTAGGTATCCTCTGGTATACTTCATACTGTTGCTTTTATTAGCGTTTTTTGTCGAATTTTAGAAAGTATTAAGTTTATGTTCCATAATATAAATTTTTAATGTATATTAAATATAGTAATTTTAAAAAGTTACTCCCCTAAATCCCGTAGCATTCTCCCTTCTCTTCTTTGGAATGCGCGGGGTATTTTTTTAGGTTTTTTAGATATTTATTATTTTTTATCTCATATAACCCTCTATCTTATAAATCTCCTCTTAACAAAACATCATGAAAAATACTCAACTATATAGACAATCTCCTTTTCATAGTTAAGGAAGATAATAATAAAAGGTGCGCTTATTTCCTTTAGTTTTCACGAGACAGGTTATTTAGATTATGTTTTCTTTATTTTTTTTAAATAGAATATTATAAAACTAAGAAAAACAATTAACACCCCTATAGCAATTAAAAAGTAATAATTGCTACTTTCATTACTATCATATTCATAAGAGGACACTCCAGTTCTTTCAATTAAATCATTATTTAAACTATACATTCTTTCTTTAATATCATTTAAAAAAATATCGCTTTTTATAGACCCTTGACCATTAATATCATACTCATGAGAGAACACTCCAGTTCTTTTAATTAACTCATTGTTTAAACTATATATTCTTTCTTTAATATCATTTAAAAAAATATCGCTCTTTATAGGCCCTTGACGATTACCAATTAACTCATATTCCTTAGAAGAAGTTTCGTATAAAATATAACTACTTGAACCATCTTCTATAACAATAAGGTTTTTAACCCTTTCATCTTGAACTTTTCTCTGGTATATTATATTTAAATTAGTTATACTCTCACAAAATTCTACAGCTGAATACTTACCATCATTTTTTGTTACAACTAAAGAAGCAATTGCTTCTCCGTTAGTTGAAAGTATAAATTCCCACTTATCAATTTCTACTATGAGATCCATAATATTTTCATACTTATTATCACGTAACAATACATAGTCTAAGCCGAAAACTTTATAACCATAGTCAATTGCTATTTCTTTGCCTTCATATAATCCTGTTATAATTTCTTTAAAGATTGCTACTCCTTCTTGAGCTTCCTTGTATACCTCTTTAGGTATATCATCTTTAGCATTTACACTAAATGATAAAGATGAAACAAAAATAAATATAACAATAAATATTAATTTTATATTTTTCATAAAATATATTCTCCTTATTTTTTAACAAAATAGGTTTTATTCCATTGATGGATTATTCATTGTTCCTATAAACAGGGGTAGATTTGTTTCATTATTAACAATAGCAAATACAAAAGGACGATTAAATGTAATGTATTCAGGTATACTTACTCCCCCATAAAGCCTAAGGTCTGTTAAAGCTGCTGCTTCTGTTCCACCTTCATTAACTTCAATAAATGTCTTGTGATTTATTTTCCCTATAAAAATCCCTTCAGGAGTTTCCACCATTTTACTAAAACCAGCTAATTCACTGAAGCACTTATTTAATCCCATCTCTATTAGTGGAGAAATTAGACAAGTATCAAATTCAAATTTAAATTTCGGAATTGATACAAAAACATTCTCATATAATTTACTATTTAATATATTCAAAAAACCTTCCCCTGTCATAGAATTAATATAGCTTTCAATGCTTATACCTTCATCAGGCAAAAGAGCAACAAAACTGTATTCTCCATATTTGTAAAGCTTCATAAACCCCTGGGCCATATTATCTTTTAAATATGTATACTCATTTGAGGACATAAAATCTACTGATATAGTTTTATTGTTATCAACATAAAAATCTTCTTTTTTGGTGTTACGAACCATATACTTGTCTTTCCACTCTGACTTGAAATAAATAGCATTAATAATATGCATAATAGTATCTGGATTAATTTCATCAACTATTTTATCAATTTTGTTCTTCGTTTTATTTTTTACCCAATCATTAATTTTCCTATCTATTCCTGGTAGCTTAAAGTTTACTTTATATGCATCTGAACTATAATAATCCCCATTGGTTTGAAGAAAATCTTTTTTAATATCTAATTCCTGACTGTACCATATGGAATTTGCAATATTGACCTCTCCTATTTCTACTTTTGTTAACTTTTTTGACATACTGTAATAGTATTTATTAAGTTGATCTAGTGTAAGATCAGAACCTCCAAGTAATGTTTGAAATTCTTCTAAAGTTTCTCCATCAGCTCCATTAGCTGTTATTGCTAATGCAAGTAAAACTGATGTTGGAGATATAAGGCTGTTTTTGTCTTTATCATAAGCATGTTTAAAAAGTTCAATGGAAAAATCTAATGTAGATAAAATAAAATCATCACTTAAATTATATGCTTCTATTTCCCTAGGGGTAATATTTTCCATTAAGTCTATAGCATATATGTTCAAATCTTTAGAATTATACAAAGTAATCAACAAAGCCAATATAATTGTAGCTGCCACAACACCTAAAATCCTAAACTTTTTTTTCACTTTATTCTTTCCCATATAATCTGCTTTTTCTCTTAGTCTTTTTTTTGCTTCATTTGAAATATCCATTTTCTCTAGATTAGCATCAATTATGTCCTTAATTTTATCAATTTTACTCACTTCACTTCCTCCTTTAATGATTTCTTTAGCATTTCTTTTGCTCTTTTTAGCCTCACTGATATGGTATTTTCTTTTTGCTTAACTATTTTTGATATTTCAGAAATGCTAAGACCAGTATAACAATTCAAAAGTATTACCTGTTTATATATAACAGGCAAGTTGTAAATAGCATTTAAAAGCTCTATTGATCCTTCATCCCTGTAACTCCTGTTATCTTCATTTATAGATGCATAATTTAATGAAATATAATTACTGTCTGCAATCTCCTTGCTTGAAGATTTTCTCAAATAACTTTTACATGTATTAATGGCTATTCTTGTAATCCAAGTTTTCTCACTGCTTTCCTTTCGAAAACTACCATAGCCTTTATAAGCTTTATAAAGAGTTTCTTGAACTGCATCTTCTGCAAGATGATAGTCTTTTAGATATATGTAACACAAACGCACTAAATATTTACTGTATCTATCAATAATCCAGTCAATATCAGGCTTTTCATTTTGATTTATTGTAAATATTAAAATAACACCTCACACTCCTTTCACTAATTAGACGCATAAAAAAATGAAATATGACAGAAAATTTTAGAAGTTTCCATTAAATAAAAACTTTCTTTTATATCTTTTATTCATCAATTAATAAATATGATAATATTTTATCATTATCATATACACCAGTAATACTCAATTATTTAAAAAAGCTTGTCAATCTATTGAATGAATAAAGGGTTAATGGTAGTAGCAGATATGGTGATTGCTATAAAACAAATAATAAATATACCTTTTACTATTATCTTGGATATAATTTAAACATTTTTAAAAATATGTTTTCTTATTAGATATACAATAAGTAAAACTAAAGGCAGTATTAATCCATGAGTTACTATGTACGGAGTCCAAACAATACTTGCCCAAAATCCCTGATATATAACATTAGGGAAAATTACTCCTGTCATAATAAAAATAATAAAACCTAAAGGTATTGCTATTTTTTTGTAATCCTTAAGTCCAATAAGTTGTGAAAGACCAATTAGTGTTGAATAGTAGAAAAATACATTTATTATAAATTGAGTTGCGAACCATACAATTGCAACAACAAATTCCAATCTGGTTAATACTCTACCAATTTTAATTTCCTTACCCAAAAGATATGTAGGATACTGAGAAGATGCTGTTATTGCAAACCCAAGCACAAGTATTGTCACAATTAAAAAAATGAATACAAAGAAAGAAGAACATAAATAACCTTTTATAATGGCTGCTCTTGCTTTTTTTATATCATATATGTTTTTTGGGAACACCATCAAAATATTAATTAACGGAAAAGTAATAAAAGCCGACAAAAATATAGAGCCTTCCAATACAGGTCTAATCCCATGCTCTAATACAGGCTGAATATTCTCTATTTTTATATTAGGTATCAAAAGTAATATAGTTATAATAAATAGTACACTTGAGAAGTAAAAGATTAGTTCAGAAACACGGGCAATTGCCTCAAGGCCATATATAACAGCTATTACAACTGCAACTACAAAAAGAAAATTTATAGCATACGGTGGAGTTTCTGGTATGGCATGAGTAGTTAAAAAATTACTAACATACCAGGGTAAATTAATACATAGTATAAAGGATAAAAACACCAGACTAGCTGCTACAATGCTCCCTATCCATTTCCCTAATATTTTTTTAATAATTTCTACAATGGTCATATTAGGGAACTTACTACCTAGATAACAATATAGTAGTACTATAAATACACCAATTAGAGGTGTAACTAATCCAACAATCCATGCATCCTGCTTTGCTATAATTGATAAAACAGAGCTTACAACTAAAATTGAACCACCAATTGATGTTGACACTGTCAATGAAAACAGCTGATTATTTGTTATTTTTATTTCCATAGCTTTATCCTCATTCCAACATTGATTTAAAAACATCTGCGACAGGAGAATATATCCACGCTATCCACTCAGATGGATTTGGTATATTGACATCAACACTTTTAAGTATTGCAAGTAATGTACCTAAAAATACAAATATGCCAAAAACATATAGTTCCTTAAAGAGTTTTTTTTCAATCATTTTTGGGATTTCAACGATACATAATGTGGTATTAAATAATAGAGTTACTGTAATAAGCAGTACAGGCATATTAATCTCCTTTCATGAATATAGGTTTTGTAATTTCCCCTAATTGATTTATTTTAACAATAATATCAATATTAACATCCAATTTTGAAAATTCAGATGCCCAGTCACTTTTCAGCTCTCTCCAGAGTTTAGGGTGTTTTCTGTATATAGTATCCCCAAATCCAAAAATATCTGTTTTGAATTCACGTTGAACTTTACTCAAAGTATCCTCACAAATTTGTCTAAGTCTATTTTCTAAAACTTCACTTAAAATTTTTGTATTATTCATATCTGATACATCTAATTCACCAGTTACATTTGTAACATTAGCTAAAACATTAATCTTAACTTTTATTACAGGTTTATCGTCAATCAATCTAGCTGTTATCTTTGAATCTGATTTTATAACTTCATAAGTGATTTTAATGTCATCTTTATAATAGGAATGTCCAACTGATCTGACTACATTGCCTGTAATGTAGTTAACTCCCCTTGCTTCTGTGTCACTTAACCAACCAATAAGCTTGTCTTCTTTCAAAATGCCCATGCCAGAATAAACTAATTTTATTATGTTCTTGCTTTTTTGAAGTTCTTCTAAAGAATCAGGTATGATATCTCCCTTGTAATCCATTGTAATTCCTGATATAACAGGATTGTTCCCTTCAGAAATTATAGTATTAGCTAATTCAATAATTCTCATAGGCTTTGTAGAAGCCAGCCTTTGACTTGATAATTCAAGTGAATTATACAAATCAACACCTGGTATTGCTTCTATTGGAGTTAATATTTTTAAAATTTCTTTAGCAGTAGTATTTCTGGCTATAGCTATATAAAAATCTGTTCGGTATTCATTATTTCTAAGAAAGTAATCAATTATGTCTTTTATACCATCTTTTGCAACTTCTTCTCCTATTATAACCATTCTTAAATGTAAATTAAATGTTTTCCTGGCTGATTTAGATACAAATTTTGATATTGTCTCATCTATATCTACTCCTTCTTCTTCAAATAACACAACAGGGGATTCGCTAGCATTTTCTCCCACTGCTATAGCACGAGGGTTTATAACTTGATGAGAAATAATGAAGCCGTTTTCTGACTTGTCTATACCCACAACCATATTAATAGCTAATGTATCTATTTCATCGCTACTCCAGCATCCTGAAAGAAATAAAACAAACAAAGTAACTATTATGGCTAACCATTTCAAATTATATCACTCCATTTCTGCTTTTTCTGTATCTTCTAAATTCTAATTCTCTTATCGTTTTGGTTTAGTTTTAATGCTTTTTGATTTATTAATGACTAAAGATTTGTATTTCATTTTCCAAAAAGGGAACCTGATAATCCCATCTCTTAACCCCTGATTTGTCAATGGAGCTATTGATGTTAGATATGGTACTGTAACAGATTTTATTTTACACAAGTGAAGCCATAAAATAATTAATCCCATAAAAAGGCCATAAATACCTAATACACCTGCCAAAATCATGAAAATAAATCTTATCGTTCTAAGTGCACTTGACATTTCATAATTTGGTATGGAAAAACTTGATATAGCAGTAAATGAAACAACTATTACAACCGCTGCTGAAATAATACCTGCTTCTACAGCAGCCTGACCGATTACTAAAGCTCCCACTATTGAAATTGCTGGCCCAATAGCTCTTGGCATTCTTATACCTGCTTCACGCAATATTTCAAAAGTAAACTCCATTAAAAGTGCCTCTAATAGAGCTGGAAAAGGAACACCTTCACGCTGTGCTGCAATATTTATAAGCAAGGGAGTAGGTAGTATTTCCTGATGAAATGTTGTGATTGCAACATATAATGATGGTACTAAAAGAACAAAATAAAAAGTTATAAACCTAATCAAACGCATCATAGAAGCAACTATAAAATGATGATAATAGTCTTCACTAACTTTAAGAAAATCAAATAAAGTTGCTGGCGCAATTATTGTAAATGGAGATCCATCAACCAATATTACTATTTTACCATCAAATAATGCAGATGAAACTGTATCAGATTTTTCTGAACTTAAAAAAGTCGGAAATACTGAATATGGATCGTCTTTTATTAGTTCTTCAATATAGTTAGTATCTTGTATTGCATCTATTTGAATTCTTTTAATCCTCGATCTTATTTCATTGACAATATCTTTTTTTGCAATTCCATCTATATACATTAATGCCACTTTTGTTTTGGATATTTTGCCTACCGTTAAATTAATCATTCTTAAAGAATTATTGTTTACTCTCTTACTAATAAGTAAAACATTGTTTCCCATGTCTTCAGTAAATCCTTCTCGCGGACCTCTTACAACAGATTGAGAACCTGGTTCTTCGACAGACCTGCTTTTTAAACGGCTTGTAAAAACAGAGTAAAACTTATTATTTCCCTCTATTAAAAATACACAATTTCCCATTAGTAATTCTGAATATAAGTCTTCAAGATTATCCCCCTCTTTTATTTGCCTGAATCCAATAATTATTTCCTTAATTGTTTCAGCTTTTACTTTCATTGTGCATTTAGAGACTTCTCGCTTAATATCAGTAATTTCTAAAGCTAAATTATTTACACTATTTTTATCCACCATATCTTTAAAGTATATGTTAGCACATAAAAGCTCATTTTCACTTTCTAATGTGAAATATTTTATCTCAAGGCTGTCGCTGCATTCATAACTCTCCTTTAACATATTTATGTTTTTAATTATTGATTGACTTATATCTTGCTTAATTACCATTATTATTTCTCCATTTAAATTTATACAGCATTTAAACCTATTGGTGTGCATTTAATAATCGTGCTCAATAATAGTGTGTGCATCCAAATCTATTTAATATTATTGACAAATAAAAATGTAAATAATCCCATGATATTAGAATAAGATAAAAATAACAATATTTTATCATTATCATATACACCAGTAATACTCAATTATTTAAAAAAGCTTGTCAATCTATTGAATGAATAAACGAATTTACTTTAGGTCTTTTTTCTAATTGATATAAGTAAAACATACCTATTGACGCTATAGTCATTACAACAAATACAATTAACCAAACTATACGCACACCACCATTTTGCATAATATTTCCCATTAATACAGGGTTAATACTAATAGCAGATCTAGTAATTATAGAAGATATGGAAATCATTCTTGCCCTGTAGTTATATGGACTTTTTTCTACTATGTAAACAGTGAAATTTGTATTGAAAAGAATTTCTCCTAAAGTCCAAAATACTGTAGCAACAATAATCATATATAAGCTTGATATGAAAAAAAACATTCCAAAACCAACTGAATAAAACAATCCAGTTATAAACATATTAAATGCAGTGGAAAATTTAACAGTAAGCTTTACTAAAACCGCTGTAAAACATATTATACATATACCGTTTACCATCATTAATATACCGAAATAATAAGAACTATTGTTTGGAAAAACAAAGTCCATAAATAAAGGAAGGCAGAAATAGTTTTGTGCATAGCTAAAGGTATAAAACGCTGAGAGTATCATATATACAACAAGCGCAGGCTGCTTAAATAAAATAGAAAGAGAGTTTCCCGAAAGAGATGTTTTGTTATTTTCAATTTTCAATTCATTAGTTTGTCTTTTGGGTTCTTTTACCTTTAATAAAATAAGAAATCCTGAGATGAGTATTGAAAATGCTTCTCCAATAAAAATTATGTCTGGATAATTTAAAAATGCGTAGCCTGCCACAAGGGGCCCTATGGTTCCTCCTATATTGTAACCTAGATATATAAGAGAATATGCCTGCTTTCTTTGCTCTCTTGAAGTTAAATCGGCTATAAGTGAGTCATTAGATGGAGTAGCTACTGCTGAAAACAATGTAAACATGCTAATCAATATGAGCTTAAATAAAAAGTTTCCACTAAATAAGACACAAATCAGACAAAAAGACGACAATAATCTGGAAACTACTAAAACTATCTTTTTGCTATAGTGATCTGACAACTTTCCGCCAATGATTACCCCAGGAATAAAGCAAAAAGTGGGTATTGACACAAATAACCCTATAAAGTCTTTATTTAAATCCCAATTAGTATTTAAATAAAGACTTAAATAAGGTACCACAAAGTTTCCAAACCCTATAATGGTCTGGACAACTAGTAAAACATATATACTTTTTGGAAGTCCTTTAAATAATTTAAAATGAAATATATTCATTATAGCTTTTCTAAAAAGTTCATATTCTATTATTCCTAGAACAATAAAGTTTACTTCGTCCCATCACATAATACAAAACTTTTCTTTACCCCTCTTTACCTAAAATTCTCAAAAATAAAACTTAAATTCACCCAATTGCAAATTTATAGCATGCCTTATTGTTTATAGTTTATGTTTTTTAATAAAATCATTTATAATTTCATTGAGATTTGGGCTGCCCATTTCATCAAGTTCATAATGTACTCTAGTACAAGGTTTTTTAATATCAATTATCCTTGTTAGATCTATTGGCGTGCCAATAATAACACTATCACATTCCGTATTATTGACTGTTTCTTCAAGATCTTTTAATTGCTGTTCACCATAGCCCATTGCTGGCAACAGAGTACCAATATCCTTGTAAATATTAAAAGTCTCTTTTAGTTTTCCCACTGTATAAGGACGAGGATCAACAAGTTCCTTCGCATCAAAACGTTGTGCTGCAACAGTTCCAGCTCCTATTGTCATTTCTCCATGAGTTAGTGTAGGACCGTCTTCTACAACCAAAACCCTTTTTCCTTTAATTAAATCTGGGTTGTCAACAGTAATCTTAGATTCTGCCTTAATTATTGCAGCATTTGGATTTGCATTTTTTATATTCTCTTCTACTTTAAGTACCGATTCTATACTAGCACTGTCAATCTTATTTATTATTGCTACATCACCAATAATTAAGTTGACTTCTCCTGGATAATAGCTCAATTCATGACCTGGTCGATGTGGATCTAATACTGTTATAGCTAAATCTGGCGTGTAGAATGAAAAATCATTATTTCCACCATCCCACAAAATAACATCACAGCCATCTGGGTCATTTTCAGCTTCTCTTAAAATAGCTTCATAATCAACGCCTGCATATATTATGTTACCACGTATAACATGAGGTTCGTATTCTTCCATTTCCTCTACAGTACAATTATGCTTTTTTAAATCTTCTATAGTAGCAAATCTTTGTACTTTTTGTGCAACAAGGTCTCCATAGGGCATTGGATGCCTGATAGCAACCACCTTAATATTATGTTCCATGAGTAATTCAATAACTTTGCGTGATGTCTGACTTTTCCCACAGCCAGTTCTAACAGCACAAACTGATATTACAGGTTTATTGCTTTTGATCATTGTATTATTTGATCCTAAAAGCTTAAAATCGGCGCCTGCTGCATTTACAATTGCACTTATGGCCATTACAGCTTCATACCTTATATCACTATATGCAAAAACGCATTCATCAACTTTTAAATCTTTAATAAGCTGTTGAAGATTTTCTTGAGGAAATATAGGTATTCCTTTTGGATATAAGCTACCTGACAGCTCAGATGGATATTTTCTATTATCTATATCTGGAATCTGAGCAGCAGTAAAAGCTACTACCCTATAATTATCATTGTCACGATAGTATGTATTAAAATTGTGAAAATCCCTTCCTGCTGCACCTATAATAATGGCTTTCTTTTTATCCATTTGATTACCATCTCCTCAAAAATATTGTATTTGGTTTACTAGTTATTATATATTATAAGTATTCCAGTTACAATCAATAAAAATTCACTTTCCATAATAATTTTTAACTTATGGATTTATTTAATAGATATGAAGAAAACAATGCACCCTATAGACATTGTTTTTTCACCTAATGAATGTCAATATTATTACTTCTACTTTTTACAGGGGTGTATTTTCATTACCTAAGACCTATAGGGGAAATAGTATACCCTCTTGACAATGTTAGCCAACTATATTACAATTTATTTGAAAATGCATATTGTTTGCATTTTTTGACGAATTTTAAGGGAGGTATACTAATGTTTAAAAAATTACTATTTGGAGTAATTCTTTGTTTTTTATTATCATACATATTTTCAGGATGTAATAAAAACATTGAGGTTCAAAATGAAAGTGACAGCTATAAAACTGTCAAAGATATGTGGGACAGAGAAGTTCTAATCAAAAGGGATGTAAAAAGTGCAGTTATTATGGAATGGGAAGGACTAGCAACAAAATCAATGAAGATATTTGGTTTAGAAGAAAATATAGTAGGAGTTGACAATTATGCTAAAAAGAATACTTTTAGAAATGAAATAGCTCCTGTTTTAAAGGATATTCCAGATATAGGTTCAGCATGGACGGGTGTTAATTATGAAACTCTTGCTAAATTAAACCCAGATGTTGTTTTTATGGAATTATGGGTTACAAATGAATCAGAAAAAGACTTACATGCTGACGCTATTGATAAAATAGAAAGCTTAGGAATCCCCGTAATAGCCTTTGTTTCCCCATCTTGTTATGAAACTCCAGACATAGAAACAGCTTGGAGACACATTAGCATTGTAGGTGAAGTTTTTAACAAACAGAAGGAGGCAAAAAAACTAATTGATAGTCTTAATGATAAAATAGAGTTTATACGTGAGCGAACAAAGGACATACCAGAAGATGAAAAAGCAAATGTTGTAATCTTTGCAACAAGTAATTATGTAATGGGTAAAAAGAGTATTCAATCTTATTTTCTCACAGAAATAATAAATGCAAATAACTTAGTACTTTCAGGTGATTTTGTTAAAATATCAGAAGAGCAACTTTTAAATTTTGATCCTGAAGTATTAATTGTAACAGGACATGATGGATATCTTGACCCATCCATTATTTTCAACGGAGAACAATGTGGTATTAATTGGGGTAATGTTCAAGACCTGTCGGCTATAAAAAATAATAGAGTTGTTAGCCTTGGTTATGAAGAGTGGCGTGCCACTATAGAAACTCCTATAGCTCTTTTAAAAATGGCAAAGGCAATATATCCTGAAAAATTTGAAGATATTGATATAGATACTGAAGAACTAAAGATGTACATGGAAGACTACAATCTTAGCAAAGAAGAAGCTCTAAGAGTAATTGAAGCACAAAAATATACAGCTTCTTTAGGGTCTTAATATTTTAATTAATAAGGGAGTGTATGTTACTATACACCCTTGATAAGGGGAATTATTTTGAATAATTTAGATTTAAAAAGCTATAATCAAACTGATATATCTTTTGGTAACAAGAGAAAAATATATACAATTATTATTTTTGCAGGAGTTTTGTTAGTTGTGATTTTTGCATCAATTTGCATAGGAGCTTATTTTATTCCTTTAAATGTTGTTATAAATACTCTATGGCAAAGGATAATATATAACTACCATCAAGGAGTTGTCAGTACAATAATCTGGGATATTAGAATAACAAGAATTATTCTAGCTATAGCAGTAGGTACTTCTCTTTCTTCAAGTGGAGTTGTATATCAAGGGGTATTTAGAAATCCTCTTATAGAACCATATATCCTTGGTGTTTCATCTGGAGCTGCTTTTGGTGCTGCTTTAGCTATATTATTCAAATTTCCCTTTTCACTTCAGCTTCTAGCATTTGTGTTTGGTATGCTTGCTGTTTTGGCAACATATTCTCTATCAAGAGTTAACGGTCAAACACCACTTATAACCCTTATTCTTGCAGGAGTAATTATAGGATCTTTGTTTTCTGCAATGGTTTCCATCTTTCAATATGTTGGAACTGAAGAACAGTTAAAAAAACTTGTCTTCTGGTTGATGGGAGGATTGTATCATGCAAAATGGCAAGATGTAAAAATAATTGTTCCAGTTGTAGTGTTAGGTTTTGTAATACTTTGGCTTAATAGTTGGAAATTAAATGTTTTATCATTAGGTGAAGAAGAGGCCAAGTCCTTAGGCATAAGAACCGAAAGAGTAAAACTAATACTAATGATTTCATCTACTGCAATAACGGCTATCTCAGTTTCCTTAGCTGGAATTATAGGCTGGGTTGGTTTAATGGTTCCCCATGCAGCAAGATTAATTGTAGGTCCGGATCATCGTTATTTGCTTCCTTTGTCTGCCATAATGGGAGCAACTTTTATGATTATTTGTGATACAATAGCACGGACTATATCAACTGGAGAAGTACCAATAGGAATTGTTACTTCAATTCTTGGAGCTCCTTATCTTTTATATCTTTTAAGAAGACGAGCAAATTATTTTGGAGGATAAAAAATGTTAAGTGTTAAAAATTTGTATTACAGTTATGGAAATATTGATGTGCTTAAAGACGTCACATTTAATGTTAAAAAGGGTAGCTTATGTGCATTGTTTGGTCCTAACGGAACAGGTAAGACAACTTTATTTAAGTGCATAACCAAACTATATGATATAAAAAAGCAAGGCGAAATCCTTATTGATAACAAGAATATTCGTGAAATGAAGTCCCATCAGATTGCTCGAATAATAGCATATGTACCTCAAGAACACAAACCTCCTTTTCCCTATACTGTTAAAGAAGTGGTACTTATGGGAAGAACACCTCACATGGGTGGAATTTTTGGACCTTGTAAAAAAGATATAAAAGCAACTATAGAAGCAATGGAATTGGCAGGTATATCTCATCTAGCTAATAGACTTTATACAAATTTAAGCGGAGGTCAAAGACAACTGGTACTCCTTGCGCGTGCCTTTGCTCAAGATACAAAAATACTACTCCTTGACGAGCCAACTTCAAATCTTGATTTTAAGAATCAGATTACTCTCTGGAACACCATTAAAAAGATAACATCTAAAGGTAAAACAGCAATTATATGTACTCATGATCCTAATCATGTTTTTTGGTTTTGCGATAGCATAATCCTATTAGGCCGTGAAGGTAGCATTATATCTCAGGGAAACCCTATAGAAGTGTTAACTGATAAAGTCATTCACCAAATTTATGGGGATTTTTGTAATGTAAGGCATTATGATAATAGATCTATTGTCATTCCTAGCATACTAAAAAGCTGCAGTAATGAGTGAACTTATAAAATATAACTTCCACTACTATTTCACAGGCCTTATTAGAAGTCTTAAAGCAAAGCGAAAGACTTAATACTTTTTTTAATGTGTCTTTTTCAATGAATAACCTATTATCCTAGAGGGTAAACTATTTATAAAAACTAAAGTTTCTAAATTAGAAGTTAGGCAAATTACATTTCGCTTTGTAAGAATAGTTTTTCTAATTTTAATGCTCCACTTTCTGCAAAGTAAAGTTCCTCTTAAAATTTTCAGGTGGAAACGCTGTTCCACCTGAAAATTTTGGTATTAACCAATTTAATCTATATCAAATTCCATAGTTTTAACCAGTACTGTAAATGCTTCTGCTCTAGTTACACTTCTTTTAGGTCTAAATGAGTTGTCTTGATAACCTACAACGATGTTTAAGTCAACCGATTTTTTTACATAATCTAATGACCATGAACCTATTTGGTCAGCATCTATAAATGCTGGTGCTTCTAAATCCTGTTCATTTAAAATACCAAATGCTTTAAGAATCAGTACAACCATTTCCTCTCTGGTAATATTTCTGGAAGCCCTAAAAGTATTATCTTCATATCCAACTATTATTCCATTATCAACGGCTGTTTGAATAAATCCAGCAGCCCACTTTGGAATTTGATCACTATCTTTAAAATTCAAATTGGCTCCATCAGATGGCTCTAATCCAGCAGCTTTTACAACAATTACTGACATTTCTGCCCTAGTTATATTGTTATCCGGTCTTATACTTCCATCAGGGTAACCACTTACAATTCCTAATTCTAATAACTTCATTATGTATTCTATTCCCCAGTGACCTTCAATATCTGTAAAAGTAACAACAGCTGGCACTTCATCTTTTCCACCCTCAACTTCCCCTGGTTCAGGTTTAGGTGTAGGAGAAATTATAGTTCCCTCATCTTCAGAAGGTTTTGTAGTTGGAGTTACAGGAGTGTCTATTGGTTCTGGTGTCGTTGGAGACTCTGTTGATGGAATAGGTAAATTACCGCTATAAACGGATCTACCAAATTCATTTCTTAAGTACAATTTAAAGTAATATATTTCTGTGTTACTATGTCTGTTTATAGAGCTTTCTACTTTTTTAAGGAAATCCTCTAACGTTCTAACATCTTTCCCTAATATACTGGTTGTTTGTAAACCATTATCTATCACTTGCCTCATTTCTGAAGGTAATTTTAAAACAAAACTAATCTTGTAAACATCATCCTTATGATCATTTACAATAGCTACTCCTCCAATATTAGAAGCAACTTGTAACATTCTTATAAATATCTTTGTTCCTAAATTGTCATATTCACAATTCATTATCTTTTCATTAATGTCATATGCAATTGATTCAAAACCAGTTGTATCAAGTTCGAGATTTGTCAAATCAAAAAATCTTATGACAAATATAATGTTATCTCTTTGAGATTTTGAGTAATCAGAAAATTCCCTAAGGGCTTTTTCTACTTCTTCCTTGCTCATACCAAGAAAAATGTTATTTACCTTATCAACATAGTCAAGATAAGTATCCTTTGTTATTTCAGGAAGAATATTGTCAATAAAATCTATAGCAAGATTACGTCTTTCATCAATAGTTGTTAAAAATAATGCCTCTTTGATAAGCTTTTCAAGGTCACTCATTACTCTGTTTTCTAATTTATCAATAATATCTTTTAGAATTAAGCTTTCCCCACCATCTGCAAGTAATATGTTTCTCATAAGCACATCAAAATTATCATTTCGATCCAATTTAGATACAAGAGAATTTCTTTGATTTTGTGTCAGTTCCTTTGCTTCTTTCCTCAAAACATCCAGTTCTGCTTGGGTCAAATTGTACACAAATTGATTTCTGTCACTCACTAAAAGCTCCTGCGCTTCGTTTATTAGACTTTGCAGGCCATTTTCTGGAGATAATGGACCACTGCCAAATACCACTCCGCTTGTTAATACTCCTACTAATAGCGTAACTAAAACGACAACTGAAAGAATACTTTGAAATGTTTTGAAAAGATTGTTTTTCATTGCTATCCCCCTAATTTAAATACTTATTTATAATTAAAATACAAAAAATTCTTAATAAGAATTGTTTTTTTGTATTTAAATATACTTCTTTAGATTAATTAATCATTAAGACAGATGATAGACATAATTTATAAAACAGCTTAATAAAAGCTTGGGGCATCGAGCCCCTTCACTTTTAAGTCTTTCACTACGTTCCAAGACTTCTAATAAAATAGTATCACAATTGACATTATATTGCAATATGTATTGAAATATATTATAAAATATAATATATTAAAAAACCCCATAATCAAAGAGATTATGGGGTTTAGTGAATATTTAATTATATCTTTTCTTAATATTGTGATACTAAAAAGGCATCAACGCTTACTCTAGTATTACTAGAAGCTGGGTTTTTAGTTCCAGTTACCTCAATTTTTATTGAATGAACTCCAGGTGATAAGCCTTGTATATTATAAACTACTACCTGGTGATCATTAGTTGGTCTATAAAGATCAATGTACACTGGTTCACTGTCATTAATAATCACTTTTGCAATTCCTCGATTTTCACGAGGATTGCTAATCCATTTAATTCCAGTTCCTTCAAACTCAAACTCAACATACGCTCCTGTATCTTGAGAATACCTCATGGTACCTCCGCTATGCTTAGGATTGGAATGAGTTACCCAATTTTTGTTAAATTGAATTTTATTTGAGTCTTCTTCAATTATTGTAATATATGCCGGTATATTACTAACAACAAAGGCATCTACACTTACCCTTACATTATTAGATTCTGGATTTTTAGTACCGGTAACCTCAATTTTCATTGTATGAACTCCAGGTGACAAGCCTTGTATATCATAAACTACTACTTGATAATCATTAGTAGGGCTATAAAGGTCAATATACTCTGGTTCACCATCATTAATAATTACCTTTGCAATTCCTCGATTTTCACGGGGATTGCCAACCCATTTAACTCCAGTTCCTTCAAACTCAAACTCAACATAAGCTCCTGTATCTTGAGAATATCTCATGGTACCACCGCTATGAGAAGAATGGTTATGCACTACCCAGTTTCCATAATATTTTATTTGCTCTGAATCTTCTTCAAGTATTGTGCCATATGCAGGTACATTACTTACAATAAAGGCATCAAGACTTATCCTGATATTATTAGAGGCTGGGTTTTTAGTACCAGTTGCCTCAATTTTTATTGTATGAACTCCAGGTGATAAGCCTTGTATATTATAGACTACTTCCTGATATTTAATAGTTGGGCTATAAAGGTCAATGTATACTGGCTCGCCATCATTAATAGTTACTTTTGCAATTCCTCGATTTTCACGTGCAGTACTAACCCATTCAATACCAGTCCCCTCAAACTCAAATTCTACATAAGCTCCTGTGTCTTGAGTATATTTCATGGAACTACCACTATGATTAGGGTTTGAATTAACTACCCAATCGCCATAATATTGAACTTGGTTTGAATCTTCTTCAATTATTTTACTATATGCAGGTATATTATATACAACAAAGGAATCTACACTTACCCTTATATTATTAGATTCTGAGTTTTTAGTTCCAGTAACTTCAATTTTCACCCTATGAACTCCAGATGATAAACCTTGTTTATCATAAACTACTACTTGATGATCATTAGTAGGACTATAAAGGTCAATGTACTCTGGTTCACCATCATTAATAGTTACTTTTGCAATTCCTCGATTTTCACGGGTATTACTAACCCATTTGATTCCAGTTCCTTCAAACTCAAACTCTACATAAGCTGCTGTATCCTGAGAATATTTCATGGTACCACCGCTATGATTACGGAAGGAATGAACTACCCAATCTCCATGATAAGTTATTCCTTTTGCATTTTCTTCATAGTATCCTGCTTTCAAAATTGTTTTTCCAACAATTTCCACCTCATCAGTATAATCTGATTCAAGACCTGCATAATTTACAGAAGTTAAGGCATAATAGTATGTGCCTGACTGAATTGTAGTATCTTTGTATTGGTTATCCTCTACGAAAGCTATCATTGTGTAATCATTTTCGTTAGCGGCCCTTCTCCATACATTATATCCCATCAAATCTACTTCAGGATTGTGATTCCATTCTAATTCTACTGTATTATCTGTTCTTGAGCCTTCTAATCCTGTAGGAATTGATGGTTCAATATTTGTATTATCTTGTATGTAGGCATAATCAAAATTAATTTTACCAGATAAACACTCTATTATCCAATACTGGCCCTCAACTCTTTCATTTTCGTAAATCCCAAATCCCCATAGTCCTTCATAATAATCATTTAAATAGACTTCAGTACTTCCATAATTTTCACCTGGAAAATAAACTTTTGCAATTCCCATATCAGAACCAGACCAAAAGTTTATCTCTGAATAGTGACCTGTAAATGGTATCATTACTTTAGCGCCTACTTCTAAAGTTACATGCCTTGTTCCATTACTGTAATTATCATTTGTCTCAACAGTCCAATCACCTATATACTCAACATGTCTACTTGTATCTTCAAGTATATATGTGCTATTAATTACTGCTGGATGAGCAACTACTGTATTTGAAAATTCTGACTCACCAACGCTATTTACTGCAGTTATTTTATAAAAATGCTCTATACTTTCTGTTGCTTCATCAATATAGTAATTATAGTAAGGTGAATATGGCAAAACTTTATCTATTATCTCATAGTTTTCATCATCAAATGATCTGTAAATGTTGTAGTACAAAACATCTCCATATCCACTTTCTGTGAATTCTAAGTAAATCAAATTAAGCCATGTATCTACATATATTATTTCTGGTGCTTGAGGCACTGTTTTAACTGATGAAATAACAAATGTATCTAGATTAATAGAAGTAGCTGACTTTCTTGCATCCGGATCACTTACCCCTGTCCATCTAATTTCAATCTCATGATTTCCATAATGAAGTTCTTTTTCAAAGAGAACTTGCTTATATTCTGCTTGTGACGAGTATAAATTAACATCTTCAACAAACTTTCCATTAACCAATACTCTTGCAACACCTTGTGATGAATCTTTAAATCCAGTCCATGTAATTTTTGATCCAGCAAAGTTTAAACGTACACTTCCAGTACTATTTAGCACTTTAGCTGTACCATTTTCATGAACATCTGAGTCAATTTCTTGCCAGTCTCCACTATAAATTAAACCAGCGTTACGATCGTCCACTATTCTATCTTCTAATTTATTATACGTTAAAGTATATGACCCTTCTCCACTGTAAGCATATACATTAATGAAAAATCTACCTTTTTGATTTGCAGTGTATTCTATGTATTCATTGCTACCTTCATTTTCAGAAGAAACTAACAATCCTGCTCCACTTTTAACTGTTCTAGTAGAAGGAGAATATATATGTAAATCAAAGTCTGTTCCTTCATCTGCTGTTAAATAGATCTGAATTGTATCTCCTAGTTCTAAGTTTACATTGTATACATCATCTTTGTCTTCTAAGTAGTGAAGATATCCTTCGTTAACTTCTAATAGCGGAACTCCAGGTATATCATCAATCAGTTTAATATCATCCATCATCAAAGCTGCTTCTGCGTTTAACATACCACCGCTAAACACCTTACCATCTAAGCTCGGTAAAGGAGTAGCACTACGTATAATTTTAGTTTTCATATGAAAAGGTTCTTCCGTTCCATTACTCATAAGTAATGCAGCCACACCTGCTACATGGGGTGCTGCCATAGAAGTACCACTATAATGAGCATATGCTCTTTCATATAAAGGATCTCCCGGATAAACTAATGCTACTTCTCCATTATCATTTGAAGGAGCTAAATAATCCATCCAAATACATGGAAGTAAGTTATATACTTGATCCTCAAATACTGTTCCTTCATTTCCAACTACTAAATCTAAATTATCCGTTTCTCCTAGAAACTCAGCATTCAGATAAAACCTGTAAAACTCTGTATGTTCAATTGCAAAACCTGCATCTCTTCCTGATAGATATAGCTTTCCACCTTGATCTAAATAATTAATAAGATTCATTTGATCCTGATAGGTTATTGTTGTATCATAATACCCCCAATGTTCACCTGTAAACCATACAACTAAATCAAATTGTAATAGTTTTTCTAAATCAGGTCCATTTAAATCAGTTGGTACTTTATGTACTTCTATGTTTTCATACCCTAATTGCTTTATAGGATCTTCATAATAACTTAATACATTTCTAAGACCACTATCACTTGCGTCATCTTGAACAATCAATATTGAGCTTTCATGATCAACACCGAAAAACTCCATTGAACTTTCTATCATTTGTATTCTTGACTCATCGTTATCTACAATTTCTAATCCAAATCCTTTAAACAATGTTTTGTATACGCCTGTATCGCTTTGTATAGCTGCTCCCATTTCTGGTCTTGATGGAATTGTACTATATACATCTAAACCAGGAGCTGCTAAATGAACTGACTCTTGGCCGTAATTTGAAAAAAATGCAAGTTCACCACGATTGTCTATAGCTGCTACTGATATTATGTTTGGACAATCATAGGCTGCTGGATACATAGGGTAAATATCTGCGTTTTCTCCCCAGTTTCCTGTAGCTGCAACAAATAGCATACCAGAGTTTTCTATTGCTTCTTTTAGGGCATGGGAGTAACCTCCTCCACCCCAACTGTTATTTGAAATTTTAACTCCCATATTTGAAGCATATTCTATAGCTAATATTGCATCACTTGTAAAACCACCAAATGGTCCTAAAAATTTAAGTGGCATTATTTTTACATTAGGAGCTACTCCAACTATACCTAAATCGTTAAGACTAGCAGCTATGGTACCAGCAACATGTGTACCATGTTCATCACCATCTTCTGAATTAAAAACTGAGTTATTATAATTATAAAAATCCCATCCATGAATGTCATCTATGTAGCCATTTCCATCACTATCTGTCCCATCTAAAGTTTCACCAGGATTTACCCAAATTCTATCAATTAAATCAGTATGATTAATATCGATACCTGTATCTATAACTGCTACAACTACTTCGTCTGAGCCTTGAGTAAATTCCCAAGCATTTAAAACATTAATATCAATACCTGGCACACCTGGAACTCCCAAAATTTCCTGTCCTACATTATGCAACCCCCATAATTCTCCACTTAATGGATCTGGAAGAGCGTTTAGAGGATAATACACGTAGTTCTTTTCTGCATATTCTATTCTTGGGTCTGAACTTAATGTTGATATAAATGTATCAATATCTACATTATCTGGTATTGATACCAGTTCCGCACTTATGGAACTTAGTTTTTTTATAGACCTTAGATTATTTTGTCCCATTAACGAAGCTTTTGCATTTTCCTGAACATCATCTGTAAATTTTATTATTAATTCTCCAGGAGCATGCTCTACCATAAGTGTATTCTCATCTTTTGACATTAATTTTCTTCTACTAGTCTTGTTTTTGTTAACTTCGATAGATTCTTGATTGTTGTTCTTGTATTCATCTGACTGACCTTTAAGTTCACTTTTTCGGATGTTTGGGGTGTCTGAATCTTCATTGCTGGAAGCTTTGAAAGTTGACTGACTATCATTTACAGTCATCATATCATTTAGTTGATTGGGCTTAAAATACTGGGTTACTCCGTCTTTTCTTGTGAAGAAAATTGCTTGCTCTGATCTGCTAAATAAATTATTTTGTGTCTGATTACTAGATGTTACTAAAGCTGTGCTGGCAAAAATGCTTTGTGTTGATACCAATAGTAGTGCCGTAATAATTGATACTGTTGTTAAAAACTTTGACCTCTTCTTTTTCATTTCCCCATCTCCTTTGTTTTTTTTACCTGTTTCTCTTATGAGCATGTAGCATGGTAATTAGTTTACATAATTGCAAAATAATGAATATATATGTTTTATATTGGAGAACAAGTATTAATAATATTATATAACTATGGATTAATTTGTCAAGATAAATTTGAAAATTTTATAAAATAAACTTGAATCTTTAAAAATTTTCATGTATTTTGTTGAAATATATCTACAAAATATATACTGTTATAAATCATGCCAAACTTCATCATAGATAAATACTATTTTTTGAAAATAATCAGTTCCAAGCTGACTATGCAAATGATTTTAATACTATCCTATCTCTAAACAAAATCACCAATTTTTTTTAAACCCTATTGACGTTTTTGGATTACAGGTGTAATATTATACTTACATACGTAATCTAAACGGAGGTATTATTGTATGAAAAATATGCCCCAAATATCAGAAGCTGAATTAGAAGTTATGAAAATATTGTGGGAGTTAGAAAAGGCAACAAGTTCACAAATTATAGAAAGGTTGACGCAAACTACAGACTGGAAGCCAAAAACCATTCAAACTCTTATTACTCGCCTTGCGTCAAAGAATGCAATTAATACAGAAAAAATTAATTCTAAGGCATTTATATACTCACCAATTGTAAATGAGGACGAGTATAAACGCTTTGCCAATAAGTCTTTTTTACAAAAAGTATATAATGGATCATTAAACCTTATGATTGCAAGCTTTTTAAAAGAAAAGAAACTTACAAAAAAAGAAATTGACGACTTAAAAAGACTCCTAGAGGAGGAGGTGTAACATGGATAAGTTGTGGAATATTATTCTTACTACATCCATATATGGAAGCATTGTGGGGATTGTAATTTTAATACTTAAGTCAATTTTAAAAGATAAAATAAACCCTCGTTGGCACTATTTAGTTTGGATTATACTAATAACAAAGCTATTTATTCCTTTTGGGCCTCAAAGTGCTTTAAGTATATTTAATAGCGTACCTGTGGATATTTCTTCATCATCTGTTTCTAATATTGCTCTCCAATTGGAGCAAAACTATTACAAAGCTATTATGTCAAGTGAGACTATCAATTCACCTTCCCGGGAAATAGTTAGTATAGCAAAAACAGGAGCTGCATTAGAAAATTTAATTCCTTTTGTTTGGTATTTAGGGTTTGTTTTTATGTTTTTATGGCTTCTATTTACTCACTATACTTTTTATAAAAAATTAAAAAAGAGTAATTTTAATATTGATAAAAGAGTAACTCTTATTTTTATGGCGTGTAAAAATAAAATGGGAATTAAAAAAGATATAGATTTGGTATTTCAAGACAGTATTAGTACACCAGCATTGTTTGGATTAATTAATCCTAAAATTCTGCTTTCTCCTTCTATTTTGAGCTTAAGTGACAAGGAGTTGGAATATATTCTTTTGCATGAATTGGCACATTATCAGAGAAAAGATGTATTTGTAAATTACTTATTGCTAGTGTTTCAAACCATTCACTGGTTTAATCCTGTCATATGGTACTGCTTTAAAAGAATACGCCATGATATGGAAATAGCCACAGATGAAAAGGTTTTGTCCATTTTAGAGAATAAAGAGCATATGGAATATGGAAAGGCACTTTTAGCTATTCTGGAAAACTTCAATTCTGTAAGACTTGCACCAAAACTTATAGGTATGGTAGATGACAAAAAAAATATTGAGAGAAGAATAAGGATGATTAAAATGGCTAAGTTTTTTAAAGAAAAAACAAAACTTTTTATGGTACTTGGCATCATTTGTGTTATAACCTTAAGTGGGTTGCTTCTAACCAGCAGCAAAAATAATGATAAAGATACTACCTCTTCAGTAATTTCAATAACTGATTCTGAAAGATTGTTAAAATATAAACACCCTTACATTGGAAACGCAAGCAATGTTTCAAACCTTTTAAGTAATCTTCCTCTTAATGAGTTTAGAAAAGATATAATACTTCACACTGAAAAAGAATCCTTTGGAATGACTGTTAACTATGAAATAACAAAAGATTATACAGATGATATTTATATGAGAAATAGTAAATTTTTAATGAATTCTGCAATTATTTTTAGTTTAATTGATAATATAGACATTATAAATATAAAAATAACAGATAATAATACTCACTACCAGTATGTTTACACAAGAGAAAGTCTGGAAGAATATTTTAAAGATTTAAGACTTTATTCAAAGAACAAGGAAGATTTTGATCAGTTTTTAAATCAATTACAAAGTACAATTTTTCCAAACACATTGTTATATTTAGAAGAAGATTTTAAACCTATAACCGATTTAAGTCAGGCAGTAAGTCAGGCAATTCTAAGTAGAGAGTCAGGTTATAGGGATGGTGAAGTTGCCACAGAAGGTCATATAATACTTGATAAAAAAGAGAAAGATGGTAAGGTTACCGCGTATACCCTTGCAAGTTTTGGATACTTTGGTTTTGAAAACGGAGTTTTTACAAAAGTTAGCGGCAGCGGATCTATCCCAACTGTGATGGTTTTTTCTAAAAACCAGAGGGGAGAGTATACACTCCTTGAATATCAACAACCACTAGATGGTTCAGAATACTCTAAGTCATTAAAACAGATGTTTCCTAAAGCCTTACTTAATAAAGTACTTAATGGAACTCAATACTATAATGACCTTGCCAAGCAACAAGAAGCACAGGCTGAACAATACCTTCAATCTATTGGAAGAAAAGCTGCTGTAAGTGCCAATTATGTAGACAGACATCTAGTAAATATAGATATTCATGCATCAAACAAGCTGTTTTCTGAATTTACAAATTACGATATGGAACTAAACAACTTTCCCTATTGGATAGGTACAAAAGAATATATTCAGAATGGTATCAGATATATTTATGAAACATCTCAAAGTAAAACAAGTGATGGATTTGATTTAGTATCTTTTAACAAAAAAACAGAGGATGGAGTCATAGTATTAGAGTACCTTTATAAGATTGTTGGAACTGAGCCACAGCTTATAAAACCAGTAGATGCTTTAAAGGTTGTAGAAGAATATTTTGATGCCTTTTCTAAAAAGGATTATGATAAAATAAGAAGCCTTTCTACATCAAGCCACAATGAATTATATATGAAACCTAATCATATAAATGGCATGGAGTGGGCAAAGGCAACTGAAATAAGCTACGATGGCTTTTATAATAACAAATTGCGTTTTGGAGTTGCAGTTGAGATGAAAACTGCAAAAGAGTCTGCCCTTTATCCATCAACCAAAACATTTTTCTTTGTACATCTAGTTAAAGGAGATGACGGTGTCTGGAGAGTGGATAGTTATACAACTGGTTAGTAGAATCGTTTAGTATTGCCGAAAATATAACTTCCACTTTTCACTACAGGCCTTATTTGACACCAAATAGCCCCTTAGTGAAAAGTGGAAGTAATTTGAGCTAATCCTTAGCTAAAGCTGAACATTGGAGGCTTTACTCCACCTGGAGATTATAAAAGAACTCAACCCCTATAGAAACTGGAGTCTTAAAATAACATAAAGCATTAATTCAACAGTGTTATATTTTTCTTATTTATTCTAATATAATTCTCTTCTTCTAAACGTCCTAAAACTCTATATAATGATGCCCTGCTTATACCTAAATAATCAGCAAGTTCAACCTTACTAAGGGGAAGTATAATATACTCTTTTTTAGAATTTTCATTTTTTAGATCTTGTAAGTAGTACAAAACTCTGTCCTTTGCCTGTTCATGTGTAAAACACTCAATTCTATTATTCAAAAAATATATGCGTTCATTAACATAATATAGATAATTCTTTAAGATTCGTTGATCTATTTCAAATAACCTTAGCATTTGACTTTCTTCAATAAAAAATATACTACACTTGTCTTTTGTATATATTGAGCTTATGTAATAGTCTTTTTTTTGAAAAATTGCTGCAATTCCAAAGACATCTCCTTCTTTAAGCTGATTTACAATTACTTTTTTTCCACTGAAAAGGTTTTTTGTTACTTCAGCTTTCCCCCTTAAAATAATACCTATTTCTCTATTAAATTTAAGATTGTCATAGACAAATTGACCTTTTTTATAGTGGACAATTTTATATTTAAATTTGTCCAGCACACCTATTAGCTCTCCTTTGTCCAAGTGATTAAATAAAAAAACATTTTCTATATAGTTATACATATTTGCCTCATTAATAAGTTTATTTTGATTATAATTAATTTTAACTAATGTCTTAAATGATACATTCAAATTATCTTTATTATAATATAATTATATTATAGTAGTCAATAATGAATATCATTATCTGGTGTATGATACAAAAGTGAAGAAAAATACGCAGCTATTTATTGAAAGGATGATTTTATGAACACTATAATAATTGGTGGAGGCCCTTCTTCGGGAAAAACCAGTATGCTTTTACATATTATAAGCTATATGACTCACTGTGGTCTAAAGCCTTCTGTATGCAAAATTGATTGTATTAAAAGCAATGATGATTTGATATATAAATCAATGAACATACCTGTTATTCAAGGTTTAAGTGACAGCATCTGTCCTGATCATTTTCTTGCTACTAATCTTCCAGATATCTTTATGTGGAGTACAAAAAACAGCTGTACTCATTTATTTATTGAAACTGCAGGCCTGTGTAATCGCTGCGCACCTTTTACAGATAAAACACTTAATATATGTGTAATTGATTCCATGAGCAGTATTAAGAGTCCTGAAAAATTAGGGCCTTTAGTAACAACAGCAGACATTATTTCTATGACAAAGACAGATGTTATTTCCCAAGCAGAAAGGGAAGTTTTGTCTTATCATTTATCTAAGCTTAATCCAACAGCTGAAATAATATGCATTAATGGGCTTTCAGGTTTTGGTTCACAAACACTGGCAAATTTAATAATCAATAAATCCAACTCTATAGAAGATTTAGAAGGTTCTAAATTAAAATATCCAATGCCGTCTGCCAACTGTGCCTATTGTGTAGGTGAAATTCGAATTGGCAAGGATTATCAGCAGGGAATGATAAATAAAATGTCTTTTTAGAGTAAAGCAAAATTAGATTGGGGGTTTTAAAAAATATGTTTAATGAGATTCAAGTATCAGGTGGGTACGACAAGGATGGAAATAGTGAAAAAATAAGCTATATTTCCTTTGAAAGGGGTAATGTTTATTCTATTGTAGGTAAAACCGGGTCGGGAAAGACCCAATTAATAGAAGATATAGAATCTTTAAATAATGGTGAGGGTCTAACTAAAAGGATTATTCTCATTGATGGAAAGTTGCCTGATGAAAAATTGCGTAATGAGTATCGAAGTGGATTTATTGCTCACCTATCTCAAAATATGAACTATATTTTAGATATGCCTGTAATAGAATTTTTAAAAATGCGCCAAAAGCTTAAAACTTCAAAAAATAAAAATACATCTCCAGAAGAAATTCTTGATACAGCTAATGAACTAGCTGGAGAAAAAATAAAACCCCATGAAGTTTTAACTAGACTAAGTGGAGGTCAGGGAAGATCCCTTATGATTTCAGATGTAGCATTAAATAATGAGGCTCCGGTCATTTTAATAGACGAAATAGAAAATGCAGGTATAGACAAGGTGAAAGCACTTTCACTTCTTACAAAAAAAGAAAAAATCACTTTAATCATAACTCACGATCCACTAATAGCACTACATGGTAATAAGAGAATAGTTATGCAAAATGGCGGTATTTATTCTGTTATTGACAGAAGTGAACATGAAAAAAAACTTGCCGAATTTCTAGCTGCTTTTAATAAAAAAATTGATATTACAAGAGAACTGATTAGAACAGGAAAAACTTTAAAGGGGGTAGACGAATTTGTCTTACACAGTGTATTGGAATAACATTTGTCTTCTTAGTAATATGGAAGAAAACTTTATTAAAAGTAATATATCTAAACAAAATGACTATGAATATAAATTTAAATATTATGGTTTAGGACGCAACCAATCAATGAAAGACAAAATTATCGATGATTTAAGAAAAGGAGATATCAAAGGGGATATTATTGTTTCAACAGATTTAGATATTTTTCAAGATACTAGTATTTGCAAGAATTTCTATGAACTATTTCGCAATGACATTTCATTGCTTCCATCAAGAGAAGAGCTCTTAAACTCTACAATTCATCATCCCACGGGGTATTTCTATCCTTTTATTGTTATCCCTTTGGTAATTGTTGTTAACACAAGGGCTTTAAATGACACTAAAATGCCTTTAAGCTTAAAAGACCTATTAGACCCGGCATTTAGTAAAAAATATGCTTTTGGGGGCATGCACAATTCTGCCGGCAAGTCACTTTTTAGGGGGATTTGGTATCTTTACGGTCAACAAGCCGCAGAAGAGTTTCTTTCTAATGCAATAGTTACTTCAATGCCAGCGCAAGCTTTTCAAAAAGTAAGATCCGGGGAGGTTATGGCAGCTGTTGTACCAACTATTTTTGCAAAACGCGCAGGTATTGATAATCTTGTGTCTATATGGCCTAAAGAAGGAGCAATAGCTATTCCATCTTATGTAGCAGTTAAAAAAACTGTACCTTTAAAAGTTTTTAATGATTTTAAAAATATCATATTAGGCCAGGAACATCAAAAACTCCTTAGAGATCAGGGAGACATTATTCCCTCTTATCCTGATTTGCATTTGCCCCAGTCTGCCAAAGTAAATAATTGTAGACTCTTATACCCTAAATGGGATTTTTTTAAGCAGGTATTTTGATAATGTGTGATTTAAGAGGATAAAACTCACTAACATAAGATCAAACATTAAGTGGGAATGAATGTATATTGGCATGTGCCTGTTTGCGATAGTAATGCTACACCATTAAATTAAAAGATTCTATTTCTGAAAAGTATTTTTATAATAGAACTATACATTGCTATATACCATAGTTAGTGTTTTTTTCAGTATTATTAATTAAAGAGATGTATAGATTGCCAGATGTATCAAGGCCCGCATAAAACACTTCACTTATACTATGAATATTTCTGTTTCTTAGTTTATTAAATAACCATTCTTTATCTAACTTTGCATCTGACAAATTCTCATACATAACTTTTCCATCTAAAATAATATCTTTACTAAGCCCCACATAAGGTGTTGACATGCTCATGTGTTCAGGAGTTAGGGGTAATTTGTGGGATTTTTTTAATACAGATAATTTCCCATCTGTTTCAAGCACTGCAAATTCAACATCTGCTACATTAAATGCATTTTGCTCCCTTAACATCATCAACAAATTATCTATCCTCAACCTGGTTTTTTTTAAATTTTCTGCATTTATTTTGCCATTTTCAATAACAACAATTGATTCAAAATCAATAAGCTTTCTTAAAAAAAGGCTTTTTAGCATTGAAAATTGTAAAAGGACTGTCATAAGTGTCAGAACAGCAAGGGATGTAACACCTGATATTACTGGACTTTCAAAGTTTACAGCCATATTGGCAACAACAGAGCCAATAATTATTGCCAAAACAAAATCAAAAAAGGTTATTTGAGAAACCATTTTTCTACCCATTAAACGTGTAAATACAAGAAGCATTAAATATCCAATTAAAACTCTGATGCTTGAATTTATTATTTCCCAGAACATAGATTTCTTTCCTTTCAGGATAAAATATTATTATATAGTTTTGCCAACAATTATTTCCTTAAAAGCTTATTCTTTTTTATTTTCTTCTATATAAGTAATAGTTTTTCCGATTGGGAGATTTAACATTCTGCTTTTTGGCTCATATAATTTTTGTGCACCATAGATACCATGATGCCCAGAAAATATGAAACTGATTATACAAGCAACAAAAAAGTAAGTTGCACCTTTACCATCAAACATTTCAATACCTAAAATAAAAGCAGATATTGGTGTATTAGCTGCTCCACAAAATACCGCAATCATTCCTATGGCAGCAAGGAAAGAAGGCGACAAACCTGTTACAGTAGATAAGGTATTTCCTAACGTTGAGCCAACAAAGAAAAGAGGAATTACTTCACCACCTCGAAATCCTGTTGCCATTGTAATGGCAGTGAAGACAATTTTGCCTAAAAAAGCAAATGGAGGAACATTTCCCGTAAATGCTCTTTCAACCATTGGTAAACCACGTCCAAGATAATCTCTAGAGCCTATGATATAGGTAAGTATTATTATAATAACTCCTCCTACAAACGCTCTTAACATAAGATTCTTTAAGTGTTTATCACAAAAACTTTTTATTTCATGTCTAAGCTGACTGTATAAAACGCTAGCAAATCCAAAAACAATTGATAAACCAACAACTTTCATAAAATTAATTGAATTAATATCAGGCATATTTTTTATAATAAAATGTTCATGTTCAACTCCCCATGCTGTTGCCACAAAATGTCCAACAAAGCTAGATACAAGACAAGGAACCAATGCTTCATATTTGGTTTTTCCAATAGAGATAACCTCCATTCCAAAAATTGTTCCTGCTAAGGGAGTTCCAAAAGCTGAGCCAAATCCTCCGCTTATTCCACTTATTATTAGAATTCTTCTATCAATTTTGTTAACTTTAAACAACCTGTTAACTCCCTCAGATATACTTGCTCCCATCTGTATAGCTGCACCTTCTCTTCCCGTCGAACCACCAAAAAGATGAGTAATAAATGTACACAAGAATACAATAGGTCCTGTTCTTAAAGGAATCTCTCCCTGTCCGTGATGAATATGACCAATAATCAAATCGTTTCCTTTACGTGAACCCTTGCCATAATACATGTAGATGTAGCCTATTACTATACCACCTAATGGAAGAAAAAACAGCAAATAAGGATTTGCCTCCCTTGTATCTGTAAGGAAATCATTAAGTTTTAGAAGAAATGCTGACATTGAGCCTACAACTATACCTATTATGCTCCCCCAAACCACCCACTTAAGAAAAGTTGAAAAAAATGTAATATATTTAGCTTTTATAGTAGAGTTAAAGAATTTATTATTTAAACTCAGCATATAAAGACAGATCTCCTTCATAAATTAATCTTATAATTTCTAAAGACTAATTACTTTTGATTAAGTCATTATTTTCACTGAGATACTCCAATCTTTCAGTAAGAAACTGGATGTGATTTTCAATATCCGCCTTCATACTACTATACATTTCTTTTGCTTGTTTTTCTTCAGTTGACTGGGCCATCAAAGCATAGTTTCCTCTTATTGCTTCACAGTAAGCCACAACTTTTTCCAAATCACTCTTAATTGTCATAAAATCACCTGCCTTGTATTATTGGATGATCCTTTAATAGATTTAGTATACCCAAGAGATTTTAAAAAATAAATTTTTGAAATGAAAACATTTCCCTCAGTATTTTGTAGCAAAACCCAATAGGAATTTTAGTTTTTTATTGGGTTATCTCCTTTTTACTTAAATATCTATAAAATCCAAAATACCTTGGCACTTTCTTCATATAATCTTTATAATCATCTCCATATTTTAATGTTCAAAATTTTTCTTCATCTAACTTTCTCCTGAAAGACCAAAATCTAATAATGATTATCTATTTGTACGACAATTAGCTCCTTTTACTCCTCTTTCAGATCTATATAAAAATGGTGTACCCTTACCATTCATCATGCAACTACTTGGACATAAGAGTATGTCTACAACCTCAGGCTTTTATGCATTTGCCACTCTTGAAATGATGAGTGAAGCAATGAACAAAGCTGCTCCAAATTTCGGTGACAGCTATAAAATATGGAAACAAGAGGCTGTTAGGAAAGCAATTTACTCTCTTGATTAGGTATAAATACTCTGCCGAAGAAAATGTGATAGGTAAGTCTTCCACAATGGATGAATAAAAACTTCTGCATAGTTTTTTCTTCGATATAGTCTGAGTTATGACGAATTCAGCATAACTCAGATTGGGGGTCTCAGTACTGCTCCAATGACTACCAATATTTAGTTAAAAATTATAGCTTTGTTTGAAGTATGTCAAGGAAAGGCAACTGTTGGGATAGTTCCCCTATGGAATCATTTTTGGGTAAAATGAAGTATGACTGGCTTGTAGATACGCACTTTAAAACACGTGATGAAGCTCGTGCAGCAGTATTTGAGTTCATAGAGATATTTTACAACAGACAGAGGCTTCATGAAGCTTCCGATAATTATTCCCAAATAATCACCTCTGTCTTTTTCTTTAAGTATATCATAATGCATCAAAGCCGAAAACAAAACGCAGGGATCTTTGTTTCACTCTTTCAGCAAATTGATGTAGGCCTTCATATATGCTGGAAGATCCATTGGTTTTCTACTTGATACTATGTTGCCGTCTACTACAACCGGTTGATCTAACCATGTAGCACCAGCGTTTTGAAGATCATCTTTTATTCCAGGTGTACTGGTAACCTTTTTACCTTTTACAATGCCAGCAGATATTAATACCCATCCTGCATGACAAATATGACCAATTGGCTTATTTTGTCTGTTTATTTCTCTAACAACTTCTAAAACTTTAGGAAAGCGTCTTAGTTTATCTGGAGCCCATCCTCCAGGAACAAGCAGACCATCATAGTCATCAGGATTTATTTCATTAAAGTCAATGTCTGATACAGCAGGAACCCCATATTTACCAATATAGGTCTCATTAGCTTTTTCACCTGCAATATAAACTTTAACACCTTCTTCTGTAAGTCTTAAAACTGGATACCAAAATTCAAGATCTTCAAAATCTGAATGGATAAAACTTAAAACTTTTTTATCTGTAATATTCATTTTTATACTCCTTTACACTTGATCCTTATTTTCTTCTTTCCCATAATTTAAAACATTAAAACACATTAATACGCTTTTCTTTGTAGATGTACATTTTAAAAACAGAAAAAAATTAATGTTGATTTAAAGTTTAGCAAAATAAACTTGGAATTTTATTTTACTGGTAGAGCCGAAAATGTTTAAATTTTTATCTTTTCTATATACATATGATTAATATGATAATAAATAGATGTGAATAACTGATTAACCATTTGTCTTATTGATTCTTTTCTTTTCTGCAATGGGCTTATCTTCTGACTTGTCCTGACCTAAAAATATTTGCTTAAGATGATTATCCATTAAAACTCCTAATTCTGCTACAATTTGAAAGTCAACAGAATTTTTGCCCACTTTTACACTTTCAATAAACTGAATGTTTGCTTTACTGCCTGAACAACTTCGTTTTGCTTTTGTAAGTTGTATACCTTAACTCTAAAAAATCAAAACGGTATCCTCTTCACAGAGCATTTCTATACCAGTCAATCCATTAGTTAATTCATTATCGCCATCTATCAAAAACACGCTTTTCATAACCTTTACCTCCGAAACGCAGGGGAAACGCAGGGACGGCAGACTGTTTCGTTAACTAAAACCAAAAGTTGCCGATATATAATAATGAAAAATATAACAGGGAGGTTGGGCTTATGTTTAAATCTGACTAGTAAGGGAATAATATTATAATACTAATAATGGAGGTGTGTACAATGTTAACTAATGTTCAAAGATATGTTTTCAAAGAGCGTTTTTATATTTTGTATATACTAATATGCCTTGACCTAATTACAACTTATTATGGTCTTTCATTAGGTGCATCAGAAGTTAATCCCGTATTGGCTCCTATTATTACTTCCTGGGAAGGTATCCTTCTTAAATTATTTTTAAGCCCTCTGATTGTATTTGTGTTGCTAAAATTCTTAGCTGGTAGAAATTTTAAAATGACATTAAAAACGTTTAAGTATATTTCCATAGCAATGGGTTTAATTGTAGTATGGAATACTTCAATGATTGCTTTATCCTACTACTTTAATTAGTTATAGCCCTGGGCCTGATAATAGTTGAAGCACAGAAGGTCCCAATGTTATTATAAAAAGGCTTGGGAAAACAAAAAACACAATTGGAAAAATCATTTTGACGGGGACCTTCATAGCTTTTTCTTCTGCCCATGTCCTTCTTTTTTCTCTCATATCAATGACCTGTGCATTTAAGACCTGTACCATGCTAATACCAAACCGCTCTCCTTGAAGTATGCTTTTTACCAATGATTTTAATTCTTCCAACTGAAAACTCTCTGCCATTTCAATTAACGCTTCTTTCCTTGTCTTACCAAATCTCATGGCTTCAAGACAATCCCTAAGTGCCTGTGCCAAAACACCTGTCTTTTTATCAACTACTTTTTTAATGGATGCATCAAATCCAAGACCTGCTTCCAAAGAAACATTAATTAAGTCCAATATATCGGGTAGTTCCTTTAAAGCTTTATTATTTCTATTTCTAATACACCTTTTTACACAAAACCTTGGAATTACAAATGCTATTAATAAACTTAATACTATACATAAAAATGAAAATTTAATGTTAAGTCTTACTACAACTGAAAACAAAAAAGCTGCAAAAGGAAAAGAAATAAATAGTCCATATTGAATAAGTCTATAATCTAATGCTGTAATTCTTAAAGGTGAACCAGCCTGTATCAACATCCTTTCCACCTTAATCAGGTTTTTTTCTGAGGTTAGATTTTCATATTTGTTTTTTAGTTTATTCCAGCGGGGCTTTATAATTCTTTCTCTAAAGCCTTTTTCTCTGACACTTACTGATAAAGATTTTTTGCCTATATTCAAAGGCTTTTTCTTTACATACAAAGATAATCTTTTCCTTACAAGTTCTCTTGGTTCATAAAGGAACATTAAAAGAAAATAAACACATAAGCTGATTACTGCAAAAAATAAAAAATATATCATCTTTACACCTCCATTCTCGTCATTTTACGCATAATAAAAAAACACGCAACCATTCCACTTACACTAGAAGCAAGCATTAATTTACCTAATGGATGGGTAAACATAATCGATGCATGCTCCCGGTCTACTAAATAACTAAGTATTCCTATTACAATAGGAAGTACTGTCATAATAATACCTGATATCTTTCCTTGTGCCGTTAGGGCTGATAATTTTCTATGTAGACTTATTTTTTCCTTTATGGTATTTAAAATAGATTCTAAAATAGTAGTCAGGTTTCCACCAGTTTCCTTTTGAATTACAACTGCATGAAGCATCAAATTTAAATCTTCAATGGGAACTCTCTGATACCACTCGTCAAAAACCTCCTCCATTCCTCTTCCAATCTTAAGCTCCTTAATAACAATATTTAATTCTTCTTTCATAACTTCTTCTGAATCATCTGCCACTGCTGTAAGAGCCTGCATAAAGCTAAATCCCGATCTTAATGAACCAATTAACATGGTAAGTAAATTTGGAAGTTCTTTGTGAAATTTTTTAAGCCTAGTGTCTTTCTTTGCTTGTATAATAAATAATGGAGTAAAGTATCCTACAAGAGCTGCAATAGGTAAAATAAGAATAAATCTTGTAATAAGGAATAGAACAATCACTGTAAAAAGTAAACAAGCCCAATTAATAATAAAGAATTCCTCAGGCCTTAGCTTTACTCCCGCTCGAACCAACATTAAGTCTAAAACATTTATTCTTTCTGGAGTTAATACGTCATACCTGATCTTTTGTTTAATGTTATTCATCCCTTTATTGGCACTGTATAATGGTTTTTTCACATCTCCTTTAACCTTTATTGGAGTTTGCTTTTTTTTACCATCAACTATTATTGCTTTTAATATAAGCATACAAAAAGCAGACATAATAAAAAATATTATTAAAAACATAGTCAAAATCTGTAACTTACTCAATTCTCTCACCTACTCAGAGTATTTTTAAACATTCATTATTTAAAGCATTTAAGGATTAGCTAAAATATTGCTTTCACTTTTCACAGCCCTTATCTGTCAATAAATAAGATCTATAATGAATAATATTAGAACTTATATTTAGTCAATTCTAAATAATATAGCTCCATGGAGCCTGAAATACAATAGTAAAATCTGTTAGGAAATACATAGGTAATCAAAAATGCCTGTTGGAAGATCAATTCCTGATCTTTCAAATAAAGGATAAAACCCAGGAACAATTCCATTGGGCAGGAGCTTGCCCGCCACCTTTCCAGAACTGTCTATACTTTCATGATCAAAAGTAAAAATATCCTGCAAAACTATGACATCTCCTTCCATTCCCTGCACTTCTGTGACATTTGTAATTCTTCTCACTCCGTCTTTACAGCGGGTCTGTTGAATGATTAAATCCAGAGCCCCTGCAATTTGCTCTCTTATAGCTCGAATGGGCAGATCATATCCAGCCATCAATACCATAGTTTCAAGTCTGGCAATCATATCCCTTGGACTGTTGGAGTGACCGGTAGCCAATGAACCATCATGTCCAGTATTCATTGCCTGTAGCATATCTAATGCTTCAGCTCCCCTTACTTCCCCTACAATTATTCTCTCAGGTCTCATTCTAAGGGAGTTTTTCACCAAATCCCTTATGGTTATTTCACCCCTTCCCTCTATATTTGCAGGACGGGATTCTAGTCTTATGACATGCTCCTGAGACAATTGCAACTCAGCAGAGTCCTCTATTGTAACAATCCTTTCTTCACTTGGAATAAAAGACGAAAGTACGTTTAAAGTTGTGGTCTTTCCTGAACCTGTACCTCCGCTTACAAAAACATTTAACCTTGCCTTTACACATGCCTCTAAAAATCTTGCCACATTTCCATTTAAGGTGCCAAATCGAATGAGATCGTCAATTTCAAAGGGTATTTTTGAAAACTTTCTAATGGTAATGGTAGGACCGTCTAATGCAAGTGGTGATATAATGGCATTTACCCTTGATCCATCAGGAAGTCTTGCGTCTACCATGGGGCTACTCTCATCAATTCTTCTACCTATAGGAGCAACAATTTTGTCAATTACATTTAGTACATGTTCATCATTTCGAAACTTGACATCTGTCATCTCTATTTTACCTTTTCGCTCCACATAGACCTGATATGGACCATTTACCATTATTTCATTTATGTCATGATCAAGTAACAGAGGATTAATGGGCCCAAATCCTTCTAAATCATTTATAATTTCATTTACCAATTTATCTCTTTCAACTTCTTTATACTCTTCATTATTTGAAAGAATCTCCAGAGCAACTTCATCAACAAGGGGTATAACTTCTTCTACTGGTTTACTCCGTAGCTCTACTAGTATTCTTTTATAAATCCTGTCTTTAAATTCACTGTACTTGATAGTGTATAATTCGGATTGAGTATCTAATAACTTTGTTTTTTTAGCTTGATTGGCTAAAGGCTCACTCACTATATTATTGTCTTGGGGTTTTGTGCCTGAATTTAAAACAGACATTTCTTTTTCCTTTGCTTTATTTTCTATTCTCTGTAATAGATTCATTAATATCACTCCTTGCTGTCATTTTCTTTATTTTATCAGTAAAGAAGCTCAATTTTGAGCTCTGTATGTTTTCCTTTAAATCAACATTTGACTTACCACTTATATAGGTTGCTAGATTCATCACTCTTTTAGTTATAATGCTTTTTTTATAATTTGAGTCTAATACAAAGGGAGTTCCATAATTTATAGACTGGGTAACAGTCTTATCATCATAGGGCAAAGAGGAAAAAATAGATTTTCCTATACTGTCCTCTGCCTCTTTTTCTCCAACTATAACTACTTCCGATGTATTATTAATAATCAACTTTGATTTTCCACCTAACTGAAGCTTTTCTAAAGTATCAAGCATAAGTCTTGTATTTTTAATGGAGGTAATATCTAAATTACTCATAATCCATATATGATGTGCATCTTCTATTATTTGTAAAGTCTTTTCTTCTAGACCTACTCCTGTATCTACAATAACAAAGTCATATTCTTCAAGTAATACACTATAAATCTTTTTTAACGCAACAGGAGTTATAAGGTCTGCATATTCAGGAGCTTCAGGTGCTGCAAGTAGCTTTATACCACTTAAGTGGGATGTTAAATAAGTATTTATAGTACTTTCATCTAAAAACTGAAGTCCTTCTGCTGCTTCTTTAATAGTAAAGTTGGGTATTACATTTAGTGCTACATTCAAGTCTCCAAACTGAAAGTCTCCATCTAAAAGCGCCACCTTGTATTTTTTCTTTGATAGAGCCACTGCTAAATTTGTTGAAACAACGGTTTTTCCTACTCCTCCCTTAGCACTGCATATCACAACCATTTCACCTTTTCCCTTTTCTTCAAGGGGTGTATATTTTTTAAAACTTTCGGTCTTACTCATCTTCCGCAGTCCTTTCTGAGTCATCAATTGGCTGTTCATCACTTATTTCATCTGACTGCTCTTCATTTACTTCTACTACTTGTTCTTGTTCAAGCTCATCAACTAAACTGATTTCTTCTGTCATATTATTTCCAATTCCGTGAATGACCAGTTGAAGTTTACCTGTCACCTGAGCGTTTACTAGTTTCATCAAATCATTCTGACTAACTTGTAAAGTGACAAATCTATCCTCTTGTCTTCTTCTTTGTCCACTATCTTCTTCTGTTTTATCCTGATCCCATGCCACATGAAGTACACGGACTCTTCTAATTAGAATACTCACTTCTTGATATTCATCATCATCAGGGTCTTTTATAAAAATCACATCTACATAATCTCCTGGTTTTATAGAGTGTGAAATGGCATCAATATAGTCCACTTTTACTGAAGCAGCTCTATAATTATCCTGTACCATATAAGAAATGGGCATTTTTATCTGCTGCTCAGTCATAATTCGATGAGATAATATAACCTCATCCCTTATTAGATCTGCCCCTGCAAATTTACCTACCACATCTCTTAAGCTACTTGGTGCAGCAGGATGCACTACTTCCTCTGGCATCATTACAATTCCTACATTTTGTTGAGTAATCCTGTCATACTGCCTTATACCCTGTAAAGCCACCACTACAGGTCTTTGGGCTACTGTTGCCTTTGACCTTAACGATATACGTGTAAAAGCAAGGAAAATTATAAAGGTCATTAATATACCCATTAACCCTGCTAAAAATATCAGCTTTTTTTTATGCATTTTTTATCTCCCCTCAATCCATTAATCTCTAAATTTATTCTATTAGGATAGCGCCATGACCGCCATTTTTAGCTTTTGCATTAACATCTATGGTTTTACTTCCTTGATTTACAATCAATCTGCTTAATCCTAATGATATTTCTTTACTAAGTGTTACATCTACTTCATCGTCATTAATGTTTATTACTATTGTAATGCTTGAATTTTCGTCACTTAAATTCTCTCCATGCTCCCTCACTATGTGTTCTATCACATTTTCTACTGCATCTACTCCATCATCTATTACCTGAATCCCTGAAAGAGCAGCCACATTAGCTATTTTTTGAACTCGGCTTTTTTGCATATAAAGAAATCCTGCATCAAAAAACACAGCCATAAACAAACAAAATATGACTATGAAAAAAGACATCAAGACCAAAATACTACCCTGCTCATTTTTATGTAAAGTTTTAATTATTTTCATCACTAAAAGCACCTACCTATTCATCATCCCCCATTATTTTCTACTCGGATAATTGACTTTGACTTTACCTCATGCTCTCCATAGGCAGTAGATAAAAAGGGTGTAATAAACTTAAAATTATAATTTAATGTTACTACTGCATAAGTCCCAGCATCTCCTGGCTGTCCTTCTTTTTCCTCTAGAATTACCTGTAGATTCTCAGGGTTTCCAATACTCATAATCTCTTGTGCAAATTCTTCTAACTCTTCTTGACTCTTATCCCCCCAACCTGCCAATCTCACCACTTGTTGAGAATTATGCTCTAAATGCAAATGTGTAACAATCAAACGACCCATATCTACAATCCCAAAAATCAATAAAATAGCTACAGGTAACACCAATGCAAACTCTACTATGGATTGACCTGCTTCACTTTTCACCATAAACGATACCCCTCAAACAGCAGACAAAAAAGGGCTCCTCCACAAATTGGAATTGCGTAAGGCATCTTTGACTTCATTAAGTCTTTTAATTTTTGAGGTCTTTTTCTATACATAGTGGTTGTAAGGATTGCACTTAGTATTTTAAATGGTCCACCAAAGCTTAAAACAACATAGCATAAAGCAATAATAGCTCCTATTACACCCATATAAATACCTGTATGAAACACAAAACCAGGTCCCTTTAAGGCACCAACCAATGCAAGGAGTTTTATATCCCCTGCTCCAAATTTATTAAAGTAATATGGTATAAAAAGTAGTGCCAATCCAACTAAGGTTCCAATGAGTGAATGCATTAGTTCATTCCATCCCCCTGTTATAAAGTGATATGTGATTGCAAATATAAAGGTTGGATAAATTACTTTATTATAAATTTTTCTATTTTTCAAGTCTGTAATAATACATACAACAATAATGCCTATTAATATGATATCTATTATTTCTATCATTTTCATTTTCCCTCCATAGAACTAACCACTCAATCTATTAAATCATCTATATTTCCTAATGCATCTATCATTTCATCGATTCTAGAACTTCCAGCAGATATGGCATCTGCAACTTTTATTATTAAAGCTGTAATTTCTCCTCTGAATATTGTTACAGCAAGCACTCCCATTACTGAAGCAAGCCCCACAATAAGCCCATACTCTACAATATTTTGTGCGTCTTCTTTAAGACATAGCTCTTTTAATTTCAGCAACAATTTCATAGCCTTTCAACCCCTTACAAACTTAAGACTTCCACCAATTTTATAAATAACTCTTCAAGCTTTTCTCGAAATATCGTTACAGCAATTACCCCTATTACCGAGGAAAGCCCCACTAAAAGTCCGTATTCTACAATACTCTGCCCCTTTTCTTTTAACCATAGGTTTTTTAATCTAAATAATACTTTCACATATATTCAACTCCATAAATATTTATATTAGGACCACCCATTAAGGATGGCCCTAATTTATGTCTGCTTTATATTGTTGTTTTTAGTCTGGGATTAGTCTCTTGTAAAAAATTCAAACGCTGCTTCTGATCCATCGCAAGTACGTCCTAACAATCCATCGTCTGACCAGATATCATCATACTCTGCATCCATAACCGCTTCTACAGTATCTTCGATGAACTCATGTCCTTCATGCACACCGTCTGCAGTTGCCGTCCACACTGCTGTTAACTCTGCTCTGAAAATCACTGCTGCTACGATTGCTAGTGCTGCTACAACACCCACAACTACTCCGTACTCAACTAGACCTTGACCTTCTTCTTCAATAAATAATCCTTTAATTTTTTGTAATATCATTACGATTTACCCCTTTCGTATTTTAAATATATTATTTTTTATTTTCCTACTTTCATTAGCTTGTTGCATGGTTCCCGCCATTAGTTACCCACAAACTCTCTTCGGATGTGCACCTCCTAGACCTCGGGATCACCTTGTATGGTTGAACAACCAGCTCCAAATCAACAGCAGGATTAATTGATTGGCACTTTTATGTACTTACTTAGCAAACATCAGGCTTTGATTCTACACAACTAAAAAATCCTTCCTAAGAAATATACAAACATTTCTTTAGAAGGATTCACCCACAGAATCGCCTTCCTACCTTATTAAATTGATATTGATTGGAATTTTTACGAAAAATAATTTACTCAAAACATTCAATCATTGTCTTTTTATTTTTCATTTTGTATCCTCGTGATACCATTAACTCCATCTCTTTATCTATAGTGCATTCATTTGCTGCTATTGATAATTGTTTTCATCTGTGAATATATTACCATCAATCTAAAAACCTGTCAACACTTTTTTAAAACTTTTTTTAATTTTTTTTAAAAGCCCCTCCCCCCCTTACGAAACAGAGGGAAACAGTCTGCCGGTTCTTTTATTTCTTTAGTAAAAAAGACTTATTAAATTTAAAGCTACTGAGGAATGAGGGAAACACTGTTAGAATGACAAATGCAATACCTATTTTTCTAGGTGTCTGTTGAACATGTACAAATTAAGGCGCAAGATTTAAGGGCGATACTATGGATATTTTTATTGATCGCAAAGAGTTTAGAGGAGATCTTTTCGACCAACTAGATAATACAATGAAATTTTTACTGGCTAATATAAATCTAAATGGTATTGTTGGTAAGGATTTCATTACCCGTATTGACGAAAATGAAATTCCTCCTGAAGCACTTCGTGAATCAATAGTAAATGCTATTATTCATAGAGACTATGGCATGACTGGTTCTGATATCAAGGTTGCAGTTTTTGATTCTAAAAACAGGCTTGAGCAGAGCTACAAAATATATATTAAAGGAGTAGATTAATTAAGTAAGCTTAACCGTATCAAAGTTAAAAAGGAATCACTTTATGTAATTCGTAATGACTAAAAAAAAGTTAAATATGTATTTATTCAATAAGCTTTATTCCTTTAATTCCATAATCAGTTTGTGTATAACTTATGTCACCCTCCATAATTGTTTGAATAAATTTGCCTGTTACTATAGACTCGTTACCATGACCTTGTACACCTTCTAAAAAGAATTTTGCAAAGCCTGTTATTTTAACTGGTTGTCTACCATTAACATCGAGAGTTTCTACTATAATTACAGTTATTACCCTCGGACATTTTGTGTCATAATTATCGAAAGTACATGGTGGGAAATTATCACATTGATTTAAGAGAGTATTGACACCTTGAAAAGTAGGACCGCTCATATTTCCAGTTTCCGTAGAAATATAATCACCTACTTTTAAATGTGCGTTATATCCTTCTATAATATTTCCCCTATAATTACTAGCACCAGTGCCACCTAAGGCAAGAGCAGCGAAATTACCATTGATGTCACCTCCTGCTCCTTCTTTTAGTATATAGGTTTCACCAAAATATAAAGTCTGATGGGCTATTGCAAAGGGTCTTATACCCTTATATACTCCAGAGACAGGCGCACATATTGCAGAACCACTTACTACCAGATTTTCTTGGTCAAATCCTAAAATCTTTGCAAAATAATATTTTACTTCTTTATTTACTGTAATACGAATTTTTGTATTTGAGTCTGATAAAATTATCTCAGCATCATTACTGTCAATACCATTCTTTTCTAAATATTCATTAGCTATGTTTTTTGCATTGCTATTATTATAGACTAACTCTTGTGCACCAGCTAAAACTGCTGCATCTACAGCATTTCTTATTATATTCTTCTGGTAAACAACCATTCCTAAATCTACTACTAACGCACAAATACCCAATAAAAAAGTCATTGCAAATGCGAAAACTACTATTGTACTACCTTTTTTACTTTTTAATATGTGTAATGTTTTATACATAAACATCACTCCTTTATTAAATTATACCAAAAATTTTCTTTTAGTAATATCCGTCATACTACCTAGCAAGTAGTAATAAAGTCTTACATAACATAGGTATGGTTCTTTTGTTTCTTATTTAAAAAAAACATAAGCTCAGCAGATATGTCTCATCTGCTGAACTTATGCTTTTTTAAGAAATCTCTGCATGAAAATCATAAAAGTTCATTGTACCTAGTTAGTTTCAACTACATAAGAATTGCCATTTTGATCCTTTGCTGAAAGCCTTGGTTGCGATATTGGAAATGTATCTGCTTGTATTCTCAATATGTACAATGTAGTAATTTAAATATAGACTTACTAGAAAATACTTTATATCCTGCTATATTGATACATGATTATGTTATGCTTCCTATATTAAAAAATCATAGTTTTCGTATATTCAACATATTCAATTCAAGAACCGTCCCTAAATTTCTCGGCATGTGTTTTGGCTCAATTGAATTTTTATAAGCCATAACCCTAATCCTATGCCTAATAATATAATTAACAGCCTTAAATTAACAATGCTTTTAGAATCAGATTGCTCATCAGGTACGGCTGGGCTTACTTCATAAAGAAGCTGAAATAATTTATATACCATTAAAGCAGCTTCTCCTCTTGACATTGTATCTTTTGGATTAAGCATTCCATCATAAGGAATTACTATTAAACCCTCTCTTATAGCCAGTGCAATTTCTTTTGTTGCCCATAAGGATATATCCTTTACATCTATATAATTTAAATACTCATTTGGATTCTCAGGATATAAATACTGTTTCTTTTCATGAAGTGCCTTTGCACATATTAAAATCATTTGCTCCTTATTAATTAACTGATCTCCTCTAAATGTATTGTCAGGGTATCCTGATATAATTCCTTGTTTTTCTGATGATGCTATATAATCATAAAACTCATTCTCTTTGTTTACATCAGAAAAAGATGAGGTTAATGTCCTGTCTAACATATAAAAAGTACTTATCAAAAGTGCTGCAAACTCTTCTCGGGTAATTTCAGTGTCAGGATCAAATATATTATCACATCTATCAATCATATATCCTTTTGATGTCATAAATATAATGGCCTCTTGCATTTCTCCACTTAAATGCTCTATATCCCTATAGCTCTTCATATTTTCAACAATATAGTAATTTCCTGAAAGCCTTGTTTGAAAAGATATTACATTATTATAAGAGTCATATTGTCCTCCAATTTGCTCTATGTTAGTTCCTGTATTTAAAAATACTACGCTAAAGTCTGGATTTTCATTTTCTACAGGCAGGCAAACATTTATATTGTTTTCTAAAGCTTTTAATTTATTGCCCTCTTTATCTGTAAAAATTATTTCATAAGAATTATCTTTAGGTTTTATTTCTATGTATACCTCATCTTTGCTTTTAAATTCTTTTTCTAGAGAATTAACCTCTAGAGTAATCATTAATTTACCAAGAATTATGTTTATGTAATTTATATTGACTGTTTCTTTCAATATAGATTTGTCTAAGTTTAAAAATACATGTTTATTTTGTGTTATTCTTCTTGCTTCTAAAGTAATTGTTGTAGAAATCTCTCTTGGAAGCTTTATTTTATGTAATTCTAAAAAAGCTTCAATTTCTCTTATCACCCTTTCTATTTCCATTATAGATGGTTTAATCTCTTTTTCTGTAATATATACTGTATTTGAAGATCCACCAACAGGTTTTATTGAAGTGTTTTTAATACCTTCATTAATAAACCTTACAATTTCAATAAGGGTATCATTATCTTGAAAATAAAAGGGTTCTGATGAAGTGACAAGCTCTTTTAAGTACTCTAAAATACCACTAATCTTTTTTCCTTCACGTATTTTTCCATAATCAATTTCAAGTTTTGGTTTTACTATGATAGGTATAACTACTTCAACATTATTGATTATAAGTTGTAAATTTGCAACTCCCTCACTTAGTCCTGCAATTTCTCCATTAGGATATACATTTACTATATCAGGCTTATCTACATCATAGTCTATATTATTTAAATTTACGCCAAGGAAATTTCTAGAGTCTTTAACTGTATATATTTTTTGTGGTAATGAATTAAAGTCAATTTGATTACTGTTAAAACTGTTTAATACTTTTTGTATGCTTTTATCTGTATGACTTAAAGAATCTAGCCGGATTCTTTTGATTCTGTGTAGTTGTTCTTTTTTTATGCTATCTATATATATGTCTTCGCTTACCTTTATATCATCAATATAATACTCCTCATTATCATGAAGTATAAAAGAGTACTTTCTTAATGGCTCAATATCTCTACTATCAATCTTTATAATCTCTAAGTGCTCATAGATATATTGCCCATAGCCAATATCAATTTTTATTATATAAAACTCTCCAGTGCTTATATCTTTAGCTAAATATATATCATTACATCCTTCTTCATTATTCCAACCTTCTTCACTGTATAGAGTTTCAATTATTCCATTGTTAAATTTAAGTATTGTAAGTTTATTGTGAATACGAGTATTAAAACTATCAAGTATAAAACTTATATTTGTTATAAGTTCAGGTACCCCATCACCGTCTATATCAATAAGTAAAGCTTCTCTATTGATATGCCTCACATTACCATTGATATTCAAATGGGCTTGTGAAGGTGTTTTTATATTTACTAAATCCTTTAAGTGTTCATAATATGCATCTTTGTAATTATTCTGTCTATTGCTAATTTGTGTTGCTGTATTAAATTCTGTATTATAGAACGCATTACTTTTATCATACATGCCTATTGGTAACGCTAAAATTAAAAGTATATATACTGAATAAATTATAATTTTTTTTATTGTTTGCATGTAATTAACTCTTCTTTTTTAATTATTATAAATTGTCCTACTTCAACTTTAGCTTTTTTTATAGTTCCAACAGGCAATTCTACTACAGAAACAGCATTTTTGTGGTACTTCCCTATACGTCCGGGAAGCACATTTTGATCTAAAGCAACAATTTTATCATTGCCGTCTAAATATATAACATCTAAAGGATATTTCATGAAAAATGTATGGATAGAATTACAGGGCTTTATATGTAATCCATGCCCTTTAGGTAGATCTTTTGTAAACATAAGTCCTTTAAGCCTAGAGCAGAAGGTGTAGGCTGTCTTAAGACTTGTGCAAATATGCTCCCCATTTTCTTTATTTAAAAGTTCCATTATAGTTTTTACCTCCTAAAATTTGTGTTTTAGAATACTTGAAGTATTACATTGATTGGCATATTTTTTTCAAAGATTTTTTTTTATTTACTCATACTACTTATAGAAAACGTATCAAATTTAAAATATAGCTTCAGATAGATATTTAATATACCTGAAGCTAACTCTTTAACTTTAGAAACAGTAAGTTCGAAAAGCTGTTTTTTTATGTACACTTTTTTTAATCTCAGTTAGGTTAAACAGTTTTTTTGCCTAATTCCTTACAAAGATTTAATCCAAAATCATCAGGAGTATTTTGAACTATTAATCCATCGTCTAATAGATTTACTCCAGCACTTTTCATTCTCTCTTCCCAATCCTTCATCCATTGACCGTCGCCCCAGTCATAGGAACCAAATAGAATCATTGGTTTGTCTTTGATGTTTTCTTTTTCAATTTCCTCCACAAAAGGTTCCATTTCTTCCTCTTCTAAAACTTCTGCTCCCATTGAAGGGCATCCTAAAGCTAATGCATCAGCACTTAATACATCATCTTTAGTTGCTTTTTCTACCGGTAATAGCTTAACTTCAGCTCCTGCTTCTCTTGCTCCTTCTGCAACAGCTTCTGCCATTTTTTCTGTATTTCCAGTTCCACTCCAAAATATTACTGCTACTTTTTTCATAAATCTCTATCTCCTTCACTTTTATATACTATTCTTCTAAAAAATTAGAAGATGTAGGCTTGTGTTTATCATTGTACAAAACTACACTATTGAAAACATTGCATTTATAAAAAGACAAACTACCAAAAGAAATAAGGCTATCAAAACTAAAGCTCTTAAAAAATCCTTTCTTCTATTTGATATTTGTATTTTCATAAATTAGTCACTCCCTAATGGAAAATATATTTTTCTTCTTTTTTAATACATGCTTTTTAATAATGTACACATACAAGAAGGATGTATCCTTCTTGTATGTGTTTGAGGATAGATTTACCATGGAGTATTCTTTATAGTTTTAAATTTGTAATCTTTAAATATTATATTGAATTTTAGTATTAAGCATAAAAATAACACTTCTTTTATAAAACTTGTTACTTTGTTAGAAGTGTTCACCCACAGAACCATTTCTTTTTATTATTTAATACACTATTTTTCTCAAAAAGTCTTTTAAAACTTTTTATATCAGCCTGCATAACTACTATGATTGCAGCTTCCGCTGCGATATGTACTTATTATTTAAAGGAACTCTCTAGCTTTATGCCCCTCTAATTTTTAAACTCTTTTCTCCCCGTTTCCTTAAAAAATTATTTTGTCATCCTGTCTTCTGGTTTTCAAGCTTCCCTGGATGATCTACTACAAATCTGTACTGCTTTCCACAGTGAATAATAACTTCTTTCTGCCCTCTTTTTAAAATGTTAATTTCTAAAGACATTTTTCCAAATCCATCGTGTTTCAAAAGTTCCTCATAAAGCTCAATGATTTTTTCACATACCGGATCTTCTTGATTTAACAATTCTCTCTCCACCTTTCATTACCGGTAAATATAATTGTTTTTGTTATGAATTATATATTAATCTTATGAATTAACAAGTATTGATATTCATTATCAATACAACTTTAAAAAAATGCTGCTTTTTTTTAAAAAAGCAGATATTTATTTAATATGTCAAAATACTGAAAATGATTTTCATTTGCTCTACTCGATAATATTTTATCAAAGGCTTATTTATGTGTCAATAGTTTTTAAAATTTTTTTTTAAAATTCAGAATTCAGGAGTAGGAGACAGAATAGTTTTATTTAATTTTTTAAACAGTTATATCTTCTGACTCCTGTATTCTAAATATTTGCCCTACCTATGAGTAGCTTTTAACTTCTTTTACACTTCTAAACTTAAACTTGGTACCTTCAACAATTGAATATACAGTTGGTACTATAACAAGTGTCAAAACTGTAGCCATACAAAGACCTGCGATAAGGGTCACTCCTAATGGTGCAAAAAATGGGTCTGAAAGGGTGATGGGCAATATTCCCCCTGCCGTTGTTATTGTAGTTGCAAAAACAGGAATAAATCTTGTAACACCTGTCTTTACAATTGCCTCCTTCATATCATAGCCTATTTTTCTTAAATAATTAATATAATCAATAAGAACAATAGCATCATTAACGGCTATTCCAACTAAAGCAACAACACCTACAAATGATAGAAATCCAAAATTATTTCCTGTAATAAAGAGTCCTGCTATTACTCCAATTAAAGAAAGTGGAACTGTAAGAAGTATAATAAAGGGCTGAGCCATAGAGTTAAACTGTATAGTCAAGATAATAAAAACAAGTATTAATGCAATAACCATGTTCATCATCATTTCTTCAAAAGATTCTTCTAATTGTTCCATTTCACCACCAATCTGAATAGTTACTCCTTCAGGATAATTATAATCTTTGATTGCATCATTAAACATTCCTAGTACCTCTGAAGCAGTATAATTTCCTTCAACTCCGGAAGTAACACTTATATATCTTTTACCGTCCCTATGAAGAATTGTACGATTGCTTTCTCCTTCTACTTTAGAAGCAATTTGTGTAAAAGGTATTACACTACCAGTAGGAGAATAGAAATTGATTTTTTCTATATCATGTACACTATTAAATTCACCTTCATCTGTTTTTATTATAATATTATATTCATCCTGATTAACTCTATATTTTGATGCTTCAATACCATGCAATGCATTTCGTATGGAAAGTGCAATTGATAAATTATCAAGACCTACTGATGCAGCTTTATTTTTATCAACTATTATTTGGATCTCAGGTGCAGGTACCCCCATACTAGTTCTTATTCCTGTGACACCTTCTAAGCTTGCAAGTATTCCTTCAAAGTCTCTTGCTGTATTTTCCATATCCTCTAAGCTTTCTCCTAGAACCATAATATAAACTGGAGCTCCAAAACCCCCAGCCATTTCTATTTCCTGAACTCTTATTTGAGCTCCAGGTATTTCTTTTACTCTTTGTCTTACTTCACTTGCCACCTCCATGCTTGTTCTCTCTCTATCTTTAGCATCAAACAATTCAACAATTATTCTTCCATTATTAGGAGTTCCCACATCAGCACTTACAGGTCCAAAGCTGTACATATCAACTCCAGAATGTCCCACAAAAGAAACAAAACTTTTTATTTCTTCTAGTTCTAATAAATTGTTTTCCACAATTGTTTGAATCTCCTTTGTTTGCTCTAGTGTACTTCCAGAAGGGGTTTCAATTGAGACATAAAATGTTGGAAAATCTTCATTTCCAAACATTTCTACTTTAATGATTCCAGAAAAAATCAACCCAAGACTTACTAAAAATATAAAAAATACTGAAGATAAAAAAAGTATCTTTCTGTAAGTTCTGTTTAAAAGCCAGTTTAAAATAGTTATATACTTGGTTATTATACTGTGTTCTTCAGATTTCTTTTTTCTAAACTGTTTGACAGCCATACCTGCCCCAAACAAAATACTCATTACTATAGAAAGTAAGGTTATTCTTTCAAACCCATCTTTATTCCAATCTATAAATGAAATTAAAACCAGTGTAAAAACAGTAATAACAGATGTGTATTTTCCTATGCTTTTAATTTTACTATTACTATCACTTTTTTCACTATGTTTTTTTAAAAGAATAGAACATATGGATGGAGTTATTGTTATTGCAACAAAAAATGATGCTGTAAGTGTAAAAATTACTGTATAGGGAAGTGATCTAATATAATCTCCCATCATTCCAGTAGTCAAAGCAATAGGAAAAAAAGCAGCAATGGTAGTTAATGTTGCTGAAAATACAGCAGGTGCAATTTGATTAGTCGCAGTTTTAGCTGCATCAGCAGGACTTAATCCCTTCAGTCTTAGTCTGTCAATGTTTTCCATTGCAACAATGGCATTATCCACCAGCATGCCTACAGCAAGAAGTAATGAAAACATTGATACCATATTTAAAGACATACCTGATCTATTCATAAGACCTAATGATACCATAAGGGACAAAGGTATTACTGTAGATACAATAACCGATTCTCTAAAACCAATAAATATAAACAACACAACTATTACAAGACACAAACCTGATATAGCACTACTGACAAGTGATCCTAACTGTTCTTCAACATCTTTTGCCTTATCTGAATATACTTCAAGTTTATAATGATCTGGATAAAGGCTGTCTTTGTTTTCCTCTATAATTTTTAATATATTATCTCTTACCTTTATATCATCAGACATCTGTGTTTTTCTAACACTTATTGCTATTGCTTTTTCATTAGATAAAATATTGTCATCATTAGGTGAAAATCTGCGCACTAAAATATGCTCTGGCCTGTATCTGTCTTTTATAACAGCAATATCTTTTAAGTATATCTGACCTCTGTCTGTATAACTTAATATTGTGTTTTCTATATCTTTTATATCTGTAAACTGACCTACTGTTCTAATATTGTAGTATGTATCATTTAGCTCTATATCTCCACCGGGAAAATTAATATTTCCACTTGCAACAGCATTTCTAATATGATCAAGGGACAAATTATATGTTGCAAGCTTTTGTGGATCTACTGAAATTAAAACTTCTCTATTTACATCTCCGACAAATTCAACTTCACTGACTCCATCTACAAGTAAAATTTTATCTTTTATTTTAGCTGCTGCATCCTGTAGGGCAATTATATCATCATCACCTGTTAGTGAAAATACAACTACTGGGTTATCTCCTGTCTTTACATCGCTTACAAATGGTGTTTCTACTCCATCAGGAAGTAAATGTTTCATTTCAGACATTTTTTCTTTCGTCTCTCGAATCTTCTCTATTATATCTGCTCCTGTTTCAAACTCAACTTGGATAGTAGAGTATCCAAAACCAGAATATGAATAAACTCTCGTTACTTCATCAATCTCTTCAATTTTTTTCTCAATAGGATTGGTAATAAGTATTTCTACTTCCTCAGGTGATGCACCTGTATATGTAGCATTTATTATAGCCATAGGTATAGTAACTTTAGGTTCTGACTCTCTTTGTATTGACATTGCATTACCAAGTCCCCAAAAGACCATAATAATAATTATCAATATGGTTACACGAAATCTATCTACAAAAAATCTGGTCCAATTCCCAAAAAAATTCTTTTTTATAGATAGTTCTGGAATATCATTTAAATTGTAGTTATGATTTTTGTTTTCACTATTTTTGTGCTCCATTATTCCACCCCTGTTTTATTAATCAAATCAAGCTTTTTTACAAATTCTCCATCTCTTAAATATTGTCTTCCTGTTGTAATAATTTGATCTCTTTCCTTAATTCCTGAAATTATCTCCACTTCACTTCCGTTATCTATACCAATTTCAACTTCTACTCTTTTTGCTGTATCATTCTCTAAAATGAATACACTCCATTTATTATCAGAAACTCTAAATACATTTCTTGGAGCTACCAGTACATTTTCTTTTTTTTCTAATTCAAAATAAGCTTTTGCAAACATACCTGGCTTAATAAGACCTTCATTATTTTGTATTTCTATTTTTACTGGATAGGTAAGAGTCCTCTGATCAGGCACAGGACTTATTTGAACTACTTTTCCACTATAAATCCCATTATTTGCAGACTCAACTTCAACATTTATTATTTTGTCTAGGGTTATTATATTAATAATATTTTCTGGAATACCTACTTCTAAATATACTTTATCTATATTTACTATTGTAAAAGATGGCATTCCACCTCCTGCAAGTTCTCCAGCTTCAACATTTCTAGACGCTACTACACCATCAATTGGACTTTTTACTTCAAGATCATTTAAGACATCCTTTGCATTTTGCAGCTGAGATTTTAAGCTTTCTCTTGATGATATTGCCTGATCTAGTTGGTGCCTTGACATAGATATGTTTTCTTCTAAAACACTTTCAAGCAATAAATCATGAGAGCTTTTAGCTAACTTATATGCAATTTCTGCCTGATCATATAAAGCCTTTAATTGATCTAATTGTACTTTTGACACAGCATCCTTTTCAAACAAAAGTTTCATATCCCCATAATTTTTCTTTGCTTCTTCATATTGAATTCTTGTTTGTTCTAAAGCAGATTCTGATTGATTTAATTGTTGTGTTTTTTGACTTCCTCTTGATATTTCATACATATTCCTTGCAGAAGCAATGGCCGATTCTGCTCCCTGAAGTTGGCTCTTTAGTATGAATATATTGTTTTCTAAAGCTTTTTCGTCCATTCTAAAAAGTACATCCCCATTTTTAACACTATCTCCAACTCTAAAAAATACTTCTTTTACTTCACCTGCTGATTTTCCTATCACATTTACTTCAGTAGATGGGATGATTCTTCCTGAAAAAACATCTGTTTTAACAATCTCTTTGCTGGTAACTTCCATTGTTTCAACATATTTAAAAGCTTCTTCGGCAATAGCTGAGCTTTGAGCTCCACACCCTGACAAAAGAAACATTATATACAACAATGTAACAGCTAGCATTATTCTAAGTCTCATTTCTTATCCTCCTTCTCTTTTTATTATTAGATTATAAAATTAACTTTTTTTAAATAATACTCTAAAAAAATTAATTTGTCTGATAAAAAATTAATTTTTTTAAAATAAACATTAGAAAAAAAACAACTCACTTTTTATAAAGTGGATCTTTAGAATTAACTAAACACCTTGACTTTTTTGCAATTTTTTCTGTTACTTTATCATATTCTTAGTAGTTTAAGTTTAAGTTTTAGCTTATGCTCATCATTATTCTATGTAACATACTATACTCCTTATATAAAAATGATTATCATTATCATATTTTTTCTATTAAAAAATATAGCATCTGATCTGTTATTATTTGTCAATCACTTTAGAAAAATTTGGATATATATGAAGAAAAATATGCACTGGGAAAAATTTTCAAGCAGCCTACGGATTAGATGAAAAACAATTGCTATTTTCTCTAATATTATAAGTTATTTATGTGAAAAGCTTCTAAAAATGCCTTTTGCAACTCTTTGTTATTTCCTAGACAATTACACCCTCCACACTGAGTCTTCAGTTTTTTTATCATCTCAGGATTTTTAATATTTATTAATCTAAAAGCTTCACCTATAGCATTATTCCCTATTTTTTTGTTTTGAGAAAGTAAAAGCAAAGAATAAAACACTCTCCTTGAAATAGCAAAATCACCATCTGAATTTGGCGTATTTACTCCTTTTATTATTGATGATAAGGACTCTTCAAAAACATTACCTATAGGATAAGCATGGTTTCCACAACTGTATACAGTTCCATTGTAATCTACAAATAAATCCCCATGATATTTTCCACCATCATATGCTTGATCTCTTGGAGTAAACTGGGTACATCTTGTATTAAATAAATAGCTTCCCCTTTTGTTTTCTAGAATGCTATCATCAAGTTCTTGTGCATCTCCAATACTGGATATCCCTAATCTCTTTAAAAATACTATCCCTTTTTCATCTCCATAAATACTATTACAAGTAGATAATATTTTTTTTAATTTGAGTCCTGCTTTACCCATCACGTCTATTATAACGTCATTTGTAGGCTTGTCCCACATACCACTAGACGTTGCAGTAACCCTCAATTGATATCCAATAGCATCAAGTTCATGAATTTTGCCAAAACCTTCATATAAAAATCTTCGGATGCTTTTTGCAACCACCTCCGAAGGAACAATTCCATTGACTTCCGACAGTGGGCTTTTAAGTGTAGTGTGACAATTATCAACACTAAAGTAAACCCTCTTAAGACCAGACTCTTTCAAAGATTTTACAATGCTAGCAGTACTTAAGCCATTCATACCTGCTTTTTCAAGAAACTGATAGTTGAGTTTTTTGTAATTTCCATATGCTCCAATAAGACCTCCATTTGTTACTATTGTTGAAAGTAATCCTTTTTTATTGGCATACTCCATTAGTTTCAGAAGGTTCTTATATTCAATCAGTGGCTCTCCTCCTGTCCAATAGACCCCAATCATCCCAAGGGCAGCGCCTTCATCAATAAGGCTAGATATTACGTCCATTGAAAGTCTTTTTTCTCTATCATTTCTCGATCTAGTTGTTTTATTTAAGCAAATTGCACAATTATTATTACAATCAGGAGTAATTGAAATTTTTAGTTGCGCCGTAGGTCGAAACAATTCCATTATTGCATCTCACCTCTCAATTTTATATTTATTGAGTTTGATCAAAGAATAATTGTATTAAACTTATTGAATATTATATCATATTCATGTATTACCTGTGTTGTTGAAATTCAATGATTCATTGCTATACTATAAAACTGAATAAATCAGTTTTTATCTCTTTTAAAGCTTTGTAAAATATACGAAGTGTTTTTTCTTTCTCTAACTAATTTGGGACTTATGTGAACATCTGCGCTGCAATAAGTAATTGAAAATAATAAGTAGTACAATTGATAATATAGCAACAATTACTCCTGCATTTGAAATAAAATATCCCATTCCTCTATTGTTAAACATGTTTTCAATATTATATCTGATTAAATTAGAGTATTTTATTATAAATGCATGTGAAGAAAACGGACTCCTATTAATATGAGTCAAGCCAATCCAGTTAATATGTATAAAAATATATAAGCAATTTAATAAAATAACTGTCTCCCAACAAGCTTTAAACTTTATAAATAATAAAAATACCACTGCAAAAATTAAACTTATTATAATTAGAGGAGTATGTCTTATTGTTGTTAATAAAAACATTGGCGACATTACAAGTATCAGAGATATAAATCTATATGCTTTTATGAACTTACTTAAAAATACAAAAAGTAAATTTACACATACAAAAAGAAATGGTAAAAGATATACCTTGTATTCCCATAAACCCAAATTAAGACGAAACCATTGATATTCATTGTTTTTATGAAATAAAAAAATACCTGGTTTTATATTCCCACAACTATACTGAACATTAATAAATAAAATAATACCAGTAATTAACAGCCCTATTACTATAAAAAATTTTAAAACTTTGCTCACAAATTCCCCCCCTAAATAATTCAGACTACTATTATAGTTTATAATGTTATACTATTATAGTAGTCTGGGTTTGTCAATATTTTTATCTTGTTCTAATGCCCTTCTTATCTATAAAGTGAATTAGACTCTCCTCCTGAATCATTCATGTTAGCTTTATCTAAACAAATTCGCTATTATTAAAAAATCTACCATCATATTTTATTTGTGAGATATTTCCGAGAGGATTCACCCAGTAAAATAGATTGCTATCTTAAAGTTTCAAAAACATTGAAGAGCAATTAGTAGAGGCTGTACCAAGAATAGTTCCCATTGAAATTCCTATAATCTACTATTTTAAAAATGTTTAATTTATTATCTAAGAATATTTCAATTTAATAAGTCAAGTGTTAAAGCAAATTGATTATTAACCGATATTAATATAGAATTAACTTTAATAATATTTACTGTAGTACAGTAGGAAAAATTTTGACCCATAGAATTCAAGAGTATTAAACTTCTTATTCTTAGTTCTCCATCTAAGCTTTGCTATAACTTGCTTAGAACAAAAAAACTTGTAAAAAACAAACTGTTTAAAAATGAAAACAAAGGAAGTATATTCATGAAGAATACAAAGTACTTAAGATATCTTTTAGCTATGATTATTCTTTTATTTTCAATTCTAATACTGACAGGTTTTAGTAATAATGTAAAAACAGCTCCCACTTCCAAAGATGGAGTAATGGATTTAACAAATTGGAATTTTAATGATGACGGCATTCTCAAACTTGGTGGAGAATGGGAATTTTACTGGAATCAATTATTAGAACCTAGTAAGAATAATGATGATAAAGAACTATCTGGCTACATTGACGTGCCTTCTTATTGGAATAATTTTGTTATAGATGGAAAGGAATTAGAAGGAGACGGATTCGCCACTTATAGGTTAAAACTAAAATTCAATGAAAGTGTTGACGAAAGATTAGCTATACAATTTTATACAATTTCTACAGCTTTTAAAATGTGGATTGATGATACTCTTGTTGATACTAGCGGTATTGTTGGAAAAAGCAAGGAATCTATGAAGCCTAATTATAGTCGAAACATATCTACATTTAATGTAAGCGATAAGAAGGAATCTATCATAACAATCCAGGTTTCTAATTATTTTCATTGTCGCAGCGGTTTATGGAATGATTTTTATATCGGCACAGAAAAGCAGATACTAAATAAAAAATACTTAAAACTAGCATTTGAACTCTTTACAATTGGTGCTGCACTCATTATTGCCCTTTATTATATTTGTTTTTATTATTTTAGAAGAAAAGATAGATCAATGATATATCTTTCGCTTATCTGTTTCATGATAATTGCAAGGACAATTTCAACAGGAGAGGGCTTCATATCTGTTCTTATACCAAATAATAGTTTTTATATCGACACTTTTCTTGAATATATAAGCATTATGCCTGGTTTGTTATTCACCATAAAGTTTTTTAAATGCTTGTTTCCAAATGAAATTAAGAACATTTTTATGAAATTAACAGAAGTTACAACCCTAATCTATGTATTAAATATATTTATATTTCCAATTAAAATATTTTCAGCAAATTTAGTATATTTTCAAGTATTTATGATAATTAAAATTATAATAATACTTTTTGGAGTGATATTAGCAGCTGCTAGAAAAAGAGAGGGTGCATATATTTCTCTTGGAAGTTCTGTGATTTTTGCCTTTGCCGCAATAAACGATATACTTTCTGCAATGGATGTAATTAATACTCCTTACATGGTTAATTATGCACTCATATTAGTTATGTTATCTCTTGCAATAATACTTGCAAAAAAATTCTCCATAGCATTTGAGCAAGTTGAAGTACTATCAAAAAAATCAAATGAAGATAAACTAAAAATAGAAAAAACATTAACTGCTTTTAAGCGAACTAGCATGGAAGTTTATTCATCCCTTGCAAATCTTAACAATAAGCTATCAGAAATAGTACATATTTCAAATCAAACAACAGAATCTATGAATAAAAATGCAGCAGGCCTTGATGAAGAAAATAAAAGTATTCAAACATCAGTAAACGACTTGAATAATTTAGTTACTGACATTAGTAGCGTCTCTAAAAAATCAATAGTTATGACAGAAAGATCTCTATACACAAAAGATATTTCATATAAAGAAAGTTTAAAAATGCAGGAAATAATACAGCATTTAGAAATAACAAAAGGATTGGCAAACAGTTTGAGTACTATATTGTCTGAGATGAGTAAAAATAGTAACAAAATAAATAAGTTGTTGGAAATAATTAAGCAAATTTCGAGTAATACTAAGCTTTTAAGTTTAAATGCATCAATTGAAGCTGCGAAAGCTGGTGAAGCGGGAAAAGGATTTTTATTGATAGCCGCCGAAATAAGAAAACTTTCTAATCAGTCTTCAGATTTTGCTACTACTATAAATGATATTTTAAAAGAAGTTATAGAAAGTATACATTCAGCCAGCCAAAAAGCAACTCAATGTGCAGACTTAGCAAATAAAGACTCTGAATTTTCTAAAGCAGCTTACAACTCTTTTTTAGAGATTAAGGATACTGTAAACAATATTTATACTGATTCGGATATTATTTTAAATGAAAGTCAAAAAGTAACTTCAATCGCAAATACTGTATTGAATGAATTTAAAAATATATCTCATTTAATAGGACAGACTTCGCACTCCATTGATAATGTTACCATATTAAGCAATCATCAACTAGACTATATAAACAATTCAAAAGTTGACTTAGAAAATATAAAAGTTCAAGTAGAGATGCTTGCTAAGGAACTTATTGCTGATAAAGAAGGCAACTAAAAGCCTTTCAAGTTAAGAACCCTACGTGTCCCTTTCAGGACATAAGGCTCAAGCCTCCATTTATCCGAACACAGCGTCGCTTTATTGATTTCTCCCAATATTAAGTAGCATTTTTTAGTTTTTTCCTTTTTCTTTTTTCCCAATAATCTGATAAGAGTGGGTCATCTGGACTATTTTTGAATCTTATCATAATATATCTCTCGATTTTAGTCCATGCCATTTTCAATAATTGTTTGTTAGTTTTTGGACATGTTAGAATCCACTTGTCATTTCTAGTAACATCTATTGGTTTCTTAAAGTATCTATTGGTAATCCATTTCCAGCTTTTCTTAGGGTGTAGTCTCCTTAGATGTTTATATAATTTTTTCCATATATAGTTATCCATATGCGTGAATACCTTCTTCGATACTACATGTTTCCAATAATTTGCATAACCTCTG
>VLTH01000003.1:0-7098 GCA_008125075.1 Acetivibrio alkalicellulosi | reverse complement strand
GACGAAGCTTATACAAATTCACTTTCATTTACCATATCAGACTTCTCCTTGGGATGACGGTTAGTATGTGTTTTACATTCCTCTTGTCCTTTTCCTCATGCAACCAACAAAATCATTACTGATAATGCTGCTTTGGATGGAGATGAACCTTACAACTGGTTCAGTAAATATATTACACTATATTCAAGCGACATCTTGTCGCACCTCCATCTTTTCCCCGGCTCCAAACCGTACAGGAACCTTTCGATTCATCCGGCTTTCCAACAAACCAACCTACTTGCCTCCCTCGGCTTTCGACTCCTTGTTACCTCACAATAACAACTAGCTTTAATTTAAAACTTTTAGCTTTGCTCCATATCTTTCTGTCTTTGATTTCATTTTAGAATTTGTATTTGGTGGTATTTCTCCACCAGTTATTATCTTGATACAATTATAACAAAACCACGCTAAATTTGGTACTCTATTTATTTTATCCAGCTGCAATGTTCCATCTAGTCTTTGGCAATGTCTAAATTTTGGCCTTAAATTTTCTCCACAAATTTTACATCGCCCCCTATCCCTATTATAGGCATATTCCCTGTTCATATAATACTCAAAACTATTAAGACTTTTCTCTTCACATGTAAAGAGTTCCACATCTTCATAAATTGGAGGTCGGTCTAATGCTGGCAACTTTCGTCCTTTCTTTTCAATAATATAAAGTTGGCGTCCTTCACTTGAGTATGGCGTCATCTTTTGATTGTAATTGAATTTATCTCTTTGACTATGTGTTATGTAAGCTTTGGTTATTCCAATCCATTTTTCATTGTGTTCTACAGCAAATGTTTTGTCCTGTCGGTTTTCGTGTCTTTGTGGCCTATTGCTAAGTTTAGCCATTGGTATATGATGTTTCTTATACTTCTTGCCATATATCTTTCTGAAAGTTCTGTATGCAGTCTGTTTTATTCTGTTATCCATATATCCGTAAGTGTTACTGCATATTGCCACTTTATAGTATTCTGCCGCTCCTGTTATTATTGAGTTAATTCTTTCAATTTGGGCTGCCATTGTTTTTGTATTAGTCATTCCTCGTAGTTTATATATTTCTTTACATATAATATCTACTTTTACAATAACTTTTGTTTTGCCAGGATAAAATTTGCCAACTATTCCTTTAAATCCTTTATTATCTAGCCTTGCTCTAGGTGGTGCCTATAGTAATTCATACCCTAAAAATTTAGCTTTTGTTTTTGTAAGGTCTGTTATTAATGTCTTTTCTTCAGATAATTTAAGCTTTAATCTATGTTTGTAGTATTTTTGCAGGTATTTTAGAATCCGTGTTGCCTCACTCAACATTGTTGTCATTATCAACCAGTCATCACAGTAACGGATCAGATATTTAGGTTTTACACCTTTTCTTTTTAATGCTGTTCTTGCAGATGCTTCATTCTTATAATGTGATTTAGGATGATGATACATTCTTCCTATCATCCAATCAAAGTCATTAAGGTATACATTTGCTAAAAGTGGACTTATACAGCCACCTTGAACAGCTCCTTTATCTGTCAAAACTTCCGCGTTGTCATAAACATATCCTGCTATTAGCATTTGTTTTATTATACTTAGAACTCTTTTATCCTTTACACCTATTCTATATAGTTTCCTTTGAAGTATCCTGTGATTTATGTTATCAAAATATCCTTCAATATCTCCTTCTATTGCTATTGTAGGTTTTTCTTGAGTTCTTAATCCTATTAGTGTTGTAGCATATTTCATTGCATGACATGTTGCTCTATATGGTCTAAATCCAAAGTTTTGTGGATAGAATTTTGCTTCGCTAATGGGTTCAATTATTATTTTTATGCATTCTTGAATTATTTTATCGATAGCTGTTGCAATTCCAAGAGGCCTTAGTTTTCCATTTGCTTTCTTTATATATGTTCTTCGTACTGGTTTTGCTTTGTAATTAATAACTGATTTTTGTATCAGCTTTATTAATTTCACTTTATCCATCTGAATAATTATATCCATCCTTATTCCGTCTATGTCTGGTGTATTTGCGCCTTTGTTACTTTTAATATTATGAATTGCAGTTATTATTGTTACTTCATTAAATGCTGCTTCCAGTATTCCATTAAAGCTTTTACCTTCTTTGCAGGATGCTGCTCCTCAAATGGTTTTCCTAAAACCCTGAACAACGTCTAATTTATATCCTAATGACTCATAAAACTTATGAGCATCCTTTCTATGCAAGCTTGAAACTAAAGCTATTTCCTTACATTCTTTATCCTTTGCAATTTCCTCAATTCTTTGTAAGCGTCATATAATACCCACCTAAAAAAAATTACAAATTTATTATATGCTATTATTATTAAATTTACAGACTTCTGGAATGTCTTTAGACCAAGGCAAATATGAGTCTAATATTTTTTGATCATTGACATCTGAATTAGGCAACATGTGTAATAGATATTTTAGATATTCAAAAGGCTTTAGGTTATTTTCTCTAGCTGTTTGAATTATACTATAAATAATTGCACTTGCAGTAGCTCCACTTGGAGTGTTACAAAACAAAAAGTTTTTTCTACTTATTACAAATGATTTTATGCTCCTCTCAGTAATGTTATTGTCAATATAAAGTCTTCCATCTAGTAGAAAACCACAAAGCTTGTCCCAAAGGTTTAAACAGTATTGAATTGCATTTCCTGTAGCACTTTTAGGAGTTAGAACTTTACGCTGAATTTTTAACCAGCTATAGAAATCATCTAATACTGGTTTGCTTTTTTCCAGCCTTAATGCATATCTTTCTTCTACACTTACTTCTTTTAGATCTTTTTCTATATCAAAAAGTTTATTACAAAAGTCTAAACCTTCTTGGGCTGCACATGTTTTGGTTCTCTTTGTTTTGGGCAGGACTTTTAATGCCTCATCAAATTTTCTGCGGGCATGCACAAAACAACAAATTCTGGTAATACTAGGAATTGAATTATATCCAGCATAACCATCTGTACATAGATATGATTTAAAGTTCTCTAAAAATTTTTTTGGGTGTTTTCCAGCCCTAGTAGTTTGGTATTCGAAAAGCACTATGGGTGGTCCATCTCTTCCAGTTCGATAAACCCACATGTAGGAGTTAGTTGTTGCAGCTCTTCCGGGCTCATGTAATACCTGTACTTCGGTTTCATCGGCACAGATTATATCTTTTTGCAATAGATAGTAGTGCATTCTCTCATATATATAATTCAACCATCTGTTAGTAGCAATTAGTAACCAATTTGACATTGTTTGTCTGGATATATCCAAATCAAGCTGCTTCCACTGTTGTTCTTGTCTATACAATGGTAATCCAAACATAAATTTTTGAACCATTACATGAGCTATTGTAGATGCAGAAGCTATACTTTTGGGAATTGGAGGTTCTGGCATCTTTGTTGTTACAATAGGATTATCAATCCCATTATTATCACAATTACGGCATCCATATATATATCTTACATGTTCTATAACTTTAACTGTTGCTGGTATAACCTCAAGTTCTTTTCTAACTTCAGTACGTATTTCATGAAGATTACTATTACAGTTTTCACAAAATAATTCATCTTCAGATAATTTATACTCAATTACTTCGACAGGGAGATCTTTTAACATTTCTTCTCTATGGCCTTTTCGCTTTTTGCGTTTATATGTAATTTCTTCTATTGATGGTTCTGGGACTTCTGGCTTTACATCAGATAAAGCTTCTGCTTCGTTGAAAAGAGAAATTTGCTCATTAATCACAGTCTTTTCACTGGAACGGCCATAAAGCCTATGCTGGCTGAGGCGAAATTGCTCCTCAAACCAGTTAAGCTTAGCTGAAAGTTCAGCATTTTCTTCTTGAAGTAAATTATTTTTCTCTTGAAGTAGAGAAAGTTCTTTTTGAAGTTTTTCTATAATATCTGCGTCAGTTAATAATTTTTTCATGTAATTATTATATCAAATTTTTATCATAAATGCCATAGAAAAACATAAATTGTTTCGATTTTTTTCTCTTTAAAGCATTTATATTACTGCTTTTGAGTTAACTTTCTTGTGTGCTTGTTTTTGTTCAATACATAAACCATCTAGTAGCCAGTTCAATTGTCTTCTATCTATATTAATAGTACTTGATGAATTTTGAGGCCACTTAAAAGTTCCCTTTTCAAGACGCCTTGTAAATAACCAAAATCCGTTGTGATCCCACAGCAACATTTTAATACAATCACATTTTTTGTTGCAGAATACAAAAATACTTGATGAGAAAGGATCAAGTTCAAAACATTCCTGAACTATAGCTGCTAATCCATAAATACCACGTCGCATATCTGTACTTCCACAGGCTATAAAAATTTTTTCAAATCCCCAACTTAACATGTTAAACCTATAACCTTTACAACTTCAGCTAAAAGTTTACTGTTGAATCCTTCTGATACTTCAATAATGGCATTACCTATTTTAATATTTAATGTGGTATTTGATTGATCTTCAACTACTTTTAAAGGAACCCAGTCTTGTGTCTCTTTGTTATTTTTTTTAAAATAATTATACCATTTATTAAAACTTCTTAAGTTTACATTGTTGTTTTTACACCATTGTGTTTGATTTTGTCCACTCTTTTTAAATTGTTCTACTATGTCTCTCCACATCTTTAGATTTTTTTCTTCTGACATAAAAACACCTCCAAATTTATATTGAAGGTATTATCTCATATATTATTTTTATTTAAAATGTGGGTAATATATGACGCTTACAATTCTTTTAATTAGTGCTTTTCCTATTCCAGTTCCTCTTTTCTCTTTTAAAACAATTACATTCTCAAGAATCATAAATGGACTGAATTGAGTAAATAAAGAGTGACAAACTACTCCTGTTAATGTCCCTACAATTTTGTTGTTAAGTTCTGCACATAAATAAATATAATCCTTATTTTGCTGATAATTCATATAAATCAATTTCATTTTATCTAAATCCGGCATACCTTCTTCAAATTCCGATAACAAAACAGATATTTCTTTCAAATCCTTCTGTTCAATTTCTCTAATTTTTAACATACTATTCTCTCCGTTCTATCTACAAAGCCCATCCCTATCAAACCGTTCCCACGGATGGGCACGCCATCCGCCACATTTCCAGAGAACGTCTGGCATTGCTGAAACCTTTGAGCCTTAGTGCTTGCACTTGGCGAAAAGGTTTAGGTCGAAGCGAAGCGGAGCCAGCAATGCATTGTTATGTAAAGTCGCGTGCCTTCTTTGATCGAGTAGCTAGAAAGCAGGTAATTCCCCTGCTTTCTTTGCTCTCACAGAACCGGACTTACGTTTGCCGTATCCAGCTCCTGAAAATTCTCTCCAAACTACAAATAGTAGTTTGACAACAACCCAACATTATCTGTTGGTTTTCAGTTCATCATGAAGAAACTTAATATGATGCTGTACAATTTCTTCATTTCTCCCCTCCATTGTCGCTGTCTCTCCTGTTTATCTTGTTTAAGCTATATGTTATTTGTTGTCTGTGCTCTACGTCTCTAACCCAATGGCAATCTTATCTTCACACTTTACAACTACTTCATATCCATGTCGTCATTATTACCAGCAGATTCTTTTATGCCACTAATACGTACCTTCCAGCATTTCAGCCTTCTTTTAACATTTTCACTCTTACATTCCATTCATTATGATACATTTTGAATTTTCTTCCGCCCTTCGCATCTATTACAAGCTTTTGACCTATAACAGCCATAACGACCTAATGCGTTATGTCACATATGTTTTATCCTCCGGTCTGTTACCAGCCTTCCTAGGCATATGTTTATTCACTACTACGGCTTCATCTGCATACTGCACCCTAATCTTATCTCTTGCTCTCTCTTGTAGATAAGACCTACAGCTTCGAATACAGTACTTCCAAGGTTAAGTTGCTCCGCCTGTTATTGAAACGCCCCTCCCAACGTATGTAGTTCAGCTAATTTTAGGACTTTCCCACCTGACGCAGGGTTATCCACAACATCCGCCAACCTTGGTTCATTTGCATTCCGTTCCAATAACCGCCATCGGCTTCCTTCAGACCCTTTCGTCACCGAAAACGCCCTTGCCTACAGCTTGTCTTCCCATTAGCTAGGTGACAGATTTTCTTTTTTCTTTCAAATCATCGGCTCGGCAACATGCCTCGCGAACGACAGAAGTCGCCATTTATGGCGACTCCTTTAAGCATAAGCTAATTTGCCTTTGGGCTTCGGAATAGGTCTTCCCAACAACTTTGCAGTTTCAATCCATTCACTAATTACAACTTGAATGTTTTCTAACACCTCGTTATAAGAGTTTCCATCTGCCATACATCCAGACAATTCAGGAACTTCTGCTAAGTAAGCTTGGTCTTCCTCACTCCAATAAATAATAATTTCATATTTATACATTAAATTCACCTCCAAGTTTATATTTCAAAATCACTTGACGAACCTGCTTTACTTGGTACGGTTTAGATTTTGAACCTACTTGTTGAATATTAAGTATCTCTTCAAGACCAGCTTTTGAAAAAATATGATGACTACCTTTTATTCTTTCATTAAAACCAAGAGTTTTAAGTATTTTACATAAATCATTAAACTCAATATTTTTATCATTTGTCCCTGATAGAATTTTTATCAGGAGTTTTTCTAATTGTCCCATAATTTAATCTCCTCAATATATATTATATCAAATATATATAATTAATCATACAAATTTGTAAGCGTCATATATTACCCACATTTTAAATGAAAATAATATATGAGATAATACCTTCAATATAAATTTGGAGGTGTTTTTATGTCAAAAGAAAAAAATCTAAAGATGTGGAGAGACATAGTAGAACAATTTAAAAAGAGTGGACAAAATCAAACACAATGGTGTAAAAACAACAATGTAAACTTAAGAAGTCTTAATAAATGGTATAATTATTTTAAAAAAAATAACAAAGAGACACAAGACTGGGTTCCTTTAAAAGTAGTTGAAGATCAATCAAATACCACATTAAATATTAAAATAGGTAATGCCATTATTGAAGTATCAGAAGGATTCAACAGTAAACTTTTAGCTGAAGTTGTAAAGGTTATAGGTTTAACATGTTAAG
>VLTH01000002.1:3272843-3276567 GCA_008125075.1 Acetivibrio alkalicellulosi | reverse complement strand
TATATATGAGAGAATGCACTACTATCTATTGCAAAAGATATAATCTGTGCCGATGAAACCGAAGTACAGGTATTACATGAGCCCGGAAGAGCTGCAACAACTAACTCCTACATGTGGGTTTATCGAACTGGAAGAGATGGACCACCCATAGTGCTTTTCGAATACCAAACTACTAGGGCTGGAAAATACCCAAAAAATTTTTAGAGAACTTTAAATCATATCTATGTACAGATGGTTATGCTGGATATAATTCAGTTCCTAGTATTACCAGAATTTGTTGTTTTGTGCATGCCCGCAGAAAATTTGATGAGGCATTAAAAGTCCTGCCCAAAACAAAGAGAACCAAAACATGTGCAGCCCAAGAAGGCTTAGACTTTTGTAATAAACTTTTTGATATAGAAAAAGATCTAAAAGAAGTAAGTGTAGAAGAAAGATATGCATTAAGGCTGGAAAAAAGCAAACCAGTATTAGATGATTTCTATAGCTGGTTAAAAATTCAGCGTAAAGTTCTAACTCCTAAAAGTGCTACAGGAAATGCAATTCAATACTGTTTAAACCTTTGGGACAAGCTTTGTGGTTTTCTACTAGATGGAAGACTTTATATTGACAATAACATTACTGAGAGGAGCATAAAATCATTTGTAATAAGTAGAAAAAACTTTTTGTTTTGTAACACTCCAAGTGGAGCTACTGCAAGTGCAATTATTTATAGTATAATTCAAACAGCTAGAGAAAATAACCTAAAGCCTTTTGAATATCTAAAATATCTATTACACATGTTGCCTAATTCAGATGTCAATGATCAAAAAATATTAGACTCATATTTGCCTTGGTCTAAAGACATTCCAGAAGTCTGTAAATTTAATAATAATAGCATATAATAAATTTGTAATTTTTTTTAGGTGGGTATTATATGACGCTTACTATTATTCTTTGTAAAAAAGCACCGAAGCCAAAAAGCTACTTTATAAAATACCCAGTCAGGAAGGGATTCGCTTGTTGGAAGTGAGTCCCATTTTGATTTTAAGAGCTGAATTTCTAACATTTATAAAAATTAAGTGTTTTTAAGGTTTTTTATCATCTTTTTGTCCATTTGATTTAAAAACAATATTATCCAGTTTTGATACTGCATCATCTTGAATATCTTTTAGCACCTCGTACAGAAATATTTTCATATCTCTTAAATAATACATAAATTAAATATGAAAGATCTTTTTCAATCTTACTTAGTGCTTCTGGATCCTTCCTTAAAATAGATGTCTTCAATGTTATTCCGTGTTTACTATGTACTCCATGCATGGATCTATTTTATTATAATAGTCTTTAAAAGATACGTTAAATTTTACATCAGGTTCCAGAGACATTAACTTGTCACTCTTTACAAGCTTATAGTACTGGCTTGAATATCTTATTATAAGTTTTGAATTTCCCAAAGAAAAAGCTTTTACCTCACCATAAGAATTTGGCTTACCTCCTGTAGCTTCTCCTACCACTATAGCATTAGTATTATTTTTAATTGAATAGGCATTTATAAGTGCAGATGAAAAGGTTTCTCGTCCTACGACTAAATAAATATTTAACTTCTTCAACTTTTTAAGCTCTCTTATAAAAGGTTCTAGCAAAGTGGAGTTCCCTCCGAGATTACTTCTAATATCAATAACTAACTTACTTACATTTTCTTTTATAATAAACTCCAGTAGTTCTTCACCAGACTTTTCTACAGAAATATCCTCCATATTACTACAACTATCGTATTTAAAGTATAGCGTATTATAATCTTTTATATAATAACTCCAGTACTTCTTGTGGGGATTTCTTCTAAACAAAGGTATATCCTCATCGGTTGAGTTTTTTACTTTACTTTCTTGGTCTTTTAATTCACTATAATCATATGTTTTTACTCTTACCTCTTCAAACTCATTATTATGATTTTTAAGAGTAAGCTTAACTTCATTAACATCATCTATAATACCAATCCCCTTTAATACTTCTGCTGATTTAAGATATCTTGGAATCTGGGCTTTTAGATAAGACTCATTCTCATAAGATATAATACATGAAACCCTTTTTTTAACCTCTTCTATAGATATTCCATTCAAGAAAACAACTTCTTTGTTTACTAAGTTTGAATATTCATAGTAAGCATCAATTATATAAAGTCCCTCGTTAAAATAATACCACTCTATTGGAATAAAATTAATAACAGGTATAGCAAGAGATGTGTGAGCATCTCTCGCGGATGCTACAATCTCAGCAATACTTGCGCATATTTCATAAACATTGTAGTTATCGATTTTGGTCTTGAGATTTTCTATTTTTTCATTAAATTTTCTTTTATCTAAATGAAAAAATAAATTTCTATGCCGTTTTGGCAGTTCCAATTGTAATTGATCTAAATCTTCTCTCCATTTAACATTTCTTATATTGCTCATTTTTTCCTCCATGTAATATATAATTAAGAATAGTTCCCATAACATAATTCTTAATAGCACTAATTACAGTTTCTTCATCCGTCCTTCTTCGTGAACGTAGGATATCACAAATTGTACGTTCCACATTATAGCAACACACCTTATTTCCAAAAGTAATACTCTTGCAATCACTCCAATGTCATGTAAGGGTGCATATTTTTTAAGTGAAGAAAAACATGGAAGAAACATTGTGAAGCAAGTTATAGAGCCTGTTAATGCGACGAGGAAAGGGAGAGCATTGTTTGAGCGATAGCGAGTTTTGCTCGACCCTGAGGAGCATTTACAGGCTCTAGACTGCGTAACTTAAGTTTCTGGAATGTTTTTCTTCACATTCACTAAATGCACCCGACATGTAACTCCTGCTTGACATAATAGCAAGTACATTCGCCTTTTAATGAGTTTGGCATCGACATATTGCTTGGTATTGTCATCGAATGAATAAAGGGTGTTCAGACTAATAGCATACTCTTTTTATATTCAAAAGTAAACATATTCAGTTTACTTTCAATATAAACCTAGTTGAAATTATAAATATTAACCGCTATAATTATTCTTGTTAATAGATCAGAGAATGGAGAAAGAAATGGATATTATAAAGGATGCTGCAATGTACATTCTTGGTTTTAAACCATATGTTACCGGTTATTATTTTAATTTTAGCAATGGTTTTTAGAAGATATAGTTCCTCTGTTTATCGCAGCGTAACTTACTACCATGCTTACAACTTCCGCTGCGATATGTGTTACCAATCGTGCTAACCAATCTAAAGGATCAAAAGCTTCTATTACTCTGCTGTTTTTCCCTTTGTAAATTATTTTTCCAACCTTGTTTGAGCTTTCTTCTGGTGGTAGGTAAAACATTCTTTCTTGAGAAATCATATTGAGCAAGTTTTTCTATACTCTCCTGTTCATCAGGATATATTGCCTCGCCACAATAAACATTAAATCCAGTATTTTCCCAACTAAGCATGTTATCTATAATAAATTGATTAATTTTCCCCTCTTTTTTAAGCATATTTAGCACTTCTGACTGAGGAATGTGAAGAACAAGATATACTCTTTTATTTTAAGCAGTGGGGAGGTATAAAGTAAGCGTCATATATTACCCACATTTTAAATGAAAATAATATATGAGATAATACCTTCAATATAAATTTGGAGGTGTTTTTATGTCAGAAGAAAAAAATCTAAAGATGTGGAGAGACATAGTAGAACAATTTAAAAGAGTGGACAAAATCAAACACAATGGTGTAA
>VLTH01000002.1:3220145-3272743 GCA_008125075.1 Acetivibrio alkalicellulosi | reverse complement strand
AAAATAACCTAAAGCCTTTTGAATATCTAAAATATCTATTACACATGTTGCCTAATTCAGATGTCAATGATCAAAAAATATTAGACTTATATTTGCCTTGGTCTAAAGACATTCCAGAAGTCTGTAAATTTAATAATAATAGCATATAATAAATTTGTAATTTTTTTTAGGTGGGTATTATATGACGCTTACGGTATAAATAAAAAGAAAAATGGTAGAGTTTTATTAGGCAAAACATGGGACGATATGCCATTGACAGCTATAAATTAATTTCAAATAGAGAGTTTAAATAATTTGACTTGTATTGAACTCCACATGCTTAATTTTACAAGAAGGATTTTTGTAAGTCTATATAGAATTATTTGTATAAATATAATAATGGGGGACAGCAAGGTATGAGATTGTATTTAAACGGTAAGTGGCAAATGAAAAGCATGGAGGATAGCATATGGATTGAAGCAAATGTACCAGGTTCTGTTTTTCATGATCTGTTAAGTAATAATTCTATTGAGGATCCTTTTTACAGAGATAACGAGCCAAAAGCTCTTTCAATAGCTGAAAAAGAATATGAATATAAACGTGAGTTTGAGGTAGAAAATGAGTTGTTAAATCAGGACAGGCTTTTTTTGTGTTGCAAAGGCCTTGATACTCTAAGTGTGATAAGTATAAACGGCAAAACTATTGGAGAAACAGAAAATATGCACAGGACATATGAATTTGACATAAAAGAGTTTTTACATGCTGGTTCAAATACAATACATATCCTTTTTGAATCTCCATTAAAATATATTCAGCAAAAACAAAAAGAAAATCCTTTGTGGGGTTCTGAAGATGCCGTTGCTGGTTTTCCTCATATACGAAAGGGACATTGTACATATGGATGGGATTGGGGTCCTCAAATTCCCGATTCGGGTATTTGGAGAGATATTTATATAACAGGCTATAGTTTTGGTAAATTAAATGATGTTTATATAACCCAAAATCATGATAAAGATAAAGTTAATCTTAATATAAAGGTTGAAATAGATAATTGGAGCAAGGAAGTCTTAGAACTTGAAGCTACTGTTACTTCACCAGATGGAGAAGTAAAAAGTGTAAGTGTGGTAGCTAAAGATGAGGTAAACTATATAAATATAGATATTGAAAACCCTAAGTTGTGGTGGCCTAATGGATATGGTGAGCACCCTTTGTATAAAGTTGAAGTCCGGCTAAAACAAAGTAGCCGCTGTATGGACAGTTCTACTTTAAATATTGGACTTAGGACTATAGAAGTCATTCAAAAGAAGGATGAGTGGGGAGAGAGTTTTTACTTTGTTGTAAATGGAGTTGACATATTTGCCATGGGTGCAAATTATATTCCAGAAGACAGTATTCTTCCAAGATGCAACAGGGAAAAGACAAGGTACCTTATTGAAAGTAGTGTACAGGCTAATTTTAATATGATAAGAGTATGGGGTGGAGGAATATACCCACAAGACTACTTTTTTGAATTGTGTGATGAATATGGACTGATTGTGTGGCAGGATTTTATGTTTGCATGTGCTGTATATGAAGTGACTGATGAATTTATTGAAAATGTGGTTCAAGAGGCAAAAGATAACGTGAAAAGAATAAGGCACCATGCTTGTTTGGGACTTTGGTGCGGAAATAATGAAATAGAAAGCGGTTGGTTTTATTGGAATTTTCCAAAAACAGCCAGACACAAGACGGGATATATAAAACTATTTGAAATTTACCTTCCTCAGGTTGTAAAAGAATGTGATCCAAACTCTTTTTACTGGCCTTCATCTCCTTCTTCTGGGGGAGGTTTTGAAGATCCAAACAATGAAAATGTTGGAGATGCACATTATTGGGATGTATGGCACGGCTTAAAACCATTTACTCAGTATAGGAATTTTTTCTTTAGATTTGTTTCGGAATTTGGATTTCAATCATTTCCTTCAGAAAAAACAATTGAATCATTTACATTGCCAGAAGATAGGAATATATTCTCTTATGTTATGGAAAGGCACCAGAAAAACGGTGCTGCAAATGGGAAAATACTACACTATCTGTCGGAGAACTTTAAATACCCTAAAGATTTTAACTCATTAGTCTATGTTTCTCAAATATTACAGGCAGAAGCAATAAAATATGGGGTTGAACACTGGAGAAGAAACAGGGGAAGGTGCATGGGGGCTATATACTGGCAATTAAATGACTGCTGGCCTGTTGCCTCATGGTCATCTATTGATTACTATGGAAGGTGGAAGGCACTTCATTATTTTGCTAAAAGATTTTTTGCTCCTGTTTTATTATCTATAAATGATAAAGGCACTTTAATTGAGTTTAATGTCACAAATGAGAGTATGAAGAATGTAAAGGGCGGTATACTTTGGACCCTTAGAAACAAAGAATCCCTTATTCAAAAAGAAGGAAGCATGGAATTTGAGATAAATTCTCTTAGTACAGGAGTTTTTGAGAGTTTAGATTTTAAAGATATTGTAGACTGTGAAGAAAAAGAGCGAGAAATGTATATTGGTTACCAGCTTTTACTAGAAGATGAAATTATTCATAGTGGTGTACATCTTTTTGTCAAAGCAAAGCACTATTTCTTTATTAATCCTGAAATAAAGATCCAAGTAGAAGAAAAGAGTGATAAATTTATAATTTGTCTTAATTCCAAAGGAATGGCTAAATATGTGGAGCTTAGGACAGAAGGCACTGACATTAGATTAAATGACAACTATTTTGACTTAATTCCAGGTGTACAAAAGACTATTGATATAATGAAAAGCAGTGTATCAAATAATATAGATGCTAAAGTACTTAAGGATAGCTTAAAAATAAGAAGTGTATTTGATACCTTTTTATAGTGATGTACTTGCAAGAAATGCCTACATTGGTTAAAACTATGGAGGGATTTATTTGTTGTTAAGGCGTGCAATTTTAAAAAAGTCAGTTTTATTATTGCTTATAATAGTTATATTAAGTAACTATTGTTATGCAAATTTTGAAGATACTCTTGAAACTTCTGTTAATGCAGCACACAATTATTATGAAATGCTGCAATCATACACAGATGTCATTAACTATTCTACCTATATTGCAAAACATAAAGATAAGGAATTTCCTCAAAGAGAATACTTAATTGATGCACATTCTTACACAGATGTTTTTAATATGGAATTAGAAATATTAGAAAACTTCCAGGGCATGGAAGGTAAGTCGGTGCTAACTAAAGAAGAAGGTTCTATTACATATGAAGTGGAAGTAAAAGAAGCAGGATTATATAACATTTCTTTTGAATACTATCCTATAGAAGGAAAAAATTCTGCCATACAAAGGGCAATATTTATAAATGGCCAGTTGCCTTTTTCAGAGGTCAATAATGTTGAATTTGATAGACTCTGGATTGATAGTCCCCACAATGTTTTAAAGGATAATCAGGGAAATGATCTAAGGCCTAGTCAAATAGAATCTCCTGACTGGATTAAAGCAGTTGCTAAAGACTACCAGGGCCATTATACAACACCTTTTAAATTCTATTTTTCTAAAGGGGTTCATTCTTTGACAATTGTATCTATAAGAGAGCCTATGGTTTTAAGAAAAATAAGGATTTATCAGGAAGAAGAAATACCAACATACGCCGAGAAGCTTAAAATATACAAGGAAAATGGGTACAAAGAAGTTTTAGGTAGACTTTTATATTTTGAGGCAGAAGATGCCAGTCTAAAGTCATCTCAGATGCTCTACCCAGATGCTGACAATTCAAGTCCAGCTGTTACTCCTTATAGTCCAAAATTAAATTTAAATAATACAATCGGAGGATATAACTGGAGGATTGCAGGCCAATGGATTGAATGGGAAGTGGATGTGCCTGAGTCAGGACTATATAATTTAGGGTTTAATGTAAAGCAGAATTTTGTTAGAGGCATCTACACATCGAGAAAATTGTATATAAACGGAAAGGTTCCTTTTTCTAACGCCGAAAGGATTCCATTTAGGCATCACAGGGATTGGAGAATAGAGGTTTTAGGAGATGAAGAGCCATATTTATTTTATTTTAAAGAAGGTAAAAACACAATACGAATGGAAGCTGTTTTAGGTGAGTTTTCAGAAGTTATAAGAGAAGTTGAAACAGGTGTTAGAAACTTAAATAGACTATACAGAAAAATACTTAGTGTTACTGGGACTTCTCCCGATAGGTGGCGGGACTACCAGGTGGAAAAAAGTATACCAGGAATTGTAGATTCTATGAAGGTGGAAAAGGAACGGCTGGATTTAATAATTAAAAAGATAGAGGAAATGGCTGGGAATATTGGAGACAGAGAAGCTGGATTAATTTCTATGAGAGACCAGCTGGACAGATTGTGCAGGGATGTTGAGCTTATAACCAGACAAATAGATCAATTCAAGCAAAACATGGGGTCTATGGCAGATTGGATGATTCGTGCTATGGAGCAGCCACTTCAGTTAGATAAGATATATATATTATCATCTGACAAATCTATCCCAAAGCTAAAAAATTCATTTTGGAATAGAGTTGTGCATGAAATAAAGTCTTTATTTTATTCTTTTATAGTGAATTACAATGCAATAGGAAATGTCACTAAAGATAAAGATGAAAGAGTAATTACTGTATGGGTGGGAACAGGCAGAGATCAGGCTAACACAATGAAAGCTTTGATAGATGAGGATTTTACCCGAAAAACAGGCATTAATGTTAATCTAATGCTGGTAGATATGGCAACATTGCTTCCAGCAACATTATCGGGACAAGGGCCAGACGTTGCCATGCAGGTATGGAATGATATACCTATGAATTATGGAATGAGAAATGCTGTTGTTGATTTGACTTCATTTGAAGATTTCCATGAGGTAATAGGTCAGTTTCATGAAAGTGCAATGGTGCCTTATACATTTGAAGATAAATGTTTTGCCTTGCCAGAGCAATTAATATTTAAAATGCTTTTTTATAGAAAAGATATCTTAAGAGATTTGAATTTACAGTATCCTGATACGTGGGATGAAGTTAAAACAACAATATCGGTGCTTAGCAAAAATCAAATGGGATTTGGACTTTTACCTATGGACTATTATGATATAAACAGCATTAATGTATTGCCAGTTTCAGAGGCCGTGTTTGGAATGTTTTTATATCAAAATGGAGGCCAGTATTATACAGATGATAAAAGAGCATCGGCTCTTGATACAGATGTTGCAATAAAAGCATTCAGAGAGTTTACAGAATATTACACTGATTATAAGCTGGAAAGGGAGTTTGATGGTATAAATAGATTTAGAACAGGTGAGATGCCATTGGTTATTTCTGACTATACCATGTACAATACTCTACAGGTTTTTGCTCCTGAAATAAGAGGGCTTTGGGGGTTTGCACCTGTTCCAGGAACGGTGAAGGATGATGGAAGTATTAGAAGAGATGTGCCTGCTACAGGATTGGCTTGTATTATGATGGAAAAGTCAAAGGACAAGGAGGCATCATGGGAATTTATGAAGTGGTGGGTATCGGCACAAACTCAAACCAGGTTTGGTGTTGAAATGGAAGCTTTGATGGGACCTGCTGCAAGATATCCCACTGCAAACTTAGAAGCACTTGCAAATCTCCCTTGGCCAATTAATGACTATAGAGCCCTAGCCCAGCAACTTGAAAATGTAAAAGGAATTCCTCAGATACCTGGAGGGTATTTTAATTCAAGACATATAAACAATGCCTTTTACACTGTCGTTACAGAAGATAATAAATTTAGAAGACTAATGGGAAGTGTTAGTCTTGAGCCAAGAGAGGCAATTACAGAATATGTACGTTATATAAATGATGAAATAACCTATAAGAGAAAAGAATTTGGACTTGATTAGAAGTAAACTGTTTAAAGTACTATCGCTCTTATAAAGATATCTGTAAGTGGGTGTATTATTGAAAGTGAAGAAAAACATTCCAGAAACTTAAGTTACGCAGTTTAGAGCCAGTAAAAGCTCCTCGGGGTCGAGCAAAACTCGCTATCGCTCAAACAATGCTCTCCCTTTCCTCGTCGCATTAACAGGCTCTACAACTTGCTTCACAATATTTCTTCCATGTTTTTCTTCACTTAAAAAATATGTATCCGCTATAAGTTTAAATAAGGAGAGCCATATGGAAAAGCCTATAATAAGCAGCAACAAGGAAGTAGTCTTTAAAACTGAAAAGAGAAAAGAAAATGAGTGTTCTTTAGCGGATAGTATAAAGAAAAATAAACAGTCTTATTTTTTGATGGCACCATATTTTATATTATTTTTTATCTTTACTCTTTTACCTGTAATAGCATCTATAGTACTTAGCTTCACCAACTTTAACATGCTAGAAGTGCCAAAGTTTGTTGGATGGAATAACTATACAAGATTATTTCTAGAGGACGATATATTTATTACAGCTATAAAAAATACTTTGCTTTTTGCAGTTGTCACAGGACCTATAAGTTATATAGCATGTTTTTTATTTGCGTGGATAATTAATGAATTTCCCAGGAAACTACGGGCTGTATTGACACTTGTTTTCTACGCTCCATCTATTTCGGGAAATGTATTTTTTATATGGAGAATAATTTTTTCTGGTGACAGGTATGGTTTTGCAAATGGTTTTCTTATGAACTTAAGCCTGATAATGGAGCCAGTTCAATGGCTTAAGACAGAGGAATATATTCTTCCAATATTAATTATTGTTCAGTTGTGGCTAAGCTTAGGAACTGGATTTCTTGCATTTATTGCAGGTATTCAGACTGTTAACAAAACACTTTACGAAGCAGGAGCTGTTGATGGCATTACTAATAGATGGCAGGAACTTTGGTTTATTACCCTTCCATCAATGAAGCCACAGCTTTTATTTGGTGCAGTAATACAGATAACACAGGCTTTTGCAGTGTCAGAGATCTCAATACAACTAGCAGGATTCCCTAGTGTCAACTATGCCGGTGAGACAGTTGTAACCCACTTGATTGATTTTGGTACCATTCGATTTGAAATGGGATATGCCTCAGCAATTGCATCAATACTATTCTTGCTCATGGTTGGAACAAATAAGGGAATTCAAAGACTATTAAGAAGGGTGGGGACTTAAAGGTGTTAAGATATGGAGTAAAACGTGTTAATAGGTCAACAGCAGGTACCATGGTGCTCTTTATATTCCTTACAATTGTAGGGATATTTATGGCACTACCTCTGGTATTTATAATAAATAATGCTTTTAAGCCACTACATGAATTATTTTTATTTCCACCCAGGATTTTTGTTAGAAACCCCACTTTAGACAACTTCTTTGATTTGTTTATTTTAATGTCCCAGTCATGGGTTCCTTTTAGCAGATACATATTAAACACAGTTATCATAACATTTTTTGGTACTTTAGGACATGTGATTTTTGCTTCAGCAGCTGCATATCCACTGGCAAAACATAAAATGCCCGGTAAAAAAATACTGTTTTCAATTGTAGTTTTATCCCTGATGTTTTCACATAATGTAACAGCAATACCAAACTATATGATTATATCAGCCTTAGGGATTAATAATACATATTTAGCACTTATACTTCCTGCATGTTCATATTCATTAGGACTTTATCTAATGAAACAGTTTATAGAGCAGATTCCCGATTCCATTATAGAGTCTGCAAGAATTGATGGGGCAAATGAGTTTAGAATATACTGGTCTATTATTATGCCAAATGTAAAGCCTGCATGGCTTACTCTTACTATATTAATGTTTCAATTTTTGTGGGGCAACAATGGCAGTATATTTTTAAGAAGCGAGCAGCTAAAACCTCTAAACTATGCTTTAAATCAAATAATACAGGGTGGAGTTGCCAGAGCAGGAGTAGGCAGTGCAGTTGGATTTATACTAATGATTGTACCTGTTGTATTTTTTATAATTGCTCAAAACAATATATTAGAGACAATGTCCACATCAGGCATGAAGGAATAGGGGGAGCTAAATGAAGAGGCCTGTAGCTTTATTAGTAGGTTTTATCATATTTATATTTTCATTTTCATCATTTGGTGCTAATGTTCCATATGAGAGCTATACCTATGATTTCAGATTTAATGTGGTGCCTTCTCCTGCACCTTATGTGCCTATAAAAAGTGTGGATGGAAACAGCTTAGGTGTTGGATCTTTTCAAAGGCCTGAAGATATGCACGTTACAGAAGATGGAGAAATATTTATTTTAGATACGGGAAACAACAGGATTGTTGTTTTTGACAATAAATGGAATCATGTTGAAACAATATCTAAATTTATAAATGATGGGGAAGAGGACACTTTTAACAATCCCCATGGAATTTATGTGACAAAAAAAGGTGACATATATATTGCAGATACAGATAATAGAAGAATAGTTGCATTAACAAGAAAAGGTGATTTAATAAAAGTAATAGCAGACCCTAAGTCAGAGCTATTTCCTGAAAACTTTATTTTTGCACCACTTAAAGTATGTGTTGATTATGCAGACAGGGTGTTTGTAATAGCAAGAAATGTACTTCAGGGGATAATGAATTTTGATGAAGAGGGAGATTTTTTTGGATATGTTGGAACTATTAAAGTAAATGTAAGCCTTACAGACATTATATGGAGGTCTTTATCTACAAAGGAGCAAAGGCAAAGACAGCAGTTATTTGTTCCTACTGAATTTACAAATATGGATATTGATTCGGGTGGATTTATTTATACAACTAATATTGACAACTTTTCAAATGAGACAGTTAAAAGACTTAATCCTAGCGGGGAGGATGTTTTAAGAAGGCCTGTAAATGCTCCTGTACGAGGAGATCATTATTACACGCATATAGGCAGGTATGGAGGACCCTCTAGGTTTGTTGACATAATAGTCCGTGATAACAGAATGTATTCGGTTTTAGATTCTAGAAGGGGAAGAATTTTTACATATGACCATCAGGGCAATTTATTATACATATTCGGTGGAGTTGGAACTCAGACAGGTACTTTTAGAAGGCCGGTTGCCATTGATGAATTAGATGAAAACCTTATTGTATTGGACAGGGATTTAGGAGAAGTTATAATATTTGAGACTACAAATTATGGAAGTTATATAAACACAGCAATAGCTCTACAACATGAAGGCAGGGATGAAGAAACTGCAAAGTTTTGGAGTAAGGTTTTAAAACTTAATGCAAACTTTGAATTAGCATATGTTGGCGTTGGAAAAGCTCTTTTAGCTGATGGGAACAACAAAGAGGCAATGAAATACTTTAAGATTGGAATGGATCAAAAATACTACTCGATAGCGTTTAAGAGATATAGAAATGAAGTTTTAAAGGCTAATTTAGGCTATGTATTAACAGCTTTAATGGTGTTGCTTATTTGTTTTATAGTCTTTAAAATATTTAAAAACAAAATAGTGTTAAGGAGGAAGTGTGAAAATGCTTAATAACATTAAATTTCCTCTATATGTAATAACACATCCACTAGATGGATTTTATACTATGAAATACGAGAAAAAGGGCAAGATGAGCATAGCAATAATAAATATTATTCTCTTATGGTTGTCATATTCAATAAACAGGCAATATGCTGGTTTTACAGTAAATAAGGTAGATCCACTTACTTTAAATACATTAATGGATTTGATTGCAGTAGTTACACTTTATATACTATGGTGCAGTGCAAATTGGTCTGTTACTACACTTATGGATGGTGAAGGGAAGCTTAAGGACATAGCTATGGCTACCTCATATTCTTTGACACCTTTGATAATGGCTTTAATTCCTGCTACCATTTTTGGGAATGTGGTTGCAGATAATGAAGAAGCTTTCTATTACTTAATTATTGGAGTTGCATTTACATGGTTTTTGCTGCTAATGTTTGTAGGAATTATGACTGTACACAATTATTCACTGACTAAGACAATAGCAACTTTCATTATTACAGGTATATCCATGCTGATTATTATATTTTTAATTCTCTTAACATTTACACTGATTCAACAAATATATCTTTTTATGAGAAGCATATATATAGAAATAATTTTTAGAGCTTAAGGGGGCTATATATGATAAAGGAGATAAAGCTTAAAAATATTATAATTACAGCATTAGGAGCTATTCTTCTTGTAGCTTCCATATCATTTGCATATTTGTATTTTGAATATTTTAAGCTTCCTGAGTATCTGTCATTTGCAAAGACATATCAATTTGAGGAGGGAACTAAATTTATACCTCTTAAGGATTCTCAAAATAATGTAAGGGGAATGTCTCTTGCCCATGAGAATGATACCCTTAAACTTTATATAAACGAAAAAACTACTGAAATAGCTGTTTATGATAAAAGAAGCAGTGAAATTTTTTATTCTAATCCTGTAGATAGAAACAATGATCCTTTGGCCAATTCTACCACAAAAGAACTATTATCATCTCAGATAATAATTCGGTACTATGATAAAAATCGAAATGAGGGATCTATGAACAACTATGTGGACAGTATTTTAAGAGAGCAATTTGAAATACAAAAAATAAAAGATGGTATTAGAATTAAATATGTTCTAGGTGATTTATCAATGGGAATTGATGCTCTTCCTAAGTATATTACAGAAGAAAGACTTAAAGAAAAAATATTGGATAATTTAGATGAAGATGAAGTAAAAGAAGTGACAAGACAATATGTAGCATCTTTAAATAAAGAAGGATTTTTAGAACGTAGAAGTAGTGTAGAGGACTCAAGAATTATTTTAAATAGAATGTTAACTGCATTTAAAAAGGCTGGGTATACTGAGGAGGACTTAGCTTATGATAATGAATTAAGTGGCAATATTATAGAAGTAGAAAAACCATATTTTAAGATACCTTTAGACTATAGATTAGATGATGACAGTTTAGTTGTAACAATATCAACCCAACAAATAAAGGAAAGAGAATCAGAGAAATTAGGTACAATAGATATTTTAAGATATTTTGGAGCAGGTAGTTTAGAGGATGAAGGATACATGTTTGTTCCAAATGGCAGTGGTTCTCTTATAAATTTTAATAATGGAAAAACGGCCAGTGACCCTTATGTTCAACATGTTTATGCCATGAATCCATTGACTGTAAGCTATACAAGAACCCAGATTACAGAGCCAGTAAGATTACCTGTGTTTGGTGCTAAAAAAGGTAACAGTGGATGGTTTGCAATAATTGAAGAGGGTGAGTCACTTGGAACTATAAGGGCAGATATAAGTGGAAAAACTCACTCGTACAACTTTGTCAACAGTTACTTTACTGTAAGAGATTATGAACTTCTTTCCATGTTTGGAGTGTCTGGTGCTCAGGAGGATATTCCTGTTATTGACCAGGAAATGTATAGTGGTGACATAAAAATAAGATATGTATTTTTGACAGAGGAAAATGCCCATTACTCAGGCATGGCAAATCTCTACAGGAACTATTTGATAACAAACAATGTACTGACTCCTAAAGTCAGGGAGGAAAAACTACCCTTTTATCTTGACATACTAGGAGGGATTGAAAAAAGGGAGACTTTTATGGGAGTACCATACAGATCCACTAGTTCTGTAACTAGTTTTAGTGAAGCAAAAACTATTGTTGACAGCTTAAACAGCCAGGGAGTAAATGATATTAGACTTAGGTATTTAGGATGGTTTAATGATGGATATTACCATGATGCTGCAAAATCAGTTAAAGTTGAAAGAAAACTAGGAGGGCAAAAGGGATTACTTAGTTTAAGAGATGGGCTTATTGATACAGGTGGGAAATTATATCCGGATGTTTCATTTTATCAAGTTAGGTATAAAAGTAGTTCATTTATACCTATGTTTGAAGCTTCTAGATATATTTCTGAAATGAATGTAATACACAGCCCTTATAATCAATCAACCATGAGAATGTTTACAAGATTTCCAGAGAGTATGTATTACCTAGTATCACCTATAGCTTTGATAAAGCATGTAGATAAATTTAATAGGACATATTCACCTTTAGAAATGGACTCATTATCACTAAGGGATTTAGGAGATGTGCTTCCTTCTGATAAAAGGAGAAAAAGACCTGTTGACAGAGAACTTTCAAAACACATAGCTGTAGATCAATTAAAAAAATTAAGTTCCTTGAATGAAGATTTAATGATTAAAGGGGGAAATGCCTATTGTCTTCCTTTTGCCAGTAATTTGATTGGAATTCCTACATATATGAATATGTTTCGTATTGTAGATGTGGAAGTTCCCTTTTACCAAATGGTAGTGCATGGTTCCATTGATTACGCAGGCCATCCCATAAATTTAGAAAGTGCATACAATAAGGAAGATTTTATATTAAAAATGATAGAGTATGGGGTTGCGCCATATTTCACCTGGACTTATGATGAGACATCTTCATTAAAGAATACTTCATTAGAGTTTATGTTTTCTACTCATTTTAGAGATTGGATTGATGAGGCTGTTGAAATATATAATGAAGTATCTAAGGTTTTATCAGGATTAAGAAATCAAAAAATGATAAAACACCGTATACATTCCGAAGGTGTAAAAGAAGTAATTTATGAAAATGAAATGTCTGTATTTGTTAATTATAATGATTATAGTGTAAATGTTGATGGAAATATTATTGGTGGAAAAAGCTACGCTGTTGTAAAGGGGGGCACATCTATTGAAAAATAAAAAAGAGAAAATTAATAAAAAAACATTAGAAAATGAAGAAGAAATAGTTGTAAAAAAGAGCAAGTTATCCTTAAGGCAAAAAAAGATGGTTTTAGGATATGTTTTTATATTGCCGTGGCTTATAGGTTTTTTATTGTTTTTTGTGCGTAATCTTGCTAGTGCATTTATATATAGTTTTAGCAGGGTAACTATTGATCCCGCTGGACAAGGCTATTCGTTGACATTTGCAGGACTTGAAAACTATATTTTTGCAGTTGCAAGTCATGCATCTTTCAATAGAACATTAGCTCAGTCTGTTGGCAATATGTTGTTGGATGTTCCTCTGATTATATTTTTTAGTCTGTTTACTGCAATTGTTTTAAATGGTAAGTTTAAAGGCAGGACAATTATGAGAGCAATATTTTTCTTGCCGGTAATACTTTTGTCACCCGCTATTGTAAGTGCTTTAGAGTCAGCAATGAATATGTTGGTGGAAGGAGTTTCTACCATACCACCAGAGGTTAGAAAAGACTCTGGGTTTAGTATATATTACCTGTTTGTCATTTTTACAGACTTTGGTTTTCCGCTGGTTTTTTTAGAATACATAGTGGATGCAGTTAACAGAGTCTATGATATTGTAAGGTCATCAGGTGTACAAATTCTTATTTTTCTTGCAGCCCTTCAGTCTATACCAGGAGTACTTTACGAGGCAGCTAAAATAGAGGGAGCAACAGCTTATGAAACCTTTTGGAAAGTTACATTGCCAATGGTTAGTCCTCTAATACTGACTAACGTAGTATATACAATTATTGATTCATTTGTATTAAGTGAAGTTGTTGAAATTGCCAAAAACACTGCTTTTACTAATATGCGTTTTGGACTTAGCTCAGCAATGTCAATAATAAATACTTTAATTATATGCCTTATTCTTGTCTTTGCAAGCTGGATAATATCAAAGAAGACCTTTTATTACAATTAGGGAGGTGAAGGTGTGAAATTAGCTAAGCTTATAAACCCAGAATATTACGCAAGGGAAAAGTATAGATTTAAAACCAAATGCAAAGATACTTTGATTTTTGTTTTGAGGTGGATATTTTTAATTTGCATTGCCTATGTAATATTAGGGCCTATTATAACAGTAGTAAGTAATTCATTTATGAGCATAAAAGAGGTATATAATCCTTTGATTTATCTTATACCAATGAATCCTACTTTAGACAATATTAAAATAGCTGTAGAAAAGCTAAATTATTTACCAGTGATTTATAAAACATTTAGTTTTGTTTTATTACTAATGATTATACAAACTCTTATATGTTCATTGGTTGGGTATGGGTTTGCAAGATTTGACTTTCCCTTTAAAAAAATATTATTTGGGGGTGTAATTTTAACAATAATTGTACCGATACATACAATAATGGTACCTTTATATACCCAGTTTAGATATTTTGATATTTTTGGAATAATTTCATTGTTTAATGGTGGACAACCAATTAATTTACTTAATACCAAAGCCCCAATTATTTTAATGACAATAACTGGTATGGGACTGCGTTCAGGTTTATATATTTATATATTCAGGCAGTTTTTTAGAGGTTTACCTAAGGAAATAGAAGAAGCTGCATTAATAGATGGAGCAGGTGCTATAAAAATATTTTTTAGAATTATGTTACCCAATGCAGTTCCTGCAATTGTTATAGTTGCCTTGTTTTCATTGGTATGGCAGTATAATGACACTTTTATGACTTCTCTTTTTATGTCAAATGCAGAAATGATTTCATTAAGACTTCCTAATGTGGCAGGCTCTTTAGCTCAAATTGAACGAATAACAGACCCGAGACATGTTGAGCTAATAACCAATTCAGCAGTGCTTTTAACCATACTGCCTGTTATAGTAATATACCTTATATTACAACGATTCTTTATGGAAGGTGTTGAGAGAAGTGGCATAGTTGGTTAAGGAACGCTGAAATATTACTTCCACTTTTCACGTGGCCTATTTGGCATCAAATAAGGCCTGAAGTGAAACAGTAGTGGAAGTTATGTTATCAGTGTTCCTAAGGAATGCTGAAATGTAAAAAGGAGGATTTTGTTATGAAAAGATTTATAAAATTAATAGCAGTAATAATATCACTTATGATGTTTATATCCATTGTTTCATGTAGTGAAGATACTACTGAAAAAAGGCCAGATATTCAAATGGAAACTCAATCACCTGAAAGTAATGGTGATGAAAAGTCAAAAGCAGATCCAAGAGATAAGTTTGAAGCTTTTGATCTAGGTGGAAGAACAATAAAAGTATCTAGCTGGTGGCAAGTAGTTCCCCATAGTAACATGTCACAGCCAGATCCAGCAAGTTCTTTACCTGAGCACATTGCAAAATATAACAATCTTAAAAGAGTTGAAGAAAAGTATAATTGTAGAATAGAGTTTATTAATGTACCATGGGGAGAACTTCGATCTAAGTTGGTTACTTCTGTTATGTCTGGTACGCCTTATGCAGATGTAACATTTCTTCCTATGAATTTTGCAGTACCCTCAATTGCTAATAATTTACTTATGTCTATAAGTGAGTATGCATTGCCAAACTCAGATGTGTTTACAGACAATATTGCAGTACAATCATTAGGACATTTATTGGACGGTGAATATGGAGTAGCTCCTGTTGGAATACCTGTTAATGGAGTATTTATGGCATACAATAAATCTATTCTAAAGGATATTGGAATGGATTCACCAAGCGAAATATATAACAATAACCCTGACAACTGGAATTGGGACAAGTTTTTAGAGTATGCAAAGGCAGCAACTGCTGATACAGACGGGGATGGAAATGTAGACAGATTTGGCTATGGTGGATTTATAAACTATGCCATATCAAATTTTATTATAGCTAATGATGGATTTGTTTTTGATGATTTTAATGGAAAACAGGGGCTAGATAATCCAAACACAATGGAAGCATTAGAGTTTATAAATAATTTGTACAACGTTGACAAGGTTGTATATAATGCAGGAGAAGACATTTGGGATTATGATGCTAATTTTAATGCATATCGTGAAGGAAGAATTTTATTTTTCCCCCTAGTATCGTGGATGCTTTCAGAAGTAAATGAATTGCCTTATGATTACAGCATTGTGCCATTTCCAAAAGGTCCAGAAAATAAAAGTGGAAAAACCTGTTCTATAACTCATGATGGATTTTATATACCAAAAGGAGTTGAAGAGCCTGAAAAAGTATATCAGGTGCTTGAAGAATTGTTATGGTTTTTTGGTGATGATCCTGACATAAGAGATGACAGTACTATGGAATGGTTAGAGCAACAATGGCTGATAGAAGAAGATCTTAAGATTGCAATAGAGGTGTCGGCAAATCAAAGTAAGATAGAGTTATATGATTTTGTACCTGGCTTTCCTATGGGAGATGTTATAGGAGCAGTTCTTTCAGGAGACATGACTGTGGCACAGGCAGTTGAAGCAAATAAGCAGGTTGCACAAGATGCCATAGATCAATTACTTAGTAAGGAGTAAAATATACATACGCCTTTTTGCCCGTTTATAAAAGGGTGCATGTTTTTCTTCACATTCACTAAATGTACCCTTTATAAAATAGCTACTATTATTTTCTTGTTTTTTGTTATATAATAATGATATAGTGTACTTGTTTAACGTAGCTAAGTTTATTACTTTGATTGAAGCTACCGCTACGATATATACAACTGAATATAAATTAGATATTTGGCCCTTTGAAGGTAAATAAAAAAAAATATATATAAATGTCAAAGGGTTGATATAAATATTTTTGGGGAGTATGATTAGTATGTTGAAAGTTTCAAAGAAAATTCACTTCACAACTAATGACAAATTTTGCCAATATAAGCTAAACAAGGGAATGCTTGAAATGGTAAAAGAAACTAATAAGAATTACAAAAGAATTGCAGTAGTTGGAATTGGCTCAGATCGCTCTACTGGAGACAGTTTTGGACCTCTTGTAGGCCATATGTTGTCACGATGGTCAATTTTTGATTTTGATGTCTATGGTACAATTACTGAACCAGTACATGCCAAAAACTTAAAGGAGACTCTTGATAGTATTGACCATTCAAACACTTTAGTTATAGCTGTTGACGCATCTGTAGGAAAGCCAGAGAATATAGGACATATTGTTTTAAGCAATGAGCCAATAAAGCCAGGTAGTGGAGTTGGAAAAGATTTGCCACCAGTTGGAGACATTACATTATCGGGAATAGTGACTTTTTCAGGATTTATGCCATTAATAATGCTTCAGAATACAAGTTTAGGCCTTGTATATAAAATGGCAGAAATTGCTTCAAACTCAATAAAGCATCTTTTATATAAGCAACAATTACAACCTAAAACATCTAATAATAAAGTAGGTTAATATAATAAAGGTGACAGGTGGATGAAGGTAACACCTGTCACCTTACTTATATATAAACGTGATTTCTGAATGAAATAATCTTTTAAAAAGTTTGTATTTTTTATGAGCCTCTCTCTTAGTTATGAAAATAGTAGTGAAAAATTCCCACAAAAATACCCATCCACCGATGAAAATACCTTCGTGAAGAACACTGAACAAGAGTTTTTCTTCATCCCAGCTAAAAAAATATCCAACGCTAAGAAGTAAGATCGAAAACATTAGATAGAATAATGTTTTTTTATCTAAATCCATACTAAATCTTTTATGACGTGCCATAGCATATTCATAAAAATTTCTGAAGGCTAAAACTAAAGTAGATTCTTTTTTTGAATCTCTTTTGTCTTCAGGTAAATATAACACTAAAGTAATATTAAAATTTAGTGGTATGTCTTCTGATGAGTCTACCACAAAGTCATTAAACTCATCTTCAATATCTCTTTTCTTAAAGGGTGATGGATCCCAGTCATCATAAACATCATTATAGTCATCAAGAGATACTTCGATTAAGTATGTTTTAGTTTGTTCATCATAGTTGTAAAGCTTTTGAAAGAATTTTTTTTTCATAATTAAAACCTCACATTTTGAGAAAAACATAGTCAATAATATTATTCCCAAAAATGGTTTAAAGAAATCAGTTATGAAGTATTTATCGGTTAATTATAATTTATAGATTAGACATTCATGAGCAAGAAGCTGACCAACATAGTAGAGAAAGTATAAAAATATTTACAATTAAAACATTCAACAAAACAAATACTTAAATAAGTTTGTTTTGTTGAATGAGGGGGACTAAAAAAATAAAAAATATAGAAAAAGGTGCAATGAAATTATAACAAGTAAAATTTTTATCTTAGGAATAAGCAGTATAGAATATAAGAAATAACATATAAGGTAATCTAAAATCATAAGTAGGAAGAAAAACAAAAACGGTTATAAAGTAATAAATTGATAGTGATTTGAGGAAAATTCTTTCTGTAAGCAATAAATATTATATTATCAAAAAAGTGTACATTTACTCTTCAAAAATCATTGCAACCTTTAGCTGTCATTTACTATACTTATATTCTGCACTATTTTTAAAAATAAATCAATTCGCAAAATACACAAAAAATAAAATTATATTTAAATTTATTTTGTGTAATTTGCACAGAAGCAGGGGGACGGTTCTTTTGCTTCCTTTTCCTTTACTCGTTGCATTAACAGGCTCTACAACACGATTCACAATGTTTCTTCCATGTCTTTCTTAACATTCACTAAATACACCTAGTAATTATTAGAAGTCTTGCCCATTTTCTATACATATTGTACAATTATATTTAGAAAAAGGTGATATGATTTGGATAGAGAATACAAAACTGTTTTAAAAACAACTGTATGCGAAATCGAAGAAAAAAAATCAAGATTTATTGCATCAGTTAGGCCTGTATCAACTGAAGAAGAAGCACAAGAATTTATTAGTAAAGTAAAATCAAAGCATCAGGATGCGTCTCATAATGTATATTGTTACTTTATTAATCAAAATACTATTATTCAAAGATTCAGTGATGACGGTGAACCAACAGGAACAGCAGCATTGCCAATACTTGAAGTTATTAAGAAAACAGGAGTTAGAGATTTGGTTGTTGTTGTAACCAGATACTTTGGAGGAACATTACTTGGAGCATCAGGGCTTATACGTGCATATGGAAAAAGTGCATCATTAGGAATTGATACTGCTTGTGTAATAACAAAAAAGCTCTGTCTTGAAGTCAATATAGTGATTGAATATGATTTATTTGGGAAAGTTCAAAATATGCTTATTTCAAAGAATTACATAATAAAGGATGTAATATATGGACAGGATGTGGAAATAATAGTTTTTATTCAGCACACTGAATTACAAAGCTTTATTGAACTAGTTAATGAAATAACAAATGCAAGGGCACTTGTAGAATCAGGAAAAGATAGCTATATAACATTGAATTCCCAAGGGAAAATACTATTAAAAGAGGAGAATTGATATGGAAGTGGAAAAAATGCTGGAAAAAAATGTTTGGGCAGTTGTTGGTGCAACAGAAAACCCTGAAAAGTATGGCAACTCAATTTTTAAAAAGTTAAAACTAAAGGGATACAAAGTGTATCCTATAAGTCCAAATTATGAAATGATAAATGGAGATAAATGCTATAAAAATCTTTCATCGCTACCAGAAAAACCAGAAGTGATTAACATGGTTGTTTCTCCTAAAATAGGCAAAGGAATAATAGAAGAAGCTGCAAAACTTGGTATAGATAATATATGGCTACAGCCTGGGACTCATAATACTGAAATTATGAATTTGATAAATGAAAAAGGACTAAATGCAGTTAAGGCTTGTATTTTAGTTGAGTTGAAATAGCATAGTGAGGCAAACATAAATATATTAAGACACTGTATAGATATCTGAAAACTCTACATTTATAGAATCAATAATTTTTTGATTAGTTTCTTGGCAAGTGTTTTTGTTTTGATTAACATTGCAGTGTCTTATTGGAATTTCTATTAAAAACTCACTTCCCTGATTTAATGTACTATTTACATGTATATTTCCGTTGTGAAGCTTGACGAATAATTTAACAAGTGAAAGGCCTATGCCATTTCCGCCAATGCCAGTTCTAACAGTACTTTGAACTTGCTGATACCTTTCGAATATAGTGTTTATCATATCTTTTGGAATGCCAATCCCAGTGTCGGAAACTTTTATTATAAATGAAGTACTTTTTTTGTAGACATGGACCTTAATCTTCCCTTTAGGATTACTGAATTTTATTGCATTTGACAAAAGATTAAGTAAAATTCTTTCAATCTTATCAATATCTACACATGTAAATATTTCTTCTTCTGTAGTATCAAATTCCATCTGCAAACTTTTTTGTTGGGCATATGGTACTACAGATTGAGTTATTTCTTCGACTAAAGAAACTATATTACACTTTGTTTCATTTAGATTTACATATCCTTGTTCTATTTTGTTAAGGTCTAAAATGTTATTAATTAAGCGTAATAGTCTGTAGCAGTTTTGTTTTAAAATATAAAGTTGCTTATCTGATGATCTTCTTTCAGAAGGCAAACAGGAATTTTTTTGCTCAAGAAGTTGAATTGTACCTAATATAACAGCTAGAGGGGTTTTTAACTCGTGACATATATTATAAAAGAACTCACACTTTTGAGTACTTTTTTTTATCAAATCCGTATATGTATTTGTAATATCATCTAAAAGATTGTTTTTATTATTTAATTCATTTTGATATATTTCTTTTGTTTTTGTTATTTCGTAGCTATTTTTATTAATTGTTATACTGAGCTTTATATACTCATAAGTCAAAATTAGCAATAAAAAAAGTATAAAAAAAATGCAGATTTTTAATCGGAAAACAGTACTCTTTGGAGAGTTTAATAGAAATTGTAAGCCCAATATATTTATTTTTACATCAGGTTTTAAATAGTCAATAGAAAAAACATATGCAATTATCAAAATTGTTAATATTAAAATTACCAAAACCTTCATGTTTTTTTTTATAATAGACTTACTATTCATACCATCTACCTTTATCCTATTATTTAGTATCAAACAATTAATGTTATAATAAAAGTGACAAAAACAAATTTAAATTAAATATAAACAACATACATATTTTATACAAAAAAATTGAATATGTAAATACTTTTGCAAAATATTTAGCATATCGACAATATAATTTAATAATATAAATTATGAAAAATATTTACGTAAACTACAATTATTATAATGCATTATCATGACAATTTATTACAGACAACTAAATAAATATTGCAATAAGAAGCTTTGAATAATATGAAGTTTATTAAAAAACTTTATTTTTTTTAATATTAATATTATAATTTATATTGTAAGTCTGTGAGTTTTGACTACTTGTGCTAATAGGCCTAGTATACTATTCTTCTCAAAAAGTTTGTTTTTTTAGCAAACTTTTTAGAAGATATAGTTCTTCTGTTTATCGCTGCGGAACTTAACTACTATGATTGCAGCTTCCGCTGCGATATGTAATAAAAAAATAGTGAACTCATCTAGCTAAAGATAAACATCGGGGCTTTAGTTGGGACGCTAGTCGACCTGAAGATTATAAGAACTACTCCCTAGTTTATAGAAGGTGGAGTGTTAGAATATGATTAAATAAAAGTTTATAGATATTATTAGGAGGTTTTTTATATGGCTGGACATTCAAAATGGGCAAACATAAAGCATAAAAAAGTGAAAACAGATGCAAAAAGAGGCAAGGAGTTTACAAAAATAGGTAGAGAGCTTTCGATTGTTGTTAAACAAGGTGGGCCTGATCCAGAAGTAAATTCCAAACTTAAAGATGCTATTGCTAAAGCAAAGGCGGCAAATATGCCTAACGATACAATCATGAGAAGTATAAAAAAAGCTGCTGGAGAAATAGATGGTGCAGGTTATGAAGAGATTGTATATGAAGGTTATGGACCAGCTGGAGTGGCTGTAATTGTAGAAGCGGCAACTGATAATAGGAACAGGACGGCAGCAGATGTAAGACACTATTTTGACAAATTTGGAGGAAACTTAGGAACTACTGGTTGCGTGGCATTTATGTTTGACAAAAAGGGATTAATTCTTATTGAAAAATCAAATGATAAAAGTGAAGATGAGGTAATGATGGAAGTTTTAGAAGCTGGAGCAGAAGATTTTACCGTTCAGGAAGATTGCTATGAAATTTTAACTGATCCTAACGATTTTTCTGCCGTTAGAGAAGCACTTGAAAAAAGTCAATATATATTTTTATCTGCTGGAGTTGAAATGTTACCTCAAAATATGACAAAGCTTTCAGATCAAAAGCAGATTGAGCTTATGAATAAACTCATCGATCATTTAGAGGATTTAGATGATGTTCAAAATGTTTATCATAATTGGGATGCAGAGTGATTAAGGAATGTCTGAAATATTACTTCCACTTTTCACGGGGCCTATTTGGCATCAAATAAGGCCTGTAGTGAAATATTAGTGTAAGTTATATTTTCAGCGTTCCTAAGGGAATATAAAATAAGGAGTCTATTTAATAGAACTCCTTATTTTGATAGAGAGTGTTACATATGGGAATGTCTGAGATATTACACCCGCTTTTCACGGAGGTCTATTTGGCATCAAATAAGACCTGTAGTGAAATATTAGTCAGCATTCCTCCTAAGCTTGTTCTTTTACTGGTTCAGCTTCTCTGAACAATAAACTTATGGCGTAAACACCTGAAAGTCCAACAATAGAGTATATAGTTCTAGAGAAAAAATATCCTAAACCAAATAGAGATCCTACATGATCAACTAAATTGTAATTAAATAAACCTATCAGTAGCCAGTTTAATGCACCAATAATAACAATTACAAGTGCCATTCTATCTAAGGGTGTTCTGTTCATTGTGACAACTCCTTTTAATTTAGTAAAACCATTGCTACAGTAAACTATTATTCTAAAAGGCTTTGATTTTAACAAGCCTTATTAGAAGATGTAGTTCATAAGGTGTAAATTAAGTGGCGTAAAATACTTACATTTATATTCTTGCCACCTTTTACTTTGATATTAGATATCACTACGATATGTATTATTACCCTGCAATAGCTTAATAATTCATAGAAAAAATTGCTTAGGTATTCTTTTTTAACTATTGAAGACCATTGCCAAAAAATGCTTTTAAATGCAATGTGTTTTGGGTTTTTTTGAACATTTTTTTTCTTCAAAAAAAACACAGTTATCAGAAACTAAAGTAGTGTTTTTAGTTACATTATCAAGTGTGCATTTACCATCATTCTGATGAATACAGTTCGATGAGCAGTTTATCATTGTCATAATTCCACTCCTGTAACTTTATTAAAAGAATATAGATATTGTTCCACTAAAACAAAAATATATAAAGGAAAATTAAGCATCTCATTTATTTCCAAAATTTAAATAAAATCCGCACCTTTAAAAAAGGTGCGGTTTATTTAAATAACTGCCGATTAATATAATAATCAACAGTTAGTAATGGCTAAGAAGTATCATCCAATTCTCATCGTCCAAAACCCGTAAAAACATCGGGATTTTGTACTTGAGAATATGAAGTTATTTCTAAGGCATTCCTTAGTAGTAGACAAGTTTTTTTTATAATAATACTATATTACGTTGAATTCCATTAAAATATTTGTATAATTTAAATATAATACATATTATTATTGGACAAGAAAACAGGTACCTTGTCCAATGAAGGAGATGGAATGAACTATTTAGTTACACCTAACTTACCAAAAAACAGCGTTAAAGTAGTTTTAGTAGATGGAAGAATAGAAACTGAATTAGAAAAGAGTTTAAATTCTTATGGGATTGATTGTATAAAAACCTTTCCCTTAAGCCCTTTATATAAGGCTATTTCAGGCCATCCTGACATTCTTTTTCATCATATAGGAAAAAATATTATTGTTTATGCACCAGGAGTCTGTCAAACAACTATTAATAGTTTATCAAATTTAGGTTTTAAACTTATAATGGGAAGAAGTATATTAACATCAAAATATCCAGGAAATATATGTTACAATGGGGCAAGAGTAGGAAATTACTTGTTTCATAATACTAAATATACAGATGAAGTTATAAAGTCTTGCGCATTAGAAATGGGAGTTGAAATTGTTCATGTTAATCAGGGATATACAAAGTGTTCAATATCCATTGTGGATGAAAACTCAATAATAACAATGGATAAGGGCATAGCTAAAGTTGCTGAAAAAAAAGGACTTCAGGTATTACTAATTGATGAAGATGGTATTGAACTTGAAGGATTGAATAAAGGCTTTATTGGAGGGAGTAGCTGCCTTATTAATAAAAAAGTATGGGCTATTTCTGGCAATATTGAAATGTTGAAATCTAGAAACAAAATATATAATTTTTTGGATGAAAAAGGATTTGACGTTATAAGTCTTACGAAAAAATTACCAAAAGATGTAGGCTCTATTATTCCACTTATAAACCAGTAAGTATTGTAATATTTCTAACGACTCTAAAACTAGCTGCACAATGTTTCTTCTATATTTTTCTTATATGCACAGTATAAGCTTTTTGTAACTTACCATGTTTATTTGCATATAATATACTATATGTTTGCCACATACTATTTTTGATTATACACTAAAAAAACAAAAAAACTATGGCAAAAATTGCATGTGAGGCTTGCTGCATACAACAAATTACAAAGACATATACTACGTTTGAAGGGATGTGAAGTTGATGCAGTTTCTTTGTATTGAGGCTAGGGAATGTTCAGAGAGAATAAAAGAATACATTTATAATGAAATCAAGGAATTAAATAAATTTAATATAGATTTTTTTATAGAAGATAAAATTGATTCAGATGATAAAGTATGTATTAAATGTAAAGTTGATGTGTCAAAGATAAAACCTGAGCAACTTTCGCTGATTTATAATGAGCTGATAATAAGTTTTTCTAATGGTTTAGCTGATTATATAATTAAAGAATATGAAGAAAAAATGATTATGAGAATAATAAATAGCAATTATTGCTATTTTAATTCTATGGAAAAGAAGGAAATACTTAAAACAACTCTTTATATTATAAATAATGAGGATAAAAACTTTTTAAACAGCTTGTTTCAAATTAAAAGAAGAAATATTATAGTTCGTAAGTTGTTGGAATATTATAAATGTTCCAATGTATTAATTTTAGAAGGATTTGTTAATTTTAGATTAAAAGAATATATGAAAGACTTAGAGGATGTAGTAGATAAAGCTGTAGATGATTTTCTTATGGAAAGAGAGTATAAGGAATTTATAAGACTTTTACGTTACTTTGTAGATATACAGGAGCCAAAATTCAACATTATTCATGTTGTTGTAGGTTATGATAACAAGTATGTTCTTCTTAATGAAAATAAAAATGAAATAACAAATGAGTGCATTCAAGAGTTTATGAATGATATACCAGAGGGTGAAATAAATTATGATGACTTGTTGGTCAGCTCTCTTATTACAATGGCTCCAAGGAAAATAATGATTCATGGAGCTTCGAGTTTTAGAAATAAAGAACTTTTAGAAACAATAAAAAATGTTTTCTGGGGAAAAGCAATTATATGTGCTGGATGTGAACTTTGTTCAGTTAGTATGATAAGAAATGAAAAAAAAATAAAATAAATTTTTCAAATATATATTGACAATATTTTATGTAATGATACAATATATTGTGTAGTACAACATATTGTATCAAAAAATGAGGTTTGCACAAAAATGGTACTCTATGTTGAATGAAGTCAAATGATAATTTGCTTTTAGGAAGAATTTCGACAAAACTAGCTGTTTAATACTATGTTCACATTGAAGCAATTCTTAACAAGTTTATAAAATTCATCGTAGTTAGGCACAAGTTTTATATTTAGTACATGTAGCAGTTCCTTTTTACCAATGATAAAAAAACTTAAAAGCAAAAGAAAAAGATTAAAAAAAACTAAAGATAATGTTTTGGGAAATAGAAGAGAGTATTGACGAACTCTCTTTTTCCCTTTTAAAATAGTACTAAAGATGGGAAGAAAAATTTAAAAACTATTGTGAAGATTTATATAAGGATTAGATAAAATATTACTTCCACTATTCATGGAGCCTATTTGGTGTCAATAAAAAGCTCGGGGTATTGAGCTTTCAGACATATGAAGTCTTTTACTTCAAATCGCAGCGGAAACTGCAATCATAGTAGTTAAGTTCCGCTGCGATAAACAGAGGAACTATATCTTCTAAAAAGTTTTCTAAAAAAACAAACTTTTTGAGAAGAATAGTATATAAGGCCTAAAGTGAAAATAGTAGTGGAAGTTATATTTTCAGTAATTCTAAGTTACGGAGGTATAGCCTTGAAAATTGTTGGTTTTATTGGACCAAGTGGAACGGGTAAAAGTCACCGAGCTGTTTGGGTGGCAAGAGAAAGAGGTATAGACTGTATTATAGATGATGGTCTTTTAATAAGAGGTGCACAAATTATTGCAGGTACTTCTGCTAAAAAGGAAAAAACAAAAATAGGTTCTATTAAACGTGCTCTGTTTACAGAGGATGAGCATGCAAATGAGTTAAAGAGAGTCATAAGAGACTATAATATTGATGCCATATTGATACTTGGAACATCTGATGGAATGGTAGAGAACATTGCCAAACGTCTTGGGTTTAATGTGGACGAGAAAGTTTATATACATGAAGTTGCTACAGAGTTTGAAATTAAGCAAGCTCTGTCTACAAGGAAGGAGCAGGGAAAACATGTTATTCCTGTACCCACATTTGAGATAAAGAAAGATTTTTCGGGATACTTTTTGGATCCGTTACAGATTTTTAGAAGAAAGGGAAAGGGAAGCTTTCAGCTTGTGGGAGAAAAATCAGTAGTGAGGCCCACATTTAGTTACATGGGAAATTACACAATTTCTGATTATACAGTATATCAAATTGTTGAGCATGTTACTTCTAGTATTGATGGTGTAAGTAAAATATCAAGATTTCGGGCAGAAAATCATCACGATGGAATATATATCGAAATGGATTTAGTACTTATTTATGGATACAAAATAAAGCATCTTTTAGGTGAAGTGCAAAAGAAGGTTATTGAGGAAGTAGATAGACTTACTGCCTTAAATATAAAAAGACTAAATTTATTTGCAAAAAGTCTTACTATTGAAAACAAAAAACAGCAGTTATCATAAATAATACTTTAGGAACGCTAAAAATATAACTTCTGATACTATTTCACTTAGAAGTCTTGTAATAAAGTGAAAGCATTCCTTACTTTAAATTTGAATATCCAACAAGCTTTTGGATACTTCGTAAAAGTGCATCCTTTGAATTTTTCCAGGGTGCATCATTATTTCTATAGTCGAACTTTTGAGTAAACCAATTCACTTCATCTTGAATTCTTTCCATATTTTCTAACTGTATTGACATGAGGTTATTTAAAAAAGCAGCCGTTTCTTTTGTACTTAGGTGCTTTTTTGTACTGTCAACAAGTGTTTTTAAGTGCTTTAAACAAAAACCCTTTTGGTTGTTAAACATTTGTCTAAACTCTTCTTCTTTAAAGTATAAATAGAAAATTACATCAATATACCTTTCCATTGTATTATTTAATCTGTTGCAAATTGTACATGATTTTTCTAACTGGTTGAGCTTTTCTAAAAGTTCGTCTACAAACTTGTCGCTTTCTGTTTGCTTAGACGAAAATTTACTTGATAAATTTTTCATTAATGATATTTCAGAAGCTTTCTTTAATTCATCGGCTTTTTTCTCATATAATTTTTTTAATATGGCATTTTGCTCATGCATATGAGTATCAACAATTAATCCAAGGCCCAATCTGTTTGCCTGTGTATTATAAAGGCGTTCGAAGTGTTTTTGGCAAAAACCCTCCTTATTGGTTTGAATTCGTCCCTCAGGCTCCATCAAAAATGGTCCTAAAATGTACTCAATATTTTCATCTTCCAATTTTTTTTCTAATATGCACATAGGGCACTCGCACTCTGTTTTAAAGGCATCTGTAACAGGTATAGTATATATTTTTTCTTTCATAGATTTTATCCTTTCATAAAGAATTAAAGGGTTCTATTGTAAAAAAATTTTCATAATAGTGACTTTATTTTAAATTATAGCAGAAAAAACGGGTATTATATATAGTAAAATTATTAATATAAGGTGATATTGTGGAATACAGAGGATATGGGATAACAGAGAAAGAAAATAAAATAATTGTTGATGGTGTAAAAGATTTTAACCCTGTTCATATTTTTGAGTGCGGTCAATGCTTTAGGTGGATAAGGCAAATTAATGGAAGCTATACTGGGGTGGCAAAAGGAAGAGTGTTGAATGTTAGCAGTAACAACCAAAAGCTTGAACTTTATAATACCAATTTAGAGGATTTTAAAAATATCTGGTTTGATTATTTTGACCTTGGAAGGGATTATTCACTTATAAAAAAAGAAATAATGAAGGATGAAACAATGGAAAAAGCAATAAATTTTGGTTGGGGAATAAGAATTCTAAAGCAGGATCTTTGGGAAACACTTATATCATTTATAATTTCAGCAAATAATAGGATACCTAGGATAATGAAAACAGTTGCACGACTTTCAGAAACCTATGGAAAAGAAGTTCAAATGAATCAAAATAAATATTACACTTTTCCCCAGTATGAAGATTTTATAGATTCAACCCTTGAAGAATTAGAAGTATGTAAGGGCGGGTTTAGGTGTAAGTATATAATGAGTGCAGCTGAAATGATACGAGATAGAGTTTTAAATATTGATGATATTGAAACAATGGATACAGATAAAGCACGGGAGCACTTAATGAAATTTGCTGGAGTTGGTCCTAAAGTAGCTGATTGTGTTTTATTATACAGTGGAACAAAACAAGATGTCTTTCCCACTGACGTTTGGGTCAAACGAGTGATGGAAGAACTCTACTTTAAAAGGGAAGCTGGATTTAAAGAAATACAGAATTTGGCAAAAGATTACTTTGGACACCTAACAGGGTTTGCACAACAATATTTATTCTATTATGCAAGAGAGAATAAAATCGGAGCAAAATGATGGATGCGAAAACTATATTTGTTTTTAGGGGGTACTTTGTTAAAAAAATTTGAATAACTAAGAAATTGAAAGTTTTAATTAAGATATTTGGTTTAAAAGCGTTAAATTGTATTTGATGTTATTTGATATGATATACTAGAAGGTGATATAATGTGTTTGTAGAAAGTGAATATTGTTAGCCTGAAATGTTCGGAGTAGCCTATTATTTTGAACCTACATTTGACATAAGGGAGTCTGGAGTTTGAAGGTGTATGTCAGGCCCTAAGATAATACCGACTCATGTTTTAAGACATGTGCAACGGCGAGGGAAGACAAAAGCTTTTAACAGGACACCCACCTAGCTTTGGGCTAGGTGTCAAAATATAGGAGAACGGCATTTTGGGTTTTTAATATCAAAAGAAGAAAGCCTCATTAAATATGGAGGCTTTCTTCTTTACTAAAAATCTTAGAACGAAGTGAAAGACTAAAAAATGAGAGGACTTTATGCCCCCTCACTTTTTTAATATTACATTGCTTTGCCTGGAATAACAGCATCAATTATACCATAAATTAAAGCACCTATTAGAGCTCCCATAATGGTTACAGCATATCCTGCTACAAAGTACTGAGTAGCATAAATTATCACTGCAGCAAGTATAAATCCTGTAATACCTCGTCCAAAAGGTGTTGCATTTACCCCAAGCATTCTTAATGCAAGATAGTCCATACCGGCAAGTACAACGGCACCAATAACTAGAGGCCAGATGCCGGATATGGCAAAACCTGGAGTGAGAGCGGCAGTAATTGCCAATACAACTGCACCTACAACCACTCTAATAATAAAATGTGTGATATTAAAGCTTTCCGCTCGTGCATTACTATAATTAGCCACAACATCACTTCCTTTCCATTCAACTATTTCTAGCCGAATTAATGTAAAAGCTTTAAACTTAAATTATCCTGATTATTACCGGGAAATAATTAAGTTTTTTATATTAGCGCACTAAAAAATATTTTTGTGGTGCCCTAATACATAACAAACATAAAACAAGTGTTTGCAAAAATTTATTGAGCTTTTATCATTAATATTATTTATAATTATTATTATAATTATTCAAATTGTATAAATAGCAGTATTTATATAAAAAGTGTTTTTAAATCTATAGCAATTTATATGTTCTTGAAAAAAATTCTAATTATTAATGTAAATAAATTTAAAAATGGGAATGTTTACATTGAAGTATTATCTAATTTTTGTTAATATATTTTTGAAAGGTGGTGAACTTTCTTATGTATTACTTATGTTGAAATACGAGCTCAACATTTAAACTTAATTTATTATTAGAATGAGGAGGAGTAGAGATGTTAAATTTGAAAAAGAGGTTAGTTTTATTTAGTTTGATTTCCATTTTGGTGTATTCTATTTTTGGAAATCTAGTTGTTTTAGGAAATGAAGCTCAAAATTATATGAATGGACTTCAAAGCATTGACTTTGAGAGGATTGAGCTTCCAAGCAATGCATTTATCACAGATGTTGTTGTTTTTGAGGAAGAGGGATTAGTCTTTGCTGTAGATGCTTATAATAAGGCTGTTCATGAAATAAGTATTAAAGCAGGTAAGATTAGAACGGTAAATATTGGTGAATCTATTGAAAAAATAGATTATCATAATGATAAAATTTATGTAACTGTTCAAAAGGATTCAGATAGCTCATACCCATGGGAAGAAAGTCAAAAGGGTGGTGTAGCAGTTATTGATGCAATTAGTATGGAATTTATAGAAATGCATCCTTTAGAGATAGATCCTTTTGATATAGTAGCAGGAAGAGATTCTAATATATATGTTACACCAAGAACTGGTCAGTGGTCAGAGCCTATTTATAGTTATTCAGAAAACTTTGAAAAGGTTGATTCAAGTTCAATACGTCATAAAAGTTATGCTAAATTCCATCCTGAATTTAACAGAATATACACAATTGACACAGATGTAAGTCCTAGAAATTATAAGGTTTTTAATATTGATTCTGGGGAATTTAAAGAGTCTTACAATTCTCCTTACCATGGAGATTACTCACTTGAAAGGTATTTTGAAATATCTCCAGATGGAAAATACTTATTTAATGGTTCGGGTAATGTATTTAGTTGTAATGAGGAAAAAGATCAGGATATGATTTTTGTTTCTAGATTAGAAACATCATTTGACAAAATTACTTTTGATATGAGTAAAGATATGTTTTTTACCAGTCTGCGAGATAATATAATACATGTATACAGATACGAAGATTTTGAACATTTAAGTGTTATATATTCAAAAGGTTCTATATCAAAGCTTTTTTATGTAGTTGGAAAGTTATGTGCATTGTCAATGACAGATGATGGGATGATTTTTGAAGTTGTTGAGACAGAGTATCTAAATACAACAATACCTTATATATCTAAAATATTAATCCCAGGCAGCATAGATATGTATTCTTATAATAAGAGTAGAAATATTTTATATGCTTGTGACTCAGATGAAAGAATGCTTTATTTCATTAATCTTTCTACTGATAGCGTTTTACATACAATAGAGTTATCTTTTAAACCATCAGATATAGTATACTCTGATTATACAAACTCGATATATGTGGTGAGCTTAAATAATAAACTTATTGAAATTGATGCGTCAACTTATGTAATCACTAATGAAATTGATATTGATTTACCTGTTTATGAAAGAATTAATTCTAATTTACCATTGCATTTTCATGTAAAATCAAGTGGAAATAAACTCTTTTTAGTTGATTCATCATGGGAACCAGGACTGTGGATATTAGACTTAGATGATTATACAATAAGTGATTATACTGATGTTGCCAATTCAATAGGAGACTTGGTGATATCTTCAGATGGAAGTACATTATATACATGGCATCAGTTTGGCTGGGATGCAGGTTGGGCTGGAAGTTATATATCAAGGTATAGTATAGAAGAAGATGCTATTGAACTTATAGAGACAAGTGATAAGGAATATGGAAACGGGATGTACAAAAATCCCCTTGACACACCTATTCTAATTAGTGAAGAAAGAGGAATAGTTGTGTGTAAGAATATGCTCTTTGATATTAATGATTTTAGTGAAAGTTTATATGACTTTGGAGAGGATATATATGCTATAAATAAAGCTGGAACGTTAGCTGTTTCAAAGAAAAATGTATACAATTTGATGGATAATAGCATAATTACTAAAGTTCCAGTACAAAGTCCTAGATATATGTTTTTTAATGAATACAGAGCAATTGTTATTATAGATAAAAGTGGTTCAGGAATTTACCAATATGGTACATGCCCAATTGAACCAGAAATAAATACTATAATGTATGGTGACATTAATGGAGATGGTAGTATAGATTCTACAGATGTGGCTTTGCTAAGAAGGCACCTTTTACAGATTTCAGGACGTATACTTGAAGGTGAAGCTCTTTTAGCAGCTGATGTAAATAAGGATGGAAGCGTTAATTCTACTGACTACGCATTAATGAGAAGATATATACTAGGTATAATTACTGAATTTCCAGGATAATATATAAAAAAACTCAGGGGCATCGAGCCCCTGAGTTTTTTTTAAGGTCCACATTTTAAAACGAGCTTCTCTTATAATCTTCAGGTGGATGATAGGCTCCGTCTAAACTCATGATGTTTCACTTAGCTCAACAAGTTCACTGTTTTCATAAATAAAATAGTTAAATTAAAGGATTTAGGTGGAGATAATCTCCACCTAAATGCTTGATGTTTAGCCATAACTAAACAAATTAATTATTTGGGAGGACAACTAATTTAAAACATTAATAGTTGTTTTACAATAATATAAATACCCCCATAATTTATCGAGTAAACAAAATGTACCTACAAACATATATCTACAATCAATTATTCAAATTGTATAAATAACAGTATTTATATATAATAATAACTATGTTAAAATTAAAAAATGAAAGAAAGATGAGAGGAGAAATAAAATGAGCGTAAAAGTGAGATTTGCGCCTAGTCCTACTGGGCATTTACATATTGGTGGAGCAAGAACAGCTTTATTTAACTACCTATTTGCAAAGAAAAATAAGGGAACCTTTTTAGTTCGCATTGAGGATACTGATCTGGCAAGGTCTTCTAATGAGTCTGAACAGGTTATAATAAACGATCTAAAGTGGTTGGGTATTAATTGGGACGAAGGAATTGAAAAAGGTGGAGAAAATGGTCCATACAGATCTACAGAAAGAAAAGAAATTTACAAAAAGTATATAGATAAGCTTATTGAAGAAGAAAAAGCATATTATTGTTATTGTACTCAAGAAGAGCTTGAAGAAGAGAGGAAAAAACTTGAAGAAAATAACAGTGACATGTTAGGGTATTCAGGTAAGTGTAAAAATCTCACACCTGATAAGAGGGAAGAGTATGAAAAGGAAGGAAGAAAACCAACTGTAAGACTTCGGGTTCCAGAGAATATAACTATAAAAATAGATGATAAAGTTAGAGGAAATGTAGAATTTGAGAGCAATGGAGTTGGAGATTTTATAATTGTAAAATCTGATGGAATACCAGTTTACAATTTTGCAGTTACAATTGATGATTATCTTATGGGTATAACTCATGTAATCAGGGCAGAAGAACATCTTTCCAATACCCCAAGGCAAATACTTATATACGATGCTTTAGGATTTGAAAAACCTCAGTTTGCACATGTATCATTGATACTTGGTCATGATAGGACTAAAATGAGTAAAAGACATGGATCTACATGGGTTGAACAATATAGAGAGGCTGGATATTTGCCAGAGGCCATTGTAAATTTTCTGGCTCTTATGGGATGGTCTCCTGAAACGGAAGAAGAGTTTTTTACTATTGATGAATTAACAGAGCAGTTTTCTCTTGACCGGGTATCTAAAAATCCTGCAGTTTTTGACAATGAGAAGCTTAATTGGATGAATGGGCAATATGTTAAAAATGCCCCTATTGAAAGAGTAACTGATTTAGCTATTTTGCACCTTATAAAAGCTGGACTTATTAATGAGGATCAAGCTAAAAGTAAATATGAATGGCTAAAGAAAGTAGTGAATTCTGTAAAGAATGGCTTAGCCTATGCTGGACAGGTTGTAGAAAAGGTATCTGTATTTTTTAATGATGAAATATCTCCTGAAAATGATGAAGCTTTAGAAGTATTAAAGGGAGATCGAGTCCTTGAACTTATGGAAGTATTACTTAAAAAAGTTCGTGAGGCAGATGCAATAGACGATGAATTTGGCAAGGGTATATTTAAAATAATTCAAAAAGAAACAGGAATAAAGGGTAAAAATCTTTTTATGCCTATCCGCGTAATGTTGACAGGTCAGATGCATGGGCCTGAAATGATTGATATTATTCCTATTTTGGGCAGGGATGAAGTAATAAAGCGAATTGAGATGATGAAAGAGAAATATTTATAGGTTTCTTTACTTTGTGTAATGTGTTTGGTAAAATAATAATATCTTAATAATAGTAAAAAATGATGATTGAGTAGAGTATCTCAAACAACCCTTAAGAGAGAAACTGTCAGAGGCTGAAAGCAGTTTTAGGGCAATGGGTGAGTGAAGTGCACTCATGAATTTGAAATCTGAAGTTAGTAAGATTTCACGGAGACGCACCGTTAGGCACATGAGATGGAGTATTCCAATTAGAGTGGGACCGCGATTAAACCACGCCTCTAAATTATTAGTGGTGTGGTTTATTTTTATATCTCACGTTGATATATATTTGTGAATAGTATATTTACTAAGATGTTTATTTAAAATTTTATTAGGATTACTGAACGTATAACTACTATTTAACTATACTCCTTATTTGAATAGGACAGTTAAAAGTGGAAGTAATGTTTTAGATAGTCCTTAGCATGCGAGGTTATAATTATGTTCAAACAATTTATGGAAGATGCAAAATTAATTTCCCAAAGAGATCCAGCGTCAAAAGGTGTTTTTGAAGTTATTTTACTTTACCCAGGTTTTCATGCAGTCTGTATGCACAGGATAGCCCACTGGTTTTATAATAAAAAATTGTTTTTTATAGCTCGATGGATTTCTCAGGTCAGCAGATTTTTTACAGGGACTGAAATACATCCTGGAGCTATAATAGGAAAAGGTCTTTTTATTGATCATGGTATGGGTATTGTTATTGGAGAAACGGCAGAAATAGGTGACAATTGTACAATATATCACAATGTTACTTTAGGGGGAACAGGTAAGGATACAGGTAAAAGACATCCTACAGTTGGGAATAATGTGTTGATCAGCTCAGGGGCAAAAATACTAGGCCCATTTAAAGTGGGGGATAATTCAAGAATAGGCGCTAATGCTGTAGTTTTAAATGAAGTGGAACCTGATACAACTGTTGTGGGTGTACCAGGAAGGACTGTTAAGCGTGGGGATAAAAGGGTTGTTCAATCTATTGAATTAGATCAGGTACATATTGGAGATCCAGTAGCTCAGGAATTGTGCAAACTACTGCGAAAGCTTGAAAACATAGAAAAACAGTTAGCACAAAAACATGATATAAAACTAGATGAAGCAGAAAAACCATCAAGTGAGTTGTATAAAAAATTATGCCATAAAGAGGAAGGAGATAGAAATGAAGCTTTATAATACACTGACAAGAAAAAAAGAAGAGTTTAAGCCTATTGACGAGAAAGAAGTAAAAATGTATTCTTGTGGACCAACAGTATATAATTACTTCCATATTGGTAATGCTAGGCCATTTATTATATTCGACATATTACGAAGGTATTTTGAGTACACAGGATACAAGGTAAACTTTGTACAAAACTTTACTGATATTGATGATAAAATGATTAAAAAAGCTAATGAAGAGGGCATAACTGTAAAAGAGCTTGCTCAAAAGTATATTGATGAGTATTTTGTTGATGCAAAAGGACTTGGTATAAGAGAAGCGACGGTTCATCCAAAAGCCACAGAGAATATAGATGCAATTATTGAATTGATAAAGAAGCTAGAAGATAAGGGCTTGGCATACAGTGTTGAGGGGGACGTTTATTTTAATACTCAGAAGTTTAAAGAATACGGAAAGTTGTCCCAGCAGTCCATAGAAGATTTAAAGATGGGTTCTAGAATAGAGGTTGACAATAGAAAAAAAGATGCAATGGACTTTGTACTATGGAAAAATCACAAACCAGGTGAACCTTTCTGGGAAAGTCCATGGGGTAAGGGACGGCCGGGATGGCATATTGAATGCTCGGCAATGGTCAACAAATACTTAGGTGAAACTATTGATATTCACAGTGGTGGGAAGGATCTTGTATTTCCCCATCATGAAAATGAGATTGCCCAAAGCGAAGGGGCTAATGGCAAGCCCTTTGCAAAGTACTGGATTCACAATGGATTTATTAATGTTGACAATGAAAAGATGTCAAAATCAGCAGGAAATTTCTTTACTGTAAGAGATATTTCACAAAAATATGACTATGAAGTTATTAGATTTTTTATGCTTTCGGCACATTACAGGAGCCCAATAAATTTTAGTGCTGAGCTTATGGAACAGTCTAAAAATGGTCTTGATAGGATATACACTTGTATTGACAATCTAGAGCACTTAAAAGGACATGCAATAGAATCAGAAATTACAAATGGGGAAAAAGAATTTGAAAACAGACTTATAGATTTAAAGAAAAAGTTTATTGAAGCTATGGATGACGATTTAAATACTGCAGATGCTATAGCTGCAATCTTTGACATAGTAAGAGAAGTTAACTTAAATGTCAATTCCTCATCATCTGAGGGAATAATTGATATGTCTATTTCTCTTATAAAAGAATTGGGAAATGTTTTAGGAATAGGTGTAAGAGAAAGAGAAAAAAATGTTGATAGTGATGTACAGGAGCTAATTGAAAAAAGACAGCAGGCTAGAAAAGATAAAAATTGGAAGTTGGCTGATGAAATCAGGTACAAATTAAAAGACATGGGAGTAACTATTGAAGATACTCCACAGGGAACAAAAGTAGTTCATAAATAGACATTCATGAGCAAAAAGCTCACCAACATAGAATGAAAAGTATAGACATTCATAAGGGGTCTATTTGACATCAAATAAGGCCCCCACATTGAAAATCATAATTTTAGCATTCCTTTTATTGTAATCATCTCTTTTAGATTATCTGTTATTAATAATTATTATGTCACCTTTGAAAAAAACTGAATTTTAGGCATTTACCCCACCTTCTTCATCTCATTTATCTATATGAAATGTATTTATCCACATATTTTAATACTGCTTGATTGTTTTTTTATTTCTTCTATTACAAACTATACTATTATATACCTAGCTTTAGCCTACTGCTATCTATATGTGGCTCTTTATCTTTTACTACAAGTAAAAATTTAAAACAAGTGACTTATATTAAGTGGATTGTATTTTATGTTAAAGAAATTAAGAGGGATTTTTTTAATAATTCCGTACACAAAAATGATTCTGTTACGAATATGTTTTGCAAAAAAGCAGTATTATCGATCTATAAGAATCTTATATATCCAATGTGGGGAAATTTTGGTTATAAGTTTGATATAAATTTAATAGTTTTCAAATTCTATGAAAATCTAAGATGTTTAAAGAAAATAAATATCTTATAAAGGGGGGCTTTATTAATGAAATTAAGTATGAAAATTAGAGCAGTTGCATTAATGTCAGCTATAGCATTGGCCATTTGCCTGCTTGGAGTTTTACCAAACAGGGTGCAGGCCAGCGCACAACGCGGTCGACCATATCTCAACGCAGCTAGAACTACATTTGTAGGTGACAACGGGCAGCTTTTGCGGGGTCCATACACTTCCACTGAATGGACAGGGGCGGCTCCTTATGACCAGATTGCAAGAATGAAGGATCTCGGGTTTAATGCGGTGCATCTCTATGCGGAGTGCTTCGATCCGAGATATCCCAACCCGGGAAGCACAGCACCAGGGTATGCGGCTGCCGAAATAGACAAGATAGTGGAAAGAACGCGGGAACTTGGTCTTTATCTGGTCATAACCATAGGTAACGGTGCTAATAATGGGAACTACAATGGCAGATGGGCTAGGGATTTTTGGACATTTTATGCGCCCCGATATGCAAACGAGACACATGTTTTGTATGAAATACATAATGAGCCTGTAGCATGGGGGCCACCTTACTCTTCTAACAGAGCCACTCCAACTGGTGCAGTGGAAATGAATATTGACGCATATAGGATTATACGTCAACATGCCCCTGATACCCCTGTGTTACTCTTCTCCTATGCGGTTATTGGTGGTACAGGAGGAACAACTGAAGCCTTGAAGGACATACATGCATTTAATAGAGCGGTTTTTGGAAATGAGAATGCTGTGTGGACTAACGAAGCTGTGGCATTTCATGGATATGCGGGTTGGGCGGATACCACCACTGCTGTGGATGGCCTACTCAAAGCCGGGTATCCCTGTTTTATGACCGAGTATTGCGGCGGTGCTTGGGGAAGTGGTAGAGGTGGATTTGATATCGAACAAACGTCCGAATTGGAACGCCTAGGCGTTTCCTGGCTTGGATTTCAATACATTCCACCTAGTGGTGTATCCTATGATGTCACCAAGCCAGAATATTTCTCGTCATTAGTTGAAAATTCGGGGCTTTCTTGGACACCTGATTACGGTAGTTGGCCAGCAGCACGTAGCGTGTATGGTAACGGGGGATTGCCCAGAAAAACCACCACATGGGCCAACAACTTCCTGACTGGTACCACCCGCATCGAAGCTGAGGACTTTGACTGGGGTGGGAACGGTATTTCCTATTACGATAAAGACTCTGCTAACAGGGGAGGAGAATACCGTCTTGACGAAGGGGTAGATATTGAAAGAACCATGGACGTTGGCGGTGGATACAATGTCTGTTGGATTGAAGAGGGTGAATGGCTTGAATATACCATCTGGGTTCAACACCCCGGCTTTTATAATCTCTCTCTGCGTGTGGCAAGCATAGGTGAAAGCAGTGTGCAGGTGAGTTTCGGTAATCAGGATAAGACTGGAACATGGTCACTGCCAGTGACTGGAGGATGGCAGACCTGGACAACAGCTACACAGCAGGTGTTTCTAGGATTTGGTAGGCAGAAATTGCGGATCAATGCTTTATCCAGCGGATTCAATTTGAATTGGATTGAACTTTCTCCTGTAGAAACAGGACCAGTGGCAGACGGGATCTATAAATTTTTGAATCGTGCTAATGCAATGACATTGCAGGAAGTAACAACCAACAACTCTATTGTAACTGCCAATTACAACGGATCAACGTCTCAGCACTGGAGAATTCAGCACATTGGGGGTGGCCAATACAGAATCTCTTCAGCAGGCCGGGGGTGGAATTGGAACTCATGGATGGGATTTTATACTGTCGGATGGTGGGGAACTGGAGCCAGTACGTGCTTTATTATCAAACCGACTGGTGATGGTTACTACAGATTTGTTCTGGCAGGCGATGGCACTAACATCCAGATGCCCAACGCTCCGATCAAGATAGAAGATCCAACTTTTGATCATCCAATTTATTTTGAAAGCGATAGTATAGAAGTAAAAGCCTATTATGGAGCTGCCAATCAACAGTGGGCTATCCTTTCACCTAGTGCCCCTGCTTTTCCGACTGGGTTAAGAGCGACACTTGATTCATCCAGAAGGGAGGCCAATCTGGGATGGAACACTACAACAGGTGCAAGCAGCTACAACATAAAACGCTCTACTACCAGCGGAGGCCCTTACACAAGTATTGCCACAGGTATTACCTCAACAAACTACACTGACACAAGTGTGGTTTCCGGCACTAAGTATTATTATGTTGTCACTGCGGTTGTCAGCGGAGTGGAAACTCTAAACAGTGCTCAAGCGGCACTGCAATATCCTAAGCTTACTGGTACCGTTATTGGTACTGCTGGTTCGTATAACAACTCAGGGAACACAATTGACAAGGTTTTCGATAATAACCTGAACACGTTCTTTGACGGACCTGCCTCAAACGGTTGCTGGGTAGGGCTAGATTTTGGTATAGGCGTGAGCAATGTCATTATGCAGATAAATTACTCTCCACGCTCCAACTATCAACATCGCATGGTAGGTGGGATTTTCCAAGGAGCCAATCGAGCAGACTTTAGCGATGCAGTGACACTGTTTACCATTACGACTCAACCGGCTAATGGTGTACTCACGACGGTGGATGTGACCAATACCAACGCATTCCGCTATGTCCGTTATTTATCTCCTAATGGCAGCAATGGCAATGTGGCAGAGATAGAATTTTTAGGTGGATTAAAAACTACGACAACTCCAGTTCAAAGAAGTGGATTTATAAAACTAGAAGCTGAGAGCTACAACAGTACTAACTCTTCAACAATTCAAATAACAAGTGGTGCTCCAGACGGTGGAAGCAGTGTGGGGTATATTAATAGCGGCGACTATCTGCTATATAATAAGATAGACTTTGAAAGCGGAGCAACTACGTTTAAGGCAATGGTTGCAGGTATTATAGATAATTGCAATATTGAACTGCGATTAAACAGTCCGACTGGTACTCTCGTTGGTACATTACCAGTAGTGTCAACTGGAGACTGGAATATATATCAGGAACAAAGTTGCAATATTAACAAAGTTACAGGAGTTAATGACCTGTATTTGGTATTTTCAGGCCCTGTAAATATTGACTGGTTTACATTTGGTACAGAAAGTGCTTCCGGAAATTTAGGTGATTTAAATGGTGATGGAAATGTGGATTCGACAGACTTTGCATTATTAAGGCGGCATATACTAGATATAACTCCCCTTACAGGAGAAAATCTTTTAAATGCTGATTTAAACAAGGATGGTAAAGTAAACTCAACTGACTATACATTGATGAGAAGGTATATACTTGGCATTATATCTTCTTTCAACTAATCTTAAGTAAAAGGCATGGTTAAGTGGCTATAAATAGTCAAAAAACTGACGAAGCTCCTAAAAGGGCTTCGTCAGTTAGCTTTTCACGGCTAATTAGCATTAAATAGTGACTGTAGTGAAAATTATATTTTCAGTTTTCCTATCTGTCCACCTGTACATTGTAATCGTCTCTTTTTGAGTATCTATTATCAATGATTATTATGTCACCTTTGAAAAATTCTGAATTTTGGGCATTTACTCCACCCTCTTCATCCCATTTATCAATTGCAATGTCTCTATTCACATATTTAAATACCACTTGATCATTTTTTATTCCTTCTATTACAAACTCTACTATTATATATCCGCCTTTTAGCCTATTGCTTTCTATATGTGGCTCTTTATCTCTTACAACAGGTATGGATTCAGATGGTATAAAGTATGCACCTCTCCATTCTCCTTCTATTTGGTCTGTTGCTTCCATTGGAAAGTTGTCTAAAAGTGTTAGAGAACCTAGCTTGTCATTATTATATACAATTTCTAAACTATCTCTACTACTGCCTGCTTTTATAAGATAGGTACTGCCCATGTTGTAATAGAGGTCAATCCTTTTGTCACTTCCCGTTGAAGGATCATATGTGTGGTAAAACCTTGGCTTTATTTCTACTCTGTCAACATCTCCTGCTAAGCTATTTAATCCTCTACTGTTAAATCTAAAGAAAAATGCATATCCCTTTTTAATGTGTGTATTTCTTATATCGGGTCTATTTCCAACAGGAAAATCACTTACCTTTAATTCTACACCTTTAGAAGATCCATCACTATTGTGAAAAAATGTTCTCCAGGAAGGGTCTTCTATTCCTGTTATTCTAAAATTATATAATTCACATATAATTCTTATTCTGTTGTTTGATAGTGTAAAAGAATTACCTGCTCTATCTTGGGCATATACATTTAAATACCAGTCACCAGTGCGTACTTTTTCACTGTGCACAGGTATTTGAATAGTTCTTTGTGTTTCTCTTCCTTCTGGTGTTGTAATATCCATTTCTACAGAGATACCACTATCGCCCTCCCGGTGCCATCTGTATACAACTCTACTTATTCCACTTAAGTTATCACTTATTGTAAATGAAATACTGTTATCATGATGATAATAATAGCCATTCCAGCCATCTGCAAACCTGTTCCTGCCAGTATTGTTATATGTAATAGTTGGTCTTGTTGTGTCAATTTTATATGTTCCTGATGTGCTGTTATATCTTTCTGTTGGCTCTGATGTGTTGGAGCTTGGACTAGAACTTGACCAACTGCCACTTGGTGGAGATCCTCCAGCCCATGATTTAGTTCCAGAAGTCCAGCCTGTTAAACTAGCACTTAATTCACCTATGCCATCCTCTGTAAGCGTAACTGTTGTATTATTAGTTATTGTATTGGGGTTTGGAAGGTTAGCTCCAGTTACCCTTATGTTTCCGATATTCCAATTTTGAGTAAATCCCCAAGAGGTACTTGATGATATTGTATTGCGGCTACTTTCTCCTGTTATTTGGTCTATTTCAAATGTTGTGTAGCTGTATGATCTTGATTCTGAATCTGCTTTTTGGGATGATGTATCTCCATCTACATACACTCTTACAGTTACAGGTTTATTAGTCCAATCAGACTCTTCAGGGTCAAATTTAATAGTACCTTCTGCTGATGCCACTGGTATTGGTATAGGTACTGGAGATGGACTAGGTTCAGGGGTTGATAATACTTCAACTTGAATATGTGTAAAGTACCAATAGAGACCATTGGGGAAATCTTCACTGTAAGCAATTGTTCTATGACTGCCATTATCAGACCATGGATCTACTCCTCTTGGAAGTATTTCTTGGTCTGACATTACACAAAGATAAATATTAATTGTTTCAGCTTGGGTCAAAGTGATAGTTTTACTATTTAAATTATCAATGATGGATACGTCACGCCAACCATCACCGTAAATTTGTAAATCGTATTTAGATATACTACTGTCGAAATCTCCTTTGCTTAAATCAGTGAAAGTAAGCTTCTCACCTACATATGCTATCATTTTCATAGCTTCAGTGTTAGAAGAAACAACAAAATCTCTCATGTTTTCATCTTTTTTAATTACATGGACTCTAAATTCAGCTTGCGGTTTTTTAATTTCAATCCCGTTAATATCACGAACAGTTATATTTTGACGATAACAAGTTACATCATTAGCATGAATTGTAAGTCTTGAAATTGTGATTAAAATCAAAAACAAAGCTAGAATCTTTTTCACTCAGAACTCCTCCTTAAATCTTTCAATAGGTCTTTATATACTGCTGTTCCTAAATAATCTCTTTGTTCTCCTGTTGCTTTATTACGAATTGAAACTATAAACTCAAATTCCATTCCCTTTTCAAGTGCAAACATATTTTCTTTCGTTGTGTAATATTTTCTAAGACTATAAACCTCACCAAAAGTTAAACTTCTCCAATGGTCTTTTCTAAAAGTTTCAAAGGCACTTCCAAACCCTTCTGGTCCAAAAATGGGTTCATCAACTTCGTTTAGTGGATAATTAGTAAATTCAATTTTTGCTTCATAGTCTGAGCCATAATGTCTCCAATTTTCAATTCTAACCTGAAACTCAAAACCATCCCTTTCATGGGTTGGATAAACAATATTGATTTCAGGCTCTATAAAGTCATTGCTTTGTATAGTTTTAATAGTGACAGTTCGGCTTATACTATCCCATTCTACATTAGCCCCTAATGTTTCACTAATAAACCTTAAAGGTACCATTGTTCTATCAATTTGTATCTCAGGAGCTACATCAATTTCTATATATTCACCGTTTGCATGTACTCTTGTGCTTCCTATTTGCAAAAAGATCCTTGTATAACCCTTTTCTATTGTTACTAACTGTAGGTCGCTTTCCCAAGTAACTTCACAACCCATTTTTTCAGTTATAAACCTTATTGGTACCATAGTTCTACCGTCTTTTATATATGGTTGTCTGTCAAATTCTACTTTTTCACCATCAACTAAAACAGTTATGTCATTTATACCAAATGAAACACCTGACACAATAATAGTTATTAATGTTAAAACAATTAAGATACTTAGTTTTCTCATAATAATAAAACCTCCCATATAAATTTTTAAGTTATTGTGAAATACTTAGCGAATATTCTAGAAATAGATTAAGACTAAAAACTCCTTTATAATCATTTTAACAAAAATTACAGGTATATAGCAACAGTTTTTTAGCTGAATACAGTTTTCTACAATTCTTGTAATGGATAAATAAGACAAGCTTTTAAATGTCCTCAAGTCCTAGACTTTTAATTTCAGCAAAAAAAAATGTTATAAGATAGAAGGAAAGGAGTACCAAAAATATTTACTTAGATCAATGTATAGTATATAATACAAATAACAAATAATATTTAATGTTATAAAAGGAAAAAATGAATGGTAGAAAAGAAAATCAGTAGTTTTTTAGACAAGTTTGATTTTAGTGAAAATACAATAAACAGTTTGTCTCCTTTGGTGTTGGCATATGTAGGAGATGCTGTTTATGAGGTTTATGTACGAGTGTATCTTGTGAGCAATGGAAACACTCCTGTTCATTTACTCCACAAAAGATCAATTAGTTTTGTAAAGGCAAAAGCTCAGTGTGAAATTATACATAGAATAATGAATTTTTTAACTGAAGAAGAACTTGATGTAGTTCGCAGAGGAAGAAATGCAAAGTCAGGAACAATTCCTAAAAATGCAGATGTAACAGAATATAAATATGCAACAGGATTTGAATCTTTAATAGGATTTCTGTATTTAAAGAAGAATTATGAACGTTTGATGTATATACTTGAAATATCTATTTCAGGAGGTGAATAACCTTCTGATTTTTATTAGAAGTCTTGGAACGAAAGTGAAAGACTTAAAAGCGAAGGGGCTCGATGCCCCAAGCTTTTATTAGAAGTATTAGAAGGTTGTAAGACTTAAAACGGAAGTCTCTGAGATTTTATTAGAAGTCTTGGAAGGCGGTAGAAAGAACTAAAAGAGAAGAGATAATATCAGATAGGTGATGAAAGATTATGAATAATGATAAAAAAAGGAATTTTAGCAAACCAAAAACAAATACATTTGATAAAATCAGCGAAGCTACTGTTGATGATAAATTAAATGATGTTGATAAACTTGAAGGAAGAAATCCAGTTCTTGAAGCTATAAAGGCAAATAGAACTATAAATAAGTTATTAGTTCAAAAAGGTAACAGAGAAGGTTCTATAAAGCACCTTATTGCTTTAGCAAAGGAAAAAGGTATTGTTATACAGGAAACAGACAGAATAAACTTAGATAAGATTTCTACCACCCATGCACATCAAGGTGTAATTGCCTATGTTTCTTTCAAGGATTATGTAGAAGTAGATGATATATTAGAGGCGGCATCTTTAAAGGATGAAGCTCCATTCATTGTAATACTTGATGGAATAGAAGATCCTCATAATCTAGGATCTATTTTAAGAACTGCAAATGCAGTTGGTGCACATGGAGTTATAATACCAAAAAGAAGAGCTGTAGGCCTTAATGCTGCTGTTTCTAAAGCATCGGCAGGTGCTATTGAGTATGTACCTGTTGCAAGAGTTACCAATATAGCACATACAATAGAGTACTTAAAAAAGAAAAATATATGGATTGTTGGAACAGATCTTTCTGGAGAAAAAGCTTTTTATGAAAGTGACCTTAAAGGACCAATTGGATTGGTTTTAGGCAGTGAGGGAGAAGGAATGGGTAAGTTGATTACACAAAAATGTGACTTTGTTGTTAATATTCCCATGAAGGGTGAGATATCATCTTTAAATGCATCTGTAGCAGGGGCAGTTATTATGTACGAAATTGTAAAGCAAAGGAGTAGATAAAAATGGGACTAAAAATCCCATTTGTGTGTTATGGAGTATTTACTTGTTGATGGATATAATGTAATAAATTCATGGAAAGATGAGTTTGATCTTGATAAGGACACTTTAGAGGAGTGCAGGGACAAGCTTCTTAATATTATGTCAAATTATCAGGGTTATAAAAAAATAAATGTTATAGTTGTATTTGATGCATATATGGTTAAAGGTGGTAAGAGGAAAAAAGAAATTTTTGATAAATTGAAAATTATCTATACAGAAGAAAACCAAACTGCCGATAATTATATAGAACGGTTTGTTTATAAAAACTCAAAAGAAAATATTATAAGAGTGGTAACATCTGATTATCTAGAACAGAAAACTGTGCTAAATAGTGGAGGTATAAGGATGTCACCAAGGGAATTGAAAGAGGAGATTGCTTTAACAGGGAAAAGTATTAAGGAGGCAGCACCTGATATAATAAAAAAATCAAATTCAATAATGTCAAACGTAAATCATGATTTGCTTCAAGAACTTGAAAAAATGAGAAGAGGAAGGTAAATGCAGAAATAGTATAGCATTTAGGCAAAATTTATACTTGACATAAAAGTTTGTTTTATTGTATAATCGTGATGGGTGTGCTTTGATTTTGCTTGAAAAACTGCTTTAATAATTCAGATCAGTTTTTCTACTTATATTATTCTATTCTGTTATCAAGCCTTTTAACTCTATAGTTAACCAAACGAAGGGGGCGTTATTTTGAAGTCAAATGCGCAAATGGAAGCAGTGAAAATTTTTAGCACTATGCATGATGAAGAAATAATTGAAGATAGTAGAGCTGGCGATTATAAGGCCCTCGAATATTTGATCAATAAGTATAGGGGTTTTGTTCGTGCAAAGGCAAGAACCTATTTTCTTATTGGAGCAGACAGGGAAGATATTATTCAAGAAGGAATGATTGGCCTTTTTAAAGCAATAAGAGATTTTAGGGTGGACAAGCTATCATCTTTTCGTGCTTTTGCAGAGCTTTGCATAACAAGACAAATTATCACTGCAATTAAGACAGCTACACGACAAAAACACATACCACTTAATTCATATATTTCATTAAATAAACCAATTTTTGATGAAGAGTCTGATCGTACCCTTATGGATATAATAAGTGAGGAAAGCATTAATGATCCTGAAGAAATGGTAATAAACCGTGAAGAATTTTCAGGCATTGAGGCAAAGATGGGAGAAATTTTGAGTGGATTAGAATGTGAGGTTTTATCATCATATCTACAAGGTAAATCATACCAGGAGATTGCTCAGGATTTGGACAGGCATGTAAAGTCCATAGATAATGCGCTACAAAGAGTAAAACGTAAATTAGAAAGATATCTTGAAGAAACCAAATCATAAATTGCTCTCATGAGGTTTTTTAAACTGGACTATTTTTATAATTAATGATATAATGATTTTTGCTTTTAAGTGAAGCGGGTATTTACCCGCTTTAAAGTTTGATGCCCTCATAGCTCAGTCGGCAGAGCGCATCCATGGTAAGGATGAGGTCACCGGTTCGATTCCGGTTGAGGGCTCTAAGTAAAAAGGTCTTGAAACGTTGAGTAGTCAATGGTTTAAGGCTTTTTTGTTAATCCTTGTTCATGTGATATTCAAGGGTAATTTATCATTTCATTTGCAACAGCTTTTTCAAGACAAGAGTTGAATATATTAAATTGTTTTCTAATAGTTGCAGGTGCTAAAGTTTGAGATTTTTTATTTATGTATTTTTGAATCTGATGTGAGTTAAGATCCTTAAGCTTAATATCTCCTAATAATGGCGTTAAATGATGTCTGGATTGAGTTTCATATTTTAGGTTTGAGTTTAAGTTTTTTATAGTTTTCAAGCCAAAATGTTATCCAGTCTTTTAATTTCATTAAAGAAGAATGTTTAATTGAGTTTTAAGAGTTTATGGATAGTTGTTGAATTTTCTTTACTACCTCGGGTCTAGACCTTACATAAACTGACTTTCTGACACCGTCTATTTTAATCTTTCCCATAAAAGTACCATTGCTGAGTTCTTTTATACTATTGGTTCTTTTCTTATAATACCTCTTAAAGTTTAATTTATTTTATTATAAGGTTCATAGATATTATAACAGATGATATGCCTTATAACCATGAATTCATTTTGCAGTTCCAATTCTTGATGAAGTCATCTTCCTTCAAGAGCTTTTCATATATTGGGTATAAAAACTTCTTTACTTCAAGTAGCACTTCATCAAAATTTGTAGGAATGCCTTCTAACTTTGTCTTCAAGAGGAAAGCATTCCATTGAAGTTTTTTATCGGGGTCTTTCCGAAAAGAATCATTGAAGACAATAGGGTTCTTTTCAAAAACGGTATTTCTTCTATTGAATGTTTCTTTTAGTGCTTCTGTAAGAACGGCTCCTTCAAAGTTATTGGTTCTTGAAATCATATAAATGTCATAGAAGTCTTTCATCCTGCTGTTTATCATTCCAAGTTTTATCATTGCATGAAACTTTTCAGAAACTATAGATTCTATCGTATATGCATCTATCTCAGGAGCAGGTTGTGAATCTAGAATGCAGGGAAATTGCATTTCAACAGGCTTTGGAATAATTACATCTCCGAAGCCAATATCTATATTCATTATATTAGCTGCACTACCAAGAAGACACCTTATTTATTTTTTCGATCGTCATTGTATCTATAGAGAAAGTAAGTCCATCCTTATAATTCTGACTAAAAATTTCTCTGAATATATTTTGTATACTATTTATATCGTTTGAGATGTTCTTGCCTAAAAGGTCCATATCCTGAGTAGGACGTCCCTTAAATCCGTTATAAGCAAATAACAGCAAGCCGCCCTTTAAAACAAAATTATTTCTATATTCAGATTTAGATAATCTATATAGTATTTTTTCTTGCATATACAGTATAACTAATACATTTAAATCTATGTTTTCTTTTCTTGCTATATTATGTAGTTTTGCTCTTATAGAAGCAGACAGGTTTTTTAATTGCTTCTGACTCATATCATAACCTCCAGATAATTCTTAAGTACAGATTTGACTTTGCATATTTCGGCATATCTCAATAGTAGTTCAAAATTGCGGTTTGAGTTCTTTAGATATTCGTGCAGAGATTCCTTGATAATATCCATCCCAATCTGATTTTTGTATTTTATACAATCACAAATAGTTTTTTCTTTGTAAGCGTCATATATTACCCACATTTTAAATGAAAATAATATATGAGATAATACCTTCAATATAAATTTGGAGGTGTTTTTATGTCAGAAGAAAAAAATCTAAAGATGTGGAGAGACATAGTAGAACAATTTAAAAAGAGTGGACAAAATCAAACACAATGGTGTAAAAACAACAATGTAAACTTAAGAAGTCTTAATAAATGGTATAATTATTTTAAAAAAAATAACAAAGAGACACAAGACTGGGTTCCTTTAAAAGTAGTTGAAGATCAATCAAATACCACATTAAATATTAAAATAGGTAATGCCATTATTGAAGTATCAGAAGGATTTAACAGTAAACTTTTAGCTGAAGTTGTAAAGGTTATAGGTTTAACATGTTAAGTTGGGGATTTGAAAAAATTTTTATAGCCTGTGGAAGTACAGATATGCGACGTGGTATTTATGGATTAGCAGCTATAGTTCAGGAATGTTTTGAACTTGATCCTTTCTCATCAAGTATTTTTGTATTCTGCAACAAAAAATGTGATTGTATTAAAATGTTGATGTGGGATCACAACGGATTTTGGTTATTTACAAGGCGTCTTGAAAAGGGAACTTTTAAGTGGCCTCAAAATTCATCAAGTACTATTAATATAGATAGAAGACAATTGAACTGGCTACTAGATGGTTTATGTATTGAACAAAAACAAGCACACAAGAAAGTTAACTCAAAAGCAGTAATATAAATGCTTTAAAGAGAAAAAAATCGAAAAAATTTATGTTTTTCTATGGCATTTATGATAAAAATTTGATATAATAATTACATGAAAAAATTATTAACTGACGCAGATATTATAGAAAAACTTCAAAAAGAACTTTCTCTACTTCAAGAGAAAAATAATTTACTTCAAGAAGAAAATGCTGAACTTTCAGCTAAGCTTAACTGGTTTGAGGAGCAATTTCGCCTCAGCCAGCATAGGCTTTATGGCCGTTCCAGTGAAAAGACTGTGATTAATGAGCAAATTTCTCTTTTCAACGAAGCAGAAGCTTTATCTGATGTAAATCCAGAAGTCCCAGAACCATCAATAGAAGAAATTACATATAAACGCAAAAAGCGAAAAGGCCATAGAGAAGAAATGTTAAAAGATCTCCCTGTCGAAGTAATTGAGTATAAATTATCTGAAGATGAATTATTTTGTGAAAACTGTAATAGTAATCTTCATGAAATACGTACTGAAGTTAGAAAAGAACTTGAGGTTATACCAGCAACAGTTAAAGTTATAGAACATGTAAGATATATATATGGATGCCGTAATTGTGATAATAATGGGATTGATAATCCTATTGTAACAACAAAGATGCCAGAACCTCCAATTCCCAAAAGTATAGCTTCTGCATCTACAATAGCTCATGTAATGGTTCAAAAATTTATGTTTGGATTACCATTGTATAGACAAGAACAACAGTGGAAGCAGCTTGATTTGGATATATCCAGACAAACAATGTCAAATTGGTTACTAATTGCTACTAACAGATGGTTGAATTATATATATGAGAGAATGCACTACTATCTATTGCAAAAAAGATATAATCTGTGCCGATGAAACCGAAGTACAGGTATTACATGAGCCCGGAAGAGCTGCAACAACTAACTCCTACATGTGGGTTTATCGAACTGGAAGAGATGGACCACCCATAGTGCTTTTCGAATACCAAACTACTAGGGCTGGAAAACACCCAAAAAAATTTTTAGAGAACTTTAAATCATATCTATGTACAGATGGTTATGCTGGATATAATTCAATTCCTAGTATTACCAGAATTTGTTGTTTTGTGCATGCCCGCAGAAAATTTGATGAGGCATTAAAAGTCCTGCCCAAAACAAAGAGAACCAAAACATGTGCAGCCCAAGAAGGTTTAGACTTTTGTAATAAACTTTTTGATATAGAAAAAGATCTAAAAGAAGTAAGTGTAGAAGAAAGATATGCATTAAGGCTGGAAAAAAGCAAACCAGTATTAGATGATTTCTATAGCTGGTTAAAAATTCAGCGTAAAGTTCTAACTCCTAAAAGTGCTACAGGAAATGCAATTCAATACTGTTTAAACCTTTGGGACAAGCTTTGTGGTTTTCTACTAGATGGAAGACTTTATATTGACAATAACATTACTGAGAGGAGCATAAAATCATTTGTAATAAGTAGAAAAAACTTTTTGTTTTGTAACACTCCAAGTGGAGCTACTGCAAGTGCAATTATTTATAGTATAATTCAAACAGCTAGAGAAAATAACCTAAAGCCTTTTGAATATCTAAAATATCTATTACACATGTTGCCTAATTCAGATGTCAATGATCAAAAAATATTAGACTCATATTTGCCTTGGTCTAAAGACATTCCAGAAGTCTGTAAATTTAATAATAATAGCATATAATAAATTTGTAATTTTTTTTAGGTGGGTATTATATGACGCTTACTTTTCTTTATCGTACATAAGAACAGTATTATTACCAATACGTTGTTCGAGAGCACCTGCTACGAATATAGTATCCATAAAATAATATATTTTTGTTGGTGGATAATCGGGTTTTACAACCTTCCTTTTCTTACCTACAGCAATGCTTACTTCCATTGGTTTTGCTGTTGTAAGATTATAAAAGGAAAGCGCAGAAAGTAGGCAGATTATGCCGCCAGGGATAGCTTTAGAAACATCAACAATGCCCTGGTAACTGGTTTCACTCATGCCTACCCATCTGTAAAGACCTCGTTTAATCTTTTCAATTTTTCCATCTTCAAGGAGTTTATCTAGATAGATATTGTATATGCCAGCATTTAGTATATCTTTAGTTCTAGCATAACCATTACCCGATTTGAAAACTTTATATATTTTGTTGTGAAGTTCATTCATAATATCACCTTTTAAAAACTACGGCAAATAATAAATATTTACTACAAAATTATTATATTATATATTCTAATGTATATCAAGGTACTAGGAGTATTTTTTTTAAAGTCTACGGCTATAATGCTAAAAATTAAACACTTTTAATAAAAGTTTGCTGTTGGCGAACTAAAAAGCTTAACTTCTTATACATGGCTTGCCATCTCCTTTATTTATTTTGGGTATATAAAAAAGACTGCTCTTATGCAATCTTTTTAATAGTTTGATTTATTTTATTATAAGGCTCATAGACAATTAACGCATGTGTGGATCCAATCGAAGGTCAGATAGGTATTCATATATATTTCCTACTGCTCTAACAGATGCAGCTTCAACTTGAACAGGCATTACAATATTATCAATGTAGCAAAGTACAGCATCATTTATTTTAGTTCTCTGAGGTCCGCAATCAATTAATAGAAAATCATAGTCTGAAGTTTCAAGGTCTTTGAGATGTTCCTTTAGTATAATGTCAATTCTAGATGCTCTATGAAATTCGGCATTTATTTCTTCAATGTGGCTGCTAGGGAGGAGGTCTAAATTATGTCTTGCATTTATAATGCATTCTTGTATTTTTGAAGCATTTCTTTTGTCCACAAGATGATAAAAGGTTTTGTTGTACAGGTCTTCTGAAAAGCCTAAAAATAGGCTTGAATCATTTTGACCATCCAGATCAATTAGAAGGACTTTAAATCCTAGTTTGGCTAAACCATGGGAGAGCTGGACAGATATTGTGCTCTTTCCAACACCACCTTTATTGTTTAGTACTGCAATCTTTTTCATAGGGATTCCTCCTGTTTTTTGAAATAAAAAAACTACTTTCAAAAATTAAAAGTAGTTTTAGTTATATGAATGATTTTTTAGAAAATTACCTTCTTTTAACATATCTTTTAAAACTGCCATAATAAGCACACTCCTTAACCTACGTTTTTAAACTCATATGCTTTTGTAGGTTAAAATCCTGATGATTTATTTAAACACAAAAATTGATTTTAAGTATAAAGGGTTGAAATAAAATTGTTAC
>VLTH01000002.1:3158622-3220045 GCA_008125075.1 Acetivibrio alkalicellulosi | reverse complement strand
TCTTTATCGTACATAAGAACAGTATTATTACCAATACGTTGTTCGAGAGCACCTGCTACGAATATAGTATCCATAAAATAATATATTTTTGTTGGTGGATAATCGGGTTTTACAACCTTCCTTTTCTTACCTACAGCAATGCTTACTTCCATTGGTTTTGCTGTTGTAAGATTATAAAAGGAAAGCGCAGAAAGTAGGCAGATTATGCCGCCAGGGATAGCTTTAGAAACATCAACAATGCCCTGGTAACTGGTTTCACTCATGCCTACCCATCTGTAAAGACCTCGTTTAATCTTTTCAATTTTTCCATCTTCAAGGAGTTTATCTAGATAGATATTGTATATGCCAGCATTTAGTATATCTTTAGTTCTAGCATAACCATTACCCGATTTGAAAACTTTATATATTTTGTTGTGAAGTTCATTCATAATATCACCTTTTAAAAACTACGGCAAATAATAAATATTTACTACAAAATTATTATATTATATATTCTAATGTATATCAAGGTACTAGGAGTATTTTTTTTAAAGTCTACGGCTATAATGCTAAAAATTAAACACTTTTAATAAAAGTTTGCTGTTGGCGAACTAAAAAGCTTAACTTCTTATACATGGCTTGCCATCTCCTTTATTTATTTTGGGTATATAAAAAAGACTGCTCTTATGCAATCTTTTTAATAGTTTGATTTATTTTATTATAAGGCTCATAGACAATTAACGCATGTGTGGATCCAATCGAAGGTCAGATAGGTATTCATATATATTTCCTACTGCTCTAACAGATGCAGCTTCAACTTGAACAGGCATTACAATATTATCAATGTAGCAAAGTACAGCATCATTTATTTTAGTTCTCTGAGGTCCGCAATCAATTAATAGAAAATCATAGTCTGAAGTTTCAAGGTCTTTGAGATGTTCCTTTAGTATAATGTCAATTCTAGATGCTCTATGAAATTCGGCATTTATTTCTTCAATGTGGCTGCTAGGGAGGAGGTCTAAATTATGTCTTGCATTTATAATGCATTCTTGTATTTTTGAAGCATTTCTTTTGTCCACAAGATGATAAAAGGTTTTGTTGTACAGGTCTTCTGAAAAGCCTAAAAATAGGCTTGAATCATTTTGACCATCCAGATCAATTAGAAGGACTTTAAATCCTAGTTTGGCTAAACCATGGGAGAGCTGGACAGATATTGTGCTCTTTCCAACACCACCTTTATTGTTTAGTACTGCAATCTTTTTCATAGGGATTCCTCCTGTTTTTTGAAATAAAAAAACTACTTTCAAAAATTAAAAGTAGTTTTAGTTATATGAATGATTTTTTAGAAAATTACCTTCTTTTAACATATCTTTTAAAACTGCCATAATAAGCACACTCCTTAACCTACGTTTTTAAACTCATATGCTTTTGTAGGTTAAAATCCTGATGATTTATTTAAACACAAAAATTGATTTTAAGTATAAAGGGTTGAAATAAAATTGTTACAATATAACACCTAAATCCATTTATTATCTAACTTTCCATAATGCCATAGGATGGTTTTTGATTCTATCCAGTACTTGTGTTTCTCCAAACAACAACTGTGGCTTATATTCCTTTGCTTCAAATCTTTCTGGAATATTTTAAGTTTGTATAAAGTTGTGAAAGGTTCGGGTATTGAAATTTTTTTCTCTCCTGAAATAGACAGAGGTAAAAATAGGATCTCTAAACTGGAGCATTTTTAAAAGTGCCGAAAAATCCTTTGACATATAACTGTGGACAGAGAGAATAGAGTTCTAACGCTCTTTGAATAACCTAAAAAACTATTTATAAATATCACCTCTTGAGCCAATGGCCAAAACTATAACTGTTATATTTTCATTTTTAACAGTATAAACAACTCTTAGTTTTCCAACCCGATATCTATAAAAACCTTCCAACTCCCCATGTAACTTTTTAACATTAGAACCACTAAATGGAGTATTTTTTAAAACTTCAAAACATTGATTAAGTAATCTTTTTGTATTTTTATCACTTTTTTCGTAGTATTTAGCTGCATCTTTAGTAAAAGTAACTTTAAACATCCTCAATCACTTCTTCTAGTTCAACAATTTCACCTTTTTTCAATTGCTTAACACCTTTTTGTATTGCTTCCAAAAACTTTTCGTCAGAAAGAATTTCATTTGTAGCTTCAATTTCTTCCTTAATCTTTAAATACTCAAGAAAATCAATCACTTCAGCTATCTTTTTATCAGAAATATTTTCAATAATTTCATGTGCTCGCACCTTTAAAGAAGACATAAATTCAACCTCCAATTAAATTTTAAATTATACCTTCTAATTAATATTATATACAAAAATATTATTTTTCTGAAGTTAAATTTTCCCACAAGGGTTTTAATTTCTTCTTTTCTTGGTTCATCTGAAGCTCTTCCTGTATCAAAGGCTTCAATATTTTTCTGAAGTCTGTTAAGTTTCATGTTGGTAAGAATTTCCTCTCTGTTGTCATTTACCACATAATCAAGATCTATATCTACAGACAGTCTTGGAAGGTTAAATATGGTTAAATTAATAGCAGTACCTCCTTTTAATGCTAATTTGCCCTTTATCATAGGTTCTTTATTTAAATATTCAAGAATATTTGCTAGACGATAAACTTTTTCTAAAGTATCACGAATAAATCCATACTCAGATGCTCTTTTTGAAATATAGTTTTTATCATAATTATACAAGTGGCATTCCTCCTTGCTCAGTTATTTGAAAAAGATTTTCTGAAAACACTAATCTCCAGTCATTGGAGTACTTAGTACTTTCTTTTGTCAAATATCTAGTGCTTTTACCAATTTTACCTTTGCAGTAGTTTATAAACTCATTAGATAGCTTGAGTTGATCTTTATAGTGTTCCAAAAGAAAACCTGTCTTCTGATACAAAAATTGTAAGCCATACGAATCTAGATACTTGATTATTTCCTTTTCATCTAGAGAGGGGATAGATTCAATACAATTTAACAGTTCTTCAAGGCCACCTATCTTCTCAAAATCTTTTATACTATCAACAATTGTGCGTTCAAGTGTTGTAACTCTTATTCCATGTGTATTTTTAGGAGCTATTCTATTACTCCCTTCTGAAATTTTGAAGGTACATGCTTATAGGGTATAAAGGTTATTCTTTATTTTTTTTACTAGGCCTTTTTTAGAAAGTCTCAAAACAAGAGAGGATGCTGTTTTTTTGTTTTTAACCATACTGTAAATGTTATCCATTGTAAAGGTATTTAATTTTGCAAGTTCTACATATCCTACCATTGTATTGACCTCTTTAAATTATTAATTATTTTCTTTAAAGTTAAAGGTTTTTTGTCGTGCTATGAATATGTCTGTCATCGTAACTTTAATAACAACATGTTAATCTTTAAATGTAAAGAAAAATTATAAAAAATTAAAGAAATATTATAAAAAATTAAAGAATTCCAGAGCTCATATGTTCATTTGAATAAATAGTTGAGTTTGACTAAACTATTTTATTAAATTTTCAAAAATTGAAGATTACCACATTTATATAATAATATCCCATGGCTTGTAAATATCTTCGTTCTGATGAAGAGAATCCAAGGCTTTGACCGTCCAGATCAAGTAGAAGTACTTTAAATCCTAGTTTGGCTAAACCGTGGGAGAGTTGGACGAATATTGTGCTCTTACCAACACCACCTTTATTGTTAAGTACTGCAATCTTTTTCATAGGGATTCCTCCTGTTTTTTTGAAAAAAAAAACTACTTTCAAAAATAAAAAGTAGTTTTGGCTAAAAATACAAAATTGTAAAATTTAAAATGAAGTACTGATTAAATCCAACTGATTGGAGTATTTTCAGATTTCATTTTCTTTTTTTAAAATGTCTTCATATAATTTTTGCGATATTCTGTATCCTTTTTCTAATAATACGTCAATAAAAGGTTTTATTTTATCTATCTTTTCTTCCTGTTTTGCAATCCTTAAAATACCTAATGTGCCTATTGGAGTCAATAAAAAAGACTTTGCTCCGTTTCTTGCTGTCTTTTCATCAATCAGAACAAAATCGACATTTAACTCACTTCCACCAACTATTGTTTCAAGTTCTCCTTTATGCATTCTACCAATCATTTTTCTTATCAATATTTCATCTTTTACACTGTAAACTTTAATTTTTCCTTCATCCACTGCAGATGTTACTTCTCTTTTTCCATAATCAACTTCGTTTTCTGAATTTATAATTTCACAAAATACCCCATTAGGAATATATACAGCATCAAATAAGTCCCATAATAAGTGTAGCTTGCCAATCATTGATAGTGCAATAAGGGGACTAGTGTTGCTAATTATTTTACTCATTATGCCCTTTCTCCTCTGAATATTTCATTATTGCAAAGTCATCTTCTTCAACATGTTGGTCTGTATACTCCATCCAGGGGATTTTTCTACTTACTAAAATATCTATAAAATTAGCCAAGGGTTTACCTGCAAGCTCTGCTGCTTTTTCAAGTGTAACTGATTTATCAACAAACAGTCCTATTGCTAAAGAAAGCCTAAATTTTTCATTTAGAGATTTTCCATATCCGGTTTTATCAATAATCTGTATAAATTCATCAGGTATATTTAAACCATTTGCATTATCTGTTAACATGACTTTTTACCTCCTGATATTAAAGTTTTTCTATAAGTAGATTATTAATTAATTATACCATACTTATATTATAACTTGAATAAGTATATTTGTAAAAAATTATAATTCATATAATTGGTTATATAGTGTGTACCTTTCTCTTTGCACTACAAAAAAATTGAAGATTACCACATTTATATAATAATATCCCATGGTTTGTGGATGGGTTGTTTTATAACTTGTGTTGCTCAAAAGCCTTTTAATAACTAGCTTTGCTAACCTTGACACTATCCATGGTAAGGATGAGGTCACCGGTTCAATTCCGGTTGAGGGCTCCAAGTTAAGAGGTCTTAAAACGTTGAGTAGTCAATGTTTTAAGGCTTTTTTGTTGCCCTTGTTTATGGACGATTTTAAGGTTGATTTTGCAAATTTTAGTTTTAAAAACGGTCTATAATTAGCTAAAAACATCTTAAATGGGTCGTAGATGGTTTGTGAATAACTTCGCTCTGATGTAGAGAATCCAGGGCTTTTACAGCATCTGTTTTTAATTTAGGTATTACACTTATATAAATATCGGTTATGATAAATGTTTTTGCGCGACCAAGTAATTTTGACACTACATTAACAGGAACTCCAAGTTCAAATAGTGTTGTTGCATATGTATGACGATTATGTAGAGCTCAACATAATAAATCATACTTATCCTATTCTAAAAAAGAAAGGATGAGTTAAATGAACCAATTGCATGAAATTAAAAATTCAGCAAATGCAGTCCTCGATTGGATGAATACTAAAGAATACTCTTATCATACCATAAAAAAAAAGGAGATAAAACACGAAAAGTACCAATTATGAGTAAAACTAAAGAACTTCTGAAAGAATATTTGATACAAAAGAACTACCACCAAGGAATTTCAAAAGGATATAACCATCTTTTTCTCAATCAAAAAAACACCAGTTTTCACGATGAGGCATCTCATATATTCTTGACAAATATGTTAAATTAGCCAAAAAAGACACAAAGTTTCAAGTGGATTTTCCAATAACACCTCATGTGATTAGGCATTCAAAGGCAATGCACTTACTTCAATCTGGAGTTAATCTTATTTATATCCGAGATTTTTTAGGGCATGTAGACTGTAATACTACAGAAATTTATGCTAGGTCTGACACCGAAATGAAAAGAATTGCTATTGAAAATGCGTATAAAGATTTGCTACCCAACAATTTCCCTGATTAGGAAAATGATGGTGAATTAATGGATTGGCTTAATTCACTTTGTAAATAATATTATGTGGAGTGTTTTTTTTGAAAAACATCAAATTTAATAGTTGTTAAGAATTCACTCCACATAACAAAACACTCAACATAATGTGTTAATCAGTGAAAGTTGCAGTCATCAAGACCAACTCTTTTGGAAACTCTAACAAATGATCTTTCTACATTTCTAGGGCTAATAAAATTATTTGTTCTGGTGCAAAATACCAAGGTTTTATTTGATTTAAGGTTCTTTAGTAAACTCAAGGCTCTAAGAGTAATAGGAACTTTTCTCATATTTGCTGTATCGAGAATTTGATAGCATTTATTTTAACTAAACAAGAGTGGCCATGGGAAGTTGATGAATGTGAAGAAGTCGTTAATACTTACATGAAGAAAAAATATAAAAGTAATAGATTGAATTTACCTGGTATTGTCGAGCTTTAGTTGCTGAATTAAGAATGGTTGATTGGATGGCTTTGATTTGGTACGGAATTATTATAACAGCTCTGGCATTTATACTATGGTATGCAGGAATTAAACGCTGTGAGGCATCAATGGCTGCGATATTCTCAGGCACCATGCCGTTGACAGCCATTGTTTTATCTGTTTTGATACTAAAGGAACAACCTGTATGGTCGCAGTGGGTTGGTTCATTAATGATTGTTACAGGCATGATATTAAGTGGTCAGAAAAGGTTGTGAATAAGTGCCTAATCAAGACAGAATGCATGATTTCCATTTATAAGCGTAATGTCTTTATCTGCATAAAATTTTATTACTTTTGTATTATTTTATGCTTAAAAAACGTGCAATGATATATAATGGTGTTATAGAATTTGATCATTGTTTTGCAGGATAAAGAAAAGGGTGGGTTTTATGATAAAGATAATCCGATAAAGAGCTTTGGCGATGCACACTCAAGGTTAATACATCCTAAAGGCATAAAAAAGATTCAACGATCCTAACGTTGACAAGCTTAAAGAGATTTTAATTTTTTATGGTGGTGAGGAATAATGAAAGAAATAATAACTGATTATATATTTTCTGGTAAAACAAAGGAGATTTACGCACTAGTATCAGTGTGTAGAAATCCTGAAAATCAATTTGAGTATTCAGGAGAAATTATCGATAACAATTTCCCCCCAGAGTTGTTGAGACTTATCAAAGAATATCACCATGCTATAGATGAAATGCTATTTTCTATCGTTGAAAACATTGAGGATAAAATTTACTATTATGAATTAAAACTGAAGGAACGTAATACACCTACTCATTGCCTTTACATTGATAATCTAAAGATTAGTTTTTTTACTCATTACCCAACTGCCAAAGGATATTTATGCAATCGACCAAAAAAATTGATTACTGATTTAAAAATTCACAAGAAAACGCCTACGATGATTATGGCAGGATCTATTTAGTATGTTCTCATAAAAAGATAAATGAATAAACATTAAAATAAATACCTATATTTTCATTTTTAACAGTATAAACAACTCTTAGTTTTCCAACCCGATGTCTATAAAAACCTTCCAACTCTCCATGCAACTTTTTAACATTATAACCACTAAATAGAGTATTTTTTAAAACTTCAAAACATTGATTAAGTAATCTTTTTGTATTTATATCACTTTTTTCATAGTATTTAGCTGCATCTTTAGTAAAAGTAACTTTAAACATCCTCAATCACTTCTTCTAGTTCAACAATTTCACCTTTTTTCAATTGCTTAACACCTTTTTGGATTGCTTCCAAAAACTTTTCGTCAGAAAGAATTTCATTTGTAGCTTCAATTTCTTCCTTAATCTTTAAATACTCAAGAAAATCAATAACTTCAGCTATCTTTTTATCAGAAATATTTTCAATAATTTCATGTGCTCGCACCTTTAAAGAAGACACAAACTCAATCTTCAATTAAATTTTAAATTATACCTTCAATTACTATTATATACAAAAATCTTATTTTTCTGAAGTTAAATTTTTTCACAAAGAACTAAAAAGCTTATTAGTTAAAGGGTTGTAGCATTTTTGCTACAACCCTTTAACTATGTAAAAATGTGAATTTGATAACAGTAAAAATAAAAATCAGCATTGAGTATTAGAATTTTAAATGATATAATTTCGAAATAGAGTTACAGCTATTTCATAAAATGTTATAAGGGTGGATAATATGGTATTGGAAGAATATTCGATTAATTATGTGGGGATACTTGCAGTTTTTACGTTTGTGTTATTATGTATTGGTATACTGATGTTTATTAGGCATTATAATAACAATTTAAATGAAAAAGGCAAATCAAAGGTAAAAAAAGTATTGTTAATTACATCTATACTTTTTTCTCTTTTTTTAATAGCCGTTGTAGTAATAACATTTATGATGCAACAGTACATTGAAAAACAGCCTGCAGATATGATTGTTTCGACTCAAAGATCAGGAATGATGCTTATAGATAACTATGAATACTACAAAGTTAATTCTACATATGGAACTAAAAAAAAGATAACTGAGGTGGAATTTAATGATTTAATGGAGCTATATGGAGAAAGAGAAAAGTATGAAAATGCAAAACAAAAGATTATACTTACTGACGAAAGATATAATGAAAGAAATATAACAAGAGTTTTTCCTTTTAAAGATTATATATATTATACTTACGCTGATTTTAGAGATGTATATAGAGTTAAATTAAATATACGAACAAATGAATCAGAAGAGATTTCTTTAGATTATGCTGAAAAGGATATTCGAGATTTAGAAGGTAATATGATTATTGAAAATTATCCAGATGTATACATAGGAATAAAGCAAACAATTACTAATGAATCTGAGTATATAAGTACTAAATATATAGATGGCAGGATCATATTTATAGTTTTAGATAATAGTCCTAAAAAGACGGATTATAAATGCATATATGAATATATACCAGATACTAAGGAAATTAAGCTGTTAGTCAAGTTTGAAAAAACAAACATAAGAGATATTGCATTTATAAAATAAATAAAATTAATTAAAATAATAAATATATAAGGAAAGGTTGATATTTATGAAAAAAATTTTTAAATAATTTTGTCAATTATTATTACATCTATGATGTTAATAACATCATTATTGCCTGCAATGTCTAATTCAGTTTCACAAAACAAATCTAATAAAAAAGTTGACTTAGCCTTTGTCATTGACACAACGGGATCAATGATATTGATCCTTTCAAATTATATTTGATTTTTTTTGAGATGTAAATTATAATTAAAGTTAAGTAGCAACAAAAGTGATGGATGGCTTTAATCAACTCTTTAGGAGGGAGGGAGAGAGTAAATTACCAGATATTATCGTGAAATATTATTAGTTATTTTGTGCATAATTCCATGTTGTTGTCGATAAAGCTAATATCATTAACTATTCTTACCTATAAATCCTCTAAAATGTAAATAATTACATATAAGAATATATCACGCTATAAATCACGTCAAAGGCTATGTATAGTCTGTCGTGAAAATAGGTCTAAAAATAATATCTGCATTTGTGTCACAAATTTTATAAGAGTTTTTATGAAAGAGTAAGGTCAAAACCATTGCATAAGAAACATTTGAGGTATTTCTAAATTTCAAATTGTGAGATATAGAGACTTCTTTCACATGAATATTGAATTCATGTGATATGTTTCACTCTAGGAGGCTCTGAATGATGAATTAGTACATATTAGAGCTTCAAACAATAACATATATGGGAGCTTTGTAGGGAAGTATCCCCAAATTTGAGGAGGGTTTTATAGTGAAATATTATTCTAAATTAAAGGTAAAAAAGATTAATGCTTTGTTTTTATGCTTTGTTATGATTTCTTTATTATTTTCAAGTGTTGTTGTTCAAGCAAACCAACAAATTTATTCTCTAGCGAACGATTCGGTAATTAGAGGAATTAATGGATCAACAGGCTTTACAGGCTCACCAAACTTACAAAGAGCAGGTAGTGGAGATAACAACCCTAGAATATTTGTAAACGTACACAATGGCAATAGATCCATCCACGTTACATCTCGAAATCAAGCATGGCACGGTTTTGATATTCTTGCGAGACCATTAAACCTTCGTGTGGGCGACACAATTCAAGTAAACGGTCGTGTTGCACGTGGAACTGTGATGCAACTTGGTGGCGTTAACAATGCTGGAAACAGCTGGCCTTCACTTACGACAGCAACAGGCAATGCAAGTGATCAATTCTCACTCAACTTGACATTGACACAAGCTCATATCAACGCGTCTCCAGACGGCTTTAGAATCCGCACAGACAGTAATGCAACTATTCAATTTCACGTTGACCAAATTTATGTAACTCGTCCAGGGGGCACAACACAGCAACCAAGACAACAGCAACCAAGTCAACAGCAACCTTCTCCACAACAGCCATCAAACGGCAGAAATGCTCCAAGTGAACCTCTAAACTTCATTCACAATTGGGACAGCGGGAACATGACAAGTCAAGGTAGTGGAACAAGCCGTAGTTCACTAGGTACAGCTACAGCTAACTTTGATCTTAGCCGCGGTACAATTAGTGCAAACTGGACAACAGCTAGAGCTGGCAATCAGTTTAACAACCTACACGGACTAGGCTGGCGCGTTGGTCGTCACGACCGTTCAATTGGTTACAACCTTGGTTACCTAAACCACACAAGTGGCCAACAAGGTATGACAATTGCAGGCTTCTACGGCTGGACACGCAGTCCACTAATTGAATACTATGTACTTGATAACTGGCTCAACCACCGCTCTACTCCAGGTAGACGCATTGGAACATTTACAAGCGACGGAGGGACATATGAAGTATGGCGTGATCAACGCAATGGTCACCATATCGAAGGCATGGGTCCATTTATCCAACTTAAGAGCGTAAGAACCCAAGTACGTCCAACTGGACAAAACCACACAATCACTTTTCTCAACCACGTTAATGCATGGGGGAATTTTGGGCAGCAAATGGGCAGCCAATGGGATTACCAAGCTTATATCATTGAAGGATGGGAAAGTAATGGTAGTGGTAATGCAACTGTTTGGCCAAACTAAATTTAGCAAATATAAGTAAATTTTAAAACATAACGGCTAATGACTTAACGTCTTTAGCCGTTAAATTAATAGAAAAAATGAAATTAAAGTCATAAGAACTAGCATCTAGAAGTATTGACTTTTTTAATCGTAAAGACATTTAATTGCGAAACTCAGTATGTGGAGGAGACTATGAAAATAGTATATTTAGCATTGGTTTTAGCACTTTTTACTGCTTGTGGGAGTAGAGCCACAAAACCCCAAATTGAACCAATTGAAGTTGTGCTAGTAGAGGGCGGCTTTATTGCACATCCATTATCAAATTTCTACGGCACGCAGATGTTTATGCAAAGCTTTTATATTGGAAAATTTGAAGTAACCCAGGCTCAGTGGCAAGAGGTAATGGGAGAAAACCCCTCTTTTCACCAAGGAGAAGGTCTAAATCCCGATGTAATGCCGGTAGAAAGTATAAGCTGGTATGATGCAATAATTTTCTTGAATAAGAGAAGCGAAATGGAAGGATTTGAGCCAGTTTATATAATTGATAAAACTAAGCTAGACCCGAACAATCTTACACTAGAAACTGCAGACTTCCCCGAGAGCGAATTTTTGGTAGACAACTATCGCTGGAGTGTAACAACAAATCCAGCTGCTAATGGCTACCGATTACCTACGGAATTAGAGTGGGAGTATGCCGCAGGTGGTGGTCAGCTTACGCAAGGGTTTGAATTTAGCGGTAGCAATGACATAAGTGAGGTTGCATGGTTCTTTAGAACATCTGGCGACGAGTACCTTGATGGCCTGTGGCATAGCGGCACACTTGAAGCAAATAATGGACGTACACATCCCGTCGGACAAAAAAAGTCTAATGAGCTTGGTATATATGATATGTCTGGTAATGTGCGCGAGTGGGTTTGGGAATGGAATGGTAATTGGTTCGTTGAGCAAGATAGAATCATTGTGCCTGAGAGCGGCGACGCCCGCGTCGTGAGAGGCGGAAGCTGGGTAAGCGGAGAGGACGCAACTCGCTTCAACTTTCGAGGAAGCGGTATCCCACCACATTTGTATTATGAAGATCTTGGGTTAAGAGTTGTAAGAAACGGCCCTGTAGAGTAAGTAAAAGCGCCTTGCTAAAGCATAGGCGTTTTTATTTTGGAACGTAGTGAAAGACTTAAAAGCAAAGGGGCTCGATGCCCTGAGATTTTACTATGGGCTTTAGCCTGTTGAGTGAGCGTAGCTAGGGAAACAATCTTATGTAAACATATTGTGTAATATGAATTTTACCGTAATATGAATTTTACCGTAATATGATTTTTCACCATTAACAAGAGATGTTTTATTAATAATGCGATAAGCTTGCTGGATGCTGAATTTGTTCATCAATGTTATTATTGGATCAATATTTGTTAGTTGTAATAAAAACAAACAAGATCTACACTAAATAGATTGAAGTGGAAGGCTAGTTTGTGTATTTAAATAACGTTACCTTTTTTCTTTGCGTTAGAGTCTAGTATAGTGCCTAGTAGCATACCAAAACTCATGCCAAAAAGCGTGCCAAAACTCATTCCTAAAACAAACCATGATCCTTGATTATCAATATCAAATATCATTCCAATTGACGCACCAATTGACATGCCAAATGACATTCCAAGCAGCGTGAATGTTCCTTGGCTGCTACCCTTTGTAACTAGTTTATGTTTTTTACATAAATGAGAAACTATCTTCCTAAAATTAGTCATATAATTTTTTAAGTGCGACTTATCTGTTAATTCTAAATTATTTAATAAATTATTTTCAAAGGTAATAAGAAAATTACTGCATATATGGCAATTATCAGAATGTTGATAAAGTTTATTCACCATATTTTCCAATCTATCTATTTGCAAGCGTTTAATCTTTTTAGTACGAATTTCTGTTTTTAACTTACGTATATCTTCAATTATTTTATCTCTTAATATTTCATTAGCATTCATAAGAACCCTCATTTCCATATTGTTTTATATATATTAATTATACTATATTGCATATGATAATTAAACAAGCATACTTACAGTTCTTGATTGTATTAATTATAGTTTTAAAATTAACTTTCTGACCACTATATAATATCAAAAACATACATTGTACAACGGAACATATTTATTGCAAAACAATAAATATGTATTGACAAATAATAAAGTATATATTATTATATCCTCATACAGAAGTCAAATGTGTGGGGGTGTTTTATGAGTCAAAATAATTTATCAAAAATGTTAAAGTTAATAACAATATTAACAGGCTTAATTGGACTAATAATCTATTTTGTAATAATACCTGTTATTGGAAGAGATGTAGCTGTAAAATATTTATCGGGATACTACTGGCAGTGGATTATTTTCTTGTGGTTAAGCGGTATTCCATGCTATATTGTGTTAGTGAAGTTTTGGAAAATATGTTGTGAGATAAAAAATGACAACTCTTTTTCTGAGATAAATGCAAGAAGATTAAGTCATATATCTGTTCTAACATTAGTCGATGTAGGATATTTCTTTATTGGAAATGTAGTATTATTATTTATTAATATGAGTCACCCAGTGATTTTCTTTGGTTCATTGATTGTTAATTTTTTTGGAATAGCAATTAGTGTAGTGGCAGCTGCACTTTCAAGGCTTGTTTATAAAGCAGCAGATATGAAGAATGAAAATGAACTAACAATTTGAGGTGGTATATATGATTGTAATTAATATAGATGTAATGTTGGCAAAAAGAAAAATGAGTGTTACACAACTATCAGAAATAGTGGGCATCACCATGGCCAATATCTCAATTCTAAAAAACGGCAAGGCAAAAGCCATTAAATTAGATACTTTAAATAAAATATGCTTGGCTTTAAAGTGTCAGCCAGGGGATATTTTAGAATGGCGGGAAGATAAATGATTGTTAACAATTGCTAGGTTGTTTTATAAAGGACATACAGTTGTTTTATGGATAATGGAGTTGATGAAAAGAATAAAACCTAGGGGGATAAATATTTTAAAATATCGTAGTAAGTTATAGAAAGGAGTGAGTGTGTGAAAAACATGAAATATCTAACATATATAATTGCAGTTGGAGTTTGTATAACAACGTACATTTTATTAATGCAAAATATTAAGATATCCCTATTGCCTCATAAGGCACTAATAGGATTTTTATATAATTACGATTTTGAATTTGTTTCAAATTTAGGTTATCAGCAATCAGACAGATTATTTGTTATTGCAAAAAATTGTCTGGGAGGAAAACTATTTGTTAGTTTATTTTTGATTTTAGTTTTTGGTTTTTTGCACGAATACATAAGTACTAAAGAAAAAATTAAAGCAATAGCAATATTTTATATTTCATCAATAATTATAGCTTTTATTGCTACAATTATTCGAATATCAGCAAGTATACCTTTTTGTACCTTGCCACAGTTTACACTGATTCATAATACTATATCTCTTGGAATTTACTTTGGTACAGGTTATATAGTATATTTTTTAATGGAGAAAAGGAGGGGCTTTTTATGCAAAAGCTAATAAAACCAATTTATTTAATTTTATTTATGTGTATACCTCAAGTTTTGATAACTCTTATTTTTGCAACAGACTATATTATATCTTTAGAAATGCCATCTTGGACAATGATTGTAGTATTGATGGCACATGTTGCTATAAATATATTAGTAATGAGGTATTATTTTAAAAATAAGAATGAGGAGTCATTGAATAAAAAAACATTGAATATTCTTTTAATTTCAATGATTAGTATTTTTTCGGTTGGAGTTGTTTTAGTATATAACGAAAAGAACTTTAATTTTATAAATTTAGAGATTATATATCTACTTTTAAATTCAATTAGCCTCTTGTATTTAACCATAGCCTTATCTATAAAAACAGAAACATTGAATATTAAAAATCAAGTTGCCCTATGTATTGTTATTCCCATATTGACGGGGATTTTTTTAGGCGGAAATGCTTTTTTCTTTGAATACGCTAACATAATTTATATATTTGCAATGGCTCTTTTTTGTGCATTTATATTTTTACTTTTTAGATTATTATTTTTGGTAAAAACTAAAAAAGCAACAAATGGTTTTACAGGATATAAAATGACTAATAAATATAGAATTGTTGTTTCTATTGTGGCTGTTATAATGCCAATTATAGGCCTTACATTAAATAACTACGATACGTTTTTAACTGGATCAAGTAGAGGTATTTTGGGAGACTTTTCAAATGTTTGGTTCTATATTATTGCTGTATTAAATGGACTTTTGATGCTTATTGATACAGACAATAAAAAGTGGTTGTTGACATTGTTTTACTTTAAAATAATGGGTTTTGTTTACATTATATATTTTACAATTATATTTATGCCTTATATACCTTATGGTTTTATAGGGATAATATTTTATGGCTTGGGTATATTGATATTTATTCCACTGGTTGTATTTATTATTGAGCTTATGCAAATAATTGATAATGTTAAAAAGTTAAAAACCACATTTAATTATAGTATTATTATAGTTGCATTACTCGGGACTTTAACTCTTCCAACCATTATGTCAATTAGTTTTGCATTGGATAAAACAAATTTACAAAATGCTCTTACATATATAGAGGCAAGCAGTAACGAAATGCCAAGTGTAAACATAAACAGGCTTGAAAGGCCTATTAAGCATATGGAAGGTTCTTTATTCACAAGTCGAAATGATCATTTGTTTTATGATGGTGATAGTATTCCTATTATATCGAAATTTTATCAAACTATTGCTCTTGACGATAAAATTATGTCAAATGAAACTGTTCAAAAGCTTTCGAAGATATTTTTTGCAATGGATGTAGAAGAAAACGATAATTTTTTTAATATTCCTCAAAATCAAAATGTAGATTTAGTAAATGTTTCTACAAGTACTGAATTTAATGAAGATATAGGAGTATATGAAACATGGATTGACTTAGAAATAAAAAATAATAGCAACATAAGATTATCAGAATATAAAACAGAGTTTATACTTCCTGATGGCTGTTTTATTCAAGACTACTATCTTTATGTAGGAAAAGAAAAGAAATATGGTATTTTATCAGATAAACGTGCAGCACTTATTACCTATCTTAATATTATTAGAACACCAAAGGATCCTGGTATTATTTATTATAAAAGTGATGATGTGATTGAATTAAGGGTATATCCTTTTGCTATAGATGAAGTTAGGAAAACAGGATTTCAAGTTTTACATAGTCAAAATGATGTTTTAAATATTGATGGTATAGAAATTATCTTATCAGCAGAAAATTCAATTGATGAACCTATCAATATGCAGGGAGTAAGTTTTATTCCAGCATCATATAAAAATAAACTATCACCCATACAAAGAACACAAAAGTATTATTTTCTTATTGACGCAAGTGAAAACAGCCCTTACATGGAACATATTAGAAAAGTAAAAGAATATATGGAGAAGCACAATATAGATCAAGGAAAAATATATGCAGTATCATATAAGGTATCTGAATTTGATGAGGACAATGTCAAGTGTGAAGGTGGATTTAATTTATCCTTTGCAATGGATTTAATCTTTAAAAATACAGTTGAAGGAGAATATCCTATTATTATTGCAGTTACTGATAATATGTACAAAGCAACAATATTTGAAAAAAACAGTTTAGCTAAAATGTATCCTGAAAGTGAATATTATTATAATTTAGACTACGATTTATCTCTTATACCATATTCATTTAGGGGAAATATTAAGGAAAACCGTGTAAAAAGTCCTATACTATCAAAAGCACTAAATTATAATGGTATAACTGTAGCAGATAATAATAAGAGCTCAACTGTAAAACATGGTGACATAGGAGAATATACAAGGAACAAATATTATAATGCTTTTATATTACAACAAAAAAGTATGGAAAATAGTGATAGTACCATAATAAGAGATAGCTTTAGACAACGCTTATTGACAAAACATACTGCATTTACTGTGCTTGAAACAAAAGAACAAGAAAAATCCCTTCTTGAGTTACAAGAAAAGTTTTTAAACGATGAAATGTACGAGGCACCAGCAGTAATGATGAGCGAACCAGGATTAATTATATGTATAGTGTTTGTTTTAATTTTATTAATATATAAACGAAAGAAACTAGTTAATTTATAGCCTTGATTACTGCATTAGGTTACTGTCCAAGGAGAACATATCAGTAACCTAATGCTTGGCTTGGTGAAGGAAGTATAAAATTGAGTTGATTTATTTTATTATAACGTTTATAGATATTATTACAATGGATAGACCACAAAACACAATTTCAAAGGAACTTCCTGTCTTAAAAGTAATAGGGAAGGAGTACTTTTTTTGAATAGGGAAGAGTAGGGGAACTCCTCTTTGTGTAAACATATCAGCTAGTATGTGGCTTAGCATACCTATACAAAAGTATAAAGAGTAGTCAAATAGGTTATAGAAACTAAAAGCATACTTTAGTATAAAAAACGCCACAACTACCGCCACAAGTGAATGAGAATACCCTCTATGGGGTGAAAATACCATCGCCAATAAAAAGAGTCCTATTAAAATTACTGGTGGTTGAGTATATATAACTCCTGATAGAACTAAACCTACAGATATAGCTATAATGGCAACTTTTTTGACAATGCTAAATACTTTTGATGAAATATTATTGAGGTTAAGTCCTCCTAATACCATCAAAGAAATAAACAAATACATGTATTTGCTGTCCTTTAAATAGATTGCACCTAATATACAAGATAGTAAAAACAGTACATTTACAATTGTTATTACATACTTTTGCTTTATTGGGTTAAGCATGTTAGAAACTTTAGAAGTTCCTGTATCGATATCGCATATTAGAGCACCTGTATAGGCAAAAACAAAAGGCAGCAATTTTTCAGGCCCTGTAATGCTACTATCTATTGGAAAACTGCTTGCTGCAGCAAGACCAATTAATGCATGAGTAGATCCTTTCATAGTGTTTTCCCCCCTAGTAAACTTTGTGGTATAATTATCTTTGTACATGTTACCACTTACTGTTATTTATTTTCTGATAGTTTTACAGCTTTCCTCTGTATTCAACATCTATTATACCATCATAAGTGTCATCTTGATACGCTACTTAAACTTTAAAGAATGTCCTGGTATGGCTCCGTAGATCCTTGGTATTCCCAAACAAAATTGTAGGATACAATGAATAGGTGGTTTTTAAAAGCATAATCATGAATATCACCATCAGGGCTATAATTTCAGTAACTTTAGCTAATTCATTTTTTCGTGAAGAGAAATTAATGATGATTTTAAGAATATATCCTGTCCATGACAATTAGCCTAAAAGAGGGAGTCGGTTTGATATAGGTTTGTTTCACCTACGTTTTGTCTGATAATAGTTTATTAAGTAGTTTGCTTGCAGAGTATCCCATGTTAACAACATTTATCTTGGACCATTTGTAGAATAATGAATTAATCCCTGGTAAACCTAGAGACCTTATCAACAAATCGTAGTCTTTATTATTTAGTTTATTAAAAACTTTTCTAAACTCCAACATTTTTAAGTTTGAATCAATAACACTTTTTATTGCTAACTCATAATCAGTTCCATATACTATGGACTTTGCGGCTTCACTTGCAGTAACGACACAAGAAAAAGCTCCAAATCCTAATAGTGGATCTAAGCAGCCACTTGCATTGCCTACAAAATATACATTATCAACCTTATGAGGATACATAAAACCTGCATAATGAACCCTTTTAAAACTCTCTTTTACTTTATAATTTAGTTTTTCTGATTCAATAAACTTTTTCCAATACTTTTCTATTTCATCTAGTTGAATATCATTAACAGCTAGTACAAGAGAGGCTTCCTTATTATTAAAAGGGGATAAATAAGCATATCCTGACTTACAGTAATCTTTATTTATCCAAACTATAAATGTGTCGCTGTCAAAATTCCCATCAATAACAGCTCCTTTCACACTCATTTTAATTATGTCATTCCAGATACCAAGATCCTTTGCTTCAGTAGGGTATCCACTTGCTACAATAACTAAATCATAAACCTTTTTTAAGTCCTTATAATCTACTTCCTTGCTTAAATAAACTTTACCTTTAAAGTCTTTAATTAAATGATTAACAAGGCTAGCAGGATGATTGCCCCGTATTAAAAAATAACCAAGATTGCCTGTTATAGTTGAAGAAGTTGATGGACCATTATGGATAACCTTATTAACTAATCCTGATGATTTTAAAAAAATATTATATTTCTCATTTAAGTATTCTAGAGGATCCTTGATAGGTCTTAGAGCTATTTCTAATGCTGCGCCAACATGTCTATATGGTTCTGCAACTTTTTTATTTCTTTCAAATATATCAGCCATTACGCCGTACCTTTGCAATTGAAGCGCACATACAACTCCCGATAGTCCTCCACCAATTATTGCTACTTTCAAATTTCATTTCTCCTTTTCAAATTTCAATTTCTCTATAGTAAACTTAGGCTGCCTGTTTTTCACTTAATTAGAAGTGAAATTTCTTATGTAATTAATATCATTTTGACATAAAATATTTTTTACTTAATTATTTAAATTAATTCATATTTATATATGCAATAGAAATAGACTTGTCTTTATTTTTTAAGTACTATTTATAAAAAGTCCAACATTTAATGGTTTATTGTTATGTTCAGTCAACTAAAAGAGATGAATATAAAATTTAATGCTAATATATAAAACTTCAACTAGTTGTAACAAGTTTTAATTTAAAAAAATATAATACTATTAGTTTACCATAAACTTAAAAATAGAAAATTATAGGGGGCATCAATAGTGAGTAGCAAAAAAGTATTATTTATAGGATCACATCCTGATGACATTGATTTAGGCTGTGCAATATCTATGCATGATCATTATCTTAAAAATGATGAAATTATAAATATAGTTTTAACAAACGGAGAAAAAGGAGGATGTCCATCTAAACGCAGTCTGGAACAGAAAAATTCTTTTGAGATATTAGCTCCAAACTCAAAAAACCACTTTCTTTCTTTTCCGGATACAGAACTTTTTGCTCACATTCAAGAAGTTACAAAAAAGTTAAGATCTATTGTTTTGGAGGTTATGCCTGACATTGCTTATATTCCTTCTCAATATGACTTTCATCAGGATCATGTAACTACTCATAAATGTGCTTTAACAATATTAACTAACTTAAGGATACCAAAAATAATCTGTTATGAAACACCTTCTACCACGCCTGAGTTTACACCAAATTACTTTAAGTTATGTAGTTTAAATTATTTTAATATTAAACTAGAAGCTTTAAAATGTCACAAAACACAAATGACTAAACCTTATTTTTTTGATGATATAATTTTATCTATTGCAAAAATGAGAGCAGCTCAAGTTAGGTGTCATTCAGAGGTTGCAGAAGCCTATGAAATAGTTAGATTTGTTAAATTCTCTTAAAAGTTTTTATTATTTTATGTAAAGGAGGACTGAATGTGTCTCATTATATATTTACAAGTCCTAGAACTCTTTTATTTATAGTTTTTTTTATTGCTTACTGGATTTGGTTTATTATCAAAAAGGGAGAAAAAGAATATTCAAATAATTACCATTCAGTTGATGCAATTATTCCTGCTTATAATGAGGAAGTAACAATTTCAAGGACAGTTACTGACTTACTGGTAAATGACTATATAAAAAATGTTATTGTTGTAGATGATGGCTCAATAGATAGAACTGTTGAAGTGTTAAATGAGATTAAATCTATTTATGGTGAAAGGTTAAGGATAATAAGTCAAAAAAACACAGGTAAGGCAGGAGCGATTAACAATGGTATTAATTATATTAAAACTGAACTTGTTTTTTTAACAGATGCAGATATAAGAATTCCAAAAAACAATGGATTAGGCTATTTAATCAAAGCTATTGAAAAAGGCGCAGATGCAGTTGCTGGAATCCCTGGTTCTGACATGACTAAAATAAATTTTTTTGGCAAAATAAGGGCATCCATAAAAATATTCTTTGCTACCTTCAGAAAATGCGGAGGAGAAATTATAGGAGGTCATCCCTTCTGTGTTTCAGGTAGCGTAGGAATGTATAGAACAGAGATTTTAAAGAGTGTTAAATTTTCTGACAGAACATGTGTAGAAGACTTAGATTTGACATGGGAGCTAGTTTCTAGGGGGTATAAAATTGCACAATCATCAAGAGCAATAGTATATAGCCAAGAAGCTCTAACTTTTTTAGATGACATAAAAAGATGGAGAAGATGGATAAGTGGATATGCAGTATGTATGAGAATTCATAGAAAGCTATTAAAGACTAGATTTGGATTGACAATAATTATGCCTAACTTTGTTATTGGTTTGTTTGGAGCATTTTTAATGGTTAGCCCCTTTGTATTTAATATTCAGGGTGCTATATTTGGAGCAATTATTTGGTGTGTTGTGCTATTTTGTGCATCAACTTACTCTGCAAATAAGCAAGGAAAGAAATGGTGGCTAATATTATACTCCCCTTTGTCTATTCTGATTATCTTGACAGTTTTTTTCTGCTGGGTTGTATGGGGAGTTCCAAGTATGGTAACTGGTGTTGAGAAAGGATGGAATAAGGTAAAAAGATATTAATGTTATCGGGAGGTTTAAAAATGTATCGTTGGTGGATTGATTTAAAAAGTCAAGTAGAGAATATTACGAAAAAAAACTCCTATAGTACTAAAGATATTAAAGTAGAGTATGAAGGAAGCTTAATAGTTGGAGAAGGAACTTTTATATCAAAAGATGCAAAGCTTAACGGAAATATTGTTATAGGTAATAATTGCATGATAGGTACAAATGTAGTTATTAGAGGAAATGTCAAAATTCATGATAATGTGAAAATTGGCTATGCTGCTGAGATTAAAAATTCTGTTATTAAAGAAAACTCAACTATTGGTCCTATGTGTTATATAGGGGATTCATTGGTAGAAAGTAATGTTTACTTAGGAGCACTGGTCAGAACATCAAATCATAGGTTAGATAAAATGAACATAAAGTCGTGGAACGGTGAGTATTTCGAAGATACAGGAATGGAAAAGCTAGGTGCATGGATTAAATGTAACACTAGTATAGGGATTGCATCTATTATACTACCTGGAAGAATTGTACCTGAAAATAGTATTTTTAGTCCTAGCATTATAATTAACAAAAATTACCCTTCGGGAATTTACAAAATAGAGCAAAATATTATAAAATTTTAAGACAGGGGGCTTCCCCGTGTCTTCTTAGGCCAAGTCAAAAAACATATATGCTCTAATTCCTCTGGAAGTTGAATATAAAATTAAATTTTTTATAAGACATTTATAAATACTATTCGTATAATAAGTTAATTGGTTTATTAAATTAAAAAGTTCGGAGGAATTTTTATGAAAAAAAGTAGTTCTATTTTTGGGCTTATATTCATTTTTATAGGAGGTTTTCTTTTATACGCCTACTTTACTGATGTTAATATTTTCAGTATGTCAACAATGTGGCCTATGTTTGTTTTGGGATTAGGATTGATTTTTGAAATGAGTTTTTTTATGAACAAAAAAGCACCAGGGCTTCTTGTACCAGGAGGAATACTTACTACATTAGGCTTACTGTTCTTCTTTGAAAGCTTTACTTCCTGGCGATTTTCACAGTATACATGGCCAATATATATATTCTCAGTTGCAATTGGTCTACTTCAAATGTATTTGTTTAGCGTAAGATCAAAGGGACTTTTTATAGCTATTTCAATACTTTTTTTGATTGGTGGAACTTCACTCACACTTACGGTACTTAGTGGAATTACATCATTTATAAATTTAGGATTGATACTTCCAATTGCCTTAATTGCAGTAGGTATCTATTTTCTATTTTTAAGAGATACACAGCAAACAGAATAAACTAATTCTTAAGTTATTAGTGATTTCATAAGCTAAAACCTAGTGTTGGATTAAATGATTTTATTAAAAGTGGACAGTCATTAATTTAATGTAGAAATCCCCTTTTGAAGTAACCATTCATCTAGCTGTCTTTGTTGTTCTTCAAGCACAATATCCAATCCTGCAGATTTGTATTTTTCTATGGCTTTAGGAAGGTAAATGTCAGGATCAACAGCACCTGTTTTAAGTGGTCCTTCAAACTGAGATGAAATACTTAAAAGAGCTGATATTTCTTTTTTTACATTTGTGGGGTCAAAATCAAAACCTAGAAGTGGAGACTCTAGCACACTATTGCTAAATATTTTGTAATCATCAAATAGTGAACGAGGAAAATTTATGTTTATGTAAGATAACATCATATTTCCTGAGGTAAAAGGTGCTAGGGTGTAAGATGTGGTAAATTCATTTATGCCATCAGGATATTTAAATGTGTACTCATTATTCTTTATGTAATGCACTCCTTCAACACCATAAGTAACTAGATTATAAAGATACTTATCAGTACTTAAAAGCTCTAAAAACATCATAGCTTTTTGGGGATTTTGGGATGTAGATGATATGGCAAGCATAGATCCACGACAGTCTCTGTTTTCTACCACTGGTATATTTAGAGGAACTACTTCAACATCATATCCAAATCTTAAAGACAAGGATATATCTACATGAGGTGTATATGATACAACAGAAGCAAACCAATTTCCCTTCTTTTGATATTCGCTCAATTGCTTAGTATAAACTGATTCTTGATGGATATATCTAGCCTTATACCATTTGTGCATTGTTTTAAAATACTCTTTATATACTGGAGTATTAAGTTCGTTTATTACTTTATATCCTGTTCTATTGTCGTAATAAAGTGCTCCAGGGATACCTTCTACAATTCTATCAAAAGGAAGTGCAAAGGAATTGTTAAATGTTGACTCTATCAAATAAGGTATAATATCAGGCTCTTTTTCTTTAATAATTTGAAGCCATGGTTCTATATCCTCAAGCTTAGTAATTTTTGATAGGTCGAAACAGTATTTATCTATATACTGTTTATTAAAAGTCAATGCATTTTGATGCCCCACTTCTTTATTTAAAGGTACGGCATATAGTTTGCCGTTAATTTTTGCTCCTTCAAATAAAAGAGGACTTGTAACTTCAATTATGCCCTGACCATATGTTTCAAGTAGTGAATCTATTTCAAAAAATGCACCTTTTCCAGAATTATGAACATAATTAGAGTATGCTGCAGTAAAACATATATCGAATTTTTCCCTTGAGGCTATAATTTTCTCCATTTCTTCATTATAACTTCCCCAGTCAATCAGTCTCATTTCTACAGTTGCATTTATTTTTTGTAGAGTGTATTTACTTACCTCGTTAAATACCAACTCTGTGTCTTTCTGAGGAGTGCCTATATGATACCATACTATATGGTAAGGAGATTCCTTTGTAATTGTACTTACATCTTCAAATAAAATCACCTTAAAGTAGGGGAATCTTGAAAAGCCAATTTGAAAAGCCATTATAAATATTATAAAAATTAATATTAGAGCAATGAGAAATAATTTTCTTTTCATGATTAATCACCTTTTTAATATGATACAGTTATTTCATATTAATATCAATGTATAAATGAATAAATTTAAAAGTTTATTTCTTAACATATTCTAAAAACTCATTTAAGAGTTCATTATTAATACATGCAATAAAGTCATATATATCTTTTGGGTTGTAACTAACATCATCTAAGGGAGTTCCATCTAGCGATGTTATAATACAATTGGCTGACTTTACAAAGGGATATGGAATAAGATTAAATCCATCGCTTACCATCATCTTATTACCTTTTCTGTGACGCCTTGCTTCAACCATAATGTGCGCAATACCTCTGCAAGAACCAGTATAGCACAACTCTATGCCTGTAATATCATGAGAAAAACAATGATAAACTTTATTTAAAACTGAATGGTCAATTTTTTGTTCTACAATGCTTCTCATACCATAGCCATCTCTTAATATAACTGAACAATTTGACAAAGTAATATTTTTATAATTGTTTTTTACAGGTTTTAAAATTGAAGAATATTTGTTGGTTAATAAAGTCACAGTGTCTTCTTCTAATTTGTATGAAAAACCATTTGGTACATAATACCCTTTGTTTTTATATGTAAAGTAAGTGTCATTTGACTTAAGACCCTTTATAAAACAGCTTTTTAAATCATTAAATTTTACATCTTTAGTTTTTTCTGAGTATGCAATCATAAAGCAAGGATCGCCTATATTTAAATCTGCACTTCTAGAACCATCAACTGGGTCAATATATAGGTTTATAAAATCCTTGTTATTAGAAAATTGGTAGTCTTCCATGTGGATATTTGCATTGTCATAAATATAAGAGTAGTTTTGTTTAATAAAACTAAGGATACAGTCTACAATGAAGGTGTCAATTTTATGTTCAGATTTAATGTCATAAACTGAATTGGTATATTCTATTGAAAAATTATTATTAAGAACTTTTTTTTTATAATAATCGGTGTAAGCTTTAAATACTTCATCAGATAATGATTTTGAGAAGTTTAAAAAGTCTTTTTCACAAAAACTATGCATTTTAGGTTATCTCCTTTAATTAAATATTATTGTTTTATTATAACATTTTTATTTTAACAAACAGTATACCAGGCTAGATTTTTATATCATAAGTAATATAATAGATGCAATTGTAAATACAAAGCAAAACTTTCTGAAAATTCATGGAATACGGTTGCTAAATACTCTTCGAGGTTGAACGAAACTTGCTATAGATCAAACAGTGCTCTCTTCGTTGTATGTAACAAGCTCTAAAACCTGTTTCATAATGGTTCTTTCATATTTTTGAACACGAAAGATATATGTACCTTAAAATGTTTTTTGTGTTGACATATGTAAAAATCTATTATATCATTATAACAAAATATATATAAATAGCTGACTATTTATTTTGTTATGCTAACATTTTATAAATAGTGGCTAAATAAAAGCAATAAATTTATTTTATACAAGGGGAGTATCAGGCTACGTAATGTAAAATTTTTATGATTGAAATTTCTATTAACGTCCTTATTATTCCTATGTGTTTGAGAAGTTTGAATATGTGTTTAAAACGAGAGTGACTTTTGATTTTAAAACTTAAAATCAAGCAATTTTGCGTTATTAAATTAAATAAAAATATTAAAAGTTTATAGAAAAAATGTTATCAGAAAGTTAAAATCTGTATGATTTAAAGTATACAGGTTTTTGCTATAAAAAAATAAAATTTAGGGGGTAATTTTGTAATGAGTAATTTTAAAAGAGTTTTAGGTATTGTAGTTTTGGTTTGTATGGTTTTTACGTCGATAATTAATTTAGATTATTCATTGGTTTATGCACAGAATCAAAATGATTTTATCAAGTATGGAGATGTTAATAGTGATGGTAGCATTGACAGTACTGATTGTGTCTTATTAAGAAGGTATTTATTGATGATATCTGGAATAGATTCAATTAATGTTAAGGCTTCTGACTTAAATGGTGATGGTAGCATTGACAGTACTGATTATGTTCTTTTAAGAAGGTATATTCTTAGAATTATAGATGAATTTCCTGTTGAAAAATTAAATCCTATACCTTCCGATCCTATTACATTAAATACACCTGAAAATTTGAATTTAGTATCTAAGCAATCTACTTCAGCATCCCTGTCTTGGTTACATTCAAAAGATAATATTGATGATATTGTATACATAATATATGACGACGGTTGCTTTTTTGATGCAATAGTGGGAGAAACAACATATACTAATAATGAATTGGATCCGGGTAAAACATATAAATTTACAGTTGTAGCAGCATATGAGGGACATATGTCTGAGGAAAGCAACGTTTGTGAAGTAAGTTTGCCAGTAAGTAATATGGAACAACTTAAAAATGCACTAGTTGATAGCTTTTGGAGAAGGGAAACTGTTTATAGAGTGGTATATGACGGGGATGTTATTGATTTAAGTAATAGGGTTGATGATTCAATAATACAGGCTATTAAAGAAAGTATTGATCCATTTATAGTTTTGAGAAGAGCGTATAGTTGGAATGGTGTTGCAGGAAACCTAAACATAGAATTCGAATTTGTATATGACAACACTTATGAGTATACTGGCGTTGCACGTTCTGAAGATGAGTTTAAGACTGAGTTGCTAAGAAATCTTAATAATAGAACAGAAAATATAAATCTTGTATATAAAGATACAATTGAAACTAGCAGTATAGATGATATTATTAGTCTAATATTAGAAAATGATACATATCTAAAGGCAGCAATTTTGGATTATAGATATGAAATTGTATTTTCAATGGGTGTTTCGGGAATAAGATTTAGCTTTAATTATAGTACTACAAAAGAACAGGAAGATTATGTAAGTGAAACTGTCGATTATATAGTTTCAAAGCTTACAAATAGCCAAATGAGCCAACATGAAAAACAAAAGCTTATACATGACTTTATTTTAAATTATTTGCAATATGACTATTCTGGTGAATATAATAATGCATATAGCGCTCTTTATCATGGAAAAACTAAATGTACTGGTTATGCAATGCTGGCACATAAAATGTTAAAAGCAGCAGGTATAGAAAATATAATAGTTACAAATGAAGATCATGCATGGAATGTGGTTAAAATAGATAATCACTGGTATCATATGGATGCTACGTGGAATGCAGGTGTGAAAAGAGGTCAGGGGTTTTATGGATACTATAATTTAACTGATGATCAGATCCGAGAAGGTTATGATAGTCTCTCAGGTCGAACATATAAATCTGTAGAGGGCATTTCATGTACAACAAATTACATAAGTACTTTAGAAAGAATAGATTATGATAATGATGGAAAGTATTATGAAATAATAAATGATATCAGGCAAAATGAGTATTATGTTGATATAAATAACTTTAAAAGAAATGCATCAATAAGTCTTTTATATGATGAGGTATTATTAAAAGAAGGAGAAGAAATAAATTTAGTGGATCACATTATACCTGTTGAGTTATATAATGACTCATATTTTTGGTCTGTAAGCGATCCTGAAGTAGCAACTATATCTAAAGGAGTATTAACTGCAAAAAGTGAGGGAACTATAATAGTTTCAGCACAACCAATGTATGACATACTTGCACCTTCAAGCCTTTTCTGTAAAGTTAATATAATACCTGAGAACTTACAAGATGGAAAGGCTCCAAAAAATGTTTCAAGAGAAAACTATATAGGATTTAGAAATACAGAAGTTATACCTGAAATCACAATTAACAGTGATAGTAACATAAATAATACAACAAAAGTTACAAATATGTTTGAAATGTTTGATGAGAAGGTAGGTTTTATTGGAGAACCAATAAAAGTAAGTACATCATCAGAATTTGATTGGATGGAAGTTGGGTTTAAGCTAAGCGAAAATCAATTAGAGCAATTAAATGAAGAGGACCTTATGATTTATTGGTATGACGAAAACACAGATACACTAGTACCACAGGCAACTAAACTAGATAGTGTAAATGGACGCATATCTACAACTGTTACAAATATGCATTTTAATAATTATTCTTCATCACAACAATTGAATTCAGAAGATGAAGTGTATGCCTTAAATGTATTAAGCCATGGAATTTTTGTATTAGGGTACATTTTAGCTCAAAACAGAACTACTAATATAGCATTTGTAATTGACAGTGTCTATTCCGATCAACAGAGCTTAGACACATTTAAAACTAATATTAATAACACAATTATAGAATTGAGCAGAAGTTCAAATGTTAGGGCTGTTATTATTGATACTAAAACCAATAGGGAAATAGCAGGTATATATGTACCAAAAACTAATGATTATTATGCTAGAACAAGAATTATAAACTTTGTTGATTACTGCTTTAAGAAAATAGAAGCAGGAGGAAAAACTCCTACCCAACAAGAAATAATAGGAACTATAAGTGATGGCTTAACAAGTGGTAGTAATGCATTAAAAGAGTATCAGGTTCACGGTGCTATATATAGAGAGTATGCCTTAATTTATACAAGGTGGAATGCCAGATTTGTAACTAACAATTCAATATTGATAAGAACAGGAAAAACTATTGGATTGGTAATAGGGAGAATAGAATCATTTTATGGAGGAGGAAGAATTGCATTTGACGAGAGTAACATTATTCCACTAACTAAGTTTTTACTAGATGGAAGCATAGTGCGTGTAACAATTGTTGATACAGGAGAAAGACTTTGGTCACTGGAACATGGTGAAAATAATAATAAAGATGATGTAATAGTCTTGCAAAAATTATTAGCAGTTCATGGCCTTCTAAACTTGTCTAGGAATAATATAACTTTAGGTATATACTGCGAAAATACAAAGGAGGCTGTTGAAAAGTTTCAGAAGAAGCAAAGAGGTAATTTAAATGGTATAGTTGGAAAAGATACGTGGTTTGATTTATCTATGCCATGGGATGAAGAAAGTGCACAACCTGATAGAAATAGCTGGAGTTATCGTTATGTTTTAAATAATATTAATTTCTATAATTCTTCTCCAAAAGTTAAACTGAGTTTACCTTTGCATGGAACTAAATTAGAAGTAGGGGAAAAAATAAAGGTGACTGCTACAGGTGAAAATTGTCACCACCTTGCGGTTTTTGTTAATGGGCAATGGGTAAATACTGGACATGGAAACAACAATACTGATATAATTAACTTAGAATATGAATATTTATTGCCTTCATCTGGGAAATTTGATATACAAGTAAAAGGAAGAAATATTCCAGGTAGTGAAGGAATTCTAGTAAGTTCAGAAATTGTTACTGTGGAAGCAATGCCAAGGACTGAGCCAAATCGTAACAGAGTAATACAGCAAAGAAGTTTACTAAAAACATGGAATGACAGGGAGCTGTCATTAAGTTTTCAAGCAAATGTTACCATACCTGCATGGACAATAAATACAAGAACAGGGCTAAAAGAAAGTACTAATTATACTATAAAGGTTCATGAAGAGCTAGTTGAACAAGTAAAAGCTATTTTTACTGAAATATACAATGATCCAGAACAGTTTCCCATACAGGAAATTGGTGGATGGAGATGGGGAAGTCAAGATTTTGATAGCAGTAATAATATTAGATATCCTAATCATCCGTCAGGTACTGCTATAGATATTAATTGGACATGGAATGGTATGTATACTAAAGATAGAAATGGCAACCTAAGATTAGTAGCTGGTGGAGCGTACGATCCTCAAAATAGTCAATATTCAATAGCTGCTAATAGTTCGGTTGTAAGAATATTTAAAAAATATGGATGGGATTGGGGAGGAGATTGGAATTCCCTGAAAGACTATATGCACTTTAGTTATTTAGGTGGATGATAACATTTATTATAGTTATCAATGAAATTTTATTTAAACAGATCCTCTAAGGTATTTATACTTCTCAAAAGAGCTTGCTTTTTTGAGAAGTATAATATACTTAAAACGAAAGGATGAGAATTAATGAATAAAATAATAATTATTATTACTATTTTAGTTACAAGTATTTTATTTGCAGGTTGTGGTGAGAAAACTGAAGAAATAAGTAATAGTAAATCTAATGAGATTGAAAGGGTAGAAAAAAATAATATTGAAGGTAATACTTCAAAGACTGATGAAGCGGGTAATATTAAAACTATTGAAAGCCATAATATAGATAATGCTAAAGTAGAAAATTTTGCTGAAGAGTATCAGCTTATTGTTATTGATGATTTTTTAATGGGTGGATACAAAAATGGTGAATGGATTTCTTTAGAGTATGTTGAACAACATATAAAAGGAAATGAAATATATAAAATTTATGATTTTAATAAATTATTAGGAACTGGAACTGGAGAAGGGGTAACAATACTTGATCCTATTTTAACTAAGATGATTTATATTGATGCTGAATTTGAACTCCCTAATGATTACATTGCTATTAATGGGAGTTGGAATATTATACCACGTCAAATTAAATTTCAAAATGATGATAGCTATTTTATAGAATTAGTTAATGATATTTTATTTGAAAATGATATTAATAGTGTTTCAGCAACAATAACACAGATTTATCAAGTTGATTTAAATGGAAATGGAAATGAAGAAATATTGATTATGGCAAGTAATATTGATGAATTAGGAGCTACATATAAAAAAGGAACATATTCTATGGTCTTTATAAACAAAGAAATTAATGGTATATCTGAAAGGCTATTTCTTGAAGGTGATTTTTATGCAATTGATGGTGAGTATTCTGATGGAGGTCCAATATCTTATGAAATTGTGGGAATAGCTGATTTGAATAATAACAATAGCATGGAAGTAATAGTTAAATACAAATATTTCGAAGGATTTGGATACAATATTTATGAAATTAAAGATAATCAAGCTAATGTAGTATTATCAAATGGCATAGGGGCATGAATTGTAACTAGGTAAAGGTGTATATTATTAATTAAAGAAAGATATGAAAGAAACATTATGAAGCAAGTATTAGAGCCTGTTAGTACAACGGTTTCTACGCTAAGCGACTTTTGCAAAGTCCTCAAGGAGTACTTACAGGCTCTAGGCTTCGTAACTTAAGTTTATAGAATATTTTTATTCACATTTATTACATACACCCTAAATTAGTTCACTTTCAATAACTTATACTAAATATACTAAAACCAATAATAAAGGCTATAAGAACTGTACATATTATCTAGCATAGTGGAGGTATGTAGCAACCTCAATATAAAAAACTCCACCTTCTATAAAGGCAGAGTATTAGTCTAAGATAACATACCTTAGGCTATGTTCTGTGAAAAGTAGAGGTAATATTTTTAGCTAATCCATAGTTGTTAAAATATAAACATTTACATGCTTCTTGCAATATCAATTATTTGTTCGGGAGTGTTTGCAAGATAATCTGGATTGTTGTTCATAAGAAGTTCGGGAGAATCAAAACCCCATGTAACAGAAATAATTCTAACTCCACATTTTTTACATGAAACAATGTCCCTAAGTTCATCACCTACATAAATGACATCTTCTTTTTTGAGATTATTTTTTTTGATATAGTTATTTATAGTTATATGCTTACCAAAAAGGTTTTTTGACGAGTATATATTGCTAAAAGCATAAATGCCATTTTTTAGCAACACCTCTTTTATTATATCTTCTGTATTTGAGGATATGATAACTAGATTAAAATTCTCATTATATAAAGTATTTAAAACTTCTTTAATACCTTCAAACAGGTTAATGGTTAAAGTATGGTTTTTAAATTTTTTAGTTGCTTCATATAGCAAGAAAGGAATTTTAAATTTTGGTATGTTAAGGAGTTTGCACCTTTCAATAATAGAGGCTTTACTTATACCAGAAATATCAGAAGCATTTATTTTTTTATAGTTGTATTCTTCTGCTAGATCATTATATATTTGAACTGCTATATCTTTTGTATTTACTAGAGTACCATCAAAGTCAAATAAAAGTGTTTTTGCCATAGTTCATACATCCTTTATATTATTCTAATCCCCCACCTTCTATAAGGTGTAGTAACTCTTAAAAGTAATTAAATAATACCTTCACTAAGGCATTATTTGCTTTTTAAGAATACTGTTTTAGCTATTCCTTATTATATTATTATATAAATATAATAAAAAATCTATATAAAATTTTTTAAATTTTTTGCATGAATATCTTCTATTTTGATTAGCTCTGTAAGCATTTCGATTAAATGTATATTCTTTTCAGGGACAAGTTCTAAAATTGTTTTTAAAACTTCAGAATTTTTTTCTTCATAGTAAATAGCAAACTCTATTAGTTCTTTTTCATTTTTAAAAGAGTTTAATTTGAGAGTTTTTTTAAAGTCATTTAGTATATCTTTTGTTTTTTCATATATTTTATCTTCAATTATAATGGTTGTAAGATATTGTTCTTTATTCAAGAAATCCTTGTAAAATTCAGCATGTCTTTCTTCTTCTTTTGCTAAAACCAAAGAAACTGTTTTTATCCTGCTGACTTTTTCGTCATTAAAAATTGATATATTCTTATAAAAATTACTAAAGTTATCTTCTAGTTGCATAAGGAGATAAAAAATCTCTTTAATATTTCGATCCATACTTAAACCTTCTTTCATATAAGAATAATAAGGTGAATATTTTCTTCACATTTATTACATATCGCAGCGGAAGCTGCAATCATAGTAGTTATGTTCCACTGCGATAAACAGAGGAACTATATCTTCTAAAAAGTTTGCTAAAAAAACAAACTTTTTGAGAAGAATAGTATATACCCTAATCTGATCAATTTTACAGGACATAATATTAATTTCTATAATTCCTTATAAAAATCCTTTAATATAAAGCAAGGATGCAAAAGATAATAAAAAAGAAGCCTTAAAAAAACTTTCTATAGGCTTCTTTGTATTTAGAATTTCATATATTATGTAGTAGCTGCAAACATATTAGAAGGTCCCCTGTTACAAATAGCATATTATAAATTAGTTATTTCAAGGATATATTTTCTAAGTAACACACAATCAGTTGAATCAATTTTACCGTCTCCATTTATATCAGCCACATCAACTTTATTTTCTAATGGAATATCATTATTAATTCCAAGAATATACCTTCTCAATAGTATATAATCTGTTGAATTAATAACTCCATCATCATTTAAATCACCTAAGATAGGATTTATATATATTTTACCAATATTTAAATTATAATTATTTTTAGGAGATGGATAAATTACTGTTGAATTTCTTGTTCCAATAATCTGAGTTGAGCCGACTGATGCATCTTCTTTTACTCTAACGGTAACAAAGGCTAATATACCATCTTTTGTGATTTTATCATTTAAACTCAAAAAATTAAAACCTATAGATCCTTCAAAAATATAATAATAAAAAATAGATACTAGTCCTTCATCTGAAATAGATAAAATATCTAATTTAGAGGGATCGTAATTAAGACCAAAAGACAAACCATCAATGCCGTGATCTGGTAAGTCCTTGAGATATATTGGAATTTCTATTGTTTCACCTTTCCTTGCTGAGATATCTTCTAATTCAACAGTAAATAAATCAATAACAGGTGCACTTATTTCACCTTTATTTACTTCATCAGTACCAGATTCATTAAGATTTACTCCACCACTTTTAAAAACAAAGGGCATCATTGTATAATCGTAATTAGAAAACAAAGGTCTCTGATTTAAAAGTTCAATTAATGAAAACTTTTCACTTTCATTTTTAACTCTTATTATAATTGTGGCAAAAACCCCATCATTTTTTATATTTCTTTTACCTACTGCAGACTCATCAGTAAATACAAAAAGAATACTACTTTCGTCATAATTTAGTGAAGCACCCAAGTCTTTTTCAGGATTCATTACTATGTCTCCGGGTTCTATGCCTATAATTTCTATATCCTCAAGCTCATATTTAAGTTTAAATTCAAAATGGTCTAACCCACACGTAGGAACATTTGAAAAACTAATAGGAACTTCAACAATATGATTTTTAAATCCTGATGCCCTTCCAATTTGGATTACTAAAGGTTCTTCACTTTCAGAAAAATCTTTTAATGCGTAAGAAAAATAAGTAAAATTATTCAAAATCAACCCCGTTAAAACTAGTAAAACAATCAACTTTCTAAAATTATTAATCATTTTCATCATCCTCCCTTGTTTTTTAAAAAAGTAAATATTCTTTCTATAAATACCTTGGCAGTTATAAAAAAGTTTTCAAAATAAAAAAAAGAAGAAAAAATTTTTTAGCTTTTTAAGCTCTATTTTGTTAATTTGATTTTAGTACTGAAAAACAGGATCTGATATGATTCTATGAAAAAAGCAAATGCCTATCTAGTCTATTACTTATCTATTATGTATTCTGAAAATACTTTTCAGAATAGAACCTTTTGATTTAATGCGCGTGCAATTTGTTTGCTTCTCAAACATGCACATGCGCAGCGTCATTCATTCGCTTTATACTTTTCATTCTATGTTGGTGAGCTTTTTGCTCATGAATGTCTATTTATATACAATTCCATTTTCAATAAGTGTATTAAATCCTTTTGCCACAGATGCAGGATTAATTTTATAGTTGACAGATATTTCAGTATATAAAAACAAGATAGCAAAAAAATTAGAAAAACTACTTTAATTGCCCCGACTTTTTATTATAATGTTTATATAAGGATTAGCAATCCTAAGTTTAAGGGGGATAAAATGGATACTATTTACCAAACAAACAGAAGTATTTTATTTGAAGAAATTAACCCTACAAAAGTTGATTTGTTAACAATTATAGGAGATATTGAAGGGGTAGATAGCTTAGATGATGAGAAAATCAAGGAAATTAATAGACATCTTCTGGTAAGTGATTTTGATGAGTTTTTAGAAAAATTTTCACCCACTGTATACTCGTTTTACAATGTTATTGAAGAGAGTGAAGGAAGAAGAATTGTTTATGCTTTAAAAAAACCTGAAAGTATTCCTGATGAATACATATCAGAAATACGGCTTGATTACAAAAATGATTTTTTAAAAATGCTATTTACTCTTATTGACACTAAAAGAAATAATGAACCTATCAATGTTGATTTTAAATTTGAAAGAGTTCTTGAAATGATGTCTCCTAAAAAGGTGATAGATGATATTAGGAAAGTCAGAAAAGAAATACATGATTTGTTTGAAAAATATAGTCAATTAGAAGGTAGTGATTTTGAAAGTATTGATTTAGAGAAAAAACTTAAATTAAAATTTGAAGAAGCAAGCATTAATTTTAATAATGTAATAGCAATGCTGCCTCTTGTAATTGATGATATAAAAACAAGACTTTTAAATGGAGACTCAGAAGTTGGAACAAAGCTTGTTAAAATGGGTATGGTTGCCGTTCAAGGGGGAGGAGATTTAAAAGTTATTGAAGCTCCTAGAGAAGATCAAAAAGTATTTATTTCAAATAAAAGTAGAAGTATTCTTGTAGATTTAATTACAAGAGAGTATAATGAGTTTTCAAAATATCCTTCATCTTACGTGAAAGCTTTAGTTGTCAAGACTTTTTGCCCTACATCATCAGATACAACGGAAATAGATGTAGACAGAGAAATTCAAAATTACAACTCGTATATTGAGTTTTATGCTAATGCAAAAGATGATTTTATAAAAGTTGCCAAACCTTTAATTGAAAAAATATTGGGAGTTAAATTGTATTTTGACCAGTACAACTGTAAAAGTGAAGGAATGAAACCATCTCTTCTTGTTGCAAACATTAAATTGGAAATGATTGCGAAAAGTAATTATAGGTCTAGATTGGACACATATCTTAGGACAGTAAATGATAAAAATGATTTCAGTAATACCATTTGGTATGGGATTGTTCCTAATATTGAAATTGAATCAACAGGAAAGCCTAAGGTATCAAAGATTATTTTTAAAGGAAACAAGGAAGTAAAAAAAGAAGCAAACTCTATGGAGTCGTTGGCTAACATTCTAGAGATTTTAAAAAATCACAAAGTACAGGTATTTTTTAATTTCCAAACTAGTGATGAGACAGACTTTAAAAATTTGGCTTCTAAAGGTATTGAAAAGTACTTTGAAAAATGTCAGTATTTAATGCGTCAGGATTATAGTGAGTTTGCCATACCATGTATTCCAAACTTCACCATTATTCCAAAGGACAAATCAGCTATAATTATAGGTAACTTTTTAGAAAAGACTGGTGATGGAGAAGTTAGAGTATCTGATACTAAGGATGGTGCATTAAAAATCTGGATTCATGGAGTATATGTTGATGCTGCGTATGTAGCGGCAGGAATAGTCGGAGCATTTCAATGTCCTAAATACCTAAAGGAGCATATGGAGAATGTTAGTGAAAAATATCCTGGTATAAGGTTAGATATTGAAGATAAAGACAACTATCTTAGAATAGTAACAACTATGGAAAAGGAAATTCCAGGTTTTAGTGATAGCATTAGTGATCAGATTGATGGTAGAAACTTTGGATTTGTCTTTTCATCTGATAATGCTGAGGTTGATGGAAAAGACGTGAAAAGAATAACTGTATTCAAGGCGAGAAACCTACTACAAAGGGATGAGGGATTTGAACCTATTTATAGGACATTAGTAAGTATGTACATTGAAAGAATTCTAAGATACTACTCAAATGACTTTAAGCAGGATAATATTGAGATGTTTTTTAGTAGCAATCCAAACAGTCAAAAAAGAAAATGGATTAATGACAGTGGGTACATAAATTCAATTATTCAAGATGGAGATGAGTTAAATTACAAAATAAATAAAACAAGCAAGTTGTGTCGTGTGGATATTGTGTTTAATGGAAATATAAAAAAGTTTGAAGTGAGCATATCAAAGAAAACAAGTGTTACAAAAAGAAGTAAAATAGATAATAATGAAAATTAAAAAAAAATGAATTTTTAACCATCATATAAAGACAAATACTCACAATATTATACTTGAAAGTTGATAAGTTGATATTAAAATATTGTATTATAATATTGTTTGTTATATACTAGAAAAAAGAGATAATGTAAGAAGCAACAATTTCCAAATGAGTATTTATTAAATGTAGGTTTCTTAATTTTTAATATTTTTTTGAAAGATATAATGTTGTTAACAATTTAAATAGAGTAATTAAAGGAGGAGCGGAGTATGGCATTTAAGGTGAAAGTTGACGGCGTCAACTTAGAGAAAAGTATTGAGGCAGTATATTTTAAAGTAGATACACCAAATGATTCTGATGCTAGATTTAGCCATGTAAGCAACACTGTTGAGATTGTTGGCACTATTAACACTGATGAACCTACTGTTGAAATGTATCTGTGGTCACTTTTGCCATCAGATAATGATAAGGCATACAGAAATGTTGAGATAGAGGTTATTTTTGAAAAGGAAACTATTAGAAAGGTTACTTTTTCAAAAGCATTTGTTGTAGACTATTCAGAAAGCTATTCAGTTGAAAAAGGAGATGGTATATTTACTATATTTCTAAAACAAAAAAAGGACTTAAATAGTGATGTCATAGTTTCCGGTTTTTGATAGCTGAGAAAAAATAATATTTTTTTACAAAAGTATCGAAAAAACACTAATGTTCTTGATAGAATTCAAAGGAAAGGTGTTTATTATAATTACCAGTATGATTAATTAAGGGGGTTTAAAATGGATATCATAAACCAAACAAACAGGAGTATGTTGTTTGAGGAGATTAATCCTGAAAAGCTTGACTTGCTCACAATTGTTGGAGATGTTAAGGGAATAGACAGCTTAAATGATGATAAAATAAAGGAAATCAATCAACAACTTTTGGTGAAAAATTTTGATGAGTTTATTGAAAAATTTTCACCAACGGTATACTCATTTTATAATGTTGCAGAAGAAGGTGAAGGCAAGGGAAAGGTTATTTATACTTTAAAAAAACCTGAGAATATTCCGGAAGATTACATATCTGAAATACGCCTTAATCAAAATAATGATTTTCTGAAAATGTTGTTTACTTTGATTGACACAAAGAGAAGTCAGGGAATTATTAATGTAGATTTCAAATTTGACAGAGTTCTAGATATGATATCTCCTAAAAAAGTAATGGATGATATAAGACAAGTAAGAAAAGAAATTAATTATTTATATGAAAAGTATGATGAATTAGAAGATAATGACCCTAAGAAGCTGGATTTAGGGGACAAGCTTAATTATAAATTTGATGAAGCAAGACAGAACTATAATAATGTAATGGCACTTTTGCCTCTTGCAATAGAGGACATAAAGACAAGGCTTCTTTTAGGACAATCAGAAGACGGGGGTGGGTCTAAGCCTGTACAAGTTGGTATGCTTACTATTGGAGACGATGGAGACTTGAAAATAGTTGAAATTCCCAAAAACGATGATAATGCTCTTATGATTGCAGATCAAAGTAATAGTAACAGTCTTACCACTATTTTTGAAAGTGATTATGACGAGGTTTCAGAAGCTCCATCTTCATATGTTAGGGATTTGGTTGTCAGGACTTTTTGTCCCTTGCCAGCAGTTATAACAGAAGTTGATGTTGATAAGGAAATCCAAAATTATAAGACATATCTTGAGTTTTATACTCAGGCAAAAGATGATTTTGTAAAGGCAGCAAAGCCTTTAATTGAAAAAGTATTGGGAGTAAAAATGTTTTTTGACCAGTATAACAGTAAAAACAGAGGTATGAGACCAGCACTCCTAATTACAAATAACAAACTTGATATGTTAGTGAAGAGTTTAAATGTATCAAGACTTGAGACATATCTTAGGACAGTAAATGATAAGAATGATTTTAGCAATACAGTATGGTTTGGAATTGTACCTGCTATTGAAATGGAATCAGCAGGAAAACCTAAAATATCAAAGGGTATTTTTAAAGGTAACGAAGTAGTAAAAAAAGAAGGAAATACTATGGAATCACTGACAGCTCTTCTTCAAGTGCTGAAAGATTTTAAGGTGCAGGTATTTTTTAATTTTCAAGCTAATGAAGAGACTACCTTTAACAGTGTTGCAACTACAGGTGTTGATAAGTATATTGATAAATGCCAGCTTCTTACTCGTCAGGATTACAGTGAATTTGCAATACCATGTATACCAAACTTCACAATTATTCCAAAAGATAAGTCAGGTGTCGTAATAGACTCCTTGATAGAAAAGACTGAAAATGGTGGAGTTAAAGTATCAGATGCAAAAGAGAATGTATTAAAACTCTGGATTCAGGGGGTATATGTTGATGCATCGTATGTAGCAGCAGGGTTGGTTGGAGCATATCAATGTCCTGAGTATTTAAAGGAGTACTTTAAAAACGTAAGTAAGAAATATCCTGGTGTAAGATTTGATATAGAAGCAGGAGATAATAGCCTTAGAATGGTTACAACTATGGCTAAAGAAATCACAGGATTTACAAACAATATTAAAGATGAGATTAACAAAAAAAGCTTTGGATTTGTGTTTTCATCTGAAAATGCTCAAGTTGAGGGAAAAGACGTTAAGAGAATAACTGTATACAAAGCAAGAAGTTTAGAGTTAACTGATGATGGATTTGAGTCCATTTATAAGAGACTGGTAAGTACATATATTGAAAGAATTTTAAGATTCCAGTCAAATGATTTTAAACAAGACAATATAGTGGCATTTTTTAGTAATAATCCAAACAGTCAAAAAAGAAAGTGGATTAATGAGAGTAATTATATAAATTCTATTATTCAAGATGGAGATGACTTAAATTACACAATAGACGAAGTAAGTAATATGTGTCAAATTGATCTTGCATTTAATGGAAACATTAAAAACCTTGAAGTTGCTATTACAAAAAGTACAAGTACAGCAAGTTCAAAATAGAAACTAGGTATTAATACAGAAGTATTAATATATATATCATTAATTATAGTAAAGGGAGGGTTTAATTATGGCTTTTGAACTTAATGCTACACCTGCAGCAAAAGGAGGAGATGGAATTTCTTTTTCACTTAGCGATAAAGTTATCAAATCTGTGAAGTATAAAACTGATACACCTGATGATGATAATTCCAGATCAAACGATGTAAGTGCCATACTTGTTATATCAGGTGATTTGTTACAAGATGAAGAAGAAGATACAAAAAAAATGGCTAAGTGGTCATTAGAAAGTAAATTACCTTATAAGAATGTTGTTGTAAAACACATTGCAGGCAGTGTTGTAATGAGAGAGTACAAATTAACTTCTGCTTTTGTAGTTGACTACATTGAAGAGTTTTCAGAAGATAAGGGTGATGGAACTTTTACTCTTATAATCAAGCAGAAAAAAGACAAAATGGAAGAAGTTGAGATTGAAGGCGGATATGGTGCCTAATTTTTCATAATGAAGTCAATTGTTTTGGTTCAGAGGCCATATTTTAGGTATTCTGAACCAAGACATTCCTTATTGAATTATAACCAAAACTGAAAGGATAGTTATATGAAAAAAGGAGAGGCACTAGAGCATTTTAAGCAAAACTATCTAAAAAGTTACTTAGAAGAAGATGTATTAAAGTTAGAAGAGTATTATGATAAATACAGACTCCAACTATCTGAAGGATTTATTAGGTCGTTTGGGGAAATATGTAAAAAAATAAAAGGTATGCAGGCGTCCGGTCTAAAAGACAAAATTGGATTTATTAATTATTCAATATTGAGGACTAAAATAATTAGCAACAATTACAACTATTCCATTTATGCTTATGATAAGAATTGGTATTTTGACCAAAATGAGTGCAAGGTAGAGTATGATGTTAGTTGGGCATTTGACTTTTTTAAAGAGTTTATGAATTATCTTGAAGAGAAGAGAAAACCTTATCTAAACAAGGTCATTAACTCAGATATAGAAAGAATAGCACTTAATGAAACTGATTTTTACAGCAAACCTATTTTGAAACTTGCAAGGCATGCTATTTTAGAAGCTATTAAAATAAAAGAGTATCAAGAAATTGAGAAGGAAGACGTTTTAGAAATCAGATTTGGTGAGTATAAGTCAATAAGTGAAGTTGTATATAAGGATGACACAAGAATAAAAGACTCAAATGAAATGAAAGATTGGTTAGAAGAAAAGAACCTAAATGAATATATATATGAAGTTTTTAAAAATCTTGACTTATCTGAAGGTAATTATGAGGGGATTGATCTTACTTATACAGATTTTAGAGGCAGTAATCTATCAAAGAGCAATCTTAAAAAATCCATACTTTTTGGGTCAAGGCTTGGAAACTGTAATTTACAAAAGGTTGATTTTACTGAAGCTATAATGACAGATGCCGATTTTCAATGTGCAGACTTAAGTAGTGCTGTTTTATGTAACTGTAATATGGAGGGAACAAGTTTAGAAAAGGCTGATTTGTCATCTGTAGACTTTAGAGGAGCAACCTTGAGGAAAACATGTTTTAAAGGATCAAAATTAAATGGCGCTAGGTTTTTAATGAAGGATATACAATATCTAGACGATGAGCAAAAAAGTGTTGTGATGACAGATTAATGGTTACAAGAGGTTTTGGAAATGGAATATTATTTGATTTACCAAGATAATAGAATTGAAAATTTTGCTGAACCTATGGGAGTATCGAAGATTATTAATATGGATGACCTTCCTGTTCAGTTTTATATAAAAGATAAAAGTGAAAATGAGTATATTGACTTTATTGAAAAGCCTGTTACATTAATATCGGAAAAACTTAAACAGATATTTGAAATATACCAGAAGGGTATATTTTACAAACCTGTTGTGTTGGCAGATAAAAAGCGAATGAGACAGGATTTATATTGGCTTATGTTGCCCCAAAAGAGAGAATGCCTTTCTTTACAAACAGAGTTTAATAAAAATGATACTATAAAAAGAATTGTCATTGATGAAAAAAAAGCTGGAAATTATAGTATATTTTCAATAGATGGTATTATTGAAAATTTCATAGTAGTTAATTTAGATGTGGCTGAAAGTGTTCTAAGAAGTGATTTTTTTGGAATAAAGTTTAAAAAAGTAGAAGTTGAATGCTGAAAGGATGAGAATATGGTTGATTACTACAAAATACTGGGGGTTTCAAGGGATGCTTCTCCAGAGGAAATAAAAAAAGCATACAGGAAGCTGGCAAGAAAGTATCATCCTGATGTCAACAAAGGAAATAAAGATGCAGAGGAAAAATTTAAGCAAATTAATGAGGCATACAAAGCAGTAGTTGAGGGGAAAGAAGTAGGGCAGGATAATACTAAAACCAATCAAACCAATAAAAACTCAACTACAAAACCTGTAAATGATAGTAATTTTGACTTTCATAATGTGGAAAAAACATTTGAAAGATTTTTTGGCTTTAATCCAAAAACAAATGAAGTGAACATCAAAAAAGAGAAAGAAAACAAAAAGAATCCATTAGATGCATCGGATATATTTGATAAGTACTTCGGGACAAGAAAGAAATGAAACAAAAGGATATCTTCGGGAGGAAGCATGGATGAAAAAAATATCATCAGTATTAAGTGTTAAAAGAAAATTAAATAAATATCTGGGGAAAGGGAAAGCTCAAAAAGCCCAAAAAGCACCTAAAAGCAAAATGAACAAAAACTTGATACTTATAATAGATATTTTGATAACACTGACGTTGGCAGGCACAGTGTATTACATATATTTTGTAAATGAGGAAGCACTACTTAAGTATTTAGGATATGTTGCAATTTCTGCCTATGGACTTTTCTTAGTAACAAAAATAACTGCAATTGTTTTAAACAGGGAAAAGACAGATGTCAAAATATCAAAGCTTATACTCTTAGATGAGGATGGAGCTAATGCAAAAACGTGGAACATAAAAGGAAAAGTATCATTGCTAATAGGAAAACAAAAGACTGATAATGAAGTTGATATTGACCTTTCGGATTCAGAATATGCATCCCTTGTTAGTAGACAACATGCTGTATTGAATTTTGATAAGGACGTATGGTACATTGAAGATTTGGGTTCTTCTAATGGCAGTGGAATACAAAGGGCTAGCGAAAAAACAAAGTTTAAGTTAGAACAAGGTAAGCCATATAATTTAGAGCAAGGAGACATTATTTTTATTGCAAACACAAAGATACTTGTTAATTAATAAGGGTTAAGAAATAACATAGGGATTTTGTCCTTTAAAAATACTAAGTTATTTCTAAGGCATTCATTAATAAATAACTTCAGATATAAGATGGAGGAGTAATAATTATGTCAAAGCAAAGACTTGTTAGATGTGTAAATGGACATATGTTCAATTCAGAGAGATATGGAAATAGATGCAACTTTTGTGGTGGGTCACCTGCTGGTTCAAGAGAACTAGTTCAAACTCCACGACCTGATATAGATGATGACAGGACACGTACAACAGATGACTATGAAGATGGTATAGAACCTGTAGTTGGATGGCTTGTGTGTATTGAGGGAGAGCAGAGGGGCAAGGATTACAAAATCAGAAGAGGTAAAAACTTTATAGGAAGATCCGATGAAATGGATATAGCAATATTAGGAGATTTAACAATATCAAGAAAGAATCATGCTGCACTAAGTTATAATCCTAAACAAAGAAATTTTTTCCTTATTCCAGGAGATGGAGCAGGGCTTGTTTACCTTAACAATGAAGTGGTATTTGTACCCGTTGAAATATCTGCTTATGATGTTATAGAAATAGGAAAAAGCAAACTAATATTCTTACCACTATGTGGTATACACTTTGATTGGGAAAAAGATGAAAAAGAGGAATCTTAATAATGCTAGAATTATTTAACAATTCATACTATGTTGTTCTGGCTGCATTTATTATTATTTGTGTGCTTTATGGTATTAGATACTTTTTAATTAATACACCTGAAAAAAAGCCAGATATACTTATAGGTAATGGACAGATTATTGGAAAGAGAATGGAACAAGAAGACAGTTTTGCCACTATAACTACAGCAAAAGGTGTTATGGCTGTTTTAGCAGACGGAATGGGCGGATATGCAAATGGTAAATTAGCCAGCAGTATGGCAGTTGACATGTTTATTCAACAGTTTGCAAATGCAGAAAGCCTTTATCCAGTGGATGAATTTTTTGCCAATACTGCTAGACTTAGCAATAGGGCAATACTTGACAAGGCAAAAGGAGTGCGTATGGGAACTACCCTTGTATCTGTAATAATAGCAGATAGAAAGCTGTATTCCATATCAATAGGTGACAGTGCAATAATTCTTTTTAGAAATAATGAGTTTATTAATATAAATAAAAAGCATGTTTATGAGGCTGTATTAGAAGAAAGGTTTGTTTCAGGACAGATTTCTATGAGACAGGTATCTAATAACCCAATGAAAAAGAGAATTACAAGTTATATTGGGGCTGAGGTATTAAAGGATATGGAAATAAGTCAAAAACCAATAGAGTTAAAAAAAGGAGATAAAATAATCCTTTGTAGTGATGGTGTAACAAACAGTTTGTCTGAACTAGAATTAGAAAGTGTTCTGATAGAAAAAAATGAAGCTTTTGAAGCTGTAGAAAAAATTATGTCGATTATTAAAAGGAAAAACCTAGCAAAGCAAGATAACGCAACCATTATAGTTTTAGAAATGAGTTGAATTTTATTTTAATTGGGAGCTATAGATTTAAATTTAAAACAAAGATTTTATATGGAGGGGGAAGATGAGGAAAAACAGTAGTGAGTTTTTATCAAGCTTCACATCAGAAGCTGGAACTTTCATGAATAATAAAGACTTTTATGCTTATGTTGAATTAGATGATGTTGCTTGTTATATAGCAGCTGATGGAATAGATTCTGATGAAGTATTAAAGAGCGCAGAGATTGCAGCTAATAGTATCTTTGAAAGCATAATGGAAAATCCCTCTATGTCAAGGAACAAATTGAAAAAATATATTATAAATGCCCATAAATTATTAAATGATGAGAGTAGAAGTGTAAGGCTAAAAGCTAGTATAGCTGTTGTAATTACAGATTATTCAAAAATGATTTGGGCAATATCAGGAAATGCCAGAGTATACCATTTTAGAAAAGGCGAATTTCTCTTTAGAAGCAAGGATCAAAGTGTAGCTCAAATGATTCTTGATGAAGGAAAAATAACAGAAGATGAAATAAACCAGCATGATGAAAGAAATAATCTGACTAATTATTTGGGTCAACCAAAAGGATTTGAGCCTTTTGTATCAAAGGTTAAAAAGTTAAATGATGATGATGCAATTGTTCTTTGTACGTCAGGTTTTTGGGAAAAAATCAGTAATATTGATTTTGTAGATGCATTCAGGGATATGAAAGAACCTAGTGAAATAGTTGAATATTTAGAAGAGATTTTATTATCAAGACAGAGCAAGGTTATAAATAACTATACTTTGTCTGTTATTTATACAAAAAAAGTTTTTAAAGAAGAGCAAAAGGATATTAAAAAAAATCGTATTTTAAAAAGATTTATAAAAATATTAATACCAGTACTGATAATTGGTGCAATTGCTACAATATACAAGCGCAATGAACAGATAAAAGCAGTAAATGCAATATCCGAGAGTATTGAAGAAGGTGAAGAACATTTTAGGAGGGGCGATATTCAAAAAGCTCTTGATAAATTCACTGAGGCAAGTAGGAATGCAAGAAAAATTAATGACAAGGAACTCAGAGATGAAATAAACAAGAAAAAAACTATTACAGAGCTTATATATGAAGGTGACAATTTATTGAGTCAAAAAAACTTTGAAGCTGCTCTAAAGAGTTTTGAAAATGCAGAAGATGAAATAAAATTTTATCATAGCTATGATAAAATCATTTTAGAAGATGCGGTAGTAAAGAAGGTAAGAGATATAAGAAGGATTATTGAAGCCCAGCAGCTTATTGAAAAAGGCGATGAAAAGGTACAAGAGGCAAAAGATATGATAGCCAAAGATTCTGAAAGAGCATTAGAAATCTTTGGTGATGCTTTAGATAGGTATAAATTGGCAAGAGGTTTTGCAGCAGAGGTTAGCTACAATGAAATGAGAAGGGATTTAGATCAAAAGATAAAGGATACAGAAGATTTAAAAAACAGGGTATTAGGTGATATTGAGGAGATCAAAAAGGCCGAGGAATTGGAGAAAGATGCAGATGGACAAATGTCACAGCAAAAATACTCATTAGCAATAATTGATTATGAATTAGCATTGAATTTATATAAAAAACTAAAAGAAGAAAAAGGATATGATTTTCTTGAAAAAGAAAGAGATATCAGAAGAAAGATTACACAAGCTCAGGAGATTATTGAGGAAAGTAGAAATATAGAGGAAAGCAAAAATAATGAAGAGTAAGAAGATTTAGTTTTTAAGGGGGTGTGGATATGAGTAGCTATGTTGTTCAAGGAGCAAAACTCAAATGCAGTATGGGAGATAGTGATAGCACATTTAAAGTGCCTATGGATCATAAGGTATATATAAATAATAAGCCTCAAGGCAATATTATGGATTTTAAACCTACTGTAAACATTCTGCCATTTGGTATGTGCAAAAGCCTTTTAAATCCAGTAGTTGCAGCTGCAACAGCAGCAAACTACGGGAAACTACAGGAAATGCCTTGTATTCCAGCTACAACAATGCCTTGGATTAATGGAAAAATGGACGTATTAATTGAAAATTTCCCTGCAATGTTGAAAAAATCAACAACAATGTGTATGTGGTGTGGAATCATAAGTGTAAAAGATGATGGACAGTAAAAATAGACGATAAAATGTGAAGTCACTAAGTCGAGGAGGGATGGGTATGGCAAATGTAGTGTATGGAAATATAAAAGTAGTGTCTCCTTTTGAAATTCTTTATTTGTGCCAGTTGAAAATACATAAATGCCTTAATCAGCACACTAGAGTTAGTTTTACAGGTGTTATTCATCCTGATAAGAAAGACAGCTATGTAAATAGTGTTTCTGTTAGTGACACAATTCAAGTGAGTAAAGTAGATTCATCTGAAGACATATTGTTTAAAGGGATAGTATCAAATATCGAAATAAATGCAGTAAGAGGGATACATTATTTAAAGGTTGAAGCTGTCTCAGCTACATACAACCTTGATATAAAATTCAAAAGGAGATCTTTTCAGCATAAAGATATGACATATAAAGATCTTATAAAAGAAGTTATAAAAGACCATTCGGGCACAGATTTTATTGATACTGTATCTAAGGGTAAAGTTTTAGAAAAGTTTATTATTCAATATGATGAGACTGACTGGGAGTTTTTAAAGAGGATGGCATCTCATTTTAATACAGCCTTAGTGCCTGATTCTAATAATGATAAAGCAAAGTTTTGGTTTGGAATTCCACAAGGAAGCAGTAAAGGAAAGCTAGAAGAGTTTCACTATAGAGTAAGTAAAACAATTGGGATTTACAGAGAGTCGTCAGAAAACTATATTGGTGATATAGAAGAAAAGGATTTTACATATTATGAAATTGAGACCGATAAACTACTTTGTATTGGTGATAAAGTACAGTACAACAATATAAGTCTTGTTGTTTATAAAATAACATCAGAAATAATAAGTGGTATTTTAAAACACCTCTGTGTTTTGACGCCTGAAAAAGGACTTAGTCAAAATATCATTCGAAATAAAAAAGTATTTAAGGTTTCAGTTGAAGGAAAGGTAATAGAAACTAAAGAGGACAATATAAGGATTCATCTTGAAATTGATGATAAACAAAAAAAGGATGAGGCTTACTGGTTTCCATATTCAACCTTTTTTACAACAGAAGGCAGCACCGGTTGGTATTGCATGCCTGAAATTGATGATTACGTGAAGCTTTATTTTCCTAGCAACAAAGAAGAAGAAGCTATAGTTATAAATTCTATTAGAAGAAGGATAAATAAGGGTGATAAAATAGATGATCCTGATGTCAAGTATTTCAGGACCAAATTTAAAAAAGAAAAGAAGTACAATAAAGAGGAACTTCTTTTATCTGCAAAGGATGACAAGGTATTAATAAAGCTCCATCAGGATAAGGGAATAGAAATATACAGTGATAGTGAGATAAAAATAAAGTCAGATAATAACATGGAAATAGATGCAGAAAATATAGAAATGAAAGCTGCTGATGAGATTAGTATGAAATGCAAGGCAAGCAGCATTAAGATGGATGGTACAACTCATATTAAGGGGACGTTTGTCAGAGAGAGGTGTTGAGTGTGGCAATAAAGAAGAGAAAAGGAGTAGGACAAAGGCTTAAAATAAGCAAAGAAGAACAAGCGAAATTTAAAGAACAAATAAAAAATGTCAAAAAAAACATACAAAGTAATAAAAATAGCAAAGTTATTAATAACGATCTTGTAGAAACAAGTGGAGATCCGATAAATGTTGTATCAGGGAGTTTTCTGCTGGATTCCACTGATCTTTTAATAGAAGATAGATGTGTTGAGGTTAGTATAAAAAGAAGTTATGTTTCAAATCAAGACGAAATAGGATTAATGGGCATGGGATGGTTCTTTGAATTTGAGAGCAATGTTAAAGTTAAAGATGGCCAAGTCACAGTTACATATCCTGATGGACATATTAATATTTTTAAGAAGGCAGATTCAGGTTATGAAAACCAGATTAATGATGATCAATCAGATGTCTTAACAGACGATTTACAAACAGGCGGATATACATTACAGTGTAAAAAAGACAGAAAAACATTTCAATATGACAAAAGAGGAAAAATCAAATCGATAATTGATAGAAATGGGAATACAATTGATGTAAGATATAATCACAATGGAGAGATAGATTCAATTGTATCACCCGGAGGAAAGAAACTGTCTTTTGAATGTCAATCTGGGAAAATAATTAAAATTACTGACAATATAGGCAGGAAGGTTTTATATAAATATGAAGGTGATAACCTCAAAGAAGTGACTTTGCCAAACGGAGGAACTGTAAAATATACATATGAACAAGGCTTTATTACTTCTGTAACTGATCAAAATGGGGTTACTTATGTAAAAAATGAATATGATGAAGCTGGAAAAGTAGTAAAACAGTACGATGCTGATGGCAATTTAACAGAAATAAATTATGATGAAGATAACAAGGAAAATACATTTATATACCATGCAACAGGAGTTGTGGAAAGGCATAAATATAATGAAGCAAGCTTATTTGCAGGTAGGATATACAGTGATGGAACAAGTGAAACTATTGAATATGATGAATGCTGGAATAAATACAGTGAAATAGATAGAAGCGGCAGAGAAATTAAGAGAAGATATAATAATAAGGGAGATCTTTTAGAGGAAAGATACCCTGATAATACCTTTGTAGAAAACACTTATGATCAAGCTGGAAACCTTATTAAAACAGTGACATCAGGTGGGACAGAAAATCTTTACTCCTATGATAAAAAAGGAAATCTTTTAGAGGAAAAGTTAAAAACAGAAGAAGGTCAATACTCTGTTACTAAATACACATATGATTTATATGGCAGAATACTTACAAGGACAGATGCCAATAATAACACAACTAATTTTGAATATAATGAAAATCATATAAACAAGCCCACAAAAGTTATAGATCCTGAAGGCAATGTTTTTGAATACACCTATGATAAAGTAGGAAGAATGACATCTATTGCAACATCTTACGGTAAGGTACAATTTGAATATAATTCGATAAATAAAAAGACAAAGATAATTGACCCGTTAGGTAACATTACCCATATGGAATACGACATGATGGGAAACCTTATAAAAAAGGTATTGCCTAAAGGACATGAATATGCATATCAGTATGATTCTATGGATAGACTCATAGAGACCATTGACCCAATGAACAATGTATTCTCTTTAAAATATGACATCCACGGTAATTTGATAAAAGAAGTAAATCCAAATTATTATGACCAAAATACTGGTGATGGCACTGGTGTTTCATACCAGTATGATGAAAGCAATAGAAAGATAAAAACCATATATCCCGAAAGTGGAGAAGCAAAAGTTGTATATGATCCTGCAGGAAACATTATTAAGACAATAGAGGCAGGAAAAGAATCAGGAACTTCCTACAGTTATGATGAAATGAATAGGCTTACAGGAATAATAGATGCAGAAGGAAATAAAGTTAAAGAGTTTGAATATGATGAAGATGGCAGATTAATAAAGGAATTAAATGCAAAGGGCTACGCCACGCTATATAAGTATAATTTAGCAGGATGGGTACTTGAAAAGAGAATACCTGTAGAAGAAAAATCAGGCATGGTATTTTATAATATTACAAAATATACTTATGATCTGGCAGGTAGAAAAATTGAAGAAAAAGTATCTAGGGATTATGTTGATGAAGAAAGCTATCCTAAAGAGTGGAATATAATAAGCTACACTTATGACAAAAACAACAGGATAATAAAAATATCAGACACATTAGGGGCACAGGTAGAGTATGCCTATGATTGTCTTGGTAATAAAACATTTGAAAAAATTAAGATAAATGATAAAAAGAACAAAATAATAAGATATAGATATAATAGTTTAGGTTGGCTTGAGAAGACGAGTGAAGAAATAGACGGAGAAGATTTAAAAGAAAATCTTGAAGGAAAAGCAATAGCACAGACAGTCTACCAGTATGACAAAAACGGAAATATAAAAAAGATAACATTACCTGAAGGATCTGAAACTTCTGTTGAATATGATAAATCAGACCGTATTGCAAAGGTAAAAAGAATTGGTGGAAAAGAAGGAATCAGAACTACTGCTTATGAATATGACAGTGCAGGAAATGTTATAAAAGAAATAGATTGTAATGGAAATTCAATTAAATATGAATATGACAGCATGAACAGGCGAATAAGGATAACAGACAAAGAGGGTGGAATTACAAGGCTTTTTTATGATGACTCAGGAAATGTGATAAAGCAAGTAACTCCACAAAATTATAATGCTGAAACTGATGATGGAGAGGGTACAACTTATACATACGATAATTTAAACAGGCTTATTGAAATAACTAATGCTCTTGGTGTTGTGGTGCAAAAAAACATATACAACAACGCAGGAGAACTGGTTGAAAAGGTTGATGCCTCCCAAAAGGGCATGGAATATAAGTATGATATAGGCGGAAGAATAATAGAGATTCTTACTCCAGGTGCAAAGAAAAAGGGAATGCCTGCACAAAAGTATACCTATGATGCTCAGGGCAACATAACAGGTATAGTAGATGGAGAAGGTAATACTACAAACCATACTCTTGACCTCTGGGGAAGGATTCAGGAAATTACAAAAGCTGATGGAAGCATTGAAAAGTACAGCTATGATTATGCAGGAAACATAACTAGCTCAACTGATGGAAATGGCAACACAACAGAATATAAATACAACAGTTTAAATAAGGTGTCACAGATAATAGATCAAGCAGGAGCTGCTATCTCCTATAAGTATGATATTAAGGGTAGAGTATCAAGGAAAATAGACAGAAACAAGAGAGTAACCGACTTCCTTTATAATATGGATGACAATTTGTTACTTAGAAAAGATCTAGCAACAGGAGCATTAGAAGAGTTTAATTATAATGTTGATGGAACACTAAAGGCTGCATCAAGTGGAGGTATGACATATAGTTATGAATATACTCCAGGAATGAAGCTAAAGAGTAAGAAGGCTAATGGAAAGCCCATACTTAAGTATAAGTATGATAAAAACAGTAATATAGTTGAATTAGATGACGTAGCAGGCAGGCAAATACAGTACAAATATGATATAATCGGGCGCATGGAAGAGGTTTATGCGGGAGGAAAAAGGGAAGCATCTTATGGATATAACGATGACGGAACAATATCCTCTATAAACTTTGGAAATGGAATAAAGGTAGAATACAGTCACGATGAAGAAAAAAACCTTATTGGCATACATGCGGTAAATGGTGAAGGAATAGAGATTTTAAATCACAGCTATGTGTATGACAACAATGGAAATCAGGTAGAAAAGGTTGAAAATGGAGAAGTAACAAAGTATTTTTACGATAACCTAAACAGACTTTCAAAAGCGGTTTATCCAAGTGCAGAAGAGGTATTTACATATGATATGGCAGGAAACCGCAGGGCAAGGACAATAGGAAGCATAACAACGAGCTATGATTATGATAGCAGAAACAGGCTAAGAGAAAAGATAGAAGGTGGAGAGCATACCTCATACCAGTATGATGCACAAGGTAATTTGATAGCAGAGAATGGGATGCGTGGAACAACTAAATACACCTATGACTGCTTTAATAGGACTCTTAAGGTTCAAAGTGCAACAGGAGGCTATGTAAAAAATAGATACGACCCAGAAGGTTTGAGGTTTGAGGTAAATGAAAATGGTAGTTTAAATAGATTTATATTCAGTGGCAGGGATGTAGTGGCAGAGCTAGATGGAGTGGGTAATCTAAAGGCTTCAATAGTAAGGGGACATGAGCTTCTTGCCCAGAAGGATGATAAGGGAAACAGTCACTATTACTTGAACAATGGACATGGGGATGTTGTCGGATTGGCAGATGGTAAGGGTGAGGTTGTAAATAGTTATAGGTATGATGCCTTTGGTAATATAGTTGAAGCTAAGGAGCAGGTGCATAATAGGTTTAAGTATGCAGGGGAACAGTTTGATCAGGTCACAGGACAGTATTACTTGAGGGCAAGGTTCTATAACCCTGTGGTGGGTAGGTTTACACAGGAGGATACTTATAGGGGTGATGGGTTAAATCTTTATAGTTATGTTAGTAATAATCCTGTTAAGTATGTAGATCCAAGTGGGTATTGTGGTGAGAGTAAGAGTAATGTATATGAAAAAGGTTATAGACCTAAGGCAGGCGAAAGGTCTATGACACGTGAACAATGGAAAGAACAAAGTAGACAACAAAGGTTAGATTCAAGAAATGGACGTGGAGATTCAATCACAAGCCCAAGTCTGGATGATCCACGTACAGGTGTTAGACTACATATAGAAGAATTTAGGGATGGAGGCTCATTTATAACAAGCACAGATACTTATAATAAATTTATTAAAAACTCAAAGCTTATGGGATACCCAGATAATACAATGTATATTGCGAGAAAAGATTACATGGATAAAATATTTAATGAAGCGAATGGGGATCTTTCAGTATTAGAAAAAAGATTAGGGTTTGACAATGGATATTTTGCTGGTGGCGGCGGCTTAGTACGAATAGATATTAAGAGTCCACTTTTACATAATGCACGTATGCCATCGGGTATGGAAATGGGCGCTAATAAGTATTTTAAATGGGGTGGTTATACTTCTGGTGGAGTTCCTGAAGCAGTTGTTAACCGTGTTCCCAATAATGATGGTTTCAGAACAGTTACATTTTTTGATTGGTAGAGGTGAGTAAATGTCAAATGTTAAAGACTTGTTAGAACAAGCAATTGCGAAAAATGAATTAAATAAATTTTTGAGAGGTGATGGCGATTACAAAGTTTCTGTTCCTCATATGGTTCCAGTAAATATACCTACTGATTGGACTAATATTATTCCTAATGGAATATATAAGCTTTTTATAGAAAATCCTAATATCGGTATGGATAAAATTTTTGAAAATACTCTAATAAGCATGATAGATGACGATAATTTAAATTTATATGTTGTTATTAATGTTTTATTTGAGCAAATATCAAAAGAAGCAGAAAACAGATCACCATTTATAATTGATAGGTGTAAAATACTGCCCCTATTAAAAAGTAAATTAAATCAAAATAGAGATGATTTAAAAACCGACTTTAGATGGATGGGAATAGGAGAACCAGAGGGTCTTTGGAGTGAAATTAAAAGAATAAATACTATAATGAAGAAAGAATTAAGAGTTAGCGTTATTTAAAAGAATCTTGTTACAATAACAAAAAATATAATTTTGATTTTAGGGAACGCAAGCAAGATACTATGGGATTGCTTGTAAGGTCTCTAATAAAATACTCGCCAATAAATATAGATTTTCATGGTTGGTAATGATTAGTGTGAGTATGTTTTGAAAGTTAATTGTACATACACGTTATTTTATAAATTATATACTTGATTGAACAAGAATGGGGGTAGTATTTAGATGGCATTAATATTAAATGTAAGCTATCAAGAAAAAGATGCAGCAAAGACTCTTGGAGCAAGATGGAACAATGAGCTAAAAAAATGGTATGCACCAGACAGAAGTGAGTACCATAAATTTAAAAAATGGATTTTACAGGATAGAGATATTGCTATAATTGTTTGTGATTATTTTTATATTATTGAAGGAAAGCATAGATGTTTTAAATGTGGAAAAGAAACAGAGGTAATTGGATTCGGAATTGAGAATTATTATGATATGTATGATGATAGTTTTGAATATTTTTCGGGAGAAATACATATTGCTAGTGGTGTTGAGCCTTTATCTACAGAACTATTAAAATATCTTAAAGAAAAGTATAATTTTTATTTGGGATACTCTAAAACAACACAAAGCAATTATTATTCAAACCATTGTAAACACTGCAATGTAATTCAAGGTGATTTTTACCTTTTTAATGAGGTGGATAGCCCCTTTTTTATAGACAGCATAGAAAAAGCAAAGAATTTAGTTTTAAATAAGGTTGTAATTAAAAATGATTTAATACTAAATGCTGATATTGGTTATGGTTCAGAAGATAATTTAATTAAAGAGTATGGGAAAATACATTTGCTAAATAATAATTTTAACCTATAGCAAATTTGTGTGAATGCTTTTTGCTTTTACACAATATATGAATTAAATAAACTTTTTTAAAAAACTATGGGGTAATAGTATGGATAAATTTTATACTTTGTTTAGGAAGTCAGTAACTAAAGAACTAGAAAAAAAAATAGTACACAGAATTAATAATAATGCAATACTTTTATTTATTTTTATACCTATTATTTGTGTAAGTGTTGTATTGTTTTTTTTCTCAATTATATTGCTTTTCAGTAAAAATGAAGATTTAGCAAATCAGTATTTGGGGTTATCAGGTGGAATAGTAACTGCATTTATAACTTTCTTTATAATAAGGGATATTTTTGATCCTATAAAAAAGTTACCCTTAAACGATAAAATTTTCATTTACATATATTTGTTTATGAAAGATTTTAAAAATTTTGAAGAATTAAAATATATTAAAAAGGCATTTGCTTCTTGGAGATTAAATTATTTCTTAAATAGATTATATGTATTTTTATATGCAGTAAAAGTTAATTATGAAAACTTGTTTATCTCGTTTGATACTGAAAAAGATTATCTTTTAAATGAAAATATAAGAACTATGTTTCCTGATAGAATAAAACTTATTATGAAAAATAATAATTACAGAGATAAAGTCCAAAGCCTATTTGATTTAATGCTAGATTCGTATGGGTGTTGTATTCAAAAAAATTATACTTTTATAAATCCAGAAAATATAAAATCAATAACTTATGATGAAAAAGAAATAAAACAACAAGAATTAAGTACTCTTCTTATTGAACTTGGCAGTATTAACATTAACAATATAAACAAAGAAACGTCAATTAGCAAATTCTTAAATGTTACAAAGGTCCTTGTATTTAATAGGAAATTACAAGCAATATTTGTATTAACACTTGGAATTATATTTATTTTATATGCAATGTTCGCAAATAATAAGCTTTTAAATTACTCATCTGCTATAGCAAGTATAATTGGTTTTATTATAGTTATTATGCAAATTATTTTAACAAGCAACAATACTCAAAATAAAGACTTATAGAATTGATTTTCCTTTGCAGTTTGTGTTACCAGTTAACAGGATACCTGTACACTTCAAAAATTCTATTTGGATAGAATGCAACTCGATTTTTAACAAGTAATACAATGATTGAATACAATTTTACACATTCTAAGATTTTAAGGTAAAAATCATTTGAAGGGATAATATGTATGAATAATTTTTTAAACAAAAAGTATTTTCTTGAGAAACAAAAATTACAGAAAAAGTATTTTGAAGATATTATAGAAGAAAACAGAAAAAAACAAAAAAAATATTTTGAAGATATTGCAGAAGAAAATAGAAAAAAGTGGCTAGAGCAACTACAAAAAAATAAAAGAATGTCAGATAATATCATATCAGAGTTAAACGAAAGGATATCAAAGTTTTTTAATATCCTTTATGAGCTTGGATGGCCTGCACATAGAAATATGAATTTAGCAGAGGTAAAAAAAGTTGTTGATCTATACAATAAATACGGTTTTGATAGCATAAAAAATAATATAGAAAATTATTTTATAAAAAAGTATGATAACGACGAAATTCTAAGAATTCAATGTGCTTGGGAACAAAATCAATTACTTGAATATCGTATAATAATTCTAAAACAAGCAATACAGGCTCATTTACAAGGATATTATTATTTAACTATTCCAACAATACTATCCCAAATTGAAGGAATTATTGCTACAGCGTTTAATCATTCTGGACAAATGGGATATAAACAGCTTAAGGATTATTGCGCTAAGTTACTACTTGAAAATGAAGCCTATTCCTTAGACAAGTCAGTAAAAAACCTCCTTTACGGGATCATATATATAAAATTTGAACACAACCAACCAATTAATTCAGTTTTAAGTAGGCACGCTATTTTGCATGGTGCAGATACAGAATACGGAACACAAACTAATTCCTTAAAAACTATACTACTATTTGATTCTTTGCAGGAAAAAATTACACATATATAGAAATATATTTAGCTAATTCAGCATTTATCATAACTGTCACTTGCTTTACTTGTTAAATATTGGCTCATATATTAGCCAGATTGAATTTTTGCAAGGGACAACTGAAATTGTATTATAGGTCTTATTGAGGATTTTTACATCAATCTTCAATCTTGGCCATATCACGTTATTTCATTAATTACGATTTTTTTTTCTTCTTGGTGTACTTATATGGCTTATAGGTTCGTATGATTTCAAACCTATATCTCCAGTTAATATTTCCACTTGATATCCCGCTGATGAATAATATTCGGCTACATCTTTTATTGTTGCATCACCTATTGAAATCCTACTTACTGCTAGTGTTGGCCAACTTGCAGCAAGTTTTTTTAAACTTTCCTCATCCCATAGTTTACTTTGAGACGTGAACGCTGCCCAAGGTTCTTCTTCATCAGCTACTTTGACAATAATGCCAGCTAAGTCTGAGGCTATTTTATATCGATCTCCATTTGCTTGAGCAATATGATTTCCAGCTTCGATTAATGTTGCCATTGGTAATACTAAAAGACTTTTTTCATTAATTTCTTTTGTTATCTTTTCATTTACCCTTGAATAGTTCCACTTATCACCATTAAGTCCACAATCATCCATACTGGGAACTTTTAAATAAACACATAATATAGATGTATCTATTATCAAAACCTTTCTCATTATTTCAACCCCTCCCTTAAGAGAGCAGATTCAATCTTTCCACTTGATGTTAATTCCCCTATATTTCCCGAAGAAATAAGCTTTGGTAAATCCTCGATATCTTCAAGTAATGTTAAAATACTTTGCCCTTCCTCATCTCTATGTGCAACAGTAATAAATGGTATCATAGAAACTCCGGCAGCATCTAACAACGCAGGGTTATGTGTCGTTATAATAACATCAATTTTTCTTTTCTCACCTAATTCTTTCAACATATTAAGCAATACATTCGCACGCGAAGGATGAAGCCCATTATCAACTTCTTCAATAACCAATAAACTAAACGGTTCATTTGTAAGCATAGCCGTTACAATAGCTAAAAATCTTAGTGTTCCATCCGACATTCCCCTTGCATCAATAATATGTTCATTTTCATTTTTCCATCCCTCTTTGCAATACAGCATAGCATCAGTATTAAACTTACCAATTTTCTCTGTCCAAATGTACTCAACATCTTTTTCAGGAATTTTTTTTAGGTATTGTGTTATTGTTTCCTCAATATCGCTTTTTCTTGTATCATCTAACGCTGCCAATACTCCAGCAATATTTGAACCATCTGATAATAATTCCTCCGCCAAGGGAGCATAGTCTCTCATATGACTTGGAATTGGATCTAACACAAAAATACCACTTAATTGACTTAATATGGCACTTACAATCTCAATTGTATCTTTTTTCTTCAAAGACAATGATTTTGCTTGATATAATATTGAAATACTCCTACTTAAATCAAAATTCTGTCCTTTACCTTGCTTACCTGTAGAAAAGTATGTTGGTATATTTAATAATTTTTGATCTCTCAAAGTTGTATAAAACAACCTATTATTTCTTGATAACTGGATTAACTTTTCATCTACTATTAGTGCCTTTGCCTTTTCCACTTCTACTTTAATGGAATATTCATAATCATTCCCTTCAAATTCCATCAAGACTTCTATGTAAAAACTTGTGTTATATTTCCTGCAAACCCAATCAATCCCACCCCTTAACGCTTTCATTGAAACATCTCCATTTATTGATTGAAAAATACCAGCTCCTCCTGCAATCCTTTTCAAAAATAAAAGCGCATCCAAAGCATTAGATTTACCACTGGAATTTGTACCAATCACTATTGTTAATGGATCAATATAGAGAGTACTCTCACCATAACTCTTCCAATTTATTAATTTTATACTTTTTATCAAAGTAATTCCTCCTTCGCTAATCGCCTAATAACATTATAATATACTATTTAAATAGTATATTATAATATTCATTATACTTCAAATACTTCATTTCCTTTCGAAAAAAATCATAATTTTACAGTAATTAGTTAATCTTCGAATTCGTTTGTATAGCCAACAAAACTTCCACTATCGTCCCTAGTAAATACGCCAGAAATACGTGGCATTTTAAAATTGTCTGTTCTATCATGCCTATCAGAAATAATCCTTTTTTCTGCTAACATAGTCCAAAGAATACTGTAATTATGTTTTTGGAGATAATTTCCTAATAATTCCTCGTTAATAAAAAAACCTATATTTTCATTTAATAGCTCATTACTGTCAAAACATACAATGTTACCTTCGGAATTATATAGAGTAGAATTATCTTTCCCATACCTCATATCTAATGAAGCAAACATGTCCATACAAGGTTTATACCATGACGTTGAATTATCATTTCCTAATAAATCACCTTGACGCTCGGTAATATATTTACACGTTGGTAGTAATACCTTATGTCCATTTTCTTCACCATATTTATCAATATTAGTCCAATCATCTCCACCGTAATAAGGATTTTTAAAAAATTGATAAGCATCAGACCAGAAGTATTCTTTATTGAATAATTGGTAGTTCTCATTCGGTTCTGACATCTTTCTCCCTATAAAATCTCGATCTTTTAGTTGCTCAATTATGCTTTCAAACATATTAGTCTTTACTATATAACTGTTAACCTGTATCCACATATCCTTTTGAGGGTTTTGATATTGCTTATTACCTAATTCTTTATCTTCTGTCCATATATACCATCCGTTTAGTATAACGAAATTCTGGTTTTGATATATAATTCTAAACAAATCATTTACAGTCGGCAAATCATTAAAATTAGATAACCATTCATTATTTGTTGCTGAAGAAAATTGGAATAAGCGATTATGTATTAATTTATTATTATTGTTGTTATTTACAGGAACAATTGAAGCTGTTGGATCAATATTTCTCAAATCAGGTTCAAAAGAACCTTTACAATAAATCTCTTCTTTTTCTCCATAACAATCTGTATGAATTTGCATTTTATAGTTATCTGCAACTTGTGCTGCAAGTTCATACAACGCAATCCACTGATATTTCTTACCAATTCTTTCTTGTGAACTGTTTCTATGCCTCCCCCCTTCTATCCCTCGATCATATCTACCATGTTTTTCAACATCATAACCCATATTAAAAATTTTCTTAATCGCAATGTTCTTCAAATCATTGTAGTTTAACCCTTTCCAATTTGAAAAGTATGATTGAAATATATATCTGCCAAAATCCCCATAACCTCCCGGCGATCCATTACGATCATATTCTACTTTCATAGAGTTTAAAATTGCATTTTGACTCCAAAAGTAATCTTCAAATTCTTCTGAATTATAGTCATATTTATATTTTGATATTTCCTCATCTGAAGGCACTTGTGGAAATTCTGATTTATATGGGGGCAATACATTTAGAGACAGTAGTTCCTCACTTGCAACTTTATATTTAGCATAATCAATTATATTTTTAGCATAATCGCGTAATAGCATATTGGGATAAACATTTTCAGTATTAAAAATTTTGTTGTACACATACAAAGCCAACTTTTCTACATTTGCATTTGTTTGTTCAGATACGATGCAGCCAAAAGAAACTGCATACAATCGCTCAGTTATATATGGATCATCAACATTTTGGAATTTCTCTAATACTGAGATTAATATATCAATTCTTCCATTCAATAAATTTACAAGTGCTTTAGTCGCTTTATCCCTTAATGAGTTATTTGAAGACAATAAAAATGTTGCAATCATAATAGCCGTCAATCTTATTGTTTCTTCTAAGACATTTTCATTAATGTTTTTTGATAAACACCAATCTAGTATTCTATTGACAGATGAACCTTCTTCATAATAAAATTCATCAAACATAGGAATATATTTCGAATCTCGATCCGGCATAGGATAGCTTAAAATATAATCAACGGTACGCTCGGCATTTAAATCGTGAGCAATTTTGGTAGAAATCAGAACTAATGCATCAAATAAGCTCTCAAAACCACTTCTAGACTTCAAAATCACATTATTAATATACTCTAAAGTTTTTTTGTTTATTGTACATGACTTTCTCCACTTTAGTGAATTACAGAAACCTTTAATTACATTGGAATTATTCTTTTGTTCCTCAAACAATTCAAACAATTCATACTTGGCATTTTCAGATAAAGCTATTGCTAAAGCCTCAAGAATATCACCATAAGCTAATTGTAGAGTTGCTATTTATATTATACAGAAACCAAGAAATATCTTCAAAATAAATTATCCAAACATGAAAAATATAGATAAAATAATGTGATTTTTAAATTGCATATTTATTTATCTATATTATAAATGTATAATAAAAGAAGTGGAGA
>VLTH01000002.1:3142430-3158522 GCA_008125075.1 Acetivibrio alkalicellulosi | reverse complement strand
AAAAATGCACAAGCATTTTTACATTATTTAATACATACTACATTTTAATACTATATGCTTGTATCTTTATACAAACATTAATTAATAATAAATAAAGAAAATAATATATTTAACCTAAATTGATACAAAAAGCATTTATATTCTTTAAAATATATAATTTTACATATTGCTTTAAAATTTATTTAAAATTTCGACAACTATCTTGACAAACGGCGCAATCTCAAAATCTTTAACGAGAGCATGAATTTTTTGAATACTCTCTTTAATATCAGCTAATTTTAAATCCTTCAATGTAATTATAATTTTATCTGTTCTATTAATAAAATACCTATAAAAGCATTCATTCCTCCCCAAAGCATCAAATACATTTTTAATATTCAATTCTACATTTAGATCTGGTAAATACCTATTGCCCAAATTTTTGATTTGAATTATATTTTGATTAAGGAACCATTCTTCAGACAATTCTAAATTCATATTTTTCAACTTATTTATATTGAAAAATTTACTTTTCATTTTTTGGTACGATTGTGGATTGGTAACTTCTGCAATATAATTAAGCAATATATTTACACACTCATGATTTCCTTCTGGATAAATGATTGCCTGAGTATAATAATCATTTTCCAATTGCAATCTTCTTTCTTTTACACAGTCGCTTTTGCATCCAACAATAGCATAATTGTTCATTCCTGCTTCTGAAACTTCACATAATAACTCTACTGGCCTATCTTTAGTAATACTACAACCTAAGAATAATATTCCTTTGCTTATATAAGCCTGTTTTAGTGTATTTATTAAATCAGGATTTTTATAAGCCAAATCATACTGCTCCTTCGTTAATATGATTGATTTTATTGGTTCAATAATGTCACCGTGAATTTTATAGAGTAATAATTCCGCATCTCTAAGTGCACCATTTAAAGCTTCAAAATGTCCTGGATGTGCTACTGATAAAACTATATCATATAAACTATATACCTTTTCGATTACTTTATCATAATTAGTAGTAATTATTAATCCACTATCAAAAATAATTGGCAATAAAAAAATTGGTTTATTAACGAAATCAATAAAATTCCTATCTAAATGTTTTTGTCCAAAAGTATCTTTTAAATGATCTGCAAACGTTCTTTGTCCCATTTCAGCATACAAAAAATCTGCTTTATCTTCATAATTTAAATTATCAAACTTATTTTTTTCTGATATATTGATAAATTCATTAAAGGTTCTATATAAAAATCCACTCCAAGAAGGATATATATGTTCAAATAGCATAGACATTCCTGCTCCCACATACGGTATAATACAGTTAGATTTAATTTTCTCAATTAAACTATTAATATTACGTTGATTATATGGAGCATTAAATGCCAAAATATCTTCAAATTTCATGTCTTGTCCCCCAACTTTTGAATTCAGAATAAACCAACTTAAATATATAGAACTAAGAATTTCTATTATACTGATACTAGCATATATCAGTAGTACATTTATTTCAATATATATTATTTAATGTGTCTTATTTGGTTTTTACTTATCATCAGGTTATTCTACGGTGAAAATATAAATTCCTCTATTATTTGGCAAAAAATATCTCTTTATCATTAATAAAATAAATTATCAACAGAACACGAAAATTACGATTTGATAGGTGCCAATATCCCATGGGGTTTAACTTAGAAACCGCTATGAATAACAAATACTGTATTATTTCAAGAATGCCTTGGATACCAAATGATACTTATGCAACTGGTGCAATATGGTAAAAACACACATGTGTTAATAAACTATCTGACACAATATCAGTTAATTCACTTGGAGAGAGCAGTTGAAGCAGTACAGGATATAACAGGACAGTCATTAAGTGAAGGCATACTTGTAAATGTAGCATATCCACTCTGCGGGAGATTGGGATATGGCGATTGATGTAAAAATCCTCAATAAGACCTATAATACAATTTCAGTGGTTTTAAAGAATATATGTTTTAGCTTCAGAAAAAATTTGTATCTAATTAATTCTCTCAAAAACTAAGTGTCTTTACATACTTAAGTCTCCAATATAAGTCTTGTTGTGGTTTTTAAGAAGGATATTGGACAAACCCCTATATGAGGTAATTACACAAGTTGAAAAGTTAAAAGTATTCTATTTCAGATTGGACAAATAGTGACCTTCAAGCTGTTTCGAAGACACTCTGGAACTTTTCAAAAATAAAGGGGGGTTTGCACCGGATTCACTTCGTAGGCGGCTTCAATATATACTGGAATAGACAGACAAGGGAATTTGAAAAAAATATAGGATTTTTATTCAAATTCCTTTGTCCCAAAAGTGTTTTTTCAGTTGTTTACTCTATGTTGGAACTGATACCCCCGGCAATTGACCGTACAAAAATGTATTCTTGCCTTAAAGCCTCCGATTGCAGCCAACAAAGTCCTTCTCTTTTTTGGGGGAGGGGATTTTTACGCCTTTTCTCCGAAGGCCCTTTTAAATAGGCTTCGAAGTGCTTTTTTTGCAATCATAAATAAATGTTATCAGTTACTTACACAATAAATTCACTTTTTTTACCGGAGCCTTTTGCCCCCTATTTTTTAGAAACGTTATTGGAGCCATACTTTAAGAATCTTCGCAGATGGCTTTAAAGTGGATTACAAAGTGTCTTTGCAGTGACTTGCAGAGCCGGAGCAAGAAGGGAATGCGATATAGATATTATCGTATTCCCTTCCTGCACCTGATAGTTATTTTAAGGAACTTTGCAGAAAATAAAAGTAAATGGCTAAAAATAATTTTAATGCGATGAAATGTAATTATTGATTATAGTAACATAACACAACTACAGCATAGGAGAGGTTTTTCCTTTCCCGTTTCCTAAAATCTAGAACATAACGCATTTAAATAGACTTAATAATTAATAATGTGATAATGTTTATATGTCGAGTTATGTCGAAACTTGCGTTAAATAAATAAAGGGAATATAGCGGTTTAGTAGAATATAATAATGTAGAAATCATTTTGAATAAAAAATAACAAATATCCATTATTGATCCTTGTGAACTCTTTGGTTTTGAGACTTATCCAAGTCCGATAGAAAATATGTCTTTTGGTTATAAAAATGATAAACAATAATTTTGTTATTAATGGTAATTAAGTAATAAGGAGGTCGGCGGATATGTTTGGTCACCAAGCCTCAGAACAAATGATAGGATACTTATATCAGGTTAGATATGCACTCAGTCTTCTACTAAAAACTGATGATGAACAGTCACAGATAAGTATTGAAAAATTTGATGATATTGCATTTAGCGATGATGATATTCCTAAAATATTAATACAACTAAAACATCATATAAAACATCATGGAGATTTAACTAATGCCAGCACTGATATGTGGAGAACTCTGAAGGTATGGATTGATGATATTAAAAAAACGCCTGAACTACTAGAAACTACTAAATTTATGATTATAACGACAGCATCTGCACCTGATAAAACAGCAGCTTATTATTTAAAGGATCATATAGATAGAAACTCCGAATTAGCTTACCAGTTATTAAAGAAATCATGTGTAGAATCTACCAGCCAAAGTAATATAAAGTATTATACTGCTTTTAATTCTCTAGATGAAAAAGTGGCTAAACGGTTATTAAAAAATGTTATAGTTGTTGATGGAAGCAGCAACATTGTAGATGTAGAGAGTGAAATTATGAGAGAAATCCGATATAGTTGTTTGCCAAAATACCAAGAATTAATTTGTGAACGATTGGAGGGATGGTGGTTTAAAAAAGCTATTGAGGCTCTAAGTTCTGATACTCCTATATACGTATCACAAAATCAAGTTCGCTCTTTCGTCGTATCAATTAGCAAGGAATATACCCCTGATAACCTACCTATAGACATAATTGATACTAAAGAGTTAAGTGCAGAGGACTTGTCTTCAAGCGATAAAATTTTTCTCGAACAACTAAAATTAATTAGTGTGGGAAGTAATCGTGTGCGGATGGCACTTAGAGATTACTATCGTGCTTTTAAACAACGTGCTAATTGGGTTAGAAATGACTTAGTATATGTTAATGAACTAGATGATTATGAGAGAAGGCTTATTGATGAATGGGAGCATTGCTTTTACGCCATGCAAGATGATCTGGCTGAATATGGTAATGAAATTATTGAAGAAATTAAAGTAAAGAGTGGAAAAGATTTATACTCGAATATAGAAAGAAAAGATTTAAGAATAAGAGAAAAATGTAGTGAAGCTTTTGTAATGAGAGGTAGTTATCATATTCTATCAAATAAGTTAAAAATAGGGTGGCATTTGGATTTTTACGAACGCCTTAAGTCTCTATTAGAATTGAGGTGATAAAATGCTAGAGTGGAGAGATCGTTCAAAAGAAGTAGCTTTCTTACTTAATCCAGCATTTTGTGGAAGAATTATATATAATTCGATAAAAAAATATAGTGATTTAACACATAGGGCATTTCCATTCCCCCTCACATATTTAATATTACCTTTAGTATTACATAAAAATACAAGGGATTTAATCAATAGTAGAACTCAAATGTTAATATGGGTACAGCGTTATCCTGAAACTTTAATTGATTTCCCAAAAAGAACAAGAGAATTAGTTCCTATATCTAATGAGGCTTTGGAATTGTTACTACAGACGGGATTGTTACAGATAACTAATAATGGAGAATTAGAAATCGTACAAACAATAAAAGCTCTCAGTAAAACAAAATATACTAATGAGGAAATAAAAGATTGCATTAGTAAAAGTGAGCATATAGCGAAGTGGTTCGCAACAGCTGGAAAAACTGAAACTATATTTATTGGTATGGGGGTGAAACCATGATGCAAATAAGAGAAATTATTATATACGGACTTAATGGAAAGGTGAGACATTTGCCATTTAAGATAGGGTCAGTAAATATTATTACAGGAAAATCTAAGTCTGGTAAATCGGCTGTTGGAGACATAATAGACTATTGTCTTGGTGGTGATTCCTGTAATATCGCAGACGGTGTTATTCGAGATAATGTCGCATGGTATGGCTTATTACTTCAGTTTGAAAATGAAAGAGTATTTGTTGCACGTAAGAATCCAGATCCCGGCCAGCAATCAACAGGATATTGTTATGTTGATATAGGAAAAGAACTTGAGGCACCAAAAGAATGCAATTTTGTATCAAATAAAAATGTTGCAGGTTTAGAGGAGACTTTATCTCGTAGAATTGGAATTTCGGAAAATTTACATACACCACCTGATGGACAAAGCAGAAATGCACTGTCTGCAAATATAAGGCATTCATTATATTATTGCTTTCAAAATCAAGATGAAATAGCGGCTAAGAACTTTCTTTTCCATAAACAGTCAGATGATTTTATAACACAAGCAATTAAAGATACTCTACCCTACTTTCTTGGCATAGTAAATGAAGAGGCGTTAGCTTTAGAAAACGAAAGAAGTATATTGAAGCGACGTTTAATTATTGAAAAGCGGAGGCTTGAAGAAAATAGAGTTTTGCAAGGTGGAGGGATGCAAAGAGCTATCTCACTTATTTCTGAAGCAAAACATGTGGGGATAATTAATTATGAAACAATTATTGATTACAATAGCTATGATGAATTATATAATTTGCTTTCAACCTTAGGAGAATGGGTTCCTAATAATGTTTCAGAAGCTGGAATGGATAGGCTTAGTTATTTACAAACAATATTAGAAGAACGTAAAAATGATTTAGTAGAAATAGATTTAAACATTTCAAATGCTAAAGCTTTTGCAGGAGAAACAGCAGGATATGTGGAAGAAGGTACGCATCAAAAAATGCGATTGGAATCAATCGGTTTGTTTGAAAAATTAGATTATAGAGCTGGGTTTTGTCCATTTTGTTCAGGAGAACTGCCCAATCCACTTCCGGAAGTAGAAATGGTAAAAACGGCTATTATAAATCTAGATAGAAATATAGAAAATGTCACTCGTGAGAAACCTAAATTACGTAAGTTTATTGATGGATTGGAGCAGGAACGTCAAAAACTTAGAGAAGAAATTTTAAACTTAAAAGCTGAAATTGATGGTATCTATAGTCAAAATAAAGAAGCCGAAAAAATAAAAGACTTGAATTCCAGGCGTGCCAAAGTTGTGGGTAGAATTAGTTTATGGGTAGAGAGTGTTAAAAAGGATATTGAGTCTGGAAATAAAGAAGCACAAATCAAAAAATTGGAAGAAAGAATTTCTGAAATAGATAATATGTTAAATAAAGATTCTTTAGATGAAAGAAGACAATCTGTATTATCACGAATTTCAGTTGACATGAGTGAATGGGCTAAGAATTTAGAATTAGAACACAGTGATAATCCTTATCGACTAGACATGAATAAAGTGACTGTTATCATCGATAAGGCTGAAAGACCAGTTACTTTAAAACAAATAGGTAGTGGATCAAATTGGGTTGGAGTTCATTTGATAACTTATTTTGCACTACATAAATATTTTATAAATGCTAATAGGCCAGTTCCTCGATTTATGTTTCTTGATCAACCTTCACAGGTGTATTTTCCTTCTGAACTTGATGAGAAAAAGACAGATTGGAATATGGTATTTGAGCTTTATAATTTTATGATAGAAAGAGTAAGTGATTTAAAGAAAAAACTTCAAATTATTATTGTAGACCATGCTGACCTAAAAAATGAAAATTTCCGCAAATTTATTGTTGAGGATTGGTGGAATGATAAAAACTTAATTCCAGAAGATTGGTATAAATAATTAATGCTACGAGTTATTTGAATTCTCTTACTTAGTTTTTAAGATTAAGCATATGACGATGGTGTATTTGCATTATCCATATTTCAAGAATAAATCAAAGTAATAGTATCATGAGAGTTTACTTACTGTGATAAGAATATTTGAATATTTCTATAAGTTATTCAAAATCACTTTTAAGTAATACTTTGATGAGTTTTAAAAAATGGGGGGACAAAAAAACTGTGATTTACCTAAAAGAAACCTTGCCTCTCCCTTCTTGAGAAAATACTCAGAACTAACAGTAACAGAATGAATTTTTCTAGAGGATTAAACTGGATAAAATTACTTTTTATACTGTCGAGAGTTTTTGAAATTTATTGACCAGATAATTTCTAAAATTACCCAAAAGGAGAATTAAATTTTATGGATGAGAAACAAATGCTTTGTACAATAATTGAAAAAGGTTATTTCCCAAAAGAACTAATCCCACCATTTGAAACAAAAAAACTATCTTCTATTTTAGACACTGTTGTCATTCCTCGATTAAATAGCTTTACTAATACCAAAAGCAAGTATTGTGATTATTCTATATCAAATGTAAATCATATAAGACGTATTCTAGGTATTCCAAATCCACTTAACCAGATTAGACTTGGTAAAGTTATTGTAGATAACTGGTCGGAAATTACTCATCATATTTATTCCTCAACACTGTCGTTATCAAAACCTATTTTTAAAGATGGCTCAAAAAGTGCTTTATCAAAAGAAGTTGACTTGTCAGATATTTCTCATGAAAGGGCAACAAGGTCAACAAACACTTATTATTTGCTACGTGCTGATATTGCACGATTTTACTCAACAATTTATACTCATTCAATACCGTGGGCTTTACATACAAAGCCAGTAGCAAAAAGTCAACAAAGAAACCGTAATTTATTAGGTAATCTTTTGGATATATATGTGAGAGAAGCTCAGGATAATCAAACACTTGGAATACCTGTTGGTCCTGATACTTCACTTGTTATTTCGGAAATTATTGGTGCTGCAATTGATAAAAAAGTATATGATAAAATTAAAGGTATTAAAAATGGATTTCGTTATTTGGATGATTATTTTTTATACTTTAATAGTAAAGCTGAAGCTGAAACTGCTCTAGCTGAATTCAGCATTATTCTTGGTGAATATGAGCTTGAATTAAACACTTCGAAGACTAAGATAATATCGCTACCTGAACCATTAGAACCAAGATGGGTATATGAATTACGGCTGTTTGAATTTGATGATCATGAACAAAAAAAGTCTATAATCAGCTACTTTAGTAAAGCTTTTGACATGGCTAAAATGTTTCCTGACGATAGAGTTCTCTTATATTCTTTGAACAGAATAGAAAAAGTATCCATTAACATTGTGGATTGGGAGTTATTTGAGGCTATGGTTTTAAAAGTTATCCTAGCAGAACCTGATGCCATACCACTTTCAATAAAAATATTTTTAAAGTATTATAAGATGGGACATAAACTAAATTGTGAAAGAATAAAAAACACCATCCATGAAATTATTTCTTATCATGGTAAATATGGTCGCAGTAAAGAAGTAGCTTGGGCTTTATGGATGTGTTATATTTTTCAGATATCTATTGAACCTGATATTATTAATATGCTTTCTTGTCAGCACAATCCTATAGTTGCATTAATTATCCTTGATCTACAAAATAAAAATTTATTAAAAGATAAAGTTGATATCTCTATATGGCAATCCTTGATGAATCCTGATAGTTTATATAATGAGGACTGGTTACTTGCGTATGAAGCTAGCGTAAAAGGTTGGATAAATACCACAAGCGATTATATTAAAGATGATCCATTTTTCTCAGTCTTAAGGGCTAATAATGTTAATTTTTATAATGACAAAGCTGGAACAACAATTACGGAAATAACACCAACTGAGCCAGTAGAAGGATTCGTTGAAATATCTGATCTTCCAGATGAATTTTTTGAACCATTTGAACAAAATGTTGAATACGGTGGTGATATTTCAGGTGCACACTGAATTGAAAAAGCAAAGATTAACTAATGGTTTTAATTGTTATGTTAGAGAATTAATCATCTTGCTGAAACATAAGCTATTTAAATGCGTTATGTTCTAGATTTTAGGAAGCGAGAAAGGAAAAACCTCTCCTATGCTGTAGTTGTGTTATGTTACTATAATCAATAATTACATTTCATCGCATTAAAATTATTTTTAGCCATTTACTTTTATTTTCTGCAAAGTTCCTTAAAATAACTATCAGGTGCAGGAAGGGAATACGATAATATCTATATCCCGGCTCTGCAAGTCACTGCAAAGACACTTTGTAATCCACTTTAAAGCCATCTGCGAAGATTCTTAAAGTATGGCTCCAATAACGTTTCTAAAAAATAGGGGGCAAAAGGCTCCGGATTCCGCTTCGTGAGTAGCTACGCTGAGATTTCTCGGGAATACTTTCTGAAAAAAATTTATGAAAAGCTGTTTTGTTAGCAAAAAACATTGAAAAAGGCAAAAATGTTATCCTATGAAAATGTCAAGATAAAAATGCACATTTTTTATAATATAAAAGTGCACAATTATTATATTATCTTTTTCCAGTTGAATCAGGTGTCTCTGAGATATCAATTTTATCTTTAATCCTGTAAGATGTTCCCTTGATTTTTATAATATGTGAATGATGAATAAGTCTATCTAATAAAGCATTAGCTATTACTGGATCTGAAAATACTTCCCCCCATTTACTGAACATTTGATTAGTGGTAATTATTGTTGAATTTTTTTCGTTATCGTTTTGCAATTAGCTGAAATAAAAGGTTTGCACCTTGTTTGTCAATTGGAAGGTATCCTATTTCGTCGATTATTAAAATCTTATATTTTGCGTAATGCTTTAATTTAGCCTCTAGCCTGTTTTCTGAGTGAGCCTTGTTCAATTGAGTAATAAGATCATGGCATGAAATAAAGTATGTTATATAGCGTTTTTTAGCAGCTACAATGCCCAATGAAACTGCTAGGTGAGTCTTTCCTACTCCAGAGTTGCCATAAAACAAAATGTTTTCTTTGTTTTCTAAAAACCTTAATGTTGCTAAGTCATATATTTGTTTTTTATTTATTGATGGCTGATAATCAAAATTAAAATCTTCCAGCCCTTTTTCAAAAGGAAATGCAGAGACTGCCACCTGTATCTTTGAAGCCCTTTCGTTTTTAAATTCTATTTCTTTTTCTGTTAAATCAAGCATAGCATCTACAAATGGAATATCCTTAGATGCTATTGTTTCAAGATAATTGGGTAAATAATTCCTTATTTTATCCAGTTTTAAAACTCAAGATTATTTAACAATTTATTATAGTTTGACATATAACACCTCTTAATTATTTATTTTAGGCCTAATAAAACCGTTTATTACAATATTTCTAGTGGATTATACGATTCCCATATATATTAATAATACTGGAATTTTTGATTAAAATGGTGTATCATTAGAATGCTTGTTGGGGGATAGGGCTATGCTGGAGAGCAACCCGAGCACCTTCAAGCTTCTATAAGGCTGACGGAGAGACGCACAAGTTGCGTCTCTCTCCATGTCAGCCTATAGAATGAAAGCGTTAAACTCCGGGGTTTGGGGCAGAGCCCCATTTTAATGATTTTACCTTTAATATTTTTACAAAAGATCTACAAGATAAAAAAATATTAGAAATCATCTGAACTATAATTGCAAAATACTTTAGCTTATGTTGGATATATCTTAATTTAAAATAATATCCATTCTCCTTAGATTATTTTCTACAAAGTCTTCTACAGAGCTTTCATCCCAGCCTTTTAGAGCGTCTGATTTAAGAATTTCAATCGCATGGTCTTTCTTGTAGTTAAAAAGCTTTTCTGATTTTGGATGACTTGCTATTAAATCTTCTGTATAATATATATTGATAGTATCTTCTACTTCATAGGCATTGACATACTTACCTATAAACCTTGTTGGCACAGAGTATTTTTGTCCTTTATAGTTAATCATGGAATCTTTATATACCTTATACTCTTTTTCGTGGTGGAAATAAGAGAGAAGAATATCCATTATTGGCAAAGGGGCTAAATACTCTTTTTCTTCTTTAAATCTATCAAATGGCATTTCGTTTGTTGCTTGAGATATCTCATTGTTAATATCATTATTGAAGTCTTCTACTATTCTTTCTAGTTCTTCAAATGTATCAAATTCTCCATTATATACCTTTAATCTATCTACAAGTTTTGCCAAAGTTTCCACCTTTCCCTTGGTTTTGGCTCTATATGCCCTACACGTTAATACTTCAAAACCCGAATCCTGTGCAAATGCTTTGAATGTATCATTTATTACAACATTCTTAAATGTTGATTTATGTCTGTCAATAACTGTTTTCATATTATCAAAAAGTATTTCATGTGGTATCCCTTGAAAGTATCTGAAGGCTTCAAACATGCATTCAAATAGGCTTTTCTGCCTTTTATCAGATGTTAATTTCGTAAACTTCAATCTGGAGTATCCAAGAACTATCAAAAAAATATTAATAACAAATGTTTCGCCCTTACGATTAATCATAGTTAACTTTTCTTTCCAATCAACTTGTGCCTGTAACCCTGGAGTCGTCTCAAATCTGATAGTTGCTTTATTACCCTCCTCATTCTTGTGTTTTTTACAAAATTATTGACTGTTAAATATCCTCCTGCATATCCTTTTTTCTGTATGAATTTGAATACAGCCATCGATGATGCTCCATAGGTATCAACTTTCTCTTGAATGATACTTTTAAATTCATCAAGTATTGATGAATATTCACGTTTTGTAACTTTTGTTTCAACATCGTTAAGATAGCGATCAACAGTTCTTCTATTACAACCAAACCTTCTTGCAAGCTCACTTTTATTCAACAATCCATTCCCCCTTAATTTGTTAACTTGATTTAATACATCTTTCCTCATTTTGTACCCCTTTCTTATCTAAGAATAGGTACAATTATACTAGTAATCTTTGATAAAATCAGCTAAAGCGTACAAAGCAGTTGCAACAGTTATTCCATCAGCTTTTCCTAATACCTCAACTAATTTTTCTGTATTCCAAAATTTGTTTTTAAGTCGACTAAGTGGCATCCAGCACCAAAATCAGGAATGCAAGCAAACCCACCTCTTGAAGTCCTTCCAAATAGCACCATTATGCTTGACCGACTTTCAATCATAATTTCAAAGTGACCTTCATGTTGTTCACACCTTTTAATAACACCCTCCCATTTTTCCAGCTCAGTTTCTGTTTGATTGACACATTCAAAATTCACTAAAATGCACACCCTTTCCATTAATTGTTTTAATATTACAACGTTTAAACTCTTTAATTACCAGCAAAAAGTGCACAAAATTGTGCACTTTTACTTTATAATTTTTGTGCATTTTCATATTATCATTTACATCCTACAAACAAAATGAGAAATTCAGTACTGATGCACTCTAAACCTAATATGATTTTGCTTTAAAATAAAAACAACGTTGTTATTGTATATATGTATTGGCATCTTTTGTAATGTTTTTATTAAAATCGTTCGATTAAAATGCGGTTAAGAAAAAGGCTCTTAATAGTATTGTTATTAATGGAAGGAGTGGAATGAATGGCAAAGTGCATTAATTGTGGTAAGTCAAATGCAAATTATCAACATTCTAGTGGGGGGTATGTTTGCAGTAATTGTGTGGGTAAATTTTTCACATGTCCAAATTGTGGGATGCTATATAATAATGATGATTATGAGGATGGTGACCAAGGAAATGGTTTCTGTAAGAATTGCAGTGATGATTAATTAAATAATATTTTAGTTTACTATTTATATTTACTTAAGTAATGCAATAAATGATTTTGTGAATACTTACAATCCGAGTTAAAAGGTTCAGCATGCCTAATTATTCCTTATAAGACCCACTCTAACCTGATTGTATGTATTTTATGAATATTTCCATTTTGCGGTTTGGTGGATAAGTGCTTTTAACTTTGACAAATAAAAAAGCCACAGACATAACTAAATCCGACATTTCTCATATATAAAATGATATTATTGATTAATAATAAATGGAGGTTACAAAATGGAAGTTCAATTTCAAACTCTTGATGGTAAGATTATCCGCAGTTGCAAGTCAATCTCGCAAATTCCAAATACAAAAGATGAAGTGAAAATTGGTGAAAAAGTGTATACTGTTATAAAACGCCAGTTTATTTTTAAAATGAATGATACTATTGATAAAATTATACTGACAGTAGAATTGGAATAATGTGAAATTTCTTTTAGGTGTAATATTTAACAAACATGCTTTTGTATTAGTAAAATGCCCAAAACTGTAATTTTGGGTAAAAGGAAAGCCGGGTATGCTGATATGCTCCCGGCTTGATTGTATAAATTGTTTGATAAATATAATAACTTTTATAGAAGTAAAGTTTTGCAGTTTTATTTCTTTACTATTTTAACAATTGAGTCAAGACTACCTATTTTTGTTAAGCTTTGTTTTGCTTCTGAAAGCAAGATTTCTTTTTTAAGCACAAATGGTAGTTCTTTTGAACCTTTTAACAAGTCAAATAGACCTTTGGTTATGTTGAAAGCCTCTTTAATTGTTTTTAAATCGCTAGCCCCCTAGCCCCTGATGGAGGTGGACTAACTAATACAAGATCACAAAGCTCCTCTTTCAGATGTAATTCTTCTATTAAGTCTATATTGATTGCGCTGCTTATGAATATGACAGTACAGGAAATGTAATAAAAGAAACAGATTGTAATGGTAATTCAACTAAATATGAATATGACAGCATGAATAGGCGAATAAGGATAACAGATATAGAGGGTGGCATTACAAGGCTTTTTTATGATGATTTAGGGAATGTAATAAAGCAAGTAACACCACAGAATTATAATGCTGAAACTGATGATGGAGAGGGTACAACTTATACATACGATAATTTAAACAGGCTTATTGAAATAACTAATGCTCTTGGTGTTGTGGTGCAAAAAAACATATACAACAACGCAGGAGAACTGGTTGAAAAGGTTGATGCCTCCCAAAAGGGCATGGAATATAAGTATGATATAGGCGGAAGAATAATAGAGATTCTTACTCCAGGTGCAAAGAAAAAGGGAATGCCTGCACAAAAGTATACCTATGATGCTCAGGGCAACATAACAGGTATAGTAGATGGAGAAGGTAATACTACAAACCATACCCTTGACCTCTGGGGAAGGATTCAGGAAATTACAAAAGCTGATGGAAGCATTGAAAAGTACAGCTATGATTATGCAGGAAACATAACTAGCTCAACTGATGGAAATGGCAACACAACAGAATATAAGTATAATAGTTTAAATAAGGTGTCTCAGATAATAGACCAAGCAGGAGCTGCTATCTCCTATAAGTATGATATTAAGGGAAGAGTCTCAAGGAAAATAGACAGAAACAAGAGAGTAACCGACTTCCTTTATAATATGGATGACAATTTGTTACTTAGAAAAGATCTAGCAACTGGAACATTAGAAGAGTTTAACTATAATGTGGATGGAACACTAAAGGCTGCATCAAGTGGAGGTATGACATATAGTTATGAATATACTCCAGGAATGAAGCTAAAGAGTAAGAAGGCTAATGGAAAGCCCATACTTAAGTATAAGTATGATAAAAACAGTAATATAGTTGAATTAGATGACGTAGCAGGCCGGCATATACAGTATAAATATGATATAATCGGGCGTATGGAAGAGGTTTATGCGGGAGGAAAAAGAGAAGCATCTTATGGATATAACGATGACGGAACAATATCCTCTATAAACTTTGGAAATGGAATAAAGGTAGAATATAGTCATGATACAGATAAAAACCTTATTGGCATACATGCAGTATAGAGATTTTAAACCACAGCTATGTGTATGACAACAATGGAAATCAGGTAGAAAAAGTTGAAAACTGAGAAGTAACAAAGTATTTTTATGATAGCCTAAACAGACTTTCAAAAGCGGTTTATCCAAGTGCAGAAGAGGTATTTACATATGATATGGCAGGAAACCGTAGGGCAAGGACAATAGGAAGTATAACAACAAGCTATGATTATGACAGCAGAAACAGGCTAAGGGAAAAGATAGAAGGTGGAGAGCATACCTCATACCAGTATGATGCACAAGGTAATTTGATAGCAGAAAATGGGATGCGTGGCACAACTAAATATACTTATGACTGCTTTAATAGGACTTTAAAGGTTCAAAGTGCAACAGGAGGCTATGTAAAAAATAGATATGATCCAGAAGGGTTAAGGTTTGAGGTAAATGAAAATGGTAGTTTAAATAGATTTATATTCAGTGGCAGGGATGTAGTTGCAGAGCTAGATGGAGTGGGTAATCTAAAGGCTTCAATAGTAAGGGGACATGAGCTTCTTGCCCAGAAGGATGATAAAGGAAACAGTCATTATTACTTAAATAATGGACACGGTGATGTTGTGGGGCTTGCAGATGGTAAGGGTGAGGTTGTAAATAGTTATAGGTATGATGCATTTGGTAATATAGTTGAAGCTAAGGAGCAGGTGCATAATAGGTTTAAGTATGCAGGTGAGCAGTTTGATCAAGTTACAGGACAGTATTACTTGAGGGCAAGGTTTTATAATCCTGTGGTGGGGAGGTTTACACAGGAGGATACTTATAGGGGTGATGGATTAAATCTTTATAGTTATGTTAGTAATAATCCTGTTAAGTATGTTGACCCAAGTGGGTATTGTGGTGAGAGTAAGAGTAATGTATATTCAGGAGGACAATTTTCTGCGTTTGGAGAGATGTCAGAAGAAGATGGTAAAGTATATACTCAATTTTGGGAACAGGTTGCTTCTGGGGAACCAAGGTGGGGTGAAAGACCAAATGCAGAAATGTTATATGATAAGAATTACATAGAAAGTCATATTAGGAATTTCGAAAATGGTGGTTCATATCTAGTTTCTGTAGATACTTACAATGCAAGGATTAAAGATAATATATTAAATCCTAAATTAGGAAGACATGGAGAATTATTTATCTCAACGCCAGAAGAAATAGATAATGCTTTGATACAAGCCAATGGCGATGTTACAAAATTGGAAAAAATACTTGGTTTTGACAAAGGAACTTTTTTAAATCATGGCGGAGTTGTTAGAATTGATGTCAATAATCCATTAGATTTTGAGGCTAGATTGCCATCGGGTAATGAATATGGTGCTAATGCTCATTTTATTTCAGGTGGAAGGACAGATGGTGGTGCTCTTGAAGCGGTTGTTGACAATATACCTAATATGGACGGTTATAGGAGTATTAATCTAAAT
>VLTH01000002.1:3091008-3142330 GCA_008125075.1 Acetivibrio alkalicellulosi | reverse complement strand
ATAATAGTTTAAATAAGGTGTCTCAGATAATAGACCAAGCAGGAGCTGCTATCTCCTATAAGTATGATATTAAGGGAAGAGTCTCAAGGAAAATAGACAGAAACAAGAGAGTAACCGACTTCCTTTATAATATGGATGACAATTTGTTACTTAGAAAAGATCTAGCAACTGGAACATTAGAAGAGTTTAACTATAATGTGGATGGAACACTAAAGGCTGCATCAAGTGGAGGTATGACATATAGTTATGAATATACTCCAGGAATGAAGCTAAAGAGTAAGAAGGCTAATGGAAAGCCCATACTTAAGTATAAGTATGATAAAAACAGTAATATAGTTGAATTAGATGACGTAGCAGGCCGGCATATACAGTATAAATATGATATAATCGGGCGTATGGAAGAGGTTTATGCGGGAGGAAAAAGAGAAGCATCTTATGGATATAACGATGACGGAACAATATCCTCTATAAACTTTGGAAATGGAATAAAGGTAGAATATAGTCATGATACAGATAAAAACCTTATTGGCATACATGCAGTATAGAGATTTTAAACCACAGCTATGTGTATGACAACAATGGAAATCAGGTAGAAAAAGTTGAAAACTGAGAAGTAACAAAGTATTTTTATGATAGCCTAAACAGACTTTCAAAAGCGGTTTATCCAAGTGCAGAAGAGGTATTTACATATGATATGGCAGGAAACCGTAGGGCAAGGACAATAGGAAGTATAACAACAAGCTATGATTATGACAGCAGAAACAGGCTAAGGGAAAAGATAGAAGGTGGAGAGCATACCTCATACCAGTATGATGCACAAGGTAATTTGATAGCAGAAAATGGGATGCGTGGCACAACTAAATATACTTATGACTGCTTTAATAGGACTTTAAAGGTTCAAAGTGCAACAGGAGGCTATGTAAAAAATAGATATGATCCAGAAGGGTTAAGGTTTGAGGTAAATGAAAATGGTAGTTTAAATAGATTTATATTCAGTGGCAGGGATGTAGTTGCAGAGCTAGATGGAGTGGGTAATCTAAAGGCTTCAATAGTAAGGGGACATGAGCTTCTTGCCCAGAAGGATGATAAAGGAAACAGTCATTATTACTTAAATAATGGACACGGTGATGTTGTGGGGCTTGCAGATGGTAAGGGTGAGGTTGTAAATAGTTATAGGTATGATGCATTTGGTAATATAGTTGAAGCTAAGGAGCAGGTGCATAATAGGTTTAAGTATGCAGGTGAGCAGTTTGATCAAGTTACAGGACAGTATTACTTGAGGGCAAGGTTTTATAATCCTGTGGTGGGGAGGTTTACACAGGAGGATACTTATAGGGGTGATGGATTAAATCTTTATAGTTATGTTAGTAATAATCCTGTTAAGTATGTTGACCCAAGTGGGTATTGTGGTGAGAGTAAGAGTAATGTATATTCAGGAGGACAATTTTCTGCGTTTGGAGAGATGTCAGAAGAAGATGGTAAAGTATATACTCAATTTTGGGAACAGGTTGCTTCTGGGGAACCAAGGTGGGGTGAAAGACCAAATGCAGAAATGTTATATGATAAGAATTACATAGAAAGTCATATTAGGAATTTCGAAAATGGTGGTTCATATCTAGTTTCTGTAGATACTTACAATGCAAGGATTAAAGATAATATATTAAATCCTAAATTAGGAAGACATGGAGAATTATTTATCTCAACGCCAGAAGAAATAGATAATGCTTTGATACAAGCCAATGGCGATGTTACAAAATTGGAAAAAATACTTGGTTTTGACAAAGGAACTTTTTTAAATCATGGCGGAGTTGTTAGAATTGATGTCAATAATCCATTAGATTTTGAGGCTAGATTGCCATCGGGTAATGAATATGGTGCTAATGCTCATTTTATTTCAGGTGGAAGGACAGATGGTGGTGCTCTTGAAGCGGTTGTTGACAATATACCTAATATGGACGGTTATAGGAGTATTAATCTAAATCCGTTTGATATAATAAATGGAGGTAATTAAATGGAAATAAATACAATGGTGGAAGGTGCTATAAAAACTGATTCGCTTAAGGAGATGCTGGAAGGGAAAAATCATTTTCAAATTAAAAATTCACATCTTTCTAATCTAACAACGCCAGCAGATTATATTAGAATACTAAAAGAAGGTATCTACAAGATATATATTGAGGGTGATAGGGATATATTAGGAAGGCTTGAAGAAACCCTTAAGATTATGATATGTGAAGATTTATTTGGTTTATATTGTGCACTTGAAGCTATATACATTCAATTGATGTTTGAACAAAATAGAGAGTCACCATTTAACATTAACATTAACGAATTGATTCCTTTGCTAAAAGATACAATTGTTAAGAATAAAGATAAGCTTATAAGGTATTATGATTGGGCGGGGAGGAATGAAATTGACGGTATGTATGGATATTTCGAAAGAATGAACAGAGCATTTGTGACATATTATGGCTATTCTATACTTTAATATTTAGGAAATGCAAGTGACGCATGTAATACATATAATTTTATACTTTTATTAACGCAATAATAACTTAAGTAAAAAACTGTCGGCATGTTTGAAAAGTATCAACTTTAACCCCCCCTGTAAAAATTAGTGCTGTGTCTTGCAAAAATTCAATCTGGCTAAAATACGTACTAATGTTTAACAAGCAAGAGAGCGACACATACAAATTTATACTTTTTAAACTAAAATAACTTATATAAAAAACAAGTACTTTGGTAATTTTATTTATATGCTTGTTTTTTTGCAATACAATTTATACTCCCACCATTATCCAAGTTATAGGCAGTTTTTCACTGTAACCTATTGTAAAGTATGATTGGAATTCTTTCAAAAATATCTTTCACCTTTAAAGTTAAAAGATGTTACCAAGGAAGAGATTGGAGAGTTTTATATAATGAAAGCAGTGGTTTTTTAATGTTAGCTATGCAGAAAAAATATTAATGCTGATTAAAAGAGAATTAAAATGAAGTTCAAGTTTCGTTTTAAAACTTAAGAAGTTCTAGATTTAATAGACTTGAAAGGATAAAATTATGAATGAGCGTATATATAAAATAAGTGTTAGAGTATTTCAAGCTAAGCAAGGAGACAGCTTTTTGATTACATTGCAAAAATGTAATGAGGAAGTTAATATTATGATTGATTTTGGCACATATAATACATATTTTGATTATATTAAGCCAGTTTGTTGGATATGAAAAAACATAAGAAACAAATAGATTTTGTAATATTAACTCATACTCATTCAGATCATATAGGTGGAGCAATTCCTTTCTTTATAGAAAATGGAGGTAATGAAGATGCTCAAATAATAAAAATTGGGACTGTATTATATAATGGGTTTCTAGGGCTAAATCTTAAGTTGCGAATGATAGCTCGTGTACAACAAATATTAGGGGGTGTTAGTAATGTCACAAAGCGAATGGAATAAGAAGGGCTGTGAGAAGTGTAGAAATGGATGGCTCTCTGGAAATTCCCCACCAGAAATTAGCGTGAGTGAAGAGCGGTGGGGTACTCTTCATAAGTGTGAGTATTGCGGAACATTTTGGGAAGCATTTTTAAGTAATGCTGATATTGCCGATAGTGAAACTATAAAAAAATATTATCCAGATGCACATGGCAAATATTTTAGTTCTTAATATATGATGTGGTATAAAAATTCAATAGAGCTAGATCGATGGATTTGAAGGTTTTTGTTGAGCTAACTATTATAACGGAGGTAACTAAAATGTCGGAAACTAGATGGGCAAAACTCGATGTTGGGAAGTTCAATATTAAAGAAATGCAATGTGATAAGTGCATTCACCAGCTTCCAAACCCAATGGTATGTAATGAATATCCAGAGCGTAAGCCACCTAATGTATTAAAGTGTGAAGGTGAATGTCCGGGGCATAGATTGAAGATGCTTTTCAGGAGGCAAATTAATATAAAAAATAAAAAAATGAGAATAGCAGAACAAATGCTATTAAAGGCTATTGATAATAATGAAATGGAGAAGTTATTGATAGGAAATGAGGAATATAAAGTACCTGTTCCTCCTATGGAACCTATATATACTCCAACAGATTGGATACAGATAACACGTGAAATTAGTCTGTTACATGAGAAGAAACCTGAACTAAAAGTAAATGTAATATATGAAAATACGTTACTGAATATGATAAATGAAAATACGTTAAGTTTATATGCTGTGGCAAACACTATATTTAATCAGTTAATGGACGAAAATAAAGGTAAAGCTTCATTTGCAATAAATAAGGATAAATTGCTACCGCTTCTAACAAATAAACTTCAAAAAAATAAACATAGATTGGAAAATGAGTTTGTTTGGATGGGCATGGGAAGAGCAGATGGACTTTGGGGTGCAATAGATGCAATAAACTGTGAATTGAACAAAAAAACTGGGATTAGTATGTTATGTCTATAAAGGTTGTAAGTTTTGAAAACTCATATCTACGAATATTCAGTAAAAGATACTAATGAGTTTGAAAGGTTAACTTTTGAATATACAAACGATAGAAAAATACGTAAAGAACTGAAAAAATATTTTAGAAAATTCAAAGAACCTAGCAATAATTATATGAAAATAATAGATAAGCTAATAACTCTAGAGAACATATTAAATTAATTATTATCATATATTAAAAAGCAAAATTTACATTTTTAATGAAATTATAACAAAAAAGCACAAGCAGATGGATAGATATTGGACAAAAACTAGATTTCCTATACATGTGATTTTAATATTTTGAAGATTTTGCAAAATTAAGAAAACAAGAAAAAGGGTTGGCTATTTGTTCTGATTAATACTATATTATAAAATAACAAAAATAATTATTGTAAATAAAGTTTAAAGGAGGGATTGAATATGAATGAATTTGATATATTAGATTTATTAGATAATAATGAGTATAAATTATTAGTTGTATTCAAGACTCCAGAACCTCCTTTGCAATATTTGGATGAAGTTTCGAAAGTACTTGTAAATAAGAGTATTAAAGGGTTTATACTTATAGATGAATTAATTCATAGTGGAAATAATTAAGATAGGTTCATTAAAGTTTATTTTGATGGTGAAAAGTTTGATAGAAAGTCATTCTCTTTTGAGTTATTAGACCGAAGAAGTGAAATAAGAAAATATTCATGTGAGATATTGCGAAAAGAGCCTGATGTTATTGACTATTCTACTTTGAATAGTTTTCAAAAAAACTTATTCTTAGTGGCCTTTTTATCTAGTTGTAGGGGCAAGAGAGTCCTTTGGCTTTTAGCTTGTATACTATTGGCAGACATAAACGGATTATCAATAATAGTTATTGAAGAACCTGAAAATTCAATTTATCAAATTTTGCTACAAAGCTACTTAAGAGTAATTGATCAGTTTTTAGTTCAGTGTAAAGTTATTATTACTAGCCACTCACCATACATTCTTCAATACCTTGAACTACCTAATATTTATGTAGGATTACCTAATCCAAAAGGAATAGCTAAGTTTCTAATATCACTTGTGGACTTCAAAAATTCAATCTGGCTAAAACAAGAGACAATATTTAAAAAGTAAAGCAAGTAACACATACAAATTTATACTTTATAAACAATAATAACTTAGTCGAAAAAACAAGCATTATGGTATTAAAGCCAAGATGATTGTTTTTTTGCATAACAAAATAAGATATTGAAAAAGCAGTAATGGTTAGGCAATTTTTTTGTAGCTGTGATAAAGACCTCTAAGAATAGGTTTTGAAACTAATTTTGTATCTTTCAACTTAATTTCAGGAGGTTTGTCCGATGAAATTGGAGCTTGGTAATACAAATAAATGAAAAATTGCAAAAAATTTAATGAATTATAGATAATAAAGAAGTGTTTGATTTAAGGATTAAAACATTTGACCAATATTGTGATTAAAGAAACAACAGTCACTGTTGTTTCTTTAATCATGTTTATATACTGAGATAATAATGAATCAAAGAAAAAAGCAGGAAATACCTATTTTGTTGCTAAAGATATTTTTTCACATCATCTAAACTTTTGTATTCAAAAATGCTGTCGATTATAATCTCTAAAACTTCAGTATCTAATTGTAATATCTTATCCTTTGAATCTTCGGGCAGTTTGCCAAATTTTTTAATTAATAATTTTATTGCTGTTTTGTAAAGAGTTTCTTTTCTCTCTTCTTTCCTCCCTTGTTGAAGACCTTGTTGAAGACCTTCTAGTTTTCCTTCTAGTTTTCCTTCTAGTTTTCCTTCTTGTCTAAATTGATCAGCCAAAGTCATTACAAAATCACTCCCTTCTGGATAAGTTTTTTCAATAGTTTTAACAATATCGCTAATGTCTTCCTTAGTTAATCTTTGCCCAGTATTTAATATATACCTCATAAAGGTTTTGAAATATTCAATTCCTGTCTGTTGATCATCTAATTCTCTTAAATGTTCTACTGCTCTTAAGACTGTTTTTCTAATAATATGCCCATCTTTAGAGAATATGTCCCTGAAAATACTAAGCAAAATACTAAGCTGAACTTCTCCCTTAATGTGCTCATCTGTATATTTTGATAAGTCATAAAGCAGATATTCATAATTGGGAACATATTTTTTCACATTTTCAGATAGCTCATCATATCCCTTTATCATTTCTCCTAGTGTAGTCTTAATTTTCCATTCGTCACTACCATGATATATAACCAAAGGAATTATTATTGGAAGTTCATCTGTTTTTTCTTTCTTTATCTTTGCTTCCCAAATTTCAATCATATACTTTAATAGTTGAAATGATATATTCTTGCTAATGTAGCTTTTGTGTTCAAAAAGAAAATATATATAACCTTCTCTATTATTAATATTTACCCTAAAAAGCATGTCTGAAAATACTTCTTGAAGATCTTCATTTATAAAACTATCTTTTTGAGGTTCCAGTGTATTTATATCTATAATATTCATAATACTTTGTGGTAAATAATTAGTCATAAAGTCTTTTGCCACATCTATATTTGAAAAAGTTTCTTTAAAGAATTTATCATGAGGATTCTGTATTTTCATCGCATCACCGTCCTATTTATATTATATCACTTAACAGTGTATTGTCAAAGTGTCAGGGGGATGGTTGTTTTGAAAATACAGATAAATAAAAATTTGAAAAAAATTAATGAATTATAGCTTAGCTAGTAAAGAAACACGCCAATGCTATGTAAAATAATTACTTTGCAATACTTTCATATCCGATAAAATAATAGGATTCTAAAAGATATTCAACTTTATATTACACAATTACCTGATATATTTGCTTATTATTTATACCTTCATATTTATTTATATATTCTTTATTTTGATTAAAGTTAAATATTATCAAATATCCTTCTTTTAAGCCTTGATTATCTAAATATTTATCCAATTGATCTAAACCTTTTTGATGATATTTTTCTCCATACCATTTTTTTAATTCTACCACATATTTTTTATTATTGTATGTTATTACTATATCTAACCTCTGTTCTTGAGATATTTGCACTTCTTTTAGAGCAAAACCCACTCCATTTATTACTGGTCTTAAAAAAGCCATAAATAAAAGCCTGCCTTCTCTTTCTAAAAACTCCTTATCTTTGTTGCTGTACTCTTCTTTCATCATCTGTTGGAATTTATCAAGCAATACTTTTACATCTAAATCTCCATTTAAATCAATAAAGTTATTTTTGTAACTATAGGGTGTTAGGTTTTCTCTTTGCTCTAGTTTAGCTGCCATATATTCATATATACGCTGTTCAAATATTTTATTGTGTATTATTCTTGTATTATCTTGTTCTCTAAATATACCATACATATATCCTAATTGATCTATAGGATTATCAATATTAAATGTATATTCATGTCCTAATATTAGTTGGGCATATATACTGTCATATAATTCTTTATTATTTTCTAAATTTTTCATAACATCATCAAATAATGTGTTTTTTTGCTTTAATATTAATTTAACGGATTCTTGTATTCCCTGTACAGTCCAATTTTTACCTAAATCTTCATCGATTAATTTACATAACTTACTTACTAAAAAGGGATATCCACTTGTATAATAGTATAATTCTTTACTTAATAATTGAATATCCATTCCTGTTTTATAATCTTTTTCATATTCTTCTAGCATTGATGATATTTCTTTGGGATTAAAGCTCATATTAGCTTTAAAATCTACAGCAATATTCCAAGGGCTGTTATATTTTTTTTCTTCATCTTGTGCTAACTTTAATTTTAGATTTTTAACATCATATACTCCAGCTAGTATTACACTATGAAAAGTATAGTCACGTTCCATATTCCTATTTAAAAATTTGTTCCTTAGCATTCCTAAAAAGTGCAGGAATGTTTGATTATCACTGCTTTTATCCACTTCATCTATCATAAGAACAATTTTTTTATCATTTTCATAACATATATCTGTTATTACGCTAGATAATTTTTCTATTGTAGTTATGTTTTTATTCATTTTATTAATTTTATCTGAAAGTTTTTTATTCGTAAATCTTATATCTTTTGCGAAAACTTCTAAAACAGTGCCAGAAAAATTACGTTCCTCTTTAAAAATATCACTTCCTAAGCCTTCAAAACTTGTTGCTATAACATCATATCTATGTTGTATCTTTTTTTGCACCATAAACATAGTAGTAGTTTTACCATATTGTCTTGCTCTATTTATTGTAAAGTATTCTCCATCATCAATTAAGTGCTCTGCTTTTGATATTGTGTTACTTATATCTACCATATAGTGTTTGTCTGGAATACATACGCCTGCTATGTTAAATTTTCTCAAAGTTTTCACCTACCAATATTTTTAATTTAATTATACTATAAACATCTTTTATTTCAATTATTTTTTAGGATGCATATTGATAAAAGATATAATGGATCTCTAAAGTTTTCTTTGCAACCTTTTTCAAAATAAAGATCAGGTTAAAGAACTTGATAAATTATAGAGAAATAATGATGTTTCGCCAGATTAAATTAGAATCTCAATTCCACTGCTCAGCCAACAAGAACTCCCGTATATTCATATGTTTTATACCATCTTTGCCCATATCAAATTCATCATATGAGACAACATACTTAGGGAAGTTATCCCTGATACTATCATATGCCCCGAACTCACGCTGGATCGTTTCCTCAGAAGCAAGCAGATAAGCCACCTGAATATAGATTTTTTGAGTTTGCTTTTGGGCAATAAAATCAATCTCTTTATCTACTGCTTTTCCAACTGTGACATTATATCCTCGTCGTAGCAGTTCCAAAAAAACAATGTTTTCAAAAATGAGATTGATGTCTTTCATATTCCCGCCGAAAACAGCCTCCCTTATTCCATGGTCAGCAATGTAGTATTTTTCATTGACAGTGAGAATCTTCTTACCTTGTAAATCCTGTCTTCGGACGCGGTAGAACAAAAAGGAATCCTCGCAAGCTTTAATATAGTTCAAGATTGTTTCTGGTGCAACAGTACGCCCCTCGCTTTTGAGATATTTTGAAATTGCCGTAGCGGAGAAAGTCGTTCCCACATTTGCCGTAATATATGCTATGATACGCTCTAGCAGATCAACATCCCTGATACTGTTGCGTTTCACAATATCTTTAAGGACAACGGAGTTATAGAGGTCTTGCAGATACTGACGGCTTGGCTGCTCAGCGTAACGAAGATTGCTCAAATAAGGCATCCCTCCTTCGGTCAGATACTGGGTAAACATCAATCTCGAATCGGAGTCAGGAAAAACTGTATTATACAGTTCTGAAAATTCTCCAAAGGAAAAGGGATAAATCACAAACTCTACATACCTTCCTGAAAGGTAAGTGGCCAGCTCACCCGAAAGAAGCTTGGCATTTGAGCCAGTGATATAGATATCACAGTCAAATTCAATCCGAAAGGAATTGATACATTTTTCCCAGCCTATCACTTCTTGAATCTCGTCAAAAAAAAGATATGCTTTACCAGAAAAGCCATTTACGCGCTGAATAACTTCCTCATGCAATGCCTCTGCAAAGCAAAGGTGTGAATTGCTCATATTCTCAAAGTTGATAGAAATAAACTGATTTTCATTTACACCTGAGGACATCAGATCTCGCTGGATCAAATTCAACATGACGGATTTTCCGCTACGGCGGATGCCTGTTAAAACCTTAATAAGCTCACTTCCAATAAAAGGACGGATGCGGCTCATATATAACTCTCGATTAATCATAATTTGAAGTCCTCCTTTGCCATATCTGGAAACTATATTACCACAGTTACATCTTTAGTTCAAGGTAATTTGTTAATTTTTATAAGATATAACTTATAAAAACATATTTCTACAGTGTTCAACAGTAAACCAAGTAAAAAGTTAAAGAATATATTTATATAAAAGATGCAACTAGGATGTACTTTTTTATACTGTAAAGGTTGAGAAATTGTTTTAATTTGAGACATTTTCTGATATAATTTTCATATGATATCCTCTCTAATTGGTATTTTTAAGTATAAAATTATACCACTTTCCCAGAGGATTTTGCTATAATTATTGATTTTTGAAGGTTTAAGGAGATATATGATTAGGATATACATAAATATAACAAATCAATGTAATACAAACTGTCCTTTCTGTTGTATGTACTCAGGGACAGAAAAGAGCACATATATGAGCTTTAACAAATATAAAGAGATTATTGACTTTCATAAAAAAGATTTTGAGCTGCAATTAGAAGGTGGAGAGCCGTTGCTTCATGAAGACCTTTATTTATTTTTGGAGTATGCAAGGAGTACAAAACGGTGTAAAAAAATCATTTTATCTACCAATGGAATTCTATTAGATTCACATTTTGTGAGATTGGTGGATTTTAATAAGTACAACAAAATACCGATAACTGTTAAGCTTAGTATTAATTATTGGCTCCACAAGGAAAATCCACGATGTTTTGAAAAAGCATTGGATTGGCATCTGGCAACTGAATTTATTGAAGGATTCAACATAAAACTAAACGTAAGATTAAGAAACCAAGACCAATTAATCCGAGATGAAATCAACAATAATAATCTTGGAGCTATTTCAAATATTTATTACCTTCAATCCTATGGGAAGTTGTCAGGAAACAAGGACTATGAGAAGCCTGTAATTGTTCAGAACATAGATGATTGGTTTTTATATTCCACTGACGGTACCTGTTTTAATAAGGATCTAATAGCAAGAAGTGAACATGAAGGAAGGTTGTTGTAGTGTTAAAAATAGATTTTGGATGTGGATTAAAGCCAGAGCCAGGTTATAAGACATGCGATATCACTACCTATCCATATCTTGATTATTGGTATGATCCTGTTTCACATACCATAACTGATTTAAAGCCTCTTAGTATTGATGAATTGAGATGTCGTAATGTATTGCATCATATTTATGATCTTGAAGATAGTATTATTGCATTAGACAGATATATTAAGCCAGAAGGCATTATTAGGGTTATAGAACCACGCAAAGAATACTTTGATATAAATGTTATGCTAGATACCATATACTACCACGGTGTATGCAATATGAAGGATATGTGGTTTAGCAAAAGCTACCGAGAGTACATACATATATTTGAAAACATTGGCTATCAAATTTTAAAGAGACGGGATATTGAAAATAAGACAACGGCAAATAGACACGAAGAAATTATTTTTAAAAAGGGCTGATAAAATGAATACCATTAAATTTTCTGATGGGTATAGCTTGAAAACAGAAACTCACAATGTTGAAATATATGATTCTCAATATATAGAGGTAAATGGGAAAAGCAGGCTAGTAGATAGTCATTGCTCCATTATGATATATCCAAGTCTTTATTGTAATGCAAAATGTGCTTTTTGTATCAACCATTTTGATGAGAACATTAAAAGTTGCAAGGAAATTGAAGATGATAATCTGTATTTTTTAAAATTGAGGGAAGCTTTAAAGTTACTAAAACATTTAAAACCCACTGTTCACATATGTGGTGGAGAGCCTACAATAAGCCATAGAATCCTTTCTATAATGGGGATTGTAAAAGAATTTGGTTTACTCAATAGATCCTTTCCTACAAATGGTACAGGATTACTTAAACGTTATGAGGGTAAATTGCTTTTGCAGCATATGCTTGAAAATGGATTAACCAATAATATCAACTTGAGTAGGTCCAGCCATATTGATAAAAATAATCAAAAGCTAATGGGTATATGCTTTACAAATAAGGACATTGAGACGGTAGCCACATTTTGCAATGTAAATCATATGAGTTTTAGAATAAGTTGTGTGCTGCATAAGTTTGGAATTGATTCTCTTGAAGACCTTATAAGCTTTCACGAGTATTATAGAAAGTTAAATATTAAATCTACAATTTTTAGAGAAATGGTTAAAGTACCAAAGGTGAATAGAAAAGAAAAATTTGTAGACATAGAGCCTATTATGAATCAACTGGACAGTGATTCTCGTTTTGAAAAAATTCGTACTATGCAAGGTGAGTACTATCTGGTTAATGTATACAGATATAAGGAGTCTATTGTAAAATGCTATCGTGAAAAGTTTAAAGATGATAGGGAGCTTATTAGGGATTTTGTTTTTATGCCAGATGGGGAAGTGTATATTGCTCGTAATAATAAACCAAATGAAAGATTATTGGGGGATATTAATGAATAGCTTTAATAGATCATATAGGGAAAAGAGGCAGTACTTATTTGATATAAATAAGTTCAATCTTATAGATTTTGACTTTAACGGACTAAAAAAACGGGTATATCATAATGTGAATTTCTCCATATTTTCAGATGATTATTGCAATGCTGACTGCGAATTTTGTGTTGCCCAGTTAAGGTTTGAGAGCCGAAAACAGATGTATAAAAAACATAAAATTTCAGATGATTATGAATATTTACAAAGACTAGATAAAGTTTTAGCAATAATAAGGCCTTTAAACCCTAGTATTTCAATTACTGGTGGTGAGCCTACAAAATGCAGTAGAATTGTTGATATTTTAGATCTGGTAAAAAAACATGGTTTCAGAAAAAGAACCATTACAACTAATGGCAGTGGTTTACTTGACAATATAAGAGGGAAGACAGTGCTTGAGCATCTTATTAATAGTGGATTTGTTCATCTAAATATCAGCAGGGCACATTATAATGACCAAATAAACCAGAACATAATGAAGTTTGAAAATAATCAATACTGTTCTAATAAAGAACTGTCATATATTATTAAGTATGCTTTAAAAAGAGGTTTGAGGCCGAGACTAAGCTGCCTGCTTCTTAAAGCTGGAATAAATAATATCCATGAAATTATGAATTATTTGGATTTCTATAATGAGTTGGGAATTGACAATGTTATTTTCAGAGAATTAATGGATTATGACATGGACAATATGATTAACACCGAAAAAAAAGCATATTGTATTGAAAATAAGATAAAACTTAATGAAATTTGGGGGGAATTTGATAAATATCCTGACAGATTTGTACCACAGCTTAATATATTGGGCTATTATTATTATGTTGAAATATACAAGTACAAAAGTATTGACTGTGTTTCAGAAAGTGCTGATTTAATAAAGCTTTATGAAGAAAAAGAAAAACATAAAGACATTGTTTATGAAATGGTTTTTCACCCAAATGGAAATCTAAATGGAAGTTGGGTAGATAATGAGGATGTTTTGCTAAGGTATGAGTAAAAACTCCTCATTTTTTCGAGTAGCTATTGACAAACCTTCAGGTAAAGACCAGGTTAAAGAACTTGAAAAAATTATAGAAAAATAATGATGTTTTGCCAGATTAATGTATTTTATAAATTATTGCAGCGGTTTCTGCTCTTGTTATGTTTTTTAAAGGAGAAAGTTCTTTATTAGCATTTCCTGCTATTATTTCTTCTTTAACTAGGGAAGCTATACTCTCTATGGCATAGTCAGAAATATAAGAAGCATCCTTGAATTTTTCCAATTCTGAGACATTAATATCTTCAATAATTAAGCCAGCAGCTTTAAGCGCACTGTATACAATTACCATTAAGTCCTGCCTCTTTATAGGAGTTTCAGGATTAAATTTATTATCACCAATTCCAGATATAATGTTGAGTTTTTTTGCAATTCCCACAGCTTCATAATAATATTTTTCCTTTGAAACATCTGAAAAATTTTCAGAAAAATCCGATTCTAAACCCAAAGCCTTTATTATTAGTACAACTGCATCTGCCCTCTTTATTTTTTCTCCAGGACTGTAAGTATTAGTTGATGTTCCGTTGATTATACCCTTAGATGCAAGGGTGTTTATTTGTTTTTTAGCCCATTCATAGCCTGCTATGTCTTTAAATTTTATAGAGGTATCTTCCGTTGTTTTATGATTTTTGTCTAATGGACGACTCAATATTAAAAAGGCACCAAATTCTTTTGAAGTATGTTTAAGGTTAATATCTAAGTTGCCATTTGGTTGTTGGCAATGGGTGAGATTCATTGGTACATTTAAAAGTGAACCGTCGTATATACCAGTTAGTATAGGGCTATCAAAAATATTTTCTACATCATAAATGTAATATGGGGAGCCATTTTCTAAAACGTGGGATACATCTATTTCCTGATAATCACTTTCTAAATAATTATATATTACAATATTTGCCCGACCCTTTTCATATTTGTTGGTTCGTACAGAAACTAAATTTTTATCAGGTAAGCCTTTTGTAAAAGTACTCTCATCTTTACTTTTGGTAAATTCCTCCCAAAAAGAAAAGTCTCCAGAATTTAAATCTCCACTCTGATTAATGTGCTTAAAAAATGTTGAATCAGTGCCATAATAATGGTTGTTATTAAATGTGTATTTGTCAAAATTACTTTCAGCAGGAACTTCACATGAAATAGCAGTTGACCTACCCTTATTAATAATAGTATTATTTTTAAATGTTATTTCCTTAAAACCGATAAAATTAAAAGCAGTTGAACTTCTAAAAGAATAGTTATTTTCAAGGGTACAATCAATATTTGTATTGCTATAGCCTAATTGATAATTTCTTCCATGAGAGTCAGACCACATATAAGCATAATTGTCTTTAAAATAAACATCACTATAAGGCTGCATTCCACCTACAAGGTAATTGCTTTTATATGCACTATTAAGACTTAAAGATCCATTGTTAAAGCTTATATTTCCCTGTATGTCAAAACCTGATTGATAGTTTCTTTTAGGATTGTTGCTGTCACCAGTAAAATAAGCATGTAGCCCAAAACTTATACTGTTAAATATAAAATTATCATGTATCAATTTTGTACCATTAAGGTTTTGTGTATATATGTTGTGACCAGTTCCTCTTTCTCTAGACTTATCATAGTAGCCGTTATTAAAAATCAAACAGCCATACAGTTCCGAATTAACTGCAGGATTCCAAAAACCACATCCTACACCGATGTTATCATAAATAAAACAGTTGATTAATTTTGAATTTGCAGCAGAAAAGTCCACTCCACTATTAGTCTGTATATCTGAGCTGTCAGATGTGTGAGAAATTCTATTTGTATTGCTGTTTGTAAAGTAAAAATCCTTAAAGATTACCCATTCCCCAGTTACATTCATAGTTGAGTTTCCATTTGAATTATATTTGCCGTCAAATATAACTTTTTCATTATTATATGGCATAACAGTAATAGGATTGCTACTATTTCCCTTGAAATTGCATACAAAGCTTTTGCCACCAATTGAAGACGTATCATAAGTTCCTTCTCTCAAATATAGGGTATCGCCAGGTTGTACGTGATTACTTGTAAAGGCGGTATTTAAGTCCCAGGGATTATCAAATGAGCCGTCACCATCAGGACTTCCATTTGTAGACGCGTATTTATATGTATTTAAAGAAAATGAATGACTGGTCAAACAAACGAAAAACAGAAGAATTATAAAAATACATTTATTTGGTTTGAAGTTCATGTATATAATAACCTCCATCTAATTTTTTATTATAGTTAAATTTGCATAATTATATTTTATATCATTAAAGTGCAATAATCAAATCAGGGTGCACTATTAAAAATTAATAGGTAATGCTAATTATAAATAACCACCATCAACTTCTGAGTTTAGTTTCAAAAATACATGATAAAATAAATGCCCGTCTTGGCAATGATCCATGACAGGCACTATTTGTAGATATATTGCGAAACATTTTTAAGTAATGCTGATATTGCTGATAGTGAAACTATAAAAAAATATTATTTAGATGATAAGGGCAAATATTTCAATTCTTAATATATGATGGTAGAACACAAAAATTCAAGGTGGCTAAAAAGTGCACCAATATAAAAACTAGATAAGATCCAGAAGAATTAAGGTGTGAGCCAAATGGAAGAGCCAGTTTTAACAGATTATTTTCAGTGTTATGAATTAAGCATCAGAACTTGATAATGTAAGGGAACATGGTTGATCATAAATGATCAGTTATTTTATTAATTTATTTGCTTCAGGATACTGGTGCTGGTTTTAAGATGATTCCGGATTAACAACCTGCAAGATTACTTCAATTAAAATACTAAGTTAGATGAAATACATATTAAAATAATAAAATCCCATGGATTTACCAAATCTGCGTTATTGAGATGGTAGTTAATTATATAAAACTAAATGCAAAAATAGTTTAAAACCATAAACATAAATATGCCAAAATGAAAAATAAGCAATATTGACACAGCTTGAATGCTATGATAAAGTTTACCTGAGAATTGGCAATTAGCCTTATGTAGATTATTATGAGAACGGTGGAAATTATGAATAACAAAATTTACAAGATAATTTTTGTAACTAGGATACTAGTTATAATAAGCGTATTCACAATATTTATAGTTGCTATAAATTTACCACAGAATTCAGAACATGAAGAAGTTGAACAATCATCAACAGAAGAAGCACTATCACTAGAAGATTATACTTTAGTACAGCGTTTTTATATTGATATGACTGTTTATTATGTAAATGATGTTGAAAAACAAATGGATACAACTCCAATTATTAAAGATGGTAGAACTTTTCTTCCAATAAGGTATGTTGCTGAAAATATAGGTGCTCATGTAGAGTGGCATCCAGAAGATAAAAATATTATTATTTCATTACATGAAAAGACTGTTAGATTGTGGGTTGATACTACTATTGCCTATGTGAATGACGAGTTAAGTGAGGTAGATGTGGCACCGTTTATTTTAGAAGGTAGGACTTTTATACCCGTAAGGTTTGTGGGTGAAAAGCTTGGATTAAATATTCAATGGGATAGTGATAAAAAGGAATTGATGTTATTATACAAAGGATAAGGATGGAGATTGTCAGAAGAACCGTCCCCTTGGCATTAGGGGATTTGGAAGTTGTTTTCGTTAGGTATATTTGGGGCGATAGCATGATCTACCTGAATGAATAGCTTCTTTGCAGATACAAGTTCTAAAATAGCATCATGAGAGCAAACTTTAGTAGAGCCTGATAATATCTTTATATCCTCTCTAAACTGACCAAAGTCTCCAATGATCTCAACACAACCTGCAGCACCCCAGCCTGAATCGTGTATGGTTTGCGGACCAGCATGTATTAGAAATGAATCTCTCATCTGTATGGCACCAGAAAATGGAGAAGTGCGATTACGTGTCATATATATGGGATTATAGTATGTTACAGTCTTTTTAGGTAAATGACGTAGACCTGCATTTGCCCAACCTAATGTCCTATAACTTGATGATTTTTTAGGATCATTCCAATAGGGCATAAACCGCAATGCTTTCCAGTCTTTCTGAACAGGAGCGTTTTTATCATCAGTTCCGTGGAGATAAAGCCAAAACACTGGAACTGAAAACAGTTTTGTTCTGCCATTATTATCTAAAATCTCATGTGGGTATGACTTTGCAAGGTATCTGTCACCTGTGCGTTTAGATGACATTACTATACTTACATCTCTAAGTCCAGACATTTATATATCCCCCATTTTCAATAAAATATTTCAAAAGGTTTTGATAGTTATTGTTTTAATATACTGGCATCTATAGGGTATGTTTTTCTTAATTGTACAAAAACTTCATACCATTGTCAACAACTCTGAGATTATAAAATATAAGTTTAATTCCATGTTCAAAGGCAAAAAATATTGATTAATGAAATATATATGATAAAATATAGTAAAACATAATAAAAGAGGTTACTGATAAATAAAAACAAGCAAAAAATAGGGGGGATAGTATGGCGGTATTGGCAGGTCATGACATTCGGGTTGTGCCTTATGATATATATCCTGATGAGTTGAAAATTGAGAAAAAAATAAACGAGCATGGAAGTGTTTATTTTACAGCTTTAGTGCCTAAGGGAGAACGAGATAAGTATATTCAAATGACTCAATCCCAGACACCTATAGAAATTAATCATTGTGATGGAACATGTCTTTTTAAAGGAATTGCTACAAACATCGAAGTCAAATCTGTAAGGGATGTTTATTATGTAAAAGTTGAGGGAGTTTCTCATACATTTAATATGGATATAAAATTGAAAAGAAAGTCTTTTCAAGACAAAGATATGAAATATACCCAATTGATTGATGAAGTTATGAAGGATTACTCAGGAGATTACATTGATGTTGTTGCAAAAGGAAAAAATATAGATAAATTTATAATTCAGTATGATGAAACAGATTGGGAGTTTCTAAAAAGAATGTCATCTCATTTCAATGCTCCTTTAGTACCTGATACATATTCAGATAAACCTAAATTCTGGTTTGGAACTCCTGAAGGTGGAAGCAAGGGAGACCTAGAAGAATATCACTATAGTGTAAGCAAAAAAATAGCACAATATAGGGTGTCTTCTCAAAATTATAATAAAGGTATTGATGAAAAAGACTTTATCCAGTATAAAATTGAAACGGATAAAATATTAAACCTAGGTGACACAGTAAGTTTTCAAAGCAAGAGTTTATATATCTATAAGGCTGTTTCAATTCTTAAAAACGGGCTACTGGTTCATGAGTATACCATGTCACCTGAGAATAGATTAAGTCAGGATCTTTCCTTAAATGAAAAGGTTGTGGGAGCTTCTATAGAAGGTGAAGTAATAGATATAAAAGAGGATAATATCAGGATACATCTTGAAGTAGACAAAGATCAGAGTAAAGATAAAGCTTTTTGGTTTCCATATTCGACTTTTTATACTACAGAAGGGGAAACTGGATGGTACTGTATGCCTGAATTAAAAGATAAAGTGAAATTATATTTTCCCACAAACAAAGAAGAAGAGGCAATTGTTATTAATTCTATAAGACGTAGGACAATGGGTGGTGATTTTATCACAGACCCTGATGTTAAAATTTTTAGGACAAAATATGGTAAAGAAATAATGTTTAATAAAGATGAAATAATGATAACAGGGAAAGATGATGAAATTTTAATAAGACTTATAGAGAATGAAGGCATTGAGATCTATAGCAAAAAAGATATAGCTATAAAAGCAGATAAAGGAATTAAAATAGAGTCAGGTAAAAAAATTGAAATGACTGCAGGAAGTAAGATAAGTGTAAAATGTAAGGATAGTCTTATTGAGATGAATGGAATAACTACAATAAAGGGAAAACAGGTTAAGACTAATTAAAACAAAAAACTAGGGGAAGAATGTAATGAAAGATATAATACTAGATAGACTTGGAAAGATGGAAGATTTAGAGCAACGAAAGATGCTTAAAAATGTATTGTATGGGGTTTTTTCTAATTTAATAGATTATCAGGAAGTTGCAAATAGAAGTCTTGAAGAAAGGGTATTTAATGAAATAGAGGATAGGGAAAGAAGATATGATATATTTGTAACAGTTAATAATATTGAAAATGTTGACCCAGTTGATGAGTTTCTATTTCCTATTATTCCTGAGGATTTAGAAGAGAAAGAATACAATATGGGTGAGGTATCTCAAAAGCTATATAAAAAGGAAGATGTGACACTGTTTACTCTTTTTATGAATTGTGACTACCTCAAGATTAAAGAAATATTAAGAAGCAAAAAGACATATATAGGAGAGATAGTTACAGACAAACAAAGCTACCCTATAAAAATAAGACTTGAGCAAAACCTTAAATATATTGATGAAATAGAGAGACTATATATTATTTTTCAGAAAAATTCTATGCCTTGGAAAACAGTAAACAATCCTTATGCAAATAAGTTTTTTGATGTTGTTATGACAGAGTGTGAAGGAATTTTAGATGCGGGAGAAATGATTAAAGAGATAAAAGTTAATCTTGAAGAATATGAAAGATATAAACAGATAGGAGTTATTCCTCTTTGGAATGTGAAGAGGATATCAATGAAAAATGATGGTTTTCCTATGCCAGCCATAGACAAGGTTAATTTTGAACACATCATTTCATTAAAGAAAATTGGAGTTGATGACGGTTATCTTGTGGATGAGGATGAAAAGGTAGTTAAATATATTATGAGGACAGAAGATAATCTTAATATAGTATCTCCAGAGGAAAAGGCAGGGGCATGGAATGTGCTAAAGATAGCAGGTCAAGGTAAAGAACAACCCAGAAAATTGGAGTACGAGCTAATATCTAATAGCAGGAAAAAGAGTTTTATAAATAATTTTATACAAAAACATGCTACATTGATAAGAACACGGGGAGAAATTGCTAGAATAGTTAGCTCTTTTGAGGTATCAGACTATTTTGAGTTAGTGGGTATAGAAATTTTAGATTCTAAAAGCAAAAAGGGTATAACTTATGATATGAATTCATTTATAGTTGATGATATTCGTATAGCAAATGACAAGAAAGTAATGAGTTTAAAGTTTTCTGCAATCAAAAAAGAAAGCATTATTATTTATGACATTTTAAGTTTTTTAATATCTGAAATACAGATGTATTTTCCTGAGTATGAATGTGAGGGAGAATTTTTATGAACTATGCATGGGACATGATAATAATAGCACGTCAATTGGGCATAGATCTTAAAAAGATTAACTTTGTGGTAGCAAAAAGTTATTCTCCATATATGGAACTTAGTAATACAGAAATAAACAGTCAAGATATTGAAGGGGATGTAGAAGTTAATCCTTATTATAGATTTTATGAAATTTTTAAAAACATGTTTAATGTAAATGATACAGAAAATATGGAATTTAAGAAATATTTATTTGATGTAACTATGCACTTCTTAACTAAAATAGATACTTTTGAGGGAATGAACAAAAAGGAGTATTATAAAAGATTTATTTTAACTGATATAGATAATGAAATGTTTGGTGGTAAATTAAAAGAAAAATTAAAATTGTTTTCAGTAAATGAGCAGGACGTATTGGCTCACAATATTATAAGGCTTTATATTACTGGAGAAATGCTCTATCTATTTAAGGATACAATAAGAAAGATATTTAAAAATTCTATTGTCTACGTTAATTATGAAGCAAAAGATGAACTGCTTTTTTATATATCCCATAAAAAAACTACTATTAATGAGGCAAAAATAGAACTAATTAAAGAAGTTTTTCTTCCAATAAAATTTCGGACAGAAATATACTGGAATCAGCATTTTGGTATAATTGATGTTGAAGAAACAATGGAAATAGATAATTTAGCACTTTATTAAGGAATAGCCAAAATATACTTACGCTTTTATCGGGGGCTAATTGACATCAAATAAGCCTTTAAGGAATGCCTTAGCCATTACTAAGTAAAACATTGGTGGTAGTATATTATTGGACAATCCTAAATGAACCTATAAAAGGAGGAGAAAATTACACAATGCCTTCATATACATTAAATGCTTCACCGGGATACACTAAAAGACTTTATAAAAGAGAAGAATTAAACGAGATGACTACATATCAGCTTAGGTCAATCTGCTATAAGGAGAAAATCGTAACTGGTGTCATAAATAACTATGAGAGAGAAAGTCTCATAAGAACCATTTTAAAGTACAGAAGTGCTGAAGAAAGCCTTCTTATAAAAACGTATAAGGAAAATGGCTTTGAAAGGGTAAATAATATCCTGAAGAAATATTTAGTAAGTGTACTTTCGGATAAGGAGAAAATAAAGATTCCTGCAAAGATTACTTTGTATTGTGAAATAGGTCTAAAGAAAGAAGATATGTACAGAGTAGAAATTGATAATGACATACAGGAATCTAATGTTTTGCTTGTAAATGGTAACGACGATTTATGTGGCATATTTAATTTGGTAAAAGACATGTCAAAAGATGATGCTTATTATCTTGTTGCCGAAAAAAACCTCAGAATTGAAAGAAGTAATAACAGAAATTACAGCTTTATATTCTTTAAAAAAGATGATTCTGAATATATTTACAAGACATATTATTCTGATAAACCATTGCCCCCAATCAATATTCAGTATTACAAAATACCTGTTGTGGAACTGGATATAAGAGAGCTTGAAGAAACCGATACTATTCTGGCAATTGATTTTGGAACATCAAATACTACAGCAGGAGCTTATTTAAGCAATAATTATGTGTCAACTCCATGCTATAATGATATTTTTAATGAAAGAATCAAGCTAAATGAAATAAATATTGTAAGGTTTTTGAATGTAATGAGAAGTGATGAGAAATGGATAGAAATACTTCCTACCGTTGTATATGTTGCTGATTGCTCTAATCCAAATAGTGTTAAGTATTATTTTGGATATGAGGCAAAAAATGCTATTGGCAAAAATGACTATACAGGTAATGCTAGTATTTTTCAGAGTATAAAAAGATGGGTTAACACCTTTTCAAAAGTAGAAGAAGTATGCGACGAGAATGGAAATGTAGCATATGTTAAAAGGGGAGACATTATAAGGGAATATATAAAACATGTAATACAGACAGCAGAGCATCAGTTCAAATGCAGGTTTAAAAACATACATATTTCAAGCCCAGTTAAGTTAAAACAGCAGTTTATTGATATGTTTCAAGATATAATTCCCGAATATAATGTTGAATCTGAGGATGTTTTAGATGAAGGAATAGCAGTTTTGTACAATACAATAGCGGATCAGATAGATAAAAACAAGTTTGTTGATGGTGAAGAGTACAAAGCTCTAATAATAGACTGTGGAGGAGGAACTACTGACTTGTCTTCCTGTTCTTTCAGAATTGAAGAAGGATATATATCTTATAAAATTGATATAAATACAACTTATGAAAATGGAGATACAAATTTTGGAGGAAACAATATAACATATAGAATAATGCAGTTTATGAAAATAATATTTGCCAAGTATTACAAAAACAGAGGACAAACAGTTGAAATTGACAGCCTTATAGACATTCCAAGCTCGGATATATTTAGGTGTGTAGATGATGAGGGAGTGGGAAAAATCTATGAGAATTTTGAAAAACACTATAGTGAAGCAGAGAAAACCATTCCTACAAGATTTAAAGAATATGAAAACAGAGTAAGAGATGAATATCAGAGAGTTAAAAACAACTTTTATTTTCTTTGGGAAATAGCAGATAATATGAAAAAGGAGTTTTTTCAGAGGACTAGTATTTTAAGGAACAAATTTGATTCTTCAGGAATAGATGATCAAGATAGTGATCTTCATATTACAACCCTAAATAAATGGAGTTTGTCTGTAGTTGAAAATGGTGTATTTAAGGATGTTTATGAGTTTCCAAATATAGTTTTTAATATTAAGGAAATTAATAAATTGATTAAGGGAGATATTTATGAAATAGTAAGGGAATTCTTAGAGGTTTTTTACTTAAATAGAAAACTTCAGGATTATTCAATAATTAAACTAACAGGGCAGTCCTGTAGGATTGATGTTTTTAAAGAAGCATTAAAGGAATTCGTTCCTGGAAGGAGCATTGAATTTAAGCATAAGAAAGAAGATGATGAAAACATTCCTGATCTTAAGCTCTCGTGTTTAAAAGGGGTTTTACGTTATACTACTTCTAAAAAAATAGGTGATATTGAGGCTGTTATAACAAATGATCTGCCTGTTATTCCTTATTCTGTGAGTGCTCTTACTTTTAACAAGCAGGAAAAGACTCTTATTTGCAGTTTAGAGAGGATGACTCAAGCTAGAGGTTTTATATCAAGACCTATAGGTGTAATGGAAGTTGAGTTTTACTTAAAGAATAGTGATGGGCACTTAAGACATACACATGTGTATAAAAATAGCTTTGAAGAATACAAGCGTGTATTGGCAGATGAGATTACTCAGGAGTTTAAGGATAACATTTTGCAAGATGATACAGATACAATAAGAAATGGTGAGGTAAGATTCTTTCTTTACTCTCATGATAAAAACTGGGGATTTTACGTTGTACCAGTAGCAAGAAAAGATGAGCATCTTTACTTGGGTAAAAAGAAGTTTTTCCCATTTGAAGATGATTTATCAGAACTTGATTTCTTTGACGGACTTAAATAAGACTTGTTTTGGAGGGGTAAAAATTGTTTGCTAATATATTCCCTAATTTTGGTAAAGGTCGAATTTTAAAAAAGGAAATGCTTGAAAATCTAAGGGACTTTCCGAGAAACTTCCTTGATATATATTACAAAGATTATAGTAATGGTATAATTTCAGGAGCAGAGGTTTGTATTGGAGGAAATACCATTACTATTTTGAAAGGTATAATAAAGCATGATGATAGGATATATATTCTTGATAAAGAGTTTGATATGCCTTATTATCCAACAAACAAGGAAGTTCTGATTAAAATTAAGTTTTTAGACAATGCTCTAGAAGGCGATTTCAATGTATATGAGTCAAAGATATTTATTGATGAAAATTCCGAAGTCGGGGAAAATGAAATTGAAATGGGGCGCTTTAAACTAAGGGAGGGGGCTCTTCTTAGATCTGAATACAGAGACTTTTATGATTTTTCTACAGAGTTTAATACGGTGAATATAATAAATGTAGAGTACTCGTGTTTAAAGAAAAGTACAATAAGCCCAGTGATACTAAAATATTTTTCAAATATAATATTTAAGCATGGCTCAGAAAACATTTACGACGTGAGTTTTGCAATGCAGTGTATGAATGAAAATCTGATTGACCGACAAATGATTCTTTACTATATTTCAAATAGGTTAGGTATAGATTACAAGGATTATTCCAATATGCAGATTTACAAGTATCTAACCACTATTGTAAAAGAAACGGAAAGTGGAATAAAAAGAAAAGTTGAATTAAGACCCAATCGTCCATCAAGGATAATTGTGGATTGAAATGGCATTTGAAATTGTATATAATTATATTTGAAGTAAAGAGGGTGAGGGGCAATGGAAAAAGCTTTAGTTGGTGCGCATAAGGTTGGTGGCGACCCAAGTATTAAAGACCTTGTTGAAGAATTGCAGAAAATAGATAAAAATGTAGCAAGTGGTGCCACTACCAAAGTAAAAGCCAAAAACAAATCAGAGGCTATTATTGCAGGAGTAGTTAAGCCTGAGAAGAAAAAATATTACCGTAGTAAAAGTGAAAGAAAAAAAGCATTGTTGCGTGATGCAGAAGATCAAAATAGTGCGTTGAGTCAAGATGCAAGAGATTTTATTAGAGAAACAGATGGCAAAAAAGTTCCAGACAATTATGAAGTTTCACATGAAGTTCCACTCTATACAGCAAAAACAACTGAGGGTAAAAAAGCATTAGATGTTGAAGACAATATGAAAACTATACCTAAAGATTTACATAGAGCAAGACATAGAACTTGTGGAGATCAGTTTCATGATTTTCCGAGATAAAAAGTGGGAGGTAATTGATGAGTATTTATGAACTAGAAAAAAATTATGAATTTGCAATGGAAGGTCAAAACTTATCTGAGGGTGAAAGAATAAGCCGTAATATGCAGTTTGTTAAATTACTATTATCTAATAATGATCAGAGTACCATTGATTATCATTATAGCTTGTTAAAAAAACGTGAGTATAAAGACCTTTATTATTATATAAGAGCTGCATTTAAAAAAAGACCACAAATAGAGGAGTTTCTAGTTGAAAAAATTGCCAATGAAAGTGATCCAATAGTAGCAGGAGATATATTACATATTTTAGGTGGTATCAGAAGTTCTCATGGGATATCTATTGCTAGAAAATTTGCTAGTAATGAACAAGAATATCATAGAGAGGTTGCTTTATATGTAATTGGATGGATGGGGGATGAATCTGATATAATGATTTTAAATAATTGCCTTCTGAGTGAAGACACACCTCATTTGAGAATAACTGCGGCTAGTGCACATAGACAAATATCTTTTCGGTTACCTGATTTGAAAAATAAACTTTTGCTTAGTTTAAAAAAAGGATATGAAAATGAGAAGAGTGATGAGGTTATATCTTGGATTATTATTATGATCCAAAGTATTGCAGTTAAACGTATGGGGCTTCGTGAAGATAAAGAAGATCCATATATAATTCATGGAGAGTTACATAAGGCAAAATTAAAGACCGAGAAGTTTTTGTCCCAACTGTCATAGGGACGGTTCTTTTGACAACCTGGCTGCCTTCATGGTATAATATTACATGAGGTGATTGTATGCCAAGACACTCTAGAAAATTAAGTAAATCGGAAATATATCATGTAATGATAAGAGGCAATGAAAAGAAAGATATATTTCTAGACGATGAAGATAAGAAAAGAATCATTAATACCCTTCTTGAAAAGAAAAAGACAAGCAAATTTTTGTTATATGCATATTGTATTATGAATAATCATGCTCACTTTATTATTAATACAAAGGATGAACCGATAAGCACAGTTATTAAGAGGATTGGGACAAGCTATGCATACTACTATAATAAAAAACATAAAAGAGTGGGGCATGTATTTCAGGACAGATTTAGAAGTGAAAATATAGAGGATGAAAATTACTTGATCTCGGCTGTAAGATATGTTCATAATAACCCTGTTAAGGCAGGCATCTGCAAGGTGCCAGAACATTATAAATGGAGTAGTATGAATTTATATTTAAATCACAACAGAGGAGTTTTAGAACTTCCTGAGATAAATGAGATACTTGGTATTTTTAGTGACAACATTGATATAGCTAAAATGAAGTTCATTGAATTTAATAATTGTTTAGGTAAAGAGACGTTTATTGATATTGATGAAAACAACAAAATGGATCAAGACGAGGTTATTGAGTATTTGAACAATTATTTAAATAAGTATAAATTAAGTAAGTTGGACTTGAGAAAGTTAGAAAATTCTGAAAAAAGAAATAAACTTATTAGAGAACTTTTCAATATTTCTAGTTTATCAGGTCGGCAGATTTCGAGCATTACAGGTATTAACAGAGAAACTGTTAGAAAAATAATAATGTCAGAAGAACCGTCCCCCTGACACGGAAGGTGAGTTTGTGTGTTTAGAAAATAATGTTGTATTAAAAGGTAGGTATAAAATTGAAAAACTAATTTCAGTTAGTGAATTTTCAATAGTCTATTTAGGGTACGATAAGAGGGAGAAGCAACAATGCGTAATAAAAGAGTTTTATCCAAATGGAAAAGTATTGAGAGATTTAGATGGCAAAATGGTTGTTTATAAAAGACCTTCTTTCTTAAGCAGGTTTTATGAGGAAAGGGATATTTTTCTCAATGAAGCTCAAATAATTAAAAAATACAGACATAAGAATATTGTTGAATATATTGACCATTTTATTGAAAATGAAACGGGTTACATAATTTTAAAGAAATATAAGGGAAAAACACTTGATAAATATATACAAGAATGTAATATTTCTTATGTTGATATGATAAAAAAAATATTTATTCCAATAGTTAAAGCAGTTACTTATATTCACAAAAAAAGAATAATTCATAGAGATATAAAGCCGGGGAACATAATAGTAGATGAAAGCAATAAGCCAATTATTATCGATTTTGGTTCTGCTGTTAATTATAAAAAAGATGATGTAAGAAAAATTTTTTATACACCTGGTTTTTCTCCATTAGAGTTTTATTCTGAAAAATCAAAACAAGGTAAGTATTCAGATGTGTATAGTATTGCAGCTACAATGTATTACTGCCTAACTAGAAAAATACCAAAAAAGGTTTCTGAGAGAGTCATTGAAGATAAAATTGAAGATATAAGGCTGTTTAATAAAGATATATCTGATAAATTTTCAAAGATTTTAATGAAAAGCCTTTCAATTGATTATAAAAAAAGACCATCTTCTTTAAGAGTTATTAAATTCGCTGCTCAACTTGAATGCATTAGACTAAAAATCATAAATAAAGATGGGAGCAAAAAAATAAGAAATATTGATGTAAATTAAGTTTTATAAATAGCTGTTTATTTTATTATTTTGCAAAATGAGGTGAGGAAATTGAAAGATAAAAATGAAAATATCTTTAAAATTATTAATGTAATTAGGGTAGTTGTTATACTAAGTATAATTGTGATATATGGAGTGGTTATAATTGGTCCGGGACGAGAACATATGGCTCGATTATTTACGGAATCAATAATAGAGCCAACGCCAACACCCACACCTGAGCCAACACCAGAACCAACACCAGAACCTACGCCGACACCAACACCAGAGCCAACACCAGAACCAACACCAGAACCTACGCCGACACCAACACCAGAACCAACACCAGAACCAACACCGAGGCCAACACCCAGACCAACGCCGAGACCAACACCGAGGCCAACACCTAGACCAAGACCAACGCCAACACCTGTACCAACGGCAACCCCAACACCAGCACCGACAGCAACACCAACACCAAAACCGACACCGACGCCAACACCAGCACCAGAGATAGTTTTTTAAAGTAAAGGGGTTTATAACCAAGATAGACATAATTTGAATTAGCGTTGAGAATATCTTTTGTTTATTGAAATGGCTAGTATTAAACTTTGAACGTTAGTGTCTGTTCAACCTAGTTGTTTTGAAATTAAATTTAGTATTATAAAAAATATAATAAAACACACTAAAGCTTAAGGGGGAATTTTTAGTATGAAGAAAGTAATAAGTATTATTATGATGTTATCATTAGTTATTTGCAGTATGATCCCAATAATGAGTACAACAGAAAAAACTATTGACGTCATAATAGATGGAAAGAGAATTGAAAATGAGGCAGTTGTTAGAGTTATTGGAGGGGTCGTGTACATTTCTATGAATCGCTTGTGCGAAGCATTAGGTGCGGAAGTTATAGATGTTAGCAGTGGCTCAAAAGAGGCATATAAAATAATGAAAGATGAGATAGATAGAGTAATTGAGTTGGAAAGAAGAAATAAAGCGGTTAAGGTAAATGGCATAACAAAAATGATAGATTTTGAACCAATTGGTACTTTCACTGATCATGAATCTGGAAAGAGTGAAGTTGTAGTTCCACTTGCTTTTATTGTTGAACAACTTGGAGGGGAAGCTATATGGAATACTGAAAACAGTGGTGTTATTGTAAATAGCTATAAACCTGTAGTTTTTAAAGATAATAATCTTGAAACTGAAATAAGGTCTTTATTAAGGTTGCCTCAAGGAGACATTTTTATATGTGATGTTGATTCAATTCAAGAGTTGATATTAGCAAATAAAGATATTTCAAATATAGAAGGATTGCAGTACTTTACCAAATTAAATCGTCTTGATTTAACTAATAATGAAATAATTGATTTAACACCTATAAGACAATTAGAAAACTTGAAGATTCTCTTTTTGAGAGAGAATCCTATTGAAGATTTTTCAGCTACAGCTGCATTTTTTAATAGGCTAGTTCAAAGAGATTTTGAAATTAAAATTGAATTTATTGATTCAAGTTTGGATACTTCAGTAAGGGTAGCTTCAGGGAAAATTGTGGGAGAATTGTTAGTGGAGGACTTAGAAAAAGTAACTGAACTTGATATAAGTTCTAAGGATATATATGACTTAAAAGGGATTCAACTGCTTTTTAATCTTAAGGAGCTAAATTTGTCTAATAACAACATAAGAAATATTGATTTATTAAAAAATCTTACACAGTTGAGAGACTTAAATCTCTCATTTAATCAGATAGAGAATATAGAGCCATTAAGTTATCTCAATAGTCTTGAGATATTAGACTTAAGTAATAATAATATATCTGACATATCAACTTTAAGCAAAACTCCGCATCTTAAAAATTTAAGCATTGCCAGCAATAAAATATCAGATATATCTTATTTAAGTAGTCTTAATAATCTAGAGGAATTGAATATAAGAGATAATCAAATTACTAATTTGCAGGCTTTAAGAGGCTTTAAAAACTTAAAATCTTTACTTACTAAAGGAAATAAAATATCAGATTATTTCCCTGTAATAGATTATTACAATGATTTAACTAATGTAGATTTTTATATGGGAATAAAGCAGAGGTTTTACATTGACAAACCTGTGTACTACTTAAATGACGTAGAGTTGCAAATGGATACTGTGCCGGTGATAACTCAAGGTAGGACTTTTCTTCCTATAAGATATGTTGCAGAGAATATAGGAGCAGAGGTCAATTGGGATGGAGAAGAAAGAAAAATAACAATTTCATTAGACAAAAAGATTATAGAGTTATGGATTGATAGAAATAATGCGTTAGTTGATGGTGAGCAGGTGAGTATAGATGTGGCACCTTATATTCTGCAGGGACGTGCATTAATACCTGTTAGATTTGTAGTTGAGAATCTTGGTTTAGTAATTAATTGGGATCCTGATATAAGGGAAGTATCACTCTTTAAGCAAGAAATACCTAGAGAATTTTTTCTTCCTTTAAATCATGTTGCCGACAAAACAGGAGTTATGGTTACATTTGAAGAAGAAGAAAGAAAAATTATAATTTCATTAAACCAAAAGACAATTGAATTATGGGTTGATAGAAATACTGCCAATGTAAATGATAGACTTGTGACTATAGATTCAGCACCATATATTTTTCAGGAGGATGTTTTTATACCTGTTAGATTCGTTGTTGAAAACCTCGGTCTAGATATTGATTTAAAAGAAATATCAACGGCAACAATAGAACCAACAGCTACAGAAACAGCTACAGAAACAGAAACAGATACAGAAACAGAAACAGATACAGAAACAGATACAGAATAGAAATCTTATTATAGATAAGAAAGAATTTGATTCTATTATAGAGCGAAAAGACTTTAGAGGTTCTAGAGCCCAGTTAATATTCTTTTATTATGTTAACTGGGAGGGAATCTCTAATTTTGACAATTCACAACTGGCTTCCCAGAGTTGTTTTTGGATGTATTTATCATAACTGATTTTAGAAGTGGTTTTAATATTGCTGTCTGAATAATACTTCCCAGAAATACCCTCAACTTCATTGGATGTTGCTAAATATAATGTGGTTTTAGCACCTTCTTCAGGAGATATTCCAAATAAATTTATAAGGGGCTTAAAAAAAGAAAAGCTTTTAAAACCGTTACCAAAACCCGTTCTAACAAGACCAGGATGAAGTGCGTTTGCTGTTATTTTTGTTTGACTTAGTTTATCTGCTAATGCATAAGTAAATAAAAAATAAAATATTATAAAGCTTACTTTGAGAATATACTCCAACGTCTACAACCTATAGGTACGTATAAAATCCTTTTAATATCACGCATAGAATGAATAAAAGCTTGGGGCATCGAGCCCCTTCGCTTTTAAGTCTTTCACTTTTGTTCCAAGACTTCTAATAAAAAAAAGCCTGCATCTTTCCTGCAGGCTTTTTATAAAAATATATATTAGAAACTACTTATTATTTTAAGTATATATTTTCTAAGTATAACACAATCAGTGGAATCAATCTTACCGTCGTTATTTAAATCAGCTACATGATATACATTACCTACTGGAATATCATCAATAATCTCAAGAACATATCTTCTTAATAGAACATAATCAGTTGAATTAATAACTCCGTCACCATTTAAATCACCTAGAATTGGGCTTATATGTATATTGCCTCCAGTGACTTTTGATATATTTTGAGGAGAAGGGTAAAGAATAGTTGTTGCTGTTTCTGTTAAAATCTCAGTTGATTCAAATCCTAAATTCTCTTTTATCCTAAATTTTAAATAGGCGAATACACCATCTTCTGTTATTTTATTATTTGATTTCATAACATAAAAACCTATTTTTCCATTAGTTCTATCTATTCCACTAACAAATCTTATATCATCTTCTAATAATTCTCCATTTAAAATATATTTAAGATCTAATTTTGTAGTATCATAAATATAATCAAAATATAATTGTTCAATTCCATCATTAGGAACATCTTTAAGAAGTATTGGTACTAAAACGGTTTCACCTATTTTTGCTGAAACATCTTCAATTTCAACTCTATAATAATTGACATTAGGAAGTTTTCTATCTACTATTATTCCACCTTCTTCTGCTATTGAGTTAACACGTCTCCTAATATCGTTTTCAGGTAAATTCAGACTAGCCGAAATTCCCGTTATAAGAGTATGTACAGGTAATATTGAATTAACTTCACCACTTTTTATCTCAAATCTTAAAGTAACAAAATGGGGGCCTATAAAAGAATTTTCGTGAATATCATTATTATCAAATTCGATAACAATTTCATCCTTTTCATTGTCTAGAGTGTAGTTTAAATTTAAATCTGGCCGATCTAATTCGTCACTTGGTATAATTTCCAATAATTCTAAATTTAAATTATCATATCGTACATAAGCTTCTAATGATTTTAATCCAGGAGAGTTAGAAAAACCTCTTAAAGGGTCTAAAGAAACTTTAAGATCAACAATATCTCCTATTGTACCTCGAGATGTAGATGTGGAAACTAGTAGAGTATCCCTAGGGGCAATTACTATTTCATCTGCAACAAATTTGTCAATTTTCACTCCACCACTTTTAAATACAAATGGATAGTATGTATAATCATAATCTCCAAAGATAGGATTACTATTTGTTAATTTTGTTATTGCTGAAAAAGTTTCATCTTCATTTTTAATTCTTGCAATAAGAGTAGCTAAAATACCATCATCATTTATAGTTCTTTCAGCTATTGCAGACATATCACTAAAACAAAATATAAGTATTCCAGTATTAGCATTTATTGAAACAGCGAAATCTGTTTCAGGATTTCTTATTATTTCACCAGGTTCTAGATCTAAAATTTCTATATCTTCAGTCTCGTATTTAAGCTTAAAGTCAAAATGCTCTAATCCGTTTAAAGGAACATTTGATAAATTAATGGGAATTTCAACAATATGATCTTTTGTTCCAGTTGCTGTTCCGATTTCTACCAACAAAGTCTCGTTTTCTTCTTCTGCATGTGCTAAAGGAGAAAAACAATTCAAAATCAAACCCGTTAAAACTAATAGTAAAACAACCTTTCTAACCTTTTTAAACATTTTTATTATCCCCCCATAAGTTATTTATTTGTATTTGAAATACTATTTAACCTCCTTCTACTAAAATTTACTATCCTTATATGTTGATTATATTTTATAAGATTAAAAAAGTAAACCTATTTATATAAATAGCTATGTATTATTTATATATTTACAAAGTTTTTAAACTCGCCTATAAATCTTCTCATGTCTTTCATTAATATAGCATCAGGATTACATTTTAAAACCATGCCATCCATATACATTAAGCTTTTTATAACAGGAAACATACCTTGTTCAAAGCTCATTCCATAATTGACTCCCATCTTTATTGTTTCCATCATTCTTTTAGTAAGGCTGACCTGAGATACAGTTGCATTTTCAAAATCATCATAAAGCCTAACTAACTTTTCCTCAAAAAGATGATACTTTTCATTTTTTAATAAAACATCTGACATTTGATTTAACCAATATGCACATGATTTAAAATCATATAAGCTTAATGATTCCATAAAATGAAATAAACCTTTTCTTAGCTTGTCACTAACTTTGCCAATTGCTCCACAGTCAACAAAATAAATCTTATCATTTTGAAGTATTATATTTCCTGGATGAATATCCCCATGAAATGTTCCCACTCCAAATATAAAAAAGCCATGGATATGAAATAGTTCAAGTATCATATCGTAGGGAAGTTTACCTTCTGCTAAAAGTTTATCAAAGGTATGACCTTCAATAAATTCTGAAACCATAACATTATTATTGGTAAGTTCTTTTTTTATATTTATAAACTTGAGCTTAGATAGGTCTACTTTATCTTTATATTTTTCATAAATGCTATACAATAAATTTCTATTTTCAAATTCATTATTTAAGTCTAATTCATCTAAAGTAAATTGTCTTATATTATTTAATATACCAATTGGGTCTGCTACTTTAGAAAGTTTGGGATAAAATTTAATTATTAATCTAAAAAGTTTAAGTACACTTGTAACATCCTTTTCAAATTGTGTCTTGAAATCTTTTTTTATGATTTTTACAGCAACATCTTCACTGTTTTTTAATTTTCCACGATGAACCTGTCCTATAGATGCACTGGCAAAAGCTTCTTTTTGAAAAACATCAAAAGAATCCATCCAGTTCTTGTCTACATATTTTTCTAAAAGACTATCCACTTGCTCAGATGGAATTTTTTCAACATGGTTAAAAAGCTTAGATAGCTGGTAACATTTTTGCTCATCCAAAAAATCTATTCTAAGAGCAAAGGTCTGTGCAATTTTTACAGCTAGAAGCCCCTTTTTTTGTATTTTATCTATGTTAGTCTGCTTTTTATAAAAAATTTCTATTATCAAATCTAAAAAACTAAATATATTCATGTCTACCTCAATCCCATTATCAAATTAGCTGATATTCGCCCGGATTCATAAATTGTAGGAAGTCCACTGCCAGGGTGTGTTCCACCTCCTACCAGATAACAGTTTTTAAACTCTTCAAATTGATTATGAGGTCTAAAGTAAAGCATCTGAAATAATTTGTGACTTAAATTAAAAGTGGCACCTTTATAAACATGGTATTCACTTTCCCAATCCTTTGGTGTAATTATTTTTTCTACTTCAATATTATCTCTAAGATTTTTAAGTTCTGTTTTTTCTTCTATTTTGTCAAATATAAGATTTCTAAAATCATCTTTTTCCTTATCCCAGTCGATGTTACTTGAATTATTTGCTACAGGAACAAGTATATAAAGGGCTGATTTATCACTTGGTGCTAAAGTATGGTCTATTATAGAAGGATTTTGAATATAAATAGAAGGATCTTTTGATAAAATCTTTTTCTCTGCAATTTCAGTTACGTTTTGATTATAGTCATTAGCAAAAATTATATTATGATGAGGGATATCAAATTTTTTATTTAGTCCAAGATAAAGCATAAAAGTAGAACATGAATAATCCCGCCTGTCTAAATCCTCATCAGTATACTTTTTACGATGTTCTTTCTTAACAATATTAGTCATAGCATGGGCAAAATCTGCATTAATTATTACATGGTCAGCATAGATCGTTTCTCCATTTTCAAGTACTATTCCTTTTGCAGTTTTATTATCCACAATCAATTCTTTCACAGCAGTGGAAAAATATATTTTTCCACCATTTTCTTCAATTACTTTCCCCATAGCCTCAGAAATTTTGTTAAGACCTCCAATAGGATGAAAAATTCCTCTGCTGTGTTCTATATATGATAGTATAGTGAAAGCAGCTGGACACTGCCAAGGAGACATTCCAAGGTACTTTGATTGAAAGGTCATAGCAATACGGAGCTCTTCGTGTTTAAAATAATCAGATAATCTATCATATAGGCTTTTACCAAGGTTTAAGCTGGGCATTGCTTTTAGTAGTTGAGGTCTTGCCATGTTTATAATTTTGCCATAAGGGACTTTAAGACAATCTATAATTGCATTAAACTTAATGCTTTCTTTTTTTAAAAATTGTTCATACGAATCTTCATCCCCAGGAAACAAGCTTTTTATTTGCTCATGCATATACTTTTTATCCCTAGAAGGATAAAAATCTTGTTTACCATGAAATCTAAGTCTGTAAAGAGGTTCGATTTCTTTTAAATCTAGATAATCTTCTAACTTTCTATCTGACTTTTGGAAAACCTCTTCTAATATTTCAGGTAGCATCAAAAATGTAGGGCCTATATCAAATGAAAACTCGCCTAATTGAATACGACCATTTCTACCACCTATATAGTTTTTCTTTTCAAAAATGTGAACATCATAGCCTTTGTGTGATAAAAGCATACCAGAAGTTAATCCCCCAGGCCCTGCTCCTACAATTATAATTTTTTTACTCAATCAAACCAACTCCTCACAGTATACATTTATATTTTTCAAAAATGGTATCCATAACCACTTATTGTTATTTGACAAACATACAAATTATTAGACATAATTTTTATTCTATAATGGTAGGCGTATATCCTTTATTATGAATAGATATTTTAAGAATAGAAGTAATATACATTTACCCAAAAGGTTTGATTATAAACTTGAAGTTGATGTAAAATTGATAGTGATTGTATTTAATTCCTCTAAAAAAGTTTGTTTTTTTCCAGCCTTTTTGCTACATAGGATTTCATTGGGAAAAAATAAATCAAGATGAAATTTACACCATTTATTGAAATTGGATGAAGATTAAAAGTAAGAAGCATGGGGAAGGCTATACAACTGAGGGAGCTATAAATTTTGTCACATGGTTTCAATTGTTTGGGCTTTAACGAGGTATATAATTATACGTCTAAAGTTAATACAAAGTCGTAAAATGTAATGAGGAAAATTGGAATGTCAAAAAACTAAGTGGTGAGTATTCAATGATAAAAGCAGCCTCGAAAAAGGGCTGGATAAATGAAAAGTCTAAATGGCTCTAAGGAAAAAGAAAGATAATAAATATACCCTCAAGTTGTATACTAAAAAATAAACAACTTGAGGGATATGTCTTTTTTAGTATATTTCAAAAGTATAATTTATATATTATAAGAAAAGGTTACAACAGGCTCTAAATCATTATTTTCAAAGAAATTGAGTTTGAATTCCTTCAAATGAATTGACTCAAGAGCTCCTTGTGGATCTTGTGGGCATATGTACTTAATATCTACAGTTAAGTTGTTTAATGTCAGTACGTTATCCTCTTTTTCAATATCCAGAAAATACATAGTTGGCATTTATTGTAATTAAATTCGATTTAGTGACGTAACAGTTTTAAAAAAAGAGCTTGGTAGAGTTTGCTATTTTAGCACAGTCTGCCGGTTCTTGAATTGAATAAATTTTAAGGAAGGTGTATTCTTTTTCTAGATCAATAAGTATGTTAAACCCAAAATAAATGAAGTATTTGTTAATATAGACAAGAAAACTAAAAGTGTCAATTTTTTTGTGCCAGGTTTAGTATTTTTATTTATTGAAAAAAACACTTGAAGAATTATTAAAAAAGTTAATAAAGCTAATATAGATATGCCCCAAGTGTTTAAGTAAAGACTACTTTGAGTAAAAATAAATAAAAATAAAGATAATGAGTAAAATAAAACCATAATAACTTGAGCTTTTTTCTGTCCAAGTATAACAGCAGTAGTTTTTTTTGAACTTATTAAATCGGATGGCTGATCGGGCAATGAAGTGGATATAGCCATGGCAAGTTGTGAAGGCAATGTCAGAAATAGAAGCTGCCATGGGAAAGTTTCGAAACTGCCATTTTGAGAACTAAAGCCAATAAGGGGCAATATAATTCCTACTCCTAACATCTGCAACACTTCACCAAAACCCCTGTAGGATACAATAAAAGGTTTAAAACTATAAGCATAAAGCAAAAACAAACCAATCAGTATTAAAAATAAAATTAAAGGATTAGAAAGAATCACCCAAAATATTATACCTATAAAAATACATAGTGATGACATAAGTATAGAACCATAGAGAAGATTTTTTTTAGTTAAAGCACCTTCAACAAGAACTCTTGACCCTCCTGAAAAAATAGTAAAAGCCTTATTTAGTTTATCTGTATCATAGTCAGCATAGTCATTTGCATAAACAATGAAAAAATGCATAAACAACCCATAAGTATGTATTAAAATAAAAACTGTAAGGTCAAATTCTTGTTTCTGGTAATATGCTATTGCTTGTCCTAATAAAATGCTTGGGAAAACAAATCCTTGTGCAGTCAATCTAGAAGCTTTTATCCAGGGTAAAATTTTTGACATATTATTCAATCTCGCTTTCAAATTATTGGGTGCACCACAAAGTACTTAATATTTTATTTTAATACCAACATATAATATAGCAAAAACAATTATATTTTTATAGTTGCATATTTTACTTCATATCGCAGCGGAAGCTGCAATAAAAGTAGTAAGTTCCGCTGCGACAAACAGAGAAACCATATCTTCAAAAAGTTTGCTAAAAAAGCAAACTTTTTGAGAAGAATAGTATATTTATTAATATTGTTTCATTTGGAAATAAAACGGGTAAGTAGATTAATAATTATAATTGGAGGTGTCAGGTTAATGAAAGTTGGCTTGATTGGAATTGGGAAAATGGGCTATAATCTTGCATTAAATATGAAAGATAAAGGACATGAAGTCATTGCATTTGATAAGTCTCTGGACTTAGTTAAAAAAATTGAAGAAGAGGGAATAAAAGGAGTTTCTAATATAAAAGAACTTGTCAGTTTATTACCTCAAAAAAGAGTCATATGGATTATGGTGCCTGCAGGAAATCCTGTGGATGAAACAATAGATTTACTCTATGATGTTTTAGATAAAGAAGATATAGTTTTAGATGGTGGCAATTCTCATTATAAAGATACTTTAAAAAGGGCTCAATTATTGCAAAAAAAAGATATACACCTTGTAGATATAGGAACAAGTGGTGGTATGGATGGTGCAAGAAATGGTGTTTGCACAATGATTGGCGCAGATGATGAAGTTTTTAAATATATAGAACCCATATTAAGAGACATTTCTGTTGATAAGGGTTATATTCACACAGGAAAAACTGGCTCTGGTCACTACGTTAAAATGATTCATAATGCCATTGAATACGGAATGATGCAGGCAATTGGAGAAGGTTTCGAAATGCTAAAAAAGTCACCTTTTGAGTTGGATTTAGTTGATATATCAAGAGTGTGGAATCATGGTTCTGTCATCAGAAGCTGGCTTATGGAATTAACAGAACAACTCCTTCTTAAAGATCCTTCATTAGGATCTATTAAAGGTAAAATTAAGTCGTCGGGAGAGTGTATATGGGCATTGCATGAGGCACTAGATATGGGTATTTCTACACCGGTTACAGCTCTTTCTCAATTTACAAGATTTAGTTCTGAAAATGAAGATTCTTTTTCTAATAAAATTGTTGCAGGCTTAAGAAATGAGTTTGGAGGCCATGGAGTGACTAAAAAAGAATAGTGAGGGATGCATATGGAGAATATACCCAATAATGAATTTGCTTTTGTTGTCTTTGGTGGCACAGGTGATTTAACCAAAAGAAAACTTATTCCTGCTTTATTTTCTTTGATGAAAGAAGAAAGGCTTTCTGATAAATTTTCTGTTGTATTGGTAGGAAGAAGAGATAAAGACCTTAATGATTATAAAAAGGAATTATTAGAGTGTGTAAAAACTTATTCAAGATGTAATGCAAAAAATGATGAATGGGAATTATTTAGTGAAAAAATTGTCTATTGTAAGTTTGATTTTATTGATGAAGACAATGGTTATGATAAATTAGCCAATATTTTAAGCTTTTATGAAAACAGAATTTTTTATCTGGCAGTAGCTCCTGAGTTCTTTGAAAGTATTATCAGAAGACTAAAAGAACACAAGCTTATTGAGAGAAAAACAGGTTTTCAGAGAATTATGATTGAAAAACCTTTTGGCTATAGCCTTGAGAGTGCAAGAAAACTAAATGAAGATATAACAAAAATAATCCCGGAAAAAAAGATATTTAGAGTAGATCACTATCTTGGAAAGGACATGATTCAAAATATTCTTTCTATAAGATTTGGAAACTCTATTTTTGAGCCTTTATGGAATCAAAATTATATAGATAATATTCAGATCATATCTACTGAAACTATAGGTGTGGAAAGTAGAGGGGCATATTATGACAATACGGGTATTATAAAAGATATGCTTCAAAATCACATACTTCAAATGCTTGCACTTGTAGCTATGGAGCCACCTGTAAATTTAGAACCTGAATCTATAAGAAACGAAAAAGTTAAGGTTTTAAATGCTCTAAGACCATTTGATAAAAAAAGTGCAATGGAAAACATTGTTAGAGGTCAGTATGATAGAGGTATTGTAAATGGGGAGGAAGTATTAGCCTATAGAGAAGAAGAGCGGGTAGATAAAGGTTCAAATACAGATACTTTTATTGCCCTTAAAATAAATGTTGATAATTTCAGATGGGCAGGAGTACCCTTTTACATTAAAGCTGGCAAAAGGCTTGATCGTAAAGGTACAGAAATAATTATACAGTTTAAGAGGCTTCCTGGTATAAACTTTTACAGTAGTTTAAAGAATTCAAAGCCAGATCTTTTGGTCATAAGAGTTCAACCTGAAGAAGGTTTGTTTTTTCAGATAAATGCTAAAAGACCTGGAAGTGATATTATAGAACCAGTTAAAATGGATTATTGTCAGTCCTGTAGAATTGACTATAATTCACCTGAGGCTTATGAAAGGATTATTTTAGAGGCAATAAGAAATAATTCCGCCATTTTTACTAGATGGGATGAGTTAGAGTATTCTTGGAGTTTTGAAAAAAGTATTCGAGATTCTTTTGAAGGGGTTATAGAGAAATATCCAAATTATGCCTCGGGCTCAAATGGACCTTCTAAGGCAACTGAGCTTTTAAAAAGAGAAGGACGTATATGGTGGGACAGGGATAAATTATAAGAGGTGATAAAATGATAATATATGATGTTTCAATGGCAATTCACAAAAATATGGCGGTATATAAAAATATAGAGTCTAAAAGACCTTCTTTAAATAGGGTGAAGAGTTATGATAAAGATGGAGTTAATGAATCTGAAATAATTATGAATCTTCATACAGGAACCCATATTGATGCACCTTTGCATGTGTTTAAAGATGGTGATTCAATAGAAAAGATAAATATTGAAAGACTTATTACAAAATGCAGGGTGCTAGATATGACAGGGTTAAAAATGATAACAGAAGATGACCTTAAAATTAAAGATATTAAAAATGAAAGCTTTGTACTTTTAAAGACAGATAATTCATATACTGAAGATTTTGGAAGTGATTTTGTTTTTCTTGAAAAAAGCGGTGCTAAATATTTAGCAGGTTTAAATGTAAAAGGAGTGGGAATTGATGCTTTAGGAATTGAAAGGGGGCAGGTAGGTCATCCAACTCATAACACAATTATTAATAGCGGTGCAATTATTATAGAGGGTTTGAGGTTAAAAGAAATAGAAGAGGGAGACTATATGATGTATGCTCTTCCCATTAATATTATAAATGCTGATGGTGCCCCAGCAAGAGTAATACTTATAAAGGAATGATTTTGTACTTTAATTATAATGGAGGAAATTAATATGCTTAGGAAAATTAAAACAATTATAAGAGGACAACTTACTACAGATGGTGCAGGAGTAAAACTTCGAAGAGTTATTATACCAGAACACAATGATTTATTTGATCCCTATTTGCTTATGGATTTTTTCGACTCGAAAAACCCGGATGAATATACAAAAGGGTTTCCCTGGCATCCTCATCGAGGAATTGAGACCATTACTTTTTTGTTTTCGGGCAGTATAGAGCATGGAGACAGCCTTGGAAATAAAGGAATAATTAATGGGGGAGACTGTCAATGGATGACAGCAGGAAGTGGTATAATACATCAGGAAATGCCTATTGAAAGCCCACACATGTTAGGTATTCAGCTTTGGGCAAATCTTCCCTCTAAAAGTAAAATGATTGATCCTAAATACCGAGATATTAAGAGTTCTGATATTCCTGTTGTAAATTTAAATGGCACTACAGTCAAAGTGGTTGCAGGTAAGTATGGGGATATAATTGGAGTTGTTCAAAGGGATGATATACTTTCAAACTTTTTAATTGTCGAAATGAAACCTGAATCCCAATTTATAATGAAAACTTCACATGATGATACAGCATTTGGCGTGCTTGTTTCAGGAAGTGTTTTTATTTCTGATGATGAAAGGGAATTTTCTGATGCTGGAAGTGCGGTACTGTATGAAAATGGAGACGAGATTTTAATTAAAACAGGAAAAGATTCTGCAAGGCTTTTGATTGTAACAGGTAGACCAATTAATGAACCAGTTGCATGGGGAGGACCAATTGTTATGAACACTAACGAAGAATTAAAGTTAGCTTTTAAAGAGTATAGAGAAGGAACATTTTTAAAAAAAGCTGCAAAGACAGATTGAATAATTTCATGTACCATAAAGATAAATGTTGATATAGGAGTGATTACCATGAAAAAAAATGAAGAAAAAATAGTTAATACTATAAGAATGCTCAGCATTGAGGGAGTTGAAAAAGCAAAGTCTGGTCACCCCGGATTGCCTTTAGGTGCTGCCACAATTGGATATACACTTTGGGCCCGGCACTTAAAACACAACAGAAATTATCCACAATGGTTTGACAGGGATAGATTTATTTTATCAGCAGGACACGGATCAATGCTTTTGTATTCATTATTACATCTTTTTGGTTATTCCCTAACTCTTGAAGATTTAAAAAATTTCAGACAGTGGGAGAGTAAGACACCAGGACATCCTGAGTTTGGAATGACCGAAGGTGTTGATGCAACTACCGGCCCTCTTGGACAGGGATTTGCAAATGGCGTAGGAATGGCAATGGCAGAAGCTTTTTTAGCTAAAGAGTTTAATGAGGATGACTTTAATATTATAGACCATTATACATATGTTTTAAATGGTGACGGTTGTATGATGGAGGGGATATCTTATGAAGCAGCATCTCTTGCTGGAAAGCTTGGTCTTGGGAAGCTTATTGCTCTTTACGACTCAAATAGTATAACCATAGAAGGATCTACAAAGTTAGCATTTACAGAAGATGTAGGGGCAAGATTTAAGGCGATGAATTGGCAGGTTATAGAGGTGGAAGATGGAAACAATATAGAAGCTATTGATACAGCTATAGTAAGTGCCAAAAGTGAAAGCAAAAAACCTTCAATGATTATCGTTAAGACGAAAATCGGATATGGCTGCCCTAGTAAAGAAGGAAGTGAAAAGGCCCACGGAGAACCTTTAGGAGCTTCTAACATAATAGAAACAAAGAAAAATTTAGAATGGGAGTATGAAGAAGATTTTTGTGTACCTTCAGAAGTATCAGTTGAAATGAAAAATATAATAGATAAAAAGGCAAAAGAGTACAAAGAATGGAAAGCTTTATGGGATAGTTATAGTGAAAGATATCCAAAAAAGGCTCAAAAATTAAATAATTGGCTGAAAAATGATTTTTCTCTATCAGATGATGATATCAATGGAATATTTTCAGATGAAAATATTCCATCTGCAACAAGGTCAGATGCAGGACAGATTTTAAATAAGCTATCTGACATTTTTGAAAACCTTATAGGAGGTTCAGCCGATTTAAACCCTTCTACAAAAACTTACCTTAAAGGAAAAGAAGACTTTGATATGGATAGTCCAGGAAGAAACATTCATTTTGGAGTAAGAGAACATGCCATGGGCGCTGTTGCAAATGGAATTGCATATCATGGAGGATTAAGGCCATTTGTTTCAACTTTCTTTGTATTTAGCGATTATATGAAACCTCCAATTCGCCTCTCAGCAATTTCTAAGCTTCCTGTAATATATCTTTTCACACATGACAGTATAGGCGTAGGGGAGGATGGTCCCACACACCAACCAGTTGAACACTTAGCGGCATTAAGAAGTATGCCAGGATTAATAACATTTAGGCCTTGTGACAGTAAAGAAACACTTGCAGGATTAATGAAGGCATTAAAAGATACAACAAAGCCTTATGCAATCATTCTTTCAAGACAAAATCTAAATCAGATAGAGTCATCTTCAAAAGATGCACAAAGAGGAGCATACATTATTTTAGGAAGTGTGGAGGAAACTCCGGATATTATACTTTTAGCATCAGGATCTGAAGTAGGTTTGGTCTATGAAGCAGGTAAAAAACTACGTGAAAAGGGCATCTTAGCAAGGGTTATCAGCATTCCATCATTTGAGCTTTTTGATATGCAGGAAGAAGAATATAAAGACAAAATATTGCCAAAGAGTGTAAGAAAAAGGCTTGCTGTTGAAGCAGGTACAAGCTTTGGATGGGAAAAATATACTGGCATTGATGGGACTATAATTGCAATTGATACTTTTGGAGCCTCAGCACCTGGAGATAGGGTTTTTAAAGAGTATGGGCTTACTGTAGATAATATAATAAATATGACAAATGATTTAGTGAAAAGACGTTCATGAGTATAAAGCTTACATGAATATCTATTCTATCTACATTCATAACCTTGATTGCTAAGGGATTTATTTCTTTAGTTGGATTAAATCTTGAACTTTCAGATTTTAAAAAACCAGCCCCATATTTATTCATGTAAGCTAGGTGCATGTTTTTCATGCTAAAAAAAATTATGGAAGAAACATTGTGAAGTAAGTAGTAGAGCATGTTAATGGGACGAGGAAAGGGAGAGCATTGTTTGAGCGATAGCGAGTTTTGCTCGACCCCGAGGAGCATTTACAGGCTCTAAACTGCGCAGATTTAGTTTCTGGAATTCTGGAATATATTTCTTCACATTTATTACACGCACCCCTTGTTCTTGAGACAATTTGACATAATTAATTAAATGTAGTACAATTACATTCTAATTTTAATAATATCCAAGGGGGAGTAATAATGTTAAAAAAAATTATAGAGATACCATTAAAAAAAGTGGTATCTTTGGTTTTCGTATTTCTTTTTGTGTCTTTAATTATTTTTCAGAACTCAATTCCAGTTTTCGCAAAGTCAGATTTTGAGTATAGGGTCACAAATAGACAAGTAAGAATAACCAATTATGTCGGAACAAGTAAAGAAATTGTAATTCCAAATAGTTTAGGAGGCTATCCTGTTACAAGTATAGGCGAGAGTGCATTTAGGAACAAAGGATTAACATCAGTAATGATACCAGAGAGTGTTACTAGTATAGAATCTTCTGCCTTTAGAATCAACAACTTAACAACAGTAAGCATACCAGATAGAGTAACGAGTATAGGAGAATGGGCATTTTCAGGTAACCAATTGACAACAGTGGAAATACCTGACAGTGTTGTAGCTATAGGAGAATGGGCATTTTCAGGTAGCCTGTTGACAACAGTAGAAATACCTGACGGTGTTGTAACTATAGGAAATAGTGCATTTTCAAATAACAAATTGACAACAGTAGAAATATCTGACAGTGTTGTAACTATAGGAAATAGTGCATTTTCAAATAACAAATTGACAACAGTAGAAATACCTGACAGTGTTGTAACTATAGGAGAAGAGGCATTTAGGGGTAACCAATTGACAACAGTAACTATAGGAAAAAGTGTTGTAACTATAGGAGAAAGTGCATTTTCAAATAACCAATTGATAACAGTAGAAATACCTGACAGTGTTATAACTATAGGAAATAGTGCATTTTTATGGAATCAATTGACAACAGTAACTATAGGAGAAAGTGTTGTAACTATAGGAAATAGTGCATTTTTAGGGAACCAATTGACAACAGTAACTATAGGTACAAGTGTTGTAAGCATAGGAGAACGTGCATTCTCAGCATCCCCAGACGTCGGCTCAAACCAAAACCAATTGACAACAGTAATCTTGCCTGATAGTGTTGAATCCATAGGTAGGCAAGCTTTTAATTATAACCAAATCAAAACACTAAAACTAAATGAAGGTGTTATCACTATAGGAGACCAAGCGTTTTCACATAATCAATTGACAGAACTAAACATACCTAACAGTGTAACAACTATAGGATCTAGTGCATTTTATGGTAATCAATTGACAGAACTAAAAATACCTGACGGTGTAACAACTATAGGATCTAGTGCATTTAGTAACAACCAATTAACAGAAGTAACCATATCAAATAGTGTAGCTGCAATACATATGTATACTTTTAGCGACAATAAATTAAAAACAGTAAAAATACCAGATGGTATAGTTACTATAGCGCAATATGCATTTGATAACAACCAATTGACGCAAGTAACTATACCAAATAGTGTAGTTAATATAGGGGCACGTGCATTTGGTCGCAACCAATTGACGCAAGTAACCATACCAAATAGTGTAGTTTCTATAGGTACTGCTGCATTTGGTGGAAACCAATTAACAGAAGTAACCATACCAGACAGTGTTCAAAGTTTAAGTGGTTTCAGTAATAATAGATTGACAAAAGTAAATATACCATACAATGTAGTTACTATAGAGGGACATGCATTTAGAGATAATCAATTAACAGAAGTAACCATACCAGACAGTGTAACAACTATAGGTAGTGAAGCATTTAGTAATAACCAATTGACAGAAGTAACCATACCCGATAGTGTTCAAAGTTTAAGTGGTTTCAGCAATAATAGATTGACAAAATTAACCATACCAGACAGTGTAGTTACTATAGGGGCACGTGCATTTGAAAATAATAGGATGACAGAAGTAATAATACCAGACAGTGTAGCTACTATAGGGGGATATGCATTTGAAAGAAATAGGCTGACAAAAGTGACCATACCAGACAGTGTAGTTAGGATAAATGACTTTGCATTTGGAAGCAATAGATTGACAAAAGTAACCATACCAGAAAGCGTTCAATACCTTAGTGGTTTTAATAACAATCAATTGACAGAAGTTATCATACCAGAAAGTGTAGTTCGTATAGGTACGTCTGCATTCTCTGGTAATAAATTAACATCAGTAACTATACCTGGAAGTGTAGAGATTATAAATAGTTTTGCATTCCTTGGCAACCAATCAAATCCTGCAAATTTTACAATAAAGGGCTATATTGATTCGACGGCACACAGACATGCATTATCTCACGATTATTCCTTTAAAAGCCTTGATTTTGATGATGGAATAGATATGAGTGAGCCAATGGAAATTCCAGATGATGTTAATTATATATTTATAGCTGATATCGAAAGCAAGAGACCTATTGAAGGGGTCAAAGTAGAAATAGGTTCAAAGGTCTTTTTTACTGATGAGGATGGCAAGGTAAATTTGACAGATATGGTAGAAGGTACATATGATATTAACTTTTCAAAAGATGGGTATCAGGAATATCGTAGCAGACACAATACAAGAAAAGGAAGGTTTGGAGTATATTACCTTAAAAAAGCTGGTTTAAATAATAGACTCTATGTTACTTCTGTCTTTCTAAATGATAATACGGGACAACATGATGTGCTGAAAGTATCTAAAGATTTTAAGAAAATTAATGAAAATCAACAAGTTTCATCGCAAGATCTAACAACTATAGAAATTACTGCAAAATGGAACGGTGCTGTTCCTTCAAAATTCGTACTATTTCAAGATCAATCTCCATATGGATATCCTTTGGGATACAAAAATAAAAGAATAGAAAGTGTTGACGGTATATTCAGGAATGTTGCTCTAGGGAAAGAGTTTATGGAAGGAAAACCAATTTACGCATATGTTATATCAGCAAATGGAAATAGTTCGAAAATGGAGAAGACAAATTTGATTGTTTATTCTTCTCCTATTAAAGAAACTGCGAAATTTTCAATATCATTAGGAAAAGAAACTTCATTTAAAATACCTGAAAATATTCCTGTTCTAGGTGGAAATACAATAAAGGCACCTCTTGATTTTATACCTGCTCAAATTGATGTAAAAAATGATAGATTAAGAATTGCAATAGGACTAGACCAATTCGATTTTGATAAAAAATGGGGTGACTATAAAAAGAAATTAAATGAAAACTTAGATGTATTTGAACTGTGTAAAACATTGCCCAAAGAGTTTCATTCTATAAAAACTTCTAAGCCCTTGATAGAACAGTTTAAATCAAATAAAGTTAAGGTTGAAACTTGGGGATATATAGAGGGGGCCCTTAAAGGAGGTAAGTTAGATAGTGTTGAGGGTGGTATTTTTATAAAAGTTGAATTTAAAGCAAGTTTCCAAAAACAATACGTAATTCATTTTATTCCAGTATATGTGGAAGTTGGGGGGAGTATTGGACTTAACCTTAATAGTGCTATTTCAGGATATTTTATAGAAGACTCAAGGCTACAAATGCGAAGCGGCTATGAAATAATAGGTAAACTTTCTTTAGGAGCTGGTCTTGGTGTTGTTAATGTCTTAACTATTGGACCAGAGGCAAATTTGAGTATATCTTTTAAGTTTGACTTTATAGAAAAGAAATATAATGATTATGATTCTTTAGAGTGTGAACTTAAAGTTACTGGTAAAGGTTCTGGAGATATTAAGGCAAAGGCGCTTATTTTTGAGTACAAACATAACTTTGCAGAAGGTATGTGGCAGTTCTATCCTGAGTTTGGAAAACTAGATAAGGATGGGAAATTGATTAGGAATGATGGTGGTGTTCAAGCGCTTGGTTTTGAAGAAATGGATTTATATGATCTAGATAATTATGAAATTATGTCTAGAGACTATATACATAATTCTACAAATTGGTATGGGGAAAATGATTTGATATCAATTTTAAGTATTATGGATGAAAGTGACGATGAGATAGCAACTCAAAGCATTTCTGAAAATGATAGAGAGCTTGTAATTCTCGGAACTAATATATTTCCTGATGCACGACCACTTATTCATGAGATAGGTGATAAGAGGGTTATGGTTTGGATTGATGACAATAGGAATAGGTCTTCAGTGAACAGGACAATGCTTTTATACTCAGTATACGATCTATTAAATGATAGATGGAGCATTCCAATGGCTGTTGAAGATGATGGTACAGCTGACTTTTATCCTCAATTAGCAGGGAACAAAGATAATCTTTATGTTGTGTGGCAAAATAGTAACAAGGAATTTAACAACAACATTACTATAGAAGAAGTTGTAGCATCTGCTGAAATATCTGTTGCAAGATTTTGCACACAAAGCAATCAATTTACTGATGTGAATAAGATAACAGAAAATACTAATCTAGGGCAAACTATTCCGCAGATTGCAGCATTTGACGATCAGGTATATGTAACTTGGGTGATGAACGATAGCAATGATTTGTTGGGTACTTCAGGGAAAAACTCAATTTATTATTCAAAACTTACAAGTGGAAAGTTCACAAAGCCAGATATTTTAGTTGAAAACCTTAATGCAATAGCTGCATTGAATGTAGGGGTAATTGATGATTCATTCAGTGTTGCTTATATTGTTGATACTGATAATGACCTTTCAACAATTGATGATAGAGAATTATACCTAGTTAGTAATGAAAAACTATCAAGAAAGGTTTCAGAAAGCTCAGACATTATTTCGCAACCTATATTTGGAGAGTTTAAAAACAAGCAAGCATTGCTTTGGTTTGATGGTGGAAATATAAATTATTTGACATCTATAAACAACAAAGTTGAGAAGCTATTTGATGAACCTCAAGGTGCTTTGTCAGATAATTTTAGGATACTTAGCAATAAAAAAGGAAATACATCAGTTGTATGGACTTCTAAACAAGATGAAAGTTCCCAAATATATACTATGATTTATGATAATACACTAGATGTTTGGTCTAATCCTATAAAATTAATTAATACTGAAATAATATCTGGGAATGCAGAGTTCATTTTAGATGATGGAGGAAACTACCATGTTGTATATAGTGGCATTGTAAAGCATGATAATGGAACGGAAGCTTCTAACTTGATGTTAGTTAAGATAGAACCATCTTATGACGTTGAAGTTGAATATGTTTTCTTTAGTCATGATGAAGTTGTTCCAGATTCTGAAATTGCTTTAGAAATTGAAGTTAACAATAGGGGAGAACTTAAAGTTGATGAATTTGTTGTTGAAATTTTAAAGGGAGATTCAATTATAAATACAGTATCTGTTACTAAAACTCTTCTTCCAGGGGAATCGGGAATTATTGATGCAAAATTTAGACTTCCTTCTAAAATTAGCAAGACAGATTATACTATTAAGGTAATACCTAAAAATAAAGTAGATAGAGATCTTAGTAATAATTCGAAGATAATTACATTAGGATATACTGATTTGGTACTAGAACTAGAGAGAAATACCATAGATGGAAATGAAATCATTATTGCAAATATTGAAAATAAAAGCTATGTTCCAACGGGTGGTATTTTTAGAGTAAGAGAAGGTTCTAGAGACGGAAAAGTAATTAGAGAAGTAAATATTGAAAAAATAGAAAAAGGTAAGAATTATTCCATACTCCTTAATATTGACCAAAATATGATTACTTATGATGAAGACGAGTATAAAATTCTTTACTTTGAAATCGAAGCTTTAGAAGATGAGTTTTATACAAATGGAAATCGTGGGTTTGAGGTTATAAGAAAGCAGGAGCAAATTGAAGATCCGATAATCATTGAACCAGAAATAAAATACGGTGATATTAATGGTGATAACGTAATAAATAGTACTGATGCTGTACTTTTAAGAAGATATCTACTCTTAATAATAGAAGAATTTCCAAATCCTAACGGTCGCCTAGCAGCCGATATTAACCGTGATGGACAAATTAATAGTACGGATTATATTTTACTAAGGCGCTATATATTAGGAATAATAAATGAATTATAAATATCCGCTATAGTTTTGTTATACAAGCTGTGAAATAGTGATCTATTTCACAGCTTAAATTTTTCTATTTTAAAAAAGTAAAAAAAATTTATTTTACTATGTTTTATAATATTTGTTTAGCTTAATAAAACATGAACTCTTTTATACTTATATAAGCTTGGCGCACCTATAACTGATTGCCATCATGAATACCTTGCACCATACTTTGTCATAGTTATTTCAGTTCTTCCCTAAAGTAGCTGAAGGATTAGCTTATCATTTATTTTCATAATCATTAATGCCAGCTTTTTCATCTTTTTTTGTTTTCACAAGTAATATAATAGATACAATCGTGAATACCTGTGAATGGTATAATAAAATTAACAGTTTTCGATCAATAAGATTTTACGACATTTACCGGTAATTGTCAATCAGGTGGTCAAAGTACTGGAAATTATATTTACATTCGGAGGTCGTTATGTTTTTACTTGTGAAATGAAAAATAGAAAAGAAAAAGAAATATGGGAAGGTAAAATTGCCAATATTACTGATTATGGTAGTCATCATGAGATTTTTATTAAAAGCAGATCCAGCATTATGTTATTGTTTGGTAAAACATCTCGTGGAGGTTTTGCGTGTGCACCTGATTTTGGTGCTGGTTGTCATCTTGTAGATTTTAAGGATATATTTTGGAATAGTGAAAAATTAATATCTGTTCTTGGAAAAGCTGATGGAATTACAGCAGCTACAGCC
>VLTH01000002.1:2893023-3090908 GCA_008125075.1 Acetivibrio alkalicellulosi | reverse complement strand
CCTATCCCCTGTGTGCCTTGGCAGTCTTAGGGCTGAGGCGAAATTGCTCCTCAAACCAGTTAAGCTTAGCTGAAAGTTCAGCATTTTCTTCTTGAAGTAAATTATTTTTCTCTTGAAGTAGAGAAAGTTCTTTTTTGAAGTTTTTTCTATAATATCTGCGTCAGTTAATAATTTTTTCATGTAATTATTATATCAAATTTTTATCATAAATGCCATAGAAAAACATAAATTGTTTCGATTTTTTTCTCTTTAAAGCATTTATATTACTGCTTTTGAGTTAACTTTCTTGTGTGCTTGTTTTTGTTCAATACATAAACCATCTAGTAGCCAGTTCAATTGTCTTCTATCTATATTAATAGTACTTGATGAATTTTGAGGCCATTTAAAAGTTCCCTTTTCAAGACGCCTTGTAAATAACCAAAATCCGTTGTGATCCCACATCAACATTTTAATACAATTACATTTTTTGTTGCAGAATACAAAAATACTTGATGAGAAAGGATCAAGTTCAAAACATTCCTGAACTATAGCTGCTAATCCATAAATACCACGTCGCATATCTGTACTTCCACAGGCTATAAAAATTTTTCAAATCCCCAACTTAACATGTTAAACCTATAACCTTTACAACTTCAGCTAAAAGTTTACTGTTAAAATCCTTCTGATACTTCAATAATGGCATTACCTATTTTAATATTTTAAATGTGGTATTTGATTGATCTTCAACTACTTTTAAAGGAACCCAGTCTTGTGTCTCTTTGTTATTTTTTTTAAAATAATTATACCATTTATTAAGACTTCTTAAGTTTACATTGTTGTTTTTACACCATTGTGTTTGATTTTGTCCACTCTTTTTAAATTGTTCTACTATGTCTCTCCACATCTTTAGATTTTTTTCTTCTGACATAAAAACACCTCCAAATTTATATTGAAGGTATTATCTCATATATTATTTTCATTTAAAATGTGGGTAATATATGACGCTTACAAATAAATCAGCAAAACAAGGATATAAAAGAGCTAAAAAAATACTTATGAATTGCCTCATCATATAACAATATATTTAAGTAAAGTTTGTTTTTGGTATTAAAATGTTTTCCTCTCCATAAATTTTTAAACTGAATACATCTGAACTTTTTAGTAAAAATATACGCTCATAAAATTATATCAATTTAATTATATTGCTTAAATTTAAAAATAACAGATCATATCAATATAATTTACTATAATATTATTCATAGAATAATTTAGTCAGAATTATGTTTTGCTAATTTAATGATTATCGTTAAGACGAAAATCGGATATGGCTGCCCGAGTAAAGAAGGAAGTGAAAAGGCCCACACACTAACCAGTTGAATACTTAGCGGCATTAAGAAGTATGCCGGAGATTATACTTTTAGCATCAGGATCTGAAGAAGAATATAAAGACAAAATATTGCCAAAGAGTGTAAGAAAAAGGCTTGCTGTTGAAGCAGGTACAAGCTTTGGATGGGAAAAATATACTGGCATTGATGGGACTATAATTGCAATTGATACTTTTGGAGCCTCAGCACCTGGAGATAGGGTTTTTAAAGAGTATGGGCTTACTGTAGATAATATAATAAATATGACAAATGATTTAGTGAAAAGACGTTCATGAGTATAAAGCTTACATGAATATCTATTCTATCTACATTCACATAAAAAGTAGAGGGTATTTGCATAATACAATATATGTTTTATGAGTGTGTACTAAATGCTTTATGAAAGTTCGATTAATCAAGGGGGTAGAATTACAATAATTGACTTAAAAAACTTACTGAAATATGAGGTGTAAAAAGCAACCCTTGGATTTAGTTATCAAAGAGTTGCTTTTTAAATAAATCTATAAAGTTTGGATATGTGAAAATATAATTTCCACTATATGACTTATTTTATGCTAAATAAACCAAAGTGAAAAGTGGAAGAATATTTTCAGCTGATCTTAAAGCATTTTTACATACTATTCATAGAATTTTTGAGTAAAAATTCTTTTGCCATCTCCAAAACAGTATCCTACTCCAGTGTGAGTATAAGAGTTAAGTATATTCCATCTGTGACCTACTGAGTTAATCCAAGCTACATGTGCCTCGATTGCACACTGTGCTTGCTGCAAAATATTTTCACCACATCGGGAGAAAATCACTCCAGAAGAGTTTAGTCTTTGTGTGTGAGTTAATCCATCAGGACTATTATGAGCATAATAACTTCTTATATGCATGTCCTCGCTATGATTTCTTGCAGCTAATGCTGCTTTATCACACCAACTCATAACAACACTTTGACTACTCAAAACCCTTGTTTCATGTCGTACTCTAAATGCGTTTGTTAGATCAAATACTTCTTTTTCAAGACTTTCAACTACTTCATTTGGATAAGTTCTTTGAGAGTTTTCATATATATCTTTGTTCATAACAAGAATGGCACATAACTCATTTGATGCATGCTCGTCATAAGAAACCCTTATAAGTAAGTCCTTTGTTTTAATGTTTTCTAAAAAGCTTCGTCTTGTTTCAATACCTTCTACAAGATAAGGGCCTCGCCAGACTGATTTTAAAGAACTAAAAAATTCTTTTATTATATTTTTACTAGTTCCGATTTCAAAATTTAATAATTCAAAATCAGACTCATTTAAAGTTAAAGGAATAACCCCTTTTAAATTGAGTGCATTTGATGATAGTGCAACAACAACATTATTTTCGATACCTATCTGTATATAATTTGCATAGTCCTTATTATAAACATACCATTGAAAGCCATATTCACTTGTAGCTATTCTATCAGGAGATCCAAAAATATTTAGAACTCTACTTTGTGTATCTCCTAAAGAAACTCTTTTAGTTTGTAATTCAAAGTATGTCTCATCTATTAATATAGGAACTTCAGGTGGTTCTTTTATATAAATACTTGGATCGGCATATATATCAGATGGTGTCAGCTTTTTTATATAAATTCTAAAATCGTCTATTTCTCCCTTAAATTTTGTTTGAAAATTAGAGCTAGTGTCAAAATACATATCACTTGTACTTGAGAATGCTTGATTTAAAAATGTATTGGAAGCATTACCTTTGTAAATACCATCAACATAAAATCGAAGCTCTTCATTAGATTTATTTATTAGAACATGATGCCATTGGTCGTCAAATAATTCATTTTTAAGGTTTGATGATGGGAATAAACTAGGGCTGTTACTAACTGCTAATATATTGAATCTTAATCCATATGTAGGACAAATTTCTACACTATAGCCATTGCCTCCAGCATAACTTCTTTCAAATATTACTTCTCTAGATAAATTTGTGTTACTTCTCTTTATCCAAAAAGAAATGGTAAAGTCATTTGTCCCAATATTTTGTGTTGGATTGTATGGAATTCTTAAAACATTGCTTAAATTTAGATTTATACCTTTATTTATTGCACCAGGTACAAATGTAGCGAATGTGGACTGAGGCGCGTTACCATTTCCACTTACATCATTCAAATTACCATCAAATGGTAATTTTATAATAGAGTAATAGTCATTGTATAAATTCAATATTTCATCACTTTGAAGAACCCTGTCATAAAGTCTTACCTCATCTATAATACCTACAAGTTTCATAGATCTACTTACGCCACCGTTTATAATGAGCGAACCCGTGTTATCCAAATTTCCAGATCTTAAAAGTGCGTTGGCTTCGCCCACCATAATATCATTTTGCAATATACCATCTATATAAATTTTTACTCCAGTACTTGAAGCACGTTCCATAGTTACAGTAATCAAATGCCACTCATTATCGTTAACTTTGGTAGCCTCGCTATGAAAAAATGCGGTATAATTAGTGCTTCCAAAAGAATCAGTCACTTTCAAAACAGGGTTTCCATTAGAAAGTTCAAGACTATAACCAACTCCATTAGAAGAAACTCTTTTTTCTATAATAATGCAGTTTCTTTCACTGGTTTTAACCCAACATGAGATGGAAAAGTCTTTTGTGCCAAAATTTATAGAACTGCTGTTTGGAACTGTAATAGAATTATATACTGCCGCATTATAACCATTGTTCTTTATGCCTTGGATAGAATAATGCCACCCCCCCCTAGAACCGGTATTATTATTGCCACTCTTATCTATAGCATCAGGCGTACCACTACCAAATTCGTCAAAATCATAGTATAAGACAGGTGATAAAGAAGGATCTGATTTAACATCATTTATTTTATAAGTCTCAATTTCTAATCCTTCGTTGCTTCTTGATGACCAATAGACATATATGTCATTATCTTTAGTAAATGTAATATCAGGATAATAAGCACTAGCTCCATCACGAACGCTTATAATCTTTGGTTTATCCATTGATGCACTATAGGAGTTTTTGTTCATTGTATACACAGGGTACAAATGACTCCCAATTTTTCTAGTCCACACCATAGCGATTTTACCTTTACCATCGGAGGCAAGTCTAACGCCATTTTCAGATACACTTTCATCAATTAAGGTAGGTCTAGTCCAATGGGGTCTTTGTAATCTCCAGTGAACGGTTTGATATCTTGAAGTTAAATTAATATGCCCGTCTGTATCCCAGTATGCCAAGTAGGTATTTTGACCATCTGATACCAAAGATAGACCTTTATAAGTCTTCAAATATTGTGAAATGTGACTAGGATTAATCCAGCCAACGTCTTCTTTATTGCTCCAACTATGAGTTTGAAGGGAATATTCTTTATAATTAATGAAATGACCAGAACATTTCCATGCTATTGCTATATTGCCATCATTTGTAACAATGGCATCGAAAATATATATCATATTATCTGTTCGGTAGTAATTGGGAATAACATAATTAGCATTGTCAACTATCTGAGTGTTTACCGACCATACGCTACCACTTCTGAATCTCCAAAAGATTTTTTTATCTCCGTCATGAAAAAAAGTATGTATTCTGCCATCTGGAGTAGTTAAAATAAGACCCTTAGTGTTTTGAGCGTAAGAATTATTTAATGTGCCTAAAAGTTCTTTTTCTGAAATAGTTCTAGTTTCAGTATCAATTTTACCAAAATAAACTTCTGAATCACGATTATTATAGCTATGTTTTTCAAACCACATAATATAATTAGAACCATCTTCACTTGTATGAACATCTAATAATTCATTATGACCATCACCAATAGTGATTGGATGAGCACTATTATTTATATCATAAGGAAGAAAATCCATTAAATAAATATCAGGTGCTTGGGATATATCAGGTCTTTGTTCAAACATAATATGTCCTGAATCTAAAACTTTCGGATTCCATCTATCTTTAGAGTTTATAATTGTAGATTCATAAAAAGTGGGACGCGTTAGTATAAATTCAGAATTGTAATCTTGGTAATATGAGTTAAGAGCATCTCCTCTAATCAAAAAATTTTGCGCTGTCTTTAAAAAATACCTGGTACCACGAGGAAGTGGTACTACAGTAGCATCATTATTTAGGTTTATATATAACCAATCAGCTTTATTTAAGGGGTCATTTCCAACAAGAATTGCATTAAAATCTGTTACTCCTAATACTCTTGGTGAACACTCACCAATATACATTGGAAGATTAAAGATAGTCTGGTTAAATCCACTACCGCTTGCTAGATTTTCCCATCTTCTAAATGAAAAATCAGAATGTAGTTTTTCATGAATATTGTAAACAGAATCTACAGGTTGTAAATTTGTTTTATAAATTGCAAGCATTTTCATTACCCAGTCTTCTCTTTGTTCTCTTGTAGTTAGCATATTCCACCAACCAGGAAGAACACCATCGTTTCTTAAAGTCTGACTCATAAGTAGCAAATCTGCCATATCAACTTTACCATCACCGTTTACATCTGCCATAATATTTTTTTCTTTGTTACCTCTAATTATGTCCCGTACATACCAAACATCGTCCATATCAAAGACTCCATCAAGGTTAGCATCTCCGCTACCATAATAATAAGTTGTAGAAACAGGTTGATGAAAGGGATTATATCCATCCCACATTAAATTTAATTCTGAATCTGCCTTTACTATGATTGAAAGTGAAACAGTTAAAACGAAACACATTAATAGTGCTGATATATACTTTCTTTTCATTTTGTCATCTCCTTATAATTTTATATTACAATCTAAATTCCTCTTTTTACTATCCTGTATCCATTTTGAAATCCCTCCTTGACTTAACAAAACTTTTGTACTATTTTTCAAGTTTCAGTATATTAAACTATTCTCGGCTATTAAATGTGATTTTTTTTACCCTAAATAAGGTATTAGGGTGAAAAATATTACCCATGTAATTAATTTCATGATATAATACTAGACAAACAAAGATGTTTAATAAGTATTACTATTTAAATGACTTGATTTTACTAAATATAATGATTTAAGGGTGGACGGTTTGGCAATATTAGGATTAGCATCAGTGGTTATTTTTTGTTTTTTACTTTTGTATACAAAGACCTCAAAGAAAGAAATGTATTGGTTACGTGTGTTCTTTTTTTTGGTATTTTTATTGATGATTATTATTTATACGAGAGATTATATTGTTCCCCGGATATCAGATATGGTACTAAAAGAAAAGGTTATAACTATTGTATATATAGGTCAAACAATGGTTACATATTTGATCCCATATTCGGGATTGATCCATGCGATATTTTATTCAGGTGTTTTTAATAATTACCCACTTTTTAATAGTTTAGCTACGTATGTTCTGGCAATTCCTCCAGCAATAATAGCTTTTATTTATAATGTTTATCCTAAGTTTGAGTTTTCATATTTAGTCTTATGCCTTTGGGCAGTTCCTTATATTCTATTCTCCATTATCCTTATTATTTATGCATACATAAAGGAAAAGAATCCTACTATGAAAAAACAGAAATTCTTATTTGCAGTAATTATAGTACCACCTGCAGTATATGTGATTTTTGCTAATTTTATAATGAGATTATTAAACTACCATAATTTTTGGAAGTATTACGATATATTTATTTTTATTAGCTTCATATTTATACTGTTTTTCTTAACCCGCTATGGCTTTTTGGGTTTGAGGCTTAAATTAGAACGAGAAAGAATAGAACAATCAATGCTTGCAAAGACATACGGTACGTCAATTGTAAATCATGCGATAAAAAATGAAATTCTGAAAATAAGTATGTGCATGAAAACCATTCGCCGGTTTACATTATCACTTGGGGAAGTGCCTGAATATGTAGATGAAAGTATTGATATTGTTCAAGATTCCATGAAATTTCTGAAGCAGATGATAAAAAACCTTCAGGGAAAAATAAGTGATATCCATCTGACAATAAAGGAAGAAAACGTATCTGAATTTATTTCAGAAATTATATTACTAATGAACCCTATATTTGATAATAAAGATATTAAGGTTACCAATAACATTTCTTCACAGCATATCGTCGGTTTTGACAGAGTATACCTCAAGGAGGTGCTTCAGAATGTCTTTCAAAATGCTGTTGAGGCAACTCCATCAGGAGGCTTTGTCAAAGTTGATTCTTATGAAAATAGAAAAGAAGTATGCATATTAATAAGTGATTCCGGACAAGGAATTTCAAAAGAAAATCTTTCTCTTTTATTCGAACCTTTTTTCACTACCAAAGAAAGCGGAAATAATTTTGGACTAGGTCTTTACTTTTGTTATCTTGTAATAGTAAGGCACGGGGGAAAACTTAATATTAAAAGCACTGAGGGAAAAGGTACAACTGTTTTTATTAGTTTAAAGAAGCATTAAGTATTATAAAATGAGGTGAAATAAGTGGAAAAGCAAAAAACTATAAGACTTTTTTTAGTAGATGATGATATTAATTGGCTAAAGGCAATGACTTCTTTTCTTCATGGATTTGATGACTTTATGGTTGTAGGTAATTCAACTTCTAGAAGGGAAGCAGTTGAAATGTCTAAAACACTGGATTTTGATTTTGTGCTTATGGACATGAATTTTAATGGAAATATTTATGAAGGAATTTATGCTACAAGCGAGATATTAAAACATAAAAAATCTAATATTATTATGCTAACTTCTATGGAACAGGAACACTTAATCAAAAAGTCTTTTGATACGGGTGTTATTGACTTTGTAAATAAAGAAGATTATGAGAGTATACCTTTTATTGTAAGAAGGTCAATAAAAAAGAATGCTACAAACAAGTTGCTTATATCTGAGATTAAGCGCCTTAAAAGGGAGGAAAATCTGAAAGACTTAACTGCTACTGAAAGAGATATATTTGAATTAGCAGAAAAAGGTCTTGATAGAACGCAAATAGTAAGTACCTTATGTCGTTCGGAAAACACTATAAAAAAGCAGATAACCAGTATATTAAGAAAGCTTGATGCACCAAATATGAAGGAAGCTGTAGATAAAATAAATAATGGGGACATTTTCTAGAGAATTTTATGGTTCCTTGCGTAGTCCTAAATATCAATACTCCTATTCATCTGATAGGGGTACACCTAGATTTAAATGGATCTCAAGTACCTGATCCCCAAGGTGTAAATATAATGTATATGTGCAATAGTGATTTTATTAAGGAATATAAGGGTTTGGCTGAAGACACATTTATTAAATGCACCCAGATTTACATAAAATTTTGCATATATAAACCACATACTATTCTTCTCAAAAAGTTTGTTTTTTTAGCAAACTTTTTAGAAGATATAGTTCCTCTGTTTATCGCAGCGGAACTTAACTACTATGATTGCAGCTTCCGCTGCGATATGATATAATAAGCTTGTATTTATAAGGTATAATTCTATAAATCATTTTCTATAGAGATTAATCTTTATCTATTTCTTTATTTTTCGTTGTTATATTAATGTATATACTTATGACTAAGAGTAATATTAATCTTACTTTTACTGCATTTGCAATAAAAAAGTAAGGTTATATAAAAACATATTTTTAGGAGGGTGTCAATTATGTTAAAAAGATTAATTTGTTGTGTTACTGCTTTTGTTATGCTAAGTTCAATTTTTCTTGCAACAAATGTATTTGGAGAGAAGGATTTAAAGGACTTTTCTTCTGTAACTTATGGAGATTTAAATCAGGATGGAGTTGTTAATTCTACAGACTATATCTTGCTAAGAAGATATGTACTAGGTGTAATAGACGAATTTCCATCAGAGATTGCAGAGATTGCGGCAGATTTAAATGGAGATGGAGTAATAAATAGTACCGATTGTGTTTTACTTAGGAGATATATTTTAAATATGATAGACAGATTTCCTGTTGAGGAGAACAATGAAATTATAGATGAAGGCATAAGTGAAGGTTTTATTAGTGGAAATAGACAATTTGCATTTGACATTTTTAAACATATTAGTAATGAAGACCATGATAAAAATATATTTATCTCTCCATTTAATATTTCAGTTGCATTGTCAATGGTTAATCAAGGTGCAGGTTCTGAAACTAAAGATCAATTGAAAAGAACTTTAGGATTTGAAGGGCTTAGGGATTCAGAGGTTAATCAAAGTTATAAATACTTACTAAATTACTTAAATCAGTTTGACCAAAAGATTAAAATTAACAATAGTAATTCTATTTGGAACAATACTTTATGGATTGATAGGATAAATGAGAATTTTATATCTGTTAATCAAGACATATTTAATGCATGGGTTGCATTACGTGATTTTTCTGACGAAGATGGTGTTTTAGATGAAATAAACAATTGGATTTCTGAAGCTACAGAGGGACTAATAGAAAAACTGCTTAGTTCTATTGATGAAGAGGATATAACATATATTTTAACTGCAATATATTTTAAAGGAATGTGGGAAGAAGAGTTTAAAGTTGAAAATACTATAGAGACAGACTTTTATATGGATGATGGAAATAGTAAAAAAGTTATGATGATGAAAAAGACAGGCAGTATGGATTTTGTTGAAGGTGATGGATATAAGGCTGTCAGAGTGCCCTATGGAAATGGTGAAGTAGCTATGTATTGTATTCTTCCTGACGAAGGGACTTCAATAAATGATTTTATTGGAGACATTGATGTAGCTAAGTGGAGTGAAATTAAAAATAGAATGAGAAAACAAAGAGTTTCACTTGAATTGCCAAGGTTTGAAATTGAATATGGTGGTAAAGACTTAAAAGATAGTTTAGTTGCCTTAGGAGTAGAAAAAGCATTTAATGAATATGACGCAGATTTCCCTGAATTTTCTGTCGATGGTGCACATATAAGTAGTGTTGTACATAAAGCTGTGGTAAAAGTTAATGAAGAGGGAACAGTAGCAGCAGGTTATACTGTGATAGGGGTTAGTCCACCTGGTTTTATTGAAACAGATGAATTTGTAGCAAACAGGCCTTTTATGTTTGTAATTGCTGATGAAAAATATGATACAATATTATTTATGGGCAAATATTCAAATTAAAGAAATATTCAATAACTAGAAACACAAAGACTGTAAGCAGAAACTAAAAAAATCTGCTTACAGTCTTTTTTAAAAAATATTATATAGTACTTTTATTAAGCACAATCACTGTAGTGAAATAATAGAAGATGTGCTTTAGCATTCCTAAATTTGTGATGTCAAAGTGAACTCGTTTAGATAAAGCTAAACATCGAGGCTTCAGATGTAGACTTAACTCCACCTTATAGAAGGTGGAGTCTTGGAATAAGATAAATGAAAACTAAATGATATCTGTTCTTCATAAAATCTTCACAAAAAATGTGTAGTATATAAAGTAAGTTTATATTTGGAGGAGTATTTATGGAGAATCTTATTAAGAAGGCAATTAAAATAAGGGGTATGACCTGTTCTAGCTGCGAAATAAGAATAGAAAATGCCATTAAAAGCCTTGAAGGAATTGTTGAAATAAAAGCTAGCTTTAGTGATTCATATGTGCGGGTAACTTATGACGGGGAAATAATAGGGTTAGATGAAATATGTGATGCCATCGAAAAGCTTGATTATCAGGTTGAAAAAGATAAGCTTAAAAAGAATGCTAATAAAGAAAACTTTTCAAGTGATAAACTCAACATAAATCAGTTAATTGCTATAGGTATAATAATTTTTTCCCTATATATTATTGTAAAACATACAATAGGTTTTAACTTTATACCTGAAATAAATGAATCTATGGGTTATGGAATATTATTTATTGTTGGGGTTCTTACTTCATTACACTGTATAGCAATGTGCGGAGGAATAAATCTTTCCCAGTGTGTATCACATGGCAATAATAAGTGTAATAAAAAACTTTCAAGTCTAAAGCCAAGTATTCTATATAATGCAGGAAGGGTTATTTCATATACTGTTATAGGTGGTATTGTGGGAGGAGTTGGTTCGGTACTTAGCTTTTCGGGAACAGCTCAGGGAACGGTAGCAATATTTGCTGGAGTATTTATGGTTATTATGGGACTTAATATGCTAAATATTTTTCCATGGCTTAGAAAATTTAATATCAGGATGCCAAAATCAATAGGAAATAAAATTTTTAACAACAAAAGTAAAAGAGGGCCTTTATATATAGGGTTATTAAATGGATTTATGCCCTGTGGACCTTTGCAGACAATGCAGCTTTATGCTTTAGGAACAGGAAGTTTTGTCAGAGGGGCATTGTCAATGTTCTTATTTAGTATTGGGACAGTACCTCTTATGTTTGGTTTTGGAGCTATAAGTTCATTATTAAGTAGCAAATTTACCCATAAAATGATGAGGGTAAGTGCTCTTCTTGTTATGATTTTAGGTGTTGTTATGGTCAGCAGAGGACTGAGCTTATCGGGGATATCATTTGCCACGGGCGCTTCAGGTAATGTAGCTTTAGTTGGAGATGACATACAGGTAGTAACTACTCAGATGAGATCTGGAAGTTATACACCTATAGTAGTTCAAAAGGGTATACCTGTACGGTGGATTATAAATGCAGAAACAAGTGATCTTAATGGATGCAATAATCCTGTTACTATTCCTGCATACAACATAAGAAAGAGGCTTGAACCTGGAGAAAACATAATTGAGTTTTTCCCTGAGGAGGAAGGAAATTTAGTATATACCTGCTGGATGGGAATGATTAGCAGCAATATTAGAGTAGTTGAGGATATAAGAAGTGTATCGGATGCTGATATTGATAATAGAGATGGTTTACTTGGTGAAAATTTAATACCCCTTAATGAAGTAGCTGTTGGTGAAATCAAAGGCGATCTACAGTATGTAAAAATAGAGGTTGGTGAGTTTGAGTTTTCACCTGCAATAGTAGTTTTGCAAAGGGGTATAGAGACGAAATGGGAACTGATAGTTGATGAAGCTAATTACTGTAACAGTATAATTGTTTTCCCCGAGTATAATGCAAGAATAAGACTTGATTATGGAGTTAATGAAATTACTTTTATTCCTGAAGGAGACTTTTCATTTAGCTGTTGGATGGGAATGATACATGGGTATGTAAAAGTAGTAGAGGATACAAATAACATAAATATTGATATAATAAAGGATGAAGTGAGAAGCTTTATTCCACCTCAAAGTACTCAAAGAGGATTTGGTGGAGGAAGTGGAGGACCAAGCTGTCATTAGAAGCTCAATGTAATAAAATAATGCATTATTTTGATCTAAGAAGATACCTTTTTAAAGATGTCAAGTCGCTTGAATTTACGCTTCCAGTATTATTGAAATCGGCAGCTAAGAGCTTCTCGCCTTTTAAAATATATCCATCCTTACCGTTAAGATGTTTTTTTAATAGGATGTAATCAGTTGAACTTACTACTCCATCACCGTTAATATCCCCTAACACTATATTGCTTTTCTTAATTATCCCGAAGGGTTGAGTATAGCTTAATCCTTCGGGCCCCTTGATTTGTGCACGAATATAATTTCCAATCTCATTTTCATAATTATTTAAATTTATTCTATGACCTGACTCAATAACTTTATTATTTGAGATCCATTCAATTGTGTCATAATTTTCTGCTGTTATAATTATTGTATTCATATCATCATTTACTGATATGTTCTTTATTACAGGATAGGAATTCTTAGAGTGGGGAGTTGTTTTGTGACCATATTTCACATATAAGGTAACTGCATAAAATGTACCGTTTTCCATTGAAAACCTTATGTTTTTTTCTGTATTTTTTGGCATGAGCATAATATTAAAGTTGACTCCTACTTCATCTAAAGAATGACTATCGTCGTTTGAAAACCCCCAAACTGGACGATGGGGCATGGTATTTGACAAAATATTATCCCAGTTATTTATAAAATTATTTTTATTGCCGTGTTTCCAATTTAGAATTTCAATTCCTACGCAAGAAGGATACTTTAAAAATAGGTCGATATATCTTTTAGTGTGATTAGGAATAGGATGATTTATATGAGATATCCCTCCAAGTTTTTCACACTGAGCTATATTACTTTCAAGTGTTGCACCATAACTATTATTAAAATTGCACCAGAAAGTGTTTAAATGATCAATAGGCATTGACTGCTCATTAGAAAGTGGTACACTTATCATACCTCTTCCATTTCTACCAAAACCTACATTGACTTCGTTTAGGCGCTTAGTGGTCAGGTAATGGTCGGGTTTTCTATCTTTTCTATCCCATGTGGTACTTACAAAATCATGATCAGTAATTGCTAAAATATCATAGCCTTTAAGATAATAGTTTTCTATCATCTCCTTAGGAGAGTTTTTTCCATCGCTTTCGGTGGTATGAGAGTGAAAGTTAGCTTTATACTGCCCATAAACATCCCAATTAACCGATTTATAAGGATTTATTATTTCATAGTTTCCAATAGTTTTAGTTGATTCTTTAGCACTTGTTTCTTCAAGAGGATATATAGTAAGTGTATAAAGAAGTATAGCAATTAAAATAATACAAACTTTTACTTTGAAAAAATTAATCATATACTCATCTCCATAAATATTATTTGTAGAATGCAGTAAATTTATCAGTAAAAAAATTAGAATCTATTCTATAAGTTGGGGGCAAATAAGCTGTAAATTTTTAAATTGACTATGAAGTGAGAATAGAAGATTTCAATTTTAAACCAGCTTGAATTTAAGACTTAAAAAACCCTTAAATTAATTATATAATATTGCTACCTATTATTCCATAGTTATTTTAACAGTAGTATCAAGTTGGCTAAAATAAACTATAAAATCTTCCGATAAAATTTATAGTGTAAAGTAATTTTATATTTTAAAAGGAATTGCCAAGTTAGGAACACTGAAAATATAACTTCCACTACTATTTCATTACAGGCTCTATTAAAAGCCTTGAAAAGTCGTGAGAGAGACGGTATTATTGGAGGCAAAGATGAAAAAACGTAAAACTATTGGGATTATGATAAATTGTTTAAATGGCAGTTATTTAACATATTTTTGGCTGATGATAAAAAAAGCTGCTGAAAAATTAGACTGTAACTTGATTGTGTATGAAGGAAGAGCTATAAACTATTATACACAATCAGATAAAAAACATACTATTATATATGGTTTTATTGACAAAAAAAGAGTCGACGGACTAATAATGACTTCTGCTCTAACAGATAATTTAAATGATAGGGAATGTATGCAGTTTCTGGAAAGATTTAAAGGGATACCGTTAATATCGATTGGGAAAGTTATTCCTGGATTTACAAGTATATTAGTTGATAATAAAAAGGGAATGAAAAGTCTTATAAAACATTTAGTGGAAGACCATGGTTATAAAAAAATCCTTTTTGTAACAGGCCCTAAAAACAACTTTGAAGCTATAGAAAGGTATCAAGCCTACTTAGAAGTACTAGAAGAAAATGGAATTGATGTAGATGAAAACATAATATTTGAAGGTGATTTTAATTCACAAACAGGTTGTGAAATAATGGAGAAAATAATTCATAAAGGGATTGAATATGATGCAGCCGTTTTTTCAAATGACGATATGGCATTAGGAGCTTTAAAAGCTGTTAATGATTTATCTAAGGTATATAATTTTGATATTTCAAAAAAAAATGTTATATGTGGTTTTGATGATACCCTTAACTCTAAATTGACAGAACCTTCTTTGACAACAGTAAGTCAGCCTCTTGAAGAATTATGTCTGGGAGCTTTAAAAACGCTACTTGAAAAAATAGATGGAAAAACAACAGAAAATATTTTAACATATCCAGCTGTTTTGGTTAAAAGACAATCTTGTGGGTGTAAAGGACAGAGCGCTTTGGACGAAATTTCAAACAAGTATTTAAGGCTTGTGCCGGAAGCCATATTTCATACACAATCACAGACATATATTTTAAATGATCTCTATGATAAAATAACAAGAACTTTAAAAAAAAGTGGCTGGAGAACTTGTCTTATTGCAACATATTTTGAAGGTACAATTACATATAATGACTCACTTTTACTTAAGAAATCCTTTAATGTTCCAGAAAAATCTGAACTTTTATATGTTTATTACAATAATGAAAGAATTGAGATAAAAGATAGTGATAGGTATTTTAATACAAAGGACATAGTCCCTGAGAGGTACTTGCCAAAAGATAGAAGATTTATATATCTTGTAAATCCATTATACTTTGATAAGGATAATTTTGGTTTTATATGCCTTGAAATTGTTAATGATGATCTTGTTGAATATGAGTCATTTAGGGGTTTTGTAAGTAACATGTTAAAAGGAGCACTTTTAATGCAGGAAAAAGAGAAGATGGAAAACGTTTTGCTTGAAAGTGAGCGACTATCTTCATTAGGTCAGCTGGTAGGAGGAATATCTCACAATCTTATGTCTCCTATTATGTCAATATCAGGGGTTCAGGTTGCTATGGAGAGTCTTATAAATGAGTATGAGGAATCCTTACTAGACTCTGAGGTAACAAAGGAAGATTATATAGAAATTTTAGATGAAATGGAAATGTGGAGTAACAGATTGAGAGAATTTAACTCATATATGTCAAAAGTAATTGGAACTATTAAGTCACAGGCTGTTGAGTTGAATTCAGATATCACAAATGAGTTTACAATAGAAGAGCTTTTAGACAGAATAAAATTTATCTTGAGTAATAATACTAGGCTTGATAAATGTATTTTAAATATTGAAATAGATATTAGCATAAAAACAAAAATATCAGGAGACATAACCAGTTTAATAAAAATAATTGATAATCTTTTAGTTAATGGAGTTGAGTCATATAAAGAAAAAGATGAAAATGCTTATCGTATTGACATGAAAATATATTCAGATGGAAATTCAGTTATATTTAAACTTAGAGATTATGGTAGCGGAATATCTGATGACATTAAAGATAAAATATTTAAACATATGCTTACTTCAAAAGGTAAAAATGGTACAGGTTTAAGCCTTTTTTTATCCTATTCCACTATAAAAGGTAGATTTGGTGGAGAAATGTGGTTTGAAGAAGTTGAGGGTAGGGGTGTTGAGCTTTATATATCAATACCTGTGAAAAAAATAAAGTAAAAATATAGGTTTAGTGCGTTTCAAAAGAAGTCCATAATACAGTTACCAGGAGGAGAACATGAAAAAGCGTAAAACACTGGGACTTTTAATTAATTGTCTGGATGGAAACTATTTAACTTATTTATGGTTAAAGATAAAAAAAGCTGTTAAGAGTTTAGACTGCAATTTAATAGTATATGAAGGAAAACTTTTAAATTCACAAAAGGATGATGATGAAAAACATACCATTGTATATGGTTTTGTAGATAAAAACAGAATTGATGGATTAATAGTTACATCTTCAATATCAGATTGTATAGATGATGATCAGTATGTTCAATTTCTGAAAAGATTTGATGGTATACCTATAGTATCAATAGGAAGAATAGCACCAGATGTCACAAATATAATGGTAGATAATAAAAAGGGAATGGAAAGTCTAGTAAGACATTTAATTGAAGACCATTGCTATAGAAAAATTGCTTTTGTAACAGGACCTAAAAATAACTCTGAAGCAATAGAGAGGTATGAAGCTTATTTAGAAGTCTTAGAAGAAAAAGGTATAAGTGTTAATAATGACATTATTTTTGAGGGTGATTTTAGTTCTCAATCTGGTCATAGAATAATGAAGGATATAATTATAAAAGAGATTGATTATGATGCAATTGTTTTTTCAAATGATGATATGGCATTTGGAAGTATAAAAGCTATTGGTGATTTAGCTGATAAATATAACTTTGATATTTCTAAAAAAAGTGTTATATGTGGTTTTGATGACTCAATTAATGCAAAACTTACAATACCTCCTCTTACAACTGTAAGGCAGCCCTTTGAAGAATTATGTTATGGTGCAGTTAAAACACTAATTGATAAAATTGACGGGGAAAAGACGGAGGATACTATAAAGTTTCCAGCTGTTTTAGTTAAAAGACAGTCATGTGGCTGTGAGGGAGAGCGGTGTATAGATGAAATATCAAATACATATTTAAGGCTTGTACCACAGGTATCTATACATGGTGGAATTCAATCATATTCATTAAATGAACTATTTGATAAAATCACCGACGTTTTAAAAAAATGTAATTTAAGAAGTTGCTTTATTTCAAAATACTCTAAAGGTGCAATTACATATCACGAGCAACTATTGCTAAAAAAATCTTTCAATGTTCCAGAAAAATCTGAACTTATATATGCATTTAATGATTGTGAGAGAGTTGAAATAAAGGATAATGAAAAATATTTTAATACAAAGGATTTAATGCCTAATTGTTATTTGCCAAATGACAGAGAATTTATATATCTATTAAACCCCTTATATTTTGATAAAGACAATTTTGGCTTTTTATGTGTTGAAGTTGAAAATGATGAAGTTATTGAATTTGAAGCTTTAAGGGGACAAATAAGTAACACATTAAGAGGAGCTCTTATGATAATAGAAAAAGAAAAAATGGAAAAAATTTTACTAGAAAGTGAGAGATTATCTTCATTAGGTCAGCTGGTAGGAGGTATTTCACACAATCTTATGTCACCTATAATGTCAATATCGGGGATTTATACTGCTTGGGAAAGTTTAATTAAGGAACATCGTGAAGCTTTAGAAGATCCTGATGTAACTATTGAAGATCGTATTGAAATTTCAAATGAGATGAAAATATGGAACGACAGATTACAAGAACTTAACTCATATATGTCAAAAGTTATTTCTACTATAAAATCACAAACGACCCAGTTGAACTGCAATATAACAAAGGAGTTTACAATAGAAGAGCTTTTAGACAGAGTAAATTTTATTAAGAAAAATAATATTAAACTTGATAATTGTATTTTAAACATTGAAACAAACATCAACACTAAAACAAAAATAGAAGGAGACATAACTAGTTTAGTAAAAATAATTGATAATCTTTTAGTTAATGGTATTGAATCATACCACAAAAAAGATGACACGGAACATTTTGTAGATCTAAATATATATTTAGAAGGAAATTCTGTTAAAATTAAAATTAGAGATTATGGAGAGGGAATTTGCGATAGTATTAAAGATGAAATATTTAAACATATGATTACTTCAAAAGGAAAGAATGGAACAGGATTAAGTTTGCTTTTGTCTTATTCTACCGTTAAAGGGAAATTTGGTGGGGAAATGTGGTTTGAAGAAGGAAAAGATAAGGGTACTGTTTTTTATATATCAATACCTGTAAAAAAAACAAAGTAAACATAATAAGTGTGGGCACATAAATATATGCACTACCTACATATGAAGGATTTCAAGTGATAAATTGTCTATAACCAGGCAAATTATATACTATTCTTCTCAAAAAGTTTGCTTTTTTAGCAAACTTTTTAGAAGATATAGTTCCTCTGTTTATCGCAGCGGAACTTAACTACTATGATTGCGGCTTCCGCTGCGATATGAAATAATCCCTATTACTTATTGAAAATTAAAGTAATATAATGTTATAATGTTACTTGGAGTACAAGATGCTAATAGTCTTTGCAAAATTATCTTTAAACTAGTCTTTGTAAAATTCTACACATTTAAACATGTGCAAGTTAGTGGTCTTTTTATTGGGCTAACTATTCTAAAAATACTTTATTAGAATATAAGCTTTTGATTTAATGCGCTTGCAAATTGTGTGATTACCCAAAAATGCATGTGATTAGGAAGACTTAAAATATAACTTCTACCATTATTACACTAAAGGCCTTGTTTTATGCAAAATAGTATAAGTGAAAAGTGGAAGTATTATTTTAAGACATTCCTTAGTAGACACTCTTTCATATTTATACTTTTAATCATATGTTGTGCTTTGGCTATTAGTTTTTCGTTAGGGGGGATTTATAAATTACAAATCTTGAAACAGCATTTAAAAAAATTATAATAGGGGGATTAGTATGGTGTTAAAAGTATTTTCAAAAAAAACATTGGCTATGCTATGTGTTTTTATGTTGGTATGGTCTTTGTTTCAAACGTTTTTTTGCTCAAACTATAGTTTTGCAAATTTAGAAGAGGTACCAATTGGAGAAGCAGTTTTACCATCAGATTTTGAAGATGGCACAAGACAGGGATGGAATTGGAATATAGATTCAGGTATTGATGAGCCATTAACTCTTGAAGAGGTAAATGGTTCAATGGCTCTTTCTTGGGAATATAAAGCTGTTGATGAAGCATGGGAAGGTTCTCCAAGGTTGGATGTTTGGAAAGATGATTTAGTTCGAGGGGATAGCGACTATGTTTCTTTTGATTTATATATTGAGCCTGCAAATGTAACTCAAGGTTCAGTAGAAGTTTTTTTGATATTCCAGCCTCCAACAGCAGGGTGGTGGGTTCAAGCCCCAAGACCTTTAATAGTTGATTTTGAAGATTTAGATAGTGCAGAGCAAATTGACCAGGGATTATATTACTATAGTGCAAAAATAGATATTAATAATATCAGTTCAATAGAAGATGATACATTCCTTAGAAATATGATTCTTATTTTTGCAAATAATGAAAGTGATTTTGAAGGAAGAGTATATATTGACAATATAGCTTTTGGATCATATGAAAAAGAAGAAGATCCAAATCCAATTGAATTTAAACATCTTCTTGGAAATGATTCAGTAAGAAAACCTTCACAGGCTGGTGCACTGCAACTTGTTGATTACAATGGACAGTTAACATTAGCTGGTGAAGACGGTACTCCTATTCAACTTCGTGGAATGAGTACTCACGGACTTCAATGGTTTGGCGAAATAGTAAATGAAAATGCTTTTGCAGCATTGGCAAATGATTGGGAGTCAAATGTTATACGCCTTGCTATGTATGTTGGAGAAAATGGATACGCTACTAATCCACGCGTTAAAGACTTGGTTTATAAAGGAATAGAACTGGCATTTGAACATGATATGTATGTAATTGTAGACTGGCATGTTCATGCGCCAGGAGATCCTAGAGCTGAAATTTATTCAGGAGCATATGATTTCTTTGAAGAACTTGCGGAATATTATAAAGACCATGAAAAGAATCATTACATAATATGGGAGCTTGCTAATGAACCAAGTCCTAATAGCAGCGGTGGTCCTGGAATACCTAACAATGAAGAGGGATGGCAGGCTGTAAAAGAATATGCAGAACCTATCGTAGAAATGCTTCGTGAAAAAGGAGATAACATTATTATTGTTGGGAATCCAAACTGGAGTCAACGACCAGACTTATCAGCTGATGATCCTATAGATGCTGAAAATATAATGTATACAGTTCATTTCTACACAGGAACACATATGCCGTCAAATGATAGTTATCCTGTTGATACTCCAAATTCAAGTAGGAATAATGTAATGAGCAATGCTCGTTATGCACTGGAAAATGGAGTTGCTGTATTTGCTACCGAGTGGGGAGTTAGTGAGGCAACAGGTGACGGGGGACCATATCTAGATGAAGCTGATGTGTGGATTGAGTTTTTAAATGAAAATTATATCAGTTGGACTAACTGGTCTTTAACTAATAAAAATGAAATTTCAGGTTCATTTACTCCTTTTGAATTAAATAAAACAGAAGCTACTTCCCTTGACCCTGGAGATGATCAGGTATGGGCTATAAAAGAATTAAGTCTTTCTGGTGAATACGTACGTGCACGTATTAAGGGGATTGAATATGAGCCAATTAATAGAAAGGCTTTTACTAAGGTTTTATGGGATTTTGAAAATGAAACTACCCAGGGGTTTGTTGTAAATCCAGATAGTCCCATAGATACCATAGAATTAGCCAATGTTGATAATACACTTAGAATTTCAGGATTAGATCAAAGTAATGATATCTCGGATGGAAACTTCTGGGCCAATGCTCGTATCTCATCAGATAATTGGGGGCAGGAAGTTGATATTTTAGGAGGAGAAGAAATATCATTTGTCATTTTGGTTGAATCACCTTCAACTGTATCAGTTGCAGCGGTTCCACAAGGTCCGGCAGCAGGTTGGGCAAATCCTGTAAGGGCAATTCAGCTAACAGAAGATGATTTTGAAGTTTTTGGAGATAAATATAGAGCTGTTTTAACTATTACCAAAGATGATTCTCCTTCACTTGAGGTAATAGCAATGGATCCTGATGATAATACATTGACAAACATTATATTGTTTATAGGGACAGAAGGAGCAGATACTATTTACATAGATAGTATAACAGTTTCAGGAACTATTGTAGAAATACCAGTAATTCACGACCCAAAAGGTGAATCAAAACTTCCATCAGATTTTGAAGACGGAACTCGTCAAGGATGGGATTGGAACCCTGAATCTGGGGTAAAAACAGCACTAACAATTGAAGAGGCTAATGGCTCTAATGCTATTTCATGGGAATTTGCTTACCCTGAAGTTAAGCCTTCTGATGGATGGGCATCTGCACCACGTTTGGAGTTGTGGAAAGGTGGAATGGTCCGAGGAGAAAATGACTTTGTAGTATTTGACCTCTACGTAGATCCAATTCGTGGTATTGATCACGGATCCATGGCAATTAATGTTGTTTTTCAGCCACCTGATGCTGGCTGGTGGGCCCAATCTTTAGATGTCTTTAAAATTGATTTTACAGCTTTAGATGATGAAGCAGTACTGACAGAAGATGATTTATATCATTATGAAGTTAAAATGTCAATAAGACATATTAATGGAATTGAAGATGACATGGAATTGCGCAATATGATTCTTATTTTTGCGGAAGACGATTATACTTACTTTGCAGGAAGATTATATTTAGACAACATACGATTTGAAAAAGATGATGTAGTTAATCCAGAGCCACCTGCACCTACACCTGTTAGAAGTGGTGGGGGAAGAATTGTATCTACTCCACAGCCTACAGAGGAACCTGTATTAGAAGAGAAAACTGAACAAGAAACAGAAGAGAAAACTGAACAAGAAACAGAAGAAACTGAAGAGCCTATAGATGAAGATGTAATAGAGCAGGAAACTGAAGAAATGCCAGGTTCAGACGGTGATAAAATATTCTTTTCTGATGTATCAGGATGGTATGAAGAGTCTGTAAATCTACTTGCACAAAGAAACATTATAATTGGTAAGAGTAAGGGAATATTTGCACCTTACGATAATGTAACTAGAGCAGAATTTGCACAAATACTTGCAAATCTTGCACAGGCTGATTTAAGTGTCTATGAACAATCTGTTTTTGAAGATGTGCATTCAACAGATTGGTTTAATGGAGCAGTTCAGTGGGCTTATGAAAAGGGCATTGTTAAAGGATACAACGGGAATTTTGATCCAAATGCAAATATTTCACGTCAAGATATGGCAGTAATGATTAAACTATATGCTGAAAATATTGTAAACTATGACTTTCAAAATGGTGAAGAGTTGGATTTTGCAGATGACAACCAAATATCAGAATATGCAAAACCAGCAGTGTATGCTATGCGAAATGCAGGTATCATAACTGGTAGAGGTAATAATGTATTTGATCCAAAGGCAAATGCATCAAGAGCGGAAGCTGCTACAATGATTGCACTTCTAATAGATATTTTAGAGGATTAGATACATATTATTTCTTAGTGTTTTAGTAATTTGAGAATGCTGAGAATTAAATTTTCACTTAGGGGCTTATTTGATGTCAAATAAGCCCCGTACTTAACATTAAAATAGCTTCTAGACTCTAATGAAGAATGAAGCCACTTTCTTATTTATCTAATTATAATATTTCCACGTTCTCTTATAATCTACAACTGGAGTAGAGCCTCCACCTAAAGCTCCTATGTTAACATTCCACTAAATAATTCATCTAGAATAGTCTGTTTTTTAGCAAATTTTTTTGATATAATCAAGTTATATCAAAGATTAAAGATTATAAGAGAATTTGGGATTCAGAACTAAGGATTGGGAGACTTAAATAATCTTAATACTAAATTCTGGGTAATTAGGGGTTTTGGGTATTTGCTGATTTGTCCTAGCATTATAATATTAGTTAAAGATAATTAATACCATTATCCGATAATATTATCATATGGTATAATTATTTTATAAATATTGAGTTAAAGAAAAGAGGGGAGATAATGTCTTTAATTGTTCAAAATTTAACAAAGAAATATGGAGAAAAGGTTGTTGTAGATAATTTGAGTTTTGAAATGGATAAACCGGGTGTTTTTGCGCTTCTTGGTACTAATGGAGCAGGAAAAACAACTTCAATTCGTGTCATACTCGGTATGCTAGCCTATGACAGTGGAAAAGTTTTATGGGAAGGAAAGCCCTTTGATGCTGTTAATATGAGTGTTGGTTATCTAGCAGAAGAAAGGGGACTGTATCCAAAGTATTCTCTTTTAGATCAATTATTGTACTTTGCAAAGTTACGGAATGTTCAGAAAAAAGAAGCAATGGAGAAAATCAAACATTGGTCAGAGCGTCTTTTAGTAGAAGAGTACATTTTTCCGCCAAAGACTAAAGGTAAAGGCAAGGGGAAGGCTAATTTAGCAGAACAGTTATCAAAGGGAAATCAACAGAAAATACAGCTAATGGCAGCATTAATTGCTGATCCTAAGTTTTTAATATTAGATGAGCCTTTAAGCGGACTAGATCCTGTTAATACAGATTTGTTCAAAGAAATAATACGAGGAGAAATAGCAAAGGACAAATATCTCATAATGTCCAGCCATCAGATGCCTACTATTGAAGAGTTTTGTTCTGATATTATTATACTCAATAGAGGAAAGACGGTACTTCAGGGCAATTTAAATGAGATAAAGAAGGGATATGGGAGAGTAAATCTGTTTATAAAGAGTGAAAAGGATATTGCATCCTATATTTCTATGTTTGGACTTAAAATACAAAACAAAACTCCAAGTGAATACCATATAAAAGTGCAAGGTGAAGATCAAGCAATGTCATTGCTGGCTAAATTAATTGAAGAAAAAATTCCGGTGGTGAAATTTGAACTTCGTGAACCATCATTACATGAAATATTTATTGAAAAGGTGGGGAGTGTTCATGAAGATGAGTAGTATATCTGGTTGGAGAGATGTCTTTGCTTTTACATTAAAACAGACATTGAAAAGCAAGGCATTTATTATCGGATTTATTATTTTTGTTACCTTTTCAATTTTACTTATTCCCATTATGAATTTGGTTATAGGTGATAATGTAGAAGAGGAAGGTTTAATTAAAATACAAACTGTTTATGTTTATAATGAAACTGAAATTACAGATATAGACTTTACTAAGGTATCTAACCTAGAAATAGCAGTTAATGATTTAAAGTTTATTACTGAAAATAAGGAATATGATGATGTATTAGAACAGATTGAAAAGGATGATGAACCAGCAGTTACACTTAAAATAACCAAAGATGAGGGAATGTATTTTCTACATTTTACAAAAGCAAGTAGTGGAATTGTTAAAAATACCGAGCTAGAGCTTTTAGGGAATGCTGTAATGGAATCTTTTGAACAGATCATTATTGATAATGTAGATATTTCAGATGAGCAGCTGGAAGTTATAAAATCAGAAGTAGGAACTAGAGTTTATACTGTAGACTCTAAAGGAAAGGAAATTATTTTAGAAGATACCTCAATTTCATATAATGATTACTGGCTTTTGTATGGAATATTATTTATTATATTGATGGTAAATATGACAGCAAGTACAAAAATTGCTACTTCAATTGTGACAGAAAAGTCTTCTAAGGTAATTGAGCATTTGCTAACATCTATAAAACCCTTAGCTATTATTATAGGAAAAATACTTGCTATGCTCAGTGCAGTATTAATTCAGTTTGTTTTTATAATTATATTGCTATTTATCTCCAATAGCATAACAAGTCATTATATAAACCCAGGAAGGGAAAACATCCTTAAAGATTATATAAATCCAGATGTTATTAATAATTTTGGAATTGATAAAATTATAATATGTTTACTAATAATTGCCCTTGGATTTATTTTTTATGCAACCCTTGCAGGATTAGCAGGAGCTACTACAAGTAGAGTAGAGGAGGTAAGTGAGAGCTTAACCATGTTTACTTTTACAAGTTTGATTGGCGCCTATGTTGGCATGGGAGCTGCAGGAACACTTATGGGAACAGGAGAGAATGCATTTGTATACTTTGCTCTTATATTCCCGCTATCTTCTCCATTTATTATGCCAGGAGCTGTAATATTAGGGAAAACCTCTGTTTTACTTGTTATATCATCCATAATAGTTCAAATTATTTCAATAGTATTGTTATTTAGATTTGTAGCCCGGGTTTATGAAACGTTGATACTCCATAATGGAAATAGAATAGCTATGAAGGAATTATTTAAAATAGCAAAAACCGTAAAGGAGGGGTCAGTTAATGAAAAATAATTTTAGAAAATGGACGGATGTCTATAAATTTACCCTCCACCAATCTGTGAGTAAAAAGGGTTTTCAGGTGGTGTCTATATTAGTTGCATTAGTGTTAATTGCAGGCATTGTCATAATAAGTGTTTTTACAGCAAAACCTGACAAAATAGATGATGAACAATTTCCTATTGAAAAGGTGTACGTTCTTGATCAAAGTGGATTTGAAGAGACTGATTATTCAAGCTATTTGCAAAGAATAGATGACCAGCGGTTTAAACATATTAACTTTGAAAGCGTTGCAAATCTATCCAGTGAACAGGTAATTGAAAAGTATGCGAAAGAATTCAATAATAGCATAGTTGTAATTGTGTCAGTTAGTGGCGACAGATATGAAATGGAGGGAGTAATAAAAGAGGGCTCACCTGTTTCTGAGTGGAATGTTGAAATTCTTCTACAGATGATGTCAGAAGCATTTAATATAAACAAAATGACCCAGGTAGGTCTTACACCAGAAAAGCTGACCATGATTATGACCCCCATTGTTACTTCCTACAGCGAAGTTGGCCAAGATACCAGTTTTTTTGCTATTATGATGAAAACCATTGCACCAATGCTTTTTGGTCTTGTTTTGTACTTTCTGTTGTTATTCCATGGTATGACGATAAGTAAAGAGGTTTCTACAGAAAAGACATCAAAATTGGTGGAGACTTTAATAACAACAGTGCATCCATATGCATTGATTACTGGAAAAGTATTAGCTATCTCTTCTGTGGCGGTAATTCAGTTTTTATCCTGGATTATTGCTGGAATAGCAGGGCTATATGGAGGAAATGCATTAGCAAGATCTATTTACCCAGAGTATGAAAGTTCTGTGGTAACTATAATTGAAATGTTTCGTGATACTATGGGAGAAACAGCACTATCAATTCCTGCCATAATTTTAGCATTTATTATATTTAGTGTAGGGTTTTTATTCTATTGCGTACTTGCAGGGTTAGCTGGATGTATGGTTTCAAGGCCTGAGGATGCAGCTTCTACTCAAAGCTTATATCAGTTTCCAATTATAATTAGTTGGCTAACTTGTTATCTGTCATCTGCTTTAGGTAGAGAAAATATAATAGAAGTAGCAAGGTATGTTCCATTCACAGCACCATTTAGTACACCTATCGACTTGATTGTAGGAAATATTGGACTTATAAGTGGTTTAATCTCAGCCCTAATACTAATTTTATTTTCTATTGGTACAATTGTATTGTCAGCAAGAATTTACAAGGGTATGATTTTATATAGTGGTCAGAAAGTGAATTTTAAAACTATAATTAATACAATCAAGGGCTAATTATATAAGAGTTAACTTTATCTAAGGATTAGCTTTGGCATAAATAAATGTGTTAAAAATATCTTGCACCCCAAACAAGGGTGCATATTATTTAAGTGAAGAAAAATATGGAAGAAACATTGTGAAGCAAGTAATAGAGCCTGTTAATACGACGAGGAAAGGGAGAGCATTGTTTGAGCGAAGCGAGTTTTGTAAAGGCCCCGAGGAGTATTTACAGGCTCTAAACTGCGAAACTTTAGTTTATGGAATATTTTTCTTCACATTTGTTACACACCCCCCAAAGCAATCCAAATTGGACAGAGAGCACATATTTTGTTATCATAGCCTTATACTAAAAAAAGGAGATAGTTACTTATGAATGATAATCAAGTATTTGCTAAAGTTGAAGGACGTGAAATAACAAGAAAGGATGTAGAAGAATTATTAAAAAATGTTGATCCTAAAGTTGTTTCTCAATTTAATAATCCAGAGGGAGTTAAAAAGCTAGTGAGTCAGTTAGCACAACAAGAGCTTTTTTACCTAGATGCATTAGAAAAAGGACTTGATAAGGAAGATGTTTTTACCAAAGAAGTTGAGCGGGCAAAGGAGAATTTATTAAAACAATATGCCATAAATAAATTTCTAAGTACAGCATCAGTAAGTGAAAATGAAATGAAGGAATACTATGAAGAAAATAAACAGGAATTTAAAGAGCCCGAGTCAATTAAGGCCAGCCATATTCTTGTGAAAGAAGAGTCTACTGCCCAAAAAATTATTTCCCAATTAGAAGAGGGTACAAAGTTTGAAGATGCAGCAAAAGAATATTCTATGTGCCCATCAAAAGAAAAGGGAGGCGACTTAGGATTCTTTACAAGGGGAAAAATGGTTCCTGAATTTGAAAATGCAGCTTTTGCGTTAAGCAAAGATGAAGTCAGCAAAGAGCCTGTAAAAACTCAATTTGGATATCACATTATAAAAAGAACAGGAAGAAGAGATGAAATGCCACTATCTTTTGAAGAGGTTAGAAATAAACTTCAATCTCAATTGGTTTCGAAAAAACAGGAAAAACTGTATTTTGGTAAGATTGAAGAACTAAAGAACAAATATGATTTTAAATTGTTTATATAAAAATTAGCCCTCAATGGATATACTATTCTTCTCAAAAAGTTTGCTTTTTTAGCAAACTTTTTAGAAGATATAGTTCCTCTGTTTATCGCAGCGGAACTTAACTACTATCATTGCAGCTTCCGCTAAGATACGGTATAATCAATTAAAACTTCAATAAATTTTTAATATAAACAGGCTCTCTTAAGCAGCAAAAGAGAGTCTGTTTTTTGGTATTTGTGGATAACTTTTTAGCAAGATTCACCTTAGATGATAATTAATAAAAAATATTATTAAGTTTACATAAAAAACACAACTGACTTAACTAAAGCTAAACATTGACTCCTAAGGTGTGTGAGGGTCTCCTGAAGATTTTATCAAAGGCTTGTTATATAGAAAATTTATAATGTTGTATACTATTCTTCTCGAAAAGTTTGCTTTTTTAGCAAACTTTTAGAAGATATAGTTCCTCTGGTTGTCGCAGCGGAACTTACTACTTTGATTACAGCTTCCGCTGCGATATGTTGTTGCTTAATCAAGGATACAGTGTTATGTAATTACATTTCTATCATGTATTCTGTAAAATTCTTATGTAACATAATAAAAAACAAAAACATATAGATATAGTATATGAGGAATGAAAATTAAGTAAGCAGTTTCTAGATTTAAAATCAGAAAGTATGGTGGATGAAAAATGACTTTCAATGAATGTAATGAATGCAAACATGAAACAATTGTAGGGGTATTAATTACAAGGAAGCAAATAAAATATTTAAAAAGAGGTACTCCTGGCAACCGTATTGTCTGTCTTCAAAGGGCAAATAATAAGGCAAAAACATCCTTGTACTTTTTTTCCATAGAGGATGTTGACATGAATATCTTAACTATAGACGGAATGTATTTTGACGAAGATAAAGAAATTTGGACAAATAAAACATTTCCCTTTCCAGATGTATTATATAATCGGGGGGGAGTTCGAAAGAGTCAAAGGAGCAAGTTTCTGAGTTTTAAGGATGAATTGAAAAAGAAAGGTGTAAAACATTTAAATTATATTCAAGGTTTTAATAAATGGAAAGTTTATGAATGCCTCAACCAGATTGAAGATTTACAATGCTACTTACCCTTGACTTGGAAATTCACTAGTATAGATGATCTCATAAGCAAGATTAAAAGTCATGACAAGCTTTATTTGAAAGCTTGTCGTGGAAGAAAAGGTTATCAGGTTATGAGAGTTGCAAAGCTTTCAGATGGTATATATGAATACAGGTACTTTACTAAAGAAGACAGGTTAAGGCTTCGAAAAGTTAATATGAGAGGTCTTGTAAAAGCCATCAACGAGTTTTTTTGTAGTAGTGAATTCATTATTCAAAAAGCCATTGATTTATTAACAATTGACGACAAAATTGTAGATATGAGAGCTGAAGTTCAGAGAAATGGTTTGGGAGAGTTGGAATTCACATCGATTTGTGTGAGATTGAGTCAAAAGAACGCACCCATTACAACACATGCAAATAGCTACCGATTAGAAGAGTTTTTTGATAAGTATATGGGTTATTCACAGGAAGAGATTAAGGCATTAAGAAAAAGAGTGGAGGATTTCTTATTTAATGTTTATACAGCTACTGAGTGTTTTTATGGACCTATTGGTGAAATTGGAATAGATTTTGCATTAGATAAGGCTAACCGTATCTGGTTTATTGAATGTAATTCTCAGCCTGCCAAAGTATCACTAATGAAGGCTTATGATGAGGAGACAATTGAAAAAGCTTATTTAAACCCATTAGAATATGCCAAGTATATCACTGCTGAAAAAGGGGGAGATAAAAATGACCGAGATAACAAATGGTTTATTTAGCCCACCTGTAGTTGGGGTATTTATTAGTAAAAAGCAAATTAACCTAATGCGTGATCAGACTCCAAACTACAAGATTGTTGAATTGGCACAAGCAAACAAGGTAGCAAAGACTATTTTGTATTTCTTTTCAATCGAAGATGTCAATATCGTTGAGAAAAGGATTGAAGGAACATACTACGATGATCAGACTGGTTTGTGGAAAGTAAAAACATTTCCTTTTCCTCACGTGCTATATAATAGAAGAAGTGAAGGGGCAAACAATAAAAAAATAAATTTATTCAAACAGGAGTTGAAAAAAATAGGCTCAAAAAAAATAAATGCCATTGAAGATTTCAATAAGTGGGATGTATACAAGAAACTCTCTACATTTGAAAACATGAAAGGGTATCTACCTTTTACTGTAATATATGAAAAACCAGTAGATCTTTTAAATATGTTTAAAGTCAGTAGAAGTTTGTTCTTAAAAGCTTGCACCGGAAGACGCAGTAAAAGAGTTATAAAAATAAACAAAGAAGAAAATGGAGGCTATAAAATTAGTTCCTTTACAGAAAAATTAATGGTTGAAAAAGTATCAAACTTTAATTTGCTAGTAAAAAAAGTAAATGAATTTTTTTGTGGGCAGAAATTTATTATACAAAAAGCTATTGATATTTTAAGGATAGATGATTGTGTTTTTGATATGCTTGGGGAAATCCAAAAGAATGGAAAGGGAGATATTGAGATTACAGGAGTAGTTGTAAGATTAGGAGCAAGGTTTTCACCTGTTACAAGCATAAGAACTACAGGAACTATATATAAACTCAGCGAATTTTTTAAGGATATTTTGCACTATTCTGATGATATGCTTTTAGAACTAGAGAGTAAAGTAGAAAAGTTTCTGTTGACCGCATATACATGCATTGAAAGAGCATATGGAGACTTTGGAGAGATGGGTATAGACTTTACTTTAGACGTGTATGGAAAATTATGGTTCATAGAGTGCAATTCCAAGTCTGCAAAAGAAGCTTTTTACCGCTCCCATGGCAAAGATTCAATAAGGAAAGTGTTTTTAAATCCTTTATTATATGCAAAGTATATTAATGAGAGCCATTCAAGAATAAATACCAGTATGCAGAAGTTGAAAAGGTATGACAAGGCCTGCATGTTTTTTGTATAATCAAGTATCAATTTGTTGTATGTTAAGGGTTTTACGTCAACATCTCATGCTGAAGATATCTTTGTATAAATCATAGATTTGAAAGGATGTTTATGTAATGAAAGAAGAGCATGATAAAAGAGAGATAGCTTTAAAAAGATCAGTGGAATTAAAAGACCGAATAAAAGATTATTTAGATTTAAAGGATACTATTCCTCGAGGAATGTCTTCAAAACAAGAAGAAAATATCTTCCAGAAAAAGCAAAAGATTCTTTATTTGCTTAATGCCAGTGAAAATGACTGGAACGATTGGAAATGGCAAATGAAAAATAGAATCAGCAGTATAGAACTTCTTTCAAACATTATCAAACTGACTGATTCAGAAATTAATAGTATAAAAAAAGTTGAAAAACAGTTTAGATGGGGGATATCTCCCTATTATGTCTCCTTAATAGATGATGATCCTTATAATCCGGTAAAGTTGCAAGCAGTTCCATCCATGCTTGAATTAAACACCGAAGGATGCAGTGATCCTATGGCTGAAGAGTATACAAATCCTGCAGGGGTTATCACAAGAAGATATCCTGATAGATTGATTGTTAATACAACAAATGTTTGTCCTTCATATTGTAGGCATTGTCAAAGAAGAAGAAATATAGGAATAAAAGATAGTCATGCAAAAAATGATTTATTGAAAGAATCTGTTGAGTATATAAGAAATAATCCTGAAATCCGGGATGTGCTGATTACAGGGGGAGATTCCCTTACTATGTCTGATTCTAAGCTTGATTGGCTTCTAGGAGAGATTCATTCAATCCCTACTGTGGAATATATTAGGATTGGCACGAGAGTACTAGTTACAATGCCACAAAGAATCACAGATAATTTACTTCAGATTCTTAAGAAGTATACTCCAATTTATATTAACACTCAGTTTAATCATCCTCTTGAAATAACAAGAGAAGCAAAAGCAGCTTGTGACAGGCTTGCTGATATTGGGGTAGTATTGGGAAATCAATCGGTGCTTTTAAATGGAATAAACAATGATAAGTATGTCATGCGCCTTTTAAACCAAGAGCTTCTTAAATGCAGGGTTCGTCCCTATTATCTGTTTCATGCAAAGCATGTGGCTGGAACCTTGCACTTTAATACGTCTATAGATGAAGGGATAGAAGTTATGGAATATTTGAGGGGATATACCTCAGGACTTGCAATACCTACCTATATTGTGAATTCTCCTGAAGGAAATGGCAAGACTCCAATTTTACCTCAATATATACTCTCAAGGGGTAAAGATTATGTAAAGCTACGGACTTGGGAAGGGAAAATTATCGATTATCCGAACCATTGTATAAAAAACTTAAAAGAGTACTAACCAAAAAAAGATTAGGTTTTGCTCATAATAATGACCACCAGTATTTTTGGTGGTTTTTTAAAGTTTTTTCTCGGAAAAAAAGCTAGACTTAAAGCATTTACCCATAACACAGTTCACTTAGTAGTAAGGTCCAAACATAGGCAAGGCATTTTTAACGTTAGACTACTTAGATAAATGGAGATTTTTTATAAAGTGAGGATAAAAGAAATCACCCCTGGTAAAAAAATGCCTCCAGGGGTATGTTTGAAATATCCACCTCTTAAGATAAACATTATATTATATTATTCATCAGGAGGAATTACATCAGGTATTTCTAGCACATCTTCAAGTTTGAACTGGAGCAGCATTTCTTTTTTGATTACACTCCTTAATACTCTTTCAACTGACCTATTAATATCAATAAGGTCGTCAATGGTTGCGTCTGATACTTCCTGACCCGGTAAAGTTCCAAGTACAAATTGTATTTTTTCAGCTTCAGCATTGATTACATGAGCAAGACCCAGTTCTTCAAAAGCTATGGAAGCTAAGAGAAGGTTTATTACATCCTCTCTGTCAATGTCGATATCTGGAAGTATATCTGGTATAGTTGGAAATGACATAAGAATCTCTCCTTAATTAAATACTTATAAGTTAATTAACTCATGATATATATTATGTAAATTAAATAAGTAATGTGAATTAATTATATTAATTCTCTAAATCTATATCTATGGTTGAATGGGAACAAGTAAAATGAATTATGTAAACAGAGTTAATATCTTTTATGTGTATTTATTTTTAATTGGTATATTTTTTCTTAACAAAAGTAGAACTTGCCGAATAATATGAATAAGAAAAGAACAAAGGAGGATTAAAATGACATTTCCTAGTATCCCGGATATAAATCCTGATATTGGTATAACATTTGAAGATGCGGTGAATCTTTTGCTAGCTTCAATAGCTCTTGAGGAAATAAGTCTCTCAGAGCTAATAAATGCTGAAATTAAAAAAACATTATTTATCTTAGATCATTTTAAAGATACTGATTCCTTATTACGTGATGCAATGGATTTAAACAGGAGCGTTAACCAGACTATAAAAAATGTAATTAAACTTAGGATGCTTTTACAATTTAAATTGGATAGTATTATAGAAATGCTACCTAAAACAAACTTAGCAACAACTACAACTTCAACAAAAACCGAAACAACAACTACAACTGCAACAACTACAACTACAACAACTACCATAACTACTAAAGTAACCAAAACAGAATCAACATTTACTACAGCAAGAACTTGCACAACCACCAGTACATCTTCAACAAGCACAACCACCACAATAAACAATTGTGAATATAGTCAGATAGAAGGTGAAGAAGAAAATATATTAGATCAGTTAGGTGAATTTTTTTGTAATGATACCCTAATTAAGGAATGTGTATGTGCAAATTCTATAGAGAGTGATTGCAGTGCTTCTAAGTGTGTAGGGGAGGATAATGAAGAAATAGAATATATTTTTGATTGTTTAAGTAGTATAGATACAGGATGAATATTACTACAGTATTTTTTAGCATCTATTAATAGTGAGTAATCTATTATTTTAAAAAAAGAAAAGAGATGAATTGTTTTGTTATAATAGTTTAGAATTGATAGAAAATTGATCATTCTTTTTTTTTATTTATTACATAAATAAAACCAGCCCAAAGTTTTCTCATATCTAAAAAGTAACAATTAATTAAAATATTCATACTATAATTATGTAAAGTAATTATTGGTAAATTATTTATTTTGAAGTGTAAACTATATTAAGATTATAGTTTTTACAAGCTAATGAATTTTATGATAAATGTTTATAAAGTACTCATGTATCATTGTGTTATGTTAACAAGAAGATTATGGGAGAGTAAAAAACAATCAATTTATCATATTTGATAACAAAATACAAGAATATATACCAAACTTAACAAATAACACCTTCGGTAGAACGTTATCCAATTGAAGATAACAAACCAGTAGGAGGGAATATTATGAAGGTTGCAATTTTATGTGGTGGAAAAGGTATGAGAATGCATGAACTTACAGAGGACATTCCTAAACCACTTGTTAATGTAGGAGAAAAGCCTATGTTATGGCATATTTTAAAAACTTATAGTTACTATGGCTTTAATGATTTTATTTTACTGTTAGGCTATAAAGGAGAGAAAATCAAAGAATACTTTGTTAATTATAAATGGAAAAACCATAGTTTTTCATTAGATACCAGTACAGAAGAGATATGTCTAATGGATAAAGCAGAGGATTGGAAAATAACATTTCTCGATACTGGATTAAATACTATGACGGGGAGTCGAATAAAACGAGCACAACATCTTCTTAACAATGAAGCTTTTATGCTCACATATGGAGATGGCTTGTCAGACATAAATATTAAGAAGCTTTTAGATTTTCACAAAGAAAAAAAAAGAATAGCTACTGTAACAGGAATCCAAAAGAAAAGTCAGTATGGCACTCTGATTGTAAAAGACGATATAGCAGTCTCTTTTAATGAAAAAGAAACAAATATAGGAATTATTAATGGTGGATTTTTTGTATTTGAACCAGAAGTCTTCAATTATTTAAAAGATGACACAAATACTATATTAGAACAGGAGCCATTAATAAATCTTACTAAGGATAATCAACTTGCAGTTTATATGCATAATGGCTTTTGGACTGCCTGTGATACCTACAACGATATAGTTTTAGTCAATAACCTTTGTAAAGAGAATAAAGATAAGTGGAGGGTATGGTAATATGAATAACTTTTGGAAAAATAGAAATGTATTTATAAGTGGTTGCACAGGTTTTTTGGGGAGTTATCTGGCAAAAGAGTTGGTAAGGCAGGGGGCAAATGTAGTAGGGCTTGTCAGAGATAGTGTGCCCCAATCCTTTCTTTATCAAGGTGATGAGTATAAGAAAATTAAGTTTATTAATGGTGATTTAGAGGATGTAAGCCTTCTAGAAAGAGTATTGGGAGAGTACGAGGTAGATACGGTTTTTCATGTTGCTGCCCAGGCAATAGTTGGAGTTGCAAATAGAAATCCTATCTCTACTTTTGAGTCAAATATTAAGGGAACATGGAATATACTCGAAGCTTCAAGAAGAAGTCCTCTTGTGAAAAGAATAATAGTAGCCTCAAGTGATAAGGCATATGGTGATCAAGACCAATTGCCATATGATGAAAGTATGCCTCTTCATGGTCAGCACCCATATGACGTATCAAAAAGCTGCACTGACCTTATAGCCCAAACTTATTTTAAAACATATGGGCTGTCGGTATGCATAACTAGATGTGGAAATCTTTATGGAGGAGGAGATTTAAACTTTAACAGAATAATTCCTCAGACTATTAGAAGTATAATTAATGGAGAAGAACCAGTAATAAGGAGTGACGGAACATTAATAAGAGATTATTTTTATGTTGAAGATGCGGTAAATGCATATATTCTGTTGGCAGAGAAACTGGAAGAACTCAATCTTGCAGGAGAAGCATTTAACTTTAGTAATGAAGTACAGTTGACAGTTAAAGAAATTGTAACAGAAATATTAAAGACTATGAACAGTAATCTAGAAATAAAAATTCTAAATGAAGCTGATAATGAAATAAAGCATCAGTATCTATCAGCTGAAAAGGCAAGAAATATACTTGGATGGAATCCTATTTTTACAATTCAAGAAGGTCTTAAACGTACTGTTGAGTGGTATGGTGAATTTTTTAAAAAAGGTCATTAAATTTATAGGGGCTTTGTGCAATTGTTAAATAATTCATACCATATTAATTAATTATTTTATTAATATCAGTTAAATAATTATGAGTTGAATAAAGGTTGTGGACATTTTGAAAGCAAGTGTTATTATACCAGCATACAATTCAAGAGAACGATTATATTTGAATTTGATTGCACTAAATAATCAACAGTATGAACAAAAGGATATTGAAATAATTGTAGTTGATAATGGTTCTACTGATGACACCTATGAAATGCTATCTGATTTTAATATGAAATATCCTTTTATAAAGGTTAGATTAGATGCTAATCAAGGAATTGCATTTGCTAGAAACGAAGGGGTAAAAAGAGCTAAAGGGGATATTCTTATTTTTCACGATAGTGATATGATTTGTTCAAAGGACTTTATAAATAAACATATCTGTGCACATATAGAAAAAAATCTGGTGATATGCGGAATGCCATGGAAAAGAATGTATAGTTTTTACTATGAAAACTTTAGCAATAATCAGTTAGAAAAATTTAATGAAATAGCTAATTCAATAAACACTAGATGGGATACTGGAGCTTTAACTGACCGTTATCAGCTGATTGACGAAAGTAAAGTAAATAGTTTTGATATGGGAAAATATGTATTTGATCTAGATAATCAATTTATTAGCGAATTAAAAGAGATAGTAGCAAAGTATGGAAGCCGTTTAAAGGATTATTACCTTCCGTGGAGATTCTTTATAACGAATAATCTTTCGGTAGAGAGAAGCAAAGTACTTGAAGTTGGTATGTTTGACTCTAAAATAAAAAAATATGGTTATGAGGATTATGATTTAGGATTCAGATTATATAAATCAGGCTGCAAATTTAAGTTTGCACAAGATATTTTGAGTATCCATCAGGAACATCCACCTAATTTTTCGTATCTGGACTTAGATGAAAATATAAGTTATATGTGTGAAAAATACAATAATATATACTTTATAGACATGGTTTTATTATGCATTAGCCATACTATGAGGATAAATGGAGAGACCTTAAATAACTTAACTAAAGAAATTTATAAAATAATATCTCTAAAACAATATGATTTTGTTCTTAAACTGTTTCTAAAGTTATTACAACTTCATAAAAAAAGAATATTTGATGGAAAAAAATACAACTGCGTAATTTCTAATTACAAAAAAATTATGCCCATATTGCTAAAACAAGTTTTTGAACTTAAACATATTCATAAAACTAATGATTTCATTGACCAACTGCATAAGTTATTAAAAAACCTTTTAAATATTAACCTTAAAAGGCTATTGAAAAAATATAGTGAAGATTAATATAAATTATTTTAAAATAACGGGGTTGAGTATATGCATAAATTTCATTTTACTACAGTAGTTTCAAAGGATCATTTGTACAAATTTATTGCTATGTATGCTTCTTTATCAATATATTGCGATAATTTTAAGTTATACGTGCTTTGTGCAAGTGAAATAGTATATGAAATGCTTGAAGTAATAGGACTTGAACATGTTAAATTAATTAGACTTAAGGAAATTGAAAATGAGAAACTTCTAAAGGCAAAGAAGGATAGAATTTTTCATGCATATTGTTGGACACTAAAACCTTGCTTTTTATATTATGTAATGATTAATTATTCAAAAGCACGGTATTTTGCACATCTTGATGCAGATCTTTGTTTCTTTGATAGCCCTGGAAAAATTTTTTCTGAAAATAAAAACGCTTCACTATTTCTTACTCATCATAGAAATTCGAAAAAATTTACTCATTTTTATGATATATCGGGTATATATAATACTGGCTTTGTTGGATGTAAAAATGATGATATAGCTAAGGAGGCAGTAAGGCAGTGGAAAAACAAATGTATAGAGTATTGTCCCATCAAGGAAGACACAGTAAAAAAAGTTTTTGGGGATCAAAGATATGTTGAAGATTGGCCTATTGATTTTCCGGGAGTTCATATTGTAGAAACAGTAGGAGCAAATACTGCCCTTTGGAATGTTACTGATTACAAAGTGACATTGTTTAATGAAAAGGTATTTATAAATAAAGATTCTCTCATTTTTTATCACTTTTCAGGCCTTGCCATAGTAAATAGTACGGTATATAACATATGTTTATACTATCATATTGATGATGAAAATATAGTTAATTATATTTATGTACCCTATTTAAAAATGTTAAAAAATTCTATTGATGAAATAAAGAGATATTTTCCCGATTTTAATGAGGGTTTTTTTAAACGGAAAAACCTACCCAATACTCATTTTTACCTCCTGAAAAGCTAAAATTTATTAAGAAAGGTTTGGTATTATGAGACAGGTTTTTTGTACTGTTTTGAGTAAATACAGATTATATCAAGGGATGGCTTTATATAAATCACTTATTGATAATACAGAACACTTCAAATTATATATACTGTGTGTAGATGGTGATACCTACCATATATGCAGCAAAATGTGTTTGAGAAATGTAGAGTTGCTTAAGGTTACAGATTTAAAGAACCCACGGTTAGTAACCATAAGAGAAGAAAGGTGTCTGACAGAGTATTGCTGGACGCTTAAGGCATTCCTAATCGAGTATGTGCTAGGCAAAAGGAAGTCTGGTAGATACGTAACTTATTTGGATGGTGATATGTATTTTTTTAGTGATCCAGCTGTAATATATAAAAAAGATACCAATGCTGATGTCATGCTTTCAGAGCACGATTATTCAGAGTTTTTTAAAAAATTGAATGCTTATTGTGGAAAATATAACTCCGGCTTTATAGCATTCAAAAATGTGACTAATGCCATAAATGCACTAAAATGGTGGCAAGAAGAGTGTCTTAAGTGGTGCTATAGTAAAATTAAAGAGGGAAAGTTTGGAGATCAAAAATATCTTGACTTTATGCCAGAACTTTTTAAAAATGTCTGCAGTATTAGTACAAAAGGTGTAAATATAGCACCATGGAACGAACAAAAGTATAATTTTTGCACAAAAGAAGGAAAGTTGTATATAGGGGGTGATAGGCTAGTGTGTTACCATTTTTCTGGATTTAGAGTTGTAAATAAAAATAAAGTTGCTTTGACAACTTGCAGTAAAGAGTTCAACAAAATACCGTATCTCAAGTATATTAACACATTTAAAACTGTGATGAAAGATATTGAAAAAATTGCTTCAGGTTTTAATGCTTTTAGTACAGAAAATAAAATTGGTAAAGGTGCAAGATATTATGACATATAGGATTGGAGTACATTAAAACTGTAACGTGCGTTTTAGGGGTGTTGGTGTTTTAGCGAAAATTAGTTAAAAGTAACTGGCGAAAATTTGCGAGGAAAGGAGCTTTATTATGAGCTATTGTTTTAAGCACGAGAATTATGGAAAAGTGAGTGAAAATCAAATAAATATCTGTACTTTACTAACCAAAGATTATTTGATTCAGGGACTTGCCCTCTATAATTCTCTAAAAAAACACACATCAGGATTTATACTCTGGATTTTGTGTGTGGATGATATAGCCTACAAGCTGTTAAATCAAATGAATCTGGACAATGTAGTGTTGGTCAGTCTAGATGATATCAGGGATAAAAAGTTAGCAAAAATTCAGCAACATAGACAGATACATGAATTTTGCTGGACAATAAAAGCTTCATTTATCAGATACCTGTTTAAAAACAACTACCACTTAGATTCACTTTTATATATGGATGGGGATATGTTTTTTTTCAAAGACGTAAGGGATATTTACAAGGAATGGGAAGAACACTCTATTTTTTTAACAAAACTATGGCTGGGTTCTAGGTGGCGAAAAAGAGTAGGAATTTATTCATCTGGACTGATAGGTTTTAAAAGAGATAAAACTAGCAAAATGTGCCTGAGATCATGGCATAAGAACTGTCTGAACTGGTGCTATGACAGGCAAGAAAACGGGCAGTGGGGAGATCAGAAGTACCTTGACCAATGGCCACAGGTGTTTTCAGGAATTAAAATTTCAAAAAATAAAGGAATAAATCTAGGACCTTGGAATATAAACAGAAGTCAAAAAGTTAATACACAAGATGGTACAGTCTATATCGATGATCAAGACTTGATATGCTATCACTTCAGTGGATTTAAGATTATTAATGAAAAGGAGTATGAATTATGCAACAGAAAAAAAATATCTGCCAAAGGGTGGAATATTTACTCTGTTTATGTAGATGAAATTGGAAAGGTAATTGCACACATTAAATCAGTTGATAACAGTTTTATGGATAGTGTTACTGGAAAAGAACACTTTAAATATTTTAATCATTATTGTATATCAGAGAATAAGGAGTAACATCATGACTAAACGCAAAGTTATAAAAAGTAAAATGGAAGATATTGAAGTTTTACTCAAGTATCCAATCATAAAGGAGCATATCCCGGAAACTTTATGGTACAGTTCGTCTAACCTAAAATATATGTTGACTCGCTACCATACTATTTATGTTAAGCCCGACAACGGATTTCAAGGAAATGGAATAATTAAGGTGCGAAAATTAAGTACTATGCGCATTGGGCTATTTTATGAAAACTATTCAAAGTGCATTCACTCAGCTGATATTTTATCAGAACTAAAAGAAATTATGGATGATAGAAAATATATTATACAGCAAGGAATTGACTTGTCTACCTATAATAATTGTCCTTTTGATGCAAGGATAGTAATGCAAAGGCCTTACTATACATGGGAGATTACTCTTTTGGCAGGAAAGGTTGCTCTGAATGAAGATGCTGTTGTTACTAATGTTTCAAAGGGTGCCCAGGATTACCCTTTAAATGACATTTTACAGAGACTAGACCAAAAGCATAATCCAATGATTATTTTGAGAGAATTGATTAATTTGACAAATCAGTTGGCCATTATCTTAGGTTATAAGTTTGACTTGAGAATTATAGGTTTTGACATGGCAGTAGACAAACAAGGTAAAATATGGTTCATAGAAGCAAATACTCGACCCATGTGTGCCCAGTGTAAATTAGTTAACGATAAAATCTCTGTACAAAGATATACTAAAGCTAAAGAAATAATAAACAGAAAATATCATTAAAAGATGCTCATGAAGGTTTTTTAAATCCTTTAGAGTATGCTAAACATATATACTATGGGACTTGTAAAAATGAGAAGCCTTAAGAAGTGAAAAAATTAGGATTAAGGATTGTAGGATGGAAACAGGCTATTCTTATTCCTTTGGGGGGAATAAAGTATATGGGTAAATATAAACCTTTGGCAGTATGCTTTGATTTTAATGGGGTTATAGTTGATCATAGGAGTAAAAAAACCATAAATGGCATGGAGGAGCTTATAAAGGATCTTCATGACAATCATGTTTTATTGGCAATAGTAAGTGGCAGTTCAAGCAAAATAATTAACAGATATCTTGATAAGGATTTAACTACTTTTTTTAAGAGAATTTTTTACTCAAATAAAATGAATGGTGGAAAGATAGGCTGTATAAAAACATTTGCTTTAGAATATGGATTGGACCTAGTGGATATAGCTTTTGTGGATGATAAGCCAATAAATCTTAAACAATTGGCTTGCTCAAGTGCCTACGTAATAGGTTTTGCTAGAAGTGGAAAGTATCCAACGGCACAAGAGTGTTATAATCTAAGCATACCAGTGGCAAGCAGTGTTGAGGAGCTGAGTAGACTTTTGCTGAATTAAAACATTGAGCTATTGTAATTTAAAATGCATTGCTGAGTATTTTCTTATCATGTTTATCAATAAGCCCTTTTAAGCTTTTTTAGTACAGCATAGATGTCGTTAATTTTATCTTTTAATGGGAAAGAACTATCCTTTCTATTTTCCATATAATCCATAATTTCTAGTACAGGTACTAAAATTCCATAGGGAGCAAGTTTCTCGTTTATAACGCTTCTTGGAGAAGCTTTTATACTTAAATCAAAACAGTATTTTAACATATCATTAAATGTGTTATAAATGTCATTTTGATCATTAGATTTTTTTATCTTATTATATAATAAAGCAAGATTTTTATCAGTTTTACTTAAAAATAAAGGTATTTTAAAAATAGCTGCAATAATAATCATGATGATTAAAATTAATGGCAAAACAATATAAAGGGTGCTTTTTTTTAATGTTATTGTCAAATAGCTATCATTTCCTGAAGCATAACTTATTTGATCAATATTTACTCTTTCAATCTGAGTTGAAGATGGGGCAGCTATATTTCCCTGGACTTGAGTCATTTCACCGGTAACTTTAACTGTTGTACCTGGGATCTCTATACGATCATAGCTTAAAGTTTCGGTGTTAAAATAGGGTATACTTATTGGGTCAATTTTAATTTGTCCTGTTTTTTCAGGAATTAAAATGATTTCATATTCTTTTCTTACATTATATTTGTTGTCTTCTATACTCTCCTGTGTGTTTTTTTCTGTTTCATACACAGAAAATCCCGGGATATCTTTTTGTATAATTTTTCTCAAGCTTTCTAAATTACAATTACCGTATAATGTTACTTCAAGAGTTAATGAGTCTTTTATATCAATTTCCTGTCTTGTATAATTTGAATCTACATTCAAAGTGCCTGCTAAGCCTGAAAAATTATTAGGCCTATTATCTAATGGTAAAGGATTTACTTTAAGTTCCTTTGGCTGGGTCTGCAAATAAAAGGGCCTTGATGAGTCAAAGAAGTTACCGGTACTTACATTAACTTGAAAATTATACTGGGGTATTTGATACAAACCTGTTTTAATTGGAGAAAGAAAAGCTTGTAGAACCACATATTTTACATACTTTTTACCATCAATATAAAGATACTCAGGATTAAAGACATCTTGTCTGATGTCCTGAGAAATAAAACCGTCTAAATCAGTACTGTCTAAAAAACCAAAGTTTTGAATGTTGTAACGTGAATAAAGTTCATAGGTCAAAACTGCTTTTTGTCCAAAATAAATTTCATTTTCAGAGAGAATGGTTTTGATAAATAAGTCTTTTGCTTCACCTTCTTCAGTTGTTGTAGTTGCCTCAGTTACACTTATTCTCAATTCATTTGTTTGGTAAGTGTTACCGTTAAATTGCACACTGCCAATAAGAGAAAATTCCCCAGTTGTTTTTGGCATGATTACATAGGTATGACTTTTTTTATGAGTGACATCTCTATTAATAATTTGAGTAGACGTTGAGGTGCTTGTTGAAATAACATTAAAATCCTCTAAGCCCTCTATACTTAAAATTTGCCCATCCTGAGCATTTATCATAGAAAGAACAAGTTGGGTACTTTCCCCTTTACTTAATATTAAAGCATCAATGTCAAGGATGAACTGGGGTTCATTTCCGTAAATATTTACACCATATGATAAAATAGCAGTAACAAATATACAAAAAGCAAGAATTTCCTTATAAATTATTTTTTTACCAATCATATTCAGACTCCTTACCATCAATTATCACTCCCTGATTATTTTTAAGGCTTTCTTCTTCAAGTTTTTCTAGCATTTCAAGTATCCTTAGTGCCTGGGCTAGGTCATCATCTATTTCTGTATCTGAAATGTCAGATAAATTATCTTGTTGGTCTTCATCATTATTGTCCGAGGATTCAGAATCCTCATTAGATTCTTCTTCAGGACTTTGTGGGTTTTCTTCTGAATCTTCTGAATCATCTGTATTGTTATCAGAATTTTCTTGTTCATTCTGAGAATCCTCCTGATCATCTTTTTGACTTTCATTTTCTTCACTTTCTTGATCTTGACTTTGATCATCATCTTCTTGGTTTTCATTACTGCTGTCATCTAGATCCTCTAGTAATCTTTTTACAAATTCATAATTATATTTTATATCCACATTCTCTGGAAATTTTATTATTCCGTTTTTATAAAATTCAAGTGCTTGCCCCAAAACTTTCATTTTCTCATTTGGATCCATAGACAATTCACCTAGTCTAAAATAAGAGTTACCTGATTTTAAGTACTTTTCCAGTTGCTCAGAAGTATTATTATAAAGCTCTAAAGCTTTATAATAATCGCCTAAATTATATGCACAAAGAGCGCTGTTATAATTGAGTTTATCATCATTAGGTCTTTTGATAAGGCCTTCTTTATAGGCTTCTAATGCACCAATGTAATCTTGTGCGGCAAAAAGGATGTTTCCTGAAGATAAAGCTTTGTTGTAGGAATTGGCAATACTAATATCACTAAAAAAAAGTATTCCATACATTATAATACACAAGATTCCAGAGACAAGAAGAGTAAGAAAGGCTGTCTTTTTCATAACATCCTCCTTTCAGGCAAGAGATATCCTGTAATAAACAATAGTATGCCTAAGGCTAAAAAGGGTTGAAAAATATCTTTAAACCTTCTTATTCTATTTGTCTTTGTAGTATCTCTTTTTAGGGAAGACATGTCATTTAACAAACTTCCCACTTCGTTTTGATAATATGACCCATTTCCTAATTGTGCAAGATTCTTTAAAATATCTGGATATAAGTGCGAAGTAACAAAGTTTCCAGAAGCATCTTTTCTATACCCGGTTATTTGTCCGTTAATATCATCATAAATGGGTATAAGACCACCGTTTTGAGTGCCTATACCAATTGAATATATCTTTAAATGTTCATCATTAATTTTTTTAACTGCACTTTGACTGTCTGATTCATGTTCTTCACCGTCGCTTATAATTATTATTACCCTGTCAGAAACAGAAACTCTTTCAAAAGAATTATAAGCTAAATTAATTGCAGCTTCTATGTTGGTTCCCCCACCTGCAATCATATTTGTGTCAATTACATCAAGAAACATTCTAGATAGAGGATAGTCATCTGTTAAAGGCATTTGAATATATGCATCAGATGCAAATGGTATAAAGCCTATTCTATCTCCTTCAAGCTTATCAATTATATCACCCATAATTTTTTTAGCTCTGCTAATTCTGTCAGGTTGTACATCTGTAACCAACATACTTTTTGAGGTGTCTATTAAAAAATAAATATCAAGACCTTCTTTTTTTAGATCCACAAAACCTTCAAAAACTTGAGGCCCCATAAGAGAAAAAACAATTAGAATAAGTCCAAAAGTAATTAGAAGGTTTCTTAAAATTTTAAATCTTATGGATGTGTTTATTTTTAATACCCTATATATACTTTCTTTTTTCTTGTAAGATATAATCAAAAGAATAAGAGCCAGTATTGGTATTACTATATATAAAATATTTAAAGGATATTTAAATTCAAGGATATTCATAAAAATTTTAATCCCCCCTTATGGAATTTTTGTATAGTAGTATTTGTCAAAGAAAATACCAATAAGTAATATTATAAGGCCTATTTTAATTAAACCAAAAGCAAATTCTCTATACTGTATAAAATTCTCCCGTTGAAATTCGCTTTTCTCTAAACTGTCAATAGTTGCAAATATTTGATCTAGAGATTTTGGGTCTTTAGCCCTATAGTACTTTCCGTTTGTATTTTCTGCTAAGCTTTTTAACAATTCCTCATCAAAACCTTCATCAAACTCCTGATAACCAGTTCGACCCCAAACATCTACATAAGGCATAATAGTCTTATCGCTTCCCACACCTATTGTATAAATTCGAACACCCATTTCTTTGGCAAGCTGACTTGCAGTATAAGGGTTAATTTCACCTGCGTTGTTGTCTCCATCTGTTAAAAGAATCATTATCTTAGTTTCGGAATCACTTTTTTTTAATCTGTTCAGACAAACGGAAATTGCCATGCCAATGGCTGTTCCATCTTTATTTACTGAATCAAAGTTTACTTCCCTAAGGGATTCTTTTAATATATTATGGTCTAGAGTTAATGGAATTCTGGTATGTGCAGTTCCAGCAAAGATTATAAGTGATATTCTGTCTCCAAGTCTTGCATCTATAAAATTTTCAATTGTTTTTCGAGCAGCCTCTAAGCGGTTTGGCTCAAAATCTACAGATCTCATAGAGCCAGATATATCAAAGGCAATTGCGATATCAATTCCTTTTTGATTAACAGGGGCAGTATCCATAGGTAAGCGAGGCCTTGCTAAGGCAAAAATAAGGAGGCATAGTCCTGTTAAAATAATATATTTTCCTATTTTATGTTTATAACTATCCATTATACCTGAATGTTTAAGCAATTTGATGCTTGAAAATTTAAGGGCGCTTTTCTTTTGTCTCCTTAAAAAAACATATATAACTAAAGGTATAAAAAATAAAAAGTACCAGTTTGCAAAATGATTCATGTTTCTACCTCTTTTGCATTTTCTATTTTATCAACTATATATATAAGCTTTTCTAGCAACTCCTTGTGATCTTCAATTGATACTGCAACACCAGAAAACTTAAATATATCACTTTTATTTAACCATTGTGTAATCTCATGCAAAATGGGTTTAATATATGGCATATCACTTATTTCATTTATAAGCTCTAAAGATGTTTTTCCCTTTATTAAGCAAGAGTTGGTATTCTCAATATATTCTTTAAAGCTCTCTGTCAACTTTACAAGATAATCATCAGAATCTAGCGAAAAGGATTTTGACTTATTTATAAAAAGTTGATAGGGAGAAAGTAAAACCCTTTTCTTTCTTTTAAAAAATATAAATAAATTAATAATACCAGTAACTAAGAATATAAATGTTAGGGCATACAATGCATATGTAAAGCCAATAGAACCCCTAGCTTTTTTTACACTTAAATCTCCTTCAAAAATATCATTTCTATCTATTTGGTCTAATGTAGACTTTATGTTAACAGCAACTTCCTTATCACCTATTTGAACAATCTTTTCACCAGGCTCAAAACTTCTAACAGATATTAAAAAGCTGTTACCATCATCTTTTATGTCAACTATATCGAATTCTTCAAACCTATTTTTCAATTCATCCACTGTGATGTTTTGAGAGGTAACTTTTAGTTCTATTATGTCACCTATAAAAATACTTCTCTTGTTTTCCATAGCGCCAACAGATGGAATTAAAAATAAAGCTATCAGTATTAGCATAAGAATTATCCTTATCTTTTTCATCTGTGACTCCTTCTTTTAAAAAATTGTTTTAATGGTTTAACATAGTCTTCATCGGTATAAATATTTATGTAATTTTTTATTGATAAAACCAAATTATCTTGTGTGTTAAACTCATTTTTAATGTTATCTAAAATAAAGGTTTCGCTTGACTCAAGATCTTCGAAAGTAAAAATAGCTCCCGATGGGATCTTTTCCTCTGCTCTGTCCACAATACGTACTAAAACCAGATCATGATGGTTTGAAGTAATCTTTATATCTTTTTCAAATCCATAATCAAGAAAATCAGAAATGAGAAAAACAACACTTCTTTTTTTCTCAACACGATTAAAGTACTGTAAAGCTTTTGCCAGATTAGTACCTTTTTCTTTTGGTGTAAAGTTTAAAATGTTTTCAATTATTGACAAGACGTGCCTGCGCCCGTTTTTAGATGGAACAAATTTTTCAACCTTATCAGTAAATAGAATCATTCCAACCTTGTCATTATTTTTATTTGCAGAAAAAGCCAGAGTTGCTCCAAGCTGAGCAATCAAATCCATTTTATTTCCAAAGCTATTGGAATGAGACATATCAATAAGAAGAAAAACATTTAATTCACGTTCTTCTCCAAATTGTTTGACAAAGGCTTTGTTATGCCTCGCTGTAACATTCCAGTCAATATTTCTTATATCATCCCCAGGATAGTATTGGCGAATATCTTCAAATTCAATTCCTTTACCTCGAAAGCCAGAGCGATACTCACCTGAGAATATTTCTTCAACCAATTTATTTGACTTTATTTCTATATGTCTGATTTTTTTTACAAGTTCACTTGATATCATATTCAATCCTCTACTTTAAGGTAAATTTACCTGTTCTAAAACTTGGGTTATTATGTCTTCTGAAGTTATATCTTCTGCTTCTGCTTCATATGATAACAAAATTCTATGCCGTAACACATCATATACCATTGCTTTTACATCATCAGGAAGGACAAAATTGCGTCCTTCCATAAATGCCCTACACTTTGCTGCTTTAATAAGGTTAATTGAGGCGCGGGGGGATGCGCCACATGCAATATATAAATTTTCTTCTCGTGTCTTAAAAATAATATCTAATACGTAGTTTGTAATATTTTCATCCACATATATTTGATCAATGAGGTTTCTCAATTGAACTATATTTTCCTTAGACAATATCTTATTTAAGGTAGTGGTGTTTTTTGACTGCTCTATGGAAAAGCGTTCAATAATCTGCTTTTCCTCGTCTCTTTGAGGATATTTGATTTTGAGTTTTAGCATAAACCTGTCCTGCTGAGCCTCGGGAAGAGGATATGTACCTTGTTGCTCAATAGGGTTTTGAGTGGCTATAACAAGAAAAGGTTTGTCTAACTGATATGTAGTCTCTCCAATAGTTATTTGTTTTTCTTGCATAGCTTCTAAGAGTGCAGATTGTACTTTAGCAGGAGCACGATTTATTTCATCTGCCAGTATAAGATTACTAAAAATTGGACCTTTTTTAATTATAAATTCTCCTGTCTTCTGATTATATATTTCGGTTCCTAAAATATCTGCCGGCAATAGATCGGGAGTAAATTGAATTCTTTTAAAATCAATTCCTATAGTTTCGGCTATTGTGCTTGCAGTTAATGACTTTGCAAGCCCAGGAATACCCTCTAATAATATATGACCTCCCGTTAAAAAACCAACAAGTATCCTGTCAACCATATAATCCTGACCTACAATAACTTTATTTATTTCAGCTTTTAAAGAAGAAATTAATTTTCCTTCTTCCTCAAAGTTTCTAGATTGCATTTGTTCTTTTTCCACTTTTATTTCAATCCTTTCTATTTTAGATAATAGAATTAATAAACACTATGTTTATTTTAAAATAATTTTTTAAAGTATTTATGAATAAACTGTAAACTCTGTTTTAAGATATTTAATGAATTTTAAGAGGATTTAGTTTATCTTAAGGTGCATAAAAAAATGTGAAGAATAATATGAATGCTAAAAACATAACTTCCACTACTATTTCAATAAAATCAAAAATGGCAATGACCCAGATTAAATAAAAGTCAGTTTAACTAGGGAAAAATTGTTTATTTATAGTCAATCACTATGTATAAGTGTAAAACATATAATTTAATATTTTCAAAGGGGAGAATAAAATGACAAAAAGTAACTGTAATAAAAATGCAGATGCTAATCTGATCAAGAAAGAAAAGCTATGGAATATTAATTATTTCTTATTGTGGCAGGGACAGTTGTTTTCTAATATTGGAGATAGTATATATGAACTTGCTCTTGGGTTCTGGGTTTTAACTGTAACAGGATCTACTGCACTAATGGCAACCCTTATGGCAGCTTCAGTCTTACCAAGGGTTATAATATCTCCATTTGCAGGGGCTTTAGTAGATAGGCTGAATAGAAAGTGGATAATTGTTTTAACTGACATAATAAGAGGAATATTTGTTACATTAGTCGGAGTTTTAGCTTTATTTGGACTATTAGAAATATGGATGGTTTTTTTTGTAGGTATATTATTAGGTGTATGTGGGGCATTCTTTTTTCCAGCACTTTCTTCTTCAATTCCTGATATAGTACCAAAATCAAAAGTGATTTCAGCTAATTCTGTATTCAGCATGGCAAATACAGGAGCTAGTGTTATTGGAAGTCCAATAGGAGGATATTTATTCTATGCCATTGGTGCAGGTTTTGTCTTTTTGTTTAATGGAATTTCATTTTTAATTTCTGGAGTTTCAGAAGCCTTTATTAAAATAGCTGTTATTGTAAAGAAAAAAAACGATGGTAGTTTTTGGACAGATATAAAGGATGGGTTTAATTATATTTGGAAATTTAAAGGTTTGAGGTATCTGATTATAATTTCAGCAGTAATAAATCTTTTAGCTAGTGTTGCAATAGTTTTAATATTACCTATGTTCCAAAGGGATCCTGATTAAGGTGCTGGAAAATATGGTATAGCTGGTGCTGTTCTAACAGGAGGTATGTTTTTTGGAATGATGCTTACCTCAGTTATCAATGTACCCTCAAAAAAGCGATTATTTTTATTTGTATTAACGGGAATTGCATTTTCTGTATTATTCAGTATATTTCCCATTATGCCAAACTTTACACTAATGATAATCTGCTTGTTTTTTGCAGGTGTATTTAACTCTGTTATAAACACCTTTGCTCAATCAATTATGCAATTAACTGTTCCACAAGATATGAGGGGAAAAGTGTTTGCTCTTATGGGAATGCTTATCCAAGGATTGACTCCAGTTGGAATGGCTATAGGAGGTGTACTTGCTGAAGTGATAGAAATAAAAGTTATTATTTCTATTTCATTTATTTTAACAGCAATAATGATTATACCTTTTGCTTTTAGCAATTCCTTTGCTCAATTTATTAATTCTGATATAGAAAATGATGATGAACTTGAAATTGCATCCTGAAAATTTATTAGGTAAATAGATATTTTCGGAGAAAGAAATTATAAAGCTATATGGGAAATAATAGGAGCAAAGTTTTTTAAATATGTAAATCCTAGTTACCTTGTAAATGAATTTGGTGTATATCTTATTATCCAATTATAGATTATCTATAAAATTAAAATATATTAATATAACTTATATGTATGTTTTTAACATAAGATGGAGGGGAGTATATTGCTTTCAAAAAGATTTGAAGATCAGGCTAGAAAAACACCTGACAAATTTGCACTGATTACAGAAGATTTATCTTGTACATATGGTCAATTAAATAAGAGAGCTAATCAGATAGCTGATGAAATACTTTATGTTCGAAGCAAAAATAATATAGAGAATAGATTTGTTGCATTGTTTTTCGAACATGGAGGAGATATGATAGCTGGCATGTTAGGGGTATTAAAAGCTGGTATGAGTTATGTCCCTATTGATCCAGGGTATCCCTTCAAAAGGGCAGAATATATATTGAATAACAGTGGAGCAAAAATTCTTTTAACTAACCATAATAGTATAAATATGGTTAATCAGTTCATGGAGAAAAAAGTCCTGATATTGAGTATAGGATAGATAATTTAGCCTATATTTTGTACACTTCAGGTTCTACAGGTGAACCTAAGGGTGTTGTACAAACCCATAGAAATGTAATCTATTACGTTGATAATTATATAAAAAGACTTTCCATTAGTGAAAAAGACAGACTAACTCTTTTTTCTTCATATTGTCATGATGCTGCTGTGATGGATATATATGGGGATTTATTTAGTGGAGCAACTTTATTTCCATTGAATTTAATTAAAGAAGATAACTTAAAGACGATTCCAGACTGGATAAGGAAAAATAATATTACTATCTGGCACTCGGTTCCTACTTTATTTAGGTATTTTGCTAATATTATTAACAAAACTATTAGTTTGACAACTATGCGACTTATTGTTTTAGGTGGAGAAGCAGTTTTGAAATATGATATAGATAATTTTAAAGAAAAGTTTCCTGATGTCGTACTTTGTAATCTTTATGGTCAGACTGAAGCCTCTTTTAATTCTGCACAGTTTATAGTAAATGATAGTGAAATAGATGAGATAACTTTAGGAGATACTATTGAAAATACTGAAATTCTTGTATTAGACCATAGCGGGAACAGGGTGAAGGAGTTTGAAACAGGTGAAATAGTAATAGCGAGTCTAGGAATTTCTCCTGGATACTGGAAAAATAATGCTGTTACAGAAAAAGCTTTTGTAAATATTGAGGGGTTAGGAAGAGTGTATATTACAGGCGATCTTGGAGAGCTGCTTCCTGATAATAGAATAAGGTTTGTTGGCCGTCGAGATTTTCAGGTAAAAATAAGAGGGTTGAGAGTGGAACTTGGAGAAATAGAAACTTGTCTTTTAAAGCATGATGATGTGATTGAGGCGGCAGTGCTGAGCAAAAATAATAATAATTTTGAAGATTATTTATGTGCATATATTATATGCGAAAAATACTTAAGTGAAAAAGAAATAAAGGGGGATAATTCTTACCTACTTTCTATAATATGGAGATCATTATATTAATATTTTCAAGGTTCAAATTTATACGAAAATTACTAAATAAATATTTTCTAACCAGTTTTAAAATTTGATTTTTTTGACTCGATTTCACCATCTTTTATTCTTAATATATCAGTACCATAACTTGCTGCTTCTTCTGAATGAGTAACTTGGATAATAGTTTTGTTAAAATCTTTATTTATGCTTTTAAATAATCTCATTATTTCACTTCCTGTTTTCGAGTCTAAATTACCAGTTGGTTCATCTGCTAAGATTATTTCTGGTTCAAATAATAAAGCCCTTGCAATAGCAACTCTCTGCTGTTGCCCCCCTGATAATTCATTAGGATAACGGTTCTTTTTATCTTCCATTTGAATTATTTTTAGGATATTATTTAACTTACTCTTATTTTTTCTATAACTTTTACCATCAATTAATAAGGGTAACAAAATATTTTCCTCAATTGTTAAATTAGGCACCAAATTGTAAAATTGAAACACAAATCCTACTTCTCGTCTCCTCATAGCGCTTTGTTCGTTTTCTTTTAATTTATTCAAATTTTTACCATTCAATATTATAGTTCCTTTTGTTGCTTGATCTAATCCTCCTATCAGGTATAATAAAGTTGACTTTCCACATCCCGATGCTCCCATTATAGAAAGAAATTCTCCTTTTTTTACACTAAACGAAATGTTCTTTAATACATCTATTTTCTGAAAACCAACATTATAGCTCTTTACTACATTATGCACTTCTACTGCATTTATATATCCCATATGCTTTTTCACTCCTATTCATATCTTAATTCTTTAACTACTGATAGTTTTGAACTCTTAAGTATAACTGGCAAACTTGTTGTAATCATGATTACACAAATAGCTACTCCAACAATTAAAATCGCTTTGAAATCAAAGAATACTGGAAAATCAATATCCATTAGCTTAAATAATTTATTAGATATATTAACAGCTATATAAGATACACCTCCTCCTACAATTGACGATAGTACAGCTGTTATAATTCCTTCAAATAAAACAATTAGTCCATTGTTAAAACTTGTCATTCCTAAAGATGATAATATAGCAAAATCTTTTTTCCTTTGAATGAAACTTACACCAATATTATTAAATATACCAATAGCTCCTAAAAATCCAGTTGCTAATGCAAAGAATAACAATATAAGCAAAAAAGCCTTGTTATTATCTATGTTTTCCTGAACAATTTCTTCTTTTGTTCTTATCTTTACCATTGTACCCTTTAACTCTTTCTCAAGTGAATTCAAAAGTTTATCTGCTCCACTATTACCTTTTAAAACATATTCTGTTGGTACAAAAATACCAAAATCTCTTTGTATACTTTCTTTACTGATAAGATTTATATCTCCATTATTGTATAATTTTGCATTATATATCCCTATAATTTTGTAGTCTACTTCTCTATTATTTAGTTTCAATATAAGGGTATCTCCCACTTTTTTATTTAGTTTTCTTGCTATACTTGAACTAAGAGCAATATTACTTTTGCGTTTATCAAGCTCTAGAAATAACTCCTCTTTATCTGTATAATCAAAATAATTATTAAAATTAATGTATTTGTTTGGCTCTATTGCCTTTATATTTAATGTCTCTTGTGAACCTACAACTTCTGCATATTCATAGTCATAAGACTCCATAATCTCCTTCACATACAAATTGTTATTAATAATCGACGATACCCTTAATGAATCATTTCCCTGCTGTACAATTATATCATAATCTAATTTTTGAGAAACATCTAAAAATGCACTTACAATTGACAACGAGACTGAAGCGATTAACATAACTGAAACAATTGAAATAGTAAGCAGCCTAATATTATTAAGTAAAACTTTTGAAGTTCTGATATTGTTTAGTGCTAGTCTAAATAATACATTTACTTCTTGAAATACGTACTTAAATGGTGTTATTGCAAGATTAACTATAAGAGGAAGCGAAATTGTTACTCCGATAACAAAACTAAAAAATATAAGAGGTGATAAATTAGTAGCAACATTTCCTTCCTGAAAATTTACATATAGTGAAATTATGCTGATAATCAATCCAATTGAAAGAAGTATATATGAATTTTTGTGTATAGTTCCAATAGTATTAAGAATAATATCTTTTACTTGCTTTTTTCTTATAGAGATAATAGGAGCCATAGCAGAAAACACCGCTATTAATATTGCAAATATGAATCCTCCAACAAAATCACCTACATTATAATTTGGGTTAGTAGCAATGCCATACTCTTTTAGATCATTGCCCATATCAGATAATAAATAAATTACTCCAGCACCTAAAAACATTGCCATTATACCACTAATTATTGCATAAACTAAACTTTCACCTAAAAGTAGTCTTAATATTCTGCCTCTTGTTGCTCCTAGACTCAAAAATGTTCCTACTACTGGCATCCTTTCTAAAACAATCAATTTAAAACAACTATAGATAATGAAACAACTCATTATAATAACAATAAACAACATAAAGAAAAAAAATGAGCTCATTCCCTCTGCGATTCTCTCTATTTCTTCAGTATCATATACTAGCCTTGCACTACACTCATCATTTACTAAATTGAAATATTGTACATATTTTTTTTCATCAACATCATCTTTTAATTGCACTACAATACCTGAATAAAAGTCTCCTATACCCCATATGTCTTGAATATAATCTTTGTTGGCGATTATTGTAAACTGGTGTTCGTTATCTTTTAAAAAAGGCCCACTAGTTTCAACAATTGCTACAACTTTAAAAACATGCTCATTGCCTCTCACATTAGCCCTTAGAGTATCATTAATATTTAGTTTAAATGTCCTTGATACCTTGTCAGAAATAATAATTTTATTTTCATTAAAAGGTTCTAAGTATCCCTTTAACAATTTATAATTGGGCAATTTAGAATAGTCTTTTTCCATTATTCCTGTTAATATAATATTAACATCATCCGCACCAGATAAATAACCACTTGCGTTAATAATGGGTATATATGACTTAAACTCATGTTTTTGTATACTATCTAAATCAAAAAACGGGAATTCTTTTGTATTTTTTGATGTTATTAATACATTATTATCTTTGTAGGCTCTCACAGCCTCCTCTTTATAAACACTTCCAGCTGATTTAACTGCACCTATACATCCAATTAAAAGTGCTGTGGAAATTGTTATAGTTAAAATCAATAGAATACTTCGACCTTTTTTGTTAAAAGACGACCTTACAAGATATTTTAGAAAAACAAACATGCCATGCCCTCCGTTTTTAATTATTAATAAAAAATATTTCGTACCAAACAATTTAATAAGTTTTTAATCTATATATTATATTATAGTATAAATAGATTAAGAAAAACTTAGAAAAAAATAAAGAAAAAATAAAGATTTCAAAGAGGATTGTTAATCCAAAAGCAGTTAAGGTCACAACAGTTTTCAATAAAATAAGTTTAAATAGAATAGTCATTAATCATTTGATGTTGTATAATAATATATGGAATAAAAACCTTGAAGAAATATTAGAAAATCAATAAAACTGCAGATTGCAAAATTAAGTAAATGCTGAGAAATACAATGATGGAACAAATCAATTATTGAAATAGACAATAGATTAGTGAAGCACATGAAGGATTTGGGCAGATTGAATCATATTTTTTAAAAAATACAAAATGGAGGTGTTGGCAATAAATCTGATAAACAAATTTAAGATAGGATTAATTGGTGAAGTAATACTATTTTTTTCTTTATCCATTATTTTAACTATTTTAATTATTACTATTGCTGTAAGCAAATTAAATATTTCAAGAATCAATTATCCCTATTCTTCAAATGAGTCTTTACTAATTAGTTACAATCAGGGACTGAAAAAGAACATAGATGAATTTATTAATAAAAATATAGATAACCTCTCTATACCTCATAAACTTGATAGTGAGTTAAAGGATGCTTTTCCAGTAAATCATGCTAGCAGCTTAAGCAATTATCAGGAACTTATTATTGCAATTGTTAATAATAAGGGTGAATTGCTCAATTCAAATACAGGAGTTAGTATTATAAATTCAGAAATAGATTATATTGATTTAACAGTATTTTTTGAGAACAATTCTAGTAATAGTATCAGTACTTTCTATGAAGATAAACTTAACATTATATCATTTAACCCCAAGAATAATTTAAAGGTAGTATATAATGATGATGATAAAATACAGATAAAAGAAACTAGAAAGATAAATGATAATTTATACTTAATAGTAGTTAAAAGAACTGTTTTTACAAATTCATTAGTAGTTATATTGGGGATTGCTTTCTTTATTACTATATTCACATTACTTACAAGAGGGAGATTAAAATATATACTATTTTTAAAAAAAGAAATTGGGACATTATATTCTTCGAAATTTGAAAAAAAAATTACACTAAAATACAATAATGAACTAACAGCACTTGCCATAGCACTGAATGATATGGCTCAAATAGTCTGGGATAGTCAAAAAAATGAAGAGGAGTTCATATTGAATATATCACACGACCTTAGGACACCACTTACTTCTATAATCGGATTCTTAGAATTAATCAAACAAAAAAAATATAGTGAACCTGAAGAACAGGACAGATACTTAGTTATAATTCAGGAGAAAAGCTTATACCTTAAAACACTAATTGATGAGTTCTTTGAATACTCAAAATATAAAAACACAAATGTTGATCTGGTGAAAGAAAGAATTAATTTGCAGGAAATACTTCGACAGGTCAGTGACAGCTATTATCCACTATTAAATAAAAAGGATTTAATACTTAATTTTAAATTTCCTGAAGAAACAATATTTCTTGATGTAGACATAGATAAATTTATCCGTGCAATTGAAAATATACTTTTTAATGCTGTAAAGTACAGCAAAAAGGATACGGAAATCATAATAATCTTGTACAAAAAAGAAGAAACCATATCAATTGAATTCTGGAATACTCCCGAAGATATAGTTAGAAAAGAAGATGTGCATCTTTTTTTTAAAAGGTTTTACAAGAAAGATGCTTCAAGAAATTCAGAAGGGGCTGGATTAGGTCTATCGATCGCATTAGAAATAATTCGCATTCATCATGGTTCTATAGATGTAGATGTACAAGATTCTAAATTTGGCATTTTTGTGAAAATGAAGTCCCATGAAGCCAACAACCTCAGCGATAAAAACATACTTTAACTGTCAACTAGATGAAATACTAATTACATTAGCTTTGTATAGACATGAACATTGAAAAATTGAAAATGGTAATATGCTAAACTCCACAATAATATTATCCAATTGTAGAGGAATAATTGTTATTTTTGCATTTAATACTATTATTGCGTGATTGCTAGGACTAATAAAAAAGCTTTATGAATTTTATTAAGTCAGGGAACAAGTGGGAGAAAAATTATAATCTAAAGAAAAGAACTTAAAAATAGTTTGAAAAGAGAAAAAAATGGTGCATGGAGTAAGTTGGAATTATTTGTCGATTTTATAGCCAACACCCCATACAGTCTTGATATATTTTGAATTCTTTGCACTGTCTGCTAACTTATCTCTTAAGTTTCTAATGTGTGTGAGTACACAGTTATCAGTTTCAAAAAATGGTTCTTGCCAAATTAACTCGTAAATATCTTTAGAAGAAAAAACACGACCAACATTTTTCGCAAGTAATACTAAGATACTAAACTCTTTTGGGGTTACTTTTATCTCTTGGTTATTATTTTTGCTAAGTGTATGGTTAGACAAGTCAATCACTAAATCTTTTACATAAATGATGTTGTTGCAATTAACTTGAGAATCTAATGTTCTTTTAAGTATTGCAGATATCCTGAGAGAAAGTTCAGTTAAATCAAATGGTTTTGTAATATAGTCATCACAACCTGAAATAAAACCTTTTATTTTGTCTTGCTGCTGATCTTTTGCAGTTAATAATATAATAGGTGTTGAAGAAAACTCTCTGAATTTTTTTAGAAACTCAAATCCATCTATTTTAGGCATCATTACATCTAATAAAATAAGGTCAAAAACCTCATTTCGAACTACATTTAATGCAGACTCACCATTTGATGACGCACATATAACGTAGCCCTCATTTTTTAAATAAATTGAGAGAAATTCTATAGTTGATTCATTATCCTCTACAATAAGTATTTTACCATTCAATTTTTTAGCACATCCTTTTGCAAATATTATTGTACGAAATTACATTGAAAATTAAACACATTATACTTTTTAAATTATGAAGTTGTCAATACTACTTGACAGATTGTAACACATTGTCAACGGAATTATATACAAAAGCAAACACTGATAAAATAATTAGAACGACTACTGATAAAACAATACCTGTAATTAGTAGATGATTTATCATTGACATTCTATTTATTACAATTTTAATTATACTTTTCATAGTGTTAGAACTTGATGTCTGGAATTTCTAACGCAGGTGCATTTGAATAAGTTCTTGTGAGACTTAGTGTAGAAAAATCAACTGATAAAGGATTTGATATTGCATCATAGTCAATATATGTTTGAGATATTTAACAAATTTTAAGAGGATTTGGTTTATCTTAAGGTGCATATAAAAAATGTGAAAAATAATATGAACTCTTTTATCTTACTCTAAGTTGGGAAGTTGAGTAATGATTAATAAATTCTGTATAACAAGTGCAGGAAAAAAAGTCAATTTCTTTTTAATAAAAATCATAGATATTTATGTCCAAAAGAGATAGGATAAAGTATATAAATGCATGAAATAAAATACTATGAAGGAATTTATAGAGATATGTTGTCGTGCCGTAGAATTAAAAAACGTTATTTACTTCAAATGAAAAAGTCAAAGCTGATTATCTAAAAGCATTTAGGAAAGCTGAAAATGTAACTTCCACTACAGGCCTTACTTAGAAGTTTTAGTTTTCCTTTTTTGATATCGCAACATTTATGTGTTCATATGTGTTGCGATAAACATTATATATAACCCAACTAAAAGAGTAACTAATAATTACTATTCTTAATAAAAAGCTTTATATATAAAATTAAAGGGGGTTAAATCATGAAAAAAAGAGTGTTGAGCAGTTTATTTACCATCTTGATGCTTATGACAGTCTTAATTGCTTCAAAAGTCACTTTAACAGCGGCTGTGTCTCCAACAATGCCACCAGCAGGATATGATCAGGTAAGGAATAATGTTCCTAGAGGTCAGGTAAGCTATATAACTTATCAATCCAGGGCGACAAACAGCCAGCGTAGAGCGAGAATTTACCTGCCACCAGGATATTCAACTAGTAATAAATACAGTGTTATGTATTTATTGCATGGCATAGGCGGGAATGAAGATGAGTGGTTTAACCATGGCGCACCCAATGTAATCCTTGATAATCTTATTGCATCAGGTGAAATCCAACCATTTATCCTTGTATTACCAAATGGAAATGCTGCAGCACAGGGAGTAGATGGGTGGGAAAATTTCACAAGAGATTTATTGGAAAGTCTTATACCCCATATAGAAAGTAATTATTCTGTTCATACTGATCCTAAACATAGAGCAATTGCAGGTCTTTCACAGGGCGGTGCTCAATCACTGAATATAGGTTTACCTAATGCAGATATGTTCCACTATGTAGGTGGTTTTTCGTCCTCTCCTATCACCAAACAGAACAATCAATTATTTCCTGATGGAGGAACAAAGGTTAGACAAAATTTAAAAGTACTATTCCTTTCTTGTGGAACTTCAGATAACCTTATATTTAGTAATAACAGAGTTAGAGACTACTGTAGAACTAACAATATTCCACATACTGAATGGTTACTTCAAGGCTACGGACATGATTGGACTGTATGGAAGCCAAGTCTTTGGAATTTTGCCCGAATGGCTTGTGCAGCTGGATTTACTGATGCATCTCCCACAACACCATCTCCTACAACACCAGCTCCTACAACACCAAGGCCGTCATCAGATCCAATATCCGCATTTACAAGAATTGAAGCAGAGAATTACAGTACAGTTAATTCTTCAACAATTAGAACAATAACTACTGTTAACGGTGGAAGTGGATTGGGTTATATTGAAAACGGCAATTACGTAGTATATAACAATATAGACTTTGGAAATGGAGCAACAATATTTAGAGCAATGGTTGCAAACGCTATTACTTCTAATATTGAACTTCGTTTAAATAGCCCCACTGGAACCCGAATAGGGACGTTGCAGGTAGCATCAACAGGTGACTGGGACGTATATGAAGAACAAACCTGTGCTATTAACAATGTTGCTGGAAGAAATGATTTGTATCTTGTTTTTTCAGGGCCTGTTAATATTGACTGGTTTACATTTAGTGCAGGTGGAGGAACGACTCCAGTTGAAATTGTGGGTGATCTCAATGGTGATGGAAAAGTGGATTCCTCAGACTATGTATTACTAAGAAGACATATACTTGGAGTAACTTCACTTCCGGGAGCTGTTCTTAGCAATGCAGATGTAAACAGTGATGGGAATATAGATTCTACAGATGTTATATTGATGAGGAGATATATCCTTGGAATAATAACTACATTTCCTGGACAAAGTACAGTACCAACACCACCTCCTACATTACCTCCTACATCAACACCTAGACCTATAACAGGAACAACACTACGTGAATTAGGTGAGGCCAATGGTAAAATAATAGGATCATGTGTTAATACTCAATGGTTCCGTAATCAGACAAATGCAACTTATGAAAACATTCTAAGACGAGAATTTGGAATGGTAGTGGCAGAAAACGAAATGAAATTTGATGCATTACAACCATCTCAGAATAATTTTAATTTTGCAAGTGGAGATAGATTAATTAACTTTGCTCAAAGTAACAATATGACAGTGCGTGGACATACACTAATATGGCATTCCCAACTTCCAGGATGGGTTTCAAATGGAAACTGGAACCGGGATTCTCTAACTAATGTTATGAATAATCACATAACTACAGTTATGACACATTACAAGGGTAAAGTCAAAGAATGGGATGTGGTCAATGAAGCTGTAGCTGATAGTGGTAATGCACTTAGAAGCAGTGTCTTTACAAGAGCAATTGGTCCCGATTTTATAGACATAGCTTTTAGGACTGCAAGAAGAGCTGATCCTGATGCACTTCTCTACTATAATGATTACAATATAGAAGATATGGGCGCTAAGTCTAATTTTACATATAATATGATCAAAGATATGGTTGAAAGAGGGGTTCCAATTGACGGAGTAGGGTTCCAATGTCACTTTATTAATGGTATGAGTGCATCCCAGATTGCTGCAATAGAACAAAATGTTAAGAGGTATGCAGCGTTAGGACTTAAAGTATCTTTTACTGAAATTGACATAAGAATACCAACTTCAGAAAATCAGACACAGGCATTCCAGACACAGGCAAGCAACTACAAGTCACTAATGGAAATTTGCCTGAGAAACCCCAATGTTACTACATTTGTATTTTGGGGATTTACAGATAGATATTCATGGGTTCCAGGGGTGTTCCCAGGCACTGGTAATCCTCTGATTTTTGACGATAATTATAACCCTAAACCTGCGTATAATGCAATAAGAGACGCATTAATAGAAGCACTTGAAAGGTAGTGATCTTGTTTAGTTAAAGATAAACATAGTAGCTTAAGGTGGAGGATCACTTTACCTTAAGTTACTACAACTTATAGAAGGTGAAGTCTTAGAATAAGATAACCAATAAAATAATAAAACCTTAAATTTATGCATGTGCTATTAGCTTATTAGCAAATAGCACATGCCCATAAAATTAATTAATCCTGTTTTATACTTGTGAGTTTTTATTTAAAAATACTTTTTAAGATTGTCATAGTTATTATTACATGAACGTAATTTTTTATATGGGGAATAAGGATTTTTGCAATTTAAATAATTATAATATATAAAAGGGGAATCTACTGATGGGGCAACATAATACAAACATTGAAACTGACTTGCATGTTGTTAAAAAAACAAAGAGAAAGACTCCTGAACTTTTTAAGGAATTATCTAAAAACAAAGAATTATTTTTAATGCTTCTTCCACCGTTTATTTTCATTTTTATCAACAATTACTTACCTATGTTTGGTATTGTTATTGCGTTTAAGAATTACAATTATAATGACGCATTTCTAAGTCCATGGAACGGTCTTAAGAACTTTGAGTTTCTCTTTAAATCGCGAAGTGCATGGATAATTACCAGAAATACCATAGCATACAATCTTGTTTTTATTTTCCTTGGACTTATAATTGCAGTTACAATTGCAATTATATTAAATGAGCTTAAAAATAAGACATTGGCAAAATTTTATCAATCAGTCATATTTCTTCCCTACTTTCTATCATGGGTGGTTGTAGCCTATCTTGTATACTCAATACTTAGCCCTAATGGATTTTATAATAAGTCCCTTGTACCTATACTCAGATTACTTCCGATAGAATGGTATACAGAACCTAAATATTGGACGGTAATAATACCCATTGTTAACACATGGAAAACAATAGGTTATGGAATTGTAATATACCTTGCGGGAATATCAGGTATAGATCAGGAGTATTATGAAGCGGCTGTTTTAGATGGTGCAAGTAAATTTCAACAAATCAAATCAATTACAATACCTTTTCTAGTGCCGTTAATGATCATAACGACAATAATGGCAATAGGAAATATATTCAGAGCGGATTTTGGCCTGTTTTTCCAGGTTCCGATGCAGCAAGGGCTTCTTAAGCCAACAACAGAAGTTCTTGACACTTATATTTATAATGCACTTATGTTTAGTGGAGATCTGGGTATGTCTTCGGCAGCAGGATTTTATCAATCAGTGGTTGGATTTTTTCTTGTGCTATTAGCTAATTGGAGTATTGGGAAAATTAGCAAAGAACATAAAATATTTTAATTTGGAGGGTTATATGGTTGGAAAGGTTATAAAAAAGAAATACGAATTAAATTCAATATCATCTAAAACTAATATGGTTTTTAATATATTATTTTCTATATATTGCATTGCTTGTCTAGCGCCGCTCCTTTTAATTTTTATGGTTTCCATTACTGATGAAGTGTCCCTTGTTGAAAATGGGTATTCTTTTTTTCCTAGTAAAATAAGTTTTAGTGCGTACCAATATTTGTTTATGGACTTTGAAAAGATATTAAGGGCTTATGGCGTGACAATCGGTGTATGTGTCATAGGTACAGTGTTAAGTGTTCTTTTAACTATGCTATTTGCTTACCCTATTTCCAGGAAATCCTTTAAATATAGAAATTTCTTTTCTTTTTACATATTTTTTACAATGCTTTTTCAGGGTGGTCTGGTACCATGGTATATTTTATATACAAGGTATCTAAGACTAGAGGATAGCCTCCTAGCGTTGATTTTGCCTCCTCTTGTAACTGCATTTAATGTTCTAGTTGTAAAAACGTATCTTGCAGCAAATTTACCAGAAGCCATACTGGAGTCGGCGAGGATTGACGGTGCAAGTGAATTTAGGATTTTTTTCAGTATTGTTATTCCATTATCAGTTCCCGTTATTGCAACTATCGGACTCTTTTCTGTCCTTGCTTATTGGAATGACTGGTATCTTTGTCTATTATATATTAGGAGTCCTAAAAATTATAATATTCAGTATTCTATGTATCAAGCTCTTAGGTCTATAGAATTTCTCACATCATCTAATGTTGCTAGTCTTGGTAACACTTCAAGCGAGTTATTAAAAGTGCCAGGAGAAACTCTTCGTATGGCTATGGCAATCATTGGGATAGGACCTATAGTTTTTGCATATCCCTTCTTTCAGAAATATTTTATTAAAGGCCTTACAATAGGGGCAGTAAAGGGGTAAATTAAATGACAGTTTTTGGGAGTGGTGGAGATATAACTTCACCTTTAAGAAATTAAAAAGGGAGAAGTTATATTTAAGTCATTCCTGAGTATAAAAAGATAAAATTTAAGGAGGAGTTGTAATGTCAAAAGTCAAAAAGTCAACTTGTATTGCTTTGGTAGTTATTATGATTCTCGGTTTTGTTCTTACAGGTTGTAATCAATCAAATAAGGAGGTTGTATTGGAATGCTATTTTCTTGCACCACAGTGCAGAGATATTAATCTGGTAGAAGAGGAGTTAAATAAAATTTTAAAAGAAAAGATAGGAGCTACAGTAAAACTCAACTATTTTTTCTGGGATAATTATCAGGATCAGCAAAGGCTTGCAATAGCTTCTGGTAAGCAAATTGATTTAATGTTTTCTCCATCATGGTGGGGGTATTCAAATTATGTTTCACAACAAGCTTTTCTGCCATTAGATGATTTATTGGATAAATACGGAAAGGATATTGTATCAAATATACATCCTGCATATCTTGAGGCACCGAGGATTGACGGAAAACTATATGCGATTCCAACGGCAAAGGATATGACTGGTGTAGGAGGAGTGCTAATAAACAAGGCTCTTGTTGACAAATATAACTTTGATCTTTCAACTATAAGAAGTCCAGAGGATTTTGAACCTATGCTGAAAGTTATAAAAGAGAATGAACCAGGTGTAGTTCCATTTCTGTCTACACAGGGTGATCATTCTTCATATTTTCTTCAGGACTTTTATGAAAATATTATCCGGGCAGAAATTCCAATTGGTGTGAAAAAAACAGCAACAGGTGAACCAAAAGTATATAACATGCAAGAAACTCCGGAATTTACAAGGATTGCAAACCTAACAAGAGACTGGTATAAAAAAGGGTATATAAATAGTGACGTTGCAACACTTAATAACGGTATGCCTATCAAGAGGGCTCAGAAAGCATTTATGTGGGGTGAACAGTTAAAGCCTGGAAAAGCTGAAGAAATGAAAGCCCAGTTAGGATATGAAGTGGTTCAGGTAAATGCCTACGCAGATTTGACACCTTTTGCAAGCACTGGTGATTTGACAAACTCTATGCTTGTAATACCAAGAACATCAAAACATCCAGAAAAAGCTATGGCATTTTTGAATTTGATGTTTCATGATAAGGAAGTTAAGAATTTGCTATCATGGGGTATTGAGGGAGTACATTATAAAAAGATAGGTGAAAACCAAATTGACTTTGCTGACGGCGTTGATGCCAATAACTCAGGCTATACAGGCATTGCACAGTGGGCAATGGGCGGAAATCAATTTCTTGACTACTTATGGGTTAGTGAAAGTTCTGACAAATGGGAAAAAATGAATGCCTTTAACCAATCTGCTACAATATCAAAAACATTAGGATGGATTTTTAATACGGAACCTGTTAAGGCAGAAGTTGCAGCTTTAGCAACAGTAGGTATAGAATTCGGTAGACCTATAGGATCAGGTATAGTTGACTATGATGAGCATTACCCAAAAATGAAGTCAGCCATGGAAGCCGCAGGAGTTGATAAAGTAATAGAAGAGGCACAAAGGCAGCTTGATGAGTTTCTAGCTCAAAATAGGTAAACACTGCTAGATAAAGATAAACATCTGGGTTTTAGGTGGCACTTATCCACCTAAAGATTATAAGAGTAACTCCACCTTATAAAAGTTGGAGCCTTAGAATAAGATAACATATCCTTAATGAATTTTGGTCAAATGCAATTTTGCACTTGACTTTTCTTTTGTATGAGTGTACTATAAAAATAGTACACTCATACAGCAACATGCTATTTTATCAATTGGTTTTTTAGAATAAAAGGAGGCAGGAATGAATATTGAGTTTAACAACAAAGAACCAATTTATCATCAAATAATAAATTTAATAAAAAAAGACATTATTACAGGTAGATATAAGGGTGGAGATAAAATGCTTTCAGTTAGGGAAATGGCAGAAAAGTATAAAGTTAATCCAAATACTATATCGAGAGTGTACCAGTTGTTGGAAATGGAAAATATAACCTATACTCAGCGTGGAATGGGCACCTTTATTACACAGGATGAAGATAAAATTTTACAATTAAAAAATCAAATGGCAGATAGTGTAATACATAATTTTATCAATGAAATGAGAAGTCTTGGATTTGAAAACACAGAAATAATAAACTCTATAAAAAAAAACATAGTACAACAAGCCGAAAGTATTCAGAACAAAGGAGTCAGTGACCAGTAGGGAGGTGTGAGGATGAAATACTTGGTTGAAGCAAATAATTTAGAAAAGAAATTTGGAAATCAAGTAGTTTTAGACAAATTAAATATAGAAGCAGCAGGTGGAAAAATAATAGGGCTTCTTGGACCTAATGGAAGTGGTAAGACGGTTTTTTTTAATATGCTAACAGGTTTTATACAACCTGATGATGGTCAGATAATAATTTGTGGAGATAAACTAAAGCCTCAGACAAAGGAAAAGATTGCATATATGCCTGATGAAAATCACTTATATAGTTGGATGAAGGTCAAAGATGTTATAGCATTTTATAGTGAGTTCTTTTCTGACTTTGACATAAAATTAGCCACTGACAGGATAATTTCAATGGGAATAGACATAGATAAAAAGGTGAAATCTCTTTCAAAAGGTTCTATTGAGAAACTTCGGGTCTCCCTTGTCTTTTCAAGAAATGCATCCGTATATATTATTGATGAACCTCTTTTAAATATTGATTTATTGGGAAGAGATAAAATCATCCAAATGACATTAGACACAATAAATGAGCAATCTACAATGATTATTACAACACAGTTAATTGGAGAGATAGAAAGAATATTTGATGAGGTATATTTTATAGACAAAGGCAAAATTATTCTTAAGGGAGAGTGTGACCATTTAAGAAGTAACAGAGGTATGTCAATTGAAAATATTTATAGAGAGGTGTTTAGTAATGAAAAGTTTGATGAGATATGAACTGAAAAAGGGGTTAAATATTGGTTATATAGCTACAGTTTTTATATACATAGTAGCAGTTAGCATATTATATATAGGAGTGCTTTTTAATGACAACTTTTTAATGGAATATCTAAGGCTATTTGAGAATATTGGTAATGCAATGTTTACTTTACCCGTATATGTGTGTATTTTTATCTGCTGTATTTCAATATATAAAGATTTAAACACCATAGAGGGAAAATTAACTTTTTCTACTCCTAATAGTTTATTTAAAATAATGGCTTCTAAAGTCTTATCGGCACTTGTTTTAATGCAAAGCTTTATAATAGTTGACAGCATACATTATATAGCGGTGGGTCTTAGCGGAAATTTATATAGTGTTAAAAATGATGAGATGGTAACATTAAATGCAATAGAAGTAATTGTTAATTCCTTTAAAAATTATATAGGAAAGAATTTTTCCATGGTTTCATATGTAATATTAATAACTTCAGTATTTTTATTTTCTGTAATAATTACAAAAAAACTAAATTGGTCAAAAAATAACATGGCTACTATATTAATAGTGTTTTTTACCACATTATTAACGGCTAATTATATAAATGTATTTTTGTATGTAAAAGAAGGAATGCATGTATACAATAAATTTTTAGTTATATTTTGGTACGTTTTTTATATTAGTATGAGGAGTTTCAGTGGTTTTTTTAATATTACCCTTGGAATAATATTTTTCTCTAGCTCTATATTTATCTATGATAAGTTAAAAGATGGTTCTAAAATAATTAATAAAATTATATTAATTATGCTGATAATAGTTGGAGTTAGCATTTTTGATTATTCAACAATATGGATAAAAGGCGAAAGTTTTATTAAGTCAACCAGTCAAACAATAAATGAAAATTATACAATGTTAGCCTCTGGAAAAGAAGATAGTATTGGATTTGAAGTATTAGGATTAACTACTATAACTAAAGAAAATTTAGATTTACTAGAGGTATACTTTGACAAAGTTATGAATACTGAAAATTTAAAATTAAAAAGTATTAATATAGTGGAGAATAACAAAATTAATGTAAACATATGGCAAAATGATAGTGATCAAGTAAATTCTTTAAAAGATGCATTTAAATCTATTGAAGAGACTGTATTTCAAGAAGTTGAAGCAGGTATGAAAAAGGGAGACGTTATTTTATCAGGAATGGATATTTCAGAAGTTAAGCTTATACCATCAAATAATAATATTGATAGATATAACATATTATTAGAATTAGATAAAAATGCTACAAAGGGCTTTGGCGAAGAAACTCAAAGGCTTGTAGGTAGGCAAATAGGGATTTTTATTGGAGAAGAACTAATATCTTCCCCAACTTTAAATGCCCCAATAATAGATGGAAAATTAGTAGTTAGTACAGGAGATAAATTTAGCAAAGATGAAATTGCTAAAATTGCAAATAGAATTAAAATTTCTACAGCACCATTTGATTTAAAGATTTTAGACTAAATTAATTATTTTCTCTTATGCTTTTAAAGGAAAAAGTCAAAAGACTAGCTCCTATTAAAAGTAGTGCAGACACAAGATAAGAATAATTATAGCTTTCTGTAAGGTCAAATATTTTACCAGCTAAGAGTGGTCCAGTAACGCCAGCCAATCCCCATGAAGTGAAAACAAAACCATAGTTTGTACCAAGGTTTTTAGTTCCATAATTTTGTGCTGTAATGGCAGGAAATACTGAAAACAGTGCACCATATACCAAACCGGTAAAAGCAACACCAAAAGCCAGTAACCCAATGGTTGTATATTGACTAAAGAAGAACATATTTATAGCCTGTAATGAAAATATAGTTAGCATAGTTTTTATAGGACCATATTTATCAGAAACCAGACCACCAACAATTCTACCCAAGGTATTAAATATTGCCAGCAATACTACCAGATAAAATCCTTTTTCCCAATTTGCCTGTTGAGTTGAAATTACAGTAAGATGACCTATCAACATAAGACCAGCAGAGGCAGAAAAGGTATACATTATCCATAACTTATAAAAACTAAAAGTTTTAAGCATTTCTTTCCATGTATATTGTTTTTGGTTAATGGGTTTATTATTTTGATTGGTGTTTTTAATGTTAATTTTAGCAATATATTTATCAGAAGGGTTCACTAGAAGTTGAGACAAGATAATGAGAACTACCAATGCAAAAATACCCAGTATAAAGAAAGCGTTGTATACGCCAAATTTTTCAATAAGCATATTTGTAAGAGGTGAAATATATACTGCTGCAAAACCAACTCCAGAGACAACTATTCCTGATATAAAACCTTTTTTCTCTAAAGGAAACCATTTAACAGCAGGGGGAGTTGTGGCAGCATAACAAAAACCTATTCCTGCTCCACCCATTAAACCATATGTTAGAGTCATTAAAAGAGGAGTTCTCATAAATGCGGATAGAATTAAACCTCCACCTAATAAAATGCCTCCAAAAGTTGAACTTAAACGAGGTCCTTTTGTATCCTGCACCCTTCCAGCAAAAATCATTACCAGAGCAAATGTTAAAATAGATACGGTATAAGGAAGTGAAGCTTGTGTTTTAGTCCAATTTAACTCATTAATTAAAGCTTTACTCATGATGCTCCAAATGTAGAGCAACCCTAAAATTAAATTAATTCCTGTTGCTGCTGAAGTTACAATCCAGCCTTTTGATTTACTCATTTATAAGCCTCCTTAAATTTATCACTAAACTATTATACAACAGGATAAGCTCTAAAATAAAGAAATAGTTTAAAGTTTAGTGATAAAAATGCTGAGGCTCTGTAAAAATTGGAAGTAATATGTATAATTAACTTTGCTTTGATAGTAAATACTCAACCGCGTGCTTAAAACCATAAGGCTGAGGAGTTGTTATATAATCTGCTATTTCTTTTATGCTTTCCACTGCATTTCCCATTGCAATCCCAAAGCCTGCATATTCTATCATATCCATATCATTTTGTGCATCACCTATTGCAGCTGTATTTTTAACGTCAATGTTTAGTAAATCTAAATATCTCTTAATGGCTTGACCTTTTGAAGATCCGTGAATCATTATGTCCAAATAAGTGCTTGCTGATTTTACTACATCAACATTATCAAGTTTGTTAAGTAATTCTCTGCCTTTATCCATTACTTCAACTTTATTATCGAATAGAAGTAGTGATTTTAAAAACACATTATTTTCTTCAAACATTTCATCTAAAGAGTCAATATGTACAAAATTTGCTCTTAAATGTTTTGGAAGTTGTGAATTTACATAGGGAAGCTTATATGATTTTGGAGGCATTTTTTCAAAAAATATATTATTTTGTTCATAAACTACCCAATCCACTCCTAGTTCTCTAGCAATGTCTATTGATTTTTTTACAGTATCTTTTGGCAATTTGTTTGAATATAGTACTTCATTGGTATTTAAATCTTTAATTATTCCACCATTGCAGCTTATTACAGGTGTTTTTAGCCCTATATTATAGTGAATGCTCTTCATCATATCCGGATGTCTGCCAGACACTAATACTAAGTCTATTTTATTATCTAATAATTTTTGAACAGTTTTAACAGTATTCTCTGTTACATCACAACCATGTTCTACAAGTGTTCCGTCTAAATCGGAGAATAGTATTTTAATATTCATATTGTCCATCCTTAAATATAAAATTATAACGCAATTATTATACCATTATAAAAGGTAATTATAAAGGGCTGCCATTACTTAGCGTAATAAATATCGCAGAGGAAGCTGCAATCATAGTAGTTAAGTTCCGCTGGGATAAACAGAGGAACTATATCTTCTAAAAAGTTTGCTAAAAAAGCAAACTTTTTGAGAAGAATAGTATATAAACTTTTAGAGCAAATAAGCCGATATAACATAATAAGGAAGAATGGAGGGGTATAAATGAAAGTAACTTCAAATCAACCAATTACTAATAAATATACTCAACCAGTACAAGAAAAAAAGACACCTAAAGGATCTGAATCAAAGCCTTTACAGGATCAATATATTTCAATAGAAAATCAAGAAAAAAAGATAACTTACGAAAAAGTTAACTCAAGAACAGATAATGAAACAATACAAAAGCTTAAAGAACAAAGTGATAGGATATATAACAATTTAAGAGAAATGGTAAGACAACTTCTTGAAAAACAAGGAATGGAATTTAAAGAGACTGATTTTATACAAGAAAATGAAAAACTAGCATTTCAAGAATTAGATTTAGCAGAAGAGCTAAGCCCTGAAAATGTTAGCCAGAGAATTATAGATTTTGCAAAAGCAATTTCAGGAGGAGACATTGAGAAATTTGCATTATTAAAAGAAGCAATTGAAAATGGATTTAATAAGGCAGCAAAGGCTCTTGGAGGAGAACTACCAGAGATTTCAAAAAAGACATATGAACTTGTTATGGAAAAATTAAATGAGTGGAAAAATGAATCTTTAGATTCTAAACTTTTAGTTGAAAATAGTCGATAATATTAGTAAGTAAAAAAATCACGGAGGGATTTAAATGAGAATTGATGGCACGGATGCTTCAGCATTGCAATTTAAAAACGCTGCAAATTCAACTACAAGCGTTGATACGGTTAAAAACAGCGAGAACGTAGAAAACAGAGTGTATCCTGGGCAAAAAAGTGATCATTTAAAAGCTGATCGTCCTGTGTCTGAAAATGCTGTTATAGATGCAATTGAAAAAGCAAATAAGGTTATGACAGGAGCACAGATGCAATTGGAGTTTTCTATACATGAAAAAACAAAAGAAATAATGGTTAAAGTTATAAATACATCAACCAATGAAGTTGTGAGAGAAATCCCATCAGAAAAAATTCTAGATATGGTGGCAAAGATGTATGAAATTGTCGGTATCATTGTAGATGAAAGGAGGTAATCCTAATGCCATTGCATAGCTTGACAGGTATGGAGAATAATAGATTGAGATTTTCAGGGCTTGCATCTGGAATTGATACTGGAGGAATGATAAAGCAACTTATGAGAGCGGAAAGAATGAAAATAGATAGAGTTGCACAGGACAGACAAGTGCTAGAATGGAGAAGAGACTCCTATAGAAATATAACAAATATGCTAAGAGGCTTTCAAGATAAATATTTTGATTTGCTAAGACCAGCCACCAACTTTAGATCTCCATCTGCTTTTAGTTCATTTAAGGTCAATTCAAGTAATGAAGGAGCAGTTTCAGCAGTGGCAGGCACAGGCGCACAGGCAAGAACTCACAAAATAGAAGTGCATGCTTTAGCCTCAAGTGCTAAGATTGAAGGTTTATCGGGAATTGCAGGAGATGTTAAGGGAAGTGGAACAATAAGTGAGTTTAATTTTAGTGGTGAAAAAATAAATGTGACATTAGATGGAGTTACTAGAACAATAAACTTACAGGATTATTCAAACATTGATGTACTTCGAGAAGGTATTAATAATGCTTTATCAGAAGCATTTGGAGCAGGTAAAATTGAAGTTTTAACTTCTGAAAATAGCATAGAATTTTCTTTATTGCTAAATGGTAGTACCTTTAGCATTAGTGAAAATTCAGGAAGTAAAGGAACCCTAGAAAATCTTGGATTTACACAAGATGACAGTAAAAGTAATAGACTATCTATGGTAGCTGGACTTGAAAGTATTAAAAATAACTTTAAATCTAGTATCAACATAGATGATGCACAAGAAAATGTTAGCTTTACCATTAATGGTACAGTTATTGATGTGGGAAAGACATATGAAAAAGCAAATATAAGAGACATTATGAATGCAATAAATAGAAGTAGTGCAGGGGTTAGAATACAATATGACTCATTAAATGATAAATTTACTATGACATCTACTACTCAAGGAGCTACTTCATCAATAACTTACGAAGACACACATGAAGAAAATGGTCTTTTAAAAGCCTTAGGTTTAGTAGATGGTGTGTACAGTCAAGGAACAGATGCAGAATTTACTCTAAATGATGTGGAAGGGATGAAAAGAAGCAGTAATGACTTTGTAATTGAGGGTGTTAATTTTTCTTTAAGAGAGTTAACTACAGAACCTGTTTTAATCGATATATCTAATAACATAGATGCTGTAGTTGATAATATTAAGGGATTTGTGAACCAATACAATGAGTTGATTGATGAAATTAATGGTGTTGTTTCAGAAAGAAGAGATAGAAACTACAGGCCACTTACAGCAGAACAAAAAGATGTAATGACTGATGATGAAATAGAAAAATGGGAAGAAAGAGCTAGAATGGGGCTACTTAGTAATGATAGTATACTAAGCGGTATTGTGAACAATATGAGAAGGGCTTTATTTGACAGGGTAGAAGGGACTTCGATTAATTTGTTTGATATAGGAATATCAACAGGATTATATACTGAAAGAGGTAAACTTAACATTAATGAAACAAAGCTAATGGATGCTTTAAATAACAATTTTGATGAAGTGGTTAAGCTTTTTACACAGACTTCTGAGCATTCACAAAATGATGTGATAGGAGATAGAGATAAGCAAATTGAAAGATACAATCAAAGTGGCTTGGCCCAAAGACTTTTTGACATAATGCAGACTAATATAAGAACTACAAGGGATACAAGTGGAAAAAAAGGAGCATTGCTTGAAAGAGCAGGTATAGTTGGAGATTCAACAGAGTTTAAAAACACAATTGTAAATGAAATAACTTCAAAAGATTCAATAATTGAAAGAATGCTTGATAGTATGTCTAAGAAGGAGGAGGCGTATTATAGTAGGTTTACAGCTATGGAGAAGATGCTAAGCCAAATGGAAAGTCAGTCTTCATGGCTCATGACACAACTTGGCAATTAATAACAATAGCAGTTAATACTAATGTATAAATATTTTGGAGGGATTCGTAATGCCAATCAATAACCCATATGGTCAATACAAGGAAAACTCAATAAACACAGCAAGCCATGAAGATTTGACCCTCATGTTGTATAACGGACTTGTTAAATTTTTAATGCAGGCCCAGATGGCACTAGAAGAAAAAAATATTGAAAAAGCAAATACATCAATTATAAAAGCTCAAAATATAATTATAGAATTTAGGGAAACATTAGATATGAAATACGATATTGCACAACAATTAGAACTGATATATGATTATATGTACAGGGAATTGCTAAATGCTAATCTTAAAAAAGATGCTTCTATAATTGAGGCAGTTTTAAATCTTGCTAAAGACCTTCGTGATACGTGGGAAAAGGCCATAAGAATTGCCAGACAGCAAAATAGACAAGTTCAAATGGCTAAGTAGTAAGATTACATTATTTATTTTGAAAAGAGAGATTTACTATGAATAATTTATCTCAGCAGTACATTAAAAGAATGATAGAAGTTTCAAAGAAAAAGCAAATAGTTTTACAGGACATACTTCTTTTGACTATGGCTCAAACTGAGGCAATAGAAACAGATGGAATGGAAGGTCTTGAAAGGCTGTTAGAAAACAAGCAGAAAAAAATTGAAGTGATTGACAGGTTGGATTTGGATTTTAGTACATGTTTTACAAAAATAAAAGATATTTTTAATGTGGAAAGCTTAGAAGATGCTAAAATGGCAAGTATTGAAGGTGTAAATGAGTTGAAACGGTCAATAGAAAAAATTCTTGAGATACTAAAGGAAATAAGTGGTGTAGAGAAGCAAAACAGTGACAAGGTAAAAAATATAATGACTGACCTTAGTGGACGTATAAAAAGAATTAATCAAGGTAAAAAAGTTAATTCTTTATATAATGGATATGATGATGAGTCAAGTTCCTCCTACTTTATTGATAAGAAGAAATAATTATTCAGTATCTTCCTCTTCTTCTTTACCTATTAAATTTAAAAATTCTATAGTCCTGTTTATATAGCCATCAGGATATTTTGTGTAACTTTTTATGTGAGTGGCTCCTTTGGTTTTCCAAAGTTCCACGTTGCTCCCGTTAGAGGAAGATTTAAGGGCATGGCTATGTTCTATGGGAATTACTTTATCATCTTCGCTATGGATTAATAATATAGGTATGTGAGAAATTTTATTCATATAATTTACAGGGCTAACGTCTGAAGTATCGATTCCTGTTAACAATTTCATGGCAATGAGAGTAGTTTTATTAAATGGTGTTGGAAGCCAATTACTCCATACACTCCATACACGAAGGTTTTCATTGAGGTAAGCAGTAAGATCAGAAAACGGGCTGTCTGCTATTATACCATCAACATGCTCACTTTCCGCTGCCGCCATAATACATGTTGACGCTCCCATAGAATACCCTAATAAAATTACTTTTTCAGAGCCCCTTGACTTTGCATAGTTAATTGCTCCAAGTAAATCATTTTTTTCATATAATCCAACCGAGGTTATATTTCCATCAGATTCACCAGAATTTCTAAAGTCAAAAGTCAAAATATTGTAACCTTCACTCAAATAGCTTTTTATTAAATCAATAGTATCTTCTCCAAATGGAAGTCTGTTCCCGCCATATCCATGAGCAATAACAATTGTTTTATCACTTCCACCAGGAGCATCGAAAAACCATCCTCTTAAAATAATTTCACTATTTATATCTCTAAATGATATATTTTCGTACTCCGGTACGATATTTGCAGAAAAAATAGGAAGACTTCTTTTTTCAGGTCGAGTTAGCTTCCAAGCTGTATAAGTAGAAATAATAGCTACTATTAAAGTTGCAATAAAAGCTAATGCAAATATGACCAGTATAATTTTTTTAGACCCATGACTTTTATAATGTGTATATGTAATGCCAGAAATTCTCATGAAAACATCTCCAGTCTATAATAATGATAATAACATAACTTAATTATATTTTTATTATTTGAATTAGTAAAGTATTGAAAGTGAATTTAATAAAAAATTTTTATAATTTATCTAAAGAATGTATGAGTAGAGAAAGATATATTTTTAGCCATCCTAACTTTTTGTAAGACATATTATAGAGTTGTGTAACAAAAATGAAGAAAAATATGGCCTTATACATTATTTAATGGTTGACCTTTTTAGTCTAAATGAAATACAATTAAGGAAAAGATGAAATAATAAAATCTTAATTTAAAAAAAATATCAAGGGGTTGATTTGTATTATTTCAGAATTGTTTAATAACGAAATTTATGCTTGGGTAATTCTGCCGTTACTTATTTTCATATCAAGGATTCTTGATGTATCAATAGGTACAATGAGAATTATTTTTTTATCAAGAGGGAAGCGAAAAATTGCTCCTGTATTAGGTTTTTTTGAAGTAATTATATGGATTTTTGTAATGGGTCAGGTTATGCAGAACCTAAACAATATTTTGTGTTATGTTGCATATGCTGGAGGTTTTGCCACAGGGACTTATGTTGGAATGATTATTGAGGAAAAGCTTGCAATAGGAATGTTAGTTGTGAGAATAATTGTAGTAAGGGATGAGTGTCAAATCAAAGATAGGCTATCAAATGCAGGTTTTGGCGTAACTGAAGTTGATGCTCATGGCAAAACAGGAGAGGTAAAAATAATTTACTCTGTAATTAAAAGAAAAGACTTAGATGAAGTTGTTGGAATAATAAACAAATGTAATTCAAAAGCCTTTTACTCTATAGAGGATGCAAGGAATGTAAGTCAAGGGGTATTTAGACCAGGAACTCCTATGCCTTTTAATAGGAGCAGTATTTTTAATATATCAAGGTTTTATAGAAAGGTTAATAGAAAGGTCAAATAGAAACAGGATGTGATTTAAATGGATGAAAATATTCTTCCAAAGGCCTGGGGAAGTGTGCTAAGTTCTTCAGCTTTTATACCTGTTATAGTAAAAACTATCGAAAGGTTTCATGATACCAGTTGGCACATGGAACCTAATAGTCATGAGTTTTTTGAAATGGTATATATAAAAAAAGGAAATGCTGTATTTGAAATATCTGGTAATCACGCGGAAATAGGTCCTAATGATATAATAATAATAAAACCTGATCAATTTCACAAATTTGAAGTAAAGTCTAAAATGGGTTGTGAATTTATTGTTTTGAGTTTTAGATTTGAAAACAAATTTGAAGGGCAATTTTCAGGAGTTTCTCTTGAGGATTTCTTGAATTTTGTAAGCAAAAAGGAATGGGGATCCTTTATATCATTAAAAGTAAGTCATAAAAACGAAATAATTAACCTTTTAAATAGAATATTAAAAGAACGACAAAATCCTGATATTGGTAGTGAATTTTTAAACTATCTTCTTGTTTTGGAACTTTTTGTTCTTATATCAAGGGCATTAAAAATGGAGTGGGAAAATAGTATAAAGAATAAAAGCCCAAAGTTAAAGGAATTAATGCAGGTTGCTGTAAACTTTATACACAACAATTATGAAAGAGACATATCCCTAAAAGATATTTCAAAATATGTGTTCTTAAGTTCAAGTTATTTTACAAGAGCTTTCAAGGAGGAAATAGGAATAAGTCCCATTAACTATTTATTAAAAATTAGAATTGAGAGGGCAAAAGAACTCCTTGAAAGCACACAAACCAAAATAAGTGATATTGCCCTAAGTGTAGGATTTTCTAATCAACAGAGATTTAATGACATATTTAAAAAGTATACTAAGTTGACACCCCTTCAATACAGGAAGCAAAATAGTTAAATATCTAAGGGTGAGATGAAATATAATGTCAAAATACATTAAAAAAAATAGATCAATAAAGGTAAATATCAAGAAGAATAAATTAATAGAAAGCCTTATAATTAAATTTTATAAGATTTATATCTTGAATTCTTATTCAAATATTGGTATAACTTGTTTAGGGTGAAAAAAGATTTATTAAAGGAATAATTATATTTAGGAGGAAATGATGAGATGAAAAAGTATAATATTGGAGTAATACCTGGCGATGGAACAGGGCCAGAAGTAGTTGAAGAGAGTATTAAAGTTTTAAAGGCAGTTAGCAAAAAGTACAACTTTGATATGGATTTAGAGTACTATGACTTTGGTGGAGAAAGGTATTTAAAAACTGGAGAAATATTGTCCGACAATGATATTGAAAAATTAAAGACAAGAGAAGCTGTTTTGCTTGGTGCTATAGGCCATCCAGATGTTGCACCAGGTATTCTAGAAAAGGGAATACTATTAAAACTTCGTTTTACACTTGATCAATATATAAATTTAAGGCCTGTTGTTTTATATGATGGTGTAGATACTCCTTTAAAAGATAAGGGTGCAAATGAAATTGATTTTGTTGTTATAAGAGAAAACACAGAAGGACTTTATGCAGGTGGGGGTGGATTTTTAAAGAAAGGTACACCTGATGAAATAGCTATACAAGAGTCAATAAACACACGTAAGGGTGTTGAAAGATGCTTGAGATTTGCATTTGAGTACACAAAGAAGAGGAATAAAAGAAAAAAATTGACTCTTTGTGGAAAGACTAATGTTTTAACATATGCTTTTAATTTATGGGAAAGGACTTTCTACGAGTTAGCAAAAGAATATCCAGATATTGAAACTGATTACTGTCATGTTGATGCTACTTGCATGTGGATGGTTAAAAATCCAGAATTCTTTGATGTTATTGTAACGGACAATATGTTTGGAGATATTATAACTGACCTTGGAGCTGTTATTCAAGGTGGTATGGGAATAGCAGCAGGTGGAAATATCAATCCAGAAGGTGTTTCAATGTATGAGCCAATTGGAGGATCGGCACCTAAATATACAGGTAAAAATGTAATAAATCCTCTTGCAGCAATAGCATCAGGCCAGATGATGTTAGAACAGTTAGGAGAAGATAAAGCAGCACAGGATATTGAAAATGCTATAAAGAAAGCTGTAAAAAATGATATTAAAAATTTAGGTGCGGGTAAAATGGGTTATGGCACTAAAGAAGTTGGAGATCTAATAGTAAGTTATTTATAAAATATAATGATACTATCAAAATAGGAGGGGCAAAGCCCTTTCTATTTTTTTATGTCTATTAATTTTTGTGATTTGTATAGTATGATAATTAATTATAATTGGGTGCATATAGTTCTTCACATTTCACCTACATGCACTCACTATGATTTGACACATTTGACTTGAGGAATTAAGGTTTTAAACAAGTTGATAAGTAAATAAAAATATAATATAAAAATATAATATCGGGGACTTTCTTGAGGGGGGTGAATTAAAGTAACCTGCTTTATAGAACAATAGAAAGTGGGCATGTAGGGAACTTTGACACAAAATAAAATCTGATTATAATTAAAATTCAATGGGAGATAAATCTCCCATTGAAATAAAATCAAAATCAGAATAAAATATTATTAATATTTAGAATATTTTGCAATGAGTTTTCCTATAATTTTCACTTCGTTTTTGTTGAATACTTCCTTACCGGTAAGGTCGCTGTCAGCTTTTAAAATCAACTGATCGGGATTTTCATTTTTGCTATAAAACCTTAAAAGAACAAGGTTTTCAAATAACAATAGAACAATATCACCATCGTTCAACTCAGCTTCCATATCGATTATCAAAGTATCTTCATAGTTTATTCCGCTTTCTAAAAGGCTGTTATCAGGGCATTTAATAATGAAACAGCTTTCACTCTTTTCAAATAAATGAGCAGGAAGAGGATAATATTTAACAATATTATACATGTTAAGAAGATCCTCAATGTTACGTTCAGTTATTTTTTTAATTAGCGGAAGATATGCATGAGGTGCATAATTTGAATCATCCTGAACAAGCTGAATGGATCTTGCTACTCTTGCTTGTCTCCTGATAACTCCTTTTTCTTCAAGTCTATTTAGAATACCTTGAACAGCACCGGGAGTTTTTTCACCAATTAACTCACCGATTTCTCTTACAGTTGGTGGCATACCATTTGACTTGATAAATGACTCAATTGCAGTGTAAACTTTTTTTTGTTTAGAAGTTAAGAAATTAAAATCTACAGACACTTTAACCATCCTTTATTAATTAATATAGTTTTATTAAAAAGTACTTTTTAATAGATTTACATAATACATAACATAGTAGTTAATAGTTTAACAAAAGATAAACATTTTATCAACTTAAAATGTTAGTAATTATGTAAATATAATGAAACAAAAATGTTCTTGGTAGCATAATTTAAGTATAAAAACTAATAATTATATATTGCTGAATCTGATGCGATATTTAATGGAATGTTTAAATCAAAATAAATTACTTATCTAAGTATACAACATTAATGAAAATTTGTATAGTATTTAGTGAAAACTTTTTACAAAAAAAATGAATAACAATATAAAAAGCTGCAAATAACTAAGTAGGGTGATAATATGGAAAGGATTAATAGTCAGGATAGGGCCACTGCAGGTAATGTTGTTTTAATTATTATTGGCTGGATTTCCGCCATTATGTCATTATTTATGTATCCATTCATTTTTGGATTTCTAGGTGTTGTAATGGGAATAATGGCTACTAAAAGTGGAAGTAGAGCAGGTTTATCTGTTATTGTGGCAAGTATAATACTTATGGCAACAGGACTAATTTTTAGTGGAGCAATTTTAAATTATACAAGACATCTTTTAGGGCTATAAGAAAAAAGATGTTAGCCGGAGTAATTAACAAAAGTAATACAAAATATTTTTGAAACTAAAGTTTCCTAACTCCCTTTGCTCTCCCTTTCTACACGTATTAGAAGTCTTAGAAGGTTATGAAAGATTTAAAAGCTACGGGGTTAGATACCCCAAGCTTTTATTATAATAGGCTCTAGAAATTACTTTACAGTTTTTCTAACATATTTAGATAACTATTAATTTATGAGCACTTAGCCCACTTGTAACTCAACAAAATTGTATCCATAATAAGGAGTCAGAAATCAGTAGAAAGAATTATTTCCATCAACAAATTTGGGAAATTCAACCAACTGAGAAAATTTAAAATATAACTGTCACTACTTTTGCACTCCATCATTAAATGCATCCTCCCAAGGTTCTTACTCCTTGCGGCTTGCCTAGTTATGAAGTATAATGAAAACATATCGTAGAGAAAGCTGCAATTAAAGTAATACCTTCTCAAAAAGTGTTTTATTAGAAGTTTTATAACTAAGTCAAAGACTTAAAAGAGAAGGATTTATGTGCCCAAGCTTTAAATTTGCATTTATGCTACAAGATTTTCAACGTAAGAGTTTGCAAAAAAACTTTTATGTAAGAAGAATAGACATTCGTGATCATAAAACTCATCAACATAATATATAAACATTAAGTGGGAATGAGTTTTGTGCACATGTGCCTGTTTGCGAAGCAAGCAAATGGAAGTTACATTAAAATTTATTTTTAAGAGTATGTTAATTGAAAAAATACAATTATGTAAATATTAATTATTTTTACAGAAAGAGGTTATATAATGATTGATAAACAACGTGTAAAGAATGCAGTTAGAGAAATATTAATAGCAATTGGTGATAATCCAGACAGGGAGGGGCTTAGAGAGACACCTGATAGAGTAGCAAAAATGTATGAAGAGATATTTGCAGGTCTTTACACTGACCCTAAAACTTTAGTAAAAGTATTTCAAGAGGACAGTCATGAAGAGATGATACTTGTGAAAAAAATCCCTTTGTATTCTGTATGTGAACATCATCTCTTGCCATTTGTTGGAGAAGCGAATGTTGTCTATATACCTAAAAAGGGAAGAATAATGGGACTTAGTAAACTAGCAAGAATTGTTGATATTGTAGCAAAAAAACCCCAATTACAGGAAAGACTTACTAGTGAAGTGGCAGACATCGTAATGGAGACAATTAATCCATTAGGTGTTGCTGTAGTAGTAGAAGCAGAGCATTTGTGTATGACAATGAGAGGTATAAAAAAACCAGGTTCTAAGACAGTTACTTCAGCCTTGAGAGGAATTATAAAAACCGATGCAAAAACTAGATCTGAAGTAATGTCTTTAATAAATGGATGATTTAGGAACACTTAAAATATAACTTCCGACTACTATATCACTATAGAACTTATTAGAAGTCTTGGAAAGTGGAAGTAATATTTCAGACATTCCTGAGTTTTTCAAGACTGTTGATTATTTTGAAACAATAAATGCACAAATTGTATGTTGGAAATAAATTGACTTATTAGGGTGATGAGTGTAAATAATAGCTGTGGAATAATTCATAGTTAAGTGTTAAAATGTTATTGTAGGTATTAAGTAAGATATAAAAACTTATAAGCATAAAGCGCACTTTAAAACATTGAATGCAAATGAATGTATACTAAACGCGTGGGTGCCTAAGTTAGATAACTAATGGCAACCATAAAATTTAGGTGCAATATAATATGAATCACATCTTATTTCTTTCAAAAGAAATAGGTTATAATTACCACTAACACTTACACTACTATAATTCTAACAAACTATTACTATAATAATAAAAAAAAGAGAGAGATAATAATAAATATTTAGAGTGTGTGTTAGATAGGGTGAACAAAAAAATAATAATTTTCGAATCTTGCTAATATGGAGATGCATTTTAGCAGATATGAAAATAATATATGTTTTTATTTATATTTGGTATATGTATTTTTCCAGAAGAGGTGGTATAGTGAGCATTTTTTTTACTGTATATAATTCAGATGGAGAGTCTGTTGTGCAGATAATTGAAAAAATTAAAGAAGGTGACAAAGAAGTTAGAGAGAAATTTATAAAAGATTACATACCTTTTGTTTTAAAAGTTCTTTCAAAAGATATTCGCGAGACGTCTAATTTAAAAAACTGTGATGAATACAGTATTGGACTTATTGCTTTTAATGAGGCTATTGAAAAGTATGATTCTAAAAAGAGTTCAACAGGGTTTAACTTTTTTAGTTTTGCAGAACAGGTAATAAAGAGGAGAATGATTGACTACTTTAGATTTAAATCAAGAAGTAGATATGAGTTGCCTTTTTCTTATTTGGAAAATGATGAGAAAAGTTATGAGGAAAGATATCTTAGAGATGAAACAGGTTCGAAATTTGACAGAATTGAACTGTTTCAGGAAATAAAAAACTTTAACAAGAAATTAGAGGCATTTGGTATGAATATTAGTGAATTGTATAAATATACACCAAAGCATAAGGATTCAAGAAAAATGTGTGTGGGAATAGCCCGTAAAATTGTTGAAAACAAAGAAATATATCAGAAACTAATAAATAAAAAATATCTTCCAATAAAGGAATTGACAAAAATAGTAGAATTTCATCCTAGAACTTTACAGAGAAATAGAAACTATATTATTTCTATGTGTCTTATATATGGTAATGACTATGAACATTTAAGGTCTTACTTAGGCAACACTATGTAGAAAGAGGTGGTAAAATGAAATTTAAGGGTCTTATAATGGGTATTGAGGAGTATACAGTTACCGTCTTAACACGTGATAATGAGTATTACAAATTAAAAAGAAAACCAACTATGTTTATAACCCAGGAAATTGAGTTTAGACAAGGTGAAATTATAAATGCAATGTATTACATTAAAAGATTATCACTTGTTGCAGCATGCATAGGATTTATTATAACTGTCTTGGCTATTAGTAATGTTATATCTTTTTGGAATACAAGTGATGGAAAAGTGTATGCATATATAAGTGTAGATATTAATCCAAGTATAGAATTGGCAATTAATCAAAATCAAGACGTATTAAATTTAAGATTTATAGGCAACTATAGGGATGATTTTACAGAAGATCTTTCTCTAGAAGGAATGAAAATAAATGATGCTTTGTCTGAAATTATACAATATTTTAGGCTAAATGGTTTAGTAAGTAGCACAGATGAAAACTATATTTTGATGGTAAGCGCTTTAAATGATAAGAATAAATATGTTAAGAAAAATACAGTTCAAGCTGAAAAATTGATAATGGGTAGTTTAAAAGATTATAAAGAAAAAACCATATCTGAGTATCAAAATTTTAATATTTACGTGTTAAATTCAAGTATAAATAACAGATTATACGCAAAACAACACGATATTTCCTTTGGTAAATATACAATATATACTATGATTAATGAAATTGATAGTTTGCCAATAGATAAAATAAAAGAAATGCCTCTAAATTATTTTATGAAAGAGTATAATGAGCTTTTTGGTAATCATTCTGATTTAGAGCCTGTTTTTGAATATAATCCGATAAATGATGATGATGAAAGTGTACTACAAGAGCCCACACCAACACCAGAACTCATATTAACGCCAGCGCCAACATCAACACAAGAACCGATATCAACATCAGAGGCAACATCGAAAACAGAGAAAAAACCAACATTAGAGCCAACATCAAAACCAATACCTACTCCAAAGTTAACACCAATACCAACAGCTACACCAACACCAATACCGACACAAGTACCAAGAATAACGCCAACAGCACCAACTTCAACAACTATACCAGAGCTTAGCCCCACACCTACAGCTAGACCTACATTTACAGCAAGACCTACACCAACATCTACGCCAACGCCAATGCCTACACCTACACCAATACCTACACCTATAATAATACCAACGTCAACACCAACACAATTACCACCAATACCTAGTCCAACACCTGTAAGTCAACATCCAGGTGAAGTGGGAACAGGACTAAGAGGAGAGTATTATGATAACATTGATCTTACAAATTTTGTTACAACCCGTGTTGATACTACAATAGATTTTAACTGGGGAATGGGAGCACCACACCCTGATGTAAGAGATGATAATTCATATAGTGTACGCTGGACAGGAAAAATTAAGCCTTCCCACACGGAAATGTATACATTTTTCGTGACACGTGATAATGGTGTCAGATTATGGATAAATGACATGTTGATAATAAACGAATGGAATGATTTTTGGAATGTAACTAATTTTGGATTTATTTTTCTAGAAGCCGACAAAATGTATGACATAAGGCTTGAGTACTACAATAACGATGGTGCGGGAAGTATTAAACTTGAATGGAGCAGCATGAGTACACCGAGAGCAGTAGTTCCACAAAGTGCACTATTTTTGCCTGAAACACCATTTGATTTACCTAAGACTATGCCAGGTGGTGGAAATGGCCTTAAAGGTGAGTATTACAATGACATTGTTCTTAATGACCTTAAGAATGTGTTTGTAGATCCAGTTATTAATTTTAACTGGGGGTTTGCTTCACCTGATAAGACTATAAATAGAGATAGATTTAGTATAAGGTGGACAGGTCAAATTCAACCTGCTTACAGTGAGGAGCATACTTTTTATGTTACACGTGATAATGGTGTTAGGCTATGGATTGATGGTAAATTAATCATTGATCAATGGAATGATATGTGGAATATAACAAATTCAGCAAAAATTTTTCTTGAAGCAGGGAAAAAGTATGATATAAAAATTGAGTATTATAAAAATATGGGTGTAGGAATTATGAGGCTTGAGTGGAGTAGCCCGAGTATGCAAAGGTCAATTGTTCCTCAAAGTCGATTATATTCGGAGTGATCTTGTATGCTTATCACTTAGCTTAGGGTATTAAGGTTAAGATACGCTATCTCAGGCATATAAAGTAACTCTATAATATAGAGTGTAGTGAACTCTTTTAGATAAATCTAAACATCGGGGCTTCAGGTGGATACTCGACTCCGCCTATAGCTGTTAGTAGTAAGATAAAATAATAAAAAAAATTATTAGAGTGGTACTCAAAAAAGTATTTTTATACGAACTTTATAGTTGACGACTAGGTCAAGCTTTAATGTTTTAGAAGGTACTGTAAAATTTACAGTGATTCTAGCATTAAATTCTATAAATTGACTTGGTTAATATAAATGTAGGGGGAGATTTAATGAAAAGAGCAATGAAAAGAGCTGGAACTTTAATTGTCATTGTTGCAATACTAATGACAATGATGTTTTCCTTTAATATTTCATTAGTAGGAAACAGTGTTTCAGCTAACAGCGGCATCACTTATGGGGACTTAAATGGAGATGGACGCATTGATTCATCAGACGTAATTCTACTTAGAAGGTACATATTGGAAATTATTGATAATTTTCCGGTATCCAAAACAGCAGCCGACTTAGATGGTAATGGCACAATTAACTCAACAGACTATATTCTTTTAAGAAGGTATGTACTTGAAATTATTGATGTATTTCCAGTACAACAATCAACACCACCAACACCAACAACAACACCAACAATGCCACCACCAGGTACACCTGGACCAAACACTAGAAGTGCTTTTACAGTATTTGAAGCAGAAAGATATGACAGTACAAATTCAACAACTGTAAGAGAAGTTGGAACTGGTACTGGCGGAACAGCAATAGGTTATATCGAGCCTGGTGACTATGTATTATTTAGAGACATTAATTTTAGTCCAGGAGCAAACTCCATAAAAGCACTTGTGGCAACAGAAAATGAAGAAGTAAATGTAGAAATAAGATTAAATACTTCAGAAGGTTCACCAGTAGGAGTTTTAAACATAACAGATACTGCAGGCTGGAATTATTATATTGAGGCATCTTCAAATATTCCAACTATTACGGGAGTATATGACTTATACTTAACTTTCACAGAAGCAGTAAATGTTGACTGGTTTGAGTTTTCAACAGGACAGGCAACAGTAACAGCACCTCCAACTCCTGTAGCACCTACAACGCCTATTAATGGAACTACATTAAAAGAGCTTGCTTCAAAAAGAGGAATGTATATCGGTGCAGCAGTTGGTAGTGTATTCCACCAAAATTCAGATCTTATGTATAATGAAGTGTTGCAAAGAGAATTTAACATGGTTGTTGCTGAAAACGAAATGAAATTTGATGCAATTCAGCATGCACGAGGAGAATTTAACTTCAGAGGGGCTGATAGATTAGTTGAATATGCTGAAGCAAACAACATGAAGGTTCGTGGACATGCATTAGTATGGCATTCACAAACTCCAGGATGGCTTGAAAATGGAAATTGGACTCGTGATGAGCTACTTGAAATCATGAGAGATCATATTTTTACAGTTATGGAAAGATATAAAGGGCGAATTCTAGAATGGGACGTTGTAAATGAAGCAATTTCCGATAATAATGGTCAAATGAGAACAAATGATTCTGTATGGATGAGAGTCATAGGCGAAGACTTCATTGACTACGCGTTCAAATATGCAAGAGAAGCTGACCCTAGTGCAAAACTGTTCTACAATGATTATAATATTGAGGACATGGGTGGTACAAAGGCTGAGGCTGCTTACAGATTAGTAAAAGGATTAGTTGATAGAGGAGTGCCAATAGATGGTGTTGGCTTCCAGGCTCACTTTATTAATGGAATGTTGCATCAAGGATTCTTACAAAACATTGACAGAAACGTTAAAAGATATGCAGAGCTTGGTCTTGAAGTTGCAATGACAGAAATAGACATTAGAATTCATTTGCCAGGAAATCAGCAAGCATATCAACAACAAGGAGAGCAGTACCGCGGTTTAGCAGAAATTGCAGTTAATAACCCTAATGTACACACATTTGTCATCTGGGGCATTACAGACAACTACTCATGGATACCAAATCATTTCCAAGGTCAAGGTGATGCGTTAATTTTTGATAGAGATTATCAACCAAAACCTGCATACTTTGGTATTGTTGACGCATTTAAATAAGAATACTATGTAAAAAGTATAAGAAGTATTAAAAAACAAAGCACCCTGATCTTTTAAAGGGTGCTTTGTTTTATTATATAATAGACATTCATGAGCATAAAATTCACCAAGGTAGGATAAAAGAACTTACTTTTTCCATAGTTTATAGGGGTTTTCAATTAAGCTTGAATTGTAATAGTGTGGATCACCTGTAACTTCAACCCCTATCCATGGAGGTTTTTCAAAGAAAGTGTTTTCAGATTCCAACTCAATTTCGGCAATTAGTAATCCCTGATTATCTCCTGAAAAAATATCTATTTCCCACAAAAAACCTTTATAGACATAATTATATCTTGTTTTCTCAATAAGAGGTTTGTGGCATAGAAAATTGAGCATTTCATTTGCTTCATCTGCGGGTATTTCATATTCATATTCCAATCGACAGGCTCCTTTAGAAACGCCTTTAACAGTAATAAAACCCTTATTAGAATATGTACGAACTCTAACAGTTCTTTCTATTTGAGTATTTAAATATCCTTGTCTATATAAAATTCCTTCAGATAATTGGTTTAAAATATCATCATTTTTGATAGTAAATTTTCTTTCTATTTCTCTTCCCATTATAATCTCCTTTCAACTCTTCTAAGTAATTTCTCATTGAGCCTATTTGTTATAAAAAAACTCGAACCATCGAGCACTCACTCCTAAGCTATAGTATAACAAGAAGCTTTCCAAAATATTTTTTAAATATGTTACTGTATTCATTTGCAAGAAATATTTCTAATTCCCCATCTCCCTCACGTATAGTTTGAATTCTTACCGCATCATTACAAATTTGACATTCTAATGATTTTATTATACCCATTTCACTTCTGTCAAGGCATTCGGCAAGTTTTAGGAATGTAGATAGTTTATCATATATTTCTATGTCTTTTGATAGAAGAATTTTAGAAAACTGTTCTTGCCATGAAGTACTAAAGTCTTCTTTTGAATGAGCTGCTGCTATTGCAGATATCAAAACAGTCTCTCTATGAGTTAAACCATTTAAGCGAGAATTTAAAATTATGTAAAATGAGTGTTTATAGTGTTCGTAATAACTAATTGAAATACCAATATCGTGAAGTAGAGCAGCTATCTTAAGAAGGTTTCTTTCATCTTCTCCAAATCTATGAAGTTCTTTTAGCTGATCAAACAAAGACAATGATAAAAAACAAACATGATTTGCGTGAGTTTGTCTTATTTCGTAAAGGTGCATAAAATTACTTAAACTTAATGCAAGTACATCTTCACAATGATAAATTGATTTACTTGAAAATAAATAATTGAACAAAATACCTTCTCTAAGGCCGAAACCACTAATTACCAATTTTTTAGGAAAAATAACAGATATAATAGAGTTTAGAATGGCAAGTCCACCCATTATTATGTCTGCTCTATTCTTTGAAATACCTTCTATTTTTTTTCGGGATTCAAGATCTGTACTTTTTATTATATTATATACATCACAAAACTCAGCAACATCCATAGTATAGTTATGAGTTTGATTTAATGGATAATTTGTATGCTTTCTGTGAATTTTAGCTAGATTTCTAATTACTCCGCCTACTCCAATTAAAGCAATATTTTTTTCTTCATTAAGCCAAGTTAATTCAGATAGCTTTTTTTTAATATGCATATCCAGTGATTCTAGCTTTTCTTGAAAAATTATATTTTTATCTAGAAACTTTTCAGTCGCTAAAACAGAACCAATAGGTAAACAAACGGAATTTTTTATGCATTTATCCTTGTATTTTATTATTTCTGTGCTTCCTCCGCCAATATCAACAATTATGCCCTCTGGAATATCAAGTGAATGAATTATTGCCTTAAATATATAAAGAGATTCTTCTTTTCCAGACAGAACTTTAAATTCAATTCCCGTAGAATTATAGAGAAGTTTTAAAAAGTGGTCTTTATTGTCAGCCTTTCTGACTGCTGCGGTAGCAACTGCAATTATCATATTAGGTTTAATACCATATGCATTGCATAGTTTTTTATATAGTTTTATTGTTTTAACAGCTTTATGCATAGCGATATCATTTATATATTTATCACATATCATGTTTTCAATAAGCCTTATTGTATCATTTATGTTATCAATTAACTTAAAAGACCCGTTTTTTTTAATTTCAAATATAACAAGTCTTACAGAATTTGAACCTAGGTCTATTATACCTATTTTTTTTGGCATTTATAACCCCACATTTCATTAGTATTTAAAAAGTTACTTACCAAACCAATTTAATTATACCACAAAAAGTAATTATAATCATCTCTATATGTTTAAATGGATGTTTCCTCCATATTTTTCTTCATTTCAATAATATGCACCCATTTTTAAATGAGACTTTTGTTTAAATAGTTTCATCATTAGGAAAAATAAATTTTCTCAGATGATTTTAAATACTTTAATAATGTATAGTTTTTTATTATAATATTTCTTGAGAACATGTTAAAAGTGATTAGAAGAAAACTAAGGGAGATATTTTATGGACTTTAAATTTAAAATTGGTACTAAAGTTTATTTTGGCAAAAATGCTGTGCTGGACAACAGAGAAATATTTAAAACATATGGAAATAAGGCACTTATTGTAACGGGAAGCAAGTCAGGTAAAATGAGTGGTGCTTTAAAACATGTGACAAATATTTTTGAAGAGTTTGGTATACAGTTTGATATATTTGATAGAGTTGAAAACAATCCAACTTTAAATAATGTAAAAGAAGGTTCAGAGGCTGCTATAAAATTAAATGCAGATTTTATAGTAGGTATTGGCGGCGGGTCTCCCCTTGATGCCTCTAAGGCGATAGCTGTTCTAGCACAAAATGAAATAGAACCTATCAATTTATTTGAAAACACATTTTCGAATAAACCTCTCCCTATAATAGCCATACCCACTACAGCAGGCACTGGTAGCGAAGTAACGCCTTATTCAATTCTTACACGTGATGATATTAGAACAAAAATGAGTTTTGGAAATGAAGATACTTTTCCGGTGATAGCTTTTGCTGATCCATCATATACTGAAAGTATGAATTTAGAAACTACAGTAGATACTGCATTGGATGCTTTTTCACATGCCATGGAAGGCTATCTTAGCAAAAGAAGTACGCCTGTAAGTGATATTTTAGCAATTGAGGCAATAAGAATATTTGGGAATTGCATTAACAGCCTTATTAGCAGAAACATTTCATATGATATAAGAGAAAAGCTCCTTTATGTTTCAATGCTTGGAGGGATGGTAATTTCTCATACAGGCACTACAATTATTCATGGATTGGGATATTCTCTGACTTATTTTAAAAAAATTCCCCACGGTAGGGCAAATGCTCTTATAATGGAAGAGTATCTTAAATATAATTATGAAGTGGCAGAAGAAAAGATAAATAATATTTTAAGTGCAATAAGTATAAGTAGTATTATTGAATTTGGTGAAATTATAAATAGACTTGTTCCTAATAAAGTTGTTTTAAGTGATGAAGAAATAGAAATATATACATCAATTACTATGAAACAAAAAAGCACTTTATATAATGTAAGACAGGTAGAAAAAAATCACTTGAGTAACATACTGAAAAAATGCTTTTTAGGAGGGATACAGAATGATTAATGCAAGAATTATCAAAATTGATAATATGCATGTTTCGAAGGAAGAAATCAGAAAGATAGGAGTAGATGCAGCAGCTATACCTTGGCTTTCGCCGAAAGCACTTTTTATTGCAATGAAAATTGAAAATGTTGGTTCATGTATGGCTAATATTCTTAAGCAGGAGATGCTGGCAAAAGGTGGAGATGTAGCTGTAAGTAGAGGAACATTAAACTGCAGTGTTGAAAGCACAGATGTGCTTTTAATGGGTACCTATTCACAATACTGCAAACTTATTTACAAGCTGGACATACATGGTGGAGGATTTAAGGAAATAGCAGTTGAAATAAAAAGGGTAATTGAAGGATTAGAGACTGGAAAACCAGAATACTTTGAATGTGGTAAACACAAGTTACCTATTGGAGAAAAAACATATGTTATGGGAATACTTAATGTAACACCTGACTCTTTTTCTGATGGAGGAAAATTTCTAAAGTTAGATAGCGCTGTTAAAAGAGCTATTGATATGGTAGAGAATGGGGCAGATATTATTGATGTAGGAGGGGAATCAACAAGACCTGGATATGAATCTGTTGATATTTTAGAAGAAATTAATAGAGTTGTTCCTGTTATTGAGAAAATTACTAAAGAAATAAATGTTCCTGTTTCTGTAGATACATCAAAGGCTTTAGTAGCAGAAAAAGCAATTATGGCAGGAGCAAGTATTGTAAATGATGTTTGGGGACTTCAAAAAGATGACAATATGGCAGAAGTTATTTCAAAAGCAGGAGCAGGAGTTGTAATGATGCATAATAGCTACAAAAAAGAATATGCAGACATTATGGGGGATATAATTAGATTTTTAAGAAGAAGTATTGAAATAGGAGAGAAAGCGGGAATAAGAAGAGAAAGCATGTGTATTGATCCAGGCATTGGATTTGGAAAAACACTAGAACACAATTTAGAAACAATGAGAAGGCTTAAAGAATTAAACTCTCTTAATTTGTCGGTACTTATTGGAACATCAAGAAAATCACTTATAGGAAATATATTAGAACTCCCTGTGAATGAGAGACTTGAGGGTACAGCTGCAACTATAACATTAGGGATAGCAAATGGAGCAGATATCGTAAGAGTTCATGATGTAAAAGAGATGGTTCGAGTGGCTAGAATGACTGATGCCATGGTAAGAGTATAATAATTTTGATGGAGGGCATTTATGGATAAGATAGTTTTAAAGAGTATAAAGATTTACGGATACCACGGTGTATTGGAAAAGGAAAGAGAAAATGGGCAGTATTTTTATATTGATACAGAATTATTTTTAGATTTAAAAAAGGCGGGAGAGAGTGATGAACTTATGGAAACTGTAGATTATTCAAAAGTCTACAGCATTATTAAGGAAATAAACTCAAATAATAATTTTCGACTTATTGAAAGGTTTGCGCATATCATTTCCCGGGAAATGTTGTCGACATTCCAAGAAATACAGGAGATTGTTGTTCGCATTAAAAAACCCTGTGCACCAATAAAGGGAAAATTTAAGTGGGTTGGTGTTGAAATAAAGAGGACTAGGGATGAAATATAAAGCATATTTGTCATTAGGTTCGAATATTGGAAATAGAGAAGAGTTTTTAATTAAGGCAATTAGGGAAATAAGCAAGTTAGGGGAGGATTTAAAATTTTCAAATGTTTATGAGACTGATCCCGTAGGATTTATTAATCAGGATAGTTTTTTAAATGTTGCTGTATCTATTTACACAGATTTAAGCCCTCAACTTTTGCTAGAGGAACTACACAAAATAGAAAACAATTTAAACAGGATAAGGACTATCCAATGGGGGCCTAGAACTATAGATATTGATATACTGTTATATGGCTGTTTGAGTTTAGATTTACCAATGCTAAAAATACCACATCCTCTAATGTTTGAAAGAGCTTTTGTTTTAATTCCATTAAAGGAGATATTTATAGAAAAAGAATTGTTTGAATTTAACTTTAATGATATGATAAACAGGTGTAGTGATAAAGAGGGTGTAAAGTATTATAAAAAATTAGATATTTAATTTAACTTCATGGTGGGAGGTGTCTTTTATGGTTGAAGTGTACTACTATGTGCCAGTTGAGCAAGTCGAAAATGCTGTAGAGTGTGGACTAAAACTCTCAAAATGGTATGAAAAAGAGGTTCGTATTGGCTTAGATAAAAAAAAGTGTATGTCTGCACTGTTAAATCCTAAAGATGATATGGTAAAGTACAAGTCTGACGCCTTACGATGTGTCAAATTAGAGATTTATCCTAGGTATTGCTATGTTGCTGACAGATATTTATATGAGGTAGGTCTTACTCATAGTGAAGTTATGCAATTATACTTAGAATCTGTTATGCCTATAGAAAATTATACATTTGGGCTATATAGACTTCCTGAGTGTCTTGTTACAACTACAGTTATTGGTGAACAAATTAGCATTTTAGATAAGAGACTTGACTCACCTATTTTATTTGATAATTCGGAAGACCTTTATATTAACAATATAATAGAGGATTACAAAGGAATATATCCCAATTTTAATGACATGATGCTATACTACTTTTATTCTTATCTTGTAGAGAAGGAAAAACTAAAAAGATATGAAGACGAAGATGTTGTTGTATTTGTAGATAAAGAAATTGAAAGGCCTTTTGCCATAAAGAAACCACCTATTTAGGGAGTTTAAAAAAAAATTCTGGAATTTATTATACATAGTTCCCATTAGACATTTATGAGCAAAAAACTCACCAACATAGTATAAAATAGGATGTCAATGAATATCGCTGCCTATGTGCATGTTTGGGAAGTAAATAAATTGCACGCCCATTAAATCAAAAGGTTTTATTCCGAAAAGTATTTTCAGAATAAATTATATTTTTTGAAACCCCAGTTGACCATTTATATTATAATCCATTAGAAAATAAAAAGTATATATTTAAGTACTTATGGTAAATTTTAGAGAGGTTAATGTGAAAGAAAAAATTTTAGAAAGTTTAAAGGACACAAATGGTGAATTTGTTTCGGGACAACAGTTAAGTGATATACTTAATGTTTCGAGAACATCGGTTTGGAAATGTATTAGAGGTCTTAGGAAGCAAGGTTATATTATTGAGTCTTCCTCTAAAAAAGGATATAGACTAGTAGAGGTTCCGGATATTTTAGACAGGTGGGAAATACTTCAGAACTCAGAAACTAAAATATTAGGTAAAAATGTTATTCAATTTAATGTGATAGATTCAACAAATAATTATGCGAAAAAAATAGGCCAAGATTGTCAAGAGGGTACAGTAATTGTTGCCGACTCCCAAACTTGTGGAAGGGGAAGGATGGGCAGACATTGGAGTTCTAACAATGAAAAAGGAATATGTATGTCGGTTATTGTAAAACCCAATATAAATATGGAATATCTTCAGATTATTACACTTGGAGCATCAATAGCTGTTGTTGAAGCTATCAGGGAATTAACAGGTATAAATACAGGTATAAAATGGCCTAATGATATAATATTAGAAGGTAAAAAAGTCTGTGGCATTTTAACAGAAGTAAGTATGGAAATAGACAGAGTTAATTTTGTTGTTATAGGAATTGGTTTAAATGTTTCTCACAAAAAAACGGATTTTCCTAAAGAATTGAGAAATAAGGCAACTTCATTACAAATTTATACAGGACAAAACAGACAATTTAGTGATATAATTATAAGAAGAAATGAAGTAATTAAAAAAATTATATTTAAATTAGAAGAAGTGTATGATAAGGTTATTAAAGGACTATTGGACGAAATTGTACAGATGTGGAAAAAGTATTCGGTTACATTAGGAAAACAAGTTTGTGTTGTTATAAAAGGTGAGACAATAGAGGGTATTGCCGAAGATATAGATTCTAGTGGGAAATTAATAATAAAATGTAGTGATGGGTCAAGAAAGGAAGTGTTATCAGGTGAAGTTTCAATTCGAGGAGTATTAGGGGAATAAGATATTTAGCATAATAATTTACATAGGAGTTGCATGATGGTAGTTGATTTTCATGTTCACTGTTTCCCTGATCAGCTTGCAAAAAAAGCTGTACCTCAGCTTTCAGAGTGTTCCGGTGTACCTGCAAGATTAGATGGAACTATAACTGCATTAAAAGACTCAATGAAAAAATCAGGCATTTCAAAGTCAGTAGTTTTATCTATTGCAACAAAGCCCACCCAAACGGAGAAGATAAATACATGGTCTTCTCAAATTCAGGATAATGAGGTTATTGCATTTGGAAGTATTCATCCAGAGTATCAACATTGGAAAAGGGAGCTTATTAGAATAAAAGATATGGGATTAAAGGGTATAAAGCTTCACCCTGATTATCAGGGTTTTTTTGTTGATGACAAAAAAATGTATCCTATTTATGAGAAAGCTTTTGAGTTAGGTTTAATAGTATTATTTCATGCAGGTATGGACATAGGTCTTCCAGAACCATACCATGCATTGCCAAACAGGCTTTCAAAAGTTGTAAAAGATTTTTCAGGAGGTAAAATAGTTGCTGCACATATGGGAGGTTTTTCATTTTGGAATGATGTAGAGAGATATTTGACAGGAACCGATATTTATTTTGATACTTCATATAGTTTAGGACATATTGATAATGAGCAAGCAAAAAGGATTATAGCAAATCACGATTGTAAAAAGATTCTTTTTGGTACTGATTCTCCTTGGATGGATCAATATGAAGAAATATCAAAGTTAAAAGAATTAAATTTGGACAAACAAGTTGAAGCTGGCATATTAGGAGAAAATGCAAAGGTTTTATTAAAGTAAATCCAGGAGGGGGTTTTTATGATAAACAAAAGTAATGTTAACAATACCAATAGGGAAAGTAAAAGTAACAATACAGTTATAAATAGCAATAATAATAATAGCAATAACAATAGCAATATCAATATCAATAATAATGCAAACAATAGGAACAGAGAATATCAAAATAAAAAGACTAATGAACAGAGTTTGGCTAAGGACAACAATAAATCTAAGTATTTGGGTAATAGAACCAAGAATAACAACTATAGGGAAAATAACTATAAAGGCAATAACAATAACAGTAATAACTATAATAGCAATAACTATAATAGCAATAACTATAATAGAGATAATGGTAATGCTAGACAAAGTTACGCAAATAAAAATTCTACTTATAGATCTTCAAGTAGAATAAAACAACTTGAGACGCTTGAAGATATAAAAATAGATATTGAAAGAATTGAAAAGGAAATAAGACTTGAAATAAAAGAAATTAAAAGTTTAAGATTAGGTGTATAGAGCGCGGAGATGGTATAATGATACTTGTTTTAGATGTGGGAAATACAAATATTACGCTAGGCGTATATGATGATAAAAAACTGATTAGCTACTGGAGGATGGGGACTGACAGAGAAAAAACTTCAGATGAATTTGGAATGTTTATAAGCAGCCTTTTTAGGAATGAAAATATAGACATTGAATCTATTGAAGGAATAATTATAGCATCTGTTGTTCCGCCAATAATGTATTCACTTGAACATGCTCTAAGGAAATATTTCAAACTAGAGCCCATTATAGTAGGACCTGGAGTAAAGACTGGGATTAACATAAAATATGAAAATCCAAGAGAAGTTGGTGCTGACAGAATTGTTAACGGTGTTGCTGCCTATACCATTTATGGTGGACCACTAATAATTGTTGACTTTGGTACAGCTACTACCTTTTGTGCTATTTCTTCTAAGTGTGAGTACATAGGAGGAGTAATCTGTCCTGGAATTAAAATTTCAGCAGAAGCACTGTTTCAAAAAGCAGCCAAACTTCCACGAATAGAAATTGTAAAACCTGATACTATTATAGGGCGTAATACAGTGGCGAGTATGCAATCAGGCATCATTTATGGTTATGTGGGCAAGGTTGATTATATTGTAAGAAGGATGAAGAAAGAAATGAAGGAAGATAATATTAAAGTAATTGCAACTGGTGGACTTGCCAGATTAATTGCAAGTGAATCTGAAACAATTGATGAGATAAATGGCCTTCTTACATTGGAAGGTCTTAGAATTATATACAAAATGAATAAAATATAGACAACTGAAAAAATGTCATTGTGAGTACTAATTTGGAGGGGTTTTATGTCTATAAAAGAAGAAGCAATGAGACTACATAAAGAGTGGAAAGGCAAAATTGAAGTAATAAGTACTGTTCCTGCAAATAGCAAAAAAGATTTATCTATAGCATATACACCAGGTGTTGCGGAACCCTGTCTTGCTATACAAAATGATATCAATCTTTCATACCAATATACCAGAAGATGGAACTTGGTTGCGGTTGTTACAGACGGAACTGCTGTTTTAGGACTGGGTGATATTGGTCCAGAAGCGGGAATGCCTGTTATGGAAGGAAAATGTGTTTTGTTTAAGACTTTTGCTAATGTTGATGCATTTCCTTTATGTATAAAGTCAAAGGATGTTGACGAAATAGTAAATACCATAAGGCTGATATCGGGAAGTTTTGGTGGAATAAACCTTGAAGATATATCAGCACCTAGATGCTTTGAAATTGAGAGAAGGCTTAAAGAAGTATGTGATATACCTATATTCCATGATGATCAACATGGTACAGCAGTAGTAACTCTTGCTGCTATGATTAATGCTTTAAAAATAGTAAAAAAGAATATAATTGATATTTCTGTTGTTGTTAATGGTTCTGGAGCAGCGGGAATTGCAGTAACAAAACTTCTAATGAGCATGGGTCTTAGAAAGGTTGTTTTATGCGACACAAAAGGAGCAATTTATAAGGGAAGAGAGAATTTAAATAAGGAAAAGGAAGAAATGGCTAACATATCAAACTTGGAAATGAAAAAAGGCTCTCTAGAAGAAGTTATAGTTGGTGCTGATGTGTTTATTGGTCTTTCTGTACCTGGAACGGTAACCAAAAATATGATAAAGAGCATGGCAAAGGAACCGATAATCTTTGCAATGGCAAATCCTGTGCCAGAAATAATGCCAGAAGAAGCTAAAGAAGCAGGCGCAAGAGTTGTAGGTACAGGAAGGTCTGATTTTGCTAATCAGATAAATAACGTCTTGGCTTTTCCAGGAATATTTAGAGGTGCTCTTGATGTTAGAGCCAGTGACATAAACGATCAAATGAAAATAGCTGCAGCCAAGGCAATAGCATCATTAGTAAGTGATGAAGAGTTAAGTGAAGAATATGTTATTCCTGCTCCCTTTGATCCAAAAGTAGGACAGGTTGTTGCACAAGAGGTTGCAAAAGCAGCCAAAGAGTCAGGAGTGGCAAGAATTTAGTGTTTTAAAAAGATTGCATTTAGGAACTCTGAAAATATAACTTCCACTATTAGGGGGTTCGATGCCCCCCCTCCCGAGCTTTTTATTAGAAGTCTTGGAACGTAGTGGAAGTTGTATTTCAGACATTTAATAAATAATGTAATTTTTTTTATTTTACGTAGCAATTTTTTTAACCTGTTCGAATTATTAAAAAGAAAACTTTTTTATATTCTGTGGTTTTAAATATTATTGCACTAAAAAAGGATTTTTATTTAAATATTTTTAATTACCATAATTAGTGTTATAATATTTACTATAAATATATTATAAAAATAGTTAGGGGTATGTATTATGAAAGAAAAAGAAAGAAGTAGACTTTACAGAGTATGGCATACGCAAAAAAAGAATTGCTCAAAGTTTGACACAAAAGAGATACAGAAAGTTAACGCATCTAATGTTAGAGAGGCAAAGGAAAAAGTTCAGGAGATGTTTCCAGAACATAGAATAACATCTGTATGGCTTGTTGAAAAGTGAAATGGGAAAATATGTAATCGGCGAAATATTACTCCCGATTTTCACTAAACCTATTTGGAATTAATAAAAAGATTGGGGGCATCGAGCCCCCACGCTTTGTTCCAAGAATTCAAATTAAGCAATATTTTTACAATTTAAATTTTCAATAAGTAAAAAATTAAATTGAGAGGAGATGTGGACATTAACCTAAATACTCCAATATATAATGCCATGAAAAAGCATTTAGCTAAGAATCCGGTTTCTTTTCACATGCCGGGGCATAAATTTGGAAGAACATTTATAATTCCAGATCTGATTAATGTTGGACAATTAGATATAACTGAAATACCAGGTTTGGACAATTTACATCAGCCTTCAGGGATTATAAAAGAAGCTCAAGAGTTGGCAGCAAAGGCATTTGGAGCACATCATACATTTTTTTTAGTAAATGGGTCTACTTGTGGAATACAAGCAGCTATTATGTCTCTATGCAATTCCGGGGACAAACTTATATTGCCTAGAGATTGTCATAAGGCAGCTGTAAGTGGAATGATTCTTTCAGGTGCTGTACCTGTATATGTCAGGCCACAATTCAACCATGATTTTAATATATCCTCTGTTGTTTTGGCGGACAATATTGAGAAAGCATTAAAAGAGAACACAGATGCAGTTGGAGTCTATATAACAAGGCCTAATTACTATGGAATATGTTCTGATATTGAAAAAATAAGTAAAATAGTTCACTCTTATGATAAGGTGCTTATAGTTGACGAGGCTCATGGAGCACATTTTAAGTTTTCTAATAAGCTCCCTGATTGTGCTCTTCAGCACAATAGTGACATTTGTATTCAAAGTGCTCACAAGACCCTCTCTGCTTTTACACCAGGAGCCTATCTTCATGTTAAGGGTGGTAGAGTAAGTGTAGATACCATTAGACATAATCTTGGTATTCTTGAAACTTCAAGCCCTTCATATTTAGTTATGGCTTCTTTAGATATCTCAAGAGCTGCTATGGAAAAACAAGGGAAAGAAGATATTGATGTCCTTTGTGAAAGAGTTAAAAATTTTTGTCAAGATATAAAAGATGTTTCAGAGTATAGAGTTCTTTCTGACTCCATGATTAAAAGTGGCACAATAGACGTGACAAGATTAGTAATTAATGTTATGAATATTGGAAGAACAGGAATAGAAGTTGAAAATATTTTAAGAAACAAGTACAATATACAAGTGGAAATGTCAGATTTATATAACATTGTTTGTATAACTACACATGGAAATACTAGTGAAGAGTTTGAAAAACTAAAAAATGCACTTTGTGAGATAAAATTAGATTTTAAGAAGAGATCAATATTAACCGATATATGTATTGAGGATATAGGTATACCTGAGCAAAAAGTGGATTTAAAAGAGATTCTACACAAAAGTTTTTTTAGAAAAAGTCTTTTAGAATCAATAGGGAGGGTTAGTTATGGTATGATAACGCCTTATCCTCCAGGTATACCAGTAATATGTCCAGGTGAAGTTATTACTAAGGAAGCGGTAAAATATATAGTTAAAATTATTGAAGCTGGTGGAAATGTCACTGGCGTAGAAAGAGATGGAACAGTTCTTTTGCTTAAAGGAGGCTAGCTTTGAAAGGAAAGTTAATTATAATTGAGAGTGGATCAGATGCAAGTGGGAAAGCCACACAAACACAAAAGCTATTTGAAAGATTGTTAGATGAAAAATATAAAGTTAAAAAAGTTACTTTCCCGGATTACAACTCTGACTCATCTGCATTGGTCAAGATGTATCTAAGTGGGGATTTTGGTCAACATCCAGAAGATGTAAGTCCATACGTTGCGTCTACATTTTATGCTGTTGATAGATTTGCCTCATATAAAACTAAGTGGGGGAAATATTTTAAAGATGGAGGAATAATCTTATCTGATAGATATACAACTTCGAACATGGTTCATCAGGCTGCAAAAATAAAAGATATGTCACAAAAGAATGGTTTTCTTGAATGGTTATGGAATTTTGAGTTTAATGTATATGGACTTCCGGTTCCTGATTGTGTTTTGTTTTTAGATATGCCTCCTGAATATAGCAAGTTGCTTATGGAGCAGAGGGCAAATAAGTTTACGGGAAATGATGAGAAAGATATACACGAGAGAAATTATAATTATTTGCTGGAATCATATAATAATTCTCTTTATATTGCAAAAAAGTACAATTGGTTCAAGATAAATTGCATAGAAAAAAACAAATTGCTGACAATAGAAGAAATACATGAAATGATATACTTGAAGGTAAAGGAAGTTTTAGTTTCAGAATAACATAAAAAGCTCATCAAGGTAAGATAAAAGTATAATGGGAATGAATGTCGCTGCCCATGTGCATGTTTGCGACAGCAATCAAATTGCACCGGCTTAAACCTCACCAACATAGGAGAGATTATTATGAGAATAAAGGAAGCTATAGGAAGTGGAACAAGTATCCATGAACTATCAGGCAAAGAAGATAAAAAGACAAATGATGTGAGTGAAACTTCTTTTAAAAATCAACTAAAGCGACTTGAAAACCATAATTTTGAGGAAAGAATTAAATGTCTGGTAGGACAAATTGAAAGCCAGGGACAAAAGTTAGGTAAAAAAGTAGATATGAGAGAACTTAAATTATATAAAAAGCTTATTTCTGAGTTTTTAGCAGAAACAACAAGCAATTCTTATAAGTTCTTGAAAGATAGTTGCCTTGACAGAAGAGGAAGATATAAAGTATTTGCACGAGTAAAAAAAATCAATGAGGAATTAGAAGACCTAACTAGATTAATTTTAAGTGAAGAAATGGACAACATAAGTATATTAAAAAAAATAGAGGATATAAGGGGACTAATTTTAGATCTCATAATATAATTGTAGGCAGGGATAGTTGTGAATTTTAACCAAATTATTGGGCAAGATGAAGTATTAGATAGAATTAGGACAATAATAAAAAACAAAAAAGAAGGACACGCATATATTTTTTCTGGCTCTAAAGGTATAGGGAAAAAAACAATAGCAGAAATTTTTGCGTCTATTGCTATATGCAGTGAAGATGTTGTAGAAGAGAGCTGTGGTAAATGTAAGGGGTGCAAGCTTTTTAATGGTAAAACAAATCCTGATTTTTATCGTATTTCAACTAAGGAAAACAGTATTAGTGTTGATGATATTAGAAAAATGCAAAAGGATGTTTTAATAAAACCTCTTTACTCACCAAAGAAGGTTTATTTAATCGAAGATGCTCAAAAACTTACTTTGCAGGCTCAAAACTGTTTATTAAAGACATTAGAAGAGCCTCCTTCATATGCACTTATTATTCTGACAACATCAAATAATGATGCACTTATTGAGACTATTCGTTCAAGAAGTGTCACATTTCTTTTTAAAAAGAATACATTTGATGAGGTTAAGAAATTCTTGATTGACAATGGATTAGCAAATGAAAGAGAAGCTGACTTTATTGCTGCATATTCAGATGGTGTAATTGGGCGTGCAAAAGAGCTTTCTACTTCTAATGAGTTTAAAGAAAACAGAGATAAAGCTATAGAAATACTTTTAAAAATAAATGAGTGTAAAACAAAAGATATTTTTAGTGTGTATGATTTTTTTGAGAGAAACAAGGAAAGTATTGACGAAATACTTGATATAATGGTGGTATTTTACAGAGATTTACTTGTAGTAGGAAAGTCTGGTAATGAAAATATATTGATTAACTCTGATAAAAAGGATATTATAGTAAATAATATAAATAATTTTTCTACAGAAAAGCTTTTTAAAAACATTAAGGCTATTGATGAATTGCGTAGCAACATTAGGAGAAATGTGAACTATCAACTTGCTGTAGAAGTTATGCTTATGAAAGTTCAGGAGGAAATTTTATAATGGTAAAGGTGGTTGGAGTAAGATTTAAAAGGGCAGGCAAGATATACTATTTTGATCCTGGTGATTTAAATATAGAATTAAATCAAAATGTAATAGTAGAGACTGTAAGAGGTGTGGAATTTGGACTGGTTGTTGTTCCTAATACAGAAGTTACTGAAGAGGAAATTATTGCACCCTTAAAAAATGTTATTAGGGTAGCTACACAAGAAGATAAGGAACATCACGAAGAAAACACACGGAAAGAAAAAGAGGCATATGAAATTTGCCTTCAAAAAATTAAAAACCATAATCTTGAAATGAAACTTATTGATGTAGAATATACATTTGACAATAATAAAGTTTTGTTTTACTTTACAGCTGACGGTAGAGTTGATTTTAGGGAATTAGTTAAAGATCTTGCCTCAGTTTTTAGGACAAGAATTGAGCTTAGGCAAATTGGAGTAAGAGATGAAGCGAAAATGATGGGTGGATTAGGAGTATGTGGACGAGTTCTATGTTGCCATTCGTTTTTAGGAGATTTTCAGCCTGTTTCAATTAAAATGGCAAAAGAACAAGGCTTGTCTTTGAATCCAACAAAAATATCCGGGGCTTGTGGAAGACTTATGTGCTGCTTAAAATATGAACAGGAAGCCTATGAGGAAATAATTACTAGAGTTCCTAAGGAAGGAGCAATAGTTGAAACACCTGATGGTCAAGGTGTAGTTATGTATATAAGTCTGCTTAAAGAATTGATTAAAGTTAAGCTTGATAAAGGAAATGAGACCGATCTTAAAATTTATAATGCCAGTGAAGTCAAAATAATAAAAGACGTAAGCAGGGATGATGATTTAGATGAAGAGGTTGATATAGAAGAGTTAAAAGAATTAGAAGATTAAATATATTTATTATAGTTTTATTTTAAAAACTGTTTTCTTTCAACTAATTTAGTGGTAAAATAGTGAATGAAGTAAAAGGATTTTTGCTTAAATAGCGTATTTTTTTAGGAGGTGTACTAACATGGCATATTTAATAAATGATTCTTGCATAAGCTGTGGTGCTTGTGAACCTGAATGTCCTGTTTCTTGTATTTCTGCTGGAGACAGTGTTTATGTCATTGACGCTGATGAATGTATTGACTGTGGAGCATGTGCTAACGTTTGTCCAGTTGATGCTCCAGAACCAAAATAAAACTTAAGGATCTAAATGTATAGCAAAAATTATTTGTTGTATGTTTACAGTCTAAAAGAGTCAAAGAGTAAAAACTTTTTGGCTCTTTTTTAAAATCATATACTGGCGTTTTGAAAAAATATGTGTGTAATTTATTAGTTTATAGCTCTCATTAGTTCAGATTTTTCTAAAACGCCAGTGTACAAATTATGTATTATAAAATCTTTAATTTAAACTGTGTAGGTGTTGAATTTGAATATTAAACTTAACGAGAATGAAAGAATAGATGATTTGCAATACAAGGGACTAAGGCTTATTCAAAAGAAAGACGGATTTTGTTTTGGGCTTGATGCAGTGTTACTTGCAAATTTTGTTGATATTAAAAAAAATGATTATGTAATAGATTTAGGTACAGGAACTGGCATTATTTCAGTTTTAATTGCTGGAAAAACAGAGGCAAAAGAAATAACAGGCCTTGAAATTCAGGAAGATATGGCAGAAATGGCCCAAAGAAGCGTAAATCTTAATGAGTTAGAAGGCAAAATCAAAATAGTATGCGGAGATATTAAAAAAAGTATAGAAATATTTGGCGCTTCTAAGTTTAATGTGGTTGTATCAAATCCTCCATATATGAAAAGGGGAGGAGGATTATTAAATGTTAGTGATGGAAAAGCTGTTTCAAGACATGAGATTTTATGTATTTTAGAAGATGTAATAGTTGCATCTAGTAGGCTTTTGCTTCCAGGAGGACAATTCGCTATGATTCACAGACCTGATAGATTAGTTGACATTGTCTGGCTGATGAGAAAATACTCCATAGAGCCCAAATATATCAGATTCGTTCATCCAGCACCTAATAAAAAAGCAAATTTACTTTTGATTAAAGGATCAAGAGATGGAAAACCACAATTAAAAATGATGGAGCCGTTGTATGTATATGATGAAAGTGGAAATTTTTCAAAGGAAATAGATGGTATTTATTGCAGAGGAGGGATTGAATATTAAAGGTACGTTATATCTGGTTGCAACTCCAATAGGAAATCTTGAAGATATTTCATTTCGGGCTTTACGGATATTAAAAGAAGTGGATTTAATTGCCGCCGAAGATACACGGCATGCAATGAAGCTTTTAAACCACTTCCAGATTAAGAAACCACTCTTAAGCTACCATGAACACAATAAAGTTAATAAAGGAAATTTTCTTATTGAAAAACTTCTAGAAGGAACAGATATTGCATTGGTTTCTGATGCAGGCACACCAGGGATTTCCGATCCAGGAGAAGATATTGTAAAGTTATGTATTGATAATGATGTAAAGGTTACTATGATTCCAGGAGCTGTTGCAGCAATAATGGGACTGGTTTTATCAGGCATTTCCTCTGGTAGATTTGTTTTTGAAGGGTTTCTTCCAATGCATAAAAAGAATAGAAAAGAGAAGATACTTTTATTAAAAGATGAACTAAGAACGATAGTATTATATGAAGCGCCACATAAGTTAAAGGCTACACTAAATGACCTCTATGAGGTTTTAGGAGATAGAAAAATAGCTCTAGCCAGAGAACTTACAAAAAAATATGAGGAAATTATATATTTAAGTCTAAACGAAGCTATTTTAAAATACCAGATAGATTCACCAAGAGGAGAGTATGTTGTGGTAATTGAAGGAGCTAATCCTTTAGAGGCTATTGAAAAAAACAAGAGTAAATGGAATGATATAAGTTTTGAGGAGCATTATCAAATGTATATTTCAGAAGGTTTAGAAAAGAAGGCTGCAATAAAAAAGGTTGCCCAGGACAGAGGAATTAGTAAAAGAGAAGTATATAACAGTTTAATTTAAGTGAACTCGTTTAGCTAAAGCTAAACATCGAGACTTCAGGTGGAGACTCAACTCCACCTTATAGAAGGTTGAGTCTTAGAATAAGATAAATATGAAATTATATAGTTAGACATAGAGACATAATAAAAAGAGTGGACAAGAAGTCACACTCTTTTTATTATAACTTGCAAAGCTAAAATTATTTTTTAAGCTCTCTCATGCAATCTGGGCAAATGTTTTTAGATTTGTAAACAGAAACATCCTTTGCATTTCCACAGAAGATACATGCAGGCTCATACTTTTTAAGTATGATAGTAGCACCATCAACATAAATTTCAAGTGCATCCTTTTCTGCAATATCAAGCGTTCTTCTTAGCTCGATAGGCAATACAACCCTTCCTAATTCGTCAACTTTTCTTACAATTCCTGTAGATTTCATAAATAAATCCTCCTCAATTATTACAGTATTCGACAAACTTTGCACTTCTATCATACCATATATGCCAATTATAGTCAAGGAGTTTTTTTAAAATATTCAAAAAAATACAATGATAATTTGTTACGGTGATGTAAGTATATTCATAAAACTATTTTTATTTGAAAGGATTTATTTAGAGTATAATAATTATACATTTATGAGATTAGAGTTCACTAACATACTTGTTTATTTACTTTAATTAACGACATTTATCATTATACTACAAATTATTTTAAAAAACACTATAATTTTTAAAATAATTGAAATTTTATTACTTATTTTTTAAAATAGACATTCATGAGCAAAAAGCTCACTAACATAGAATGAAAAGTATAAAGCGAATGAATGACGCTGCGCATGTGCATGTTTGGGAAGCAAACAAATTGCACGCGCATTAAATCAAAAGGTTCTATTCTGAAAAGTATTTTCAGAATAGACATTCATGAGCAAAAAGCTTACTAACATAATATTAATAATATAATGGGAAAGAGGCTAAAAGAAATTTATAGTATAAATTATTTTTGGTGCCATATAATTTACTTAGAGATTTATGAAATACAGTTGGTGAGGTATTATAGTGTTAAATTATATTTGGATAGGTATGCTAATTGGGGGAATTATAACAGGTATAATAAATGGAAGAATAGATGAAGTAACTAAGGCTATTATGACATCATCTCAAAATGCAATAGAACTTTCAATTGGACTTTTGGGTGTTATGTGTCTTTGGACTGGGTTGATGGGAATAGCAGAAAAGAGTGGAATCATAAAAGGAATAGCAAAAATTTTACGACCAGTTATAAAGCTTCTTTTTCCTGACGTACCAAAGGATCATCCTGCTACAGGTGCCATAGTAATGAATCTGGTTGCTAATTTTTTAGGTTTAGGAAATGCAGCAACTCCATTAGGGCTAAAGGCTATGAATGAATTACAGAAGTTAAATAAAAAAAAAGATACGGCAACAGATTCAATGAGTACTTTTCTTGTTCTTAATACATCTTGTATTCAATTTATACCTGCTACAATTATCGCGGTAAGATCTGCAACTGGATCTCAAAACCCTACTGAGGTAATAGGTACTATTTGGATAGCTACAATATGTGCTACAACGGCAGGTGTAATAGCGGCAAAACTTTTTTCACTAGCGTATGCAAAAAAAGCATGCTAGATATTATATACTGGAGGAATTTATGGATATTGTGAAATCATTATCTTCTTATGCAATACCTGCAATTTTTTTAGTTGTATTATCAGTGGGGCTTTATAGGGGAGTAAAAGTATATGATGTATTTATCGAAGGTGCTAAGGAAGGTATAACAACTGTAGTAAAAATCATTCCTCCTTTGGTAGGACTCATTGTTGCAATAGGTGTTTTTAGGGCATCTGGAGCATTGGATCTTTTAATTTATGCGGTTAGACCTGTTACAAAGATTTTTAATATTCCTTCTGAAACTCTACCGCTAGTTTTCATGAGGCCTATATCAGGGAGTGCATCATTGGCACTTGTTTCAGATATACTGAAAGAGCATGGCCCAGATTCATTTATAGGTAGGGTTACATCTACATTAATGGGCTCAACTGAGACTATTTTTTATACTCTTGCAGTTTATTTTGGAGCGGTAGGAATAAAAAAAGTAAGATATACCCTTGCAGCTGCACTAATAGCAGATTTTATAAGTGTTATTGTTTCAGTATGGATATGTAGAATAGTATTTAGTTAAAATATTACAATTTTCTTGGGAGTGTGTTTGGAATCAAACACTCTTTTTCATTTACGCCCCTTGAAAAAAGACCGTTTAATATGTATATTATTATTAGTGTAGAGTTTTACAATAATGAGGAGGAGTCAAGAAAAATGGATAGAAAAACTTTTTATATAACAACACCTATATATTATCCGAGCGATAAGCTACATATAGGGCATTCATATACAACTGTTGCTGCAGACGCCATGGCAAGGTATAAACGCCTTAGGGGATATGACGTAATGTTTCTCACAGGAACTGATGAGCATGGCCAAAAAATTCAAAGGGTAGCAGAAGAAAAAGGTATAACACCAAAAGAGCATGTGGATGAAATAGTTGAGGGAATTAAAAAATTGTGGAAACTCATGGACATAACAAATGATAGTTTTATACGAACTACTGACAATTTTCACAAAGAAGCAGTCCAGAAGATATTTAAAAAACTATATGATCAGGGAGATATCTATAAGAGTGAATATGAGGGATGGTATTGCACACCATGTGAATCTTTTTGGACTAAAACTCAATTAGAAGATGGAAAATGTCCTGACTGTAAAAGAACAGTTGAATTGACAAAAGAGGAGAGTTATTTCTTTAAGCTTTCAAAATATCAGGACAGGCTTATAAAATATATAGAACAAAATCCTGAATTTATACAACCTAATTCAAGGCAAAATGAAATGATAAATAATTTTTTAAGGCCTGGACTTGAGGATCTCTGTGTGTCAAGAACTACTTTTAACTGGGGTATACCTGTATCTTTTGACGATAAGCATGTAGTTTATGTTTGGATAGATGCACTTTCTAACTATATTACTGCATTAGGTTTTATGTCGGAGGAACAAGTGGCATATAGTAAGTACTGGCCTGCTGACGTACAACTTGTAGGTAAAGAAATTGTGAGATTTCACACAATTATATGGCCTGCTATGCTAATGGCATTAGGACAACCTTTACCAAAACAGGTTTTTGGACATGGATGGCTTCTTCTTGAAGGGGGGAAAATGTCCAAATCAAAGGGAAATGTAATTGATCCTGTTATACTAGTTGAAAAATATGGTCTTGATTCAATTAGATACTTTCTTTTAAGAGAAGTTCCATTTGGATCTGATGGTGTTTTTTCCAATGAAGCTTTAATAAACAGAATTAACTCTGATTTGGCAAATGACTTAGGGAACTTAGTAAGCAGAACAGTAGCTATGATAGAGAAATATTTTGCTGGAACTATACCAAGTCAAAAACAAAGTGGGGAGTTTGATGAGCAACTTAAACAAATAGTAATGGATACACCTAAAAAAGTTGAAGAACTCCTTGACAAACTTCAGTTTAGTACTGCTCTAACAGAAATTTGGAAGGCCATTTCAAGAACAAATAAATATATTGACGAAACAATGCCATGGGAATTGTCTAAAGATGAGGCGAATAATGAAAGACTTGCTGCTGTTATGTATAATCTTGCAGAAAGTATAAGAATAATATCTATTCTTATACAACCTTTTATGCCAAAAACGCCTATTGAAATTTGGCGTCAATTTGGATTAAATGATGAGAGTACAACTAGTTGGAAAAGCGCAAAAAGTTGGGGAGTATATCCCCAAGGAACCATAGTAAAAAAAGGAGAAACACTATTTCCTAGGATAGACATAAAAAAAGAGATGGAGGAACTTTGCAAAATCACTGCTACGGAGGAGGAAAAGAAGACATCAAAGTCATCTTGTAAAGAGATAAAAGAAGAAAAAGAACAGATAACTATTGAAGATTTTGCTAAGATTGACTTGAGAGTTGCTAAAGTTATTGAAGCTCAAAAGGTTGAAAAGGCTGATAAACTTCTAAAACTTAAACTTGAAGTTGGGGAAGAAATTCGACAGGTAGTAGCTGGTATTGCAAAGAATTATAGTCCCGAAGAAATTATAGGAAAGTATGTTATTTTAGTTGCCAACTTAAAACCAGTAACACTTCGTGGCATTGAGTCACAGGGAATGGTTCTTGCTGCATCAAATGACAAGGAATTGGTTGTTGCAACTGTAGATAAAATGATCGAAAGTGGCACAAAAGTTAAGTGATATGGAGAAAAACTATGTATTTTGATTCACATGCACATTATGATGATAAAAAGTTTAATGAAGACAGATATGAAACTATAAAAAGAGCCTTTGAAAGTGGAGTAAGCTATATTTTAAATGCATCCTCTGATATGGAGTCTATATCTAAAACCCTTGCTTTAGCTAAGGATTTTGACAAAATTTATGCAGCAGTAGGTATACATCCTCATTATGCAAATGATATGAAAGAGGATATATTAAAAGCAGTTGAAGATTATGCCCAAGACTCCAAAGTGGTTGCTATTGGAGAAATAGGCCTTGATTATTATTATGATTTTTCACCAGTGGAAATACAAAAATATTGGTTTGCAAGACAGATTGAGCTGGCAAAATATTTAAAGTTACCAATAATAGTACATGATAGAGATGCCCATCAAGATGTTGTCAAAATAGTAAAGGAAGAGGAAGCAAGGCAGGTGGGAGGTGTGTTTCACTGCTTTTCTGGAAGTGTAGAAATGGCTAAAGAGGTTTTAGATAATAATTTTTACATTTCATTAGGAGGCCCGGTAACCTTTAAAAATTCCCGCAAAGCAGTTGAAGTTGCACAGTACGTACCTTTAGACAGGCTTTTAATTGAAACTGATTGCCCTTACCTGACGCCTGAGCCACATAGGGGAAAGAGAAATGATTCTGCTTATATCTCTTTTATTGCAAAAAAAATTGCTGATATAAAAGGAATAGAAATAGAAAAGGTTGCTATGGCAACAACAGATAATGCAATAAAGTTGTTTGGCATATAAGGTATTATAAAACCTAATTAATGGAACCAATTGACCTCTGATACATATAATGATTATGTATTTAATGAATATGTATCGGAGGTTATTTTATGGAAAATAATAAACAAAATCAGGCTGGATCAATGCCAGAGGAAATTGATATGGGACAGTCGGGGCCAATGTATGACATGATGAAACACTACCAGATGCCACAATGCCCACCATTACATATGCAGCATATGCAGCATATGCAACATATGCCAATGATGTATTGGCCAATGATGCCAACAATGGGCGCTGGTCAGGATTACTCAGGAATGTATCAGGGAATGGCGAATCCATATATGATGAATCCATATATGATGAATCCGTATATGATGAACCCATATATGATGAACCCATATATGATGAATCCCGGTATGATGAGTCCTGGTATGATGAATCCAGGCATGATGAATCCCGGTATGATGAGTCCTGGTATGATGAATCCAGGCATGATGAATCCCGGTATGATGAGTCCTGGTATGATGAATCCCGGTATGATGAATCCAGGTATGATGAATCCATAAAATGCAAAGATAAGCGGTTTTTGCGACTTAAGTTGTAAAAACCGTTTATCTTTGCATTATAACTTGCAATTTACTTTTCTTCACTTTTATTACACATCAGACTCATAGACTCTTTTAAAATTTGACAAAAACACTGAATTGAAATAAAATATTCTTTGACCCCTTAAATATTTTTGGAATGGATGAAATATTACTTCCACTTTTTCTAAATAACACAAAGGAGGGGTATGCTTTCATCATTCCTAATTAAATCAGGAGGATGATATATTGTTGTTTGAAAAAAGAATTAAGCGGTGGTTTTCATTTAAAGCCTTTGAGGTTGTGTTATTGGTATTTGTTATTTGCTTTCTTTCAGTTATTGGTGTTTTTCTGCATGAGAGTAAGGATGTTATAATAAATACAGAGGGCAATCTTATGATTATAAGGTCAATGAATAATACCGTAAAAGAAGTGTTGCATGAAAACAAAGTACAGATAAGTGATTATGACTACATTAGTTTGCCTTTTGAACAAAAATTACAGAAGAAAAATATAAATATTATTAATATAAAAAAGGCAGTACCTGTTATTGTTGAAGTTGATGGTGAAATAACAACAGTAATGACTTTAAAAGATACAGTGGGTGAGGCACTAAAGGAAGAACCTGTAAAGCTCTTTTATAATGATAAAATTATTGGAGCAGAACGTGATGACAAAGTGGTTGGAAATATGGAAGTCAAAGTTGTTAGAGTCAGTTATGAAACTATAATTGAGAATGAAATTATACCATATGAAGTAATAGAAAGAGAAAGCAGTAAAATGGATATAGGAGAACAGAGTGTTGTAGAAGAGGGCAAAGAAGGTTTGATAGAAAAACAGTACTTTGTAAAATACGAAGATGGTAAGGAAACTGAAAGGGAACTTCAAACTGAAAGGATACTAGAAGAGCCTTCACGAAAGATTATTGAATATGGTACAGTAGTAAGTCATGTTACTTCAAGAGGCGAAAGATTTAGATACAAGGATGTAATTGATATGCGAGCAACGGCATATACTGCATCTTATGAGTGTACAGGAAAAACACCGGATCACCCTCATTTTGGGATAACTTATACAGGTATAAGGGCAAAAAGAGGGGTAGTGGCAGTAGATCCTAAAGTAATTCCATTAGGCACCAGATTGTATATTGAAGGAATTGGTGGGGTGCCAGATTACGGATATGCTTTGGCTGCTGACATAGGTAGCGCAGTAAAGGGGAATAAAGTAGATCTTTACATGGATGATCTTGATTCAGTGAGGCAATGGGGTGTAAGAAATGTAAGGGTTTACATACTAAGAGATTAGTATAGTAAAAAACCGGGGCAATTGTCCCGGTTTTTACTAAATAGCAACATATCGCAGCGGAAGCTGCAATCTGAATTGGAGATAGTTAAAATGGGACAAAACACAAGAGAAATAGTACGCAAATTTAATATACGTCTAACAAAATCATTAGGCCAAAATTTTTTAACAGATAATAATATCGTTAAAAAAATAGTTGATTGTGCAAATATAGGAGCGGATGATTTAGTAATAGAAGTGGGACCAGGAGTTGGAAGTATGACTACAGAATTAGCACAAAGGGCAAAAAAAGTTGTAGCCATAGAGATTGATAAATATCTTATTCCTGCATTAAATGACAATTTGAAAAATTTTTCAAATGTTCAGATAGTAAACAAAGATATAATGAAACTTAATATAAACGAAGTGACAAATGGTTTTGAAAGCGACAATATTAAGGTTGTTGCTAATTTGCCATATTATATTACCACACCTATAATCATGAAATTTTTAGAAGAAGAAAATGAAATTAGTCTTATGGTATTTATGGTTCAGAAAGAAGTTGGCCAAAGGATAATTGCCAAGCCAGGGACAAAGGAATATGGAGCTTTATCTGTTAGTATTCAATATTATTCAAATCCACAAATAGTATTTGATGTATCGCCTCATTGCTTTTTTCCTCAGCCAGAAGTAGATTCAACAGTTATAAAACTTGTTATTAATAAAAATCCACCTGTTGAACTGTTAGATAAAAATATGTTTTTTAAGATTGTAAAATGTTCTTTTGCTCAGAGAAGAAAAACTTTATTAAACTCTTTGTTCAATACTGGTGATTTCGGCAAAACAAAAGATGAAATAAAACAATTATTAGAGAAGGCTGGAGTAGATGAAAATGCAAGAGGAGAAACACTTTCGATTAATCAGTTTGCAAATTTGGCTAACTTGTTTCAGCAATTGAAATAGATTTTAAGTCAGCTGGTCCAATTGAGTAAATACTATAATCGGTTTATTTTTCTCTTCTCCTACATATAAATATATGTAGGGGGGATGGAAATGAATAATAAACTAAAATATTATAGGACTTTTTTAATACTAAATAGGGAAGATAGCAGTTTAAATGAAGGTAAGGATTCTTTGGGGTATTTAAAAATAGAAGTAATAGAGGAAAAAGCAAAAGTAAATTGTCAGGTATCAAATCTCAATGAAGATAATAGGGGATATAAGCTTTATATTATGAAGGTAGAGGATGAAAGTATTATACCTTATTGTCTAGGAGAGGTTTGTGTGTGTGGAAACAGTGGACAATTGAGCAGAATTGTAGATGCAAATAATGTTGGAGGAACGGGTGTATCTATTGATAAATTTAATGTGGCTGCAGTAATAATTAATTCTTTACATGAAAAAACAAACAATATTGCTTGTTTGGCAGCGGCATATAAGAATCAAAAAATACAGTGGAAAAATAAGTTTAAAACATATATTAGCAGTCAAGGGGATAATAAAGAAGAAAAACCTAGAGAAAAAGAAGAAAAACTTAAATGTGACAAAACAAACTCGGAAAATAGAAAAGATACTGTAACTGAGATTCAAAAAACTATTAATTTACAAACGGAAAATAACGATATTAACTATGAAAATGATAGGATTGATTTAGATCATAATAATCAGTATAAAAAAAATGATAAAACTATTGATAATGTTGACAATAAAGTGAGTCTAGATAAGGTATTAAAAGGTTTTGATAGTTATTTTGAAAGAGTAAGCCCATTTAATATAGAAAGAAAGGATTATAAATGGTGGAGAGTTATAAGTCCTGTACATTTAAATAATATTTTCTATCAACTAAATATAAAAATTCCTGTGTTGTTTAATCCTATGGTAATGATGGCTCATTTTAAATACAGACACATAATTACAGGTATATATGAGCGAGAAAAAGACAATGTTTTTTATCTTGTTTGTGGAATACCAAGTTTGTATAAAATAGATGAAAAACCTTTTGGTAATATGTGTAGGTGGGCTCAGATTGAAGGTAAAAATCCTCGATATGGTTCTTTTGGGTATTGGCTTATCTATATAAATCCTAAAAACGGAAATATACTTAATGATGATTAGGTCACTGAATATACAACTTACACTACTATTTAACAGTAAGCTTATTAGAAGTCTAAGATCAAAGAGAAAGACTTAAAAGGTCGGTGTTCGATGCCTCAAGCTTTTTATTGCTTCAAATAGACTACGTTAAAAGTGGAAGTAATACTATAAAACACATTGTAAAAAATAATGGAGGGATTTACATGGCAATTGAATGGAGAAAAAGCTATGAAACAGGCATAGAAGAAATTGACACACAACACAAGGAATTGTTTAAAAGAATAGGTGACTTATTAGATGCATGCAGTCAGCACAAAGGTAAGATAGAAGTAAATAATACTATTGAATTTTTAGGCGAATATGTAATAACTCATTTTACTGAAGAAGAGAGTCTTCAACTAAAACATTCTTATCCAGAATATAAAGCACACAAACTTTTACACGACAATTTTATTGTAGAATTTAACAAACTTAAAAATAGATTAGAAAGTGATGGAGCTACACTCCAATTTGTTGCTTTAGTTAACAGAGTAGTTGTTGAGTGGCTTATAAATCATATTGGTAATGCTGATAAGAATTTTGGAAAATATGTAAAAAGAGAAATTGTCTAAGTATTTAAATTGAAAGCAAGTTTGATATTAAGATAATATAAATTAATTAAAAATAAGATATAATATAATAAAATTAATAATAAAATTTAAAAAATTTATTATTTCTATTTATTTTTTCAATTTAAGTGGTATAATATATATAAAGAATACTTATGATTCTGAAATTTTCGTGTAGACTATGTGCTACATATTAGAAGGGGGTAATATTATGACCTTTTTAAAGGACATAACCAAAAAGGTATCGAACTCTGCTAAAGTTGCAGCAAAAAAATCAAGTAATATGGTTGAAGCTACCAGATTGAATTTTAAAATAAACTCAGAAGAGGAAAAAATTCAAAAATCCTATGAAAGCATAGGAAAAAAGGTATTTGAATCATATGAAAAAGGAGAAGATATTGAAGAGGGTTTTAAGGAAATCTGTAATGAAATTGTAGCCTGCAAAAACAATATACAGAGCATAAAGGACAAAATACTGTTTTTGAAAAATATTAAAGTCTGTCCAAATTGCAATTATCAACTTGAATGTATGGATTCATATTGTACTAAATGTGGAGAGAAACAAGAAATTCCAACATTTGATGAAGAAGCAGAAAAAGATGAAGAAGCAGAAAAAGATGAAGAAGCAGAAAAAGATGAAGAAACAGAAAAAGATGAAGAAGCAGAAAAAGAAGAAGAAGCAGAAAAAGAAGAAGAAGCAGAAAAAGAAGAAGAAGCAGAAAAAGAAGAAGAAGCAGAAAAAGATGAAGAAATAGAAAAAGATGAAGAAGCAGAAAAAATATAATAAATAATAAGAGTACAAGAAGAAACAAAAGGTTATTTTTTAAAAATAAGGCTCATAGATAGCCTTGTTTTTTTGCAAAAATAAGCAAAAATTTTTTTTAGGGGGTCAAAGAGCAAAAATATATTATTATTATTACTTGCATAGAAGAAAGATGTGTATTATAATAAAAATACAATTGTAATATACAGATTTATGTATTTCTTTTACATTTAAAGGATAAGTGGTATTATATTCATTATTATTATTAAATTAATTGATTATCTTTATTTTTTAATGTAAAATAGAAGTATGGTATTTGTGGAACATTGAAAATTAAATATTATAGGTGCAAACTACATATATTGAGTATGAAGATTGTCTGGTCTATTTTTATTATTCCCAAATTAGTAATTCTATTTTCTAAAGCAACAATTAGTACTGCTATGGTTCTTATCTTTAGCATCGCATTTTATATTTTTTATATTTAGTACAAGGAAAAGCTATAACTATTATTTTTATTAATTCTATATGTATTGTTATTTCATTTTTGTCAAATCTTCATTATTGTGTAGTACCTTTTTATAGGTTATTAAACTATTGTTATAGTTATTTGATTCAGCTTAGTTTTATGATGGCGTTAATGCAGAAAAATTATCTGCAAGAGGGGGGAATAGGTTAATTGTAGGTAGACTGCATTGGTACATCGTATAACTTATAAGAATAAAACATGTATAAATGAAAGGGGAAGAAGAGAGAATGGTTAAAAAAATTTCAATTCTACTAGTAGTAGTTATGCTGGTTACTGCTACGATGTCAGTTACTTCATTTGCAGAAGTAAAAAGAACATCACAGCACAAGCCTTTTGATCACACACCTTCAGGTACATCATATGAAGACATATTTTTAGAGCTTTACAGTGATATTAATTCAAGTGGGTATTACAGCTCAGAGCATATTCCATATCACTCAATTGAGACAATGATAGTTGAGGCACCAGACTATGGACATGTTACAACTAGTGAAGCTTTCAGTTACTATGTTTGGTTAGAAGCTATCTATGGAAGAATATCTGGAAACTGGGCACCTTTTAACAAATCATGGCAAGTAATTGAAGATTATATCGTTCCTAGTGATACTATTCAAAGATCAGGTATGGCAAGATATAATCCTCAAAGTACTACTTCATTTGCACTTGAGTTCGACTGTCCTTCTGAATATCCATCAAGACTGGATCATGACAGACCAGTTGGAAGTGACCCAATATTTAATGAAATAAATCAAGCTTACAGCAACCCAAGTGTTTACCTTATGCACTGGTTAATGGACGTTGACAACTGGTATGAGTATGGAACAGGAACAAATGCTACATTTATAAACACTTTCCAAAGAGGTGAAGAAGAGTCAACTTGGGAAACAGTTCCACATCCTTCAATAGAAGAATTCAAATGGGGTGGACCAAATGGATTCCTTGATCTTTATGTTGAAGACAATCAATATTCACAACAATGGCGTTTTACAAACGCTCCTGACGCAGAAGCTCGTGCTATACAGGGTGTATACTGGGCAAACAAATGGGCTGGCGAACAAGGCAAAAAAAGTGATATTGCTACTACAGTACAAAAAGCAACTAAAATGGGAGACCAAACAAGATATAATTTCTTTGACAAGTACTATATGACAATAGGTTCTGGTGCAAATGGTCAACCAACACCTGGAAATTCATATGACAGTGCACACTATCTATTATCATGGTACGTAGCATGGGGCGGCGGAATAGGCGCTGACTGGGCTTGGAAAATCGGTTGTAGTCACTCTCACTTTGGATATCAAAGTCCATTCCTTGCATGGATAATGTCAACTCAAAGTGATTTTAGAGGAAGAGCAACAAACTCAACAAGAGACTGGGCAACAAGTTTAGAAAGACAATTAGAATTCTACACTTGGTTACAATCAGCTGACGGCGGTATCGCTGGTGGAGCTACTAACTCATGGAGAGGAAGATACGAAAACTACCCATCAGGTGCGTCAACATTCCATGGAATGATATACGACGAAAACCCAGTTTACAAAGATCCTGGTAGTAATACATGGTTTGGTATGCAAGTTTGGTCAATGCACCGTATTGTTGACTTGTATCTTGAGTCAGGAAATCAAATGGCAAAAGATCTACTTGACAATTGGGTACCTTGGGTATTAAGAGAAGTTGAAGTAAGAGACGGTACTTTCTGGGTTCCATCAGGAATAGACTGGTCAGGACAACCTGATACATGGACAGGAAGAAGATCACCTAACAGCAACCTTAGAGTAGAAGTTAAATCAAAAGGTCAGGACCTTGGTGTTACAGGTTCACTTGCAGCTAATTTAATTACTTATGCAGCAGGAATACAAAAGAACACAGGTTCATTGACTCCTCTAGCACAAGATGCATTAGATTTAGGTAAAACTCTATTAGACCATATCTGGACATTATATCGTACTGACAAAGGAGTTATGGCTCCTGAAACAAGAAGTGACTTCAGACGTTTCTTCGAGCAGGAAGTATATATTCCATCTGGCTGGACAGGAAGAATGGGTAACGGTGATGAAATAAAGAGTGGAGTTAAATTTATTGACATCCGTTCAAAATACAGACAAGACCCTATGTTTGAAACTATTCACAGTGCTTGGGAAAGAGGAGAAGCTCCGGAAGTAGCTTACCACCGTTATTGGGCACAGTGTGACGTTGCAATCGCATTTGGTACAATAGCTGAGTTCTTCCCAGAGTTAACATTTACAAATGTTGGTGTTCCTCCAACTACACCACCACCAACATCAGGACCAGGCAGATTAGGCGACTTAAATGAAGATGGATTAATCAATTCAACTGATGCAGTATTGTTAAGAAGAATTATACTCGAAATTCCTGTTACAGGAGTAAACATGGCTAATGCTGACATTAACCAAGATGGAGTAGTTAATTCAACTGACTATATCTTATTAAGAAGACACATTTTGGAAATATCTTCAATAAACTAATTGACCTTAAATAAAAAAGGGCGGGTAATCCGTCCTTTTTTTATTTACTTTAAAGCTTTTATCACATATTAAAAATAAGGTGGTGAGAGAATGATAATAAGAAAGATATCATTTATACTAGTTGCTATTATACTCATTACTACTTCTATGACATTTACATCAATGGCTGAAATAAGAAGAACCAACCAGTATTAGCTTAATGATCATACACATAGAGGTACTTCATATGGAGATAAGTTTCTAGAGTTATATTTTGAAATATCAAATCCAGCTCATGGATACTATAGCCCAGAGTGTATTTCCTATACATCAATTGAGAAAATGCTTGTTCACATCCTAATGCTTTTCTAAAAGAAATTGAAATCCCATTAAACTACCCTATAGAGTTAAATTATGAAAGGACTACTGGAAGAGACCCTATACATACAAGTCTAAAAAATGCTTACGGTTCAAGTATATATCCTATGCATTGTCTGATAGATACTGATAACTGTTATGGTTTTGTTGAGGGAAGTAATATTTGATACATTCCTTATAATTTTTATGGAAAAATAATTTGTGTATAAATAATAAATAGTAAATGATTTTTGTGACGAAATATAGTATAATATAAAAAAATGTGTCTTATTATTAATTATTGAAGTCTAATTTGCAAAGGAGCTGATACTATGACAGACAAAAATAAAGTCAGTGTGAGAATAGCCGGCAAGGATTATACCTTGGTTGGAGTTGAAGCTGAAGAGTACATTCAAAAGATTGCACTTTATATAGACAAAAAACTAAACACAATTATTAGACTAAATAGCAAGCTCAGTACTTCTATGGCATCTGTTCTGACTGCTATAAATGTTGCAGATGACTTCTTTAAGGCACGCGAAACGGCGGAATTGTTAGATATGGAACTAAAAGATGCAAAGAAAGAAATTGAAAAATTAAAAAAAGAAAATACAAATTTGGCAAATGAAAATGCGGTCTTAGAAAATAAAAACACAAATTTTCAGCTTCAACTGGCAAAAAGAGAAGCAGAATTAAATGAAGTTAGAAACTCTTTAAATAATAGAAACTCATGAGCAAAAAGCTCACCAATACAAGATAAAAAGGGCTATTTTCTTCACATTCACTAAATACACACCATGAAAAATATAATGGGAAGGAATGTGGCTGAGCATGCGTATGTGTATGTTCTAAGAAAGCAAACAAATTACACGCGCATAAAATCAAAGGTTCTATTTTTGAAAAGTATTTTAGAATAAAGAAAATAATTTTAGTGTATAATTATTAAAAACGATAGTTATAGTTTTAGAAGGAGAAACATGTTAAAGGACAAAAATGTAGAACTCCTGTCACCTTGTGGACATTGGGAATCTTTTTTGGCTGCTGTGGAAAATGGAGCAGATGCAGTTTATTTAGGTGGAAAGGATTTTAGCGCAAGGCAATTTGCATCAAATTTTGATAATGAAATTCTTAAACAAGCTATTAAATACGCTCATCTTAGAAGTGTAAATGTATATCTTACAATGAATACCCTCATATCAGATGATGAATTAAAAAGTGCATTAAATTTTCTAAATGAAGCCTATTGTTTGGGTATTGATGGGGTTATAGTTCAGGATATTGGTTTGGCTAAAGAAATATCCCGTTTTTTTCCCAACTTACCGTTGCACGGTAGTACTCAGATGACAATATATAATTTAGAAGGTGTAAAAGCTCTTGAAGAAATGGGCTTTAAGAGAGTTGTGCTGGCACGAGAATTAACACTTGAAGAAATAAACTATATAACGGTCAATACAAGCATAGAAACTGAGGTATTTGTACATGGAGCTCTATGTATATCCTATTCAGGTCAATGTCTTTTGAGCAGTATAATAGGTGGAAGAAGCGGTAACAGGGGAAAATGTGCACAGCCATGCAGACTTTTATATCAATTGGGCAATAAGAAGTCATATTATCTTAGCCCTAAGGACTTATGTACAATAAATATTTTAGACGAAATAGTAAATACAGGGGTAAAATCTCTTAAAATAGAAGGAAGAATGAAAGGTGCAGAGTATGTGGCTGTTGTAGTAAAAATATATAGAAAGTATCTGAACAAAGTATTAAATGGCGAAAAAGTAACTGTTGAAGAAGAAGATATAAAGGATCTAGAAAGAGTGTTTAACAGAGGTGGCTTTACCCAAGGATACTTTAAAGGCAAGACAGGAAGGGAAATGATGAGCTTTGAAAAGCCAAAGAACTGGGGAACCAATCTTGGAAAAGTAATCTCATACGATAAATCTTGTAAGTCAATTAGACTAAAGCTTGAAGATCAATTGTCAATTGGAGATGGGATTGAAGTCTGGAATAAGGATGATGAAAGCCCAGGTACTATTGTTACTTCAATAAAGGTAGGAGATAAGGATATAAAAGAAGCACAGCCTTCAAATACAGTTTTAGTAGGAAGTATAAGAGGGAATTTTTCTAAAGGAGATAAGGTCTATAAAACATCCAATAAAAAGCTAATGATTAATGCAAGACAAACTTTTACTGGAAAGTTCAACAGAAAAATATTGATAAAAGGCAGTATTATAATAAAACATGGAATAAGAGCGTTATTTAGCGTAAAAGATGATATTGGAAATGAATTTAAAGTGGAAAGTAAAGAAAGCCCTGCAAAAGCTCAAAATTCCCCCCTTACAAAAGAGAGGGTTATGCAACAGATCAGTAAGACAGGAGCAACACCATTTAAATTTGAAAGTATAAATATAGATTTAGATAATGATATTTCATTACCTATTAGTGAAATTAACAATATGAGGAGAGAAGCATTAAGTGCATTAGAACAACACAGGGAAAAAAAGTATAATAGAGTCTTAGTAGATAGTGGAGCACTTTTATTGCCATATCTAAATGAAAGAAGTTTAAGGGAGAAGAAAAGAATTCTAATTAGTGTTTGTTTTTATAAAGAACCTTTAAGTAAAGAGTCTTATAACTTTTATTGTGACAGAATGTATCTTCCCTTTAAAATGTTTATAGAAGGGAAAAACTACAGAATAATTGATGAAATAAAAAAAAGAGGTACTAAGGTATATATAAGTATTCCATCTATAACTCGTGGTAATTATGACAGGCTTCTAAAAATACATTTAAAGGCTCTTGTTGAAAGTGGCATAGATGGAATTGTTGCTGGTAACATGGGAACTATAGATTTTGCAAGTAGCATTGGTGATATAAACATAATGGGAGATTATACATTAAATGCATTCAATAGTAGCACAATAATTGCATTACATCAAGCAGGGCTTGAAGGTGTTATGGTATCACCAGAGCTGAACCTAACTAAGATAAATAAACTTATTGAGATTTCAGGGTTTTATAAGGAAGCTCAAATTTATGGTAGAATTCCAGTTATGACAAGTGAATATTGCCCGTCAAAGGAATTAAACCCATGTAATGGCTCGTGTAAAGGAGATTTTTATAGTATAAAAGATAGAAAGAATATAAATTTTCCAATCATTTCAGATAACATAGATTGCAGAAGCACTATTTTTAACTCGAAGGTATTACTTTTTTCTGAAAATACTGATAAAATAAAAACATCTGGGATTGATATGGTAAGGTTAAGTTTTACAGATGAAGAACCTGAGGATATAAAAAAAATCGTAGAAATGCACAAAGTTTTAGTTAATGATGAATCATATATTCAATCAGAATATGAAGGAATAATAGAAAAAATAAAAGAAAAAGGTTTTACAAAAGGACATTTTCATAGAGGGGTTTAATGTCAGACGTTCAATATACATGGTGGAGTTCACTTTTGAAAGGTAGGTATTAAATAATGAGTGATGTTGAAATATTTTTAGAAGTGATAAGAGAAGGGGCAATAGTTCCTGAATATGCAAACAGCGGAGACGCGGGTATGGATATTTATGCAGCGGAAGATGTTTTGATAGAGCCTAGCAAAACAGTTATAATTCCAACGGGTCTTAAGATGGCAATACCAGATGGGTATGAAATACAGGTAAGGCCTCGAAGCGGTATATCATACAATACTCCACTAAGAATATCAAATTCACCTGGGACAATTGACAGTGGATACAGAGGTGAGTTGGGCATTATTATGACTAATACTTCAGTAAATTCAAAGGAACATATACTTACAATTGACTGCAAAGAAAATCAAAATGGTACATATAAGATAATAAAGGGTGACAGAATAGCTCAAATTGTTCTTCAAATTGTTCCAAAAATAAAATTTACTAGAGTGGATTGTGTAAATGATATAGGTATAAATCGTGGTGGAGGTTTTGGATCAACAGGAGTAAGGGAGTTAAAATAAAACTTTTTTTTAAAAAATAAAGTACTTTTATTAAACATGTAGTATAATGTGATATAGGAGATTTACAGATATATAAAAGAGAGAGGAAATAATATGAAGGCAGTAACATTTGATTCGAGCCTTTCTAAATACATTTATACTTTTTTGGCAGGAAAGGTGAGTAAAAAGCTTTATTGTGGGGGACTATCCTGTGTAAAGATGGAAAACATCAATGAACCAGAACTCCCAGGAGAAGATTGGGTAAAGGTTAAGACTATATATGGTGGGATTTGCGGAAGCGACACCAATCTGGTTTTTCTACATGATACGCCAACTTTATCTCCTTTTGTATCTGAAAAGTTTGTAATTGGACATGAAAATGTAGGAAATATAGTTGAGAAGGGCAAAAATGTAAAGGACTTTAATATTGGAGACAGAATTGTAGCTGATATTTTGCTGCCCTGCGAGACCTTTGGCAGTAAAAAGTGTAAAAATTGTTCAGAAGGAAATACCAATCTTTGTGAAAATTTCTCAAAGGGAAAACCTTTGACCGGGATGATGCTAGGAACGTGTAACCAAACAGGTGGAAGTTGGGGAGAATACTATGTAGCCCACAAGTCCCAGCTATTTAAGGTTCCTGACAATTTAAGCAGTGAACAGGCAGTATTGGTAGATCCTTTGGCATCGGCAATACATCCTGCACTTAAGAGTTTGCCTGAGGATAGTGACAAAATTCTCATCATAGGCATGGGCATTATTGGTTTAATGATGGTAGCGTTTTTAAGATACGCTGGATGTAAAGCAAATATAACAGTTATTGCAAGATATGATTTTCAGGGTCAACTTGCAAAAAAATATGGAGCAGATCAGGTTATATACTCAAATAATGATAACATAGAACAAAAAATGGCTGACTTGACAGGTGCTTGTATACACAAGCCTATGATTGGGGAAAAATACTTGATGGGTGGATATGATAAAATATTTGATTGTGTGGGCTCACAAAGAAGCATAAAAGATTGCCTAAGGTTCGTAAAATCAGGAGGCAATGTAGTTTTGACAGGCCTTGCAGCTAATATTAATATAGATTGGACACTTGTATGGTTTAAAGAAATTAATTTACAGGGAATATACTGTTATGGAAGTGATAATTTTAAAGGTGCAAATGTTAGAACATACAAAATTGCTTTGGATATGCTCTCATCTGGAAAAATAGATACAGCACCATTAGTTACTCATGTTTTTACTCTTAGTGATTACAAAAAGGCTATAGATACTGCATCATCAAAGGGTAGACATAAATCAATAAAGGTGCTGTTAAAAAGCATTTAAATGGTTTCTAACAGGGCAAACAGCAATAACTTGGGAAAGCTTAAAATATTTATCGTGCTATTGACAAAGACAAAGTTTTTTGACACAATCAGATGTTAGGATTATTATTTGGATATAGCAGTGTTAATTTGGAGGGGAAAAATGGATTCAACTAATTTAAGTATGGCAGATTTCTTGAATACACCTGGTCTTGATATTATGCAAAGAGCGGGAAAATACTATGAGTTTTTAGAAGACTTTAGAGATAAACAACATATGCAATATAAAAGGATTGCATTAGAAGGCTCTGGTCCTGTGAGAAAAGTTCTTGATAGCTACACTGGAAAAGTAAGGGAAATGATTTACTTAGCATCTAATGATTATTTAAATCTTACTAGACATCCTAAGGTAATTGAAGCAGGAAGAGTTGCTTTAGAGAAGTATGGAGCAGGGGCAGGAAGTGTACCTCTTTTAGGAGGAACATTAGATATACATATTGAACTTGAGAAAAAGATTGCTGCATTTAAAGGATGTGAGTCAGCAATTATATATACTTCTGGCTTTGGCTCAAATGCAGGAGCACTACTTTCCATGCTTCAGGAAGATGATGTAGCTGTACTTGATATGCTGGTGCACGCAAGTATTATTGATGGTTGCAAGAACACTAATGTCAAATACTTCAAGCACAACGACATGGATAGCCTTGAAAGTACTTTAAAGAAGGTTAAGGATAAATACAGGACAAAACTTGTAGCTGTTGACGGAGTGTATTCAATGGATGGTGACATAGCTCCCCTTGATAAAATAGTTGAAATTGCAAAAGCTTATGGTGCTTATGTTATGATTGATGAAGCCCATGCCACAGGAGTTATTGGGAAAAATGGGCGTGGTACTCCAGAGCATTTTAACCTTGAAGGAAAGGTTGATATAGTTGCAGGAACTTTTTCAAAAGCTGTAGGAGGTGTTGGAGGTTTTATTGCTTCTAACAAAGAACTAGTTGACCTTTTAAATTTTTATTCAAGAACATATATGTTTTCAACTGCTATGACCCCACAGGCTACGGCATCAATTATTCAAGCACTCAATGTAATAGAAACTGAACCTGTGCATAAGGAAAAATTATGGGATAATATAATGTATTTCAGAAATAATCTTGTAGACTTAGGTTTTTGTCTTGGTAATTCAGAGACTGCAATTTTTCCAATAATAATTGGAGATGATATGAAGGTAAGAGAAATGTGCAGATGTCTTCATGAGGCAGATATATATGTAAACCCAGTTTTATATCCAGCTGTACCAAGAAGATTTTCGAGAGTTAGAATGAGTATTATGTCATGCCACACAAAAGAGCATCTTGATAAAGCGTTAAATGTACTAGAATATGTGGGCAAGAAATATGATGTTATTAGAAAATGCAAAATAGGATAGAGGTGTAAGTATTAACATAAAGGGGAATATAGAATCTTTAAGGACATCACTATTATGTGAAATAGAAGAACTATTTGAATATAAAATACCTGTAAATACCCTTTTTACAAAAGAGCTGGCGTTAAAATTAGCCATTTTTACAGAGAAAATAAACCGTGAAATTGCCCTATATATTGACAGGAAGGGCAATATTGTAGATATAAGTATTGGTGATAGCAGCACAGTTTCACTTCCTGAAGTTGAAGGAAGAAGAGACTTAGGAAGGCTATCGGGCATAAGGTGCATTCATACTCATCCAAATGGTGAGGGAATGGTTTCAGTTGTAGATATAAGTTCAATGATAAATTTGAGATTAGATGCAATGATAGCAATTGGTGTATCTAATGGAAATGTAACAGAAATATATGTAGCTACTCCACAGAAAGATGAATATGGAAGCTATAAAAAATCAAGAATATTTGGTCCTTTTGATATTGATGATGAAGGGATAAACCAAATTGTAGACCATATACTTGAAGTGGATAGGCAAAAGTCAACTCCTCTATACTATAATGAAAAGAGTAGTGAACGTACAATTCTTGTAGGACTAGATACTTCCTACCATAGCATAATTGATGGTAAGTGTATGGGAGAAAGATCCTTAGATGAGCTTGAAGAACTTGCCATTACAGCAGGTGCAACTGTTCTTGAAAAAATATTACAAATAAGATCAGGAAGAGACTCAGGATTTTATGTTGGAAGAGGGAAAATAGAAGAAATTGGTCTTATATGTCAGGCGTTGCATGCAGACACCTTGATTTTTGACGATGAGCTTTCAGGGGCTCAAATAAGTAACATAGAAAATGTAGTTGGAGTAAAAGTAATTGACAGAACTAGTTTGATACTTGACATATTTGCCCAAAGAGCTCGCTCTAAAGAGGGAAAACTACAAGTAGAACTAGCTCAGCTAAAATACAGAATCTCAAGGCTTACAGGCCTTGGCAAACAGCTTTCAAGGCTTGGTGGAGGTATCGGTACAAGGGGACCGGGAGAAAAGAAGCTTGAAACTGATAGAAGACATATAAGAAGAAGGATAAGATTTCTTCAATTGGAGTTAGAACAAATTGAAAAGAGAAGAAATTCACTTCGTAAAAGCAGAAATAACAATGATGTGCCTGTTATTGCCCTTGTGGGATACACAAATGCAGGAAAATCAACACTTATGAATAAACTGTGCGACTCAAACGTTTTTTCTGAAGATAAACTTTTTGCAACTTTAGATCCTACTACAAGAAAGTTAGAGATTAATGACGGAAAAGAAGTATTGCTTGTTGATACGGTAGGTTTTATAAGAAAATTACCCCATGAACTTATTGAGGCATTTAAATCTACCTTAGAAGAAGCTGTATATGCAGATATATTAATTCATGTAGTTGATGCAACAAGTAAAGAGGCTGAGGAGCATGTACAGGTAGTAAACAGTATTCTAGAAAGTCTTGGAGCGTCAAAAAAACCAGTTTTGACAGCTCTAAACAAGATAGATGCCCTATCAGATTTTTCAAGACTCACAATATCAAATCCAGGAACTAACATATTTGAAATATCAGCTGTTAGTGGTATGGGTATTGACCAATTGTTAGAGGGTATCTTAAATATACTGCCTGACAATGAAGTGAAAGTAAATTTATTTGTTCCATATACTCAAGGGTGGGTCATTCCATATTTACACCAAAACGGCAAGATAATAGAAGAAAGTCACGAAGAAAGTGGAACAAAAGTAACAGGATATATTAATAAGTCTAAAGTTCAGGAAATTAAAAAATATTTTTTCCAAGATAATTGAATAAAAATAACCTGTATAGTATTATAATATATATAGGAAATTTTAATATAGGACCCAAACGTAAGATATGATAAAAAAGAGCTTAATTTTCACTAAAAAGTTTGTTATACATGCTTTTTTAAAGGAAAATAGTATAAATTATCAAGTTAATACGAAAGGGGTTTTAGGTATGATAGTGCGAAACTATGCAGGTGGAGTAGTGTTCTCGGAGGATAAGGTTCTGCTCTTTAAAAACGAGAATGATAAGTGGATGCTGCCCAGAGAAAAGTTGTCAGAAGGAGAGCTATCCAATGAAGTTGCATTAAATAAGATTCAAAAAGAGTCAGGAGTTTCGGCTCAGATTATTTCGACTGTAGGTCACACAAATTATGATTACTATGCAGTTTCACGTCAAAAACCATTCTGTAACAAAATAACATGGTACATAATGAAATCCCAAAATGAAAAAGACAACGAAAAATGCACAAGCTTTTTTAAAATAGACGAAGCTATGAAGCTTATTGATGAAAATCAAGAAAAGTCTTTAATAAACTTATCTTTTAAAAAATATAAAGAGTTAGAATAGGGTAGAAATTAAAAGTTTATACTTAAAAAAATAAACGTCCACTTTTAGATAAATAAAATAATTAAAAGTGGACGTTATTTTTTGACAAAAACCCATGTGTCCAGTGATGGTTAAAACTTAAAAAGATACTTTCCAAGAACGTGTTCTAATGGTACAGTTCCAATGCTTCTGCTATCTGTACTATGGTTTCTGTTATCACCCATTACAAAAACATGACCTTCAGGAACTTCAAAAACCTGATCTTTAGTGTAATAGACAGGCCCATTTACATATGACTCATCTAAAATTTTTCCGTTTCTAAGCACATTTCCATCCTTAAACTCTATAGTGTCACCAGATTTTCCTATAACTCTTTTAATCCATAAAATTTCTTCACGGTTACCAGTAATAAGATATGAAATAGCATTGTACTTAAGACTGTCTAAAACATCATCTTTTATTGACCTAGATCTTCCAACACGACTGTCAATTACAACAATGTCGCCATAGTCAGGCTCTTTGTTTAAGGTGTGCATAAGTTTGTTTACTATTACTCTATCATTTTGAAATAAGGTGGACTCCATTGATATTCCCTGAACCTGAGTAGGTTGAAGAATAAAAATATTGATGGCAAGACCACAAATAATTGCAATAACGATATGAAGTGTCCAACTTAATATTTCTTTAAAAACTTTTTTCATAGCATGTGCCTCCAATAATAATATTAACATGATATAATTATATCACAAATACTGTGAATATTTTGTAAACATTAAAAAAATTTTTGAGATATAAAAACAGGTTATTATTTTATATAGATTGTGATAAAATAGGGAATGATTAAAATATTACTTCCACTTTTCACTAGGCCTATTTGGAATCAAATAATACTTATAGTGAAATAGTGACTATATTTTCAGAATTCTAAGGAATTAAAGTTGATGGTGAATAATATGATTATTGGTAATGTTAAATTAGAAAATAATATTTTTTTAGCTCCTATGGCTGGAGTAACAGACCTACCCTTTAGAATTTTATGTAAAGAACAGGGTTGTGGACTTGTTTATAGTGAAATGGTGAGTGCAAAAGGGCTATATTATAAGGATGAAAAGAGCAAAAGACTTACAATGATAGACGAGAGAGAAGAACCAGGTGCAATTCAAATTTTTGGATCAGACCCTTATATTATGGCAAGAGTTGCAGATGATTTAAACTCAAGCAATGCTGTTATAATTGACATAAATATGGGCTGTCCTGCGCCTAAAATAACTAAAAATGGTGAGGGAAGTGCGCTGATGCGACAACCAGAAGTGGTTGCAAATATTGTTAGAGAAGTATCAAAAGCTTCAATAAAACCTGTTACTGTTAAGATACGAAAAGGATGGGACGATACATATATTAATGCAGTTGAAATTGGAAAAATTGCAGAGCAAAACGGTGCAGCAGCAGTAACTATTCATGGTAGAACAAGAGAGCAATTTTACAGTGGCAAAGCGGATTGGAGCATAATAAGTAAAGTAAAAGAGTCTTTAAGCATACCTGTTATTGGAAATGGTGACATTTATACTGCTCAAGATGCTGAAGAAATGTTTAATACAACAAAATGTGATGGTGTAATGATTGGGAGAGGTGCACAGGGAAATCCATGGATTTTTAATGAGTTAAGGATAGGTCATAAAAGTGAAAATATAAGCGTTGAGAAAAGAATATTAATGATAGAAAGACACTTAAATATGCTTATAGAACATAAAGGTGAAAATACTGCGATTCGGGAAATGCGGAAGCATATTGCATGGTATGTAAAAGGGTCTTATAATGCTGCAAAATTAAAGGACAAAGTATTTAAATCAGAGTCAAAAGAGGAAATAATAGAATTATTATATGAATATTTAAAAAATAATGATATTATAATTAAAGAGTAGATAAAATATTGTATTAGACATTTATGATCATAAAGCTCACTAACATAATGTGAAAAGAATAAGGGGAATGAATGTCTAATAAAATGCAAAATACTTGCACATTAAATCAAAAACTTTAAATGAAATATGAAAACAACAAGTAATAATATGTTATAAATTACTTTATGCTACTTAAAAACTATACACCAATAAGTGTCTGACATGGTTTTAAAATATTTATTTAATTAAGTTATCGTAAAATTATTGATTTTAAAATTCATGGATGATAAGATATAATATATAGTAATAAAAATTTTATAGAATTTATAATACTTAAGGAGTAATACAATGGTAACTATACCTTTCATTAAAAATAACCTTTTAAGTATTGACATTGGCTTTAGAAACATTAAAATTGTTGAGGTGGAAGTAGGCAAAGGAAATGAAATTTTTATTAAAAATTTCGGAATTGCTTCTACACCTAAGGACTCAATAAAAAACGGTGCCATAAAGGATGTCCGTGCAGTTACTAGCGAGATAAAACGAGTTATGAAAGATATTAATGTTAAAGCTAAGAACGCCAAAATTGTTATGTCTGGGACCAATATCATATCTCGTGTATTTATGGTTGAAAACATTCCAGGTGAAAATTTGGATGATACTGTAAAGATGACAATTTCCCAGAGCATGCCTATAGATTTGGATGCTCATAAAATTGACTACAAAATTTTAAAAGAAGTCAAGGATGAAGGGGTTCCAAAGGTTAAAGTTTTTGTTACTGCCGTTTTAAAGAGTATTATAAAAAGTTACATTGATATTTTAGTAGAGTTAGGATTAAAGCCGATTTCAGTAGATATTCCTGCTAATAGTGCGGCGAAGTTCTTTAATAGAGACATAGCTACATCTGAAAGTGACACTTGGTTTAAGAAAAATAAATATGGTAAGTTGGATCAAAGTACTTTTGCTGTATTGGACTTTGGTTCAGAAACTACTATTGTAAACATACTAAAAGACAGAGTGTTGGAATTTAATAAAGTTATTTTAAGAGGTAGTAGTAATTTAGATGATGCTATTGTTGGAAATACTGACAAAAAAGTTGCAGAGGCAGAAAGACTTAAGAAAATTCAAGGGTTAATTTTACCTGAGTTAAATGTAAGCGAAGAGCAAGAGCTAATTTATAAAAGTATGATAGGTGTTATAGATGATATAGTACGACAAATTTTTCAGTGTTTTGAGTTTTATGAAAAAAGGTGTTTTGGAGAAAAGATTGGTAAAGTCTACATTATTGGAGGGGGATCACAGCTTTTAGGTCTAAGAGATTACTTAGAAACTGTGTTGCAGGTTCCTGTCTACACTGTAGGACTTTTAAGTATTGAAGGGATTAAAATAAATTCAGGATTAGATGTTGAAAGATTAAACTACCTGATAAACTCCGTTGGAATAACACTATAAAAATATAAATGATATTTAAAACGGCATATGATTTGCCGTTTTTTAATGCCTTGTTATCATAAGCCACAAGAATAGAACATACAATTCAGAATTAAAGGAGAATATTTAATATGCACGATATTTCAAAAGAATACATAAACAGTATAAATGGAAAGACGCCTATAGAGTCTCAAGTGGAAATGACAGAATTGGTTCTGCCAAATGATACAAATCTTTTAGGCAATTTACTTGGTGGAAAGCTTATGCACTGGATAGATATTGCAGGAGCTATGGCTGCATCAAGACATTCGAACAAGGTAGTAGCAACAGTATCATTAGACAGTTTAGATTTTAGACATCCAATACGAATGGGAGAAGTGGTAATATTAAAGGCAACACTTACGTGGACGGGTAATACATCCATGGAAGTAAGTGTAAACGTATATTCTGAAAACATAAAATCAGGTAGTACAATACTTACAAATAAAGCCTTCATAACCTTTGTGGCACTAGATGACAGGGGTAAACCTTCTAAGGTACCCCCTCTGATTATAGAGAGTGAAGAGGAAAAAAAGGTATTTTGTGAAGCAAAAAAGAGGCGCGAATACCGTCTAAAAAGAAAAAATAAGGAATAAAGATGTATTAATGTAGAAAAATAACAGGTAGTATTACAATTATATTAAAATTCGCTATATAGAGGTGTGTTTATCCATATCAAAAATTAACATGTAAAAAATGTGTAAAATCTATTGACTTATATTTTTTTTATTTATATAATAAATATACTTAAAAAAAAGTTTTCTGTTTTGAACGTGTAAGAAATATTCCTTGAACTGCTTAAAAGGCAGTTTATTGCATCTAAAATACTTGAAAGAAGGGAATTTTATCTTGCGTTATCTTTTAGAAACATTTCTTAATTATTTTATTTTTCCAAATTAATATTTATATTTATACTTAATGGTTGCGGGGAGATTTACAAAATTAAATAGTATGCTCTTAAGTTGTTTGTGTGTTTTGAGTTATTTGTGCAACGATAGAAATATTTAACGAAGTATTTTGATTTACTTAATATTTAACTAAAAGTGTAGTTGAAATAAACTCTTGCAAGGCACTAAAAAAACACAATGAAAGGAGCGATTTTTTTGGGCAGGAAAATTAAAAAAATCCTAGCTATTGGTTTATGTGCGGCAATGATTATTATGATGTGCACTACAGGTTTTGCAAGCACAGACGCCGTACGCCAACCAAGTGATATAGGTAATCACTGGGCTGAAAGCCAAATCAAAAATTGGGTAGAAAGGGGGTTCATTAGAGGCTATACTGACAATACTTTTAGACCTGATGCAAGTATCACTCGTGCTGAATTTGTAACCATAGTAAACAATTTATTTGGTTACAAGGACAAAAGCACCATAACATTTAGCGATGTTAAGGCAGGGGACTGGTTTTATGATCAAATAGAAAAAGCCAGAGAAATTGGATACATATCAGGTTATACAGATGGTACTATGAGACCAAACAACCCTATAACCCGTCAAGAAGCAATGGTAATAATATGTAATATTTTAAGGTTTGAGCAATCAAGCAACGCAGCTGCTATTTCGGGTTTTAATGATAGAGATGACATTCCTGACTGGAGCAGAGGCTTTATAATTACAGCAGTTGAAAAAGGGTTTATCTCTGGTTATGAGGACAAAACAATCCGTGGTAACATGCCTATAAAAAGGGCTGAAACTGTTGCAATGCTTGATAAGGTTGCAGGAGAAATAGTAAATGCATCTGGTAATTCAGGCCCATCAGAGGGAACAAGAACAATAGCAGGCAATATGACAGTAAGTACAAATGATGTAGTGCTAAGAAATACAGTTATAGAAGGTGACTTATATCTGACAGAGGGAATAGGAGAAGGCGATGTAACTCTAAGCAATGTTACAGTTAAGGGTAATACTCTTATTGCCGGTGGTGGAGAGAATTCTATAATCATAAAGGATTCTAATCTATCAAATGTTAATCTTATAAAAAAGAATGGAAAAATTAGAATTCAGGCAACTGGTGAAACCAAAGTAGACAGTATTAATTTAAAATCCGGTGCAAAGCTCGAAACTCAAGAGCTTACAGGACAAGGGTTTGCAAAGGTTAATATAAGTGAAAAAGCTAATGTTGATTTAAGCGGTGATTTTCATGAAGTTAACGTTTTAGCAAAAGATTCAGTAATAAATGTAACATATGGTTCTATAAAAACTCTTGATGTTAAAGTGGTTGCAGAAATCAATTTAGCAGAGAATGTTGAAATAACTACATTAAAAGCAGGAGCTGTAATAGCAGTAAAAGGTGAAGGAACTGTTAAAACAGCTGAAATTAATGTAAATGGTGTATCTTTTGATACAAGACCTGAAAACATTGTTGCTAAAGATGGAGTTACAGAAATAATAGTAGCAGGATCAAAAGATGACATATCAGATAAAGATGATTCAACTCCTCCTACACAAGCTGACGGCGGAAGTGGAGGAAGCGGTGGCGGAGGTGGTTCAACACCTACACCAAGTCCATCACCATCACCTCAACCTGTAGTAGGTTCAGTAACAATTACAACTAGTGCTGAAAACAATAGCGAAGTACCAAATAATGAAACAGTTATAATTACTATGGAAACTGAAACAGTAGGAGCAGTTATATACTATACATTAGATGGTGAAGAACCTGATACTGATACTTCAGACGTTTATGATCCAGAACTTAAGCCAATAGTATCAACATCAGAACAGTTTGGTGAAACTAAGGTTGTAAGAGCTATTGCAGTTATGGATGATATGAATGATTCAAGTGAATCAAGTCAGAACATAGTTTTTATTGCTTCTCCAACAGTTACTGTAGCAAGTGCTGCAGATTTAGTTCGTGCTATAGAAAATAACCATGTTGAAACAATTAATATTGATGATGATATTACAGGTAATGTTACAGCAACACGAACAGATTCAACTAACTTAACAATTAATTTTGGTACGTTTGCTTTAACTGGAAGTTTAGCTATTACTGCTAACAATGCAAGTGTAATGACATTTAATGGCTCAGCAACGCCAGCTATTACAGGTAACTTGACAGTATCGGCTGCAAATGGTACGGTATTTAACAACATTGATGTTGGTCTGCAAATTAATGTTGTGGCAATAAGCTCAAATACTTGGAATCAAAATGGAGATGCTGATAGAATTATAATTACTTCAAATGGTGGAGCATTTAGGAGAGAAGCTGGCACAATTGCACATGGATTATCTCTAAATCCTTCAAATAACACAAATCCTTTAAGGTTAAGAGGTAATGTAGGTCAGATTCCAGTAATAATACAGTCACCAGCAAAGGTTGATATCGATGAAGATGTTGATGATCCACCTAGTGTGACTGTAGAAGAAGATGCAGAAGGAACAGAAATAGAGAATTATAAAGATGAAGAGATTACTATAACAGCTAATGCTAATATAGTTGTTGGTGGACAAGCAGATGTAATAAAAGCCAATGACTTAATAATTGTTACAACAAGGCAAGTTAGACCTTCCTTTAATCCAACATCAGGAGCAGTTTTACCTAATTCAGCCGTTACAATTACATCATCGGGAGCAACTTCCATATTTTACACACTTAACGGAACAGAGCCTGCAACAGAGGTTGGAGATTCTACATTACTATATGATGGTGGAAATAAACCAACAGTTAATCCAGGACAGACAATTAAAGCTATTGCAGTAAATGATGACCCATCAGTTTTAAATAGTTCAATTAGTACTGCTGTTTATACTGCTCCAGTAATGGGTGGTGCGGTAACAATTGATGGAGTTGCAAAATATGGTGAAACATTGACAGCAGACATAGATGGATTAACTTATACACCTGCAACAGGACAAAATGTTCCAACATACCAATGGACACGTAACACTGTAGAAATTGAAGGAGCAACAAGCTTGACATATCAATTAGTTCAAGAGGATATAGGAAAGAGAATAAGAGTTATTGTAACTGCTGACGGAACAAATGCTGTAGGTAGTGTTAGAAGTGAAGCTACAGTAAATGTTGTAAAGGCAGATGGACCAGCAGCACCAAGTGCGCCAACATTAGCAAGTAAGACAGACACAACCATTGTGCTAAATGTAATTGCAGGTGCACAGTACAAGATAGATGATGGTTCATGGCAAGATAGTCCTGAATTTACAGGTCTTGATCCTGTAACTGAATATACTTTCAGAGCAAGGATAAAAGAAACTGCAACTCATTTTGCATCATTATCAAGTAGCCCAACATCTATTACAACTGAAGCAACAGTGGTAAGTATTTCAGAAATATCAGGTATAGAAGTACCTGTATTTGGCGAAGTACCTGTTGAAGTAATTACTGAATCAGATGAATTTACTGGAACAGTAACATGGGATCCAGATGACAATCCATTTGAAATAAGTACAGTTTATACAGCTACAATAACATTGGTAGCAAAACCTGGATTTACATTTACAGGTGTGATGTCAGACTTCTTTGAAGTAGAAGGAGCAGATTCTGTAAGCAATGAAGAAAATTCAGGTATTGTAACAGCAGTATTCCCAGCAACAGGAGTTCCAGCTCAAAGTGGATCACCTGCATTTGCAAGTGGCATACCAGCTACTTTTGGAGAAGAAATTACTGTTGGAGAAGGTACTTTATCAACAACAACAAACTTAACATATACATGGTATCGTTCAGAGGATGATACCTTAGATGAAAGTGATACAGAGGTAGCAACAGGAACAACATATACACCAGTTGAAGCTGACATCGAAAATTATCTTATAGTTGAAGTTACAACAGATGATGCATCAGGAGAAGGAATTGTTGTAACAGATGCAGTAGTTGCAAAAGCAGAAAATACACAAGTAGCAACAATACCGACATTAGAAGGTGAACCTACAAAGACTTCAATAACATTGACAGAACTTTTAGGGCATGAATATACTGTAGCAAGTATTGATCAAACACCTGTAGTAGAGTTTGTATGGCAGTCATCAAATATATTTACAGGTCTTGATGAATATACAGCATATACATTCAAGTCAAGAATAGCAGAAACAGCAACACACTTAGCATCAGATCCAAGTGATGAATCAGATGAAATATTTACAGCAAGTGGTGAACCTGCAAGCTTTGATTTTGAAATTTCACCTGGTTCTATTGTATTTGAGTTAAGTGATATACTGGATGCAGATGGACATTCTGTAAACATGTCTTTAGTTGAATTAAGTGGTAATTCACTTGTTGAATTTATTCGTACACCTGATAGAGAAACAGGCGGTGTAGTTTCTACATTAAACTTCTCTTTCTTAGGGATGGATAAAGATACATTAAGTTCAAGTGTAGATTTTGCAGAATTATATGAGTACTGGATGGGTGAAGCTTTTATTGAAGAATTTGATTCAATAATAGGTTTTGATGTAACACTTACTGGTACTTATGACGGAAGATTATTTGAAATAGAAGCTACTGATCTTGACTTTACTAATAAACTTACAATTAGAGCATATATTATTTCTTCATTATTAAACACATTAGATAGTTTAATAACAGATTCAACGTACTTAAAAGATTCAATACCAGTAGGAGAAGCGGTTGGACAAGCACCTCAAGCTGCTCATGATAATCTTCAAACTGTTATTGACTTGGCAGAATTAGCATATGATGATTTAGATCCAGTTATTTTGGATGTGTCTCGTGCAGTAAGAGATTTAGAACAAGCTATGCATACTTTTGTAAACTCCATTGTTTCTCAATCAATAACTATCACAAGTACAGTTCCAGTGCAGGGAACAGCAGGAGAAGAAACAATAGTAAATGTATCAATTTCATCTATTAGTATTCCAGATGGTACTACAGTTGAGTTGAAACTTCGTACTCATCCTTCTGTAGGTGATGAGATTGGAACAACTGCTACAGGAATTATTAATTCAGATTCAGCATTAGTTAGTTTTACAGTTCCTGACACAACTTTAGCAGGAAAGTATTACTTTGTTGCTAGTGTAGGAGATGTTGTATCTGATGCAAGGATGTTTATATTAGGGCCTGATGCAGACAATTCAACTGTTACACCAACAACACCTATAAGCCCATTTGTTGGCGAACAATTTGCATTTGTTGTAAGTCTAAGAGATGCTCAAAACAGAGCAGTTACAGGTCTTGGACTAGAAGACATTGCACCATTCATCAAGCTATCAAATGATGACTACTTGAATATTATTGAGGTAACAGAAACAGAATCAACAGGAGATTACATGATCACTGCATCTTATGACACTGAAGGTACATTTGACATTGATGTAGGTGCTCTATTTACAGCAGTTGGTTCTATTGAAGGAGTTGTATTCGGATATAGACCATTGACTATAGCAGATCTAGGAAAGAATCATTATGCAGCAGGTGAAACTATAACATTTACAATCAGTGGATTACCTGTAGATACTGAAGTAATTATACACATGCCTATTTTTGTAGGCGGAGATGGATCTCCATGGGCATCGGATCTTAATGTGCTTGACATATTGGTTGAAGACCAAGGTATTTATAGTTACACAGGAACTACAAATCAAAATGGTGATCTGATTGTTACAGGTGTAGTTCAAGCGGATTTACCATATGGACAATTACATGTTACAGTATCAGAACACGGAATTACAATTGACAATGCAATCCAACTACAAAAAGATGGACAACCTGTATTTGTAGGACAATCAGAAGAAGTTGAAGTAGTTATTTATTATACACCGCAAGCAATGGGCGCACTACCTACTTCAGTTGTAACAGTACAAATCGATGGCGTTGACGTACCAGCTTACACACTTAAATTTGACGGAATTAGTTTGGCGACAGCAACAGATTCTGAAGTAGTAGTAGCAACAGCAGTTTTAAGTAATCCATTAAGATTGATTGTTTCAGTTGGCGATGAGGATTACACTGTTGATAGCATTGAAATAGCAGAATAATAACAATAAAAGGAGGAATTCTTGAATGATAGGAATACGTAAAAAATTAGCGTTTTTAGTAGCACTAGCAATGATGTTAACTATGGCTATGCCAGTTGTATTTGCGGCAGTGGATGGAGGAGCAAGTACAGTAGATGCATTATCAACACCAGCACAACCAGCACAGACAAAAGAATTCACATTTGAAGTAACAGTAGTAGATGATGTTTTAGGAGATCCAGTAAGTGGACTATTAATAGGTGCCTTCAGCTTTGCAGAAGTGTTAACATTAGGCGGAGGAGCAGCAAACGGAACATTGACAATAGTAAGCGTAGTAGAAGCAGGAACAACAGGAGTGTATACAGTAACAGCAACATACGATGAAGCAGAGTCAATAGACATAACAGTAACAGCAGATGGAATAGAAATAACATCAGGAGATGTTACAGTAGATGTGCAAGTATTGTCAGTGGATGGAGCAGCAAGTGCAGTAGATGCAGCATCAACACCAGCACAACCAGCACAGACAAAAGAATTCACATTTGAAGTAACATTGGTAGATGATGATGATGGAAGTGAAGTAAGTGGACTGTTAGAAGGTGCCTTCAGCTTTGCAGAAGCATTAACAGCAGGCGGAGTAGCAAACGGAACATTGACAATAGTAAGCGTAGTAGAAGCAGGAACAACAGGAGTATATACAGTAACAGCAACATATGATGAAGCAGAGTCAATAGACATAACAGTAACAGCAGACGGAATAGAAATAACATCAGGAGATGTTACAGTAGATGTGCAAGTATTGTCAGTGGATGGAGCAGTAAGTACAGTAGATGCAGTATCAACACCAGCACAACCATTGCGAAATGTAGAATTCACATTTGAAGTAACATTGGTAGATGATGATGATGGAAGTCCAGTAAGTGGACTATTAATAGGTGCCTTCAGCTTTGCAGAAGCATTAACAGCAGGCGGAGTAGCAAACGGAACATTGACAATAGTAAGCGTAGTAGAAGCAGGAACAACAGGAGTGTATACAGTGACAGCAACATATGATGAAGCAGAGTCAATAGACATAACAGTAACAGCAGACGGAGTAGAAATAACATCAGGAGATGTTACAGTAGATGTAGAAGTAGTAGACACAACAGCATATGATGCAATAGTAGCATCATTACCAGCAAATAATGATGATGAAACATACACAGCAGATAGTTGGGCAGCATATTTAATAGCAATAGGAGACTGTGACTTAACATTAACAGAAGCAGCAGGGCAAGCGGCACTAGATGCAGAAGTGATAGCGATCCAAGCAGCCCTAGACTTATTGGTAGAAGCAGTAGACACGACAGCATATGATGCAATAGTAGCATCATTACCAGCAAATAATGATGATGAGACATACACATCAGATAGTTGGACAGCATACTTAGCAGCAATAGCAGATTGTGACTTAACATTAACAGAAGCAGCAGGACAAGCAGCACTAGACGCAGAAGTGATAGCAATCCAAGCAGCAATAGACTTATTAGAAGAAGTAGTAGACACAACAGCATATGATGCAATAGTAGCATCATTACCAGCAAATAATAATGATGAGACATACACAGCAGATAGTTGGACAGCATACTTAGCAGCAATAGCAGATTGTGACTTAACATTAACAGAAGCAGCAGGACAAGCAGCACTAGATGCAGAAGTGATAGCAATCCAAGCAGCGTTAGACTTATTAGTAGTAGTAGTTAACCACGTAGCTAACATAACACAATCCAATGTATTACTAGTAGGAGACTATGCATTTGAACTAAGTGATGCAAGCTACACATTAAACAACTTCTTACTTGCAGCACAAACAGTTTACGAGAGTTCAGAAGCTCAATATCATATTTACTACCATGTAGGTGAAGGAGTATGGTATGATTTAGTTACAGACCCAGAACTCGAAAATCCAATAGTTGACCTAAACACAATTAATGGTGGTGGATTATATCAATACTTCAACATGGTTGATATAACACTATAATAAATAACAAACAGTTTAACTAAAGAAAGGGACGTGGCATAATGCCTCGTCCTTTCCTGTCAAAGGGACTGTCAGAGGGACGGTTCTTGTGACACTTCAAATAGATGTCTTAAATTTTTACTTATTTATAATTCTTATATGACCGATATTTATTTATATTAATAGTCTTAATACGAGAAGGAATTAAAGGAGGAGTTGAATGTTTTTACTAATTAAAAAACTCAAATTTCTATCAATATCAATTGCTTTAGTTATTTTATTGATACAATCACATGTATTTGCCCACAGAAATATTTCTGAAATAACAGACAACAACATTTTAATTGTAGGTCAATATGCTTTTGATTTAAATGATTCTCAATCAGGGTATAATTTAAACAATTACTTGAAAGCTGTACAAAGTGCTTATTTCAATGAAGTTAGTGGAAAGTATGAAATATACTATAGAGTTGGCGGTCATTGGTATGATTTGGTGGGGGCAGAGTATACTGGAATAGACCAATTAGTAAAAGTTGATGAAAATGATATAAATGGAGATGGCACATATACCTATTGGAATATGGAACCTTTATTTACCTATGAATCAACAACTTTAATAGATTTTGATATTTCAGTAGATTTTGCTACTATATTAGAAGATGTATTGGAGCAATTATTTAAAACAATAGAGATAACAGGAAGTAAAGGAGAATTGGCTATAGCATCAATTGAATGGACAATTGATGAATATGAACCAGAAATAGCAGGAGAATACTTAGCTACTGGAGAGATATTATTGCCAGAGTATTGGACTGGAGAGCCAGCAAATGTTTCCGCAAATATAACAGTAGAAGAAAAATTAGAATTAACAGTAGTAATTTTGAGGGCAGATGTATTAGAAATAGAAGAGGAAGAAACAGTTACATTTACACTTGAATATGAGGATCAAAAAGGTAATCCAATAGTACCAGAGACAGGAATTATATCATACAAAGTGCTAGATGAAGATGATGAAGATGCAGAAGTTCAAGATAATGCTGAAATATTAACAATAGTAGCAAACGAAATAACATTTTTGACATCAGGAAACTTTAAGATAATAGCTACAGTTGATGGAGTAGATAGTAATGAGGTACAAATAAAAGTACAAAAAAATAGTTCAGGTTCAGGAGATCTTATTGATATAGCTACAGCTAGTAATTTTGTTGGAGCATTATACATAAGAGATAACAACATTTATTACAGTGAAATTGACAATGATGAAAACTGGAGTAATGAATACTTAATTGGAGCAGGAAAAGAGGGTAAGGTTGTAATTGATAGTAATGGTAATCCTCATGTAGCATATACAACAGATGAAGATAAGATTGGTTATAGAATGTATGCTGGAGAACAATGGAGTGATGTTTTAATAATTGAGTCAAACAATGGTGGAATATGCAAATGGCCTGATATTGATGTTGATAATAATGATAATCCTCATATTATTTATGTTGATACAATGGGAGATACAGCAGGTACACAAAACCAACCAGATGTTATGTATGCTCATAAATCAAATGGAGTATTCTCTAAAACTCTTTTATATAGTGGGAACTATGATTCTGGATGGAAACAAGGAGTATACCCAGCTGAAAAGCCACCTCAAATTGCTTTAGATAGTAATAATAATTACTATGTTTTTTATCAATGGAGATCTTATGACCATGGAATGGGCGTTTACCATGATAGAGGACTAAGTATAGTGGGAAGCACCACACAAAATTTGGGTTATGTTGGATCTAATACCAATAGATTTGATATTTATGGACTCGAAGAAATCAACAACAAATTATATGCTTTATATCGGGATAATACAAATATAAAACTTTCTGAATTGAATATTAATTCTACGACAGGAGAAATAACTTCTAAAAATGATATAGTTGATTTTGGAGCAAGTTCTGCATATTCATTTGCTATTAATAATAATGATGTTGTAATAGGTAGCAAACAAAATGCTAACTTACTAATTCATTTTAATGAAACTACTCAAGTGTTTGATGATATTGAAGTTAAAGGAAATGCCGTATGTGTTGTATTTATAAATGACTCTTTTTATGCATTTTATACGGATAATACTGATAATTTAATAAAAAAATTAGAGATAAATTAATGTCAGAGGGACGGTTCTTCTGACAATGTAAATAAATGCAAAGACACAACGAAGCAGAAATAGAAGAGTATTAGACTAGAGAACAAGCATACAACAAATGATTCTACATAAAATAAAGGAGAAATTGTGTAGAATCATTGTCTTTTGTGCAATACAATCAAATTTTTCAACTTGATTTATTTCCTGAGATACAATAAAATTAAAATAAATCATGTCTATTTTGTTTCACCTGTTTTATGTAGTATAAAAATAAAATATGCAATGAAGGGAGCTGTTTAATTTGAGCAGTAAAATATCTAAAATTGCAGTAATTATCTTTTGTCTTTCATTTGTCTTATCAGTTAAGAGTTTTGCAGAAAGTTCAAAGTACTATCCATCTGATATATCAAATCACTGGGCAAAAAGCCATATTGAAAACTGGGTTGAAAGAGGATTTATTAAAGGTTATAGTGATAGTACATTTAGACCTGATGCCAGTATTACCCGTGCTGAATTTGTAACAATAATAAATAATTTATTTGGTTATAAAGAAAAAGGGGATAATTCTTTTATTGATGTGTCGGAAAAAGACTGGTTTTACGACGAAATAGCAAAAGCAAGAACTATTGGGTATATATCAGGATATAACGATGGGAGTATGAAACCTAATAACCCTATTACACGTCAAGAGGCTGTTGCAATAATATGCAGCATTTTAAGACTTGAACAATCAGATAACATATCTGCCATATCACATTTTGCCGACAGTGAAAAAATTCCACAGTGGAGTAGAGGGTTTATTATAACTGCTGTGGAAAATGGTTATATTAGTGGATATGAGGATAAGACAATTCGAGGGGACATGCCAATTAAAAGAGCTGAAACTGTTGCTATGCTCCATAGAGTTGCCGGTGATATTGTTAATGTTTCAGGTGTTTGGGGAAGTGAATCTGACACAAAAACAATTACAGGTAATGTTACATTAAGTACAAGAGATGTTACATTAAAAAATGTAGTTATTAATGGTGGTTTATATCTTACAGAGGGAATAGGCGAGGGGGATATTACTCTTTTAAACGTAACTGTAAAAGGAGAAACTCTAATTGCTGCTGGAGGCTCTGATTCTATAAAGATTATTAATTCCAACCTCTCAAAAACAACAGTTCAAAAAAGAAATGGAAATGTAAGAATTGAAGCAAGTGGAACTACTAAAATTGATAACCTTATAGTTAAGTCAGGAGCTAAAATTCAATCAAAAGAACTTACAGGAGAGGGTTACTTAAAAGTTGATATATCAAGAGAAGTATCTAATGAAACTATTGAGTTTAAAGGTGTGTTTAATGAAATATATGTTGATGCCTCAGATGCTAAAATTAAGATATTAGAAGGTAATGTAAAGAATATAAATGTTAAAGAAGGGTCTAGGGGAACAATAATTGAAATTGCAAAAACTGTTGTAGTTAGTAACTTAAATACTGAATCAGTCATAACTGTCAAAGGAGAAGGAAGTATAACAATTGCACAAGTTAGTGTAGATGGAGTTACCTTTGAAAAAGCTCCTAATAAAATAATAGATAGAGAAGGCAATGTTATTGCACGTTTAGATGAAAAAGCAAAAGATGCTGATACAACACCTGTTACAGGTGGAGGGAGCACAGTGCCATCAACACCTGAAATACCAGCAACACCTCCTGTAGCAAAAATAATTAGCCAGCCAAGCTTTGGATTACCTACATCTGAAGTTAAAGTTAAAATAGACGATGAATTTATACTTGAGTATGCAATTTATTTTGATGGTATAAATCTAACATCAACAACAAATGGAACAGTTATAGTTGCAACCGGAGTTTTAAAGAACTTAGACAGGATAAAAGTTTACTATAATGATACTTTATTGGATGTAAACTGACTATATACCAACTAACTAATGGACAGGAGGTGAATACATTCCTTCTGTCCATTTAACATGATATGATATGATGATAAACACTTTTATATAAATATAAAATGTGTTGAAATTAAATTTAAATGATGAAAAAAGCAGGATAATTAATACAGTTTGTAGAATGAAAATTATAGGGTTATTATCATCTAGTACTGTAAAGTGAATTTTGCCTAGTGAAAGTACATTAATTTGTCAAAAATCAAAATGTTTTATTAATCAAATTTAATTTTCTAAATAAAGATAAAACAAATCAGTTTTTATATGTGTCTAAAAGACAATCGAAACTTCTAAAAACTTAACAATAAATACGTATTTTTGCTATAAAGAATCTTAAATACTCACCTAAATTAATATTTCTAAATTAAAAAAAACAAGGAGGTACAACATTGAAAAAGACAATATTTAAAAAATGTATTGCTGCTTTAATTTGTATTGCGCTGGTTACACCTAGTTTTTTCATTAATGTAAAGGCTGAAGAAACACCTGAAATACCCCAGGCTACAATAATAAGGACTGTTAGTGATGGATTTCGTACTTTTGTAGAGTATGAGTATATGGGAAGAACTTACCGTTCGGATAAAACAGGAAGAATAATAAACTTAAGAGCATGGCAAAGTATGGATGAAGAATCCCGTATGAGAGTTATGAAAAATTATGCTTTTTCCCCAAGAAGACGTAAAGCTGATTTTGGTGAACATGGTTCTGATGAAATGACTAGATGGGTAAATGGCGTTACAGGTTGGACAGAGGCCCGTGAAATATGGAGAGGAAGAATTGCAGCAAGAGATTTTCCTGAATTAGAGGCCTTTTATACTCGAAAATTGGAAGATATTTTTCAAAAGCCTTCCTTTGGACATATTCCTGTGGATGTACGCAAATCCCAAGATTATCAATCATTAGTTCAAGAAATTAATTCTTTAGAAGAGGAATTTAATCTTGGAAAAGAGGCATACGAAACTTTAGTTCGTGCTCGTGCACAACAAATTGGAAATGCATTTGCCGCAGGGTCAGACAAACTTATTCCTGTAATTATTGAGAACTTTATGGTTGGCCACATAACAAGGGGAGCAAGTTATGTGAGTGAGGCCATTGCAACAGGATTTGGATTTATTCTAGATACAATAGATCTTGTTATTGATAAATCAAGAGGAGAAGATCCTGATATAAATAGTATAATAAACGACTTGTGGGCAGCGATTGAAGAGTTGGAAAATATTTCAGAAAGAGCTAAAAACAGTGTTGAAAAGCGTATAAGTAATATTAATGATTTAGAAGAAAAAGTTAGCAAAAACATAGAAGAAACACTTGAAAATCAAGAAGAAAAAAAAGAAGCTTCATTAAATGAATTTAATGAAGCAATAGCACCTTTAAGTGTAGACCTTCCACCTGAGCCACATGAACGATACACATCAGATATAGCTGCAAAAGTAAACAACCGAACACAGGAATTAAAAGCATCATATGAAGCTTTTGTAAATAAAGTTGAAACACGTAGAGTGGAATTAATGAGGCTTTTAGGTGGAGATTCTGAAAGAATGTTTGAGGATATTCTTATTAAAACACATTTGAACTATAGCTGGGAAATAGGTCCAAATTATGGATTAGGACTAACTAACAGGTGGGGACAGACAACTTCTATAAATTCAATAAGCTTATATCGTCCTCAAAGAGTTTTCTTAGAATCAGATTATGATTACTTTAAATCTAATTACAGAAGTTCCATTGATAAAATGGCTCTTAAAAAAAGAGCTGATGCTGATAAATTAGATATGTTTTATGATAAAGTATTAGAGGCTGTTGATGAGTTGAATGCTGAATTTAAAAATTTTAAAGCTGTTGTTATGGGTTTTGATGCAGAGCAAGGAAATGCAGCATTAATTTTTGGAAGCTACCCTGAACGTCCTATAGCAGAATTAAGTTCACTTTTATTATATAATAAGGGGACTATAAAAGAACTTGCAGATGAACTTCGTGAACAAGCTGATTTAATGCAAGAAGTTAAAAATCAGTTTTATACAGAAGCTGAGTCTTTTGAGAATATGATAAATGGTATAATAAGTAATTATCCAAATAATAAAGCTAACTTAGAACATGCTATTACATGGATGGTAGAACAAGGAGAAGAATTAATAAAATTACACGAACAAAGTCCCTATATAATTCCGCTAACACGAGAATACAATGATTGGGGACAACAAATTTCAATGAGTCCTCCTAAAGTAAATATTGATTATATAGAAAGGAGAATAAACAGAAAGACCACTTTAGAAAGTCAAAATGCTGAACGTGAAGCTATTATTTCAGATTTAGAAGAATTGTACAATAAAGAGATTAAACTACTTGAAAACCTTGATACTGCAGAAGGTCATATAAACTACTATCAGTCAGAAATAAACGCTATTTTTTCAGCCCTTAGTCATTACTGGCCCAAAAATCGATATGATAAAGGTTGGCAATTTCAAAAGAATTTAGATAAATTGGCAGACTGTGAAGTTGTTTCTGTAGCTACTATATTTAGAAACCATCCAGCAAACATAAGTAATATAAATATTAACTTATACAGATATAGATCACATTCTTCAAATATACAAGATGCAATAAATATTATTGAAGGCAAATCTTCTTATACTGAGGGATTACAAATGCTCATTGATGAAATTAAATATTATAGAAACTCATTACTAAGTGAATCAGATGATATTATATTTAATCAAAAAACCGCTGAATATAATAGAGAAATAAATAGTATTAGAACTAATGGTTTATGGTTTGCTGATAGTGAAGTGCAAAAGGATACATTAAGGAACCTCTATCGTGAAGCTTCAGAACTGATAAGAAATATCAGATGGGAAAGATATTATGTAGAAGTAAGTGATATAAGTATTCAATTTCTTCAGAATGAAATAACCAGTTTAGATTTAGAAGTAGGTGAAACAAGGAATTTAAATGCTATCGTATTACCTGAAAATTCTACGTATAAAGGGGTTACCTGGGAGTCTGATAGCCCTTCAGTAATTATAAATCAATATGGAAGACTTATTGCATCAAAAGCTACTAGTCAACCTGCAACAATAACAGTAACTTCTTTAGATCCAGAGGTGAATAAGCAGGCAACAATAATAGTTAATGTTAGTGAACCTTCACCTCCAGATTATGATGATTGGCATGGGGAAAATTGGTACCTGGAAATGGTTCCTGAAAGAGCCACACTCTGTGTAGGAGATACGCTTAATCTTGAAGTTTATGAAATTTTTGAGTATGAAGAATGGCATGAGGAAGAGTGGTATGAAGAAGAGTGGTACGATGACGAACCTTTATTAGTAGATCCAGAATGGTTAGTTTGGTATTCAAGTAATCCAAATGTTGCAAGTATTGATGAAACAACAGGAACAGTAACGGCTCATGCATTTGGGGTGACTGTTATTACAGCTAGATATGATGGGTATGATGAATTTGAAGACCAAAAAGCAGCTACTTGTCGTATTATGGTCACAGAAGATGGGATAGCTATTACTAAGCCTCCAGAATTAAGTACTTCTAATGTAACTCCTGAATCTAATAGTTATACAAATGATATTCGGCCAACTATAAAAATTGATGTTCAAGAAGGTTATGCGGAGATTGACTTAGATAAAAGTTATTTACATTTAATACAAGATGAGGTCGTTATTGCGAAAGCATCCTATAAAAATGGTCAATTTGCATGTGTTCCAGATTTTGACTTGGTTAATGAAAGTGAAACAGGAACCTTTGAAGTGGATGTCCATATTGAAGATGTTGATGGAAATAGTGATTCTTATAACTGGAACTTTAATATAGACACTGTAAAACCAGTTGTTGAAGTTGATGTGAAAAGGACAATAACTAGTGATGATGATACAATAGTTATTAATATTTTGTCTGACAAAGAATTATCAGAACCTCCAACAGTTAATTATAATTTAGATGAATTTATAACATTATCTTGGGATTCAGATAAAGGATATTATACAGGTGTATATGAAACATCTGATTTTACTGGACTGCCACTATTAACCGTTAATGATGTTGAAGATATTGCTGGTAACACTGCTAAAGTAGGAGAAATTTTTATTTTAAACTTAGATGCAGAGCCATTTTACTTAGGATTAAATAAAACCACAGATTTTATTGTATCTGCAAATAGAGAATTAAATGAGATGCCTCTCCTTAGTAAAATTAGAACAGAAGGTGTAGGAGGGATCAGATTAGATGGTATTTATAAGGATAGTAGATGGATATATCAATTTGAAGTAGACATCACCACTAAACAAGGACAAATTTCACTTTTGGCAAAAGCTGGTACGGAAAACGGACATAGTGCAAGTGTGGAGAGACTTATTTATGTAGATAAAGAAGCACTTTTAGTATCAGCATATCACAATGCTTTAGGTTGGCTAAATGAAGGTGATACTTTTAGAGTTATGGCTGTTGGAGAAAACATAAACGTTGCTAATGCTGACAAAAATGCAGGAGTTACAGCTATATTTAATGAGACCCAGTATCCGATGGAAGCTATTGGATCTGCAGGAATACATCCTGATACAGGCGAAGATTTAATTTTATATACTACAGAAGATATTGCAATAGGTAGTGAAACATATAATGAGCCAATTAAAGTTCAATTAATTGACAAGGCTGGTAACCTAGTATCTATACTAACTGACACTAAGCTTTATGCTGATAGTACTCCTCCTGAAATTTCACAAGTTAGTATAGATACATTGCTTAAAGATGGTTCTACATTTAATCTAGAGATTACATCCAATAAAGAATTGGATTTGACATCTTCGAATTTTAGCATTGGTGGTGCAATTACAGGAGAACGCCTTGAACGGTTAGGTGATTCTTATACATATACCAAAAAAGTAATTATTCCAGAAGGGTTGGCCTTAGATAAAGCGCCAATAACTCTTAGGGCTATGGATTATGCAGGAAACGAAACTTCTCAAGAGTTAGGTACACTTACTGTGCTAAACAGGCCACCTGTTGTATCCCTTATTTCAATTGAGGGTACATTAGGTTGGAATAACCTTTATAATTCAGATGTTACAGCTAAATTTAAAGTAGAAGAAAGTGACACAACATTTATCTACTGGACTTATGATTACGATCCTTTAGATGAAGAATTTAATAAGATAGAAACTAAAGTGGATATTTCTTCAAAAGGTGAAATTGTTGAAATAGTTATGAATGATGATGGAGAACATCAGTTATTTTATATGGTGGAAGACTCAGTTGGTAATCGTAGCGATATGGAAACTTTAGAGGTGAATATTAGTAAAAACATGCCATCTACTCCACAAGTAATTTTAAAAGATTTGGATGACAATCCACTTTTAATAGATGAAGGTATATATAATTCATCAGACAATAAAATAAAAATAATTGGTACCAGCAACAATTTGCTTATTGGAGTTTATGAAAAAATAAGTGATAACTACCAACTAATATCTCGTATACAAAGTGGTGAATCACTAATTGTTAATCTTCAATCTGGAATTAACCAGCTTAAAGTTAAAACTTATAATAAAGCCGGTGTGCCTTCAGATGCCTATGAAATAGAGGTCATGGTTAGCAATAATACAAGCAGTTTAATGTTGGCTCAAAATGATCTTAACCCTAACGGAATTTTTTCGTTAATGTATATGAAGGATTACACTATAGCAAACGGCAACTCAATATCTCTACCTGAACTTAGTATAATAGAGCCACAAGATGGTATAGTGGTAAGTACTACTAAAGGTGTTATAGAGGAAAATGGTATAATAGGTGTGAAGGTAGAAGTAGAAACACAAAAAGATGCTTTGCTAAATTTTGAACTTAATAATGTCAATTTAGAAGAAAGTCTACTAGTAGAAAACACTGAGGGAAGTGTTGTGATTTTTATACCATTAAACCATTTTGCATGGCAAGATAGTGGTAATTCAAATTTAAACCAGTTAACTGTAACGGCAACTAATACTCATGGGTATTCACGTGTTGCTTCAGTAGGTTTATTATATGATGTTACTCCTCCTGTGCTTGTTGTAGAAGAACCAGTTAACAACTTTTACACCAGTTTAGATACTGTTATTGTTTCAGGATTAAGTGACCCATTATCACTTATAGAAGTTGATGTAAACGGAGATATTTTTACTTCTTATGCTCACTCGCAAAAATTTAGTCTCTTAGTAAATCTTCAACCTGGAGAAAATCAGTTAAGTATAACTTCTACTGACTTAAAAGGAAACAAAAGTGATGTTATAAAGCGTACAGTAGTAATAGATGATCAGTCATTAAATATTACTGTAGAATCTCCGACAAATACTAGTGAATTGTTATACAATTTAAAAGGCCTTTTAGATAAGCCAACCAAATCAGGTGGACTTGAAATAACATTAAATAATGATTTGATAAAACAAGAAAGTATCAATGAGTCACCATATGATTTTAATTTAGAACTTAACATTCTACCTGGAACAAATCATATATTAATTCAGGCAACAGATTTAGCAGGTAATAGAACTAGTAAATTGCATACAGTTACCTATGACCCAGATGAATTTTCCTTTGATATTAATGGACCTGAAACAACTTCTGAACAAACAATTAGAATAACAGGTTATGGTGAGGCTGGTGCCATACTAAAAATCTATGTAGAAGATGCGCTTCAATCGACGAATTTAATACCAGAAACAGGAGAAATAGACATACCAATAACTCTTTTAAATATAAACAAAACAAATAAGATTTTAGTAAATGCAACTATGCCGTTGAGAGAAAATTACTCAAAAGAACAGGAATTATATGTTTATTGGTATGAAAAGACAGGAGCTAGCCTGTCGCCGACAGTAATAAATCACACTTTAGGGTCTGAAGAATCTGTTGTTATTATTCTTAATCTTAACGGCAGAAATTTAATAAAAATTATTGATGGTAATAGAGATGTTATTTCCGATCAAGACTATTCAGTATCTGGAGATGAGTATACAATTTTTGAATCATATTTAAATAGCTTAAATACTGATACAACACTGACATTTATAATGGATGGAGGGCTATATCCAACTGTTAGTATTAAATTAAATGAACCTGATGCTGACAATGATAATGGTTCGCCATCAAGTCCAGATGGAAGCGCTTCAGATAGATCAGGAAGTACGTTACCAGTAACTGAACAAAAGGCATCTTCTTTAAAGGTTGTTGGAGAAGAGTTTATGCATAAAGAAGTGACAACTAGAGAAGATGGAAAAACAGTTGAGTCATATACTATAAGTGAAGAATTAAAATCAGAATTAGCTCGTGCGTTAAAAGATGGAAAAGCAACAGTAGAAATTGATATTACTGAGTCAGATTCGTTTGTTATATCAATAATATTACCAAATGATGTACTCAAAAGTGCTATAGGCATGAATATAAATATTTCTACTTTAAAAGCCAGTCTAGAAGTTCCGATAGAATTGGTAGAAAAATTATCTTTAGAAGATGATGATTTGACCATACAGATTGAAAGTGGTGATTCTGTTACTGTTATAAATAAAATGAAAGGTATAATGGATACATCGGATGCTCAAGTGCTAGGAGAGCCTATAATAATAAAATCTGCTATAAAAGGTGATACAAATGTATCGATTCCTCTTTCGGGTATCAACATACCTTCTTCACAAGAGGAACAGCAGGCTTTTTTAAACACTCTTCGAATATTTGCTATTCACAGTGATGGAGAAAAGAAAATTATTGAGGGTGATATAGTGTTTGATGACAAAGGTAACCCCGGTAGTATAAGTTTTAGTGTTGATAAATTCAGTACTTTTGCAATTATAAAATTATCTGATCCAAAAGAAACTCAAATTGAACCTTTGAAGATTGTTCTTACGATAGGTCAGTTAGAAGTAATAGTTAATGGGAGCACTTACTACCTTGACTCAGAACCTTTTATTAAGCCAGAGGTGGGTAGAACTCTTGTACCAGTGAGGTTTATAGCTGAAACACTTGGAGCGGAAATAACATGGATAGAAAAAGACAGGCAAGTTATTATTATAGACAATCAAAATACTATCATATTTACTATAGACTCTGACATAGCCATAGTAAATAATGTAGAACATGTATTAGACTGCCCAGCAGAAATAATCCCTCCGGGAAGAACGTTTATACCTTTAAGGTTCTTAAGTGAGACTTTAGATGCACAAGTTGAGTATAATCATAAAACAAAAGAAATAATTATAATTAGGTGAATTTACAAACATAAAATATTAGTATGTAATTAAACTGTATATTTAGAGTTCAACTTATTCTAGAACTCCACTTATGTTTACATAAGTGGAGTTCTTCTTATTTTTTAGCTTCTATATTTAGCTTTACATACATAGTATTCAAAACATCCTCTATTCAGGAGAAGTACATATTAAATGATCAAATACAACTGCGCCAATTTTATACAAGATAGCTTATTTGAGCTAAATGTTGCTTTATGATAAAATAAGCTAAACAGATTTAAGGAGGAAATTATATATGTCAAGATTAAAAAGAGTACTATTAATTATCAGTGTCTTATTATTTGTTTTTGCCAATCAGATTGGGTATGCAAATGATGCACCATTGGTAATGAAAGGCGATGTCGCATATCCAATTAATAACAATAGCATAAAACTTGAAAGTGAGACAATCAAAATACGTTATGATGCAATTGAAGATGACTATAATAAAAAACATGAAGTAGAAGTTGTCTTTAACTTTCACAACACTGGTGATAACACTGTACTTGAATTAGGATTTCCTAATGTTGCAAATTATGATATGCAGTTAATTGATTTTGAAGCTTTTAGCTACCCTGATTTAGAACCATTTGACGTAGAATTAAAAAAAGGAGGCATCTTGTTAAATTATGATGACTTTTTATATAATTCATATTACAAGTGGGACATGCCTTTTGAAAAAGATGAAAGACGCTCGGTAATGGTAAAATATAAGTTTATTAATCATTCAGGTGCAGACTACATATTAAGAACAGGTTCATTGTGGAAAGGACATGTTGACAATATACACATTATTGTTGAATTTCCACAGCCAGTCTCTTCGTTAGAAGTAAGTGCAAGTCCAGAGAACTATTATTATAATGGTGAGGGGATAGAGTGGCATTTTGAAAACATTAATCCTGACTTTGATCTTTACATTAAATATAATCCCATTCCTGATTTTTATTCTTTAAGTGATGAGCATTATACACCATATCAGAGTGAAAAAACAGATTATAAATGGGATAAGAGTTTATTTTATATTGGCACTAAGTTTTGGGATTTTGATAATTCTACAAAGTTTTTATATGATGTTTCTAGTGAAGATGTACTTGTTAGAGAAGTAGAAGCAAGGCTTGCCACATGCCAGTTAGTTCGAAATGAGATTTATGCAAGAAATGGCTATGTATTCGAAGATTCCAAATGGAGTGAGTTTTTTTCATTGCAGCCCTGGTATCAACCTGATGACAATTTTAATTATGACAAATTAAATGAAATTGAGAAAGCTAATGTTAATCAGATTAGAAAATTTGAAGATGCAGTAAGTGGTGATAAATCAGTTGATGAGATTATTAGTGAACTAAAAGACTATACTCATAAATATAACGATAATATGGTAATAGAATATACAGATTATTTTTCACCTAGAAAAAAATTAAATTATGAAGGAATTATGAGTGAAATAAGCCGTATAGAAAGAAATAGATCAAAAATTATTGAGGAAGGAATTCAAGCTAGTTTCCCAAAGATTGATCCTGACGAGTTTGACATATTTAGTAATACATATATATTTGGGAATAGTGTTTTTGTAAATTCACAGGATTGGAATGATAATTTATTTAGATACCGTGATGCACTTTACCAGATGACAAGGTTTGAATCCATGAAAGTAGTTAGTATAAGTCCAAATGGTAGATATGTAATTATGGCAGGCAACAATATTCCAGGGTTTGTGGAAGATGATATTTACTTAATATCAACAATATATGGAACAGGTTATACAATAGGTAAAGGTGATTTTAATAATTATCAATTTAGATGGTCTTTAGATGATTCACTTCAGTATAGGGATAAAAGAGAAAGCAGTACAATAAATTACTTCAATTCAAGGGATAAAACTTTTTCGTCAAAGACAATTTCTCATATTGATTTTGGCAAATTTTACGTTTCTACAAATGGTGATGTTATTTTTCAATATGATAGCAAAATATTTTATATGAGCAAAAATGAAGATTCACCTAAAAAAATTATAGATGACGGAAATCTTATGGGTTTTTGCCCAGATGACGAAAATATTTTATATTATAGAGCTTTATATGTTTTAGAGTATAATACTAATGACAATACATCTAAAAAGCTTATAACTACAGATGAGCCTATACGAAATTTTGAGGCTATAAACAATAACCTTTATGTTATCTATAGCGGTATAGATACTATTTATTGTTATAACTATAAAGATAAACTTGTATATACCTATAAAGATACTATAGAATATGAAGATATAAAGTTTTCACCTGAGGGAGATAAGCTCATGATGATGAGTATGTATAAAACCTGGGTTGTCTTTGGAAATAGCCATGAAAAAAAACCAGTAGATTTTATAAGTAGAAGGGCAGGATGGATTGATAATTACAATGTGATAAGTTATTCATATGATATGGTGTATAGAGAATTTGAAATTATAAAAACAAACGTTATTACTGGAGAACAGGTTTTTATTTCTGAAAGAAAAGGGATTAGAGTCAATGTAGACGGCAAAGGAGTATTTTTCCCAGATGCAAAACCTTTCATTGATCAAAATAACAGAACCCTTATTCCGGTGAGATTTGTTACTGAGGACTTAGGAGCAGAGGTGGACTGGAATCAAGAATCAAGAGAAGTTTATATACTTAAGGATGATATTAATATAACTATTAGAATAAATGATAGGAATATTAATGTAAACAACAATATTATAGAAATGGACACAGAAGCAATAATAAAAGATGACAGGACTTATGTGCCTATACGCTATGTAGCAGAATCACTAGGTGCTACTGTAGAGTGGGATTCAAAAACTAAAACTGTAATAATAAACAAATAGACTTTTGTGAGCACAAAGCTTAACAACATAGGATATAAGTATAATGGGAATGAATGTCGCTTACGTATGTGCTTGTTTGCGACAGCAAACAAGGAATAATAAAGTTTAAATAGACGATTTTTGGTGCTATAGGGCTAAAGAATCGTCTATTTTTTATCTAATTGGTATATATTTCTCTGCATGTTTATTACATGAACCCAAAACATACTTAAAGTTTTTTTATTAATAACCGATATTACAATTGATAATATTAATGTCTAATAATTTGCATATTTATTAGCAAAAAATATAACCTATAACGAGGTGATTTATAATGCTAATAACATTTCCAAGGCCTGAGGGGCTCTTAAATGAAGGAGATCTAATTGCAATTACAAAAAATGATAAGCATATGGGTTATGGAACGGTAAAAATAATTCTTGAAGATAAAGTTTTAATTGATGTAGACAATAAGGTAAAAAAGGTCTTTACAGAATTATATGGTGAACTAATTCCCCATGACTTAGACATAATACTATAGTAAGTCAAATAGTCAGAATTCATAATGCTTTAAGAGTAAACCCTAGCTTCTTTAACCATTTAGAATTCTGACTATTAGACTTGTCTAGAGCTAAAAATCAAGATTTTAAATGAATTACATAGAGGTGAAAAAATGATTAGTTTTTTCAATAATACCAAGGGTTCTATATCAATAATGCTTGCAATAATTCTTACTGCCCTTATCCTGTTAACAGGAACTATTGTAGATGGAGCAAGGATGAGGGCAGCTCCTCCATTAGTTAAAAGTTCTTTAGATTTATCAGCCATATCTCTTCTGACTTATTATAATAACTTGCTAAAGGAGCATTATGGTTTATTTGCTCTTAGCGAAAATGATGTGTATATATTAACCATGCAAATAGCAGACAGCTTAGAAAAAAACTTAATGATTAAATACGACAATAATAACGAGAGAACTTTTAATTTGTACAATTTTAAAATAGAAGACTTAAATGTAGTGCCTTTGTATAATCTTTCTGAAAACTCTGTAATGAGAAAACAGATTGTTGAATATATGAAATATAGAGCACCTAAGGGAATTTCAGAAGAGTTTCTAGATAAAATACTGTCATTTAAGGACTTTAGCAGACAGTCAAAAATAATGAACAAAAAGCTTGATTTAGACAAACAATTTGAGAATATAGGAAGATCAAAAGAAAATTTGTCTGAAAGTGTAATAGATATAAACCTTTTTGAGAAAGATGGAATTAGTCAATATGCAGGCAATTACCAAAATATGATATCTCAAAAAATATATTATGAAAAAAAAATAAAGACCAAACTAGAAGATCAAAGAAAGCTTCAAACAGAAATTTCTTCCTTAGAAAGTCAGGAAAATGATCTAGAACATAAAATAGATTCTTTAAATAGTCAAATAGAGGAATCAGATGATGGAGAACATTTAAAGAGTGAGCTGTCAGAATTAGAAAGTGAACTTCAAAATATTAAAGAAATGCTTTCATCTAAAAAATCTAAAAATGATGATAGTGTAGATGAAATATCAGAAATTCGTTTAGATTTAGATCTAGCCATTGAGGGTGCATACATAGAACTGTCAAATATGACAAATTACATAAACAGATACATAGGCTATTGCATTGATGCTCTAAAATCGGTAGATAAGCTAAAAGAATCCTCTCAAAAAGCTAATCAGTCTATAGATCAAATAAATAAAGAAATTGAGAATGATTCTAGTGATTTTGCAGACTCCATGAGATTTGACACTTCTACTGCAAAAAAAGATATTGACCCAAATATGTTAGACAAAGAAGAACAACAAATTAGAAAAAATCTTAAACTATTTGAAGGCATAGAGGAAGTAATAAAAAGTTTGAATGTTGAGGATATAAGAGAAGAAGATATAAATGCAGAGGTCAAAGAAGAAATTTTTAAAAGTGTTCAAAGAAAATTAAACTTTAATGAAAGTATATATAGGGAAATAGAGGGGCTTGAAAAAATAAATTATTATGTACCTAAATCCAGCGAAGTAGGAGATAAAAGTATTGACCCAAGAAGTTTTATTAAAAATCTTACAAGTGCTTTTTCTAATAAAGACAAGGAAAATGAGATTATTGATGATGAAAACTTCAGCAATTATCCAATGGAGTTTTTGCCTTCAAAGGGCAAAGAAGGGAAGCTTGATAGTAGTAAGCTATATAAAGACATATTGGAAAAAGACAAATTACATATTTCAAAATTTGAGAGTTTAGTTGCGGAGGCTTTAATTGATCATGAAAACACAGATATAGATATTTCAAAGGACAATGTGATGGGAAAAATGGATTTTGAAGATAGTTCCTTTGCACAAGAGAACTTTAATATACTAAGCATGATGGGTAATTCTCTAACAGGTTCTTTAAGATCTCTAAGAGACGAGTTGTATGTTAATGAATATATAATGGACAAATTTTTGCATAGTCTATCAGAAAAGAAAGAGCAAAAAACGTACAGGGAAGAGAAAAAATTAAAAAGTGTAAAGGATGGTACCCGAAAAACATATTTTAAAAATTATACTGAAATAGAGTACATAATTGGAGGAAGTCAAAGTGAAAAGGCTAACATTGCAGCAGTTCAAGCTCAAATAACACTTATTAGATTTGCATTAAACAGTATGTCTGTATATACCGATCCTAAAAAAAAGGCATTGGCCGCTAAAATATCAACTGCAGCTACTTCAGCAGCTCCTTTCTTAGCTCCCGTTATTCACACACTTATTATGCTGTCGTGGGCAATGGCAGAATCACTTTTAGATCAGATGTTTATTATGTCAGGACAGGCGGTACCTATTTTTAAAACTAAAAAGACATGGGTAACAAGCGTAGGCGGTGATGTTGGAAGTTTAAAGGAAATGATGATGGGAATTGCAAAAGATGTTGGAGGTCAAGCTGTTAAATCAGCTATTGAGTATGCTGAAGATAATGTTCAAGGCTATGTAAAGGGAGTCATTGAAGAATTAAATGAAACTATAAATGATAAAATTGATTTAGCAGTTGATATGGCATTTGAGCCAATAGAAAGAAGCATATATAGTGTATTTGACAAAGTTGATGATGTAACTGATCAATTTGCAGACTCTATACATGCACGAGCTAATGATGTATTGGACAGGACAAATGACAAATTAATTGAAATAGAAAATGATATCTACAGTAAAGGACCACAGTTATTTGAAGACTTTAGAAAAAATAATAGTGCTGTATTCAATGAACTAGATATATTGGGAAATGAATATAAGAATTTAGAAATTCAACTAAGGGAAGAAGTTATAGGAAAGAGCAGAAGTGAAATTTCAAAAATACGCCATAGAATTGATGAAGAAAAAAGATCGCTAATAGGAAAAATAACAGATAAACTAGACAAAGAAAAGGAGTACTTTAGCAACATAATAAAGGATGAAATAAAGGTTAATGTTGATGAACTTAAAAAAATGGTTGAAGAAGGAATAAATGATGCAGCGAAATTTGGAAAAGAAAAAGTTGATGAGTTTATGGATAGCATACAGGGACAAACAGGAAGTGGGGTTTCAAAAAACAGCATTAAGAAGAGTTTTATAAGTATGAAGTATGAAGATTATTTGAGATTACTTTTGATTTTGATGAACAAAGAGACAAAAATGAATAGGATACAGGATGTTATACAGCTAAATATATGTGAGCAACTTGGAACATATGATTTTATGTTGTCAAATTATAATACTTATATACGCATAGAAGCAGAGGTGTCCATGAGTTTTATTTTCATGACTGAGGCAATAATTCCAAAGAGTAAAAAGACAAAGAATGGAAGGTATCTTATACGAGAAATTACGTATAAAGGGTATTAAGGAATAGGCATAAGTTAAGCCTTTTTAAAATATTAATAAAGAGGACAATTTTTAAAAAGGTTACTGACTAAATATGGCGAAAAAATCATTTGTAAGTAGTGCTATAGTTTTAATGATAGCAGGATTTGTTGTAAAGATATTTGGCTTTATATATAGAATATATCTTTCAAATCTAATAGGAGCTGAAGGCATGGGGCTTTTTCAGCTCATTTCACCTGTATATTCATTAGTTATACTTACCCTTTCTTCTGGTGTATCAATTGCAGTATCAAAAATGGTTGCAGAACAGACTGCAAAAAACAACTATGCCAATTTAAGAAGAATAACCATCTACTCACTCATTATAGTTGTAACAGCAGGTATAATAGTATCAGTAGGAATGTACATTTTTATAAATCCTATAGTAAATGTCATACTAAAAGACTCTAGGACGTATTATTCAATGATTTTTTTACTTCCCTGTATACCTGTTATCGCGGCGGCTTCTGCCATCAAAGGATATTTTTATGGAGTTCAGGAAGTGGTTCCAACCGCATGCTCTCAAATTGTAGAACAAGTTGTTCGAATAGCAATTGTTATTGGTATGGCTGGGTATTTTGTGAATATTGGCCTTGAATATGCATGTGCCCTTGCAACGGTGGGAATGGCTATAGGTGAAATTTCTAATTTAGCAGTACTAATTATTATTTTTAGAAGAAGAAAGAAAAAGCTTAATTCCTATAGTTCAAAAAATGGATTGATGAGGAAAAGAAACATCCTTAAAAACGTATTAAAAATATCTATCCCAATATCATTTAATAGATTTATTACTTCAATTATGGCTGCAATTGAGTTTATTCTAATTCCTAGAATGCTTTTAATAGGAGGGCTCAATTATCAAGCTAGTATTGAACAGTATGGAAAGCTTACAGGAATGGCAATGCCACTTGTTTTTTTTCCATCCATTGTAACAATGTCTTTAGCTACAACGCTAGTGCCAGCTATTTCTGAAGCCCTGTCTTTAAAAAAATTTAATATGGTTAATTATAGAATATCAAAATCAATTCAGCTTACATTTATTTTGGGATTTTTATTTACTGCTATTTTTGTTGGGTTTTCAAATGAAATTGGAGATTTGATTTATAAGAGAGAGAATATAGGAAGTATACTTTATGTTTTGTCATTTACTTGCATATTTATCTATTTACAGCAGACACTTTTAGGAATTTTAAATGGTTTGGGGAAACAGGGAATATCTCTAAGAAATTCAGTTGTTGGATATATTATTAGAATTATATTTGTTGTTTATTGCCTTCCTGTATATGGTATACCTGGTTATATAACAGGATTGATAATCAGTTCAGCTATTGTATGTATATTAAATATTTGTACTGTTATTAAGACCACGGGTATGGCTATTGATTTTAGAAACTGGATAATAAAGCCAGGTATAGTATGTTTAATAATGATTTTTACAGGTAAATACATATACAGCTTTTTTACTCTATTTGACGCAGGAAACAGAGGAACAGTTATCCTAGCCTTAATTGGAAATATTATTATAGGATTTTTGCTTATGTTTGTATCAGGTGTGTTGGATAAAGAAGAAATATTAAAACTAATTAAGGGATAGAAGAAATATAACTTTGATTTTTCACAAATAATATGAGACTCACATAGTATATAGTAGAAATTTTATGAAAATTGAAGATATTTTAAATTGAATAATGTTATTTGACAAGGAAGGTCAAAGATAGTCAAAAACAAAAATTGTTTATACATTTATTAATGTGGTATAAATATAATATAAGGTCAAGGAAAGTCAAAGTAAAATAAAAACGGAGGTGTTACTTATGTTTGGTTTAACTCCATATAACAGAAAGGCAAATAAGCTTTCAACTAACGATGATGTTTGGGGGTTTAGCAAAAATCTTTTGGAAGGGTTTTTTAACGATCCGTTCTTTTCAGGGGTTGCATTTGAATCAAATGCAATTAGGGCTGATATACGTGAAACAGAGAAGGAGTTTATTGTAGATGCAGAAATCCCCGGAGCTAAAAAGGAAGATATTAATGTTGACTTAAGAGATGATACATTAACCATTTCAATTAATCGAGAGGAAGAAATAAAAGATGAAAGAGATAATTATATAAGACGTGAAAGAAGATATGGCTCGGTAGCTCGCAAGTTTTATGTAGAAAATGTGGATCGTGATGGCGTAAGTGCAAAGTATCAAGATGGAATATTAACTGTAGTTTTACCAAAAGATAAGAATGCTAAAGACCACAATCACAAAATTGAAATCCAGTAGGATTATATACAAAAAGGATTGAATGTTAAGTTACAACATTCGATCCTTTTTGTATATAAAAAATAAAAATAAAAGGAAATTAAGTAAGAATTAAGAAATATTAAATTTGTTTTAATTTTTAATGAAGATTTTGTTAAATATCGAATTATTATTCTAATTATCCTTTAACATAGTAGATAAGTTTTTCCAACTGTGCTATAATAATTTTTGGGGAGTACATTTGAGGAGGTGTGACATCTATGAACGATAATACGAATAATTTGGAAAAGGAAATTGTTGAAAAAAACCTGCTTATTAATTCCTTTGACCAATATTACAAAAGTCAAAAGATAAAAATTCAAGATGTTGAAGTTGAATTGGATAGTCTTTTGTATCAATATTATAAAATGCTAAGGCATAAGGAAGAATAACAGATATGTCCTTTCTAAAAAAATATAAAAATAATACAAAGATGGTAAAAGTATAGCAGGTACTTTTACCATCTTTTCGTTCATAAGGTAATGAAAGACCTAAAAGGACTAATTTAAGGGTTAGAGTTTACTTATAAAAGCGAGATATTAATGTACAGAGTTTTTCTATACCTGGCTCTATTTTTTCTATTGGAACTGCTGCAAAACTTAATCGTATATTGTTAAGCTTTGATGGTGCACTGCTGTAAAAAATCCCACCGGGGGCAAATACTATATTGTTTGAAGTGGAATATTCTAAAAGACTGTTTACCATATAACTATATGGAAGGCTTAACCATATGTTAAGACCTCCACCTGATCTATGATATAATACATTTTGGGGCATATTTTGGTCTAGTGTTGATATAGTTTTTAAATAACGTTTTTTGTAGATCTCGTACATATTGTTAAAATTTTTCTGCCATAGGCCTTTTCTTATATATAAGTCAAAAGTTCTTTGAATAAGTCCTGAGGTAGATATATCTGTTGAATGTTTTGCTTCTAAGATATGTTTTTTAAGCTTAGGAGGCACTGTCATAAAACCAAATCTTAAACCTGGCATAAAAATCTTTGAAAAACTCTTAAGAAAAATTACTTTATCCCAATTGTCAAAAGAGCGAAGAGGGATAAAATTTTTACCTTCAAAATCCAATTCACTTACATAGTCATCTTCTATAATATAGGTATTATATTTTTGTGCTAATTGTATTAAATTCTTTCTTTTTTGTTGTGAGTATGAAATGCCTGTTGGATTGTGAAAGGAGGGTATTGTGTAAATGAGCTTTGGGCTATATTTTTTTAAGTTGTATTCAAGTAAATCAAGGTTTATTCCATCAGCATCTAAATCAACATCTGCAATTTCTGCACCACGAGATTTGAAAACTGCAATTGCACCAGTATAGGTAGGACTTTCTGTTATAACATAGTCACCTTGATTTAAAAGAGCTTTTGCTATAATATCAATTCCCTGTTGAGCCCCCGAGATAATTTGTATGCTTTCTTCTAAACAGTTAATTTGATAGTTTTTTAACAGGGTGCATATGGAAGAGCGCAGTGGATAGTACCCTTGGCTTTCCTGATAGTTAAATGCATTACCCATATCACGGTCTAGTACTTCATTTAAAACCAGCTTAAAATCTTCAACAGGAAAAAGATCAGAAGTAGGAGTAGAACTTGCAAAATTTATGGTATTTGCATCTATTTTTATTTGACCGTTATTTATAAGAAACATATCATCATTAGGATAGATTTCATCTAAAAATACATTTTTATCACAGTTGCTTTTTTCATAATTAAAAGATAGAGAAGTTGATACGTAAGTACCACTGCCAGGTTTAGTATATACATAGCCCTTTGATTCAAGCTGCCTATAACAGTTTATAACTGTTACAGAATTTATTTTTAGCATAGATGATATTTGACGAACAGAGGGAAGTTTTGTATCTGATAGGAGAGTTCCCTTTTCTATCATTTGGCCAATTATATTACAAAGTTGTAGATACAAAGGTGTATTTAAGTTTTTATTTAGATTTATTGATTTGAATAATTCCAACACTTTTATCACCAAGTCAAATTATAGCATATCGCAGCGGAAGCTGCAATCATAGTAGTTAAGTTCCGCTGCGATAAACAGAGGAATAGTAAACTGAGCCTATAGAAACAAGTTACACATCTCAATTGATTTTTTTTACACTGGTAATAATAATAATCAAATGATATAATTAATCTTTGAAAAGAGGGGTGGGAAGATGAGCGCACGTAAGGCTTATTTAAGTTTTATAGCAAAAATTGAAGGCTATATTAGGCTTGTTAGACCTAAGCAGTGGATAAAAAATTTGTTTGTGTTTGCAGCTTTAATTTTCTCAAAGCATGTTTTTGACTGGGAATACCTAAGCAAAGTGGCATTGGCATTTTTGTTTTTTTGTATGGTTTCTGCATGTGTATATATATTAAATGATGTTGTGGATGTTAATAAGGACAGAGCTCATCCTAAAAAAAGGACAAGACCTATTGCAGCAGGAATAATTAAGAAAAGGGAAGCTATTATTTTACTTATTGTATTGTTGCCTTTAGTTTTGACGGCTTCATTTTTGCTGAATGTATACTTAGGAATTGTGATACTTCTATATTTTCTAAATAATTTGTTATATTCATTAATTATAAAGCACTTAGTTATTCTTGATGTAATGTCAATAGCTTTAGGATTTTTACTTAGAGTAATTGGAGGAGCTCTTGTAATAAGAGTATATATTTCACCATGGATACTTTTATGTACTCTACTTTTATCTTTATTTTTAGGGTTTAGCAAAAGAAGAAACGAACTTGTTGTTTTAAAAGATGATGTGGGCTCTCATAGAAGAATACTTGAAGAATATTCTCTAGAGTTTATTGATAATATGTTATCTATTGTAACCGCATCTACAGTAATGGCATATTCTTTATATACTTTTTCATCTAATGGTGAGAATTATTATATGATGCTTACAATACCCTTTGTTTTATATGGAATTTTCAGATATCAATATATAATTTATAAGAAAAATGAGGGAGGAAGTCCAGAAGAGACAGTATTGTCAGATATTCCTCTTATAATAAATATATTTCTATGGATTTGTACTAGTATAGTTATAATTTATTTGTAAGCTGATTTAGACATAGAGGAGGAGTATATGAAAAAAATAAGCTATTATATATGTTTGATTTTATATTACTTCATAGCAAGGCATCTTCCGGGATCGGACATGCCGTACAGTTTTGGTTCAAAGAAAATAAGAAGGTTTTTGTGCAAAAGGATATTTAAAAGTTCGGGAAATAATATTAACATAGAACATGGATCTTTTTTTGCATCGGGAAAAGATATAGAAATTGGAGATAATTCAGGTTTAGGACTTAATTGTAGAATTGCCGGGCCCCTTAAAATAGGTAGGGATTTAATGATGGGGCCGGATGTTATGATATTTACTCAAAATCACAAAAATGATAGAATTGATATACCTATGAACCTTCAGACAGATCCTAAAAGACCTGTTGTTATTGAGGATGATGTGTGGATTGCTGCAAGAGCTATTATACTTCCAGGAGTGACAATTAAAAAAGGTGCTATAGTAGGAGCAGGAGCAGTAGTTACAAAAGATGTACCTGAATATGCTGTTGTTGGTGGCAATCCAGCAAGGATTATAAGGTATAGAAATGGCAAAAAAGTTTAGGGAGGAAGATAGTGTTAAAGGTTTTATATTTATTAAATCATGCAGGCAAGGCTGGAACCGAAAGATATGTTCAGACCCTTATTGAAAAACTTAATAACAAAAAAATTAAGGCATATTTTGCATATAATGAAGATGGTCTTTTAGTTGAAAGGCTTAAATCATTGGGAGTTGAAACATATAGAATTGAAATGAAACATCCCTTTGATATAAAAGCTGTAATAAAACTTGGGAAACTTTGTAAAAAGCTCGATATAGACTTAATTCATACGCAGTTTTTAAGAGAAAACTATATAGCCCTTCTATCACGTATCATAAATTCAAAAGTTAAAGTACTTTATACAAACCATTTTGTTATGGAAAATGGCCCTTTGCTAAGGATTACAAACAGGATGGTTACAAGCCTTGAATCAAACATAATAGCTGTGTGCAATAAGGGAAAAGATATGATGATCTCAAATGGAATAAAGGGTGAAAAAATCAAGGTAATATTTAATGGAGTTGATGTTGATTACTGGGGACAGCCTGTTGAATCTACTTTAAGAAGAGAGTTTGGAATTGATGATGATAGCTTTGTTTTTCTTTGTGCATCAAGATTTGCTCACGATAAAGGGCATAAATTTTTAATTAATGGGGTAAGTGAACTTAAAAAAATTACACAAAAAAAGTTTAAATGTGTTCTATCAAATGATGGACCTCTGCTGGAAGAGTGTAAAAAGCAGGTTGAAGAATTGGGACTATCAGAGGATGTTATTTTTACTGGATTTAGAAAAGACATTAAAAACCTTATTTATGGAAGCAACTTGTATATAAACTCTTCAGAACACGAGGCCTTAAGTTTTGCAATCATAGAAGTTTTGGCCTGTGGACTTCCTGTAATTGCAACTGATATGGCTGGAAATGGGGACATAATAAATGATGAGACTAATTGTGGAATACTTGTTAAGTATAATGATGATAAAGAATTGGCAAATACTATTAACAGGTTAATAAATGATAGTAATCTTAGGATTAAGTTAGGCGAAAATGCATTAAAGGCTGTTAAAGAAAAATTTAACCTTGATAAGGTGACAAATGAAACATATAATTTATACAGAGAAAGTTTAAAAAAATAAATTAGGGGTGTGAATACATGATTATTGACAGTAAAGGAAAGTTGTTTGGAAAGGTAAGTATAATAGACATTATAATTTTAGCTGTTTTAATTGCAGGTGCTGCTGGAGTATGGCATAAATTTTTTAGATCCGACTCAGGTGGTAGTATAATAGGAAGATCGGCTGATGCAGTAATAATTGAGTTTTATGGTGAAGAAGCACCTGATTATGCAGTTAATTCGGTTAAAGTTGGGGATTTGGCAAGGGACTTTGATAGAGACACTGCTTTTGGACGCATATCGGAGATAAAAGTTGATAAATCAGTAACTTATGTAGAGACAGCAGATGGTCAGGTTGTACAAGCCTCCACACCAAATCATTTGTCATATTACTTTACAGTTGAAGGAACGGCAGTAATGAGTGAAAATGGTACAATAAATCTTGGCGGTTATGAATACGCTGTGGGAAGATCACTTACCTTAAGATTTGGAAATGCAGTTGTTACAGGTAGAATATACAGTATAAGCAAGAAGGAGTGATCCTTATGAATCATAGTGTTTTTATAAAAACTGTACTATTCATAATTCAAGGGATTGATAATTCTTATGAAAACAGTTTTTTAAAAAGAATAATAGATGGTATTATAGGATTTTTCAACAAAATAAATGAGTTTTATGAAAATAGCATTATGGCTGGTTTTACAAGAACTATTACCCAGCTTTTATATAGTAGTGCTATATTGCAATTCTTTTTTAAAAGAGGGAATTTGTCTAAATGGTATGAAAATAGCGTCATATTTTTAATTATAAATGGTCTTATTAACTTTCCTTCAAAGCTTTTAAAAAAAGTATATTTAAAATTTGAAAATATTTTTATTGAAAGCAAAATAATTAGTTTTGTAACTTATGTGCTATCAAAATTTGAGATAATAGCAGGTCTATTTATATTTATGATGATTGTTATACCTCATAATAGATGGGACAATCGATACAGTCTTATTATATCTTTTGTACTTGCTGGTTTGGTGTTTATAAATATCATAATACAGAGAAACTGGGAATTTAACATAAAGGCAATAGACTTTACTTTAATTTTATTTATGGTTTTAGTTGTATTATCCGTTGTAGCATCAATGTCAGAAAGCTCAAGATTTTTGGCGTTTTATGTGACAAGCTTTTTATTTGTTCTTATTATAGTTAGTTCTATTAAAAGTGAAAAAGCATTGGGAGCTTTTATTGAGATTATTTTAATAGGAATAGCAATAACAGGATTATATGGAGTGTGGCAGGTTGTGACTAAGGCTGTAGCATTTGATCCCTCACTAACAAGCATTGAATTAAGTGAAGGAATGCCCGGTAGAATATTTTCTACAATGCATAATCCAAATAATTATGCACAGGTTTTAATAATGACATTGCCCTTTTTTGCAGCAGTTATTTTAAATGCAAAATCTTTTGTTAAAAAGGTAGTTTATTTGGGACTTGCACTTGCACCAATGATTTCTTTGTTTTATACAGGTTCTAGATCTGGATGGATTGGATTGGCTGTTGCTGTATTTGTATTTACATTCTTTTTTAATAAAAGACTTATTCCCTTTGTTATTCTAGGTGGAGTTATGCTTTTCCCATTTATGCCAAGCCATGTCCATAGAAGATTATTTACTATATTTAGAACCGGAGCAGATACATCTTCACAATACAGGGTTGAGATATTACAAACTTTTTACCCTATGCTAAGGGATTATTACCTTTGGGGGTTAGGTCTTGGAACTAATATTTTTATGAGAGTTATAAATAATTACCATCAATATACTAAAGCAACACCTCTCCACACACATGTGTTGTATTTGCAAATATGGATAGAGACAGGCTTGTTAGGTATCCTTAGCTTTATGTGGCTTATTTATAGAACATTAAAAAACTCTATTATATGTATGTCAAATACATCAAAAGAGATGAAAAATATTCTTATTGCTGGAGTAACATCTTTAGCAGGAGTATTAACAATAGGAGTTGTAGAATATATCTGGTATTACCAAAGGGTTATGTTTTTATTTTGGATTGTTGTAGGAATTGTTTTTGCTGCAACATCAATTGTGTTTAATAAAAATCGTAAATTGTCCGAAAGTTAGTTTTAACAAAAACATGCAAATTAACCGATAATATTAATAGGAAGATATGGCGGCAAAACCGCAAGAGTTTAGTATTTAGAATAGAATGTTTGGTGAAATTTGTTTGCTATATCAAACATGCGCATTCACAGATACTTTCATTGGCACTATACTTTTATCTTATGATGGTAAATTTTAATGCTAATGAATGTCTATTTCTGAATTATAAATTCAACATTTATAAAAGATGTGAGGTTATTTGTATGTTTAATATTTTTAAAAGTAAGCATTCAAAAAAGAAATTTGACAAAAGTGTATTGAGAATGAATAATATTTCTATACTTATTTTGGACGAACGTTGGAATGCACTTTTTAAAAATACAGAAAAGACAGAGGAAATTAAAACAAATGAGAATGCTCTTAAAGAGCTGCTAAAAGAAGAGGCAAGGCTTAATACAGAGCATAAGAAAATATCTGTTGAAAAGAAGAAACATCTAGATATGATAATTAAGCTTACTCCAGAAGTGTTTGAAAAGAATGATGAACAGGCTAGATTACAAATGACAAAATGTGAAAAGGAAATAAAAAAAATAAATGAAAGATTTGTTAAGATAGAGGAAGAGTTAGAGGGGATTCCTGACAAGATCAGAGAAACAAATTTAGATCTTTTAGAGAGTACAGTAAATACAGTTTATTTTAAAATGCGAAATAATCAAAGAAGACTCAAGGAATTGGAAACACTAATTGAAGAGACAAAAAAAAACCTTGAGCAATATATTGATGAGAAGGGAAAACTTTCAGAGAATGATACCGACATTTATACATATTTTCATGATTTGATTGGCGCAAGTGAACTAGAAAAACTTGACAAAGAGCATTTTGGAGATGATACATAGACATTCATGACCAAAGGGAATGAATGTCGTTGCGCAAGTGCACGTTTGCAAAGCAAACAAATTGCACGCGCACATTGGTTTGGGGAGGTAAATGTTATGATTACAGTTACACCAGAACAAATGAATGGAATAGATAATTATGCAATAAATAATATTGGCATACCTGGCATAGTTTTAATGGAAAATGCAGCTATTTGTGTTTTAAAAGAGATAGAAAAAGATTTAGGATGTATTAGAGGCAAGAAAATATGTCTATTTGCAGGAAAGGGAAATAACGGAGGAGATGCTTTTGCAATTGCAAGACATCTTTTCAATAATGGAGCAAGTGTTAATGTATTTATACTTACACAAAAGGAAAGTATTAAGGGAGATGCACAAATTAATCTTAAAATACTTGACAAGATGGGTGTTAATACTAAAGAAATTTTAAATAATGCTGACGCGCAATACTTAAGTGATTTTCTTGAGGGAATGGACTTAATAGTTGATGGTATATTTGGGACAGGACTAAAGGGTAGTATTTCAGATATTATTGCTAGTGTTATAATACTTATTAATCAAAAAGGGATACCAGTTCTAGCAATAGATATACCTTCTGGTGTAAATGGAGAGACAGGAAAAATTTTAGGAATATGTATAAATGCATATAAGACAGTTACTTTTGGTTATGCCAAACCAGGTCTTTTTGTTCATCCGGGAAGTGAGTGGACGGGAGAAGTAGTAGTGGCAGATATAGGCATACCAAAAAATGTTATAGATAAATTTCATATAAACAATTATATTATAGATAGGGATATTGTTAATGAGTTTATTCCAAAAAGATTTATTGACAGTAATAAAGGTAGTTATGGAAAAATAGTTGTGATAGCAGGTTCAATGGGGATGACAGGAGCGGGTTGTCTTACTGGTAAAGCTGCATTGAGATCAGGAGCTGGACTTGTGTATATGGCTGTTCCAGCATCTATTGTTTCAGTTTTTGAATCAAATTTTATAGAATGTGTAACACTTCCATTGGAAGATGAAAGCTTAGGATACTTATCAAAAAAGTGTACATCTGAATTGTTAAAATATTTGCAGATAGCTAATGTTATTGCAATTGGACCAGGTATTTCGGTGAAGGGTAAGGTGAGAGAAGTTGTCTACAGTATTGTAGAGAATTCTAAAGTTCCAATGGTGATTGATGCAGATGGATTAAATGCTTTATCTGAAAATATATCAGTACTTAGAAAAGCTTCTGTACCTATGGTTTTGACTCCTCATCCTGGTGAAATGGCAAGGCTTCTTAAGATAAGTATAAATGATGTTCAAAACAATAGAATTGATGTGGCAAGAGAGTTTTCAGCAAAATGGGATGTTGTTACAGTGCTTAAAGGGTCAAAAACTGTTGTTGCAGTTCCTGATGGAAGGGTGTATATTAATATTACTGGTAATTCTGGTATGGCAACAGGAGGAACTGGGGATGTTTTGACAGGTATTATTGCAGGGTTAATTGGTCAGGGAGTAGAGCCATATAAAGCTGCTGTATCAGGGGTGTATATTCATGGTTTATGTGGAGATAATGCAACTTATATAAAAGGAGAACATGGTGTTATTGCAGGTGACTTAATTGAAGAATTGCCAATTGCAATCAAAGGAATATTGAAATAAAATTAAAATAGATGGGAGAGATGCTATTTGAAAGCAAAAGATATTATGTCTAGAGATGTTATTACTGTGAAAAAAGATGCTACAGTTGAAGAAATTGCCCAGATACTAACAGAAAAAAACATAAGCGGTGTACCTGTTGTGGATGATAACAACAAGATTTTAGGTATCGTGACAGAGAAGGATATGTTGTACAAAAATGTAGAGCCCCATTTTCCACCTGTTGTAGAAATACTAGGAGGACTGGTGTTTTTAAAAAGCGTAAAAAAATACAATGAAGAGCTTAAAAAGCTTGTAGCTACAAAGGCAGAAGAAATAATGACTAAAAAAGTAATTACAGTTGATGAAGATCATGATATTGACAGTATAGCTGTATTAATGGTAGAAAAGGATGTAAAAAGGATACCTGTGGTTAAAGACTCTGTTCTTGTAGGAATAATAAGCAGAGCTGATATCGTAAGATACATAGCCAAATCAATGTAGGAAGCACGGGGACGGTTCTTTTGCTTCCTTGAGGAAGCAAAAGAACCGTCCCCGTGCTTCCACTTGTCAAAGAGGGGAGAAAAATGGAGTATAAACTTAACAGAGCATGGGCAGAGGTAAATCTTGACAATATTGCCCATAATGTAAGGGAAATAAGAAGAATAACTGATAAGAAATCAGAAATATTAGGTGTTGTAAAAGCTGATGCTTATGGTCATGGAGTAATGGAAGTAGCAAAAATTTTACTTGAAAATGGAGTTAGCCGACTTGCAGTTTCAATGCTTGACGAGGCAATTCAACTAAGACACAATGGAATTGATGTGCCTATTCTGATTTTAAGCTACACTGATCCTAGAAGAGCAGAAGAAATAATAAAAAATAATGTTACCCAGACAGTTTTTAGCCATGATCTTGCCCAGTCTTTATCTCAGGCTGCACAAAAGCTTGACAGGGATGTAAAAATACACATTAAGATTGACACCGGCATGACAAGGGTTGGTTTTATGCCCGGTTATAGTGCTGTTAAAAATGTTACTGCAATAAGTAAGCTTCCACGTATAATAATTGAAGGGATGTATACACATTTTGCATCTGCAGATGAAAATGATAAGAATTATACACATATGCAATTTGAAAAATTCATGAGCATTATAAGTGAACTAAATAGAATTGGTGTATATATACCTGTAAAGCATGTATGTAACAGTGCTGGAATAATAGAATTTCCCGGCATGCATTTAAATATGGTAAGGCCCGGAATCGCTTTGTATGGCTTATATCCATCTAATGAAGTTGATAATACAAAGATACAGTTAAAGCCTGCCATGACATTAAAGGCAAATATAATACTGGTAAAAGAAGTGGAAAAAGATACATGCATTAGTTATGGAAGAATATTTAAGACCAAGTGTGATAGTAAAATTGCAACATTGCCTATAGGCTATGCAGATGGATATACAAGACTTTTAACTAATAAGGGAGAGGTACTGATAAATGGTCAGTTAGTTCCAATTGTTGGTAGAATATGCATGGATCAGTGCATGGTGGATATAACCCACATCAAAGGAAATGTAAATGTAGGCGACGAAGCCGTTCTCTTTGGTAAACAAAATGATGGAGAGATAAAGGTTGAAGAATTAGCTCAAAGCATTGGAACTATAAACTATGAAGTGGTATCAATTATTGGAAAGAGAATACCCAGAGTTTATTTAAAGGACGGTAAGGTATGCAATGTCTTAAACTATTTAATATAGAAAAGAAATCTTTTATTTTCTTTCTTAAAAAAAACAAAACTAATTGTCAGCATAATAAGAGAAATTGCCAAAAATATAACAGGAGTTTCTATATGATTTGCCCAATGGGTAATACCAAATAATGCTCCATAAATTGGGATGCTTACATATAGTAGATATCTGGAAAAAGTATAGCCCCAATATGTTGAATAAAGTCCCAAATTTTCAATTAACATTAAAAAAGAACCAGCGGCAAAAATAATCCAAAGACAATTAAAAAATAAAATTACAAGTCTTTTGCGTTTTAATAAAAAAAATGATGCTATCCAGAAAACAATTATGAATATTGCCAAACATCCACTTAAAAAGCTAGCAGAATCATTAGATTTAAGAGTATTAAAATTTAAAGCTGTAATTCCAACTGATGATATAAGTAAGGAAACCATTATTAATATAAACGTACGATTAGACAGCTTTTTCATTGTTTTAAACCTCCTAAAATAATTTAGCTTTACTTCAAATAGGCAATCATTAATGTTTGTTAAATGTATGTGTGTGCCATTAGTAAGTTATCATATAAATTGAATATTAATGTATCAATAACATTATACACTATTTAAAGAAAAAAGTTTATTAATTTCTATAAATTTTATTATTATTTTTTTATAATAATAAAGGTTCTTTGTGAGGAATAATAGAATAGTATAACAGTAGCGAGAAATTAAAATGTCTTTCCTTTTGTTATAAGACGACTAATAAAAAATAAAATTTTTAGAATAATAGTATAAGATACAGCAAAAAGCAAAAAACTAATTATAATTGTCTTGGAAGTAAATATTTCGGTCAGTAAAAAAGTATTACTTCCACAAAGCTTCAAAACCTGTAAAATTAGTTTGTGAGGATTAGGAATACTGAAAATAGAACTGCCACTATTATTTCACTACAGACCTTATTGATGCCAAATAGGTCCTTTGAAAAGTGAAAGAAATATTATAAGTATTCCATATCGCAGCGGAAGCTGCAATCATAGTAGTCAAGTTCCGCTGCGATAAACAGAGGAACTATATCTTCTAAAAAATTTGCTAAAAAAGCAAACTTTTTGAGAAGAATAGTATAGCACAAGTTGTATGGTGAAATTTACATGTTAAACAATGATATAAGTAACTAAATTTTAATTTGACCCATGCATATGTTGAGCGATATAATTATATATATAAGTATAGTAATAACATCATTTGAATTTTTCTTTAAATCTTAACCCAAAATAAAGAAGCGGGGGTTTTACTTTGGCGCAAATAAAGAAAATTTTGATAAGTCTTCCGGACAATTTATTAAAAGAAGTTGATTCAATAGTTGCTATGGAAAAAATCAACAGAAGTGAGTTTGTACGGGAAGCAATGAAGCTTTATATACGAGAGAAAAGAAGAATTGAAATGAGGGATAGGATGAAAAAAGGTTATCAGCAAATGGCCGAAATAAATTCTAAACTTGCAGAGATGTGTTTTGAAGCAGACAATGACCAGCAGCAAAAATATGAGGAAGGCCTTAGGGAGTTGGAGAAATAGTGGTAATAAAACGTGGAGACATATTTTATGCAGATTTAAGTCCGGTTATCGGTTCTGAGCAGGGCGGAGTAAGGCCTGTTTTGATTGTACAAAACGACATTGGTAACAAGTATAGTCCTACCGTTATAGCTTCGGCTATAACATCACAAATAAATAAGGCAAAATTGCCTACTCATATAGAACTTAATGCAAGAGATTATGGCATTCCAAAGGATTCTGTAATACTGTTAGAGCAGATAAGGACTATTGATAAGAAAAGGCTTAGAGAAAAAATAGGACATTTAGATGATGAGTTAATGGAGAAAGTTAATGATGCACTTGGAATAAGTTTTGGATTGGTGGATATGTAAAAGACACAGGGGGTTACAAAAGATGAGAGGTTTTAGTTTAATGAAAAAAACCGGAATACTTGTTTTGTTTGTTATTTTAAGTATTGCAGTAGTACATATTGTCCAGGCAGTTTATGCAGAAGAGGAAGATAGCATAACAGTTGCTACTTCTTGTTATGTGGATTTCAAAATAAATGAATTAAAACAAGAAGCAGATTTAAAAATAACAGAGCTTACCAGTAAAATTGAAGACCTAGAAAAAGAATTACAAGAAATAGAGCAATACGGTAAGTTTGTAGCATTAGAACTAAATCAAGACCAAAGGCTAATTACTGGAGCTAGTGGCGAAATAATATTAAGAGGCGGTAAAGCAAAAGCTATTGGAGGAGAAGGCGGAGGTCTTTCGGATATTACAGCTGGTACAGGTGCTGACATTAATACAGACGAAGATGTTCCACTAAACCATTTGCTTTTAATTTCAAGAGACGATGGGAGAGGCTTAAGAGTTGTAAGTTCAAAGGCTTGGGTTTTAGTAAAAGGACCTTACACAATTGAGTAAATGAAAAGCTTGGGGCATCGAGTCCCTTCGCTTTTAAGTCTTTCACTACGTTCCAAGACTTCTAATGAAAAGCTTGGGGCAAGTCATTAGAGTATTAATGATAACTCTTACTGGAGAGATATTAAATTGTTCATACTCTAGCTTTTGACCAACCATAAAATAAAAAGGAAAAGAGTTATTATCTTAACTTTTTTGCTATAACCACAAGAATAAATTTTGGGAGGTCAAGCATTCTAACAAATCGCCTGGGCTCTTTATATAACCTGTATAGCCATTCTAATCCATTATTGCAAAAAAAACTAGGTGCACGTTTTACTATGCCTGCAATGCCATCAAAGGTGCCGCCAACACCAATGCACACCTTAACATTTAATTTATTACTATTATTATATATCCACTTCTCCTGTTTAGGAGCGCCAAGGCCTACAAGCAGAATATCTGTACAGGAGGAATTTATTTGATTTATTATTTCATCGTCCTTATCACTAGAAAAATATCCATCTCTTATTCCCACAACATTAATATTTATATTTTTCTCTAAGAGTTTCTGTCTTGCTTGTTCTGCTACACCAGGTTTACCGCCTAAAAAAAAGAAATTAACATTTTTATTTGAAAACTTATAAAAAAGATTATGTGTCAGGTCAAACCCAGCTACTTTTTCTTTTAGAACAGGTTTCAGTATTTTTGATGCAAGAACTACACCTGCTCCATCTGGAACAACTAAATCTGCACTAGATAGTATATTCTTTAACTGGTCATCTCTTTGAGCAGCCATCATTATTTCAGCATTAGGAGTAAAAACAAAATGTATCTTGTTTTTTTCTAGAAAACTTTCAACTATTTCAACTGCTTCATTCATTGTAACATTATCCACAGGGACACCTAAAATATCAACTGTTGTTCTCATTTTCATCTCCCTCTAGTTTTCATTAATTAGCTCAATTGCAATTCTGGCATTTTCAAGAGCTTTATCTTTTAAGATTTCATTTGTTTCTTCTAAGTCTTTTTTAATTTTATCTCGTCTGTTCCAGACATCATCCACTGTTTTTTTAACTGTATCAAATTCCAATGAGTTAACATGACCAGCAGAAGGCTGATTTATATAATTCATAAAACCTTCTACTTTTGTTTCGTACACTATTCCAACCATAGGAATTTTAAGGCTTGCAGCAAATATAAGAGCATGAAGTCTCATGCCTATTAACATCTGAGTTCGTCCAATTATTCCAAGCATTTCAGGTACAGTGTATTTGTTTTTTATGATATAACACTTACTTTTCATTTTAGCAGCAATATTATCAATTATCAAAAGATCGCCTGGGTAGTGCATAGGTATAAAAAGAGGTTTCATATCATATGTTTCTGATACATAGTCGGCAACTTTTGCAATAACAGTTTCGTATTTATCATGATTAAACCACTTTCGCACAGAAAATCCAATGAACTTGTCATCAGGATTAATATTTTCATTAATGAGAATTTTATTTATGTTATATTCATTCTCAGCCATTATGGTTACGGCAGGGTCTGCTGTAACGAAAATCTTAGGTGCATTTATGTGGAGCTTTTCAATTTCTTTATATGACAATTCTTCTCTTAAAGTAATTACATCAACTTGATTGACAACTGCTTTAGTTAACTTTTGATTAGTTTCTTTCTTTAAAGGTCCAATTCCATTAGCATAGATCATTATTTTCATACCAAACTTTTTTGCAAGCCAGATCATACCAAGATAGTATAATAGGGAGCGTGTACTGGTGTTATCTTGTAGGAGATTACCACCACCATTTAAAAATAACTTGGATTTTTTCATTATATATATGATTTTAGGAATATTAAATCTGTTTATGGAATCAACATTATATATCTGTCTTGTCTCTAAAGGATTTTTGGATAACACCATTATTTTTACATCTTTATTATGCATATAAATATTATCAATGATAGCTTTTAGCATAGCATCATCACCAATGTTTTTAAAGCCATAGTAACCTGAAATAATTGTATCGTAAGTATGTTTGGGTTTTCTTTTTTGTTCTTCTCTGTATAAAATAGTCTTATATATGTTAAGCTGTGTCTTACACATGTTATTTAGTGAAAAGTAATTATTTGCTTTTTCAAAAAGCATATTTCCCATTTTACTTCTAAGACAAGGATCACTAGCTAAATTTGTTATATGTTTAGCTAAAGTAATGTAATCTTTTGGCTCAAAAAGAAATCCGTTTACCCCGCTTTCTATAAGATCGGAAATACCTCCAACATTACTGCTTATGGTTGCTTTACTAAAGAGAGCTCCTTCCAATATGGCATATGGAAAACTTTCACTTAATGATGTAAGTAAATTAATATCTAAGCAGTTTATTAATTCATAGGGTTCATTCACAAAACCAAGGAAAAATACCTTTCCATCTAGACCAAGTGCGGAGGCCTTTTTTTCTAAAGATTTACGTTCTTCACCATCTCCTCCAATTAATAACCTAACAGAAGGATTTTTTTCAACAACTAATTTCATGGCTTGTAAAAGTGTGCTTAAACCTTTTACAGGGTGAAGACGAGCTAAAATACCAATTACCACAGTATTTTCATCAAAATTCAAATTATATTTAGACATAAAATTTTCTTTTGACAAAGTGGTAGTTTTTTTATCAAAGTCTATTCCATTATAAACAGTAAAAATATTATAAGGGCTAAATCTTCTTTTTACTAGCATTTGTTTAAAATTATTAGATACTCCAATATGATACTCAATAAACCTTAAGGCTATTGTATTTATAAGTCCAAATGAAAACATTTTAAATAGATTTTGTAGATAATCAAGTCTATAATCGCTGTGAACAGTAGTTACAACAGGAAGACGGGATATTTTTTTCACTGTTACAGCAATCATATTAGCTTTAGCACCATGTGAATGGATCAAATCATAGCCTTCATTTTTAATAATGCCCAATACTTTTTTTACATCAGTAAAGATAGTACCTGTTTTTACAATTTCAACATTAATACCCATAGCGCGAGCATCATCTGCAAAGGCACCTGTCCTAAAACTTATAAGCTTAATATCTATATGTTTTCCTAGTTCCTTAACAAGTGACAGAACATGACTTTTTGCTCCACCAACATCCCCGCCACCAATCAAATGAAGAACTTTCATAGGTATACTCCTTAAAAATCTATATTTACATCCATCACATTATAGCATAAGCCAATAGATGCTGCAATCAAGAAGAATTTGCCGATTTACTGAATCCCAAGGAGTATTTACAGGATCTAATCTACGAAACTTTAGTCTCTGGTATATTTTTCTTTATATTTATCATATTCTAAGATTTTATAGTCTTCAGGTGAAGTAGAGACTCCTGAAACCACGATTTAACTAGAAGTATGGAGACACATTTTTCTTTACATTTATTACATATGTCCTTTTAAGTCTTGGAAAAAAGTAAAAGAATCAAAAGGGGCGGCTCGTTGTCTCGAGCATTTTTTGAGCATAGAAATATCTATACTGGGGTTTAAGAAAGTCTTTAAATTAGATTAAATTTAAAAAACAGTATAACCAGATAGATGAATGCAAATAAATATATTGAAGTTAGAAATTAATAGTCTAAAAAAGTAACCAACTCCTAATGAGGTAAAATATGAAAGTGAAGAAAAATTTTAAAAACCTGGAAGACTACTTGTGGATAGTTTTAGGAGCAGTTATAACTGCATCAGGAATTAATATATTTCTAGTTCCATATAAGATAGCACCAGGTGGAGTAAGTGGAATAGCAACAGTTTTGTATTATTTAAGCGGTGAAAGACTACCAGTGGGATTTATCATGCTGTTTTTTAACATTCCTTTATTTATATTGGGGATTAGATTTATTGGTAAGAAGTTTGTGATAAAAACATTACTTGGAACCATACTTCTTTCGTTAACTATTGATATGTCAAGACCAATAGGAAATTATATAGTAGAAAAATATCTTATAAATCCCGACATTAACGGAAGCTCTCCAGATATACTCTTATATTCAATGTTTGGTGGACTTCTAATGGGAATAGGCCTGGGGTTGGTTTTTAGATCAGGAGCTACGACAGGAGGGACAGATCTTGCAGCACGAATATTAAATCCTTTTATGACTTCTCTTACACTAGGGCAGACATTATTGCTTATTGATTCGTGTGTTATTGTATTTGCGGCAATTGTTTTTCAGAGTTTCCAGCTTGCTCTATATGCCATTGTTGCTCTATACATAAGTTCAAAAATAATTGATGCAATTTTAGAAGGGGTAAATTTTTCAAAAGCTCTATTTATAATATCTGATATGTCTGAAAAAATAGCCCCTAGAATTCTAAAGGAATTAGACAGGGGGGTTACAGCGCTAAAGGGTACAGGTATGTATACAAAAGATGATAAACAGGTTCTTTTATGTGTAGTGCATAGAGGACAGCTTACCATGTTAAAAAGAATTGTTAGGGAAATAGATGAAAAAGCATTTATAATACTAACTGATATACGAGAGGTGTTAGGAGAAGGCTTTAAAAAATAAGTTCAGATGGAAAAATTCTTAAAAAAGTGCTCCAAGTTTTGGGATTGCTATGGACTTATATTATTCACTGTAGTATACTATTAAAATAAAAAACTAGGAGATGTTATGATGGATGAAAAACTATTAATTAATCTAAAAAAGCAATCAACAATAATACGAAAACATGTAATCGAGGCTGTTTATCATGCAAAGTCAGGTCATCCTGGAGGTTCTCTTTCAAGTGCTGATATACTAACAGCATTATATTTTCATGTTATGAATGTTGATGTAAAAAACCCTAATTGGGAAGACAGGGACAGGTTTGTTTTGTCTAAAGGTCATTGCTCGCCAGTACTTTACGGAGCTTTAGCTGAAAAAGGGTTTTTTAACAAAGAAGAGATAGTTAAGTTTAGACAAGCAGATAGTTTTCTTGAAGGGCACCCAAGTATGAGGTATGTACCAGGAGTTGATATGTCCACAGGCTCATTAGGTCAGGGAATATCAACAGCAGTAGGTATGGCTATAGCAGGGAAGCTTGATAAAAAAAATTATAATGTATATGCACTGCTTGGAGATGGAGAAATTCAAGAGGGGCAAGTTTGGGAGGCATTAATGTCTGCGGCACATTATAAACTTGACAACCTGATAGCGTTTCTAGATCACAATGGTTTGCAGATAGACGGAAATATCACAGATGTTATGTCACCAGAGCCTGTTGTAGATAAATTCAGAGCTTTTGGGTGGAATGTTATAACAATTGATGGGCATGATTTTGTTCAGATTATTGAAGCTATAAATGAAGGAAAGAAAACAGAAGGCAAGCCAACTATGATAGTTGCAGAAACTATCAAGGGAAAAGGTGTTTCATTTATGGAAAATGAGGCAGGTTGGCATGGGTCACCTCCAAATGAGGAACAAAGAAATAAAGCTATATCAGAATTAGATGAAATATTGACAAAGTTGGAGGTGGAGTAATATGAAAATTGCAACAAGAGAAGCTTATGGAGCAGCTCTAGCAGAAATAGGTTCTGATAACAACATAATAGTTTTAGATGCAGATCTTTCAAAATCAACTAAGACAGATGTATTTAAAAAGAAATATCCTGACAGGTTTATCAACATGGGTATAGCTGAAGCAAATATGATGGCTGTAGCAGCGGGTATAGCATCATGTGGTAAAACTGTGTTTGCAAGTACTTTTGCAATGTTTGCATCAGGAAGGGCTTTTGAACAAGTTAGAAATTCCATATGTTATCCTCAGTTAAATGTTAAAATAGGAGCAACTCATGCAGGTATTACTGTTGGTGAGGATGGAGCGTCACACCAATGTATTGAAGATCTTGCTACAATGAGAGTAATACCTAATATGACTGTAGTGTGTCCTGCTGATGGTGTTGAGACAAGACAAGCTATTATTGCTGCTGCAAAAACAGAAGGGCCCTTTTATATAAGATTGGCAAGACTTGCAACTCCTGTGTTGTTTGACGAAAGTACTTATAAGTTTGAATTGGGCAAAGGAGTAACTGTTCGTGAAGGCTCTGATGTTACAATAATTGCAACAGGAATGATGGTTGCAGAAGCTGTAGAGGCAGTTGAAGTATTAAAACAGGAAGGAATAAGTGCAAGACTTATTAATATTCATACAATAAAACCTATAGACAAAGATATTATAGTAAAAGCAGCTAAGGAAACAGGTGCTATAGTTACATGTGAAGAGCATAATGTAATTGGAGGACTTGGCAGTGCAGTAGCTGAAGTGCTTGTTGAAAATTGCCCTGTGCCAGTTAAAATGGTTGGAGTAAAAGACAAGTTTGGTAAGTCAGGCAAACCTGATGAGCTATTAAAGATGTATGGGTTGACTTCTAAGGACATAGTGTCAAATGTTAAGGATGTTTTAAAATTAAAGAAGTAAGGTTTGATAAAAGCTAGACATATCGCAGCGGAAGCTGCAATCAAAGTAGTAAGTTCCGCTGCGACAAACAGAGGAACTATATCTTCTAAAAGTTTGCTAAAAAAGCAAACTTTTTGAGAAGAATAGTATATAGGCAGCAGATTAGAGAATTAGCTCTGATTTGTTGCCTTTTTATTGCTATTAAGCAAAAGATATGATTTAATGAGTACTTAAATTAAATTAAAATAAAAACTAATGCACGATTCCAGCATTTGAGAATGTTTTTATAATATTGCAAGTATGATATAATGTAAAAAAATTGAATATGATAGGGTTTATTAGAATTTGTCTTTTTCAGTAAAGGAAAGACACAAGCCCAACCTGTGAAAGTAATGATAATGACTCAAAAGATGTAATAACAAAACAGATACTAGTCAAGTTTATATACTATGGTTTATATATTTAGTAGTGAATAAATAGTATTGTTAGATTTGTTTGTATAGATTTTTACAGTATAGCTATAAAGGCAGAAGTAATGAATAATTACTGTTAATTATTGAGTTTTAATATTTAGAATTAGTCTTTTTAATATAGCTAAATCGGTAGAATTAATTAAACCATCATAATTTAGGTCGCATATTATTTTATTGCTCATATTAGACAACTCTAATATATGTCTTTTTAATAAAACATAATCAGATGAATCTATAACACCGTCATAATTTGCATCTCCATATAAAAAACCCCAATATATTATTTCACTTTCATAATCAACCGCAACATTGTAGTTAAAAGCTTGTGCTAAAAGATTAAGAGGTATACAAAATCTTCCATTGTGAGTTATTGGTGTTACAGGAAAAGAAATTTCTTCGCCATTTAAAAATAGATTTTTAGAATCAACTTCTATTTTTAATACACGATTTTCTGCTGCGAAAATGACTTCTCTTAAAGCTACATCATATTCAACAGACCCATTTATTAGTGAACCACATGTTCGTAGTGTTAACATAAATTCATTTTCATATTTAAATAGAGGTAAATCCATATTATAATAAAACTTTCCATTCATACTTATTTTAAAATTCTTTAATTCATTTAAAGTTTGAAGTGTTAAAATATGTAAAAGAAGTTTTAGATGAAGGCTAAAAAAGATAGTATAATTACTCGTAAGTTTGCAACTTATGAGTTTGCAATGGAACTATCCCTTTTTCTTTTTTCAACTAAATCAATCATTTCATAAATTCTATTTTTGTACATTTTTTGATGTTCTGGACTAAATTCATTTATTATCCAAGGCATTCTAGTGCTAATATCATTAAGTAGGTTTTCAGATAAAGAAAACTCATCCACAGTGAAGATAGCGTCTACATCCTTGCCAGTTTTAAAAAATATATGAATTATGTAGGTTTTATCTAAAGAAGTTCTATAAATATATATAATATCATCTAGCTTGAAAATTTTTACCGAGAGTGATCCCGCATAAATACACCAGGTAGAAGTTAAAATAATGTTTTTATAGGTTTTATTATCTTCAAGAATTTCTCTATCTATTTCGCTAGCTAATTTTTTAGGGTCTCCATAGTTTTCTAAATCCTTGTATAAAGGATGATTATATGGATTTTTTATACGTAAAAAATATTTACACATTCCCCATAATCCCAAAACCCAAAATAGCAAAGTAATTATAAATAAAATCCAATAATAAAAATAATCAACATTTGTATCTAACATAAGTGGTAGAATATCAATACTGGTGAATGCATTGTCTATATTAATTATTGATGAAGAAATGTTAGATTTTAAATCGTCATCTAAATGAATAAGCCTACCTGTAAATGATGTTCCTTCAAAATTATTACTAACGTTAACTATTAAATATTTACCATCAATATACATGAGCAAGTATTTTGTATATGGCTGGGTTGAATACATTTTATCGCTACCTCTTTTTTTAATCCCGATATACTTAACCAGGCCAGAGTGAATAGTGTTATCACTTTCCACTGTAATATAGGATTTTGAAAAGTCAAGGCTTTCTGCCGAAGTATTAATTTCTTGTGGGCTGACACTAAAAGGTCCCATTATCATATTATAAAAGTTATTTCCAAATAAAATAAGAAATATAATTCCAATAATTAACAGAGTGAGTGTAGTTACAAAAAGTCTTTTATTAATTAATGAAATATACTTTTCCCAAAAACTAGATTCCATTATTTACACCTCGTTATATTTTGATTTACTAGAATGAGAATTTCAATTACACAAACTAAACTACTTTATATAGTTTTAGGAGAAACAAAACCACTATTTATATAATAGCATTAAATATTTCAATTGTGTAGATTTAATAACAAAAACTATAAGTTATTTTGATCCTACTGGAAAAGAGCCCGAAATGTTTTATCATGCTTTTGTTTTAGGAATGCTTGTACATTTAAATAATAACTATGAAATCAAGTCAAATAGGGAAAGTGAATATGGTAGATATGATGTAATGCTAATTCCAATTAAAAATATAATTTATAAAAAGTCTATAATAATTGAATTTAAAAAAGTGAATAAAATGGCAAAGGAGACTATTGAAGTTGCAATTGAGAAGGCATTAAAACAAATTGAGGAAAAGAAGTATGAATAAGAATTACTATCAAAAGGCATACAAAAGAAAGATATTATTAAAATTGCCATTGCTTTTGATAGAAAAGAAGTTGAACTAAAACAAGGATAAGGGGAGCCAGTGTGTATTAGTATCTTTTTTAGGTTACCTCGAATTGGTTGGCTACTTTTAATTATGTAGCAATTATTCCCAAAGAATAGGGCAACCAGGATCGCGAGAATATAAATTGCCAGTAAAGGCATAACTTAAGCACTTAGCACCACCACCGCAAGCACAAAAATATGAACATTTTTCACATCCCTTAGGAGGACTTCTTTTGGACTTAAACTCTTTTAGTAATGGGCTGCTTTTGTATATTTCTGCAAGGGTGGATTGATTAATATTACCAATAGCAATAGGCAATCTTCTACATGGATAAACTAATCCATCCTCCATTACTGTAAGTAAGTTCTTGCCAGCATTACACTTGTAGGGCATTCCCCCATCACTTAGAAACTGAAGAGATCTCTTTGTTTCTATTTTAGTTCTTTTTCTATGCATTATTCCCTGATGCTTTTTGCAGTTATTAATAATATTAAAATATTCCCACGTTTCTTCAGGTGACAGACATTTATTTTTTATGTCTTCAGCACCTCCTAAGGGTACTAGCCTGTCAGTCCATATCTTAGAAGCTTTGTTTTTATGACACAATTTTAATACACTTGGAAAAGTTTTATAATTATCTTTAAATGCTGTAAATGATACTAAAGTCTTAATTTTATATTTAGTTAAGCACTTTAAACCTTTCAAAACCTTTGAAAGATTACCATTTCCTCGAATTAAATCATGGGTATTTTTATCTCCTTCAATACTTAGTTGAACGAATGAAGGATTAAATCCTTTTAATTTTTTTGCATTTGAGCTGTCAATCATTGTACCATTAGAAAGTATTCCATAACTAAAATAACTGCTGTTATCTTTAAATAGTTCTAATAATTTAAAGAAATCATTATGTACTAATGGTTCACCACCAGTGATATTTATATGCCCTGGTCTATCAATGCTTAAAAGCAAATTTTTATACTGATCAACAATATTTAGCATATCCTCAAATTTAGGATCAAAACTCATATATTTATCTTGATAACAGTGAATGCATCTTTGGTTGCAACGAGAAGTAATATGCCATTGCAATACTAGTGTTTCATTACCCAGAGTATAATTGCAAGTCAATTTAGTCACCACCACAACCTCCACAACCACCACCAAATCCACCACAGCTACTACACCCATGAAAGAAGCTATCACTATCTTTATCTGTGATGTCAAAATAATCAACTCTTTTAGGAGGAGAAATTTTAGAGAACATACCAAAATTGGGTATACCACTTACTGCTGAAAGACCAAAAAGGGAAACAGCAATAATGACATCATTAACATCACCTTTATAGCCGGTTGAATTATTATAGTAAGCAAGCCAAGAGCATTTTGAATGCATTCTATCAACAAAATCCTTGCCCTTCTTAGTAAATTCTGAGGTTTTATGAATTTTAAAAAAAACAACACTAAATAGCACCATCAGAAGAATCAAAAAAGCTACAGGTTTATTATTTGCAATTCCCATAAACAATTTCACAGCCCCTAAAGAAATCATCATTACATAAGAAATTACTAAAACTAATGTTTCGTGGTTAAGGTGTTTTTCACTTTTAAGTACACCTGAATATATTAATTCATTCTCAAGTTTATAACTAAAATTTTTAATTATAGTTTTTATCTGTTTGGTTGTAATTATATCCGTGTAATCAGAAGAATTCTTAATGGAATTATAAACTTCTAGTTCTTCATGTAAGAGATCATCTATAGGTTTTTCAGTTTTATTAATACTTAACTTTCCTGATACAATACTAATATCTAAATATTTTTCAATCCAAAGTTTAAATAAAATAGTTTCCAACAAATGTGGAATATTACCATGATGATTTAGAACAGTTAAATGATAGGCATTTATTTTATACTTATTTGGCGATAAAGGATAACGAACATTGGATGCTTTTAAAAAAAGAAACGACAGCAAAGTAATAAAGAAAGAATATATAAAGTATATAACTAAAAATTCAGGGCCTTTTATACTTCTGATAAACTGAAACATTGTTTCCCTCCTTTTAGGTTTTTATAATTATAGTATAAATGTTTTTTATTAGTTTGTGAAGAAACAGAGAAAAATGGGGACGGTTCTTAAAGGGGTCAATCGGAAGTTTTGCGCGTAAAAACAGCTCAACTAAATGGATAATAGCCTAATGTTGAGATTTTGTCTTACTCGCCCCAAATTTTTGATTGACCCATCAAAAATTATTTTACCTTTATCAATTATTATTGCACGATGACAAAGAGCCTCTATATCTCCAATGTCATGTGTAGTTAGTATTACAGTAGTTTTCTCCTTTTACTAAGTTCTTTAATAAGAGTCATTATTTTACTTTTTATTGAAACATCAAGTCCAATTGTAGGCTCGTCAAGAAATATTACTTTTGGATCATGTAAAAAAGCAGCTAAAATATCACATAGAGTTCTTTGACCCAATGACATTTGTCTTATAGGTTTTAAATATAGTGAACTAATATCAACTAATTCATTAAAAAGCTTTAAATTGTTGTTATAAGTGTCATCATCAATCTTATAAATAGACTTAAGCATTTTAAAAGACTCTATTAGGGGTAATGCCCACCACAGCTGGGTTCTTTGACCAAAAACAACACCTATATTTTGGGTATTAATAATTCTTTTTTTAAAGGGAATATTTCCATTTATAAGAATTTTGCCAGAAGTGGGTTCTAAAACTCCAGTCATCATTTTAATTGTTGTTGACTTGCCAGCTCCATTTGGCCCAATGTAACCAACTATTTCTCCTACTCCAATATTCATAGAAATTCCATCAACAGCTTTTACATACTTATAATCGTTTGAAAAAAGATCTTTTATAGCACCTTTTAGCCCCTCTTTTTTATTTAGCACTTTAAAAGTTTTATTAAGATTAAACTTCAACCCACAGCATTCCTATCTGTTCGTATAATTAATATATTCAATACACTAAAATATAGGTCTTATTACTGATCCAAAGACATGTCAAAACTCTACCATTTTTTATATAATACATTTTATCAAACTCTTCCTATGCTTGCAAGAAAAACAGACATCTATATACAAATAATTACGTAATTTAATACCTACATTTTCTTTAAAATTAAACATAGATTAAGTTAACTTAAGAACTAAGTTCTTTATTCCAGTAATTACAAACTGATTGAAGCTCCTAATTGTATATGCTATAATCATACTAAAAAACAAATAAAGGGAGTCAAAAATGAAAAATTCAAAAAAAATACTAATATTATCAAGCGTTATAATAACGGTTTTACTAACACTTTACTGTACTTCGTATGCCAATTCCTTTTTTGATAACTTTAATAAAGGGAATTTGCAATTTGAAGCTGGTAACTATTTAGAAGCAATTGAATTCTACGATAAAGCAATAGAATACAATTCTAATGAACCAGATGTTTATTATAATAAAGGGCTGGCATTGTACAATCTTTTAAGATTTGAAGAGGCAATAGCTGAATATGATAATGCAATTAGAATTAATCCTCGCTATGTGGATGCATATCTTAACAAAAGTGCAACTTGTTATGACTTAGGTATGTACAAAGAAGCCTTAGATGCTGCAAATAAAACAATTGAGCTGTCTCCAAGAAACATGTATGCCCACTTCATAAAGGGTGCTGCTTTATTTGGCAAAGAAAGATTTGAGGAGGCAATTGAAAGTTTAGACAAATCAATAGAATTAAATACCGATAACTATTTTTTATCATATGTATATTCAATAAAAGCTGCCGTTTTAATTGAAATGAAAAAAATTGATGAGGCGTTGGAATTTTGTGAAAAAGCCATTGGATTAAACCCTGAGAACGTAGATGCATACATAAATAAAAGCTTAATCTTTAATAATAAAGATGATGTTGAGGGAGCTTATGAACTGATAATAAAAGCAATTGAAATAGACCCTTCAAATCCTGCAGCACATATAAATAAGGCCTATTTCTTAAACGAGTTGAAAAAACATGAGGAAGCCCTTGAAATTTGCAAAAAGGCAATAGAACTAAATCAATTTAACAATCCTCAAAGTAGTTTTAAGATTTATATAAATAAATCCTTATCATTAATTGAGCTCAAAAGATATGAGGAGGGATTAGAGGTTGCTTTGAAGGCAATTGAGATTAATCCAGATTTACCAGAAGGGTATATAAATAAATGCAAAGCCTTGATAGAATTAGGAAGAAATGAAGAAGCTTTAGGGATAGCAAACAAGGTAATTGAAGTTGATCCAGACAGTTATTTAGGCTTTCTTAACAGATCCATTGCATATATTAATCTAAAAAATTATGATAAAGCTATAGAGGATTGTAAGAGAGTACTTGAAAGTAATCCTAGTGACAAAAATATGATTTTAAAAACATATGTAAATTTAAGCCACGCATATACTGAAAAGGGTCAACCTGACAAAAGTATAGAGGTTTGTGAAGAAGCATTTAGTTTAGGTTATAATGATCAAAAGTTATTAAGTATGATTAGTACAAATATGAGTGGCGCATTGTATAATTTAGGAAAATATGAGGAAGCTTTAGAATATTCAAGTAATGCAATTGAATTAGATAATGAAAATGAGCTGGCATATGTTAGTAAAGGTAATATTTATCATGCCATTAATCAGTATGATAAAGCTTTAGAGAGTTTTAATAGGGCCATTGAAATAAATCCTGAAAGTTTTGAAGCATATAATAATAAGGGATTAGTACTTGAAAGTTTAGGTAGGCTTGATGAGGCTCTTGCTGAATTTGAAAAGTCACTTGCAATTAACCCTTCTAATCAATTGGTTAGTGAAAACAGAAACAGAGTGGAGTCAAAGATCAGAGGCATGAAAATATTTAGAATTATTGCACTGTGTACTGCTATAATGATATTAGTAATAGTTGTTATTATTATACTTATAGTAAAAAGTAAGAACAGTAAACCAGAAAGGCTTTATGGCTAAAATATATTAGAGATATAACATCAAATTACCAGTTAGGATGAAGTAAAATCATTGAGGGTTAATCTTATTTTAATCGTCAGGTAGAGTAATTTCTCTACCTGATGAAGCCCCAATGTTTAGCTTTAATTAAGGACTATTACTACCACTTTTCACTGGGCGTATTTGGCATCAAATAAGACCTGTAGTGAAATAGTAGTGGAACTTATGTTTTCAACAATTCTAAACAAGTTCACTTAGATTGTCAGTAGTATTCCGTTCTAGAATTTGTTTTTGAATACTTAAAACATTTTCTTTAGTCAAGGAATATTTTTTAATGCTTAGCCATGATAAAATAAAGCTTACCATAGATCCAATTGCAAGAATCATACCAAGAGATATGAGTGTTGTTTTTTGCTGAACTGGCAGAGAAGCATCAAATTTTACCAAATCCAGCATAAGACCAACTATAAATATTGTAATAGCCTGGGAACACTTATAGTATAAAGTTAAACATCCATAATAGACACCTTCTGATCTACGACCAGAGTTTAGCTCATCTAGGTCAATAGTATCTGCTACCATCGATAATGGTAAAGTAAATAAGCCTCCAGTACCAAATCCTATGATTATAGCATATGGGAAAAAATACAAAGGTACTCCAATTACAGAATCTCTCAAAGCTACAATGATTGCGAATATTATGCTACTTATTATACATATTATTAATCCTAAGATGATGGAAGCCTTTTTATCAAGCTTTTTTGAAATGATACTCCAAATAGGCTGGGACACAATACATACAAAAAACTGTACGCCTATTATACTGGCGATTTGTTGGCTATTAAGAAAGAAGGTGTAAGTAAATACATGTAACCCCATATTACTTAAAAGTGCAGAGGCCACATTGTTAAACATGTAACATAGAGCAACGTATCTGAATGCACTGTTACTCAATGTACTCTTAAAAGACTCAACGAGAATTGAAAATTTGCTCTTTTTTTCAACCTGTATTTGATACTTATTAAGGATAGGTATATACTTCATGGTTGAAATATAACAAAAAAAGGTAGAAAGTAAAATGACAATTGAAGACACCATCCCCATATCACTATATGATTGGGGATTTAGCTGACCCTTTATATACTCATCAGTAGGTTTAAAAAATAAATACATTCCAGCAACTGATACAAAGGCTAAACCAAGAAGAAAAAAAATGGTCTTGCTTGCTTGGATGGACGTCCGTTCATTGTAATCACAAGACATTTCAGCTCCTAAAGCAGTATAAGGAGTTACATAGATTGTCATAGATGTTTTAAGAAGAATAATATAAACACATATCAATAAGAATTTTATCCTAAAATCTAAGCTAGAACTAATATTCCAAGTGAAATAATTGGTTGTTGCAATTCCTATTGAACCAATAATAAGGTATAGATGCCTTCTACCAAAAATCTTTGAAATAGTGATATCAGATAAATATCCCATAAGAGGGTCTGTTAGTGCATCCCATATAATACTTAAACTTATAGCCAGACCTACGAGACTACCTGGCAATCCTAATATTGCAGTAGAATAGAAAACCAGATAAGCTCCAACTATTTGTATAGCTACGCCAGTGCTAAAATTACCTATACCATAACCTAATTTATCTCTCAAAGGTATGTTTTTATTGTTGTTGGGTGTAGACAAATTTGCAGCCTCCTTGATCTATAACTATAATTAATACTAACACACTTAAGACCAGTGTAGAAGCTTTTTTGCAACAAAATATTTTAGCATTTTATAGAGTATACAAATAGCCTTTTACTAAATTAATATGCAAGCTTAATATAATTTTACTCCATATTTTTATCAAACAATTTTTGTATAAATTTGTAATCTATGCTTTCTGAATTGTCCCGATAAAAAAATGGATCTCGCCTGATAGTATCACTTGAATTTACTATTAGTTCCTTATACACACTACCATTAATTTTATAGATGGTTGTTTTATAGGAATATCCCATATACCCTATAGAAAGCTTTTCTTTTTTCAGCCTTGCCATATTAAGGTTTTGGATAATATGTTCAATATCTTTGGGATTTGTTATTGTAATTGAGTTGCCTGTATTACCGTCAAAAAAATTTATCTTAGATACATCTGAAGGTGCAATGTCAATGATTGAACTTGGTGTATTCCACCAAATCAAACTTACAATAATAATCACTAATATTACGCAAACTCCAATAAACTTTCTACTTCTCTTCATTTATATTCGCCTCTCATTCATTTATTTCTATTGTTCCACTGGCCTTATCTCTAAATAGTAATGCTCTTGTGTAGGATCTAGTTCTACTTTGCTAATCCCTTTACCTAAGTTGAAACCATAATTTTGACCAACAATTACGATGTGATCATGGGAGGTTAACTCTGCTGTCAATGCATCAAAATATAAGTTGCTTCCTAATTGGGTCACCATATCGTAACTTTGTATACCTTTGTTATTAGAGCCAGCGAAATTAAAGTCGTAGCTTGGATTTTTATACATATCTGCTGTAACTAAAACACTTCCACCAGCAGGAATCATTACCTCAAACTCCAAGTAGAATACACGGCGCAAATTTTTAGTTTCTGAGAGGATATCTTCTAACATTCCATATTTGTAGCGGTCACGAGCCGACTTGGAAATCAAACCGTAGTGAACCATAAACTCTGAAGTAGCACCAAGGAACATCTCATTTGATACAGCAAGGGTGTTTTCATATCCATATTGATTAAAGAAATTATCGTTGAAACTATCAATGAGCTCACCCATCACATCATACAGAACTCTCTCTTTTCGTGTAACGGTTGCCGATACTCCTTCAAGCTCATTTTCCACTTTACATGCGCCATTTTTGTAACCTTGCAAGGTATAATCTAAGATATCATCACCAATTACAATCAACATCTTTGTCTCATTGCGTCTCATTACTCCATTAGGTACAAAATAACTATATCTTCGAAAACCGTCATTACCAAATTCTCTTCCCTCAAAACCATACTGTAAAATGGTGGTTTTATCTGGGTCAATGGTAAAGGATATGGCTTGTGTAGCAGCACTGTACTCTTCAGGGGATTCAAAATCGGTAAAGGTATAAACTGTTACCTGCTGAGACAGAACAGGATATGGCTTAAAAGCATTGCTTTTATAACTTCCATCTTCTAAAAGAGCCTTGTAGCCCTCCCAGTTATTTAGTTGTAAAATATTTGAACTGTCTTCTAAGTCGTCTGTACCATAAACACCTGTAAATCCTCCAGAATATCCGCCTGCGTATAGTGTAGGTGACACTTCCTGCCCGTTTACAGCAATGGTAGGCATCTGTTCTTGTAGATCCTCAAAGCTTCCGGTAAAAGGATAAATAGCTTTAATAGTTTTTTCTTCTGTTGAAGAATTGCTAAGTGTGTAGCTATCCTCTATATTAGCGCCCCAAACACGAACACTATTATCACCCAGTAGAGAAAAATCATAGCAAATGTTACGAATGGCAGTTATCGTGTTATCCTCTTTACTTAAGGTTAAAGGGAATGTGGGTCCTGCATAAGACATAAAAATATTACTCTGATTACGTCCTACGCCGCCTCCTCTTAAATTGCCACCAAAAGGAAAGGGATTTTGTATTACTAGTACTCCGCTAATGATGATGACCGCAACTGCGCAAGCAGCAATAGCTGACCATTTTCTCCAACTGACAGACTGTTTTTGAAGCTTCGTTTTTCTTGCTTCTTCAATATATTCTTCTCGTACTTCAGTTAAAGCATCAAAGATTTTCTTTTCTTTCATAGAGAAATCTCCTCCATTTCAAGAGCCTTTTTCAAGTTTTGACGCAATCGATACAAGCGACCTGCCAGCTTGTTAGGCGATGTTGCACATTCTTTGGCAAGATGCTTTACTGCATCTCCAAACCAATAACGCCGCAAGAAAAGTACACGATCATCTTTAGGTAGAGCGCCTAGCCAGTGGTTAATTGCCTGAACCAATTCCTTTGTTTTTATTTCAGTCTCTACAGTTTCAGAACTGGGAACACAGTTGCTAAGCTCCGAAAGTAGCATTTCTGCTCCGCTATAGCGCTTTTTTGCTTTTTGTTCATGCCAGCGATTGATAGAAAGATTGCGAGTTATTCTCTGAAAATGTCAAGATAAAAGTGCACATTTTTTATAATATAAAAGTGCACAATTATTATATTATCTTTTTCCAGTTGAATCAGGTGTCTCTGAGATATCAATTTTACCTTTAATATTTTTAAAAAAGATCCTACAAGATAAGAAAATATTAGAAATCATCTATACTATAATTGCAAAAATACACTTTAGATTATGTTGGATATATCTTAATTTAAAATAATATCCATTCTCCTTAGATTATTTTCTACAAAGTCTTCTACAGAGCTTTCATCCCAGCCCTTTAGAGCGTCTGATTTAAGAATTTCAATTGCATGGTCTTTCGTGTAGTTAAAAAGCTTTTCTGATTTTGGATGACTTGCTATTAAATCTTCTGTATAATATATATTGATAATATCCTCTACCTCATAGGCATTGACATACTTACCTATAAACCTTGTTGGCACAGAGTATTTTTGTCCTTTATAGTTAATCATGGAATCTTTATATACCTTATACTCTTTTTCGTGGTGGAAATAAGAGAGAAGAAGATCCGTCGTTGGCAAAGGACTTAGATACTCTTTTTCTACTTTAAACCTATCAAATGGCTTTTCGTTTGTTGCTTGAGATATCTCATTGTTAATATCATTATTAAAGTCTTCTACTATTCTTTCTAGTTCTTCAAATGTATCAAATTCTCCATTATATACCTTTAACCTGTCTACAAGTTTTGCCAAAGTTTCCACTTTCCCCTTGGTTTTGGCTCTATATGCCCTACACGTTAATACTTCAAAACCAGCATCTTGTGCAAATATTTTGAATGTATCATTTATTACAACATTTTTAAATGTTGATTTATGTCTATCAACAACTGTTTTCATATTATCAAAAAGTATTTCATGTGGTATACCTTGAAAGTATCTGAAGGCTTCAAACATGCATTCAAATAAGGTTTTCTGCCTTTTATCAGATGTTAATTTAGTAAACTTCAATCTGGAGTATCCAAGAACTATCAAAAAAATATTAACAACAAATGTTTCGCCCTTACGATTAATCATAGTTAACTTTTCTTTCCAATCAACTTGTGCCTGTAATCCTGGAGTCGTCTCAAATCTGATAGTTGCTTTATTAATCTCCTCATCCTTGTGTTTTTTTACAAAATTATTGACTGTTAAATATCCTCCTGCATATCCTTTTTTCTGTATGAATTTGAATACAGCCATTGATGATGCTCCATATGTATCAACTTTTTCTTGAATGATACTTTTAAATTCATCAAGTATTGATGAATATTCACGTTTTATACCTTTTGTTTCAAAATCTTTAAGATAACGATCAACAGTCCTTCTGTTACACCCAAACCTTCTTGCTAGTTCACTTTTGTTCAATAATCCATTCCCCCTTAATTTGTTAACTTGATTTAATACATCTTTTCTCATTTTGTACCCCTTTCTTATCTAAGAATAGGTACAATTATACTAGTAATCTTTGATAAAATCAGCTAAAGTGTACAAAGCAGTTGCAACAGTTATTCCATCAGCTTTTCCTAATACCTCAACTAATTTTTCTGTATTCCAAAATTTGTTTTTTAAGTCGACTAAGTGACATCCAGCACCAAAATCAGGAATGCAAGCAAACCCACCTCTTGAAGTCCTTCCAAATAGCACCATTATACTTGACCGACTTTCAATCATAATTTCAAAGTGACCTTCATGTTGTTCACACCTTTTAATAACCCCCTCCCATTTTTCAATCTCAGTTTCTGTTTGATTGACACATTCAAAATTCACTAAAATGCACACCCTTTCCATTAAATGTTTTGCTATGGTAACTTTTAAACTCTTTAATTACCAGCAAAAAGTGCACAAAATTGTGCACTTTTACTTTATAATTTTTGTGCATTTTCATATTATCATTTACATTCTCCCAAGGTATGCACCCAGAGATTTCGGCTGTTTTGGTGGAATGGTATTCCATGCCTTTCTGAAAGTATCATTGACAATTTCTTTGCTGTCCCAATGATTTGACAGGATATTGGACGCAATACTATGGAGCATCCGACCATATCTGCTGTCGGTTTCGCTAATGGCGGTTTCAATACGAGCATTGTACAGCTCTATAATTTGCAAGTCCTCCATGTGCATCCCCCTTTCACTGTAGAATGAAGGCCTTCTTTTATATAGACAGTTTTTTTTACGATATATTCGTCACATAAAAAAATAAAGTTTATACAGTACATCCTCCTATAGTCACAATGATAGAAGCTATAGTTTTTTAATAGTTTGTCCTTTGTCAGTTTTTAAAAGTACTAAAAAAGACTGTAAGTAGTTTGCTAATATACAAAATTCTACTTACAGCCTCTTTAAACACAATTTTAAATTAATAATTAGAACATCTAATAATAAGATAATTTTAAAGCTGTTAAGCTAAAAATTTCCCACTAATTCCATCTTATTACATTATGAATGACTCTCCCTGGAGTTCTGAGGTTTTCCCCATTAAATCTTGCACCAGTTGATCCACCACCATCTAGACCTATCCCCATAGTACAACCCAAACCTTGAAGAATTTGAATTGCTTGATTAGCAGATGTTTGTCTGGTGCTAAAAGAAAAAATCATAGCTTTGTTTATAGTAGGATTGTAACCTAGCACAGTCCTGAAGGTAGCATCAGCATAAGAAGTTGGCCACCACTCACCCTGCAAATTTAAAGGAAATAAATTAAACCCTGTTGTTGCAAACCTTATACCGGATAAATTTTCTTCTTTGTCTATATCTGTTATGTTTTTTACACTTACAGTACCATTAGTATAGACAATAAATGTCCCTCTAGCAACATTATCATGCTCCAATCTCCTGGCTATTAAAACTCCATTATTCACCATGGCACCAACTGATACTACCTGATCATTTTGAGAGCCAAAAAAAGTACCATTAACATAGTCACCTTGGACATATCTTTGATTAACAATCTCATTTCTAAGCAGACGAGGATCAACTTCGATTACTTTTCCATGAACTAAACCATTCATACCAACATTGTAAGTAACAAAATCACTAGAATTAGATTCTTCAACAGGGAAAATATCAATAATACCTAATAAATATCTTTTCAGTAGTGTGTAATCAGTAGTATTAACTCTACCATCGCCGTTTAAATCAGCTACGATAGAAAAGTTAGATATTGGAATATCATTAATATCAATAATTTCTAATAAATATCTTCTCAATATTGTTAAATCAATACTATTAACTCTACCGTCACCGTTTAGGTCTCCATAAACAATCCTAAATGCAGTTATCTGGGAATCATTTGAATCCTCTTGTGAAAAACTATACATTGGTACGTTTATAAGTCCAATAGATAATATGATTAAAATACAAATAGTGGTTTTTAAAAAATCTGATTTTTTCATCATACTTCCTCCCATAAAATTAAAGTTTTTTGTTTGTAATCAACTAAGTTTTTTATCTATGTACATAGTAATGTTTATTGTATATTAAGGAAATAGTAATGTCAAGCTGTATATTTGGTACTGGGTGCATAAATTATATCTGACACATATTCTGTAACATTTCCGTCTGCTTTACATTAGAAGTATAGTTTTCACATGAAAGAATATTGTGGTAACGAAAATGGATATACTCATCCAATATTTTGATGTAATATTTTCCATGAAGCATTTACTAAAACTAAGATGCGAAAATTTCTTCCACTACATCATCCCACTTATTACTCTCATGCTTAGTTCTAAGAGCTGCTATATACTGGCCTCCATTTATG
>VLTH01000002.1:2666842-2892923 GCA_008125075.1 Acetivibrio alkalicellulosi | reverse complement strand
ATTTGGCTTCCATCTTTCTTTTTATAACATCACTGTCTTTAAAAACTAGACCTAGCTTCATTTCTTTCCATGTTGAGCCTTTATTGTTTTCTGTTCTTGTATTTAACTGTGATCCATCTGTAAGAATATATAATCGTCCCTCTTTTAAATTTTTACTACTTCCTGTGGTGCTGCATCTTCAGGTCTTTCATATGCTAATTCTGCTTTAGTTTTTCTTTTTTCAAATACTCTTTTCCCTACTTCTTCAGATATTATCTGTGCTTGCGTAGGGCTAACTTCAATATTTAACAGCTTTTTTATTGCTTCAGTAGCTCTTTCAAAAGAAGGAACTAATTGAGACATATATGTCATTATTTCTGTCATTCCTTTTGTTATTCTGTGCTCTCCATATATCTCAAGCTCTTTATCAAAAACTCCCTGTCCTTTCCGGCACCTTCTGCAAAACAGCATATCTCTTGTTACAGGAACATATCCAAACATAGATAGTATGCGAGTTGTAACATCTCTTTTGGATATGCCCATTTTCTTCCCACAGGAACAAATTCTATTAACCTCACTTCTTACAACGTTGCTTAAAAATCCACCCATCATTAATAACACTATCTGAATAAGCGATTTTATTGTTTTTCCTGCTAATTTTTCTAAAGTAGTTATTGTAAGCTCACCTTTATCATCAAGCTTTACAGCTTCTTTAGCAAATTCCTTTAATACCCATTCCATTTCACCTATGTTTTTTGATACAATAGTATCGATATTTTTAATCATAGTCTAAGAACCCCCCTTTAATTTGATTTCACATGGGTATCTTAGACTATTCTTTTGTCTATTTTCAATGGAACTTTTAAACATGGTTTTTTATTCTTCACATAAATTAAATGCACCCTTTGGTACTGGGGTTCTGTGGTGCTAGGTGGTTCTATGATGGTGAATATCTATAAAAATTTATTCTTATAGTTTTATTAGTTGCTTCAACTCATCTAGAATGTGCACAATTTGTTTGCTTCAAAAACATGCACATACGCAGAGACTTTCATTTGCAATATAATCTTTTGTTGGTGAACTTTTTGCGCATGAATGTCTGATTGATATTTCTCCAAAATTTTTTTAAATATCTATCCACAAAATCATGTTAGGTTTATCCCTGTCAAGTGATGGATTCAAGAGAATCTTTGTAACCTCTACTCCCATTTCTAATGCTTGATTCATAATAAATCCTTAATGCTCAGATAGGATTTATTTTTTTGAGACCATCTCAATCTAAAAAATTTCAAAGATTGGTTATAATCTTTTCCTTGCTTAGGTAAGTCATCGAAAACAATGCCTACACTTCGTTCTATATGACTTCTGGAATATCTCACTTCTTTATACATATTACATCTTGATAGAACTGCATTCTCAATGGTATAGCTACAATATGAACAGGTAACAGTAGAGCGTTTTTAATAAAACCTTTAGACATAAACTCATACTTTAAGAATTCGTACCAACCTGCATAGTTTCGATATTTAAGTACATTGAATTTATTATTTTTTAATAATTGTAGTAAGGAACCTTTAGTAAAACCATTAATATGGTAAGGGTGTTTAAATGGTTTGTAACTTGCTGCTTCACTCTTTTTACCTGTTAATTTAAATACTAATGATCTAAATTTTAAGATCAAAGCGTTTTCATTAGGTACTGCCAAATATAACAAGCCGTCTTTCTTTAAAATTCTCTTTATTTCATTCATGTATTTCACAGGATCTGGTACATGTTCTAATACCGAATCCATGTAAACAAAGTCAAAAAACTCACTTTCATAATTTTTCTCTAACAAATTGCCTACCTCAAAATTAATTCTATTGTCTTTTGCTTCAGTTACTCTGTTATCGGAAACATCAATCCCATAAGTATTCAATTCTGTTTTATTTACGTCGATTAACATATAGCCTTCTCCGCAACCTATTTCAAGAAAATTTAACCCATTAAATGAAGAGAATTTTTTAAATAGTTTTAGCACCCTAGTTCTTTCTTTAAATCTTTTATTTTTCCACCAATTTGTCATAGAGTCACAAAAGTAACCTTCTGCATACATATTGCTCCACTCTTTTTCTGTTAAATCTATATCAGGTGAAACAAAAAAGTATTTACACTCCTTGCAATAAAATGATTTATACTCTTTTCGTATATAACTAACAAATTTTTGGGGAATACTTGGCTTTCCAATAAATTTATTTGTAGTTCCATTACAAATAGGACACCCTACTGGCTCTATAGTCTCCATAATTCAGTTCTCCTTTTCCTCAATATGTATGTTAAAAAACACCCTTTTTAGTTTAGCATGATATATAATTATTAACAAGTTTCCTACCATAAATTCATAGCTGAAGCATAAACTTTTTTTATCATAGAATAATTCTTTAGTTTTTTATATAACGAACCATAAATGTTAAATTAAGATATTTTTTTTGATACTTCTATTTAAGTTTAGTATATGCAAATGCATCTACTTATTATTTTTAGACGCAACAAATAAGACTTATTTGATATTTTAGGTTATAAGTTATGTATTTACTAATATTTTTTCTTTTAAGACACTAACCTCCACTGCTTTTTACTCTCAATTATAGCTTGTATTCTTTGCTTATCCAATAAGGCACCAGAACATGCTGTTTTTATATCATTAATAAAACCTCTAATCCCTCTTTGTAAGACTTTCTCAATTAAAATTTCACTATTCATAGCCATAACATTGATAAAATGGCCTATTCTCATTAGATAGTGAAAACCTTCCATGGCATTCCATTTATGTGAATAGCAGTATTCCAACCAATAATTCTGGTGTTTTTCAACCAGTATATTTGTTTCTATATTCCAACGTTTTCTTGCTAATTTTGTACATCTTGTAAACACATTCTTTTCTGTTAGTGGCTTAGATGAAATCCAAGCATACCGAGTCTCTTTTTTCTCTATTTTCTGTGTACTATTTCTATGATTTTCTTCCCATATTTCATAACATAAAACAACATTTACAAGAATGCTTTTACGCTTTTTATCACCATACTCGTATTCAATTTCATTAGCCCAGAAATAATTTTGCTCTCTATCTCCCCATATAACCCGAATTCGGCAATTTTTATCAATATCAATTAAACCAAGAGCTTCATGCCAAAGTTCTGGTATTGAATCTGCTTTAAAGACAATCATAAAGTCCCATTTGTTTTTTCTGCAAATTTCAAATATAGGTCCACATGAATATAATCCGTCTAGTACCAATGTAAGTGGTATACCTCTAAAGATCTTTTTGATCTTTTCCGCCATTCTTGTAAAAGCTTTAAGCTCACAATCTTATTTTTTCTCTCCTTCTACATAATCTTCATTTTTTAAAAATATAGTAATAAAGGGTAGTGTTGTTCCATTGTTTAATACAATCACAGAATCAAGAGTATAAACATAAAATTGTTTACTTTGATTGTCTTTTCCAACTTTTCTTTCAAGACAACGTTCGTCCCAGCAATAATCCCTGTAAAACTTTTGTGTTCCATCTACTGCAATCAGGAAACCCTTATTTATTAAATAATTCTGAAACTTTTTTCTCCCAATTAAATCTTTAAAAAGTTCAATCATACATTCCTGTATTTGCTCAACTTCAATATTTTCAAGAAGCCTTGCCAATGTATCTGCATGTGGCATAGTTTCAAATTCAGGAAATATTGCATTGAGATTTTCGAAAAATATATCCTTTGACAAATCTCTGTTTGCTTTTCTTCTAGAACCAATTTGATATACAAATAGCAAAATTCCATATGCCATCAATGTTGTCATCTTATGCTTTATTTTTCTAATATTTCTGTAGTCTTTTATCTTGCTTAACTTATTCAAAATGTTTGGCAACAGTTGTCGATAAACAACCACGAAATCTTCTGCCACATCTTGTCTTTGTTTCAGTTCTGCATCCACTCCACCATAAATACTTTTAGTGTTTGGTAAAGCAAGCTTCTTTTTGCGTTCTTTATATATTGTTTGCTTGAAATTTCCAGCCTCAATATCTGCTTTTATTCTTTCTTCTCTCTCTTTTCTTGAAGCTTCAATAATCTTGGCATTAAAGCTGATGATCATAGGATCATAGGCTTTAAGTCCAAGATGATCTGCCAGATAGAACTGGAGTGGCCACCCATATACTGAAGTTGATTCAAGTCCTGCAAAAACCTTGTTGATGTTTAACTTTTTACAGCAATCCAAAATGTTGGCTGCAATTACTTCTGCACCTATTGGAGTGTTATCAACAGCGAAGCGTTTAATAGCTTCATTACCTTCTAGGTCGAGTATGTATACCTTGACATCATTTTGACTTACATCCATGCCGACATAAAGCTTGTTCATTGTATAGCACCTCCTTTCTGTGTGAGAGACTAGTAAAGTAAAGGTTAATTTGAGATAACCCTAGCAACCAGATTGTGTAGCACCCTCGCAATGAGCGCATAACAATAAAGACCTCGTTCCTCTGCTGCAAGGGGTCAATACTGTGACAACGCAGATTTCGCGTTAGAAAAGGCAAATCTGGTGTAGGAACCACTCTTAAAAAGCGGACGAACCGCAAGGAGGACGAAAGCTTGTCCCATATTAACTTTACATATTAATAATGCTACAGGTTATCTCGGTTGTAAATATAATTTTGCTTCGCTTCGCTACTCAAAATAGCGCACGGCCTACGTGTTTGTTATTGAAAAGAAAACTAATTGCTATGCTTGATGTGAATTGAATTTTCCAGTTAAATACTGGATACTGAAATACTTAAGGCACGAACACTAATGTGTTGTGTATGATATTATTATACGAGGAGGTTATAAAGATGATAATTAAAAAAAAGACGTAGTGGTTAAAAAAAAGCTTGATAACTAAAAGAATATGATAGCAAATTATAGAAGAAGCTAAAAAAACATATTGCAACTATTGATTGTATTTATAAAAAACTAAGGGGTGATGAAAATGTTATTAAGAAGTTTAAAAGAAATGATAGGATACAAAATAGCAGCAAAAGATGGTGAGATAGGAAAAGTAAATGACTTTTATTTTGATGAAAGAAACTGGGTTATTAGATATCTTGTTGATAAGACAGGCTTTTGGCTTTTTGGTCGTCAGGTACTTATATCACCATTGTCATTTGAAAAACCTACTTTTACTGACAAGAAATTTCATGTTTCGTTGACAATGGATCAAGTTAAGAATAGTCCTCATATAGATTCGGACAAACCGATATCAAAGGAAAACGATGAGAAGCTTGCAAATTATTATAGCTGGCCGTATTATTGGACAGGAAACGGTTATTTAATAGGAAATGCTAATATGGGATTTAGTCCACAACCTATTTTTTATCAAATTGAAGATAGAGGAATCACCCAAGATAATGAAGTGAAAGATGAAGGTATAAGGAGTACAGAAGAGGTTACAGGATATAAAGTTTCAGCCAATGACAGCGATTTAGGATATGTTAGTGATTTTATAGTAGATGATGAAAACTGGTTAATTCGATACATGGTATTAGATACGATAAAAGATCTAGACAATAAAAAAGTTCTTATTGCTCCAGAATGGATTAAATTTATAAGTTGGCACCAAAAACAGATTTCTGTAAGTATACCAATAGATAGTATTCGAAAGTGCCCTGATTTTGACGTTACCTTACCAGTAAGTAAAGAATATGAAGAGTTAATATACAACCATTATGGTTGCACAAAGGATTGAAAATAAAAGCAAAATGATGTGTTTTTTAATATATTTTTTTATACGTAAAAATTAATTAAGATTCAAACAACGCACTTTTAGATAGATGGTAAACCTTGTAAACAGACAAATAAATCAGGAAAAGGTTTTAAAAGATTCTATAATGAAGCAAATTGGAAGAACAATGAACAAACCACTGTCGAAGGATTCAAGTTATTTTCTTTTAAAGATCAAATTATTACTTTTATTAACAATGATGTTAGAGTTTATGGAAGTTTGATTATTAAGAAATATGGACGGGAGTTTGGTTGTAGACAGGGATGAACTTGATAAACAAATTGAGAGAGTTTTAAAAAAAGATATCAAAATTTTATTGAAAAGAGCTGTTTCTTTACTTAAATAATCTAGTATGACAACAGCTCCTTTTCACATACATAGCAATGATTACAATACTGATATATCAGATACTTGTGCTTTAATTAGAGAATAAATTAATACACCGAATGAGGAGCTATTAACAAAACATTTTCATAATATCAATCACATGTTCCAGCTAAAGGTTTTAAATTATAGTGATCTAATGCTTGATTTACATCATCTATATTAAATATTTTCTTATCAACACAAAATTGAATTACCAAATCAAATATATCATTGTCTGAAAATGAAAATCCAGCAGCACACAAGAGCCTATCAGTTTCTTCCTTTTCTAGCTCAAGAGCTAATGAAAGAGCAATCACTGAGTTTTTTGATAATCTATAGGCAGAGTTTGAACGGATTTTTGAAAAGTGTCTTCTGTCAAGCCCAGCTTTTTTGTATACTTCAGAATCACAAAGTCCCTTTTTATCAATAAAATTAAATAGTACACGATTAAATGCTTCTTTTTTATTTTCTTTAATATAATTTTCTAGCTCAAAATGAGGAAAACAATCATAATATGAATCATTTTGTCGTACTTCTTTTAAAATTGATGGTCTTTGATTATAAATATGATAACCAATATATTCTTTTAATTGAATAAGTAATGAATAATCAAACACTTAGTTGCCCCCCAAAATTTTAGAATGTCGCTTGACAGGCGACCAAAGAAAAACCGATTTCAGATATTATTATATCATAATCAACATAGAAAGGATGAAAAAAATGAATAATAATTTAACAGAAATTATCTTTCTTCTTGACAGAAGTGGTTCAATGGCTGGATTGGAAAGTGAAACAATATCAGGATTTAATACTTTTATTGAAAAACAAAGCAGACTAAAAGGTAAAACAATTGTTACGGCTGTTCTCTTTGATAACATGTATGAAATATTACTAAATGGGGTTTTAGCAAATGATTGTAAAATAAGTAACAAAGATTATTATGTCAGGGGTAGTACTGCATTATTAGATGCTATAGGAAAAACAATAATAGATGTTGGTAAAAGATTATCAAAAACAAAAGAAAGTGATAGACCTGGAAAGATTATATTTGTGATAACAACAGATGGGATGGAAAATGCCAGTAAGGAGTACACATATGATAAAGTAAAGAATTTGATAAGCCATCAAAATCAGAAATATGGATGGGAGTTTGTTTTTCTGGGTGCAAATATAGAGGCTTCAAAAGAAGCTGAAAACATAGGGATTAATAAACATAAAGCATACAATTATGAAGCAACTGAGGAAGGTACCAAAAGAATGTACTATTTTGTAAATGAAGTGGTATCTGAAATTAGAACAGATAAATAACAAATTTTTAATGGGTTATAAAGTCCCTATAATATAAAAATAATATTTGATACTGTTGAAATATACTTTGGGTATAAATATAATTATAGTAGATTAAACAAATAGGGGGACTTTAACTAAATGGCAATTAAAAAATCAGAGCTATATAGCTCGCTTTGGTCAAGCTGTGATGAATTAAGAGGTGGCATGGATGCAAGCCAGTACAAGGATTATGTGTTGGTAATGCTCTTTATAAAATACATTAGTGATAAATATGATGGGATGCCATATGCACCTGTTGCAATACCGAAAGGTTCAACTTTTAAAGATATGGTTGCTTTAAAAGGAACACCCAGTATAGGTGATGATATAAATAAAAAGATAATAGGTCCAATAGCTGAAAAAAATCAATTATCGGATATGAGCTTAATAGATTGCCTGTTAAACATGAGTGGTGGAAGTATTAATATGCTCTATCATGTAAAGAAAAATTTTAGAATTTATAAAAAGGGGAGAGGTAAGATGAGTGTACTTACTTATATTGCAAGCGATTATCCACTAATAGAAGTTGAGAATCCACATATAAAAATGTTATCTGTAAATCAAGCATTAGAAATGGGAATAGAGGTTACAGAGAGCCTCTTGAATCCATCACTTGACAGGGATAAACCTAATGTGATTTTGTGGATAGATGATGAAAAAAATTTTGGAGAAATATCAATTAGAAAGCTATATAAAGAAGAGATATATGATGATATTAACACACAAAAGAAACATTGTGCATATTTAGAATGGGAGTATACAGAAAATAGAGCAAAAAAGCTTATTCAATATATAGATGAGCATCTAGAGAATTCTAATGAAATTGAGCTTTGGAACATATGGTTAGGTAAATGGTTTGAGGAACCAAAGCCAAAACTAAAAACATACCATATTCATATTAGTCAACTAACTTGTTCAGATATAGAAAAAGTTTTTAAAAGAAAAAACTTTGAATTTGATGAATGTATTGTAGTTTCGCGAACAAAAGCTACTTAAATATAAATGAAAAGTGTAAAATAATAGACTTAAGTGGAAAATTATTATAAAATATGTCTAGTGAATTTAATAAAATTAATAATAGAGATATGACAAGGAGATGATTACGTTGAAAAATAGGATAGTCCTTAGTATGGTAATTATTTTTATCACAGCAGTAATTATAAATCTAACTGGTTGTTCAGCATCGCCATCTGACATTAGACAACCTAGTGAAGAAAATACTTTGAATGATACGAGTAATCCAGTTCAATCAAATGAAGAAACAACACTTGAAGCTGACAACCAAAATACAATTGAGGTAATTACGCAGGATAGACCTAAATATATTGCTACGGAAGAATCAATATATTTTTTCATTAATGGTTTATTTCTTGGAAGTTATGACAATAAGGGTTGGTATAGCACACATAATACAAGATATGACTATCAAGGTTGGCGTAACATAGTAAGGCAAGAGAATGATGATTCACTCATTTTTTTCGCGAAAGATATATTGGATAAAGATGCTTTCTACATATATAAAAGCAATTATAAAAACAATGAGTTTATAGGTGAATCAAAGCAAATTGTATGGCCGATTAATCAAATTTTCTATGAAGATGTAGATACACAAAAAGAATTAGCAAAATATGGTGAAGTATATAATGTTGAAGGAAGCTATTATGAACCAAGAACTTTTAATCTTCCTGTAAAACTGGGAACTGAAGCTAGCAAAATAGAAATACCAAACTCCCAATTTTATACTATTTTCAAAACTGATAAAAAAGTAGATTGGAATAGGGGTGTTGATAACAAATTAGTGACAAATACAAAATCAATTTTATTCCCTAAAACGGTATCATTTGATGGTAAGCCAACAAAAGAAGGAATAGAAGCACTTAATATACTGTTTAAAAATAACAACATGGAAAATACAATATCAAATTTCACCAAGACGATTATTGGCGATTTTGATAATGATGGTAAAGAGGAATACTTGATGATAGCAAATAGTCCAGTAGGAGAGAATGGTTTTCCAGCTATTATTGGAGAAGGAGAAAAAGATAAAGTCGGAACATTTTCTGCTATTATCTATCAAAATGATGATGGAAGTGTACATATTTTACATCAGGACATGAGGCCTATAGAAGGAACAGTAGAATTTATAAATGGAATTCTAGAACACACGGACATAGAACATTATCATTATGTTGACTTAGGAATGATAGCTGATTTAAATGGCGATGGATTAATGGAAATTATTATAAATGGTTCTTTATGGGAAATGCATAATCAAATAGTTTATTCTCAAAATGACGATAGAGTTTATGAGGCTGTCTTGCGATCATATAATTGGACAAATGGTCCAACATTGTAAAACGATATCATTTTATGTTAATCTAACACAAGGAAGTACTTAATTTATTGTAAAAATTATAGTGTTGTTTTTAATTTTATTACTATCTTTTATTATTTGAACATGTTTTTTAATTGAGTTAATTGAAAGTACTACAACAGAACCAGGGTAATCACATATATTTAAGGTCTCTCTATAAGCTATACTCAAACGATTATCAAAATCATTCCATTTTTCTTACTTGGGAAGTGTGGGAAATTTTAAAAAATTTTTATTTGCAGCAGCAGCTAGAGCAGGACACGTAAAAATAAAAGAAATCCTATTTTTTTATATGGAGGGGATAACATGAATAATAAAAAGTACTTTATAGTTTTATTTGGAGCTATAATGTCTTCTTTGAATTTTAAGTTTAGTGGAGAAGGAACAATTGGTTTAGTATTAAAAATTATAAGTCCTCTAGGTTTTTTATTATTATCTTACTATATGTATAAAGAAAAAAACAATTCAGATAACCAGAAAAAATTAAAAAGTATTTTTCTATGCATATTATTTCTTATATTTGCTATTGTTAATTTAACCTTTATAGGGCTTGATTTATATACTGGGTCTAAAACTATACAGTTAGAAGCTTCGGATATATCACTATATAGTTCTATAAGAACACAGGGTATATATTTTAATGTGGATGGTAAAAATCAAAAACTTAGAGTTAGTAAAAATACTTATAATAAAATAGAAAGAAATCAATATGAATTAATTGAAATAGAATATTACAAAAATTCTAAAGTTATATTAGAAATAAGATATGAATAAAATTTTAATTAATAATCAAAAACTCGCACCAATGGTGAGAGAAATAAGTTGAACTAAAAACATTGTTATAATGGAAAAATGCAAAGATGATTTATAGCTTGAGTTTTATATCAAAATGACAAAACGTTTCGGATGGACAAAAAACGTATTCATTAACAACTTGGAAAATAAAGCCTATGAAAAATACTTACTTAATCAGACGAATTTTGATGAGGCAGTACCAGGGAAATACCGTTTTCAAGCCAAATTAACTGTTAAAGACGAATATACCTTTGATTTTTTAGAAATGGGTCTTGTGCATTCAGTTATTTTGAGAAAATATTTATAGACAAGGGCTATAAAAAACTGATGATGCAAAGAATGAAAGACAATGGTGATATTGTTATAAGGTATCTAGATGATGAGGAGTTTCAAAAAACTGCACTTGAGATACTGGCGCAGGAAATGTATTCAAAAATAAATGAAGTAGACTAAAAGAAGGAAATATTTTGTCTTTTCAAAGACAGCTTTAAAACTTCGTTTATAAGTCCATTCAATATGTTATAATAAAAAGCATAAAGTCATTTATAAATTACAGGGGTGCACCAATATGAGTAAAAAAAGAATAATTTTAGGAATAGATAATTTTAAAAAATTAATAGACAATAATGGCTACTACGTAGATAAGACACTATTAATTAAAGAACTTATAGATAAATCAGACCAAATAGTACTTATTACTAGACCAAGAAGGTTTGGTAAGACTTTAAATATGAGCATGTTAAAGTATTTTTTTGAAATACCCCAGTGTAGACAATATGATTTTGAAGAAATTGATGTAAGTTATCTCTTTTCTAATTTTGAAATATTTAAAGCTGGTGAAGAATATAAAAATGAATTTGCTAATTATCCTGTAGTTTATTTAACTTTTAAAAATGCAAAGCAAAGTAGTTGGAGTGATACATATGAAAACTTAAAAGAAACCATTGCCAATGAATATAAAAGACATAGATATATTTTAGACTCAGATGTATTAAGTGATTCTGAAAAAAAAGTATTCAATAAAATAATGGATTTAGAAGGATCAAAAGTACAGTATACCAATGTAATAATAAATTTAACAGAATACCTTAAAAGATATTTTAAAAAAGATTGCTATGTCATAATAGATGAATACGACACACCTATTCAAGCTGGCTATATTGAAGGATATTTTAAAGAAGTTACAGATTTCATGAAAAGTGTTTTAGTAAAAGGCTTTAAGGATAATATATCATTGAAGCAGGGTATTCTAACAGGTATAATGAAAGTGGCTCAAGAAAGTATTTTCAGTGACTTTAATAATCCTTCTGTAAATACAATACTATCTAATAATTATAAAGATAAATTTGGGTTTACAGAAACTGAAGTTGAAGAACTGGCAAATAACTTCGAATTATTTAATCATTTAAATAACATAAAAACTTGGTATAACGGATATATTTTTGGAACGGATACTATAATATACAATCCATGGAGTATAATAAAATACGCCAATACTCCTCAAGACGGACTTAGACCTTATTGGTCAAACACAAGTGACAATAGAATAATAAAAGAAGTAATGCAACTTGATAAAGTTGAAGGCCGAAAAACTGTTAATAAACTTATAAAAGGTGAAGCTGCTGAGAAAGAATTAGAAGAAAATGTAGTATACCAAAATATAAAAACCAATCCTGATGTTGCTTGGAGTTTTCTTACTCATGCAGGCTATTTAAAAGCCTATGACAGACAACAAAAAAGGCTTAAGTTTTCATATAAGCTTGAAATACCAAATCTTGAAATACAGACAATATATGAAGATATGATAATTAATTATTTAAAGGATGATGAAAAAATACTGGGCAACATTGAAGCCATAATAAATACACTATTTGATAACAATATAGATAAATTTGAAAGACTGCTACGTGAACTTTATTTAAAGCAAGTAAGCTATAATGATGTAAAAAGTAATAAATTTAAATATGAGGATATGGGTGAACTGGAACAAGATCAAAAATTTGAAAGCTTTCATCATGGATTTATGCTTGGATTATTTGTTGGAACAAGTGATAATTATATAGTTGAAAGCAATAAAGAATATGGCTTAGGTCGTCCAGATATAGTTATAATACCAAAAGATACTGAAAAAACTGCTTATGTTTTTGAGTTTAAATGGGATAGTACAAAAGGCTCAAAATCCTTGGAATCTTTAACAAAGGAAGCTTTAAATCAAATTAAAGACAAAAAGTATAGTGAAGGCATTCAAAAAATTTATGGTCATAAAAATGTAAAATGTATTGGCATAGGGTTTAAAGGCAAAGAGCTAAAAATACTTTCAACATCATAAGTGTTAATAGTAAATCTAAACATGACTTTTAATGCTTATAGCGAAGGGTTCAATGAGTTTTTCATTTCTTCATAGAACTTTATTCCAGCCTTGATATCAGGTTTTAATATTAAGTTTCTGAATAAAAAGTTGCCCTTGCTGATGTTATCGCCGTAAAATTTGATGTCCTTTGATCTCTCTTTAGGTATTAGATCTATGTCAATTCCGATAGCTTCTTGAATATCTGTTTTTATAGGTGTGCCACTGTAGTATATTTTTGATAGTCCGTTCAGGCGAAATCCGGCATTTAACATCATTTTTCCTGTTTTTCCAAGCATAAAGTCCATTTTTCCAACACTGTTGACATAACAGACAGGTACACCAAAAGCTTGAGCATAGGAATTGCAAAAGAAATCATTAACTTTTCTTTCGGCCTTTTCATTTTTTGGATTGTTTGGAGATCCGTGAGGAAATAAAATCAATGAAATTTTACAGTCCTTTACATTCGCATAAAAATGTCGTCTACGTGAATCATAGCAGATGGCAACAGCCACCTTGCCAAAGGGAGTTGATATGATATTATCAAAATCTCCACGTTTGAAAATATAGGATTCACCTTCGCTTTTTCTCACTATACCATAAACCTTGTTCTTGTCAGCTATTAGATATGAATTGTAATAGTCACCTTTCAATTTTTCAACATAACCCACTGCTATACTATTCTTCTCAAAAAGTTTGCTTTTTTAGCAAACTTTTTAGAAGATATAGTTCCTCTGTTTGTCGCAGCGGAACTTACTACTTTGATTGCAGCTTCCGCTGCGATATGTATGTATTATATTTTTTGGAAATATTCATTGCCCATTCAGATGTTGTCAGGCTATTCTCATCGGCATAGTTCCAAATAATCTCACTTCCCATATAACTGCAAAGTGAAAGCTCTGGTAAAACAATTAAATCAGGGGAGTGTAGCTTTGCAATAAGCGATTCAATATATGACTTCCTTTTAGCTATTCCTTTTATGTCGTTGTTTAATTCCAATGTATATATTCTCACATTTTATACCTCCATTTCATTCCTTACAGGAATGTTTTACACAGAATTACATCTAACTGCTCTGTCATTAGAGTACCAAATCTAATCTGTTTTGTCATGTTTAAATCCGTCATAACAGAATGAAACTTTGAAAAGTAATCAAATAGTTGGTGATGGCATGAGACTAAGTCTTAATGAGAAGAAAGATAAAGTATAGAGATATTTTAAACGAAGACGAAATAAATTAAGCATAAATACTTAAAGGAGTTACTGACTAAACACAATAATTGTCAGTAACTCTTTTAGTTTAGGAAACTTTTACCACTATTTCACTATAGGCCTTATTTAATGCCAAATAGGACCAAATTAATTACAGGACTAAGGTTGTCAAATATGGTTTAGTAACTTGTCTTGAATAGATCATAAATGACATATAAAATTATTAAAGAAAACTGTTATAAAAATTCCAGACATAAAAAAATGTTTCTTTTACGAATATAGTTTATAAAAATGAAGTAATGGTGTGTCCATTTGAATTCTATATATTTGATAGGGGTGCATTGGTTTATACACTTAATATAAATTTAATAGTTTTGAAATTCTATGAAAATCAAAGCTATTTAATAAAATAAATCATTATGGGAGGAAAAAGTATGAAAAGCAAAAATCTATGTGCTTTATTTTTGTGTTTTGCAATAATATGGACTTCTTTAACTATGTCAATGATGGTAGTTAATGCAAGTGCTCCTGAAGGGTGGAGAGATCTTCCAGACTTTTATGTATTCAAAGACAATGTTAGTGGTTGGTCAGGGTCTGGTGCAGGTGAATTGGAAACTGTAAATGGTAATTTGCCTATTGATTCTGAAGTAACTTATGAAAATTTACCTTCTTTGAGATTTAATCTTACAAGGACGCTTACATCTGGTTGGATGACGGTCATACTTACTTTGGCTGAATGGAACAGCCATGATGTATCTCGGTATGTTTCAAATGGACATCTAGAATTTTATGTAAAAGGGGAAAATGGAGGCGAAGAGTTTTTAATTGGTGCAATTGATAATGTTACCGAGCGTCCATCGGGAGTAGAGAATAAAATAATAAAACCAATAACGGATTACTGCACAGTTACTACTGAGTGGCAACACGTAAAGATACCTTTAAAGGATATTTTAGATCCATCACTCGATATGGATCCATACAATGCGAAGGCTATCGTCTTGGACAGAGTTACTGAGAATCCATTTTGTGTTTGGATAAATCAACTTAAATTAACATCTCCTGATAAAGAAAATGCATTTCCTGCTATTAAAGTAAATCAAGTTGGTTTTTTGGAATCTTCTGAAAAATATGTCTTTGTTACAGGATTCGAGGATGATTTTAATGCTACTGTCGGAACTGAGTTTCAAGTAAAGAGGGTTTCTGACAACTCAGTTGCTTATAGTGGTCAATTGGCTCTAGTTACGGATTTTGACGAATATGATTCTGGAGAAAAGGTTTTAAAAGCCATATTTACGGATCTTAAAGAATCTGGTCTTTATTACATTACTGTTAGTGCAGATGGTATAGATAATTCTCCTAGATTTAAGATAGGAAATGACGTTTATAGCAATCTAGTGATTGATGCAACAAGATATTTTTATTATCAACGTGCCAATATAGACTTAGTGGCTCCATATTGCACAGATTATCCTAGAGAAGATAAAACACCTCAGGACTTTAATTGTCCTTTTGCGTCTAATCCTTCTATTACAAAAGATGTATCAAAAGGATGGTACGATGCCGGCGATCCTAATAAGTATGTAAGTACCGGAGCAGAGGCGGTATCAACTTTATTGTGGGCTTATGAAATGTTCTCAGGAATATTTTCAGATAATCAGAATAATATTCCTGAAAGCGGAAATGGTGTCCCTGATATACTTGACGAGGTTAGATGGGAGCTTGAGTGGATTTTAAAAATGCAGGATTCTATAAGCGGAGGTTTTTACGCACGAGTTACTTTTACAGATAACTTTACAAGTGGACAAAGAGTTATAATGGATAAACAAGGTGATACTATAAATATAAGGTCTACAGTTGATACTGCAAGTGCAGTTGCAGTTTTAGCTCATGCTTCAATAATATATGAAAAATATGATCAGGTGTTTGCTCAAAAATGCTTAGATGCTGCTAAAAAAGGATGGTCTTTTCTTCTACAAAATCCTAATAATATTAAATCTCCGGACGGACCTTATGTGACAGACTCTGATGAATGTGAAAGGTTCTGGGCTGCTGCAACTTTGTATAGAGTTATCGGTGACTCAAGTTACAATAATTATGTAAAAGCAAATTATATGAATGCTGGGAGCACTTTAGAGGGTGCAAGGGGAGATTGGTCAATTCCATGGAATAATGGATTTTTCCATTACATGAAAGCTCAAAACCGCAGTAGTGAAATTGAAATCTGGTATAGGGATAAGTTTGCTATTTGGACAAACAACACAATAAATAGATACAAAAATAACCCATGGGGAAATGTAATTGAATACGGTAATTATTACTGGGGTAGTAACAGCATAATATTAGGACTACCAAGGGAAGCTTTGATTGGTTCTGCAATTCTTGGAACAACCTCAGATGAAATTGAAAGGATGGCACTTTCTTCATTAAACTGGATATTGGGAGCCAATCCTATGAGAAAGAGTTTTGTATCGGGATATGGTGACGATTCTGTAAAAGAAATATTCGCTACGTGGAGTGATGATGGATTACCAGGGATACCCAAAGGAATTATGCCGGGAGGTGCTAATAGATATCAAGGTGCAGGTTTATCAATATTTCCTGCCAAATGCTATTTGGAGAGCGCTTCTAACTTTACCACAAATGAGCACACTATTGGCTGGAATGCTCTTCTGGTGTTTATGGCTGCATTTGCTAATAATATAGAAACTCCGAAAAATAATCAAATAGTTGGTGATTTAAATGGTGATGGCATAGTTAATTCTATAGACTATGTCTTAATGAGAAGATATATTTTAGAGATAGTATCAAGTCTTCCTGTAAAGGATGAGTTAGTAGCTGCGGATTTAAACCTTGACGGGAAAATTAACTCTAACGACTATGTAATCCTAAAAAGATACTTACTCGAACAAATACAAAAGTTGCCGCATCTAGATTAAAGCCAATTTCGGAGTGAATTTTTGTTTAGTATGGAATCAAGTACAAGAAGAAATGGTTTCCAAATATACGTTTATCATATTTCATTTAAAACTAATATGTAGACTAAAAAAGAAGAAGAGAGCTTTAGATAGAGCTCTCTTCTTCTTTTTTATCATATAGATTGTAAGTAACACATTTTGAGGCCCTTTTAGTACGTGTTGGTTTAGCTTTCTTTTCAGTAGCTTCTAAAACTTTTTTCTCTCCACCAACTCGTTTTTTTGTAGTACCAGATTTGGCAGATACTTTGTTTATACAGTTTTTATTTGTGCAGCTATCATTTATCATTAATGATCCGCAAGTGCAAAATTGTGCCAAGTATATCACTCCTTTAATATAAGTATATCACAAAAAACTAAATTTTAGTTGTATTTTTCTACTTTTCAAAAATATAATTTTAATATATAATGAGCAGTATGATATTATTTTTTCCAAAGTTTTTTCCGATATTTATGGTAGGGTATAATAATTTCGATAGGGAGTTCACGATTAATGTTTAAGAAAAAAATATTAATAATTGATGATACTGAGTTTATGACTAAGTTAATTTCAGACATTTTAAAAAGTGCAGATTATGAAGTTATAACTGCTTCAAATGGTGCACAAGGTATTCAAAAGGTTAGGGAAGAAAAGCCAGATCTTGTTATTTTAGATGTGGTTATGCCAGGTATGGATGGATTTGAAGTCTGTAAGATGTTAAGAGATGATGAAAGTAATAATCTTATGCCCATTATAATGCTCACTGCCCATGATAATGAGGATGACAAACTTGAAGGGCTAGAAATAGGAGCTGATGACTACATAATAAAGCCTTTTAACAGTAGAGAACTTGTTAGCAGAGTACGCAATACCTTAAAGCGTATTGACAGGAATAGGTGGGCAAATCCTTTAACTGGATTGCAGGGAAATATTGAAATTCAAACAGAATTAAATCAAAGAATAGCAAAAGGTAATTTGTTTTCTGTCATATATGCAGATCTTGACAACTTTAAAGCTTATAATGATGTTTATGGGTTTGCAAGTGGTGACAGGGCAATAAAGCTTACAGCAGATATATTAGTGGATTGTACTCATACATATGGTGCTCAAGGTGATTTTATTGGGCATGTTGGTGGAGATGACTTTGTAATTGTATCAACACCTGATAAAATAGATAATATTTCAAATAATATAATTAAAGAATTTGATTTAAAAGCTAAAGAATTATATTGTGACGAGGATATCAAAAGAGGATATATTGTAACAAGTAACAGACAAGGTAAGATTATGAAATTTCCCCTTACTTCAATTTCCCTGGCTGTAGTTTCTAATGAGAATAGAGATCTTATAAGCCATGTGCAAATTGCTGAAATAGCTGCAGAGTTAAAGAAAAAAGCAAAATCTATGCCAGGCAGCTCATGTGTAAAAGACCAGAGAAAGTATTAGTATTTTGATAATAGTTGCTTGTTTATGGGAGGATAAAGGTTTGGATGTTGAAAAACTGATTTTTGAAAGCTACAATAAGGTTATTGAAGAAAGCTACAATGAATTGTTTGAAAATATTAAGCCTGAAGATATATTAAAGCTTAAAGAAGGAGATATGTCACCTTCTTTAGAGATAGGCATTAGAAAGTGGGAATGTACCTCACAGGATTTTTTAGGTAAAATTAGTCCAAAGAGTTATTTTGATAAAATAAATGATGTGCAGAGTTTAATGAGACTATTTAAAATAGGGTCAAAAATATGTGATAGTGACATTCCGGAGCTACTTTTAAGTAAACTTGAGTCTTATAAAGAAGATACTATAGATGAATTTATCAAGCTAGCTACAAAGGCATCTTTAATTAATGATGATGAAGAAATGTTTATACCTTTGATGTCTATTAAAATACTTGGAAAGTGGAAAGAGACCGGCGTTATAGGTGTATTAATTGATCAATTATATGCTATTGATGAAACAAGAGAAATATTTATTGAAGAAATAATTGATGCATTGGTCAATATAGGAGAACCCTGTGTAGATCACATAGTGAAAAAGTTAAACTGTAATAATATAGACAATATAGAAGAATATCTTTTATATTCTTTAGTTCGAATTGCTACAAAAACAGATGATAAAGTCCAGTATGATGAAATATACAGTTGTATCAAGAGTACTTTTCTTAAAATGGACAATAAAATTATTGGCGCTATGTGCTTAGGAGATTTAGGAGATGGAAGAGCAATACCTTTTTTAAGAGGCTATGTTGAAAAAAATTTAAAATCTATTGATTACGAGACATTTTGCGAAATAAAAGCTGCAATACACAAACTTGGAGGCAATATGGATGACATAAATTTTGATACTTAGTAATGGCTAAGAAATAACATCCAATTCTCATCGTCCAAAACCCGTAAAAACATCGGGATTTTGTACTTGAGAATATGAAGTTATTTCTAAGGCATTCCTTAAGTGAACTTGCTAAAGGCTATATTTTAAAAGGAGGCAGGTTGCTATGAAGCAAAGAACATACTACTCAATGATGCTAATTTTGTTGATGCTTGCAGTTGTTTTAATGTCAGGATGTAGCAGTGCCGGTGCCATTTCTCAAGAAATAACAATTAACTTAGGGGATGAACCATATACAATTGACCCACAATTGGTTTTCGATGTAACTTCTATGAGAGTTGTTAACGCCATTTTTGAAGGGTTGGTAAGAAAAGATAAAAATGGCCAACCTATGGAAGGTGTTGCAGGGTCTTGGGAAATAAGTGATGATAAACTTACCTATACTTTTAACTTGAGAAGTGATGCAAAGTGGTGGGATGGAACTAAGGTAACCTCAAACCATTTCAAAGAAGCATGGCTTAGAGCCATTGATCCTCAACCAGAAAATCATGAACCATCCTATATGGGTTATCTACTCTTTTATATTGAAGGAGCTGAAGAGTATGCATATGGAGAGGGTAATAAAGAAGATGTTGCTATTATAGCAAAAGATGAAGAAACTCTTTTAGTTACATTAAAAAACCCTACACCTTATTTTTTAGATCTTGTATCAAATAGTGTTTTTATGCCCGTAAATACTGAGTTTTATAACAACCAACCTGTAGAAAATGGTGTCACAACATATGGTGCCTTTGCCGAAACTATAATGGGAAATGGGCCATTTAAAATAACCTCATGGAATACTAGTCAAAACATTACACTAGAGAAAAACAGATCATATTGGAATTCTAACAATATTCAATTGGAAAAAGTAAATTTTAAAATGATAAATGACAATATTGCAGCATTTACTGCATTTAAAGCAGGGGAAATTGATGTTGTGGATATAACCCAGGTCATGCAAAAAGATGAGCTTAAAAAAAGTAATTATTATGTGGGAAGTTATGATGCTGGAGTTACACAGTATATATCAATGAATAATGAAGACCCTGTTCTTAAAAATACTAATATTAGAAAGGCACTTGCATACTCATTAGACAGGAAAACATTAATTCAAAAGATAGTGGGTAATAAATCTCAAGAGGCATTGGGTTTTGTTAGTCCAGTAGTGAAAGTGGAAGGCGTGACATTTAGAGACAGGGCTGGTAAGATGTTTTCTGACAATGATGTAGACACTGCAAAAGATTTATTGGAAAGAGGCTTAAATGAACTAGGATTATCCAGTTTACCAAAGTTAAGTCTCTTACTGGATGATAAAGAAACTTCCAAAAGAGATGCCCAGGCATTTCAAGAAATGTGGAGAAAGAACTTAGGCGTTGAGGTTGAGCTGCTAGTGATGCCTTTTGATGTAATGGCAGATAGAATGATGCAAAAAAACTACCAACTATCATTGCTTATGTGGTCTGGTGACTTTAATGACCCGTTGGCTTATTTAGATATATTTAATTCCTATAATTTCTTTAATGTTGCTTTTTATAGCAATGACAAAGTCGATAACCTTTTAGAAATAAGCATATATGAGAAGGATGAAGTTAAAAGAATTGATATGCTTATTGAAGCAGAAAAAATAGTAATGGATGAGATGCCAATTTGTCCCGTCTACTTTTTATGGCTTGATTATGCTGTAAATCCACGAGTACAAAATCTGATTAGAGGAAACAGCCCAATTCAAGATATAGATCTTTATTGGACGTATATACAATAACCTTTGGAAAAGGGGACAAAGTACCTGTCTCCTTTTCTGCATAGGAAGTAGGGAGTTAAATTGGTATGTTTTATTATCAAAAGACTTGCGTTTTCTCTTATTACAATATGGGCAGTTGTTACTATTACATTTGTTCTGTTGCAATTTTTACCAGGTGACCCCTTTACTAACGACAAAATTGTTCATCCTCAAATTTTAGAGAATCTTAAAGAGAAATACCGTTTAGATGCACCTTGGCATGAGAGGTATACTACATATTTAAAAGGCTTGATAAAAGGTGACTTAGGAATATCTATGGTTTATAGAAACAGAAGTGTAACCTCAATAATAAAGAGAACTTTTCCCATATCCCTTAATTTAGGCATAAGAGCATTTATAATAGCTGTATTTGTGGGGCTTTTGTTAGGTTTGTTATCTGCACTTTATAAAAATAAAACAATTGACCATTTTACTCTGACAATATCAATGATTGGTGTAGCAGTTCCAGGATTTATTATAGGCACATTGTTTCAATATTTTATATGTTATAAATTATCAGGAATTATTCAAGAGTTTACAGGGACAACTTTTAGACTCTTTCCTATAACAGGTTGGGAAGGTTTTCGTCATACTATTGTGCCTTCTGTGTCATTGGCTTTTGGAGCACTTGGTATGATAGCAAGAATGATGAGAGAAAGTATGATTAACACACTTAGTCAAAGATATATAGTTTCGGCAAAGTCTAAGGGTCTAAAACAGAGTGAAATTGTTTTAAAGCATGCATTAAAAAATGCAATACTACCTGTAATATCTTTACTAGGACCGCTTTTTACTTCTATAATTCTAGGGTCCTTTGTAATAGAGAATATTTTCTCAATACCCGGGATGGGACAACATTTTGTTACCAGCATTAAAACAGGAGACTATACCATGGTGTTGGGGTTATCGATATTTACATCATTTGTTGTTGTAATGATAAACACATTTACTGATATACTATATACATTTGTCGATCCGAGAGTAAGACTTTAAAAACAACAGGAAGTGTATATTATGTTTTTAACTGCTAGGAGTGCTGTAGACAAAATAAAAGAAAGCAAATTGGCTGTTACATGTGCTTTTTTTTTAGCTGCGGTCATCTTACTATCCATTTTTGTACCGTTACTTTCAACCAATAATTATTATAGTCAGGATCTTAATAATACTTTTCAACCGCCTTTGACAAAAGGTAATTTATTTGGAACAGATGAATTTGGAAGAGATCAATTTGTAAGGGTGTGGCAAGGGGCAAGAATTTCTCTTACAATTGGTGTTGTTGCAGCACTTATACAAATGATTATTGGTTCAATCTATGGAGGTCTGTCAGGTATCTTAGGTGGACTGGCAGATGAAATTTTAATGAGAATAGTTGATGTTATACATTCAATTCCTAATCTTATTATTGTTATACTAATTACAATGGTAATGGGAAGTAGCCCTTTTACAGTTATTCTTGCCTTGTCAATTACTGAATGGACTGGAATGTCAAGAGTTGTAAGGGGTCAAACTCTAATGTTAAGAGAGATGGAATTTGTGCAAGCAGCTAAAGTGTTGGGGGCAAAGAAAACTCGTATTATACTAAGGCACATAATTCCCAATTGTTTTGGACCTATTATGGTTAATTTAATGTTTAGTATACCAGGTGCTATTTTTGCAGAGAGTTTTTTGAGCTTTTTAGGCTTAGGAATAAATATACCAAAAGCAAGCCTAGGCACTTTAGCAAGTGAAGGATATAGATTTATCTCCTATTATCCATGGCTTATAATGATACCTGTGTTGATAATTACACTTACTATGATTAGTTTTAATGTTTTGGGAGATACAATAAAGGAGGTCTAATTCTGAAAATGATTTTCAGAATTAGACCTTTTGATTAAATGCGGGTGCAATTTGTTTGCTTTGCAAACATGCACATGCGCAGAGACATTCATTCGCAATATACTTTTTATATTATATTAGTGAACTTTTTGCTCATGAATGTCTAATACTTAATATTTTCAAGGTGGTTTTATTATGTCTAATCTACTTAAAATTTTAAATTTATATTTATATTATAAGGAGAAAGTAATACTTGATAATATAAGCTTGAATGTTTTTAAAGGAGAGATTCTATCAATAGTTGGTGAATCTGGAAGTGGAAAGAGTATGTTGGCAAGGTCAATATTAAAGCTTACAGATCAAAAAAATTTTAAAGTTGAAGGACAGTTGTTTTTTAAAGATAAAGACATTAATTCTCTTAATGAAAGACAGATTGAAAAACTTCGAGGAAATAATATTGGGATGATATTTCAAGAAGCAATAACATATTTAAATCCTGTTGTAAAAATGGGTAAACAGCTAACCGAGTCACTAATTAAACATAAAAATGTTAATAAAAGAGAAGCTCTAAATATCATTAAAAATATGCTTGAAACAATGAGAATAGAAGATCCAGAAAATTATTTAAATTTATATCCACACCAGTTAAGTGGAGGAATGGCTCAAAGGGGTATGATTGCGGGAGTGTTTTCCTGTCAACCTGAAATAATTATTGCTGACGAGCCTACTAGTGCACTAGATACAGCTACTCAAGTATCAATTACAAATTTATTAAAAGAAATGTCCACGCTATATGGTGTGTCAATTATTTTTATTACTCATGATTTAGAACTGGCAAAAAACATATCAGATCGAGTTGCTATTATGAGTAAAGGTAGAATAATTGAAGTGGGAAGGACAGCGGATATTTTTAAAAATCCCTCAACCAAGGAAACAAGGGATTTATTAAATTGCCAGAGCAATGAAAACAATACAAATACTAATAAAAGATTAATTGAATATAAAAGTATTCCTATGTTTGAAATCTGGGATTTAAAGAAGTACTATACTATTGACAAAAAGACAATGAAAAAAGCAGTTGATGGGGTTTCTATAGGTATTTACAAAGGTGAAACTCTTGGGGTCTTAGGCGAAAGTGGATGTGGAAAAACAACTTTTGCAAAACTTTTAACAAGAGTGGAAAGGCCTTTTGATGGGCGTATTTTATATAAAGGTGTGAATATATTTGAAATAAAACACTACCCAAAAGAAGTTCAAATAATTTTTCAGGATCCTTTTAGTTCGTTAAATCCTCAAATGAAAGTTTTAGATATAGTTGCAGAAGGTATAGATATTCATAACAAAATCAAAAAAGACCAACGATTTCACATGGTGACAAATTACCTTGAGAAAGTGGGACTAGATGGGAGCTTTTGTGATAGGTATCCTCACCAGTTAAGTGGTGGTCAAAGGCAAAGAGTTGCTATAGCAAGATGTTTGATAATGAGCCCTGAAGTACTTATATGTGATGAACCTACTTCATATTTAGATACAATATCTCAAAAACAAATTATTGAGTTAATTAAAAAACTAAAAAAAGACTTAAATGTAACATTTGTTTTTATAACACATAATATTAAGATTTTAAATGAAATTAGTGATCGCATAGTAATAATGCATAGGGGCACAGTTAAAAGAGTTTATAAAAACACTTAGACTAAGCTTTACATAGGAAATGAACTATTGACTTATAGGAATATATATTAGGACAGAAGTTCCTTTCCCTTTTTCTGACTGTATATCTACTTTTCCTTTAATGAGTTCTGCCCGTTCCTTTAAGCTTCTAATTCCATAGCCTCCTTTTAAATTAGCTATTTTTTCTGATTGTTCTTTAGTATTAAAACCAATTCCATCATCTTTTATAGTAATATATATATTTGTAGAATCAACACTAAAATTAACTATGACATTATTTGCATTTGCATGTTTATAAATATTAGATAAAGTTTCCTGCACCATTCGATACATATTTGAAGATAAATAATACTCCATTTTAGGAGGGGTTCCCGTGACAGTAAAGTCAACTTTAATTCCAGTATCATTTTCAAAAATGACAAATTTATTTTCAAGTGCAGATATAAGGCCTTCTTCTAAATATGATGGTTTTAAGTCATATAGTATGGTTCGAATTTCTTTTGAAGTAGACTTAATTGAAAAATTAAGTAAATTAAGTTGTTCCATGGCATTTTCAAACATGGAATTTTGAAAATATTTTTTTATTAGATCAACTTTAAGTGAAAGATTAACAACAGATTGTGCAGCTCCATCATGTATTTCACGAGCAATTCTTTTGCGTTCTTCTTCATGTGCCTTTAGTATTTTTTTACTTAGCACTTCAAGCTCTATGTTTTGTTTTTTATAGCCTTCCAGCAGGTTTTTCATATTGCTAAAAAGAAGGTTGTTTTCAAGCACAACAGCAGCTTGACCTGCAAGAGAATTCATTATTATTTCGTCATCAAGGTCAAAAGGAATAATATTATCTAATGAGTTTTTATTAGTAGAATCTATTTTTTTATCTTGAATTTTCTTTTTATTTATAAGCTGTATTACACCTAAAACATTATTTTCATGACCTTTCATTGGTATTGTTAATATAGATCTTGTAATATATCCTGTATGTATATCAAAGCTATTATTATGTTTATAGGGGTATTTTGCATCTATATTATATGCATCATCAATCCTAAGAGGTTTTCCTGTAATTACTGAGTAACCAAAGAGGCTTTCTTTAGTAATTGGAGATGTATATGTTTCGAGATTTATATCAATACTGGTATTTTTTGCAATAATGAATTTTAAAATTTTATCGTCAAAATCATTGTTTTTAATAGAAGTCCATCCAAAACTGTGTTTATCAATGACTAAGTAAATAGTACCTGCATCTGATGAAGTTAGATTTATACTACTAGTTACTATCATGTCTAAAAGCTTAATAGCGTCTTTCTCAGATGAAAGAGACTTTCCTATTTCATAGAATTCTTTTAGTTGATGATTTAAAGAAGATATTTTATTTCTGTTAGATATTTCAGAATTAAGTTTTTTAAAGAAAAAATCTATATTGTAACTATTTATGTCTACAAATTCAAATAAATTAGCGTAATCAGCTAAAGAACTTTGATTTTTATAACTAAAAGATATAAGTATATAATCTTTTTTTACAAAAATAGATTCAAGAGAGATATATATATCACTTAAAAATGAGTACTCAACAAATACTATGCAAAAGTTAGAATCTACACACATTGAAACATGATTTTTAATTTTACTTATGAAATCATCTTTATGCAAACATATCGAAGTTTTTGGAAAGTTATTTTTTAATAAACTCAAAAAAGTATCATACTTTGAAGTGTCCGAGCTACATAGAAGAAATACATTTTCAGAAATCATTTTTTTAACTCCTTAAATTATGATATTTGCAGAAGTGTACATATTATATTATACAACAAAATAGGTTCAAATACAAATGGATGAAAATGTAGAAATAGGGGTACTAAAGGCCTTATTTAATGTCAAATAGACGCCGTGAAAAGTGGATGTAAAAATATGAAAGGAACATTAGTAGAGCGTGTTAATGCTACGAAGAAAGGGAGAGCATTGTTTAAGCGCTAGCGAGTTTTGCTCGACTCCGACGAGTATTTGCAGGCTCTAGACTGCGTAACTTAAGTTCCTAGAATATTTTTCTTCACATCTATTACATGCAACCTAGTAGTGGAAGTTTGTTGACAAGTGAGGTTTGTTGTAGTAAACTAAGCATATAAGGTTTATTGCGACAAACCTGAGAGAAAGGAGAATGACTAATGGAAAAATTAAAGCTGTTTGATGCAGAATTTAAATTTGTTAGTATAATTTGGGACATAGAACCTGTTAACTCAACGGAGCTTTCAAAAATCTGCTTGCAAAAGTTAGGTTGGAAAAAACCAACTACTTATAATATGATAAGAAAATTAGTTGAACGTGGCATTCTTGAGAACAGAAATGCTATGGTAACTGCCATTGTTAAGCGTGAGGATGTTCAAAAATTTGAGAGTGAAGCTCTGCTGGAAAAAGCATTTGATAATTCACTGCCTTCCTTTTTGGCTTCTTTTCTGGAGGGAAAAAAATTATCTGAGAAAGAAGCACAGAAGATTAAAAAAATGATAGAGGAGGCTACAAAATGAGCAACCTTTTTATTAATTTAATAAATATGAGCTTGACAGCAAGTTATGTGGCTTTTGTTATTGTAGCTGTTAGATTTGTATTAATAAAGTTAAAAACTCCAAAGATAATTTTATATGCTCTTTGGAGTGTAGTTCTATTTCGTCTAATTTGCCCCTTTTCATTTGAAAGTTCTTTAAGTCTTATCCCCACTAACTCTCCAACTATACCTAAAGATACAGTCCCTTATGAGGAAGCTTATTCTACAAAAATAGATTTATACAAATATGAGAATACTATAACAAATAATCAAATAGGATACTATGTGCCTGCAAATGATACTATTGCAAATGCAAATACATATATAACTAAAAATAAAACTTTAATTGAAGTTGGGTCATTTATATGGATACTAGGTGTAATTATTCTTATTATGTATGGCGTTATTTCATATTATATTTTGAAACAAAAACTCTTAACGGCTACCCTTGTAAAAGACAATATATTTGAGACAGACCGCATTATTTCTCCTTTTGTTATGGGTTTTATTAGGCCGAAAATATTCATTTTAAAGGGACTTGCTGGAAAAGAACTGGATTACATAATAAAGCATGAAAAAACACACATCAAGCGATTTGATCACATTATTAAGGTATTGGCGTATTTGGCACTTGTAATTCATTGGTTTAACCCCATTATATGGAGCTGCTATTTTCTTATGGTGAAGGATATGGAAATGTCTTGTGATGAAAGTGTCATTAGCAAGACGAACGAGGATATAAGACTACATTATTCTAATTTGTTGCTTTCACTTTCTACAAGAAACATTGGATTTCTAAGCCCGTTAGCTTTTGGGGAAAGTAGCGTGAAATCAAGAATAAGAAATATACTAAATTATAGAAGACCTGCTTTCTGGATAATGGTATTAATTACTGCTACTGTAGTCTCATTATCAATAGGACTTCTTATGAATCCTGCTCAAAGAAGTATATTATCATATAACACTTATGATGAAGAGGCTGGATATCCAGCAATAAAAGAAAATGAAATAAAAGGTACCCTGCTTTCTGATAACAACTTTTTGAGCACTGGTGATTTACCTGAACATATAGAACTTTTCGCATGGGAAGTAATCAATAGAGACATAAATAATTATGAATTAAACCCTGAAGTTAAAATAATAGACAGTAAGATAAATAGACTTGAGTTAATAGAAATGTTTGATAAATTAGCAGATAAGCCTATTTATGTTTATGCATTAGAATATCGCTTGCTGCCTGATGATTTAAGCAAGGTAGTAATTGCTGGAGGTGTAGAGGTTGATGATCATGGATGGATTAAGGAGACATCTAGTATGGGGAGTCCATTGCTTGTAGTATCTGAAAAGGACTGGAACATTATATTTCTAGGTATTATTATGACTGGAACATTATCGGAGGAAGGCATTGTTTTAGAGACAGCATTAAAACCTCTGCTTGAACTTAAAAAAGAAGAACTGACTGAACGTGTTTCGATAGATAACCTTAGAATAAAATACTATAGTAACGATCGGTTTTTCGGTTCTGAAGTTATTCCTGGGTCAGAAGCTAAACAGACAGTTTTTGAATCTTTAAGGATTAAAATTAGTGATGAATATTATAAACTTAAGGATTTATATGTAAAAGAGTTTTTTGATAATAATTTCGATCAACTTGTAATAAACTACCGAAATGATTTTAATGAAGGTAGGTATGTTGAAAAAATAATAGTTCACAATCTAAAGGAATGGAGTATTGATGAATATATCGCTGATTCTAGTACGCCTGAAGACTATTTTAGTTTAGACAGAATTAACAAATATAATCCATATAAAGCTAAGGTAATTGAAGTAAACTACACAATTAAATTAACTGACAAATATAACAGAACTGCTCAATGGGGTAATGGAAACTATACACGGTTTTATGTTGTTATAATGGATGATGAGTACTCGGGTTGGAAAATATGTGAACTTCACTTTTCATAATCGATGTCTGATTTTAATTTTTTACTTTTGTGTACTGTTTGTGAAAATATAGAACGAAACAGTCTGACGGTTCTAGTGTTTCATTGTTAGAAGTCTTAGAACAAAGTGAAAGACTTAAAAAGGTCGGGAGCCTAATGCTCCCAACCTTTTATCTTAATTCTAAAATTCCACCTTCTTCTATAAGTCTTATAATCTTCAGGTAGTCTCAACATAAAGATTCCATTTTTAGTTTTAGCTAAACGAGTGTACTAAATAAAATAGTTAAAATGCTATATTAAAAACCGTTATTTTTTATAATATCCTTATATAGATAACCGCTATTTTTTATTGTTCTTTTTTGGCTTATATTATCTACATGTATAAGTCCGAATTTTTTGGTATATCCATAGCTCCACTCAAAATTATCCATTAATGACCATAAATAATATCCTTTTAAATTAACGCCTTTTTCTATGGCATTACTTGCCTCTATTAAGTGATCTTTAATATAGTTCATTCGTTTAACATCATTAATTTTACCGTTTTCATCAATCTTGTCAACGAAGGCAGCTCCGTTTTCACTTATTATCAAATCAATTTTGTTGCAATCATTATCAAGTCGCAATAGAAGGTCATATAAGCCTTTTGGATAAATAATCCAATCCATATCAGTTTTCTCAAATTGGTCATATTGATCATTTACTCCTTCAAAGCCATTAACAGGATGGTGTTTTATAAATTCAGATGTATAATAGTTAATTGCTAAGAAATCCATAGGTTTGCTGATGATTTTCATGTCCTCATGAGGAAAGTCAAAGGGTATTCCTTTATCTGAGTAAAACTTAATTACATCTTTAGGATATTCACCTTTAAATAAAGGATATATAAACCATTTATTAAGCACTCCATCTGATAGTTCTGAAGCTAAAATATCCTCTTGTTTATTTGATGCAGGGTACTTAGTTGAAAAATTTGGTGCTATACCGATTTTGCCAGGAAGATTAATTTGTCTATATACATTTAGAGCTTTGCCATGGGACAGTAAAACATTGTGAGAAACTTCTAAAGTGGTCTTTAAATCTTTAATTCCAGGGGCATGATCTCCTGTCATATGTCCTAAAAAGGCAGTTACCCAAGGCTCATTATGTGTAATCCAGAAAGGTATCAGATCTCCTAATTTCTCAAAAATAAATCCTGCATAATCTGCAAAATAATCAGTTGTGTCCCTGTTTGCCCAGCCCCCTCTGTCTTGAAGTATTTGAGGAAGTTCCCAGTGATAAAGGGTCACGGCAGGTTTTATTCCATTTTCCAATAGCTCATGTGTAAGCCGTTTATAAAAGTCCAACCCTTTTTCATTATGCTTACCTTTTCCTTCAGGAAAAATTCTTGGCCATGAAATTGAGTATCTATATGAGTGCATACCTATTTCTTTCATTAATCCAACGTCTTCTTTATAACGGTGATAGTGATCACATGCAACATCACCAGTTCCACCGTCTTGAATTTTTCCTGGGGTGTGGCAAAAGCGATCCCAAATGGACTCTCCTTTTCCGTCTTCGTTATAAGCACCCTCAATCTGATAAGACGATGTTGCACTACCCCATATAAAATCTTTTGGGAATTTTGTTGTTAACATTAATTTTTCACATCCTTATTTTATTTAATTTTCAGAACAGAGCTTTAATTTAATGTACTTGCATAATTTCAGCTTTACTCAATAACAACAGTGGTGCCAATTTTAACAAAATCAAAAATTTCGTCTACATCTTGGTTATACATGCCAATACATCCCGCAGTCCAATCTTTTCTGAAATTTGGAACTGCTCCTCCATGAATTCCAATAGCACTGCCTAGACCTGTATATTGAGGTGGTATTTCTCTATTCTCATTAGCAGAAACTATTGAATTGTAGGTATCTTGTGTAATTGCTCCAGATTCTAAACCTCTTTGGGCAGCACTAATATCAGGATAACTTAAAAGCATCCACCTAGAACCTAAATAGTGTTTGGGAGGAGAATAAATATCTTTTGTGCAAATGTAAAAAGTCCCTCTTGGAGTTTTCGTATCTCCTTCTCTTTCTTTATTGCCTTCATCTGTCCTAGGACCAGCTCCAATGCTATATTGTTTTAAAGTTTCATCTTTATATCTAAAAGACAGAGTTCTAGTACTCAAATCAACATAGATGTTAATATTATCATCTGCTAAGAGACCTTTTGAAGACATTATTTCACCTAAAGGAATGTCTGGATAGACGCTGCGTTTGTGATTAGTTTCTGAGGGGGCTGTGTTTTCATAAAATTCACTTGAGTCTATTCTTCCTAGGGCATATAAAATTTGTGCTCTTGAAGGGTTTACATATCTTGAAATCCTGTCAGGAAGCAAATCTAGCATGTATGTAGTAATAAAAACAATAGGCAATATAACTAATATTAATAATAGAGTTTTTTTCACATTAACTCCTCCTTTTAAAAATTAAACATGGATTAAGATGGAGTAGTTTTTAAACTTCAGGTGGATTAGAATCTCAAACTAAAACACCTAATATTCAACTTTTAATGAATGATTTCACGCTAACATTGTAACATGTTTTATTAATTTTTAATAGTATTTGCCTATATAAAGTTTTATATTATAGACTAGATTTAGAGCAAAAAGAAAAACTTGTCTACATTAAAACATTTTTCTGATTACTAAGTATTACAGAGATCAGTTATTGATGTCATCAGGAATAGTATCTCAATGAATCAAATTAAATAATCAGGGAGTTAATAACTACATCAATTTGACTTTTTAATGATTCCCTTAACATCATTTGAGAGATTTCATTATCAGATATATACAATATTATGTTATATCCTAATAATGAATATAACACGGAAGTTACATTGATCACATCTATGTTTTCCTTAATCATACTGCTTTTTTGAAAGAAAAAAAGTAATTCTTTCAATTTATCTATAAAATGTTTATCAATTGTATTAATCATTTTTGCCAAATTAAGTTGTCTTAAAAAGGCTTCACCGAAAACTTCACTCCACACTTTTTTCCCATAATTAGAAAAACTATTTAAGTATATTTCGTAGAACTCATATATAGATTCTTTTACACCTTTAGAATTGGCAATAGCTTTATTAAGATCTTCAACATATTTATAAGTATCAGTCTCAATGATTGAAAATAAAAGTTCTACTTTTGATGAAAAATAATTATAAAGTGTTCCAACTCCCACTTGAGCTTCAGCAGCTATTTGTTCAATGGTAGTCTTTTGATAACCTGATTCTTCAAAAAGCCTTATTGCTGATTTTAAAATTTTTTTTCTTGTCTGTTCTTTTTTTTTCTCCATGAGCTTTCCCATGTAATCCTCCAAAACAATAATCAGATATTTAGAAACTGCAGTTATTAGTTTTTGTGCAAAAGGCGCAATTTTTGTTTTGGCATTCCTTACACACACCTATCCTAATAATGATAACACTAATTAGCATAGGAATCCAGAAAACAATAAACATAAAAATATTTTTAAACAGCCAGTATTGAAGTAATAGTATAAGTAGAATCAAAGGTGTCAATGCATAAATAATTTCTTTTAATGTATACTTTGAGGGCTTTATAGGTGTAAATAATTTATTTACTATCCATCCAAAGATAACATGTCTACATGTTTTTTCAGCCACGTGTGGGCATTTTCTACAATACTGATACATTACATTTAAAAAAACTAGTGGTATAAGTAAAACATAAATCATTCCTAAAAATATTGAATACGAAAACAATTGGTATCCACCAATCCCTAAGGAAATAAAAACTAATACAATTGATAATAAACCTGGAATTTTATAGTTCATAAAAGCCTCCAACAAATAAAATGAATATGACTCATAAATGAATATGATTCATTTTATAACATATGTTTATGAATGTCAATATTATAACTTTTCACATCTATCTTGCTAAATGGTCATGTCAATATTATAATTAATCCAGAATGAATATAATTCAAAAAAAGTAATTTTTCATATTAAAGAGAATTAGCAACTTGAAGGGGAATTTATGTCAAATAAAAAGAAATCTGATTTTAGAACTGAACACAGTAGGCTAGATCAGCAACGACTTGAGGAAACTTAATCATGAAACTTTTTATAAGAACTAAAGAATTGGAAAAGGAGAAAAATTTATGGGATATGAGTACGTATTGTTTGATCTAGATGGAACAATTACAGACCCAGCAATAGGCATAACAAACTCTGTTATATATGCTCTCAAAAAGTACGGTATTGAGGTAAGTGATAGAAGTGAACTATATAAATTTATAGGACCACCTTTAAGAGAATCTTTTGAAAACTATTACGGCTTTTCAAAAAAAGAGGCAAAAATGGCAGTAGAATATTATCGTGAATATTATAGAGATAGGGGCATATATGAAAATTTAGTTTATGATGGGTTTGAAGATCTGCTTAAAACATTAAAAGACAATAGCAAAATACTTATTGTTGCTACATCTAAAGCTGAAGTTTTTGCAAAACAAGTAGTGGAGTATTTTGATATTGCAAAATATTTTACTTATGTTGCTGGGAGTAATCTTGATGGGACAAGAGTAAAAAAAGGTGAGGTTATTAGTTATGCGATAAAAAGTTGCAATATCGTAGATTTATCAAAAACAATAATGATTGGTGACAGGGAGCATGACATTATAGGTGCAAAAGAGATGGGTATTAGTTCAATAGGTGTTTTATTTGGATATGGCAGTAGAAATGAACTTGAGAAAGCAGGTGCTGATTTTATTGTTGATACAGTTGCTGATATTGGAAAAATTCTATTGTCATAGTTGAAAAATACTAAGATACTTGGAGTATTATATACTCTTTTGTGATAGAATGATTATACTACATTATGCCAATGAACTAAAAGTTCCTTTAGCAAACAAATTAAAGGGTTTTTCAATTTTATGGTTTATAGTATTATAATGATGTTTATAGATACAAAATGAAAGATGTAAAAAAGTTTAATTATAAGGGTGGTGCAAATGAGGTTATATAGACCCGTAGGGATTAGAGAGCTTGAATTAATAAAAAAATCTCAAATGAAAAGGTTTCCACCAAGGTTGCCAGAACAACCGATTTTTTACCCGGTTTTAAATGTTGATTATGCAAGGCAAATTACACAGGAATGGAATGCTAAAAGTGCACCTGATTATGTAGGGTTTGTTACTGAATTTGATGTAGATGATGATTATATATCAATGTTTAATATAGAAACAGTAGGAAACCATATGCACAAAGAACTTTGGGTGCCAGCTGAGGAACTTGATAATTTTAACAATCATATAATTGGAAGTATTAGAGTAATTGAGTCCTATTATGGCGAGGAATTTAAAGACTTAGAATATGAAAGCACTACGTCAATAGAGGCAATTGAAAGGTTAAAATCAGGGGATACAAAGGTACTTAAGGATGAAAAATGGCTCATGTTTTTAGCATTAACATCAGAGAGAAATATCAATTTTGAAAGAATTTCATCCCTAAGCGAAATTAAAAATAACTATGTATTAGAGTATGTTGAAAAAACTCTAAAAGCTTTTTCAAACTTTCGTTTAAATAGATACAATACACATATAATTGATGAAACATTAAGATGGTGTGAAGTTGCAAAGTCAGGTCTTTCACATCAAAGGAAACAATGGATTAAAAAGGGATTCAATCTCTTTGCTCACAATATTGGATCTGCACAGGTGTATTTAGAAAACTCAAGGGAGTCAAATTGTGACATAAAGACAATTATATACAGCTTAATTTTGACTCATGGATTGATAGGACAGTACATACGTGGAGAAGTATCTCTTATAGAGAACAAACCCCTTTACAAACTTATTGAAGACAATAAGATATCAGCAGCTGAGCTAAAATCAATATTATATATATTAAACTATTGTATTATTTGTGCAGTTGATGAAGATATATGGACAGACATAAATAATCAAGTAAAGGAAGTAATAGAACTAATTATAACAGGACAATTTGATGAGCAGTATGATGTAAGGGAAAGAATAAGGCGTTTAAGAGCTGTATCTATTAAAAATGGTGAAAACTTTGATTGGGAATATGAAAAAAATTTATCTGACCCAAAGGTTTTAAATATAATTTCCAATCTTCTTAAAAAAGCTGATTTGTGGTATGTAGAAGCTGCACTATTTGATTTTTCATTTGAAGAATTTATAAAAATATTTTTGATTATTTCTCAAAAAGTTGATTTGAATAAAGTTAAGCATATTAGTTTTGAGTGGCTAATGAAGGATATATATTACCAGCGTGAAGGCAAGAAAAAAATAAATATTTATAAGAAAAGAATTATTGAAAAATTTCTTTCACAGATCACTATATGTGACATATTGCAGGGTAACATTGAAGGAAATCTTCATGTTAATCATAGTGTTACATATCATAAGGAACTGGATGATACGGTTTTTTTCGCTTTTTCTTTTTCAGATGCTGGCAGTAAGCTTATTGACTTTTGTGTTGAAGCCGAGAAATCTGATGTTATCTATGAAAGTGCAATTATTATGATTTTTGACTTTTTTGAGCTTAGAAAAGATAAATATGATCGTTTTTATGAAGAGGAAACCTACCTAAAAACTATGAATAAAACTATTGACTATAAAAAAGTAATTCTTAACTATATTGTAGGAGACAGTATTATTGACATTGGCCCTGGTGGGGGAGCCTTGATGAATCTTATAGAAGAAAAGTATCCAGATAAGAAGGTTATTGGTGTAGATATTTCACATAATGTATTAGAAACATTAAAAAAGAAAAAGCAGCTTGAAAAGAGAAAGTGGGATGTATTATATGGAGATGCACTTAGTTTAGGACAATATATAAAAAGCGGAAGCATTAATACAATTATTTTTTGCTCCATATTGCATGAGTTATTTTCATATATTGATTTTAATGGTAAGAAGTTTAACCATGAAACACTAAAAGCTGCACTTAAAAGTGCTTTTGAAATCTTACCGGAGGGTGGAAGAATTATTATACGTGATGGAATTATGACAGAACCTTTAAATCAAAAAAGGATTATTAGGTTTTTATCAGAGGAAGGAATAGAATTTTTAAAAAGATACGCCAAAGACTTTAAAGGACGGGATATAAAGTATAATGTTATAGGACACAATGAAGTGAAAATGCCTATAAATGATGCAATGGAGTTTCTCTATACATATACTTGGGGAGAAAAGTCATATGTCCACGAGGTAAAAGAACAATTTGGATACTTCACACCTACTGAGTTTAAGGAATTTATTAATGTAGTATTGGGAACTAGTGCAAAAATAATAGAGTTTAAGAATTTTTTGCAGGAAGGATATACAATTGCCCTGTCTTCTAAAATAGAATTTTATGATGAAAACAGAAAGTCTGCAAGCCTTCCCGATAGTACTTGTATTGTAGTTATTGAGAAAAAATGAACCCTTATAATATTTCTGCAAAAATAATAAAAAAAATCAAACAGTAAAGTACAAATTTTACTTGTTAAATAGTTCAAAATCATGTAAAATTTAAAGTATTAAGATATTATAAAATTTTTTGGGGGGTAAAATGAGATGAGGATTAATCTGTTTATTTCTTTTTTAATAAGCTTATTATTAAGTAGTAAAATTGTTATTGCAGCATTTGTTTTAGCTGAACAAAGACCATATTACTTATTTATTATTCCAGCCGTATTCTTATTATTAACTATAGTTTTTAAAAAAATTAACCATGTAAAAAAAATAGTATTTATTATACCTATTTCATTAACATATTTAGCATTTTTATTGTTTATAACATTTAGTATAGTTAATTATTCAAATGAAGAACTAACAGAAACAAAACTAAGACATGTAATAGCAACAGAAGAAGAGGTTAAAGCAGGTCAAAACTTGTATGAATTGCTAGAACAATTTGACAAAAGCTTGGATGATACTGATCGAGGTATAACAATAGATTCAGATAATTCAAGTGTAGCTAAAGTGTTAGATAAAACTAGTGAAAAAAGAGCTGAAATTTTTGAACTTATAAAATCAAATGATATATATGTTAATCAGCATATCTTTAATGAAGATATGATTCAAACAGTAGATAATCCAGATAAATTGCCAATTATGCTAGTCATATTTAAAACTGAAATGCTTCAAGTTGAGTATTATAGATTAGAAGGAAAGTATCAAGAGGCGGTAGACAAATATGTAGAACTCTGGTATAACGCTGCTCAAACAGTTGATATAAAAGGCAATAACTTCACAGGAACTCTTATCTATATAGCTATTACAAGAAACCTTGGAGAGTATTTTTACAACAATCAAGATTTCTTTTCAAGCTATGATTTATCTGAAGTTTCCAGACTTAAAGATAGCATATTAGGTGGGCTGGATAAATCATTTGAAAGAGCATTTGCAAGTGAATATAATTTTAATCATGACCAATTTAAAAAAGTAGAAAAAGCCAGACCTTTCTTTGATTTATATAGATATTTAAGAAAACTAGACGAGTTTTATTTTACTATGGTTGAAGCAATTAAAGTACCTTATGAAAATTATGATAAGTTAGAAAAGCTTGTAGAGGAGAGTAATGTTGAAAGCCTTTGGAGGATATTCAAATATATGGAGGAGATACCTTACAAACAAACCGTTGATATGCTTAGTGGGATTTGTGAAAATACTGTTAGAATAAAGAATGCACTATCAATATACTTTTATGCTATGGATAAAAACAACTATCAGGATATTCCTATAGATTTTGTAACAGGGGAAAGATTCATTACTAGGGATCTACCAGAGCATATTGAGATAGAATTTACTCTTTTCAATAAATCTGACTTGTACACTTATAAAATAAAGAAGTAACTATTATGTCTTTGGAATGTTTTTCTTCACATTTATTACATACACCCTATGAACAAGGTGCTGTTGACAGTAGAAACAAAAATGCATATAATTTTTTTATATCTTTAAATTATGGGTGGTTATGTAATGGTTGGAGGCAAAGTCAGGCACATCGAAGTTCTAAAAGCAACAGCATTTGCTACATATAAGGAATGGGCAGCATATAGAAGTCATATGGCAGTATCTCTTTTTGTGGGCCCTGTTTTTTTTCTTGTGCAAGTGTTTATATGGAGTGCAGTTTACTCAACACAGAGCACGGTAGTGGGTTTTAATTTAGAACAAATGATTTTGTACTATGGAATTGCTTCAATTATTAATTATCTGATATATGACTCCTGCGACTGGAATTTACAAATGCTTATTCGAACAGGCAAGTTTATTACGTTTATGCTAAGGCCTGTTTCGCATTGCTATTTTGCATTATGTCAGAAACTTGGACACAGGCTTTTGGCGCTATGGCTAGAATTTATCCCGGTGTATCTTTTGTTTACATTTGTTTTTAAGATAAATATGTTGCCTGCAAATGCTTTTTGGGCATTAGTTTCAATTAGTTTGAGTTTTATTCTTGTGTTTCTAACAAATTATTGTATAGGTATTACTGGCTTTTGGCTTACAAAGACAGAAGGTCTAAGGCGTGCATTTTTAGTTATGCGTGATTTGTGTGCAGGAACACTGGTGCCCTTGACTCTTTTTCCGGGATTCATGCAAAGGATTTTATTCTTTCTTCCTTTTCAGTATATAACATATGTACCTATCAGAGTTTTTATTGGAACATATGAATTAGCGGGGATAGAGCTTTCTATTCCTGAAATAGTAGGAATGCAGGCACTAGCTGTAATAGTAATGTTTTTTGTCTATAAAATTTTATGGTATTTAGGCGTAAAGAGATTTACGGGGGTGGGAGCATGATAACGGCAATGTACATACATTTGCAGGGAATAAAGACAGCACTTGCGGAGAGAATGGCCTACCGTGGAGATTTTTTTATGAGCACCTTTATCATGCTCATTGTTGAATTTTTAGTTCCCTTAGTGACTTATTTGATATATGCAAACGGAGCTTCATTTCCTGGATGGGATATGTATGAAGTACTTATGGTTCAAGCTATATTTCTTCTATCAAGAGGAATAGCATTTCCTTTTTTCTTTGGCATGGTATGGAATACAATTGAAAGGGTCAGGGAAGGTACTTTTGACCTTATTCTAATAAAACCTAGATCAGTTCTTCATATGGCTATTGTAACAGGATTTGATGCAGAAGATGTAGGGAAGTTCTTTGGAGGTGCGATTTTGTTTATTGTTTCAATAGTTAATGTTCCATTTCCAGGGTTGCTTGAATGGGTTACATTTTTAGCTTTGTTTTGTGTATCTTTGATAGTTATGTTTGGATTTGCATTGATATTGTCAGGTTTAGGTATTGTTTGGATTGGAAATTACAGAGTGTATGAAATATTTTTTTCTGTAACTAATTTTGGTATGTATCCGGCATCTATTTTTTCTAAGTCTATTCAGACAATAATTACTTCAATATTGCCTATTGCTATGCTTGGATTTATACCTGCTAGTGCAATGTTAGGAAGGCCAGCAGAGGGCACTTTTTTTTCAGTAATTATAAGTTTTGTATTTTTAAGTATATGTTTATTATTTTGGAAGACAATGTTGAAAAGATATACTAGTGCGGGTGGTTGATTATATGATTATTAAAGTAGAGAATTTAGTCAAAACATACAAGTCTTACGAGCGTGGAAACACATTTAAGGAAACAGTTGTAAGTCTTTTTAGGCGTAAGATTAAATATGTTGAAGCATTAAAAGGAATTTCATTTAGCATTGATAAAGGTGAATTGGTGGGATTTTTAGGTCCTAATGGGGCGGGAAAATCAACAACCTTAAAAGTGTTGACTGGAATTCTCTTTCCGACAGATGGAAAGGTTGACATTATGGGGTATACGCCCTGGAAGGAAAGGAAAAAGTATGTATCTAATATAGGAGCTGTATTTGGTCAAAAGTCACAGCTACTATGGGATATACCTCCTGTTGATGCATTTTATCTAAATAAGGCTATATATTCAATTGATGACAAAAGCTTTAAAAAGAACTTAGACTACATGGTAGAGCTTTTATCTGTTCAAAATTTGATAAAGAAACCTACAAGGCTTCTATCGCTAGGTGAAAGAATGAAATGTGAGTTTATTATGGCTATGCTTCATAACCCTAAGATAGTATTTCTTGATGAGCCAACAATAGGTCTTGATGTAATTGCAAAAGACAGGATTAGAGAGTTTATTCTTGAAATGAACAAAAAGGGTGTGACATTTATTCTCACTACACATGACTTAGGAGATGTAGAAAGACTTGCAAAAAGAGTGATAGTAGTAAATCATGGTGAAACAGTTTTTGATAACTCAATTGATGCTTTAAGAAGTCATTTAGGAACAAAAAAACTTGTATCAATATCCACTCATGAACCATTGCCTTCGCTGGAAATACCTGGGGTGTTGGTTAAAAGTAAAATGTCTGCGTATGATGCAGAGCTTGAGCTTGATGTTAGTACAATGGAAATAAATAAGTTTATTGATTATGTTAACAAAAAGAGTTCTTTAAGTGATATGTCAGTTCAGGAACTTCCAATAGAAGGGGTTATAAAAGATTTATACAGCTCTAGAAAGGAATAAGATGTTGAAGATTAACAAAAGAAAGGGGCTTGACGCCCCACTAGAAACATCTACACAATACCTGACCATACTATATTTCGAAGGTTTATAACTGCTTCAGGTTCCCATACTATGTCGTCAACTAAAGAACACATATATGCAAAAACTACATTTTCCACTGGATCCATATATAGACCACAAAGGCCTGCTCCTTCATGTGAAAATGATCCTGGAGAAAGGAATGTGTTATTTGAGTAAACATTCATGCCCAGACCATATTCCATTTCAATTCCACCTGCATTCCAGCAATAATTTACTACTCCTTTGGTATGATTTCTTGTCATAGCTTCAATTGTTTTTCTAGAGAGTATTCTTGTATTTTTAAGGGTTCCTTTATTTATCAACATTTGTCCGAATTTTTGTAAATCTTCTAAGGTAGAGAATAAGCCACCGCCACCTCTTGGTGCAGACCATTTTTTACGATCCGTTCTTTTTTTAAACCAGTCCATTTCAAACTCACTTGAAAAACATATCTTATCAACAAGTTCATTTGGAATATCAAAAAAAGTAGTATTCATTCCTAAAGGTTTAGTTATTTTTTTCATTACATATTTTTCAAAGTGTATACCGGATACCCTCGAGACAATTTCTGCAAGTATGGTAAAACCTGTTGATGAGTACCTCCATTCCTTTCCTGGCTCTATTAAGAGGGAATCTCTTAAGGATTCTTTTATCCATTCTTTTTCACCTAACCATTTCCATTCTAACGGATAGGGTTCTAAAAATGTTCCAGGATCAGGTCTAATGCCTGAAGTATGTGTAAGAAGATGAAAAATAGTAATTCTTTGAAACATATCATTATCAAACTCTTTAATTATTTCTGATACTTGTTGATCTAAACGGATCTTTCCATCCTCAACTAGTTGAAGAATACAAACAGCTACAAATAATTTTGTTATTGATGCAATTCTTCTTATGGAGTCAGGCATAAATTCTTTTTGGTCATTGTTGTATAACAGCTTACCCATGGAGCAATGTGTAAAAATTTTATCGTCTTTTGATATAATGTAAGCTGCTGACTGGATACGTCTATTTTCTATAAGGTTTGCTAAGTGAGCATTTATTTGCTCAAGTCTTTGAGGTATGTAACCTACATCTTCTGGTCGGTATTTTAGATTTTTATTGTGAATGGATATGTCTTTTTTCTTAGCCATTGACTTATAGCCCCCTTTTTTAGTTATGTAATACAATATAAATATTTTAACATATTATAAAATAGTTTTAAATCAATGTATATATTTATTATTTATTTTGTTTGCTTCGCAAACATAGAAGGCATTCATTTCAATCATATTATTCATACTTGTTGGAAGTGCATGTTTTTCTTCACCCTATGCAGGTGAGGTTTTATGATGAATGCCTATATAAGAATATTAGTAGTTTATTAATAACAAGATGTTAATGTAAGAAGATATTTAAATCTTTAGTTTCTCTACTTACCTTATAAATTCCTTCAAAAGTAAATTAATACAACAAACTTTTTTATATTTTGAATGTTGCTAAGAAAGAATTTAACTTACTTAGGAATGCCTTAGAAATAACTTTATATTCTCAAGTACAAAATCTCGATGTTTTTACGGGTTTTGGACGATGAGAATTGGATGTTATTTCTTAGCCATTACTTAGCTAAAAACCTATTGACAAAGGAGGTTTAATTCAGTAAACTAAAATTATTAGGTTTAATATGTTAGACTAGAAATAAGTGAAGGGAAGTGTAAAGATGGGGAGTAAAAAAATATTTGATGCTGAGTATAGATTTATGAATATAATTTGGGAAAATTCACCCGTAAAGAGTTCAGAGCTTGTTAAACTTGCAGATGATGAGTTAGGATGGAAAAAGTCAACTACCTATACAGTGATACGCAGGCTTTGTGAACGTGGGATTCTTAAAAATGAAAATACAATAGTTACAGCTTTAGTTGACAGAGATCATGTTATGCAACTTGAGACAGAGGAGCATATTGATAAAATATACAATGGATCATTAAAAATGTTTTTTGCAACTTTTCTACAAAATGAAAAACTTGGAAAAGATGAAGTTGAAGAACTTGAAAAAATTATTAAGAAATACAAATAGAAATGGGGAGAGGATATGTTTTTTTTGAATATTTTTAATTCAGTCATTAATATGAGTATTACAGCTGCAATTGTTGCAACTGTTATTATATTAATAAGACTTATGTTAAAAGATAAATTTCCAAAGATTTTTTGTTATTCTATTTGGATAATAGTTCTTATAAGAATATTAGTTCCCGTCTCTATTTCATTTGCATTTAGTATATTTAGCATTATACCAGCTTCATTGTCAACACCTGCTACACAAACATCAAATGCCATATCATCAATAACATATATTTCATATAACACTGAAAACTTTCAAAATCCTGAGTTTACTAATATAAATGAAAATTATCATAACTTAACGCCTGAATCAAATTTAATTAGCCATAATAATTCCACTCATATAATGATGCTAATTGCATCGGTAATATGGTTTTTAGGTTTTGTAATTTTTTTAACCTACTGTATAGTTACATATTTTAAAATATATAATAGGCTTAAAACATCTGTTATATACAAAAATGAAGTTTTAATTTCAAAATGCAGTAAAAAATTAAAGATTAAGAAAAAAATAAGGTTATTTACATCAGATAGAATAAATACACCATTAGTTTGTGGTATTATAACTCCTCGTATTATATTGCCTTTAAAATTGACTAAAAATTGTGACACAAAAACTATAGAACATGTTATTTTACATGAGCTTGTCCACATAAAAAGAATTGACTATGTTTTAAAACCATTATGGCTGCTTGCTCTTTGTATACATTGGTTTAATCCTGTCATATGGATATGTTATATTCTTTTCCAAAAAGATATGGAGATATCCTGTGATGAAAAGGTGATTTCTGTATCTGAAAAAGATATTCGTGTTGAATATGCATCATCTATTTTAAATTTAGCAGTTAAGCAGGATATACTAATGAATGGTGGATTACTTGCATTTGGTGAGAGCAATATAAAAAGCCGAATAAAGGTGATTGGGAAATATAAAAAATCAGGTTTTTTAGTTGGAGTTGGAACGGTTGTTGCATTGATTTTGCTAGTTGTATTTTTACTAACAAACAATGATATATATAGCGATGAAGCAGAAAAAGTAACTAAAAATGATTCTATAACAAATCAAGAGTTTGTACCTACATATGATGATGTTATAGCTTCAAATGAAGAATCTATAGCTACTGATGACAACTTTAAAAAATCTGAAGCTATAGATAAAGATACTGAAGTATGGAGTGAATATGAGCTCAACGAAAAAGAAAGCCTTAATAGACTATTAAGTATATTTTCTAGCTGGTATTTAATTGGGGACGATTTAATTAGTTATGATGATAGCAAGCCTGAATTAACAAATGATTCTAGAATTTGTTTTGCACTGTTTTACGGTCTATATGAAGATTTAACTAAAAATCAGGAAACATGGGAGTCCTATCAGAAGGGCACACATAATTACTTTAAAATATCTGATACTTATAAGAATGGAGTACGAATTAGTAAAGATTATGTAGAAAGTATAAATGAAGAGTATTTACAGCTTGGAATCCAACACAGAACAGTTAATGTTTCAGAAGGCTTTGATATAATTTATAATGGTGGATATTATGATATGCCTTTGGGTAATCCCCATGGGCTAAGAATTGCGCAAATATTGAATATTAAAAATGTTGGTGATGAATTTATAGAAGTTACCGGTGAGTTGTATCTTCTTCACTCTGGTGATAGCAGTTATTTTTACAGAGAAAAGAGCAAGTGGCCAAATGTTGATGAAATAGAAAAGCTAGGATATTTTTCTGCAAAATTAAAGAAAGTTGTGCAAGATGGAAATATAAGATATGTAATACTAGAATATAATGAAAGTTTATAAAATCTGAAAGGTTTAATCATCTTATTAGAATTATTGGAGCAAAGCTTTAACTAGAGTATTATAAAGTTATTAAATACATATCAAAACATAAATACACCCCTTGTTAATTTGTTAATTTACTACATTGACAAAAAAATCAGAAAGGTAATACAATAATGATAACTGCATAATAAGCTGGTTAAATAATATAATTCTTTGGAGGGGTAAAATGGATATTATTCTTAGTCTTGTACTGTTATTTATGACAATCTATATTGGGAAAATTACAATAGATGAGTATAAACAGGGAGGCAAAATTACTGAAGATTTTTTCAGCCTTAAAAATAAGAGATTTCTTTTTGTTTTATTTGCATTAGGCTTCTTATTTATTGAAGATATAAACATAAAATTTGTAGTATTTACTTTTGTAATTTTGTATTTTGTTGTTTTATTAAATGTACTAAACATATTAAGCTATAGGAAAAGTAAGAATCTTTCTATTATAAAAAACTCTGTAATTCTTAGTGTGCCATTAATAGTCCTTTATATAGTTGTATTCTTATTAATTGTAAGATAAAATTTATGAGCAAAAATTTCCTGTAAATTAAAAAAATTAAATTCCAGCAAAAGATCAAAAGAGTATGATAAAAGAGAATCTTAAAATATTTACGCATAATATATGGGTGTATTTAGTCAACCTGAAGAAAAACAAGGGAGAACATTGTGAAGCATGTGGTAGAGCCTGTTAATGCCATGAGGAAAAGGAGATCATCCTTTTTTTTCGCGAAGCGGGTTTTGCAAAGTTCCAAGGAGAATTTACAGTATCTAAACTGGAAAACTTAAGTTTCTGGAGTATTTTTGAGCACTTTTATTAAATGCACCCATTATGTGACAAATTACATTGAATTATGACAAAAAATGTGATATAATTGGTTTAATTAATTTCTGATGATACTTTATGTATTTGTTAGATGTATTTTTAGAGGTAAAAAATGTTTTTTAAAAATAATGTTCAAAAAAATTTTAAGCGAGAAATGAAAATTCTTGAAAAAGATTTGCTGGAAAAGGAAAAGCAAGAAAAAGGAGCTTTTTCAAATACCTATTTTAAAAATAGTTTTTTAGGTTCAGATTCTTCTCATGGTAAGATTAAAAAAGTATTAGCGTTTACTTTACATAGGTGGTATGTAGTTCTTCTGGTGTGTTTTATCTTATTTGCGATTATATATCCATATCCATCAATGTATAAGGTTTATAATTCTTTTGAAAATGGAGAATACGAAAAAACAATAGAGTATTGTCAGAAAATTCTTAGGAGAGATGAATATAATTACGAAGCATTAACATATAAAGGTGTCTCTCATAGAAATCTTATGAATTATCAAGAAGCAATTGAGATTTTCCTTTTAGCTAATGAGAGGTATCCAAGAGATGTTTTTATTTTAAATGAATTAGGTTACGCTTATCATTTTCTTAGCGAATATTATGAATCATTAAAATACTATGATGAAGTTATTGGAATTGATCCAAAAAATTTAGAAGCTCATGTTTGGAAGGGCTATACTTTACTAGAGTTATATGAATATGATAAAGCAATTGAGACGGCTGACAATTATTTAGCTATAAATGATAATAACTTAGAAGGATATAATCTTAAGGGAAAAGCATATTTATATCAAGAAAAATATGATGATGCTATTAAATATTTCCAAAAAGCTATAAACTCCCATTGGGATGACTATGACGTATATGAAGATGCCCATACCAATATAATTTATGCTCTTTTTATTCAAAACAGCCTTCAAGAGTGTATTGAATTTTCTGAAAGTATAATAGATGAGTTTCCGAAATTAGCATATATCCCATACTATATAGGTGAGTGTTATTATGTTATGGGTGAATATGAAACTGCTATTGAGTATTATACAAAAGCAAATGAAATAGATGATGATAATCAATTTGCTTTTGTGGATATTGGATGGTCCTATTTTCAATTACAGGAATATGATAAAGCATTAATATACGCAAATAAAGCTTTGGATGTAAATTCCTATGACTTTTCAGCTCAAAGCCTTTCACATGAACTTGAAATTGCTAATCTTCCTGAGCCTGAAAGAATTGTTAATTTTGTAAGGGAGAACTATTTGTATTTAGATCAAGTAGAGGATTTTGATATAAAGGCAGATGTTTTATTATCTAAGAGTGAAATTGATTATGACGATATTGAGAATTTTATAGATTCAATACGAGTAGAGGATGATTTTTTTACTTATTATTTTCACTCAAGTGAGTACGAAGAATATGAAGAAAGTAACCTATGGGAAGATGTTGAATATCTGCAAGTAGAAGAAAATATACATTATGTATATTTTGATATCTTTACTCCAGGTGTTTCTAATAATTTCAAACAAATACTTCAAGACATACCTTCAAATGATGAAAATTATTTGATTCTAGACTTAAGATATAATGGGGGAGGTCATTTGAGTAGTGCTAGAGATATGTTGGATCTATTGCTACCTCAGTGCATAAGCTTTTATACTATAGACAGACAGGGATATTTATATGCCCTTGAATCTACTGAGTTGCATTTTAAATTTAAACATATTTTTATACTTGTAAGTGAATATACAGCAAGCTGTGCAGAAACTATGGCATTAAGTTTGAGAACATACCTTGACAATGTAACGATAATTGGAAGTAACACTTCTGGCAAGAGAGTAACACAAGATTTATTCGACAATAAAAAAAAGAAATATGTTATTTATCTGGTTAATTCATACTGGAACGTTAGAGAAAATAATGTATATGACAAATATATAAAACCGGACATAATGGTAAAGGGAACTAGCATTGATGATTACATCAATGCAATAATACTTGAGTAAAGTTAATTTTACACATAAAAAAATAACTAATAATGTAAACTATTTTAGATACTATTATATGATATGAGACTATTATTAGTATATATAAATTCAAGAACCCTATCACATTAGGTTGTTGCTATTAAATGGAGCTGCTTTTTAGAGTCTCCCTATAAAGAACTTATATTTTGGTTTGACATTAGCTAGTTTACTTAATGCTGAATCTTTGGGATTTCGCTTATTATATTAAGAATATATCTTCTTAGTAATATATAGTCACTTGAATTTATTTGACCATCTCCATTTAAATCAGCAGAGCTATTGCCAGCAGGAATATCTGTATCAATTTCTAAAATGTATCTCTTCATCAAAACATAATCAATTGAATTAATAATTCCATCTCCATTTAAATCACCTAGAATATGATCGAATACTTTGTCGATTATTATTCCTCCAGTAATAAATGCTGAACAGTTGGAAAGAGAAACTTGATTTGAAGTATACGACCAGAGAGTTATTTCGTTTAATTTAGCTTGTGAGTTATGTAGTATTTCTGCGGTAATTTTAACAAATTCACCATCTTCTAATATTATGTTATCACAAAACATAACAGAAATATGTCCATTATTTTCATTTAAAGACCAAGCAAAAGTAAAATTGGGATCTGGAACTATTTCACCTGGGATTAAAGAGATTATTTTTAAACTTGATGGATTATAATCTAATAAAAAGTCTAAGTGACTTACTCCGTTAGGTGAAACATCTGTGAGGTTTATTGGAATTTCAACAATATCTCCAACTTCGCCTAAAACTCTTTCTTTTTGAAGAAACACAGTATTTTCATCTGAGGGTGCAGATTCTATTATATGCACTCCGCCGATTGAAAAAACTGGATTAACAAAAGACGGTTCTGATAATATTATTGTGCCAAAGGATTTAAGAGATATTTCACTTAAATCTAGTTTGTGTTCATTTCTTATTGTTGCAACAATCTTTAACAATACTCCGTCGTCTTTTATACTGTCAATACCAGTATCATTAATAAACATAATTACAATGCTATTGTAATCAATACCTATAGCAAAAGTTTCTAGAGGATTTGTTAGTATTTCTCCTGGGATTATAGTAATGATGTCTAAATCTGAAGAATCATAATTCAAAACAAACTCAATGTAGTTAATTCCTGATTCAGGAACCCCTGAGATAGTTAAAGGTATTTCTACTTGATCCCATATAGAGCCTTCTGATGTTCCAATTTCTACAATTAATTCCAGTTCGCCCGCATCAAAATCAGAGGCAAAAATAGGAACACTAATGAAATAAATTAAAGTATATACTATTATTAAAATATAAACAAGTTGTTTTGTCTTTTTTAGCATAAAATCAACTCCCAGATAAAAATAAAATTAAATAAATTATTGACTATTAGACATCCATGAGCGTAAAGATCTCAAGCATAGGATGAATAAGTATAATGCCAATGATTGTCTTAGTTATTGCAAAGATATTTAAAGTCAAATTGTATATTTTTATTATATACTATTTATGTATAATATACAATTAGGAACGCTGAAAATATAACTTGAACAACTATTCCACTATAGACCTTATTAGAAGTCTTAGAACAAAGTGAAAGACTTAAGAGGTTCGGCTCTCAATACTCCGAGGTTTTTATTGATGCCAAATAGGCCACAGTTAATATTTAGGTTAAAGTAAAGTTTAAAAATCAACTATTGAATATTTTTGTAAATTGCATATACTAAAAGAAAAAAAGATGGAGGAATGTTGTATGTTAATGGTAAATACTAATTTTATCAGTGGTAAAGAACTTGAAACCATCGCTCTTGTAAAAGGCTCTACTATTCAGGCAAAGCATGTTGGTAAAGATATTATGAGTGGACTTAAAACATTGGTTGGAGGAGAGCTTCATGCTTATGTAGAAATGATAAACGAAGCTCGGGCAATTTCAACAAAAAGAATGGTTGAAGAAGCAGAAAAGCTTGGGGCTGACGCTATTATAAATATTAGATATTCTACCAGCAATGTTATGCAGGGAGCAGCTGAAATATTGGTATATGGAACAGCAGTAAAGTATAAATAACATATTGCAGCGAAAGCTGCAATCAAACCTTTAAGTTTCGCTGGCACAAACAGAGGAACTATATATTTAAAAATAGTATTATAACCTTTAGAGTATAAGTCTTTCAATATAAAAGTTTGCTTAAAAGCAAACTTTTAGAGAAGAATAGTATATACGGAGTGAATTATGATATCTTATGCTTCATTTATTGCAATGATAATTTCATTGCTGATGTGTTTTCTTTTTCCTGTGTTTTTATACATAGTGCTGAGAAAAAATAGTAGAAATATAACTGGTGCTGTTGTTGCGGGAGCTATTGCATTTTATATATCACAAATGATTATAAGACTTCCTCTCATTCAAGCTGTCCTTCCAAATCTTACATGGTTCTCGAAATTACAAGAAATTCCATTACTATTAATTCTTTTTATGGCATTATCCGCAGCTTTGTTTGAGGAAACAGCTAGATTTCTTGCCTTTACCCTATTACTAAAAGAAAGGCAGGTATGGAAATGTGGTATCGCTTTTGGTATAGGTCATGGTGGAATTGAGGCTATTTTGTTAGTAGGTATGACATATGTAAACAACATTGTTTTATCTGTTATGATTAATACGGGAAACTTTCATTCATTCCTTCAAGATAAGCTTGACAATGAAGCTATAGAACAGATTTATGTTGCTCTTATGGAGACTCCTTTTCAAACTTTTCTTGCAGCAGGTATTGAAAGAACAATGGTAATTCTCATACACATAGCTTTGTCTGTAATGATACTGGAGGGTATTGTTAGAAAACAAAAATTAATGTTTTATTTTTTAGCTGTTATCTTTCATTCAGGGATAAACTATGTATCTTCTTATCTTTATTATAAAAAGGTAAATATATGGCTTGTTGAGCTGTTTATTGCACTAGTGGCAGCATTAGCAATACTAAATGTTATTAAGTCAAAGAAAAGATTTGGCTCGAAGATTGAATATGTTGATGAGGCAAAGAAGGCAATAGAAGATGGTTATTAAAAGGTTAATCTTCAAAGTTAGGGAGGATCTTATGAAATGGTTCATTAGTTCATTGTTTTTGGTAACGTTATATTTTTTTGGAATATCCATATATTTATTAGCAGATGGAACTTTGGTTATAGTGTCTATGCTCGCATTAATATTTCTAAGTGTTGTAAATTTTATATTTTCAATATTTTATGTGACAACTTCAAATGATCTATATAAAGTGAGCAATGAAATGAGAAAAGTAATGCTATTTGTAAAACTTATGGTTATTCCGTTTTTTGTTTCAAACTTTTTAATTTTGGCGCTAGGGACCGTTATAATTGCTTTATTTCCAAAAACTACTGTTTTGACGTTTTTTAGCACTCCAATCCTAGTTTTTTTAACTTTTTTAATTTTATTAGCAACATCCTTGTTTTCTATACCAGCAATAATATTATATGGAAGGACAAAGGAATTAAATAAAGTTGAAGTTGTTATACACGTAATACTTCAACTAATATTTGTATTTGATATAATTGATGCTATATTTTTATTCTTTTATTTGCGCAAAAGAAAAACTCCTAATAATCTCAATGTTTAGACTAAAGATGTAGCCTTTCTACATTTATAATGATATAATTAATTTAAACAATATATATTCATTAGGGGAGGAATAAGTATGAAAAAAGGTGTGTTTTCAATAGTTATAATGATGATAATAACTATGATGATTTCTAGTGTGTACGCAGATGGAGAGGCTTCATTTTCTTATGGAGATTTAGATGGGGATGGACAGGTTACATCTAATGATTATCAGTTATTAAAAAGACATGTTTTAGGAATGAAGAATATAACAGATAGCATGCAGTTAAAAGCAGCTGATGTTAATGGAGATGGAAAAATAAATTCTATAGACTTAGTTTTAATAAGAAGATACATATTAGAAGTAATTAGTGCATTTCCTGTGGAAGTAGATGCTGATTCGAACTATTATGTTAAAACATTAGGCAAATGGACTCTTTATAGCACTACCGATACAGATGTGATAGGAGAGTTTGATGAGGAGGCTAACATAGTAAAACTAAAAATAATCAACAATGGCTCATCAGGAAATGATATAAAATTAGTTTATAATGAGGTTTTTGAAGTTAAAAACAGATATACATCCTTATGGATAATGAATTTCTTATATCCAAGTTATTCGTTAGAGGGTAAGAGGACTGATACCAATTATAAATTAGTATTGGAAAATGCAGAAGATTCACAGGATGTTTTTGCCGAATTAAAGATTAATAATGCAGAGAGAAGTGTTGATGGTCCAATTCCTAATCCTTCATGGCCTTTAGATTTAGGTAAGGAAGATGCATTAGTTAGAGTTGTATTAGACTTTGGAAATTTAAATGAAAAAGATTATGAGATACATATTAGTAATGGAGACATAAATTTTGATTAACTCATATAGCAGGAGAAGTTGCAAATCTTCTCGAAAAGTACCTTGCAACGCTTACGCTAGAAGACTTTCAACATAAGAGTTTGCTAAAAATACAAACTTTTTGAGAAGAATAATATATAAATGAAATATTACTTCCGATTTTTCACCTAAGGCTAGTTGAAATAAATGAAACCTTAAGTGAAAAAGCGGAAGTTATTTAATTGTTACAATATATTTACAAAGGAGAGCTTTAAATGAAGGCGTATATTTTTTTAGCAGAGGGTTTTGAAGAAATTGAAGCTGTAACTGTAACAGATACCTTAAGAAGAGCAGAAGTTGATATTAAAACAGTTTCTATTACTGGAGATTTAGAAGTAAAGGGTTCTAGAAATATTACCTTAAAGGCTGATATTACCTTTGAAAAAGATAAATTAATGGATGCTCAAATGCTTATATTACCTGGAGGCATGCCAGGAACAAAGAATCTTGAAGATAGTATTCTGTTGGCAGATTTGTTAAAAAATTACCATGAAAAAAATAAATGGATTAGTGCTATTTGCGCTGCACCAATGGTTTTGGGCAAACTTGGAATACTAAAGGGGAAAAAGGCTACCTGCTATCCTAGTTATAAAAGCTATCTTGAAGGAGCTCAATTTAGTGAAGAAAGAGTTGTTCAGGATGGATATATTATTACATCTAGAGGTCCAGGTACAGCTTTAGAGTTCTCACTTTTGTTAGTTGAGGTATTAAAGGGAAAAGGGCTTTCAAATAAATTAAGACAAGCTATGATTGTGTAAGGATTAGCTGAAATATTACTTCCAGTAATCCTAAATATATTTTGTGAGGATGAGACAGATGAGTGATGAAATTATAATAAAAAGAGCTGTTTTACATGTTTTAGACATTGGTTCAACCATGCCTCTTTTGTCAAAAGGGGATATTGAAATAACAGAAGAATTGTCAGAGTATATATCAAAGCATATAAGAAAAGTAATAGAAGATCCAAATACAAAAAAGGCACAATTTATTGAGAGTGAAAATCCTATGTATATATTGGTAGAAGCTCTTAGTGAAGAAAACTTTCTTACAATGACTTCAAATATGGCAAACAATTTGTTTGAACTAATGTTAAAACATGTAGACATTCCCTCAGCAGATATGTTGTGCTGTATTTTTGAAGAGGCTGGAAGAGACTACCTTGGAATTTTGAAGATGAATTATAAGTCTGCATTTACACACTGGGTTGATAACTCAGAAGAAGGAAATATAAATACTATAATTCGTCATAAAACATTATTGCCACTAGAAGGTCAGAGGATAGATGAATGTGCCTTAATAGACCTTTCAGACTATGGTTTGAGAATACTTGAGAAAAAGTATGAGATAAATGGTGAAAAGGAGTTTTACCTAAGTCAGTATTATCTTAAGTGCAAGAGCCAGTTATCAACTAATGCAAAACTAAAAATTTTAGATAAGGTGTCAAAAGACATAAATAAAAAATATTTTGACGAAGATTTTGAAAAAGCTATACAAATAAAAAAGGCAGTAACTGAGTGTCTAGAAGAAAATGAAGTAATTCAAATTGATAATATTGCACAAAAAGTTTATGATAAAAACATAGATATAAGAAATGAGTATGTTGAAGAAATATCAAAAGCAGGACTACAAGAAAAAGAGATTGTTATACCTGAAAAAATAGTTGAAAAAAAGTTTAGTGTTCAAAAAATAAAGACAGATACAGGTATTGAAGTAAATTTTCCATTAGAGTACGCAGACAGAAGTGACAAAATAGAATTTATAAACAACCCAGATGGGACAATATCTATTCTTATTAAAAACGTAGAGAAAATTATAAATAGATAAAGGCGAGGATTATTATGGGTGCTTTTGAAAAAATAAAGTCAGGACTGGAAGGTCTTGATAAAGCCTTGGAAAATATTAGGCTTGGGGACAATGTTGTATGGCAGATATCAAACATTGAAGAATACTTTTTATTTGCACAGTCTTTTGCAAAACAAGCTATTAAAGATAAGCGGAGACTTGTATACATAAGATTTGCAAATCACAAACCAATATTAGAGCCACAGGATGGTCTGAAAATATATGAACTTAATCCCCAAGAAGGATTTGAAAATTTTACTGTTCAGGTTCATGAAATAATTGAAAGAGAGGGTAAGGAGACTTTTTATGTTTTTGACAGCCTTTCCGAACTACAAACGGCATGGTCAGCAGATCTTATGATGGGTAATTTTTTTGTAGTAACTTGCCCCTATCTATTTGAGCTTGATACAGTTGCATTTTTTTGCATAATACGCTATAGGCATTCATTTGACACAATAGCAAGAATACGCGAAACTACCCAGCTTTTTCTTGATGTTTATTCACAGAATAATGAGACCTATATCCATCCCTTAAAGGTATGGCAAAGATACTCTCCTAACATGTTTTTGCCTCACAGGTTTTTAAACAATCACCCTGAAGGCTTTGAAGCTGTAACTGATAGTGTAAGTGTCAGTAAGTTTTATTCTCTTGTTTCTCATAAAACTAAGCTTCACAATGATCAAAATCTTGACAGTTGGGAAAGATTTTTTCTATATGTAAAAATGAAACTTGATAATGGTGAAGGAAATAGTGTGGATTTAAAAGATATCTGTGAAAGGCTTGCCGGGAAAGAAGATAAGCTCAATAATCTCTTAATTGAAAATTTTAGTGCAGATGATTTAATTTTAATTAAGGAGAGAATGACAGGCTCGGGTAAAATAGGTGGGAAAGCTTGGGGAATGCTTTTAGCTAGAAAAATAATAGAAAATAACTTGCCTGATGTACATGAAAGAATAGAGGAACATGACTCTTTTTATATTGGATCTGATGTTTTTTATACTTATATTGTTCAAAATGGATGGTGGAAGATAAGACTATTACAAAAAAGTGAAGAGGGATATTTTACAGCAGCTAAAGACTTAAAGAGTAAAATACTTGAGGGGAGTTTCCCAGATACAATAAGAGAACAATTTAGAAGGATGCTTGAGTATTTTGGGCAAAGTCCTATTATCGTAAGGTCTAGTAGTCTTTTAGAAGATAGTTTTGGAAATGCATTTGCAGGTAAATATGAATCTTTTTTCTGTGTTAATGTGGGAAGCCTAGAGGATAGGCTTATATCCTTTGAGAAGGCAGTAAAAAAAGTTTATGCAAGTACAATGGATGAGGCTGCACTAGAGTATAGATTGCAGCGAGGTCTTAGCAAGAGTGATGAGCAGATGGCTATACTTGTGCAAAGGGTTTCAGGATCTCTTTTAGATGATGTTTTTATGCCGTCAGCTGCAGGAGTGGGATATTCATACAACTCATATAAATGGCATAAAGACATTGATCCTACAGCAGGGATGATAAGGTTGGTAATGGGACTTGGAACAAGAGCAGTTGATAGAACAGATGGAGACTATCCAAGAATAGTTAGTTTAGACAAGCCTCATCTTACACCTATAAGAGGGTCTTCGGAAAGTCATCAGTACTCTCAGCATAAAATGGATGTACTTGATTTGGGTAAAAATGATTTTATGACAATGGATTTATATGAACTTATACCAAAACTGCCTGAGTGGTATAAAAAGCTTACTTTAGAACACGACTATGAAACAGAAGCAATTTATCGTGACAGGGGACAAAAAAGAGAAATACTATTTACTAGTTGTAAAGGGTTAATTGATAACAAAGAACTTATAGATATATTAAGAAAAATACTAAATGAATTGCAAATTCAATATAAATATCCTGTAGATATTGAATTTACAGTGAATTTTTCTAAGCACGGAGAGTTTATGATAAATATATTGCAATGCAGACCATTAGAGATTATAGGAACTGACGGCAAAGTAGGAATGCCACAAGTATCAGAAGAAAACATATTTTTTGAGCTTTCAGGTGGCACAATGGGAGGATCTTATAACGAGCCACTAGATGCAATTATACATATTGATCCAAAAGGTTATTATGAATATCCCTACAACAAAAAGCATAATATTGCGAGGGCAATAGGTGAAATAAACCAGTATTACAAAGATAGCAGTAAATCAATAATGCTTCTTGCGCCTGGAAGAATTGGGACAACATCTCCAGAGCTTGGAGTGCCAGTTAGATTTGCTGAAATAAGCAACATAAAAGTTATTTGTGAAGTATCATATAAGGAGGCTGGGTATATGCCAGAATTATCTTTTGGAAGTCACTTTTTCCAGGATCTTGTTGAAGCAAATATATATTATGCCGCTATATATAAAGATGAGAGCACCTTAAACTATAAAGATAACTTTTTTAAAAATGAAAAAAATATTCTACAAGATATATTACCAAACAGTCAGGATATACAGGATGTCATAAAGGTATACAATGTTTCAAATAGCAATATGTTTGTAGCTTCCGACATTATCACGGGCAAAACACTATGTGGGTGCATATTTTCTAAGTGAAGAAAAACATGGAAGAAACATTGTGAAGCAAGTTTTAGAGCCTGTTAATGCGACGAGGAAAGGGAGAGCATTGTTTGAGCGATAGCGAGTTTTGCTCGACCCCGAGGAGCATTTACAGGCACTAGGCTGCGTAACTTAAGTTTCTGGAATGTTTTTCTTCACATTTATTACATGCACCCACACTATGTGCAAAAAATCCTAGTAAAGGTGCATCTTAAATCTAACACTTCACTTTCTATAAGATGAAATGGGACTGTATCAGAAAATAACTCACTTATAGCTATTACAATCACCACAGAATACCTTGCCCACGGGATTATGAGAACCGCACTTTTTGCATCTCCATTTTTCTTGATTTTTATCTAAATTAAGTTTACTATTAGATGCATTGCTAAATCTTTCTCCGCATTTTGGGCAGGATGTACAGTCAGAATCAATGGAACTCTTGCATCTTGGACACTCTTTTTTAGGATGATCATATCTTAAAGTGCTTTTATACTGACTGGTATCCCATGAATTAGCCTTTGATGAATCTACACTAAAAGCCCAAATTAAAAGGAATATCCATCCTAAAAGTACAAAAGGACCAATAATAAATATTGATAATCCTAATAATAAATTTAATGCAAATATTATACCGCTACTTTCTTTTTCTCTTCCGTAAGCTACCATTGTTGGTAAAAAGCCAAAAAAGATTCCTAAAATAATATTTAACATATTACTACTCCCCTCATGATTAAATCTTTCTATATAATTATATTAACAAAAATTATATTTAGGAACAAGGGAAAGGGTGCAAGGGGGGTGCATATTTTTCTTCACATTTGTTACATGCACACAAGGGCGCAAGGGCGCAGCGAAAATTGACAAGTATAAAAGAATATGTTGCTTGTCTATTTCAGTAATGTTGATTTTGTAATTTATAGCTATATCTTTTGTGCTTCTTTAATTTTATTTATAAGACTATATCCTTTAGAAGCCTCATATTCTGATTCTAATTGCAAAGAAATGTTTATGGATTGTGTACAAATTTCAAGTGATTCTTGAAAATTTCCAAGAAAGCAGCAGATTTCAGCTTGTAGACGTAGAGCCTTAAGTTTTCGAATATCGCTTTCAACTTCAATAGAAATTTCAATAGCCTTTTGACAATTCTTTATTGCGCTATTTATATTTCCTTTTTTATACTCGTATTGTGCCTTGTACCTATAATAGTCACTTAAATATGGTTTTTCTTCTGACTCACTAAAGATTTTAAAAGCCACTTCAAGTAATTGAGGAACTTTACTGTTTTCATCAGTTTTAATAAAAAGTTTGGCAATGCTTAAATAGTTAATTCCCTCTCCTATGGGGACATTTATCTCCTTAGCTATTTCAAGTGAATTATTATAGTATTTTAATGCCTTTTCATAAAAACCTTGCTCATACATAATATCACCAACATTTGTTAATGCAATACACTCGTTTAGTTTTGAAGATATTTCTTGAGAATTTTTTATTGCATCATCAAGCAATTCGTGTGCACTTTCAAATAAGCCTTTGTCCATGTACAGTATTCCAAGGTTTATTGATGCCGCTATGTAACCTTGTTGATCAGATATTTTTTTTGATATTTCAATTGACTTACTAAAAAAATCCTGTGCTTTAGATATCATTCCTGTAGCATGATAAATAGCACCAAGGTTTCCTGATACTTTTGCCATAATAGCCAGATTATTTATTTTTTCGGCATATTTAAAAGACTTATCTAAATAAAGCAAAGAATTTGAAATGTCACCTTTCCCATAATATATAATCCCAGCTTGATTCATAGTTTCAGAGAGATTTTCATAGTCCATTAACTTAATCATTAACTGCTCAGATTTTTTTGCAATACTTAAAGCTTCTGGGTTTCCAATAATTCTTAAAATACTACATTTCATTTGCATCAACTTTCCATAAAGATTGTTCTCCTGTTTTATTTTTGGTTGGAGTTGATTTAGTATTTTAAGTGCCTTTTCATAATTATCCTGCTCCTTAAATACTTCTGCAATCATTATATTAACCGAATATATATCATCGTTGAACCTTGCATAATTGAGGGCTTTGTTAAGGTTTTCTAAGGAATTTTCATAGTTGGCCATAATAAAATTAATGTGGCCCATATCCTTATATGCATTAAATATTTTTGAGTCATCATCTATTAATGTTAAGTATTTATTATAGTAATAAAGTGCGCTGGAAAAGTTGTATACCGATTTATTTTTAAGGGCAGTTTTAAAACTGTACTCGGCGGCCTTTTTATTTAATCCTGAACTTATAAAATGAACAAAAAGTATTTCATAAAAATTTTCTATTTCTAAACTATATCTTTTTTCTATTATTTCACCTATTCTTTTGTGAATATCTCTTTTATTTGTATTTAAAATGCTATCATAAATAACTTCTCTTTCTGTGTCCTGGTTAAATACATATATTTTATCTACTGTGCCAGCAGTAGTGTATGCAGTTTTTAATGAAATTATATTCATATGAATAGGCTCTTTTAATAAATCGTTTATCTCATCACTACTTAATTCAAGAATTTCTCTCATAATTGAAAAATTAAACTCTTTACCGGCCACCGAAGCAATTTGTAGAAAGTTACGAATAGGTTCTTTTAGTTCAGAGAATTTAGCAAGAATGAGACCTTGGATATTTGAAGGAAGTTCTTTTATCTCATTTTCCTTCATATAGGCAAAATCATTTTTAACAATAAAACCATCAGACTTTATTATGTTATAAATAAACTCGCGGACGTAAAGAGGATTCCCATTTGTAAACTTATTTATTATATTTAGAAATGCATTGTCAATCTTTTTTACTTGAAGAAGTTTACAAGACATTTTATTTATGCTTTTCTTGCCCAACTTGCCAATGTTTAAGATGTGAATTTTATTATCTATAGATTTAAATTCTTCAACTTCTGATCTTGAAGAAAATATAAAAGTTATGTCAACATAGTTAAGGGTTTGGATTAATTTCTTTAATATATGTAGAGAATTAGTATCTGCCCAATGAATATCATCAATTATTAATATAAGTTGCTGCTTTTTAGCTAAATTTGTAAAGAAAAGAGATAATTGCTTAATTATTTCTTTACTGATACTGTCAAAACTCATAGAATTAAGTATGTTTTGAAATTCATTGTCTCGATCTAAGCCTAATAAAAGGCCAATGAAATCATAATTTCGTTTAATTTCATCTTCATTCAAACCTCTTAGTATATAGTCTAGAAAGGACATTAATCTTCTCTGCTTTACACTAATATTATCATCAGAATTAATGTTCATTACTTTCATAAGTACATTTGATATTGTATAATAAACTCTGTTTTGATATTGAGAGCTCAAATCTATCCATACTCTTTTTACTTCATTACCAAGTTTAGAGGAAAACTCTTTTAAAAGCCTTGTCTTTCCAATACCAGCCTCACCTACGACATTTACATATTTAGTGTCTGTATTTACAGAACTATTATATACATATGCAAGATGATTTAACTCTTTTTCTCTTCCAATAAAAACAGTATCATTTTGATTTAAATAATTAATACATAATTTTACTGGAGAATAACATCTTATGGGTTTTTCTTTGTTTTTTACTTTTATATTCATAGGATCTGAATAGTGAATAATGTCTTTTGTATCGGTATATACCGACTCAGACACAAGAATAGAACCACTTTTGGCATTAGATTGAAGTCTTTGAGTGGTATTTACAATGTCGCCCATTACAGTATAATCTTTGTCAAATGTGTTTCCCACGCTTCCTGTTACAACAAGACCATAATTTATACCTATTGATAGAGTTAGGGACAAATCCTTTTTTGATAATTTTTCTTCTGAAAATTCTTTAACCAGATCCATCATATTTAAAGCACACATTACAGCGCGTTTAGCATCGTCACTGTGAATGTATTTTGCACCAAAAAGGATCATTATACAGTCACCAATATATTTATCTATTGTACCTTCCAATTCATAAACAGGCCTTGTTATATAATTAAAACATTCATTAATTATTTCCCTTATTTCTTCAGGATCCATTTTTTCTGAAAGGGCAGTAAATCCTGAAACATCTGCAAATATAACAGCAACATTTTTACGATTTTCAGAAAGCTTGTTAAAATTTAATACAGAGCTCTGAGTATCAATTATATTGAGTTTTGATCCGCAGTTAAAGCAATATTTACCAAAAGAAGGGTTAGGATAATGACACATAGAACATGTCTTGGCAAATTTTACACCACAAAGCTGACATTCTTTATTTTTTCCATTATGAAGACTAATACCGCAGTTAAAACAAAACATAATAACCCACCCTGTTTTAATAATCAATATATATATCGAGCATATTTTTATAATTCATAATGTTTTAATACTGGAAAAAATGCCTTTAGTAACAATAAATTTCACATTAAAGTATTGTAGTAAATCATTCTAAAGGATATAATTATAACAGGTAGTATTATTAAAAATAAATAAAAACAAGGGGGGTAAAAGGCAAGAATTAAAGTTCTTGCTGAAATTATTATGATGAAAAAATGTTTAAAAGAAGTTGTAAAGAAACCGAAGGTCTTTATTTTTGTATCAATTATTTCAGTTTTTTTCCTGTTGAATATATCAGGAATTTCAGCTGAAAGCATGGTGACATTTTCAGAAATTGAACACTATTTTGAATTTGAAGGTGGCAAATACTATTTAAAAAGTGACCTTACTGTAAACTCAAATATTGAAGTGAATCAATGCATTGTGCTAAATGGTTATAACATTGTTGTTAAAGGAAATTTATCTTTAGAAGATGGAAGTATTGACTTAAACTCAGGAACATTAAAAGTAGAAGGAATTTTGAATGTATCTAGTCGAGATGAAGTTTGTATAGTAGATATAAATGGAGGTTCACTAATAGTAGAAGGTAATTTTGAATTATATGGTGATGTCATTCTTAAAATGACAAATAAAGATGACTATGTATTGATAGAAGGAGACTTTTTATTTCGCATAAGCAGGGTCAAGCAACAATTAGATGCGGGAGTTTTTGAATTAAAAGGCAACTTAAAAGGATCCAGTCATTTCGTATTATGGGATTATTGGATTATTGAGGCGTCGGGCACTCATAAGTTTTTATTAAGTGGTGATGAAAAGCAAACTATTAGCGTATTTCCAATAAAATTTAATATACTTGAATTTAAAAATACTTCTGAAGAAGGTATACATATTGGTGTTTTTTTTGGATCTAATGAACTTAAATCAAATGGTTGTTTTACATCTGAATTAAACATAGAAAGAACAAAATTGGTATTAAATGAGGATTTAACAATTAGAAACTCAGTAAACTTTAAGAAATCATTAATTGATCTAAATGGAAATATGTTGAAAGTAGAAGGGGGTTTGAAAGTAGAAGGTTATCATTATGATAATTCTATAGTAGACATAAATGGAGGTTCACTAATAGTAGAAGGTAATTTTAAATTATATGAAAATTCTATTCTTAAAATGACAAATGAAGAAGACTATGTATTGATAGAAGGAGACTTTTTACTTGAAACAATTTTTGATAATGACCAATTAAGTGGGGGGATTTTTGAGTTACAAGGAGATTTTTTTCAAAAATCTACATTGTCAAGTTTTAAAGGGTCAGAAACCCATAAAGTCATATTAAGTGGAAATGATGTACAATATGTTAAGTTTAGTAACCCGGAAATTGTAAACTTCAACATACTTGAGTTAACAAAGGAACTTGAAACCGGATACGTATTTTTATCCGACCCATTTTGGAATCAATTAAAAGAAGGAGACTTAAATGGAGATAAAAAAATAAACTCAGCAGATCTTGTACTATTAAGAAGATATATATTAGAAATTATAGATGATATACCTGCGGGGTTAGAGACTGCTGACCTAAATGGAGATGGCAAAATAGACTCTTTAGACTACTTTACCTTAAAGCGTTTTGTATTAGGTATAATTAAAGAGTTTCCAGTTAATCAATCAAATTAATACAAAAAGGGGCTGTCACAATAGCAGTTTTAAAACTGATTGCGACAGCCCCTTTTTTAGTTATATTACTCCTTTATAACAGCTCTTCTAGTTAATAAATATATAAATGTAGAAAATACTAATCCTATAACTCCAAAGCTCAATACTGCTATAAATGGGTTTTGAGTTTCAAATCCAAAGGCAGCTACTGCAAAGTTGCTTAAGCCTTTTCCAAAAGATTCTGGTAACATGCCTTTAATGGAAATATTTAATACTATTAAAATTACTGGAGATACTGAAACTAAAATTTTAAAAGGTTTGCTGATTCTATAGTAAATTAGTGTAATTAATACTCCCAATAAAAACACTGTAGAGTATAGGGCAAATTGCCAGAGTATTGTTCCTAAAAGTGTAGTAACATCATTTTGTGGCATCCAATCAAGTGATCGTATTATGTTTCTTTTGTCTATATCTCTATATGCTCCATATATCATGTCGAAATTATTCGGATTTGGAACAAAAATATTACTCACTCTATTAATAATCAAATCTATTAAGGACATAGTTATTGTTATTGGAAAAATAGCTACTATCATGCCTTTTAAGAATACTTTTCTTGAAATATTATTAGCTAAAGCAAAATTAAAGCTACTTCTAAAAGAATTTAGCCCTGCTATAAATATAAATACTACAGATGCAAAATCAATCCCGGAAAAATTACTATTTGATCTACTAATAATTGTTATGAAAATAATTATTGCTAAGAATATTAAATAAAAGTTTCTTACTGATGGTAATATTTCTGCTATTTGATATTTGGCAAATTTTAACCATTTCATTGTTGCCTACCCCCTTTTGTAAGATATATGAACAGTTTTTGTAGTTCCACTTTTGAAAACTGTAAGTTTAATTTTTTTGCAGCCTCTCTGTCGTTATCATTTAATTGCCCAGTTATAGTAGCCGACTTAAATGCAGCCATTTGCTCAATATTTACTGGATTTCTACCTTTTATAAATTGGTCTATGTTCTCTGATGAACCAGAAACACAATAAGCATTGCCGAGTATTTTTTCAACGCTATCATCTATTGCTATTTTTCTATCATTTATAACAACTACTTTTTCTAAAATATCAGATATTTCTTCAATAATGTGTGTTGATAATATTATTGTTTTTGGTTTTTTAATAAAGTTTGCCAAAAGTTCTTTGTAAAATAAATCCCTGTGATAAGCGTCTAAACCTAAAATAGGCTCGTCAAAAATTAAAATTTCTGCATTTGATGCAAGAGTGGTTATAAGTTTTGAAATTGAGTTATAGCCTGTTGAAAGGGACTTTATTTTTTTGCTTGGTTTTAAATCAAATTTATCACATAGTGAAAATGCATAATCTAAATCAAAACTTTGATAAAACTCATTTGTCCATTTAAATATTTCTTTTACTGTATGTCCCTCATCGTAAAGGTTTTTCTCAGTCATATAAAAAACCTTTTCTATTGCCTTATCATTTTCAATAACTGTGTCACCATCTATAGTAATCTCACCTTCTGTAGGAAATAAACGATTTGTAATAAGGTTTAAAAGTGTTGTTTTACCTGCTCCGTTTCTACCAAGCAATCCATATATTTTATTTGATTCAAATTTTACAGAAATATTATCTAAAGCACACACTTTACCGTAATACTTGCTTATATTTTTAACTTCAATAACACTCATATTAACTACTCCTTTCGATCATTTTTATTATTTCTCCAACTGATATATCAAGTTTTTTAGCTTCTTCCAATAGTCTTTCTATATAGGTGATATAAAAATTCTCCTTGCGTTTTTCTTTAAGTTTATTTCTAGCACCTTCTTTTACAAACATACCAACACCCCTCTTTTTATATACAATTCCCTCTTCAACAAGTATATTAAATCCTTTTGCCACAGTTGCAGGATTGACCTTATAACTCACAGATATTTCTGTAGTAGATGGTATTTGTGTTTCTTCTTTAAAAATTCCTTTAATAATGTCATCCTCTACACTTTGTGCTATTTGAAGGTAGATTGGAATTTCACTGTTGAAATCCAAAAACATAATAATTCACCTCCTTGGTTAACTGGTTAGTCACTTATATAATTAACTATACAACAAAAGAAGTTTTTTGTCAAGAAAAAGATGACGCATAAGATAGAACAAAAGATGTTTTTTAACTCAAATGTTCCCTGGTCTATATAATTCGTTTGAAGAAATCTGCTGAACTTAGATTTTTCAAGATAGGTATAGCTAAGGAATAAGAATTTGATGACATATCTACAAAGGATAACATTCTAGAGTCTGTTTTTTTGGCAACACTAAAAATAGCTGTGTCTTTTTCGAAATTCTCCTGGAGATAGATGGATATGTCTTTTAAAAAGGTAGCTAAAATATGGTATATTTTCAAAACCACACATAATAGATATTTCTGATATTGTATGATTAGTTCTAATTAGAAGATCTTTTGCTTTTTCTATTCTCATTTTAGTAATAAATACATTTGGTGTTAAACCCATTGTTTGAGTAAATATTCTATGAAAGTGATTAGGACTTAGATCAGAAAGCTTTGAAATATCACTTAATGATATTTTATGATCAATGTTTTTATCAATATAATTAATAACCCTTTTAATTATATTATAGTGAGAAGATAACGGAACTGAATTTTTTATTAAGGGATCGTTAGCATCATGAAAAAGTTGATAAATCAAGTTTAAAATGTAGGACTTAAGTATTATATAAGAACCCTCAGTTGGATTAATAAATTCTTTTAGGATAGAATCAAATAAAAAGTGATATTTTTCATTCCGTGATGGATGTAAAACAGGGGGAAGAGACTCAAGAATAGGATTTATGCAATAATTCTGATATTCTTGGTCAATATAAAAATCATAGGTTAAAGGGTCTTTATGTGTATTTCCCAACATATCAATGCATACAAAATAACAACTATAGGGCATAATTCCTTGAGTAAATTGACCAGGTTTTCTAAAAATAATATCTCCTTCATTAATCACATATTGAGTATCATTAATTATCATTGTGCCTTTACTGTATGTGATTAATTCAAATTCATAATCAAATACATGTCTTTCTTTTAGACGGTAACCTTGTGGTAAGGTTTTTCCTTGAGAAAACAAAAAGGATTTTAATAGTCTTGGAGATAAATTTTCATCTAAGACATTTATTGTGTTTGGTTTAACCTTCATAATATAAATACTCCTCTTAGCGATGTATTGAAACTATTGTTTTTATTTTATCATGAGACTTTGAAAGAATAAATAAAATACTTAATTTAAAACTTGCTTCGCAATGCTTTTTGCATGTTTTTCCTAGCTTAAATAGCATATATATTTTCATCTGGAATTACTTATGAAATAATGAAATGATACAAATGATTCCATATCCATTGCCAAAAGTTTGAACTTAATATAAAATTATATGAGAAAGGGGATTGAATATAAAAAGCAATTCCATAGAAGTAGTATAATATAAATACATAATAATCTTTAATACCATCGTCACCTTTTGAAATAATAATAGGGATTAGTGGGAGTTTTAAAATGAAAAAAAGTTGTAAAATATTAATACTAATGTTATTTATGTTGATAATACTAATGATTCCTATAACAGTTTGGTCAAATGCTGCTGAGCCGCCTTCAGTTGTTATACTCATAAACAATCCTCCCAAAGACCTTTCTATTGTATTGTTATCTAATGATAAACAACCAGAAGCAAGGGTGCAACAAGTTGCATGGGAAGGATATTACGCTTTTTACTCACCAGATATCCAGGGTGATAGTGAATATACTTTTAAGGTTATCTCAAATGACGAGAGCTTCGAATTAACAATAGATGCTCCATTGCTAAGATATAACAACGTGTTTACCTTAGACTTAGCCAGGCGGGAACTTATACCTGGTAAGTATCCATTTAGATCTGTGATTTTGATATCAATACGGTTACTACTAACACTTTTACTTGAAGGCTTAATTTTTTGGCTTTTTAGGTTTAAGGAAAAGAAAAGCTGGATAATATTTCTTGCTATCAACATATTAACTCAGGGAACTTTAAATATTTGGTTAAATAGAGGGAATGCACTAATGCCAAGCTATTTAATTATCAGTTTAATTATAGGAGAGTTTTTCGTATTTGTTGCTGAAATAATCTCGTTCCCCATTTTTATTAAGGAGCATAAAAAGTTCCGCATCTTGATTTATGTCCTTATAGCAAATTTAATTAGTTTAATTGCAGGTGGTTATATTATATCGGTTTTACCAGTTTAGATGAGAAGTAAAAGTTTCTTTTCTTGTAAACATTTTATCTTATCCTAAGGGGCTGTTACACTAATTTCTTAGTGTAACAGCCCTCCTCTTATTAATCTTCAGGATGAGTTGAGTATTCACCTGAAACCTGAATGTTTAGATTTAGCTAAACTAGTTCACTGTGTTTGGTTTAATCTTCATAATATAAATACTCCTCTTAGGGATATATTGAAATTACTGTTTCTGCTTTCGTCATAAGATTTTGAAAGAATAAATAAAATATTGAATTGCTAAATGGCTATTTTTCATAGATAATATAATTATATATTGAAAGTGTTTGGAGGTAAGAAAGCAAATTGCCAAGAAAAATGGTACCAGGAGGTAATATATGACTATTGATAATATATCCAAAAGAATCAGTTTATTTGCTCTTACGTGGCCAATTTTAGTTGAAACATTTCTAAGATTACTTTTTGGAAGTGTTGATACATTTATGCTAAGTGGATATTCAGACAAAGCTGTAGCAGCTGTGGGAGCTGCTAACCAATATGTATTTTTTGTTATTATACTATTTCAAGTTGTTGCATCAGGTTCTGGCATTGTTGTGTCGCAATATTTAGGAGCTAAGAAATATAAAAATGCTTTAGATGTTGTTTTAGTTTCAGTTTTTCTCAACCTATTACTAGGAATATTAATAAGTGGAGTTTTATTTCTGTTTACAGGCAGTATATTAGGACTTATGAGTTTTGAACAAGATGTTATGAATTATGCCGTAGATTTTCTAACAATCGTTGGCTCGTTCTGCTTTATTCAGGCATTAACCAGTACTATTACTGCTAATTTAAGAAGTTATGGTTATATGAAACATCCCATGTTTATAAATATGGGTGCAAATTTATTAAATGTAATTGGAAACTATATTCTTATAACTGGTAGATTTGGACTACCTGCACTTGGTGTAAGAGGTGTAGCCATATCTACAGTGGGAAGTCAGTTGGTTGCTTTAATTCTAATTTTTATTGTAATGATAAAAAATTTAAATGTAAATTTTAGTATTAAACATATACTTTCTATTGGTAAGGAGAAGCTTTTAGCAATATTAATGGAGATATATAAAATTGGAGGTCCATCAGCAGGAGAAATGCTATCGTACAATACTTCGCAAATAGTAATTACTGGTATAATAACAAAGTACATGGGAACTCTAGCTTTAGCATCAAGATTTTATGTTTTTAATCTTATGTTATATATAATGCTTTTTTCTTTGGCTATAGGTCAGGCAACTCAGATACTTGTGGGACATATGGTTGGAGCAGGGAAAATAGAAGAAGCTTATAAGACTTGTATTAGAAGCCTTAAAATATGTATAATTATTTCATTTTCAATTGCTATTGTTTTTGCATTATTTAGTGAGAATTTACTAAGCTTATTTACTAATGATAAAGAGATATTGTCAATGGGAAGAATTTTATTTTTTATAGCTATATTTTTAGAACCTGGCAGAGCTTTTAATATAGTACTTGGGAATTCTCTTAAAGGTACTGGAGATGCAAAGTTTACTCTCTATTTAGGAGTTATATCAATGTGGGGAATTGCAGTTTTAGTTACACTTATATTGGGAGCATATTTTGGATTAGGACTTATAGGAGTATGGATTGCTTTTGCAAGTGATGAATGGGTAAGGGGAATTATTATGCTAAAACGCTGGCGGTCAAAAGCTTGGCAAAGTAAAGCAATAGTAAAATCAAAAGATGATGAGAAAACGCCTTCCTTAGCTATGCATTAAGATGTTTTCAACGTTCCTAACATGATTTTAAAATTTATATACCTAAAATGAAGGAATAAGTTAGTTTTTATAGAATATTTACATAAAATATTAAATTGGAGATGATGCATTTTGGAACATATGGAAAACGGCATTCCAAATACCGGCTCGAAACATTTTTACTATAAGCACTCAGGTGCTTTTAGCCCTATAGGAATTATGATTATATTAGTAACTGGTTTAATTGGAACAAGTATTTTAAGTACTATTTATGGCTTTGCTTCTTTGTATATCCCTTTTATATACATAAATTTCTTATTAACGGCAGGTCTTGGTTTTGGTACAGGTTCATTAATTGGTTTTGGTGCAAAAATAGGCAAATTAAGAAATACAACGATTCTTACGTTGTTGAGTTTAATATTTGGAATTTTTGTCCTGTACTCTTCATGGGTTATATGGTTGTTTGTATTGTTTGAGCGGGAATTACTTTTATTTAATCCTTTGCATATTATATCGGCAATTGAGTTTCTCGCCATTGAAGGTGCATGGGAAATGTTTGGTTTTGTACCTACTGGATTATTCTTATATGCAATCTGGCTATTAGAAGCGATAGTTATTATAGGTGCATCTGTGTTTGGTGCAAGGAGTTTTTTAAGTGGTGTTGCCTTTTGTGAGGATTGTAATTCATGGGCAAAATATACATATGTACTTCCGCCTTTACAACACTCAACTAATCATGAGTTCTTAAGAAACATGCTTGAGCAAGGAAACTTTTCAGTATTATCAGAACTAAAGGAAGCAGATAACAGTGCCTTCTTCACGTCAGTGCAGCTATCAGGATGCAATGAGTGTAGTAATTTTTTCCTTTTGTCGGTTACTTCCATAGAAAACACAAAAGATTCTAAAGGGGAAGATAAAACAAAAGCGACACAAATTATAGAAAATCTTATTATAGACAAGAAAGAATTTGATTCTATTAAAGAATGGGGAGAAAATTCTGTACAGGCAAATGTTAATCTTGCTTAGGCATCGTTAAAAAAAACTTCCTCTAAGTTTTCACTTCCAAAGCTTTCGTTATCACACGCGTTACGCGAAAAAGAGGAAGTAATTCTTTAGCCGAGCCTTAACTAAAGCTAAACATAAGGGCTTTTATAGAAAATGGAGTTATTGGATAATACATTGATATATAAAAGAGATGGTGTCAGTTAAGACATCATCTCTTCAATTTTAAAATAACATAAGTGTCTATTCTGAAAAAGTATAATGGCAATAAATGTATAAATGTTTGTTTCAGCAAACAAATTGCACACCCATTAAATCAAAGGTATAAGAGCAGTTGATAACTCATTGAGTGTCTTTGTTATATTGGTAATCCATCATTAGTTCCATTGTATGATTGTATGAGGCCAAAGCCTTTTCCCTGTTATTATCGTTAATGAAGCTTTTTTTCATATTTTCATCTAAAACCGGAAGAATTTTATGAACTGGTCTACCATTTTCAAAATACTTATCAACCCATGTGGGAACATGATTTACACTTTTTACTATAGTTTGGTTATTATATTTTTCCAAAGTAATATGTACAATAACTCCATCTTCGGTATAGATCTTGTTTATTCTGTCTCCCTGATCCTCCCTGCGAAAATTTGATATAAAATTGCCCATTGAATATATTATATATCTGTTTTTGCCCTCTACCTCTAGCACCTCTGATTTTTGGATAACGTGTGGGTGGGTACCTAATATAATGTCAGCGCCCCAATCGAACATTTTGGTTGCTAATGTCTCTTGATGGATACTTGGAGTTCTATGGTACTCATTGCCCCAGTGCATATAGGCAATTATGATATCGGAATCACTTTCCTTGGCACTTTTTATATCTTCTTTAATTTTTTCTTCATCTATTAAATTTAGCATATACGTGCGTTCATGTTCATTAAGAAAAGGCAAATTTCCATTGCAGCTATATGAATATGCAATAATGCTAATTTTAAAACCTTCAACGTCAATTGTTATAAACCTATCATCTTCTGGTTTTGCTAAGGTTCCTACATGTATCATACCATTTTCATTTATCTTCTCTATAGTTCTTAAAACCCCTTCTTTTTTTCTATCTAAGGCATGGTTGTTTGCAGTAACAAGAACATGAAATCCTGCATATCTTAATGCCTCTAATATGGAGTCGGGGGTGTTGAAATAAGGAAAGCTTGTGTATTTTGCTTCTTCACCTGCAGTAACGGTCTCAAGGTTTGCAATGGCCAAATCTGCATCATCTATGTATTCTCTAACATATTCAAAAACTTTAGTAAAATCATATTTGCCTGTATCAGGGTCAAATGCACTTTCAAGATTTGAATTATGACACATAATATCTCCTACGGCGGCTATTGTTATAGTCTGTGGCTTATCTATCAGAACAATTTTTTCTTCCTGATTCTGGGCAATATTTTCTTTATCTTCCTCTTTGGAGCTTTGGCTTTCAACCTCTTCAGGATTTTGATTTTCAACCTCTGAAAAAGTTTCCATATAATCAGGTTGGTCTATGGAATCACATCCAAATAGATTAATAATGAATAGAATTACAGTGGCTATGGCAATAAATTTGTAATATTTTCTCATGGACTACTCCTCATATTTGAATTTTTAGGTGTAGATTAGATAATAATATCTACACTCATAATAATATATTTAAATCACTTGATTCTCCAAATTTATAAATAAATCCTGCTTATTTTTAAAATATATTGACAAGATAGAGAGGAAAGTAATACAATGATACTAACAAATTAATAATATCAAACGAGGGTGATATAGTGGATAAAATGATTAATAAACAAGGGCTCAATGAAGAACAATTTTTAGCAGCATATGATGCAAGTAAATATGATAGGCCATCGGTGACGGTAGATATGCTTATATTTACAGTTACTAATGAAGAAAAGAAAAACTATAGAAAGTTACCTGAAAAAGTTTTAAGATTGTTAATGATAAAAAGAGGAGATCATCCATGTATTGGACAGTGGGCTTTACCTGGTGGTTTTGTTGAAATTGATGAAAGTTTGGATGAAGCGGCACTAAGAGAGTTAAAAGAAGAGACAAATATTGACAATATATATATGGAGCAGTTATACTCATGGGGGGATGTAGACAGAGATCTTAGAACCAGGATAATCAGTACTTCTTACATGTCATTGGTTGACAGTTCTTCATTAGATGTTAAAGCAAGTGACGATGCAGATGACGCAAAGTGGTTTACAGTCTCTTGTAAATTATATCAGGAACATAAAACTGTAACTGAAAAAGGGTATATATTTGAAAGACTATATAAACTTTCATTGTCAAATCAGGAAGATGAAATTTCAGCAGTTGTTAAGATAGTAAAAAGTGTTGAGGGAAAAATAACTAAAATTCAAAGAGAGATTATTGAATCTAATGGAATAGCTTTTGATCATGCAAAAATTATACAGTATGCAATTGAAAGACTGAGAAATAAAATTGGATATACAGATATAGCATTTAATTTAATGTCTGAATTATTTACTTTAACAGAGCTTCAACAGGTATATGAAGTGATTCTTGATAAGGAATTGTTAAAGGCCAATTTTAGAAGAAAAATTTCTGATATGGTGATTGAGACAAATGAGTATACAAAGGATGCAGGTCATAGACCATCAAAGCTATTTAAGTTTAATCCCCAATTACTTGGAGAATAAATTAAGATATGTAAAAGGTATGGTTAGTTTATAACCATGCCTTTTAATTTTGAAATCTAAAAACAAAATAAAAGACGGGGGTGTATGTGTTTGATACTTTGAGTTTCTATAAAAAAATTTCATTGTTTTATTAATCCTATCATATTTTGACATATAGCTGTCATATTAGTGGTAGCTCCTGTTTGTTGTTCTGTTAACTTAGATACTTCAATAGCATTTATGTAATTTTTTTCTACAGTATCCTTCATTTTCTCAATAGAAGAAATCATTTTATTAACACCATCATTTGTATTTTTAAGAGAGTTTTTTACTACATCTGCACTTTTGATTAAATTATTATTTGACAGTTCTAATTGACTAAATACTTTAAGGCTTGATGTTATTAGATCAAAAGATGTGTAAATTACTGAAAAAAGTTTCTCTATGTCATTAGAAAATTTCAAAATTTCAATATTTATTTTAGAGGTAGTTGTATCTGTATTTTTTGATGTGACTAGAGCAGATTGTGATAATTTTTGAAGCTCTCTATTAATTACTTGTTGTCCGGCATATTCTGTTACATTTGCTTTTGCTGAATGAATTAATGCGTTCATAGCTACAAGTTTTGTCTGTGAAGATATAGATTTAATTTGCTTGTTATTATAAGACAAGTTTGATATTTCTTTTTTTAAAATATTGTAGCTTTCCTTAAAATTATTTAGAGAGCTACATATAATGTCAATTTGATTTTTAAATTGGTTAACTTTCGTAGTTCCATCTTTTACGAATTCTGATAATGAGGATATATTTTCAAACATGCTGTTTATTGAATTTGAAATATACTGAATATTCTTTGTAGTTTCACAAAGTATTGAATATGTTTCCTCAACTACTATGTTTTCATTTTTTGCATTATGGGATACCTCAGTGACTCTTGTGACTATGTTGTAAATCTGGTTGTCGAAGGAAATGATTTCATTTTGCTGATTATTTACCTCTTCTTCTAAAATTTCAAAATAAGTTTTATATTCATCTAATTTTGAAACTGATTCTAGATGAGAAGAATTTCTTTCCTCAAGTATGTTTTCAAGTTCTGCGCATTTAAGCTTTAATGTAGAGTTTTCTTCTTTTTCTTTGAGTAAATTTTCATATTCAGACCTATCTATAAAAATTTTAGTATTATTAGCTGAAGTTTTTTTATGTTTTTTTAAATATTTAATAAGCATAAGAGGCCTCCTGTAAATAATGGATAAAAATTGTATTATTATTTATTAGTAGTTATTAATGAAAGCTCTTCGAATGTTAACAGGTTGATATATAATTGGTGATGATGATTTTAGCTTCATGCAGGGGAGAGCCCTACATGAAGCACTATATATATTGTATTAGCCATTTCATTTTTCACAATATAACCTTTGATTTAATATGCGAGCAATTTATTTTGCTTGCAAACATGCACATATTTCGGCTACATTCATTTCCAGTATACTTTTTATTCTTTGCTGGTGAGTGGGTGCATATTTTTTTGAACCCTTTTATTAAATGCGCCTCTGAGGAGCTATCTAATTTCCAAAAGCAATGAGAGTAAGGGATTGATTTAAGTGCTGTCTTCCTAATTGCTCTCCATAGGTATTGAAACCGCATATTGGAATATTTAATTTTAAATATCTATCAGAAACTGAACTTACTATGTCCTCATTTTTAAATTGTGTATATCTAAAAATACAATTAGACATAAAAATTCCTCTGCAATCTGGAAGTTTTTCCTGAAGCATCTCAAGAGTTTTATCAATCTCGGTCAATGGATCAACCCATTGAAGTAAAGATATGGGGGTATTTGGCAAAACAGTACAGTAAAAAGAAACGGATTTTCCATCAGTGCTTGATGGTGATGTAATAAATGTATTTCCTTGGAAAATTCGTCCCATAGGATGATGGGTAAAATTCTTTGGAAGTTCTTCGATTGATACACCAATTGCGTCAGCATAAACTTGAGCAGCAGGTTTGCCATCTATTTCATGTACTGTTCTTGTAGCAACATCAGCTTTAGTAACTAAAAACTTATGGTCTGTAGGCTTGTAAATATCTTCTTTAAGCGTTAAAAACTTATGGGATGTTTTAATAAAAGTAATTACTGCAGCATTAGTTGATACTTCTCCATTGATAGCTACCATATTTTTAGAAGTATCAAAAGTTAAGTCATCACCAGCACTTCCGCCTACTAAAGGCAATGTTTTAAATATACCTCCAAAAACAGACAACACTTTTTCTTCTGAAGCCGACAATCCATCAATGTGCATAATGGCAACGGCATTTTCCTCATTTTCAGGAGTAATCCCTATTTTTTCTGCTGCTTTAATTAGTAGGCTTTTGCCTAAAAGAGCTTTTGTTTTTACATCTTTAATAAGGCATGACGAAGCTTCAAAACTATCTGATGAGAAGCTCATTGCACTAATATGATTATTTACCAACCCCTTGTGTCCTAGTTCACCTGCTGATGTACATCCTGCTACATCACAATTTGGGAATTTTTCTTTCATTAATTTTGCAGCTTTTAAAAAGTCGTATTTGTTGGGACTAACATAAAAAAGCACTAATTTGGTATTTTCAAGCTTAATATTTTCAACTATTTCATTTATTGCATTGTCTAAATCTAAGTTGTCTGAAGAAAAATTTTTAATGTTTAACATATTTAATTCCTCCCGATATATAATTGTTAAATTATATATCGGCAAAATTTGATTTTATATTACCATTTAATTGATTTTTTATATAGATACAAAACTGCTTTCTAATATTGCTTTCTAATATTGCTTTCTGAGCAGCTATGAGCAATTAAACCAAAATAAAAATTAAAAGGTATTGAAAATTAATATCATTTATGATATAATCCATATTAAATCTATAGGATTAGTCAACAATGATTAATGGTTAAAAATACGAGGAGGATAAAGAATGAATGAAGTTAAAGTAATCAGGGTGGTATTGATGTTTATATTATTATCAGCTATAAACTTAGTAGTATATGGATGCACCAATACTGATAATAAATTGCAACAATCAAATGAAACAGATGAATCTACAGGTGCTACAAGTAAACTAGAAGCAAATTCCGGTGAGTTAGTTGTATATTCAGCCCGAAATGAAAGATTTGTACAGGCCTTGCTTGACAAGTTTACTCAAGACACGGGAATTAGGGCAATACCATTGCACGAGGCATCTCCTTTAAGAGTTGTGGAAGAAGCAAATAATGTTCAGGCAGACGTTTATATCTCAAATGACCTTGGTGCTCTAGGGTATTTGCATATGAATGGATTATTACTAGGATCAAATCCAAAAGGAATAGACACAATTCCAGAAGAGTTTAGGTCTGATGATAATGCTTATTTTGCAATATCTGCAAGGTCTAGAGGCTTTATTTACAATAAAGATCTCATAAGTGAAGAAGAAATGCCAAAAAGTATCGAAGACTTGTTTCATGCAAAATGGGCTCAAGTTAAAAATGGATATGCAGTTACTCGTGGAGGTAATGGTGGCATGATTGGTCATGTTTCAGCACTGCGTTATGAATGGGGTGATGAAAAAACTAGTGAATGGATAGCTGTAATTAGAGAAAATGCAGCAGGTATTTACCAAGGGCACGGAGATATTAGAAGAGCTGTAGGTGCTGGAGAGCATGCATTTGGCTTGGTAAACAACTACTACTACCATCAACAGCTTTTAGAGCCAAGGGATAATAATGTAGGATTCATTTATATAGATCAAGAAGAAGATCAAATGGGCGTTGTTGTTAACGCAGCTGGTGTAGGTCTTGTTAAAGGAGGACCTAATGAAGCAAATGCAATCAAATTTTTAGAGTGGCTATTATTGCCTGAAAATCAGGTTGCCTTTGTTGGACAATCATTAGAGCTTTTAATAAATTCACACTTTGGTGCTGTTTATCCACCAGAAGTTGAGCCTTATATTGTAGGGTTTAATGAAATAAAAGCACAAAATATGCCTGTTAAAGAACTAGGTAACTTTTTCGAAGATACAAAAGAACTTATTGAGAAATCAGGTTTGGATCTAGATTTAAGGTAGATTAAACTATAGTCTATTGGGTTAGGAGGAATGATTTATGGGGCAGGTTCATATAAGTCAATTTGATAAAACTAAAAAAATAAAACAGGGAAAAAAAATGCCCTCAAACATTCTTCAATACGTTAATAGGAAGTGGTTGAGTATTTGGAAGGGAAATCCACCAGGTTTAGTATTGATTCTATTTACTTTCTTTACATCTCTGCTAATGTCAATTCCTATTTTTTATGTAATATGGAGGTCCTTTTTTGCAGGTGGAGATCGTTGGAAACGTCTTCTTGATGAGAGAATTCCTCAATTGCTTTGGAACACTTTGTCTCTCAATTTAGCTGTAACGGTGTGTGCTGTAATAATAGGTGTCTCGTTAGCATGGATTGTTACTAGAACAGACATACCTGGTAGAAAAATTTGGCAGTGGGTTTTGGCACTTCCTTTGGTTATACCTCCTTATGTAGGTGCTGTAACATATATTATTGTGTTTGGTCCTAGTGGATGGGCTCGTGATATTTGGAACAATAGCCCATTGATTGTAGATTTATTTGGAGAGTATTCGATAAATATCTATTCATTTGGGGGAGTTTTTTTTGTGCTTACTATGTTTACATACCCATACGTATATATAATTGCCAATGCGTCTCTTAGAAAGATGAACCATAATTTTGAAGAAGCAGCTAGTTCTTTGGGAAGCACTCCTCTGCAAATTTTTTGGAAAGTAAACTTGCCCATGCTTCGTCCAGCCATTGGTTCGGGAGCTGTTCTTGTTTCTCTTTATGTACTGTCTGATTTTGGAGCCATTTCAATGTTAAGATATGTAACATTTACTGCTGCTATATACTTCCAAAGACAGGGTATGGATATTTCTTCAGCTGCTGTGCTAAGTTTAGTGCTTGTTTTGCTTACAATAGCTATATTATGGCTAGAATCCCTGTCTAAAAAGAAAAACAAGTATTACCAAACAACAAACACTTATAGAAAGCCATTGACATTGAGGTTGGGAAAATGGAAGCTAGTTACATTTTTTTATGTAAGCATGGTGTTTTTAGTATCAGTTTTGATACCCATTATTGTACTAGTTTATTGGTCTAATATTGGTATCAGAATGGGTGCCCTTGATGAAAGATTTTTTGGCTTTGCATTTAACAGTTTGAAGGTTTCAGGTATTGCAGCTTTTATTTGTATGTTATTTGCTATGCCTATTATTTACCTTAGGTCTCGCTATCCTTCTGTTATTTCAAGTGCTATTGAAAGACTAAGTTATTCAGGGTATGCCCTTCCTGGAATTATTGTTGCTTTAGGATTTATTTTTATTTTCAATAATCATATTCCTTCAATTTATGGTACATTTCATATGTTGTATCTGGCTTTTGTTGTTCGTTTTCTTCCCCAGACTATGCAGGCAGGAGATTCATCAATGAGACTTATTTCTCCAAGAATTGATGAAGCGGCCAGAAGTCTTGGATATCCACCATGGAAGGTTATGTTTAAGGTAATAATGCCTAATATGCTGCCTGGGATTATGGCAGGAGGTTCTCTTGCTTTTGTAAGTTCAATTAAAGAACTTCCGGCAACTCTTATGTTAAGATCACCAGGATTTGATACTTTGGCAATTCGGGTTTACTTTGAAGCTCATGAAAGAATTTATCATTTGGCAGCACCATCTGCATTACTGATTATTTTAATGTCCATTATTCCATTAAGATATATGCTAAAGAAATATTAAAGGCGGTGAAATAAATGTTTGATATAGAATTAAAAAATATTACAAAAACTTATTCTGGATCAGAGGAATCAGCTGTTAAGAATCTCTCTCTTACAGTAAAAAAAGGTTCAATTGTTACTTTGCTCGGACCAAGTGGCTGTGGTAAATCAACAACTCTTCGTCTTATAGCCGGGTTTGAAAGGGCTGAGGAAGGAAGCATAGAACTTGCTGGGAAAACTGTGAGTGATAAAAACATATGGATACCTCCTGAAAAACGAGGAGTGGGAATGGTTTTTCAAGATTATGCTTTGTTTCCCCATCTCAATGTATTTAAAAATGTGGGATTTGGTTACAAGGGAAAAGACAGAGCTGAAAGGGTTATGGAAGTTATTAGACTTGTTAATCTAAAAGGCTATGAAAAACGTTATCCTCATGAATTATCTGGTGGACAGCAGCAGAGAGTTGCATTAGCACGTGCTTTGACCCGAAGGCCTGTTGTTGTTCTTTTAGATGAGCCCTTTAGCAACTTAGATGCAGATTTGCGAGTTCATATGCGCTTTGAAGTTAAGCGTATCATTTCTGAAGCTGGGGCAACAGCTATTTTTGTATCTCATGATCAAAGGGATGCTTTAGCTATTTCTGATAAAATAGTAGTTATGAATAAAGGTGTTATTGAGCAACAGGGAACTCCTAAAGAAATTTACCAAAGTCCTAGTAATAAGTTTGTGGCTAGTTTTGTAGGTCAGTCCAACATATTAGAAGGAAAAATAAATGAAGATAACAAATCAGTATTAACAGATCTAGGAATAATACCAAGCTATAGTGCCTATAACTACAAAGCAGGAGAAAAAGTATATATTTCAATCAGACCAGGAAGCTTAGAAATAGATAGAAACGGTCAAATGAATGGGCTTATTAAAGAGTTAACTTATTCAGGAGAGTTTTTTGATATAGTAGTAGAGGTAACTTTAGGAAATGGAACTTGTCAGCATTTAATAGCTCATATTCCCCCAGAAGAAGTAGTTAAGGTAGGAGATAGCTTAAACTTTAATATATTATCTCAGTATGTCTCTATAATAAAGTATCATTAAACTTCTCTTTGTTACAGGTGCATATTATTTAATACACCCCTTTATTGAATAAGTGGAGGAGGTGGGGGTTAGCCCACCTGAAATTAAAACATCTTTATACCCAGTGGGCAACTATATCTTTTTTTACAGGCACTTCTGGAAATCCTTTTGATGGATAACCAAAAGCTATTGGACCGAAAATAGCTTCATCTTCATAGCCATTTTCACAGATACCATAAATGATATTGGCATTTACTTTTCCATGGATTTCACCTATTCTCTTATTAAACACTTCTACATGAAATTTTTCAACTGTTGATTTTTCAAAATTTTCTTTATTTGTTGTGAAAAATTTTATACCAACTGCTTTTTTTGCTTCATGTACTACAATCTTAGGCTGTACCCCACTTCTAGCGGTAGCATTGTTCATGCCTAAAAGACTAATTTTATCAGATATTTGAATTTTTGACTGTAGTTTTCGATACTTTGCAGGAGTTATGCCAAAATGTTTAACAAAAGCTCGTATAAATACCTCTTGAGATTCAAACTTATTATCTAATGCAATATCAATTATTCTTAAGGAGGTATTATTTAACTGTTTGACAACTCTTCCAAGTCTTCTCTTTCTAATATAGGACATAACCGATTCTCCTACCATTGCTGAGAACATCCTGTGAAAATAATACTTTGACAAACAGGACACTTTTGCAAGTTCATCTAAAGTTATGTCCTGGTTAAGGTTATCGTCAATATAATCAATTGCATCTTGAATTCTGCAATAGTAACTCATAGAATTACCCCCCTTTAAGGACATATTTTATCATTGAAACTTCATAAAAAATTGATGTTTTTTGCTTAAATAAAAATTATGAATCCAGTAGACAACCACATTTTGAACAGTAAACATCATCTTTGCTATGAGGCCTAGTTTGACAATCAGGACAGGTTTTTGCTATTTCATCATTTTTAGATGTAATGGCAAGCTCGTGAGATATAATTCCTGTAGGTACAGCTATAATTCCATAGGCAGTAATCATAAGCAAACTTGAAAGTAGCTTCCCAACTGAAGTTTGTGGTGAAATATCTCCATATCCAACAGTTGAAATTGTAACAATTGCCCAATACATTGATTCAGGTATATTTGTAAAACCATTTTCGGGCCCTTCAATAATATACATCATTGACCCAACTATAATAATAATAAATAGAATTGTAAAAAGAAATACAAGTATCTTAGGTTTACTAGACTTTAGTGCACGAATTAAGTGACTTGATTCTTCTATATAACGCCCCATTTTAAAAATACTAAATAATCTTAAAAGCCTAAAAACACGTATTATAACCAAAAACCTTAGTTGTGGGAATAATATTCCAAAGTAGACAGGTAAAACGGCAAATAAATCTATTAAACCAAAAAAACTAAACACATACGCCAACTTGTTTTTTACAACAAAAATCCTAAGGATATATTCTATAGAGAAGATAACTAAAAAAATCCAACCAAACAAATTTAAAACTATCCCATATGAATTTTTTATAACGTCGACACTTTCTAAGATAATTAAAATACTATTACCTAAAATGGTGACTATAAGCAGAATATCAAATAATTTACCAGCTGGAGTATTAGTTTCAAATATAATATCATGTAATTTATCCTTAAACTTTTTTAAAGATTCCAATAGTGACTATCCTTTCTTCAACATATTGAGGATAATATTTTATAATAAATTATATTATAAAACACTTTTGTGGTCAATCTAAGTATTAATACAAAAATGCATAGATTATATGTAACTAGTAATCATAATCTATGACATAGTTATTGTTTTAACAATTGTCAGAATAAATATTTCTTTTTCTTCTTTTTGCATCAAATTTAAAAGATTTGAATTTATATTTATGTATAAAATTTGTACATATATTTTATATAAGGTAAATTTAAATTCTCATGTATTTAAATGCATAATAAAGAAAAAAGTATTTAAAATTATAAAAAAATCATTGACATTATATATATATATATATATATAATGGAATTATATTTCTAAACATATATACCTATATTAAGATGATTATAACATTAGATAAAAATAGTTGTAAATATGTAATAGTTTCTTGTATTTTCAAATTGCAACATGATTTTTATCAAGAGGATAAATTAGTTTTTGCATGAGATGGATATACTCATATTTGATGTATGTATATTTTGTCTTAACTATGCGAGTTAAAGTTAAGGCAAAAGTGAGTAATATATAATATACAATACAAAGGAGGAGTTATAGTATGTTAAATTATAAAAAACGAGTTGTTGCTTTTGTGCTTGTATTATGTGTATTTTTCATGGTATCTATTACTTCATTTGCTAATAACCATGAATTTAGGTTAGTGATTAGACCTCCATTTCCTGGGAGTATGCAGTCAACCTCGAGACAAAGAGTAGATTATTTGAATAATGCATTTGTGAATCCTGCACTTTCGCAAGTTCCAACTAATTATTTTTTGTCTCCTGAACCAGGGTCTAGAATACAGGCAACAGAGGTAATTGAAAATATATCTACACCAGGCAAACGATGGTTTACATACTTTAGTGGTTATGAAGGAATAGGAAACAGGTATTGCTTATCTGCGTATCCTGCTAACTGGAACTTTGATGCTTATACAACAAGAGGAACATGGTCTCCGTAACATCTTATTATAATAGTGTTAAAAAACGAAGGTGTACTCGCCACCTGCGTTTTTAACATGTTTAGAAAAGTTTTGCGTATTGACAAATAAATAACACTGATATATATTTATATAAATAACTAGAAATAGGGGGATTTTTGTGAAAAAAAAACTGACATTTCTAATTTGCCTAATATTATTTGTTTCTCTTTTAGGATGTACCAGTCAGAAAAGAGATCATTTAGAAAATCATTTAGATTTGTTAACTTATCTAGAAACTGTAGAACTTCCTGATAATTTTACTATTGATTTTGATCCGACAAAAATAAAATCTGTAGAGACTGCTAAAACATATAAAGGTAAATTTATTGAGTTTGACAAAGATAAGTTAATTGAAGAACTCATTCGAGGGGAAATAGTATCTACCAAAATATATGCACAAGGACCATGGTTTGAAGCCTTAAGTGATAATGTAAAAGAATACTTAACTGTTTATGATGGTGGAAAAAGCTTTGGTACTAATTCTGGTGTTGAGGGGGGATTTACTTATTCATTTGTAGTAGATTATTTACATAAATTGTCCCATGTTATAGCATTTGCTTCTGGACCTCCCCACATGTCAGATCAAATAAATAGCTATCAATTAAAAAGTAACTATACTTCATTTAAAGACTTATCTTTCATGACCTATAAAGACGCTCTTAGTGAAGTAAAGAAAATATTAAATTCAATTGATTTTCCAGAGTTTGAAGTGTCAGAAGCATATTCCTTGGAATTAGATATCATGGTTAAAAATTATGAACTCTATCTTAAAGCTCTCGATATACAAACAAATGATTATTCCTTTTCAAAAGAAGCTGAGTGCTATATGTTTGTTCTTCGTCAGACAATAGATAATATTCCACTTGTAAGTATTAATTGGCAGCAGGGAACAAGAGGGGCTGGTGAAGTAACTGAGACTGAAACTGTACTTTTTTACTCAAAGGACGGATTAATAAGTATTTTCGCTAGAGGGATTTATGAAACTATTGAAGGGGGAGAAAATAAAAAACTAATAGGTGGAGCTAATGCTTTAAATACTGTAATTGATCAATACTCTAATGTAATTTTAAAAAACCCAACAAGAATTCTATCAATGGAACTAAATTATGTTGGAACTGTATCAAATAATAATTACAATTTAACTCCTGCATGGGTAATTTGCGTTGCAGAGCAAAATGAAGATGATGAATTTAATGTTTTATATAATTCATATAGTTATTATGTAATAAATGCCATTACAGGTGAAAGAATATTGAATGCGAGGTGATTTATATGAAACTCTTATCTTCTCTTTTGTCTGTTGATTTATATCGATCTATATTTTCATTACGTTTTTTTCTTAGTGTATTTGGAGTGGCACTTGTAATGTTTTTAACTACTTTTAAATTTTTATCAAATCCTTCTGATTTGCTCAATCTTTTAGGAGTGGGTATAGGTGGAAGTGGTAGTTTGATTTTAATAGTGTGTATTTTACCTATATTTCCCTATGGTACTGTATATGCTACAGAATGGGAAGAACAAGCTACTAGTTTTTGGATAGTGCGCACTGGTATAAGAAATTACTCATTGTGTAAAACTCTATCCACTGCTTTGGCTGGTTTTTTGACGGTAGCTATTGGATTGTTACTATTTATACTTATTATGCTTATAAATGTTCCACTATTTACTCATAGCACAACTGGTAATGCTTATGAAGCTTTATTGCTAGAAGGGGCGCCTGTAAAATATCTATTTTACTTTATTGCTCACTATTCATTTACTGGAGCACTGTTTGCTGTGACAGCATTATGGGTTTCAACATTTATTCCAAACAAATTTGTAGCAGTTGCAGCACCTCTAGTATTGAGTTTTGTGGCTCAGTTGATTACAACTATAGTAGATATTCCTCAGTACTTGACAATAACTACAATTGTTCAGGGTGTATATAATGCAGGTACCCCTGCCACATCATTAATAGTAAAGATGGTGACGGTTGCAGTTTTATGTTTGATAATGGGTTTTGGGGCATTCAGGCAAATAAGAAGGAGGGCTTGGGCTTGATTAATCTTAAAGTTATACTGTTTTGTATGGGGATAAATTTTCGTAAGTGGTCTTCTAATGCTAGAATTTATACTCTTGCAGCTTTAATCATTACTTTTTTGCTGTGGCTTTTATCGGGGCTATCTCAGTATGTTTCTACTGTTGGTGTTTTTATAACTCCTTGGGTTTTTCCGCACATACTTTCAAATCCTACTGTAATTATGACCTATGGCTGTTTTGTAATTCTGTTATTTTGTGATGCTCCTTTTATAGATAAATATATGCCTTTTGTTGTTATCCGATCGGGAAGATTAAACTGGGTGTTGGGACAGCTTATGTATATTATTTTATCAGGCTTAATATTTACAATGCTCTTTTTTGTTGTGTCTCTTATTGCACTAATACCAAATTTAAACTTTTCTCTTGAGTGGGGAACAATTTTAAAAACCCTTTCAATAAATCCAGAAGCTGCATTTGATTATCGTGTTATGGTATTTGTTAATGAAAATATCATAAGAATGTTTTCTCCATTAAAAGCTTTATTTATTAGTCTAGGGCTATTTTGGTTAGTATCGGTATTTGTTGGGGTACTTATATTTTGTTTTAATGGTGTTATAAGAAAAATGAGCGGTTTGGTAGCTGCGAGCATGTTAGTTTTTATCTCATATTTTTCAGTTTACTTAGGTTCATTACTTTTTGGTGTTGGGATATATTATTTTTCACCTCTGAGTTGGAGCAGCATTTCATATTTGGATTGGAACTATACTGGGAGTTTTCCTTCACCAACTTATGCAGTTTTATTTCTTGTAGGGGCAATACTTCTAATGAGCATAGTTTCGCTAATAGTTTTATGTAAAAAAGATATAAATGTACAGGAAAGGGGCTATTGATATGGGGGAATACATAATTAAGGTCAATAATGCTTTAAAAAAATTCAAAGAGACTACTGCATTAAATAATGTGTCGATAGATTTTGAAAAAGGTAAAATTCATGGAATAATAGGGCGTAACGGTTCAGGGAAAACAGTTCTTTTTAAGTGCATATGTGGTTTTATGTCTCTTACGTCAGGAGAAATTACCGTTAGAGAAAAGAAAGTAAATTTGAATAAAATGTTAGATAATGTTGGTATTATTATTAATGAACCAGGTTTTTTGCCATCAATGAGTGGTTTTAAAAATCTTAAGCTTTTGGCAATGGTCCATCGGAAAATTAATGATGAACAGATTCGAAATACAATAAAAATGGTGGGACTTGACCCTGCTAGTAAAAAACATGTAGGAAAATACTCTATGGGCATGCGTCAACGTCTTGGTATAGCACAAGCCATCATGGAACAGCCTGATATTCTAATTCTTGATGAGCCTATGAATGGCCTTGATAAGCATGGTGTAGAAGATATGAGGAATTTATTTCTCAAATTGAAGAATGATGGTGTAACTATTTTATTAGCCTCCCATAACTCTGAGGACATTAAGCTACTATGTGATACCGTATGTGAAATGGATGGAGGTATTTTAACACAATTAAAAATAGTTTAATTTATAACTACTTAAGCGTTGGGATTTTTACATAAATTATATATGCAATTAATCTAAAAAGTTTGTTAGAGATACAAACTTTTTTGCTTTAAGTAACTTAGAGTAACTTAGAGTAACTTAGATCAAACCTTGTGAGAAATCAAGTGAATACTTAGACAATTTAGCTTTTGTGTTAATTAAAGGTATTTAGTTTAAATTGTTAAAGACTTATATTTGAAACATACATTAAAGTTTAATATAATAGATAATAAAGACAGAAATTTATAGCTTATTAGATGTATTATATTAATTAAACAAGGAGATTATAAGATGAATTCGGTAAACGCATATAAGTGTCCTTCTTGTGGTGCCCCATTAGAATTTCAGCCTGCAACTCAGAACTGGAAATGTAATTATTGCTTGACTGAGCATGAAAAAGAGCATTTTGGAACATGTGACACAAGTGAAGATTCCCATAAAAATATGGATGAATTAGACTCATACAGTTGTAAAAACTGTGGAGCAGAATTAATTGCAGATAGCACTACTTCTGCTACTTTTTGTTTATACTGCAAAAGCCCTACCATAATAAAAACAAGATTTTCAGGTCAATTCAGGCCTAAAAGTGTTATACCCTTTAGGTTGACAAAGGAACAAGCGGTTAATATTTATGAAAATATGATAAAAAAATGTATTCTTGCGCCCAATGAGTTTAAGAGAAAAGAAGAAATAGAAAAGGTAACAGGAATATATGCACCTTTTTGGCTTTTTGATTGTAAGGCTAATGGAGATATTGCAGGAGAAGCAACTATTATTAAGACATGGAGAAGAGGCGATTATAAATATACTCAGACTAAATATTTTTATATTTCTCGAAAAGGTAATGCTCGATATAAAAAAATTCCTGTAGATGCATCAACCAAACTAGATGATAAGTTTATGCATATGATTGAGCCGTTTAACTATTCTGATGTGACAGATTTTTCTATGAAGTATATGTCAGGATTTATGGCAGAAAAATACGACGTAGGTTCACCTGACGCACAAAAAGTTATGAAAAAAAGAGTGGAAGAGTATATTGAATCAAGACTTAGAAGCACTGTGCAAGGATATTCTACATATAACATTAGAAGTCGACAAGTATCATTAGCAGACATTGAGCCATCATATTCTATGCTTCCCATATATCTTATGATAAATAAATATAGGGGAAAGGATCATGTGTTTATAGTAAATGGTCAGACTGGCAAAGTTGTTGGAGATATGCCCATAAGTCCTATAAAACAATTTTTATTTGCAGTGATTGTATTTGTTATTGTGTGGATAATAGGTGTGTTTGGAGGTGCTTTGTTTGTATAAAAAGATAAGTATTTTATTTTTAGTTGTTATTGCAGTTAACTTTACTATGATATTTTATTCATATGCTGATAATACAAATAATGTTAAAGACTATTTAAATTATCTTACAGAACAAGAAGCTAGGAATCTTCAAAAGAATATAAATAGTATAAGAAGTAATCATGGTCTTGATGTTGTTATTGTTATCACTGATAATACAGAAGGCAAAAGATCAAGAGATTTTGCTGATGACTATTATGACTATAATGGATATGGTGTAGGTAGCAGGCATTCTGGCCTTTTAATGCTGATAAATATGGAAATTAGAGAAGTGTGGATATCAACAACAGGTAAAGCTATTGATATTTTTACAGATAGAAGGATTTCCTACATGCTTGACAATATAACTCATCAGCTTTCAAAAGGAAATTATTATGAAGCGTGTAATGTGTTTATTGACGATGTGATAAATTATACTGAAGGTCAGTCCTATTCTAAGAGAGTATCTAATATGGCTAAATCTTTTCCAGTATATATTGTAGCTTTAGTTATTTCAGTTGCTCTAACATTTTATGTTTCTCGCACCAGTAAAGGTAAGACTACTACAAGTTTTATGACTTATGAAGAGACGAATTCTTTTGCACTTACTCAAAGAAAAGATGATTACATCAGAGAGTCTACAGTTAGAACACGAATACATAGCGAATCTTCTGGAGGAGGAAGTAGTACTCATAGGGGTAGTAGTGGAAGGATGCACGGGGGCGGAGGACGCAAATTTTAACTATCAAAACTAGCATATATCAAATGTAAAAAAAATACACCAGAAACTTAAGTTACGCAGTCTAAAGCTCGGTTAGCTAAAGTTAAACATGGGGGCTTCAGGTGGAGACTCAACTCCACCTGAATATTATCTAAGTTTTAACTATAAAAACTTTGTAAGATGTAGGTTCCACATTAATGGTAAAAATACTATTTCCATCTTTGTTTACACCTGATAATTCTTTACCATTAGAAAAATCAACTAAAGTTGCATTTTCTTTGTTTACAATAATTTTCAAATCACTATTGTATGGTAAAAATGATTCCACAATAAATGTGTTATTGTCATATACAAATAATCCTATATTTGAAGGGCCTTCAATTTTGACATAGAATTCAGACAGTAAAACTTCACGTATTTTATTTAGCACTTCAAAAGGAAGGTTATAAAAGTCTCCATAATTATCAGGCACAGTAAGTACGTAGAGTTTACCTTTCCCATATTTAGACTCTAGTAACAGAGGAAGATTTTTGTTTTGGTATATTCCTACTATTACTTGCCAGCAGTCATTAGTATTAAACTCAATCTGAGGCATAAGTATTTCTGTAAAAGATCTATAGTAGTTTTTAAAAGAACATTCCTTCATATCACAGGCAAACTGACTCACTAAAGATTTTTTGTCAGTAAAATTTAGTTCTACAATATCATTAATACCCCTTTGTGAAAGTTCTTTAAGTAATCCAGAGGTAATAATAACTGTGTTGCCTTCATTTAGGCTGGATTTGATTTTATCAACTATTTTCTCATCTTTTTTTGCACTTTCAGTAAGGAGAATTGTTGATGCCTTTGTATCAAACTGTCCCGAAGGTTCTAGTGGTATTCCTAACATACCTAAATAACCGTGAATGTAATCTTCGCCAGATGAATTAAAAGGTTTGTAGCAGGACAGCCCCATTGGAGTTCCTAACTTTCCAAGAAATTTATCAAGTTCATCAAAAGCATGTCCAACAAGAGGTATTAATATTTTGTGTTGTGACATTAGTGTTCCTGCACAAAAAAGGGTAACTTCCTTAGCCTTTCCAAACAATGTTAGATAAGCCTGTTCAATATATGATCCTATGTTATACAAGCAGTCAAATCCATCAAACCATCCTCCTAGATTACTGTCAGGTTTTACATTCTCAAGGTATCTCATTAGAAAATAGCTTGTATACCTTTGAAGTGCCTGTTGAGTGAAGGAAGGGTTACGTGTTTCGGTTCCTGTATATAGATTGTCAAACTGATTGGGTTGATCTTTTAAATTGTATCCAGTACCTTGATAATGATCATACCAGTTAGGATACTTAATTATCATATTAATTTTAGGGTTTACTTCTTTTGCTGTTTTTAAAACAGTGTTTTCAGAGACTGTTTTCATAAGTTCTGTTCTAAAATCAGACCAACTATGGCTACCTTTAGATGAAGTACACAAGTGACATTTACAGTTTGTAAAATAAAAGTCATCAAGAATAATTTCGTCAAACATTTGAGCAGTAAATCTAACCACGTTTTCTAGTTGTTCAAGATGCTTTGGGTTAGTATAACATAAAGACTTAAACTCCCATGGATGGGCACTTTTGACAGATGCCGTAATTCCTCCAGATGTTGCAATTCCTGTTCTGCAAAAAAAATCTTTAAATAAGTCTAATTTCTCTTTATCTATACTTTGGCTACATCTAAAGGTTTCTAAATATACTTTGCTAACATTAATGTGTCTAGTAACAAAATCAAAAAACTCTTCAACTTTAGAGATGTCTTTTGCGTTCAAAAGATCATTAACTGTGAAATAAATAGCAGTATCAAAATTTCTGTATTTCATTTATAAACCTCCATAGCATATAAAATATTTATACTGCAACACCAATGTCTATTCTGAAAATACTTTTCAGAATAGAACCCTTTGATTTAATGCAAGTGTCATTTGTTACCTGTCCCAAACATACACATGCCTAAAGACATTCACTTCCATTATACTTTTTATCTTATGTTGGTGAGCTTTTGTGCTCATGAATGTCTATTTATATTTTAACACAGAATTACTTATATCTATAAATATTATTTATTAGAATAAAGTAATGTCTGATGCTAAAGTTGAAATTAGAAAAAACAACTTAAAAGTGAAAAAAATGCAAACGGGAAACTTTTGAAGGAATATTATTAAGGATTGTACTTAATATCTCGACATATAAAATGAGAGTATAAAAGGGCTCAGAAAATAAATGAAATATAATAGACAGACGCTAAAACTTTCTTCACTTAAGATAATATGCACACACATGAGTTTATGAAGCTAAATAATATAAGGAAAAGAGGTAATGGCGTGAAATTATTTAAAAGATGTTTTTCTATGGGTTTGATAATTGCAATCCTTTTTACTAATTTTAGTTTGAATGGGATATCAAGAGGAAATTCAAAAGACAACATAGTATATGCTGAAAGTGAGGGGATAAATTCAAATTGGATACCAAGGGATTCAGGTACAATTAATAATTTAAGAGATATTGTATATGGGGACAATCTTTTTGTTGCTGTGGGAAATGAGGGAGCTATACTCACATCTTCTGATGGAGTTTCATGGACTCAAAGAGAATCAAATACTACAAACACTTTAAACAGAGTAATATACTCAGGAACAAATTATGTTATTGTAGGAAGTAGTGGTACAATACTCACCTCGCAAAATGGTATTGAATGGATAAAAAGAACATCGCCAATATCTGCAAATTTAAGGACTATTGCATATGGGGATGGTACATATGTGATTTCGGGTGCATCTGATCCTAATCCCATAAATATTCTTAGATCAAATAATGCTATTTCTTGGGAACTTCACTCCGGGTATATAGCACATTATGGAAGTATGCCGTGGATTTCTATAGGGGAAGCGTCGTATTTGAATAATAAGTTTGTTTTGTCAGGTAATTATGGGAACGTTTACTTCTCCAATGATAGTTCGGCAAGTACATGGAATCATAGGAGAAATTCGGGGTATAACGGAGTGATACATAGTCATGCATACGGTAATGGTGTATATGTATTATCTGCAGATGCAACACGTGTATTAACATCTCAGAATAATGGCGGAAGTGTAGATATAATTAGTACTAACGGTGGAACAATTGTTAGATTTCTACATGATAAGTTCTACTTAGGTGGAACAGAGGGGATGATAAATACATCACATAATGGCACTAATTGGACTTTGGCTAGTTCAGACGGAGAACATACCGTAACTAATTTTGCTTATGCCGATAATACCTACTTTGCTATAGGTGTGTCGGGTATGATTATGGAATCATTAGATGGTATGAATTTTAATACTGTAGAATCTAGAACTAATAATTCTTTGAGAAGATTGGCTACTTCTGATACCATGCTTGTAGTAGTAGGGGATCATGGAACAATAGTTACCAAGAGATTTAATGGAGTAGTTGAAGATATTGACTTAGCAGCTTTAGATAAATATGAGCTAACAGATTCAATAATATTAAATGGAAATGCTTCGTTAGAAGAAGTAACAGACAATCTAAACCTTATACACTCAGGTCCTCATGGAAGTATAATAGAGTGGGAAACAAACAACTCAGACATTATAGCTTCAGATGGAACAGTTACAAGACCACCTTTTTTAGAAGAGGATGCAGTGGTGATTCTTACCGCTATTATAACTAAAAACCTTGAAAATGTTGTTAAAGAATTCTTCGTAACTGTAAAAAAAGCTGAATACCAGTTGGTTCCTTCTACAGTCGGTGAACTATCAATAGGTGACAAAGTTGTGGATACCTCTTGGGAGTGGGAATTTAGAACAGAGGGCAATTATAGTGGAACAGGTGAGATAAAGCCTGTAAGCTGGATTGTAGTGGCAAAAGACCACTATGATGTGGAGGCAGAATATTCCCATGTGACTCTTCTTTCTGAAGAATTAATAGCAATATATCCTTTTGATAACAGTAGTAACAGGGGACATGAAGAATATGGTTACGGTCATTGGGGAGAAAGTGGTACACCCAATGCTACTCATGGACTTCGTCCTTTTTTGAATAGTCTTAATAAAGCTGAAGGATATGCTTATACAGGTAATGGTTTTTACTACTCTTTTTCGGATTATTTTAAGAAATCTGTACTAAGCACACATGTCTCTAACAAGGAATGGGGTACAGGTGAATTCTATAGTACTTTAGATAAGGTTTTTATACCTTCTCAAACAGAGCTAAATGGAGGTGAAGCAAATACCTTTGTAATAGGTAGTGTTTTAGAGTATTTTGATGGTGCAGAAAATGAAGATAGAATCGCTAAACTAGGTGAGTTAAATCAAAGATACGTCACACGTTCTTCACATAACACAGTTATTGAAGGGGTTCGTCTTGTGGAGAATAGTGGTTCATTTGCTACCACCCGTGGTACTACAAATAATGGAGTACGACCAATGCTTAACCTAGTATCAAATATACCAATATTTGAAAACATAGATGGTGTTTACGAAATTGATTGGAATATTTGGGAGATCCAAAATGTTGAAAAAACCAAAGCTGAGTTAGAAATAACCTATGAAGTAGGAGACAGTGTCAGTAGTGTTACACAATCTCTGGGACTTCCTCTTAGTGGCATAAATGGAACAGTTATAGAATGGGAATCAAGCCATCCTGAAATATTAAGTCACGATGGTCAGACAGTAAATCGTGCTGAATATGGAAAAGGAGATAAGGAAGTAACCCTGACAGCAACAATAAGTAAGGGATTGGCAAGTGATACCAAGGTATTTAACTTAATCATAAAAGAATTAGAGCAAACAGATGAAGAAGCAGTGGAATTGGACAAGACTGCGATTACATCTGAAGTGATACTAAATGGGAATATCTCTTTAAGTGAAATTATAGGAAACCTTAGCCTTGTGTCTCAAGGACTAAATGGCAGCAGCATATCCTGGTCATCTAGTAATACACATATACTATCTAATAATGGTATAGTAAGAAGACCTCAATATAGTGAAGGGGATATTGCTATTACATTAACGGCAACAATATCAAAAGGAGCTGCTATAGATACAAGAGTTTTTAATGTAATAATAAAAAGTCTCCCTATGAGCGACGAGGAAGCTGTACAAGCACAAAAATCCTCCCTAGAACTCATATTTACTTCCCCTGATTCAGCTTCTGGAATAACGAAGGATATTATCCTTCCACAGCATGGTGAAAATAACACTACAATAAACTGGACATCTAATATATCTGCATATATTAGCAATGCTGGTGTGGTTACAAGACCATCACGTTCGGCAGGAGATCAGATAGTTACATTAACTGCAATAATATCTAGAGGAACATATTCATCTTCAAAATCCTTTACAGTAACTGTTTTAGCAGATTTAATACCACCTGCAATTGAAGCTGTAAATCCTGCAAGAAATGCTACAAACATTGACAGAAATCCAACAATTACTATTAGATTTACTAAACCAATCCTAGCTGGACCATCATTTAACGAAATACAAGTTATTGAAGTTAATGGAGCTCCTATTAATATAACTACATTTGTCAGCGGGGATACAATAACCATAATTCCTATGGAGACATTGGATAGCAATACTAACTATGATATTGTTATTCCTGATGGAGTTGTTATAGATATATCAGATAATACTTTTGAGGCACCAATGGTTAGGTATAATGGACAAATGAGACGTTTAATACTTTACAGATTTAAAACTCAATTGACATGGATGCCTCCTTCTGTGGAAAGACTATTTCCTTCTAACAATGCAGAAAACATTACCCTTAACCCAGAAGTAAATATAGAGTTTAATGAAAGAATACATCCAGGAAGTGACTATTCAAACATTCAGCTAAGAGATAATTCAGGTAGTATTATTGAATCTAGTGTAAGTATAGATGGGAATATATTATCAATAAAACCTACATTTACTTTAAGTGGGAATACTCGATATGTAGTCGTTATACCGGTTAATTCTATTAAAAATTCATCTAATATAGGATTAAATTCAGAACTCAGTTTTGAGTTTACTACAGGGACAGCATCTATCACATCTACTCCTCAAAATAATACATCAGATGTTGCAGTAAATGTTTCTCCTACAATAGTTTTCAATAGTTCAGTATTACAGGCTGCAAACTTTGGAGACATCTTATTGGTAGATTCTGAAGATTTTGCTGTTCCTATCTCAGTAGATATAAATAACAATGTACTTACAATTAATACATCTTCAGATTTAAACTTTAATACTAGATACATTGTTAGAATTCCAAATGGAGCAGTTGTAAATGATATGGGCCAGCCAAATGGAGACTTTATATTCTCTTTTACTACTGCGAGGGAAATTCAGGATAATCCAATGGATTTTCAGTTTTTCCCTTTGATTCAGGTAGTAGGTGATTCAATAGACTTTGAGGCCGACTATATATTCCGAGGAATATATAGAAGACATAACAGGCATATTGAGGAATTCCAATGGGATATGGGTGATGGAAGTATTGTAACAGGTAATAATCCTCAGCATACCTATACCAGCCTAGGTACTTATCAAGTTACGCTAACAGTGACAGACAACAAAGGGCAAAGGTATACACAAAGCCAGGATGTAACAATTATGCCCTTAAGAAATATAAAAATGACAGTATCTCCTCAAGGGGTACAAAATGTCTATACTACAAATAGAACAAGGCAAAATGATATAATGGCTACTTATGAAGTGTATATTAGCGCAAGTGACATTCCTTTAAGAGGCAGAACCATAACTGTATCTAACGGAGCTCAATTAACTACCGATGTAGATGGAAGAGCAAGACTTACTATAAGAAGATCAGATCTAGACTATGGCAGAAATCTCTTTACATTTCGTTTTGGTAATCAGCGTATAAGTACAACTATTAACATGTATGAGGGAACATACTCAAATTATGTAGTTATATTAGAAGACGTAGAAGGACTGACAGTCAGATTAAATGATGAAACTATTAACTATTCTCAAAGGGGTTCTGTTTATACCATAAACAATATACCAATGGGAGAGCAGACATTAACCTTTACTGCACCATACTATCAACAAAAAACATTTACAGAAAACTTTATTAGAAAGCAGCATGTAAAAAATGTAGAGATGTCGCCTGAGGAACTTAGTACAAAGCCTGTTATTAGGTGGGTAACATCTGAATACACAAATTCTAGAAATAAATGGGATAAGATGTTTTTTCAAGGAGTTAATGCATTTATAACATTAAGAGCAGAAGTAGACTGGAAAGGTCACAAACCAGGATATATATTATTTACAACTCCTAATGGAGAACATAAGGAAGTATCTGGTTCAATACGTTTAAATATGGGGGCACTAGCCTTTGGTAGAATTACTGCACAAGCTGTAAGTGCATTTGGAGTATCATCATCAGCATTAGACACTAAAATTAATGTTGTAGCAAAGCCTCCATTGGTAAATTACAAGTTTGTAAATGGAAAATATAATTTAAGTCTTGCTGCAATGCTTCCTGGAGGTAACTCGCCTAGGGCACCTAGTACATTCCCGCTCTTTTCTGGCCATGCTATAGGTTTTGACTCAGACGCTTTCTCCTTACATGCGGAACTAGATGAGAGGGATCCCATACTTAGATTTACATTTGGTGGGCAAAAGAGCAAAGATATAGCCCGAACCAAGGCAAAACAACTGGAATTTAATATTGGAGCAGTTGAAATAAATGGAGCTATGTCTGCAGAAATGGAGTTTAAATATAACGATAAGAAAAAAGAATGGAGGTTTCATGGGGGTACAATATACGTCTATGCAGATGGTGCAGCCACCGTTACTGTGCCATTTAAGATAGTTGTAGTTCCTTGTTATCTTTCAGGGACAATAGGCTTAACTCTTGAAGGAGGATTAGGCATGACCCTTGAAAATAGAAAGATTGATGTTTCAGGTTCTGTAGCTCTTAAACCTCGTGTAGAAATAGCAGTAGGTGCAGGGGTACGATGGCTTAAATCGGTAGAAGGCTATTTGGGTGGTGAACTTGGTGTAGCTTTTACATATCCAGACAAGGAGTTGGATTTAAGTGCTGAAATAACAGGAGGAGTTAGAGCCAGAATGAGTAGATTCTGGACAGTAAACTACAGATTACTAAGATATAGATGGAATACAACACGAACTTTTTCTTCGATGAATCTAATTGATGATATGGATTTCTTGTTTGACTCAACCCAGTACGAGATGTTACCACGAACATATTTAAATAATCAATCAGGATGGCTTAGCGGCGGAAATGTAGGAATTATGAGTGTACCTGAACTTTATCCTCTAATTACCATGTCATCGCCAACTGAACTTACTGCTGATGTAGATAATCAGGTACTACAGCAGGGAATATACCCATATCCTGAACCTGCTTTAATCAATATAGGTAGTCAAGTAGTAATGGTTTGGGTAGATGACAATCCATCACGTCCCGACATGAACCATACAGAGTTAAAATATTCTCTATTTAATGGCGTTACATGGGAAATGCCTCGATTTATGGATTTAAGTCATACTTCAGACTTTAACCCTGTAATGTCAAATACTAGTGATAGAGTATTATTATCCTGGGAAAGCATGAACAAGCTGTTTGGTGAAGATGCAACTCCAGAAGATATGGATCAGTCAAGTGAAATTGCTGTTGCATGGTTTGATCCTTCCACAAATCAATGGAGTGGATACCAAGTGCTTACTAGTGATGAATACCTAGATCACTCTCCAAGTGTTGCTGCAGCAGATGATACAGCAATACTAACATGGATAAAAAACAGATCTAATTTACCAGTAGGTTCTCTATCAGAATCTGATGAAATTGTATATAGCAAGTGGAATGGTTCTAACTGGAGCATACCACAAACTATAGCAAGTGACTTAGGAGCAGTAATCAGTATAGCCACAGCATATAATGGAGACAAAGGAATACTTGCATATGTTCTAGATACTGATGATGATCTAGAAACAGAAAATGACCATGAACTGTATATCATGACTTATGAGGATGGTCAGTGGAGTAATCCTGTTCAGATAACTTCAAATAATGTACAGAATTCAACCCCACAAATAGGATATATTGAAAATGAACCTATAATGGTTTGGTTCCAGGAAGATAGACTAGTTTATACAAGGGGAGATTTGCAGGAAAATCCTATTAGTATTGAAGGAACAGAAAATGGAAATAAGGATTATATATTAGTTAAAGACGAAGGCCGTGCTGCGATAGTATATTCCGAGCATACAGGAGAAGGAACAGATATATTTGCATTTATTTATGATGCTGAACTTGATAAATGGAGTGGAAAAATCAGACTTACAGATAATCAGATACTAAGCCAACCTTTAAACTCATCATTCGATAGTGAAGGTAATTTAATGGTTTCCTATACCATGCTAGAGAGGACTACAAGTGTATCTGAAGGAGAAGAGTTCCCTGATATCGGTCGTACAGATTTTGCTATGGTGACTTTGTATCCCAAACGAGATCTATCTATCTTGGCAGAAAATATTTTAGTGTCTCAAGAAAATCCTGTACCAGGAAGTACCATAACCATTAGTGCTGTTATAAATAATGAAGGTGAGTTTTCTGAAAGAAATATAGAGGTTAGCTTTTATGATGGAAACCCACTTTCAGGAGGAGAGAAGATAGGAACAACACAAGTAATTTCTGAATCTATATTACCTAGAATGTCTGGAAAAGTATCTGTTGAATGGGTAGTACCTCAAACTAACACAGCACGTGCAATTTACGTTGTAGTTGACCCTGATGAAAAGATACAGGATATAGATAGAACTAACAATATTGCAAAATTAGATATTGTTGCACCAGATTTAGAAATTGTAAACGTTGAATATTATCCAATAAACAGCACTAAGTATATAATCATAGTTGATGTTGCTAATATTGGTAATATTGATGTACTATCGTCTGAACTTCAGCTTTTTGAGGGGTATAATGGAGTATTATCATTGACAGAAGATATTGGTGAACTAAGAAGTGGAGAGCAAACTCAGTTATTCTTCCTATGGGATTCGACAGATAAAGAGTTTATTAACGACAGGTATGAACTGGCAATAATAGCTGCTACACCTCCTGAAATAGTACAATATACTGAAGAAAACAGTGTATTTGTATTTGATTTAGTAAGGGCACCTTTATTGGTTGAGTCATTTACACCAGGTGAAAACGTATGGGAAGTGTCCCCAGAGCAGGATATCCAAATTCAGTTCAGTATGGATATTCAAGAGGGTAGGACATTCTCGGAAATGCTGCTAATGGATGAAGAAGGTAATGTTGTGTCCTTTAATAGCGTTATTAATAGAAACACTTTGACTGTTTACCCTGAAGAAGTATTTGATTATAATAAGGCATACACCTTAATGATTAATTCGGGGAACATAACAAGTGTAAATGGTAGTGATCTTAGCCAAGACTTTACACTTGCTTTTACGACTCATGAGCATAGAACAAACCCCGTTATTACCTTCACGTACCCCACAGATGGAATGATTGGAGCTTCAAGAACTGATGATATTAATGTTATCTTTAGTGAAACAATTAAAGCAGGTCCTAACTTTGGACAAATTCAGCTAGTTGGCCCTGGTAATGATTTAATAAATATAAATACAGTTATTGAAGACAATCATTTAATAATAACTCCATCTTCTCTAATGAGTGAAACACGGTATACTTTGACTATACCACAGGGTTCAGTTGTAAACTTAAGTGAAGCTCATTTATTGGAGAATTACACATTTAGCTTTACAACTATAGAGGATCTTAGTCCAAGTCCAGAGCCAACACCAACACCAACGCCAAGTCCGAGACCAAGACCGATTGCTGTTCCAGAGCAGGAAACAGTACATCCTGTAACAGATGAGAGTGGGGAACAAACTGAGAAGACAGAAATTGAATATGTTTTACAGCGTACGGGAGTAGTGACAGAGGAGGGGTACGAAATAATAATTTCAAGTACAAACCGCCTGGAAGTAAAGGATAGTATGGAAAAGTTAGTGAAGAAATTGGAAATTGATATTTTGACAGAACCTATAGAGATAAGGTTAGAAGTTGAAACACAAGAGGGAACAAGGTTAGATTTTAAGGGAAATAATCAATATATTCCTCGAAATATTACCCTAGATAGACAAGTAGATCCTGCCAAAACAACAGGAGTATTATACAATCCAGACACAAGGGAAATAGTTCCAGTACCAACTCTATTCTCAAATGTTGATGGAAAAACTATTGCAACAATAAAACACAGTGAAAGCGGTATATATGCTATTGTAAGTACACATAGAACTTTTGAGGATGTAAAGGGACACTGGGCTAAAGAACAGGTTGAAACCCTTGCATCTAAGCTAATTATATCCGGTATGGGAGATGGAACTTATAATCCTGAAAGCAACGTAACAAGGGCAGAATTTGCAACACTCATAGTACGGTCACTTGGTATTATTAGTGAAAGTAGCAAAAATGAAGAGATGTTTGCAGATGTAGAAGATCAGTGGTTTACTCAAGCTGTTAATATTGCAGCACAAGCAGGAATCTTTAGTGGCCATGAAGGGAAGTTCAGACCTAATGATTTTATAACCAGAGAAGAAGTAACAGTAGTTATAATGAATGTACTAAACTTTATTAATAAGTCGGTAGAACTAGGAGATACAGACGCTATGCTTGAAAGATTCATTGACAACAATCAAGTTAACAACTGGGCAAAGCAAGGGGTTACAGTTGTTGCTCAAGCAGGAATAATAAGTGGAAATGATAAAGGTGAACTAAATCCAAGAGATAATGCCACCCGTGCAGAAGCAGCTTCTATGCTTCTAAGAACTCTAATGTATATAGAGTTTATCAATTAGACATTCATAAGCAAAAAGCTCACCAACAGTTGGTGAGCTTTTATGCTCATGAATGTTTATTTATGTTTTAACATAAGAATTACTTATAACAAAATATAAATTGAAAGGTTAGTGTTAAGAAATGTATTTGATATATCGAAATATAAAAAGAGAGTATAAAAACACACAGGGAATAACTAATGAAAAATATTAAATATTAACAAAATTGGAGTGAGTATTATGACTATAAATCAAAATTCTAACAATTGGGAAAAAGCAGATTTTTATAAAAGCATTATATATAATTCTCCAACAGGATATGCATATCACAAAATTATATGTGATGAGAAGGGAAACCCATATGACTATGAGTTTGTTGATGTAAATCCTGCATTTGAAAAACTAACAGGTCTTAAGTCTCAAAATATAATAGGAAAGAGAATCACTAAAGTTATTCCTGATATTAGAGATGGGAACTTTGATTGGGTTAAATTTTATGGAGATATTACACTAAATGGAGAAAAAAAAGAATTTGAACAGTTTTCAGAACCATTAAATAGATGGTATAGAGTAAGTGCTTTCTCACCCGAAAAATATCATTTTATAACATACTTTTCAGAAATAACAGAAGAAAAAATGAAGTTTCAAGAAATGGAAAATTTTTTTCAGATTAACTTAGACTTGCTTTGCATAGCAGATGTTGAAGGTAATTTTATAAAAGTAAACAAAGAATGGGAAGCAGTCTTAGGATATTCATTAGAAGAACTGACAAAAAAGAAATTTTTTGAATTCATACATCCAGATGATTTGAATTCATCTATAAAGGCAGTTTCAGAACTAAGAGATCAAAAGCAGGTTTTAAATTTTGTAAATAGATTTAGATGCAAAAATGGTTTATATAAATATATAGAATGGCGTTCTCAACCTTATGGTAAATTAATTTATTCAGCAGCAAGAGATATTACCCAGTATAAAATAACTCAGAAGGCATTAATTGAAAAGTCTAAAAAACTTGAAGAGGAAAAGCAGAAATTAGATTATATATTAGATGTTACAGGAGCTGGAGTAGATATAATTGATTCTGAGTACAACTTAAAATATGTCAATTTATCATGGAAAAAAAAGTATGGTGATCCATTTGGTATGAAGTGCTATGAATATTTTAAAGGATTAAATGTTCCTTGTGAAAATTGTGGCATTAAAAAGGCATTAGAAAGTAAAAAAACCGTTCTGACTGAACAGATTATTACAAAAGGAGAAGAGCGATTTGTAGAAGTGCATACTGTTCCATTTCAAGATGCAAATGGAGAATGGCTGGTTGCCGAATATAAAGTTGACATAACAAAGAGAAAAGAAATGGAAATAATGCTTTTAGAAAGCTATAAAAAATTTAATACTTTATTTAAGACAATGACAGACATAGTTGTAATGCACCAACTTGTTTTAGACGAAAAAGAAAAGCCAATAAATTATCGTATTATAGACGTAAATTATGCCTTTACTAAAATAACAGGAATTACAAAGAAAGAAGCTGTTGGTAAGTTAGCGACAGAAGTATATAAAATATCGGAGCCTCCATATTTAAATGAATATAGTAAAACGGCTCTGATGGGAGGAAGTCATCATTTTAACACCTATTATCCAAACATGGCAAAATATTTTTCCATTTCAGTTATATCACTAGGAAATAATAAATTTGCAACTGTTGCAACAGATATTACAGAGATAAAGCAAAGTCATCAAATAATTGAGGCTAAAAATAAGGAATTAGAGCAAATTATCTATGTAGCATCTCATGACTTAAGATCTCCTTTAGTCAATATAGATGGTTACAGCAGAGAATTAGAATACTCAATAAAAGACATAAAAGAAATCATTAATATAGACTCTTTTAATAATGATAAACTAAATGATGCATTTAGTGACATAGAAGATTCACTAAACCATGTAAGAAAAAGCACCCATCAAATGGATGAACTTCTTAAAGGATTATTAAAGCTATCACGTGCTGGAAGAGATGCACTAAATATTTGCAATTTAAATATGAAACTTTTAATTAATGATGTTTGTGAAAGTTTTGAGTATGTAATTAAGCAAAATAAAGTCAAAGTTCAAATTGGAGAGTTACCTCCTTGTAGAGGAGATTTAATTCAGGTTAGTCAGTTGTTTGCAAACGTAATAGGAAATGCTTTAAAATATCTTGATCCTTATAGAAGTGGAGAAGTAAAAGTTTCAGGACAAATACAGTTAAATGGGGTGGTTTATTGTGTCGAAGACAACGGTGTAGGTATAGCTGAAAATCATATTGATAGTATTTTTGAAATATTTAATCGTTTAAATAAAGGAGATAGAGAAGGAGAAGGTCTTGGATTAACTATTGTTCGTCAGATACTTATTAGAATAGGTGGTGAGATAAGAGTTGAATCAACAGTTGGTGAAGGAAGCAGGTTTTATATAACATTACCACATATCAAAAATACATAGTATAATGGAGGTGACAGTATGAGTAAAGAAGTTGTTATTCTAATTGCAGAAGATGATGAAGGTCATGCGGGTCTTATACAAAGAAATCTTTTGCGCTGTGGAGTTATAAATGAAATAATTCGCTTTAAAGATGGTGAGAAAATAGTAGATTTTTTGTTTTGTAAAGGTGAAGGTCCTCATATAGAACATGATAAAGCTTACATAATACTTCTAGATATTAGAATGCCTAAATTAAATGGAGTTGAAGTTTTAAAGCTAATAAAGGAAGATACATTATTAAAAAAAATACCCGTTACCATGCTTACTACTACCGATGACCCTAGAGAGATTGAAAAGTGTCATGAATTAGGATGCAGTAATTATATAACAAAACCAATTGAATATGATGATTTTGTTAAAACAATAAAGCAACTAGGTCTTTTTTTGTCTGTGGTAAAGATTCCTAAAATACTTAAAGTCTAAATAGACATTCATGAGCAAAAAGCTCACCAACAAAGAATGAAAAGTATAAAGTGAATGAATGACGCTGCGCATGTGCATGTTTGCGAAGCAAACAAATTGCACGCGCATTAAATCAAAAGGTTCTATTCTGAAAAGTATTTTCAGAATAGACATTCATGAATATAAAGTCGTAGGAAATAAGCTGCTAAGTAATTAGCATAAAAATTAGTTAAAATCTAACAAAACATTTCACTCTATTATATATCGGTATAAATTTAGATAAATTATACAAAAAAAGAATGGTATGTATCATGTCGACAAATTGTACTATTAATTATATTACCTAATTTACAAGAAAAATTCTTTCAATGGATAGTTTAATATGTTATACTATTTTATAAGGCTTAAGACAACCTATCTGAAAGGTTTACAATTTAGACATATTTATTATATTCCTTTTTGTTATAATTAAGGTTGCTTAGCAAATTGGGAGTAAAATTTTTTTTAAAAGGATGAATTGGGATGAAAAAGAAAAAAAAATTATTGTTTGTTGTAAGTTTGATATTAGTTTTTGCTATGTTTTTGGGAGGCTGTAACTCTGAAAAGATTAATACACAAGACAAACAACAAACACAAGACGAAAGATCACTTAATGTTGTTGCACAAGTAAATGGAAACGATATTTTGTACAGTGAATTTTACGAAACATTGAGCTATCTTGCTTCTAGGTATGGGATTGATGTTGGCGCTGAAATTGAAGAAGAATGGCAATTAGAAATGCTAGAAGACTTAAAAGATCAAGCATTAGAGCAGGTTATTGAACGTGAAGTTATAATACAGAAAGCAGAAGAAGCAGGTTATATTGTTAATGACGAGGCTATACAAAAAGCTACAGAGCAATTTAATGAAATAATTGGCAGAATAGCAGCGGACATTGAAAATTCAGACACGTCAGAGGATAGTGATAGAGATTACATGCAAGAGGCTTTAGAACAAGCTGATGAAGAACTTGCTGAATATGGGAAAACTAAGGATTCTTATATTGAAGAAGCTGCACAGTACAAAGTTATGGAAGACTTCCTTGAAGAAATATTAAAGGATGTTGCGTCTTCTGATGATGAGTTAAGAGATTATTATAACAAGCAGTTACAAAAGCAAAGAGAAGACGGGATTGATCCATGGGGTGGTGAAGTTTCATTAATACAACAACCTGAGGGCAGAAGGGTTAAACACATATTAATAGGGTTAGACAATGGGAATAAGACCCTTGATGAAATTAAACCAATAGCAGAAGAAGTTTTACAAAAAGCTAGAAATGGTTCTGATTTTGAAGCTTTAATAGAGGAGTATGGTGAAGATCCTGGCATGATGGGCAATGATGATGGATATATAGTTGCACCAAATGGTCAGTTTGTTCCAGAGTTTGAGAGTACTTCTTTGGCATTAGAAGAAGGAGAAATATCAGATCTTGTACCTACTCAATTTGGATATCATATAATAAAAGCATATGATTATGCACAAGAAATAGTATTTACTTTTGAGGAAAAGAAAGATGAACTGTCAATGATTTTAGACAATGAAAAGAAAACAGAATATTATTCACAAAAAATTGAGGAGTGGAAAGCAGCTTCAATAATAAACAGGTTTCCAGAAAATATCTAACAAAAAAAGGGACAAGGTATCTTGTCCCTTTTTTATATTTTATCATCATATTCCTGACAATCTTGCCTTGTAATTAATACTCTTCTAGGTTTGCTTCCTTCAAAAGGACCCACAATGCCTTCGGCTTCTAATGTATCTAATATTCTTGCCGCTCTTGAATAACCTATTTTAAATTTCCTCTGAATCAATGAGGTTGAAGCTTGTCCTGAATCAATAACCATATTAATTACTTGAGGTAATAATTCATCTTGATCCTCTGTATTTGACTTAGATAACTCCAATTGACTATCTATTTTGTCAATGATTTTTTCGTCGTACATGGGGGTTTCTGACTTAATAAATGAAACAATTTCCTCTACCTCGCTATCTGTTATTAAAGCGCCCTGAACTCTTATTGGCTTTGGCTTACCAAGAGGACTAAAGAGCATATCTCCTTTACCTAGAAGCTTTTCAGCTCCTCCCATATCTAATATTGTCCTAGAGTCTACCTGAGATGAAACGGCAAATGATATTCTTGAAGGAATATTAGCTTTTATTACACCTGTTATTACATTTACAGAAGGCCTCTGAGTTGCTATTACTAAATGCATTCCAGCAGCTCTTGCCATTTGAGCTAGCCTGCATATGCAGTCTTCCACATCATTAGGGGCTACCATCATAAGATCAGCCAACTCGTCAATAATTATTACTATTTGAGGAAGAGGATTTTCCCCAGAGTTCACCATTATACGGTTATATCCTTTTAAGTCTCTTACATTATTATCTGCAAAAAGCTTATATCGACTTATCATTTCTTGAACTGCCCAATTTAATGCTCCAGCTGCCTTTTTAGGATCAGTAACTACTGGAATCAAAAGATGGGGAATACCATTATATATTCCAAGTTCAACAACTTTAGGATCAACCATCAATAGCTTTACTTCATCAGGTGATGCTTTATATAAAAGGCTTGTTATTAGTGTGTTTATGCATACACTTTTCCCCGAACCAGTAGCACCAGCTATTAGGAGATGGGGCATCATAGCAATATCGGCTATAACACAATTACCTGTAATGTCCTTACCTACAGCAAAAGCAAGTTTGGATGGATGTTTTTGAAACTCATTACTATCTAATACTTCTCTTAGCAATACAGGTGTAACCTTAGAATTGGGGATTTCAATTCCAACAGCTGCTTTTCCAGGTATTGGAGCTTCTATTCTAACACCTGTTGCAGCAAGATTTAATGCAATATCATCTGTAAGGCTCACAATTTTACTTACTTTTACTCCATAATCAGGCTGAACCTCATATCTTGTAACAGAAGGCCCTACACTGATATTTATTATTTTAGCTTTTACTCCAAAACTCTCTAGTGTATCTATAAGTTTCTTAGCACCATTTTCTGAGTTAGAACTCAATATATCGTTATTTTGATATTTATCTAAAAAATCTATTGGTGGGACTTCAAACTTGTTCTCATCAAATGATTTTACAGGTAGTTCAACTTGGCTTTCATCTTGAACTTCATGTGAAAAATCTATAGGTGGAAGTTCAACTTGGTTTTCATCCTGAACTTCATGTGAAAAATCTATAGGTGGAAGTTCAACTTGGTTTTCATCCTGAACTTCATGTGAAAAATCTATAGGTGGAAGTTCAACTTGGTTTTCAACTTGAACTTCGTGTGAAAAATCTATAGGTGGAAGTTCAACTTGGTTTTCATCTTGAACTTCATGTGAAAAATCTATAGGTGGAAGTTCAACTTGGTTTTCATCTTGAACTTCATGTGAAAAATCTATAGGCGGAAGTTCAACTTGGTTTTCATCCTGAACTTCATCTGAAAGAATAAGTTCTTTTTCATTGTTTTCTATTGCTGTATTTTTTTCATCAATATTGTTTGCTTCATTTTTCTTGCTATTTTCAATAATTTTTTTAAAAACTGAATCGGAATAATTTACATTGTTAGTCCAATTAACCACTCTTTTTCTTAATTCTTTGTCATCTTCATTAGTACTACTATTGTTCTTAATGCCAATCTCATTAGTATTATTAACACTGTTTTGATCTTTATCTATAATGAAATCAATATTTTTGTTATTTTGCATTTTAATGCTAGTATTTTTGTTGTCATCATAATAAGGCTCTTTTAGTGAATATAAATCTTTTGAAGTTTTAATTTTTTTGTCATTTTTTGAATTGATTCTTTTATGTTTCTTAACTTGACTTAAGAAAGAAATAAGTAAAATTAAAGCTTTAGAAACAATAATAAGAGCAATAATAATTCGTATTATAGGATGTTTGATAAAATAAATAGCTCCAACGAGAAGAATGACTATAAATATGATAGAATTAACATTATTTCGTCGATTTCGAATTTTTCGTTTGGTTTTTGAATTCATAATTCTGACATGCCACCTTTTAGCTTAGTAAATTTCAATCAAATAATAATATATCATACTGTGCCTATCGGCGCAAGAATTCTGGAAAACAGGAGAAAAAAGGAACAAATATACCCGAATTCAATACTTGAATTGACATTAGTTAGTAAAAGCCTTAAAATTTAATTAATAGTTAATTTTTAACGGTGAGAAATATTGTATAAAAACAAATTTGAATCTTAGGGTTTTATTTTTCACGTTTAATGGTTTTTCAATTCCATTATAAGCAGATTTTGAGTATGAGATTGAGAAGTAAGGATTATAGTTAAGGAGTGAGACTATCGGTGGAACTTATTTTTAACAATTATACTATATCTGTGCTACTTATAATAGCTATAGGTATTGCTATGTGTGTGTATGCTAAAAAAAGTAATAGATTCAATACATCACATAACCAACAAAATACAGATTTAGAAGAAGAATATGTAAGTATTAATAATGATGACAATGTAAAGAAAAGTAATCAAAAAAATATAATAATGCGATTAGGGATTATATTTATTATACTAGGAGTTGTTCTACTTATTTTAGGGGCTATAGCGGCGCTCATTATGATGTACATGATTTTTAGTCTCGTTGTGGAACTTTTAGGGAATATAAGATGATATTGGTGTTTTCTTCTTATTTTCTTTTTATTTTATTTTTTTGAGGCCTAACTGTAATATCATTTATTACAATATTATTTGAGTTTTTGAGTACATATTCAACAGCGTCAGCAATTTGATCCTCTAATAAAACACAATCTTCCTCATCTTCATAGGTGAAATTTAAGTTATCATAAAAATTGCTTTTTGTCATGTCAGGGTGAATGGTTGTAACTTTTATACCTGACTTTCTTACTTCTTCAAAAAGACTATTTGAAAAATGAGTTAGTCCAGCTTTAGAAGCAGAATATGCGCATCCATGAGTACTTATTTTTTTTGCTGTTACTGAAGAAACAAACATAATCATTCCCTGGTTCTTTTTTAGTTCTCTCAAAAGCAGCTTTGAAAGAATTAATGGTACCTCTAGATTTGTCCGAATCATTGTTTGAATATCTCTAACTCCCAATTGCTCATGAGGTCCAAAGTATCCAATGCCTGCATTATTTACAAGAAGATTTATTTCAGTTTCCTCATTTAAAATATATCCAATTACTTCTTCAAGTTTTTTTGAGTCTAATATATCACATTGTATGGGAATAAAATTTTTCTCAGGATTTTGAAATGAACGAGAAATACCATAAACTTTATAATCCATTGAAAGTAGCCTTCTTGTCAGAGCTAATCCTATTCCCTTTGAGGATCCAGTTAATATTACAGTTTTCATGGTTAAAATATCCTTTCTTTTTTTCTATAATAACATATCACAGAACAAGCTTCAATCTGCTCCACAATGTTTCTTTCCATGTTATTCTTCACTTAAGTACTATGCATCTAGTAAGCTTAGCTGTGATAAACAGAAGAGTAGTATACTGTAAACTTAATAGATACCATGTGGGGAAAATAAGAAAATTTTAAGTACTTCACAAATTACAAAAAATAATATATAATATTTATGTAATCTTTAAGTCATTTCCAGATTTAATACCTATCAAAGGAGTCTAAAATGAGTATAAAATGTGAGTCAATATCAAATGAAATTAACATTCTTAAAAGTGAAATTAATTCAATAGCCATAGAAAAAATAAACTACGAATGTAGACCTTTTATTATTTGAGATAAAAGGCTTATATATATTACTTAGAAATCTAATATCGAAGGTAGCGAACTTAGCTTAACAATACCATTGAAAATTCTATGTGATTCCAATGCACATTTAGACATATAAAATTATATGGTAAAGGAGAAATAAAGGTGTCTCAATCTAAACAAGTAATTGATTTTGATTCATTTGTAAAAGATGTTGATGTTGACAATGAAACTATGAGAGATTTGTATGAAACTTTTTTAGAAGAAATTTTACAAGAAAGAGAAAATCTCAAAAGTTGTCTTTTACAAAATGACTATACTTGTGCTGGTAAGATAATTCATAATATAAAGGGAATATCAGGAAGTTATAAAGCAAATGAATTATATGAAATTGCGAAAAATTTAGACCTAAAGTTTAAAAATAAAATAACTGATAGGTCAAATATCCAAATCAATGAACTGCTAGAATGTATACAAGTTGTTTGTAAAGAAATAAAGGATTACTTTGTAGATATATAGGAATATGCCCAAAATATAACCTATGCTAGAATTGATAATTTTAGAGGTGAAAAAATGATTGATGGAAAAGTTGCACTAATAGTTGATGATTCCCCGTCTATAAGAAAAGAGGTTAAAGTAATACTCGAGAAGTTAGGCATGACTGTAAGACAAGCAGGAAGCGAATTTGGGATGTTTAACTCTATAGAAGAGTATGGTAAAAAGGCAGACTTAATAATTATGGACCTTAACCTCAATAAAGAAAATGGATTTGATTTAATAACAAAACTAAAGAATACAAGTAGATATAATGATATATCTATATTGGTTTTAACCCAATATGCAGATTTAAAGAATGTTAAATATGCAATAGGATTAGGTGTTGATGCTTATTTAAAAAAACCTATAGATCCAAAGGAATTATCAAATAAAGTTTTAAATATATTTGAAAAAGACCCTAAGTCCACTTAAGTAGCGTCTTAAACATTACATCCACTTTTCATAGGTTCTATTTGGCATCAATAAAAAGCTCGGGGTTTCGAGCCTGACTTTTAATGTCTTTCACTTTATTCTAACTATTCTAATAAGGCCTGTAGTCAAATAGTATGTGAAAGTTATATTTTCAAAATTCCTAAATATTTAACTCAAGGGGGAACATATTTGGAAACGTATATTGTTCTGACTATCATATCTATATTTATGCCAATAATTCTTATAGTGTTTATAAGAAAATCATTTGACAAGAAAAAACGCTATATCAATTTTGTAAAACTAATGCTATTTATCATTATATGGTCATTTTTTTCAATTTTTGAAGCCCTAAAACCATTAGGAATAAATATCACTTTTGCAAAGCTAACATACTTAGGAACTTCTTTTGTGCCTGTGGTTTGGTTTCTTTTTTCCTTAGAATACTCAAAAAAACATGAGATACTCCCCAAAAAGCGTATTTACCTATTATATGTTGTTCCAATAATATCTTTGGTTTTGGTATTTACAAATGAATTCCATGGGTTATTTTGGTCAAATGTATATCTGTTAGAAGATTTAAAAGGATTCGAAATCTACAAATATGAACGAGGATTTGGCTATTATCTTAATCTCATATACTCATATTCTCTAATAATTGCTGGATGTATAATTATATTTTTTGAGCTGAAAAGAAAAAAGAGACCGTGGGAATTTTATATAGTTATACTAGGAGTTTTTGCACCATTTCTAATAAACTTTTTATATTTACTCAGAATGTTGAATTTTGATTATACTCCTGCAGCTTTTTCTATTACTTGTATTTGTTTTGCTTTTGCAATAATTAAAGGCTTTTTTGAAAGAAAAATGGCTATAGTAGAAACTATTCATGAAAAAATGGAAGAGGGAGTAATTCTAATTGATGATAAATATAAAATTGCAGGTATTAATCCATCAGCCAAAAAAATACTTGGACTAAATATGTATGTGGAAGAAATGGATGCAAAAGAAGTTATTATATTTTGGGATAAACTAGAGGCTAATCTTAAGATTAATGCAAATGAATTTTTTGAGATAGAGATTGAAAATAAATGGTATGCAACCCATGTTTATTTTGTAAAAAAAGAAAACATAATAACAGGATGGTTTGTTACACTTTTTGATATAACTGATAAAAAGAAAAATGAAGAAGCATTAAAGCAAATGTATATGTTGCTTTCAGCTACAGCAAAGGCAACAGGTGTACTTCTACATGGAATAGATTATAGAGATTCTATATATAAAGCTCTTGGAGTAATTGGCGATGCTGCTAAAGTTGATGTTATATGCCTTTATGAGAACAAGCAAGATGAAGAAACAGGAGATAGCTTAGCACATAGAATTTATGAATGGTATTCAAAAAGTAATTCATCCTTCAAAGAAAATACAATCAATAATAAAATAAATTTTAAAGATGCACCAGATATTTTTAGTTATTTAAAAAAGGGAGAAGATTTTGAATTAGTAAATGCCATTGAAAATAAAGTAATACAAGAGATATTTAAATGTAACAAGATGGCATCTGTTTATTTTGTACCTTTATTTGTTAGAGAAGAATTTTGGGGCTTTGTGGCATTTGAAAACTGTGAAAAAGAAATTTTATGGACGTTAGCAGAAAAACTTGTATTTAAATCTTTTATCACTTCAGTTTCTAGATCAATTGAAAGGGGAATAGTGGGAAAAGAACTTCAAGAAGAAAAGACTGCGGCGGAAGTGGCAAATGTAGAAAAAGGATTCTTTTTAGCTAACATGTCTCATGAAATAAGAACACCACTAAATGGTATAGTTGGTTTTGCCGAGCTTTTAATGGACACTCCTCTAAATAAAGAACAAATGAATTACCTAAATGAAATGAGAAATGCATCAGATTCGCTTTTGTACTTAATTAACAATGTGTTGGATTTTTCAAAGATTGAAGCAGGAAAATTTGATCTTGAAAATATTAATTTTAATATTCACAGTGTAATTGAAGATTCTGTATTGCTTATTTCACCTAAAGCATTAAAAAAAGATATACAGGTACATTCTGAAATAAGAGGAGGGGTACCTAGTGAGGTTAAGGGTGACCCACAAAGATTGAGACAGGTAATGAATAATATTGTTGGAAATGCTGTTAAGTTCACTGAAAAGGGTGAAATTATCGTTGAAATAGAAAAGACAAATGAAACTAAAGATTGTGTAAGTGTAAAAATAGAAGTGTCAGATACTGGGATAGGTATTCCAAAAGAAATATTAAATAATCTTTTTAAGCCTTTTACCCAGGGAGATATATCTACTACCAGAAAATATGGAGGAACAGGTCTTGGATTAGCAATTTCAAAAGGAATTATTAAACTAATGGACGGTGAGCTTCTAGTAGAGAGCAAGGAAAATATAGGAACTAAATTTATTATTCAGCTAACCTTAGAAAAAGGAGATAGCAATGAGAAAATAAAGTATGATGAAATTAAAAATTTAAAGATTTTACTAGTAGATGACAATACCACTAATAGAAGAATATTTAAAGAGTATCTTGAGGAAGCAGGGGGCTTTGTTATAGAAAAAAAAGATGTAAATGAAGCTTTAGAGTATATTGAAATCAAAACTGAGCCACAAATAGACGTAGCTTTAATTGACTTTGAAGTTTCTAAAGTTGATATTTTAGAGTTTGAGCATAGGATAAAAAAAATAAAAAATGAAACAAAAACTAAAATAATCATGCTTACTTCATCGGCAAAAAGAGGAGATGGAAGAAAAGCTTTAGAATATGGCTTTAAAGGATATTTGGCAAAACCTGCAAGGAAGAAAGAATTATTAGACATAATTTCTGCTGTAAGTGGTTGTAATAATAATGAACAAAATCTAATTACAAGACATGTAATTAGAGAAGATAATTTTAGGCAAAATAAGTGTATTTTACTAGTGGAAGACACCGATGCAAACAGGAAACTTGTGAGCATAATGACTAAAAAAATGGGGTTTGAATGTGAAACAGCTGTTAATGGTAAAGAAGCTGTAGAAGCATGTGAAATTAAAAAGTATGATCTGATAATAATGGATTGTCAAATGCCTATCATGGATGGATACACTGCTTCAAAATTAATCAAGACAAAAAGTGTAAAAAACAAAGAAACACCTATAATGGCTATGACAGCAAATGCTTTAGAAGGTGACAGAGAAAAGTGTATTGAAGCCGGAATGGATGAATATTTACCAAAGCCTATAACTAAAGATAAACTAGATGAAGCTATTAGAAAATGTTTAAAATAACTTATGATTGCCGAGAACATGACTTCCACTACTATTCCACTACATACCTTATTTAATGCCAAATAGGCCTCTGTGAAAGAAATATATTGGAAAATACGCATGAAATAAGTTAATAAATCTTTTTTATTTGACGAAATATAACATAGAGGGAAGTTAATTGATTTACAAACAATATGGAGTTGAAGACAATGAAAGAAGATACTCTTGGATTTAAAGATACTTAAATATATTAACATGATAAAAAAGGAATAAAGACACAAAAAATAGAAGGATACAAAAGAAAAATGAAACTGATTTACCATAAATGGAAATTTGAAATTTTAGATTTAGATTACATTAGACGATATAATATTGTAACAAAATTTAGTATTTTTATTCATTGGTGATTTTCTTTGCCAAAAACTTCAAAGGAGGCTTAATTTATAGTGGCTAAAGAATATAGTAATAAAAATAAATCAGTAAATGTTGAGATAAAGAGTATTAAAAATGTTATTGAAAAAGCTCCAATTGGAATGGTTCTTCTCAATGAAGATATCAGAATTGTTGATATAAATAAATCTATGCTTTGTATAATAGAAAAAAAACGTAGTGATAGTATAGACAAAGTATTTGGTGAAGGTATAGGATGTATTAAAAGTTTAAGTAATGGATGTGGATTTGGAGAGGAATGCTGCAATTGTATAATAAGAGAAGACATAAATAAAATAGATAAGGATGATAAAAGCGAAAATATACAATTAGAATATACATTAAATATAAAAAACAAACCAATTAAAAAGTTTTTAAAATTAAATATGTCAAAAATGTTTATGGATAATAAAAAATATTATTTTCTTGTAATTGATGATGTTACAAATCAGAGACAGATGTATAATATGTTGATGGAATCAATTAATAAGTATAAAAAAGTAAAAGAAGAATTAGAGCAAGCAAATAAAGTCAAGAATCAATTCATTGATAACATGAGTCACGAAATGAGAACTCCTCTAAATGGAATCATTGGTATGCTGGAGTTGACACTAATGGGGAATCTTGACAGAGAACAGCGTTACAATCTTGAAATTGCAAAAGATTGCGTATACTCCCTAATAAATATAATAAATGATCTATTAGATTTTTCAAAAATTGATTCTGGAAGTTTAAAATCTATCAGTATTAATTTTGAATTAAAAGAATTAATAGAGGAAGTTGTAGATATTTACAGGCAAAAAGCTTTAGAAAAAGAATTGCTATTTGAGTACTATATAAGTGATGATTTGCCCCTACATGTATATTCTGACAGAGACAAGCTCAAGCAAGTAATAAATTATTTATTAAGTAACGCTTTTAAATATACCAATAAGGGAAGTATTAAAATATTATTAACCAAAAAGATTGAAAACAATGTAGAATACATAGTATTTGTAGTAGAAGACACAGGAATAGGCGTAGAGGAAAAAAATATTGATAAATTGTTCAATAGTTTTAATCAGCTTGATAGATCTTATACACGCAAGCAGAGCGGAATAGGTCTTGGATTATTTATATCAAAACACATTATAGAAGAAATGGGTGGAGATATGTGGGTTGAAAGTAAAGTAGGACAGGGAAGCAAATTTTTCTTCACCGCCGTGTTAAGGAATGCATGAAATATTACTTACACTTTTCACTGAGGCCTATTTGGCAACAAATAAGGCCAAAAAGTGAAACAATAGTGTAAGTTATATTATCAGCATTCCAAGGAATGCATGAAATATTACTTACACTTTTCACTGAGGCCTATTTGGCATCAAATAACAAACTAAATATTTTGTCTATAAATGACGATATATTAAATCAATGTAATATTAAAATATCAGCGGTAGCTGTAAACTTAAAAAGAATGGAGAGTCATATATGAAAAAGGAGTACATTGAAACGATAGCAGAAGTTGGTGTTAGTCTTTTAAGTCAAATAACTAATTTTAGTGTATCTTCTAAAGAATCCTACAAAAGAGACAAACCATACTATAGTGACAATGTTGCTGTTATGATTGCTCTTGTAGGTTCTATAAGAGGTCATGCTGTTTTTACACTAAGCAAAGAATTTGCCTGCAAAATAGTTTCGGCTATGATGGGAGGTTTTGAGGTTAACGATTTAGATGACATGGCAAAGAGTGCTCTTGCTGAATTGGCAAATATGACTATAGGTAATTGCGGAATTTCTTTATCTAAGCATGGTTTAACTTTAGACATAGGTCCTCCAACTGTTCTGTTAGGAGAAAAAATGGAAATTTCTTTCGATAAAATGTCTGTTATAACAATTCCGTTTATATTTAATGAAGAAGAAAAAATGGAGCTTAATATCTCATTTGAAGAATAGTATAATGCGCATAGTCATTAAGCAATTATATATTTACAGTGTGAGGTGAGAACTGCTATGGACCAATTATTTTCTATATTTATTGAAGAGACAAAAGAACAGATGGAATCTATGTTGAAATTCCTTGAAACTATAGAGGATAGTTCTGATAATAAAGACGTGATAAACAGTCTTTTCAGGATTGCTCATTCTATGAAAGGGTCATCAGCTTCAATGGGTTATTCAAAAATGGCAGAACTCACTCATAATATGGAAAATATACTTCAGGAGATTAGAGATGATAAAATCAAAATAAGCAAAGATATAACAGAATTGTTATTTGTATGTCGCGACTTTTTGAAAAAATCTTTTGACTATATAAGGGATAATGGAAAAGAAGATGTTAATTTATCATCTAATCTTGATAAAATAATATTAAGGCTAAACTGTGTGTTAAAAGATACACATAATAACTATAAAGACATACAACCCTTTGCAGTTGATCAAGATATGAATCTTTATTTTATGAATGAAATAAAAAGTCAAATAATGAAAATTGAATCTGAAATTATGTCAATTCAAAATCAAAGAGGTAGTAGCGAGTGTATTTTAGATATATTTAACGATCTTCACATATTAAGAAGCTATTCAGGTTTTATTAATAATCAAAGTATAAAGACTATTGCAAGTAGTTCGGAGAAGCTTATTGACAGAATAATCAAGACAAATGGATTAGTTGAAAAAGATACTATGGATTTATTGCTTTACTCATGTCAATTATCACGAGAAATTATTGATGAGAGAAAAAAAGAAAATTGTGTAGAAATAATAGAACAATGCAACAAGATAGAAGAAAAAGTAAAAACATTTAAAACAGAAGATACTACTAGAGTTGAAGATAAAGTTATTGATCAAGATATCGGTAAATCTATGAGGATACCATTTGAAAGACTTGAAAAACTAATGTCAGCTCTTAGTGATGTTTTTGTTTTGCAGTCATCTCTAATTGAACAGGCAGACAAAAGATTTATGTCTGGTGATAAAATAAAAGCATATCTATTAAAATATGGAAAACACGTGAGAAACATGCAAAATCTAGGAACCAGATTAAAAAAGACATCCTTTAAAGAAATAACAAGAGAAGCTATAAAAAAAACAAAAAGCAATGCATATAAAGAAGGTAAAGAAATTAATATAACAATTGAAGGCGAAGAAACCCTAATTGACAGATCTAAAATAGAAAAAATAAGGATTGTATTAAATAACACTCTTGAATATATAGTTCTAGGTCTAAATAGCAAAAAAGACAAAAAAAACATAGACATAAAAATAATAAGAAATTATGAAACTGTTCAACTTGAATTAAATTATGATTATCTTGAGAATGATCCTATTAAAACAAAAACAAAAGATTTATCTCAATATGCAAACGATTTTGGAGGTAAAATTGAGCACATTCAAAATAATGGTAACACAAGTCGCATGATAATTAGAATTCCTGATGATGCTTTTGTAGTGGACGGTATAATTGTAGAAATAGAAAAGTCTAAGTTTATTATTCCTTCAGGATATATAAGTAAAATACAAAAAATAGATAAGAATCAAATTATTAAATCAGGAGGAATAATGAAAGCTTTAAGAATTAAAGATGAGGTTATTGAAATACTTTTATTAGAGAATATTTTTGGAAATATTTTATTAAAAGATGTATCCTTATCTGTGATTTTGGATTATGAAGGTAAAAAAAGAGCGCTTATGGTAGATAATGTTTTAGAAAAAAAAGAGTTTGCAGTAAAGCCCCTTGGTGAAGGTTTTGAAAATCTTGAGTTTGCTTCAAAAGTATCTATTGTTGAAAACGGGAAAATAGCCCCCGTTTTAGATATTGGTAATATTATGTGATGGAGGAGAAAATAATGAGAATTTTAATAGCTGAAGATGATTATGCAAGTAGAAGACTTCTAAAAAAAATGATGAATCAATTTGGAAGATGTCATACTGCTGTAAATGGTGTTGAAGCTTTAGAAGAATTCAGAGAAGCTTTTCAAGAAAACGTACCTTATGATCTGGTTTTAGTAGATATAATGATGCCTGAAATGGACGGTCAGCAGTTACTAAAAGAAATAAGGGAATATGAAAAGAAGGCCGGAATAAAAGGATTAGACACTGTTAAGATTGTTATGGTTACTGCATTAAGAGATGTAGACAATATTAAGCAAGCATTTTTAGAGCAATGCGAAGCCTATTTGCCAAAACCAATAGAAAGAACCAGGGTATTAGAAATGATGAAAGATTTAGGATTTGTAGAAGACAATTAAGAAATATGCTCATAATTCTTGCTCTTATAGGCCATTTGATTTAATTGTAAAAAGCCAAATACAATATGGCAGGTGCGTTATATGAATATTGCTGAAAATTATTTTTTACAACCTGGATATATTTTTGTTAGCAGGGAAGAGCACAAAATTAATACTGTTCTTGGCTCCTGTGTTTCTGTATGCTTGTGGGATAAAGGCGAAAATTTTGGAGGAATGAATCATTATATATATGCTATTGATAAAAATAGTGAAAGAACAGCAAGGTTTGGAAACATATCTATTCCATATATGATTTCAATAATGAAAAATATGGGCGCAAAAATGTCAAATATAACAGCACATATAGTGGGTGGAGGATATAACCCACTTCTTAGTCCTGAAGTTGGAGAGGGAAATACAAAGATTGCTGAAGAAATATTAAATAAAAATAAAATAAAAATTGCAACATGGGATGTAGGAGGTCAGACAGGCAGAAAGGTAGTTTTTAACAATAAAACAGGAGAAATAATTGTTTACAAGGGAATAAAAGTAAGAGGGAGTGATTGGTATAGTATCGGATAATGCAATAAAAGTTTTAATTGTTGATGATTCTGCAATGGTAAGAAAAATACTTACTCAAGAGTTATCGAAGGATAGGTCTATTGAAGTTGTTGGTACAGCACCTGATCCATATATTGCAAGAGATAAAATAGTTCAGTTAAGGCCAGATGTACTGATACTAGATGTTGAAATGCCCAAAATGGATGGAATAACATTCTTGGCAAAAATCATGAAGCATTATCCTATGCCGGTAATAATTGTAAGTTCTCTTGGAGAAAAAGGTGGAGAAACTGCAATGAAAGCTTTTGAAGTGGGAGCTGTTGATGTATTAGCAAAGCCAGGATCTTCATATTCTGTAAAAGATATGAGTGAACAGTTGATAGATAAAATAAGATCGGCTGCAATGGTAAAAAGGTTTGGCATAAGTAAAAATAAAAATACATCAGTAAAAATTAGCACAAAGTCAATGATTAAGACTACAAATAAGATTATAGCAATAGGAGCATCTACAGGAGGAACGGAGGCAATAAAAGATGTTTTAATAAAATTTCCATCCGAAATGCCACCAATACTAATTGTACAGCATATGCCACAGAATTTCACAAAGTCTTTTGCTCAGAGGCTTGATGGACTATGTAATATAGAAGTAAAAGAAGCAGAACATATGGAAAGGGTTTCACCGGGAAAAGCCCTATTAGCACCAGGAAACAAACATATGGTTTTAAAAAGAAGTGGGGCTGTTTACTATGTTGAAGTAAAGGACGGACCCCTTGTTTATCATCAGAGACCATCTGTAGAAGTATTGTTTTCATCTGTTGCAAGGTATGCAGGTAATAATGCAATAGGAGTAATACTAACGGGCATGGGGAAAGATGGAGCAAAAGGACTTCTTGAAATGAAAAATTCTGGTGCATACACAGTAGGACAGGACGAAAAAAGTTGTGTTGTATACGGTATGCCAAGGGAAGCGGCAGAAATAGGGGCAATTCATATATCAGCTTCATTAGAAAAAATACCACAGATAATAATGGACTCAATATAAGAATAACAAATTTATGTAATTTTAAAGCCGATTCCAGTGCCCAATAAAAAACTATTTATAAGGAAGTGGCTATATGAGTGGCAAAAACAAAACTGAACTCCAACGAATACATGAAGAAGTGATTGTTGAAATATTAGAACACATTAGAGATGCTGAAGGAAAATGTCTTATTTTAGATAAGGAAAAGGACAAAGAAGATTTAATAGATGGTCTATTTAGAGCCTTTCACAGCATAAAAGGGCTTGCAGGATTTATAGATGAAAAGTTTATATTAAAAATATCTGATAAAGTAGAAACACTAATTGAGGTTTTAAGATATAGTGAAGTCTTATCTTATAAAGAATATGAAGACTTGATTTTATCTGCATGTGATAGTATAACGTCTGTATGTAATGATAAAGAGATAAAAGAAAACCAAATATTCATTAAAAAGTTGGACATTTTTCTTAATGATATAGATTTTAAAGTAAATAATATAGAAAAAAGCAAAAAAAATAAAGATAATAAGCCAGAAGTTGAAATAATTAATGAGAAGGACTTAAATTTTAGCAGTAACCAAATAAGAAAAATTCACATGAACAATGAAGAAAATAGAGACCAAGTTAAAAAAGAAACTTCAAAAACACTTGAATATATCAGGGTAATGCCTGAAGATATAGATTTTTTGTCTGAAGTAATGGGTGAAATAATAATTACCCAATCCTTGCTTGAAGCAGAAATAACAGAAAGAGTCCAATCAAATGATTTATTTGCAAAGAAATTTGTAGAGATGACAAATGCCACTATGGAAGTTCAAAACCTTATTATGTCACTTGGAATGGTACCTTTAAAGTCTAATTTTCAAAAAATAAAAAAAGTTGTAAATGAAACCATAAAAGAATTAGGTAAGGATGTACAATTAAAGATTTTAGGTGAAAATACTGAAATGGAAAGGGATCTTGCTGAAAAAATTACAGATCCTCTTATGCATATAGTGAAAAATTGTATATCTCATGGAATCGAGCCAAAAGAAGAGAGAATAGCAAATGGGAAAGATGAATGTGGAGTTGTAAGTATAGAGGCATACACTAAAAGTGAAAGCGTTTACTTAGAAATATCTGACGATGGAGGGGGTATAAATTTAGATAGGGTACTTAAAAAAGCAATTGACAAAAAACTAGCCAATCCTAATATTCACTATAGTGAAGAAGAAATATTAGACTTTATATTTATGCCTGGCTTTTCAACTTCTGAAAATGTAAACAGCATTTCAGGGAGAGGTGTAGGGCTTGATGTTGTAAAAACTGAAATAGCTAAAATAGGTGGAAAAGTAGAAGTCATTAACTACCCAAAAAAAGGATGCACATTTATTATAAAAACTCCTCTAAACCTAGCTGTACTAGATGGTGTTATTGTAAAAATTGGTAAAGAAAAATTTATAATTCCTACAACTTACTTAAAGAAAATACTACAAAAAGGCGAGTACTCCTGGATAAAAGAAAGAGGCAAGAAAAAAATGGTAAGGGTTAAAGATGAAATAGTGCAATTACTTCCACGAAAAAAGATTTTTGGAATAGATAATTACACTGAGAATGAGGATGGTGATCTATGTGTTTTGCTTTTGCAAATAAGAAGGGAAAGAAGGGCACTTGCGGTGGAAAAGGTTGATGAGAGAAGAAAGCTTGCAGTTAAAAATCTTGATAATGTGTATTGTAACCCCGCTTTTGTTATGGGAGCATCAATCTTAGAAGACGGCAGAGTATCTTTTATTGTAGATGTTGAATCTATATTTAGAATGGAGGGTGAAGCTTAATGGAGCAAGAAGGTGGAAAATTTTTATCTTTCTTATTAGAAGACGAGGAATATGGCATATCTATTCACAAGGTTAAGGAAATAATAGGAATAATGGATATAACAGCCATTCCTAAAACGCCTGAGTTTATAAGGGGTGTAATTAACTTAAGAGGAAAGATAATACCTGTATTGGATTTAAGGCTTAAATTTGGACTTAACGAAATGGAATACAACCAGAGGACATGCATTATAGTAGTTGAAGTGTATTTTTCTGGTAGTTCTAGATTAATGGGCATAATAGTTGACACTGTATCAGAGGTAGTAAACATTCAAAAGGGTGAAATTGAACCACCACCCCAGTATGATTCACGTGTAGAAGAAGGGTTTCTTACTGGAATAGGTAAAATAAAGGACAAAGTAGTACTCCTTTTAGAAATTGAAAAAGTACTTGGAAGTGAAGACCTTGTAGTATTAAATGAAAAACAGGAGGCGATGTTAAATGTTTAAAAATTTACGACTCAGCTTTAAAATAGCAGCTGGATTTGGACTGGTTATTGTAATTATGCTTGTTATTGGAGTAATAGCTTCAATTAATATGACAAATACAAGAATACAGTCAACAATACTAGCTGAAGAATATGTTCCAGAAGTAGCAATATCAGCAGAAATAGAACAAAGTATTTTAATGCTTATGTATGAAATGAGAGGATATGCTTTTACAGAACAAAGAAGTTTTTATGATAGTGCATTAGTACACTTGAGTAGTGTAAAAAATCACATTGAAGAGGGAAAAAAACTAGCAGCAACTGCAACGCATTTAGTGGTTTTTGGTGATAATATTCAGGCAATTGAAAGATCTGTATTACAGTATGAATCGTTGATGAATGATACTGTAAGGGTAAATGATGAAATAGAAGTAATAAGAAGGGATTTAGATGAAGCTGCCCAAAGATTTATTATGACTACATCAGAATTTTTAGACAATATGGAATCGGCAATGAGAAGTGAGATTTCATCAGATGCAAGTAATGCTGCACTAAATGAAAGAGTGTGGAAAATATACAGAATGAATGATGTAGTTGACATAGGAAATGATATTAGAATTGCAAATGAAAGATTTCAGTTAAATCATGATGAAAGATTGATTAATGAGGGTTTAAGAAACTTTGATAATATAACTGCAATATTAAATGAATTAGATCCAACCATAAGAAATTCTGCAAACCAAAGGCAAATGACTGAAATAAGAAATGCAGTAGATGAATACAAAAATGGCATGCTAATGCTTCAAAGTAACTGGACTGAAGTGGACAGAATAAATAGGGCAAGAACTGAGACAGGACTTGAGGCTGTAAGGATTTCAGGTCAAAATATGGACGCAGGAATAGCTCACGTAGAAAATAGGTCTCAAGAAAGTGCTACAAACCTTGCTGCATCGACAACTATTGTAATAGTAGGACTAATTATTGCTTTGATAGCGGGTATTTTATTAAGCTTTGTTATAATATCCAGTATTACAAAGCCTATAAACCGCATTGTAGATGGATTATCTCAGGGTGCAGAGCAGGTGACAGCAGCGTCAGAGCAACTTTCAACTTCAAGTCAGCAGCTTGCTGAGGCAAATTCGGAGCAGGCATCTTCAATTCAGGAGACATCTTCCACCTTAGAACAATCAGCTTCTATGGTACAGCAAAACACTGAGAATACAAAGCAAGCAGCAATGTTGTCACAAAAGGCAAAAGAAGCTTCAGATAAGGGCAATAGAGAAATGAGTGAAATGATGAGCTCTATGGATGAGATAAAAAAATCCAGTGATCAGATAGCTAAAATAATAAAGGTTATTGATGAAATTGCTTTTCAGACAAATATTTTAGCATTAAATGCAGCTGTAGAGGCAGCAAGAGCAGGTGATGCGGGAATGGGATTTGCAGTTGTAGCAGAAGAAGTTAGAAATCTAGCTCAAAGAAGTGCACAAGCTGCTAAAGATACTGCTTCAATAATTGAAAACAACATTGGCATGTCCCAAAAAGGTGTTGAAGTGGCCAAAAAAGTTGGAGAATCATTGTCAGAAATAACTCTACAATCCAAAAAGGTAAATGAACTAATGGATGAAATTGCAGCAGCAAGTCAAGAACAATCCCAGGGTATTGCACAAATTAACAAGGCTATAGCCCAAATGGAAAAAGCAACTCAAGAGAATGCGGCTACTGCTGAAGAAAGTGCTTCTTCTTCAGAAGAGCTAAGTGCTCAGGCTGAAAATCTTAAAGATATGGTAAGCCAGTTACTACATCTTGTTGAAGGAAATAATGCAATGTTAAATAATACAACTAGAAGAATTGCTAGCACTGGTCCTAAAAAAATGATTGAGGGAAAAAACACAAAAAAAACTTCTATGGCACACAATTATAAGTCAACTGGAAATTCTAAAACCCAGATCGTAAATCCTAATGATGTTATACCTTTAGATGAAGACAAAGATGACTTTTAAGGAGAGATTACCATTATGAGATACTTGAGTGACGGGATGTTCCTGAAATACGTAAGCTTTATATATGATAAGTTTGGAATACATATTAGTCAGGATAAAAAAGACATGCTTCAATCAAAGATTCTAAAGCTAATTGTAAAAAATAGAATAGAGTCTTATGAGGAGTATTTCAGGCTCCTTACTCAAGTTAGAGACAAAGAGACGTTGTTAGAGTTTTCTAGTGAAATTACCGTTAATAAGACTGATTTTTTTCGAGAAAACAATCATTTTGAATATATAAAAAACAATGTGAACTTTATTGTTGATAATAATAAGAGAATTATAAGAAACAATGAAATAAGAGTTTGGAGTGCAGGGTGTTCTACAGGAGAAGAACCTTACACATTAGGTGTCATATTACAAGAGCATTTTTTACAGGGGACTTATATTAAAATACTAGCAACTGATCTTAGCACAAGAGTTTTGAAAGAAGCAGTAACTGGTGTTTATTCACCTGCAATAAAAAACAATATAGATAAGTATTACCTGTTAAAATATTTTAAAAAACAGGGATCAGAATGGAAAGTGAATGAAAATTTAAGAAGACTTGTGACATTTAGGTTGTTTAATTTAATGGACGATTTTCCGTTCAAAAAATCTTTTGACATGATTTTTTGCAGGAATGTAATGATATATTTTGATTCAAAAGTTCAGCAAAAGCTTATAGATAAATTTTATGATGTACTTGTACCAGGAGGGCTTCTTTTTATAGGTCACTCCGAGAGCCTTACAGGGAAAAAACATAAATTCCAGTATTTAAAACCTACCATATATATGAAATAGGTTTTGGAAGGAAGTGAAAACATGAATGAAGAATTAATGCAGATATACGTAGAGGAGACAAAAGAACACCTTGAAATACTAGATACTGCTCTTTTAGTATTAGAGAAAAATCCATATCATAATGATTCTATTGATGCTGTTTTTCGTGCTGCACATACCATTAAAGGTTCATCTTCTGCCATGGGATTTATAAAGATGGAAAAATTAACTCATGACATGGAAGATATACTTCATGACATAAGAGCTAGAAAAATAGAGGCAGATAAAAAGGTTATAGAACTTTTATTTATTTGTCATGATTTTATTGAAAACAGCCTTGATTCTATAGTACGTACAGGTACTGAAGAAGAAATTAATTCAGAGAGTATCTTAGGTAAACTTCATAAAATTGTAGAAGAAAGACATGAAAAGTCAAATAGTAAAAAGGCTAACAAAGATAAAAAGGTTGATGAAATAAATATAACAGATGAAGAATTTAATCGTCTAAATGAATATATTTCTAAAGGATTTAAGGCTTATAAATTAGATATTAATTTAAGTGATGACTGTGTCTTTAAAACTGTAAGAGTACTAATTAATTTTAGAGAAATAGAAAATGTTGGGATAATTATTTCTTCTATACCTGAAAGACCAGATGAGGAAGAAGCAAAAAAAGAAGATTTTACGCTAGATAATCAAAAAATAGAAGCTATTATAGTGTCTAAGGATAGCAAGGAAGAGATTTTAAAAGAGTTAGATGTGCTACAAGAAGTTGAAAAAATTTGCATTGAGACATATACAACAAATGAGCAGTCGTCAGAAGTTAATGCTATTAAGCTTATTAGCTTAAAAGACAGAACATGTGCATTAAGCCAATGTGAAACAAGTGAAGATTTACTTGTTAATGATATAATAGGTGATAGTAAGGATAACTTTATAGAAATTGAAAAAGAATTTGATAAAGACATAAGAGATAGCATAGTTGAACAAATTGAAAAAGTAAATATAAATATTGTACTGATTGAACAAGAAGGTTTAGATATACTGCATATTCTTTTTAGAGCTTTTCATACTATTAAAGGACTTTCTAATTTTGCTGGATATAGTGAAATGATGAGTATTTCCTTACAAGCTGAAAATATTTTAGATAAATATCTGAAGGAAGAATTGCAAATTGACTCTGAATTGGTAGATTTAATTCTTGAATCTTCGGTTATGATACTTAAAACATCAAATGATCCACAGATTGTGAATGAAGATGAATTTATAAAAAAGTATAAAAATCACATAAAATATTATGAAAAGAAATATAAAGGTGAAATTGAAGAAAAAAAGCTAGGTGAAATTCTTGTAGAAAAGGGCAAAATTAAGGAAGAAGATTTAGAAGAATTGTTAAAAAAGCAAAAGGAAAACTATAAAGGATTAAAATTAGGTCAGGTTGCAGTAAAAGAAAAAAAAGTACAACCATCTGATATAATTGAATCATTGAGGAGCCAGGATGTTTTATCTAAAAAAAGTGGAAGTTTAACACCTGCTGACAATGGATTTATGCGAATACCTGTCAAAAAAATTGATAATCTTGTAGATTTATTAGGCGAGATGCTTGTTTTTTATTCCATATTAGAAAGAGATGCTAAAGAGGAAGTGGGTCTTCATAGCAATTTTATGAATAATTTATCTCGCATGGCAAAAACAATAAAAGACATACAAGGGCTATCCATGTCACTTAGAATGGTTTCTTTAAGGCCAACTCTTCAAAAATTAATTAGAATTGGAAGAGATGCAGCAGTTGAGCTTGGAAAAGAAGTTGATATAGTCATTTCAGGAGAAGATACAGAGGTAGATAGAAGCATTGTAGAAAAACTCTTTGACCCATTAATGCACATTGTAAGAAACTCAGTTTCTCATGGGATGGAAAGTGCCCAAGAGAGAAAAATGAAAGGTAAGGAGGAAAAGGGAAGAGTTAATATAAATGCATACAGTAAAAGAGGATGCGTATACATTGAAATTAAAGATAACGGAAGAGGACTTGATACAGATTTAATCTATAAAAAAGCAAAGGAAAAGAACCTTATAAGTTCTGATATGGACTACTCTCCTGAAGAAATAAACAGATTTATATTTTTACCTGGTTTTTCTACATTGGAAAAGGCAAATAATATATCTGGCAGAGGCGTTGGAATGAATGTAGTTGAAACAGAAATGTCTAAAATTGGAGGAAGGGTGGATTTAGTAAACTTACCTGGTCAGGGATGTGAGTTTACCCTTAAAATACCAATAAATCTTGCTGTTATAAATGGAACAATAGTTGATATAGCAGGTATAAGATATATTATACCAACACTTTATATTAAGCACTTATTAAAGCCAGAGGAAAACCAATGGATAAGTGTAAAAGGTAAAAGAGAATTTATAAAGATCAGAGATGAAATAATAGGGTTAATACCGTCCCATCAAATATTCGATACTAAAAATGATGAAGTAAAAAGAAATATGGTAGTGGTTTTGGAAGTTGAACAAAATCTTAAGGCTTTTCCTGTTGATGAGGTATTAGGAAGGCAAGAAGTTGTAGCAAAGCCACTTAATGAGGAATTTAATAATCTTAAATTTGCATCAGGAGCAAGTATTTTAGGAGACGGAAGAGTTTCTTTGATACTAGATGTAGAAGAACTGTTTAAATTAACTTAAATATATTACTAAGTGGCAATAGAAGCAAAGTTCAGTATTTGAAATATTTGAAAACTTTCCATTCTGAATTTTGAATTCTTGTGCCAATAGTCCAGGTATTAAAAATGATAGTTTTTTGGAGGGGCTCCATGAGAATTGTAGACGTTTCGAAATTAAAAGGAAATGAAATACTGGGAAAGCAAATTTTTGACGATACCGGGAGAGTGTTGTTAAATGAAGGTATAAAACTAACTCCTTTTTACATTGAAAGATTAAAATCCCTTGGAGTTATTTCTATTTATGTAGATGATGAAATTTCTAAAGAAGTTGTTATTGAAGAGAGTATATCAGAAAAGACAAGGCAAAAGAGCAAAATTGCTGTAAAAGATATGATTGATAAATATTGTAGAGAAGGAAAGACTGATAACAGTGGAGTTTTAAAATCTGTTAATTCAGTTATTGATGATGTTTTGTCCAATAAAAGTGTTATGGTAAACGTATCAGAAATAAGGTCAAAGGATAATAATATTTACTCACATTCTGTCAATGTATGTGTATTGTCTACCATAATAGGTATTCATATGGGCTATAATATGCTAAGGGTTAAAGACATAGCTATGGCAGCCATTCTTCATGATATTGGGAAAGTAAGAATAAAAAATGATAATAAAACTCTGTCCCAATATAAAAACTCACAAGAATTAGAAAAATTCATAAAAGAAACTCATCCCAGAGTAGCATATGATTTTTTAGGCCAGGAGAATATTTGTAGTGTACATTCAAAAGTTGCAGTACTTATGCATCATGAAAAAGTTGATGGTAGTGGATATCCATTGGGGATTAAGGGGAAAGAAATAAGCGAAATTGCAAAAATTATATCAGTTTGCAATGTTTTTGACAATTTAATTTCAAGTAATGATAAAGATGAAGGACGGCCTGTTTATGAGGCCATTGAATATCTAATTGGTATGAGTAATATATATTTTGATGCAGAAACGGTAAAAAAATTTTCAGTGAACATAGCTGCTTTTCCAACGGGAAGTGGTGTTTTATTAAACTCAAATGAAAAATGCCTTGTGGTAAAGCAAAACAAAGGAATGCCAATGAGGCCAATTGTTAAAGTTATATATGATAGAGAAGGTAAAAAGGTTTTAAAACCATATGAGATTGACCTCCTAAAACAATTAACTCTATTTATTGAAAAGAGCTGTCAAATATAGGCTTGGAGGATATTATGAACAGAAATAAATCATATCCAGATGAATGTGTTAGATTGCTCTATAGTATACTTGATAAACTCCTTAGTGCTGATTCTCAAAATTACATACAAGTACTTGAAAAAGTATTAAATGAAACGGGAATATTACTTTCTTTAGACAGAATATATATATATGGGTTTTCTAAAGACTTTAGTATAATGGAATTAGAGACTCAATGGAACAAAAATGGCGTTAGCCCAAAAAGAGTTAAAACTATAGAAGAATCAGTGTATGACTTTCCATGGATAATTACACAAATAAAAAAAAACGGCTATGTTGAAATTAATGATGTAGATAGATTACCCGAAGATGTGGTGCTTGAGAAAAAAGCTCTTATTAAAGAAGGAATAAAGTCTTGCCTTATAATACTCTTAAAGGATCAAAATATACCTGTTGGCTTTATTGGGTTTGAATCGTTAAATCATAAAACAATTTGGCAAAACCAAAATATAGAAGTATTAAAAGAGTTAACTAAATTCATAGAAAAGACAAGAAAAAGGATTAAGAAAGAAAATGAGTACTTAAAAGTTATTATGGAACAGTCTATTCTTTTAGATAATTCACAAGCACAAATGTGGGCGTTGAAAAATGTCACTGTATATGCAGTTGTCAATGAGGCACATGCCAATTTTTTCAATAAGAATAAAAAAGATATGGAGTACAAAGATTTGTATGATATATTTCCATCTGAGACGGCAGATAAATTGACGAATAATAATTGGTCTATGTTTTATGAAGAAAAAATTACAGAAAATGAATTGGAAATTGAAAATTGGAAGGGTGAAAAAAGACTTCTTTTTATAAAGAGTAAACATATTAAAGACTCATATGGAAATACCGAATTTCTCATATGTACAGCAGAAGACATAACAGAACAAAGAATTGTGGAGAATGAGTTAAAAAGAGCTAAGATAGAAGCAGAAGCAGCAAACATTATGAAAAGTCAGTTTTTAGCCAATATGTCTCATGAAATAAGGACTCCTATGAATGGGGTATTAGGATTTTTAGATTTACTTAAAGACACAACATTGTCAATTGAACAAAGAGATTACATCAATGAGGCTCAGAAAGCTTCAGAAATACTATTATACTTAATAAATGACATTCTTGATTTTTCAAAAATAGAAGCGGGAAAACTTAGTATAGATAAAGAAGTTTTTAATTTAAGAAAATGCATTGAGGATGCAATTAGTATATTTAAACCTACGGTAGTAGAAAAAAGAATTGATCTAATTACAAAAATAAACTCAAATGTACCAGAAGAATTAATTGGAGATTCCAAAAGATTAATGCAAGTATTAAACAATCTTATAAGTAATGCTGTAAAATTTACTAAAGAAGGAAATGTTAGCATTACAGTTTTCAGTAAAAAAGTAATTGATAAAGAAGCAGTGGTTTTTTTTGAGGTAAAAGATACAGGTATAGGTATAGATAAGGATGAAATTTCAAATTTGTTTAAACCATTTATTCAGGCAGATGGATCTACCACAAGAAAATATGGGGGTACAGGCTTAGGACTTTCAATATCAAAAGAATTAGTAAAGTATATGAACGGAGATATTTTTGTTGAGAGTGAAATTGGAAAAGGTTCTACATTTAAATTTTTTGTCTTACTTCCTATTCTTAAAAATTCTACTGAAAAAAACAATACTTTTTTAGGAGGATATGATGAAAAAAGTATAGAGCTATATACGCAAGATGCAAAAAAAGTAACAAATACTTTAGAAAAATATATTCTTGATATTCTAATAGTTGAAGATAATGAAACCAATAGAAAGGTATTGGTTGAAATGTTTAATAAAGCAAATATATTCTGTGATATAGCTGTCAATGGTAAGGAAGCAATTGAAGCTTTAAAAAACAAAGATTATGACATTGTTTTTATGGATTGTCAAATGCCAGTTATGGATGGATATGAAGCTACAGCAAAAATAAGAGAGATGGAAGGAGATAAAAAACACACTTTTATAGTGGCGTTGACTGCAAATGCAATGGATGGAGATATTGAAAAATGTAAAAATTCTGGTATGGATGAATACTTAAGTAAACCTGTAAATAAAAAAAATCTTCATGAAATGATTAACAAAGTAAAAGCCCTATATTTAAGTAGCTTAGGTGAGAGTATTCAAAAAATTATTGAAAATACTGGCTTAGAAAAAGATGAAGCTGAGAAATTAATAAAGGAGTATATTAATGAGATGCCTAAAAATATTGAAATATTAAATAAAATGTGTATCACAGGGGATGTGGAAAATATAAGAAGTATGGCACACCAAATAAAAGGTGTGTCATCTAGTCTTTATCTTACCACGATTTTTGAGACAGCAAAAAGCCTTGAAACAGCTGCAATAAATGAAGATATGAATCTATGCATTAAATTACTAAGACAGCTAGAGAGTATAGTAGATAAATTGCATATCTAGGTATTGTTTTTCTTTTTTTGCAAATAATACTTTTGTGTTTATTATTTAGGAGTCATAAGGGAGGTGAAGGAGTTTGAGCGTAGGAAAAAAAATAGCACCTCATGAAGCATTTGAAATCCATGAGCTCATGACATTTAAAAATTTATGTGCTACAAAGGCAGCTACTATGTCCGGTCTTGTCAAAGATGAAGAATTAAAGTCTTTGATGCAACAAGATTTTACTACTGCACAAGGACAGATTAAAGAGTTGCAGGAATTAATCCAGATGTCAGAATTTGCAACAACCAGTCACTAGTATGGAATTTATACACAAAAAACGGAGGTGAATATATGGCTAGCATACTACAAAATATGGCGGGAATGGGCAATATGACAGAACAAGTTATAGCAACTGACTTTTTACTTGCTTCAAAATCGGCTATTAAAAATTACTCTCTTGCACTATCTGAAACAGCTTCTCCACAAGTTAGAGAAGTTTTAAGAAGACACTTAGATGTTGCTATTGGCACTCATGAAAGAATAACTAACTACATGATGGATAAAGGTTATTATCACGCTTATAATCCACAAGAGCAAATTAGACTTGACATGAAAGCTTCTGAAACAGTTATGGGATTGGAAGTTCAAGGATAATATTTATTAATAAAATGTAATGTACTATTTTTTAAAAAAACAAAAAGACGAATTTAGCCTTTAGTAAGGTTAAACTCGTCTTTTGTATTATAAAAAAATAAAAAACTTGACAATACAATAGAAATAGTAATATAATGATACTAACAAAAAGATAATAACAATACATCATTGGGGTGTAGATAATTATATGATAGGAGTGAAATAAAATGAGAAACATTAATAAAAATGATTTTCTAAATAGAAGTGTTGAGACGTTAGAACAAATACTAGGAATGTTTGATAAATTACCTGTTATCAGTCTTAAAGAATTGCAAGGGAGTAAGACAGCTCTTATTATTGTAGATATGATAAACGGTTTTACAAGAGAAGGTGCATTAAAGAGTCCTAGAATTGAGAAAATAATTCCTCAAATAGCCAACTTGTCTAAAATGTGTAATGACAATGGTATTATAAAGCTAGCTTTTGCAGATTGTCATACAAATGCTTCCCCTGAATTTGATGCCTATCCTCCTCACTGTATTAAGGGAAGCTGTGAAGTTGAAATTGTTGATGAATTAAAAGAGATAGGTGGTTATACTCTTATTTCTAAGAATTCAACAAATGGGTTTTTAGAAGAAGATTTTTTTAAGTGGCTTATGGATAACAAAAATATAGATACTTTTATTATCACAGGTGATTGCACAGATATATGTATCCAGCAGTTTGCTATTACTCTTAAGACTTGGTTTAACATGAAAAACAAGAAAGCAAGAGTTATTGTTCCTATAAATGCTGTTGAAACATATGACTTAGAACTTCACAATGGAGACTTAATGAATGTAATGTCATTATATAATATGATGGGCAATGGAGTTGAAATTGTAAAGTCAGTTGATTAAAGGGATAGATGAAATAAAGGAGAGGTCTAAAATGAATCTTACAATGTTAACAGATTTTTATGAAATAACTATGGCAAATGGGTATTTTGAGAATAATTTAAAAGATAAAATTGCTTATTTTGATATGTTTTTCAGAAAGGTTCCTGATAATGGAGGCTTTGCAATAATGGCTGGAGTAAGTCAGCTGATTGAGTATTTGAACAATCTTAGATTTCATGATCAGGATATTGATTATTTAAGAAGTAAAAAGTTGTTTAGTGAAGAGTTTTTACAATATTTAAGAAACTTTAAATTTAGCTGCGACGTTTGGGCTGTTCCTGAAGGAACACCTATATTTCCTAACGAACCTGTAGTTGTTGTTAGAGGCCCTGTTATAGAAGCTCAGTTCGTTGAAACCATGATTCTTTTGACAATTAATCATCAGAGCCTTATTGCAACAAAGGCTAATCGTATTGTAAGGGCTGCTCAAGGAAGAGATGTTATGGAGTTTGGCTCAAGAAGAGCTCAAGGGTATGATGGTGCAATTTATGGAGCTAGAGCTGCTTATATTGGTGGTTGTGTAGGGACAGCTTGCACTATTGCAGAAAAACAGTTTGGCATTCCTACAATAGGTACAATGGCTCATAGCTGGATTCAGATGTTTCCTAATGAATTAGAAGCATTCAGAGCATATGCTAAAACATATCCGGATAATTGCACATTTCTTGTAGATACTTATAACGTAATAAAGTCTGGAGTTCCAAATGCTATTAAGATTTTTAATGAAGAATTAGTATCAAGAGGATATAGACCAAAGGGAATAAGAATTGACAGTGGAGATATAACCTATCTTTCAAAAGAGGCAAGAAAAATGCTTGATGATGCTGGGTTTTCTGACTGTAGAATTGTTGCATCCAATTCATTAGATGAGTATATTATCAGGGACATATTGATTCAAGGTGCTCAGGTAGATTTATTTGGAGTTGGTGAACGACTTATAACATCAAAGTCGGAACCTGTTTTTGGAGGAGTATATAAGTTGGCAGCTGTTGAAGAAAGTGATAAAATAATACCTAAGATAAAGTTAAGTGAAAATGTTGGTAAAATAACCAATCCAGGGTTTAAGCAGCTTTGGAGACTTTATGATAGAAAGAGCTGCAAAGCAATAGCTGATGTTCTTACTAATAATGATGAAATTATAGATGAAACTAAGCCATATGAGATATTTGATCCAGAGCATACATGGAAAAGAAAGACTGTAACTAATTTTTATGCCAGAAGACTTTTAGAACGTATTTTTGACAGAGGAGTATGTGTTTATGAAAGTCCTGATTTAAAAACTATAAAGAGTTATTGCAAAGAGCAGATCGATACTTTGTGGGATGAAGTGTTAAGATTTGAAAACCCACATAAATACTATGTTGATTTATCAAAACCTTTATGGGATATGAAACAAAGCTTACTTAAGGAATATTGTATGTAACTTATAAAAGGCCTTTAGGCACACCATATTAAAACATATTTTTAGGGTTTTACAGGGATTACAGCTCAGAGCATATTCCATATCACTCACTTGAGATAGTTGACCAGCTATTTATTTTAAAATGCCCACGTAGGAAATGGAGGTGTATTTAAATAAAACTAAATAGAGAATTTTATGAAAGAGATACTTTAATTGTAGCTAAAGAATTACTAGGAAAGTATATGGTACATGTTACATCTGAGGGAACTACTATAGGTAAAATAACTGAAGTAGAGGCATATATTGGGCCTTTTGATGCGGCTGCTCATACTTATAAGGGAAAGAGAACCAATAGAACAGAAGTTGCTTTTGGACCCGGAGGCTATGCATATGTATACTTAATCTATGGTATGTACTATTGCTTTAATGTTGTCACTAATGTAGTTGAAAAACCTGAAGCCGTTCTTATTAGAGCATTAGAACCTATAGATGGTATAGAGCTAATGAAGAAACGAAGAAATACAGACAAACTTAAAAATCTATGTAGTGGCCCTGGCAAGTTATGCCAGGCTATGGCCATAGATAAATCTATAAATCAAGTTGATTTATGTGCAGGAAAACTTTATATACTATACAAAGATAATATACCAAAAGAAGATATTATAACTACACCAAGAATTAATATTGATTATGCCGGTGAGGCAAAGGACTATCCCTGGAGGTTTTTATATTCCTGTGAATTAATATAAATATGCTTAGTTAAAAAGCTTGCCAAAAGCAAACACTCATAATGTACTTATATATTACTTGAGGATAAGTTTCTTTTTCATGTCTGTATATACATATTTATATAACTGGAATAGTTCATTTGATGCTGGATCATCAATATTAATGTCAGGATGGTATTTTTGTAAGATATTCTGCCAACCGTTTTCAAGAATTTCTTCTTTAATTTTAGTAACTCTTTCAAATGTGCCTGTTTTTTTACTTAAGTTGATAATTTCATTTTTAATGCGTAAAAGCTCCCCCATCATAGAATCAAGTGAATTATCTTTATTACTCATACTACTTCCCCTAACTTGCTTAGTAATGATAATATATTATAGGAATATTATAACACATTGATGGACAGTCTGCAATAAGGAACAGTCTGCCAGTCTGCCAGTTCTCTTGTTTCATATTGTTAATTTTTAAAAGATTACTAAAAAAAGTTTGTTTTTTTTACAAACTTATAACATATTGATGGGGAAGCTGCAATTAAGTTCTTTTATCTTCTTGTATACAAAGGGAACTGACATATTGATTAACTTAGCTGTAAGTTCAACATTTCCATTACATTTTAAAAGAGCTTTTTCTAAAAATTCCTTTTCTTTTTTTTGTATATATTCTTTATAAGAATATGTGTTTAATTCATCAAGATTAAGAACTTTATTACTTTGTGATAGTTCAGATAGGTCGATTGTATGATTATCATTAGAAAAAATTACACTTCTTTCAATAAAGTTTTTCAGTTCTCTAATGTTTCCTGGCCATTTATATGAAGATAAAAGAGTGTAATCTTTAAGAGTTAGTAGGGATATATTTTTTCCCATTTCAGAGGAATAAAGTTTTATATAAAAGTTTGCAATATCGAGTAAATCACTTTCTCTATCTCTTAGAGGAGGCAGATTTAATTCTATAACAGCCAGCCTATAAAAAAGGTCTGACCTAAAGTTATTATTTTGTACTTCCTGATAAAGGTTTTTATTTGTAGCTATAATAAATCTTGCATCAGTTTTTTTATAAATAGTATCTCCTATTTTTCGATATAACCTATCTTCCAATAGTTGAAGTAGTTTTCCTTGAATTGATGGACTTGCATTTTCAATTTCATCGAAAAAAACGCTTCCGTCTTTAGCTACTTCAATAAGACCTTTTTTAGAGCTTATTGCTCCTGTAAAAGCACCTTTTTCATATCCAAATATCTCGCTTTCAAAAATATTTTCACTTATGTTGGGAATAGTTATTTTCACAAAGGGTTTGTTTTTTCTTTTAGCATCACTAAAATGAAGCCATTTTGCAGCAAGTTCTTTGCCTGTACCTGTTTCACCGGTAATAAGCACACTAGAATTGGTATTTAAGACATTTTTAAAACTTTCCATAAACTCCAATGTTCTATTTCCAATTATATTAAAGTTTTCAAACAATGAGTTCTGAGGCATAATCAATCTCCTTTAGGAAGTTTTTATAAATTGGAGCTATATTATATATCGGTATAAAAATTATATAATTATATAATAAAGTTATAGTAATTAAAATTTAATTAGTTATATGGAGGTGTATTAAAGTGGGAATAATGCAAATTACCAGAGTAAAGTCTTATGTTGACTAGGATTATAGAACTATAAAATTAATGATATATATAGTTACATAGTACTATTTTAAATTTTATTGTATAAATTCTATTGTTATGGCATGATTATTGCATTAAATATAAGTGAAGAAAAAAACAACTTGCCGCTTGAAGCAATATAACTTAATTTATTGACGACACAATAAAAAATTAAGGAGGCAAATTTAATGTTTAAAAAAGTGTGTATTGTTTTAGTAGTGATTTCAGTTTTAATCACTGCTGTACCTGTTATGGCAAAAGGACAGCCACAGGTAGATGTATCTACAGTTGTTACATATCCAGTGATATTTGAAGAGAGCATAACTGTCACTTCAGAGGGAGGAAAATTTGAAGTTGGTTTTGTTACATTTCAATTTCTAAAAAACTGTCTGCCTGAAGGAGAGTTACCTATAACATTTGATGTTAAAATCTATGCAAAAGATGGAGAAGCAGGAATAGAGATTAGCCCTAGTGTGGAAAGATTTACAAAACCTGTGCTAATCAAAGTTGACAGGTATAATCAATACTTATTTGATGAAAATGCAGGAGAAAACGTAATTGTCAATGTAAAAAAACAGGTAGTTGTTGCTAAACATTTTTCATGGTATAGGTTCAGATAAGTAAATTTTAAGGTTAAACCTCAGGAATAATGAAAAAGGCAAATATTCAGTGATTAAGTCTGAGTATTTGCCTCTGCTTATCTTATTCTAAGACTTTACTTAAAGCCCGATGTTTACATTTAGCTAAACTAGTTCACTGCTATAAAAATATAATTAAAGATCATAGTAGTGTTCAAATTCTGCTGGATGTGGTATTTGATTAATTCTTGTAGACTCACTACGGATTCTATCAATCCATATATCTATTAAACGTTTTGTGAATACTTCTCCTTCAAGTAAAAATTCATAATCTTTTTCTAGTGCGTCTAAAGCCTCATCTAATGATCTTGGTAAAAATTTAATTTTAGATTGCTCTTCTTTAGACAAATTATATAAATTAATATCATATGGGCCATATCCACATTCAGATGGATCAATTTTTTGATTGATTCCATCTAAACCTGCCATTAGTATTGCAGCGTATGCAAAATAAGGATTACATGTAGCGTCAGGATTTCTGATTTCAAATCGTTTATCCATTGGTGACTTTGCATAAGCAGGAATTCGAATAACAGCACTTCTATTTGCAGTAGCAAAGCAAATGCTTACAGGAGCTTCATATCCAGGGACTAAACGCTTGTATGAATTTGTACTTGGATTTGTGAGAGCACACAATGCAGGAGCATGTTTTAAAAGGCCGCCAATAAAATAAAGTGCTTCTTTACTTAACCCTGAATAACCATTTTCGTCATAGAATATAGGATTACCCTCTTTAAACATATGCATATGAACATGCATACCACTACCAGCTTCTGCAAATATAGGCTTGGGCATAAATGTAGCAGTTTTACCTTCTTTAAAAGCAGCATTTTTAGTAATATACTTAATTAGCATTGTTTTATCAGCCATTTCTCTTATTCCGCCAAACTCAACTTCAACTTCAAGCTGGCCGGGGCCACCTACTTCATGGTGATGGTATTTTACCGATACCTGTCTTTCTTCAAGCTCCATACATAATTTACTGCGAAAATCATAAAGCAAATCCATAGGTGGTGTCATGTGATACCCACCTTTAATGGGGACTTTATATCCTAGGTTTGGGAAATCTGTATTACCACTGTTCCAGGCTGCTTGATTTGTATCAACTTTAAACCCTGTACTGTTTGGGCTAACATTATAGCTTATATGATCAAATACATAAAACTCAAATTCAGGACCTATTCTTATTTCGTCTGCTATTCCAGTACTGCGCATATATTCTTCTGCTTTGTTTGCCACATTCCTAGGATCCTGGTCAAAGGGCTTATGGGGTGTGCCTATTATAAAAACATCACCAATCATAGAAAGGGTTGGTACTTCCACAAAGGATTCTTTGTTGGCTGTTGTAATATCTGGAATAAATATCATATCGCTTTTTTCAAGTGGAGCATAACCATAGTTTGAACCATCAAATCCAATACCGTTTTCAAGTATTTTTTCAGTAAATTTTTCAACTGGTATTGTCAAATGGCGCCAGCGACCTGCTATATCAATCATTTTAAAATCAACCATTTTAATGTTATGCTCTCTACAATAATTTTTTAAATCACTTAAACTTTTAAACATTGTTACACCTCTTCTTGGGGATTTATTAATATATATATATTATTGAACATTTAACTGGAAGTCAACAAAATTAAAAAAAATTATTATTAGAATAGACATTCATGAGCACAAAGCTGATCAAAATAGAAAAAAAGTATAGTGCGAATGAATGACTGTGCGCATATGCATGTTTGCGAAAGCAAACAAAAAGCATGCGCATAAAATCAAAAGCTTCTATTCTGAAAATTTATTTTCAGAATAGAATATGGTCAACCTGTATATGAATATCTTTATTGTAGGTTGGTAAAAAGGAGGTTCTAAAAATTATGATTTTTGTAGTAAGAAAAGATAGAATATTATTAGTAGCAATAATTTTTTTACTTTCAATAATTATTTATAGTCTGAATATCAATTTTAACTCAAGTGCAATAGAAACAACAAATACTCCTGTTATAAGTAAAACTGTAATAATTGATCCAGGCCATGGAGGTGAGGATCCGGGAGCAGTGAGCGATTACAGTGGAATTAAAGAAAAAGATGTAAACCTTATAATAGGTACTAGGGTAAAAGAAATGCTTGAAGAAGAGAATTTTAAGGTTATATTGACAAGAGAAGAAGATACACTTCAATATGAAGAAGGTACTAAAGGTTATACTAATAAAAGAAGACAGGACTTATTAAGGCGCAAAAAAATAATGGATGAAGTACAGGCTGATGTTGTTGTAAGTATTCACTTAAATAAGTTTCCTCAAACACAATATCATGGAGCACAGGCTTTTTTCCCAAAAAACTGTGCAGAAAGCAAAAAGCTTGCCGAGTTTATTCAAAAAGCATTGAAAGAACGGGTTGAACCTGAAAATAAAAGAGAGGCATTGGTCAAAGATACACAGATACTTATTCTTAAAAACATTCAAAAGCCAACTGTAATAGTTGAATGTGGATTTTTATCAAACCAACTAGAAGAGCAAAAACTTTCTCAAGATGAATATCAGACTAAATTAGCTCTGGCTATAAAAGAAGGAATTATAAACTATTATAAAGCAAAAGGTCATTAATGAAACGAAATTTTAATTTAAATGAAAGAAAATAAATACTGAATTATACTAAGATACCCTCTATAATATAGTATTATGTAAACTAAAGAGGGGGTTTTAAAAAAATGATAAAGAGAAAAATAGCTATGCTCACAGCTGTTGTGATGTTGCTGTTTTTTACATGGACTCCAGGTGTAACCAATGCAAATGTAAGTTCAAAAGTAATTGTAGTTGATAATAACATAATATTTGACAGTTTGATTTCTGGTAATCATAATGGAGTTTTGATGATACCTGCAAGAGAGTTAGCTAAATCAATAGGAGGAAGTTTTAATTATGACACAAGCACAATGACCGGTACTTTGGCTTACCGTGAGAATGAGCTTGTGTTTTCATTAGATTCCAGTGTTGCAAGACATAATGGAAAATTAATTAATCTACTAGCACCAATGAAAATTGTAAACTTTAGGTATATGGTTCCTGCACAGTTTTCTTTCGAAATGTTAGGAAACAAGGTCTATGAAAACTCTTCAAGAAATATGCTTATGGTGTACAGACCAATTCATAACAAATTGATTTATAATGTGTTGCCAGGTGATTCTTTATGGATTATTTCTCGATTGTTTGATACAACTATTTCGTCAATAAAACATCTCAATGGTTTAAGTGGAGATGTAATATTTTCAGGACAGAAATTAGTGATAGGAGATTTTCATAAAAGGAGCATTTCTTATGAAGCATATACATCAAATAGTGCAACTCTAAGTAGTGGTACTAGCTTAAGTGTTAAGGCTGTAGGTTATCTAAGACCATGGACAAGAGTAAATATAACAGGGAAAAACGGAAGTTGGTACAAGGTCACAACTCCTATAGGTGAAGGATATATACATCAAAGTGTTATGTGGATAAAGCAGGATATATCCCAAGGCAATTCTACAAGTCAGTATTTTAATAAGGTAATACCTGTTGATACATCTAAGAATTATGTTACGTATACAAACTATACAGTTAAACAAGGTGACAATCTTTGGAGCATTTCGGAAAGTATGGGAATACCAAATACTGAGCTTGAAAAAGCAAATAACTTATCTTCAAATTCAACAATATATGTAGGTCAAGTACTTAAAATTCCTGTTCATCACATACCAAAAAAAGATACTATTTCTTCAGATTATGGGGAGGTGCTAGACTGGTTTAGTGAAGGTCGTTATGTTTTTCCTATAGGTGCAACAGGTAGACTTATTGATGTTCAGACAGGAAGAAGTTTCATGATTAAAAGAACTATGGGAGCAACTCATGCTGATTGTGAAACACTAACAAAACAGGATACTCAAATAATGAGAGAAATCTTTGGAGGCAATTGGACATGGAACAGAAGATCTTTTATACTAGAGACTAATGGAAGAAGGTTTGCAGTTTCTGTAATGGGTATGCCACATGCAGGAGTAGATGGGGTACCTTATTTGAGAAATGTAGCAAACAGAAGTGGTGGTTATGGACATGGTCCAAACTATGACAGGATACCAGGCAATGGGATGGATGGTCATTTTTGCGTATACTTTCTAAACTCCTTAAGGCATAATGATAGCAGAGTTGATGCCCAGCATCAACAAAATGTAATGTCAGCAGCAGGACTAAGATAAGGAAGCACGGGGCCGTCCACGTGCTTCCCTCTTTTGCAGATTTTTAGAGAATGTTATATAATATAATTAAGATTTGTGCGTAAGGAGTCTTAATATGAAAAAATGTTTTTTTGTTCTATTGCTTAGTTTTTTACTAATTGGAGGAAGCATTTCTACCGGTATGAGTACAATTGATCAATACATATGGAATCCAGGAATAGAAGGTGGAATACCTGATGTTAGTAATTGGATAAATGTAGTGGATTTTGGAGCTAAGGGTGATGGTATTACAGATGATTATGAGGCCTTTAAATCTGCTATTTTATCAGCCACTGATGGGGGAGTACTTATTCCTAAAGGAACATATTTCATTAAATCAAAATTAACTTTTGATAAACCTGTTGTTCTAAAGGGTGAGGGCATAGACAAAACTCATCTTCTAATCGATCACAATTCAAATGCCTTTGAGATAATTACCTATAAAAGAGGAAGATGGACAAACCTTACCGATGGATATACAAAGGGTTCGACACAGCTTGTAGTTGAAGACGCATCATCTTTTCGGACCGGTCAATATGTTGAAATACAACAGGACAATGACCATGATGTTATGTATACTTTGCCAACTTGGAATGTAGGATGGGCAAGTGGTGCAGTGGGGCAAATTGCCAAAGTAGTTTCCGTTGAGGGCAATACTATAAAAATAGATGAACCTTTACGGCACCACTATAATAAAGCTTTAAATCCTATAATAAGAACTCAGGGATTTGCAGAATATGTTGGATTTGAAGATTTTTCTGTTGAACGCATTGATAGAAGTGATACAAGTATATTTTATTTTAAAAATGCTGCAAACTGTTGGATAAGAAATGTTCATAGCAAGTTGGCTAGAAAGTGCCATGTATATGTAAATACAGGATACCGTATTGAAATAAGGGATAGTTTTTTTGACGACGCTACTAATTGGGGTGGCGGAGGACATGGATATGGTGTCCAACTTGGCTTTCATGCTACAAATTGCCTTGTAGAGAATAATATTTTTAAGCATTTAAGGCATTCCATGATGGTTCAACTTGGTTCTAATGGCAACGTTTTTGGATATAATTATTCTATTGAGCCATACCAAAGTGGAGGAGGCAATTGGATACCTGCTGATATTTCATTGCATGGGCACCATCCTTATGCAAATCTCTTTGAAGGAAATATAGTTCAGAAAGTAGCTGTAGCAGATTATTGGGGACCTGCTGGAAGGGGTAATACCTTTTTGCGCAATAGAATAGAAGCTGAAGGAATTAGAATAGAAGATTCATCAAATTATCAAAACTTCGTAGGGAATGAACTGGTTAAATCGGATATATTGTGGGATACAGACAGTCGCTATCCTCATATGATAAATCCTGATACAATTTTAATGCATGGAAATTACATAAATGGCTCAGTTATATGGGATGAAAGTATTGATAGTCAAACTATACCTGATTCATATTACCATAAAACCAAGCCTTCATTTTATGGAGCCTTAAGTTGGCCTTCAACAGGTTCGGACAGGTTAAATGGAACAAATTCTGCAAGAGAAAGGTATTTATCAAAAGGCATATTATATGGAGATTTAAATGGTGATAATCTAGTTAATTCTACTGATTGCGTCTTGTTGAGAAGATATCTTTTAGAAATTATAAGTGAATTTCCCTGCGAAAATGGGTTGATGGCAGCCGATATGAACAGAGATGGAAAAATAAATTCTATTGATTATGTACTATTAAGAAGGCACGTACTAGGAATATAGAAGCAAGGGGACGGTTCTTTTGCTTCCAGGGAAGCAAAAGAACCGTCCCCTTGCTTCATAGTTAATCTTCAACTACAATTTCTGTAATTTATGATGAAATGCCAAAATATGAGGACGGGTTTTAAAAAATAAATCTTTTTAACCTTAAGTTTGTGGCGCTATTTTTTCTTTTGTGCAGGAGGTTCAATACTTAAGGACAATATTCTTTTGGGACTTTTATTTAAAAATAAAGCATGTGTATGTTGTTGTAGTTAATTTTTTGATTTCAGGATTGAAAAACAGGATTTTATATGATATCATAAAAAAAGCAAATACCTATCTATTTAAGGATAATGATATTATGAATAGAAGTTATAATGAACATCAATCGTTCCAAGTTAGAAAAAGATTGTTGCTCCATTACAACAGCATAATTGCTGAACATAATAATTGGTTTTTAAAACTAAGTACATGGAATGGCAGGAGATTTAGTTCAAATACTACAAGGTTAGTTTTTCTAGAGGGATATATTATTAACATTAAAGAAGTAAGCCAATTAACGAATGGATTAGTAAGTTGCTATTTAAATGTTGACTTCGAAAATTTATCAGAAGAGAAGATAGATTTATTAAAAACTTATTTAATTGACGATATCAAAATATTTGAAACTAAGTTTAAAGACCTAAAGATACTTGATATGGGTTTATAATTGAGGTTAATATCGATGATAGAGTCTTGGAAATTAAAAATTACAAAGATATGTATGATAAAATACTTGAAACAATAAGAAATTAAAGGTCGTCACAGTAATAATGACGCCTTTTTATTTAGGAACTTTTGTGTTCTCTTCTTCGTTAAAAGAAAGGGATTATTTTTTAAAGGAGCTCTAATATCTAATGAAAAAAATCAAATTTTTAGTTGGTTACACATTTTTGTTTTTTTTAGTTTGGACAGTTTATGAGTTGTTATTTAGACCTCAATTAGCTATGTTTGATACGATCTTCTTAATGATTTTACATAGGGGATTAAAGGTGTTAGTCTGGACTGTTCCGGTATTTATAATTTTAAAATTTGTTTATAAAGAAGCGCCACTGATAGTCCTGAGATTAACTAGTAACCTTAAGAAAGGATTTAAGTGGGGGTTTTTAATAGGAGCAATAATTACAGCATATTTATTAATACGTAGTTGCTTACTGGGACAATTCAAGTTAAACTTACATATTAATTTAGAATATTTAATTGGAGCAGTTATTTTGATTGGTATTACTGAGGAGGTTGTGTTTCGAGGCTTTATTCTTCAAAAGCTGATGGAATGGAATGGTTTTTGGCGTTCTAATCTTATTACGGCGGTATTGTTCCTTTTGATTCACTATCCTAGCTGGTACATGAATCAAAGGTTGGCAATGCCGGGAGTGTTGTGGAATTCTATTTATTTAATACTTTTTTCGATGTTACAAGGATATCTTTTAAAAAAGAGTAAGTCTTTATGGTCATGTATGTTGGTTCATTCGATTAATAACTTAATGGTAGTTATAATTGGTGGTTGAATATTATACATAGAACCTATTGTTTAACCCAAATTAAATCTCTTTGAGGATTCATTCAATTTGTTTGCTAACGAACGAAGATTGCCTGCAGCATTATTAAGTGTTTCCATTGTTGCATATTGTTGTTGAAAAGTAGCTGCAACTTCTTCGGTAGCAGTAAGGTTCTCTTCGCTAGTTATAACCAATTTGTTCATCTCTGAAATGAGTATTTTTATGTCAAATCAGGAACTATAGAAGCAACAATTTATTCAGTAAATACTAGAGTTGACAATAATTATTGGGAATTGAGGCTGTATCTAGTTGAAGAAAATGGACAATTTATTAAGTATGGTACAATTGATAAAGGATTAACAGGAAATCTCTATATAATGCCAACCTATAAAACTCCTGAACAAATACTTGAAGAGTTCAGACCTTGATGATATATATAGGTAGTCACTGAAGCAAGGGGACGGTTCATTCAGTCTTCAACTACAATTTCAATGGAATCAGAAAACTCATACTCGATTCCATTTATTTCAAATTCAGTTTTCAATGTTATAAGATAGTTGCCAGGAGGAAATGTTTTTCCTTTTTTAAATTCCTCAGTAAATTCTTTGTTTATTTCTTCTAAGCCCACAATTTTATCATCTATAAAACCAATTTCAGCATATAATTTGTTATAAGTTTCTTCATACCATTCATCCCGTATTAAAACCCGTTCTCTTTTTACGCTCAAAACAACAGGAGGAAAATAAATGTTAGTATTTGTTTCTTTTACACCAAAAGAAAATGGTGAAAAAGCATGAATTATTTCTATTTTATCTTTTTCACCAGTATATTTTAACTTTGCAGTTATTATTACATCATCAGTACTTTTATAAGTGTCCTTGTCAGAACTTAAAATAACTGTAAAATCATCTTTGGTAATATTTTTTTCTTCTTTTGAATTAGATGTACATCCATTTAAAACAAGAAAAAAAATCAGTACAATAAAAAGAGGTTTTATCATATATATTAACTCCTTGTAAAATAAAACTGTATACAACAATAAATGTCCACGCAATAATATGAGATGCTATTATTTGTTAAAAGTCAAAAAACATTAATTTCCACAAAATCAATCTGACAATACTAATATATCACAAAACGATAATAATTAATAGAACGTACACAAATCTTATTAATCATATTTAAATATTAGTAATGTTGTAAGTATCATGGCACAATTATGTAATTATGCCATGATAATCGTTTGTTTTATAGTTCTATAAGTTTTTTCCAAGCTCAGTAAGTAACAACAATTATTATAACTTTATTATATCAAGCATTTTTGAAAATCTAGTAAATAGTGCAATAAAATTGAATTATTATCAATCTTCATGTGTTATATCTACACCTTATTCATTGCGTATATTTTTTATATTTGAAAAAACTGAGTAAATATCATTCGTTGTCTGTACTTGGCAACTGTGAGATCCTATAAGATAATTGTAAGGTGAAGACCACCATACAACGGTACCGCCACTATCACCACGAGCTTGAGAATAAGTTGCTAATGACATATCAGATGCACAACCAGGGAAGCAAAAGAACCGTCCCCTTGCTTCCTTATGATTCTGATTCTGCTTGCTCCCAAATTTCATAAAGCTCTTCTAATCTTATGTTAAGTTTTTCTTGTTCTTCTTGTAATTCGATTAGTTTAACATGATCGCTTACAATTTCCTCACAATGCATTTGTTTTTCTATAACATCTAGTCGCTTTTCTATTTCAGATATTTCAATTTCAGTTTGAGCCAGAATTTTTTCAAGACGTCGTTTTTTTGCTTTTTCTTCCTTATTAGCAAGGTGTTCTAACTTAGCTGAAGAAGCTTTTAGTTCACTGGTATTCTTATCATTTGAAGTTGATATGTTATTTTGCCTGTAAGTTAAAAAATCTTCATAGCTTCCCACATAGTCCATATGTGAAATATTGCTATCGAGGGAAATAATTCTAGAGGCAAGTTTGTTTATAAAGTACCTATCGTGAGAAACAACTATGAGAGTACCTTCAAAATCATTAAGAGACTCTTCTAGTATTTCTCTTGAGTTAATATCTAAGTGGTTTGTAGGTTCGTCTAGAATAAGTAGATTTGATCCTGAAAGCATTATTTTAATTAGTGATATCCTGCTTTTTTCACCTCCGCTTAACGAGGATATGGGCCTAAAGACATCTTCGCCTTTGAAAAGAAACATTGCAAGGGCATTTCTAACTTCAGTCTCAGATAGCTTAGGATTTGCATTCCATACTTCGTCAAGAAGTGTATTGTCGGGTGACAAAGACTCTTGCTCCTGATCATAATAATTCATTATAACATTATGTCCAAATCGAAAACTTCCCCTAGTTTCATTAAGATTTCCAGTTAGTATTTTAATGAGAGTTGTTTTACCACAGCCGTTTGGTCCTAATATAAATACTCGTTCATTTTTATGAACATTAAACGATAGGTTATCAAACAAGGGTTTTCCAGGGTACTCTTTAGAAAGACCTTCAACAAAAAGAACATCATTACCAGTTGATATACTGGATTTAAATTTTATTTTTATTTTATCAGGAAGATTTTTAGGTTTATCTATCTTTTCAATTCTATCTATAGCTTTTTGTCTGCTTTCAGCAGCAATAATATTTTTCTCCCTATTCCATCTTTTTTGCTGTTCGATGAAAGCTTCCATTTTTGCAATTTCTTTTTGCTGAACTTCATAGTGTTTTTGTAAAATTTCTCTGTCTTGGGCCTTTTGCTTCAAATATGAAGAATAGTTTCCAGTATAGAGTTTTAAGTCGCAATTTTCAATTTCTATTGTTTTGTCAGTTACTTTATCAAGAAAAAATCTATCATGTGAAATAACCATAACACATTTTTTATATTCTCTTAGAAATGATTCCAACCATTCTATTGCAGAAATATCTAAGTGGTTGGTAGGCTCATCTAACAATAGAATGTCAGGTTCTTTTAAAAGTAGTTTGGCTAAAGAAAGTCTGGTCTTTTGTCCACCACTTAAATTTGTGATTATTAAATCAAATTGATCGTCCCCAAAGCCCAAACCCTTTAAAACACCTTTAGCACGACTATTATATTCAAAACCTCCAAGTCTTGAGTAGTCTTCAGATAAACGGGAGTACTCTTTCATATATGAGTGTAAAGTATCTTCATTTTTTTCAAGGCTAATACTCTTTTCTAATTCCTTTATGCGTGCTTCCATATTTATGAGATGGCTATATACTGTCAATACCTCTTCTAATATGGTATTGTCTGAATCAAGGCCTAAATTTTGTTCTAAATAACCTAAGTTCAAGTTTTTAGAGATATATATGTCTCCAGCATCTACTTTGTAATACGAAGTAATAATTTTAAAAAGGGTAGATTTACCAGCTCCGTTAACTCCTACAACTCCTACTTTGTCAGTGTTTTTTATGCTAAAGGAAACATTCTCCAATATTTTGTTTATTCCAAATGAAAAACTAATATTATTACAGTTTAATATAATCATATTATCACATCTTTTCTTATAGTTTCTCAACCAATTGTAGCAAAAATCATATGTGTAAGCAATATTGACAATAAAATAACAAAGATGATATAATACAATAGCTAAAGAAATGACAGACTTAAAGATGGGGAAATTGTGCCATTAATAAAACAGAGGTGAAATATGAATTCAGATAAAAAAATATCAATAGCTGTAATAAAGCGCTTACCAAGATACTATAGATATCTGTCTGATCTTCTAAAAATGGACATAACAAGAATATCATCAAAGGAATTAAGTCAGAGAATGGGAATAACTGCTTCTCAAATACGTCAAGATTTAAATTGTTTTGGAGGATTTGGTCAACAAGGGTATGGTTATAATGTTGAATCTCTGTATAATGAAATTGGCAATATTTTAGGTGTCAACGATAAGTTTAATGTAGTTATAATTGGTGCTGGTAATATGGGACAGGCTCTTTCTAATTATACTAACTTTGATAAGAGAGGATTTAAACTTATTGGAATATTTGACACAAATCCCGAATTAATAGGCAAAAAGCTACGGGATATAGAAATTATGGATTTTAACACTTTTGATAAATTTATATCAGATAAAACTATTGACATTGCTATGCTCTGTGTTCCTTATGAAAAGACTCCTTCTGTTGCCAATAAAGTAGCCAGCCTTGGAGTAAAAGGCTTGTGGAACTTTTCACCTATGGACTTGGAAATTCCATATGATGTTATAATAGAAAATGTTCACTTAAGTGATAGTTTAATGGTTTTAGGCTATAGAGTAAAAGAAAAGCAGAGAAAAATGTAAAGATATAAAAAAGAGGAAGTAATTTTTTAGCCGAGCCTTAATTAAGTTATAAATACACAAAAAGGGCTGTTGTGTAATGGATTTTTACCCATTATTCAACAGTCCCTTTTAATTTATCTTATTCTAATTCTCCACCTTAAGCCAAGATTTTAGTTTTAGCTAAACCAGTTCACTCTTAATACTTGAAACGTTGTCGTATATCATAGTTTATTTAACACAGGAATAAACTCAGGGTACGCTATGTCTAAAACTTGTGATTTTCGTATCATAGTTTCTTCTTCTGCGATAAGACCAGCAATACACAAAGACATTGTAATAGCAGAGTCATTATAACCCTCTACTATTGTACCTTTTAAAGCTTTTCCACCTTCTATTATCAATCCGTCGTCTGTTTCACGAATTGATGCACCAAGTTTTGATAGCTCGGTTATAAGGCACTTTATTTTGTTGGATTCTTTAATTTTAAATCCATTTAAATTTTTAAATGTTGTTGTTCCAGAAGCCATAGTAGCGGCCACTGCAATAATTGGTATCTCATCAATAAGTCTTGGTATTATGTCACCCATGATTTCAGTTGCTTTTAATGAAGATGAAGTAACTCTTATATCTGCAACTTTTTCATTATTTATTGTGCATTCATTAAGTAGCTGAATGTTTGCACCCATGGATTTATAGACATCAATAATTCCTGTCCTAGTTGGATTAATTCCTACATTTTTAATTACAATATCAGAATTAGGCACTAAGAGAGCAGCAGTCATAAAATATGATGCGATTGAAATATCTCCAGGAATTTTAATATTTTCGGCAAAAAGGTTTTCTATTCTTTTAGATGTTACTTCTAGACCATCAATTTTTATATCTGCTCCAAGATGGTTTAACATTAATTCGGAATGGTCTCTTGATTTTACTGTTTCAATGACTTTGGTTTCACCTTCTGCATGTAAGCCTGCAATAAGTAGTGGAGACTTTATATAAGTGTCCAGAAGAGAAAGATTACATGTTATTCCGTTTAATTTAGAAGAGGATACTTTAAGTGGACAAAGATTCCCCGAATCCCTTCCATCAATGATAGCACCCATTTGCCTTAAAGAGCTTACAACTTTTCCAACAGGTTTTCTTAAGGCAGAATCATCTCTAGTTACTACAGAGCTAAAAGGCTGACCTGACAAAACTCCAAGTAAAAGTCTTAAAGCTGTTCCAGACTTACCAGCATTTAAAGCATTATTAGGTGGCATTAAGCTATAAAGACCATTGCCATGAATTTTAACTTTGTTGTTTTGAAGTATTTCTATGCGTACTTGCATTTTTCTGAAACAGTCAATTGTGCTAATACAGTCCTCACTCATTAGAAGACCATCAATTTCTGTTGTGCCCTTTGCTAAAGATGCGAAAAGAATAGCCCTGTGAGAGATGGATTTGTCCCCTGGTACCGTTATTTCACCTCTTAATGAATCTCTTTGCTCGACTAACACTATAAATTCCCCCATTCTTTTAGTATAAGAATTTTTTTCATATTCAAAATCTGAAAACTTTGTATCCTTTGTCAGAAAGCAAATCAAAGGCCTTATCCACGCTCACAGAATCAGGCAGTGTAATCCTTAAACACCCTTGTTCAAATTCTCTGCTGTTTGATACATTTATGTTTTTTATGTTAACACCATTTTTACCCAGTAAAGTTGCTATTTCTCCAATTATTCCTGGTTGGTCTACTACATCTACTACTAATTCACTAGAAGGTAGTATTAAGCCCTTTTGATTATTTGAAAAAGAATCCCTATATATTTTTGCACATTCAAAAAAACTGTAAATTTTCTTAGAATTATTAGTATCAATATATTCGACAAAGCTATTTAGTGTTTCAATAAAGTTTAAAATTATTTCCCGTACTTTATCTTTGTTACTTAAAACAATATTTTCCCACATTTGAGGATTAGAAGATGCTATTCTGGTTATATCTTTAAACCCTCCTGCTGCTAAAATTTGCATTTTACCATCTTTAGAGTCTGCGCTTTTTACAAGGTTTACAAGTGCTGATGCTATTACGTGTGGGACATGGCTTATTGTTGCTGTTATTGAGTCATGGGTTTGAGCGTCTAATTTTAACGGAATTGCACCTAATCCCTCAATGACTTTAGATAAAACATCCATAGCATGTTCGGTGGAACCTTTTGTATGTGAAAGGATATAGTAAGCGTTTTCAAATAGGTGCGAAAAACTAGATGAAAAACCATCTTTTTCTGCCCCTGCCATTGGGTGACCTCCAATGAAACAAGGTGGATTATCCAGAGAATTAATAAAACTTACTATTTCACCTTTTGTACTTGATGTATCGGTTATTATGCATTCACTCTTAACATTATTTTTAATATTACTAATATATTCAATAGTAATATTTATTGGAGTGCATATAAAAATAATATCAGAATCATAAATAGTTTTGTTTAGTTCTAAAAAGCCTTCAGTTAAATACCCTTCTTTGATAGCTTGATTTAAGCTTTCAGCATTGGGGTCAATTCCACAAATATAGGGGATGTTTAATCGGTTTTTTAAGGCTTTGGCAATTGAGCCACCAATTAGTCCGAGTCCAATAATTGAAATCTTTTTAAGTTCCATATTTAAACTCTCTTCCTAGTATTTTAGATATTTCACTTAAATCCTTGCATAGACTTCCGAATTCATCTGGAGATAACTGTTGAGCTGCATCAGAAAGGGCACATTTAGGATTAGGATGAACTTCAACAATTAGACCATCTGCTCCAGAAGCTATGGCTGCTTTCGAAAGAGAATTTATGTAAATGGATTTTCCAGCAGCATGACTGGGGTCAACTATTATAGGAAGATGGCTTAAATGTTTGACAACTGGAACAGCACTTATATCAAGTGTGTTTCTAGTTGCAGTTTCAAAAGTTCGAATTCCTCTTTCACATAGTACCACATTATAGTTTCCTTCATTCATAATATACTCTGCAGCATTGAGCCATTCATCTATGGTTGTTGCAGAACCTCTTTTAAATAGTACTGGTTTTTTTGAACGGCCAATTTCCCTTAGAAGTTGAAAGTTTTGTACATTTCTTGCTCCCACTTGAAACATATCTACGTATTTATCTGCTATTTCTACTGATTTTTCACTGGTAACCTCAGATACTATTTGGAGTCCGGTAGCTTTTTTGGCCTCAGCAAGAAGTTTGAGCCCTTCTTCTTCTAAGCCTTGAAATGCGTAAGGAGATGTTCGGGGTTTATAAGCTCCCCCTCTTAAAAATTGTGCTCCTGATTTCTTTACTGCATGTGCAGCTTCTAATATCTGTTCTTGACTTTCGACGGCACACGGACCTGCCATTACAACAAGTTCTTTCCCTCCGATTTTAATACCATTTACATCAACTATACTTGGTTCAGGCTTAAATGTTTTGCCTGAAAGCTTATATGATTCAGCAATGTGAACGAGTTTTTCAACTCCTGGCATCAATTCAAGAGGAATGTCACCAAGCTTTCGTTTGTCTCCTATGACACCTATTATACTTCTCTCACTACCTTTCGAAATGTGAACTCCAAGGCCTAATGATGTTATTATTTTTGATACTTCTTGTATATCACTTTCTTTTGAATCGGTTTTCATTACAATGACCATTTATAATCACTTCCCTTCTATGAATAAGAGCCATACTTTAGATAAAATATATAATTTCAAATTCTAAACTTTTTTAAAAAGTAATAGTTCCAAAGCCTAAAACTTATTTTTAATGTACAATGAGAATATGGAATTGTCAACACATATGAAGAATATACTATTTTTAATTTAAAAATTTCTATTAAAATAGTTGAATTACAATCTTTATAAAAGGAGTTAAGGAATGGCTGAAATGTTACTTACACTTTTTACGAGACCTATTTGACATTAACAAGGTCTTAGTTAAGGAATGCCTTAGAAATACCTTCATATTCTCAAGGACAAAATTCCGATGTTTTAACGGGTTTTGGACGATGAGAATTGGATGTTATTTCTTAGCCATTACTAAAGAATTGTTGAAGTTTTTTTTCAACATTACGAAGTAACTTAAAATTGAACTTAGTATAGAATATGTTAAATATTACATATGTAAATATAGAAATAATTTACCATTTACGAATTTTAACAAGTATGTTACAATGCTAAAAACAAGAAAAAATATTAATATTTTTTAAAAGGATATTTTGATTTTTGATAGAATACTTACCATTAGGTATGTATAAGCATAAAATTTCACAAAGAGATAATCGTGCGTTATTGTTGAAATTTACCACTATCTGTTTTACGCGATTTATAAACATATCCCAGCGGAAGCTGCAATCATAGTAGTTAAGTTCCGCTGCGATAAAGATAGGAACTATATCTTTTAAAGAAAGTTTGATAAAAAAGCTTATTTATGAAGAATAGTACATAGCGATAAAATGGTTTTATAAAAAACAGTTTTGTTTTTCCGTAAAGAATGCAGTATCTGATGTAATAATTTAATTTACTACTCCTTAGTAATGCAAAGCATGCAAAAAGAACTTTTAATGGTTCAATTAAATATATAAGGGGGAATTATTATGAAAGACTACACCACGGAAAGGATTCGAAATGTTTGTTTTATGTCCCATGGAGGGGGTGGTAAAACTACTCTTGCTGAAGCAATGCTCTTTAACACAGGAGTACTTGAAAGGTTTGGAAAGGTAGAAGACGGAACAACTACTTCTGATTATGACCCTGAAGAAATTAAAAGAAAAAATTCTTTATCCACCTCTATGTGTCCATGTGAGTGGAAAGATCACAAAATCAATATAATTGATGTTCCGGGATATTTTGACTTTGTAGGCGAAGTAAAACAAGGTATCAGGGTAGCAGATAGTGCTATAATACTTGTATCTGCTAAGAGTGGTGTTGCAGTTGGTACAGAAAAAGCTTGGAATCATGCAACTGGAAAAAACATACCTAAAATGTTTTTTATAAACAAGATGGATGATGAAAATGCTAATTTTTATGGGGTTTTTGATCAGCTGGTAAATTCCTTTGGTAAAAATGTTATTACATTTGAAATCCCTATAATAGAAAATGAAAAGTTTGTGGGATATGTTAATATTGTTACTATGAAAGCGTGGATATTTGGCAAGCAAAAATTAGAGGAAGTAGACATTCCATCTAATTTAAATGATAAAATAGAAGAAGCTAGAAATGCTTTAAATGAAGCGGTAGCAGAGACAAATGAACAATTAATGGAAAAGTTTTTTGATGGTCAGGAGTTTACAACTGAGGAAATTAATAAAGGTCTTCGTGAAGGAATAAAAAATGGTTCTTTGGTACCTGTATTCTGTGGTTCTGCAGTAAATAATTTAGGAATAAAAAATCTTATGGATTCTATTATAGATTTAATGCCTAGCCCATCTGATGTAAAAGTTGTAAAATCAAAAAAGAAAGATTCTGATGAAACATGTGAATTGGAAGTATCAAAGGATTCCCCTCTTTCGGCTTTAGTATTTAAAACAATTGCAGACCCATTTGTGGGTAAAATTTCAATGATTAGAGTTTATTCAGGAACATTAAAATCTGATTCAGTAGTATATAATACAACTACAGAAAAGAACGAAAAAATATCCCAATTATTTATGATGAGAGGTAAAAAGAACATTCCTGTTGACAAACTTGTGGCAGGTGATATAGGTGCAGTTGCTAAACTTCAGAATGTAAATACTAACGATACACTTTGCTTACAGTCAAATGCTGTAGAATTAGAAAAAATTTCATTCCCAGAACCTGTCATATCTATGGCAGTTGAACCAAAGTCTAAGGGAGATGAAGAAAAAATCGGTAGTGGACTTCACAAACTTCAAGATGAGGATCCAACTTTTAAAGTGTCTATAAATACTGAAACTCATCAAATGCTTATTTCAGGTATTGGAGAAGTCCATTTGGATGTAGTTGTAAGTAAATTAAAATCAAAATTTGGAGTATCAGTAGATTTAGCAGATCCAAAAGTTCCTTATAGGGAAGCCATTAAAAAGAAAGTAAAAGTTGAAGGAAAACATAAAAAACAGTCAGGTGGACATGGACAATTTGGTCACGTTTGGATTGAATTTGAGCCTGGTGAAACTGAAGAACTGACATTTGAAGAAAAAATATTTGGTGGGGCTGTTCCCAAACAGTATTTTCCGGCTGTTGAAAAAGGACTTCATGAAAGCATAAAGAAGGGTGTATTAGCGGGATATCCTGTAGTTAACTTAAAAGCCACCTTAGTTGATGGTTCATACCACTCAGTTGACTCTTCTGAAATGGCTTTTAAAGTAGCAGCTAATTTAGCATACAAAAAAGGATTGGTACAGGCATCGCCAGTATTGCTAGAGCCAATAGCTCGTGTTGAAGTAGATATTCCTGATAGTTATATGGGAGAAATAATTGGTGATTTAAACAAGCGAAGAGGAAGAATATTAGGGATGAATCCTCAGGAAAACGGAATGCAAGAAGTTGTTGCAGAAGTACCTCAGGCAGAAATGTTTAAGTATGCCACAGACCTTACATCTATGACTCAGGGCAGGGGTAAATTTAAACTCTGGTTTGAAAGATATGAAGAAGCTCCAGCACAGGTAAGTCAAAAAGTTATTGAAGAGGCTAAACAAGCTATGGGTGATTCAGCTGATTAAAGACACAAGATTAGAACATATCGCAGCGGAAGCTGCAATCACAGTAGTTAAATTCCGCTGCGATAAACAGAGGAACTATATCTTCTAAAAAGTTTGCTAAAAAAGCAAACTTTTTGAGAAGAATAGTATAACGCGGGAAGGCCGTAAAAAAATAAAATTCAGTAATCAGAATTTATGAAGCGACCTAGTTTATTTAGGATTGCTGAAAATATAACTTCCATTAGGATCTGTGAAAAGTGGAAGTTATATTTCAGATACTCCTTAGTTAATTGGGTTGCTTTTATTATTTTGATATCTAGACTTATGATATAATACTTTTGGTATAAAAGTTTGATAAAAAAACAAACTTTTTGAGAAGAATAGTATAAAGTGAAATGATCTTAGAGGGAGAATTATATGACTAAAACAGATATTTCTAAACGTGTATGGGAAATTGACTTTGCAAGAGGTATTTTAATTATATTAATGACTATTTTGCACACACTATTTAACCTAGAGTACTTTTATAGTATTCCAATAAATTATTCCTCAGGTTTTGTTAATATTATTAGAATAATGGTTGCATCTTCTTTTATTTTAGTTTCGGGAATAAGTACGTCTTTTAGCCGAAGCAGTTTTAAAAGGGGAATGATAGTTCTTTTTGCAGCATTGATGGTTACTTTTGCTTCATATATATTTAATTCTACAGGTTATATTTCCTTTGGCATTTTGCACATGTTAAGTATATGCATGATTAGTTCTCATTTAATAAAAAGATTAAAAACTCATGCTATTTTTCTACTAAGTATTATCTTGGGTCTATCAGTTTTTATTTTGCCTTATATAAAGGTAACAAGTAATTATTTTTTTATGTTTGGACTATATACTAATAGTTTTATTTCTTTAGATTATTATCCTTTGATTCCCTGGTCCGGATTATTTGTTTTTGGAATTGGGATAAGTAAAGTTATATATAAAAAAAAAATAAGCATTTTTAAAATGCGTTTATCAGATAATGTCATTAATTTTTTTGGAAGACATTCTCTCCTTATATACTTAGTTCATCAGCCCGTCATCCTTTTTTTAATGTATGTAGGTTCAAAATTCATATTATAAAAAATAGAAAGAGACTTATGCAAATAACAACACAAAATATTGTTAAATTATTAACAATAAGTGACTAAAGTCATGGAAAGTAATAAAAGAAGTGACTACAGTCACGAAAAAGTCGTTACTTATGGCACTAGTGTAAAATTATATCAAAGTATATAATTAACAGGAATTTAAAATCATATATTCAATATGGATAAGGGATAGATGAAATATTACTTCAGATTTTTCACGTGGCCTATTTGGAACAAATAAGGTCTGAAGTGAAATTAACGGAAAGTTATATTTTTTTAACACCCTTAAAAAAACAAAAAAGGGGAGAAATCAATGAAAAAAACAAAAAAACTAGTAAGTACTATTATTTGCATCATGATTACATTTACTATTTTACTAACTAACGTTACAATTTACAGTGCAACTGAGAGAGAGGAAAATCTTATTTTAAATGATTACCAAGTAAATGCTTTTGAAGAGGAAAAGGAAATTACTATAGGTGACATAAATGGTGACGGTAGTATTAATAGTACAGATTATATTCTACTTAGAAGGTACATATTAAACATTATAACAGAATTTCCCACGAGTCATGGACATATTGCGGCAGATTTAAATGGTGATGGAAATATTAACAGTACGGATGTTATTCTAATGAGAAGGTATATCCTTAACATCATTGATGAGTTTCCTGCCTCAAGAGTTAAGGTTGAAAGTCCTAAAGAAATTAACATTTCCTTAGAAAACCATCCCACAAAAAAGGGGGATATAATTACTGCTTCAATAAACATTAATGAAATATCAAATCTAGCAGGATACCAGTTAAACATTAAATACGATCCTAAAGTCCTTCAACCTGTAGATTGCATAACTAAAAATCCTTATGAAGAGGATACAATTCCTAGTATAGGAAACGTTCTTTCTGACACTAATCACCAATATGTATCTGCTGCATATCATGACCTTGAAGAAGGAAGGATTAACTTTGGAAGAGTAGTCAAATCCATTGACCAATTCATTAATAATGAAAGTATAGTTAAAACAGGAGAACTTGCAAAAATATCATTTGAAGTTTTGAAACTTAAAGATACCAAAATAGAATTTATAAATGATAAAGACAATAAGTACTGGAGAGCCAATGCATATATTGAGAAAAAAGGTGTTCAGCTTTTTGACTCAAAGGGTGAGTGTATTGATACAAAAGGAATAAAAAAGGTAGGCACAAGTATTAGTACAGTTTCAGCAAGTAGCTTTGAATTAGCACCAATTGATAAAGATGAGTTGCAGGCACTATCATTAGAGCTTGAAGATATACAAGAACATACTATTGAAGGATACATTGAAACTTCTAATCCACAAGGATTTAATGTAGAAGTATACAACGATGAAAAAGATGTTATTGAAAGTGTTAGTACAAATGAGGAAGGATACTTTAAGTTTAAATATACTCCTGATTCAAATGAGGTTGTTACTGTTAAAATAAGCAAGGAAGGGTATTTGAGCAGGCTTATAAATATTCCAGTAGGAATGAAAGGTGTTCAAATAGGATCTAAAAATAGTCCACTTAATATGTGGATTGGAGAAACAAACGGCGACTATATTATAGATATGAAAGATATTATGGAGATAATAAAAAATTCAGATGAAGAAAAACTTCAAAAGGCATTAGACAATTTTAATAGAGTACCTGACGATTACCTTCTAGAAAAAACTCTTACATCTAATACTGACAATATTAACAGTGATATAGAAGTTTTAAAGAATACTGTGTTTGATCTTAACAGAAAAATACTATCTGGTAATAATATAAGAAATGCAGGAAATATATACTTAAGAGGTGGAGAAATAAGTTTAAGAGGAGTATATGAACAAAGAAAAAATGTATTATCCACACAAAGACCTTTAATTGATATGCAAAATGGAAAGATGGAAGTTAGGGCAAATGTAATAATGGATGGGGGAATAATGAATATAAATGGTGGAAATCTCCATGTAAAAGGTGAGTATCAATTAAAAAACAATGCTATTTTAAAAATGACAAGAATAAATGATCATGTAATTATAGAAGGTAGCACATTTGTATATACACAGACCAGTTACGATAATTGTCTAACAGCAGGTATATTGGAGCTAAGAGGTGATTTTACAGTAAACGGAACACCAAATAATAATATTTTTGAGGCATATGGCAGTCATAAAACAGTTCTTGCAGGAGAAAGAGGACAGACAATTAATATGGAAAATGGTCATAGACCTCATATGTTTAATACTTTAATTTTATTAGAGCCTGAAGATCATTACAACTTTATTCCACCTAATAAAGAATTCTGGAAGCAAATGCTTGACTATATTCCAGTTATACCAACAGAACCAGAAGCTCCACATTTGACAGGAGTTTGGCATAACAATACTGTAAGATTATATTGGTCAAAAACAAATTGTGCAGATAGATATAACGTATATAGAAGTAGTGTGGACAAAGGACCGTATTATCTAATAGAAGAAAATCGCTTGAGGAAAGATTTTATTGATGTTGATGTAAAAGAAGGAAATACCTACTATTATGTTGTTGAAGCTGTTAACCGTTTTGGAACAAGCCCATATTCACAGCAGGTAAAAGTAAACAGTGGGATTGTTTATGATATAGAATCAATAGATTTAGATGCTGACTATTCAGGTAATGGACTTACCAACAGAGAAGAATTAAAGCATGGAACAAATCCATTTAAATGGGATACAGACGAAGATGGTATATCTGATTATGATGAAATATATGTATATGGTACACATCCACTAAATCCTGACACAAGTGGTGACGGAATATATGATGGAGCAGCAGTTATGCTTGGTTTAAATCCATTGGATTATCATGAAGATGTAGTATCTTTTAAAACAGCACTATCAAGAGATGAAAGGGTTGAAGTAACTGCATGGGGAAATGGAAATGTAATAATGTCTCCACTTCAGGTATGGGACTCTGATAATATACTTCTTAATAATTTAGAGGGTATTGTAGGAAAACCTGTAGAGATAACTAATGGAGGATTTCCAATTGAATATGCTGAAATTAGAATCTCATACAACAGAGAAGACTTAGGAGATATATCTGAGGATGAATTGACTATATTTTATGCAAATCCTGAAACTCAGCAATTAGAAGAAATAGATGATGTTCGAGTAGATAAAGTTAATCAGGTTGTAATAGGTATAACAACACACTTTAGTCCTTTCTTGCTTGGACCAATAAGCATGAATAGATATTTGACATCTGACATTGTCTTTGTAATAGATCAATCTGGAAGTATGAGAACTTATGATCCAAATAACATAAGAATAAATGCAACAAAGATGTTTGTTGAAAGATCTTTTGGTGCTCAAAGAATAGGGATAGTTGAATTTACGGATAATGGAAAAGTGATGAAAGAACTAACAAATGAAAAAGAGACGTTATTAAACAAACTAAATGAAATGTACATATCAGGAGGACACACAAACATTACTGACGGACTTAGAAAAGCTGGAGGACTATTTGACGAGAACAGTAATCGTCAAAAAGTAATAGTTTTGCTAACTGATGGCGAATCAAACCGAGAAGCTGGGCAAGAAATGAATATGGCAAGGGAACTTGCAAAACAAGGAATTGTAATTAACACTATAGCATTAGGAAGAGATGTAGATTTAGATTTAATGAGAGCAATTTCAAAAGAAGCAAATGGGAATTTCTTCTTTATAGAAAATCAAAGAGGATTAAGTCAAGAAGATGTAGACCGACAGACAAGTCAAGTTTACTTAAGATTACTAAATATGCTTTCAATTATTTCAAGTAGAAGAACCTCAAGTAGGAATAATACTCCAGCTGGAGTTCCTCATGTAAATGATGATACTGCTCTTCCTGATCCATGGAATATAAGGCTTATTGATGGTGAGTTTTGGGAAACCAAAGTTGAAATTAGACAGTGGGTTAATACAGAACTACCAAAGATTGAATCACCTATAATTAAAACAGAAGGGAAATATGATAGTTATATTTCAGAAGAAATAAATGTAGACACAGCTACAATATTTAACAATTTGCTTAATAAACTAGGAAAAAATCGCAGATTGACAATAGGTGAACTTGGTATTTCAGATGAAATGTTTGAGGAGTTATTTTTGGTGAGAGATGAATATAAAAATAAATACCACCCCAACTCTGATGAAATTATGGGAGGACTTGAAAAGAAATTCTATCATGAACCAACAAGTAACTATGGAAAATATCATAATGGATATGTTTTTCATATACTTACACAAGAAATAGCTTTTGGGCGTACAGTTACTCATATTATTCATGGAAGATATATTATGAATGCTGAAAGTAGAGATGAAATATCTATGCAACTAAGTGTTATAAACAATTATCAGGTCATATATGATCCTACTTTGAGAACAGTAGAAACAATAGCTAACAGAGGATTGAGATTTGAAAGCATAAAAATGGCTATACAATTGGATACAGAAAAAAGAAATGTATTTTATGAAAGCAATCTTTATGGCGTCTTTAGCAACAAAAAAGACTCTAAAAACTATGAGTTATTAATACCAGTAGCAAAAAGAATTCCATATTTAAAAGATGTAATTGAAACTGGTGAAATGATTAAAGATATTGTAACTGATGTATGGGAATTTATAAAGCTATTCGACACTGAAGGTGGTAGAATGAGTGAAACTATAAGAGATAACCAATTAGGACAATCTCAAAGCTATGGTTCAAAGAGTTATTTTATGCAAGAAGATGATTATGAAAGTCGAGGATGGGATCCTGTTCAGATTATTTGGGGTAATTCTAAAAAATTTCTTTCACATGGTGATGGTAGCGATGGTGGAGACAGGATGAAGTTAAAAGGAGGAATAGGACATGCAGATAGTCCAGAAGATGATTATGAAGCTTATTTTATATTAGACTATAGTGTTAATATTATCTACTAACTTAATAAGATTATAGCATATCAAGTTCTAATTAGATATTTGATATGCTATAATTTAAAATATCTGATATAAAAGAACTACAAAGTATCAAAAATAAATTATAGTATAGTATTTGATGGGGGTGCTGGATTGTTTACAAAAAAGAGAATAAAAGTAATATTAATAATAACTATTCTTATTCTTGGATACCTAAATTATAATAAATTTCAAACTGTTAAAAAGTATGATGAATTTACTAAAAATGATTTTAGTTTTTTTGGTGGAGGAGAAATAGCAAATCTAATTATAAGTCAAAAAGAAATATATAGAACTATATTAGAAGAAGGTTATATTAAAAAAGGTGATGCTGAAACATTAATTTTGTTTTTGAACAATAATATAAATTTTGTGCCACAGTACACTAGATATGCTAATATTTTAAGAAAACATGAAATTATAGAAGATGATATAGTTAGTAATTACAATATTATTATGATTGAAGATTTTTTCATTTCAGTACTTGATGGTCGTTGGAGGATACCTGAAGAAGAAAGAGATGATATATTATTAGTTCTTGATAATGATTTAAGAAAAAAAATAGAGTATTTAAATGAGTTAAATGATTTATGGATGAACTCTTTAGAAAAAAATATTGACTGGGTAGAAGATGGAAAATTTAGTCGTGAAAAATTCGACAAATACTTTGAAAGAAATTTTAAGCCTATAGCATTGCAAAATTATTGGAGTGATTTTGTAATAGACATAGAAAAAGATACAAGAGAATTTTTATCGAAATATAATGTGGATGATATCAAAGAGTTATTACAATAGTACTTTTACTTAATATGATTTGTCAAGATAGTAAGGGAGGAATAATATGATTAAAAAATATTATTTAATATTTATTATTGGAATATGTATAGTTTTGACAATAACAATGGGTATTAAATATAGAGAGCGAAAACTACTTGAAGCACATATTTCAGGTAGAATAAATCAAGATATATTTAAGCTTGTTTCTAATACAATAATAGAAAATAATGAAATAGTAAAAGAAATATTAGAAAGTGGTGAAGTTAGAATAGATCAGAGGTATACTTTACATGGCAATTTACTTTTCCCTTTAGACAGTATACCTAAAATAAGAGACGCATCAAATAAAATAAACTGTTATGACTTGGATGTTGAAGAACAATTATACAGTATAACAAGAATAAGATATTTTTTTGGTGACTTATCAATTAAATATGATAAAGACAGGAGCTTAAAAGACAAAGAAGTTTTGACTCAATTAGATGATCCATTGAGAAAGCAATTTGAAACTGTTAATCGTATATTCAATGGATGGGTTAATTCAATTGATAATTTAAAAGGTGTTGTTTTTGAAGATGGTGAATTATTAACTACGCTTGATGATTATGATAATTATTATGGCAGATACAGTATTAAAAATAAAGACTGGATAAGCTTTATAAAAAGCTTGGAAGAAGAAACTTATAAAGCATTAGAAGACTTATCTTTAGAGTTATCCCCATCAAATTGGATGAACTTATATGAATCAGAAAAAAAATTAATTCAAAGGAATTTGATAGATAGTGATAGGCGTTCAGTTGAAAAACTAAGCGAAACTGATCCAGATGTATTATTTAATATATTAGGAGCAAAAATCCTAGATGAATTATTGCTAGTTGAAGATAGACTAGGGTTGTATAATTGATTTGTGATTCAGGGCGCATATTTTTCTTCAAATTTATTAAATACACCCTGTGATGCTAATGCAATTGACATTCAAATTATAATTATAAAACTTTGTACGTGAGCAAGAGATGTCTATAAAAAATAACTTAAAAAATTTATGATTATAATGCGAATACAATTAAATCACTTTGAAAAAAATAAAGATATGACTTGGCAACAAAATTTAAAAAGGAGAGTCTAAATAAATGGCAAATAAAAACGATAAAAATAATATCAAGGATGAAAGAATAGAAGACACAACTAAGTATGGGGAGTTTATTTCATCCTTTGATCAATGGATGACTCCTGACATACAAAGAAAAAATGCTCGTCGTTTAGCAAAGTTGACAGAAAATAGCGACAATAAAAATGATAAGCATAATTGATTTATCTAGTTTTAAGACTCCACTTTCTATCAAGAAGGTGGAGTTAAGTTTAGAAGTACCCTAATGATTTAGCTTGAAAACAAGAGAAAACGTGATTAAATACTTAAAAAAAAATAATAATCAAATATAATCATGTTTTTTGAGTATTTTTAAGTATCCAACTTCTTGAATTAAAAGACAAAATAAAATATAATATAATAAAGGTCAAAGAAAGTCAAAATCAGCTAAAGAGGGTGGAGGATATGGCGAAACTTAGTGATCTTATAGAAACCTTTATTAAGCAAATGATTAATGACACCGATGGCTCTATTGAAATACAAAGAAATGAACTTGCAAACCAATTTAATTGTGTGCCTTCACAAATTAATTATGTAATTGATACAAGGTTTACATCTGATAGAGGATATTATGTCGAGAGTCGCAGAGGCGGTGGAGGACATATAAGAATAAGAAGAGTAAGCATAGAGCACAAGGGTAAGAATTATCTTATGCATATTGTGCAATCTATGGGTGACAATATATCCCAGCAATCAGCTCATGTATTTATAAATAATTTTATTGATTACAACGTTATTTCAGAAAGGGAAGGACTTATGCTAAAAGCTGCTACAAGTGATAAGATTTTATCAACTGTGCCTGTTGATCAAAGGGGATACTTGAGAGCCAGCATTTTAAAAAATATGATGGTATGCTTACTTATATAAGAAACATAGAATATTAATAGAGTTTGCCTGTGTCAAACAAGAATTAGAAAGGAGAGGGGTTTATGTTATGTCAAAAATGTCATAAAAGAGTTGCAAATATTCAATTTACTCAAGTGATAAATAATAATAAAATTGTTATTTATCTTTGTGACCAGTGTGCAAAAGATGAAGGAAAGTTTAGTATTGGCTCTCCTCTTAGTATAAATGATTTTTTCTCAGGAATTATGGGTGTTCCATATATGGCATCAGTTCATCAACAATCGGATCTTGTATGTAACACTTGTAATACCAGCTATGAAGAATTTAAAAAGACGGGTAAAATAGGGTGTGCAGATTGCTACAAAGTATATGGAGAAAAGTTGTTACCTTTATTAAAAAGACTTCATGGCAATGTTCAATACAATGGAAAGATACCTGAAAAAATTTATAGCCAGGTAAAAGTGTCAAGAGAAATATCAAAGCTTAAAGAACAACTGGAACTTTGTATAAAAAATGAACAGTATGAAAAAGCTGCTACCATAAGAGATCAGATTAAGAATATGGAAATAAAAAAACATGATTAATTGATATGAAACTAATACTTTAGGTTTGGAGGTAATAATAGATGAAAGGATGGTATCTAGAAAAAGGACCTGAATCAGATGTTGTAATTAGCAGTAGGATACGTCTTGCACGTAATTTTAAAGATGTTCCCTTCCCTTTTAAAATGAAAAGAGAAGATGGGAAGAAGATATTGATGGGGGCTAAGAAAGCTATTTTAAAAGAAGGAAAAGAGAATAGCGACTTTGAGTTTATAGATTTACAGCAACTAAATCCAATAAAAAAACAGATATTGGTAGAAAAACATCTTATAAGCCCAAATTTAGCAGAGAGCCAGTTTGAAAGCGGACTTATTGTTAGTAGTGACGAAAAGGTAAGTGTAATGATAAATGAAGAAGACCATCTAAGAATACAGTGTATTTTTCCAGGAATGCAGCTAAATAGCGCCTTGGAAATATGCAGCAATATAGACGGTGTTTTTGAGGAAAGTATAGATTTTGCTTTTGATGAAAACTACGGATATCTTACTTGTTGCCCTACAAATATTGGCACAGGAATGAGAGCCTCAGCAATGCTTCATCTACCTGCACTTACTATGACAGGTTATATAAAAAATATATTGGAGGCCTGTGGAAAACTTGGAATAACAGTAAGAGGACTTTATGGAGAAAACACAGAAGCTTTAGGAAATATGTTTCAGATATCTAATCAGGTAACTTTAGGGCAGACAGAAGAAGAAATATTGACAAATATAAATAATATTGCAAAGCAAGTAATTGATCAGGAAAGGATACTTAGAAACGAGCTACACAAACAAAATCCTTTCAGGTTTGAAGACAGGATATATAGATCATTAGGACTATTGTCAAATTCTCGAATCATGTCATCTGAAGAAAGCTTTAGATTACTTTCAGATGTTAGATTGGGTGTAGATATGGGAATAATAAGTAACATAGATATAAAGAATCTTAATGAAATACTTATTTCAATTCAACCAGCAAGTTTGCAGGAGACTTTTGGAAGACCATTAGAACCTGATGAAAGAGATATTAAAAGGGCGGAATTAATAAGAAACAGATTGACAGGAAGCAATTCATAATACAGCAAGATGCAAGGATATTGAATACGAGATTTAGAAATCAGAATACTTAATATTTATTAAAAGTTTTGATGCCTTTGCATTGATGTAAAAATGTTTTATTAAAAGAAATTACTAAGTATAACATCGAAATATAGATAAAATAAGAGGAGGAATGGCAAATGTATGGACGTTTTACAGAAAAAGCTGAAAAAGCAATAAATTTTTCACAAGAAGCAGCAATGCAATTAGGTCATAATTATGTTGGAACAGAGCACCTTCTTCTTGGTCTTATTAAGGAGGGAAGTGGAGTAGCAGCTCGTGTTCTACAAAATCAAGGTATGACCGAAGAAAAAGTTTTAAAGGAAGTGGAAGAGCTTATTGGTAGAGGTGAAACAACAAATGAGCAGCCCTTAGGTTTTACACCTAGAACCAAAAGAGTTCTTGAATTAAGCTTTAGAGAGGCAAGGCGAATGGGCCATAATTATATTGGAACAGAGCATCTTCTTCTTGGGATATTAAAAGAAGGAGAGAGTGTAGCAGTTAGAATTGTAGTTGATTTAGGAGTAGACCCCCAGAAATTATTTAATGAAATTGTTAAAATGTTAAATGAAGAGGCTCCAAATGCAGCGGGGACTCCAAAAACCAGCAAAAACTATGCCAATACTCCTGTTTTGAATCAATTCGGAAGAGATTTAACTGATATGGCAAGGGAAGCAAAATTTGATCCTGTTGTGGGAAGGGATAAAGAAATTGAGAGAGTTATCCAAATATTAAGCAGGAGAACCAAAAACAATCCTTGCTTAATTGGTGAGCCAGGTGTTGGTAAAACGGCAATAGCAGAGGGATTGGCTCAAAAAATAGTAGAGGGTAATATTCCTGAAACTTTAAAGGATAAAAGAGTTGTAACTCTCGATCTTTCTTCTATGGTTGCAGGTGCAAAATATAGGGGAGAATTTGAAGAAAGATTGAAAAAGGCTCTTGAGGAAATCAAAAAGTCAGGAAATGTAATCTTATTTATTGATGAAATGCATACTATTATAGGTGCAGGTGCAGCAGAAGGAGCTATAGATGCATCTAATATTTTAAAACCATCTCTTGCAAGGGGTGAGATACAAGTTATTGGAGCAACTACTTTTGATGAGTATCGAAAGCATGTAGAAGCAGATGCCGCATTAGAAAGAAGATTTCAACCTATTACTGTAGCTGAGCCAACTAAAGAAGAAGCTGTAAACATTTTAAAAGGCCTAAGAGATCAGTATGAAGCTCATCACAGGGTGAAAATTACTGATGAAGCTCTTGTAGCCGCTGTGAATTTGTCTGATAGATATATTACAGACAGATTTTTACCAGATAAAGCAATAGATCTTATTGATGAAGCAGCATCTAAAGTGAGACTTAAGTCATTTACTGCTCCTCCTGATTTAAAACAATTAGAAGAACAGGTAGAAAAGTTAAGGAAGGAAAAGGAAGACTCCATAGTATGTCAGGAGTTTGAAAAGGCGGCTAGGATAAGAGATGAAGAGCAACGGATAAAGAATGAATTGGAAAAGGCAAAAAATGACTGGCAACAAAAAAATCAGACAACAACAGATACAGTTACAGAAGAAGAGGTAGCTGGTATCGTGTGTGATTGGACAGGCATTCCTGTCAAGAGACTAGCAGAAGAAGATACTGAAAGATTAAAAAACATGGAAGATGTACTTCATAATAGAGTGGTAGGACAAGATGAAGCTGTAAAAGCATTGTCAAAGGCTATAAGAAGAGGAAGGGTGGGACTTAAAGATCCTAAACGTCCCGTTGGTTCATTTATATTTTTAGGTCCAACAGGGGTTGGAAAAACTGAACTAAGTAAGGCGTTAGCAGAGTCTTTATTTGCTGATGAAAATTCAATTGTAAGAATAGATATGTCAGAATATATGGAAAAACATAGTGTATCAAGACTTGTTGGTTCACCTCCTGGGTATGTTGGATATGAAGAAGGTGGACAGTTAACGGAGAAAGTTCGAAGAAAGCCATATTCAGTTATATTATTTGATGAAATTGAAAAAGCTCATCCAGATGTTTTTAACATCCTATTACAAATTCTAGAAGATGGAAGATTGACGGATTCTCAGGGAAGAATGATAGATTTTAGAAACACTGTTATAATTATGACATCTAATGTAGGAGCAAGGTTAATTACTGAGCCAAAACGACTTGGATTTGGTATTGATACTGAAGAAAAGTCAAAAAGCTATAAAGATATGAAAAATAATGTCATGGGTGAACTTAAAAAAACTTTCAGGCCTGAGTTCTTAAATAGGATAGATGAAATTATAGTGTTTCATCCTCTCGAAGAAGAACATATGATAAAGATAGTGAGTATCATGGTAGATAATCTTGCAAAGAGACTTAAAGATAATGCCATTACTATTGAAATCTCAGAAGAAGCTAAAGCACTTTTAGCTCAAAGTGGGTTTGACCAGCTATTTGGGGCAAGACCACTTAGAAGAGCAATTCAGAGTATGGTGGAGGATAAATTGGCAGAGGAAATGCTAGAGGGAAAAGTTAAAACTGGTGACAAGGTGTTAATTGAAAGAAAGGAAGATGAATTAGTCCTTAGAAAAGGATAAATATTCTTCAATTAAGGATGAAAGGCGTAGCTGCTAAATATTTGCCGCTGCGCCTTTTATTAAAACTACACCAACATTATGCTTTCTCTAGATCGTTAATGCTGATTTCTCTTGAATGATCGGTATGGCTCCAGTCCTTATTGTTTTTATTCATAAAGCCCTGTATTGTAATGGGTATCCATGTAAGGCAATAAAATGGATAGACCAAAAAGCCCATAATAGTCTTGAGCTTAAATCTTTTTTCGGCTAAAATGACTGTTGGGCCGTAAACAAACTGAAGAATGACAAAAATATACCACACTTCTGTAGGAAAAACATACTTTAAATTAAAAAATGGTGACTGTGGAAAAACCGATTGTATCCACATCATAATAGTAATTAAGCCTATAAATATTAATCTTATAGGTTGGAACAAATAAACTGCACAATCAAAAGCCACAAGGTCACCATGTTTAAATGCTTTTTTAAAAAGTGATCCTAAAAATCGGCTTGCACAATCAGCATGGCCCTGCATCCATCTTTTGCGCTGGCTCCAAGATTGCTTTAAAGTTATTGGTTTTTCGTCATAAACTATGGCATCATGTGCCCATGCAACTTTCATATCTCTCAGAGCAAGTTTCAATGTAAATTCCAAATCTTCTGTAAGGCAAGTTGCTCCCCAGCCTATATTTTTTAGGGTATCTAAATCTATGCAAAATCCTGTTCCGCAAAGGCCACAACTTAGCCCTAAATGATACCTTGGCAGTTGAAATACCCTATTGGAAAGCCAAAAAGCAATTGAATATGAACATGTAATCCATGAATCATAAGGATTTTTACTATCAATATATCCCTGTACAACTTTATGTCCCTTGCATAATTGTTTGTTCATTTCAAGTAAAAAATTGGCTGACACTAGGTTGTCTGCATCAAAAACACTTATTGCATCGTATTTTTCATCCATTTCAAATATTTTTGAAAACATCCATTCTAAAGCGTGCCCTTTACCCTTTTTAGTATAATTAGTTCTTTCAAGTACTATGGCACCATGCTCACGTGCTATTTTTGCTGTATTATCCGTGCAATTATCAGCAATAACAAAGATGTCATAAAGGTTTTTGGGATAGTTTTGTCTATACAGACTATGGACAATATGAGTGATAACCTTTTCTTCATTATGGGCAGCTATAATAAGAGCAAATTTTTTTTGAGGAAGAAATTCTTTGGAGTCTTGGCTTTTACCAAGTACCCAGCCAAAAATAGATATTCCAAAAAAATAACATCCAGCGGCAAATATTATCACCTGTATTACCTGTGTAGTACAAAAAATTACGCTGTTTATTTGTGATAACATTTTATTCCTCCAAAATAGTTGATTTTTTTATAGTGAATAGTGTTATTATTTTGCTCTTAATATGAGAAAATATTTATGAATTATTTTCAAAAAAGACACACAGGGACGGCAGACTGATTCTTGCGAATTTGACCAGCTATGTTATAATTAAATAGTATTTAAGGTATCTGTAATATTGCTTTTTAGATTTTTATGTCAAATCATGAATACTTAATCAATATGTTAAATAACTACTTATATGTATCTATATTAATTTGGAGGTATATTGTGTCAAAACCATATTTTAATGATGCTATCATTGGAAATTCCCGAATGCTTTGTTGTGTTACAAAAAAAGGAGAATTAATAAGACTATTTTGGCCAAACATTGATTATCCCCAGCATATTGAAAGAATGCTAACAGGAATTTTTTTTAATAGATATAAAAACAGCACGCTGTGGTTTAACGAGGACAATTGGTGCCACAATCAGCTCTATATAGAGGATACAAATATATTAAAGACCCTTTGTGAAGATAGAGAAAAAGGTCTTAAAATTGAACAGTTGGATTTTGTATTGTATGATAGAGATATTCTTATTCGTAGCTATACAATAGAAAACACAGGAGAGAATGAAGTGGATCTGGGTTTTGTACAGTACTCGTCAGCTATATCAACAACTTCTGAATTGAGGAGTACATTGTTTGACTTTAATGTGGATGCATTAATACACTATAGACATGGATACTATATTTCAGTTTTATCTGATTTTGAAGTACTTCAATTTCAATTGGGAAATAATGCATTTGATTGTGCACGACATACTGAACTTAATGGTTATGATAGTATTGGTATGATGAATGATGGGGCTTTGTCTTGGAAAATAGGTACTGTTTTACCTAGAGAGAGAAAAAAGATTAACTTATTTATATGTGCTTCACATACTTTAAAAGGTGTAAAAGAATTAGCAAAAGCTTGTAAATTAATAAACGTTGAAGAGCAGCTTAGCAATACAAAAGATTATTGGCACAATTATTTAAAAAAAGCAAGGCAAGTTGAGACATCAAACAATCAAGTAAATACTTTATATAAAAGATCACTTCTAGTATTTAAGCTTATGAGTGATGAAAAAACTGGTGGGTTGCTTGCATCAGCAGAAATAGATGAAGAGTTTACAAAGTGCGGGCGTTATGCTTACTGCTGGGGGAGAGATGCTGCATTTATTACAGAAGCACTTGATGTATCTGGACTTAGTCATACTGTAGACAAATTTTACAAATGGGCGGCTAAGACACAGGAAGAAGATGGCTCTTGGCATCAAAGGTATTATATGGATGGAAACCTTGCTCCTTCATGGGGAATGCAGATAGATGAGACAGGTACGCTTATATGGGGAATGCTAAAGCATTATAAGTTAACAAAAGATAGTTTTTTTATTGAGCAAATGTGGAACAGCATAAAACTTGGAGTTGAGTTTTTAGTAAATTTTATTGATGAAGAAACAGGACTTCCTAAACCTAGCCATGATTTATGGGAAGAAAGGGTAGGGGAACACACCTATTCTGCTGCAGCTGTTTATGCAGGAATAAAAGCAGGTGTAGAGGCTGGGAGAATTGTTAATGCCTCTTCTGAGATAATTAATAAATGGGATATGGTTGCTTCTTTAGTTAAAAGAGCTATTGAAAAAAATCTATGGAGTGATAAGGCCAATCGTTTTATACGAAGTATCCGAACAAAATTAAACTCCTGGGGAAGTGAAAACTCTGAGAATACAACTATAATAACAGTTAATAATAAGGGTTATAAAAGGGATGTTACGTTAGAAGATTGGACTATAGATACTAGCATTTTAGGAGTTTCAGTTCCCTTTGAAGTTTTTGACCCAAAGGATGAGAGGGTAAAAAGTACTGTAGAGGCTATAGAAAAAGCTCTTACCTGTCACCCAGTGGGAGGTATAAAAAGATATGAAAATGATAATTATGTGGGTGGGAATCCATGGATCTTGACGACTTTATGGGTTGCACTTTATTATATTAAAGTAGGAGAATATAAAAGAGCAAAAAATTACTTTGACTGGGCTGTTAATTGCACCACAGAGTTAGGGTTTTTACCAGAGCAGATTAGTAGGGATAAGGGAAAGCCCTGCTGGGTTATTCCACTTACATGGTCACATGCCATGTTTGTATTGGTATTTGTAAAACTTAATGAGGCAGGCATTATTTAATATAAAAAAAATAATAGGAGATAAAAATGGCAAAACAGAAATTATTTTTTATTTGTCAGGACTGTGGATATGAATCTACAGGTTGGCTTGGAAAGTGTCCAAGCTGTAATCAATGGAATACTTTTGTTGAAGAAGTATTAGAACCAACATATAAAAAAAATAATGGTGAGGTTTTTCTATCTAATGTAAAGCCAATAAATATAAATGATATCCAAATAGAGAGTGAAGACAGATATATGACTGGGATGAAAGAAATGGACAGGGTTTTAGGGGGAGGAGTTGTAAAGGGCTCGTTAATCCTTGTTGGAGGAGACCCGGGAATAGGGAAATCTACATTGATACTCCAAATATGTGATAAAATAAAAGTAAATTCTAAAATTATATATATTTCAGGAGAGGAATCTATAAAGCAAATAAAGATAAGAGCCGATAGATTAAGTGTAAAGAGTACAAATCTATTAATGGTATCAGAGACGAATTTTAAAGTTGTTCAAGCATTAAGTCAGAAAGAAAAACCTGATCTTATAATTGTTGATTCAATTCAAACAATGTTTAATGAAGAATTATCAGCAGCGCCTGGAAGTGTTAGCCAGGTAAGAGATATTACAGCAGGGTTAATGAGGATTGCAAAAAGCATGAACATAGCAATAATTATTGTTGGTCATGTTACAAAAGAAGGTTCAATTGCAGGCCCGAGAGTTTTAGAACATATGGTGGATACAGTATTATATTTTGAAGGAGAACGACATTTAAGTTATAGAGTTTTAAGAGCTGTAAAAAATAGATTTGGATCTACAAATGAAATTGGTATATTTGAAATGAAAGATATAGGGCTTGTAGAAGTAGAAAATCCTTCTGTTATTATGATTTCCGGAAGGCCTGAAAATGTACCGGGCTCAGTTGTAGTATCAAGCCTTGAAGGAACACGACCAATGCTTATAGAGATTCAGGCACTAGTTTGCCCTACAAGTTTTGGAATGCCCAGAAGAATGGCAACAGGTGTTGATTACAACAGAATTACATTGCTAATGGCTGTATTGGAAAAAAGAGTGGGAATGCAGCTTCATAATTTTGATGCATATGTTAATGTTGTAGGAGGCCTTAAAGTTGATGAACCTGCATGTGATTTAGGTATTATTATGGCTATTGCGTCTAGTTTTAGAAATGTTTCTGTAGACGTAAATACTGTTTTAATAGGAGAAGTTGGTCTAACTGGTGAAGTTCGAGCTGTAAATCAGGTGGAAAAAAGAGTAATGGAGGCTATGAGAACAGGATTTAAAAATTGTATTATTCCTTTAAGAAATATGGAAGTTATTAAGACAATGAAAGAGATAAATAATATAAATGTTAAAGGAGTAGAAAATGTACAGGAAGCTTTGAGCATAATCTTATAGCATATATACTATTCTTCTCAAAAAGTTTGCTTTTTTAACAAACTTTTTAGAAGATATAGTTCCTCTGTTTATCGCAGCGGAACTTAACTACTATGATTGCAGCTTCCGCTGCGATATGATTCATAATTATAACAACAAATTATAATTGATGACATTTTGGAGGGATAAACAATGACCAGTATAAATGATGAAAAAATGCTTGAAGTTTTGAAAATGTTAGCACCGGGAACCTCTTTAAGAGAGGGGTTGGAAAATATTTTAAAAGCTAAAACAGGAGCACTAATTGTTATTGGTGATTCACATGAAGTTTTGAGTATTGTGGATGGTGGTTTTTTTATTAACAAAGAATATTCACCGGCTCATCTTTATGAACTAGCTAAAATGGATGGTGCTATAGTATTGAGTAAGGACCTTAAAAAATTATTGTATGCAAATGCATTGCTTATACCTGATCCTGCAATTTCTACAGATGAAACAGGAACTCGCCATAAATCAGCACATAGGGTGGCTAAGCAAACAGGTGAGACTGTAATTAGCATATCTCAAAGAAGGAATGTAATAACAATATATAAGGGTATGGTAAAATATATATTAAAGGATACTCCGGCTATTTTAAATAAAGCCAATCAAGCGTTGCAAACTCTAGAAAAGTACAAAACTGTTCTTGAGACAGCAATTAATAATTTAAGCGTTCTTGAGTTTGAAGATATTGTTACTCTTGATGATGTAGCTTTTGTTATTCAAAGGACAGAAATGGTAAATAGAGTTGCCTATGAAATTGAAAGATATATTTGTGAGTTAGGTAATGAGGGAAGGCTAATAAGTATGCAGCTTGAAGAACTATTAGCCAATGTAGATAAAGATGAAGCTCTAATAATTGAAGACTACATGGAAAGAGAAGATATTTCCTCAGAAGAGATTCAGTATAAATTAAGAATGCTTTCCTATGATGAATTAATGGATTCTATAAATATATGCAAAATACTTGGGTATAATGGTAACTCTAATGCTTTTGATACTGCTATATACCCAAAAGGATATAGATTACTAAGTAAAGTTCCTAGGGTTCCTATAGTTGTAACTAAAAACTTAGTTGATAAATTTATAAATTTTCAAGGAATTTTAAGTGCATCTGTTGATGAACTTGATGATGTTGAAGGTATTGGAGAAGTAAGATCAAAACTCATAAAAGAAGGCTTAAGAAGAGTTCAGGAACAACTTTTTTTAGATACAAGAAGAATATAAAACAAAAATAAAAAGACTGTTTTAATATGACAGTCTTTTATCTTAAATTATACTTACCTAGCATTTTTACTCTATCTAATTCCTTTATTATAATATCATACAAGTTTAAATCAAGAGTGTTACATATCGAAGCTAAGTAAAATAAATTTCTTCCTATGTCTTTTTCAATAAAGTCTCTACAATTGTCACAAAGTTTTCCATCTAAATGAGTCTTCATTGATTTACGTATCTCGTCAAAATCAGCATCTGCAAGGGTAGCTTGTTTTTTACCATTTACCTTTACACACCCACATTGAGTTACAGCTTTGACAATACCCCTATTAACCCGTGCATTTGAATCCTGAAACTTAGTTATAAGATCCAGAATACTTTTATTTCTTATTAGAAGTTCTCCAACCGTATATTGAAATTGGTCTATCATTATGTCCTTCAATATGATTCACTCCTTAGCTGTATTGATTAATAACAGAATTTTAAAGGTGTTAATAAGATCTATATAGAAACTTAACTGATATCCTTATTATAATTGTTTAAGTATCTCTTTGTCAATGAAAATTAGAATGGATAAACATACCAAAACTTTAGATAACTAATGATTTAAAAAAAACTACTTCCATTTTCATTAAATAAGGTCTATGTCAGTTTTTCTTATTCTAGGCCTCCAGCTGAAGCCTCAAGTTCACTACTCCATCCATCAATTTTAGAGCGTTTTATTGCGCCAAAAATATTTTCATAGGTATATTTGTTGTGTTTATTTATATCATAAAGCAGTTCTTTAACATATTGCCGCTTTGTCTTACCATTAACTTTACAGGGGTTTTTTATTGGAATAATATTATTTGATTTTACAAAATCTTTAATTTCTTTCTCCTCGCAATAGATTAATGGTCTAATAGAGAATATTTCCTTTCTACTTAAATAGGTAACAGGAGAAAAAGTATTAATTCTTCCTTCATATATAGTACTCATAATAAGAGTTTCTATAACATCATCTCTGTGATGGCCTAAAGCAACCTTATTGCAGCCTAAATCCTTTGCCACATTGTTTAGCGCACCTCTTCTCATATTAGCACATAGTGAACAGGGATTACTTTCTTGCCTTTCTTCTAAAACAATTCTGCCTATGAGTGTATCTTTTACTGTATAATTTATATTAAGGTTTTTACATAAATTCTTTGTGTAAGTAAGGTCACATTCTCCTATTCCTAATGTAAGTGTAACTGCTTCAAGAGAAAACTTTTTACTAAAAAAGTTTTTAAGACCATTTAAAGCTATCAATAAAGTAATGCTATCCTTGCCAGAAATACCTACTGCAATCCGATCACCATCATCTATCATATTATAATCTTCAACAGCCTTTCTCACTTGACCTAAAATTCTTTTTTGTTTTAAAAATCCAGTAATACCTATCAACTCCTTATTAGCATATCGCAGCGGAAGCCGCAATCATAGTAGTTAAGTTCCGCTGCGATAAACAGAGGAACTATATCTTCTAAAAAGTTTGCTAAAAAAGCAAACTTTTTGAGAAGAATAGTATAAATAGACATTCATGAGCAAAAAGATCACCAACATAATATGAAAAGTATAGTGCCAATGAATGCCGCTGAGCATGTGCATGTTTGCAAAGGAAACAAATTGCACACACATAAAATCAAAAGGTACTATTCTGAAATGTATTTTCAGGATAGTAATCTTTATATCTGATTTTAGCTGTATTTTGATTTTTCGTCAAATAACTATATTTAATGACTGTGAAGAAAAACATTCCAGAAACTTAAGTTACCCAGTCTAGAGCCTGTAAATAATTCTCGGCACCTTTGCAAAACTCGCTTCGCGAAGAAGGATACTCTCCCTTTCCTCGTCGCATTAACAGGCTCTACAACATGCATCACAGTGTTTCTTCCAGTTTTTCTTCACTTAAAAATATACACCCTTAAATAGGTGCATAGAAAGATATTTGACATAGTAGTAACCTATGTTATAATTGTTGATAAGATATTTAATAAAGAATTTTCTTGATACTGTTCTCATAATATTAGTTGAACGATTTTACAATTAAAGAGGAGCTTTTAGTATGGATTGTATTATTGAGGTATTAGAAAACTATGGACCTATGACAGGAAAAGAATTGCAGCAAAAAGTAAAGATGGAAGAATTTTATATCTGGAAAGCCTGTAACGACAATGAAAAAATAATTACAAAAACCATTGGAAAAAGATACTTGAGATTTGATAAAGTGGTTGATGGATATGCAAGACTCTCGCCTTCCTTAATAAGGGAGTTTTATTCATATACTGTAATAGGTACAAAAAAAAATTATGAGCAAATTCTTTCAAAGGCTGCATCACTTGAACAAGAAATAATTCACATCAGTAAAAATAAATTTAAGCTTGCCCATGAAGTAATAAAAAGGATTGTTGAAGGTCAGGAAAATTCAAATATAATAAATAAGTATGTATGTTTTTTAATTGCAGGGGATGTGGTTTTTGAAATGGCACATCTAGAGCCAAGGCCTGAATCATCAACAGGAAGACTTGTTAAGGGATCGGATCTTGATATTGTAGTTATCACTAAAGGTTTACCCGATAGTATAATAAATAGTCTTGATCTTTCTATATATAATCAAAAAAACTTTTTACTTAAAAATCCCAGCTACAACGAAGAGATAGATTATGTTATAAAAGATATATCAAAAGTTAGAGAACAATTAAAATTTAATAACTTTAAATTTATGATTGCTTCGAAAGTTCTCTATGAGAGTAAATATTTATATGGTAGCTTGGATATTTACAATGAAGTTAAAAAAATGGTAGCAGATGCAGGTATTCCGGAAAAAATCGCTGCTTTAGAAGAAGAGGCTTTAATAAATAGAAACAATGCCACATCCTATCTATTAAAGTGTGAAAGTCCCTTGCCGGAAGAAGAAAATTTAAAGCTATTTTACACAAAGGAAGAAAAAGAAGAATTTTTTTAATTATGATAGATTGGTGGAAAAGTAATGATATTAAGTAAAGATGCAATAAAAGATATTATACCATGGGAAAAAGCAGGCATTAAACTACCAAAGTATGAATTAGAAAAAATGATTGAATATACCAGCAAAAACCCTATCTGGATTCACTTTGGATCTGGTAATATTTTTAGAGGATTTTTAGCAGTGCTTCAACAATCCTTGTTAAACTCTGGAAAGATAGATACAGGAATTATCACAGCCGAGGCCTTTGATTATGAAATTATTGACAAAATATACACTCCTTATGATAATTTGAGTTTATTAGTACTTATGAATTCTGATGGAAACCTGGAAAAGGAAGTTATTGGGAGTGTGTCGGAGAGTTTGGTAGCTGATAGTTTAAGAAAAGATGAGTGGGAAAGACTTAAAGCTGTTTTTAGCAAAAAATCTCTTCAAATGGTTAGTTTTACAGTAACAGAAAAGGGATACGCTTTGGTTGATATAAATGGCAATTATCTTCCAGATGTTATACATGACTTTGAAATAGGTCATAAGACACCAAAGCATCTTATTTCAAAGATTGCAGCATTAGCTTACACAAGGTACTTAAATGGAAAACATCCTATAGCTTTTGTAAGTATGGATAACTGCTCTCACAATGGGGATATTTTGAAAAATGCTATTAAAGTTGTAGTTGAAAAATGGTTAGATAATGGCTATGTGGAAAGTGATTTTTTAAGCTATTTAAATGATCCTCATATGGTATCCTTTCCATGGACTATGATTGACAAAATTACTCCTCGGCCTTCTGAAAAAATTAAAGAGAGTTTAAATAAATTCGGCTTTGAGAGTACTGAAATAGTGTGTACTGATAAAAAAACATTTATTGCTCCTTTTGTAAATGCAGAAGTGTGCCAATACCTTGTCGTTGAGGATCATTTTCCAAATGGACGTATGCCTCTTGAGCATGCAGGAGTCCTTTTTACAGACAGAAGAACTGTAGATATGGTAGAGAAAATGAAGGTTGGTACTTGTTTAAATCCATTGCACACATCACTTGCAATTTTTGGTTGCCTTTTAGGCTATGTACTTATAGCAGATGAGATGGAAGATGTGCAATTAAGAAAACTAGTTGATAAAATAGGATATGACGAAGGAATGCCTGTTGTTATAAATCCTGAAGTAATAAATCCTAAGGACTTTTTAGATCAGGTAATAAATGAAAGATTGACAAATAAATACATACCTGATACTCCACAGAGAATAGCTACAGATACTTCGCAAAAGATGGCAATAAGATTTGGAGAAACAATAAAAACATATTGTTCACACCCAAGTCTTACGGCAAAAGATCTTAAGTTTATTCCTCTAGTGATTGCAGGATGGCTAAGGTATTTGCTAGGGATAGATGATGAGGGTAACAACATGGAGTTAAGTCCAGATCCCATGCTTTTTGAGCTTAAGGAGTATTTGAAAGATATAAAACTTGGAAATATAGATTCAGTAGGTGACAGCCTAAAGCTTGTTTTATCAAATGAAAAACTATTTGGTTTAAATCTTTATGATGCAGGACTAGGTGAAAAAATAGAAGTTTACTTTAAGGAAATGATTGCCGGTAAACATCAGGTAAGAAATACTCTAAAAAGGTATTTATAATAGTAAGAAACGCAGAAAATATTAAGCCCCTATGAAAATTGGAAATAATATTTAGAAATTCCTAAGCATAGTGTGGCAAGTTGCAAGTAATTATTTATATATATTATGGGGTGAATGAGTAATGAAAATGACATTTAGGTGGTTTGGTTTAAAAGATGATAGTGTAAGTCTTCGAGATATTCGGCAAATACCTGGTATGACAGGAGTAGTTGGGGCACTATTTGATATTCCTGTAGGAGAAGTTTGGCCTTTGGACAAAATATTAGAACTTAAAAGGATTGTTAATAGCGAAGGGTTAGAACTTGAAGTTATAGAAAGTGTGAATGTACATGAAGATATAAAATTAGGTGAACCCTCAAGGGATAAATATATAGAAAACTATATAATAACCATTAGGAATTTGAGCAAAGCGGGAATAAAAGTGATTTGTTATAACTTTATGCCTGTATTTGACTGGCTTCGATCTGATTTAGCTATGAAATTAGAGGATGGTTCAGAAGTTCTATCATATGATGACAATGTTATAAGCAAGGTTGATCCAGTAAAATTAGTAGAAGATATGGGTACTAATTCTAATGGCTTTTCATTACCTGGATGGGAGCCTTATAGGTTAAAGGAACTTAAAGACACTCTAGAAAAGTATAAAAGCATTGATGAAGAAAAATTACTTGAAAATCTTAAATATTTTCTGGAAAAAATAATTCCAGTATGTCACGAAGAAGATGTGAAAATGGCTATTCATCCTGATGATCCCCCATGGAACCTTTTTGGACTTCCTAGAATTGTTACTTCTATGGAAAATCTTGAAAAACTTATCAGTTTAGTAGATAGTCCCTATAATGGGTTAACACTTTGCAGTGGTTCATTAGGTGCTAATTCAAAAAACAGTATACCTGAACTTATAAGGTGTTTTGGTGATAGAATTCATTTTGCCCATATACGAAATATAAAATTTGTATCTGAAAGGTCATTTCATGAGGTGTCTCATCTTTCGAGAGATGGTTCACTGGACTTGTATGAAATTTTAAAGGCATATCATGATATAGAATTTAAAGGATATGTACGCCCAGATCATGGTAGAATGATTTGGGGCGAAAAAGCAAGGCCTGGATATGGGCTTTATGATAGAGCATTAGGTGCAACATATATAAATGGAATATGGGAAGCTATAGAAAAGTGTAAGAAAAGCGAGATATGAAAATAGGAGCGCTGAAGATATTGTGGAATTAATATTACATATCGCAGCGGAAGCTGCAATCAAAGTAGTAAGATCCGCTGCGACAAACAGAGGAACTATATCTTCTAAAAAGTTTGCTAAAAAAGCAAACTTTTTGAGAAGAATAGTATATATTCGTAGGTTGAAAATATAGGAGACGATTTTATGAAAAAAGATCAAGTATTATATAAAATAAAGGAAAGTGGCCTTGTTGCTATAATAAGAGCTGAAAGCAGCTTACAAGCAGTTAAAACAGTTGATGCATGTGTTGAAGGAGGGCTTTTATCAATAGAGATAACATATACTGTTCCTGGAGCAACCGATATAATTAAAGAATTAAATTTAAAGTATCCTTCAGATAAAGTAATTATCGGAGCAGGTTCGGTATTAGATACTGAAACTGCAAGGGTGGCAATTTTAGCTGGAGCTAAGTACATTGTAACTCCATACTTGAATGTTGAAGTGGTCAAGCTTTGTAATAGGTATCAAATTCCATGTATGCCTGGTGCAATGACTGTTAAAGAGGTAGCACAGTGTATTGAGGCAGGAGCCGATATTGTAAAAGTTTTTCCAGGTGAAGTTTTAGGTCCTAAATTTATAAAAGCCGTAAAAGGACCTATGCCCTATGTTACTATGATGCCTACAGGCGGGGTGGACTTAGACAATATACCCCAATGGATTAAAGCAGGAGCCGATGCATTAGGTGTAGGAGGAAATCTTGTTGGAAGTGCAAAAAATGGTGACTACAATACAATAACCCAAAAGGCAAAGGAGTTCTTACAAAAAATAAAAACTGCAAGAAGTGAAATAGAGCCTGTGAAGTAGTAGTGGAAGTTATATTTTCAGAATTTTTAGAGATTTATTATGTGGAGGTATACGATGTGTAAGATAGTTTGCTTTGGAGAGATAATGTTAAGGTTATCACCACCTGGATATTTAAGATTTGTTCAGACAAATTCATTTGAGGCTACTTATGGAGGCGGAGAGGCAAATGTCTGCGTTTCACTTGCTAATTATGGTGTGGATACTGCCTTTATCACAAAAGTACCCGATAATTTCATAGGACAGGCGGCTATAAATCAATTAAGACAATATGGAGTGGATACAAATTTCATAGAAAAAGGAGGGGAGAGGCTGGGAATATATTATCTTGAGAAGGGGGCATCTCAAAGGCCTTCTAAGGTTATATATGACAGAGCTAATTCTTCTATTTCTAATGCATCTTGTGGAGACTTTGATTGGGATAAAATATTCAATGCTGCTAAGTGGTTTCATTTTACAGGGATTACTCCTGCTCTAGGGGAAAATGTTGAAAAGCTCACACATGAAGCATGCAAGAGGGCTAAAGATAAGGGAATTACAGTTAGCTGTGACTTAAACTATAGAAAAAACTTATGGTCAACTGATAAAGCAGGTAATGTAATGGGAGAGCTTATGAAATATGTGGATGTATGTATTGCAAATGAAGAAGACGCAGAAAAAGTATTTGGAATTAAAGCACAGCATACAGACATTACAGGCGGAGACTTAAATAAAGAGGGTTATATGTCTGTTGCAAAGGAATTAAAAAATATGTTTGACTTTAAAAAAGTGGCAATTACTTTAAGAGAAAGTATTTCTGCTTCTATCAACAACTGGTCGGCTATGCTTTATGAAAGTGACAAGTTTTATTTTTCAAAAAAATATCCGATACATATTATAGATAGAGTGGGCGGAGGAGATTCTTTTGCAGGTGGTTTAATATATTCAATAATTAACGGTTTTGATAGTCAGGAGACAATTGAATTTGCTGTTGGTGCATCATGTCTTAAACACTCTATTGAAGGTGATTTTAATCATGTTACTAAAGAGGAGGTAAAGACTCTAATAAGTGGAGATGCTTCAGGAAGAGTACAAAGATAAAGACAATTGTTAGTTTATTGGAGGTGAAAAAATGCTTAAAGTACTTCTTGTTGATGATGAACCTTACGTAATTGAAGGTCTTAAAATGATGGTGGATTGGGAAAAATATGGATTTACAATGTGTGGTGAAGCATCAAATGGAGAGGATGCTTTAGAAATAATTAATACATGTAATCCCCATCTTGTTATTACTGATATAAAAATGCCTGTAATGGATGGTATTCAGCTCATTAAGTCAGTTTATGAAGAATCAAACTTAAGAGCAAAGTTTATTATTTTAAGTGGTTATGATGATTTTTTTTATGCTAAGAATGCAATGAAATACGGGGTAAACAACTATATTTTAAAGCCATTAGACGATGAAGAGTTAAATAAAGCTATCAGGAAAGCTGGACAGCAGATAATAGAAGAAAGGCAGAGGGAAGAATCCAAAAACAAACAGTTGGCATTTGTCTCAGAAAATGCGATATTTAATATAATAAATGGAGAAGCAAAAGATTCGGAAATAAATCGTGCAAAATTTATACTTGAGTTGGAAAGTAATGAAAAAATAAAAATGATATTAATGGAAATTGACGACTTTGATAAGTGGATGAGTGATTTTGACGAAATAAAACTCCGTGAAAACAGAGATATAATAAAGGATATTATAAAGAAGAGTATGGAAAGTCAATTTGAGTTTAGAGTTTTTGAAGATGATTTAAGCAGATTTTGTATAATTATTTCTGAAGAGATGGAAAATGAAGATATAACCAATGATTTTGTAAGAACTTTAAAAAGAATGATTGAAGATGAATTAGATTGTAGTTTGTCAATTGCTATAAGTGATACCATGACAGGGATAAATTCATTGAATAAGCTATACAAACAAGTAGATTTAGCCATAAGTTACAAATTTTTTAAAGACAAAGGAAGCATTATATATTTTAAAAATATAAAAAATGCTCAGATGAATTATGATTTCTATGAAGGAGATATAGATGATTTAATAAATGAAATTAAAAAGAATAATGTTGATGGAATAACAAAAAATATAAAAAATATATTTCATAATTTTTCAAAAAATTTAACAGCACCGGAAGTAATAAAAATTTATATAGAAAATATAGAATTAGAAGCTATAAGGCATGTACTAGAAATAAAAGGTAATATTCGGGACTTTACCAAAAAGTTGATGGATTTTAATAAAAAAATAGAGAAATCAACCATAGATGAACTTAAAAACAATGCTACAGAGTTTTGTATATTTATGGCTGATTATGTAGATTCTATAATCCAAAGTAATTCTAAGGATATCATTTCAGAAGTTGAGAGATATGTTAAGGAAAACTATAATAAGGACATAAACTTAAAAATAATAGGAAAACAGCTTTATGTTAATCCTGTCTATATCGGCAGAAAGTTTAAAAAAACTACAGGAATGCAGTTTAATGAATATTTACATAAGATTAGAATAGAAGAATCAAAAAAACTGCTCAGAAGAACAAATATGAAAATATCTGATATAGCTAGAAGTGTAGGATACAACGATACTGAATATTTTACTGCTAAATTTAAAAGCATTACAAATTTTTCTCCTTCTGAATTCAAAAATAATTTCTTAATTAATTTACATAAATATTAAATACTCTTTATGTTTATAAAAAAAGGCGGGGTTTATGTGGAGCCGAGGTTTCGTATTCTAAACAGGATAAACGATATATCAATAAATACTAAATTTATACTAATAAGCATATTATGCGTTATACTGCCTATATTGACGCTGAATTTGATTTTACTAAGTAGTATATCTAATAGTATTAAAGAAAGGGTAGAAGAGAGTTTTAAAATTTCTTATGACAGGGCAAAAGCTGATATTATTCAGATAATTAGAGATGGTGTTGCAGTAAGTAACTCAATACACACCGATCGAGTCATATATGAGGAGCTGGACTATGACTATGATGCAGATAATGAAGTGCAATATTTTGTTATATATACAAGTTCTTTGAGAGCAAGGATAGACAGGTTTTTTAATATATACAGAAATATTTCTAGAATAACAATATATACATCTAATAAATCAATAGACTCAGGAGGATATTGTATTATAATTGATGATGAAATAAGGAGCACATCATGGTATAAAATGAATGAGAATTCTGAGGGTAGGCTTATGCTATATTCATTTATAGAGAATAGGGCATATTTTGATAATAGATATAATAGTTTTTTAAGTCTTATAAGGTCTATGGATTTTCATAAAGAAGGATTTAGAGAAAGAATACTAAGAGTTGATATTGACAATAACTGGATACAAGGTGTTTTAAGTAGGGAGCAGGAGTATTTAAGTTTATATATTGTTGATAATCAGGGTAGAATAGTTTTGGCAACAGAAGATTATGTATATGAGAAGGATAATATTTTTAATTTTATGAATTTTGATGACATAGAAATTAAGGAAAATGATATTTTGTTCGATTTTAATTTAGGAGAAGCATCATATTTTAGAGATTGGCGTCTTATAGGAATACCAAATAAAGAAATAATACATACAGAAATGAAACAGGCAAGACATTTCATAATATTACTTGCATTAATTAGCATCCTTATTTCAGGTTTTTTAGTATTGATAGTTTTTAGATCATATAATTATAGAATAAAAAAGTTGTCAAAACATATATCAAAGTTTGGAGATGAGCGGTTTGATTTGATAGTTATAAATGAAGGAAAGGATGAAATTGGACAACTTATAAGGCAATTTAACAAAATGGCTGCAAAAATTAATACACTTATAAATGATGTATATAAGCTGCAAATTCAAAAAAAAGACTTAGAGCTAGAAAGGGTACAGGCAGAGATTAATTTTTTGCAAAGTCAAATGAATCCTCATTTTCTTTTTAATACTCTAAATGCTATTTTAATTGTCAGTGTTAAAAATAATTATAGGGAAATTATTGATGTTATAAAATACCTTTCAAAGACCCTTAGAAGATTATTAAGTTGGAAGGATGACTTAGTTACGGTAGAAGAAGAGATAAATTTTACTGAGATGTACCTTAAAATTGAAAAGTTTCGTTTTAGTGAAAAGATTAAATATAATGTATTAGTAGATGAAGATGCAAGGGAACTAAAAATACCAAAAATGAGTATACAACCATTAGTTGAAAATGCATGTAAACATGGAATACAGAGTATTAGAGGAAGTGGCGACATTACTATTGAAATCAAAATTGTAAAAAAACATCTTGAGATATCTGTAAAAGACAATGGTATAGGTATTTCAGAGGATAAAGTTGGAGAAATATTAATGAGTATGGAAGATGACATATATACATCAGGCAGCATTGGTATAAGAAATGTATATAGAAGACTTAAGTTTTACTATGGTAAAGATTTTAAGTTTTTTATAAATAGCAAGAAAAACAAAGGTACAAAAGTATGTTTTACAATTCCGGCACATAGCGCGTTTTCTGACAAGACATTTATGAGTATCATGTAATCATCAGGTGAGGACTTATAAAAAAAATCAATTATTTCAGGGGGTTATCTTAAAATGTTAAAGGTTTTATTAGTGGACGATGAACCTCTATCTATTGAAGGTCTGAAAGCAATTGTTAATTGGCACAAAATTGGATATGAAATATGCGGTGAATCTTTAAATGGAGAAGATGCAATAAACAAGATAGAGAAGTTTAAGCCTGATTTGGTTGTTACTGACATTAGGATGCCTGTGTTGGACGGATTGGGTCTTATATCACATGTCAAAAATAAAATTGATGAAAGTATAAAATTTATTATACTAAGTGGATATATTGAATTTGAATATGCAAAAAAGGCTATGGAATATGGTGTAAAGCACTATTTGCTAAAACCTGTATTTGAAGAAGAACTAGAAAGTGCACTGATGGAGATTTATGATGATATTCAAGGTGAAAAGAAAAAAGAGATTTTTAACACTGAAGAATCCTATACTTTAATAAGTAATATGATTAAAAAAGTTACACAAAAAGACGGAAGTATTGAGGAGCTTACCGGCTTTTACAATACAGTATTCCAAAAAAATATGGCAAAAGAATGGTGTTATGTTTTATTTAGAATACTACCCTTTGAAAACATAAATGATGATAAAAATGAAAAACAAAGCTTAGACAAATTGACAGAAAATATAAAAAGTGAGGCAAAAAAAACACTAAAAAGTAATAATCATATATTTATAAATAATCATGATGCAAATATTTTTGGTTTGCTTATTGGATTCTCAAAGCATAATAAAAATCATAATGATGTAGAGAAAACACTTTATAGTATAATTCAACGTGTAAAAACAAACAAAAGCAATAAGTACCAGATTGCTGTAGGTGAATTTATAAATGACTTAGAGGAAATAAGAAAGTCTTATGATACTTCATTAAAGGCTTTAGAACATTGTTTTTATGAAGATTTAAACAGTATAATATATTATGATTCAATAAAGAACAAAAAAGTAAACTATACTTTTGACGACAGCGAATTTGTTAATTTAGTTATTGAAGCAATTGAAGAGATTGATGAAGAAAGAGCAAAAAGCATTTTACATAAAGGATTTTTGTATTTTAAAAAAAAATTACTGGATCGTTAAATAATATATATGTATGTTAAAAATATAATTTATAGAAGTAACAAAATTATAAATGATTTGAATGGAGAATTAGATTATGGACTAAGTATGACAAATTTAGATAACAAATATATTAACATAACTCAGTTAGAAAAGGGTGTAATACATCATTGTAAGAAATGCTGCCGAGTTTTAGGTGAACTAAATAAAAAAACTATTGATGAAAATACATACAAAATTGAAGAATATATAAAAGAAAATTATAAAAAGTCTATAACAATTAAGGAAATGTCAAAGAGCCTTTACATAAATCCTGTTTATCTAGGACAGTTGTTTAAAAGAATATTTGGTATGAGATTTAGTGATTACATTCATAGCTTGAGGGTTGATGAGGCAAAGAGGCTAATAGAAGAGACATCAATGGAGATTAGTGATATAGCTAAAGAACTGGGATACTCAAATCATAATGTATTTTTAAAATATTTTGAAAAGAATACTGGCAAAAAACCCGTTGATTATAAAAAAACAAGAAATCTCTAATTCTAAAGCACTTTTTAAAATAAAAGTATAGTTTTTAGGGTACACATCTTTAATTTATGAAATCAAAATAGGTATAAAAGATTGTATAATTAAATAGAAGTAATGCATATGCTTTTTTAAGCTATGCTATAAACTATCATTAAGGAGGAAAAAAAATGAAAAATAGCAAGAGGTTGTTAGTCATTTGTCTTTGTGTAGTGCTTGTACTATCTTTTGCATTATCTGCTTGTAGACAGAATGAGGAAAACGGAGGAGGTTCTACAACTGATCCTAATGACACTGGTAAAAAAACTAGTACTGACATAATGGAAATATCCACTTTTATTAGCCGTGCAGGGACAACTCCTACAGCAGACAACAGGATTTACAAAAAAATCCAAGAAGAATTAGGGGTTAAATTTAACTTTGAATTTGTTGTTGGCGAAATTCAACAAAGAGTTGGAATAATGATATCAGGTGGAGATTATCCAGACTTGATAGGGGTACAGTCAAATGAAGCAATGCAGTTTATTGATGCAGGTGCTTTTATTCCTCTTGAAGATTACATTAATGATGCTGAAAACTATCCAAACCTTAACAGACATTATGGCCCATTGATCAATAGAATAACTCACGTTGACGGGCATGCTTATATTATGCCAAACTTTGGAGTACACTATGGAACATTTTATCAAAATGAAACATGGGGTCCTGCTTTTTGGATTCAAAGAGCAGTCTTAAAAGAATTTGGATATCCGGAAATTAAAACATTGGATCAATTCTTTGACTTAGTTCAAGACTATATGAGAAAATATCCTCAAATTGATGGACAGGATACAGTTGGTTTTGTAATTCTTACAGATGAAGGAAGAGACTGGCCATTGAGAAATGCTCCAGCACAGCTTGCAGGGTATCCTAATGATGGTAGTGTAATAGTAGATAAAGTAGGAAGTGCTTATAATGCAAGATTATTTCAACATTTAGATATATCAAAGAGATATTTTAAGAAAATCAATGAAATGTATCATGCTGGTGTAGTTGATCCAGAAAGCTTTGTTATGAACTATGACCAGTACATTTCAAAACTTTCAAGTGGAAGAGTTTTAGGATTATTTGATCAAAGATGGAACTTTAACAATGCTAACCTTTCATTATATGAACAGGAAAAATTTGATAGAATGTATACTCCTATACCAGTGGTATTTGATGAGAGTATAACAGATTGGTACTTAACTCGTAGTGAATTAAATGTTAACAGTGGTTTTGCTATAAGCGAAAATGCTAAAGATCCCGACAAAATAATGAAGATTATAGATGCTTTACTAGATGAAGAGTGGCAGAAATTACTTCAGTGGGGCGAACAAGGCGTAGATTTTCTAGTTGATGAAAATGGAATGTACTACAGAACTCAGGAAATGAGAGATAATTACAATAGTAATGAGTGGAGACTTAGAAATCAGGCAAGAGACCTTCTAGAGTTCTTACCTAAGATGGAAGGAACATTCTCAAGTGGTAATGCAACTTCACCAGGAATACAGCCAAGTGAATATTTTGAAGGTTTGACAGACAGTGAAAGAGAACTACTTTCTGCTTACGGTGTTCAGACTCAAGGTCAGTTATTCACAACGCCACCTGAAAATCCAATTTACTTCCCTGCATGGTCAATAAATATTCCACATGGAAGTGCAGAACAAATTGCAAATCAAAGATTGAAAGACATAGCATTTGAGCATTTGCCTCAAATGATCAGAGCTAGCACAAGCGAATTTGAACAAAGATGGGCAAGATATGTAGAACTAAATGAAGCTATAGACATAGCAGCAATTGAAGCACACTATAATAAGGAAATTCAAAGAAGAGTAGATGATTGGGGTCCATCAAGATAAGTGATTTACAGTTAATAACAAACTTAATCAAGTCTAGTCACTTACTTTAATGTAATCTGATTGTGACCAGCACATTTGCAAACAAATAGTGGAAGGTATATTTATAAGTACCTTCCCTATTTGTGAGAAACTCATATATAGATAGTAAGTTTATTTTTTAAAAGTTAGGGTATGTGTAAAAGTTTAGTATTAAATATAATAATTAGTATGATGGGTTTAAGGAGCAAGGAATTGCTGGAACAGCGAGTTTAGTAAATTATAGGAGAGTGTTTATATGCAAGAATCTAATTTAAATACTGAGGTTCGTAGCTCAATGGTAGTTAGGAAAACCAATAGGAAAAAAATGTGGGATACAATCAAAAATCAAAAGCAGCTTATGTTCATGTCGGTTCCGCTTCTTATATATATATTCATTTTTAATTACTATCCGCTTTATGGATGGTTAATGGCTTTTCAAAATTACAGACCTAGAAGAGATGCTACTATGTTTAATCAGGAATGGGTAGGGCTTGATAATTTTAAATTCCTGTTTACCCAACATGATTTTGGAAGAGTTTTGAGAAATACAATAGGTATGAGTGTTATAAATTTGATACTTTCATTTGTTACTGCAATAGTATTAGCTCTTTTATTAAATGAAATTAAGAATTTGTTTGTTAAGAAGACAATTCAAACCATATCATACTTACCCTATTTTATTTCTTGGGTTATAGCAGCTACAATTGTATCACAGGCCCTTTCTACCGATAACGGAATAATTAATAATATGCTTGTTAGCTTAAGAATTATTGATGAGCCAATTTTATGGTTGGCAGAAGGTAAGTATTTCTGGGGAATATTCGGTATAGCTAATGTGTGGAAACAAGTAGGGTTTAATGCCATTATATATCTTGGAGCTATGGCATCAATTGATCCTAATTTGTATGAAGCAGCTGAAATTGATGGCGCTGGAAGGATGAAAAAAATGCTTCATATAACACTACCAGGAATAAAATCTACCTTTGTAGTACTTCTAATTATGAATGTTGCACATCTTTTGAGTACAGGAGGTGGAGCAGGTGGTTTTGAATTCCAGTATCTATTAGGAAGAGGTTCTAATATAGCGTGGTCAGAGACAATTGATGTATTTACATTGAGATATGGAATTAGGATGGGTAATTTTTCACTTGCAACAGCAGCAGGTATGTTTAAAACTCTTGTCAGTATATCACTGGTGTTTCTTGTAAATGGATTAGCTAAAAAACTTGGAGAAAACAGGCTCATATAAGGAGGTGAGGGTATGTATATAAAAATAGGCAAAAAAAGACATAGTATATATGATGTAGGGTTTAATACTTTTAATGGTATCGTAATGGTGTTTCTTATGTTGGTTACATTGTATCCTTTCTTAAACACCCTTGCAATTTCTTTTAATGAAGGAATTGATGCTGTAAGGGGAGGAATACACATTTGGCCAAGAGAGTTCTCACTACAGAACTACAGGGCGGTATTTGTAGGAGGAACTATTTATAGAGCATTTTTTGTATCGGTTGCAAGAACTGTTTTAGCTGCTGTTTTAAATGTTTTTCTAACAGCAATGTTAGCATACTGTTTAAGCAGAAAGGAATATGTTTTAAATAGGTTTATTACTGTTGCATTTGTATTGACAATGTATTTTAATGCAGGTTTGATACCAAATTATCAACTTATAAGAAGTTTAAACCTTTTAAACAATTTTTGGGTATACGTTCTTCCTGCAATGATATCAGCTTTTAATGTAATAGTAGTTAGGACTTATATTCAGACTATACCTGAGAGTCTTATAGAGTCAGCAAAGTTAGATGGCGCAGGTGATTTCAAAATATTTATGAGAATAATTTTTCCACTAACCAAACCAGCTCTTGCTGTTGTTGGTATGTTTACTATTATTTATCAATGGAATAACTGGTTTGATACATTATTATATGCACCATCAAAGCAAAGTTTAAGTACCTTACAATATGAACTTCAAAAGCTTTTAGCTTCGTCATTTCAACAGAATACAAGTGCTAGGGCCACTAGTTCCTTGAGTGCAGAATTAGCCTCTGATATGGTAACACCAGTATCTATTCAGGCAGCTATTACAGTTGTTGCAATGGTACCTGTTCTCTGTGTCTATCCAGTTTTGCAAAGGTATTTTATTGCCGGATTAAATGTTGGTGGTGTAAAAGAATAGACATTCAAGAGCATTAGAAATGAATGTCGCTGAGCATGTGAATGATTACAAAAGGTAGCAAATTGCACATGCATAAAATATAAGGTTCTATTCTTAAAAATTATAATAGAAATATAATTAAAGGAGCAACATATGCCTAAGTTGGACATAGAAAAAGAAGTATACAATTGCTGGCTAAATTATAGAAAAATTGAAGATAGTGACCTTGTTACAGTTTATAAGAAAAGGTGCATGGACCTTGTTTTCGACATAGAAACATCTATAGTAAATTCAGCAAAGGAAGAGCTTACTAATGGAATCTATGAAATGTTAGGTATTAAAGCAAATGTGTCTAATGCACCAAGGGGTTCAGAGTTTATTGTAGTGGGTATGTTAGGAAAAAATAAATATATAGATGATGAGGTTTTGCCTTCTGAAAAAGAGAAGATACTTGAAGATGGTTACCTTGTAAAAGGAATTAGTAAAAGTGATAAGAATTATACAATAATAACTGCAAAAACACAAAAAGGTATCTTATATGGTACCTTTGAATTGTTGCGACTTATGCAGATGGGAAAAGATATAAGTAATGTATTGGTAATGGATAATCCCCATAATCCCCTAAGAATAATTAATCACTGGGACAACATGGATGGCAGTATTGAGAGAGGTTATGCGGGAAGATCTATTTTTTTTGAAAATAATAAAATTATTCAAGACACAAGTAGAATTAATTATTATGCTAGGCTTTTAGCATCAGTTGGTATAAATGGTGTTACAATTAATAACGTAAATGTTGATAGAGTAGCATCTAAACTTATTACAAGAGAATATTTAACTGATGTGGCTAAGTTGGCAGAGGTGTTTAGAAATTATGGTATTACTTTATATTTAAGCATAAATTATGCCAGTACCATTGAAATTGGAAACTTAAACACCGCCGATCCATTAGACCAAGATGTAAAACAGTGGTGGAAAGATAAGGTTGAGGAAATTTATGAATACATACCTGATTTTGGAGGTTTTTTAGTTAAGGCAGATTCAGAATTTCGGCCAGGTCCCTTTACATACGGAAGAAATCATGCACAAGGTGCCAACATGCTGGCAGAAGCCTTAGATCCATTTGGTGGAATTGTTATATGGAGATGTTTTGTTTACAATTGTCTTCAAGATTGGAGAGATCGGGAGACAGATAGAGCAAAGGCAGCATATGATAATTTTAAGCCACTAGATGGACTTTTTCATGACAATGTTTTACTTCAAATTAAGAACGGTCCTATGGATTTTCAGGTAAGAGAACCTGTATCACCACTTTTTGGAGCCCTTGAAAAGACAAACCACATTATTGAATTTCAAGTAACACAGGAATATACAGGACAGCAGAAACACCTGTGTTATCTTGTGCCCATGTGGAAGGAAATACTTGATTTTGATACAAAATCAAAGGGCAAAAGTGGAATTGTCAAAGAAATTGTTAGTGGTTCTTTTTTCAATACCAAGTATGGAGGAATAGCCGCTGTAGCAAATATAGGTAATGATGCAAATTGGACAGGACATCAATTGGCTCAAGCTAATTTCTATGGTTTTGGTCGTATGTCGTGGAATCCTGAAAATTCCTGTGAAGATGTAACTGATGAGTGGGTAAGGATGACTTTTTCAAATGATAAGTCTATAGTTGACACTATTTCACAAATGCTACTTAATTCATGGAGAATTTATGAAAACTACACCACACCTTTGGGAATAGGATGGATGGTAAATCCAGGACATCACTATGGTCCTAATGTTGATGGATATGAGTATGACAAGTGGGGAACTTACCACAGAGCAGACATTAATGGGATTGGGGTAGATCGTACATTAAAATCAGGGACTGGATACACAGGTCAATATCATATAGAAGTGGCAGACATGTATGAAAAAATGGAAACATGTCCGGAAGAACTTATTCTTTTCTTCCATCATGTACCCTATAAACACAGACTAAAATCTGGTGTAACTTTAATTCAGCATATTTACAATACTCATTTTGAAGGTGTACAACAGGTTGAAGAATTGATAGAAAAGTGGTACAGCTTAAAAGGAAAAGTTCCGGAAGAATCTTTTAATCATGTATTGGAAAAACTAAATATACAGCTTGAACATGCAAAAGAGTGGAGAGATGTGATAAATTCATATTTTTACAGGAAGACTGGAATAAAAGATGAGTTAGGTAGAAAAATTTATTAAGAGCAACAGAGTTTAAGAAATTTTAAGATGGCAACCTTATCACTTTATTTACAGGAGGTTTTATATGCAGCAAATAACACCTGATTATAAAAATAAGAATCTGAGGTTTGAAGAAAGAGCTAGGGATTTAGTTTCAAGAATGACTCTTGAGGAAAAGGTAATGCAGATGCTACATGGTGCTCCTGCAATACCTAGACTCGGTATACCTGCATATAACTGGTGGAACGAAGCACTTCATGGGGTTGCAAGAGCAGGAACTTCAACAATGTTTCCACAGGCTATAGGTATGGCTGCAACCTTTGATGAAGATCTTATTTACAAAATTGCAGATGTTATTTCTACAGAAGGAAGAGCTAAATTTCATGAGTTTCAAAGAAAAGGAGATTGTGGCATATATAAAGGTTTGACATTTTGGACTCCAAACATTAATATCTTTAGGGATCCTAGATGGGGAAGAGGTCATGAGACTTATGGAGAAGATCCATACCTGACATCTAGACTGGGAGTATCTTTTGTTAAAGGAATACAGGGAAACCACAATAAATACCTTAAGGCTGCTGCCTGTGCAAAGCATTATGCAGTTCACAGTGGACCAGAAGGTGAAAGACATGAATTTAATGCAGTTGCATCTAATAAGGATATGCGTGAAACATATCTTCCTGCTTTTAAAGCGTGTGTTCAGGAAGCTAAAGTTGAAGCTGTTATGGGAGCATATAACAGGACTAATGGAGAGCCATGTTGTGGAAGTAAGGTGCTTCTTAAAGACATATTGAGAGAAGAATGGGGATTTGGTGGTCATGTAGTATCTGATTGCTGGGCTATAAAAGATTTTCATGAAACACATATGGTTACAAAAACAGCACCTGAGTCAGTTGCATTAGCAGTTAATAATGGTTGTGATTTAAATTGTGGAAATATGTATGGGAATTTGCTAATTGCTCATGAAGAAGGGCTTGTTGATGAAGAGACAATAGATAAATCTGTTATTAGATTAATGACCACAAGAATGAAACTTGGTATGTTTGACAATGCTGATGAAGTTCCCTATTCAAGCATTCCATATGAAATAAATGATTGTAAAGAACATAGGAGTTTTGCTCTTGAGGTTTCTAAAAAAACTATGATATTATTAAAGAATGAAAATAATGTTTTACCTCTTAATAGAGACAAAATAAAATCAATTGCCCTAATTGGACCTAATGCAGATAGTAGAGATGCACTAATTGGTAATTATTATGGCAATGCTTCGAAATATGTAACTGTATTAGATGGAATAAGAAATGCAGTTTCTGAAGATGTAAGAATATACTATGCTAAAGGATGTCACTTATTTAAAGAAAAAGCAGGACTTGCAGAAGCAAGGGATGGATTTGCAGAGGCAATATCAGCAGCAGAGAGATCGGATGTTGTTGTTATGTGTTTAGGGCTTGATGCAACTATTGAGGGAGAACAAGGAGATGTGTCTAATGAATATGCTAGTGGTGACAAGCTACACTTAAACCTTCCAGGGCTCCAGCAGGAGTTACTTGAAGAGATACATAAAGTAGGCAAGCCTGTAATTTTAGTACTACTCTCAGGTAGTGCTCTAGCAGTTTTATGGGCAGATGAAAATATACCTGCAATTATTCAGGCATGGTACCCGGGCGCAGAAGGCGGGGCTGCAATAGCATCGTTAATTTTTGGTGAATATAGTCCTTCAGGTAAACTGCCTGTGACGTTTTATAGAACAACAGAAGAATTGCCGGATTTTAGGGATTATTCCATGAAAAATCGAACATATAGGTATATGGAAAATGAAGCACTTTATCCATTTGGTTATGGTCTTTCATATGCTAAATTTGAATATGAAGAAATGAAGCTATCAAAGGAAAAGATAAGTGTTGGAGAAAGTATTGAATGTAGTGTAAAAGTAAAAAACATAGGTATATATCAGTCAGATGAAGTTGTACAGCTATATTTAAAGGACATTGATAATAATGGCGGTCCAAAATGGCATTTAGAAGGATTTAAAAGAGTAAATCTAAAACCTGGTGAAGATACCATAGTTGGATTCAAGCTGACACCAAAACAAATGTCCTTTATTAATGAAGATGGCATGCGCATTTTAAAATCAGGTCTTTTTGAAGTTTATATATCTGGAAGCCAGCCTGATAGTAGGAGTCTTAAATTAACAGGTATGAAAGCTCAAAAAGGGTCTTTTGAAATAATAGGAGATACTTTAGAACTTGATTATTAATACATATCGCAGCGGAAGTGCAACCATAGTAGTTAAGTTCCGCTGCGATAAACAGAGGAACTATATCTTCTAAAAAGTTTGCTAGAAAAACAAACTTTTTGAGAAGAATAGTATATCGCAGCGGAAGCTGCAACCATAGTAGTTAAGTTCCGCTGCGATAAACAGAGGAACTATATCTTCTAAAAAGTTTGCTAAAAAAACAAACTTTTTGAGAAGAATAGTATACAAAAAAGTTTGGGGGTAATTAGATTGGCATTTTTACTTGGAGTTGATATAGGTACATCAGGTACAAAAACTGTTTTATTTGATGAAAATGGAAACACTATAGCCAGTGCATTGGAAGAGTATGCACTGTATCAGCCAAATGTAGGCTGGGCTGAGCAAGATCCAGAGGACTGGTGGAAAGCTACATATATTTCAATAAATAAAGTTATTTCAAAAAGTGGAGTTAATGTAGATGATATAAAAGGTGTTGGGCTTTCAGGACAAATGCATGGAGCAGTACTGCTAGACAAAAATGCAAATGTACTTAGAAAGGCAATAATTTGGTGTGATCAAAGAAGTTATTTAGAGTGTGAACAGATTACATCTACAATTGGCAAAGAAAGACTTATTGAAATAACTGCAAATCCTGCACTTACAGGATTTACAGCCTCAAAAATTCTTTGGGTTAAAAACAATGAGCCTGAAATATTTGAAAAAGTGAGTAAAATTCTTCTTCCAAAAGACTATATTAGGTATCGACTAACTGGAGAATTTGCTACTGAAGTTTCAGATGCCAGTGGTATGCAATTAATGGACATTCCAAAGAGAAAATGGAGTGATGAGGTACTAGAAAAACTTGGAATAGAAAGAAGTATGCTGGGAGATTTATATGAATCTTTTGAGATAAGTGGAAAGGTAAATAAAGAGGCTGCAAAAATAACAGGCTTAAAAGAAGGTACTTGTGTAGCTGGTGGAGCTGGAGATCAAGCAGCAGGTGCCATTGGAAATGGTATAGTTAAAGCAGGTGTTATATCTTCAACTATAGGGACATCGGGAGTTGTATTTGCATTTTCTGAAAATATAACTATCGACCCACTAGGAAGAGTTCATACTTTTTGCCATGCCGTTCCTGATACATGGCATGTAATGGGTGTTACTCAGGGAGCTGGATTATCTCTAAAGTGGTTCAGGGATAATTTTTGTATAGAAGAAAAGAGAACAGGAGAACTTATGAAAATAGATCCATATATTTTAATGGATCAAGAGGCCGAAAAAGTAAATCCAGGCTGTGAAGGGTTAATATATTTACCTTATCTTATGGGAGAGAGGACTCCACATCTTGATCCAAAGGCTAAGGGAGTATTTTTTGGGTTGTCTGCAAAACACGAGAAGCCAGATTTTATAAGATCTGTAATGGAAGGAGTAGTCTATAGCCTTAAAGACTGCCTTGAAATAATAAAGGATATGGGCGTGGATGTTACAGAGGTAAGGGCATCAGGCGGTGGAGGAAAGAGCAAGTTGTGGAGACAAATGCAGGCTGATGTGTTTGGAACAAATATTGCTACAATAAGCTCAAGTGAAGGCCCGGCTCTTGGAGTTGCATTGCTCGCAGGTGTAGGAACAGGTGTTTACAAAAATGTCGCTGAAGCATGTGATGCAGTTATAAAAGTTAAAACTGTACAAAATCCTGATATGAAATTAAATCAAAAATACAATAAATACTATGATATGTATAAGAGATTATACAATTCACTTAAAAAAGATTTTGCAGATTTATCAAATATTATAGAGTAAACTACTAAAATTACAATAAACAGGAGGTAAGATACATGTCGGAATTTTTTAAGAACGTATCAAAAATACAATTTGAAGGGAAAGATTCAGATAATCCCTTAGCATTTAAGTACTATAATGCGGATGAAGTTATTGGTGGAAAGACCATGAAAGACCATTTAAGGTTTGCGGTAGCATATTGGCATACATTTCAAGGAGTGGGAGCCGATCCATTTGGTCCAGGTACGGCAGTAAGGTCATGGGATAATCTTACTGACCCTATGGATATTGCTAGAGCAAAAGTTGAAGCTAATTTTGAGTTTTGTGAAAAGCTTGGAGTACCGTTCTTTTGTTTTCATGATAGGGATATAGCTCCTGAAGCATCAACCTTAAAAGAGACAAACAAAAGACTTGATGAAATAGTTGCAAAAATAAAAGAGTATATGAAAAACAGTAGTGTCAAACTATTGTGGGGAACAACAAATGCATTTAGCAATCGTAGATTTGTTCATGGTGCATCTACCTCACCAAACGCAGATGTGTTTGCATTTGCAGCAGCTCAGGTAAAAAAAGCTATGGAAATCACATTAGAGTTAGGTGGTCAAAACTATGTATTCTGGGGTGGTAGAGAGGGCTACGAAACATTACTAAACACTGACATGAAGCTTGAGCTTGACAATATGGGAAGATTCTTAAATATGGCTGTTGAATATGCAGAGGAAATAGGATTTAAAGGACAGTTTTTAATTGAGCCAAAACCAAAAGAACCTACAAAACATCAATATGATTTTGATACAGCAACTGTATATGGCTTCTTAAAAACACATGGATTAGAAAATGACTTTAAAATGAATATTGAAGCAAATCATGCTACACTAGCTGCACATACTTTCCAGCATGAGTTGCATGTTGCAAGAGTAAATGGAATTTTTGGAAGCATTGATGCAAATCAGGGAGATTTACTTTTAGGTTGGGATACTGACCAATTCCCAACAAACATTTATGACAGTACACTTGCAATGTACGAGACTTTAAAAGCAGGAGGATTTACAACAGGAGGCTTGAATTTTGATTCTAAAGTTAGAAGAGGATCATTTGAGCCAATAGATCTTTTCTATGCACATATAGCTGGCATGGATGCATTTGCTAAGGGTCTGAAAATTGCACATAAAATGATTGAAGATGGAAAATTTGACAAATTTATTGATGAAAGATATAAAAGCTATCAAAGTGGCATAGGAAAAGATATTGTTGATGGAAAAGTAGGATTTAAAGAATTGGAAAAGTATGCTCTTGAAAATGATCAGGTTGTTAATATATCTGGTAGACAAGAAGTCCTTGAAGCTATGCTTAATAAGTATATACTTGAAGATTAAGGTTGTGGTATGTTTTTCGATAAGTTTCGAAAAACATAAATAATATACCATACTTCCCTTGTTAGTAAAAGACTGCTTATTAGCAGTCTTTTACTACGTTGTACTTAAATTTTAATAAAGCTTTTTATTTTAAGTAAGTTATATTGAAGTGTTTGAGAGAATTTAGCTATTTAGAAGTTTAGAATACGGGGGATTAAAATATTTTGAATACTGACCTATGTTTTAAGAATTCTTGCGGCTTTCCGTAATATGAAAGGGGTAATAAATTTGAGTGTTTTTAAAGAAAAGTTTATAGATGATAAAGATATACATATTTTTGTACTTAAAAATAGTAATGGTATGAAAGCAAAAATAACTAATTATGGTGGGATAATAACATCACTTTATGTACCTGATAAAGAGGGCAGGTTGGATGATGTAGTTTTAGGGTATGACAAACTTTGCAGTTATTATAAAAATAGATGTTTTTATGGTGGAATCATTGGAAGACATGCAAATAGAATTGAAAATTCAACCTTTGAGTTAAATGGACAAATATATAACTTGGTTAATAATGAGAAGATAAATCATATTCATGGAGGTAGTGTTGGATTTGATGGTGTAGTATGGGACTGGGAAATTGTAAATAAAAACAGTGCTGAAGGAATAAAACTAACTTATAAAAGTTATGACGGAGAAGAAAACTACCCTGGAAACCTTGATGTTGAAGTAACATATTGGATAGGAAATGATAATTCTCTCAATATTGAATATTATGCTGTATCTGATAAAGATACTGTAGTAAACCTAACTAATCATACTTACTTTAATCTTTCTGGTCATGGTTTAGGTGATATTTTAGATCATCAGGTTATGATTAACGCAGATAGTTTTACACCTACTGATGAGTTTTCTCTACCTACAGGCGAAATAAGAAAGGTTTTTGAAACTCCAATGGACTTTACAAAAATAAAATCAGTTAGAGAAGACATAAATAGTAATTATACTCAGATTATCTATGGAAAAGGGTTTGATCACAACTGGGTACTTAATACTAAAAGCATATTAGAAAAAGCAGCTGAAGTTTTTGATCCAGCAAGCAAAAGGCGGATGGAAGTTTATACAACAAAACCTGGCATACAGTTTTACTCAGGTAATAATATTCTAAGAGGGGATGCCGGAAAAGATGGTGCTAAGTACATACCAAGAAGCGGACTATGTTTAGAAACCCAGTATTTCCCCAACAGCTTAAAACATAAACATTTTCCATCACCTATTTTAAAGGCGGGAGAGGAATATAAACACACTACAATATATAAATTTGTTTAATTTTTTTAAGAGACCATTCTTTTGGCTAAATTGTCTAAAGGATGGTCTTTTTTTATAGGGGTGAATATTTTTCTTCACATTTATTAAATGTACCCTTTTCATAGGATTATATTGACAATTCGAAAATAATGTAGTACTATTATATTATCATCATGATATTAAATTGATATCATGATGATAATATAAAACAAGGGGGTCATGATATGACAAATAATATTAATGAGAAACAAAAACACTATGAAGAAATATCACCTAAAACAGGAAATGGTATGGTAGCTCTCATATTAAACACTTTGATGATACTTGCTTTTACTGGAGTTTTTATCTGGGGAATTTTAATTGTAAATCAAGGTAAAATAGGCATTGGTATAACTTTAATTGTTGTAGGTTCTATAGTTGCATTTGTTATTGGTCCAATATTATATGGGGGATTAAAAGTACTAAAGCCAAATGAAGCTCTTGTCTTAACTCTTTTTGGCAAGTATTATGGAACTCTTAAGGAGGAAGGATTTTTCTTTGTAAATCCTTTTGCTACAGCTGTTAATCCAGCAGCAAAGCCAGCGGCAGTTACAGAAAATGGCTCACAGGCCATGAATAATTTATCCCAATGGACTGGCACAGTATCTGTAGGCGGCAGCAAAAAGATAAGCTTAAAGACTATAACTTTAAATAATGAAAAGCAGAAGATAAATGACCAATTAGGCAATCCTATTATCATTGGAATTGTTGTAATATGGAAGGTTGTTAATACAACAAAAGCAGTTTTTAATGTAGATAACTATGTAGAATATTTATCTACTCAATGTGACTCAGCACTGCGTAATATTGTAAGACTATATCCCTATGATGTTACAGGAGATGACAATGAAAAATCTTTGCGTGGAAGTAGTCAGGAAGTTGCAGAAAAGTTAAAAGTAGAAATACAGGAGAAAGTTGAAATTGCAGGTTTAGAGATTGTTGAAGCAAGGATAACACATCTATCATATGCTCCAGAAATAGCGGCAGTAATGCTTCAAAGGCAACAAGCATCAGCTATAATTGATGCAAGACAGATGATTGTGGAGGGAGCAGTTGGAATGGTTGAAATGGCATTAGCTAAACTTAATGAGAATGAAATTGTCCAATTAGACGAAGAAAGAAAAGCTGCAATGGTCAGTAATTTACTGGTTGTTCTTTGTGGAAATAAAGATGCTCAACCGATTGTAAACAGTGGTTCACTATATTAGTATAATAGAAAGGATGACGATAGATGGATAGCAAAGGTAAAGATAAAAAACAATTGATGCTCAGGCTATCGTCTTCCCTTTGGAAGGAATTAGTTGAATGGGCGGAAGATGATTTTAGATCATTAAATGGTCAAATAGAATTTTTATTAACTGAGTGTGTAAAGAAAAGAAAAAAGTCAAAAAAAGATGGAACGGAAAACTTTATTGAATAAGAAAGATGGTGAGATTATGTTTATTTTAATTCTAGGTATTGTATTATTTATAGGTTTGGGAATTATGTTCTCAATGGGAAAAGGAGCCTTTTTAATTGCAGGATACAATACCATGTCTAAAAAGAAAAAGAGCCAATATAATACCATATTATTATGTAAATTCATGGGAAAAGCTATGTTTTTATACGCAGTTAGCATGTGTTTTTTTCTTTTTAGTGAATTGTGGGAAAGTAAGATAATATTATATATTGGGATTGCATTATTTTCTATTATAACAGTATTTATATTAGTTTATTCAAATACAGGTAATAGATTTAAAAGATAAGTGATTTGATAAACTAAGAAAAAGTAGGAAAGGTTATATTGACAAATTCAAAATTTCCATGTATTATTATATAAAACATATAGGCTTAGTCGGAATTAAAATAGTATTTGAAATTTTGAATTGATTGGAGAGTGAAATTATGGCAGAACGGAAACTAAAATTCGATACACTGCAAGTTCATGCAGGTCAGGAAGCTGATCCTACAACTGGAGCGAGGGCTGTCCCGATTTATCAAACAACATCGTATGTATTTAATAATGCTCAGCATGCAGAAGATCTTTTTGCATTAAAAGAGTCAGGCAATATATATACTAGAATTATGAATCCTACAAATGATGTTTTGGAAAAAAGGGTTGCTGCACTAGAAGGGGGAGTAGGAGCTTTAGCTGTTGCTTCAGGGTCGGCAGCTATAACCTATGCAGTACTTAATATTGCTCAATCTGGTGATGAAATTGTATCTGCAAGTACTCTTTATGGAGGGACATACAATTTATTCTCAGTGACCTTACCTAAGCTTGGAATAAAGACTCACTTTGTTGATCCAGAAGATGTAGAAAATTTCAGAAAGGCAATTAATGAAAAGACAAAGGCAGTATTTATAGAGTCCATTGGAAATCCTGGTGGCAATATTATTGATATTGAAGCAGTTGCAAAAATTGCCCATGAAAATGGATTACCTTTAATTGTTGATAACACATTTGGTACTCCATATTTAATAAGACCATTTGAATTTGGAGCAGATATTGTTGTTCATTCTGCAACTAAGTTTATGGGGGGACATGGTACATCAATTGGAGGAGTGATTGTTGATTCAGGTAAATTTGATTGGGGAGCAAGTGGTAGATTTCCGGGACTTACTGAGCCAGATCCTAGTTATCATGGTATAAAATACTTTGAAGCTTTAGGCTCTTTAGCGTATATTATAAAAGTCCGGGTACAATTACTAAGAGACACAGGAGCTGCAATAAGTCCATTTAATTCATTCCTTTTACTTCAAGGAATTGAGACACTTTCACTTAGAGTTGAAAAACATGTATCAAATACTAAGAAGATTGTTGAGTTTTTAAATAATCATCCAAATGTATCGTGGGTGAGCTATCCTGGGGTTAAAGGGAGCAAATACTATGACCTTGCTCAAAAATATTTCCCAAAAGGAGCAGGATCAATATTTACTTTTGGAATAAAAGGCGGGATTGAAACTGCCAAAAAATTTGTTGACAGTCTGGAAATTTTCTCTCTTTTAGCAAATGTAGCAGATGCTAAATCACTTGTAATTCATCCTGCATCAACTACACATGCACAATTATCAGAAGAAGAGCAAAAATCAGCAGGAGTAACTCCGGATCAACTAAGATTATCTATTGGTATAGAGGACGCAGAAGATCTTATTTATGATCTTGATCAGGCATTAAAAAAAGCAGTTAAGGATTAGCTGAAACATTAATTTCTCTTTTCATTTGGTCTATTTGTAACAAATAGGGCATAAAGTGAAATTATAGCCCAAGTTATATACTATTCTTCTCAAAAAGTTTGCTTTTTTAGCAAACTTTTTAGAAGATATAGTTCCTCTGTTTATCGCAGCGGAACTTAACTACTATGATTGCAGCTTCTGCTGCGATATGTTATGCATCACTAACAGATTTTTATATAAGAATTTTTGAAGTTATAATAAACTCGTTCAGTTAAGGCAGAACGAGTTTATTATTATAATATCCATTGAAATTTAAAAATATGATTTTTGATTATTAAAGGCCTTGATATATAAGTAAAACATCAGTATAATTATTAATGTATTTTGCTTTTTTTTACACAAAGTCAACTAAAAAGGAGTTCTAATGATTAATATATCAAAGAACAGACGGAATATATTATTAGATATAGCATTGATTGTTTTGATATTAATAATTGTATTATTTTTTGGTAGAAGCATTACCAATGTAATAATGCCATTTATTTATGCTCTAGTTGCTGCATATGCATTAAGTCCTGTTGTAAGTTTTCTTGTGAGAAAGGGAATAAAAAGGATTTATGCAATACTTATTGTTTTTTTAGGCATCTTTATTGTTTTAATTTCAGCATCTATAATAATTATTCCAAAATTCTATAAAGACATATCTGTGTTTATAAGTGATGAAATACCTATTATTATTGATTACATAAAAAAGTTAATAGATGACTTTAAAGAAAGAGAGTTGTGGTTTGTACCAAAAGAGGTTTACGACTATTTAAATATGGATAGTGAACTAAAAGAGATAAGTCTAGATGGAGAACTAAAAAGAATATTTGATGTTTTAAGAAATGCTTTTGGTCAACTATCAAATGTATTATTAGAAACAACCAGTACATTATTAGATATAGTATTAACGCCTATTATTACATTTTATTACTTAAAAGATCAAGATAAACTAATAAATTTCTTTATGAAGCCTCTAAATAAAAGAGCACGTGAAAAAATTAATACTATTGCAGGTGAAATAGACGCAGTTATAGGAGGATTTATACGAGGACAGTTAATTGTGGCTGCTTTTGTAGGAGTATTAACAGGTGTTGGTTGTAGAATTATAGGTGTACCCTATTCTATTACAATTGGACTTGTAGCAGGACTTACCAATATTATACCATATTTTGGCCCATGGGTAGGAGGAATACTACCTGTTATACTTGCGCTGATGAACAATCCTATATCAGCTTTATGGGTTATTATACTTATAATTATTGTTCAGCAGGTTGAGTCTAGTTTTGTATCTCCTCAGATTATGTCACGTAGCATAGGCCTTCATCCATTGGTGGTTATTTTCTCAGTATTGTTATTTGGTAATGCATTTGGTATTATTGGAATGATAATAGGTGTTCCTTTGACAGGAACTATAATAGTACTATCTAAACATTTATTGGAATTTAGAAATTCATATAGAGTAAATAAAAGTAATAAATAAGAAGGATGTGTTTTTAATGCTTGTTATATTATCAGGAAGTTCGGGAGTTGGTAAAAATACAGTTATAAACAGAATACTAGAGGAAAATCCCAACATGGAATTGATGCCTACAATTACTACAAGAGAAATGAGGCCTGGTGAAGAACCAGGCAAGCCCTATACTTTTATTTCAAAAGAAGAGTTTGAAGAAATGATAGAAAATAATCAATTAATTGAATATCAAATTGTACATGGATTTTACTATGGTACGCCTAAGAAGATAGTTGAAGAAAAACTTAAAAAAAGAAAAATACTAATTAAGGATATTGATGTTGATGGGACACAAGTTTTAGTGAAAAGCTTAGATAATGTAATAACTATCTTTTTAAAACCTGTTTCAAAAGAACAGCTAATTGAAAGGTTAATATCTAGAGGTGAACAAAGAATTGAAGCTAGGCTTGCAAGATATGATTATGAAGAGAAAATGTCTGAAAAATACAAGTACATTATAGTTAATGATAAAATAGAGGACACTATTGAAAAGATGAAGAAAATAATTGACGATGAGTACAAACAGTGCATTATTGATAACTAGGATTCTTAATTTACTAGGAGGATGTTATGTTAAAACGCTTTAATTATAATTCACCTGTAATTTTAACACTGACATTTTTAGCTCTAGGAGTAGTGGCAGTACATGAACTTATGGGAAACTATTTGACAATAAGATTCTTTTCAGTTTATCGAAGCAGTTTTCTGGACGTATTTTCTTACATAAGGCTTTTTGGACATGTATTAGGTCATGCTAATTGGGCTCACTATATAAATAACTTCTTATTGATTCTTATACTAGGTCCAATGTTAGAAGAAAAATATGGGTCAAAAAAAATGCTTGGGATGATAGCTGTAACAGCTCTAGTCACCGGTTTATTAAATATTATTCTATTTAAAAATGTTGCACTTTTAGGTGCAAGCGGCATTGTTTTTATGCTTATTTTATTAAGCTCTTTTGTAAATATCCAAAAGGGAACTATTCCTGTCACATTGCTACTTGTTATTGTTATTTATTTGGGAAGAGAAATTCTAAATGGTGTGTTTGTAAGAGATAACATTTCTCAATTGACTCACTTAGTTGGAGGAATATGTGGATGTGTATTTGGTTTTAGAGGGAAAGGTTAGTGGAACAAATTTACATCAATTGCATTTGACAAAAGCATATTATGGTGCTATAATTTTAGCAATAGTATAAACCGATGATCAAGAATAGTAAGAATAATTTTTTGTATAAAAGAGAGCTACTATTTTGCTGAAAGGTAGTTACAAGTGTTATTCTGAATGGACTTGTGAGGGAAGCCCGAAATTTTAAAAGTAGGCGCTTACGGGAGATTCTGTCCGTTATCAGAGAGTGTATATGATAGTATACTTACTAAGGTGGGCGTTTATCGTCAATTTGGGTGGTACCGCAGAAGCTATAGCTTTTGTCCCTTTTATGGGATAAAAGCTTTTTTAGTTTAAAAATTTAGGATTAAGCTGGCAGAAGTTAAACATCTGGGTTTTTAGAACTCTGTCTTAATTAGAGTTAAAGAGGTATCTTTGAGTAGGTTTGCTGGTTTTAAAATAAAGTTTTCCTAAAAGGAGGGGTTTTTATGTCGAAGGGGAGATTTGGAATTCATGGTGGACAGTATATTCCTGAAACACTTATGAATGCAGTTAATGAACTTGAAAAGTCATACAATTATTTTAAGAATGATGAGAAATTTGTAACTGAGTTAAATGAATTGTTTCAAAACTATGCAGGTAGACCGTCAATTATTTATTATGCAGAGAAAATGAGCAAAGATTTAGGTGGCGCTAAAATCTACTTTAAGCGTGAGGATCTAAATCATACAGGATCTCATAAAATCAATAACGTATTAGGACAGGTACTGCTTGCTAAATATATGGGTAAAACTCGTGTAATTGCAGAGACAGGCGCAGGGCAACATGGAGTTGCAACAGCAACAGCAGCAGCCCTATTAGGTTTGAAATGTGAGATATTTATGGGTAAAGAGGATACTGAGAGACAGGCACTTAATGTATATAGAATGGAGCTTTTAGGAGCAAAGGTACATGCAGTTACAAGTGGCACACAAACTTTAAAAGATGCAGTAAATGAAACAATGCGTGAATGGACTAACAGAGTTCATGATACTCACTATGTACTAGGGTCTGTAATGGGGCCTCATCCTTTTCCAACTATTGTAAGAGATTTTCAAAGTATTATTGGTATAGAAGTTAAAAAACAAATACTAGAAAAAGAAGGACGCTTGCCTGATGTCTTAATGGCCTGTGTTGGAGGCGGTAGCAATGCCATAGGCCTCTTTTACGACTTTATTGATGATTTAGGCGTAAGGCTTATTGGTTGTGAAGCAGCTGGGCATGGTGTTGATACTGAAAAAACTGCTGCAACCATGACATTGGGGACTGTTGGTATTTTCCATGGAATGAAGTCATATTTTTGTCAGGATGAATATGGACAAATCGCACCTGTTTACTCAATTTCTGCTGGTCTTGATTATCCAGGTGTAGGGCCAGAACACGCTAATTTAAAAGATCTTAGAAGAGCAGAATATGTTGCAATAACTGATGATGAAGCAGTTGAAGCCTTTGAATATCTTTCAAGAATTGAAGGTATTATTCCTGCAATAGAAAGTTCTCATGCAGTTGCTTATGCTAAAAAACTTGCACCTACTATGGATAAAGATAAAATAATTGTAATTTGTCTTTCAGGAAGAGGAGACAAGGATGTTGCTGCAATAGCACGTTACAAGGGGGAAAATATTTATGAGTAGATTAAAACAAGTTTTTGAAAATAAGAAGGCTTTTATACCATTTATTACAGCAGGTGACCCTTCGCTTAAAATAACTGAAGAATTGGTATTAAAAATGGCTGAAGCAGGTGCGGATTTAATTGAATTGGGAATACCTTTTTCAGATCCTGTGGCAGAGGGCCCTGTGATTCAAGAAGCTGACTATCGTGCTCTAGCAGGTGGAACAACCACTGATAAAATATTTGATTCCGTTTCAAATATTCGTAGAACTTGTAATGTTCCATTAGCTTTTATGACTTATGCCAATCCTGTATTTACTTACGGAACAGAAAGGTTTATGAAAGCATGTAAAGAACTTGACGTTTCAGCAGTTATTATACCTGACATTCCATTTGAAGAAAAAGATGAGATTATTCCCTACTCATCAAAGTATGGTGTTGAGTTTATATCAATGATTGCTCCTACTTCTCTAAGTCGCATACAAAAAATTTCTAAAGAAGCAACTGGATTTATATACTGTGTATCATCAATGGGGGTTACTGGAGTTCGTCAGGATATTGGCAATAAGGTGGAAGAAATGATTAAGGTGGTAAAAGAGGTTAAAGATATTCCTTGTGCCATTGGTTTTGGAATTTCTAAACCAGAGCAGGCAGCAGAAATGATAAAATATTCTGATGGTGTAATAGTGGGAAGTGCAATTGTAAAGATTATAGGGCAATATGGTGAAAATTGTGTTCCACATGTTGTGGAGTATGTACGTAATATGAAAAAGGCAATAACATTTTAGTAATGGCTAAGAAATAACATCCAATTCTCATCGTCCAAAACCCGTTAAAACATCGGGATTTTGTCCCTTGAGAATATGAAGTTATTTCTAAGCCATTCATTAGGTAAGAGTTTCATATAAAAAGAAAGTACTTATCTTTAATAAATCAAAGTTAGGTGCATGTAATGTTTTTTTTAATTTATTGCATGCATCTAATTTTTCGAATGCATTTAACAAAAGTTGTTCAAAAATATTATAGAAACTTAAGTTTAGCAGTTTAGAGTCTGTAAATACTCCTCCTTAATTTTCTAATCAACTTTACAAAAATTTATTATTTGGTATAATTTTAATTAAGATATAGTTTTATTATATTCATTTCTGCATAAAACGTGTAAATGTTTAGATTTTCTTTGCAATATCAAAATTTGTTCTTCTGTTGTTTTCATTACTATACTTTTGTTTAATTTTACAATATTAAGGGGGCGATTGTGTTGAAAAAATTATTAATTGTGTGTGTTGCAACTGTGTTAAGTTTATTGTGGACTACCTTTTCATTTGCTGGCTACATACCTATGACTCACAGGTACGGAGACATTAATCATGATGGAGAAATTAACTCTACAGATCTTGTTCTTTTAAGAAGGCACATATTGGGCATTAGTGAAATTAAAGATTCATATGGGAAAATTGCTGCTGATATTAATGGAGATGACGTACTTGACTCTATAGACTATATTTTAATGAGACGCGCTGTGTTAGGCATGATTAGAATTGGAGGAGGTACTTTTTACGGAACTGATGGTAGTGGTGGAAACTCTTCATTTGATGCTGCAATACCTATTAATGGTATTTACTACGTAGCTGCAATGAATACATATGACTATGGTAACTCTGAAATAAGTGGAGCATGTGTTGAAGCTACAGGGCCTGACGGGACTGTAAGGGTTATTATAACAGACAGGCTTCCTGAAGGAAATCCAGGAGACATTGACTTTAGTGAAAGTGTATTTCCTCTTATTGCTAACCCCATTTTAGGCAGGGTACCTATCTATTGGAGGATAGTTGAAGCAGATGTTGAAGGTCCTGTAATATATCACTTCAAGATAGGAAGCAATCCATACTGGACAGCTGTACAAATTAGGAATCATCGTTATCCTATAGCAAAATTTGAATACTTAAATTCCGAAGGTGAATTTGAAGAAGTACCAAGGGAGTATTATAACTATTTTGTAAAAGAATCTGGTATGGGACGTGGACCATTTACTTTTAGGATTACAGATATGTATGGGCAAACACTTATTGATGAAGATATAGAACTAATTGAAACAACAAATATACCAGGAAAATCTCAATTTCCATTGAGACCTTAAAAAAGTTTTATTACTCTTTTATAATTAAAATATAGAAAAGAGTCATTGTAAAATATAAATGACTCTTTTCTTATGAACTTTATAAGTTAGAAAAATTTATAGTATATACATTAATCTAAAAAAGGTAATTCATTAATTATATTTAAGATATATCTTCTTAATATAATATAGTCACTTGAATTAATAACTCCGTCATTATTTAAATCAGCAGAATGTAACTCATCTTCAACTGGAAGGATATCAATAATACCTAATATATATCTTCTTAATAAAACTAAGTCAATAGAGTTAATTTTACCATCACCATTTAGATCTCCTGGCAAAGTTAGATAAAAGTCTTTATCTATAAGATTATTATAGACCGAAGAAACAGGTGAAAAATCTGTAATTTGATTTCCATTCAGATACAAGAAAATCAAATTAGTAAGATTGGTAAGAGGAGAAACGTCTTCTATATTATTAAAATCACAATTTAAGCTTTCTAGCTGTTCAAGGTTAGCAAGGGGTGAAATATCGATTATTTCATTGTGGGTTAAATATAAATATTCTAGTTTAGTAAGTTCACTAAGAGGAGAAATATCACTTATATTATTATTTGATAAATAGAGGAAGTCTAGATCAGTAAGATTACTAAGATAAGAAATATCACTAAGTATTTCATTTCCATTTATATATAAGACACCTATATTAGTAAGTTCACTAAGAGGAGAAATATCACTTATACTATTATATTGTAAATCTAAAAATTCTAGTTTAGTAAGTTCACTAAGAGCAGAAATATCACTAATACGATTATGTCCTAAATGGAGATGGCTTAAATTAGTAAGGTTGCTAAGGTAAGAAATATCACATAGTACCATATTTGCATCTAGATTTAAGCTCTCTAGTTTAGTAAGTTCACTAAGAGCAGAAATGTCTTCTATATTATTAATTGCCAAATCTAAATTTAAAAGGTTTGTGTTATGAGCAATAGGTGAAATGTCACTTATTTCACAATTATATAAGACCAGGGTTTTTAAGGTAGAAAAATTACTAACAATTGAAATATCAATTATTTTAGTATGTGATAGAATTAGTGATTCTAAGTTTAAAAAATTGCTAATTGGTGAAATATCATTAGTTTCAATGCCGTAAAGAATTAAATGCTCTAAATTTACTAAATCAGCAATAGCAGAAATATCATTCATTTTATTATAAGATAGATTTAAATGTTTTAAATTAGTAAGAGTAGAAAGAGGAGAAAGATCTTCTATTTCATTAAAGGATAAATTTAAATGTGTTAAATTAGTTAGATTGCTCAGGGCAGAAATGTCATTAGTTTTATTGTCGTTAAACAGTAAATGCTCCAAATTAATTAAATCACCAATAGAAGAAATATCCACTACTTTATTAATAGATAAATCCAAATAGGTTAAATTTGTAAGAGTAGAAAGAGGAGAGATATCTTTTATTTCGTTATGGTATAGATCTAAATGGGTTAAATTTGTTAGATTGCTGATAACAGAAATATCTTTTATATTATTAAAAGATAAATCTAAATAGGTTAAATTTGTAAAATGTTCCAAAGGAGAAATGTCTAATACACTTTTAGAGTTTTGGTAGGTTAATTCATAAATATCTAATACGTCACTTTTTAAAATGTCTCCTTCAGACTTACCAATTATATAGCGAACCCGTTGTTCAAAATTTTTGTCCTCGAAATATATTACATCTTCCGATTGAGTTGTTTGTGCAAAAGTATTAGCTCCTATAAAAGAAAATAATAGAAGTGAAACAATAAATACAATTGCCAATGAAATTCTTTTTTTACTGATTTTTACCATTTTAATTCCCCCTAAATAATTAATTAATATTTACATCATAGTTATCATTTTTATTATTCTATCTCTGTGTTATTATTTTTAATGCATGAGGTACTATTCTTCTCAAAAAGTGTCTGATAACTCTTAAGCTATAAGACACTTTTTGAGAAGAGTGATATAGAAAGTAACATTTTAAAACTATGATATTTTTAGATTCTCATTATATCATTTAAAAATTATGAAAAATAGTGACTTAAGTCATTGTTTTTATAAATAATAAAAAATAGCATGTTATTAGAATCTAACAACAAAGTGAAAGTTAATAGTCAGAATCTAAATTAAAATTCTTTATGGATGCTGTCTGAGTTTCATGATCCCAGTCTACCTCTAACCCTAAGTTTTCAGATATAAATCTCAAAGGCAGCATTGTTCTTCCGTTATGCAAAATTGGTGCCACATCCATTTTTTTCACTACTCCATCTACTTCTGCTTCAAGCTTATCTATAGTTAAAACAATATTTTGATCATACATACTAATAGTAACTTTCTTAGTAGCAGCATCCCATTTTATTTGGCCTCCTAATTCTTCTACTATAGCTCTTATGGGTAAAAGCATTCTACCATTTATGATAATAGATTTAGTAGATCTCCCGGGGTCAATCTCTATAATATTAGCATTCCTACTGAATAAATAATCTCTTACTGTCATTACAGGTTTGCCTACAGTTATTTCTATTATTTTACCTTTTATACCCAAAACATCAATTGTCTTAGAAAAATCTTCATATGTAACTGTTATAAAAGCTTTCCCAGGCTGGAGTATTGTTCCTTGTCCTGAATTTATAGAAACAACTGATAAATTACTTGAAGTCCAATTTGCTAGCCTTGATATATTTTCTGTTTTACCATTATCAAGTACTGCGTATAAATTTAAAACAAAAATACTGCCTTCGGGCTTTACAACTCTATTTGTCGATAAGTATATATCTATTATTTTTGAATCTTTGCCAGTTAGTATCAAATTATTTTTTCCAATAGCAATATATTTGCCTTCAGTTCTAATTATATCAAGGATATCTTTGCCAATATAACTATTATTAGTCCAGTTGGTACCATCTTTTGATGTATAGTAAACTCCATCACTAGGTAAAATAAAGTTTTCTCCATCCCAACATATAGTATAAAAGCTTGTAGAAGTACCTAAATCTATTACTTCCCAATCTAGCCCATTTAGAGATGTAACAACTGTTCCATAAAGCCCTACGGCTACATAGGTATTGCCGTTAAATTCAATATTTGTTAACCATGTAAGATATGCGTTGCCTTTAGGTAAATTATCATTATCAAGACATTTCATCCAATTAACTCCATCTAAGGAGGTATATATTTGAGTACCTACACCAACAAACTTTTTACCATCCCACTTAACATCACTGATAAAGTTGTTATCTTTAAGACTTAAAACAATTTTCCAATTAACAGAATCATCAGAATTCCATATGTTACCAATAACATCTGTTGCAACATATTTGCTTCCATTGTATTCGATTGACAAAATTCTATTATCAAAGTCATTAGTATCAGTTTCCCAAACCAATCCATCAGTTGATCTCATTATGGTTTTATAACCAAAAGCAATGAATTGTTTGCCATCCCATATAACACCTTCTAACGTATAAGATTCAGGATGAACACAATCCCATGATAATCCATCCTCAGAAGTCCAAATTCCACTTGAACTAATGCTTCCATTTGGATTTATTATCCCTCCTGTAACTACATATCTTTGTCCATTCCAAGCTATAGAACTAAAATTTGAGTTATACACTCTAGTATATGGTTCCCATGAGTTTGAGTTAATGTTTTTTACTGTAACATTTCCAAAACTAGTTGCTCCAAGCAAATAGCCATCATAAAAGACTATATTATTTAGATTCATACCAGAGTAAGACTGGATCCAATAATCAGTAAAATTAGTTTTAAGTATACCTGTTCTTCCTAAAAGTATATAGTAATACTCTCCATCATATGCCATGTGACGTAATAAAGAAGTATTTTCGCCAACTGGATTATTTATTGACAGATTTGAGTTTAAACGCGTCCATTTTAGTAAATCCTTTGAACTGGATACATAACCTAAATCACCAGTAATGATAAAACGATTTGAATCCCAAAAAACTGAGTTTAATTTACCAAAATAGCCGTCTGCTCTAATACTTGTCCAGTTTTCGCCATCATTTGAATATATTATTATTCCTTTGTCGTCTACAGCAACAAAGTCGTGGCCATTACTAGCAATAGAAGTGAAATTGCCAGAGTGAACAAACTTTGATTTGTTCCATTCTACACCATTTGTTGAAATAAAAATTTGTCCATTATTCCCTACAGCTACATACAAATTTCCATTCCAAGCAACAGCGGTAATACTATTAGATGTATCTAAAACTTTACTCCATGAGATTGCATCACTAGAGAAAATTATTCCTTTTTCATGTACTACTACAAAACCTGGGTTTCCATATGTAACGTCTAACAAATCATAAGGAACATTAGAATTTCTACTTACCCAATTTTGCCTGTCAATAGAAGTTTTAATATAACCATTTTCACCAACTGCAATATAAGTGTTTTCACCTTTTGTAATAGAAAAAAGCTTGTAAACTTGAACAGTATTGTTTTTTTCCCATATAGTCAAATCATTTCCGTAAACAATAGCGACAGATTTTAACGCTAGAAAACTAAGTAGTACAATAGCCACAAGTATAAATTTTTTTTTCATTATAATTATCCCCCTTCAATTAAAAAAATAAATATTTATATCATAGTTATTCTATCTTTGAGTGATTATTTTTAATGCATGAGCGTACTATTCTTCTCAAAAAGTGTCTAATAACGCTTAAGTTATAAGACGCTTTTTGAGAAGAGTGATATATTAAAACTATGATATTTTTTGATTCTAATTATATCATTTTATAATTATGAAAAATAGTGACTTAAGTCATTATTTTATAAATAACTGATAAAAAATAGCATGTTTAAGAGGCTCTAAGTTTGTAACTCTAGATCATCATCATATTAATTCCTATGTAATAAAAGAGCTAAGAATGCAATACTTCTAGTAATCCATATTATTTATGGTTATAATACTTAATAGAGAATATTATTTCTGTGGAGGTCTTTGTAAGTATGAAAGAATTTAATATAACTGGAGTATGTGTTGGAAGAAAGCATTATGTAGTTGATGTAAGCAAAAAAATAAATCAAATTATAAAACTTATAGAAAAGGAAGAGTATTTCACCATAAACAGAGCACGACAATACGGTAAAACAACAATCCTTTCAAATATCTATGATAGATTAAAAGATAAATACCTTGTTATAGATATTAGCTTTGAAGGTATTGGTGATAATGCTTTTACCAGCGAAAAGGCTTTTGTAGAAGTATTCATTAGATTAGTTTCAAGGAGATTAATTCAAAATAAAGTTGATCAAAGTATTATTAAAGATTGGGAAGAATTCAAAAAAGACTTAGATGGGTTTGAAGAGTTATCAAGAAAAATAACTCAATTATCTCAAAATTCCAGTAAAGACATTATAATTTTAATAGATGAAGTTGATAAAAGCAGTGATAATCAATTATTTTTAAATTTTCTTGGTATGCTACGAAATAAATATCTTGATAGAGAAAAAGGTAGAGATAGTACATTTAAAAGTGTAATACTTGCAGGAGTATATGATGTTAAAAATTTAAAAATAAAGCTAAGACCCGATAGTGAGAAAAAATTCAACTCACCTTGGAATATTGCAGCTGACTTTGATGTTGATATGAGTTTTAGTTCTGAAGAAATATCATCAATGCTAAATGAGTATGAAAAAGATCATAATACAGCAATGGATATTGATAAAGTCAGCAAAGAAATTTATAAATACACTAGTGGATATCCGTTTCTAGTAAGTAAAGTTTGCAAAATTGTTGATGAAAAGCTAAATAAGGATTGGTCACTAAAAGGAATTGAAGAAGCTACAAAAATGTTAACAGAAGAAAACAATACATTGTTTGATGACCTTATTAAAAATATTGAAAATCATAAAGAACTCTACAATACTATATTTAGCTTAATTGTTAATAATAAAGTCATTCAATATAATGTCCATGCCCACAGTTTAGGTATTATGTATGGCATATTAAAAAACAGTAACGGCAGATTGACTGTTCACAATAAAATATATGAAATTGTTTTGTACAATTATATGATTGCCAAAAAGCAACTTGAAGATATAGGCAGGGAACTATCAGACTATAGTACTATAGGCATGTATGAAGATGAAAAGGGTAACCTTGATATTAAAAAAGCATTATTAAAATATCAAGAATACATGAAGAGTGTTTATAGTAAATTTGATAAAGAATTTATTGAGAGACAGGGTAGGCTTTTGCTTTTAGCATTTTTTAAACCAATAATAAATGGTAAGGGATTTTATTTTGTAGAGAGCCATACAGGGTTTGAACAACGGCAGGATGTTGTAATTACTTACGGCGACAAAAAGTACATTATTGAACTTAAAATATGGCGTGGAGAAGAATATCATAAAAAAGGTATTGAGCAACTGGAAGGATATTTAAGCCTTGAAAATTTACATGAAGGATATCTTGTGATATATGACAAGAATGAAAATAAAGAATACAAAAGTAAGTTAATTAAAAACATAGATAAGCAAATTTTTGCAATTTGGGTTTAGTTTTTTTATTGTTATAGTAGTATAAGGATTCTAATAAAATATTACTGTGATTTGATGAACAACTGCTACAAAATAATGACAAAGTATACTTTAGCTAATTCTAAAACTAGGCTAATTACATAAAAAAATAATTAGTTTTGACCCCTTTACCCCTTTAAGTATTAGTTATGTTATAAAGAAATATTTGTTATAATTTAGACATCTTTTTATTGATTAGTTATTAAAATGAATGGGGGTTTAGTTATGGGATTAAATATAACTACTGGACAGGTAGCAAGAGGAGAAGAAAACTTTTTTGTAAGAAAAGAAATAGTAGATGATTTTTGGGAAAAAATAAGAAGGGGTAATATTCTTATTTCAGCACCTAGAAGAGTAGGAAAAAGTTCCATTCTTAGTTACATAGAAGAAAACCCGATTGATAATTACAATTCAATTTACGTTATTACTGAGTCTGTTAAAGAAGAAAATGATTTCTTCAAAAGAATTGTTGAAGAAATGCGTAAAACTTTTTATAAACTTCAACATAAGACATCTGTAGTCAAAGATAAAATCACACAATTATTTAATAAAGTTGAAATATCAATTAACGAGTGCTCTATAAAATACAATAAAAGTAGCGAGGATGAAATAGACTACTATATGTGTCTTAAAAATTTAATAGAAAAGCTTGATATGGATTTTAATATTATAATTATGATTGACGAATTTGCACAAGCTGTGCAGAATATTAAGAAATATAAATCCGAGGAAAGTGCTGTGCAATTTTTAGAAAAAAACAGAGAACTTCGACAGAAATTCCTTGCAAAAAAAATATATTTTGTTTATGCAGGATCAATAGGACTAGAAAATATTGCAAGTCAGATGGGATGTAGCTCAACGATAAATGATCTGGATATATTAGAAATAAAACCTTTTGATAGGCTACAGGGAAAGCATTTCACAAAAGAACTTATTGAAAACTTAGAAACAAATTTCCCCAACGAGATAATTGATTATATTTTAGATAAAATAGACTTTTTGGTTCCTTTTTTTATTCAAATAATTGTTAACGAAACTGATAATATTTGCAGACATGAAGGAGTAAAAAAAGTTACAAATGATTTTGTTGATAAGGCTATTGATAACATAATTAATTCAAGAAATATTTACTTTGTTCACTGGAAGGACAGGCTAAATACTTCATTTAATGATAAAAATGAAGTAAATTTTGCAATTAAAATTTTAAATATTCTTAGCAAAAATAAAGAAGTTGATTTTTTAGAAATAAAGAGAGTTTCAGAGGATGAAGGATTAAGTAATAAATTAGGTGATATAATTAATTTACTTAAGTACGAAGGTTATATAATGAATGTTATTGATAGTGAGGATAAGTATGCTTTTATTTCTCCAATATTAAAGAAGTGGTGGTTTGAACATGTTGCAAAATATAACTAGCATATATAATCCAGGTAATCTTACAGAACAGGGCCTTATAGATGGTTTTGTTATAAGAACAAATGAATATAATAATATTTTAAAAAGGATTTTAAATTCAAAGAAAATGATAAATCCTCCACAGCACATAATAATTCAAGGTCAAAGGGGGACAGGAAAAACCACTTTACTTTGTAGGCTTTGTTATGAGATAAAGAGGAATGAAGAGCTTAAAAATATGGTTCCTGTTTTATTTAATGAAGAGTTATATGGAGTTTATTCACTTTTGAGTTTTTGGGAAAAACTTGTGGAGTATTTGAATGATATAGAGGTTTTTAAAGGCATTTCAGAAGAAGTCTATAAAATTATAGATGAAGAAGCCAATGAACCGAAGGTTTTTGAAAAAATTGAAGAATATTTAAACATAAATAATAAGAAGCTTATTATCTTTATAGATAATTTTGATGAGATATTAAACAAATTTTCAGAAATTGAAAACAGGAGACTTCGAGAGGTATTAACAACGAGTGCTGATATATGGATAATTGGTGGTTCTGCAAACATTATGGAAGTATCATGTGAATATTTACAACCTTTTTTTGAGTTTTTTGAGACTTATGAATTGAAGGAATTAAGTAAAAAAGATACTGAAAGTCTTTTAATGAGTTTAGGGAAAAATAGAGATAGTAAAGATATTAATAAAATATTAAATGAAAATTCATCTAAAATTGAAACACTAAGAAGACTTACAGGTGGAGTTCCGAGAACTATAGTTTTACTCTATGACATATTAATTGATACTGATACTAGCCACACTTCTTACAAAAATCTTGATTTGCTCTTAGATAAGGTTACACCTCTTTATAAGCACCGAATGGATGATTTAAAAGGAGTTCAACAGCCTATAGTTAATGCAATTGCTTTGAATTGGGATAAAATCTTGATTGATGAAATACTAAAAAAAACAAGACTTAATAAAGAGGAAGTTGAAAAAGAACTTGGAATACTTAGCAGGAACAACATAATTTTAAAAGAAACAATAGGTGAAAATATTTTATACAGCATCAGAGAAAGATTTTTAAACATTTGGTACTTAATGCGATGTGGAAAAAAAAGAGATATAGAAAGAGTAAAATGGATATCTCGTTTTTTGGAAGAATGGTGTAATAGAGATGAAATATCAAGTAGAGTTCAAATTCATTTAGAATATATGAAAGAAGGAAAATTAGACGTTCAACATGCCTACAATATGACTATAGCTTTAGCAGAAACCAAGCATTTAGATAATGTTTCAAAAAGACAGTTTCTTACCCAATCAAAAGAGTATTTTAAAGATAACTCTCCTGATTTATTTGAAGAGATAGGTCTTTATACAAAAGATAAGTATAGAATAATGTCTGAAAGTGAATTAATTCAATTATCAAAAAGTGGTGATCATATAGCATCATATGAGCTTGGAAGATTTTATCATGTTGAGAAAAAAGAGTATAAAAAAGCAGAAGAGTATTATAAAAAGGCAGAAGAGCAAGGAGACGTAGGTGCTTTATTAAACCTAGGGGTATTATATAAAAATGAATATAAAGAGTATAAAAAAGCAGAAGAGTATTATAAAAAGGCAGAAGAGCAAGGAGATGTAAAAGCTTTATTAAATCTAGGGATATTATATAAAAATGAATATAAAGAGTATAAAAAAGCAGAAGAGTATTATAAAAAGGCAGAAGAGCAAGGAGATGTACGTGCTTTATTAGACCTAGGGGTATTATATGATGATATATATAAAGATTATAAAAAAGCAGAAGAGTATTATAAAAAGGCAGAAGAACAAGGGAATGTAGGTGCTTTAAATAACCTAGGAATATTATATTATAAAGTCTATAAAGAGTATAAAAAAGCAGAAAAGTATTATAAAAAGGCAGTAGAGAGAGGAAATATATATGGACTAGCGAATTTAGGATTAATGTACCTAGAGCTTGATAGATTTGATAAATCTATATTTGAATTCGAAAGATTTCTTAATAAGCTAGAGCCCCATGAATTAGAAAGCGAAAAAATAACAAACTATTTTTTGGATCTGATGGCTAAAAAGCAATATTCGAGTTTACTAAGATTACTTAAAGAAAACTCACACAACATTAAGGAGAGATATAAACCTGTTTATTATGCACTTATGTACTTTATGCAAGATGAATTTCCTTTGGAGTTCAAAAAAATGGGTAGCGAATTAGATGAAACAGTAAAAGAAATAATTAAAAAGGTTAAGGAAAAACAAAACGATTTATCCAATAAATAAGTCACTTATAAATAGAAACTATTTAAGTAAGTTAGTAATATACCTTTGGTGCAAAATTTGGTGAAGTATTGATGTTTTCTTTTTTTGAAAGCATTGTTTTTATTACTTTATATAATGTATAATAAGCCACATAAGACAATTATTTTACAGAAATGAGTGAATGTTATAGTGTTGACAGGTGAATTGAGAAATAAAGTAGATAGAATTTGGGAAACCTTTTGGACAGGGGGTATTACCAATCCTCTTGAAGTTATAGAACAGTTTACATATCTTATATTTATAAAAAAACTTGATGAAATAGAAGAAACAAAAGAAAAGGAAGCTGAATTTCTAAATGTACTTTATGAGGGTATTTTCTCAAAAGAGTTACAGTATTTAAGGTGGAGTAAATTTAAAAATATTGAAGCTTCAGATATGTACCGTAGCGTTACAGAGGAAGTATTTCCATTTATAAAAGGACTTCATAAAAGTGGGGATTCTGCGTATTCAAAATACATGGGGGGATGCAATGTTTAAAATACCAACTCCCCAGATGTTATCAAGGATAGTAGATGGTATTGATGGACTTCCAATGGAGGATAGAGACAGCAAAGGAGATTTGTATGAGTATCTTCTTTCCAAAGTTGCAACGGCAGGAACAAACGGACAGTTTCGTACACCAAGGCACATTATAAGAATGATGGTTGAAATGGTTAAGCCAACACCATCAGATGTAATTATTGATATAAACATTATGAAATTGATACAATTTAATTCTTCTCAAAAGCACTGTGCATAGGGGTACGCAAAATCTAAAAAGGTATTCAAATGCGAAGTCGGGAAATGCCCAGCTATTTTTAATTGAAAATTTTCTGGAATAAAATTGGGAGGTTATGATTATGCCGCTGTTTATGATTAAGTACGGGAAAGAAGAGCATCTGAAGCAAATTGTAAATGGGTCGATTCGATTTGCACCCTCACAGACTTACGTGAAAATGGAAAAAATATTACATAACAAAGGACAAGGTGACCTTCTTGATGGAAAAATGAAACTCAAACCTGAAAGTGCCAAAATGTATGATTATGAGACAAATGAGATTAAGGCAGTAATTCCAAATTGTATGTTTACATTATCAATTCAAGACGTAAATGACATGCCAATATTTTGTATCTCTCATTATGGAAGTGAGGATACCGCAAGTTATGAAAGTATTAACAAATATAAAATATCTCTTCATATAGACAAGTTGAACTGTATAAAACAGGATTTTAGTGAGGCGACACATGCTCTGATTATTCTTGAACCAGATAAATTTATTGCTGGAGTCCAAGCTATCAAAGGTCATCAAATCATCAGTGATCAGATACGTTATTATAATTATGACAGTAACACGCTTCAAATGTATATGTATTTAGCTACGGGTAATACAGAAAAAAGAACCAACGAGACGCTAACACTATCATATGAAAATAGATATCGGCACTTATTATGTAAGGATATCTATTTTGAAAAACAGCAAGAGTATAGATTTATTGTATTAGACGAACTGATTACAAAACCTGTATTCTACCAATATGACTTTGCTTCAGAATATATTCTTGTACCAATTGATAAGTTGAAGCAAGAAATTGATGTTGAATTGTAAAACTCCTCACAGACATATGTTGTCGATGAGGAGTATAGCTTTTAAGTTTTTATATCTGTACTGTTTTTAAATGTAAACCGGATGTCGTCCTTGGCGTAAACCGTAACAAAATCAACTAAACTGTGCCAAAGTAGTGGGTCAAAATCAGTGAGCAGTTCGTCTTGTTTTTTAAGTTCTAGAAGGAAGGTTTCTAGCGTTTTACGGCGGGTTACTTTTTCCTTAATCCTCCCAGATGCTGTTTCTAAATTTGCTTTAGCGGTATTAAAACGGTGCACTAGGGTCTCATACCGTTTTTGGTATTCAGTTTGGTCTAGAGCAACATGAGCGTTTTCGTTAATGCACAGCTGAATCATTTCAGCCACTATTTCCATCTCGCTTTGAAGTTCAGCCTGTTCTTCCTCCAAAGGACCAACTTATACTTCGCATTATGCTTATACTATTCGGCTGAATCTATCCGATATTCTTGTAAGATTTTATTTTGAGCCACATTAACGACAATAAATTTGAAGTAATAATATCCGGCTCCCGGCGAGCCATTTTTAGTATCATTCAACATAATAATGCAAAATGTATCGTTGTCGATTTGAGCAACTGTGCTCCAATCAGGCACTTTCGGCAAAGATGGGTTTTCTTTAGATTTTTCAAGATATTTTTGTGCGGCTGTGCCATACTTCTCTTGTTTATAATATTCCATATCCGATGGCAGTTTAAAATCTTCATCTTTTTTTGTCACCAGTTCAATGCTTTTCTTTTCAAACTCGGCTTTATACCAATTTTGAGAGACTTCTGATTTGTAGTTTATGGATTTCCCAACAACGAAAAAAGCCACTAATCCATCAGTAGTAAAAAAGAAGTTTGTAGAAGAAGGCTCCTTAATATCTTTATGCAAGCAACTTACATCAAGTGCTTGGTCAATAGTATTTTCTTTTATATTGTATCTAAATATGAGTTCTACTCCAAAATTATAAGTCGCAAAAATATAATCACAGCCGGCATAATATATCTTCCATGGATCAGTACCAACAGGCCTTTGCTTCAAAATTGCTAAGGCATCCTTAACGTCAATAAACATCGGTACTTCAGATTCAATGCTTGTGGTACTTTGACTAGGTATAGTTGACTTATTTTGCTCTGCATTTTCTTTTTGACATCCGACAATGAAAATTGTCATAATAGCTATCAATGAAACTATGCAAATCGACTTTTTCATCTGATTCACGCTCCTGTCCATAATATAAAATATCTTCAGTTATCACTTATATACAAATGTAAATAATTACAACTTCAAAGCCCAGCTCAATAAAGAATAAGCGCATGGACGCACGTCTCCTTTCGGCATATTTTACAGAACTTATTTGTCTCCGAACAAATGTTCAGTAACCCCTTTACTGGACATTTGTTATATTAACCTATTTCGTACATACCCATTATAATTTAACTAGACATATTTTATCATAATTTACCACTTAAGTCTATTATTTAGCATTAAAAAAAGCGTATTACTTAATTCTGGATTCTACTCTTTTACTCAAAAACTACTCCTCCTATTTTCACAATAACCTTTTCACCCCCTGTGTTAAAATAGTTGTCGTAAGGTAAAAAATGTGTTAAGCTCAATAAAGAGATAAAAAGGAGACGACGACTATGCCTAAAAATAACAAAAATAACAAAACATATTCTAAAGAGCAAAGAGAAGCGATTTTGGCTAAAATATTACCACCTAATAACATGCCATTATCAGAAGTTGCAAATGAAACAGGTATACCCACAAGTACTTTGAGTACTTGGAAAGCAAAAGAATTAAATAAAAACAATAAAAAGATAAATAAATCAAAAGACAAGTTCCTGATTGTTGTAGAAACTTATACACTGTCTGAATATGAATTAAATGAGTATTGTAGAAAAAATGGTCTATATGCACAAGAAGTTAAAATGTGGCAAAAGTGTTTTGCATCTGCTCTAGATAAAGAACCAGAGCCAGTTAAAGAAATAAAGGAAGAACTACTCAAGGAAAAGAAAAAAGTTAAAACTCTTGAAAAGGAGATAAACAGAAAGGATAAAGCATTAGCTGAAGCAGCAGCTTTGTTGGTACTCAAAAAAAAGTTACAAGCGTTCCGGGGGGAAGAGGAAGATTAACAACCTTATCGGAACGCAAAACAATAATAGAATTAATAAATGAAGCAAGAGAAAATGGAGCAAGATTAAAACAAGCATGCGAAATAGCAGGAATAACTGATAGAACATATGAAAGATGGGTAGAAGGAAACAACATTAAGGAAGATCAAAGACCGTATGCAGATAGACCTGAACCTGTAAATAAATTAACAGAAGCTGAATATAAATCTGTATTAAGAATTACAAATTCACCAGAGTTTGTTGATTTACCACCATCACAGATAGTGCCAGCACTTGCTGATAAGGGAGTATACATTGCTTCTGAGTCAACTATGTATAGAATATTAAGAAATGAAAATATGCAACATAATAGAGGACGTAGCAAACCACCTTCAAAGCCTAAAGCACCAGAAACATATATAGCAAAATCTCCTAATGAGGTTTGGTCATGGGACATAACTTATTTAAATACAGCAATAAGAGGACTATACTATAAATTATATATGATAATAGATATATTTAGTAGAAAGATAGTAGGATGGGAAGTATGGCCAGAAGAATCAGGAGAATATGCTTCTCAACTAGTTGAGAGAAGTGTTACATCAGAAAGAGTTAGAAATAAACCATTGATATTACATTCAGATAATGGTCCAGCGATGAAGGCCTTCACATTAAAAAGCAAGTTAGAAAGTTTAGGTATTATAAGCTCATATTCTAGGCCACGAGTTAGCAATGATAATCCGTATTCAGAGTCATTATTTAGAACATGTAAATATCGACCTAGCTATCCTAAAGAGGGTTTTAATACCATTAACGAAGCAAGAAAATGGGTTAATGATTTTGTAAATTGGTACAATAATGAACACTATCACAGCAGTATAAAATTTACAACACCAAATTCAGTACATACAGGGCAAGTAAAAGAAATATTAGAGAAGAGAAAGAAAGTATATGAAGCAGCTAGAAAACTGCATCCTGAACGATGGAAAAAACCTATACGAGACTGGGAGCCAATTAAAGAAGTAGCTTTAAACCCAATAAAAGACGAACAAGAGGTATTAAAAGTCAAGGCTTGCAGGTAGCTAATACAAAGAATAAAAATAAATTTTTGGGGTTTAAAATTTATTTTTATTCTTCACGCGGAAGGGGTTTGGGGATATCGCGCAGATCCCCAATAAAAACAAAAAATGCACAAGCATTTTTACATTATTTAATACATACTACATTTTAATACTATATGCTTGTATCTTTATACAAACATTAATTAATAATAAATAAAGAAAATAATATATTTAACCTAAATTGATACAAAAGCATTTATATTCTTTAAAATATATAATTTTACATATTGCTTTAAAATTTATTTAAAAAATTTCGACAACTATCTTGACAAACGGCGTTCAATAGGCTATATCATTGCATCTGCTTCTTTCGTCGAATACCTAATCCTTGCTTAGAACTAATCATTTAAAGAATTTGTCATTTGCACATTTTTCATCTGGAGTCTTCTCAATTTCTATTTTAATAACAATACTATTCCATGTAGTTTGTTTTTTTCAAGTTAAAGATGAACCACAAAGGGGATTAGAGTTTCTGCAAAATGGTTTAATTATCTTGAAAATATTTAATGCCTCTTTTTCAAGTGGTCAATTTAGAATAGGTCGTTCAAGTTCTATAGCTTTTTCTACATAACCTCTTGACCAGTTTGATATTTTTTCTGTATCTGCAAAGCTCAATTTTCTTTCTTTTGATTCTTCTATGTCAAAAGCTCGTAATATTAAAACAACCATTTCAGCACGAGTCAGCTTATTAGAAGGTCTAAAAGTACCATCTTCATACACTTTTATTATATCCTTTTGCATTCCAATAGCTATATAATTTCTTGCCCATTACGATAATAAACATTGAATCCACTATGTTGCCAATTATAAACTTATCCTTACTACAAAAACAACCATCTGTCACAATAATATAAAAATGAGGATTAAAGTTAAGAGCTTCTCCAAAGGTTTGAAGTGCAAAAACTGCACCCGGTCAAATGATCCTAGAAAAGAATTAATGACAAAACGCACACTTGTAGTGACAAAACATATCTTTACAACTGACAAAGTGTTAAATAAAATATCAATTAAAAGGAGCGCTCTTTATATAGTTTACAAAAAAAATTTAATGAGGAGGCTAAATCTATTATGAGTAAAAAATCAGTACTTGCAATTCTTGTTTTGTTTACAATGTCTTTAATGTTAATGCAATATGGAAATGCAGATGCCAAAAGAAACAGTTTATTATGCAGAGGTAGAACAAAATTTAAAACCTCAGTCAAAACAGAAAACATAATCTCAGACTCTATGAAAGTTTTAAAAAAGAATGGTATAAAGGATAATACCGATGGAATGCTTCTTTTAAAGAGATATGAATACTATATGTCTGAAATATTAAAAGGAAATATTTTTTCATCCTACAAGCCTTATATTGTTCCAGCTGTTTATAATATGGCAGCATTTTCCGAAACTATCCATAATGGAACAATTCAAAAAATCGTAGAAAATACTTTAAAAGGGAAAGACGCTTTTGACGGAATAACAGGGTTGTTTGAAAGAGCATACAAATCTGAAATAGATGGAAAAATAGACTCATATATTATATATGTGCCTTCAGGATACGATCCTTCAAAAGAATATCCTCTCGTAGTTATGCTTCATGGCATGGGAGAAATGGCATACTTATCACCTTTCTCCCCAGCCCATGGTGCATATTTAAATTCCTGCGAAAAAAATGGAGTAATAATGGTTGCACCATGTGGAAGGCATGGTAATCCTGGAAGTGAAACTTTCTATCAAAATGATGGAGAAAAAGATGTACTTCAGGTAATAAATCTTGTAAAAAAAGCATACAACATTAATAAAAACAAGGTATATCTTACAGGGTATTCTATGGGTGGCTATGGAACATGGTACCTTGGCACCAAACACAGTGATTTGTTTGCAGCAATAGCTCCAG
>VLTH01000002.1:2633614-2666742 GCA_008125075.1 Acetivibrio alkalicellulosi | reverse complement strand
GTAGCTTTAAACCCAATAAAAGACGAACAAGAGGTATTAAAAGTCAAGGCTTGCAGGTAGCTAATACAAAGAATAAAAATAAATTTTTGGGGTTTAAAATTTATTTTTATTCTTCACGCGGAAGGGGTTTGGGGATATCGCGCAGATCCCCAATAAAAACAAAAAATGCACAAGCATTTTTACATTATTTAATACATACTACATTTTAATACTATATGCTTGTATCTTTATACAAACATTAATTAATAATAAATAAAGAAAATAATATATTTAACCTAAATTGATACAAAAGCATTTATATTCTTTAAAATATATAATTTTACATATTGCTTTAAAATTTATTTAAAAAATTTCGACAACTATCTTGACAAACGGCGTTCAATAGGCTATATCATTGCATCTGCTTCTTTCGTCGAATACCTAATCCTTGCTTAGAACTAATCATTTAAAGAATTTGTCATTTGCACATTTTTCATCTGGAGTCTTCTCAATTTCTATTTTAATAACAATACTATTCCATGTAGTTTGTTTTTTTCAAGTTAAAGATGAACCACAAAGGGGATTAGAGTTTCTGCAAAATGGTTTAATTATCTTGAAAATATTTAATGCCTCTTTTTCAAGTGGTCAATTTAGAATAGGTCGTTCAAGTTCTATAGCTTTTTCTACATAACCTCTTGACCAGTTTGATATTTTTTCTGTATCTGCAAAGCTCAATTTTCTTTCTTTTGATTCTTCTATGTCAAAAGCTCGTAATATTAAAACAACCATTTCAGCACGAGTCAGCTTATTAGAAGGTCTAAAAGTACCATCTTCATACACTTTTATTATATCCTTTTGCATTCCAATAGCTATATAATTTCTTGCCCATTACGATAATAAACATTGAATCCACTATGTTGCCAATTATAAACTTATCCTTACTACAAAAACAACCATCTGTCACAATAATATAAAAATGAGGATTAAAGTTAAGAGCTTCTCCAAAGGTTTGAAGTGCAAAAACTGCACCCGGTCAAATGATCCTAGAAAAGAATTAATGACAAAACGCACACTTGTAGTGACAAAACATATCTTTACAACTGACAAAGTGTTAAATAAAATATCAATTAAAAGGAGCGCTCTTTATATAGTTTACAAAAAAAAATTTAATGAGGAGGCTAAATCTATTATGAGTAAAAAATCAGTACTTGCAATTCTTGTTTTGTTTACAATGTCTTTAATGTTAATGCAATATGGAAATGCAGATGCCAAAAGAAACAGTTTATTATGCAGAGGTAGAACAAAATTTAAAACCTCAGTCAAAACAGAAAACATAATCTCAGACTCTATGAAAGTTTTAAAAAAGAATGGTATAAAGGATAATACCGATGGAATGCTTCTTTTAAAGAGATATGAATACTATATGTCTGAAATATTAAAAGGAAATATTTTTTCATCCTACAAGCCTTATATTGTTCCAGCTGTTTATAATATGGCAGCATTTTCCGAAACTATCCATAATGGAACAATTCAAAAAATCGTAGAAAATACTTTAAAAGGGAAAGACGCTTTTGACGGAATAACAGGGTTGTTTGAAAGAGCATACAAATCTGAAATAGATGGAAAAATAGACTCATATATTATATATGTGCCTTCAGGATACGATCCTTCAAAAGAATATCCTCTCGTAGTTATGCTTCATGGCATGGGAGAAATGGCATACTTATCACCTTTCTCCCCAGCCCATGGTGCATATTTAAATTCCTGCGAAAAAAATGGAGTAATAATGGTTGCACCATGTGGAAGGCATGGTAATCCTGGAAGTGAAACTTTCTATCAAAATGATGGAGAAAAAGATGTACTTCAGGTAATAAATCTTGTAAAAAAAGCATACAACATTAATAAAAACAAGGTATATCTTACAGGGTATTCTATGGGTGGCTATGGAACATGGTACCTTGGCACCAAACACAGTGATTTGTTTGCAGCAATAGCTCCAGTTGCAGGCTACGGCATGTGTACTGAAGAACTTATATGGTCTCTTGAGTATTACTACTCAAACAGGGAAGTTTTTCCTGAACCTCCTGTGATTGATTATGATGCTATGAAAATAGATATATCATCATTAAAAGACGTACCAGTATTGATTACTCATGGAAATATGGACTATGTGATACCCGTTCAGGAAGCACTGGAATTTGTAAGGCATTTAAACGAGAAAGGATATGAGGTAGTATACAATGAGCTTGAAGGAGTAGGACATAATGCTGCTGACTTTGCTTATGGGGATGACAGCCTTAACGAGTGGTTCTTAAAGTACTCAAAATAAGAAAATAGATGGCCAATATGTTTTGGAGTTATCCTTAAGGATAACTCCTCTTTAGCAATTAACAACTTTTGTACGATTTATCATTTATATTTTCTCAAATACTGAAATCCTTTATTTTTTTATCTGTTAAATTGAAGATTAATAATGGATGTGTGTAACAAAAGCGAAGAAAAATAATATGCACCCATTAATAATGATTTCAATTATTAAAACAAATGTGATAAAATATACTTACTTTCTTAGTTTAAATAGGAGGTAACAAGTGATAAAGGTTGTAATTGCTGATGATATCCCGCTCCTTAAAGAAAGTCTTAAACATGTTCTTGAAGATGACCCAGATATTAAGGTTGTAGGCATGGCTAAGAACGGAAGAGAAGCATATAAAATATGCCTACAGGAAAAACCAGATATTGTGTTGATGGATCTTATAATGCCAGATTGCGATGGAATTGAAGGAACAAGGCTAATTAAGGACTTTAATAAGAATACTAAAGTTGTTATACTGACTCTATTTAATAGTGACGATAATCTTTCCCGCGCACTTAAAAATGGAGCTGATGGATACATAACAAAGGATATTGGACCAAAAGAACTGCAACAAACAATAAGGAGCCTTTATATGGGACTGGGCATTATTCAGAACAATCTTATGGATAATTTAGTAAGAAGAATTGATTTTGACCATCCTGTTTATAATAAAGAACTTGTTTATGAAAAATTCAAGTTAAATGAAAAAGAAATTGAAATAATAAAACTTATTGTTGATGGAAAAAGCTATAAGGATATGTCAAAAGTGTTATTTGCTTCTGAAGGTACCGTAAGAAATATGACTTCGAATTTACTTCACAAGCTTGACCTTAAAGATAGGATTCAATTGGCAATATTCGCTGTTAAGAACAAGCTAGTCTAGAGGCAGATTGTATACCTTAATCTTTTGAATTTGCCTGCTGAAAACTGCTGGCAATACCTTTGAAGCATCCGTTACTTGCCCTGTCAAATGTAAGATTAATTTATGATTTTAATAAAATGAATAGCGAGGGACTGGTAATGAAAGCTTTACCCATATTTCCGATGTTGATATCATTATTGACAGCTACTTTATCATACACCATGATAGTAAAATACATATGTAAAGAAAAAAAATCCCCAATATTAAAAAAGTTTATTCTGGTTTTGTCTATTTGCTTTATATGGTCTTCAGGAGATATTATTATAATATTTGCAGACCTAAACTATTTCGGACTTAATAAATATATTATTGAGCTAAACAAATACAAATTTCTAGCAGCTTATCTCTGGGGGCCTCTTTGGTTTGTATTCTCTTACTCATTACATAATAATAACCCTGACAGGATTTTTTTGGGGAAGAGTAAAAATTTCAAAAGACTATGCTTGTTTTTATTTTTCTTGCCAGAGATTATACAATACGGAATTTATTTGACAAACGATTACTTACATAACTGGGTATTGTACTGGCCACCTGAAGGATGTCAATTTAGGCCTGCCTTTTGGGTGCAAATTGCAACTACTACTGTATATTTACTAGCAGGGATTTTTTTCTTAATCAGAAACACCAAAAAATACTGCACTTCGAATAAACAGTTACTCACCGTACTTTTAGCACTGTTTGTTCCTACCTTGATTGCAATCATTTACTGGGTTTTCGACTTGTATTCATATTTCGGATATTTTGATATAACCCCTTCAATGTTTTTATTAATGCTAATTCTATTGAATATAGCAACCTATAAATACAATTTTCTTGAAATACTGCCTCTTGCTCATCATAAAGTAATAGATAATTTAAATGATGCCATAATCGTTATAGATAAGGATAATAAGATTGCAAGTATTAACGAGTCATATTATCATCAATTCCCAAATGATCCAAAATTAAACGAGGGTGATGAGATTATACGTTTTATAAATATTATAATTAGTAAGCTAGAACCTGATACGCAAGCAAAAAAGCTTGTTGATGCAGTTGAAAACGGAGTATCGTCAAATATAAAAGGGGAATTGTATTTTGATAAAAAGTATGTTACTTTTGATATTCAGCCGTTATTTAGCAATAAAGAGAACGTAGGAAGAGTAGTATCGTTAAGTGATATTACTATATACAGGGATCTTTTAAGTAAACTTGAGGAAAAGAACCATGAGCTTGAAACAAACAATAAATATCTCAAAGACTATGCTGCTACCGCCGAAGAGCTTGCCGTATCAAGAGAAAGGAACCGTTTTGCCCGGGATGTCCATGATTCAATAGGACACACAATGTCGGTTTTATTATCGCTTTTAGGAGCATGTACAGTTTCTTGTAAAAATGATAAGAATATTAAAATCAAACTTGAAAAGGCTTTAGCAATTACAAAGGAAGGTCTAACTGAACTAAGAAGATCTGTATATGGTTTGTGCTCTAAAAATCTTGATACTTATAACCTTATAAATGCATTAAAGAAATTGATTAAAGAATTCGAGGCAACAGGTGTTAAATTAGACTTATCCATTGAAGGTAACTATATTGAAAGAGGATTAAAATACAGCGATACAATATACAATGTTTGCAAAGAGGCATTGACAAATTCCTTGAAACACGGTAAAGCAACACAGGTTAATATATTCATTGAATTCACCCCTTCTCTGACAAGAATATTCATATTTGATAACGGAATAGGTTGCCTTAATACAAATAAAGGAATGGGACTTTCTGGTATGGAACAAAGGATTCAAAAAGTTAACGGAAATATAATATATGGTTCCGATGGTGAGAAAGGTTTCAGCATTCACGCTGAGATACCTGTAGGGCAAATTCACCCCTTACATAACTAGGCTTAGAGGTTTGTACTATGTCAATCATTTCTAATTGACTCGCACCATGTAGAAGATATTTATCAGTAGGTTTTCAATTTGAGTCTCAGCTCTTCAAAGTCGCAGATTTGAAGGGCTGTAAGTTTAGGCCATTGTGTCCTATCCTGTAATGATGCCTCATGCTGCCATATCTGAAAGTGAAAGAGTTAAACTTAGAATAACAGATAATCTTATAAAAATCTCATTAGGTCTTGAAAATATTAGTAATTGTTTTAGACCTATTGAATGATTACAAAACGCATGGTAAAAAGAATCAAGATGTGCATGGAAAGTCTTATCGGATTATCTTAAAAGTTCATCTAGAGATAAAGATTCAGTTCCTGCTGTTGTTATAGCTGTACAAACATTTGGAGATTTTATAAACTTTAATCCTCATATACATGTAATCGCAACAGATCTAAAGTAAAAGAACAAAAGCATATAATTGAAAAAGTTCAAACTGAAGAGTTTTGGGAAAATGTAAATGTAATAGAGCTAGAAAAAGTTCGTGAAGCAGTAGAGTCAATTGCATAGCTTCTTGAGATCTTAATTCTTAAATTTAAGATGACCAATACCAAAATTATTTTAATAAGGCTAAGTTACCAAACTAGGAAATAAGCCTTATTATGTGTTCTATTTTATATTCCTTTTTAGATCATCAAGTTCATTTTTTATTCGGTCATAATCAGCTACCTTAGCTTCAAGATCTCTATTTATTGTATCTTGATCTTTCGGTTTTGCTAGAAGTACCTTTAATGCTAAAGATGCACCTCCACATATAAATACAAGCATTACTATATATTCATAGAGATTTCTATTGCGGAATATAAAACGTGTACCTGCAACAACGGAAGATAATACAATGACAAGGCCAATAACAAGTACAAGCTTTGCTCCAATTGACTTTGGATTAGCAAAGATCCAACAAACTCCAACTAAAAAAGGTATAATTACCAAGCCTCCTGTATTCGTTCCTAAAAGACGAAATGAATAAAAACCAGCGTTAACAGTGACACTAGATGTAAACCAGTATAAGCCAGCAGCCAACATTATAATTCCAACTAGAAACACCACTAAATCATTTCTTTCTTTTTTCATTTATTTTTCTCCTCCCCTTTTGAGATTATTATACTCTTGTAAACTTATCTCTGTTCCCATAGTATGTACTCTTATGATACTCCATATAATGAATACTATCATTTGAATATTATCATAATTCATCATATCTTTCTATACTTTTTTGTTAAAACTTGTTCTAATAATTTAAGATTTAAGATATTAAAGGTTTTATGCTCGTGAATGTCTAGTTTATTATAGATCACAAGATTACAAAAGGTTACAGATCAACAAAAAAACATTCTCTAGTATATCACTGTCTGCTGAATGATGTGAAATTTGACTTGTTAAAAATAGAGTGCTATAATAGAGTTGTAATACAATGTAGTGCGAAATTTTAGGAGGTGTAAACATGAGTACAATTTCAATAAGATTAAACGATAAAGACGATACACTTATAAGAAAATATGCAGAATTACATCAAGTAGACTTATCTACTTTTATCAGGCAAGCAGTTATTGAAAAGATTGAAGATGAATATGATTTGACCCTTTTTGACAAAGTATGGGAAGAGGAAAAGGATCAAGAAAAGCTTAGTCATGAGGAACTTAAAAAGGAACTTGGATTATGACTTATAAGGTGGAATATACAAAAACAGCAGTGAAACAACTTAAAAAGATGGATAAGAAAATTGCTGCGTTTATACTTTCTTACATTGAAGATAAGCTTGTAAATTCTAGTGATCCGAGAGTATACGGTAAATCCTTACAAGGAAATCTTGGAGATAAATGGAGATATAGAGTTGGAGGCTATCGCATGCTTGCAAAAATTGAAGATGACAAAGTGGTAATAACCATTGTAGAAATTGGACATAGAAGAGATGTTTATGACTAGAAAAGACAGTGTGAAGATGGCCGATGACGGAAATTATCATACTGTTTTAGTATTTTTAAGGTAGGGTCACCGATTTTAGGCTATTATTTGGACAGCTTATCTAAATAATAGCCCACTAGAATAGGTTGCAAAAAATAACTTGTATGTCAGTTTCTTGGATGCTTACGTTTTTAGTTTATGATTGATATGATATATTATTTTCAATTGGAGTTCCTGTTAATGCAAATTTAACCTTTCCATTTATGTTCTTTATTTCATTTGTTGTTCTAAACCGAAGATATGTTTTTTATTTCCCTTCATAAAAAAATCGGTAGATAATTAATGCCTGTGGTATATATATATAAGTTTTACATATTTTTGCTCAGCATAACCGAACCCTTTCTCAAAAAAATGAGCTTGCGGTAAAAAAGTAAAAGAAATTCTTACAAAGTATTAATTTTTAAATGATATAACCGATACATACATTAATACTATTTTAAAATTAATTTCGTACTTTTTTATTCAACAAACATTTCAGCAAAGATAAGGAATAGAAATATATTTATAAAGAGTCTAGGCTAAGTAGCGGGTAATTTACATAAATGTGTGCTAAATAAGGAGAATTTAAATGGTATATGTATATTTATTTTTGATACTGCAGACAATTATTATTATTTTCTTATGTATTAAATATAGAAAAATGTACTTAGCGCAAAGTATAAGCAAAACTAATAATAAGAGCATCAATACTGAAATTGATATTAATAAATTACAAAGCATTATTTGTAAACTTTCCAAATGCTTTAATCAATTAACAGATCAGTTAAACATAAACTTTTCATCAGTAAGCAGTTTAGCTATGTCTATAACTGGAATTGTAGAAAAAAATAGTACTGCAGCAAACTCAACACAAGATCTTACTAATATAAATTCTAGTGTCGTTGATTTGATGGAAAATATTAGTTTTCTTACTAATGAAGGTGAATTAAAGATTAAAGAAATGATGATTTTGGTTAATAATGGTAAGAAATTGGTTTTAAATCAAATTCAAGCAACTAAAAGTACAATTAATATAATTAATGAAATAAATATATCTATTGAAGAATTGCAAGAAATGATAAAAAATATTTTATCAATTGCACAAATAATAACTTCTATATCTAAACAGACAAATTTGGTTGCTTTAAATGCAGCAATAGAATCGGCTAAAGCTGGAGAAGCTGGGAGAGGTTTTTTGGTTGTTTCTGATGAGATTAAAAAACTTGCGTATCTTTCAAATACATCTGCAAAAAAAATAGTAAATATAATATCTGAGGTGAATACTAAGAGTGAATCATTAATACAAAGCATGAATAACACTCTTAGTACTATTAACATTCAAGAAGATTCTTTAAACTCAACACAAGAGTTTTTTAATGATATTCTTACCAGTGCTAAAAGTACAAACGAAAATATGTTAAACACTAATAGCTCCTTAAAGGATGCGGTTGATAAATCAATAGAAATAATGCTAAAGTCTACAGATATAGCTGAAAAAGCTCAAGAAATAGCAAATATTACAACAGATGTGGCATCTACCAGTGAAAATCAAATAGACCATGTTGAAGAAATTGTACTACTTACTAATAATATTTTGGAATTTGTTAAAGAATTGGAAAGTGAACTATCTTCAATAAAACTAAACAAACCAGTTTAGATTTATTTAAATACAAAAAAGTAATATAAAAAGGAGTGATTTTATTGTCTGGTATAATCAAAGATATGATAACTCAAATTATTGAAGAACGATCTAAAGGTAATTCAGTTATAGCTCAAACCACTAAAGCTAAATTTATTTTTAAGGGTATTAATCCGGACAAGTATGATAGTAATTCTGAAGATGACCCTGTTATAATTGAAAAAGTTACAAGAATAGCACAAGAACTTAATGTAAAATTATAGGAGGTGGAATATGAATATAGTGTCTGTAGTTTCAACAAAGCCTACGGTAGATGAGGCAATAAAAGATATAAAAAATCAGTTAGGAGACTTTGACGTAAAGTTGCTGGTGTTTTTTTCATCTTCTAGTTTTGATCTAGATAGTTTGAGTCTACTTATGCAAAGAGCTTTTGAAGATGCTGTGGTTTTTGGATGCTCAACGGCAGGTGAAATAACAAGTGGAGATATGTTAACAAAATCAATTGTTGCAATGGCATTTAATTCAAGTATTATTGAAGAATGTAAGATAGAAGTGCTTGAAAATATTTCTGATAATCCTGATGTTAATAATGCTTTTGACTCCTTTGAAAAATACTATAATGATAATTTATATACCATGGACATGACAAAGTATGTAGGTATAATTTTAATAGACGGACTGAGTATGATGGAAGAGAGTGTAATGGATCTGATTGGCGATAGAACAAATGTCACTTTTATTGGAGGCTCAGCGGGGGATGATCTAAAATTCTCTAAAACATATGTATTTGCTAATGGCAAAGCATATAATAATGCTGCTTTGCTGGCTCTTTTAAAAATAAATGATACTGCGGAGTTTGGAATTATTAAAACTCAAAGCTTTGAAGTTTTAGATCATGTTCTTACTGCTAGTAAGGTTGATGAAAAAAACAGACAGGTTATTGAATTTAACAATGAGCCTGCTGTAAATGCATATGCTAAAGCTGTAGGTGCTTCTTCGCCTGAACATATATCTAAATACTTCATGACTAATCCTGTAGGTTTACCTATTGGTGAAGATGATATTTACGTAAGAAGTCCTCAAAGTATTATTGGTAATACTATGCGTTTCTATTGCAATATATTAGAAGGTATGGAAGTTAAGTTGCTTAAATCAACAAATATATTAGAAGACACAAAAAGATCTATTGAAAGCAAAGTAAAAGAGTTTGGAAGTATTGAAGGCATTATTAATTTTCATTGTATACTAAGAACTCTAGAATTGCAAAAAGAAAATACAACAAAGCAATATGGTGAAATTTTTAAAGATATTCCTACAATAGGCTTTTCAACCTATGGTGAAGAATATATAGGCCATATAAATCAAACATCTACAATGCTAGTTTTCAAATCCAAAAAAACTTAAAATTTTTCACAGCATTTAGATAGTTTAATAGATATAAAAAAGAGTAGAAGCATATAAACCTTCTACTCTTTTTTAATCATAAAAAGCAAAAAAGTGTTCTCTAGTATATCTCTGTCTAGCTCTGTCTGAATAGTTCTTGTTTTTTATATTTTAATAGTTTAATATTAAAGAAAAAACTTTTAATACTTTTCTGAAAATATAAAAAGACATTTAATCTGATATAAGATTTATGACAATCAATAATTATGACATGATGAAAAATTTGATAATTAAATGAGAGGTTGAGACATTTTGAATAATTTTAAAGTAGATAGGCAAAATGAAAAGATAGTTATAGAGTATCAATCAACAATTAAAGTTAGAATTATTTTTCTAGTAGTTGTAGCATCTTTTACGTATATAGCTCTAAAGACATTAAATGATTTGATAAGCATAAACTCAATTATTCTATTCATTCTTGTAGCTGCTGCTTTTTATTTAATAACAAAGAGAGATGAAAGTAAATATATTTTTGATAAAGCAGATAAGACAATGAGAATACAAAAAACAAATTTCTTAAACTCTGTTTATGATATATATTCCTTTAATGAAATAGTAAAATTTAAAATTGATAAATCTATATCTGATGATGAATACAGCAATGAAGAAGTAGAGTATACTTTATTTATAGAGATTAATCAAAAAGAGATATCTATAGCAAGATCAATATTTGAAAGAGAAATTAGTAATTTGGCTGATGATATAATAATGATTATTGGTAAACCAGGTTTAGCAATAAATAAACCCGATGTTTTATTTAAGGGGTCTACAGAAAACAATAATAAAGAGGAAACACCAATTGATTACTATTGTGAGGAAATCAAATCATTTAATGACTTATTTGGAAAACTTCCGAAGATTTCAGGGGCTTTATTTGACAAAAAAATAAAACTACAAAGAGAAGAAAAAAACATTGTTTTAAAAGTAAAGAAAAGCATACTAGCTAAGGTGATGTTTGTTCTAGTACTTTTATTTATTATATTTCTTGCTAATTATGTTTTTATATTAGAAACTATAAAAATGGAAAAAATCGAAAATGACAGGATAGTTGGTGAAGTAATATATAATTTCTTAGGTAAAGAAAAATATGAAACAAAAAGAGTTGTTTTAGAAAATGTGCAGGATGTAAGAATAGAATCAGATTCAGAAAGTTCATACTTTGTAATTATATATAATAATAATCTTAGGTTTAAAACAAGCAAGTTCGGTCAAAGCAGTTTAAATTCAGTAAAATCATTTATGTCAGACGAAAGTTCTGACAGTCTTAATATTAAAGAGAAATTTCAACCCCACAATATATTATGGATTTTGATATTGTCATTTGTACTTTTAGAGTTTGTTCTAGATCTATATATAACAAAAATTACAATTGATACTGCTAATCAAATAGTTATTTTTGAATTGGGAAGTAACTTTAAAAAAGGGAAATATCCATTACATATATTAAAAAATATTGACTATGTTCCAAAAGGAAAAAAGTATCAAATATCTTTATCTTTACAAAATAAAAAAGAGGTTTTAGGTACAATGAGTAATGAAGATATAAACGTACTAAAAGAATTTTTAGAATCAAAATCAATGAATTCAAGATAGGTTATGTTAAAAATAATTATGGGAATTTTAAAGCTTCAAGTGGGATATGTGTATTAAAGCAGAAATCATTAAATTTTATGGGAAATTTGTTTGAAGCATTCCTTTCAAGGATATAATATAGTATAATAAATGCAAACAACAATTATTTGCGTTTTTACGGAGGGAGAAAATGAAGAAATTAATAATTTTATTAGGCTTGATTTTAATTTTTACCAGTGGATGTACAAAAAATACCGACAATACTGAAAATGACAACAACCAACCTGTAACGGTAGATTTAGAAGAACTACAGTCAGAAGATCCAGAGCCTGAAAAACCAAAACTTAAAGTGTATACCAGCTTTTTTACCATGTATGACTTTGCCAAAAAAATTGGTGGAGACAGGATTGAAGCAAGCAATATGGTACCACCTGGCACAGAAGTTCATCACTGGGAGCCGGGAGCAAGGGATATAGCAGCTCTATTCAATGCTGATGTATTTATCTATAATGGTGCTGAAATGGAAGGATGGGTAGAAAGTGTTCTATCTGCAGTAAATAATAAAAATCTTCTGGTGGTGGAAACTTCCTTGGGGATTGAACTTATTAATATGGGTAATGACCATGATGACCATAGCCACAATCACGACCATGACCATAGCCACAATCACGACCATAATGAAAAGCATCACCATCACCATGAGTATGATCCGCATGTATGGCTAAATCCCATGAATGCAAAAATTCAAATGCAAATGATTATGGAGGCATTTATTGAAAAAGATCCTGAAAACAGAAACTTTTATGAAGATAATTTTAAAAAATATGCGTTAGAGCTTGATGAATTGGATAAAGAATATAGGGAAGCAGTTGCAGAATTTAAAGCAAAGGAAATTATTGTATCACATGAAGCATACGGTTATTTATGTGATGCTTACGGATTAAGACAACTTGGAGTTAAAGGTTTGTATTCTGATGTTGAACCAAGTCCTGCTAGAATGGCTGAAATAACACGGTTTGCTAAAAAGCATAATGTAAAGGTTATATTTTTTGAAGAAATGGCAAGCTCAAGAGTAGTAGATGCACTAGCGAAGGATCTTGGCATAGAAACAGCCATTTTAAACCCAATTGAGGGTATCAGTAAAGATGATTTAGAGGCTGGAAGAGATTATTTTTACTTTATGCGTCAGAATTTAGAAACATTAAAAAAATATTTGACTTTTTAAGTTAATGCAATAAAACCATAGAAAGGGTTAAAATGGAATAGGTGGATAATATTATTGAAGTTTTGGACGTAGGCTTTGCTTACAATGGAAACCAGATTTTAAACAAAATATCTTTTAATATCCCCAAAGGCACATTTACAGGAGTCATTGGTCCTAATGGCTCTGGTAAAAGTACCTTGGTTAAGTTATTGTTGGACATTTTATCTCCAAATGAAGGTAAAATTAAAATTATGGGAATGGATGTTAAAAAGTTTAAGGAATGGAATAAAATTGGCTACATATCTCAAAAAGTTAATACTTTTAATGGAGCTTTTCCAGCTACCGTTGAAGAAATCGTTAGAGCAAACCTATATTCAAAGATAGGACTTTTTAAAAGACCAAGAAAGTTTCATAAAAGCTTAGTTGATGAGGCTTTAGACAAGGTGGGAATGTTGCCTTATAAAAAAAACTTGATAGGAAAGCTATCGGGGGGGCAACAGCAAAGAGTTTTTATTGCAAGGGTTTTAGTTTCTGAACCAGAAATTTTGATTTTAGATGAGCCTACAGTTGGAATAGATGCAAAATCAGAAGAAGCAGTTTATTGTTTGCTGGCAAGGCTCAATAAAGAACTTGGTATAACCATTATGATGGTAACACATGATATTGGTGCTGTAACCGTTCATGCAGATAGATTATTATGTCTTGGAGACAAAGGCCTTATGATACACAACACTGATTCTAACCTTAGCAGAGAACAGGTTTCTGAAATATACGGCTATCATATTAACCTTCACAGCCATGCCTGTGATAAGTGCAAATGGAAGGCGGGGGGGACATGCTAGAAATTTTTCAGTATCCTTTTATGCAAAGAGCCTTTATTGTTGGCATTTTAATCGGTGTTATTATACCACTTATCGGAATGATTATGGTGTTAAAACGCCTTTCCATGATTGGTGATGCTTTATCACACACTGCTTTAGCAGGAGTTGCAGCAGGGTTAGCTTTTAATATTAACCCCATATTTGCAGCAATAATTTTTTCAGTATTTTCAGCTTTAGGTATTGAAAAAATAAGAAAAGCAATTCCTAAATACGGTGAAATAGCAATTGCTGTTGTCATGTCAACAGGAATAGGATTAGCCGCTATTTTGTCGGATTATGTAAAAAATGCAAATTTTCACAGTTTTTTATTTGGAAGTATCGTTGTAATAACAAATTTTGAGTTAATTCTTGTTGTTGGTCTTAGCTTTATTGTTTTATTAACTCTTAGTCTTTTATATAAAGAGCTTTTTTATATAACATTTGATGAAGAATCAGCAAGACTTGCAGGCATACCCGTTGCGATTATACGTTTTATTTTCACCTTGCTTACAGCAATTACAGTATCGGTTTCATCAAGAATAGTTGGAACACTGGTAATATCCTCAATGATTGTTCTTCCAGTTGCTACTGCCATGCAAATTGGTAAGAGTTATTGGCAAACAACAGTTTTATCTGTTATAATATCAGTAACAACAATTGTCTTAGGTCTTTTTATATCATTTTATTCTGATTTTAAGCCTGGAGGGACAATTGTTATCATCAATGTAATTTGTTTGATTATATCTTTGATACGTTTTAAAAAACAATAAGGTTAGATTAAATAAAGAGAGAAGGCTTTTTGTGGGCGATTATTCAAAATATATAGAAATTCTAAATAGAAATGGTTTAAAAAACACAAAACATAGAAAAAAAATACTGGAAATTCTAGATAGTAAAGAATTTCCTGTTTCTGCTGAAGATATTTATCTAGACATTAAAATGTCTGATTCTAACATATCCCTTTCTACAGTATACAGGGCTATTGAAGCTTTATTGAATAAAGATATAATCGTAAAAGTCAATATTCGTGATGAGAACAAAGGCGTTTATGAAATTAACAATATGCTACATAAACATCATATTATATGTAGGTTATGCCACAAAATGGTTTCTGTTTTAGGTTGCCCCTTGGATGCTTTTGAAGAAAAAATTAACAAAGAAACAGGCTTCAAAATTGAAGGGCATAATTTAGAATTATATGGTTTGTGCCCCGGATGTAATAAAAAAGAGTCTCCTGTTTCGAATTCAGAGTAAATACTAACAAGAAATAATAAATATATTATTTGATTTATTAAAAAAATCAGGGTTTATATCAAATGAATACCCTGATTTTTTATATGCTCATTTCACAAAAATCTATTCTGAAAATACTTTTCAAAATAGAACCTTTGATTTCATGCGCGTGCAATTTGTTTGCTGTCGTAAACATGCACATGCGCAGCGACATTCATTCGCATTATGTTTTCATCCTATGAGTTTTTTGCTCATGAATGTCTATTTATATTATTAAAATGGTGAAGTTGATATAGATTACGATTTTGTATATTTGCATTTAAAATTTAATATTGGTACTATATTTGTATACAACAATAAAAAACACATTATTGATAATTTGAAGAAAGTAAGGGCTAATAATAAAGGGGTAGATGGGTTTTTTAAAAAGTTATTTGACTAAAAAATATACACTTTGAACTGAATACTAAACTTGTATAGAAGGAGGATTGACAGATGTATAAAATATTGGTTGTAGATGATGAAGAGAGAATGAGGGATATGATAGCAGAGTATTTTTCCTCATTAGGATATGATATAGATAAGGCAGCAGATGGATTGAGTGCATTGGAGCTTTTTAAAAAAGGAGAGTATTCACTTGTGATTCTTGATATTATGATGCCTAAAATGGATGGTTGGACAGTTTGTAGAGAAATACGTCAAACTTCTCAAATTCCAATAATTATGCTTTCTGCTAAAGGGGAAGAATATGATAAACTTTTTGGTTTTGAACTTGGTGTAGACGACTATGTTGTAAAGCCATTTAGTTTAAAAGAACTTGTTGCTAGATCAAAGGCAATAATAAAAAGAAGCTTGGGAACTGATGATAGTCAAAATCAAAGAAGCATTATTCAATTTGAAAAATTAAAAATAGATTTTGAGGGAAGAAATGTTACGATAAAAGATAAACTTATTGAATTGACGCCAAAAGAGTTTGAACTGTTAGGTTATTTTGCCAAATATCCCAACAAGGTTTTTTCTAGAGATCAGATATTAAGTGGAGTGTGGGGATATGATTTTTACGGTGACAACCGTACAGTAGATACCCATGTTAAGATGCTTAGAGAAAGCCTTGGTGAGTACAGAAAACTAATTGTAACTGTTTGGGGTATAGGTTACAAATTTGAAACAGGAGAATTAAAATGAAAAGTATAGCTCACAAACTATGGGTAGGCATGATGCTTCTTGTAGTAGTAGTTTTGTTATTATTATGGTTTTTTCAAATTGTCTTTTTAGAAAAGTTTTATATTCATCAAAGAGTTAACGAAGTAAAAAACAGAGGGTTTTCCATTTTGAAAGATTTTAATAAACTTGACATAGAAGAAATGGAGTATCAGCTTGACAGTTTTATATATGATTATAATTTAAGTTTAGATCTTATTGATATAAGAGGAAATATACTTTACAGTAATGGACAGGGAAATCAAAGACCTATGATGGTTTACAATCAAATAAGGGGAGAATTGCTAAAAGAGCTTTTAGCTGGAGAAGTAATAACTACAAGGATGGTTCATCCAAGGTTTAATAGTGAATATATGGTTATCGGTATGCCACTATTTATAGAGGATAAATTAGGAGGATTTATGCTTATTAATATGCCTCTAGTACCAGTGGAAGATACTACTTATATATTAAAAGGGCAGCTTATATATATTTCTCTAATTTTATTTTTAGTATCTATTATAATATCCTTCATTATTTCTAGATCTTTTACAAAGCCACTACTTAAAATTACAAAAGCAACTGGACAAATTGCTACGGGTGATTTATCTGTAAAGATTGAGACAAAGTCTAAAGATGAAATAGGTGAGCTTTCAGAAGCAATAAATCATCTTGTGAAAGAATTGTCCAAAATAGAAAACTTAAGAAGGGATCTTATTGCCAATGTATCTCACGAACTTAGGACTCCATTAAGTCTTATAAGAGGCTATGCAGAAACAATAAAAGATGTATCCGGAGATAATAAAGACAAAAGAGAACGTCAGCTTGAAATAATAATTGATGAGACCAAACGACTTAGCTCCATTGTAAATGATATACTAGATCTTTCTCAGATGCAGTCTGGGAATTTTTCAATAAAAAAAGAGCAGTTTGATATAAATGTTACAATTTTATCTGTTATAAATAAGTATGAAATTTTGTCTATGCAGATAGATGTTAAGATTATTTTTGAGTCTTTTTCAAGCATTTTAGTAAATGGAGACGAAGCAAGAATTGAGCAAGTTTTGAGTAATTTGATTAACAATGCTTTAAATTATAGTGAGGAAGGTGGGATAATTACCATAAAATTAGAAGTAAAAGAAAAAACAGTTAGGGTTTTTATCTCAGACACAGGTAAGGGAATTGATGAAAAAGAAATTAATTATATATGGGATAAATATTATAAAGCAGAGAAATCAAAAATTGTTGGAACAGGTTTAGGACTTGCAATTGTAAAAAATATTTTGGATGCACATGGAAATGAGTATGGTGTAGAAAGCGTTAGTGGAAAAGGAACTACCTTCTGGTTTGAATTAAAACTGTCCTAATATTAAAAAATTTCATTCTTCTATCACAATTCTATCACAACTAAAACCTATAATAAAAATATGTACAAAAAGTACAAAATAAAAAATAGGAGTGTGATTTTAAAATGAAAAATTTTAAAAAAGTTGCAGCGGTGACAGTTGCAATATCAGTAATTGCATCAGTAGGAGCGGTTTTTGCAGCAGAGTTTAAGAGACCTGTTGAAATTGCATCCGAAGTGACAGGAGAATCAATAGAAAATCTTCGTACCATAAGAGTGGAAGAAGGAAAAACTTATGGCAGTATAGCGGAGGATTATGGAAAACTAGATGAGTTTAAGGCAATAATGTTGGAGCAAAAAAAAGCTCTTTTAGATGAAAAGGTTGAAAGTGGAGTTATAACACAGGAGGAAGCAGATAAAATCTATGAGGCATTTTGTAGTGATGTAGGCCAAATGCACTTTGGAAAGGATTTTTCTGCTTGCTTTGGTAAAGGACTTCATGGAGATGAAAATGGAGAAGGAAAAAGAAATAACATGAATATGAACCTTGATGGACAAGGAAAAAGAAATAATATGACTCAAGATGGTCAAGGAAGAGGTTCAAGTAGAGGAAAAGGAAATGGTAATGCAATATAAAGTATTAAGGATTAGCTAAATTTTACTTTTGTCAAGTAAAAAGACTAGTTCTGTTTTAGTATTTCTATAAAGAGACAAATCTTCTTTGAAAGGGGGTTTGTCTCTAGTTTTAAAATATCTTGTATTGCTTAAAAGGAGGGGCTTATGAACTTTTTAAAAAGGTCATTTTTAGCTGTTATAAGAAGAAAAGGTAGATTCTTTTTGTTGTTTTTTATTTTTGCTGTTATTGTAAATATGGTATTGGCAGGTTTTGCAATACAAAAGGCAACAGAACATGCAAGTATTTTAGCACGTCAGAAACTTGGAGGTGAGTTGACACTTGCGTTTGATACTCAAGGAGCAATTGAAAAAGCAAGAGAAGAAGGTATAAGTTGGAGACTAAGTACTAAACCTGTTAGTCAAGAAATGGCAGATGTGATTTTTGAACAACCCAATATTTTTGAGCGTAATTATATTGTAAATGCGAGTGGATATGCAGAGGGTTTTGAACCCGTTATATTTGAAGAAAATAATGCAATGCTTCAAGGTGAATATGACTCTAGACAGGGAATGGCAGGTAGAGATAGAGTTATTCCTGATGTTACAATATCTGGTGTTAGCTTCACTGACTTAATGCCTTCTTTTAGAAATGGTGATTTTATACTAATTGAAGGTAGACATATAGAGACTCAAGATGAAGGTGGGAATGTGGCATTAATTGAGGAAAATCTGGCTCATTTAAATAATCTTAATATAGGTGACATCATAACATTAGTTGCTGAAAGGTCAGATGTAGAAGAATACTTTACTGTGGTTGGAATTTTTAGGGCGATTAATATTGCAGCAACTCAGGGAACAGGCATGAGGAGTATGCCTTTTACTCAACCATATAATCTTATTTATGCAGATTATATGTCTGTAATTCCATTAAAGACAATAGATAAAGAGACAGAAGTATTTGAAGGAGGAATTGATTTAGCTGTATTTTATATAGATGATCCTATAAATATTGAAAGAGTCTTAGAAGATATTGATAACATGCCTATTGACATGGAAGAATATATTTTAAATGCAAATGATCAAGCATATCAAAAAATGATGGGACCTATAGAAAATGTGGCAGCTTTTTCAGCTAGTATGATTTATATTATTATAATTGCAGGAGTAATAATACTTGCATTGATTTTAATGCTTTTTATTAAGGATAGAATATATGAAACGGGAATTTTACTTTCTATGGGAGAAGGAAAAGTTAAAATAATTTCACAATATATAGCCGAAGTTTTAATTGTGGCTACGTTAGCATTTTTTGTGTCTTCTTTAACAGGAAACTTTATTGCTCAAGGAGTGGGAAACTTACTTTTAGAACGTGAAATAAGCACAATTCATCCACAAACATTACACGTACAACAAGCATTTGGAGGTGGAGGAGGAGGTTTTAGAAGACTAATGGAAAGCTCTTATGATTTTAGAGCAGATGGAAATATTGAAGTAATAGACACATTGCAAATAAGTGTTTCATCTATGGAAATTCTACAAATGATCTTAGTTGGTCTAATAATAATTTTTGCAGGAATAATACTACCAGCGCTAACTGTCATGAGATATAATCCAAAAACCATATTAACAAAAGTAACATAAGATTAGGAGGAAGGCTGTATGGATGGTGTACTTGAATTTAAAAATATAAATTTTAACTACCAAAATGGAGGCAAAAAGCTGGATATATTTAAAAATGCACAGGTTTCATTTGCTAAAGGTATTTTCTACTCAATTGTAGGTCCATCAGGTTCTGGTAAGACTACTTCTCTTGCGCTTTTAGGAGCATTAGACAATCCTATTTCCGGAAGCATTTTATTTAATGGGGAGGATATAAAGAAAATAGGTTTTACAAAGCATAGAAGAAAAAATATTGCACTAATTTTTCAAAACTACAACCTTTTAAATTATATGACTCCTTTAGAAAATGTGATTATGGCAATGGATATATCAGGTTCATATAAGGGAGAAAGAAAAGAAAAAGCATTAAAACTTTTAAATGATATGGGTTTAAACGAAGATGAAGCTAAAAGAAATGTTATGAAATTATCAGGGGGACAACAGCAAAGAGTTGCAATTGCACGTGCCATTGCGACAGATGCTCAAGTAATCCTTGCAGATGAACCAACAGGTAATCTTGATGCTAAAACAGCATCTGAAATCATAGAGATATTAAAAGAACTTGCTCATAAGTATAATAAATGTGTTATTGTTGTAAGCCATTCACAAGATGTTGCGGAGGCTTCGGATGTTTGCTATAGAATTGATCAGGGCAATCTTGTGAAAGTTCAAAACTAAAAAATATGAAATAACAATGAAATTTAGGAGACTGAATATGATTTCTTTGAAATGTTTGTTTTGGGTAAACTTTTTAAAAGATATAGTTCGTCTGCTTATAACCACAGCGAAACTTACTACTTTGATTGCAATTTCTGATACTATATACTATTATTCTCAAAAAGTTTGCTTTTTTAGCAAACTTTTTAGAAGATATAGTTCCTCTGTTTATCGCAGCGGAACTTAACTACTATGATTGCTTCCGCTGCGATATGTTATACAAAAGGTATTGCTCCTTGTTTGGGTAAAAACTGAACAAGGAGTTTTAAATTGGGAAAGGATGCAAAAGAACCGTAGTACCGTAGCCGTTAAACTTCCCATTGATTCCTCTAATATAAAAAAATATAAAAAAGAGGTTTTAGGTACAATGAGTAATGAGGATATAAATGTACTAAAAAGAATTTTTAGAATCAAAATCAAGATAGGTAACAATTTTGAAACATCTATATTGTATTCTAACTTTTAATGAGGCAAAAAAATTATCCTACTGCTATAGCTATTACAGATTATAAATAAGGCAGTGAGCAAATCTGGTGTGTTTGCAATTGATCTACAATTGCTTCTGTTGTTATAATAGCAATAATAGCATCAAAATGGGGGTTATAAATGTGAGTTGTGATGATACAAGAAAAACTGTCTTTATAATTGAAGATGAAAAAGCAATTGCAGAATTACTTTCGTATGCGCTTGAAAGAGAAGGATTTAAAACTATTGCTGAATACAAGGGCATTGAAGGGATAAATAAAGTAAAAGCTACAAAACCAGATTTGCTTATTCTAGACTTGATGTTACCCGACATAAATGGAATTGATGTATGTAAAAAGGTTAAATCTGAATTTGAAATACCAGTTATTATTCTTACAGCTAAGAGCGATATTGTTGACAAGGTGACGGGATTTAATTATGGTGCAGATGATTACATAACAAAGCCTTTCGATGTTCGGGAGGTAGTTGCGAGAGTCAAGGCGGCTTTCAGAAGAATCGAAGAGATTCGGGGAAATATGAGACAACCAGACAGGATAATATTAAATGACAATACATATGTAAATGTTGATGGGCGAGAAGTAATAAAATATGGAGAAACTATAACTTTAACACCAAAAGAGTTTGAGTTAATATATTTACTTGCACAAAATAAAGGAATGGTGTTTTCACGAGATAAGCTTTTAGACAGGGTATGGGGATATGATTATGCGATAGATACACGTTCTGTAGATATTCATATTCTTAGACTAAGGAAGAAAATTGGGGATTTTAATGGAATAGTAATTAAAACTGTTTTTGGTGTAGGTTATAAGATGGATTGACAAGGAGGATCAAAATGAGGTTTTCCATTAGAGATAAGATTCTTTTTAGTTATATACTTCTTGTTAGTATTGCATTTATGATTATGATTTTTTTTATAAATAATAGCATAATTAAGAATAATGAAAATATGATTTTAGGTGATTTAGAGAAAATAGAGGGAAGTGTCAATACATATGCACATCAATTTATGCTTTTAAATAATGTACCAAAAGCTAGAAGTGAATTTTCAATAATTAATATGGACTTATTAAAAGATTTAAATGAAAAAATAAACGCAAGAGGAGTTATGTATTATTACAATGGAACAATTGCTAGTGACATTTATGATATTGACAAAGCATGGAATAATACAGATGATCTGGAATTGGCATTAAATAAACAAAGTGCTGTTACCATTCATGCTGACAGAGAAAGAACTATGGCAATGTTTTCAGTTCCCATTATGGTTGAGGATACTCTAATGGGTGTATACAGGTTTTCTAAAGACTATTCAGTTATATATCAATATGGAAATTCACTTATTAAGTCAATAAGCATATTTGCCATTTTTATAGTTTTTGGGATCATTGTTATTTCCCTATTGATTTCATATAATATTCTGACTCCTCTTTTGAAATTGAGGGATTATTCTATGGTTGTTGCAAAAGGTGAGTTTGATGTTAATGTAGATATAAAATCTAAGGATGAAATTGGAGAATTGGCTGGGCAATTTGTCAAAATGAAAAATCAAATTCATTCTCAAATTGAAGCTATAACAAGTAAGCATGAAAAATTAAAGAGTATCGAAAGCTATCGAAAACAATTCTTTGATAATGTCACTCATGAGTTTAAAACTCCTCTTACAATAATATCAGGATATGCTCAGGTAATAGAGGATTCAGATTTTTTAGATAGGGATATAATTATAAAAGGAATAAAGTATATTAGAAAAGAAAGCCAACGACTTCATGATATGGTATTGAAGCTTCTGAGCGTCTCTCGTCAAACCACAGATAAAACTAATGTTATATTTGAAAAAATCAGCATTTCTGACTTGCTTATTTCTGTTTGTGAGTCTATGAATATTAAAGCAAAGAGTAAAGATATTAAAATACGAATAGAAATAGATGAGGAAATGTTTGTTTGTGGAGATAAAGAGAATTTAAGAAGTGTTTTTACCAATGTAATTGATAATGCAATTAAGTATAGCCCATCTAGAACATTTATAGAAGTAATAGCATTTAGAGAAGAAGAATGTGTAAAAATATCTATAGATGATTGTGGAACTGGCATACCTGAAGATTTAAAGGATAGAATCTTTGAGCCCTTTTTTAGGGTAGAATACGACAAAGAAAAAACAGTTGAAGGATGCGGTCTTGGGTTATTTATAGCAAAGCAGGTAGTTGAAAGTCACAATGGAACAATCTTTGTTAATAGTTCACTACAGTACGGTACTTGTGTGCAAATTTCAATTCCAATTAAAAATTAACATTTTTGAAACAACAGTCAATAGAATTGAAACAAGTATTTAATATACTCTCATTTAGATTACAAATTTGATACAGAGGAGAGAGTGAAAAAATGAAATATCAAAGAACTATAGCGCTAATAGTTATTATTTTACTAACTACTACAATAGGAGTTATGTTATATTTTAAAGTGTCTTCCATGTCACAGGGATTAAAGACCCTGACATTACCACCAAAAGAAGATCAATATTGGAATCCAAATCTTGCAAAACCTAGAGTTAAAGGTATTAAGGAATTTAAAACTTCTGGTGATATTTATGGATATATTTATGGGTATTTAGGTAAAAACAAAATTTTGATACATACTCCGAAAGAGGAAGATCAGGTTGATGTATTTGTTATGGAACTAGGCTTAAGTATTTATGATCCCTATAATGACAGCTATGAAAAGTTGATTTTAGAAGATAATGAAAAAACAAGTCTTGCGTATAGTTGTGGTGGAATATCTCCAGATAAATCTAAGGCGATATTATTAGATGAGATAGTATCTATTGAATTTGGTAAACGGGAGCCTAAGCTTTATAAACAAAATTTAGATATCAATTATGGATTATATATATATGATATAGTTAAAGAGAGTAATTATAAAATAACAGACTTATTATTAGAAAACACAAGAGTGTTTAGGGGTAGTGGATGGTCAGATGATGGTCGGTGTATTATATATTGTTTAGAAAAAGAAGACAGTACTTTTGATTTTTTTATATATGATATAGCTAAAGAAACCACTACAAAACATACTATACAACTTACTTTATCAGAAGATGACTATTTTGACATTAGAGAACCAAGACTTTCTGGAGATGGAAGATACATATTTTTTCTAGAAGATAAATTTCAGGGTACATATAATCTATATAAAATTGACTTGAATAAGGAAAAATTAGAAGCTGAGTTGTTGGCTGATTATGTTGATAGTTATCAAGTACTAAGAGAGGGGAGGAATGTTGTTTTTAACAGTGGTATTTACATTTTCAGTCCAATTAAAGGACTATTTCTTCTAGATACAGAAACAAAAGATAAGAAACTTTTATCTGAAAACTATTTTGGGTATGATATTTCTCCAGATGGAAAAAGAATTGTTTACAGTCATACATATGAAGACAGTATTGACATAAGAGTTGCAACACTTTGCAGTGAAGGAATAAAAGATTCTACATCTATTTATAGGCTTGTAAATGAGCCATACATATGGAGAGTCAATTGGAATTATGATTGTACCAATGTTTTAGCAAAAGCTTCTGGGGGTAAAAACTACATTATCGAATTGGAATATTAGTAAATGTATAATATTAAAGAAATAACCTAATTAAGGAACTCCATTGTGTAAAGTGGAGTTCCTTAATGTCTGATATTTTTCTTTAACATTAACAGCTTAGCTAGGAACGGAAGCAAAAGAACCGTCCCCTTGCTTCACTTTATTTTTAGGGCTTCAAAAATGCCGTCTTCAGCGTTTAAAAACCAATATACTTCATTGCCTAAATGCTCTATAGTGCTTATTCTCGTTATATAATCTGCTACCTGATAAAGTAATTGCCCAGTGTTTGCATCAAGTGCCACCATTGCATCATTCATATTAATATATAAAGTGTTGTTTACTCTTATTGGGTGGTAGAAGTTATACCTATTATATGTTGCAAAGAACCAATTATAGTCCATTTCCCACAAGGTATCACCACGGGAATTAACTGCTTGTATTTTTTTACCTTCATTAAAAATAATTTTAACTCCCGAATAATACTCCTCACCAGACAAGGCCTCATGAATAATTTTATCATTAAAGTCGGTATCATTATCATGTTCATTTCTATCATTTGCAGGTAAATAACTTTCAATATTGTTTGGTTGTTTCCATAAAAACTCACCAGTCTTAGCATTTAAAGCTGTTATGCTTTCGCTGTTACCAACTAATACACTATCTTCATGATGTACAATACTGAAAAAATGATAATCTTCAATTGATTTACTCCATATAGTTTTTCCTGTATTTATTTCAATACACTTAATAAGTCCACCTTGGCTATTTCCTCCAACGATATATTTCTCATCTTCACTAATGCTATATTCCACACAGTATCCATAGAGCCCCCATATTCTTTTTCCTGTGTTTTTGTTTATACCATACAAATAACAGTGATCATGATATCCACTGAAACGACCATCAGTTCCATGAACAAAAATTATATCACCTATACTTTTAACATAGTAATTTTCAATAAGATCGCTCTTAAAAGTCCATTTTACAGGGTAAATATCTTTTAAATTTTTTAAAGTAAGGTATTCTGTTATTTCTTTAGTAGTAGGGTTAACTTTAAAATATGAAGTGATATTATTATTTTTTAGAGCTTTAATATATAAATTATCATAAAGTTTAAAAGCTACTTCCACTTTTTCTAATTTAATAGGTATCTCAAAATTTAATAGTTTATTTTCTTTATCAGACCATAAAGCTATGTAATGTTTTTGATTTTCATAAAGTATATATACATCATTATTGGCGTATGAAATATTAAATCTTGATAGTGGAATAGTTTTAAGTGTTTTCTTATCATAATTCAATTTTGTAAAGTATAATTCTTCATTTGTTCCATCTGATATTTTATATACTAAAGTATATCTATCATTGCTTTCATGAATAATCTCAACTTTTGCTAAAGACATATTTATTCCAACTTCTAATAAGAGATCTGTTATTTCAACATCATGATCCTCATTTTCATTAAAAAACCTGGTAGAACTATATACTTTTTTACCATCTTTTATTTTTATTCTTATAGAAGTATCGCTTGGGTAGCCAAATCCCTTATGTTCTCCTGTAGCCCAAATCTTAGTATCACTTTCTTCTATGAAAATAGGGATATATCTAGTGTAGCCAGCGTACACTTTATTTAAATTAGGGAAAATATCCTTGTCCCCAGATATTTTTCTTAAAGGATTTGAACTTCTTAAAGATACTACCTCTGATAAAATATTACCATCTCGTACTTCAAAATCTCCAATATTCCAAACAAAGTCCTTTCGTAGATTTTTATCAATTGTACCGTTATCAGTTACTTCTTCTCCAATTACCTCATCTACAGTATTATTATGATCAATTTTCTCATTATCCGTATTTTTAGTGCTAATAATAGCAAAGCTATTGAGCATATTGTCAAAATTAGCTCCATGACTTTCTAATTCATCAAGAGAATAGAGTTGCTTTATCAAAAAGCTACCATTATTCTCATTGTCAATTACATAATAAACTTCCTGTCTGTATTCTGTACTAAAACTAAGCTTCCATCCTGCCACAGGTGAATCAACTTTATCTTCACTTACAGTAATATTATGGACATTTTTAATTTGAGTTTTAATTGAATCTAAAACTTCACTTGTGTTTTTGTCTTTTATGTGCTGTATTTCCATATAAGCATATGAATTTATATCATCACTTTTTTTCCAATCTATAGGTACTATTTTGTCAGGGGTGTCACCAGTTAACATTTTATAATGATTTTCATCAATGTAAATTACATAGCCTTTATCTGATTCTATAAGAACATATTTACTTTCATTTGGTAGTTCATTATCAGTGCTTTCAGTTTCAAATAATGCTTTTAGCTTCATAAATTGATCCCTACCTTGTTCTGTAAGTCCATAGGCTAACAAAATAATTATTACTAAAACTGAGGCAATACTTATTGGTATATAAGGTACGCTTTTTTTCTTTTTCATAACATCACAATCTCTATTTTCCTTCAATTTTTTGCTGATATTTTCCCATACCTTATCTTTTTGTTCAGTTGCGCTATCTGTGCCCTTTAAGATGGCATTTTTTATAGTATATTCAAATTTATCACTCATTTTAGTTAACCTCCTTTTTAAAAGATTTCATTATTTTTTTTAGCTTTTCTTTTCCTTTATAGAGTCGGGACTTGACAGTGTTTACATTTAAATCTAAAATCTTAGCTATTTCGCCATCTTGAAAATCATTTAAATATTTTAAAATTAACGGTATTCTATTAATTTCATCAAGATCTTCTATTGCCCGATATAATAACTCATATTCCTCAAAGCTGTGAACATCATATTCTGAGATTTCCTGATGATTTTCTATGTAATCACTAATATAGGTAGTAGTTTCTTTTTTACTAATGGATCTATTACACTCATTTAAAAGAATTCTATAAAACCATGGTTTAAATGGTCGATTTACATCAAACTTATGGATATTATTAAAAATACGTATAAAAGTTTCTTGTACAACATCAGCAGCTATTGAATTATTTTTTGTGACAGCTGCTGCTACCCTTAATGCGTAATTGCTGTACTCATCATATAAGGTTTTAAAGGCGTTTTGATCACCATTTATAACTTTTTTTAGCAGAATTTTTTCCACCTTCAATATCCATCCTTTCCTATATTTTTACCTATTAATTGTATCATAAATACTTCAATAAGAAGCTTTTGATTTTAATGCACGTGTCGTCATTTATTTCTAATGTTCTTTCTATAAATACCTTAGCAAATAACAAAAAGTTTTCAAATTTTTAAAGTTATGTGCTTTTTTCTGATTATGAAACTTGTGATGTAATGCCAAAATATAAGGACTGGTTTTAAAAAATAAATTCTTTTAACCTTAAGTTTGTTCTGCTATTTTTGTTTTGTGCAGGATATTCATTACTTAAGGATAATATTATTTTGGGGCTTTTATTTAAAAACAAAGCAGGTGTATGTTGTTTTAGTTAATTTTATGATTTTCGGATTGAAAAACAGGATTTGATTTGATATGATATTATAAAAAAAGCAAATACCTATATGTTAAAGGTGAAATTATAAAATTTGCCAAAAAATAGAGAAACTATAACCTCAAAGAGGATAATAGTATATAACTAAGATATTTAGGGGGTATTTCTATGAATTTATTTAAAAACAGGGGAGTTATAGCTTTAAGTATGATTATTTGTATTCTGGCAATTGCAATAACTCCAACTGTAGTCATTGCAGGAGAAAATTCTTACAATGATGAAGTGGAAAAAGCCATTGAATGGCTGATTCAAAATCAATTTGATAAGGGTTATTGGAGAGATGAAATTACTACACCTGTAGTAGTAAGCTCGAAAATAGCTTCATATCTTAAAACCAATTCATTAAAAGCAGATAGTCTTTTTAAAGCAGAAGAGTGGTTTAGAAGTTTTGAAATTAAAAACAATGACTATTCTGCGAGGATATTGCCATTCATAACCGAAGCAGGTAAATATTCCGATGTACGTTCTTTTGTTGTAGAGAGTCAGAACAATGATGGTGGCTGGGGAATTTATAAAGGTTATCAAAGCAGTGTTCTTGATACTGTTCTCGTTATTAATTCTCTTTTAGAGGAAAGCGAACCTGATATTGAGATACTTCAAAGAGGGCTGGATTATCTTATTAAAACCCAAAATGATATAGGTGGATGGTCATATGTTTGGGGAGTAGAATCATCTGTAGCACTTACATCACAAATTGTTTTATGTATGAGTAAATTTATATTCAGGACAAATCTAACTTCAGATACCTTAGAAGAAACACTTATAAAAGCTGGAAAATTTATTATATCAAGTCAAAAAGATGACAAGACCTGGGGGACTAGCAAAGAAAAATTGCCCGAGACATTATTGGCATACCGTGCAGTTTTAAATACATTAGGAATTGAACCTGTTGAAGGAGTAGAGTTTTTGATAAAGTCCCTACAGCAAGTTAATGGAAGCTGGTATGACAGCCCATATATTACAATATTGGCTGTACAAGCTTTAGATGAAAAGATGAATTTACCGTATGCAAAAATTAACGATATAAATATTTTTAAATATGTAGAAAGTAAAATAGTTGAGAGTTATGATTTTACAGCCTATGAAGACATGAAAATTTATGTGGAGTGTGAATATGACCAGTTTGAAGCAGCAAAAGTTATATTTGTTACAAATCCTTATGGAGATATAGTATATTCCCAGGCAGGGTCAGATTTTAAGTGGAATACAGCTGGAAATAGCCCAGGAAAGTATTCAGTAATAGCAATTATAAAAGATAAAGCCAGTGGGAAAATACTCACAAACTATGAAAAAGCTTTTGAAATTGATACTTTTTTCAATATGGGAAACATGTCAATAACAACATATCCAAAATCGACTTATGTAGACCAACCTGTGACAGTGAATGCAGAGATTGCATTTTATACAAAATCAAATGTGGATAGGGATTTACAAGTAATAAGCACTATTTTAGATGAAAACGGAAATGTTGTTACATTATCTGATGAAATGGTTAAAAGCAAGGCAGAAAATCGTATAACAGCTGCAAAGGCTTTAAGCTTTGAGCCAGATGTAAGTTCTCCTTCTAAATATATAATTAAATCTGAAATAATAGATAGCTCAGTAAAAATAGCAGAAAGAACTACAAGCTTTAAAGTTTTGCCTCCTCCACCGCCTACTAGAGTAGATGCTGTTCAAAGTGTAGATAAGGAAGTTCTTTACCCAGGTACAGACAGCGTTACACTTACATACAATCTTTTTGGAGAGGGAACACCTGAGATGCCAGAGCGAGAGCCAATTGACCTTGTTCTGCTTTTGGATAGTTCAGGAAGCATGAGCGGAACGCCTTGGACACAGACAAAAGAGGCATCGAAAATAATAGCAAACATGATTTTGCCACAGGATCGCTGTGCAGTTATTGACTTTGGAAGCAGAGCCACTTTGAGGCAGGGACTTACATCAAATAAAGAACTATTAAATCAGGTTATTGATGGTATGCCTTTTGAAGGAGGAGGCACTCGTATGGATCTTGGAATTTCCAGAGCAATTGAGCTTATTGAAGAGGAGAAAACAGAAAGAGAGACAGTTTTTATGCTTCTTTCCGATGGTATACCAAATAATAGAAACACCACTCAAGCTCAGGCAAATATAGCAGCAGAAAAGGGGATGAAAATATATACTCTTGGCTTGGGAAGCAGAATAGATGAAGATTTTCTAAAAAACATTGCAAGCCTTACAGGAGCAACATATAAGCACAGCCCAGGACCTGATGAACTTGCGGAAATGATGATAGAAATTGCAGGGGATATATTTGATACTGCGGGAAAAGATATTGTTATAAAAGCTTATATTCCAAAAGACAGTAACTATATTAATATTGATAGAATTGTGCCTGCACCATCAAGAGAAACAATTAAAGAAGATGGCTCTATGATTATAGAATGGAAATTTCCGCGTATTGTAATGGGGCAGGAACGATTAGTTAGAATAACTTTTGACGGAGAAAATCTAATATCAGATACTAATGTAGTATTAACTGAAAAAGCAGAAGTTTCATATATTGATGGAAATGGTATGACCATGAATTTTGAGCTGCCAGGGATATCTGTGGAAGTTAACAAATACAATCTTAAAACAATAATAAACACAGATAAGGATAAGTACTCGTCTATAGAAGATGTTCATATATCTGTTGAATCAAAAAATCTAACAGGACATTTGACTGAGCTTATTGGAAAAGTAAAAATTGTAGATGAAAATGACAAGTTGGTCAAATCTCTTGAAGATAAAAGAAATATGCAGTGGCAGCCCGAAGAAACAACAACTCAAACTTTTAATTGGAATGCTCAAAATGTTATTGCAGGAATATATAAGGTAAAGGTTATATGGATGGAACAAAATAAAATTATATCTTCATATGTAAAGGATTTTAGGGTTATTCCTGATGACCAAATTACCAATTCTGTAGTTACTGATAAAAAGCAATATAATTCAGGTGATACTGTACAAATTACTGATTCTTTGCACAATCCAAGTACTAATGCTAATTTAAAGGATATTTCGGTAATAACAACTATATCAAATTCTAAAGAAGAAATAATTTGGGGGAACGAAAGCATTGTAAAAGAAATACTTAGTAAAGATATGATAAGAGTAAAAAACTCTTGGAATACTGAATTGAATTTACCTGGGATTTATAAAGTTACATCTGTTGTTCATGGAGAAAATGAATTATCAAGGGATGTTGCAAAATTTGAAATATTGGATTCGGATTTGACTGGTTACGGAATAGATGGAGTTGTAGAAGTAAAAAAGGAAAAGATATTAAGGAATGAAGATATACTATTAAAAACAACTGCTATAAACACGGGAAATAAAGATATTAATGTAGCAAAAAGAATAATAAAAATTGTAAATCCCTTAACAGAAGAAGTTGTAGGAACGATTGAAGGTACTTTAAATCTAAAGGTAGATGAAACAAGAGAGTATGAAGTGGTTTGGAAGAATGATGGAATAAGACCAGGAACATATCTTGTATCATATAAAGTAGAATTATCAAATGGGATGATAATTCCTTTAGATAGTAGCTATTTTAAAGTTTTAGAAGAATCGTCAGGGACAAGACATTCTCATGGTACTACAGGAACAATAGAAAGGCCAGAGGTAGAAAAGCCCGGAGCGTTACCAGAAGAAATTATTGTATCTGTAAGTGCGGATAAATCAATATATCTAAAAGGTGAAACAATTACATACACAATAAGATACAAAAATATTCTCGACATCACAGCGGAAGAATTCAATATAATAGCAGAAATTCCACAATATACTTCTTTGAAATATGACAGTGGGGGAGAGGTTAAAGAAGGAGTCATAACATGGAAGATACCAGAGTTATCAGGAAATAGTGAAGGTCAGATAATATATGCTGTAAAGGTTGAAGAATTTGAAGAGCCTGAGATTTTGGTTTCAAATACGGCAGAGGTGAAAAGAGAGCAAGATTTAATAGGAACATCAACAATAAGGGTAATGCTAAGGTCATTAAACGGAAAAGTATTTCATAAAGCATATGTAAGCGGATATCCAGATGGAACATTCAGACCAGAAATAGAAGTTACAAGGGCTGAAATTGCTGCAATGTTTGCTAGTTTTGTAGAAATTGACACTAAAGTTGATTTTGAAAACCTATATACCGATTTAAGTAGTGACCATTGGGGTTTAGACAGTATTATAGCAGTTACAAAAGCAGGGCTTTTTAAAGGTTATAAAGATGGTACTTTTAAGCCTGATGCAAATATTACAAGAGCTGAACTTAGTGCTGTAATAGCAAATTATTTAGAAATAGAAAATATAAGACCCGTAGAAATAAATTACCATGATATAGAAGGTCACTGGGCGTATGGCATTATTCAGGAATTACACAGACACAACATAATAAAAGGTTATGAGGATGGAAGCTTTAGACCTGATAATAACATAAAGCGCTCAGAAGCAGTTGTGCTAATTAATAAGATGCTTTACAGAGGACCTTTAAAAACAGATAAAAAGATATTCATGGATGTAGACAAAAATCACTGGGCTTTTGGGCATATTGCAGAAGCTGCTATAGACCATGAATTGATACTAGATGATGATGGAAATGAGATTTTAAAGGAGGGGGAATAGATAATGTTTAACAACAGGATAATAAAAATGATAACAATACCATTGCTTATAGCATTTATTATGACATTTGCACTGCCTTCACCAGAGGTATTTTCACAAAACACAGTTGCATTTAATGAAAAAATATATATTGAAGATGTTAAAGAAAGTGAAATATCAGTTAGTTCATATTCTGATAATTTGATAAAGTATATTTATACAATAAGGGAAGCTTTAGAAGCACAAGATGTAAAAGCTTTAGAAGAGGCAGTTGATGATATTTTAAAAGCTGCTA
>VLTH01000002.1:2629421-2633514 GCA_008125075.1 Acetivibrio alkalicellulosi | reverse complement strand
TTAACTACCATATTGGCATTGAATTTTGGACCATTTAAAGGGATAAACCAAGAAATTCATGTATTAAAGCATACAATTATTCAGATGAAGCAGATAGGAATACCTGCTAAAATAACGTTTCAGTTTGCTGCAACTTATGGGATGGGGAGAATTGACCCTGCTACAAAGGCAATAAAATTCTTTAAAGATTATGGCTTATCAAATAGTGCTATTGAAACGATCGGTAAAAGTTTTGATTCAAAAGGAATAGCATTAATTGAAACTACATTTATTAAATCTGCAATAACATATACTGGTTCAGAAGCAAATACAATAATAATACTATTTAAGCAGGCAGGAAACATAAATGCAGCAACAACTCTATCCAATAGCCTTATAAATTTATCTAAATCAGGAATAATACCTTCAACATTTAACAACTATGGTATAATGTCAAATATAACATCAATAACAGAAGCATCAGATGCCTTAGTAAAAGGGATAACTTCACCACTTATTAAAAAGCTTTTTGGTCACGGAATAAAACCTACAGATTATAACACATTAGGAATAACCAATCCCCAAATGGCAGATGCAGTTGACCAAATTGCTGAAAGATATGGTGCTGATGGATTAAATGCATTACAAAAAGGTATAAAGCCAGACCTCATAAACAGGCTTGCAGACAATGGCATTAGGCCTGTTGATTATGAATCAATGGGGATAACCACTCCGCAGATGGCAGAGACACTTGTGGATACTATCAATCGAGCCCCAAGAGTTGCAGATGATTTTGCTGTTGCTATAAGAAATGGTATACTATATGGTGATGATGTAACTTCAAATGTTGCCTCTGTGGCTTTGGATACTACAAACCCTGATATAATTGGCCGAGGTATGAATGGTATATGGAGAAATAACCCAAGCATAGTTAATACAAATTTGACTAATACTGATGAAATTATCTCATTGTATAGAAATACTCTTACAGATAGTTATATTGATGAGCTTGTTGCAGCTAATCCTGAACAATTTGCAGGAAAGAATATAAGTGCAATAAAATCTGAGATGGCTAAATTAAGAGAAATGATACAAAACACTAAAGATGCTGCTGCAAGTGCTAATCCACCAAAATATTTTAGAAATAATCCACTTGAACCTAGTTTTCAATCTGATTGGTTAGTGGAAAATTGTGCAGAAATTTGGGCTGTGAGAGATGCAATATTGCAGGGTTCCAAAATTGAGAACATTGTTATTAGGTCTGTAATTATTGCTGATGGTTCATTAAAGCCTTTGTGTAAAAACTGTATAGAAACATTTTCTGATTTGATTAAAGCAACGGAATAATTGAAGGGGGTTAAAATATGAGTAATAGATTAGATGTAAAAGAGGTATTAAAATCTGCTGGTTGGTTCGAAGGTAGAAAAATTGATACATCAGATATGGAAAAGAAATACAAAGAATTTGGTTATCAATTATTTTCAGCAGTATTAAAATTTTTGGAAGAATTCGGTAATCTTGCAATTGTAAATACTGAATTAGAGGAGCATCACCACACAAGTCCTGAAAAGGTATTATGTGAATACTTTAAGAACGGAAAATTTAAAGATGAGGAAAGATATGCAGGTGAAAGACTTGTTTTAGTTGGTGAAACATGCGATAGAAACCTATTGTTATTTGTTTCAGAAAGCGGAAAAATATATAACGGTACTGGAAAACTCGGTGATTCTACTTGGGAAGCCTGGGAAGCAATCATAAACAAAATAGGTGAAAATTATAAGGCATGGGGAAGCTTTTAATTAATTAAATGCCTTACAGGTTATTGCTATATATGGTGGAAATATGGCGAACAGTATTAAAGGACACAGCTTCAAAGGAAGCAGAACGGAAGGGTTTCAAGCTGCCAGTTATCGTGCCATGCGTGTTATATAATGGAAATGACAATTGTACAGCGGTAAAAAGCTTTCGTAAAACTCTTGAAAGGCATGAGGAATTTTACAAATATGTATTGGACTTCAAATATATACTTTTTGATGTCAAAAGATATACAATGATGAGGACTTGCTAAACCTTGCAAATGTAATCGGAGCAGCCTTCTTCATTGATAAAACCAAAGATAAGGCAAACGATCTCCTGGGAAGGCTTGAAGCGGTTGCTAAGAGGATGCTGGGATTATCTTATGACGATGTACAGCGGCAAGAAGCTTGCCAAAGGATAAGGATAAGGAAAATGAGATTGAGGAGATTTTCCAAAAGGAAAGGAAGGTTTTGAATATGGTATAGGCGATTGAAAGGGTAATGCAACAGGAGCGAGTTGATAAAAAAATTGAAATTGCAAAGGAAATGATAAAAGAAGGCGATACAATAGCTAAAACTTCAAGAGTAACAAAGCTTTCAATTGAAATTATTGAAAAATTATCAAAAGAAGTATGATTTAATAAAATAAGCAACACACATCCCAGCAAAACAATATAAAAAGTTGCTGGGGTATTTTTTGCCCATGCTTGACAGCATGTGTAGACTTTATAAAAAAACTAAGTTAGCATATTGTATGCAAGTATTATCACGTTTTTCGTTGATTTTGATTGTGTAATGAATGAAGGTGAGGGCAAAGCAGCTACCATATGCTCTACTCTATGTATTGAACTAGATAAGATTCAACAAAAAACGATTTCTAGACAGCATTTTGAAAAAATTATGAGTATACTAAATCGGTATGATATTTCCAACAATATTGGCTCTATTAATAATGATGAAATCAAATTGCTTAGCAAACAGGTGAATGATGCTATTGAGATATTGAGATATTGAGTAAAATGGAAGTTGCATCATAAATTAATTTAAACATTATACCTCGACTGTAAAACTACAGCTTCGGGGTTTGTTTTTACGGGTGTATTTAATTTATGTGAAGAATAAAAAAACAATGCTTAAAAGTTCCATTGAAAATATACAAAAAAATAGTCTAAGATACCCATGTGAATTAAAATTTAAAAGGGGTTCTTAGACTATGATTAAAAATATCGATACTATTGTATCAAAAAACATAGGTGAAATGGAATGGGTATTAAAGGAATTTGCTAAGGAAGCTGTAAAGCTTGATGATAAACATGAGCTTACAATAACTTCATGGGTACCAGCAGGAGCGGAAGATGAAAGAGTGATTGATAGTTATGGAGGAATTTTCAAAACGCCTGCATACTTAGTACATATGAAACCCCAGCTTATGATTGACGGTAAAGTAGTAGTAGAAGGTGATGCTGTAGGACTTGGTTATAGACAGGAATTTAAAATGACCATGAAATCTGTGGGGCTTCCAGTAGAAGAGATAATTAATCCTGTAACTGTAGGAGGATTTTACTGTGTAGGTTTTGACTACGGTATCATTACTCCTGACGAATTGTACAAAATAGCAGGTAATTTAGACAGATTAAAAGGCACAATAAGTGAAGGCAACATATACACAGATGAGGCAATGGGTGAAATATTAAATGCAGTCGCAAAGGCGTATTTTGCACAGCTAAATATATTCGATAAGCTTCTTTCAGAAAAACATGGTGTTGTAATAAACAAAGTATTGAGTGAAGCAATGACGGGATACAACGTGAAAGTAAGTCATTTATTTATGAGTCCTGTCGAAGTAAATGAAGGTGGAATGTACATTGACGTTGACAGAAATGCAAAAAGTGTAATTAGCTTAAATGGTGATAAAGAGGCTCAAAAAGCATATATGATAGCTTCAGGAATGATAGGATCTGCAATGGAGCATATAATATTTGAACAAATGACAAATGTACCATCAGTATCTTCAATAAAAGTATTACAGCAGGCAAATGCTAGAGGAATACCAATACATATGGTGACAACAGAAAACATCAATGAAGTTCTTCCTATATTGGAGGTTTCTAACTCTGTAAAAAGAGATATAAGAGATTCAGTTAATGCAGGTAGGATAGTACAAATACCAGAAAGAAACATCCAGTACTTTGATTGGTATGGCACAGGATATATAGTAATGGATCCTGATACAGGATCGGCAGGATATATGATAAGTGGTGGAATAGCTGGCGGAGCTATGAGTGTGGGTGAAGTATTGGTAAGATATTTTACATATG
>VLTH01000002.1:2625098-2629321 GCA_008125075.1 Acetivibrio alkalicellulosi | reverse complement strand
TATGTTGTATCTGGACTTATAACTATGGCACTTTTCCATATTGCAGGGATTTTAATACTTAGTGTAACTCCAATTGGTTGGTTAGGTGCAGTATTGATGATAGGAAAAGTTTTGAAGTATGCACTTATAGGTATTGTATTGATAAGCTTTATATATAATGCAACCAGACTAATTGAGTTTTATAGGGTTACAGGAGATGTTTATTATTTGCAGGAATTGCTAATACAGATTAGCTCATTAACTAGCCTTTTAGCTTTAAATTTTGGACCATTTAAAGGGATAAACCAAGAAATTCATGTATTAAAGCATACAATTATTCAGATGAAGCAGATAGGAATACCTGCTAAAATAACGTTTCAGTTTGCTGCAACTTATGGGATGGGGAGAATTGACCCTGCTACAAAGGCAATAAAATTCTTTAAAGATTATGGCTTATCAAATAGTGCTATTGAAACGATAGGTAAAAGTTTTGATTCAAAAGGAATAGCATTAATTGAAACTACATTTATTAAATCTGCAATAACATATACTGGTTCAGAAGCAAATACAATAATAATACTATTTAAGCAGGCAGGAAACGTAAATGCAGCAACAACTCTATCCAATAGCCTTATAAATTTATCTAAATCAGGAATAATACCTTCAACATTTAACAACTATGGTATAATGTCAAATATAACATCAATAACAGAAGCATCAGATGCCTTAGTAAAAGGGATAACTTCACCACTTATTAAAAGCTTTTGGTCACGGAATAAAACCTACAGATTATAACACATTAGGAATAACCAATCCCCAAATGGCAGATGCAGTTGACCAAATTGCTGAAAGATATGGTGCTGATGGATTAAATGCATTACAAAAAGGTATAAAGCCAGACCTCATAAACAGGCTTGCAGACAATGGCATTAGGCCTGTTGATTATGAACTAATGGGGATAACCACTCCGCAGATGGCAGAGGCGGTGGCTGAGGCTGTTGAAGCACTTAAACCGTTAGGACTCGCTACTGAACAAAACATTGCAAGGTTCACAAAGTTGACCCGTGCAGGGGTGACAAAAGAGAATATAATTAATGTTATTCAAAATAATATTCGGTCATCATCTTACATTCAGAAGAAAATAATAGATATGTTTGAAGAATTCAGTCATCTTGACGATGCAGCTAAATGGCAATTAAAAAACGCCGTTGATGAGGGGTTAATCGATGTTTCAACTTGGAGAGGTAAGTTAAGTGGAGATATTCTAACTGAAAAACTTACAGCAGAAGAAGCCGTTGCGATTGAAAAGTATTTAAAAAATGGTGATGATGTGTTTAGAATTTCACCCTTACAAAATTCTGGAACAGCTGACTTTATTATTAACGGCTTAGAGGTTGAGTTTAAAGGACTAAAAGCAGAAACATATGAGAATATTCGTTCTAAAGCTATTGAGTATGCAAAGGAAAGCTTTACTCCTAAGCCTGATGGAAAAGGTGCAGATAAACTTTTGCTAGATTGTTCATATAATAATTTGAATTTAACATTAGAGGAAGCTCAGATAATTGCTGATGGAATAAAATTAATGTATCCTAGTAAAATAATTGAAATTTGGACAAAATTTGGCGATATATTAAAATAAAAAGGAAGATGATAATTATGAGTATGTTGTGTAAGTGTGGTCATGTTATGTCTGACAAAATAGTACCAAATAAAGTTATTTATTGGACATATACAAAAGAAAATTGGCTTCAGCGTATCAAGGTTGCTAAAGGGGAATTTTTGATTGTGGAATCACATGCTATTTGGAATTGTGAAAAATGTGGTAGATTACACTATTTAAAAAATGGAACAAGACATACATATGACATTGAGCCTATAGAACTAAATAATGTAGATTGCCTATGTAAAGTTCCATTTAGCAAAGGAGATTTGGAAGAATATTATAGTATGAATGATTTTGAAATGGATGAAATAGAAGATAAAATAAGAAAAAATGAATCGTATAACTTTCCACGAAGGGTTAGGTTTTGTCCCAATTGTAAGAGAGTATTTGTACAGAAAGATGATAAGTTGAAAGTTTTTTGTTTGGAAGAATTGGTTGATTTAAAAGTTTAAGGAGCATATTTTATACCCCGATTGTAGCAATACAGCTTCGGGGTTTCTTTTTGCCTTAAAACATAAAAGTAAATACAAATACTAATAAAAAGTTAAAAGTTTCTACAAATATAACGTAATGTGATATGCTGAATCCACAAACTAAAAAAAAGGAGGCTTTATAAATGCCAGATTTAATCAACATCAGACTCACAAAGGACAGCCCGGCAGTTGAAGCGATGGACGAAGCTGCAAGCAAGCTGGGAATGTCAAGAAACGAAATGATTCTCAAAGCTATCGGCATGATGGCTAGCTTTGACAAGGTGTTCTACAAAAAGCCGGAGGTTTACAGCAAAAAAATGAAAGTGCCTATGTGGACAGCCTTGCAGAATATGACCATTAAACGTTGGGCGCAGGATGCCTCAAAGGCAGCGGTGTGGGGAAGTAACACCGAAGTACTTATTGAGTTTTCAACTACAGATGCAGGAACAATATCACCAAAGGAACTCCTTGAGATGGCTTATCAGATGGCTTTCGATGCAGAGGCAAAGGAAAGAATTGCTGTTCTCGAAAAAGAGGTTGCTACCGGAATACTACTGAGGAATGAAGATTCCTTTGAATACTGGGAAAGTGAAATGACAGATTCAGAAGCTTTGGAGAAATTCAAAGGGGGCAGAGGTGATTATAAAAAGTAATAAAACGTATATTGTCCGTTGTCCTCACTGCAATCACACAGAGTATTTGATGCCGATTATGCAGATGTTGAAATTAAATGCCCGGAATGCAGGAAAGTCTTTGAAGTGAAGCTGGAGAAAAAGGCGGGGTGAAAAGTGAATAGATCTGGCACAGAGCCACAAAGGGAGCGTATGACGCACCTATAGAGCCTGGCAGATAATCTTAAAAACTATTTGTCGGACTCTATTTATTTTTCCGTCATAACAGGAGGTGAGCAAAGGAATGAACCAATTTGAAAACATCAAATCACAAGAAAGTAAAGTGCCACTGCTCCTATCGGAATTTAAGCAATTGCCAATATGGCTGTGTTGGAGATACGAAAAAAAGAATAATAGCGACCGTCCTACCAAGGTATTTAAGTAGTGACCATTGGGGTTTAGACAGTATTATAGCAGTTACAAAAGCAGGGCTTTTTAAAGGTTATAAAGGTGGTACTTTTAAGCCTGATGCAAATATTACAAGAGCTGAACTTAGTGCTGTAATAGCAAATTATTTAGAAATAGAAAATATAAGACCCTTAGAAATAAATTACCATGATATAGAAGGTCACTGGGCGTTTGGCATTATTCAGGAATTACACAGACACAACATAATAAAAGGTTATGAGGATGGAAGCTTTAGACCTGATAATAACATAAAGCGCTCAGAAGCAGTTGTGCTAATTAATAAGATGCTTTACAGAGGACCTTTAAAAACAGACAAAAAGATATTCATGGATGTAGACAAAAATCACTGGGCTTTTGGGCATATTGCAGAAGCTGCTATAGACCATGAATCGATACTAGATGATGATGGAAATGAGATTTTAAAGGAGGGGGAATAGATAATGTTTAACAACAGGATAATAAAAATGATAACAATACCATTGATTATAGCATTTATTATGACATTTGCACTGCCTTCACCAGAGGTGTTTTCACAAAACACAGTTGCATTTAATGAAAAAATATATATTGAAGATGTTAAAGAAAGTGAAACATCAGTTAGTTCATATTCTGATAATTTGATAAAGTATATTTATACAATAAGGGAAGCTTTAGAAGCACAAGATGTAAAAGCTTTAGAAGAGGCAGTTGATGATATTTTAAAAGCTGCTAATGATATTGAAAAGTCTGTTTATGAAGAGATTATAAGCAATGAAGAAATTATTTTGGATATTGACTCAGAAGATGTATTTAAAAGGTATGTAAACTTTAAAAAACAGCTTGAAGATAATTTTACAATCATAAATGATTACTTAATAGGACTTAAAGGTGCAGTAATCAGTAGAGATTTTAAAAGAATAAAAATACATGTTGATAAAATAGAGAAAATGCTAGATCCAGAAAAGCCTGACCCAGCTTTAGGAAGTAGCCTTCCACATCAAAATATTGATATAATTCCTCCAAAGCCTGCCACAGGATCAGGTTCATCGT
>VLTH01000002.1:2559833-2624998 GCA_008125075.1 Acetivibrio alkalicellulosi | reverse complement strand
AAAAGATATTCATGGATGTAGACAAAAATCACTGGGCTTTTGGGCATATTGCAGAAGCTGCTATAGACCATGAATTGATACTAGATGATGATGGAAATGAGATTTTAAAGGAGGGGGAATAGATAATGTTTAACAACAGGATAATAAAAATGATAACAATACCATTGATTATAGCATTTATTATGACATTTGCACTGCCTTCACCAGAGGTGTTTTCACAAAACACAGTTGCATTTAATGAAAAAATATATATTGAAGATGTTAAAGAAAGTGAAACATCAGTTAGTTCATATTCTGATAATTTGATAAAGTATATTTATACAATAAGGGAAGCTTTAGAAGCACAAGATGTAAAAGCTTTAGAAGAGGCAGTTGATGATATTTTAAAAGCTGCTAATGATATTGAAAAGTCTGTTTATGAAGAGATTATAAGCAATGAAGAAATTATTTTGGATATTGACTCAGAAGATGTATTTAAAAGGTATGTAAACTTTAAAAAACAGCTTGAAGATAATTTTACAATCATAAATGATTACTTAATAGGACTTAAAGGTGCAGTAATCAGTAGAGATTTTAAAAGAATAAAAATACATGTTGATAAAATAGAGAAAATGCTAGATCCAGAAAAGCCTGACCCAGCTTTAGGAAGTAATCTTCCACATCAAAATATTGATATAATTCCTCCAAAGCCTGCCACAGGATCAGGTTCATCGTCTGCACATACAAAAGGTGCAAGTGAACAAGAAGTATCAAGTTTTTCAAAAACACCAGAGAAAGGGGATTTAGAAGAAACTTTAGAAGTTCAGTTTACAAAAGAAATAAAAGAACTTGGTGACAGCTTTGAGACAGTTGTTGAAATCTATGAATATGTAAGAAACAATATAGTATTTGAACAGTACCACGGTTCTAGAAAGGGAGCTTTAGGGACACTTGAGCAAAAGTCTGGAAACAGCTTTGATCAGGCATCCTTGCTTATTTCTTTACTAAGATATAAGGGAATACCTACTCGTTATGTGAGAGGTACTATAGAAGTTCCAATTGAAAGAGCTATTGGCTGGACAGGAACAAAAACTCCTGAAGCAGCAGTGAGGGTTTTAGGCTCCCTTGGGGTACCGACAGTTTCAGTGACAACCGGTGGAAGAATATCTCATGTAAGACTGGAGCATGTATGGGTAGAAGCCTATATACCTTATCAGTATTACAGAGGCATAGGTTCAATGAAGGGACAGGAAATATGGATACCATTAGATCCAAGCTTTAAAGAGCATGAAAGAGTTGAAGGTATTGACTTAAAAGAGTTAATAGGAATAGATAAAGACAGTGTTTTTGATAATTTAGAGGACGGAATGATAATATCAGAAGATTTTCTTGCAGTTTCAAGAGTAAATGTTGAAACTGTTTTAGAAGAAATTGAGAGAGCAGAGGAGAGAATAGAGGAGTTTTTATCCCCGTATGAAGAAGATGAAGAAATAGACCCCATTGATATATTTGGAGGTATAAAGATAGTTCCTCAAAATCTTGGTTTACTTCCATCATCTCTTCCTTATGATGTAGTAACTGTAATAGAAAAATCAAGCAAAGTATCAGATGAATTAAGAGAAAGTGTAGTATTTTCAATTAGAGGTGCAGACCCATTTAACTTAAATTTTAGAGGCAGAAATCATTTTGAATATGAAGTAAGTGCACCCCAAATATATGGAAAGAGAATCACACTTTCATGGGTACCAGCAGGAGCGGAAGATGAAAGAGTGATTGATAATTATGGAGGAATTTTCAAAACGCCTGCATACTTAGTACATATGAAACCCCAGCTTATGATTGACGGTAAAGTAGTAGTAGAAGGTGATGCTGTAGGACTTGGTTATAGACAGGAATTTAAAATGACCATGAAATCTGTGGGGCTTCCAGTAGAAGAGATAATTAATCCTGTAACTGTAGGAGGATTTTACTGTGTAGGTTTTGACTACGGTATCATTACTCCTGACGAATTGTACAAAATAGCAGGTAATTTAGACAGATTAAAAGGCACAATAAGTGAAGGCAACATATACACAGATGAGGCAATGGGTGAAATATTAAATGCAGTCGCAAAGGCGTATTTTGCACAGCTAAATATATTCGATAAGCTTCTTTCAGAAAAACATGGTGTTGTAATAAACAAAGTATTGAGTGAAGCAATGACGGGATACAACGTGAAAGTAAGTCATTTATTTATGAGTCCTGTCGAAGTAAATGAAGGTGGAATGTACATTGACGTTGACAGAAATGCAAAAAGTGTAATTAGCTTAAATGGTGATAAAGAGGCTCAAAAAGCATATATGATAGCTTCAGGAATGATAGGATCTGCAATGGAGCATATAATATTTGAACAAATGACAAATGTACCATCAGTATCTTCAATAAAAGTATTACAGCAGGCAAATGCTAGAGGAATACCAATACATATGGTGACAACAGAAAACATCAACGAAGTTCTTCCTATATTGGAGGTTTCTAACTCTGTAAAAAGAGATATAAGAGATTCAGTTAATGCAGGTAGGATAGTACAAATACCAGAAAGAAACATCCAGTACTTTGATTGGTATGGCACAGGATCGGCAGGATATATGATAAGTGGTGGAATAGCTGGCGGAGCTATGAGTGTGGGTGAAGTATTGGTAAGATATTTTACATATGTTGTATCTGGACTTATAACTATGGCACTTTTTCATATTGCAGGGATTTTAATACTTAGTGTAACTCCAATTGGTTGGTTAGGTGCAGTATTGATGATAGGAAAAGTTTTGAAGTATGCACTTATAGGTATTGTATTGATAAGCTTTATATATAATGCAACCAGACTAATTGAGTTTTATAGGGTTACAGGAGATGTTTATTATTTGCAGGAATTGCTAATACAGATTAGCTCATTAACTACCATATTGGCATTGAATTTTGGACCATTTAAAGGGATAAACCAAGAAATTCATGTATTAAAGCATACAATTATTCAGATGAAGCAGATAGGAATACCTGCTAAAATAACGTTTCAGTTTGCTGCAACTTATGGGATGGGGAGAATTGACCCTGCTACAAAGGCAATAAAATTCTTTAAAGATTATGGCTTATCAAATAGTGCTATTGAAACGATAGGTAAAAGTTTTGATTCAAAAGGAATAGCATTAATTGAAACTACATTTATTAAATCTGCAATAACATATACTGGTTCAGAAGCAAATACAATAATAATACTATTTAAGCAGGCAGGAAACATAAATGCAGCAACAACTCTATCCAATAGCCTTATAAATTTATCTAAATCAGGAATAATACCTTCAACATTTAACAACTATGGTATAATGTCAAATATAACATCAATAACAGAAGCATCAGATGCCTTAGTAAAAGGGATAACTTCACCACTTATTAAAAAGCTTTTTGGTCACGGAATAAAACCTACAGATTATAACACATTAGGAATAACCAATCCCCAAATGGCAGATGCAGTTGACCAAATTGCTGAAAGATATGGTGCTGATGGATTAAATGCATTACAAAAAGGTATAAAGCCAGACCTCATAAACAGGCTTGCAGACAATGGTATTAGGCCTGTTAATTATGAACTAATGGGGATAACCACTCCGCAGATGGCAGAGACGATGGCTAAGGCTGTTGAAGCACTTAAACCGTTAGGACTCGCTACTGAACAAAACATTGCAAGGTTCACAAAGTTGACCCGTGCAGGGGTGACAAAAGAGAATATAATTAATGTTATTCAAAATAATATTCGGTCATCATCTTACATTCAGAAGAAAATAATTGATACATTTGAAGAATTTGGTCATCTTGATGATGCTTCAAAGTGGGTATTAAAGAATGGTGCTGATAATGGATTGGTTGATGTTTCAACATGGATGGGTAAAGTTAGTGGTAATCTTGAAAATCTTACGGTAGAAGAGTTAAAAGCTATTGAAAAGTATATGAAACAAGGGAAGGATTTATTTAGAATACCAGAAGGAAATATTAAAACACCAGACTTCATTGTAGATGGAATTTATATTGAATTTAAGGGAATAGTAACAAATGATTTGGTAAATGCAAGAAGTAATGCTCTTCAATATGCAAAAGATAGCTTTTTAACTCCACCTGCTGGAAAAGGTGCAGATAGATTAGTTTTAGATTTTGTAAGTAATACTGATATTTCGTTGAATGATGCTAAAGCAATATTACAAGAAATTAAGAGCCTTTATCCTGAGAAATCAGTTGAGGTTTGGACTAAACTCGGAGACTTTATACAATAAAGGAGTGTATTTTATGATAAAGACATGCAAATGCGGAAATGTAATGTCTGATGCTACTGTGCCAAACAAAATAATTTACTGGACATATTTTGAGGATGAGTGGGAAAAGCAAATTCTAGAAATATTAGAGAAAATACATTTTCCTTTTATAAGAACGGTGTGGCATTGTGATAAATGTGATAGGTTGTACAACTGGGAGCCCAAAGATAATAAGTTGTATACATATTTTCTTGAAAATCAAGATTCAACTGAAAATGAGTGTTCTTGTAGTAATGAGTTTAATAAAGGTACTCTTTTAAAAGTTTATAGTTATAATGATTTTGAGTCACCTTCTATTCAATCTCAAATAAGAAATGGAGAAGAAGTAGTTTTCCCAAGGAAAGTGGAATTCTGTCCTCGATGTAAACGAGTATTTGTTTTCAAAGACAAAAAGATAAAAGCTTTTTATGTAGAAGAAGTAACTGACTTAAAAATAGAATAAACTTTCTGGTTAAAAATCCCGACTGTAGTAATACAGCTTCGGGTTTTTCTTTTTACCTTAAAACACAAAAGTAAATACAAAGTCAAATAACAAATATTAACAATAACAAACAAATATGACATGTGTAATCTATAAACTAACAGAGGAGGTTTTATAAATGCTAGATTTAATCAACATCAGACGTAAAAAGGACTGCCTGATAGCCAAATTCCCTGCATTAGGCATGAATACTGTTCCAGGTATAATAGCTGGAGCCAATGCAATATCCCAAGGGATAACACCAGCTATTATGGAAACACTTAATTCCTAGGCATAAAGCCAACAGATTATACTTCTAGGGGAATTACATCGCAGGGAAGTGCAGAGACGGTGGTTGAGGCTATACCAAAATTTGTATCAAAAGTTATTGACACAGTAGTAGATTCGAAAATATTTAACAGGGTAAAAGATATTAGGAATAATTTACTCACGAGTGAATATAAAGGATCTGGTAATTTTGGATATGCAGAAACAAATATTACTGGGTTAAGTAGAAATGAGTTTTTTGCACATAGCTCTATAAATAAGAGTTCTTTTACGGGCGAATTGCCTAATAGAATACCTGACATATCTCTAGAAACGGATAAACCATTTTTCGATGCTTTAAAAGTTAGTCCTGATAATATAACAATCGATGGCCCAGATATTATAAATTAATTCAAACATTATACCCCAACTGTAGAACGACAGCTTCGGGGTTTCTTTTTGCCTTAATTTATAATTGGAATGCTCAAAATGTTATTGCAGGAATATATAAGGTAAAGGTTATATGGATCGAACAAGATAAAATTATATCTTCATATGTAAAGGATTTTAGGGTTATTCCTAATGACTAAATTACCAATTCTGTAGTTACTGATAAAAAGCAATATAATTCAGGTGATACTGTACTCCTGACGAATTGTACAAAATAGCAGGTAATTTAGACAGATTAAAAGGCACAATAAGTGAAGGCAACATATACACAGATGAGGCAATGGGTAAAATATTAAATGCAGTCGCAAAGGCGTATTTTGCACAGCTAAATATATTCGATAAGCTTCTTTCAGAAAAACATGGTGTTGTAATAAACAAAGTATTGAGTGAAGCAATGACGGGATACAACGTGAAAGTAAGTCATTTATTTATGAGTCCTGTCGAAGTAAATGAAGGTGGAATGTACATTGACGTTGACAGAAATGCAAAAAGTGTAATTAGCTTAAATGGTGATAAAGAGGCTCAAAAAGCATATATGATAGCTTCAGGAATGATAGGATCTGCAATGGAGCATATAATATTTGAACAAATGACAAATGTACCATCAGTATCTTCAATAAAAGTATTACAGCAGGCAAATGCTAGAGGAATACCAATACATATGGTGACAACAGAAAACATCAACGAAGTTCTTCCTATATTGGAGGTTTCTAACTCTGTAAAAAGAGATATAAGAGATTCAGTTAATGCAGGTAGGATAGTACAAATACCAGAAAGAAACATCCAGTACTTTGATTGGTATGGCACAGGATCGGCAGGATATATGATAAGTGGTGGAATAGCTGGCGGAGCTATGAGTGTGGGTGAAGTATTGGTAAGATATTTTACATATGTTGTATCTGGACTTATAACTATGGCACTTTTTCATATTGCAGGGATTTTAATACTTAGTGTAACTCCAATTGGTTGGTTAGGTGCAGTATTGATGATAGGAAAAGTTTTGAAGTATGCACTTATAGGTATTGTATTGATAAGCTTTATATATAATGCAACCAGACTAATTGAGTTTTATAGGGTTACAGGAGATGTTTATTATTTGCAGGAATTGCTAATACAGATTAGCTCATTAACTAGCCTTTTAGCTTTAAATTTTGGACCATTTAAAGGGATAAACCAAGAAATTCATGTATTAAAGCATACAATTATTCAGATGAAGCAGATAGGAATACCTGCTAAAATAACGTTTCAGTTTGCTGCAACTTATGGGATGGGGAGAATTGACCCTGCTACAAAGGCAATAAAATTCTTTAAAGATTATGGCTTATCAAATAGTGCTATTGAAACGATAGGTAAAAGTTTTGATTCAAAAGGAATAGCATTAATTGAAACTACATTTATTAAATCTGCAATAACATATACTGGTTCAGAAGCAAATACAATAATAATACTATTTAAGCAGGCAGGAAACATAAATGCAGCAACAACTCTATCCAATAGCCTTATAAATTTATCTAAATCAGGAATAATACCTTCAACATTTAACAACTATGGTATAATGTCAAATATAACATCAATAACAGAAGCATCAGATGCCTTAGTAAAAGGGATAACTTCACCACTTATTAAAAAGCTTTTTGGTCACGGAATAAAACCTACAGATTATAACACATTAGGAATAACCAATCCCCAAATGGCAGATGCAGTTGACCAAATTGCTGAAAGATATGGTGCTGATGGATTAAATGCATTACAAAAAGGTATAAAGCCAGACCTCATAAACAGGCTTGCAGACAATGGCATTAGGCCTGTTAATTATGAATCAATGGGGATAACCACTCCGCAGATGGCAGAGACGGTGGCTGAGGCTTTGGGTAGAAGAACTATCAAGATATTAGATGAAATTGCTGATTCTACTATAGTAAGTAGAGTAAAGGAAATAAGGGGATTACTTCCTAGTGATTTAAAGCGTAGCGGCAATTTTGGAATTGCAGAAGTTCAAATCCCAGGAATAAAGAATGAACTTTACGCACATAGTGGAATTGATGTGCTTGAAGATGCACGTTCAGCTGCAAATAATGTTTCTGATATCACTTTGAAGCCGACTAATCCAACATTTAAAGCTACTTCTGTACCTACGAGTGATGGTACAATGTTATTTAGGGACATGGATACGGAGTATAAAATATTGAATAACATAGCAGAAACATTAGGTGATAATACTAGTGTTTCTGGGAAGATTAGGCTATTTACTGAAAGACCTTGCTGTGATAGTTGTAGTAATGTTATTTTGGAATTTTTGCAGAAGTACAAAAATATTACGATAGAGGTAGTTCATAATAATGGAACTATATTAAAACCTTAGGAGGGTATGTAAATGAATGAGTTTACTGTAGATGAACTAAAAGAGTGTTTAGAAAACTTGTTTACTAAAGTCAAAGAACGAGATTATGAAGGAAGTGCTATAAAGGCGGCAGGAAGATGTTTTTATGAATATGAGCCAGTAATGAATGATGGACCAACTGAAAAAGTGGTGTGTTCGTTGATAATAGGTAAGTTAATCGCAGATAGTAATAATAAAAGCATTTATATTGGACAATATAATATTGTTAAAGAAGCTATAAATAAAGCAGTGAACTCATATAGTGAGTTTGAATTAAGTGAAGAAGAGAAAAAAGAAGTGATTTTACTTGCGCAAGAGATAGGACAAAAAATAGATGGTTTAACAATTGAGTATGACCCGAATGCCAAATAAGTTCTATTATCAAGTTGCAGTACAAAGTTAGGACAACCCAACAAGACGATTTTGCCTCGACTGCCCAATAGCAGCTTCGGGGTTTTCTTTTTACTTTAATTTGCTAAAGTATATACAAAATATTATATTATATATATATAATAATTTAATCATGATATACTTAATCCATAAACTAACAAAGGAGGCTTTAAAAATGCCAGATTTAATCAACATCAGACTCACAAAAGACAGCCCGGCGGTAATCCATTCTGCAACACAGCTATCCTCTCCTTTGCTTCTGTATCAAAAGCCATCTGATAAGCCATTCATACAGTTCCTTTGGCGGTATTGTACCAGCTTCTGTTGTTAAAAACTCAATAAGTACTTCGGGGTTACTTATCGGGTGCATATTATTTAAGTTAAGAAAAATATGGAAGAAACATTGTGAAGCAAGTAGTAGAGCCTGTTAATGCGACGAGTAGCAGTTCCCATGTTAATGGTTGTATTGGGGATTATTTATGTTGGTAAATTGTATGGTGAAATAGCTGTTGATGCTAGTTATATTGCTCCAGGTGTTTTAGCTTGTTTTTTTGGAGCATATGGCTATTGGAAGCCAAGGGTAACATGGAATTTAAAAGATAGATGGAGAAATGATGGAGAGGAACCAAGTGATTTAAAACTTAGTATGAATAGAGTTTTGGGTGGAATTTCTTATATTATAGGCCTACTATTAATATTTATAGGTTTGTTTAAATAATGTAATAATGTTGTGTTTAAAGAAAACAGACTAAGTTAGATAAGGAGATTTAATTTAAATAGAGATGGGAGAGTAGCAAATATCAAAAAGTTTTCAAATTAAAAAAATAAACTGGCAAATGTTATATTTACATCTACCAGTTTATTTTTTTAAGTCAAGTGCTTTTTTCTGTATTAAATTAAAGATAAAAAACATGATTGCCTATTCTGGTTAAAAAAGTTCTATTATGGACAATCCATGTACCTGCTGATTTATCAGGATTAAAAAAATACATGGAGTTCCCTACAGGTCTTGCACCACTTAATGAGTCTCTTGCAGCTTGTATACTTGACTGTGATGGCGTGTTGTAAATAGTGCCATCAGCAACAGGACTAAACTGGGGAATACTTTTGTAGTATTCAAATATAACATTATATATTGTGTTGGGAAAGTGGTTTGAATTAACTCTGTTTAGCACTACATTTCCTACCGCTACCTGTCCACTGTATGGCTCACCCTGAGCTTCAGCATGAATAATTCTAGAAAGCCAGTACAAATCTCCTGAGTTATATGTTGAGGCAGTGTTATGAGCATTTGATGTTCCGTAAAGCAAAGACTTTGTCTGAGGTCCGGCAATGCCGTCAACAGTAATTCTATTATCTGTCTGAAATCTTATGACAGCACTTTCTGTAATTCTTCCAAATATGCCGTCTATAACACCACTATAATAACCTCTGTTTTGTAAAGCTTGTTGAAGTTTTGTTACACTGATTCCCCTACTACCAAATCTCAATGTAACAAAATTATTGCTTGTATTATTAGCATAAAGCAAAGACTTTGTCTGAGGTCCAGCAATACCATCAACAGAGATTCTATTATCTGTCTGAAATCTTATAACAGAATTTTCGGTAATTCTTCCAAATATGCCATCAACATTGCTGTTATAGTACCCTTTTTGCTGTAATGCCTCTTGTAACCTTACAACATTGCTTCCTCTGCTTCCAATTCTGAGCGTTGTATAAGATTGATTTGCAAAGATAGTTGGCATCTGTAGAGAAAATATAATCATAATAATTAATGTTAATACTATTTTCTTATGAGACATACTTTACATAACCCCCTTTTTTTCTTCTTTAAATTCACATGATATAGGCAATTGCATACATAGTGTTTGATTGCAATAATGCCTATGTTTTGTGAAGAATAATATCTAAAGCAATACTGGCTATTATACAAAAGTAAACTAATTATGTAAACCATAATCATCAAAGTTCCACAAATTACATATATAAATTTATAATATATTTTGAGACTTTAATTTTGAAAAATAAAATATTTATGATAAAATGTATGGGATGAATTTTTTAAAGTATATGTTTATTAAAAATATAATAAATAGTGGGATAAGTATTATTATTAAACTTTTACTTTAAGACATTAAATGCATAAATATTTTATTGCATTTAAAATATTTAAAAGGCGGTGTTAATAAAGTGAAGTGCAAGAAGATAACAGTAGTTATGTTGTTTTTATTTTGTATTGGTTTAATTATGCCAGGTAATGTAGGTGCTAAGCTTTCTGAGGATGTTTTTATTACTGTAAAAGTTAATGATAATTACATTAAAATGGATGTACAACCTTACATAAAAGACGACAGAGTATTTGTTACACTTAGATTTGTAGCTGAGGCACTTAGAGCTCAAGTAGACTGGGATGAGGAAGAGAAAAAAGTAACTGTTATTTACGATGATAATGAGATTGAAATGTTTATTGATGAGAGTACTTTTTTTGTCAATGGTAATGAAAAGACTATGGATACAACCATTAGCATTACTGATGGACGCACTATGGTACCAATAAGGTTTATAACTGAAAATTTTAACTGTTCTGTTGAGTGGGATCAGTTAACGTACACTGTTATTATTGAAAAAGAGGATATTGATATTTCGGAAGATTATATTTATGAAAGACCATACACCGATGAAGATCTAATGTGGTTGGCAAGAATAATTCATGTTGAGGGCAAAGGTTTGTCTATAAACGCAAAAGTTGCAATTGCTAATGTTGTAATAAATAGAAAAGAAAGTTCCCGATTTCCAAATACAATACATGATGTCATATTTGACAAAGCCTATAGCGTTCAGTTTCCACCTGCTCATAGACAAGGTTTTAAAGAACTTGATCCTTCTGAATGTTGTATAATAGCGGCAAAGATGTCTCTAGAAGGAGTAAATAATATTGAGGGAGCGCTGTTTTTTAATAATAGACCATTTACAAGTAGCAGAGTGACTTTGTTTGAAATAATTGATGGAATGTATTTCTATGTATAATATCAAAAAAAGAAATATTCAACAATTAAAACCTAAAATTGGTTTTTTAGCAATAATATTTAATTATTAAAGTTAACAAAATCTATTTCATATTTAAGTAAAATTGTTTATAATGTACGTAAGATTAAAATATTAATCTTTGACTTATTGAAGGAGATTTTTGTGGAGGTTTATTATGAAAAGTTTTAGATGTATAATGTTTATTTTATCGTGTACAATGGTCTTTAATTTATATGGGTGTTCCCTCTTTGGTGGTGATTCTAACAGTCAAAAGGATAATGGTAATTATGTAAATGAGGATGGGTATGTTGCAAAAGTTGAAGGACAAAAGATAACAATACCTGAATTTAGATACCTGCTTAGCTATGTAATGAGTGGAATGGAAGATAATGCAGGTTTATCAGAAGGAACATTTATTGACAAAATAGGATATTGGCAGAGAATTGAAGAAAACCAAGAAGAAGACAATGAGACAATTGCTAAAAAAGAAGCCCTTAAAAGGTTAAAAGAGATGAAAATAATAAATATTAAAGCTAAGGAGCAAAACATAGTTTTAGATGAAGATGATATTGCAGAAGTTAAAAATTATACACAGCACTATATAGATAATGTTGCAGATGGGAACAGGGAAGTGGCCGAAGGAATTATGTTAGATGAGCTGGGAATGAATTTTAGAGAATTTGAAGCATTAAATGGGGAGCTTGTTCTAACAAGAAAGTTTAGAGAAAAGCTGATGCAAGAAATGGAAATATCTGATGATGAACTTTTAGAATTATATGAAAGCAAAACTGAAATCTATGATGCAGTTCTTATAGAATATATTTTGATTCTTACAGAGACCTATCCGTGGGAAGACCCTTTGAAAGATGATGAGATAGAAGAAAAAAGGATTTTAGCACAAGAAATATTACAAATGGCTATAGGTGGTAGAGATTTTGATGCTCTAACAGAAGAATATACAGAAGATCCTGACTTTGATTTATATGGCAACCAGTATGCTTTTGTTGTGGCTGACGCAGCTGGTGAAGTAGACTTATGGGCGGCTAGTTCACAAGAAGGTGACTTTAATATGTTTGAGGTACCTGCTGGATTTCTTATTGTTAAAACTACCAAAAAATTTGGCTTTGAGGATGCTAGAGAAATTATTAAAAAGGATATCCGTCTTAGCAGATATATAGAACAATTAGAAGTGTGGATGAAAGATGATAAGTATGAAATAGAAATCAATCAACCTGTTTTTGATTCAATGGGTGTGCAATAGGTTTTAATTAATGGGTTTTTCAAATAAATAACAGGAGGTACAGTGTATGGACAAAACCAACAACGGTATTGATAAAAATGACATCATTGAAGAATTAAGTAATTTCGCGATAAAATGCAGTAATATAAATCCAGAACTATATAGTAAATATGATGTTAAAAGAGGATTGAGGGATATTAACGGTAAAGGTGTTCTGGCAGGACTAACTGAAATTGGGGAAGTTCATTCCTATATTATTGACGAAAATGAGATGGTTCCTGTACCAGGAAGGCTAATATATAGAGGGATTGACATAGTAGATTTAGTAGATGGTTTTATTAATGAAGGGCGTTTTGGTTTTGAGGAAACAGCTTATTTGCTTTTATTTGGACAATTACCCAATAAAAATCAGCTTACATCTTTTGAAAGTTTACTTGCTGATTCAAGAATATTACCTAAAAGTTTTGTTCGTGATATGATAATGAAAGCACCTAGTAAGGATATTATGAATGTACTTGCTAGAAGTGTACTTGCTTTGTATAGTTATGATGATATGGCAGATGATACATCCATTAAGAACATATTGAGACAGTGTATTCAAATGATAGCCTACTTTCCTTTATTGGCCGTTTACGGATATCAGGCATGTTCATATTACCATGGAGACAAAAGTCTTTTTATTCATAGTCCTAGATCAGATTTGAGTACTGCTGAAAATATTTTGCATATGCTAAGACCTGATAGTAAATTTACAAAACTAGAGGCATCTTTGCTTGACCTTGCTCTTGTACTTCATGCAGAACATGGAGGTGGAAATAATTCAACTTTTGTTACCCACGTTGTAACATCATCTGGAACAGATACATATTCTTCTATGTCAGCATCTCTAGGTTCCCTTAAAGGTCCAAGACATGGTGGAGCGAATATAAAAGTTGTTCATATGCTTGATGATATAAAAGCTAATGTAAAGGATTGGGCTGACGATCAGGAAATAGAGAATTATTTGCACAAAATCCTTATTAAAGAAGCTTTTGACAAGTCGGGTTTGATTTATGGAATAGGTCATGCTGTCTATTCTGTATCTGATCCAAGAGCCGTCATATTTAAAGAATATGTTGCAAAGCTTGCAATAGATAAGGGTTTAGAAGATGAGTTTCAACTTTATTCAAAAGTTGAAAGGATAGCTCCTCAAGTGATAGGAAAGGTAAGAAAAATATATAAAGGTGTTAGTGCCAATGTTGATTTTTATTCAGGTTTTGTATACAGAATGCTAGATATTCCACCTGAATTGTATACACCTATATTTGCTATATCCAGAGTAGTTGGTTGGAGTGCGCATAGGATTGAGGAAATAGCAAATAAGGGCAAGATAATAAGGCCAGCCTATAAGAGTATTGCTCCTAGAAAGAATTATGTAAATTTAGATAATAGGTAAGAAATTTTGATCTAGTGAACTGGTTAAGATTAAGCTAACATCGGGGTTTTAGGTGGAGTTTTTACTCCACCTTTATAGAAGGTGGAGTCATAGAATAGATATTCATGAGTAAAAAGCTCACCAACATAGTATGAAAAGTATAATGTAAATGAATGTCGCTGCACATGTGTATGTTTGCCAAGCAAACAGTTCTCATTCTTGAGATATTATTTATTTTGCGATTCCACTCCTAGTATTGTTTTCATTTCTTTAATTTTAGACCTGCTGATGGGTACATCAATATCCAAACCCTTTAATTTGGCAACATAACTATTGCTACCTATCCAGGGGGTTATCTTTATGATATGGTTTATATTTACAAGATAGCACCTGTGACACCGGAAAAAGTTAAATCCTTTTAAGCGACTTTCTAGAGAGTCGAGAGTTTCTTTTATTTTGTACTTGTCGTTATTTGTTAATGCAATGCTAAACCTGTTTTCGGAAGTAAGGCATACAATGTCCTTTATGTTGAAAACAAACATGTCATCATCTTTCCAAACGGCTATTTTTTCATTAGACAGTGTAATTCTTTTTTCGATATTACTTACCCGCTCCATAAGATTAGAAATACACTCGTATATTACCACCTTATCATCAGTTTCCTTTGAATTGACAGAATCTTGTGGAAATCCCCTTTTTAACAAAAACTCATTTAATATACTATCTAGGGATTTAGATGTCTCAATATAAAACTTATTAACCTCATTTTCAGTTTCAGGGTCTTTAATGGGCAATTTATTAGTTATTTGCTTTATTGATTCTACATTGTTACATACTGTACCTAGAGCATAGTTGATCTTTTCAGATGCCCTTTTTATATATGACTTAATGTATTCCAACTCGGAGACTTCAAATTCATCATGAGAAAAGCTGTCTGTAAAAGTGTTATTTACACCTTGAGAAGAAGCTTTAACTGAATTTAATGTATTGTAAGTAGTTTCTTCATTATATTTTTCTATAATACTTTCAATAGTAGACAGTAAGTAATTTACATCCCATGGTTTTTGTATATACTTTTTAATAATACCTTTGTTTACTATATTTTTTATAGTATCCAAAGATGTTTGTCCAGAAAGGAGTATACATGAACTTGATGGAGAAAGTGACTTTATTTTAGTAAGCAATAAATCACCTTTCATAGAGGGCATTAAATAATCACATACTACTACTGGAATTTGTCGTCTTTCATATAGTAGTTTTCTTATTAGACCAAGAGCCTCTTCACCATTTTGTGCAGTTTCTATGTCAATAGAAGTATTAAACTTAACTCTAAGTTGTTTTTTTAAGCTATCAAGAACAATTTTTTCATTATCTATACACACAATAACAGGAACTGTCATAACAATACACTCCATAATAAAAAATAAATATTAATAACAATCAAATAAAATAGCGTATAAATTAATTTTATTATATAATTAATGAATTTCTATTAGTTTAAGCATCTTTTTTAAATTATCAAATTCACATGCTATTTGGACAATTCTTTTTTCATCGGTATCTTTTTTATATTTGAAATTAAGCATGTTTTTTATTTTTAATGCTTTGGTATATATTTCATTTAGAGTACTAAGCTGGCTTAAAATAATGCTTACATCTTCAGAGCTACTATTTGTTATGATATTAAGAGATGACTCAAGTTTTTTAATTTCTTCTTTTAAATGAATTTCTTTATTTAAAACAAATAATAATTCATCATGATGTTTCTTTTTTTCAAAATATATTTCAAATGCATCAGTAATTGATTTTTTCAATTCTTCCTTGTCCCAGGGCTTATCAAAGTATTTATATAAGTCAGCCTCATTTATTGCAGTTATAACTCCTTCCATAGCTGCTTGACCTGTTAGTAGTATTTTCAGTGTACATGGAGATTTTTTGTGAATTTCTTTTAGTAAAACGTCCCCTTTCATACCAGGCATTATATAGTCAGCAATAACGATGGGGATATCAAAATCATCAGAAAGGAGATCTTCAACTAATTCTAAAGCTTCAAAGCTGTTTTCAGCTATTTCAACAGTGTATTCATAATCAATGTAAGCGGATATTTCAGATTTTAAGCTATCTAAAACTATTCTTTCGTCATCAACTAAGACGATAGCTTTATTGTTAATGGAATCAAAATTCATACTTGACCTCCAAATACTTCTAAATTATAAATAATACTTACCGATATAATTATATAATATATTTAAGTAGTTATCAATTAAAATAGTTTAAGCGGGGTGCATAATATTTTTCTTCACATTTATTAAATATACCCGTTTAGGAGTTTTAGAAGGAGCATAGCATGAAGTTTTTTTATGATTTTTATGATGAGTTAAGATATGTATTCAAAAATTGTGAAGATATTATATCAAAATACCCATATGGATTAAGAAATGTAGGGCTAGAGTACATTAGCAAATATAATGTATTTAATGAAAAAGCATCAAAAAATTATATTTGTTACTTACTTTCCTTTTGGATAAATCATCAATGTAAAGGTCAAATAGAAATTTGCAGGAGGATCGCAATTGCAAACACATTTATGATGCTTTTTGCATTTATTCAGGACGATGTTATAGATGGTGAAATGGAACCCCAAATTATAAGAGAAATGCTTTCACTAGGTAATCTGTTTTTTTCGGAATTCATGGGAATATACAGGGAAGTATTTAAAGACAAACCTGGCATATGGAACTACTATGAATTGTATATGAAAAATTGGTGTAGAGGAATATTTTTTGAGCAGAAAAATATATCTACAAAAATAGAATTAGTAGAAGATGAAACAGTATGCTTAATTACAGATAGGGCAGAACTTGTAAAAGTTTCTGCGGCAGCTATATGCGTTTTATCTGAAAAAGAAGAAATGATAGACATATACTCAAAATCTATTGAAAGAGTATTGTTTTCACTTCAAATTGCAGATGATTATATTGATTGGAAAGAGGACATTAAAAATAAAAACAGCAATATTCTTTTATATAAAATTATGGAAAGAAGGAATTTAAAGAACCTATCACAAATCAAAGTGGAAGATGTTAAAAATGAGTTGATTTTTGGAAAATTAATAGATTGGCTTTGCATTATTCTTCATGAAAATACAAAAAAGTTAAAAAAAATACTATACAATCAAAATTTATATATAGAAGAATATAATAATAGCATTTTGAACTATATGGAAAATGAATGTAGTAAGTATTATGAGAAGAAAAGAGCTATAGAATTGGGGGGATTTTCATATTGGATTGAAAAAAATATGTTAAGGAATGTCTGAAATTAATAAAATTGAAGTGAGCTGCTGATTCAAAATCTTAAAGGAGGAAATAATATGAAACCTGAAGAATTAAAGAGCAAAATAATAGAAAGAGCACTTTGTGACAGTGAGTTTAAGAAAAATCTATTGAAGGAGCCTAACAAAACTATTGAGAAGGAATTTAACATATCTATAGGAAATAACGAGATAAGAGTTGTTGAAGAAAAATCAAATTTATTTTATCTGGTAATACCTTATGCAAACGAGGATGATGTAACAGGAGGATATAGCTGGTAACCATTTTTATAACACTAGGCGTAAATCAATAAATCTATATGATAAATGTCTACTCTTTAAGTACTTTTAAGAATAGAAACGGGAGTGTAAATAATTCCTTGTATCTGAATTTTTTGCATGTGTAATTTGTTTGTTGTCGAAAACGTGAACATGCCCAGCGACCATTCATTGGAACTTTCATCTTATGTTTGTGAGCTTTCATGCTCACGACTAGCTCTAACTGCTTTTGTTGGAATAAAAACAGAAAAAGTTGTTTTACCAGGACTGCTACTCACTTCAATTTTTCCATTGTGGTTATCAATAATTCTTGATACAATGTCAAGGCCAAGGCCTGTTCCTTCACCTAAAGGTTTTGTTGTAAAAAAAGGTTGGAATATTTTATCTTTCATATCATATGGTATTCCTTCACCAGAATCAGTAACTGATACAACTACATAATTATCTTTAACACTAGTGGATAGTTCAAGAGTTCCTTTATAATCCATAGCTTGAAGACCATTTTGAATTATATTTGTCCAGACTTGTGTAATTTCATCTGGATTACACAGCACTTTGGGTATTTTTTCATAATTTTTAATTACATGAACACCTTGATTTGTTTTGTTGCTGTATATTGTAAGAACAGTTTCGATTGTTTGAATTATATCAGTTTCAACAAATTGACTTGATGTGCTTGGATAAGCATATGTGCGTAAGGCAAAAACAACTTTGTTTGTTTTCTCCGCTGCAACTGATATGGTATGTACACTATTTTTTAGACATGTTATCATATAAGCTATTTCTATTAATACATGCATATCTGGATTTTTAAAAATGTGAATATACTCACTATAATTAAATATACATAAGGTAGAAAATTGCTCTGCAACTTTGCGTATGTTTCTTATTCCTAAAGCATTCAAATCTTTTAATAATGCTCTCCTGTGTTCTCTTTCTTCTTTTGTTGACAGATTAATGCTACAGTTTGAATCATTAATAAGCTTAAACAATAGATATTTCTTTTCAGGAGTAATGTTACTTAAGAAGCTTGACAACATATCTAAATTAGTGTTTATATTTTCAATTATATTGCTTACAGAAGCTTGAATAGCACCTAAAGGAGTGTTTAATTCATGAGCAATGCAAGAAACAAGTTGACCTAGAGCAGCCATTTTTTCTGATTTAACCAATTGATCCTGAGTATTTTTAAGCATTTGTAAAGTATCACTTAACTCCTCATTTGAAGCATGTAATTCTTCATTTAGAGAAAGTAGTTCTGTATTTGCTTTTTCAAGTTGACATGTTCTCTCAAAAACTTTCTGTTCAAGTGTTTTGTTTAATTGTGCAAGACTGTCACGAGATTTTTTTACTTCCTTCCACATAATATCAAGATCTAAATTCTTTTTTTCCAATTCTTTTGAGTAAGCAATGGTTTTATTATGATACGATGTTATTTTCCTTCCGAGAATTATTATTTGAGAAAGTATAAAGACAATAATACCCCACTTAAAGGCAAAAAAATTATATTTATCAGAAGAAATAAAAAATATCAACATTTCAGATATAAGAATACCAGCAAATATGCTAAACCCGATTACAAATATTTTGGCATCAACATTTCCTTTATATGAATTATATAATGCAGTTACTATAAGAATTCCCATGCTAATAATTGACCACATACCAAAGACAAAAATAAATAATTTGTAACTTACAGTATATAAACCGCTAATATCACCAAAGTATGCTAGAAATACTAATAGTATAGATGTTTTCAATGAAGTACTAATTATTTTTTTGTATCCAGATCCAAAAATTTGTCTAAAAAATAGAGTTATTGATACTAAGGAGGAAATAATTAAAATACTATAGTTATCCAGTATATCTTTATAATTAGGGTATTTGTGAATAAAACCAGAGAAAATGACAATAAACACAAGACCAATAGATATTAATAGAGGACATAGGGAAAGAATAACTTTTCTGTTTTTTCCAACAACAAGAAAGGTTATTATTAGTAATACTATTGCCATAAAGATAAAAGAAAATCCAATTATCTCATCAATATATCCTTTTTCAAGAAAAAGGGAGGATATATTTTGGTATTCTCCTATGTATACATTTTTAGAAAGACCAAATCTAGGATAACGTTCAGACTGTATGTGTAAATATAAATATTGTTCATAGCTTTTCTCGGTAAGAGGTGCAATAAAACTACTCATATCACTTCCACTTGAAGAGTTGAAAATGTTAAAAATTACTTTATCATTTGCATATAAATAAACTACTTCCCCATAAATTAGTTCAAAATAAATAGTAGGGGTTTGCCACTGTTTACTAGGAATTTTAATTCTCAGCCATGCAGAAGTTATTTCTGGAGGTCTTTCTATAGGTTTTAAATTGCTATCTATATCTACCCAAAGGGAATCATCATGGTGAGTTTCATCCGTCATAATAAAATCGCCTAAATAATACTGCCAGCCTTCGTTTAAAAGAATATGAGTGTCATCAATATAGGATGAAGAATATATAGAAGTAGGGTTAAAAATGAAAAACAAAAAGAATATTGTTAGCGGGGTAACAATAAATGAATTTACGTTGCTGCTGTAAAATTTATATTTCATAAAAATATATCTAAAGGCAATTAACACAAAACACTGTTTCATTGTTTATATCTCCTAAGAAAGCTTCTACAATTAAATTATATAGATACATTTGAGTTGTGTCAAAATGTTTGTTTTTTCAGCAAACTTTTTAACTTAAGCTCCCATAGGCGCAGCATGAATAGGGTATATACTATTCTTCTCAAAAAGTTTGCTTTTTTAGCAAACTTTTTAGAAGATATAGTTCCTCTGTTTGTCCCAGCGGAACTTACTACTTTGATTGCAGCTTCCGCTGCGATATGTTTTTATTAACATTCACTAAATGCACCTATGAATAAATTGGATTATTGATATTTAGTACTTTATTTGATAAAGTTTAAATATATAAGCAACAAATTGCACGTGCATAAATTGAAAGGTTTTATTCTGAAAGAATATTCAGAATATACATTTCTATTTGTAGTATAATATTTTTCATTTATTAAAAACAAATAAAATAGGAGGGATATTTTTATGAAAAAAGCTATCATGAAAAACTTATCCATCATTTTAATGATTGGAATGATTGCTGTTTTTCTTACTGCATGTGATGCAGAGGCTGTATTAGTTAATAATGATGACATTTTCCCCACAGAAAATCCAAGTATTGAAGAAAACAGTGATGATGAGAACTTAAACAACACTGATGATGAAACAGAAGAAGAGCAAGAAAAAGGTGATGGTACTCCATTTAACAATGGAGACAAAAAAAGAGTTACAGTAAGAGGGTTATACTTAACAGCATCTACTGCTGGTGTAAGATTGCAGCACTATATTGACCTTGCCAATACTACTGAAATAAATGCATATGTTATAGACATAAAAAACGAGTATGGTACAGTGGGTTATAATTCAAACGTACCGCTTGCAAAGGAGATAGGAGCTGTAGAAAGAAAATATGATATTGATAAGGTAACTAAAGAATTAAGAGAAAATGACATATATGCAATAGGTAGGATAGTGGTTTTTAAAGACCCAATTTTAGCCCAAAACAAACCCGAATATGCTATAAGAAATAAAGATGGTGGATTATATGTGTTTAATAAAGTTAATTGGGTAAATCCATATAATAGAGAGGCTTGGCAGTATGCAATAGATCTTGCAAGAGAGGCTCTAGATAGAGGATTTAACGAAATACAATTTGACTATATTAGATTCCCGGATGGTAGAAGAAGTGATATGGTATTTGATCACAAGGATGATAGGGAATCATATAAGGTTATAAATGACTTTTTGGCTTATGCAAGGCAGGAGTTACATGGAGAAATACTATCAGGAGATGTATTTGCAATTATTTGTGAAAGCCCTGAAGATAGAGAAGGAATTGGTCAGTATTTTGAGCACATTGGGGAAAATCTAGATTATATATCTCCTATGATATATCCATCCCATTATGCATTAGGTCAGATTATAAATGGTGTAAGGTTTCCAAAACCTGATTTGGATCCATATGGGGTTGTTTTAAATACTCTTTTAAGAGCTAAGGCAAGGTATGAAAAAGTAGAAGGGCATACACCAATTGTAAGGCCATTTCTTCAGGATTTTACAGCTACATGGATAGGGCAGGGAAACTGGCAGCGTTATGGAGCTGAACAAGCAAGACAACAAATTCAGGCTGTTTATGATGCAGGATATGAAGAGTGGTTATTCTGGGATCCTATGAATAACTATAGCGTTGAGGCATTTAAGAAATATTAATGAATAAATACACAAGGCTAAAACCCTTTAAAAAGGCCATCCATTAAAGATGGTCTTTTTTAAAGGGTTTTAGCCATATATAATTACTTTCTGAATTTTTGCTATGAATAGGCGGTGTACGCTATTTAATCTTGATTATTCTAACCATTTTAATGCCTTTTACACCTTTTATTTTTTCAACTACTTCATCAGATATAGCACCATCAATATCAACAATGGTATAACCTGTTTTATCTCTGTTTTTGCTAATCATATCTGCAATATTCAACTTATTTTCTGCAAGTATTGTAGTAATCTGACCTAACATGTTAGGGATATTTTCATGTGCTGATATTATTCTTGTATTACCAGAAAAAGGGAGTTCGCAGTTTGCATAATTAACAGAATTTATAACATTTCCTTTTTCTAAGAATTCTCGGAGCTGACTTGCTGCCATTACAGCACAATTTTCCTCTGATTCAGGGGTTGATGCTCCAAGATGGGGAATAGTTATTATGTTATCATTGCCTAACAGATCTTCTTCAGGAAAATCTGTTACATAACATGCCACTTTACCACTTTTTATGGCATCAAGTAGATCTTTATTAGCAACCAAACCACCTCTTGCAAAGTTAACTATTCTTACTCCGTCCTTCATAATTTTAAGACTTTCATTGTTTATCATGCCACTTGTTTTGCTGTTATAAGGTGCATGAAGAGTAATATAATCCGATGTAGAAAGTAAGTGTTCTAAACTTGATGCTTTCGTTACAGTACTTGAAAGTTCCCAAGCAGAATCTATTGATATAAAGGGGTCGTATCCTATTACATCCATCCCCAAAGAAAGTGCGTCGTTAGCAACCATTACACCTATAGCACCTAGGCCAATAACGCCCAGTCTTTTGCCTTTTATTTCAGGACCTGTGAATTGTGACTTGCCTTTTTCTACAAGGCCTGGAACTTCACTGCCTTTTCCTTTAAGTGACTGTGACCATGAAATTCCTTTGCTTATTTTTCGTGATGATAAAAGTAAAGCTGCAAGAACTAGTTCCTTAACCGCATTTGCATTAGCTCCTGGGGTATTAAAAACAACTATTCCTTTATCAGTACATTTTTCAACTGGAATGTTATTAACACCTGCTCCAGCTCTTGCAATAGCTTTTAGTTTTTGTGGAAGTTCCATATCATGCATGTTAAAACTTCTCAAAATTATTGAGTCAGGATTAGATATTTCTGTAGCTATCTCATATTTGTCTCTTGAAAATAGTTCAAGGCCATTTAATGATATTTTGTTTAAAGTTTGTATTGTATACATTTTTTCACCTACCCGTTATTTTTTTTCAAAATTATTCATAAAATCAACAAGCTTTTTAACCCCATCTACAGGCATTGCATTATAGATGCTTGCTCTCATACCTCCAACGGATCTATGGCCTTTTAGAGTTGAGAGGCCTTCTTTTTGTGCTTCTACAATAAATTTAGCATTTAATTCATCAGTTGGTGCCACAAAAGGTACATTCATAAGAGAACGATACTTTTTGTCAACTGGAGATGTAAACATTTTTGAATTATCAATGAAGTCATATAATAGTGATGCCTTTTCGTTGTTAATATTTTCAATTGCTTTAACACCACCCAATTCATCCAGCCATTCAAGAACAAGTCCTACCATATAGATACTGTATGATGCAGGAGTATTGTACAATGACTTATCTTTTGCATGTATTGAATATCTAAAGAAAATGGGAGCGCTTTCACGGTGATTTCCTATGAGATCATTGCGAACTATAACAATAGTAACACCTGCAGGACCAAGATTTTTTTGTGCCCCTGCATATATCAGACCGAACTTGCTAACATCTATTTCTTCAGACAAAATATTACTTGACATATCAGCTACAAGAGGAATATCTCCAGTATTAGGGAAATTTACGTATCGAGTGCCTTCAATAGTATTATTAGAAGTAATATGAACATAATCAGCATCAGGAGATATTGAATAATCTTGAGGTATATAAGAAAAATTCTTATCTTCAGATGATGCAATTATATTTACATCCCCCACTAATTTAGCTTCAGATATTGCTTTTTTTGACCATGAACCTGTGTTTATAAAGTCGGCTTTTTTGTTTTTAGACATAAGATTTATAGGGATCATTGCAAACTGCTGAGAGGCTCCTCCTTGAAGAAATAAAACTGTGTAATTTTCAGGTATGTTCATTAATTTACGTAAAAGGTTTTCAGTATTGTCAACTATTGATTCATATACCTTTGATCTATGACTCATTTCCATTACTGACATGCCACTACCATTGTAATCAAGCATCTCACTAGCAGCTTTTCTTAAAACCTTTTCTGGAAGCATGGAAGGACCAGCTGAAAAATTGTAAATTCTACCCATAGTAATTCTCCTTTATAATTATTTTAAATACAAGCAAGTATTAAGGATTGCTGAAAATATAACTTCCACTACTATTTCGCTACAGGCCTTATTTGATGACAAATAGATCCCCGTAAAAAGTGGAAGTAAGATTTCAGCTAAACCTAAGGTCATGATTGCTTTGTGCTTTAACTAAAACAGTTTTCTTATAAAGCATAAATTAGTATTATTATGTTCTAAAGGGCTGATAAATAATAATAAGCCCTATTGTAATGTTAATTATACTATTATTTTGTTTATTTCATCAAGTACATACTAATTAAAAAGAATAATATATCATTTAATTTTATTCTATGACTCCACCTTATATTAAGTGGAGTTCCTCTTATAATCTTCAGGTGGAGTAGAGTCTCCACATAAAGCCCGGAATTTTAGCTTTAGCTAAACCAGTTCACTATGACTTTTAACTCGAGTGCTCTGAATTCTTGAAACTTTGCTGAAGTATGTACATATTTGAAATTTACAATATATTTCGAAGATTGTCAATAGTTTAACGAACTATTTTCTAAATTTAAAACTAAAAAAGTATTTAAATGGGATAAGCTTCAGTCTCTATGACTTGATTCACAATGTTTATTCTATATATTTGAACAGTAAAATTGTATGCTCCCCATTTCAATGTAGTTCTATACAAAAGCTTCAAACTATAATATAATTTAAGAAAAAAGGAGTAGTTGTTTTGAAAGTATTGGTAGATGCAGATGCTTGTCCTGTTAAAAATATAATAGTTAGTATTTCAAAAAAATATAAGATACCTGTTATAATGATAGCTGATACCTGTCATAATATTGATGATGGCTATTCTGAAGTAATAACAGTTGATAAGTCAAGTGACTCTGCCGACTTTGTGCTTGTAAACATGATTAAAAAGGAAGACATAGTTGTGACACAGGACTTTGGTTTGGCGGCCATGTGTCTTGCTAAGGGGGCTAGAGTTATAAATCAGAATGGATTATTATATACAAACGATAATATAGATAAACTTTTATTTGAAAGGCATATTGGTCAAAAAGTCCGAAGAGGAGGGGGAAGAACTAAAGGACCATCTAAGAGAATCAAAGATGATAATATAAGGTTTGAAAATACATTTCTTAATTTATTGTTATGATCTAGTAGTAATTTATAATGCACTTATGGCATTTTTATAAAATTGGTGTATAAAAGGAGTGGATATATTGGATAAGGAACTAATAGATAAGATAAATGAGCTTGCAAAAAAATCAAAAACATCAGAAGGTCTTACAGATGAAGAAAAAGAAGAACAAAAATTATTAAGGCAAAAATATTTAAAACAATTTAGAGCTAATTTTAAGACAACTCTTGACTCTGTTGTTATTGTTGATGAGCATGGTAATAGAAAGCCTTTAAGAAAAGATGAATAAAGAATTTCTCTGGGCAGGTGCATGTTTATAAAGCAAACAAATGGCACGCCCATAAAATCAAAGGTTCTATTCTAAAAAGTATTTTCGAGTGGTGTGTATTTTTCTCCACATTTACTAAATACACCCATTAGAACCCAGCAGAAATAGAATATAGAAAATTATGATAGAGTATGATAAAATATAAATTAGATATTTTTAACTTTCTAAAAATGCAATTCAGATTTTTATTTTTTGTATAACATTTAGACATTCATGAGCAAAAGACTCACCAACATAGTATGAAAAGTATAATGGGAATGAATGTCTTTGTGCATGTTTATGAAGCAAACAAATGGGACGCCCATAAAGTTAAAGGGGACTATTCTGAAATTTACTTTCAGAATAGTAGTATGAGTTTCTTAAATATGTGCAAAAATTATTTAATATGTAAATATTATATTCATTGCACAATATTTGATATTTGCTTATTAATTTACTTAATAAAAGACTATAGATTTGGAGTTGTTTATAATGAAGAATAATATCAATGAGTTATTAGTTAATATTGAGAAAGTTATAGTTGGAAAAAGATCTGTAATAGAACACATTCTTGTTGCACTATTAAATGATGGACATGTATTGATTGAAGATGTTCCTGGGGTAGGTAAAACTCAAATTGTTGCATGTTTGGCACGCTCTGTAAATGGTATTTTTCACAGAGTTCAGTTTACTCCAGATGTAATGCCTTCCGACATAATGGGCTTTTCTATGTTTAATCCTTCAACAAGAGAATTTGAATACAGAGAAGGGGCAGCTATGTGTAATTTTTTGTTAGCTGATGAAATAAACAGATCCTCTCCTAAAACACAATCAAGTCTATTGGAAATCATGGAAGAATATCAAGTTACTGTCGATGGGAAAACATATCCTTTGCCAAAACCATTTATGGTGTTGGCAACTCAAAATCCAATTGAAAGTTTCGGAACTTATCCATTACCAGAAGCCCAAATGGATAGATTTTTTCTAAAATTGACTATTGGCTATCCGGAAAAAAATGAAGAAAAGACGATAATTGATAGATTTGGGACCTCAAACCCACTACTTGAATTACAATCTGTAGCAAGTACATATGATCTTATCGGATTTCAAGAAGAGGTAAAAAAAATAAAAGTTGAAGATTGTCTTAAATCATATATTATAGATATAGTCACAGAAACAAGAAACAATGAAAATGTTGTAATTGGGTCAAGTCCAAGAGGGAGCCTTAATTTATATAGGGCATCAAAAGCCTGGGCATATATTAAAGGAAGGGATTATGTTTTACCTGATGACATTCAGGAAATGGCCCAGTTAGTTTTAGCCCATAGAATTATTATGAACTCAGGGGCTAAAATGAAAAATATTACTGCACACAATGTTGTTAAAGATGCAATTGAAAATGTGAAAGTGCCTGTTGTGGCTTAAGGGACTTTAAGGGAAATAGCTGGTCAACGGGCGTTTAGAAAAATTTGATCTCATGTGGGCTGTAGCTTAATAACTTGCACAAGAAATTTTTTGAAACACCCTAATTAAAAATTATGGTATTTAGGGAAAGTAGAAAAGGATGATAATATGTTAAAAATATTGGCATATGTTTTAATGACAGGTTTCTTTTTATTATATACTTACGTTTTTGGAAGCGATACTAGCATGCTAATGTTGTATGTATTAATTTTGTTGCCTATATTTTCAACCTTTTTTGTTTATCCTGTAAGTAGAAGGCTGGAAGTTTCTATCCAGGTTCCAACTTTAGAAGTTGAAAAGGATGGATTGGCAGAAGTTAAAGTGCTAATTAAAAATAAATCTTTTATTCCTACACCTTTTATTGATATTTCTTTTATTGAGGCACCAAACTTCAACTTTTCACATGACTCAGATATAACAGTATTTCTTAAGCCTATGGAAACAAAGTCTATTACAGTAGGTTATACACCAAAATGTAGAGGCGTTTCAAAGATTGGAGTTAAGAGTATTGTACTAAAAGACTATATGGGATTTATAAAGCTTTCCCTATTAAAGAGTAATACTGAATTACAAAAAGAAATTCGGCATATGGGGGAATTAACAGTTCTACCTAAGCTTGTACACATAAAACCAAGTAATAAAATATTAAAGAATACTAATGATGCAAATTCCCCTGAAGAAACAAATAATCTTTCAAACAACTTTTATTCTTGGGGAGGACAGCCAGGATATGAATTTAGACAATATGTACCAGGGGATTCTTTACATAAAATTCATTGGAAGCTTTCAGCAAAAAGTGATGTTTTAATGGTAAGGAAAGATGAAGAAAGTGGTACTACAAGAAAGCTTCTTATTATAGATCCCTATATAACTTATATTAAAACAAAGCAAGAACAAAGGGTATGGTGGAATTTATCTAGGCAAAAAAGCGAAAAATGGAAAGAGGAGAAGCTGATAATAGAAGAAAAGCTTCTCGAAGCGGTTCTTGCTATAGCTAACATTAATGTCATTTTTGGAAATGAGATAGAAGTATGGATGCTTGAAAAGGAAAGATGGGTGAACTACCTTATAACAGATAAGAGAAATATAAACCATCTTCAACATAAAATGGCTCAATATAAGTTTATGGAACTAATCCAATCTCAAAGCCATGAAAGAATACCCTTATTAGATATTATGGCTCAAGATAACAAAAAGCGTTATTCAAAGATTGGTGAAGCAATTATTTTTACAGGCAATTATAATTTGCCAACAGATGAGATTAGTAAGTTTTTAGAGTATGGATTTTCATTAGATATGGTAATAATAAAGAATTCACAAGAAGAGGGGGATACTGGGCAAAATAGTACCCATTCTAATGTTGAAAACTTATGGGTTATTGATACAAATGAAGATCTTAATCAAGTTTTTTTGTAGAATGTAAGCTAAGGAACATATGAAATTTCTAGGTGCCTATTTGGTATTAATAAAAAGCTCGGGGCATCGAGTACCGACCCTTTTAAGTATTCTAAGACTTTTAATAAGGCATACTCGCAGCGGAAGCTGCAATCAAAGTAGTAAGTTCCGCTGCGACAAACAGAGGAACTATATCTTCTAAAAAGTTTGCTAAAAAAGCAAACTTTTTGAGAAGAATAGTACATAGTGAAGATATATTATCAGCATTCCAATTTACAAGGAGATTACTATGAAGGAAAAGATTCGAGATTTAAAGAACTATATATTACCGATTTTATTTTCAATTTCTATATCATATTGGTCTATGAGTAGCTTATTTGGTTTGCCTATCGTTGAAATTCTAATAATTATTATTTTAGTAAATATAGTACTTTTTACTGGGTATATATTTTTAAAAGACAGTGTTAAAAAAGGAATAATAGCTTTCATTGTCTTTAATGCCATATTTTTTCTTGGTATTGGAAGTATGATAATAACATCATCTAGTTTATACAATGTAAATTATTTTGAATGGATTCTAATTTCAAATCCTGAAAATATACAATATATCCCTGAATTTTGGTATGGAACTGTTTTGTTGGCATCATATGGTTTTTCCTTTACTGTTTTTTATTTTACCTCTATTCGCTTTAGAATGATTATTATACTTTTAGTTGGAATAATCCCGTTTTTGTTACAATCGGCTAAAACTACTATGCAAATTAGTTTTCCATTTTTAATTTTTTTGATACTATTTTTTTTATTATATATTGATAAAATAAGAAGAGAAAATTCAAAAGGATCTAAATGTACCAATAAAGGTTTTGATATATGGTACTTAGGAGTAATGATGGTTTTTGTAACTATAATTGTACTATTTTCAGTATCTCTTCCAAAACCCAAAACCATACCCAAACTTGCCCAATTAGATAATGTTATAGGTCAAGCAATAGAACCTTTTGGAGCAACGGTTCAAAACATTATACAAGAAAGAAATGAAGTATTGAATGTGTTTAATCCTACAAGTAACAGAACTAGTAGCCATATTAGTGCTCTTACTGCACCAGTAACTGGCAACATATTATTTGAAGTAGTTGCACAAGAGCCTCTTTATTTTAAAATTCAGAGCTGGGATAGATATGAAAAGAATAAATGGACTATAGGAGATGTTTCTTTGTCACATCCCTTGGATATGGAAATAAATAATCTTAGACTTATGAAAACTGATGTGATTATTTCATTAATAGAAAGAATAAACTCTGATGATAATATTTTAACTGGCCTTAATAATGTTATTAATAATACAAGATATGATTTGGTATCTCAAAAGGAAAGGGAAGCAGTTATTATATCAAAACATTATACTTATAATGTATTTCTAACACCCCCTGGAGTAACAAATGTACATTTAGTTGATGATAGAACAGTATATACTAATGAGTACGGATATTGTTTTTTAATGATTGGAGAAAAGCCATATAATAATGACATGTATGCTGTTGATTACATATCTAGAGAGTTGCCAGATAGATCAGTTCAATGGCAAGTTTTATTGGAGCTAAATAAGGAGATTGTAGATAATATATTGAGCTATGACAGATATGTAATTGAAGAATATGAAGATGTTGATCTAGAGGATCATAAAAATAGCGATGTTGTTATTGTAAATATTAATGAAGAAATGGTACTGACGGAAGCAAAAAAAGAAATGGAAATTGCCTATAATAATTATCTTGATTTACCAGATGATTTACCTCAAAGGATACATGTTTTAGCAGAGAGCATTGTGAGAGGTAAAGAGGCAGATTATGAAAAGGCCCTTGCTATTAATAATTATTTTCATAATCAGGGATATGAGTACGATTTGTCACCACCAAATTTGTTAGGTAATAAGGATTATATTGATTTTTTTATTTTTGAAAGTAAAAAAGGCATATGTACCCACTTTGCTTCAGCTATGGTTATTCTTGCAAGAGCAGCAGGATTACCAGCTAGGTATGTTGAAGGGTATGTAGCAGATGAAATAGATTATGAAACAGACAGATATATTATTAGAGGGAAAGATGCACATGCATTTCCTGAGGTTTTTATAGCAGGATATGGGTGGATGGTGTTTGAGCCTACCGTTTCAAATGAAAGCAATAATGAATTTATGATATTTTTATTAAATGCTGTAGATGCAATTAAAAATATTACATCTTATTTATTGGCATTATTTATAAATATGCCTCTTTGGATTAAACTAATTTTAATACCCTATATCTTTTTTGTTCTTTTCATGTTTATAAGGGTTTTTGTCCGGGTTCGATATAGCATTTGGGAAAATAAACTTAACAAAACTAATAGGGCTAAAGCCATTGAAGAAATTTTTGAAAATACAGAAAGGGTATTAAGGAAAATAAACCTTGAAATACAAATATACGAAACTCCTTCAAGCTATGCCCATCGTATTTTTAATGAAAAAGGCATAGACATACATGACATTGTAAGTTCTTTTAATAAATCCAAATATGGTGGAATAGAACCAACTGATGAAGATGTAAAAAATGGACTAGTAATTTATAATCAAATTAAATCATATATAAAAAAGGATGTTGGCAGATTTAAGGCTGTATTTGTGTAAAAGTAGAGCAGAGTATTCACTAAAAGCTCCAATATTTAGCTTTAGCTAAAGGAGTTTACTCTAGTTCATCAAGTGACAAATAAAATCCTGGGAGAAATTTTTGCATGAAAAACTCAACTTCAGGAAGTTTAATGCTATTAATTGAAGAATAAAGGGTTTCCTTTGCTTTTTTAAATTCATTATTACCTGATTTTTCTTCTTCAATACATTTAATGTATGCGGATATTTTATCTGCTGCTTTTACTAAAATCCATTCTCCTTTGTTATCCTGAAAAAGTATATTTTTATAAACTTCCTGCATTTCGTTAGGTAGCATTGAAAGGATTTTTTCATTTGCTTTGTGTTCAATGCTTTTAAAAACTTCTATCATTTCATAGTTAAAATACTTTATGGGAGTTGGAAGATCTCCTGTTATTGTTTCATTTGCATCGTGATATAGTGATAGAACAGCACACCTATCAGCATTTATTGTACCGTTAAAATACTTGTTTTTTATAACTGCTAAAAGATGAGCTATCATTGCAACCTGAAGACTGTGCTCTGCTATATTTTCAGTGTCTGTATTTTTCATAAGACTCCAACGATTTATATACTTAAGTCTTGATAAAAAAGCTATAAAGTTATAAGTATCTGATATGTCTCTTTTTTCCATATGTAAATCAACCTTTTATCTTTTTTTGCATAATTATAGCATACCTCGCTTATGGGCGCAAGGATCTAGAATTTTTAGATTTTAGGGTTTATGTAACAAAAGTTAAGAAAAATATACCATGAATTTAAGTTACACAGTCTAGAGCCTGTGATTGAATAACATACATATCAGGCTATTTCAACTCAACAGGAAATTTATTAATTCTATCTTGAATCATTTCCCTTACCAGTATAACATCATTTATTGTTATTTCTCCATCCCCATCAACATCTGCTGCCAGTAAGCCATAAGGAGACGGAAACTCAGAAATTTTACCAGATACGTAATCCCGTATTAAGACATAGTCCTTACTTCCTACTATTCCGTTACCTGTAACATCTCCATATCTAGCTAAAGAGTAGTCAATATAAATCATGCTACTATTTCCATCAGCAGTTATATTAGGACCATGATATTTGGTGTATGCACTTGAGATGGTATTAAATAGTCTGTAATCTTTTAGTATTGCAGGTAAACCGTCTGCTAAGGTATCTCCAATTTTTACATACCATCTATACTTCTTAAATGGGTTTAAGTTAAATTCTGTAATTAAATCTGTAAAATCAATTGCAAAGTTTCCATCACATGCTGTGTCCGTATAATCAAAAGATACAGAACTAGATAAATAGTTTAACCCAACTGGCTGAAAGTATGCTTTTGGTACAGTTTGATCTATGTCTGAATATCCGATAGCCACTTTTAGTTGATTTCGGCTGGAGTGATTTAGAGTTATTTCTCCAATGAGTTTGGGGTTATAATTGTCTCGCGGAGTTATCCACCATACCAAACCTTCAAGAAAAGCTGGAGTTCTTGATGATACTAGTCCTAAATGTGGGAAACTCGATACATTATATACAGCATCATATGCTAAGTAAATAAAACCATCATAATCATATTCTGTTCCCCAACTGTTAGCTATTTTAAAGGCACCTTTTTCATTGTCTTGTATAATTCCATCTCCGTTTATATCTACCCAGGCATCATCATCATAACCTACAATAGTCATATAATGGGAACCCTCGTTGCCCTCAATCATATAATATGCTTTTGGAAGGTTTTGATTATTGTTTATATGCAATGCATTTTTTTCATCAAAAGAAAATATAGGAGTTATTATATTTAGTAAATATCCATTGTTTAAAAGCTGTTTTAACTTGTACAAACCTAGTAGCTCATTTATATCAATATAACCGCATTTGTCCATCCTATAGTTTATTGCACTGGTCCAAGCCTCTTGGTTAACAGGTAAACTAAATCCATTTTTATTATCATCTATATAGGGAACTTGTGACAATGTAGCACATCCATTTTCAATCAAAATAAAATGAAAAGGATTTGCTTTGCTATATGTTGCCCCACTTAAACTATATGTAAATTTTGGAGAAAAGTACTCTGATTGATTGTTTTTAGCGTTATACATATGTGTCATTGTATAATAAGTAGATGAAAATGCCCCACAATCATCAAAAAGCTGGGTACTAATACCAGGGAAATACGGCAAAGTACTATTATCTACATTTGTGGGCAAGGATTCCTTTAGAATTGTATTAAGGTCTACAATCATCTTTTCTACATAAATATTATTTGGTGTATTATCAGTTATTATTTCTTGCCCAAAGGGTGAAAAATTGTAGCTTAAAATAGGTGATTTTCCCTGAAGTAGTCGTGTTTGATTTATTCGTTCAAAACCTATTTTATTTAAACGAATATTTTTTATATCTGTACTTTTAATTTCCTTTCTACCCAAAAATAAAACATCTTCACTTGGAACAGATTTATTTCCTGCTGCATCTACAGCTAGAACATTAAACTTATGAATATGGCCAAGAGGTACTGAGGTAGCTTCAAATGAATTAGTTTTTGACGTTCCAATAATATTTCCATTGTGATAAATCTCATACAGAACTACTCCTGCATTATCTGAAGATGTATCCCACATTAAAGTATATTTGTTTAAACATGTTTCTAAAACTCTAACGTTACCTGGAACTGAGGGAGGGGTATTATCAATATAGTTTATTGAGACATGTTCAAAAATGACAGATGTAGAATTACCTGAAACAGCAAAACCAACGTATATTTCTGAGGACATGTTTATTGTTACTGGAGAGCAAAATTGACTCCAGTTTTCTCCATCATGGGATATATATGCACTGAAGTTATCTCCCGTTCTTTCTAATTTTACATGTACAGAAGAATTATTTTCTATAAATAAATTGCTAAGAGTGTGTTCATTATCATTTTCCCTAAACAAAAGGCCCGTTCTGTTATCAGACATTGCGCTAAGAAATGCATATTTACTGCCAGAAGACAAATTTTCTCTTATCATAATTCCAGCACTTGCGTGATTGGTGTCCATAGCATTTAAATACCTAATTTTTGCAGTTATTGTACAATCATTAACAATAGGAATGTAAGTATACTTAAAGGAATCATTATGTGAAGCAAAACCAGTTCCCAAACCTTCAATTATGACAGAGTTTTCGTAGTTATTGACATGTGACATTCCTATAGGTTCAATCATATTCAAATTTGTAATAGTAGAATAGTGATGGTTAATATCGAAAAAAGATCTATCTCTTGCTTCAATTGGTCGTATATAAACACTATCCCAATAATTATCTGGAGGGATTTTTGTATTATGGTAAGCGTACATTTTTACAGATGATAAACATAAGAAAAAAAACACAACAAAAACTACCATAATATTAATTTTTATAAAAAGTTTTATCATTATTTTGCTGCTCCTGTTTTAAAATATATTTGTTTTATTTTTACTACTATGCACAGTAAATAATTATACAAAATACTAAACCAATTGGCAAGAAATATTGACAAATTTCAACTTATTGTACATTCAAAGGTTTATAAAATGAATACCAAAAACGGATGTATATTTATCTTCACATTTATCTTTACATTTATTAAATACACCTCTAATGAAACTTATTATTTGAGAGGGATACAATTTTATGGTATAGTTATAATGTTCTAAAACGTAAAGTTGAATAATTATAGGATAAATAAGTAGGAGAGGATTTTTTAATGAGTAAAATATTAGTTCTTACAGAAAAACCTTCTGTAGGTCGTGACATAGCAAAAGTCTTAGGTTGTAAGCAAAATGGAAACGGATATATAATGGGACCCAAATACATTGTAACATGGGCGTTAGGGCATTTAGTTACGTTGGCGGATCCAGATGTTTATTCAGATAAATATAAAAAGTGGAATTTAGAGGATCTACCCATGTTACCAAATAAAATGGAGTTGGTAGTTATAAGGCAGACGGCCAAGCAATTTAATGTAGTTAAAAGCCTTTTGAGGAGAGACGATGTTGATGAGCTTGTAATTGCAACTGATTCTGGACGGGAGGGAGAATTAGTTGCAAGGTGGATTATATTAAAGGCAGGGTTTAGAAAGCCAACAAAACGTCTTTGGATTTCATCTCAAACGGATAAAGCCATTAAAGATGGCTTTAAAAACCTCAAGCCTTCAAAAGAATATGACAATTTATATATATCAGCTCAATGTCGTGCTGAGGCAGATTGGTTGGTAGGGCTTAATATAACTAGAGCTCTTACCTGTAAATATAATGCACAGCTTTCAGCAGGAAGGGTACAAACCCCTACCCTTGCAATGGTAGTTCAAAGAGAAAATGAGATCAAGAAGTTTATTCCAAAAGATTTTTGGACAATAGAAGCATTGACAAAGGGGTTTGTAATTAATTGGAAAGACAAAGGTGGGCAATCAAGAATCTTTGACAAAACTAAGGCAGAAGAAATTTTATCTAAAGTTAAAGGACACAAAGGTAAAGTAGTGGACATTTTAAAAGAATTAAGAAATGAACCCATGCCGCTAGCCTATGACCTAACAGAGCTTCAGAGAGATGCAAACCGCAGATATGGGTATTCAGCTAAAAAAACTCTTTCTGTTATGCAAAAACTTTATGAGCAACATAAGCTGGTGACTTATCCTAGAACCGACTCTAAATACATTACAGATGATATGGTACCTACACTGACTGAAAGGCTTAAAAGTATAGCTGTGGGGCCATATGCTCAATTGGTTGCTTCAGTGATTAAGAATAGACCAAATATAACCAAAAGGTTGGTGGATAACAATAAGGTATCTGACCACCATGCTATTATACCTACTGAGCAATATGTGAACTTAACTTCTCTTGATAAGGATGAGCGTAATATTTATGATTTGATAGTAAAAAGATTTATTGCTGTGTTAAGTTTTCCTTTTAAATATGAACAGACTACTGTTAGAGTTGATATTGCAGGAGAACTTTTTGTGGCAAAGGGTAAAATAGTTAAAGATGCGGGTTGGAAAGTGGTTTATGGAAACAATATAGATGATGACAGCAAGGAAGATGATGAAAGAGATCAAGTCCTTCCAGAAGTTAAAAAAGGGGATGACTTAAAGATTGACTGGGTTAAGTCCATAAACAAAAAGACAAAACCACCAGCAAGATATACTGAAGCTACACTTCTTTCAGCTATGGAGTATCCAGGCAAATTCATTGAAGACAAGGCGTTAAGAGAAGTTATAGATAGTGCAAGTGGGCTTGGCACTCCTGCCACAAGAGCTGATATTATCGAAAAGCTGTTTGATTCCTTTTATTTAGAGAGAAAAGGAAAGGAGATTATACCCACTTCTAAAGGCATTCAGCTAATTGAAATTGTCCCAGAGGATCTTAAGTCAGCAGAGCTTACTGCAAAATGGGAGCAGCAGCTATTTCAGATTAGTAAGGGAAAGATACAACAAAATACTTTTATACAAAAAATGAAAGAGTATTCAACTAAATTAGTTTCTTCCGTTATAGCAAGTTCTAAATCATACAGGCATGATAATCTTACACGTGAAAAGTGTCCTGACTGTGGAAATTTTCTTCTTGATGTAAATGGGAAAAAGGGAAAGATGCTTTTGTGTTCTCATCGTGAATGTGGATATCGCAAAGGAGTATCGGTTATCTCTAATGCTAGATGTCCTCAGTGTAATAAAAAAATGGAAATAAGAGATGGGAGTCAGGAAAAGGCTTTTTTCTGTCCCTGTGGTTACAGGGAAAAGCTTTCCGATTTTAAAAAGCGTAAAGATGAACAGGTAAATAAGAAAGAAGTGAAAAAGTTTTTAAATCAGCAAGATAATAGTGAGAATATAAATACATCTTTAGCTGAAGCACTGGCAAAATGGAAGAAGTAAGAATCTGTTGCCACGTCTTTTTTGTATCTTTTATGAATAAACTGTTAGATAGGAGAGAGAATGTTAAAAGTAAGTTATAATGCTTTTGCCACTATAAGCAGGTGAAAATTTTGATAACTTTAGAGACACAGTTTATTGGAGATATAAAGACAATAGGTACATTTGCAATTTTTAATACAGATTTGAGGAGACTTTTTTTTGCCTCAATAGTGGTCTTATTATCATTGATAGTAAGACAGGTATTTAGAAAATTTATTTTGAAAGTTTTAAGTAGAACAACATCTTTTGGCAGCAAAGAAAATTTTATTGAATATATTGTTAAGGTAATAGAGGCTCCGGCACGTTTTCTTATTGTAGTTTTAGGCATATGGTGTGCCATAACAATTATTGATTTTCCACCGGAGTCTATCAATCTGTTAAATAGAATTTTTCGGTCTTTAGTTGTATTTACAGTGTTTCGGGTGGCATACAGAGCAACTGATGTGTTAGCTGTATTTATACAAAAGATATCTTGTAGAAGTGAAATTAAATTTGATGATATGCTAATGGCTTTTGTTAAAAAGTGTATAAGAGTTTTAATTATTGTACTATCGGTCATTACTATTATTCAGGAATGGTATGATAATGTTGGAGGACTTTTGGCAGGGCTTGGTTTAGGCGGTCTTGCATTTGCCCTTGCTGCAAGGGATACAGTTTCAAATCTTTTTGGAAGCGTAACTATTATGATAGATAGACCTTTTAAGATAGGAGATTGGATCACAACATCTAATGCAGATGGAGTGGTGGAAGAAATCGGATTTCGCAGCACAAGGATAAGGGGATTTTCCCAAGCAGTTATGACCATACCCAATTCAGTTATGAGTAACGAGTCTATTACTAATTGGTCTAAAATGGGAAAAAGAAGAATAAGTTTTCATTTAGGTTTGAAATATAGTAGTAAAGCAGAAGAGATACAAGAATTTGTGAGTTATTTCCGAGAAATGTTGAGAAAGCATCCTGAAATACATCCAGAAACTATAATTGTATCCTTTGAAGACTTTGGAGAGAGTTCGTTAAGGGTTTTCTTCTATTTTTTCACAAAAGCAACCAGTTGGCAAAAATACCTTGAGGTAAGAGAAGATGTAAACTTCCATATAATGGCTAAGTTGCAGGAGGTGGGACTTGAGGTAGCTTTTCCCTCAACAACTGTTTATCTTGCGAACAACATAGATGAAAAAATTATTTAAGGGGTGCATATTTTTCTTCACATTTGTTACATGCACCCTTATTTAAGTTCAGACTTGTGTTATAAAAATCCTCTAAAACTTGCTATACAAAGCTTTTCCATATCAATGGTGTTTAAGTAAATAACATCCACTCGCATGTAATTTTTATGTTTCTAAAAACCACTTATCATCATCTAAAAAAAGATATACTTTTTTGCCCATGATTTTGCAAGTGAATCGAATACCTTTTCCACCTGATTTTAATGAAGATGCTTTTTTTATATCAGTAATTTTATCTATACTAAATTTTCTGCTATCAGTCCATATTATTTCTAAAGGAATTTTATTTCCTTCTTTAGTGTATTTTACAATAACGTCTATAAATGTTTTTTTCATAACTTATAACACCTACCAATAACTAATACACAATTTTATCTATTCTGAAAATAAATTTCAGAATAGAACCCTTTGATTTAATGGGCGTGCCATTTGTTTGCTTCGAAAACAGGCATATGCCCAAAGATATTCATTCCCAATATACTTTTCATCCTCTGTTGTTGAGCTTTATGCTAAAGGAATGTTTTATTCTAAGGACATTCCTTTAGCTATTTCTAAAATAAGATACGGGGAAAATTATATTATCATGAGCAGGATCTGCTTTTAGTCTTTCATCAGTAAGAATAAGTCCACGACAAACTGAGTAGTGTCCAAAACGTTCTCTTATCCTATCAACGCAAAAGTCAATAGATTCAAGTTTTTCTCTCTTATTATCATCCATAAAAAATGATAACTGAGTATACACACCGTTTACAATAAGGTCTGTTACCCTCACACCTAAAGCTCGTATATTTTCAGACCAGTTCCATGAGCTTAGAAATATTTCATAAGCTTTTTGAGCAATTTCAGAAGTTATGTAGGTGTAATTATTCAATTTTCCCTGACGGTCTATACTTTTAAGATGTGTATTTTTTATACTTAGCTGAACGGTCTTTCCTTTTAGGTTGTGGTTTCTTAATCTTTCGCCTATACTTTCTGAAAGTATATATATTAAAACTTTAACATCTTCATTTGAGATTAGGTCTCTTGGAGTTGTAAGGGAATTACCTATGCCCTTTATAGTAGATACGTAGTCAATTTTTGAAACTGTTGTAAAGTCGTATCCATTTGCAAAATTCCATAAGGTATTTCCCCATTTACCCAAATGTTTTATTAAAAACTTTAAAGGACAGTTAGCCAGATCTCCTATAGTGTAAATTGCAAAGCTGTTTAGTTTTTTTCTTGTTGATGAACCTACATAGAGGAGATTATTTACAGGAAGGGTCCATACCTTTTCCTTAAAATTATCTTGGTTTATAACTGTTATAGCATCGGGTTTTTTCATGTCTGATCCAAGCTTTGCAAAAATTTTATTATAGCTCACACCTATAGAAACAGTCACTCCCAGTTCATTTTTAACTTTTTGTCTTATTTCACTTGCTATTTTAAGTCCGTTTCCAAAAAGCACTATACTTTCACTTACATCCATCCAGTATTCATCTATACCAAAAGATTCTATTCTATCTGTATAGTATTTACAAATCTCGTAAACCTCTTTAGAAAATTTTAAGTATAATTTATAATTTGGGCTGACAGTTACAAGTCCCGGACATTTAGACTTTGCTTCCCATGTAGCTTCGCCAGTTCTTACCCCATATTTTTTTGCTATATAATTTTTTGCAAGAACTATACCGTGTCTGTTTTCAGTTGAACCACAAACAGCAACTGGCTTGTTTCTAATTTCAGGATTGTAAAGACATTCTACGCTAGCATAAAAATTATTAACATCACAGTGTAGTATTACTTTGCTCATAAAATCACCTTTCTCGCTCGAACATATGTTCGTAATTATATTATACGTCAAAGAAATTTAATTGTAAAGACTTTTATTATAACAGGCTATATTACTTGCTTCACAATGTTTATTCCATATATTTGAACATTAAAATGTATGCACCCCTTCACTTTTAAAATTTAAGAGAAGGTTTACTTAATGGAATCTTAAAACAAAAAAAGAAACATTTACCCAATAGAAGGATAAATGTTTCTTAAATATTTTTCTTCACTTAAATAATATGCACTCCGTGAAAAATGGGAGTAATATTTTAGACATTTTTAATATCTAAATGATACTTCTGCAAGGATTTAACTCCATGTTTTTCTACCTGAGATTCCTTATAAGCGGCAATACCTTTTGCACTAGCTAATGCAGCAGTGATAGTTGTAATATAAGGTATCTTATGTTTTATTGCTGCTTTACGAATATAAGAGTCATCGTTCTGACTGAGTTTACCGCTAGGAGTATTTATTACTAGTTGTATTTCTTTATTCATAATGCCATCTACAATGTTAGGTCGTCCGTCATGTAATTTTTTTATTACTTCTGATTCGATGCCATTTTCTTTTAGAAAAACACATGTTCCTTCAGTTGCCTTGATATTAAAGCCTAATCTAGAAAATTCTTTTGCTGCTTCTAACATAGCATCTTTATCCTGATTGGCTACACTGATTAAAACAGTTCCCTCAGTAGGCAAAGGAGCTTGAGTAGCTTCTTGTGCTTTAAAAAATGCAAGACCAAAGGAATTGGCAATTCCTAAAACTTCACCTGTAGAACGCATTTCTGGACCTAAAAGAGGATCTACTTCTGGGAACATGTTAAAAGGAAACACAGCCTCTTTAACACCAAAATGAGGTATTTCCTTACGAGTAAAGTTACTTATTTCAGATTTTTCATTTGTTGCCTCAGACATCATTATTTCTGTTGCAATACTTGCCATAGAAATATTACAAACTTTTGAAACTAGAGGAACTGTCCTTGAAGCACGTGGATTTGCTTCTAAAACATAAACCTTATCATCAGCAATAGCGTATTGTATATTCATAAGTCCAATTACTTTAAGTTCCTTAGCAATTTTTCCTGTGTAATCATAAATAGTTTCTAAATGTTTCTGAGGTATGCTAGTTGTAGGAATAACGCAGGCAGAATCACCTGAATGAATACCTGCCAATTCAATGTGCTCCATAACAGCAGGAACAAAGGCATCTACTCCATCTGCGATTGCATCAGCTTCAGCTTCGATGGCATTATTAAGAAATCTATCTATTAATATTGGCCTTTCAGGGGTAACGTCAACAGCTTCTGATACATATCTTTTTAGCGTGTCCTCATCATAGACTATTTCCATTCCGCGTCCACCTAGAACATATGAAGGCCGTACCATTAAAGGGTAACCTATTTGATTTGCTATAGCTATAGCCTGATCAAGATTACTTGCCATGCCCGATTCAGGCATTGGTATGTCAAGTTTTTCCATCATCTGTCGAAATCTATCTCTATCTTCAGCAAGATCAATAATCTCAGGCGGTGTTCCTAAAATTTTGACTCCAGCTTTAGCCAGCTCATCAGCAATGTTTAAAGGAGTTTGACCTCCAAATTGGACAATAACTCCTAAAGGTTTTTCTTTTTCATATATACTAAGAACATCTTCAACTGTAAGAGGCTCAAAGTAGAGTTTGTCAGATGTATCGTAGTCAGTAGATACTGTTTCAGGGTTGCAATTCACAATAATTGTTTCATAACCCATACTGCGAAGGGCAAATGCTGCGTGTACACAGCAGTAATCAAACTCAATTCCCTGACCTATTCTATTAGGGCCACCCCCTAAAACCATTATTTTTTTACCATTTGTAGATGGAGATTTGTCAGGGGCATTATACGTTGAAAAATAATAGGCTGCATTTTCAACTCCGCTTACAGGAACAGCCTCCCAACCTTCAACTATGCCTAAGGCAATACGACAATTACGGATAGTTTCTTCAGGAATATTTAAAAGCTTTGATATATAAAGATCGGCAAAACCATCTTTTTTAGCTTTAATTAACAAGTCATCTGGTAATGAACTGTTTTTATACTTTAGAATTTCCTCTTCTAATAAAACCAGTTCTTTCATTTGTTCAATAAACCAGTGTTTGATACTGGTTACTTTATGAAGTTCTTCTGTTGAAGCACCTTTTCGTAATGCTTCATACAGTATAAAGTGTCGTTCACTTGATGGTTCTATCAACATTTGCATAAGTTCTTCTAAAGATTTTTTGTTGAAGTCCTTGGCAAATCCCAAGCCATAACGTCCAATTTCCAATGAACGGACAGCTTTTTGAAAGGCCTCTTTGTAGTTTTTACCAATACTCATAACTTCTCCTACAGCTTTCATTTGTGTACCAAGCTTGTCCTGAGCACCTTTAAACTTTTCAAAAGCCCATCTTGGAAATTTAATAACCACATAATCACCTGATGGCGTATACTTATCAAGTGTTCCGTCGCGCCAATAAGGTATTTCATCTAGAGTCATTCCTGATGCCAGCATTGCAGAAATAAGGGCAATAGGAAAACCTGTAGCTTTAGAAGCTAAAGCAGAGGAACGAGAAGTTCTTGGATTTATTTCAATAACTACTATTCTTCCTGTATTAGGATCATGAGCAAACTGAACATTAGTACCTCCAATTACGCCTATGGCTTCAACTATGTCGTAAGCATGTTTTTGTAAGCGCTCCTGAACTTCAGTACTTATAGTAAGCATAGGTGCACTGCAAAAAGAGTCTCCAGTGTGAACACCCATTGCATCGATATTTTCAATAAAACAGACAGTTATCATTTTGTTGGTGGAATCACGCACAATTTCTAGCTCCAGCTCTTCCCAACCAAGTACTGATTCCTCAACTAAAACTTGTCCTACCATGCTGCATGCTATACCACGACCTGCAACTACTCTTAATTCCTCAGTATTGTATACAAGTCCTCCACCAGTTCCACCCATTGTATAAGCTGGTCGAATAACTACTGGAAAACCAAGTTCTAATGCAATTTTTTCGGCTTCATCAACACTATAGGCAGGTTTGCTTCTAGCCATTTCGATACCTAAAGATTTCATGGTTTCTTTAAAGGCAATGCGGTCTTCACCCCGTTCTATTGCATCTACCTGTATTCCAATTACTTTGACGCCATATTTTTCTAAAACTCCTGCTTTGGAAAGCTCAAGACATAAGTTTAAAGCAGATTGGCCACCTAAGTTTGGAAGGAGAGCATCAGGACGTTCCTTTATTATAATTTCTGTTAACCTTTTTAAATTCAAAGGTTCAATATATGTGGCATCGGCAATGCCAGGGTCGGTCATAATAGTTGCAGGGTTAGAATTAACCAATACAATTTTATAACCTAAATTCCGGAGAGCTTTACATGCTTGGGTTCCAGAATAATCAAATTCACAGGCCTGACCTATAACAATAGGACCAGAGCCTATAATCATTACTTTGTTAATGTTATTAAGTTTAGGCATATTATTGACTCCTTACTATATTATATATTTTAAAATAAATTGTTTTCTAAACTATTATACACTAAGTTACATAAAGACACATCATATTTTTAATAAAATTTAAGTTAATATTATTTTAAGCTGTTCTTAAGGTAATAATGTGAATATATAAAGGATTTTTATGAAATGTGTAGAATAAGACATTCATGAGCAAACAAATTGCACGTGCATAAAATCGAATATAATTAACTTTTGAAGGGATTGTTTTATTTGAATTGGATTGATAAGCTTGAAAGGAAGTATGGAAAATTAGCTATAAAAGGTTTGATAAAGTATATAGTTATTGGAGCTGCTCTGATATTTGTTACTGTAAATCTTAGCAGAAGCTTATTTATTTCAGAAATGTTGAACTTAAATCCTAATCAGGTATTAAGAGGACAGGTGTGGAGACTTATAACATTTGTAATTGTTCCACCTGATTTTGGAATATTTGTAGTGTTTGCACTTTACATACTATATATATTTGGAAATGCATTAGAGAATATATGGGGGAGCTTTAGATTTAATGTCTACTATTATATTGGAATTATATCTGCCATAATTGCTGCATTTGTAAGTGGAAATGTAATATCTGTAGTATATTTAAATCTTTCAATATTTCTTGCCTTTGCATATATTAATCCTAATTTCAAACTTCTTTTATTTTTTATTATACCTGTAAAGGTAAAGTATCTTGCATGGTTTAATGTGTTTTTTGTAATTTACTCAATAGTTTTTAGTGGATGGCCCGAAAAAATTGCCGCTATATTTTCTTTCACTAACTTTTTTATATTTTTTGGTAATGATATGCTTAATAGATGGGTATTGCCTAAAAAAGATGATTTTATTAAAAAGCGAAGGCGTAAAAAATTTAAAGTAATAACTCCGCCTAAATCTTTTGAGTTTATTCATAAATGCAGGGAATGTGGAAGGACATCTAAGGAGTTTCCACAATTGACTTTTGGATATTGTCAGATATGTGGAAGTGATTATGAATACTGTGAAGAGCATTTAAATAATCATAATCATATAACTTGACTTCTAACTCCATCTTATATAAAGATGGAGTTTTGGAATTGGGAAGAAAATAAATGGCACATGCATTAAATCAAAAGGGGAATGGAATTTTTGGGGGAGGAGTAAAGGTGTTTGAAATAATTCTATTGTTAGTCAAAGTTTTATTTGCGCTAGTTATATATTTGTTTATTTTTGGTATTGTAAGGCTGATCTATTTAGACATTAAATCTATGAATATTAGTAAGGTTAATATAAACAAAGGTTTTCCATACTTAAAACTGGTAAACAAAAGGGAATATCTACATTTTAAAGTTGAAGAGACATATATATTATCTAAAAATATCACAATTGGAAGATATGATAAAAATGACATTGTTATAAAAGATTCTTTTATTTCAGGGATTCACGCACAAATAACAAAGGGAGACAGTAAAATCTATTTGAAAGATTTGGGTAGTAAAAATGGAACTTTTATTAATGGGAAAAAGCTTGAAGAAGGTGAGCAAAAACTGCTTAAAGACGGAGATAAAATGAAGATCGGTCAATTAGAGTTTCTTTTTGTTGAGGGGAGTGAACTCGTTTAGCTAAAGCTAAACATCGGGGCTTCAGATGGAGACTCAACTCCACCTGAAGTTTATAAGAGGAACTCCTGCCTTATAGACAGGTGGATTCTTAGAAGAAGACAAATGAGGTGTTTTTATGCTTGGAAAAATAACTTATCATAAACCAATAAATATGGTTGTTTTTGTTAATATAATTGCTTATGCTTTTTTGATTTTTAAAGATAAACCTTACCAATGGCATGCTTTACTTATGTATTGTGTGGTAGTTACTATGATTTGTACAGTTTATTGTGTAATTATCAAAAAGAAACTTGGGGAAGGATATCTTTTTCTAATTGTATCAATGCTTTTAAGTATTGGCATTATGATGATATATAGACTCAACCCAGATAGGGGATATAAACAGGTTGTTTGGTCTTTGATTGGAATATTTGTATTTTTTACAAGCTATTATCTATACCAAAAATCAAATAAATGGCATAAGTATACCTACTTTTATATTGCTATATCTGTTATACTTTATTTAATAACTTTTGTTTTTGGAACTACCATTAATGGAGCTAGAAACTGGATTGTAATAGGTAGCTATAGCTTTCAGCCATCAGAGCTTAATAAAATAATATTTATTTTTTTTCTGGCATGCTATTTCAAAAATCCAGACAAGTTGTTTATACAAAAATTTCATTATGATGAAAATGTAAAGATAATAGTTAATAGAGTATTATTGATGTTTGTTACTTATATAAATATAGGTTTTCTTGTTTTTCAGAGAGAGTGGGGAATAACAGCTTTATTTTTATTAATCTATCTTGTTGTTCTTTATGTATATGGGAAAGGTAAATATTTTTTTGTTATAAATTTAGCCTTGATTTTACCAGTAGCTATAATAGGGTATAAGTTTTTTTATCACATAAGAGTAAGGGTTGAAACGTGGATAGATCCATGGTCAGATATTTTAGGTAAAGGGTACCAGATAACCCAGTCATTATTTGCAATTGGTTCAGGAGGTTTTTTTGGAACAGGATTAGGAATGGGAAAGCCATATCTGATTCCAGAAGTAAGTACAGATTTTATTTTTTCTGCAATATGCGAAGAAATGGGAATTTTAACAGGAGCGGCAATTGTTCTTTTGTATATGCTACTTTTTTATAGAGGTATTAAAATTGTCCTAAGTATAAGAAGTAAATTTGAAAGAATAGTGGCATTAGGTATTACTGTTATGATTGGAATACAGACCTTTATAATTATTGGAGGAGTAATAAAGCTAATACCGTTGACAGGAATAACACTGCCATTTGTAAGTTATGGAGGGAGTTCTCTTGTGACAAATTTTATTACTTTAGGAATTTTACAGGCCATTTCGAATTGTGACTTTAGCAGTGAGGGTGAATTTAATGGATGAAAACAAGAAAATTATCAGAGTATTAATAATAATGTGTACAATGTTTTTTGTTATTGTAGGATATTTAACATACATCCAGATATTTCGAAGCAAGAAGCTTATGAGTAATGTTTACAACAGAAGAAATTATGAAATTGAAGAAAGAACAATTAGAGGAGAAATATTTGACAGAAAGGGAGTTCTATTGGCACATAGTGAAAAAAAAGGGAGCTTGTACGAACGAGTATATCCATACGGGGCTTTGTATAGCCACGTAATAGGCTATAACTCCAGAATTTATGGAAAATCTCTTTTAGAATCCACATATAATAATCATTTATTGAGGACTGACAGATACAGTCAAGTTTTTGGAATGGTTGACAGATGGAGTGACAGAGAAAAGTATGGAAATAGTATTTATATTACACTAGACCACCAACTTCAAAATTTGGGAGGAGATCTTCTTAAAGATAAAAAGGGGGCAATTGTTGCAATAGATCCTAAAACTGGTGAAGTACTTGCTTTGGTAAGTAAACCTGATTTTGACTCAAATGTTAGTTGGCTTGAAGATAATTGGAGAAGCATGATTGAATCACAAGAATCTCCTTTTTTACCTCGGGCAACCCAGGGACTTTATGTACCAGGTTCAGTTTTTAAAGTAGTTATTACTGCTGGAGCAATTGAAAATGGACTGGATGAACAAACATTTGAAGACAATGGCATAATAGTTGTTGACGGAAAGGAAATAAGAAATTCAGGAGGAAAGGTTTATGGACATATAGACATTAAAAGAGCTTTAGCTGTTTCTAGTAATGTAGTTTATTCTACACTAGGAATTCAGCTTGGAAGTGAAAGATTGAAAGAATTAGCTGGCAGGTTTGGACTTGGAAAGGATATTCCTTTTGATATCCCTACCAACAGAAGTGTTTTTTCTTATGATATAATGGATCAAAATGATATGGCTGCTGTTGCCATAGGTCAAGGTAAAATTATGGTAACTCCTCTTCAGATGGGTATGATTGTAGCAGGTATAGCAAACGGAGGCAATGTTATGGCTCCTTCGTTAGTTAAATCTATTATATCTCCAGATGATAAAAATATTGAAACTATGAAACCACAAATACTATATAATATTATGGAAAAGGATGTTGCAGAAAGTATTAAAGACATGATGAAGGAAGCTGTACAAAATGGCACAGGTAGAAATGCTGCTATTGAAGGTGTTAGTGTGGCAGGAAAAACAGGGACTGCAGAAAATGAATTGTCTGTAAAACAAAAAAATAAAGAGCATGCTTGGTTTATTGGATTTGCACCAGTTGAAGACCCCAAAATAGCCGTAGCAGTAGTCGTTGAATACGGAGGTTTTGGTGGAGAAATTGCAGCACCAATTGCGAGAAGGATAATGAAGGAGTATTTAGAAAAATCAAAGGAATAGCTAATTGATTATAAATCTAAATATAGCTGATTTTAAGATTAGGATTTGCTAAAAATATAACTTACACGACTATTTCACTGCAGGCCTTATTTGATTCCAAATAGGCTCTGTGAAAAGTGGAAGTAATATTTCAGCCAATCCTTAGGTATTGAAATTAAGATAAGAATAATAAGGAGATAAAAATATGGAAGGCTTTTTCTTTTTAAAAAAGTATATAAAGGATCCAAAGAGAGTAGGGGCAGTTTTACCCAGCTCTAAAAACCTTGCATACAAAATGGTTGAGGACATTGACTTTGAAAACTCAGTATGCATTGTTGAATATGGACCTGGAACAGGCAGTTTCACAGAAGAATTGATAAAAAGAAGAAAAGCAAAAACGCTTTTACTTCTTATAGAACATAACAAGGAATTTTGCCAAATATTAAAACAAAAATATAAAAATCAAAAAAATTTTATAGTAATAAATGATGGAGCTGAAAATGTATCAAAATATTTAAAAATACACAACATATCAAAAGTTGACTATATTGTTTCAGGGCTTCCTTTTGCATCTTTGCCTAAAGAGACTTCCAGTAATATATTAAGTGCAACAAAAGATATTTTAGACCAACATGGGAAGTTTGTAACATTTCAATATACTTTATTTAAAAAAAGTTTTATAAAGAAATGGTTTAAACGCATTGATATAAAATATGTAATAATAAATGTACCACCTGCCTTTGTTTTTATTTGCAGCAATAGTTTACATGAATAACTTATACTAGGGTTTTAGGTGAAGTTAATTTTTTATTTCAGGCTAGACATTCATGAGAAAAGAGCTCACCAACATTAAGTGAAAAGGGAATGAATGCCGCCTAAGCATGTGCATGTTTGTGAAAGAAAACAAATTGCACGTCCATAAATTGAAAGGTTCTATTCTAAAAAGTATTTTTAGAATAGATATAGTTTGGAGGATAGGAAATGTTGATTAAAAAAGGTGATTTCATGATTAAACTTATTGTGCTGTTTACATTGGTGCCTATAATTGAGTTATATTTTTTGTTGAAAATAAATCAAATAATAGGATTAACATGGAGCATGATATTAATTATTGTTTCAGGTATAGTAGGAGCATATTTGTCAAAAAGTGAAGGCAGAGTTGTAATTAAAAGAATTAAGCTAGATTTAAGTGAAGGAAGATTGCCAGGTGATGAGTTGATAAAAGGCTTATGTGTTTTAATTGGAGGAGCTATGCTTTTAACTCCTGGAGTAATAACAGATTTTTTTGGATTTACATTGATTATACCTGGCACACGAAATCTATATTGTAAATATATAAAAAATAAACTATATAATTTAATTCAAAGAGGGGATATGAAAATTTATTATAGAAATTAATTAGAATAAAGGTATTTAGCATAAATTGAAAGTAGATTGCAGATTAAGCTGTAATCAAAGTTTTGCGGCCATAAAAAGAGGAACTAATATACATTGAGTGTTTGCTGAAAGTTATTATTAGACAAATAATTCTGCTGGAAAACTGCGTTGAATAGGTTGAATTAGCGGCTGTATTACTCATAGTTAATAATAATTTCTATATACTAGCAGAAAATACGCATTTGGCAAAGACTCATGTAATAAAAAAGTAACTTATTTTAAATCTTACAAATTTGAACTGCTGGCTTAGACTTTTATATTTCACAGCTAGAAATTTCTTTTGAGAATAAAAAATACAAATAAAAAACTAAGAAAACAGGAGTTTATTATATGATAAAAATTTACAATAGAGAATTGAAAAAATATGAGATAGAGGAAATTACAGGAGGGAAAATAATCAAAACCTTATACAATACAGGATATGGGAAAATAAGCTTGGAACTTATGTTTAAGCGAAAGATATATTCTGTACTAACTGGTAAATTATGCGATAGCAAAATAAGCGCTAAAAAAATTAGAAAATTCGTACAGAAAAATAATATAGATATTTCAGAATCTTGTGAAAGATTAGAAGATTTTAAATCATTTAATGATTTTTTTACAAGAAAACTTAAATCCCATTCTAGGCCATTTCCAAATGATCCCCAATTGTTTTTATCACCAGGAGATGGAAGAATAAGAGCTTGGACAAATATTGGTATGGAAAAAAAAATTAAAATAAAAGGATTTGATTATTCTTACAAAGAGTTAGTGTCAAATAATGTAATTGAAGATGGATATGATGGTGGAACAGCTATAGTATTGAGATTGAATCCGACAGACTATCATAGGTTTCACTTTGTTGATGATGGTGTATGCAGCCAAAGTACTAAAATAAAAGGTTATTATTATTCTGTCAACCCGGTAGCATTATCTGCATATCCTAAAATATTTTGTCGTAATGTTAGGGAATATAGCACTTTCAAATCAGAAAATTATGGAGATATTTTATTTATTGAGGTTGGAGCTACCTGTGTAGGTTCGATTGTTCAAACATATGTTCCAAATACTTTTATAAAAAGAGGTAGTGAAAAAGGTTTTTTTAAATTTGGTGGCTCTACCATTATACTTATAATTAAAAAGGGTTATGTTAAAATTGATGAAGATATTGAATATCAAACGAATTTAGGATACGAAACTAAAATAAAGGCTGGAGAGGTTATTGGGAAAAGTATTTTCAGAATAGATAAAAATGAAAGCAATTTTAAGAATTTATAAGATTCTTTTATTAAATGCCCCCTAAACAAAGAATTGACAGATGGAAATTTTTAAAATACTAGCGTATAATAGAACATGTGTTCGAATGGTATTAAGGAGTAAAAAAATATAACTTTCATAAATATCTTAATTTAGACATTATTTAGTCTGAATATATAAGATGAAAAGTTAAATAAATATTTTGCTTACTACTTAGGAATTAAGCTTTGTTTAATATACTAGACATGAACCTTTTCAAAAAAACTTATAGTACTTATTTTTTATAGGAAAAAATGAGAAGGAGATTTTAAAAGGATAAAGGGGGTTTCCTTATGAATTCAAAAGATATACTGAATGAATATCCTTACATATTAAAGGACATAAAAAAATTAAACTGTGAGTTGGATGAGATAGTTAAAAATAAAGAAATTGTTGAAGAAATTTTAAAATATAATCAAAATAACGACAATAATAACTATAATAATATAGACCCAACATTAAAAGCTGTTGAGAGAGTTCTTGACAGGTATGTAAATAATATTTTGTATATGACAGGCAAAATAAATAACCTAAAGGAATTAAAAAATAAAATTGACAATATAACGTACCACGAAAATCACAAATAATTCAAAGGATTTAAGAATTTTTACTATTTCTAAATACCCGAGTCTGAATTTTCTTATAGGCCTACGTATAATTTGCTTTAAGCAAAAAAAGTCTGTAAAAAATACAATATAACTTAACTAGAACAAAAGAGTTATTAAAATATAATTTTGAAATGAATGGGGAAAGAGAATGAAAGCTATTATTTTTGATATGGATGGATTAATGATTGATACAGAACGTTTGTATTTTGAAACAGAAAGAATTATAGCAAAAAAATACAATAAAGAAGTAGAAGAAGAAACACTATGGAAAATGATGGGCAGAAAACCTATAGAGTCAATTAGCATATTTGCAAAAGATCTTGGACTTGACACATGTACAAAAATTCTTTTAGAAGACAGGGATAGAATATTTCAAGAGAAACTAATAAACGAACTTGAGCCAATGCCCGGTATTTTTGATATTTTAGATAAATTTAAAAATAGATTTAAATTAGCAGTGGCAACTGGTTCTCCTGAAAAATTTCTAACAATTGTTTTAAACAAGCTAAATTTGCATCACTATTTTCATGTTTTACAGACTTCAGATGAAATTATAGAGGGAAAACCAAGTCCTGAAATATATTTAAAGACAATAGATAAACTTAAAGTTTTACCATCTGATTGTATTGTACTTGAGGATTCTAGAAATGGAGCTTTAGCTGGAAAAAGAGCAGGATGCTATACAATTGCTATACCAAATAATTATACATATAAACAGGATTTCAGTTTCGTTGATTATATAGGAACTAATCTAACAGATGCAAAAAAACATATAGAAAAAATTCTAATCTAGTATTATAAAAAGCTTGGGGCATCGAGCCCCTTCGATTTTAAGTCTTTCACTTCGTTCCAAGACTTCTATTAAAAAGGGATCATATTAAATATGATCCCTTAAAAAAACAATAGTAAATTAAAATTGAGATATTATTTCAAGCAAGAACCTTCTCAGTAAAACAATATCTAGGGAGTTAATTACTCCATCATCATTAACATCAGCAGCAAGTTTTCCATTAGGACAAGGAAAGTCAGATATTATTTCTAGTAAGAATCTTCTCAACAAAACATAATCAATTGAGTTAACGATTCCATCTCCGTTAACATCACCTTTTATAAAAGTAGGAGTTGATGAGCCCTCTGGTTCTAAACCAAATATCTTGGTTGATCCGTCATATACAGGTATATAATCAGTTTTTGATGTAATATGGTCTCTAACAAGGCCATTATATGAAAAATCATTATCTGGGTTCCAAAAATTGGTTCCGGGTGGTGCTGATATACGGAATTGAACTTCTCGCTTATATTCTGATTGACCTCCAGGAAATATATCTGTTCCATCTTCATAAGAAATTTTTGTATAATAAATATTGCCAGAATGGTGTTTTAATTGTGACGCAGTAGCAGGAATCTCTGCAATACGAAGTGTAACTTCTATGTCACTTGCTTCGTACCCTGCATCGAAAACTTCTGTTAAATCAACATAGTAATTAAAGGACAAATCTTTAATAAGCCTTGCAGGCCAAGCAGAACGATTGTTTAGTTCGGCTCTTATTTCAGTGTAATTTGTTCCAATAGAGTTTATGCTGGCTTCAACAAAAAATTCATCTTCTTTAGTTTCTTTAGATGGAAAATCGGCTTTAGGAGTTCCGCCATAAAGAGAAACCATTTTTGCAAGAATGCCAACAAAGCCAGCATTATAATCTGTTGCAACTTCGTTATGTACATAATCATCAATTGCATCATTATATTGGTCATTTTGCCCAGGGCCACCAACTAAAGCACCATAAAGCACATGTCTGTGATAATCAGGTTCTCTTTGAGTATCTGCCCAAGCACCATGAGAAGTCCTATGATGTGGTCGCTGAGGAGGATTGTTTCCAAACCCAACAACATAGCTTCGGCCACTACTGCCAAGAGCATAATCAACTTGAGTTCTAGCAAAGTCTTCATAAATTGCTTTTTTTTCTGGGGGACAACCTTCCCAATCAGCATAAACACTTGCCAAAAAAGCAGCTGTTGTTGCATATCTTAATGACCCCCATTGGTTAAGCCAGGCAAGCCCTTTAGGAGTATATGTTATTCGTTCACCATTATATCCTGTTGTCCAGTAATCAAGATTTCTTTCTGTGGACTTGATATAAATATCTTTATTTGTTATCCGTGCTAATAGAAGCTGAGTTCCATATCTAACATCGTCCCAACAATGACCCCACTTGTACGACAAAATATTAGATTGTGGTTCTGTGCTCCAAAATTCAACATAGGATTCAGCTTTTTCTAGATATGTAGTATCATCTGTTGCAAGATAAAGCCATGTAGCTGCCCATGTGAGTTCATCCCAAAACCCACTCCAGGAGTCGTAATATCCATCTGCCTGAGTATAGGTACTATCACTCCTCTCTGTATCAGCAAGATTAAATAAGCTTTTTGCGTTGGAAAGATAAATATCATCTTCAAAAATTATTGAGCCGATTGCAAGAGCGGCAGCCATTTGAGCTGTAACAGCTGAACCTCTGCCCGTAAAGTATTGTCGTTTCATCTTTTTTTCAATAACTTCAACAGGTCCCCACCATCTGTGGTCTGAAGGACCATCGCCTATTTGATACACTACACTAGTGCCTTTATTACAATTAACAAGATAGTCAAGAACGAATCTAAGATTGTTTTCAATATGAACTCTCTGTCCAGACAAATCAAAGCCTTCAGGATACTCATATAAAGCCCACCCAAGCATTGAAGCGGTATAGGACATAGGTAAATTAAATTTAATGTGGTCTCCTGCATCATACCACCCACCAGTTACATAATCATTCATTGTTGAGTCACCACGCCATTCTACACGATTCCATGAGGGAAGTGGTCCAGCTTGTTGGCACTCGTAGAAGTAGATAGCTTTTTGCAGTGCCTCAGCATAATTAAAATCTGATGCACCAAAAACAGAAGGGGGGGTGGTCCATAGAAATGAAGTTAGAATCAAAGCAGCTGACAAAATAAAACTAACAGTTTTTTTCATGAGATTTTCCTCCTTTAAAATAAATAAAGTATTTATAAAATAAAAATATATTATATATAAAGTGATGTAATTTTAACTACAATATAAGACCATTAGTGTTAAACATTTTAAACAAAGTTTGTGTCTACATAATTAATTATATACTATTTAAATAGGTTCATCCAGAACATAATTAATTTTTTATTAGATATTTATGAGCATAAAGATTACATAGGGAAGATGAAAAGTATAATGAGAACAAATATATGGGTATGTGCATGTTTAGGACGGTAGACAAATTGCACGCCCATAAAATAAAAGATTCTATTCAAAAAAAGTATTTTCATACTAGACATTCATTGGCATAAAAGTACATCAAAATGGAATAGAAAATTATAAATAGGAATGAATGTCTATGTACATGTTTACAAATTACAAGCCCTTAAAAGTGAAAGGTTCTCTTCTTAAAAGTATTTCAAGAAGTGTTATATATTACCACTTCCTGAGAAATAGGCAAATATAATATAACTAATATATAAAATAAAAAAAGATATACCTTCTCTTCGAGATATTCTTTTTTGACTTGCTGAGAAAAGAAACAGGAGTACAGAAACAAAAATCATAATAATTAAATCCAATCGAATTGCAGGAGATGCATTAATTGGATAAACAAGGGAGGAGAGTCCCAGTACAAAGAGAACGTTAAAAATATTACTGCCAATTATGTTGCCTAAAACAATATCTGGTTCTTTTTTTAATGCAGCAACAATACTTGTTACTAGTTCAGGTAAAGAAGTACCTATTGCTACAACAGAAATGCCAATAAATGTTTCACTCAATCCCATCATAGAGGCGATTTTTGTTCCATTTTCAACTACCATATCCCCGCCAACAACAAGGCCAATCATACCAATAATAATTAATATAAACAGCTTTAGTTTTTTAGTTGGCTTGATATGAGAGTCATTTGTTTTAGGCTCAATCCCATAACTATTTTTTGACTTAGATATAATATAAAGAAAAAATAGAACAAAAAGAATAATAAGTATAATAGAATCAAACCTTGAAATTATATTTCCAGAAGATACAAGTAAAAATAAAACTAACTGTGCTGCGATTGCTAAAAGCATGTCCTTTTTATAATTTGAGTTATTTACTTCAATAGGCATTATTGTTGCAGTTAAACCAATTATTAATGCAATATTTGCTATTGAACTACCTAATATTGTACCTAGAATAATATTATTATTTTGTTTAATACCCGATATTACACCTATTGCTGCTTCAGGAGCGCTAGTACCTAGGGCTACTACAGATAATCCTATGATAAAAGAAGATATTCCATACATTTTAGCTAGCTTTGAAGAAGAATCTACAAGAAAATCTGCTCCCTTTATTAAAAAAATAAAACCCAAAATTAACATTATAAAGCTCATAAATCATACCGTCCTTAACTTTAAAAAACTTATATTATTTTAACTTATATATTTTTTACTGTAAAGAATAAAATAATACTATATTTTCAGTAAAAAAAATATACATATTAGGGATACTAAAAAAATAAATAATTACGAATTTATAATTAGAGTTAAAATTAATTTTTTACTGTTTCAAATAAACATTGACGAACTAGGGAAATTAAGTAATTAAAGTTTAATAAATTATTATTATTACAATTTTAATAAGTAAATAAAAAACAAACGCTTAATTTTGAAAAAATGTTGAAACAAAATCAAATTTAATATATAATGAAATTAAAAATATAGTTTTTTGATAATAACTATGTATTAGGGAAGTTAAGAGGTAAATATTAGCTAAATGTAGGTTTGAAATTTTTTGTGTCCATGTCAAATGTTTGTATATACTTTATATTTTCCACATTGACAAGCCTCTAATTTCTTATAATGCTAGGTTAATATATATTAGAATTTTCAGTTAGGGAGGAATCTTTACTTAGAGAAAAATCAAATCCATTTTAAAATTTAATTCTTATGTGTTTTAGGATTGTACTAGAGGAGTATTTTTATTTATAGCTGTAGGCTTATTTACAATATTGTACTCAAAATAGCTTTTTGAATTAGTTATTATAAAGTTTCAGTATGTACATAACAACCATAGCAATATCTGTTATTATATTCAAATCAATTTCTGATCTCAAATGAACTCTCTGGTATTTGTAAAAAATAAAAATAACATATAATACTATTATGCTTTTTTAGTATTATTGTGCTTACTTTGTATAAAAGGTATTTATCATTAATAAGTACCTTTAGAGGTCTTTTTATTAAGATCATATATTATTAATTTTATGGGAGGAATGGTAATGAAAAAAGTTATCAGTATGCTTGTAGTTGTTGCGATGCTAACTGCTATATTTGCATCAGGAATTGTACCACAGTTATTAGTAGAAGCATCACAAGAACTAACAGTAACAATTGGAAGAGTGCAAGGTGGTACTGGAACAACAGTACAGATACCTGTGAACTTTTCGGGAGTGCCAGCAAGCGGGATAAACAATTGTGACTTTATACTCACATATAATCCTAGTTTGCTTGAGGTAACTGATGTAACACCGGGATCAATAATACAAAATGGTTCAACAGATTTTGCGTCAAACATAAATGGTGAAGATGGAAGAATATCATTTATGTTTACAGATGAAACTGGACGTGGACAAAGAATGATCCAAACAGATGGAACATTTGCAACAATAACAGCAAGAGTAATAAGTAATTCTCCAGCGACAGTTTCATTAGCACAAAGAGGAGCAATTGCAGATTATGATTTAAGTACAATATCAGCAACATTTGTAGATGGTGGAGTTAATTTAGGTTCAACACAACCAACAACACCGCCAACAACACAACCAACAACACCACCAACACAACAACCTACAGTTCCGGGAGGAAGTGGATTAACTGTAACAATAGACAGTGTTACAGCAAGTGTAGGACAGACAGTACAAATACCAGTAAGATTTTCAAACGTACCAGCAAGTGGTATCAACAATGCAGATTTTATACTTACATATAATACAAGCGTATTAAATGTGACTGATATAACACCAGGATCAATAATACAAAATGGTGATACTGATTTTGCATTTAATATAAATGCAGATGCAGGAAGACTATCATTTATGTTCACAGATGAAACCGGACGTGGACAAAGAATGATAACAACAGATGGAGTATTTGCAACAATAACAGCAACAGTACGTACAAATGCAAGAGGACCTATTGCATTAGCACAACAAGGAGCAATTGCAGATTATGATTTAAGAACAATATCAGCAACATTTGTAGATGGTGGAGTTAATTTAGGTTCAACACAACCAACAACGCCACCAACAACAACAACACCACCACCAACAACACCACCAACACCAATAGCACCACCAACAGTTCCAGGTGGAAGTGGATTAACTGTAACAATAGACAGTGTTACAGCAAGTGTAGGACAGACAGTACAAATTCCAGTTTATTTCTCAAACGTACCAGCAAGTGGAATAAACAATGCAGATTTTATACTTACATATAATACAAGCGTATTAAATGTGACTGATATAACGCCAGGCGCAATAATACAAAATGGTGATACAGATTTTGCATTTAATATAAATGCAGATGGAGGAAGACTATCATTTATGTTCACAGATGAAACAGGACGTGGACAAAGAATGATAACAACAGATGGAGTATTTGCAACAATAACAGCAACAGTACGTACAAATGCAAGAGGACCTATTTCATTAGCACAACAAGGAGCAATTGCAGATTATGATTTAAGAACAATATCAGCAACATTTGTAGATGGTGGAGTTAATTTAGGTTCAACAACACCAACACCGACAACACCACCAACAACACAACCAACAACACCACCAACAACACCAACAGTTCCAGGTGGAAGTGGATTAACTGTAACAATAGGTACTGTAACAGCAAGTGTAGGACAGACAGTACAAATACCAGTTTATTTCTCAAACGTACCAGCAAGTGGAATAAACAATGCTGACTTTATACTTACATATAATACAAGCGTATTAAATGTGACTGATATAACAGCAGGTGCAATAATACAAAATGGTGATACTGATTTTGCATCAAATATAAATGATTCTGCAGGAAGACTATCATTTATGTTCACAGATGAAACAGGTCGTGGGCAAAGAATGATAACAGCAGATGGAGTATTTGCAACAATAACAGCAACAGTACGTACAAATGCAAGAGGACCTATTTCATTAGCACAACAAGGAGCAATTGCAGATTATGATCTAAGAACAATACCAGCAACGTTTGTAGATGGTGGAGTTAATTTAGGTTCAACACAACCAACACCACCACCAACAACACCACCAACAACAACACCGCCAACAACAACGCAACCACCACAACCAACGCAACAACCGCCAGTACAAGGTGGAATAAGAGTAGAATTTTTCAACCAAAATAGAGCAGCTACAGCTAACTCAATTAATCCAATGTTTAGAGTTATAAACACAGGAAGTTCACCAATAAATCTTGCTAACCTAACATTGAGATATTACTTTACTGGAGACGGAAGTCAACAGCAGACTTTCTGGTGTGATCATGCAGCAAAAGTAGGAGATAATTACGAAGGAATAACATCAGCTGTATCAGGTAGTTTTGTAAGTATGAATAATGCAACAAACGATGCAGACCAATACTTGGAAATTCGTTTCTCAAGTTCTGCAGGAAGCTTAGAAGCTAATAGACCGCTTGAAATTCAGGGTAGATTCGCAAAGAGTGATTGGTCAAATTATAATCAATCAAATGACTACTCATTTAATTCAAGTGCATCACAGTTTACACAATGGGAAAAAGTAACAGCATATATTAATGGAACTTTAGTTTGGGGTACGGAGCCTGGAGGAAGCCAGCAACCAACAACACCACCAGCAACAACACCACCAACTACAAGACCACCAACAACAACACCACCAACAACAACACCACCAACAACAACACCACCAACAACAACGACACCACCAGCAAATGCATTAAGAGTTGGGATAGATACAGTTTTAGCAACTGCTGGGCAAACAGTGCAAATACCGGTAAGGTTTGCAAACGTGCCATCAAGTGGAATAAACAATGCTGATTTCATATTATGGTATGATCCTGCTGTGCTTAATGTAACGGATATATTACCAGGATCAATAATAGCAAATGGTGAGACAGATTTTGCATTTAATATAAATGAAGAGACAGGAAGACTATCATTTATGTTTACAGATGAAACAGGACGCGGACAGAGAATGATTACAGCAGATGGAGTATTTGCAACAATAACTGCAACTGTAAGGACTACCGCAACAAGTGGTGTAAGTGAAATAACACTAGCACAAACAGGAGCAATAGCTGACTACGACTTAAGAAATATTCCTTCTGCGTTTACAAATGGAGGAGTAAATGTTGGAGGTTCAATACCAACAACGGGACCAGATCCAGAAGGATTTGGAGTAATAGTAAACGTAGTTGGAGGAGAAGCAGGACAGACGGTAGAAATACCAGTAAGATTATCAAATGTACCATCAAGTGGAATAAACAATGCCGACTTCATACTATGGTATGATCCAGCTGTTCTAAATGTAACAGAAATAGCACCAGGAGCAATAATAGAAGGCGGATCAACAGATTTTGCATCAAATATAAATGAAGAAACAGGAAGATTATCATTTATGTTCACAGATGAAACAGGACGTGGACAGAGAATGATAAAAGCAGATGGAGTATTTGCAACAATAACAGCAACAATAAGTGCATCAGCACCAAATGGATTTAGTGCAATTAGATTAGCGCAACAAGGAGCAATTGCAGATTATGATTTAAGAACAATACCAGCAACATTTGTAGATGGAGGAGTAAATGTTGGACAACAAACAGACCCAACAACACCACCAACAACAGACCCAACAACACCACCAACTACACCACCAACAACACCACCAACTACATCAACACCGCCAACAACAGTACCAGACGGATTTGGAGTAATAGTAAACACAGTTGGAGGAGAAGCAGGACAGACAGTACAAATACCAGTTACATTATCAAACGTACCATCAAGTGGAATAAACAATGCTGACTTCATACTATGGTATGATGCAGACGTACTAAATGTAACAGAAATAACACCAGGAGCAATAATAGAAGGTGGATCAACAGATTTTGCATCAAATATAAATGAAGAAACAGGAAGATTATCATTTATGTTCACAGATGAAACAGGACGTGGACAAAGAATGATAAAAGCAGATGGAGTATTTGCAACAATAACAGCAACAATAAGTGCATCAGCTCCAAATGGATTGAGTGAAATTAAATTAGCGCAACAAGGAGCAATTGCAGATTATGATTTAAAAACAATACCAGCAACATTTGTAGATGGAGGAGTAAATGTTGGACAACAAACAGACCCAACAACACCACCAACAACAGACCCAACAACACCACCAACAGCAGACCCAACTACACCACCAACTACATCAACACCGCCAACAACAGTACCAGACGGATTTGGAGTAATAGTAAACACAGTTGGAGGAGAAGCAGGACAGACAGTACAAATACCAGTTACATTATCAAACGTACCATCAAGTGGAATAAACAATGCTGACTTCATACTATGGTATGATGCAGACGTGCTTGAAGTAACAGAAATAACAGCAGGAGCAATAATAGAAGGTGGATCAACAGATTTTGCATCAAATATAAATGAAGAAACAGGAAGATTATCATTTATGTTCACAGATGAAACAGGCCGTGGACAAAGAATGATAAAAGCAGATGGAGTATTTGCAACAATAACAGCAACAATAAGTGCATCAGCTCCAAATGGATTGAGTGAAATTAAATTAGCGCAACAAGGAGCAATTGCAGATTATGATTTAAAAACAATACCAGCAACATTTGTAGATGGTGGAGTAAATGTTGGACAACAAACAGACCCAACAACACCACCAACAGCAGACCCAACAACACCACCAACAGCAGACCCAACAACACCACCAACAGCAGACCCAACAACGCCACCAACAGCAGACCCAACAACACCACCAACAACAGTGCCAGACGGATTTGGAGTAATAGTAAACACAGTTGGAGGAGAAGCAGGACAGACAGTAGAAATACCAATAACATTCTCAAATGTACCAACAAGTGGAGTAAACAATGCTGACTTCATATTATGGTATGATGCAGACGTGCTTGAAGTAACAGAAATAACAGCAGGAGCAATAATAGAAGGTGGATCAACAGATTTTGCATCAAATATAAATGAAGAAACAGGAAGATTATCATTTATGTTCACAGATGAAACAGGCCGTGGACAAAGAATGATAAAAGCAGATGGAGTATTTGCAACAATAACAGCAACAATAAGTGCGTCAGCACCAAATGGATTGAGTGAAATTAAATTAGCATCACAAGGAGCAATTGCAGATTATGATTTAAAAACAATACCAGCAACATTTGTAGATGGTGGAGTAATTGTTGGACAACAAACAACAACACCACCAACAGCAGACCCAACAACGCCACCAACAGCAGACCCAACAACGCCACCAACAGCAGACCCAACAACGCCACCAACAGCAGACCCAACAACACCACCAACAACAGTGCCAGACGGATTTGGAGTAATAGTAAACACAGTTGGAGGAGAAGCAGGACAGACAGTAGAAATACCAGTGACATTCTCAAAGGTGCCATCAAGTGGAATTAACAATGCTGACTTCGTACTATGGTATGACCCAGCTGTACTAAATGTAACAGAAATAACAGCAGGAGCAATAATAGAAGGTGGATCAACAGATTTTGCATCAAACATAAATGAAGAAACAGGAAGATTATCATTTATGTTCACAGATGAAACAGGACGTGGACAAAGAATGATAAAATCAGACGGAGTATTTGCAACAATAACAGCAACAATAAGTGCGTCAGCACCAAATGGATTGAGTGAAATTAAATTAGCATCACAAGGAGCAATTGCAGATTATGATTTAAAAACAATACCAGCAACATTTGTAGATGGTGGAGTAGATGTTGGAAGTACTGTAGTACCAACACCACCACCAACAACACCACCAACAGAGGATGGTTATACTGTATCAGGTTATGTTGTTCCAGACTTCACATATAATCCAGCAGTAGCATCTATTCTAAGAGCTGGATTCAGAGTTGAAGTTGTAGGTACAGACTTATATGCAGTAACAGATGGTAATGGATACTTTGAAATAAGTGGAGTTTCTGAAAATGCTGATGGATACACTGTGAAAATTTCAAAAGAATTCTACTTATACAGAGAAGTAGCAAATGTTTCTGTAACTGGAAATACACAGATGTCTACATCCACATCACCAATTAGAATGTGGGCTGGGGACATAGTACCTGATGATGCTGTTAATATGACTGATATAATGAAGGCTATTGTTGCATTCAATACAACTTCAGGAAACGATGCTTTTGATGAAGTTGCAGACATTAACAAAGATGGCGCAGTGAACATGGAAGACATAATGATAATTATTAGAAACTTTAACAGAGCTCCAGCAGATTATAACAGATAAATTCAATATTAATATGAGGAAGGAATTTCCTTCCTCATATTAAAATAAAACAATGCAGGTATAAAAAAGGATGAGCATAAATTATTTGCTATCTAATATTATATAGATGCTGTTGATAGGGGGATTTTTTTTTCATGAAGCAAAATAGAGTAATTCCATTATTTTTAACTATTCTGTTATTATTATCAAGCATATCAACAAACCTAGTTTTTGCAGATACAACTTCAAGTATAGAGATGGAGCTTGATAAAACAACAGCAAATGTTGGAGACATAATCAAAGCAACAATAAGGATAAAAGACATAACTAATTTTTCTGGATACCAATTAAATATAAAATATGATCCTGAAGTATTAGAAGCAGTAAATGTTGAAACAGGAGAAGCATACGATGATAGCACAATGCCACAATCAGGAGATATATTAGCAAATCCTGATCTTGGTAATGTAACTGCAGTAAGCCATAGTACGTCAGAAGGGATATTGAATTTTGGAAATGCATATCAATATCTTGACGATTATATTGAACTTGAAGAGCCTGAAGAAACAGGAGTAATAGCTGTAATAGGGTTTAAAGTATTACAGGCAAAGGACACAGAAATAAAATTTGTTGACACTGATAGTATGCCAAATGCAATAACAGGAACACAGCTATTTGATTGGGAAAGCGAAACAGTAACCGGCTATAAAGTTATACAGCCTGAGCCAATTAAAGCAGTAACAGCTACGTCAGGTGAAATAGCAATGGATCTTGACAAGACATTGGTAGAAGTTGGAGACATAATCAAAGCAACAATAAGGATAAAAGACATAACTAATTTTTCTGGATACCAATTAAATATAAAATATGATCCTGAAGTATTAGAAGCAGTAAATGTTGAAACAGGAGAAGCATACGATGATAGCACAATGCCACAATCAGGAGATATATTAGCAAATCCTGATCTTGGTAATGTAACTGCAGTAAGCCATAGTACGTCAGAAGGTATATTGAATTTTGGAAATGCATATCAATATCTTGAAGATTATATTGAAATTAATGAACCAGAAGAAACAGGAGTAATAGCTGTAATAGGGTTTAAAGTATTACAGGCAAAGGACACAGAAATAAAATTTGTTGACACTGATAGCATGCCAAATGCAATAACAGGAACACAGCTATTTGATTGGGAAAGCGAAACAGTAACCGGCTATAAAGTTATACAGCCTGAGCCAATTAAAGCAGTAACAGCTACGTCAGGTGAAATAGCAATGGATCTTGATAAGACATTGGTAGAAGTTGGAGACATAATCAAAGCAACAATAAGGATAAAAGACATAACTAATTTTTCTGGATACCAATTAAATATAAAATATGATCCTGAAATATTAGAAGCAGTAAATGTTGAAACAGGAGAAGCATACGATGACAGCACAATGCCACAATCAGGAGATATATTATCAAATCCTGACCTTGGTAATGTAACTGCAGTAAGCCATAGTACATCAGAAGGTATATTGAATTTTGGAAATGCATATCAATATCTTGAAGATTATATTGAACTTGGAGAGCCAGAAGAAACAGGAGTAATAGCTGTAATAGGTTTTAAAGTATTACAGGCAAAAGACACAGAAATAAAATTTGTTGACACTGATAGTATGCCAAATGCAATAACAGGAACACAGCTATTTGATTGGGAAAGCGAAACAATATTTGGCTATAGGGTTATACAACCTGAGCCAATTAAAGTTGTAGGATCAGAACCACCAGTGACAGAGCCACCAGTGACAGAGCCACCAGTGACTGACAGAGCCACCAGTGACAGAGCCACCAGTGACAGAGCCACCAGTGACAGAGCCACCAGTGACAGAGCCACCAGTGACAGAGCCACCAGTGACAGAGCCACCAGTGACAGAGCCACCAGTGACAGAGCCACCAGTGACAGAGCCACCAGTGACGGAGCCACCAGTGACGGAGCCACCAGTGACAGAGCCACCAGTGACAGAGCCACCAGTGACGGAGCCACCAGTGACAGAGCCACCAGTGACAGAGCCACCAGTAACTGAACCTCCGGTAACTGAACCACCAGTAACTGAGCCACCAGTAACTGAACCACCAGTAACTGAACCACCACGTAACTGAACCACCAGTAACTGAACCACCAGTAACTGAGCCACCAGTGACAACACCACCAACAACAACACCACCACC
>VLTH01000002.1:2444551-2559733 GCA_008125075.1 Acetivibrio alkalicellulosi | reverse complement strand
GAGCCACCAGTGACAGAACCACCAGTGACAGACTTAAATATAACAGTTGGATTAGTTGAAGGAAAAGCTACAGAAACTGTTGCTATACCTATATACTTTGAAAACGTACCATCTGGGGGAATAAATAATGCAGATTTTGTTTTAAGTTATGATACTAGTGTTATTAATATAACTGAGATAGTAGTAGGAGATATTATAACTAATTCAGCAAACTTTTCATCAAGTGTAAACAGTGAAGAAGGAACAATAAGCTTTTTATTTATTGACGAAACTGGATTAGGACTGGAGCAGATAAACTTAGACGGAACATTTGCTAAAATATTTGCTTCTATAAAGGAAGATGCACCTTCTGGCCTAAGTGTTATTGAGTTTGTTTACGAGACTACAGTAACAGATATGGACTTAAACCCAATAAATTTTGTGCTTAATAATGGAGGAGTAAATGTTAAAAAGTCTGAGCAAACTCCAATGCCAGAATCATACATAACGATGGAACTAGATAAAACATTCGTTAAAGAAGGAGATATAATAAGAGCAGCTATAAATATAAGTAATATAAGTAATTTCGCTGGATATCAGTTAAATATTAAATTTGATCCAGAAGTTTTACAGGCAGTTAATCCAGATACTGAAGTAGCATTTGCAAGAAGAACTAATCCATTACCAGGTACAATTCTTGTTAATGATGAATATGGTAATCTATTAGTAGCTGTAAATGTAATCGGAGATGGAATATTAAACTTTGGTAATACATACAGTGATCTAGCTAAATATAGAGCTAGTGGAAATCCAGAAGAAACAGGTACAATTGCAATAATTGGATTCAAAGTTTTACAAGAAAAAGATACTGAAATTAAATTTGAGGATGATTTGGAAAAGATGCCTGGGGCTATATCAGGAACATTTCTATTTGATTGGAATGGGGAGAAATTACTTGATTATGTGGTAATACAACCATTACCAATTAAAGCAGGAGAGCCACCAGTGACAGAGCCACCAGTGACGGAGCCACCAGTGACAGAGCCACCAGTGACGGAGCCACCAGTGACAGAGCCACCAGTGACAGAGCCACCAGTGACAGAACCACCAGCACCAACGCCAACACCACCAAGTGGAGGAGGAGGAACAGTACCACCACCGCCACCACCGCCACCAACGCCGCCACCAACGCCGACACCAACGCCGACACCAACACCAACACCAACACCTATTGTAGAGCCGGATCCTTCTCCAATACCTGGAGCAGTTACTGGAGAACATTATGCTTACTTAAGAGGTTATCCAGATGGAACATTTAGACCAGATAGGAATATTACAAGGGCAGAGGCCGCTGTAATCTTCACTAGGATAATGGGAGAGGATCATAATTCAAACCTTAGAATTGGTGATAAATATACAGACATAAATGATACTCATTGGGCGGCATGGGCAATTAAATTTGCTTCTGACAAAGGTCTATTTGTTGGATACCCTGACGGGTCATTTAAGCCGGATCAAAATATAACAAGAGCTGAGTTTGCTACAGTAGTGTTTAAATTCTTACAAATTGAAGGCAAAATAAGTGAAATTCAATTTAATGATTTCAGATTTGAAGATTCAAAAGGACACTGGGCACAAAACTATATAGAACAGCTTACAAGACTTGGTTATATTAGTGGTTATCCAGATGGTACATTTAGGCCTCAAGATAGAATAAGGCGTTCAGAATGTGTAGCATTGGTTAATAGAGCTTTAGAAAGAGGACCTTTAATGGGAGCACCACAAATATTCCCTGATGTAAGTGACTCACACTGGGCATTCTATGATATAGCAGAAGGAGCACTTGATCATAGATATACAATTGATGAAAATGGAAATGAAATACTAGTAGAAATATTAAATAAGGAATAATATAACATAATAAAGTTTAGGCTTACTGTGTGAAATTTAGTAGCACAGTAGCCTTTTTCTTTTTTATAGAAAATTTATCTTATTCTAAGGCTCCACCTTCTATAAGGTGGAGTTCTTCTCAGACTAGAGGTTTGAAACTCTAAGGTTTAGCTCTAGGTAAACATGTTCACGCCTGTATCTTACGCTAATTTAATATGAATTAAAACTACTTGCCAGTAAAGGAATATTTAGAAATTAAATGAAGGAATAAATTAAACAGTAGAATTATAAAAAAAGTTTATTTATAATTGTAAAACTAATAAAAAAACTTGAAACTTTACTGAATTTGCCTTATAATTGTGAATATAACAGATATAAAAATTTGCTGTCATATTTTAAAAATAGTTTATTTATTATAGTATTAATTATTTTATGGGGTTAAATTATGAATAAGAATAAACTTATTTACTAAGAATTATATATTCTTATAGTAAAACTGAAGATGTTTAATAATGCATACTTATGCCTATAAGACTAGGGGTGTATTTAAGGTATTTAATGTACTGATTCAAATCTATACTACTTAGCCAATAATATAATTAAATTAATCCTTGTGTCACATATTTACAATTAATAATACTAACTTAAGTGAAAAAGGTAATTATATTTAATGAATTATTTATATTAATTTTAATTTGGAGGTGAAATTGTAATAACTAAGATAGTAATTACTTATTGAATTTGTTTATTTTGGAGGTATTAATATGAAAAGGTTTAAATTATTTAACCTAATTCTATCTATGCTAATCATTATGATTTACTTTCCTACAGACATTAATTCTACATCATCATCAAAAATATACATTGATTTTGACAAAACTACGGTTTTAAAAGGCGATACAATAAGCGCAACAATCCATATAGAAAATATAAACAAATTTGCAGGGTTTCATGTAAACTTAAAATATGATCCCCAAGTCCTTCAAGCTATAGACTTAAGCTCAGGAAAGCCATATGATTCAGATACTTTACCTGAAGGTGGGACAGTAATAGTAAATATGGACTATTATCCAATATCAGCAGTAAGTAATGATATATCTATTGGACAAATAAACTTTGGAAGAACCTATACTTTGCTTAAAGAATATAAGGAAAGAGGACAAGCAGAGGAGTCTGGCATACTTGCACGGATTGGATTTAAGGTTTTACAGGAAAAAGATACAAAAATAATATTTGAGAATTCATCAGCTATGCCTTATGGCATTAGTGGTACAATGTTATTTGAGTGGGATGGTAATAGAGTGTCAGATTATAAAGTTATACAACCAGAAAGAATTGTTGCTCGAAACACTCAATCAAGCACGCCTGTAAATCCTGGTGGAACTGGAAGCTCTCCAGATTCATCTCAACGAGTTGATCCACCAGTACCAACTGTTACACCAACTACAACACCAGCACCAACTAAATTAATACCATCAGAAATAGATGAAGAACAAGTAGAAATACCAGGGGCATATGGAGAGCATAAAGCTTATCTAAGGGGGTACCCAGATGGTACTTTTAGACCAGAGAATAGTATTACTAGAGCAGAAGCTGCTGTAATACTTGCTAAATTACTGGGTGCTGATGAAAATGCTAATTATACTAGTAGCATTATATATAATGATTTAGATGACAGGCATTGGGCAGTATGGGCAATTGAATATGTATCAGAAAAAGAACTGTTTAAAGGCTATCCTGATGGGACATTTATGCCTAACCAAAATATAACAAGAGCTGAGTTTGCTACTGTTATTTTTAAGACTATTCAAATAATGGACAATATAGAGGAAAGAAAGATTTATGATAATATTTTTACCGATACAATTGGTCACTGGGCGCAACAGTTTATAGAGCAACTATCTGATATGGGGTACATAAATGGTTATCCAGATAGAACATTTAAGCCTAATAATATGATAAAGCGTTCGGAAAGTGTAGCACTAGTAAATAGAGCTCTTGAAAGAGGTCCATTATACGGTGCACCTATAATATTTGAGGATGTTACAGAAAACCATTGGGCATTTAGAGATATCTCATCGGGTGTTCTTGATTACAAATATATTATAGACGATCTAAACCGTGAAATGCTAGTTGAGATTCTTAGTGAGTTTTAGTATAAGCCAATAGAAACTAAAAATATAATAGACAGAAGGTACATAAGATCAAAATCTCATATTGAGATTAAAATTATAAACATTATTTATGGGAGGATACTATGAAAAAGAACAAAATAATACCATTTATTTTAGTAACACTAATAATAGTTACAGTTATATCAAGCAGTATTATGTCAGTAAGTGCTAGTAATATTTTTAAGGTTGAGATAGCTGATGTACAGGGGAAACAAGGAGATACAGTTGAAGTGCCAATAAGGTTTATAAATGTTCCTGAAGAGGGAATAAATAGTTGCGATTTTACTATAGGATATGATGAGAATGTCTTAGAACTAATTCAAGTAAAACCAGGTAGTATAATTAAAAATCCTAATTCAAATTTTAGTTATAATTCACCTAAACCAGGAAGGACAGTTTTTATGTTTACAGATGAAACTGGACACGGCCGTGAAATTATAAATAGTGATGGGGAATTTGCAAGGGTTACCTTTAAGATAAAAACATCTTCAAAAGAACAATCAAGTGCTATAATACCAGATAAATGGACTTTTGCAAATTATAGTTTAAAAAGTTTCTCAACAGAATTTGCAAGAGGAAGTGTAAGAGTTAGCTCTGTAGCTTCAAATCCTGATACACCAGGAGGAAGTGGTGATAGCTCGGAAAATCAATCAGATAATAAGGATTCTGATCAGAAAGATAATGAAGATACAACTGATGTTATTAATCAGCCAGATGTTCAGGTTCCAGGTAGTCAAGGACAGAACAATGCTTACTTGAGAGGATATCCAGATGGAAATTTCAAACCAGAAAACAATATAACAAGAGCTGAAGCAGCAGTTATATTTGCAAACTTGTTGGAAGTAGATAGGAATAATATTAATATATCTAAAAATATCAGTTACACTGACTTAAAAGAAGACCATTGGGCAGTATGGGCAGTTAAATATGTTTCTGATATAGGACTTTTTAGCGGTTATCCAGATGGTTCATTTAAACCTAATAATAGTATAACGAGAGCAGAATTTTCAACAGTTGTATTTAAGTTTTTAGAATTAGAAGATTATGGTCAAAAAACTGATAAATTCAAGGATACTGTTGGACATTGGGCTCAGCAGTTCATTGAAAGGTTGTCTGAATTAGGTTATGTTAATGGGTATCCTGATGGTACTTTCAAACCGCAAGCTAGTATTAAGCGTGCTGAAAGTGTAGCATTAATAAATAGAGCTTTAAAAAGAGGTCCTCTTTATGGAACAGAACAGATTTTTCCCGATGTGCCAAAGTCTTATTGGGCATTTGGAGATATAGCAAAAGGAGTACTAAACCATACTTTCACTGTTGATGAAGAGGGAAGAGAATTTTTATTAGAAATTCTTAATAATAATTAAAATTAAAATGTCTATCCTGAAAAGTATTTTTAGAATAGACATTCATGAGCAAAAAGCATACCAACATTAATGGAAAGGATTAATTTAGTTAGAGGTTAGGAACGAAGTGAAAGACTTAAAAGGTTTGGAGCAAAATGCCCCAAACCTTTATTTTTAAATTAATACTCTTCAAGTTTCTCGTGATCATCGAAAAAATCACTATTGTCAAAATAATTTTTACGCATGGAGGCAGCAAACGTAGTGTCTAAATTAATCCACCTTTCTTCTTCGGAAATGTAAATTTCATTCCATGCATGAAGTTCATTTCTGAAAGGACTGACATAGTTTCCTTTAATTACTTTAACCTGTAGGTCTACTGCCCTTCCTAATGCGGCAACTAGCTTTGAATAATCGTAGCAGACTCCTATTCCTGTTTTTAGCGTGTTTAATGCACCGTAGTCATTATCAAAATTTCCATTTAATTGCCTTAAATACTTGGTATAGTCGTACCTTATGTTTGAGGCAACCCAATTATGGATACTTCTTGCCTTCTCCATATCAGTTAAATCATTTTTTGTTATTTCATTTGCTAAATTAATAATTTCCTCATGATTACTTTCTACATGCAATGTAGGGACCAAAAATCTGTTAACTTCAGTAATGTTTTCAACATACACAGTGGGACCAAAAGAATACCTCCTGCCTTCTAAATGAACTAAGACAGCTACTTTATAGTCACCAGTTCCATCAATGAGCCATATTTCTTCATTAAATGCACCATCTTCAAGATTAACATCATACCAACGCTGTCTTTCATCTTTTACAACAAGTATTTTGACTTTTTCGTTGGTAGTGGTACCACTGAATGTAACTTTACCTTCAATAATAGACGGAATGCCTTCAAGAGTTACGTTGTTAGATTGGATGACTTTAGGTGCTGATGTTGTTGTAGCAAATACTACATTCATAAACATAACAATTGTGATACTGATGATGATAATACTTCTAATACTTTTCTTCATAATAATTCCTCCCTTTTTCGGTAACTCAGCCATCTTGGTTGCAACTCAACCGAAGATCTGTAGCTTTGCGTCCTCAATTTTCATTGAGTTTGCCATTGTCGAAAGGGCACAGATGCAGAATTTTAAGTAAATAATAAAGCTCTGACCGGATTACCAGTCAGAGCAATTAAACACTATACTCTATATCTCTGGTAACCCGGCTATCATAGTGTTTCCACCGTAGACCCGTAGCTTTGCGTCACTATCTTTCGATAGCTTTGCCTTTTTCATAAGAATCATTATTTAGTTATACAATTATATTATATAATATAATAAACTAAATTTCAATATATTATATAAAATTTAACCAAATTTATTACAAAAAAAGTCCAATTGAGGACACAAATTTAATGAAAACTATTGATTTTTCTCATTCATCAGGTGCATATTTTTCTTCACTTTTGTTACCCCTCATTCATCTTCATTCATCTTTTTACTTTGATTGCAGCTTTTGATACAATATGATATACTTAAATAAGAAAAAACTTAAAAGGTTTGGTATTTTATTGCTCAATTAAATTTAGTTTATTGTGTATTTAAAATATAAATTATATTTACTATGCTAAATAATATAGTGCGGATTTATTGAAATATTACTTCCACTTTTTACGGGGGCTATTTGGCACCTAATAAGACCTGTAGCGAAATAGTAGTGGAAGTTATATTTTCAGCAATCCTAATTAATACTTTTTGAATATTTTATTAATGATAAATCTAAAGCTAGTTTTGCTTTTTATTAGTAGTATTGGAAGGTCTTCGAAGATTTAAAAGGGACGGGGCTCGATGCCACAAGCTTTTATTTAAAATGTAGATGTAGTTTTCAATAGATATTAAACAGTTCATACTAATTTGATTTTTATCCCACTAAAAAGGCGATAAATCAAAATTATACTTAGGTATGGTTTAAGGATAGGAGTGTTAGTTATGATAATGTGTTCTATTTGTAAAGAAAATATAGCAGTTGTTTTTATAACAAAAATTAATGATGGAAAGCAAACACAAGAGGGAATGTGTATCGCATGTGCAAAAAATAAAGGAATTCAACCTATTAATAATTTGCTTGAGCAAACGGGTATATCTGATGACGAGATAGAAGATTTAAATAAGCAAATGGGAAGTTTTATTCAAGATATGGATATGAGCAATATGTCATTAGAATCAGAAACCTCAAGTTCAGGTAATCCATTTTTAAATATATTTAACAAGTCACTGTTTAGGAATGGAGATGAGTCAGTTTCAAAAAACGATTCAAAAGAAGGAATTAATAAAGATGATAAGGATGGAAAAAATAATACAAGAACTAAAACTCAGGAGAAAAAAGCTCCTAAAAAGAAAAAGTACTTAGATGTATATGGATCAAACTTAACAGAAAAAGCACGTGATGGGAAAATAGATAGAGTTATTGGTCGAAAGATGGAAATAGAAAGAGTTATTCAAGTTCTTAATAGGAGAAATAAAAACAATCCTGTTTTAATTGGAGAACCAGGCGTTGGAAAGACTGCTATTGCAGAAGGCCTTGCTGTTAAAATAGCAGAAAGAGAGGTTCCAGCCAAACTATTTAATGCTGAAGTATATTTACTTGATTTAACAAGTGTAGTAGCGGGCACTCAATTTAGAGGTCAGTTTGAGAGTAGGATGAAAGGGATAATAGAAGAGAGTAAGACGTTAGGAAACATTATATTAGTAATAGATGAGATTCATAATATCATTGGCGCAGGAGAGGCAGAAGGAGCAATGAATGCTGCTAACATTTTAAAACCTGCTTTGGCAAAAGGAGAAATACAAGTTATTGGAGCTACTACTCTTAACGAATATAGAAAACATATTGAAAAAGATACTGCTTTAGAAAGAAGATTTCAATCGATACTTGTTGAAGAGCCTTCTATTGAAGAGACTATTGAGATCTTAAAAGGGATTAAGGACTATTATGAAAAATATCATAGAGTTAAAATTTCTGATGAAGTGATTAAAGCAGTTGTACATTTATCAGAAAGATACATTACTGACAGATTTCTTCCTGACAAGGCAATAGATATTTTAGATGAAGCTGGCTCAAGGGCTAATATAAAGAACGTAGTACTTGTAAAACTTGACACCTTAAAAGAAGAGTTGAAAAAAGTACAGGAAGAAAAAGAAAGTGCTATTTCAGCAGATTCAATTGAAGACTATCAAAAAGCTGCTGACCTTAAGGTAAGGGAATGCAAACTTCTTACTCAAATAAATGAGATGGAAGATCAAAATAAAGAAATACAAATTACTTTAGAAGATATTGCATGTGTAATAGAAACATGGACTAAGATTCCTGTACAAAGATTAACAGAAATTGAAGCTAAAAAACTTTTGAATTTGGAAGAACGACTGCATAAAAGATTGATAGGTCAACATAATGCAGTAAAAAGTGTTTCAAAAGCTATAAGAAGAAACAGGGCTGATTTTAAAAAGAAGAAAAAGCCTGCATCATTTATTTTTGTTGGACCTACAGGAGTAGGAAAGACAGAGTTGGTTAGGACGCTTGCATTAGAGCTTTTTGAAAGTGAAGAAGCACTGATAAGGTTTGATATGTCTGAGTATATGGAAAAACATGCAGTTTCTAAGTTGATTGGAGCACCTCCAGGATACGTAGGTTACGATGATGCTGGTCAACTTACTGAAAGAATAAGAAGAAAGCCCTATTCTGTAATATTGTTAGATGAGATTGAAAAAGCTCATCCAGATGTTTTTAATATGTTTTTGCAAATACTAGAAGATGGAAGGGTAACTGATAGTCATGGTAAAACAGTTAGCTTTGAAAACACAGTAATAATAATGACATCCAATGCGGGAACAAGCCTAAAGTCAAGTGGCATAGGATTTGCCAATGATAATTATATTGCACTTGAAAGCAAAGTAAAAGATATTTTAAAAGAAACATTTAGACCTGAGTTTTTAAATAGGGTAGATGAAATAATAGTTTTTGATCAACTGAAAAAAGATGAGCTAAGGGAAATAATTGATTTAATGCTTATAGAGATATTTAATGAGGTTGAGAGTAAAAACATGAGAATTGAAATAAAAGAAAGTGTTAAGGAGTTTATACTTGAAAAAGGCTATGATCCTAAATATGGAGCAAGACCATTGAGAAGAATAATACAAAAACATATTGAAGATGAACTTGCTGATATGTATCTAAAAGGTATTTATAATGATGGGAGTAACATTATAGTTGATGTTGAAAAGGAAAAGCTAGTTTTTAGATAAAGAAGTGATTTCTAATCTAATAATGTATAAAAGATAAAAAGCATTTATTAAACTAAATGCTTTTTATCGGAAATTCTATTAAATGAGGTTGTGTATGAAAAATAGTTAATAAAGGCTTAACTTAATTATATCATTTAATAAGGTATTAGTTTATTAAATTTATATTAAATATAAGAATCATTCAAAAATATATTACCTACCACCATACTTTAGCTCGATTCTATTACCAAAACTTCCTGCTCTGGGGAAATTATTAAAACCTCTTTTTTGGTTCTTTTTTGCACTTCTGCAACTTAAACATCTTTGGGGCTCATTTAAAAATCCCTTTTCCTTATAAAAGTTTTGCTCTCCTTCAGTAAAAATAAACTCTACATTACAGTCTTTACATGTAAGTGTTTTGTCTGACATATATACTACCTCCTTAATATTGGGAATTAACTGATTTTTGACTGTTGCTCCACAATATAATAAGGAGGATTTTAGCCTAAAATTAATTAATTCATTTATAGTATATATTATTATCATACAAGTATTTATTTATACTAAAAATCTTCAAGGAGAGTATATTTTTTCTATGCTTTTATAATCTTCAAGTGGAATAGAGTCTCCACCTAAAGATTATATGCTTAGTTTTAGCTAAACCACTTCACTAGCCTTCCTCAGTAAGATAGTCATAAAACTTTATGAGATTTTTTTTATCATTACTGTCTAAAAAGCACATAGCTGATTTTGGATGAACGTTTAATTGACCTGTAAGCATATATGGAATATCAAAACCCCAGCTAAGTTCCTCTTTAAGGGGATTAATATACTCCTGTATAAACTTTAATACAGGTCGTAAGTTATATTTAGGATTTTTCAAAAAACCAAGTAGCAGTTCTATTGGACAATTTCCAGCACCTCTTCCAAGACCTGAAAAAGTAGCATCAAGATAACTTACACCAAGTATTAGAGCTTCAAGTGTATTGGCATACGCAAGTTGTTGATTATTGTGGGTGTGAATTCCTATTTTTTTCCCCGCATCTCTTGCATAACTAAGGTATTTATAAGCTAAGTCTCTTATTTCTTCAGAGTAAAAGGCCCCAAAGCTGTCTACAAGGTAAATAATATTTACTTCAGTTAATGAGAGAATTTCAAGGGCTTCATTTAGTTCGCTTTCCATAACGTTTGAAACAGCCATAATGTTAATTGTTGTTTCGTATCCCTTGTCATGGGCATCTTTTATAATCTCAATTGCTGCAGGAATTTGATGAGCATATGCAGCAACTCGAATCATATCAATAATGCTTTCGCTTTTTTTAGGGATATCTTCATGATAATCTGTTCGGCCAGTGTCTGCCATAACACTAAGCTTCAGATTAGAAGAGATGTTATCTCCAATAATTCTACTTATATCTTCCTCGCTACAAAATTTTAGGCTACCGAAATCAGAAATTGAAAAAATTTTTTTAGATGACTTATATCCAAGTTCCATGTAATCAACACCTGAATCAATACATGCCTGATATAATGATTTTACCAGTTGATCAGAAAATCGAAAATTATTAATCAATCCACCATCTCTTAAAGTGCAATCCATAACTTTTATGTCAGGTCTAAAAGTCATTTTGGTTCCTTTTTTTTCAATTACCTCTTTTAACTCCAATGAACCTGTTGGAATATTATGTTTAACTTCCATGCTACCATCCTCCTATAATACATTTTAAAATCTACCATTTTACCATTCTACAAAAAAGCCTACAAGTTTATTTTACTATGAGTGAGTTAAAATCACAATATGATAATTAATATATGGTGTCTCAAAAATCATTGTTTACTGAATCTAAAAAGTATATAATAAGTTGGTATACTATTCTTCTTAAAAAGTTTGTTTTTTAGCAAACTTTTATTTTGAAAGTCTTATAGCTTAAGCATTATAAGGCACTTTTTAAGAAGATATAGTTGCTCTGTTTATCGTATCAGAACTTACTGTGTGCATATTTTTCTTCACTTTTGTTACACACACTAACTTGATACTTTAATTGCATTTTCCTTGGGATATACTATTCTTCTCAAAAAGTTTGCTTTTTTAGCAAACTTTTAAGAAGATATAGTTCCTATGTTTATCGCAGCGGAACTTAACTACTATGATTGCAGCTTCCGCTGCGATATGATATAAGATTAAAGTTAATATGAAAAAAAGAAAATGGAGGCAGGATAATGAGCAGAATGGGCTTGGAAATCAGCAGGCTAAGAAAAGAATTGGGTATGACACATAAGCAGCTAGCAAAAAGTCTAGGAGTTACAGAAGGATTTATTATTGAAGTAGAAGCGGGCCGCAGAGTATTAAATGAAAATCTTATAAAAAGAGTTGGAAAAGTATTGCGTCAAGAGGTTGGTAAACTTGAAATATACGAAAGTAAACCAGAACCTGATAAAAATATAGAAAAAGTTGTAGAAACACCTGTACAGGATATATGGAATGATGCTCTTGCGGGAGTAATTATGAATATTCCTGTTTATAATTATAAAATGGATCATACCACAACAATTAAAAAGCTACCTATAATAGCTAATAAAGTTGAGGGATTGCCTAAAGATAGAGTTATTTATTTGACCATTGAAGATAATGACATGACTATGTTTAGATTAAGCAAAGGTGATATGGTATTAGCTTATAAGACACATGAAATTAACAAAGAAGGCATTTTTTTAATTCAGTTCAAAGAAAAGAGGATGGTTCGACAGCTAAAAGATATTAATAATGGGAAATTACTGCTAGTGAGTAATAGAGGAAGTTTAGTTACAGAAACAGTTTATAAAAAAGATGTTGATATAGTAGCCCGATTAGTTCGTGTAGAAATAGAATTATAAATATAAATAGACGTTATAATTATATGGAGGTTTATGCTGGGTATGAATATTAGACTAAAAAAGCTAGGATTTTTTAGTGTTGTAGTTATTTTGTTATTGATTTTGCAGTCAGGTTGTATGTATAATCAAAATGAAATAAAGCGTGACTTATTTGCTTTAAATACTATAATAAACATAACTGTTTATGGAAATAAGACAACAGAAAAAGTTTTAGATGAAGCAATAGGCAGATTGTATGAAATAGAGAACAGAATGAGTGCAACAATTTCAGGAAGTGATGTGGAATTGATTAATATAAATGCAGGAAAAATTCCTGTGAAAGTACACGATGATACATTTTTTGTTGTGCAAAAAGCATTAGAGTATTCAGAAATTACAGATGGAGCATTTGACATATCTATATATCCACTGGTTAAATTGTGGGATATTGGCTCGTATACTCGAAAAGTGCCGTCAGAAGAAGAAATAACAAAAACCCTTGAGTTAGTAGATTATAAGAAAATAAAACTTGATGTTGATGAAAGAACTGTATATTTAGAAAAAGAGGGAATGGCTATTGATTTAGGTGGAATTGCAAAGGGCTATGCTATAGATGAGGTAAAAGGCATACTTAAAAGAGGTGGAATTAAGCATGGAATTATATATATGGGTGGAGATATTTCAGTCATTGGAAGTAAACCTGACTCAACCCATTGGAGAATAGGAATACAGGATCCAAGATATGATAATGAGGGAACTAGATATTTTGCTGTTGTTGAGAAATCAGATAGAAGTATTGTTACATCTGGTGATTATGAGCGTTACATGGAAGTTGATGGTGTGCGTTATCACCACATATTTCATCCTCATACAGGCTATCCAGTAGATTCAAATCTAATGAGTTTAACTGTTGTAGCTCAAACATCTATTGATGCTGATGCTTTATCAACTGCTTTATTTGTTTTGGGAGTTGATGATGGTCTAAATGTTATAGAGGAACTTAATGAAATTGATATAGTGGCAGTTACAAAAGATAAAAAAGTTTATTTTAGTAAGAGGTTAGAAAATAAAATCAATATTGTCAAGGATGACTATGAGAAGAGGCTTTTTGAATAGTGGAAGTTTTACTTTCAACATTCCTAAACGAATTTTTTGATAGAGGTGAAAGGATATAAAATACTCACAAATAAATATGTATAAAATAGAGTTATTTCAAACTGATGAAGATTTGAAAAATTTTGCACATAGTAAAATGGTTAAATTGAAAGCTGATTGTCTAAACTGTTTTGGCTTATGCTGTGTTGCACTATATTTTTCGCCTATGGATGGATTTCCAATTGAAAAAGAAGCAGGTCAGCCCTGTATAAACTTACAATCAGATTTTAGTTGCTCCATTCATAAAAGCTTAAGTAAACGTGGCCTTAAAGGATGTATTGCTTATGACTGTTTTGGCTCGGGACAAAAGGTTTCTCAAGTTAGTTTTGAAGGTAAAAGTTGGATGGAATGCCAAGAGTCTAAGGAACAAATGTTTAAAGTATTTCAAAACATGCGTTATCTTCATGAGTTGCTTTGGTATTTGACACAAGCAATAACTCTAAAACCCGCTCAATCTATTTATGATCAAATTAAATCATTGATTGAAGAGACTGAGAAAATTACTAATATGAGTCCTGATATTTTAATGAACTTAGAGGTGGGGAATCATAGAGAAATTGTAAATGAAGTACTTTTAAAGACTAGTGAACTTGTGAGAAATGAAATTAACTTAAGTCAAAAGCCTTATTATAAGAGTTATAGAACCTATAAACTAAGAGCAGATCTTGTTGGAGCAGATCTTAGAAAAAACTACCTTATTGGAGCTAACTTAAGAGGTGCTTGTCTTATTGCAGCTGATTTAAGGGAAGTTGATCTAAGAGGAGTTGACTTTATTGGAGCGGATTTTCGAGATGCTGATATTAGGGGGGCTGATCTATCAGGTAGCATCTTTCTTACTCAAGTTCAAATTAATGTAGCCAAGGGGGATCTTAATACTAAATTACCTCCATTACTTTCATATCCGATTCACTGGAAACAAATCAATAACAAAAAGGATTAATAAATAAGTTTTAAGAATAAATAGGGAAATATAAAATAAGTATATATCAATTGTGAAAAGTATGATATCATATTAATATAAAGTCGCATTATTGCATTATTGAAAGTAAATATTTACTTTCTTCTGGACAAAAGGAGTTTTAGTTGATTCTCCTTGCCATTTATAATTGTATTTTAAAGCTTTAGTAAAATATAAATTTTATTAATAAAGTATAATTCCATAACCATAAGTTTTGGAGAAGCTTGAGGTATATTTTAGTTTTATGTAAATTAATAATAGGAGTGATTCTTATGAACTTTTTTATTAACATGATTGTAAATTTAAATCCTCTGGGAGTTGCTATAATATTTCTTATTGTTGCTATTTTTGTATTTTCCTTTATAATAAATTTAATAGTTAGAAAAAAGTACATTTCTATTCAAGATGATTTGGAGAAAACTGAACGAGAAGAAAATGAGAGGTTTAAAAATGATTTACTCAATAAAATAGTTGAAGCATATAAAAAGACAGCACTGGTAAATTACAATGAAGTAAATACTCAAGCAATAATCGAGAATTGTTTTAACACGAAACTTCGTACTCTTTTAGTATGTGAAAGATTTGTTAAGTATACCGTTTCAATATTAATAACTCTTGGTTTATTAGGTACTTTCTTTGGTTTGACTTTAGCTGTTACTGAATTAGTTGATGTATTTAAAACAATAATGGAGTCTGATGAAATTTCCGATCCTACCTTTTCTACTGGTTTTTTAAATGATTTGATACCCTCTGTATATAGTATGGCAGTTGCATTTACAACAAGCCTTTTTGGTATTGCGTGCTCAATAGCTTTTACAGTAGTTACTATAGCATATAGTTCTGAAGAAGCTAGGCAGTCATTGATGGTTAGAATTGAAGAATATTTAGACAATACCGTCTCACTTGTTATCGCAAAGGATAAAGAGACAGAATATAATTTAATGAATAAAATTCTTAAAGAGACTTTTGTTGAATTTGGAGGAAAAATTGAAAATACACTAAGGCAAACTGTTGAGTCTTTTGGTGAAAAGCTTACCAGTGTTGTAATGGATGTAAATGTAACTTCAAAGACTTTAGATAGTACAGTTGAAAAGTTTGACTTATCACTTAAAAATTTTGCATCAAACATAAAGGACTTTACTGAGTTTAATAATAATCTCAGAAATAATATTGAAAAAATGGATGTAAATTTTATAAAGGTTACAGAAGCTTTGTCAGATACATCTAAGATAATCGTTGACAACTATAGTTCAATTGAAAACTTTTCAAAAGACATTAAAAGTGCTGTTGATGAAATAACTGACTACAACCGTCAAGTGATACAAGATGTTGGAAGTATTGTAACAGAGGTTAAGGGAACAGTTTTATCAATAAATGAACTAGGTGAAGCAATTAAAAATGATTTAAGAGTAAGAACAAACGAAATTAAAGAATATCATGATAAAATCAATAATCTAATGTTAAAATTAAGTAGCGAGATTGAACTTTTAGGTCAAAAGACATCAGATTCTTTTTCTAAAAGCCTTGACGAAAATGGCAAAAATGTTTCTCAAAAAGTGGCTCAAAGTATTGAAAGTGTTTTAAAAGAAGTGTTTGTAATTATGGATGAATTTAAAGAAAATGAAAAGATGCTTGCAAAAACAATTGTTATGCTACCAGACCAGTTGCTTACTTATAATGAAACAGCAGCAGCTCAGGTTAATAAACAACTAGACGAAATTAAAAGGCTTTTTAGGAATAGTTGAGGTGAGGTTTTATGAAAATAAGAAGAAGAAATTTTAAAAATGTTGGTGAAGAACTAAATTTCTGGCCTTCCTTTACTGATGTGATGTCAACTATAGCATTGGTATTGTTCTTTTTGATGCTTTTGGCTTACATACAAAACATGGTAACTGGAAATAATCTTTTGTATAATATACTAAAATTAGAAGAAAAACAACTAGAATTAGAGAATGTTGAAGGTGAATTAAACGTCAAAAAAATTGAACTTGAAGAAACTAAAGCTGAAGTATCTAGAAAAAGAGATGAATTGACACTTTCTAGAATAGAACTAGAAGAAAAAAGTGAAATAATTGCATTAAGTAACAGGGAGTTAGCAGAATTAAGGACCAAACTAGAAGAAATAGCAGTTCTTCGTCTGGATATATTAGAAAAAGTTAAACAGTCTATAGAAAGTGAGTTAGGAAGCACAACAGATAGAGGAGAGGAACTAGTTGCAATTGGTGAGAATGCAAATATTATAATAAATGAAAGTCTGGTGTTTGCATCTAATTCATACACAATTAAACCTGAGGGAAGAGAGTTGCTAGATCAGTTTGCTATAGCATTTGAAAGGATTTTAGATGATCCAAGTATAAGATATTATATTGATTCAATTAATATAGAAGGACATACTGATGAAGTTGGAAGTTCTTATTATAATAGGGAGCTATCGGCAAAAAGGTCTGGAGAAGTAATAAATTATCTTATGAAATCAAACCCCCAACTTGAAAGAAAATATGCAAGTTATTTTGCCACAGTGGGTTTTTCCGAGTTTAGGCCAATAGCTTATGGAAGTTCTGAAGCAGCTCGCCAGAGGAATAGAAGAATTGAGATAAAGATAGCAATAAAAGATTCCAGTATTCAAGATATAATAGATAATTATCTTTCTGATACAAATGAAAGGTTTTATTCTATACAGGGTGATTCATATGAAGAGTAATCTTAAAAAGACTGATATAAGAATAATAAAATATGAAGAATATGTTAAGAAGTATCCTCAAAAGGCCTACGGGTTTTATTGTTTAGGAAGACTTTATTTGATGTTAGGGCAATATAAAATATCTGAGGAGTACTTTATAAAGTCCCTTTCAATTGATAGCCAATATACTCTTGCTAAAATAGGATTAGTTGAGTCATACATCTTTAGAAAAAAGTTTATGAAGGCAGTTTATATTTTTTCGAAGTATCGTCAGGATATTAATAATAAATATATATTTAGAGTTAAACTTGTTCGTGGAGTAAGCTCTTTTTATAGTAAAAACAATCTGTTTTCATCTGATTCTATAGGCTTTTTTTCTATGATTTTTTTGAAATATACAATGCACTATGCAAAGGGACTGGTAAAAAAGGAATCAAATAATATAGTGCTTAAAATCCTTTTATGTATGTATTACTTAAAGTCAGGTGAGAGTAATATTTTTGTAACACAGATGTTTAAGACTTGCGTTTATTGGGATGGACTTGATGACTCTTTAAGGTGGGAACTATTAAAGGCATTGTCTGATGTTGGTGAAAAACTTATTTTTGATACCAATATTGCTGGGAAATTTTTATCCATTCCAAATTCTAGTTGTTCCGATGAATATGTGGATATGATACTTGGCTCATCTATCATTAAGGGTAATAAGGTAAAAACCTGTGAAATATATAATCTTGCAAATAAATTTAACAAACAAATATCTCCTAATGTACTTTGGAGATATTTGTACTGGAGTAGGGAAAGTTCTATCTGTGATTATACTGTATATGATTGTTGCAAGAAACTTGTCAGGCTTGGTTGGATGGATAAATTAGTTGCAGAAACTCTATTAAAGATAAAAGATAAAAAAATAGTTAAGCTTACAAAAGATGATGAGCATTTTTTAAAACTATATGGATATATATAATTAACATTCCCAGTCAAAGCAAGATGAAATTCAAAACTCGCCAATACCATTATATCGCAATCGCGAAAAAAGATGCATATTATTTTTCGTATTTACTACATGCATATACAATGAAAGATGGAATTAATATTTTAGACACATCAAGTTATTTTAATATATTGCGTTTAAGTTTAACCTGTAGTATTCTACGTACTGATTCATTAAGTCTTTCCTCTGTTATATCTCCTTTTAAAACAGCATCATGAATGCCATTGAAAGCTTCACCTAACGAGTCAGGCATTAAAATAATATCTGCTCCTGCGTTGAAGGCCATGACTGATGCCTGGGCACTACACCAGTAGTCGCTGATTGCTTTCATTTCTAAAGCATCTGTTATAATAAGACCATTAAAATTTAGTTCGTCCCTTAAAAGATCTGTTAAAATATTTTTTGAAAGAGTAGCAGGAATCATACTGTTTTCTAATTTGGGTATTATTATATGAGCTGTCATAATTGCATCTGCCCCGGCAGAGATACCTTTTTTAAAAGGTACTAATTCAATTTCCCTAAGTCTATCAATATCATGTTCTATTACCACTGAACGTTTATGAGAGTCATGGGAAGTATCACCATGACCTGGGAAGTGTTTTAATACAGCACTGACATTTTGATCCTGCATTCCTGCTGTGATTTTTTGCACCACTAAACCAACTTTTTCTGGATCAGAGCCAAAAGAGCGATCTCCAATAACAGGATTTTTAGGGTTTGTATTAACATCTGCCACTGGTGCAAAGTTCATATTAAAACCAAGGTTAGAAAGCTCTGAACCTAAAATACGGCCTATATTGTAAACATGTTCAACATCGTCAACAAGACCTATTTCTTTTGCAGATGGTATTTTCGTAGTTCCCATTGCAGCATTGTTACCAATCCTACTTACCCTTCCACCCTCTTCATCAACAGATATAAACATTGGTATTTGGCTAATTGATTGGATTTCGTTGATTAAATTAGTTGTTTGTGAAATGCTATGGATGTTTTCCTTAAAAAGTGTAACTCCACCCAACTTATATTTTTCAATTTGATGTTTAGTTGATTCATTTAAAGTTCTAAGAGATCTTCCCCTATCGTCTTTCCTAAATGCAGCAATAAATAATTGTCCAATCTTTTCTTCGAGGGTCATTGAATCAAGTAAAGCATCTATTATATCTAAGTCTTCAGATTCATTATTGTAGGGAATAGGTGATATAGTGGGTAAATAACTCTCAGGCGGAGCATTTTCAGAAATACTGTTAGATGGAGTATTTTCTGAAATAGGGGATATTTCATTGTAACTGCATCCAGTAAATATAATAGTTATAGCTGTAAATAGTATTTTTATGCAATAAATTTTACTCAAAAAAACCATCCTCTTCATCTTACGTTAATTTGCTTGCTAACGCAAACATGCACATGCCCATAGACATTCATTCGCTGTTGCTCATGAATGTCTATTCTGAAAATACTTTTCAGAATAAACCCTTTTGATTAAATGGGCGTGCAATTAGTTTGCTAACGCAAACATGCACATGCCCAGCGACATTGATTCGCTGTTGCTCATTAATGTCTATTATATTATAACAACATGAATAATTTTTATCAATGTAGTTGAATTGAACGGGTGAATTTAATAAATGTGAAAATATACGAATGAAAATTTAAAAAATAAAAGAAAAATATTAAAAAAAGTAATTACTTTTTTAATATTTTTATGGTATAATAAACAATGTTAAAGTATTAACATATTTATTTGCGTAAAACATATATATAATACTCTAACACTACATATTAAAATTATTTATATTACAAGGAGGGTAACATTATGAAAAAAATGAGAAAAGCTTTGGCAGCTATTGTGGTTTTTGCACTATTAGCAGCATCTATTGTAGGATGCGCCATTGATGAGATTGCTGTGATTGATGCATTTATTAAGACATCACAAATTACTACTTATGAGGGAACTACAAAGTTAGAAATTAGCTTTTCAGGTGAAAGTGAGTCTGAAGAATTACAAGAAGTTTTTAACACTGTAGCTGCATATCTAAGTGGATTTTCTCTGGTTGTTAATGACAAGTATTGGTCTAATGAAGAAATGACAAAGGTGAAGTACAATGCTAATTTCGACTTAGAAATGGGAGATGTTGGCGGGAAAATTGATTTCTGGATGGAAACTGATCAAACAGGTGAAGGCTCTTTTATGAAGCTTATTTTAAAAGTTCCACCAGTATTGGCAGATACATATTTAGATGGACAATATGCTGGAAAGTATATAGTTTTAGACTTTGACAGTTTTTATGAAGAATTGGGAATAGACATGAGTTTTGCTAATTCTACTAATCAGACTAAAGAAATAATAGAAAAGATGTATGACTTTATTAAGTCAACAGCAGAAGATTTTGAACCTGGAATGAAGGTTATTACAAAAAAAGGTAATACAACTTCAGCTAATGGTGAAAGCGTAACAGAATATGAAATAAGCTTAAATGATGCTTCCTTTAAAAATCTATTACATTCATTTATTAACGATGCTATTTTACAAAAGTCAACAATGGATTTTGTAAAAGAGTACTTAGAAGATTCAACGAGTATATTTGAAGATCAAGATATTGATGAAGTAATGGATGAATTTGATCAGTACATAGATTTACTAGCTGAAGAACTTCCGGCTTTTAGAGAAAAAGTATCTGAAGTATTTGAAAAATTTAAAGATATAAAGATTTTAGGAGATGAAGGAATTAAAGTTAGTTATTATATCAATAGTGATGGTTATATTGTTGAACAAAAGTGTTCTGTTGATATAGAAATTAACATAGCAGGTATTTCAGAAGCATTTGGAATAGATGTTGAAGGAGAAGAAGGGATTATTCGTCTAGGTGTAAAATACCATAGTTCTATTGATAAGATTAATCAAGATGTTTTGGTAGATATGCCACAGATAACAGCAGAAAATTCAGTAAATCTATTTGATGAATTTTCAGGTATTTTTGGTGCATATGAAACAGAATTTCCTGTACCGACAGTTGAAGATGGAATAAACGTATTGATTAATTGGGAGTATGTTGATTTTCCAGATGTTATTCCACAAAATATTGATGGAAGGGTATTAGTTCCAATAAGGACAATATCAGAGGAAATGGGAGCAGAAGTACTATATAATCATGAAACAAAGCTTGTTACCATTATTAAAGATGAAAAAGTAATTAAACTTACTATAGGAGAAGCAGAAGCTTTTGTTAATGATGAAGTAGTTAATTTAGATGTACCTGCAATGATAATAGGCGGACGTACAATGGTGCCGGTTAGATTTGTCTCTGAAAACATGGATGCATATGTTGAGTGGGATGGAGATACACAGACAGTAATAATAATTTATTAATAAAGGGAAAAGGGAGGCATAAAAAGCCTCCCTTTTTTTTGTTAGAAGTCTTGTAGGCGCTTGAAAGACTTAAAAGCGAAGGGGCTCCATGCCCCTAACTTTTATTATAAACGTCTATTCACTTGTGACGGCAAATGTGTGTGGTTTTCTTCACTTAAATAATATTCACCCAATGGTGATAAATACTAAGGCACTAGATAGCAAAGGTTTATAAAACATCAGACGTAAATATGTCAGGTATTTCTTTATCGTTTATCCAGCATTCAACTATTATGTTGAAAACTTCATGCATAGACCATGGGTAGGTGTGTGATCCGTTTCTTACCAATACTCCTTTAGCATTTGGAATCAAATTTACAATATCAATTATTGATTGTTTCATAGGTTGTGATTCTTTTTCACCGGCTATAACTAATGTGGGTACTTTTACTTTTTCTAGCTCTTGAGGCAAGTTTAAATTATGACAAAACTCATGAAATATTCTATAGAGCTTACCAGATGTTAGTCTGCTTATTTCTCTTGAACAATTAAATCTATAGCTGTTACAAGGAAAGTTAAGATATTTTATTAGTAATTGTCTTATTGGTCTTGATCTTAGTATGTAGGATGCTAATTTCATTGCTCCAGGGCTGTTTGAGAACTTCATAATAGGGACAGGTCTTGACAGTGCACTGGCAATTATTGCATGAGAAACCAGTTCACATCTGGATGTTAATAAATCAATAATAACTTTTGATCCATAAGAATAACCAATTACACTTGCTTTGCCATTATTTGCTTTTTTTTCAATGATTTCTGCAATTTCATTTACACAGTTACTTATAGAAATTTTTCCATTTCTGTAGCTATTGCCGTGCTCGGGAAGGTCAGGTATAATGCAGTGATAGTCTTTAAAATAATCTACCTGCTTTTGCCACATCCAACTGCTAAGTGCCACTCCTCCATGAATAAAAACTATAGTTGGGGCCTTACTATTGCCTCTTTCTTCAAGATATATAGCCATTGTTATCTCCTCTCAAAATGCAATAAAAATCATCTTAAGTTAAATAATAAATTTGACGATAATATATATGATTGCATCATACCTTTTATGAAGAGGTGATATTCTTTGATTTCTAAAATACCAAAAAAATTACGAACAGTTTTAAATAGAGTATTCAAATTTAATACTAAAAGTCATTTAAAAAGTATTAGAAAAAAATCAAATAATCCAATTAATTATTTATTGATTACAAAGATATTAAGAAAAACTAAAATTAAAAACAGGCTAATAATATCCTTTTTAATTTTATCTATAGTTCCACTTGTTTCCCTTGGAGTATTTTCCTTTGCTCTTTCTAGAAATTCTATAGATTCAAAAATTAAAATGTATACCCAGCAGATAATTGATCAAACAAAGAGCAATATTGAAGGAGAATTAGATAAACATAGCAACTACGCTGTTGACATATCACATACTATGGATGTTCAAGAGGCTTTAAGAACTCTTAATAGTAGTGATGATGATTATAGCAGAAATAGATCAATTAATGATTTAAGAAGTTCTATGGCAAGGAGATTTTCTACAGTAAATTCAGTAACCTTTGCAGGGGTATTTGTAGACAATCTTCTGGTAGATTATTCTATAAATAATTTTTTAAATATTTACTTAAGAGATAATGAACAAAAAATAAAGGAAATAGCTCTAACTGGAAGAGGAACTCCTGTATGGACATCAATAAAATATGATCAATCCTATCATATTATATGTACAAGAATAATTCAAGATATTAGAACAGGAAAAGAACTTGGTTTCCTCGTCATGGGAATAAGGAATGAAAGCTTTTTAGATGTATATAGGTCTATAAACATTGGAGATGGTGGAAATATTTTCATCATTGACTCAGAGGGGAAATATGTATCAAATAGACAGTTAAGAAATCTTAATGAGATTCATGAAGATACAGAGTTTATAAATGAGCTATTACTAAATAAGGATAGGGGACAAACGGTATTTAATTATGATGGTATTATGAATTCATATACATCGATTGAAAACACAAATTGGATATTAGTTAGTCAAATTCCTTATGCATATATAAATGAAGATCCTAATCAGATAAGATCGTCACTGATATTCTTTATTATTATAACTGTTATTTTTTCTATAGTACTTTCTTATCTTATAGCTATTAGTGTATCAGCTCCTTTAGGAGATATGGGTAATTTGATTAATCAGGCTAAAAAAGGTAATTTAATGCTTAGTATAGATGATGATAGTAAAGATGAAATTGCTGATGTAATAATCGACTTTAATCAAATGTTAGAGAATATTCGTAGTCTTATTGAACAGGTCAGAACATCATCTCAAAAAGTTTTGAAAAATTCAGAGATGGTTAATACATCATCCCAACAATCTCATGTTGCATCAAAGCAGATAAGTGAGGTAATTCAACAAATAGCAATAGGTGCGTCAACTCAAGCAAGCAGTTTAATGGGTTCTGCTGAAAGTATTAATGTACTATCAGAAGCTATTAGCAAAGTTGAAGACAATATGAAGACTGTATCTGATGTTGCCAGTGGAACTAGAAAATTTAGTCATGATGCTCTTGATATAGTAAAATTGCTTAATGAAAAAGCCAGTCATACTAGCTTAGCATCCGAGCAAGTTATTCAGGATGTTGCTTTATTGAGTAAAAATATGGAACATATAGTTAAGATAGTGAAGACTATATCTACAATTGCAGATCAAACCAATTTATTATCTTTAAATGCTTCTATTGAGGCAGCAAAAGCAGGCGAAGCTGGAAGAGGTTTTTCAGTTGTTGCCAATGAAGTTAAAAAACTTGCCGATCAATCTAAAGTATCATCTAAAGAAATTCGAGATCTAATAACTAATATTTTAGAAAAGACCGACAACACAAAAAAAGTTGCTCATAATGCAAATTCTATTGTAGCTGAACAAATGGAAATTGTTAAAAAGACAGATAATTCTTTTAAAGAAATTTATAAATCCATGGAGAGTTTGATGCAATGTGTAAATGATGTAAGTTACTTAGTTAATGAAGTAATAACATCAAAGAAAAAAGTTTCAGACTCAATTGAAAGTATTTCGGCAGTTGCACAGGAGAATGCCTCAATATCTCAAGAAGTATCTGCTACAATTGAAGAGCAGACTGCTACTTCAGAAGAGTTGTCAAATCTTTCAAAAGGGCTAGATGAAATGGCACAAAAACTTAATCAGGCCATTTCAATTTTTAAAGTTGACGACAGCAATTGAGTATGATTGTAGGATGAAGATTATTTAGGCAAAGAAAAATATGGAAAAAACGTTGTAGAGCAAGTAGTAGATTATAATAAAATATACCTTGACATAAGGTAAGAATTGATTTATGATTTTTATAAATAATAAAAAAGCGATGATCAAGAGGAGTAAACAGTGATGGCTTAAAAGAGATGGGAAACCTTAGGCTGAAAGTTTTCTAAGTAAGCAGCTGCTGTTGAAGGTAGCTTGTGAGTTCCACAGTTGAAATCAGTAGTCTGTGGCGGTATAGAGCCGTTATTTCGTTAAGAGCCCAATTGTTTGGGAATTTTGGTGGTACCGCGGGAAATAGCCTTTCGTCCAATATACAGGATGAAGGGTTTTTTATATTAGACATGATAGATATTAGTTAAAAGACTGAATTTAATGGCTTTAAATTTTAAGGGAGGTAATATTTTGATATTAAAAGTTTTGGCTGTGCTATTTTTAATACCTGGATTTGTAAGTGCAATTTTTTCTAAACCTATTGTTAAAAAATTTAATCTTGATGAAAAGGTAGAATGTAATTTTGAAAATCAAATGAGTGATGAAGAACTTTTAGAGTATAAAATAAATAAAGCCGAAGTAAATGTTAAGATGGGTGGAATGCTATTTGCTCTGCCCGGTATAATTATGATTTTAATAGCTTTTAAATAATATAATTGGAGGTTTTGATATGGAAAATATAGCAAAAACATATGATCCAAAGCAAGTTGAGGACAGAATTTATGATGAATGGCAACAAAAAGGTTATTTTCATGCAGAGATTGACCAGAAAAAAACACCCTATACTATAGTTATTCCTCCGCCTAATATAACAGGTCAGCTTCATATGGGGCATGCCCTTGATAATACATTGCAGGATATTTTAATAAGGTGGAAGAGAATGCAGGACTATTGTGCTTTGTGGCTTCCTGGAACTGATCATGCAAGCATTGCCACCGAAGCAAGGATAGTTGAGACTATGGCAAAGGAAGGAATTACAAAGGAGTCGTTAGGAAGAGAAAAGTTTTTAGAGAGAGCATGGGAATGGAAAAAGCACTATGGAGGAAGAATTGTTGATCAGCTAAAAAAACTGGGTAGCTCATGTGATTGGGAACGTGAAAGATTTACTATGGATGAAGGGCTTTCTGATGCTGTTAAGGAAGTTTTTATAAGGCTTTATAAAAAGGGGCTTATTTATAGAGGTGAGAGAATTATAAACTGGTGCCCTAAATGTAACACTTCAATATCAGATGCGGAAGTTGAGCATAATGAGAAGTCAGGTAACTTTTGGCATATTAAATATCCTGTTAAAGAGGGTAATGAGTATGTTATTGTAGCAACTACAAGACCTGAAACTATGCTTGGAGACACAGCGGTTGCTGTAAATCCAAATGATGAGAGATATAAACACTTAATAGGTAAAATGGTAGTTCTCCCTCTAATGAATAGGGAAATTCCTGTTATTGCTGATGACTATGTTGATATGGAATTTGGTACAGGTGTTGTTAAGATAACACCTGCTCATGATCCAAATGACTTTGAAGTTGGACTTAGACATAATCTTCAACAGATAAGGGTTATGAATGATGATGCTACAATGAATGAGTTAGCAGGACAGTATTGTGGTATGGATAGATATGAGGCAAGAAAGCAAATTATTGAGGATCTTAAAAATCTTGATCTACTATTTAAAGTTGAAGACCATACTCATAATGTAGGGGCATGTTACAGATGTACAACAGTAATAGAGCCTATAATATCAAAGCAATGGTTTGTTAAGATGGAGCCTTTGGCAAAACCAGCAATAGAAGTGGTGAAAAACGGTACGATAAAGTTTGTACCTGAAAGGTTCTCTAAAATATATTATAACTGGATGGAAAATATTCAAGACTGGTGTATTTCAAGACAGCTATGGTGGGGTCACAGAATACCAGCCTATTATTGTTTAGAGTGTGGATATATGATGGTAGAAGATGAAATGCCTGATGTATGTCCTAAGTGTAATAGCACTAGGATTGAGCAAGATCCTGACACTCTTGATACATGGTTTAGTTCTGCTCTATGGCCATTTTCTACTTTGGGTTGGCCTGAAGAAACAGAGGATCTAAAGTATTTTTACCCAACAAGTGTACTTGTAACAGGATATGACATTATATTCTTTTGGGTTGCTAGAATGATATTTTCAGGCATGGAACATATGGGAGAAGAACCTTTTAAACATGTTTTCATACATGGAATTGTAAGAGATGCTCAAGGGAGAAAAATGAGCAAGTCTCTAGGAAATGGTATAGATCCTTTAGAGATTATTGAAAAGTATGGTACAGATGCATTGAGATTTGCACTTACAATTGGAACTTCTCCAGGAAATGATATGAGATTTTCAGATGAAAAAGTTGAGTTTAGCAGAAACTTTGCTAATAAAATTTGGAATGCATCAAGGTTTGTTCTTATGAACTTTGATGAAAATCTGGATTTTTCAAATGTAGATACTGATAAGTTTACTACTTCTGATAAATGGATACTAAGCAGGATCAATACTCTTTCAAAAGAAGTAACTGACAATATGGAAAAGTTTGAGCTTGGGATAGCACTTCAGAAGATATATGAGTTTATATGGGAAGAGTTTTGTGACTGGTATATAGAGCTGGTAAAACCAAGATTATATGACAAAGATGATCCTTCAAGGCTTGAAGCACAATATGTATTAAACCATGTACTTGGCCTGTCAATGAAGCTTTTACATCCGTTTATGCCATTTATTACAGAAGAGATATATTGCCATCTTTTAAATGAAGACCAGAGTATTATGATTTCAAAGTGGCCTGAGTATAATGAGAAGTATAGTTATACTAAGGAAGAAAACAATATGAGTTTTATAATGAGTATAATAAAAAATATAAGAAATATTCGTTCTGAAATGAATGTTCCACCATCAAGGAAGGCAAAAACAATATTTGTTGCATCAAATACCCAGCATCAAAAAATATTAGATGAAGGCAAAGTATTTTTTGAAAGACTTGGTTTTAGCTCTGAAGTTGTAATACAGTCAGATAAGTCAGGGGTACCGTCTGATGCAGTAGCATCTGTTCTTTCTGGAGTTGAAATATTTATTCCTTTAGAAGATCTAATTGACATTGAAAAGGAAGTTGAAAGATTGGAAAGAGAGCTTAAAAACCTTCAAAGTGAGCTTGACAGGGTAGATAAAAAACTTTCAAATGAGGGATTTGTCTCAAAGGCTCCACAAAAGGTAATTGATGAAGAAAAGGCTAAAAAAGAAAAATATCAGGAAATGCATCAAAAGGTATCAGAAAGATTGGCTGGACTTAAGAAGTAATAGGAGTAATATGCACCTATTGAGAGCGATTGGGGAGCATGTTATTTTTCTTCACTTTTGTTACACACACCAATTGAGAGATTGAGCGAGGATTATTGAAAAATTACATCAATTAAGATATAATAGTCTTAGAGAAAGAATAAATACTTTTAAATATTAAAAAGGCCAGGAAGCCTTATGCTTCATTTAAATATATATTTTAAATGAGGTATAAGGCTTTATTTATTCAACTAACTTTAAGGAGTTGATTTCTATGACAAAAAAGATAGCATTGATAACAGATAAAAAAGGAAGTGCTTCAACCTTATTTGATAATTCACATATAAAGGTATATTTTCGGGATGAGGGTAAGTGGAACTTAACAGAGGATTTTCTATTTGAAGTTGATATAGACAAAGGGATGGCAGATGTTAGAATTAAAATAGAAGAGCTTGTTGCAAGATTAAACAGTTGTAGAGTTATAGCGGGGCTTAAGTTTGCAGGAGTAGCCTATAATGTCCTTGACAAAGCGGGTTTTAGCATAATAGAAGTTGACTTTAAAACAGAGGATGTATTAGATTATATTCTAGAAATGATTAAAAGAGAAGAATTACAAAGAGAAAGTGAAAATTCTTTAAATGAAATTCCTAAACCTATACAGACAGAAACTGAAGGAGAATATTTTATAAATCTTATTGAAGCACAAAAAAAACAGCCAGATATATCATCAAAGAAAATATTAATGCCCTTTTTAAAAAACAACAATTTTTACAAGTTGGATGTTATATTTAGTCATATACCCCCATGGATAAATGAAGAAAAGAATAATCTAAATATAATTATAGAATCTAGCAGAATAAGTTCAAATGAGTATAAGATGACAATATGGAAAAAGACATGTAATAATTAAATAGTAATTAAGACTAATATTTTTTAGGAGGCGAGATTATGCAAAATCTAACTACAAAATATGGATTAATAAATGGAGTACCCTGGATTGAATACTATGATAATGGAGTTATAAAAGAGTGTATACTAAATTTACATAATGAACTTAATACACCTTATGGATCATTTGTACCACAATACAAAGATGATGGGGTCAGAAGGAAATATACAAAATCTATTAGCTTTCATAAAAATGGAACTATAAAAAGTATAAATCTTCAAGATCCTGTAAGGGTTGATACACAAGTTGGAAGTTTTCTAGTAGAATTAATAACATTTTATGAAAATGGAAGCATAAATAAATTGTTTCCTTTAAATGGGAAGATAACTGGCTATTGGACAGAAGAAAATGAATATTCCTTAGCGGATGAATATGAATTTAAGTTATCATTTTGTGAATTTAAAAAGAAGATTATTGGAGTTGGTTTTTACGAAGATGGTAACTTAAAGAACCTTACTTTGTGGCCAGAAGACTATATTGAATTAAATCTACCTGTTGGGCAAGTTAAAGGACGCATAGGAGTGTCCCTTTATAGTGATGGATCACTAAAATCATATGAGCCTTTTATACCAACAAAACTAAAAACACCTATAGGTGAAATATATGCCTATGATGCAAGTGCTGTTGGAATTAATGGGGATTCAAATTCAGTTAAATTTAATTCTGATGGAAGTATAAAATCTTTAGTTACTTCTACAAGCAAAATTAGTGTAACTGATAGAAATAGTAATACAAAAATTTATGAGCCTAAACTAAAGCAAAATATGTTTAATCCTGAAGTAAATGATATTGAACCACTTTGTATAGAGTTTTTTGATAATAGAGTAAGGCTTGGGCATGATGTAAATGCTGAATACTCAATTAAGGATGTCTTTATTTCTATAAGTAATCATCCCCAATTATTAAATCAGGGATGCAGTAGCTGTTCTAATTGCAGTGGGTGTAAGTGAAAACTATTGTGAAAAAACCTTATAGAATATAAGTTTTGATCTTTCTCTAAGTTCCTATTATAATCTTCCGGTGGAGTTTAGTCTACACCGGAAGCCTTATGTTCCTTTATGTTTAGCTTTTCCTAAACGAGTTAAATTTGTAAGTTTTTTAACTAAGGCTTAGTGATAAGCTAAAATATAACTTATGATAGGTAAATTATAAAATTTGAAATTTTTAAAACTAATACTTGCAAAAAAATAATTCATGTGCTATCATAAATATATGTTTTATGAATTTAATAGTTAACCTGGCACTGAAGCTAAGGTTTGGTTTTATAAAGCAATGATGCTTTCAAGAGTTACTATAAGAGTATGTCTTGAAGGCTTTTTTATTTTGTAACCTGAGATCTTTGGGATTGACATATGGAGGGATACTGCATGGATTGTGAAAAGTTTGTTTTAGCCGGCGAAGATAAAAACACACTAATATCTGTAAAAAACGCTCTATCATCTAGTGGTTATATATATACAGGTTATACAAAGGAACATGCTAACACACTAAGACTTATCAGAAGATATACACCTGAATTAACAGTAATAGATGTTGGGAATAATTTTAAAGACCTCAGGGAGCAACTTATAATTATAGATGAAGAAATTCTTTGTGCATGCATACTAATTCTAGATTACAAGAACGACGCTATTATAGATTTTATTAAAAACTCAAGAATACTGACATACATCAGAAAACCTATATTTGATGAAAACATCATACAGATAGCAGAAATGTCAACTATAAACTATAAAAGAGTTTTAGAGTACGAGCAAAAGCTTAAGAAACTCAATGAAACTTTAGAAAGTAGAAAAGTTGTTGAAAAGGCAAAATGGATACTGGTTGAAGAAAAAGGTTTATCTGAAAGTGAAGCTTATGATCTATTAAGGAAAAAAAGCAGAGATAGCAGAGTACCCATGAAAAACATAGCAGAAGCCATTATATTGACTAAAGGTATTGTGAATTAAAAGAATTTGCAGGATTTCAAAAAAAACATTGCAAAAACATAAAAAAAATTTAAAAAAACTATTGCAATTAAAACTTAAATGTGGTAATATAAATACATAAGAAATTGAATATATAGTAGAAATTAGTTTTGAGACAAAACTAATTTCTCTAAGGCCAGGACGCCGTGATCTATAAGTTAATTATAGATTCATGGCGTTTTTTTGAAGTCTTAGAACGTAGTGAAAGGTTTAAAACCTTGGGAAATTAAAAAATAAGGAGTGGGATTTATGAAGAAGCTAGAAATCATAACCAGACCTGAAAAACTTGAAAACTTAAAAGAACTTTTAAACAGCTATGGGAATTATGGTATGACTGTTAGCATGGTATCTGGATGTGGATTGCAAAAGGGTAGAAAAGAAATTTACAGAGGTGCCGAGTACAGTATAAATTTACTTCCTAAAGCGAAAGTGGAGATTGTACTACCTGATAAAATTATTGATGAGATAACTGACAAAATTGCAGAAGCAGTTAAAACCGGAGAAATAGGAGACGGTAAGATTTTTATCTATAATGTAGAAAACGCCATTAGAATAAGAACAGGCGAAAAAGGAGAAAAGGCAATTTTGGGTTAAGTTTGAATTTTATATAAAATTAAAACGAATAAGAATTTTAAATGAGAGGGTCGTGAAATTTATGAAAAAAACAATTGCATTAATTATTATCTTAACGGTTATCCTGTTACCTTCACTTGTTTTTGCAGAAGATGAGGTAAATACGTTGATATCAATTGACACAATGTGGGTTTTAATAGCAGCTTTTTTAGTATTCTTTATGCAAGCGGGTTTTGCAATGGTGGAAGCAGGTTTTACCAGAGCTAAAAATGCAAGTAATATAATAATGAAAAACCTAATGGACTTTTCCATAGGATCGCTGATTTTCTTTGGAGTAGGTTTTGGCATTATGTTTGGTGTTAGTAAAGGTGGTTTTATTGGTTCTAATGGATTTTTTGGAATGGGTAACATGGATCATTTAGGTCTTGATATTCCACTTGAAGCATTTATAATTTTTCAGACGGTATTTGCAGCTACAGCAGCTACAATTGTTTCAGGGGCAATGGCAGAGAGGACTAAGTTTTCTTCATATATAGCATATAGTGCAGTAATCACGCTAATCATATACCCTATAGTGGGTCACTGGACTTGGGGCGGAGGATGGCTTGATCAACTTGGTTTTATAGATTTTGCAGGTTCTACAATAGTTCATTCTGTTGGTGCATGGGCGGCTTTAATGGGAGCGTCAATCTTAGGCCCTAGAATTGGAAAGTTTAACAAAGATGGAAAACCCAATGCAATACCTGGTCACAGTATTACTTTAGGAGCTTTAGGAGTATTTATTCTCTGGTTTGGATGGTTTGGATTCAATGGAGGAAGTACTCTAAGTGGTTCAGATTCAGGATTAGCACATATTATAATGACAACAAATCTTTCAGCAGCTGCAGGAGCATTTATGGTAATGGTAATAACCTGGTTAAGATATAAAAAATCAGATGTAAGTATGGCTTTAAATGGAGCTTTAGGAGGATTAGTAGCAATTACAGCAGGGTGCGAAGAAGTAAGCTTAATAGGAGCGATTATAATCGGATTGATTGCTGGATTTGTAATTGTATTTGGTGTAGAGTTCGTCGAAAAAGTACTTAAAGTAGATGATCCTGTTGGTGCAGTTACGGTACATGGTTTATGTGGAGCATTAGGAACCATTATGGTTGGTGTTTTTTCAACAGATGGAGGTCTTTTATATGGCGGAGGATTAAGCCAGCTTGGAATTCAAGCTGTAGGAGTAGTAGCGGTAGCAGCTTGGACATTAACAACAAGTTTCATACTCTTTAAGACAATTAAAGCTACAATAGGACTTAGAGTTTCAAAAGAAGAAGAAGAGACAGGGCTTGACCTTGGAGAACATGGAACTCAAGCTTATGCAGACTTCCACATGAAATCAGCAGATACAATGTTTTAAATAATAATTATATAAATTCCATGGTGAATTATTAAATCAAAAGGCCAGGGCGCTTAAAGTCAAATGATTTTAGTGCTCTTTCTTTATATAAGCTTAAAACTTAGGAAACTGAGTTTTAAAATAAATAAAACCAATATAACAAACAACGAAATTAAGAAAAAGGAAAAGAGGGATAATTATGAGGCAGATAGCTATTTATGGTAAAGGTGGAATAGGAAAATCAACAACAACACAAAACCTTACAGCTGGTTTGGGAGAAATGGGAAAGAAAATAATGATTGTAGGTTGTGATCCTAAAGCCGATTCAACAAGACTTGTTTTGGGTGGTTTAGCTCAAAGAAGTGTACTAGATACACTAAGAGAAGAAGGTGAAGAGGTAGAACTTGAAAACATTATGAAGACAGGGATATTTGGAATACGGTGTGTTGAATCCGGAGGTCCGGAACCTGGAGTAGGTTGTGCGGGCAGAGGAATTATAACATCGATAAATATGCTTGAGAGTTTAGGAGCTTATACTGAAGACTTGGATTATGTTTTTTATGATGTTTTAGGTGATGTTGTTTGCGGAGGTTTCGCAATGCCTATTAGAGAAGGGAAAGCTCAAGAAATATACATAGTTGCAAGTGGTGAGTTGATGGCACTTTATGCAGCAAATAACATTTCAAAAGGTATTAAAAAGTATGCAAATACTGGTGGAACAAGACTTGGTGGAATAATATGTAATAGCCGAAAAGTTGATAATGAAAGAGAATTGTTAGAAAACTTTGCCCAAGAAATAGGTAGTCAGCTAATTTACTTTGTACCAAGAGACAATTTGGTTCAAAGAGCTGAAATTAACAAAAAAACTGTTATAGATTTTGCACCTAACGAACCTCAAGCAGATGAATACAGAGGACTAGCAAATGCAATTGATGGAAACGACATGTTTGTTATACCAAATCCAATGAGTCAGGATAGACTAGAACAGATTATGATGGAACATGGTTTTCTTGGATAGTCGATAGTTAGGGTTTTTTAACTCAAAATGCTAAACTCTTGCGGTTTTTACCGCAGCATTATTAATTCTAGAAAGGATGAAAATTATGTTAATGATAAGAGCCATTGTAAGACCACAAAAAGTTGCTGGAATATTGTCAGAACTATGCGATGCTGGTTTTCCAGCTGTAACTAAATTAGATGTTATGGGACGAGGAAAGCAAAGAGGTGTTAAGGTTGGGGAAGTGTTTTATGATGAAATTCCTAAAGAAATGCTTCTAATGGTGGTAAAAGACGAGGATAAAGACGATGTTATAAAAATAATTATGAAAAATGCTAAAACAGGCCAAAAAGGAGCTTTTGGAGATGGGAAAATATTTATAAGCCCGGTTGAAGAGGTTTATACCATAAGTTCCGGAGCAAATGGAATGTAAAGTGACAAAAAATCATTTGTGAAGGAGGATCAACCATGAAAGAAATCTTAGCGGTTATAAGAATGGAAATGATTAATAAGACAAAAGAGGCACTAATCAATGAGGGTTTTTCTTCATTGACATGTAGGAAGGTACTTGGAAGAGGAAAGAAGAAAGTGGATTTTGCTATGATTGAAGATTTAATAACTGAAGGAGATATAACTTCTCCTAAAATTGCAGAATCCATGTCAGAAATCCATCGATTGATTCCTAAAAGAATGTTATCAATAGTTGTTGATGACAAAGATGTACAAAAAATTGTAGAAACAATAATAAGTGTAAACAGCAAAGGAAAGCCAGGAGATGGAAAAATATTTGTAGTACCTGTTTTAGATGTTGTAAGGATTAGAACAGGCGAAACTGGAGAAATAGCTATTTGACGAGGTGATTATTAATGAAGAAAAAAATTGATAAAATGGTTGAAACCTACCCAGCAGCTGTTTTTAAAAACAGAAAAGAGCACATTCTTGTTAAAGAAAACAACGAAGAGCCTCAGAAAATAAAGGCTAATACCAGGACAATTCCTGGAATAATAACAAATAGAGGTTGTTGCTATGCAGGATGTAAGGGTGTTGTTTTAGGACCATTAAGAGATGCAGTTGTTCTGACTCATGGACCAATTGGATGTGGTTATTACACATGGGGTACAAGAAGGAATAAAGGAAGGACTTCAGGAGATGAGAAAAACTTTTTAAATTACTGTTTTTCAACAGACCTTCAAGAAGGAGATATAGTATTTGGAGGTGAGAAAAAACTTGTAAAAGCCATCAAAGAAGCAGTTGAAATTTTTAACCCTAAAACTATATTTATATGTTCTACATGTCCTGTTGGATTAATTGGTGATGATATACATGCAGTGGCATCTAACGCAGAAAAGGAATATGGAATAAAAGTAGTTTCATTTAGCTGTGAGGGATACAAGGGAGTCAGTCAGTCCGGAGGTCACCACATTGCAAATAATGGTTTAATAAAACATATTATTGGTACTGGTGATAAGGCAGTGGGGAAATATGCAATTAATATTCTTGGGGAATACAACATTGGTGGAGACGGATGGGAGATAGAGAGAATACTCGGCAAAATAGGGTATGAGATAGTATCTCTAATGGTTGGAAATGGTACTGTTGAGGACTTGAAAAGTGCTCATAAGGCAGATTTAAATGTTATTCAATGTCATCGTTCAATAAACTATATCGGAGAAATGATGGGCACAAAATATGGTATGGATTGGATCAAGGTTAATTTTATAGGAGTAAAAAGTACTATAGAAAGTTTGCGAAACATTGCAAAGTACTTTGGGGATCCAGAACTAATGGAAAGAACTGAAGCTGTTATACAAGAAGAGCTTGAAGAAATAAATCCTCAACTAGAAGAGTACAAAAAAATGTGTGAAGGAAAAACAGCAGCATTATTTGTTGGAGGCTCAAGAGCTCATCACTATCAACATGTACTAAAAGATCTTGGAATAAAAACAATTCTAGCAGGTTATGAATTTGCACACAGAGATGATTATGAAGGAAGAGAAATAATACCTGACATAAAAGAAGATGGTGACAGTAAAAACATAGAAAGTCTTGAAGTGCAAAAAGATCCAGAGAATTATAAGTTGTTTTTGACAAAAGAGCAGTATGAGAAGTTAAAAGAAGAAATTCCTTTAAACTATTATTCAGGAATGATAAAAGAAATGGAGAACGGAACTATTGTGGTTGATGATTTAAATCATTATGAGACAGAAGAACTTTTAAAAGCTTTAAAACCAGATATATTCTGTTCAGGTATAAAAGATAAATATATTGCTCACAAAGCAGGAATTTATTCAAAGCAACTACATTCATACGATTACAGCGGTCCTTATGCAGGGTTTAAAGGAGCAGTTATTTTTGCAAGAGATATTGCAATGGGATTAACCACTCCTGCATGGAATATGATAGTACCCCCATGGAAAACAAGCCCCATGCTTGAAGGAAGCTATATAGGAGGGAATTAAAATGTTAGACTATACTCCAAAAGAATATGTTAATAGAAGTGGTTTAGTTATAAATCCAGCAAAAACCTGTCAGCCTGTGGGCGCAATGTATGCTGCATTAGGAATTCATAAATGTCTTCCACACAGTCATGGTTCTCAAGGGTGTTGTGCATACCACAGAAAGTTTTTGACAAGAAACTTCAGAGACCCTGTTATGGCTTCAACAAGCTCGTTTACAGAAGGTGCGGCAGTTTTTGGTGGAGGATCAAATCTTAAAACATCAATTAAAAATGTTTTTACAATATACAATCCAGATGTTATAGCGGTTCATACAACCTGTCTTTCAGAGACTATAGGAGATGATATACCTACATATGTTGCTCAATCTAATGTTCCTGAAGGAAAAGTAGTAATACATGCCAATACTCCAAGTTATACAGGTTCGCACATAACAGGATTTTCAAATATGGTTTTGGGGATGGTTAAATATTTATCCCAAAACAATGACAATCCAAATGGAAAGGTAAATATAATTCCTGGTTTTGTAAACCCTGCGGATATGAGAGAAATAAAGAGAATGCTAAAAGAAATGGGAATTGGCTTTATAATGTTTCCTGACACCAGCGGAGTTTTAGATACCCCATTAACTGGCAAATATGAAATGTATCCTAAAGGAGGAACAAGGGTTGAAGATATAATAGACTCTGGTAACTCTATGGCTACATTTGGTTTAGGAAGCTTTTCATCAGCAGACGGAGCATTTCAACTTGAGAAAAAATGTAAAGTATCTCCTAAAATACTAAAGACTCCAATTGGTATTAAAGCTACAGATGAGTTCTTAATGGCAGTATCAAGTATTACTGGTAAAGAAATTCCAGAAGAAATTGAAGAAGAAAGAGGTCAGGTTATAGACATAATGTGCGACTGTCATTATCATTATGAGGGCAAAAAAGTTGCAATATCTGGTGATCCTGACATTGTAATTGCATTAACAGAATTTGCTTTAAGTTTAGGAATGATACCTAAATATGTACTTACAGGAACTCCTGGAGAGTCATTTGATAGAGAAGTTAAGTCAATGCTCGATGAAGCAGGTATTGAAGCAAAAGTTAAGAGTGGAGCAGACCTTTTTACACTTCATCAGTGGATGAAAAATGAACCTGTAGACATCCTACTAGGAACTACTCATGCAAAGTATATTGCGCTTGCAGAAGATGTCCCATTTGTAAGAATTGGTTTCCCAATACTTGATAGAAGTGTTCATTCTTACATGCCAATAGTTGGGTACAAAGGAGCTATGAGAGTTATAGAAATGATTAGTAATGCACTACTTGATAGACAAGACAGAGATGCTGCCGATGAGGATGTAGAACTCATTATGTAGAAAGTAAAAATCAATATGAATAACAGATTAATTGTAATAAATGTGAAGAAAAATATTCAAGAAACTCAAGTTACCCAGTCTAAAGCCTTTATATTCTTCATGGGGGGAACGAAATTCCCTTTATGAAGAACAATTCTTTTCATTTAACCACTGTATTAACAGGTTCTAGAGCTTAACTCACAATGTTTCTTCCATATTTTTCTTCACTTAAATAAAATGTATGCTAAAAAATAGGATTCATAAAAATAAACCTTTTGAGTTTATGAAAGTAACCTATTTCTTAAAGGTAAAAAATCTGCTAAAAGAACTGACTTTAGTTCTAATGAAGTATGAGAGGGGCTGATGATTATGTTAAATGACAATACAACTGATGTATTAAAAGATAGAAAAGAATTTATTTGCTATAAATCTAAAAACCAAGATGGAAGTATTAAATGTGGAAAAGACAGTGTAGCAGGTTCTGTAAGTCAGAGAGCTTGTGTATACTGTGGTGCTAGGGTTGTATTAAATCCAATAACAGATGCTTATCACATTGTTCATGGCCCTATTGGATGTGCTGCTTATACATGGGATATAAGAGGAAGTCTATCTAGCGGATCTGAAGTATATAGAAACAGTTTTTCCACTGATTTGAGAGAAAAAGATGTTGTTTTTGGTGGTGAGAAAAAGCTCTCTGGTGCTATAGATGAAATTGTAGAGAAGTTCTCACCTAAACTAATATTTGTGTATGCTACATGTATAGTTGGAGTAATTGGTGATGATATTGATGCAGTTTGTAAAGGGGCAGAAAAAAAGTATGGCATCAGTGTAATCCCTGTTAAATCAAGCGGATTTGCAGGAAACAAATCAGTGGGTTATAAGGCAGCAGGTAAAGCTCTTTTGAAACTCATGGGTGACAATATACCTGAAAAGATTAATGGAATTAATTTTCTAGGGGACTTTAACTTAGCGGGGGAAATTTGGATTATAACAGGTTATTTAAAGAAAATTGGTATAAATGTTATCTCTAAAATAACTGGAGATTCCAGTTTTGAGGAAATCAAAAGAGCTCCTGGTGCCGTTTTAAACGTTGTTCAATGTGCAGGATCAATGACAAGTCTTGCAAAAGAGATGGAAAAAAAGTATAACATACCATTTATAAAGGTAAGCTTTTTTGGTATTGAAGATACAACTGCTTCAATTATGATGATTGCACAAAGATTAAATGATGAAGAAATGATAAATAAAGCTAAGAAATTAATAGATGATGAGAAAAAGAAATATGAGAAAGAGTATTTATCCTATAGAGAAAAATTAAAGGGAAAAAGAGTAGCTATTTATGTAGGGGGAGGATTTAAAGCAATATCCTTAATAAAGCAGTTTTCTGATTTAGGAATGGAAACTGTAATTGTAGGTACTCAAACAGGTAGAAAAGAAGAGTATGAGGTAATAAAAAGTATAAGCAATGAGGGAACAATTATACTAGATGACACAAACCCGGCGGAGCTTGAAAAATTCATCCGGGAAAAAGAAGCACATCTTCTAGTTGGAGGTGTGAAAGAAAGACCTTTAGCTTACAAACTTGGAATTGCATTTTGTGATCACAACCATGAAAGAAAGCATCCGTTATGTGGGTTTGAGGGAGCAGTGAATTTTGCAAAAGAATTAGACCTTACTGTAAACAGTCCAGTGTGGGAATTTGTTAAATCCTCATAAAATAGGAAGTGATTAATATGAAAAACAAAAATTTTGTTAATTTGAACGTAAATCCATGTAAAATGTGTATGCCAATGGGAGCTGTGATGGCTTTTAAGGGGTTAGAAAACAGTATGATAATACTTCATGGCTCACAAGGTTGCAGTACATACATAAGAAGACATATGGCTGGTCACTATAATGAGCCGATAGATGTTGCATCATCTTCCTTGAGTGAAGAAGGTACTGTTTATGGAGGAGAAGCAAATCTTAAAAAGGGACTTGAAAACATGATAGAGCTTTACAATCCATCAATAATAGGCGTTGCAACCACTTGTCTTGCAGAGACAATAGGTGAAGATATAAATAGAATTACACAGGATTTTAAAAGAGATAGAAAAGATGACATTAAAATAATACCAATACCCACTCCTGGATATGGAGGAACTCAATTTGAAGGGTTTTATAGTGCCATTAAAAGCGTTATTAAAAATATTGAATGTGATGATAGGAAAAATAACAGTATAAACATAATATCAGGACCTTTAAATCCTGGAGACATTAGAAATATTAAAAGTATTTTAAAAGACTTTGATATTGAATATACATTGATTCCTGATGTTTCTGAGACTTTAGATGCACCTTATAAAAAAGAGTATAAAAAAATTCCTGAAGGTGGAACAAAAATTGAAGATATAAAGAAGATGGCAGGTGCTATTGCAACGATAGAATTTGGAGTGACTGTTCCTAATGAAATATCACCTGGACAATATCTTTTAGAAGAGTTTAATGTACCATTATACAAATGCCCATATCCTATTGGTATAAGAAATACTGACATTTTATTGGATACTCTTTCAAAAATCACAGGTAAGAAGATTCCTGAAAGGCTTTTACAAGAAAGAGGAAGGTATCTTGATGCAATGATTGATTCTCATAAATATAACGGTGAGGGAAGAGCTATTATATTTGGAGATCCAGAGCTTTCATATGCAGTAGGTAAATTGTGTATGGAAAATGGTATAAAGACTTTACTAATATCTACAGGGTCACAAAACAAGTTACTAATTGATCTTTTTGAAAATGAAAAAGAAAAACCTTTAGTTATAGATGATACAGATTTTGACACTATACAAGAATATGCTGTTAAATTGAATTCAAATTTGGCAATTGGAAATTCTGACGGTAAGGTAATTACAGAAAGGACCGGAATACCACTTGTTAGAGTAGGATTTCCAATTCATGATAGAGTTGGTGGACAAAGAAGTGTCATTACAGGATATAATGGATCAATGATGTTCTTAGACAGCATAACAAACACACTATTAGAGAAAAAATACGAAAAATACAGGCAAAATATTATGAAGCAGTATTATAATGGTGAAAGCAAAAAAGAGATTGAAAACAAATTGGATGACTTAACAAATAAAGAGGCTGTGGATAATTCTTCTAAAGATAATAAGAAGATTGCATCTATAAAGGAAAAAACTATGTCTCATCCATGTTTTTCAGGTGGAGCATGTAAAATTGCAAGAATGCATATACCTGTAGCACCTTCTTGTAATATAAAATGCAACTATTGTAACAGGAAATATGATTGTATGAATGAAAGTCGTCCAGGAGTAACAAGTGAAGTTTTGACACCTGAAGGGGCAAGGGACAAATTTTTAGAGGTTAGAAAAAAACTAGGCAATTTAAAGGTTATTGGAGTTGCAGGACCAGGTGATGCACTTGCGAATTTTGAAAATACTATGAAATCTATTGAGCTTATACAAAAAGAAGACAGTGAGGTTATTTTTTGCCTATCAACTAATGGATTAATGCTTCCCTATTATGCAGATAGAATAATAAAAGCAGGTATTACTCATGTTACAGTTACTATTAATGCAGTAGATCCTGCAATTGGAGCTAAAATATATAAAGAAGTAATTTTTGAAGGTGAAAAGTTTACTGGAGAAAAAGGTGCAGAAATTCTTATACGAAATCAGCTTTCTGGTCTATCTTACCTTGCAGCAAAAGGTATTGTATGTAAAGTAAATGTAGTAATGATTAAGGGAATAAACGAAGATCACATTGAAGAAGTAATCAAAAAGGTTAAAGAGTTAGGAGCTTTTATTAGCAACATAATGCCCCTCATCCCTGCAAAGGGAAGTAATTTTGAGAATATGCCCCAGACAAGTAATAAAGAACTCCAAGAAATGAGAAAAAAATGCGAAGCATATCTAAAACAAATGTATCATTGTAAGCAGTGTAGAGCAGATGCTATTGGGGTTCTTGGAAATGATATTTCATCTCAATTTTCAAAGGGTGGATGTAGTGAGGTTAAAGAAAATAAAGAAATTTGCAAAGATAAAGAGTACACATTTGCTTTAGCAACCGACTCAGGAACTATGGTTGACAGACATTTTGGTCATGTTGAAGAATTTCACATTTACAAAGTAATTAATTGTCAATCCCGTTTCATTGAAAAAAGAAAAATTGAAAAGTATTGCAATGGGGCTAGTGAGTGTGAGGATGAAAAATCAAAAATTGACAGGATTATAGAAACAATAAGTGATTGTGATGCTGTATTAGCTCTTAGAATAGGGTATAATCCACAAAAAATTCTAGAATCCAAAGGAATTAAAGTTATACAAACTTGTGGCAGTATAAGTGAGGCTATAAATTTTGCATTGAGCAAATTAGAAAATAGTAATGTTAAAACAGTTATTTAAAGAATGGAGGGTATTTTATGCAAAAGCCAAAGTATCATGTGTTTGTCTGTTCAAGCTCTAGAATTAATGGACAGCAAAAAGGTTATTGTTATTCCAAAGAATCCGTCGATGTGGTGCAAAGATTTATTGAGGAAATTGAAGGAAGAGAGCTGACTGATGAAGTTATGATTACAAATACCGGCTGTTTTGGTATTTGTAATTTGGGGCCAATTGTTGTTGTTTATCCTGAGGGTGTATGGTACAAAGAGGTTACGGTAGATGACGTGGAAGAGATTGTGGAGTCACATTTTGAAAATGGTGAAAAAGTTACCCGGCTTGAAATTGTATAATGTCAGACAATGCACTCGCTAAGGTGGGATATGTATGAAGATAAAAGAAGTACTTATGTTAGTTGTTTTTATAACAGTAATTTTTATAAGTGGTTGTGATACTAACAAAGTAGATGAAATAACAGTTTTTGCAGCAGCCAGCCTTACAGAAAGCATTAGCGAAATAAAAGAAAAGTTTGAAAACTCAAGAGATAGTGAAGTTAGAATAAATTTAAATTTTGCAGGAACTCAGACGTTAAAAACACAGGTTCAAAATGGTGAACGACCAAATATTTTTATTAGTGCAAATATTGATTATATGAATCAATTAGTAGATGAAGGTTTTATAGATGAATATGAGAATTTTATAAAAAATCAATTAGTTCTAATAAAAAATCCCAAAAGTAGGTTTTTAATAGAAGATGTAAATGATCTTTGGGGGGACGGTTTAAGAATAGCGGCGGGTGATGAAAGTGTTCCTGTGGGAGGGTACTTTGAAGACATACTTAAAAATGCAGTTGCAAATGGTATAATATCTAAAATTGAAAAAGAGAAAATACATAATAATGTTGTAACAAGAGAACTTTCAGTAAAAGACATAGTTGCAAAGGTTTTGTTTGGTGAAGTAGATGTTGGAATTGTTTATAGAACCGACATAACAAAGTCTATTGAAAAGGATATAATTGAAATTGAACTAGCAATGTTTGACTATAAAAGTGTAGACTACTCAATTGGTATTATATCTAACTCAAAAAATGATTTGGCTAAGGATTTTTACAACTATATTTTATCAGATGATGGAAAAGAAGTTTTTAAAAAATATAAGTTTTTTGTTAAGTGACCCTTAGGAGGTGATATTTATGCAGAGAACAGAAGCAACTTTAAATAAAGGAACTGTTATATTAGAGTGTAAAAGTAAAAAAAACACGCAAAAAAACATGAAAAACAACAATGTTGAATTGTTGCTTCTGTTAATATCTGCAATAGCAGTAGGTATTTATTTGCTTTTTACTTTAACTCCTATTTTGTCAATAATAAAAGCTACTGATTTTAAGAGTTATAATGATATGTTTACAAACAAACAAAATATACAGTCAATAATTTTAAGTATTTCCACAAGTTTGATTTCCTTGGTGTTTACTTTTTTATTAGGTACTCCTGTTGTATACTATGTAACTATCAATAAAAAAAGCATTGTATCTAAAATAGTAAATGCCCTTGTTAGCATACCTACTGTTTTGCCCCCAGCAGTAGCAGGCATTGGTCTTGTTTTAGCATTTGGAAGGCAGGGGGTTATAGGAGGGCTCTTGGCTAGGTTTGGAATTGGTATTTCCTTTACACCTATAGCTGTTGTAATTGCCCAGTTTTTTGTATCATCTGCTTTTTTTATAAAAATATTTAAAGCTGGGGTAGAATCTGTAAAGCCTGAAATTATTGAGGCTGCTTATGTTTTTGGAATGGGAAAAATTGAAGCTTTTATTAGAATTCTAATTCCAATGCTCAAAAAAAACATAATATCAGGTCTTTTAGTTTCCTGGACTAGAGCTATGGGTGAATTTGGAGCGACAATAGTTTTTGCAGGAAATGTTGTTGGTAGAACGAGAACAATACCCTTGCAGATTTATACATATATGCAAACAGACATAAAATCTGCTGCAGTATTAGCTGTAATAATGTTTGTTATTTCATTTACTGTACTTTTTATTACTGAATTATGCTTAAAAACAAAACAGCCAGATGTTTAAAGAGTGCATTTAATAAATGTGAAGAAAAATGTTCCAAAAAACTTAAGTTGCCCAATGCGGAGGTGTATTTATATGTCAGTCAATTTAAAAAACAATAGAGTAAGAATAGTAGATAGGACACTACCAGAAATATTTGCAAACAAAAGCTCCTTAAAAAGATTAGAATCTATATATTTTTGTTGGTTGTTAAAAGATATGGGAGTAGATTATTTTGAAATTAATAGAGCTATATTGGATGTTATTGGTAAACTTCCCGTGGGGCTTGATTTTATTTATAGAATTGAAAACATTGAAGATATAAATAGATGTATAAAAGAAGGCGTAAAAAGATGTATAGTTGGTTTTGATATATTAAATCAAAACTATTTAATGGATGTTCTAAAAACTCACAATATAAATACAACTCTTGAATATCCAATCTATGAATTAGAGGACTTTAATAGTATTAAGCAGTTAAAAGATAATGCTTGTATTGAGATGATAGATACTATAAGAGTTGTAGGACTAGATAGGTTTATAACTCCCGAGTGGGTAGATAAGACTATGAGCATTGGCAGGGAGCTAAATATTAATATAAATATTTGCCCTGAAGATACCTATAGTGAGGGAACTGCTCTATGCTTAGAAGGTATTTTAAATGGTATGGATTCTATAACAGTTTCATTTACAGGTTATGGCACAAAAAGTGGTTTTGCAGCCTTAGAAGAGGTGCTTGTGGCATTAAATGTTTTAATAAATAAAGAAAATAAGCTAAACTTAAGCAAATTAGCTCAAATAACTGATTATTATTCAAAAATAACAGGAAAAATAATACCAGAAAATAAACCAGTAATAGGAAAAGGAATCTTTAAATATCAGGCAGGAATACATGCAGATGGAATAGAAAAAAACTCAAACACATATGAACTATACCACCCTTGTGCAGTTGGTCAAAATAGAAGCTTAACAATAGGCAAGCATTCGGGTAAAAGAGCCGTCCATAAAAAGCTCAAGGAGTTAGGAATAAAATGCAGAGTTGAAGAGGCCGAAGGAATTTTGGATAATATAAGGGAAAAGAGCATTGAGCATAAACGTGATCTTTTTGATCATGAGATTATAGATATATATGTGACCTGTAATATGTATTGTAGAGGGGGATGTTTATGATTGTTAAAATTGTTGATACAACACTAAGAGATGGAGAACAAAGGGCAGGAATAGTGCTCAGACAATCAGAAAAGGTTCAGATAGCAAAAATGTTAGATTATATAGGGATACATCAGATTGAGGCTGGGATACCTGCAATGGGAGGAGAAGAGAAGAATAGTATTTATGAAATTATGGCTCTTGGATTAAATAGTAGAATATCTACATGGAATAGAATGAATATAAATGATTTAAAAGACTCTATAGATTGTAATCCCCATTCAATACATATTTCAATACCCTCATCCGACATACAATTAGAACACAAGCTTGGAAAGGACAGGGATTGGGTCATTGAAAATATGAGAAAGTGCATATCTTTTGTAAGAGATAAAGGCTTTGAAGTTTCAATTGGATTGGAAGATGCATCAAGGGCGGATTTTGATTTTATTCTTAGAATAATAAGAGAAGCAGATATTTTAGGTGTAAGAAGGGTTAGATATGCTGATACAGTAGGTATACTTTATAGATATAAGATTTGTGAAGAAATTGATAAAATAAAAAGACAATTTAAAGATATAGAATTGGAGATTCACGCTCACAACGACCTTGGTATGGCAGTTTCAAATTCCATTGGAGCTGTAAGAGGTGGTGCAACATATGTGGACTGTACTATTGGAGGTATAGGAGAAAGAGCAGGAAATTGTGATTTTTTAAAGTTTGTATCTTCTGCAAAAGATATTCTGGGTGTTTGCAAAAAGTATAACTTAAAAAAAATAGTTAAGACTCAAAAATCAATCTTAAAGATTATTGGCAACGTCCAGGCAGTATCGTAAGGATAAGTTTGAACTTCGTAAGTGAACTCGTTTAGCTAAAGCTAAACATCGATGCTTCAGGTGGAGTCTTAGAATAAGATAACAAAAAAATTAAAACCATTGACAATTTTATTATAAAACGAATTAATATAATTTAAATTAGACTAAAATAAATTATATTAATTCGTTTTATGGTAAGATATCATTTCTAATATTTTATGACAGGGTATTTTATCATGCCAAGTCTTAAATCCTTAAAGGGTGCATATTTTTCTTCATATTCACTAAATGCCCATCCTTAAATCCTAGTAATGGATATTTTCCTTTAAATATGTTAAAATAATTTAAAGTTTTTTAAAAAGGTGATGTTAATATGAATTATGGTTTTATAAGAGTAGGAGCCGCTGCACCAAAGCTTGAAGTAGCCAATTGTAGTTATAATTCCAACCAAATTATAGAATTAATAAAAAAAGGTGAAAAGGAAGGGGTGCAAATACTTGTATTTCCGGAGCTTTCAATAACAGCATATACTTGTGGAGATTTATTTCATCAAGATGCATTGCAAAAAGATGCTTTAAAGTGTTTAAATATGATACTAACTGAAACAAAAAACTTAAATCTAATATCTCTTATTGGAATTCCACTAGTTAAGGATAATCAGCTTTTTAATTGTGCTGTTGTAATTCAAAATGGTAAAATACTAGGTGTTGTGCCAAAGATATATATACCTAATTATAGCGAGTTTTATGAAGGAAGATGGTTTTCATCAGGTAAGAATTCTTTTTCAGATACCATAAATATATGTGGTCAACAGGTTCCTTTTGGAATTGATTTATTATTTGAAGATGTGAAAAACAGCCATGTGTGTTTCGGTATTGAGATATGCGAGGATTTGTGGGCGGCTGCACCTCCTGGACCTTATCAGGCAATGAATGGTGCTACTTTGATTTTTAATTTATCTGCCAGCAATGAAATAGTAGGTAAGTATGAATACAGAATAGACCTTGTAAGGCAGCAGTCGGCAAGATGTATTGCAGGCTATGTTTATAGCTCTTGTGGTGTACATGAGTCTACAACAGATGTAGTTTTTGGTGGTCACTGCATTATAAGTGAATATGGAACTGTTCTCACTCAGTCAGAGAGGTTTGAAAGGAATGATCAGCTTATATATTCTGAAGTTGATATACAAAAGCTAATGAACATAAGGCATAAGAACACAAGTTTTATGGAGCATGAATATCTAAAGCAAATAAATTTTAGAAAGGCTTATTTTAGTTTAAAAGAACCTGAAGAAATAAACATTAAAAGATATATAGCACCACATCCTTTTGTTCCATCTGATATGAGTACTAGGGATAAAAGATGTAGTGAAATTTTTGCAATTCAGACAGCAGCTCTTGCTAAAAGAATAGAACACACAAAAATGAAGAATGTAGTTATTGGTATATCGGGAGGACTTGATTCAACGTTGGCACTTTTGGTTACTGCCAAAACATTTGATATTCTTGATATACCAAGAAAAAATATAATAGCTGTAACTATGCCGGGTTTTGGAACAACTGATGAGACATACAGTAATGCTGTTGAGTTTATGAAATCTATGAATGTAACCATACGTGAGATAGATATAAAACCAGCTTGCCTTCAGCATTTTAAAGATATTGGCCATGATGTGAATACTCATGATATAACTTATGAAAATGTTCAAGCCCGTGAACGAACTAAAATTCTTATGAATATAGCAAATAAATTGGGGGGATTGGTTATTGGAACAGGTGATTTGTCTGAACTGGCATTAGGGTGGTGTACCTACAATGGTGATCACATGTCAATGTATTCTGTTAATTGTAGTATACCTAAAACCCTTGTGAAGTTTTTAGTTAGGTGGGTTGCAGACAATAGAGTTGACAAGAAAGCTAAGGATGTTTTATATAAAATACTTGATACTCCTATATCACCTGAACTTTTGCCTCCAAATGAAGAGGGGGAAATTAAACAAAAGACAGAGGAATTAATAGGTCCATATGAGCTGCATGATTTTTTCCTTTATCATATGTTAAGGTATGGAGCATCTCCGAAAAAAATATTATTTCTTGCAATGTTTGCATTTTGCGACAAATACTCACAAGATGAAGTGAAAAAATGGCTCAAAATTTTTATAAAAAGATTTTTTAGCCAACAGTTCAAACGTTCTTGTTTACCTGATGGACCAAAAGTAGGAACAATAAGCCTTTCGCCCAGAGGGGATTGGCGTATGCCCAGTGATGCAATGGCAGATTTATGGCTTAATGAATTAAGTGATAACCATTGATTTTAAAGGATTTGAAGCCATATGGGAAATTTTACACAAATATTTTTTAAAAATAAATTAAAAATATGCTTGACATTTAGTCTTATCTGTCTTAAAATAGCTTTGTGCCTTTTTTTAAGACACATTGTTGGTGGATATAGCTCAGTTGGTTAGAGCGCCAGATTGTGGCTCTGGAGGCCGTGGGTTCGACTCCCATTATTCACCCCATTATGTTGGGATGTAGCCAAGTCGGTAAGGCACCAGACTTTGACTCTGGCATTCCAAGGTTCGAGTCCTTGCATCCCAGCCACATGGGCCATTAGCTCAGTTGGCAGAGCACTTGACTTTTAATCAAGGTGTCCCGCGTTCGAGTCGCGGATGGCTCACCAAATTAGAAAGCATTTATTTTACTAGAATAGTAAAGTAAATGTTTTTTTATTATTTACAAATGTTAATCTAATTCTAAGACTCCACTTAAAGCCTTAAGTTCACTACATAATTCTTATGGATATTACTAAAACAAAAATATTAAGGGCTTTAAATATCTTTTATATACAATTATTTTTTTTCTTTTTAGATTTTAATATTGATATAACTGGCATGGAAATTGAAATTATGCTAAATCCTGCTGCAAGATATGTGGGTATTTTTAAGTATTCATATACATTAACTATGTTTTTAGGATATAAAGCAATGAGTAATAATACTGGTATGTGTAAATATACAATAAAATTATGTTTATTGGTGTTAAAAAGGGCTTTTAAGTTTAAGACTGAAGAGTAATAAAAAAGTAACATAGTTGAAAATGTTATGGGGATCCAGGAAGATATAAAAAAGCTTTCAGCTCTTTCGAATAATTGTACTTCAAATTGTATACTTTTTGATAAAATAATTGTGGGATAAATTAAGTGTTCTGTTTCTTTACTTCCAAAAACCATAATACACATCATAACTATGGCAATATAAATAAAAGTCACAATTAAGATACCTATAAAAATCCACTTTTTTGTATCTTTAAATTCACTAAAGTGGGGCATAACATAGGCCATTACACCAAGGCCTAAAAAGGGATGAATTGACTCTACATATGCGCCCAAAACAGGCATAATTCCTGTATGTAGTACTGGTAAAAGATTTGCCCTGTCCATATTTGTAGTTGAAAATGACACAAGTAAAATTATGCTGAATAAAATTACTGGAAGCAAAATGTCCATAAGTATACTTATAGTTTTTATACCATTGATTAAGCAATATGTACAAGCAATAATCATAGAAATTATTATAAAAAAACTAGGTGTAGTATCCAAAAGGAAAAACTGTATACTATCAGAAAAGGCTCTGATTGAAAGTCCTATAGCTAAAGTTATGTAAACAACAAAAATTGACAATATTATTTTACCTATAAACTTTCCGAAAACAGCTTCAGCTATTTGAGAAAGGTTTAATCCTCTGTATTTTAATCCTAGCCAATAATATGAATAGCCGATTATTAATGAAACAAGTCCGGATATAAGTACTGATATCCATGCGTCGTTACCAGCAAGTGATACTAAATCCCTTGGAAGGGTCAAAAGCCGTAATCCTATCATTGAATGAATTACAATTGATAACATACTTATACTTTTTAATTTTGATGTATTATCCACTGTTTTTTATACCTCATCATTATTTTTTTCGTTTAAGTACTCAGGTGCTCTATTAATATATTGATGGGGAGCTTTTATTAGAGTATCTTTAAGCTTGCTTAAGCTATAAGGTGAGAAGTCTTCTAAATACCTAATGCCAAAACTCTCAATTGAAGACATATGAATAAGTATAAAAAGACCTGCTATAACAATTCCATACAATCCAAAAGTTGCTGCAGCTATTATCATAATTGCTCTTAGTATTCTTGTGCTTAGAGCAAAGGTATAGACGGGAAGTATAAATGTAGCTAAGGCAGTTAGGGAAACAACTATTACAATTAATGGATTGACTAGACCTGCTTGAACAACAGATTGTCCTATTACAAGACCTCCAACTATGCCCACTGTTTGCCCTATGGCTTTTGGAAGTCGTACTGATGCTTCTATAAGCACTTCTGTTGTAAATTGCATAAATACAAGTTCCACAAGTGAAGGAAAGGGGAGTCCAACTCTTGCACCTGTAATATAAAGTGCAAGTGGAGTAGGAAGCATTCCAGGGTGATAAGATGTCATTGCAAGGTACAGAGCAGGCAAAAATATAGAAGAAATAAAGCAAATGTATCTCACAATTCTTATTGTAGATGTAACGATAGTTCTTTCAAAATAGTCATCACTACTGTTAAAAAACATGGCAAATGTGACCGGTGCTATTAATGCAAAGGGAGTTCCATTGACAATTATTACAGCACGTCCTTCTAAAAGGCTTCTTGAAAGCTTATCAGGTCTGTCGGTTGCTAAAGTCTGTGGAAAAAGGCTCCACTTGTGAGATTCTATTAATTGCTCTAATTGAGCACTTGCTAAAATAGAACTACTATCTATAGTTGATATTTTTAGTCGAATTTTATTAATTATATCATTTTTAGCGATACCTTTTATATAAAGAAGAGCAATATTTGTATTTGTACTATGGCCTAAGGTGAAAAATTCCACTGCCAGATTTGGATCCTGAATTCTTTTGCGAATTAAGTGTATATTTTTATTAATATTTTCTACAAATGCATCTTGAGGACCTCTTATTGTTCTCTCGGTAGCTGATGGAGCAATACTTCTTTCATCTGATGTTTTAGCAGGGATTATTAGTGCACAGTAGCAGTCTTCAGTAAATAAAATTATGTCACCAGATAAAAGAGGACCTATTATAGAATTATAGTCTGTCACTTCTTCAATATTAGAAACAGGTAGTGATGCTTTTATAAATTTGCTATATTCATATGATTTTCTTTTAGAAAAACCATCAATATCGTGTATTAAATATTTTAATATATTATTGTTTAATGTGTTTTTTTCAATCATCTCACCGAAATACACCAGCAAAAAATCCACATTGCTTTTTTTAGATGAGACTTTTCTATATACCAGATCTTCGCAGTGTTCAAAGGTTGTTTTTAACTTGTTTAGGTTATCTTTTAAAGATAATGATAAAGGCTCTATTTCATCTGATTTGTTTCTATTTAAGTGTATCTTTATTTTACTTGCTGAGCCTTTTCTTCTAAAAAAATTGCGTGAATCCATAAAATCTACTCCTAAAAAAATATTTATAAATTTTCTACGGTGTATATTATTTAAGTGAAGAAAAATGTGGAAGAAACATTGTGAAGCAAGTCTTAGAGCAAGTTAATGCGACGAGGAAAGGGAGAGCATTGTTTGAGCGAAGCGAGTTTTGCTCGACCCCGAGGAGCATTTACTGGCTCTAGACTGCAAAACTTAAGTTTCTGGAATATTTTTCTTCACGTTCATAACGTTATTCCACTTCTTACTTGACAAGACCAGTATCAAGAACTTTAATATCTATATTTACATCTACAGAAAGAGTGGGGAAAATTTCATACCAGTTGTCTTTTATCTTATCCCAGGTGGATGGGGCATATCTTTGGATAGCTACATTAAAGTGAAAGACATCTGCTCCATAATTTTCTTGAACATACTTTATGGTCTCTTTTATTCCATCCTCTAGCTTCTTTTTGGCTGCTTGTCCGAATATATCCAAAGATTCACTGTCAAAAGCATAGTCTTGCATTATATTATTAACTTCAACAACTGTCATTGTAGACTTACCTTTAATATTCATGGTTATTCTGTCGTCTTTTATGTCGGGGCGTACATTTACTTTAGAAGTATTGATCTGTAAACACACCAACTCATCTTTAGCAAAGGGAGATTCAATGAGAAGAATTCCTCCTTCTACTCCATCCCTTACCCATTTTCCATGGTATGTATCTAATTCACCAAGCCAGCCCACCATTTTGCCCTCTTTAAAAATAGCTGTACCTGCACTTTTGATTTCTGTGTCAGTTGCAATAATCCTAGGCAGCCCAAAGTCCACCTGACTGTGAATATTTTGAGATAATTGTCCTAAGTCTGTTATGTGTGACATTCTAGAGGTTTTGTGAACGTTGTGAGGTAGCTTTTCTAAATATAAAGATGCATAATCGTCTATGTTAGGGACTACTTCTAAAACGCTTTTAGCACTTTGGGGCGAAACAAATAATCTTGTTCGCCTTCTCACTTCGTGATCTCTTAGCATCATGTCTAAAGATTCTGTAATTCCTTCTCTTGCAACTTCTTCGCTTATAACAATTACTTTAAGATGCTCATAAAATGGAGGATAGTCTAGCTTAGTTGAAAATTCCCTGTTGGCTTCAAAAAAAGAATGACCAAGTACAGTTAAGTCCCAGGTTCTTTTTTGAGTAGCTTCTCCGCCACCGGTAGCACCGCCATAAGGTTTTATAAGTCCTCTTGGAATAATTGGAATTTGAATGGTGTATGCATACTTTTGCCTACCTTCCATTAATTCCATTAAATCCATATCTCTTTTTGATAGGTATTCATCTTTTGAGGGAGAGGGATTTGCCTTATCTATAGCAATTCCCAATACATAGCCTCTGCTTTCTATTTCAACATAGTCCCAGCATCCTGTAACAAGAATTAAAATAAACACTGGTGTGGTAAGAAACAATAATACTTTAATAAATCCTTGTTTTTTCATGTCTTTACTCCTCCTTTTCTGAATCTAATAATTGATATAAAGGGTAAAATGACTACAACAATGCTTAATAATAATGCCAGATAGGAATTAATCTTTAAATAATGGTATGCCTTTATTATGTCTTCTGGAAACAATGCAATAATAATAATAAGTGGGATTTGTATATAAATCATTAAATTGTGCCTATTGGTTCCTAAAAAAGCTTTTAGATTTAAAACAGAAGCATAGTAGTAAACAGCCATGGTTGAAAATGTAATAGGTATCCAGGCTGTTATAAAAAGACTTTCAGCTCTTTCAAATAATTGTGCTTCCAGTTCAATAGTTTTTGATAAAATGATTGTTGGATGAACAAGTTCATTTATTTCTTTACTTCCAAAAACCATAATACACATTAAAACTATAGCAACATAAAATAAAGTAACAACAAAAACTCCTGTAAAAACCCACTTTTTTGTTTTCTCAGGGTTAGTAAAGTAGGGCATCACATATCCAACAACTCCTAAGCCTAAATAGGGGTGGACAATTTCTACATATCCACTTAGAACAGGTGTGATTCCTCTATAAAGAACAGGATGAATATTATCTATGTCCATGTTAGTAGATGCAAGTAATAAAAGCAAAATCAAAAAAAATATAATAAAAGGTAACAAAATGTCTAAAAGTATACTAATAGTTTTTAAGCCTTTAAAAACACAATATACACAGGTAAAGATTATAATGAGTATTACCAAAACTCTTGGTGTTTTATCTAAAAGAAATAATTGAATACTATCACTAAATGTTCTTGCAGAAAGCCCTATAGATAAAATAATATATGCAAAAATAAATAACTGCATTATCTTACCTATAAATTTACCTAAGACTACCTCCATTATTTGAGATATATTTAAACCTCTATGTTTTACACCAAGCCAATAAAAACAATACCCAATTATAAGTGCTAATAATCCTGCCACCACAACAGACAACCATGCATCGTTACTGGCTATTGCCACAAGATCCCTTGGCAGAGTTAATAGTCTTACACCTATCATTGTCTGAATTACAAAGGCTAACATATTTATATCTTTTAATTTTATTTCCTTATCCACTATACCTACCTCTTGGTTAAATTACCTTCGACTCTAGTACTTTGAATTTTTACAATTTGCCCAATTATGATTATTTACATCTTTTTTAAATATTATCCTGTGTTTTTTCGATACAAATTAATCTTAAGTGGTATATATAACAAAGTGATAATATATATAAATAAAAATAAATGCAGAAAAATTTCAGATACTTTCTATATGCATTTCTGTTTTATTCTGAGATATTCTTTTTTAATTAAGTAATAAAATAATTGCATTGAAGTGGTGGTTTTTTGAGAAATCTATAAATTTTTCTTATTGAAATAAAAAATCAGGATTTTGCAATTAAGGGAATTTTGCTCCTCCTTTGTTTATTATTAAATGATTAAAGAAACTATTGACGATATTATATATATATATATATAATATTTATGGTAATTAACTAATTAGTTGGTTGTTAAAAAAACAGATATATCTTTTTGAATTAAGGTAGCTAGTAAAACAAATACAAAAAACAAATAAGAGGAGATTAAATGATGAACAAAAAAAACTTAGCAATATTTTTAGCTTGCTTTTCTCTGTTATTTACATTTATATTCAATCCTGTAATAACTGTAGGGAAGTTTTCACACTCAGCAATGCAAGAAGTTACATATCCAAAGGTAACAATTTATGAAGATACTCCATACTTTAGAAATATGGAAGTTGAAACAGAAAACTTAAGAACCATTTATCTTTATAATTACCAGAGAAATGAACTTGAAACTATAGTGATTGACAAAATTAATTATACTACAAAAAGATCTACAACAGAAATATATAAACAGCTTAGTGATGAGGAAGTTGGACAGTTGATGAAAGAAGTTTATGAAAGCTTTACACCAGAGCAAAAAAGTCTTTTCATAAGCAATATGGAAATATCTGGAGATATTCAAATGATGAATTATCATAAACAATATGTTGATCCAGATTATGAAGTAATGGAATATGATTTTGTAGCTTATAATGTATATACTGATTTAGCAAGACTTGGTCTACCTAGTGCAGTTTTATATGCACTAAATGCATTTATTGTTGCTCTTCCGAGTTTTGGAATACCTACAGTGGGACAAGTTATAGCAGCAGCGGCAGTAGTAGCTCTTGCAACAGTTCTTGCTCTTAATTGGGATAGAGTTTCGCCACATGTAAAAGCTATTACAGATTATCTAGTTAGTAAAACAAGAGCCGCAGTTAGTACAATAACTAACATATTTAAAGAGGCAGAAGCAGAAGCAATCCCTAGAGTCACTGTATCAGGTAGAACAATAACTGTTGGGAATGTTAATTATCAATGCACAGATAAAGCACAAGATGCTGCAAATGAAATGAAAAGAAAAAGAATTCCGTATTATCCGGCTATGCTTGGATTTGACGGCAATATTTATGTAGCTCCTATAGCTATTGATAGAAGTATTGCTCTTGCAATTATGAGATTAAATAGTAAGACAGTTGGTGTTTTTGCTTTAAGTGATTCATTAGCTCGAGGCTTGTGCAGTGGTTTAGGTGGTTATCTTATAGGACCAGAAATCCATGGAGCAGGCAGCGGATATTGGTATCATTATCATAGTTCTCAAGTTAGAGATGCACATTGCTGGTATATATGGTGATGTAGAATATAAATTAATGCAATTGCTTATAATGGGAAATATTTCATTGTAGGCAGTTGCATGAAAATTAATAAATTAGCCTACGGCTATGTAATTAGTATCTTTTTTAATAGAAGGTAATTGAAAAGAGCAAATAATAAATTTTATATAACATAGTTTACATTTATCTGAAACTTGTAATTGTAAGGAAATAAATAGAAGAGTAAAAATATATTTTAAGAAAGGAAATAATAATAAATGCTAAAATTAAAAGAAAATATTGAAAAAAAAAGTTTTATGGCTATGTTAGATATATGCTTTAAATACTCTACATACTTTAGTCTTACAGAGAGTCCGATAAAAGATTATGCCCAGTCAGAAGAATATATAAAATTTTTAGAGGGATTATCACAGTTTTATATTAAAACTATAGAAACTCAACATTGGTTTTGCTACTATGTACCAAAAGGACACGAGAAGAAGGTTTTTTTATTTAAGGCAGATAAAAAGGCTCAAACTATTATTCAAAGTCATTTTGATAATATATATTTAAGAGAACGTAAAGGAAATGAATTTGGAAATATAAAAAAAACACCAGAAGACTTATGCTTTTTTATAGGAAACAAGTTGTTTGTTGGTACTGTTTCTCATGAGGATATATGTTATGCATATCCTTTTTCTGAGGCAATAAAAAAAGAGATAATGTCACTGGCTGAATGGAATACTATAGAATTTGATTATAGAGAGCAAATAGTATTAAATTTTAATGAGTAATAAATTTATTACTAAAAACAATAAGAAGTAGGGCTTCATTTATTACTTGAATTGTTTTTACTGGCGAAATGGGAATAGGTAAAGAGTCAATATGAAGAGAAAATATAATTGAGCAACAAGACATTGGAAATTATTAGTGATGGCTTAGAAATAACATTCGATTCTTATCATCCAAAACCCGTTAAATAATCGGGAGTATGTCCTTGAGAATACAAAGTTACTTCTAAGCCATTCCTTATATAATTATATTTGGTTATTATATTAAGAAATAGCATATATTAAATATTAAAATAAAAGTTATTAAAAACTTTACTTTTATAAGAGGAGTATCTATGAAAACTAGAATATTTTCATTAGCTTTATGTATTTTTTTTATTTTTATTGTTTCACCCTCGTTAGCGAAAGAAACTGAAATAGATTACATAGAAGGACAAATTGTAGTAGCAGTAGATGAAGATTATGATTATAATGTACTAAGATTATATACTATATCAAGCAAGAAACACTTACTAGAAACCTATGGATTTAAAGTAATTGACTCCTTAAATGATTTTGATGAGAAAATAAGTATTTATGGAGTTCAAAGCTTTATTGAAAATAGGGAGGTAATTAAAAGCTTAGGAAATATAACATTGATAGATTACTCACAAAACTATTCATCAGCCTCAAAAGCTATAGAGGAAGTAAATAGAGTTCTTTCTGAAAATGGATATAAAGTTAAATATGTTGAACCAAATTATGTATACTCAATTAATGAAAGCTCTATTCCAAGTATTAATGATAATCAAACATGGAACTATAGTATGATAAATTTGCCAGATGCTTGGAAGATAACTACTGGGGATAAAAAGGTTAGAATTGCTGTATTGGATACTGGTATAGATTATAACCATCAAAGTTTAAATGATTTTGTAGATAGTGAATTTAGAATGAGTGTTATTGATGATACAGTAATGGATGAGCATGGACATGGGACAAGGGTTGCTGGAATAATAGCAAGCTATGGAGAAGTCTCAGGTGTTATGAATAATGCCACTCTTATTCCCGTAAAAGTATTAGATAAATATGGTAGGGGAACTTTGTTTTCAGTTCAGCAAGGTATAATATATGCTTTAGAACAAAATATAGATATAATAAATATATCTTTTGGAGGAACAAGATACTCTCAAGGAATGGAAGAAGTGTGTAAAACAGCATACTTAAACGGAACTGTCATAGTTGCTGCTATAGGAAATTCAGGAGATGCAACTATTACTTATCCTGCAAATCACAGTACTGTTATTTCTGTTGGTGCTGTTGATTATAATAGGATACGTGCCGAATTTTCAAATTATGGTGAGTCTTTAGATGTTATGGCACCAGGTGTATCAATATACAGTACTGATATTGATAATAAATATTCATTTGACTCAGGGACATCATTTGCAGCTTCACATATTTCAGGTGTTATTGGTTTAATGAAAACTGTTAATGAAGAACTAACTGTAGATGAGATAAAATCAATATTAATTGAAAATACTCAAGAGGCAGGAGCTAAAACTTATTATGGATATGGTATTGTTGATGCTCATTCTGTTTTGACAAAAGCAATTGAATTAAAGAAAAATTCACATAACTCTTTTACCCTTGGTGATTTGAATCAAGATAATGTTGTTAATTCTTTGGATTTAGTTTTAATGAGAAGATACATACTTAACATAATAACAGAGCTTTCTTATGATAGTAAAAAGGCTGCTGATATTAATGGAGATGGAAAAATTGATTCAACAGACTATGTGATATTAAAAAGATATATATTGGGGATAATAGACAGGTTATAAAGAAAAAACTACTAAACCTAACTATACAAAAAAACCTATAAATGCAACTAAAAACATATTAATATATTTAATTAATTATTTGTTTTTTTTGAGAGTTTGCAGAAAAATAAACTTTTTTATAATCTATATTATATCTATCTTTGATGTACGTAGAGTGCTTACTACTGTTTTCTTTAATTTGATTTCTTGCAATTTGCTTAATTATGATTATTTACATCTTTTTTTAATATTATCATTTGTTTTGTCGATATAAATAAAGCTAATGTGGTATATATAAAAAAGTGAATATATTTCTAAAGATAAAAGCTAAAGGAGTGCTAAATTGTGTCTGGTAAAGTTAAATTTATTCAGGAAGTAGAAATAAAAAAGAAAAAAACTATTTTAGATATCGCCCAAAAAAATAAAATAAAAATTAAATCTCCTTGTGACGGTAAGGGGAAATGTGGAAAGTGCATAGTAAAGGTTGTTGATGGAAAGGTTTCTGAACCAACGAAAGCTGAAATCAATACATTAGGAGACAAAAAGATAAAGAAAGGCTATAGGCTTGCTTGTGAAGCAATATTAGAAGGTGATGGGAAAATAGTAATTGATTAAGGAATGTAGTGAAATAGTAATGGAAGCTATATTTTCAGCGTTCCTAGGTTTTAAGTAATGGCTAAGAAATAACATCCAATTCTCATCGTCCAAAACCCGTAAAAACATCGGGATTTTGTACTTGAGAATATGAAGTTATTTCTAAGGCATTCCTAAGGGAGCTTGGACAAGATAGTCCCTTTGGAAATAAAAAGACAAGGGGCTCTAAAGGCCCCCTAAATCTATTACATGTCTTTTTTTGCAATATCTAATAATTCAAGTGAATTATTTCTTTCTTGTGCCCAATTAATTGCCCAATCGTTTTCAAACAAAAGAACATATCTGTCATCTTCGTCTTGCACTATCACAGTTGAACTTGTTAGAGTAAGCTGTCTTGGATCAATACTATTGTCTGAAATCCAGCGAGCATGTTTATAGGGAAGGTGTTGAATACGCAAATCAACACCGTATTCATTTTTAAGTCGATATTCTAATACTTCGAATTGGAGTGCTCCAACAGTACCCACGATTAAGGCTTCAATTCCTATGTCAATTTGTTTAAAGACCTGTATTGCGCCTTCTTCTGAAAGTTGATTTATGCCTTTTACAAACTGTTTTCGCTTCATTGTATCAGAAGAAGTTATCCTGGCAAAGTGTTCTGCAGGAAAGATGGGTATTCCATCAAATTTTAATTTGTTGTTTCTTTCACTCAAGGTGTCTCCAATATTAAAAATACCCGGATCAAAGACGCCTATAATATCTCCTGCATATGCCTCCTCTACAATTACACGGTCTTGTGCCATAAACTGCTGTGGCTGGGAAAGTTTGATTTCTTTGCCTTCCCGTACGTGAAAGACAGAAAGACCTTTTGAAAAACGTCCAGAGCAAATTCTAATAAATGCTAGCCTATCTCTGTGGGCAGGGTTCATATTTGCCTGTATTTTAAATACAAAACCTGTAAACCTGTCACTCTCTGGGTCTACCTCTCCTTCAGAAGAGCTTTTTATGGATGGCTTTGGAGCTAGTTGTAAAAAATCTTCTAAAAAAGGTTGGACACCAAAGTTTGTCATTGCACTGCCAAAAAATATAGGTGTAAGTTCGCCAGATAAGAGTTTTTTCTTATGGAATTGATCCCCGGCCATGTCAAGTAGCTCAATTTCTTCACATAGCTTATTATAGTAGTGTTCTCCTAAAAGGTCTAAAAATACTTTATCATCTACATTTCCTTTTGTTGAAGATACTGTACTTTGACCATGGGAGCCTCCTGCGAACAACTCGATTTGTGCTAATTGTCTATTATAGACTCCTTTGAAATCTCCATCTGTTCCTATAGGCCAGTTCATAGGATATGAACGTATGCCAAGGACATGTTCTATTTCTTCCATAAGTTCAAAGGGATCTTTACTTGCCCTATCCATCTTGTTTACAAAGGTGAAAATTGGGATGCCTCTCATTTTACACACATGAAAAAGCTTTATTGTTTGTGCTTCAACACCTTTAGCTCCATCAATAAGCATTACGGCACTATCTGCTGCCATAAGTGTTCTGTAAGTGTCTTCACTAAAGTCCTGATGGCCTGGAGTATCAAGTATATTTATACAGTGGTTGTTATACTCAAACTGCATAACACTAGATGTAACTGAGATGCCTCTCTGTTTTTCGATTTCCATCCAGTCAGAAACTGCATATTTATTTGTTTTTCTAGATTTTACTGAGCCTGCAAGTCTTATTGCTCCTCCATAAAGCAGCAGTTTTTCAGTAAGGGTTGTTTTACCGGCGTCAGGGTGGGATATAATGGCAAATGTTTTTCGTCTTTCTACTTCTTTTGATATAACATCTTTTATATTCATCTTTTTACCTCATACTACAATATATTTTAAAGTTTCAAACAGGTTTTATTTTATATTATTGACTATTATCCTGTCAATTCATTATACAAACTAGGGTACATATTTTTCTTAACATTTATTTCATTTACCTACGAACTAATATTTATTATTATAAAAGAGGATTTTTTATTATATATATAGAATATCGTATTTTAACTAAAGGTTTATACTGATGACTTTTAAAGTTTTTGCGGTTTGCTGTAGTATATATTGATTATTCCATAGAAATACAATAATTTATACGTTAAGGGGTTAATGTTTATGGAAGAAAAAAATATGAATTTAATTAAAGTAACTTTTCCGGATAATAGTGAGAGAGAGGTTTTTGAAGGAATTTCTCTTCTAGAACTAAGTAAAGATTATGATAAGGACTTTAAATCAGCTATAGTTGCGGCAAAAGTAAATAATGATATTAAAGAATTGAGCTATCATTTATATGATAGTTGCAGTGTAGAATTTATTGATTTGACAAATGGAGATGGGAAAAGGATATACAGAAGGAGTTTAAGTTTTATACTAATAAAGGCTGTAAACGATATTTTTCCTGACAGAAAAGTTGTTATATCTCATTCTATAAGTAAAGGCATTTATTGTGAGATAAATGGAGAAACTGAACTTACACAAGAAGAAGTAGAAAAGATTAATGATAGAATGAGAGAACTTGTAGATTTAAAAATTCCATTTATAAAAAAGATAATGTCTTTAGATGATGCCAAAGAGATGTTTAGAAAAATCGGCAGGATGGATAGGTACCACGCCATAGAGCACAGGACTAAGCCCTATGTAACTATATATGATTGTGATGGTTTTGAAGATTATTTTTATGGATATATGGTTCCTGATACTGGGTATTTGAAGTATTTTGAGTTAAAGCATTATTACTCAGGGGTGATAATGATGTTTCCTGATAATTCAAAACCTGAAGAAATACCTAAATTTAAAGAACAAAAGAAGTTGTTTAGCATTTTTAAAGAATATAAAAACTGGGTACGCATACTTGGAGTTGCTAATGTTGGAGCATTAAATGATATCGTTAAGAATGGTTGCATAAATGAACTGATAAGAATTGCAGAAGCACTACAGGAAAAGAAAATTGCACAAATAGCAGATATGATAGCTTTTAACAAGCACAAGAAAAAAGTGGTGTTAATTGCTGGGCCATCATCTTCAGGAAAGACTACTTTTGCCCATAGGCTCTCCATACAACTTAGAGTAAATGGACTAAGGCCTGTTACAGTGTCTTTAGATGATTATTTTGTTAATAGGGAACATACTCCAAAAGATGAAACTGGTGATTATGATTTTGAAGCTTTAGAGGCCATCGATATAAAATTGTTTAATGAGCATCTAGCTCGGCTTATAGAAGGTGAAGAAGTTGAAATACCCATATTTAATTTTCCTAACGGGTGCAGGGAGGAGAATAAAACCAGAAAACTAAAAATAGATGAAGATCAGCTTCTTGTAATTGAAGGTATACATGGTCTTAATAATAAATTAACATGGTCTATACCAAAAGATAGTAAATTTAAAGTGTATGTAAGTGCATTAACTTCCATGAATATAGACGATCACAATAGAATACCAACTACAGATACAAGGATTATAAGAAGGATAGTAAGGGATTTTCAATTTAGAGGATGTAGTGCTATAAATACAATGAAAAGATGGCCTTCTGTAAGAAGAGGTGAGGAGAAAAACATTTTTCCATTTCAGGAGGAAAGCGATATAATGTTTAACTCTTCATTAATATATGAGCTAGGTGTATTAAAAACACTTGCAGAGCCATTATTAGCAGATGTTGATTGTTCACAACCTGAATACTCAGAAGCTAGAAGGCTTATAGAGTTTTTGAGAAATTTTGTTACAATAGATCCCAAAGAGATACCGATGAATTCTATAATAAGGGAGTTTTTGGGAGGAAGTTCATTTTATAAATAACACGGGATATACTATTCTTCTCAAAAAGTTTGCTTTTTTAGCAAACTTTTTAGAAGATATAGTTCCTCTGTTTATCGCAGCGGAACTTACTACTTTGATTGCAGCTTCCGCTGCGATATGTTTTAATTACCACATTGTTATAACTTAACAATGTGGTATAATTATATTTAGAGGTGATTAATTAATATGAAAATAAGAGAAGTTATAAGGGTTTTAGATGCAGTTGTTTTGACAGGAGAAGAGAATCTTGACATGGATATTAACTCGGCTTGTGGAGCAGACTTAATGAGTGATGTTATGGCTTATGTGAAGGAAAACGTTGTTTTACTGACAGGCCTTGTAAACCTTCAAGTTGTAAGAACAGCTGAAATGATGGATATAAAGGTAATAGTTTTTGTAAGGGGAAAGAATCCGGAGGAGAAAATAGTTGATTTAGCAAGAGAAATGGGTATGACTATATTAACAACTAAGCACCCTATGTTTATTGCTTGTGGTAAATTGTACAGTGCAGGAGTTACAGGAAGAGGTGTCTGGGATTGAAAGAAGGTATAATTTCCAAGGAGTATGTTATACCGGCAAATGATTTTGCAGTTGCTGGAGAAGCATCTAGCAATGTAAAAAAAATTCTTATACAACTTGGAGTTGAGCCTCAGGCAATTAAGAAAACAGCTGTTTCAATGTATGAAGCTGAGATGAATGTTGTTATTCATGCTGGAGGAGGCCGGGCTTTTGTCGAAATTGATGAGGAAAAGATACTTATAAAAATTAAGGATGATGGACCGGGAATACCGGATATAGACTTGGCAATGCAGGAAGGTTATTCAACTGCATCAGACGAAATAAGAGAAAAAGGATTTGGAGCTGGAATGGGATTGCCCAATATAAAAAAATATTCTGACATATTTAATATAACATCCCAAATTGGAAAGGGTACCCTTCTGGAAATTACTGTTTTTTTTAAAGTGAAGGAATTTATTAAAATATGATTTTTTAAAAATTCCTATGGTGGGTTTTGAACTTTTACCGATTTAAGGAGTTGGGTAAGGATGTGAAGCATACATCCAAAGGAACGTAAGTTTCTATGAGCTAACTTTCTTAAACAGTGGGTAAGGAGGGAGTAATATGTATTTTCACTCAGTTACTTTAGATGAAAATAAATGTATGGGGTGCACCAATTGCATAAAAAGATGCCCCACAGAAGCTATTAGGGTAAGAAAGAGTAAGGCAAGGATAATAAATGAAAGGTGTATTGATTGTGGAGAATGTATAAGGGTATGTCCATATCATGCAAAGAAAGCTATAACTGATCCATTTGAAAAAATAAACGATTTTAAATATAAAGTAGCAATACCTGCACCCACTCTTTATGGACAATTTAAAACGGTAGAATCAAGAGATCATATACTTACAGCACTTAAAAAGTGTGGTTTTGATCATGTTTATGAAGTTGCAAAAGCAGCTGAAATAGTAACATCTGAAACAAAAAAGATTATTCATAAGAATGGAAATAAAAAGACCCTTATATCCTCTGCCTGTCCTGCTGTTGTAAGGCTAATACAGGTTAGATTTCCAAGTCTTATTGACAATATTTTAAAAATTGAGTCACCTATGGAGCTTGCTGCAAAAATAGTAAAGGATGAATTTTCTAAGACGATGGATATTTCTCCATGTGATATAGGTGTTTTTTTTATAACGCCCTGTGCAGCAAAAGTTACAAGTATCAAAGCACCCTATGAAAAAGAAAAATCATTTGTTGATGGAGCTATCTCTATATCAGATATTTATTTGAAAATTTTGACAAACTTAAATGAGATAGAAAATGTAGAGCCTTTAGGTCAATCGGGTTTTGTTGGTATTAGGTGGGCAAACTCCGGAGGGGAAAGTATTGCACTAGGAACTGATAATTTCCTTGCAGTTGATGGTATTCACAATGTTATAACTATTTTAGAACAGCTAGAAGATGATAAGTTAGAAGATGTGGATTTTGTTGAGACTCTTGCTTGCCCGGGTGGATGCTTAGGAGGACCTTTGACAGTTGAAAATCTTTATGTTGCTAAAACAAGGATAAAGAAAATAATTGATGAAGCAAAAACAAAAAGTACTTGTACACAGTGTGATAATGATTATGGTTATGATCTGCTTTGGAAGGGAAATTTTGAATATAAGCCTGTTATGAAACTTGATAAAGATATGGCTGTTGCAATGAGAAAACTTGAAGAGTTAGAGAGAATAAATAGGGGGCTTCCTGGGCTGGATTGTGGTGCGTGTGGAGCACCTAGTTGCAGGGCACTTGCAGAAGATATAGTAAGAGGGAATGCAAATGAAACAGACTGTATTTTTAAACTAAGAGAAAAAGTTAGAAATCTTGCTGTTCAGATGATGGAGCTAGAAGGTAAAATGCCTCCCGTTATGGACAAGGATTTATAATAATAGAGGAGATTAAATATATGAAAGTTGAGGAATTTGCTAAACATTTTGAAATGAACGTTCTTACAAGTGAAGAAACTTTAAATAAAGAAATAACAGGTATGTATATATGTGACCTTTTAAGTCTTGTTATGTCTAAGGCAAAAAAAGGAGATGCATGGATAACAGTTCATACCCATTTAAATATAGTAGCCGTTGCCTTGTTGGCGGAATTACCATGTATAATTATTCCTGAGGGTATAAGTGTTGAGGAGGCAACGGTAAATAAAGCATCTGAAGAAGGTGTTGCAATACTTAGCACAAATAAAGACAGTTTTAAAGTGGCATGTGAAGCAGGTAAGCTTTTATGAAGGCTTATTATGACTTGCATATTCACTCCACCCTTTCACCTTGTGCACAAAATGAAATGACACCAAACAACATAGTCAACATGGCTTATATAAAAGGACTAAATATTATTGCAGTTACCGATCACAATTCTGTTGAAAACTGTCAGTCAGTTATAAACTGTGGTAAACAAAAAGGAGTTATTGTAGTTCCTGCAATGGAGTTAGAAACAAGAGAAGAGGTGCATCTTATTTGTCTCTTTCATAGTGTTTGTGATGCCTTAAAAATGCAATGTATTGTCTATGATAGTCTTCCTAAGATTAAAAACAGGGAGGATATTTTTGGGGAGCAGATTGTTATGGACGAAGAGGACAATATTGTAAAACACATTGAAAGACTATTATTAACAGCTTCAAATTTAAGTATTGAAGATGTTTTTAAACAAGTTAATATGCTAAATGGTGTAGTGATACCTGCCCACATTGATAGGGATTCATACAGCATAGTTTCTAATCTTGGAGCGATACCAGATTATTTAGGCATTAAATATCTTGAAATATCTAAAGCATTAGATAAAGAGAAATATGTAAAAAAAAATAATCTTGAAAAATATAATTTTATCCAGTCATCTGATGCTCATACATTAGGAGATATTCTTGAAGCTACAAACTACATTGAGCTTGATGAAATAAGTGTAGAGTGTCTTATAAAAACTTTAAGTAATGGATAAATTAACATAATGGCAATCAAAAGAATACTGTATACAATTTTTTAATTGCAGTAAATCTTCTTTAAGCCTTATAAATACTTAAATTGAGAAGCTATCTCATTTCTATTAAATATCAAATATATTAGTAAAACATATTGAATGTTTATAAAAATTTTGTTATAATTATCAGGGTTATTGTTAAAATGTTAACATACATTTTTTTCAAATAATTAAACAATTGTCTGTTAGGGGGTTATTGATGAAATGAGTACAAATAATTGCTGTTGTTGTGGCCAAGTAGACGAAAGGGATGAAAAGCTACAGGAAATTATTAAAAAGCACAAGGAGACAAAAGGGGCGTTAATTCCTGTATTGCATGAAGCGCAGGAACTTTATGGTTACCTTCCTATTGAAGTTCAAAAGATGGTTGCAGAAGGTCTTGGAGTTTCACTTTCAGAAGTCTATGGTGTAGTGACATTTTATACACAGTTTTCATTAAATCCAAAGGGAAAATATAAAATTCAGGTATGTATGGGTACTGCATGTTATGTAAAAGGAGCAGGTCAGATTTTAGATAAACTTAAGGAGAAACTCGGTCTTGACGTAGATCAGTGTTCTGAAGATGGATTGTTTTCACTTGAAGCATGTAGATGTATAGGTGCATGCGGATTAGCTCCGGTTATAACAGTTAACGAAGATGTTTATGGAAGAATTGGACCTGATGATGTGGAAGGAATTATTAAAAAGTATAAAGAATAATGAGAGATTTATCTTTGCACGTAATGGATATTGTGCAGAATTCACTTTCTGCAAAATCTGACAGAATAGATATAATAATATGTGCCCGTCCTGAAATTGACATACTGGAAATAACAATTAAAGATAACGGTATAGGAATGGATGAGGATTTTTTAAAAGAGGTTAAAAGCCCATTTAAGACCACAAGAACTACTAGAAAAGTGGGGCTTGGTATTTCACTTTTTGAGGCATCTGCAAAAAGTGCCTCAGGGGAACTTAACATAAATTCACAGAAGAATGTGGGCACTGTTATTAAGGCTTGTTTTAAGATATCTCACATTGACAGGCTACCTTTGGGGGATTTAGCTCAAACTATTACAACTCTTATTATGTCACAGCCAGATGTTGAATATGTGTTAAACATGGACAATCAAAAAGAATGTTTTGTTTTTAATTCATATGACATAAAGAAGACCATGGGAGAAGTTCCCATTACTCAATATGAAGTAATTAAATGGATTGGTGAGTATATAGACGAGGGTATAAAGATTATTTTTGGAGGTGTATTGGATGAAATCCATAGCTGAGTTAGAAGAAATAAGAAAAAAGGCCTTGGAAAAAGTTAGTTTAAGGTCAACTAATCAGGAAATGAGAATTGTGGTAGGTATGGCTACATGCGGTATTGCTGCCGGAGCTAGACCTGTTATGAATGCTTTTGTTGAAGAACTAGGAAAAAGAAATATAAATACCGTATCAGTAGTAATGACTGGTTGTATTGGAGTATGTAGACTAGAACCTATGGTTGAGATTGTAGACAAGGAAGGCAACAAGGTAACTTATGTAAATATGACTCCTGAAAAAGCTGTACGTATAGTTGCAGAGCATATTGTAAATGGAAGAGTGTGTAATGATTATACAATTGGAGAGGCAGACAAAAAGTAAGAAGTCTTAGAACGTAGTGAAAGACTTAAAAGCGAAGGGGCTCCATGCCCTGAGATTTTTATTTTTGTAGAGGAGGGTTATAAATGCAATTATATAGATCGCATGTTCTTGTTTGTGGCGGTACTGGATGTACAGCTTCAAAATCTGATAAAATTATAACAGAATTTGAAACACAACTTGAAAACAGCAAAATTCAAGATGAAGTTAAAGTTGTGTTGACAGGTTGTTTTGGACTTTGTGCAGAAGGCCCTATTGTTGTGGTTTATCCTGAGGGTTCGATGTATACAATGGTTACAGTTGAAGATGTAAAGGAAATAGTTGAGGAACATTTAGTTAAGGGAAGACTTGTAAAAAGACTTCTTCATGGTGAAGATGGTGATAATTCTGATAAATCTTTGGATAGTGCTGATTTTTTCAAAAAACAGCTTAGAATTGCACTTAGAAACTGTGGAGTAATAAATCCTGAAAGTATTGAAGAGTATATTGCTTTTGATGGATACAAGGCGCTAGGTAAGGTTTTAACTGAAATGAAGCCTCAGGAAGTTATTGATACTATTAAAGATTCAGGCCTAAGAGGAAGAGGGGGCGGTGGATTCCCTACAGGTATAAAATGGGATTTTGCTGCAAAGCAGCAAAATGATCAGAAATATGTCTGTTGTAATGCAGATGAAGGTGACCCTGGAGCATTTATGGACAGGAGTATATTAGAAGGTGATCCTCACTGTCTTATTGAAGCTATGGCTATTGCTGGTTATGCTATTGGCGCAAATCAGGGTTATGTTTATGTAAGAGCAGAATATCCTATTGCAGTTAACAGGCTTAAAATTGCAATTGAAGATGCAAAAAAATATGGTCTTTTAGGTAAGGATATATTAGGAACAGATTTTGAATTTGACTTGGAAATTAGGCTTGGTGCAGGAGCATTTGTTTGTGGTGAAGAAACTGCTCTTATGACTTCTATAGAAGGTTATAGAGGCGAACCAAGACCAAGACCACCTTTCCCAGCAGTAAAGGGTTTGTGGCAAAAACCTACCATACTAAATAACGTAGAGACATACGCTAATATTCCACAAATTATACTAAAAGGTGCGCAGTGGTTTTCAGAGATAGGAACTGAGAAAAGTAAGGGTACTAAGGTATTTGCTGTTGGTGGTAAGATAAATAATACAGGTCTAGTTGAGATTCCAATGGGTACCACTTTAAGGGAAGTTGTATATGAAATTGGTGGTGGAATACCTAATGGTAAAAAGTATAAGGCAGCTCAGACAGGTGGACCTTCAGGAGGATGTATTCCTGCAAGTCATCTTGACACACCGGTGGATTATGACTCACTAATTCAATTAGGTTCTATGATGGGTTCAGGTGGACTTATTGTAATGGATGAAGATACATGTATGGTTGATATTGCAAAGTTTTTCTTAGAGTTTACAGTAGATGAATCTTGCGGAAAATGTCCACCATGTCGTATTGGAACTAAAAGAATGTTTGAAATTTTAGAACGTATTACTGGTGGAAAAGGAGAAGAGGGAGACGTAGAAAAGCTTGAAATACTAGCAAAGAACATAAAAGCATCTGCTTTATGTGGATTAGGTCAGACGGCTCCAAATCCTGTTATCAGTACATTGACATATTTTAGAGATGAATATACAGCTCACGTAAAAGACAGAAAATGTCCTGCCGGAGTATGTAAGTCTATGATGCAGTATGTAATAAGTACTGAGCCTTGTAAAAATTGTGGCATATGCGCAAGACAGTGCCCGGTAGATGCAATAAGTGGAGACAAGAAAACTCCTTATGTTATAGATCAAGAAAAATGCGTAAAATGTGGTATTTGTATGGAGAAATGTCCATTCAAAGCCATATTTAAGAACGTTTAATGGAAAGGAGAGTTTAAATATGGAAATGGTGAACATTACTATAGATAGCCGAAAGTTGCAAGTGCCAGCAAACTATACTATATTAGAAGCTGCAAGAGAAGCTAATATAGCTATACCTACTCTTTGTTTCCTTAAGGAAATAAATGAAATTGGTGCCTGTCGCATGTGTGTAGTAGAAGTCAAGGGAGCAAGAAGCCTTCAGGCAGCTTGTGTATACCCTGTTTCAGAAGGACTTGAAATTTATACTCAATCTCCATCAGTAAGGGAAGCTAGAAAGGTAACCCTTGAGCTTATTTTGTCCAATCATGATAAAAAGTGTTTGACTTGTGTAAGAAGTAGAAATTGTGAATTACAAAGACTGGCAGAAGATCTTAATATTAAAGACATTAGATTTGAGGGAGAATCATATGACTATTCTCTTGATGAACTTTCACCTTCAATTGTTAGAGATCCAAATAAGTGTGTATTGTGCAGGCGTTGTGTAAGCATGTGCAAGAATGTTCAGACGGTTTCTGTTATTGATACTAACGAAAGAGGATTTAAGACAATAGTATCTTCTGCATTTAATAAGTCACTTAATGAAGTTCCATGTGTTATGTGTGGACAATGTATTAATGTATGTCCAGTAGGAGCATTAAGAGAAAAAGATGGTACTGAAATGGTATGGGATGCTTTGGCTAATCCGGACCTGCATGTTGTGGTTCAGACTGCACCAGCAGTAAGGGTTGCTCTAGGTGAAGAGTTTGGAATGCCAATAGGCTCAAGAGTAACAAGCAATATGGTTGCATCTTTGAGGCGTTTAGGATTTGACAAGGTTTTTGATACTGATACAGCAGCTGACTTAACTATAATGGAAGAGGGAACAGAGCTTATAAACAGGATAAAAAATGGTGGGAAACTTCCTCTTATAACATCATGTAGTCCTGGGTGGATAAAATTCTGTGAGCACAATTATCCTGAGTTTTTAGATAATCTTTCAAGTTGTAAATCACCTCATGAAATGTTTGGAGCAGTATTAAAATCTTACTATGCTGAGAAAATGGGAATAGATCCTTCAAAGGTATTTGTAGTTTCAATTATGCCTTGTACAGCTAAGAAATTTGAGGCACAAAGACCTGAAATGGCTGCTACAGGACATCCTGATGTTGACGTGGTACTAACTACAAGAGAGCTTGCAAAGATGATAAAAGAAGCAGGTATTGACTTTAAAGATCTTCCACAAAGACAGTTTGACGACCCTATGGGTGAAGCAACAGGGGCAGCAGTTATTTTTGGAGCAACAGGTGGAGTTATGGAAGCTGCACTTAGAACGGTAGCAGAAGTGCTAAGCGGTGAGTCTATTGAAAATGTTGAGTACAATCAGGTAAGAGGTGTTGAGGGAATTAAGGAAGCCACAATTGAAGTTGCAGGACTTACTTTAAAGGCTGCTGTAGCTCATGGTTTGGGTAATGCAAGAAAGCTTCTTGATAGAATAAAAGCAGGTGAGGCAGAATATCATTTTATTGAAATCATGGCATGTCCAGGAGGATGTGTTAATGGTGGAGGACAGCCTATACAGCCATCAGACGTAAGAAGCTGGATTGACTTAAGAACTGAAAGAGCTAAGGCAATATATGAAGAGGACAGAGATCTTCCTATCAGAAAGTCTCATGAAAATCCAAAAATAAAAGCTCTTTATAGTGAATTCTTAGGAGAGCCAGGAGGTCATAAAGCACATAAGCTTTTACACACACACTATAAACAAAGGGAAAACTACCCTTTAGATAAATAAGTTTAGATAAAAAGACTGTTGCATAACTTAGTGGTATGCAGCAGTCTTTTTTTATAAAACAAATAGTTTATTTATTAAGCAAAAAATGATAATATAAGTAATAATAAAAACAATGCTAAAGGGGATGAACTATGCTTGAGATAAAAGATCTTTCTAAGAGTTATAAAAAAGGAACCATAAAAGCAGTAGATGGTATGACTTTTGATGTAAAGCCCGGTGAAATATTTGGATTTCTAGGTCCAAATGGCGCTGGAAAAACAACTACAATAAAGATGATAATTGGCCTCCTTAATCCTGATAGCGGTAGTATAAAAATTAAGGGCTTTGATAACAGTATAGATACTATAGAAGCAAAAAAAAGAATTGGATATGTGCCAGATAATCCTGATGTTTATGACAAACTTACAGGTATGGAATATCTTAATTTTATGGCAGATGTTTATGGAGTTTCCCTTGAAAAAAGACAAGAGCGAATAGAGTATTTTTTAAAAATGTTTAGTTTAGAAGAAGCTGCTACAGACATAATAAAAAGTTATTCACATGGAATGAAACAAAAAATAGTTTTAACAGGTGCCTTAATTCACGAACCTGATTTATGGATATTAGATGAGCCTCTAGTTGGACTTGATCCAAAGTCTGCACATCTCTTAAAAGATTTAATGAGAAAGCATTGTGAAAAGGGCAATTCTGTGTTTTTTTCCACTCATGTTTTAGAAGTGGCAGAAAAGCTTTGTGATAGAATAGGGATAGTAAATAAAGGCAAGTTAATTGCTATTGGAACTTTAGAGGAACTTAAAAAAGGTGATACGGCAGACAGCCTTGAAAATATATTTTTGGAGTTGACAGAAAAATGAAAACATTTTTGAAGTTAATAAAATTAAATATTAATGTCGCTTTGGGTATATCTGTTTTAAAGTATCGATTCACAAAAGAAAAAAAGAAGCTCTGGGAACCTATACTGGTAATGCTTGGGGCCATTTTTGGATTTGGATGTATGTTTGTATTTTTTTCAATATTTATGTTTGGTACATATATTACACTAAAGGAACAGGGGCAGCCTGAAACAGTTCTTGCAATAGCTTTTTTAGGTGCTAGTTTCTTTCTTTTATTCTTTGGAGTTTTTCATATACTTTCTGCATTTTATTTTTCAAATGACCTTGAATTTTTAGTACCACTTCCTTTAAAACCTTATCAGGTTATGGGAAGTAAGTTTATAAACATGATTTTAAATGAGTACCTGATTGCACTTCCAATGGTTATTCCTGCAATTATAATATATGGTATTGGTATGAGACAGGGCTTATTTTACTGGATAAAAGGCCTTGTAACCGTTTTATCTCTTCCGATTATTCCATTGGCATTATCCTCAGTACTTGTAACTATATTAATGAGGTTTATCAACATAAAAAAAAGTAAGGACATTATAATTGTATTTATGAGTTTTGTGGGACTAATAATTGGGCTCGGTGCAAATTTTTTCATACAGAAGTTAATAAAGGGAGAAGGTTCTGATATTGAAGATATTACACAAATTCCAGCTTGGCTTATTGAGGAAATAGGAAGAAGGTTTCCTCCTGCTATCTGGGCTACTTTTGGAGTAGCACGGGAGGGAATGGAAGGCGCAAAGTATTTTTTTCTTTTTATATTTGTGTCAATATTTCTTTTTGCAGCTATGTTATGGATAGGTAACAAAGCTTTTTATAAGGGACTTCTTTCAGGACATGATAATGGAGCTAAAAAGAAAAAAATAATAAAAATGAAAAGTATGAAAGTATTAAGCCCTATTAAAGCTCTTTTTTTAAGAGAATGGAAATTGCTACTTAGGTCTCCGGTGTTTATGATGAATGGGTTAGCAGGTATTATTGTTATGCCTATAATGGTTATAATGACTTTGGTTACGCAGCAAGATGGAGCAATAGGAAAAATAATAGAAATGTCATTAGATCAACAAACTCAAATATACATTTTACTTGGTGGTTTAGCAGTAATGATTTTAACTTCAAGTATGAATATTGTTGCATCTACCTCACTTTCAAGAGAAGGACAGTGCTTTTGGATATCTAAAATTATTCCTGTATCACCTAGACAACAAATATTATCAAAGTTTTATCATGGAATTGCTATATCATTAGCAGGTATTGTATTTATAGGTTTGCTTATGGTTGTCTTTCTTAATGTATCTATTTTAAAGTTGCCTGTACTATTTATTATAGCTTTAATGTCTTCTGCTATAATAACTATACTTGATTTGATTATAGATTTAATTAATCCAAAACTTAATTGGACTAATCCTCATGAAGCAGTAAAAACAAATTTAAATGGTCTGTTTGGATTGATTATATCTATGGGATATTTTGGATTTATCACAGTATTTTCTATTGGAATGATTTTATTTAGGTATAGAGAATGGTTTATTTACACTAGTTTATTTTTTATGAACTTAGTAATGCTTTTAATAGGCATTTTTATACTATTAAAGATGGCCGACAAAAGATATAAAAATATAGAAATATGAGTTTAAAACAAGTGGTGGAGTTTAGAATAAGATAAAATAGACATTCATGAACTTTTTGTTTATGAATGTCTATTTTATGCAAATTTAAGATCCTATAATGCCTATTGAAGATAAGAATATTAATACAATAATAAAAGGGGAGACTACTCTTAAAAGCCAAATCCATATGGTGCCAACAACACTTTGGCCAAAGTCTGATTCTCTTAATACAGCTGATTTATTCCAGCCCCATCCCACAAATAGACTTATTATAAGACCTCCTAGAGGAAGGAGAAGATTAAAGGACACATACTCTGCTAAATCCATTAAACCCAAATTAAATATGGTTATGTGACTAAGTGGTCCGATTGATAAGGCAACAGGAACACCTATTATATAAATTGCCAAACCAACCACAATAACTGTTAATCTTCTAGACCAATTTAGTCGTCGCATAATATAGGATACTGGTACTTCTAAAAGTGAAATTGCAGATGAAAGGGCTGCAACTCCGAGTAATAAGAAAAACAAGAATCCAAATATGACACCTACTCTGCCCATTTCAATAAAGACATTTGGCAAAGTCATAAATACTAAACCAGTTCCGCCAGCAGGATCTATATTAAATGAAAATACAGCAGGAAAAATCATTATACCTGACACTATTGCAAGTAGTGTATCAAATCCAACAATGCTTGCAGCAGCCCCTGGCAGCTTGTTTTCTTTTTTAAGGTAACTGGCATAGGTTATAAGAGCCCCCATTCCAAGACTTAAAGAGAAGAAAGCCTGACCTAATGCTGCCAGATAAACAGAAGGATTTGTTAATGAATCCCATGTTGGAGAGAACATAAAGCGAAGGCCTTCAGTGGCACCACCAAGAGTAAGACTGTATATTGCCAAAACTAATAAAAACAGAGCAAGTAGCGGCATTAAAACTTTATTTGACTTTTCAATACCCTTTTGAACTCCAAAGAAAACAATAGCTGTTGTTAGTGCAACAAATATAAAGTGCCAGATTAATGGGCCAGTAGTGCCTGAAATAAATCCGATAAAATCATTTTCTGCTGATGTTTCAAAGCCGCCTGTAAGATAAACTCCAAAATATCGTGTTACCCATCCTGCTATAACAGGATAGAAAGACATAATGAAGAATGCAGCAAAAACACCCATAAATCCACCAATAACCCAGGGTTTACCTGGGGCTATCTTTTGAAAAGATCCAACTGCATCACTTTGAGAATAACGACCAATTGTAAATTCTGCCATCATAATAGGGTATCCAATAAGAATAATACAAATTATATAAATTAGAAGAAATGCTGCACCTCCGCTTTGACCAAGATTGTAAGAAAACCCCCATATATTACCAAGACCAACAGCTGAACCAATAGCAGCCAATATAAATCCAGAACGGGATTTCCACTGCTCACGATTATTTTTATTTAAATCCATATTCATAATACTTCCTCCTTTTATTATATATTTATTAATTTCTAATATATTTATACCACTTTTATAAACTGTAAACGGAGTTTTGTTAAAACATTGATTTTGTCTCTGTAAAACATTGCTTTTAATTGTTGAAGTTATACTTAAATTGTATTAATATTATAGTATGGTTACATAAAATAATTACATTATTTTGCGTAGGTTCAATTCAATTAAATGGAAAATTGCTTCCGCTTTTCATGGGGTCTATTTGGCATCAAATAAGGTCTGTAGTGAAATAATAGTGTAAGTAATATTTTAAGAATTCCTAAGTAAATTAAATGTTAATATTTTGTTCGTCCAGCAAAAGATATTTTCTATAACATTTTATAAGAGAATAGCTTAATTATTTTAAGGGGGAAAAGAAAAAATGCTTAAGAAATTTTTAATGGGATTGGTTTTAATCAGTTTGCTTTTTTCTGCTATAAGTACATCTGTTTTAGCAGAAAAGGAAACTGATAAGTCAGAAGACGGTGATTTGTTTAGTATTTCAATGCCTATGGGCAAAATTGGTGACTTAAATGGGGATGGGAAAATAAATTCAATCGACCTTGTTTTATTGCGTAGGTACATACTAGATATTAATTCTGATTTTGCTGTTAAAGATAAGTTGTGGTCAGCTGATGTTGATGGTGATAATGTAATTGATTCAACAGATTATGTTTTAATAAAAAGATATATATTGCGTGTGATTAATGAATTTCCAAAAGAAGCAAGAAATGATTATGTTCAGGTTGAATGTGGGCAGCAACACACCATTGCTTTAAAGTATGACGGTACAGTATGGACATGGGGTGAGGAGAGTTATGGAAGATTGGGAATAGGATGGGATGGATGTGGAGTTAATCCAGTAAGAATAGAGAATTTTAATGAAGCAGTTGCAGTTTCAGCTGGAGATGAGCATTCAATTGCACTTAAGGAAGATGGAACTGTTTGGACATGGGGGAGAAACAACAACAATCAGTTAGGAGATGGGACCACGATAACAAGGTATACACCTGTTTTAGTTGAAGGGGTGTCAGGTGTAAAGGCTATTGAGGCTGGAAGTGATTTTTCTGTGATATTAAAAGGAGATGGTACTGTATGGGCCTGGGGAAACAATAGAAATGGTCAGCTTGGAGATGGAACTAGTATAAACAGAAATACTCCAGTTATGGTAGATGGGCTGGATGGAGTTGTTAAAATAGCAGTAGGTCAAAACCATGTATTAGCTCTTAGAGAAGATAAGACAGTTTGGGCATGGGGAGATGGATCGTTTGGTCAGTTAGGAAATGGAGAGCTAGAAAAGGTTACAACACCTATTCAGATAGAGAAACTTTCAAATATAAAATCTTTAGCAGCAGGGGAAAATGTATCATCAGCTCTTGAAGAAAATGGAACTTTGTGGATGTGGGGAAATAATGAGTATGGAATGATGGGGGATATAGAAGTGTCTATTTATGATACTCCCAAAAAATATGAGGAAATTGACCATATTAAATCTGTGGATATTGCTGGTACTTACATAGCTGTATTAAAGAATAATGGAACTGTTTGGACATGGGGGCAAAACAACTATGGAGTGTTGGGCAATGGAACTACTGACGCAAATAATACTCCTTCAATTGTAGAGGATTTATCTTCTGTAAGATCAATATCTGTTGGTGAAAACCATATGGCAGTTTTAAAACATGATGGAACCTTATGGAGTTGGGGTTATAATAAATATGGACAGCTAGGAAATGGAAAAGCTAACTTTAGAGAAGATCCTGTAAAAATAACAGAGTTATCTGGAATTAAGAAAGTGGTATCAGGGTTAAGGCATTCTGTTGCAATGGATGAAGAAGGTAATTTATGGGCATGGGGTCACAATGACAGACTTCAATTAGTAGATAATACACCGTCAGATAATAATGAAAAAATTAGTTTTACACCATTTAAAATTGAAACAGAATCTGAAGTGTATGATATAGTATCTGGTTTGGCAAGGACAGCAGTGATAAGAAAAGATGGAACTGTAATGATGTATGCAACCCAAAATGCAGCTATTGATGGATATTTACCTCAGGAAATATTAATATATAAAGATTTTGAGAAAATAGCAGTAGGAGACAGACATATTGTAGGAATAGGTGAAGACAAAGGAGTATATTCTTCAGGAGATAATCATTGGGGTCAGTTAGGCAATTCAGCTCAAACTTATAAAATAGCACCTGGAGACCATTTTTTTGAAAGCGAAAAAGCCGTTGATTTAACAGACGTAATTGCAATATCAGCGGGAAAAGATCATACAATCGCATTAAAAGAAGATGGAACTGTATGGTCATGGGGATATAATTTAAATGGTGAGTTGGGTTTTGGATCTTCAAAAAACACCAGTAATATTCCAGTTCAAGTTGTGAACTTAGAAGATATTATAGCAATATCATCAGGTATGTCACATGTCTTAGCATTAAAAGAAGATGGTACTGTATGGGCATGGGGAGGTAATAGCTTTGGACAGCTTGGAAATGGCTCAACTATAAGAAGTAGGTCGCCAGTACAGGTTGAAGGACTTGAGGATGTTATTGCTGTTGAAGCAGGCAGAAATCATTCAATAGCAATAAAATCTGATGGGACAGTATGGATGTGGGGTGACAACAGATTTGGGCAATTAGGAGATGGAACAAGTGAGAATAAATTAATTCCTGTTGAAATAGAGAAATTAAAAGGAGCAAAGTCATTATCAGGTGGAGGAGATTTTACTATAGCAGTTATGGAAGATGGAACAGTATACAGTATGGGAAATAATGATTATGGCACTTTAGGAATTGGAGTAATATATAAGGTTTTACATCCTGAAAAGGCAAAATAATAATTAGAATATAGAAAAAGACCTGTTTTTAAACACAGGTCTTTTTTAAATTTAAGGAGTTTTAAAAAAGTCTCAAAGGGCCAAGATGGTTCCTTAATTTTACATTGCACCATGAAAAGTTCTGGATATGACTTCCTCTTGTTGCTGAGGTGTTAGTCTTATGAAATTAACTGCATAACCTGATACTCTTATGGTAAGTTGCGGGTAGTTGTATGGATCTTTCATTGCTCTTTCTAGAACAACTCTTTCTAGTACATTTATATTTATATGATGTCCTCTTTGTATAAAGTATCCATCTAATAGTGCTACAAGGTTATTCAGCCTTGAATTTGTATCTCGTCCTAAGGAACTGGGGACTAGAGTAAGTGTAAGAGAAATTCCATCCTTACAATATTCATAAGGTATTTTGGCCACTGAATTTAAAGCAGCCAGAGCCCCTAATTTGTCCCTCCCATGCATTGGATTTGCTCCAGGTGCAAAAGGATCACCGATTTTTCTTCCATCGGGAGTGGAGCCTGTCTTTTTGCCATATACAACATTTGATGTTATAGTAAGTATTGAAAGTGTATGTTTAGCATTTCTGTAAGCAGTACATTTTTTTAAATCAGTGTAGAAATCCCTTACAATATCTATTGCAATATTATCTACCCTGTCGTCACCATTTCCAAATTGAGGATAGTCTCCTTTTATTTCGAAGTCTGTTATAAGCCCTCGCTCATCCCTGATAGCCTTAACGTAAGTATATTTAATAGCGCTTAAAGAATCAGCAAGCACAGAAAGACCAGCCACTCCAAAAGCCATTAGCCTTTCTACTTCAGTGTCATGAAGTGCCATCATTAGTCTTTCATAAGCGTATTTGTCGTGCATAAAGTGTATAACATTCATTGTATTTACATATAGTCTAGTCAGCCATTTCTGCATTTGTTTAAATCTGCTTATAACCTTTTCGTAATCTAAGTATTCATAGGGGTATGGTTCAATTTCAGGTGCAATCTGCTCACCTGTTATTTCATCTTTTCCTCCGTTTAATGCCAAAAGAAGCAATTTAGGAAGGTTGCATCTAGCTCCAAAATATTGCATATCTTTTCCAGTTCTCATGCCGGAGACACAGCAGGATATACTGTAATCATCATTAAAATGAGATCTCATTAGATCGTCATTTTCATATTGTATTGCACTAGTAACCATTGATACTTTTGCACAAAATCTTTTAAAATTTTGTGGAAGTCTTTCTGACCACAAAATAGTTATATTTGGCTCGGGAGAAGGGCCTAGGTTAAAGAGTGTTTGAAGAAATCGAAAAGAGGTTTTTGTAACCATATGTCTTCCGTCTTCACACATTCCACCAATAGACTCTGTTATCCATACCGGGTCACCTGCAAATAAATCATTATAGTCAGGAGTTCTAAGATGTCTTACAAGTCTTAGTTTTATTACAAATTGATCAATTAATTCTTGAGCTTCAACTTCCGATAAAATCCCTTTATCCATATCTCTTTTTATATATACATCAAAAAATGTACTTACTCTTCCTAAAGAGTTAGCAGCACCATTAGTTTCTTTTATAGATCCAAGAAAGGCAAAATATGTCCACTGAATAGCCTCAAATGAATTTTGGGCTGGTTTTGTTAAGTCATAGCCGTATTCCTTTCCCATTAAAGAAAGCTCATTTAACGCTGTAATTTGCTCAGAAACTTCCTCTCTTAATCGAATATTTTCCTCTGTCATATCCATGTCTAAAATTTTTGACAAATCATTTTTTTTATCACGTATAAGTTTTTCAATACCATAAAGTGCAACCCTTCTGTAATCTCCAATTATTCTACCTCGACCGTATGCATCGGGTAGCCCAGTAATAACTCCGCATTTTCTAGCCATTTTCATATCATCTGTATATGCACTAAAAACTCCATCATTATGAGTTTTGCGGTATTTTTTAAAAGTTTCTTCAATTTTAGGAGACAAAGTATATCCATATTGCTCACAGGACTGTTTTGCCATTCTAATGCCCCCAAAAGGCATAACGGCTCTTTTCAAGGGTTTGTCTGTCTGAAGCCCCTTTATAACTTCATACTTTTCATCAATATATCCAGCACTGTGACTGATAATTCCTGCTACTGTTTTTGTATCAACGTTTAAGACACCATTTTTTGTGTACTCTTCACGTAAAAGCTTTTTACATTTACTCCAAAGCTTTTTTGTTTTTATACTTGATTCAACTAAAAATTCTTCACAACCATCATATGGGGTATAGTTTTTTATTATAAAATCCCTCACGTCAACTCTGTCTTGCCATATACCAGACTTGAAATTTCCCAATTGTTTTTCACTCATTTAGGTCACCTCCTATATTTGGAATTAACTCTTTATTGTGAAAATACTTTTATATCTCACAGTAAATTTTTAAAACAAAGACCGCCTGAGCAAATTAAATGCCCAGGCGGTCGGCTAACGAATAATCGTACTCCCTGTGGTAAAATCCACTTCCGCCAGTTGTACGATCATTATAATTATTAATTTAATGATATCATAAATTCTATTTTTTTGCAAGAACCTTCTTCAACTTAGAAAATCTTGGAAGACCATCTTCTATTGGAGCACAGGATTCACCTTGAATTAATGGAAGTGCATACTTGATGAAATCTTCTGTAAGTCCATTGCCTTCCTTATTAATCCATTCCCTTGGTATCTTCTTTTCTGTATTTGCAACATCTGTTAAATTAATTAATTTAATATTGCACTTATATTCTGTACCTTCAGCTCTTTCAAAAGCAACCATGTAATCAGTTTTTCCTTCAACTGCATACTTAACAGCCATTTGACCTGCCAGATAAGCCTCATTTACGTCTGTTTGTGAAGCTACATGTGCAGCACATCTTTGAAGTAAACTAAATTCTATTCCACGAACTTTTGAAGCAATCTTTTCTTTGGCGATATTTGCCAATATAGATGCTGCACCCCCTAGTTGTGCATGACCAAAAGAATCCGTTGAAAGGTTTGCACCCATTTCTGCAATATATCTTCCCTGTTCATCTTTACAGCCTTCTGATACAGCTATTATTACTTTGCCTTGCTCTTTGTAGATTTTGTTTGTTTCATCTAGAAATTTTTCCATGCTAAATGGTAGCTCAGGAAGGTAAATCAAGTCAGGTCCGCATCCCTTATATGAGGCAAGAGCTGCTGCAGCAGTAAGCCATCCTGCGTTTCTTCCCATGATTTCAAGAACAGTAATCATACCAGTATCATATACTCTAGCATCTTTATATACTTCCATTGTTGATGTAGCAATATACTTAGCTGCACTTCCATAACCAGGGCAGTGGTCTGTTCCCCACAAGTCGTTGTCTATAGTTTTAGGAACACCCATAACTCTACACTCATAACCAACTTTTTGCATATATTTACTTACTTTATTACATGTATCCATTGAGTCGTTTCCACCGTTGTAAAAAAAGTATCTAATGTTGTATTTTTCAAATACTTCTAAAAGTCTTTTGTAATCTGTTTCATCTTCATCGGCACTTTTAAGTTTATATCTTACAGAACCAAGCTCTGAAGAGGGTGTTGTTTTTAAAAGATCCAATTCATAAGTATCTTCTTTGCTCATGTCATAAAAATTTTCATCTAATACACCTTTTATTCCATGTGCTGCGCCATAAACAGCTGTAATGCATTCCTGTTTTAATGCCTCTTGTATAACTCCTGCTGCACTTGAATTAATAACTGATGTTGGTCCACCAGATTGACCAAACATACATGCACCTGTTAAATTGCCCATATCAAAAACCTCCTATAAAAATATAATGTATAAGTTTATAAACTATTTAAATGTAATGTACATTTCAAAAAAAATTGTAATGTAACCACATAAAAATATAACATAATTATGGTTGAATTGCAATTAAGGTTGATAAAAAATTATCAATTATTTTAAATTGTAACTTGATTTTCGTATTGAATCTGATAAAATGAATATGATAAAGGCATAACTAAGGAATGTCTGAAATATTACTTCCACTTTTATAGGGTCAATAAGGGTTGTAGTGAAATTTTAGTGGGAAGTTATACTTTCAGTGTTTCTAAAGAGGGTTATAATATCTAATTATATAATATAAGGAGTTGAAAATATGGCTTTAGTTACAAGTAAGGAAATGTTTAAAAAAGCATATGAAGGTGGATATGCTATTGGCGCTTTTAATGTAAACAACATGGAAATAATACAGGGGATAACAGAGGCGGCAAAAGAAACTAATGCTCCATTGATTCTACAGGTTTCAGCAGGTGCAAGAAAGTATGCAAATCATACATACTTAATGAAACTTATAGAAGCAGCAGTTGAAGAAACTGGACTTCCAATATGTGTTCATCTTGATCATGGTGACACTTTCGAACTTTGTAAATCATGTATTGACGGCGGATTTACATCTGTTATGATTGATGGTTCACATCACTCTTTCGAAGAAAACATAAAGTTGACAAAGCAAGTTGTTGAATATGCTCATGCAAAAGGTGTTACTGTTGAAGGAGAGCTTGGAAGACTTGCAGGTATTGAAGACGCAGTTAACGTGTCTGAAGAAGATGCAGCATTTACAGATCCTGATCAGGTAGAAGAGTTTGTACAAAAAACTGGTGTTGATTCTCTTGCAATTGCAATTGGGACAAGTCATGGTGCTTTCAAATTCAAAGGAGACGCTAAGCTTAGATTTGACATTTTAGAAGAAATTCAAAAAAGACTTCCTGGATTCCCTATAGTTTTACATGGTGCATCATCTGTTATGCCAGAGTATGTTGAAATGATTAATAAATTTGGTGGAGAAATGCCAGGTGCAAAGGGTGTTCCTGAAGATATGCTAAGAAAAGCAGCTTCAATGGCAGTTTGTAAAATAAATATTGACTCTGACTTAAGACTTGCTTTAACAGGCACAATAAGACAGTACTTTGCTCAAAATCCATCACATTTTGATCCAAGACAGTACTTAGGACCAGCAAGGGCGTCAATTAAAGAAATTGTAAAGCATAAAATTGTTAATGTTTTAGGCTGTGATGGAAAAGCTTAATGTTTTAAAATAAAAAAGTGAAATTTATAAAAATAGAAGGTCTTTTATGAGGCCTTCTATTTTTTTGTAATCCTTGATTTTGTTGTGCATTTACAGGCTCTAAACTGCGTAACTCATGTTTCTGGAATATTTTTCTTCACTTTTGTTATACACACCCTTGATTATTGAGTGCATTGAAAAAACAAAGAAGTACAGTTATAATTATAATAGTAAATAATTATTCTTTGGGGGTATTTAGTAATGAGTAGAAAAAAAACAATATCATTAGTGTTGACACTAGGAGTTATTGTATTTGCATCTTTAGCAGGATATTTTTTTCTATTGGAGCAGGACAAGGAGGTAATTTCTAGACCATTTGGATTTGAAGCTCTTAAAATTGATGGTAACTTTGTAAGTGTTGAAACATTTCTTGAAGAAAGAAACAAGTTTTTCGATAGGCATAAAAGAAATGCCGAGATGATGCATAAAGGCGAAGAAGAACGAAATGATATACTTCTTGAACATATTATTGAAAACATTATTCTTGAAGACTATACATTACAAAAATCAGGCATTGTAGTCACTGATGAAGAAATTGATGAATATATAAAAAAATATATAGACCCAAAGTATATAAGCGATGGAGACAGGCTGAGATTTATGAGTTCTCGGGGTTATGCAAATGAAGAAGAAATGCGAGAAGGAATACGTGAGTATATTATAAAACACAGATGTTTTTATAATGCTGCATTAGATTATGATATTACTGTATCAGAAGATGAATTTAGTGAAAAATATGAAAGCCATAAAATTCAAAATAAGAGGATTGATTATAGGCATATACTTATATCGACTAATGATAGATCTAATGAAGAGGCATTTTCTTTAGCTAATGATATTTATGAAAGGCTTATTAACGGTGAAGATTTTGAAACTATGGCAAAAGAGTATTCAGATGATGAAGAGACCAATGAAGATGGGGGACTTGTTACAGATGTAATATGGGGAGTACGTGGCACAGAACTCAATAATATTGTATTTCGTGGTCAACATGGTAAAGTATTAAAACCTATAGAAACATCTAGAGGATATGAAATTGTTTATATTATAAATGTAGTGGAATACTTCAGACCGGAAAATGAGTATATGGATATGTTAATTGTAAATAGTTTTCTTAATTCAGATGATTATGAGGACTGGATTGACCAATTAAAAGGATACTATGAAATCGAGATTACCGATCCACAAATGAAAGCATATAGATTTTTTAGCAATAAGGAATATAATCAAGCGGCAATATATTATGAAAAGGCATATGATATAACAAAAGATATATATCTTATTGAAAGGGCAGCAGACTCATATAGATTAGCTCAGAACTGGACAGAATTAATACGAGTTAGCAAAAAAGGTATTAAAATAAATTCTGATAGACTTGTATTGCACTTAAACAGTGCAGAAGGACATTTTAGAGTTGGTCAGGAGAAAGAAGCGTTAAAAATTATGGAAAGAGCAGAAAGAATGGCTAGGGATAATTTGTATTTGCTGGGCATAGTACAAAACACTTATGAAAGCTTGGGATTAACAGAATATGCAGATAGTTTAAGGTAAATTACCCTGTGTTTTTAGGAACAATATAAAAAAGAACCATAATTATGGTTCTTTTTTTGTATAAAGAAAAGTTAATAAGTAAATAATAGCTTTTGAGGTGTTATAAATATGAAGAAAAAAATTGGAATTCCAAAATGTTTACTATACTATCAGTACTATCCTCTTTGGAAAGTTTTTTTTGAGGAACTTGGTGCAGAAGTAATTCTATCAGATAATACTACAAAAAAAATCATGGATGATGGAGTAAAACTGTGTGTAGATGAAGCATGCCTACCTATTAAATTATTTTATGGTCATGTGCTAAATATTAAGGATAAAGTTGATTACTTATTTATACCAAGATTAACAAGCGTATCAAAAAATGAGTATATATGCCCTAAGTTTGGTGGTTTGCCTGATATGATAAAGCATACAGTGAAAGACTTACCTAAGATTATTGATACTGAGATTAATCTTAGAAAATCAAAGAAAAAAGCTTTTACTACTGCTTTAGAAATAGGACAATTTTTTGTTTCTGATAAAACTAAGATTAAAAAGGCATTTAAAGAAGCTATTACAAGTTATGGTGAATATAGGAAAAAGGTTAAACAAGGAGTAATTCCTACTGATATTTTAGATAAGAAGCTAAGTGTTGTAAAGAAGAATGATGAAAACATGCTAAATATAGCTGTAATAGGACATTCTTATAATCTTTATGATAAATATACTAATATGAATATGATAGAAAAATTAAAAAACAACGGAATAAATGTCATTACTGTAGATATGGTAGATGGAAAAATTATTGACGAAAAAGTAAAACAGCTAAACAAACAAATGTTTTGGTATTTTGGCAGGAAAGCTATAGGAAGTGCGTATCATTTTATGGAAACTGGTGAAATTGATGGAATAATATATTTGATGGCATTTGGATGTGGCGTAGATTCTTTCATATGTGATTTTATTGAGAGGAAAATCAGAAAGAATTCAGAAATTCCATTTATTGTTCTTAACATTGATGAGCATACAGGAGAAGCAGGAATGGACACAAGGCTTGAAGCTTTTACCGATATGATAAGATGGAGGTATAGAGATGAAAATAACCTTTCCGCACATGGGTAATACATATATTGTTGCAAAATCACTTTTAGACGATTTTGAAGTTGATTATGTGATACCTCCTTTTAACAGTAAAAAGGCTCTGGAAATAGGGACAAAATATGCTCCAGAGATGTCATGTTTACCCCTTAAAATTAATCTTGGAAATTATATAGAAGCTTTTGAAGAAGGGGCTGATACTGTACTTATAACAGGAGGCTGTGGTCCTTGTAGATTTGGATATTACTGTGAAATGAGCAGAGAAATTTTAAATGATAATGGATTTAATATGGATATATTGACACTTGAACTACCTAATGGGAATTTAAAAGAATTTATGAAAAGAATAAGGAAACTTACAGGTGGATTTAATATTCCTAAAGTTATAAAAGTTGTAAAGGACACATTACATGTATCAAAAAAAGTGGATAGTTTGGAAAAACTTACTTTTAAAGCTCGTCCGAGGGAGGTAAAAAAAGGCAGTGTAGACAGAGTATACAAAGATTTTCAGAAGGATATTTTAAATGTAAAAGGATCAAAACAAATTCTTAAGTCTATTGAAAATACCAAAAATAAAATAATGAGGCTAGAGATTGACAAAGATTATGAGCCTTTGAAAGTAGGTATAGTTGGAGAAATATATACTACCATTGATTTTTTCACAAATTTAAACATTGATTCGAAGTTAGGCGGTATGGGAGTAGAAGTGGATAGAGCAATAACAGTAAGTGGTTGGATAACAGAACATATATTAAAGGCAATCATTCCCTATAGAAAAGATATAAGCTATAAAGAGGCTTCAAAACCATATTTAGGTGCAATGATAGGAGGACATGCTCAGGAAACAATAGGTAACTCAGTTCTATATGCAAATATGGGGTATGATGGAATAATTCAGATTTATCCACTTACATGTATGCCAGAAATAGTTGCTGAAAGTATATTACCTTCTGTAGAAAGAGACCATGATATACCTGTTTTGACTTTAATACTTGATGAAATGACTGGGGAAGCAGGATATATTACTAGAATAGAGGCGTTTATTGATTTGCTTAAAAAAAGGAAGGAGAGGCGAGAAATTGGAGAAGAACTCATTTTATCTGGGAATTGATGTTGGATCTGTAAGTACAAATCTTGTAATTACTAATGAAAAGGATGAAGTTGTTGAAAAACTATATTTAAGGACTGGTGGCCAGCCAATCAATGCATTGAGAAAAGGGATGCAGATTTTGGCTGATAAGTTTAATAAAAATATCAAGATAAGTGGTGTAGGCACAACGGGGAGTGGAAGACAGCTTGCTAGTGTAATTACCGGCGCTGATGTAGTGAAAAATGAAATTACTACACATGCTGTTGCGGCACAAAGATTGGTAACTGGAGTAAAAACCATTTTAGAAATAGGTGGTCAGGATTCAAAAATAATATTACTAAAAAAAGGTGTAGTATATGATTTTGCTATGAATACTGTTTGTGCTGCAGGTACAGGTTCATTTTTAGATAGGCAGGCTGCAAGGCTTGAAATATCAATTGAAGATTTTGGAACCTATGCACTAAAATCAAAGTCCTCGGTACGAATTGCAGGAAGATGTGCCGTATTTGCAGAATCAGATATGATACATAAACAGCAGACAGGACATAGTGTTGAAGATATTATTAATGGGCTTTGTGAAGCTTTAGTTAGAAACTATCTGAATAATCTTGCAAAGGGGAAAGATATACAAGAACCTATTGTTTTTCAAGGTGGCGTTGCAGCTAACATAGGAATTGTTTCTGCTTTTAAGAAAGCGCTGGGAAAAGATATAATAATACCCAAATACTACGATGTTATGGGTGCGTATGGTGCTGCTTTAATAGCAAAAGATAAAATAGAAAAACAAAACAATATAACCAAATTTTATGGTTTTAACGCTGCTAAAAATGATTATAAAGCCAAGAGTATGGAATGTGGTGACTGTTCTAATCTTTGTGAAATAATAGAAATAACTTCCAATGATGAAGTGCTTGCACGTTGGGGAGACAGGTGTGGAAAGTGGTCTGATACCAAGAGTAACAAGGAAAGTGCAGGTTGATTACTCTTATAAACATAGAATTGATTGCTATAGAGATTGAGTGTATAAATGAGTTATAATCAGCTATGTTATATTATGTTAGTCTAATACAAACCTTGACATGTTAAAGAATTAGTTTTATAATTTAGATGTGTTATTGACAAATAACAAAATTAATAATAAAATACACTTAGTTTTTAGTTAATTTGCACAAAAAATTATTGATAATATCATTAGGGGAAAATTATTTAGTATTTTGATAAAGTTAAGTTTTATAAGGATAATCATTATATTAGTTACATAAGCGTATAATTAATAAGGATTAAACGTGCACATAGTTAGTACGTTTAAAATAAAAAAACCATTAACAAGGGGGAAAAAATATGAATAAGCAGTATATTAAAAAAGGTGCGGCGGTTGTACTTAGTGTACTTATGACAGCTTCACTTTTAGTTGGTTGTCGTGATAGTGGTGGTGATACTCCAACACCAACACCAACACCAGCTGACACTGGCACAGATGTTGGTAATAATGGGGATAATGGTGAGGAGAAGGAACTTACTGGAAAATTATCATTTGCTCATTTTAACGAACACGAAGCATCTGAGCTTGCAAGAGCATTTATGGACAGACATCCTGGAGTTGAAGTTGATGTAAGGATTACAGTTAGAGATAATGACGCATATGTTACAGCAATTACTTCTGACATTAGATCAGGCGCTGATGTTCCAGATGTATTTGCAGCAGAAGCAGCTGATGTTAAGAGACTTGTTAATTTTGAGGGTGGATACGAAGATTTATCTGCGGCTCCATACAATGCAGAAACTTTTGACTCAAAGTTACTTCCATTTACAATTGATATTGGAAGAAGTAATGATGGTAAAATAAGAGCATTGTCACATCAAGGAACTCCTGCAGCTATTGGTTATAAAAGGACTTTAGCAAGAGAGCACCTTGGAACAGATGATCCAAAAGATATAGCAGAAATGTTTTCAACTCCTGAAAGAATGATGCAAACAGCACAAACATTAGGAGCTGCTGGAGTAAACATTTTCCCTAGCTGGGGCGAATTAATGAGAATGTACTTAGGAGCACGTAGCCAACCTTGGGTTGTAGATGGCAAGCTTGTAATCGACGACAAAGTAAATGAAATGATAGATCTTGTTAAAGAGTTCAGAGATAATGGCTATGAAGGTGGAATGAGAGCTTGGACTCCTCAATGGTCAGCTGCAATTAATGATGAAGAAAACTTTGCATGGGCAATTCCTACTTGGGGATTAAGATGGATAATAGTTTCTGGTATGGAAGATGAAGAAGCTAATCCTATGGCTACTGCTGGAGAATGGGGTCTTGCAGAAGCACCAACACCATACTCATGGGGTGGAACATGGTTTGGTATGTATAGTGGAAGTAATAACAAAGAACTTGCATGGGAATTCATTAAGTTCTTAACAATCGATGAAGAACAAGCAGAAAAACATGCAAGAGCATCTGGTGATTTCACTAGTAACTTAGCAGTTATAGAAAAACTAGCTAATGATGACAGTTTCTTACACCCGCTAATTAATCAAAACCCATATGCATTCTATCTTCCAATGGTAGATTCATTTAGAGGTGAGCTTCTTACTCAGTACGATGGTACTATTGAAGATGCTTTCCAAAATGCAATGGACTCATACTTAGCAGGTAATCTGGATAGAGATGGAATGTTCAGACAATTTAAGAATCAAGTAAAAGATGATTTCCCTGAAATAGATGTTGACTAATTGAATCGTATAATAATTGTAAATTTAATTTATTAATTAGTGTTATGTGTTATTTATTGCCCTATTGCCCATGTGGGTAATAGGGCAAAAATTTTATTAAGTATGGGAGGGTGTATCCTTTGTTTAAAAGTGTATTTAAGAATGATAAATACGCCCATTATGGATATATATTTATTTTACCTTTTTTTATTGTTATGGCTGTATTTATGGTATATCCAATTTTGAATACGTTTTATTTAAGTCTTACTAGCTGGGATGGGGGCGTTTCATCTCCAGATTTTATTGGATTTAAAAATTACGGGCGCGTTTTGGAAGATATAAGGACTGGAGGTATATTTCTTAAAAGTATCGGTAATACATGGATTATGTGGATACTTAATGTAATACCTCAGTTTTTTCTGGCTTTAGCATTAGCTGTTCTGTTAACAAGTAAAAGTTTTAAGGGGAAAGAGTTTTTTAGAGCAGTTTTTTATCTGCCAAATCTTATAACTATGGCATCAGTAGGTGCCCTGTTTCTATTCCTTCTTGATTATCCTGGTGGATCAATTAACAATCTTTTGATAAGATACAATTTTAGAGATGAGCCATTTAATTTTCTTCAAAGTGTCTGGGCATCAAGGTTGTCTATTTCTACTCTTTTGACTTGGATGTGGTTTGGATATACAATGATTATTTTTATGGCAGGAATAAAATCAATACCTGAAGAATATTTTGAGGCAGCAACAGTTGATGGTGCAAGTAAGTGGAAGGCATTTATGAATATTACACTTCCTTTACTTAGGCCTATAATGATATATCAAGTTGTTACATCAGTTATTGGGGGGCTTAGTATGTATGACTTGGTTCAGGTTTTAACACAGGGTAGAGGTGGACCAATGAATTCAACTACTACTATGGTTATGCAGGTTTATAGACAGGCATTTACCAATAACAATTTTGGATATTCTTCAGCCTTAGCTATTGCTTTATTTATACACATATTCATTGTTGTTTTTATTGCCATTAAAGTAATAAAGCCCCATCAAGTTGATTAAAGGAGAGGAAGATCATGAATACGAACTTGTCTACAGATAAAAAAGTCAAAATTAAAGTAATTAGAGAAAAACAAAAAATGGATTTTACTACAATATTAATTTATATAGGACTATTTTTATTGGCATTACTTTGCTTTTTACCATTTTATATTATGATGATAAATGCAACTCACAATAATGCAAGTATTGCACAAAATTTTAACTTGCTGCCTGGAGGCAGAGCTATTGCAAACTATACAACAATGAGCGCTCGTGTTAATATATGGACGGGATTTCGAAATAGTTTAATAGTATCTGGTGGAGGTACTGCATTGCTTGCATATTTTGGTACCATGGCATCATACGGTTTTTCTAAGTTTAAATTTCCTGGAAATAAGGCATTATTTTGGGTTGTACTATGTACAATGATGGTGCCTCCTCAATTGGGAATTATTGGATTTTACAATGTAATTGTAAAATTAAATCTGATGAATAACCTTTTAGCATTAATAATACCAATGATAGCAAGTGCTCAGTTTGTATTTTTTGTAAGACAGTATATGGATGGAACACTTCATAAGTCCATACTTGAGTCTGCAAGAATAGATGGAGCATCTGAGTTGAGAATATTTAATAAAATAGTTTTGCCATTATCTCTTCCTGCAATTGCTACTATGGGTATGTTTAACTTTATTTTCTCATGGAATCAGTTGTTGATTCCACAGATTGTTTTAAGAAGAACAAATGTAAGGACTGTTCCTATTATAGTTGCAAATGCAAGAGGAATATATCAAACTGATTATGCTCCTGCTTATATGGCGATTTCTCTTTCTGTAATACCCGTTATGATAGCATTTGTATTCTTTTCTAAGCACATAATAGGTGGAATTACAGCTGGGGCAGTTAAAGGATAAATAAATCAGGGTAAAACCGTATAGGTTTATTAATAAGATAGTAGCAGTTTAAAGTAAAGTGTATTTTAAATATTGATTTATTGGTCTGTTTAGGTACAGATAGTGAAATCTTTATTACAAATTACCGAATGTTTTAAAAAGCTGTATAATGTATAATTGTTGAAGACAAATTACAATTTAAAAATATATAGAACTATAAAGAGGGTCATGCTAAAAAAACAGTGTAGTTTATTAGAAAACAATAAACTATGCTTTGTTTTTTATAAGTCATAGTCTATCGAGCTACTTATTATAAGGACATGAGATTCTGGACTGGGTGCAACCATAAGCAGGGTATGGCACCTAATAAAATTAAGCTCAAAGCATATTATGCTTTGAGCTTAATTTTATATTTTTTATTTTATGAGTTTAAATCTTACTGTACGACCCATCTTATTAGAGGCAAATCGAAAGAATTTATTAAGTCAGGGTGATATGGTATAACCCTAAAGGTATATCCGTATTCTCCACCTTCTAATAATGATATTTTAGATGAATATCTATAAGTACCCTCAGATATTTTTTCTTCTAAGTGTAAGTCAACAATATGTGGATTTTCTATAGTGTTGTTATTACCGATACTACCGTAGTATACCTGTACTTTAACATTTGAGGGTTCAAGAGTTCCTAACTGAACTAAAGCATTTATAGGTATAGATTCACCAGATATAAAGTTTTTATTATGAAGTTGATTAACACCTTTATCTGCTATAATCTGAACTTGTGGCCACTGCTTTTCAACACTTTGTTTCCAATCTGATATTTGTGCTGCATACCTATAATCGCTTGATATCTGTTTTTCAACTCTATTCATTGATGTAATATAAAACTTATTGTTATAATCTTGAACCATTCTATGAGTACTATATACACTTGTATTAGACTTAATAGATTCTTTCATTATTTTAACCCATTTTTCAGGAACTCCTTTTTCATTTCTATCAAAGAAGGTAGGTATAATTTGTTTTTCTAGGATATTATAAATAGATTCACTGTCAGCATTATCCTGATGGTACTCGTTATCATATGAGCTTTCATCTCCAATTGCCCAGCCGTTTTTACCGTTGTATCCTTCGCACCACCATCCATCAAGTATGCTGAAATTCATAATACCGTTTATACATACTTTTTGACCGCTTGTTCCACTGGCCTCAAGGGGTCTACGAGGGTTATTAAGCCATATATCGACACCTTGAACCAGATTTCGTGCAAGTGTCATATTATAGTTTTCAACTAATATAACTTTGCCATGGAAACCTTCCTGTCTAGAGATATCGTTAATATTCTTAATTATCTCATGTGCAGGTCCGTCAGCAGGGTGAGCTTTACCAGCAAATATTATTTGAATAGGTCTAGTTGGGTCATTTATAAGCTTTTGGATTCTGACAATATCTCTAAATATCAAATTTGCTCTCTTATAAGTAGCAAATCTTCTTGCAAAACCTATAGTTAGTGCGTTAGAGTCAAGTAGAGTGTCAACCTCTCTGATTCTTTCAATAGACTCACCGTTAGCCAACCTTTGTTCTTTAAGTTTTTCTCTTACAAAGCCAATCATTTTTGTTTTTAAAACACAATGTGATTTCCATAGTTCTTCATCAGGAATTTGGTCAACCTTATCCCACACAGTAATATCATATAATCTGTCTTGCCAATCATTGTCAAGATACTTATCGTATAGGTATTTAATGGTTGGTGATAGCCATGTTAGGGTATGAATACCATTGGTTATATGATCAATAGGAATTTCATTTTCAGGTATTCCAGACCATACATTTTTAAATATGTTACGTGATACCGCTCCATGAAGTTCACTAACTCCATTTCTTTGACCAGAAAGACTAAGGGCTAAAACTGTCATATTAAAGTTTTGATGATCCCCAATCTTTAATCCTAAATCTAAGAACTCGTGTCTACTTATACCAAGAGATGGCCAGTAGTGGCTAAAATATCTATCAATCATCTCTAAAGGAAAAACATCGTTTCCAGCAGGCACAGGTGTATGTGTTGTAAATACAACAGATGATGATACAACTTCTTTTGCCTGATTAAAGGGCAATTTTTTTTCTTGAACAAGCTTTCTTATTAGTTCAAGTCCTAAAAATGATGAATGACCTTCGTTCATATGGTAAACAGTAGGTTTAATATTTAAGGCATCTAAAACTCTTGATCCTCCAATGCCTAAGAATATCTCTTGTTGAATTCTTGTCTCCTGATCACCACCGTATAATCTTGCAGTTAGTCCTCTATCGTGGTGGCTATTCTTTTCATGATCTGTGTCCATAAGATATAAGTTTATGCGACCAATTTGCACATACCATACTTTTGCGTAGACTACTCTGCCAGGTAATTCAACATTAATTGTAATTTGATCTCCGTTAACATCTAAAGCTGGTCTAATTGGCAAATTAGATGCATTAAGATCAGTAAAAATTGTTTCCTGCCAACCCTCTCCATTGATATGTTGACTAAAATAACCTTGTTTATAGAATAACCCAATTGCAGTAAATGGTATTCCTAGATCACTAGCCGATTTACAGTGATCACCAGATAAAACTCCTAATCCTCCAGAATAAACAGGTAAAACTTCATTTAAGCCATATTCTGCTGAAAAATATGCTACCATATGATTTTTCTTATCTGGATAGCTTCTACTAAACCAGGTGTTTTTCTCTTCCATATAAGATTGGTATTTATTAACTACATCTTGGTAGTTTCTCATGTAGTCAGCATCATTAACTTTAGCTTCAAGTTTTGTTTGGCTAACTTCTTTGAGAAATCTAACTGGATTTTTGCCAAGTTTCTCCCATAAAGCCAGATCAATTTCTCTATACAGGTCGATTGCGTCAGAATTCCAAGACCACCACAAATTATATGCAATGTCTTTTAATTTGGATAATTCATCAGGTATAACAGCAGTTACAGTAATTTTACCAAATAGATACATAAGCACCCTCCATTTTATTTTATGATATATTATTATCCTTTTTATAATAATAAATAACATAAATTTTTAAATAACAAGATATTTTTAAAATAGTTAGAACATAATTTAACAAAATACATTTAACAATATGACTTTCTTAAGAAAAATATACACTAGAAAAGATTACCTGAATTCTTATCATTAATCTTATCATATCTTTTATGAATATGGTAGAGTTTTTTTAAAAAAAATTAAAAATTTTTTTATGATATAGAAATAATACAACTTAAAAGTAATAAAAAGGTTTCGTTAAGAAAATATATTTATAATAGAAAAACAAGCTAATATAACAATAAATTACTACTGTTAAAAAAATATATCATGTTTAAAATATAGATATGTTTAAAAGATTTTTTATTTATGGAATTTTTGGATGGGGCATAGAAATAATATGGACAGGAATGCACTCATTATTAGTTGGAGATATTGTAATGCAAGGGTATACAAATATTTGGATGTTTTTTATATATGGATGTGCAATTTTTCTTGAACCTTTACATGACATTATAAGAAACTGGAGGTGGCAAATAAGAGGAGTTTTGTGGGTAATTATTATTTGGGGAATAGAATACACAAGCGGAATAATTTTACTTAATATATTAGGTTCATATCCTTGGTATTACTCAAGTCCATATGCTGTTGATAATTTGGTCAGGATTGATTATGGACCAGCTTGGTTTTTAGCAGGAATGATTTTTGAACGAATACATCAAACACTGGATCTATATAAAGTAGCTTAAGGTGGACTCACGTCCACCTTAAGACCATAATTTCATAGTTAGTTTATACTAGGAAATTTATTTCTTAATTCCTCATTTGGATCGATTGGCTTAGGAATATCTATATGAGGCAAGTTTGGTTGTTGTGGACTATTTAAATCCATATTACGATGTGTATTGTTTACATTTTGATCTCCTATATGATGAATTGTCTTATTAGATTCATTAAGCCTTTGAAGATTTTCAAAAGCCTTTTGTTCAATATGATTTATAGTAATTAAAGAGGACTCAGTAATTTCTGATAACTTTTGTACTTTTTGATCATGGTAAAGATCTTTGTCATTAATATACATGTCAAAGTCAATATCTAACTGTAGTGAAACTAAGTACTCATTAAAAATTTCATCCTGAGTGCTAAAGTGATCTTTTAATTTTATCAAATAGTATACAGCCTTGTTTTCATCTATTTTAGCTAAAATTTGAGAATATCTTGACACATCGTCAGAACTGTAACTAAAAAAGTCATCACTTATATCAGAGTGAGCACCCAAATTTCTAAAGGTATCTATCTCATTTAACTGAAATATAATCCTCTTAACGTAAATATTTGCACTTTCAATGTCCTTTTCTGAAAAGTCTTCATATTCAAGTTGATTAAAAAAATCTGATTGATTATCGTTTGTAGATATATAACTATTATGTTCAGTTTTTTTTTCATAGCCAGTACCATTTTGACATCCTGACGAAAATAATAGCATGTGTATTAAAATTAAAAATATGGTAACACCACTTTTAGCTTTAGTAATCATTGTAAAAACTCCCTTTTATTATCGCAGTCTAAGTAGCTACCTTCTATAAGGTAGAGTTTCAATTATATTTAAAAGCAACATGATTCATAACTTTTGTAATTTTAAACTTTATGTAGAGTAAAGTTATAATCTAAAGTTTTAGTATTTAGCTTAAGCAATAATTCTTAATACATTGTAACAAAAAAATGGTTTATTGTGAAGAAATTTTATTAAATTATAGAAAATAAGGCATTCATAAGTGGAAATCTATTCTTAAAATACTTTTCAGAATAGATCATTTTAATTTTATGGGCGTGCAATTTGCTTGCTTTGCAAGCGCAGTGATATTTATTACATGTAACCTCAATCAAATGGCATTAGGAATTATAGACTAGGGTTTATAGGTATATTGACTCATTTAATATTTTTTTTAATTAGACACCTAAAAAAATAGTTTTTTAGGTGAATTATATAGTATAACAATAACTTTTTAAAAATTAGGAGGTAACATCAATGAAAAAAGCGAAGGTTATATTAATTCTTACATTAACATGGGTAATTATCTTAACAGCATCTTTTGGCAGCGTAATATATGCAGAGGAAACAAACACGCTAGTTGAAAATAACCAAATGATTGATCATCAATCAGATATTGATTTTAATGAAGAAGAGGAACCTCAAAAAGGAAACAGAGGAAAACAAGTTGTAAATGAGAAAAATCCAGTAAGAGAAATTCAACGGCAGGAGAAAAAAAGGCTAGAGATGGAAAAAGACATAATTGAGGGTGAGAAAGACAGATTAGAAGAAGAAAAGAATGAGTTGGAAACTTTGTTAAAGCAAGCAAAGGAAGAAGGCTATTATGAATTAGCAGAACAAATTAAACAGGAAATATCCCTAAAGAAAGAAGAAATAAAAAATAAAAAGCAGGAAATGAAGATCTCAATAACTGAGATGAGAAATGCAATTAAAAAATCTTATACTGATGAAGAAATTGAAGATTTAGATAAAATAGCATCTAAATTAAAAGAAAAACATAAAGATATTAGGGTTATGCCTGTTGATAGCATTGTAGCCAGAGGGAGGAATATTAAATTTGATGTTCCCCCTGTCATTAAAGGAGGGAGGACCCTTATACCAGTAAGAGCATTATCAGAAGGGTTTGGTGCTGAAGTTATCTGGAATTCAGAAGAACGTGAAGTTATTATTAGAAAAGGTGAAAAGGAAATAATACTAAAAATAGACAGTAATATAGCATATATTAATGGAGAAGAGATTGAAATTGATGCTTCTCCACAGATACTTAATAATAGGACAATTGTTCCATTAAGATTTATAATTGAAAATTTGGGATTAAAGATTAAATGGGATAGTGAAACAGAAACTATTGAAATAGGCGAAGATAATGATGAAGACACCAACACAGAAGATAATGATGAAGACACCAACACAGAAGATAATGATGAAGACACCAACACAGAAGATAATGATGAAGACACCAACGCAGAAGATAATGATGAAGACACCAACGCAGAAGATAATGATGAAGACACCAATGCAGAAGATAATGATGAAGACACCAACGCAAGCGAAGACTAAAATGATAATGAGTAAAATAGAGGATGAAAATAGATATTAAAGCATTATATTAGATGCAGAGAAAAGGGAAAAGGCAAAAATTGCTTTTTCCCTTTTTAGAAGTTAAAAACAGAGTGATTTATAAGTAACTGCAAAATTGTTATTCAATAAATATAAAAATTAAAATAATAAACCTAAAATACAAATAAGGCTCAAAAAACTCATAATATAACTTTCGAGTAAATCTAAATTAATATTTTTAAAAAACACACTTGGTTTTTTTTAATATTTAAGGTATAATTAATTATAAATCTAATAAACATTTTATATATATGATGATTCTATGAAATTAACAAAGTAGTAAGTGATCCTGTCTATTTTCCGTTCGTATATAAGGGGTGGTGTACATGGATAATAAGAAAGAAGTTCTAGGCACAGTTAATGAAAGTGTAAAGGGCTTGATGGATATTATTACAACGAAGGTATCGTCAGGTCAAAATCAAGGGAAAGAATTTTTATCTAATTTATCTAAAAATATTAAGGATAACTTTTTTGAAACATCTGGAAGGGCTACTGATTTTATTAACTCACTAAAAAAAGATAAAATTAGAAACTTAGAAAGACTTCTTCATATTAACAAAAAAGACATTATAGCATCTAGTAAGAAGAGTAATGTATACAATACAGTAGTGGGAAAAATGGTTATAATTGAAAGAGACATATGGGGAGAGCCTTGCACTGTTACTATAAAGGATGTTAATAAAGTTGTTTTAAAATGCGTTAAGTATTTTAATAATCGCCCTTATCTTTTTCCGCCATTTAGCGAAAAAAAAATAAATGGTGAGATTATTTTTATGTGCGAGAATGAAATTTGGTATAAAAATAATGATGAAGCTACCGTTGTAATTTTTATCGATGATACCCCAGACATTCTTAATATAAAACTTAACAAAACCAAGACAAGTAAAAAAACTGAAATGCTTGAGTATATTGAAAAATGTAAAATGTTATATGTAGAGAAAAAATTTAATGACATATTGATTGTTCAGAGGAAATTAGATATTGAAGATATAATGGTAATACGAAAAGGCTATTCAGTTTATAAAAATTCTGATAAAAGTTATACAATACTTATATTTGACGAGTTTAAATCAATTTATGATGAGCTTATATTGAGTAAATTACCAGTTTTAAGTGAAAAAGCTATGGCCTTATTGTTTTCAACAGAAATTTCTGATTATATTAAATCTAAAGGTTATTCTTTTGAAAACTTTAAACAAGTGAATGACTTTATTGAATATTGGCAGGATATAGGAACAAAGAAGATTTGCGTTATGAGAGTTAAAATTTAAAAAGTTAAAATACATAATAGCAGAGGTTATAATTTAACTTCTGCTTTTTATGTTTCTTAGCTATGTTTGTAGCTAGATTAAAATATGTACTCTAAGTTGACGGGTGTATGTAAGTTAAGTAAAAAAAATATGGAAGGAGCATTTACAGGCTCTAGATTGCGCAACTTGAGTTTATGGAATATTTTTCTTCATATTTATTACACGCACCCTAAGTTGACAAGGCTGTTGAATATTGTTGTTTTTTTTAGTAGAATATTATTAAGTAAAGTAATTATTTATGTGAGGAGAGATGAGAAAGATGAGTAAAAAAGATGTTACAAAAGTTATTTTGAGCGAAGAGGATATTCCTAAAAAATGGTACAATATTCTTGCGGACATGCCTAACAAACCTGCTCCATATTTCAGTTCTATGACAAATGAAATTGCTACTTCTGAAGAATTACAAGCTATTTTTCCAATTGAACTAATCAAGCAAGAGACTACTACAGATAGATGGATAGATATTCCTAATGAGGTTTGGGAGATGTATCGACACTGGAGACCTAGTCCTCTTTATAGAGCAAAAGGTTTGGAAAAAATGTTGGGTACACCAGCAAGAATTTATTATAAATATGAGGGTACAAATGCTACAGGTAGTCATAAGTTAAACACATCAATTCCACAGGCTTATTACAATAAGGCATCTGGAATTAAAAGACTTGCAACTGAAACCGGAGCAGGTCAGTGGGGAAGTGCACTGAGTCTTGCATGTAATCATTTTGGTCTTGAATGTACAGTATATATGGTTAAAGTTAGTTATGGGCAAAAACCTTACAGGCGCTCATTCATGCAAACATTTGGGGCCAATGTAATACCAAGTCCAAGCGACTTGACTCAATGTGGAAAATCAATTTTACAAAAAGATCCTGATTGTACAGGTAGTTTAGGTATTGCAATAAGTGAAGCTGTTGAAGACGCAGCTACTCATAAGGATACAAATTATGCTTTAGGAAGTGTTTTAAATCATGTGTGTATGCATCAGACAATTATCGGTTTAGAAGCTAAAAAGCAACTTGAAGTATTAGACGAATATCCAGATGTTATATTTGCATGCTGTGGTGGAGGAAGTAATTTTGCAGGAATAAGTTTTCCATTTGTTATGGATAAATTAAATGGTAAAAATATAAGATTGGTTGGTGTGGAGCCAACTGCCTGCCCTACTTTGACAAAAGGCGTTTTTGCCTATGACTATGGAGACACTGCTAAAGTTGGTCCTATTGCTAAAATGTATACATTAGGACATGATTTTGTTCCTGCTGGTATTCATGCAGGTGGACTTAGATATCATGGAGAATCTCCTATTGTAAGTCAGCTTTATCATGACAAAATAGTTGAAGCAGTGGCATATGGACAAAAAGTTGTTTTTGAAGCGGCACTTATGTTTTCAAAATCAGAAGGTATTATACCAGCTCCAGAGTCATCACATGCAATTAGAGCAGCTATTGATGAAGCTTTGAAATGCAAGGAGTCGGGTCAATCTAAAGTAATTTTGTTTAACCTAAGCGGACATGGATATTTTGATATGGCTGCCTATGACAACTATTTCAGTGAAAAACTAGTTGATATTGAATATTCAGATGATTCAATAAAAGAAAGCATAAAAAATCTACCAGACATTAAAGAATAGGTATTTAGAAGGTGGGCATATTTTCTTCACAGTTTTTACATTCACCTTTTATTAAGAGAAATGATTAAACTTCTTTAGCTAAAGCTAACTATATTTGTCTTAAGGTGGAGATGCTACTCCACCTTAAGACTTAGAATAAGATAAGTAAATTAGAATCTATATAGAATTTTTTGCTAGAAGTTTAGATGAGGGTTATAGACTTAAAAGGCTAGAGGTTTACAAATCACGAGCTTTTTATTTGCCATCTAAGGGAAGTTTGCAATCAAAGTAGTAAGTTCTGCTGTGATAAATAGTATATTATGTTGATGAGTTTTATGTTTCATTAATGTCTAATTTTTGCAAGTCTTATTGTGTACCTTGTTGTAATTCCAGGATAAATATTAACTTCGAAAGAGTCAGGCAATATATATTCTTCTGGAAATTTATTTTCTGAAAAGGAAACTATATAAGTCCCTTCGTCCTTTTTTAGGACGGCTAATCCATCTATGTTTGTAAGTGAATAGTTTACAATACTATCTAATTTAATATCTTTCATAAATGATGTATCTAAATTTTCTAAATATACTTCAATTCCTTTTATAGGTTCATTATTATTATCAATAACTTCTATCTCAATAATTCCATAACTATTTTTACTTTTATCTAGATTAATTGTAATGATAGTTGTACCTACAGAGTTTAAATCAAATAGAAAAGGAGATGGTAAAATATATTGTTCAAAATAGGAAGAAAAAGAAATATTAAAGGTACCTTTTCTTAAATTAAACTTGGCAGTTCCCTTTTCATCAGTAATTTCAGATTCATTGAAAAATTTACCTTGAATTTGATCTTTACCATTAACGTTAATATTTATATTTTTAATGGGATCATTTGTATCTGAGTCAACAAGTTTTATTAATAGAGTATAAATAGTTTCGTTCTTAGCAGAAACTATTTGAGTTACAGAATTAGGAGCTGTATATTTAGATATTATATTTGAATAGTTGTTTAAATTAAATTCACTCTTAAAAGAATAAGCATTGTATGCTAAGGATGAAAATATGCTTATAAATAAAACAATTAGTATAATGTATTTATATACTTTATTATGTTTTTGAAAAACATTGTGATTAAAGATACTTTTAATCATTGTATGTTTATAAATGGTTCTTTTAAAAAATACTATAGTAAGTGCTAAAAGGAACAAAAAAGTACCTGAACCAACAGATAAAATGGAAAGAATAAATATACAATCTTTAATATAGTTTAGTATAAGGATACTATTAAAAGGAGTGATATTCTCTAAAACATTAATGTGACTAGATAATAAGCTGTGAGAGTATATTTTTACAACAATTCCTAAAATAGTAAATAGGATGCTGCAAAAAATAAACGTATCAAATAGCCAATTCCATATTCTACTCATATTTTTAGTGTACACTATTAACTGTAATAAAAATAATAAAGAAAACATTATTAGAGAAAACCAGGGTATATTGTTTATACAAAAAAACAAAAATCTAATTAACAACAGTTTATCAAATATGTCAGTTGGATTAATTGACATTATAATAGCATTTAGGCTTATTTTTTGTATGCTGTTAAAAACATGGATTGAGTCTTCAGATTGAGACTCTTTTATACCTGAATTTTGTATATTGGAAGAATCTGTATCCATATAAATGTCAGGCAAAAATCTTGTTTCTCCCCAGAAGTATTGAAAAATACCGTCTCTTATTTTATCTATATTCGTATTAATCATTTGAGGAGAAATAGAGTTTTGTAGAATATAAATTATTTCATTCTGTTGTTCACTCAATTGGGGTGATTGTTCTTTTATACCCTCTATTATGCTATCTAGTGATAACTCAATTATGCTTTGTGTTTCATAATATATATTATTTTTATCAAATAAATTCTTGTGAAACTCTGAAGTCATTACAGTGGTTGTTAATATAGTTGAAAATAGAAAGAAAAACAAAAATATTGAAGCGAAAATGATAGTGATAACATTAGTTGTTTTTCTAAAATATACCAAAACATTATTCATTTGTTATATGCACCTCCTCCATGTAAAAGGGGTAAAAAAATATTTATAAATATTATATCACTAAATGAGTTTGAAAATCTTAGGTAAGATGTGTTAAAAGATTAATAAAATAGAGGGCAACAAAATAATTGGAATAAATATGTATCAAATCTAAAAATAAATACTATAGATTTTGTACAAAAAATATGTTATAATTAAATAAGCAATTCTATTAGCTTGTAAGAGGTTTCTTTTAAAAAGTCAATTATTGTTTTTCAAATTATTTAGTTGTTTATAGATAATAGTTATAAAACTGTCATATAAGTTTATCGCAAAGTATGTAAATTGATCCATTGGGATATATAATATTAAATTTTAATTAATTGTAGTAGTATTTTATATTTATTTTAATAATATTATGAGAGTATAGAAGCTTTTGATTTGATGCATGTGACATTTGTTTGGCAAACAGGCACATGCTTAGGATTGTTAAAATATATCTTCCAATACTATTTACTACAGGCCTTGTTTGATGCTAAATAAATAGGTCAGGTGATAAGTGGAAGTAATATTTCAGCTAATCCTTAAGAGACATTCATTCCCATTTTTACCCTGTGATAGTGATCTTTATGCTCATGAATGTCTAATGGAACTTTGTAAATAGAAAAACTTGGATAGTATTGTTTACTATAAAGCATTTAGGGTATTAATTTTATATGTTTAATTAGTTTTATTAGAAGACTTGGAACGAAGTGAAAGACTTAAAAGCGAAGGGGCTCGATGCCCCAAGCTTTTGATTTATGTTTTTGGCGTTTTGCCCGCAGCCTAAAGTGAGGAAAAATGCATGCTAACAAGTGCTTTGTGTAAATTAATTTCTTAAAAATAATTTTGCATGAAGCAAATATATTGAATATTGAGCTTTTAAAAGCTTAGGAACGCTGAAAATTAAACTTCTACTATTATTTCTCTACAGGTCTTATTTGATGACAAATAGGCCATAAAAAGTGGAAGTAATATTTCAGAAATTACTAAATTAAGAGCTCAATAAGGTTTTGAATAAAACAATATTTAGGAAAGTAAGGGGGCATAATTATGGAAAAGCGTGATTTATCAGCTATTATTCGACAGGACAGGGAGGAGCATAAAAGCAAGAAGTTTGAAGGAACTTTTTTAGATTACCTTGATATCGTAAAAAACGATCCAGAAATACCAATGTTTGCTCACCAAAGAATGCATAAGCTCATTACTGAGCCAGGAGTTGAAGCAATTAAGACCGATGAGAATCCAAGACTTCGAAGAATATATGGAAATGATATAATCAAAAAGTATAAATTCTTTGATGGTGAATTCTTTGGGATAGATAAAACAATAATGAAAATAGTGAGATATTTTCATTCGGCTGCAATGGCTGGTGAAGAAGCTAGGCAAGTTCTATACCTGGTGGGACCGGTTGGTGCAGGAAAATCTTCTTTAATGGAAGCAATTAAGCGTTCTTTAGAGATGTGTCCTCCTATATATGTTCTAAAAGGCTGTCCTATTAGAGAGGAACCATTACATTTGGTTCCAAAGCACTTGAGGAAAGAATTTGAAGAAATACTTGATGTGAGAATTGAAGGTGACTTATGTCCAGTTTGCAGGTATAGATTAAAAAATGAATTAAATGGTGAATATGAAAAGTTTCCTGTTACAACGGTGGACTTTTCTATAAGGTCAAGGAAGGGAATAGGTGTCGTACCTCCTGTAGACCCTAATAATCAAGATACATCTGTCTTGATAGGTAGTGTTGATATATCAAAGATAGACTTATATCCTGAAGATGATCCAAGAGTACTGTCTTTAAATGGAGCATTTAATGTTGGTAACAGAGGGATTGTTGAATTTATAGAAGTATTTAAAAACGAAACTGAATACCTTCATACAATGATTACTGCTACTCAAGAAAAGTCAATTCCTTCTCCAGGTAAAGGTTCGATGATCTATTTTGATGGTATAATTTTAGCACATTCTAATGAAGCTGAATGGAATAAGTTTAAATCTGATCATACAAATGAAGCAATACTTGATAGAATTGTTAAGATTGAAGTGCCCTATTGTTTAGAGCTAAATGAAGAAATTAAAATATATGAAAAAATATTAAAGAAGAGTAAGTTTAACGCTCATATAGCACCACATACAATTGAAATTGCTTCAATGTTTGCTATTCTTTCTAGATTATCTCCATCAAATAAAGTGGATCCTATTACAAAACTTAAGATTTACAATGGAGAAGAAATTGTAGAAAAAGGAATGACAAGGAAAGTGGATGTTTTTGAACTTCGTGAAGAGACACAAAGAGAAGGTATGACAGGTATATCAACAAGGTTTATTATGAAATCTCTAGATATCACTTTATCTGAGTCAGATCACAATTGTATAAATCCTATTTCTGTAATGGAGACGTTGGTTAAATCAGTTAAGGAAATGGCAATAGGTGATGAAGAAAAAGAAAGATATCTAAGGTTTATTCAGGATAGCATAAAAAAAGAGTACAATAAAATACTTGAGAAAGAGATAACTAAGGCGTTTATTCATGGCTACAGAGAGCAGGCAGAAAGTCTATTTAACAATTATCTTGACCATGCTGAGGCCTATGTAAATAAAACAAAAATAAAGGATAGAAATACAGGTGAAGAACTAGAGCCTGATGAAAAGTTCTTAAGATCCATTGAAGAGCAGATCGGTATAACAGATACTGCTGCTAAGGGATTTAGGGCAGATGTAACAGCCTATATGTTTTATGTTTTAAGAAATGGTGGAAAGCTTGATTTTAACAGTTATGAACCATTGAAAGAAGCTATCGAGAAAAAGCTTACAGCTTCAGTAAAAGAACTTAGTAGAGTTATAACACAGGCTAAGGTTAGGGACAAGGAACAAGGAAGCAAGTTTGATACTATGGTAGAAGAGATGAAGAAGAATGGATATTGTGATCACTGTTGTAATGTTATATTAAAATATGCTGCAAATAATTTGTGGAAGGATTAATGAATAGACATTCATGAAAGCTCACTAGCATAGGGTGAAAAATGCTTAATTGCAAATGAATGTATGCTGAGCAAATGTATGCTTTAAAATAGCATGCAAGTGACATGGCATGAAAGTAAAGGTATCTATTCAAAAAAGGAATTTTGTAAGAATAGTATACCCGTCAGGGGGGGATGGCATTGGCAATATTTCGTCAGTTCATTAACAGTGGTAAAGATAGGGCTGCTGAAGATAAAAGAAGGCATAGGCAACTTGTAGAAGAATCAATTAAGAAAAATATAGGAAATATTATTGCAGAAGAAAGTATAATAGGGCAAAGCAAGGATAAAAAAATTAAGATTCCCATTAGAGGAATTAAAGAATACAGGTTTATATATGGTAATAATGGATCATCTGCTGGTTCAGGAGATGGAAGTGAAAAAAGAGGAGATAAAATAGGAGAAGAAAAGGCTGGAAAGGGAGGCCCGGGAGATGGCCAGGCGGGAAACAATGAAGGTGAAGATATCTATGAGACAGAGGTTACAATAGAAGAGCTTATTAAGTATCTATTTGATGATCTTAACCTTCCTGATATTGATAAAAAGAAACTTGCTGAAGTTGAGTCAATCAGAAGTACTAAAAACCTTGGTTATCAACGAAAAGGTATTCCACCTCGTCTTGCTAAAAAAAGATCTGTTGTGGAAAAAATCAAAAGAAAACAGGGATATCTTAGAAATAAAAATGATGGAGAATCCTTACAGGATAATCAAAGTGAAGTATTCGAAACAGAAAAAAGCGAAGATAAAAGATTTCCTTTCATGGAAGATGATTTGAGATACAGGAGAATAAGAGAAGACCATAAGAAGGATTTTAATGCAGTTGTTATATGTATTATGGATGTGTCAGGATCTATGGATCAAACCAAAAAGTATATGGCGAGAAGCTTTTACTTTTTGCTTTATCAGTTTATAAAGCTTAAGTACTCAAATGTAGAGGTGGTTTTTGTAGCCCATACTACAGTAGCAAAAGAGGTTAATGAAGATGAGTTTTTTCATAAGGGAGAATCAGGAGGAACTTATATCAGCAGTGGATATGAAAAAGCTCTTGAAATAATAGAGCAACGGTATAATCCAGCTAGCTGGAACATATATGCATTTCACTGTAGTGATGGAGATAACTGGTCTGAAGACAATAAAAGAGCAATTGAAATGGCAGATAAGCTTTGTGAGGTATGTAATTTGTTTGGATACGGTGAAATTGTACCAGGTTATTATTCATCAAGTAGTACAATTAAGGCAGAATATAAGAAAAATGTGAAAAGAAACAACTTTTCGGTTATTACAATGACAAAAAAGGAAGATATTCTGCAGGGATTAAAGAAGCTTTTAGAAAAGGAAGGGGATTAAGTATTAGGCTTAAGATATATGAATATTTTATGCCTAGGGGGTGGATATATGTCTGAATATAGTATAAAAGAGCTTTTAGAGTGGAATGAAAAAATTGAAAATATAGTTTTAGCAGAGGGTCTTGACTGTTATGAACAGGAATTTGAAGTATGCGATTATGAAGATATGATAGGTTATGAGACTTATGTAGGTATGCCTTCCCACTACCCTCATTGGAGTTATGGAAAGAATTATGAAAGAACAAAGACACTTCATAGGTATAATATGACTGGTCTTCCCTATGAAATGGTAATAAATTCAGACCCGTGTATTGCGTATCTTATGAAAGATAATACTTTACTTTTGCAGATACTTACCATAGCACATGTTTATGGGCATAATGACTTTTTTAAAAATAATAGAATGTTTAGATTGGCAACAAGAGCAAAAGATACAGTTGAAATGTTTAAAAATCATGCTGATAGAATACGTGAATATATTCATGATCCTGGGATAGGATATGAAAAGGTTGAAAAGATATTAAATGCAGCTCATGCTATTAAGTTTCACATATACAGAAATATAGGTGAGAAAAGGCTGTCTGATGAAGAAAAGAAAAGAGCTCTTTTAGAGAGATACAGAAAACCTAAAACTGAGTATCCTTTGTTGGAGCCAAGAGTTAAGGAAGAGGAACCTCCTCCTGACTTTAAAAAGATACCTGTTGAACCCCAGGAAGATATTCTTTTATTTATTATGAATTATGGAAAGTTATTAGACTGGGAAAGGGATATTTTAAATATTGTTAGAGAAGAAACCATATATTTTCTTCCTCAAATTGAGACTAAGATAATGAATGAAGGTTGGGCAAGTTATTGGCATTATAACATATTAAACAAACTTAATCTTCCTCAAGGTCTTCATATGGAATTTTTAAAAAGGCATAATCAGGTTATACGACCACACTTAGGCCAATTGAATCCGTACTATATTGGATTTAAAATATTTGAAGACATTAAAAACAAGTATCCTGATAATCTTAAAAAGATATTTGAAATAAGGGAAGTTGAAAGGGATCAGTCATTTATCAGGAGATATTTAACAAGAGAACTTTGTGAAGAGATGAACCTTTTTGAATATTTAAAGCTAGGTAAAAACTATATTATAACTGAGGTGTCAGATGAAGATGGATGGAAATCTGTTAGAGACACAATTGCCAACAGTGCAGGTTTATCAGGCATACCAGTAATAAATGTTTTGGAATGGGTTCAAAAGGATAATATGCTTATAATTGAGCATCAGTATGATGGAAGAGAGCTAGAGCTTAGTTTTGCATATGAAACAATTAAGCATATCACTGACCTTTGGGAAGGTAAGATTATGCTTGTAACAAAAATAGATAATAAGCGAAAACTAATTACATGTGATGAGCAAAAGAGAGTTACTTTAACTGATGGATAGGTTTAATGTATTTTCGGAATAGAAATTATTCAAAAAGCATCTTTTGCAAGATGCTTTTTGAATAATTTTATCATGTGAAACAGGGGGCTTTCGTTTATAATATATGGGTGCATGTTTTTCTTCACGCTTACTGCATGTACTTTTAATATATCTAAGCCTGTAGACATTATAGTTTTATAGGTGTACAATATTAAATTATAACTGAGGATTATTATCTTTAAGGAGAAAAATCTTGAAATATACTGATGAAAATATAAGGTATCCATATATATTTCCTGTATTTTATGGTCTAATATATATGAGTCTTGCTGTATTCAGCATATTTTTGCCTGTTTATCTTGATAGTTTAAAATATAGTGGTACTCAAATAGGTATTTTACTTGCATTAGGTTCTTTTATTGCATTGTTTTCACAGCCTTTGTGGGGAATTGTAAGTGATAGGTCAAATACAAAAAACGGAGTTTTAAAGCTATTGATAGTTGCCAGTAGCACTATAATGCTAATGTTTTACTTTTCAAGTAGTTTTTATTACATATTTTTTACAATAGTAATACTATCTTTTTTTCAGTCATCAATTTTTCCTATTAGTGATGCAATTACTCTTGAATATATGATTTCAACAAAATGGAAGTTTGGGCCCATAAGGCTTGCTGGTACATTAGGCTATGCTTTAATGGCAGTGCTTGCAGGCTCAATAATAAAAACAAATATTAGTGGTATATTTGTAATTTCTTTTTTACTTGGGTTGATAACTTTTTTTGTGGCTTTTAGGGTACCAAAAATAAAGGGACATCAATCAGAGGGAAAAAGAGTATCTGTACTTGAATTGTTTAAAAATAAAGAACTTATGATATTTATGGGATTTACAGTAACTATTCATTCCACACTGGCTTATTACAATACTTTTTTTGGCATACATTACAAAGAAATGGGTGCGAGTAATTCACTGTTAGGATGGGCAATTTTTATTGCTTCAGTGAGCGAGGTGTTTTTTCTTTTATTGGGTGATAAGGTTATTGGCAGGTTTGGTATAAAGAGGACACTATTAGGAGCCGGTTTTATTGCAGTAATAAGATGGACATTGTTAGGATTAATTAATAATATTTACATAATAATGATATCTCAGGTATTACATGGTTTTACATTTATCGTACTTGCTTATTCTATGGCAACTTATATAAATAAAAAAGTTCATAAAGAACTAAGAGCTTCGGGACAGACATTGAATGCAGTAATATGTCTGGGTCTTTCAAGAATTATAGGAAGTATAGGTGGAGGTGCATTAAGCGATAAAATAGGCATAAATCAGGTATTTATATATTCTTCTTTTATGGTTACTATATCACTTTGTATCTTTGGATTTATATTTGTAAAATTTAAGGATGAAAAGTAAAGAATGTTTAAATGGCAAATATTTTGCCATAATAATAGATGCAGGAGGAAGGAGATGGTTAATATGCTAGATGCTATAAAAGAGGCAGCAAGCTATATAGAAAGAAAAATAACTAATAAGCCTCAAATTGCAATTATTTTGGGATCGGGATTGGGTCCTTTAGTTAGTGAAATTGAAGAAAATGAGGAATTGGATTATAGGGATATACCAGGATTTCCTGTTACAACTGTTGAAGGCCATGATGGCAAGTTGGTATATGGAAAGTTAGCAGGCAAATCAATAATTGCTATGAAGGGACGATTTCACTATTATGAAGGCTATGATATTTCAAAGGTTGTTTTTGCAATAAGGGTTTTTAAGGCTATGGGTATAAATAATTTAATAGTTACAAACGCAGCTGGAGGTATTAATAAAGAGTTTAATCCTGGAGATCTAATGATTATAAGAGATCATATTGGTCTATTTGCTCCATCTCCATTAAGAGGAGAAAACATTAGAGAATTTGGAGAAAGATTTCCTGATATGAGCAAAGCGTACGGGGAGGAACTAGTAAATCTTTGTAAAGATGCTGCTTTAAAAGAAAGTATAGTTTTAAGAGAAGGAGTATATGCATTTGCACAGGGACCAATGTATGAAACACCTTCGGAAATAAGGGCATTGAGAATTTTAGGTGCAGATGCGGTAGGAATGTCTACCGTTCCAGAGGTGGTTGTGGCAAGGCATGCGGATATGAATGTTTTAGGCATTTCATGTATAACAAACATGGCAGCAGGCATACTTGATCAACCTTTAAACCATGAAGAGGTTATTCAAACGGCAAAAGAAGCTGAAAAAAACTTTATTGCTTTAGTAAAAAGAGTGATACATGATTGGGAGGTGTCTAAATGAATAAAATAAGAAATATTGAGCTTGCTGAGTCTGGAAAGCAAAAAATTGAATGGGTAAAAAAAAATATGCCTCTTTTAAGAAGTCTTGAAGAAGAATTTATAGAAACGAAACCCTTTGAAGGAGTGCGTATATCAGTATCAGTTCATTTAGAGGCTAAAACTGCATACTTGTCAAAAGTACTTGCATCAGGTGGTGCAGAAGTTTCTGTGACAGGAAGCAATCCATTGTCAACTCAAGATGATGTGGCAGCAGCTTTAGCTAAAGATGGCCTTATGGTATATGCATGGTATAATGCCACAGATGAAGAATTTGAAGAACATTTAAATCTTGCGTTAGGTTATAAGCCAAATATTATTATTGATGATGGAGGAGATTTAGTACATCTTCTTCACACTAAAAAGAAAGAACTTTTGCCTCATATTATGGGAGGCTGCGAAGAGACAACTACAGGCATTTTGAGACTAAAGGCTATGGAAAAAGAAGGAGAATTAAAGTTTCCTATGGTTGCAGTAAACAATGCATATTGTAAGTATCTTTTTGACAACAGATATGGAACAGGTCAGTCTGTCTGGGATGGAATCAACAGGACAACAAATCTTATTGTGGCAGGAAAAGATGTTGTGGTTGTAGGATATGGTTGGTGCGGCAAAGGCATAGCTATGAGAGCAAAAGGTTTTGGAGCATCAGTAATGGTCTGCGAAATTGATCCTATAAAAGCAGCAGAAGCTGTTATGGATGGTTTTAAAGTAATGACAATGGATGAGGCTTCAACTTTAGGAGATATATTTATAACAGTTACAGGATGCAACAGGGTTATACACAAGGAACATTATATGAAAATGAAAGATGGAGCGATTTTATGTAATGCAGGACATTTTGATGTTGAAATATCTGTTCCTGAATTAGAAAAAATGGCTTGTGAAAAGAGGGTACAGAGAAAGAATATAATGGGATACAAAATGGAAGATGGAAGGTGGATAAATCTTCTTGCAGAGGGCAGACTGGTAAATCTTGCAGCAGGTGATGGACATCCAGCTGAAATAATGGATATGAGTTTTGCTCTGCAGGCTTTAAGTGCCCAGTATGTGCTTAGCAATTATATGGATTTAGGTAACAGGGTAGTAGATGTACCAGAAGAAATTGACAAAAGAGTTGCATTGATGAAATTAAAATCTTGGGGTATAACAATTGATCAGTTGACTTATGAGCAGAAAAAATACCTTGAAAGCTGGTGTTAGTAAAGTGATTATACATCAAACCTTCAGGTGGAAGTGCACTTCACCTGAAGGTTGAAAATTAGACATTCATGAGCAAAAATCAGACTAACGTAAGATGAAAGTATAGTGGGAATGAATAAATAATTTTACATCTAGCTTGAGCGGTTATAAAACACCCCTCAATATTTAGATGAGGGGTGTTTATTTGAAAATATAACATCCACTACTATTTCACTACAGATCTTATTTGATGCAAAATGAGCCATTGAAAATAGGAATTAATATTTAAGAAACTCCTTAGAGTAAATCAAATTATTCTATGGATTTTTTTGACTTAATGTACCTGTATTATTCTCATTAGATTGTTTAACTTTTTGAGTCAACAGTTCTATAATTTCACATTCTGTAAAGGAGCCTTTTAATGCAGAACTGCCTAAATTAGGCTGAGTTTTTCCGTTTTTAATATACAAATGACCATCATATGGATTCAAAGTGCAATAGGGAATAACTTCATTGTGACTGTTGTCTTGTAAAAAAAATACAGTGTTTAAATTTTTTTCAAACAATTCTATTCCATCTACAATATATTGTGTTCCCTCGTATATACCACCATTTTGATTTATTTTAATTAATGAACCCTCATCGATATTACCCTTTATTACTTTATGTACTTTAACATTGGAGTTTGTTACAATCCTATAAAATTCATCTTTAACTTCTTCAAAATGCTTTAACATATCTTCATTTGCATCATCAGGTATTATTAGCTTATCAAATACTTTTATTGGATCATCAGTTCCAATTGATTCACCAACAATAATTATATCAGCTCTATCTACAAGTGATTGAATGTCGGGATAGTGCCACCAAGTAGCGAAAGAGATCCTTGTATCTTTGATTTCGTCAGAACTATAAGCATCATTTGGCTTAGAATCCTTACTGAAACTAGATGCATAGACTATAACTGAAATCACTGCTAATAACAACACTGTAATAGTTGAAATTTTTAAGAACTTATTTTTAATTATCATTTTAAGTACCTCCTAGAATTAAAAGTAAATATATTACACAAAATTAGTATTTAGACTTAACCCCAGCCACATCATCTGCCGTTGGTGCAAATATTACCAACCTATCTCGCATATTTCCCATTAATGTGTTTGTTCCTGTAGGTATATCACCTAATGCCCTAGCATGACCTATTTCATGAGAAAATACACTCTTTTTAATATTATAATGAGTTGACCAAACTACAAATTTAGAATTTATTCGTATTCGGAATCGAGTAGTTTTATTAGTACTAAGATTTTCATTTTTACTCAATACATCATACATTCCCCCGCTAGCACAATCACAGTAAACGGTATACATTTTATTATTACTTGACGTATCTTGAAATACAAAGGCATTAGGTTGAATTCCAGACGAATTCCAATCTTGTATAGCCTGATTTGCGGCTGGTCTATAATGGTCATTTAATGTTGACGTATCTATACCACAATGCTTAGAATGATATCCCCAATCAGTTGTAACATATGAAAACACAGTTACAAAAGAAAAACAGAAAGTTATAACAATTAAAAACAAACCTATAATTTTTTTTGATTTCATAAGTATTCATCTTCTTGTAAATTTTATTAATTTAAAAAATTATAACATATTTGTAATGTTACATAATAATAACTCAAAAGCTAATGATGTTTCGTATAGGCATATACATTTAATGGTTACAAGATAGAATATTCTTTCTAAAATAATTATACATATATATATATATAATGTCAAGAGATATTAATAATAATAATTAATATATAATTATAGTTTGATTTAACATTAAATAATAATACTATAAATAATGGCTATTAATAATATACAACTACTGTTATCTATTATAATTATATTATTATATTAATTAATTAATTAATTAAGTTAATTAAGTTAATTTAAAAATGGATTATGAAAAGAGAGTACAGAGAAAGAATATACAGGAAAAGATGTTGCGGCAAAGGAATAGCAATGAGAGCAAAAGGTTTTGGAGCATCAGTTCTGCGAAATTGATCCTATAAAAGCAGCAGAAGCTGTTATGGATGGTTTTAAAGTAATGACAATGGATGAGGCTTCAACTTTAGGAGATATATTTATAACAGTTACAGGATGCAACAGGGTTATACACAAGGAACATTATATGAAAATGAAAGATGGAGCGATTTTATGTAATGCAGGACATTTTGATGTTGAAATATCTGTTCCTGAATTAGAAAAAATGGCTTGTGAAAAGAGGGTACAGAGAAAGAATATAATGGGATACAAAATGGAAGATGGAAGGTGGATAAATCTTCTAGCAGAGGGCAGACTGGTAAATCTTGCAGCAGGTGATGGACATCCAGCTGAAATAATGGATATGAGTTTTGCTCTGCAGGCTTTAAGTGCCCAGTATGTGCTTAGCAATTATATGGATTTAGGTAACAGGGTAGTAGATGTACCAGAAGAAATTGACAAAAGAGTTGCATTGATGAAATTAAAATCTTGGGGTATAACAATTGATCAGTTGACTTATGAGCAGAAAAAATACCTTGAAAGCTGGTGTTAGTAAAGTGATTATACATCAAACCTTCAGGTGGAAGTGCACTTCACCTGAAGGTTGAAAATTAGACATTCATGAGCAAAAA
>VLTH01000002.1:2364231-2444451 GCA_008125075.1 Acetivibrio alkalicellulosi | reverse complement strand
GGTAAATCTTGCAGCAGGTGATGGACATCCAGCTGAAATAATGGATATGAGTTTTGCTCTGCAGGCTTTAAGTGCCCAGTATGTGCTTAGCAATTATATGGATTTAGGTGACAGGGTAGTAGATGTACCAGAAGAAATTGACAAAAGGGTTGCATTGATGAAATTAAAATCTTGGGGTATAACAATTGATCAATTGACTTATGAGCAGAAAAAATACCTTGAAAGCTGGTGCTAGTAAAGTGATTATACATCAAACCTTCAGGTGGAAGTGCACTTCACCTGAAGGTTGAAAATTAGACATTCATGAGCAAAAAGCAAAAAAACTGACTAACGCAAGATGAAAGTATTACCAGATTAAATAAAAAATTTTATTAAAAACTCAGTAACATATGATAAAAGAATAAAAGTCAATGTAAATGAAAGTGCTATTTTTATTGATTCATTTTTAGGGATAGCATGAAGACATTTTGATCCTAAACGGCTTGCATATAGATTTTTATTAAAAATAATAAGAGTTGAAAGTGAAAAAATATTCAAACATGCTATTATTATTAATGATCCTATCGAAAGTACAGAATCAAACCAAAAATAATTCGAGCTATTTGAAAAAATAAACGTACCTATTATTAATAACGGAAGAATAAAGTTGATAGATAAAAGATAGATGAATCTGCCTAAATTGAGAATGTAGTAGGTATTTTCTTGATGTTCTTTATGAGTACTCTCTTTACTAAGTATTAAAACTTGTATAATAAAGAGTATTAAAATTAATACAAAAGCAGATAATGCATTAAAATAATAAGTTTCTTTGGTTAATGAAATAAAAACATATAAAAAAGCAATTATCGAAACAGATAGGTTTACAAATAGAGCTGTATTGAAATTTTTAGTAATTGCCTGTTTATTATTATAAATATATTCATAAGTGTCATCATTTGCTTGCGTTCCAATAATTAGCTTAGAAGCAAAAAAGACTCCTGCAATGCTGAATATATTACTAAGTCCAAGCAATAGAAGTTTGTACTTTGGAATTGGTGATCTAAAAGAGTAAATTATACCTGATATAAGACCTGAAGCAAGGGATATAAGTAAGAATATAATAAATCCATAAATAAAAAGATTGTTTTTATTTATAAAATCTGCAAATTTAATATGAGAAGGATAGCTAACATCTATCCACAAATCTTCTTTTAACATATTTGATGGAGCTTTTATTTGTATTTGTGTATAGTTAATTCTTTTGTTTGAGTTTTTATAAAATGGTACTTGGTTATCAAGAGCTTCTAGGTTTATTATCGAACCATTAAAGTAATTTACTTCTGTGTAAGGAAGTATTTCTTCAAATAATTTTGGAGTGACAAATTCTGTTACATAAATTGTAGCTGGCACTACCATATTACCATATGCTGATGTGGGTTTTAGAGGAAAATATAATTTATCTGTTGGAAAAGACAGATTAACTCCTAATATATTTGAAGATATATCATAGTAGTTGTTTTCCTGGTTCTTTTTAAATTCTTCAACATCGTATATCCAGGAGACTACAAATGAATATTCTTCTCCAATATAATCATCTAAAATAGAAATGTATTCCTCATCTAAATCAAATCCTTTTTCATTTAGATATTCTAATAGTGGTTCTACATGGGAAGAAGATATCAAATCTGATGCCAACCCCATTTCCCGGACACTTTGATGAATTATGTTACTAGAGTTATCTGACTTCCAATAGCCATCAAAAATATAAAATAAGGGATATATCTGGCTTGATCTTATTAAATAGAACATTTCAGAAATATTTGATTTTGCTAATACCTTTACATCTCTTCCTACAAAATCGGGGAATCCTTTTACAATACCTAAATTAACATTTTCTGGAGTTGAAGGAACAGGAAAAATCCAGGAAGCTTCCTCCCCATCAAGATTATCTCCTACACTGATGGCAAGAATCATATTTTGTCGATTGTCTTCATAATGTATGGCACACAATTGATGTTCTTCATCAAGTAAGCTCCACACACCTTCATGTCTTTTAAAAGCCATTCCATCCCCATATATATAAATGGGAATTAAGAAACATAATAAAATAAGTATAAAGGAGAAAAGTATTTTTTTCACAATATAAACCCCCCCACAAATTTAAAGTTATAAAATTTTGAATAAACACAAAAAGCATTTTAGATAATAAAGATTACGATTTTTCATTTTTAAATAATATTTTTCCATTAAGCTTTTTAATAAAACTATTATACCATTTGGTGTTATTAAAGGCAAGAGATAGTAAAAGGGGTGGGTACATATTTTTTTAAACACATTTAATACCTGTGGTGCGTGAAATATATGATTATATAATGAGTTTTACTGCAAAAACTGTTTATTTTTGAAGCAAAAACTACTGTAACTTATGAACACTACTTGATGAAATTAGCAGTTGTTTAGTAAATAATACATGATAAAAATTTACCTATGAAAGTAGACGTAAATGGTAACTTTAGTATAAATTAAATTAGTTTTATTAGAGGGTTTATTATTTATATTTACACATATAAGTGTTAATAATAAATATTACATTTTAACTAATAGACATTCATAAGCATAAGCTTAAGATGAAAAGTATAATACCAATGAATATCACTTAAGCATGTACATGTTTGCCATAGCAAAAAGATTACACGAACATAAAATCAATAGAAATTGGAGGGTAACAATGGATCAAAATAATGAGGCAAACCAAAATCAAAATGGCGAAATAATAAATGCTGAGAATCTTAACATTGACTCAACTTTAGAAAAATTGTCACAAGAACTAAAGTCTGATGAGACCTTGGTTCTTGATGTAGGAAACAACTACTATAACCAGACTGACACTATTTATGATAAATTGGTAATGAAAGGCTATGATGTAAAAAAATCATTTCGAAATGGACGAAATCAAATTCTTGTTAGCATGAAGAAACACTAAGTACACATAAAACACCCCTCAATGCCTATATGAGGGGTGTTTATTTTAAAATATAAACATCCACTACTATTTCACTACAGGTCTCATTTGATGCCAAATGGCCCATTGAAAATAGGAAGTAATATTATAAGAAACTCCTTAGATTAAATCAAGTTATTCTAAAAATTTTTTGACTTAATGTATCTGTATTATTCTATATATTCATTGGATTGATTAACAATTTGGGTCAACAATTCAATGATTTCGGATTCGGTAAAAGATCCTTTTAATGCAGAGCTGCCTAAATATTTGCAATAATAGATTAGATTAATTAATCATAAATAATGCTTCTATAATTGAAAACAAGAAAGTCAAATGTATATAGAATTTTGTAAATATGGTGTACATTTAATAAATTCAAAAAAAATATTCTAGAACTTAAGTCGTGCAATGTAGAACCTATCAGTATTGTTTGTTTAAATATTTAGCTTGAATAAGTTTATATATGGTGGTAAAATGTTGAAGGGTACCTAAGTTGTCAAAAAACAATGACTGCAACAATGAAGTAAAAAAGTATGTAAGAATAAGAAAAAATGAGTAGTAAAAAATCTAAAGATTAAAGTGGAGGTAGATGACATGAAAAAACTGATTTGTTTGACTTTGGTAATTTCTTTTTTGTTTATGTTTTCAGGAGTGGTGTATGGAGAAACTGATACTTATACAATTGGTGAATATACCTTGAATTGGAGCAATAATGATCCAACATTTGATGCTAATGTAAAGCAAAAGATGATTGACACTTTTTTTATTGTGTACCCACAGCTGGTAAGCCGTTTTAATTCTAATGCCCCAAGGATTGTAAATTTTGTTATTGATAAAGATATGAATGAGTACCCAGCATATGCACTTGGCGATACTGTTGTTTATTCTTCAAACTGGTTTAAAAATAATCCTAATGATATAGATGTGGTAACTCATGAGATAATGCATGTGGTGCAGTCTTACTCAAGTCAAACTCCTTGGTGGTTGACAGAGGGAATTGCAGACTATGCGCGTCATGTATATGGTCTTAACAACTCAGTTCAAGGATGGTATTTGCCTGGGTACTCGCCTAGTCAAAGCTACACTGATGGATATAGAGTTACTGCAAGATTCCTTTTGTGGTTGGAAATACATATAAATCCTAATATTGTTGATCAAATAGATTGGAGACTGACTAATTTTAGGTATTCAAGTACATTATGGACATTTCTTACAGGAAGAACATTAGATCAATTATGGACTGAATATTCACAAAATCCAGACATTACAGAACCTATTAACGGTAATAACATTGCTTTAAATAAGCCTGTAATTGCAAGTGGGCATATTGTGGGTGAGAATCCAGAAAAAGCCGTAGATGGGGTGGTTTCTGGAAATAGTAAGTGGTGCTCAACAAATTATGGAGACAAGTGGTTAAGGGTAGATCTTCAGCAGAATTACACTATATCAAGGTGGATAGTTAAACATGCTGGTGAGGGTGGAGAAACACCTTTATATAATACAAGAAATTTTAAGTTGCAAAAGAGTTTTGATGGTTATACATGGGTAGATGTTGACACAGTAACAGGAAATGTTTCTAATGTAACTGACAGAACTGTTACTCCTTTTACTGCAAGGTATATAAGATTATATATTACACAGTCAGAACAAAATTCAAACCATGCAGCACGAATATTTGAATTAGAAATATATGAATAGTAGAGATTAGACATTGGAGCAATATAATAAACCAAACCAAATCCGAATGGCCAAATAATAAATGCTGAGAATCTTAACTTTAAAAAAAATGTCACAGAGTTAAGACCTTGGTAATTGATGAAGGAAACAACTACTATAACCATACTGATACCATTTATAATGTATTGGTAATAAAAGATTGTAACACGAAAAAACCTTTCAAAATGGACGAAATCAAATTCTTGTTAGCATAAAGATACACTAAGTACACATAAAATACCCCTCAATGTCTATATGAGGGGTATTTATGGGTGCATATTATTTAAGTGAAGAAAATATGGAAGAAACATTGTGAAGCAAGTAGTAGAGCCTGTTAATGCGACGAGGAAAGGGAGAGCATTGTTTGAGCGAAGCGAGTTTTGCTCGACCCCGAGGAGTATTTACAGGCTCTAAACTGCGAAACTTTAGTTTTTGGAATATTTTTCTTCACATTTGTTACATGCACCCGGTATTTATTTTTATATGATCTTGAAATATATTTACTTATCTAGTGCTTATCATAACAGTTCATTATATAAACTAACGTTAGACACAATAATGAAAAGGCAACATAAAATCTAGAGTTCTCTATGGTGTTATTAATATTCCTTTTTTTAGAAGTAAGACAACTTATTTTAAAAAAGTATTTATTTGATTGAATTTAAATGCCGATTTAGTGTATATAAATGAAAATAGGTGTTGATAATTTAAAATAGATATTATATAATTTACATGTAGAAGAAACTAAAAGAGGTGTATTTTAATGAATAAAGAAATACTTACCTTAGAAGAGGCAGCAGAGCTTTTTAACGTAAGCGTTAAGACGTTTATAAAGCTTCTAAAGGAAGAAAAGGTTCCAGCCAGAAAAATCGGAAGAGAGTGGAGATTTAGTAGACAAGCTCTTATTGAATGGCTTTCTAAAGGTGAATCTCATGATTATTCTGCCAGTGAAGGAGATACTAAAGAATATTTTAATGAAATTGCACCAAAGTGGGAAGAGATCAGAAAAGGATATTATGACGAATCTATAAAAAACCATTTAGTAGGCTTAGGAATGCTTAATAAAAAAATGACTGTTATTGACTTGGGGTCGGGTAATGGATATATATCAATAGCTGTAGCAGAATATGTAAAAAAAGTGATAGCTGTTGACATATCTAAAGAAATGATTAAAGAACTTAAAAAGAACGCAAGGTCTAATGGTATAAAAAATATAGACACATTAGAAAGTGACGGACTTGAAATTCCAATAGAAGATGAAGCTGTTGACATGGTGTGTGCCAATATGTACCTTCATCACATAGAACAGCCAGAAATGGCAATAAAAGAAATCAACAGAGTTTTAAAGCCACAAGGATTAATTTTTCTATCTGATTTTTATGAGCACAATGATATGGAACTAAAAGAAAAAATGCATGATTTGTGGCCAGGTTTTAATGAGTGTAAAATTAAAAGGTGGTTTGCTGACAATGGTTTTAGCGGTATTAAGATTACTAAAGTAAATGAAAATGTAAAAAATACAGGTCAAACACCTAACGTAAACATATTTGCACTAACTGCTAATAAGAGATTGTAATATAGAATAAAAACGGTTTATAAAATGTAATGGGAGGCTATTTATGTCAAGGATTTTAGTTTGTGGGTCAATAGCGTATGATCATATTATGGAATTTCCAGGTTATTTTAAAGATCACATACTACCTGATAAAATTCATGCTCTAAATATTAGTTTTCTTGTAAATACTCTTAAAAAACTCCGTGGAGGAACAGCTCCTAACATAGCTTATAACTTAGCAATGATAGGGCTAAAGCCTGTTATTGCAGGTACAGCGGGACAAGATTTTTTAAGTTACAGAAGCTGGTTAAATGAAAATGGAGTGGATACAGATTACATAAGGGTATTAGATGATGATTATACAGCATCTTGTTTTATCACAACAGATATGAACAGTAATCAAATTACAGGTTTTTACCCTGGAGCTATGTCAAAAGATATTGAAATATCTATAAAGGGAATAGAAGACGAAATATCTATGGCAATTATTGCGCCTACAGAACCTGATGCTATGATTAAATGGGCAAGTGAGTGTCAAGAGATTGGCAGATCTTATTTATTTGATCCGGGAATGCAGATTCCTAGACTTTCTTGTGTAGATCTTATTAATGGTATTATGAATGCTAAAATAGCTGTTTTTAATGAATATGAATATAATTTGATGCTTGAAAAGACAGGCCTTTTAGAGGAAGAAATTTTAAAGAATGTTGAAATACTTGTAGAAACACAAGGAGAAAAAGGATCTATTATAAGATGTGGAAAAGAAGTAGTACATATTCCTTCAGCTAAGCCTTTAAAAGTTGTTGATCCAACAGGTGCAGGAGATGCATTCAGAGCTGGATTATTAAAGGGATATTTTGAGGGGGGATCCCTTGAGAAAATGGGAAGGCTTGCAAATGTTGCAGCAGTATATGCAGTTGAACATGTAGGTGGTCAAAGTCACAATTATACCCTTGAGGAATTTAATGAAAGATATAATGAAAATTTCAAATAGACATTCATGAGCAAAAAGTTCACCAACATAAAATGAAAAGTATAGTGCGAATGAATGTCTCTGCGCATGTGCATGTTTGCGAAGCAAACAAATTGCACGCGCATAAAATCAAAGGTTCTATTCTAAAAAGTATTTTTAGAATAGACATTCATGAGCAAAAAGTTCACCAACATAAAATGAAAAGTATAGTGCGAATGAATGTCTCTGCGCATGTGCATGTTTGCGAAGCAAACAAATTGCACGCGCATAAAATCAAAAGGTACTCTGAAGGAGAATTTTATGAAGATAAATAAAAGGTATTTGATTATCTTTTTTATTTTACTCATAATAGAGATAATAATTGCACTTTTTGTAAGAGATAAAATTATTAGGCCATATGTGGGAGACATTTTGGTAGTTATTCTAATATATACATTAATAAGGACATTTGCAAAAAAGACAATAAAATTTTTACCAATATATATTTTTATATTTGCCTTGACAGTTGAACTTCTGCAATATTTTAATATTGTAGAAGTTCTTAATTTACAGAGCAATAAAGTTCTTTCAACAATAATTGGAACTACATTTGATGTAAAAGATATTTTGTGCTATTTTATTGGAACTGTAATTATAATTATTTGGGAAAAGTTTGAGAGGAATTATATTACATGGTAAAGAAAGAAATAATATTATCCGATAATTAAATAAATAATAGACTAAGGAATAAGTATTTAACTCAAAAAAAGGAGAACTTATTAGTGAAAATACTAATTGAAAATATTGATATAATTACTTGCGATTATAATTCTGAAGATATTATTAAAAATGCATTTCTAGGTATAGAAGGAGGATATATATCTTTTATAAGTAGAACTAAAAATGAGGAGTTTAAACCTGACTATGTAATTAACGGAAAAAATAAAATTCTTATGCCAGGATTAGTTAATGCTCATACACATTGTGCAATGACTATTTTAAGAAATTGTGCAGATGATGTTAGTTTACATGAATGGTTATTTAATAATATTTTTCCTGCAGAGGCAAAAATGGAACCTGAAGATGTTTACTGGGGTAGTTTACTTGGTATAGCTGAAATGATAAAGTCTGGTACAACTACTTTTGCTGATATGTATCTTCATATGGATGAAGTTGCAAGGGCTGTATCTGATACAGGTATTAGAGCAAATCTTTCAAAAAGTCCATGGAAGTTTGATGCCAGTAAAAAAAGACTTGCTAATCAAATGTCTGATTGTTTTGAATATTATAAAAAATGGAATAACAGTGCCAATGGAAGAATAAAAGTATCTGTCGAAATACATTCAGTATATCTTTTTGATGAGGAATCATTATGTAGTTCTGCCCAAATAGCAAAAGAACTTGATGCTAGAATACACATACACATGCTTGAAACTTTGAGGGAAAGAGAAGAAAGCATTGAGAAGTATGGAATGAGTCCGGTCGAAATATGCTTAAAAACAGGAGTTCTTGATGTGCCTGTAATTGCAGCTCATTGTGTACACCTATCAAAAAAAGATATTGAAATAATTAAGGAAAAAGGGGTGAATGTTGTACACAATCCAAGCAGCAATTTAAAGCTAGGAAGTGGAATAGCAAGAGTCCCAGAACTTTTAAGCAAAGGTATTAATGTTTCATTAGGAACAGACGGAGCGGCTAGCAACAACAATCTTAACATTATTGAAGAAATACATTTAACAGCAATGATACACAAGGGTGTCAATATGGACCCAACTTGTATAAATGCATATGAATGTCTTAAGATGGCAACGGTAAACAGCTCAAAAGCACTTGGGCTGGAAAGAGAAATAGGTTATATAAAAGAGGGTATGAAGGCAGATGTGATATTATTTGATATGAACAAAACTCATATCTGCCCAATAAATAATCCTATTTCAGCTATTGCCTATTGTGTACAAGGATCTGATGTAGATACAGTAATTATTGATGGCAATATTGTAATGGAAAAAGGTCAGCTTACGACGATAGATGAAGAAAAAGTAAAATATGAAGTTAAACGAATATCAAAAAAAATTTTCAATCTGTAAAATAGAAATATCATTGCTATTCTTGCTTTATAGTCTAAAGTATCTGTTTTATAATATTTTAAATCAAATAGTAATTATTCTGCTTGATTAATTCCATAAGCAAGTATATGATTGTTAAATTATAAGAACTACCTGACTTAATACCATTATTATATCATCCTTTTAGTTTTTTAAAAATATAAAACAATTATAAAATTAAAAAAATTTTATAATAATTAAAACTTTCATAAAATTTTGGTGTATATATTAATATAGACATTAAAAAATACAAAATAGGCACTAATATTATGAAGGGCGGTAAAACCTTTGGAGGTATCTGAACAAAAAATTATAAAGCTTTGTCAAAAAAGCAGAAGAGAAGGCTTCGAACTCCTCTTTAAAAAATTCGAAAACTACATATACCGCATATGCTACAGTTATACATATTCAAAAGAAGATGCCCTTGATATTATGCAAGAAGTGTTTTTAAGAATTTACAAAGCCTTTGACACTTTTGACACTAATAAGTCGTTATCACCATGGGTAAAAAGAATCACAGTTAATACTTGCATTAACTATAAGAGGGATAATATTAGTAAGCATTCAGACGTTTCAATTAATGCAAGTATTGACGATGGTGAGAATACTTTTGAAGATGTGGTTGCTGACAGTTGTAAGACTGAAGATAAAGCAATTTATATGGATACAAAGAAGCTGCTTGAGGATTCAATAAGGCAATTGCCTAATGAAGAAAGGATGGCTGTTATTCTAAAACATATAAAAGGATTAAGTTATGAAAGTATAGCTGAAATTATGAACTGTCCACAAGGTACTGTTAAAACGTATATATACAGAGGAAGAAAACTGCTTAAAGAAAAGCTTGTTAAGAAAGGTGTATGGGAGGTATAGGCTTTGGAATGTAAATTTAACTCATATATAATACAAGAATATTTAGAAGGAACTATAGATGACCTTGAAAAAGTACTTTTTGAAGAACACATGAAAGAATGTAAAAAATGCAGACTTGAGTTGACTCACTTAAAGCTTTTGCTTTTTGAAATAGACCATTTAAAGGAAATAGAAGTCATTCCTAAAGATGTAGAATTTATAAGAAACAATGTATTGGATGAAATATTTAATACTAAAAGTTCTGGCTTTGAAGTGAAAAAATTTATCAAAAAACAAAAAGAGACCATTGCTTTAGCAACTAACTTTATGAATTATGTTCCAGGTAAGACAATTGCAAAAAAGGGAATTAAGGGAGCTAATTCTCTTTTAAGTTCGGCTTCAAAAAAAGGCTTTAAATATGGTCTTAAACTGATTCAAGAAAGGATATAGTAATGACAGTATTGATTATATTAGGATATGTTCTTTTAGCGCTACTATTATTTTTAATTTTATTACTTGTTATTCCTACTAAATACTCTTTTAAGGGACAAAAATATGAACGAAGCTTTATTAGAGCTAAAGTATCGGTACTATTTGGAATGCTAGGATTTAGTTATTATAATGACTTTGAAAAAAAGAACTTAATAAGAATTTTGATTTTAGGATTGCCAATAAATATTCCGAAAGGAAAAGAAAAGGATAAAAAAAAGAAGGATAAAAATATTAAGGATAAAGATAATTCCAGAGATTATTTGAATGTAGCATTTATTAAGTCAGCACTTAAGAGTGTAAAAAGAATAATACTGCATATAAAACCTAAAAGATTTGAAATTGAAGGCAGAATAGGTTTTGAAGATCCTTTTTATACTGGGGTGATGTGTGCTTTTCAAAACATATTGGTATCTCAGCTTAAAGATGCCAAAATAAATGTAACCGCAGAATTTGAAGATGAAATATATGAGGGTAAAGGGCTAATTCAGGGAAGGGTGGTATTGCTTTACGTAGCCTATATTGCATTAAAGCTTTATCGTTCAAGACCTGTTAAAATAAAAGCAAAAAAAACTAAATTCAAGGAGGTAAAAAATTATGGCTAATTTTAACGTTAATGAAAATATCAATGTATTATTTGAAAGGCTTGAAAAATTTCTTACATCAAAAACTGTAGTAGGTGAGCCTATACAGATAGGAGATGCAACATTGATTCCTTTCATAACAACAAGTTTTGGACTTGGATCCGGAAGTGGAAGTGGCAAGGATGAGAAAGGAAACGATGGAACAGGAGGAGGGTCAGGGATTGGTGCTAGAATTGCTCCAACTGCTATCTTAGTTATTAAAAAGGATAATATAGAGCTTATACCTATTAAAAAGTCTGCAAGCATGGAAAAGCTTGTAGAAATGGTTCCAGACATTATGTTAAAGCTTAATCTTGGTAGTGATAAGGAAAAGAAAAAGGAAGAAGAGTAAAATCAAATTGAGAGTAAAAAAGTGGCATAATGATTTTATAAAGTTAATTCCCGAGTATCTAATACTCGGGAATTAACTTTATAAAGATATGAGAAATAGTGAATATACTAATAATAAGGGATATATAATCCCTTATTATTAGTCACCAGTTAATCTATTGCCTCTTGATACTGTGTTTTGACCTTCTATAACAAGATCATTAGATCTGTTTGAGCCACCTGTCCTTAAATCGTTATTGAGTATGAAATTTCTATCAGTTCCTCCACTGGCAGTTTCCCTAATTCCATAAGTTTGACGGCGGCCAGCACCACGATCATCATATACTCTTAGGTTTTGAATTGTAACATTTCGTGTAGCACTGCCACCAGAATTTGGATCAGTTGCGATCCTGACAGCTTCTGCACAATTGTTATTCCAAACACGCCCACCGTTTATTACTGTGTCCTGTGCATTTTGAATTAACATGCCGTGTCCTGTGGATCCTGATATATCAACATAATTTATAGTAGTTCCATGGCTTCCCGATACACTAAAAAATCCTCTTCCGCATTCTCGGGCAATTAATGTTTCTACATTTACATTAGGACCATTACGATTTGCTACTCTAAATCCTGCATACCCTCCACCATGGTTTGCACGGTAAGCATCAATTGTTCCTATTTCAACATTTCTAGATTCATTAAGTAAAAGCCCACAACCTCCTGTGTTTTTAGTTACAATTGTATCTATTGTTATACCATCAATACCATAAGTTTCAAAACCATGACCTCTTGTTCCTTCAACTCTCATTTCGCCGGTTACAGTTAAATTAGTAGTACGTACTGGTCTGTCTCTATGGTTATCTACTCTTATTCCTAAACCTACTTCAGGGGCTTGATTTAAAGTCAACACTATATTGTGAAAACTAACATTTGAGCACCCTCTAAACCAAACACCATACCGTGGTGCACCTGTCATATTCATATTGCGAATGGTTATGCCGTTTACATTTTCTGCATATAAAGGTATAGCCCCAGTAGAACTATTGATTGTGTTTCCGTGAAAGTCCAATGTTTGATTGGCTCTAGGTCGTATTCTATCATTTATGTCTCCAGAATTACGAATGTTAATTGTTCCTCCTGTCATTCTGCTACATGCTGCATTAATGGCATCTACCATACTAGAACCTGTATAAACTACATTCCCGTCTATAAGGCGAGTTGACCATGTGTTGCCAGAACGTGTAACTTCTGCGCCAGGATCTCCCTCTCCATTCCCAGGATTAGGGGCAGGTTCTAGGCCAGGTTCAACTCTTTCTATTGAGAATTGTTGATTAGTTCTGCCAGAATGTTCCCATTGAATAATATTTGCACCATTTTCGGTAGAACGAGAAGATACATCAAGAAACTTTTGGCTGTTTACATTAACAATGGAGTAATAATTATCGCCGACAGGAGTTATTGTCCACAGCTGACATGGATGTCCTGAAAAAGGAAACTGAACTACATTAGAACCATTGTCCATTTCTGCATAATACACTTCTAAAGCTTGATTACTGTATTCATTTATAATTCTAAAACTTCCATCTCCATTAGCTGTGATATTCCAATGCTGATTAGAAGTTCCGTTATATTCCCATTGTACTACATTTGCGTGTTGTTCAGTTGATGCTCTATGAACTTCAATTACCTTATTACTATGACGAGGTACTATTTTGTAGAGGCCATTAAGATTTACTGAAGGAGTAGGTGTAGGTGTAGGAATAGGTGTAGGAGTAGGTGATAATTCTTGAACTGGGAAAATGTCAATTACATTTAAAAGAAAGCGTCTCATTAAAATAGAGTCTGTAGAATTAATTAAACCATCTCCATTTACATCTGCAGCAATTATACCATTTGGATGGGGGAAATCTGATATTATATTTAAGATATATCTTCTGATCAATATGTAATCTGTTGAATCTACATTTCCATCTCCATTTAAATCCCCGTAGAGAGTATTTGAAGCATTGTTTGCCCAAGAAAATCCGGTGTTCAGAAAAAAAGAGGGAAAAACAAGCAATACAAATACTAATAAAAATGTTATACTATCAATCAATCTTTTGTTTTTAAATAAAACACTCATTATAATACCTCCTAATAAAAAATATAAGTTTTAAGACAAACTAGTAATTATTTAATTCGAGTTGGTATGGGTTTTTGAGAGGGTATATATTAAAATTTTTATTAAATTCGAGAGATAAGTATTTATTGGTATATAAAGTAAGTACAAAAATTACAAAGATAGAGATGTAATTTTAATGTAGTAGTGATAAAACAAAAATCTTAAAATAAGGAATATTCCTACTGGAAATTTCTATTTTCATATAAACAAAAACTTTATAAATCTAAATTAAGAATTTGTAATTATATATTTCATAGAAAATATAATTACAGAAAATATTATTTTTATTTTTGAAGATTCCGATATCATTATTATAACAGTAAGTTTTATTTAATTGTTAACTATTTTGTAAAATGAGACTTGTAAAAATAGATATTATGAAATAAAATATAGATAGGAGGCATTTATAGTACTGTTTTACTTCATTTCTTATAGATATATGGTTCATATACTAAACAACTCATATTATTTCCCACTTTTGATTATTTTTTATGTAGAGGTTGTATTGACAGAAAGAGTAAATGTTAAGGAGGAATTATATGATTATATTTGGATGGGGGCATAAAACAATAAGTAAGTTTGGTCCAGTTCGGAAGATTAGTTGTGGAAACTGTAATAATGAAACAAGTTGGCAATTACAAAAGCTGACTAGTTGGTGCACCTTGTTTTTTTTACCTGTAATACCTTACCGATTTGATCATCTTATTGTTTGTCCTGTTTGTAGATGCTGCCTTGAACTTGATAAGACTGAATTTGAAAGGCTTAAAGAGTTAATAAAAAAACCTAGTAATACAATGTCTAAAGAAGATGCTATAATTACTGACAGTATTGTTAAAGAGGCTGGAGGAGTTATCAGAACAGAAACGCAGATTAATTTCATAAGGCAGATGAAAGAAATTCAAGCAAACAAGGAAAAAAATCAACTATCAAAGTAATGTTAGGTTTTATAACAAGGTATCAGAGATTCCTAAAAGGGATGTCTTTTTTTTTGATCTTTTTTAAAGAAGGTTTATTTATTGTTTGTTATTTATTAATAAGAATAATAAAAAAACCTTGAACAATATCAAAAATTATGATAAGATTACACAGTGGAAACACATATGTGCATGACTGGAGGACAGCTTTTATGAATAATACTTCTAAATACTTTCTTGTTGATGCTTCAGTACTACCTGAGATTTTTACAAAAGTAATAGAGGTTAAGGGGATTTTAGAAAGTGGAACTATTAAAAATGTAAATGAAGCAGTCAAAAAGGCTGGTATAAGCAGGAGTGCATACTATAAATATAAAGATTATGTGTTTCCCTTCTATGAGACTTCTAGGGGCAAGGCAATAACCCTTTATTTTACCGTCAAAGATTATGCAGGAATCTTATCTAGCATAATAAATAAAATAGCACAATCTAAGGCAAGCATAGTTACTATAAATCAAAATATACCTATAAATGGATTTGCTGATGTTACGATAACAGTTGAAACAAGTGAGATGGTAACTGATATAAAAGAACTTTTATTAGAAATAAGCAAAATTGAAGGAGTAAAGAGGCAAGAAATTCTTGGAAGAGATTGACTTGTTTAGCTAAAGCTAAACGCCAAGGCTTCAGGTGGAGCATTAGAATAAGATAAAATGAGGAGGAAACAATATGATTAATGTAGCTGTATTAGGTTATGGAGTAGTTGGCTCAGGAGTTGTTGAAATTATAAAAAAGAATAGTCTTAGTATATCTAAAAAAGCTTTTAAGGAAATTAAAGTTAAAAAAATATTAGACATAAGAGATTTTCCAGATAGTCCTGAAAGGGAGCTAATTACTAAAAATCCTGATGATGTATTTGATGACCCTCAAATAGATATAGTTGTCGAGACTATTGGAGGTGCAACAATAGCATATGATTTTACAAAAAAGGCTCTTAGTATGGGCAAACACGTTGTAACTTCAAATAAAGAACTTGTTGCAACTCATGGTCCTGAACTTTTAGCACTTGCAAGACAAAATCAAGTAAACTATTTATTTGAAGCAAGTGTAGGTGGAGGAATACCAATTATACGTCCTTTAAACCGTTGTCTTGCAGCAAATGAAATTCATAGTATAGTTGGTATATTAAATGGAACTACCAACTACATTTTAAGCCAGATGAAAAGAGAGGGAAAAGATTTTGATGTAGCTTTAAAGGAAGCTCAAAAAAATGGATATGCTGAGGCAGATCCTACAGCTGATATTGAAGGACACGATTCATGTAGAAAAATTGCTATTTTATCTTCTATTGCATATAACGAATTTGTAGATTATAAATTCATATATACTGAAGGTATAACTAAAATTTCTCTTACAGACCTTAAATATGCTGAAAGCATGAATTCTACAATAAAATTAATAGCATTCAGTGAAAAAATCGATGATAAAATTGTTGCATGGGTAAGTCCTGTGATTATAGGTAATGGCCATCCTCTTGCTGGAGTTGAAGATGTATTTAATGCTATTTTAATAAACGGTGATGCCATTGGAGAAGCAATGTTTTACGGTCGTGGAGCAGGTAAATTACCTACTGCAAGTGCTGTAGTTGCAGATATTATTGAAGTGGTGAAACACTTGGGAAGTTTTGGAGGATATAACTGGAGCTTGGCAGAGGGAGACAATGTCTTAGATGTTATGGAAACGCAGACTAGATATATGGTTAGAATAAAAATAAAAGATCATAAGAATGCAAAAAATGATGTAACAAAAGTGTTTAATAAAATTGAATGGCTAAATGCCTTCAATATGGATAATGAAGAAGAATTAGCGTTTGTTACTGAGAAAGTTTTAGAAAAAGACATGAGACAAAATTTAGAAAAACTTAAACAATCAGAAGCGGTAGAAGAAGTTATAAACTCAATTAAAGTTATGGAAGCATAATATATCGTTGTTTATGTGCATGTAAAAATATACCTGAAGTTATATTTTCAGCATCCCTAACATAATGAAAACTTTATAAATGGAGGACAAATATGAAAGTTGTTAAGTTTGGTGGTACATCTTTGGCAAATGCTTCTCAAATAAAAAAAGTATGTGACATTGTTACATCCGATTCAGATAGACGTTTAGTAGTAGTTTCTGCACCAGGTAAGAGATTTAAAGAAGATATCAAAATGACAGACCTTTTGATAGCTCTTGGAGAAAAATACTATGAAGAGGGAAATGCTCCTGATGAGCTTAAAGTAGTTATACAAAGGTATGAAGAAATAGTGAGAGATCTTGGACTAGGGGAAGAAGTTTTAAAAACAGTAGAAGAGGATTTGAATTTTAAATTGAGTACAGATAGAAGCCATAGAGAAAAGTTTATGGATTGTATAAAGGCAGCAGGGGAGGACAATAGTGCAAAAATAGTTGCAAAATATCTTACCACATTAGGTGTAGATGCAATATATGTTAATCCAAAGGATGCAGGGCTTTTGTTAAGTGATGAGTGTGGGAATGCTCGTATACTTCCTGAGTCATATGAAAACCTTAAAAAACTTTCGGATAAAAAGGAAATAATGATTTTTCCGGGTTTTTTTGGTTACTCAAAAAGTGGGGATATAGTTACTTTTCCTAGAGGTGGCTCTGATATAACAGGATCAATACTTGCAGCATCAGTTGATGCCCAGCTATATGAAAACTTTACAGATGTAGATTCGGTTTTTGCAGCAAATCCCAATATCATTGATACACCAAAGCCTATTCCTGTATTTACCTATAGAGAAATGAGAGAACTTGCTTATGCAGGCTTTTCGGTTTTACATGAAGAAACATTAGAACCGGTATTTAGAAAAGGCATTCCTGTGTGCATTAAAAATACCAACAATCCATCATCGTGCGGAACAATGATTACACCTAAAAGAGAAAGCAAGAATGGGCCAGTAGTAGGAATAGCCAGTGCAGAGGGCTTTTGTAGTATATATGTTAGTAAGTATATGATGAATAGAGAAATAGGTTTTGGTAGGAAGATACTTAGTATAATCGAAGAAGAAGGCTTATCCTATGAACATACACCATCTGGCATAGATGATATTTCTATTATTTTAGAACATAAACAACTTAATAAAGAAAAAGAAGAACGTGTGATAAAACGAATTAAAGAGGAGCTTCAAGTTGACCACATTTCTGTACAAGGTGGACTAGGTTTAGTTATGATTGTTGGTGAGGGAATGATGCATACAGTAGGTATTACAGCTAGAGCAACAAACGCATTAGCTAAAGCTGGTGTTAACATAGAAATGATAAATCAGGGTTCATCAGAGGTTAGCATGATGTTTGGAGTAAGGGAAGTTGATAATGTTAAAGCTGTAAAAGCTCTTTATAATGAATTCTTTTAATGATTTCAATTTGGGAAATATGTTAAATAAATTTGCAGGTTTAAATGACATCAGGTTCGATAATGATACAGGGTACAGCGTCTTCAGTTGGCAAGAGTATAGTAGTTGCAGACTTATGCAGGATTTTTAAACAGGACGGATATAAAGTATCACCTTTTAAATCACAAAATATGGCATTGAATTCATACGTTACTTTTGAAATTTTAAACCTAAGCTTGCAAAAATGATTAAAAATATATATAATGAACTTGCCGCTAAAAATGAAATTATAATAATAGAAGGTGCAGGGAGTCCTGCTGAAATAAACTTTCGATACAAAGATATTGTCAACATGGGTATGGCTGAAATGGCAGACAGTCCAGTTATACTGGTAGGAGATATTGATAAAGGCGGAGTCTCCCACATATCTCAAACTTTACTGATTTTATGCTTTTGAAAGTTTAATAGGTGTAAAGCTAAGATATGTAGAACGTTCTAGTGACATTGGTAATCCTGACATGTTAATACTAGGAGTTATAAATAGAAAAGGAAATGTTTTGGATACATATCTACATGGAATATTTGATAATATGGATTTTACTATTAACATAATAAATAATATCACAAGTAGAAAAGGTTTGAAAAATATCGACAAAAACACGATGGAGTATAAAGATATTAAAGAAAAGCAATATAATCAACTAGCAGAAATTCTAAGATCAAATTTAGATATTTCCTATCTATATAGAATTATGAATATGGATGTAGTATCATAGAATAAGAGAAAATAAGTATAGGGGGATTTGGCAATGAGTTTATACCTGCTGTTGGATGTTTTTATTGCATATCTACTTGATATTTTGATAGGAGACCCCAGGTGGCTCCCACATCCTGTTAGGTTTATAGGATGGCTTGTCAAAATTGGCGAAAAAATAATGAGAAGTTTTGTCAAAGCCTCATCAGCAAAGACAGTAAAAGCAATGGGAGCAGACATTGTTAGGAATTCTAAAAAAGCAAACAGGAATGAAAAGATAGCAGGTATTTTTTTAGTTATATTTGTGGTAGCTATTGTATTTACTTTGGTATTTGCAATTTGTAAAGTTGCTAAAAGCGTACACCCAATACTTTTTCACGTTGTTAACATATACTTCATCTATTCTGCTTTTGCAGCAAAGTGCCTTGCGGTTGAGAGTTATAAGGTATTTGATGCATTAAAGGATAGGGATATTTTTAAAGCAAGAAAGATGCTTTCAATGATAGTGGGAAGACAGACAGAAAACTTAGATGAGAAGGAAATAATAAAGGGTGCAGTAGAAACAACAGCTGAAAATACTTCTGATGGAGTTATAGCACCTATTTTATATGCTTTTTTAGGTTCTTTTTTTGGAATAGGTGCACCTATAGTTTATGTTTTTAAAGTAATTAGTACCTTAGATTCAATGGTAGGCTATGAAAATGATAAGTATAAGTATTTTGGATGGGCTTCGGCAAAGATTGATGATATACTTAATTTTGTTCCCGCAAGGTTAACTGGTTTGCTTATTGTAATAAGTGCATTTATCAATCAGAAGGACTATGTGTCCAGCTATTCCATTATGTTAAGAGATAGAAGAAAACATAAAAGTCCCAACTCAGGATACCCTGAAGCTGCTGTTGCAGGTGCCCTTGGGGTCAGATTAGGTGGCAGTGGTTTATATTTTGGTGATATAGTAGAAAAGCCTATAATTGGTGACCCTCGTAATGAACTTGAAATACGAAATATAACTCAAGCAATAACTCTTATGTATATAACATCTATTTTAGCATTGAGTTTAGGTAGCCTTATTTTTATAGCTGTGTTTTTTATATGGAATAGTTTAGTGAGGTAATAGTAGATTTTAGAATAGACATTTTTAAGGAAGTATAATATGAAAAGTGATCAATTAAACTTTAATCAAACTTACACTTGAAGGAAATAAGAATTCAGTAGCCCAATATATTAAATAATATGATAATCTTTTTGTTGTTCGGGCATTTACAAAAATTTTCTCTATTCCAGGGCTAAGATTAAACCCTGAACAAACTTTATCTTACTAAAAATATTAGACGAAAGATTTAATTCTAAATCATTAAAAAGACACATGGCAAAAGAAGGGATTCTTATTAGAGATGCAAGCAATTTTCGAGTAGTTAATGACAGATATGTTAGAGTAGCTGTAAAAGATAGAATTAGTAATATAAGTTTTATGAAGGCGATAAAAAATGTAATGAGGTGAGTATTTGCAAAATGGGTAAAGTTATTCTTGTTACAGGAGGCAGTAGAAGCGGTAAGAGTTCTTTTGCTGAATCAATTGCAAAAAAGTATGGAAATAATGTTTTATATATTGCAACTTCTATTCCTTTTGATGATGAAATGAAAATAAGAGTAAGAAAACACAGGGAACAAAGGCCTGAGTACTGGCAGACCCTTGAGGCATATAAAGATTTTGATATTTACCTAAAAGAACATACTTGCCAAAAAGAAGTATTGCTACTTGATTGTATAACTCTTATGGTTACAAATATTATACTTGAGGAAAGATGTGATTGGGAAAAGATATCATTAGAGGAAGTTTCTTTTATTGAAAGAAGAGTTGAAAAGGAAGTTGAAAAACTACTGCATGAAGTTGAAAAAGGAAGTGCCACATTAATAGCAGTTACAAATGAGGTGGGTATGGGAATTATTCCTTCAAATAGATTATCGAGAATTTTTAGTGATATTGCAGGAAGGATAAATCAAAAGCTGGCAAAAGTTGCAGATGAGGTTTTTTTATGTGTATCAGGCATTCCCATAAAGATTAAAGACTAGGGCCATTAGGCGAATCTTAAAATAAGGTAAGCGTTCCTAATATTTTTTACCGGTATAAAAACTCTAGGGGGAAGTTAGTTGAAATATTTAAAAAGACTTGTACTTATGGTTCAGTTTCTAACAACAATACCAATAAACATTAACATAAACTGCAAAGAAGAAGATTATGGTAAGGGGCTTGTTTTTGCTCCTGTTGTTGGTTTACTTATAGGTAGCATGTTAATGGGTTTATTTTATATAGTAAATACATTTTTTTCTTTTCAGATATCAGTTGTTTTTATGCTAATTACATATATAGTATTGTCAGGAGGTCTTCATCTTGACGGCCTTGCGGACACATTTGATGGAATATTCTCTAACAGACCAAAAGAAAGAATACTTGATATAATGAGAGATAGTAGAATTGGCACTAATGGAGTGTTAGCAATAGTGTGTATAATGCTCCTTAATTTTGCATTGCTAAATTCTCTAGAACGATTTTTTATATTGAGGGCATTATTGCTATTTCCTGTTGCAGGAAGAATGGCTTCTTTAGTGGGTGCAGGAACTTCAAAGTACGCAAGAGAAGGTGAAGGTTTAGGAAAATCATTTATAGATTTTTGTGGGATAAAAGAAGTTTTAGCGGGTTTTATTATTACTATGGGAATTTTTTATATTGCACTTGGAACTAAAGGATTAATTCTGACTTTTCCTACTATCATGTTTCCATATTTTTTTATCAGGGTATTTACACGTAAGATAGGAGGAGCAACTGGGGATATTTTAGGTGCAATATGTGAACTAAATCAAACCGTTTTTATTATAAGTGTAGTTTTACTAAAGACATGGATTTGAGAGGTTTTAAAATGCTAGAAATTATATTGGTAAGACATGGAGAGACAAATGGTAATAAAAAAGGTGAATATTTTGGGTTTACAGATCAAGAGCTAAATGAAGAAGGTATTAATCAAGCTATATTATTAAAAGAAAGGTTAAAAGACCTTTTAGTTGATAAAATATATTCAAGTCCATTAAAGAGAGCAAAAAAAACAGCTGAAATTATAAATGAAAACTTTGGACTTCCAATTGAGTACTCCCATAACTTAAAAGAAAGAAACTTTGGGATATGGGAAGGCATGGTTGATGATGAAATAAGACTTAACTTTCCATATGAATACGAAAAATGGATAAATGACTGGAAGGGATATAGTATTAAAGATGGGGAAAGTGCAATAGAATCTTTCCAAAGAGTAGAGAGTTTTATAAGAGATAATATTGAGTGGTCCAAAAAAGGAAGGTATTTAATTGTAACTCATTTAGGTACAATAAGATATATTATTGTCCAATTGCTTGGAATGAAAATTGAAGACTCATGGAGATTTAGAGTTGGCAACTGTGGAATGGTGAAAATTCAAATCACAGACGGATACGGAGTTTTAACCCTTTGAAGCAAAAGAACCGTCCCCATGCTTCCGGAAGCATGGGGACGGTTCTTTTGCTTCCTTTTTGCTTCCAATGAAACAGGGAGGATGGTTCTTCTGTTTCTATGCAAGTAATAAAAAAAGGAAACAGACTTATTCTTGTTTTATTATGAGTCTTGAAAGGTTATTGATGACTTGAAAATGAGGGAGATTTATACCCCCCCTCACTTTTATTTATTAGAAGTCTTAGAGTGAAGCAAAAACACAGGGGCTCGATGCCCCGAAATTTTACTTAAGTTTATAATTTTTAAGTTTGTCTTCAAGTTCATGGACTAATTTGTCAAGGTTGGCGGCGGATTTTTTTATGTTTCCTAATGCTGAAAGTTCATGTTCGGTAGTGGCAGCTACTTCTTCACTTGCAGCAGCTGTTTCTTCAGAAACAGAAGATATATTTTCAATTGCACTGGTAACCTGTATTTTATCATTTTGCATTTTTGTTACCGATTGATTAACATCATTTATTTTATCAACTATATAGTTTATAGCATTTGCAATATTGTTAAATGCGTTATCAGTTTTATTAACTGCTCCATTTTGTTCTTGTGATACTTTTTTCATTATTTCCATTGATTTAATAGCTCGCTGAGATTCTTCATGAATGCTCTGCATTAAATTGCTTATTTCTTCTGTTGATTTTCTACTCTGATCAGCAAGTTTTCTTACCTCTTCTGCAACTACTGCAAATCCTTTTCCTGCTTCACCTGCTCTTGCAGCTTCAATTGCAGCATTTAAAGCTAAAAGGTTGGTTTGCTCAGCAATATTTTCAATTGACTCAACAAAAAGGCTAATATCATTTATCGTGTTGGTTAGTTTTTCCACCACAGAAAATATTTTTTCAGCAGTTTCATAATTTTGCTTTGACTTATCACGAAGAATGCTAACAGAATCTAAACCAACGTCGTTTAATTCTTTCATCTTTCTTGTTTCTTCTGTTATTCCATTATAGCTTTCATATACAAAGTTAATTTGCTCTGAAAGATTTTCAACCATTTCAACACCTTGTTGTGCTTGAGATGCTTGATCTGAAGCTCCTTTTGCGATATCGTCCATAGTTTTTGAAATATCGTCCATTGATATTGTTGCTTGCTCTGCTGTACAGCTAACAGTTTGTGTTGCCTCAACAATGGAGTTTGACATGTTGTGAAAATTTTCAATTAGGGATCGAATTTCACTAAATGCTTCATTTACTGTAACAGCAGCAGATTTTAGCAGGAAATGCCTTGAAGAATCTATAGTATCAGAAAAGTCACCCTGCCTTGCTGTAATTATGTCCCTTTCAAATTGCTTTAAGTGTTTATTGAATAGAGAGTATGAAGCTGTTGCGATGATTGATAAAGATAAGATATTTGCAGCAAAGAAAAGAATAGCTACAATCCAATTTTTTGCTATAAAACCTGATACAATGCTAAAAAGCAAAGAAATGGCTAAAATCACCAATAAAAACACTAGCTTGGGCTTATTTCTGATTAGTTTTTTCATATATTTCCCTCCAGCTTAGATATAGAGAATAGAATTTAAAACATTAGGTGTGATGAAAATATAGCTTTTTCTGCTATGGATGCTAAAGAAATATTTACTGTAAAAGAACGGGCAAAAAAAGTAAAATAATATTTTCATCTGCTAAAAGTAGATGTGCATTGTGTATAATACTTATTTCGATAAAAGATGAAAAAATCCTTCTTTTTGTAGGATACTAAATTATAGTTTGTTTTTTAAAAAAACTTTCAACTCAGGTTATATACTGCGCAACTTAAGTTTATGGAATATTTTTCTTCACTTTTGTTACAAACACCTCTATGTATAAATATAATTGACATGGTAAGTATAATTGTATACAATTATACTTAAATACTAATATACATATTATATTAAAAGGATTATATTCAAACAGAATTATTTATTAAAAAAATATAGGTATGCCAGTGCAATACACTTGTATTGGTCTTCTTAGGGTTTATGAAGGGGGTTGTTAAATGTTAGAGTTTAATAAAAAAACCAATACACTTGAACAGACTCAATATAAATATGCTCTGCAAGATGTTTCAGAGCCTAATCTTTATAGGGAAATATTTAATTATGATGAAATACCAAAGTGTGCATTTAATCATAGAAAAGTTCCAATGTGTCCGCCAGATGAAATCTGGATAACAGATACTACATTTAGAGATGGTCAACAGTCAAGAGCACCATATACTGTTGAGCAGATTGTGACTTTATTTGACTTGCTACATAAATTAGGAGGTCCTAAGGGACTGATAAGGCAATGTGAGTTTTTCTTATATAGTGATAGGGACAAAGAAGCAGTTTACAAGTGTAAGGAAAGAGGATATAAATATCCTGAGGTAACTAGCTGGATTAGAGCAACAAAGAATGACTTTAAACTTGCTAAAGATATGGGAATGAAGGAAAGTGGCATTTTAGTAAGCTGCTCAGATTACCATATTTTCAAGAAGCTCAATATGACTAGAAAACAAGCTTTAGAGCACTATTTATCTATTATCAAGAGTGCAATAGATGTAGGAATAAGGCCTAGATGCCACTTAGAAGATATTACAAGAGCTGATTTCTATGGGTTTGTAGTACCATTTGCACTAGAGCTTAAAAAAATAATGGAACAAAGTGGTATACCGATAAAAATAAGAGCCTGTGACACACTAGGTTATGGTGTTGCATATGCTGGTTCTGCTTTGCCAAGGAGTGTTCCTGGGATAATTTATGGATTAAGGCATCATGCAGGATTTCCTAGTGAATTAATTGAATGGCATGGACATAATGATTTTTACAAGGCTGTTAGCAATTCTGCTGCTGCATGGCTCTATGGTGCATCAAGTATTAACTGCTCTCTTTTAGGAATTGGAGAAAGAACAGGAAACACTCCTTTAGAGGCTATGGTAATAGAATATGCACAACTAAGAGGTACTACCGATGGAATGGATACTACTGTTATAACAGAAATAGCCGAATACTATGAAACAGAAATAGGGTATAAAATACCTTCAAGAACTCCTTTTGTTGGAAGACACTTTAATGTAACAAGAGCAGGTATACATGCAGACGGCCTTTTGAAGGATGAAGAGATATACAATATTTTTGATACCACAAAATTATTAAATAGACCAGTTGGCGTTTCAGTTAATCAGACTTCAGGACTTGCAGGCATTGCTCATTGGATTAACAGCTATTTTGGGCTTAGTGGTAATAAGAGTATAGGAAAGAAAGATGAAAGAGTAATGAGGATAAAAAACTGGCTTGATGGAGAGTATAAAAATGGTCGGGTCACTGCAATAGGAGATGGTGAGTTAGAAGAGGTTATACGACAAATTGCTCCAGAAATATTTGATCTGGCTTTGTAAATATTAATTAATAAAAAAGAGGGGGAAAAATAATGGGTTTAAATTTAGCACAAAAAATAATTAAAGAACATTTAGTTACAGGAGAAATGGTTTCAGGAAGTGAGATATCAATAAAAATTGATCAAACATTGACTCAGGATTCAACTGGAACAATGGCGTATCTTCAGTTTGAAGCTATTGGTATACCAAGGGTAAAGACTAAAAAGTCAGTTGCATATATTGATCACAACACTATTCAGGCAGGTTTTGAAAATGCTGATGATCATAAATATATTCAGACTGTTGCATCAAAGCATGGTGTGTATTTTTCAAGACCAGGAAATGGTATTTGTCATCAGGTACAATTAGAGAGATTTGGTGTTCCAGGAATGACTCTTTTAGGTTCGGACAGCCATACTCCTACAGGTGGTGGAATCGGTATGCTTGCAATTGGAGCAGGTGGACTTGATGTAGCTGTAGCAATGGGCGGAGGACCATATTACCTAACAATGCCAAAAGTCTGTAAGGTTAATTTAAAGGGAAAGCTCAAACCCTGGTCTAGTGCAAAGGACATTATTCTTGAAGTTTTAAGAGTTATGTCTGTAAAAGGAGGAGTAGGGAAAATTATAGAGTATGCAGGTGAGGGAATAAAAAGTCTTACTGTTCCTGAAAGAGCTACAATTACAAACATGGGCGCAGAGCTTGGAGCAACTACTTCAATCTTTCCAAGTGATGAATTGACAAAAGAGTTTTTAAAGGCACAGGGAAGAGAATCTGATTGGGTTGAATTACAGCCTGATGCAGATGCAACTTATGATGAAGAAATTGAAATTAATTTAGATTTATTAGAGCCTTTGGCAGCAAAACCTCATAGCCCTGATAATGTTGAAAAAGTAAAGGATATTGGAAAGATTAAAGTTGATCAGGTTGCAATAGGAAGTTGTACAAATTCTTCTTTCATGGACATGATGAAGGTTGCAAAAATTTTAAAGGGTAAAACTGTACACCCAGATGTTAGTCTTGTTATTGCTCCAGGTTCTAAACAGGTGTTTACCATGATTGCAGAAAATGGCGCATTGGCTGATATGGTTGCAGCAGGTGCAAGAATTCTAGAGAGTGCTTGTGGTCCATGTATAGGTATGGGACAGTCACCTAAGACGGATGCAGTATCCCTAAGGACTTTTAATAGAAATTTTGAAGGTAGAAGTGGTACTAAGTCTGCAAAGGTCTATCTACTTAGTCCAGAGGTAGCTGTAGTAAGTGCCATTACAGGTGTTCTTACAGATCCAAGAGAGTATGGAGAAGCTCCACAAGTTGAAATGCCTTCAGAGTTTGTTACACAAGACAATATGGTTTTAGATCCTGCACCTGAAGGAGTAGATGTGGAAGTTGTTAGAGGGCCTAATATTAAACCTTTCCCATTAAATAAGGCGTTAACTGAAAAGCTTGAGGGTAAGGCACTTATAAAGGTTGGAGACAATATTACTACAGATCATATTATGCCTTCAAATGCAAAGCTTTTGCCATTTAGATCTAATGTTCCATATCTTGCAGAATATTGTCTTACCCCTTGTGATGCTGATTTTCCAAAAAGGGCAAAGGAAAATGGAGGAGGATTTATTATTGGAGGCTCTAATTATGGACAGGGTTCAAGTAGAGAGCATGCTGCCTTAGCACCTCTCCAATTGGGAGTTAAAGGTGTTATAGTTAAGTCCTTTGCAAGGATTCACATGGCAAACCTTATAAACTCAGGAATTATTCCTATGACATTTGTAAATGAAGAGGATTATGACCAAATAGATATGGGTGATGAAATTGTCATTGAAGACGCTACAAAGCAAATAAAAAGCCGAAGCAATGTTATTATAAAAAATGTTACAAAAAACAAGGAGATACCTGTTAGTGTTACTTTGTCGGATAGGCAAGTGGAAATTATACTTGCAGGTGGATTACTAAATTATACAAGAAAGCAAAGTCAGTGATAAGTTTTATTATGTAAAAGAAGTGCTCTGTAAGGGGGGAGAGCAACAATGGCAAAAATTGAGCGAGATGAAAGCGAAAACTATATATACTCACTTAGAGGTAAAGTTTTTTATAGAATTCAAAATGATATTTTAAATGGAGTATATAAGCCAGGAGAAAGTCTTACAGAAAAAAAGTTATCTGAGGATTTAGGTGTTAGTAGAACACCTATTCGCGAAGCCATAATGCAGCTTGAGTTAGAAGGGCTTGTTAAGTCTGTTCCAAATAAAGGTGCAGTTGTTAAAGAGATAACCGCTAAAGATATTAAGGAAATATATACAATAAGAATGATGATAGAGGGACTTGCAGCGAGATGGGCAGCAGATAACATAACTTCTGAAGAGTTAGACGAGCTTAAAGAGGCTGTGGACTTTGAAGAGTTTTACACTATAAAAAATGATCCAGAGCACCTTATGAAATTTGATTCAAAATTTCATGAAATATTGTTTAAGGCAAGTAAAAGTGACCCTCTTATGCATTTATTAAAGACCTTTCATCATTATGTTCATAGAGCCAGAATTGGGTCTTTTAAATCACCTATAAGAGCACGAGAAGCATTAAAAGAGCATCGGGCAATACTAGATGCTATAATTAATAAGGATGCCAAAATGGCAGAAGAGTTGGCTATAGAACATATAAGAAATGCTGCTAGTGCATATAGCCATAATAAAGTATAGTTTAGTGAAATTACTCTTTAAAAAGTTAAATATAACTTTCAGATGGAGTTTTGCCTCCATCTGAAATTAAGTTTATAGAAGTTAGAAAATATAAATTTATTATAAAAAGTTTGATTAAATCAAACTTTTTATAATAAATAGTGGAGTTGAAATATGAAAGTTCCATTTGAGTTTTTAGAAAAAATGAAAAAATTGCTCGGAAAAGAGGAATTTGATAATTTTGTAAAGTCATATGAAATGCCCAGGCATTATGGTCTAAGGGTAAATACACTAAAAATAAGTGTTGAGGAGTTTTTGAAGACATCTCCTTTTAAACTTAAGCCAATACCCTGGACAAATGATGGATTTTATTACTTAGGAGAAGAAAGTCCTGGAAAGCATCCCTATTATCATGCAGGATTATATTATATTCAGGAACCAAGTGCTATGTTACCAGGAGCAGTTGCCGATGCAAGACCAGGTGAGTATGTATTAGATTTATGTGCTGCCCCAGGAGGGAAGACAGTGCAAATGGCAGCGGGGATGAAGGGGAAGGGCCTGCTTATTGCAAATGATATTAGTGCTGACAGAGTAAAAGCTCTAATCAAAAATATAGAGTTGTGTGGAGTAACAAATGCTATAGTCACAAATGAAAAGCCAGAAAAGCTTGTATCTAAATTTAAAAATTTCTTTGACAAAATACTTGTAGATGCACCTTGCTCAGGTGAAGGAATGTTCAGGAAAGATGAAAATGCAGCTAAGAGCTGGGACAAGTTCAAATCAGAATTGTGCTGTAATATGCAAAGAGATATCCTTGAAAATGCCCATGAAATGTTAAAGCCTGGTGGCATGTTAATATATTCAACCTGTACTTTTTCTCCTGAGGAAAATGAAATGATGATAGGCTATTTTTTAGATCGTTTCAAGGAATATGAACTGATGGACATAGTTAAAACTGGAGGAATTGATAGTGGCAGACCTGACTGGGCTGATGGCAATAAAGAACTTGTAAAAAGCGTAAGGCTTTGGCCCCATAAATTAAATGGAGAGGGACATTTTACTGCACTTATTAGAAAAAAAGGACATGTTGAAAGTATACTTGATAATAAAACTACTCAAAGTAATAGTAAAGAACTAGAACCATTTTATATATTTCAAGAGGAAAACTTAAACAGGAGTATCGAAGGTTATTTTAGTATACAGGGAAGTCACCTTTACTATTTACCTGTAAAATCGCCAGATTTATCCGGTATAAAAATATCAAAGTTTGGTTGGTATCTTGGGGAATTTGCACGGGGAAGATTTGAGCCAAAGCACTCATTTATTATTCCACTAAAAAAAGAAGATTTAAAGATTACTGTTGATTTTGACTCAAAATCAGGTGAAGTTATAAAGTATCTTAAAGGTGAAACTCTAATAACTGAAGGAACTAAGGGTTATACAGGGGTTTTGGTAGACGGATATACTTTAGGATGGGCCAAACAAAATGATCACATGTTAAAGAATCTCTATCCAAAGGGATGGAGAAAAATGGTATAAATTAAAAAGGCAGGTGAGATTTTGAGAGACACTCAAAGAATAGATAAATTACTTTCAAACTCTGGCTTTGGAACTAGAAAAGAAATCAAGCAACTAATTAAAAATGGTGCTTTAAAAGTAAATGGGAATATTGTTAAAGATAGTGGTATGCATGTTGATCCTGAAAGAAGCATGATAGAAGTTGCAGGTGAAATATTTAAATACCGCAAATATATTTATCTTATGATGAATAAGCCCCAAGGAGTTATTTCTTCAACAGATGACAAAAAACATGCTACAGTTGTAGATATTTTACCCGACTGTTATAAGTGCTTTAACCTTTTTCCTGTGGGAAGACTTGATATAGATACTGTTGGACTTTTAATTATGACAAATGACGGACAACTTGCTCATGAATTACTATCTCCTAAAAAACATGTGCCCAAAAAGTACTATGCTGTTGTTAGTGGAAATATAAATGAAGAACATATTGGTTTATTTAAGAAAGGTGTTATACTAGATGATGGATACAATACTCTTCCATCAGAACTTAAGATAATAAAGACTGGTGATATATCTGAAGTAGAAGTTATAATTCATGAAGGTAAGTTTCACCAAATAAAAAGAATGTTTGAAGCAATAGATAAAAAAGTTAAGTATTTAAAAAGAATTAAAATGGGAAACTTAATTCTAGATGATACGCTAAGTGAGGGTGAGTGTAGAGAACTTTCAGATGAAGAAATAGTTTTGCTAAGAGATAGAACTATTTAAATAAATGTGAGTTCTATTTGATTGCTAGCTTAAGAAGCCACACATTAATAAGTAATTTTTATATTATGATGGTCAGTATTTTATTAACATATGTAAAATTAAGAAGTAAATGAGGTTTTAGACAATGAATAAACAAATTTTAAGTAAGCTATCTTTGTTCTTATCGGGATTAGAACAAAGGCTTAATGAAAATATAGAGTATTTTAAAAAGATAACCTTTGTATTTAAATCTGGTACAAAAGAGTATGCTGGCATTATTGTGGTTGATAAAAATATGCTGAAGATAAATTTTAATACCAATATTTACACATTTCAAGTAGGAGAATTCACAAAGGAAATTAATAGGTATGCACAAAATTACGAGAGCTTAATTCTTACATATGAAGAAAGAGGATCTTCGATTTATATAGAAGCCGATCACAAAAATGTTAAAATGAAATCTAAAGATTATGAAGAACAGGTGAGAGAGGTTCAAAAATCTCATAGTGAAACTCACAGTTTTTCAAATAGAGATTATTACATTAAAGTCGGTAAAGCCAACCAACTGCTAAAAGAAATAGGTATTTTGAGTTCTAGTGGAAAGATAAAAAATGATATGATTAGAAAATATAATCAAATAGATCATTTTATTGAACTTATAGATAGCATGCTAAAGGAGCTTTGTGAAAAACACGATTCAATAACAGTATTAGATTGCGGTTGTGGTAAATCATATTTGTTATTTGTATTGAATTATTACATACGTGAAGTGCTAAAAAAACCTTGCCACTTTATAGGACTCGATTATTCTGAGACAGTCATTGAAGCATCGAAAAATACAGCTCAAAATTTAGGGTACAAAAACATGGAATTTCAGTCCACAGATATTAAGAATTACCATCCTAAAAGAAAAATACATTTTGTTATAAGTTTACATGCTTGTAATACTGCAACTGATGAAGCTATTGCTTTAGCTGTAAAAAACAAAGTAGAGGGGTTAGCTGTGGTTCCTTGTTGTCAGCAGGAAATTTTAAGTCAGTACTCTTTTAAACCTCTTAATAGTATTATAAAGCATGGGGTTTTAAAAACCCGTATTGCAGATGTAATTACAGACGGTGTAAGATCACTGTTGTTAGAAGTTGCAGGCTATAAAACTTCTGTTGTAGAATATGTATCTCCAATTGATACACCAAAGAATCTAATGATAAAAGCAATTAAAAATAGTGAGCTAAATGTTGAAAAACTTGAAGAATATAAAGAATTGAAAAATTTGCTAAGCATAGAACCCACATTAGAAAAACTGATATTAAAATGAGGATAAAAGAAGAAGACAATAATTTATTTCCAGTCATTGTGAAACTATGATAGCAAGATTATGCTTGCTGAACGTCAGGTTTGTTACTATTGCTTTCGTTGATATAAAAAAATGAATTAAATTTAGGAAATATACACATATTAAAATTTATAAGGAGTATTTTTAATTAATGAGTTTATGGTAATGCAGATGAAAGTCTCATTGGCAATAATTAAAAAATATTCCCAAATTAAAAAGCTTTAAGTTTTTTAGCTTTAATTGGTTGACTAATAGAAAATTTTTTAATACAATAGTTTCAAGGTTAAAAATTAACTATTATATTGTGATATAAAATAATTTATAAAACCTTGATAATTCCATAAAAGCATATCGCAGCAGGAGTTTTAAATAGTAAACTCGCTGGTTCTAAACCTGATCTTAGGACTCTAGATGGAGATTTAGATTAAATATATTAACATGTACTCCATCTTATGAAATATAAAGTATAGGAATTAGGTGAAGAGCAGTTGCTGAAAGAGACAATAGTAATGTATCTTTTTATAAATGTGAGATTTAAATTTTGGGAAAATAAAGCTTCATTAAGAAGGTGCTATGCTATATTCAATAAAATTTTTAAAATAAGTCAACTTTTTATTAACTTTTTTGAAATAAAGTCCGATTAATAAGTTTGAAAGATATTGTTACAATTGTTAGATGAAAATGTTAACCATAAAAAACATTTTTTGAAAAAGCAATTTATAGAAAGTATTTGTTAATGACTATTTTACAGTGTTTACTGTGAAATGTAAAAATATGTTTGGCATTTAAATAACACATACTTTGTAGACTTATAAATAGGTAAAAAGGAGCAACTTTTAATTACAAAAACAAATTAAAGAGGTGAAAAGTTATGCCTAGAGCAAAACAGTTGTATGCAGATAATGGTGTTGAGGTGTCAAAATCTTCAATATGTGTTGGTGACGAAGTTACTTTGTCATATAGTGGTTTGTTGGCTCAAAGTGGAGCTGAAGTAGTATATGCACATATTGGATATGGAGATGAATGGGAAGAAAAAGAATTTATCCCGATGGAAAGAAATAAAGATGTTTTTGAAGCTAGAATTAAAGTTAACCATGCTGACAACCTTAATGTTGCTTTTAAAGATAATGGAGACAATTGGGACAACAACTCCCATAGCAATTATTCTTTCAAAATATCAAAAAAAGCAGCAAAAACTCAAAAGACTACTGCAGAAACAGAAAAGAAGGCAACAGCAAGTAAGAGTTCAGCAGAAAAAACAACAACTAAAAAGACATCAACAACAAGAAAGACTGCTACAAAGAAAAGTGACAATTAGTAAATTAAATTTTGTATTAATTATTTTAAAAATAAAAAAAGAGGATGTAATTCCTCTTTTTTTATTTTTGCAAGGCTAATTGGTATACAAATGTATACATGCACCCCTGTAAACCAAAATTATTTGACAACAAATTAATATAGTATTAATATTAACATATATGTATTCTGAAGATGATTTTTAAAACATATAAGCTAAATGTTTTAGAAAGCATTATGTTAGTTTAAAGCCAAATTGGGGGTATCATTAATTCAATCTTAAGCAAGAGTTTTTTCTACGTAGAGAGTGTTTTTTTAAGTGTAAACATAATTGATTTTATTTGTCTTTATCGTAGTAACAAAGGAGGACATGATTTTGTTTGGCATTATGCTTGTTGAGAATGACCTGATTACATGCGAGTGGTTAAAAAATCAGGTTGAATGGGAAAAGTATGGTTTTGAACTTGTTTGTATTGCCAGTAATGGTATTGATGCTTTGCAAAAGTTTAACCAATATAAAATAGATGTTGTGATTTCAGAGATTTGTATGCCAAAGATGGATGGAATAGAGTTGTTAAATACCATAAAAGAATACGGAAAGACTTCTATTGTTATATATTTAAGCAATAGTGAGGATTTTCCGTATGCTAAACAGGGGTTACTGCTTGGAGCATATGATTATGTTAAAAAGCCCATAGAAAAAAAACTTTTAGTTGAGGTACTAATAAAAGCTCATGATAGTTTGTTGAAAATGAATATTGAACAAGAAAAAAGTCAAAAACTTAAGGAAAAGTTGGAACTTAATTTTGCAATATCAAGAGAAAAAGTACTGTACGACCTCCTAAGGGGTAAAGATGTTGTATATTATGAGTTACATGGCATTATTGATGAATATAATATTAACCTTTCAAAAAATATGGTTTTGGTAGGTATTATTGAAATAGGAAACTTTGACGATGCTTCGAAAGAATGGATAAAAAGTGGTAAATTTGAGGAATTAATTAAAAAGATTAGATTAATAATATCTTGTGTCTTAAATGAATATAATGTATTGAGCTGTAACAATATAGATATGGACATAGGAGTCATAAGTGTAATTTTACAGCCCATTAATACAATGGAAAAAAAAGAGTTTGAAGAAGTTTCTGTTGACTTTTTTGAAAAGGTACTAAATGAAATAAAACAGAGTTTTAATGTAAGGGTTACAATAGGAATTGGAAATGTTTTTTTGAGTTTAAGTGACATTAGTTTAAGTTACATGGGTGCAAAATCAGCTTTACGACACAAATATGTTTTAGGTGGAAACAGGGTTATTAGCATAAGTCAGTTTGATAAAAATAGCAGGCAAAGTCTTCTTTATCCTGTTGAAAGGGAAAAGCTTTTAGCAGAGCAAATAATGACTGGAGATGATAAAGCAATTAAGCTTGCAGAAAACATATTTGATGATATTGCTGCTGGAACTCAGGATAATCTTAAAAGAATTGCTTTTGCAGCAAGTCAATTGATATTTAACATATCACATTTTATTGATATACATTATGGTTTTATAAACAAATTATATGATTTTAGCGTTTTTGATAACATTAACATTTCTGAATTCAGTTCTGTACAGGAAATAAAGGAGTATTTTATTAAGTTTGTTACTAGTGTTCTAAATGTTATTAAGGAATATAAGCCTGCTCAAAGTAATAACTTGATTAAAAAAGCCTGTGAATATGTATTAAGTCATATTGAGCAAGAGATTACACTAATGTCTATTTCAGAACATTTAAGCATAAGTAAAAATTATTTTTGCTCCTTATTTAAACAAGAAACTGGATACAATTTTCTTGAGTACGTTACAAAAATTAAAATGGAATGGGCTAAAATGTTAATTAAAGAAGGTAGTTATAAAACATATGAAGTTTGTGAGATGCTAGGCTATAGAGAAGCGAGTTATTTTAGTAGGCTTTTTAGAAAATATACTGGGCAAAGTCCTGCCGAATATAAAAAAAACTTCCATAATTAAAAATTCATATAGTATGAATAAACGTACAGTACTTAATGTGCAAACTAGTGTGTGTTCATGGAAAAATATAACTCTTGAAGGCCTGTAGGCGATATAATATAATTTAGCATATATCTATGAAATAATTTAATTTTAATGCTAGACATTCATGAATACAAAGCCCACTAAAAGATGAAAAAAGTTAAGGTCTACTAAGTATGTAGTTGTTTTATGGAGAGTAACAAGTGGTATGAGAACAAAATCAAGGTTAGCTTATAACCTTAGGAAAAATACTTTGATTTTACATCTCAATATTATTTGAAGGAAAGTGGTTTGCTGATGATACCAAGTGGTATGAATATTAATAAAAAATATTTTAAAAAGGGTTATCACATAGCTATTATTAGTATTTTTTTGATATTAGTTTTATTGATGATTTTATTATCATATCAAAGAGGTTTTTTTGATACAGATTTTACACAAATTGCTATTGTTAATGGTCAGCCTGTTTATGTAAAAGAATTTAAAGCTACATTGAGAAGTATGAGTATAGACATAAGTAGTGATAATATTAATGATAAAAATAGATTTGATAATAAGTACAATGAGATAACTAAAGATAAGGTCATGGAAGAAATAGTTAAAATAAAAATTCAACAATTACTTGCTCAAGATAAAGGCATCTTAAAAAGTTCTGATTACAAGGATTTTATTAAAGAATTGAATGAAATAAATAGCAGTAGAAAAGAAGCTTTAAAAGAGAATAAGGTTATTTACGGACCTGATATATATGGAGAAGTTGAGTACTATAATTATAGTATACAAAATATTATAAATGAATTAAAGGAAAATTTAAAAGAGAGTGAATTAAGGATATCCGAAGAAATACTTAAGGATACTTATAGGTTTAGTAGGGAAACTAGATTTATGTTGCCTAAGCAAATTATAGTACAGATTATATCTATACCATTTACTGATAATAGAAGGGTAATAAGTGAAATTAAAAAAACTGATGCAAAGTATAAAATTTATGAAGTTATAAATAGAGTTAATCAAGGAGAGTGTTTTGAGCTATTGTCCAAAACATACAACTCAGACAAAAAAGTAATAGAGAATATTATTCCTGTGGACAATAAATTTGATACACCTTATAGTGATTTGCTATATGAAGCTAATAAATTAAAAGAAGGTCAAATTAGTGATATAATTGAAAGAAAAGGGGATTATGTTGTCATTAAGTCAATTGCCAGAAAATCAGGTGACTATCTTTCTTATGAAGATGCAAGAGAAATTCTTAAAAATGAATTATTAGAACAAGGTTATAGTGATTATATTCATAATTTGGTTATGAATGCAGAAGTAGTGATAAATGATAAAGTATATAATCGCATCAGAGTAAGATGAGAAAGTATAAAAGTATTTTCAGAACTAGACACTTCTAAAAAATTCATGTACACTTTTTCCAGTTTATATTTAATTATTTATTAAGTGGCTTGCTGCCAATGTAGAATCTGAAAACTAGTATTAAGGATTGGACTTGTAAAAGGTAATAGCTATGAAACATTTGAGATTGAAGGATAAAAGGTAATAGTGATGTTGTTACCATTTAAAAAAACTTCTTGACAAAAGTAAAATTAATATGTATAATTACTCTTGCAAATTAATTTGCGGGTTTAACTCAGTGGTAGAGTGTCACCTTGCCAAGGTGAAAGTCGCGAGTTCAAATCTCGTAACCCGCTCCAATAATATGCGGGTGTAGTTCAATGGTAGAACATCAGCCTTCCAAGCTGATTGTGAGGGTTCGATTCCCTTCACCCGCTCCAAACTGTTAAAAAAGCTATGCACTTGATTAGGGCATAGTTTTTTTAATGTTCTTTAATATTTTTTAAACAGAGGAATATGAGGTTAGGGAGAGCATTTTTTATCGCCGGGGCGAAGCAAGGGTTTATTTTAATATGTAATTGAGATATAATATTTTAAGGGATAATATTTGTTAGAATTAATATATTCAATATATAGTGTTTTTTAGAGGTTTTAAGTGATTAATATAATTTTAATAAAATAAGGTAGGTGGTATTATGTTTTCTGTTACATTAAAAGAAGTGATGGAAGAATTTCAGCTTGAAAATGTGACTAATTGCAATTCTCTAGATGAAATTCTTGTATCATCTTCAGATATAAATAGGCCTGGTTTGCAGTTAGTTGGTTACTTAAAGTATTTTGGAACAGACAGAATACAAATAATAGGTAAAGTGGAGACAACATATCTTGAAGCTTTATCACCCGAGGAGCGTTACTTACGATTGGACGAATTTTTTAAGTCTGGTTTTCCTTGTATGGTAGTTGCACGAGGATTAGATATTTTTCAAGAAATGATAGATGTATCTAATAAATATGGTATACCTATTTTGAGAACTAAAGATATTACATCAAGATTTTTGAGTGGATTAATTAGCTACTTAAACGTTCAATTAGCTCCAAGAATAACAAAGCATGGTGTTTTTGTTGAAGTATATGGGGAAGGTATATTAATATTAGGTGAAAGTGGTGTAGGAAAGAGTGAAACAGCTTTAGAACTTGTAAAACGTGGACATAGGCTTGTAGCTGATGATGTGGTGGAAATCAGAAAGGTTTCTGACAAAACCCTTGTAGGAACGGCTCCTGACATAATAAGGCACTTTATTGAAATTAGAGGAATAGGGATACTTGATGTAAAAAATCTTTATGGAGTTGGTTCTGTAAAGGTTACTGAAAATATTAATCTTGTTATTCAACTTGAATTTTGGGATGAAAAAAAGAACTATGATAGATTAGGTTTAGTAGATGAATACACGGATATACTTGGAATAAATGTACCTGGTCTTACTATTCCAGTTAGACCAGGAAGAAATCTGGCTATTATTGCTGAGGTTGCTGCTATGAATAACAGACAGAAAAAGATGGGATATAATGCAGCAAGAGTCTTGAACGAGAGAGTATTGGGAGAAATAAACAAATCATCAACACAAGAGTAATTGGAGGAAGTAATTTGAAAATTATAGTTGATACACATACACACACAATCTCAAGTGGTCATGCCTACAGTACTATACAGGAAATGGCGGAGGAAGCCTTCGCAAAAAATATAGAGATGATTGCCATAACTGATCATGGTCCTGCTATGAAAGGAGCTCCTTGTCTATATCATTTTGGGAACTTAAGAGTTATACCTGAAACAATTTATAATGTCAGAATAATAAAAGGTGTTGAGGCAAATATCATAGACTATGATGGAAATTTAGATTTGCCTGATGGGTATCTAAAAAGACTTGATTTTGTTATAGCAAGTTTTCATGATATCTGCATAGAGCCAGCAGGGATAGAAGAACATACTCAGGCCATCATTAATTTAATGAAAAATCCATTTGTTGATGCTGTTGGACATCCTGGGAATCCTAAATTTCAGGTTAATATTCCTCAGGTAGTAAGAGCAGCAAAAGAATATAATAAATTTATCGAAATAAATAGTCATTCCTTTGTAGTAAGACCCGGAAGTGAAGAAAATTGTAGAGAATTTGCTTTAGAATGCAAGAAGCAAGGTGTAAAAGTGGTATGTGGAAGTGATGCACATATTAGTTTTGATGTGGGCAGGTTTGACAGAATATATGAACTTTTTGAAGACATTGAGATGCCTGAGGAACTTGTAATGAACACATCTACAACAGATTTTTGTGAGTACTTAAGATTTAAGAAAGAACAATTTAAACGTAAATAAAATAATATATATGGAATAATAATATAAGGAATAGTGAGATTTTATTTAACTATATCAAAAGATAGTTCTAAGGGGCTGAGACTATTGCAAAAAAAAACTTTGGTATTTATGATGGAAAATATATTAGGCAGTGAAAATATTATGGTTGATGAACCAATGAAAAATCACTGCTCATTTAAAGTAGGTGGAAATGCTGATTTTTTAGTTACCCCAGTGTCAGTTTATCAATTAAGTGAGATAATAAAGCTATGCAAAAAAGAAAATATTCCGATATTTATAATGGGCAATGGAACTAATCTTATTGTATCTGATAAGGGTATACGAGGTGTAGTTGTTAAAATTTATGATAATATGAGTAGTTACAATATTAAAGACGATATACTGACGGTAGAGGCAGGAATGCTTCTTTCAAAGGTGTCAAATATTGCTCTTGAAAATGAATTGACAGGACTTGAATTTGCATCGGGAATACCTGGTACTTTAGGTGGAGCTGTTGCCATGAATGCTGGAGCATACGATGGCGAAATGAAGAATGTGGTAATCAAGACAGAATATATAGATAATGATGGAAATATTAAAACTATAACTGGAGATGAGCACCAATTTGGATATAGAACCAGTTGTATATTAAAAAATTCAGGAATAGTATTAAAATCTTCATTGAAGTTAGAGAAGGGAGAAAGAAGAGAAATCGAAGCTTTAATGAACGACTTAAAGAACAGACGTAATGATAAACAACCTTTGGATATGCCCAGTGCTGGAAGTGTGTTTAAGCGACCAGAAGGATATTTTGCCGGTAAACTAATTCAAGACTGCAATTTGAAAGGATATAAAATAGGTGGGGCACAGGTTTCAGATAAACACTGTGGTTTTATTGTAAATACAGGAGAAGCAACAGCTTCAGACATAAAACAGTTAATAAAACATATACAGCATACCATTAAGTCATCTTATGGTGTTGAATTACAAACGGAAGTAAGGATCGTTGGAGAAGAGTAGGAAAATTGGAGGTACAAATGAGGTTATTAATTATTACAGGGGTTTCAGGTGGAGGAAAGAGTCTTGTAATCAAGTACTTAGAAGATGCTGGTTTTTTTTGTGTAGACAACCTTCCACCATTACTTATTCATAAATTTGCTGAGATATGTATTCAAAGCAGGGGCAAAATTAATAAAATTGCTTTAGTTATTGATATCAGGGGAGGAGAATTATTTAATGATTTATTTCCTGAGCTTGATTCATTAAAGAAATCTGGAGTTTTGTACGATATATTATTCCTTGAAGCTTCAGATAATGTTCTAATAAAAAGGTATAAGGAAAGCAGGCGAATACATCCGTTAGCAACCGAAGGTAGATTGATAGAGGGAATTAAAAGAGAACGGGAAATTTTAAAGGAAATAAAGAAAAATGCTACCTATATTATCGATTCTTCTAATTTAACACCTAGACAGCTCAGGGAAGAAATTTTAAATATATTTATGCAAGGTAAAAAATTCGATGGATTAATAATAAATATTATGTCTTTTGGTTTTAAATATGGAATACCAATAGACTGTGATTTGGTTTTTGATGTAAGATTTATACCAAATCCATATTATATTGAAAATATGCGAAGTAAAACAGGAAAAAATGAATTAGTTAGAAATTATGTTTTAAGTTTTTCAGAGACTAACATTTTTCTAACTAAGCTTTATGATATGTTGAATTTTTTAATTCCCAATTATATAAAAGAGGGAAAATCACAACTTGTTGTTGCAATTGGCTGTACAGGTGGAAGACACAGATCTGTTACTATTTCAGAGTCTTTGTTTTCATACCTTTTAGAAAAAGGACACAGAGTTTTGATAAACCATAGGGATATTGAAAAAGACACAGCAATTAAAAAATGAATAGATATTAATTAATTATCAAAAAATAGCAATGTAATAATGATTATGGAGGTAGAGATGATGGACTTTGGAAAGTCAAATTGGAGGACTTATGAGCAAGGAATTCAAAAGGAATGGATCTTAACTAATGGAATTGGAGGATTTGCATCATCTACTATAATTGGTGCTAATACTAGAAGATATCATGGTCTTTTAATGGCAGCTTTAAAGCCCCCAGTAAATAGGCATTTGATATTGTCTAAGTTGGACGAAAGTATTGTGATTAATGGAAATTCTTTCGATTTATTCTCATGTGAGGTGCCTGGCTTTATAATGAAGGGATATCATCACCTTGAAAGATTTGAGTACAATCCATTACCAAAGTATGTATATAGAGTAAAGGATGTATATATTGAAAAAAGTATTTCTATGGTCTATGGAGAAAACACAGTTGCAGTAGTATACTATGTTAAGAATGGTTCAAGCAAAGTTAATTTAAGGATTACTCCTTTAATTAATTTTAGAGACTATCATTTTAATTCCAGCAGACAATATATGAACTTTAATAAGCATTTAAACTCAGGAATTCTTACCCTAAAGCCATCTTGTTATGATATAGATATAAAGCTTTATTGTAGCAACGGTATTTTTGAAGATATAGATGATGGTTGGTTTTACAATATGGATTATGCCATTGAAAGAGAAAGGGGACTTTCTTCAACTGAAGATCACTATATTCCAGGATATTTTGATGTTGAGATTGAGCCCCATGAAGAAAGAACTATAACAATAATTTCTACAGTTGAAAAAGAAATAAAAAATAAAGATGGGTTATCCATAATTAATAAAGAGCAAAAGAGACTGGAAAAACTTCTTGACACTGGAGGTTACAAAGATAAACTAGCAAAAAAACTTGTATTGGCAGCAGATAACTTTATTGTTCACAGAAAATCAACAGATGCTAAAACTATTATTGCTGGGTACCCTTGGTTTACTGACTGGGGAAGAGATACAATGATAGCTTTTACAGGACTGACACTTTCAACTAGAAGGTTTGAAGATGCAAAAGAAATACTTTTTACTTTTTCAAAGTATGTTAAGGAAGGGCTTATTCCTAATATGTTTCCAGATGCAGGCAATGAGCCTCCATATAATAGCGTAGATGCGCCTCTTTGGTATTTTGAAGCTGTAGACAAATATGTTAAATATACTGATGATTATAAATTTGTTAAAAAGAACATATATAGCGGACTAAAAGATATTATAAACTATTTCTCTAAAGGAACCCGATTTAACATAAAAATGGATGATGATTATTTGATTTCTGCAGGGGATGAACACACCCAACTTACATGGATGGATGCAAAGGTTGGTGATTGGGTTGTTACACCTAGACATGGTAAAGCAGTTGAAATTAATGCATTGTGGTATAATGCACTAAAAATTATGTCTTTTCTTTCAAAGCATTATAATGAAGATAGTAGCATATACAATGACCTATCTCTTAAAGTGAAAAAATCATTTATTGAAAAATTTTGGAATGAGGATAAACAGTGCCTTTATGATTGTATAATAAATAACATTGGAGATGACAAGGTAAGGCCAAATCAAATATTAGCTGTAAGTCTTTCTAATCAGGTTATCGAAGGAGATATGGCAAAGAAAGTTGTGGATAGAGTTTTTAAAGATTTATATACTGCTTATGGTCTTAGAAGTTTATCAGATGATTCTAATGAGTATAAAGGAGTATATATGGGAGATCAGCATTACAGGGATGGGGCATATCATCAAGGTACAGTTTGGACATGGCCATTAGGTCAGTTTATAACTGCCTATGTAAAAGTAAATAATTACTCTGATGAAGCAATAGCAATGGCTGCAAGGTTTATAGAACCTTTTAAAGATCATTTGAATGATGCTTGCATAGGTTCTATATCGGAAATATTTGATGGTAATGAGCCTCTAATTCCAAGAGGATGTTTTGCACAGGCATGGAGTATTGGAGAAATACTTCGTTCATATACAGAAGATATTTTAAAATAAGTTAAATTTACCATAATACTTAGGATGAAAACGTATAATGTGAACGAATGTAGCTGGGCATGTGCATGTTTGCAAAGCAAACAAATTGCACGCCCATTAAATCAAAAGTATCTATTGTGAAATTTATTTCAGAAGCTACATTCGTGAGAATAAAGTTGACCAGAATAGGATGAAAACGTATAATGTGAACGAATGTAGTTGGGCATGTGCATGTTTGCAAAGCAAACAAATTGCACGCCCATTAAATCAAAAGTATCTATTCTGAAATTTATTTCAGAATAGTATGTAGTTTTAGAAGTTTGTAAATGTTATAATGAAATTATCTAAAGTTGATGTGTTTTAAAAAGCTGATTAATAGCTTAATATGATATACGGGGTGTCTGAGTTGTCGTTTTCATCGACAGTAAAAAATGAATTATGTAGAATTAATATAAGTGATAGATATATTATGTTAGCGGAGTTAGCAGCTGTAGTTAGAATAAGTGGACATGTTAAAGTATTTAGTTCAAATGAAATTAATTTGAGAATTACTACAGAAAATGCTGCGTTAGCACGAAAAGTGTTTTTAATAATAAAAGATTTATATGGTATAAATGCTGAAATGATTATTAGACGAAGCCCAAAATTGAAAAAACATGTTATATATATTTTGATATTAACGTGTTCAAAGGGTTTGAAAAAAATACTTGATGATATTAATATAGTGTGTGAGTGTGAAGTTTATAAAACGGTAAAGCATTTGCCATATACAACTATGCTTAAAAGGAAATCATATAAAAAAGCTTATTTAAGAGGAGCGTTTTTAGCTGCTGGTTCAATGAGTGATCCAGAAAAAACCTATCATCTAGAAATAATAAGCCATAGTTTGGATTTGGCAAATGAGTTAAATGACTTGATAAATGAATTTAATCTAAATTCGAAGATAATTAAAAGAAAATGTAATTATGTGGTATATCTCAAAGAAGGCGAGAACATTGTTGATTTGTTGAACATAGTTGGAGCCCACTCAGCATTGCTCAATCTTGAAAATGTGAGAATATTAAAGGATATGCGTAACAGTGTTAATAGAATTGTCAACTGTGAAACTGCTAATTTACAAAAGATGGTTGAAGCTTCTGTTAGACAAGTAAAAAACATAATGTACATAAAAGAAAACTTAGGTTTTGAAAAACTACCTGAAAACTTGAGAGACATAGCTGAGTTAAGGTTGGAGTATAGTGACTCTAATCTAAAAGAATTAGGAGAAATGTTGACTCCATCTCTTGGGAAATCAGGTGTTAACCATAGACTTAGGAAATTAGATAACATAGCTGATAATATAAGAAATATGAAAGGAGAGTTATAAAAATGGTTGAAAAGACTATTAAAATAACTAATCCAACAGGGCTTCATGCAAGGCCAGCAGCCTTGTTTGTTCAAACATCAGGTAAATACACATCAAACATATGGATTAAATTAGGTACAAAAAAAGTAAATGCTAAAAGCATTATGGGACTAATGTCTCTTGCTGTTTCAAAAGATACAGTTATAACTATAGGGGCAGAAGGTGAGGACGAAGATGCAGCAATAAAAGAACTTGAATATTTAATAACTACTGGCTTAGGAGAGTGAATAAAGCATTAAATAGACATTCATGAGCAAAAAGCTCACCAACATAGAATTAAAAGTATAAAGCGAATGAATGACGTTGCGCATGTGCATGTTTGCGAAGCAAACAAATTGCACGTGCATAAAATGAAAGGTTCTATTCTGAAAAGTATTTTTCAATAATATCGACAAAGTATAACAGTGATATTGAATATATATCATTGGCATATTTTGTCGATATTATTTTTTATACCCGACAAAACCTTACATGTTTTTACGAAGGAATATTTAAGTGAGCGAAGAAATAGTAAAGAATAGACATTCATGAGCACATAATAGCTCATGAACATTTAATAAAAGTATGACGCGAATGAATGTCTATGCGCATGTGCATGTTTGCGAAGCAAACAAGTTGTACGCGCATAAAATAAAAGGTTCTGTTCTGAAAAGTTATTTTTAGAATATTACAAAAAAAGGAGGATTATTTTGAAAGTAAATATTTCGTATAAAGGTACTACCTTAGTTGCAAATGTTATAGGTGAATTAGATCATCACTCAGCAGAATATGTTCGGCAGAAGATTGATTCTGAATTGATAAAGTCATCTACTAAAAACATGGTTTTTGACTTCTCCAATGTTAGTTTTATGGATAGTTCTGGAATTGGTGTTATAATTGGAAGGTACAAAAATATACAGAAGTTAAATGGTAAGTTGGCAATAACTAATATTAATGAACAAATAAAAAGAATTTTTGAAATGTCAGGATTGCTCAAAATAATACCAGCTTATCAAAATATAGATGATGCTATTAAAAAAATGTAAAGGGGAATTAAAAATGCAGCCAATAAATGAAATGAAGTTGGAGTTTTCTGCAAAGTCTACCAATGAAAGCTTTGCTAGAGTTGTTGCAGCAGCTTTTATATCACAGATTGATCCTACAATAGAGGAAATGGCAGATGTAAAAACAGCAGTTTCTGAGGCAGTTACAAATGCAATTATTCATGGATATGAAAACTCAAATGGATTGGTAAAAATGAACTGTAGGTTATTTAACGATTCTGTGGAAATAACAATTGTTGATGAAGGCGCAGGAATTGGAGATGTTGTTCTTGCTAGGCAGCCCATGTATACGTCAAAACCTGAAATGGAAAGATCGGGGATGGGTTTTACCGTTATGGAAAGTTTTATGGATAAAATTGAGGTTGTGTCTGAAATTGGTAAAGGAACTTCAGTAGTTATGTTTAAAACATTTAACTCTGTTAATGAGAAATAAATATGTGGTTTTATGGAAATAATATAAAATAGTTTTAATATAAAATACAAAAGGTATAGGAGTAAATATGGATGAACTATTTGATAGGGAAACTTTGGATTTAATTAGAAAAGCTAAATCAGGGGATAAACAAGTACAGTCTGTTTTAGTTGAAAAAAATATAGGTCTTGTTTGGAGTATTGTAAGAAGATTTCAAAACAGAGGATATGAATCTGATGATATATTCCAGATAGGTTGTATAGGTCTTATTAAAGCCATTAATAAGTTTGATGATTCCTTTGATGTAAAGTTTTCTACATATGCAGTTCCTATGATAATAGGAGAAATAAAGCGATTTATTAGAGATGATGGAATGATAAAGGTAAGTCGATCGTTAAAGGAGTTATCAAATAAGATTAGAATAACTAAAGAAATTTTGACAAAAGAATATGGAAGAGAGCCATCAATTAATGAGATTTCTACACGGCTTAATGTAACTAAAGAAGAAATAGTTATGGCTTTAGAGGCAAATTGTACTCATGAATCTTTATATAGTACAGTAGGTGAAGGAGATAATTCCTCTATGTTGTTAATTGATAGAATTGACAACCAAAGTAACAATCACGAAGTTGATCTTGTAGATAAAATTGATTTAAGGAAGGTATTAGAAACTTTAAATCCACGGGAGAAGCAAATAATAATTTTAAGATATTTTAATGAAAAGACACAGGCACAAATAGCAAAAATGCTTGGAATATCCCAGGTGCAAGTATCAAGAATAGAAAAAAAGATTTTAGCAGACATACGAAAAAAAATAAAATATAATTAAATTATATTTTTATCAAAATATTGTGTTATTGTTCTACCTGTATAGGTGGAGGAGATAGATTTAAAGTCTTTAAAGGTTGTTAAAGAATACATGTTTTAATATTACATTTTATAGGTAAAAATATTTTGTATATTGTTTTTTTATTTACACAATAATAATTGATATACAAATTATTGAGGTGAAACATATGGTGAGAACATTAAAAAAACACAAAATATACTTTGGCATACTTATAATGTTTATTTTGGCTTTAATATTAGCACTTAATTTTCTATTGAAGGTTGAAGAAATCCCATCAAAAGGAATATTTGTAATGGGTAAAACAATACTATTATATGGGCTAAACACAATATAGTAAAAAAGGATTGATAATATAGTGGAAAAAAAGAGAATAATTCTTGTTACTGATGGCGATATGGCAGCAAAAAAAGCAGTTGAAATTGCTGCCATTAATATTGGAGGAAGAACTATTTCAGCATCTGCTGGAAATCCAACACTATTAACAGGTGATGAAATACTTGAACTTATAAAAAAAGCAGAACATGATCCTGTTATTGTGATGGTAGATGATAGAGGATATAAAGGTACAGGAGCAGGAGAGCAGGCTATGGAAATAATCTTAAACAGTGACAGTGTTGAAGTAATTGGAGTTCTGGCAGTGGCATCTAATGGAAAGGACTGTATGAAATTGAATTTATCCTGTTCTATAACTAAAGATGGGGATGTAATAGAGGGTGTTGTAGATAAATATGGAAACAATGTAAATAAAGAAGAAACATGTGGAGACACATTGGGAGTTCTAAGAGACAAAAAAGATCTAGTTATTGTAGGTATCGGAGATCCTGGAAAAATGGATTACAATGATGAATTATTAAAGGGCTCTCCTATAACAACAAAGGCCTTACAAGAAATTCTAAATAGAAACTCCTAAAAAATTCATGTGAGACAGTTTATGAGCAAATTAAATTTTCATGGTACAGAGTTAAGTTAGGAATGTTGAAAATATTACCTCCACAATAATTTCACTACAGTCCTTATTCGATGCCAAGTAGGACCCGTGAAAAGTGGAAGTAATATTTCAGACATTCCTTAGTTAATGGTTTTATACTAAAAAACTTGCATAAAAGAAGGATTTCGTTGATTAATTATAGAATAATATTAATAATAGAATACATTTGGTATTTATGTTGAACCAATGAATCATTTAATATATAAGTCCAATAAATTACTGAATCAGTTTTATTTATCAGTTATTAAAAGTCTTCAAATAAAGTGAAGGACTTAAAAGAGAAGGCGTTTGATGGGACGAACTTTTATTAAAAGTCTTCGAAGGTCGTGAAAGACTTAAAATCTAAGGGGCTCGATGCCACGAGATTTTTATTTTAAAAGAAGGTGGTATTGCAATATGAATGTAGAGTACATTAATCCTTTCATAGAAGCAAGTCAGACAGTATTAAAACAAAGTGCAGGAATAGATGTAAAATTAGGAACAGTTTATATAAAAGACTCTCCGTATGCCAGTGACAATATACTTATTATTGTTGGTTTAACTGGAAAAATAAGGGGTCAAGCAGTGTTTTCTATGAGTAAATCTATTGCTTTGAGCATAGCTTCTAATATGATGGGCGGAATGGAAGTCAAAGAATTAGATGAGATAACAAAGAGTGCCATATCTGAACTTACAAATATGATTCTAGGAAATACAGCAACCATTCTATATAATAAGGGAATAGGTATTGAAATAACACCACCTTCCTTTCTCATGGGGCAAAATATGCAAATATCAAGTACTAAAATGAAAACTATATGTGTTCCTTTAATAATTGACAATGGTAAAATTGAAATCGATATTTCAGTAATGAAATAAGTGCTGTTTCATTTGTGAGAATTTAGAATATCCTATTTTCTGTGGAGATAAGCCCAAAAAAAAGAAATTTGACATTAGAACAAAACTAGTTAAAAAATTAACATTGTATACAACATTGATTTACACTACCCTTCTTGCAGCTTCTACCGTTATGTGGTATTATATTATTTGTTACAGAAATTTAATATTAGACATTTATAAGCCAGTGAATGTGGCTGCGCATGTGCCTGTTTGATAAGAATGTATATAGAGTTTAAATTTTTAATATTTTAGAAAGAATAAATATTATTTTTGATTAAGTTGAGAGGAGTATAGCTTTATAATGGAAATTGTATTAGTTGAACCTGAAATACCTCAAAATGCAGGCAATATTGCAAGGACTTGTGCTGCTACAGGAGCCGGGTTGCATATGATAAAGCCTTTGGGTTTTTCAGTTGAAGACAAATATTTAAAACGTGCAGGTTTAGATTACTGGAACCAGGTTAATGTGAATTATTATGATAGCTTAGAAGAGTTATTTTTAAAATATAATAAAAGTGTTTTCTATTATGCTACAACAAAAGCTCTTAATACTTATGCTGATGTAAGATATCCTGAGGATTGTTTTATTGTGTTTGGAAAGGAAACAGCAGGTTTGCCGGAAGAACTTTTATCTAAAAATAAAGACTACTGTATAAGGATTCCAATGAAAGAACATTCTAGATCTTTAAACCTTTCTAATTCTGCTGCCATTATAATATATGAAGCACTTAGACAAAATAATTTTAAAAGCCTAATGTGGAAAGGTAGATTGACAAAATATTCCTGGTAAGGAGTTGTAACTATGGTTAAACGGGATAGAATGATACGTGAATTTTGTGAATTAGTTAGCATTGATAGTTTGTCATTTGATGAAAGAGAAATGGCAGACACATTAATTGATAAGTTGGCTAAAATGGGACTTAAGGCTCAAGAAGATGATACAGCAGTCAAAATAGGTGGAAACACAGGTAATATTATATCAAAATTGAAGGGTAAGGAAAATATACCCTCGATTCTTTTAATGGCCCATATGGATACAGTAAATCCAGGCATAGGTAAAAAACCTAGAATAATTGAAGATATTATTAAGTCAGATGGAACAACTGTACTGGGTTCTGATGATATAGCTGGAGTTGAGTGCATTTTAGAATCCATAAGAGTTATTAAGGAGAAAAACTTAGATCATGGTGATATTTATGTTGTATTTACAGTAGCGGAAGAGGTTGGATTGCTAGGAGCAAAGAATCTTGATATTCAAAACATTAATGCACAGTTTGGATTTGTTATGGATAATGGTGGTGAAATAGGTTGTGTGGCTATTTCAGCTCCTACTCAAAATACATTTGACATAAAAATATCTGGAAAAGCAGCCCATGCAGGAGTTGAGCCTGAAAAAGGAATAAGTGCAATTCAAATTGCTTCTGAAGCTATATCTAAAATGAAGCTTGGAAGAATTGACAATGAGACAACTGCAAACATAGGGGTTATTAAAGGTGGAGAAGCAACAAACATAGTATGTGAAAGTGTTGAAATAAAAGCTGAAGCAAGAAGTAGAAACAATGAAAAGCTACACGTCCAGTCAGAGCATATGAAGAAGTGTTTTGAAGAATCCGCTCATAAATATGGTGGAAAAGTTATTTTTACTAAAGAAAGTCTTTATCCTGCTTTTTTTATTGATGAAACAGATGATATTATTTCAATATTAAAAATTGCAGCAAAAGAATCAGGAGTTGAATTAAAGTTAGAAGCTACCGGTGGAGGTAGTGATACTAATATTATAAATTCAAAGGGAATAAAGTCTGTTGACATTAGCATTGGAATGGATAAAATACACAGTGTGGATGAGCAAATTAAAATTGATGATATGGTAAAAGCAACAGAATTTTTAATAGCTATAATAGATTCTGTCAAAAAAATCAAAAAGGTATAAAAATAGCATTATATAACATGTTGTGAGTTTTGTTTTAGCCTATTTAAATATTTTGTAAAAATACATTTTAAAAATTTATTTTTTTCGAAATACTTACATAGTTAGGGAGGTTCTATGCCTAAACTTAGAGTCATAAAAATAGGGGATAAAAATTTATTTAATAGTTACTTAAAAAAAAACAAATATATGTCTTCTGAAATGAACTTTACAAATTTGTTTATGTGGAGAAATCAGTACAATTTAAAGTTTTTTGAGATTAACGATATGCTTTGTATAATTGCACATTTAGAGAAAGAGTCTTTTGCATTTACCCCTATAGGAAAATATTCAAAAGATGGATTTAAGAATGCAATAAATGCAATAAGAGAGTATTTTCATGAAAATCGCTGGGAAATTGTTTTTAAAAGAGTAGAGGAAAGTAAATTGAAATACTTTGAACAGTATGAGAAGGTAGTTATAAGTGACAGAGATAATAGTGATTACCTTTATTTATCCGATAGACTTATTAGTTTAAAAGGTGAAAAGTATCATAGTAAGAGGAATCATATTAATAATTTTATTAAACTATATAATTATGAATATGTAAAATTTAATGAAGATTATGTTGAGGAAGCTTTAAGAATAAATGAAGAGTGGTGTAATAAAAGAAATTGTGAAACAAATAAAACCTTATATGGAGAGAAATTAGCTAATATAGAAGTTTTAAAGAATTTTATGAATTTAGATTGTAAGGGTGCATTAATTAAAGTAAATGGAAAATTTGAAGCCTATACTGTAGGAGAATTAATTAGTTCTGATTGTGCAGTAATTCACATTGAGAAAGCTAATAGTGATATAAGAGGACTATATACTTTTATAAATCAAAAGTTTTGTGAAAATGAATGGAGAAATGTTTCACTAATAAATAGAGAGCAAGACCTTGGTATCGATGGTTTGAGAAAAGCAAAAATGTCATATAATCCCGTAGATTTTGTTAATAAATACGACGTATGGTTAAAATAGGTTATAAAATAAAGAGTTTTTTTAAATGTATATGCATTTGATACAGTTTTATATAGAAATATATCGAATATTAAAGTATAATAATAGTAAATAAATTTTAAAATATGAGGACAAATATGATAACAATAATAAAGGATATTGATGGAAAATTAAATTCTTTTAACAATACAGTAAAACCTTTAGCAAATCACTATTTGGGTACTTCATCAAGAAAAATAGAATTAACTATCTATTTTATTATTGGTGCACTTTTGTCCTATATTCAAGTAATGGATATTGTAGCATTAGATTTTAAAGGATTTATCAGTCAAATTCACTCTACAATAATTATATTAATGGTATTTCGTTTTTCCTATATTGGATTGTCAATATCTATATTAATGATTTTATCTGATATAGTAGCAATAATATTTGCACTAAATCAAAAATCAGAAGTGTTTTATATAAATGGATGGTTAGGATTAACTCTTAAGCTATCAACACTTATGTTTGCAGTGTTTATATCAATGCTTACATATAAACAAGAAAAGCAAAAAACAAGACTTGAATTGTTAACTATAAAAGATGAGCTAACAGGAGCATACAATCAAAGATTTTTTCATATGATGCTTGAAAAAGAAATTCAAAAATCACAAAAAAGTGGTGAGTCAATAGGTCTAATAATGCTGGACATTGATGATTTTAAAATGTTTAATGACATATATGGACATAATTTTGGAGATTCAATTCTTAAAAAAACAGTATCCATTTTAACAAAAGTAAGTGCAGAGGATGAATGTATTTGCAGATATGGCGGGGATGAATTTGCAATTATTGTTACTGGCGATGACTTAGAGAAGCTAGAAAAAAGAGCAAAAGATATACAGAAAGACTTTGAAAGTCAAAAAGTTATTTTTAATCAGAAGGAAGCATATAATAAACTTACTTTGTCAATTGGATTTTCAGAATATCCAAATAAGGCCAAAAGCAAAAATGAACTTATATATCAGGCAGATATGGCTTTATACCATGCGAAAAATCTAGGTAAAGATAAAGTTCATTTATATAAAGATGCAATTTTGCAAATTCGCAGAAGCATTAGTTCTGATCACCAGCAGCTAATTGGAGTGTTTAAGGGACTTTTAAGCACAATATCTGCAAAAGATAAATATACGCTGGGACATTGTGAACGTGTATCTACATATGTAGTAATGATTGGAGAAGCTATGGAGCTTGACATTAAGGAAATATCTATAATTCAATATGCAGCATTACTTCATGATATTGGTAAAATTGAAATCCCCAAATTTATACTCAATAAAAAAGAAAAATTAACTGATGAAGAGTTTTCCTTACTACGTCAACATCCTAGATATAGTCAAAATATTTTAGAGCCTTTAGAAGGAATGGATCAACTTATAGACTATGTAAGACATCATCATGAAAGGTATGATGGGAAAGGATATCCTGATAGACTAAAGGGAGATGAGATCAGTTTAGGAGCTAGAATATTATGTGTTGCAGATTCATTTGATGCTATGGTGTCAGAAAGACCATATAGTAAAAAAATGACAATAGAACAAGCTGTTGAAGAACTGGTAGTTAACTCAGGGACACATTTTGATCCATATGTTGTTAATGTTTTTATAGAGGCAATGAAGTCTAAAGTAGCCTAGTCGTTTTTAATTCTGATTTTTAAAATACAAGTATTATATTGCCAGAAACATATTTTAAACAAAAATGGGGAGATATTATGAGAGAGTTTTATTTTCCAAAGAACAAGAAGAAGACAATTAAGAGGTTTTGCAAAATACTTTCTTCAGCATCTTTTTTACCTGAAAGAGTTTTGACAAATGATGATATAATAAATGATGGTAATCTTCCCTTTAGAAGTAGTGTAATTGAAAAGTCAATTGGAGTTTACAAAAGGCATATTGCTAATAAGTCATGGGATGATAGTGATATTCTTGTGGCTTCTGCAAAAAAATGCCTTGATGGCTATTGTTTGGATCCGGAAAGACTATCAAGAATTATAGTTAATAAATATTTTGGAGATAACCTTCTTCCAATGACAGCAAGCAGATTACAAAATAAACTTGGCAGCAGTATGGCTGTTCATGCATTTGATGTTGATGGAGGAATATCATCTTTTTTGCATTCAGTAGATTTAATTGAAAATTATATAAATGCTGGGGATGAACTTGTTTTATTATCATCAGGAGGGATAAATATAAAGCTTATAAGTAAAAATGATCCACGAGTGGCATTTTTATTTGGAGATGCATCTGCTTCTTTGTTATTTGGTTATTCTAATGATCAACATATCTTATCAAGCTATTTTTATTCAAATCATCAATATTACGAAATAGCTTTTTGTCTAAGTCTTATGTCAATTGTAGATAGAACCAATGACCTTTTGCTTAGAAAGGATTTTTCCTTTGTGTTTGACACTTATAAAATGGAAAACTGGAAGAAGGCTGAGGATTTCTATAGATCAGCTACAATTGAAGTATCTAAAAATATACTTGATGAAAGTGGTCTTAGCATGGATGATATTGATCTTGTTTTGGTAACTGAGAACAATAAAAAGTTATGGGAATTAACACTAGAAACATTAGGGGTAAATGAAGAAAAAAGTATTTCGTTATTAAGAAATTGTGGAAATACAATGTCGGCAATGTTGCCTTTGCTAATAGATGAAGGTATTAGGTGTGGAAAGATAGAGGAAGGCATGAATGTAATGCTAATATCTCATGGAGAAGGAATAAGTGGCGGTGGAATTATATATAAATTTTAATTAACTAAAGAGGGGGAAGAAATATGGAGTATAATGACATTTATTCAAAAGCAAAGGAACTAATAGTTGATTATTTGCGTGTTGACGAAAAGGAGGTTAGTTTAGACACAGATCTTGTAGATGATTTGTTTGCTGATTCAATAGCATTAGTTGAATTGGGATTCAGATTTTCAGAAACTTTTTCAGTTCCAATGATTGAAGCAAGACCAGAATTATTTATAGTGAAAAACATTGTACAGCACTTATATGAAAAAATGCACAATTAATAAAGTTCATCAACACAATATGAAAGTTAAGTGTTAATGAATGTTGTTCAATCATGTGTCTGTTTGTCAAGCAAACAATTGGCATGCGCATAAATTTATAGAGGTGGTGCAAGGAAACTGTCTTCTTGTACCAGTGTAAAGGGGGAGCAATGGTTTCAAATATTAGATTTCCAGATGTTAAGCCTTTGAGTATTGATAGATATGCCAAGATTGTATCTACGGGTATTGGTTTGCCAAAAAGAATTGTTACCAATCAAGATATTATAGATCAATATAATATAATTGCGTCCGACAGGGCAGTAAAATTTTCACTAGGAATTGAAGAAAGAAGGTGGATTAGTGAAGATGAAAGCCTTGAAGGGTTAATGGCTGATGCTGTAACTCAGTGTTTAAAAAGAGCTAAAATAGAAATTGATAAAGTTGATAAGATAATATACAGCAAGTTGATTGGAACTTACAACATTCCCTCCACATCAATTGGACTTTTAAAAAAATTGAAAGTAGAAAAAGGGATACCTGCATTTGATATAACATGTGCGTGTAGTGGTTCTGTTCAAGCTATTGATATGGCACTAAAATCTATCGCAGCAGGAGATGACTATGTAATAGTTATTGGAGGTGGAGTAACTTCAGATGGAATACAAAGGTGGAAAGAGCCCAATCCTAAAACATTATTTTTATTTGGAGATGCTATTACAGCTGTTCTTTTAGGATATTCAAATACTAAGCACTTTATCTCATCATACATGTTTACTAATCACTTGTTATATGAAAATGCATTTATCCCTCTTGGTACAACTCTTTTAAAGGAGGATAGAGAGCTGGATTTTGACACTTTTAATATGAAGGTTATTGATGGAAACATAGTTTTAGAATCTTCAGTTTATAATGCAAAAGTTATAGCTGACAAACTATTGTCTGAAAGTAATTTAACTCTTGAGGATATAGATTATTTTATAACATCTGACCAATCAACAAAAATATGGGAGGCGCAATTAGATGCTCTTAATATACCAAAGGAAAAAAGCCTTAGCTTGTTTTATAAGTATGGGAATACAGTTGCTTCAATGAGTCCACTAATTTTTGATGAGCTTATTAATACAGGGAAAATAAAAAAAGGTAATCGTGTTATGATGATGGCTCATGGAGCAGGCGCTACTAGTGGAGGTTTAATTTTTAAGTATTAAATTTTAAATAATATTGCTAGGAGGTATATTATGAATTACTGTGATTTTTTGTTTAATACCGATGAAAGATTTCTTGATAATGAGGTTATTGTTGATGCAGAAAATGATAACAGGTTATCATACAGGGAACTTAAAGAGGCAGTTCTAAAAGTTGCAGTGCTACTAAAGACAAGAGGGGTTACTTCTGGAACAGTTGTATCATCTCATTTGTATAATAGTGCAGAGGCTGCAATTGTTCTTCTAGCGGTTCAATATATTGGAGGTGTTATATGTCTTATAGACCCTCTTTTTAAAGCAGATGAATTAAAGTATTATATTAATGATTCCGGTTCTAAGTGCCTTATTACTCATTTAGATAGAAGTATAGTTAAAAATTTGGTTGATACTGAGATAGAAGTATTTGAAGTTAAAGAAATCGAAGAAGCATATAAATCGGACGTAGAGTATAGTTTAATAGATATGCATAAATTTCAACAAGATGAAATGGCTATGTTATTATATACTTCAGGTTCAACATCTACGCCTAAAGCTGTTATGTTGTCTAATAATTGTTATTATACCTTTCTTGAAAAGTGTAATAAGTCAATGTATACATATACCATAGAGGACAGGCTTATATGCTTTGTACCATTTTCACATGCTTATGGTTCTGTATCGTTACTTATTCCTGTATTATCTCATAAAGCTGCAATTGTTTTTATGAGATCTTTTCATCCAACTAAAGTTGCTGAAATAATATCAAAGGAGAATATTACACATATTTTTGGAGTGCCTACACATTATCAACAACTACTAAGATATGATTCAATTATGAAATATCTTAGAAAACTTAAAGCAGCTTTTTGTGCGGCAGCACCACTGACTTATGACACAGCTAGTTCCTGGTATGAAAATGTTGGAATATACTTAGATGAGGGATATGGATTGACAGAGGCTACAACTTTAATAGCAACTAGAATGTCAATGTTACCACAGCCTTCTGGAAATGTTGGATTTCCTCCAGAAGGAATTTTAGAAATTGAAGTTGTTGATGAAAATGACTCGGTGGTAGATGATGGAATTATTGGAGAGCTAACGGTAAAGGGCAAGGGACTTATGATTGGTTATTTAAAACGTCCGGAAGAGACAAGTGAGCGGATAAAAAATGGAAAGTTATACACAGGAGATTTTGGTTATAAGCGAAGTGATGGCTCATATGTAATTAGTGGCAGGAAAACGGAGTTTATTAATGTGGCAGGCTTGAAAATTTCTCCTATAGAAATTGAGGCAGCATTAAATTCACATTCAGATATTATTGATTCTGCTGCAGTAGGAGTTGAAGACAGTCTTTACGGAGAGGTTGTATCTGCATTTGTTGTTACTAAAGAAGGTTCAAAGGTCTCAGAAAGAGAACTAATTAAGTATTTGTCTACTAAACTCGCCAATTTTAAATTGCCAAAGCAGGTGACATTTTTAGACGTTCTACCAAGAAATAATATTGGGAAGATTGATAAGAAGGCTTTAAGAAAATAATAGATTTAGTAGTGTTTTATGTTTTTTTGCAATAAATGATGTTATATATAGTTTATTTTAGGGGTGTAGTCTATATGAATGAAGCATGTTCAAGATTTGTGGATAATATTGCAATTGAAAAAATAATAAATGAAAAACTTATAAGAGTAAGTCATTCACCAAAAACATCTTATTTTACTGGCGATGAAATATCTCTTGCTGATATTTACAAAAGTAAAATTGATGTATCAAAAATCAAATACTTAAAAGGTGTTCAAGACTTAAACTGTATCGAGATACCATCTTTTTATCAGTGTTTTTACTATGAAGAGAACAATACTATTTATTTATATAATAGTTCATGTAATGAGCCAATAGGAAATATTTTATTGATTCATGGACTGTTTGATGAGAGTGTAATGAATTATACATTTTTAATTCGATTATTAAATGAATTAAAGTTTAATGTTTTTCTTATGATATTGCCATATCATTTAAGAAGAAAGCCATTAAAAAGTTTATTTAGTGGAGAGTATTTTTTAAGTGCGGATTTATACAGGTCTAAAATTGCATTTAAACAAGCAATTCTTGATATAGAGGCTTCTTTACAAATCATTGAAAATAACAAGCCAATTATGCTTGTAGGGTTTAGTATGGGGGGATGTGTGTCATTAAGATATTTTACTCTTGCAAAAAAGATTAAAGGTATTTTTTTAATTAACCCTGTTATGGATCTTAGCAATCTAATATGGGACAACCCTATGTTAGGGAGTATTAGAGATGATTTAGATAAATGTAACTGTCATAAAAGTTTTACAGACATAATATTTGAAGAATTGGATCCATGCAAAAATATGCCAGACAATCTAGATATGAAATATGTAGCAGTGGCAAATTCAAAATATGATTTGATAATAGAAGGTAAAAAACTTAAAAATCTTATTGATAATAAAGGTTTTAAAAATATTTATAACTATCATGCAGGTCATTTAAATATATTAAGGGTTCCAAAACTTTCAAAAGATATATTTGATCATTTTTGTAAAATAAATTAGTCGTTATTATTAAAAAATGACTTTGGATTATCAAAAAGGAAGGTTAGTATTGCTGAAAATATAACTTCCACTATTATTTCACGGCCTTATTTGATGCTAAATAGGCTCCGTGAAAAGTGGAAGCGATATTTTAGCTAATCCTTATATAATTACTAGGGGAGGAATTGGAAATGAGTAAATATTTTTATCCTCAAGACAGGATAGCGGTTGTTAGTATGGGTGGATTATTTCCAGAAGCTTCAAACATACAGGAGTTGTGGGGTAATATTCTAAGCAAAAAAGTATCAATAAAGGATTTGCCAGAACAGGTCTTAAGTAAAGAAGTATTTTACAGACCTGAAGTATTTGGTCAGGTGAATAAAAGAGAAAAGACCTATACTAAAATAGGAGCTTTAATTGAAAACATAAATTATGAATATTTAAGTAAAAAGTACAAAATTCCTCCAGCTGTATCAGAACATATGGATCCAAATCAACATGTAGCAATATACTGTGCAGATCAAGCGTTACAGTCAATAAAAAGTAGTGTTCCTAAGGAACGTACCGCAGTTATTTTAGGCACAGGCGCGCCAGGTAGACGTTATGATACAATAATTCAAAGAACTTATTTTGCTAAAATAAAAGACTATTTAATGAGTAATTCAAAATTAAATTCCAGTTTAAGTGGAAATGAAATGGAAGATTTGATAGATGAACTATCAAATGAATGTTTAATGGGCAAAGTTCCAATAACAGAAGATAGTGCACCGGGAATGCTTCAAAGTATTACAGGAGCAAGAATAACCAATGTATTTGATTTTCATGGACCTTCATATACAGTTGATGCTGCATGTGCATCTGGCCTGGCAGCTTCCATTTGTGGTGTAACTGGACTTTTAAGAGGTGATTATGATGTTGCTTTAGTTGGAGCTGTTGAGGTAACCATTAGTGAAACTCCTCTTGTAGTATTTTCTGCAATGAATGCATTATCTCCACATGGTTCATTTCCTTTTGATTCAAGAGCAAATGGTTTTGTAATTGGATTAGGAGGAGGTATTCTTATTTTAAAAAGATTTGAGGATGCCTTAAGAGATGGAGATAATATCTATGGTCTTATATCTGGATTTGGACAGGGAAGTGATGGGAAAGGCAAATACATTGCTGCTCCTAATGCAGATGGTCAAGCACGGGTAATTGAAAGTGCATGTAAAATGGCTGGTTATTCCGTAGACACAATTGAGCTTATAGAAGCACATGGTACCGGTACAATTGTTGGAGATGAAGCCGAAGTTAATGCCCTTAAAAAAGCTTTTTCAAACTTAGGTGTAACAAGACAGAATTACTGTGGCATTGGTTCGGTAAAATCCAATATTGGACATTTAAGATATGCTTCAGGAGCTCCTGGTTTAATCAAAGCAACCATGTCTCTTCATAATAAAATTCTTCCTCCTAATGCAAATGTTCAAAATATTAATCCTAAGCTTAACTTGGAAAATTCACCCTTTTATTTGTTAGGTGACAAGAAATCATGGAAAGAGGATAGTAATCATCCAAGGAGAGTTAATGTAAGTTCATATGGGTTTGGGGGAGCAGATTATCATATTACGATGGAGGAGTATAGACCAGAATTTATTAAAAAGTTGTATGGATTCTCATCTAACAATTTAAGTGATAATGTGAAATTTTCATGTGAAAAAGATGAGAAATTACATGAAACGGTGCTGTTTTCAGGACACACTATAGATGAAATAAAAGATAGATATTTAAAGTTTATTGATACATTAAATGATGATGTTTCTTTAAAAGACAATATTTTTATTAACAACTCTTATGCATCATCTAAAAAGGAATTGAGACTATCCATTGTTTTTAGTTCAAAAAAGGAACTTGAACAAAAATGGGACATATTTAATGATTTTATCCAAAAGAGAAATAATACTGATGAAAACACACTTCAATCTAAAAATATTTTCTTTGGAAAAGAAAAACCCATAAAGCCCCATGAAATTGCTTTCATGTTTCCAGGTCAGGCATCCCAGTATCCTAATATGTTAAAAGGAATATATGATAATTATACATGTGTTGAGTCTTTGTGTATTCAGATTGATGCACTTTGGAAAGCAAAATATGATTATAGTATAGCCTCTGCAATTTATGGACAAGACGAAAAATTATTAGGAGAAAAATTAAAAGATACAAAAAACACCCATCCAGCTATGTTTATGAGCAATATGGCAATGTATAAGCTTTTACGTGAGTCAGGAATACAGGCAGATTATATGATTGGGCATAGCTTAGGAGAAATAACCGCTCTTTGCGCAGCAGGAATGCTAGATTTAAAATCATCAATAGATCTTATAGGACAAAGGGCAGAGGCTTTTGATAGTGTGCAAGGAAATGACAGAGGAGCATTAATGAGTGTTAAGGAAAATAAACTTAAAACAGAAGAAATAATTAAGTTAAATGGATTTGATTTAAGCATTTCTAATGTGAACTCTCCTGAGCAAATAGTTGTAGGAGGGAATTTAGATGAAATAGAGAAATTGTCCTGTTATCTTAAAGAAAATAAAATTATACATACAGTACTTAATGTTTCACATGCATTCCACACTCCTCTTATGTTAAATGCAGCAGAAAGTTTTTATAATAATATTAAAGACTTAGAATTTAACACTCCTAAAGCAAAGGTTATGGCATGTAATTTAATGAAACCTTATCCAGATACAAAAGAGGGTTTAAAAGATATGTCACTTATTTTGAGAGATCATATTTTAAAAGAAGTTAATTTTAAAGATTCAATAAAAAGCTTATATGAAAAGGGTGTAAAAGTGTTTATTGAAACAGGGCCCTCTTATGTACTTACAAATCTTACAAAAAGTATACTGGATAAAAAAGATGTAAAAATTTTATCTTCTGATAATAAAACAGATTCAGTTCAATCATATAAAAAACTAATAGCAGAGCTTTTTGCATTAGGTATTGATGTTACATGTGTACCTTCAAATACAAGGTTTAAAGTAGTTTCTAAAGATTCTGATACAGAGGGATGTAAGAAAACAGTCCCTTCAGATAATAAAGCTAATGAAAACAAAGAGAGTATTGTATACAGTGGAGTATCGGTGGGATTGCCAGGAACTTTTAAAAAGGTTTTTTCTGATGACAATTTTGAGTTGCTTTTTGAAGGAAAAAACCTTATTGAATTGCTTACTGATGAGGAACGAGAAAGTATTCTGGATTTAAATATTACAAGACTTGTTAAGTCTGAAAAGGAAGCTGTTTTGAAAAAAGTGTCTACAATTAATGAAGTTATACAAATTGCAGGTAAGCTTGGCAATATAGATATGCTAAATGATTATAAGATAGATGAAAAAGTTGTAAGGCAGATGACATTGGACATATGTTCAGGAATTGCGGCAGGGTATGAGGCTCTAAAGGATTCAGGAATACCTCTTGTTAGAGATAAGAGTAATAAAGAGTCAGGTTTTAGTCTAAAGGAAAGGTTTGTACTCCCCGAACATATGCAACAGGATACAGGAATAATATATGCAAGCAATTTTGCTTCATTTGAGCCTCTTATATGTGAAGTATCAAAGTATATAGCAAGAAAGTATGGATCAAAAACAAGAAATGATCTTATGGATTTTTATCAGGAAGTTATTTCAAGAATAAGTGACAATAGTGCAAGAAAAATTTTAACTGACTGGTTTAGTTTTCATTATTCAAAACTAAAATATGAAGGACATGAAGACGACATATACCAGTTTAACCATGAACTTTTAATAAATCTATTTTCTTTGGCAAATAACAGATTAGCTGAGCTTATTGGGGCAATGGGTCCAAATTTTCATATGGGTGTAGCTTGTTCTTCAACAGCATCTTCAATATCAGTGGCTGAAGACTTAATAAGGTGTGGACATGCATCAAGAATGATTGTTATTGGAGCAGATGCAGCAAGCTCAAAGAAACTTCTTCCATGGATTGGGGCAAGCTTTTTTAGTATGGGAGCTGCAACAGATTCATCAAACGTGTTTGAGGCATCAGTACCTTTTGATAATAGAAGAAACGGAATGATACTCGGAGCTGGAGCTGTGGGGATTGTAATAGAAAAAGAGAGAGATTTAAATGAGAGAGGAATGAATGGAATATGCAGGATATTAGGCACTCATTTGTTTAATACAGCAAGTCATCCTGCAAAAATTAAAAGTGATAAATATTGTACTGAGATGGATAGATTCATAACAAAAATGGAAAAAGAGCACGGTTTTAACAGAAATGCTATCACAAAAAAAACAGTGTATTTTTCCCATGATACCTGCTCACCTAAAAAGGGTGGATGTGCAGAAACTGAAAAAGCTGTTTTACAACAGACATTTGGAGATAGCTTTAGAGATATAAAAGTAGTTAATACAAAAGCTATGACAGGACATACAATGGGAGCATCTATAGAAGAAGCTGTGGCTGCAAAATCTCTACAGTTTCAGAGAATTCCTCCTATAGTTAATTATAAAGAGCCTGATCCAGAAATTGCAGGGCTTAACATATCTCATGGAGGTTCATATAATTTTGAATATGCATTAAGGTTAGTAATTGGTTTTGGAGGACAGGGAAACTATCACTTGTTGCAAAAAATAGCTTTTGGAGAAGAGCGGGTAGTTAATGAAGAACTTTATAACAGGTGGATTAATAGCATTACTGACGTAAAAAAACCACAGTTAAAAATTGATGGAAGGTTATTTGTTGTAGACGAGACAGTAAACAAAAAAGACTCTTCAACAGTAGAAATGACCAGTGCAACTATTGAAAAAAGTACAGTAATTTCTCAAGAGTATTATGAAAAAGAGAATACTTCACATGAAAACAAAGAAGATGTAACTCAAGATATTATGGAGATATTTTCAGTTGTAACTAAATACCCTACTGATATGCTTGATGAGAATATGGAAATGGAAGCGGATTTAGGTATAGACACAGTCAAACAGGCCACTATATTTTCATTAATTGGAGAAAAGTACAAGATTCCAGAAAGTGATATAAATATATCTCAATACAAAACTATAGGTTCTGTTATAAATTTTGTTCAGGGAGCTAGTTCAAATAAAGGTAAAATGGAAATAAATATAACAAGTGAAAATAATAAAGCTCAAAATGCAAATCGCAATAAGTATAGAGAGGATATTAATGACAAAAAGGTTGTGGACATTATGGAAACAAGTAATTTTCATGATGTTGAAAATGAAGTGTTAAATGTAATATCTGATATTACAAAATATCCTGTGGAAATGCTTGAAAAAGAAATGGAACTAGAAGCAGATTTGGGTATAGATACTGTAAAACAGGCAACTATATTTTCTATATTAGGTGATAAATATAAAATATCTCAAGAAATGATTGCCGATATTTCTAAATGCAATACTATTGGTTTAGTTGTTGATTATGTTAAAAGAATGTTTGAAAAGGATGGTGTACAACAAGAACTAGATACAAATGAAGAAGGGGAAGTTTTAGTAGATAATAATGAAAATGATGAAAATGAAGAAGAATTAGATGAAATAGAAAGACCATTAAGTCTTCAAATTCCTGTTTTTGTTGAAAAAGATCTGTTAGGTGAAAAAGAATATAATTTAAGTGACAAGAGTATTTGGATTATTGGAGATGAGAAAAAGGCAGTCGAAAAAATATCGGAACATGTTAAAACCCTTTCTAATAAGGTAGAAAATTTTATATTTGTTGATGAAGATGGGCAGGAACTAGAGAATAGACTAGATAACTTTGTTAAGAAAGATGTTGATGTAATTATAGATTGTACTCATATAGGTCAGTTAATTGATATTGATAAAATAACAAAGAGTCAAGAAGATGATTTTATGTTCCTATGCGGAGAAGCCAGATTTACTTTTTATAAAAAACTCAATGAAATTATTACTGCGCCTGAAATTAAAATTATTTGTGCCTTGTCAATTGATGGTTGCCATGGATATTCAAAAGATGAGAAAAATATTGCTGATCCTTTTTATGGAGTTTTAGCTGGTTTATACAAAGGGCTTAGAAAAGAATGGAGCAAATCAAACATTAAGATAGTTGATTTAGGGAAATGTGTACAACAAGACATCTCAAATGAAGTAATATCTGTAATTATATCTGAGCTGGAGCTTTGCTGGAATGACTATGAGATTGGATATGCTAATAATTATAAGCGTATGGTAATGAAAATTGATTACTTAGATGCAGTGGATTTAGTACATAACCAGATACCTGAAAATGCCCATTTTCTAGTTACTGGGGGAGGGTATGGAATTACTTGTGAAATAATAAAAGCACTGTCTAAAAAGTATAAAAGTAAGTTTACCATTTTAGGAAGGACAGAATTGAAAAAAAACATTGAACATCTAAGCATTCAAAATGAAAATGAAGTTAGTCAGAAAAAATTAGAAATCAAAAGCCAACTAGAAAAAAAATACAAAAAAGTTACTCCTGTTATGGTTCAAGAAGAATATGATAAATTCGAAAGAGCCCATTGTATAAATGATTTGATTAATATTATCAAAGAAGATGGCAATCAAGTATTGTATTTGTCTTGCGACATAAGAAACTATGACGGTTTAAAGGAGGGTTTAGAGAAAGCTGTTAATGAAAATGGACCGGTTCATGTTCTAATACATGCCGCAGGAATTGAAAAGAGCAGACTTATTAAAGAAAAATCAAGGGAAGATTTTAAAGATATTATATCTGTTAAAGCTAAAGGAGCCTTAAACTTATATCGATTGATAAGTAAAGAGGAGCTTATTGCAGTTATTGGTTTTTCATCAATATCAGGAGTTTTTGGTAATGAGGCTCAGATTGATTATTGCGCAGCAAATAGTTTTATATCCAGTTTCATATCCGTATTTAAGTCAAAGTACAAACATATTCATAGTTTAAGTATAGCTTGGTCAGGGTGGAAAGATATAGGTATGGCATGGAAAAACGAATATGTGAGAATGAATTCAGAAGAGTTGGGAATTAATCTTATTGAGCCTGAAAGAGGTGCAGATGAATTTATTCGTCTATTATCGAACAAAACATGCCATGAAGAAATTATAGTAAGCAAAGGTCTTGATTTCCTTATTACAAGGGAAATGGTTTATGGTTGTCCATCTGAGACTATATGGCTTGACTGGATATACAAAAAAGATGCAAAGATAAAAAAGGCTTTTAAGGTTCTTTCAGTTAAACGAGATGTAATACTTGAACATCATAGATTAGGAAGTACACCTATTATGCCGGCTGTAGCTTATATGGAAATGTGCGCACAGTATCATAGCTTAATGAATGGAGCAAATGAGCAGTATTGTTTTAAAAACGTAAAAATTCACAATCCCTTAAAGCTCTTTTATGAAAAGCCAAAAGAAATTATTCTGGTTGGAAATGAACAGGGTAATAATAACTGTTTGGAAGTTAAAATATATACATATTTAGAATCTAAGTATGGTATTTCAAAACTTATTCCCTTAAGCACGATACAAGTGGATTCTATAGTATCCAATTATGATTATTTGATGGAAATTAAAAATATTGAATATGAATCTATGGACGAAGGGTATACCAGGATTGAACTTGAAAAAACTGGTGAAAAGCTTGAAAATTGTATTGCATTAGGAGCACTATTTATGGACGAGAAGAAAGAAAATAATATTTTCAGAAGAAATAGTGAAGGATCAGTTTACTCTATTGTTCTACCTGAAGAAGAAATAAATAATAGAAAGTATAATTTAGAAAAGCTTCTTATTAATCCTGCATTTATGGATTCGGTTTTTCAGGTTTGTGGTGTTCATTCTCTTACAAATAGTGAAAGAGTATATTTGCCATGTGAAGTTGAAGAATTTGGTGTTGTAAAGGTCCCAAGAGAAAGATGTCTATATAAAGCCTATTCTAAGGTGAAAAAAGATGAGGATGAATATAAAATATATGATGTTATTTTACTAAATCAAGATGAACAAATTTGCTATTATGCTAAAAACATAGTTATGAGGAGAATAAGCCTATAAATTGGAGACTAAAATGGCTAACACAGAGCAGTTATTAAAAAAAAACTTAAACCAATTAAGTTCAAAATTTAACTTAGAGTATTTTATTGTTAACATGAAAGAAATAAGTAATATGTTTGAGTTTGAACAACAACGGCTATATGCCTTGTTGTCAAACTCAGAGTTAGAGTACCTAGAACAACTTAAAATTTATAAAAATAAGGTGCAATGGGTGTCGGGAAGATATGTAGTAAAACAGGCTTTCTTTAAGTATAAGCTTAGTAGTAAGAGCTTGATAGACTTAAGCTGTATTGATGTGGTAAAGGGACAAAACTCTGAACCATATATTTTACAGTACCCAAATGTGAATGTTTCCATCACCCATTCTTATCCTTATTGCATAGGTATAGTTTCAGAAAAAAACATAGGCATTGATCTTGAAAAAATTAATGCTCCAGAGGATTCTTTGATTAAATTTTTTTTTTCTGAAAGAGAAAAAGAAATATTAATTGATATAAATGATTCTAATCAATATAATATTAAATCAATAAATCTATGGACAAGAAAAGAGGCTGTATCTAAGCTCTTAAAGTTGGGAATGAAAATGAATTTTAAAAAACTTGATGTTATAGATGATGAATTAATTTGTAATGGTGTAATTAAGCTTTTCACTTACGTATGCAATGATTTTTCCCTAACTTTAGCAATAGATTCTTAAGTCTAAATATTAATGATTAAAAAAAAATAAAATGAGCATAATATCATTAGTAATTATTTTTACTTTTATCATGACTTTGTTAAAAATTTAATTATTTTTTTATAAAGTATTGAAAATCAGTGAAAAATAATATAAAATGTTCATGGTGTATTATATACTTGGCAGTTAATGAATATACTTTTGCATTCATGCTACCATGTAGCTTAAATAAGTAATAAATTACATAGGAGGAGAATATTATGGCAGTTAAAGTAGGAATTAATGGTTTTGGTCGTATAGGACGTTTGGTTTTCAGAGCTTCTATCGACAATCCTAATGTTGAGGTTGTTGGTATCAACGACCCATTTATTGACCTTGAATACATGAAATATATGCTTAAATATGATACAGTACATGGTCAATTTAAAGGTGAGATTTCAGAAAACAATGGAAAACTTGTTGTAAATGGAAAAGAAGTAAGTGTTTTTGCAAGTATGGATCCGACAGAAATTCCATGGAAAGATTGTGGTGCAGAATATATTGTGGAATCAACAGGCGTATTTACTACTACAGAAAAAGCTTCAGCTCACTTAAAAGGTGGTGCTAAGAAAGTAGTAATAAGTGCTCCATCAGCAGATGCTCCAATGTTTGTAATGGGAGTTAACAATGAAAAATATACAAAAGATATGGTTGTTGTTTCAAATGCATCATGTACAACAAACTGTTTAGCTCCAATAGCTAAAGTTATAAATGACAACTTTGGAATAGTAGAAGGTTTGATGACTACTGTTCATGCTACAACAGCTACTCAAAAGACAGTTGATGGTCCTTCAAAGAAAGACTGGAGAGGTGGACGTGCAGCAGCAGGTAATATTATTCCTTCATCCACTGGTGCAGCAAAAGCAGTTGGAAAAGTTATTCCTGACTTAAATGGAAAATTAACTGGTATGGCATTTAGAGTTCCAACACTTAATGTTTCAGTAGTAGATTTAACATGTAGATTAGAAAAAGCTGCTAGTTATGATGAAATTAAAGCTGCTGTTAAAAAAGCTTCTGAAAATGAGTTGAAAGGAGTTTTAGGATACACTGAAGAGGATGTAGTATCATCAGATTATATTGGTGAAGCTATGACTTCAGTTTTTGATGCTAAAGCTGGTATAGCTTTAAATGATAACTTTGTTAAACTTGTTGCTTGGTATGACAATGAGTGGGGTTATTCAAATAAAGTTGTAGATCTTATATCATATATGGCATCAGTTGATGGTAAATAATTAAAATGACCGTATAGATGATATTTTAGAAAGGTTCGGTTGAAAAACCGAACCTTTTTGAGAATACATAGCAGGGGATTTTAAAATATATTATTTGAAACGCCCTAATTAAGTATAATTTGAGAAGTTAAGGAGTGTGTATTATATGGGAATGATGAACAAAAAAACTATTGAAGATATTAATGTTAAAGGTAAAAAAGTTATTGTGAGAGTTGACTTTAATGTGCCTTTAGATGAAAACAAAAATATTACTGATGATAAAAGAATTGTAGGTGCTCTTCCAACAATTAAATATTTAGTTGAAAATGGAGCAAAAACAATACTTGTATCCCATCTTGGAAGACCTAAGGAAGGTTTTGAAGATAAGTTTAGCATGAAACCAACTACTGTAAGATTAGGTGAATTGCTAGGTAAAGAAATAATAATGGCTAAGGATGTCATTGGAGAAGATGCTAAGGCAAAAGCTGCTTCATTACAAGATGGAGAAGTTTTAATGCTTGAAAATGTAAGATTCCATAAAGAAGAAACAAAAAATGATGCTGGTTTTGCTAAAGAATTAGCAAGTTTGGCAGAAATATATGTAAATGATGCTTTTGGTACAGCACATAGAGCTCATGCTTCTACAGCAGGTTTGGCTGAGTATCTACCAGCTGTTTGTGGATACCTTATTCAAAAGGAAATAGATTTTATGGGTAAAGCTCTTTCAAACCCTGAAAGACCTTTTGTTGCAATACTAGGTGGTGCTAAAGTGTCCGACAAGATAGCTGTTATAGAAAATCTTATCGACAAGGTAGATACACTAATTGTTGGAGGAGGAATGGCATATACCTTCTTCAAGGCTAAAGGATATGGAGTTGGAACATCCATATGCGAAGATGATAAAGTTGAGCTTGCTAAAAGTCTATTGGAAAAAGCGGAGCAAAAAGGTGTTAAATTAATGCTTCCAGTAGACAATGTGATTGCATTGGAGTTTAAGAATGATTCAGAAAGTAAAGTAGTTGACTCAAGTAAGATACCTGATGGATGGATGGGTATGGATATAGGACCTGTTACTGTTGAAGCTTTTTCAAATGAGTTAAAAGATGCTAAAACAGTAGTATGGAATGGACCTATGGGTGTTTTTGAGTTTGCTAATTTTGCAAATGGATCTAAAGCAGTTGCAAAGGCAGTTGCTGAGTCAGACTCAGTTTCTATAATTGGTGGTGGAGATTCTGCGGCGGCTGTTGAACAGCTTGGTTTTGCAGATAAGATAACGCATATATCAACTGGTGGTGGAGCATCTCTAGAGTTTCTTGAAGGAAAGATACTTCCAGGAATAGATGTTTTAATGGATAAATAAGGGGGACGTTATAGTGAGTAGAAAAAAGATAGCAGCAGGTAACTGGAAGATGAATAAAACAGCAAAAGAAGCTGTTGAATTTGTTGAGAGTCTAAAATCTAGAGTGGCAGATGCAGATGCTGAAGTTGTTGTAGGTGTACCTTTTGTGTGTATTCCAGATGTTAAAAAGGCAGTAGAGGGTTCAAACATAAAGGTTGCAGCTCAAAACATGCACTTTGAAGACAGTGGTGCATTTACTGGAGAAGTTTCAGGTTCAATGTTACAAGATCTTGGTGTAGATTATGTAATAATAGGTCATTCGGAAAGAAGACAGTATTTTGCTGAAACTGATGAAACAGTTAACAAAAAAGCTCATGCAGCTTTTAAATATAACTTAAAGCCAATAATTTGTGTAGGTGAGTCATTAACTCAAAGAGAACAGGGAGTAACTTCTGAACTGGTTAGATACCAGGTGAAAATAGCTTTACAAGGTCTTACTCCAGAGCAGGTTAAAGAATCAGTTATTGCTTACGAGCCTATATGGGCTATTGGTACTGGTAAGACAGCTACTAGTGAGCAAGCACAAGAAGTTTGTGCAGTTGTAAGAGAAGTTGTTAAAGAATTATATGGTGATAATGTAGCTCAAGCTGTAAGGATACAGTATGGAGGAAGTGTTTCAGCAGGAAATGCATCTGAGCTTTTCAACATGGCTGATATAGATGGAGGTCTAGTTGGCGGTGCAAGCCTTAAGCTTGATGACTTTGAAAAGATAGCAAAGTATAATAAGTAATAAATGCCTTATTTAACTATAGACCCCCTTTTTATATCAAATAAGGGGGTTTATATTTTGTATCAAGAGTAACTCCACATTATAGAAGGTGGAGTCTTAGAATGAGATTAAAAGGAAGGAATGATTTTATGAAAGACAGACTGGTGGCTTTAATCATATTAGATGGCTATGGACTAAATCCTAAAGAAGAGGGAAATGCCATAGCCTCTGCAAATAAGCCCAATCTTGATAAGTTAATGAAGGACTATCCAAGTACCGTCATTAAAACAAGTGGTATGGACGTAGGTTTACCTCATGGTCAGATGGGGAATTCGGAAGTTGGTCATACAAATATTGGAGCAGGTAGAATAGTATATCAAGAGCTTACTCGTATAACAAAATCCATTGAAGATGGAGATTTTTTTGAAAAGAAAGAGTTTTTAGATGCTATAGAAAATTGTAAGAAAAATAACACTAAACTTCATTTATTTGGTCTTTTATCAGATGGAGGTGTTCACAGTCATAATACCCATTTGTATGGGCTGTTAGAGTTGGCCAAAAGAAGTAACTTTACCGATGTATATGTACATTGTTTCTTTGATGGAAGAGATGTTCCACCCGATAGTGCAAAGGGATTTGTTGAAGAGTTAGAAGAAAAGCTTACTCAAATAGGTGTAGGAAAGATTGCAACTGTAATGGGAAGATATTATGCTATGGATAGGGACAATAGATGGGAAAGAGTTCAGCTTGCTTATGATGCAATGGTTCTTTCAAAAGGTCTAGAAGCTTCAAGTGCAGTAGAAGCTGTTACAAAGTCATATGAAAGGAAGGAATATGATGAGTTTGTTAAGCCCACAGTAATTAAAAAAGATGGAACGCCTATTGCTTCCATAGAAAAAAATGACTCAATTATATTCTTTAATTTTAGACCTGACAGAGCTAGAGAGATAACAAGGACATTTACGGATGTTGATTTTAATGGTTTTGAAAGAGGAAAGGGACATTTTCCTGTATTTTTTGTTTGTATGACTCAGTACGATAAAACTATTGAAAATGTACAGGTTGCATTTAAGCCACAAAGCCTTACAAATACTTTTGGAGAATATATAAGTAAGCTTGACTATAAACAGCTTAGAATTGCAGAGACAGAAAAATATGCACATGTTACATTTTTCTTTAACGGTGGAGTTGAAGCAGTTTATGAAGGTGAAGACAGAGCTTTGATACCGTCTCCAAAGGTTGCCACATATGACTTAAAACCTGAAATGAGTGCATTTGAAGTAACTGATGAAGTTTTAAAAAGAATCAATGAGAAAAAATATGATGTAATAATTTTAAACTATGCAAATCCTGATATGGTTGGTCATACAGGTGTTTTTGAAGCAGCTAAAACTGCTGTAGAAACAATTGACCAGTGCCTTGGAAAAGTAATACCTGCCATAGTTGAGCAAGGTGGAGTGGCACTTATTACTGCAGATCATGGTAATTCAGAACAAATGGTAGATTACCAAAGTGGAGGTGCTTTTACAGCACATACTACATATCCTGTACCATTAGTTGCAATAGGCTTAGGGAATGTAGAGCTAAAAGAAGGAAGACTTGCAGATATTGCACCAACAATCCTTGACATTATGGGGCTTGATAAACCAGGTGAGATGACAGGGGAGTCATTAATAAAAAAGTAGACTACTCACTTAACCAACTTAATACTACTGATTTGGAATGTGTTGTTCTGATAAAAAGCTGCGGGAATTTTAAATTCTTGCAGCTTTCATTATATATTGCTAATTAAGTAATTATCATATCAGTTTATGCCATTAGTGAAAAACAAAAAATATACAAAATAAAAAATAAAAACACAAAAAACCTTGACTTTTGACAAAATTTATAATAAAATGTTGCACAATAACAAGTATCCATGTAAAAAAGAAGTCTAATTGTTAATCGTAATAAAATTTTCAAAAAAAAACTTTATAATCAGGGGAAAAAAATGAATAAATCTAAGCAGTTTAGGGGTCTAATTTGCATTCTGATTGTGCTATCTTTTTTAATAACAAATGTGTTTATGATTGTCCACAAAATGATTTGCATGGAACTCATGTAGCGGGAATTATAGCAGCTGTAGAGAATGAGCTTGGAATATGTGGAGTAGCTCCAAATATTAAAATACTTCCTGTAAAATTTATTAATGGGAATTCTGGATATACCAGTGATGCAATAAATGCAATAGCATATGCGGAAGATATGGGCGCAAGTATTGCTAATATTAGCTGGGGAGGAACTCAATATAATCAAGCATTAAAAGATTCAATGGAAAACAGTTCTATGCTTTTTGTGTGTGCAGCTGGAAATAATGGACTAGATACATCATCTGCTCCAATTTACCCTGCCAATTTTGACCTTCCAAATATTATATCTGTTGGAGCTTTAAATAACAGAGGCTCGTTGGCTTATTTTTCAAGTTATGGAATTGGAGTTGATGTAGCTGCGCCTGGAACAGAAATAATCAGTACACTGCCAGAAGGAAATTATGGAAAGCTGAGCGGAAGTTCTATGGCAGCACCTTTTGTAACAGGAATTGCAGCTCTTTTAATTAGTATAGAACCTGATATAACTTCAAGTGATATGGCGGATAGAATTAAAACAAATGTAGTTGTATCTCCAAAACTTTCTGGCAAGGTAGCTAGTGGAGGAAGGGTTGATGCTGATGCAGTGCTAAGAGACATTATACCTTCACCAGAAGAAGATTTGCCAGCACCAACTCCTACCCCAGATCCATCTAATGGAGAAAAAAATATTGAAGATTTTATTAATATAATAGAATGTAATTCTTTAGAGGCAAATGGCAAAGAAATGAAACCTGTTATATTTCAAAATAATATAGAAAATGTGGAAAGTAGAGATATATCATTTCCTTTGGATAATGGTCTTGATACTGTGAAAAGTGATATAGATACTCAAAGTATATCTCCTCTTTCTTATATTTATGAAGAAGAAGGTAATAATACATCATCAACTGCTATGTCTGTTGGAATAGGAACAATATTTGCAACTATTAATTCACTTTACGAGAGCAATTGGTTTACTGTATATTTAGAAGAAAACAGAGACTACACAATAAGGCTTACTGGTCTTTATCAAGGATTTGATATGGATTTGTTTTTATATAAACCTAATCTTTCATATGCAGCTCACTCATCTTACTTCGGAAATGCAGATGAAATAATAAATATAACTCCTACAGAATCAGGATATTATTATATTAATACATATAGTTTTGAATATGCAGGACCAGAAAACAATACATATCAGATTTTAATTTATCCAGATGATACACCACCAGATCAACATGAACCCAATGATTGTATAGAAACTGCAACACTACTAGAACTGGATACATATATTTATGGAACTATTAATATAAATACCGACGATGACTGGTTTGTTGTAAATGCGGATAAAGGCAGATTAACAGTGTCATTAGATTGGATACCATCAGGTTGTGACTATGACATAGCCATTTACAATGAAAACATGACAATTGTTGGTGGATCTTGGAACGGAGGCAACTTGCCAGAAAAGGCAAGTGTATTCATAAATAATCCTGGAGATTATTATATACGTGTAAATTCTTATATAGGATCCCATGCTTCATTTGAGTACAGATTAAAGGCGGTTAATTCAAGACCTGATATTCATGAAGTAAATGATTTTTACTATCAGGCTAAAGGAGTATCTTTGGGAACGTCTATTTTTGGAACTATAGATTCTGAATTTGATGTAGACTGGTATTATATTGATATTGAAGATGCAGACAATTACTCTTTCAAACTTCAGGATATTCCTCAAGGGTGCGACTATGATTTGATTGTGTATGATTCCAACCTTCAATATCTAGGGCATTCATTTAATTGGTGGAATGAAGATGAGGAAGTAAATGCATACTTAACTCCTGGTCGTTATTATGCATATATATATTCTTACAGTGGAATTTCAGATGCAAACCTGTACAGGTTTTCTGTAAGCAATGAAAACGCGTTAACACTGGAATTACCAAGGGTGAGAGGAAACCCGGGCGAAACAATACAGGTACCTGTGCATATAAGCAATTTGCCGCCAGAAGGAATTTCTGCACTTAGCTTTGGAGTTAATTATGATAAAAGAATATTTACATATTTAGGGTATGAGGAAGGACAATTAACTGATTCATCAGATGCTTATATCGAAGCCAATGAAGGAAATTCTGGAGTAAGAGTATTTTATTCAGATAATACAAATACATATACAGCACCATTGGTTGATGATGGAGAATTAATAAAGCTCAACTTTCAAATAAATAGTCAGGCTCAAGAATCTGCTTATACATTAGCTTACTTGCCAGGGTGGAGTTTTACAAAAGTGATGCCTAACGGAAGTGTTGTGGAAGAGGAAAACGTTTTATTTAAAATCGGAGTTGTATCGGTAGGTGATTTTGAGCTAAACAGTGCGCAATCATATCAGCAACCCTTGCAATATATTAATCCACTTACAGGAAATTTTAGATTAGGAGATATCAATGCTGATGGTAATATAAATACTAGTGATTATGCGTTGCTTAGAAGACATATTTTGGAAATTTCACTTCTTAATACAGATCAATTATCAAGAGCAGACTTAAATGGTGATGGCAATGTTAACAGTACGGATCTAATTTTATTAAGAAGATTTATACTGGAAATTATAAATGTATTTCCAGCCTCAAGAATAGTAAGTCTATCAACGGATAATCATCAGCCAGAGGTGGGTGATATAATAACAGTATCTCTGGATATAAGCAATATAGATAATTTTGCAGGTTATCAGGCGAATATAATATATGATCCACTAGTGATTGAACCATTGGACTACGATACTGAAGAGCAATATTCAAAAGACACAATGCCAAAGATAGGGAACATACTTAATTCCACTTATGAATATGTGGAAGGAGCATACCATAACCTTGGAGAAGGAAGAGTGAACTTTGGAAGAGCAGTTAAATCTTTAAGCAGCTATAAAAATAGTGGAAGTGCTGAGACAACAGGAAATCTTGCAAAAATAAAATTTAGAATACTAAGGGAAGTAGAAAGTACTAATATAAAGCTAGATGATTACACTAATGATATATATGAGAGGGCAGAAGGTGCAATAATAAAACAAAGAGATATTCAATTATTTGATTGGGATGGTAATTCTATAGATATACATGATAAAGGTATAGATATAAGGAATTTAACAATATCTACGTCTCCAGGACAACAGACTACAATGTCAAAGCCTTTAGAGTATGAAGAATCAAATACCACAGGGATAACACTTTCCTATGGAAGTGGACAGGAGCATATTATTGTTGGATATCTTGGAGTTTCAGATCCTGAAACCTTTGATATAGAGTTGTTTGATGGTGGAAAGAATAATGTATTAACAGTGAATAATGTTAATATTTATAGTGATGGATATTTTAAGATTAATTTTACTCCAAGTAACAATGGAATATTTACTTTAAGGATAAGCAAAGAAGGATACTTAAGTAGATTAGTAAATATTTATACAGGTATGTATGGTATTCAACTGGGCACCATGGAAGAACCACTGGAAATGTGGGAAGGTGATATAAATGGCGACTATGTAATAGATATGGAAGATATAATGGAAATAATAAAAGATCTAGATGAAAATAGTGGGAATTATAGTGAAAATGACCTAACTAATGCATTGAATAAGTTCAATAGAACTTCTGAAGACTACCCGCTGGAAAAAATCCTTATGTCCAATACTGCTGAAATGAGTCATGATATAATAGTTCCTAAAAATACTGTGCTTAATTTTAATAATAAAATATTATCCACTAATCAAATTCAAAACTGGGGAACCATACGTTTAAACGGTGGACAATTGTATTTAGATGGAGACTACAATCAAAAGGAAAATGCATTGGTTAGTGAGAGTACTCCTCTTATTGATATGGAAGATGGATATATGGAAGTAGGCGGAAATGTTTTGATGAATGGCGGAACCATGTTTATGAATGGTGGCACACTTTATGCAAAAAAAGAGTATCAGCTTAAAAATAACTCAGCTCTTAGAATGGTAAACGATAGTGACTATGTAGTGATAGAAGGAAGGTTTTTACCTGAAACACAAAGAAGCTATGAGGGGAATCTTGTAGCGGGTACATTGGTGCTTAGGGGTAATATGACCATAAATAGTACACCTAATGATAATACCTTTTTGGCAGGAGGCACACATAGAACAATTTTGACTGGTGAAAGACAGAATGGTTCCAGTAAACAGAAAATAATCATGGAAAATATCGGAAGACCTCATATGTTTAACATTTTAATTCTCTTGCGACCGATGGAAGAATATGAACTTGAACCAAAAAACGAAATATTCTGGAAATACTTGTTTATAGAAGATATAGAAAGAAGAAGGGGTATAAATGATGGAAAACATGCACCTACAGGAGAGTATGTAAAGAGTTTTGTAGACATGACATCTGAAGCTCCTGGATTTGAAGTTGTTTTTTCAAGAAAATATAATTCTGTTAGAGATAAAGAAGGTTCATTTGGAAAGGGATGGACATTTGGATTTGACAGTAAAATAGAATATAGTAATATAGAACATAATAATCAGAGTTATGGAAGTTATTATGAGGTTGAACTTCCTGATAGAATGAGGTATTCATTTCTAATAAAGGATAATGAATACATAAGTTATAATACAAGAGCTACTCTTGAAAAAGATGGTAATACTACACTTATTCTTACAACAAAGGATCAATATAAATACTTCTACGTGGGAAATGACAATGCTGGTTATGTCTTAAACAAGATGGAGGATAGAGTAGGAAATTATATAACAATAAAAGAAGACGAAGACAATATTAATATCAAAATAATAAAGGATATAACAGGAAGACAGTATGAGGTAGAGTATTCTCAAGGGAGAATTGAAAAAATATGTGATTTAAATGCAGGCAGAGAAGTTGTATATTCTTATGATGCTGGAAAACTTCAAACTGTAACATATCCAATGGGTAAGGTTATAGAATATGAATATAATGATGATGGCTTATTAAAGGCTATAAAAAATGAAGTTTCAGAAAATGTTTATGAGACTATAGAATCTATAGGATATGTTAATAATAAGATGGAGACTTTGACTGATGAATATGGAGCTGTCAAAAAATATACATATAATGAGAGTGAAACAATAATTGTAGAAGAGGACTCTTACGGCAATAAGCTTCGTAAAACGGTTCTAGAATATGACTTTAGTTTACTTGTAAATCAAAAAAGCATATATAGATATGAGAATCAAAATGAAATATTAGAATCGGAAAGCTCAGTGTTTTATACAGATAACAGGATGTTTGCTGAGGAAAGAAAGGTCGTAGACATAAATGGTAATACTACAACATACCGAAGAGATAACAATGGTAACATAATAAAAATAATAAATCCTGATGGAAGCAATAAAGAATTTGGATATGATAATAAAAATAATATGATATGGGAAAAGGATGAAGAAGGAAGATTTACCATCTATGAATATGAATATCTAGAAAACAAGTTAATTCGAAAGGCTCAAAGGATAGAAAGTCTTTCACCGCAAGATACGATTCCTAGTATCTCTTCAATCAATAGTCAAGACTATAGGATAACAGAGTATGAATACTATAATTATTCCGATACACCAAACAATGAAACAACATATAAAGTATATGGTCTTTTGAAGAAAGAAACTGTAATTATGCCAGGAGACAACATTATAACAGAATATGGCTACCATGCAAATGGAAAGCTTAAGTGGATTAAAGATCCTGAAACCGGTCAAAAGACACAATACAGTGATGAAATTAATTTAGTAAATGGATGGAAGAAAACAGTAACTACACCTTTAGGAAATGTAACTGAATACCATTACAACAATGACGGACAGATTGTAAAAGAAATATTAAGAGATGATGAAACAAGCAGTACATCAGTTATTGTTTATGATAATCTAGGAAGAAAAGTGCAGGAAATTTCTCCAAACTTATATGATGAGCATGGAGGAGTGGATTTGCCAACTAATATTGGATATAGGTATGAATATAAAGGAGTATCTAATCTGGTGGAAAAAATAACAGATCCACAAGGATATATTACAGAGTTTGATTATGACATATTTGGCAATATAAAAAGAGAAACAAGGGATAATGGATCAATCTATGAGTACGAGTATGATGTTTTAGGCAGGCTTAGAAAGAAGAGCTTCAGAAAAAACAGCGCTTCAAGTCCAGTAGTACTTGAAAAATATGATTATGAGCAGAAAATAGAAACAGGAGAAGGTCACTATCTATATGAAAAAGTTCATACAAAATATTTTGATACAAATGAATTCGCTAGAACTACATATCTTTACGATTATGCAGGAAGAGAAGTGTACCGTGAAAATGCTGATGGTGGAATTGTAAATACCGAGTACTATAAAAATGGCAGAGTAAAATCTGTAAGTGATTTAAAGAATTCTGACCATAAAACCATTTACAATTATGATATGTATCTTGTTGAGGATGGATATAAGAATAACTATAATGAGAAATGGACACCATTTAGGGTTGATGACAACGGAACACTATTGTACAGTTACTCAATAACAGTATATGACCGTGCAGGAAGAGTAAAGAGAGTGGGGGTTTCTAATGACAGAGATGGAGTTATATATGGAGTAGTACCGCAAAATCTTATGACTACAGAATATACTTATTATAAAAATGGGAAAGTGGAAAGTGTTACATCAAGTAATGGTAAAATTACAAACTATTTTTATGATGAAGATATAAACCTTGAAAAAGAAACTATAACAATTGATGATAACCGAACAGTTGAAACAAAATATACATATAATTATTTAGGTCAACCTGAAACAAAAGAGCGACGAGTAAGAAAGGGAGATATATTTGGATATAGTTTTGAGACAGCTAATGATGAAATATATCTTGTAACTGAATATGAGTATGATTATAACGGGAATTTAATAGAACACATACAAGGTAAAGTAAGAGACATTGCAACAGGGGTATTAAGTGAAACAGATGACACTTTTGTAACATCATATGTATATGATAATTTGGATAGGATGACAACCGAGATTAAAGATATCATTGATAAGAATGGCAATCCTGTAGAACTAGAGACAGTTGTCCAATACAACTGGGAAGGAAAAAAAGCAAAAATAACATATCCAAATTTAAACGAGACTGAGTTTGTATATGACCTAAGAGGATTTAACACAAGGATTATTAATAAGGACAAATCTTCACATGAAATATCAAAAACAGCTCTATATTATGACTTAGCTGGAAGATTAAAAGCAGAAGTAGCACCTGAAGATTTTGTGGAAGGTCAAGCTTTAGAGAATATGAACAGAATAAAGTATGACTATGATGGAATGGACAGACTATTAAAAAAGAGTTATGAAGGATATGAAAAGAAGGTTAATGTTTCAAAAACAGACTGGGGTAATGATGTATGGGTAGATTATATAATGAAGGAATTTGTTTATGACAAAGCAGGAAACATAGAAAAAGAAATTGATGGAGAAGGAAATGAAATAAAATTTACATATACCCTTACAAATAAAGTTGAGACAATACTGGATGTAGAAGGAAAAGATGCTGAACAGGATTATACTGTAGATCTGTGATTTATTTTATACATAAAAAGTCATATTAGTTTATCCATGAAAAATGTTAAAAATCAAATTAATATATACAAGTTTTACAATACTGTCTCTAGAAAAATCAAATTAAGGTATCCAATATTTTTTAAGTATAATTTGATATAAAAAAGAGACGATATCAATTATCATCTCTATACAAAAAGTTAATTTAATCAATAGGTTCTAAATTGTCAAAAGCAGTTTCAAGAATAGCACTTTTAATGCAGGATTTTAAATATTGTTTTGTATTGTATATTAAAGTTTTTTCTT
>VLTH01000002.1:2293758-2364131 GCA_008125075.1 Acetivibrio alkalicellulosi | reverse complement strand
TTAAATTTATCAGACAATTTTAAAACACTTTTTTTATCTAAAAAAATGTTACAAAAAGAACTGTAAATATACAGCTGTATGAGTAAACACAATAAGGTATTATGTTTGAAGGTAAAATAGCATGTGTTTTGCCACATGAAGAACATTTAAGCCTTAATATTTCTATTGTATCAAAACATATTGTGTTTTTATACAGAATACATGTGTATCTTTTATATTTTGCATGCCTTGATAGTGAATGTTTTGCACCACATACAGGACAAGTGTAATTAAAAATTTTATAATTGTTTAAAATTTTTTCTTCGTAATTATTGAAATTAGCCTCAAAATCTATTATCATAAAATTATCATTTAACTTAAATTTATTATTGTATTTAGAAGCGGAGACCTTTGCCGAGGTCTCCACTTCTTTTATTATACATTTATAATATAGATAAATAAATATGCAATTTAAAAATCACATTATTTTATCTATATTTTTCATGTTTGGATAATTTATTTTGAAGATATTTCTTGGTTTCTGTATAATATAAATAGCAACTCTACAATTATACAAGAAAATATGCATATGATACACTGGGAAGAAAGACATCTGAAATAGCTGTACAAGATGAAAACATTGAAACTGGATTCTGGTATTATTACAATGATAATGATAATACAATGCTGGTAAAGGGAGGATATGATGAACATACAGCCAAAGAGCTTAAAAAGGACTACTATGACTATGATAAAAACCTTATAGGTCAGATGGATGGTGAAAACTTAGAGAAAGAAAGCGACACACCAGGCAGTGGTAAAAAGACTCTGTATGAATACAATGGGCTTAATATTGTTCGCAAAGTAACTTATCCTGGAGATGGAGATATTTTAGACTCTAATGCAACAATACCTCAAAGAGAAGTAAACTATCAGTACGATTATCAAGGCAGAATAAAGAAACAGTTTGAAACATATGAAATGAAAGATACGAGCGGATATAGTGAAATAACAAGGGTGAATCTTTACAATTATGATAAAGCAGGAAGATTGATCAGTCATGAAAGATACAAAGAAGGTGAAAAGGCAGCAACATTAATTAAGACTATAAGAGAATATGACAAAAACGGTAACATAATATTTTTAATTGATGGAGAAGAAAATAAAACTGAGTATCTATATGATGATCTTAACAGACTTACTCACTCAATTATTGAGTTAGATAATGGAACCATTCATAAGACTATAAATGAATACGATAAAAATGGAAATATTGTGAGTGTAACAAGAAGAATTGAAAATGGGTCAGTATTTGCAGAAAGAACAAATACTTTTGTATATGATACTTTAAACAGGCTGGTGGAAAAACAGGATGCTTACAACACAATACAGATGATTGAATACTATAGAAACGGATTACAGAAAAAATCCTATGACGCACCAAATAATGAAGGAAGTAATGAATTTAGGGTGACAGAGTATTCGTATGATAAAGATGGAAGAGTAATAAAAATAAGAAACCCTTACAATAGTTTTGAATATATGTCGATTAATGCAAGGGATACATTTGTATCATATACTTACGATTTTACGGGTAATGTTAAAACAAAATATGATGGACTAAACACAACAGAATACTACTATGATGAGCTTAATAGGCTATATGAGGTGAAAAATGCTGACTTAGATGAAAAGACAAGATATGGCTATGACAGAAACGGTAACATGACAAGTCAGCAAATACTTGAAATAGAAGATGGAAATTCCGAGTATACATCATTTAGATTAAAGATATATGAGTACAATATTGCAAACCAATTGTCAAAAACTATATATGATGCCCAGACAGAAGAGACCTATAAATATTATGCAGATGGAAGCATGAGAGAAAAGACAAATAAAAATGGAGCAGTTACAAGTTACACATATGATGTGCATGGAAGAGTAAGAAGGCAGGAAACAGAAAAAGCAGGAAGCGATACAGTATTGATAATGTACAATTACGATAATAATGGAAATTTAACAATGGTAAGTCATAGGGTAAATGGAGTAATTACAGACAATATTTTTAGAACCTATGATGGATTAAACAGGGTTGAATCAAAAACTGCACAATCTATTGGATTGACAGAGTACACTTATGATATAATTGTAAATAGAGCAGGAATAGAGCAAGGATTGATAGGAGAGATGTCTAAAGATCCTAAGAATAATAGGACAACAAGGATATATGACAAGGCAGGAAGACTCAAATATGTAATAGATGGATATGCATCAACAGGGACAATCTGTGCTACATATGAATACAATCCTAATGGAAGTAGGAGAAGACTTATATATGAAGGTGGAAGCACGGCAGAATATACCTATTGGGAAAATGGTCTATTAAAGAAATTGGTAAATATAAATCCACAGAATGCACAAATAGACCAATATAGATATGATTATGATGAAGCACAAAACATGGCAGGAAAGGTAGAAACGATAAATGGTATATTTAAAGGTGTTACCCTCTACGATTATGATGAGCTAAACAGATTAAAGTATGTAAGTGAACAAGGTGGAGCAAGGGTAATAAACTATACATATGACCCAGCAGGAAACAGAAAAACAGAGGTGATAGTGCAGGGTTCAACAAGAATAGAAAGTGAATATGATTATGATGGACGGGATCTTTTGTTAAGCATAGATACAGTGAGAAAGATAAATGGAGTAATACAGGAAACTTACCAGACTACATACTCCTATGATGACAATGGAAATATGACAGAGATATGGAAAGATTCTGAATTAGAGAGAAAGTATGAATATGATCTTTTAAACAGGATGATTGCAGTTAAAAATCCAGATAACAGTATAGTAATGGAAAGCACATATAACGGTGAAGGACTAAGGATAACTAAGACAGCAGGAGGAATAACAACCAGATATGTCTATGAATACAGAAATGTAGTGCTTGAAGTTGAAGGTGGTATTGAGAAAGGTAGAAACATATACGGAACTAACTTAATAAACAGGACAGTAGACCAGACAGATACATTATATTATCTTTATAACGGAAGAGGAGATGTAACGGCACTTGTCAATTCAGCAGGAATAGTAGAAGGTACATACTATTACGACTCTTTTGGTAATATACTTGAAAGAACAGGTAATGTTGATAACAGTATCACCTATGCAGGATATCAGTATGACAGGGAAACAGAGATAGTTGAAAATGGTGAAGTGGTACAGACAGGGTTGTATTATTTGAACGCAAGGATGTATGATCCAAATATTGCAAGGTTCTTGCAGGAGGATACATACAGGGGTGACCCAAGGGATCCGCTGAGTTTGAATCTTTATACTTATTGTCATAATGAGCCGATTATGTACTTTGATCCGACAGGTCATAGTAGTGAATACAATTTACAACTTAGAAACGAAGCAGAAAAATATGATTCAAATGCTGTCGCGTGGAATCCAAATACTAAGACAGCAACAGTAACTATAGGAGAGACTACAAAACATTACAATGTAAGATCTGATGGGAAAGTTTACATGGATGGTAAGCAGGCAGGAATATTAAAAAATGGAACAATTATAGTTAACAAAGATCATTTTTATAGTATATTTGATAGAACATATACCTTCGATAGAATGATGGAAAACATTGAAACATTATATAATCATGCTCTTTATTACACTATGAATCCTCAAAATCGAAGATTTTCACCAGTAGAATTAACCTTACAATACATGCGCGGTGTAGCATATACTGACTCAGCTTGGATTGCAGTCGCTGGAGAACTTGAAAGAGGCTTTATTAATTTTGTAAACTTTAATGATCCGTATATGAATGAAGTGTTTTTTACAGGAAAAATATCTATGATTGATCCTTTAACCAAAAAAAGCATGGATTTTACCCATTTTGCCGCTACGTTAAATGCAATTATTTACAACAAATCAGTTTCATCAAATTGGTCACAACTTATTGGATATGATAATACAGAATTATCATATCTAAAGTTTTTGGGAAGTGAGACGAAAGCTTTGGGGGTTGGAGGAAGTAGAATTTCTAAACTAGCTGGTTGGGCAGGTGATCTACAGTCACTTATTGGAGACTTACAGATCAGAGCATTATCAGACAACTATACTCATTTGTATAATATTGCAAAAGAGTTAATAGGTGATGAAGATGGGCATTTTAGTTTTGCAGATATTCTAGCGGATGTAGATGCTGTTAATATTGGAGCTATGATTATAAATAATCCGTATTCATTTATTGATGTTTTAAATAGTTATTATGATAACGGTCTAAATAGTGGATATCATTGGAGATTTAGAAATTTTGTGAAATTAACATTTGGTTCAACAACAGATTATCGAAGCTTAAATAATCAAGTTGGCAGTTATACAAGAGTTTATTTTCAGGCTCCTCTTGTTCGATGGCCGCTAATTGAACAATTTAAAGAAACTACTCCAACAACAAACCAGATGAGAGCATTAAGGGATGCATTTTCTGACTATATATGGACAGAAATGCTTAATGAAAGAGCAAGAACTCCGAGCTTTATAACTGTAAACCCTTAGCTAGTAGAACAAATGAACTGTGCTATATACAATAAGTATAGCACAGTTCATAAATAAATTGAGAATTGCATACATAGAAAAAAGCTTCAACACTATAGTAATCAATTTTTTTATAAGCATGAGATTACATTATTAGAATTAAGGCTGCTTTATTAAGCAAATAAGCTATATATGGGAGTTGTCTAAATGAAAAACAGATTATATAAAATGTTAAAACTATCAAAATATCATATGTTCATATCACTTATGATTATTTTCATCTTATTTACTGGATACGTTTTATTAAAGTATATAATGAGTCCTAGTGAACCTAGAATAGTAAATCAAATATCCTTAACAACGGAATACGAGCACAAATTTATTATAATTGAAAGGAATGTAAATTTTCCTCGTGATAGATATTTTATAGAAGTTTATCATGATCAAATAAAAGAAAAAAATTATATAACAAAAATCACTAAAGAAGAAAATCAAACAATTGACATTATAAGTATATATAAATCAGACAATATGAATTGTTATCTTTTATTAGATGTATTAATATATAAAGATGATAAAGAAGATAAATTTAAAAGAATAAGTACAAAATCTTTTACATACATCGATGATGTTGAAGAATATTCAAACTTTATTCCAGTAGCAAAACACTTAATTAGCAATAATGAATGGAAGTGGGTTAAAGTGTTTGGTGAATTTCTAGTGAAGGCTGAAGATGAGTATACAATTGAACTTTTAAAGAGGTATTCGAAGGGAGAATTCTATCCTTATGAACTTACAGATAATGAAGATAGCCTATATACAAAAGAGGAAATTCAGAATTATAGTAAAAACGTGCTAAAGAAGCATTCTATTAGATAATAAGTTGTTGTTCCTTGCAAAAATTCAATCTGGCTAAAATATGCACTAATATTTAACAAATAAAACAAGTGGTACGTACAAATTTATACTTTTTAAACAAAAATAACTTAATCAGAAAACAAGCATTATGGTAATAATAAAATGGTCCCCTTGTCAAGGACATTTATATTGAGGGGTATAACAAAAATTTAGCACCTCAAATGAAGCAGACTAGTGATATTGGTAAAACTACGAGCTTTCCACATGGAACTAATTATGCTCCTAAGGGAACGGGTAATACTGGAGCTACAACAGTTAGCGATGAGGGACTTAATTATATTGCTAATTTAGAAGTTGCAAAGAAGGACTTGGTATTAGATTCCCAAGGTAATATTTTAGAAGTCAAGCCAACTGTGAATAATACAACAATAGGCTATGGGTATGACTTACCACAAGACCCTCTAAATTTAGGAATAAAAACAGCTACAAATATAAGCCAAGACACTGCCTTGAATCTTTTGAAAAGAGTCTCTAACAGGATGGCAGATATAATCACAAACTCTCCAGATATTACTATAGAATTAGACCAATATCAGTTAGATTCTCTTGTTGCTTTAAGATATAACGTTGGTTCTTTGGGTGTAATTCCTAATATATTCGATAATATTAATAATAAAGCGACATATGACACGTTTAAGAATGATATATTTGGGTTTTATGAAAATTTGGTTGAAATTAATCCAGACAACGCAATATATTTAGATGGTTGGAAGAATAGAGCCACATCAATGCTAAACGTTTATTTTTATGGTGATTATGGTAGCATGCCAATAGATGCAGTGAAAGGGGTTTGTAAATGAAAATTAAATTATTCTTTATAAGCATGTTAATAGATATATTTCTTATAGGTATTGGTATTTATTCCATAATGAGTTTTGGTAGAGTAACTATTAGCCATAATATACAAAATGACATAACAGAAAATATAGATTCTAAAACAGAAAATACTGATACTATAAATATAAAATCTAATTTTCTTTTAGATAATGAAGATTTTGTTATTAAGTATAAAAATAATCATATTGAATTAGGAGGGAAATATGGAGATTTAAAAACAAATGAAAAAATTACAAAGGCTATTCCTGCCAACGAGAAATCTGTTTATGATATTTATATGTTTGAAAATTTCAAAATAATTACTCAACCAGATGGAAAAGCTAATGGTTATATATTGAGTATTGATTTAACAACACCAATAATTCAAACGCCAAGAGGGATAAGAATAGGGGATACTATTTCCAATGTCTTAGAAAAATATGGAGACTCAGATGACTGTACTATAACTGATACATCTAAATACTATGTGTATCGTTACAGAGGTAATGTATTAACATTTTTTGTTAATGAAAAAGAAGAAGTAATTGGCATAAGATTTGAAATTGTTTAATATTGTCGGCATGTTTGAAAAGTGGGAATTTTAACCCTAAAAAAATTGGTACGGTTTACTTAACAAAAGTTAAATTATAGAGACTTAAATTAACAATAGTTAATTATTTCAGAGGCATAATGTAGTGACATTCACTATATTATGCCTTTTGTAAATTTCAAACATGTATAAATATAATAAATAAGTAAGCGTCAAAGAATTAACGTCTAGAATTCAATTTTTATAACTGATATAGTTTTTTTATAAGGAATATATTTTTCATTGAACATTGAAATTTTAATAATATTTAGCTCTGGAGATTATTTAGTAGGTTGTCGATCTCAAAAATTCAATCGGGCTAAAACAAGAGCCAATATTTAACAAGTAACGCATGTGTTACATACAATTTTATACTTTTAAAACAATAATAACTTAATCAAAAAACAAGCACTTTGGTAATTTAAACCAAGGTGCTTGTTTTTTTGCATAACAAAATAAGCTATCGGAAAAAAGCTGTAACTTTTAGGCAACTTTTTTGTAGCTGTGATAAAGTCCTCCAAGAATAGGCTTTGAAACTAATTTAGTATCTTCTATCTTAGTTTCTGGAGGCTTGTCCGATAAAATTGGAGTTTGACAATTAAGTCCTTGATGTGTCCTGACAGGATGATAATACTCTTTTAAATACTTTTTGAGCAAATACTCCAAATGTTTCTGATTAAATGGAATAACATGATTTAATAACTCAAATCTCAATATACCTACTGCTCTCTCGCAAATTCCATTTTGTCTGGGTGATTTTATCCCTGTCCTTTTAGCCTTGATATTTGCATTAGATAAAAAATCTTTAAATAACTTTGATGTAAAAGTAGGATCATTATCATGAATTAAATACTTTGGAGTTTCACCAAAAGGAGTTGCTTCCCTTATTTGTTGTGATACCCATGCGGATGATGGGTTAGTTGTAACTGCAAAGTGTTCAATCTTTCTTCTGTCATGGCTAATTATAATAAAGACATACAACACCTTAAAATAAAGAGTTGGAACAGTAAAGAAATCCATAGCCCAAATTTCCTTACTATGATTTTTAAGGAATGTTTTCCAAGACTGTTTTTGCTTTTCACTTGGTGGCTTTCTAACTTTTGGTATATACTTAGCTATTGTATTTGGAGAGGGTGTATCAGTTATATTAAGGTCAACTAATCTTTCGTGTATCTTTTCAGGTGACAATAAAGGGTTTTCCTTATGTATACGTTTGATAAGCTCAATTGTTTTTCTTGAAATTTTAGGTCTGCCACGCTTTTTAGATTTAAGCATCCAGTGAAACTTAAAAGCTGTCTTATGCCATCCAATAACAGTTTCAGGCTTAACAACAACCAAATCCTCTTTCCATCTTGAATAGAACTTTGAAAGTAAAACCCATAACTGACGGTATGCAGGAGTAACAGTTGGTTTAGGTATTTTTTCATCAATCATCTTTAGGTCAAAAAGAGCTACCTGACTTCTAAGAGCTATAATTTCCTTATCTTTTTCTTCCTCAGACATAAATTTTATTAATATAAAAGCCAGTAACATTTGTAACCATTGTTTCACATATAAATGAATTTCGTTATAATTTAACACTTCATGACCCTCGTTTCTTAATAATTGTCAAAAACTATATAGTATGCCCTATGCCTTGCAAAAATTCAATCAGGCTAAAATGCGCACCAATGTTTAACAAGTAATGCAATTGACACATATAAATTTATACTTTTAAAACAATAATAACTTAATCAAAAAACAAGCACTTTAGTAACTTTAATTTGTCGGCATGTTTGAAAAGTGGGAATTTTAGCCCTATAAAAATTGGTACGGTTTACTTAACAAAAATTTAAGTATAAATACTTAAATTAGAAATAATTAATCATACCAGAGGCATAATATAGTTGTTTTCGCTATATTATACCTTTTGCAAATTTTAAACATGTATAAATACATTAAATAATGGTAAACGTCAAAAAATTAACGGATATAAATATCAATAAATCATTTATATAGGTTTTAAAAGTTCATGGTTTTTGTAAATGGATGTATTGTAATAATTGCAGAATATATTAATTATCTTTAAAGCATTTATCTTATAAAAATGAGGTTTTAAAATTGCAAATTATACTAATACAAGGTTATAATAAATATATGAATAATAACAAAGGGTGATTATATGAAAAGGCAGCCTGTGGGCGTAGATGATTTTGAAAACATAATTGAACAAGATTTATATTTTGTAGATAAGACACTATTTATAAAAGAAATAATTGATGATAGCTCTAAAATCATTTTAATTGCACGTCCAAGAAGGTTTGGGAAGACACTTAACATGTCTTTATTAAATTATTACTTTGAAAAAAGCAAAAAAGACAACAGCTATATGTTTAAAGAATATAAGATATGGGCTCAAGGTGAAGAGTATAGAAAAGAGCAGGGTAAATATCCTGTAATAACGTTAACATTTAAAGATGTAAAAACAAGCAAATGGTCTTTGAATTTTGCACTTATAAAAAATATAATTCAAGTTGAATTTAATAGGCATTTATATTTAATGGATTCAAAAGAAGTGACATTGGCTGATAGAGAGTTATTTAAAAAAATAGCTCTTGATAAGGCTCAGGATGAGCACTATATAAAGAGTGTAGAGATTTTATCTAGAATGCTTTATGAGCATCATAAGCAAAGACCATATGTGCTTTTAGACGAGTACGACACAATTTTAAATGAAGCATATATACATGCTCATTGGCAAGAAGCAATAGAATTTATGAAAGCCTTTATGAATGCAAGTTTTAAAAACAATCCAAATTTATATAAAGGGGTATTGACTGGTATTTTTAGAGTTGCAAAGGAAAGTATATTCAGTGATATGAATAATTTAAACGTGTGTACAATATTAAGTGATAATTATAGTGAATATTTTGGATTTACTCAAAATGAGGTAAAAGAACTTTTAAAGTATTATGGAATACAAGAAGGGGATAAAGTAAGAGATTGGTATAATGGATATTTGTTTGGGGAAAAAAATCAAAGAGTTATTTATAATCCTTGGTCAATTGTTATGTATATACATAAGGGTACACTTAAGCCCTACTGGATAAATACCAGTGGGAATGCAATTATAAAAGAGCTTGCAACAACAGGAGATAGAAGTATACAGTTTAACATTCAAAATATAATTGAAGGTGGAACTGTTGATAATGTAAAAATAGATGAAAATATAGTTTACAGCGAAATAAAAAAGTCTGATAAAAGTATATGGTCATTTATGCTAATGAGTGGTTATTTAAAACCTGTTAAGCTATATTTAAGGGAAGAAGGTGTTTACTGTGACCTCAAAGCACCAAACAAAGAGGTATATTATTTTTTTAGAAATATTTTAGAAAATTGGTTTGATGAGACGATAAAAGGTGGAAGTGTAGATGAAATGTTAAAGGCATTACTTACAGGAGATGTAAGAACTTTTTATAAAATATTTGCAACAACAGTTGAAAGGACATTTAGTTACCATGATGTGGGAGAAGATAAGGCAGAAAGTTTTTATCATGCATTTGTACTTGGTATGCTTGTATACATTGATAAGGAATATGATATAAAGTCAAACAGAGAATCAGGTTATGGCAGATATGATGTTATGATTATCCCAAAGGATAAAAGAAAAAAGGGCATAATAATTGAGTTTAAAAAAGTAGATAAATATGAAAATGAGACATTAGAAACAGCTCTTAATGCGGCTTTAAAGCAGATAGAAGATAAAAAGTATGATGAAGAGTTAAAAGGACTTGGAATTAATGATATTGTTAAAATTGGTATTGCATTTAAAGGCAAGGAAGTTAAGGTTGAAACAGTTTAAATAAGATAAATACTCTGTATCTAATAAAGCATTAGCTATTACTGAATCTGAAAATACTTCCTTCCATTTACTGAACATTTGATTAGTGGTAATTATTGTTGAATTTTTTTCGTATCGTTTTGCAATTAGCTGAAACAAAAGGTTTGCGCCTTGTTTATCAATTGGAATGTATCCTATTTCGTCGATTATTAAAATCTTATATTTTGCGTAATGCTTTAATTTAGCCTCTAGCCTGTTTTCTGAGTGAGCCTTGTGTATAATCATGGCATAAAATAAAGTATGTTATATGGCGTTTTTTAGCAGCTACAATGCCCAATGAAACTGCTAGGTGAGTCTTTCAAACTCAAGAGTTGCCATAAAACAAAATGTTTTCTTTGTTTTCTAAAAACCTTAATGTTGCTATGCTAAGTCATATATTTGATTTTTATTTATTGATGGCTGATAATCAAAATAAAATCTTCTAGCCCTTTTTCAAAAGGAAATGCAGAGAGTGCTACCTGCTACCTGTATCTTTGAAGCCCTTTCGTTCACTTTTACATTGTAAAAGTATTATACTTTAATCTTTCACCATTATGATCAAATATATCTTGTAACTGAATATGAGTATGATTATAATGGAAATCTAATAGAGGAGATAAAAGGCAAAACAAGAGCTGTTATGCCAATAGGAACATTTTCAGAAACTATGATGAATTAAACAGAGTTAATTTTGCAGGTTATCAGGCGAATATAATATATGATCCACTAGTGATTGAACCATTGGACTACGATACTGAACAACAATATTCAAAAGACACAATGCCAAAGATAGGGAACATACTTAAATCCACTTATGAATATGTGGAAGAGCATACCATAACCTTGGAGAAGGAACATTTTATTTGTATGGAGGGTGCAAATATAGTACAATGATAAAAGCAAATTGTTGCATAATACATAATAAATGTTGGTTATGTTGAAGAAAAGGTCAATTATTAATCATTAATACAGTGTATTTTCCTGAAAATATCAAGTTGTTCCTTAAACCAACTGATAACGTTATTCTTGTCTTTACTTTTTGGGGAGAGGCTATCCCAAATACTTAAAAAATAATCTTGAAAGGCACTTGCTATGGTGGTCTCGGTAATGGAAACAAGAATTGCATCTTTTGGCAGTTCCTCTCCGAATAAAGCTTCGATCATTACGGTGTGTTCTCCTTTTACCTCCCAAGATATATTATTTGTAACATCAGCATGTTCATTATCCAATAAGGCTATTTCAAAGTTTTCAAATGTCTCTAAAAGCCATATAATGTAATTCAAGTGTTCTGTTATGTACTCCTTTTCTTGAACAATATATTTAGACTTATAATAGTATTGACCGGTTTTAACTAGATTCTCAATAGTAGATTTATAGCATATATACATATATGGGTAGTTTGCAACATCCTCATAGAATGATTGTTGGCGGCTTTTAATCCTTTTACAGTGTATACTCCGTTCAGTATTATTTTTTACAGTTTTTGATAAGTGTTTCTCCCAAAGTGATGATGGAATTGATAAAGAAATTAAATCTCTCCAAATCCATAGATGACCTCCAGTCTTCTTGTCTTTTTTTGTTGTCAATTCAAAGTAATCTTCCAAAGAAAGTACTTTTATAAGAGGTTGGGTAGTAACTAGGAGTTGTTTCATATATTTATCTAAAATATTTGCCGCATCTTTTCCACGATAAAATAATGCTGAATCAATCTTATCAACATTTTCTGTAGCAAAACAGATTAATGTTCCGATATTCTTCACCGCGATTATTTCCATTGGAGGTCTTAATATTCCGTATTTATTAAAATATAATGGTCTGTAATTTTTCGCAAATTCAATAAAATGGAGTATTCTTTTAATTATTAATAAAGATCTTTCAGAATTTTTATTTAAACAGCATAAGTGATATATATTCCACCCTTTTTCCAAAGCATCTTTGATATATTTGTTCCAGTAATAATCAAACCAGGAACTACTGTTAAAACTATCCTTGTCAGACTGAAAAGTTATAAATATATTCTTTTCCACATTACAATTACTTTTTGATGCTTCTTTGATAAGTCCTATAGCTGCGCAAATAACATTGTCTTTTCCATATATAACAGAAGTATTTGAGAAACCATTAAAAATATCAGTAAGTTTTGATTCTAACTGTTGATCTTGCGGAGGTTCCTTTTGTAAGTATTCTAAAAGTTCTAATACATTTTTCTTTGTTTTGACATTGTTTAACCTTTTTTGAGGAGGACTATTCTTTAAAGAATATAACTGTGATTCAGCAAGAATTTCTCTAATATATTCGGTAATAGATCTATAAGGATCAAATTCCACACTGTTATCCTTGAGTATATCAGAAATAGCAGTTTTGATTTGTCCAATATTTTTTATATCTTGTCCTTTTACAAGACTTAAAGCAATCTCATTGATGTATTGTGATCTTAATGAAGGAATTCTTTCTCCTCTTAGCCATTTGCGAACATATGAAGAATCTGTTTTAAGCTCCAATGCAAGGCGGGCTGCTGTCCATCCTCGAGCTGTGAGCAACTTATTTAAACAATGGCAAAAATCCTTACTTGTTTTCATAAAGTCCCCTCCAACAAATATATTGTATTTATTTAATAATAACTTTAATCCCTAATTATGTCTAGGACACTTTTGTCCTGTCCCGTTTTTCAACATTTTATAATGCTATAATAAAGAAAATATAAAATAAACGGAGGGTTTAATATGAAAAGAATAGGTATAATTAAGCTATTACTGGTAGTATTAGTAGCTGTCTTGAGTTTTACAACAGTTTCAAGTGCTCGTACTGATATGAGAAGGTTCTTAAAATTCCCCAAATTTACCTGTAGGATAAATGAAACAAAGCCCACAGAAGATTCAGTTACTCTAAAGTGGAAGTTTAAAACTGGAGATAAAATTTATTCATCACCGGTTACATATAATGGAGTGACCTATATCGGTAGTTTAGATGGGTATTTTTATGCAATAAATAATAAAACAGGAAAAGAAAGATGGAAGTATAAAACAACAGGTGAAATCCGTTCTACTGCTGCAATATCAGGGAAAGTATTGTACTTTACAAGTACGGATGGTTATTTATATGCACTGAATACTGCTTCAGGGAAACTTGTTTGGAAATTTAAAACAGAAGGTGAAAAACAGTATGATATATGGGATTACTATTTGTCTTCACCTGCAGTATACAACAATGTGGTTTACTTCGGAAGTGGAGACGGCAATCTTTATGCATTAGATAGTAAGACAGGAAAAAAACTATGGAGTTTTTTAACCGGAGATGTAGTACATGCTTCTCCAGTAATTTCAAATGGCATGGTGTACTTCGGAAGTTTTGACGGGTACTTCTATGCACTAGATTCTAATAATGGAAAATTGAAATGGAAGTTCAAAACAGTTGGCGCTACCTGGTTCCCCCGTGGAGAAATACAAGGCTCTGCGTCTGTTCATGATGGTATAGTATACTTCGGAAGTAGGGATTATAATATATATGCTTTAGATGCCAATACAGGTACTGGAAAATGGAATCATAAAATGCCGAGTTGGGTTATTTCTACCCCTACTGTTAAAGATGATAAAGTATATTTTGGTACCTCAGACGCATATACATTTTATGCAATGGATGCAAAATCAGGTCACCAAAAGTGGACATTCTCCTCAAACCTCGGTATATTCGGTTCCGGGACTATTGTAGACGATACCATTTACTTTGGCAATTTTAATGGAAAACTATATGCACTAGACACTGCAATGGGTGAAATGAATTGGTGCTATCAAACTGAGGGTAGCATAAAGAATTATTCTCAGGTTATTGATGAAAATGATAAATTTCGTCAAGATCTTCTTGACAGGTATTGGAATGGAGAAGGCAAAGAAGTTTTTGATTTGATAATGACTCTAGGTTCAATTTTATCAACACCTGTAGTAGAGGATGGTGTAATATACTTTGGTAGTACGGATGGCTATCTATATGCTTTGGAAGAAAATTAGACATTATTAAAACTTTATGCATACCAAGCTTTATATTATTATATTGTCGGCATGATTGAAAAGTGGGAATTTTAGCCCTATAAAAATTGGATATGGACTTCAAAAATTCAATCTGGCTAAAATTTGAGCAAATATTTAACAAGTAAAGCAAGTGACACATATAAATTTATACTTTTAAATCAATAATAAATTAATTAAAAAACAAGCACTTTGGTAATTAGAACCAAAATGCTTGTTTTTTCACATAGAAAAATAAGCTATTAGCTATTGTAAAAAAACTGTAACTTTTAGACAACTTTTTTGTAGCTGTGATAAAGTCCTAAAGTCCTCCAAGGATTGGCGTTAAAACTAATTTAGTATCTTTTATCTTAGTTTCTGGGGGGGAACGTAAAAGCTATTTTATGCCAGCCAATAACAGTTTCAGGCTTAATAATAAACAAATTCTCTTTCCATCTTGAATAAAACATGGAAGAAACACCTTTCAAAAAACATCTGCTAATGATATAATTAATGTGAAAATACAGATTAAAAGGAAATACGATTTATAAATAAAAGTTTAAACTTAGATACATAAATTAACAATGTTTAATGATTGCTGAAGTATAATATAGTCATTTGCACTATATTATACCGTTTGTGGCTGGTAATGTTTTATCAGTTCTTACTAGGGCTATTGAAGATATAGGGGAGAGTCAATTATGCAAAAAAAAATTATTTTATTATTAGTGATTGCTGTATTTACGTGTTTATTATTTCCAGCAGCAGCTATTCTTGCTCAGTTTGAAAAAGTTGAAGTTGTTAATGATAGTAATGATGTTATAGAATTTGAATGTGAATTTATGGAACGACAAATTCGTAGAGAAATTAATAAAAGCAAAGGTGATATTTTAAAAAATGATGTTAATAGTATTACTAGGCTAGTATTACAAGATTATAGAATCAGAGACATAAGCCCTCTGGATAACTTTACAAATTTGACAGAGTTACTTCTTGCTACTAATCAAAACATTGACATAAGTCCTCTTAAAAACCTAACAAATTTGACAGACTTAACTTTAAGTGCTAAAGAAATCGCTGATATGACACATCTTTCTAACTTAAGTAATTTAAATAGATTGGTTTTATATGGAGAGTTAATTAGAGATATAAGACCTCTTGAAAATTTAACTAAATTAACTTTTTTACATTTAAGTAATAACCAAATAAACGATATAAGTCCTCTAGCTAACTTAACCAATCTGACTACGTTAGATTTAAGTAATAACCAAATCATCGATGTAAGTCCTCTCGACACCTTAACAAATCTGACTACATTAAACATATATAATAACCAAATAAACGATATAAGTCCTCTCGTTACCTTGACGAATCTGATTACATTAAATATATATAATAATCAAATTATCGATATAAGCCCTCTTGCAAACTTAACAAATCTAACTATATTTAATATAAATAATAATCAAATTATCGATATAAGTCCTCTTGCGAACTTAATCAATCTGACTACGTTAGATTTAAGTAATAACCAAATCATCGATGTAAATCCTCTTGCCAAACTAACTGATTTAACTACCTTAAAAATGCATTTTAACCAAATAAGCGATATAAGTTCTTTTGCCAACTTAACTAACTTAACTAAATTATATCTATCTTGTAACCAAATTAGAGACATAAGTCTTCTTCGTAAGTTAACTAATTTAACTGAGCTATATTTATCTAATAATCCCTTATATGATTCATCTACACCAAATGCAGTTTTAGAATCGGAACTAAATTTCTTAGTGGGCACTACTAAATATCAAGTATGGGTTGTTAAAGAAACAAATGAAGAAGATGTAATAAAGTTTGAGTGTGAAAATTTAGAAGCAGCTATACGTAAAATAATTAATAAACCTGAACGCAATATTTACAAATGTGAAGTCAAAGATATTACCATATTACATTTACCCAATACACAAATTACCGACATAGCACCACTTAATACCATGATTAATATAAGTAGATTAGATTTGAGTTATAATGGAATCAGCGACATAAGCTCTCTCAATAATTTGACTAATTTGACTACATTAAATTTAAGTAACAATCAAATCAGCGACATAAGCCCTCTCAATAAATTAACTAATTTAACTACATTAGATTTATATTATAATGAAATCACCGACATAAGCCCTCTCAATAAATTAACTAATTTGACTACATTAAATTTAAGTGATAATCAAATCATCGACATAAGCTCTCTCAACAGTTACAATTTGTATACATTAGATTTAAGCAAAAATAAAATTACAGATGTAAGCCCTGTAAAAAATTTAAGTAACTTGCATAGGTTATATTTAAATGATAATCAAATCAGTGACATATGTACCCTTAGCAGATTGTCAAAGCTTACTGCGCTGCAATTAAACAATAACCTTATCAATAATTCCTCGACACCAAATGCAGTTCATAAACAAAGCTTGGATTTTGAAGTAAATAGAGTTAAATACGAAATTTGGGTTGTAGAAGAGGACAATAAAGAGTACTACTTATTAAAAGAAGAACTAATCGAATTTGAATGTAATGATTTATATATGAATACATGGAGAAAGGTTCGTCGTTCACAAGGACCTATTTTTAAAAGTGATGTGAAAAACATTACTGAATTATTTTACAATTATGTCGGAAGAATTAGTGACATAAGTCCACTTAGTCATTTTACTAATTTAAATGTTTTAGAGTTAGAATATAATCAAATAAACGACATAACGCCTCTTTCCAATTTAACAAATCTAACCCTTTTAAATTTAGGATACAACCAAATTAAAGACATAACACCTCTATCAAATTTAACGAATCTAAATCATTTATATTTAGAAAATAACCAAATTACTGACATAACACCTCTTTTCAATTTAATTAGTCTAACAAATTTAAGTTTAGAAAATAACCAAATTACTGACATAAGACCTCTTTCAAATTTGACGAGTCTGACTTATTTGAAGTTAAATGGCAATCGAATTAACCATTCAACTACACCAAATGTAGTTCGCAAATCAGAACTAGATTTTACAGTAGATGGTAAAAAATACGAGGTGTGGGTCTCGATGGATAAAAATCCAGCTGATTTAATAGAATTTAAGTGCCAAAACTTAGAAAAAATTATTCGACAAAGTAGTAGCAATCCAAATGGCGATATTTGCATAAATGACGTAAAAAATATTACCCGTTTGACTTTGAATTATACTATAAGCGATATAAGTGCACTTCGTTATTTGACCAATTTGACTTATTTGAAACTATTGGATTGTCAAATTGATGATATAACACCACTTAGTGAATTAACTAATTTGACTTTTTTATCTGTAGATAATATTCAAATTGATGATATAACACCACTTGCCAACTTAATAAACTTGAAAGAATTGAGATTAGATAATACGCAAATTGATGACATAACACCACTTATAAACTTAACTGATTTGACTATGTTACGTTTAAATAATAATCAAATTGATGACATAACACCACTTACTAACCTGATTTATCTAAATGAACTAGGTTTAAATAACAATCAAATAAAAGACATAAAGCCACTTACCAATTTAACTGATTTGACTATGTTATATTTAAATAACAATCAAATTGATGATATAACACTACTTACAAACTTAACTGATTTGACTAGGTTATATTTAAATAATAATCAAATAAGCGACATAACATCATTTGCCAACTTAACTGATTTGACAGTATTATTTATACATAATAACCAAATCAGCAATATCAGCTCTCTTGCCAACTTAACTAATTTGATTAGGATAGACTTACATAATAATCAAATAAGCGACATAAGCCCGCTCAGTGACTTAGCTAATTTTAAATTAATGTGGTTAAATTTAGACAGTAATCCCATAAATAATTCATCTACACCAAATGCAATTCTTGAATCAAAACTAAACTTCACTATAGACCGAAAAAAGTATGAAGTATGGGTTATCAAAGAGACAAGTGATGATGATATAATAGAATTTAAATGTAAAAACCTTGAAACAGCTATACGTAATAAAATTAATATATATGAACGTAACATTTTCAAATGCGAAGTACAAGATATTACTGCAATAACTTTATATAATACTCCAGTCAGTGACATAAGCCCACTTATCTATTTAACTAAATTGTCTCGGTTAGACTTATGTAATGCTCAAATTAGTGACATAAGCCCCCTTAGCAAGTTAACCAATTTGACATTCTTGAGCTTGGAAAATAACAACATAAGTGACATAACTCCAATTAACAACTTAACTAAATTGAGAAATCTATATTTATATAATAACCAAATTACTGATATTACGCCTCTTACCAGTTTAGCTAATATAAATACGCTATATCTCAATGATAACCAAATTACTGATATAAGCCCTCTTAAAAACTTAACTAATATAAGTATACTATATCTTCATAAGAACAAAATAAGAGATATAAGTTATCTTAGTAATTTAACTAATTTGTCTTGGTTGAGTATTAACAATAATCCTTTGAATAATTCATCTACAGCAAATGTAGTTCACAAATCCCAACTAGATTTTACTGTTAGTGGAACAAAATACGAGGTATGGGTTGTTGAAAATAAATCACAACAATTAAAAGGAGATATAAATGGTGATGGTGAAATAAATTCAACTGACAAAGTAATATTGAGAAGATATATTTTAGGGATAATTAGCCAGCTCCCTAATGAATATCCTTTGCTTGTCGCAGATTTAAACGGAGATGGTGTTATCAATTCAAGTGATTATATTCTTCTTAATCGTTATATTTTAGGCGTGATAACTGAGTTTATTGATACAAATTAAAACATTATTTTTCATTACTTACAACTTTTCATGAAGCCTATTTAGCATCAATAAAAGGGTCGGGGCATCCAAGCCCAACCCTTAGAAGTCTTTCACGTTGTTCTAAGACTTCAAGCAATGCCTATAGTGAAAGTTATATTTTTAGCATTTCTTAATTATCAGCTACTAACATCAGTGTTTTTTGTAGTTGTTTTTTTCTTTTTGCTTTTTAAAAATCTGTATATAAAAAATACTATAGCAAAAATGATAGATAATAATACTAATACAGGAAGTGCAGCTACAAGTACGATAAGAAATGATGCGCAGAAGTTTATAACTCCATTAAAACTACTTAAAAAATTACTTTTTAGCTTTTCAAAATATGTTTGCTCTTCTACCTTCTGTTCTATGTAAGGTAGAGTTTCTTCCATGTTTATTGTAATAGTTGACAATTTTACAAGGTCACTAAGCTTATTTAAAGTTCCTGTAAGTCTTTCTATTTCATAACGAATTTCCGTTAGTTGACTTTCAGTTTTAAATATTGTGTCAGGATCAGTAACTTTTAGCAGATATTCTTCCAATCTGTTTTCCTGATACCTTACTAGTCTTAATCTTGATTCTACATCAAAGAATTTTTCTGTAACATCATCTGTTGTTATATTTTCTTCAGTAATAAGGCCTAAACCTTTGATGTCTTTTAAAACATTGTTGAATTTTGTTGCATCAACTCTTATAATGATTACTCCCTTAGTAAGGAGAATTTCTTCTGAATTTATGTATCGCTTAACGGTGCTAATTCTAGACTCCTGAACAAAACCGATATTTGAAATTAGATATTCAATTTTAGCATAGGATTTTTCAAAATCGTCAACTTCTACAGATATAAAAGCATTGCGTATAATTTTTCTTTCATTTAATATGGAGTTTATTGATGCTGTAGTAGTTGAACCAGTGCCAATAATAGCTGTTGATCCCGCCTGCTCACTTAAAACATCTGAATCATAACCACCTGAATCATAGCCATCTGAATCATAACTATCTGAAAATGAAGCTCGACCCACACTATTATATTGAGATGATGCTACATCAGAAGCTGACTTGCCACTATCATGACTTGAACAGCCAACAGAAAGTATTAAAAAAGCTATTATAAAAGTGCCAAGTAAAGATCTAAAGATTTTCATTTTGAAACCTCCTTTTAAAGGTTATATTAATTTATTTGCTTATTTATTAAGACGAGTATATCATAAATAAGTTCCATATAAAACAGATATATAACCAATAGAAGGAAAAAATACATTAATTTTATCAAAAAAATAAGCAAAAGCAGTTGCTTTTATAAAACAACTGCTTTTTTTAAATTTGTCATTATTTAAATAAATTACCTAACTGAAGCAGTGGGTCTTGAATATGAACCACTATATGAAATGTTAAGTCCAAATGATACTGAACCACCTGGTTGAATTGTTCCATTCCAACCAGCATCCCTAACGGTTACAGATGAACCACTCTGGCTAAGGTTAGCATTCCAGGAACTTGTTACATTTGCACCTCCTGAAAAGTTTAAATTAGCTGTCCATCCATTAACTGGAGATGTTCCGTTATTTGTTATTGTAACATTTAATGTAGCTCCTCCACCCCAAGTGTTTTCAGAAATAGATACTGAAAGATTTCCAGATACTCCTGGCTGTGGTTGTGGTTGTGGCTGTGGTTGTGGCTGTGGCTGTGGTTGTGGTTGTGGCTGTGGCTGTGGTTGTGGCTGTGGCTGTGGTTGTGGTGCGGGCTGCTGAGTTGTTCTATTAAATACAAATGAATCTACATTAACTGGACCTGAAAATCTTAATACCAAATCATTTACTCCTGTAACATTTCTAACATTTGTAGATAATTCTCTATAATTATTCCATCCACCAGTTGATGACACTGACAAAGAACCTAGGCGAGTACCATTTGCAATAATTTCAATTTCTGTTGTAGAACTCATTCCTGATGCAACTCTTGCACTGAAACTTGATACTCCACTTCCAAAGTCAACATTTCTATAAGTTACAGTATTTCCATTTTGAATATAACCAATTCCACTTCCAGTATCTGTACCAATTATTTCAATGTTTGATGCGTTTGAAGTATCAAAATTATTTGCCTGAATTGTATTAAAAGCACTTCTTACACCTGGTTGTTGTGGTTGTGGTTGCGGTTGTGGCTGCGGTTGTGGTTGTGGTTGTGGCTGCGGTTGTGGTTGTGGTTGTGGCTGCGGTTGTGGTTGCGGTTGTGGTTGTTGATTTCTAGGAAAACCATTTGGATAATATCTTACATATTCATATTCTGCTGTTAATGGAGTTCTTCCGTCATAAGGACCAAGCCAACTATCAACACCTATACCAGGCCATAAATTCATCATTATTTTACCTGGATTTTGTGGTATATTTCGAGTTCCAGTATGGACTCTTACTCCATTTACATAAAAGTCAATTGAATTTGGTTTCCAATCAAAGCCATATGTGTTAAAACTTTGTGATGCATCAAAGCCTAAATTATGGTAATATTCGTTGTTGCCATTTCCATCTTTCCACCAATTGAATTGAACTCTAGTGGTATCTTTTCCAAGAAACTCAATGTCTATTTCATCCCATGGATCACCATCCCACGGGCCTGTATATGTAAAAAATGATGATACAGTGCCTGGGTTTTTTGCAGGTTTCATTCTTACTTCATAGTAACCGAATCCAAAATATGATGTTGTTCTGTATTCTCCACTTTTATATGGATATTGGCAACCTGGATCACCATTATCCAATGTAAGAACCATTCTTCCATTTCTTATTGAAACCTGGCTGGGGCTCCACATACAATTAAACATATCTCCATTATCCCAATCAGCTTTTTCCCATAAACTCGAGTCATAATTTGAAAAATTAGCTTCAAAATATGTTGTTGTTATTTCTCTTGCTCCCAAGCTTTTAGTGGGAACAGAAAACACAACGGTGCAGATAAGTACACTTGCTAAAATAAAAGATAGAAAAGATTTTTTAAACATATTATACCTCCCTAAAAAATATGGTTTTAAAAGTAACAGATTAAAATTTTCACCTCCATGGCAATTATTATTTATTTTTAATAGATTGTTTTTTTTAAAATAGAAGTATTTTTTCGAAAGAATTAAATAAACTGCATTGAATTAATCTATTGATAACAAAGAAACTAACGCGCGTTAGTTAAAGTATAGATCAATTTTCTTTTTTTGTCAAGTAGTCTAGAAACACTTGGTGCATAATTTTTAAGTGAAGAAAAACATGGAAGAAACATTGTGAAGCAAGTTGTAGACAACAGGCAAAAATACATTAAAACTACCTAAAAAACAATACAAATATAGGGAAAAATAATGAGGCAAGGATAATTATTGTTGCACCTACTAAGGGAGCTATATTATTGTTTTTTAAGCAGTATTTTGCATAACTGAAAGTATAAAATAAAGGTATTAATATTAAAATTAAAACTAAATACTTAATCATTTTTTTCTCCTGACATAATTATTGGGGAACTATCTAGCATTTTACCTGTTCGAACTATTTCAACATTTACATTAGCAGATATTTGTGAGTTTTTGTAGTTGTTATTCCAGTTATATTTTTCCCACTCATCAATAGTTCTAAAGTTTCTGACTGCTATATGTCCAAACTGAAAGATATCACAATTCCATTCTAACGTTTTATAAAAAACTTTTTCTAATTCTGTTAAAATAAACTGGCTCAGTGCATCTTCAATAACAGATTTAATTTTAGGGTCCTCATAGTTTATTCTGCTTTGAATAGAAATGATATTTCCTTCAAGATCTATTTTGGCATTAATAATTGGTTTTAAACCATCAAAACTTACTTTAATAACTGGTGGTGATTTAAGTGCAGTTGATATGGGGATTACCAGATCTGGTTCTTGTGGGTCTTTAATAGTGTAAACAGTTTTTTTGAGGTTTCCCTTTACCATAGAAAATAGGCTGGTTTGATGGCCTGAGAGTTTTCCTACCATTGTATCTCCTTCAAATACTGCTAAACCTAAGAATTCTAAATTACTGCCTCCTTTTTTTGGAATATCCCCAGCGTAAAAGTTCCCTGATATACTAAACCCATTATTTTCATTTTCACTACTCTCTATAAAGTTCTCTCCTTTATTTATGGCTGTATAAAGCAATATAGGCTGATGATATGTGGATTTTAGGCAGTCATAGAAGTCATGGAGAGTTGAAGTTAAATAATATCCAATATTAGTGTCTTTTTTAATAATACCTTTTATAGTTCTAGAAATATTACTTCCTGTATAGGGGCTAAAGTTTTCAACTAATTCCTGAGCAGTTCCCTTTGATACTGCTACAAGAACATTAAACCTTAATTGGCGATACCTTACAATAGGTACTATAAATTCTCCTACTTTTCCTGATGTTGCAACTTCTTCTGAGAATACAACAGCTTGAGCATGCATTAAATTCAATTCCCTTGGTAAAATTGAATTGGCTAACTGTATTGCTGAAAAAAAGGATGGTGCATCTATAGTTAATGAATCCATGTTGCTTTGCTCTTTTGATGAGGTTTCCATATCATCTCCATTTTGGGATACTACTGGCATTATAAAGGTAACTCTCCACTCATCGCTAACCCCTTTGTCTATTCCTATTAATAGTGCATAAGTAAAATCAGTTTATCAATGCCATAACCTAAAATTGGAAATAATCTATGAACCTGATAAAGTTGACTTGATATTATTATTATAAAAATAAAAGCAGTTATAATTAAGTAAGAAATAAGTTTTGAATATCGGGCAATGGTATCAAGACCTAAAAAGCTTAACAAAACTAATACAATAACAAAAAAAGTAATCAAATGGGATGTTGGTGTTTGTGCAAATATGTATATTCTTTGTACTTCAGCAAATTCTCTTAGTCGTGTAGCTGAAGACAGTAAAAATACTATAATTAAACAAAAGGAAAAAACATTGCCTAAAAATCGACCTAAAACGCTCTCATATATTTCCATTATATTTTTGCCTGGATGTTGTTTTAACAGCATATATGTGATTGTAAAACCAATTGCAGCTATGCATGCAGATATGAGCATTGTATACCATGCAGCTGTCCCAGTATGTTGTATTATTATTAAAGGACCAGCAAAAAAGACATTTACTGAAATAGTTATAACTAAAAGCCAAATTGTTTCTGACGTTCCGATTTTACCTTCTGTTATCATATAATTAATTTCCCTTCTATTTATTCCACTTTCTAGAAGTGCCAGCCATTCGTTTTTTGTCATCCACATTTAAATAGTCTGGTCTTAATTTGTTCATCCACAAAGGAGCTCTTAAAAAATTATCAGAGATAGAGTTCATCTTTGGAGCTATTGGAGAAAAGAAAGGTACTCCAAAGGATTTCATATTGCATAAGCCAGCTGCAAGGACGGTTATTCCTAGAGAGATGCCATAAAAGCCCAAAATACTTCCCATGAAAATAAACCCAAATCTCAATATTCTCAATGCCCATGCAAGTAAATAATTTGGAATAGCAAAGTTTGAAAGCCCGGTAATTGCTACAACAATAATGAGTATTGGGCTTACAAGTCCAGCAGCCACTGCTGCCTGTCCTAATATTAGTGCACCTACTATTCCTAATGTCTGACCTATAACTCCAGGCATTCTAATTCCGCCCTCCCGTATTAGCTCAAAAGATATTTCCATAATGAGAAGTTCAATTAATACAGGAAAAGGTACATTTTCCTCTTGTATCTATCATTGTCATTAGAAGTGATGTGGGTATCATTTCATGGTGAAAAAGTGAAAGGGCAACATATATACCTGGAAGCAAAAAAGATATAAATAGGGCGATAAACCTTAAAATCCTTACAAATAAGCCATATGGCCAACGCAAAAAATAGTCTTCAGATGTATGGGTAAGATCCATAAAAGTAGCAGGCACAGCAATAACAAATGGAGTACCTTCAGTTAGAATAACAATTCTTCCCTCCATAATAAAAGAAGCTGTTCTATCCGGCCTTTCGGTGTTTAGTACTTGTGGGAGTAAAGAAAAAGGCCTGTCTTCTATATACTGCTCTAAGAATCCATTTCCCAGGGCAAAATCTACATCTATACTATTGATGCGTTTTTCCACTTCATGTATAAGTTTTTTATTGGTGACTCCTCTTAAGTATACCAATGAACAACTTGAGTTATTTGTTTTACCAAAAGGAATATTTTTTACAGTTAATTTCTCACTTTTTATAATTCTTCTTATAAGAGTTAAGTTGGTACTTAAGTCTTCTGTAAATGCTTCATGTGAGCCTTTTATTGCAGATTCTGTTATGGGTTGTTCAACACTTCTCTTTTCAAAACCCCTTGATTCTATAAGTAAACACCTGTCACATCCCTCTACGAAAAGAGCTGTAAGGCCGCTTAATATTCCTTGAATAATTTTTTCATATTCTTTTGTGTCTGTTATTTTATTTATTGATATTACATTTTTAACTATATAATCTAATGGACAGTCACCGCAAAACTGCTTAAAATTGTCTTCGTTCATAAGTTGAGGGATAACAAGCTCATTTAAGATTGCATTGTCCGCCATTCCACTTACAAAAATGATAAATGAATTTATTTCTTTTGCTATATTAAATTCTCTTATTATAATTTGTTCACTTTCATATATGTGAAATCTTTGGTTTAAATATTCAATATTTGTTGAAAGATTTGTAGAAACCATATTGTTTTTTGTCTTGTTTACAGCTGCGGTAGATGAAAATTTGGTTTTATTTTTAGATTCATTCCACTTATCAGTTGTTAATGGTTTTTTTGTACAATGGTCACTTTTTTTTTTGATTAGTGGTTGTTGTTTTAATTTTTTGAATATCTTCACTGCTTAAACCAGATTCAAGACCATTTTTATCTGTGTTTTCATTTTCCTCTTCTAATAGCTCCCATCCACCTTCTGTATTCTTTTGTCTTTTATAAGCTAAAATATTTAGCAAGTTTTTTATTAAATAAGGCACCATATTTACTCATTATAAAGCAATTTTCAAAATTATTATTTGCCTTATTTAGGATAATATACTTTTTATCTATGTTTTAATGGAAGTTATCTAATAGTCCGGATGAATATTAAAGCTGTTTTTTTATAAGTCACTTTCAGATGGGTTAATAGAACTTATTCCTATAGAAGCAAAAACTACACCAAAAAGAACTAAAATAAGCATATGTGATGAAATGCTATTAAGTGAATTGCCATCTACAAGCTTTTCATATGCAGACATGGCCCATTTTTGAGGGAAAAAATTTGAAAATCTTTCACCATACTCTCCCATAAAACTTGCAGAGTAAAAAGAGCCTCCGATAAAAGAAGTAAAGATTGAAACCAGTACATTTGATGCTAAATATAAACTGGTGTTTCGAACAAGTCCAACCAACCCTAAATTAATTCCAACAGCACTAATTAGAAAGAAGAATAATACTATAAAAGTGTTTCCCATAGGTACTTTCCAGTCAAATCCCAATCCGAATCTGGCAATTAATAAAAAGATAAACACTTTTAGAGTGCCCAAAAATAAAACTGAAAGTAGTGTACCGACAATAAATTCATAATTTTTAATGGGAGCACAAAAAATCCTTGTAAATGTTTTCTTTTTTTTATCTTCTAAGACTAGTTCCATTATGATGCCTACAAATACTAATATTGACATAAACATGAATCCAAGTGATAAGCGTGGACCAGAAATATTATTTGCTGCGTTTCTTAAAGCTTGTACGTCAGATATTTCTGAATTTAAAATAGCTGATCTTATATATTCTTCCATAATCATTCTTACATGTATAACTGTAGAATGGTTTTTTAAGCTTATTATTTTTACATCTGTTTTAAAATTTTCAAAAATCCTTTGTTCAAAATCTTCAGGCAAAATAATACCTATATCTAATTCATTGCTTCTGATTTTCTCTTCAATACTATCAGTGGAATGGTAAGTGAGGTTAAACTTGTCAATATCATTAAATATAACATTAAGTCTATGATCATCAGGTAAGTTATAATTTATACCTACCTCAACTTTGTCATAAAAGGAAACTAGCATAACACCCAAAACACTACCTATAATAGGAAATATTAATAAGAAAAAAATAGCCATAGGTTCTCTAATAATTCTCCGGAAATAGTTTATAGCAATGTTTAAACTAATTATCATATATACTTCTCCTCCAAAAGAATAAAGATGATAGAATCAAAAATACTATAGACAAAGAACACATTATAGTAATATTTATAAATGATTCTGATAAAAGCCTATCTTCCATATTGTTTACATAGGCTTCGAATGCCCATTTTAATAGTGTGAAATTGCTTGTTTTACTGTATTGAACAGTTGCAGTAACCGACCCACTTAAAAAGGACATAATAATAAGTAATATAGACATAACACCCGCAGCAAGTTTGGTATTATTAAAAAAAGTTGATAATAATAGAGAGAGAGAAACGGACAGTACTGTACATATAATATTTATTAATATAAGATTATACAATGAATTTCCCCAGTAAACTCCTAAAACTACAGTAGATATTATTATGTATATACCTGAAATTATCATAATTGAAAAAACAAATCCTAACAGGTAACCTATAAGTATTTGAGCTTTTCTTACTGGTGCCACAAGCATTCTAGTTAATGTATTTTTTTCTTTATCATAACATACAAAAGATGCAGCAATTATTCCACAAATAAATATTAATTGGACTAAAATAGTAGAACTATAAAAGTTCAGAGGGTCTACTTTGTCTTGACCATCAAGTATGATCGTTTGACATAAACCAGTTAAAACCCCTGAGTACTCTCCAACAAAATTGTTATAAACATTTCGAAAATTTATCAGTTGAACAAAGTGAAGAACTACAATACCAAATAATAAAAGAATGTTACTGAAAAAAAGATTTATTATTTTTTTAGATAATACAAAAATTTGATAAAAATACATATTAGTACCTCATGTTTTTGCCAGTTAGTTTTAAATATACGCTTTCTAAGGAAGCTTTCTTAATGCTTATGTTTTTAATGTCAACATTATTTTTAAAAAGAATAAAAAGTATGTCTTGAAGATTACTTTGCAAGTTATCTGAATCTATATTAAGATAATTATTATCATAAATAATGCTTAAAACTCCCTGCAGCTTTTTAATCTCTTCTATAGATTGTTGTTCAATATGTAAAGTGTCAATTATTATAGATTCTTTTGACTTGATTAAGTTTTTCAATTCTTCTTTGCTGCCACAGGCAATTAGTTTTCCCTTATCAATAATCCCAACTCTGTCACACAAATCTTCTGCTTCATCTATATAATGAGTTGTATATATAATTGTGGTTCCTTGATTTTTTAATTTTTTAACTGATTCTAGTATTTGATTTCTTGAGTGAGTGTCAATACCTACAGTTGGCTCGTCCATAATTATTATTTCTGGATTGTGAACAATGGAGCATGCCATATTAAGCTTTCTTTTCATACCTCCTGAAAATGATTTAGGCTTTTCATTTTGATTATCAAAAAGACCAACAAATTCTAAAGCATTATTTACCATAGTATTCAAAGTTTTACCGCGAACGCCGTATAGTCTTGCAAAAAACTCTATATTTTCCCTTGCTGAAATATTTTCATAGATTGCAAGATCCTGAGGGATAACTCCGATGATTTTTTTTATATCAAAAGCATTGGTACTTATATTCATACCAGCAATATGAACAGAGCCTGAGTTGGGTTTTAGCAATCCTGATAATATTTTAATAGTAGTACTTTTACCTGCTCCATTTGCTCCAAGAAGTCCAAATAGTTCATTTTTAGCTATATTAAGATTAAGATTATCAACAGCTATAACATTTCCAAACCTTTTTACAAGACCCGAAATGCTTATAATACTCATAAAAACCTCCATAAATATACTTTTAATATTCCTTTATAAAAACTTAAGTAGGGTAAAACACCCATAATAATTTATTTTAATATAAATATAATGCAATATCTATTGACTAAAGTAATTGATTTTTTTTAAAAAGTATGATTTAGCCATTTCTTAGTAGCTGGGTATATTTCCATTATTGTAGTAGAATACTGCTATCTGAGTTCTGTCCCTTAAATTAAGCTTATCTAAAATAGTTGATATTTTATTTTTTATGGTGCCTTCAGTTAAAAAAAGAGAGTTAGAAATTTCTTTGTTTGTCATACCTTGAGCTATGCCCTTTATTATTTCTATTTCAACATCAGATAAAGAAAAATCAGAAAATGAAATATCTGAGGATATGCTTAATATGTTAGGAAGCTTTCTTGCAGCATCATGACTTATTATGACATTTCCATTAAAAATAAATTTAATTGCAGATATTATCTTTTCAGGATATGAATTTTTTAAAACATATCCCTTGGCACCTTGTTTTAAAGCTTCATAAATATTTTTGTCATCATCAAAAGTAGTTAATATAAGTATTTTTATATCTGGTCGTAATTCAAGTATTTTTTTTGTTGCAATAATGCCATTACATACGGGCATTTGAATGTCCATAAGTATTACATCAATTTCAGGGATTTTGAGTACTTCTTTATATGCATCATCTCCATTTTTGCATTGTGATATAACATTTATATCATCTTCTAAGTCAAGTATTAATTTGAGATTTTCTCTTAATAACGGATCATCATCAACTATCATAACATTTATAATCAATATAAAACCTCCTTCAAGTTTATTATGTTCATATACTATTCTTCTCAAAAAGTTTGCTTTTTTAGCAAACTTTTTGAAGATATAGTTCCTCTGTTTGTCGCAGCGGAACTTACTACTTTGATTGCAGCTTCCGCTGCGATATGTTTTTGAATACACCTTTGTTATACATTAATAGGTATTACTGTTTTTATTTCAAAATTTCCGATTGACTTAATTTCCATTTTGCCACCTATAACTTTAACTCTTTCTTCCATACCAGTAAGACCCATTCCCTTAGTTATTTTTAAACAGCCTTTTCCGTTGTCTTTGATTACAAGTAAAACATTGTTTTCAGAGAAAGAGAGCGTTATATAAATATGGCTTGCTTGTCCATGGCGTGCAGAGTTTGTAATAGATTCCTGTATATTTTTATAGATTACAAGTTGTGCACTAGGATATAATTCCTGATAATTACCAATAATTTTAAAATCTATTTTAATTCCAGTAGTTTTTTCAAAATCATCAAGCATATTTTTAATTGATTGAATTTTATATGAAATTTCTTGAGGTTTCATATTTTTAACTACTTTTCTTAATAATTCAGTGCAGTTTCTTAAATTGTCTCTTACAGAGTAGAGCATGTCCTTTCCTTTTTGATTATCAATATTGTTTATTTTTATGGTGGCTTCAAGTTGAATTAAAATTGAAACAAGTTTATGTCCTATTGTATCATGTAATTCCTGAGATATTCTGTCTCTCTCTTCTAATTGTGAATATCGCTCAACCATTTTTACGTATATTTCTAGTTTTCTTTTGGTATCTTCTAATTCATAGCTATATTTTCTATTTTCATCATACAAAATCTCAGTTTCTTTTATATTTTTTTCTAGCTTCTTAATATAGTGTGAAAACACAAAAATCATTAAGAAAATTAATAAAAATGTAAAAATACTATCCAAACTATTATATTCAAGAAAATACAGAAAAGCAAAAAAAATCAAAGCAAGAAATATTTTTTGTCTACCCCGAAAAACTATAAGGCTGTCAGTTAAGCTAATGATCAATAAAAAATAAGGTGTTATGTAAATAGTTGTGTTAAAAAGAAATAAAATAATAAAATCAATTGCTATAGATATTATAACATATGTTTTTTTTTCAAATAACAATCTTAATTGACTGCTTAAAACAAAAATTAATAATAAAAGAATATAATGCTCATAGTTGCTGACATTTTTATTATAAGTAGTGTCTAAAATAGTAATTATGAGAACAAATAATCTGACAAAAACCCTAACCTTCAAAAAAATATCCCCTTTATATATTGTCTTGTGCTAAGTGTTTGCTTTTAGACAAGTATCCTTTTTATATAAGTATAATTATATCAGATTTAGTAAAAGGTTTCACGTTTTTTATAGCATTAGGGTGCATAATATTTTTCTTCAAATTAATTAAATTCACCCATAGCATTAGTTTGCATGCATATAACAAATGTGAGGAAAAATATGATAGGGGGTAGATGTAACAAAAGAAAAAAATATGCACACCTAGATAACTTAAATTGTTTAATATAATTAGTTTAGGGTAAAATAAAATAGCGTTTGTTTATATAGACATTCATGAGCAAAAAGCTTACCAACATAGAATGAAAAGTTAATTCATTATAAAATAATATATATTATTTTATTTTAGAGAAATAATATTTACAAAACTCTTTGATTAAGCTATTCTATACTTGTAAAAGATTACTACTTGAAGGGAGAGTATCAAATGAAACAATATTTAGAAATCGAAAGTGTATTTGCCAGAGAAATACTTGATTCCAGAGGAAATCCTACTGTAGAGGTTGAAGTTATTGCAGAAGGAGGTTTTGTAGGAAGGGCGGCAGTACCATCAGGAGCATCGACTGGAGCTTTTGAAGCAGTAGAGCTTAGAGATGATGAGGGTGACAGATACCTTGGAAAAGGAGTAAAAAAAGCTGTAGAAAATGTGAATAAGCTAATTGCACCTGAAGTAGAGGGAATGAACGTTTTTGATCAGGTTGCAATTGATAATTTTATGATTGCACTAGATGGAACTTCAAACAAATCAAAGCTTGGTGCAAACTCAATATTGGGAGTTTCACTGGCAACTGCAAAAGCAGCTGCAGAAGCTCTTGGACTTAGTTTATACCAATACATTGGAGGAGTAAATTCTAAAGTGCTTCCTGTTCCTATGATGAATATAATAAATGGAGGAAAGCACGCAGATAATAGTGTAAATATTCAGGAATTTATGATTATGCCTGTGGGGGCTTGTTGTTTTAAGACTGCTCTTCAAATGTGTGCGGAAGTATTTCATAACCTTAAAAAAGTATTAAAGGACAAGGGTTATAGTACAGCAGTAGGTGATGAAGGTGGATTTGCACCTGATCTTAAGACAGATGAAGAAGCTATTCAGGTTATACTAGAAGCAGTTGAAAAAGCAGGTTATAAGCCAGGAGATGACTTTAGAATTGCAATAGATGCAGCAGCAACAGAAATGTATCAGGAGGATGGAAGCTACTCTTTCTGGAAGTCTGGAATTAAGAAAACAAGAGATGAAATGGTTGATTTTTGGGCTCAATTAGTTGACAAATATCCAATTATATCGCTTGAAGATGGATTAGATGAAGATGATTGGGAAGGTTGGAAAATGCTAACTGAGAAAATTGGTAGTAAGGTTCAACTTGTTGGAGATGATCTTTTTGTAACTAACACAGAAAGATTAAAAAAGGGAATTGATATGGGAACTGCAAATTCAATACTTATCAAGGTAAATCAAATAGGAACATTGACAGAAACTTTAGATGCTATTGAAATGGCTAACCGTGCGGGATATACTGCTGTTGTATCTCACAGATCTGGAGAAACTGAAGATGCAACAATTGCAGATATTGCTGTTGCAACTAATGCAGGGCAAATTAAAACAGGTGCTCCTTCAAGAAGTGATAGAGTTGCAAAGTACAATCAATTGTTAAGAATTGAAGAAGAACTAGGAGATGTATGTCGTTATCCTGGGCTAGATGCATGGTTTAATTTAAGAAATAAATAAGGTTAGGAAGGCTGAAAATATAACTTCCACTAATATTTCAATACAGGCATTATTAGAATTTTTGGAACAAAGTGAAAGTTATATTTTTAGTATACCTAAGTAATAGAAAATTTGTCTAAAATCTTTACTTGTATTTATCTTAACTATGTGATAACATATATATTGTCAATTTTTAAGGAGGTGTCCTTTAGAATGCAAATAGCAATTAATATACTACACATAGTATTTGCGGTGTCTATTATAATCATCGTCTTATTGCAATCAGGTAAACAAGCAGGTTTATCGGGTTCAATTGCAGGTGGCGCAGAAACATTCTTTGGTAAGAATAAGGGAAGAACTATTGATGCATTGTTAAGTAGATATACTGCATTTGCAGCAATAGGCTTTCTAGTTACTTCAGTAGTTTTACAGCTTATATTGAATTCTCGATAAAAAAGACTGTGGATATCCACAGTTCTTTTTTTCTGCTTGTATTTCTCATTTTATTTTAGTAATATAATAAGGAAGTTTAATTTAGTGGACAGAAAAAAATAAACACTAATCGAATACCTTATAATGCAGGTGTATATTTATGGTATGTTTCATATATAATTTATGAAACTTCTAACTTAGAAAGAATAGTGGCATCAGAAATATTAACACGGGGGATTATTAAGTATTTTTATATTAAGTAAATTTACAGTTTGTTAATTTGTTTGATAGCCTAATGTAGTATTATTGTAATAAGTGTATATTATAAGATAATGGAGGTATTAGTTTCAATGGAAAGAGAACAAGCGATTGAAGAATTAAGAGGTAGATTAAAAAATGAAAATTTAATAAAACATTCTTTTGCAGTTGAAGCAATTATGAAGGAACTAGCTCTGTATTTCAAGGAAGATATAGATAAATGGGGTATAGCTGGTTTGTTACATGATATTGATTACGATAAGACAGCAGACGATCCTTCAAAACATAGTATTGTTGGAGCTGAGATACTTGAGTCTCTTGATGTAGAAAGCTCAGTAGTTTATGCAGTTAAGGCTCATAATGACATCCATGGAATTGAGAGAAAAAGGAAAATCGACAAAGCACTATACTGCGCAGATCCGGCTTCAGGACTCATTACTGCATCTGCTTTAATACTTCCTTCTAAAAAGCTAGAAGATGTAACTGTAGATTTTGTTGTAAAAAGAATAAATGAAAAAGGTTTTGCAAAAGGTGCAAACAGAGAACAAATAAAATCCTGTGAAGAACTAGATATTTCTTTAGAGAAATTTATTGAAATTGCTTTGAATGCAATGAAGAAAATTTCAAATGATTTAGGTCTTTAAGAATGAATGAATAGATTTTTGGTTAATAATAAACTATATAAGATAAAAAGTATATTTAGAATTAAAAACATAAAGTACTAAAAGGAGGAAAAGGCTGTACATGCAAAAAAAAACACCTAAGATAATTTGGATAATAAAATAAATTTAGTATTATTTAAGAACTTCACTTTTTAAAAAGTGAAGTTTACTTAAAATTGAGGGTGATGAAAATATAACTTTGGCTATAATTTCGCTTCATGACTAATTTGAATAGGCCACATGAAAAACCCAAAGTAATATTCATCTATCCCTTAGTACAAAAATTATCATATATAATTTGCGTTTAAAGTAGATGTTTTAAATACAGCCTAGCGTTTATGGAAGATAAAAAACAAAAAATCATTATGTTTATGAGAGAAGATGCATACAAGCCACTTTTATTTGATGAACTGGTTTCTGTCTTAGAGGTGCCAAAATCTGATATTGCACAATTTAAACAAATTGTTGATGAATTAGAATCTGAGGGATTTATTTTTAAAACCAAAAAAGATAGATATGGGGTACCTGAGAGGATGAATCTTATTGCTGGTTACTTGCAAGGCAATGAGAGAGGTTATGGTTTTGTGGTTGCTGATGATGATACAAACGACATCTTTATACCTGCTGACAGTTTAAGTGGTGCAATGCATAATGACAGAGTTATTGCTAGAATTAATAAAAATGCCATAGGTGGGAAACGATCAGAAGGAGAAATTATAAAGATAGTCAAAAGGGCTAATGAAACAATTATTGGAACTTATGAGAGTAGTAAGCATTTTGGGTTTGTTATACCTGATGACAGGAGAATATCGGGAGATATATTTATTCCCAAAGATGAGATAAATGGAGCAGTGTCAGGACAAAAGGTTACTGCAAAAATTCTTGTTTGGCCAAAGCAAAGAAGAAATGCAGAGGGAAGAATAGTTGAAATAATTGGAGACAAAAATGAACCTGGAACCGATATTTTGTCTATAATTAAGTCATATAACCTAAAAGAGGATTTTCCAGAGGAAGTTATAAAAGAGGCACAAATAGTAGGTCAGTCAGTTACAGAAGAAATGATAAAGGGAAGACGAGATATAAGACACATTCAAATGGTAACAATAGATGGAGAAGATGCTAAAGATTTAGATGATGCTGTATCAATAGAAAAGCTTTCAAATGGCAATTATAGATTGGGAGTTCACATTGCAGATGTAGCTTATTATGTTACTGAAAACTCTCAGCTTGATAAGGAAGCTTCAAAAAGGTGTACCAGTGTTTATTTAGTAGACAGAGTAATACCAATGCTACCAAGAGAGCTTTCTAATGGTATATGCAGTTTGAATCCTCATATAGACAGACTTGCTTTTTCTGTTATGATGGAAGTAGATTCTAGTGGGAAAGTTGTTGATCATGATATTTTTGAAAGCGTAATAAATATAAACGAAAGAATGACATATACAAATGTGTATAAAATTCTTGCTGAAGATGATGATAACTTAAAAAAGCAGTATGAATATTTGTTAAATGATTTTAGCCTAATGCAAGAGCTTGCGATGATACTTAGGAAAAAAAGACTTGATAGGGGAGCTATAGATTTTGATTTTGACGAAGCTAAAGTAATTCTTGACGAAAAAGGAATACCTGTTGAAGTTAAGAAGTATGAAACAACTATTGCAAATAGAATTATTGAAGAATTTATGCTTTTATGTAACGAAACTGTATCCGAGCATTTTTTCTGGACAAATACACCCTTTTTATATAGAGTTCATGAAGAACCAGATCAAGAAAAAATAGAAACATTTTGTGAGTTCGTATATAATTTGGGCTATACAATTAAAGGGGTAAATAAAATTCATCCAAAATCCCTTCAAAACCTTTTAGAAAAGGCTAAAGGTAAAAAAGAAGAAGCAATAATAAGCACTGTTATGTTAAGATCTTTGAAAAAGGCTAGATACAGTCATATTAACCACGGCCATTTTGGATTAGCTGCAAAGTACTATTCACATTTTACATCCCCTATTAGGAGATATCCAGACTTAATCATTCATAGAATAATGAAAGATTTCTTAAAAGGAAAAATAAACCCTGAAAAGGAAAACTGGTTAAATGAATGGCTACCTGAAATATCTAAATTGTGTTCAGAAAGAGAAAGAGCTGCTGAAGAAGCAGAAAGAGAAACAGAAGATTTGAAAAAAGTGGAATATATGAAAAAATATGAAGGTGAAATTTTTGAAGGTATAATTTCGGGAGTTACTTCCTTTGGTATGTTTGTTGAACTTGAAAATACAATTGAAGGACTTGTAAGAATGAGTAGTATGGAAGACGATTATTATGTATTTAATGAAAAACAGTATTGTCTTATTGGAGAAAGAACAAGAAAAGTATACCGAATAGGTAATGTTGTAAAAGTTATGCTGGCAAGAGCGGATATTGGGTCAAGGCAGATAGAATTTGTACTTTCAGAGTCAAAAGATACCATAGAGGAAGATAACGGAGTAGTTGATAGACCAAAGCACAAAAGTAGGAAGAAGATAGATGAAGCTGTGTTGCTTCATGTGAAAGGCAAAAAAAAGAAAAAAAGAAGTAAAGGGGAGACGTGAAATTTTGCTGGTAAGTGCTTGTTTATTAGGTGTTGATTGTAAATACAATGGTAAAAACAACCTTGACAATCATATTGTAAATATGGCTAAAAAAGGTCTTGTTATTCCCGTTTGCCCAGAACAACTAGGTGGTCTTACAACTCCTAGACCTAAAGCTGAAATATTAAAAGGTAATGGAGGATGTGTAATTGATGGTAAAGCCAAGGTGATAAGAAAGAATGGGGAAGACGTGACAAAGCACTTTATTAGTGGAGCAAATCAAGTATTGAAGATTGCACAGATAATGAGCATTAAGAAGGCAGTTTTAAAATCAAAAAGTCCATCTTGTGGTGTTTGTGAAATTTATGATGGATCATTTTGCGGAAAACTGATTAATGGGAACGGAGTGACAGCGGAACTGCTTAAAAGAAATGGTATAAGTGTTTTTGATGAGAATAGTTTTAAAAAAGCTATAGAAGTCAATCAGGAGGGGTAGTAAACCCCTCCTGAAAATAAAACTTCCACTAATATTTCACTACAGGCCTTATTTGATGACAAATAGGCCCCCGTGAAAAGTGGAAGTAATATTTCAGACGTTCCTTTGATGATTATGATAAAAATGGTTTAATTTCTTCGCAGAATGAATCACAAGAATCTGCATGGACATCTACTCTAATTGGCTTACTAAGGTCCAGACTGAAGATTCCCATTATTGATTTGGCATCAACAACATATCTGCCAGAAGTTAAATCAATATCGAAATCATACTTATTAACTATATTAACAAAATCTTTAACATCAGTTATAGATTTTAGTGTAATATTAAATGACTTCATAATAAACGCCTCCTTTTTTATTTTTATATGTTTATATATTATCTTGTTTGGGGTTGCAAGTCAATTGTGATGTTGCTAAAATTTTCTTAGGTTTTTTATATGTTTTGCAAAAAAAACTACTGTAAAACAGTATATACTACTTTAATTGCAGTTGACACTAGTATATGTTTTAAATTTATTTTTTAAAAATAGTTTATTAAATTAAAGTTTCAAAGTTATAACATGTTATGTGAGAAATTATAGGAGGAAAGAATGAAAAAAGTTGCTTTTTACACCCTTGGATGCAAGGTAAATCAATATGAAACCAATGCATTTTCTTCAATTTTTGAGAATGCAGGTTATAAAATAGTAGATTTTGATGAAAGTGCCGATATATATTTGATAAATACCTGTACTGTAACTAATTTAAGTGATAGGAAATCACGTCAGATTATACGAAGAGCAAAGAAAAACAATTCAGATTCTATCGTTATAGTAGCAGGCTGCTATGCACAAACTGCCCCTTCGGAAGTAAGTAAAATTGAAGGTGTTAACCTGGTTATAGGAACTAAAGAGCGCTCTAAAATAATTGAGTATTTAAAGGAAATTGAAGGTGGTAATAAAAGTATTAGTTTAGTTGGAAATATTATGAAAGAAAAGGGTTTTGAAGAGTTAGGATATGGAATATATAAAGAACGTACTAGGGCATATATTAAGATTCAAGAAGGGTGTAGTCAATTTTGCTCATATTGCATAATTCCTTATGCTAGAGGACCTGTAAGAAGCAGAGATGAGGAATATGTGCTGGAAGAAGCAAAAAAGCTTGCCCAAAGTGGTTTTAAGGAAATTGTATTAACAGGAATACATATTGCATCTTATGGAAAAGATAAAAAGAATACAAATTTAATTGAAATATTAAAGAAAGTCAATGAAATAAATGGAATTGAAAGAATTCGCTTAGGATCAATAGAACCTTGCACATTAACAGCAGATTTTATTGAATGTGTAAAAAACCTTGATAAAATGTGTCCTCATTATCATGTTTCTTTACAAAGTGGTTGTAACAGCACACTAAAAAGAATGAATAGGAAATATACAATTGAACAATACAGACAGTCAATTAATAATTTGAGATCAAGCATTAGAGATGTAGCAGTATCAACTGACGTTATGGTTGGTTTTCCAGGAGAAACTAAAGAAGAGTTTGAAGAGACATATAAATTTCTTGATGAGTTATCTTTTTCGAATATGCATGTTTTTAAATATTCACCAAGAAAAGGAACTCCGGCTGCTACTTATGAAGGACAGGTATCTTCATTTGAGAAAGAGGAGAGAAGCAATAAATTAATAGAGATGACTAAAAGAAAAACTTATGAGTTTAATAATGCATACATTAAAAAGGTAATGCATGTATTATTTGAGCAAGAGTTCAAATTAAAAAATGGATTTTTTGAAGGGTTTTCAGAAAATTACATCAAAGTTATTTGTAAAGGAAATGAGGAATTAAAAGGTACAATTACAAAAGTTATGATGACTGATGCTGTTGATGATTACCTTATAGGAAGTATAATGTAAAGGCAAAAGGTCACCAAAATAGGGTAAAATATATAATGAGAATAAATATATATATGTCCATGTATTTATATACAAAGCAAACAAATGGTACGTCCATTTAATCAAAGGATAATTTGAGTGAGAGAGAATATTAAGTAGATAATAACGAATAATTGTATATAAAATGTATTGCATAAATTATCCTGTTGTATTACTATATATATGAGGGGTTTTAAACTTTAACAATTAGACATTCATGAGCAACAAGCTCACCAACATAGCATGATAAGTATAATGGGAATGGATGTCTGAGTGCATGTGCATGTTTGTCTAGGTATAGTAATTGCACGGGCATTAAATCAAAATGTTCTATTCTTAGAATGTATTCTACGAATGGACAATTTGTAGTTAAGGTGCCTTACTTTTAGGGCGGGAGAGTGGTTAGTTATGGCAAATAGTGAAACAGTAATGTTTAATGTTGACAAAGAAAAATATAACGAGGCTAGGGAGCTTCTTTTATCGGTGTATCAAGCACTGAAGGAAAAGGGCTATAATCCTGTTAACCAGATTGTAGGTTATATTCTATCAGGAGATCCGACCTACATAACTAATCATCAAGATGCTAGAAGTATTATTAGAAGGTTGGAAAGAGATGAGCTTTTAGAGGAAATATTAAGGTTTTATTTGGAAGAATCAATTAACAAAGGATCTGTGTAATAAACTAAGGTATTATGATAAATTATTTATATTTCTTTCACTTTAGAGCATTTCTGATGTAGTATAAAATATATCATAATGCGGCAACCGTAAGAATTTAGGACGTAGAATGTTTTTAATCCTAAATTCTGAATTTTTTTGTGGCAATATAGGTATATTAAACATTCTTTAGGTTAGGTTGGTGTCTTTGTTGCAATATGTTGTTCTTGGTAATACAGGCATTAAAGTATCCAGACTTTGTTTTGGCGGACTTATTATAGGCCCCCTACAGGCAAATCTTTCTTTTGAACAGGGTGGAGAAATTATTGCTAAAGCCGTAGAACTTGGGGTGAATTTTATCGATACTGCTGAATTATATGGTACATATCCACATATAAGACAGGCTCTTAAAAGTATAAATCAAGAAGTTGTAATAGCAACAAAATCTTATGCGTATTCTGCACAATCTGCTCAAGAAAGCTTAGAAAAAGCAAGAAAAGAAATGAATATTGATGTAGTTGATATATTTTTACTTCATGAGCAAGAGAGTCGCCTTACACTAAAGGGACATAGAGAAGCTTTGGAATATTATATTTCTATGAAACAAAAAGGAATTATAAAAGCTGTAGGTGTATCTACTCACAACATAGAAGTAGTTGAAGCATGTGCACAAATGCCTGAAATAGATGTTATTCATCCCATTGTAAATAAATTTGGCTTAGGTATTGGGGACGGAACAATCAATGAAATGCTTAGTGCCGTGGAAAGAGCTTTTAAAATGGGGAAGGGGATTTACAGCATGAAGCCATTAGGAGGAGGAAATCTTATTGGTTCTTATGATGAATCTATGAAGTTTGTATTAGATTGTCCCTATATACATTCTATTGCACTTGGAATGCAGTCAAATGATGAGGTTGTGGCTAATGTATGTGTCTTTGAAAATATTAATACTCCTATAGAGGTAAAGAATTCTCTCGCAAGGAAAAAAAGACACCTCCACATTGATTGGTGGTGTAGTGGTTGTGGTAAATGCATAAAGAGGTGCAAAATAGGAGCCCTTAAATTGACTGAAGGAAAAGCCAAAGTCAATGAAAATAAATGTGTTTTGTGTAGTTATTGTGCTAGTGTATGTCCTCAATTTGCCATAAAGGTATGTTAGTTTTTAAGTAAATGGGTATTGAAAAAAGCTAAAGAGGATAGAATGAATATGGAGGTTTATTTATGAGAGTAATGGGGATTGATTATGGTGACAGTAGAATTGGAATTGCAGTTAGTGATCCTCTTGGCTTTACTGCCCAAGGAGTTGAAACAATAAATTGGAAGGGTTCTATACGTATACCCTTAAAAAGAATATCCCAATTGGTAAATGAATACGGGATAGAAAAGCTGGTTGTGGGATTTCCTAAAAATATGAATGGAACTATAGGACCTAGAGGAGAAAAAACTCTAGATTTTATTAGGCTTTTAGAAGAAGAAGTAAAATCTGTAGAAATAATTAAATGGGATGAAAGGCTTTCTACTGTAGCTGCAAATAGAACTATGAGGGAAGTAGGAGTTAAAAAGGCAAAAAAGAAACTGGTGGTAGATCAAATTGCAGCTGTTTATATTTTACAGGGATATATGGACAGTCAAAGTATTAGCAAGCACACTGAAAAACTATAATTGAATAAAAAGTATGAATTAACTAACAATATAATGAATATCTATATTTTTAAATGAAAAAAATAATAATTAATATAATACTGGAATTTAAAGATTTTTGTGATATAATTTATATTTAATTAATGATAAAAAATGGAGGTGTCGATTATGACAGAGGAAAGAGATGATTTAGTAGTATTAGTAGATGAAAATGGTGAAGAAGCAGAGTTTGAGCATTTAGACACTATTGACTATAATGGCAATGAATATGTAGTGCTATTACCTTTTGAACAGGATGAAGAAGATACGGAAATGGAAGAAGTTGTAATACTGAAAATTGAACATGGTGAAGAAGGTGATGACAGCTTTTTGACTATTGATGATGAGGAAGAATTAGATGCTGTTTTTGAGCAATTCAAAATCAGGATGGAGGAAGAATTTGACTTTTTAGACAGTTAAGGCGATGAAGTTGAATTTTAGAACCTTAAGTTAGCCCTAAGATATATTTACATATTTCTTAGGGCATTAGTTTTATCTAAGGATTAGCTAAATTATCACTTCTGCCGCCCTAAACTGGGACAAGGTACCTGTTTGGGTTTATAATTACATAGAGGATTTTATAATTTTATATAGAAATATATAGTCTAACAATAATATTGGGGGATTTTAAATGATTAAGGTTTCATTGAGAAAAAAAGTTATAGGTATATGTTTATTGTTTCTGATATTATTTTTTTTAGCAGCTTGTGAAAAGGACCAGGAGGTAAACTCTGAAGTTGATATTAATCCTACCTCAACTCCAGTTCCAACAGCGGATGTTGCTCTTGAGGAAGAAATAGAAGAAGAATCAGAAGAAGAGGAGTATGCTTTAAGAAACTTTGTGTTTCCAGCTTCTGGAGTAAGGCCTTATGCAGTAATGATAGACAATGCAGGCCCTCGCACCTTACCACAGGGAGGACTACATTTAGCTCAGATTATTTATGAAATAATAGTAGAGGGTGGTGAAACAAGGTTTATGCCTTTGTTTTGGGAACAGGATGCTACTATGATAGGGCCTGTAAGAAGCTCAAGGCATTACTTTTTAGATTATGTTATGGAACATGATGCAATTTATGCCCATATAGGATGGAGTCCAATGGCACAAAGAGATATTTCCACATTTGGTATAAGTAATATTAATGGAGCAGGAGATGTTTTTTGGAAACTGACAAAGGATAGAAACAATTGGCAAGATACTTACACTTCAATGGAAAGATTAAAAAACTATGTTGATAGGACTAATTTTAGGAAGACAACAGAAGTTGAGCAGGTATTTAAATACTCGGATAAGCCTGTTGAACTTTTAGATGGTAAAGACGCAGAGAAAATTAAGTTAACATATTCTTGGGTAATGTCCAGTAGTTTTACTTATGATCCAGAGAAAAAAATATATCTAAGAGATAGAAGAGATGCTCCCCATATGGAAAGAGTGTCGGAAGAACAGCTTACAGCTAAGAATATTATTGTTCAGAAAGTGAGAAACTATCCTATAAAGGATGACTATGCAGGAAGACAGGAAGTTGTTACAGTAGGAAGTGGTGAAGGCTATTATATTACCAATGGTAAGTATATTGAAATAACTTGGTCAAAAGGATCTAGAAGAGAAAAAACTAGATATTTAGACAAAGAAGGAAATGAAATCCTTCTTAACCCTGGACAGACCTGGATACAAATATTTCCGACAACAGCTAAAGTAGAAATCACAAATTTAGACATTAATGAGGATATAAGCTCACCATCATAAAGTGAACTCTTTTGTAACACGACAATTGTGAAACTACTTTTCAAAATTGTAGAAAAGTAAAAAACTTTTTTTGAGAATAGTAAGTTGTTGTTGCTAAAAAGTATCATATTAGTTATTATAATATATGTACTGATTTTAAAATGACGTTTTTTTTGACAACCTTTTTAATAGAATTATTTGATTGCAACTATAAGTTGCTATCTGTTTATATATTTATAATGGAGGATTTAGTTGAATATAAAAATAAGTGACAAAATACTACAAAATGTCGAAAAACCATCAAGATACACAGGGAATGAATGGAATAGTATTCACAAAAACTTAGATGAAATATCAATAAGATTTGCATTTTGTTTTCCAGATGTTTATGAAGTTGGTATGTCTCATTTAGGTATGAAAATACTCTATCATGTCCTAAATGAAAGACCTGAAACATATTGTGAGAGGGTTTTTGCTCCATGGATTGATATGGAGAGTAAAATGAGGGAAAATAACATACCTCTTTTTACCCTAGAGACTCAATCTTCAATTAGACAATTTGATTTTGTTGGATTTACTTTGCAGTATGAAATGAGTTATACTAATATAATTAATATGCTTGATCTTTCAGATATACCCATATTAAAGAGTGAAAGAACAAGGGAGCATCCTTTTGTATGTGCAGGGGGACCTTGTGCATATAATCCTGAGCCATTGGCAGACTTTGTAGATTTCTTTATGCTAGGCGAAGGAGAAGAAATTATAAATGAAGTTATGGATGCTTATATTGTATGGAAAGATGCTGATTTATCCAGAGAAGATTTTTTGAGAAAAATTACAGAAATTGAAGGTATATATGTACCTGAGTTTTATGTGGTAGAGTATAACCATGATAACACAATAAAGTCTGTGTTGCCTAAAAATAATATTTACCCTGAAAAAATTAAGAAAAGAATTATTAAAGATTTAGATAAAGTTTTTTTCCCAGACAAAATAATTGTGCCATTTACAGGTATTGTGCATGACAGAATTATGCTAGAGTTATTTAGAGGATGCATAAGAGGTTGTAGATTTTGTCAGGCAGGTTTTATTTACAGACCTGTAAGAGAAAGAACCTCGGACAAGCTTCTTGAATTAGCAGGAAAACTACAACAGAGTACAGGGTATGAAGAAATTTCACTTACTTCACTTAGTACAAGTGATTATTCCCAGTTAAAAGAATTGACAGAGGGCTTAATCTGTGAGATGGAGCCTAAAAAGGTGAACTTTTCATTACCATCACTGAGGATAGATTCTTTTTCTTTAGAACTTATGGAAAAAGCCCAGAAGGTAAGAAAAAGTGGACTTACTTTTGCACCAGAGGCAGGAAGTCAAAGACTTAGGAATGTAATTAATAAAGGTGTAACAGAAGAAGATTTGATAAATTCTGTTTCAACTGCCTTTAATGGTGGGTGGAGTGGAGTTAAGCTTTATTTCATGTTAGGACTTCCTACAGAGACATTTGAAGACATTGAAGGAATAGCAGAACTTTGTAAAAAAGTTGTTGATGTATATATGCAAACACCTAAGGATAAGAGAGGGAAGGGTCTTAGTATAAACGTCAGTGCATCGTCTTTTGTACCTAAGCCATTTACGCCATTTCAGTGGGAAGCTCAAGATTCTATTGATGTTTTAAAAGAAAAACAGATGCACTTAAAGGAAAAAATAAAAAATAAATATATAAAATACAGTTGGCATGACCCATACGTAAGTTTTTTAGAGGCTATTTTTGCAAGAGGGGATAGAAGGCTTGGAAAAGTGCTTATCACTGCTTTTAGAAAGGGATGTAAGTTTGATAGCTGGGGAGAACATTTTAAGCATGAAAAGTGGTTAGAAGCCTTTGAACAATGTGGAGTTGATCCTCATTATTATGCAAATAGAAAAAGAAATTATGATGAAATTCTTCCATGGGATCATATTGATGTAGGAGTAACAAAAAAGTTTCTAAAGAAAGAAAGTGAAAAGGCTAATTCAGAACAGATTACCTCAAATTGCAAAGAAGCTTGTTCCGGATGTGGAGTTGTTTCTTTTGATGGAGGTGTTTGTAATTAATAGCATAAGAGCAAAATTTACTCGTGGTGAAGAAGTTAAATATATTTCTCACTTGGATCTAATGAAAATGTTTGAAAGGGCATTAAGGCGGTCAGGCTTACCAATAGCTTATTCTAAGGGGTTTAATCCCCACCCACAGTTAGTTTTTGGGCTTCCTTTGTCAGTTGGTGTTACTAGTGAGGCAGAGTACCTGGACTTAGATTTTGATATTGAATTAGAACCAGATGAGTTTACAGAAAGACTAAACAAGTTTCTTCCTCGAGGGGTAGTTATTACTGATGCTAAGAAAAAAACAGAAAAGTCAAATATTATGGCATCTATCGCTGGTGCCACCTACGAGATTTTAATTAGTTCAAGCACATATGTAGAAATGGACCAAATAAAAAATATATTACGAAGTTTTTTAGAGAGGGATGAAATAATTATTCAAAAGCAGTCTAAGAGCAAAGTTAAGATGGTTGATATTCGACCTATGATTCATAGTATTTATATAAAAAGTATAAATGTAAAAGGTGATAAATTACATTTAGAAAATGATATATGTGATGATCCTTGGATTTTGAATTATGTAGAGAAATTTTATGATGATTTGCCAGAAAACTTATTTTGTCTATCAATGGTACTTAGTGCAGGTAGTGTAGCAAATTTAAAACCCGAGTACTTGGTTAAGGCTCTAAACAATGTTTATGATTGTGATTTTGAAATAATAAAAATACATCGATCAGGTCTTCTCACAGGCAAGGCAGAAAGATTTACCGATCCTTTAAATGAAGTTTATAATTAGCAATATGGGGTGGTCAAATGATTAGTGAAATTATTGTTGATGTGGGTTTAAATGAAAAAAGGGTAGCTCTTCTTGAGGATAAGGAACTTGTGGAGATATTTATTGAGAGAAGTGATTCCGAGAGATTAGTGGGAAATATTTATAGAGGCAAAGTTAGTAGTGTTTTGCCGGGGATGCAGGCTGCTTTTATAGATATTGGATATGAAAAAAATGCTTTTTTATACGTTGGAGATGCAGTTTCTCAAAAAGAGTTTCATGAAGATGATGAAGAAATGTACAATGATGTAAAAAACTACAATATTGATGAGATATTAAGGCCCGGACAAGAAATAACAGTTCAAGTTACTAAAGAGCCTATTGGAACAAAGGGACCAAGAGTTACAACTCATATAACTTTACCTGGTAGGCAATTAGTTTTGCTCCCGAATGCAGATTATGTAGGTATTTCTAGAAGAATTGAGGATGACGACGAGAGAATTAAGCTTAAAAAAATAGCTGAAAAAATTAAGCCTAAAAATATGGGTCTTATTGTAAGGACTGTTTCCGAGGGTAAAAGAGAAGAAGACTTTAAAAATGATATTAACTTTTTAGTCAAGTTATGGACTAAAATAAAGCAAAAAGAACACAGTGGACCGGTTCCACGCTGTATCCACAAAGATATTAATATTATTTACAGATCTGTAAGAGATATGTTTACCTGGTATATAGATAAATTCGTAATAAATGACAGACAAGAATACAATAAAGTGCTTGAACTGGTAGAGATGATTTCTCCTGCATTAAAGCTTAGAGTTGAATATGTTAATAAAAATATTGACTTATATGATCACTTTAATATTGATGCTATGATATCTAAAGCGTTGGCTAAGAAAATTTGGCTTAAATGTGGAGGTTATCTTATAATTGAAAGAACAGAAGCATTGACTGTTATTGATGTTAATACTGGGAAATATGTTGGTGTTAATAATCTTGAAGATACTGTTTTAAGAACTAACAAGGAAGCAGCAAAAGAAATTGCAAAACAGCTTAGACTCAGGGATATTGGTGGAATTATAATTATTGATTTTATTGACATGAGTGAGACTGAGCACCAAAGACAGGTTGTAGAAGTTTTAAAAAATCCTTAAAAAGAGATCGTACAAAGACTACTGTTGTTGGTATGACTGGGCTTGGACTTATAGAAATGACAAGAAAAAAGGTGAGGGAAGGCCTTGCATCAGTAGTTTTACAGGATTGTCCATATTGTGATGGTGTAGGAAAGATATTGTCAGCTGAATCTGTTGCAAGAAATATTGAAAAAGAAATAAGTAAGTATTTTACACAAACAATTGCAAATGCTATTGAGGTTGAGGTTCATCCAACTGTAGCAGAGGTGTTGATGGGTGAAAACGACGGTAATCTTTCACGTATTGAAAGTGTTTTTAGCAAAAGAGTTGTAATAAAATCGTCTGATAGTGTTAAGCATGAAGAAATGAAAATAAAAGAGATTGCTCCAGATAATTTATTGACATAGATTGTTTGTTGTGTTAAAATACTGTGAGTAACCGCACGATTAGGGTTGAAAAATGCAGCTAATGTTGCTACCTATATATCGGCGAGATTGGTTAGGGAGGTGTGTTTATGTACGCAATAATTGAAAGTGGTGGAAAACAGTACAAGGTTCAAGAGGGGGATATTCTTTTTCTTGAGAAGCTTTCACAAGAGCAGGGTGAGTCTGTTATTTTTGATAGGGTTGTTGCTGTCCAAAAAGATGATAATATGAATGTTGGTGCTCCTTATGTGAGTAATGCAACAGTAAGTGGAAAAGTATTAGGACAGGGTAAGGACAAAAAGATCATTGTTTTTAAATACAAGCCTAAAAAGGGCTATAGAAAAAAACAAGGACACAGACAGCCACATACAAAAGTACAAATTGAAAAAATTAATGCTTAGGATGTAAAAAATGATCAGAATAAATATTGTCAGGGATAAAGACCATTATATTCGTGAGTTTACAGTAAAAGGTCATGCAGGTTTTTCTGAACCTGGCAGTGATATTATCTGTTCGGCAGTATCCGTTTTAGCATATACTGCAGCTGGTGCCTTAGAAGATATGGTAGGTATTAGTGGATATGTTGAAAAAGATGGATATATGAGATGCTTTGTTCCTATGGATATTTCCGGAGACAGGAAACAAATGGCAAATATTATTCTTGAAACTATAGTATTAGGTTTTAAACAGATTGAACTTTCATATAGAAAGTACGTATCGGTATTAGATGAGGAGGTGTAACCGATGATTAAAATTAATTTACAGCTATTTGCTCATAAAAAAGGGGTAGGTAGTTCAAAAAACGGTCGTGATAGTGAATCTAAAAGACTTGGAGTAAAGAGAGCAGACGGACAGTTTGTTACAGCAGGTAATATATTGGTTAGACAAAGAGGAACTAAAATCCATCCAGGTATAAATGTTGGTAAAGGTAGTGATGATACACTATTTGCACTTTCCGATGGAAAAGTTAAGTTCTCAAGACTAGGTAAGGACAAAAAACAAGTAAGTATTGTTACTGCATAATAGAAACTAAAGTCCCGGTATTAAGACGAGCAAAGTATAAACATACGTTAACTTTGGCTGGCTTCCTTATTTTATAGTGGTCATGCGAGAGGGTATGTAAATATTTTGTTTGATCTAAGCCGGGATTTATTTTTGTATGTGTGGAATACTAATACAGTGTTTTACTATTTTAAAAATGCTTTTTAGAATATAGTAGCGGAAGCTGCAATATAGAAACGATGAAAGTATATAGTTTGGAGTTGAAATATTATGTTTATAGATAGTGCTAAAATACTTATAAAAGCTGGAAAAGGTGGAGATGGTGCAGTTTCTTTTCATAGAGAAAAATATATATCCAAGGGTGGACCTGATGGAGGAGACGGTGGAAGAGGCGGAAGTGTTATTTTCATTGTAGACCAAGGGCTTAGAACTCTGCAGGATTTTAGATACAAAAGGAAATATAAGGCGGATGATGGCCAAAATGGAGGCGCTAAAAATTGTAGCGGAAAAAGTGGAGAGGATCTTATTGTTAAGGTTCCACCTGGAACAATTGTAAAAGAAGAAGAGACAGGACGCATTATTGCTGACCTGGTACAACCCGGGCAAGAAGTGGTAGTAGCCAAAGGTGGAAAAGGTGGGGCTGGAAATCAACATTTTGCTACTCCTACAAGGCAGATTCCTAATTTTGCAAAACCAGGAGAACCAGGGGAAGAACTGTCTGTTATTCTGGAGTTAAAACTATTAGCTGATGTAGGGCTAATTGGGTTTCCTAATGTAGGCAAATCCACTATTTTGTCAATGGTTACAGCAGCTACACCTAAAATTGCAAACTATCATTTTACCACAATAAATCCAAACTTAGGAGTTGTAAATTTAGATTCTGAGAGTGGTTTTGTTTTAGCAGACATTCCAGGTATTATTGAAGGAGCTCATGAAGGTATTGGATTAGGACATGAGTTTTTAAAGCATATTGAAAGGACAAGGCTACTAATTCATGTGGTTGATGTCTCAGGTTCAGAAGGTAGGGATCCAGTTAAAGACTTTGAAGTAATCAATGAGGAGTTAAAACACTATAATCCTATATTATATGAAAGACCTCAGATAGTGGCTGCAAATAAGATGGATGTTACTGGTGCCCAAGAAAAATTTAATGAATTTAAACAAGTTCTTGAGTCCCGTGGATACACTGTTTTATCAATATCTGCCGCTACTTCTCAAGGACTTAAAGAGCTTATGTACTTTACTTCGAAAAAACTAGAAGAATTGCCTGAAACAGTTATTATTACTCCCGAAGATACTATGGAATATGTGGAGCGAGATGAAGAGCCCTTTAAAGTTTCCAAAGAAGGTGATGTATTTATAGTCGAAGGAAAATGGATAAAAAAACTAGTTGCATCAACAAACTTTGGTGATTATGAATCATTACAGCATTTTCAAAGGTCATTAAAAAGAAAAGGTGTAGTTAATGCTCTTGAAAGCCAGGGAATACAAGAAGGTAATTTAGTTAAAGTGTATGATTTAGAGTTTGAGTATTTTAAATAGACATTCATGAGCAAAAGCTCACCAACATAGAATGTCTCTAGGCATGTGCATGTTTGCGCAAGCAAACAAATTGCATGAGCATTAAATCAAAAGATTAATACAACTATTAAAAGATATAAGGAGAATTTATATGTTAACTGGTAAGCAAAGAAGTTATTTGCGAAGTTTGGCAAATGGCATTGACTCTATATTTCAAGTTGGAAAGGGTGGAATTAATGATAACATGATAAAGCAATTTAATGAAGCCTTAGAAGCAAGAGAGCTAATTAAGGTGACTGTCTTAAAAAGTGCATTAATTAAAACCCGTGATGTATGTGAAGAAGCTGCAAATTTAACTGAAGCTGATATTGTTCAGGTTATTGGAAATAAATTTGTTTTATATAAGGAATCAAAAGAGAATAAAGTTATTATAATCTAAAGATTAAAGTTACCATACTTTTTAACCCCTTGGTTTTATAAGGCTTTCAATTATTTCATTGTATATTGTCTGGGAATGGTTTTTCCAATTATTACAAATGTCTCTGGCGTCGCTTTTGGTTCCGACTGAAATTTTCAAGTCTATGAGAGTAAAATTATTTTCACTAACCTGACATGTTACAGTAAATTCATTTTCACTTTCAGGAGTAAAATCTGCCTTGATAAGGGTTTCGTTTCGTAAGTTTTTACGTATTACAGATATGCTGTTATCAATAAGGGTTTTAATACCTACAGGTATATGGCTTGTAAAATACTCTAAAGTTTTTTTGCCTGTAGGTGTAATGGAGTAAAAAGTTTTGTTATCAGAAACTGTTGATAATATATAATTTTGGCTGCAGAGTTCATTTAAAAACTGCTGAAAAATAAAATAGTTCATAAATTTATTTTCTAATATAAGTTTAGTTATTTGAATATTACTTATAGGCATACTAACTCTATCTATTGTATAAAGAAGAATAAGTTTGTTTTCTGCAAGCTCTCTATTATTGCCAAAATTCATATATTTTCTCCTTTCGAAATTAAATTAACCATATTCCTTAGTGTATTATAACACAGTGAAATGATGTGCGCCATATTACCCAAAATAAAATGTTAACATTCTCAAAAGTTATTCCATAATAATCAAGGAGAAAATTTACAGGTAAGTTTTCTATGTTGCCTGCATTTATTGCTGTGATATATAATAAACATTATGATAGTTTGTAAAAGAATTAAGTATATGCTTAAATGAGGAGGTTTAAATTTGGAATTTTATGAGGAAATAAGAGAAAAGCTAATTGAATGGGGAGCTAGCTTTGTTGGTTTTTCTAATGTTGGAGCAAATCTTTCTAATGACTTAAAAGAACTTCAATATGCTGTTACAATTGGAGTAAGTTTATCTAATTTTATTGTTGAGCAGATATCAGATAAACCAACATTTACTTACTTTCATCATTATAGGACTGTAAATTCTCTAATTGATACTATAATTCTTAAAGGTCAACTGTTAATACAGGAGAGAGGATATCAAGTGTTTGGAGTGCCTGCATCACAGACAGTAAATAATGCTCAAGATAAATACTCAGGAGTATTTTCCCATAAAATTGCTGCAGTAAAAGCTGGTTTAGGATGGATGGGCAAAAGTGGTCTTTTCATAAGCTCTAAGTATGGCCCACGAGTAAGGCTTGGTACTATATTAACTGATTTGAAAATTCCCTATAGTAATGTTGTAAATTTATCAAGTTGTGGTGAGTGTAGAAAGTGTGTAGAAAACTGTCCTGCCATGGCTATAAGAGGTAATGATTGGAGTGAAGACTGCTCTAGAAGTTCTATTGTTGATGCAAAAGCATGTAGTGATTATATGAATCAAAAATTTAAACATATTGGACGGGGGTCGGTGTGTGGTATATGTATAAGTTCTTGTCCTTCCCCTAGAAACATGAATAATGAAAGATAAAGTATTATTATAAAGAATGTTTTAAAGTATCGTGTTGTCAAAATTTATAAATAATGTGAAAAGAGAAGTATATAAGGTGAATTTTGTATTTGAATTATATTAAGCTTATGAGGTATAATTGTTTTTAGGGAACTTATGATTTAGTACAAAATAAATAGTGTTTCTTTTTTAATAGCCTTAGGCCGTCAAAAAAGGTTTTGGAAGAAACAGATATTTTTTATGTACTATTTGAAAGAAGAAAAAACTGGACAATTATTAGCAATTTGTTCATATCGTAATGATAATCACAGCTTTTTGCTGGGTATAAACCATATCATTTGTTTGAGGTTTATGTTTTGAAAATGTTTGAAGTGGCGATATTTTCAAGGCATTAGCATTTCAAGTTAAGTACTGATAAATCTAAAATTCCAGTTTTTTCTTCTTCCTTAGGTTCCATACTACATACTTAAGGCAAGTTATATTAAAACTAAAAAAATCTTTGTAGTTACTAGAAGGGTTAAAAAGTTTTTTGATAATAAATAAATGAGAAGGAGATAACTAAAAAATGTCAAAAGCATTAATAAAATTTATAATAATTATGTTGCTATTATCAGTTATATTATCAGGGTGTAATACAAAGGTTGAAGATAATAACCAAATACCTGTACCAGGCACCAAGTCTCAGGAACCCACACCTGAACCAACACCCGAGCCAACACCTGAACCAACACCTGAACCCACACCTACACCATTAGATCTTGAAGTTGTAAAGCCAAATGAGGCAGGTAGGATTATGATTGTGATGTTTCATAATTTTGTAGAGACATTTACTTCTAGCAGATTTGATAATGGAGAGTATACAACTACTTTTGAGGAATTTGAGAAACTTTTATATGAGCTTTATGAGAAAGATTATAGATTAATTAGTATGAGTGATTATATAAATAACAATATTTCTGTTCCTGCAGGTTGTATACCAATGATATTTACTTTTGATGATGCGACTCCAGGGCAGTTTAATTTAGTTGAAGAAGATGGTCAGCTTGTAGCAAACAGAAATTCGGCGGTAGGTATAATGGAAGAATTCAACAAGAAGCATCCGGATTTTGGGCTTACGGGGACATTTTATGTGAATTTAGGAAACAACACTTTTGTTGGTGGAGGTACTCTTACACAGAGATTACAATATCTTATTGACAAAGGATTTGAAATAGGTAATCATACCTATACACATATTAATTTGAGGCAAGCAAAAAGCGCAGATGAAGTTCAAAGGGAAATTGGTATGAATCAAAAGAAGATGTATGAGTTGATACCTGGATATAAGATGACTACATTCTCATTGCCATTTGGACTTCCCGCAGGGAACCTTCAAGAATATGTTCATAGAGGAGTTTATGATGGAGTTGAATATGAGAATCTAGCAATAATGGAAGTTGGTTGGTCTCCAGCCCTTTCACCAGTAAGTAAGAATTTTAATCCACTTTCGGTGCAAAGGGTTAGAGCATCGGGGATTAATCCAGTAGAAGCTGATTTAGGCTGGTGGTTAAAAAACTTTTCCCGATCAGAACAGTATGTTAGTGATGGAAATCCAAACACTATTACAGTACCAAAAAGCAGAGCAGAAATTGTTGACATGGATAGGCTTAATGGGAAAGAACTTATAACTTACTAATTTATATAATAGTAATCATAATAAAAGCATCCAAAGCAGGATGCTTTTATTATGTTGCACTTATGTTTAGCTTAAGCTAAATCAGTTCACTATGTGTAAATTTCCAACCACAGTCTTCATTGTATATCATCTGCTTTGTCATTCCACCATCAACTGTAATATTCTCTCCGGTAATAAATCCATTTGCCTCATCACATAAAAACATTACTGTACGTGCAATGTCTATGGGTTTACCAATACGATGAACAGGATGTTGAAATTTGTCTTCAATACTAAAATCATTATTTGAGCTCACATCAATCCACCCAGGACTTATACTGTTTACCCTGACTTTACCTGCTAGGCTTATTGCAAGAGCATGAGTAAGAGCAGTAATTCCACCTTTTGCAGCAGTATAGCTTTCAGTATCTTCCTGTGACATATAGGATCTTGTAGAAGATATATTAACAATTGAGCCATTTATGTTAAAATGATTTAAAAATAATTTTGATAGCATATAAGGCGCTGTAACTCCAACTTTTAAAACATAGTTGAAATCATCATAACTACACCCAGAAATGATACCTTTACGACTAAGGCATGCATTATTTATAAGATAATCAATTTTTCCATAACATTTAATAACTTTGTCACAAAAACCTTTAAGTGTAGATTCTTCTGAAATATCTCCCCAATAAAACATACACTCCTTGCCATTTTGTGTTGTTTTATTAAGTGTCTTTTCTCCTGCTTCTTTGTCTAAATCTATAATAGCAACTTTTGCACCCATTTTTGAAAATTCATTTGTAATACAAAGTCCAATACCATTAGCTCCACCTGTTACAACACAAACCTTATCATTAAAATTCATACTAATTCCTCCACATTATTTTATCTAGACTATTTATAATTATACTATTGTTTATATGAAGTTTGCATTTGCATTATAAAGTTTTTTAATATACAATTGTAACCAATAGCAGGAATATCAAATTTTGTTGAAGGTGTATTTATGAGAATTGTAGATTTAACCCATACTGTTGATAACAGCACTCCTGTTTATCCAGGAGATAAAAAAGTAAATGTTTACTATGACAAATATTTAAAAATCAATAATTACAACACATCCATAATTGAAATGAGCACACATACAGGAACACATATTGATACGCCCTCTCATTTATTTGACACAAATACTCTAATAAGTGATATTAATTTAGATCAGTTGTGTGCAAAAGGTATTCTGCTTGATGTCAGAAATAAAGACATTATAAGTTTTCGACCAGAATATGAAAAAACCATTCAAAGTAATTGTATAGTTCTACTATATACTGGGTTTGATAAAAAATTTAATAAAGAAGCATATTTTAAAAACCATCCTGTAGTGGATAAAAAATTGGCTGAATTTTTTGTGTTTAAGAAAATTAAGATTTTAGGAATTGATTTACCTTCTCCTGACAACTATCCTTTTGATATTCATAAGATGTTATTAAAAAACAATGTACTTATCTTAGAAAACATGGCAAATTTAGATAGGCTTATTGGGGTTAAAGATTTTGAAGTTATTGTCCTGCCACTTAAAATTAAAGCTGAAGCAGCTCCAGTAAGAGTAATTGCAAGGTTATGAATGGGTAATGACAAACCTCAGCCCTCAAATCATTCTGCATTCAATGATTTGAGGGCTGAGGTAAAACCTTCCTATAGTCCAAAACTTTAACTCCCCTTGTTTTTGTTTCATTCTTTATACGTATCTTTTTCTCAATTATTAAACTTAAAAAACTCATAAAAAATAATCCTTTGAACTATTATAAGTAATAGTCTTTCTCTGTAATCTATTTAAAACAAGATATCTTGTTTGTTTTTACCACAACCTGTTGTTGATAATAATATATCATGTAGTATTAAATACCTCAAGATCGGTTTTCGCTTAAATTAATTAAAATTACATGTTTTTTTAAGATTTTTGCCATCTATCTCATTCTAATGTTAAATATCTCATTTTTTCGTCATTTAAAACTTGTAATATAGTTTTAAATACCGTATAATATTATTAACAGAACTAATAATATAAACAGGAGTGATTATAATGGTTGATAAAAAAGAACTTGAAGAAATAATTAACGAGCTTTCATTAACAGATAATATAAAACTTGATGATATTCCTAGCCTTGAACTTTATATAGATCAGGTGACTTCTTTTTTAAACGAAAAGTTTGATTGCCATAGAAGGGATGATAGTGATAAGACTTTGACCAAAACAATGATAAATAACTATACCAAAGCAAAAGTTCTTATGCCTCCTAAAAATAAAAAGTACAGTAAGGATCATATAATCTTGCTTATACTTGTATGTAAATTAAAAAATATACTTTCTATAAATGATATTAGATCTTTATTTGGTCCGATACTAAATGATATAAGCACAACAGAAGATAACATTATATCACTTGAAGATATCTACTCCACATACACAGAAATAATTAATGCAGAATTTAGTAACTTTGACGATGAACTAAATGTGAAATTTCAGTTGATTAATGAAAAATCAGACAAGATAGAAAATGATAAAGAAATTGCCGAGCTTTTCTTAACAATAGTCATGCTGGTTGCACAAGCCAATGCAAATAAAAGACTTGCAGAAAAGCTAATAGATAAATATTTTTCTAATAGATGAATAGGATATTAAAATAAACAGAAAAATGTAGAGTTGTATACTGCTTTTAATAAACTATTTGAGAAAGTTGAAGAATTGTAAAAGTCACATAAATAAAGGAGGAAATAAAATGAATACATTGGTAGTCTATGCTACAAAACATGGTACAACTGGTAAGTGTGCTTCTATGCTTGAAAAAAAACTTGAGGGTAAAGTACAACTCCACAATCTAAAAGAGGGAAAGGCACCCCAATTAGACCAATATAGTAAAGTTATTATTGGTGGATCTATTTATGCAGGAAGAATACAAAAGGAAGTAAGTGAATTTTGCTCACAGAATATTAATGAACTAAAAAATAAAAAGTTAGGGTTGTTTATATGTTGTATGTCTGATGACAATATAGATAAGCAATTAACAGATTCCTTTCCCCAAGAGCTTCTAAATTGCTCAATTGCAAAAGAAGGATTTGGGGGAGAACTACTCTTAAGTAAGATGAACTTCTTTGAGAGGTTTATAATCAAAATGGTATCAAAAGCTAAGGTAAAAGAGAAAGGCAATGATTCCAAAGTGGATATTAATAAAGATAATTCAATGATCTTGCACCAAAATATTGAGAAATTTGCAGGGAGTATAAATAATGCTTAGCTATCCTATAAACAGAATGAGGATACAGTTATTATTATAGGATATACTAATGGAATATACCTCACAACTAATAGGAGATATAATTAAGATTTATTAAACATCAAAAGAACATATTTCAATTATAAAAGGAAAGGAATTATAGATACGTATGAAACAGATTCTTATGATTGGGACAGGAGGTACAATTGCCTCAAATTCAACGGAAAGAGGCCTGTATCCCCAATTGACAACAGAAGAGCTTCTCAATTACATCCCAAACATATCGAATATATGCAAAGTAGAGACCATACAAGTCTGTAATATTGACAGTACAAACATCACTCCGGATATCTGGATTTCATTAGTAAAAGCTATACGAGATAATTATGATAAGTATGATGGTTTCGTTATTACCCACGGTACAGATACCATGGCTTACACTTCTGCTGCTCTCTCATATATGGTTCAAAACTCTACAAAACCAATTGTGATTACAGGAGCGCAAAAACCAATTCACTTAGATATAACAGATTCTAAAACAAATCTCTATGACAGCTTTTTATATGCATCTTCAGATATTGCCAGTGGAGTACAGATTGTTTTTAATAGCAAGATCATACTTGGAACCCGCGCCAGGAAGACCCATACAAAGAGTTTTCAAGCATTTTCAACCATTAACCATCCTTATCTTGGGGTAATACAGGATGGATATATAATTCAATACATTAAGCATCATCAAAAAGGACAACCAATTTACTATGACAAATTAAACCCTAAAGTTGGACTATTTAAACTAATCCCAGGATTAGACGAAGATGTATTTTCTTTTATGCTAGAGAAGAATGATGCGGTTATTATTGAAAGCTACGGTGTTGGAGGAATTCCTACCCTCCATAAATATCGATACTTTGAGATTATTCAAGAAAGTATAAATAGAGGAAAAACAATTGTCATGACAACTCAGGTTCCTAACGAAGGTAGTGACTTAAATGTATACAAAGTTGGTAATGAATTAAAGAATAGGCTTAACGTCTTAGAGGCTTACGATATGATATTAGAAGCTGTAGTTTGCAAATTAATGTGGATATTAGGCCAAACCTCGGACCCTAAAGAAGTTAGACAATTATTTTACACTACAGTAAGCAATGATATTATGTAAGCACTTTCTAAAAAAATAAATAATTTTCAATATTACCCCTTGCAATTAGTTACTAATTTAAATATGTTAAGAAAAATTAAAAAGCGCCTAACATTTTAGTGTTTATGCTTTCATAATAAACTTAAGAATGTAGGCGTTTTATATATTTAAAAAATAACTTAAATTTAATTAATATATCAAAAAAATAGAAAAAATAAAGCTAGTAGTTTTAAATAACATGTGATATAATATAAATAACAACAACAAGTAGTACATAGAACAATGAATTTTGTTTCGAATACGTAAGTTTAAAAAGTTGATGCTTACAATAGTTTGAATTTTGTAGACTAATGGTTCAACATAAGTGTAGATCTATACAAGAATACATATAATAAATAAATAAAAAGGGGGTTTGAGATATGTGGACAAGAGAAATGCTTAAAACAAGAGCAAAATCTGTGCTGAGAGATTCATACTGGAAAGCATTTTTAGTTAGTTTAGTAATATTGATTGTTGGTGGTGATGGAAGTTCACCAGGTTTTAGTTGGAATTTTGGTAATAGTGGTGGTCATCCTGATCAATTTTATAACGTAGGCAATGAATTTTTACCCTTTATAATCTTAACAATATTAGGAATCTTTACAATTATAATAATGTTTGCTTTGGCATTTAGAATTTTTCTGGGTTACCCTTTAGAGGTGGGAGGAAGATGCTATTTTTCTAAATCTGCTCAAGATGATGTTAATATGAATTATTTAGGATTTGGCTTTTCAAAAGGAAGATATGGTGATATTGTAAAAACAATGTTGTGGAAAGGGTTTTTAAATTTCCTATGGTATTTACTATTTATCATACCAGGTATAGTTAAAGGGTATGCTTACAGCATGGTTCCGTATATACTAAGCGACAATCCAAACATTGGCTATAGACGTGCAGTAGAACTTAGTAATAGGATGACTCAAGGTCAAAAGTTAGAAATGTTTATTTTAGACCTTTCTTTTATAGGATGGTATTTACTAGGAATATTAGCGTTATGTGTCGGAGTTTTATTTGTGAACCCTTATTATAATGCTACACAGGCTGAACTATATTTAGTATTGAGAAGAAATGCTTTAGAAAATGGTCTTTGTACTTATGAAGAACTTAAATTAGATCCACGTTTAGACTTAGAGTCAGATATATTTTAATACTATATATGCTCTCTCAAATTTAAATACCGATGGTAGGCTGACTACAAAATATTTCTCCAGAAAATATGAAGAACAGCAAATAGGAATACAAAAATACCAATTCCCCTATGTACTATCCTCCAATGTTTGTTGAATGCCCTTACTTTCTGACCTACTAGGGCAACAATTGCCATAAGCAAAATTGAATACAACAAAATAGTTCCTGTGTGTAATACAGTTAGACTATAAGCCTGACTTCCATGATAAAATCCCAGCAACAGAATTAAAACACCGGTAACAGGATGAACTTTTCTTGAGAACCTATATAATTGCCCAAGGGCTTTAGCTTTCTCTTTGCCCTCGTTTTTATATGTTAACATATATTTATGCTTTATGGGATAAATGCTTCCCATAATTATAATAAGAAAAATGTTAATCCAACCTACTGTTGTAACCATTATATATCGCCCCTTTTAAAAAATTATTACTCAATCCGTCCGATTGCTTTTACATTATCAAGAACTCTTAGTCCATGAGGAGAATCCTGCAAAATATTATCAGTTAAATCGTTGCCAGCCTGAAAACCATTGTGGGTTCCTTCTCTCCATCTAGTAGAATCAGTAACATCATAAACTATTCCATTTACTACAATGTAGGCGTTTGTGCCATCATTACCATCATTTTGTTTAACCTCTTCCATAGTCATTATTGGTAATTCCTGTTGCTCAATGGTCAAATTATCTTCTGTATTACTACCAGCAGTATTTTCATTTCTACAACCCGCCATTACAGATGATAAAATTATAATTGATGTAATAAATAATAAATATCTCATCTTCATTACGAACACCTTCTTATAAATAATAGTAATTATTTATTAACCCAAATTTCCTTATGCTAATCAAATTTTTTTATTAAAATAATTGTTTGTTGCTGACAAAAATGTGATTGATAGAATTGTATCTATAAATTAATGATTCTTAGAAGTGGATATAAGTATAGAAGATGTAACCAAATAATAACTTAATTGTAAAACAGGGAGGACATGAGAAGCATTATAACTATAGACTTTAATGGTAATATGCAAAGTAAACTATGATGCAAGATAGATATATAGTTTTTTTAGAAGAGACATATAAAGATCTTTTAGATATAAGTAAAAAATATATTGGTGACAGTATAGTTGATGATGATATGTCGAATTTAAAAGAAGATAAGGTTCGTTGTTGTGATATACAATATATGGAATTATTTTGGATTTAAGATTCTTATTTTAATAATGGCATAAATTAAACAAATTTCTAATATAAATTAAATGTAATTAAATAAAATTAGGAGGGAATAAGCCATGTCAATAGACAACAAAGCAGCACAAACTGCCACAAGTGCACTTCAGGCATTACCTTTTAAGTCGCTTATTGGTGCACCATTAGACGCATGTATAAATGCACAAGCAAATGCAGCAAAAACAAGCTGGGAATTTATTCAGAATGTAGGATTAACTGAAGATCCTAACACACATGAGAAAAAGGCAGTTAATGTAACTTTTCAGTACAATAAAAATGGTGAAATGATAAACCTTGTTGTCCCTCTCTTAACTATTGTGCCCATACCCTTTCTGGCAATTAATGAGGTTGCTATTGATTTTAAAGCCAATATATCCGCTTCTGCATCAACATTTAATGAGACTTCGTCTTCAGAAGAACTTGAGGCAGGAGGCAGTATTGGAGGAAGAGTTGGATGGGGACCGTATTCAGCATCATTTAATGCTCATGCAAACTACTCCAGCAAAAAAGATTCAAAAGCAACTGCCGATTCGAAATATTCTGTAGAATATACCATGGATGTTAATGTAAAAGGTGGTCAGGCAGATATGCCAGCTGGTTTAGCTTCCATACTTAACATCTTGCAATCATCTTTGACCGAAGCCCCAGTAGGAGGAGGCATAACCATAAGTCCGAAAAATTCTATAATACAGGCTGCTGCTGGAGCCAAACTTTATATTGAAGCAACTGCAAAAGACAGCAATGGTTTGCTGCAAAAAGATGTACCTATTAAGTTTGATATAAGTAACATATCTGCTGGTTTAGTACTTAAAGATATAGTTGCAACTAGAGGAACCCGAGAGGGTGTAGCCCAAAATACAATGATTACTGTTATTTCAGACGAAAATGGAGTGGCCGGTATCACCCTTGAGGTCAAGAAAATTGAATATAAGTCTTATTCTGCAGGTATTATGGATATTGTAGTCACAGCAAAAATCAATAATCCTAATGATCCCAGGGGAGGGACAAAAGATGTTACTACGTCGGGTAAAATAAGAACTACTGAAGCATTGCCTCCGAGCAGAGGAACAATAAAACTCAGCGAAACAAGTTTTACACTAGATAGTGCTACAACTTCTCGTACTGTTGCAGTAGGTTATACCAATGAAGCAGGCGATGATCCAGGTAAAACTGGAGAACCGGTGAAAATTAAGGCTTCTTCGTCTGATTCTAACATATGTACAGTTACTCCTAAAGAAAGTACTCAAAATTCTTCTGATAAAATAGATTTTACTATAAATAGAGTTACAGTAGGTAAGGCAAAGGTCGAATTTGAAACAACAGATGGAGCATATGCAGTTGTTGATGTAGTAATTACCTAACAAAAACTTCAGGACATTGAGTTCCTGCATTTTTACTTTATTACAAAAAGTCTAAATATTATGGAGCCGGTTGATTATCGGCTCCATACTAAAGAAAGGAATTAAAAAAATGGATAACAAAACACCAGTAATTCCTAAACTATACAATGTACTGGCTTCCATTTTGTGTGACATATCTAAGGCACAAGATGTGGCAAACAGATATTCTCTAGAGTTGGCTAAGCACTATCGAGATCATCCCTCAGGCTTGCTGAAGGAGTTTCCCGTTCCCAATAGTGTATTGGACGAGTTGAAAATTGATTTTAAGCTAATAGTCGAAGAGATACAAAATGATGAAAAGGTTTATAATTCCTTAGAATTTTATCGACAAGCTTTTGAAAGTGTTGCAGATCAAATTGCTACTGATGCATCCCACGAGATTATAAAAGTACTTCAGGATCATATTAAGGAAAATGATGAAAATATAATATATAATATAGAGCAAATTGCTGATTTCTTGAATAGTACAAGTTGGGTGCGCTATCTTTCTGAAGAAATCATCAAAACATTATGCAATTTTGCAGTAACAAACAGTTTTGTTTCCTTGTCGACAAAACCTGAAAAAGAAGTTATAGATAGCTTAGTAAAAATATTAATGCAAAAATTTGTTCAACATGAAGATATTGTTAATATGAGATTAAATAATCAAGTAATAAGTAATTTACAAAGAATACTAAAAACATATACAATCAGTTGGTGGAAGCAAATTTTGCATAATCTTGTAGAATATAAAAAATCTATTTTAGTACCGACTTTAGTAGGTAGGATTCAAGGTCCAGAGGATACTAAGTCGGAACAGTTTTATAATTTTAGTGTGGGTATAAAGAGGTGTGAATACAATTGGGATATAGTTGTTCAGGAAGATAGAAATAAAACTAAAGTTGATATTCAGCGTTTCACTCGTGATAATAATTGAAAAAGGAGAAGTATAAATGGCTCAAAATGAGTTTCGGTTTGACCAGGTTTTTGACCTCTATAAATTATTTGCCACTCCTTTGATTGCTACAGTTGACGCTGATTTTTACGCTGCCATACAATTTGTTGATTATATAAGGAATTTTGGGTTTGATAAAAAAAACAATGAAGATAACAATGATGAATTTGAGTGGGGAAAACTTAAGACGATCTGTTTTAAATACAATACTACAAGTCCTCAAGGTGTGAAACTGGAACACTTTATAGAAATACCCATTATCTCTTTAATACCTTTACCTTTACTAAAAGTAAGTGAAGCAACATTTGATATGGAAATCAATATTTTAGGAAAATTTAGGGGAAATAAATCTCTAAATCCTCCAAGATTACAGCCTAATCATAAAGAAAATTTAATTCAGGATGATTTCAATGAAAAATCCATAAAAGCAATGTGGTCTCCTTTAAATCAAAAGAGTAATGATTTATCCCCTAATCGTTCCTCAAACTTAAAGGCTCATATGGTTGTAAAACAATCCGATATCCCTGCTGGGATTTCAAGAATGATTGGATTAGCACAAGAGGCGTGCACTGGGATTACAAAAGTTTTACAGAATACATTAGAGATAGATAGAAAGACAGTAGTCCTTACGGATAATTGTCCTAAAGATATAACAATAACCTTACTTGACAGTTTCAGTAAGCCAATTGAAGGTAAATATATTTATGCCAGGTTTAAAACAGATGAGCAAAATTTTTGTGTTGCTCCAGAAAAGCAGATTACAAATGAATATGGAAAAGCAAAATTTTCAGTATATAATTCCAATAAAACAATTAAAAGTACTGATATAACTGTTATCTTCAGTGACGGAGTATTGGATACAAAATGTATTATTCAAATAAAAATGAACTAGAAAAGTTTCTTAAAATAAGTGACTTAATCTTTATGAAAGAGAGGGTATGTGTACTATGATGAATGATAAAAAATCACAACGTCAAGGGTTGAACTGTCCGGAATGCGACTTTTTTATTGAAATATCTATACCACAACTTCTTGGATGCGATGACTTTATGTGTGCAGGTTGCGGCTTAGCCATTACATTGGATCGTCAGTCATCCCGCGAATCAATGGAAGCATTGAGCCAACTCAATGTTGCATTAGATAACATTAATATTTTGAAGAAGAAATACTCTGCCAAGTAGTTTTGAGATTAGTTCACTAGAGGTATTGTCTTGTATCCTGTAACAGAATTTGAATTAAAAGAATTACAGATATCGGAAGAGAGAAGGCTGGATATTTTAATTACATAATCAAAGTAAATACGTAATTGAATTAAAAAGATGGTATGGAGAAGAATACCACCAAAGAGATCTTAAGCAGGTAAATGGATATCTTAATAATCAGGGATTAGATATATGGGTCAAAGGTTGGTTTTGTGCAAAAAGCCTAAGTCCTGAGGGCATATTGTCGGTAGGGACAAAGGCACTGCTTGCAAAGGTTAAGGCATAACAATAATAAAATTCACCCATTGTGCAGCTTCTAGGCTAAGACCTCTCTTCACCCCAAGTCTTAATTGAATTATATATTTCGCTATCAATAATCATATTCTCAACAATAATAGTTTCATCTCGTTTTACATTTCCATTGGATTTTAATATTAATTTAATAGTGTTGACTTTTAATAAGTATAAGTCATTACATTTTGAACATTTAGACAATTCTACTGATGTATAAAGATTGCTGGCAGGTTCTTGAACTCTTAAATCAGATATTGCTGAGAACTGACCTTGTTGTATTAAATTAGTCAGCTTAGTAGGGTTATATGTATAGTTCAAATTAGGAAGTATATATTTATTTTCTACCCATGCATTGCACTTTTCACAAAAAACATTAGTTTTTAAAAAAGTTGCAGCCCCATATATTGTAGTACATAGAATAATAACAGCTTCTACAAACCATATAACATATATAGAAAAACCGGTAGGTGTATATGAATTAGTGCTCCATATGCCTTCTATCGAAAGAAATTGCATAATATTTAGAATAGCTACTGGATTAAAAATCAATTCTTGGCGCTGAAATAATTCATATAGCCATACAACCCAGGAAATATAGACAGCAAAAAGTCCAAATATTATACCGTAAATTATTAAAACAGTATTATTTCGTATCTTTGAAATTTTACCACTATGCCCAATGATTAAACCTGTAAAATATCCGAAAAAAACTGTACATATAACATTTAAAGCTATTAGTGGTATATAATGAATAGCATAGCTATATATAATACTTAAAATAAGTGTTCCTATTGTACCTAGTAACAAAAGAATAAAAATACTTGATAGATTTAGAGTTCCAGAATGTTTATAATGTTGATAAGGCTTTGTTATATTTATTTTGTTTATTATACCAAAAGGATTGTGCAATTTGACCATCTCCTATATATAAAATTACTTTATGAAAAAAATTTACTCTATAATAATTGGATTCATATAATGTTCCAACTCAGTTCCGTTTACAATTATATCAGGTTGAACACTTTTTCCTGAGATATTCATTTCTTTAACATTCCAAAAAGAAGCTACTAGTAATATTATATATTTATTTTCTTTTTTTTTTAAATGTTTTTGTCCAGTTTCTTTTCCAGCAGTATTTTTGCCAACTATAGTGACAGTAGGAAGAGCCATTACCGAAGGTCAGAACTTACAAGAAAATGGCACCATTTTTTTATTTCCAACATTAGTTTCTTCAATACATCCCATGTAGCGGTTCAAGTCAGGACAAAAGTCAACAGTGGATAGCTGAAAGATGTTTCAATACATCCCATGTAGCGGTTCAAGAACTCCTGTGGCAGTAAGCGCTGAAGATACAGCGGAGTTTCAATACATCCCATGTAGCGGTTCAAGAAAAGTATTTAAATTAAACAAATCAGACCTACTAATGTTTCAATACATCCCATGTAGCGGTTCAAGAAATTATAGAACTTAAGAAGCAGTTAGAGAAAAAAGAGTTTCAATACATCCCATGTAGCGGTTCAAGTTCCATTAAAACTAAATGCAGTACAAAAAGCAATCAAGTTTCAATACATCCCATGTAGCGGTTCAAGGCTTGATTGATTTTTCTGGCTTTGATGGTATAGACACGTTTCAATACATCCCATGTAGCGGTTCAAGTGTTCAAAAAAGATGGGCTAGGCAAAGAAAAATATAGTTTCAATACATCCCATGTAGCGGTTCAAGTTGGAACGTATACGGAGTTACAAAGGAAAATAAGCAGTTTCAATACATCCCATGTAGCGGTTCAAGTGGTTAAGATGAGTATTATACTCCTCTTTATCCAGGTTTCAATACATCCCATGTAGCGGTTCAAGGCATGTAAAAAGACATGAGGACGAATATGACCCTGCGTTTCAATACATCCCATGTAGCGGTTCAAGCCCAGACATGCAAGTTATAAGGCTTATTGTCAGGTTTCAATACATCCCATGTAGCGGTTCAAGTAGAGGAATTGAATTAAGAGCTTGTAAGTATGGTCTGTTTCAATACATCCCATGTAGCGGTTCAAGGTATATAAAGCTTATAATTGGGATATGTTGCCCAATTAGTTTCAATACATCCCATGTAGCGGTTCAAGGGTGATGTAATGTTTAAAGGCTTATTAGGTGGTTTAAGTTTCAATACATCCCATGTAGCGGTTCAAGAAACATAAGAGCATGTAAAAGATTGGCTAAAGAAAGTTTCAATACATCCCATGTAGCGGTTCAAGCTACAAACTATACCATAATAAGTGCTTGCATTACTGGTTTCAATACATCCCATGTAGCGGTTCAAGTAGGAGTAGATTGTTTTTTGAATACGTTAGGATATGTTTCAATACATCCCATGTAGCGGTTCAAGAAAGGACATTTTTAATTGACAGTATAATTATATAGTTTCAATACATCCCATGTAGCGGTTCAAGTAATTCTTTCTGCAGGTTCTCAAAATTATGTAAATAGTTTCAATACATCCCATGTAGCGGTTCAAGCGAAAATCTCAGAGAAGAAAGAAGTGAAAAACCTATGTTTCAATACATCCCATGTAGCGGTTCAAGGGATATCTGATAGATAAGAAACAATATAAATACACGTTTCAATACATCCCATGTAGCGGTTCAAGTTGATGCTTGTTGTGAAGAACATTTTAAATTATGTAGTTTCAATACATCCCATGTAGCGGTTCAAGCTTATCAGCCGTACTTCTAGCAACTCTATTAGGCAGGTTTCAATACATCCCATGTAGCGGTTCAAGCGCCAATACAAAAGCATTTTTGGATACAATCGATACGTTTCAATACATCCCATGTAGCGGTTCAAGGATATTTCAGGAGACTTAGGAACACAAAGGTATTGTGTTTCAATACATCCCATGTAGCGGTTCAAGTTATCCGAAGGTTACAACCACATACCAAGCCGACTGTTTCAATACATCCCATGTAGCGGTTCAAGCAAGTGCTAGTGCTGCAAGATGGTACATCGACAAGTTTCAATACATCCCATGTAGCGGTTCAAGTTAAGATACTCTAAAATGTATATACGACAAAAATAGTTTCAATACATCCCATGTAGCGGTTCAAGACAATGCAAATAAAGAAATGGAATTAAGGAAGGAGGTTTCAATACATCCCATGTAGCGGTTCAAGACAACACAGAAATATTGAATTTAAAGAGGGATTAACAGTTTCAATACATCCCATGTAGCGGTTCAAGTGTACTGCATTCCGAATTCACCTATCGCCCCAAAAGGTTTCAATACATCCCATGTAGCGGTTCAAGATAAACAAAAAAGTACTTGCAATACATAATAAGCACTAGTTTCAATACATCCCATGTAGCGGTTCAAGAGGATGGAAAAAGTAAACGCTTTAGAAATATTATCCTGTTTCAATACATCCCATGTAGCGGTTCAAGACTTCAGCACCTCCAAACCTCTCAGACTCCAAAACCGTTTCAATACATCCCATGTAGCGGTTCAAGAATTACAAGAAATGCTTGGAACTAGCAATCAAGCCGGTTTCAATACATCCCATGTAGCGGTTCAAGACGTATCTGTATAGTCAGACGGTGAAAAACAGGCGTGTTTCAATACATCCCATGTAGCGGTTCAAGTTATGAAGGTTTCAAACAAAAGACTTATTTAAAAATGTTTCAATACATCCCATGTAGCGGTTCAAGCTACTTGAGGATAGCAAAGGAGAACAGTGGATAATGTTTCAATACATCCCATGTAGCGGTTCAAGAGCTAAATGTGTTTGAAAATGTGGGGCCTAGTTTCTGTTTCAATACATCCCATGTAGCGGTTCAAGTTAACCCTGTTGTTCCTACTACAAAAGTCCAATTAGGTTTCAATACATCCCATGTAGCGGTTCAAGGAGTTAGTTAACTCAGGACTTGAAAGGGAGTACGGTTTCAATACATCCCATGTAGCGGTTCAAGTTTTTCTATTTCTTGAAGCACTATTAGTGTAGCTTGTTTCAATACATCCCATGTAGCGGTTCAAGCGTAGTGCCAACGAGGCGAAGTACAAAAAAGAACTGTTTCAATACATCCCATGTAGCGGTTCAAGAAAGAACCTGAAAAACCAAGAAATCCATTAGAGGAGTTTCAATACATCCCATGTAGCGGTTCAAGTCTCCTTTTAAATTAATTTTGTGGTTTTAAAGGAGTTTCAATACATCCCATGTAGCGGTTCAAGTATGGAGCAATATTCCATAGATAGTTATTATGTTCAGTTTCAATACATCCCATGTAGCGGTTCAAGTGAATTTACAACCTATATATGGTGGTGGAGGAACTAGGTTTCAATACATCCCATGTAGCGGTTCAAGCCATACAGGAACAAAAATTATAAAACATCCAAACAAGTTTCAATACATCCCATGTAGCGGTTCAAGAGGTGCAAAACGCCATAGACCTACTTAGAGAATTGTTTCAATACATCCCATGTAGCGGTTCAAGTAAGTAACTACGGAGGTGGCTCAGATTTTCGTTTTCAGTTTCAATACATCCCATGTAGCGGTTCAAGAATATTTTCAGTTTTGTTAATAACAGGAGGTAAATAGTTTCAATACATCCCATGTAGCGGTTCAAGATGTAGAAATAAAAGGATGTTACAAACTTAGTATAGTTTCAATACATCCCATGTAGCGGTTCAAGAATATATTTAGCTATGTAGCGTGAGCAACCTTCTTGGTTTCAATACATCCCATGTAGCGGTTCAAGTTAAAATTTAACGAGGGTGAAGAGGTTAAAACCCCTTGTTTCAATACATCCCATGTAGCGGTTCAAGTTTTTACTGTTGGAGAAATAACAGACTATATAAGGTTTCAATACATCCCATGTAGCGGTTCAAGCAAGTGAGACCGTTAAAAGGATAGATATACAAGAAGAGTTTCAATACATCCCATGTAGCGGTTCAAGGATGCAATATTGAGAATGTGGGGTAGAGATGGTAGTAGTTTCAATACATCCCATGTAGCGGTTCAAGCTACTTGACTAAATAACACTTAACGGGAAAGGAGGGTTTCAATACATCCCATGTAGCGGTTCAAGATGTCTTTATTAGAAGAAAAATTTAATGATAGGTAGTTTCAATACATCCCATGTAGCGGTTCAAGGAAGAAAGCACAGCAAGTCAAAGAATTGGAGGTAAAAAGTTTCAATACATCCCATGTAGCGGTTCAAGGAATAGCTATGTCTTACATGGCAAGTGGTTATGCAAGGTTTCAATACATCCCATGTAGCGGTTCAAGATACATTATATCAACCAACAAGGATATTTCTTGATGTTTCAATACATCCCATGTAGCGGTTCAAGTAAATCAGGCTTACCATATCTATAAATCATATCTACGTTTCAATACATCCCATGTAGCGGTTCAAGAGGAGCTAAAACTCGAATAGTCAACGGAATTGAGCTGTTTCAATACATCCCATGTAGCGGTTCAAGAGATGCAGACGGACAACTGATTTCTTTGAGAG
>VLTH01000002.1:2280973-2293658 GCA_008125075.1 Acetivibrio alkalicellulosi | reverse complement strand
TCTACGAGTCGAAGTTTCAATACATCCCATGTAGCGGTTCAAGAAAGGTCTATTTCTTCAACCAAGTTTGCATTGAAATGTTTCAATACATCCCATGTAGCGGTTCAAGTATTTTTTCAACTGTTCTCCCTCCCTCAATCCTGCGTTTCAATACATCCCATGTAGCGGTTCAAGTTATTCAGGTAGTCTTGATGCTTTTAACTTTAACGAGTTTCAATACATCCCATGTAGCGGTTCAAGTTTATGGTAGTACTGGAACTGGTAGTAGATTCACCCAGTTTCAATACATCCCATGTAGCGGTTCAAGTTGAAGCTATAACTGCATTAAATCAAAAACAATAGTTTCAATACATCCCATGTAGCGGTTCAAGGCTTAAAAAAAGCTAACTTCATTATACACAAAAACTCGCTAAAGGTCTATATATAAGAATTACAAAAAAAATTTCCAGCTAAATATAATAACTAAATCAAATTTATTAAAAGCCTTTTAACAGGCAGCTTAAAGCTAAGTATTTATATTAGCACTTGGAAAAAATCAAATAAAAATAGACTCGCTATTTTTACTCTTTCCAATTGTATCTTCTTCAAATCCTGCCTGATTTAGCATTTTTATAATTGTTATATAATCTTCTTTATCATCTATTACTTTAGATATATCTTTTTTCAAAGCGATAATATTAGATGGAGTTATATTTCCACGAAAAACTGAATTTTGATGATGCTTTAAGTATCTTTTGCAAACCTTAAATACCTTATTAACTCTTTTTTCACCAACATCATAAAATACAAAAACATAGTTATAATTTTTTTGATTACTCATACTCCTTCACTACTCCTAAAAGGTTTAAATTCCTTATCTTCTAAAATAAACTTTATTAGCTTGTATCCATCTAATTTAATAGCAGTTTTCAAGGTAACTTTTCTTTTTAGCTTAGTATGAAGAAAAACTTCATTAATTCTATCTTCAAAGGAATTAATAAATACTTTTTTACCTTCTTCATTAAGTAAACAATAATTAAGCTTCTTTTCAAAATGTTTTTCTACTCTCAATCTTTTATTATTTACATTCTCAAAAATAGTTTTAAATACAACAATAGGTTTGAATACTTCACTAAGATCAAGACTTAAAGAAAATCTGCCCTCTCCAGGTTCGTGTAAAAAACTTATAGACTGGTTTAAATGGGTATGATAAATTAAAGAAACTGTTTTACTGTATAAAAGGCTATTTCCAAATGAAATAAGGGCATTCATTGGGTTATCGGGAGGTCTCTTTATCCTTTTATTTATAATAAAGTCTGAAGGTAAAAAGTGTTTAAAACTATCATAAAATCTTCCCCAGATTTGTCCTTCAACCATCAATATTTGGTTTATGCGTGTTGCTGGCTCAAGAAGATTGGGTACTGTATTTTTAAGCCAATCTAAATATTCTTTAAGTTGAGTTTTATTATGCCTGTAATAATGATAAAGTACTGTGTGTATATTGTCTGCTATGCCCTTTACTATTGCTTTAGCAATTTCTAGTCGTTTTTTTTCATATGCATTTGCCTGTTTTATAGTTAGTAATCCACTTACAAGATAATCTTTGGGATAATATGAACCACTGTAATAACCGTAATAATTAAAAAAATGAATAGTTATACCTGCCTTAGATATCATATCAAGAAATTTACTATTTAGCGAAACTTCTGCAAAACAATATATTTCTCGTGTATCTTTGATAGGTAAATAAAACGGTCCTTTCTCATTTCTAAAAACAATAGAACTATCCTTTCTTTTTAATTCACCTGCTGAAAAAATATATCTGGCATGTTCCTTCAACTTCATCAACCCCCTTATATGTAACAGTATTCATAATAAGCACATTTTTTGCACTTGGAATTATTAATTGCATTTGGTGGAGTAGCTTCACTCACCAAATCATTAATTTCATTTTCTAAATCTTCTAGTTTCTTTATGGCATTTTCATCAAGTTCCACAAAAATTACTTTTTTATCTTGCTTGTTTTTCTCAAGGAATTCAATTTTTCCTTTTCTATGAATACCTTTTTGACTTAGAACTTTTAGATAAAATAATGTTTGCCATTTAGTAGCTTCAACATCAGCATCAGATTTTTTAATTTCAATTAAATACTCTGGAGTAATTCTGTCAATAGCTATATTGTCAATTTTAATTTCTGTATCTTTTTTTCTGTCATGTTCAATCTGATGAAGTATTCTTCCTATATGGACATCTTCGCTATTATCTTCAAGATTGACTCTATTACTAAAGAGCCAACATTGTCGTTTACAGTGAAAATAATAGTTTATTATTGTACCCGTTAATTTCATAGAAAAATACCTCCACTACTTTCTTCAAACTTCGCCCTGTCAAATTTACCGTTTTCATCTATAAACCGGTCTCCGTTTTCTACATAGTAGAATCCTTTTATATATGGGTATTGAGATATACTAACATCGTCGTTAGCTATAAGATTGAATGTAAATAAATATACTTTCTCCATAACCTTTGATAATTCGATTTTCTTTTTAGAATAGGATAAATTTCTGTTATCACAAAGCTTAATGTATTCATCCCATATTTCTTTACCGCTTATATAGGTTTCTTGAAATTTTATTTCATACTCTAAATAAATTTGAAATGTGTTTTGACATATTAGTTTCATTCTTGATGATACATTGATATAATTCAAATATCTTAGATAATTCATTAAATTATTTAAGTTATTTTTATTAAGTTCATTATTTTTTTGTCTTATGTTTTCAAAACACAAATTGTAATACTCTTCAAAGTTTTTTGTGTCAATAGCTTCTTTTCCTTTGTCTGTCTTAATGTCTAATACATCTCTTAAGTCTTCTCTATAAATATTTTTAGTGTCGTCATAATCAAAAAAATATGCTTCACATCCAGTTTTTTTGCACGATCGATTTATTCTTCCCATGAATTGTTCTTCACAGTCTATCATGGATATGTCCTTAAATCCCATATCCATATCTATATCTACACCAGCTTCTATCACTTGTGTAGCAACAACAATAATTCCGTTTGAAGATTTTATGTCCTGAAGTATTTTGTTACGAAAGTATTTGTTATCATCACCTGTGAGCTCCACTACTTCTACATTTAATTTATCACTGCTAATAATATTATAAAAATCTCTAGCTGTTTGCTTTTTTATAAACTCAATCAGTATTTTTTTGTTAGGGTTATTGTGAATAATTTCCTTGATAAATTGAGCTATTTCTACAAGATCAATTTTACCTTTTTCTAAAAATCTCAAATTTATTTTTACTCTGTCTTTAAAAATAGGATTGCTAAAGTATTTTTCTCTGTCCTTTATAAGTATTCCAAACGCCTCTGAATTAAATAAAAGTTTATCTAACCTTGGCAAAGTGGCTGACATTACTATGAATTTAATGTTTAGTATATCTGCATATCTAGAAATAAAGTTTATTATTTCACTCCATATTTTATTTCTGTAGCTTTGAATTTCATCTAGTATTACAACACTGTTGCAAAGCTGCGTAATTGGAAAATTTAGTTCCCTTCCATTTCCAAAGAGGTAATTAAATAAATTAATATGAGTAGTGATTATTATTGGATAATGAAGAAATTGCCGGTCTAAAATGCTAGTTTCATAATCTATTTTTTCATCTTCTTCATCTATGACATTATCCCTAACAACTATAGGTGTAATTGAGTTTATAATGGCAAAATCTTTTCCTTTCTCAAAAATATCACTAAAAACTTCTGCTGTTTGTTCAACAAGAGTATTAAAAGGAAAAACATAAAAAATTTTGTTTAACTCTTTATTGCTTTCAATAAGTTTTAATGCTAGATTTATTGATGTGTTAGTTTTTCCGCTTCCCGTAGGTGCTTCAAGGAAGAATATATTTTTTGTTAATTGAGATAAAAGATTGTTTTCTGCTTCAACAAACATTTCTGTTCTCAAAGTATTTATAGGACTTAAATTTGTTTTTTCTCCAAGCTTATATTTTTCAATAGACTTATATAAACTTGTTGAGCAGTATTTATTAGAGAACTCTTCTACATTATCAATAAGCTCCATTTGAGGTTCTTTTTTTTCATAAAAATTATATGTTGCATAAAAATCACTAGATACAATTAGAGAATAGAGGAATTTGTTTATAATGTAGAAGCTTATTTCGTCAATCTCCCAATTATTACGGCACCGGTCGAACAACTCCAACATATTTGTTGAATGTTTTTTTATAAACAAGGTATCACTTTTATAATTTATGTCGTTAGCTATTATAGAAAAATTCAACCTACAATTCTCCAGCTTTTCAATAAAATCATCAAGCTTATATAAATAGCTATGATGCCTTGAAATTGAACAAGCAAAAGAGTATATAAAATATTTTAAAAAGTATTTAGCAACTCTGTCTTTTATAGTGCCAATCTTTTTTTCAAAAATATCTATATAAATAAGTGCAGATAGCATTGAATGTTCGCTGTTTTTTAGATTTACATCAGAATAATTTATATATTTTACATTCTTTATTTTTTTTTGAAATAGGGGATTAATTTTTCCTATATCATGTAAGGCAATTGCATTATAAAAAAGCTCTCTAATAAGACTATGTATCTTAATATGTTCGTTGTTTTGTTTTAATTTAAATAGAGAAAATAAATTTTGGAGAATGGGAGTCAAGTTTTTCTTTTCTATAATTTTTTCAAAATAATTTAAAGTTAGCATCAAATGTTCTGATAACTTTTCGTTTTCATTACCATTTTTACCAGTATGGCCTATAAAGTCCTCGTGATCTAAAACCAACTCCTCTAAAGTATATAAATAAATATCTTTTGGCATGTTTCACCTCCTAAAAACCCCATTTAGATCAAAAAAGTAAGTATTTATAAGGGACAAGTACCTTCAAATATGGTATTTAAAGCCTGTCCCTTATATATTTTTTAGATTATATAAACACCAGATTTTTTTCATTGCATGAGTATACATTTTTTATAGTATCAATATTTATAACTTCAAGATTTGTATACATTAGCTCAACAAACTCATAAAAATTATAATCCTTATTTAAAGAGATTGGTGAAACTTCCCTAAACAATACAATATCATCTTCATCATTTTTAGGGAAAGTACCTATTTCCACATCCTTTGTATAAGGGAAAAGGGAGTCAATATATAGGTCGCTTGGAGTACTTATTAGCACTTCTTCTACCTGATCAATTGATGCTATGTGATCATTTTTACCAAGATAGGGCATAAAAACACACTTGCTGGAAATTAAGTATTCGTTTATTTTTTTATATTCTAGAGAACCGTTTTCAAGTATATAAATCTCCCAACAAGGATTTTCCAACCATTGTTCTCGAACAATGAGATTTCCTCCTTCTTCACGACTTGCATATCCAACCCCATTATTAAATTGCTGAATCTTTTTAGGAAAGCCTCCTCCTTTGCTAATAGGAACAATGGCTAGTTTAAAATCTTTAAGCTTATCATAAAACTCTGGATAATCCATATTATTATCTTTTTTTGTCTTATTAAAATCGTATTGCAATGAATACCCACTAAATCCTATAATTGAGCCTAGTAAACCTAGAAGGGCAATTTTATGAATATTGTTATATGTAAAATACACAAAGGAATTTACATCAGGCTTTTTAAAAAAAGCTGTTTTTCCATATAACCTGAACTTTAATCCATTCATATCATATCTCTTCCTTTGTAAAAATGTTGTATTTCTTTACTTTACTAAGTCCTGTTTTTACTTGAATAAAGCAGGGGTTATAATATAGTTCTATTGAGTCTATATCATTGCTAAACTTTTCAATAAAATCAAGTTTTGATATATCTATATTACTTATATCATCTCCCTTTGAGAAATCCACATATTGAGACAAATCAGGCAAGTATAATTTACTTTCTTCTTTACATTCAATAAACATTGCAAACTCATTTTCACATCCCATCTTGCTATTAGTGTTTAATGCAGTGGCACCTAATAAGCTTGCTTCTTTAAATGCATTGTAAGCTTCCTTTGTATATCCTGTAAAGCCTTCAATACCCATTTCTAAATAGCAATTATAGTTTTCGGGGTTTATTACAAAAGGATAAAAGTAATGTGCTTCATCACTCATTATTTTTGTTCCTAGCGTTGATGCATCAGCATTTTCACTTTTCTCATTTGAATTTCTAAAAGGAGACAAAATATCCTGAACTTCAACTCTGCTATCCTTGTATTTATTAAAACCCTGTCCAACTTGAACTGCTCCTGTAATACTTATGTTTTGTTTTTTCTCTGCAAAAGTAGCTCCAAAATTCAATACATCTATTGCAGAAAAAAGGTTCTTCAATACTTTTTTTGAAGGTTCCTTATCATTTAGATTTTCAAATAATTGCTCATATCTTTCTGCTAAGTCTCTTGGCTGAATTTTTTCCTTCTCCTCACCCTTTTGCTCAACTTTAAAAGATTTTATGTATAAGACTTTGTCTCCTCGATTTTCCCAGTATTTTTTAATAGAATACTTTAAAGCCTTGTCACTTCCAAATATTTCACCATTTCCTATTGTTTTTGGCCTTCCTGTAAAATCAGCATTCCAATTGGACATAACACTTTTAATCCCAATAATTCCATACACTCTGTTTTTCATTTACATTTCCTCCCTCTTAGTAAACATTATATTTTTTGCTAAAAATCCAGCCATAAACATATCTTTTTTATCACAAATCCCTACATTAGCGTCATAGCCTTCAACCATACCTAAAAGAGTTCTAAATTTTGTATCATCTATTGATATTTCATGTTTATAATAATCAAAAATATAATTTAGCTGTTTTTTAAATTCGCTACAGGTTTTAGATCTGAAAAATGGTTCTAGCATGTTGTATTTTCTATTTTGAGCTTTACTTTTTGTAAAAAGGTAATAGGCAATTTGACCTGACAAAAAGTAAAATTCCTCATCACTGTTAATAACACTTTCCTTTTGACCCTTTATCTTCTCAAATATTTCTTTTCGAATAGGTGTTATTATATCTCCCATTTTGTACCCTCCTATCTTAAAGTGGTTTAATATAGACATTCTTAGATTAAATGCATTTTGAATTTTTTTTGTTCCCACAGTTTCCATACTGTTAAAAAGTATCTGCATTACATCAGCACTAACTTTTCCTATTGTTTCTTTAAAGTATTGTAATTTAGACTTTTTAAAATAATTATGGAAAGATGTAAGATTTATAATCAATATGTTTTTTAGATCTTCTGATTTTTTTAAACCTCTGACCTTTATATCTTTTACCTCTTGAAAATAAGCGTTTTTAAGACTTTTCATAAAAAAATATTCACTAACTAACTCTTCAAGTTCGGATATCTTTTGTTTATACCCATTATCTAGTCCTTCAACTTCTAAATAATTTCTTAGATGAAAGTCAATGTCAGAGTTAAGAGAAGAAATAAATTCAAAATCTTGTATTTCAGCTGATTTACTCTTTTTAACACGAAAGTAATAACAAGAACCTTTACATGAATCTCTATTTGGCTCTGTTGTAAAATCATAATCTTCTGGGATGTAAATATCATTTGTTTCCTGGCACATAAACCAATCAAATATTGTTTTTGATAATAAAGCTTCTTCAATAGTAATTCTAAAGGGTACTTTATATTTTGTGTTCTTATGCTCTAAATAAGGTTTTTTTGCATTCATTCCCATATTATCATTTGAAAGCCCTAAAGTGATGTCGTTTACTATAACGTTATATTGATTATCATTGTATATCTTGGGGATTAAGTATTTTCTTCCTACTGAAATATAAGAGTCTAAATCCGTATTAAAAAATAATTTTATATAATTTTTAAAGTTCTCCTTATTGATACTATAAAGTAACTCATCAAAATCTTCTTTTTTGCATAATAAATTCATCAAAAATGTTTTATCAAACTCATTAACTTGTGTAGTTGTGTCTTTTTTTGAATCAATTAAAACATTATAATATCCATTTATATATGTTGTAAAATCTTCGAAGTTTAATCGCTTGTCAGATGGCTTTTTATCTGATTTTTCATCTATAATACCTGGGAAAACATCTTTCTTAATAAAAATTGTATATACATTATTACTATGTATTTTCTTTTTTGGGTCAACAGGTTTATTCATATCAACTAAATTACTGTAATAATCTCTATCTCTAAACCACTTATATAATTCTGTATTTGTAGGTGTATTTTTGTTAATACATAGCTTTTCTATGGATTTGTCTTCATTTATTTTTATATACAAACCTTCCTTTGGCTTATATATATCAAGCACCATCTTATCTCCATTTTGTTCATATGCTTTTTTAAATAAATTGATCAAGTCCTTAACCATCTTGACCTCCCATACAAAAACCTGCACCAACGCTAGTATTTTTTTCGCCTAAACCACATGACATTGCAACAAAAGCCAGTTTTTGAGAGTCCTCATTTTCATTAAACCAGATCTTAAACTTGTTTCCCAAAATTCTAGTGTTTTTGTAATTAACAATCATGGGCTTTTTATTCATAAGCTCAATCCTGTTAATAGCATCATCACTAGACTCTATTTCTTCTCCATAAAATGTTCTGAATTTTTTTTCAAGATTTGATTTCAGTTGTGCAGTTAGATATAAAAAGCCTTCTTCTTTTGTCCATCTTTTATTCTCATCTAGTGTCACCACCACAGGTGTTACTGAATAAATATTAGATAAATATCTGCGATTTCTTTGAGAAGCTTCAACGGCAAGTATATTTATTTTTGAGTCTTTTATGGATTTTATATTTTTTCGTACACATTCTGAGAAATCTTCATTTAAAGTCCGCACTTTAAATGTATAGACATTACCTTTTTTATACACCTTTTCTTTTTCAATTGGAAAAAATGATCCAAAGCAGTAGTGTTTAAAAGTATTTTCCTTATGTAATCTTCTGAGTTCTGGAAGTTTTAACATGGTTCTGCTAAGTAAATGCCCAATCTCAGCTCCTGCATAGTCGAAAGCAATATCTTCATTTAAATGGGCAGTAGCAGTTAGTTCGTAATACTTCATTAAATCATCCCCTTTGTTTTTATTTATATATTTTAATTTGAACCTCCTTCCATATTAATTATAAAACCGTTTTATTTTTGGCGTTTTATTCTATAATTAAACTATATTCTTTATAATGTTCAATTATCCTTTAATTTTATGATAATTTTGACAATAAATTTTGCAATGGTTCAATGTGATTTTAGACTTTTATTTATAGCGCATTTATGAGACATATTATAAATGATTTAGGATTTGAATCAAAAGAAGTACAGATATAGCATTCCTAAAATAACCTTGGAGTAAGTAAAAACAAGATAATTATTAACAAAAAAACCCCTTGATTTCAATTGTTGCAAGTTAACAGTTGTTAAATTTTGCTGTCAAAATGCGATATTGACTTAAACTTATTTATATAGTATATTAAGCATTATTATTTTTAGGGGGATTATAATCATGAAATTTAAAAGACTTTTTAAAAGATATTGTAAAGGTGTGTTTTTGTTTTTTGTATTGAGTGCTTTGCTTACTGCTTGTACTTTACCCGTAAACAAAGAAAAAACGCCTTCTTTCGAGACGGAAGAGGGAATAAAAGGAATTATTGAAAAACTGGAAAACAAGTATTCAAAAGAAGCAGGATTTAATAAAGTGTTGCTAATGTATCAAGAAGATGTTGGGGACATGATTTCTTGCACTGGTGCTAATGACATTAATTCATATGTATTAATAGAAAGTTTTTATTCAAATGGATATTGGCAAGATACAGCAGAAATAACATTGGAAATTGAAAATGGAGAGCCAAGTGACTTTATGTTTAAATTAGACGAGGTAGATGTAACAAAAATTCCGAAATTGATAGAAGAAGCAAAAAAGACTTTGGCAGATGACAAAAATTTAGAGGATACAAAAGTTCAATCTATTGGTATTATAGTACCTGATGAGATATCAGATAAATTAAGTGACTTGATTTATCTGATAATTTTGGAACCTAAAAATGGTGGTACTAGATTTACTTTTAACTATACATCTGATGGAGCTTTTATAGACTATACATATTAACTAATACAAATTTGCTTATAAGCTACCTCTAATGTTCATACTTCAATGGGTACCAAATCCCCCATTGAAGTATGAAAAGAGTATTATACACCCCTTCCTCAATAAGAATGTCGGTATAAATATTCTAATAACTTCTATTCTGGTTTCCTAACAAAAATATAAGTTTTAACTAAATACCTAACCATTCATCAATGCTATTGGTATTTTTTTAGTTCTTTATATTCCATTATTTAGTGGCACAAGAGTGAAAATGACATGTATATACCTTAAATCCAAAGTTTCAATACATCCCATGTAGCGGTTCAAGGTGGATCAAGATTCATAAATTTATCTATTAGTCCACGTTTCAATACATCCCATGTAGCGGTTCAAGCTTAGGTAATGAATTTAATCCCTTTACAGGGGTTTAGTTTCAATACATCCCATGTAGCGGTTCAAGTTGTTTATGTGGTGAAATTATTGATCCACTTGCAGGGTTTCAATACATCCCATGTAGCGGTTCAAGAAAAAGCAACCATTCGCGCTGCCCTCTCCTAAATCTAGGTTTCAATACATCCCATGTAGCGGTTCAAGCAAAGAATGTTGTATTTACCTTTGTCAAAATCCTGTTTCAATACATCCCATGTAGCGGTTCAAGGTCACCGTATTCGTATACCCCTTCTCCGTCTATACCGTTTCAATACATCCCATGTAGCGGTTCAAGATAAACAATAAAAGAATGGTTTATAGAAATAGGCTGTTTCAATACATCCCATGTAGCGGTTCAAGATATACAGTAAATTCCATTGAGAAGTGATGTATATGTTTCAATACATCCCATGTAGCGGTTCAAGAGATGGCCGTGTGATGGTTCCAGTTAGATTTGTAAGGTTTCAATACATCCCATGTAGCGGTTCAAGGATATCTAATTGTAATTCTCCCTCTTTCCATCTGGTTTCAATACATCCCATGTAGCGGTTCAAGAGAGAGGAAGGTTGTTTTTGGATTAATGTAACAAAGTTTCAATACATCCCATGTAGCGGTTCAAGGTTTGCTCAAGGTTGATATAATTTCTAGACCGACATGTTTCAATACATCCCATGTAGCGGTTCAAGGTTGCTGCACCTCCGTAATACACAAATTCTTCATCTGTTTCAATACATCCCATGTAGCGGTTCAAGTTAGTATACGTGCCGACAGGAGCAAGCATATTTTTGTTTCAATACATCCCATGTAGCGGTTCAAGGCTTCTCTTTCTATGGCAAATGCTGTCCAATAATAGTTTCAATACATCCCATGTAGCGGTTCAAGTTTCTTCATCTTTCCTTCCCCCAATCTCTTCAGCTGTTTCAATACATCCCATGTAGCGGTTCAAGTTTTCGCCGAAAGCATTGCTACGGCTTCGGCTCTGGGTTTCAATACATCCCATGTAGCGGTTCAAGAACCAGTCTTTTTTCCTTGCTTGTTTCTCTCCAATAGTTTCAATACATCCCATGTAGCGGTTCAAGTTATTAATCCTATGGAGTACATCAAGAGGGGAAAACTGTTTCAATACATCCCATGTAGCGGTTCAAGCGCTACAGGTCGTCAATGGGGTTGGTTGTCTGTAAAGTTTCAATACATCCCATGTAGCGGTTCAAGGTACAAACTTTTACGCCAAGTAAGAGTAAAAATTAAGTTTCAATACATCCCATGTAGCGGTTCAAGTCCTGATAATGTTATTGTGGAACTAGTGCATAGCAAGTTTCAATACATCCCATGTAGCGGTTCAAGTATTGACAATACTTTGTATAGTATAAAGGATAATGAGTTTCAATACATCCCATGTAGCGGTTCAAGTTTCAGATGCTTGTTCTGGAATTTTAGCCGTTTCATGTTTCAATACATCCCATGTAGCGGTTCAAGCAAACTGACTGGCAAAGGGTGGGAATACCTCGGTAAGTTTCAATACATCCCATGTAGCGGTTCAAGTTGTTGAAAACACATCAAACAAGGATATTGATTTGTTTCAATACATCCCATGTAGCGGTTCAAGCTTTTGGATATGCAAGAGGAATGATTGGAGTAGCTAGTTTCAATACATCCCATGTAGCGGTTCAAGAAAAAATGTAAATGATAATATGAAAATGCACAAAAATTATAAAGTAAAAGTGCACAATTTTGTGCACTTTTTGCTGGTAATTAAAGAGTTTAAACGTTGTAATATTAAAACAATTAATGGAAAGGGTGTGCATTTTAGTGAATTTTGAATGTGTCAATCAAACAGAAACTGAGCTGGAAAAATGGGAGGGTGTTATTAAAAGGTGTGAACAACATGAAGGTCACTTTGAAATTATGATTGAAAGTCGGTCAAGCATAATGGTGCTATTTGGAAGGACTTCAAGAGGTGGGTTTGCTTGCATTCCTGATTTTGGTGCTGGATGCCACTTAGTCGACTTAAAAAACAAATTTTGGAATACAGAAAAATTAGTTGAGGTATTAGGAAAAGCTGATGGAATAACTGTTGCAACTGCTTTGTACGCTTTAGCTGATTTTATCAAAAGATTACTAGTATAATTGTACCTATTCTTAGATAAGAAAGGGGTACAAAATGAGGAAAGATGTATTAAATCAAGTTAACAAATT
>VLTH01000002.1:2094776-2280873 GCA_008125075.1 Acetivibrio alkalicellulosi | reverse complement strand
AGTCTAGTTTCAATACATCCCATGTAGCGGTTCAAGCAGAGCATGCAATGTAATAGTGTCAAGGTTAGAAAAGTTTCAATACATCCCATGTAGCGGTTCAAGTATAAAATGTAAACATATAACTGGAAATTAAGGAAGTTTCAATACATCCCATGTAGCGGTTCAAGAGATGCACCGGGTTCCATTGAAGATTCTTTAAAACTGTTTCAATACATCCCATGTAGCGGTTCAAGTAGAGATGGTAGTACGACCTTGGCTAATTTTAAGTTGTTTCAATACATCCCATGTAGCGGTTCAAGCTTTGGAAGTACAAGAGGAAAACATATCAGAAGGGAGTTTCAATACATCCCATGTAGCGGTTCAAGAGTGAAAGGGAACTTTCACACACATACAACAGAGTCGTTTCAATACATCCCATGTAGCGGTTCAAGAATTCCAGTGACTTCACTAGTGTGGAGTGGAGAAAGTTTCAATACATCCCATGTAGCGGTTCAAGAAGAACCACGACCAGTAGGACTTTTTGAATTACCAGTTTCAATACATCCCATGTAGCGGTTCAAGCTTTGCATAATAATAAAATTCAATTGCTTGCTTTGTTTCAATACATCCCATGTAGCGGTTCAAGAATTCTTGGTATTAATCAAAGCACATACGCAAATTAGTTTCAATACATCCCATGTAGCGGTTCAAGCTGCAATAGCAGCATTTGCAGAAAACGGAACAAGTTGTTTCAATACATCCCATGTAGCGGTTCAAGAAGATCAAAATTATTTAATATATACATTTATAAGTTGTTTCAATACATCCCATGTAGCGGTTCAAGAATTGAATACATTTTAGGATTATATATTAAAGACTAGTTTCAATACATCCCATGTAGCGGTTCAAGTATCCCAGATTTTAATAGATTAGATACAGCAAAAGGGTTTCAATACATCCCATGTAGCGGTTCAAGCTATTTTTCTTTTTACATCATCTAAACAGAATTCTAAGTTTCAATACATCCCATGTAGCGGTTCAAGGAATTAAAAGAAGAAATAGACTATTTACAAATAGAGTTTCAATACATCCCATGTAGCGGTTCAAGTAGAAGTTTAGAAGTGTATAATCAAGGCAATAGATACTCGTTTCAATACATCCCATGTAGCGGTTCAAGTCTTTATCAGAACTCCAAGAAGCACTGGGGCATGAGTTTCAATACATCCCATGTAGCGGTTCAAGTTCCAGTGAAAGAGTTTGACTACTCGAGTGTGGACAAGTTTCAATACATCCCATGTAGCGGTTCAAGCTTAGACAATGGCCAGAGTAGTTTATTTTTGCAAAAGTTTCAATACATCCCATGTAGCGGTTCAAGTGTGTCCTTGGATTCAAATCCCGGGATAAATAATTAGTTTCAATACATCCCATGTAGCGGTTCAAGAATAATAAGGAAAACATGGATTTTGATTATTTAAAGTTTCAATACATCCCATGTAGCGGTTCAAGACAAGAATTTGCATTATGGGCAGAATCAAAATGGTCGTTTCAATACATCCCATGTAGCGGTTCAAGGAACCTGGTCAAGGATATTGTCACTTCCCTAAAAAGTTTCAATACATCCCATGTAGCGGTTCAAGAGCGAAAAAACAATGCAACGTAGACCACACTGAGGAGTTTCAATACATCCCATGTAGCGGTTCAAGTTGTAATTGATATGATTCTGCCCCTTGAAACAATGTTTCAATACATCCCATGTAGCGGTTCAAGTTGCAGACGATACAAAGTATACACCTGTAGCACAGTTTCAATACATCCCATGTAGCGGTTCAAGGAAAACTGTATTGCCAAACAAGGCAAGTACAGAGGAGTTTCAATACATCCCATGTAGCGGTTCAAGATTTTCGTTGAATGCTTCGGCTGGGTCATCTCTTTCGTTTCAATACATCCCATGTAGCGGTTCAAGATTCAATAAGCAGCTGTCTTCTACTCATTTCCTCTGTTTCAATACATCCCATGTAGCGGTTCAAGTTTAAAATCGATCCTCTCTCTTTGCGATGTTGGCACGTTTCAATACATCCCATGTAGCGGTTCAAGTTGTCAATGCTGCTGCTCCTGCCCACGTTGGTGTGTTTCAATACATCCCATGTAGCGGTTCAAGGCCTTAAAAAAGCTAACTTTATTATACACAAAAACCCCTCAAAGGTCTACCTAGAATAACTATAAAAATTTTTTCCAACTAAATAGTAGTCGGTAACAAAAGCTATAAAAAGAACGTATAGACATTGAAAAAACTAACATCACATTGCAATACAATACATTTTAACTTGGAAAAAATTCAGGGAATAGATAATTTTAAAAAATTAATAGATAATAATGGTTACTATGTAGATAAGACATTATTAGTTAAAGAACTTATAGATAAACCAGATCAAATAGTACTTATTACTAGGCCAAGAAGGTTTGGTAAGACTTTAAATATGAGCATGTTAAAGTATTTTTTTGAACTACCTAAGTGTAGACAATATGATTTTGAAGAAGAAGATGTAAGTTATCTATTTTCAGATCTTAATATATTCAAAGCAGGTAAGCAATATAAAAATGAGTTTTCTAAATATCCTATTGTGTATTTGACGTTTAAGAATGCCAAACAAAGCAACTGGAATGACACACTTATAAATTTGAAAAAAACCATTTCAGATGAGTATAAAAGGCATCAATATATATTAGAGAGTGAAATATTAAGTAATGAAGAAAGAAGAATCTATAATGAAGTCATGGATGTAAAGGCTGATACAATAGAGTATACGGATGTAATAAAAAACTTAACTAAGTATCTTAAAAGATACTTTAAAAAAGACTGTTATGTAATAATAGATGAATATGACACCCCTATTCAAGCTGGATATATTGAAGGATGTTTTAAAGAAGTTACAGATTTTATGAAAAGCATTTTGGTTAAAGGTTTTAAGGACAATATATCATTAAAACAAGGAATTCTCACAGGTATAATGAAAGTGGCACAAGAAAGCATTTTCAGTGACTTTAAAGGAAAAGATGTTAAGATACTGTTAATTAGTTTTAACTTTTCTAGTTCATGAATGTAATTTCTTAATCAGCTCATAAAAGTAAACTTGAGTATTTACATAGAAAGTAAGGAACTAAAAAAATAGGAGTTAGATAAAAAATATTTTATTATACTGTATAAATTATTTTAATACTATATAAAAATTTAACCTTTCTGTATAAACTTTTACAATATATATACTAAGAGGGTGCAGTATCTAAGGTCGCATCAGATTTGGATAAGCTTGATTTGTTTCTACAGGCAGATAATTAACTCCCTGATAACAAATCTATACTTGAGCAATCTAGAGTAAAATATAATTAGGAGTTGACATTACATTAAAAAGTGCAATACTTTGCAGGGGTTTATGATATTAAAAATTTAAAAATTTGGTTAATAACAGATGAGAAAAAAAGTATAACTTCCCCTGCAATATTACAGCTGATTTCGATGTTGATATGAGTTTTGTTCTAGAAGAAATATCAACAATGTTTATAGAAAAAGATCTTCGAACATAGTAGCCTTTATTAACTATGTCTTTACTAAAGTATTACTTTGAAAAATCTCAAGAAGATAATAGCTATATATAAAAATACTGCATCTTTAAAAGATTTAAATTCCAATATGCTTAAATCTTCAAATTATAATTATTCTGATTTTTACTCAGATTGGGTAAAAGAAGGAAGATATTCTTTAAGTAAAGAAGAAATTTCAGCAAGAATCGGAGAATTTCTATAGACTTAACACCATTTATTGTATATAATGTTTTTGTAATTACTTTTTGCAATAACAAGTAAATTTCAAAAATATAATTTTAACAAAGATTTATGGTTTTCTTTTTAAAAGTAACATGAAAGTTTTTTACCTATAAAAAAAATAATTAAAAATAGCAAAAGTATACTTTGGTATTTACAATGTTATAAACATTTATATTTTGCAAAAAGGAGGAATCATAATTGCACTATTTTTTTGTTGATGCTGAAACTGATGGTCTTTATGGTGAAGCAATTGCTATAGCTGCAATTGTTGTTAACCAAGAAGGCGTAGAAGTTGATGTTTTTTGTGGAAAAATACAGGGGCTAACCCACGAAACAATAAAGGATGAATGGACTAAGGAAAATGTATTACCTTTATTAGGAGATGATTTGACTGAATTTGAAAATGGAGAAATGCTTCTTGAGGCATTTTGGCATTTTTGGATAAAATACCAGCAAGATGCCTTGTGTATTGCAGATGTTCAGTATCCAGTTGAGGCAGGAATATTTAGAAAATGTGTTGAGAAATCAACGAAAGAACGAATTTTCTTAGGACCTTTTCCATTGCTTGATTTAAGTACGTTACTTTATGTAAAAGGTATCGACCCACTCGCGGACAGACAAATATTAAGTGGGCTTAAGGATACAAGAAGACATCATCCGCTAGATGATGTACGTATCTCGGCAGAAATATGGAGGAAATACAATGGGTAAATTTCCTTACAGCTATCATACTTTTGTTTTTCCATTTATATGGAATGACGACGGGAAAATAAGTATGGAAAAGTTTGAAGAGGTTTTAAACAAGGATTTCTGGAAACCTACAAACTGGAATACTCGAGACATTTCTAAAGACTCAAAAGAGTATTTGTTGGATTATGCAACCTACCAATATTTTAATAATCCTGTTTGTGATGTTATTTTTGGCATAGGTAATGATAAAAAAACACCAGTTGTAAAGAACTATTCATTTAATGAAATAAGTAATAAGTCTAAATATATTATTAAAAAAGATAAGCATGAGTATAGCCTTTCTATTAATCAAATCAGCCTAAGTATTTATAATACTGGGATTGCAGTCATGGTTTACGAAACTGAATATAATCCTGATGACCCTGAAAAAAGAACTATGGATGATGTACGAAGGATAAATCAGCTAGGAAGAAGAATATCAGCAGCATATTTACCAGAAAAAGGAAGAAATGATGTATTATATGCTGATTATCTGGGAATTAGGCTTTACCTCAAAGGAAAAAAGCAGGCAGTTGGAAAAACAGAAAGTGATGACTTGGTAGAATACCTTTTTGAAAATGATTTTAAAAAAGATTTAATAAATAATAAAAAAATTAGCCTTAATTATGTGCCGAAAATTGTAAAGGGTATAATTTCATTTAGTGAGAAAAAATGCGATAAGAGCAAATATGGTATTACTTCTTCTAAAAAACCTTCTAATTCAAAGAAAAAGATGTTTTATATCTCAAATATACTAGATGACAGGATGTTTGTATGTTGTCTTGTTCGAGATAATAAATTTGCAGGACAGCTCAAAATAGGTGAAAATATAAATGGTAAGTATGAGTATTCTTATGAGACATGTGCAAAAGATAAAAAAATGAATATAGAGGAGAATATTGCCTGCTTACTTTATGCATTTGCTTTTATAGATGATGGTAAGGAGCCATCTTGTATGAACAGGGAAATGATGATAAATATTTTAAAAAAACATGTTTACGACAGGTGGATTGAGTATGGAACAGTTTATTGTATCACACATCATTCACTTGTTTGTGTAGTGGAGGAAAATTTAAAGAATACTCAAAGTACAGTTATAAATCCATTTTTGACTTTATACATAAAAATGGCTATTCTTGTATTAGTGCAAAGAGCGTCTATTATTAGTTTTGAAAGAGAAGGTGCCCAAATCTCTAAGGGCTTTGAGAAGAAGAATGCCATCAGCAATAAAAACGCTAAAAAAATCATGAGCTTACACGAACGTTATGTTGCCTTTAAAAATCAATTATTGTTTTTTGAAGTTACAGCACAGGAGCAAGGAATTGAATTATATGATATGATGCACGAATCTCTTTATATCAAAAAAGAGACAGAACAACTAGAGTCACAACTAAAAAATCTATACGAAGCATCGAATATTGATCAAAATATTAAAACAAATAAATATTTATTATTTATTGCTTTTGGAGGATTGATTGTATCTTTGATTCAGATTTTTTGGAAATACCTTACTACGCTTTTATCATATATTCTAGAGTTGGAGTGGATCCAATATTTATATAGCTGGATAAAAATTCACCCTATTTTGTTATATACTGCATTTAGTGTTTTTATAGTGTTTGTATTTTTTCTGATAGTTATTCGACCAATTAAAATTAAACTCTAATTAGAGCATAACAATTAGTTTATTTAAGGAGGGGATAAAATGCTATACAAGAAGGAGTTTAAGCTCCAACAATTAACGCCCATTATTCATTTCCAACATTATCAGGATAACCCTACTTTGCGTGCAACAGAAGTAAAACCTAAATTAGACAGATTCGTCCATGTGTGGATGGAGAAAAAAGGTTTACAGATCCCAGAGGAATGGTATTTAGAAAAAGACAAGCATTATGCATTGAATTATAAGATGAGAATTGAAGCGACAGGCACACCAATAAAAAGCACTACAATAGAAGATGATATTGAAAGAATTAAAGCCGGTAAAAGACCAGGAAGTACTAAAATTACACAATCTTATTTTGCAAATATGGTTTCTGGCACTGGAGATGAAAGAATCAATAATATAAGAAAAACGTACAAGGAAACAGTATTTTATAATGAACCAATAGATCTTACTGTAATTTCATTTTGCAAAAAAACCGTAAATAGTTTTGGACTTTTAGATGTTTTGATTGAAACCATTCCTTTGTTCTTCATGATTAACAACTTTGGAACACGTCAATCTAAAGGGTTTGGGTCATTTGTAATAGCTGACTTACCTAACCTTCATGAAAAAATTTCTGAAATCTACCCTGCATATTACTACATTGAGTATAAAAATCAGGAAGATTACAATACAAAACTTGGGGATATATGGATAATGTCTAATCTTATGAAGTCAGGATTTAATTATACATTCAAATATAAAACGGATTATTACAAAGGGCGAATATTTAAATTTATGCATAAAAAGGGAATAGGAAATGATAAGGCATTTATAAAGAAAAAAGTATTGCCTCCATGCAATAATGTACATACTGATTGTAAAAGCAAAACAGATTGTGAAAAAAAACAGGACATTCCAAACCAAAAATTTGTTAGGGCATTGCTTGGCCTTCCAGGTTTTTTTGAATATAAAGATAGAAAGACTAGAGTTGACGTAACCCATGATAAAATCAAAAGGTTTAAATCACCAGTTTTGTTTAAGGTGGACAAGGATAGAGTTTATATATTACCTCAAGAAATTGATGAGAAGATGTTTGGTGAAGAATTCAAATTTAATGGTAAAAAAATATCAACCCCAGATTCTAGTGAATTTAATTTGATTGAATTTCTGGATTATTTCTCTGAAAGCTTTAATAAAAGAGAAGATCTTAAATCTTTTAAATCCAGTCAAATAACAAGACTTACAAATGGAAACAAGACCATTAAGAAAGAGGTGAAGTAAGATGAACAATTATATTGGGATTACTTTGGGACCTATTTATGAAACATTGACTTTAACTTCAACTCCAGCAGGACTTTGGGCTGCAAGTTATATGTTTTCCTATACTGCACGTAATATTTGCCAATTTCTAATACATAATGGAGTACCTTTGTCAGCATTTATTTCTCCTAGATTCAAACTAGATCATAATAATATTATACAGACAGGGCTTAAGGGAGTTGGTCTCTTTCATGACAGAATAATCATTTCTGCACAAGAGGATTATCTTGCAAAAGTTAAAAATGCAATTTCAAAATCAAAAGACCAGTTGGTAAGTGGTTTGACAGAAAGCTTAGAGAAAGAAAAGGAATCATACATAAAAGAATTTGTTGAAAATTATATGGGAATCTATTTTATAGAAGCTCAGTGTGATAATCCATTAATAGAGTTATCATGTTATCTTGATGGATTAGAACTTCAAGTGCCTTTTTATCAGAATGAGAAAGAGAATTACATTTTAAGCCTTTTTGATAACAAAGAAACTGATGGGGAAGAAAAACAACAAAGCAAAAACGCTTCGATAAAAAGAAGTTTTCTTGTGAATGATAGTATACCAGAAGAATGGCCTCTTTTAGATAAGGACAAAAAAATAAAAGACTTAAAATCCATTGCGAATGCTGGAATAAAAAAATCTCCAATGAAAAAGCACACATATTATGCAGTTGTTCAGGCAGATGGGGATAATATGGGCGAAATTATTAAATCATGCAAAAACGATGAAGAAAGAATAGAATTTTCTGAAAAATGCTTTGATTATATTTTAAAGGCAGTTCCATTAATAAAGAATTATGGTGGAATAACAATATATGCTGGAGGAGACGACTTATTGTTTCTTGCACCTGTAGAAAACGATAAAGGATGTAGTATTTTTGAATTACTTCAGGATATTGAAGAAGTATTTGGAGAAGTTTTTATGAACCACTCAGACAAAAAACCTTCTCTTTCTTTTGGTGTTTCTATTTGTTATTACAAGTACCCACTTTATGAAGCTTTTTCAGAAGCAGTTTATCTTCTGTTTGATGTTGCAAAAAAGAATATCAGAAAAGCCAAAGCACCAGAAGATATTCTAGAAAAAAATTCAACTGCCATTAATATTAAAAAACATAGTGGACAAAATTTTGGTTTAGTTATATCTAGAACAAAAAGTTCTTTAATTTATAAAATGATCCTTGAATTATTTAAATACCAATGGGAAGTTGAGAAGCGCAATGAATTCCTCAGATCAGTTGCCATTAAAACTAATAATTTTAAGGTATTATTTATAAAGGCATTAAGAGAAGAAGTTTATCAAAACAGAAAACAATTAATATCAAATTTGTTTGATAATATTTTTGACAGTAAAATTCATATGTTAGATAAAAATCAAAATTATATCAATCAAGTAAAGGAATTACTTTTAAATATCAGTGAAACCCCTGATGAAATATGTTCAATAAGCCATGAGAAATTGTCTTTTGAAGAAAAAGTTTTGAGCACCATTGACGATTGCCTAAGGATTTTGAAATTTTTTGTAGAAACAGGAAAGGAGGAAGTATAATGGGTAGTTATTTGGTTAAGTTTACACCCTTAGAACCATACTTTTTTGGTAATGAGCGTGCTTTTGATTTTGGAGAAGTCAAACCTCAAAAATCTGGCAAGTATTTTATACGCTCCGAAAAAATGCCTGCCCAAACAACTATATGGGGTGCCCTTCGCTATATTTTGTCAGAAATAATAAGACCTGATTTTAGTTATACAGAAGAAGAAAAAGAAATAAATGAAAAGGCTGTAGGGAAGAGTAGTTTTGATATTACACAAAAAAGCGAACAGGACTATGGAAAGATAAGGAGAATTTCACCTGTTTTTATTGCTGATAGTTCTAGTTATTATGTAAATACGCCATTTGACCATAAAAACCATATTAAAGATAGCTACTCCCCCTTTTTAGATTATAAAAAAGTTGGAGATAAATTACTTCCACGAGACTACAAGGCAAAAAATCATTTAGCAGATAGCTATGTAAATCTTGATAATTCAAAGATTTATCCAAACTTGTTTATTTCTAATGTAAAAGTTGTTATAAAAAAATTAAGTGATAAAGATGGTTTTTTTAAGAGAGAATATAAAATTTTAAAAAATGGTTTTTCATTTGCCTGTTTTACCGAGCTTGACACAAAACCCAAAAGTAAATATCTGGTTTACTTGGGTCAGGGGAAATCTGCATTTTCTGTAAGCTTTGAAGAAAGAGAAAATGATCTTGATACAAAATTTGCAAGCTTTATTAAGACAAGCCCAAGGATAAATGAACCCAAAGCTTATGCCCTATCAGATATCTATATAACTAGTAATATATACAGGCAATGTCTTTTGGCAATAACAAAAATTAAAGAATTTAGAAACATTTCTACAAACTTAAATGAAAAGAATTATTATAAAAGACTGAGGAAAAACGATTTCTTAGTAAAACTAATTCAAGCAGGAAGCGTTTTTTTACTTAATGACGCTGAAGAATTCAAACAACGTATTGAAGAAAATACCCACTGTACACAAATTGGACTAAACAAAATTATTATGGGAGGTTAATTTAAATGAGGTCATATTTGTATAGAATTGATTGTATTACAAATTTACATGTTGGAAGTGGTGATGTAAGTTATAACATTATTGACAACGAAGTAGAAAGAGACCCTGTTTTAGGAACACCAACTATTTACTCTTCTGGGATCAAGGGATCATTAAGAGAGCATTTTGAAAATATTTGGGGTAAGGATGATCAAAGAATTATAGATATTTTTGGTTCAGATGCTGGAAAATCGACTAACAAGGAATCTAAGAATGATTTAAAAGAAAACAATTCTTCTAATAGCAAAAGTGTGGCAGGTAAATATAAATTTTTTAATGCAAACATATGTTCAAGACCTCTTCGTGTTTCAGAAGGCTCAGTCTCTTATGCCAATGTAACCACAATAGAAATTATAAATAATTTGCTAAGTTTGCTACATGACCTGAACATAAAATTCATTGATGAATATTCATTACCACTATCTGTAAAACTGGATATTCCAGAAGACAGCTTTATTGTTAACAATATTGATATAAATAGTATTGAGGGATTACCTGTAGTGCTGCTTGAGGATGTTGAAATTAAAGAACTTCTTGATATAATAATTGGAGGAAATTATGCCATCACAGCAAAAGAAACACTAGAGAAATTTGAATTACCAGTCAATGCTAGGAATTATTTAGTTAATGGGATTAGTGAAAATTTATGGTATGAAGAATTTGTTCCACACAAGAGTGTCTTTTATTTTGTAATACTTAATCATAATGAAATATTATCGGATTTTAACGAAGTTTTAGAAAATAATATAGTACAGATAGGTGGTAATGCTTCCATAGGTTACGGATATACAAAATTAAAAAGAATCGCACAATCTAAGGAGGTGTGATTTATGAACAAGAGAAGAGTAAATGATCTAATACCTAAGGCTTATGAGGTTCTTTCTATAACGGGTATTGCAAAAAACGGTACAATACAAAAAACATTTCGTGGTCAAATAGCAACCTTTGGAGCTGCAATCAGTATGGGCTCGCTGCTTTCTGCTATAGCGTTTTTTAGTAATGACGGTGATGCCAGTGTTGAAAGAAGCAAATTAATTAAAGCAATTCATATACTCATTGATCCAAATTCAAACAACAAGGACCTTTTTGAATTTACAAAGTCAAAAATTAAAAATGGACAGGAAAACATTGCCAAAGAAGAAGTTATTAATGGAGCTATTGCATTAAAGCTAGCTATGAATTTTTACCATTTTAACAAAACTTCTCCGAAAAGTTTAAATAATGACGGAGGTGTTTTTGATGATCAGCAACCTTAATTATTATTTTAATGTTGAGTATTATAAAGATTTGGTAGAGTCTACAACTCTAGATTTAAAAAGTTCCAGACAGAGAATGGAACAAAATGTTGATATGTATAACAATGGTATTAGGGAATATATACACATAAGTAATAAAGAAGTATTTATTCCTGCAAACCAGATCTTTAACCTAAAAACTAGCTATCCGGGATTACTCATTGGTATAGGCAATGTCCATGCTACGGGAGATATTAAAGAAGAAATTGCCCTTGGGTTTACTTTAGATTATGTCACAGGACAACCATACATACCTGGATCAACTGTAAAAGGAGTTTTGCGAAATAAATTCAGGCACTGGGAATGTATAAAGGAAATTGCAGAAGAAATTAAACCTGATTTTGCAGGAAATTTAAATGATTCAATAATACGCAAACTAGAACTTAATGTTTTCGGTGAAGATAATGAACGCACGGATTGTCCAAGTGCTCCAAATAAACGAGATATTTTCTTTGACGCTGTTATATCCAATGGTACTTCTGAAAACACAATTATGGAGTTTGATAATATTACTCCACATAGACAAAGTGATGAGTTATTAGAGCTAGCTGAACCTAATCCTTTAACTCTAGTTAAAATAAGACCGAATGTTGAATTTGAATTTCGGTTTAGGCTACAAAGTAATGTGATTGAAGGATTAGAATTTGATGCTTTTTTTAAGAAAAAACTTTTCAGACGGATACTTTTTGATTTCGGAATAGGTGCTAAAACTAATGTTGGCTATGGATATTTTGATACTAAGCATTTTATGGAATCTATTAAAAAAGAAGAAAATGAAATAAAACAATTAAAAATAATTGAGGAACAAAAAGAGAAAGAAAGAGAAGAAGAAGAAAAGATATTAAAAATGACAGACTTTGAAAGAGATCTTTATCTTGAGGAAAAAAAAGATGGTGAAAAAAACATTGAAAACTGGCTTAATACAAAACTAATTCCAAGACTAGATACATGTGAACAAGAAGACAGGATAAAACTTGCTGAGTATTTAAAAAACAAATGGATTGAAATAGGAAAGTGGAGTGGCTCTTTGTCTGACAAACAGGCAAAAAAAGTAGAAAAAATCAAGGCAATTCTAAAAGAATAATAATTGTAAAACCTAAAAAAGGAAAATGATAATGATGCATATAAATATTCCGTATAACCAAATAACTATAAATTTGAGAGCACTTGCTCCAGCTAAACTTCCACCGTTTTTAGGTTCAACGCTGAGGGGGAGTTTGGGAATGGCATTAAAAAAACTACTTTGCCAAAAGGATATTTTAGACGATTGCCAAATATGCAATGATTTTGAGACTTGTAAATATACTTACCTATTCACAAACAAAGTAAAATCTCAAGGTATTGATGGTCATGAATGTATCAGTAACTTACCCAATCCATTTGTTCTTAGGACACCTTTAAATGGTAAGAAAGAATATTTTGAAAATGACTTATTATCTTTTGATATGGTCATTATAGGAGACGCTAAGAAATATGTTCAACTTTTGTTTCAGGCTTTTAGATTCATGGGTGAAAATGGTCTAGGGGCGTATCGTGCCCCCTTTGTATTTGAATCAGCTTATGATACATTATCAGGACGGACTATATATACTAATGGTAAACTTAATATTGAATGTCTTACAAATACAGAGTGGAGTTCCATCAAAGGGGATGCCTGTAATGAGCTTAAGATAGGATTAGATACACCTCTAAGACTTAAATCTGAAGGTCAAATAGTCAAGGGCATTAGCTTTGAACTGTTTATATCTTCCATAACAAGAAGACTTGAATCACTTTATAGACTGTATTGCGATAGAGATTATATTTCAGATATGAAAATAATGTCAAAAGGAATACTGGTGAAAAAAGCTGATTTAAGATTATTTCATATAAACAGATACTCAAATAGAGAATATCAAAAGCAACAATTAAGTGGAATTATGGGAAGTATAAGCTTTTGTGGAGATTTAACAGAATATCTTCCATATTTAAAAGGCGGGGAGATATTTCATGTAGGTAAATTTGTAACTATGGGATTAGGAAGATTCCATATTAGGAAAATAGGATAGGTGATTGTAATGACTACAGTTTATATTAAAGAACAAGGGGCATATATTCATAAGTCGGGAAATCATATTACAATTACATTAGAGGGGCAAAAGCTTTGTGAACTTCCGCTTGCGGATATAACTACAGTGGTGCTGCTTGGAAATGTTCAGCTTTCGACCCAATCAGCTGCACTATTAATGAGAAGAGGAATTGACATTCATTATTTATCTAGTAATTACACTTATAGAGGAAGCCTTTTATCACCTAATTCACCTAATATATTTGTTAAGCTTGCCCACTTTAATAGATACAGGGATTTTAAATTTAGAGAAATAATGGCTAGAAACTTCATTCGTGGTAAGGTAAATAATCAAATATCCCATCTTCGTAAAAGTTTATGGGGAAAGCAAAATACTTTTTGTAGTCAAATGATTGAAAAAATGTTACAGCAGGTGGAAAGGCTAGATGAGATATCTGGAGTAGATTCCCTTATGGGAATAGAGGGGGTTTGTGCTTTTTATTTTAAGTGCATACCATATTTACTAAAGAATACTTATGACTTTAAAGGAAGGGAAAGAAAAGCAAAAGATCCTTTGAATTCATTATTGAATCTAGGGTATGCTTTTATTGGAAACGAGCTTTACTCTATAATTATAACTAAGTCTTTAGAGCCAATGCTGGGATTTCTTCATGGAGTCAAGCACGGAAGGAGATCTCTAGTTTTTGATCTGATGGAAGAATTCCGTCAGCCAGTTATTGACCGTTTTTCTATCATGCTCTTAAATAAAGGTATTATTAAAGAAAGTGATTTTGTAAAGAATCAATTTCTAATGAAGTTAGATGAAGAATGCTTCAAAACATATTGTTATCAATATGAAAAATATATGGAAAAGCCTAGAGCACCGAATAATAAAAATTTTAGAGAATTAATGAAAAACCAAGTTGAAAATCTTAGAAAAACAATTCTTGAGGGGGTTCCATATGAATGTTATAAATTCTATTGACATAGTGTTATAGTAATAATATTATAGTAATAAAGTGTGAACATTGAAAAGATACTAGAGTAAAATATTAACAGTGATATTATTGTTATATTAGATTATTAAAGAATTTAAGAAAAAAAATATTCAATTAGATAAGGTTAAGAAATAAAACATTTGTAAAATAATGCAAAATGCAAAACGTGCTAGAATTATGTCCTTCAAATATAGCATTTATCTGTGTTCTAGAATAGAGGTGTTTCGAAACACATTTGCCCGAGAGGGTATTGATACTCCTCTCACTTTTAGGTTTAACTTGAATTCATAGTTCAAGTTTCGAAACACATTTGCCCGAGAGGGTATTGATACACGGTCCACCCCACACTTCCAACAGCGTTTTTTGTGTCGTTTCGAAACACATTTGCCCGAGAGGGTATTGATACAATTGAATCGCCATACTTGTTAATTTTCCTTTTTCATCTGTTTCGAAACACATTTGCCCGAGAGGGTATTGAGTTATAATAGGTGGTGGTTATTTTGTCTAGATTATTAAAGAAATATTTGATATGCTATGATATCAGTATTGATAGAAAGCGCCGAAAAGTAGAAAATATCTTGAAAGATTATGGAGTCAGAGTTCAATTAAGTGTGTTTGAATGCCTTATATCTAGCAGAGACTTAATTAAACTGAGTGAAGAATTCATAAATATAACTCCATACTTAAGCAAAGCTGATTCCATAAGGATTTATGAACAATGTACACACTGTGAAAGATCATTTAAATCATTTGGAAATGACAACGGAATTAGAAAATTGTATAAAAATGGCCATATTGTGATTTGAGGATGTGAGGTGTATGTGGAACAATATCATATCAGAAGTAGCACTTCAAGTGGCTTGGAGTTCTGTTCGGGAAGGTGGAGATACACCAGGGATAGACAAAGTTACATTTAGTAAATACGAAAAGAATCTTAACACAAATATCAACAAGCTTCATCAACAGCTAAACCGAGGTTTATATAAAGCAAAGCCAGTAAGAGAAATTAGAATAAAAGAATTGAATGGAAAGATGCGCAATATTTCCATTTTCTGTGTGGAAGATCGCATTGTGCAACGTTCAATTTCAAATGATCTTGAAAAGATTTTAGAACCTCACTTTTCCGACAATAGCTTTGCTTACAGACCTAGGAGGTCATGTAAAGATGTAGCTGAAAGAGTATTGCAATTCAGTGAAGATGGCTATATTTATATTCTTCTAACTGATATAAAGGATTTTTTTGAAAATATTAATCATAAAATAATGAATTCAAAGCTTGAAGGTTTTATTGATGACGCAAAAGTATTAAAACTTATAAATCAATTTATGACGGTAGATATCTTTGATGGAAAAAACATTTATGCTAACGAACGTGGACTTTGTCAAGGTGGGCCAATATCACCTATACTTTCTAATTTATATCTCGATGAATTTGACAAAATGATAGGTGGTTTAAATATCAAATATATCAGATACTCAGATGATATATTATGTATGGCAAAAGGTTTAGAGGATTTGTTAGAAGTAGAAAAGATTCTTATGGATGAACTGTTTTTATTAAACCTTGATGTTAAAAAAGAAAAAAGAAGACAAAGTACATTTACTGAGGGCTTTATTTTTCTGGGTTACTGTTTTTCTGAAAAAGGCATATCTGTTCCAGTTGAGTCTTTAAAAGACCTTGAATTAAAGCTAAATGACATTTTTCTTGAAAGTGATGTACAAGATCTTTCAGAATTTCTTAAAAAGGCTTCTTTGGTTATTAACGGATGGAAACAGTATTATGGTATACCAGTGACAGAACCAGTTACTGCTTTTGATTATTACATTTGTTTACAGGAAGCACTTAAGGCTGTTGATATATCTCGATTTAACGAATTATGGGATAGGAGAAAAGAGTTTGAAAATGCACCAAAGCAATTCCTTGAGTTTGTTGACAATTTGAATATACCTTCAGATGATTCCATTTTACAAAATTTATCAGATGATGAAAACTATTATGATGCCTATAAACTTGCATATAAACAGAATATGAATAAATCTTATACATCAAACAAACCAATAATTAGTGACACGGAAAAAGGTTCACTACCTATGCATGTACTATCAGAAGAAATAGAAGCAGTGCTAAAAGGGTGCTGTATTTTAAAAGAATTAAGTGAACGTTGTTTAAAAGCACAAGTTTTAAATCATAATACCAGATACTTACTTGCATGCACTTTTGGCCATATGGGGGAAGAAGGGAAAGCATTTGTTCATTATCTTTTAAGGAATACAGATAATTACAGCAAGCAGATAACTGATAGTTACCTAAAACGACTTTTTCTAAGACCTATGGGATGTGAACGCATCAGAAGTGAATTACAAACTAGTCCAGGATTTTCATTATGTACAATATGTGAATTTTCTCTTGAAGAAGGACAATATCCATCACCGTTATTATATTCAAATATATATTCAAATAAGGCAACTATTAGTAAACAAGTCACTCAGTCTTTTGATGAAATAGGTGATTTAGATAAACAAATTCAGCAACTTGTTACGTCACTTATGGATTTAAATGGTCGAAAGCGTGAATTAGACATGGAAATTGCAAATTGTGAAAAAAACCTATGTAACATTTTTGATAGTGCGCAAATAAATGAATTTTCAATATCCCATGGAAAGCTTCAACGCATAAAAAAAGAAGATAAATGGGTATGGCAGATTATACTGTGACAGCTATTGACAAAGGTAAAAAACATGATATTATTTAACTAGCATTATTCTTTGAACATTGAAAAGACACTAGAGTATATTTATTCCAGTTATATTATGGGAAATTAACGTTTCAGTCAGTTTATGGAGAGACATAAAATTTACTTTTAAAGATTTACTAATGAATATTTGTAAAATTATGCAAAATCCAAAACATGTTAGATTAGCATCCTTGTAATATAGTATTTATCAATGCTTCACAACGATGGTGTTTTAAAACATCTTTGCCCGAAAGGGTATTGATACCTCAATACTCGGGTTTTAACAACATAGTTAGCTTCAATACCGTTTTAAAACATCTTTGCCCGAAAGGGTATTGATACTGACACAATTGTCATTGTGAGGAATGCAATTAGAGACCGTTTTAAAACATCTTTGCCCGAAAGGGTATTGATACGCTATAGCATATGTAGCCTTTAGGACGGCTACCATTATAGTTTTAAAACATCTTTGCCCAAAAGGTATTGATACCTCCTCGCTTGAAGTAATTATATGGTGTGAAAATACTATATAACAAAGATTTGTCTGAAGAAAAATGCTTATTTTAAGCATCTAAAAATGAAACTGACACTAAAAACATAATTTCAACTAGTGTACTTAATAATGAAAAAGAAAAAACATCAAAAAATTTGAAAAATACATTGTCTGTTATAAGCCAGTTAAAAAACTTCAGCAATAACAAGTTCTCTAAAGATATAGAATTTGTAAAAAATAAATTAGAAGAAATTTTTATTTTAGATCAGGGACTTCATCCATCAAGAGTCAAAGTGCTTCTTAAATTATTAAAAGAAATTGGAAATAGAAGAGGAATAGATATACTAATAACTACTTATAACCAAGCATTAATGGACGAACTAGGTGTTGAAATGGTTCCCATTATTCAAGTAGTCCATTGTGATATAAATGAAGGTGTAAGTAAAATAATACCTTTAGAAGATATTGAGAATTTACCTAAGCTATTAGCTACAGGAACTATTGGAAAATTAAATATAAAATATTGTTATTGAAGATTTAACTGACTTTAAAGTAGATGGCAAACTTAGATTTAAAACCTGTCACAGAGAAAAAAATCTCTAATGGCAGGTTTTGCATTTAAAAAAAATAATGCTTTCTTGTCAGATTTACTTTATAATTTACGAATAAATAAATAGAATCATATCGCAGCGGAAGCTGCAATCATAGTAGTTAAGTTCCGATGGGATAAACAGAGGAACTATATCTTCTAAAAAGTTAGCTAAAAAAGCAAACTTTTTAAGAAGAATAGTATATGATTTAAGTATTAAACATGAAAGGAAGATGCTTCTTTGGATCAAATTTTGCTTGAGCTTTTACACACAAATCCAGAAAAAGGACTTGAAAAACTAATAGACAGCTATGCTGGGTTGGTTTATACAATTATATATACTAAATTGAACTCTATGCTTTCTAAAGAAGATATTGAAGAATGTGCTAGTGCTGTATTTTATGAAGTTTTTGAAAACAGGGATAGTATAGACCTTAATAAGGGATCTTTAAAAGCATTTATAGCTGTTGTTGCAAAAAGAAAAGCAATTGATGTGTTCAGGCGTAATAAAAACTTAGTAGGTGTAGTTTCAATGGAACAGTTACCCTATGATATAGCTACAAAACAAGAAGAACATGCTGAAACAGTTGTAATGAATAAAGAGACAAAATCCCTTCTAATAGACAGTATAAAGTCTTTAGGAGAGCCCGATAGTGAAATTATTATAAGAAAGTACTATTTAGGACAAAAGACAAAGTTTATATCAAAGATACTGGGCATTAAAGAAAATACAATTGACAAAAAAGTGTCACGTGGGCTTGTAAAGCTAAAAGAAGCATTGAAAGGAGCGTTGTAAAATGGATGATAATATAATGAATGCACTTGAAAATCTTGATATGGAAGAGATAGATAAATTGCTTGGAGATAGCAATATAGAGTTGGATATAGATAAAAAAACCAAGAATCGAATAAAGGCTATGGCCTATAAAAAAGCAGGAATTAAAAGAAAAAGGTATTTTTATAGAAAGTTTGTAGCATCAGCAGCTGCAATACTACTAATAGTTTTAACTTCTTTATTTGCAGTTGGAGTGGATAATATTGCTGCAGCTCTTGGGAAGTATTTCACCTTCATACCCAATTATGGAATTATAGAGAACAATAATACAATCCAATATGTTATTGATGGTCAAAATTTAAAAGCAGAAAATAGCAATTTTACAATGAATATTAATAATGTAGTAGCTACAAAGGATACTGTTAGTGTTTCTTTAAGAATTGAAAGAAAAAACTTTAATGAGGAAGACTTTATGAATCAAAAGCAAGAGGAATGGGATATGCTTGTAAAAACTAACCAAATGAAAGGTCTCAATCTTTCTTTAATGGCACAAGATAATGAATATAACATAACTTCCTATTTATCAAGTAGTGGAGGTAGAGAGGAGTTTATTGATGCCAGCTTTAAGTTAAGCCCAGAAGATATTAACACAGAGATAATATATAAAATTAAACATATTGATTATAATTTATCTATTCAGTTCAAATTAAAAACCTATGAGAGCTATAATAGCCTTGAGGAAATAGGAACTACAGGATATAATAACAATATCTCCATCACAGCCGTATCAAAGAAAAATGATGGTGTTTTAGAAGTTGACCTTTATAGTATAAATAAAAGTGAATATCACATTAATTCTTTTAGTAAACAATATGAATATGGATACATGGATATGGATCTTCACTTAATGACAAGTAAAGGGTTAAGAGAGTATAAAAAGCCTGATAGTCATACCGGGCCAAATACCAAGTTTTACTTTGATGTATCTAATGATGAAAAGGATTTTGTTTTAAAGATTCCTTACCTTATAGTAAAAACCCATGAATCAAAAAATATATCGTTGAAGATACCTGAAGTAGGTGAAAAAATAACAGTAAATAAAAAAGTTGAATTTAATGACTCTGTTGTAAGGATTACAGAGGTTGAGAAGGTGGAAGAAGGTGGTGAATATAATTCACTAAAAATTTCTCTTGAGTATGACAATAAGAGTGAAAATGTAATAATGTGTGGACTTCATATGAGTAGGGTGAATATTTTTGGAAAGCCATTAGGAGGAGGATATTCCTCCAATAAAGATGAAGACGGTATTTTAAAACATATTAATTATTTTCTTGAAGAGGATGAGGGAAAAGTGTTAAGGCTTAATATTCAAGAACCCACGTATTATTTGCTAGGTGAATACAGTCTTGAATTAGAAGCAGAGTGAGATTATTCATAAAAAGAATCAGAGGCCAATGACTTAATTAAAGGCCTCTGATTCTTTTTATATTAGTTTACTTTAATTGTATGCTAGTAAAATCTATAGGCATATTATTTATATTCTTCCCAGCTAACAATTTGAGAGATGTTTTCAAATATACTCATAAAGTGGATTGATTTATACACAAAAATAGTATACTAGGATACAAAGGTTGTCAGACAAATACAAAAAAGTTATTGATTAATGGGTTGGTTTTTGTTAACATATATTTATAAAGCATGGTATTATGGTAGGTAATTTAGAAAAGATTCTTAAATGCCCTGCATAGGTTTTTTTTATTACATTTATCTACTGATTTTCAAAACTATTTTAGTCAGGGGGAAAAATGTAATACCATAGTGCAGTTGTTTACTTGAGAATAAATAATATAAGGAAGGATGGTAGCATGGAATGATAATAAATATCTAAGTAATAAAAACTTATTTCTCATCTAAGTTTCAACAAATATCAGACATCTTTTCAAAATTAAAATATAATATAGGAGTGATTTACATATGCCAGAAATTAAATACCATTATGAAGGTAAAATACCTTTAGAAATGCATAAGGTACGTATTGTACAAAAGTTAAATCTAGTACCAATTGAACGTCGTATGGAGGCGATTAACGAAGCAGGGAACAATACCTTTTTATTAAAAAACCGTGATGTTTTTTTGGATATGCTTACTGATAGTGGAGTTAATGCTATGAGCGACAAACAGATGGCGGCTATGATGGAGGCAGATGATAGTTATGCAGGTTCTGAGACTTTTACAAAATTAGAAGACAAAATTAGAGAGATTTTCGGTAAAGAGTACTTTCTGCCAGCTCATCAGGGAAGAGCATGTGAGAACATAATTTCTCAGGCTTATGTGAAACCAGGAACTATAGTTCCTATGAATTATCATTTCACCACATCGAAAGCACACGTGGTTCTAAATGGTGGTTCCATTGAAGAAATAGTAATTGATGAAGGATTGAATGTAGAAAGCAGTTTTCCCTTTAAAGGAAATATGGATATACAAAAATTAGAAACATTGATTAATACACATGGAGCAGAAAAAATTGCTTATGTCCGTGTGGAGGCAGGTACAAACCTTATAGGTGGACAACCTATTTCCCTGCAAAACATGAAAGATGTTTATCAAGTCTGTAAAAACCACAACATTATGGTTGTCTTAGATGCCAGCCTTCTAGCAGATAATCTTTACTTTATAAAAATTAGAGAAGAAGCATGTAAAAATATGAGCATAAGGGAGATTACCCGTGCAATTTCGGATGTATCAGATGTTATTTATTTTTCTGCTCGTAAGCTTGGTTGTGCTCGTGGGGGTGGAATATGCACCAACAATAAAGAAATATATCTAAAGATTAGAGAACTTATAACACTCTATGAAGGCTTTCTTACATATGGAGGGATGTCTGTACGTGAGATGGAAGCAATAGCGGTTGGACTTGAGGAGACCATGGATGAAAATATGATTAATCAGGGACCACAGTTTATTGAGTATATGGTTGGAGCCCTTCAAGAAAAGGGGGTTCCTGTAGTAACACCAGCAGGTGGACTGGGCTGCCATGTTAATGCAATGAAGTTTGTAAGTCATATACCACAAAACGAGTATCCAGCAGGCGCACTTGCCGCAGCTGTATATCTAGTAAGTGGCGTACGTGGAATGGAAAGAGGAACAATCTCAGAACAAAGAGATGAAAATGGAAATGAAACCTTTGCTAATATGGAGCTTTTGCGATTGGCGTTACCACGAAGGGTTTTCACACTTTCGCAGGTCAACTATGCTATTGACCGTATAGGATGGCTTTATGAGAATAGAAACCTAATTGGTGGTTTAAAATTTGTAGAAGAACCAAAATTGCTTCGATTCTTTTTTGGTAGACTTGAAGCAGTTTCCGATTGGCAAGAGAAACTTGTTGCAAAGTTCAGGTCGGATTTTGGTGATAGCCTGTAATTAGTACAATATGGAGCTTCAAATACTCAATTGAGTTTTGAAGCTCCATTATTATAAGCCTTGAAACCTAGTGAAAGACTTATAAGGGTCGGAGCTAGATGCCCCAAGCTTTTATTATCTAAAGGCTTATTATGAATATAAGTTATACTTTACTATTACCAATTATCCAATAGGGGCAAAACAGTTACAAGGTTATTAAAAATCTAGATAGACTTTATGCGAAATTCACTTGGAGATAAACCAGTATATTTTTTAAACACTCTGTGAAAATATGAAGGATCTATATACCCTACCAATTTAGAAATTTCATAATTTTTGTATTTTGTATTAAGAAGCAACTCTTTGGCCTTATTTACTCTGTGAAGATTTAAATAATCTGAGAAAAATTCTCCCGTTTCTTCTTTAAATATGTGACCTAAATAATTAGGATTAGTATTTATTTTATGAGCAAGTGTCTTTATGGAAATATCCTTGTGAAAGTTAAAATGTATATACTCTAATATCCTTTTTACCATAGGAGAAAATTTATCGAATTCTGCTATTTCTTGCTTATGTTTAAAAGTACTCTTAATCTCATCGTTAACAGTTATTATGCTTGAAGGCATTTCAAATCGGAAGCTATTTTCCATTTTGTTTATAGTACTAGAAAGAGTGGAAATCAGTTCACCCTTGTCAACTGGCTTAAGAATATAATTATCTATACCTAGCTTTATGGATTCCTTTAAGTATTTAAAATCATCATATCCGCTAAGAACAATATATCTTGTGTGAGGACTGATTTCTTGAGTTTTTCTTATAAGCTCAAGCCCATCAAGTACAGGCATTCTAATATCGGTAATAAGAATGTCGGTTCCGTATTTTTTTATTGCATAGAATGCATCCATACCGTCTTTTGCTGAATAAACTATTTCAAGTCCATATTCTTTCCAATTGATAAGGTACTTAAGACCTTTATTGATTAAAGGTTCATCATCTGCTATCAATACCTTGTACACTGCCTTCTAACGCCTCCTTTTTTATTGCAGGAACTCTTATAACAACTTCACAGCCTTTACCAGCAACACTGTAAACATCAATGCCATAACCTAATCCGTAAATCAGCTTTATACGTTCATTAATGTTTATTAGGCCTAAACTTTCCTTCCCATATTTTATCTCACTCATAAGAGATTTTTTTACATGCTCAAGTATTTCTAGCTCCATTCCTTTTCCATTATCAATAACGTAAACAAGAATATCTTCCTTATCTTTTAATATTTTTATGGTAATTGTATTATTTGGTTGGGATAAATTAAAGCCATGTTTGATACTGTTTTCAATCAAGGGCTGTAATGAGTGCTTTATAATACTAAAAGAAAGTGTATCCTCTTCAATACTAAAATTAACTTTTATATTATCCATATACTGCAAATTCATTAGCTTCAAATACATTTTGGAATATTCAAGTTCTTTATCTATACTTATAATCATATCTTCTTTTATTGATCTTCTAAACAGTTGTGAAAGATAAAATATCATGTCTCCTGCATCAGAAGAACCATCTATTATAGCCTTCATTCTTATGGCCTCAAGGGTGTTATACAAAAAATGAGGATTAATTTGAGCCTCTAGAGCTTTGATTTGAGCATTTTTTTGCTTTATTTCACTAATATAAACTCTGTTTATATATTTGGATAATTCATGACACATAGAATTAAAATCTGTTGATATTTCAGAGATCTCATCTTTTTTATGAGATACAGGTATCCTTACTGAAAGGTCTCCATTTCTAACCGTTCTAAATCCATTTAACAATAATCCTAAATTTTTAGAAAAAGTTTTAATTGTTAAATAGGTTAAAAGTATTGCACCTAAAACACAAAAAACTGTTACCAAGTAAATAGTATTGGTCATTTGAAAAATAGTGTCCATTATATAATTGCTAGGTGTGACTACAGCAAGAATTATTCCCATATCCTCGTAAGTTTTCATACTATATATATTCTCATCTGAGGTATTAAGAAGAATACTGCTAATTTGGAAAGAATTTTTTATATATTCCCTGTTGTAATTGTATATAATTTGTCCATCCATGGTTGAAATGGAAACAAATCGTTGAACTTTACCTGATTGATCCGAGGCAAGCTTATCTAATATAGATATATCAAAACTCACAGCTAGAAGGCCAATACTTTCTAAAGAATACCTATCAATTATTGGATAGACCACTGTATAAACAGTTTCAGAGTTGTTGTCAGTCAAATAGCTAATGTTATGAGAGGGTATGATTTTTTTCTCTGCTACAACAGGAAGTTTACTATCTGCAAAAAAGTATTGTGGAGTTACAATTCTAAAATCGTCGAAAAATACAAAAACTGTGTCCATTTTAAAACTATGTATACCTATACTTACTATGTCATTGTAATATGTCATAGTTGATTCAAATAGGGTTTCAAAACCATAATATGTACTTTCAGTACTTGTTGAAAACCTGTCTAGTTTATACTCAAGATATTTTTCAAAACCGCTGTTTATAAGATGGGTCACTTCAGAATGAAAAGAGTGATTTGTGTAAAGTTGTTGTGATAGATTCTTTGAAATTGATAATCTTTGTTCAAAATAGGTGTCAATAGTATTTAAAATTTGAGCAGCATGATCTTTTTCCTTTGAAATAATTGACATACGTATATTGTTTGAAGCCATTGATGCAAGCCCAAAGGATAAAATTATTATGATGGCTGAATATGTTACTAGAATACGGTTAAAAAGCTTATTTTTAAAATACTTTAAGTATAACTTACCAATCATTTTTAATATTAAACTCCCAAGATTTAGTTTAATTTTATCTTATTTTAATTTCATGTGCAAGAAAAATTAAAGAATTAGGTTCAAACAAAATGCACGTCCATAAAATCAAAGGTTCTATTCTTACAACAAAAAGTGAAAACTGTGATTTTTACATAAAGCTTAGATTATTAAACTGTAAAAGTAGTTATTTATTTTATATATTAGGTATAGGAGAATCTTGCAAGGTTCATATAATGTGAAATAAAATACCATATATTTTAAAAAGGAGTGTTTTTATGATTAAATACTTGTGTAAAACATTTTCGGCAATTTTAATTTTTTCAATTATTTTAAGCATTGTATTTATACCTGTAACTGTTTTAGCTGACTCATCCTATAATGTCTCTTACTCCTGTCAGTCAAGATGGAAAAATATTTTCATGGGTGAGATAACAGTAAAAAACACAGGGGAAAAAGAACTAACTCATTGGAAAATGGAATTTGAGCTGAATGGAGAGATATTGCATATAAGCAATGCTAATATTATAGAAAGTGATAATAGTCGTTATGTAATAGCTGGAGAACAATACAATGCTAAAATGCCTTTTGGAAAAACAGCTTCAAATATTATAATGGAGCACAATAAATTTAATCTTTTTCCAAATAATAATCCTGGAAGAATTATTTCAAGCATTTCAAGAAGTAAGGGTAGAAATAAGTGTAATGTAAACATAGCGCCAGGAGAGACATTAAAAATTCATATAACATATAGAGCTCAAAATAAAGCAGCTAAGCCTAAGAACTTTATTATAACGGATTTATATGATGAAATCAGCGTTAAATCAAAGGAATGGAACGACTATATCGCTAAAAAAGAAGGAGAATTAATTGCATCTTCTATAGCAGAGCTTTTGTTCTTTACATATACAAGATTTGAGGCAGACATGCTTTATGCAAAAGGTTATGAAAATATTGTTAGAAATCCTGTTGGGGAGTATACAAATGCAAGGTATGAGAATGTTGAGATAGATACACCTGAGGGTCATAAACTAAGAGGTCTCTTTTTCCCGGTTAGAAGGCCTAAAGGTACTTTGATAGCACTTCATGGACGTGGAGATGATATGTATAATACAATAAAAAATATAGAGTTTTTAATGGAAAGCGGATACCAGGTTCTAATGTTTAATGGGAGATTTTGGAACCACTATCAGAACCCATCCCAATACTTTGGAACAATTTTTGATGATGTTGATGATATTGAATCTGCTGTAAGATATTTAAAGACAAGAAAGGACGTAGACTCAAGGAAGATAGGGCTCTATGGATTCTCAAATGGAGCAAATAAGTCAATTATAGCAGGGAAACAAATAGAAGGAATAAAAGTTTCAGTTCTTGATGCTCCTTCAGCACTACCGTTTTTTGATGAGGATGAGGAAATATCTCCTCCAGGATGGCTTTATATAAGAGATGATTTTATGAAACTTTATGAAGAGAGACTTGGAATAACAATTGAAGATTTTAAGGAAGGTGATTATATTTATTGTATGACAAATAATTCAAAACCAGTTCTTTTTCTTCATGGGTTAAATGATCCATGGGTTAAAAAAGCTGAAATTGAAAAGTTATACAGCGTTGCTCCAGGGGTAAAGGAAGTACATTATTTTCCAAATTCAGGTCACACCGATGCAATGCATACAGAGGATAAACATGATTATATAAATGCCGTGATATCCTTTTTAGACAAATATCTGTATAAATAGAACTTTTTGATCTTATTCTAAGAATCCAAATCTATATGCACTCAAGCATTTTTTACATGCACCCCCTTATTTTTTTCTTATATTTGCAATAATAGAAATAATGTATTATAATTAACTGTATATAATACAATATATTATACATAATATGTAAAACATAATAATATAATAGGGAGTGTTTTTGATGGATATGGATAGTTTCAATGGCAGTTCCGAAAAAGGAAGTAAAAAAGTTCAGACAGATGCAGATGTTAAGAAGAAAGCTGTAAAGCTTGTTATTTCTCATTTGAAGAAAAAAGTATCTAAGGATTATGTTGGTTCAGATCACATTCAAGAGTGGATAGAACAAATGGAAGGTATATTAAAAAAATCCGAATTTGATTTTGTTGAATATGTTCAAATGAGAAAAAATCTAAATGATGTTATTGAAAGAACTCTTGATGAGGAAATGCGGTTTAAGCTAAGAGATTCATGGTATAGCTTTGGTAGAGCACTAGATAAGAAAGTAAAAAAATAACCTAAGATGGGGGCTAAATGAGCCCCTTTGTATTTTATACTAATTTTTGAACAATTAAATATTGCAGCGGTAGTTGCAATCAAAGTGGAATTTTACACAAAGTAAAAGACTGGAATACACGCCAGTTTTTTTTTGTTTTAAATACATACTAGACCCCAAGCTAAAAGGCTTTAATTATATTAAAATCAACTATCTTTAAAAATGATTAAGGAAAATATTATGCAATTTAGGGGAAATGATTTATTATAATTTTATAAAAGTATAGTGAGGTAGCTGATTATGAAACTAAAGACAAATTTTCAAGGATCATACAGAAAGCTTATTAGAAGAATTAAGAAAGATCTATTTATCAGTTTGCAAAAAAAAGGTGTAAACATTTCAAACGTCAATGTGGCTTTAAGGAAAAACAAGTTAAAGCTAAAGATGTGTATAAGGGAATGAACACGTTCAGCCTTAGCTGCACGTGTTCATTTGGGACAAAAATTCCAGTCCTTTTTTGATGGAATCAAGGACACTTTCTTTAGAAGGACCTCCGGTAAGGTTTCTTCCAGATACACATTTTGCCAGGCTTATTTCTGTGTAGATATCTTCTGAAATTAATTCAGAGAAATTCTTTAACTCATCCATACCCAGTTCATCAATTGCTTTATTGTTTTCAATACAGTAAAGAACCATTTTTCCTATAATCTCATGGGCATTTCTAAAAGGAATGCCCTTTTTCACAAGATAATCTGCTATGTCAGTTGCATTTGTAAAGCCACCTTGAGCTGCTTTGTACATATTATCTTTTTTAACTTTCATAGTTTTAAGCATATTAGTGAATACAGGAAGACACATTTTAACAGTATCAACTCCATCAAATATTGCTTCTTTGTCTTCTTGCATGTCCTTATTGTAAGCTAGAGGTAGTGATTTCATAATAGTGAGAAGTGTAATAAGGCTTCCATAAACTCTACCACTTTTACCTCTTACCAACTCTGCTACGTCAGGGTTTTTCTTTTGAGGCATTATACTGCTACCTGTACTATATGCATCATCCATTTCAACAAAACCAAATTCATGGGACGACCATAAAATAATCTCTTCACAAAACCTGCTTAAATGCATCATTATAATTGATAGGCAACATGAAAGCTCAATTAAAAAGTCCCTGTCACTAACTGCGTCAAGGCTATTTTGAGTAATTTCATCAAAGCCTAGTTCTTTTGCAACCATTAGTCTGTCAAGCGGATAGGTTGTTGATGCAAGTGCACCTGAACCTAAAGGCATTATATTTGTCCTTTTATAACAATCCTCAAGCCTTTCTAAGTCTCTTTTGAACATTTGAAAATATGCCATCATATGATGAGCAAAAGTTATAGGTTGTGCTCTTTGAAGATGAGTATAACCAGGAAGAATAGTATCTAAATTTTGGTTGGATATTTCTATTAATGTTTTTTCAAGTACTAAAAGCATTTGTTTTATATTGGTTATTTCATCTTTTAAATACATTCTGATATCAAGTGCTACCTGGTCGTTTCGACTTCTTCCAGTATGAAGCATCTTTCCAGTATCACCTATTCGTGATATTAGTATTTTTTCAATGTTCATGTGTATATCTTCTGCGTCAACTTCAAATTGTATATTTCCATTTTCAATATCCGTAAGAATTTCTTTTAAAGTACTCTGAATAAGAGTAGAATCTTCTTTTGGAATAATAGAGCACTCACCAAGCATATTAGCATGGGCTATGCTTCCTAGAATATCCTGCTTATACATTCTACTGTCAAAACTAATAGATGAATTAAAATCATCTACACTTTTATCAGTACCTTTTTCAAATCTTCCACCCCAGAGTTTCATATTTATCACCTATTTATTCGTATTTTTTTCCTTTACAAGAGCATTAACTTTCATTGGTAGACCAAAAAGATTTATAAAGCCTTCTGCATCTTTTTGATTGTAAATTTCATCTCTGCCAAAAGTTGATAGTTCTTCGCTGTAAAGAGAATAATCTGATTTTGCTCCTGCACTAATTATGTTTCCTTTGTATAGTTTTAATTTAACAGTCCCAGTAACTGTTTTTTGAGTAACATCAACAAAAGCAGATAAAGCTTCTCTAAGTGGTGTATACCACTGTCCATAGTAAACAAGTTCTGCAAATCGCTGAGATACAATATCCTTATAATGAAGAGTGTCTCTGTCTAGGCATAAAAGTTCAAGTTCTCTGTGAGCTGCATAGAGTATTGAACCACCAGGTGTTTCATATACGCCTCTAGACTTCATACCTACAAGCCTGTTTTCCACAATGTCTACAATACCAATGCCGTTTTCTCCGCCCATTTTATTTAGAACACTGATTAGCTCAACAGGACTATATTCAACACCATTAACTTTTTTTGGTATACCTTGTTCCATGTAAATTTCAACATAAGTTGGCTTGTCAGGAGCTTTCTCAGGTGAAACCATAAGTTTAAGTAAATTATCATATTGTGGTTCATTCCATGGGTCTTCTAAATCCGAGCCTTCATGGCTGATATGCCATAGATTTCTGTCCCTGCTGTAGTTATCTTTTTTTGAAACTGGAATAGGAATGTTTCTTTCTTGTGCATATTCAATTGCATCTTCTCTTGATTTAATATCCCAAATTCTCCAGGGAGCAATAATATCAAGATTGGGGGCAAGAGCTTTTACTGTAAGTTCAAATCGTACTTGATCATTTCCTTTACCTGTCGCACCATGGGCAATAGCTGTAGCACCTTCTTCTTTTGCGATTTCAACCATCCTCTTTGCAATTAATGGTCTTCCAAAAGACGTTCCTAAAAGGTATTTTCCTTCATAAACTGCCCCAGCTTTTAGTGTAGGGAAAATAAAATCCGTAATAAATTCTTCCTGTAAATTTTCAATGTATATTTTACTTGCTCCAGTTTTAATAGCTTTTTCATTCAAGTGATCAAGTTCTTCACCTTGACCAACATCTGCAGCCATAGCAATTACTTCATAATCATAATTCTCTTTTAACCAGGGAATTATGATTGAAGTATCAAGACCACCAGAATAGGCTAGTATTACTTTTTTTTTATCACTCATACAAATACCTCCTCAAATGTGTTAGAATATATGGTAGCATTGTTTTATATTAGACATTCACGATCAAAAAGTTTACCAGCAAAAGATGAACGAATGTCTTTAGGCATGTGCCTGTTTACAAAGAAAACAAATGGCACGGGCATAAAATCAAAGGTATCTATTCTGAGATTTATTTTCAGAATAGATTGCATTTTAATGTAAATATAACGAGATATATTATACAGCAATATGTATAATTATGCAAGAACATAATGTGTTTAGATTCTATGTATTATATATGAGAAATTCGTGGTTTCAAGAGACTTTTGTTAAATGTATTGTATAAATATAATATTATCTAAAAAAGTTTAGGAAATCCATTGTAAGAATTAGACATTCATGAGCAAAAAGTTCACCAACAAAGGATGAAAAATATAATGTGAAAGAATGTCTTTGTGTATGTGCCTGTTTTCTAGGCAAACAAATGGCTCGCCCATAAAACAGAAGGGATCTATTTTGAAAATTATTTTCAGAATAATACTCAAAAGTGGTTTAAACATACATTGACTTAGTTGTATAATTATAATTGGGAGATGAAAAACAAATGATAATAATGGGAATAGATCCTGGGTTTGCTATAACCGGTTATGGATTATTAAAATACGAAGGTAACAAGTTTACTGCTCTTGACTATGGAGCTATTAAGACAGAGAGCTCAATGAAGTTACCCGAAAGATTACTGTTTCTTCATAAGAAGTTAGAGCAACTAATTATAAAATATAAGCCTTGTGCTATATCTATTGAAGAATTGTTTTTTAATAAAAATATAAAAACAGCTTTGACTGTGGGGCATGGAAGAGGAGTTGCAGTACTTGCTGCTGCTCAATCAGGAGTTGAGGTTTTTGAGTATACACCTCTTCAGGTAAAGCAATCGGTAGTTGGATATGGAAGGGCTGAAAAATCACAGATGCAACAAATGATAAAAATAATATTAAACTTAAGTGAAATACCTAAGCCGGATGATGTAGCAGATGCACTAGGAGTTGCTGTCTGTCATGGGCATTCTTATAAAATGATGAATTATTAAGGATTACAGTAGTAGCAGGCATATTATGAAAAATAACTGGAGGAAAAATATGTACGAATATATAAGAGGAAAACTTGATTATAAACATAATGATTATGTTGTAGTAGAGGCTAATGGAGTAGGATATAAAATTACTACCGCATTGTCTACAATTGAGAGTATAGGCTCTGTAGGTGATCAGGTAAAAGTGTACACTCACCTTCACGTAAGAGAGGATATCATGGCCCTATATGGGTTTTTGACTAAGGAAGAACTTGTAATGTTTGAATTACTTATAAGTGTTTCAGGAGTTGGACCTAAAGTAGCTATATCTATACTATCATCTATATCTCCATCTAAGTTTGGAGTATCAGTAATAACTGATGATATAAATACCCTTACAAAAGCGCAAGGGGTAGGTAAAAAAATGGCTCAAAGGATAATACTTGAACTGAAGGACAAGATAAATAAGCAACAGATCTCAACTGAATATACTGAATCTATGGAAGCTAATGATGCTGCTGTGTTAAGTTCTAGAAAATCTGAGGCTATAAGTGCACTAATGGTATTGGGATACACCAATTTTGAGGCTGAAAAGGCAGTGAGTGCAGTTTTTTCAGAAGATACAGAGCTAGAGACTATTATAAAAAATGCATTAAAAGGTCTTGCAAGGAGCACATAAAGTTTTATTATTTGGCGGAGGGATAGTTTTTAATGGAAGATAGACTTGTAGGATGTAAGCTAAATCAAGAGGAGTTAGAAGAATTAAGTCTTAGGCCTAGAAGGCTTGATGATTATATAGGTCAGACAAAAGTAAAAGAAAATCTGGTTGTATTTATTGAAGCAGCAAAAAAGAGAAATGAGGCTTTAGACCATGTGTTGTTATATGGGCCACCGGGGCTTGGGAAAACTACCCTTGCTAGTATAATTGCATCAGAGCTTGGAGTTAATATTCGTATTACATCGGGACCTGCAATTGAAAAACCTGGGGATTTAGCTGCTATACTTACTAATCTAGGTAACTATGATGTTCTTTTTATTGATGAAATTCACAGGCTCAATAGAAGTGTAGAAGAGGTTTTATATCCTGCCATGGAGGATTATGCTCTGGACATAATAATTGGAAAAGGTCCTAGTGCACGTTCAATAAGGCTGGATCTACCACCCTTTACACTAATAGGTGCAACAACAAGAGCAGGGCTCTTAACATCTCCTTTAAGGGATAGGTTTGGTGTTATAAACAAGCTTGACTTGTATAATGACAGTGAACTAAATCTCATAGTTAAAAGATCTTCTTCTATATTAAATGCAGGAATAGATGAGGAAGCATCTTTTGAAATAGCAAAACGCTCGAGGGGAACTCCTAGGATTGCCAACAGGATTTTAAAAAGGGTGAGGGATTTTGCGCAGGTTAAGGCTGATGGATTTATTACAAAGGAGATTGCAAAAACGAGCCTTAATGCCCTTGGGGTAGATAAAAAAGGGCTAGATGAAGTAGATAGAAATTTATTAATGAGCATAATAGATAAGTTTGCAGGGGGTCCTGTAGGGCTAGAAACATTAGCTGCCACCATTGGAGAAGAGGCTGATACAATAGAGGATGTATATGAGCCGTTTCTTATGCAGCAAGGTTTCATAAACAAAACTCCTAGAGGAAGGATGGCAACTAAACTAGCGTATGAACACTTTAATTTAAGGTATGAATAGTTGCACCTTATTTAAATTTTACTTATTCGACTTAAAGTATAATATGGGATTATATGTAATTCGCAGTGTTGAAATTTAATAGAGGAGGTAATTTGAATGAACATGCTTGTTCACATGTGTTGTGGGCCCTGTGCTGTATATCCGGTAGAGGAATTGATTAATGAAGGCATTAATTTAAAAGGTCTATTTTACAATCCTAATATTCACCCAAAAGAAGAATATGAAAAAAGAAAAGACAATGTGAAAAAGTTTTCAGACATAACAAATACAGAAGTTTATTATATTGATGAATACAGACAGGAAATATGGGACAGCTTTAATGGAGAACAAAATGACAGATGTGACATGTGCTATAAAATGCGCCTTTACAAAGTAGCTAAGTTTGCTAAGGAGAAAGGGTTTGATGCATTTACCACCACTCTTTTGGTAAGTCCCTATCAAAACCATAATCTCATTAGAAAAATAGGTGAAGAGGCATCTTTAATGAATGGTGTTAAGTTTTTCTATATGGATTTCAGGCATGGATTTCGTGCAGGACAGAATAGTGCTAGAGAAATGGGATTATATAGGCAAAAATACTGTGGATGTATAAAATCAAAGTACTAGTGGATATATTAATAATAAATATGAATTTTCTTAATCAAGGGATGCATATTATTTAAGGCTCGGCTAAAGAATTACTTGCTCTTTTTTTGAAGTTTTTTAATGATAATATTTACAGATTATAGATGCAAATTAATTAATGATTCTGTAATGAAATGTAAGTTTAAATGCAAATGAGCATAAAAAAATCAAGTAATATAATTATTAGGAACATTTTGTAATTTGAATAAAAATAATTTAAAAAAATTATAAAAAAAGCTGGATTTTTTGAACAATAATATATATTATATTGTAAGAAGATGATTTAACGCGTAATTAATTTTTTCAACATGCTTAACATAAAGGATTTAAATATTGTCTATTCTGAAAAAACAGAATAGAGGCTCTTGACTTTATGCACGTGCCATATGCTTGCTAACGCAAACGGTCACATGCCTAGCGACATTCATTTACATTATACTTTTTCTTCTTATGACGGTCAGCTTTATGCTTACAAATGTCTATTCTGATTAGAAGTCTTAGAACGAACAGAAAGTCCATGCTTATAGCTTTAAATTAAGTATTAAATATTAAGGTGGTTTTATGGACGGAATACAGACAATGGGTAAATTGATAATTACTTTAGGAGCACTAATGATAATTGTAGGTGTGTTAATGTATTTCGGAGGTAAGATTGGAATTGGAAGAATGCCAGGTGATTTTGTATACAAAAGGGGTAATTTTGTTGCATACTTTCCATTGGCGACTAGTGTTCTTTTAAGTATAATTCTTACAATAATATTTGCTCTTTTGAAAAGTAAAAAGTAATGATATAATTGAAATATATAAATAAAAATGCGTGGTAATAAATTGGTTAATTAATGCAAAAATATTGATTTTTTTTCATAATTGTGTTAATGTATAATTATAAGATTAGAAGTATTCTACGTAATGAGTAGTCTATTATGTGTAAGGGAGTTAATGATGTATGTTGTTTCCATTTTTAAAAAACAATTATCTCAGCATTGATGTAGGTTTCCGGAATATTAAAGTTGTAGAGGTTGCTGTAAATAGGAATAACGAAGTTTTTATTAAAAACTTTGGTATTGCACCTACGCCTCTTAACTGTATTAAAAACGGCGTTATTAGAAATGTAGATGCTGTATCTAGTGAGATAAGCAGAATTATCAGAGAAAACAAAATGAAAGTTAAGAAGTCAAAAATTGTTATGTCTGGAACTAGCATTATTTCGCGTGTTTTTCTTGTTGACAAAGAGGTGGGGCGTGATCTTGATGACATTGTCAATGAGGCTATAGCCGACAAAATGCCTATCAACCCATCTGAACATAAAATAGACTACAAAGTTTTACAGGAGTTTAATGAAGATGGCGTTGAAAAGTTAAAAATCTTTGTTACTGCTGTGAGAAAAAACATAATAAACAGCTATATTGATGTGTTATTTGAATTGGGTTTAAAGCCTATTTCTGTTGACATTCCAGCTAATAGTACTGCTAAGTTTTTTAACAGGGACATAAAAGTTAATATAGATAATATTAAGTTTATGAACCCTAATAAAAAGCAATTAAATAAAGATTCATTTGCTGTAATTGATTTTGGCTCTGAAACTACCATTATAAACATTTTGAGGAATAAGATACTTGAATTCAACAAGGTTATACTCACAGGTAGCGCTAATATGGATGAGACAATTGCAAAAAGTGCATTTAAGTCAATAATTGAAGCTGAGAGATTAAAGAAAACATACGGTGTCTCTGTACCTCCACCGCATACAACTGATGAAGAACATGTTAGAGTATATAAAGCTCTAAAAGAAATGGTTGACAAACTTCTTAATCAAATATTTATGTGTCTTACATTTTATGAAGCAAGATGCTATGGTGTAAAGGTAGGTAAAATTTTTATTATTGGTGGAGGATCGTTATTAAAAGGCCTAAGTGAATATATGGAACAAGTTTTGCAGATACCTGTTTATACAGTGGGGCTTTTAGATATCGATGGTATAGATATTAATAAAAATCTAAACAGTGATAAATTGAACTTTTTAGTAAATGCAGTTGGTATAACTCTTTAATAGATATTATTGTTAATTCAAAGCTTGACTTTTATGTCAGGCTTTTTTTAGTTTAAAGTGTTAGAAAAAGTGAGGTCCGTTCTTACATTACAATTCTTTTACAATTACATTAAAAACTCTAATAAGACAGGAAAAATAAAAATTGCGTCGAATATTAATTATGTGTGGGACATTATTATATATTTAGACAATATAAAGTATAGGCTCTTAGTTTATGAAAAATATACCTTAAAAAGCTGTACTTGTTAAAAAATGTACAGAGAGAACCAATGTTTACGGGAATATGGCTGTTTGTAAAGACAACAAATGGCACTAGAATAAAATCAACAGACTATATTCTCAAAAGCACTTAAGGAAATTTTTACAAAAGATAATATCAGGAGGTCAGTTAAATGAGGAAAAAGGCATTATTTATTTATTTAATGATTATTGCTCTTATGTTTAACACACTAGGGTTGTTTGCTAATGGTTTGATTTTAAGGTATGATGGGGGGGTGCATACTTATAGGGGCAATATTTACAGCTTAAAAGTTAACAATGAGCTTATTGTTTCTGATATGCCTCCAATTATAATGAATGATCGCTCTTTAGTACCTGTAAGAGCCATATTTGAAAAACTTGGAGCTAGTGTTGAATGGGATGCTAGTGCAAGAAGAGTTTCGGTGTCATATAATGAAATGGAAGTAGAGTTAATTATTGATGATTATTATGCATTGGTTAATGGTAATAAAGAAAAAATGGAAGTTCCAGCCAAAATAATCAATGATAGAACTATGGTTCCATTGAGATTTGTAGGAGAGCAGCTTAATATGAATGTTGGTTGGCATCCTGACAGGGGTGAAATCACTATTGATAGTTATGACCTACAAAATCTTGCTCAATTAAAAGATATTAGATACACTAAAAATAATAGCGAATATAATATAACAATGTCTCTAGATAAAAATCAGGGATATAAGATTCAGAGGATTTCAAATCCTGACAGAATTGTGGTTGATTTTCCTAACACGCAAATTTCAGGAGTACAATCAAATATTGATGTAAGCAGTGATTTTGTTAAATCAATTAGAACTGGTCAGTTTGATGCTGGTACAGCAAGGGTAGTTTTAGATGTAGCCGATAAGCCTAAATATGGGATAATAAATAATGGGGATAATTTGATACTCAATGTTAGTAGGGGAAACAACATAGGAAATTCTGATAACAACTTGTCAAACAATGAATTGGATATACATCACATAGTTGATGTTAATTATGAAGTGGTTGTGGTTGAGACTGGTAATTACAATGGCTATAAATATTTTGATTTAGATAATCCATATAGAATAGTTATAGATATACCTGGAGCAAAAATTCCTGAAAAGCTTCAGCGGATGAATGTTAATAGTCAATTAGTTAATTCAATTAGATGTGCTGAGTCTAATGAAGGTTATGGACGAGTAGTAATAGATACTGCAAAAGAACCTTATTACAAAGTGGTGGAAGAAAACGGACTGCTTGTTATTTATATTTCAAAATCACCTATTACAGGTGAACCTAAAGTTGATATTCCACTTATTACAAGAAGTAATCCAAGTACAAATCCTCAATTAGATAATTTGCTTAGTGTTAATTACATTAATAGAGGTAATTATGAAGAGGTTGAGCTTAAAATAAACGATTATTCTGACTATATTATTTCTAAGGAAAATGATAACAATACAATTGTTGTAGAAATACCAAATGCTTTATCACCTATAAGAGATCAAATAGTAAACGTATCAAATAGTAAGCTGATTGAAGAGTTAACATTTGTGTCGTATAAAGTAACATCCAGTAAAGTATTTATTAATCTTAAGGATATTTCTAGGTACATTGTAAGTGAAGAAAATGGAAGACTTGTTTTTACCGTTATGGAAGACGATTATGTAGTAGACGATGGGAAAGTGGAGATACCAAATGAGGATGAAAAAGACCAAATTATAGAACCAGAGCCTGATGATGATGATGATGATTCTTATTTATTAAACAGAGTTAGTGTAGTCTATGAAAATAATCAAGATCATAATAAGGTAATGATAGGCTTAAATAGTTATAATAATTATAGTATATCAAGGATTTCAAATCCAGATAGAATAGTTATTGATATACCTAATGCATATGTGACAGAGGAAAGTACTATTAATGTTAGAAGTAGTCATATTAACCTTATAAGATATGCACAATTTGAGAAAAGAACAGCAAGGGTTGTTATTGAAGTTCCATCAGGTGCCCAATACAGGGTGGAGGAATTAAATAGCAGATTAGATATTTATGTTAATAGAGTAGAATTTAAAAATATAGCGTACTACGGAAACATGGATAGAGTACATTTTATTTTAAACGGAGCAAAGCTTACAGAAGGTGGAGAGGATTTAAGAAGGCTTTATAAAGGGACATATGACTTAGATGGAAAAAGATATACAATAACATTTCCTAGTCACTTAGCGGACATAGGAACAGGCATTATGTACATCAATGATAATATTGTAGAATATATAAGAATAACTCAAAACAAATCTACAAATGAAACAAGCATTGAATTTAATACCAGAGAGAAATATCATTTTGAAATAATTACAAGAGGAAATCTTAATGATACAGCTATTAATTTATTAAAACCTGCATCAAAGGCTGATAGATTGGTAGTTATTGATCCAGGTCATGGTGGGAGAGATCCAGGTGCTGTACATGGAGGAATGACAGAAAAAGAGCTAAATTTAGATATTTCATTAAGATTAAATGAGCTTTTAAAAAGTAAAGGTGTAAAAACCTATATGATAAGGGAAGATGACAGATATGTGGGTCTTTATGAGAGAGCATATATTGCCAATAGTCTTAATGCATCATTATTTTTAAGTATTCACAACAACGCTTTTCATTCCCAGCATAAAGGTACAGAAACACTTTACTTCCCACCAAGAGCAGGAGATACTGGGTTTAATGGAAAGAGGTTCGCAGAGATAATTCAGCACAATGTTGTTACTAAGTTAAATACAAATAATAGAAGAATTATAGAAAGACCGGGTCTTGTGGTTTTAAGAGCAACAAAAATGCCTGCGGCTTTAGCTGAAATTGCTTTTATGACAAATAGTGAAGATATGGCAAGGCTTAAGTCAGAAGAATTTAGGCAAAGAGCAGCAGAAGCTCTTTGTGATTCAGTGTTGCAGGCATTAAGTGAAATGGATTAAGTTTAAGATAAAGGCTAAATTTAATTAGTGTCAACATAGGATGAAACAGTATTTTAGGGTTGTTGAGACGGTTCATATAAAATGAACCGTCTATTTTGTTTAAAGTATTAGAACAAATTTGGAGACTTAAATACACCCTTGAAGTTTCTTTAAGCTTGCTGTTATATATAGTTATATAGTATAATAAATTAAATCTTGTAAAAATAAATCAAATACTTTAGAAAGGTTGCGATATAGTGGCTGTTTTAGTTACAGGTGGAGCAGGTTATATTGGAAGTCACACAGTTGCTGAACTTATTGATAAAAATGAGGAAGTGATAGTAGTTGACAACCTTGAGAAAGGTCATAGGGAAGCTGTTATTGGAGGCAAGTTGATTGTTGGTGACTTAAGAGATAGTGAATTTATAAAAGATGTTTTTAATAAAAATAGTATCGAAGCCGTAATTCATTTTGCCGCATATATTGAAGTTGGTGAGAGTGTTGGTAATCCATTAAAGTATTATAATAATAATGTTATTGCCACGTTAAATTTACTAACTGCAATGAAGGAGGCAGGTGTAAATAAAATTGTTTTTTCATCAACAGCTGCAACATATGGAGAGCCTGAAAACATACCTATACTCGAAACTGATAAAACCCTTCCTACAAATCCCTATGGAGAAACAAAACTCACAGTTGAAAAAGCGCTAAACTGGTGTGACAAAGCATACGGAACAAAGTATGCTGTTTTGAGATATTTTAATGCCTGTGGAGCTCATAAAAGTGGAAAAATAGGTGAGGATCACAATCCCGAATCACATTTGATTCCATTAATAATTCAAGTGGCAATGGGGAAAAGAGATTACATTAGTATATTTGGAAATGACTATAATACTCCTGATGGAACATGTGTAAGAGATTATATACATGTTTCAGATTTAGCACAAGCCCACTGTTTAGCCCTTGAAAAGCTTAGAAGGGGAAATGACAGCCAAACATATAACTTAGGAAATGGAAAAGGTTTTTCTGTAAGAGAAGTTATAGATGTTGTAAGAAAGGTAACAGGCTGCAAGATAGAAGCTGTGGATGCACCAAGAAGGCCTGGAGATCCAGCAGTGTTGGTTGCTTCCTCAGAAAAAATTAAAAATGAATTGGGATGGGCGCCTGAAGCAGCAGATTTAGAGATGATTGTAGAAAGTGCTTGGAATTGGCACAAGCAACATCCAAAGGGATACAGCAAATAAAAAATATAGTATTTTTCTTTATAAATAATATATAAAAAGAAATTATATTCTTCATCATATTTGTCTATACTTACAGTAGAATAAAATTTTTATGTAAGGAGTAGGCAATTATGAAGAAATTTATATGCTCTTTTATTTTAGTTTGTATGGTGTTTTTTTATGGATGTGATATTCCGGTTGATAATGTTTCCGAAGGTGATTCTACATCTGAACAAATAGGTACAGAAGATAAAAATTTAGATACATATACATTCAATGAATTTGAAGAGGATGAAATTAAAGAAGTTGAAGAAGCTGAAGAAATTGAAATTAAAAATGATAGTGTCACCAAAGAGGTTATGACCATAACAGCATATTATAGGGATAGTGATGACCTTATAATACCTTTTACAAGGCAAATAGAAAGACAGGAAGGGATAGCCCGAGCTGTTATTGAGAGCATGATTTATGACAAATCAAATATCGATAAACTAAATAATTTTAGATTAAAAACTGTGTTACCTGAAAATACTTGTGTTTTAGGCATGAATATAAAAGATGGAACAGTTATAGTTGATTTTAATGAAAATTTTTTAGATTATAGTGATAAAAAAGAAGAGATAAATATAGTTTCAGGCGTTGTATATGCCTTAACGGAATTTAAAACAATTGATAAAGTCAAAATACTTATAAATGGAGAAGAACAAGGCACGCTGAAATATGGAAGTGACATATCAGGATTTCTTAGTAGAGATAATGTTTTAATAAACTCAGAAAAACTTAACGTAGATGATCGAACAAAGAAGTTAGATGTATATCTTTTTAAGAATATAAATGAAAAGTTTGATTATTTGGTTCCTGTTTCTTATGAGTATATCGGTGTTGAAGATGAGAAACTTCCGTGTGAAATAGTAAGATTATTAACAAAGAGCTATGAAAAGCAAAACCTCTTTTCTCAATTGCCAGAAAATGCTGAGTTATTAGACAGTAAGCTTGAGAAAGATGTACTTGTGATTAATTTTAACGAAGAATTAAAAAATTATGGGGGAAGTGCAAGGGAACACGGTATTTTAAATCAAATTATACATAGCATGAAGCAGATTAAAGGTGCTACTAGCATTAAAATTCTGGTTGAAGGAAAAGAGGGAGAACTTCCAGAAGGAACGGACATCTCGAGAGAAATTCCAATTCCAGAAATAATAAACAGTGATTATGATAGAGGATAAAAATGCTGAGTGGAGATAAATGTATTAAAAGAATGCACATGTTTGCTTAATTAAAAAAACCACGGATATTTAATTAAAATTGGAAAGGTTGGGAATGATTTGAGAATTGATGGTAGAGGTCAAGATAATTTAAGAACGGTAAAAATAACAAGAAATTTTAATAAACATGCTGAAGGATCTGTTTTAATAGAAATGGGAGATACAAAAGTGATTTGCACAGCTACAGTTGATGAAAAGGTACCTCCTTTTAAGAAAAATTCTGGTGAGGGTTGGGTTACAGCAGAATATTCAATGTTGCCAAGGTCAACAGCCCAGAGGAATTCAAGAGACATTAACAAACTCAGGATGTCAGGAAGAAGTCATGAAATACAAAGGTTAATAGGTAGGTCTTTAAGATCTGTAGTTAATTTAAGTATGCTTGGAGAAAGAGCAGTAATTATAGACTGTGATGTTATTCAAGCTGATGGTGGAACAAGAACAGCATCAATAACAGGAAGCTTTGTAGCTTTAGTTGATGCATGTAAGAAACTAGTTGATGGTGGTCTTATTGAAAGAATACCTATAACAGATTTTTTGGCAGCTATTAGTGTGGGTATTGTTGATGGTACAGAAATGCTTGATTTATGCTACCAAGAAGATTCTTCAGCAGCTACTGATATGAATGTGGTAATGACACAAAAGGGTGAATTTATAGAGGTTCAAGCTACTGGAGAAGAAGCTCCTTTTAAGAGAGCACAATTTGATAAACTTTTATCTTTAGCACAAAAAGGTATATTTGAGTTGATAGAAATTCAAAAAGAAGCATTGGGGAATATATCAAATGAAATTGGGGGAAATAAAGAAGATGAAGAAGTTTGTAGTGGCATCTAAAAATAAGGGGAAGCTTAAAGAAATACAAGAAATATTGGCTGATTTACAATTTAATGTTGTATCTATGGAAGAGGAAGGAATAACAAAGGATATTGAAGAGTATGGAACTACTTTTGAAGAAAATGCCTTAATAAAAGCAAGGGAAGTATATAAGGCAACAGGCCAAATGGTAATGGCAGATGATTCGGGGCTTGAAGTAGATTATTTAGATGGAGCTCCTGGAATATACTCTTCTAGATTTGCAGGTGAAGGTGCAAATGATCAGGATAGAAACAATAAATTATTGGAACTATTAAAAGATGTACCACATGAGGGCAGAAAGGCAAGATTTGTATGTGTTATTGCAGTAATATTATCTGATGGAGAAGAATTTACTGTAAAAGGCACTTGTGAAGGGTACATAGGTTTTAAGCCTGAGGGCACGAATGGTTTTGGGTATGATCCTTTGTTTTATGTACCACAGTATAATATGACAGCAGCACAAATGGAAGCAGATAAAAAGCACGAAATAAGCCATAGAGGTAAAGCATTAAGAATGATGGTTGAAGAAATAAAAAGAAGAATATAAGTGATGGTAAAAAAAACTTTTAAAACTTATTAAAAATAGAGTTGACAAATCAATCTGTTGTTTGTATAATATAAAAAGTCAGCATTGAGTTTTGCAGAATAATAATTTAATTGCGGGTGTAGTTCAATGGTAGAACATCAGCCTTCCAAGCTGATTGTGAGGGTTCGATTCCCTTCACCCGCTCCAACATCTGCCCGTAGCTCAGTTGGATAGAGCAACGGACTTCTAATCCGTTGGTCGGACGTTCGAGTCGTCTCGGGCAGGCCAGTAAAAACCCTAGAGGTGTAAACCTTCTAGGGTTTTGCTATTTGCTTCTAATTCTTAAGTTAATGGTGATTTGGGGACGTTTTGGGGACGAAAGATATAAAAAGAAAATTTAACTAACTAAAACTTACGCTATAAATAGAAATTATGTAGCAGGTACTGTTTTGGAGATAACAGTAATAACAATCCCGTCCATTAATCTTGTATTTGATAAATGGACAGGATCTGTTGAACAACAACTAGGTATTACAGATATTGAGATATCTGTAGCTGATGAAACAGAAGATGGCTACTATGCAATTGAATTGGAATCTACTGACGAATAGAAGTAGACAAAAAAGAATTACCCCCTTCAGCAAGAGAGTTAATAAAGTACTTGATGAAGAGGGGGATATTTGTAATGCTTATGAGATTATTTCCTCAATGGTAATATATCTAGTATCAATATCTGCACTTTTTGTCAACTCCATCAAATAATCCTTTATTCCTTCTTGACTTAAATCACTCAAGTTTTTAAAATTGATATGCACTGAACGGTTTCTTCCCATTTCTTTTGCTTTGTACATAGCAAAATCGCTAACATTTACAATCTGTTCTAATTTAACCACTCCTGTTAATTCCGGCTCTAGTGGTAAATATGTGCATCCAATTGAACAGGTAACATTTATTTTTTTATCTTCAACTAATTCTATAGGGGTTTGACTGACAACATTCAAAATATTTTTAGAAAATGACTTTAAGCACTCAACTTTTGTTTGGTTAAGTATGATTAAAAACTCTTCTCCACCCCAGCGTATTATATAGTCTTCACTTCTTATGTTTTTTTTCAGAGCTTCAGTTATTGCAATCAGCACTTTATCTCCTGCTGCATGACCATATGTATCATTTACCTCCTTAAAAAAATCGATATCTAACATATATACACCTATTACATCGTCTACTATATCTGAATCTCTTCTTTGTCTTTCAACAAATTCTACTTCTTTTGATATAGCAATTTCTTCAGGTAAGCTTGATACATAGTCATATAAGTATCTTCTATTATGAAGTTTTGTTAAAGGATCATGTAAAGCCAACTCTTTAAGTTCATTATTTGCATGTTCCAATTGAAGGGTTCTTTCCCTAACCTTTTCTTCGAGGTTTTCATAAAGTCGTGCATTCTCGATAGATATTGAGATTTGTGATGAGATTATTTTTAATGTTTCAAGTCTCTCCATAGTGAATACATTTCCCATAAGGTTATTTTCAAGATAGATAATACCTTTTAAATCATTCTGGTATATTATCGGCATACACATAACTGATTTAGCTTTATTTTTAATAAAATACTCATATTTTTGACAGCTCTCATCCTTCTCGGCATCATCTATTACAATGCTTTCCCTAGTTCTTATTACATGCTTGATTAACTCAGGGCAAAAATCTGTGCTTTCACTAAACGGAATGGATTGCATAACTTGAATCTCTTCAACATTTCTACTTTTTAAAGCCTCTACAAAAAAATTTCTATCCTCACCGCTCTCTAACAAGAGACATCCAGATTGTGCACCTGCGTTCTCAATAATAGTATGCATAAGCACTTTTAACAGCCTATCTATCTTTATTTCACTTGATATAGCCTGCGAAGATTTTAGTATAGACCCAACATCAAGAGACAATACCCCAGTAAATTTTGTCTGTGTACGTCTTAGGTCTGAGTTCGAAGATTTAAAATTAAGTTTATCAAACTCAGAAAAATACCGGAAGTATTTATATTCTAATTTTTGTACTTTAGAGAAGGCTCCCCACTGTGAATATAAGTAATATGCCTCTTTTATATATGCCTTTGCTATAAATTCTTCATTTCTACCAATCCAGAATTCTCCTATCAGCTCATTAATAAGTGCCTTCATGTTTGTAAAATCACCAAGGTTTATGGAATCCAATGACTCTTTATAGAGGTATATTATTTTTTCAACAGGTTCTTTTTGAATTCTAGCTAACTCTGCACGTACAATGAGATATTTATGCAAAAAGTTTTGAGGGCAGTTATCTGACCACATTTTCAACTTTTCAATACTTTTAATAAGAGCTTCAATTATTTCTTCTCTTTCTTTTTCATCTGCTTTTTCATATTTTTTTATTAGCGTTAAGGACTTAAACATGTAAAAATCTGGCAGTGAATAAAAACCTGTTCCCGCTTGGAAATATTGTTCAGTAAAAGCACTCCATTCGTCTGCCGCCTCTAAATTGCCCAGTATATAATTTACCATCAAACAACAATGGCCAAATACGTACAAAAACGTTAAGTCCTGATTCTCGTTAAGTTCTTTTAATATAAGACTTTCTTTCTCAAAATCATAGGTTGACTGTAATTGATTAATTGCTAGAATGGTAATTTCAGGCATAACTATCAAGAATCTAGCTTTTGAGCTTTTCAAAAATTTCAATGTATTCTCAGTTTCAGATCTGCAATCATTCAAATTATTATTTACATATAAGTTTACAGGTGCCTTAAAAGCAAGTGCAAAAGTGGCATGATACAGATCACCCACCTCCATTCCGCTCTTGAAACACATATCAAAATAGTCTAGACACTCTTTAAAATGAGCTCTCCAATGAGAAATAAAATTGGCAAATATAAAATAACAACCTGCTTTAAAAGAATCAGCTTTTAACTTTTTTAAGAGCCCAAAGCTAACTGTATTTAATTGATAAGCTGCCTCATAATTACCAAGTAATGAACCCAACATTATTCCACACTCTAAAAAATTCTTACAGGTTACTTCTGTAACTCCGTAATTTAATGCCATGTTAAATACTGTAACCTGCATCAAGAAACTAAGAGAAGGGTTATACTGATATGCGGTTGCTGGTAGCTGAAAACACATCTTCATGATCATAATCTTTTTTCTATCAGTCATAACAGGAAGATTGACCAAATTCTCAATACTAGAACTACCTATATATTCAACCATTTTATCTATGCCTTCACTAAGCTTTTGTTCAATCTCAGAAGCCTCAATTGGCAAATCAACATCCAACAATTTGAGTCCTTTAGCAACTTCTTCAATTACCTTTTTCTTTTTATCACCTCTAAATTCAATTACCTTTGCCTTTAAGGAGTATACACTAGCCTTTTCAATATTATCTGAAGCTATTATAAATAAATCCTCACAAAGTTCAATGGCTTCTTCAAAATTTCTGGCTAAATAATTTGATTCAGCTAAATTATAAGACAATTCAAATAACTTACCGGGATATTCCTTCCACTCTTCTTCTGTTAATAATGTTTTTCCCACCTTAAAATGGTTATTTGCAATTTCATATGCAACATTGCCTTTTGCCTTCTTACCAGCTGAATAATTCAACTCCATCAGTTCTATACGTTCATCTTTTTTGTGGATTAAATCTTTTGCAATGTTCAAATGGCTAATTACTTCAAAGATATTATCATCTAAATTATTTTGGTCTGAATATAAACTAATTAGAAGTTTTCCTATTTCCCGATGAATTAGCAACTTATCCTCATCGGATATCATTGAATACGCTGCCTGCTGAACTCTATCATGACTAAAACGGAATTTAATCTTCATATCAAGTTTTATGGATTCCTCTTTTGGCATATGAAGCAGTCTGTAATTAATATCTAAAGGAACAATCAAGTCCTTATCAATTATTATCCATAGTGCATGAGAGATATTTTTAATTTCGCCACATAAATAATAAAGAGTTCTTATGTCAAAAGTATTTCCTATGCAGGAAGCTTTCTTAATAATATCCAATGAATCGGCAGGAAGCGAGTTTAGAGTTTGTATCATAAACTCAACAACATTGTCACTTATCTGGGCCTCATTCATTTTCTCCATATCCCATTTCCAGCAAAATTCATTTTCGTCAAGCTTAAATATACCTTTTTCATATAATGAATTCAATAATTGTATTGTAAAAAAAGGATTTCCTTTGGTTTTACTGTATAAACAGCTCGTAAGAGCACAAGTATCTGTATTATGGCAATTCAATGTATCGACAACCATCTGGTTTACCGCTTGTTCCGTTAGTGGTTTCAAATATATTTGCTTTAAAAAATCTGAGCTGCCAGGAATGTTTTTTGCTTGATTGAGCATTAACATTAAAGGATGACTTTCTGAAATTTCATTATCTCTATACGCTCCAATGATCAAAAAGTTTTCTATTTCTGTCGAAGTAAGAATATAATTTAAGAAATCTGTAGTTGGGAAATCACACCATTGAAGATCGTCCAAAAACATTACCAGAGGATGTTCTTTTCTTGCAAACACCTTTAAAAAATTACCAAATACCATCTGAAATCTATTTTTTTCTTCCACAGGGTTAAGCTTAGGTACTTCAGGCTGCTCGCCTATAATATCTTTCAGTTCAGGAATAAAATCCATAACAATTTTAGCGTTAGATCCTAATGCCTCAATTAATCGATCTTTCCATACTTTGATATTTTTACTATCTGAGATTATATTTCTTATCAAATCTCTGAAAGCTGAAACTGAAGCACTATAAGGAATATTGCTCTGAAGCCTATTAAATTTACCTGATATAAAGTAACCTCCTTGATTTATTATTACTTTATTCATCTCGCTTATTAAGGAGGTTTTCCCAATACCAGAAAAACCAGATACCAATAACAATCTTAATTTAGTCGTTTCTAGATTTTTGAATATTTTTCTCAAATCTTCAAGCTCTTTTTCTCTTCCATATAGCTTTTGCGGAATCTGAAACCTGTTTAAAAAATCCTTCTGTGCAATTTTAAAGCCAACTAGCTTTTCTTTCGATTCCAGATTCTCCAGACAATATAACAAATCATATTTTAAGCCCGATAAACTTTGGTATCTATCTTCGGCATTTTTTGCAAGTAATCTTAAGATTATATCTGAGATAGCAGAAGGAATTTTGTTGTAAATCACCTTAGGCCCTTTGGGTATCTTGGCTATATGACCATAAACTATTTCCAGTTCATCTCCATCAAAAGGTAATACTCCTGTAAACATTTCATATAGTGTAATACCAAGAGAATAATAATCCGATCTGTAGTCTATTATCCTATTAACTTTTCCTGTCTGTTCAGGAGAAATATATTGTACTGTACCCTCTATAAAAGATGAATTTTGCGGCTTCTCCACCTTGAGATTGGCGGAAATTCCAAAATCTATAATTTTTACTTGTTTTGTTCTCATGTTAATAATAATGTTAGAAGGATTTATATCTTTATGAATCACCTTTTGCTCGTGAATTTGCATTAATGCATCAACAATATCAATAGAAAGCATCAGTTTTTCTTTTATATCTAATTTATTGGTTTTTAAAACATCAGCTAAAGATTTACCGCCAAAGTCTTCCATCACAATAGCTAAACTATTATTAAAGTTCTCAAGTTTAGATGCTTTTATAATTTTATCGCCAGACAATCTTTCTGTGATAAAATATTCCCTTCTAAAATTACTTAGTATTTCTGTTGAAGGATATTCACTGTTTAAGACTTTTACAATAACATTAGTATTATCTAAATTACTTTTTCCTTTAAATATTGTTGTATCATAACTTTTGAAAAGCTGTTCATTAATTTCATATCCTGGTAAATTAATCATAATAAATTGCCCCCATTATTTTTATGATGCAAAATACAATACGAATTTCGGCTAATTACTAAGGAATAACGAAAATAACCTCAAACAATAGCAAGATTTGCTAATATTTATAATTATATTATTGTTTAGAGGTAAATTCAAGAAATATTTCAATATTAATTTTTACTATAAAAGTTAATATTGAAATGTAAAATACGATTTAGCATTTAAAGTAAATGCCAGATGAAACACTTAGAAGGAAAGGTGGAGGAAGAAAGATAAACCTGTTACTTCAGTAGATGCAAATAGCTAAAATGATTAACTTTTACATATTGAAATTAATTACATATAAAAAATGAAACGAAGGGTCTAGATGACCCTTCGTTTCATTTTTAAAGATATTACTTTTTATTCAACAGGGAACATGTCTATTATTTCAAGTATGTATCTTCTCATTAATACAACATCCAATGTATTGATGTTTCCATCGCCATTTACATCTGCAGCCTTAAATGCTATGGGATCAGTAATTGAAGAAATGTTAAGAACATGTCTTCTGATTAGTATATAATCGGATGAGTCAACTTTTCCGTCTCCATTTACATCTCCGTACTTGAAGTCAGCCTCAGAAGAAGCTTTATTATTGGCATAAGCAGCCATGAACACAAGGGGTGAGTTCCAGTAAACTGTATGCTCATTTGATACCCAGTCTCCTGCACTTCTTGTATAACACTTAGCAGCAAATCTAGATAGTCCTTCGCCTTCGTACCTATTAGGTCCTCCAGCTAAGTATCCTTTTGGTATTCCAGGCTTTCCGTCATTATTATATATTGTGCTAAAGATTTCTTCAATTGAGTCTTCTCCAAACCCTGATACAAAACTTAAACGAAGTGGATTTGCACCTAAAACCCAACCAAGGGATCCAAGTCCAAAGTTAGCTATTCTATCAGTGTATGTGTCTCTTAAACTAGATGCTATTATAGCACTCATAGGAACATTCAATACCTGCTTATTTATGCCCCAGAAGTAATTGCCAGGAACAATGGCATTATACCATGGATTTTTCTCATATCTTGTAATCATTTTTTCAAGCCATACATCTAGTTCTGTATTTATCCAGTTTATTGCTGCTCTTTGCCTGCTTTCGGCCTTATAATACATAAAGAAAGCAGTAAGCCACATATCTCCCCAGCCATGAGCATAACCCCAATCATCACGGAATTTGGATGAAAAACTTTGATAGTTATCTAAAAAGTATTCATTATAAACTGAATCGTCGGTTGCTCTCAAAAGTGATGCTGCTGCCCAGAGCCTATTACTACGGTCATTACGCACGTTGTATGGGCCAGATGGAGAAACAATATTGTTGGGATTATTCTCAAGGAAATTCCATGCTTTTTTTGCAGCACTAAGGCACTCTTGGGCAAAATCTGAATCAATATCTTTGTAAATAATATACGCATGTGCAAGTATAGCAGCTGCACAAGCAGTATCATCTGTAGTAGGTCCATTCTGATCCATAATTATTCTTTGAGTTACATTATTATCATCATTAGATTGTACTCTTGGGAAAAAGCCTCCACTTTCTTCATCTTGCATTTTCAGCATCCATTCAAGTTGCCATCTGGCTTCATCGAGAATGTCAGGGATGCCATTTCCGCTTTCAGGTATATTGAATTGATCATCCCTAAACTGAGAAGGAAACATTTCATATGCCCAAAACAGATCAGAAACTCCAGTTGCACCTGCATTTACATACTTTCCATAATCTCCAGCATCATACCATCCTTTTGTAACATCAATTGGATCTCTGGTACCTGATCTGAAAACAGCTGCTGAATCCTGAGGAGTTTTATCTGAACGAGGATAATCAGGTGCAAATGGTGGAACAAGTTCAATACCCTGACGCTGGTAATAAAAATATCTTGAAGAATCAATTAAGAGTGAATTGTAAATATCCTCACCAATCATAAAATTCAGAGAATTTTCGATCCCATCAGCGTCAACTTTAATATAATACTCTCCTGGTATTTTTAAATCTGAAAAATCAGCCTTTAAAATCTTTTCACCTGAATCATTAGCTTCAAATTCTGAAAGTAAAATCAATGATCCTTCATAAGCAATAGAACCGTTTGAAGTATTAACTACTGAAAAACCTGTTCCCACATCAGCAGTCAAAACTTCTGGAAATCCTGTAACAAGAGCAAATTTCTCCATATTAGTTAAGAAACCTACCTGATTAACTTTTATTTCAGGAAATGACTTTTCGTTATCGGGGGAAGTTATCTTCATATCATTAATCCAAACTGTAAATGGTTCATTAGTAAGACGTTCAAGAATAAGACAAAGGGAATCAAGTGGGGAATAGCCTTGTGCAGGATCCATTATGTCAATAAGAGGTATTTTTACCTGCTGCCACTCGTCAGTTATTGTAACATAGTCGGTGATAGGTTTCGTTATTGTAAACTCTAGTCCTATACTCCGTTCGTATACTTTGTCCCGTGCACCTATTTCAAAGGATTCTCCACCATTTTTACCCTTAATGTTAAATTCCAAATGTCCGTTTGGTACATACTGGGTTAAATCGTGAGTATTCCATCCTCTGAATGTAAGAAGAGAGACCCACCATTGACCAGTGCTAGTAACATTTAACCTAAGTGATGGTAATCCCTTATAGGTCACATCAGAGTCAACTGGTAAAGTGGAATTAACAACTTCAAGTTCTCCTCCACCACTACCAGACCAACCAGCCACAGGTTGATCTTTAAAAATTTGATGATCCAGAAGTTTCCGATAACCTTCTTCTGGTGTGGTAGTATTCGCCAAAATTTGCGGAACTAATAAAGATACAACCATGACAAAGGCCAATAATAATGATACTTTCTTTTTGAACATTTTCAACATCACTCCTTATAAATTTTTAATAATATATTAAAATATACAACAAAAGCATTTGTTATATATTTTAAATTGCGCGTTTGTATATACTTTGAAAAAATGTAATAATGATTTAAAGTTTATTAACTGAAAACATGTAGTACTAAAAATTGTTAAACAGAAAGGCGAAATGATTTGAAAAATATATTAGTAATTTTATTAAACTAATAAGTTATGTATCTTAATAGGTTTGTTTTCATGTCTTTGAAATACCATATTTCACCAAGTAAGTTTAACAAATTAATTATGAAAACACCAACTATGCAACTCAAAAAACATTACCATTAAATAAAAAGAACTTTTATTTAATGGTAACATAATTTATAAATAAAATCCATAATTCAAAAAGTTATTTTAACTTAACAATGCAAACAAAAAACGAACCAACATCTAAAAATGTTGGTTCGTTTCTGGTATCTACACCTTATATTCTCTCTCTTTCTTCATAATGAGTGTGAAGAAGTTTGTGAGCAGTTTCTCCATATGGTTCACCAATATACTCCTTATAAAGCTTAAGTATTTCGGGATTCTCATGAGATTTTCTAAGTTTTTTGTTTCGATCTTCTTCATATATAGCATCTTGCCTTTTTTTAACTATTTCATAATTGCCGTGGTGGTAAGGCTGTCCACCTCCTGCAATACAACCACCTGGACATGCCATAATTTCAATGGCATCATACTTGTCTTTTTCTTCTCTTATTTCCTCTAAAAGTGCACGTGCATTTCCAAGACCGCTTGCGATTCCTATTTTAAGTTCTTTATCTCCAATTTGTACTGTAGCTTTTCTAAGACCGTCAGAACCTCTTAGTTGATTAAACTCAACATTTTCTAGTTCTTTTCCTGTAATCCACTCATGAGCTGTACGAATGGCTGCTTCTATTACGCCTCCGGTAGTTCCAAATATAACTGAAGCACCTGTTGTTTCTCCTAAAGGTCTATCATATTCACTTTCGGGTAAATCTTCAAACTTAATACCTGCTTCTTTTATTATGGCACCAAGTTCTCTTGTTGTTACTACTATATCAACATTATTGTGCTCATCCTTTGTAAGCTCAGGTCTCTTGGCTTCAGCTTTTTTTGCAATGCATGGCATTATTGATACTACTACAATGTTGTCAGGATCAATCCCATTTTTTTTGGCATAATAGGTTTTGGCTATTGTACCAAACATAATATGGGGTGATTTGCAGGTAGATGGAATTTTTAAAAGCTCTGGAAACTGATGCTCTATAAACTTCACCCATGCAGGGCAGCAGCTTGTGAGTATTGGCAATGTCCCATTGTTTTGAATACGATAAATAAGTTCTGATGCTTCCTCCATAATTGTAAGGTCAGCTCCAAAGTCGGTATCAAAAACAGCGTCAAATCCTAATCTTTTAAGAGCAGTTACCATTTTTCCTGTTACAATAGTACCTGGATCCATACCAAACAACTCACCTAAGGCAACACGTATTGCAGGTGCAGTCTGGACAATTACATGCTTATCAGGGTCATTTAAAGCTTCCCAAACCTTATCCGAATGATTAACTTCTGTAAGTGCTGCCGTTGGACACACCTGAACACATTGGCCACAGTAAGTACAAGATGACTCAACCATAGGAATGTTGAAAGCAGGCCCTACAAAAGCATTAAATCCTCTGCTTATACCTGATAGTATTCCACAGGTCTGAACCTCGTTACACATAGTTTCACAGCGTCTACAGTAGATGCATTTATTTGAATCCTTGACAAGAGCATCACTGGAAATGTCTTTTGGATAGTTCATCCTTTCTCCTTCCCAGCGGATTTTTCTTATACCCAACTCTGCTGCCAGCGCCTGAAGTTCACAATCAGTATTTTTAGGACAGGTAAAGCATTCATTAGGATGATTGGATAGTAAAAGTTCCACAGACGTCCTTCTTGCTGTTATAGACCTTAATGTATCGGTACGTATTATCATTCCGTCTGTTATAGTTGTGACACATGCAGGTACCAGCTTATTTCTATTGTTTTTTGAGTCTACCAGTTCAACCATACAAACTCTACATGATGCCGTCTGGTTCACCATTTTAATATCATGTAGATCAAGATGACATAGGGTAGGGATTCTAACACCTGCTTCGGTAGATGCCTCTAAAATAGAAATGCCATAAGGCACTTGTAAGTGCTGATCATTTATAATAACATTTATTGTCTTTTTATCTTCATGAGTTTTCTGACTTCCAGCCATTATTTCACCTCTTTAATCCTAGGATTCAATTCCTATCTTATTCTTTGCTTCGTACTTTCCTTCACCTTGTGGATTGTCATAATCAGTCACAAGGGCTACATATTCGTTCCAGAAGTGCTTCATTGTACTTATAATGGGATTTGGTGCTGTTTGTCCAAGTCCACAAAGTGACCCATCCTTGACCATATATGATAGTTGTTTCATAGCATCAAGATCAGCCATAGTGGCTTTTCCACTGGTTATTTTATTGAGCATCTCATAGAGACGCTTTGTTCCTATACGGCAGGGAGTACACCTTCCACATGACTCGTCCATGGTAAACTCAAGATAAAACTTAGCTATATTTACCATGTTGTCTGTCTCGTCCATAACAATCATTCCGCCAGACCCCATCATTGAACCTATTCCAGTTAAACTATCATAATCAATAGGAGTATCAAGCTCATTTTCAGTAATAACACCACCAGATGGGCCACCTGTCTGAACTGCTTTGAACTTTTTGCCACCCTGTATTCCTCCGCCGATATCGTAAATAATTTCTCTTAAGGTAATTCCCATAGGTACTTCTACAAGACCCACATTGTTAATTTTTCCTGCAAGAGCAAAAACTTTTGTTCCTTTACTATTTTCAGTACCCATTGAAGTGAACCACTCAGGACCCTTTGTTATAATTGAAGGAATATTTGCAAAGGTCTCAACATTATTTACACAGGTAGGATGTCCCCAATACCCTTCTTGAGCTGGATATGGGGGTTTATAGTTGGGTTCACCCCTTTTTCCTTCACATGAATTTATTAGGGCTGTTTCTTCACCACATACAAAGGCACCAGCACCATACTTTATATCAATATCGAAATTAAAATCTGTGTCAAAAATATTTTTACCCAAAAGTCCAAGCTCTCTTGCCTGAGATATGGCAGTTTTTAGACGTGAAATGGCTAGTGGGTATTCTGCCCGGATATATATAATACCTTTATCCGAGCCTATTGCATAGCCACCTATAGCCATTGCTTCTAATACGCTGTGAGGATCACCTTCTAATATACTTCTGTCCATAAAGGCACCTGGGTCACCTTCATCAGCATTACATATAATAAACTTGACTTGACTTTCCTGAGCTTTAGCAATCTCCCATTTAACGCCTGTTGGAAAGCCTCCGCCACCACGACCTCTAAGACAAGATTTTTTAACTGTATCAATGACTTCATCTCTGGACATCTTTGTTATAGCTTTACCTAATGCTTCGTAACCACCTAAAGCTATGTACTCATAGATATCCTCAGGGTTTACCAATCCACAGTTCCTTAATGCAACACGAAGTTGTTTTTTATAAAAGGGTATGTTTTCCTGTTTGTCTATACCTTCATTTTGAAATGGCTCTTTATATAATAACCTTTCAACTCTTCTGCCTTTTATTATGTGTTCATCAATAATATCTTTAGCGTCCTTTGGACCAACCCGAACATAAAATACATTTTCAGGCTCAATCTTGACTATTGGACCCTGCTCACAGAACCCAAAACAACCAGTTTTAATAATCTTTACTTCTTTATCATAACCTCTGGCTTTTAGTATAAGTTCAAGGTTTTTTAATACTTTCTCACTTTCAGTGGCAAGACAGCCTGTACCAACGCAGATCATAATATTTGTACGAGTTATTGCCATTTTAAGTCTCCTTTTTATGATTTATTAAAGTTATATTTGGCTATTCTTAAAATACTTTTTAGGATTTATGCTCTTTCAAAATCTACTTTAAGTATAAGGTTATCAACTGGTTTTCCCTGAACTATATGCTGATCTAATATTATCTGGACTTTATCCTTTTTGACATTTCCATATAGGACAGGACTTTGACCTGGTATATTTATCTGTACAATAGGCTCAGAGTGACAGTATCCAATGCATCCGACCGTTACTACCTTTACGTTGTCAATTTTTTTATGGTCTAGTTCTTCGATAAATGCATTGAGTGTTTCTCTTGCACCTGAAGAAATACCACAGGTAGCCATTCCTATAAGTACTTCAATTTTATCACTTTCACCATTACCACTATCTCTTAATTTTACCTTGTTGGCATGATCTTCACGGATTTTTTGAAGTTCATCTAATGATTTTATTTTCATTTTACACCTCCGGATTTTTAAAGCCCTACTTAAGTTAAAAACTATTATCCTTTTTTATAGGAGTTTATGATATCATCCAAATCTTCTTCCTTTACACGTCCAAATACCTTTTCATCAACCATGACAACAGGTGCAAGGCCACATGCTCCAACACAGCGAACATCCTTAATAGTAAATAGGCCATCTTCTGTTATTTCATTTGACTCAATACCTAACTTTTCTTTTAGCCTTTCAAGAATTTTATCTGCTCCTCGTACAAAACAAGCTGTTCCCATGCATACACTAATAGTATGTTTTCCTCTTGGTTTTGTAGTAAAGTATGAGTAAAAGCTTACCACTCCAAAAACTTCTGCACCTGGAATTCCCAATTTTCTTGCTACGTAAAGCTGTACATCTCTAGGTAGAAATCCAAATATCTGCTGAGCTTTGTGTAGTATTTCAATTAGTGCTCCTTTAGTAGTTTCCATTCCGTCAATAAATGCCTCAAGTTCATTAAATTTTTCTTCAGGCAAGTCTTCGTGCATGGGTTTTGTTACACTTATAGACTGGGGTTGTGTCAAATTGATCACCATCCTTTATTATCTTTTGTAGTAGACATTCATGAGCAAAAAGCTTACCAACATAGGATGAAAAGTATAATGCTAGTGAATGTCGCTGCGCATGTGCATGTTTGCCACATCAAACAAAGTGCATGCGCATATAATCAAGATTTCTAATCTTAAAAGTATTTTCAGATTAGAAAAATGTTGTCGTATATAATATCTCCTTATAAACACAGTTTATAACAAACAAGCATTATAATATAATATGGATAAAGTTCACCATTACATAGTAAAATATCTCTACAAGTCTTGGCTAAAAATGGAAGTGATAATTTAGACATACCTTAATTAAAGATGAGAATAGTTTTATAAATGAGCATAAAATACAAAGCATCTATTCTAAAAAGAATTTTCAGAATAGATGTGAACTAGTAAAAAAACATAAATTATTGGTTGCTTGGCAATTGGGATACAAAAACTAGTTGAATATTTCTCTTATCAAATTCGGGTAACATTTCATTAATAGCCTCAGCTGTAACTTTACCACCTTCTATACCAACATGACCGATTGCTAATGCATAACCTCTCTTTAAAGCAATTTCACCAGCTTTTTCAAGCTGATCTTTTATATAACTTTTTGGCTTTTGACCATCTAAAAAAACATCCCTTTCATAGTATAAGATGCCTTTTTGTTGAGCAATTTTCTTTCCGACTGGAGATGTTGTTGTAAGGCTGTCTAGAAAATACAAATCTTTCTCACTTAAAACATCCATTATACTTGCTAATATTTTTTCGTTGCTTGTTGCCTTAGAACCCATATGATTGTTTAGCCCTTTGGCATATGGGACGCTTTTAATAGAATCCATTACAATTTCCATTACTTCAGAACTCTCCATATCTGTCATAACTGGCCTTGAACCTAACCAACTTTTTTTTCCATGTACAGATTCCATAGGTAGGTGAATTATTATCTCATGTCCTCTATCATGGGCTTTTTGTGCATCAGTTTGCGAATAATCAAGAAATGGCATAACTGCAAATGTCAAGGGTCTTTCTATAGACATCATTTCATCTACACCATCACGGCTTGAACCAAAATCGTCAATTACAATTGCAAGTTTTGCAGGAGTTGATGGATTTGATTGGACATTTATATTATCCCAGACAGGAGATAGTGTAGGTTTTCTTATGGTGGAAGCTAAGACACCAATACTGCATAAAGCTAAAATAACAAAGGATAAAAGAATTATTGAACGTACAATTGTTTTTTTCTTTAAAGTGATGAAATAAATAGATCTCATTTTTATATCCTCTTTCTTTTCATATTTATAAAATAAATATTTCATTCAATTATTTCTATTCAAAGGATGATGATAATATACTATTCTTCTCAAAAAGTTTGCTTTTTTAGCAAACTTTTTAGAAGATATAGTTCCTCTGTTTGTCGCAGCGGAACTTACTACTTTGATTGCAGCTTCCGCTGCGATATGTCTTAGTTTCATGATACATGTAGTTGTGTTTAAAGTGTAAATATAGTAGAATTATATTAGGATATTTTTGTTAGTAACAATAATGGGCTTATTTTAGAAAATTATTGTGAAAAAGGGGGGAGTATTTAAGATGAGCTCTATTATTTCGACAATTTCAAATATTTGTGATGGTCTTGAAGATGAAACAAAAAGCATAAGAAATAAAAAGAACAAGGCTGACAAAGTATGGAAAGGTACGGCTAAAGATGTTTTTGATGAAAAACATAAAGATATGGAAGCACATATGAAGGATGTTTTAAATAGATTACATAAAGCAAATAGTACGGTCAGAAACTTAAATAACAGTATTGTTGAAGCTGAGCAAATTAAAAAGGCAAAGAAAAATAAATAAAATTATGTGAAAAAAATTACTCAGTTGGGAGAGCTGTTATGTTACAAAAAATAATTTATGAAGAAGTCAAAAAGTTTCCTATAAAGACTCTTAGTATTGTTGGAGAATTTAATGATTGGGATAAAGATACTAATTATTTCAAAAAAAATGCCGATGGAAAATGGGAAATAGAAATAGATTTTCCACCAGGAAAAAATTTATATAAATTGGTTTTTAACGGTGAGATGACTATGAATGATCCTACTGCCAACCTGTACATACCAAATAATTCCAATGAATTGATGTCAGCTATTGTTATATCGGAGGAGAATGATAAGAGACTTTACAATAATGAGCAGTGTACAATCAATCTGAGCCAGTATAGTTTAAACAATTATATTAGTAAAGATTTGACCAGTGTAAAAAGAAGCTACATTTTAGAGAATGATAGAAAAATAGTTCTTGGTATTGCTTTTAAAGAGGTAAAGGGCCTACATTCTGTTACAGTTGCATGGTATTGTCCTGACGGAGCCCTACACCATTTTACAGAAAACATTTTATACCAGCCTGAAGAAATGGATGAAGTGAAACTATGGTTCTGGCTGGACTTAAAACCTGACTTACCTTTAGGGCAGTGGCATATAAAGTTATTCATTGATGGTTTGTTTATACATAAGGACATTATAGGGATAAGTGATAAGGAACCAGACAAGAGTAATGATTTGCTACCTATAGGGACAGTTGTTTTACTAAAAGATAAAACCAAAAGGCTTATGATATATGGAAGATATCAAAAAAGTGCAGATAATGACAAGGTTTGGGATTATATAGGTTGTCTCTATCCTGAAGGGAATATAATAAACAATAAAGCTATTTTGTTCGATCACGAACAAATTGAAAGAATAGACCATATGGGGTTGAAAGATTATGAAGAAGAGTCTTTTTTGGAGAGATTGAAGGAAGCCTTAAAAAATAAGTAGATTTAAATACATGATAATTTGATTAAAGGGGGATTTATATGAGTATTGAAGTGCAAATAGATGTTCTTGCAGCATTATCAAGGGATTATTCTAGATATGGTGAAAGCGTTTATGGTATATATAAAAATGGTTTAGGTAAAATAGAAAGAGAACTTGAAAGTATTCGAATAAATTACCGTGATTACAGAAACGTAATTAACAAAGTATATGTTTTGCAAAAAGAATTAAAAGAAATTGAATCTAAAATAAGGTATATTCAGGGAAACGCAAATGATCTAAGTAGGAACCTTTACTATGCAGCAGATTATTACGCCAAATCGGTGGAAAAAGAAAAAAATATAATTAAAAACACCAAAAGTATATCTTTTGATTGGAATAAAAAGGTAACAACTAGTCTTGTTTATTTTAATAGTAATGATTCCGATTCATCTCAAGATAGTATTTTTGACAAGGTAATTAATTATATTACTTTAATATTAGGCATACAAAAGAGAACAAATGAATCCATTTCAGATTTAAGTGATAATTTGAATGAAATAATGAGTCAATATATAAGTAATCCTGGAGATTACCTTGAAATGATGAGAAAGATACTCATAACTATAAATACTACTGTTCAGGAGGAATGGAACCATTATCATGATATTTACTCGAGCCAAATAAGAAATTTACAACAATCACTATCCGACTTTGGTATTAATGTAAATCTTGATTCCCTTACAGATGTGGAATTAAATGATTTTTTAGAATATCTGAAGAATCAAGGAATTAGACAGGAGAGTGGTAGCTTTCAAATATTTGATCCTGACAGGGGTGGAAGAATGTGGGATCAATTTTTAAAAGAACCCTATGTTATTTTGAACCCGGTTCTTATGACCGATTTTACAACAGAATTCTTTTTTACTGATGTTGTAGGTGCAGATGTTGAAACATATCGTTTTTGGAGGCATATGACTCTAAATGGACTTGGCCTTGTACCTAAGTTTGGAGCAATAGCTGATGTTGCAAACTCATTAACATATATGCGTGAGGGTGAATGGTCAAGTGCCCTTAAATCATTGTTTTTTGCAGTACCAGGGATTGGTGACTTAGCTGGGGTGATAAATTTAGGCAGTAAAGCAGGGCTGGGGATTAATCTAGCTGGGTTTATAGATGGTGTAGTGGATGAATTGACGTCTAGGCAGAGGAACTTGGAAAATAATATTATAAATACAAATATTGAATCGATTTTAGATGAAGTTAAGGATATGCCCCATATTATGAACAAGGTAAATAATTCTATTTCTTATATAGAGTCCAATGTGATATCAGAAATAAGTCAAATGGATTCTCTACAGGATTTATTTGAATTACCTAAGATAATTAATGTCTCTATTAATGATAGAGTTAATCATGAGTGGAATGAATTTATGGACACTATGAAAAACTTACAAAACTCAATGATAAATTTTGCATCTTAAAAATGTGTTTAAGTAAAGCATCTTCCGAACTAGTGATATCTTAAAAGGCTTGGTTCCAGTCAATTAGTTTATAATTGACTGGAAAATTCTAGTTTTATCTTATAGCTTCTGAAATACTACCGTTACTGTTAAGTGTTATTATAACAAAATATTTTACTGAATTTTAGGGTGCTAATTCTTGATACTTTACCATGGTATATTATGGCTGGTTATTATAGCTAGATCGTGGTATTTGTTTAGTCGACCCCATTTTTTTAAGCCTAAGTCTTTTTCAAAGTCAATCATCTGAATATTCCAGTTTTCATTTTTAAACACATGAAGGCTCTTTGGATTATAGTAAATGATTTTGACTTTTTTAGACTCAGATATAGAAGTCATTTTTCTCTCGAACTCCATTACTTTCCATTCGGTAAAAGGATTGTAAAAATAAAATACTGTTCCTTCGTAAGGGAGATTAGCTATTGCATCACCACAAATTATCTGGACATTTTTACGTGATAAAAACTGTGCTGCAGTTTCTTTAGCTATATCTGGATCTAGTTCTAAGCCTATGATTTTATTATTATAACCTTTACTTAACCAAAAGTTTATAACTCTACCTTTACCACATCCTACATCAACAAGAACATCATCTGGATTAATTGATATCTGCTCAAATATCAATGGCATAGCCATATAATCTGTATGGTATGTATCATTAGCACCTAGTTTTTTATAAGGAGACTTTTTATTACCATTTAGAAGTCTATGGCTATATTTAATATCTAAAATAATACTATTATAAAGGTGTTTTAAAGCATAAAGTGCCACATTAATAAAATATCTTATTGTATTTGCAAAGCCTTCTTCTTTAAGTCTATATTTTAGTCTAAACACATAATTCAAATAAAATCTACTCCTTAAAAAAAGAATACTTATAGTATGCTTCAAATTCGGAGTTTTTTTACTTTTACTTTTATCCAATATTATCAAATGTTAACATTTAAAATGTTGTTTATAAAATTTTTATTAATGTATGAATAAACAAAAAAAAATAGGTCAATAATATAATTGACCTCACAAAATACATTTTAACCCCCTAATAATGCCTTGCGTCACGCAAGGCATTTATTTTTTTAATACTACCTTTTTCCATCTTCCAGAAAAGTAATAAATTAAGCTCATAGAAAGGGCGATAGCAAAGCTTATTGACATAGATATCCAGATTCCTCGAAGCCCCAAAGTTGTTGAAGATAGCTTATTTGCTAGAGGAACTCGTATAAACCAAAGGGATATAAGTGTAAATAACATTGTTATAAGAGTGTGCCCTGCACCATTAATTATTCCATTAGATATAAACATAATAGCAAACAAGATGTATGAGGCACCTACAATTCTTAAATATTCTATTCCAATATTTAAAACAGCTAAGTCGTTTTTAAGACCAAACATTCCAAGTAATACTGATGGCATGCTTACTGCAAATAAAGAGATTACTACAGTAATAACAGAAGTCATTATTACTCCCCACTTAAATATTTCTTTAACTCTTTCAGGCTTTTCCGCTCCTAGATTTTGACCTGTAAGTATTGATACAGCCATACCTAGTGATAATGCAGGCATAAATGCAATAGAATCTATCCTACCTGTTGCAGCATAGGATGCAGTGGCAGATTCTCCAAAGACATTAACAAAAGTTAATATAAACACCATGCCTATTGAAACAAATGTTTGCTGAATCATTGAAGGTATGCCGATCTTAAACAACATAGCTGTAAGACCCTTGTCTAATATAAGATTCTTTGGGTTAAAAGCTATTATGTGATTTTTTTTATTTAAGTAAATAAGACCTATTAAAAAAGCAATTATTGTAGATATAACAGAAGCGTAAGCTGCACCTTCTACTCCTAATTGTGGAAATGGGCCAATCCCCATAATTAAAAAAGGGTCTAAAATAATGTTAATTATAACTCCTATAGCCATAAAAATAAGTGGTGTTATAGAATCACCAATACCTCTTAGTATTGAAGTAACTAAAAAAGAAAAGTAAGTAAATATATATCCTGCAAGTATTATTTTAAGATAAGAAGATGCTAAGGGGTATATTTCAGTTGGAGTGCCCATCCATCTTAATATGTCATTTCTAAAAATAATGCCTAAGGAGGACATCAATATACTTAGAATTAATGATACTGAAAAAGAGTTGTTAACAACTCTATGAACCATTTCATAATCTTTAGCACCAAAGTATTGGGATATAAGTATAGTTGTGGCGATGGTTGCACCTGATGAAATACCTATTAATATAAAAGTAACACTAAAGCTTACACCTATTGCACCAAGTGCTTCCCGTCCTACTTGATTACCTACCCACATTGCATCAACTAGGTTGTATAAAACTTGTAAAAAATTTGCTATTAGCATTGGTATAGAAATGTATAATAAGTGCTTAGGTATGCTTCCAGTTGTTAAATCTCTTCCAAAGTTTACATTCATGTATTATTACCTCAAGATTCTTATAAATATATATAGTATATATTATAACTGTTTTTATGTATAACTCAACATTAAATTCAGATTTTTGGGGGAAAACAAGGAGTAATCATATATTATATGAAATTGAAATGTTTTTTAGTTTTAGGCCTACTATATTGTGAGCTCTAATATTAAGTGATAAAATTAAGTAAACTATATTTCTTTGTAATCAAGGCTTTATAATTTACTGCTGATAAACATAACAACACACAATATAGTGAAATTTGTTATGTATAGCTGAATTATTTTTTTAGGAGGGAAACATAATGAAAAAAAACATAATAATACTTGTAATCTTTTCGGTATTTGTAATAGGATTTTCTATTTTTGTTGGATTTGAAATTGGTAAGAGGGTAAATAAAAATACTTTAGATATCCAAGTTAGTAATAATGGGAAGTTAGCAGAAGAATATATAAAAGAGAATAGTAAAATGGAGAATGAAAGTATGCAATACAATGAGGATGGAAATTTAGAAAGTCAAGAAAACGAAAAAACAAAAAAAGAGTTTAGTAAGGAGGATATAGAGGTTTTTGAATTAATAAAAAGATATCATTCAGAATTTACCTACTCGAAATTTTATGAAACAACTAACGATATAGAAAGAAAAATGTTTTTTGAAAAAGATAAAGAGAGTGGTTTATATTTAGGAATTTATCAATTTTATCATGTGACATATAGTGATTATAGAACTATTAACTTCTATTATAATGCAGGGCGTGCATTATGGGGTTTTGGTTCCTATTACGTTATGGATGATAATACAGTTATAAAAATTGAAAAAACAGGAGGTAGCAGTGCTAGTGAATACAAGATATTTGAAAATGGGTTGGCCATTAATAGAATTAATTGTCAAACAACTGGAGAAAAAACACACCCTATTGATATTAAATTTAATGAAGCTATAAATAATTGGTCTGGGGTTACTAGTGAAGGGGTTGACATTATTGTTTTATATGGTGATATGTGGAAGTCGGAAATGGAGATAAATTATAATTTACTTTATAAAGAACTTAATGATGAAAAAAAGAAATGGCTAATTACTTCACAGGAAAAGTGGGAAACATTTTCAAAAGAAAATCAAGAACTTATATGGCAAATTTATGACCAAAAATATCATGGTGGATCTATAATGCAAATATTTTCAGCTGAAATTTATTACAATAAATATCGAGATAGAGCAATTTTTTTAAGTGAAAAATATAAAGAATTGACTTCTGGGATGTAAAAAAGGGTCTATTCTGAAAATGCTTTCCAGAATAGACCTTACGCTATGCACTTTTCAAAAACTTAAAAAATCCTACAAATTGACAATACAGGACATGAGTGATATAATGACAAAGAAATGTTTTAAAAAGGGGAATTAACATGATAAAAAAATTAGTGCCTTTAGTTGTAGCTATTGTATTTACAGTTATGTCTTTATTTTCAGCAGTATGTGATTTCTTTATACATCCATCAAAAAAAAGGGCGGAATAATAGGTTTCATACTACAACTATAAACAACAATATGGTAAAATATTTCAAATGTCGCTGTGTGCTACACCTTCAATAAGGGATACTAATTTATTCGATGCAGTAGAGATGCTATTGTTGGATTCCTTGATAAACTCCTTTTCTTAAAATCCTCCATGGTTAATGCCCAATTAAATCCTTGCGGTCAAGTGCTGTAACTTTTGTGAACATGTAATTCAAAATTATGCTTTAACTCAATTGTTTATTATGTTTTAAATACACATTTTCAAGTCAATATTATTGTGTTTTATATAAATACATGATATAATTGCATTAAATTACCCGCTTTGCTATTTAAGGAGCGTATGCTGAGGTGTAATTATAATGAAAAAAGATATTCTTTATGATAAATTTAACAAGTGTGGTGGAGTTTTAAGGACTTCAGAGTTGAACGAACTTGGGTTTTCTAGCCGCCAAATAAAAAAACTTTTAGAAACTAATGTGATTAATAGGATAAAGTATGGATACTATGAGCTAACAGATAATACATGTCCAGAAGAAGCTATTATAGCAAGACTGTTCCCTCAAGCAGTTATTTTTTTAGAAAGTGCACTTATTCATTATGAATATACAGATAGAATACCAAGCGCATGGCAAATAGCAGTCGATAAAAATAGTGAAAAAACTAAATACCATATTGATTATCCCCTAATAGAGGCTTTTTATCTAGAACCTAAGCTTTTAGATGTTGGAAAAACCGAAATTCTAATAGCAGGTGTAAAGGTAAAAATATTTGATCGTGATAGAACTATGTGTGATGTTTTGAGGTATGAAAACAAACTAGAGAGAGAAGTATTTAGTTCTGCAATTCAGCGTTATGTAAAAGATCAAAAGAAAAATGCAAGGAAACTATTTGAGTATAGTAAGATATTTAATATTAAAAACAAGGTGCAAACATATATAGGAGTCTGGTTTTAATGGTAAATAAAGCTGCATCAATTATAGCCAAATTAAAAAATAGAGCAAGAAAAGAAAAATTTCAGCTTCAACAGCTACTCAACCTCTTTTGTCAAGAAGAGTTTATTAGAAAGCTTTCTAAATCTGCGTTTAGAGATAACCTTATACTTAAAGGAGGTTTTCTTTTATATTCAATTAGTGAATTTACTACGAGACCCACAGTTGATGCAGATTACCTTTTAAAGAATTATTCGAATAGCTTGGATTCTATAGAAAAGCTTGTTAAAGAAGTTATTTCCATGCCTAGCCAAAATAACTTCATTAAATTTAAAATCAGAGGACTGGAACAAATTAGTAAGATGAAAGAATACCACGGTATTAGAGTTAACCTTATAGGTTTCATTGGTAATACAAAAACTCCCTTTAGTATAGATTTTGGAGTTGGAGATATTATTATACCAGCGCCTGTTAAAAGAATATTGCCAGTATTACTTTCAGAATTTGAGAAGCCTGAAATACTAACCTATTCTTTAGAATCTACTGTTGCAGAAAAATTAGATGCTATTATAGCATTAATGGAAGCTACAGGACGTATGAAAGATTTTTATGATATATACTACTTAGCCACATCATTTGACTTTGAAGGAAGAAAACTTCAAGAAGCAATTTATGAAACACTATCTAATAGAAGAAGAGCATATGAAAAAGATTCGGTTATAATTATTTATAGATTAGTTGATGATGTGGCAATACAAAAGAGATGGGCTAACTTCTGTAAAAAGATATTAAAATATAAACTTGAGTTTAAAGATGTAGTAAATGTTATTATTGACTTTACTTCACAACCTTTTGACTCAATGCTTCAAGAGAATGAGCTTTTTAAAACTTGGAGTTATAAAGAAAGAAAATATATTTAATTAAAGGTTAGCTTATTAGATTTTGAAGACTATGAAGATATTTGGTATCGCTAGACAGCTTGGAATCTGTATCAATGGGCATCGGAAGATGATTTTTCACGTATATTAAATATAATTTCTCAAATAAATTTTGCATATCTATAGATGATGATGCTGATTTCTTTGTAAAACATTTAAGAAACAATATTAAAGAAAATCACAATATTGAAGCTTTTTTTAAAGCCATTGAGTCACAAACCCCTTTAAATGTAAGTGGAGAAATATTCCTAAGTAAGTACAAAAAATATTATTCTGTTAATATACAACCTATATATACCAAATAGGTTAGTGACACCTTGTTAATTTTTTAATATATTGACATTTGTTATTTTTGATTGTATACTTTAAAATATAAAGTACTTTATATTTTAATAATAAGGAGTTGATTTTATGGACGAAAAGACTATAAGTGATGCTGTAGAAAATGTTTCAATAATAAAAGGTGTGCTTGAAAAAACCAGTTCTTCCTTTGCTTCTTTCAGTAAACTATTTATTTACTGGGGGATACTATTTTGTCTTTTATTTGTAACAAATTTACTTATAACTCAGTTTAATTTGTACAATATTTTACCCTATTTCTTTTTTAGACACAGAATATTACTAGATTTATTCCATCATGGTATTTTTATCATTGTAGCTTTTCTTATTTACAGAAATGTGGATAAAAATAAGCCTCTTATCGGCTTAGAAAAAATACTAATGAAAATATGGGTGCTCGGCTTGTTATTAATTTTTATTTACCCTGATTTCGTAGTAAAAGGTGTTGAAATTGAAAGTGTTGTAGTAGTTAGCAATGCCTCTTTTTTTGGTTTGGCAATTGCTTTGATTGCAACATCATTTTTTACAAATTATAAGCAATTTAAGTATCTGGGTTATGCTTTAATTGGTTTAAGTCTTCTGTTTTCATATACCCAAATTAGTTATTCTAGCAATTTATTAATTGAAGTTTTATGTGCATTGATTCTGCCTTTTACTTTTTTGTATACAGGTCTTTTCTTAAGGTCTCTCCAAGTGAGGGGGAGTTAATAAAATGGATGTAAACTCAATACCTGATATATTTCAATCTAAGATAAGAATAGCAATTGTATCATGCCTTTTAACTGGCGAAAAAAGCTTTAAGGAGATAAAAGAAATTACCTCTGCAACTGATGGAAATTTAAGCGTTCATTTGTCAAAATTAGAGGAATCAGGATATATAGAAGTACATAAGGATTTTTTTAACAAAAAACCCCGCACCAGATACAACCTTACATCTAAAGGTAAAACCGAATTTATAGATTACATTAACACATTAGAAGACCTACTAAAGATGACAAAGGGATAACAGTTGGGGGTGTCAAGGGGACGGGGTTGTTGACACACTCTTTAGCTTAAGGTGGAGTATATCTCCACCTTAAGTCATTAATTTAGCTTTATCGTAGCCAATTCACTTTTTTGAATTAGCCATCTCAAAAACATAAATATCTCTTTTAAGATTTCATTAATATTCTTCTAATGGTATAATATACTTACAGTAAGTTTTATGGAGGGGTATACCATTATAATAAGTGACAACATGAAAAAAATAATTCAACTACCTGAAGACAAATCAAAATTAATATTAAAAGGTCCCACTGGAAGTGGAAAATCAACAGTGCTCCTAGAGAGATACAAATACATGGTATCGGACCTTAAGATACCCAGTGAAAAAATTCTCATTCTTCTATTAAATAGAACCCAGTCTCTAGAGTGGAGGACTAAAACTTTGCTTGAGGCATCAGGGGCTATTTTAAGGACCTCTTATTATGGTTTTATACAGGGAGAGATAAAGACATACTATCCTGTTTTATTAAAAAACTGTGGTGAAATACTAAATAAAAATGTAAAGCCGGTTTTTTTAACATTTGAAGCTGCTCAGTTTTTAGTTTCTGTAGTAATTGAATGGAGAAGACAAAACCAGGGAGCTTTTGAAGGTGTTACTTCCTTTACTGATAGACTTGCAATTGATCTTACTTCAAATCTTGTAAGGGCTGCTATTTCAGATATTCCATACAAAGAAATAGGAAAACGTCTTTATAGTGCATTAGAAAAGAAAGATGATATAAAAAAAAGGATATATGAGGAAGCAGATGATATTTTAAAGCGCTATAGGAAAAGATGTATGGAGCTTGGTATATTTGACTTTGGTATGGCGGTGGAACTATATAATAGTTGTCTTTTAAAAGATGAATCTTATAAAAATCAATTATTTAAAAGAATTGAACATTTGATTGTAGATAATATTGAAGAGTGTGTACCTACTGAAGTAGATTTTATAAAACTTTTACTACCATCTCTTAAAACCTGCCTTTTAGGGTACAATTATGAAGGGGGATATGGAGAAGCATTTGGTAGTAATCATGAGTACGTAAAAAAAGAATTACTGGATAAAGTAAAATCAGTTGAGATTAATAAAACATATACATGCAAGGAGTTTATGACTGAATTTTCAGACATGCTTTTTGATAATATACAGTATACAAAAGGTGAAAAATATAAGATCAGAACAGAGATAGAAAGGGTTCCGCCATTTGAACTAAGAAGTGAGATGCTTGAAAATGTGGGCGAGAGAATAGTAAATCTCATTGAAGATGAAGGATATAAGCCTTCTGATATAGTGGTAATTTCAAATTATGCAGATCCTGTAAGTGAGTTTGTAATAGCCAGGGAATTGGAAAAAAGGGGTTATGAAATAAAGAATCTTACAAGAAAGAGCAGAGTAATAGACAATCCTTTTTCTCAGGGTTTAATTACATTAGCTCAGCTTTGCCATCCAACATATGGCTTTATGCCTGGAAGGGATGATGTTAAGTCTTTATTGCGGATGGTTTTAAAAATAGACCCAATTAGAAGTTCAATTCTAGCAGGGGAAATTTTGAGTCAAAGACCCTTTGCTCAGTTTCCTGATATTGAGTTTCCGGGGCTTGTAGAAAGAGTGGGGTATTATAACATTGAAAAGTATGAATACATAAGAGAATGGATAAGAGAATACAGAGAAAGGGACAATCCTCTTAAGATAAATGAGTTTTTTCAAAAGGTCTTTTTAGAAATTCTTATTTCAAAAGAAGTTTCACAAAAGGACATTCTTGAGGCTAAAAAGCTTATTGATAGTGCTGGATCTTTTGTTGATGTAGTCACAAGGTTTAATAGAAACGCCAGTAGAGATTTTCTTGATGTGGTCAGAAAGGGAATTAAATCAGGAGAAAGTATTTTTGAGTTAGAAGAAAAGCTAAGTGGAAACTTTGTACTTCTTTCTACTCCTGTAGCTTATCTGGCAAGTTCATTAAAAAGTAAGGTTACTATTATTACAAGCCTTAGCAGTAGCAATTGGACACCTAGAAGTGTAAAAGAAATTACTAATTTACATGTCCTAACTAAGACATGGGATCCAAAAGAAATCTATACTGAGGACATTGAAGAAAAGAATCAGAAACACTATTTGGCAGTTCTCATGAGATCAATATTAAAAAGGTGTCAGGACAAGCTTATAACATTTGAGTCTGTTTTGTCAGCTAACGGATATGAAAATGATGGTATACTTGCAGATTATTTTGATGAGATGCTAATATAGCGGAGGTTTTTATGGGACTTAGAAAAGGTCAAAAAGAACTTGTACAGCAGTATAGAGGTGGATATTGTGCCATTCCTGCCATTCCTGGGGGAGGTAAAACCCATTGCTTATCACTGTGGGCAGTTGAAATGATAAGTAATGGACTACATAAACCAGGAAAGATACTAATTGTTACATATATGAATAGTGCTGTTAATAATTTTAAGCAGAGAATATCAACTGAACTACAAAAGAAAGGCATACTTGGAACTAAAGATTATTTTGTATCTACCATCCACGGTATTTGCCTTCAGATAATAAAAGAAAAACCGGATTTAATTGCAACTAATGAAGAGTTTAATGTAATTGATGGAGTATCCAAAATACATCTTATTTCAAGTGCTATTGATGAGTGGAAGAGGCATAATGAACAGGAGTTTTTGCTTTATTTAGACATTGATGGATTTAGTGCGCAAAAGATGAGTAACATTCATAAAAACTGGCATGACAGGCTGTGCAATATAATGTTATCTGCAATAGGTGACTTTAAGATAAAAGGTATAACAGCTCAAAGAGCAAGAGAATTATGCAAGGATATTTCAAAGGATTCAATCCTTCATTGGGCATGCCAGATATATGATATATATGACAGGAAGCTAAAAATTGGAGGATTTTTAGATTTTGATGACATGCTATTTAATGCAAGAAAGATGCTTTTAGAAGATGAACACCTCTTAAATAAATATCAGAAAATGTATTCCTATGTATGTGAAGATGAGGCACAGGATTCTAATTATATACAAAGTGAGATACTTGAAATGATTTCAAATGGTAATTTACTTAAGGTGGGAGATAGTAATCAAGCTATATGTGGAAGTTTTAGCAGTAGTGATTTTTCACTATTTAAAAACTTTTGCCAAAACCCTGCCACCACAGTATATCAAATTACCCAATCAAGTAGAAATACAAAAGATATAATTGATATTGCCAACTATTTCGTAAAATATGTAAGGGAAAGACACCCTGTTTTGGAGTGTCGGGAAAGTCTTTTACCTCAATATATAGAACCTGTTGATGAAAACGATCCGCGACCAAACCCTGAAATAGACAAATTTGGAATAAAGGCAGCTATATTTGAGTCATGGGAAGATGAAGCAAGGGCAGTTGTGACAAAGGTTGTTCATATGTTTAAAAAAGACCCTCAAAAAACAGCAGCAATTTTAGTTCCATCTTCATGGAGGATGGGGTTTATAATAAATATATTGGACTCAATGAAAATCCCATATGAGCAACTTGAGAATACTTCAAGTGAAAAAAATAAGACGGTAAGAAAACTAGGAAGAGTAATTGATTTTATTGCTTTACCAGAGAGTGGTGCAAAACTATTTGATATGTTGGAGGAGTGTTTTTTAAAAGACTCATATGAAGAGAATATAAATGATAGTGAAAGTGAAGAAGTTAAAGAAGATCAAAAAGAGCAGCTTAGAAAATTTTTAAAAAAATATCCCATTGAAAAGCTTATCTATCCTGTAGGAGGAGAAATTGATAATGCAGATATACCTGATGAGCTTTTAAAAAAGGATGTCTGGAATGATTTTTTAGATAGTTTACATATGATAAGAGAACTTTTAGAGTTTCCAAATGCCATTGTTGAAAAGCTTATTTTATTTATATCAGAGAAATTAAAATTTGACAGAGAAGAGAGGGCAATAGCCCAAAAAGTTGCAGGAGATGTAAGATATCTAATGAGCCAGGATCCCCATTGGAAACTATCTGATCTAGCATTAGAACTTCTTAGCCCCAAAAATATATTTAACTTTTTTTCAGGAATAGTGTGGGAGCTTAAAGGTTATGAACCAAAGCCAGGAGTCATTACTCTTGCTACCTATCATAAATCAAAGGGATTAGAGTGGGATATAGTATTTTTGACAGGGATTAATAATGAAGATTTTCCAGCCTCTCTAGAAGATAAATTTGTTGGTGAATATTGGTTTTTAAAAGACAAATTTAAAAATCCTCAAGCTATAATTAAATCTCAAATGAACTGTCTTTTAAATAATCAGGAATTTAAAGATTATTCATTAGATTTAAAACTTGAGACAATTTCTGAAAGAGCAAGGCTTTTGTACGTGGGTATTACCCGGGCAAAGGAATATTTGTTCTTGTCCTCCCATGAACAAAATAAGGGCAAAAAAAATCAGGTACTTCCTTCAAAGTACATTCTAGAACTTAAAAGATACATTGAGGAGGTCGAAAATTAAATGATAAATGATTTGCGTTTTGCACAATATTTTTTATTTACTCAGCATTCTCTATCAACATTTGAAAAATGTCCTCTCAAATTTAAAAAGAGATATCTGGAAAATTTAAAATGGGAGAATTATCTTGGTGATGAGGTAAAAAAGAGACTTGAACTGGGAAATAACTTTCATCTTCTGGCATATAGATATTTTCAGGGAATAGACCCAGGTCTTACTCAGGATGTTGAGGGTTTTGAAGAATTAGACAGATGGATGGCATCTCTTATTAATAATTTTAAGAATGATGAGTTAAAGAAGTATTATCCTGAGTACAAGCTTAGAATGTCTAAAGGTAATTTAAGACTTGAAGCTAATTTTGATCTAATTATAATAGATGGTGATAACATTCTAGTATGGGACTGGAAGACACATGTAAAAGATAAAAAAGACAGGGAAAAAGACCACCAATTACAAAGTATTAGACTTAAAAAAAGTCTTCAAACCATGGTATATCTTTTTGTATTAAAGGAACAATCAGAAATTCTTACTGGGAGAAAAATTCAATGTGAAAATATTAAAATGCATTACTGGCAGCCTGATCCCCCGAAAATTTTAGCTCAAATAAACTACAGTGAGAAAATGCATATGAATTTTGAAAAAGAGCTTCTTGAAAGAATTGAAAGCATTTTACAATATGAGTACTCAAAGTTTGATAAAACACAGTATGCAAAAAGCTGCAAGTTCTGCGAATTTAACTGGTTTTGCAATAATGAGAGAATAAATTATAGTGCTATGGAAGAAGATGAAGATTTTTTAGAAGAACTAGACTGGGATGATGTTGAGGAGTTGACTTAAAAGGTGGATATAAGAGTAAGTGTATTAAATGAAAATATAGAAATTCCAGAAGATTTGCTCAAAGTTTGTGGCGGTGACAAGCTTATTGCAAGGATTTTTTATAATCGAGGATATATAAAGCCTGAAATAGTAAGACAAATGCTAAATGATCAGTTTTACATTCCTACAAGTCCAGGCGAATTTAAAGGAATGGACAAAGCTGTACAAAGGCTTGTTTATGCTATTGATAATGATGAGAAGATATGTATCTATGGTGATTATGATGTTGATGGTGTTACAAGCACTGTTACTTTAGTACAGTGTCTTAGATTTTTCACATCTTCTGTTACTTATCACGTTCCTGATCGTTTTACAGAAGGTTATGGAATGAATGAAGATGTAATAAGAGATCTTGGGAAAAAAGACGTGAGATTAATAATTACATGTGACTGTGGAATTTCAAATACAAAGGAAATAAATGTGGCAAAGGAACTGGGGATGGATGTGATTTTGACAGATCACCACAGCATACCAGATGAAATTCCTAATGCAGATATTATTTTAAATCCCAAACTTTTAGAAGAAGGCCACAGAGCAAGAAATATTTCAGGGTGTGGGATGGCTTATTTTCTATGCCTTGCCCTTTTAGAAAGAAAAGCTGTTAAGTATAAGGCGGATGAATTTTTAGACCTTTTAGCATTATCCCTTATAGCAGATGTTGTAAGTCTTAATGCGGAAAACAGATATCTATTAAAAAAATCCTTACCAGTTTTATTAAATACAAATAGGACTGGACTTAATGAACTTTTTAAAATAGTTCAAAAGAATGGTAGCATTAGTAATGAAGAGGATATTGCCTTTCAAATAGCACCAAGGATAAATGCGGCTGGAAGAATGGAGTCGGCAATACTTCCAGTTGAGCTTCTCCTATGTAAAGATCAAGATGCTGCAAAGGATATGGCAGAAAAAATTGACTTACTCAACATGGAAAGAAAGAGAGTGCAGCAGAAGATAATTGATGAAGCAATTGAAATGGTTGAGACGTGGAAAAAAAATAAGACTGTACTTGTTATTTATGGAGAATTTTGGCACCACGGAATAATTGGAATAGCAGCTGGAAAGGTGTGTGAAACATATGGTAAACCTACCATATTGCTTTCAATAAAGGAGGATGGCACTACAGTGGTGGGGTCTGCTAGGTCAACAGAAGACATTAACATTTATCAGTTGATTAAAGAGTGCAGTTCAAAATTATTAAAGTTTGGAGGACATTCTCAAGCAGCAGGACTTTCACTGAAAAAAGAAAACCTTCAAGATTTCACCAGAGAAATTGAAATACTTGCAGAAAAAAGATATTTTATAAAAAATATAATTGAAGCTAAAGTGGATATGGAGCTGGGATTTGAAGATGTAACAGAGGACTTAATTAAAAGGCTTCAAATTGCTGGGCCTTATGGAGAGGGTTTTAGAGCTCCAGAGTTTTTTTTGTCTGGCATTAGTGTTGTAAGTGATAGGAAAACAGAAAAAAATCATCACATTATGGTTTTAGAGGATGATAATAATAACAGAATTCCAGCAGTTAAATGGTTTGGTGACGGTTACTCACTTGAGGGAAAAGTTTTTGATATTACCTATAAGGTAAGTCAAAATACCTATAGAGGCATTAATCAAATTCAATTGACTTTAGGATATATGATTGAAAGTCAAGGGGGAAATAAAAAGCTATTTGAGGGTAATATTATTGATGAAAGAAATTCTGCAATTAACATTATTTTAACTAAATATAAGGATGCTCAAATTTTCTATGAAGGTCTTAAATCAGCCTGTACGATCAATAACACTGTAAATAGATTTTGTACAAAAAGCTCGGAAAGTATTATATTTTTATCACCACCGACAAACACTTTTGTATTTAGAGAAATAGTAGCTTTAGCCAATCCTAAAAGAGTAATTTTGAATTTTACAGTACAACCTGACTATACATTTAAAGGATTTATAATGAATTTTTTAGGTGTAATAAAACATATTATAATTAATAAAGATGGTAGAGGGTACTTAGAGGACATGGCAATGAAACTTTGTGTTGAAGATAGTATAATAAGGGCAGGTCTTAAATACCTTAAGGCAAAAGGGATGATAAGTTATTTTTTTGGTGATGAACCTGGCAGAGTATTTATTTTAAAGGGTAAAGAAAATGAAGATAAAAATATTCTTATACTGGAAAGAAGTCTAAAAAATGCATTACTAGAAAAAAACGCATATAAACAATTTATTTTTAATATGAATTCAGATAAATTTAAGGATTATCTAAAGTGATTTTGGTTTTAAAAAAAATAGTTTAAAAACCAGTTCATTTTTACCCCTGTTTAATGATAAAATAGATATATACAGCTTGGTTATTGTTGGCGACTGCTAAAGGATAGATGAAATATTACTTCAGACTTTTAATGTAGATTATTTAAAGCAAATAGTGCCTTAAGTGAAATTATAGCAGAAGTTATATTTTCTGAATCCTAAAGGTTCATCTTTATATTAATAAAGGTGGAAGTAGTTGAGTATATTTTGAAGGGCGGTATTATTATGAACAATAGTAGTTACTTAAAACAGTATGTCGGCAGCAGAGTTGTTTTATATCTATCAATCTGGTCAAGATTTTTTAAGCTTGGCACCAAGGGAGTGGTTAGTGATTGTAAGGATGGATGGGTTGAGTTAAAGAAGAATAGAGTTATAGAGCATATAAATTTATCGAAAGTCTGTAGCTTCAAAGTTCTTGATTAGAGCTTTTTATACAATGTAGAATTACACAAAAACACTTTTGTGTAGAAATTATGAAAAGGGGGAGACCCCTTATTTGTCACTGTTCTAAAAAGGGTCTAGTACAAAATTATGTTACACTTTTGAAGGGTGTATTTAATTTTAGGACACAAAAATATAACCAAAACATTAATTGTTGAAATAAATAAACAAACTTTTCTCATAAACAGAAGTAAATCGATTGTTATGGTTCAAAATTATAATTATATTTTCTAGCTATATCATACAGATAATAATAAAACTCTTTGTCAACAATATACTGAGAATTATTTATTCGTATATGAAATGTATTATTAGTATAAAATTCATCATCATAATAGTATTTGGCATATATTTCAACCAAATTGTTTCCTTCACTGTCTGTTAATGTTATTAAATTGTATAAAGATGATGCTGGATTTATTGCTAATCTATTTCTTTGCTGTATTATTGCTAAAAAATTTCTTGCATCATCAGCATCAATAGTGGCAATGTCATTTGTTGCCATATTTTCTATTTTACCACCATATACTTGGTGCTCTTTTGGTAATTTTCTATTTAATGTCATAAAAAACAGTACATAAACACTTGCTGACATTATAACAATTATAAAAAATAAAATGATTAGCTTTTTCATTATAACATTAGTCCTTTTTGAAACAATATGTTTATATTATTGCATAAAATAATATAAAAAGGCAATGTGCACTACATTTAAAATATTTAAGATGCTTTTTTGTAAATATAATATTTTCTATATCATTAAATAAATTGCTCTAATGTTTTGCTCTTAAAGCTTCATCAATGGATTTAGGAATATTTTAACAATTCTGCCCCCCTTGTATAGGAAAAGTATTTGTGCTATAATTTATGGAAGTTATTATTTAAAGGCAATGACAGAGAGAGTAAATGTTTTGAAGATTAAAGAGAAAAGATACCATGGGCTGAGAGTATCTTTATCCTATCAAATCATTGAAGTTCACTCTTGAGCTGCATCCTGAAAGTTTATAATAAGTAGGAGATGCCGGACACAACCGTTATTTGTATTGAGAGTTTATATGTCATTCATATAAAAAATTGGGTGGTACCGCGGAAGAACCTTCGTCCCATATGGGATTAAAGGTTTTTTTTATTATAAATATTATGATAGGAGGAGTAGAAGAATGAAAGAACAGTTAAATGGTATCAGGGTTAAGGCACAAGAAGAACTTTCAACTGTTGGTAGTATTTCAGAACTTGAAAATATTAGAGTGAAGTTTTTAGGTAAAAAAGGTGAGCTTACTAGTGTGCTAAGGGGCATGGGTGCTTTAACAGCAGAAGATAGACCAGTTATAGGACAGTTGGCCAATGAAGTTAGGAGTTTTATCGAAGGCAAATTAGAGGAAGCTAAGAAGGAGTTAATGAAAAAAGAAATAGGATTAAAGCTTGAAAAGGAAGTTATTGATGTAACTATGCCTGGTAAAAGAAAAATGCTGGGGAAAAAGCATCCACTTAGCAATGTTATAGATGAAATAAATGAAGTTTTTATTGGAATGGGTTATGAAATTGCAGAGGGGCCAGAGGTTGAAAAAGATTATTATAATTTTGAAGCTCTAAATATGCCAGAGAACCATCCTGCAAAAGATGTTCAGGATACATTTTATATAAGTGAAAACATTATACTTAGAACACAGACGTCACCTGTTCAAATAAGAGTTATGGAAAATAAAAAACCTCCTATAAAAATAATTTGTCCAGGTAGAGTTTACCGTTCCGATGCAGTTGATGCAACTCATTCACCTATATTCCATCAGGTAGAAGGACTTGTGGTAGATAAAGGTGTTACAATGGGTGATTTAATTGGTACGTTAAAAGTCTTTGCAAAAAGTTTGTTTGGGGAAAAAACAGATATAAGGCTAAGACCTCATCATTTTCCATTTACTGAACCTAGTGCTGAAGTTGATGTATCTTGCTGGACATGTGGGGGCTCTGGATGCAGAGTGTGTAAGGGTGAAGGCTGGATAGAAATATTAGGTGCCGGAATGGTTCATCCAAAAGTGTTGGAAAAATGCGGCATAGACCCTAGTGTATATAGTGGTTTTGCTTTTGGTCTTGGAGTTGAAAGAACTGCTATGGGAAGATTTAATATTGATGACTTAAGACTTTTATATGAAAATGATGTAAGGTTTTTAAAGCAGTTTTAGACATTAGATAAAGAAATATATTTTTGAAAGGAGTATTTGTTATGAAAGCACCTATTAAATGGCTTAAAGACTATGTTAATATAAATGTTTCACCAAAAGAGTTTTCTGATGCTATGACTATGTCAGGCTCTAAAGTTGAGGGCATAGAGGTACAAGGAGAAGAAATAACCAAAGTAGTTGTAGGCAAAATATTGTCTTTAGAAAAGCATCCTGACGCAGATAAACTTCAAGTTTGTCAGGTTGACGTTGGAAATGAAGTAATTCAGATTGTTACAGGAGCACAAAATATAAATGTGGGTGATTTTATACCTGCTGCTTTAGTTGGAGCAACTCTTGCACAAGGAAAAAAAATATCAAAGGGAAAGCTTAGAGGAATTGAATCTAGTGGAATGATGTGTTCTATTGAAGAGCTAGGACTTGAAAAGGAAGATTATCCTGATGCTCCTGATGATGGGATATATATATTAGGTAAGGAGTATCCTTTAGGTCTTGATATAAAAGAAGTATTAGGTCTTAATGATACTACTGTAGAGTTTGAAATTACATCAAATAGACCTGATTGTCTAAGTATTATTGGGCTTGCAAGGGAAGCTGCCGCAACCCTTAAAACAGAGTTTATAAGACCTACTGTAAGTATTAAAGAAGAGGGTGATGAGGCACAAAAATATGCATCAGTTGAAATAAAAGACCCTGAGCTTTGTCCAAGGTATGCAGCTAGAATTGTAAAAGATGTAAAAATTGAAACATCTCCTAAATGGTTGAGAGATAGACTTAAGGCTGCGGGAGTAAGACCAATAAATAATATTGTTGATATAACAAACTATGTAATGTTAGAATATGGTCAGCCCATGCATGCATTTGATTTAAGAGACATTGAAGGGGAGAAAATAATTGTAAGAAGAGCTTTAGATGGTGAAGGGATAAAAACCTTAGATGATATAGACAGAAAGCTAGATTCTTCAATGCTTGTAATTGCTGATGAAAAAAGAGCAGTTGCTGTCGCAGGAGTAATGGGAGCTGCAAATTCAGAGGTTAGAGAAGACACTAAAAACATATTGTTTGAGTCTGCCAACTTTAATGGTACATCAGTAAGACTTACAGCAAAAAAACTAGGGCTTAGGACAGAAGCATCTGGCAGGTTTGAAAAAGGTTTGGATGTTCAAAATGTTGTTAGTGCTTTAGATAGGGCTGTACAACTTGTAGAACAGCTTAATGCAGGTACTGTGTGTAAAGGTATAATTGACTGCTTTGCAAAAAAAGACGAAGAGAGAATACTTAAATTTAATACTGATAATATAAATAAACTTTTAGGAACACAAGTGTCAACAGAGGAAATGATTGATATTTTTAAATCATTAGAGATTGATGTTGACGCTGATAACTTTACAGTTAAAATTCCAAGCTTTAGGAAAGACTTAGAGAGAGAGGCAGACTTAGCTGAAGAGGTGGCAAGATTCTATGGATATAACAATATCGAGGCTACACTTTTAGCAGGAAAAGCGTCATCTATGGGTAAAAAGACATATAAGCAAAAGATTGAAGACATAATTAAAAATACAATGATTTCATGTGGCCTTTCAGAAGTATATACTTATTCTTTTACAAGTCCTAAGGTGCTTGATAAAATAAGGCTACCCGAAGATAGTGAGCTTCGTAAGACGGTTGTCATTCAAAATCCACTAGGTGAAGATTTCAGTATTATGAGAACAACAACTATTCCAGAAATGCTTCAAGTCATCAGTACAAATTATAACAGGAGGATAGAGGAAGTAAATCTTTTTGAGACTTCTTTTGTATATCTTCCAAAGGATATTAAAGAGCTTCCTGTGGAAAAACCTGTATTAACATTAGGGATGTATGGAAAAGTTGATTTTTATACTCTTAAAGGTGTAGTAGAGGAATTACTCTTAAAGCTTGGTATAACAAATTACAGCTTTTCACCACAAAAAGATAATCCTACATTTCACCCAGGTAGAACTGCTGTCATAAACATAAATGATAAATATGCAGGAATTATTGGAGAAATACATCCTGAAGTAACAGATGAATTTGAATGCCCTGAAAGAACATATTTAGGTGTCATTGAAATTGAAAAACTTATAGAGTTTTCAAAAATGGAAGCAGAGTACAAATCTCTTCCTAAGTTTCCTGCTGTAACAAGAGATATTGCCATGTTGGTAAAAGACGAAATTATGGTCAAAGAGATAGAAGATATATTATTACAAAGAGGTGGAAAAATTCTAGAAGAAATAAAGCTTTTTGATGTCTACAAGGGTAAGCAAGTTCCAGAAGGAATGAAGAGTGTAGCTTATTCCATAACATTTAGAGCATCTGACAAAACTTTAACTGATGAAGATGTAAATAAAGTCATGGCAAAGATTTTAAATGGCCTTAAGACCAACATTGGAGCAGAATTAAGATAAGTTGAATTGATGAAATGATAAAAAAACAGACGCTAATTAGCGTCTGTTTTTTTATCTCATTTGCTTTTCAGCCATTTCAATCATTCTCTTTACCATTTGTCCACCGATAGGTCCACCTTGTTCTCCATTAACTCTTGAAGGCAAGTCACCTTTATAGTGGTCGTTGTTTTCCTTTACATATTCTAAGCGTCCAATTTCCTTAGCACATTCCATTTTGAATTTATTAAGAGCATCCCTGCTTTCAGGTACTAATGGTGTATTTCTTCTAGCCATATTATTTACCATCCTTTTATATAAGTTTTTTAGTACCTAGTAAAATAATTATTTTATAGGTTACTAATATTTATTTTTTGCAAAATCCCGAATAAAAAACAATGAAATTATAGCCTTGTATTCCATATACTATTCTTCTCAAAAAGTTTGCTTTTTTAGCAAACTTTTTAGAAGATATAGTTCATCTGTTTATCGCAGCGGAACTTAACTACTATGATTGCAGCTTCCGCTGCGAAATGTTATATTAAATTTATATTGTAAAATTTTAAGTAGTGGTACAAGAAATAGAACAATTAAAATTTATTTTTTCTAAACCTATTTAATTATTCTATTGCGCGAAGAGGTATGATTTGTTAATATATAAACAATGTTATTTGTAAAATTTAATTTAGAGAATATATTGGAGGTTTTATAAATGGAAAAAATAAAATTTGACTATTCTAAAGCAGGAGATTTTATTTGTGATAATGAAGTTTCTTATCTTGAAAATGTCGTTAAGACAACTCATGAAATGCTTCACAATAAAACAGGTGCGGGAAATGATTTTTTAGGATGGGTGGATCTACCTATTAATTATGATAAAGAAGAGTTTTCAAGGATAAAAGCTGCGGCACAGAAAATCAAGTCTGATTCAGATGTTTTAGTTGTAATAGGTATAGGCGGTTCATATCTAGGCGCAAAGGCTGCAATAGACATGCTTTCTCATACTTTTCATAATATGTTGCCAGACTCAAAAAGAAAAGCTCCTCAAATTTATTTTGTAGGTCATAATATTAGTTCTACTTATATTTCAGATTTGCTAGAGGCTATAGAAGGTAAGGAAATCTCTGTGAATGTTATATCTAAGTCAGGTACAACTACAGAGCCTGCAATAGCTTTTAGAATATTTAAAGAATATATGGAAAACAAGTATGGTAAAGATGGTGCAAGAAGCAGGATATATGCTACCACAGATAAGGAAAAGGGAGCATTGAAAAAATTGTCTGAGGAAGAAGGCTATGAAACATTTGTAGTACCTGATGATGTAGGTGGAAGATTTTCTGTTTTAACAGCTGTAGGATTATTGCCTATTGCTGTATCAGGTGCTGACATTGACAGTATTATGAAAGGTGCATCAGATGCTCATAGTTTATATAATAACCCTCACCTTAAGGAAAATGACTGTTATAAATACGCTGTTGTTAGAAATGCTCTGTATAGAAAAAATAAGACTATTGAAATAATGGTAAACTATGAACCATCACTACATTTCTTTACCGAATGGTGGAAGCAGCTTTATGGAGAAAGTGAGGGAAAAGATCAAAAGGGTATATTCCCTGCAGGGGTAGATTTTACTACTGATTTGCATTCCATGGGGCAATATGTACAGGATGGATTAAGAAATATCTTTGAAACAGTTATAAAAGTTGAAAAACCAAGAAAAAACATTGTGATAAAAGAAGATAAAGATAATCTTGATGGACTGAATTTTGTTGCAGGTAAAGACATAGACTTTGTTAATAAAAAAGCTATGGAGGGAACAATGCTTGCCCATAACGATGGAGGAGTTCCAAACCTTGTAATAACCATTCCTGAACTTAATGAGTATTACTTTGGTAATATGGTATACTTCTTTGAAAAAGCTTGTGGAATAAGTGGCTATATTCTTGGAGTAAACCCATTTGACCAGCCCGGAGTTGAAGCATATAAGAAAAATATGTTTGCACTTTTAGGTAAACCAGGTTTTGAGGAAGAAAAAAAGAAGCTTGAAGAAAGACTTTAAATTAGACATTGATGAGAATTAAATCAAAGGGTTCTATTTTGGAATTTATTTTCAGAATAGAACTCTTTATAAATAAGCTTTAGTTTTAGTAATATAGGTAACATTAATTTACTTATGGAAAGTAGAAAACAGCAACTTCTGGTGGAGATAGAAATCTTAGAGGAACAATTACGTTTCCTAATCCTCTGTTTATGTATAGAATTATGTTATTAACCTTGTGGGTGCCTTTTACTATACCCATTTTACACAGTTGTTCATTTCTTAACAGTTTAAATTCTAGATTGAAAGGAGCCCAAATTTGTCCTCCATGAAAATGACCACACAGTAAATAGTCAACTTTACCAGAATTGATTTCAAATACAATGTCTGGGTTGTGTGAAAATGCAATATTAAGATGAGCTTCTTTACTTGAAGCATTTAAAGCTTTTTGAATGTCGTGTTGTTGCATCCTCAGGTCTCCAATACCTATAATGTTATATGTTTTGGTATTCTTTTTAAAGGAAACAGAATCATTGAGAAGTACATGTGCTCCTTTACTTTCAATTAGAGCTTTAAACTGGTCTATTTTGGTCTCGCTGTTTTGTAGTGTTCTATAATCATGATTTCCAAAGCACATGTAAATACTATATTTTCCTATTATCTGCTCAAGAAAATCCATAAACTTAGGCACTTCGTCAATGTTGCTAATATAGTCACCAGTTATTATAACAATATCAGGTTGTTCCTTTACAAGAATCCTGTAAAGTTTTTTGACACTTATCTTGAGAAATTTAATATGTATATCTGAAAGATGGATTACTTTTAAGTGATCTTTGCTTTTGGTGAAATAAATTCTATTGGTTTTTAGCACTGTTGCTTCAAATCTCATATAAACAAAAGTTATAAGTGGGATTAAAATCAATATATACAAGTAAGTCATTTCTTCTCCTTTAAGGCTTGGTATTAAATAGTATAAATATTATCGTATTATTAATATACCAGCAAAATTTGTTATATGCAATCAATTCACAAAAATGTAATATTGCTTAGATAATAAGCCTAAAAGCCTATTAGAGAAATTAATAAATGTTTTTTAAATACAGAGCTAACATTATCCAGTAGATTTAAGGTGTTGTAAGAGGTATAATTTAATAGGGGTGTTTATTATGTTATTTAATTTCAACAATGATTGGGATCTAGTTCCAAGAACCTATTCTATCAAGGGTTACAGAAGAGGTGAACCTTCAAAACTCAAGAAATTTTTTAAGTACCTTTTTTATCTTGTAATAGTGTTGATATTTAGCATAATGGCAGTCTTGTACTATATTAGCTAAGTATTAGTAATTTTTGCTTATGGACATCTGTATTTGATAGTCTTAAGTAAAACTAATAGTGTCATTTTATAGGTAATAAAAATATTACATACTATTTTTGCTAGGTTATTTATATGAAATAGTCATTAGCGAAGTTTTATAGTATATTTGTGTTTAATGACACTAAACAACTGTGAAATAGGTTTAACATTCCTCGGCTTATTTCACAGTTAAATTTTTTTGAGTAATGGCAATTTTTACTCTAAAAATTATTTGATTTTTTAGTACTTTTACTATTGACAAATGACATAAAGGCAAGTATAATTATTTTTGTTGCTGAAATTTCATATGCGGATGTGGCGGAATTGGCAGACGCGCTAGACTTAGGATCTAGTGTCTAACGATGTGGGGGTTCGAGTCCCTTCATCCGCACCAAACAAAGAGTTTAAGAAAATTTTATTTTCTTAAACTCTTTGTTTATATCCATACTTCTAACATTTTTCTAACGCTATAAAAACTTCTAACGAATACTTTCATCAAGACCTTAAAGAATTCTGGATATCCTAACAATGACATTTGATAGCAAAGATTTCATTTAAAAACAAGTACCCTAGCAATCACCAGAGTACTTGTTTTTGTATACTACACTTTATTGACTAGTAAATTTATCAAAACATTTGTTTTATTAGAGACTGTATCATAGCTGCTGTCTCTGCTCTTGTTGCATTTCCTTTCGGATCATAGAGATTACCTGGTTTACCTGATATTACACTTGCACGATATAAATTGCTAACAGCTTCATTTGCATAAGATGCAATGCTTTCACTGTCATTAAATTTGTTTGATTCTCTCTTAGTTGAAAGTTCCATGTTTGACATTACATTTACATAGTTATTAATCATAACAGCTAGGTCTTGTCTTGTAACTAGGGCATTTGGATTAAATAATCCTTCTCCAACACCTTTTACAATTCCTTTATCTCTTGCCCATTCAACAGAAGGCATAAACCAGTCACTATCTTTTACATCATTAAAACTAGTTTGTTTATATAAAGATAAATCAGCACCTGCTAATGAAGCTAGAATTCTAGCTAACTCTGCTCTTGTAACGTTTCTTTGAGGCTCAAACAAGTTATTGCCTACGCCACTTATAATTTCTCTACTTGACAAGAAAGAAACTGCATCTTCATACCATCCATCTACATCGCTAAAATCAACCTTATTATATCCAACTGCAAAAGTAGAAAAATGCTGAGTTATGAATTTTACATGTCCATTCATATAACTACTGATTGTAGGAATTAATGAACCTTTATCGTCTACATAGTATACTAAAATGCTGTTTGAATCTTCACCTGCTCTTAGCATATAAGGAATTGCTATTCTAATTAATCCTTCTCCAAAATTCGAAATAGTTTGTCCATCTAAATTGGCTTTAAAGGAATACGCTGGTCTGTTTCCTATTATATCTTTTCTGTCGATATTAAGTGTTGTAGAATCAACTTCTGTAACAGATATTGATACTTTTTCACCATCTTTAAGGTTTATTAATGCCTCTTTATTAAATGTAATTTCCACATCACCTTTAATATCTAGCTCATCTAATTCATTAAGTTTATCAACTGTAATTTCAAACTCTCCTTTAGAGTCAAGCTTCTCTTCTAGAGTTTCTTCACTTTCTGTTGTCTCTTCATCTTCTTCTCCTGCTTGTGGAGGTGGAGCTGGACCGCCACTACCCCCTGAATCTCCTGAGCCACCTGAACCACCAGAGTCGTCCCCATCATCTGAATCAGTTTGTTTTGGATTTATAGTTAGTTCAATTGTAGCTGCTATCTTACCATCAACTGCATCATCACTAGTACTGTTAATATATGCAGTAATAATTACCTGTCCTTCTGATAAGGCTGTTACCTCACCTTCACTGTTTACCTCTGCAACACTATCATTATCAGAAATCCAGTTTACCTTTTCTATATTAACTGCATTATGTGGAAATACTTCTACAGTTAATTGTAACTTTTCATCTACAGTCAATTCAGATTCATCATTAATAATAATAATCTCTTCAACCCATACTGAGGGAACAAGTGCAATATCTACATCTGTCCTTACAGGTGGTATTATTATTTCTTGATTGCTTTCAAGATAATCATCTTCTGTTGTTACATAATATAAATAGTCATCCATTAAAGCAATAACTCTGTATGTACCTTCATGAACCATCCATCCATAATATCCATTTTCATCTGAAATTTGAGGATTTATCTGACCGTATAATTCAGCATCCCACATTTCCCATTCTTCACTGTCTTCATTGTAAATTTCACAAATGACAGTTACACCTTCTAGCACATCACCTGTTTCCCTGTCTGTTATATATCCACTAGGGTCAATGAGAATTGTGACCTCAGCAATTATAAAGATGCACTGTCGACCATCTGTTGTAATAACTGTTGCTGTAATTGTTTTAAGTCCTGTGCAATACCATTCATCTAGTGTTGCATTAAAATAGCCCTCGAAATCTATTGTTGCCTCATAGTCATTGCCACAAAAATGATATGTCACACTTTCAATATTATCCTTATTAAATTTTGTTCTTAAGTGAATGTCAAAACCTTTCATATCAAGATCTACCCAAGCTGTAAAAGTTCTAACTCCAATCAAGTTATTAATTGGTAATTCTGATGCACCATGTGTATCTCTTTTTACATCCACAATTTTTATTGGATCGTCTGTAATCTCTACATTTAAAATATCTGATATTACAGAAGTTGCACCTTCATCTGTTATAACTTCTGCAACTAATTTGTAAGTTCCCTCTTCTCTAATTGAAATTGAAGTTGAATACCACCTACCACTTGGTTTAGCTGTTCCTAAAACCCTTCCTGTAATAGTATCCTTAATAACTATAGTGCTGTTTTTAGTTGCTTCACCATATACTTTAAAAACCTCACCGGCTTCGGCATTTACAGGGCCATTAAGTGTAACGTCAATCTTCTCAATTACTGTCTGACCAAAGTCTACTAAGTCATTGTCATCAATTTTTACTTGAACAGATATAGATTGGTAAATTTCTGACAAGTCTCCAATAGTTAAAGGTATGGCAACTTGACCAGTTTTGCCTTCTTCTAATTGACTTACAGAAAACGCTAAGTCATTAGCATCACCTGATACTCCTTCTGGCAATGTTACAAAAAACTCTGCATCAACTGCTGTTGAACCATTATTTTTATATCGTATTACAAGAGTTACCTTATCTCCTTCTTTTACAACGTATTTATCTAACAAAACATTATTCCCTTGTCTAGAAAAAATTGTTTCCAGAGATTGAATTACACAGTGCATATCAACCATTATTCTTCCTGAACTAATATCCTCATCTGTAATGACAAATGATTTAGAGTTTGGTGAAATTTCTGGATAGGTTCCGTCTTGATTTCTAATAGTGCTAACTACCAACTCATAGTTTCCGGATTCTTTAATTGCCTCATTAAACACAAATCCATTAACATTTGAAAATGCAGAAGTAATAAGCTCATTTTCCCTATAAAGAGTTAGAAGAGCATGGTGAGCAGGAACACTATTAACAAATAGATTACCTGCTAGATCTACCCCTTTTTTAACTTCAATAGAAATGTCCTCAATATTAGAATCTGTTATTTCAACTAAGAGTTCACTTTCATCTGTTATCATTAGAAATTTATCACTGCGAAGCATTCCCAATTTATACTCCCCAGGTGTTAGACCTCTTATTTGAAAATTCCCCTCTGAATCTATATAGCCATAATGATATTGACCATTACTATTTATTGCAATAACACTCTCATTTATAATAAGCATATTATCACTTGTAACACTACCTGATATGCTATATCTAACAGGAATAACATAATTTTTCTCAACAGTTGATGTGTTTTCATCTAAATTAAACACTTCATGTTTCCAAAAGCTGCTAGTGGTTACAGATAAATTATATGAAGCTCCATTGTCTGAATATGGCAATTCATTAATTATTATCTTTCCATTTTCAGGTGTATAAGCTTGTCGAATTTCCATATCTGCAGAGCGGCTGTATAAATGTATCTCGATATCTTCTCCGTTATAGTCATTACCATCTTGGTCAGTAAAATTAAGTACTAAGCTTCCCTTTTTATTGTAAATACTTTCGAATTCTAATTCCTCTTTTGTAATAATTGTTGCTCCTACAGGTACCTCAAATTCATCTGAGATTATGTCACTATATCTCCTGTCAAAACTCCTAACCTCAATATGATATTCAGCTGGTAAAACATTATTAAAAGTATATTTACCATCTTCATTTGTTTGTCTTTGAGATATAACTCTATTACCTTCCATCAAGTATACCCATAGACCAGAAACTTCATCACCATCTTTTTTAATAGTACCTTCCACTGTGGCAAAAACTTTAACTGTAAGTTGGTCTTCATAACCTCTGTCTTGTGTTATAACGCTTATAGTTGTCTCACCTGCTCCTATAGCTGTAATTAATCCCTGTGAATCAACTACTGCAACATTTTCATCATCAGATGACCATGTACAGTTTTTGTCTGTTGCATTAACAGGTGATACAACATAATTGACCTGTTGAACATCTCCAACATTTAATGCAATTGATGTTCCTTTGATATCTATTCCCGTAACAGGTATTTTGGAGTTAGATATTTCTATAGGTAAATTTATTTTCTCAATAATGTTTTCACCATCTAGGACAGTTATAGTAAATGTATGTACTCCATCCTCAATAGCTTCACCTCTAAGGTATTCCAATTCAATCCCATTTATTATATCAATGCCCATATACTCATCACTTGAAATAACATCATCTTCTAATTCAAACACCACTTCATAAGTTGTGTCTTCTTCAATGATAATATTTCCACCTGATAAAACTATATTTAAGGGTTTGTTTGTCTCTTCTTCAAAGTCTTCTTCATAAACTGGAAGTTTTAATCCATCCACTTTATATTGACCTGAAACTATTGGTATTTCTGACTCATCACTATAATATAGGTTTACCTTTAATGGACTTGGAGGCAATACTGTTATATCACAAAATGCAGTAAAACCACCATCGTCAGTAACAGCTGTAATCCTTGCCTCTCCTTCACCTACTGTAGTAACCCATCCATCTGAATCTACTGTTACAACACTAGTATCAGATGAAGTAAAATACACTTCTTTATTAGTAGCATCAGATGGAATAATACTTGCTACTAATAAGGCTCCTGTACCCCTATGAAGAACAAGTGATTCTGGATTTAATGTAATCCCATCTACTTCTATTTTAATTTCTTCAAGTTCTAAAAATCTCATGTGTCCAGTTTCTACAACTTTACCTTTTTCATTTAGTAAAACTAAAAAGTATCTTTGATTTAAATCTAAATCTTCTAATTCTTCAGGTATTAATTTTCTATCACTATCAAAAGTAATGGTTTTAATTAACTCTGTATCAAAAGGTCTGTAAATTTCAAGAGTGACATGTGAGCCTGCTTTAACCCCTTGAACTCCATTAACATTATAAGAAGTACGTCCTGTTTGAAAACCTATAGTTTTTGTTTCATTATATGCTTCTAATTCATATCCTAAAAATGTGTTATAATAATTGCTTAGTCCCACAAATACTGCTATAGGTTCCTTATCATCATATTTTATTTTCACATTTAATTTAGCTTGATTTAATGGAAAGTTTTTAACCTCAAAAATATATGTATTATCCTCCACACCTATATTCTGAAATGTATAATCTTCAAAAACATTTCCCATAATGTCTTGTATTTCAACATTAAATTTACTTAAATCGTAATTCTCAACACCATTTGGCGTATTAACTTCTATGTGTATAATATCTTCATCCTTATAATAGCTATCTATATGTGATACATATAATTCATCATTTCCAATTACTATTATGTTGTGCCTGCGGTTTTCATTTATATGTTCATCGTCAATATAGTATTTTATATTATATATTCCTACTGCCCAGTCTTGTGTATTAATTTCTGTTGTAATATTAAATTCTTTTTTGCCATTAATTTGTATTTCACTTAAATTAGTTTCTATATAGCCTTCTGTTATTTCATCGTTTCCTTGATAAATTTTTGCATAAACTGTATCTAAAAGATCTATATCCTTTAAATTGATAGATGCTGTAATATTTTCAGTTCCAACGTATGCTATCTCATTAAAAGTGGTGATTCCCACTGGTATATTTGTATCTAAATCATATCCATGTGTTTCAAAATACATCCTAGGGCTAGAATTTTCACCTTGCTCTACTTTTAAATAATAAGATGTATTTCCTACAAATGGGTATTTGTCTCCATCAATTGAAAAATCAGCTAAAATTTCACCATCACTGCACATAGCTGTAGTTGTAGCAAGTGGAGTGTCACTGCTATTGTTTGGGTATAAATAAACAGTTACTTCACCATCAAAACCGGTTGTTTTAATGGCTACATCGTGAGTATCCTTTATCAATTCCGAATAATAAATTTGATAATTTTCTTCAAAGAAAAAAGCACTATTACTAATGTCTATAACACTATGACCATCAATAGCCCCTACACCAACATTAAAGTAGGTGTCTGATGTTACTTGAAGTTTATAAACTGCACTTGTTTCTGCTGCTCCTGGAAACTGATATAAGTATCGCCATTCTAAAACATTAGAAACTGTATTGCCTTCATAGTCTAATAAAATTGGAAATTCCTTTTCAGGGTTAAGACCTATACCCCATAATGAAACAAACACTTCATCAAGAGATGAATTTTTGCGGGGGAAATTGCTTGTTTGTGTATGTATGTTAGTTACTATTGCTTGATTAACTACTTCCATATCACTGTTAGAGATTATCGAAGTTCCGTCATCAAAAATAACTTTTAAGCTATGTTTTCCTAGATTTATTTCACCCACCTTATATAAAGACGTTACTACTATAGTTTTGTCAACATATGGTATGTTAGAGTTCGAAAACAACTTATCATATCTCGCATCTTTATCTGGCATTGTAAAAAAATATGTATCAAAAGTACTTAAAATATTAGAACTCATTACAATTTCATTGTTAATGTCAAGTAATTGTATGCTGCTTATGTTTGAGTTTCCTATTCCTCCAAAAATAGAAAATTCAAAACTCTTAGAATTTTCATTAATGTGTATATATTTTTTGGAATTTTCAATATGAATAGTAGGGTCTGAAATAAACTCAATTGTATAAATGCCTTCATAAACAATATTTTCATCTGAGTTTTTCAATGCTAATTTAAGTTCCATTCCAGAATTGTCTGTGAATTGGTATTCATCGTTAATTTCAACAAAGTAATTACTTCCAGTCTTGGTAAATGCTTTTTGGAATAAAACATTTTCATTGTAACTTACTTCTAATGAATAGTTACCTTCTGGAACTCCACTCATTTCAACAAAGAATGGAATTTCACCATTGTTGCCATAATAGGTAGGTGCAACAATAAGTTTGTTCTCAAATTCTCCACCTTGCTGAGCAATAACGTTGAAATTAGATAGGATAAAAGCAAATACAACCACTAGTGCCAATAATCTTTTTTTCATTAATTGTCCCCCTTAGTTTAGACATAAAGTTTATTTATTGAAATAACTTTCAAATATTAGTATCTTTACATAAAATAATGTGAAATATTTTATCACAAAAAAACCACTAGTATTTTATGTCTTCAAACACTAATAATCAAAAGATTTTCTCAAGTTTAACATCGTATCCTCTGTATATAAATTGTATAATTTGAAATAACGCAGAAGTATTTTTACCAGCTAATATTAATAATATACTATAAATAAATATTAGTCAATGTTTTGCTTGACCCCGCCGATGAGTATTAATAGGCTCTAAACTGCCAAACTTAAGTTTCTAGAGTATTTTTGAACATTTTTATGAACCTCATCTAGGATACATATTATTCTTCACCTTAGTTATCTAGGGTGAAGTTTGATTAACCTGAATGATTATAGTACAATAATTTTAGGTTATTATATTAATAATATATTTATTTTATTTATATGTTTTTAAAATCCTAGACCTTAAAAAGTTCAGAAAATGAGTTTTGTCATACTTAGTATCTAATTTTAAAGTCGATGGAGTTCGAGTTTGTTCATTCTCATATATCATTAAAATTTTTATCAGGAGAATTATTCATGTTTTCATTTTTACTTATAATTATATATATTGCTTTTATAAGTCTTGGTCTTCCAGATTCTCTGTTGGGTTCGGCTTGGCCAGTTATGTATCAACAACTTGATGTGCCAATGTCTTATGCTGGAATTTTAACAATGATTATAGCTGGAGGCACAATTGTATCTAGCCTTATGTCTGACAAGCTGACAAGAAAATTTGGAACAGGTGTTGTAACTGCAATTAGTGTAATGATGACGGCAATAGCACTGTTTGGATTTTCTATTTCTAATTCTTTTATCTTACTTTGTCTAATGGCCATTCCTTATGGACTTGGTGCAGGTGCGGTTGATGCTGCTTTGAACAACTATGTTGCTTTACATTATGCATCTCGACATATGAGTTGGCTACATTGTTTTTGGGGAGTGGGAGCTGCAATTAGTCCATACATCATGAGTTATTCTCTAACAGGTGGATATGGATGGAATAGTGGTTATCGATGGGTTGCCATTTTACAGATTGGCTTGACAACTATACTTTTTACAAGTCTCCCACTTTGGAAAAGGATAAATGCTATTGAAAATAAATCTGAAAATGTGGCAACAGCTTTAAGTCTTCTTCAAGCTCTGAACATAAGAGGAGTTAAGTTAATTCTTCTGACTTTTTTTAGCTATTGTGCTCTTGAAACAACGACAGGTTTGTGGGCAAGTAGTTATCTTGTTGAATTTCGTGGAATTGACTCAGAGACAGCTGCTAAATTTGCATCTTTGTTTTTTATAGGGATAACCCTTGGTCGCTTTATTTCAGGGTTTGTTGCTGATAAAATCGGAGATAAGCAGCTCATTAGATTTGGTATATTAATAATCATTTCTGGAGTTGTTTTGGTATGGATTCCAGGAACAATAAGTTTAACTGCTTTAGTTGGACTTGTTATTATAGGGCTTGGCTGTGCTCCTGTTTATCCGTCAATTATTCACTCAACACCTTCAAACTTTGGAAAGGAAAATTCACAAGCAATTATTGGAATACAGATGGCAAGTGCTTATGTTGGTAGTACTTTTATGCCACCGCTTTTTGGAATTATTGCAGACAATGTTAACATAGGACTGTATCCTATATATTTGGCTTTCTTTGCAATACTCATGATTATAATGTCGGAGTTGTTAAATAAAAAGATGAGACTGTGAAAAAGTACGTAAAATAAACAAGCTTTTAGAAAAGAATGGTACACAATGGAGAATAAAACATTAAATAGACATTTGTAAATGTTTTTACACCATTTTAAAAGAATTATGTTATATTTTTATTGTATATTGTATCAAACTATAGTATAATTATTTAAGCAAGTTCCTATTTTGTTTTTATGGCTTAATTAATGAAATAATAAGTATCAATCTTTAAGATAATAAGAAGCTCAATAATCTAAAATGTTGTTGATAAGCTCTTGTCATGTCTATGTCAAATTAATCAACAAATAGACACTTACCTCTATACTATATAACACAATTATTCCTAGTAATTATATTATAATATAATGTTTTTTTGCGCATTTAAATTTAAGGAATGCGTGTTATTTATTAATCAGCTATTATACAAACTCTATGTATAAGTAATGCATATTAAAAAACAAAAAAAGTAAAGAAAGCAAAGAAACATAATGACTATAGTGTATTTATGTAGATTAAACTGATTCTACATATAATATAAAATTAAGTGAAAAGGAGGTGATAATATGTATAAAAACTACTTCTTCTCCATTCCGCCTATAGAACTTAGTTTTGAAGAGCAATTAAATAATTGCACCAATGAAATAAAAAAATTAACTAATTTTGATAGGTATAAAATTTTATATATTTCTTTCTTTACTGACGCATATAGTGCTGGGGATTTCCTTCAACATAAAAAACTAATTTCAAATAACATAATTAATTGTTTTGATATAATGATTCCATATAGTATTATTGCACAATCACCAGTTAGTTCTAAGATTGCTGCTGAAGTATGCTATGTTGATTTAGAAAGCAGTCATGATCTAAAAGTTGAATATAAGTGCTTTGACAATTTTAATTATTGTGTTATTAGAATTGGTGATGTTAAGGAAGTAATAAGTTCGGGTATAACATTTTTTGAAGAAAACTTATCATTGTATGACCAAATATTTAAATCTTTTAATACAATAGAAGAAATTTTACAGCGAGAAGAAATGACGTTTTGGAATGTTGTAAGACAATGGAATTATGTTGAGGAGATAACGGCTCAAAAAATATCTAAGGGTAAAATGATTCAAAATTATCAGTTATTAAATGATATTAGAGAGCATACTTACAGAAAATATAATTTTACTAATGGTTATCCAAGTGCAACAGGTATCGGCATGAAGACGGGAGGAGCAGTTATAGCTTTTATAGCATCATCATTAGGAGATGGAGTTACACCTATAATGAATTCAGAACAGATTGATGCTCATAAGTATTCAAAGAAAGTGCTAGTTGGTGATGCCATAGAAGGAATGGTTGATAAAGCAACACCTAAATTTGAACGAGCTAAATTGGTTGAAGCAAATGGTACTAAAGAAATATATGTATCAGGTACTGCAGCCATAAAAGGAGAAAAAACTCTCGGAATAGGAGATGTTGCTGAACAGACACTTATTACTATTGACAATATAAACAAACTGCTATCAGTTGATAATCTAAAGAAACAAGAAATATTTATTGAAGGATTACAACTAGAGTATACATACTTGCGTATTTACGCTAAAGATAAGAGTAGCGTAGAAATAATAGAACAAATTATTAAAGAGAATTATAAGGATGTAAAGACGCTTATAGTTGTAGGTGATATATGTAGAAATAATTTATTAGTTGAGATTGAAGGAATATGTTATTTAAAATAATAAGAACTATTATTATGGTTTTTGAAGAAACTGGTTATCTTATTCTAAGGCTCCACCTTACATCAGGTGGAGTTCCTCTTATATGTCCTATTACCCTCATCTAACAATAACAGCATAGCATATATTGCCTCTAAATTGGGGACTTGAAATGATATTTTTCTAGCAAGTCTCACTGTGTTGCCCAAAATAGCTTCAACTTCTAAGGGCCTTTTATTCTCAAAATCCAGTAGCATACTTGGTTTGTAAGGAGCCATTGACATGGTATCAGATATGTTTTGATGTATTAGGTCTTCTGATAAAGGGTATCCGAAAGCATTTGCCAAAGATATAACTTCTTTCATAATTCTTATGACAAAATTTAGTGATTCAGTGTTTTTTAATATAATATCAGTGGTAATATTTCCACCAATCACTGATATTGGGTTAAAAGGTGCATTCCAAACAAGTTTTTTCCATCTTGAAGTTATGATGTTTTCATCTACCATGCAGGGAATACGTGATGTATTAAACAATTCTTTAAGAATTTCAACTTTTTTTGTTTTACCTTTTGGATAGTTACCTATGACAATACGTCCATGATCTTGATGATAAATTTGCCCAGGAGCTATTTTGGATACCCCAATAAAAGCAAGGCAGCTGATCATTTCATTTTGCGGAAAAGCTTCAGATATAGGTTGTTCGATATCTATACCGTTCTGGATTAAAACTATTGCAGTATTTTTGCCCACTTTAGGTTTGATTATTTTCTCAATATTAATATCAGGAAGTACTTTAGTTGACACAATTATATAATCAGGTGTTTTTGAGTAATCTTCAACTTTTTGCACAACCTCATGGGGTTTAAAAATAAAATCTCCCATGACACTTTTAATTGATATCCCATTTGTCTTTACATATTCGTAATCCGACCTTACAAGAGTACAAACATTTGCTCCAGCTCTAGCAAGGCTTCCTCCGTAAAAGCTACCAATTGCACCGGTTCCTACTATTAAGATATTGGGTGATTTCATATTATTTACCTCTTAAAATTATTTGTTTAATAAATAGCTTAAATTTAAAATAACTTAAATAAAAATTATTATAGTTAAAATAATATCATAATATAATTTATATGCAATTGATTAGGAATGTTGAAAATATAATTTCCACTACTATTTCACTATAGGTCTTATTTAATGTCAACAGACTATTTGACTTTGTATTTATTAGATGCACCCAATATTTTGGGGTGTATATAAGTTAAGTAAAGAAAAATATGGAAGAAACATTGTGAAGCACCCAGTATTTTTACAGTTCTTTATATTAGAATAAAAAAGTGATAATATATAAATATATAACCTAATTTTGATATATACTTTTGGTTTGGGAGGAGTATATTTATGAGAAAAGTAGTTGTTTTAGTGTTATTGCTCGTTAGCATGATTAGTATCATGATACCTTTAGGAGAAAGTTCAAAGGTATCTGCTCAGTACGATCCACCTCCACCCCATGGAGATCCAAGTTGGAAGCTTGTTTTTAGTGATGAATTTGAAGGTACAAGCCTTGATACAAGTAAGTGGAGCTACAATTATTCATGGGGTAATACACACAATCATAGAGCCTATTGTGCGCCAGAAAACGTTAGTGTTTCTGATGGATTACTCAGAATAAAAGGAGAAAATAGGAGACATCCTAATGCACCTCAAGCAGTTAATCACGATGGATGGCACTCATTAGACTATACATCAGGCGCTGTAAATACAATGAACAAATTTAATTTTACTACAGGATATATTGAAGGAAGGTTTAAAGTGCCTGGTACGAAAGGATTCTGGCCTGCTTTTTGGACTCTGAATGCTCATACAGGATGGCCTCCTGAGATAGATATACTTGAAGTACTATGTCATGCACCAAATCAACTTCACACAAATTACCACTATGGTCCTTCATGGGATAACAAATGGTCACATTATCAAAGGTTTACAACTGTGGATCTATCCAAAGATTTTCACACTTATGCAGTTGAATGGGCTCCTAATTATATGAAGTGGTACTTGAATGGTCAACAGATAGGAACTACTTTTCGTGATACTCGATGGATAAGTCAGGCACAGGACATGTATATTATAATTAATATGGCAATAGGGGGCTGGGAACAAGATCCTGACAATACAACACAATGGCCTTCTTATTTTGAGTGTGATTGGGTGAGAGTTTGGCAAAGAACAATAGCAAATGTTGGATTTGAAACTGGTTCTCTTGATCCATGGTATTCATGGAATGATGCTAGAGTTGTAAATAATAATCAAAGATCTGGTAGTTATTCTTTGAGGGTAGGAAATGCACCTTCTTCTGCTGAGCAAGTAGTAGTGGTAGAGCCCAATACAACATATGTATTTTCAGGTTATGGTAAGGTTCCACAAGGACAGGAAGTTTTAATAGGTGTTAAAGACTATGGTGGTCCTCAAATAGTACAGGCAATAAGAAGCACTGATTATACTGAAGGTAGTGTCACTTTCACTACGGGAAACAACAATACAACTGCAACTGTTTTTTTCTATAGAGATAGGGGGACAGGATATGCTTATGGTGATGATTTCAGACTTGAAGTTAAATCTGATACACCAATACCCGATTTAAAAATTGGAGATTTAAATAATGATGGAAAAATAGACTCATCAGATTACATATTACTAAGAAGATATTTGTTGAACATAATAGATGAATTTCCAGTTGATGATATTATGGCAGCAGATTTAAATGGAGATGGCTTAATTAATTCAACTGATGCTGTTTTGATGAGAAGATATATTCTTGGAATTATTAATGAATTTTAGGATTTAAATTTAACTAACGGCCGAGAAGTCTCCTCTCACAATCTACTAAAAAAAGCTCGGATCATTGAGTTCCAAACTTTTTAAATCTTTCAAGACTTTTAATGAATGTATTAAAGTGAATGAATTTCTCATTAAAGTAGTAGATGAAATATAACTTCCACCTTTTGCAAAAATCAAGTATTAAAGATACCTTTATGCAAAATATTTGTGGAAGTTATACTCATCATCTCTAAGCAGTTACATATAATTCTTTTCAAAAGTATTATATAAGAAGAATTTTAGAGGTACTGCTTTGGCTTTAGATTTCTTTTGGGTATGTAATTTTGCTTTTTATAAACTGTTCAAAAGAGTTTATTCGTGAGCAAAACCTCCACAACCACCACCAAAACCGCCGAAGCCTAAAAGAGGTAAAAGGATGATAATTAGAATAATTATAAAAAATATTCCAAAAGGTCCTCCAAATAAAGCTCCTGATCCAGCTGCTGCAACTGCTCCTGCTCTTTCATCAAATGACATTAATGCCAACTCCTTTCAACTATTTTAATTGATTCATTAACACTATATAATATAAATCAAATGTAAAAAGTGTTACACTTATAAAAAAAATATTTTTAATTTACCCCCCAAAAGCAAATATATAATTCGAAGTATAGAATGAATAAGTGTATTAAAAAAATTGGTTTTCATTTTTTACTTTTTAGGATTGAAGTAAAGGCCTTTAAAAGCTTATAAAAATAAATCCAAATTTTATTTATAACAGGAGGTGATTTAGTAATAGTCTTGAAAACCAATAAAATTATAAATTATATTTAAATGGGGAGAGTGAAGTATAAGATGCTAAAAAAGATTAATGACAAAAGAAAATATTTAGTGTTTCTTATGATTTTTTGCATGCTAAGTTTTCTTTTTTTAACACCGCCTGTTAAAGTTTCGGCAGATCCAGAGTACAACTTTGCAAAGGCATTACAAATGTCTTTATATTTTTTCGATTCTAATAAATGTGGTATAGGTATAACAGGAGGTCGTCTTGAATGGAGAGGAGACTGTCACGTTGAAGATGCTGAAGTTCCTTTAATACCTATGACAGAAGAGTTTTTTGGTACAAATATGTCGCAGGCATTTATTGACGAATACAGACATATTTTAGATCCAGAAGGAAACGGATTTCTCGATTTAAGTGGTGGATATCACGATGCAGGTGACCATATAAAATTTGGTTTGCCAGGTACATATGCGGGATCAACACTTGGTTGGGGTTATTATGAATTCAGAGATTCTTATGTTCAAACTGGTACGGATGATCATATTGAAGAACTATTAAGATGGTTTAATGATTTTTATTTAAAGGTTACATTTAGAGATGAAAATGGAGATGTAATAGCTTATTGTTATCAGGTAGCCGAAGGAAATATTGACCATAATTTCTGGAATCCACCAGAACTTCAGCGTTCAGATGTTTTATTGGATTTTGCAAGACCTGCATATTTTGCTACTGCTGAGACTCCTGCAAGTGATCAGGCAGCAGGTGCAGCGGCTTCTCTTACTATAAATTACCTTAATTTTAAAGATACTGATCCTGAGTATGCAGAAGAGTGTCTTGATACTGCAATTGCTCTTTATGATTTTGCAGTAAAACACAGAGGTCTTGGATATGACGGAGGTTTTTATAATTCATCCTATGATTACGATGAAATGTCATGGGCAGCTGTATGGCTTCATATTGCCACAGGTAATTGGGATTATATTGAAGACATCGTTAAAACAGATGATGATGGTAATTACACTGGATATTTTCAAAGAATTATAAAAGATACAAATAACAGATGGCAAAATATTTGGGTTCACTGTTGGGATACCGTATGGGGTGGAGTATTTGCAAAACTTGCACCAATAACAAATACCGAAAGAGATTGGTATATATTTAGATGGAATATTGAATATTGGTCTGGGATACCTCATGAAGATCCAACTGATACTACTTTTCTTGCTAAAAGTCCAGCGGGATTTAGTGTAGTTAATCCTTATGGTTCTGCAAGGTATAATACAGCGGCACAGCTTTGTGCACTTGTATTTACAAAAGAAACAGGACGACAAGATTTTGCAGAATGGTCAAAGAATCAAATGGAATACATTATGGGGAATAATCCAATGGACAGGTCATACATAGTAGGATATGCACCTAATTCGGCAAAACATCCTCATCATCGTGCTGCCCATGGTTCGAAAACATTAAGTATGCTTGATCCTCCAGAACATCGTCACACTCTTTGGGGTGCTTTAGTTGGTGGTCCAGATCTAGATGATTTCCATGTAGATGAAACTTATGACTATGTATACAATGAAGTTGCAATAGATTATAATACAGCTTTTGTAGGAGCGCTTGCTGGACTCTATAAGTATTATGGAGAGGGACATTATCCATTGGAGAATTTTCCACCTAAAGCAGATCCAATTGATGAGTATTATATTGAGGCAAAATTAGAGCAGGAAAACAAGGAGAGAACACAGGTAACTCTGAGATTATATAATTATTCTGCATATCCTCCACGATTTGAAGAAGGAATGTCAGTAAGATACTATTTTGATATATCTGAGTTGCTAGATGCAGGACAGTCAATTGATGATGTAATTATGGAAGTATACTATGATGAAAATAAAGCTGGATATGATGGACCAGCAGAGTATAAAGGACCGTTTAAATATGATGATGCAGGTACATACTATGTAGAATTTGATTGGACTGGTCGTGTTGTTTATGGAACACGAGAAATTCAATTTGCATTAATGTCTGGACAAGATGCAAATTGGCAAAGTAACTGGGATCCGACAAATGATTATAGTAGACAGGGTATAGTAAAAGATGAATTTACTCTTACTAGAAGAGTACCAGTATACTTGTATGGTGAATTAGTATTTGGTGAAGAACCAGTTCCAGTTACAGTGACACCAACTCCTACTCCAGATCCAAATGTTACGCCTGGTCCTACTCCAATTGAATCAGCATCACTTATGGTGTTGTATAAAAGTGGAGTTGCTATTAGTGATACAAGCGATATTAGAGCCTCAATTAATATAAGAAATACTGGAACAAGACCAGTTAATCTTTCCGATGTAAAGATACGTTACTGGTTTACAAAAGATGGACCAGGGGTGCAAAGTTTTCTATGTGATTATGCGCATATTGAAAGCAGTAAAGTTACAGGAGTAATTAGAGAAATTGACAATCCTGTAGATTTAGCAGATAGCTATTTAGAAATAGGATTTACAAGTGATGCAGGTGTTTTAGGTGCTGGATCTCAAACAGGAGAAATACAATTTAGAATAGAAAAAGAGGGTTTTCTTCAGTATGACGAAACTAATGACTATTCCTTTAATGCCAGTGCAAGGGACTTTATCGAAAACCCAAAAATAACTGCATATGTTAACTCAGTATTGGCATATGGTGTAGCGCCTGTTGAAACTTCAGGTGGTAATATATTATACGGTGATCTAAATGGAGATGGTAGAATCAATTCTACTGACTATGTATTGCTTAGAAGGTATATACTAGAAATAATTGAAGAATTCCCAGTTCCAACAGAAGCTGCTGACTTAAATGGAGATGGCCGAATTAATTCAACAGATGTTGTCTTAATGAGAAGGTATATATTAGAGATAATTCCACAACTGCCGCGTTAATTATAATTTTAATATCATGTCGTAGCATATTAAAAACTCTACCTTAATGGTGGAGTTTTTTTTATAGCGCAATTTTTAACATAAACACATGGAAAAATTAACAACAATACATATATATTATAACAAAAGTACATATTGCATAAAACAAAGTGGATTAAAAATAATAATTAGTCAAATAATATATTTGGAAATGGAGAGTGATTAAATTGACTGTTGCATCGCAGGTTAAGCAAACTATATCAAGTTTAAAAGGGGTTCAAGGAACTTTAAGAATATATTCAAATCAAACAAGAGATCAAGAAACAAAGACAGTTTTTGATGAAGCATTAAATGTTACTGATGATGTTATAAAAGACATGGAAAAAAGGCTTCAAACATTAGAATTTGAGGAACCACAATACAAAGGAAATTAGCAGAGGTAAAAAGTATGCAAGAGTGGATTGATATTGTATTAAGAACATTAGCATTGTTTTTTACTGTGTTAGTATCTGCAAGGTTATTAGGCAAAAGAAATATAGCTAGAATTACACCTTTTAATTTTATGAGCTATATTATTATTTCAGTTATTGCAGCGCTAATATCAGTAAAAATAATTACAAACATAACACTAGGTTTTATAGCTTTAGGTATTTGGGTGGTATTGCCTATTGCTTTTGATTACTTAGCTTTAAAAAGCAAATTTATACATGATATTGTCAATGGAAAAAAAACAATTCTTATTAAACATGGTAAAGTTATGGAGGAAAGTCTACTTAAGTTAAGGCTATCAGGAGAGGAACTTTTGCGAGAACTTCGTTCAAAAAATGCTTATAATCTTGCAGATGTTGAATTTGCATTAATGGAAGCTAATGGTGAAATAAATGTATTGCTCAAAGCTGACAAAAAACCTGTAACTCCCCATGATTTAGGGAATAAAGTTGCACCTGCCACAGAACCACAGACGGTAATTTTAGATGGAAATCCGTTAAATGGCCCACTATCTTCATTAGGTTTTAACCAAGGGTGGCTTAATAGCAAACTAGAAAGTATGGGAGTATCTATTGATAATGTTTTTATAGGACAGGTGGATTCATCAGGAGATCTTTATCTAGATCTATTTGATGACTCTATAATGACACCTCAACCAAAAGTAAAAGAAATGATATATGCAAATATTGAAAAGTGTCATGCTGATCTTATGAAGTTTTCTCTTGAAACACAAGATGAAGGTGCTAAAGCAATGTATCGAAAAAATGTAGACAAGCTCAAAGAGTTAAAAGAAAAGTTAGAACCCTATTTGCTTCGATAAGAAAATTAGCTATTTCTAATGGAGAAGAGGATACTTTTATAAGAAGTCTTAGAATGTGGTTGAAAGAGTTAAAAGTCAAGGTGTTCGATGTCCAGGGCTTTTATTCCAGCTATTTCTCAGTTTAATATTATACTATTGCATTGGAAGGTGAAGCATAGATGTCAAGTAAAAAGAAAAAAAATCTAACTCCTACTCAGCAGCAATATCAACAGATTGCTAAGTCAAAAGAACCTAAGCGACCAATATTATTAAACTCTATAAAGGCATTTTTGGTGGGAGGATTAATATGTGTTATTGGGCAGGCAATAAAAATGGGATTTATACATTATTTTGAATTTACAGAGGAAACTGCAGGTAACCCTACGATTGCTGTTTTGATTTTTATATCTACACTACTGACATCTTTTGGAGTATATGACTATATTGCACAGTGGGCAGGAGCTGGAACAGCAGTACCAGTTACAGGTTTTGCAAATACAGTTACATCTGCTGCCTTAGAGCACAGAACCGAAGGATTTGTATTGGGAGTAGGTGGAAATATGTTTAAAATTGCAGGACCGGTAATTGTTTTTGGTGTTTTTTCAGCTTTTGTTGTAGCAATTATCAAATTAACAATTGAGGCGTTAGGAGGGATATAATTGTTACAAGGCCATCAAACATGGGTATTTGATTCTAAGCCTGTTATATCAGGATGTGCAGCGGTAGGAGGGCCTTTTGAATCAAATAGTGCTTTAGCAGATGATTTTGATAGGTTAAATGAGGACTTGTGGCTTGGTCAGGATAGTTTTGAAAAAGCAGAAAAAAAGCTAATGGAACAGGCTTGTGAAATAGCAATTAAAAAGGCAGGTACAAAAAAAGAGGATGTTCAGTTTTTTCTTAGCGGGGACTTAATAAATCAAATAACATCAAGTAGTTTTACAGCACGAACATTAGGTGTTCCATACTTAGGGATTTATGGTGCGTGTTCTAGTTCGATGGAAGGACTTGCTCTAGCTTCACTATTAGTTGACAGTAAATTTGCAAAAAATGCTCTCGCAGCAACTTCAAGCCATAATGCCGCGTGTGAAAAGCAATATAGATACCCTACTGAGTATGGAGCTCAGAAACCTCCAACAGCTCAATGGACAGTTACAGGTTCAGGGGCAGCTCTGGTTTCACAGGAAGGAGAGGGGCCTAGAGTTGTTTGTGCAACTATAGGCCGTGTTGTAGATATGGGTCTTTCAGATCCATTTAATATGGGAGGAGCTATGGCTCCAGCAGCAGTAGAGACAATTACAGCACATATAAGAGATATGAGACTAGAGTTATCTTATTATGATCTTATTGCAACAGGAGATTTAGGAAGAGTAGGTCATGAAATAGCTGTAGAATTGTTGACAAAACATGGTATTAGTGTTCCTAAAGATAAATTTACTGACTGTGGCATATTGCTATATAAAGAAGACCAGCCTGTATTTTCAGGTGGAAGTGGTTGTGCATGTGCGGCTGTTACCACTTATGGTCACTTGGTAAATCGAATGAAAAAGGGTGAACTCAAAAAGGTATTGATTATTGCAACAGGTGCGTTACTTTCTCCCATGTCATATCAGCAAAAGGAGTCAATTCCATGTGTTGCTCATGCGGTATCTTTAGAGATGTAAGAAGGAGATGTGAAATTTGGATAAATTTATATGGGCATTTATAATCGGAGGTGCTATTTGTGTAATAGGGCAGCTTCTTATGGATGGATTAAAGCTTACACCAGCCCATACTATGTGTACTTTTGTTGTTACAGGAGCTGTATTAGGAGGGCTGGGTTTATATGAGCCATTTATTAAATTTGCTGGGGCAGGAGCATCAGTTCCTATAAGTAGTTTTGGATATTCCCTTGTTAAAGGTGCTTTGCAAGAAGCTGAGAAAACGGGTATTGTTGGAGTACTTACAGGGATTTTTGAAGTTACAAGTGCGGGTATTTCAGCAGCAATAATCTTTGGCTTTATAAGTTCATTATTTTTTAGGCCAAAAGGCTAGAGATAAAGTATATAACACCTTGAATGGAGGTGAAATAACATGACGGTAGGTACTCAAATGCAACAGGCAATAGCTGGTGTTCAGAGCGCAGCTGCAACTATGAAAACATTTGCCCTTGAAACTCAGGATCAACAAGCTAAGCAAACATTTCAGCAAATAGCAAAAAATCTTGATGATGCACTTGAACAATTAAAAGGAAGACAGCAGTACATCGAGCAACAGGAACCACAATATAGACAACTGTAAAAATAAATTGCGGGACAGGGTGGGGGTGCATGTTTTTCTTCACAATAACTAAATGCACCCGACAGGAAGAAGGTGCCTTGTCCCGTTTTTATTAGAAGTTTGGAAGGTAGGGAAAGAGTTTTAAGAATAATAGTATAATAAGCAGTTAATAATATCATTTAAATGGACATACTTACATTAAAGGTAAATAAGTGGAGGAGAGTTTAAATGATAACAATAGGATTACCAAGAGGGTTATACTATTTTAAACATTATGTACTGTGGGAAGAGTTTTTTAGAAATCTAGGATGTGATATAGTAGTGTCTGATGAAACTAACAAACATATTCTTGATATGGGAGTTAAATACTGTAGTAATGAAACGTGCCTTCCGGTAAAAGTATTTCATGGACATGTTATGAGTTTAAAAGATAAAGTTGATTACATATTTATTCCTAGGTACATAAGTGTTGATAAAAATGAATATACTTGCCCTAATTTCTGCGGTCTTCCAGATATGACTGCTTTAAATTTAAAGAACCAGGTAAAAATTTTGGATATTAATGTTCATATTGATATGTTTCCATATCTTATATTAAAAAGTTTAAAAGAATTAGGGAAAGTTCTAAATTTAGAATATAGCTATGTAGTCAATGCTCTTAAAGAGGCATATTTAGTATTTACAAAAAAACAGGAGAGCTCAAACAATTTTGAACCATTTAATTCTATTAAAGATAAAACAAAAATATCATTGTCAATTCTAGGACATCCATATATGATTTATGATAGTTATTTAAGTATGAAACTAATTGAAAAACTTAATAAGCGTAATATTAGTATATATACTCCTGATAATATTGATAATATTACTAAAAGGATAAATGCCTATCCATTTCAAGGTAAAATATTTTGGGATATAGGGTTTGAACTTCTTGGAAGTGCCTTTACATTTACAAGTAATGAGGTTGTAGATGGTATAATATACCTGACACCTTTTGCTTGTGGTGTTGATGCTTTTATACTTGAGTTTATACAAAGACGTTTTAAGTCAAGTGATAGTTTGCCCATTTTAAAGTTAACTGTTGATGAACACACTGGCGAGGCAGGCTTTGACACAAGAGTTGAGGCGTTTTTAGATATGGTGGGGTGATTATTTTGATAGTAACTTTTCCACACATGGGAGAAATGTATATACCTATTAAAGTACTTCTTGATACCTCTGATATTGATTACATAATCCCTCCATATCGGAAAAAAGAATCATTGGAAGCAGGCGTTATGCATTCACCTGAATTTGCATGTCTACCATTTAAAACAATACTTGGTGATTTTATTTATGGAGTAGAAAATGGTGCAAACTTTATACTATTTGGTGGAGGATGTGGTCAGTGTAGGCTTGGATATTTTGGTGATTTGCAGTCAGAGATACTAAGAAGCCTTAATTATAGAATTAATTTTGTATGTGTTGATTTAAGTAATCTTTCAATAAAAGAGGTTTTAAAAAAAATACAGCCACTTACAAAAGGGAAAAATAAACTGAAGATAGTTAAAGGAATAATTTATGCAATTAAAACAGTTTATATGATTGACAATTTGAGTAAATTATCTAGGTATACAAGGTGCAGAGAAACTAACAAAGGTGATACAGACAGAATTATATCGAACCTACATGAGAATATTCAAAATGAAAAATGCTATAGAGCGATAAAACTTTTAATTAAGTCTGCCCGTAAAAAAATAAAAAAAATACCTTTAGATAAAGCAAGAAGACCTATAAAAATCTCAATTGTTGGCGAAATGTATGTAGCAGCCCATCCATATATTAATTTTGAAATTGAAAAGAAGTTAGGAAATATGGGAGTTGAGGTTTATAACAACCTTTGTATCAGCAACTGGATAACAGAACACTTAATAAAAAAAATGTTGCCGTTTAAGTTAAAAAATAAACCTATTGAAGCTGGTAAGGAATTTATAAGAACAGACGATATAGGAGGACATGGAATGCATACTATAGGTTGGTCTGCACTTAGTGGAAAGAGAAATATAGATGGAGTTATTCATATATTTCCTTTTACTTGTCTGCCTGAGGTTATTGCCCAGTGTACCTTTAGTGAAATACAAAAAAAGTACAGTATTCCAATCATGTCTTTAATTATTGATGAAATGACTGGCGAAGCAGGTTATATAACAAGGCTTGAAGCATTTGTAGATATGTTAGAGCAAAAAAAATTAATTAAATACACCCCTTCATAAAAAGTAAACTTTACATTGTATGTGTTATAAAATATAATACAACTAAGAGAACTCGTTTACGAACGCTTAAAAGCGAAAGGACTTGATGCAAATAAGCATTGTGATAAGTGATGTTCAGACATTCCTTAGCTAAACCATGTGTATGCCACACAAATAGACAAATGTTAAAAGCTATTCATTTTATAATGCACATATTTAAAGGAGAAAAAAATGGGGCTTAGTAGAAATACAACAAATATAATTAACTGGTGTCTTGACAATTTGCTACCACCTTTTATAAGGGATAACAAAATTATTATGGGTTTTTTAATGAGAATTATCATTGGCAAAAAATACAACTATTACATGGAATTCAAAGAAAACTTAGCTAATTTATCTGAAGAAGAAATTCATAATTACTACAATATATTACAAGATACTTTCATTTCACGGGAAACGGATCTAAACAAACAAACCATAGAATTTATACTTAAAAATGTATTGGGAAATAGTATTTTAGATGTTGGATGTGGTAAAGGCTTTTTGGCAAAATTAATTGCAAGTAAAAAGAATGTTAATGTGACAGCTTTAGATATAGCTGTAGAGGAATCAGAAAATAAAAATGATAATCCACTTTTTATTAAAGGTAAAGTTGAAAAGCTTCCATTTGAGGACAAGTCCTTCGATACTGTTATAAGTACACATAATTTAGAACACATAAAAAGCATTCATCAAGCTTTAAAGGAACTTAGAAGAGTGACAAAGGGCTTATTAATTATAGTTGTTCCAAGGCAAAGAGAATACAAGTACACATTCGATCTACATATACATTTTTTTCCATACGTTTTTAGTTTTGAAAAAATTGTAAATAACCCAAAAGGTAAATGTATATGTCTAAAGAATGATATTGTTTATATGGAAAAAATAGATACTAGGGTAAAATGATGAATTTTTATCCTGTGCTGTCAAGTATTATATTTATGAATGTATATTAAGCAATATTCATATTTTAAGAAGTAACAGGGGGTTGTTCTTTGTTTAAGACAAAGATTAGCCCCTGTTACTTCATAATAAAATTTAGTCTACTAGCGCCGAGGAGTTATTGTTTGTAATAATTGATCAAACATATTGTTTAATTCTTGCATTGGTCGGTTGTTTGCTACACCATCGGCTAGTTGATCGGCTCTTGTCATTATATCTGGTGAACTGCTAACTTCAACTCTTGTAATTGTATTGTCAATTTCCTTGACTCTGTTAACTATCATTGTATCAGTTTCTTCAGAATCTTTGTCTCTTTCATTAGGAGTGTAGACAACAATGGCTGTGTTATCATTTACAATTACATTTATTTCTCGTATGCCTTCAACATTATCTAGTTGTTCAGTTAGTCTTTCAGCCCTTTCTCTGTCAAATCCTGTCTGGGCCTGTGGAGTTTGATTTCCTATACCAGTTAAATTTCTGTTTGCGTCTGGGCTAGGAGATACACCCTGACCAGGGGCATCACGATCACCACCTAGAAGGTTTCCGCCCTCAGGTCTTGTACCCATGTTTTCACCAGGAACATTTCTTTCCGGTACTCCAGGGTCTTGTTGATCCCTATTTAATTGAGCACATCCGGTTAATGCAAAAACAACAATACATATTCCTAAAGATACAGCTAAAATTGTTTTAAATTTATTTTTCATATTTAAACACCTCCAAAATTATTCTTCTCAATTTATATTATTTTATATCAGAAAAATATGGATTACTTTATATTGGCAAAAAAATGTTTGATTGCATTTTGTTTGTGGTATAATATGTGTAAATTATAATTATGGAGGGATATTATGTTGTGTGAAAATTTGAAAGTTGTAAATTTGAATATTACAGAAGATAATTATGAGTATAAAGCTTTATTTCGTTTATGCACAGAAAGTGTTTGCATGGATATTGATTTAGCTAAAATAACAGATGAAAGTTTTTTGAATGAAATTAAAAACACGTTTCAACTTGAAGAATCTCCAGAAGAAATAAAGGAAATAATTATGCAAAAGGTTATGGATGCATCAAGTATTGAATCTCATGTATCTGAAGGAAAAAGTTGCTGTAAGGAAAATACTGATGAAAAAACACAAAGAGGCATTGACTCACTAAGTACATCATAACAATATATTTACTTTGATTGCATTTAAAGTTGAGATATAGTACATCTGTATATCGCAGCGGAAATTAACTACTCTGATTGCAGCTACCGCTGCGATATACTATTCTTCTCAAAAAAGTTTGCTTTTTTAACAAACTTTTTAGAAGATATAGTTCCTCTGTTTATCGCAGCGGAAATTAACTACTCTGATTGCAGCTACCGCTGCGATATGTTATAATATCTATAATAAATCAAACATCTTGTGAGGGGAATTGTTATGGTATTAAATGAGTTAGCATTTAAGGTTAAGCAAGCATCTATCAGGTTAGCAGCAGCAAACACCGAACTAAAAAACAAGGCTTTGGCTAAAATTGCCAAGTCCTTAATGGATAGAAAAGATGAAATAATACAGGCTAATAGTGAGGATTTAAAGAGAAGTGAGGCTGAAGATTTAGCACAACCTTTACTTAAAAGGCTAAAATTTGATGAATCCAAAATCTGTGATGTAGTTGATGGAATAAATAGCTTAATAAAAATAGAAGATCCTGTTGGTAAGACACTACTGTCAACAGAGCTTGATGAAGGACTTGATTTATACAAGGTTACATGTCCTATTGGAGTAATAGGAGTTATCTTTGAATCAAGACCGGATGCTTTAGTACAAATTTCTACACTTTGCCTAAAGAGTGGAAATGGTGTTATATTAAAAGGAGGTTCTGAGGCTAAAGAGACCAATCGTATACTTACAGATATTATCGTTAAGGCTACTGAAGATGTGGGAATTCCTACAGATTGGATTAAGCTTTTAGAAACTAGGTCAGATGTAAATGAGATGCTCAAAATGGATATGTATATAGATCTTATAATTCCTAGAGGTTCAAATGAATTTGTAAGGTATATTATGGACAACTCTAGAATTCCTGTAATGGGTCACGCTGATGGTATTTGTCACTGTTATATTGATAAAGATGCTGAAATTGAAATGGCAGTAAAAGTAGCTGTAGATTCTAAAACTCAGTATGTAGCCGTTTGCAATGCAACTGAGACTTTATTAGTTCACACTGATATTGCTCATACCCTTTTACCGGAGTTAAAGAAAGGTTTAGATGAAAAGAAAGTGACATTAGTTGGCTGTAACAGAACGCAAGCTATTATAAACGTGCTTCCTGCAACAAATGAAGATTGGAAAACAGAATATTTAGACTATAAGTTATCTGTTAAAGTGGTAGATAGTATTGAAGAAGCAATTGACCATATTAATATTTTTGGATCTGGTCATACTGATAGTATTATTACAAACAATAAAGAAAAAGCATATATGTTTATGGATTTAGTTGATTCAGGAAATGTATTTTGGAATTGTTCCACCCGTTTTAGTGATGGTTTTAGGTATGGATTTGGTGCTGAAGTAGGTGTAAGCACATGCAAAATACATTCAAGAGGCCCTGTGGGACTAGATGGTCTTTTAATTTACAAGTATAAAGTCATTGGAAAAGGACATATTGTAGATGATTATGCTAAAAAAATTAAAAGTTTTAAACACAGGAACTCAAATAAGATTTTATAAACAAAATATTAATTATTTTACATCCTTATAAACAAAACGCTCATGGCAACCAGCTTTGAGCGTTTAAGTATTCTATAACCTTCTAAGACTTTTAATAAAGAGTTATTATATTGCAGCAGAAATTATAAAATTGTTCTGCCGATAGTTTAATTCAATCTGACACCGTTACAAAGTCCCTTAGAGTATGAAGTTCACTTCCTAAAATTAATGCTGCAGCTATTATAAAAATACGGTTTCGTTCTAGAGTTTTCTTATTAATCTTAAAACATTTAAGTATTTCGGCCTTGGGTATTCTTCCTGTTTTACCTAGTTTGTCCAAAAGTTTTTTATCGTCTGCAATCACTTTAGCAATTCTAAGGCAGAGATATTTTGAATCTTGGTGTTTTGGAGCCTTGTTTATTAAATCTTCAAATTTTATGCCATAGGTGGAGAGTTTTTTAATGAAATTTTTTGTATCAAGAAGTATTTCATATGAATTTAGCTCAATAGCTTCATTTCTAAAATGAGCTTGGTCAAAAAAGCTTATACCTTTGTCTTCAAAATATGTAAAGGGATAGACGTGGCTATGTTTTTTATTTCGTCGTACATAATCAGTTAATCTTCTTTTTATAACAAGAGTGGAGAAACTAAAAAAAACCATGCTCTTACAAGGATTAAAACTGTCTATAGCCTCGTTGAAAGCTGAAAGACCTATACTGAATTCATCGCTGTTTTGTACATCTACATATTTACCCGATAAATTTGATACTGTTTTGATAATATAGGGTTTAAAGCTATTTATAAATTCTTCTCTTAATTCATGATCGCCATTTTTAATTCTATTAATTGTACATAGTATATTATTATTAAAATTTTCATCTCTTTTATTTTTTAAAATTGCACCCATAACAAACTACAACCCCGAAAAATTATCATTAGGATTGAGATAGAGACTACTTCATATTATAAAGATTAGTTAAATTAGTATTGTAAAAGGAGCATCAACATTAATCACCCTAAGATAATATACATATTATAAATTATAAGATAAATTCATTATAGCATATTACAAAGTAAGCTGCAATAAAAGATAAGGGATGGGGTGTATATTTTTCTTCACATTTATATTATGCACCCTAAGGGTTTAAAGGGGATTTTAGAGATTTAATAATCTTATTACAAGTAAATAAATCTGGGACAAGGTATAGATTTTTCCTTGTCCCAAAAAGTTATTTTGAAAAGAATCGAAAGAAGTTTGAAATTCCACGGCCTATAATTCTGAAAAAGCCAATACGTGGAACATCTTCAGAGGTAGATATTTCAGAACTGGCCAATACTTCATCATCAAGCTGTATTTCAAGTTTTCCTATTCTAGTATCCTTTAATACTGGAGCATTAATTGTATCGATATCTTTTGTTATGACAATTTGGAGATCTTTTTCTCTTGTAATTGGTACTAAAACGGAAATACTATTATCAACTTTAACGGGTACAGTTTGCTCGGGCCCGTTTTTTACATTAACTACCTCAACAATTTCTCCAGAGGTCATTATATCAACAATCTTAAAGTTTCTAAAACCATAGGTCAATAATTCCTGAGAAGCGTCAGCCCTCTCTCTTTCATTTTGTGTATTTAAAACTACTGATATCATTCTAATACCATCTTGCTCTGCAGTTCCAACAAGACAATATCCAGCTTCGTTAGTCCAACCGGTTTTAAGTCCATCAGCGCCTTCAAAGGCACCCAGCAAGGGATTACGATTAAATTGACGTATGTTGTTATAGGTGAATTCTCTTTGAGATTCAAGTTCTAAAATGCGGGGATGATTTTGAATTACATAGTTTGCTAATATTGCAATATCCCGTGCACTCATAACGTGTCCTTCACTTGGCATTCCACTTGAATTTTTAAAAGTAGAGTTAGTCATTCCGATTTCCCTAGCACGTTGATTCATAACCTGTACAAATGCATCTTCACTGCCAAAGAGATGTTCTGCTAAGGCAACACATCCATCATTTGCAGAAACTACTGAGATTCCTGTCATGATATCACCAAATTTAACTTTATCCCCAACATGCAAAAACATTTTTGATCCTTCCATTCGCCAAGCCTTTTCAGAAACAGTAACTAAATCATCCCATTTGACTGTTCCTTGATCAAGGGCTTCTAAACCAATTAATAAGGTCATAACTTTTGTTATACTAGCAGGAGGTAATGGAATATCTGCATTTTTTTCATAAAGAACCTTGCCGGTGGAAGATTCCAACAAAATCGCTGAGCCTGCTTTTGATTCAAATTGCGAAAATGAATTTAAGTTAAAGCCAAATATTAGCACTACTAAAATAATCATTCCTGTAAAACACTTGAAATATTTTGAACTTATCATAAAATATGACACCCCTATATAATAGAATTTTATTTTGATAATGTCATTTACTAAGGAATTTCTGAAATATTACTTCTGTTTTTTACCAAACCTATTTAGCATTGATAAAAGCTCGGGGCATAGAGCCCCGACCATTATAAGTCTTTCACTTTGCTCTAAGACTTATAATAAGGCCTGTAGTAAAATAGTAGTTGAAGTTATATTTTTACCATTCCTAAAGAATATATTTTAATATATGTTAACATTAAAACATTCAATTACACAAATGAAATTTTTAACTTAAAGATTATAAGTTATGTTCTATTTGTGTAATTTATAAATATAAATAATATAATGACAAAAAATACATTTAACTTCTAAGCATTAAATATATTCATGCTGAATATTTCCACTTTGATAAGAGTATGGAGCTTCGTCCTTTTCTTTTTCAAGGTTAGAGGGTACAAAGCATATCTCAGAAAACTTATCAGTATTATATATTAATATTTCGGCCATATTTGCATGTTTATTTGAAAATACTTCTGCGATTTCACATAGTTTATCATTATTAACTACAGTTACCATTTTAAGACCTAAAAGATAACTGATGGGAATATTTACCATAATACTAAGAGTCTTAGGTGTTTGTTGAGCTTTTAAGCTAAACATCTGGTAATTTGATGCAAGGTGATCAAGTTTTGAACACTGAAGTTGAACAGGATATGAGGTATGAGTATTTTGAGTTGCAATGGGGGTGGTCCATAAGTGACCCTCCTTATAAAATTGAGAAGGGTTATAATTATAAGCCATAAACCTATTGTAAGCAGTACTTATATTTTCATTATTGAAATTATCCATTAATACCTGATCAATAGCATTTATACTGTTTTTATGATAGTTTGATTGTGTTTCCCAAATACTTCTAATTATTTCGTATCCTCCAAAATGCTCAGAAAGAAATTTTGCAAAAATCACTCCATCATAGCTGGTTTTATCAAGAGATCTATGGGGATTTAAAAAAAATGTTTTCAGATAACCAAGATAATCATTTACTTCATCGTATATTTCATCTTCGTTCCATGTGGCAGAAGCTTCCATCCACCAAAAGTCAGCATCTAGATTATATGCAAACTGTACTGCATGAAAAAATTCGTGTGCAGCTGTTACATTTAAACAATCTTCAGGGCTTTTTTTAAATCCCTTAGAAGGTGAATAATTGTTATCAACAGCAATATAACATGATGCAGTTCTAGCCCCGTTAGGTAAAGAATTATAAATTTTAATTGAAGAGGCATAACCATATACACCATTTAAATCATATACATATATATCCATTGAGTCTTTGCCTTCATCAATAATGGGTATCCTGAAATTTCTTTTAATGCATGTAATGTTTTTTACATTTTCAAAAGCATCTGATATGTGTTTTATGTAGTCAGGTACTCTAATGAAATTAGTGGTTTTATGGCTAATTCCATTAGGACCTGATGTGGTGTAGTGAATTTTAAAATATCCACTTGGGCTTAAATAAACTTTATCAAGCTCAGGAACGGTATGTTTTAGTAAGTGTTGTGCCCTTCTAGAAAGAATTTTGTCACAATTTTTTTTGTGAATATAGTCATGAATTTCTTTTAATGTAGTAGTGGTACTTTTTATAGGGATATTTGATGCAAACTTATTGTCAAGGGCATTCCTATCATATAACGCACTAAGGTAATTATTTATCTTTGTTTTTTCATCAATTAATCCACTTTCATAATTAAGCTTTATTCTATCGATAGAATTCATACTGGGAGAAGTATAATTGAGTAATAGCTTTTTTGATATATTTCCTGCATGAATATTCACACTAATCATTTTGTCTTCGAACAAATCTGACCGAAGTTTGAAATTTCTAGTATCATAATAGATATCATCTGTATCAAAGGATAAGTCATATCTTCCATATATAGTGTTGCCATCTATATCCTTTAATTCAGGATGAAACATAATGTCATTTCCTGGAAATATATTTGCTGATGATAAGGTGTTTTCTTCAATACTATGAACTTTTTTAACTATAAAATCATGCTTAGATTCAAGTCCTTTGTATGATAATAATTCCTTTGTTAAAACTCCTTTTCCTACAGGTAATTTTTTTGTATCAATATTTACAAGGTAATTATCGTCACAAACTAAAAAAAAGTATTTTCCATACATATTTGTTTTAGTTGTAGAAAGTAGCTTTTTTTGATAAAGTTTGATAGTATCATTAGTGTTTAGTCTCTTTATAGAGTAAAGATTGATTCTGATGTTACTTAAGGCTCTAAGTAACTGGTTTTCTCTATCTTCAAAGTAAACAGTACCTTGAATTACTTTATATCCTTTAATATAGTTAAAAAGCATTAATAAAATCACTCCTTTAGGAATACTAAAAATATAACTACTATTTCACCATTGGCCTTATTAGAAGCCTTAGAACAAAGTGAAAGACTTAAAAGGTTGGGGACTTTATGCTCAAGTTTTTTATTGACACCAAATAGGCACTATGAAAAGTGAAAGTTATATTTCGAATATTTCTTACATCAAAGTATTAAGTTGATAATATAAAATATGCAATAGTTGGTGTAACGTTACTTGAGAAGTGTAAAAATTAAATTAATGGTATCTAGATGTATATAAAAAAAGCTGACACAGTCTTTAATTGAATTAATATAATATTATAGTAATTACACTTTTAAAGGGTGGTTAATTAAATGCTTTTAAGTAGAAGAACTAAAAGTTATGTGTTGTTAATAATTTCAATTTTAATATTTACTTATTTTGGTTCAGGTCTTGCAGGTGATATAGCGGTAGATCCAGGCCCGATAGTAATTTCATAAAAAACCCGGTTAAACTCATGACAAGGAGGAGATAGAGTGTATACAGAGGGAGATTTAAGTTCAATAGTAAAAGAGCTCTTAAATGTTTTAAATAAACCGGGAGGAACAAACCCTGTGTCAAATGGTTTAAGAAAAGCATTGTCGCCAGCACAGGGGCTTGTTATAGCAGGACTATTGTTAAATCTGTTTGAAGTAAACTCTCTTTTGATAGATAAGGACAGAGCCATTCAAATAGTTCTTGTAGGTTCTTTAGATCCAGGTCAACAGAGATAGAGATAGCTTACTCAAAAAAGTGTTTACTTTAAATGTATTTTCTAATTTATAAGCAAAGTGGTGTTTAAAATCTTTGCTTTTTATGTGTTTTACTTAAGGCTCGGCTAAAGAATTACTTCCTCTTTTTCGCGTAACGCGTGTGGTAATGAAAGCGTTGGAAGTGGAAAACTTAGAGGAAGTTATTTTTAAACGATGCCTAAGTTGCATGACTTCTAATAAAAGCTAGGGTTTTAAGAATTTTCATTGACGTCTAAAACCTAAACGTAAAATGGTCGAGGCATTGAGCTTCGAGCATTTTACGTCTTTCAAAGTGGCAAAAGGAAACATTAGCTTCCTTTTGCTTAACATGTTAAAATATAAATGGATATCCAAAGCCAAAGGGTAAGCCAAAACCAAATGGAGCACCAAAACCAAAGGGAACACCAAAGCCAAAGGGAATACCAAAACCAAAGGGAACACCAAAACCAAAGGTGAAAATCCTTTCATCAGGGATGAGAGATTCTATGTCTTCGTTTTGTTTTGACAGAGGTGGTGCCATACCCAATCCAATAGGAGAATATTGTGACTGGAATTGATATGGGAAGGCACCAAAACCAGGCTGAGGGAGATAGCCAGGTGCAAAGGGATATCCATTAAAACCAGATTGACCTTCTGTAAATCCTCCAAACATTGGCATAAATCCAGGCATGAATGGATAAGCACCAAATCCTGGTTGACCTTCTACATTATTAAACCAAGGAGTGAAAGGTTGAGGATATGGGACTGGAAAGGGCATGAAAGGCTGTCTTTCCTCTATTGGTTCTTCTATTGATACATTAAGATATTCTTCCATTAATATAACCTCCTGAATAATAGATTACACACTATATTATGTAGATACGTTTTTCTTGGTTACTAAATAAAAGAATATTATGTATATATTAATAATAATAAATTAGATTTTATATTTGGTTAAAGTAAGTATTTCATTTTGCTTCAAAAATACCAATAAAAAGAAAAGAAGTAGTTAAATACTTCTTTTCTTTTTTAACCTGCTTATTTTTTGAGGAGTAACACCTATGATAAAAAATCTGATAATTCTCTTCCGCATTATGTCAAGATCAAGGCAAGGCTCTTAATTGACATTTTAAGTAAGAAGTGAATTGAATAAGTGTCAATTAGCTTTCATGTGCAAAAGCTCCACCACCGAAACCACCAAAGCCCATTAATGGAAGAAGTATAATTATTATAAGTATAATAAATATAAACCCAAAGCCTCCAAACCCTGCTCCAGCTGCTGCAACTGCGCCAGGTGCTGCTGCTACTCTTGAATCGTATGACATATAAATCACTCCTTTTTTTTATTTATTATATTGTATTCTACTGTAAAAAAAGGGTTCCACTATTTAAAAAAAATAGTATGTTTTTATATTATGCATTGAAATTTACTTTAGAGTAAGATCTTCAAATATGTAGTTATTTATTAATTTTGTTATTTCCATCATCATTTCATTAAATTTTTTATAATTGTTAAGATACATGTCCACCTCTGGTATTTTAGATAGAGTAGTCATTTGTTTATTTAATTCAGATATTTTTCTTTGCCTTTCTGCTTCAGATATATCTGTTGAACATATATGTGTCTGTAATTGATAGATTTTTAATAGTTCACTTTTTAGCTCTGGTTTCTTAGATATAGTATCTTTAGATTGTTTTAGTTTGCAAAATTCGGGACTTTGTTTTATTTGCCTTATAAAGCTGTCTAAATAGTTCAAATCAATCACCACCTTAAAATACTTCTAATTAGTTTTAGGCATATAGCTCCTTTATTAGAAGTCTTTCACTTTTATCTAAAACTTCTAATAAAGAAAGGGGTTTTATAAACCCCTTTAAATACTTTTATATGTTAGCTCTCGTGTGCAAAAGCCCCGAATCCACCGAAACCAAACAGTGGAAGAAGTATGATGATTATAAGGATAATAAATATGAAACCAAAACCTCCAAAGAATGGACCTACACCTGCTCCTGCAGCAGCTGCTGCCGTACCTCCTACTGGAGTAGTTGCTGCTCCAGCAGCTGCTGAGCCCACTGGTGCAACACCTGGGAAAGCTCTTTCATCAGACATATTCTGCACTCCTTTCGATATAAAAATAATATTAACATAAAAATACTTATGAGAAATTAATTAAAGTGTTTAATAGTTTTACCTTAATAGTATATTATAGTTTTCTTTATTTGTTACTAATCTGAACGTGCCATAGTATAAAATTTTCATTCCCCAAAAACATTTATAGTGCATATGATGTAATGTGTAATTTTGCTGCTCATAGGCTCAGATTTTAAGGTGAAAAGGGGGAATTTAAGTGCCACATTATAAAGTAGGGGATATTGTTTTAAGGAAATCATATGGAGGAGATATTAAATTTGTTGTTTCTGATATTATAAGAACTGAGGATCGAGACGGTCAATATTTTCTTAAAGGATTAGTATACAGACTTGCAGCAGACGCAGAGGAGGATGATCTAATTAAAATTGATGTAAGAAATACAAATTTGAATGAACAAGGAAGATTTAATAAATATAAAAACCGGTTTTTCTTAAACCAGTTATTTAGATATCCATTTTTATTTGATAGACGAAGGAGGAGACCAGGGAAAATACTACATGTAGATGGGAGCAGGAGTTTTCTAAATTCAAGCATGAGTTATTATAGACGAATTGGTTTGAGACCTGTAGGGGTATATGTAGATGAACCAGACCAACCTCAAGCAGCAAGGAACTTACTGACCCAACACTCACCTGACATTGTAGTTTTCACAGGTCATGACGGTTTAAGAAAAGGTGCAACTGATACTAAATCATTTGATAGTTATACATACTCAAGGTATTATGCTCAAACAGTTAGAGAAGCAAGACGGTATCAGCCAGATCCTAACAAACTATTTATATATGCAGGAGCATGTCAATCCTATTATGAGGAGATTGTTGCGGCAGGAGCTACTTATGCAAGCTCACCAGCAAGAGTTTTGATACACTCTTTAGATCCTACAATAGTGGCTCAGAGGATTTCAACAACAGAACAAAGCAAAACTATAACTCCTCAGCAAGCGGTAAGAGGGACTTATGCAGGAACAAGAGGAATAGGAGGGGTTAATACAAGGGGACGTTTAACATTTATTTAATGGACGTGTAATTTGTTGCATTATTCAAACAAACAAAAAAAAAGGGGGGGGACCCCTTATTTTTGTTTGTTATTGAAGTTTAATATTAAAGGTAATACCTGTGACACCCTTAAAAGTTGTACGCAGTCGTTAACAGCTCTTTGTCGCTTTTTATTCATAAAAGGAGTAATAGCCGATAGTAAGTTTATTCTTGGATCTTTTCTGGTGTTGAGTGTACTTACAACGTCCTGAACCTTTCGTAAAAGGTCAAGGTTTTCACCCATTCCTTCAAATGAGGATTTTTCATCAGTTTTATCGGCCAAAGGTTGGCTTTGTGTTTGGTTTTCTGCTGTTTGACTGCTAGATGAATTTCCTAGAATATTGAGAAATCCTTTTAGATTTTCAGGATTACTAATTATATCTAATGCCTGCTTTATACTTTTATCCAAGTCATCACTCATAAGTTCTTCCTCCATGTTATTTATATTTTTGTAAAAGTTGATTTCGTTTCATAATTATTTAATATAATTTACTAATCTTTTATTACATCTTTTAGCTTATCTTTAATTTCATCACTGTGGTTTCCTATGTAATTTAGTAGATTTTCTAAATCGGCACTATTAATATTTTTTATTGCATCTGTGTTTATGTTCATATTTTCTAGTGGAGATTTATTAGGTGAATCTTTTGGGCTACTGCATACAGAATTTATTTGCTTTGCCAACTCTTCTGTATTACTGTGCTTTAAAGCATCTAGTGCTTTAGATAAGTTATCCTGCAATGTTTTTTTGTCCATAGTTTCCATAATACCTGATAGGGTTTTATTCAAATCATTATTGGCCATAAAATCAATCCTTTCTATTTTTTATAAATATATGTAACTGTTCTGAAAATACTTTTCAGAACAGAACCTTGAATTTATGTCTGTGCAATTTGTTTGCTGTGGCAAACATGCACATCCTTAGGAGACATTCATTACCATTATGCTTTTCATGCCATGTTTGAGAGCATGAGTGTCTATAATGACTTTTCCTTTACAGTATATTCATAACATGATTAATGTGTTACATTCTAACTTTTTTATTTTATAAATATAATATATAAGAAAAAAAGATTAGGAGAAAAAATGTGTTTATAAAAGATAAAGTATCAAATTTAATTTTAAGTGGTGGAGGCATTAAAGGGATAGCCTATGTAGGGGCGTTGGAGACGTTTGAATATAGAGGGTGGAGATTTCTAAATGTTGCGGGTGTATCAGCGGGAGCTATTGTGGGAACTATTGTTGCTTCAGGTTACAGTGCATTTAGTCTAAGAGGTATATTAAATAGTTTGAATCTTGAAAAAATAAAGGGGAGTGATATTGTTGAAAGAGTACCTATAATTTCTGACTATATAGACTTATGCAAGAGGCAGGCAATAAGTCAAATACAACAAAAAGAGATGTTTTTTAAGTTATTGGAATTTCATGATTATAAACTTAATGGGGGTGATTACATAGAGGAAAGATGCAGTATATTAAATCAAATTATTAAGTTTTGTAAGCAGGGCTATATTTATGATGGAGATTATTTAGAAGAATGGATGTCACAAATTTTATTAAGGAGAGGAATTAAAACTTTTGGAGACTTAAGAGGGGGAGTAGTAGATAGGGTTAACCCAAGAGGATATAGAATAAGAATGACAGCAGTGGATGCATCAAGAGGTAAAATTGTTGTTTTACCTGATGATATTTTATATTATGGTATTGATCCAGATAGTTTTGAAGTGGCAAAGGCAGTTAGAATGAGTATAAGTGTACCATTTGTATTTAAACCTGTACAAATAAAAAGAAATGAAGGGGGTACTAAAAGAACTCATTATTTTGTTGATGGAGGAGTTTTTGATAATTTTCCCTTTTGGCTAATTGATACAAATAAATGTGAGAAGCATTCTCCAATACCTGTAGTAGGAATGAGACTTATTGGAAAAAAGAGTACTCATGGGCTCAATGTATTTAATATACTCAAAAATTTTATTTCTTATGTACATGACATAGGTGTACCTAAAAATATAATGCTTGATCCCAAAAATACAATAAAAATAAATACTTCAGATATCTCATTTCTAGACTTTGATTTAAATGAGGATGAAGTATCCTATCTGGTTAATTCAGGAGTAAAATCTGTTTTGAAATTTTTAGAAGGAAACAGAAGGGGAAATTTTAATTATCCATATTTTAATGGCATAGCCATTATATTGGCTCTTTTAATAAAAAAAATTTTTAAAACATAGGAATTTACATAAAACTATTTTTTAACCATAGGTCTCTTAGCCAACAAGAAAATTATGAGGAAAGATAATTTTATTTTTCAAAGTATTTGATTCTACAGACAAATAGCACCAAATGACTTTAAAATTGGGAGCAGAAGAAATATAATTACAATTGTCCACAGAAATACATTAGCGTTTCTTTCAGTATTTTTTTTTGATTTTGCAAACATATTACATACCTCCAGACAAAATAAATACTAACTATATATTATTCATATTGAAGAGGAAATGTTACATGAAGAAAAATATAAATACATATAACAAGTAGACATAAAAAGTAGCAATAATGAGAATTTTGCATAATATATAGTAGTAACCTGCTTTGGAGGAGGTGTTGGTTTATGCATAGAGATGTAGATACTAGAAGGCATAGAGATTTTCCTGAGAACATAAGAGAATTGCTTAAACTTCTAAAAGGCGAGAGAGTTGTAATTGTATTGAGATCAGGTCAAAAACAGGCTCTTGTAGTTGAGGCTGTTATAGGTGATTTGCTTGTAGCAAGTTTGGATAAAGGTATCCTAAAATTTGTTGATATCGATTGCATATGTGAAGTTTTAGCAGAATGTGGAGATGTTCTAGGAAATATTTTAACACATGACAAATTTAAAAGATTGCGAGGAGACATAAACCCAGAAATAGAGAAAAAATCAGATAATGCATATGGATGGCAAACTTATTTAAATAGCCCAGTTGAATAAAGTATATAATATTAGAAATGCTGACTCCACCCTTTTATAAAGTGTGGAGCTTCTTTTAATAATAAGGAGAAGTTTTAAGTAGTAGTCCAATATTTGGAATTGTGTATATTTAACCAGTGTTTTGGTGCATTTAATTATTTCCAGGAAAAAATAAAATGGTAATATTTCTCGTTAAAAGTAACGAAGAATAGAAGTTATACATATTATAGGATAGGTAAATAGAGTAACTTATTAAATGTTTTGGAACGCTGATAATATAACTTCCACAACTATTTCACTAAAGGATTTATTTGATGCCAAGTAAGCCCAGTGAATAGTGAAAGTAATATTTCACACATTCCTTAACTAAAGAGGGTGATGAATTTGTACAATTACAAGGCTTTATATGATGTGGCAAATGGAATTTTTGCTGCTGGAAAAATAGGAGAGGTATTAAATTTAAATCCTAGTAATGATAGAAATCAAATAGCTACCACTAGTCCAATAGATTCTATATGTAAAGTACTGGATATATTAGCTCAGCATGCCCCAAATGAGCAAAGAGAAATTCTAGGAATTGCTGCTCAAAAAAGTAAATTGTATTTAGATACTTACACAAATTTAGATAGACACTTTAATACATATAGGAGTAGTAAAATGAATATAGATAAAATAATAGAAACCCTTGGCATTATACATCCTGTACTTGGTTCTAGAGAAAAAAACATAATAGATAAGATTTTAAAGTTATATCAAGTCTTAAAATAATGCAACCTATGACGGAAATCTGCAAGGAGTCATAAAATAGAATTTATTGAAAAAAACAAAAAAAAAGGAGAGTTTAAGCTCTCCTATGAAGTTTTCTTTTTTTAGTAGATTTTTGAACAACAACTTTTTTACCTTTAACTGTATGATCTTTCATTGATGATAGCACTTGAGAAGCATATTCTCTTGGAACATCAACAAAAGTGAATTTATCAAAGATATCAATTGCACCAATTAGTTTACCTGGTAAGCCTGTAGAGGAGGCTATGCTCTCAACAATATGTCTAGGTTGAACTTTATTATTTCTACCTATATTGATAAAAAGCCTTACCATTCCTTCAGAGGTTTCAGAATCACTATTGTCAATTTCTTCAATTACATTTTCCTGACCCTCCTGATAGGAAAGAATTTTTAGAAGGGCAGCAGCTATTTCTAGTGTTGTTACATAAGTATCAGTCATAACTGGTGTAGTGTCTTCAAGAAATTTTTCTATATATTGAACGTACTTGGTAAAACTTCCATCATTAAGGGTTTCTTTTATTTTGTTTAATGTAAGTCCAATTTTTCTTTCTTCTATATCCATAAGTGATGGAGGCTTAATAAGCTGTATATTTGACTTTGTATATCTTTGAATATCTTTTATTTTGTAGATTTCTCGTCCTACTACAAGAGTAAAAGCTTTCCCAGTTCGTCCAGCTCTGCCAGTCCTTCCAATTCTGTGTACATAATACTCTTCATCATTAGGTATATCATAGTTTATAACAGCCTCTACATCATCAACATCTATTCCACGAGCAGCAACATCTGTAGCAATCAGAGCATCAATCAGTCCTTTTCTAAATCTTGCCATAACCCTGTCCCTTTGATCTTGTTTCATGTCGCCATGAAGTGCTTCAGCAGAATATCCTCTTGATTGCAGACTTGAAGTAAGTTCATCCACCATTTTTTTAGTATTGCAAAAAATAAGTGATAGTTTTATATCATTTGCATCAAGAAGTCTTGATAATACCTCTAATTTTGCTGTTGAGCTAACTTCAAGATAGAATTGCTCAATAGCAGGTACTGTAATTTCTTTATGAGCAGACTTTATATGAATAGGGTCTTTCTGATATTTTTTAGTTAATTCCAATATTTCTTTTGGCATTGTAGCCGAAAAAAGTATAGTCTGCCTTTGAGTAGGTATTTTTTCTAATATGGTATTTATATCTTCTCTAAATCCCATATTAAGCATTTCATCCGCTTCGTCTAGAACTATCATTTTAATGTTTGACAGCTTTAAAGTACTGCGTCTCATATGATCCATAACACGGCCAGGTGTTCCTATTATAATTTGTGGTCGTCTTTTAAGTGCGCTAATTTGGCGATCAATAGGCTGACCACCATAAATTGGAAGTATTCGTACCTTTTCTTTATATTTAGATACATTTTTTAGTTCCTTAGATATTTGAACGGCAAGTTCTCGGGTAGGACAAAGAATAATAGTTTGTGGATCATCAATATCAGGATCCATCATTTCAACTGCAGGAATACCAAAAGCACATGTCTTACCTGTACCTGTTTGAGCTTGTCCTATAACATCAAAACCATTAAGTATGTGAGGAATGGTTTGAGATTGAATAGGTGTAGCCTCCTCAAAACCCATATCAGTAATTGCCTTTTGCAATTCGTTAGATAAGTTTAGTTGGTTAAAAGCTAAATTTTCCATATATACATCCTTTTCATAATTATAAATTTAAGCTACATGCTTTGTTAGGAGTGATGAAATAAATCCACCTACTTCCTTTTTAGTGACTATAAAATTTTATCTTTAAAACATGAGAATGTCAAATAATATTTTGTGCAAAAAGTGTAAAAATTATTTTTTTACATATATTTTTTTAACTTAAACATATTTATAAGTTATTTTTTTAAGCAAACTTATAAGCTAAAAGTCTTATAGAGCAAGGGGTATAAGACACTTCTTGAACTTCTGTTTATACCAGCACAACTTATTTCTTTGAATGCAGTTACTATTACTTAGTTTTATAAATTGAAATTTTATAGTATGAATCTTCAAATACCAGATTAAAAGTATTTTTAATTATATCTTCATTTAATTTATACTTATCGGAAGTTCTATTTTCATGTTCAATAACAATATAGTCGATATTATGTTGTTGAACGAGTTTTTTTAGCTTATCAGAGCTGGTACTCTGATAAATGTCATTTACAACTCTTGATCGGTCAAAAACATCATATCCTGCACTCCAGGTAAAGTAAGAATGCCCGTAAAAAACTTTTCTTCCAGCAAGCATAATTGGATGAGTAACATATGAGTGACTTAAGAAAATAGAATCAGGTTCAGTCTCATTTTTAGTCCAGATAAGAACAGGATGATCTAATTTGAAACTTACGTAATGTTTGTCTGAATTATATTGAGCAATCAAGTCTATTACTCCCGTTAAGGTAAGAAAAATAATTAGTACTGAAGATATTATAGTTAAAACTATTTTTTTAGATGCAAAAAGTTTATAAATAAAGTTAGACAGCAAAATATTTAAAAGAACAACAGAAATGACTATATATTTATGATTAACGGTAATATCAGGTGTCAACTGAATGGTGAAGGCTACGATAATAGGGGTAAAGAATGCCAGAGCAAGTATCTTACCTCCTTTTGGAGCAAAGAATAAGCTGACTAATAATACTATAGGGAATATACCCAACAATTTAAACATAAACAAAGTAATTGAAAAAAGGTCTTTTTGTGGTGATAAATATCCTAAGTAAAAAATATTTTCTACAGTTGTACCCTCATTGCCTGTAAAAAATATTAGTTGAAGGTATAATAAAGCTAAAGATATTAAGGCAATTCCTAAAAACTCCAATCTTTTTTTGGAAAATATAGCTATAATGCACAATATAGGCAGTATGGTAAGTAGCACAGCACCATTCCAAAATCCTATTAACCCTAATATAATTCCACATAACAAATATCTTAGAGTATTTTCAGGAAGCCAGGAATCTTTTTTAAATGCAAATTCATATAATAGATTATTATTTTCTTCATTTTGGTTGTTTAGGTTGTTGTCTTTTCTATCTTTAATTGCTTTAATCATATCATAAAACATGGGAAGAACAATAATAAATATAAGCATCATAATAGCAAGGGCAAAGGGAAGATGTCTTTGGTTTAAATAAACTTTCTGAGTATAAATTCCCCAATTCTCATTTTCAGTGTAACCTATGAAGTATGCATGATTTAATATTTGATCTAAAGAACTAATTTCATTAAAAAATTTTATAAATGCAGGAGAACTTCTAAAAAAGAAGAAGACTGATGTTAATATGCCTACGGCTTTTATATCTGTCAATATAACGGCAAATGCATATAAAAGCATCATAAAAGACAGTATAGATAGTATGCTTGTAAGATTAAATGCTAAGTCAAGTCTAAGTCCAAGAAACTCAAGATTACCAACAAAGAACTGATTCATAAAATGATATAAAATTCTTGGATCACCTGCAAAGTGAGAGTATTGGGTTGGAAAGTTGGAACCAAGAGAAAATGAGCGAATCATAGATAAATGAGTCCCAAAATCGCTATATACTGAGAAACTAATTTTTAGTGTATTTCCAGTTATGTATAGTGTTCTAATCATTAAAAAGCTCCAAATAAACGTCCATATTACAATGTAGATTATTTCTAATTTGTTATTATTAAAAAAATTCCTATTAAGCGGTAAAAGATTTTTCTTAATATTTGGTTTCACTTTTTTATACTTGTGTTTAAAAGATACTATAAAATAAGCTGAAAGAATAAAAAACAATGTCATTACTATAATATTAGAATACAATAAAGGGCTTTTAGAGTTTCTAAATAAATATGCAAAAATATAAACAAGCCAAGTATAAAATAAGTTTCCAACAAGGAAAGAGGCTGGAATAGTAATTAGCCACTCAGGTAAATTAATTGTTTTTTTCCAGGTTTCTTTATGCTCAATAAAGTTAAACAAATAAGGAAATACCTTTTTTAGCAAATGATACGCACAAAAACTTGGTATTATAAGACTTATTAAAGCAAACATAAAAATCCTCCGAAATTTTTATTTCTTAAGGTTGATATTTTAACTGCTGTTGTATACCTTTTTACTCACTTTTGTTATTGTCAATAGTTTGTTCAGTTATAATATAACGAGGTCTAAGCTTTATTTCATCAAAAATCCTTGCAATGTAAGTGCCTATTATACCTAAGCTTACCATTAATAGTCCACCAATAATTAATTGAAGAAGTATAACAGTTGCAAAACCTCCAGCTGCAATTCCCCTAATCTTAAAATATAAGGTGTGAATACTTAAAACTATAGCTGCCAAACAAAAAATTGAACCTAAAATAGTGACTATATGTAATGGAAGTGATGAGAAGGATGTAATGGCTGTTATAGCTAATTTAAAAAGCTTTATTTTAGACCATTTAGATGTTCCTTTTGTTCTTTCAGCAACCTCGAAGCTAACGCTTGTTCTTTTATAACCTACCCATGCAGATAGTGCTCTAAAAAAAGTATTTCTTTCCTGCATATTTTTTAAGGAGTTTAAAACTTTTGTGTCTAAAAGCTTGTAATCAGATGCATTATTTAGTTCATAACCTGATAGTTTTTTTAGCAAAAAATAAAAAAATTTAGCACTAAATTTACTAAAAATAGATTCCTGTCCTCTTGAAGATTTAACACCTTCAACCACTTCATATCCTTCATCTTTCCATAATCTTATCATTTCCGGAATTATTTCAGGAGGATGTTGAAGGTCAGAATCCATAACAATACATGGGTTATTTCCAACAGCATCAATTCCTGCCCATAAAGCAAATTCTTTTCCAAAGTTTCTGCTTAACCTAAAACCACGTATATTAGGGAATTGGGAGCTTAGTCTTTTTAATTCTGTCCAGGTGTTGTCAATTGAGCCGTCGTCTATAAGAATTATTTCATGGGGAATCTTATGATTTAATAAAGTGTTTTTTATTACATCAATGTTGTTGAATATTTGTTTCCCTTCGTTATATACAGGTATTACTATTGAAATCAAATAGCTTTCCATTAATCCTCCTTAATTACAAATATCACTAAATATACTATAAATAAAAAAGATTCATAGATATATCAAGTAATAAACTAAACTTTAAATATATTTCGACCGTAAAAGATTTCAGACATTTCTTTTTTTAGTTTTTGCTTTACTTTTTTCTTTTCACTAGGTACTAGATCTTTTTTTGTTACTCCAAATAAATAGTTGTCTAGATCAAAATCTTTTATAAGCATCTTTGTATGAAAAATATTCTCTTGATATACATTAACATCAATAAGTTGATACATGTTTTTAGTATCATTTGATATATAATTTTGTATTGAGTTAATCTTATGATCAATAAAATATTTCTTGCCTTCTACATCCCTTGTAAAGCCTCGAACCCTGTAGTCAATTGTAATAATATCTGAGTCAAAACTATGAATCAAATAGTTTAATGCCTTTAATGGAGATATCTGACCACATGTTGAAACATCAATATCTGCCCTGAAAGTACTTATTCCATCGTCTGGATGACTCTCCGGATATGTGTGCACTGTTATATGACTTTTATCAAGGTGTGCTAATACTGTTTCAGGTAATGGGCCTGGTGTTGCAGTTTGGGACGATTCGTCAATTGGAGCATTAATGAGTTTTTCTTCAGATATAAGCATTGTAACACTGGCACCTTGAGGATCATAATCCTGACTGGCGATGTTTAATACATTAGCTCCAACAATAGATGCCACGTTTAATAAAATTTTAGTTAACCTTTCAGCATTGTATTGTTCATCAATATAATCTATATATCCTTTTCTATGTTCAAGATCTTTAGCATAACATATATCATATATATTAAAACTTAGTGTCTTTGTAAGATTGTTAAAACCATATAATTTTAGCTTTTTAAAAGATTTAATTTCCATCGATTTCCTCCCAGCTTAGAGTAACATAACTCTTTAAAAAAATACTTTAAGTTATATTATAAGTTCATTATATTATTTTGTAAATGGTACAAACAAAATATGTATTAGGAACACAGAAAATATAACATCTCTACTATTTAATGCATGCCTTATTTGACGCTAAATAGGCCGGTTGATAAGTGGAAGTTATATTTTTTATAAAAGTATAACTGAGTCAGGAACAAAAAGGAAGCGAAAAAATAAATAAATGAATTTGCCATATATATTTTAAGTGGTATAATACTCAATAGAGACATTCATGAGATAGTATGAAAATGTTTAGTGGGAATGAATGTCTCTTGAGTATGTGCATGTTTTAAGTGTTAACAAATTGTACAGGATAAATAGAGTTTAGAAAGGGTGTAATACCTAATGCAAAAACAAAAATATGAAATAATGGCTGCAATTGATGCTGGATCAAATTCTCTTAGAATGATGATAGCACAGGTTACACCGGAGGGAGAAATAAGTACTCTTGAAGATTTATATATGCCCACATACATAGGCAAGGATACCTTTTCATATGGAAGGATACAGGTACAATCTATTCATGATACGTGCGAAACTTTAAAGGGTTTTTTTAAAACTATTCAGTCTTACAAGCTAAAGACTTATAGGGCTGTGAGTACAAGTGGAATAAGGGAAGCGGAAAACAGGGAGTATGTTTTAGAACAGATAAGAATTAGATCCGGCTTAGAAGTCGAGGTAATTAATAATGCTCAAGAAAGGTTTTTAATGTACAAGGCTATACGCAGTTATATGTCTGATGAAAAAAAATTTGCAGATAAAGGGACATTGATAGTTGATATACGCTCAGGAGGTGTTGAAGTTTCAGTATATAGTGAAGGAAGCTTAAGATTTACTGAATATATGAAGGTTGGGTCTTTAAGACTACGTGAAATTTTAGCAGATCTTGAAAAAAGGACTCTTGATTTTCCTGGGGTAATGGAAGAGTTTATAAAAAGTAGAATAGACTATATGAATTCCATATTGCCAAAGTTTAATATTAAAAGCTTTGTTGGTCTTGGAGGAGAACTAAAAACAATTATGAAATTGTGTACATCAAAAAAACAAAACAATAACAATAAATACCATATTAAAAAAGAAGAGTTAAAAGTATTATACGAAAAAGTGCATACTATGACCACATCTCAAATAATTGATGAATTTAAGCTTTCAAGAAATCAAGCTGAGATTCTTTTACCTTCGATTATACTGTTTAATAGTTTTCTTGAAATGACTGATTCTAAAACCATATATGCTCCGATGGTATCATTAAGACACGGCCTTTTAGTTCACATGGTAGATGAAAGATTTAATACTATAAGAAAGAAAGAAGCTTATGAAGACATAATTACCTCTGTGTGGCATATTGGAAAGAAGTATTCTATTGATGAAGTACATAGTCTATTTATTGAAAAAATGGCACTATCAATTTTTGATCAGACAAAAAAGGTTCATATGCTAAAAGATATTGAAAGATTTTATTTAAGGGTTGCATCGATATTACATGATATTGGTAAGTATGTTAATCATAACAATCATGATGTGCACTCTTTTAATATTATTCGTTTTCAGGATATAATGGGATTGTCAGATGCTGAATTAAATCTTGTTGCTAATATAGCCAGATATCATAGTGATGAAATTCCAGATTTGTCGCATGAGAATTATTTTGTACTTGATGCTCAGGAAAAGATAATTGTTTCAAAGCTAACAGTAATTCTAAGAATAGCTGAAGCCTTAGATATATCTCATAAGCAAAAAATAAAAAAGATTGAAGTACACAAACATGGACAAGAACTACACTTTAATGTATGGTCAGATGAAGATATAATGCTAGAAGAATGGAGCTTTGTAAGTAATACAAACTTTTTTGAAGAAGTTATGGGAAATAAACCTGTTATAAGACGTAGAGGATGATAATTATGAAAAAATTTGAGTACGAGCTAAAAAATAATTATTTTAATAGGGAGCTTAGTTGGCTGGAATTTAACGAGAGAGTGCTTAATGAAGCTTGTAACAGTAATAGTAATCCTATTTTTGAAAGGATTAAGTTTTTGTCTATAGTAAGCTCAAATCTTGATGAGTTTTTTATGGTTAGAGTAGCATCTTTATTTGATCAGGTACTAGCAGGGTTTAAGGAACCTGACATAGCTGGTTTTACACCACGAGAACAAATTAGCCTGATTTCACTTAGAGCACATAAAATGATCTGTGACCAATATAGTTGCTATAATCGCTCATTAATACCAGGGCTAAAGAAGGAAAAGATATTTATAATTAAGCCTAAGAATTTAACTGATAAGCAAAAATCTTTTATAGACACTTTTTACTATAATACTGTTTATCCTGTTCTAACTCCAATGGTAGTTGATAGAAGCAGGCCTTTTCCTCTTATACTTAATAAAAGTCTTAATATAGCTCTTCTACTTGAAAACAAAGATGAAATTGATGAGCCAATATTTGCGATGGTTCAGGTTCCTTCAGTTTTAGATAGGCTTATTGAGCTTCCAACAGTTCATGAAGAAAAGGGAGAAAAATATTTTATATTACTTGAAGATATAATAAAGATGTATATTGAAAGTCTATTTGAAGGACACAATATTATTACAATGGCTTGTTATAGAATTACACGAAATACAGATCAGGGACTTGATGAAGAAGAAGCTGAGGATCTTCTAGAAGCCATTCAACAATATATAAAAAAGAGAAAATGGGGAATGGTAATCAGGCTTGAAATTGAACATGGTATGGCTGCTGATTTATTGGAAATGTTAATTGGAGAGCTTGAAGTTCCTAGAGAGACAGTATATGAAGTTAAAGGTCCATTAGACCTTACTTTTCTAATGAAAGTTTATGCTATACCAGGACATGAGCATTTGAAATATGAGGAGTATCGTTCTCAGCTAATTCCAGAACTTATTGACGAAGAAGATATCTTTAGTGTGATTTCGCAAAGGGATATTTTACTTCATCATCCATATGAGTCATTTGAACCTGTTATTGATTTTGTAAAACAAGCAGCAAATGATCCTAATGTTCTTGCTATAAAACAAACATTATATAGGGTAAGTGGAAATTCACCAATTGTTGAAGCTCTTGCACAGGCAGCCGAAAATGGTAAACAGGTTACAGTGCTTGTTGAACTTAAAGCCAGATTTGACGAGCAAAACAACATAATATGGGCAAAAAGATTAGAAATGGCTGGTTGTCATGTTATATATGGGCTTGTTGGTCTTAAAACTCACTGTAAAATTCTTTTAGTAGTAAGAAGAGAAGAAGATGGAATTAAGAGGTATGTACACATGAGTACAGGGAATTACAATGACATAACAGCAAAGCTCTATACAGATGTGGGATTGTTTACATCAAATCCATATTTTGGTGCAGACGCTTCTGCCATGTTTAACATGTTATCAGGTTATTCCCGGTTAAATAAGATGTATAAATTACATGTTGCACCAATAGCACTGAGAAATAAGCTTAAAAGCCTTATTAGGCAGGAAGCAGAAAATGCTAGAAATGGTGGAAAGGCACGAATAATTGCTAATTTAAATTCAATTGTAGATGAAGGAATAATTAATGAGCTCTACAATGCATCTAATGCAGGTGTGGAAATCGACTTGCTTGTAAGAGGTATTTGTTGTTTAAGACCAGGAATTAAAGGACTAAGTGATAAAATTAGAGTTAAGAGTATAGTTGGACGATTTTTGGAGCACTGTAGAATATTTTACTTCTATAATGGTGGAGAAGAGTCTGTCTATTTATCTAGTGCTGACTGGATGGGCCGAAATCTTGATAGAAGAGTTGAAATACTATTTCCTGTTGAAGATGCAAAAATCTCTAATCGTTTAAAAGAAATGCTGAAAATTTGTCTTAAAGATACAGAAAAGGGAAGAATACTAGATAAAGATGGTAACTATACGAAAGTTGACAAACGAGGTAGATCTAAGATTAATTGTCAGGAGTATTTTTGTTCTCAGGCAATTAAAGAAGCCCAAAAAGCAGTTTCTGAAAGAACAGAGCAAGATATAGAGTAAATGGTAATTAAATGGAGGAATCAAATGTGCTTATAGCAGATGACTGGAAAGATTATGAACTTATTGATACTGGTAACGGTGAAAAGCTTGAAAGATGGGGAAAATATGTACTAAGGCGGCCAGACCCACAAATAATATGGCCTTTTACAGAGAAAAATAAGAGTTTGTGGGAAAATGCCGATGCCTGTTACCATAGAAGTTCAAAAGGAGGAGGAGCTTGGGATTATAAGAAAAAGTTGCCTCAAAGGTGGGGCGTTTCTTATAATAAAATATCCTTTTATATTGAGCCTACAGGATTTAAGCACACTGGGCTTTTTCCTGAACAGGCCGTCAATTGGAAATGGATAATAGATAAGATAAGTTCTACCTCTAAAAAAGTGAATGTACTAAATCTTTTTGCATATACAGGAGGGGCTACTGTTGCAGCTGCTTATGCAGGAGCTTCTGTATGCCATGTTGATGCTGCAAAAGGCATGGTTCAATGGGCAAAGGAAAATATTTCTCTATCAGGCTTATCAGACCGTCCAGTAAGGTTTATAACAGACGATGTAATTAAATTTATTCAAAGGGAAAAACGTCGGGGTAATTTATATGATGGTATAATTATGGATCCTCCTTCCTATGGAAGAGGACCCAAAGGAGAAATATGGAAAATAGAAGACTCCCTATATCAATTTGTAGAGGAATGTATGGGGGTATTATCTCCAGAGCCATTATTCTTTCTAATAAACTCTTATACTACTGGATTTTCACCCACAGTAATTTCAAATATTCTTAAACTGACAGTAAAAAGCAAGTACAAGGGTACAATTTCCTGTGGCGAGGTTGGTATTCCTGTGTCATCTACAGGCCTTGTGTTGCCATGTGGGATTTATGGGCGCTGGGAGGCAAATTAATGGTGAAAATTATCTATGAGGATAATCACATACTTGTTGTAGAAAAGCCTATTAATGTTCCTGTACAAAGAGATGAGACAAATGATGTTGACATTTTGAGCCATTTAAAAGAGTACATAAAAGAAAGATATAATAAGCCAGGAAATGTATATCTAGGTCTTGTCCACAGGTTAGATCGTCCTGTTGGAGGCATAATGGTTTTTGCAAGAACTTCTAAAGCGGCATCAAGACTTTCTGATGCTATTAGAAAAAGAGAATTTTATAAGAGATATTTAGCAGTTGTGCATGGTATATTGAAAGATAAAAGTGGTAAGATGAATGATTACATTTTAAAGGATTCTAGCACAAATATTGTAAGTATCGTTAGTAGTGATACAATAGGTGCCAAACAGGCTATTTTAGAGTATAGTGTTTTAGACACAAATGAAAATTTTACGCTTGTTGAGGTAAACCTTTTAACAGGACGACCACATCAGATAAGAGTGCAGTTTTCAAATTCTGGACATCCTTTATATGGAGATCAAAAGTATGGAAGAAAAAAGAATAGACCAGGTCAGCAAATAGCTTTATGGTCAAAAGAAATAAGTTTTATTCATCCAACAACAAGAGAATATGTTAAATTTGAATCCAGTCTACCAAATCTAGAACCATGGAGTTGGTTTGCCTAGATGAGTCAGTAGACAGAATAAACAAAGCTCAGCCGCATAATATAAAAAGTATAATGGGAATGAATGTCGCTGAACATGTGCATGTTTGAGAAGCAAACAAATTGCACGCGCATAAAATCAAAAGGTTCTATTCTGAAAAGTATTTTAAGAATAGTTTTTAATCATGCAGTGCCTTGTGATACCTGTTTAGGATTACTAGAAATAACTTCCACTAACATTTCACTTTAGGCCTTATTTGATGCCAAATAGTCCACGTGAAAAGTGAAAGTAATATTTTAGCTAATCCTTGGGCCTAATTAGTAGAATAGTTAAAATTATTGCTACTAGACTTACAGCAGCTAAAGTATAAAAAACTGTATTAGTACTTGACTTTAGAAGTAAAGCTACTATAGGAGGTCCGAGAGCTACTCCAAGTAATCTCGCGCTGCTGTACATAGCTGTTATTGTTCCTCGGTGTAGTTTTTCAACACCTTCTGTTATTAAGGCATCAAGGCAGGGAAGTGTTGCACCTATACCTATTCCTGCAAAGGATAAAGTAGTGGTGAGAAAAATAAGGTTATCCCATAAACTCATTATAATTAGTGATATCACAGCTAATGCGTTTCCACCTACTATTATCCATTTCATCAGAGGCTTTTTTTTGCCTATTATCTTTCCAGTAGTATATGAAGTAATGCAAAGGGCAAGCAGAGGAACTGCAATTATTAGTCCTCGAGTAACTCCCTCTATTCCATGTTTGTCCTCTAGTAGAGAAGAAAAGAAAAAGAGAAAACCAAATAGAACAAATGTTGATATAAGACCATCAATAAAAATTCCTGAAAGCCATCGACCTTCTTTTTTAAAGATGTCCTTTACTTTTTTTACAAACACTTTAAAGTTTTCTTTTTTGTCATTATCCTGTTTCTTAGGCGTTTTGACTAAAATCAAAACAAGAAAAATAGATATCACTGCAAAAAAAGAAATGGCAAAAAAAGGCATAAACCAGAGTAGAGATGCTAATACTGCTCCTAGTATAGGGCTGACAACTTTACCAAAGGTGTTGGAAGTTTCGATTATACCAAGACCTTTACTTACATCAGCCTCTTCTTTAAACATGTCTCCTACAGTAGGAATTACAACTGGAAAAGCGCCTGATGCACCTATTCCCTGAACCAACCTACCAACAATTATCATCCAAAATGGGTTTGGAATAAGCCAGGCTGAAAGTCCAGAAATAATACCACCAGAGCTTGTAATTATAAGGCTGGGGATAATTATTTTCTTTCTTCCATATTTATCTGACAGATAACCTGCAACTGGTACTAAAAGTATAGATGCAATTGAATATATTGTTAGTATTAAACTTGATTGAAATTTTGTAATACCAATTTCCTTTTCAATAGTTGGTAGGACTGGTATTAACATTGAACCTCCAAGTGTCATAATTAAAGGAATAGATGCCAATGCTGCTAAGTCCCATTTTTTGTTAGCTTCCATATTCAGCCTCCAGATTTCATAAACTTTTTCAAAAATATCATTTAAGCATGTGCAAGTTCTGATCAAGTAAAGGATGCATATTATTCTTCATATTTATTACAATTACTCTCAAGTAAATAGATGCTTATATTAGTATTAAGATAAATTAGATTTTTATAATTATTTGTTGAACAAATATTTTCGTAATTTTTGTAAAAATAAATTTATTTATTTGAAAATGTTTATTATAATATAAGGAGGTTAAAATATATATTTGTAAAAGCCTGTTTTTGAGAATTATCACCTTAAAAAAATATTCAGGAGGTCCTTATGAAAAAAAACAAAATTCTTTTTGCATCATCAGAAGTAGATCCTTTTGCAAAAACAGGAGGATTAGCCGATGTAGCGGCTTCTCTCCCAAAGGCTTTAAAAAGACTAGGTCAGGATGTAAGAGTTGTAATGCCTAAGTATAAGAACATACCTCAGGAGTATGTAGATAAAATGCAGTATGTTGGATACATATATGTTGATATTTCCTGGAGACATCAGTTTTGCGCCATTTTAATGCTAGAACATGATGGAGTTACATATTACTTTTTAGATAATGAGCATTACTTTAAAAGAGATGGATATTATGGTTATAATGATGAGGCAGAGAGATTTGCTTTTTTTTGCAAAGGACTTATTGAAATGCTGCCTTTTATTGATTTCAAGCCAGATATTATTCATTGTAATGATTGGCAGACTGGAGTAGTTAGTCTTTTACTAAATGCCTCTTATAAGCATTTGGATTATTACAAAGACATAAGGACAATGTTTACTATTCATAACCTTAAATATCAAGGAGTATTTCCAAAAGAAGTTTTGGGAGAAGTTTTAGGAGTCTCGTGGGAATATTTTACACATGAGGGTGCGGAGTTCTTTGATAAGGTAAACTATCTGAAGTCAGGTATTGTATATTCTGACATAATAACTACTGTAAGCAAGACTTATGCACAGGAAATAAAAACAGATTTTTTTGGAGAAAACTTAAATAATTCATTAATCAAAAGATCAGAAGATTTATACGGCATTTTAAATGGTATTGACATGGAGTTAAATGATCCTGCAACTGACAATAGAATATATTCAAATTTTGATAAGAATAACTTAGAAGGAAAACTTGTTAACAAGAATATGCTTCAAAAAAGCCTTGGCTTACAAGAAAGAATTGACATTCCTGTTATAAGTATTATATCAAGAATGGTTGACCAAAAAGGGTTTGATCTTATTGAGTACGTAATGGAAGAGATACTAGGTCTAGATATCCAGTTAATAATTCTTGGTGCAGGTGATCAGAAATATGAACAGATGTTTAAGCATTACAAAGAAAAATATCCTAATAAGATTTCTGTCAATTTAAAATATGATTCATTACTTGCTCAAAGAATCTATGCAGGCTCTGATATGTTTTTAATGCCGTCCCTTTTTGAACCATGCGGATTGAGCCAAATGTTTAGCATGAGATATGGAACTATTCCAATTGTGAGAGAAACTGGAGGGCTTAAAGACACAGTTACCCAATATAATGAAATTAATAAAAAAGGAAATGGGTTTACCTTTTCAAGATACAATGCACACGATATGCTTTATGCAATAAAGCAGGCAGTCCTTTTTTATTATCATAGATCCACATGGATGTCACTTATGCATAATGGTATGTCTATAGATTTTAGTTGGGAAAAGTCAGCTAAGGAGTATAACGATCTTTTCAAAAAGGCATTGAGTAAATAATATGCACTCCTTGGCATTATGAAATGAGGTAATTTGAATTGGAAGAAGCAAACTTGGCAAAAAATAATAATAAAAGTAATTACATTAAGCGTTATTATGAGTCTAATATGAAAAAGGATGTACCTGATTATAAGATTTTAGGATGGGAAAGTAGAGAATCTCAAAACCTAAGGTTTGATGTGTTAATATCAAATTTAGAATTAGAAAACAAAAAAATATTAGATGTAGGCTGCGGATTAGGAAACTTGTTAGAATACTTACAAGAGAAAAACATTAAAGCAGAATACACTGGTGTGGATATACTTGATAGTATGATTGAGAGGGTTAAACATAAAAAACTAAAAGGTACATTTTACCATATGGATATATTCGAAAGTGATTATTTTAGTGAAGGAGCCTTTGATGTTGTCTATGCATCAGGTATATTTAATTTAAACTTAAATAATAATATGGAGTTTTTGTCTTATGCGTTAAGAAGATTTTTTTATCTGGCATCTAGTATAGTTGTATTTAATCTTTTACATGAAAAATCTCCAGATAAAGAAGACTTATATTTCTATTATGATCCTAAAAAAGTACTAAACATGATAGAGGAAAAACATACATTTTTAAAAAATATTAGAGTGGTAGAAGGCTATTTAAATAATGATTTTACAGTAATATGTCAAAAGAAACAAAGTTATATATAATAAAAGTGAAATGAGCCTAATAATCTATTAGCGTTAATTATATTATATTAGGCTCATTTTCATTTTTAATGTTTATTACTGATTGTCTTTCAACAAGGTACGCAGAGAGTAATATTTTTTCTTCTATATTATTTTTTTCGTTTATTTGAGAAATAAGTTTTTTAACCGCACGTTCACCTAATGACTCTTTGCAAATGTGCATAGTTGTTAATTCTGGAGTTATATTTTTTGATAACTCAATGTCGTCAAACCCTACAATTGAGACAGTGTCAGGAACCGATATACCAATTGAAGAAAATCCTTTTATTATAGCAATTGCCTCACTATCATTGCAGCAAAATAGAGCAGAGGGAAGAGATGCGAATTTTTTCAATTCTTCAACTACATATTCTTGACTAGGTGCCTCTGACATACTTTTGTCAATTATTGAGTAATTAGAATAAATGGGTATACTGTATAGTGTTAAAGCCTTTAGGTATCCGAGATATCTGTCATAAAAACTAGATGAGGAAAATATATCTCCGCAAAAACCAATTTTATTATGTCCTGACTTGACTAGATGCTCTGTAGCAATAAAACCTCCTGATACATTATCACTTAGAATATAATTAGCTTTTATATCATCAAAGAAATGGTCGATTACAACAAGTGGAAGATTTAGTTGGATAATAGATTTAACAGTTTTCTTAGTAAGCCTTCCAAGAGTTACTATACCTGAAATAATACCGTCTCTTATGCATAAAGGAATTTCAAAATCTTTATTTTCATTAAAACAATAAAGAATTGTGTTTAAATTATTTTTTTTAGCTTCAGACTCTATACCATATTGAATAAAGGAAAAAAAATTAGCAGCATTTCTAGTGGCATCAGAGAGCATAAGGCATATATTTTTTGTTTTCTGGTTAGTGTTTATATCAACAGAGTTTTTATACTTATAGCCATTTTGCTCTGCTGTTTTAAGAACCAGCTTCCGGGTTTTTTCACTAACTCCGGGCATGTTTCGCAATGCCAGAGAAACAGTATTTTTGGTAATACCAAGTTTGTTAGCTATATGTTCCATTGTAATTTTTTTTTGCATTTTGTCCTCCCCAAAAAATAATATCAATTAAAATTATAAAGAGTATTTTACATAATTTCAATGTTCTAATATGATATTCTTCTCAAAAAGTTTGCTTTTTTAGCAAACTTTTTTAGAAGATATAGTTCCTCTGTTTGTCGCAGCGGAACTTACTACTTTGATTGCAGCTTCCGCTGCGATATGATATTGATAAAATAAATATAGATTTTTAGCCTGTAAATGTTCCTCGGGTCCTTTGTAAAACTCTACATACTATCTATCGAACATAGTGGCTTCAACTATATTATCAATGTCTTTTCTGTAAATAGTTTCTCTTTCAAGTAGCAAAGTTGCTATATTTCGAAGACAGTCTGCATTGTTCTTTAAAGTTTCTTTTGTTTCTTTGTATACTTCTTCTATAATTTTTTTAACTTCATCTTCAACTGAATTTAAAGTTGTACCGGAAGAGTTATTTTTGCTAATATCTAAAAAACTTACCAAACCAACTGTATGACTCATACCATAATTTTTGACCATATCAACTGCAATTTGTGTTGCTTTTCTCAAGTCATTGCTTGCACCATTAGTAACTTCGTTTTCACCAAAAATGATTTCTTCTGAAGCTCTTCCACCAAGAAATATAGCTATGTTATTTAAAAGGTCTTTCTTGGTTGAAAACATTTTTTCATCCTGCACGAACAATGTATAACCTCCTGCACCTTTGGTGGTGGGAATAATAGTGACTTTTGAAACAGTTGTGCCAGATAGAAGCTTTGCAACAAGCACGTGGCCAGCTTCATGGAATGCTGTTATTTCCTTATCTTTTAATGTAATGTTCTTCTTATTTCGCTTTTCTTCACCTGCCTGAATTTTACTTATTGCCAGATCAATGTCTTTCATTGTGATAGATTGATGAGAATTTCTAACTGCATAGATTCCGGCTTCGTTCATTAAATTTGCAAGATCAGCCCCAGACATATATACAGTCATTTTTGCCACTTCCTTTAAATCAACATCACTATTTAAGGGTTTATTTTTTGAGTGAAGATTTAAAATAGAATATCTTGCATCAACATCTGGAAGGTCAACTTGTATTTGCCTGTCAAATCTTCCTGAACGCAATAGAGCAGGATCTAACATGTCTAGTCTGTTAGTTGCAGCAATAACAATAATACCTTCACTACCTGAAAATCCATCTATTTCTACAAGTATCTGGTTTAGCGTCCGATCTCTTTCATCGCTAGAACCTCCACCATCACTTGAAGTTCGTTTTCCAAGAGCATCAATTTCATCAATAAAAATAATACATGGACTGGCTTTGCGGGCAAATTGAAACAACTGTCTGATTCTAGAAGCACCTACACCAACAAATTTTTCAACAAAATCTGAACCTGATACAGCTATAAAAGCAACGCCGGCAGTTCCTGCAAGCGCTTTAGCAAGAAGAGTTTTGCCGGTACCAGGAGGTCCAAAAAGCACAGTTCCTTTAGGCGCAACCACTCCAAAGTTCAAAAATCTTTCTGGGCGTGTTAGAAATTCAACTAACTCCATCATATTTTCTTTTGCTTCTTCATTCCCAGCCACATTTTCAAAGGTTAGGCCACAGTTTTTTGTAATATTAAATTTTGAATCCTTATTACCGGAGTACTGTTTTTTTAATAATTGCCCCATTAAAAAGACAATAATCAAAATAATAAAGATGAAAGGTAAAAAGGATAAAACTACATTTAAAAGTATCTGAGGAATTGTTTCTACAAATCTTTTTTCTTCAAGTTTAATTCCCTGTTCTAATAAATATTTTTTTAGCTCTGAAGATTGTGGATTATCTGTAGTAAATAATGTGTTGTCATGGAGCCTTCCTGTTATCTTTTTTGAACTTTGTGTATAATCTATGATGGTCAAAACACTTCCTGATTCCACATGATCTAAAAATTCCCTATAACTAATAAAAGTAGATTGGGATTCATTGGGATAGGTATTGTTTGAGTTGGTTAATATAATAGCAACTGATATTACCATGAGAAGTACAACCAACAAAAAACTAATCCTAGAAACTTTAGAGCCAGTAATAGATCTGAAGTTTTTAGGAATAAGCACAAGAAAAAAATAACGTATATTTGGAATTATTTTATTTTTAAATAGCAAAATAAGTTTTGAAAACATAAAATACCGCCTTTCACTTAATAGAAGGCTTAAATATATAAAGATATTGCACACACAATTATTTTATCAAACTATTCTTTTTTTTTCTATCCATCAAAAGAACCAAAAATAATAAGATATACCTATAAATAAATAGTACCAACTATAACTTTTTCTAGCTTTAAATAATCCAAGGAATTAATGAATTATACTTTCCTAAAAGGTTAATAGAATGAAAAATGCTCTATTTATTTGTGCTGCTTGATTAATGTTAGAATTTATTTTAAAATAATAGGGTATTTTATACAGAGAATTATATTACATAAATATAAAAAAATCTGAGAGGAGCGAGTTAAAATGAGCAAAATAAAAATGAATATTCCACTAGTAGAAATAGACGGAGATGAAATGACCCGTATAATATGGAAAATGATAAAGGATATACTTATTGAACCATATGTTGAACTTAAAAGTGAGTATTATGACTTAGGACTTGAAAATAGGGACAAAACAGATGATCAGGTGACAATTGATTCAGCTATGGCAATAAAAAAGTATGGCGTAGGTGTTAAGTGTGCCACAATTACTCCTAATGCTCAAAGGGTTGAAGAGTATAAATTAAAGAAAATGTGGAAAAGCCCTAATGGTACAATAAGAGCACTGCTAGACGGAACAGTTTTTAGAGCACCAATAATTGCTCAGAGCATAAAACCTTTTGTAAAAACATGGGAAAAGCCTATTGTAATTGCAAGGCATGCATATGGTGATGTATATAAGGATGTTGAATTCCATGCAACATCAGCAGGAAAAGCAGAACTTGTTTTTACTTCTGAAAGTGGAGAAGTATCAAGACAAACAATTCATGATTTTGATGGTCCAGGTATTATACTTGGTATGCATAATACAGATGATTCTATAAAGAGTTTTGCAAGGGCATGTTTTAATTATGCACTTGATCAAAAAATTGACTTGTGGTTTTCTACTAAAGACACTATATCTAAGATTTATGACCATAGATTCAAAGATATATTTGCAGAAATATTTGAAAATGAGTATAAGGATAAGTTTGAGGCCAACAATATTGAATATTTTTATACATTAATTGATGATGTTGTAGCTCGTATTGTAAGGTCAGAAGGTGGCATGTTGTGGGCATGTAAAAACTATGATGGAGATGTTATGTCAGATATGGTGGCATCTGCTTTTGGTAGTCTTGCAATGATGACTTCAGTTTTAGTTTCTCCTGATGGAAAGTTTGAATATGAGGCTGCACATGGTACTGTTACTAGACACTACTATAAACATCTTAAAGGTGAAGAAACATCCACAAATTCAATGGCTACAATATTTGCATGGACAGGTGCATTGAAAAAACGTGGAGAGCTTGATGGGATAAATGAACTTGTTGAATTTGCCGAAAAACTTGAAAAAGCATCTATTGATACAATTGAAAAAGGTATAATGACTAAAGATTTAGCACAGTTGTCTGAAGTAGAGGAAAAGAAAATAGTAAATACTGAAGATTTTCTTAAAGAAATCAGAAAGAATTTTGATAACTAGAAGTAAATTAAATAGACATTCATGAGCAAAAAGCTTACCAACATAGAAAGAAAAGTATAAAGCGAATGAATGACGTTGCGCATGTGCATGTTTGCGAAGCAAACAAATGGCACGCGCATAAAAAAAGGTTAATTATGTATTTGGGTTCGGTTTTACCGAACCTTTTTTGATAGAAACATTGGAGCAAAGTGAAAGACTTATTTTTGGTATTCATTTAAGGAAAGGTGTGTAAACAAATGGACGGTAGTTATAATAAGGAGCAGGTTAAGATGAGAAATATAAAGATTACAATTAAGTATGATGGAAGTAAGTATAGAGGATGGCAAAGGCTTGGAGATAGTGATAAGACTATACAGGGCAAAGTTGAAAATGTGCTTTCTAGAATAACAGGGGAAAAGATTGAAATAATAGGCTCTGGAAGAACTGATGCAGGAGCACATGCTTTTAAACAGGTAGCAAACTTTCATACAAAAAGTACTCTTAAAAGAGAAGAATTTTTAAACTATTGTAACATATATCTTCCAGAAGACATTGTAGTTTATGAGGCTGAAGATGTAAACACAATGTTTCACGCTAGGTTTCATGCAAAGAGTAAAAAGTATGTTTATAGAGTTTGGAATGATAAATTTCCCAATCCTTTTTTAAGAAAATATACTTTACATGTTCCTGAATTTTTAGATATAGACAAAATGGCTTTATCAGCAAAATTCTTAATTGGAGAACATGATTTCTCAAGCTTTAGTTCATTAAAAAGTAAAAAGAAGTCTATGATAAAACATCTTTATTCCATAGACATTACAAAAGAAGGTAACATAATAGAGTTTGTATTTTATGGAAATGGATTTTTATACAATATGGTTAGAATTATGACCGGAACGTTGTTAGAAATAGGGTTTAAAAGAATCGAGCCACAAAAAATTAATGATATATTAATAGAGAGGAACAGGAGTAAGGCCGGTCCTACTGTTCCTTCAAATGGTTTGGCACTACTAGATGTACAGTACTAAATATATTGACAACATGAATTTTTTATATAAAATAATAAATGGAAAGTAACATAACAAAACAATTATTTAGAATGTATGCGGAGGTGGTGAGTGAATGACAGATAATTTAGCATATACAATATTAATTGTAGATGACAATGTTAATAATCTTTTTTCTCTAAAAACTCTTATTAAAGAGCATATTAATGCAAAGGTTATTGAAGCAGCCTCAGGTGATAAGGCATTAAAAATATTATTTAAAGAAAACATTGATTTAATGATTTTAGATGTTCATATGGAAGGAATGGATGGCTTTGAGTTGGCTTCAATTATAAAAAAAAGAAAAAAGTCCTGTGATATACCTATAGTTTTTTTAACTGCTTCTTTTGTAGGAGAAGAATTTAAAAGAAGAGGTTTTGAAATTGGCGCAGTAGATTACTTGACAAAGCCAATAGACGAATACCAGCTAATTAATAGGATAAATGTATACTTAAAGCTTATTGAAAAAGAGAGAACAATGAATCTAGTATTAGAAAAAAGAGTTCGTGAACAGACAAAGCAACTTAGAGCTGCAAAGGAGACAGCAGAAGCTGCAAATGAAGCAAAAAGTACATTTTTGGCAAACATTTCTCATGAGCTTAGGACACCATTGAATATTTTATTTAGTTCAACTCAAATAATTAGCTCATACCTTAAGAATGAGCAGGTTTTGGATCGGGATAAAATAAAAGAAAAGATATGCATGCAAAAGCAAAATTGTTTTCGATTGTTAAGGTTGGTGAACAATCTAATAGACATCACTAAAATTGATACTGGATTCTTTTCATTGGAACTAAAAAAACTTAATATAATTGAGGTTGTTGAGGAGATTACCTTATCAGTTGTTGAATATGCATCTAATAAAGGAATTTCCCTTATTTTTGATACGGATATTGAAGAAAAAACTGTTTACTGCGACTTAAATGCCATGGAACGCATTATATTAAATCTTCTTTCTAATGCAATTAAGTTTACTGGTAAAGGTGGAGAAATTATTGTTTCTGTAAGGGATAATGGGAATAATATAAAAATATCTGTTAAGGATACTGGGATTGGAATAGGTGAAGATAAACTAAAGGTGATTTTTGAAAGGTTTAAACAAGTGGAAAATTTTCTTACACGAAAAAATGAGGGAAGTGGAATAGGATTAAGTCTTGTAAGATCACTTGTGGAGATGCAAGGCGGCAAAATCTATGCTACAAGTGAATGCAATAAGGGAAGTGATTTTATTATTGAATTGCCGGCAAACTTAGAGCCGGAAACTAGAGATATTGAATTGCCTTTTGAAGAAAAGCTAAGGGGAGATGCTATTCAGAGGGTGCATGTTGAATTTTCTGACATTTATTATTAATTAAAATGGGGTATATGCAATGAGGTTTATTGATAAAATTAGCATAAAAAAAAGAATGTCGGGTATTTTTATTGTCTGCATTTTTATGTTTCTTGTATTTGGTTTGTTTGTGTATAATAGTATATTGGAACTTGGAAATGTTTCTCATAAAATGTATAATCAGTCTTTGAAAGTGTCAAATGCTGCTAGTGAAGCATGGATTGATGTAATTAAGATACAACGAGATACTAGAAGTATTATGCTTCTTGATGATGACGTTACTTTGAATTTTGAACTTGATAAGCTAAGATTAATAGATGAGAGAATAAATAACAATTTGGATTTTATTAGAGATAATTTACCACATGAAAGTAAGGGAAGACAGTTAGAGTCTAGAGCAAGAGAGATATTTAATGATTGGAGAGAAAGTAGAAAAGAAGTAATAGACATGGTACTGGATAATAACCATGACAAAGCATTTTTTATAGTAAATGTAAAAAATAATGAATATGTACATCAATTGGAAGATATACTTGGACAATTGAGCGAAAATGAAAGAGGAGTTGCTAAAGAACTCATTGAATATTCTAAAAAAATTCAAGTATTACACATATCAAGGTTATCTGTTTTTTTAAGTGCTCTTTTAATAATAACCTTTGTTTTATTCTTTATAATAATTAATAGTATTTTAAAACAGGTTAATACCCTTCAGGAAGCAATGTTTGCTGGTGCTAATACAGGAGAATTATCTGAGGTAAGCATACCTGGTAAAAATGAAATTTCAAAGATGTTAGACTATTATAATAAACTTATTATAAAATTAAGAGAACAGTTCTGGTTAAAAGATGGTTGTAACAATTTAAATGATGAATTGTCTGGAAACAAGCCTATTTCTGAACTCACATCTAAAGCTATAAGTTTTGTCTCAAGGTTTTTAAATGCAGGGCGGGGTATTTTGTACCTTTATAACAGTGAAGATGAATACTTGTCTATAAACGCATCGTATGCCTTTACAGAAGGAGATAAGCTTGCAAATAAATATGCTCTTGGAGAGGGTATTGTGGGACAAACTGCTCTTGAAAAAAAGCCTATACTATTAAGAAATATAAGAAAGCAGGAAGCTACTATTAATACTGGTACCTTGTGCGAAGCGCCTTTAAATATATATGCCTTACCTCTTACATATGAGGAAGAGCTTTATGGTGTAATAGAAGTTTCTTCATTTGAACCCTTTACAATTTTAAAGCAGGATTTTTTAGAAGATGCAGGGAAAATAATTTCTAGTTATCTATACTCAGCAATTCAAAATCACAGGATTAGTAACCTTTTAAAAATTTCAGAAGAGGCTCAGATTGAGTTGAGAGAGAAGGCAGATGAATTAAAAGAAGCTAACCATGTATTAGAAGAACAGCAAAGACTGCTTCAGCAACAGACAGAAGAACTACAGCAGACAAACTCCCAGTTAGAGGAACAACAGCAACTCCTTCAACAACAAAGTGAGGAACTACAACAAACAAACTCTCAATTAGAAGAACAACAACAGCTCTTAGAAGAGCAGTCACATCTATTGAACAATAAGAATTCAGATCTAGAAAGGTCAAAAGAAGAGCTTATAAAGAGAACTGAAGAACTAGAAATGGCAAGCAAATACAAGTCAGAGTTTTTAGCTAACATGTCCCATGAACTTCGAACTCCTTTAAATTCAATTATTTTACTTGCAAAAATGTTGAATAGAAAACCAATCGGGGATCTGTGTGAAAAAGATAAGGAAAAAATAAATGTTATATACAACGCTGGGCAGGAACTATTAAGGCTAATAAATGATATTTTGGATCATTCAAAAATTGAGTCAGGTAAGATAGAATTAAATGTTACTACATTTAACTCTGGTGAGCTAATTGAAAACCTCAAACAGATGTTTGACAGCAATGCAAAACATAAAAATATTGAATTTATACTTGAGGATTATCTAAATTCAAGAATTAAGGGAGATAAGAATAGAATATTACAAATACTAAGAAATTTTCTATCAAATGCCTTTAAGTTTACTCACAATGGATCAGTTACACTCAATATAACATCAGACACAGAAAAAGGAGTACTTTTTTCAGTAATAGATACGGGAATAGGAATTTCAGAAGAAAAGCTTTCGGTTATTTTTGAAGAGTTTCAACAAGGCGATGGATCCATTTCAAGAAAATATGGGGGCACAGGACTTGGATTGTCCATTAGTAAAAAATTGGCACATAATATGAAAGGAGAAATTAAGGTTTTAAGTAAAGAGGGAAAAGGAAGTACATTTTCGTTTTATTTACCTAATGCACTTTTAAGTAATAATTGTGATGATCAATTATTATTTAAACATGAGCTGAAAAATGATAAAACTAAAAATTTGAAAAACACAAAAGTTATTTTATTAATTGAAGACAACAGAGAATTTGTCAATTATATAAAAAAAGTAAATGAAGATTTAGGGGTTGAAACTCTGGTGGCATACACTGGAAAAGAAGGACTTAGTAAAGTAAGAAACCATAAGGTAGATGGTATTTTACTAGATTTAAAACTTCCTGATATAAGCGGAGTAGAAGTATTAAGGGAAATTAAAAGTACAGTTGAGCTACGTCGAATACCCATACATATAATTTCAGTTTGTGATGAGGATAATGAGCTTAAAAGAATGGGAGCATTAGGATATAATCAAAAGCCTTTAAAAGATGAAGAGATTAAAGAAGCAATACTTAAAATGTTAGCGTTTAGTGAAAAGAGCACTAAATGTCTTTTAGTTGTTGAGGATAATATAACTCAGCAAGAGTGCATAAGAGAACTTATAGAGAGTGAGGATATAAACATAAAGGTAGTTGAAACAGAAAAACAAGCTAAATTTGAACTAGAAAAAACAATTTATGATGCAGTGATCTTAGACTTAGAAATAAAAGAAGGAGATGGAATTAATGTATGTAAATATATAAATGAAAAGAATATAAAAACACCTGTTATTATATATACAGGCAAAGATTTAAGTATGGATCAGGAAAAGATCATAAGAAAGTATTCTGATAGGGTTATAATTAAGACTGCTAATTCTGAGGAAAGATTGCTTGATGAAGTTACTCTATTTTTACATAAAGCAAGGGACGTATATCAAAGGGAATATAATGTGTTTTCAAAGATGAAAAAAGAATGTGCATTAAGTCTAGATAAAAAAACTATTTTAATTGTGGATGATGATACGAGAAATCTATTTGTTTTAGCTTCAGCCTTAGAAGATTATGGTGCTAATATTATTGATGCGGATAATGGAAAGACTGCTCTTAATATTATGCGTAATAATAAAATAGATTTAGTATTAATGGATATAATGATGCCTGTAATGAATGGATATGAAACTATAAAAGAAATTCGAAAAGATAAAGACCTAAAAAGTATACCTGTTATAGCTCTTACAGCAAAGTCATTAAAAAAAGATAAACAAAAATGTATTGAGGCAGGAGCAAATGACTATATATCTAAACCTGTAGATTATGATACATTAATACGAATTATTAAGGCATGGATCGAAAAGTGATTAAATGATAAAATACAAACAATTAGTGTGTATTTAATTTAATATAAAACGTCATATGGGAGTGGAATTTTTTGAGTGTTTATGTGGATAAATGTAAAGGAGTTATACATATTTCAGTTACTGGAGAACTAGAGGAAGAAAATGAATTAAAACTGCTTATCTGTTATTTGAATAAATATGCAGATATTGAAATTCACATTACTTTTTTAGATGCAAATATAATTCCAGGTATAATAGTAGAACAATTACTTGAGATTCAAAAGTATGAAAAAAACAATATTTATGTTATAAAAAACTTCTTATATTCTTACTTGTACGGACTTGGCATACAATGTTTGTATGTTAATAAAATGACGCAAAAAAAATCATTAGTAAGTAGTTTAGTGCTAAATGAGTCAAAACTTGATTATTTGAAGGTTAGACACTTCCTTGAAAGTATTAATTTGAATTATGGTTATGATTATACTCAATATCAAATAGAGAGTATTATAAGGCGTATTAAAATTACAATGATAAGGTATGGAATAAAAGATTTCGAAGAATTTCAAAAAATAATACTTACAGATCAGGAAGCATTTGAACAGCTTTTTTTAGATTTTTCAATAAATACTACTGAATTTTTTAGGAATCCTGAAGTTTATACAATATTGCGTGAAAAGGTATTGCCATATCTTAAGTCATATTCCCATATTAGGATTTGGAGTGTAGGTTGTTCAAATGGAAAGGAGCCTTATTCATTGGCAATGCTCCTTAATGAACAAAAAATGCTTCATAAAACTCAGATATATGCTACTGACATTAATCCATATATAATTGAAGAAGCAAAAAATGGATTTTATTCTTTAGACACAATTATAACTGAAAAAAATAATTATACTAGGGCAGGAGGGACAAAGGATTTTTATAATTATTTCGATATAAAAGGCAATTGTGCTAAGGTTAGTAAATTTCTAAGTGAAAAGATTCTATTTTTTCAGCATAGTCTTTTAGAAAAAGGTATACTTAATGAATTTCAGTTAATACTTTGTAGAAATGTTATGATATATTTTGATAGGAATCTTCAAAAGAAAGTATTAGAGTATTTTTATAACTCATTGGATATAAGTGGATTTTTAGTATTGGGCAAGAGTGAGAGTATTCTACCAAATGAAGGAGTAAGGTTTTTTAGCAATTATAATGAGGATTATAGAATCTACAAAAGGAGACTAACACAGAAATAATGGAATGCTCTCCTTTTTGTCGTTGTATTAGAAGTCTTGGAAGGTCGTGAAAGAAATAATAGGAACCATTTGATGCCAAATAAGCTCCGTGAAAAGTGAAAGTAAAATTTTACACATTCCTAATTTGAATAATTAAATAATGGATTCACAAATAAACATTTATATACAAAAGTGACTATAGTCACGCATAAAATTATATTTTCGTGACTGTAGTCACTTTTTTGTATAAATTTTCGTGACTATAGTAACGGAAATTAGTTACTTTTGGCACTTACATACGTGACTTGTTATATTGTATTATATAATTGTCGACCGGCAATGTTACATATGATTCAGTTGATATGATAGAATACTTGGTAAAACTTATATGGAATTTGATTTAAAAGGGGAGTAATATGAGATTAAAAAAAAGAAGTATTATGGACGAATTTTGCAAAGAGAAGGCAGAGGTTATATGTTAATAAAACAGTATAAAAATACCCTACAAAAAATAGAGTCAACTTTAGTAATTACCTGTGATTTTGATGTCCTCCTAATTCAAAGTATCAGGAACAAGAATAAAAATTTATTTATCCATATAAGTAATTTTACCAGGCAAGATTATTCATACTGTTATCGTAGGATATGTGACATTACTGGTTGCTAACGGAATATAATATTAATCAAATAGGAAACTCAGGTGAAAAAATACCTGAGTTTTTATCATTTTATTCACTTCACATATTTGTTCAAACTCTTTTTAATGAAATATGGATAATTTATAATAAAAAAGTATCATGTACATCGGAACATACTACTTTGCTTGCGGCTTCCGATGTGATAACTATTCTTCTCAAAAAAATATAGTTAGAATAGGTTAGAAAGCAAAACTTTGAGAAGATATAGTACCTCTGTTTATCACATCGGAACATACTACTTTGCTTGCGGCTTCCGATGTGATATGATATTATTACTATTAAGATACACTAGCCATTTATTGGGAGACATGATTATGGATTATAGGGGTTTAACAGTCAACAATCGATATAAAATTGAAGAGCTTTATGGAGAAGGTGGAAGTAGTTTTGTTTATAGGGCTTTAGACTTAAAAACAAATGATTTTGTTGCTGTAAAGCTAATGAAAGATATAATTACAACAAGGTATATAGAAGATATTATACGTTTTAAAAAGGAAGTTCATATAATAAGCAGACTTAACCACCCAAATATAATAAAAGTATATGATATGGGAGACTACACGGGTGTTCCATATATTGTTACAGAGTTTTTACATGGCGAAAGCTTAGATGACCTTATTAAAAGAGGTAAGATATTTTCAATAGAAGAAAGTATGACAATAATAAATCAATTAACAGAAGCATTATCTTATGTACATAGCAAGTCAATAATACATAGAGACTTAAAGCCAGGAAATATCTTTTTAGAAAATATATCTGATAAATTAAATGTAAAGCTCCTGGATTTTGGAATGTCTAACATTTTAGAGCTTGGGGAAATAAGCGGGCAGGAGGAAGTGGTTGGGACTTTTGGATATATGTCTCCAGAAGCAACAGGTATACTTAATAGAAGAATAGATGAAAGAAGTGACCTGTACTCTTTAGGAGTAGTATTTTATGCTATGATGACAGGGGTGCCACCTTTTAGAGGAAGTGATGTAAATAAGATACTTCACCAGCAATTGGCTTTATTACCAACAGAGTTACATAAAGTTAGAGATGATATTCCATTTTCTTTAAGTGAAGTAATAATGAAACTTCTTTTAAAGGATCCAGATTTAAGGTATCAAAGTGCACCAGGACTATTAAAAGATATTGAAAAGATCATAAATGGTAATTACAGTTTTAAACCTGGTGACAATGATTACAAGTTGAAATTAACATATAATACAAGATTAATAGGTAGAGATAAAGAAATTAAGAGAGCTCAAAGACTTATTGAGGGAGTTAGAAACGGTTATGCAAGTGTTCTGCTGGTAAGGGGCGAGGCAGGTTCTGGAAAGACTAGCTTTGTTGAAGAAATATCAAAAAATGTATACCAGCACGAAGGTGTTTTTTTGAAAGCACGGTGTTTAAATCAAAAAAATAAAACGCCTTATCAGCTATTTAAAGAAATAATTGATGAGTATATTCGATATATTGAACGAATGAAAAGTGAAGAGTTAGAAGGTGAGATTGAAAGACTTCGTGGTATAATTGGGTCTTTTGGTCAAATTTTTATTGAATTAAACCCAGCTATCAAAAAATATCTTAGTAGTATAGATAAATTGATGCCCTTAGAACCTGAAAGAGAAAATCAAAGACTTTTAATGGTATTGGCAGATTTCTTTATGAAACTTCCTTTTAAATGTGAAGTTGTGTTTTTTTTAGATGATTTACAGTGGGCAGACGAAGGAAGTTTAAACCTTTTAGGTGAGATATTAAGAAGAATGGGGAATGAAAAGCTTTTAATAGTTGGATCATATAGAAGCAATGAAGTAAATGTTAAGCATGGATTATATGCTCTAAAGAATGAAGCTATAAGTAAAAAGCTTCCTCTAGAGGAAGTAGAGTTAACTTCATTAATTTTTAAAGAGCTAAATAGTCTTATAGCTGGAATACTTGGAGAAAAAGAAGAAAATACCGAAAAAATAAGTAAATTTATTCATAATAAGACTCAAGGGAACCCGTTTTTTTCCATAAACTTATTAAGAGAGTTAGTTGAAAAGGGTGCAGTTTTTAGAAATAATCATTGGTGGGAATTTGATCTAAATAAACTGAAAGATATATCTGTATCTGGAAATATGATTGAGGCCATACTCAAAAGAATAAACCGACTTACGAGAGAACAGATTGATATATTATGTACGGCTTCGGTTATTGGAAGAGAAGTTGATGTAAATGTTCTTTTTGAGGTGTTAGAATTTAGTATGGACAAATATATTGAAATGATAGATATGTTTATTTCCCTACAACTCATTGAAAGAATAACAGGTAAGAGAAAATTAATTTTTGTACATGATAGAATAAGAGAAGCTTTTTATCAAATGATTGATGATGAAGAAAAACGTACATTACATTTTAAAATTGCCACTATTATTGAAAACAGTGCAAAGGAGAATAAAGAAGATGTATTGTTTAAGTTGGTTCATCATTATGTTGAAGCATGTAAGGAAGATAAAATGCTTGAATATCTAATACCTGCTGCTAAAAAGGCAAAGGCTTCTTATGCAAATGAAGAAGCAATAAAGTACTATACTATGGCAGAAGAACTTTTAAGCAAATCGATAAATCAAAATGCAAACAATAATGACTTAGAAGTAAGCCGAATTATTGAAAAGTGGATTAATTGTTGCTCCGATCTTGTAGATGTCTATCTTACAATTGGAAAAAACAATGAAGCTATTGAACTTTTAAAACTAGTAATTCCAAATATTCCTAATAATATTGACAAAGCACGTATTTATAGAAAAGTCGGATTGGCATATTTTAAAAAAGGTAACTGGAAAGAATGTGAAGAAAACTTCTCAAAAAGCCTTAACCTTTTAGGAGTAAGGCTTCCGGTTAAGAGAATAGAGTGGGAAGTGAAGTTTATAGTTGAACTTCTAGTTCATCTTTTTAGGAGTGCTTTTATAACAGATTACAAGAGAAAATTGTCTGTAGACCCAAAAGAAAAAGATTGTGAAATAGTATCGTCATATCTTGGTTTGAATTGGCTTTATATGCTTAGTGATCATTCTAAATTAAAACTTATTATATTAAAAATGTTAAATATAACTGAAGCAAAGTTTTCTGGAACTGAAAACCTTGGACGCAGTGCAAGTGGATATGCAGCTGTGTTAGCAACTCTGCCGTTGTTTTCTAGAGCTGAAAAATATCATCTTAGAGCTATAATGTTAAGAGAAGAAATCGGTAATGAATGGGGTGTTGCTCAAAGTCTTCAGTTCATGGGGTTTTCTTACTCGTGGAAGGGTATGCATGTCCAAAGTATTAAAACATTTGAAAAAGCTAGGGATATGTTTGTTAATGTAGGAGACATGTGGGAACTTGGAATGGTATTAAGTGGATTGGGGTATGGATATAGATATACTTCACATTATCAAGAAGGAATTGAGGTAAATAAAAAATATTTAGATGTAAGTAAAAGGATTAAGAATACATATGGAGCTATATCAGGATATATTGAGTTAGCTTTTTGCTTTTTGGAAAGTGGTAATTTTGAGGAAGCTAAGGCAAACATTAAAAAGGCACTAGACTTAAATGAAGGTATGAAAAATCAGTATTTATATTGTTGTACTCTTATATGTAGAGGATATATGGAACTTGAAAAAGAAAGTATAAATGAAGCTGTTAAGGCTTTAGAAGAAGCAAAATATATAAATGAAACTAATTCCTTTATTAAGGACTATACTATTAATGTTTATCCTTATTTTGCAGAGGCTCTTATTAAACAAGTGGAATATAAAATTAAAAGAAAAAGAATTAATGAAAATGATATAAAAAACATAGTTTACTATTCTAAACTGGCAGTAAAGAAAACTAAGTCATGGGCAAATCACTATGGTGGAGCCTTGAGATGTTTGGGTAAATCTTACTTTTTGGCGGGGGAAAACCTCAAGGCTCGAAACTTCTTAATAAAAAGTATACTACAAACAAAAAAGATTGGTAGAAGATACGAGACTGCTAAAGGATTTTATGAATTAGGTATTATGTATAAGGCATCAGGATTTAATGGGAAATCTAAGAGCTGTTTTAGTATAGCAAATAAGATATTCAAAAGTATTGGAGCTGTATCCTATATTAGGAAGTGTTTTGCTCACATAGAAGAAGAAGCAGTGGTTGAAATTCATAATTCATCAAGCAGTACCCGTTTAAATATGGAAAGGAAGCTTTCAACTATATTAAATACAAGTAGATTTTTAAGCTCAATACTTGACTTAGATGAGCTTATGGAAAAAATTATGGATAGTGTCTTAGAACATGTGGGAGCAGAGAGGGGAATTTTATTTTTATATCCTGAGGATGATGAAAAAAACTTAGAAATGTTTGTGGCAAGAAATGTTTCAAATGAAGAATTTAATGCAGAGAGTTTTAATGTGAGCAGAAGTATTATTAAGAAGGTAGAAGATGAAAAAGTACCTCTTATTGTTTCAGATGCTCTAATGGATGAAAAGTATAGCACTCAAAGAAGTGTTATTATTAATAAAATAAGATCAGTTATGTGTACACCTATAATGTCAAAAGGAAATATGTTAGGTGTCATTTATATTGACAATAGTCTTATTGGTAATTTATTTTCTAAAGAAGAGCTGGAAGTTTTAGATTTGATAGCTTGTCAGGCAGGTGTTTCAGTTGAAAATGCAAGGCTTTATAATAAACTGATGATATCTTCTAAGGAAATTGAGAAATCCAGAGATGAGATAAAAATGTGGAATGATACACTAGAACAAAAAGTAGTTGAAAGAACTGAAGAACTAGAAATTATGAGCAATAAGCAAAGAGTTTTAGCAGAAGAATTAAACAAGAAAAATATTGAGCTTAAAGAAATGATTGAGAAACTGAAAGAGCATGCCCAAACTGTTGAAGAACTTGCAATAACAAAGGAAAGAAATCGTTTTGCAATGGATGTTCATGACACATTAGGGCACAGTATGGTACTTCTTATTAAACTTCTTGAAGTGTGTAAAATGGAAATGATGAATGACCCATCAAAAGCAGAAACGAAGCTAACAGATGCAATAAATACAGCAAGAGAAGGTATGAAGGAACTAAAAAGATCAATATATGGTCTTGTACCTGAAAAACTTGAGGTTAATAAGTTTATAACTGCTGTAGAAAAACTTGTGGAGGACTTTAAGGCATCTGGAGTAAGTGTAAAACTTAATATTCAAGGCACCTATGACTATCGCAATTCATCTTACTCATATACATTATTTAAGGTGTGTCAGGAGGCGATGACTAATTCTGTAAGACATGGAAAGGCCAAAAATATTTTTATTGACATATTATTTAGAAATGGTAGGATTGAATTGGTAATAAATGATGATGGCAAGGGTTGTAAAGATATAAAAAAGGGATTTGGGATTAATGGTATTGAAGAGAGAATAAAAGAACTAAAAGGTAGTGTTAGCTTTGCTACAGGTTTAAATGCTGGCTTTAAGATAAACTTAGAACTACCTTTAGATATATAAATATTTTTATAATAGTTGGGGAGGTAGAATTATGCCGGTGAAAAGACTTGTTAGGGTCAGACTCAAAAATGATAAAAAGCTTAAAAGATTTATTGGTATAAGTGCTTATGGTCTTCTCAGGTTTTTCTTTTATGGTATGATTGGGGTGTTTTCAGAAGTATGTTATTATAGCATTGTTAGAATTGGAAGAATGATACCTATAATAAATCTTGCATTTAAAACAGAGTGGAGAACTGATGAGAGCCTAGGATTAAATGCTATATGGGATACTCCTTGGTATGTTTTCTTTGGGCAGTGTTCTTTGTGGATGCTACCTGTTTATGGAGTATGTTCTATGTTAGTAATTGAAAAGTTATATAGGTATTCTTGTCGCCATGATCTTCACTGGATTTTTAGAGGAACTATGTATTCAATATCCATAATTATATTTGAGTTAATTGCAGGATATATTCTTTGGTGGATAACAGGCTATCAAATATGGTATTATAGTGATGCTGGAAATATATTTAAAATGACTTCAATTTTTCTGTTTTTTGTCTGGTTTGTTGCTGGAATGCTGGTTGAGTTTATTTATATTGAGTTTGCGGCAAATAGAGTGTCAAAAAGGCTAAGGTATTATATCCAGTACAGGTGAACTTGCAAGACTTCGTTCGAGTACTTTGTTTTATATGAAAAAGCAGCACTACCACCTATGAAAGATTAGAACTTATTTAAAGCATTACTTGGACCAATTAATTTAATAAATTTATAATATTTTTAAGGAGGCATCAAATGTTATGATTAGAGTAATTATTGCAGATGATCAAAAACTATTAAGTGAGAGTCTTAAAAGTATAATTGAAAATGATCCAGATATCTGTGTTATTGATTGTGTCGAAAATGGACTTAAAGCTTTTGAACTATGCCAAAACAAAGATGTAGATTTGATTTTAATGGATATAAAGATGCCTGTATGCAATGGAATTGAAGGCACAAGACTAATAAAGCAGAAATATCCTAAAATAAAAGTTTTAATACTTACTACATTTGAAGATGATAAAAATGTTTATGATGCATTAAAAAGTGGGGCAGATGGGTACATATTGAAGGACATTACACCGGAAGAACTTATTCAAGCAGTCAAAAACACAGCCAAAGGCTTTGGGATATTTAGTAAAAATCCCTATAGCTCTGTTATTAATAATATATCAACTGATACAGTTGAAGAAGTTAAGATCACTAAGGAACTTGATTTTAAAGAAAGAGATATAATGATAATGCGAATGGTTGCAGAGGGGATGAACAATAAAGATATAGCATTTAATCTTTGCCTCAGTGTAGGAAGGATAAAAAACATATTGTCCGAGATTTTATCAAAACTAGGTCTTAGCGATCGAAATCAATTGGCAAGCTATGTATATAAAAATAATATACTTCCTCCACCTTAGTACGGGCACATATTTTTTAAGTGAAGAAAAACATGGAAGAAACACTGTGAAGTAAGTTGTAGAGCCTGCTAATATAAAAGCTTGGGGTATTGAACCCATTTGTTTTTAAGTCTTTCACCACCTTCTAAGACTTCTAATACGACAGGAAAAGGAGAGCATTGTTTGAGGGATAGCGAGTTTTGAAAAGGCCCCCAGGAGTATTTACAGGCTCTAGACTGGGTAACTTAAGTTTCTTGAATGTTTTTCTTCACACTCACTAAATGCACCCCATGTACACAAATTAAATTTTTTTAGCTTTTAAACAGAAAACGTTCAGGATTAGCAGAACAAAACAAATCTTTATCCTCTGAACTAAAATGTTTCGTTTTTGAAAAAACCTCAAAATATTCACAATAGGAATCTGTTTTCAAAAGATTTACCATAAAATCAGAACCAAAAAGGATTCTTTCTTTAATTTTTTTCTTAATGTGTTCATCCTTGTAGTTATCCAGTAAGTTTTTAAAATCCATATAGAAATTATCGTCAAATCCCCTGTGAGATATATCAGAGTAAATATTGTCATATGTAATAATAAGTTCTAGTATTTTATTCTGCCACTCAGTAGAGTGATCTTGCTTTCCAAAATGAGCAAGGTTAATCTTTAATGAACTATATACTTTAAGGACGTTTTCCCATTTTGCAGGAGAGGTCAGGTTTTCCATTTGCTCTTTGCTCATAATGGAAAAACCTTCATCACTACAATGACAAGTAATTGGGATTTGTTTTTCTTGACAAAATTCATAAAGTAACTCAACTTTCATTCGCTCTCTTTTATTTTCTGGCCAAGGATCAAAACCTAAAGGTGGATATAATTTAACGCCTGCATATATATTACTTGTTATGCACTGTGGGTTTCCTGTGAAATAACCCATTTTTTTACTAAATATTTGATGGGTGCCTTTATAGTTTCCGAAGTATGTGCCCAACATATTTTTTACATCATTTAAAGAGTAGTTTTTTGTATTGATACCCATAAATGGGTAAATTTCAAACATCTTATAAGGAGAAAGCTTTTTGTAATTTCTTATTCCATTAAAAAGGTCTATAATCTGTTCAACTACAGGCTTATTTACAGGTCTGTTGTTATAATGGATATCATCGTAGTAAACAGTTTTAGATCCAAAATCCATTATTAACGGGGTTAGAACTATTTTGTCATATTTTTTATTGTCCATAACTAACTGTCCATTCTCTATTGAGTTATCCATTAGACATTCTTCCATTAGAAGAAAAAAGCTACCAATATCATTTTCCATCGTTGCTAAAAGGTTTTTTGCCCTATTTGGGTATTTAGCTGCTCCAACCTTTTTTAGCAAGTTTGTGATATTTTTATAGTCAAACTTTTTAAAAAATAAAAACTTAATCATAAGAAAATTTACTGCAAGTAAGATTAAAAATCTATTTCGTTTAAGAAATTTGTCAGTATCTTTAAAAAGCATCTCTTCGAACATTTTTAAAAATGCAAGGAAGTTTGGATGACTCATATTCATTGCGTGGCAGTGGATATCATAAAAGTACCTCTTCATTTTCTACCTCTTTACAGTTTAAATTAAATAATTTAAAAGCTCTTATTCAATGAACATTTTACCATAGAAATGTTGTCAGATAAATATACTATGCTTAAAAAAATTATAAATATTAATGAGATAAATATATTATAATTTAAAAATATTTTCAACTCCCTTTAATGCTATTATATATTACATCAGGTGAAAGCTGCAACGAGGAAGGAGCGTATGGATGCATATTTTTAAAGTGAAGAAACATTGTGGAAAAAGCTAGGACTTCAGATGGAGTAGTTTCTCCACCTGAAGTCCTAATGTTTAGATACGAATTCACTCAGTGAATATTTTCATTGCATCTCTTAAAAAAATGGTACATCCAGGTGCGATTTTATCATAATAAGCTGTGAATCGAGGGTCATCAACATATCCCTGTACAAGTGACATATGAGCTTCTTTTGAGTATTTATCCCAGAAATTCAAGATCCATTCTTTATGAAGTTTACATACTTTTTGCGCCTCTTCACTTGAGGGGTCACCCTTTTCAAAAGCAATTTTTAATAATTCATTAATTTTACTTGATAGTTCTTCCACAGAATTGTATTTGTCTTGAGACATATTTTTAATTTTTTCATTAGAACTATCTATGGTTTCATCACCATATTTTTCTCGTATTTCCTTACCATAATTCAATTCATTTTCATCAATTAGCTTTTGCTTAAAACCTTCAAATTTTTCCTTGTGAGACATAAATATTCTCCCTTCTGCCATTGCTATTGTTTTTTCAACATTAGCAATTAGCGATTCCAATTGAATTTTTTTATCCAGGAGTTTTATATGGTGTTGTTGTAGAGCTTCAGTTCGATTAAAAGAGGGTGAAGTAACAATATTCTTAATATCCTCTAAGCTTAATCCAAGTTCACGATAGAATAATATTTGTTGTAGCATGTCAACTTCTACTTCACTATATAGCCGATAGCCTGATGAATTGATCCTTGCCGGCTTTAAAAGATCAATTTGATCATAGTATCTAAGTGTTCTTGAACTGATGCCTGCTAGTTTTGCTAATTTGTGAACTGTATAATCCATACTATCACCTCCTGTTAATTATATCATAAACCTTTACGTTGCGTTAATGTCAATACTAAAAAAATAAAAATTCGCTATCCTTCTATGCATCTGGGTGCATATTATTTTTCTTCACAGTTATTAAATACACCCGCATCGGGGGGGCATTTGCATTTTTAAAAGAATAAATATATAATATAAAACTGTGTAGTGTAGAGTTTTACAAGGTACTAAGAAAAATGAGTATAATCTAATTTAAATGTAATAGAATGTTTTTTGAGGCAAAATATCTATTTCAGAAAGGGAGTTGATACATATGATAACAGATATGCAATTGGTTTTTTTTATTTTGATAGCAACTACTATTTGTTTTTTGGTACCTCGATTTCGGTCTGATTTGGTAGCATTGACATCTCTTTTAGTCTTGTTTTTAACAAACATTTTAACTACTCAGGAAGCATTTTCAGGATTTGCAAATAGTGTTGTTATAATGATTGCTGCTCTTTTCGTAGTAGGAGAGGGAGTGTTTCAAACAGGTCTTGCAGATAGAGCTGGAAATATGCTTGTTAAATTTACTGGAAACAGTGAGTTTCGAATGACTATCTTTATGATGGTATTAGTTGCTGTGTTAAGTGGATTTATGAGTAATACTGGCACAGTTGCCATACTTCTTCCTGTAATTGTGAGTCTCTGTGGGAAAATGCATATATCCCCTGGAAAGCTTCTTATTCCATTAGCTTTTGCAAGTAGTATGGGAGGTACATTAACATTGATAGGTACAGCTCCTAACTTGATAGGAAGTGAGAGCTTGATTAATTATGGCTATGAAGGGCTTTCCTTTTTTTCTTTCACTGCTATTGGAAGCATCTCTCTTATAATAGGAATTGTATATCTATGGTTTATTGGTCGTAGAATGCTTGACAAGCCTATTGAGAAAGCTTCAGGTAATTCAAAGAGAATTAATGAAATTGACCTAATTGAGCAATATAATATAAGTTCTTTTATTCATTGTATTCAAGTATCTGAAGGTAATAGCTCAGTTGGGAAAACTCTAAAAGAACTACAATGGACTTCTAAATATGATGTAACGGTGTTAGAGGCTATAAAAAATCTTTCAAAAAAACGCTTTCTGTTATCTTCTGCAAATCCCTCACGTCAATTTACCGCAGGACCTGATTATCTTATTGAAGGTGAAGATATTTTAATTGTTTATGGTGAAAAAGAGTCTTTAAATAATTTAATTAATGATACTGGAATAAGTATTGTTGAATCTGAAGCACAAAAGAAATTGACATTAGATAAGTCTCAGTTAGCAGAAGTAATACTTACACCTCAGTCCCAACTGATCAACCAAACAATAGAGGATATTCATTTTAGAGATAAATATAGTCTTACTATTATTGCAATTAAACACCAATATGGAGATGCAAGGCGACCATCTAAGAATGAAAAGCTATTGTATGGTGATACTATGTTGGTTCATGGAAAATGGAAAGATATAAATCTTTTACATGAAGAGAAGGGCCATACTGTCGTTTTAAGTCATGGACAAAAACCTGAGTCTACAATACAACATCCAATTAAATCTATCGTTGCAGGTAGTATTTTGCTATGTATGATGCTGGTAATGGTTTTTGAGTGGTTACCTGCTGTAATGGCAGTAGTAATAGCAGCTCTTTTAATGCTTCTAACAAGATGCGTGAGACAAACTGACCAAGCTTACCGTTCTATTAATTGGCATACTGTTATACTTATTGCGTGTATGCTTCCAATGGCTACTGCATTAGAAAAAACTGGTGGGATAGAGTTTTTATCTGAAGTGTTGATTACCGGACTTGGTTCCATAGGTCCTGTAGCAGTGCTAGCAGGTCTATATGTTATAGCATCACTTTTTAGCCAATTTATAAGCAATACCGCTACAGCGGTTCTGTTATATCCTGTTGCAATTTTAACTGCTCAGCAAATGGGAGTAAATCCTGTTCCTATGGTTATGGCTGTTGCTTTTTCATCAAGTATGGCATTTGCAACTCCTGTTGCAACCCCTCCTAATGCAATGGTTATGGCGGCAGGTAAATATAAATTTTTTGATTTTCTAAAAGTTGGTATGCCAATGCAGATTATTATAGGTATATGTATAATTATCATGCTTCAAATATTTTATACTTTTTAAAACTTTTTAAAACTTGTTATGTACTAAGTTTTGTAATACTTTAAGACTCCACCTTCAGAAAGGTGGAGTTGTTCTTATAGCTTTCAAGTGGAGTAGAGACTCCACCTGAAGCCCTAATTTTTAGCTTTAGCTAAGGACTGCCTATCTTTGTGAAAATAGCAAAATATAACAAAAATAAATTAAATAATCTCAAATAGAATTTATATACTGATATATTTCTATAAAACTATGAGAAAACTATTTATGAAATAATCAATTCATTAATGGAGGTAATTGTTAATGCCTAAATTTGACTTAGATGAAAGATTTGATGAAACTGAGGGTTGTACCATGTGTGGATGTGGCGAGTTTATTACAGAGTTTGCAGAGGATTTTTATTCTGATGAGCATAGAACTCAAGGAGTTAGCATAAGCAGTGAAGGACAAAATATTAGACTTGTCTATAATGGTTTACTGGCAAGTAGCGGAGCAAACGATGTATATGCAGTAGTAAGTTATGGCAACAACCAACATTGGGATGACATAAGGTATTATCAAATGGACAATATTGGAGAAAGAACATTTAGAGCATTAATCCCTAATAATGAAAATATGAACATCAATGTTGTTTTTAAAGATAGTGCAAATAACTGGGATAACAATAAGGGCAGAAATTATAGTTTCAATTCTCACTAACTAAAGGGCGGCCTTCTGGCCGCTTTTATATCTTAAAGCAACATTTCATAATTAAAAACTTAATAAAATTTACTTATAGGAGGAAAAACGTGTTTGAAAATGATATTAAACAGTCATATGAAAAAAGCGCAAAGACAATGAGGGGAGATAATAAAACTTTTGGGGCTCAGCTTAAACCAGAGGATTATAATGATACTAAAATTCATATTAATCCATATAAAAGCGTAGAGACAAACTATAATAATATTGAAAAGTCTCCAGAAGGAGAAATGCTTCACAGGTGGCAAAGAGAGCATATTAATAAGGAATATCAATCCAAAGAAGGATATCCTTTGAATGTTATACTAGATCCTGCAATGAGAGAAATGTATCAGGTTGTACATGATATGGAAATGACAAATGTATTTGATAGGTTTGCACAGCAACAGCCTACTCAATGTAAATACTGTATAGAAGGACTATCATGTCAGCTATGTGCAAATGGTCCATGTAGAATAAGTACAAAATCTCCAAGAGGAACATGTGGAGTAGATGCTCATACCATGGTTGCAAGAAATTTTGTGTACAGGCATGTTACAATAGGAACATCCGCTAATATTTTTCATGCTCATCAAGCAGCTAGAACACTTAAAGCTGCAGGTGAACATCCTGAAAGCGGGCTTAAAATAAGAGACGAAGAAAAACTTAAAAAATTCTCTGAAATGGCTGGACTTAAAATAGACAAATCAATTAATCAATTAGCTGTAGATTTTGCAAATTGGGTTATTGAAGATATACATGGTCCTTATCATATTCCTTCGAGGACTGTAGAAGCATTTGCGCCTTCAAAGAGAAAAGATTTATGGAATAAACTAGGGTTATTTCCAGGTGGAGGCTATAGTGAAGTTGCTTATTCTCAAACAACTTGTATGACAAACTTCAGGTCTGATCCTATAGAATTTTTATTAAATAGTGTAAGACTAGGAATTGCCAATGAATATCAGGGATTATTTATTTTGAATATAATGCAGGAAATTCTTATGGGAACCCAGGAAATTAAGATGACAAAACAAAACATGGGTCTTCTAAAGGAAAACATGATAAATGTAGTAACTAATGGACATATGCCTTTACTAGCTCATGTAGCTATTGATTTAGCATCTACAAATGAATGGCAGCAAAAGGCAAAAAATATGGGGGCTGAAGGCATACAGATTTTAGGTCACGTTTGTGAAGGACAGCAGTTAATTAATTATGAAGGAACTCATAACACAAAGGGTTATGGAGGACAAGAGGGTGAATGGTTATCTCAAGAGTATTTGTTGGCAACAGGAGTTATAGACTTATTTATGTTTGATTACAATTGCACAGTACCTACTATGCCATTGTTTGCTGAAAGATTTGGCACTAAGCTTCTTAGTGTTCATCCTGTAATAAAACTTCAGGGGACTGAAACTATAGACTTTATTCCTGAAAAGATGAAAGAACAGGCAGAAAAAGCTTTAGATATGGCACTAGAAGCATATTCAAATAGAAAAGCATCAAAAAGAAAAACGTATGTTCCTAATCATGTTTCTGAATGTATGGTAGGATTTAGTACAGAATCTGTTAAAAAGGCACTTGGAGGAAGTTTTAAACCCTTAATAGAGCAAATTGTTAATGGTAATATAAGAGGGATTGCGACAATAGTTGGATGTACTACAGCCAGGTATGGTCAGGGTGGTAGTAATATATTTAAAATAACTAAGGGTTTAATTGAAAATAATATACTAGTATTATCTGGTGGTTGTACTTCTGCAGTAATGGAATATACTGGGCTTACAAACCCGAAAGCTGCAAATGAAGCGGGAGAAGGCCTTAAAGCAGTATGTACTAAGCTTGGTATACCTCCTGTGCTCACTTATGGGGCTTGTGTTGATATAGGAAAAATGACTCAGACCGCTAAGGAAATAGCAGATGAGCTAGATGTTGATACCAATATGTTACCACTTGTTATTGGAGCTCCTGAGTACCTTGAGCAAAAAGCAGTAGCTGATGCTTGTACAGCTGTTGCTTTGGGATGGCTGGTTCATGTAGCTCCAGTTCCCTCAATTACAGGAAGTGATGTTGTAGTAAAAACACTTACAGAGACCACAGAATCATTAGGACTTGGCAAAGTTGTTGTTGAAATGGATGCAGAGAAAACTATTGAAATATACAAAGAACATATTGAAAAGAAGCGTAAAGAACTAGGTCTTACTTGAGGATTTATCTTATTCTATGACTTCACCTTCTATAAGATGGAGTCATAGAATAATCTTTAGGTGAAATGGAATCTCTACTTAAGGCCCCTATGTTCACTAAGTTAAATTACTTTTTTACAACTTCACAACATTGTGAATCTCCGTGAGTAGGTCTGTTTTCTAGATCATGCAAAACTGCTTCTGCAATATTATTACAATGGTCACCTATTCGTTCTAAATTATGAATTAATTCTATAAATATTATTGTCGAAATAGGATTACAAAGTCCAGAATTTAGTCTTTTAATATGTCTGTTGCGGAGTTTTACCTCAATGTCATCAATTTCATATTCCTCTGACAAAACTTTTTTTGCAATAGCTGTATTATCGTGGCTTAATGACAAAATTGAGTCATTAACCATTTGATTTAATTTATGAAAAGTTTCTGTTATGTCGTTGATAGCTTCTTCTGAAAAAGGCAGGTTACCTTCTTTTTTTTCTACTGCGAATTCGGCGATATTTTTACAATGATCACCCATACGCTCAATATCATTTGTTACATGCATAAGACCTGCAAGTCTGATTGATTGACGATCGGTAAGGCTAGACTGGGAAAGCATGGTAGAAAGAAACTTCACTATTTCACACTGAAGCATGTCCACTATTTCTTCAATCTCATGTACTTTTTTTGCACATTCCATATCTTCTTCAATAAAAGCTTTTTTTGAATTTTCCATCATCTGTTGTGCTAAAGTTGCCATCCGGGTAAGTTCTTTTGTTGCAAGATCCATTGCAATAGAAGCATTATTTAAGATTTTATAGTCAAGGTATAGAACCCTTTTTTCTATTGTATCTTCCTGACCTCTAACAAAAAATGTAACAGTTTTTGCAAGCAGAGAAATTAAAGGTATCCATATAAGAGTGTTTATTATGTTAAATGAAGTGTGTGCATTTGCTATTTGTCTTGCAATAATATCAGTTTCTGTTCCTTTAGGAGAAATAAAAACCACAAAATTAGCAAAAACAGGAATGAACATCATGAAAACAACTGCACCTGCCACATTAAATATTGAGTGTGCTAATGCTGCTCTTTTTGCATTTATCCTAGCGCCTATAGCTGCTAATGTAGCTGTTATTGTTGTTCCAATGTTGCTTCCAAAAAGGATTGGTAAGGAGGCTTTAAGAGTGATTATAGCTTGTCCATCTGCATCAGGTTGTTCAGCGAGGTTTTGTAAAACAGCTATTGTAGCACTACTACTTTGAACAACAAGAGTTAATAAAGCTCCTACAACAAGACCTAACAAAGAAGATGATGATATTTGTTGAATTATATCTTCAAACATTGCACTTTGAGATAATGGTTTCATTGCATCATTCATTATGTTAAGACCTATAAATAAAAGGCCAAAAGAAAAAACAGTTTGACCTAGATATTTTACTATTTTTTTGTTGAAAAAGAAGTAGAAAATAAAGCCTAAAGCAGCTATTATATAAGCATAGTGGCCTATTTTAAAGGCAATTAACTGAGCTGTAATGGTGGTTCCAATATTAGCTCCTAGAATGACTCCTATAGCTTGAGGTAAAGTCATGAGTTTTGCACTTACAAAGCCTATTACCATAACAGTAGTTGCTGTACTACTTTGAAGCATCATTGTTACTATTATTCCCATAAGCACACCCATAAATGGATTACTGGTTAATATTTCTAAAATTCGCCTTAATCGTTCACCTGCAGCTTTTTGAAGACCATCCCCCATAAGGTTCATACCATAAATAAATACAGCTAAACCTCCTAAAAGACCAAAAATAATACTTTGAATATCTGACACAAGTTTTCCCCCTTAAAACATATATAAATATTTATAATACTATTCTGAAGATACTTTTCAAAATAGAAGCTTTTAATACAATGCCCTTGTAATTTGTTATATTTCGCAAACATGTACATAGACATTCATTCTCATTATACTTTTCATCAAATGTTGATGAGCTTTTTGATGATGAATGTCTAATCAAAATTTACACTAATATTTATTACGGTTTAAAATGACCCTATTAATTTTAACACGAAATTAACATAGAATACAACAATTATTATGACTAAAAATAAAGAGAACTAAAGATAAAAATTTAGTTATTTATTACAATTAAACAACCTAATAAATAGCCTTTGATTAGAAATATTGAAATGTAGTAAAATAATTAATAAAAAGTGAGGGGGCTTGGTGGCCTCCTCACTTTTTATTATAGTTGTGATTTAAATAACAGATTTAACATATGGCAACTATGTCTGAGTATAAAGTAGCAATTCCCACTAGGAATATTTTCTAAAAAGTTTGCTTTATAGACAATATTTTTAGGAAGAATAAAATAGCATACTAAGGTTTTATAAACATTTGAGTCCAGTATGTCCTTCCATTAGCTGCTTTAGCAAGACCCACACCTATCTCGGTGAATGATGGACTTAAGATGTTGTTTCTATGGCCAGGTGAGTTCATCCATGCATTCATAACTTCTGCAGGAGTTCTTTGTCCCATTGCAATGTTTTCACCAGCAGTTGAAAATTTCACTCCAAAGGATTCCATCATTCTAAATGGAGAACCATAAGTAGGCGAAGTATGTGAGAAATAACCTTTGTCAACCATGTCTTGTGATTTGTATCTTGCTACTCTAGAAACTTGCCAGTTTGCTTTTAATGCAGGAAGTCCATTTTTTGATCTTTCAGCATTAACAAGTCGTATAACTTCGTTTTCTTGTGCCTTTACATCATCAATATTGGGTACTGTTATTTTTTGCCCAGGATAAATAAGAGCAGGGTTTTTAATGTGTGGATTTGCTGAAATTATCTCGCTTAAACCTATTTCATGTTTAACAGCAATTTTCCATAAACTATCACCAGGTTTAACAGTATATTCTATTGGTTTAGCAAAGACATTTGATGTAAACACCAAAATAAAAGCTAAAATTAAAACAATTCTTTTTTTCATATAAAAATATCACCTCATGTAATATTTTTATATATAAGTCGAATTTTTATGTTATGAATATATTGTAAATATTAATAACATATCGAAGATAAGCTGCAATCAAATTAGTAAGTTATTGTGGTATAAAAAGGAAAATTGTATTTTTACAAAAAGTTTGCTAAAAAGCAAACTTTTATGCTCACCCTTTCCGCGCCCCATTAAATGGCTCTAAGACTTGCTTCACAATGTTTCTTCCACATTCTTCTTCACTTAAATAATATGCACCCGTCAAGGATAGTATAAAAATACATTTGTATAATTAACGTTTTACTTTCATTAGTCAACTTCAATAAGATGTTGAATATCTCGTCGAATAGGCTGAGTCAATTTCATAATAGTACGCAATAATAATTTATATTCTGAATCTGAATATATAGAATTTATTTTTTCTTTTACTATTGCTGAAAAAAAATAGATTAAATTTAAGCTTTCGGTTAGTGAGAATAGTGCTTCATATTTTGTAAAGTATTCAGATCCCACATCTTCATTTGTAGATATTTTGACACAATTATGGTCTGGAATAAGATCGGCTAAAAGTTTCTTTATGCTATAAATATTCTTTCTAGAACTAGTAGAAAGATATTGCTTTGTATGTTTATAACTCTTTTGAAGGTTTGGAAGTAAAAATTCAAATATGTAAGAGCCAAAGTCTTTTGTATCTAACATTTCAATCTGATAGATAGAGTCTATCCTTGTTACATCCCAATTTAGTTTTAAATTACACAAATCATTCAAATTATATCACTCCTTTTAAAATATGTTATTACTATTTTGGGTTACTGGATAATCTTTTATAGAATACGACTTGCGTATAAATATATCATGTGAATAAAGAATTTATGAGAAGTAACGTAAGTAATTGGTTTTTGTCTGGAAGTATATTATATTATAAAATGTGTATTTTAGCAATAACAAAAAGAAATTTTACAATATAATTTTTTATTAAGGCAATATCTTGACACGAACATAGGTTTGATATAAGCTGGATTTTAGATGATATAAGTGTAAGATGCAAAAGGTATAAAAATGTAATGGGAGTGGCTAAATTGATATGGTGAGACAAAACAAAACAGTGAAATATGGGAATGAAAGTATAACATCTTTAAAGGGTGCTGACAGGGTAAGGCTTAGACCATCTGTTATCTTTGGTTCAGATGGCATTGAGGGCTGCCAACACTCTGTTTTTGAAATACTTTCTAATTCTATAGATGAAGCCCGAGAGGGGTATGGAAAAGTTATTGAGGTTATAAGGCATAAGGATTTTTCTGTTACAGTGAGAGATTATGGACGAGGCATTCCTCTTGACTATAATGAAAACGAAAAACGCTATAACTGGGAACTTGTTTTTTGTGAGTTATATGCAGGAGGAAAATATAAAAACAATACTGGGGAGAATTATGAATTCAGTCTTGGATTAAATGGTTTGGGAAGCTGTGCAACTCAGTATAGCTCTGAATATATGGATGTTTCTGTTTTAAGGGATGGTTTTAAGTTCTCTCTTCACTTTGAGAAAGGTGAAAATATAGGAGGACTTAAGAAAGAAAAGCATAGTAGTGGGGAGACAGGAACAATTATCAAGTGGAGACCTGATCTGGAGGTTTTTACTGATATAAACATATCTCTCCAGTACTATACAAATATATTAAAAAAACAAGCTGTTGTAAATGCAGGATTGAAATTTATGTTGTTTGATGAGGAGTCAGAACAGACATTTGAATACTGTTATGAAAATGGAATAGTTGACTATATAAAAGAAGTATGTGGAGACAAAGGGTTTACAGAGATTCAGTTTTATGAGGCGACAACAAGAGGAAGGGACAGGGAGGACAAGCCTGAATATAAGGTGAAAATGCAGATAGCTTTTTGCTTTAGTAATGAGGTAAACTTACTTGAGTATTACCATAATTCTAGTTTTTTAGAGCATGGGGGATCTCCTGATAGGGCAGTTAAAAATGCCTTTATATATGAGATAGATAAATATATCAAATCCTTAGGAAAATACAATAAGGATGAGGCTAAAATTACTTTTCAAGACATACAGGACAGTTTTATACTAGTTACAAACTCTTTTTCAACTGAAACTAGTTATGAAAATCAAACTAAAAAGTCAATAACCAATAAGTTTATTCAAGATGCTATGACAGAGTTTTTAAAACAGCAATTAGAAATATATTTTATTGAAAATAAGCTTGAAAGTGATAAAATTGCTGAGCAAATTCTTGTTAACAAGAGAAGTAGGGAAACTGCTGAAAAGACAAGAATAAATATAAAAAAGAAATTAAGTGGTAACGTTGATATATCAAATAGGGTAAAAAAGTTTGTAGATTGTAGAACGAAGGACTTAAGCAGAAGAGAACTATATATTGTAGAGGGAGATTCTGCTTTAGGTGCTTGTAAGCTTGGAAGAGATGCAGAGTTCCAGGCAATAATTCCAGTTAGAGGAAAGATACTAAATTGTTTAAAAGCTGAGTATGATAGTATTTTTAAAAATGAAATAATTGTAGATTTGTTAAAGGTGCTAGGATGTGGAGTTGAGATAAAGACAAAGTACAATAAAGATCTACACACTTTTGATATTAATAACCTTAAGTGGAATAAAATAATAATATGTACAGATGCAGATGTAGATGGGTTTCAAATAAGGACTTTAATACTAGCAATGCTTTATAGACTGGTACCTACACTAATTGATACAGGGAAAGTTTTTATTGCTGAATCACCACTATTTGAAATAACTACAAAAAATAAAACACTTTTTGCTTATTCCGATAAGGAAAAAAATGATATATTATCTAAATTAAACGGAAAGTACTCACTTCAGCGTTCTAAAGGCCTTGGAGAAAATGAGCCTGAGATGATGTGGCAAACAACCATGAACCCAATGACAAGAAAGCTTATTAAAGTTGTACCTGATGAAATTGAAAGAACGATACAATACTTTGATATTCTTTTAGGTGATAACCTTCAGGGAAGAAAGCTACACATAGAAGAAAATGGGCATAAGTACATGGATATGGTAGATGTAAGTTAAGGGACAATAACTTGTCCTCTTATCATAAAGAAAGGTGAATGAATATGCAGTCAAGTAATATAATTGAACAAAAAATAGTAGATACCCTTGAAAAAAACTATATGCCTTATGCTATGAGCGTTATTGTATCAAGGGCAATTCCTGAGATAGACGGTTTGAAACCATCACATAGAAAACTTCTTTTTACTATGTATAAAATGGGGCTTTTGACAGGTGGAAGGACAAAATCTGCAAATGTAGTTGGACAGACTATGAAGCTTAATCCTCATGGTGACATGGCAATATATGAGACTTTAGTCAGATTGACAAGGGGTAATAATGCCCTTTTACACCCCTATATAGATTCAAAAGGGAATTTTGGTAAGCAGTATTCTAGAGAGATGAGATTTGCAGCCCCGCGTTATACAGAGGTTAAGCTTGATAAAATATGTGAGGAATTATTTAGAGACCTTGACAAAAACACTGTTGACTTTATTGACAACTATGATGGCACAATGAAAGAACCTGTTCTTCTTCCTTCCACATACCCTAATATTTTGGTTAGTTCCAATCAGGGAATAGCTGTAGGGATGGCAAGTAATATTTGCAGCTTTAACCTAAAGGAAGTATGCGATGCTACAATTGGATATATAAACAATGAGGATATAAATATTATTGATTACTTAAAAGCACCTGATTTATCCTCAGGAGGACAGCTAATATACAACGAAAAAGAAATGCAGCAGATATACAATACTGGAAGAGGTGGGTTTAAGCTCAGAGCAAAATATAGGTTTGACAAGGATAATAACTGTATAGAAATATATGAGATTCCATATACAACAACTACAGAATCTGTTATAGATGCAGTTATTGATCTTGTTAAGAATAATAAAATAAAAGATGTTTCAGATGTGAGGGATGAAACTGATTTAAAGGGGCTTAAAATTACATTTGACATCAAAAAAAATACCGATCCAGATGCTTTAATGAATAAACTATTTAAGTTTACACCTCTTCAGGATAGTTTTAGTTGTAATTTTAATATTTTAATTAATGGACGTCCTAGAGTTATGGGAATAAAGGACATATTAAAAGAGTGGATTATCTTTCGTATTAACTGTATAAAAAGACAAATTGCCTACGATATAAAAAAGAAGTCGGATAAATTACATTTGCTTCTTGGTTTAGAGAAGATTCTTTTAGATATTGATAAAGCAATTAGAATAATAAGAAATACTGAAGAGGATGCACTTGTAGTACCTAACTTAATGGATGGTTTTAGCATAGATCAGGTACAGGCAGAGTTTGTTGCTGAAATAAAGCTCCGAAATTTAAATAAGGAGTATATTTTAAATCGTGTAAGTGAGATTGAAGACCTTCAAAATGACATTGCAGATCTAAAAGAAACTTATGTTAGCGAAAAAAAGATAAAGAAAATAATAGTCAAACAGTTAAACGATGTATCTAAGAAGTATGGCACAGCCAGAAAAACTGAAATAATACATGAAGAGCATGTTGAAGAGATAACCCATGAGCATCTTATAGAAGACTATAATTTAAAATTATTTTTAACAGACCACAATTACATGAAGAAAATACCTTTGACTTCCTTGAGAAGTAATCCTGAGCACAAACTAAAGGATGATGATGAAATAATTCAAGAACTGGAAACTCGTAACAAAACTGATTTATTATTGTTTTCAGATAAACATACTGTATACAAAATAAAGGTATTTGAGCTTGAAGACTGTAAAGCCAGCAGCTTAGGATTATATCTTGCAAACCTTTTAGGATTAGAAGAGGGAGAGAGTATAATATATATGGTTGCAACAGATGAATACAAGGGATATATGTTATTTGCCTTTGAAAATGGTAAAATGGCTAAAATTGATTTAAGCAGTTACGCCACAAAAACTAATAGAAAAAAACTTGCCAATGGATACTGTGATTTATCAAAACTTGTTTATATATCACATATTTTAGAGGACAAGGAATTGGTTGCATTTAGTAGCCTTGATAAAGTATTGATTTTTAATACTTCAAATATTAATTCAAAGTCAACTAGAGATTCCCAGGGAGTGCAGGTGCTTAAAGCTAAAAAGGAAAGTGTAATGACAAAAGTTAAAAGTATAGAAGAGGTTGGATTTAAGGATCTTGATTACTACAGGACAAAAAACATACCTGCTGTAGGTTGTTACTTAAAGGATGAAGATGAGGAAGACTATCAGTTAAAGATAGGTGTATAAAAAAAGATGGACAAAATGTCCATCTTTTTTTAACTAGAAGTTTTGGAACAAAGTTAAAAAATTTAAATTCCCAAACATATGTTTGTAAATAAAAATTTGTGGTATAATTATTTTATCTTATATAACAATTAGGAGGGTATTTTTATGCCTGAATTTAAAATAGCATCAGATTATAAGCCTTGTGGAGATCAACCAAAGGCTATAGATAAATTGGTTGAAGGACTAAATATAGGATTAAAGGAACAAACTCTTTTAGGGGTTACTGGATCAGGAAAAACATTTACAATGGCAAATGTTATTGAAAGGGTTCAAAAACCCACATTAGTGATAGCCCATAATAAAACTTTAGCTGCACAGCTTTGTAGTGAATTTAAAGAGTTTTTTCCAAATAACTGTGTTGAGTATTTTGTTAGTTATTATGATTACTATCAACCAGAGGCATATATTCCTTCTACCGATACCTATATTGAAAAGGACTCATCAATAAATGACGAGATAGATAAGCTAAGGCACTCTGCAACGGCGGCTATTCTAGAAAGAAGAGATGTGATAATTGTAGCCAGCGTTTCTTGCATATATGGTTTGGGAGATCCAGAGGATTATACTGAACTTATGCTTTCTTTAAGACCTGGGATGCAAAAGGACAGAGATGAAATAATAAGAAAACTTGTAGATATTCAGTATGACAGAAATGATATAGATTTTAGAAGAGGAAGATTCAGAGTTAGGGGAGATGTTCTGGAGATTTTTCCAGCATCTTCTTCAGAAGAAGTATTAAGAGTTGAGTTTTTTGGAGATGAAATTGAGAGAATTACTGAGGTTGCCTCTCTTACAGGAGAAATAACAGGAGTAAGATCTCATGCAGCTATTTTTCCAGCATCCCACTATGCTACAACAAAAGCTAAGATGGAAAGGGCTATTATATCAATTGAACAAGAGCTCGAAGAGAGATTAAAAGAGCTAAAGGATGAAGAAAAGCTTTTAGAGGCACAAAGGCTTGAACAAAGGACAAGATATGATATTGAAATGATGCAAGAAGTTGGTTTTTGTCAAGGTATAGAAAATTACTCCAGACACATAAGTGGCAGGAAACCTGGGAGCTCTCCTTTTACCCTTATTGATTATTTTCCAAAGGATTTCTTAATGGTAATTGATGAATCACATGTTACTATTCCACAAGTAGGTGCAATGTATAATGGTGATAGATCTAGAAAACAGTCTCTAGTTGAGTATGGATTCCGGCTACCTTCGGCATATGACAATAGACCACTTAAGTTTAGTGAATTTGAAGAGCGAATAAATCAGATTGTATTTGTTAGTGCAACACCTGCAAAATATGAAAAAGCAAATTCTAAGCAAGAAGTTGAGCAGATAATAAGGCCAACTGGACTTATTGATCCTGAGGTGATTGTAAAGCCTGTTAAAGGACAGATTGATGATCTTATTGGAGAAATAGGCGAAAGAATTGAAAAAAATCACAGGGTGCTTGTAACAACACTTACAAAAAAGATGGCCGAGGATCTTACTAACTATTTAAATGAGATGGATTTTAAGGTTAAGTATCTACACTCAGACATAGATACTATTGAGAGAATGGAAATAATAAGAGAGCTGCGTCTTGGTGTATTTGATGTGTTAGTTGGGATAAATCTCTTAAGAGAAGGGTTAGATCTTCCAGAGGTATCTCTTGTAACTATACTTGATGCAGATAAGGAAGGATTTCTACGTTCAGAGACATCACTTATTCAAACTATTGGAAGGGCTGCAAGAAATGTTGAAGGTAAAGTTATAATGTATGCCGATGTAGTAACTGAGTCAATGAGAAAAGCCATAAGTGAAACAAACAGACGAAGAAAAATACAAGTGGAGTATAATCAACTTCATGGCATTACTCCAAGGAGTATTGAGAAGGGAATTCGTGACGTAATTGAAGCAACAAAAGTGGCAGAGGATGAAGTTAAATACTCTGTTTATGGTGATGTGGAAGAAATGGATAAAGATGCAGCATTGAAACTTGTAGATAAATTATCAAAGGAAATGAAAGAAGCAGCAGCTAATTTGCAATTTGAAAGAGCAGCAGAGCTAAGGGATAAGATAAATGAAATAAAAAATAAACTTGAGTGAACCCGTTTAGCTAATGAAATACTTATGCAAATTAGATCAAATAAGAAAATCCAAAGTGAGGTCTCTCTGCAAGACCCTATAGGTATTGACAGAGATGGTAATGAAATTTCTTTAATTGATGTATATGTCATGACTCAGAATCAGTGGTAAGAAGTTGAGCTAAAGATGCAGGTTAAAAGACTTTATAATAAAATGAAAGAAAAATTTCAAAATTATTGTTTACTAGGTTTTCTCCTATATACAACTTGCCTTCCTACGTTCCAATGACCATCATATTTACTTTGGATGAATTTTTATATGTTAAGTGTTTTTGCAAGTTCTTCACAGACTGTATATAATTTTTCTGCAAATTCTTTTATTTCAGTAGCAGCATTTTTTTGATTTTCTGAAGTTGCACAAATTTCCTGACTTGTTGCAGCACTTTCTTGTGTAACTGCTGCAATTGATGTAATGGAATTAATTGTTTCCAGCTTGAAATCATCTATTTTTTTAATACTAGTATTCATTTCGGTTATTTTAGATATAATACTGTCCATAGAACAAGAAATCTCTTGAAATAGGTCTTGAACCGAATATACTGAACTCATATGTTCATCAACTATTTTATGTGCCATATTTGATGTTTCTAATGATAATTTAGTTTTTATCTGAATGCTATCAAGTATAGATTCAATCAATTTTGCCGAGTTTTTAGATTGATTTGCAAGATTTCTCATATCACTAGCTATAAATGCAAAGCCTTGCCCGGCATTTCCAAATTTTGCAGCTTCAATAGAAGCATTTAACGAAAGTAAGTTTATCTTTTTAATTATTGTAGTAATAATAGAATTAATATCCCTAATCTGTTTTGTATTTTCATTTAAATTAATGGTGTTTTCTAAAAATACACTAGTTATTTTTTTTGTTTCTTCAGCATTGTTTATCATAACGTCAACAATATCTTTTGATTTTACACTTAAACCTTTTGTAATATTTGTAATTTGCTCTACTTCAGAGGATCTTTTTACAGCTAGTTCAATTTCACTGCCTAGTTTTTTTGCTACATAAGAAGTTTTCTCAGATTCATATGCCTGTTCCTCATAACCTCTTGCAATATCCTGAAGTGAAAGAAATATTGCATCAAAAGACTCGACGGAGTCTGTTGAACTTTTCTTTAAATAAGAACTATATTTAAGTATTGAGTCAGTAATCTCTTTGATTTTGTTCATAACTTCATTAAAACATGAAACTATCCCATTAAAATATGATGTTAATTGGTCAACTTCTTTTTTTGTATTCAAATTCAAATTTATATTTAAATTACCGTTACTTATTTGATGTGTGGCATCTTTTAGTTTACGGACTGGTTTAATGTAACTCTTAAATAAGTAAAAAATAATTACAAAAAAAATCATCAAATTTGAAATAATTACAGATGACAGTATCAACATGTTTTTAAAAAACAAATTATATTTGCCTGCAATTTCTAAGCTGTTATTTACACTATAACATGAATAAATACCAGAAATTAATGCAGACAAATATATTATTGACAATATAATTATAAGATTTTTTAATTTCATATTTATCCTCTTTATAATAAGATTTAAATTAGTTTGTTGGATTTCTTTGTTATGAACATCTAAGAGTAAAAATGTAACATATAGATAGCCCATTGAGTTTCTTCACATCATTAACTTATAATCCATTTAAGTGCATCTTCAAAAGTAGTTAGAAAATTAATATTCATAGGAGCATCAGTTTTTGTAGAAAAGTTTTTTACACCTATTTGAGTAATTACATTCTGTGGCATAACAAAAGCCATTTTTTTCAGGCCAGCTTTTACAAGAAGGGGATTAATTTCTTTTGCCACCCACTCACCATCTTCTGGACGTACTGCTTTTTGATTTAGGGTATCACTAATAAGATATTTAGCAGAAGGTTCTTTTTGAAAAAAGTCTAACGTAAACATAATAGCTTCTTTAAAACTTTCTGAATCAGTAAATCCATTCCAATGCTGAGATAAAACACCTTTGTCTTTATTAAACTCAATTCTGCAAAATTCTTTATCATAAATAATCATATTACTTTATGTATGATATAAAAAATTATATCATACTTCTCCTTTCGTTAAATTTTTATATATATCGGTTTAAATATATGAATGATTAATAGAAACTTTAAATTAGTTTTACTATCATATCTTTATATACCAAAAAATTCAGAATTCATATTTCAGAATTTAGGAGGAATTTTGATTTATAATTTACTCTTTGCTAGTTACCCTTATCCAAAAATTAAGTATTTTAATTTGACCACTGACATTTAACATATACACTGCTTTTACAACGAACTAAATTCCTCCATCTTATCAAATACCTCCTTGATAACCTTACTCCTTCCTGACTCCCACCTCCCAACAGCTCGTCTACCCACACCAAAGCATGCTCCAAACTGCTTTTGTGTTAATCTTATCCTATGGCGAATTTGTTCTTTTAGTTCTATTGAGAATAATTAGCACTGCTATTGACAGTATGACAACAATTATTCCAGCATTTGAAACAAAATAACCAATAGCTCCAAAATTAAACCTATTCTCAATATTATATCTTATAGGATCATTAAATTTAAATTCTATAGGGTGATACGACATGAAAGGATTTCTAGGGCTTAATAATATTGATATATTAAGAATTTCTAGCCAATTAATATATGTAAAAATATAAAAACAATTTACTAATGATACAATATACCAATTTGCTTTTATTTTGAGTAATAATAAATAAATAAAAATATATACTATGCTTAACGATATTATACTCATTTGAAAAATTGAAATATATTTAATACTCAAGACTATAAAAAACATAAATAGTGAAGTTGGTATGATAAGTGATACTAAGGTGTAAAACTTTAAGTTTTTTTTAAAAAATAGAAGAATTAAATTTAAGCATATAACAAGAAATAAATATAAATATAAATCTTTCCACTCTTTCCACGTTAATGTTCTGAGTATTGTAATAGCAAAAGATGAAAAGCTATTTTCAAGTTTATTATAATTTTCAATCAGATTTATACCATATCCCAATTCGTGAAGATATTTTATAATCGCACCTACACCAGCAATTAAAAAGCCAACTATTGATATTATTTTTATAAATTTACTCATAAACATTTCCTCACAATTATAATATTTAAAATTTCCTAAATACTCTTAGACTACTATGATAGTTTACATTACAAGACTACTATAATAGTTTTAATTTGTCAATTTTTTTTGTGTAGGTGTGCATAGATCTAAACTGCGCACCTTGAGTTTGTAGGAATATTTTTCTTCACATTTATTACACGCACTTAAAGCGAACTTATGTTTGATTTTTTAAATATATCTGATATAATATTACTTGGTAAATACAAAAAATAAATATTAAAATAATATAAATTAAAGAAATCAGGTGTAAAAATGATAAGGGACAAAATTTTAATAAAAGGTGCAAGGGAGCACAATCTTAAAAACATAAATGTTGAAATTCCAAGGGATAAATTAGTTGTTATTACCGGACTTAGTGGCTCGGGAAAGTCATCGTTAGCATTTGATACTATTTATGCTGAAGGACAAAGACGTTATGTTGAGTCTTTGTCTGCATATGCAAGACAGTTTTTGGGACAAATGGAGAAACCTGACGTAGATTATATAGAAGGATTATCCCCGGCAATATCAATTGATCAGAAAACTACCAGTAGAAATCCTAGATCTACAGTGGGTACAGTAACAGAAATATATGATTATTTAAGGCTTTTGTACTCAAGAATAGGAATACCTCATTGTCCTTCATGTGGTAAGGTGATTTCACAGCAAACTGTAGATCAAATGGTTGACCACATTATGGAACTTGAAGAGGGAACAAAAATACAACTTTTGGCTCCAGTAGTAAGGGGGAGAAAAGGAGAATATCACAAACTTTTAGAAGATATAAAAAAGGGAGGATACGTAAGGATCAGAGTAGATGGACAGGTTATGGATATAAATGATCCTATTAACCTTGACAAAAATAAAAAGCATAACATTGAAATAGTAGTAGACAGGATAGTTGTAAGAGCTGATATACACAAAAGACTTGCTGATTCCATAGAAACTGTGCTTAATTTGAGTAGTGGAATTCTTATTGTTGATGTAATTGGTAAAGAAGAAATTCTTTTTAGCCAGAATTTTGCCTGTAATGATTGTGGAATAAGTATGGAAGAACTTGCTCCAAGGATGTTTTCCTTTAACAATCCCTTTGGGGCATGTCCTAATTGCAGTGGATTAGGAACCTTGCTAAAGATTGACCCTGATATGGTGATACCTAACAAAAAACTGTCTTTAGAAGCTGGAGCTATAAGTGTTGGTGGATGGAATATAGGAAAAGAGGATGGTTATGCAAGAATGTATATAAATGCTTTAGCAAAGCATTATAATTTCAGTGTATCAACTCCAATTGAAGAACTTCCGTCACATATTTTAGATATTATACTTTATGGAACAAAGGGACAAAAGATAACTGTAAAGTATGAGAAGGAATATGGAAAAGGAACTTTTATGGCCGCCTTTGAAGGTGTAATAAATAGCCTAGAAAGGCGTTATAAGGAAACCCAGTCTGATGGTATGAAACAGTATTATGAGGCATTTATGAGCAATAACTCATGTTCAGAATGTAATGGTGCCAGATTAAAAAAAGAGAGTTTATCAGTTACCGTTGGAGCTAAAAATATACATGAAGTATGTTCTATACCAGTAGGGGAAGTTAAGGACTTTTTTGAGAACATTAATATATCAGAAAGACATAGATTAATAGCTCATCAGATTTTAAAGGAAATAAATGAGAGATTGGGATTTTTAGTTGATGTAGGATTAGATTATCTTACTTTATCAAGATCTGCAGGAACCCTTTCAGGCGGTGAAGCTCAAAGGATAAGGCTTGCTACTCAAATAGGCTCGGGTCTTATGGGTGTGTTATATATATTAGATGAACCAAGTATTGGACTCCACCAAAGGGATAACGAGAGGCTTTTAAAGACCCTCAAAAGAATGAGAGACTTAGGAAACACTTTAATAGTTGTAGAACATGATGAAGATACAATGTATGCATCTGATTACATTATAGATTTAGGTCCAGGAGCAGGAGTACATGGTGGACAAATTGTTGCAAAGGGGACTATTGAAGAAATAAAGCAGAGTCCGGATTCTGTTACAGGTCAATATCTAAGTGGTAGAAAATATATTGAAATTCCAGAAAAAAGGCGTAAGCAAAATGGAAAATGGATTGAAGTAGTTGGGGCTAAAGAAAACAATTTAAAAAATATTGACATTAAGATACCTTTAGGAGTATTTACTTGTATAACAGGAGTATCTGGGTCAGGTAAAAGTTCTTTTGTAAATGAGATTCTTTATAAAAAGCTTGCAAATGAATTAAATAAGGCTAAAATGACACCAGGAAATCATGATTATATTAAAGGTCTTGAGCATCTAGACAAGGTTATTGATATAGATCAATCTCCTATAGGTCGTACACCAAGGTCTAATCCTGGAACATATACAGGTGTATTTGATATTATTAGAGATATATTTTCTGGTACTACAGAATCAAAAGTTAGAGGATATAAAGCAGGGAGATTTAGTTTTAACGTGAAGGGTGGCCGTTGTGAAGCATGCAGAGGAGATGGAATAATTAAAATCGAAATGCATTTCTTGCCAGATGTCTACGTTCCCTGCGAAGTATGTAAGGGCAAAAGATATAACAGAGAGACACTTGAAGTGAGATATAAGGGTAAAAGCATTGCTGAAATACTTGATATGACTGTTGAAGATGCTCTTGAATTTTTCAAGAATATTCCTAAGATACAAAGGAAACTTCAGACATTACACGATGTAGGTCTAGGATATATTAAAGTGGGACAACCATCAACAACTCTTTCAGGAGGAGAAGCACAACGTGTAAAGCTTGCAACAGAGCTTTCTAAAAGAAGCACTGGAAAAACCATGTATATACTTGATGAACCAACAACTGGACTTCATACAGCTGATGTACACAAGTTAATAGATATTCTTCAAAGATTAGTTGATGGGGGTAATTCTGTTGTAGTAATCGAACATAATTTAGATGTTATAAAGACATCAGATTACATTGTTGACTTAGGTCCTGAAGGTGGAAATAAAGGAGGATATTTAGTTGCTCAAGGTACACCAGAAGAGATAATTAAAGTTGAAGGATCATATACAGGAAGTTTTCTTAAGAAAATTTTACAACCCATGCCTCAACTAAGGGTATTATAGGGGAAAAGGGTGAAATTTTAATCAGAATGCTCGTATTCTTTAACTTTATATAGTTGCAACGGATAGAGTGCATATTTTCTTCACTTTTGTTACATACACTGGGATATAAGTGTTTGACATAAGTGCTTAAGTTTAATAAGTATTAAAAGTACATTTTAATGAAGATGATTTATATTCCAACAAAAATAAAAAATGTTACTTTTAGTACTTTTTTTTTATTTTATAAAGTGATATAATATGTTCAATAAAATACTATATAAATACAAGTTTCTAATAATTAATATTTCGTAAAATTTATTTTGTGCTATTCTCTTTAAAAATCTCAATAGATAATAATAAGATTTAATTTAGAATGATGTTATATAGTGTATACAAATTTTTGTTTTCACAATGATTTTGTTGTTTTTAGGGATGAAAAATTTATTGATTTTGGGGAGGAATTAAATTTGAAAAAAAAGATGAAGGTAGTTTTAATTTTTATGTTGGTTATTATGTTGACTTTTGGCCATGCCTTGGAAACACTTACTTATACTATTAATTATTCAAATGAGCAAGAAAAAATATCTCAGGAAAAAATGTTTTCAATACAAACAGAGGATATAAAATCAGTACCAAATATAATGGAAGAGCTAGAATTAAAAGAAAAGCCAATACTTGAAGATATAAAAGTTTTAGAGGCTATAGATATAATGGAGCCTATAGAATTACCTGAACTAACAGAAGATTATGTGGTGGTACAAGAGCCAATGCAACACGAAATACAAGAACCTATAGAATCAACGGACATTGTAAAGCTAGAAGATATAATAGGAGAAGTAATTCCAGAGTCTATAGAAATAATAAAGCTTTTAGAAAAAGATGAGTCAACAGACCAAGCTGTTGAAGAACAAGAACCAACAGAAATGCCTGTTGAAGAACAAGATCCAACAGAAATGCCTGTTGAAGAACAAGAACTAGAAATGACAGATCCTATAAAAGTACCTGATACAACAGAAGAAACTGTACTAAAATTAGAACCCTTGGAAATACCAGCAGTATCAATATTATCACATGAAGCTACTATAATTAATAGTAATTTAACATTAGATGAGGATATGGTTATTGAAGGCAGTATGTATTTAAATGGGGGGACTTTAGATTTAAATGGAAATAAGCTTCTAATAAAGGGTAACTTGATACATCAAAATGGAGCTCTTAATGTAAATGGAGGAGAAATATATATAGAAGGAGACTACCGGATACAGACAGAGAGTACAAATGCAAGTGGAGATGTAACATACGGAGAATGTTGGGGATACATAATTATGACAAAAGAAAATGATTATGTATATGTGGGAGGAAGTTTTTATACAGCAAGTAGATATGGACATTCAAGTTATTTGAGAGAAGGGACGATGGAAATAAAAGGAGATTTTAGGCAGATATCTGGATCAATTAGCAATTTTGCTGCAGGTGGAAATCATAAGGTAATATTAAGTGGCACTAGGGAACAGACAGTGAGATTTGCAAGTCCAGGTAATTCAAAGTTTAATATACTTGAGCTAAAAAATGAATCAGAGGAAGGTATAAATTTTGCAAGTGCACTGTCAGTTAATAATTTTATAAGAAATGAAAATCCAATAAAATTATTTGAAATAGTGTCATCAAATTGGAATATGAGTAGTGATTTTATAGTGGAGAGCGGATTTAAAATAACAAACAGCACAATAAATATGAATGGACATACAATAGATATAGATGGAAGCCTAATCAGTAGTGGAAATATAAACTTAGGTGGTGGAAATCTGGTTGTAAATGGCAAACTAAATACTAGTAGTAATATAGACATAGGAGGAGGAGAGCTACAAGTAAAGGGTAACATGATACAACAAAGCGAAGTTCTCAATGTAAATGGAGGAGAAATATATATAGAAGGAGACTACCGGATACAGACAGAGAGTACAAATGCAAGTGGAGATGTAACATACGGAGAATGTTGGGGATACATAATTATGACAAAAGAAAATGATTATGTATATGTGGGAGGAAGTTTTTATACAGCAAGCAGATATGGACATTCAAGTTATTTGAGAGAAGGGACGATGGAAATAAAAGGAGATTTTAGGCAGATATCTGGATCAATTAGCAATTTTGCTGCAGGTGGAAATCATAAGGTAATATTAAGTGGCACTAGGGAACAGACAGTGAGATTTGCAAGTCCAGGTAATTCAAAGTTTAATATACTTGAGCTAAAAAATGAATCAGAGGAAGGTATAAATTTTGCAAGTGCACTGTCAGTTAATAATTTTATAAGAAATGAAAATCCAATAAAATTGTTTGAAATAGTATCATCAAATTGGAATATGAGTAGTGATTTTATAGTGGAGAGTGGATTTAAAATAACAAACAGCACAATAAATATGAATGGACATACAATAGATATAGATGGAAGCCTAACCAGCAGTGGAAATATAAACTTAGGTGGTGGAAAGCTAGTTGTAAATGGCAAACTAAATACTAGTAGTAGTATAGACATAGGAGGAGGAGAGCTACAAGTAAAGGGTAACATGATACAACAAAGCGAAGTTCTCAATGTAAATGGAGGAGAAATATATATAGAAGGAGACTACCGGATACAGACAGAGAGTACAAATGCAAGTGGAGATGTAACATACGGAGAATGTTGGGGATGCATAATTATGACAAAAGAAAATGATTATGTATATGTGGGAGGAAGTTTTTATACAGCAAGCAGATATGGACATTCAAGTTATTTGAGAGAAGGCATACTGGAAGTAAAAGGGGATTTTAGGCAGATATCTGGATCAATTAGCAATTTTGCTGCAGGTGGAAATCATAAGGTAATATTAAGTGGTACTAGGCAACAGACAGTGAGATTTGCAAGTCCAGGTAATTCAAAGTTTAATATACTTGAGCTAAAAAATGAATCAGAGGAAGGTATAGATTTTGCAAGTGCACTGTCAGTTAATAATTTTATAAGAAATGAAAATCCAATAAAATTGTTTGAAATAGTATCATCAAATTGGAATATGAGTAGTTGATTTTATAGTGGAGAGTGGATTTAAAATAACAAACAGCACAATAA
>VLTH01000002.1:2040359-2094676 GCA_008125075.1 Acetivibrio alkalicellulosi | reverse complement strand
GCTGCAGGTGGAAATCATAAGGTAATATTAAGTGGCACTAGGGAACAGACAGTGAGATTTGCAAGTCCAGGTAATTCAAAGTTTAATATACTTGAGCTAAAAAATGAATCAGAGGAAGGTATAAATTTTGCAAGTGCACTGTCAGTTAATAATTTTATAAGAAATGAAAATCCAATAAAATTATTTGAAATAGTGTCATCAAATTGGAATATGAGTAGTGATTTTATAGTGGAGAGCGGATTTAAAATAACAAACAGCACAATAAATATGAATGGATATACAATAGATATAGATGGAAGCCTAACCAGCAGTGGAAATATTAACTTACGCGGTGGAAAGTTAGTTGTAAATGGCAAACTAAATACTAGTAGTAATATAGACATAGGAGGAGGAGAGCTACAAGTAAAGGGTAACATGATACAACAAAGCGAAGTTCTCAATGTAAATGGAGGAGAAATATATATAGAAGGAGACTACCGGATACAGACAGAGAGTACAAATGCAAGTGGAGATGTAACATACGGAGAATGTTGGGGATACATAATTATGACAAAAGAAAATGATTATGTATATGTGGGAGGAAGTTTTTATACAGCAAGCAGATATGGACATTCAAGTTATTTGAGAGAAGGCATACTGGAAGTAAAAGGGGATTTTAGGCAAATATCTGGATCAGGGAGCAACTTTGCTGCAAGTAGAAATCATAAGGTAATATTAAGTGGGACTAAGCTACAGACAGTGAACTTTTCGCATCCGGGAAGTTCAAAGTTTAACATATTACAAATAACAAAACCCCTTGACGAGTATGAATTTAATGAATCTAATGTGTGGAATATTCTAATATATGATACTGAGCCTCCAAGTGTACCACAGAAATTAGAGATTGTTGCTAAATGCGTTGCAACAGTTTCATTACGGTGGGAAGCATCTACAGATGATACAGGGGTTGCTGGGTATAGGATACTTCGTGATGGGGATGTGCTAAAAACAGTAAGAGGTACTTCCTATACAGATCAAGGATTAATTCCAAATACCACATACACCTATATGGTAATGGCTTATGATGATGGCGGAAATATATCAGAAGCTAGTAACAGCATAACAGTAACTACTGATGTAGATGATGATCCACCAACTCCTCCAGGAGATTTATCTGCTTATTATACTGATACAACTGTATATTTAAAATGGAGACCTTCTGTGGATAATGGGGGAGTTGCAGGATACCATATATATCGGGATGAAGTGAAAATAGGTACAACAAATGTTACAAATTATGAGGATACAGGTTTAACAATAAATAATACATATACATATATAGTAAAGGCATTTGATCATTCAGGAAACACTTCACAATCCACCATAACAGTAACTTTAACAGATGACCATGGCAATGATATGGACAGAGCAACGCAGATAGAAATTGGAGTAAAAACAGCTGGGGCAATAAACTATGAAGGTGATGTTGATTTCTTTAAATTTAAATCGACAAGAGCTGGGAATTATATTATTAAAAGCACTGGTGATACCAATACATTTGGATATCTTATAGATGGGGATGGAAATGTAATTGCTTCAGACCATAGCTCAGGAGAAGACGGAAACTTTTTAATACAACACAGTTTATCTTCAAATGAAACTTACTATATTAAGGTCAGACACTTTAGAAGTACGGGAATGGGGCCATATAATGTCATAGTAATAGAGCTTGATAATCAGTCTCCTACTGTGCCTTCAGGATTAGCTGTCCTTTCAACAGCTGTTACAAGTATATCATTTAGATGGGAACCATCAACTGATAATGTAGCAGTTTTAGGATATGAAATATATCGTGACGGGCAAAAGACAGCAACTACACAAGAGACAAGTTTTACAGATACAGAACTTGAACCAGGAACAACTTATACTTATACCGTTAGGGCATACGATGCAGCAGGTAATTACTCACCTTTTAGTGAAGAGTTAAGTGTAATGGCAGATGTAGATACTGAACCTCCAACTCCGCCGGCAAACTTACGAGTCAGTTCTCGTACAAGAACGTCAGTATCCCTAATATGGACTGCTTCCACAGATAACGTTGGTGTTTTGGGATATGAGGTATATCAAAATGGCGAAATGGTGGGAACAACAAATACCAATAGATTTACCCAGGAAGATTTGACTGAAAATGTTACATATACATATACTGTGAAGGCATATGATGCAGCAGGTAATTCTTCTGAAGAAAGTAATAGTTTAGATGTGACACTTACCCTGCCAAGTGCTCCAACTGGGATAAATGCAGATGGTGAAGAGTTGCAAGTTGTATTGACTTGGAAACCTTCAGATAGTATTGACATAAGCCATTACAACGTATATAGAGAAACCGAAGGTTTTGAAATAACAAAATTACGTGAAAATATTAAAACAACAAAACTGACAGATATAGATGTAGTAGCTGGAATAGAATACATTTACTATGTATCCTCAGTTGATATATATGGAATTGAAGGAGAATTATCAGAAGAGGCAGTGGCAATACCCCTTGAGGATACAACAAGCCCGATGATAGATAGCTTTAATGCTCAAAGGACAGGGGATGTTTTTAATCTGCGTGCAGGAGTACGTGACAATATTGGGGTAAGTCTTGTTGAATTTAGCTATAGTCTTAAAGATTTAGAAGAGTGGAATGAACTTGCAGTTATAACTACGACGCCCGAGAGAGGAAGGACAGTTTATGCAAACTATCTTTGGGACACTCAAGAGTTAGAAGATGGCATATATAAAATAAAAGTAATAGCCTATGATGAAGCTGGTAACGTAAGTGATGATTTAATAATAAACATAACAGTGAGAAATACTCCTCCAGATGCCCCCTTAACTATTGAAGCAGTTCCAGGAGAACTTGAGGTAGTGGTAGTATGGGCAAAAGTTGACGACAGGGATTTAGCATTGTATAAGCTTTACAGGAGCACAGACGGATTAAACTATGAACCAGTATTAGAGACAGTTTTAAGGTCATACACAGATAGAAATGTTGAAGAAAACAATACATATATATATAGAGTAATAGCTGTAAGTACTTATGGACATGAAAGTGAGGGTGCATTTAGTGAAGCAGTAACAGTTCTTCCTGACACTACACCACCTGAAATAATTGGGATGCTGCCAAAAGAAGACAGCAGATTAAATAAAATAGTGAGATTAAGTGTTTTGGCCCAGGATAATGTAAAACTACAAGATATGGAGTTTTTATATTCATTAAATCCAGATGATGAATCGTGGATAAGTATAGGTAAAACATTATCTGGATCAATAAATTGGAGCACTAAAAATATCGATGATGGTATATATTTTGTAAAAGTGTTGGTAAATGATACATCTAATAATACCAGTGAGTTGATAGTTTTATATGAAATAGATAACACACCTCCAAATCCTCCAGTACTTGGTGCAAGTTCTTCAGAATTACGTGTTTTATTAAACTGGCAGCTTAATGACAGTCCAAAAGATTTTGATCACTACAGGGTTTATAAAAGTGCTAGTGGAGAGGAAGAAACCTTCGTACTGGCTACTATCACAGAAGCCTCTTTTTATGAAGATAAAACAGCACCTTTTGACGGGGACAGTTTTTACAAAGTAACAGCTGTTGACAGCCTAGGAAATGAGAGTCAACCTTCTAATATAATAAACACAAGGCCTGGAAGTGACGTTACTTCTCCTGAGATAATAAAATTTACACCAGAGGATGGTTCAGCTGTAAGAAGTGGAGTTACACTGACAGCTTATGCAAATGATAATGTAGGAGTCAGTAAGTATTCTTTCCAATTCAGATATGTAACTGAGGATGGTCAGCCTGTTGATGATGGTGAATGGACTATTATTGCAGATGTAAACAGCTTGAAAGATCAGGATGCTATAGTGAACTGGAATACCCTGTCTATAGGCGCCCATGGTGAGATGCTTTATCCTGATGGATATTATCAAGTAAAAGTTGTTGCAAGTGATAAAGCAGAAAACTATTCAGAAAGAATTCACACTTTTGTATTAGCAAATAATCCACCATCACCCCCAGAGCAGATTTTTGTAAAAGCTGGTGAATGGCAGTTGGTTGTAAGCTGGTCACCTGTATTGCGTTCTGACTTTAGGCATTATGTTTTATATAGAAAAGAAGGCAAAAATGGAGAATGGGAAAAAATAATAAACAATACTACATCAAATGTATATATTGATACAGCAAGAGACCCCCGAAATGAATATTTTTATAGAGTTTCAGTTGTAAACGACTTAGGAAGAGAAAGTGAGAAAACATATGATTACTCACAAGATGAAGAAATAAACTTTAATATTGATACAAGGGCTTTGCATCAGACATCAAATCCTCTGGTTTTAAGTATGAAGCCTGTAGAACTTGCTAGAACAAACGGCACTTTGGAGTTGGAGACATTAATAAGCGATAGGGTAGGAGTAAATATAATATATGAATACGCCTATCTTGGGGATGCTCCTTCAAGTAATTTAACAGGAAATGAAACTTGGCAATTAATTGGAGAAGATGCTTCTCCAAGAGTTGCAGCTAGTTCAAACTGGCTAGAGGATAATTATGGAGAATCTCAGGTGCCATGGGCTGCAACTGGAGAAGTGCCTTTTATTTCAAATTATACATGGGATGTATCTGACATTTCTTCTGGTACATATGCAGTTCGTGTTGTTGCAATAAACAGAGGAAACAACCAATCAACTCTCATAAAAAGATATATAGTAGACAGAGAAGCTCCCGATGCACCTTCGAACATTATGATAACCGATTCAAAATCTGGTGGAGAACTTCAATTATCCTGGGAAAGAAGTCTGGCAACTGATGTAGATTATTATAAACTTTACAGATCATCACATAGTGGAGGACCATTCACTCTTATTACAGACAGTAGATCTTTGATATACCGTGATACTGGTCTTACAGATGGAACCATATACTATTATCTTGTAACAGCAATAGATATGGCAGGAAATGAAAGTGAAAATTCAAATCAGGTATCAGCTATACCAACAGCTTTAAGCGACCTTACAATTAAGGAAATTAAGTCAGTACCTGGTCTTCCTGCATATGGAAGGCAGTCTGCAATAACAGCAACTATTGAAAACTTAGGTTATGCTAATGCAAAAGGGACTGTGGATTTTTATATTGATAAAGGTCAAGAAGATGAGCATATAGGAAGTGCAGTTGTTGACGTAAGGAGTATGAATAGTTCTCAAGCTTCCATTCAATGGACTCCAAAAGAGGATATAGATAATATAGTTAAAATAAAAGCAATAGTTACTACAATGCCTGGGACTGAAGATATTAATGAAAATAACAACAAACTATATAATGAGTTTAGGCTGAACATTCCCCCAGAAGCTATTATTGAAACTAATGAATGGGTATATTCAGGAGACAGATTTACTGTTGACGGAAGTTTGTCGCAAGATCTTGACGGAAGAATAGTATCTTATATATGGAATATGGGTGACGGATCTGAGAAGAAGGGTGCTTATCTTACACATATGTACCAGATACCAGGAAATTATAATATAACTCTTACTGTTACAGATAATAATGGAGCAGAATCTTCAACAACTGCATCGATCCATGTACAAGATAATCGTCCGGACCTTATTGTATCTAATATCAGCTGGAGTCCTGAAGAACCTCAAGAAGGTGATGTTGTAAGAATTTCTGCCCAAATTGGAAATATTGGAAAAGGTCCAAATAGACAGGGATTCCTAACAGGATTTTATATAAACAATCGTTATATGGGGTACGTAAGAGTGGACGATACTATAGAACCAGGTCAAAGCTTAGAAGTACCTTTTATTTGGATAGCAGAGCATGGAATTCATGTACTGGAAGTTGTGGCAAATGATATTTTAGATAATCTTAAGGAAATAAATACTTCAAATAACTCTAAAACTGTTCCATTAACTTCTCAACAGGTATACTTTCCAGATGTAGCTATAGATAATATTACCTGGACTTCTGGAGATGATATAAATTTATCCAGTGAAACCCCATTCGGTTATAGGGTTTCTATATCAAATAAAGGTAGCGCAAAGGCAGAAAGGTTTTTTATATCTCTATACATAAATGGAGAGTGGACAGCAAAACAACATGTCAATTTACTTGATGTGGATGAAACTCGTGAAATAGTATTTATGGTAAAGCCTTCATCGGGGATACATGAAATTACAGTTAGAGTGGATGATCCAGTGCCTGTACTAATTGAGCTAAACAAGGAAAATAATATAGCTAGCATTATCACACCAGAGTTTAATGTGACTTATCCAAAAATTGAATTGGCTCCTATTACGTGGCTACCACAGGAAACAGTTCTGACAGAGGGAACATCCCTAACTTTTGAAACAAAAGTTAAAAATTCTGGCAGTGTAGTTATTAGAAATAAATTTAATGTAGATTTCATAGTTAATGGTCAAGTAATACGTAAAGTTACAGTAGATGGATTAAATGTGGGAGAAGAAAAGGAAATATGGTCACGTTGGGTAGCTCAGCCTGGAACACATAGTGTTAGTGTTGTTGCAGATGCTTTAGGAGCTGTGATAGACACAGATTATGCAGTACAGGTTGATGCTAAGGTTCCAGAACTCAATATAATTTATCCAGATTTAAATATTTCTGACGTTCAGTGGTCACCTGTGTCATTAAAGTATGGAACTCCTGTGACTTTTATTGCAAGAGTAAGCAATCAGAGTGTAACCTCAATATTTAATGAATTTAATGTAGGTCTTTATGCAAATGGAAAGCAGGTAGCAGGTAAAAGGGTACGAGGATTGAGAGGCCATAGTACAGCTATTATAGATTTAACGTGGACACCTGATGTGGTGGGAGATGCCAATTTAAAGATAGTAGTTGACAACTTTAATCAGATAAATCAGCAACCAATAAGTCATGGAGTAAGGCGTATATGGGAAGAATCCTTTAATATAGCTGATTCTTTAGTTGTAGAAACACAGCCAAATCCAGAGAATCAATGTGAAGTATTTAATGCACATGTTTTTACTTCCTCAGACAGCCTTATACCTATAGAAGTAAAAGCTTGGAAAGCCAGCCAACCATCTAAATTACTGAATCTAGATGATGGGGTAAAGGCATCCTATACCTTAAAAAAGGATGCTGGTTTAATTATGAGTGGAGAAATAGGGTATAATTTTGCAGCAGGTACTTTTAAGGGACAAATACCAATTATTTCTTTAGAAAATGGGCTTTATATTTTGACTTTTGAAGTGGGAGATGGAGTAGAGAACATACACGTATCAAACAATATACTTATTGTACAGGAGACCATTGGAACAGTTGAAACAGATAAAAGTTTTTACCAGCTTGGAGAGACTGTTCGAATATCTGGTTACTTTAGGTTTAGAGACGGGAGCCCTGTAACAAATGAAAGGATAGTGTTGGAATTACCTATTCCAGGCTCGGATAGTAATGCATCAAAATTTGAATATGTAGATACTGATGAGAATGGATACTTTAAATTGGATATTATGTCTACATCTCTTGGAGCAGGTAATTGGAGTGTTAATGCTGTTGCGTATAAAAAAGGAGTTGGGAATGAAAGTGTGACAAACTTTACTATTTGGGGTATGAAAGCTTCTCCTACCAACATTAACCTTGTAACTTCCAAAAACTCCAGTTTTTCTAGATTTATAGCTATAGAAAACACAGCAAAAGAAGGACAAAGTCTTACTGGCGTCAGTGCAGTACTTGTAAATCTTACACCCGATAGTGGAGTAAGAGCGGTAATGGATACATCAATATTATTACCTGTTATACATGCTGATAATGGCAGTGGTGTAATGTTAAACTTTAATAGCCCTCTTGATAGTGCCGATACAGCTGAGTATAAGGTTATATTTAGCAGTTCAGAGGGAGCAACATCTACATCAAATATAAAGATTCATTTAAGACCGGCAACACCTCTTCCTGTAACCGATCCAAAAGTAATCAGAGCAGGTGTAAATCCCAACAGTAATATTACAAGAACAGTTACCGTTACAAATAAAGGTCTAGGAAGTATGGAAAATATAAGACTTGAATCACCTAAGAGTTTGCCGTGGATAAGAGCCATTAACCTTGAAAACACTTTCCTTGCCCCAGGACAGTCAAGCACCTTCGATATCATAATAAATCCCACTGACTGCACTCCTTTTGGTCAATATCAAGACAGTATAATAGTAACAGATGGGAAATACAAAACTATATTAGAGGTGGCGGTTGAGGTTTCAAGTGCCAACAGAGGCTCACTTTCATTTGTAGTTAAAGATGATACTGGTGAAATAGTTGAAAATGCAGAAGTTACTATTATAGCAAAAGAACCTTCAATTCAGCTAATACGAGGACAGGAAGTGATCTATTATCAAAATTATTATGCTAAAACTGACAAAAATGGCATAGCTATTTTTGAAGGTAGTCCATTGGGTGAATACAGCTATATAATAAGAGCAAAAGGTAGAAACAGAGTAGATGGAATTGCCCATGTTATGCCAATGATAGAATCGGCTTTGGTACAAGTAATTATGGAAGCCCAGCCTGTTCAGATAGAATGGACTGTAGTACCAACAACAATTGAAGACAAGTATGATATAGAGCTAGAATTAACCTTTGCTACCAATATACCAAAACCTAAGTTTGGATTTATTCCTCCGTGGATAAATATACCCAAACATGTAAACGAAACTATCATTCTAGAGGCCACAGTAGTTAATACAGGACTTGTTGCAATTACTGATATAACAGCTTCTGTAGTCAGATCAAGTGCCATGGATGGGGGAATAAGCATTGTAGGAGGAGGATATATAGGAGAAATTCCTGCTCATGGAAGTGCACGGGTAAGTATAATGGTTCAACCAGGTTACTACAATCTTAGGGGCGTAAATAATTGGAATGATCCAAGTTCGATGGGAGATAGAGTAGTTTTAACAGGACGCTATGTAAGTTTTGATACTGACACAGGTTTGCCAGTTTATCCACCAGAACAGATAACAGGAACTTTACCTCTGGTTAATCCTGGAGAACAAAAAGTTATAATAAGGAACTCTAATAATGGTGATGAAAAATTTGAATATGAAATGCCTGAAGGTGAAGGGCCAGGGGGTGATCTTTTTGATCAACCAAACACACCACCAAAAGAGTCTGATGCTCAGATTGTTACACTTAAACTGGGGCAGACTGCTACATTGGAAAGGCAGGCTTTTGATGCCACTTTGATTGTATCAAATGGTTATGCAAGTAATGCACTTCAAAACCTTGAAGTACGGGTTTTGATAACAGATACAGACGGAAAGGATGTAACAGGTCAAAACTTTATTATACCCACAGGGATACAAGGAATATCTGCACTTGATGGTTCTGCTTCACTATCACCAGGAAGTAACATGACTGCTTCATGGAAGTTGATACCAGGAGAAGGGTTAGGAGGTGAAGACCTTGAAGGGAAGGTTTATCTTGCACGGGCAGTAGTATCCTACTATGTTAATGGACGTTATGTAGAAACACAGACCCAGCCAGAAGAAATAACAATAGTTCCTCAGCCTAAGATAAAGCTTAACTATTACATACCAGGGGAGATAATATCCGGACAGCCTTTCAGGTTAGGAGTAGTTGCAGAAAATCTTGGACATGGGGTTGCGAAAAGTCTTGTTATAGATTCAGGACAGTTGGAGATTGAAACAAATCAATCTGGTTTGTTAACTGAATTTAGGATACTAGAGACTTCTTTTGGAAGCAGTACAGGAAACAGATTTAGGTTAAACTTAGGAGATATTCAGCCTCATAGCAAGGTGAGTGGTTATTGGTTAGTTAATTGGATTATGTATGAGGAAAAAGAAGGGGCAGAACCTTTTAATGGAGAATTTCGTGACTTTAAAGCTACACTACACCACTTAGACTACATGGGTGTACAGCTTAACCCATTAATAGTGGACATTTCAACTGAAATAATTGGTAAAGATAACCTTTCGTTAGATGGAGAAAATGTTTATAGTCTTATTGATGTAGGACATACTGGATTTCCAAATTATTTAATCAATTTAACGTCAGGTATGAGACTACCTATTTATGTTCCTCAAAGTTTAAATGTGGAAAAACATCCTGATATGGAGTACAATACCCTTGAATTTAGTGTGCCTGCAATTGAGGGAGACCCTGACAAAGGTGAAATGCCAAGGTATCAGGTGTTAATGCTTAAAGATACTTTACCTGAAATTCCAATACGCAGCGTTACAAGAAATAAATATGGAGAAGATCAAGAGGAAATTAGCTTAAACAGAAACAACTTTTGGAAAAGCAACGGAAATATATACATAGTAGATGAAATACCAATATTAAATATAAAGCCTGACAATTATTCATATGAACAGCAAAGATATTATCATCCAGCAAGCTATACTGTAGATTTTAGTTCAGGTACTGTCATAGATAGAGTTGAATATGCAAGTATTTATTATGAGATGGACTTAAAAACTATGGAAGTTAACCCTACATTGGCATTTTATGATATAGGTGTGCATCCTAATGAAGCCCAAATGACTAGTGTGAGAGCGTATGTAAATAATGAAGGTACCAGTATAGAAAGTGGTACTGTAGAATTTTTTGCAGCACGTATTAACAACAGGGGCCAAAAGGAAGATGAATTTAAAATAGGAGAGGGAAAGTTTATAAACTTAAAGCCCCTACATTCAGTTTATGTTTATACAGATTGGATGCCCGGACAGGGAGGATCATATATACTAGAAGCTAGGATTCGTGGTAACAATTCTCTAAAGGGTGCATATAGTAAAGAGGCCATAGTAAACTATAGACCTTATGCAGATGCAGGTACAGACTTTTCAGCTAATGTCTTAAATCCTGTAAGATTTGATGGCTCACGTTCATACGACAAGGATGGTTATATACAGAGCTTTATTTGGGAGTTTGGAGATGGGGAATCAGGCTTTGGTGTTGCTCCTGTACACACTTACCGTGACTCAGGTACATATAGAGTAAAACTTACCGTCATGGATAATAATTATATGGAAAGCACTTCAGAAATGCAGATTACAGTTAACGAAACTCGACCGGATTTAAGAGTTACTCAGTTAAACTTAAGTAACGATAATCCGGAAGAAGGAGAAAAAATAGAAGTGACCGCAACAATTTATAATGGGGGTTATCGTGCAACGGATAAATCTTTTCTTGTAGGATTCTATGTAAACAACATGTTTAACAACTACGTAAGAATAAATGATACCATTAATGTGGGAGAATCAATAGATGTAACCTTTGAATGGTTAAATTCTAGAGGAGCTCATATGCTCACAGTAGTAGCTAATGACATGGGAAGAGCTGTTGATGAAGCAGATTTTGATAATAATCAAAGAAGCAAGGCTGTCTATACAGAAAGTTACTTTTTACCAAATCTTAAGGTTGTTGACCTTGATTGGAATGGAGCTCAAAATGGTTTGATGGACTGGAATGAGGAAGTAACGTTATCAGCAGTTATATTAAATGATGGAATGGCTAATGCAGGAAGATTCAATGTAGCTTTTTATGAAAATGACAGGCTTATTGATGTTAGAACAGTAGAAACTTTGCCTTATGTAAGTGGATTAAATACCATTGAGGTAACAACTACCTGGAGAGCTGAAAGAGAGGGGACACACAATTTCAAAGTAGTTGCAGATGGACCAATACCGTATATTGTAGAAACAGATAAAAGTGATAATGAAAAAGAAATTGTATCACCAAATATAAGGCTTAGGTATCCTGACTTAGTAGTAGAGAGTATTACAATGATTCCAGAAAGAACAACTATAGAACCGGAGCAGTCATTAATATTTAATGTGTCAATAAAAAATACAGGCTATGCTAATATTAATAAGCCTTTTAACATTTCAGCATATGCAGATAATATTTATATTGGAACAGTTAATTTAAAAGAATTACAGGGGAACGGTAATGCTTTTGTATCATTTGCATGGAACAGACCTGTAAGTGGAGTTGAATCAATCAGAATTGTTGTAGATGAAAACAATTATATAAGAGAATTAAATAAATTTAATAATAGCTTCCTATACCAATTGAGTTCACCTTTAAATGTAAGACTCCCACAGTTGGCAGTAGAAGAAATTATAACAACTACTGATGATATAACACCAAAATATGGAGATGTCGTATCTACTGAAGTAACACTGAGAAATATAAGTGAAGTACCAATAGTCAGACCTTTTACTACAGCGTTATATGTAAATAATGTGATGGTTGGAAATTTTAGAACAAGTAGAAGCATGCAACCAAATGCTACTATTACTGGAGTGGTTGAATGGAAGGCCGATTATATTCCAACTAGCCCCCACTATGAGCTGACGGTTTATGCTGATGCTTATAGTGAGCTTCATTTGATAAATAGAAGTACTACTAAAAAGACAGATTATTTTAAAGTAGAAGGCCAGTTAGTTTTAGAATGCACAATGGCAAGGGATGTTTATACTGTAGTGGAAAGCCCAGAATATACTATTAAAGTAACGTCTACAGATGAATTATGGAGACCACTAGGGTGGCATGATAATGTTGTTGCAGAGCTTGAAGTATACAAGGGTGAGCTTAATGAGAAGGGCAATCCACAAGGAATACAAGTGCTTTCATACTCAATGGATTATGATGAGGTAAAAGGAGTATTTAAATCTAGCATAGAGGATGAACTTGAAGTAGGAGATTATACAGTATATATTACGATTAAAAAAGGAGATGTACAACAAAAGGTTATTAATCGTCCCCTTCGAATTATAGAAGATTATTTGGTTACTGTAGATAGTACAAAACTTACATATTCAGTTGGAGAAGAGATAGAAATCACAGGAAGAGTTACTACTGATGATGGAAAAATGCCAATAGAAGAAGCTGAAGTGACAGTGATAATAGTTGGAGAAAGAGAATGGAGAATAGACATTGTAACAGATCATCAAGGATACTATACTCATGTATTTAAGCTTCCGAGAGGATTTGGAGGATCATACTCACTTAGGGCTGAAGCTAGAGTGAATGAGGCTATAAAATTAAGTCAGTCCAAAGTATTCTATGTAGAAGGTGTGTATTTGTCATTAGTTCCAGAGGTAAAAGTAACGGCTGGTGATACTAAGAGTGTGACCATTACATTGGTAAATGTAGGAACAGTTCCTCTTTCTTCAATAGAAATTAATGAGACTTGGAAAACTCCAAAGGAATATATTAAAGCACATATTGAAGGAAATATCCCATTTAGCATGGAGCCGGGAGAATCTATTGATATAAATTTAAAAGTAAATTCTGAAGAATTTGCTATACCTGGTAGTAATGCACTTGAATTTAATGTAAGATGCGCACAGGGGTATGAATATACTGCAGATGTTAATATTGAAGTTGTTGAAGCTAATCCTAAGTATGGTATAGTTAATTCATGGGAAAGAGATTTATTTGTTGCAGCAAGGCCAGGAGAGATAGTTACCCACATTGTTTCAGTGGCAAATGTAGGAACAGGTACTATAAGAGATCTTGAAGTATCTCCACCTGAAAAACTTCCTTGGATATATATAACTACTTCTGGAACGGATTTGATTCTCCCTGTTGATAAGGGATTATCCATAAGAGATGAAAAATCACGTGCAGTTATAGCATTAAATTTTGCACCTGATGAATATGTGAGGCCGGGACTATATAAAGATGTCATAAAAATTACATCAAATGCAGGTACATATGAGATACCTTTTAGCGTAAATGTAGGAGCAGCTAACCTAGGTACAATAGTTCTTGAGGTGGTTAATGAAAATAATGCACCTTTAGAAGAGGAAAATATAGTACTTATAGGACCTCATAAATCAGATTGGTATCAGCCTGGTGAAGAAGTTTTTTATAATGGAGATCTTATAGGTAAGGCAGTATATAAGTTTGAGAATATACCTGAAGGCATTTATACTGTAAAGGTCAGTGCGCCAGAATATGAAGGAATTGTAAAAAGCATATCTGTACCAGCTGTAATAAATCTAGTGCCTGAAAAAATAGCTTTAAAGAAGCAGAGAGTGAGTCTTAGCTGGGGATTTGATAGCATATTAAATGCTATACGGTCTATACAACAAAGTACAGAGGACTTTATACTTGAGCAGCATATATATATAGATTATGATAAACCTCAATTATTATTAAATTTTCCAGCAGATGAAGTGTGTTTAAAAGATACTTATAGTATAGACCAAATTACAGGAAGACAGATTTCAATTAAAAACACTTACCAGCATGGAGACATTTCTAGTGTAGAGGCTCATATTGCTTATGAGAATTTTGATCTTCCAGATAACTCAATAGTCTTAAACTATGGAAGAGTAAGCAGTAACTACATTATACTAGGTGATTTTACTTCTGGAGAATCAAAAAATATAAGCTGGAGTTTTGACACATCAAATTTATATTACAAAGTAGAAGTACAACCTGTCAACCAATTTGGACACTACATGATAACCCTTCCAGCTGAGGTAACTGGTGAAAACTTTGAAGCTTGGATTAAAGGTCTTGAGAGGACGCAATACAATGACAAAAGAGTAGAAATACTATCATGGGATGAAGAATCAAACACTTATGTTATTAGTGTTCCATCAAATGAAGATGGAAGTTTTACAAAACCTTACGAAAACATTCAAAAGAATTATGGCAAGCACTATGCTATAGATGCAGTAATAGTCTTGAGAGGAAAAGCAATAAATATCCTTGGAGAAGAGGAAACTGTTACTCAGGATATACCTATTAGAATCAATTATTCTCCAGCTGATGTAATAACAGAATCATTACCTGAAAGGAACATTCCAAAGTATACTGTAAGAGAGGGTATTGGTAATGAAGAGGCTCAAGAAGTGAGAAAATTTAGTAAGGACTTTTTAAACAGCAGGTTAAAAATAGACTTTACAGACATACCACAGAGAGCAGGAGCAGCAGGAGCATCTATAGGATTTTCTCAGGATGTTGCAATGGTTGACGAAGGATTTGATATTATATTTAATTTTACTAATCCTTATGAGGAAAATGTAATTAAAGATGCAACATTTTTACTAAAAATTACAAATATGCCTTTAGATGAAGGCTTAAACATTCCACAAGGGGCAAAACAGGTAAACAATTGGTTTATATCTGAGCCTGAAGAGGCAGTAACAATACCTTCATTAGAAGGTAGAAGCAGCAGGGAAATAAGGTATAGTATTAAAAGCCAAAGGGGAATGGGAGACATTAGTGGAGATTATTATGTCTATTTCAAGTACACATACACTTTAGATGGTGAAATATATGAAGGTTATATGGGACCCAAAAAATTCACTATTGAACCTCCTCCAAAGTTATACGTAAGCTATAGGTTAAATAGTTTAGAGGAAGATAATTTGTATAAGCTTGAAGCTATAGTAACTAATGCAGGAGAAGGAACCGCTCGTAACGTAAATATTGGACTGCCTTTCATACCAGGGATAAACCATATGGAGGTTGTTGAAATATATTCCAAATATGAAAATCATAACGACAGTATTAGTAGCCTTAATGTAGGAGATGTTGAGCCAGGAGAGACTAAGTGGGGTGTGTTTTTGATTAAGGCAAAGGGATTGGAGAATTGGTCCAATTTACCTAATCTTGCGGTGCATAGTACTTATGTTAATGACAATATAGTTATAGCTCCAATGACAGTTCAGCAAGTATGGGATGATGACTTTAAAGTTTTAATTGATGAAGTTGCAAAGCTAGAATATAATCTACAAAACCTTATGGACCAAACCATACGTGATATTGCAATACTATTAGCCGACGTAGCATACTTTGTTGAAGAAAGGGATAGCGCAATAAATTATGCAAGGGTTATGGATGCTTTAGGAGATTTAAACTCAGCTGTAGGTTTATATATGAATATGTTGAATATAGTTAAGCTGAAAGAAAACTTTTCAGTGGCATTTAAAAACCCGATTAAATTAATTCCCCGAAGACTATATTTTACTCCTGAGGAGCAGGCTAAAATAAAAGAGCTTACAGATAAATTAAATGAAGCACAACTAAAAGTCAAAGAACTAGAGCAAAAAATTCAATCAGGAAATATTAGTGAAAAGGAGAAAAGAGATATAGAACGAGAGATTGTCCTTGTTAAATTCGATATAGATGTCTATGCCAAGAAGTTAAAAGCTATTACAGCTACTCCGGATTCATCAGCAGACACTATTTTGAAACTCTTTGGACTTGAAGCTATAGGAGGATTTAAAGATACTGTCCAATCTAAGGCTAATGAGGATAATATAAAAAAAATGATGGGTGGACTTATTAATGTTGCTGTTGAAATGAGAAAAAAGGACAATTATTCGGCATATTCCAGAGAGGATATAGTCAATTTTATGATAAATGAAATTAATTTGCTTCCATTTAAGATTATAGATGAGAAAAGAGCAGAAGAATATTTCCTTGCTTCTTTAGAAGTTGATAATATGGAATTTAATCATTTGATTAATGAATTGATTGAAAGGTCAGAAGAAATTAGTATTGAAGACCTGAAAAGAAGACTAGAGACAGAGCTTATCCAAACTAAACGTCTTCTTCAAAAGTATAGGGAGGATAGTGCTGCTGCTCCTGCATATTATCCTTTTAATCCTGTATTAGAATACTTAACTAGATTAAATAATAGTTTAAGAGAAATGTGGAGTTCCGTAGAAGCTATATATGGTGTTCAGGGCAAATATAAAAATGTATGGATATATCATCCTCAAGGTGGAGATTTACTTCCTTATGAAGTGGAATTTGATGAGTACAGAGAGGTATTAATAGAATCATTAAGGATACAGACACGTGCATACTTAGACCTTGCACAAATTTGGCGTTTAAGTGCCTATAAGTCGGAGATAGTATCATATGAATATTTTAGTAATTTGTTGGGAATTGTTCCTACCGGGGGTATTGCTGGTACTTTCCTAGGTCTGTATAATTCGGTTATAAATACAACTATATTGGCACAAATAAAATCCAATATAGCTATGCAACAGGTAGGGCTTAAGGATAGAGGAATTATGGAATTATCATATAATACGGCAAAAGCAACTGACTTGTCAGGTCTTTCTCTTTTCAGAGAATTGGCTATAGCCAGATCAGTAAACAGTATGTTTGTAGCTATTGACGAATGGAGAAAGATCGATCCTCCACTTCCTGTAGAAGTAATAAGTATAGTTGTACCAGATGTCCCTGTTGGACCTGCAAATGAGGTCGGAGAAGGCAAAGCAATACTAAAAATAAAGAATATATATACTGGAACACTGACACTAGCTCCGTTACTTGAGATATACAGCAGTAAAGGCTTGATTTCTTCCCCTAAAGGAAGTCCTGTAACTGTTGAGCCAGGTAATACTGCCACTATTGAGATTCCCTTTATAGTGCCTAGATCAACTATGATGGATGCAGGGGGATATACTGCAGTTGCTTTTATTGATATAGCAGAACCAGACACAATGTCAATTGGTGACCCTGAGGGGCCTTATATTTCCCACTTTTATGTAGGCACATATGAACAAATTGATGCTAGAAGAAACTTCTATCAAGTAAGTCAGCCTATGGGAAGGGACATTAATCCTGGAGAGATAGATGAAATAACCATATATTCAGATGGTCAATCTGGAGAGATACGATTGTTTATGGCATCAATACATGGAACTAAACTTGAATTAGGAGTTTATGATCCTGAAGGAAATTTTGCTGGAAATATTAAAGGGTCAAAGACCAATAATGTACAGGGTGTAACAATCAATGGATTAATAAATAATCTTGATTATATAAGAATTGAAAAACCTGTAACTGGTAACTATAAGGTAGTTGTAAAATCTCCTGAGGAAGGGCAAGTGGAAACCTACGTACTTAGTGTAGTTGAACTTCCTGACTTAGGAGCGGTACCTGATATAAGTTATTCATTTATTGTTACATGCCCTTCAAGAGATGTGGAGTTTGAACTGGATGTTTTTGAGTCAGGAATGAGGTATGATATAGAGAAAGTCAGCTTTAGAATAGGAGAACTTGTAAATGGTGATGGTTATAAAGTTCCTGAAGGAATTTTCAGATTTACAGGTTATAATGGAAAAGAATTATCAAAAACAATAGCATCAGGATCGGGATTATCTGTTAGTGCAATTGGCCAAATGCCTCATGATGCTCCTGATGGAGTTTATTTAGGAGTTCTTACAATAACAGTGGAGGGAAATAATTTAAATCCTGAATTGATAAGGCAGACAAATGTTTTATCTGCTGATGATTTAGAATATGGATGGTCAAATGTAGGAGAAAATATATATGAATACAATGTCCCAGTGTTAATAGACATGAATACATCTACGCCAGAGAGCCCTATTCTTTATCCTATAGATGAACCTCTACAGACCTCTCCCAATAGTATAAGGATTGAAGGAGAAGCCAATGAAAGCTTGGGAATCTTAGTTTGGGTAAATGGGGAACTAGGGGGCATTTTTGAAGTAGATGAGGAGGGTAAATTTAATTCACCTTTATCTATTGAAAAAGGAACCCATAGCATCTACGTCACTGGTTTTAATAATTATGGAACACAAAGCCAGCCTTCACAGGAATATTTTGTAGTTGTGGCTGGAAGAGAGCCGGTAAATGAACCATTAAGAGATATGCTAGAAGTTAGTACTGTTGGCAGTGGGTTTGTAATTATTAACCATGATGAAATTTTGCCACCAAATTATAAGAAAAGCTATGAATATGGTTCAAAAATAATATTAACTGCTCAGGAAAATGCTGGTTCTAAATTTGCATACTGGGAGGATGTTGAAATAGGAAGAATGATTTCTACTGATCTTGTCTACGAATTTATAATGGGAACAGGTAAAAAAGTAAAAGCTGTATTTTATACAATTGTTTCGGAGGAAGCTGAAGAATATATTGTTGTTTTTAAAAACAGGAGTGGAATGATATTACAGTCAACAATAGTTGCTAAAAATGCATCAGCCGAGCCTCCTGACCAACCTTCATTGGTAGGATATAAGTTTGCAGGATGGGATAAGGATTTTAGTAGTGTACAATCACATATGATTATTACACCTATATTTGAAAGACTAGAAGATAAGTATTCTATAACTGTTGAAGGAGGAAAATTATCTACAGGGGCTAGATTAGGACAATATCAATTTGATATGCGAGTTAAAGTAATAGCAGATGAAGCTGAGGAAGGAAAGAAATTTAGTCATTGGGAACAGGATGGTATGAGAATAAGCAGTAATAGCACATTTTCATTCTTTATGCCTAAGAGAGAAACAGTACTTAGGGCAGTTTATGTTGAAGATACAAATATTATAGACGTGGCACCTTTTATCACTTTGTCAGAAGATGTGCTAATAGATGCAAAAGAGAAAGCAATAATGTTTACAGCAAGCAGAAATGTAACTGAGGGATATGTATTAGTAGAAAGTGGTGTGATTTTATTAAAATCCACTATCGAGAGAGAAAAAGAAATAACTTTAGATACTGATAATATATTACGTGGAAGGATAAAAAATAATTCTACTAATCAGTTTTATGTACGTAAACTGAATGTTAATGAAGGAGAAATATGGTATGCAAGAGCATATATGATTTATGAGGATGCTGAAGGTAGAATTATCACGGTTTACAGTAATAATACTGTAAAGGCTGTGATTGATTGAATGAATGTATCTACTAGTTTAATAACTGAATCATATAAACACACCCAATCGAAATTTATAAGTTGAATATTTGATTGTTCAAGATTATAATTGAAATTATTGAGAGGAGGTATATACGATGGAAATTATATTTAACAACGGAAATGATAAAGCATATCAAAACATGCTAAATAATCTTCTAAAAAACATTTTTTTAGACTTTCAATTCTGGTATGACCTTAATTTGTGGGACGAAAACTATGAAAGCTACTCAATTATTGAACAGGGAGAGATTATATCCAATGTCTGTGTTTTTAAAACACAAATATTATTTAATAATAAGAAATACTCAGCCTTGTCAATTGGCGCAGTGGCAACAAAAGAAGAACATAGAAACAGGGGTTTGTCAAGGAGATTAATTAATCACATTATTAATAAATACGATAGTTTTCCAATGTATTTATCTGCAAATGATGGGGTTGTAAATTTTTATCCTAAATTTGGATTTGAGAGGATTTTTGAAAAGCTGCCTGTTTGCAGTGTAGAAATAAAAAACCATATTAGTCCAGTTAAATTGAAATTCAATGATCCAAAAGTTTGGAATTATGTTTACAAACGTATTAATTTTTCAAACAAACTGGACTGCTTAAATACTGGAAGTATTAATATCTTTCATATATATTGGGGGTACATAAAAGACTTTATTTATGAAATACCTGAACTTGATACTATGGTAATTGCAGAACAAAAGGGAACTACACTAAAGCTGATAGGGGTTTTCTCACTGAAAGATGTCAGTTTTACCGACTTGATAAGGTGTCTACCTTTTAATGGAATTGAAAAGATAGAATTTGGTTTTATGCCTTACTGGTCTGATATTAAATATGATATGCAGGAATATGAGACTGATCCTATTTTTGTTAGAAATCTTGGTTGTGATTTAGGTGAATTTAAGTTTCCAGAGTTGTCTATTACATAGCTGGGTAAAGATTCATATTTTTTTCGCATTTGTTTAGGATGAAAATATAACTTCCTCTACTATTTCACCACAGGTTTTATCTTATTCTAAGACTCCACCTTCTATAAGGTGGAGATCCTCTTATAAATCTTCAGGTGGAGTTGAGTCTCCATCTGAAGCCTCGATGTTTAGCTTTAGCTAAACGAGTTCACTTGATACCAAATAGGCCCCGTGAAAAGTGGAAGTAATATATCAGCTAATTCGTAGGTAAAATATAAAACAATTCATGTTTAAGGTAGATGAAAGCCTCTACCTTAAACGTGAATTGTTCAAATTTTACTTAGAGAGTTTTCTATGTGGGTTTTGGTCCAAAGTACTGATAGTAATCAACTTTAATATTACCATTGTAGAATTTTCTTTTTTTGTCCGCTTTTTTACCGTAAAGACTCTCGAATTTTTCTACTGATGTTAGTATGTACTTTGACCATGTAGAATAATTACTTAAGGTTTGTCCCAAAACTCTGTAAAGGTTTTCTACATCTTTTTTTTCACTAATTCTTTCTCCGTAAGGAGGATTGGATATTATTACACCATATTGATCTTTTATTTTAACATCCTTAAAATCTGAAGTGAAGAATTTTATACAGTCATCTACACCAGCTTTATAAGCATTTTCCTTTGATACTTCAATAGCTTCTGGGTTTATATCAGAGGCATAAATACTAAGATTTAAATTTTGATCAATAGATTTTAAGGCATCACGTCTTTCTTGTTTCCAAATATCTTGACTAATAACAGACCATTCTTGTGAGGCAAAAGTTCTGTTTAAACCTGGAGCAATGTTTTTGCCAATAAGTGCAGCTTCTATAGGAATAGTGCCAGAACCACAAAAACAGTCTAGTAATGTTTTATTTTTGTTCCAATAGCTTACCATTATCATTGCAGCAGCAAGAGTTTCTTTTATTGGGGCGGTTATATTTTTTTCTCTATAACCTCTTTTATGAAGCGCTGTACCGCTGGTATCAATAGTTAATGTAGCTATATCATTTAATAGGGATACCTGAATGGTATATTCAGCTCCAGTTTCTTTAAACCATTCCACATTGTATTTAGACTTTAGTTTTTCTACAACAGCTTTTTTTACAATTGCTTGACTATCAGATATACTAAACAACTTCGATTTAACTGATTTCCCCAAAACTGTAAATTTGCCATCTATACTTATCCATTCATCCCATGGAAGAGCTTTGGTTTTTTCAAATAACTCTTCAAAAGATAATGCTTTGAATTCACCAATTTTAAGCAATACTCTGTCAGCACATCTTAGCCAAATGTTTGCTTTTGGTATAGAGGAAATATCTCCTTTAAAAGATATTTTTCCGTTTTCAGTGTGTATATCTTTAAAACCAAGTTTTGTAACTTCTGACTTAACCATGGCTTCTACACCAGCAGCAGATGTTGCAATAAGCTCTATTTGTTTCATGCTAAATCCTTTCCAAAAGAATGTCTAATGTTACTTCCACTTTTAACTGGGCCAAGTTGAAATTCTAGTGAGGGTGCATATTTTTCTTCGCATTTACCCTATAGTAGTGGAAACTTTTTTTAGCATTCTTAAACTTATATTTTAAACCTATTGTATTTCTTTCTTGCGTTGTCTAAGGCATTTGCTCCAATAGAAGTTATTTTTTCAAGCATTATTTTATCCTCTACCCTTTTTGTAGCTTTTTCCATAAGTGCTTGAAAATTTTTTCCATCAATCGGAAAAGTTGTATGTACAGCATAGAATAAATCATTAAAATTTACACCATAATCATTTAAACCTGTAGCAACATTATTTTTTATTTTTTCTACAACTCTTGACGCTCCGGAATCATTTGTAAAAGGAAGAATTACCAGGATGTCTTTGTTGTCATTTAATATAACAGTATCTGTTGATCTTGATGAGAGTTTTACCTTTTCTATAACTGTTTTATACACATTATTTAAGAAATCTAAATTATAGGATTTTAGAGTTGTGACGATTGGAGTTAAAAGGATTATTGAAAGATTTTGATTTGCTCTAGATGCTATTTTAAATTCTTTTGTTATATAATCTTCAATAGACATAGTTATAACATTTGCACTACTAATGTTATAACTAAAGCTCTGATCAATTTTTAGAATACTTCTTATGGAGCTTTCTAAACGCTTTGTTGTATATGGCTTTATTATATAATCCTGCACGTTAAATTTTAGTGCAGTTCTTTTATAATTTGAATCATCCCACTTAGTTAAAATAATAGCAGGAACTGAAGAAGTTTCAGGCTTTTTTCTTAATGTAGATAGTACTTCAAAACCTTCTTTTTGTGTTGGAAGTGCTAAATCCAATACTAATAGGGAGATTTCCTTTGATTTAATTGAAAGATTATAAAATTTTTGCAAATTATTCACTTCAATAAATTCAAACTCTCCAATATTGTCAAAGGCTATTTTTGCTTTTTCACGCTCATATTCAGAATAATCAATAATCAGTATTGTTCCATCCATATGCTTATAATCCTTATATTTGATCTTATCTTAAGACTTCACCCATCTTTAGCTTTAGCTAAAGGAGTTCACTAAATACACTCTTTTATATAAATAATACTTGAAAAAAAACAAAATATACAATTATTTTAGCACATATTATTCTTAAAAGATAGAATTTATATTTAAATAATAATATAATTAAAAGAGTAGTTTTTTAAAAAAAGAAAATAACATAATGATAAATGGTAGAACGGAAGAAAAGGAGAGTGTGATATGTTATTAAAAGTTAGAAGGTCAAATACAAATGGAAAGATTAAAATACCTGGGTCTAAATCTCATACAATAAGGGCTTTGTTTTTTGCTTCCCTTGCAGGAGGAAAGTCGGAAATTCGAAATCCTCTTATTTCAAATGATGCACTTTCTGCTGTAGAAGTATGTAAGGCTTTTGGAGCAAAAATAGAAATGGCGACAGATAAATTTTTAGTGGAAGGATTTGATGCAGTACCAAATGTTCCAGAAGATGTTGTTAATGTAGGTAATTCAGGAACAACTATGAGAATTGGTTCGGTGACTGCTGCATTGGCTGAGGGGTATTCAGTTTTTACAGGTGATTATCAAATTAGAAGAAGGCCACTTGGCGCTTTGTTGGATGCCATGAATAATCTAGGGGCTACGGCTTTATCAACTAGAAGCAACAGCATGGCTCCAGTAATTATAAGAGGAAGAATAAAAGGAGGGAAAACAGATCTTGATTCTGTTACTTCTCAATATCTTTCAGCCATTCTCATAAATGCTCCTCTTTTTGAAAGAGATACAGAAGTTATGATTACTAGACTAAATGAAATTCCCTACGTAGACATTACAACATGGTGGCTAGATAAGCAAGGAATAAAATATGAGAACAATAGTTATAAGTCTTTTTATATAAAGGGTGGGCAACGATATCAGCCAATAAATGTTACCATACCTGGAGATTTCTCATCAGCCACTTTTTTTGCTGTGCAGGCGGCCATATCTGGCGGTGAATTTATGCTTGATAACCTTGATATGAGTGATCCTCAAGGAGATAAGAAAGTTTTATCAATACTTGAAGATATGGGGGCAAAGGTAAATATAGAAAATCAAAGCATCATTATTAAAGGAAGTAACATTAAAGGAAGAGAAATAGATATGAATGCAATTCCAGATGCTCTTCCGGCTATGGCGGTTGCTGGTTGTTTTGCAGAAGGTGAAACAAGGTTGGTTAATGTTCCACAGGCAAGGCTTAAAGAAACTGATAGAATAAAAGTTATGTGTGAGCAGCTAACAAAAATGGGAGCTAACATAAAAGAATTAGAAGACGGATTGATTATTAAAAAAAGCAATTTAAAAGGTTGTAGAGTTAATGGATGTGATGATCATCGTATTGTAATGGCATTAAGTTTAGCAGGATTAAACGCAGATGGAGAAACAATTATAGAAACAGCTGAAGCTGTCAATGTAACTTTTCCTGAATATGTTAAATTAATGGTTATGTCAGGAGCAGATATGAAATTTTGTGATTGAAAAATGTAAATTGTAGTGTTTTTTTATTGAAAATTATATTATAATGTAAATAAGAAAGAGATATTATAAATTAATGTGATATTTTAGGGGAGCATAAGGAAAATACATATACTAGAAGGCGGAAGGAAAATGAAGGGAAAGATAACAGTCTTAATTGCTGATGACAATGTTGAGTTTGCAGAATTATTAAAGGAATATATGGATCAGTATGAGGACTTTAATGTTCTTGATATTGCAAAAGATGGTTTAATTGCTATTGAAAAGATAGTATCATTAAAACCTGAAGTTGTTGTGCTTGATGTTATAATGCCTAATTTGGATGGGATTGCAGTTTTAGAAAAATTATCAACCAAGGAATTAGAACGAAAGCCTATTTACATAATGCTTTCTGCAATAGGACAGGATGTATTCATACAGAAATCAGTATCATTAGGTGCAGATTACTATATGATAAAACCTTTTGATATTGATGTTTTGATTAAAAGAATAAGACAGCTTTATGAAGAAAAATATCTAACTGCATTTTCATATAAACCTATTGTAAAAAATACAGAGCTGGTAAGCAATAATAAATTTGACCAATCATTTGACGTTGAAATAGAAGTTACAAACTTAATGCATGAAGTAGGTATACCTCCACATATGGCAGGTTATCAGTATTTACGTGAAGCAATAATTCAAGCTGTTAAAAACCCAAAAGCTTTTGGAGCTATAACAAAAACTTTATATCCAGCAGTTGCAGATAGATTTAGTACTTCTCCACAAAAAGTTGAAAGGGCAATAAGAAATGCTATAGAAAGTGCCTGGGCTAGGGGAAATCCAGATACAATAGACTCTTTGTTTGGTTATACAATAAACTACAATAAGGGAAAACCCACTAATTCTGAGTGTATAGCTATGATGTCTGATAAAATAAGGATAGCAATGGGAAGATAGCAATTAATAAAATATAATATTAAAGTTCTGTCTTATTAAGACAGAACTTTAATATTATTATTTCAACTTTCTACTTATTAATAATATCTTTTAATCCCTTACCTGCTTTAAATACAGGAGCTCTTGAAGCGGGGATTGTGATTTCTTCTTTTGTCTGAGGATTTCTTCCCTTTCTAGCAGCCCTATCTCTCACTTCAAAAGTACCGAATCCAACAAGAACAATTTTTTCACCCTTTTGCAACGTTTCTTCAATGGATGAAACTAGAGCATTAAGAGCAGCTTCGCTGTTCTTTTTGTTTAAACCTGATTTGGAAGCAATTGAGTTTACTAATTCAGTTTTATTCATATACACAACCTCCTAATTTTGGAATTCGACATTATTTTATAATGAAAATCGCATAAAGTCAAGGGTTTTAACGATAATTTTATGAATATTAGCATTTTTTTAAAAAAAATGCTAATATAAATGAGAATTAATACAAATCATAGTATAAAATTACAATGAAAACACATACTATATTTACATTTGTGGAACAACAAAGATTTCAACATTAGTAAGCAAGTTTTTCAATTCTAAATAAAACTTGTTTTCTTTGTGGTCATTTGGGGATTCTCCCATTACTATATGTGTTATCTTATTTTCATTTGCGAAGTTTACTAATGTTTCGGCTATATTATCAGATTTTAGTACTGATAAATTAGCACCTACAGATTTGGAAATTTTAAATAGGTATTCAAGAGCCTCTCCTTCCTTAATATTATCCAAGAAGTTCCATTCGTTTTTAGCAACATGTATTACAAAAAGTTCGCCGTTTAACTCATTTCTTAAATCAGCAGCTTTTAATATTAGTCTTTCGCAAGTTATTTGCTGTGTGACACAAACCATAATGTTTTGAGGAGAATTCAATTTTAAACCCCTTTCTCATATGAAGTTATCTGCTCTAATACAACATTTTATTATTATATACTTAAAGCAGAGACTTCTGTTTAATAAAAATTAGCACCTACATTAATTAAGGACATAGAAAACAAATGCTGTTTCTTATTACTTTTTTAAAAACACATCTTAAAATCTTGCTTTCATCTGGTAAATGTTTTTTCTAAGTATAAAGTATAAGAAACATAATCTTTTTTACCTAATCCTAGTTTAAAATCTCAAAGGTAATTTTAACATATTTGTTTTGAAGAGTAAAGCTTCACAAACTGAATTTAACAGGATTTAGCTTGATTTATAAAACGCTTGTTTGAAAACACTTGATTAGGATAAAGAATTTTAAATTCTAGTATTTAATTTAAATTTGCAGAGGTGCATGTAATACTTACAGGCCCTAGACAGGGAAACTTAAGTTTTTGGGAATATTTTTCTTTACATTCACTAAATACACCCCAGTAAAAGAACCTTGTTGCATATTTTATTTTGTTATAATAAAATTAAGAATAGGTAATGGATATAGGGTTTATGATGCTAAGCATCCGTCGGAGTAAACCATAGGGTTTGTAGCCAACACGAAAAGTTATGAGCCAAGGGAATTTTCTTGAGTAGGAGTTTAAGGAATTTTAAAGTTGTTACAAATTAATGATATTTTGCAAGAGAATTTTAAGATGGAGGGAAATAATGAGAACTATTCATATTGATCAAATAGTTAAAACTATTGAACAGCTTTGTATTGATGCAAATTATTATATAAATGACGATATCATGGAAGAGTTGAACAAGGCACTTAAAACTGAGCAATCCCAAATTGGCGTTGATATAATTCAAAATTTAATTAAAAATGCTTTGATGGCTAAAGAAAGAAAAATAGCTATTTGTCAAGACACAGGAATGGCTGTTGTTTTTATGGATGTTGGACAGGATGTTCACATAGTAGGTGGAAACTTAATTGATTCAATAAATGAGGGAGTTAGAAAAGGTTATGAGAATGGGTACTTAAGGAAGTCTGTTGTGGGAGATCCTATTGAAAGGGTTAATACTAAGGATAATACACCAGCAGTAATTCATTTTAATATTATTGAGGGTGATAGAATTAAAATATCTGTGGCTCCAAAAGGTTTTGGAAGCGAAAATATGAGCTCAATTAAAATGTTAAAACCCTCTGATGGTATTGAAGGGATAAAGAAATTCATAATTGATACAATTGATATAGCTGGTCCTAATCCATGTCCACCTATCATTGTAGGCGTAGGTATAGGGGGAACAATGGAAAAGGCTGCAATTCTAGCTAAAAAAGCTTTGCTACGTCCTATCAATAAAAGAAATGATTTAAATCATATAAAAGAAATTGAAAATGATGTTTTGAAAAAGATTAATATGTTGGGAATAGGGCCTTCAGGACTAGGAGGAAGGATAACTGCTTTGGCAGTTAATATTGAAGTGTTTTCCACTCATATTGCTGGATTACCTGTAGCTGTTAATATAAGCTGTCATGCAACAAGACATGCAGATGCAACAATATAAAAGTGAAGGGTGGGTAAGATGAAATATTCTATAAGAGCGCCATTAACTAAAGAAATTACTTGTAATTTAAAGGCAGGAGATACAATAAGCATTAATGGTTACATATATGCTGCTAGAGACGCAGCCCATAAAAAAATGATTGAACTATTAGATGAGGGTAAGGAACTTCCTTTTGATATTATGGATCAGATTATTTACTATGTAGGTCCTTGTCCTGCAAAACCTGGAGCCATTATAGGTTCTGCTGGTCCAACAACAAGCAGTAGAATGGATGCATATACACCTAAATTAATACAGCATGGTCTTAAAGGCATGATAGGAAAAGGTTTAAGAAGCAAAGAGGTTATTGATGCTATGAAGGCTTATAGTGCTGTGTACTTTGGAGCAATTGGGGGAGCTGGTGCATTGATTGCACAAAAGATAGTAAGTGAAGAAATAATAGCTTTTCCTGAATTAGGAGCTGAAGCCATAAGGAAATTGACTGTAGAAGATTTTCCTGTGACAGTTATAATAGATTGTCATGGAAATAATTTATATGATATTGGTAAAAACAAGTTTAGAAAAATCAATTAAAAATTCAGTGAATTTTAGGGGTATATTTTTATTATATATTAGTGTATAATAAACACTGGTAATATTATGGGGCAAAGTAGAAATTAAAAGTATAAGCTTTCGTTGGATAAACATAAAGGACAGAGTCTTTAGTAGTTATGCTCTAGAGATAATATTAATAAGAAGAGTTGGAGGAATTAATATGAGTCAAGTAACAAAAGATATGATTATAATGGATGTACTTAATTTAGACAGAGGAACAGCACCTATTTTTATGAACAATGGTATGCATTGTTTGGGATGCCCATCTTCTTCAGGAGAAAGCATTGAAGATGCTTGTGCTATTCATGGAATAGATGTTGACAAACTTGTTAAAGAACTAAATGATTACCTTGCAAAAAAGGAACAGGATTAAAGAAATATAATTTTAAAAATAATGAGTATTTCTTTGGAGTCTAAAGAATAAGACATCAAGTTACAGACGATAATATGCAAAAATTGATGTCTTATTTTGATGTCTATATTGAAACAATTAATGCTAATGAATGTCTCCTAAGTATGTGCTTGTTTGGGTAGAAAACAGATGACAAGGGCATTTAGTCATTTGAAGTCTTGGAAGTTTGTGAAAGACTTTAAATGATTGAGACCAAGCTTTTATTAAAGTTTTAGTGTTTGGTAATTGTTGTTTTTAAGCATTATTTTTGATATTATTAGTGTAGTTAGAAATTATTATAAAATTAGAAAACAGGAGATTTACAGAACCATTTAAATTTGTTATTTGGTCTGTCTTCCAGAATAGGGGGAATGGTAGAATGGCTACCAGAGTTGTAGTTGGTACACAATGGGGAGATGAGGGAAAGGGCAAGTATATTGATATGCTGGCTAAAACATCTGATATAGTAGTGCGCTTTTCAGGTGGTAATAATGCTGGTCATACTATAGTGGCTAATGGTACAAAATATTCTTTGCATCTTATACCATCAGGAATACTTCATAGCGGTAAAACTTGTATTATAAGTAATGGAGTTGTTGTGGATCCAGCAGTTTTGTTGGATGAAATAAAAGATCTAAACAGTAAAGGTATAAGCACTGATAGACTCTTAATTAGTGGCAGGGCTCATGTTATAATGCCATACCATAAAGTATTAGATGAAGTGCAGGAGAAATTTAGAGGAGCTAATTCAATAGGAACAACAAAAAGAGGTATAGGTCCTTGCTACTCTGACAAAACTGATAGATGTGGTATTCGAATGTGTGATCTTATCGATGAAGACTTATTTATTAAAAGAGTAAAAGAAAACCTTGAAATTAAAAATTTAATAATTGAAAAGGTTTATGGTGGTGAAAAGCTAAGCGAAGAAAAAATAATATCAGAATATTTAGAGTATGGAAGACTTTTGAAAAATCATGTCTGTGATGTTAACAGTATTATTTTTGAAGCAATAGACAATAAAAAGGACATATTGTTTGAAGGTGCTCAAGCTACGTTTCTTGATCTTGATTTTGGAACATATCCTTTTGTTACATCTTCAAATCCAATTGCAGGTGGAGTTTGTACAGGAGCAGGAGTTGGACCGGTTTATATTGATGAAGTATATGGTGTACTTAAGGCTTATACATCAAGAGTTGGAGCGGGGCCTTTTCCTACTGAGCAAGATAACCATATTGGCGACACCATAAGAGAGCTTGGATTTGAATACGGTACAACTACCAAAAGACCAAGGAGATGTGGTTGGTTAGATGCTGTAATGATAAGATATGCTGCTAAGGTAAATGGGCTTACTGCACTGGCAATTAACCATGTTGATACCATTGGTAAGATTGAAAATATTAAGCTTTGTGTTGCATATGAAAAGGATGGAGTTAGAATAAACAGTTTTCCTTGTAGTTTAAAAGATTTGGAAAAATGCGTTCCTATATATGAAGAATTTGATGGATGGGACATTGACATTTCAAATGTAAAGACATTTGAGGAGCTTCCTGCTAACGCAAAAAGGTATCTAAAAAGGATTGAAGAGATTATTGGTGTAAAAATTAAGTTAATTGGTGTGGGAAAAGAAAGAGAGCAAACTATAGTAGTATAGCTTAGAGATTTATTCTAAAGCTATATTGATGGTATTTTAAGAAGGGCTGTTGCACAATGAGTAAAAATACATTGCACACCAGCCCTTTTTGTGTACTTATAACTTAACTAGACTTTATTTAAGGTCATTATTGAACAAATAATAGTTTTGCACTAGCCCTTACTCTTATAATACTCAGGCCGAGTGGAGTTTCCACATGAAGTCCCGATGTTTAGCTTTAGCTAAACAAGGCTACTGATAAAGGTAATGTTAAAAAAATAAAAAAAATAATAAAAAAAGTAGTTGACAAAACTATTGATTTTGTTATATTATATATAATTGTGTGGCGGAAAAGTGCTACATAATTATATACGGGCTATTAGCTCAGTTGGCAGAGCACTTGACTTTTAATCAAGGTGTCCCGCGTTCGAGTCGCGGATGGCTCACCAGTATTCCAGAGGTTTTCATACCTCTGGAATTTTTTATTATAAGTCTTGGAAAAAAGTGAAAGACTACTATTTCTTTTATCTAGTTATTAAGTTTATAAAATATCTAAAAGTTCAATTATGAAATCCATACTTTAATTTAATACAACAAAGGGTTTACTATTTAAAGTAAAATCTATGCTTAATAAAAAGTTGTTTTACATATAAATTTATGTAAGTCAAATAGACTTTTTACTTGCAAATAGCCTATTTGGGGCTATAGTAAAAATTGTATAAAAAATCTTTAATAAATTTTTTAAAATATGCTTGACATTTCGTCGTGATCTAGTTAAAATATACTTTGTCGGCTAAAAAGATTGGCGACATAAAGACAGTTATTTAGTTGCTGTTATTTATTTAAGGCCCATTGGTCAAGTGGTTAAGACACCGCCCTTTCACGGCGGTAACAGGGGTTCGAGTCCCCTATGGGTCACCATAATAACCTGTTATGATTGCTGGTCTGTCAGAAGTTGATTATGGCTGACAGACCAGTGGGCAGGTCAAAATATGGCCCGGTAGTTCAGTTGGTTAGAATGCCAGCCTGTCACGCTGGAGGTCGAGGGTTCGAGCCCCTTCCGGGTCGCCATTAAAACTTAATAAGCTGGTGTAGCTCAGTTGGTAGAGCAGCTGACTTGTAATCAGCAGGTCGGGGGTTCAAATCCGTCCACCAGCTCCATATGGAGGGGTTCCCGAGTGGCCAAAGGGGGCAGACTGTAAATCTGTTGGCTCCGCCTTCGATGGTTCGAATCCATCTCCCTCCACCATAATTTGTCTTAAAACCCTTGTGTATCAAGGGTTTTAAGCGTTTTTACAGAGAAAAAAAGTAGAGGATTTTGATATTTTTATTTAATCCCCTGCTATTTTTTTATATATTTCTCTCTTTTCCTTTCATCCGAAAATCTTCTCTAGTTTCTTAGTATCCTAAAACAGAAACTACACCAGAATCCCCAGAAGGATTTATGGTTGATACATCTAGTGGTACTATAAATGGAGATGAAGGTTTAAATGGGGATGTGGATATTCCTTCAACCAGCGAAGGATTTGTGTTTGATAAATCTAGCGGTCGCATAACAGGGTATGAAGGTTTGGTTGAAGAGTGGTTCGCATGCTGAAGACTATGCAAATAAAAATAACATAAAATTCAACTAATAACTAATAAGAAACTAGTAACTAAAAAGAATAATGGAAACGAACTCAATCCAGTACTTTATGAGTTTTACCGAAAGAAGAGTGCCAACAAAGCTAAAAAAGTGGATTTAGGCGCAGTTATGCATAAACTTGTTTTTTAGAAGGGAATAACTCAGAGGGTGGAGATATATTAATAAAGCTATTTAAAGGCTTTTAAAAGCTTTTAAATAGCTTTATTATTGCAAATATATAAAACAATAATGCTTACCGTCTAATTATTTTATCTGACTTATCTTCAGAGAAATTTTTTGTATGCCTAACAATATATAAGGGTCTGCCTTTTGCTTCATCATATATTCTTCCAATGTATTCACCAATAATACCAAGAATCATCAATGTAATTCCGTTAAAAAATAGGTTTACAGCTAAAGTAGATGCCCAGCCTGGTTGGGTACTGCTAGGAACAAATAGCTTTGTATAAAGTACAATTAAGAGGTATATAAAGCTGAGTAAAGATAACAACATACCTGAATATGATGCAAGTTTAAGAGGTTTATAAGAAAAAGACGTAATGGCATCAAAAGCAAACTTAAGCATTTTTTTCAGTGGATATTTTGTTTCTCCTGCAAAGCGTTTATCTCTGTTAAATTCAATTCCTATTTGTTTAAATCCTAACCAACTAATTATTCCACGGATATATCTATTTCTCTCGTTGACTAGTTTAAGTGCCTCTGCAACTTTCCTGTCAATTAATCTAAAATCACCTGTATCTACAGGAATTTCAACTTCTGTCATTCTCCTTAAAAAGCGATAGAAAAGCTTTGCAGTGAATTTTTTAAATAATGTTTCTCCTTTTCTTTCAAGTCTTTTGCCATATACAACGTCATAACCTTCTTTCCATTTAGCAAGCATTTTGGGTATTAATTCAGGTGGATCCTGTAGATCAGCATCTATTACTACAATAGCCTGTCCATCTGAAAAATCCATTCCAGCAGTTATAGCAGTCTGATGTCCAAAATTACGAGCAAAATCAATTAACTTAACAGTTTGATCATTGTTACATATTTCATTTGCCATAGTGGCAGTTTTATCCCTACTGCCGTCATTAACAAATATGATCTCATATGACTCATTTATTGAGTCCATGACTTTTTTAAGTCTCTTATATGTCTCTAGAAGAACTTCTTCTTCATTGTAAAGGGGTACTACTACTGAACAAACTAATTTAGCAGACATAATTATACCTCCGTATTAATATTCTAAAATCTCCAATTAAACCAATTTAAATTTTTCAAATATGACGCATTTATTTGCATTCCTGAAACAATTGGATAAAACATTATAAATATTGCAAGAACTAAAGCAAGATAAATATATGAGAAATATTTAAAATCACTCCACTTTTCAGTGATTTTTTTAATGACATATACAATACACAGTATCAAAAAAGGTAAAATTGTAAAGTAATGATATATAAATGTACTTCTTGGGACGCCAACCCAAGGTATATATTGAAAAATCATTGCCACAATTATTGGAAATATCTTTCGTTCAAATTTATATAAACCAACTAATAAAATAGATATCGAAGTTAATAAAAACACCCACATGAAAAATTGAGTATTGCCACTTTTGTAATAATTGTAATTTTTATCTACATTCATAAAACCAATTACTACTAAAGAGAATACAGCAGAGGATGCAATAGCAGTTATAATAATGGATTTATTGAAATTTGTTAGGATAAGTATAAATACTGTTAGAATAAAAAACATAACAATCCATACTTCAGAAGGTACAAAGGTTTTTGGTAAAGAAATAAAAGCAAAGGCAGAGATTGAAAGAATGAATATTAATACTGCATGTTTTTTTACCTTTGTAAGTGCCATTGAAGCAATTGCTAAAACAGCAGCTATACCTGTCCACCATACAGCAGGATTACCTATTGTATAGATTTTTGAAACTACTCCTGAGGGCAGGTCTCTTCCAAAATAAAACGCCATAGGTCTAATCATAAAGGGCCATTCCCACCAGGTAGAAGAATAGGGATGATCATCTTGAAGCAGTGAATGATAGCTAAGCATGCTTTTAAAATTATCTATAACAATTCTAAATCCACTTACATTTGGAACCATTATCCAGGGTATATATGATAGTGAATAAATTATTGTTGGTATTATAACAAAAAATACAACACATAAACCCATAGTTCCAAATAAATATAGTCGATTATAGTCATAGTACCAGTCTGGCTTTTTAGATCTTTTGTCAGAAAGTTTCCAGTAATCAGCGTACTCTACTGCCTTGGTTATGAAAAATAACAGAGCAAGTCCGGCTGCTCCATAAAAGGCTATCCACTTACTTGCAGCACCAAAGCCAAAGAATAAGCCACTTAAAAATAGAGGTTTTAAAGACGGCTTAAAGCCCAAGGAGTAAGATTTATTAACGCTGTAATCGTACATATGATAATACATTAGTATAACAAAAAATGTTACATAACTGTCTATGGTAGATATTCTTGTTTGAGCAAAATGCATTAAATCAAACATCATAAGAAAAGCTGAACAAAAGGCATAAAATCTGTTATCAAAGACTTTTTTACCAAAAGTATACATTGCAGGAATCATTGCAACTCCGAAAAGTGTACCCATTATTCTCCAGCCAAAAGGAACCATTCCGAAAATTAGTACACCTAAAGCAATGAAGACTTTTCCAAGAGGAGGGTGAGTATTTTCATATGGAGGTATTTTGTGTATGTGTTCGTAAGCTGTTCGGCCGTGATAAATTTCATCAAAGTACATACTATTCATAAATGAAGGTCTATAAGCAAATGTGTCAGGCTCGTCAAAAAGATTTTCTACACTACCAGAACTTCTAGCGTGAACATTCTTATCAACAATTGTTATACCTGTTAAAGGCTCTGTGCTACCGGCTTCAACTATTGCAATTTCATTTAAAGTCATTCGAATGCCTTCATAAGTAAACTTAAGCCTATTGGTAGTTATAGGAGCAACAGTTACATAATCCCATTTAAATACATCACGCATATGATCTTTTCTAACTGTTGTAAGGTGAGTAAAATCACCATTTTCATTGAGGTATTCAACTTTGAAATTTACTTCTCCAATCCCTGAAAAATAATATACTCTTGACAAAGTCGTATCTTTTCCTAGGTCAATAGTGAAATTTTCACCAGGTAATGTAGGTTGCCAGAAAGTTGAAGGTGCTTTAAAACCGCCAAGGTTGTATAAAGCAATCATTAAATAAACTAATGACATTATTGACATTATCAAAAGATCTTTTTTATCAAATTTAACTTTATACAATTCCCAACCATTTGACAATGCAGTTTGCTTGGCAGAAGCCTTTTTAGTAATTGTTTTATTAACATTAGTTTTTTTGCTTGTCCCATTATTAATGTCTTTTTTTGCTTTAATAAAAAAGAATAATATTATTGAAATAATTATTAAAAATACAAGTATTATAAGAGAAATAAAGAATAAATTTGTATTACTGTTATCATCTGTTGAATTAGATTGAGGTGTATAATGACGGTCTAAATTAATGGCTGTTGTACCAACAGGAAGAGCATCTACTTCTACAACTTCTACATTATCAAACCAGGCCTTTCCTGTATTAAAATTTTGATCACCATGTCCTCCTAATGCTAAAGTAAGTAAAACTGTATCTTGATTAGGGCTAGTTTGACCATAGAACTCTACATATTCCCAGTTTTCGCTTGTGCCTTTAATATCTCTAGATAGATGAGGAAGATTATAGATTGATAGGTTTGCGCCCAAACCGTCTGATCCAACATTTTCAGTTTTTATCCAGGATGAAAACCTATAAAGAGTATCTCCCTTAACAGCAATAGTTTGAGTGTATCTTGCATCATTTGGCGAATTGTTTATTATACAGACACTTCTAGAACCTTTAAAGCTAGTATTTTCATCAATAATGAACTCAGTTACACCCTCATCGCTATACCAGGGCAATTTGGACCAAAAGTAAAGCTCATCTTGGTTTCCTTCATCAAAAGTTGGGTTCATAACAAGATTTTCATTTTGGGCAAATACATTAGAACAAAAAGCAAATTGAAGTATTAACACAAGAAGTAAACAATTTAGCAAATTTTTTTTACTCATTTTTGAGCACCTCCAGAAAATATATAAATATAATTATTAAACTATTTTTATTGATAATACATAAAAACTTTTCAAAAGTGTTATGTTGATCAATAGTTAAGACTAGAAGCAAAAAACTTAGAATATTTAAAAAGGCGGCTTCTAAAAATTTTCAAAATCAATGAAAAACAAACGAGTTGATTACTTATATTATTAAGGCTTTGAACCTTTAATTGAGAACATCTATAAAAAAGTTTTTTCTTTGGTGTTTTATTCATAAAGTTTAAATCCCCTCAATATTTTTTAAATAACATAATTCAATTAATTATAAAATTTAAATATCTTACTTGTATATCACTTTTTTGTAAATTATAAAATTCCAGCATACGACAGATCCCATTACTAATATTTTGGAAATATGAGGTATAATGCCAATTTTTTCACTAAAGAGATAAAGTAGTGTGTTAACAGCAAATAGATTGAAAGCAAAAAGGATAAGATATTGTTTTAATTGCTTGCTGAAATTTATCTTAGATTTAAAGGACCAGATTCTGTTAGCTAAGAAATTAAACCAAAAGATAAAAACATAAACTATTGTATTAGATAATAAGTAGTTATAGGTAAAAATATCAAGATCTGCATTAAATGAATTCTTTGAGACAGAACTTACAAGTGAAAATCCAAAAGGTACAATTTTTTCAAAAATAATTTCATTAAATACTCTAAATAGTATATATTCTAGACTAAAAGAGCTAAAACCAGTTATTAGATAGCGCTTCAACTGTGAAAATACTTCAGGCTTCAATAGATCTGAAAAGAATTTGTGTTGTTTAAGCTTGCTTATGGCACATTGAATAAACATAAAACCTCCAATTGATACAAAAAAACTACAAAATACACTGTGATCTCTTAGTTTGTAGCTATATTATAGCAGTTTTAATAGTGAAATGCAATTTTAAATTTTTATATGGGTGTGTGTAACAAAAGTGAAGTCTTTTTGTGTTCTTATTATGGGTATAGAATTAATAAAAATATCAAAAATATTAATAAGGTAAATAAGAGTAATGTTTTTCTTAACTTTAAAAATATGCACTCAATAATACAGCTATGTTTGTTAAAAAACGCTAAAATGTGATATAATATAATATGAACTTATTACTTTAAAATATAATTTAAAATGCTACCCTAAATATGTCATGGTTATTGAGGTTGTTGGATTTTAATATTATTACAATTCTGAAAATAATTTTCAGAATAGAAGCTTTTGATTTAGAGCACGTGCAATTTGCTTGAGCAAACATGCACATGGCCAGAGATATTCTTAAGTTTGGAGGTATGAGTATGAAATTTACAAAAATGCATGGACTGGGAAATGACTATATATATGTTAACTGTTTTAAAGAAATAGTTAGTGAACCTTCCCAAGTTGCAAAAACTATAAGTAATAGACACTTTGGAATTGGTTCAGATGGATTGGTTCTTATAATGCCTTCTGATGAGGCACATTTTAAGATGAGGATGTTTAATGCAGATGGATCAGAAGCCGAAATGTGTGGCAATGCCATAAGGTGTGTGGGGAAATATGTTTATGATAATGGTTTAACTGATAAGGATGTTATAAATATTGAAACTTTAGCAGGAATTAAAGTGCTTGAACTAAAAACTAACAATAATTTGGTTGAGTTAGTTAAAGTTGACATGGGTGAACCTATTTTAGAACCTATAGAAATTCCGGTTTTAAGTGACAAACCAATATTTAAAGAGGAGTCTGTCTATATTGATGGAGATGAATATAAAGTTACTTGTGTATCAATGGGTAATCCCCATGCTGTAACATATGTGGATAATGTTGATGATTTTCCTCTAGAGATAGTAGGCAGAAAGATGGAAGTGCATGGCATATTTCCTAAAAAAGTCAATGCTGAATTTGTAGAAGTTATAAATAGAACTGTACTAAAAATGAGAGTGTGGGAAAGAGGATCGGGTGAAACATTAGCATGCGGAACAGGAGCTTGTGCTGCTTTAGTAGCTTCTGTTATGAATGATGTAAGCGAAAGAAGAGCCTTGATTAAGTTGCTAGGTGGAGAGCTCATCATTGAATGGAATAGTAGCAATAATCATGTTTATATGACAGGTGCAGCGACTAAGGTATTTGATGGAGAGATATCTATATAAAAAAAGGAGAATTATATGCACAGGTTTTAACTTAGTGTATTAAAAAGTTAAATATACATATACTAAGGAATGTCTTGTATAGTACTTCCGTTTTTTACTGGGACTATTTGTTATCAAATAAGACCTGTAGTGTGAAATTGTAGTGGAAGCTAAATTTTCGTCGTTACTAATTAAAGATAAAATAGTAGAAGCTTAAACTTAATGTAGCTTAGTAAATATATAACTTGTTAAAGGTAAAGGGTAATGTAGGAGGTGGAGTGAAACTAAATTAGAAAAAATTAGGTGAGATATGGGTTTGAGAAAAGGAATTTTTTATGTTTGTACAATTTTTTCACTTATTTTATTTATTGAAGGAACTGTTTTTTTGTTTAATTCAAATGATGATAAAAAATATGATAGCCAATTAGATAATAATTATAATCAAATTCAAATTATACATGGTAATAATGAAAAAGACTATTTAGGATACATTAATTTGCTTGTTATAGGACTAGATGATAGTGAATTAAGATCTGATGTAATTACTGTATTTAATTTTCATCCTCAAGAAGAACGGGTAAATATACTGTCAATTGCGCGGGATACTTTGATTAAATTAAATGATAACAAAGTTGTAAAAATTAATTCACTAATTGGTATTGGTGGAGAAGAACTGGTTATTGAAAAGATAGAACAAATAACAGATATGACAATTCACTTTTATTTAACTATGAATTTTAATGGACTACGACAAATAGTTGATACTTTAGGAGGCGTTGAAATAGAAGTACCTTTTGATATGAAGTATGATGACCCATACCAAAATCTTCATATTAATCTTAAAAAGGGAAAACAAGTTTTAAATGGAGAAAAAGCAGAACAGTTTATACGGTATAGAAAAGGAAATAAAGCTGGAGAAGGATATATTGATGGTGATGTGGGCAGGATTAATGCACAACAGCAATTTATTCGTGAGTTTATAGCTCAAAAGTTAAAAATAAAGTATATTTTAAAAATTAATGAAATTTTTTCTGTTTTAAAAAACAATGTAACTACAAATATAGAAATAGGAGATGTTAATCGGTATTTAAATGATATTTCTAATATAAAAGAAGATAAAGTGGAGGTGTTTGTTCTACCAGGAGATTCATCCTATTTGGACAATCAATACTATTACATATATGACAAGTCTCAAACAAAAGAACTCATAAAAAATAATTTCATCAATTAAAATCATTTCCAGATTAGACAAAGATATCACTGTGAAGTTCTATAAGTTAAAAAAGTTACAGAAAAATGGGATATATTCCTCATGACTTTATAAATAATAAGTGCTATAATAATTTGTTGTATGAGTAATTTTATACAATAGATATTCATAAGCACAAAACTCACTAAAAAGAATAATCTGAATAACTGTCTCTGTACATGTGCCTGTTAACTTTAGGTAACAAATTGCTTGGGCATTAGGATGAAAAGTTATTCTAAGATGTTTTCAGAAATAGTCTAAATAGGTATAAGAATATTTGACTTGTGCTTACAATAACACACAATTAGTGGTTAATATAGTAAAGGTATATTATAATTAAGTAAACAGGAGGTTATTTAATGGATCCAATTACACATGGTATTATTGGAGTTGCGCTATCTAAGGTGACTGGTAATGAAATATCTGTTTCAGATGCTGCAACAGTAGCTATAGTTATTGGTGCTGTGTTTCCAGATATTGACATAGTTTTTCAAAAATGGGGCGACTGTGCATATTTAAAAAATCATAGAGGAATTACACATTCAATTATAGGGCTTGTTGCTTCGTCAATATTTATAGCAGCTTTGTTAAATACTTTTTATGGCGGAGGGGGTTTTTACAGCCTTGCATTCTGGTCTTTGTTGGGTGGAATTTCCCACACTTTCTTCGATTTGTTTAACTCCTATGGAGCAAAACTTTTATGGCCATTATTCCAAAAAAAGTTTTCATTAAGCTTGCTTGTTATTTTTGACCCTATATTCCTCGGACTTATTTTGGGTTATATATTTACATCAGGTACTACTCAAACTGTATTTTTTGTCTCATTCTTTGTGTATCTCTTATCAAGAGTATTAATGAGATTTTGCGTTACCAAGCACTTAAAGAAAAGATTTGGTCAGACCTATAAGAAAGTTTGTTTATTGCCTGCAATGACAGGATTATTTAGATGGCATTTTATACTTGAAGATGATAAGTCTAATATAGTTGGAGAAAAAACGGTTTTTAGAAATAACATTAAAATTATTGACAAGCTAGATAAAATTCAGGAGGATATTTTTAGAAAAGTTAAAGTTTCTAATGTTGGAAGATTTTTTGCAGAATTTACCCCTTTATTTCATGTTGTGTCTGAAACGGCAGATGAAATAACAAGATATGTATTTATTGATATGAGGTATTATATTGGCAACAAATTTCTTCATCATGCAGTACTTGAAGTTGATAAAAACGATGATGTAGTAACTGCTAGTTTTAATCCATATTCTATGAAAAGATCTAGTAGAATACCGGTAAAACCTACAAAACTTAAAAGTACCTTTTTTACAAAATATATATCACAGAGGTAATTACTATCATGTTCAAAGAGCTCTAGAGCTCTTTTATTTTTATAATTTATAATGAATTTTGACTTCGTTCAACAATATAGTTCTGGCAATTCCACCTCCAAAGGGTAGTCGTTCTAAATAACAGAATTACATTATGGTAACTGACATGGAAGGCAGACCTGGACAATGTGTCGAGGGTTTGTCTAACATTGCCTTTGGGGTGTTTTGGGTTCAAAGTCTTATCGTACTTCCTGTGTTAGTAACGGTTACATGTTTATTATGTTTTGTTATATGTAATTTCTTCAATTTAAAAAAAGCTTTAAAGGTTTATGTTTGTATATTATAATTATTAATTGAATTATATTTAAATATTTTAGGGGTGTTTTTTTGAAAAAAATTGGTTTTACAACAAGTGTGCCTGTTGAAATTATATTTTCAGCGAAATTTAAACCTGTAGACTTAAATAATATTTTTGTATCTAATAATAATCCATTACAGTTGGTTGATAATGCTGAAAATATAGGATTTCCAAGGAATATATGTACATGGATTAAAGGGATTTATTCTGCTTTATCATATGTAGAAGATTTACATTCTATAATAGGTGTAGTTGAAGGAGATTGTTCAAATACTCGAGCTCTTATTGAGGTTTTAAAATTAAAAGATATAGAATGTTTTTCATTTTCTTACCCTAATTCTAAAAACTATGATTTTTTAAAAAATGAGATTATAAATTTATGCTCTTTTTTAGGCGTTAGCCTAAGCGAAATTATTAATGTAAAAAGGAATTTAGATGTTATAAGAAAAAAATTGGCATATCTTGATGAGTTGACATGGAAGAGTAATAAGGTTACGGGATGGGAAAATCATTTATGGCAAGTTTCCAGCAGTGACTTTAATGGAGATTATAATTTGTTTGAAGAGAAGTTAGATGACATGATTAGCACAATTGAAAAAAGAGATGAATTTAAACAAAAATTTAGAATAGGATATATTGGTGTTCCCCCTATAATGTGTGACTTATATGATTTTATTGAGACACTAAACGCACGAGTAGTATATAATGAAGTACAGCGGCAATTTACCATGGCTGATTCTATTGGCATGGATGATATTGTTGAAACTTATAGGCAGTTTACCTATCCATATGATTTGCATGGAAGACTAAAAGATATTAAAGAGCAGATTAAAAAAAGAGAAATAGATTTGGTTGTACATTATACTCAAGCTTTTTGCTTTAGGGGAATTGAAGATATTATTATAAGGAAAGAATTAGGTGTTCCTGTTCTTACAATAGAGGGAGACAGACCAGGAAATTTAGACTCAAGGACAAAGCTTAGGATTGAATCATTTATAGATATGTTTAGTTAAAAAGATTAGGGTGAAAAAATATGAGAATTTTAGGTATCGATCTAGGAAGTAGAAGTGTTAAGTTGGTGATATTTGAAAACAACACATTTGTTGAACAAAAAATTTATAATACATCTTTTTTCTATAGAAATTTTTGTTCCATTATGGATAAAAAGATTGTAATACTTTTTGACAGCCTTGGTATGGGCAATTTTGACAGAATAATAAGTACAGGATATGGTAGAAATAATGTTAATGTAGATAATGCAGAAATTATATTAGAGCTAAAAGCTCATACTTACGGGGCAACTTATCAGACAAAACTTCAGGAGTTTACCCTCTTAGATATTGGTGGACAGGATAGTAAAGTTATATCGGTAAAAGAGGGAAGGATGGTTGACATGGTATTGAATGATAAATGTGCTGCATCCTGTGGAAGATACTTAGAAAACATGGCTAATGTTTTAGAAATTAGTATTGATGAGTTGGTAAAGCATCAAAATAATCCTGTTAGTTTAAGTTCAACATGTGCTGTTTTTGGCGAATCTGAACTTATAGGCAAAATTTCTGAAGGATACTCTGTAGAGCAGTTATCAGCAGGCGTTAATTACTCTTTGTTTAAAAGGTTAAAGCCTTTAATAGAGAGATTTTCGGGAAAGAGTATTGTTATCACAGGAGGAGTTGCTCAAAATAAAGCTCTTGTTTCATTTATTAAATCTGAACTTAATTTTTCTTCAGTTATTGTACCACAGTTTCCTCAATTAAATGGAGCTATTGGGTGTTGCTATTATTATCTAAAGATTAATAACCTTTGGAAGTGAACTCCTTTAGTTAAATAAACATGGTGACTTCAAATGGAGATTAAACGGTACCTGAGTATTATAATAGAAAGAAGGTAGAGTCTTACAATAAGATAAAAAATATTAAACTTTTTGAGAACAGCAAAATATTATGTTATACTATTAACTATTAAAAGCTTATTATTTTTTTGAAGCATACGAATTTAGAAAAATATAAAATCAACAAATTCTAGCACTGGGATTTGTATAGATAAATCCCCTTGCCCTTTTTAAGTAGGGTGCTAAAGATAGGAAATATAGAGTTCCTTAGCAACAATAAAAGTTATAAATGAAGAAAGTATTCTTGAATATATAATATTTGGCAAGTATACCGGGGAGGTTTTTATGAGTAGAGCTGTAGTTTTATTATCAGGAGGTCTTGATAGTGCCACTTGTTTATCGTTGGCAATAAGAGATGGTTATGATGTGTACCCTTTGTCCTTTGATTATGGGCAAAGACATAAAAAGGAGCTTTTGAGTGCAAAAAAGATTGTGGAGTATTATGAAATAAAACAACACAAGATTATACAAACAGGAAATGTTGGAGGAAGTGCATTAACAGATATGGACATAGAAGTACCAGAATACAAAGGATTACCAAGCATACCTATAACATATGTACCAGCAAGAAACCTTATATTTTTAAGCTATGCGGTAGGCTATGCAGAGACAATAGATGCAAGTGTTATATACATAGGTGTTAATGCTGTTGATTACAGTGGTTATCCTGATTGCAGACCTGAATTTATTGAAGCATTTGAAAAGGTGATAAAAGTTGGTACTAAAGGAGGGGTTAATGGTAAACCTATTGAGATTCTTACTCCCCTTGTAAATCTTTCAAAAGCTGAGATAATAAAATTAGCTTGTGAAATCAACGCACCTATTCATCTTACAACTAGCTGTTATAAAGGTGATGAAAAAGCTTGTGGAATTTGTGATAGCTGCTCTTTAAGATTAAAAGGATTTGAAGAAGCGGGTATAGTTGATACTGTTGAATATATAAAAAAAGGTAAGGATTAGTTGAAATTTCTAGGGCTTGTTTGTGCAAGTAAATAAATTGCACCAGCATTAAACCGAAAAGACTCTACTATGAAAGGAAATTATTTATGAAAATTGCTAAGGTTGGCATCAGTAAGGTTTTTACCTTTGACAGTGCTCATCATTTAATAGATTATAAGGGAAAGTGTAAAAATATACATGGTCATACGTATAAATTGGAAGTACTATTAAAAGGAATTCCTGATAAAAACGGCCTTGTCATTGACTTTCATGATTTAGATAGTATGATAGAAGATAAGGTTCTTTCAAGGATAGATCACAAGTATCTTAATGAGATTTTTGACTTTAATCCTACATGTGAAATGATAGGACTGTGGTTGTGGAATGAAATCAAAAAGGAAGTACTAAAAACCGAGTGTAGCCTCGAAAGGCTTATTCTATGGGAAACACCTACATGTTTTGTAACTATTGATAAAGAGGATATGGATTAATTTGTATAAAAGTTTCTTACATTTTATGATGTGTTATGCAAATATCAGTACAATATTTTTGCTTTAAGGGGGAGACTGTGAAGCTAAATGAAATCTTTTTAAGTATACAAGGCGAAAGCCTGTCTTCAGGTTTTCCAACAATTTTTGTTCGTTTTACAGGTTGTAACTTAAGGTGCAGTTATTGCGATACAACCTATGCATATAATGAAGGAAAGGAAATGACACCTGAGGATGTATTTAAAGAAGTATGCAAATATTATTGTAAAAGAGTGTGTTTGACAGGAGGAGAACCTCTTTTGCAAAACAGACTTTTACAATTGATTGAACTTATGGAGGATTATATTGTAACAATTGAAACTAACGGTTCTATTAATATTAATAATTTACAGCTTAAAAATAAAAAGCACTCTTTTGTTTTAGATATTAAAGCTCCTTCCTCTAAATGTTCAGATCAAATGCTAATGGAGAATTTTAAGTTTCTTGAGGATAAAGATGAGATAAAATTTGTTATTGGTGATAGAGCTGATTATGAATGGTCTAAGCAAATCATATCTAGTTTTCACAAAAAAGGAACAATAACATTTTCACCTGTATTTAGGAAATTAGATTATGCCAAAATGGTTAGGTGGATACTTGAGGATAAACTTAATGTGAGATTTCAACTGCAGTTACACAAAATAATATGGGATCCTCACAAAACAGGAGTATAAGTATTATGTATGATTGGGACGAATTAATAAAAGAGTGTTCAAACTGTATTAAATGTAATTTGGGTAAATTGAGAACTAACATTGTAATAGAGCGTGGCAATAGAAAAGCTCCTTTAATGCTTATTGGAGAAGGTCCTGGTGAACAAGAGGATCTTCAAGGTATTCCATTTGTAGGTCCTGCGGGAAAGTTATTAGATCTTTTATTAAAAGCACTTATGATTAAAGAAGATCAATACTATATTGCTAATATAGTAAAGTGTAGACCTCCTAGTAATCGTGTTCCTACTGACGATGAAGCCCAAGTGTGTATGGATTATTTAAGAAATCAGGTATTTCTTATTAAGCCTAAAATAATAGTATGTTTAGGTGCTACAGCTATGAAATATATTATAGATAGAAATGAAAAGATAACTAAAATCAGAGGACAATGGATTGAAAGAAAAGGATACTGGATTATGCCTGTTTTTCACCCTGCAGCACTTTTGAGGGATGAGTCAAAAAAGTTATTAATGTGGGAAGACTTTAAAAAAGTGAAACAAAGGTTGGATGATATATGTCAAAGTCAGATGAATTAAAAAAATTGTATGATAATTATATAGAATCATTTAAAGGAGAAGAAATAGTTTTAGGATCTGGATGTATCGATTCTAAATTGTTACTGATTGGTGAAGCTCCAGGAAAAGATGAGGTAATACAGGGAAGACCTTTTGTGGGAGCAGCGGGGAAGAATTTAAATGAGTTTTTAGATGTAATTGAACTAAAAAGAGATGATATTTATATTACCAATGCAATAAAATATCGGCTTTCAAAAATTAATAACGATACAGGACGAGTTTCAAACAGACCAGCAACAAAAAGTGAAATAGATGCAAACAGAGAGTATTTGTTAAAAGAAATTTGTATTTTAAGACCAGTTTATATTGTTACATTAGGAAATGTACCTCTTAGAGCCGTTATGGGTGACTATAAGATTACTATAGGGGATGTACATGGTACAATTAGCAGTGTTTTTATTGAAGAAAATGAGTATTTTGTTTTTCCGCTTTATCATCCAGCAAGTATTATATATAATAGAAGTCTTAAAGATATTTACTATAAAGATATTGAAGAACTAAAAGATATTTTAAGTAGACATTCATGAGCAAAAATCCAATCAAGATAGGAGTAAAGCGAATGAATGTCGCTGCGCATGTGCATGTTTGCGACAGCAAACAAATTGCACGCGCATAAAATCAAAGGTTCTAATCTGAAAAGCATTTTCAGATTAGACATTCATGAGCAAAAGTTTAACTAACTACCTCACCATAAAAAATTCCATAAAAAAAATTTAAAAAACCTATTGACTTTACATTTTACCGGTGATATACTGTATAAGCTGTCAGATTGAAAGACATAATAAACATTCAAATAGTTCTTTTAAAAAAAGTTTAAAAAAACTATTGACAAACAAAAGACAGCATGGTAACATATAAAAGTCGCTCTGATGGAGTGGCGCCACTTAAAAGAAGTGGGTTGGACTTTGAAAAGTAAACAGTGTAATAATGAGAATGGAACTCGTTAATGAATTTGAGTACTTGCGACAAAGCAAGTCAAGTAATTACGGAATCGCAAATATGCGATAACTTAAGAGCTAATTAAATTTTCTAAAAAGATTATTGTAGCTACTATTTAATGAGAATTGAATAATAGCATAACAAATAAATTTTTTATTAGAGGGTTTGATCCTGGCTCAGGATGAACGCTGGCGGCGTGCCTAACACATGCAAGTCGAGCGGGAACTATGGAGTAGCTTGCTATTCTATAGTTCTAGCGGCGGACGGGTGAGTAACGCGTGGGCAACCTGCCTCATACAGGGGGATAACACTGGGAAACTAGTGCTAATACCGCATGATATCAATGATACGAGTGTATTGATGATCAAAGGAGTAATCCGGTATGAGATGGGCCCGCGTCCGATTAGTTAGTTGGTAGGGTAACGGCCTACCAAGACTGCGATCGGTAGCCGAACTGAGAGGTTGATCGGCCACATTGGGACTGAGACACGGCCCAGACTCCTACGGGAGGCAGCAGTGGGGAATATTGCGCAATGGGGGAAACCCTGACGCAGCAACGCCGCGTGAAGGATGAAGGTTTTCGGATTGTAAACTTCTTTGATTGGGGAAGAATAAATGACGGTACCCAAAAAACAAGCCACGGCTAACTACGTGCCAGCAGCCGCGGTAATACGTAGGTGGCAAGCGTTATCCGGAATTACTGGGTGTAAAGGGCGTGTAGGCGGGGATGCAAGTCAGATGTGAAATTCCGGGGCTCAACCCCGGAGGTGCATCTGAAACTGTGTCTCTTGAGTGCTGGAGAGGAAAGCGGAATTCCTAGTGTAGCGGTGAAATGCGTAGATATTAGGAGGAACACCAGTGGCGAAGGCGGCTTTCTGGACAGTAACTGACGCTGAGGCGCGAAAGCGTGGGGAGCAAACAGGATTAGATACCCTGGTAGTCCACGCCGTAAACGATGGATACTAGGTGTAGGAGGTATCGACCCCTCCTGTGCCGGAGTTAACACAATAAGTATCCCACCTGGGGAGTACGGCCGCAAGGTTGAAACTCAAAGGAATTGACGGGGGCCCGCACAAGCAGTGGAGTATGTGGTTTAATTCGAAGCAACGCGAAGAACCTTACCAGGGCTTGACATCCCTTGACAGATCTAGAGATAGATTTTCCCTTCGGGGCAAGGTGACAGGTGGTGCATGGTTGTCGTCAGCTCGTGTCGTGAGATGTTGGGTTAAGTCCCGCAACGAGCGCAACCCCTGTTGTTAGTTGCCATCATTAAGTTGGGCACTCTAGCGAGACTGCCGGTGACAAATCGGAGGAAGGTGGGGACGACGTCAAATCATCATGCCCCTTATGTCCTGGGCTACACACGTACTACAATGGCTGTTACAGAGGGAAGCGAGACCGCGAGGTGGAGCAAACCCCCAAAAGCAGCCCCAGTTCAGATTGCAGGCTGAAACTCGCCTGCATGAAGTCGGAATTGCTAGTAATGGCAGGTCAGCATACTGCCGTGAATACGTTCCCGGGCCTTGTACACACCGCCCGTCACACCATGAGAGTCTGCAACACCCGAAGTCAGTAGTCTAACCGCAAGGAGGACGCTGCCGAAGGTGGGGCCGATGATTGGGGTGAAGTCGTAACAAGGTAGCCGTATCGGAAGGTGCGGCTGGATCACCTCCTTTCTAAGGAGAAACTCGGCTCTAGAGTACTAGAGACGATAATCCTAGGTCGAGCTGAAAGTTATCTTTCAGCGTGACGAGTTCTTTCTTAAATTACACTGTTTAGTTTTCAGAGGTTTCCAACCTTTGAATCTAGGAGACATGGGGGTATAGCTCAGTTGGGAGAGCACCTGCCTTGCAAGCAGGGGGTCAGGAGTTCGAATCTCCTTATCTCCACCATTTAGAGGTTAGAGGTAAGAAGTGAGAATTAAGTTCTAACAACTGATAACTAACATCTAGCTTCTAGAAATGTACCTTGAAAAATATATAATGTAAGTAAAAGCGAAATGAGAAGACAAAAAAGGGTAACAAGCATGAAATGAAACTAGTATTACTAGAGTCAATAATGCAAAACTCTTAGGATAAAGATTAGAGATAATCTAACTCATTGAGATGGTAAAAAGACAATCACTTTAAGAGAACCAAGATCGATTCGATAAAGAATATTGATTAAGGAACGATATTTTGCTGTAGCAAAAATAATTCATTAAATTAATGAACGATATTTTGCTGGGACAAAAATCGTGGATCAAGCTATTAAGAGCATAGGGTGAATGCCTAGGCACCAGAAGGCGAAGAAGGACGTGATAAGCTGCGATAAGCTGCGGTTAGGCGCAAATAGCCACTATACCCGCAGATTTCCGAATGGGGAAACCCACCTGTGGTAAATGCACAGGTACTGATACATGAATCCATAGTGTATCAGAGCTAGACGTGGGGAACTGAAACATCTAAGTACCCACAGGAAAAGAAATCAACAGAGATTCCGTAAGTAGTGGCGAGCGAACGCGGAAGAGCCCAAACCAAACTAGTTTACTAGATTGGGGTTGTGGACTGGCATAATGATTCTTTGAGCTTAGCAGAATTAGACTGGAAAGTCTAGACCATAGAGGGTAAAAGTCCCGTAAGCGAAAAGTAAGAAGACAGGCCAGTATCCAGAGTACCACGAGGCACGTGAAACCTTGTGGGAAGCAGGGAGGACCACCTTCCAAGGCTAAATACTAACTGGTGACCGATAGTGAAGCAGTACCGTGAGGGAAAGGTGAAAAGAACCCCGGGAGGGGAGTGAAAAAGAACCTGAAACCCTATGTTTACAAGCAGTTGTAGAGCGTTAAGGCTCAACAGCGTACTTTTTGTAGAACGGTCCGGCGAGTTATTGTATGTGGCAAGGTTAAGTACTAATAAGGTACGGAGCCGAAGGGAAGCCGAGTCTTAATAGGGCGTTAAGTCACATGTAATAGACCCGAAACCGGGTGACCTATCCATGGACAGGTTGAAGCGAGAGTAAAATCTCGTGGAGGACCGAACCCGTAACCGTTGAAAAGGTTTGGGATGAGCTGTGGATAGCGGAGAAATTCCAATCGAACTCGGAGATAGCTGGTTCTCCCCGAAATAGCTTTAGGGCTAGCCTCAAGGGAGTCTAACGGAGGTAAAGCACTGAATGGGCTAGGGGCCTTACCGGGTTACCGAACCCTATCAAACTAAGAATGCCGTATAGATGCTCCTTGGGAGTCAGACTATGTGAGATAAGTTTCATAGTCGAGAGGGAAACAGCCCAGACCATCAGCTAAGGTCCCAAAATCACAGTTAAGTGGGAAAGGATGTGGGTTTGCTAAGACAACTAGGATGTTGGCTTAGAAGCAGCCACTCATTCAAAGAGTGCGTAATAGCTCACTAGTCGAGTGAACCTGCGCCGAAAATGTCCGGGGCTCAAACTGTGTACCGAAGCTATGGCTTTGTGTGTGTTCAATGGTATGTCTGTATGCAAAAAAAGTGTAGGATAGCTTCACGGAAAACGACAAAAGCAGCAGAAAGAAGTTTTCCGTAAAATGCATAAAGGCACAAACTGAAATATAGATATAGCATTGAACACATACAAGGGGTAGGGGAGCTTACTGTCGTAGGCTGAAGCATGACCGGAAGGACATGTGGACGAAACAGTAGTGAGAATGCCGGAATGAGTAGCGAGAGTAAAGTGAGAATCTTTACCGTCGAAAGCCTAAGGTTTCCTGGGGAAGGTTCGTCCGCCCAGGGTAAGTCGGGACCTAAGCTGAGGCCGAGAGGCGTAAGCGATGGACAACAGGTTGAAATTCCTGTACTACCGCTGTTCGTTATAAGAGAAGTGGGGACGCAGGGGGATAAGTTAAGCGAGCGACTGGAAGAGCTCGTCCAAGGGAAGTAGATAGACTGGTAGGCAAATCCGCCGGTTGTTTCGAAGGCCTGATGGGGAGGGAAAATTATAGTACCGAAGTAACTGATTCCGCACTGACGAGAAAAGCCACTATCAAGAGCAGAGGTACCCGTACCGCAAACCGACACAGGTAGGTGAGGAGAGAATCCTAAGACGAACGGGAGAAGCGTTGTTAAGGAACTCGGCAAATTAACCCCGTAAGTTCGCGAGAAGGGGTGCCTGAGAAATCAGGCCGCAGTGAATAGGCCCAAGCAACTGTTTATCAAAAACACAGGTCTCTGCTAAATCGGAAGATGAAGTATAGGGGCTGACGCCTGCCCGGTGCTGGAAGGTTACGGGAATCTGTTAGCGTAAGCGAAGCAGTGAACTTAAGCCCCAGTAAACGGCGGCCGTAACTATAACGGTCCTAAGGTAGCGAAATTCCTTGTCAGGTAAGTTCTGACCCGCACGAATGGCGTAATGATTTGGGCACTGTCTCAACAACGTACCCGGCGAAATTGTAGTACTTGTGAAGATGCAAGTTACCCGCGACAAGACGGAAAGACCCCATGGAGCTTTACTGTAGCCTGATACTGGGTTTCGGTATTCTTTGTACAGGATAGGTGGGAGGCATAGAAGTATGGACGCTAGTTCATATGGAGCCGATGTTGGGATACCACTCTAAGAATGCTGGGGCTCTAACCAGAGACCGTGATCCGGTCTTGGGACAATGTCAGGTGGGCAGTTTGACTGGGGCGGTCGCCTCCGAAAGAGTAACGGAGGCGTCCAAAGGTTACCTCAGCGCGGTTGGAAATCGCGCATCGAGTGCAAAGGCATAAGGTAGCCTGACTGCGAGACAAACAAGTCGAGCAGGTACGAAAGTAGGGCTTAGTGATCCGGCGGTATGAAAGTGGAATTGCCGTCGCTCAACGGATAAAAGCTACCCTGGGGATAACAGGCTGATCTCCCCCAAGAGTCCACATCGACGGGGAGGTTTGGCACCTCGATGTCGGCTCATCGCATCCTGGAGCTGAAGTAGGTTCCAAGGGTTTGGCTGTTCGCCAATTAAAGCGGTACGCGAGCTGGGTTCAGAACGTCGTGAGACAGTTCGGTCCCTATCTGTCGCGGGCGCAGGATATTTGAAGGGATCTGTCCTTAGTACGAGAGGACCGGGATGGACAAACCTCTGGTGCACCAGTTGTCACGCCAGTGGCACAGCTGGGTAGCTAAGTTTGGAAGGGATAAACGCTGAAGGCATCTAAGCGTGAAACCCACCTTAAGATGAGATATCCCACCTTTATGGGTAAGACCCCATGTAGACTACATGGTTGATAGGTCAGAGGTGTAAGTGCAGTAATGTATTTAGCTGACTGATACTAATAGGTCGAGGGCTTGATCAAATTTAAAATTAGAAGATGGTCTTTTATAAAGTCTTAATGAGAAATCCGCTTCTTAAAGTAGCAAACTTACATTATGTATTTTTGAAGGTATATAATGAAAGGCGACACACCTTTCAGATTTACGGGTCATCCTATATAGTAAGGAATGTCCCCTAAATTAAAAGGACACACCTTTCATAAATGAACCTTAAAAAGTTTACAATTTTCTGGTGGTTATAACGAGAAGGTCACACCCGTTCCCATACCGAACACGGTAGTTAAGCTTCTTAGTGCCGATGATACTTGGATGGAGACGTCCTGGGAAAGTAGGTCGCTGCCAGATTTATATTCCTCAATAGCTCAGTTGGTAGAGCATGCGGCTGTTAACCGCAGGGTCGTTGGTTCGAGTCCAACTTGAGGAGCCAAAAGGGAAAGATATTTATCTTTCCCTTTTATTTATTTTAAATGAATTTTTTAAATGTTTAAATTTAATTATCATCTGAACATAATACAAGTATAGATATTTTAAAGAAATGGAGAAGAAAATGATTAAATCTAACATTAAAAAAATATCATTTATATTGATTATAACTTTAGTGATTGTAATAACTATAATTGCTAATGCAAACAGGAGTAATAATGAGAAGTATTCTGAAAAAAACAACAATACAGATACCAACTATCAAAATGAAGTAGAAAAACTCAAGAAAAATGAAGTAGAAAACTTTGAAGGCAACTTAGAAAATATAAAAAATGATGATCTTGAAAATAGCTCGGCATATAATAGTAAAAATAAAGACTTTAGTGCAAGAGCTATTTATATTACAGGATCTTCTGCAGGAAACAAAGAATTTTTAGATAAAATTATCAATATGATTAAATCTACTGAACTTAATGCTGTTGTTTTAGATATCAAAGAGGATGGTAAAGTAAATTATAAGTCAGAAGTAAAAAGTGTTGTAGATATTGGGGCACATAATCAACTTTATGATGTAGGTTATGTCATGAAGGAATTAAAAGATAATGATATTTATGTTATAGGAAGAATTGTTTGTTTTAGAGATAATCATCTTGCAATGAAAAGAGCAGATTTGGCCATTAAGAGAAGTGATGGATCAATATGGAAAGAGAACAATGCAATTGCCTGGACAAATCCTTATAATCATGAGGTTTGGAAATATAATATAGAGATTGCAAGAGAAGCTGTAAAAAAAGGCTTTGATGAAATTCAGTTTGATTATGTTAGATTTCCAACAGCAAGCAAAAGAGAAGTACATTATGGTGAGAATATGGCTCCTAAAGCTGATGTAATATCAGGATTTTTAAAGGAAGCAGCAGAAGAAATCCATAAACTAGGTGTTCCTGTATCAGCAGATATTTTTGCAATTGTTTGTGAGAGTCCTGGAGATACAGAAGGAATAGGTCAGGTGCTTGAAAGAATAGGTATGGATATAGATTATATTTCGCCTATGATCTACCCTTCTCATTATGCTAATAACTCAAATGGAATGATGGGAAATGGTGTTGGACAGAGTATAAATGGAGAGGTTTTTAAGGCTCCAGATTTAAAGCCATATGAAGTAGTTTATAATGCTCTATTAAAGACTAAGGATAGAATATCAAAAGTTGAGGGATATAAGGCAAATGTTAGACCTTATTTACAGGGCTTTACAGCATCATATCTTCCTAAAGGTTACTATCAGGTATATGGACCTGATCAGATAAAACAGCAAATACAAGCAGTTTATGATGCTGGTTATGATGAATGGATTATATGGGATGCTACAAATAGTTATAATGAAGAGGCATTTTCAGAATAGACATTCATGAGCAAAAAGATCACTAAAACAAGATAAAAAGTAAAGTGCGATGAATGTCTTTGCGCATGTGCATGTTTGCGAAGCAAACAAGTTGCACGCGCATAAAATCAAAGGATAGGGAAGTTATAT
>VLTH01000002.1:1533450-2040259 GCA_008125075.1 Acetivibrio alkalicellulosi | reverse complement strand
CGTAACAAGGTAGCCGTATCGGAAGGTGCGGCTGGATCACCTCCTTTCTAAGGAGAAACTCGGCTCTAGAGTACTAGAGACGATAATCCTAGGTCGAGCTGAAAGTTATCTTTCAGCGTGACGAGTTCTTTCTTAAATTACACTGTTTAGTTTTCAGAGGTTTCCAACCTTTGAATCTAGAAGACATGGGGGTATAGCTCAGTTGGGAGAGCACCTGCCTTGCAAGCAGGGGGTCAGGAGTTCGAATCTCCTTATCTCCACCATTTAGAGGTTAGAGGTAAGAAGTGAGAATTAAGTTCTAACAACTGATAACTAACATCTAGCTTCTAGAAATGTACCTTGAAAAATATATAATGTAAGTAAAAGCGAAATGAGAAGACAAAAAAGGGTAACAAGCATGAAATGAAACTAGTATTACTAGAGTCAATAATGCAAAACTCTTAGGATAAAGATTAGAGATAATCTAACTCATTGAGATGGTAAAAAGACAATCACTTTAAGAGAACCAAGATCGATTCGATAAAGAATATTGATTAAGGAACGATATTTTGCTGTAGCAAAAATAATTCATTAAATTAATGAACGATATTTTGCTGGGACAAAAATCGTGGATCAAGCTATTAAGAGCATAGGGTGAATGCCTAGGCACCAGAAGGCGAAGAAGGACGTGATAAGCTGCGATAAGCTGCGGTTAGGCGCAAATAGCCACTATACCCGCAGATTTCCGAATGGGGAAACCCACCTGTGGTAAATGCACAGGTACTGATACATGAATCCATAGTGTATCAGAGCTAGACGTGGGGAACTGAAACATCTAAGTACCCACAGGAAAAGAAATCAACAGAGATTCCGTAAGTAGTGGCGAGCGAACGCGGAAGAGCCCAAACCAAACTAGTTTACTAGATTGGGGTTGTGGACTGGCATAATGATTCTTTGAGCTTAGCAGAATTAGACTGGAAAGTCTAGACCATAGAGGGTAAAAGTCCCGTAAGCGAAAAGTAAGAAGACAGGCCAGTATCCAGAGTACCACGAGGCACGTGAAACCTTGTGGGAAGCAGGGAGGACCACCTTCCAAGGCTAAATACTAACTGGTGACCGATAGTGAAGCAGTACCGTGAGGGAAAGGTGAAAAGAACCCCGGGAGGGGAGTGAAAAAGAACCTGAAACCCTATGTTTACAAGCAGTTGTAGAGCGTTAAGGCTCAACAGCGTACTTTTTGTAGAACGGTCCGGCGAGTTATTGTATGTGGCAAGGTTAAGTACTAATAAGGTACGGAGCCGAAGGGAAGCCGAGTCTTAATAGGGCGTTAAGTCACATGTAATAGACCCGAAACCGGGTGACCTATCCATGGACAGGTTGAAGCGAGAGTAAAATCTCGTGGAGGACCGAACCCGTAACCGTTGAAAAGGTTTGGGATGAGCTGTGGATAGCGGAGAAATTCCAATCGAACTCGGAGATAGCTGGTTCTCCCCGAAATAGCTTTAGGGCTAGCCTCAAGGGAGTCTAACGGAGGTAAAGCACTGAATGGGCTAGGGGCCTTACCGGGTTACCGAACCCTATCAAACTAAGAATGCCGTATAGATGCTCCTTGGGAGTCAGACTATGTGAGATAAGTTTCATAGTCGAGAGGGAAACAGCCCAGACCATCAGCTAAGGTCCCAAAATCACAGTTAAGTGGGAAAGGATGTGGGTTTGCTAAGACAACTAGGATGTTGGCTTAGAAGCAGCCACTCATTCAAAGAGTGCGTAATAGCTCACTAGTCGAGTGAACCTGCGCCGAAAATGTCCGGGGCTCAAACTGTGTACCGAAGCTATGGCTTTGTGTGTGTTCAATGGTATGTCTGTATGCAAAAAAAGTGTAGGATAGCTTCACGGAAAACGACAAAAGCAGCAGAAAGAAGTTTTCCGTAAAATGCATAAAGGCACAAACTGAAATATAGATATAGCATTGAACACATACAAGGGGTAGGGGAGCTTACTGTCGTAGGCTGAAGCATGACCGGAAGGACATGTGGACGAAACAGTAGTGAGAATGCCGGAATGAGTAGCGAGAGTAAAGTGAGAATCTTTACCGTCGAAAGCCTAAGGTTTCCTGGGGAAGGTTCGTCCGCCCAGGGTAAGTCGGGACCTAAGCTGAGGCCGAGAGGCGTAAGCGATGGACAACAGGTTGAAATTCCTGTACTACCGCTGTTCGTTATAAGAGAAGTGGGGACGCAGGGGGATAAGTTAAGCGAGCGACTGGAAGAGCTCGTCCAAGGGAAGTAGATAGACTGGTAGGCAAATCCGCCGGTTGTTTCGAAGGCCTGATGGGGAGGGAAAATTATAGTACCGAAGTAACTGATTCCGCACTGACGAGAAAAGCCACTATCAAGAGCAGAGGTACCCGTACCGCAAACCGACACAGGTAGGTGAGGAGAGAATCCTAAGACGAACGGGAGAAGCGTTGTTAAGGAACTCGGCAAATTAACCCCGTAAGTTCGCGAGAAGGGGTGCCTGAGAAATCAGGCCGCAGTGAATAGGCCCAAGCAACTGTTTATCAAAAACACAGGTCTCTGCTAAATCGGAAGATGAAGTATAGGGGCTGACGCCTGCCCGGTGCTGGAAGGTTACGGGAATCTGTTAGCGTAAGCGAAGCAGTGAACTTAAGCCCCAGTAAACGGCGGCCGTAACTATAACGGTCCTAAGGTAGCGAAATTCCTTGTCAGGTAAGTTCTGACCCGCACGAATGGCGTAATGATTTGGGCACTGTCTCAACAACGTACCCGGCGAAATTGTAGTACTTGTGAAGATGCAAGTTACCCGCGACAAGACGGAAAGACCCCATGGAGCTTTACTGTAGCCTGATACTGGGTTTCGGTATTCTTTGTACAGGATAGGTGGGAGGCATAGAAGTATGGACGCTAGTTCATATGGAGCCGATGTTGGGATACCACTCTAAGAATGCTGGGGCTCTAACCAGAGACCGTGATCCGGTCTTGGGACAATGTCAGGTGGGCAGTTTGACTGGGGCGGTCGCCTCCGAAAGAGTAACGGAGGCGTCCAAAGGTTACCTCAGCGCGGTTGGAAATCGCGCATCGAGTGCAAAGGCATAAGGTAGCCTGACTGCGAGACAAACAAGTCGAGCAGGTACGAAAGTAGGGCTTAGTGATCCGGCGGTATGAAAGTGGAATTGCCGTCGCTCAACGGATAAAAGCTACCCTGGGGATAACAGGCTGATCTCCCCCAAGAGTCCACATCGACGGGGAGGTTTGGCACCTCGATGTCGGCTCATCGCATCCTGGAGCTGAAGTAGGTTCCAAGGGTTTGGCTGTTCGCCAATTAAAGCGGTACGCGAGCTGGGTTCAGAACGTCGTGAGACAGTTCGGTCCCTATCTGTCGCGGGCGCAGGATATTTGAAGGGATCTGTCCTTAGTACGAGAGGACCGGGATGGACAAACCTCTGGTGCACCAGTTGTCACGCCAGTGGCACAGCTGGGTAGCTAAGTTTGGAAGGGATAAACGCTGAAGGCATCTAAGCGTGAAACCCACCTTAAGATGAGATATCCCACCTTTATGGGTAAGACCCCATGTAGACTACATGGTTGATAGGTCAGAGGTGTAAGTGCAGTAATGTATTTAGCTGACTGATACTAATAGGTCGAGGGCTTGATCAAATTTAAAATTAGAAGATGGTCTTTTATAAAGTCTTAATGAGAAATCCGCTTCTTAAAGTAGCAAACTTACATTATGTATTTTTGAAGGTATATAATGAAAGGCGACACACCTTTCAGATTTACGGGTCATCCTATATAGTAAGGAATGTCCCCTAAATTAAAAGGACACACCTTTCATAAATGAACCTTAAAAAGTTTACAATTTTCTGGTGGTTATAACGAGAAGGTCACACCCGTTCCCATACCGAACACGGTAGTTAAGCTTCTTAGTGCCGATGATACTTGGATGGAGACGTCCTGGGAAAGTAGGTCGCTGCCAGATTTATATTCCTCAATAGCTCAGTTGGTAGAGCATGCGGCTGTTAACCGCAGGGTCGTTGGTTCGAGTCCAACTTGAGGAGCCAAAAGGGAAAGATATTTATCTTTCCCTTTTATTTATTTTAAATGAATTTTTTAAATGTTTAAATTTAATTATCATCTGAACATAATACAAGTATAGATATTTTAAAGAAATGGAGAAGAAAATGATTAAATCTAACATTAAAAAAATATCATTTATATTGATTATAACTTTAGTGATTGTAATAACTATAATTGCTAATGCAAACAGGAGTAATAATGAGAAGTATTCTGAAAAAAACAACAATACAGATACCAACTATCAAAATGAAGTAGAAAAACTCAAGAAAAATGAAGTAGAAAACTTTGAAGGCAACTTAGAAAATATAAAAAATGATGATCTTGAAAATAGCTCGGCATATAATAGTAAAAATAAAGACTTTAGTGCAAGAGCTATTTATATTACAGGATCTTCTGCAGGAAACAAAGAATTTTTAGATAAAATTATCAATATGATTAAATCTACTGAACTTAATGCTGTTGTTTTAGATATCAAAGAGGATGGTAAAGTAAATTATAAGTCAGAAGTAAAAAGTGTTGTAGATATTGGGGCACATAATCAACTTTATGATGTAGGTTATGTCATGAAGGAATTAAAAGATAATGATATTTATGTTATAGGAAGAATTGTTTGTTTTAGAGATAATCATCTTGCAATGAAAAGAGCAGATTTGGCCATTAAGAGAAGTGATGGATCAATATGGAAAGAGAACAATGCAATTGCCTGGACAAATCCTTATAATCATGAGGTTTGGAAATATAATATAGAGATTGCAAGAGAAGCTGTAAAAAAAGGCTTTGATGAAATTCAGTTTGATTATGTTAGATTTCCAACAGCAAGCAAAAGAGAAGTACATTATGGTGAGAATATGGCTCCTAAAGCTGATGTAATATCAGGATTTTTAAAGGAAGCAGCAGAAGAAATCCATAAACTAGGTGTTCCTGTATCAGCAGATATTTTTGCAATTGTTTGTGAGAGTCCTGGAGATACAGAAGGAATAGGTCAGGTGCTTGAAAGAATAGGTATGGATATAGATTATATTTCGCCTATGATCTACCCTTCTCATTATGCTAATAACTCAAATGGAATGATGGGAAATGGTGTTGGACAGAGTATAAATGGAGAGGTTTTTAAGGCTCCAGATTTAAAGCCATATGAAGTAGTTTATAATGCTCTATTAAAGACTAAGGATAGAATATCAAAAGTTGAGGGATATAAGGCAAATGTTAGACCTTATTTACAGGGCTTTACAGCATCATATCTTCCTAAAGGTTACTATCAGGTATATGGACCTGATCAGATAAAACAGCAAATACAAGCAGTTTATGATGCTGGTTATGATGAATGGATTATATGGGATGCTACAAATAGTTATAATGAAGAGGCATTTTCAGAATAGACATTCATGAGCAAAAAGATCACTAAAACAAGATAAAAAGTAAAGTGCGATGAATGTCTTTGCGCATGTGCATGTTTGCGAAGCAAACAAGTTGCACGCGCATAAAATCAAAGGATAGGGAAGTTATATTACCCCTGCCCAGTAACTAAGTGATTGATAAAAAAGTAATATTTATATTAATATATAATGACAAGGAAAAAAATAATGTTATAATTTATTATAGGAAGTCTAACAATACAAAACGGGGGTTTAATATGTTAATTAAGAGCAGGTTGTGGAAAAAGAAAGTTATTTTATTTTTAATGATAATGGCAGTATTATTTACATTATCAGCATGTCAAAATGATGACATTGCTGCATCAAATGATTCATTACCTTCAGTTAATAGTGGACAGGAAGATATAGATTTAGACAATGATTTAGAAGAAGAAGTTGAGGAAGAAGTTGAAGAAGAAGTTGAAGAAGAAGTTGAAGAAGAAGTTGACGAAGAGAGAATAAAAGTAAGAGCTCTATATCTTACTGGATGGACTATGGGAATTCAAAAAAATGTTGATCACTATATTGAACTTGCTAATAAATCAGTAATTAATTCATATGTAATAGATATTAAGGATGAAGATGGTTATGTAGGATATGAATCAAATATACCCAAAGTGAGAGAAATTGGAGGCTGGAAATTTAAGTATAACGTAGACAAAGTTATAAAAGAGTTAAAAGAAAATGATATTTATGTTATCGGCAGGCTGGTATGTTTTAAAGATCCTATATTATCATCGAAGTACCCTGAATGGGCTGTTAAAACTTCAAGTGGGGGATTTTATAAAGATAGAAACGGTGCTACATGGGTAGATCCATATAGAAGAGAGGCTTGGCCTTACATTATTGAAATAGCAAAAGAAGCATTGGAAAGAGGTTTTGATGAGATACAGTTTGATTACATAAGATTCCCTAATGATGGAAACAAAAGTGCTATGAGATTTAATAATGATGGATCGGAAAAACATGAAATAATAAATGAGTTTATATCTTATGCAAGACAAGAACTTCCAGATGCAGTTTTGTCTGCAGATGTATTTGGTATAATACTCGAGAGCCCTGCTGATGTGGAGCAAATAGGACAGCATTTAGAACTTATTGGAATGGAACTTGATTACATATCTCCTATGATATATCCTTCACATTATGCAGTTGGACAAAGAGTAAATGGAGTACAATTTATGAAGCCGGATTTGGATCCATATGGAATTGTATATCAAAGCCTTGTAAAGTGCAAAAACAGGTTATCAGAAGTTGAGGAATATAGGGCAGATGTTAGACCATACTTACAAGACTTTACGGCAAGCTGGTTAGGTAGTGGATATTATCAAAGGTATGGTCCAGAACAAGTAAAAGAGCAAATAAAGGCTGTTTATGATGCTGGTTATGGAGAATGGATATTTTGGAATGCAGGTAATAAATATTCCGAAGAGGCATATTATGAATAAAGCTTTCCCAAATAATATAAAAGTGTTGAATATGTAACTATCAAGTAGAAATATGAAGGGTTGCATATTGTATTAAATGGATTTAATGCTAAGCTCTGTCTTATACAAAACAGAGCTTAAATTTTTGAGCTTGGCTGTATTTGATAAAAATGTACAAAAATAACAAGATGTAAAACTTGCTTAACAAAATTTCTTCCATATTTAAGAATTTAAAAATTTATGTACCTTTTATGCTTTTATATCTTGACTAAAGGATTATAAGTGATACAATATAATGTGTTAATAATTAATTGGCATACTAAATATAGTGATTAGCTGTAAGGGGGCTTATAAAATGAATATAACTGAAAATGCCATTAAAGTTCTTGAAAAAAGATACTTGTGTAAAGATGAAAAGGGAAATCTATTAGAAGATTCTCAAGGGATGTTTATGAGAGTTGCAAAAGCTGTAGCATCTGCTGATAAAGAATGTGTATCTTTAAAAGAGTTGCGTGAAATTGAAAAGGAATTTTATGAAATGATGTCCAACATGGAGTTTTTGCCCAATTCACCAACTCTTATGAATGCAGGCAGACCATTAGGACAATTGAGTGCATGTTTTGTGCTACCAATAGAAGATACAATGGAAGGTATATTTGAAAGTATCAAAAATGCTGCACTAATACATAAAAGTGGCGGAGGGACAGGCTTTAGTTTTTCAAGACTCAGATCAAAAGGTGCTGCTGTAAACTCAACTGGAGGAGTTGCTAGTGGACCTATTAGTTTTATGAAAGTATTTAATGCTGCTACAGAAGCTGTTAAGCAAGGAGGAACAAGAAGAGGTGCCAATATGGGTATCTTAAGGGTTGATCATCCTGATATAATGGAGTTTATATCATGTAAAAAAGATAATGAAGATATTACCAATTTTAATATTAGTGTTGGGATAACTGAAGAGTTTATGAATGCAGTTGCAAATAATGAACAATATAATCTTTTAGATCCAAATTCAAATGAAGTAACAGGTGCTTTAAATGCAAAAGAAGTATTTGATATAATTGTAGATATGGCTTGGAAAAATGGAGAACCTGGTATTATTTTTTTAGATAGACTAAACAAAGATAATGTTACACCTGATTTAGGAGAAATAGAGAGTACAAATCCATGTGGAGAGCAGCCTTTGCTTCCATATGAGGCATGTAATTTAGGCTCAATTAATTTAAGTTTAATGATTAAAAATACCAAAGGAACTCCTGAAGTTGATTTTGATAGATTAAAGAAAATTGTATGTAAAGCAGTGCATTTTTTAGATAATGTTATTGATGTGAACAAATATCCATTACCAGAAATTGATGAAATGACAAGAGGAACAAGAAAAATAGGATTAGGTGTAATGGGATGGGCAGATATGTTGTGTAAGCTAAACATTGCATATAATTCTAAGAAAGCTCTTGATTTAGCAGAGAAAGTTATGAATTTTATTCAGGATGAATCTAGAAAAGCTTCAATTGAGCTTGCTGAGAAAAAAGGTGTTTTTCCACATTACGATAAGAGTATTTATAAGGACATGGGTATTAAAGTAAGAAATGCTACAGCAACAACAATAGCACCAACAGGAACGTTAAGCATTATTGCAGGTGTGTCAAGCGGGATAGAGCCCTTATTTGCTATTTCATATATTAGAAATGTTATGGATAATGATGAATTAATAGAAGTAAATCCTCTATTTAAACAAATTGCACTGATAGACGGATTTTATTCAGATGAATTAATGCGTAGGATTGCCAAAAAGGGAACAATAAAAGGATTTCCTGAAATACCAAAATCAATTCAGAATACTTTTGTTACCGCACATGACATAACCCCAGATTGGCATGTAAAAATGCAGGCAACGTTTCAAAAGTACACAGACAATGCAGTATCTAAAACAGTAAACCTTAGCCATGATGCTACTAAAAAGGATGTTTCCGATGTTTTTTGGCATGCATATAAGACATATTGCAAAGGTGTGACAATTTATAGAGATGGAAGCAGAGACATGCAGGTGCTTAATATTGGAAAAGTTAAGGGAAAAGAAGAGAATGTTTCTTATGAAATACAGGATATATCATCAAGGATTGCACCTAGACCAAGACCAGATATCGCCACTGGTTTTACTGAGAAGGTGAAAATTGGATGTGGCAACCTCTATATAACAGTTAATTATGATGAAGATGGAATTTGCGAAGTATTTACTAATACGGGACGAGCTGGAGGATGTCCATCCCAATCAGAAGCGACTGCAAGACTAGTTTCAATTGCTTTAAGGTCAGGAATTGATTACAAATATATTGTAGAGCAGTTAAAAGGCATAAGATGTCCTTCTACTACAAGGCAAAAAAGTCTAAAAGTAATGTCTTGTCCAGATGCAATTGGAAGGCTTATTGAAAAAGTTGCTAAAATTCAAAATGGACATGCTGACAGTTCTAATGAGGTTAGCATTACAGATGATCAAAAGTTTCAGCGTCCTATGGCTAATAGCGTTACAACAGTTGAGTGTTGCTCAAATTCTGATATGTTGAATGCAAAAGCTTCATGTCCTGAATGTGGTAAAAGTGTTGAACATGAAGGCGGATGTGTAGTGTGTAGAAATTGCGGCTTTTCAAAGTGTGGGTAGTTTTTTAGATATTATCAGGCTCCACCAGATATCAAGGTGGAGTTTTTTTATTCTTTTAGCCAATTATCGAGTTGTTTTTGCAGTTCCGATTCCTTGAATTTTGAAATATACAGAGGATACAGTGGGTTAAATACTTTTATGAGATAAAAAAGCAAATACTGGTAAAATATACGAAAAAGTTGGATACTCGGGCTCAAACTACTTTTACAGGGTGCTCAAGAAATATTCGCGAATGTCAGTTGCAGAGTTCAAAAAACTACATTTTTTTTAGAAATAACGAGAACAATGTAATAATTTCTTGTTGACTAACTTTCATTTGAACCGTAATATAGGATTAGGTAAGAATGTCTGAAATATTACTTCCACTTTTCACTGGAGCCTATTTGGCATTAATAAAAAGATTGGCGCATCGAGCCTCGACCTTTTTTAGTCTTTCACTTCTAATGAGGCCTGTAGTGAAAAAGTAGTGGAAGTTATACTTTCAGTGTTCCTAATAATACATTTTTGGGGGTTGGGGTTAATGTTTATACAAAAGAGATTAGCATGTTTTTTTATTGCAATTTTAATGTTTGTGACAACAGTACCAGTAAATTTGTTTTCACAGGCAACACCATGGTCATCCTATTTGGAATACATACCAAATGAGACACCTCTTGTTAAGAGGCATCTTAGAGGAGTATGGCTCACTACTGTTTTAAATTTGGATTGGCCTACTGTTGAAACAAGGAATATTACAAATGATGCACAGCGTATTCAAAGTAGTAAAAATGAACTTATTGAAATTTTAGACAGAGCAGTGGACTTAAATATGAATGCTGTTTTCTTTCAAGTAAGTCCAGAAGGAGATGCTCTTTATAAATCTGATATTGTACCATGGTCACGTTATCTAACTGGAACTTTTGGAAAAGATCCAGGTTTTGATCCATTGGCCTTTGCAATAGAAGAGGCTCATAAAAGAAATCTTGAATTACATGCATGGATGAATCCATACAGGGTTTCAATGAACACTTCAGCTGCTACAATTCAGTCTCTTAATGTTCCAAATAGTATATATATAAATAAACCTGAATGGATTAGGACATCAATGAATAGGTTTATTGTAGATCCGGGTATACCTGAGGCTAGATGTTGGGTAGTTGATAGGGTTTTGGAAGTGCTGAACAATTATGATGTAGATGGAATACATTTTGATGATTATTTTTATTATGAGAATCAAGAGGGAGAAATGAGAGACGATGATACTTATAAGAAATATAATAATGGTCAGTTTTCAAATAAGGGTGACTGGAGAAGAAATAACACATACCTATTAATAAAAGAACTTTCAGAAAAAATCGGTGAAATAAAACCCTGGGTAAAATTTGGAATTAGTCCTGGAGGAGTATGGGGTAATAAAAGAGACGGACATGTTGATGGTTCAAATACAAATTCAAGCTATACAAATTATAATAGATGCTATGCCGATACAAAGAAATGGGTTGAAGAGGAGATTATAGATTATATTGCTCCACAGATTTACTTTACTTTTGCAAATCCACGAGCTCCTTATGGAGAAGTTGCTACGTGGTGGGCAAATTTGGTTAAGGGGAGAAATGTTCATCTTTATATAGGACAGGCTATATACAAGGTAAATGATGATTCGGATGAGTATTTTAAAGGTGCAAATGCTGTTCCTGAGTTTACAAGGCAACTTAAATTTAATGTTGCAAGGCCTGAAATATTAGGAACCATTATGTTTAGATATAAGAATTTTGAGGATGCAGGAAAGCAACAGATGGTAAAAGTCATAGAAAATGACCTATGGTCATCTAAAGTTCTTGTTCCTGTTATGCCATGGAAAGGTGGCAAAGCACCTAAAGCTCCAGTGTCTGGAGATATTGAAGTAGTTTCAAATGGGGTAAGGGTTTCTTGGACAGCTAATGATAATAATGCAGTTTACTATGGGGTGTATCGTTTTAATAAGGGTGAAAGTGGAGATATTGTTGCAGATACAAGTGCTGCAAGACTTATTGGAACTGTTAGGAATAATAATAAGGTTTTAGAATTTATAGATAGAGAAGTTAGAAATGCTGATAATGTATTTTATGTAGTTACTGCTTTAGACAGACTTCACAACGAAAGCAGTGGGCTTTTATTAAATGGTCAGAAATCAAAGTATTTTTCTGATGTAGGCTATCAGTATTTATGGGCTATGGATGCTATTGATAGTTTTTATGAAAAGGGAATTGTCAAAGGAGACCATAAAGGAGATTTCAATCCTGGACAGAACACTAAAAGAGGGGATTTTATAATTATGGTTAGAAATGCTTTAAATTTAGAGGCTGAATTTAAAGACAATTTTATAGATGTTAGGTCAGGTTCATACTACTATGATGCAATAGGGGTTTCAAGGCAGCTAGGTATTATAAAAGGCATTGGTTCAGGTACATTCAATCCTGAAGGCAATATTACAAGAGAAGATATGATGGTTATTGTCACAAAAGCTCTTGAAATATCAGGAATAGAACTAGAAAAGGGAAGCTTAGAAGATCTTTCTGCATATAACGATGCAGGACAAATAAGCAGTTATGCAAAGGAAGCTGTTGCAACTCTTACAAAGGCGGGCTTGGTTCAGGGCTTTAGTGGAGGAGTTCATCCTAAGCGTATGGCCACAAGAGCAGAAATAGTTATAATTTTAAATACAGTTCTTGAAAGTTTATAAAGTTTTTCACCACATTCCAAAATTTTCAACAATCACCTTAAAAAAAGTTTAATTAAGTTATAAATAGACAAAAAGGGCTGGTGTGTAATGGATTTTTATTCATTGTGCAACAGCTTTTTTTGTATAATCTTCAGGCTGAGTAGAGTGTCCACAAATAAAAAAAAAGACAAATAGTTATAAAAATCTAAATATTTAGAAACAATAATATAAAAAAGAGATAGAGGAAAAAGAATGGTAAAAATAAAAGTAGAGAATCTTGTCAAGATATTTGGAGACAACTATAAAAAAGCAAAGGAGATGTTTGACAAAGGGATACCTAAAGAAGAAATTCTAAAAAAAACAGGCCATACAGTTGGTGTGGGAGGAGTGTCTTTTAAAGTATATGAAGGTGAGACTTTAGTAGTCATGGGGTTATCTGGAAGTGGAAAATCCACTTTGCTTCGTTTGATAAACAGGTTGATTGAACCCACATCAGGAAGAATATATGTTGATGGAGATGATATTACAGGTATGTCTCAAAAAAGCCTGCTAAATTTAAGAAGAAAAAAATTTGGTATGGTGTTTCAAAAATTTGCTATTTTTCCACATAGGACAGTTATTCAAAATGTTGAGTATGGACTAGAGATACAGGGCATACTTCCTGAACAAAGAAGGAAAAAATCAGAAGAAGCCTTAGAACTAGTTGGACTAAAGGAATGGGGAGATAAATATCCTAAGCATCTTAGTGGTGGAATGCAACAACGTGTTGGACTTGCTAGAGCATTAGCAATTGATCCGGACATTTTATTAATGGATGAAGCATTTAGTGCTCTTGATCCACTGATAAGAAGGGAAATGCAGGATGAATTGATAGACATTCAAAGTCGGATGAAAAAAACTATAATTTTTATAACTCATGACCTTGATGAAGCAATAAAACTAGGAGATAGAATTATACTTATGAAAGATGGGGTAGTGGTACAAGAAGGTACATCGGAAGAAATACTTACAAATCCATCTGATGAATATGTGGAGAAGTTCATAGAGCACGTTGATATGTCGAAGGTTTTAACTGCACAGGCTATTATGAAAAGTGCTGAAACTGTTGGATTTTTGAAAGATGGTCCAAGAACTATTTTGAGAAAAATACAAGAGGCTGGAATTTCTAGCATTTTTGTTGTTGACAATCAACACAAAATACAGGGCATTGTGGAAGCAGAAGATGCAGCTTCAATAATTAAAAAGGGCGAGAAGGATATTAAGTCAATAATTAGCAGGAATATTAAAACAATTTCTCCCGAAATGCCACTTAATGATTTGCTCCCAATGATGGTAGATACAAAATATCCAGTGGCAGTTGTAAATGATGAAAAAAGACTGTTAGGGGTAATTGTGAGAGGTTCTATTATTGCAGGACTTGCTAAAAGGGGAGTGGAATAATAAAATGCCAATACCGAAAATTCCTATCGGGAATATTATTGAAGCTGGAATTGAATGGTTAACAAAAAATTTTGCAGGACTAACTAGAGCTATATCACAATTTACAGCTTCAATTATTGATGCTTTTATAGATATACTAATGTTTTTTCCACCGTGGATAATAATTATTGTAACTACATTTATTGCATGGTATATAACAAAAAAAATTAAAATAGCTTTTTTAACTATTTTAGGACTGCTGCTTATATGGAATTTAGATCTTTGGGATGCAACAATAATTACGCTTTCTCTAGTTTTATTTTCTACAGTTATAGCTGTAATTATTGGAATTCCTATTGGCATTTTTGCAGCTTTAAATAATAGAGCTCGTGGGATAATAATGCCTATATTAGATTTTATGCAAACAATGCCTGCTTTTGTATATTTAATACCCGCAATACCGTTTTTTGGATTAGGAGTTGTGTCGGCTACATTTGCAACAGTAATTTTTGCAATACCACCAGCTATTAGGCTTACAGCATTAGGAATAAGACAGGTAGCACCTGAACTAATTGAAGCATCAGATGCTTTTGGATCAACCCGCATGCAAAAATTGATTAAAGTGCAATTACCTCTTTCGTATCAGACAATTATGGCAGGAGTTAATCAGACAATAATGCTGTCTCTTTCGATGGTTGTAATTGCTGCAATGATTGGTGCCAAAGGTTTAGGAGGTGAGGTATGGAAAGCAATTCAGAGGTTTCGACCAGGAATGGGTTTTGAAGCGGGATTAGGTGTTGTTATTATAGCAATAATACTTGACAGAATTACACAAGGTGTAAGAAGTAGAAGAACCTAATAGTTATTAGTTTAATAATATCAAATGAATTGAATTTTATAATACAGATAAATTAAAATATCTAAAAATAAATTAAAATTATGAGGAGGCAAAGTTATGAAAGGTACAAGAAGTATATTACTTATAGGGATTGCTCTTGGGTTAGTATTATTAGGGGGAATTTATGCGTACAATTATCAGGCAGCAAGACAAGAAGAAAATAGAAGTGTTACACTAACATATGTTGAATGGTCAACAGAAGTTGCAAGTACAAATGTAGTAAGAGCTGTATTGCAGGAAAGAATGGGATATGACGTGGAAATTATACCTGTTAGTGCTTCTGCAATGTGGCAATCTCTAACTACTGGAGATTCTGATGCAATGGTAGCTGCATGGCTTCCAACTACTCATGAAGAGTACTATAATCAAGTAATTGATCAGGTTGATAATTTAGGCCCAAATCTTGATGGTACAAAAATTGGATTGGTAGTTCCTGAATATGTAGAAATAAATTCAATTGAAGAACTCAATGATACTGCAGAAATGTTTGAATCAGTTATTATTGGTATTGATCCAGGGGCAGGTTTGATGTCAGCAACAGAAGAAGTAATGAGTGAATATGAGTTGACAGAGTTTTTACTTATTGAAGGTACTGGTGCTACAATGACAGCAGCTCTAGCTGATAGGATCAGTAATGAAGAGTGGATAGTAGTAACAGGGTGGACACCACATTGGAAGTTTTCCAAGTGGGACTTAAAATATTTAGAAGATCCAAAAGAAATTTATGGTGGAGATGAGCAAATTTATACAATTGTAAGAAGAGGATTGGATGAGGATATGCCAGAGGTATACAATTTCTTAGATAAATTTTACTGGACAACTGAAGATATGGAAACTGTAATGGGATGGAATGAAGAAGATGGGGCAGATCCATATGAAAATGCCAAAAGGTGGATTGAAGAAAATAAAGACAGGGTAGATGAGTGGTTGTCTTAAAAAATAGAAATAAGTGGTATAACTTAAGGGGCTGCTGCAAAATAACACTTTATCACATCATATAGTGTTGGTTTTAAAACTCTGACACGGTATATTGTAGCTAAGGTGAGCTTTGCAGCAACCCCTTATTTTTGCTTATTTGATTAAAAAATGATCACAATCTTTGATGGAATTATTATACATAACTACAAGGGAATTAGATTAAAGGGATGCATATTATTTTTTTGCGTTTGTTACACGCAACTGGATTAAAGGAGCAAAGTTTGGTTTAAATTGGATTTGATTTAAGTGAGTTCAACTAGTAGAATTGATTATTGAATAAGTAAAAAACCAGAGGACCTAAATTAGAAAGAAAATTATGAACATAAGGAAACTATAAGACATATTTAAAAGGGTCATTTTTAAACCAGACACTCATGAGCATAAAAACTCACCAACATAGGATGAAAAGTATAATGCCAATGAATGTCTTTACACATGTGCCTGTTTGAAAAACAAACAAATGGCATATGCATAAAATCAAAAGTTTCTATTCTGAAAAGTATTATTAGAACAGCTATATAAATTATGAGGCGGATTTGGTATAAAGCAAAGGGGGATTATTTGTGAGAAAAAGCATAAGTATATTTAGCATATTATTATTACTTGCAGTTTTTACATTTTCAGTTCAATCCTTTTCTATTAACGTATCCTACGAATATCATATGAGTGATATATCAGATCATTGGTCAAGGGAATATATTAATGAGCTTGTTTATATGGGAATATTAAAGGGGTATAATCAAAATGCCAAACCTGATAGTAGAATAACAAGAGCTGAATTTATTTCATTACTGGTAAGAGCCTTAAATATTGAGGATTACTCACAAAAAAGTAAGAAGTATTTTAAAGATGTAGAGGTAAGTGACTGGTACTATGCACCTATTGCAGCTGCATATGAAAATGGAATTATCATAGGATATGGTGATGGCACCTTTCTTCCGGAGAAGAATATTTCCCGGGAAGAGATAGTAATTACTACAGTAAAAGCTCTTAGAGTTGATGAAAGATATTTGGGCGATGTAAAGAATTTTAAAGACATAGATAACAATTATCTATATAAAAATGAATTAAGTGCTGCAGTACAAGCTGGGGTTATAAAGGGTTATAGTGATAATACTTTCAGACCTAAAAATCATGCATTGAGAAGTGAAGCTGCAGTTATAATTAGAAAAATGCTGGATGTTGAAACTTATACATTAGATATTTTAGAACAAGAAAAATTTATAGTTGACTTGATAAATAATTATGTAAACCAATATCTAGCTAAAAAAAATAATGGACAGTACGACATAAATTTTAATATTGAGTATTCTATTGGAAAGGCAAGGGAAGATAATCTAACCCGCTCGGAAATCATTAAATACTTTAATCAAAAAAATTATAGGGTTTTAGAAAGCAAAAAAAACTCAGATGTAAATGTAGAAGAGATATCTGGAAGTGTTGCAAAGGCTAGGATGATTTATGATGTAAACTATACAAGGCAGTTTTTTGATGGAAGCAAACGTTCAAAGAATTACAAGGGTGATAAAATTTTTAGTCTTCGAAAAATAAATGACAGTTGGAAAATTTATAACATTGAAGAGCGTCTTTTTCAGGATTATAAAATTAACATGGTCTGGGATCAAATAAGTGTCAGAACGCCTGATATGTCAGGTGTAGCTCCTATGGAGGGATTAAACGTAATTTCGCCCACATGGTTTGAATTGAGAAAGAGTGATAATAAACTAGGAGTTAAGGCTTCGGATCCTGTAGTTTTTAGAAATGAGCAAGGCAACATCCATATAGTTGATATGGGTGATGTAAATTATATGAATTGGGCTCACCATAATGGTTATGATGTGTGGGGGCTTTTCAGAAATGAGTTTGATATAGACATTGCAAATAAAGTTTTAAATAGTGAAGAGTCACGTAGGCACATGATAAAACTGCTTTTAGAGTATACTTGGAAGTATAAGTTAGATGGCATAAATGTTGATTTTGAAAATATATATTTTAGTGATAGGTATGTATTATCCCAGTTTATCAGAGAACTTGCACTTGTATTAAGAGAGCAGGGACTAATAACCTCTGTAGATGTTACCAAAATAGAGCCAGGAAGTTGGAACTGGTCTATGTGCTATGACAGAAGAGCACTTGGAGAGGCTGTTGATTATGTTGCTCTAATGGCATACGATCAAAATGGAAGTTGGAGCAAGCAGAGTGGTTCTGTCGCTCAGATAAACTGGGTTGAGAGGTCATTGACAGAAGTATTGGAACAAGTAAGGGCTGAAAAGATGCTTTTAGGCCTTCCTTTTTATACTGTTCTCTGGGAAGAGCAAAATGGAAAAGTTGTAAAAACTTCTGCCATTTCAATGGAGACTTCACAAAATCTTATTAGACAAAATAATGCACATGTAGTTTGGGACAATTTCAGTGGTCAATATATAGCCACTTATAAAAAAGGGAATAGCACATTTAAAATATGGGTAGAGGATGCAAGGTCAATAGAACTAAAGGCTTCTTTGGTAAATAAGTATGGACTTGCAGGAGTAGCAAGCTGGAGAAGAGGATTTGAAACACCTGACATTTGGTATACCATAAGTAGAAGCTTAAAGTAGATATATTAAAAGCTTAAAGCCGTATAAGAGATTAATTATACGGCTTTAGAGTAATATCTTAATTTTAAAAAAATATAATACTTATTAACTATAATATTAAAAGTTGCTTATACCTAGAATATGATTACGAATCAATCTACTTAATTCATGTAAAGGTATTCCTTCTGGTATATAAACTGGTCCGTCGACGGGTATATCTAAAAGTATCCTTCTTAATATGGCAGAATCTTTTGAATCTATCTGACCGTCCCCATTTATGTCACCAATCATAATTGGCTGATCTAGTGCAATCTCAGGAACATTTTCTATTAGAGATAAGTTTCCAGCTACTACACTTAAAGAACTTAAAGACATAGTTAATAGTAACGTTGCAGTAACACTAATTATTGCCAAACCTTTTCTTCTTAACATAATATTATACCCCCTTGTTATTATTTCTTACACTATATTAATTCGAAGTTTTTAATTTTTTGTGGGGGCTTAGTATTGAGGATTTGCTCAGCTAGTATTTACTCTTTTGGTTTTGTTTGATATATTAAAGTAGTGAGGACTTTTAAGCAACAATTCTGTTTATTCCTTTATCATGGACATAAAAGATATACATATTTTCGAAATAGTTTTTGCGAAAGGAGAATGATTTTGTTGGATGTCCGCAGAATAATTCATTTTAAAAGAAAAAATAACAATGGAAATGAATCTAACGAAGCATTTTTTTCAATGTTAAAAGAAATAAAGGAAGGGAACCTTCATTTGAGGGATGATTTTATTTCACAATATACTCCATTTATTATAAGGGTGACGTCAAAGGCCATGGGGAAATATATTGATACTCGAAATAATGATGAATTTAGTATAGCAATGTCGGCTTTTAATGAAGCAATAAACTCTTATGATTTAACTAAGAATTATAATTTCTTTTTATTTTCAGAACAAGTAATAAAAAGAAGACTTATTGACTTTTTGAGAAGGAACAAGCATTCTAATGAATATCCATTTTCCTATTTTAACGAAAATCAGGAGTTTAGTGAAAAATATCTTTCCTTAGATACTGATTTTAGTTTTGAGGATGTGGAAAGTAGAGAAGAAATTAATAAGTATAAAATGAGTCTTGAGGAATTTGGAATATCTTTTATGGATCTTGCATTGAGTGTTCCAAAGCATCAAGATTCAAGAAAGATGTGCATGAGTATTGCAAAAGTACTAGCAGATGATGACACATTATTTGAGATACTTTTAAAAAATAAATCTCTACCAAGGAAGGAATTAAAAAAGAAAGTGAAGGTGCATAGCAGAACATTGGGGAATAATAGAAGATATATTATTGCATTGTGCCTTATTTTAAGAAGTAATCTTGATTTATCAAAAAGATACATAAAATACGCAATGGAAGGAGGAAGATAACATATGAATGATATTGGCATTATTTATGAACTTGAGGGAAAAAAAGCATTGGTTTTGACACCTAGCGGAGAGTTTATTTTTATTGAGAGACAAAACCATATGCTTTTAGGACAGCAAGTTAAGTTTGAAAATCAAGATGTACGCAGCATAAAAAGATTAGGTTATAAAAGTATTGGCTTTGCATCAAGTATTGCTGCTGTTTTTATTGCAATATTAATATTTATGGGATCTGCTTATTTTGATAATGCATATGGCTATGTTAACATTGACATAAATCCAGGTTTAGAATTTGTTATTGATAATGAATATAATGTGGTAAAAGCTTTACCTCTAAACGATAGTGCAAATGATATAATTGGTAAAATTGATGTAAAAAATAAGCATGTAAAAAATGCTATATTAGAGTTGATAGAAGTATCAATTGAACTTGAGTATATCAAACCAGACAGTAATAATATAGTACTTGTTTCAGCTGCATTAAATGACAAAAAAGTACTAAGTTCTACCAAGGATGAAGATGTTAAAAAGATGTCAGATATGATGACAACTATTCAAGATTCAATAAATCAATTTGACCAACATCTAAATATTGTAGCACAAGTAGTAAAGGTGACAGCAAAAGAAAGAGAAGCTGCTCAAAAGCATAATCTTTCAATGGGTAAGTATGATTTATATCTAAAAACTAAAGAAATAAGGAAAAATGTTGATATTGAAGAAGTTGCAGATATGAGAGTATTTGAGTTATATAAAATATTAAACAGCTATCAGGATGAAGAAAATAATAATATGATAGATACATTGCAACCATCAAAATCAAATGAGCCAGAGCTGACGTTAGAGCCAACTAAAAAGCCAGAATCAGTCAAGGCGGTTGATCCAGCACAAACATTAGAACCAATTCCAACATTAAAACCTACATTAGCACCAGAACCAACCCAAAATGATGTTCCAACAGATGCAAATGATTTTGAAACAGCACCTGTCCCAACGCCTGAACCAATACAAGGACAGAAAGATTTAGTAAAAAACAGTTTTAAGATTCAATACTTTAGTGAGTATAGGAAAAATGATGCTGAAGCAGTAAGCTATAGATTTAGAATATTAAACACTGGAACTAATACAGTAGAACTTAAGGATGTAAAGATAAGATACTACTTTAAGGAAGATGCAAATATTCCTTTGAACACATTTGTGTATTTTTTCAGCCATGGAGATGAATCAGAAGTACATTGTAATTTTTACAATATTACAAACACAATTAATGCAAATATGTACTTAGAGATTACATTTTCATCAGGAAGTATAGAGCCAGAAGAATATGTCTATGTTCAAGGGGCATTTTACAGAGAAGATTGGAGTAGATTTGATCAGAGCAATGACTACTCATATAATCCCACAGAGACTTCATATGTAGACTGGCAAAGGATAACAGCATATATTAAAGATGTCCTTGTATGGGGAATTGAACCTTAAATAAAAGTGAAGGAGCATCGAGGAGTGAATTTGACAAATATTCCAGAAACTAAAGTTCGCAGTTTAGAGACTGTAAATACTCCTCGACGCCCTTTGTAAAACTGAAGAAGGCTTTCACTTTCCTGTCGTATTAGAAGTCTTTTCCATATTTTTCTTTACTTAAATACTATGCATTCAGCATGGAGCTGTGGAAGTTATACATAAATTTAATGGGGCATGAGTATGAATCGCATTATAAATAAAATAGCTAGTACGTATAAAATAGGATGAACTTCTTTGGATTTACCTTTGAAAAACTTTAAAACAGGATATGTTATTATGCCAGCAGCTATGCCTGTAGCTATACTATATGTAAAAGGCATAAGTACAATTGTCAAAAATGCAGGTAGCGCTTCGTCCATGCTTTCAAAGTTTATGTTTTTGATCTGAGAAATCATAAGTATTCCTACAATAATAAGAGCAGGTGCTGTTGCTGCAGGTGGAACAATGCCAACTAAAGGAGCAAAAAACAGTGCTAGTAAAAACATAATTGCTGTTACAACTGAGGTAAGACCAGTCTTACCTCCTGCCTGAATGCCTGCTCCACTTTCAATATATGTAGTGACTGTGGATGTGCCAAGAATAGCTCCAGTTGTGGTAGCAATGGCATCTGCCATCAAAGCCTTTTCCATATTGGGAAGGTTTCCGTCTTTGTCAACTAATCCTGATTGCTGGCCAGTACCAATTAAAGCTCCAATTGTATCAAACATATCAACAAGGCTAAACGCTACAACTAGAGTTATAGTGGTAAAAAGAATTGACCATATACTTTGACCTGTTCCAATCCCCAATAATCCTCTAATATCCATTTTCATAAAAGTTTCTCTTGGAAACTGGGGTAAACTTATAAAGTCATTTATACCAGTAATTGATATATTTGCAACACCAAAGGGAATAGAAATAATGGTAGTTAGCAAAATACCAATTAAAATAGCACCCTTAATTTTTAATTGCATTAAAATGGCTATTATCATAAGACCAATAACTGCCACCAATGCATTTTTTACTTCTGGGCTTTGAAAATTTGAGAAATCAATCATTGTAACTAGGGTTTCGTTATGAGCTATGATAATATTAGCATTTGAAAAACCTATAAGTGCAATAAACAGACCAATACCTGCAGAAATTGCATATTTAAGATTTTCAGGAATGGCTTTTACAATAGTTTTTCGAAATCCTATTAAAGTTATAATTATAAACAATATTCCTGAAATAAATACTGCGGCCAAAGCTTGGTTGAATGTATATCCAAGTGAGAATACCATTGTGAAGGAAAAAAAAGCATTCAAGCCCATACCGGGAGCCTGAGCAAAGGGCAACTTTGCATAGAGAGCCATTATAAGAGTTCCAATAGCAGCCGCTACACATGTTGCAAAAAAGACATTATTAAAAATAATTGAACCATATTCAGGATTGTCCATAATGAAAAATGGAGCACTTAGAATATCAGGATTGACGAATATAATATAAGCCATTGTTACAAAGGTTGTTAATCCAGCAATAAGTTCAGTTTTAATGTCGGTGTTGTTTTCTTTTAACTTAAAAAACTTGTCCACGATTAATCCTCCTTTTTATTTTGAAAGATATATTTACTAACTTTTGAGTAAATACGTTTGTTTTCAATTTGCTCACTTTTAAAAAGAAATATACTATTTATATGGGTTATGCCAAAATTTATGGAATATGATGTATCTTTTATAGTTGTAAAGTCACATTCAAAAAAAATATCTTGGCCAATGGTGATATGCGGCCTAAATTTTCTTTTTTCAGGTGAAATACCAATAGGAATAAGTGATTTGTCAACTTCATAATGTAGTGACTCTAACTCTTTTATATCACCAGAAAGACCAAGCCATAAAACTCTAACACAACCTTTATTAGTAAATGCATTTATGCCTTCTAGTGATAGATTAAAGGGATTTCTTTCAAAGCAAATACTTTGCATAGCATTATCTATTTGTTTTTGTTGAGAAACGTTTATTTCGTCTAAAAATTTTAATGTGATATGAAAGTTGTCAATATACTTCCATCTTCCCTTTTTAGCATATCTCTTAAGTTTTTGCTGAAGTTCATATATTTTATTTTTTTGTTCCATATCAAAATCAATTCCAATAAAAGATCTGATAGAAAGATCCTCCTGTTTAGTAATTTGATACTTATATTTTATAATAGTTTGTAAAAAATTCAAGACATATTGAGAAATATATGAAAATGAATTTTGTACACAAAATAAATATAATAAATAATTTATAGTAAATTATGTTTAAATAAAAATTGATTAGGTGATTAAATGATATCTAAGTTTGTTAATCGTGAAAATGAATTGGAAGAAGGTCTGGTCAAATAAAAATGGAGCAAATAAGCTTTTTAGGTTATAACAAATACTCTTATTATAGCAAAAATATGTCACTTTTTAGAAGGGACATATTAATCAGATTTCATTTTATTCCATTATATATATTGTATTTTTATTAAAGAGTCCCACAGCAAATCCTAATCTTAAGAAAAGCTCCATGTTTTCATAGCTATCATAACGAGTGGCACTTAAAAATTCTTCTATTGTAAAAATCTCTTCATATCCGTAAGGGTTGGATAAAAATACTCTGTCATTTGGTATGTCTATAGCTGTTACTATTACATAATGCAATGTCCAATATTCTACACCACCATCATTATATATTGATGCAAGCCCTACTGTTACAGGCGTACCAGTAGAGAGACTATCATAAATTTTATCAATTAGCTCTGTATTTTTAAGGTTTTTATATCTAGTAGTTGTGTATTGAGGAAACTGTTTATTCATTTCTTTGGAGAAACCATTACCAACAGCAGTAGATATTTTTCCTTCATTTTGAGCTAATAGTGTTTGCTCTGTTATATCATTATTATTAAGCCATTTTGCAATCATTTCAATACAAGCATAACCACAGCTTACTTCTTGAGAAAAAACCTTAATTCCTTCCACGGCTACAAATTCTTGATACTTTGGCGTATTATAAATACTAACAAAATTATTATTGATTTTTTGACTAATTATTCCTTGTCTTATAAATAGACTAATTAGAATTATAACAAGCATAGCAGATAGAACAATAAAAAAATTTATAGTTTTTTTAAAAAGTTTCATAAATTACCCCGTTTAAATATTTTTTATTACATATATTTACCAATTTTAATTTATAGTAAAATAATAGCATAAAATACCGAACAAATCAACTTTTTATACTGATCTGTGTGCATATTTATTAAGTTAAGAAAAAACTTAAGTTGCTCAGTCTAGAGCCTGTATATGCTCCTCGTCAGGGTCTTTGCAAAACAATTAAAAAACTGATTGATAAAACAATTAGTTAATCAGGACAAAAATTTTGATTGTTGTATGATTATTTGGATATTATATAATTAAGAGTTGATATTATATATAAATGGGAGGCGGATTGTATGAAAGTATTGATATTGTTTTATTCAACTTACGGACATATATACAAAATGGCTGAGGCTATTGCAGAAGGGGCACGTGAAGTTGATGGTGCTGAAGTAATTTTAAGAAGAGTGCCTGAGACATTATCTGAAGATTTATTAAAACAAATAGGAGCATTAGAAGCTAGAAAAGCTTTTGATCATATACCAGTTTGTACTGTAGATGAATTGGCTCTTGCAGATGCAATTATTTTCGGAACTCCAACAAGGTTTGGTAATATGGCAGGTCAAATGAGGCAGTTTTTAGATGGAACAGGTGGATTGTGGGCTAAGGGTGCTTTAATTGGAAAAGTTGGAAGTGTTTTTACAAGCACTGCAACACAGCATGGTGGACAAGAATCAACTATTTTAAGTTTTCACACCACATTACTTCATCACGGTATGATTGTTGCTGGTTTGCCATATAGCTTTAGCAATCAAAATACTATTGAAGAGATAAGTGGTGGTTCTCCTTATGGTGCAACAACTATAACAGGAGGAGATGGAAGCAGAATGCCTAGTGAAAATGAACTGGCTGGAGCTAGATTTCAAGGAAAACATGTAGCAGCTATTGCTGCTAAATTAGCAAATTAGTTCACTAATATGATAAGATATAATTAAAGCAAATGAATGTATCCTTAGCAAGTAACCTTTTTAAACAAGAAATGAAATGGTAAGAGAGTACTTTCATAAAGTTAGGAAATGGACTGTAAATAGTAGCAGTCCATTCTTTATTATAAGTCATAGAGGGTCTTGAAAGATTTAAGGAGAGGGGTTTTGGTGCTAAAGTTTTAAAGGGATAGAATTGTGTTACTTGAGTTTTTAAATTTATTAAAAAAATTTTTATATAATGTTTATTTATTCAAATATATGATATAATTTAATTATGGATATTACAAAAGGTTTTATTTAAACATGCTTTAAGATGCTGTTACAATGCTATTATCTTAATTCTTCTGAATAAAGTAAATTCTATTTATCAAACTTCAAACTTAAAAGATATAAGGCTTATATATTATTATTCTATATTAGCAAATCTCGCATTACTAGTTATTGCTAATATATGCATTATGGTCATATTTTGCCTTACCTAATATCCTAAATAATATGAAAGGAGTGATGGGAAAGAAAACTTTTGTAACATTTTTAAAGGACTATAAATTCAGGGGGGATTTTTTGTGAAATTAAAAAGATTATTTTGTTTAGTGTTAACTATGACTTTGTTATTATCAACAGGGATTACTAATATTTTTGCTGAAGAAGATGCTAGAAGTGCAGAGGCATATTATAGTGTAGTTAAGAACGGAAATACTTATAATTATATTCTTGAAGTAAAAAATACCAGCTCAAATTCAAATGATAGCATATATGGAATAATATTTGGTTATTGGTTTGACGAACCTGTATTACCTCCATTGCCATTTGAGAATGTGGAAGTGAAAAACCAATCATCATGGAGAGCTGGAATAGCAGGTGGTGACTCTTATGAGGGTTATATGGTGAATTTTTCAACAAATTGGCGAGGAAGTGAAGAAGGATCACGCTATATAATGCAAGGTGAAACAGCTGTTTTTGAGTTTAAAACAACAACTGCTCCACCTGAAAAACTAAAAATAGGAGTAATATATTATAATGGAGATGGCGTATGGGGAGGAGAAGCCTATAATGGTTATGCTACTTTAACAGGTTTAACTGAAGAAGTAATTACAACACCAGTAGCGGATGCATTACCAATATCAGAAGAATGGTATATATCAGAAGATGAACCCGCACAGGCAAGCCTTACAACAAATGAAGAATCTATAGTAGTAAATGTTATAAATAGTGGAGATGAGATATGGGATATAGAGTTAAAGAAAGATAATGTTATAGTTGATCCAAACTATGAATATACAATTGGATTTACAATAGAGGCTGATAGTGATTGCAGTATTTATGCCAAAATAGGACAAACAAAAGGGGATTTTAATGAATATTGGCATAATAACTTCCAAAGTTTCAACATAGAAAAGGGAGTTATATTAAAAGTTGAAGGTAAATTTATTCCATATGTGTATGATGCTGAGGCTTCGTATATATTTCAATTAGGTAATGTGCCAGATGGTACAACTATTACAATTACAGATTTGTATTTGCATATGGAGGCATTAGAAGTAGAAGTAACGCCAGAGCCAACTCCAACACCAAAAAAAACAATAGAAGGTGATCTTTCTTGGACAATGCCAGAAGGATGGTATATAGTAGAGAATGAACCGGCACAAACACAATACGAAATAAGTGAAGAAGGTATTTTAGTTACTGTTATAAATAGTGGAAATGAAATATGGGATATAGAGTTATGGAAAGACAATATATATATTAATCCGAATAACACGTATAAAATTGGATTTACAGTAGAGGCAGATAATAATTGTAATATTTATGCTAAAATAGGTCAAAGGCAAGGATCTTTTAATGAGTACTGGAACAATAACTGGATGCCCATAAGTTTAAATCAGGGAGTTCCTTTGACAGTTAAAGAGACTTTTGTTCCTAATCATTATGATGAAGAAGCTTCTTTTTCTTTTCTATTAGGTCGCGGAATGGTATCCGAAGGAACTACTCTAAAATTTACAAACATGTATTTGTATGTTTTAAATAATGAGTCAGATAATTTAGAAGAAGATAAAGTAGTTGAAGATTCAAATGAAGATGAAGAAGTTAAAGACCCAGAAGAAGATAAAGTAGTTGAAGATTCAAATGAAGATGAAGAAGTTAAAGACCCAGAAGAAGATAAAGTAGTTGAAGATTCAGATGAAGATGAAGAAATTAAAGACCCAGAAGAAGATAAAGTAGTTGAAGATTCAGATGAAGATGAAGAAATTAAAGGCCCACAAGAAGGTAAAGTAGATGAAGACTCAGAAGATGAAGAAATTAAAGACCCACAAGAAGATGTAGTAGTTGAAGACCCGGAGATTGATCCACAACATCCATCAGTTATACCACCACCTATGGATTCAGTATTTATGCCTAATTCTACAGATGCAGCAATTGTAAGAAGAATTATACTTGGAATTATGGAAGCTTCAGAGTATGACTTGGATAAATATGATCTAAATGGTGACGGAAAAATAAACTCTGTGGACTATGTTATTTTAAGAAGAGCAGTATTAGGGATAATTACACTAAATTAATTATTATCATATACAATAAGATAAAAGGCTATTACATTACTAACAAAAAATAAGTTAGTTTTGTAACAGCCTTTTTGTAAAATGTTTAAGTATTAGTTTTCCACAGGGAATTTATTAATTATTCCCAGCAAATATCTTCTTAGAAGAATTGCATCAGTAGAGTTAATTTCACCATTTCCATCTAAGTCGGCAGCTTTTTTACCATCAGGAGAATTAAAACTAGTTATAATCTCCAATAGGTATCTTCTAAGCAATACATAATCACTAGAATCTACTTTACCGTTTCCGTCAATATCACCGTATTTAATTGATTTAGAGGAGCAAAGCTTTATTTCATTTATTCTTATTATTTTTGCAGTTCCTGTTCCTTCAAATCTTAAATAACGTATATTTTTTAAGTTAGCTCCAAAGTCCAAAAGTGGTATTCTAACATCCTTATAATCATCTGTTAAGTTAATGTAGGAGGATAGGGAAACAGCATGATCATAGCCATCATTCAGTATTAATTTTAAAGTGGATTCTTCTCCTCCAGAGCCACCTTTAATGTTTAAAATCAAATGATTATATGAAGATATGTCCCTATTTATATAAGTGTCAAATGACTCAGGATTATTACCTCCATTATAGAAAAAATAGAGATTTGAATTGGCTTCTAAATTGTAAAGGCCTCCATTAATAATAATATTTTCACCAAGGTCATTTTTTCCAGACTCCCATTGTGAAGAACTATTAAAGTCATCTATTATTAAAGTTTCTGTTACTGGTTCAGTGGGAGTAGTTGGTGTTGGCGTAGTAGGAGGAGTATCAATATTGCTAGGTCCTCCTGATGATGTAGCCATTGATTTAGCAGGCACAGTCATGGTTTTTCTATCTGAGAATGTAACAGATATAGGAGAACTTTTATAGTTGTATACTACATATGTCTTTTGATCATTTTTATTAAATACTGCGTATATTGGATGGTTCGAAGTTATAGTTCTGTCTACGTGGCCAAGTGCATTGAAGTTATGAATCCAGTGATAAGTATGGGCTTTGCTGTTACCAGCTTCTAAACGGTTTAGGGAATTGTTAATTCCTGCATTCATTTGATTTATTGCATCTGATGGATTTGACATAGCTCTGTACATCCATATTAAGTCATCCCATAAAAGCCAATTTGTAGACTGGCGTCGATTTTTTAAATCATTATAGTTTCTGTCAACGTATTCAGGATAATGGCCAAGGTACAGAGATCCTCCATGAAAAGGAAGCCAATTTATACCATGAATTTCTTCAGGGTTTGGAGACCACCATGTACCATTTACAAGTTTGCCACCCCAAACAATGGCTATTTGTTCATGTGGGTAATCTTTATGAAAGTTTGTTTTATGGATATCAAACCAATATTCATTGATTGCATTCATTTCAGTGGTGTATAGATAAATACCCATATCTCTAATTTCTGTGTTTCCTGTAGCTTCACCCCATAAAATCATAGCAGTCCATGCGTTCATTGCTTCTGAAGATGACTCCTGATTGTTACCGTCACCGAAAATTGAATTACCTGATGCCCAAGAGTGTCCAGAAAAGGGATCAAAATTTCTAAGGTATGGAAACAAGGGATCATTTCTATCTCCAGCAAAATCCCTTATTAGTAATTCAACCATTCCTCCCCAGTTTGACTGAGAGGCCCAAGTTGGATCAAGTCTGGCAATTTCAGCGGCTGCCTTGACATAATAACCGTAGTGGAAATGATGATCATTTACTGAAGGTCCGCTTCCATGACTGTCTTGATAGCCTATTATTGTTCCCCAGTTCTGATTATAATAAAACACATTAGAAGTTTTAAGATTTCCCTGTTGATTACTTGCCTTAAACCAGCTTTCAAGACCTCTCTTCATTGTAGCGTGAAAAGCATTTACTGCCTGAGTATTTCCAAGCTGCTCTGCAATTGGAGCTAATACGGCAGCTTTGCCTAATTCCTTTCCAACATTATATGTGTCAACTGATAAGTTTGGGTTTTTAGCTGCTTCTTGATTTATATATATGTTTAATTGATTTTTGTCATATGTTCCTAAGTCTGGTAGCGACGGCAACACACCGGTATATTTCATTTTTGTCTTAAAACTATTTCCTTCTCCAACTTTCATTTCACCTTTTATTGTCTGATATGAAAATTCTAATAAATTACTGTCTGTATTCCTCCACTGATGTGGATAGAGAGCAAAAAGTGTACCTGTCTGTGTTCCCTGTTTAGACTCAGTTGTGTATGTAAATGTTGTGATTACTTCACTGGTTGATTGGTTGTATACATAGTTAGCTTGTGATTTTGTTACATGAGAGTAAGCGTATTGGGTAAATTTTGAAAGGGTTTGAGGTCTATTGTCTGGAAGCAGCGCAATTGAAAAGTAATTGTTATTCCTTAAATTATTAATAAGGGTGCTTGTTCCAATGCCTGACCATGTGGAACCTATAGGACCAAATAATCCATAGTGCCTTCCATTTATAGTAACTCCTAATACAGGTGAATTAGAATCTCCAGACCATATGTTTGGTGCTCGTTGAAAAGTTATTCTAGGGTTTCCTCCAGCATATGTGAAATATAAGTAGGGAGATCCTGCACCATATGTAACTCTCATTGAGTTGGAGCCACTTTTAAAAAGATTAGAGACAAACCAATCGCTGTAATCATCAACTCTAGTGTCTGGAAAAGAATTAACACCGGAATGTCCAACTGTAAGATCATTAAGACTAGACTGGGGAAGATCCATCCAGCCAGCAACAGCATCTTCCCAGGCATATATTGATGGCCCAGGATAATAGATTTGAATTCCTTGCTGTTTATTTAAAACAGCAAGTGGATGTGGATACTGTCGTTCAGAGTATTGAATAAAAGCTGTGGAACTCCACCAATCATTAGTGGACATAGGTCCTTTTAAATTATCTGTTCTATATATAGTAGACTGAATATTATTGGCACCAGCAGGAAGCACAGTGGAATAACTTCCTAAGCCTAGTTTTATTTCTCCTTGAAATGATAAAACATTACTATGAGAAAATAAAAAAGTAAAGTAAAGTACAATTATGGTTAGCAAATAAAACTTTTTTTTAATGATTTTTAACATAGTTAAATCCTCCTAAATGAAATAATTTATATAAATGAACATAAAAAAATATTTTAAATATCAAGATTTTGGCGAATTATAGAAAAAGATTTTAGAATGTATATTTCTTTTAACTAATAATGTTTAAATGCCGATAATAGTTATATATTTTTATCAGATCCTATGGAATATATTATATCATATCCCAGCAGAAGCTGCAATTATATGGGAGAGGTTTGGGATGCATACAATTTTAGTGAAGAAAAACATGGAAGAAACATTGTGATGCAAGTCATAGCACCCGGTTATAATAAAAGCTGAGATATCAATACCACAGGAAAGGGAGAGCATTGTTTGAGTTCAATATTTTTAAAATTTAAATAATAAGAAATTATATATCACAAGGAGAAATCTAATGGTTAGGATGGGAAGAAAAGGCTCATTAACTGTGGAAGCTTCAATAATTCTACCAGTTGTAATATTTGTTATTGTTAGTATTGTATCTATAATAAAAATTGTGAATACACATGCAGTAATCCAACATGCAATAAACGAGACAGCTAATGAAATAGCTAATTATAGTTATATATATTCCAAAACAGGAATGCAAAAAGCTCATGACAATGTGTCAGAAGATTTAAAAGACAGGTCAGAACTTTTTGAAAGTCATTATGAAGAAGTGATAGGAGCATTAGGGGCATTAAATAGTGAAGTTAAAGATACGAAAGATGAGGTATCAATTATTTTAGAAGGGGATGCAAATAATATTGATAATATAGAACAAAATGTAAATAAAGCAATGGAAAATATCAATGAAATAAAAGATGTTTTAGATGAGATAATTTATCATCCTGATGGTGCTTCAATGGGAATTAAAAATGAAGTTGCAAGCATGATATCAATGTTTGCCAATGGATATTTTGAGAATTTTAAAGGGGCAATAGGAAGTCAGATTGCAAAAATGCTTATGAGAAAACATTTAGAAATCAATAATTTTACTGCAAATCAAAGACTTAAAAGCATGGGAATAAAAGATGGATTAAAAGGTCTTGATTTTAGCAAGACTAGAGTTTTTGAAGATTCAAGAACAATAGATATAGTTGTAAGTTATGAAATCAATCTTCCTGTTCCAATAAAAATATTTCCAAAACCTAAAATTACTCAAAGGGTAATAGTAAAAGCATGGCTTGATGGAGATGGATTTGTGCCTGAAATAGAAGAAAAAATTGAGCATGAAGATACAGTATGGGATCTTGAGCCTATTTTTAGAGGTAGAAAAATAGTTGATGATTTTGGAGGCAATGTATCAAACAGAACAGGTGACTCTGTAAATATGTTTAATACTGAAGATAATCAAGCAGTTAAAATAAGAAGTATTGATACAACTCTTCCAATTCAAAGAGCTGGTGAATTTCAAAAAACAATGATATCAACCATTGACAACATTAATAGTTATAAGGGTATTATAAGACTTAAAGGTGACAAGCAAAAAAAAGAATATACTATTAGTAGCAAGAAGGTTTTAATTGTAATACCTGAGGATACCATTGATAGTGAAATACAAAAGCAAATTGATTATGCAAGGGAATATGCTAAGAAATTTGATATTGGTTTTGAAGTAGTTGAGTATCAAAAAAAGAATCCTGAGAAAAAGGAGGAATAGTAATTTGTTGCTTAAACTATTTAAATCAAAAAGAGGTACAACTACAATTGAAGCATCAATAATTGTACCTGTAGTATTGTTAACTGTTATAGCATTAATATATATGTGTATGCTATTGTATCAAAAATCCCATATGCAGTCTGTAGCAAACTATATTGCAGCTAATGGTGCAGCCATGTGGGAAAATGGAGATAAAGATCTTGTTATGCAGCTTGCAACAATAGAGCAAAAAAACACAACAAAACCCTATTGGAGAATTTTTGACATTGAAAAAAGAAAAAAAGAGAATAAAGTAAATTATTATGGGAACTATTATTTAAAAAACAACAGACTTCTTGCACCTACAAAAGAGCCAGAAATTAAAGCTGAATTACATAACCAAATAATATATAAAAAACTTATTATAACTATAAATTGTAGTTATAATATACCAATGAGTGGATTTTTGAAGGTATTAGGTTTGAAATCTGAATATGTTGTTGAAGTTAAAGGTGAGTCTGTTATAAATGAACCTGCTGAATTCATAAGAAACATTGACTACCTAGCAGAAATAGGTGAGAATGTAGCTGGTTCCATTGATAGTAAAACAGGAGGAAAAATAAATTCAATAAAAGATGAAGTGGAATCAACTCTTGCCAAATTCACTGGCAAGCTGAAAGAATTCCTTGAATAGGAGAATAAAAGTTATGAAAAGCTCTGGCTTGCGCGAACTATGAAAGAAATGTTATAATCTTTTGTGTTAATGAATAGTAAAGGAATGTTGTTATTGAGGATTTTAAAGGGAAAGTCGGTTGTGGAAATGACAGATTTAAATGAGGTATTAGAAGGTTTTGAGTCTGTTATTGTTGACATCGGAACAGGCAATGGAAGATTTGTCTATAAACATGCCCAAAGCAATAAAAATAATTTTTATATCGGTGTAGATCCTGCTGCAGAAAATATGATGGAATATGCATCAAAAATTATTAAAAAGCCTAAAAAGGGTGGACTTAATAATGCCCTATATGTAATTTGTGGCGCGGAGGAATTACCTGAAGAAATATATAGTAAGGCTGATAAAATATATATAAATCTCCCTTGGGGAAGTTTATTAGAAGGAGTAGTAAAGGGGAATGATGTTATTTTAGAGAATATAGTTAAAGTTGCAAAATCTTCCCAAGCTTCTTTAGAAATATGGTTTACTTATAACAATTTACACGAAGCAGGAGAAATGAGTCGGAGAGAGTTGCCAGCCTTATCAGTAGAATATATTAAAGATACGCTGGTTCCCATATATAATGCAAGTGGAATTGAAATTAATGATATTGAGATTGTTACAAATGAAGAACTTAAAGAGTTTGATACCCAATGGTCAAAAAGGCTTGGATTTGGAAGAGCTCGAGAAGTTTACAGAATCAAAGCTGTAATTAGAAAATAATTTATGTTATAATAAAAAAAATATAAAAAAGGAGAGATTAATTGCAAATGAGTTTGTATGAACAATGGAAAGAATTAGCTGAAAAAGAAAGGAATGAAAAAGAATATAATGAGTTTTGGAATTCTTATATTTTAAAGGAAAAAAGCAACTACGAGTATATTTTAAAACATCATGATGATACTATATCAGGTAAGCTTAGTGAGCTCTCAGAAATGTTTAATATGGAAAATACATATTTTCTAGGCTTTTTAGATGGAATAAACGACAGTTTAGTTGAAAAGTTAAATTTAGATGAGTTAACTGAAGAATCAGATATTCAACTAAATATTGACTTTAAGACTCTTTATTGCAACATGCTTGATGCAAAGGCTCACTGGCTTTATAGTCTTCCCATGTGGGATGATATAATACCAGAGGATGAAAGGGAAGTTATAAAAAAAGACTTTAATAGATCTAATATGGCAATAAGCAACAAAGTGGCTAGAAACAGCGCTTGTCCATGTGGGAGTGGAAAAAAATACAAAAAATGCTGTGGAATATAATAAATAAGTTGGTGAAATGAATGGATGATTGCATTTGTAATAAATGTCTAAATTTAAAAAAGGTTTTTGATGATGACAGTGAAGAAGAATATAAATGTGAATTTGGATATCCTTCTGATAAGTGTTGTGAGTGTGAAGAACAAGATGGTGATTGTAATATTATTTGCAATCACTATAAAGAAGATAATAATGAATACGTAATTGTAAAATGCTTAGGGTGTGGAAAAGAACTTAAACAAGCATGTCAAGAGGATAGTGAAAAAGGAGAAATTTACTGTGTTAATTGCTATCTCAACAAAGAATGATAAACTGTGATTTTAAGAATATTTTACATCTATATTGAACCCACTAAAAGTTGTTTGTAAAAATTGTGGGTTCAATAATTTAATGTTTGTATTTAAACCAGTCTTTTAAAATAATAGTATCTGATACATGGAGCTCATTTAGGTATTGTGATAAATCTACTACATAAGGTCTTATATCTAAAACCTCGCCCGTATGATAATTATAAAGTTCTCTTAAGTCATTTAAATATATATAGTTATTTGTAACAATAGAACCATTTCTCAATATTACATAATTATCGTTAGTATTTAGAAGGTCTTTTCCTATTGCATATGGAAAATCAAAACCCATTAAGTTTGATATAGTAGGCAGAATATCAATTTGTCCACCAGTGTTATATAGTATTGTGGATGTCTTTTGACCTGGATAACGAATGATAAGAGGAACTTTTTGTAGTTTTATCCATTCAGGCTCACTGTATTCTATTTCGAGAAACTGCATAAGCTCATCTGCATTAATTCTCGGAACAGCTGAGTGATCACCATATAAAACAAGCAGGCTTTCATCATAAAGGCCTCGCTTTTTTAGGTTGTCAATAAACTGACCAATACATTTATCTGCGTAGTTTGCTGCTTTAAGATAAGCTCCCAAATATGTTTTTTCAAGTTCCCCTACATCAAATTCATAATCTTCAAAGTAAGTAAAAGGGTAATGACTTGATAGTGTTATAAAAAAACTATAAAAAGGATTCGATGTATCAATTTTGTCAAGGGATTGTCTAAAGAAAGAGGAATCACTAAGAGCTTCACCTTGCCATCCTGCAAAATCATCCATTATATAGTCACCTTCGCTAAAATAATTATCAAATTTAAAAGCTGCATACATCTCAGGCCTGTTCCAAAATTTTTCATGAAATGCGTGCAGGGCATATGTAGTGTATCCCTTATCTTTTAAGGCTGATGGCAAAGAATAATAGGTATTTTCAGCAAACATATAATATACAGAGCCTTCATCTGCAGGGTAAAGGGAAGTGTTGCATAAAAATTCTGCATCTGATGTATTACCACCTGAAGTTTGATAATAGACTTCATCAAAATAAAAACTTTCATTGATGAGTTTATTTAGGTTTGGAGTTATTTCGTTGCCATTGATACTTTTATTTATTACAAAATGCTGAATTGCCTCAATTTGAACAATTATAAGATTTTTATCACTTGCAATTCCATAATATTTTTTACTTTCTCCAGTCTGATTTTTATATCTAAAAAAGTCTGATATTAGTTTTTTTTCCTTTGATGTAAGATTGTTTTTTTCAAATAGCCAATCCTTTAAATAAAGTTTCGTGCTGTAAAAGTGTGAATACAATACTCCAAGACTTCTAGCTGAGTAATTGTTATTGTATGCAAAGACAGTAATGTTTGCATTTTGATAAACAGGTATAAAGGTTACCAAACTTATTACTAAAAAAGTCACAAATCTAAAAAGTCTCTTTGGAAATTGAATTCTGATTATTTTTTTATTTAGAAGTATAAGGCCTGTCAAAAATATAAAAAGATCAGCAATGAAAATAAAATCGCTAATTATAAATAAACTTGATATACTTTGATTTGCTGTGCTCATTGTTGAATTGTCAAGACTATGTAAAACAGGTATCGTTATTAAATTAGAGTAATATCTAAAAAAAATAGTATCTGATAATAATAAAATACTTAAAATAGTATTGGTAAAAAACAAAGCTAGAATTCTCTTTTTATTAAATACTAATGCAATAAAAGAACAAATCATTAGCAGAATAGCAAAAGAAGATAAAAACATGCTTGTATTAATTGGTGATATATATGGTTCATTATTAAGTTTTGTGGTGAACTGAAAATACAAACATTTAGTTATTATAGAAGACATAAACAAAATCCAATACAATACTTCTGCATACCTAATGTGATAATTTAAAACATTTCTAATTCTTAGCATTTAGAATAACCTCATTTAAATACATTTATTCATAGTTGATTGTAAAAAGCTTTTTTGATTATACAATATCATATTATATAATCAAATGCAAAGTTTGTAGATTTATGTTATGGATATTTTTCTTCACTTTTATTACATATACCCAGATTTACGTAGATGCAAAAAATAATAAAAATTATTCCCTAATTAACCATTTGATAAATTTCACATAATACTTAGTGAAAGGAAGGAATACTAGTGCACTTAAGATGTTGAATATTGTGTGTGCATTAGCTATTAGCTTACTTTTGTTTTGACCCAGCAAATAAGTTATTTCCTGTACCATATTAGTAAATGGAATAAAAAAAATAAATACAATGAGCACACCAATTATATTATAAAGGGTATGTGCCCATGCAGTTCTTCTTGCATTGATTCCTGTTTTAAGACTTGCAATCTGGGCAGTTACGCATGTTCCTATATTATCTCCTAATGTTAGTCCAATTGCAGCTTCAAATGAAATAAGATTTGAATTGAAAAGTACAATAGTTATACCAACAGTTGCACTGCTACTATGAACAAGCATTGTAGTAATCATACCTAATAGGACACCAGCTAAAGGATTTTGTCCATAGGTTTTAAAAATTTCATAAAAAGTTTCGCTTTCTTTAATGTAAGGTACGCTAAATGTTAAAAAGTTTAATCCACAAAACATTAAACCAAGGCCTGTCAATGCAAAACCTATACTTTGCATAGAGTGTTTTTTTGATATGAATTTTATTAATAAGCCTAAAATAACAATAAAATATGAAAGGTTATTAACTTTAAGAGACATAATTTGAGCTGTTATTGTTGTGCCTATATTGGCACCATATATTACTCCTATAGCTTGAGGAAGTTTCATTAAGCCTGAATTTACTAGGCCAACGGTTAAAACAGTAACAGCTGTGCTACTTTGCACTAGTGCAGTAATAAAAGTACCTGTTAAGACTGCAAAAGGAATTTTACCTGTAAGGGCAGAAAGTAGCTTTTTTATCCTGTAAACATTGGCTTTTTCAAGACTTGAGCTCATCAAGTTTACCCCAAAAATAATACAAAATGTTCCTGTTATAAAATTCAAAATTATTAGTATTATTGAACTACTCATTACATACTCCTTATAGATTCTTTATTGTAGAGCCATTAAAATCCTATCTGATGATCATGTTTTCAGCTTTAGCGCCAGTTAATTTACTTCTATATACTTATAAATAATTGATTCTAGGCAAAAATAGAACAAATATGTTTTCAAATACGTGAAAGTTTAAAGATATGGTTTATAAAGATGGCCATTTTATGAGGCTCCCATGAAAAGTGAAAATAATATTTCAGATATTTTTGATGACAATAGTATAAAGCATTATTCCATATCATAGTTTTATAAAAGGATATATTTTAAAATCTGGTGCTAATATGTTTACTTTTCCTAGCAATATAATATACAATTTTTTAATTTCATTTGGAGTTATTGTAGGAGCCAGTCTGTTTGCTGGTATAGGTGCATTGATAAATGATCACCCTCCTTTGAAAACCATGTTTAACATTGCGAGCTCTGTTAAAATATGGGCGGTTGCTGTGGCTTTAGGAGGAACATTCTCATCATTTGAAATAATTGAAAAGGGTATTTTTAAAGGTGAAATACGATCAATTATAAAGCAGGCAGTATATGTGGTGGTAGCTGTTTTAGGTGCTAATGTAGGATATGGTTTTATAAGGTTAATACAAAAATGCGGAGAGTCAATGATAAAATGAAGACAGTGGTTTTTAAGTTCTTTATCTGCTTTATAACAGGGATTTTAGCAGGAATTTTACTTGGATGTACACTTATGAGTGTCTTAGTAAGTTATAGAATTGATAGTTATCATGAAAAAATTGTTTCTCTTGAAAATGTTATTGAAGAGAGCGAAATAAAATACAAAAAACTTAAGGACTCTTTAGAAGATATAAACAAAAATAAATTTATTGTTAAAGATATAGAAGTATACTTAATTTATGAGGAAATAGAGGAAGATAATTTTGATAAAATAGAGTTTGAAAAATATGTAAGAGGGGAATATAAAAATGTACTTGGAAAAGAGGTAAATACCATTGATATGGAGCTTATTGTAGAAGTGGTAGACAGGGATGTTTTTATTCTAGATGGGAAACAATACAGATTAGGAGTGGACAGAATGCTTCTTTCTGAAACACTTAAAGTATGGGTAACGGTAAAACCCATTTAGAATTTGGCAGGTTGATGGGGGTATTTAGTGAATGTTTTTTTTCACTTTTAAAATATGCACCAGACTTATATAATTTATTAAAAGAGTGTGAATAAATATTTAATTTTTATATTTACTTATTGAAAAACAGTCTAAAATTTTGTTTAATATTATATATACTATGAAAAGTGAAAGTAACATTTTAACTATTCCTTAGTATTATTTTTTTATAGAAAAGGTGGAGGTTAACTTATGTTTAAAAGAATAATTATTACTGCTTTATGTGTCATGTTAATTTTTGCAGCGGGATGTGGAGATAAAAAGCCAGATTCAGGTAGCACAGGAGTTGCAGCGGGAAGTGGAATTGAGCAAGAGGACAATAACAAGGAGCAAGTTGACAAAGTTGATTTAACTTCTAATGAAAATGACAAAGAAGAGGTTAATAATGATGAAAATGGGAATAGTAAAAATTACATAGACTCAGAAAATGAAAAAGACAAAACTAATGAGATAGATATAAAAGACAACGAAATAAATGAGGAAAATGACAAAGACACAGGTGGTATTGTAGAGAAAGATGTTGAAAATGATAAAGACACAGGTAGTATTGCAGAGAAAGATGTTGAAAATGATAAAGTAAGTGAAGAATCTGCTGAAGAAGAAAGTAAGCAAGAAAACAGAGAATTTGATCAACTTGGTATGCCAGAAAAAGGTGATACTATTGCAATTATGAGGACAAGCATGGGGGATATTAAAATTAGATTATTTCCAGACATAGCTCCAAAAACAGTTGAAAATTTTGTTACTCATGCCCAGAATGGATATTATGATGGTGTGATTTTTCACAGAGTAATTAATCAATTTATGATTCAAGGAGGGGATCCTCTCGGTACAGGTACTGGAGGAGAAAGTATATGGGGAAAGCCTTTTAAAGACGAGTTTAGTCCTATGGTTTCTCATCTAAGAGGAGCATTGTCAATGGCAAACAGAGGACCAAATACAAATGGAAGTCAGTTTTTCATAGTTCAGAATATAGCTGGAACTCCTCATCTTAACGGAGGTCATACAGTGTTTGGACAGGTTTTTGATGGCATGGATGTAGTAGATAAAATAGCTGGGGTAAGAGTGGGGCCAAGGGACAGACCTTTAGAAGATGTGACTATACTAAGTATTGGTGTAGAAATTTTAGAATAGACATTCATGAGCATGATCGGGAAGCAAACATATTACACGCCAATTAAATTAAAAGGTTCTATTTTCAGAATAATATATAACATGAGGTGAAGATTATGTTAAAAAAAATGATTGCTGCTGTGCTATGTGCTTTAATTCTTTTTACTGTAGCATGTAGTGAAAAAAAACCAGATGATACTCAGTCAATAGTTGTTGAACTTCAATGGGGAGATATTGACCAGTTTGGTATGCCACAGCAGGGAGAAACAATTGCTGTTATGAGGACAAGCATGGGAGACATTAAAATAAAGTTTTTTCCAGAGGTGGCACCAAAAGCTGTAGAAAACTTTATTACTCATGCTCAAAATGGATATTATGATGGTGTAATATTTCATAGAGTAATAAATGACTTTATGATTCAAAGTGGAGACCCTCTCGGAACAGGTACTGGAGGACAGAGCAAATGGGGAGAAACTTTTGAAGATGAGTTTAGTGATGCAGTTCGTAATTTTAGAGGAGCACTATCAATGGCAAACAGAGGTAAAAATACAAATGGAAGTCAGTTTTTTATAGTGCAAAATAAAAAGGCAAGCTATAATTCATTAAGGTATGCAGGACAGCAAGGAGCTGATAAAAGAGTTCTTGAAGAATATGAAAAAAGAGGTGGAACTCCTCATTTAGATGATGCTCATACTGTGTTTGGACATGTATTTAGTGGAATGGAAGTTGTAGATGCAATAGCAGAGGTTGAAGTTAATTCAAATGACAAACCATTAGAGGATGTGGTGATAATTGGAATTGACATTCAAACCGTAGAATAATCATAATTTGATGATGATAGTGGCTATAAAGTGTTTTTAGTGATACTTTGTAGTCACTTTATATTAGAAGGCAACCATAGTATATAAATTGTTGGAATTTTCATAATTAAAATGATATAATGTGAATTGTTATTTAACAACAAAGTTATTGATTGGGGGGAATTTATATTGGATAAACTTATTATACCTTCGAGTTATAATCCAATTTTATCAGTTAGAGAGACAGAAACGTCAATAAAAATGATAAAAGATTTTTTTGAATCTAAGCTTGCAAAAAACTTAAATTTAGGCAGAGTATCAGCGCCTCTTTTTGTAAGACCTGAGTCAGGAATGAATGATAATTTAAATGGTGTTGAAAGACCTGTAGCATTTGATGTAAAGTCTATAGGTGAAAATATTGTTGAGGTTGTTCATTCTCTCGCAAAGTGGAAACGAATGGCTCTTGCTAGATATGATTTTCACGTTGGAGAAGGTCTATATACGGATATGAATGCAATAAGAAGGGATGAGGATGTTGATAATCTTCATTCTATATATGTGGATCAGTGGGATTGGGAGCTTGTAATAAGAAAAGAGGAGCGAACCATTGATACATTAAAAAAAATTGTAATAAATGTTTATGAGGCAATAAAGAAGACAGAGGAATATATTTGTGGTATTTACCCGGATATTCAAAAAATTCTACCTGAGGAAATATCATTTATAACAACTCAGGAGCTTGAGGATAGGTATCCTAGTCTCTCACCAAAAGAAAGAGAAGATGAAATATCTAAAGAGAAGAAAGCTGTTTTTATTATGAAAATTGGAGGAGTTTTAAATTCAGGAATACGGCATGATGGTAGGGCGCCTGATTATGATGATTGGAGTCTTAACGGAGATATTATTTTGTGGTATCCTGTGTTAGATAGATCCTTTGAAATCTCTTCAATGGGCATAAGAGTTGATGAGAAGTCCTTGATAGAGCAGTTACAGGAAGCCAACTGTGAAGATAGAAAACAATTAAAATTCCATAAGGAATTACTGGAGGGTAAACTTCCCTATACAGTTGGAGGAGGTATAGGTCAATCAAGGCTTTGTATGTACTTATTGAAAAAAGCACATATTGGAGAGGTGCAGGCATCAATCTGGCCAGATTCAATGATTGAAACATGTGAAAAAGCAAATATTAAATTGCTTTAAAAAATATAATTAGGAATGGCAAAAATATAACTTTCACTATAAGACTTATTGGAAGACTTAGGATAAAGTGGAAGTAAGATTTCAGACATTCCTTAACAAAGGAGTTAATAGATTAAAATGAAAACTACAGTTATTAAAAGCCTTTATAGAGATGGTAAAGATTATTTTAACAAAGAAATTGTTGTTGCTGGATGGGTAAGGACAATAAGAGATTCTAAAACATTTGGATTTATTGAACTAAATGACGGTTCTTTTTTTAAGAATATTCAGATAGTTTTCGAAGAGGAAAATCTGGACAATTTTAAAGAGATAGCCAAACTTCCTGTTGGATCATCAATTATTGTATCTGGACAACTTTTAGAAACACCCAATGCAAAGCAGCCTTTTGAAATAAAAGCAAAAAAGATAGAAATTGAAGGTTTATCTGAATCTGATTATCCTCTTCAAAAAAAGAGACATTCATTTGAGTTCTTAAGGACTATTGCACACTTAAGACCAAGAACCAACGCTTTTTCAGCTGTCTTTAGAGTGAGGTCATTAGCTGCATATGCCATACACAAGTTTTTTCAGGAAAGAGGTTTTGTGTATGTTCATACTCCAATAATTACAGGAAGTGATGCAGAGGGCGCTGGCAAAATGTTTAGAGTTTCCACACTTGATATGGATAACATCCCAAAGGGAAAAGATGGTAAGATTGATTTTTCAAAAGACTTTTTTGGAAAAGAAACTAATTTGACAGTTAGTGGACAGTTAGAAGGTGAAACTTATGCAATGGCATTTAGGAATATTTATACCTTTGGACCTACTTTTAGAGCAGAAAATTCTAATACTGCAAGACATGCTGCAGAATTTTGGATGATAGAGCCAGAAATAGCATTTGCAGATTTAAAAGATGATATGGAACTTGCAGAAGACATGCTAAAATATATAATAAAGTACTGCATGGAAAATGCACCGGAGGAAATGGAATTTTTCAATAATTTTGTAGACAAGACTTTATTTGATAGGTTAAATAATTTAGTAAACTCGAACTTTGCACATGTAACATATACAGAGGCCATTGAACTGCTATTAAAAGAAAAGGAAAAATTTGAATTTCCAGTTGAATGGGGATGTGATTTACAAACTGAACATGAAAGGTATCTAACAGAGCAAGTTTTTAAAAAGCCTGTTTTTGTAACTGATTATCCAAAAGATATAAAAGCTTTTTATATGAGAATGAATGATGACAATAAGACGGTGGCAGCTATGGATCTTCTTGTACCTGGTGTAGGAGAGATTATTGGAGGAAGCCAGAGAGAAGATAGAATTGAATATTTAGAAAAGAGAATGAATGAAATGGGTCTTAATAAAGAAGACTACTGGTGGTATTTAGATATTAGAAAATATGGTGGAACAAAACATGCAGGGTTTGGCCTTGGTTTTGAAAGAGCAATAATGTATATTACAGGAATGGCAAATATTAGAGATGTCGTATCATTTCCTAGAACTGTAAATTATGCAGAATTCTAGAATGTAGAGAATAATAACTGCTTCTAATATTTTCACTTCAGGTCATATTCCTTCGCAATTGACCACGTAAAAAAAGAGGCATTAAATATTTTCAATATACCTAGATAAACTATATACCAGTTATTTGGAGAGTTTATTGATGTTTAAGTTAATAAGTGTTCGTTATAAGGATATTTTATATATTGAGGAATTAGAAATTTTAGAAAACAAGGTTACATGTATAGTTGGTGAAAGTGGAAGCGGAAAGTCTACATTGCTACGTCTTTTAAACAAACTTATTAGTTGTGACAGTGGAGAGATATTTTATAAGGATTGTCCTATAAATGACATAAATTCTATAGAATTAAGACGAAATGTAGTTATGCTTCCACAGCAACCTGTTATTTTTTCTGGCACTATAAAGGATAATCTTCTTATAGGTTTAAAGTTTTCTGACAAACCTGAAGTTGATGATACAAAGCTGCATATGGTGTTGGATATGGTAAACCTTAATAAGGAACTTAGTACAGATGCTGAAAAGCTTTCTGGTGGTGAAAAACAAAGACTAGGGCTTGCAAGAGTTATTTTGCTTGAACCGGAAGTTTTTTTGCTTGATGAGCCTTCCTCAGCATTAGATGAAAATACCGAAAAGACTATTATAGAAAAATTAGTCCAGTATAGAGAAATTACAAATAAAACTGTTGTTATGGTTACCCACTCTAAAAAGACAGCTTTAAGTTATTCTGACAGTATTATAGAAATAACAAAGGGGCGGATATCAGCAAGGAAGGAGAACATAAAAAATGAATACCAGTGACATAATAGACTTGCATTTATGGCAAATGATTACAGGATATCTATTTGTCGTTGTGTTGTTATTCATTGTACGACTAAAAGGCATACCACGTGAAAAAGAAATTCTTATATCTACAGTGAGAATGACTTTGCAACTTATTCTTGTAGGATACTTGTTATCATATATATTTGAGTTCCCTTCTCCAATTTATACAGTTTTAATACTTATATGCATGGAAATGTTTTCGATATATACTATTCTTAAAAGGACAAAGATTAATTTATTGTCCAGGTTAGGTCGCATTATTGCCTTTGCAATGACTTTTGGCACTGTATCCTGTCTTTTTTATTTTTTGTTTGTTGTAGTACATATATCACCCTGGTATGAACCTAGATATTTTATTCCAATTGCAGGAATGCTTGTTGGAAATTCTATGACAGGCATCACATTAGGAGTAAAAAGGCTTGTAGATGGAATAAATACTAACAAGCATATAGTAGAAGGTGCTCTTATGCTAGGTGCAACTCCTAAAATGGCGTCCAAACAAATTGTTGATGATGCTTTTGATTCAGCTATTTTGCCAACAATTAACTCTATGCTTGGTATGGGGATAGTATTTCTACCTGGAATGATGACAGGACAAATCTTATCAGGTGTTTCACCAGTTACTGCAATAAGTTATCAAATTGCTATTATGTTGGGGGTTTTAGGAAGTGTAGCCCTTACTGTTATAATATTTGTTCAGATGGGTTACAAGACTTTTTTTAATCAACAGAATCAACTTAATTTGTAATGTTAAAATCCCCCTGAAGTTTGACAGGGGGATTTAATTAGAAGTTTTTTAAGGCAAAGTGCAAAGCTTAATTTGTATCTTATTCTATAACTCCACTTTTTATAAGGTGGAGTTCCTCTTATTCTAGTTTAAACCCGCTAAAATTAATGCTTCCAGTATGCTCAATGGTCAGACCTACACTAATAGATCCATTTGCTGGTATAGTTCCGTTAAAGGATAGTGTTGCAGACGAAGCGCTTTGACTCAAGCTACCAAAGTCAGCCGAATATATAGTTATAGTAGTTGGTTTATTCCAACTAAGAGTCCAGCCATTTATAGGTGAAGAAGAGTTATTGTGTATTGTTATACTAACTCGTGCTCCATGACCCCAGTTATTATCTACTGCATAAGTGACGGATGTACTAGCAACTGGTGGAATAGGAGCTATAGTAGGTAAAATAGGAGTAGGAGTAGGAGTAGGAGTAGGACGAGGAGTAGGAGTAGAAGCAGGACGAGGAGTAGGAGTAGAAGTAGGTCTAGGAGTAGGAGTAGAAGTAGGACGAGGAGTAGGAGTAGAAGTAGGTCTAGGAGTAGGAGTAGAAGTAGGACGAGGAGTAGGAGTGGAAGCAGGACGAGGAGTAGGAGTGGAAGCAGGACGAGGAGTAGGAGTAGAAGTAGGACGAGGAGTAGGAGTAGGACGAGGAGTAGGAGTAGAAGCAGGACGAGGAGTAGGAGTAGAAGCAGGACGAGGAGTAGGAGTGGAAGTAGGTTGAGGAGTAGGAGTAGAATTTGGTGCCTCAAAAATTTCATCATATTGCGAAGGTTCATTAGGATTTTCTGTATTGCCAGAAGAATTTTCTTCTGAGGCATCAGTAGGTTGTTCTGTGGGCTCGATTATGTCCGCTAAAGGTTCAGGAGTTTCATATGTATTGCCTTCATTACCATTAATTGGGTCTGCTTGATCATTATTTTTTTCGTCAGATGGAGAAGTAGTATCAATTTCATTATTATCTTTTGGTGCTTTAGGAATGATGTCTGATCCGTTGTAAACATAGTTACTATTTGAATTAGCGGAGCTATTTCTTCCATTATGAATACAAAAAGATATAATTCCTGAGGCAAATGTTATAAAAGATATTAAGAAAACAATAAAAAACCTTCTTCTAAATTTAATATTGTAGAATAATTTTTTCATAATAATCATTATGTATACAGTATAAACAAACTACATATTATCTGTATACATGTTACCTCCCTTCGCAAAGTAATTACCTTATATAATATTATACTAGGATATTAACTTTATTACAATAAGATGAATAAATAAGAGGAGGTGTATTTAGTGAGTGTGAGGAAAAACATAGAAGAAACATTGTGAAGCATGTTTTAGAGCCTGTTATAATAAAAGCTTGGGGATATCGAACCCCTTCGATTTTAAGTCTTTCATCACCGTCTAAGACTTTGAATAGGACAGGAAATGTAGAGTATGGAGCTATAAGTTGTTTAAATTATAAGTAAGAGGAAAGTCTAAAAAACAAAAATTCCAATTAAAGCGGATATAAACACAGCTAGTATGGGATTAAGCTTAAATTTAAGGGATAATATAAAAATTAATATGAATATCATTATACTTGGTATATCTATTTGAAGAATTTTTGAAAAGTCTTCAAACAAAATAGTCAAAAAATCAAAGAGCTTTTCATATTGAACTTTGAGTATTGATGTTTGAGCAAAAAAAATCACAGCAGAAAAAATCATGCCTATAGTTACAGGACGTATTCCTTTTAAGATCCATTTTACAATTTTGCTTTCTTTAAACTTATCAAAGAATGGGGCAATAATAAGAGTAATAACAAATGAAGGCAGAGAAACGCCTAAAGTTGCAGAAGTTGCACCTAATAAGCCTGCAACTTTTGCGCCTACATAAGTTGCTGTATTAGTAGCTATTGGGCCAGGAGTCATCTGTGATACTGAAACAATATCTGCAAATTCAGTTGAGCTCATCCATCCGAAATACTCCATCTCTGCTTGCATAAGAGGAATCATTGCATAACCTCCACCAAAACTAAACAATCCAATTTTAAAAAACACATAAGTAAGAATCAAATATATCATAATTTTAACCGTATCCTTTCAAAGTTTTAGCTAAATTTATACGTTCATGAGCACAAAGTTCAGTAACATAGCAAAATGAATATCGTCTAAGTATGTGCCTGTTTCAAAGATAAATGGCACATTTGCAAAATGAAACAATACATCACATGTTTTTTTGTTTTAAATAAGTATGTCTATACCATAAAAAGTATCCGATAACACCTATTATAGCACCTGCTAAAATAGTTACAACAGGATGAACGTTAAAAAATACTATTAGAGTAAATGAAGTTGTAGCTATCAATATTGAAAGAAATCCTTTTAAAGCTTTTTTAGCTAGTTTAATTGCCGTTACAAGTATTAGGGCTGTTACTCCGGCTCGTACTCCAGCGAACGCATTTTGTATGTAAGTATTATCTTTGAAGCTAAATAATAAATGAGAAACAAGAAGTATTATGGTAAAAGATGGTATAACTACTCCTAGCGCAGCAAAAATAGCACCTTTAACCCCCGCTCTTTTGAATCCAATAAACACAGAAGCATTAACGGCAATTATTCCAGGTATGGACTGAATTATTGCAAAAGTATCAAGAATTTCGTTATGTTCCATCCATTTTTTATTTTGAACGATTTCTTTTTCTATTATAGGTAGCATAGCATAACCACCACCTATTGTAAAAGCACCTATTTTAAAAAAAGTAATAAAAATATTGAAACATTCAAGTATTGTTTTTTTTTCCATAATAACATCCCTTTGAATATCTTTTAGAATTATAATATCAATAATATAGACATTAATAAAGTATTACTGGGTAAATAACCAAAAAAAATATTTTAAAATATTTCAAGACTTTTTTTATTTCTGCTCGTATTATATGATGTAGGACAAAAAATCAAATAACAACTAGTTTTAAATTCTGAATGTTAGTTATATATTAAACTTTAATTATTAAGGAGGAATTCTAATGGAAAAGAAAATTACTCGCTCAAGAAAAAATAGAGTTATAGAAGGTGTATGTGGAGGATTGGCAGAGTATTTTGACATTGATGCCACAATAGTACGTCTTGGATTTGTAATTTCGATTTTTTTTGGAGGAACAGGGATTATTGCTTATATAGTAGCGGCACTTGTTATTCCTGGTGAGAAAAAATATAAACCTAGTAACTTTTATAATGAGGATACTGAAAGTTTTAGCACTGAATACGATGAAGATAGAGATTTTAGTAAGACTATGGGAGATACTGGGGATTACTCAAAAAAGGACAGAAATAAAGCTTTTATAGGTGTAGGTCTTATAATTCTAGGTTCTGTATTTTTTTTAAGTCAATTTATAAATACGAAGTTTTTATTTCCAGTTGTTTTAATAGTAGTGGGATTTGCTATTGTTGTTAAAGGGAGGAAGGAAGCGTCATGAAGTCAAAATATTTAGGTGTAGGTCTTATAATTCTAGGTTCAATTTATTTTTTAAGACAATTTATAGATATGAAGTTTTTATTTCCAGTTGTTTTGATTGTGGTGGGAATTGCTATTGTTGCTAAAGGAGGGAATCAAATATCATGAAGACAAAAGGTATTGGTGTAGGGGTGGCTTTTATATTTGTTGGTATAATAGCGATTTTGATTCAGTTTAATGTAATTGATTTTTCTGTAATATCTTTTGCAATTAGGAATATTGGGTATATAATTGCCGCTATCCTTATTGTTACTGGAATAAATCTTATATTTCAAAAATATTATTTTGTAAAAATAATTACATGGATAACTTTTTTTATAGTACTATTTTTATTAAGTTATTTAAATTCTGACAACTCAAGTAATAAGAATTATGAAGCCAATGATTTTTTTGAAGTAGTAAAAAGGGAAGAGACTGATTTTGGAGAGTTACAACTTAATATCGGAGCTGTAAGGCTTATGATTGGTTCTACTGATGCTAATCTTATAGAAGGAAATATCAATGCTGTTAATTTTGAAGACCCAGTAGTAACTTATAGGGATGACAACAAGAGGGCACATATAAAGATAGATACAGCTAGTAGTTTTACAAAATGGAATATAGATGAAATTTTTTCAAGAAGTAAAAGAATCTCTAATGAAAATTCCTATATTTTTCTAAATCAGGATGTTTTGTGGGACATAAATTTAAATTTAGGAGCTGTAGATAAGGAATTTAACATGTCACAATTAAGAGTGGGCAAGCTTGATGTAAATGGTGGTGCTGGGAGTTTGAAACTTATTGTAGGTGAAAAACATGAACATACTAAAATAAGTGTAAAAGCCGGGGTGTCAGGTTTAGAAATTTATGTGCCTAAAAATTCAGGAGTTAAATTAAGTTCAACTGGTGTATTAAATTCTTTGGATATTGTAGACTTGCACATGATTAAAAATAATGGATATTATGTTTCCGAAACATATGAGGAATCGGAAAATAAGATAGAAATAGATATAAAAATGGGGATTGGGAGTGTAACAATAAAAGGTATTGATGAATAAACTTATATTAATTTTTTCTAGGTTTTTATCTTTTTCTAAGACTCCACCTTTTTAATAAGGTGGAGTTACTATTTTTTTTATAGCAAATGAACTAAATGTGCTTAAGTTGCGTCATTATTTTATAGGAGGTGTGGAGGTGGAAACAGAATTGATAATTAAGGCGGCAAAACAGGGAGATAAAAAGTCCTTTGAGTTACTAGTAAAAAAATATCATAATGAGCTTTATTACACAGCGCTTGGTATAGTACGCTCTAATTGGGATGCACTGGATATATGTCAAGATACTTTCCTTAAAGTGTTTTCCTCTTTTGATACATTGAAGGATATATCAAAGTTTAGAGCATGGATAAACAGGATTTTAATAAATAAGTGTAATGACCATTTTAGAAAGAATAAAAGATTAACTTTTGTTGATTATATTGAAAGTGAAGGATTTATTGAGAGTGGAACTGATGAGAACATTGACTTATTGAAATCACTATCCTGTTTAAAAGATGATACCAGAGTAGTGCTTACTTTAAGGTATTTTCAGGACTTACCCCTAAAAGAAATAGCAGATATTCTTGATATACCTGAGGGGACAGTTAAGTCACGTATAAGCAATGGCCTTAAAGAGTTGAGAAAACTGATGGATGGTAAAAAGGAAAGGAGGTAATAACATGAACTGCAAAGAAGTACACCAACTAATTGAAGAGTATATAATGGGAGAAGTAGATACAGATAAATCTTTAAAGATAAAAAAACACTTAGATGAATGTGAAAATTGCAAAAAAGAATACGAAGAAACAAAAGAACTGATAGGTGGATTAAAGGAAATAAAGAACTCCATTATAATTAAGAAAGATATTTTAAGTAAGAATGAGAGAAGTATAGTAAAGAGCGCTCAAAGGAAAGGGAGTTCAATTAAAAGAGTATTTTCAAGTGTAGCAGCAGCTGTGTTTTTTATTATGTTTCTTTTGTCAAGCTCTATTATAGCATTTCCAACATTTGCATCAAACTATGTTCCAGAGCTTCCAGTTGTAAGGCAATTAAGAAATGTTCAAAATGATTTTAATGCAGCTAAGCAGGAGATTGAAGAAATAACCCAGCAAAATAAGGAGATAATGCAACAAAATGTAGAAATAAGGATGGAAAATGAAGAGTTAAAAAGAACAATAAAAACAATTGGAGAAACATCTATTGTAGAATATCAAACAAGTAAGGGAATTGACCCAAGAGATAATTATATGATACAAGAGATGGTAATAAGCTTTATAAGAGCACAATACAGAGGGGATTTAGAAACAATTAAGGAAATGTGTACAGATGAATTTAAATTAGAATTAGATAGAAGAAAAGATGAAATAATATATCAGAATAAGGGAGACGTTATATTTACTCAAATTACAAATGTTGCAAAGGAAGGTGAGGTTTATATGGTATTTGTAAGGTTAAACGATACAAGTGATGATGATGCAGCAGATTATCAGCTAAACTTTGAACTTCAAAAGGTAAATGGAAGATTTTTAGTGTCTTTTGTAGGTAAGGATGCTTAAAAAAGGTTTTAGCTTATTCTAAGAACTAATATTTATTCAATAATGACCGTAAATAAAGTTTAATTAAGTTTTAAATATACGAAAAGGGCTGTTGTGTAATGGATTTTTATTCATTATGCAACAGCCCCTTCCTCTCATATAAATGAATTGATATAGTTTTAAAATTGTATTTCCATAAAATTACTAGGAATTTTGCATTAAATACAGTATAATATAATTAAGTGAATTAATTTATAACTAAATCAAATACATAAGTTCGCTGTTACATGAACTATATCTTCTTAAAAAAGTCTTTTATAAATTCTTTTATTATAAGAATTTTCAATTTAGTTAGTTTACTAAAAAAAACAATCTTTTATAAGAAGAATAGTATATAAAAAAACAGGAGGTGCTTTAAATGAAGCTAAGAGATTTGTTAGAAAAGAACAAGAGAGCAAACAAAAAAGCTGTACGAAAAAAAGCTGCAAAAAATGCTGCCATTGGCGCAGGAGTTGGAGCAGCAGTTGGTTTGGCGGCAGGAGTGTTATTAGCACCGAAATCAGGTAAAGAGACAAGGAAAGACTTGGCTCAAAATGCTAATGTAGCTGCTAATAAGGTATCTGAGGGAACAAAGAAAGTTTTTAAAAATGTTAAGGATTCACTAAATGATGTAAAAGATAAGATTTCTGAATTAAAAGCAAACAAACATCAAGAAGAAGTGAAAGATGAAAAAGAAGAAATAAGCGAGTAAATAATGACTAATGTGCTATTATATATTATTTTTATTTCAAAAAGTTTGTTTTAAACAAACTTTTTGAAATAGTTTTATATTGGTTTAAAAAAAATGAGGGGGTTTAAAATGTATTATATATCTTTGAGTGATCTAGGGACATTTACCTTGTATTTTTTAGGTGCATTAGCTATTATTGTATTGATAGTGGCAATTGTTATAATTTCAATTACTTTTTTAAATGTCAACAAATTTTTTAAAAGAGTGGACAAGCTTGTTGAAAAGAATGAGGACAAAATTAATGAAACTGTAAATAATGTCAACTATGTTACAACAAGTGTTAAACAAGGAGTAGATAAAGCAGAATCAACTATTGAAGCAATAGAAGACTCAATTTGTGAGACAATTGTCAGTGTTAGTGAAACAACAGGGAATTTTTTTGACTTTATTAGTATAACAAAGCAAGTAGTAAATACCATTTTGAAAATATTTCCTTTTGATAAAAAAAATAAGACATTTTAATGGGTTTTTGTTTTTTTAGAATATAAAATAGGATTGCTAAAGTTAAGCAATCCTATTTTATATTTATAAAAGCAAATTTAGGGAGTGTAAAACTCTCCTAAAAAACTACCATCTATTTGAATAACCTCTATTTGAAGTGGTTCGATTGTCTCTGTTATAGTTGTTGTTGCTTCTTTTTTGTTGTTTTTTAGCTTGCCTACAGGTAGTACACCTCTGAGGTTCATTTTCAAATCCTTTTTCTTTGTAAAAAGTTTGTTCACCTTCGGAAAAAATAAATTCTGAACCACAATCTTTGCATATTAAATTCTTATCTGGCATAGGAAAGCCCTCCTTAATAATTTGGATTTAATTATTCGAGACTACATTGCTCCAAATTTTAGGAGAATATGGATCAGGAAAAGAATTAAATCTCATTTTCATAATTATAACATAAAATATATTTGTAATCAATATATAAATTATTTTCAAAACATTATGAATAAATTATACTATTATGCATGTTGAAAATTTTCATTGATATAAGCTTCATTTTGAGTATTTTTTGTTTTAATAAGTGAAGGCAAGTTTAAAATTAAAATTTCCCTATCATCAATCTGAGCCCACCCAGCAAGATAATTATAATAACAAGAAGACTCAGAAGGCGGATTTATACTACTTTCATCAATTATTGTTATTTCATTTACAATATCAACTTTAAGTCCAATAGACAATGAGTGGATGTTTACTATTAATATTTTCGAAGTGTTTTCTTCTAAGTTTATATCAATAGTAGTCAAATTAAAAAATTTTCTCAAGTTAAAAAGGGTATAAACCTTATCTCTTAAATTAATAAGTCCCTCTATATAATTTGGGGTGTTTGGAATTTTAAATACAGTATCAATATTTATTATTTCTTTTACATGGTCTAGTTTAATTCCTAAATAGTCATTATTAAGTTGAAAAATTATATATTGCTCCGACATAATATACCTCCATTACTACATTGTAACAACTTGTTATTTTAAAATATTGAATTATAAAATGAATAGTTATTGTTAAATATTAAGTGATTTGTTATAAATATATAAGTCAAATAAATTTTGAACAAAATAAATTAGAATATAAAAATGAGATAAGATAGTCTTACTTTTATTATATCAACTATTTCAAAGATAGGCAATAAAAATTTGTGTAAACGGGTAAATTTAGTGAATATGAAGAAAAACATTCCAGAAACTTAAGTTACGTAGTTTAGAGCCTGTAGATGCTTCACAATGTTTCTTACATGTTTTTCTTCACTTAAAAAATATACACCCTGTGTTAACTGGGGGCATATTAAAAAATATACACCCAGTTAAACAGATAAAAATGCAACTACGGGCTTCAAAAAGAGTTCACTAAGATCTATAACTACCGTTAATTTTTACATAATCATACGAAAAATCACATGTCCACATTCTATCAGAGAAAGTACCCTTTTTAAGGTTAACCTTAATTGTTACTTCATCTTTTTTTAATATGTCTTTAGCTTTTGACTCATCAAATTTTAAAGCAGTACCATTGCGACACACTAATAAATCACCTATAGAAATATCAATTAGATTAGGATCAAATTCTGCACCAGAATATCCTGCTGCTGTTATGATTCTTCCCCAATTTGCATCCTCACCAAAAATTGCTGTTTTAACAAGAGGAGACTTAGCAATTGCACATACTGCTTTATAGGCATCTTCTTCACTTGAAGCTCCTTCAATGCCAATCTCAACAAGTTTTGTTGCTCCTTCACCGTCTTTTGCAATTAACTTAGAAAGATTGATACAAACATATTCAAGGGCAGACTTGAATGTTCTATATTCAATATCTTCATTTACTATTCCAGAATTTTCAGCTTCTCCATTGGCAAATATAAGAACCATGTCACAGACACTCGTCTCGCCATCAACAGAAACTCTGTTAAAAGTATGAGGTATAACTTCTTTTAATGCCTTATCCAATAACCCTCTGGAAATATTAACATCTGTTGTTATAATACTTATCATGGTAGCCATATTTGGATGTATCATTCCAGAACCTTTGGCAATGGCTCCAATTTTAACTCTTTCTCCTTGAATTTCGATATCTACAGCTATTTCCTTTTCAAGTAGATCAGTTGTCATTATTGCCTGAGCTGCATCACGACCACCTTCTTCAGATAAGTTTGAAGCAGCTGTTCTTATACCTGAGCGTACATGTGGCATGTTTAATGGAACTCCAATAACACCTGTTGAACCTACAAGTACATTCTCTGACTGACAATTTAAAAGGTTAGCAGTTAGTTCTGCTATTTCTTTTGCATCCTTATCACCGTCTTTTCCTACACAAGCATTTGCATTACCACTGTTTATAACTACTGCGCGAGCGTAACCACTTTTTATATGCTCCATTGTTAACTGTAGTGAGTGCCCCTTAACTGTGTTAGTAGTAAATACTCCAGAAACAACAGCAATATCATCTGAACAAATTAGAGCAATGTCCTTGCTTTTGTTGCCCTTTATTCCACAGGATACCCCTGATGCTTTAAAACCTTTAGGTGCTGTTACTCCACCTGATATAACATTTATCATATGTTTTCAACTCCATTTACTTGCTAATATAATGACTTATCAAATTATTAGCATAAAATTCTTTTTTAATATGTAAATTATACATAAATAATAAAAAGTATTCAATATAAACTAAAGGGTTTTTTTAAAAAAAGGGAGTATAGTCCTATTTATATTAATTATAAATTGTATTATAATAATAAAATGAGTTAAAAGCTAAGTCAAACAGTGGTTCCCTTATATTCCAAATAAAAATAATTGAAATAATGATTTACAAAGGTTATAATGGTTAAGATTCATGGCTTTAAAGAGTGGGTTATTTGTCTATTAATTGTTAGTTAATATTGTTTTTGGCATAGTTGGAAAGGAAATTTGTGGCGAGTCATCAATAAAAAAGCAACATTATTGATAGATAAGGAATGATTGGAAAAATTAGCACAATGCATTATGGCAAACTCTTTGTAAAGGAAACACAAATTTAAAAGTAAGGGGATGGTAAAATGTCCGAGGAAAGAAAGGTTATTAAAAAGCAAGTATTACCACTATTACCTCTGAGGGGTTTAACAGTTTTTCCCCATATGATACTGCACTTTGATGTGGGAAGAGCAAAATCAATTAAAGCTCTAGAAGAAGCAATGATTAACAACCAATTAATATATCTGGTTGCTCAAAAGGATGCCAAGAATGATTCGCCAACTGAAAGTGATATTTACTCTATAGGAACTATATGTAAGGTAAAACAGCTTTTAAAACTTCCAGGTGATACAATAAGAGTTTTAGTTGAGGGGATAAGTAGAGCTGAGATTTGTGCGTATACTCAAATAGAACCTTTTTTCATGGCTGAAATAGTTGAAAAAATATACATTGATGATGAAGAAAGTCAAGTGGAAATAGAAGCATTAAAAAGGAGAGTGTTATCAACATTTGAAGATTACTCTAAATTAAACAATAAAGTTTCTCCTGAGACAGTTTTATCTATTATGAGTATTGAGGATCCGGATCAACTAGCAGATATTATAACATCAAATCTTGTATTAAAAGTTGAGCAAAAACAGGAAATTCTTGATGAATTCCAACCAAAATTAAGACTTAAGAAGTTATTTGAAATTCTTGTAAAAGAAATTGATATAATGCAAATTGAAAAGGATATAAATATTAAAGTCAGAAAACAAATAGACAAGATGCAGAAGGAGTATTATCTACGAGAACAATTAAAAGCTATTCAGAATGAATTAGGAGACAAAGAAGGTATAACAGGTGAAGTTGAAGAATACAAGAAAAAATTAAAGGAAGGCAACTATGATGATGAAGTGGAAAAGAAAGTACTAAAAGAGTTAGATCGTCTCTTAAAAATGCCATCTGGTTCTGCTGAAGGTTCAGTTGTTAGAACCTATCTTGATTGGATACTTGATTTGCCATGGAATAAAAAAACAAAAGAAATTATTGACCTAGAACATGCAGAAGAAATTTTAGATGAAGATCACTATGGGCTTGACAAAGTAAAAGAAAGAATAGTTGAATACCTGGCAATTAGGAAGCTTAAAAAAGATCTTAAAGGACCTATTCTTTGCCTTGCAGGACCACCTGGAGTTGGTAAGACATCAATTGCCAAATCAATAGCACGTGCTTTAAATAGGAACTATGTAAGAATGTCTTTAGGTGGAGTAAGGGATGAAGCTGAGATTAGAGGACATAGAAGAACTTATGTGGGATCAATGCCAGGGAGGATTGTATCTGCTTTAAAACAGGCAGGTTCTAAAAATCCTTTAATATTGCTGGATGAAATTGATAAAATGAGTAGTGATTTTAGAGGAGATCCAGCTTCTGCTATGCTTGAGGTTTTAGATGCAGAGCAGAACCATTCATTTAGAGATCATTATTTAGAGCTACCATTTGATTTGTCAGATGTGTTATTTCTAACTACTGCAAATAATCTTGACACTGTTCCAAGACCTCTTTTAGACAGGATGGAGGTAATTCATATCTCCAGCTACACTGAAGAAGAGAAGGTTAATATAGCAACAAAATATTTGTTACCAAAGCAGATTAAAGAACATGGACTAAAAAAGGGTAGTATAAAAGTTGATGAACAGGCTGTAAGAGAGGTAATAAATTGCTATACAAGAGAAGCTGGAGTTAGAGGATTAGAAAGACAAATAGCCGGCATGTGCAGAAAAATTGCAAGAAAGCTTGTGTCTTCAAATCAAAAATCTGTTAAAGTAACTGCTTTGAATATAGAGAAGTTTTTGGGTACTAAAAAATTCAAGTATGATGTAGCAAAGGAAAAGGATGAGATTGGAATTGCTACAGGTCTTGCATGGACTCCTGTAGGAGGAGATACTCTGTCAATTGAAGTTACTTTGATGGAGGGAAATGGTAAGTTAGAACTTACGGGTCAGTTAGGAGATGTAATGAAAGAGTCTGCGAGAGCAGCAATGAGTTTTATACGTTCGAAAGTAGATTTATATCAGATTGATAAAGAATTTTACAAAAAATATGATATTCATATTCATGTTCCTGAAGGAGCAATTCCAAAGGATGGTCCTTCAGCAGGTATAACTCTTGCAACTGCTATGGTTTCAGCATTAACAAATATACCTGTGAGAAAAAATGTTGCAATGACCGGAGAAATTACTTTAAGAGGAAGAGTGCTTGCTATAGGAGGGCTTAAGGAAAAAGTACTTGCAGCCCATAGAGCAGGGATAGATACTATCATTTTACCAATTGACAATAAAAAAGACTTAGATGAAATACCTGAAAATGTAAGAGAAAAAATAAAGTTTGTTATAGTGGATGATATGGAGGAAGTATTAAAAACTTCACTTAAACAGACAAAAACAAAAAAAATTGATAAAAATGTTAAAGATATTGGTGAAGAAGAAAAAATTGTTATAAGTAAAGGTGACTCTTTAGATGATGTAAATAATTCATCTTCAATAGTAGAACAATAATGATAGTTTTAAAATAAAAATCTATGGACTAGAGTCCATTACTTCTTAGATCTTTTATCTTATTTTCTAAGACTCCACCTTATATAAGGTGGAGTCTTTCTTATATAACAAAAGAACTATACAAATTACATGGTCATCGGCAGGTCATAATGTAGAGCCTTTATTAATAAAAACACTGGAGAAATAAAGGCAATAGAGCTCAGAGGAAATCGACTTAATGATGAGATAAAATTTTTTATTATGGGGATAAATGAGTGATTTTCTACTAGAATAGTGGTTAATACTTTTGATTTATATAACTGTCAACAAGAGAATTTCTAACTTCCTGTGTAAATACATTCTCACTAATAAGCATGTTTAAAAGAACTTCATTTTTTGAATGGAGAATAATGTTGTCATAGTCTTTTAAAACAATCTCAAATAACTTTTTTTTGAGATTTGGTGAGTTAACTTTTACATAATAAGCTTCAATGCCAGTAAAGTCTATAAGTCTTAATAACTTTATTGTAACATCATCTTTTTTTGAATAAAAATTATTTGACAGGTCTAAATATTCTTGTCTTCCATTATGTTTTTTACTTAGATCATGAGCTTTTTTTTGATAGTATTTTGCTAAAACATTGTAATATTGATAATTGTAGATAGCTTTTTTAACGTTGTCTATTTTGCTAAAAGGTTTAATATCTAACGAGGTTATGCATCTATAGTTTGATTCAATAAATTCTTCTTTACTAAGGTCACCTTTTGTATATTGTTGTATTAGGCTTTCTCTATTTGATAGAAATTGCTCAAACTTATTGGGAATAATTTTTTTTGGTGACATATTAAATAAACCTATCCTTTCATTTTTTAAGTAAGGGCATTTTAAAAAAGTCACTGTGCAATTTATCTTATTCTAAACTTTGTCTCCTATAAGGTGGAGTTTGAGTCTAAACCTTAAGACTCCATGTTTAGATTTACCTAAACCAGTTGACTTTAAAATCCCTAATAGATATTCATGAACTTAAATAGCATAAAATAATAGTATATTAAATTATATACGTAAAAATGTAAAAGTCAAATATATAATAATAGTAGAAAAAAAATTATTTTTTTTGCAGGATTTAAAGTGCTCTATATAGAATAGACTTTGTAGTTGGTTTTTAAAATAATAAAGTTTTTTCAAATAAGGTATTTTCACCATACAATTGTTGGAGCTTTGGGTATATTTTTAAGCATCATGTTATGGGAAAATAATGCAAACGTTTTATGTTGTTCCAAGTGTTCTGTGAGTATTTAGAAGTCTATATTATTTCTATTGCAGTATAAATAAAGATTAATCAGGGGATGATTGTAGGTGCAGATATACTTCGTTGTAACGTCAATAATAATAGTGTTGTTTGCATGGTTAGTTTTATTCTTCTTTAAAAGTAATAAATACATTAATTATTGGACAATAGGAACAATTTCTATAGGTTCTTTACTTATGACTATAAATTTTCCTCAAATAACAAATTTTATAATCGAGAGATTTAGCAACAAAAATAATATATATATATATGCATATATAATAAGTATATATATAATATTAAGCGTATTATGTACGATAATTGCTTCGCTCATGGATAATAGAGGAAAATTTAATACTATAATAAGAACAACTGTACAAAAAATACATGATTTAAAACTGAAACAAAAATTTTGCTTAGATGGGAAAATAGTCGAATACAATAATCATATAGAAATTTTATTCAATAAATATGTATTTACAAATAAAAAAAATCAAGAACATCACAAAACAAACAAAGATAGTTTTAGAGAAGATGGGGATGCCACTTTAGATTATAAACATTCTCAAATAACAGAGTTACAAGAAGAAATAGTATATGGGAAAAATATCAACCAAAAATCTGTTGACAGGAAAGAAAATATTGATACAATGGGATTAGAAGCAAAAAATGAACAAGTTTGTTTGTTACAAGATAAAAAAAATACAATTAATAAAACTTCTACAAAAGCAAATCTAAAGGATAAAAGAAAAGAAATTGCAAAAGATAAATATAACTATAATAATGACATTAGTGAATACGAAGTAAACAAAGACTATTTTGACAATAGTTGCTTGGTTGATAACAAAGAAATTATACAAGCTAATTTACAAAGAGATGATAAAATAGATTCAAAAAATAACATTATCTCAGTAATTGATGATATTTTTGGTTTTATTACTGAGTTAGATGAGGAAAGTCAAGATGAAGGAATTAATATGTCAGAAGTTGAAGAAATAATGGATACTAGTGATAAAATTGAAAAGAAATCAACTGGCGACAAACAAACAAATGTTACCATGGAGACAAATGTGAAGAAATCTAAAGATATATTTAAAAAAACAAATAAAGTTGAGAATAATGAACAAAGTAACATGATATCGAATTCAGTTTTTAACTACATGGATGAGGCTTTCCGATTAAAAGAAACAGGAGACTATGAAGGAGCAATTTACAATTACTTGAATGCCTTGGACATGCAGCCGGATGATGAAGTTGTATTTTGGATAATATTAGATATTTGTGTATTATATAAAGAGTTAGGTCAATGTGAACTTGCAAATGATATATTGCAAAGTTATAGTTCTATGTATGGTCAAATTATGGAACCAGCAATCAAATGTGAAATTGAAAAAAATTTACTATAAAGTAACTTGTTTCAATGTGTGAAGTGTAATGTTAAATACAAATACACAGTTTATTTATCATTTTTGTGTTAATAGAAGTGAGAAAGTATATTGTATTAATATTTAATAAACACTCAATATTTCATTATCAGGAAAAAGTACTAAGGGGGTACGCTAATCAATGAAAAAAACTCAGGAAATATTAGGTCTGCCTATAATTAGTATTTCTGAAGGAATTGAAGTTGGAAGAGTAAAGAATGTAATTGTTAATGCAGTAAAAGGTGCTATTGATTATGTTGTTGTGGAAAGTGGAATTCAGATTTTAAGCGCAAAGGTTATACCTACTGAAAATGTAATAGGTATAGGTGAATATGCTTTAACCATTGAAAATGAGGAAGCAATCAATGATTTAAGCAAAATTCCTGCTGCAATAAATCTATTACAGAAAAACATTCAAGTAATAGGAACAAAGGTACTAACTCAAAAAGGAAGATTAATAGGAGAAATTGGTGATATCTATGTTGATGAAAATGAAAAATGCAAAATAATCGGACTGGAGTATATTGCTGATATTACTCAAAAGAAGATTAGAATTATCCCAAGAGAGAGTGTTATTACATTTGGAAGTAATTTAGTTGTGGTAAAGGAAAATGTTGAAAGCTACCTTTTGGATAAACCAAGTGAATTAAATTTAGAAAAAGGCAAATTAGAAAATGAAAAAAAAAATTCAATGAATTTTTACCAGTCAACTGATGTTCCGGAGGATATTATTTCTGAAGTGGACAAAATCTTAGAAAATGAAAATAATTCGTATTTTAAAAAAGCTGATTCCGTGGATAATGAAATTAAAAGCAAACCTTATGAAGATAACAAAGGCAAGTTATATAATAATGAGATGGGAAAGATGGAAAATGAACCTTTGTTAGTTGAGGACATTGAAAAAAGTTTTTTGAATCAAGACAAGATAGTAAAAGACATAAAAGAGAGTGAGGCATCTGAAGAGGATAAAATGGATAATTTAGATCCTATTGAAGATGTGGAAGAAAATGAAATTGAGGCCATTGATAATACCGTCTTTTATCAAGAAACTCAAGGAACTGATATTCAAGAAAACACAGATGTTTTTAATCAAACAAAACCTCAAGGAAGTGCCTCAAGTTTATTCGAACAAAGGCAAAAACAGTACTTAAATGGTCGAAAAGTAACCAAGACAATATCAAATAATGCTGGGGCAGTAATTATTAATGAAGGTAATACAATTACTGAAGAAATAATTGAAATGGCAAAGGATAATGGAAAGTTAATTGAACTTGTTATGAATAATAAAGCTTAAGGTAAAAGATCTAAAATATAATCATAATTAGACATTCATGAGCAAAAAAAAGTTAACCAATATAGGATAATAAGTATAGAGCGAATGAATGTCTAAGCGCATGTGCATGTTTTGGAAGATAGCAAATTGCATGCACATAAAATCAAAAGGTTGTAGTCCTAAAAAGTATTTTCAGAATAGACATTCATGAGCAAAAATCTCACTAACATAAGATGAAAAGTATAGTGGGAATGAATGTCTTGTGCATGTTTGCCAAGCAAACAAATTGCATGTACATAAAATCAAAAGGTTCTATTTCTATAAAGTATTTTCAAAATAGTTAGTGCTAAATTAAGTGATCAATATGAAAAAATCTATATATCTAAAATAAATAATATAAATGAGAGTGGATGCAAATGGTTAATTCAAATAAAAACCTTATTTTAGTAGCATTTGTTTTTTTGCAGACAAGTATTGCGTTGGTTTTAGGACTGCTTTCTGTATACATATCAAAAAAAGATCATGTTCCTCCAAAAGTATATATTAATTCAATATCTTTAGGTAATACTACAAGAAATCAGGCTATTGAATTAATTGAGAATAATTATGCTTTGTTGGATGGATTTACTGTTAGTTGGGGGGAAGAGGAGTCGTTTATAGAATATTCAGAAATAGATGCTTTTATTGATTATCAAGCTACTATTGATAATTTGTATATTAATAAGACAAACGACAGATTTTTAAACTTTATTTCTAATTATTTTACATCATCTAAAAGAGTTTTATACCCTGTTATTAAATATGATGAACATAGGCTTTTAGATAAAATTGAACATATGGCATTAAATATTGATAGATTACCACAAGATGCTACCTTAACTCAAGAAAATAAAAAGGTAAATATTATACCTGAAAAATCAGGATACAGCTTAAATAAAAAACAAACCTTTGATAGAATATCTAATAAATTAAAGAGTTCTATGGGCGGCAACATAGAGCTTAGATATGGTGAAAAGTACGAAATAACTACATATAAATCTGAAATAACTTCAGAGTTTTACACTGGTGCTGATGTTATTATAGCAGAATATACTACTAATATTGAGTATTCTCATATGAAAGAGTTTATTGAAAAAGGGTCTTTTGCTATAAGTGGTATCAAAATACCTGGAAGAGCTTCTGGTGATCTGTCCTTTAACAGTATTCTAAAAAAAAGGTCAATAGATATTAATATGGCATGGTATGAGTACAGTCAGTTAGCGTCTACACTTTATGCTGCATTGCTCAAATCAGGGATTAGTGTTGAGGGAATTAGAAGGACAAATAACACAGAAATTTTAAGTTATATACCACCAGGGTTGGATGTTTTAGTAGATGGTAATAATGATTTTATCTTTAAGAGTACTCTACAGGATTCAGTTTTTGTTATCTCTGAAGTTCAAGACAATAGACTTAAAATTTATTTAGTTGGAAATAGAAGGGGTGCAGAAGTTGAAAGAGAAATTAAAGTTAAAATCATAGAGGAATTTGAACCTTCTGTCTTAAGTATAGCAAATTTTGATTTAGAACCTGGGGAACAAAGAATAATAAGTCATGGAAAAAATGGTGCAAAAGTTGAAGTATACAGAATAAGCACGAAAAAGGGTAATAGGATTGAGGAATTTTTGTATACCAATTACTATGAACCTGTTGATGCAATAATACAAATAGGTTATGAAGAGTCTCATATAGAAGGTATAAAATAAAACACACTAAAAATATTTATTTAGTGACTCTATAGCATTACAATCTATGATTTTTACACCATACTCGTTTAGGTATCCTTCATAAAAATTAGTATTCTTAATTTTATTACCATACTCATTTAATATTAACTCAAAGGAGTTTAAGTTAGTAACCGACCATGAGTTTTTAGTGAGCAAAAGGTAATAGACATTTTTAAGTTTATATAGTGTGCTTTCGCCAGAGTACATATCACATAACCTTTTACACAACAAGCACAAATTATTAAATTCATCAAATGAAAATATAACTATTGAAGAACATACTTTCTTGTTTTTCTTTTTAACCCTTAAGTCTGTTTTTCTAAATTTGTTTTTAATATATTTTTGAATGGATTCAAATTCTCCGTCTTCATCTATTCTTGAAATTATAACAACAAAGCCTTCATCAGAATCAGGAACAGTTTCGATACATAATTGTGCATCGGAAGCACTAAAACCAAACTGCATTTCCGCTTGTTCCATCATATCCCAGAATAACTCTTGCGCTGCAGGTGAATTATAATTTAAAGAGTTTAAATCGATATTTCTCTCTTCTAAATCATTTAATGAAATTGTCACTTTGATTTTATTATCATTAATTTTTTCAATTCTCATAGCAATCACCATTGTCTCTTTACATAATTGTTTTAATATATATTGCAGGGAAAGCTGCAATCAAAGTAGTAAGTTTTGCTGCCATAAGCAGAGGAACCAGACCTTCTCAAAAAGTGTCTTATAAGTCTTGCTTTATAAGACTTTCAACATAAAAGTTTGTTAAAAAATCAAACTTTTTGAGAAGAGTAGTATATATATATTATACTTGTTATAAGCAAAAAAGAGAAGTATAAAAATTAAATACATTAGATTACCATAAAATAAAAATATAGGATGTGTTATACTCATTAATTTATTGAAATAATAAGATATATGGTAGCCGAAGCTGCAAATAAAGTAGTAGGGTTTATCTGATGAACTATATATTTTCAAAAATCGTCTTATAACCCTTATGCTATAAGACTTTCAACATAAAAGTTTGCTAAAAACAAATATTTTGAGAAGAATAGTATAAGAGGAGGATATAAAAATGGCAAACGATATACATGAATATAAGGAAAATGAAGGTTTGAAAGCAGAAGTTATATATAACAAAGAAAAAGACTTTTACAAAGGTGCAGGTGGAGAGCTTCGTATGAAAGCAGAAGCTCTATTTAAAAAAGCAAAGGAGAAAAAAATATCAATTGAAGATGTATCAATAGATATTTTACGAGAAAACAAAGTAGAGTTTCCAGGGATAGGGAAAATAGAACTTCCTTCTTATATAGTAAAAGTTAGGGGAAAAGACATGTTAAGTGGTCAGATTATTGTTGACGGTAAACAAATTGATTATTACAATAGATATCAAAAATATATAGCACAGAGAATAGAAAAGAAAAATATGTTCACACGGGTAAAAAATAACCAGAAAGAGTATGGTGAAGAAACCAAGAATAGTATAGAATATTTATTGACAGAATGGGAAAAGTTTAAAATTGGGAAAGAGTTACTGGACGATAAAGAATTTGGATTAGAAAAAACAATTACTGGTGCGTGTGATAGAATTATAAGAAAATTAATGGGTGAAAATGATTGGTTATACCCAGATGAGGTAAGACTATTAGATGAAGAATATAACTTTGTTCAAGACAGTATTAATAAAAACAATAATGAACAAAAGGATACAGGAAAGAAAAAAGCTACACAAAAACAAATTAATTACCTTAGACAGAAACTTAAAAATTATGGATTAAATGCTAATGATGATACTATTTTTAAAATGATTTTAAAGGAAGCTGGATTTGAAAACACTGATGAGGTAAGTATAAGTGATATGAGTAAAATTATAGAAAGTATAAATAGCTTAATACCAAAGGTTAAGGAAACTATAGAGCAAGAACCTAAAAATTAATAGACATTCATGAGCAAAAAGCTCATAAAAAAAGGAGGAAGTATAGTGGGAATGAATGTCTATGCGCATGTGCATGTTTGCGTAAGCAAACAAATTGCACGCGCATGAAATAAAAAGATCTATTCTGAAAAGCATTTTCAGAATAGACATTCATGAGCAAAAATCTCATAAAAAAGAATGTAATAAAAAAATAACAACATTTAAATTCAAATTTTGTTGAAATAGGACAGATTGTGTGATTATAATATTATATGTGTCAGTTAGGATTTTGATATTATAAGAATTTGTAGTTTGCTCCACTATGAGGTGATTAATATAAAAATTGTATTAGCATCTTCTTCGCCTAGAAGAAGAGATCTTTTAAAACAGATAGGATTAGATTTTACGGTTATTAATCCAAATATTGATGAAACTAATAATATGAAAATGAGTGCTACCCAATTGGTAAAGTTTTTAGCATATGAAAAAGCACTTTGTGTTGCTAAGGAGTTATCTGAAAACAGAGAGGATTGTCTTGTTATAGGTGCTGATACTGTGGTTGTAAAAGATTGCATTTTGGGGAAACCTAAAGATGAGAAAGAAGCTTTTGAAATGCTAAAACATTTACAAGGGGATTGGCACAATGTGATGACAGGTATTGCTGTTATAAATACAAATAACTTAAAAGGTAAAAAAAGTGTAGAAATAACTAAAGTAAAAATGAAGGAGATGTCAGATGACAGCATAAAAGCTTATATACAATCAAAAGAACCTTTTGATAAGGCAGGAGCATATGGTATTCAAGGATTGGGTTCAATAATTGTCGAAAGGTTAAATGGATGTTATTTTAATGTTGTAGGGTTGCCGTTATCGAAGTTAAATACTTTATTGAATGAATTTGGAGTTTACCTAGTATAATTGTTAATTTTGTGGAAGGAGAATTTTGATGGGCATTTTTTCAAGAGATATAGGAATAGATTTAGGAACAGCAAACACATTGGTTCTAGTTAAAGGAAAGGGAATTGTTGTAAGAGAACCCTCTGTGGTTGCAATAAATAAAAGAACAAGTGATATACTTGCTGTTGGTGATTCGGCAAAGGATATGATTGGTCGTACACCTGGAAATATAGTTGCAATAAGACCAATGAAAGATGGAGTAATAGCGGATTTTGAAATAACTCAAAGTATGTTAAAGTATTTCATAGGAAAAGCTATGTCAAAAGGTATTTTTGGAAAGCCACGAGTGGTTATATGTGTCCCTTCAGGAGTTACTGAAGTTGAAAAACGAGCTGTAGAAGAGGCTACTACTCATGCTGGAGCAAAAGAAGCATTTCTAATTGAAGAACCAATGGCAGCAGCCATTGGAGCAAAACTTCCAGTAGAAGAGCCATCGGGAAGTATGGTGGTGGATATTGGTGGGGGGACAAGTGAAGTAGCTGTTATATCTCTTGGGGGAATAGTGACCAGCAAATCTTTAAGGGTAGCAGGAGATGAGCTTGATGAATCAATTGTTCATTACATTAAAAAGGAATACAATTTAATGATAGGAGAAAGAACAGCGGAAGAAATTAAAATGACCATAGGAGCTGCTTATCCAAAGACTAAAGAAGAATCTATGGAAATTAGAGGAAGGGACTTGATAACAGGACTTCCTAAGAACATTATGATTACATCTACAGAAGTTTCTGAAGCATTAAAAGAGCCTATAAATGCTATAGTTGATTCTATAAAATATACCCTTGAAAAAACTCCTCCAGAGCTTGCAGCTGATATAATGGATAGAGGTATAATGCTAACAGGTGGTGGGGCTTTATTAAGTGGTTTAGACCGGCTTATTAGAGGAGAGACTGGAATGCCAGTATCAGTTGCTGAAAATCCTCTAGATTGTGTAGTGCTAGGAACAGGGAAAGTAGTTGACGAAATAGAAAAAATGAGAAAATTACTTGTTGCTCCAAAGAAAATTAGATAGAAGGTGAGGGAGTACCTCTTGTTGAAATTTTTTAGAAAAAAGCTAGTTATGCTTCTTACTGCTACGTTGGTTATTTTGATTATAATGGGATTATCTTCAAGAGAAAACAGTAAAGTTCATTATTTTAGTAATGTATTTAATACTGTTTTAACTCCATTTCAACAGTTTATTAATTTTACTGGAGGTAAAGTTGAAGGAGTTATGACTTATTTTGAAGATGTAAGTGTTTTAAAGGAAGAAAATGAATATTTAAGATCTCGTGTGGAAGATTTAGAAAGTGAAGTTAGTAATTTAGCTGGTTTAAGGGAAAAGAATGAGGAGCTTAAAGAGGCATTAAATATAAAGGAACAGTTTAGTGATTTTGAGTTTTATCCAGCTAATGTAATTGCAAAGGATATGGGAAATTGGTTTAGTGTATTTACTGTTGATAGAGGACTTAAAGACAAAATTTCTCAGAATGATACTGTTATAACTAGTAGAGGGCTTGTTGGAAGAATAATGTCACCTGATATTGTTTCATCTAAGGTTATTTCAATTGTTGACGTTGACAGTGCTGTCAGTGCAAGAATTTCAAGAACAAGGGATTTAGTTGTTGTAAAAGGAGATATGCAGCTTAAAGAAAGCGGACTGTGCAGAATTGAATATATCGAACCACATGTAGATATAACAGTTGGAGATAAAATTGAAACTTCTGGTTTAGGTGGGATATATCCAAGGGGGATTGAGATAGGACGTGTAAAAGAAATCAGACAAAGAAGTAATGAACTAAATAGATATGCAATAATTGAGCCCTATGTAGATTTTAATAGACTAGAAGAAGTATATATTTTAAAGAGTATAGATTAATAAACTATAAACTGGTGTCAAGGGGTAAAGACTTAAAATAGGAGACAGAGATTTGATGAGGGTGAAAATAATATGCTATACACTGTTAATATTTATAATGACACTATTGCAATCAACGGTTTTAGAAAGCGTTTCTATATATAATGTAAAGCCTAATTTGTTAATGGTTTTAATTGTTATTGCAGCTTTTCAGGGAAACAATATTGAAGGAGCTGTCGTGGGCTTTTTCAGTGGTCTTGTTCATGATATGGTTTCAGGAAGATTACTTGGTTTTTATGCTTTGCTGGGATTATATCTTGGTTTTTGTATAGGATCAGTAAATAAAAGATTGTATAAGGAAAATGTTTTTATAGCTATATTTTTTACTTTTATATCAACAATAATTTATGAATATTGTGTGTTTCTTTTAAGTTGGGTTTTTAAAGGAGGCGTTGATTTTATTTATCCACTTCGATATATTATACTACCAGAAGCTTTATATAACAGTTTTGTTTCAATATTTATTTTTATAATAGTGATTAAAATTAACAAATGGTCAGAAAAATCCAAAGATCTTAAAAGAAGATACTAAATTGTAAGCAAAAAGGTTACAGGGGGTACAATTATGAATGAGAAAAAAAATCAAAGATTTGTAATAATCATAATTATTTTTGTACTGGCTTTTTCTATGATTATATTTCAACTAATTAACTTACAAATTATACATGGTAAAGAACACTCACAAAAATCTCAGAGGAGAATTATAAGAGAACGAGAAATTGTTGCATCAAGAGGAAATATCGTTGATAGAAATGGATTGCCAATAGCAGTTAATAGGATGGGATATGCAGTACAGATAGCAAGAGCTAGGTTGACAGAGCCTCAGCTAAATGAAATGATATTAAAGCTAATTGAGCTATTTGAAAAAAATGGGGACTCCTATGAGAAAAATTTGTCAAAGTTTCTTACTTTTAACCCTATAGATTATAGTTCCACATTGAAAAATTCAGAACAGACTTTGGAGAGGTGGAAAAAAGACATAATTAATAAAGAAAGTGATCTTGATAAATTAGAGACACCATATGATGTCTTTACATTCTTTAGAAATGAGAAATTTGGCATTGATGAAAAGTATTCAGATGAAGAAGCATACAAGATTATGACTGTCAGATATGATATGCTTATTCGAGGATATACTGCTTCTAATCCTCTTCTTATTGCAAAGGATGTAAAAGAACAAACGGTGGCACAGCTAGAAGAAAGACACTTTGAGTTTCCAGGAGTAGTAATTGACATTGTTCCCCATAGAAGATATATTGATGCCAGTTCTTATGCTCATGTTTTAGGGTATATTGGTGTTATTGATCGTAATGAATATGATAGATTAAAAGATAGTGGTTATAAATTGAATGATATGTTGGGTAAGACAGGAATAGAACTAACTCAAGAAAACTACTTGAGAGGAATCAATGGACAAAAAAGAGTTGAAGTTGATTCAAATAACAGGCTGACAGCTGAACTCAGTAGCAATCCAGCAGTGCCTGGTAATGACATAGTCCTTACCATTGACTCAAAGCTTCAAAAGGTAGCATTAGAGTCTCTAGAGAAAAACATAAATATTATTAAGTCCAGCCCAGATTATAAAAGAAACTTTGGAGATGCCAGTGCAGGTTCTGTTGTTGCAATTGATGTTAACAGTGGAGAAGTGTTGGCGATGGTAAGCTACCCAACATATGACCCAGCAGTTTTTTTAGCAGATTCTGAGGATAGAGAGGCACAAAGAATAAAAGAGGAACTTACTAGCTCTGATAATAGAGATACACCTCTGATAAACCGGGCAATACAAGGTCGGTATATACCAGGATCTATCTATAAGCCTATTCCTGCTGTTGCAGCATTAGAAACTGGGGTAATTTCTAAAGGTAGAGATATAATTAGATGTAATGGTAAACATGAAATAGGTGGGTGGGAGTTTCGGTGCCTTGATTATATTAACTGGGGAAGATCACATGGTTCACTGGACTTAATAAGGGCTATGGCAACTTCCTGTAATATTTATTTTCATGAACTTGGTGTTAGGACACGTATAGACAACATTGATACATGGGCAAAGCATTTTGGACTTGGAGAAGTTACAGGAATAGAATTGCGCGGAGAGGTGGCAGGAATTAGAGCAAACAGAGATACAAAAAGACAATTAAGAAATGATGATTGGAGGGCTGCAGATACTGCACAGGCTTCAATAGGTCAGTTTGATAATGTTTTTACGCCCCTGCAAATTGCTAATTTTACAAGTACACTTGCCAATGGTGGAAAAAGATTTACACCCCATGTTATAAAGGAAATTAGAAAACATGATGGATCAATAGTTAAGCAGACAAATCCAGAGTATGTAGAATTGCCTCTAAGTGATGGTACAATAGATTATGTAAAGCTTAGTATGGAAGCAGTTGTCAGTGAATCTTATGGTACAGCATATAGATTTTTTAGAGATTTCCCCAGTAACATTACTGTAGCGGGAAAAACTGGAACCCCTGAAACAGGTGGAGAACAATTTGGTAGATCTTCAGATGCTTTGTTTATAGCATATGCGCCTGCAGAAAATCCCCAAATTGCAGTGGCAGTAGTTATTGAACAAGGTGTATGGGGATCAAATGCAGTTCCAGTTGCGGTTGATGTATTACAAGAGTATTTTGGCATGAACAGTAGAAGTCTTCCTGTAGATAGAATTGTTACCGATCAAGTCAGGTTTACTCGTTAAAATTTATGATTTAATTTTTTTAAAACATACAAAATGTTATTTAGTGGAGGATGTGTAAGATGAGTGACAATAGTGTTATTTTTAAGGCTTCTTTAAATTGTCTCACTGTTATTATGAAGGAAGAATCGGACTTTGACACAATATTAAAGCAAGTGGAAGAAAAAATATTATCAGGTGGTAAGTTTTTTAAAGGTGCAAGTCTTTCAGTAAAATATAGAGGGAAAAAACTCTCAAAAGAAGAAGAAAGATTAGTGTTTGAGTTGTTAAAAAACAAGAGTGGAGCAAAAATCAATAATTTTGAAATGGATACTGAAGAACCTGTAAAAGTTGAAAGAGAAATTACAGAAACTCTACATTCAAAAATCAGGATGAGTAATTTTTATTTTAAAGGTTTAGAGGAAGGAGTTTCAAAGTTTCATAGAGGAACGATACGATCAGGTCAACTGGTGAAATTTGAAGGCAATTTAGTAGTTATTGGAGACGTAAACCCAGGAGGGGAAGTTATTGCAACAGGAAACGTTATAGTTATGGGGTCATTAAGAGGGATTGTTCATGCAGGTGCAGATGGTAATAAAGAAGCTATAGTTGTTGCCTTAAACTTACACCCTACCCAACTACGAATTGCTGACGTTATAACTCGATCACCAGACCAAAAGGAAATAGGTAATCAGTTTATACCTGAGCTGGCATATATAAAAGACAATGTGGTATATATTGATAGATATTTACCTACCAAGGGATTGTAGACTATATATAAAAATAAATATGTATTTACTGAATGTTTTTCTTCACATAAAAATTATGTACCCAAAATAAATATGTGGAATTGACAAAATGCAAAAAGAAATATATAGTTTAATTGAGGGCTATAATACTTAAGAAAATTTTATGTATAATCTTGAAATAAATAGAAGCATTATTCCATGAAATAAAAATCATGATATCTGATTTATCGTTCTTAATTGATTACATGTTGGGAGGTAAACATAAATGAGTGAGGTTATTGTAATAACTTCAGGAAAAGGCGGAGTTGGAAAAACCACTTCTACTGCTAATATTGGGGCAGGTTTGGCACTTGAGGGTAAAAAAGTAGTTTTACTTGATACTGATATTGGACTTAGAAACTTAGACGTAGTTATGGGACTAGAAAATAGAATCGTATATGATTTGGTTGATGTCATTGAAGGGACATGTAGATTAAAACAGGCATTGATAAAGGATAAGCGATACGAAGGACTGCATCTTTTACCAGCGGCTCAGACCAGAGATAAATCTGCTGTTAATCCAGAACAGATGATTAAGTTATGTGAAGAATTGAAGCAAGATTTTGATTACGTATTAGTTGATTGTCCAGCAGGTATTGAGCAAGGATTTAAGAATGCTATTGCAGGTGCAAGCAGGGCTATAGTAGTTACTACACCAGAAGTTTCAGCTGTTAGAGATGCTGACAGAATTATTGGTCTTTTAGAAGCTAATGAAGTAAGAAATCCTAGGCTTCTTATTAACAGAGTAAGGCAAGATATGGTTAAACGAGGAGATATGATGACTATTGACGATATTATAGATATACTTGCCATTGACCTCATAGGGGTTGTCCCAGACGATGAAAAGATAATAGTATCTACAAACAGGGGAGAACCAGCTGTTACAGATAACAAATCACTTGCAGGGGAAGCTTACAGAGGAATAACTAAAAGGATAATGGGACAGGACGTTCCAATTATTAACTTAGAATGCGAAGATGGTTTTATGTTTAAAATTAAGAAATTGCTTGGTTTAAAAGCAAATTGATAGGAGGAGACTTATGTTTTTAGATTTTTCAAAGTTATTTGGCAAGTCTAAAAGTTCAAAAGATTTTGCTAAGGAAAGGCTTAAACTAGTTCTTATTCATGATAGGGCAAATGTTTCTCCTCAGTTCCTTGAAATGGTTAAAGGAGAGATAATTAAGGTAATCTCTAATTACATGGATGTAGATGAAGATTCATTAGATATACAGATGACACGGACAAAAAGTGAAGAGGGCGACAGGTTTGTTCCGGCTTTAGTTGCAAACATACCCATAAGAAAAGTGAAAGATGTTGGAAAATAGAAATTTTGGAAGGTTTGTATGAATATTGCTTTGATCGCTCATGATAAAAAAAAAGAATTAATGGTTTCCTTTTGTATTGCATATAAGGGAATACTTGAAAGACATAACTTGTTTGCCACTGGGACCACTGGAGCTAGAATTTTTGATTCTACAGGGCTAAAGATAAGAAAGTTTCTTCCAGGTCTAATGGGTGAGCAACAAATTGGAGCTAGAGCGGCGTATAATGAATTAGATCTTGTTATATTTTTCAGAGATCCATTAACTGCTCAGTCTCATGAACCTGATATCAGTTCTTTATTAAAACTGTGCGATATAAACAATATACCATTTGCAACTAATCTTGGTACCGCCGAAATGCTAATAAGAGGTCTTGAAAGAGGAGATCTTGAGTGGAGAGATATCATAAGGTAATGAAGTATCTTTCCACCTTATAAAAAAACTTCTTTATTAAAAGGAGTTTTTTTTGTGTAATAATTTACACTTATAAAATGTATAATTTATATTAAGAGGTACTAAAAAAGTATTTATATTTTTACAGTTATGTTTTTTGTATTTAAAAATCTACTATAAGGATGTGTTTCCTGGTGGAAGACATTATGATAAGAAATAAGTATCAGAGGCAAGTGATACAGGGGCGAAGAAAATCGAGAAAAAGTAGAAGGGTGAAAGTTGATAGGGAATCTTTTAATATAATACAAAAGATCATGTTTAAAGCGGCTATATGCATGTTAATCTTAGCTATATGTGGAATTGTAAAAGGTATAGACAGTTCTGTAACTAATTATTTAGAACACAAAATAATTGATGTATTGAGTTATAATGTTGATGTAAAAAGCCTGTTTAATAGAATTGATGGCTATATTAGAAATGTGGATAAAGAAGATGCAAATTACTATGAAATTATTGGTGTTTCTGATAGTGTAGAAAGTGATAATGTTAAAAATGAAGATATAAGTGAAAAAAAATACAATGAATACTTGGATAATTCAGAATATACTATAATAGATAAAAATATATATGAAGAAATGGTTGATAGTATTACTTATGACGGTAGTAGTCAAAGCATAAAAAGGGAAAATGAGCATTCATTTATTATACCTGTAGGTGGAATAATAGGATCTTTCTTTGGTGAACCTATTTATCTAAATGGTGAGGTAGACTTTTGTAAAGGAATTGATATTGAAGCACGATTAGGCACTCCAATAAAAGCTGCTTATCAGGGAGAAGTAGTAGAATTAGGAGAGGACTTGGAATTGGGTAAATATATTAAAATTAGACATGATGAAAATATTATGTCTGTTTACGGAAACTGCTCTGTTTTAAAGGTTAATAAGGGTCAGTATGTTAATAAAGGTGATATTATTGCAAAAGTAGGAAATACAGGACGTTCGGAGGAGGCTAGCCTTTGCTTTATGGTGTTAAATGATGGCACATTAGTAAATCCTCTTGACTATATTGTTTTTTCATATAATTAGGTTGTATTAATGTGTATAAAGGATGCGTGGAATTTTTACTTAACAATATTAAATAAACCTATTAAGATAAGAGTTAATCTATTTATATTAGTAGTTTTAGTAAGTATGATTTATTTTGAATATTTTACTGAGTATGTATTATTAATTTTTATCATGACAGTTCATGAAATGGCTCATATTCTTGCTGCTAAACTAATGAAAGTTAAATTATACTCCCTTAATATTCTTCCGATGGGATTGAATGCTGTTATTGAGGATAAATATTTGTCTTTTAGGCAATCATTTATCATTAATATAAGTGGTCCTGTTGGTAATGTTTTACTCATGTTTATTTTTTATGTTATAGGTACATATTATTTGTCTTTTTCAAATAATGTGCTTTTTTTTATCTATGCGAATTTATCTTTAGTTGTATTTAATTTGCTTCCTGTATTACCTCTTGATGGAGGAAGAATACTAAAAGATTTTCTTGTTCTTAAGATAGGCTTGTATAAGGCTAGCAAGGTCTTAAGAAGAGTGTCACTGCTGTTCTCAATTTCGGTTTTAATAGTAGGTTGTTTTCAATATTTTACTAGTAAATTTAATTTTAGTTTTATTATGGTAGTAGTATACTTATTGTTTTTATTAAAACAAGATAAAGGGGAGGTAGCGTTAATGAATATAAAGAATCTTTCATATAGACGATCCAGGCTTTTAAAAAAGGGAGTTTATCCTGTTAGAGAATTAGCTGTTATAAAAACTATGAGTTTAGGAGAATTAATTAAAAGCATGGATTTTGATAGATTTCATATAATATATGTGTTAAATCAGAATATGAAAATTATTGGAGTACTTACAGAACAAGAAGTTTTAGATAACATAATAAAATATAATACTCAAATATCCTTTGAAGAATTGTTAGAAAAAAAAGAATACTCGAAGGGTTGAATTCACAAACTCAAAAATATATTAGAAAAGCTTCAGTGGAAATTAATCTTCACCGAAGCATATATCAACAGGCTGAGCTATGAATTTGCAGGATCTAGACTGCCTAACTTAAGTTTCTGGAATGTTTTTCTTCACTTGAAAAATATGCACCCCAATTTATATCCCTATATTGTCGAGAATTTCCTTTGTGGAGGAAGCTCTGTTCATAGTCATAAGGTGTATTCCATCAACATGGTTGTCAATTAAATCACGTATTTGAGCGCTTGCATATTCTATGCCAGCTTTTAACATGTCATCAGGATTATTTTTGTACTTATCCATCATAAGAACTAATTTAGCTGGAATGGATGCTCCGCATAGAGAAGCTATTTTTATTATTTGCTCTGACTTAAAAACAGGCATAATTCCTGCAGTTATAGGGCATGAAATTCCTAAAGTTTTAGCTCTATCTAAAAAATCATAAAAAATCCTATTATCAAAAAATAATTGTGTTACAAGGAAATCAACCCCTGTATCTACTTTATTCTTTAGATTTATTAAATCGTCTAAAATACGTTTGCTGTTAATATGACCTTCAGCGTAGGCAGCAGCAGATATACACAAATTGTGTTTGCTTCGAATATGCTTAATTAGTTCACTAGCGTGACTGTAAATATTTTTACTAAAATCAAAGTCAGGTTGGTTTGCAGGTGGATCTCCTCGTAGAGCCAAAACATTTTCTAAATTATTTGATTCTAAGGAAGATAGTAAGTTGTCTATTTCTTCTTTTGAATGGCCTACGCATGTAAAATGAGCCATGCTTTCAATATTATAATCATTTTTTATTTTTGAAGCTATTTCAATTGTTCTATCTTTAGCGCTACCACCTGCGCCGTAGGTAACACTTATAAAATCAGGTTTTAATTCTTTAAATTGTTCTAATTTGTTATATATTGATTCTAATGGTGTATCAAGTTTAGGAGGGAATATTTCAAAGGATATCACAGGTTTTTTAGTTTTAAATAATTCAATTAATTTCATTTTAAATCTCCTCTTATAATAATCTAGCAGTACAAACAGCAAATATTTACTGTTAATATAAATCATTATAACACATGCTTAAATTCTGTCAAGTATATTTAAGTACACCTATGTACAATTATATAGTATACATATACAATCAGAAGCAACTATTAATTTTAAAATTAACAGGCTCTAGACTGCGAAACTTTAGTTTCTGGAATATTTTTCTTCACATTTATTACATAAACCCTTATTATAAAATAAGATTGAAAGTAAGTATTTTTTTTAGTAGAATTAAAGAAAAGGATTTGGGAGAAGTGAAACTTTTTTATTTTATGAGGAGGTGAAAAATTTGCTAGGTATAGAGGATTTTTGGGTATGGAGTGTCTATTTACTTTGTATATTGAGTACAGGAGCGTGTGTTGTTTATGGGGTTTTAAATTGGAATAAAGGAGGAGAAAATGAGGACGTAGAAATAGAAGAAGAAAACATATGGGAACAAAAGGAAAAAGAGTTAGAATCAAATCTTTGAGTAAATTAAAACCAGATTAAAAACCTTATTTATTTTGCAGTTGTTAAAGAATGCTTCTGTTTTTGTAAAAAATGAAAATGTCCAGGTTTTAAGGATTTGCAGTTTGGGATATGAGAATGGGTTGATTATTCAGGAAATAGCTAGATCCTTAAAATTAATGTATTAATATTAAATACAATTAGTTATTCTGAAAAAGTACTTTCAGAATGGTATTTAATATCTTAGGGTAATTGTTTTGCGAGAGAACTATTCATAAGGGGATAATATAGTTTTTGCAAAACTATGGCTAAGTGCACTATGTAAATAGTTTCAAAGAGTGCATATAAAAATAATTGTATCATCAATTATTTTTTAGAGTCATTTTTACCATATACTTAATTTTAGGGAGGATTATTAATGATTTATACAGTTAGTGTAATAGTATTATATTTATTGGTTATAGGATATTTAGGGTATGTTGGGTACAGACAGACAAAAAGTTCTCAAGATTTTATGGTAGCAGGGAGAAAAATACATCCTTTGGTAATGGCATTATCATATGGAGCAACATTTATCAGTACAGCAGCTATAGTTGGTTTTGGAGGCGCTGCTGGTCAGCTTGGAATGGGAATTCTATGGTTGACTTTCTTAAATATTTTCGTTGGAGTTTTTATAGCATTTTTGTTTTTCGGAAAAAGAACTCGGAAAATGGGACATAATCTTGATGCCCATACTTTTCCAGAACTTTTAGGAGAGAGATTCAATTCTAGATTTATTCAGACCTTTACGGGTATAATAATTTTTATCTTTATGCCAATATATGCAGCAGCAGTATTAAAGGGGGGAGTGGCCTTTTTAGAGTCATTCTTTAATATGCCATTTGAGCCAGCTCTTTTGTTATTTGTTTCAATTGTTGCAATATATGTATCTATGGGAGGCCTAAAAGGTGTAATGTATACAGATGCATTCCAAGGCTCAATTATGTTTTTAGGAATGGTCTTTTTATTGATTTTGACATACGGAAGACTAGGTGGCGTAGTTAGTGCTCACAACCAGCTTACAGAACTTTTTAATAATCCTCAAGTACAAGAACAGACAAAAGGTCTTATTCAAGGAGGCTTTAGGGGATGGACATCAATGCCTGAGTTTAATTCACCAATATGGTGGTCTTTGGTAACTTCAATTGTTATGGGTGTTGGAATAGGTGTGCTTGCACAACCTCAACTTGTTGTGAGATTTATGACTGTTAAGAGCAATAGAGAGCTTAATCGTGCAGTTGTTTCTGGTGGAGTATTTATTTTAATGATGACAGGTGTTGCATTTCTTATGGGTGCTTTATCAAATGTAGTTTTCTTTGAAAACACAGGTGAGGTTGCATCTGCTGTTGGAGTAGACAATATAATTCCCCAATATATAAGCAGTTATGTTCCAGAATGGTTTGGAACAATATTTCTTTTATCACTATTAGCTGCAGGTATGTCAACTCTAAGTTCCCTGTTTCATACTATGGGGACTGCAATAGGAAGAGACGTATATCAAAAAGGATTAGGGAAAAAAGGGAACTCTTTATTAATTACAAGAATTGGACTTATGATTGTTATTGTTATAAGTACAATACTAACGTGGCTCTCAAATGACCTTGATATAAGTATGGCTATAATAGCCAGAGGTACTTCGTTATTTATGGGGCTTGCTGCAGCTACATTTTTGCCTGCATATATAGGTGCTATATACTTTAAGACAATGCCAAAGGCAGCGGCAATATGGGGAATTGTATCAGGCTTTGCATCAAGTTTTATATGGATATTTTTTATTAATAGGACAAATGCAACTAGTTTGCAGCTTTCAAGACTTATATTCGGAAAACCTTTTCTTGTTGAAGGCACATCTATAGAATTTGTTTCTCAATATGATGCTGTTATTATAGCACTTCCAGTTTCAATTATAGTAACTGGAGCAGTTTGGCTTATATATAAACTAATGAATCAAAAAGATATTGAGGATATTCATGTTAATAAGTGTTTTAAAGGAATTTAGGCCCTCATAGGTGATGTAATATATAAAGTGAAGAAAAATATACTGGGAAACTTTAGTTTCTGGAATATATTTCTTCACTTTTATTACACGCACCCCTTCCTCAGTTTTTTACTTTACATGTTAATGTATTAGTACTATAATTAATTTAATAAAAAAGAATCCAGCCTGTTTCATAGGAGGTTACACAAATGAATTTTGTTAATCCCGGAGATGTTGTTACTATAAGGCACTATTCTGGAATTAATCCTTTTAGGAGTATTGTAATTAGTATTACTGAAAATATTATTAAAATTAAGTTAACAGGTGATTTTGCAGTGTTTAATTTTTTTGAAGGTGATCCAATTGTATTTGGCATTGAGAAAAGTGGAGAAACCCATATGGTTGGATGCAATATAGTTACGATAGATAACAAAGCTGGATCTATTGACTTAAGAATTGACAAGACAGAAAGGGATGCAGATTTAAGAAGACATGAAAGATTTCCAGTCTCCCTTTATTCTGATATCAGAACTAGATATGCAAAAAAGAAACACTTAGGGATAATAAAAGACATAAGTTTTTTTGGAATGCTTATATATTCTAAATCAGATTTTGAAATTGGTGATAATATTGAAATTGATATATATATGGAGAAAAAAGTGCTTTTTTTAAAGGGTGATATTGTAAGAAAGACTCAGGAAGAAAAATATATTCAATACGGAATAAGAATAACCTATGAAGATGCAAATGCTATGAATTTTATGAAGGACTATTTAAGAAAACAAAAAGAACTTCAGGAGGATTCCTTAAAAAATTCCTTGACGTAACAATAATATTATGGTATATTTTATTAAAAAATATAAAAGTATCTTCAGGGATAGGTGAGATTCCTTACCGGTGGTAGGCAGTATTTGCTGCAAGCCCACGAGCCTTTTAGGCAGATCCGGTCTAAGTCCGGAGCCGACAGTGTAGCGTTTTAAATGCGTGAAGTCTGGATGAAAGAAGATTAAGAGTGGTTTCTTTTGATTATAATACTCCCTGGTGAAAATTACCTGGGAGTTTTTTGATGGGATTATTAGGAGCCCAAGTAAATGACAGGGCTTTAATATCTAAATATAAGAGAATGGTGATTGTTTTGAGTAAAAATGACTTTTTTATGAAAAAAGCTATTGAATTAGCGAAATTGGGTTGGGGAAAAACCAATCCAAATCCTCTTGTGGGAGCTGTTATAGTAAAGAATGATAATGTAGTGTCCGAAGGTTTTCATGAGGTTTTAGGTTGTGCTCATGCTGAGGTTGCAGCAATAAATAATGCTAATTCCAGTGTAGAAGGCGGAACCCTTTATGTTAATTTAGAGCCATGCTCCCATTATGGAAGGACTCCACCTTGTACTAAGGCTATTATAGAGGCAGGGATAAAAAAGGTTGTTGTTGCAATGATAGACCCTAATCCTAAAGTGTCAGGAAAAGGAATTGAAATACTAAAAGATGCAGGTATAGAAGTTGAGGTAGGGGTTTTAGAGGAAGAAGCACTAAAATTAAACGAAATATTTATAAAGTATGTGGTTAGAAAAAAACCCTTTGTGATTATGAAAACAGCAATGACATTAGATGGTAAGATTGCATCCTATAAAGGAGACTCAAAATGGATTACAGGAAAGGAAGCAAGACATCATGTCCATAGGGTTAGAGATAGAGTCTGTGCAATAATGGTTGGTTTAAATACTATTCTTAAAGATAATCCACTTCTTACAACGCGTATTGATGGTGAGGAAGGTAAAGATCCTATAAGGATTATTGTTGATAGTAGAGGCACAATTCCTGAAAACAGCAATGTAATTAATTGTGACTCAAAAGCACCAACTATTTTAGCCACTACTAAATTAATTGATAAGGAAAAAGAAAAGTATTTACATCAAAAGGGAATAAAAATAATTAAAACAGAAGGGGAATGTGTTGATTTAAAGCAATTGATGGATGAGCTGTACAATATGGAAATTGACAGCATACTTTTAGAAGGTGGCGGGAGCTTAAATAGTTCTGCTATACAATGCAAGATAGTAGATAAAGTTATGATGTTTATAGCTCCTAAAATTATTGGAGGAAAGGATGCAATTACGCCTGTTGAGGGAATTGGGATAGAGCTTATGAAAAATGCTGTTGAGCTAGACAATGTTGAAATGAGTAGATTTGGGAAAGATTTTTTAATCGAAGGTTATATAGTAGATAAACCTTAAGAATAAGGAGAAGTTTATGTTTACAGGTATTATTGAAGAAAAAGGGGTTGTAAAGGAAATAATACAGGGAAGAATGTCCATTAAACTAACAGTGAAATGTGTAAAGATAATGGACGATGTAAAGGTTGGTGACAGTATTGCCGTAAATGGTATATGTTTAACTGTTACAAGCCTTTTGGGCACTGGTTTTACTGCCGATGTTATGCCTGAGACAATGAGGAAGACAAATTTGGGAAGCTTAAGAGTTGGAGAAACCGTGAATCTTGAAAGGGCTTTAAAATTAGGGGATCGTTTAGATGGGCACATTGTAAGTGGACATGTAGATGGAACTGGAATAGTATCTGACAGAATTGAAGAAGATAATGCAATATGGATTGAGATTACAGCTCATTGTCAAGTTTTAAAATATATTGTTTTAAAGGGATCTGTTGCATTAGATGGAACTAGTCTGACGGTTTCTTATATAGATGAAAAGTGTTTTAGAGTTTCACTGATACCACTTACGGCACAAGTAACTACTCTTAATGAAAAAAAAGTTGGAGATAAAATAAATATAGAGTGTGATATGCTGGCTAAATACATTGAAAAGCTGGTATATGGCAGAAATGAAGATAATAGTAATACCCCGAAAAAAGAATTAGATATGCTTTTTTTGAAGGAAAATGGTTTTGCATAAGAAAGAAGGGAGGTACGTAGTATGAAGTTTAATTCAATTGAAGAGGCATTAGAAGATATAAAACAAGGTAAAATGATAGTGGTAATTGATGATGAGGATAGGGAAAACGAAGGGGATTTAATAATGGCCGCACAAATGGTCACCCCTGAAAGCATTAATTTTATGGCAGCTTATGGAAGAGGGATGATTTGTGCACCTATGGCAGAGAAAAGGGCAAGAGAGCTGAATCTTGATTTAATGGTTGAAGAAAATAGGGAATACATGAAAACTGCCTTTACCGTTACAGTAGATCATAAAAATTCAACCACAGGTATTTCTGCTTTTGAGAGAGCTAATACAATAAAAGAACTTGCCAATATGAATTCAAAGGCTGAAGATTTTTTAAGACCAGGACATGTTTTCCCATTAATTGCAATGGAAGGGGGCGTTTTAAAGCGCTCAGGACATACGGAGGCTGCTGTCGATTTAGCTAAAATGGCTGGTTTTTTTCCTGTAGGAGTTATATGTGAAATAATGAACGAAGACGGAACTATGGCAAGGGCACCTGAGTTAATGGATTATGTAAAGAAACACAATCTTAAAATTATTACAATTGCAGATCTTATTAGTTATAGGAAAAATACTGAGAAGCTTATAAAAAAAGCTGCAGAAGCAAAAATGCCTTCTGGTTATGGACAGTTTAAAATAGTTGCTTTTGAGAATATAATAAATGGTGAGCACCATGTTGCAATGGTTAAAGGCGATGTTTCAAATATCAGCGAAGCTGTCTTAGTTAGAGTCCATTCAGAATGTTTAACGGGAGATGCTTTTCATTCTTTAAGGTGTGATTGTGGGGATCAGCTTCATGCGGCCTTAAGAATGATAGAAGAGGAGGGAAGAGGAGTACTTCTCTATATGCGTCAAGAGGGAAGAGGTATCGGACTTGTAAACAAGATAAGGGCATATGAGCTTCAAGACAAGGGAAAGGATACTGTAGAGGCAAATGTGCTTTTGGGCTTTCCACCTGATTTAAGAGAATATGGAATTGGGGCGCAGATTCTTAGTGATTTGGGAATTAAGAAAATAAAACTTCTGACAAATAACCCTAAAAAATTGGTGGGATTAAGTGGACATGGTTTAGAAATTGTTGATAGAGTTCCACTTCAAATTAAGGAAAACGAAGTCAATGAATTTTATTTGCGCACAAAAAAAGAAAAAATGGGACATTTATTAAGAGGGTTTGATATTAAAGATTTGTAATGAGTGTATTTGATAAATGTGAAGAAAAATATTCCACAAACTTAAGTTTCGCAGTCTATAACCAGTAAATAATATGCACCCTAATGAGTTTAGAAAAAATAATAAAAATATGATTTTACATAAGGAGGAAAAATATATGATTAAATCAAATCAAGGCAATTTAATAGCTACAGGTTTAAAATTTGGAGTAGTAATTGGTAGATTTAACGAATTTATTAGTAGTAAGCTTTTAGGCGGAGTGATAGACGGACTTATTAGACATGGAGCAGAAGAAAAGGATATTGAAATATCATGGGTACCAGGTGCTTTTGAAATTCCTCTGATAGCTCAAAAAATGGCAAAGTCTAAAAGCTATGATGCTATTATATGCGTGGGGGCAGTTATAAGAGGATCTACTCCTCATTTTGATTATGTTTCATCAGAAATGACAAAGGGAATAGCAAAGGTTTCTTTAGATGAAAGCGTGCCAGTGATTTTTGGAGTTTTGACAACGGACACTATAGAACAAGCTATTGAAAGATCAGGTACAAAGGCAGGAAATAAAGGCTATGAGGCGGCAGTTACAGCTATAGAAATGGCAAATTTAATGAAGGTGCTGTAAGTCTCTACAACTTGTTTTACAATATTTCTTCCATGTTTTCTACACTTAACAATATGCACCCTAAAACAAAGGGAAGCTTGTAAAAGAATTCAGAATTCAAGTAGAGTTTAAATACTCTTGAATTCTGAATCCTAGATGTTTTATAAAAGTATCATTATGTTAGCTTTCCTTAGTATCTTTGAATTTTTTTATAAACTCTTCTTGTTCTTTCTTTAAAAGTATAAGATATTTTTTCAATAAATTAGGAGTATGGATGTCAGTGTAAATTATTTTTAATCCATATTCAAAGTTATGAGTATCTTTTGCTTTTCTTATAATAATGGCTTTTATATTTATGGTAACTCCTGCATGAATATCAAATTTAAGTTCTTGATATAGTGGAAAATCATTTTTAGAATGAATCATCATGCCGTTAAAACTAATGTTTTTTACAATTGCAAGGTGTTTTTTTTGAGATTCCCCAATTTTTGCTTCTGCATAAATAGAGACAGGGAATCTGACAAATAGTCTTTTATTTGTTGTAGATTCAACACTATCAATTTTTATTTTCAAAGCATTTTGAGCTTTATCCAGTTGTAATAAAGTGCAACTAGATATATAGACTTCATCTTCTAACTCATATCCAAGTACTATCGGATCTCCAATTGAACAATTTAGAAGAGTGATGTCTTCAATAAGCTTAACCAAAATTGTATCACTGTTTAATTCAAGTACAAGACTTTTAAATAGCTTTGTTCCGGAGAAATGACGAATAGATACTAGATCTCCAACTTTCAATTCCATTATTTATCACTCCAATATTATAGAAGTTTGTAGATATACTTTTGTACAATATTAAAAAACTACAAAAAGTACTTCTGGTAAAGCTTATAAAACCATGTATTATAAATTAAAGAATTTCACACACTTACATTATAACATTTATTATTTATCTTTAACATATAATTTTGATTTTTTATTAATAAAATTATAAGTATTTATAATTCTTAATAAATTATAGTTATTTTAAAGGATTAAACAAGACAATATAGAATATATTAATTATACTTAATCAAGGTGGGGGGATTTAATGCAAAATAAGGAGATTCTTGCATTGTTGCTGGCAGGAGGGCAGGGCTCAAGGTTGGGTGTACTGACTAAGAATATTGCTAAACCAGCAGTTTTGTATGGAGCAAAATACCGAATAATTGATTTTTCTTTAAGTAATTGTATTAATTCTGATATTGATACGGTTGGTGTACTTACTCAATACCAACCACTTGAACTAAATGCTCATATTGGTATTGGTAAACCATGGGATATGGATAGAATTAATGGAGGAATTACCATATTATCACCATATCTTAAAGCTGAAATAGGAGAGTGGTATAAAGGGACTGCTAATGCTGTTTTTCAAAACATTCATTATGTAGACAAACATTCGCCAAAATATGTAATTATTTTATCAGGTGATCATATTTATAAGATGAATTACTCAAAAATGCTTGATTTTCACAAGGAAAACAATGCAGATGCTACAATTTCAGTAATAAATGTTCCATGGGAAGAGGCAAGCAGATATGGGATTATGAATACTCATGAAAGTGGACAGATATTTGAATTTGATGAAAAACCTCAAAAGCCAAAAAGTAATCTTGCTTCTATGGGAGTTTATATATTTACGTGGGAAGCTTTAAGAGAATACCTTATAAGAGATGATGAGAATATAAATTCCAGTCATGACTTTGGTAAAAATATAATTCCTATGATGCTTAACGAAGGAAAAAGTATGTGGGCTTACCAGTTTAGTGGATACTGGAGAGATGTAGGAACCATTCAGGCATATTGGGAATCTAATATGGATTTAATTAGCAGAGTACCAGAGTTCAACCTTTTTGATCCTGCATGGAAAATATATACCTCCAATCATTTAAAATGCGCCCATTATATTGCACCAGAAGGAAGCGTGAAAAAATCTATTATAGCAGAAGGATGTATGATTTATGGAAAGGTAAAAAACTCAGTAATTTTCCCAGGAGTTTACATAGATAAAGATGCAGAGGTTGAAGACTCAATAATTATGACCGACTCTGTCATTGGATCTAACAGTATTATAAAACAGTGTATAACAGGTGAAGGTGTGAAAATTGGTTCAAATGTTAAACTTGGTATAGGTGATAATATTCCAAATGAACACAAGCCCTCCATATACTATTCAGGTATATCAGTAGTTGGTGAAAATGCTGTCGTACCTGACAATACTAAAATTGGAAAGAATGTTGTTGTTGATTCCCATGTTGAAGCTAGTGATTTTTGTGCAACAAATATTGAATCTGGAAAAAGCATATTAAAGGGAGGAGAGTGTGAATGAAAAGTACAATGGGAATAATTCTTACAGGAGGCAAAAATGACAGGCTTAAAGAATTGGCTGAATTGCGTTCTAGTACTGCTGTTCCTGTAGGTGGAAAATACAGAATGATAGATTTTGTTTTGTCTAATATGGTCAATTCAGGTATTACTAATATTGGAGTTCTCACTCAATATAGCTTTCGTTCTTTGATGGATCATTTAGGTTCAGGAAAGGAGTGGGATTTAGACAGAAGAAATGATGGACTATTTGTATTTCCACCATACCTTTCAGGAGAGCATTCGGGATGGTATCAGGGAAGTGCAGATGCTATGTATCACAACATTACTTTTTTAAAGCGTAGTTTTGAAGAATACGTTATTGTTGCGCAGGGAAATTGTGTCTATAAAATGATGTTTGATAAAATCCTTGATTATCATGTTGAAAAAAATGCTGATATAACAATTGTTTATAGAAATATGGGCGATTTTCCTGAAGAAGAGCTACAGTATATGGGTGTTATGAAGGTAGATGAACAAGAAAAAGTTGTGGATTTTAAAGAAAAGCATAAAAGTCCCACATCAGCAATATGTTCAATGGGTATATATATATTAAAACGAGAGCTTTTAATATCACTTTTAGAAGAATGTGCATCACATGGTAAATATGATTTTGTAAAAGATGTACTTATAAACAAGCTTAATGTATTAAATATTTATGGTTATGAATTTGAAGGTTATTGGAGAAATATAAGTACAATTAATGCATACTATAGAATAAATATGGAGATGTTAAATCCACAAATAAGACATCAGCTTTTCGAACAGCACGGAAGAGTTTACACAAAAGTAAAAGATGAGCCTCCTGCAAAATATAATGAGGAAGCAATAGTAAAAAACTCAATAGTTGCAGATGGATGTATTGTTGAAGGTGAAGTAGAAAATTCGGTACTATTTAGAGGTGTCACAATTAAGAAGGGATCAGTAGTTAAAAATAGCATTATAATGCAAGGTTCTATTGTTGATGAGGAAGTAAAAATAAACCACTTAATAATAGATAAGGGCGTAATAATTACAAAGGGAATAAACCTTGAAGGAACTACTACTTTTCCTGTCATAATAAGCAAAAATACAGTGGTATAAATATTAGGGGAGATGGAAAGGTAGAATAAATATGGACAGAGGAATTCTAGTTTATAATCCAAAGTCAGGAGATCAGGGTTTGCCTGGCAAACTTGATTACATAGTTGAAAGATTTCAGAGAAAAAACATTTTGATTCAACCATATAGAATAAATGAAAAGGAAAAAAATCTGTACAGTTTGATAAAAGAAAGTGACTATAAGTTTGTTATAGCTTCTGGAGGAGATGGTACTGTTAATTTAATTGGTAATATCATTTTAAATCAAGATAAAAAATTACCAATGGGATTAATACCATCAGGCACGTGTAATGATTTTGCTTCAATATTAAAAATTCCTTCTGCATTAGATGAGTGCATTGACATTATACTCTCAGGGAGTACTAAAAAAGTTGATGTGAATATTGTTAATGATAACTCTTTTTTCTTTAGCTCTTTTGCAGGAGGTATTTTTGTAGATGCATCCTTTAATACTCAAAAGGAATTAAAAAGAAATTTTGGTCCTTTTGCATACTACATTAAAGCTCTTAGCGAGGTTACCGGAATGAAGTCTTTTAAAATGTCTTTTGAGACTGAAAATGAGACTATTGAAGAAGAGGTACTTCTTTTCTTTGTTTTAAATGGAAATCAAGCAGGTGGATTTAATAATATTATTAAGGATGCAGATTATACAGATGGTCTTATGGATATTGTAATAATAAAGAACTGTAATCATATTGATTTGGTAGGTGTTTTTCTTAATGTAATCAAAAATGATAATTTGCATAACAAAAATGTTATTAGAATCAAAACTAACAATTGTAACATTAAAGGTCCTGATAATATAGCACTATCTATAGATGGTGAAAAAGGATGTTATTTACCAGTAAATATTAGATGTATCAACAAGGCTATTGAGGTATTTGCTAAATAATATCAAAGAGTGGTATTTTAAGAAACAACAATAAAAATATACCTTTTAATGGTAAGCCTTGGAAACAGTGAAGACTTAATAGCAAAGGGGCATGACGCCCCTCGATTTTATCTTATTCTAAGACTCTACCTTCTATAAGGTGGAGTTTCTCTTGTTTTATATACCCATAATGTGAAATCCACTATCTATGTGAATTACTTCTCCTGTAAGTCCACTTGACAAATCGCTTAGAAAATAAAGTGAAGATTTTCCTAAATCATCTTGTGTTATATTTCTTCTTAATGGAGACTTTACTTCTACTGTGTCTAAAATATTGCCAAAATCTTTAACGCCCTTTGCAGAAAGTGTTTTTATAGGTCCAGCTGAAATGGCATTTACTCTAATTCCTAAAGGTCCAAGGTCGTGTGCCAAATATCTCACACTTGCTTCAAGGGCTGCTTTAGCAACACCCATTACGTTGTATCCAGGGAATACTTTTTCAGAACCCATGTATGTAAGAGTGATAATGCTGCCGCCTTCTGACATAAGATCCTTTGCTCTGCGACTTACTGCTACAAGAGAATATGCACTTACATCAAGAGCATGTGAAAATCCCTCTCTTGAAGTATATATAAAGTCATTTTGAAGATCTTCGGTATTTGCATGAGCTATGCTATGAACTAAACCATGAATAACTCCATATTTTTCTTTTATAGCATGGAATAAGTTGTCAATGTCTTGGTCAGAAGAAATATCACACTGAAATGTAGAATGCCCCCCAAGCTCTAATGCCCCTTTTTTTTCTCTTTCACTTTGATATGTAATTATAATATTTGCACCTTCTTTAAGGGCAGACTCTACAATACCCCAAGCTATGCTCCACTTATTTCTTACTCCCATAACTAAAATATTTTTGTTAGCAAGTAAAGATCCCATTTAATACAACTCCTTTGTTTATTATTCTATAATACTAACTAACGAATGCCCAAAATATAAATTCCACTACTATTCCACTATAGTCCTAATTTGATTCCAAATAGGCACAGTGAAAAGTGGAAGTTTTTTAGACATTCCTTATAAAAAAACAAGGGCAACATATTAACCCTTGATAATACGGGCAACTTGCACCACATCATTTTGTAATGTAATGCAAGAAGAAAATAAAAATTTAATCATTGGTGGGCGATAATGGACTCGAACCATCGACCCCCACGATGTCAACGTGGTACTCTAACCAGCTGAGCTAATCGCCCAATAATATACAACAATTATTTTATACGTTGTTGGATTATGTGTCAATAGAAAAAAAACTAAATTAAGTAAAAATATAACTCAAACCATGTTTATTTACAATTATAATAATATTAAAAGGTATTACCTAATATAATTTGTAAGAGACAAATACGTAAGGATATTAAAATGTGTGATTTAAATGATATGGTTTAATATAATATGGATAGCTATAAGCCTTATTTTAATATTAATTAGCTGTGAATTATTTACTAATGGTATAGAATGGCTTGGTAAAAATCTTAAGTTGGGTGATGGGGCTGTAGGGAGTATCTTTTCTGCTGTTGGAACATGTATACCCGAAACAATGGTTCCTATTATTACTATTCTTTTTTTAAAAGAGAATAAAGAATCAATAGATATGGGTATAGCGGCTATATTAGGAGCACCATTTATGCTTAGTACACTGGCTTTTTTTGTTACAGGTATAAGTGTATTTATTTTTTGGTTTAAAAGAAAAACAGGTATGAGAATGAGTGTTAATAATAGTATTATTAGTAGAGATATAAGTTGTTTTATTATTGCATATACTTTGGGGATATTGGCTTCATTTGTAAAATGGTATGTTGTTAGAAGAGGAATTGCTATATTTTTAATTATTCTATACATTTACTACATAATGATTACCCTTAAGGAAGATAGAATAACTATGGATAGATTAAATAAATTGTATATGGAAAAAATTTTAAATATTAAAAATAATATATACACTATTTTATTACAGGTGGTTATAGCTGTTTTAGGAATAATACTTGGAGCACATATGTTTGTGTCAAGCATAGAAGACACATCGAAAACTCTAGGTATCTCCATTTTTGTTTTTTCTCTTATTGTTACACCTATTGTAACAGAACTTCCTGAAAAGTTTAACAGTATAATATGGATAAGTAAGAAAAAAGATACTTTAGCTATAGGGAATATAACAGGAGCTATGGTATTTCAAAGTTGTATTCCTGTTTCACTTGGTATTTTAGCAACTCCCTGGAAACTAAATCACAATATTGTAACATGTGCAGTGATGGCAGTTCTATCTTCTGCCATAATATATTTTTGGATTGAACACAAAAAAAAATTAAGTCCTGTTCCTTTAGTGCTTGGGGGTGTATTTTATACTATTTTTATCATATCTCTATTCTGAGAACATTTGATTTAATGCACGTGTATATTATTTGTTATATGCTCTCGCTTGCGCAAACGTGCACATTCCCATAGATAGAAGAATTCAGAACTTAAAATTCTATGTTCTGAATTCTTACAGTATTCAAAAAATATTTTCAATAGATGGTATTTCTCTTTGTGAAATATTTTTAAGGTATTGCTTAAGATAGGCTATTTCAGATAGTGCTAAGTCAGAATTTTGAGACTCTAAATACTTTGACAATCTGAAAATAGAAGTTGAAACATTATCAATGTCCGAATGATCTAACAAGACACTCCATTTTTTTTCTACATTTGGCCATTTGTCTAGTATAACAGAGAGATTTTGCTTTGCTAGATCCCAATCATTTTTATATATGTTTTTTTCAACTTCAAGTATCTTATTTTCAATTTCCTGAGAAGAGCTAAGTAAGACTCGTGAAGAGATAAAAGCACCTGTTACTATTAACACAACAAGTATTGTAAGACTTGCTAATACTTTAAAAGTGTGCAATTAATGCTCCCTCCTTTTTTTTTCTTTAAGTTGAAAATATAAATTTCCTGATGAGTCAAGACTTGCAAATAACACATCTTTTATATTACTTATTTTAAATTTTTCAAGCTCATTTTTAATCCAATGTTCATCCAATTTTGCAATTTTTAAATTATCTCTATTTATATTTCCGTCAACAATTATATCAAGAGGAGTTCCCTCGTATGCAGTTTTAATATTGAGATCCTCAGGGGTTACTGGTCTTTTTTGAGATTTAGGTATAATACTTAACTGCCCATTAGTTTCTAAAATAGCAAACTCTACATCGGCAATATTTGGTATATTTTTTATTCTTAGTTGTTCTAATAAGTCATTTATAGTAAACATCTCTTTTCTAAGTTCAGGTTCTTTAAGTTTACCGTTTTCAATTAAAACACTTGGTCTACCACAAATAATTGCTCTTGCTTTTGTGCTTTTTAAACCTATAAATGAAAAGGTTATTTGTGCAATCAAAAGAGTTAGTATTGGAATAATACCATTCATTAATGGAATTCCAGTATTTTGCATTGGAACAGCAGCAAGTTCTGATATCATAATAGCTACAACCAGTTCAAAGGGCTGTAGCTCACCAATTTGACGTTTTCCCATTATTCTCATTACGGTAATAACAAGCAAATAGAGTATCAGTGTCCTTAAAAAAGATACAATCACGAAATCATCCTTTCTGTGTTATTATAATAGTTTTCCTAAATAGCAAATTTATAATGTATAGGAATTTATGGTTTGATTTATTTAAAAATTTTTTTTAGAATAAATATAAAGGTAAATTAATGATTTAATAGGTATTATTTTGGAATAGGTTGAAAACATAAGAAATAAGTATATATAATAAGTAAAATCAAAGTATTCAATTGTCATTGTGATATATATATAATATTAGAACTAAACTAGTATAAACTGTAGTATACAATAGTAATGTAAATGTTATAGAATATATAGTATTAACTAGTCCTATATTATTATAATGCTGAAAGCTATAACATAGCTTGAATAATTTAGCTAAATTCAGGAGGAAAGCAATGCATGTAATTATAATTGGGTGTGGAAAAGTGGGGTCAAGATTTGCACATGTTTTATCAGACGAAGGACACGATGTTGTTATAATTGATAGTGACAGCAATTCATTTAAGCTCTTAGATCCTGAGTTTAATGGTATAACTCTTACAGGTGTTCCAATTGATCAGGATGTTTTAAAACAAGCGGGAATCAAAAATGCTGATGCTGTTGCAGCTGTTACACCTGATGACAATGTTAATATTATGGTTTGTCAGGTTGCTAAGGAAATATTTAAAGTGCCCAAAGTATTAGCCAGGATATACAATCCTGATAGGGAATATGTATTTCATCAGTTTGGTTTAAAAACAATTTGCCCAACAGATATTACTGTTGATATAATAAAGTCTATGATGATTGGTGAAAAGGATATAGCAAGACAAACAATTGGCAATGACGTTATTTTTTATAGACAAGAAAAGGTACCCCATGTATTTGTAGGCAAAAGACTTGACTCTGTTGAACTAAATGAAGATACCTTCATATTTGGAATTATTAGAGAGGGAGAATTTAACTTTGCAGATGGTAAAATTATACTTGGGAGATCCGATGTTTTGGTAGTTGCCAATAAGGGAATATAATTAATATAGGAACGATGAAAATATAACTTACACTACTATTATACAAAGGGTTTTATCAGCAGCCTTAGAACAAAGTGAAAGTAATATTTCAGACATTCCATAACTAGTTTTGGAGGTTTGATATGTATATAGTTATAACAGGAGGAGGTAAATTAGGATACTATCTTGTAAAAACCCTTCTTCCATACAAACATAAAATTGCAATAATTGAGCCACTAGAGGACATTTGTAGGAAAATAGCAAACGAGCTTCATATACCTGTAATTAATGGTGACGGCACAGATATTAATATACTCTCAGAAGTAGAAGTTGAAAAGTGCGATATATTTATTGCAGTTACAGGTAAGGATGAGGATAATCTTATTGCATGTCAGCTTGCAAAGAGGAACTTTGGTGTAAAAAGGACTATAGCAAGAGTTAATAATCCTAAAAATATAGAAGTGTTTCAAAAGCTAGGAGTAGACATAGCAGTGAGTAGTACTTCAATTATTGCAGACCTTATTGAGCAAGAAGTTGACTACACAGGAATAAAGACACTAATGAGACTAAAGAGTGGAAAACTTGTGCTAAATGAAATTCTTATAACCAGTAAATCACCTGTGTGTAACAGAACATTAAAAGATATAAACATTCCAAAGGACTGTGTACTCATTTCTGTAATAAGAGATGATGAGGTTATTATACCAAATGGTTTTACAGCTATAAAAGAAGGGGACTATATTATTGCTGTTTCAACAAGTAAAGATCAGCTAGAACTTAAGAATTATTTTATAGGCAAAGATAGTAACTTGTAAATTTAAATAATACTTAGGAACGCTAATAATATAACACCCACTACTTCCTTAAAAAATCTATCCCACGATTATTTTTCCTTCAGGATATACAACATCCTGATTTTTTTTCTTTGTATTTTTCATTGTCATAGCTATAGCAAAGGAAAGTGGACCTACTCTCCCAAGAAACATTGTGATAATGATAAATACCCTACTAATGTTTTTTAAAGAACTTGTTCCTATTGCAGATAGTCCCACCGTTCCAAATGCAGAAACAGATTCAAACAAAACATCTAAAAAGGCTATATCTTCAAAAATTAGTAGTATTGTTGTCAGTATAATTATAAGCATGGCACTGAGCCCTAATATTGCAAGAGATTTAGTAACTGATAGATAAGGAACTTTTCTTTTAAAGACGATAGTATGTCCGACACCTTTAATTTGTGATAAAATCGCCACAATAATAACTCCAAAAGTAGTTACTTTAACGCCGCCTCCAGTAGAACCTGGAGCTGCTCCTATAAACATTAGTAATATAGATATTGCTTTAGATATTTCCTTCATATCACCAATAGGTATAGAATTAAAACCTGCTGTTCTTGTGGTTACAGATTGAAAAAATGCTGCATTTATTTTGCCAGGAAGATTAAGACCTCCTAATGTATAAGGGTTATTGAATTCTGATATTAGGAAAAAAACTGTGCCAAAAGCTAGCAGAGATACAACAAGTACTAAAACTAATTTGGTATGAAGAAGAAGCTCTTTGTCTTTCCTGTATTCCCATAGGTTTTTCCATACAATAAAACCTAGCCCACCTAAGATTATAAGAAAAGCAGTAGAATATAAAACAACAGGATCATTATTAAAAGTTGTAAGACTTTGGTAACCTCCCAATATATCAAAACCTGCATTACAAAAAGAGGATATGGAATGAAATATTGATATATATATGCCCCTTAAACCATACTTAGGAACAAATCTTGTTGCTAAAATAATGGCACCTGCTAATTCAATTGTGAAGGTTGCTAGTATAACATTTTTTATAAGGTTTAATACTCCTTCAAAACTAAAGTCGTTTAATGATTGTTGAGCTAATATCATTGTTTTAAGTCCGACTTTTCTACCAAGTAAAATTGAAAAGAATGTGGCAAATGTTACAAACCCCAATGCACCTATCTGAATGAGTATCAAAATAACAATCTGACCAAAAAGAGACCACTGTGTAGCTGTATCGACAACTACAAGACCTGTTACACAGGTAGCAGATGTTGCAGTAAACAGCGCAGTCAGAAAATCAGCTCTAGGAACATTTGAATTTGAAGAGATGGGAAGAGTAAGTAAAAATGCCCCTATAATTATAACTACAAAAAAACTTAGTACAATAACCTTTGCAGGTTCAAGTTGAAATAACCTTCTATTTTTAACACTAAATTGAAATTTAATCATATAAACAAATCACCATTCCTTAGTTCCAATTCATTCTATCAATTATACCATAAAATGATTTTATTTCTACACTTAATTTAAAATAATTAAATAATAGGCTATAAGAAAATATATACATTTTAATCAAATGTTAGAATAATAAAACATTCGGATACTGTAGTGGAAGACTACGCAACTTGAGTTTCTGGAATATTTTTCTTCATGTTTATTACACGCACCCCAATATCAAATATTAATTGACAATTCTTGCTTAAGAAAATATAATAATATTAGGAGTTTTTATTTTAAAGCTTTTTATATTTCATTTTACCAAAGAAATTCTTATATGATAAGTGTCTTAATATTTCTAGCTTTTATTAAGCATCTAATAGATCTACAGTAAGTTTTAAAAACTAAATAATTATCTATTTATTTTTGTGCATTTCTTTTTTTAATCTAAAATAATTGGAGGAATGGGAATGGGAAGAATAACTTTAGTTATTGCAGACACCGATGAGGAGTATGTTGAAAGAATAGTAAACTATTTAATGAGCGAACATTCTCATAAATTTCAAGTTAATTCATTTACAAAACAGGAAATTCTAATTAATTATTTAAATGATACAACTAAAAAAGTAGATGTTCTACTAATTAGTCCATCAATGATGTCAAATTCTATACCTGAAAATAAGGCAGAGGTAATTATATTGTTGACATCTGGAAATATTGCATCTAACTCTAAAGATTATGAATGTGTTAATAAGTATCAGCATGCAGAAAGGTTTGTCAGCAATATATTAGATATATTTTCTGAAAAAAATTCTAATGAAATATATTTAGCATCAGGAAGCAAACAGGCAAAAGTAATTGCTGTATACTCTCCTGTAGGAGGTGTGGGTAAAACTACAGTTGCAGTAAGTGCAAGCATACAATATGCTTTAAAGGGTTTTAGTGTGTTTTATTTAAATTTAGAAAGTATTCAATCAACACCATTGTTTTTTAACTGTGACAGTGTTCAAAACTTATCTAAAGTATTATTTTATTTAAAGGAAAATAACAAAAATCCAGGTATTAAAATAGAAGGAGCAAAACTTATTGATGAGGAGACAAATATTCACTATTTTACTCCCCCAGATAGTGCGCTTGAAATGGAGGAAATTACAGGAGAAGAGTTAAAGCGACTTATATCACATCTAAAAATGTCAGGGTGTTATGATTTTATTTTTGTGGATATGTCAAGTAATTTTGACCATGAAAATATTTCTATTCTTGAGTGTTGTAATGAAGTATTGCTTGTTTTTTCACAAGATAGGCTTTCAGAAATAAAAGCTAGCTTACTAAATAAGGAATTTAAAATATTGAATGCAAAAAATTCTTTAGACATAACAAATAAAGCAAAAGTTGTTGTTAATAAGTGGGATGGTCAATCTGATTTTAAAATAGAATCATTAAATATGGGTGAGTACATGTGTAAAATACCAATTTTTCCGCAACCTTTTGATATAAAAGAATTGGCAGGTTTATTTAGTATAAATATATGAGAAAAAATAGATTAAATACGGGTCAGTGGTTGGAGGTGAGTTTTATTGAAACCTTATAACAGAGATGAGCTTATAAATGAAATAAAAAGGATAGTCAGCGATAGTGTTGACCTTAGAAAAGAAATACTAGATGAAGAAATGAAAGATTTAATAACAAATATAGTTTTTGAAAAGTCTAAAGAATTATATCTTGGCATTAAAGAAAAACAGAACATTATAAATGGAGTTTTTAATGCAATGAGAAGACTTGATATACTCCAACCATTAATTGAAGACAAAACTGTTACCGAGATAATGATAAATGGTCCTGATAATATTTTCATTGAGAAAAATGGGAAAACTTTTCGCTTAGATGCACGTTTTGAAAGTGCTCAAAAATTAGAAGATGTTATTCAGTCAATTGTTTCAAAGGTTAATAGAACGGTAAATGAATCTTCTCCGGTTGTTGATGCAAGACTTCTAGACGGTTCTAGGGTAAATGTGGTATTGCCTCCTATTGCTTTAAATGGCCCTATTATGACAATAAGAAAGTTTCCCGAAAAACCAATTACAGTTGAAGATTTATTAAGATTTGGATCTATAAGTCAGGAAGCGGCAGATGCTTTAAGGCTTATGGTAGTAGCAAAGTATAATATATTTGTTTGCGGAGGCACAGGATCTGGAAAAACAACTTTTCTAAATGCCCTTTCTAATTTTATTCCAAAAGATGAGAGGATTATTACAATAGAAGACTCAGCGGAACTTCAAATTATGGAAATAGAAAACATTGTCAAAATGGAAACTAGAAATGCAAATGTAGAAGGAAAGGGAGAAATCACTATTAGAGATCTTATAAAATCATCTCTTAGAATGAGACCTGAGAGAATTATAGTGGGAGAAGTTAGAGGTGCAGAAGCTCTAGATATGCTTCAGGCTATGAATACAGGACATGATGGCTCTCTTTCAACTGGCCATGCTAATTCCACTAAGGATATGCTAAGCAGGCTTGAAACAATGGTGTTGTGTGGAGCGTCTATTCCACTTGATGCAATCAGAAAACAAATTGCATCTGCAATTGATATCTTGGTACATCTTGGTAGAATAAGGGATAAGTCCAGAAAGATTTTAGAGATATCAGAAATTGCCCACTATAAAAATGGAGAAATAGTATTAAACCCTCTATTTACATTTGAGGAAGAGGGAGAAACTGAGGACAAAAAGGTTGTTGGAAAATTAAAAAGAACAGAAAATAAAATGACACATACATTAAAGTTTAAAATGGCAGGTATTAAATGTGAGTTCTAAGGAGGTGAGCAAATGAATATATCTTATGCTGTTGAAAACAGAGAAGGAAATTCTTCAACTACCCTTACAAAATACGATGTATATGTGATGTCAAAAAAAGAAAAGTTACTATATGTTTTGTTTGCGGGAGCAATGCTATTTGCAATGGGTATGATTTTTTATCATAATATAATTTTGTCCTTATTGATTACTCCATTTGCTTTATTTTATCCTAAAATAAAGACCAAAGATATAATAGAAAAGAGAAAAAATGAGCTCAATTTACAGTTTAAAGACATGCTTTATTCTCTTTCATCTTCATTAAATGCAGGTCGATCAATTGAGTCTTCCTTTAGAGAAGTTTTAAAAGATCTTAGTATTTTATATCCAAATGCCGAAACATATATTATAAAAGAAGTGGAATATATTGTTCGAAAGATAGAAATGAATGAGACTGTTGAATCAGCATTAGAGGATTTTGCAGTAAGATCTGGTCTTGAAGATATTCAAAACTTTAACGATGTATTTAAGACATGTAAGAGAACAGGTGGAAATCTTATTGAGGTAATTAAAAATACTTCAAATATAATAAATGACAAGATTGAAATAAAAGAAGAAATACATACCATGCTCTCGGCAAAGATTTTTGAGCAAAAAGTTATGTCGATAATGCCAATTCTTATGATAGTACTTTTAACTACCAGTTCATATGACTATATGGAGCCTATTTTTGACAGGCCTATAGGCAGGGTTGTTATGTCAATTGCAATTGTTTTAATTGCATTAGGTTACTTTATCGGAAAGAAAATAATGTCAATAAAAGTGTAGGAGGTTAGGAGAAGCTATGATTATTTCGTTTATTAGTATTTTGGTTGTCTTTCTAATCTTATATTTACTATCAAAAAACAAGTATACAGAGTATATAGAAGTTCTTGATAAAAAGGAATACAAACTTAAGGATTTAATACCAATTGGTCTTTTTATATTGGACAAGATTAATTATAAGTACATAAGTAAATACGACAGAAGACTGCAAAGAAAGATTTCAGATTTAAAGGGGGCAAAGTATTCATTTTTTTATCTTCAGATACATTGGGCAAATAAAATATCTTTTATTCTATTCATGATGCTAATAACGTCCTTTATAGGGGCTGCAATGGGGGAGGTGAATATAGAGTATATTGTATTTGCATTATTTTTACTTATTGCATTAGCATATTTTACCGATAAAGAATTAGACAACAAATTAAAATTGAGAAAGCAGAGTATACAATTGGATTTTCCTGACTTTGTAAACAAACTTACTCTTCTTATAAACGCTGGAATGACTATACTAAAAGCATGGGAAAAAATAGTGATTGATAACAAAAAAGACACGGTTTTATATGAGGAATTAGAGTATGTAATAGCAGATATAAGGGCAGGAAAGGCTGAAGCTATGGCGTACGAAGATTTTGCTAAGAGATGCAGGATACCTGAGATAACAAAGTTTGTAGCAGTAATATTGCAAAATCTAAGAAAAGGCAATGCACAATTAGTTTCAATACTAAGAGTACAGGGGGCAGATTGTTGGGAGATGAGAAAAAGTGCTGCAAAAAGGCTTGGTGAAGAGGCGTCAACAAAGATGCTCTTTCCTATGATGATAATGTTTTTGGCAGTGCTTTTAATTGTTGCAACACCAGCAGTTTTAGCTATGAGTGGCGTAGTTTGAGAGAGGAGATGTGAAAAATATGTTAAAGTTAATGAGAGATTTTATTATGGAAGAGGATGGACTTGGAACAGTTGAAATTGTAATAATTATTGCTGTTTTAGTTGGAATTGCTTTGATTTTTAGAGGTGTTATAATTGGATTTGTAAAAGATATCTTAAGTAACATATGGGAAAGTGAAGCAAATACTGAAATTGATTCTGGTAGCCATATAGAGGATATAACAGGAAGATCGGCGCCATAAGGAAGACTTGTTTAGTTGCATAATAAAAAGTGTATAAAAAAACAACAAAAAAATTGTTACAGATCTTGACATGTGAACAATTATATACTACTATATTACATACAGAGTTTTTTATTATAATGAAAGGAGGTAGGAAATATGTTTAAATATGTAAATATGTCTTTGCGTTTTCATTCTATATCAGTTATTATAAATCCTACCTCAAACAATGGTGTTTTAGTGTAATTTTTTTGATTACAAAGCCATGGGGTGAAGGATTTACCCCATGGCTTTTATATATTTAAAGTCATGGAATATGTTTCCATGACTTTTTCATTTAATTGAAAAATTTATAAGATAAGGCTTGAGGTACTGGAAATTTAATTAGAAAGTTTGGAACAATGTGAAAGGGAGGTATTACATTTGAGAAGATTGGCATCGTATATGAAAAGGTATAAGTTGTTTTATGTGATAGCATTGCTTATGATTAGTGGGAGTATTACATTAGATATGTTTAATCCTTATTTGATTAAGAGGATTGTAGATGAAGTTATTATTGACGGTCAGGTTCACTTGTTTTCTATGATTATTACAGCTCTTGTAGCTATAACCATATCTAGATCAATATTTGGATATATAAAGGAGTATTCTTTTGATTTATCTGCGTCTAGAATTATAATGGAATTAAGACAGGATATGTTTAATCACATTCAAAAGCTTTCGTTTTCGTACTTTGACAAGACCAACACTGGAGAACTCATGTCAAGAATAAAAGATGATACAGAAAATATTTTAAATGCCTTGGCTTTTGGAATAATGCTTTTAATAGAGCAAAGTTTATATTTTATAGTGGCATCAATTCTTTTATTTACTCTTAACTGGAAACTTGCCCTTTTGACTGTTTTGATTATGCCCATTTTGGCATATATTGCTGTAAACCTTGAAAGGAAGGTGGGAGAAACTTACGGGAAAATAAGTGACCAGAGGGCTGCTTTAAATACAACGGCACAGGAAAATATTGCTGGGGTAAGACTTGTTAAGGCCTTTGGAAGAGAAAAGTTTGAAATCCGAAAGTTTTTAAAACAAAACAGATACAATTACAGACTAAATATGGAGCAGGCAAAAGTTTGGAGCAAGTATTATCCTAAAATTGAATTTTTATCAAATGTTGTTTTGGTGATGGTTATAACTGTAGGAGGATTTTTTGTTATAGGTAATGAGATGACATTAGGTACACTGGTTGCTTTTGGTAATTATATTTTTATGTTAATTTGGCCTATGAGGATGATTGGATGGATTACAAATATAATTGCCCAGTGTTATGCATCAATAAAGAAGGTTGAAAAGATTTTTGAAGAGGAGCCCCATATTAAGGAGCCTGATAAGCCGGTAAGGCCTGAAAAGTTTATGGGTCATGTAGTTTTTAAGGACGTATCTTTTGAATACAACGGTATAACCGTACTTAAGAACATTAATATTGACGTTAGACCTGGAACGACAATTGCCATAATGGGAATGACAGGAGCGGGGAAAACATCTCTTATAAATCTTATCGGAAGATTTTATGATGTATCTTCTGGAAATGTATATATAGATGGTATTGATGTTAGAAATATGGATTTAAACGTTTTAAGGAGCAACATTTCAATTGTCATGCAGGATGTTTTTTTATTCTCTGACACAATTGAAGAAAATATTAAATTTGGAGTAAAAGATGTACTAAGTGAAGAGTTTATATCAGCTTCAAAAGATTCAAAGGTTCACGGATTTGTATCTAAGATGCCCTATAAGTATAAAACACTTATAGGTGAAAGAGGTGTTGGTCTTTCAGGGGGTCAAAAACAGAGAATATCAATATCCCGTGCCCTTTTAAGAGACTCTAAAATATTAATTCTAGATGATGCTACATCATCACTTGATATGGATACAGAATATGAAATTCAAAAATCCCTTAATGAACGTAAAGGTATGACCAAATTTATAATTGCTCATAGGGTATCTGCTGTTAAAAATGCTGATGAAATAATTATATTAGAAGATGGTGAAATAGTGGAAAGAGGTAATCACCAGCAGCTTATTAATCTAAAGGGAAGATACTATGATATTTACAATCATCAATTTGGAAGTATGACATTATATGATAATGAGGAGGTAGTGTAATGCCTGTAAATAATTTTAGAGAAGATGAATCTATAAAAGAAACAGTCAATATAAAAGTTATTATAAGGTTGTTTTCTTATCTAAAACCATATATTACATCTGTTTTTAAAGTATTAATGTTAATTGCATTAGTAGTATTTGTTGAGCTTATAAATCCCTATTTTATGAAAGTAGGAATTGACGAGTATATAGCAAAGAGCAATGTAAAAGGTTTAATGCTTCTAGGTGTAATAATGGTAATTATTAATGTTATAGCCATGATTTGTGCAAAATACAGAATACTCCTTATGGCTAATGTTTCTAATAGGATACTTTTAACTATAAGGCAGCAGCTTTATAATCATATTCAAAAATTGTCCTTTAACTTTTTTGATAACAGGCCAGTTGGAAAGATATTAGCACGAATAATAGGAGATGTTAACTCCCTAAATGATCTGTTTACTAATAGTGTTACAAATCTAATTCCAGATGTTATTAAAATATTAGTAGTATCTATAATAATGTTTTCAATGAATTATAAATTGGCATTAGTTTCTTTTGCCATGCTACCTGTACTTATTGTATCCATGTTTTTTATTCAGATAGTATCAAGGAGAAGGTGGCAGATTGTAAGAAAAAAAACCTCTAATTTAAATGCATACAGTCATGAAGATTTTTCTGGTATTAGGGTTGTTCAGGGATTTACTGGAGAAAATAAAACCAGTGGAACATTTTGGAATCTCTTAAAAGAGCAAAAAATAGCTTTTATGAGAGCGGTCAAAATGAATGATATGTTTTGGCCTCTTGTTGAGCTTTCATGGGGAGCTGGAACCGTTTTGGTTTTCTGGTATGGACTAAGACTTTTAAACACAGGGACGATTACAATAGGCCTGTTAGTGGCTTTCACAGGTTATATATCTATGTTTTGGACACCTATTATGAATATATCTAACTTTTATAATATTTTGGTTACCAACATATCAGGAGCAGAAAGAATATTTGAAATAATGGATATAGAACCAGATATAAAAGATTGTGATGGTGTTGCTGTAATGTCACAAATTAAAGGAGATGTAGAATTTAAAAATGTAACTTTTGGATATAATAGTGATCAAATTGTTTTAAAGGATGTCAATTTTTATATACGAGCTGGAGAAACTGTAGCCTTAGTAGGGCCAACTGGTGCAGGAAAGACAACAATTATAAACCTTATCAGCAGATTTTATGAAACTGATGAAGGGGAAGTGCTAATAGATGGACAGAATGTGACGAAAGTTACACTTGAAAGTCTTAGAAGTCAACTTGGGATAATGATTCAGGACACATTTCTTTTCTCTGGAACCGTTAAGGACAATATAAAATATGGAAAACTAGATGCAAGTGATGAAGAAATTATATTGGCAGCTAAGGCAGTTTGTGCTCATGATTTTATAATAAAGCTTCCAGATGGATATGATACCAATGTAAATGAAAGAGGTTCAAGGCTTTCAGCAGGACAAAGGCAGCTTATTGCCTTTGCAAGAACTCTTTTGGCAAACCCTAGAATACTTATTTTAGATGAGGCTACAGCAAGTATCGATACACACACAGAAAGGCTTGTCCAAAAAGGTATTCAAAATTTATTGAAAGGCAGAACATCCTTTGTCATAGCACATAGATTGTCAACAATACAAAATGCCAGTCGTATAATGGTAATTGATGATAGCGGTATAAAGGAAGAGGGAAGCCATGAAGAACTAATAAATAAAAAAGGTTTGTACAAGGAGCTTTTTATGTCACAGTTTAAGTTCTTAGATCAAAGAGAAGTTGTTTAACTTATAAAATAGCTATAATCATAAGGATAAAATGTAAAAGAAATCGACAACAAGTCGATTTCTTTTACATAGAGTTTTAAATGCTTTTTTATTAAGTTGAAACTCCTAAAGATATAACTTTTGCTACTACTTTAGGTCTTATTAATATTTTACCATATTATTTCAAGTATATATCTTTTTAGCAATACATAATCAATAGAGTTTATAACTCCATCTTGATTTAAGTCAGCAGCCTCTAAATTTGCAAAGTTTACAGGAATTTCAAGAATATATCTTCTCATTAGTGCAGCATCTGTAGAGTCTATTTTTCTATCTCCATTTAAGTCTGCTAAGAATATTTCTCTATGACCACAATCACAGTCTGATTCTGAGAGAAAACCTGTCACCCATGCAAGTGAAGCATTAAGACTTATTGTAGCTTCGTTTGTTGACCAAGACTCGATATGGTCCATAAAGCATTTTTGTGGTGGATGTCCACCAGGTTGCCATCCAAAACCTTTAACCCATGGGTCTTGCAGTCCAGAGTTTGGTCCAGATGATATCCATCCAGGAGGTGCTTTAGGATATTCTGAGTCAAACTGATATGAGAACCAACGGTGGTGAGGGTTTTTAAGTGGTATTGAACCATAACCTGTTACATAACACTGATTCATGGGATTACGTCCCATAATATAGTCCATTGCTTCGGTTAAGGCATTGTAGTACTTAGAATCATTGGTATATTCATAGGCATATCCAAATACGATACACTGATTTAAAATATATGAGTTTGAACTCCATGGATATCCAATTAAATTAGGGTTATCAAAGAATACCTGTCTTTGCTCAATTGTAACACCATATCCTTGATTTTGCTGATATTCAATCCATATATCACAAGCTTTGGCAATATTAGCTTTGGCAGTTGCAATTTCAGAGGCTGTCAATTGGGAAGGTTCGTGAAGTGCGAGTGAAAGTGTGCCTACTCCAGAAGTATTAGCCCAGTCAAAAGGTCCTACAAAGCTAGTAGCTTCTTCACTTGTTAATTTATCAGGTTGTTGTAAAAAATGAGGTGTTTCTCTAATATAATCGGGCATTTGCAGGAAGTAAGGTGATTCTCTTATAAAACTCAAGTACTTTAAATCACCTGTAGTAATTAATAATTCACATGCTGCCCAGTAGAAATCATCAAGAACATAATCATCTCCATAAGGGGCACCACCAATATTGTCATTAAATGGAGCATATATATCAGGATTTGCAATTGCTGCTTCCCAAGCAGTATCTGCTGCAGTTAAACATTCATTGGAAAACTCAGGATCAATATCTTTCCATATACGTGCAGCTTGAGCTGCTGTTGCTGCAAGATTTAATGTAGCTGCTGTACTTGGAGGTTTTATAATTCTTGGTTGTTCTGTACTTTCATGTGGTCCCATGCCTAAAGCTTGCCAACGTTGATCATGAGTCTTATGATGAACCATACCTTCTAATGGCCCTATAGGAACTTGCATTTTTAGCATAAATTCCATATTAAAACGAGATTCATCAAGAATATCTGGAATACCATTTCCGCTTTCTGGGATATTAAATTTTCCATCACGATATAATTGTTGAATCATACCATTTTTTAATGCACGCTCATATTGATTTTGCATTATCCATGTAGATATGCCTCCGTGGACAACATATCTTCCATAGTTACCAGCGTCATACCATCCTCCTGTTACATCAAGGGTGTAACCACCAGTAAAGCCAAATTCCGATGTTGCCTCTGCAATATCATTAGTATGTCCCGCTGGACGAACAAAGCTTATATCATGTGCATAATCAGCTTCTATAGGTTCTCCGGCTCTATTATAATAAAAGTATTTAAATGCATCATACATCATTTCCTCATAAAGATGAGAATTTATATCAAAAGGATAACTTCTTTCATTTTCAGCCACTAAGTAGTATCCTTTTCCAGGAGTTTTGTAATTTGAAAAATCAATAATCTGAACATTGTCACCTGAATCTTTATCCAAACCAAATGGAACTGTTGTTCCAACTGCTACTGTTGTATCGTTACTGTTTTTTAATTCCCATTTGGTTGCACTTGAATTAATTATAGTAGCTCTTTTTACACCCTGTGAAAAATATCCTACTTGATTTACTCTTATAACTCTTCTTGGAGTAGGAGTAGGTGGTGGTGGTGGTGGTTTTGAATTATAAGTGTAAAGCCTCATATTGCTAAACTTTAATGTAGTTCCTGGTTGAACTGTGCTTTGGCCTCCGATACCAAGGTGAAATGTCCAAGCGGCCAGAGGATCAGAAGTTTTTGTGTGAAAACTACCCATATAAGTGTATGGTTCATTTGCTTCTAAACTATGTCCACTCCAGTTATTGTTCCAATACTCTATATAAGGATCTTTTGGTATACCTATGCTAGTATAAATAGAGGCGTATTTGTTAGCAACTACTGTAAATTCAATAAAATAGGTCCATCCTGCATTAATAGGAATATTTAAATGTCTGAACTGGACTGAAAAACTATGTTCTCCAGGGTCATTTACAGTAATAATATACTGATTGTCTTTAATTTCATAATCCACATCGGCATCGTCGTAACAAATAACATGCCATGGAAGGCCTACTCCACCTTCAAAGTTTCTATTTGTTATAAGGTTATTATTTGCCAGTGAAATAACATGAGATGATAGAACAACAAAAATTAACACCACTGCAAAAAAAGATTTTCTCAACATTTACTAAATCCCCCTTAAAAAATAATTAGACAAAAAGTGATAAAGATATGTTTATAAGAATGGTGAATAGGAAAAAAAAGTTTTATATTTATAATTTATGTAATAGTTTGTCTTATAATATTATAACATATTTTAGGGAGCGCAACAATTAAAATAAAAAAATTCATGTTTTATATTTTTCTTCACATTCACTAAATGCACCCTAAGCTCATTTAATATTTGACAACATTTCAATGTCTATCTTTATGTCTTCGAGAACAATATTTAAATTATCATAGTCATGTTTATCAGCAAATAATTCTGCCTGCATTGCCTTTTTTGCAATTGCTTTCATTCTTAAATTACCTGAAGTGCCTTTTAGCTGGTGAAGGCATACTTTTACTGCATCTACTTTATTTTCACTTAAGAGCAGATCAATTTCTGATAGGTTTTTTGCAATGGATCTAAGCCCTGCGTGAATAAGATCTTTGGCTATATCCATACCAAATCCAGTTTCCTTAATAAAGGTATTAATTATGCTGTTAATATCTATTTTTGAACTATTCTCATTTTTTAATGAAATTTTATCAATAATCTCAGTTACTTTATCTACTTCAATAGGTTTGCCAAGGTAATCATCCATTCCCGCGTCTTTACATTTATCAATATCGCCCTTCATGGCATAAGCAGTTAGAGCAATAATAGGGGTGTGTTTTTTATCACCCTCTAATTTTCGAATCTGCCTAGTTGCTTCGTAGCCATCCATTAAAGGCATTTGACAATCCATAAATATAATGTCATAGGAGTTACTTTTAAATGCTGTAATAGCTTCCTCTCCATTATATGCAATATCACAACTCAAACCTTTCATCTTAAGTAAATGTATAAAAAACATTCTATTAATATCATTATCCTCAACTAGCAGTATTTTAATTTTTCTTTTAAATTGTGACTGGCTTAAAGGATGCATTGATATAAGTATTTCAGCTTGATCCTTGTCTTGTATTTTGCCATCTAAAACTCTTGCCAAACATTTAATTAAGTCATTTCGTTTGTAGGGTTTAGTAAGGTAGCCTGAAAAACCAAAGCTTCTTGACTCTCTTTCATCACCCTTCATTGCAATAGATGTCAATAGTATTAAAGGTATATTCTTTGTTGATGAAATTGCTTTTAGTGCTGCTGATAGGTCATGTCCACACATTCCTGGCATATGATAGTCAACTAAAACAGCATTGAAAATTGAACTCTCTGATTCGTTTCGTACAAGTTTACTTAATGCTTCAGTTGCACTTTCTGCTTCTTGAACCATACATCCTGCTTCCTGAAGATATATCTTAGCTATGTCCCTATTCATTGAGTTATCGTCTACAATAAGAATTCTTTTACCTTTTAGCACTGAACAATCTATTGCATCAGGAAGTTTTACATCTAAACATTTTTTGAATTCAACTAAAAAGCTAAAGGTGGTACCTTTTCCAACATCACTTTCTACATTAATGTGTCCATTCATCAAAGATATAATATTTCTGCATATTGAAAGCCCAAGGCCTGTTCCACCATATTTTCTCGTTGATGATGCATCAGCTTGAGTAAATGGTTTAAAGAGTTTTTGTATGGTTTCTTGTGACATGCCTATACCTGTATCTTTTACTTTAAAAGCTATCTTTGCTGCCTCTTGAGTTTCTTCCTCTAGTGATGCTTCAATAAAAACATCACCTTTATCTGTAAATTTTAAAGCGTTACTAACTAAATTTGTAATAACTTGTCTTAATCTCGTAGGATCACCAAGCATCATTTGAGGAATATCAGATTTAATTAACATATTGAGCTCTATTTTTTTTTCTTTGGCTTTAGCTGAAAATGGAATGATGGCTGACTCAATGGTAGAGCGAAAATCAAATGGTATTTCTTCCATTTCAAGATGACCAGATTCAATTTTAGATATGTCCAATATATCACTTATAACTGATAATAAGGTTTCAGAAGAAATCTTTATGTTATTTATAAACTCTTTTTGCTCTTTATTAAGTTCTGTGCTATCGAGAAGTTGTAGAAAACCTAGTATTCCATTTAGAGGAGTTCTAATTTCATGACTCATATTAGCAAGAAATTGACTTTTGGCAATATTGGCAGATTCGGCTCTTTCTTTCATTTTAATGAGTTCTATCTCAACTTTCTTTCGCTCACTAATATCAATGGCCGTTGCCAACATAAACAAGGGATCATTTTTTTGATTTTTAATTATCATACCGTTCATTAGCATTGGAAAAACGGAGCCATCTTTATGGGTATGCCATACCTCTAAAGCTCGATACTCACCTTCTAAAGTAAATCTTCTATTAATTTTTTTAACTACTTTCAGTTGTTCTTTATTATGGAATATAGATAAATTTTTATTATAAACTTCTTCAGGTAAAAATCCGTGAATTCTGGCAAAATAGTCATTAACATATTGAACAGTACCCTTTAAATCACATATCACAGCACCAAAATTTGCACAGTCAAAGAGCATTTTAAATTTTCTCATCTCTTCTTCAGAATGTATTAAATCTGTTATATCCTGTACTATACCTACTGATCGTATAGGGTTTTGAAACTCATCATAGTCAGTGCGGCAGCTTTCTTTTACCCACTTTATTCTGCCATCTTCCATAAGTAGACGGTGTACAATCTCGTAAGGCGTTTTATTTTTTAAAGAATTTGAATAAGCTTCACTAACAAGATTTCTATCATCAGGATGAATAGCATTTAAAAAAGACTCATAGGACGACTTAAATGTATCTTTGTTCCTTTCAAAAAGATCATAAATGCTATCAGACCAATGCAATTTGTTATTAAAAATGTCCAGTTCCCACCGACCAATACCTGCAATAATTTGAGTTTCTTTGAGGAGGGACTCACGTTGTTTTAGTTCATCTTCCATATGCTTTAATTTAAAAAGCAATCCAACTTGACGAGCATATATTTCAACGGCATTTTTGTTTTCAAAAGACATATTTTTGGGCATAATAAGTATAAAATCACCTATTGTATTGTTGTCTCTTAGTATTCTAACTACAATAGTTTCTCCTATATTAAAAACCTTTTCTAAAGTTTCTATTATTGTATAAGGAATAATTTCACCTACTAAGTCATAAAGACTTTTAAAGGGAGTAACAATTTCTCTATTTATTTTTTTTGACTTTATTACATCGTGATTCCAGGCCTTGCCTACAACTTCAAATCCAAGATAAGAAGATACTTCTTTTATTATTTTTTCTATACCTGATGCAGCTACTGTAGTAAACTTATTAGTTTCATCATAAACATTAAAAAAAGCAAATTTTGCTCCAGATATTGTTAATATATCGTTAGTTAATTTTTGAAAATCTAATTCTTCAGTTGCCATCTGAAGGAGATATTCGGAAAAAGAAACCATATTCTCCATAAGCTCTTTTTCTTTTATTTTATCTGTAATATCTCTGGCGGCAGCATAAATTTTTTCACCATAGGGATGAGATCTCCATTCAATGTGTTTATAAGATCCATCCTTGCAACGGTAACGATTGACAAAATTTAACACTTGCTCTTGTCCAGCCAGCTTAGACATTTCCTTAATTGTGGGTTCTATATCATCAGGATGCACAAAATCAAGAAACTTCTTGTTTTCCAATTCAGATTTACTATATCCCAAGATATTTTCCCAGGCTTTATTTACTTGAAGAAAGTTACCTTTAGTATCTGCAATGCATAATAAGTCTAAATTAAGCTTGAAAAATCTCTCAAGCTCTGATGTTTTACTCATTTCTAAAAACATATCATTATTATTGACCATTTTAAACCACTTCCTATAAGTTAATTAAATCATCAACTCACTATCATTTTTTTGTATTACCATAAGTGCAACATCATCTACAAAACACTTTTCATGTTTATTTATAAAGAAATCTACTAATTCACTTAAGAATCTATCTATTTCTAAGAACATCATATCTAAATTAACTTTGCAAAATTCAAGAACATCATTCCAAGATGCAACGGTGTTTTTAATACACCTATCATATAAACCGTCAGTATAGAGTAAAATTATATCTTTCTCATTTATAAAAATTGAATTTGAAGAGAAAATTGTATCCTCGAAAACGCCTATAAGAATGCCATTATCATTAATAAAATTTACCCTATTATCTCTTGAGTTAAAATATATTGGATAAGGATGGCCTGCATTTGAATAGTAAAGCCTATCACTTTCGAAAAATCCAACAAAAGCGGATACTAATGGATTATTTGAATTATTAAAAACCTCAAAAAGTGATTTGTTAATATTATTTAGTACATCGTGGGGAAATTTTGCTGACTCAACGCTTGAGTTGAATATTACATTTAACATTGTTGAAACCATAGCTGCAGAAATTCCATGCCCTTCTGTATCTGCCATCATGAACCAAAGCTTATCTCCTACTTCTTTTGAACAGAAAATATCTCCACCTAGTGCTTCGCATGGTAAATATCTTCCCCTAATTGTAGCGGATTTATATATAATATGCTCAGAAATTAATGATTCTTGAAGTTTTTGAGCAATATTCATTTCATATTTTATATTTTCATAAAACTTAATGAGCTCACTGTTGTTTTTGTAGTATTCAAGGGCATTTTTTACTTTTAAAGGTAGGGTTATTTTAATTTCTTCTTCCTTAAGGGGTTTTTTAAAATAATCTATGGCACCTAATGAAAGAGCTTTTTCAATGCTATTGAAATCATCTAAAGCTGAGCAAACTATAACTGGAATATTCTTTGTCTCTTTTGTCCTTTTTAACTCTTCTAATACTTCAAAACCATTTTTACCAGGCATCATAATATCCAGCACAATAAGGTGAATGCTTTTATTTTTTGCCAAATCTAAAGCATCATAACCATTTTGTGCTTCTAATACTTCAATATCTTCAAATGACCTTGTCAAAATAATTTTTAGTAATTGTCTGTTGATTTCAATATCATCTACAACTAGTAAACTGTACATATAAGACACCTCGATTTAACTGACACTTTAGAGAGTTATAAGCTAATATAATAAAAAACATTATTTTAAAACTTATATTTAATAATTTTAGTTACTCTTATAAGTATACATTAAAAATATCTTTTTTGTAGTTTATTAAAAAATAATTTTCTAAAAATTCATATTTCAATTTTAGATAAACTTTTCACCAATACAAAAATAATGAAATATTTTTCCTCGCATTTATTACACGTACCTTAGAAAAACTTGATGCTTGTATACTAGTTTAAATTTTAGTAAAATGTTATTAGTAAAATTTATTTTTAATTAAAATTATAATAAAGAGTACCAGTATATAATTTATAAAAATCAAGAGATACTTTGTTCTAAAAAGGTTACTTAAAGAACTAACTTTTTAGAGGAGTATGAATAATGTGGGGGATAGTGTAGTTGAGAATATTACTAATAGCTGGAAGAATGCATGATATAGTAAAATGCTATAAGTCTAACGAAATAAACATAATTAATGATGAATTTTTATTTATTAACAATACTATAGAATATCTTGATAAAATAGAATTGTTGCCACAAGCTTTGTTAGTTAACGATGAGGCTTTCTTAGAAGGCAATGTTAATGATTTTGCAAATCTTTTAGGGTGCTTGAATGAAAAAGGCATAAAAGATATTCCTATAATTTTTGTTACAAGAAATTATTATAAGGTTTTTGAGTTAAATGATTTAAAAGAAAAATATCGAAATATCCAAATAGTAGTGTCACATCATTTAAGAATTCCTGTTTTCCTTTATAAGCAAATTTACAGACAACTTAATGAAGGAACTAAACTTGAAGCAAAAAAAGAAAAAATTACAACTAAAAAGAAAACATCATTTTTAGATCGTTTTAAATCAAAGCCAAAACCACAAAAAGAATTAGAGGCAACTGACCAGCTAACTAAACAGTTAAATAACATAAGTAGATCTCTTAGTAAGATTGTTGCAGTTACAGGACACAGAGGATCAGGAGTGACCAGTTCGGTGGTTAATGTGGCAAGTGAAGCTGCTAAAAGAGGCTTAAGTACAATAATTGTTGATTTGGATATTGATTATAGAAGTTCAAATATGTATTTTAGCAAATTTAATGAATATACCAAAAAAGATGAAGACATTAATGCTTCACTTATAAAAACACTGGCAAGGCCACAGGATTACATAACTACAGCATTTAATATTAGTGAAAATCTTTGGCTCACATCTTTGGGATATGATTTTTGGGACAAAAAGCTAATAAATCAGTTTTATAACAGTATTAAGCTGATTGGTCTTTTATCAGTTCTTAGAAATAAGTTTAACCTAATTATACTTGATATACCGCTGGATTTATTTAATAATTTCAAAGAAACGCTTGTACATATTGACGTGTTTTCATTGTGTGTTTCTAATAATCTTTATTCAATACTAAGTACACTAAGAAATATTGAGATGGTTTTTGACAAGGAAAATGCCCGGTATGTAAATGCAAAGACAAAGGTACTTGTGACCAAGTATAATGATAAGTCTAGATTTCAAGGAGAAATTTTCACTCAGGATAAAGTTTGCGAAATTATCTCGTCAGGCCTAAGTGAGTACTTTGTTTATGAGGTTACATCAGGAGGTAGTATTCCCTATAGTGAAGATTTTGATTTACAGATTGAAAGGGATGTTCCTCTTGTTTATACAGGAACAGATTTTGAAAAGGCATTTGGCAATATACTACTAAGATTAATGGAGGGGGCTAAATAAAATGGATTTGAGTTCAGTTAAGAGTGTTTCGCCAAGCAAAAAAATAGTAAAAAAGATACTTGCACTGCTTTTTAGCATTGGAATTATTGTAGTTTCTTTTATAATTTTAAACAATGCAGACAAGGCTGCAAAAGAGACGGTAGATGTTTTAAGGGTAAAGCCCAAAGAGGGGATAGCAGCATTTGTAGTTTTTACAGAAGATAACTTAGAAAAGTACAGTATCATAAAGAAAGAATATACTAATGACATGGTGTTGGCTGAGGATATCTCTTTAGTACTTGATAAGTATTCAAAATACTTCTTAAGACAAAAGAGTATTATATACAATGATCAATTTACTGAAGAAAAGCCAATGAGAAATGAATGGTTATATGAAATGAATGAAGAAAATGAGGTGCTTACTCTTCCGTACAATCTTTTAGAATGTGGAGGAGATATTTTAATGCCAGGAGATCGGGTGAGGATTCGTGTATCATATGAGACAGAAACGGTATCAGCATCAGATCCTGATTCCCCACAGGTATTGACTATGACAAGGGGAAGGACCATTAAGACAGATATATTGTTTGACAGTATAGTAATTAAGGATATGCTAAACTCAAAAAGTCAGTCTGTTTATGAGGTGTATAAAGAAATTATAAAATTAGATGAGGCTACAAGACAAAATGTTATGAAAAGTGAAGACTTTTTAAGAGGTATTCAGCCAAGGGCACTTTTGCTTGAAGGAACAAAAGAACAGATGAATACTTATGCAAAATATAATGCTTATGCAGGCAAAACTTTTTTAATTACTATACTTAGCAGAGCTGAAAGTGATGTTATATTGGATTTGAGAAATGAGGTGGGCCTATATGGATTCGAAAGGTAAAAACAGAATAAGCGCAATGATAAGTAAAATATCATCTAAGGAGCTTATAGGTGCAGAACTTCAAGAAAGCAAACTTATATATAATGTTGTAGGTTTTATACCTGCATGTGATTTTACTGATAATGCTTTGTTAATTAGTAATCTAGCATATTTATTAAGTCAAAAGGGATTAAATACCTGTGTGTTGGATTTGAAAGTGTTTTATCCAAATTTGTATCAGTTTTTAGATGTAAAGCCAAATAAAAAGTCGGACGGTCTTATTAAAGTATTAAAAAGTGACAAAGTAGATATGAGAAGTGAAGTACTAAATACTAGATATGACAGGTTGTATCTTTTGTCACCAAGCCCTCAGGACTTACTAGAAGAATACTATGATTTTCAATTTGAAAACATAGAGAGGGTAATATCAAACCTTAAGAGTATGTTTGATATTATACTAATAGATATACCAAACAACCCACCGTTAGAGTTCTGTCTTGGAGCAATGAAGTATTGCCATGTAGGATTTTTTACTTCATCAGAAAGAGTTGAGGCATCAGGCAATATGATTAAACTTTTAGACCATGCATCATCAATTGGAATAAGTACTTCTAAGTTTACCAGTGTAATAATGATGAATCTTATGGGGATTGATTATGATTATAAAGTAATAGATGAGTTGGGATTTAAAGTTGTAGCATCCATTCCACTGGTGAAAGCTGCTATTACATATGCTTTAGAAGGAAGGATTTATGTACGGGATAATCCCCTTGTAAATAAATACTTTATAAAAGAGATTAAAAAACTAGCAGATTTAATATCGGAACAGTAAAAAGAGAGGTGATAAAGGTTGCTTAATAGAGGTAAAATTAGTGATATGCAGCAAAAGGTTTCTCATCACCATAATAAAAATGAAGATGTAAATGCAGTTAAAAATAAGTTTACCACTATAAATTTTGATGAGGCTTTAGAACTGTGTCAAAAATATATAACAAAAATAGCTACAAATGCTTTTAGAAGGGAAAGTGATCCTGTAAGAAAGCGAGAGATGACAAAGTCATATATTTATGAGTTTGTAGATTCTCAAAAGCCTATAGTTGAAGGGTTTGATGAGTTAGGAGATTTAAAGCTGGCGTTGATTAATGAAATTACTCATTATGGACCTATTACTAAGGCTATGGAGGATCCAACGATAGATGAAATTAGAGCCAATGCTCCAGAACAAATTTTTGTAGAAACTGGAGGTAAAACATTAAGGTGGGAACATAATTTCAATGATCGTGAGCATATGGAAAGAATTATTTCTAAACTAATAGGTGTATCTAAGGCTCGTTTGACACCCAAAATTCCTATGGTTAATGCCAGAACAATAGAAGGGTATCGTGTCAATGCTACACATGCTGAAATATCTCCATATGGAATGCCGGCATTTTTGATTAGAAAATTTAGTAAAAAGACCATTACTCCTGAAGTTATGATTAGAAATGAATCTTTTTCATCAAATATGTTTAAGTTACTTTCATTGATTCCAAAGGCAGATTTATCATGGATAACAGTAGGACCAACAGGAAGTGGAAAAACTACTTTAAATGAAATACTTGTAGGCGAAATTAATCCGCTATCTAGGATAATAACTATAGAGAATCCTTCTGAGATGAGACTAATAAGAAGAGAAGGGGATAGGGAGCATGGAAAGGTAATAAACGATGTACTCCAATATGAATCGGTTCCTGATGACGATGATTCTAGTCCGGCAACAATGGAAAATCTTCTTATAAATGCTATGAGGCAATCACCCCATTGGATAGGGCCAGGAGAGCTTAGAAGCCCAGGTGAATTTGCAACGGCACTACGAGCGGCACAAACAGGCCACTATTTTTTTACTACACTTCATGCCGAAGGAGATAAAGAAGCAATATACCGATTTCTAACAGCATATCTTATGGCATCAAATGAGCCAGCAGAGCTTGCTCTAAGAAATATTTGTAACGCTGTTAAATTTGTTATATATCAAGAAAAACTAGCAGATGGGACAAGAAAAGTTACTTCAATATCTGAAATTTTAGGTTCCGATGGTTTAGAACCATTAATAAACCCTATTTATAAGTTTATTTGTGATGATGTATTGGAAGAAAAGGGAACCCACAAGGTGCTTAAAATACTTGGTAGACATGTAAGAGTAGGTAAATTATCAGAAAAGGTTCAGCAATCAATGCTTAAGGCAGGAATAAAGAAAAGCAGGTTTGAATTTTTGACAAAAGCGCCTGAAGAATCAGAAAAAGAGGTGTATGAATTTGATGGACTCAAAGTTGATTATTAGTATTGTATTTGGCTTTACAGCATTTATTTTATTTAATACGGTTTTTGAAGTTAAGTTCTTTGAAGGTGGCTTAAGGGCGATACTAGATGTACTTGATACTCTAGCAGAGCAATTGGGCAAGTACAATACTAAAAGATATATTGAGCGCATAAAAAAAGAGAGAATAATTAAAAGAAAAGAAAATATATTTACAAAATACAACAGGCTTGTTGAAGGTCTTATATTAGATTTTAATATGCCTCTAACTCTTGAGAGTTTTACATCAATACTTTGCATATGTTTTGCTATATGTGTTTTAGTTGTTGTTTTCTTTATGCAAAATATTACTCTATCAGTAGTGGTGACGGTATCTTTGTTTGTAGGAATTTTAACATACTTTGTAATGCAATCAAAATCAATTAAAGCAGAGAAACTTGAAAACATAATGGATGCAGAAGATTTAATTTGTCCTCTAGCTAGGGATGGTGTATTGGTAGCAATTAAAAAAGTTATGGAAAGCGAAGAATATATAAGCCCAAACATTAGACCGTTTTTTCAGCAGTTTATAGATAACTGTGAAAGCAATGGATATTCATTTAAACAGGCAATAACTCTTTTAAACAGGCAACTAGGTCCTAAATTTGATAATTTTACAAAGAAAGCAATTGTATTTGAATATAATGAAAGAAAAGGTATGGCAGATGTTTTTTTAGATATCGTTGATGAAAATGCAGTTTTAAGAGAGATAAATAATAGGAAAGACAGAATTTTTAGAAAAATGAATAGAGATTACATATTAAAAACTGCTATTATTGTATTATTTTTTATATATGCTCTATCTGTACCTGATTTTAAGGATTTTATGATACACAACGACATAGGAAAATTTATAAATACTGTAATTATAAGTATTGTGTGTTTGAGTTTTGCAAGATGTCAGGCACTCCAGGGGAATCTTGGTCCAGGAGGTGCGAATTTATGACGTTTTTAGCCAAGTTTTTTGCTTTTGTGTCAATTATATATCTAATAAAGCTATTTATATATCCTAGCTTTAAGCCAGTAAGCAAAAAGCAGAAGAAACGTGCACGTATGTTTATGAAGGAGCGTAAAAGTGCAAAGTTTCAAATTAAGATTAATAAAATAAAAAAAGAAATATCCTTGAAATATGTAAGAAATTTACTTGGGAGTGCACAAAGATTAAGATTTCAAAAAATTATTGATAGACTTGATCTTAAGATTAAACCAGAGGAAATAAGGACAAACCAGTTATTATACACTTTAGGAGCTATAACTTTAACAGTAATAATGGCAAGTGCAAATAGATTGTTAGGATGTGTAACGGCAGTGTTTATAATATTAGGCTGGTTGTATCCAGTTGAGGAACTTGAAAAGCAAATTCAAAGGAAGGATAAAAATATTTCATTGGAATTTCCTTCATTTTATAGTATGCTGTACTATCAGTATTCTAAATCTGTAAATATTTATCTTGCAGATGTTATAAAAGACTATATTCCAAATGCAAATCCAGATATGGCTGAAGAATTGGGGGTAATGTTAGATAATATTGAGTATGGTGAAGAATATGCACTAAAACAGCTGAAAAAGAGAGTCCCAATGCATTACATAATAAAGTTTTGTGATATAATGGAAACAAGGCTTAATGGCTATGATAATGTCTCACAAATGGCATATCTTAAAAATGAACTGGATGAATTCAGAGTGAGATCATTAGAAGAAGAACTAAAGAGAAGAGAAAATAGCAATTCTAGAATACAATTGGTATTAGTTGGGGTATTGATGGTGTATATTGCAATATATTATTTGTTTATGGTTTTATCTTCGTTAAAAATGTTTCAGTAAATAACTCTCAAATACTAAAGCTGAGAGATTAAAAAATATAAATTTTGTTAAGTGGAGGTATATATTATGAAAAATAGAATAAAAGCTCTTTTAAAAGATCAATCTGGTGAATTTGGGGTAAAGTCAATTGCTATGACAGTTGCTGTAATAGTAATTATTGGGTTTATTATTGTAGTAGTTCAGGGAAATATTGATGGCTGGGTTGGACAAATATGGGATTTATTTATAGGGTTGATAACCGATCTTTTTTCTAGAGGGTAGGTGGCTAAAATGCAGAGTGTAGCAAAGGCTTTGCTTATAACTATCCTTGTTACAATAAGCTTTATGTTGTTTACTAATTTGATTTTCTTTTTTCCTTGGTATATGACATTAATAGTAGAAACATTTAACATTTCGCAAATTGCGGCAAGTGATAACTACATAAAACAATCATATTATGATGATGCAATGAACAGTTTAAAAGATAGACCTATATTTAGAGAAAAACCAAATGAAATAAAGATAGTTATAGAAAATGAAAGTGGATTAAGTGCTATTGGAAATGACAACGAAGAATACTATGCATCTCTTTCAGATAATCAAAAGCCATACAGACAAAGAGGTTCTAGTATTAGAGTTGAAATTAGTGCAGTGTACCCATTATCTGTGACTTTATGGGGGCAAAAGCACGAAAGGGAGCTACCAGTTTCCTTTTCTATAACAACAACTGGTCTTAGACACTACAAAGATTTGGATTATTATTTTGATTGAATAGGAATGATCAATTTTGAAAAATATAGCAATAGGTATTTTAATGGTAATACTTTTATCTATCCTTATAGAGCCTATGGTGGAAACGGCTAATGTACTAAGAGAAAAAATAATTCTTAGTACAGCTCTTAGCAATTCATTTCGGGTTGCTAGAGATAAAAGCCTTGAATATGACTATAGAAGGGAAATTGATGCAAAAGTAAATAGAGAACTCTTTATAGAAAGCTTTTCTGAAGCTTTTGGCAATTCAATGAATCTAAAATTAGATACAAAGTATGATAATAGACTTATTTTTACTTCAAATGATGAAAAATACAATGCATTTACTGTAGATATAGAAATAACAGAGTTTGAAGAAAATGATAGTGGGCAGTTGGTAAGTGAAGTTTCTATACGGGCAGAGTCAAAATACAAGTTTAAAACAAAATATTTAAAACTTGCTGATAATTCAGTTGTTTCTGACTTTATGCTTAAAGGAGAACGTAATTTTTTGATGTTTATAAGAAACTGACGAAAGGGTGTAAATAAATATGGACTATATAATGGTTACCTTTCAAAGTGAGAATATGGAAAGTCAGGATTTAAAGGTACCTGTATTTGTTAAAACTAGTGAGCTTATTGGTATGCTATCAAAGACATTTGGAATATCTGTAGGAAGGGACAGTAGACTTCAAGCAGAGCCATTAGGACGCATATTAGATAATAGCCTAACTCTTTTAGAAGAAGGTGTAGGGGATGGAGCACTGTTAACTCTTATTAATAGATAAGGAGACAAAAGATGAATTGTAATCTAGAAAATGGAGGACTTGTTTTAAAAGTAGATGATAAAATTTATATAAGTGATATAAAAAACTTTTCTGGAACATATGTGATAGACAATACAGATGAAATTCATTTAATTTCAGAAGGTGTATTTTGGTTTATGAACTTTTTTGATTCTCATATATTTTGTAGTGAACAGAAAAAAGATAACTCTCTTATGAAATTTGATGTAAATTATTCTAGTGAAGAAATAATATTGAATGTACCCTGTTATGGATTGTATGGTAGTGATAAGTATTACTACTATATAAATGAAGTAGATAGAAAACTGTACAGGTGTTTTATTAATGATAGGAAAGAAGAGCTAATTGTAGATGATCAGGTGATATGTTTTTGTGTGAGTAATAGAGTATTATACTACTCAACTTCAAAGGGAATACAATCATATAATTTAGACAGTGAAGATAAAGAGCATATTTCGGATAGTCATGGTATAAATATGATGATTTTAAGTAAAAGTATGCTGTTTACGGATGTGTCAAATGATTACTTATTAACAACCATTGACTTAGAGACTGGAAGAATAGATGCTATTGAAGACATTTACCCTGGAAGTATAAACACTGATGGAAAATACTTGTATTGTACCAATAGGAAGAATTCTTCCTCAATATATAGAATTGATATAGACAGGAAAAATAGCATAAGAATATGTGGAGACAGTGGTGAATATTTACATATAATAGATGACGAGATTTACTTTTGTAACAAACTAGAATGGTATAAAATGTCCAAACTTGGAGGACAGCCTAATAAAGTCTTCAATCAAGATTAAAATAATGTAAGTGTGAGGTGACAACATGAATAAGAAATATATTTTTAGCAGACAACCAAGGTTTTTACCTGAAATGCCTTCTGGTGATATTGAAATACCAAACCCTCCAAGTATGCAGGATAAGCCTGATATATCTTGGTTTACTCTTCTGCTTCCACCTTTTGTTATGATGATAATAAGCGTTTTGCTTGCACTTATAGCTTCATCAATATATATGGTAATATCTATTGCTACAACAGTTATGACTCTTTTAGTTTCTGTTACTGGAGCAGTATCTCAAATTAAGAAACATAAAAAAAAGAAAAGGGAAAGAGAGACAAAGTATCTCCAGTTTATTACAGATACTAGAAGCAACCTTTCTATAATGAAAGAGCAGCAGATTAAGGCTATGAATGAAATGAACCCAGATTTTGCAGCTTGTATAAAGAGAACAACTAATAGGGATAACAGACTTTGGGAGAGGACTTGTGTCTATAAAGATTTTCTATCTATTAGGTTAGGGCTAGGGAGTGTACCAAGTGCAGTTAACATTAATTATACTAAACAGGCAATAATTATGGAAAACGATCCTTTGCTTTATGAGCCTCAAAAGGTGGCTTTGGAATTTGAAAAGATACAGGATGTTCCAGTTGTACTGAATTTAATTGCATCAGAAATATGTGGTATATCAGGAGATGATGCAAAAATAAAGCAATTATTACAACTAATAGTTCTTCAAATAATAACTCATCATGGCTATGATGATGTAAGAGTAGTAATTTTAGCTAAAGAGGATGGTGTTGAAAAGTGGAACTTTGTAAAACACCTTCCCCATTTTTGGAATGATAGCTTTACTTCAAGATTTCTTTTATGTGGTAGTGCAATGGCACATGGAATACTAGGGGAATTATGTGACATGATGAAAAGAAGGGAAATGAACAGAGAGGGTGGGAAGTATCTACCACACTTTGTATTTATAATTGAAGACAGCACTCTTTTAGAAAATGAACAAATTAGCAAATATATATATAATAAAAATGGCAGTCTGGGTGTTTCATCAATATTTACTGCAAATAATCAAGCATACCTTCCAATGAATTGTAAAACTGTTATAAACGTTAGTGATAAAAAAGCAGATATTGCAGATCGTGAAAGTGGTAATAAATCAACTGTAGTATTAGATAGTATAGATTATAAATCTTTAGAACTTGCAGCTATGAATTTAGCTCCACTTAGAATAAAAAACTCCAGTGTAACTTATACGTTGCCTTCATCTATTACACTAATGGAAATGTTACAATCAAAAAGTGTTAATGATTTAGATCTAATATCTCTTTGGAATAAAAATAAGACTTTTAAAGGCATGAGTGTTCCTATTGGTGCAAAAGCTGGGGGAAGTCTGTTTAATTTGGACATGCATGAAACAGGACATGGTCCCCATGGTTTGGTTGCAGGAACAACAGGGTCTGGAAAAAGTGAATTGCTTCAGAGCATAATAATATCTCTTGCTATTAATTACCATCCTCATGATGTAGTTTTTGTTTTGATAGACTACAAAGGTGGAGGTATGGCTGATGTTTTTAAAGGTATGCCGCATCTTGTAGGAACTATAACAAATTTAGGTGGTAATCAGACAACTAGAGCACTTCTTTCAATTAAAAGTGAACTTCAAAGAAGGCAGAGGATTTTTTCTGAATATGATGTAAATAGCATTGATAAATATCAAAAGCTTTACTATAACCAAAAAGACAAAGTTAATATGCCGGCTATACCCCATCTTATAATGATTGCAGATGAATTTGCTGAATTAAAGCAAGACCAACCTGACTTTATGGTAGAGCTTGTAAGTGCTGCAAGGGTAGGTAGAAGTCTAGGAGTACATTTAATACTTGCTACTCAAAAACCTGCTGGTGTTGTTGACGATCAGATATGGAGTAACTCTAAATTTAAAATATGTCTTAAGGTACAAGACGAGGCAGATAGTAAAGACGTTATAAAAAGACCCGATGCTTCTTTGATAAAAGAGCCTGGAAGAGCATATATACAGGTAGGAAATGATGAAATTTTTGAAATCTTTCAATCTGCATATTCTGGAGCTGACTATGACCCAGAAGGAGAAAAGGATAAAGATGAAAACAAGGAAAAGAGATTATTCAAGATATATCTTAATGGAAGAACTGATAGAATATATCCACTAGAAGAGGACAAAATTCCTAAAAAAGAATTACCTTCTCAGCTTAAAGTTATGGTTGACTATATAAAGGAACAGGCAAAAAAGAAGGGGATTGAGGAACTAAAAGGTCCATGGTTGCCTCCACTACCTGAAACTGTGTATTTAGACAGTCTATTTAAAAAGGATTCAATTAATGGCATATGGCCTAAAAAAGAAGAAATTTTATCTATACCAATTGGAATTTTAGATGATCCAAGAAGACAAAGGCAGGAATATGCAAATATAGATTTTGCATCAGAAGGTAATTTAATTGTTTTTGGATCTTCCGGAACAGGTAAAACAGTATTCCTAAAAACTCTTTGTATTTCTTTAGCCTGTTCATATTCAGTTGATGATGTAAATATTTACATTATGGACTTTGGAGGACGTTCACTAAAATCCTTTGACAGAATTCCTCATGTTGGAGGAGTTATGTTGCTAGAAGAAGAGGGACTGATAAGGCAATTTATGCAGTTTATATTCAGATTGATAGAAGAAAGAAAAGCAAAGTTTGAATATGAGAGAAGAGATGGATTTAATGACTATAAATCAAAAGGCGGTAAAATGCATTCTGTAGTATTAATTATAGATAATTATTTTGCATTGTCTGAAACATATGAAGAACTTGATGAGAAAATTATACTTTTAGCAAGGGAAGGCTCAAAATATGGAATTTATGTAGTTGTTACAGCCACTAGTAATTCTCTATTAAGATACAGACTTACTGTTAATTTTAAAATGGCAGTTTGTTTTCAGATGACTGACAAAAGTGAGTATAACGATATAGTTGGCAGAACAGAAGGCTTAGAACCAGCAAAAGTTCCAGGGAGAGGACTTTTAAGAGAAAAACCTCCAGTAGAGTTTCAAGGATCCCTTTCAGAGTTTGAGGGAGAAGGTCAAGAAGAGTTGATTGAGAGATTTTATCAGTTGAAAGTTGAAAGGGCAATGCCTATACCTGTCATGCCCTCAAGAATTGATCTCTATGAAATAAATAAGGAAGCTGAAAAACTTGCTATTGGTCTTAACGAGAATAATTTAGAGCCTGTATATATAGATATTGAAGCAAATCCAGTAATATTAGTAACTGGAGACACTATGACAGGTAAAAGTACTCTGCTCAACTCGTGGGTTAAAATTTTAAGTGAGAAAAATGACAATGTTGAGATATATGTAATAGATTCAAATTCAATTGGGTTGTCACCTATTATTGGGCTTGATGGAGTTGTAGATGTATCTCAAATTGAAGACATAATGGATTTTGCAGGGGAAATAGGAGAAAAACTTGATGATAGAAGGAATGAATTGATAGAATGTAAAAGAAGTGGTGGTGATGTTGAGGAACTTACTAAAAACTGGAGTCAGATAGTGTTTGTAATAGATAAAATAAGTGAATTTACTGATGGTGAAATGTATTCATTAGTGGACTTGTTAGAAAGAGTCGTTAAGAAAGAACGTGCAATGAAAGTTGCAGTTTTTGCAGCAGATAATATTAGTGAAGTTGAATCTAATTGGAGCGAACTTGGAAAAGCCATGAAAAATGAGCAAACGGGAATTCTTCTTGGAAGTATCAAAAATCAAGACATTTTTAATGTTAAAATGCCATATGGAACACAGGAAAAAGAATTAGAAATGGGAGATGGATATTTTGTTGTGAAAAATAAATTTACAGGTATTAGGGTTGGAATAATTGATTTTTAAAATGCAGTATTTTATGTTATTGCATTTTATCCTATAAAAACTTCATTATATCAAGAAATATTGTATAAACATAAATAGTATTATATATTGTAAGTATGATGTTAAGATGAAGGGAGTTTTTGAGTATATTCAATGAAAATTAATGTAGAATAAAAATTTAAAAATTGATATAATTGAAATTGAGTTATATTATATATATATTCATGAGCAAAAAGCTCACGGCCATAAGATGAAAGTATAGTGGGAATGAATGTGTCGCTGGGCATGTGTCTGTTTGCGAAGCAGCCAAATGGCACGGGCATAAAATCAAAGGTTTTATTTTGAAGAGTATTTTCAGAGTGAACTCGTTTAGCTAAAGCTAAACATCGAGGCTTCAGGTGGAGACTCAACTCCACCTGAAGATTTGTAAGAGGAACTCCACCTTATAGAAGGTGGAGTCTTAGAACAAGATAAAATAATATTAATTTGGGAGGAAATATAAATGAAAAAAGTAACTTTGATAGTATCTATTGTAGCTTTATTAATGGTTTTTACTATACCTGTGAATGCTGTATTGCCACTAAGGGTAGTTGTAAACGGTAATAGAATAGATTTTCCTGATGCACAGCCGTTTATTGATAGCAATGGCAGGACACAAGTACCAGTTAGATTTGTAAGTGAAGCACTTGGTGCAAACGTTGGCTGGGAGCAAAGCACAAGAACAGTAAGCATTGTACATACAAACAAAAGAATTGAAATTGCAATTGGAAAAAAAGAATTTACTATTGATGGTATAAAGAATGAAATGGACACAGAGGCGCTTATAAAGGGAGATAGAACCTTTGTTCCAATAAGATTTATAAGTGAAGGTTTAGGAGCAAAAGTAACCTGGGATGATGATGTTAGAACAGTTTATATAGAAACACGAGATGATGAATCATTTAGACAGGGACCTAGTGATTATCCACTTCCAGAGGATTCAAAAGTTATAGTTGCAAATGTTCCAGGAAGTTCTGTAGTTGAGACAAGTATTACTCTTATGTTTACAGAAGATGGGTACGCTGAGCAAGTTGAGGATTTAGGATATGCATTAGAGAGTAAATTTGGTAAAGACATATCTGAGCAGGTGGTAAATCATGTGAAAGGCAAGAAAAGCAGATGGGATGAAATACCTGAAAAATACATTTATGTAAAAGAAACTGATCAATACATATGGATTAGAAAATCCTCAGGTTTTTCAGTATCTATATCAGTAATGTTGCCAGGAGAAAAACCTGAAGAGTAATAGCTATAAGAAGTATGAGGGGTGTAGCAAATGAAAAAAAATATAGTTAAAATTTTGGTTTTACTAATGATTATATCGGTTTTTCAAATATATGCATTAGCAGAAAGACCAGAAATAAAGACGGCAGAGCAATCACGGAAATTGGCGAATGAATTTTTACAAAGAGAACTTGGATTGCCACCAGATTATTTTAGTAGGACTAATAAGGATAGAAATAGTTTAAACAACGATTTAGCTGTAAATGGTACTCCGGCCTTTGAAAACATGCCTGTTTTTGTCTATGGAAACCCAATTTTAGCCAGTGGAGAAGCAGTAAGAAATGCAATACATAAAACAATTCAAAAGACCGATGCAAATGGTAACAGCCAGTACAGATGTCTTGGATATACAATTGACGGGGATTTGTTTGCAAATCCAGCTTTCCCACCAGATTATTCACCTGACCAGATTGATAGAAGGGAATGGGTTTATCAACCATGGGATAGTAAAAATGTATATATAAAAAGCTGGATTGACTCTCTTCTTTTTAGACCTGATAATATGATTACTATGACAGGTAAACGAAATTATTTTGCAGAGAATATTATTAATGGTCCTAGGTGGAGAGATCTATTTATGGAAAAGAATGTTGAGGACTATGTATATATATTACAGCCACCAACTATGTACTCGTGGGGACTGGGAATATCATTTTACTACTGGAACAATGGAAGAAATTTAAACTATAATACAATGTTATTGGTGCCTTTTGATATGCTAAAAAATGATATTTCTGCAAAAGTTGAGACAAAACCTTCTGCAACAGCTAAAGGCAGGGAAGTTTTAGTGGGCATTAATGTTAAGTCTACTTTTGAGGAAGATGTTACAACTGACTATGCATGGGAGATTAGGAAAAAAAGTAATGGAGCAAAAATACCTGTAGAGTTTTTAGGACATGCAAGACAAGAAAAAGGAGATATAACAATACCAAGGGCTAATGAAAGAGTTCTCTATGCAAGATTTACAATGCCCGACAGCGACGTTACTATTAATTTTTTATTAAATGAAACTGGAACTAATCCTGAAGAAAATTATTTAGGTAATAATTCAATTGAGACAGAAATCAAACTTATTGACACAGTTACAGAAACAAGAGAAATTGCTTTGCCATACAATGTGTTGTCAAGAGATGTTAGTTTTTTGCTTTCAACAACCCCATCTGTTGCACAATTAGCTTCTCCAAGAGGAAGTTGGAGTGGTGCTGCCTGGGGTAGACTAAATATAGATAGAGAACCACGAGATGGTTTGTTTAGAAATTACTCGGTTTCCAACAATCTACCAGTTAATGAAACGGGAACAAGAATTTCTAGAAACCCTCGTATAAATACTACATTTGACAGAAGAGATTTTGGAGATGATCCTCAAAACAAAAAATGGAGCAGTTGGTCTGATCCTAATGTTCCTATTTCGAAGCAAGGAATTTTGTCTTCTTATGGCTCAATAAACAGAAACGATGTGTTTAATTGTGGAGTTATTAACTGTCCAGATTGTCCACATACTGAGACTAGGACTGCTTATTTTAATCAAATAACAAGTTTGATAAATGTAAGTACACATATATATAATGGAAGACAAACTATACCTGCTAAAAGTTATAAAAATGAAATTGAAAACAATAGGGTTGATTCTCTAAATAAAAAGTTCTTTTGGAGGAGTGATCCATATAGATTTAATGTAATAAGATGGATGTACCATCTTGATCAATATGGAAACCAATATGGATCGACACCTGTTGATGGAAGATATCAAAGAACTTTTACTCAGCAGTGTACAGGGGATATTGAAATTGAAATAAATAGCCCAATGGAAAATGAGTACCTCCAAGGAAGAGAAGCTGCAAGAAATGGTATAAACAGAAAAGAATTATATGATAAGGCTGTATTTGCAACAGATAGGGAACTTCAAAGGTTTGACTATCCAATTAAGTCAGGTTACTATTTTAATCCTGCTGGTACATATTCTTTTACTGTAGAAACAGTTACTTATAAGCCAACAAGAGATGACACAAGAGAACACGCAGATGTTGTAAATGCACTTGTAAATTCATTCAGATATGAATCTGACCTAATGTACTTAAACAGCCATAGGGAAGGTGTTAATATAGTAGATGAACTATTGCCTCGAAGAGGAAGTAGTTTTGATAAAAGGTCTGGTATACTAACTGCTCAAAATAATAAGGGCGTTGATGGGAGTGAGCTTTTAACAGTTCTAGATAGAAGCAGTCAGCCTTCTAGATATACTAAAAGAGTTGAAGAAATCCATCATACACAGGTTAGTGGGGGAGACACACATGAGTTTTGGAGAATGGTAATGGAAGGCTATAGTGAGTCAGGTACCCTAAGTAGCAGGGATAATTATATGTATAGAGAATATGTTAGAGAGGGGCATAGTATGTACAGGATAACAGAAAGGACACAGGTTGATATTGTATTAAACCAGAATAATCATAATATGTTTACTCATGTGCATATGCCAGATGGAGAATACTATATAAGAGTTTGGATGGATAATATTGATATGCAACAGGTTAATAGTGCTTATAGAAGTTTGGGTACATTGTCAGGAGTAGTTTTAGACGAAATAACAGTAACTGTGAAAGGCTCAATGTATGATGATTAAGAAGAAATTCTGGGGGGATAATGTTGTTAAAAGTCATCTTATGTGATAGCGATGAAGGCAATATTAATTATTTAAAACATGAAATCCAAAGAATAGCTGACAAAAATCATTTTCACATAAAAATAGTTTTAGTAGCCTATTCACCAGAAAAAGTCTTAAATTATATATCAAAAGAAGAGGGAATAAACAGTTATTTTATTGAAGTAGTATATAATTTATCAGACATTGATGGTATAGATTTAGCTAAACATATTCGTGATAATGATCGTGAATCATATATTGTTTTTTGCACAGCAAATACAGAATTTATTTTAAGAGCAATGACAGGACTTATACGACCAGCAGGATACTTAATAAAAAAGTGTGATGCCAAGAAGCTAAAAAGTATAGAAGGGCTAGAAATTGTTGTTGGAGACATTTACAGAGATTATCTAAACAGTGTATCGGAAGATATTGATATTCTAAATATAAATATAGGAGCTGAGATATTTAGAATTAATTATGATGAAATAGTGTATGTAGAAGCTTTTCAAAAAAAAGTATATGTGTACACATCAAATCAGAGAATAGGATATTATGATAGCTTGACTTCTTTAGAAAAACGATTAAGTGAGAATTTTTTCAGATGCCATAAGGGTTATATTATAAATGTTGAAAAAGTAAAAAAAGTTTCTTTTTCAGATATGACAATCTATATGGAAAATGGATCAGAAATACTGGTGTCAAGAAAATATAGAGATGCACTAAAAGATAAATTATCTGCTTGGACAAAAAAGCAAGTAAAATCTTAAAAGGTGGTAAAGTATGTTTGGAAGAATTGGTGAAGCAGGATATGTACTATCAACTCGTGAATTGATTTTTTTAGCGGGGCTAACTGGTGCTAAAGAGTTACACGGAATCGAAGATAATACATACGAGTTAGAAAAAGAAGAATTAAAAAATGAGTGGAAAAAGGTTAAAATCAATCTTCTAAACAAAAGATATATTCAATGTGACAAGGATAAAATAACTGTTGATCGAGAATTATTTTTGCTAATTGATGCCTGTTGCAATCCAAAAGTGTATATAAAATATACTAATTTAGATATGGGTAATCTAAAGCATTTAAGGAACATGTATATTACTGAAAAGATAGCTGTTGAAATAGACAAAAGTAGACAAAGTCATAATAATTGGATTTTGACACCGCTGGTTAACATTGGGAAAGTAGCCAACAACTTAAGTGAATGTTTTATTACAAAAAAGGAATATGAATCGGTGGATAATTATTTTGAAGTATCAATAAGGGATTTTTTTCAACTAGATCAGACAATTAAAAAAAACAATAAGGAAGACGTTTATAAACTATTGAGTCAATTTGGGATGTCTAATGATATTGCTAAAGATTATATTAAAGCCTATGAAAAGAACAGTGTTAAGACATTAATGACTATGATTACAGATTCAGAGGGAAAAAAAGATATGCAAACACTTTGGCTTCTAGAGGGGAAAAATTATATGTGGAAGACAGAGGCTCTAAATTTTGACTTACTTATAAAAAATGAAGAAAATAAAATAAAAATAGGTACGGTGAATTGTCAACAAATTGTAAGTGAAATTGAAGATATGGTTTGTAACTATAGTAATATATTTTTATCAGCAATGTGTCAGGAGTGATGAAAATGAGCTATATAAATAAAACTAAAAATCCAATGAAACTAAAGGAACTATCAAAGGAAACAAAAAAGACATCAATTGAAATGAGTAATATAATAGCACAAGTGGCTAATGCTTGGACTGGAAAATCCGCAAGTGTTTTTTGTGATAAGCTTGAAAGTTTAGAAAAGAAGATAAGTAATATTTCAAAAGATATTTCATTACTTGGTGATGTTTTATCAGATGAAGCCAAAAAAAGATAAGGATTAGCTAAAATGTGAATTGACATAATTATCCTATGATTGTTGATGTTAAATTATATATGGAGGCTTCAATTATGGCTAAAATATCTATAGAGACCGAAAAATTAAATAAAACTGCCAATTCCATTATAGATAAGGCAAATGAGTATGAGATACTATATAAAAATCTTTTTAAAGAGGTAAGTGGGGTATCAGATTACTGGAAAGGAACTGCTTGCCAACAATTTATTAAAGTAATGGAAGAATATAAAGAATTTTATATTAAGTATGGTGAGAATATAGAAAAATATGTAGAATTTATAAAAAATGCATCAAAAACCTATCATAATACTGAAAGCAACATAAATTCAAGGGTTCACAGATTAAAGGGGTGTGTTAAATAATATGCATCAAATTAAAGTAGGAGGCTAATAAAATGGATGAACACAAAGTTAATCTAGAAGAATTATATAACTCATCCTTAAGAATGAAGAACATAATACACCAGATAGATGATATTGTTCAAAGTATATACAAGGATATTGATGGATTTAAAGGGCAATGGATTAGTTGTAACTCAGATAAGTTTGGTGATATAGCTAGAGATGAATTAAAGGGATTTAAAGATATAAATGATGAGATGCTTGAATATGCTAAGTTTTTGTGTAGAATTGCAGAAACCTACAAAGAAAAGGATAAAAAGTATGCTGAGAAGTTTAAAAAGTAGGAAGGTGAATTAAATGAAATTTTCTGTAGATCACCATAAAATGAAAGAAATGCTTTTAGAATCAATTTGCAGTATTAAAGATAGGATATCTAAAATTGAATATCAATTTAAAGCTATTGAAAAAGACATTATTTTTGATGGCAAGGAATCCTTAAAAGTATACAGCCTAGTAAAAAAAATCAATTCTGAACTAAATGATGTCATAAAATGTTTGAAAGAGTGTAGTGAGTTTGTAGATTATTCAATAACAGAATATATAAATATGGAGAAAAAGATTAAAAAGACATTAGAAAGCCTATGTTCTATAACAATATTTTCAAAAAAATATGGAGAGCAAAGTGAAAAAGGATTCAACGATAATAAGTTTTTCAGAGGGGCTTCAAAATTAGTTTTATATGAAGAACCTTGCAGAATTCCACACAAAGAGTTTTTTACTAATGACAAGGTAAGTTTAGGTGAAGTATTAAATGGGAAAAATATTCTTGTGAGATCGTGGAAAACCTCTTAGTATATCAGAAAATTATCCTAATGATTCAATAAGTAAAAATAAAACTTATAATTTTTGCATTTTGTACAATTAAATCTGCATTATATCAAAAACACTTGCATAGTACTGTCTGATTGTATATATTAATTTTATAATTTGATATGGAATACTTTTAATACCTGTTAATTGCAAAAAAAAGGGGTGATAAAATGCAGTATGTATTAGAAAATGATGAATTGTATTTTATGTGTGCACTTGCAGGTGCAGATGAAGTGTTAGGCATTGGAGAACCTTTAGAAAAAATTGAAAAACCAACTGTTGAAGAAAAATGGAATGAAGTAGAAAAGAGATTGAAAAACAAACAATATATTACTAGAGAGAGTGATGGAAAAAAGATTTTAAAAGATGATATTTGTTTAATTGTAAGCGTTATATCTTTTCCGAATATTGTTTACTCAGTAACTAGAAGAAATTCTAATGGTAATAAATCCACAGGGCATATTTACATTAAGCCCTATATGTGTGTACATTTAGAAACTCAGGATAATAAAACCTACACTATTAATACATATGAAAGAATAGATGATTTTAAGCTTTTTTTAAGTACATATCTAAATTTTATTAATCTTAAAGAAACAGATGAAAAGTATTTTATTTCAACTACTTCAAAGACAATTGATTATGCACTTGAATGTGTTAATTTTGGAAACTTGAAAAAAGGTGTGGACATTATTGCGGATTCAGGCATATCAAAAAGGGAAATAACAGAAATGTTAAATGCCTATTCAAATGTAGAAAAAACCATACAAGTTAGTGCTTTTATGAATGAAGAAGAAAAGAAAGAAGCTTTGTTTAGTATTTCATTCAATGAAAAGAGTACATGGATGATGAAATTAACATCTACTGATGAATTTGAAAAAACAAGTATATATAAATCAGATAAGGATGAAATGATAAAGGCTTTGTTTGCTTTTTGAGGAGAGGTGATTTAGTATGGTGATTTCGGAAATAAGAACTGCTCATAGAAATTTAGTTAATGAAATTAACGAGTTGAAAAAATTAAAAAGCAAATTCACAAAAAAAGCAGATCAATCAAAAGATTGGTGGAAGGGTGAAGCTGGGAAAACTTTTAGAGATGAGCACAATGAAATTGACAAAAAAATTGTAAAACTTATTGTTATGGTTGAAAGTATAGAATCTCAGATAAAGAGGCTAGAGAGTGAAGTAAGAAGAGCTGATATAGAAAGACAAGCTAAGAAAAAAATTAAATAGAATTGATTCAATTATATAAGCTAGAAAAAACTAGTTTACATGGGTTCAGATTCGAAATATATGTGAAAAGTTAAAAAGAATTTACAATGCCCAATCAAAACATAGCAAAAAGCAGAAAAAGAGAAAGTGTTTTTTTAAGGTTTTAACAGTTAACTTTAAAATAGATGTTGCATTTTATCCATTATAATCTGCAATTCGTCAGGAAACATTGAACTATAATTAATATTGTTATATATTAGATATACAACAATGATTTAAAAATAAATGTATTGATTAAAGAAAAAAGTGACTTTAGTCACTATAAGAAGTGACTAAAGTCATCTTAACAAATTTATCTTTTATAGGTATAATAAATTATGATTTTAAATTATGTTGAAAGTTATAATTAAACTTTACATAGTTATAGTTAAATAATAATAAGTTAAATAGTTTTTTGACTATGGGCTTACTATGGAAGGAGGTGAAGGAATGTCAAATATTACTTTTAGTCCTCAACAAGCAAGAAGCGCAGCTAAGTCAATCAATAGCAAGGGTAATCAAGCAAAAGATATTGTAAATAAGCTTGATAAAGAGATAAGAGGTCTTGAAGGTTGGTGGAAAGGAGAATCAGCAACAGCATTTATTGGTGAATTTAATAACCTTAAACCAAGTCTAGACAAACTTGTTGAATGTGTTAACAATATTAGCATGCAATTAAATAAAATTGCGGATATTAAAGAGCAAAGCGAACGTGATATAGCTTCACAGCTTCGTAAATAGTAATCTTTGATTTAGCAGGTGAGAGTATAAAACTACTTTCACCTGCTAAACTATTTGTTTAAAGTGTTAGTTAATAAAAAGATGTAATGGAGGCTATTTATGAGTACGCCAGGTGCTATTCTAAATACTGTTAGAAGAATTGATGATAATCAAACTATACTTAAAAGAAAAGAGAGTGGCTTTAAAGTAGAAATTAAGGATGGAAGAAACTGGTGGGAGGGAAATGCATATAAATCCCTTGAGAGTAGTTTCATTGAAATTGAAAAAGAGACAAGTAAAATATACAATGGTATAAATAATTTAAAATCAGAGCTAAAAAGATTATCTTCAGATGTTCAACGGGCCGAAGAAGAAAAAAGGCGTAAAAAAATGGAAATGCAAAAGAATGGTAAAGATTAATTAAATAGCTTTGTTTAATTGATTATACACAAGGGGGCAGAATATGTTGAATGAAAAAGAGTATTTGCTACTTTGCGAGTTGTCCTACTCAGGCTTAATTGATAATGATATGGAAATGGTTGAAGATATTATTAAAACAAGTGTTCAAAACAGTCTAATAGAAAAAATTATAGATATTCCTACACTGATGTCTCTAAAAATAGTAACTAGAAAATTGTTTGAAGATATCAGAGTATATGTTTTTGAAAATGATGTTGGGTGCAAATATATTATATTTGTATCTGATAATGAAATAATAAATGTTCAAAATGAACTTGTAATGGAGATTTTCGATTATTTAAAAGAAAACATAGGAGATTCTAAATGCTTTATAACAGGAATGTTTGCAGGAGGTATATATGCTTCTTTTATGGCATTAGAATTAAATACTGAAGCTATTTTATTTGGTGTACCTACTAGCTTTAAAATAGAAGGTCAGGTTAAAAATTATATTGGAGAAAATGAAGCAGTTGATAAATATGTTGATAAAGTAATATTTGTTAAACAGAAAGAAACTGAGGACAATATAGATATACCATATATCAATACCTTTATATTCGATGAAAAAGGAAATGTTGTGGTTGGACAACAAAGCGATTATTCAAAATTTAAAAGTTGGGTATGTTATGGATCAGACACTATTAGAGAAGAAATATGGAATATATTCTTTGAACCTACCGATGAAGATGAGAGTTTTATGGAAAAAAATATATACTCAGTATTATTGAAGGTTAATGAATTAGATGAAAACAAGATAATAAATTCTATTAAAGATGTTATTATATACATTAACAAACAGCTAGAAAAAAATAGAAATGAAATAAAAACTTATTTAATTAAAAATATAGACAACATTGAAGAAAAAGATAATCAAGAAAAATTACTTGATATTACTGAAGAAGTTACAAGTAAAGCAGTTGAAATGGTAAATGAGATTTGTGTAAGTGTTGAGACAATAATAAAAGGGCTTGTTTTGTTTACAATTGGAAAAATGGAAATTAATATAAATGCTATTATAGAAGAATTTTTTATTAGTGCAACTGAGATACTTGAAAAGGAAAAGATTGAGATAAAAAAAGCAGTAGAAAATGAAATAGATGAATTGATATATCATCAGATAGGAATACCCAAGTATGAATTTAATGACATTAATTAGATATTGGAGGACTTAAAAATGAAAGTAAAATTAATAGCAGTTATTTTATCGATAATATTTCTAATGGGAGTGGGTGGATGTATGTCAAATAACAGTAGTAATAATAATGTTGAAAATGATGTTTCTATAAAAGACTTAATGATGGAACATATGAGAGAGAAATATAATGAAGAGTTTGTTTTTGAAAATATTAATACAGAAGTGTGGACTGCTCCTTATACAGAGATGATACTAAGTTCAGAAAAGTTTCCAGACCATAGTATTGTAGTGTATAGGTATAAGGATTCAGGGGAAATAGTTGATAATTATATGGACTTTTATATGAAAGAGAGGATCGAAAAAGAAATAAGTCAAATTGTAGCTGATATTTATCCTCAAAGTAAGGTGTTTTACAGACCAGGAGGAAGACCTGTTTCAAATGATGTTACACCAGATATAAGTATTGCAGAATATTCAATAATTCGTCTTCCTGGTCTTCCGCTTACAATATGCATAGAAGATCCTGATCATGAAGTTAATAAAGATGAAAAAATAGAGGAGTTACGTAAGGTATTAGAAGAAAAGAAATACATGTGCAATTTAGATGTTTTTTATGTAAAGAAAGGTAAACTAGATTTAGTAAATGATACCAATGCAAGTGAAGTATTAACAGGTCCTTCTAATGCTCAAACAGTTTTAGTTAGGGGTGATTTTGGTATGAATTATTCATTTGAATTTGATTATTACAAATGGAGGTATATTGAATGAGTAAGGAAAAAAAAGAAATGGATAAATCAAATGAATTAAATATAAATCATGATATTGAAAGTAAAGCACTAGAGGGACGGCTATTAAACACCTTAATTTATTTAAATATAGAGTGGACTGATGCCCAAGATGGAAGAGAACTTGAAAAGATAGTTCGTGATCTTGGAATGTTTTACGATGACAAAAATGGCTATGCAAGATATCAAGAGCAGTACTTGAGAGATTCTCGAAACATGGGAAGAATGGATAACGATTCTACGACAGGTTATAGTGAAGGTTCAAGAAAAGACTTTGAAGAAAGACAGCGTCAATATAGAGTAATTAAGGCTGCAATTGAAAGAGATGCAAGAGAAAATAATGGACGTTTAGGCAGTATGACAATAGCTAATCAGAGCTGGAATATGGGGTATGATAAAAAGGGTCTTAATGCTTGTACATTTGAGGATTCAGATGGAAATATAATGGTGGTTTACAGAGGAACAGGTTCAGGTGAATGGGGTGACAATGGAGAAGGTCTAGCTGGACTAAGTACTGAAACACAGCAACAAAGACAGGCAGTAGAGTATTTTGACTACATAATGAAGAGAAATGGATACCACCAAAAAGATATAGAAATTATTCTTACTGGTCATTCAAAAGGAGGAAATAAAGCACAGTTTACAACAATAAATTCAATATATAGAGACTTTATAACTAACTGTTTTAGCTACGATGGACAGGGATTTTCACCTGAAGCTATAGCTGAGTTTGAAAAAATAGATAATTATGAGGAATTAATACAAAAATTATATAGCTTTAATGGTCAGAATGATTTTGTAAATCCTCTTGGACATTACATTATTCCTAATGAAAACCGTTTTTATTATCAAACAGCAATACCAATGGAAGTACCTTCAAACATAAACAACTTTAATGATTTAGTGGAACTTTTCAAAAATATTAAGGATATAGGAGACTTTAAAAAATTTCATTTTCCAGACTCAATCTTGACAGAAGATGGTAGGTTTAGTGAACCTATAGATCAAGGCTTTTTATCTTTATTTGTTGAAAAATTTGCTGAGCAAGCATTGACTCTTTCGCCAGGATATAGAGATAAGATTTTCAGTACTATTATGGGGTTAATGCAAGGAAGTAACGAGACAGTAAATGGTGAAAGTGTATTTACGAAAGACGATGTAATAGCAACCTTGATATCCATTCCCCTATTAGTAGATTTTGCTGGTGCTTCTGTGCTTTATGCTACTAGAGAAAAACATGGAATTTTGGCGGAATATGCAGTTGCACTTATGTTGGTTAAAATATGTCCGCATTTATTCTGGGATGATCTTCTTAAAATAACAGCAAGAAATATGGTAGACGGTTTTAAGTTTGCTATTGATAAACTAAAAGACTTTGGAGAGTTGATTATTCGAAAAATTGAGCAATTTGGAAATTTCATAAAAGATATTGGAGAATCATTAGGAAGATGGTTTGGAAGATTTATGGCAGAAACAAAAGAGGCATTTGGCAAACTTGTCGCTTATGCTAGAGATTTTGGAGATAGAATAATTAATGGAGTTAAAAGTGCAGCATATACAGCAACTGTAGCAATAGAAAATTTTAAAAATAAGATAACAACAGTTGTTTCAAACTTTTTTAATAATTTAGTAAATGGAGTAAAAAACTTTGTTGATTTTTGCAAAAGGACAGTTGTTAAAACATGGAATAGTGTAGTGGAAAGTGTGAATAGGGGTATTGACAGAGTTATAGATACAGGAAAGACAATAGTACGTAACTCCTATGAAACATTAAAAAGAGGAGTAAATGAAGTCATAGATTTTAGTAAGAAAGTTGGAAATGGTATTATAAACTTTTCAAAAAGAGCAGTAACAGAAGCTATAAAAGGAATTGGTCTTGTAGTTGAAGTAATACAATTAGCAGGTGAAAAAATAAAACAATTTGGAATACGTATTGGACAAACATTTTTAAAATTTGTATCTGAGACTAAAAAAGCCCTGGTAAAGGCAAAAGATTTTGTAATTGGGACAGTAAATAATGTAAAGAATGCTGTGCAAAATGGAGTAAAAGTTATTGAGGCATTCAAAGAAAAAGCTCAAAGAGCAATTTCAAATTTTATTACAAGTATAGCTAATGGAGTAAAGAATTTTGTTAACTATTGCAAGAAAGCTGTAAGTGCTGCTTGGGATAAGGTGGCCAAAAAGGCATCTCAAACAGTTGATAGTATTGTGGATAAAACCAAGGAACAAATTCAAAAGAAATATGAAGATTTTAAAAATGGTGTTAAGTATGTTGTTGATTACAAAAAAGAAGCTATAAAAAAGTTTGGAGAAAAAAGCTCTATAGTAATTGAGAATTTCAAAAGAAAAGTAATTGGCACAATTGGCAAATCCTCAATAAGTAAATTAAAAACAAGCCTAAATAGATTGGAACAAATGAGAAAGAGACTAAAAAACCTTGAAATAGAATTTGGAGAAAGAGTAAATCAAATATTGAGTGATGCAAATAAGATAACATCAGAAGCAGGCAGAAAATATAGTGAAAGCTATGTAAGACAAAGAGTTAGCTCAATAAATAAGATTTGTGAAGATATAAGGTCAAGGAACAGAAGAGTTTGTGAAATAATATCAAGAAAAACAAAGGCACTTCAATATGCTTTTGAAAATTACAAAAAAGTAGAAATGATGATTAGAAGAGATGTAAAAGCTGTCAGATGATTAGATTTTTTAAACTATAAAACCATTACTTTAGTAATAATAAAATATGACTAAAGTAATGGTTTTTCAATGACTAAAGTAATATTTTAGATATAAAAAACATGACTAAAGTTACAGAATTAATTACTGTAGTAATGTTAAAAACATCAAGTGTAAGTGATATAATATTAGTAAAATGAATTAGTGTCTTAAAAAATTGTTTAATAACAGTAAAAGGATCTATATATGATGATTAACAAACATGTTACAATTATCCATTGAAAGCTGCAATTCGTCAGAATAGATTGAACTAAAATAAATATTGTTATATATTAGACTTATATTAAATGTTATCTATAGGTGTACTTTGAAAGGAGGTGAAGGAATGTCAAATATTACTTTTAGTCCACAACAAGCAAGAAGTGCAGCAAAGTCAATAAGCAGCAAAGGTAATCAAGCAAAAGATATTGTAAATAGTGTTAGTTAACGCAAAAAAGGTAAATCATAGTTGGATGTAGTAGTATATTTTGTTATAAACATGGGGGTGAAATATGTTAAAGGAAAAAGAATATTTACAACTTTGTGAATTGGCCTATTCAGGTTTAATTGATAATTATGGTGTAAAAGTTCAAGACGTAATTAATTCTAGCATCCAAAACAATTTCTTGGGAAATATTGAAAGTGGTTGCTCTTTGATGCATCTTAAAATGACAAATAAAAAAATGTTTGAAAATACCTGGGTCTACATATTTGAAAATGATAATAGCTACAAATATATTATATTTGTAGCGGATGAAGAAATAGAAACTATCCATAATGAACTTTTAATGGAGATTATTGACTATACGAAGGAAAACATAGGAAACTCAAAGTGTTTTATATCTGGAATGTTTACAGGAGGAATATATGCCTCTTATATTGCATTAGAATTAAATATTGAAGCTATTTTGTTTGGGACAATAACCAATATAAAAATAGAAGGAAATGTTAAAAATTATGTTGGAGAAAATGAAGCTGTTGGTAAATATTCTGATAAAGTTATATTTGTCAAACAGCAAGAAACTGAAGATATAAATATGCCATTTACCAGTACTTTTATATTTGATGAAGAAGGCAATGTTGTAGTAGGAGAACAAAGTAATTATTCAAAATTTAAAAGTTGGGTTTATTATACATCAGATAACATTAATGAAGAAGTATGGGACATTTTTTTTGAAACTGTAAATGAAAATGAGAGTTTTTCAGAAAAAAATATATATTCAGTATTCTTGAAGATTAATGAATTAGATGAAAATAAAATAATAAGATCTATTAAAGATGTTATTATACATATTGATAAACAGCTTACCATAAATAGGGGTGAGATGGAAAAAAAATTAAATAAAAATATAGATGATATTGAAGAAAAAGATATTAATGAAAAGTTATCTGGCATAACTGAAGAGTTTACAAGTAAAGCAGTTGAAATAGTAGAAAGCAGTTGTATGAGTGTCAAAACAATATTAAAAGGTCTGGTTTTATTAACAGTTGGCCAAACTGAAGTTAATATAAATGCTCGTATAGATGATTTTATTAATATTATAAATGAAATACTAGAAACTGAAAGAGTCAAGATAAAAGAATGTGTGGAAAATGTAATAGATCAATTAATGTATCATCAGATTGGATTTCCTGAATATCACATTGAATGACATTAATTAGACATTGGAGGTCTTAAAATGAAAATGAAATTAATAGCAGTTATTTTATCAGTAATATTTCTAATGGGAGTAGGTGGATGTATGTCAAATAACAACAATAATAATAAAAATGATGTTTCTATAAAGGATTTAATGATGGAACATATGAGTGAAAAATATAATGAAGAGTTTGTATTTGAAAATATTAATACTGAAGTGTGGACTGCTCCTTATACAGAGATGATACTAAGTTCTGAGAAGTTTCCAGGACATAGTATTGTTGTATACAGGTATAAGGATTCGGGTGAAATAGTTGATAATTATATGGACTTTTATATGAAAGAGAGAATTGAAAAAGAAATAAGTGAAATTCTAGCTGGGGTTTATTCTAACAGCAAGGTGTTTTATAGGACAGGAGGAAGACCAGTATCAAATAGTGTTACACCTGATATAAGTATTTCTGAATATGCAAAAGCAACAATAATAGGTCTTACATTGACGATATGTATTGAAGATCCAGATTATGAAGCTAATAAAGACGAGAAAATAGAACAGTTGCGTAAAGTTTTAGAAGAAAAAAAATACATGAGTAGTTTAGATGTCTTTTATGTAAAAGAGGGTAAGTTGGATTTAATAAATGATTCCAATCAAAGTGAAGTATTAACAGGACCATCAAATGCTGAAACGGTTTTAGTAAGAGGTGGTTTTGCTATGAATGATTCATTTGAATTTGATTACTACAAATGGAGGGATATAAAATGAGCAAGGGTAATCAAGATATTGAAAGTCAAGCACTAGAGGGAAGATTATTAAATACACTGATTTATTTAAATATTGAGTGGACTAAAGTACCAGATGGAATGGATCTTGATTATATAATTTATGAGCTTGGAAAGTTTTACGATGATAAAAATGGATATGCAATGTATCAAGAGCAATATTTAAACGATTCTAAAAATATGGGGAGAATTGATGAAGGCTCTGAAACTGGTTACAAAGAAGGTTCAATGCAAGACTTTGAAGAAAGACAACGTCAGTATAGATTAATAAAGGCTGCAATTGAAAGAGATGCAAGGGAAAATAATGGACGTTTAGGTAGCATGACTATAGGTAATCAAAGCTGGAATATGGGCTATGATAAAAAAGGTCTTAATGCTTGTACATTTGAGGATTCAGATGGAAATATAATGGTGGTTTATAGAGGTACAGGCTCAGGTGAATGGGGTGACAATGCAGAAGGTCTGATAGGTCTTAGTACTGATACGCAGCAACAAAGACAAGCAGTAGAGTATTTTGATCGCATAATGGAGAGGAATGGATATCACAAAAGAGATATAGACATAATCCTTACTGGTCATTCGAAAGGTGGAAATAAAGCACAGTTTACAACAATAAATTCAATATACAGAGACTTTATAACCAACTGTTTTAGCTATGATGGACAGGGATTTTCACCTGAAGCTATAGCTGAGTTTCAAAAAATAGATAATTATGAAGAGTTAATTCAAAAATTATATAGTTTCAATGGACAGAATGATTTTGTAAATCCTCTGGGGCATTATATTATTCCAGAAGCAAATCGACATTATTACCAGACAGTAATACCAATGGGAGTACCTTCAAATATAAACAACTTTAGTGATTTGGTAGAGCTTTTAAAAAATATTAAAGATATAGGAGACTTGAAAAAATATCATTTTCCAGACTCCATTCTAACAGAAGAGGGTAGATTAAGTGAACGTACAGATCAAGGCTTCTTATCTTTATTTGTTGAGAAATTTGCTGAGCAAGCATTGACCCTTCACCCACACCATAGAGATAAAATTTTTAGCACCATTATGGGATTAATGCAAGGCAGCAATGAAACTGTAAATGGAGAAAGTGTATATTCAAAGGGAGATGTACTTGCAACCCTTTTGTCAATACCTATTTTAGCTGACTTTATTGGTGCTTCTGCACTATATGCCACTAGAGAAAAACATGGGATTTTAGCAGAATATGGAGTGGCGCTATTACTGGCTAGAATGTGCCCACGTTTATTCTTAGATGATCTTATTAAAATAACTGGGAGAAATCTAGGAGATGGTATTAAGTTTGCCATTGATAAACTAAAAGATTTTGGAGAGTTAGTCATACAAAAAATTGAGCAATTTGGTAATTTTATAAAAGATATTGGAGAATCACTAGGCAGGTGGTTTGGAAGATTTATGTCACAAACTAAGGATGTATTTGGAAAGCTAGTAACTTATGCAAGAGATTTAGGAGATAAAATAATAAGTGGAGTAAAAGATGCAGCACATACAGCATCTGTAGCTATAGAAAATTTTAAAAATAAACTGACAACAGTTGTTTCAAACTTTTTTAATAGTTTAGTTAATGGAGTCAAAAACTTTGCGAGTTTTTGTAAGAATACAGTTGTTAACACATGGAATAATGTAGTAGATAGCGTAAATAAGGGGATTGACAAAGTAATAGATACAGGAAAGACAATAATACATAACTCCTATGAAACATTAAAGAGGGGAGTAAATGAAGTTATTGATTTTAGTAAAAAAGTTGGAAATGGTATCATAAACTTTTCAAACAAAGCAGTAACAGAAGCTATAAATGGAATTGGTCTTGTAGTGGGAGTAATAAAAGAAGCAGGTGAAAAAATAAAACAATTTGGAATACGCCTTGGAGAAACATTTTTAAAATTTGTATCTGAAGCAACAAAGGCGTTGGTAAAGGCTAAGGATTTTGTACTTGGTGTGGCGAACAATGTAAAAAATGCAGTGCAAAATGGAGTAAAAGCTATTGAACAATTTAAAGATAAGGCTCAAAGAGCAATTTCAAATTTTATTTCTAGTTTAGTTAATGGAGTCAAAAACTTTGTCAACTATTGCAAGAAAACTGTGGTTGCTGCTTGGGATAAAGTAACAAAGAAAGCATCTCAAACTATTGATACAATTGTTGATAACGCAAAGGAACAAATTCAAAAGAAATATGAAGATTTTAAAAATGGAGTAAAATATATAATTGACTTTAAAAAAGAAGCTATAAAAAACTTTGGAGATAAAAGTTCTATAATAATAGAGAATTTTAAAAGAAAAGTAATTGGTACAATTGGAAAGTCATCAATTAATAAATTAAAAACAAGCCTAAATAGACTGGAACAATTAAGAAACAAAATGAAAAACCTTGAAATTGAATTTGGAGAAAGAATAAATCAAATATTGAAAGATACAAATAGGATAACAACAGAAACAAGTAGAAAATATACTGAGAGCTATGTAAGACAAAGGGTTAACTCAATAAATAAGATTTGTGAAGAAATAAGGTCAAGTAACATAAAAATATGTGAAATGATATCAAGAAAAACAAAATCCCTTAAATATGCTTTAGAAAACTACAAGAAAGTAGAAATGATGATTGGAAGAGATGTAAAAAGTGCTACAATATAAAGAACAAAAATTGAAAGGGGAATTTTAGAATGAAAAATAAATTAACAGCAATAATGATTGTGGTAATAATGTCATTTATACCAGTGTTAAGTGTAAATGGTAGTAGAGATGTAACAGTAAAAGTAGATGGTGAGGTTATAAATTTTCCAGATGTAAAAGCATATATTGATGAAAATGGAAGAACTATGGTTCCAGTTAGATTTGTAAGTGAAGCATTAGGAGCAGAAGTATTATGGGATGGAGAATACAGAGTGGTGACAATAAAGAAAGATATAGATGTAATAACTATTAAAATAGGTGAAAAGAGAGTAAATAAAAATGGAAGACCCCATGAAATTGACACAAGAGCAGTGATAAGATCAGATAGAACCTTTGTGCCATTACGTTTTGTAAGTGAAATGCTAGGTGCATCAGTAGGTTGGATAGCAGCTACAAGAACAGTTGAAATATCAACCACTGGAGAAGTGGTTGACAAAAAAGTAGAAATAATAAATGGCTACACTGTACCAATAGATACTGGTTCTAGACTTAGGGTTAGTGGCGATAGCTTTGAATTAGGAAATAATTATCCAGAAATAGATATGCTTATAAGTTTTGGTTTCTCTGGATTAGAACAAAGACTTGACGAAGCCGAACAAATATTAAGAAGTAAGCTTGATGATAAATTAGTTGATGAAGTAATGGCATATGCAAGAAAAAAAACAGATAGAGAATATGACTTGCCAAGAAAGATAATTAATTATGGAAATTTGAGAATTTGGGTAGAGGGACCAAGTTATTCAGATTTAAATATATCTGTATATGTAAAATAGGAGGTTTGCACCAATGAAGCTTATGTATATACTAATAATAATTATTATAATTATTTCGTCACATATGTTTTTAATAGATGCTAATAGTGTTAATTTAATAGAACAAATAGAATTCTCCTCATTTAAGATTGAAAATGTAGATGAAGCAATTAATCAAATTAATCTAGACATTACAGAAATATATGATTGGGAAGGAGACTATTATCCTAGTGAAAGAATAATAAATAATAGAAAGTACACTATAAACAAAGACATAATAAACTCTGCATTAAGTAATGAATTTTATAGAAATTTATTTATAGTTTATGGTGGACACACAAATGTGAGTCCAAATTCAATAAGGGTATTCAAAGGGAAAAATCAACCGAGATATATTGGCTATTCGGTAGATGGAGATAACTTTGAAAATCCTGATTTCCCTCTTGATAATTGGGGTGGGCTTAAAATAAATGAAAGGTCATATTATAGAGAACCTTGGAGAGAGGATAATTTAAGATCACGGTATAATTTTAGAAATAACATATTCAATGGCATGGAAGAACTAGAGGAAAATATACAGAAAGGACTTGACGTAATAAGAGCCAATCAGACGGGAAAGGATCTATTGTTTTTTCCAGGAAACTTTGCAAATAGAAGCTTTTATGATGCAGGAACAAAGCTAAAGCATCCTGTTACAGGTGAAGAAGACCAGTGGTATAACTATGTGCAGGTCATACAGCCACCTACATATTATTCATGGGGACATGGGTGGATGTTTATTAGGGATACTGGTAATTATTTATCAGTGCCAATAGCACCTTTTTTTCTTGTTGCAGACAACCTATATGTAGAACTTTTAAACTCACCACCTTCAAGTGTAAGAACAGGTGAGATGGTAGAAATAGAAATAGTGGCAAGAAGTGAAAGTGGAGATACAGTAACTACATCCGCAAGATGGGAAGCGTTTGATGAAAAAGGAAATAGTCTTTTTGAAAATCCTGAAACGTACATAAATGAAAACTTTATAATAGAAGATGGAATAAGGCAGTCAAAAGTATCAGTAAGAATAAGAGAAGGAGAAAACATAGTAAGATTTGTTTTGAATAATCCAGAAGAACCTAAGCCAAGAGAAGGAATAATTCCAGGATATACTGATAATATAATAGAGGTTGTGATAACGGGTATACCAGTAATAGAGATAGTTGAGAATATTGAAATACCATATGGTGTTTTATCTATAGATTATAATAGTGTACTAAACAGAGGAGCGGTTATAACAGCAAGACTTACCCTTCCACAGGATACTGAAACTAGAAGATACAGCTGGGTAAATGATACGACAAGAGGAAGACTTGTGGTAAATACTAACGATAATATTGGTCTTTTTAAAGATTTCAATGTTAGAGAGAATAATCCAGCTGGAATTAATGAGGTAACTGTTTTTAGACGCCCAAGGATAGAAACAACAATACATAGAAGTACATTAGGAGATAATCCAGGAGTGGTATGGTTGGAGAACTTTTCTCAGCCTAAAGCCTCAGGAAATATTTTAACAGATGGACAAGTTACAAGAGACTACAGGTTAGAAAGCTACACAGAGTCAGAAGAAGGTGAATATTCATGGACGTATGGAGGTCAAAATACTACAAATGCTGTTTTTTCTCCATATACAATTCAAACTGTAAATGTAATAGCAAGAGTATATAATGGAATGAGAAGTATTGCTGCAAAAAGATTTAAAAACGAAATAGAAAATAATAAAACAGATTCACTTAATAAAAAAATGTATTGGACAAGCGAGCCATATAATTTTGATGTGATTAGGTGGATGTGTCACTTAGATGAAAACAAAAGAGAATATGACCCGACGCCTATTGCTGGAAGATATCAAAGGATATTTAGACAGCAAAATAGTGGAGATATAAAAATTGCAATAGAAAGTCCAATGAGAGATGAATATATGCAGGCAAGAGAAGCAGCAAGAGGAGGAATAAATAGAAAAGATTTATATGATAAAGCTGTCTTTGCAACAGATCGAGAGCTTCAAAGGTTTGATTATCCTATAAAGTCAGGATACTATTTTAATCCTGCTGGAACATATTCTTTTAAAGTTGAGACAGTAACATACAAACCTGTAACTACAGACACCCAAGATCACAGGGACATTGTCAACTCCCTTATAAATTCATTTAGATATGAGACAGACATTATGTATATAGACAACAATAGAGAAGCAGTAAACATAAGAAATCAGTTATTATCCCAAAGGGGAAACAGCTTTAGCAAACGTCCAGGTACACTAACGGCAGAAAACAATACAGGAGTAAATGGAATAGAACTTGTGACAGTGTTAGATAGAAACAGTGATAATTCACGTTATACAAAAACAGTTGAAGAAATTCACCATGAACAGATAAGTGGAGGAGATACACACGAATACTGGAAGATGGTGATGGAAGGATACAGTGAATCAGGTACACTAAGTAGTAGAGATGAATACAGATATAGGGAATATGTTAGAGAAGGACAAAAAATGTATAGAATAACAGAAACTACACAAGTGGATATTATAATAAATAGAGACAATGTAAACACATTTACTCATGTACATATGCCAGATGGCAATTATTATATAAGGGTGTGGATGGAGAATATTGATTTAGAAGATAGTAATCATGCATATAGTTCATTAGGTACATTAAGAGGAGTGCTGCTTGATGAGATAAATATAACAGTAAAAGGATCTATTTATGATGATTAAAAAACATGTTACAGTTTATCCATTAAAATCAGCATTTCGTCAGAAAACATAGAAAGTAAAATAAATATTGTAGTATATTAGATTTATAATATTATTAATTTATTTGAGATGGTATTTAACACAAATAGTATATGATGACGAAGTAAAAGACAACTGCCAGATTAAAGTGGGGGATTATTATGAGTATAAAAGTTGATACGGATAAGATTAAAAAATTAGCCGACGATATAAATGAACTCAATAAAATATTGACAAATAGTGAAAAAGCTATACTTAGAAATACAAATAATGTAGTTTTAAGTACACGTAAAAAATATGATGAACACTATGTTAGATCATTGTTACATAGGATAGACACAGATATTAGTCATATTAGAAGTCAAGTTAATAAAGTCAATAGTGAATTTGCTGATAAATCCAGAGAAATAAAAAAAGCAGCGTTGTTATATGAAGAGTGTGAGAAAAAAGCAGGGAAGCTATTTAAAAAAATGCTTCAAAACAGAAAAAACCCTTTTGTAGCTGGGTTATTGAGTATGATAGCTTCTATATACTCAAAATTGGGCATTGGATTTAAAAATGCTTTAAATTGTTTTGCAGGAGATCCTATAAATGCTTTGACGGGAAATTTTTATACAGTTAAAAAGGATATTGATATACCTAGTACAGGGATAAATATTGAATTAAAGAGATACTATAATTCACAAGATGAAAATGTAGGAATAATAGGTAGAGGGTGGAGGTTAAACTTTGAGACTTCTATTGTAAAAGATGAAAATAATATAGCAGTTATATATCCTGAAGGCAATATAAATATATTTAACTATAATAAAGAAAAAGACTGTTATATAGCACCAAAGGGAGTATATGATAACATTACAATTGATGAAAATGGACTATATACTCTTTGCCGTCATGACAAAACAAAATATATTTACAATAAAGAAGGAAATCTGGTAGTTATTGAAGACTTAAATTCAAATAAACTACTATTTTTATATAATAACGAAGGAAAGCTTATTGGCTTAGAAGGTTCTAAAAATAAAAAAATATCACTTGAATATGAAAAAGAGTTGTTTACAAAAGTAACTGACCATACAGGTAGAGAATACATATATGAATACAATGAAGATAACCAATTAAAAAGAGTAATATATCCTGACAAGAGTGAAATAAACTACACATATGAAAAGGGAAATCTTATTACAATAACAGATCAGAATGGCAATACCTTTGTAAAAAACAAATATGATGAAAATAATAGAATAGTATGGCAGGAAGATGTATCTGGAAGTGAATTAAAAATAGTTTACAATGATGACAAAAGAGAAAATGTCTTTATATGGACAAAGAGTGGAATGACAAGAAAATATGGATATAACGAGGATGGTCTTTTAACACAAATAACATATGACGATGGAACAAAAGAAGTATTTACATATGACAAAAACAACAATCAAAATAGTAAGACAGACAGGAATGGAAACACAACATATAAAGAATATGATGAAAATGGCAACACAATAGCGAAAATATCTAGTATGCCATTTAGTTATAAGACAACATATGAATATAATGAATTTAATAAGCCAGTGAAGATAACTACTCCAAGGGGTAGACAAATAATATATACATATGATGAGAGGGGAAATGTAACAGCCAAAAAAGAAAAGATAGAAAGTGGCATTGTTACAAAAGTAAGTTATCAATATGATGAGTTTGGAAGGATAACAAGAGTAAATGATGCAAAGGAAAATACTCATAAATTTGAATATGATAGAGAAGACTTAAATAAGCCTTCATTATACATAGATCCCGAAGAAAATGAATTTAAGTATGAATTTGATGAATTAGGTCGTGTTTGCTGTAGTGTAACTAAATATGGTAGCACAGCATTTGAATACAATGATATAAACAAGATAACCAGTATAAAGGATGCAGATGGCAATACTACAATTTACAAATATGATCTAATAGGAAATCTGATAAAAGTTATATATCCAAAAGAATATGAAAATTTTGGAGAAGATGCAAAGGGATTTAGGTACACTTATGATGGAATGGACAGAATTCAAAAAATAATTGACCCTATTGGAAGTGTATTTTCAATAAAATATGACCTACAGGGAAACAGGATAAAAGAAATAAACCCTAATTACTATGATGAAGAAACTGATGATGGACAGGGAATAAGATATGAGTATGACTTAAATAATCAAAAAATAAAAAGTATATTACCTACAGGACAAATATCTAGGACGAAATATGACCCTGTTGGCAACATAGTAAAAAGGATAGGGGCAAAAGAATATGATGAAAACACTGATGATGGTCCGGGAAACCAATATGAATACGACCAGTTAAACAGGCTTACCCTTATAAAAGATGCTTTTGGAAATGTGTATAAAAAGTTTATTTATGATGAAGATTCAAGGATTATAAAAGAAATAGATGCAAAGGGTTATGAAAGTGGAACAAATGACAATGATAGGCCAGGTATATTATATAAATATGACCTGTCAGGAAATTTAATAGAAAAAAGGGTTCCTCTAAAATTAGAAAAAGGAACTATATACTATAATATAAGTCAATATAGATATGATGAAAATGACAGACTTGTAAAGGAAATGAGGTCAAATGAATATGTGACCAAAGAAAGCTATCCAAAGACAAAAAACACAATCGATTATAAATATAATGGCTTAGGTAGGATAGTAGAAGTATGGGATTCAACTGGCGGAAGTGTACAATACCAATATAATTGTTTAGGTAATAAAACAAAAGAAAAAATAAAAATAAATGAAGAGAAAAATAAAGTTACAAGTTGGGAGTATACATCTACAGGAAAAGTAAAAAGTGTAGTACATGAAATTGACAGGGAAGATTTATTTATTGAAAACAATATAAACAATGGAAATGAGAAGAAAATTTATGCTAAAACATCATTTGTACACGATGCAAATGGAAATATAGAGAAAATAATAACTCCTGAAGGCTATTTAATTGAATATAAATATGACCAATTAAACAGAATGGTGGAAAGGCAAGTAATAATATCAGAAGAAGAGGTAAATGTGAAGGGTGAAAAACCTATATTTCCTTTAAAAAACATTCAGACCAGAAAAACATCATTTCAATATGACAGAGCAGGCAACCTTGTAAAGGAAACCTTGGCAAACGGTGCAGAGAGAATATATGAATATGACTGTATGAATAGAAGAATACGGGTAGTAGATGAAGATGGCTCTGTAACAAGACTTTTTTATGATGAAAATTCAAATATAACTAAGGTTGTAAGCCCTGAAAATTACTGCAAAGACAAGGATGATGGGGATGGCACTGAGTACAAGTATGATTTTATGAACAGGCTTTTAGAGGTTAAAAATGCCTTAGGAGATATAGTTGAGAAAAACGAGTATAATTTTGCAGGAGAATTAATAAAAAAAGCATATATAGATTCTGAAAGTATTGAATATGCATATGATCTTGCAGGAAGAATAACTAATGTAGCCACTCCTCTTGCAAAGCTAGAAGGTAAAAAGAGTCAGGAGTATTGTTATGATGCAAATGGAAACATAACAGGAGTGGTTGACGGGAATGGAAATAAAACTAACTACATACTAGATGAGTGGGGAAAAATAGCACAAATCAATGAACCAAACGGAGTACAAACAAAATATGGATATGACTTTGCAGGAAACATTGTATCATCTATTGATGGGAATGGTAATGAAACAAATTATGACTACAATAGTCTAAACCGCTTATATTGTATAACTGATGCACTTGGGCAAAAAACAAGCTACAAGTATGATAGACAGGGAAGAATAACTTTTAAAACAGATAGAATGGAAAGAAACACATACTACAGCTATAATGAAGACAATAGCATTACAAAAAGGTGGAATGATTCAGGGGACCTTGAAAAGTATGAATATTATATAGACGGAAGTTTGGCTAAGTCAATTACAGGTGAAAATGTAAATTCATATACATATACTCCTTCTAGAAGGCTTGAAAGTAAGACTGTAAATGGACATAAAGTACTAAATTACTCATATAACAAAAATGGACAATTGGCAAAACTAGAGCAACTAAACAATAAAATAACACAATATATATATGATATAACAGGAAGACTTGAAAGGGTTACAGATGAGGGTGAAAATATAGTTCAATACAGCTATAATAAAGATAATACAATATCTGAAGTATTAGGTGAAAATGGACTAATTACGAAATATCAATATGATTTAGATAAAAACATTATAGGTATAAATACACAGTCTAATGGGAAAGAAATATTTAACTCTACATACAAATATGATACCAACGGAAATCAAAGAATCAAAGAAGAAAACGGAATAAAAACATCATATACATATGATGAAGTAGATAGATTAAAGATGGCAACATATAAGGAACAAGAAATTGAAAAGTTTACATATGACAATGCTGGAAACAGGATTTTAAGGGAGTTTTGTGATGAAAGAGAGAGCTATAGTTATGATAAAAATAATCGACTTTTAAATAGAACAATTAATAATTATAAAACAGAATACCAGTATGATAACAATGGAAATCTTATTAAAGAATTATCACTGGACAAAACAAAGAATTACCATTATGATGGATTTGACAGACTAACAAAAGTACAAAACTCAGATGGTACATATATAGAAAACATTTATGACGGGGAAGGGTTAAGAAACGCAACAGTTGAAAATGGACAGTATACAAGATTTGTATATAGTGGAGCCTTGTTATTGTCTGAACTTGACCAAAACTTTGAAGCTAAAGACAGGTATATAAGAGGGCATAGTCTGTTGCAAAAAGAAGACAAAGGAGGAGAAAGATATCAATACATCTTCAATGGACATGGAGATGTATCGGCGTTAACAGATATAAAAGGAAATATATTAAACACCTATGAATATGATGCCTTTGGAAATATTCTGACTTTTACAGAAAATGTAGATAACAGGTTTAAATATTCAGGCGAACAATATGACAAAATATCAGAACAGTATTACTTGAGGGCAAGATACTATAATCCAGTATTAGGTAGATTTACTCAAGAGGACACATATAGGGGTGATGGACTTAACCTGTATGCATATGTGTCAAATAATCCTGTAAAGTATGTTGACCCAACTGGATTTAACAAATGTAGTATTGAAGATGGTCAAGGGAGAACTCTTTCAAGTGAATTTATGGGACCTTTATTACCTGAAGATTCAGGAGACACAAATCCTATTTATTATTTTTATGGAGATGATCAGGCTAAGGCTGCAAGAATAAATTTAAAGCTGCTAGAGAGACGATATGACGATAGAGAAATAATAGCTATACATATTGAAAATGATGACGTGGATGTTTTTACAAGAAATTGGAATGAGATGGGTGATGCTTCTATAGTTATTATAAATGTTCATGGTAACCCAGAGCTTATACTAGATAGTCGTGGTCGTGGAGATAATTTAATGGCTAATTTAGAATCAAAAAACATTGATGCTATGTTTTTACTATCCTGTAACGGTGGACATCAAGATTATCAAAATAATATGGCATCACATTTTTTTAATAATAACAATATAGGGAGACTGGTAGCAGTAGATGGATTACATGTAAGAAGAAACAGAGGTATATTTAGGAGGCGAGTTGAGCATAGTTCTCGGGCTAATGGTAGTTGGAAAACCTGGGGTGAAAATATTGGGGCTGAAAGTAGAGAAAGCTTGGGTTTTGTTGTGTACACTGAGAATGATATAACATCAATTGGCAATAGATTTAATAATATAAATGACCTAATTGATAGTGCTTATGAAGTTCCATAAAAACTTAGATGTTTATTTATAACTACTAATTATGGGAGGGTTGTTATATGAAAAAAGGTTTACTTATTTTTTCAGGAATAGTAATTATATGTACCATAATATTTATAATTTATTGGATATACAATAAAAATAATATAACTGATATAAAAAAGTTGGGTATATATTTAGATTTAGATTTTAATGAAAATGTTATAATAAGGGATATAAAATATAAGCATTCAAAAGACAATTATGGTTATAGTACTGAATTATATTTGGACTTAATGGTAGATAAAGCTTATGCAAATAAAACACCTTACTTTATGGATAATAATGATTCAGATGAAAAGGAATATTATGCTAATGTAGAAAGTAAGTTAGATAGTGTTGGATATGAGAACATTAAGATAAATTATGATAATTTATTATTTAAAGAATATGAAAAAGGGTTAATCTTTTTTAAAGAATACATTCCGTATCAAATTGATATTTATGGTGTTGAAAATTCTGAAAATGATGGATATTCAAAATTTATTGTTCGTACAACAATACCAGCTAAATTAAATATAGACAAAGAAAGGATATTAAAGTAATACCGTTAGATGTTTAATCAACGAGTACACTTGAAAATTTTAAGGATGCATACAATTTTAGTGTTCAAATATATGGAAGAAACATTGTGGAGCAAGTGATAGAGCATGTTAAACTTAAGTTTCTGGAATATTTTTGAACACTTTTATTAAATACACCCAAATTTTAAAAATAGGTTGTGAATTTGTTATAAATAATGGTATAATATTATTATAAACGTTACATCTTATGTATTCTTATGTTCATATCAAAAATAAATTTTTCTATAAATTATAACCCATGGTGATTAAAATGATTAATAGTGAGCTTTTTGAAGGAAAGTACAAGACAATAAAAATCCTTGGCAAGGGTGGAATGAGTACTGTTTATTTAGCTGAAAACGTGAAGCTTGGAACATTGTGGGCCATTAAGGAAATAATTAAAGACTCACATTCTAAGATAGATATTTTTGTTGAGCCAAATATTTTAAAGAAGCTTAATCATCCAGCATTGCCGAGAATTTTTGATATTTTTGAGGATGAAGAAAAATTCTACATGATTGTAGATTACATTGAAGGCACAACTCTCAGTGAAGAAATAAAAAAGTTTGGTAAATTTCCTGAAGAGAAAGTGTTAGAGTGGGCTGCTCAAATATGTGAAGTACTAATATATCTTCACTCTTTTAAGCCAAATCCAATAATATACAGGGATATGAAGCCATCAAACATTATGCTTACAACAGAGGGAAGAATAAAGCTTATTGATTTTGGAATAGCACGAGAGTTTAAGACTTCTTCAGATATTGATACAGTATATATAGGAACAAAGGGATATGCAGCACCCGAGCAATATGGAATTGGACAGACAAATGAAAGGACTGATATATATAGTCTAGGAATCACGCTATATCATTTTTTAACAGGAATAGGTCCAAATGAGCCACCATATCAAATAAAGCCTATAAGATGTTTTGACTTAAATTTATCTGAAGAATTTGAAAGAATAATAGATAAGTGTACAAGGCAAAATCCAGAGGAAAGATATGAATCGGTAACAAAGCTTTTAGAAGACATAAATTTAATTAGATATAAAAATTTGAGTGGAGAGGGACAAGCTTCAAGCAAAAACAATCTAAGAAGTACACCTAATAACTTTTTAGGAACAGTTGTAGTTTCAGTTGCTGGTGCTATAAACAGAATAGGTACAACACATACAGCTATATCTTTGGCATCATTTCTAAAAAGTACTGGTTTTAAAACTGCCCTTGTAGAAATGCATAAGAGCAGAAATTTTAGCGAAATTAAAAAGTCATATAAAAATGTGAAAGAAAAATCTAGTAATTATTTTACACTTGACGGAATTGATTATTACCCTTTTAACGGTATGATAAATATCTCAAATATACTTCAAGAGGAATACAAATACATGGTATTAGATATGGGCATATTTAGTAAGTGTAATATGGAGGAGTTTATGAGATCAAATGAAAGAATTATAGTTAGTGGTGTTAAGGACTGGGAATTTGCTGGGCTTGAAGAAATACTTAAATCTTCGGATAAAATATCAAAAAACAAGTATTATTTTACTTTTAGTGATGACTCTATGTTTGAATTTGTAAAGTCAAATATGCCAAATCTAAATTGCTATAAAGCACCTTTTAATCCCATACCATTTAACCTTTCAAAAGAGTGTAGTAGTGTGTTTGAAGATATGCTGCATGATTTTTTCCCAAATGTTCAAAGGTCAACATCTATTAAGGATCGTATAATAAAAACTCTTAAAAACGTCTAATATGTTTTTTTCAATATAAATAGGTTATTGTTTCGATGTGAAAGTTTTGTAATTGTGTTAGAGGTGATTTTTATTAAGAGGAAACACAAACCTGTACTTATGAAAAAAATTTTACTTGAAAAAGAAATATTTAAAGATAACAATAGGATAAAAGCCGGAGAATCTAATTTTATAATTGAATATAATTTAAATAAACATAGCGGTAATATATTGTATAAATTTGCCGATATATATTTTATCTTTTTAAAAATATTTTTTGTCATTTTTATTGGTATTGTTTCGGTATATTTTGTGCTAAGGTTTATAGGACTTGACATTTATCCTCCTTTGGGAAATTATGCTGCAAGTAAAGCTCAATCAATTTTAAGCTCTATATTAAGTAAATAGAGTGAATGAATGTCTCTGCACATGTGCCTGTTTTAAGAATTAAACAAATGGCACGTGCATTAAATCAAAAGTATTTTCAGAATAGAAAAGGATGGGATAATAGTGAGTTATACAGTTTTTTTTGGAACTTCAGGAGTAGGAAAAACTCTAATAGCTTTATGCACTGCTAAAATTCTTGCTAACGCGGGTAAGAGAATTCTAGTTGTAGAGGCTACGAAAAAGTCAAATCTTTTTTACTATTTTAATATTAAAAGAATATTGGTTCAGAGTAAAGGTACGGTGGAGGTAAATGGATTTGATATGGCTATAAATTATCCATTTTTAGAGTGTATTGATTATAAAAAAATTAAAGCTTATATACCCGATTATGATGAAGTTTTAGTTATAGCTGATGATGATAGTATAAATTATGAAAGTATTTATAATGCAAATAATAAGTTTTTAGTTCAGGATTTTAATCAGATAAATCTTTATAAAAACAAAGAATTTCTAGATAAATTGCTAAAGGACAGAGAAAAAATTGAGTTAAATATAATTTACAACAGGTGTGTTAAGTCTAAAATAAAAATTAACTACCTTGAAAAATTCTTAAGCATATCAGGTGGAAAAAGAATATCTATACCATTTAAACTAGAAAACATGGTGGCTGATACAAATAATAGACTCGATAATAAAATATCTTTAGAAAAGTTTTCTGTAGACCATAATGTTGCTATTTTTGATATAGCAAACATAATTGTTAAAGAAGAATTAAAAGCCGACAAAAAAACATTCAAAAAATTAATTGCAAGTAGGTAAAAGTAGGCTTAAATTCACCTAGTGGAAGCAACCTATTTTACAGAAGGAAATATTTGATAGCTATTTTAAGGGTTGATAGGTTTTAAAATTGAGCTATATAGTGAGGTGCCTATATGTATGGTAGAAGGTCTAAAATAAAAATTATAATAATGATAGTTTCTCTTGTTAGTATATCGGCAACGGCATTTATATTTCTAAAAAGAGCAGATGCTTTTAGTACAATACAACAAAGGTTTGTCACCGATAATGTGAATATAAATGATAATGAAGAAAAGTATAGGGTAGTAGTGGTAGCCCAAAGGATTGAACAGGGTATAGTAATTGATAGTTCTATGATTACTATGGAAGAAGTACCTCTTGTCTACTTGCCGTCTAATTCAGTTACATCTATACAATCAATTGAAGGAAAACCAGCAAAATTTACAATCGAAAAGAATACAGTATTAACTTATTCTATGGTCTTAGATCAAAAGGATCAGTTTAATCAGGATGATCGTTTAAGTGATTGCAGAATCGATGGAGGTCTAGTAAGTGGCATTGTAAAAGAAGGAGATTATATTGATATTGAATATGTGAAAGAAAATGGAGATAGATTTATAGTGCTCTCTAAAAAAAGAGTAATACGTATAATTGATAATACTACTATAATAATTCAGACAAATGATGAAGAGAGAACAAGATATGAGGCTGTATTATCAGAAATAAGAGAAGAAAAGGGAACTTTAAAAACCCGACTATACTTAGATGAAAATCAGGAAGCTTCACCAGTTACTTATGTAAAATCAAAGAGTAAAGAAAAGTCTTCCCCACCTCCTACTAATCAGGTTGATATGGAGCATTTAAGTGAAGAAGAGAGGAATTGAGTGTAATGAGAAATAAGATACTAATATCCTTTTGGGGACCTCGTCATGGTCAGGCAGGACAAACTACTAATGCAGTTGCCCTGGCAACTTATATGGGAGTTATGTATAACATAAAAACTCTCATAATGCATTCTCAGCATGAAATGAGCAATATGGAAAGTGCATACTTTGAGAAAATTGAAGATTTGCAGTCGGTATTATTTGATGAGACAGGAATAGATGCATTAGAAAGGCTTGCTATGACAAGACAGTTGACTCCAGCAAATTTTTCAGACTATACAAAAAATCTAATAGAAGGCAGGCTTGACATTTTAATTGGAACGTCAAAAAAGACATTGGCATCATTTGAAAGCATGTCGAATTCTATACAATATATTTTAACTTGTGCAAGACAAAAATATGATGTTACTATATGTGATTTAAGTTCAGGAGACAGCTTTGAAATTACAGAAAAGGCATTAAAACTTTCAGATATTATTGTTATTAACCTAAACCAAAATATTGAATTACTAAAGTCATATTTTGAAAGGGAAGAAACAGAGGCAATAAAAGATAAAACAAAAATCATACTTTTGGGAAATTATGAAATGGAGTCTTTATATAATAAAAAAAATATTTTGGCATTCTTTAGTATAAAAGAGCAGATGTATTCTATTCCTAGGAATGTTAACTTTATGGATTATTACAATAATCATGAGGTGATAAAATTTTTCATGTCAAATTATGATGTTGGACCGGATGATAAAAATTTCATTTTTATAAAAGAGCTTAATGAACTTAGCAGATATATTTTAAAGGAACTTAAATTAGATTCAAAATATGTAGAAAAACCAATAGAGTATGTATCACTTTTTAGCTCAATTAAGGATATATTCAAAAAAAGATAAAGAAGTTTAAAAGGGAGGGAAGTATAATTGTCAAAAGGCTCTGTAGATGTTGAAAAATATAATATTAATGCCATATCAGAGTTTGTCAAGAGTACAACTGACGATATAATAAAAACTGCCATGGATTCTAAAGGGCTGTCCCTTGATGAATACGAAAAAAGACTCAACAAAAAAAACAGACTTGAAAGAGCCATTCAGGATTGTCCTCATGGAAACTTACAGGATAAAATATTTGTAAAAGACTTCATTTTAGATTTAATTAGTCTAACTTACAAAATAGATGAAAACAACATTAACTTTATTATTTATTTTGATCATCCTAAATACCTTTCGATTCAGGATAAATTTGATATATTGCTATATCATTATAAAAAGCAGGTAGGAAAATCGGCTCTTTATTCCTTAATAAAAAAGTACAATTTAGATGAAGCAAAGAAAAATAAGTCTGATTATTATTATTGTATTGATGAAAAGGACATAGAAAAAATATATGATGAAGAGTATATAAATCTTTCCTTTGAAGATAAATTACAAATAGTTGTGCAAAGGATTTATTCGTTAAAATATGGATACAATTGCATAGATGAAATTTTATATATGGCCATTGACGGAGTCAGTGGTGGTGTAAGTGGAATACCTGAGAATTTTGCTGTAGATAACTCTCTTGAAATGGAAGATTATATTAATCAGATGGATTCAGATAAAATACCAAGAGCCTATGATTCTGTATGGATATTTTTCATGGGAAAAAGCATTCACTTAAGATTTTTGTCATTTAGAAGTGAAGCAGAGTTAAAGAGAATATGCACTCAGATTTATTCCTACGATAATCCAGGGAATCTCTCAAAATCAAAAGGTTATATAGTTAATGAACTAGAAGATGGAAGTCGAATTGTTGTATTAAGACCTCCTTTTTGTGAATCATGGTCATTTTTTGTTAGAAAATTTGAGACACCTGACAAAACATTAAAGGGTTTAATAAATGGAAAAGGTTCTGATATTACTATAAAGTTTTTAACTTACCTTATGAAGGGATGTAGAACTACAGCTGTAACAGGAAGTCAGGGAACAGGTAAAACCACTCTTATTCTTGCAATGATTGAGTACATTTATAGTTTTTTAAACTTGAGAGTCTTAGAGCTTGCTTTTGAGCTTCATATAAGAAATAGATTTCCCATGAGAAATGTTATTACTATGAGGGAAACAGATACAGTATCAGGACAAGCTGCATTAGATGTTGCTAAAAAAACAGATGGATCTGTTAACATAATTGGAGAAGTTGCAAGCCACCAAGTGGCAAGCTGGATGATTCAAAGCGGTCAGGTGGCTTCATTATTTACAGTTTTTAGCCATCATGCAAAGACATTTAAAATGCTTATTAAGTCCCTTAGAAATTCTCTCCTATCAACAGGGTTATTTAATAACGAATCAATTGCAGAAGAGCAGGTAATAGAAGTAATTAATTTTGATATACATTTAGAAAATGAACATGGGAAAAGGTATATAGAAAGAATAACCGAGTGTATACCTATAGAAACTCAAGAATATAGTGAGGACTTTTTAAAAGATCAGAGTACTACAAAAAAAATAGGACATTTTATGAATACAATGTATCAGTATTTTCAAAAAACTACTGAAAGGAAGCTATTTAATTCAAAAAATATTATAGAATATGACAGTGAAAAGGATGAATATACTGTCAAAAATCCAATAAGTGAAAACAATGTAAGAGAAATGCTAAAGAGAATGGTCAAAGAAGACCGGGAAGAGTTTCTAAAGTTTCTTGAGGAAAATGGATTGAGAGAAAAGAAGGTGAATGGCTGATGTTTTTCTTGATATTTTCATTAGTAATGCTTTGTATGGCTTTTTTTCTTATTATTTTAATGTCTTTATTGAGTAATACTGGTAATAAAAACATTCATGTTAGTATAAATAAAAAAAGCAAACAAAACTATGCTTCAAAAGTTTACAAAAAACTTAGCACAACTCCCTTAATTGGCAAGTATTTAGAAAGAGTTAAAGGTAAGCTTTATTATGCACAGCCTTCATATGATGAGAGTCAATTAAGGTCGAAAACAATTGTAATTGTTTTTTTATCTTTTTCGGTAAGTATTTTTGCATGTATACTTTTTTTTAATCTTTATGGAAGAGATTTTTATACTAGACTTACAATGCTTGTTTTATGTGTTTTTTTAAATAATATAATGTTAGAAAGGCTTATAGGAAACAAAAGAGACAAACTTTTAAACTATCTACCTGAGTCTATAAATGATTTAAAGCAACAGTATCATCTGTTTAAAATGGTTGATATAGCAATATATGAGGCTGCAAAAAAGGCTAAACCTGAAATGTCTCCAAAGCTTTATGAAATATACAATATCTTAAAGTCGAGCAATCCAAAAGAAAAGCTGTCTTTATATTATACAAATTGTAAAGATAAATTCTTAAAAATACTTGCAGGTTTTTCTTACCTTGTAATTGAGTATGGAGACAAAGAGATTAATGGTACTTCTCTTTATATAAAAAATCTAAATCATATAATGGAAGAGATAAATAACGAAAAGATAAAGCGGATGAAACTAAACTTTTATTTAAAGTCACTGCCCCTTGTAAGTGTTATACCAATATTTTTTCCACCCCTTTTGTCTTATTGGGTTAAGTCAAATTTTGCGGCGGCAGCATCTTTTTACGATAGTTCACTGGCTTTCTTTATTAGAAATTTAATACTTTTTACTATATTTATTTGCTATATTTTAATAACTCAATTCAAGGAAGAAACAGATGTGGGTGCTAAAAAGGAAAGTGAAAAAATATGGGAATACAAAGCGTTAAAAAAACCTTTTATTAAAAGGTTTGTAGACTTATTTGTACCTGGTAAAAAAAGTGTTAAAAGACTCAAATTAAAATTGCTAATAGAAGAATCTGGGACATACTTAAATGAACATTGCATTTATCTTCAAAGAATAATTGCAGCAACAGCTTCATTTTTTATAATAATTTCACTCTTTTATTACGCACACATAATAAATAAAAATGCCATAATGTCAAATGCAAATTATGGCCTTGAAAACAACAACATATTTGCTATGGTTGGAAATTTAAGTGAAGAAGATGTTATGAATATGGCAGAAATAAATAAATTTGATGCTAAAGTTGTTGCACTTTTTCAAAGTACAAAGCTAAAAGGTGATGAACTTAAAGAAAGTATTGCAAAAGAAATAAGAAGTCTTGGCATAAATGAACGAGAAGTTATGTTTTATGCAGAAAGGATAAAAAGAAAGATTGAAGATACAAATAATGAAAACATGAATTTATTAGAATTAATTATTGCATTAGCTGGAAGTTGGATGTTTTCTTATTTGCCAATAGGTTTTTTGTATTTTAAAAAAGGTATAAGGATGTCTGAAATACAAGATGAGATATTTCAATTTCATACAATTATAATTTTACTTATGCATCATAAAAACACCAGTGTGAAAGTTGTTTTAGAATGGTTAGTTCAATTTAGTAATTATTTCAAGGGTATTTTAGTAAAGTGCTTAAATAACTTCCATGATCCAGAAAGTGCTCTAAATGATTTAAAAAAAGATGCTAAAAATAAAGATTTTCAAAATATAGTGGATAACCTCTTAATGGCAACTAATAAGCTTGACATAAATGAAGCATTTGACTCACTTGAAATAGACAGAGAGTTTTACAAAGATAACAGAAAAGTACTAAACGAGCAAATGGTATTAAAAAAAGTGTCAATAGGAAAAAGCATTGCTTTCATACCTCTTTGGATGACATTATTATTGTATTTAGTTTTACCACTAATATTAACAAGTTTGACGGGTATGGTAGAAATGTTTGAAGCAATCTCTACAATATAAAAATAAGGAGGATTTAAATCATGGATGATGTAATGAAGCTAATTAAAATTGCAGTGTCGGTGCTTATAACTCTTGCTGTAATAGGATTTGTTGTTTACCTTTTTACAATGGGAAGAGATATGTTCAGAACTTCTGACGCACAAATGGTAGATTTACAAGAAAGGCTTACCCAGACAAACTATGGAGAGCTTCATGACACTACTGTAAAGGGTAGTCAAGTGGTAAGTTATATAAGGGGTAATACTTCAAATGTAACAATAACTGTTACAACTAAGGCATCAGGAGGTACAAGGACATATACAAAAGATGATGTATATAATGTAAGTGATAGCTTGAATGCAAACTATATAAATCCAACAGCAGATTTTATGGTGACGGTTAGCAAAAATGCAAATGATATTGTTGATGGAGTAACCTTTACTCAACAGTGATTTAATATAAAAACAGGGAAGGTGTAATTATGGAGGACAATCCTTTATCACAATTTGCAGCAATTTTGCTTGCAGTGTTGCTTCTTTTTGTTGCACCTATATACAGAATGAGTTGGTTTAAAGATCAGGAGATTTATAAATTTATTAATAATGAGAGCAGTAAATTTGTTGAAAATGTAAGATTAAAGGGATTTGTATCTAAATCAAGTCTTGAGGGGTTTTTAAATGGACTAAATAAAACTGGATATTTGTACGATGTACAAATTATACATACAAAAAAACAATATTATCCATTATACCCTGGGGACGCTGGATATAGCCCTGATAATACTTTTGTAGTAATAGATGAAAAGTATTTTACAAAAGAAATACTAGACAAAATTTATAATGAAAATAATGATTATAGAATGAATATAGGTGATAATTTTGAAATTATAGTTGTCAATAGGACTAAATCTCAAGCTATGGTTTTTTCAAGCCTGATGGGAGGAAGAGGAGACACTATGATTTTTGCTAGATATGGGGGTGCTATACAAAATGAAGATTACTGATATGGCAATGATAGCTATGATTATTTTGCTTCCATCATCAGTACTTTTGGATACCTCCCAAAAAAACAGTGTACAAGCTCAAAATTATAAGGAAAGATATACTAATATTTTAAGAGTGGCAGTGGAAGATGCATCTAACGCCCTATTATATAGGGAATATAGCCAAGAACTTGTTGGAGACCAATATACTAAAAAGCACTATCTAGATATAGATTTAAATTTAGAATATGCTTTAGATAGATATTATGAAACTATGTTTATGAATCTTAACATAGAGGGAAATAAAATAGAACAACAAAACTTTAAAATACATAATCCTGTTAAAATTGTAACTGGATTTGATGGATACCATGTTCACACATGGGAAAATGTTCAAACGCCTTTAGGATATTCTGAAATGATGGAAATATGGCTACCTAAAAAGCCTTACTCACATTACGACCAAAACAGTAATCTCATAATAAATTTTACTTTAAGTGATTTTATTTATGTATATGATGTAGTAACTGGTGAATGGATAGAAGGCTATAGAAATGAAATTTTTAATGAATATCCTCATTGCAGAGTATTTGAGCCACACATATTTGATTTATTAAGACGGCAGACAATTGTACAAATGATACAGGATGATCTTGAACGATATACTATAAAGTACAATTACATAGCAAAGCAATATAATTTAGGATACATATTTACAATGCCTATGATAAAAGAAGATGAGTGGCAAAATACAATAGAAGGAATTAGTTTTATATCATTTATACAGGGTTTACCTGTAAAAGGTTTTGATAATCTTGTAATAAACACATACGGATTTGGAGGTGCAAGAATTTCAAAGCAAAGTTATTACTACGGTAATATTATTGATGATGCTAGGTACTACCATATTGAGGGGTGTTTTGAAGATGTATCTGCTAGATTTAACAGCAGAAAAGATGCTGCAAAGGAAGGATACTATCCATGTGTTAACTGTAAGCCCTAAATTAATAAGGGGGAATAGATTATGTTAAAAGATAGATTTGATTTTTCCTATGAAAGCGGCGCAACTGCCAATTATCTTGTTGTAAGCTGCAATGTAGATGAAATGATTTTAAACTATCAGGTAGATATGCTGTCACAAAATCATGTATCAAATATTTTGGCCCTCGATGTTAGAAGAAAGGATGAAAAGATAAACTTATATTACAATATTACTTCAAAAATATCGTTAAAGCAATTCTTGAAGAAAAAAAAGCTTTTTAGAAACGAATTTTTAAAAATTGTTTATGACATGCTAAAAGTAATATTAGGATGCAAGGATTTCCTTTTGAACGAAGAATCATTTTTGTTAAGTGATGATTTTATTTATATAAATCCTGAAACTATGGAGATTTTTTTAGTATATATACCTGTAAAAAGCCAAGGTGACATAAATTACATATTCAAAGATTATATAATGAATTTTATTATGTATACAGCAGACATTGATGAGAGAAACAGTGATAATTTTCTTCAAAAGATTTTAAGTTATTTAAAGACAGATGTATTTAATATATTGGATTTTTCTAAACTTATAAAGGATATGAATAAAAAAGAGGAAAGAGATAATAGACAGGTAGAGGTGGAATCTTTTGATATTTCAAGTACAGAACAAGCTTTTATAAACCAGAAAGACACCAAGGAAAAAGTCAATAAAGCCATTATAAAACAAAGAGATATACCTGCAAAAAGGCCATTAGAAAAATCTAAAACATTAAAGAATGATAATAATACCAACACAAAAACTAAATATAAAACTAGCTCAATAATAGTTGGTGTGATATTACAGGTAGTATTGTTTTTTGTGGCAATAGCTGTTTTTGCATCGGGAAAGCTTGCTACTTTAGGAGAGGATATGGTAGTAAATTCTTTTGCAGTAATATTGATTTTAGGAGCAATAAGTGTTCTATTATGGAAAAATGTATTAAATAAAAAAAATATAATAGCTCAAGCTAAATCCAACGAAAACAAGAATAAAACATTACAAAATCAAAATATTATACAAAAGCAAAAAATTGAAGTGCCAAAGAAAATAGAAAAACCTCAATTAGAAAATACCAGAACCAATGAGATTATAGATGACAAAACAACACTTTTATCCAACTATAGTGAAGGAGATACTGAATTACTTGATAATTCATTAAAAAATCCTATTCTATTAAGCAAAAAAAATGGGGTAATTGAGGAGATAACCATAAATAAACCGTGTTTTAAAATAGGAAGAGTACAAGAGATGGTTGACTATGTTTCACAGAACAGAGCTATTGGAAAAGTTCATGCAGAAATAATATCAAAAAATGCACGTTATTACCTAAAAGACTTAAACTCAACAAATGGTAGTTTTGTAAATGGTATAAAGCTAGAGAGTAATGTAGAAAAGGAAATTAAAAATAATGATAAGATAGCTTTTGCAAATGATGAATATACATTTATTGTATTTGATAGCTAGCCAAGGGAGTATTCACATTTATTAAACACACACAGTAAAAGGAGGGAAAGGTTATAATACCTTATGCAATAGTATTTGTATTAGTTTTATTTGCACTAATAAGTGATATAAAGAGTAGTAAGATTAAGAACAGCATTAACTTTCCCTTTATGCTGTTAGGGTTTATTGTGAATTTTTTAATAGGTGGAAGAGAAGGTTTAATAAATTCTTTTATTGGTGTTATAATTCCTTTTGCTATATTAATAGTTTTTTTTGCATTGAGAATGCTAGGTGCTGGTGATATAAAGCTTTTTTGTGCAATTGGTGCTATTTTAGGACCAAGAGATCTAGCTTACATTATGATATATTCTTTTTTGGCAGGGGGGGGAATTGCAATAATACTAATAATAAAGAATAGAATTTTTAAAGAACGAGTAGGATATTTATTTAATTATTTAAAATTGACAGTTAAAAGTTTTTATCTTGCTCCATATACTGATTTTAGTTACAAGAAAGATTGTGCTAAATTTAGATTTTCATATGCAGTTGTTATAGGTACTATAATTAGCATAATAATAAGGTGATGAAAAAGTATAAAAAAATAGCAGGGGATCATCCCCTGCTATTTTTTTTATTGCTTAAACTATCTTGAAGTATCGCCTAAACGTTCTGCTGGGTAGCTGTTTCCAGTATAAGTTTGGAATACTTTTTTAACAATATTTCCACCTATTTTACCAGCTTCTCTTGAAGTTAAATCTCCATTATAACCTTGCTTTAAGTTAACGCCAACTTCTTTAGCTATTTCATACTTCATATTTTCAAACTGAGTTTTACTATTATTATTGTTATTTGCCATGACTATCACCTCCTTAGTATTATTTTTTCTAAAAACGTCTCTATTATGAGTAGAAAGTTTTACTAAACGGGAGGTTAACTAGTTTATGGAATTATTTTTTATATTACTCTGACTTCTCCGTCTTGTACAAAATAGGTTGAAGTAAGCTGAGGAGAACGGATTTCAGTCTGACGATTTTTAATTACCAGCATGCAATTAGGGTAGATTTTTTTAAATATGGAAATTTCACCTTCACCTTTAGTTTTTAAATATCTAGTAATATTCTTTTTACATTCCTCTAAAAGCTTTATTTCTTCTGTAACAAAAAGAAGTTTCTGGTATCTTTTATTGTATTGATCAGATTGCTCTGATGTTAGTGTATCCATAGAATCTAATTTTGCAAGTGATTGTTTTAGTTTTATCAGAGTGTTTTTTAATTCTGATATTTTATTGTTTACATTTTCCATTTCTTCCGTGAGCATTTTTCTGTTAAATCCAGTTACTTCTATAACAGTTCTTTTTTCTAACTGTGAGCCTAAATTAGGAACTGAAACTTTTATTTCTGCTTTTATCATTCCACCATTAATGCTTCCTTTAGGAGACTCAACTATTACCTCTTTAGCTTCAATAAGGCTATTTATGCAGTAAAAACCAATATATGCTGTGCCGCAGCAATTTATTATTGCATTGTCAACAAATTTAGTATATACATTTTTTTTTGCATTTATTTCAGCACGATTTTTTGATGCAATGCCACCTTTGATATAAATATTTCCTTCGAGACTTGTTATTCCTTTTACGTTACCAAGGCCTAAAATACTATTTATTTCTATGTCTTTTGTAGCTTCTACATAAAAGCCATCAGTTACAGTTCCACTAACAGATACATATCCATCAAAGCTTATATTACCTGTTTTAAAATCAACATCACCATCAATTTCAAGATAGTTTGAGACTGAAATTAAATCGCCATTGAAGGCAACAGCACCATTGATTTTTGAATGCAGTACGGTTTTTTTATCTTGTTTTGTTTCATATACTGTAGCTTTGTCGTATTTTAATGGGAATGTTTTGCCTTTTGAGGCAGGGATGTTTTTTCCAAAGATTGATTTGCCAGGAGTACCGTTAGTGGCTTCAATTCTTTCGCCCAGCCAATCTCCAACTTTTACTTTATGTATTAATTGCAATTCATAAAAGTTTACCTTTCCATCTTCTTTAATTTCAGGTTTTGGTTCATCAAATTGGTACATATTAATTATACAATCTCGGCCATCTTCAGGAGGCACACTAGTAGCAATAATATAGGGTACCTCATTTTTAAGTTCCTGAAAAAAAAGATCTTGCTTGATCCCAAAGACTATGCCACTTTTCTTTAAAGCAGTATAAACCTCTAAGATAAGGTCTTTACGATTTTCAAATTTTAAATCTTCTTCGGGTACGTTAAGAGTTAAAGTTGCTTTGGTATCTTCTTCTATAAGGCTTATCATTATTCTTTCTTTTAAAGCCCCAACTTTTTGAGGGGGAGTTGGGGCGTTGATTACGGCATTCTTTAGACATTTGTGGTCTGTTATAATTATAAAGGTATTCATGGAAAATATTTCATAGATTTGTTCCATCGAAAGGCCAGGTTTAAATGATTCGAAGTATACTTCATCGTTTAGTGAGTAGATTTTTACAAATTCACTACAATAAATAGTTTGTTCATTCATGTATCGTTTCCCCCTCGAAAAATATATCGGCGTTTTTATGTTATACATTAATAAAAAAATATAACTTTTATTTAGTTTATTTATAAACTTCTTATAAAGCTCATATATTTATATTATTACAATATCTTTACCAGGAGGATGTGAGTTTTTGATTAAGAAATTGATATTATATACATTATTTGTTAGTATATTATTGATAACCAATTTTAATATGGTGACCGGAAATGACTTTGAAGAAGATTATCCTATTAAAGAGGTTATTTCTATTGAAACTACTACTAATAAAAGTGTTGCTCCACCCAAAATTGAGGCTGGTGCTGCAATTGTTTTAGATACTATAAGTGGAAGGGTTTTATATGAAAAAAACGCCCATAGTAGAAAAGCTATTGCAAGTACAACTAAGATAATGACCGCCATAGTAGCAATTGAAAAAGGGGATTTGGAAGATAAAGTTAAAGTGAGTAAAAAGGCTGCTTCTATATGGGGGTCAACTATTAATCTTCAAACTGGAGAAGAGCTAACTTTAAATGAACTTCTCTATGGTATGCTTATAAAATCAGGAAATGATGCTGCTATTGCAGTTGCTGAGCATATTGGTGGTTCTGTAGAGGGATTTGTTGATATGATGAATAAAAAAGCAATGGATTTAGGCCTTAAAGATACCTCATTTAAAAATCCACATGGCTTAGATGCTAATGGACATTATTCAACTGCATATGAATTGGCTATCCTTACTAGATATGCATTAGATAATCCTGTATTTTCAAAAATTGTAGCAACTCAAAGTACATATATAGCAAATAGAAATTTACATACAACTAATGAGATGCTTGGAATGTATCATGGGGCAGATGGAGTAAAAACAGGGTACACAGGTAAAGCAGGACGATGCCTTGTAACTTCAGCTACAAGGGATAATTGGAGAATTGTATCTGTTGTATTAAATTGCTCAAGCAGAACTACAAGGGCACAGAGCAGTAAGTCCATTTTGGATTATGCTTTTTATAACTATAAGATTTATGATTTACTTAAATCAGGGGAAACTATAGGGAATATAAAGGTATATAAAGGCCAAAAAGACAGTGTTGTAGCAACAGCAATGGAAGATATTATAATCCCTCTGACTCTATTAGAAAAAGAGAGGCTAGAGAAAAAAATAGAACTTAGAGAAATAATAAATGCACCTGTATTTGAAAATGTTGAGGTAGGAAAAGTAAAATTCTATATAGATGGAGAATTAATTGCTCAATCAGGTATAACCACAAGAGAGAATATAGGAGTTAAAACATTTTCAGATCATTTTAATTTTGTTATAGATATATGGTATAAACTAATGAGGCATTAGGTTATTTTGTTTTTGACATATTATTAAAACGAAGAAAATATTTGAAAAACACTTCACATTTGTTCGGTTGCATAATTTAAAGTGAAGAAAAACATTCCGGAAACTTATGTTACGCAGTTTAGAGCCTGTAAATGCTCCTCGGGGCCTTTGCAAAACTCGCTTCGCGCTCTCCCTATCCTCGTCGCTTTAGAAGTCTTGGAACGAAGTGAAAGACTTAAAAGCGAAGGGGTTCGATACCCCAAGCTTTTATTTTTTAACAGGCTCTATAACTTGCTTCACAATGTTTCTTCCATGTTTTTCTTCACTTTTTGTACAAATAGGCCTCATTAGTTCTCGTCAGTCTTTGTTAGACTTCGTTAGCTCTATTATTGACATTAAGTATTGAAAATGCTAAAGTTATAGCTATCTTAGGAAGCTTGAAAATAATAACTGTTTCTATTTTTTGGAAGTTGACCAGGTCAAGATACTAAGGGAATAATAAAAACTAATTTCAGGAGTTTTTAAATATATGAAAACACTTATAATTGCTATTAACACAAAGCATATACATTCTTCTTTAGCACCTTGGTATCTTAAGGCCAGCTGCAAAGATGAATGTAGAGAAGTTAAAGTACTTGAATTTTCAATTAACGATAATTTAGACAACATTCTTGGGAGTATATATGTTGAAAATTGCCAGGTGGTTGCCTTCTCTTGTTATATATGGAATATACAGCATGTATTAAAAATAGCAGATAATTTAAAAAAGATATCACCTAATATAAAAATTATCCTCGGAGGGCCTGAGGTTTCATATGATGCTCAAAATATATTGAAAGACAGCCCTTATATTGACTATATAATTTCAGGAGAAGGAGAAACTAGTTTTAGGCAGTTGTTAAAGATGTTTATTGATAATTCTGTTAATATTGAAGAAATTCAAGGCATTATCTATAAAAAGAATAACCTATTTATATCTAATGGACAGATGAATCTTATTAAAAATCTTGATGACATACCTATGCCTTATTCAGAAGATATGTTGGGATTTGTAAAAGACAAAATTGTTTATTATGAAGCTTCAAGAGGCTGTCCTTTTTCCTGCTCATATTGTATTTCTTCTACATTTGAAGGTGTAAGGTATTTTTCAATGGAAAGGGTCAAAAAAGACCTTACAGTATTATTACGCTCAGGAGTAAAATTAATTAAATTTGTGGATAGGACATTTAACTGCAATAAAAAAAGAGCTGTGGAGATATTTGAATTTGCAATAAATAATTCTAAAAATACATGTTTTCATTTTGAAGTGGCGGCAGATTTATTTGACGATGAAATTATAGAGGTTTTATCAAAGTCGCCAAAAGGTATTATTCAGTTTGAAATTGGTATTCAGTCAACAAATAGGGCAACGTTAGAAGCAGTGAGAAGAAGAACTGATATTGATAGAGTTTTTTATTATGTAAAAAAACTGTTAGATCTTAAAAATATCCATATACATCTTGATTTGATTGCCGGTTTACCTTTTGAAGACTTAGACTCATTTAAAAACTCTTTTAACCAGGTATATCAGTTAAGACCCCATAAGTTACAACTTGGGTTTTTGAAGATGCTCAAGGGCTCAGGATTAAGAAAGGAATTTAATAAATATAATTACTTATTTAGAGATTATCCACCTTATGAGGTTTTAGAAAATAAATTTTTGAGCTTTAATGAGATGGTAAAAATAAAAGAAATAGAGCACTTAGTAGATAAATATTTTAATTCATCAAGGTTTTGTAAGACCCTTGACTACATTGTCAAAAACTTTTATAGTGATGCCTTTGAATTTTATGAAATACTATCTTCATTTTATAAAAAGAAAGATCTGTATAGTAGGCCACTTTCAAGTAGAGATCTTTATACAGTAATGTTAGACTTTATTGATGAAATGAGTGACTGTTTTAATAGAGAAATTATTATAGAAATAATGAAATTTGATTTTATAGTATCTCACAATACTAATAATCTTCCTGTTGGACTAAAAAGAATTCAAATATCAGAATTTAAAGAAAAGTGTTTTGAATTTTTGAAAAGTACAGATAATATAAAAAAATATCTTCCTGAATATATAGGAGTTCCTGCTAAAAGTATATATAAAAATGTTCATTTTGAGCCATTTGGAATTGATGTTGATGGAAATTCTGAAAAATGTACTCATCATCAAATGGTAATAATCATTGATTACAAAAATTTAGACAGTGTTTCAGGCCGATATAGTTATAAAAAGATATTTTTATAAACTAGGTGGAAATTAGTATTGATATTTTTGTACCATTAGGAGTATTTGAGGAAATAGTCATATTATCAGAGAGTTTTTTTAATATCATCAGTCCCCAGCCTCTGCCATTTATACTTTGTAGATCAGAGCAGTGTCGTTCTAAATTTAATGAGGATATGTCAAGACCTGAACCTTCATCAGACATTTCTAAAAGTATTGAGTCTCCTTTGCTTTCTATAGAAAAGGTAACTTTGCCAGCATTTTTATTATATCCATGCTCTAAAGAGTTAATTAGAAGTTCGTGAGCTGCACTTTTTAATCTAAATACCTTTTTTTCATCTGTTGTAATATTATTTATGGTTTCTTCACAGAAAAACAGAAATTTTTCTATGCTGTTTTTGTCAAATGGTATGTATGCTTCAAGTTTATATTTTAATATTTTCATGGGTTAGTCCTCCATAAGTAAAGAATACTTACTTTTCAATATGATTATATCATATCGCATCGGAAGCTGCAATCAAAGAAGTAATTATTTGGGTGTATATTTTTAAAGTGAAGAAAAACATTCACTAAATACACACGTAATTTTTGATGTATTTAAAAAGAGTTGGTGTATGAGATGAAAAATTATAATAATTACCAAACATGTAAGGAGAGTGCAGTTGTAATTAATGTATATATCTGATATATTTATTATACATTGAAAATTATAATTAGCAAAAAGTGGCAAAGGGTGAATGGAATTGATTGAAAACAAAGATAAAAAATTATTGGAAATAATGGCGGACTCTTTGGAAAAGTATCTTAAGGCATCTGGCTCTATATCAAACCATGTATTTGGAAAATTATCAAAATACAACGGTCTATTGTGGAGTGAGTTAGAAGATCAAAAGAAAATCATTGAAAAAATTTTAAGTGAGGATAATGAGGAATCAAAGGAGGAAAATGAGCAGAAGGAGAATGCTCAATTAAAACTATATAATGATATGGTGGAGTACTTAAAAAAACAAAAATGTGTTGAACTTCAATGGGTTAAAATATACTCTGTTAAATTACCTCAACAGGACTCAAAGGATTTTGAGATAAAATACTATGAGCATAAAGATCCTTATGCTGCACATAAAAACTACATTTTGTTTGGAGACACTACTAAAAACTACTCTATAAGAAAAGAAAAAAATGATGTAACAGGAGATACAGAGAAATGTTTTGATTATATATTGAACCTCCGAGAAAAATTAGGGCTTGAGCAAATATCTTGAAAATATTTAATGCCTCTTTTTCACATGGTTAATGTTAGAAGAAATATGACCTAAAGTGAAATTTATAGGGGAAGTTATTATTTTCGAGATTTCAATAGTAAATATTTACTTTTGTTTAAGCATAGGAAGTTTTATTGTCTTATTTCCAATAACACAAAAAAGAGGGAGTGTTGCTTGCTACTTAAAAAGTAGTTTTGCAACACTCCCCAAAAGTAATGGCATTAATTTTACAATATAAAATTTATATATAAAACATCTTTTATTAATTATTGCTGTCTTTGCTTTTGTATAATATTCAAAAAACATTGACTATTTAAAAGCATATGTAGTATCATTTATAATATTATGGAATGCTAATATAGAATGGATGATGAGAATATGCCTATAAAAATACCAGACAATTTGCCGGCATTTGATGTTTTAAACAATGAAAACATATTTGTTATGAGTGAGGATCGTGCTTTTCACCAAGATATCAGACCTTTAAAAATTGTTATTTTAAATTTAATGCCTACAAAAATAGTAACAGAGACTCAATTGCTAAGACAACTTGGGAATTCTCCTTTGCAAGTAGATATAGTTCTTTTGCAACCTAAGACACATACTTCGAAAAATACTCCGGAAGAGCATTTGACTACTTTTTATCAAACTTTTGATGATATTAAGGATAAAAAGTTTGATGGAATGGTTATAACGGGAGCTCCTGTTGAGCATTTAGAGTTTGAAGATGTAACCTATTGGGAAGAGCTCAAAACAATTATGGAGTGGAAAAAACACAGTGTAACTTCAACTTTTCATATATGTTGGGGAGCACAAGCAGCGCTTTATTACCATTATGGTATTAAAAAGTGTACTCTAGAAGAAAAAATGTTTGGAATCTACAAACATACTGTGACTAAAAAAAATATAAAGCTTACTAGAGGATTTGATGATGTTTTTTATGCTCCTCATTCACGTCACACTGGAATAAGAAGAGAAGACATTGAGAAAGTAAGGGAGTTAGAAATATTAAGTGAATCTGAAGAAGCTGGAGTATATGTAGTCGCTACAAAAGATGGTAGAAAAGTTTTTGTAACAGGACATTCAGAGTATGATCCGCTAACCTTAAAACTAGAGTATGAACGGGACATAAAAAAGGGACTTAACATAAAGGTGCCCAAAAATTATTTTCCTGATGATAACCCTGATAATGATCCAATAGTAAGATGGAGAGGGCATTCAAATCTTTTATTTACAAATTGGCTCAATTATTATGTATATCAGGAAACTCCATATGATGTAAACAATATTGAGTAATACGTTTATTTAAATAAAAAGCTCAGGGCATCGAGCCCTTTCGCTTTTAAGTCTTTCACTTTGTTCCAAGAATTCTAATAAAAGGGTCGGGGCATCAAGCCCTGACCCTTTTAAGTTTTTGATTTTATACCCATGTACAAGGGCAGAGACATTCATGAGCACAAACAAAATATGATGAAAGTATTTTTTAAAAGTCTCTGTTAATCATGAAATCAGCCCATGACAGTAATAGATCTTTATACATTGAGTCTTCAATAACGTCAAGGTAAGGAAGAGCTTTTTTAATATATCCTTCTGCCAAACTCTTTGTGTGATTTATCCCATCTAGATGGTTGAAGAGATATACAACCTTTTGTACATCACTTTCGCTGGCATTTTTATTACCCAATACACTAAGTAAAAATGTTTTTTCTTCTTCATTTGCATTTTTTAGAGCTTGATAAACTATTGTGGTTTTCTTTCCTTCTCTGATATCTGAACCAATAGGTTTACCCAGAGTTTTTTCATTGCCTAAAATACCCAGGATATCATCTTGAAGTTGAAAGGCTGTACCACAATTACTTGTAAATTCTTTAATGCCATTGACCTGAACATCATTAATATCGGCTGTTCCCTTACCAATCATTGCTCCGGCCATCCCAGAAAAACCATATAATACACCTGTTTTTAACCACAACATATTAATTATATCTTCTTCAGAAAAATTCAGACTGTCTATTGTACTACTCATACCTAACTGTACATCAACTGTTTCTCCACAAATAAGGTTACCAATAACATATGATTCCATATACCTTATTATCTCTAAAGATACAAGGGGATCAACACCCATTTTAATAGTAGAGTCAATGAAAAATGTTACTGACCATGCGTGTTGTATATCGCCTGCTAGAATTGCAACATCTCTTCCATAATCTTTTGCCATATTATCATTTAGTTTAAGATCAGTTTTTCCCATGCCTTGCATTAGACGGTGAACTGTTGGCTCTCCTCTTCTTAAACTGTCATTGTCAATTATGTCATCGTGAACTAAAGTCCATGTATGAAAAAGTTCAACTCCAGCTGCTGCTGGTATAGCAATGCGCTCTTCACCACCTAAGCAGCCACATGCCATAATAAGAACTGATGGGCGTAACCTTTTTGCATTTCTGTATACATAGCTGGTAACAGCATCATACATATGGGCGGGTTTAAAATACTTTTGTACATCACTTTGTTTTATGTACTCTACTATATCCTTTTCTTTTTCTTTAAGAAACTCAATTAATTTAACGCTCAAGAAAAAAACCTCCTAATTTATAAAGACTGTTAATTTTTGCTTTAAAAGCTCAAATTAAATTATACTCTTTTTTTTATTTAACATCAAACATAATTTCATCCTTTCATCTTTTCTTCCTTTTATCATTCAGTGCTTATTAAGTTAAATTTTTGTTAATAAATTATATTTTGAGTTGACATTAAAAAAGTATGGACTTATAATTAAATTCTATAATAGTTATGATTCATAACTATTATTATACATAACGAATTTACCAAGGAATGTCTGTAATATAACTTCCGCTTTTCACGGAGCCTATTTGGCATCAAATAAGACCTGTATTTAAAGTTATATTTTCAGAATTCATAAGTCAAACATAGGGGGTAAGATAATTGAATCGAGAAGAGCTAATTAAAAGCTTTGTGACTTTTTTACCAGTACTTCACAAAACTTTGTTTAGAGGTCTTACAGATTGTGGTATTACTAGGCTTCAAATGGAACTATTATACTACTTAAAATTAGAAGGCGGAAAGCCGATGAATTATTATGGAAATAGAATGATGGTATCAAGACCAAATTTAACTGTTCTAGCTGACAAAATGATAGATGAGGGCTTTGTTGAAAGAATTACTGATGAGAAAGACAGAAGAGTGATCATACTAAAAATAACAGAAAAGGGAAATGATTTTTTAGATGGAGAAATGAATAAGTTTAATCAACATCTTTTAAAAAAAATATCGATTTTTAGTGATGAAGATATTAAACGATTAAGTGAATTAATGGAAGAAACACGGGAAATATTTTCTAAGCTTAGAATTGAAGATTAGTCAAGGAGGTATATTAATGAAAAAAAGTATTTTATTATTATTAATGGCTGGAATTATTATTATAGCAGCAGGATGTAGTTCGACAGCATCAACAAGTGAAAGTAATGAAGAAAGAGCTATTTCAGTAAGTGTATCCAATGTACAAAAAAACAGCCTTGAAAAAACTCAGAATATCACAGGCCAAGCAAAACCATCTAAAGAGATTAATGTAATAGCTCAATTACCAGGAAAGGTCTCTCAGGTAAATGTTAGATTAGGTGATCAGGTTAATAAAGGGCAAGTAATTTTTACAATTGATGATAAGGATATAAGACTTCAGCTTGCTCAAGCTGAGGCTGCTCTTAATGTGGCAAGAGTTAATGTTCAAAGAGCAGAAGGAGGAGCTTTAGAGCTTCAAATGGCTCAGCTTGAATCTTCATTAAAAAGTGCAGAAATAAACTTAAATGATGCACAGAAAATGTACGAGGACACAAAAACATTATATGAAAATGGAATGGTTTCAAAACAAAATCTTGATGGCGTACAGACAAGATATGAACTGGCAAAAGAACAGTTTCAAACTGCTAGAACAGCAAAAGAACTTACAGAGGCAAGAATAAATAAAGAAAACTTAGAAGCATCAAGGGCTCAGTTAAGACAGGCAGAAGCAGCGTACAATGTAGCTAAGTCCCAGCTTGAAAATACTATTGTTACCTCTCCTGTTGATGGTTATATTTCAATGCTAAATGTTAATGCAGGTGAACTTGTATCAAGTGCAATGCCAGCAGCTACGGTAGTTGAAATATCAGAAATATTTGTAGATATTAATGTAGTAGAAAACATAGTAAACCAACTAAAAGTTGGAGATAAGTATAATGTTTATATCAGATCGGTACAGCAAGAGCCATTTATTGGTGAAATTATGAGTGTTAGTCCCAATGCCGACCCAAGAACTCAATCATACCTTACGAGGCTTAAGGTATCAAATGAAAATAAACTGATAAAAGGTGGGATGGCTGCTCAGGTGGAAATAGTAACTTACGCTACAGATGAAGTGCTTACTGTTCCAATTGAAAGTGTTGTAAACCAAAATGGCAGGAATTATATTTATATTGTTGAAGAAGATAAAGCCCTTAGAAAAGAAGTTACAACAGGAGCGTCCAATGATAGTTTGATGGAAATTATGGGTGATGTCAAAGACGGTGACAGGGTAGTTGTAAGAGGTCAAAATTTTTTAAAAGACAATTCAAAAGTAACGGTTATAGAGAGCCAGCAAGAAATGGAGTGATTATATGAATATTTCAGAATTATCTATAAAAAGACCTGTTACCATTATAATGGTTATACTTATAATTGTAGTTTTAGGTGCTGTATCCTTTGTCAATATTCCAATGGATCTTATGCCAAGCATGGACCTTCCCATTGCAGTTATTATGACCAATTATGAAGGGGTAGGTTCGGAAGAAGTAGAAAACTTTGTGACAAGAACTATTGAAAGTGCAGTATCTACCGTTAACAATATGAAAAGTGTAAGCTCCCAGACATCTGAAGGATCATCTGTTGTTATTGTTGAATTCAATGATGGAACAGATATGGATTTTGCTGCTCTAGATATGAGAGAAAGAATTGACATGGTGAAGGACTTTTTACCTGATGGAGTTTCAAATCCAATGGTTATAAGGATTGATCCAAATATGATGCCTATTGCTCAGATAGGTGTTTCATCTCAAAGCAGAGATGAGGTATCTCTTAAAAATTTCGTTGAGAGCAATATTGCTAACAGATTAGAAAGGCTTGATGGAGTTGCTTCTGTTACATTAAGTGGAGGAATATCAAGAGAGATAACTGTTCAGTTAAATAGAACCAGAATGGATAATTATGGTTTAGGTATTAATCAAATTACAAATACACTTCAAATGGAAAACATGAATTTACCTGTGGGAAGTGTTGAATACGGAAATAGAAACCTTAATGTAAAGAGTAAAGGTGAATTTAGATCTGTAAGTGAAATAGGTAATATTCCAATAGTACTCCCAACGGGAAATGTTATATATATAAGAGATATTGCGTCGATTCATGATGGTTATAAGGATAAAACTTCATTCAACAGGATGAATGGTGAGGATAGCATAGGTTTATCCATTCAAAAAGAGACTACAGCCAATACTGTAAGTGTTGTAAATCTTGTTAAATCTGAAATTGACAAAATTTTAGAAGAAAACAGGGATGTTAAAATTGAGATTGCCTTTGATCAGGGAACATATATAGAGCAGTCAATTGAGGACGTAATTAAAAATGGTGTATTAGGTGCATTACTTGCTATAATAATCCTTTTTCTGTTTTTAAAAAGTGCAAGATCCACGCTGATAATAGCAATAGCTATTCCAGTATCAGTAATATCAACGTTTGTTCTTATGTATATGTCAGAAACAAGTCTAAATTTGATTTCCATGGGAGGTCTTGCTCTAGGTGTTGGAATGATGGTTGACAACGCAATTGTTGTTTTAGAAAATATACACAGACATAGGCAGGACGGCAAGAGCAAATTTGAAGCTGCATTGACAGGTGCTAAGGAAGTTGGAGGTGCCATAATTGCAGCTACCCTAACTACAGTAGTAGTATTTGTCCCAATTATCTTTACAGATGGAATAGCAGCTGAAATATTTAAAGAAATGGCTCTGACAGTTACTTTCTCGCTACTTGCTTCTCTTGCAGTTGCTTTGACAGTTGTGCCTATGCTAAGCTCTAAAATGCTTAAAATATCCAAAGAAGAAGGAAAAAGGACACCTAGAATACTCGAAATCTGGGAGGGAATTTTTAAAGGCATAGACAATGTGTATAGAAGGGTTTTAAAGGGAGCACTTGGGTTAAGACTGGTTACTTTAGTTGTAGCTTTTGTGGTTTTTGCATTGAGTATTATATCTATTTATGTTGTAGGTATAGAGTTTATTCCAAACACAGATCAGGGACTTTTTAGCGTGAGCGTTAACATGGGAGATGGAGTTTTATTAGAGGAAACAGATAATATTGTAATAAGGCTTGAAAACTTTATTTCTGAAATTCCTGAAGTTAAAATGATGTTTTCTACTGTTGGAGGAAATTCAAACGATATGATGTCTTCGGGTGGTCAGTCACACAGAGCATCAATTGATGTGACTTTAGTACCACTTTCACAGCGTTCGAAAAGTACTAATGAAGTAATGGAATTGGTCAGGAGAGAAGTTGAAGGAATTGCAGGAGCAGATATTACAGTCAGAGATGCAGGTATGAATATGTCTGCTATGTCAGGAAGCCCTGTTTCTTTGAGAATATATGGAGATAACCTTGAGCAATTGGGTTTATTATCATATGAAATTCAAGATATAATAAAAGATGTTGAGGGAATCAGGGAAGTTGAAACTAGTGTTTCAAGAGGAAGACCTGAGGCTGGTGTATATGTTGACAGGAGTAAGGCATCATTATATGGTCTTTCTACTATGCAGGTGGCAAATGCAATTAGAACCTCTCTACAAGGGCAGGTAGCTACACGCTACAGAATTGATGGTAATGAGGTTGATGTAAGATTGAAATTTCCGGATGAGGTAGATAGCACATATCAGTCCCTTAAAGATATAAAAGTTTTAAGCCCCTTAGGTGTAAATGTACCAATTAGTGAAATTGTTCAAATACAGTTAGAAGAAGGCCCTATAAGAATTAATAGAAGTAACCAGACAAGATATGTTACAGTAAATGCTGATATTTTTGGAAGAGATATAGGTAGTGTAAACACTGATATACAAGGAGTATTAAACAGCATTAATTTACCTGATGGCTATTATATTGAAATGGGTGGCGAAAATCAACAAATTGCAGAATCATTTGCAAGTCTTGCTAAGGCATTGCTGCTATCAATATTACTTATCTATATGGTAATGGCAGCACAATTTGAATCTCTTTCCCAACCTTTAATTGTAATGTTTTCTGTTCCACTTGCATTTTCAGGGGCAGCTTTAGGGCTTTTTATTACAGGCAGAACATTTAATGTAGCATCATTTATTGGGGTAATAATGCTAGCTGGAATTGTTGTAAACAATGCAATTTTGCTTATAGACTATATAAATAAGCTAAGGAAAAGTGGTATGGAAAGAAATGATGCAATAATAAAAGCAGGGCCAACAAGGCTAAGACCAATACTAATGACAACACTAACAACAGTCCTTGCAATGATACCTCTTGGGTTAGGCATAGGTGAAGGTGCAGAAATGCAGGCCCCTCTTGCAACGGTTGTTATATTTGGACTAACATTATCAACAATGCTTACCCTTTTAGTTATACCAGTAATTTATACTCTTTTTGATGATATATATAGAAAGCTTAGAGGAAAAGCTAAATATAGTCAAGATGCTGTGAATTTGTAAAAAAGCACATAAAAGTTTTATCTTATTCTAAGGGTGCATGTAGTAAATGTGAAGAAAAATACATTTACTACATGCACCCTTAGAGTTACTTAGGATTTATATGTACAATAACATCGCTTACATTTTTAAACCCTTTTAGTTTTTCCTTTATCTTAGCAGCAACACTGTGCCCTGCTTCTACTGTTTTGTCACCAAGTACTGAAACTTTTACAATAACTATAAATGATATACCTACAGGCTTTGCTGTCACATTATCAATGCGCTCAACTCCCTGAATACTTTCGATTGCTTTAATAACTTCATTTTTTAGACCCTTGTCTATATCTGTGTCCATTAAAACTTTATAGCATTCTATGAATATTTTTACTCCTGTATATGCAATCCAAAAAGAAATACCAATTCCAACAAAACCGTCTATCCAAAAGATACCAAAGTATCCAAATATAATACTGGTAAGTGTGGAGGTAGTAACGAAAATGTCATTTCGATGATCTTCAGAGTTGGCAATTATGAGAAGGTTTTCTGTTATTTTTCCTGCTCTATTGGTGTAAATGAATAAAGAAAGTTTTACAATTATTGTTATTATAGCTACAGATACAAGGTATATGGAAAATGTAAACTCCTTACTATGAAGTATGGAATCTAATGAGCTTCTAAAAATGCTATATGCAACAGGAAAAAGTGAGAAGCTTATTATCATTGAGAATATGTATTCTGCCTTACCGTGTCCATAAGGGTGATCATGATCACCAGGTCTACTGGCAATTCTATTACCAGCAAATGTAATGACAGATGCAAAAACATCTCCTGCACTGTTAAATCCATCTGCTATCATTGCCTGACTTTTGCTCATAAATCCAACAATTAGTTTTAAAATCAGCAAAAAAATATTTGAAATAATACCCAAAATTGCAACTTTTTTTGTCAATCTAAAACGATCCATTATAATTTCCTCACTTATTAATATCATAGTGCACCTTTTTGGTGCACTATGATTATTTCCTTAAATGAATTAAAATAACCACATTTAATCTTTTACTATTTTTCTGCACTCTAAGTAAAATCTTTTTTCTTCAGCTTCTCCCATTGAAAAGGTTTTTCTAGGAAGAACACCATCTATAATAACGGTTTTGAAAAGGTCATGTTTATTCATTGTTGGGAGATAAAAACCTATATTACCTTTTTTTGAGCCTAGTTTTGTTACAACATCTTCACCGTGAATGTAGTCAATTTTTGCCTGTGTATTTTGTTTTAAATATTCGTCGAGAAAGTGCTGAAGGGTTCCTGTTTCTATATTATGTGAGGGATTTTTCACCTGAATAACTCCGTATCCATCAGAGTTAATAAAACCAAAAGCTTGATAGTTATTACTAGATGATTCCTTGGTTTTTTCATTTACATTTTTTAATGAATCAAGTTTTACAATAGAAATATCAGAGTTTTTAAAAAATACTCTCATACTATCTAAAATATCATTTTGGTCAATATTAAAAACTACTCTGTGAATTGGTTCAAAAGTAATTCCCTCATCATGGACATTTGATAATTCAACTAATGCATATCGTGCTGGATGATTTGATATTTCATCTTCAGACAAGTTTTGTTTAATAATTTCCCAATGTCCTTTTGCAGAAGCTAGTGAGTGATTTCCATCTCCTACTGCAAAAAGAAGTACACCTTTGTCGTCTTGTACACCATACTTTGACTTAAAAAGAGAGGGATCTGCAAGTTGTTCGAGTGCTTTAATAACCTGGGATAAAATAGTTTCATCTTCAATTTTATAGCCCTTAATATGACCACCTGACATCATCAATTCAAAATCATATACTTTTTCAAGTTTGTCAACCAATTGATAAAGAGGTTCAATTACAGTTTTTTCAGGGTCATCAATTAAAATCATAACGTGTGGAATTTCTAAAGAAGCATTTTTTCTGATTTTAATTCTAGGAGGTAACCTTTCGATTACTGTACCTTCAGTAGCTCGTATTAATGTTTGAGATCCTTTGTTGTAATCATACTTTTCAAGGTCAACTGCAAGGATAAGTCCTTTTCTTGAACTGGCATGAGAAGTTTTTCTATCTACCAATACCATACAAGGATTTTGCGAAGTTAAAATATTTTTTTCAATGTACTGTCTCATTGTATTGTTTATTTTTTTTATTCTTTCTTCACTGTCATTGTCTTCTAAATACACTTCTGGAAAAGTTAAATGAAAAGTTGAAGGTTTGCCGTTAGTTTTGTTTTCAACCTCTGTCCAGTATTCTGGTTCGGATGTATATTGGTCACAAGCTACTACCGACCAACATTTCATATCTACATCTTCTTTTGGTAGCATTATAGAAGAAATAAAAACACCAGTTTTGCTGTTATAAATTTCATTACTTGACATTTTTACACCTGCCTCACAAAAATCTTTTTTAATAATTGTACGAATAAATTTTATACGAATATGTAATATTAGTCAAACTATAAGAAGTGTATTTTTTTAAAAAACATTGAAATAATAAATATAAATGTTACTTTAAAAACAAAAGATTAATTTACATGGTAACTTAGGAATGTTGAAAATATAATTCCACTAATACTATAGCCTTGTTAATGATAAATAAGCCAAGTAATAAGTGGAAATGGTATATAAGACATTCATTAAAAAGACTAAGTTAGAAGAGGTGACAAGTGGAACGATATAGTGAGGTTTTAGGTTTGCCAATAATATGTGCTGATAATGGGAATAAAGCAGGGATTATAAAAGATATTGTCTTTTGTCCTAAGGAAAAAAAAATAGCTGGTTTTGAAATTGAGTGCTATAGCTATCAAATTAAAAAGAAATTTGTGATGAAGGAAGATGTTCTAAGCCTTGGAAAAGATGCACTTATAATTGACAATTTAAAAGTAATTAAAGATTTAAAAAAAGTCAAAGATGTACCATTGATAAAAGAAAGAGGAAGTGTTATAGGTCTTAAAATATATACAAGGTATGGAGAGGACGTTGGAGTAGTAAGAGATGTATTATTTGATTTCCAAAAGGGCATAGTAGAAGGTGTAGAAGTGTCTGATGGATTAATTCAGGATATTGTAAAAGGAAGAAGTCTTTTGACTTTACTTGGAAAAGTAGAATTTGGAGAAGAAAGTATATTAGTTGAAAAAGCAGCAGTTGAAGAGATGATAGAAACAGGCAAGGGAATAAAGAGTATAATTAAGGATATTTAAATATAGTAAGGATATAATAATTTTAAAAAGAGGTGGAATTTATGAATAATGGTTTTACAAGAGGATTGATTATTGGAAGTATAATAGGTGCATCGGTAGGCATGGCAGCAAACTCAGATATGATTAATGGAAAGTCAAGAAAAAAAATGAAGAAGAACGGCATTGAGCTTATGAGAAGATCCGGTTCCATTATTGGAGACGTGATCGATTTATTTCGATAAATACTCTTAAATCCTTGTGAAGACTGGAGAAATCCAGTCTTTAATTATTTAAAGTCTTGGAAAAGTTAAAGGGGTAGTGACAATGAAAACTAGGAAGAGAATATACTTATATATATCATTATCATTAATGATTTTCATAATATTGTATTTTGTATATACTTTTAGAATAAAGATTATTAAAATAACAATTCCACTACTTATGGCTATAATTATTGCTTATTTGCTTAAGCCTTTAGTTATAAGACTAGAAAGAAAAAAAATACCTAGAAAGTGGGCTATACTCCTTATCTATTTAATAACAGTGGCTTCTTTTGTTGGATTAGTAATTTTCATTGTACCTCATTTTATAAATAACACCAAGGAATTGATGAATACTCTTCCTGATATTACAATGGAGTACAGAAATTATTTCAACAATATAGTTAGCACAATAAGGACAAGTAAATGGCCAGATGATATAAAAGATTATATATTTAAAGAAATAGAAAAAAACACTGATATTGCTGAAAATATGGTAATGGAAACTTTGAAGAAGACTCTATTAGGAATTGGAAAACTAGCCACGGCAGCTTTTGACCTTTTAATAGCAATGATAATAGCCTATTATCTTATAAAGGATTCTAATAGTTTTAGTAAAGGGGCTATTACTTTAATTCCAAGGCAATGGAGAAATGGAGTTATAGGATGCTTTAGAGAAATAAATGGATTATTGTCAAACTTTATTCAAGGTCAGATTGTAACAGCGTTAATTGTTGGAACTATGATAACCATTTCTCTTTTTGTAATAGGAGTAAAATATCCATTAATTTTAGGAATGTTATCAGGAATACTAAATATAATACCATACTTTGGACCTGTAATAGGTGCTATACCTGCTGTAGCAATTGCTCTGATTGAGTCTCCAACAAAAGCTTTTTGGACAATAATTGTTGTTGTAATAATTCAGCAAATTGATAATGCATATATTTCACCAAAAATAATTGAAGGAAGATTGGGATTACATCCTGTAACAACAATACTATCTGTTTTGGTTGCAGGAGAGTTTTTTGGAATAGTAGGAATGCTAGTTGCAGTTCCTGTAGTTGCTATTATAAAAGTTATTATAAAAAGATCAATTGAGGCTATAGTATAATAGTAAAATGTTGTTATTTTGAGTTGACTTATAGTGATAATTTTAGTAATATGTAACTTGTGCATGTAAAAAACTATATATAATAGGTTAAAAAGCTAATTAGACTATTGATTTGATTGAGAATTCATTAAAATCTAAAAAAGTTCACAGAACAGTACAATATCAAAAAAGCTAAATCGTATCTATTTTAATTGTTTTATCATGTTTAATTTTATTTAGGGGGATTACAAATGTTTAAAATGAGAAAGTTTATGGCTGTATTTATGCTTGTTGTCTTAGTATCAAATACGTTTTTGGCATTAGATGTATCTAACGCAGCGTATGATCAAATTAAATCTGATCAAGAAATGGATGTAAAAATAGGGGATGAATGGAATATAACTTGTCAACCAGACGAAGAAATATCAATCGAAGATGATATAAACAATTCTGATAGTTCTGATGATAATTTTGAAGAGGTTTTAATTGATACAAACATAGGTGACGTAAGGGATATAAATAGTCAACCAGACGAAGAAATGTCAAATCCAATAGAAATTGAAGATGATATAAACAATCCTGATAGTTCTGATAATAATTTTGAAAATGTTGACGAAGTTTTAGAGGAACAACTAGTTGAAGAAGATAATGATAATACGACTAGTATTGAGTTATCTGAAAATGTAGCTTTAATGAGCGTAGATTTTGATGGAATAGGTGACTTAAATGGAGATGATAGAGTAAATAGTATTGATTATGTATTGTTAAGAAGATATGTATTAGAAATTATAAATACATTTCCTGTTTAAGATGACATGTGGGCAGGTGATTTAAATGGTGATGGGCGTATAAACAGTACAGATGTTATCTTAATGAGGAGGTTTATACTTGAAATCATAAATGTATTTCCTAAATCTAACATGCATAATGTTCCCACAAATATTGTTTTAGAAGAAGATATGTCACTAAATGGACTTGACATGAAGGAAGGAACTCTCGATCTTAACGGATATGAGCTTACTATTGAGGGGGATTTCAATCATAGTGGAGGAACAGTAAATGTAAATGGCGGACGATTGATTGTAAATGGAAATTATTACATAGGTAATGCTCGAAGTGGTGTGCCAGGTACAGGTAAATTAGTCATGATAAATAAGTCTGACTATATAAAAGTGACAGGAAATTTTCTTATGTATTCATCATATGATCACACAGGATTACTTAACGAAGGAACAATTGAGATTACAGGGAGCTTTACGCAAAAATATGGAGGAAGCGCATCAAACTTTCCAGCTTCAGGTCACCACAAGGTTAAACTTTCAGGAAGAGATACGACATTACAGACTGTGAGTTTTGATAATGTTGGAAATTCAAAAATAAATATTCTCGAAGTAAGATATCCAATAGAGTTTTATGAATTAATTGATATAGGGCTAAATTCACAATCGGTTTTTGGTAATGATGATGAATATATTAATATTTTTTCAATTTCTACTTTTTCTGAAAAACCATTTTATGAAAAGCTTATTGAAGAGTTCAATAATGACGTTGTAAACGAAGTTACTAAAGGAGTCAACACGTCCGAGGGTAGTTTCTCTTACAGGATAGATTCTATGAATGTTAGATTGGTTGGGTTTGATCTAAATGTAGGAGCAAGTTATAATTCAAGAAAAAAAGAATCTAAAATGTTTGGTAATGGATGGACTTTTAACTATGAAGGATGGATATTGAGGATCATGGTCATAATGGCAAGTTAATAAAAGTAATGTTACCCCAAGGAGAAATAAATTATTTTGTTGATAAAAATGGCAGTTTTACATCTAAGGGAACACGAAATAAACTTTCACTTGAATCAGGTATTTATGTATTAACAACAAAAAATCAAGAGAAGTTTGGTTATGAACTATATGAAACAAATAAGTACCGTATTAGGTGGATGAGGGATAGGTACGGTAATCAACTTGATTTTAGTTATGATACAAGTAAAAGGCTTAACCGCATTTCTGATTCTATGGGAAATATAATCAGTGTTGCTTATACAGCTAATAAAATCGATGTAACTCATACAAAGTCATCGAGGACAGTTTCATATGTTTTAGAAGGTGGATTGTTGAAGGAAATTATAGATCCAATGAAGATAAAGACAACTTTTTCATACGATTCGAATAAATGTTTAGTGAAAGTATGGGACAATAATGGTGAATTGATTGATAGTCTTAAATATAAGAAAAATTCAAGTGGAAAGTATGTAGTTGATACATATATCGATGCTTTTGGAAGTGAAAAAGAATATACCTATTATGAAAATGAAAATAAGACTGTTGTTGGAGAAAAGATATTAAGTGGAAGAGTTTTTCAGATAGCCGCAGGAGGCTCTCATGCATTAGCATTAAAGGAAGATGGAACAGTCATGGCATGGGGGAGTAATGGAAATGGACAATTAGGATTAGGAGATACGACTATAAGAACTACACCAACAAAAATTGTTGGTTTAAATAATGTTAAGCAAATAGCAGCAGGAGGCACTCAAACATTAGCATTAATGGAAGATGGTACAGTGATGGCTTGGGGGAGTAATCGGAATGGAGAATTAGGATTAGGTGATACTACGGAAAGAAATAAACCAACACCAATTTATGGATTGAATAATGTTAAGCAAATAGCAGCAGGTTTCTCACATGCATTAGCATTAATGGAAGATGGAACAGTTATGGCATGGGGTAGTAATGGGAGTGGAGAATTAGGATTAGGCGATACAACTATAAGAACTACACCAACACTAATTAATGGTTTAAATAATATTAAGCAAATAGCAGCAGGAGTGAGTTATACATTAGCATTAAAGGAAGATGGAACAGTCATGGCATGGGGGAGTAATGGATTTGGACAATTAGGATTAGGTGATCGGACTAGAAGAATTACCCCAATATTAATTAATGGTTTAAATAATGTCAAGCAAATATCAGCAGGCGCAAGACATACAATAGCATTAAAAGAAGATGGCACAGTCATGATCTGGGGATGTAATATGTATGCAGAATTAGGATTAGGTGATCATGTTGACAGAACTACACCAATTCCACTTGATGGTTTAAATGAAAGGTTAATAGGAGGCATTTCAATTCAATGGATAGGTGATGTTGATAGATTGAACAATGTTAAGCAAGTAGTAGGAGGAGCCCATCATACAGTAGCATTAATGGAAGATGGAACAGTCATGGCGTGGGGACGAAATGGGGATGGAGAATTAGGAGTAGGTGAAAATGTTGAAAGATCTACAACACCATCGTTTGTTAAAGAGCTTAGTAATGTTAAGCAAATAAGTACTAGGGGTTTTCATACATTAGCATTAAAGGAAGATGGGACAGTTGTGGCATGGGGTAGTAATGGGAGTGGACAATTAGGATTAGGTGACACTACCACAAGATATACTCCTACAACAGTAACTAGCTTATCATCCACAACAACTAACTTATCATCTTTTGAGAAAACTACAACTTATCTTCATAAAGACTATAGGGTCACAGAAATAATAGATTCACTGAAAAAGTCCACTTACTATAGTTATAATAATTTTGGAGAATTGGAATCATATACTGACCGAAACGGCAATAAGACACAATATATAATAAATCAATCTACAGGTAATGTAGAGAATATAATAAATCCTGACCTTTCAAAAAAGGAATTTGGATATGACTCAAAGAATAATCTTATATGGGAAAAAGATGAAGAAGGCTTTTTTACAAGGTATGTATATGACAATGATGGAATTAATTTAAGAAAAAAGGCAAGATATATGGAAAAAGTGGGTGTTAACCAAGTTGTTGATTTTACAGAACAAAATGCATCAAAATTCGCAATCACAGAGTACCAACCGTATACTAATAGCAATAATATAAAACTAAAAGGTGTGGTACATAAGATTATAGATCCTTTAGGAAATACTACTACATATTATCACTATGAAGATGGCAGTATAAAAGAAATTTGGGGACCTGAAGAGGAGAATAAAAACCCTGAAGTAATCCCTAAAAAATATACATACAATAACATGGGACTTATAGAGCATGAATATTCTTCAAGAAATCACAGAACCGATTATAAATATAATGCAAATGGTCAGATAGAGAGTATAGTGGTAAATAATGCAGATGGTGTAAATGCTACTATTACAGAAAGTAGTACTTTAAAAGTAGGCTATGATAAAATGGGAAGAATGAATCACAAACTATCACCAAGAGATTTTAGTGAGCGTTTTCCAGAAGCACATAGCAATTCAGGATACAGGTATGAATATCACAAAAGTGGTAAAGTACAAAAAGAGATTGATGCTGAAAATAATGTGACTATGTACACATATGATCAATTTGGAAATTTAAAAACAAAGAAAAGGCATAATGGATCAGTGTATAATTATGAGTATGATTTATTAAACAGGCTTATAAAGGTTTATTTCCAAGAGTATGAGAGTTATGGTAAGAAACTTTTGGAAGAGTATACTTATCCTGAGGTTACTTTATTTGACAAGATTGACAACTACTACGAAACAAAAATGATACACAGGGAGTACTTTAGTGATTCTGATTATGCACAAACTAGATACTATTATGATTATGCAGGAAGATTATCAATAAAAGAACTACCTGATAATACAAGTATTGAAAATATGTATTATAAAAATGGAAGCCTTAATTGGTACAGAGATGGCAGAGGTAATAGTACATATTTCTCTTATGGTAAATATGATAGTAGTTTAAATACTACATATGATGAGGTATGGAATCCTTCTGTTAATGAAAAGGGTACAGTTAAGTATTCCTATGAAAGAGTGGATTATGACAAGGCAGGAAGAAAGGTTTTAGAATCTACAGGAAAAAGTTTTGTTAATCAGGGTGAACCTAGTGATTGTATAACATACAAATACTCTTATTATAATTCAGGAAAGCTTAAGTCAATAGCTCATAAAGGAGAGTTGCTAAAAGAGTATAAATATGATGTGGATTGGAATTTGATAGAAGAGATCCATTATAAAGAGTCAAGTGTTATTACTAATCCAAAAAGAAGTATCATTAAATATGAAAATATAGATTACCTTGGAAAACCAAAAGAAAAAGTGTTTATAACAGAAAGTAATAATATTATTTTAAAATTAGGAGATAACTCAAAAACATATTCACAATATCCAGGAAGTATTGGACTTGTTACTACTTATACTTATGATAAAAATGGAAATATCAAAACAGAAACTGCGCCAAATGGTTTAACTACAACATACAACTATGACATGATGAATAGACTAAAGTTAGCTTCACAGCCAGCTACTGATGAGTATGGAAAAGTTACAATTGCTAGAGTTGAAACCCGTTATAATTGGGAGGGGAAAGTAGAGTACACAAAAGATGCTAATGGTAATGAAACAGAATATATCTATAACCAAAGAGGACTCCTTGAAAAAACAAAGACTTCTGTTAAAAGAGACAATGAGAAAACAGATATTATTTCTGCTTACCAATATGACAGAGCAGGAAGGCTTATTGCAGAAGTTGAACCAAAGAACTATACTTTAGGAATCGACCCATTAGATACAACAAACAGGATAGAATACACATATGATAAAATGGGAAGATTGAAAACCAAAGAGTTTGTCGGGAAAGAAATGCAGGTTTATCCTCAAGGTGGGTTTAGTTGGATAGAAATGCCTGTGCGTACAGTGCAGAAAGCCTACAAATATGATATCAATGGTAATTTAGTGAAAGAACTTGATGCTCTAGGTTATGCTACAGGAAATGGAAACAGTGTTGATCAAAAAATAGAAAACGGATATGGGACAGAATATACTTATACATTAAATAATTTAGTGGAAACAGTTTTAGACCCTGAATCAAAACTTAAAGGATTAGAATACTCTGTTAAGTACAAATACGATTCTTTAGGAAGAAAAACGCATAATATAAATGTAAAAGGCTCCGATTTAGGAAACAAGTTCGAAACTATTACCACATATAAATATAACGATCTAGGGAATATTGAATTTGTTTTAGTAGATAATGACATAATACAAAGAAATAGTTATGATTTCCTTGGTAATATTATGAGTCAAACTGATGCTAATAATAATATAACTACATATAGTTATAATGCTTTAAACCAAAATACTCAAGTTGTTTATTCAGATGATGAATCTATTGATTCTAATACGGATACATATTGGTATGATGTTGTAGGTAATTTAGTAAAACAAAAGAACTCCCTTAACAATGTTAGACTTAATACATATGATAATCAAGGAAGATTACTTACTCATACTTCCCAGAAAGGAGAAGGAGTAAATGCCAATGAAATTATTACAAAATCAGTAAAATATGATTTAAACGGTAATAAGAGGTTTGAAGTTGATGGAAACGGATATAAAAAAGAGTATATTTATGATGAGCTTAACAGACTGTCGCAAATAAGGAGTGAAAACATAACTACTGAGGAAGGTCGTTTGGTAAATCATATTACTGCTTATAAATACGACTTAAATGGGAATGTTGAATTAACAATTGAAACAGTTGAAAATGGTACTAACAGTATTTCAAAGACATATAAAAACCTATATGATCCTTTAAATAGGTTAATTGAAAAGAGAAATCCTGACGATGTTGCTTTTGAAAAGCTGGAATACAATATTAGTAATGCACAAGTAAGATCATATGATGCCTTAAACAATATGACCAGTTATAACTATGACAGAAATAGCAGGTTAATAGAAACAATAGACGCAGAGGACAAATTAACAACTCAAGGATATGACCTAGCAGGGAATATAGGATATAAAGAAGATGGCAGAAATAATAAGACAATTTATACTTATGATAAGTTTGATCGTTTAGAGAAAGTGGAAGGACTAGAAGCAGGGAAAACAGCTAGAAAGTTACTAAGTAGTTATACTTATGACTTAAATGGCAATATGGAAACTCAAACAGATGGAAAAGGAAATACAATTACATATGAGTACAATTCTCGCAACTTATTAAGTAAAAGAATAGACCCTGATGGAAGAATTGGAGAAAAAGGTTCATATACATATGATAACACAAAGCTTGAATGGTACAAATATTATGGGGATGGAAGTCTAAAAGAAAAAACAGATAAAAAATCAATAAAAACAACATACACCTATGATATCCATGGAAGACTTAAATCTCAAAATACCAATGGAGCTAATAAAGTTAGTATAAACTATACATATGATAATAACGGTAATAGCCTTACTGTATCAACAGGCAGTGAGGTTATATCTCGCACATATGATGAGATTAACAGGGCAAAAACCAAGACAGTTACAAGTGTTGGACAATCTAAATTTGAGTATGATATAATTTATGATACAGCAAACGGTTTTATTGGAGAAAGGTCAATTGACCCTAAGGGAAATAAAACCACTAAGGTATATGATAGAGTAGGAAGACTAAAGTATGTAAAAAACGGAGATGTGAATTCAACAGTATATACTACATATAATTATAATGCTAATGGCAGCAGGGAAAGCGTTACATATCCTAATGGCTCAAAATCTGTATATACTTACTATGATAATAATTTACTTTGGACCTTGACAAATAAAAGATCAAATGGAAGCAATATGGATGTCTATACATATACATACGATAAGGCTAATAATCAGAACAGTAAGCATGAGATAATCAATGGCGTTAATAAAGGAACAACAAATTACACCTACGATTATTTAAACAGGCTTGAATCTGTGTCTGAATCTAATGGAAGAAAGACAGTGTATGAATATGATGGTGCAGGAAATAGAGAAACTGAATCAATTACACATGGTTCAACCCAAACAGTAAAGACATATGTTTATAATAAACAAAACTGGCTTCAAAGTATAACTACAAGTGTAGGTGGAAACACAGTACTAACAGATTCTTTCACCTATACATATGATAATAATGGTAACCAGACACATGTAAGGCGAGCATCAAATAATTCTGTTGTTTCGCAAAATACATATAATGACTTAAATCAGCTAATAAGATCAAATGCAAATGGAAAAATAGTTGAAAATACTTATAATGGTGAAGGTTTAAGAGTAACAAAATCAGCAAACGATTCATTGACAAGATACTTGTATGAGTATGATAAAGTGGTGTTGGAGGTAAATTCTTCTGGGCAGCAAATTGCAAGGAATATTTATGGAACTAATCTGCTTATGAGACAAGCAGATGGAATGACTTTATATTATATGTATAACGGTCATGCAGATGTAACAGCTTTGATTGATACTAATGGAGTAATAAGAGCTACATATTACTATGATGCATTTGGTAATGTAATGGAAGAACAATACTTTACTGCAAGTGGAACTCCTACATTAACACCAATAAATAATAGCATTATGTATGCTGGCTATCAGTATGACAGAGAAACAGAGCTGTATTACCTGAATGCAAGGATGTATGATCCAAAGATTGCAAGGTTCTTGCAAGAGGATACATATAGAGGAAGTATACATGATCCGCTTAGTTTGAATTTATATAGTTATTGTGCTAATAATCCTATTAGGTATTATGATCCAACAGGACATTATTATGTAAAAGTTCAAGATGGAAAGAACACATATAACATTCATGTAAGTGAATATTATACAAGTAAATATTATAGAAAATTGAGGATTGAACATTATAGTGGAACACACTACAACAACGATATTTTAAATCTAGATCCTTTTAAAGAAAGCAGAGAAAAACTATACGCTAGTGTTATTAATGCAAAAGAGAATCCTAAAGATGCATTGGTTGGAGCAGGACATAATTTAGTTAATAAGGCAGGAGAGTTTGCTAAACATTTCAATTCTAGTTGGTATCACTCTACAAATGCAAATTATTTAGGTGATTTTACCTTTAGTTTTTTTAGCAGTAAGCAAAAAGGTTTTACAAAAAATGTAGTAGAAAACTATGTAGACGATATTGAAGCATTTGAGTTTGGCAACACTGTTGTAGATGCGGCTATGATGGCTAAAGGTTTAAAGGATTTATACAATATAGGTTCAAATTTTCACAGATATGGTGTCAAATTACCTTATACTCAAAGTATACCAAAAATCAACCCTGATGGAACAATAGTTATAGCTAATGAAACAGTTCAAGTGACTACAGCTTCTGGTCAATTAATTAAACGTGGTTCTATCTTATTTGCTTCTTCAGGAGGAGGAGGAAATCCACCAAATATTAATAAGAGAACGGGTAATGGGGGAAGTAAAAGTAACATTCCAGTTAAAGATAAGACTACAGCATCAAATGGATTAGACTATCAATCAAATTCAAAACATACTCTTGGACAACCTGGAAATAGGCCAAATGCAGGAATAGAACCTAAAAACTCCTTGGATTTATTTGGAGAATCTACTCCTTCAACCCAATATCCAGAACTGAGATTTACATTTGACATAGAAACCAATACACTGCACCGTTTTTTTAACAACGGAAATGGTACTTGGCATTGGAGTGGCTCTACAAATCAAGGTGTAAATTCTTTAACAGGAAGTCAAGTTCCAATAGATATAAAGAGACTATTTAATATGCCAAAAAAAGGATGGTGATTATGATGATAGGAGATCCATATAAATTTTCAATTATTATCAACACTATAGATGAATGGAATATAGATGGAACATGGTGTAATGGAGTTTTATTATTTTGTGTTGATGGTAATTTTTTTCCAAAGGAAGTTGTTTCAGCAACCCTAAAAACTGAGGTTCCTCTTCTTAAGAAAAATCTTAAAAATCTTACTATTGATGAGGAATTATATAATATGCAAAAAGATAAAGCATTTGTCGAAATCTACAACATAACGTTTCCTTTTGATACACATATTGACAATGATTATCGCTTTGACATATCACCACTATCATTTTCTGATAGTAATTGTTATGTTTTTGCAATAAGCAACGGTAAGCAAGTAAGGATTATGGCATCTAAGTTGAATTATATAATAAAAGATTCTAGACATGACCTTAAAAGCATAAATGTAAATGAGACTTTTATTGATATTAGTGAGTTAAATAAAATAATATCAGAAATAGATATCTTTTAAAGTTTCTGTAGTGTCGTGTAGGCATGTTTGAAATGTGGCAATTTTAGCCCTGAAAAAATGGTGTGGTTTACTTAACAAACGTTTAAGCATAGATACTAAAAATAACAATACTTAATCATTCTAGAGGCATAATGTAGTGGTATTCACTATATTATGCCTTTATGCCTTTTGTAAATTTCAAACATGTATAAATATAACAAATAAAGAATAATAAGTAAGTCTATAGTTGCACTAGTAACGGGTCACCTTTTTCCTAAAAAAATAATTGGTTAATAAAGTTTAATACAGATATCTTTATTAAAATTAGGAAAATAATCTTTAACAGATAAAATTTTATATGGTGAATTATCAGGAGGAGATTTTCCTCCCCAGTAAACCTCACATGGAGTAAGTTCTCCAAGTGATTTATGAAGAGATATATAATTATGAATATTGGATTCCTGAATAATTAATGTTTTTGCATCCTCTCCCTGATGATTTAACAAAAACAGTTTAAAATCTAAAAATCTCCTTTTAATCCTCGCATTAAATTTGGGGTATTCTGGATAATTTACAAGCTTCAAAGTATGAGGGGCATTGATGATATTGCAGCTGCAAATCTTATAAATGAAATTGGAGATATTGACCGTTTTTCTAACGCTGCAAAGTTAAGTCGTTACGCTGGAATTAGTCCTGTTAGTTATTCATCAGGTAAAACAGATTTACAGTTTGCCAATGAAAGAGGTAACAGAAGGCTCAACGGAATACTTTTTAAAATAGCTGTTACTCTTTGCAATACAGGAGGAAAACACAAAAAACTTACAAACCCTATTTTTTATGATTATTATAAAAAGAAAATATCAGAGGGTAAGACAAGTAAACAAGCTTTTAAATGTGTTCAGAGAAGGCTTGTAAATATTATTTTTTCAATGATGAAAAATAAAACAGAATATCAAAACCCACCTACAAGAAAGTTAGAAGAATGATATTAAATTTATAAAACACATTTTTTAGTTTTGGCACTGGCAACAGTGCCTATCCTAAATTCTATAATATTCTTATTCACAAATATGGAATTATGATATAATTAAAATAAATTTTGAACCTTGAAAAAATAGCACTAAAGAAAGTGCCTGTATATATAATGAAGAAACTCTGACAGTTAAGGAGTATGAATACGACAAAGTGGTGTTGGAGGTTAATGGAGCAGGTCAGCAGGTGGGTAGGAATATTTACGGAACGAACCTTTTAATGAGAGCTGTTGACAATGAATCTTACTACTATATGTATAATGGTCATGCAGATGTAACAGCACTGATTAACACTACAACTGGTGTAGTTGCAGCTACTTACTATTATGATGCTTTTGGTAATATATTAGATCAGACAGGTAATGTAAACAACAATATAACTTATGCAGGCTACCAGTGGGATAAAGAAACTGGGTTGTATTATCTTAATGCAAGGATGTATGATCCAAAGATTGCAAGGTTCTTGCAGGAGGATACATATAGGGGTGACCCAAGGGATCCGCTTAGCTTGAATTTGTATAGTTATTGCCACAATGAACCTATTATGTATTATGATCCAACTGGGTATAATAATATAGCAGTGGAATATGGCACTGATTTACTTAAATATATAACAGGAGCTGGAGCAACATTATATTATCATGCCAAAGCTGCAACACCTGCTGGTATATTTTTATTCATTGTATCAAGTCCTGCACCGTTAGCTGATGATCTTACACAGGCTAGACATGCTCTTAAATACATGGATGAACCCCCACATATCATGGAAAAACTTGAAAGTGTCGAAACTGCTGCTGAGTTTCATGAAATACTTAATACATGGTATAGACAACAATATAGATTACAAAGATGGCAAAGTACAAAGCCTTCTTTTATTCAAGAATATATTGATAAAGCTAATGCACCTACAATGCCTAGTCACATTAGGAGTTACTATGATTCTGGTACAAATTGGAGAACTAAAGAAGACAATGTAATAGTAGATACATTTCCTCAAGACCCAACTCTTAATAAGAGAGTACTAGATAATCCATTTTTACAAGACCCAACTTTTAATAAGAGAATATTAGATAATCCATTTTTACAAGATCCAGCTCTTAACAGGAGAATACTAGACAATCCATTTTTACAAGATCCAACTCTTAACAGGAGAATACTAGATAACCCATTTCCAGAAGTCGGAACTATTAGAGATAATATATTAGTTGCTAATATAAATTATAATAAATATTTAAGAGGACTTATTGGAGCCCCACCAAGTGAAATGGTTGATCCTCATGCACACCATATATTATTTAAACTAGGTCTAGGTGTTGCTCAAAAAGAACTCGTAAAAGAAGGGCAAGAATTATTAAGAAGATATGGAATTGACCCCGTTATGGGAAGAGAAGTTCTTGTGTGGGCACCTAATAGAGTTGTGGGTCAACATGGGATTGAAGCACTTAAACATGTTGTTGACAAGCTTAAAGAAGTTGAAGAAGCTGGTGGAGATTATGATGATATTGTAGAGATGCTCAAGGAATTGGGAGAACAAGCATCTAGAAGGAGGTAGTTTATAATGGTCAACGTTAACATTGCAAAAGAAATTCGAATTGCAATTAAACAAGGAAATGTTGAAAAAGTAATGGAGCTAATAGACTCAAATAAAGAAATTATAAATTTAATGACACCATTTGGAACGTGGTTGCATGTAGCAGCATCACATGGGAAACTAGAAATTATAAAATACCTTGTTAATTCTGGTTTGGATGTAAATATTAAAGGAGGCACTTTTAATGCTGGAGCTATTAATCGTGCTGCAAGTGAAGGTCATCTGGAAATTGTAAAATATTTAATTACTTGTGGTGCCGAATTAGATATAAGTGAACCCGATAGAAATCCATTATTTGCTGCGATTTATGGTGGACATGGAGAGATTGTAGAACTTTTAATAGATAGTGGTATTAACACAACTGTGAAATATACTGGAGAAAACATGTCCGATATGGATGCATATGCCTTTGCTATAGAAAGAGGTCAAAAAGAAATTGCTGAACTACTAAAGAACAAATAGACTTAAAAAATTCAATCGGGCTAGAATATGAGCTGTCGGTGTCGGCATGTTTGAAAAGTGGGAATTTTAGCCCTAAAAAAATTGGTACGGTTTACTTAACAAAAGTTAAAGTATAGATACTTAAATTAACAATATTTAATCAAACTTAAGTCATAATATAGTTATTTCGACTATATTATGACTTTTGTAAACTTCTAACATGTATAAATATAATAAATAATGAATAATAAGTAAGTCTATAGTTACTGTAGGTTGCAAAAATTCAATCTAGCTAATATATGAGCCAATATTTAACAAGTAACGTATGTTCTACATATAATTTTATACTTTTAAAACAATAATAGCTTAATCAAAAAACAAGCACTTTGGTAATTAAAACAAAGGTGCTTGTTCTTTTGCATAACAAAATAAGTTAATTAAAAATTAAAAAGCTGTAACTGTTAGGAATTAGGTAAGCTTTTTTGTAGCTGTGATAAAGTCCTCCAAGAATTGGCTTTGAAACCAATTTAGTATCTTCTACCTTAGTATCTGGAGGTTTTTCTGATAAAATTGGAGTTTGGCAATTAAGTCCTTGATGTGTCCTGACAGGATGATAATACTCTTTTAAATAATTTCGGAGTAAATACTCCAAATGTTTCTGATTAAATGGAATAACATGATTTAATAACTCAGCTCTCAATATACCTACTGCTCTCTCGCAAATTCCATTTTATCTGGGTGATTTTATCCCTGTCCTTTTAGCCTTGATATTTGCATTAGATAAAAACTCTTTATATAACTTTGATGTAAAAGTAGAATCATTGTCATGAATTAAATACTTTGGTGTTTCACCAAAAGGAGTTGCTTCCCTTATTTGTTGTGCTACCCATGCCGAAGAAGGGTTAGTTGTAACTGCAAAGTGTTCAATCTTTCTTCTGTCATGACTTATTATAATAAAGACATACAACACTTTAAAATAAAGAGTTGGAACAGTAAAGAAATCCATAGCCCAAATTTCCTTACGGTGATTTTTAAGGAATGTTTTCCAAGACTGTTTTTGCTTTTCACTTGGTAGTTTTCTAACTTCTGGTATATACTTTGCTATTGTATTTGGAGAAGGAACATCAGTTATATTAAGGTCAACTAATCTTTCGTGTATCTTTTAAATTGTATGTAGTACATGCGTTATTTGTTAAATATTGTCTCATATTTTAGCCAGATTGATTTATTTCAACCTACAGTACTTAATTCTAAAGGTTTGATGCTTTATTCAGTTCCTCATCAATTACCTTGGCTATCTTTTTCAGTGTACCTTCGTTCTTGGCAAGCCTTATATTATGGTCATCAAGTTCAGCTTTACCAACATTATTTGAATGCTCTATTGCTCTAACTACCTGATATATTTCATCCTGCCTTGTTTCTATGTTACCCAATCTATTATTTATAGTTTGAAACTGCTCCAAAACTAGCTTCTGAAACTCTTCATTATTCATAAACATATCCTCCATGTCTAAAACTCACATTAATATTTTAACCTGTTTTTAAATTAAAATCAATGAAATTGTTTATGCCACTGTCAAAAACACTGAATTTTTAAGTTATAATATGGCTAAAGATTAATGGTAGGTTAATAGAATCAATAATTGCAAATTCTACCTTTAAAGCATATCGCAGCGGAAGCTGCAATCAAAGTAGTAAGTTCCGCTGCGATAAACAGAGGAACTATATCTTCTAAAAAGTTTGCTAAAAAAGCAAACTTTTTGAGAAGAATAGTATATACTTCAAGTTGTAGTAATCCTCAAAGGCTCAACAATACCACATTCAAGAGACTATAAAACTGCTCCAATGCAGGCTTCAAAGACACAACATATGACCTTTAACTTATTATGACTCAACAGGGCATTCACCAGTATATTGTGATTCGCGAAATGGTTATACTCCATTTGTTCGTGATCCTATAACAGGCTATAGTTTTACAGCTGAAACAATGTCTCATATTAATAAATTCAGATTAGAATTAGAGAGAATTAACTCTATAATTAATGCTCCAGGTGATCCTTGGGTTGGATCAGGTATTCGAATTGAACGTGATGGGAGAAGTTATGATCTTAGAACTATAAATGAAATAATAAAAGGTGAAATTGCTTATGCGAAATTTACTGGGGATAAAACATTTGAAAACTACACCTTAATAGGCAATGAACTTGAATACTTTGGAGAGTTAAACCTAACTTTTAATTTGATTTATCCTGAGATAAATTTAAATCGTTTAGAAAGTCAAATAATACAAGCTAGAAGGGATATACTTCTTGGAAAGGGTAGCGTTGCATATTTAAAAAGCAGATATGATTGGTATAATATAATAACAGAAGAACTTTGGACACAGGGTTTTAGAGTTGATAGATTTGAAGTAGTAAAAGATGATAACTTTTATAGAAATGTTTACCATATGACGACTAAAGGTTGGGTAAATTATACCAATGCGTAAAGGAATAGCAGATATAAATGTTCGTGCTAAAGTTTCAAACGATAGAATTAATTGTTTTACCGAACATATTTCAACTGTTTCTGATAAAACTTCTATAGAAAAAATCATGGAAAAGATTACTGACCCTTTGATTGTAAAATCTAAAAGATTCAAATAGTGATATAGAAATATACTTAGTTTCATAAAATTTTTAAGAGGTGATTTATTTAAAGTTGATACTATTAATTGTAATTATTGTTATAAAATATTTAATTACACCCATAGTATAGTTCTTGACACATTAAAAATACTTATATATAATTTTATCTGTTGTAATATCTTGTTTTTACATATCAATTAATCTGGAAGGAAAGAATTTTAATGAATAATACTGGTTTAAACTCTTTAAGAGAAAAATATTTGAAGTTTTTTGAAGATAAAGGTCATTTGAGGATTCCTAGTTTTTCTTTGGTGCCTGAAAATGATCCAAGCTTATTATTAATAAACTCAGGAATGGCTCCACTTAAGCCATACTTTACCGGAAAAGTAGAGCCTCCATCAAAAAGAGTTACAACATGTCAGAAGTGTATTAGAACGCCAGATATTGAAAATGTGGGAAAAACAGCTAGGCACGGTACGTTCTTTGAGATGTTGGGAAATTTTTCTTTTGGCGACTATTTTAAAAAAGAAGCTATTTCCTGGGCATGGGAGTTTCTTACGGAAGATTTAAAAATACCTGTTGATAAACTGGGTATTTCTATATATGAGGAAGACGATGAGGCATTGGATATATGGCATAAAGAAGTAGGCATACCTTTAGATAGAATATTCAAGCTGGGTAAGAAAGATAATTTTTGGGAGCATGGTACAGGTCCTTGTGGTCCTTGCTCTGAGATATATTTTGATATGGGAGTGGAAAAAGGTTGTGGAAAACCTGATTGTAAAGTGGGATGTGACTGTGACAGATTTGTTGAGGTGTGGAATCTTGTTTTCACCCAGTTTAACAAAGATGATCAAGGTAATTATACCAGACTTCCCAACCCAAACATTGATACTGGTATGGGTCTTGAGCGTCTTGCCTGTGCCATGCAGGGTGTGAACAATCTATTTGAAGTTGATACTGTAAGAAATATATTAAATTATATATGCAACCTAGCAGGGGTTGAGTATGGGAAATCATATAATACAGATGTTTCAATTAGGGTAATAACTGATCATATTAGAAGTACTGTCATGATGGTGTCCGATGGAGTTATACCTTCGAATGAGGGAAGAGAGTACGTCTTAAGAAGACTTTTAAGAAGAGCAGCAAGACACGGAAAGCTTCTTGGAATAAAGGGACTTTTTTTATGCGATGTTGCTATGGTTGCAATAAATGAGTCAAAAGAAGCATACCCTCAATTACAGGAGAATAGTGAAAAAATAAAAAAAATAATAGAGATTGAAGAAAAGAAATTTGAGGCAACAATTGACCAGGGGCTTGTAATACTTAATAAATATATAGACGAAGCAAAAGAAAGCAACAAAAAAGTTATTACAGGAGAAATAGCTTTTGAGCTTCATGGAACTTACGGATTTCCATATGACCTTACCCGGGAAATAGCAGAGGAAAATGCCCTTGGAATAGATGAAGAAGGTTTTAAATTGAAAATGAAAGAGCATCAGGATCTGGCAAGAGGTGATTATCAAAGCAAACAGGGATCAGCATGGACCGAGGATATCTATAAAGAACTGGATAGAAATGTTAAGACGGAATTTGAAGGGTATACCAATTATGATATTATGTCTGAGGTTGTATATATTATAAATGGAGAAAAGGTTGTTGATGAGGCAAGGCAAGGAGATAAAATAACAGTTGTGCTTGACAAGACTCCTTTTTATGCTGAAAGTGGTGGTCAGGCAAGTGATAAAGGGTATATACAATCTGAAAAGTTTATTATAAAAGTTTACGACTGTAAAAAAACAGATGATGGGAAATATCTTCATTTTGGCACAGTGGAAAAAGGGGTTGTACAAAAGGGTGATAAGGCAAAGGTTATTATTGACCAAAACAGAAGAATGGATATAGCTAGAAATCATACTACAACTCATCTTATTCATAAGGCATTAAAAGATGTATTAGGCAACCATGTTAATCAGGCAGGTTCTTTAGTTGAGGCTGACAGACTAAGGTTTGATTTTACGCATTTTTCTGCTTTAACTTCAGAAGAATTAAAAGACATTGAAAAAATTGTTAATGACAAAATAATGGAAAGTTTACCAGTGGTGATAGAGGAAATGTCTTTAGAACAAGCTAAAAAGGAAGGTGCTACAGCCCTTTTTGGTGAAAAGTATGGAACAGCAGTACGGGTGGTGAGAATAGGTGATTACAGCATGGAATTGTGTGGTGGTACTCATCTTAGTATAACATCCCAGGCAGGTTTTATAAAAATACTTGGTGAAAGTGGAGTTGCGGCTGGAGTAAGAAGAATAGAGGCTTTAACTGGCAGAGGCGCTCTAGAATACTTTAATGAAAAAGAAAGCATTTTAAATGATGCTGCAAGAATACTAAAAGTTAATCCAGATGATAGTATCAAAAAAATTGAAGCTTTAACTATAGAATTAAAAAGTGCTCAAAAAGAAATTGATAATTTAAAAAGCAAGCTTGTAAAGGGAACACTTGATGAGATATTATCAAGTGCTTTAGATATTAAAGGAGTAAAAGTAATTACTGCATCTTTGGATCAACTAGACATGGAAACCCTAAGGAATACAGGAGACAACATAAGAAGTAGAATTGGCTCTGGGGTAATTGTTCTTGCGTCAGAATATGAAGGAAAAGTAAATTTCATAGCAATGGCAACAAAAGATGTAATTTCAAAAGGAATACATGCAGGAAATATAGTGCGAGAAACTGCTAAAGTAACAGATGGGGGCGGAGGTGGAAGACCAGATATGGCTCAGGCAGGAGGAAAAGATCCATCAAAAATTAATGATGCCCTAAAAAAAGCAGTTAATATAGTAGAAGCTCAAATTAAAGACTAGAGGAGGATAATTAAATGGATGGATGTATTTTTTGTAAAATAATCAAAAAAGAATTACCTTCAACTATTTATTATGAAAACGAAAGAGTAATTGCCATAAAAGACATTAATCCTGCAACACCAGTCCATGTTCTTATTATTCCAAAAGAGCATATTGAAAGTGTAAAAGATATTACCAGTGATAATGCTAACGTTTTAATTGACATTCACATAGCTGCAAACGCAGTGGCAGAGCAACTTGGTATAAAAGACAAAGGGTACAGGTTGATTACAAACTGCGGAAAAGGTGCCGGACAGACGGTGTTTCATTTGCATTATCATCTTCTAGGTGGTATAGAAATGAATCCAAAAATAATATAAAAAATTTGAACTATTTTTAATAATACATATTGCAATATAATGTCAATTGTGATACTATTTTATTAAGCTGTCTTTCAAAAATTATGTTTATCAACGGTCTTAATATTTAGATAAATCTTACCAATAAAAAATAATATAGTATTAAAATACAAAAATTCAATTCCCAAATGAGTTTTTGTAGTTTAAATAATAATAAGGATTAAATATAGGGGGGGCAACAATGAAAAGTAACCTTAACAAAAAGTTTCAAAGTATTCTTTCTGGTGCCATTGTAGTTGCGCTATTTGTAGGATTGCTAGCAGGTGGGGTAGTATTAAGCAGTAATCAATTGTCTGCAGGAAGTGGTATTCAAAGCGTGATAAATGAAGCTTATACACTTTCTTTGGCTGAAAGAAATCAGTTTATTGACAATTTGACTCAATCCGAATTGGATGCATTAAGAAACGATGCAAAAGCTTTATCTGGAAGTCAAGTAAATGTACTTTTAGCAAAGTTGAATCGAAATGACAATTTTGACGTAGTTGTAAGGGAAATATTACTTGCAGATGGGGGAAAACGATTAATTCTAGAAGACATTCAGGAAAAGTTGGAAAACAGAGTTGTTAGCAAATTTGAACAGCTTGTAAAAGAAGCTCTTTTCCTAACAACTATTAATGAAAGACGACAGCTTGTTATAGACTTTATCGATGACATTCTTCCTAACATATCAAAAAGTACATATCTAGATTATGTGGATGTTGTGAATAATATTTTTCTTGGTATGGATAGGGATGATACCGAGGAAGCCCTTAAAGAATTCACTGAGTTTACACAATCTCAAAGAGATAATATTATAACTGTTGTAAGAACTTTTGACTTAACAAATATTGAATTAGACACAACTGGCTGGGAATCAATTGCATATGATATTAATGAAAAGATAATGAGGAATGAGTATGACGAGCTAGGTACAAAGTTGTTTTTAAGAATGTTACAGTACGCTAGTCTTTCACCAACAGTACATGATCATAGAGACAATACTTTTAAAGTTAGACTTGTTTTAAGTTTACCTTCAGAAATGAAAAGCATGATAGACAGAGGACTTCAAATTACAGGTATTTTAGGGGACATTACAAGTTTTGACGATTTCCTTAAAGATGTAGAAAATTTAATAAATAAACATTCTAATACTGAAATTTATCATTTCAAAGCTTATTTAAGATTTGAATTTGGAAGAATAGTTTACAGTGGTTCATTACCAGTTCCACCGACTGAGCCACCAGTAACAGAGCCACCAGTAACTGAACCACCAGTAACTGAGCCACCAGTAACTGAGCCACCAGTAACTGAGCCACCAGTAACTGAACCACCAGTAACTGAGCCACCAGTAACTGAGCCACCAGTAACTGAGCCACCAGTAACTGAGCCACCAGTAACTGAACCTCCAGTGACTGAGCCACCAGTAACTGAACCACCAGTAACTGAGCCACCAGTGACAGAGCCACCAGTGACAGAACCACCAGTGACAGAGCCACCAGTGACAGAGCCACCAGTAACTGAACCTCCGGTAACTGAACCACCAGTAACTGAGCCACCAGTAACTGAACCACCAGTAACTGAACCACCAGTAACTGAACCACCAGTAACTGAACCACCAGTAACTGAGCCACCAGTGACAACACCACCAACAACAACACCACCACCAACAACACCTGGTGGAGGAGGCGGCGGAGGAGGAACAATAGTTCCAACAGCTGCGCCAACACCTACACCAACACCTACACCAACACCTACACCTACACCAGAGATTGTTGAACCAGACGATGATGTACCAGCTGCTAATCCTTTTTCAGATATAGACGGCCACTGGGCTATGGAATACATATTAAAATTGGCACAACTTGGTATTGTAAGTGGTTATCCTGATGGTACTGTAAGACCAGATAATCATATTACAAGAGCAGAAATGTCAGTAATTGTTGTAAGAGCTGCTGGATTAGAACCAGCTGAAGAAATAAACTTGAAATTTGAAGATAGTGCACAAATTCCTGGTTGGGCTGCTGGATTTATTCAAACAGCTGTTGATAAAGGAATAATAGTTGGATATGAAGATAATACATTTAGAGCTTCAAGAAATCTTAGCAGAGAAGAAATGGTTGTACTAATACTAAAAGCATTTGGTATTGCAACTGAACAAGGTCTAGAATTACCATCATTTATTGATGCTGATGAAATAGGTTCATGGTCGTTAGATTACGTAACAAAATCAGTTCATGCTGGTATTGTTGTAGGTTATCCAGACAACACATTCAGACCAAAGAGAAGTGTGACTAGAGCAGAAGCATTTACTGTTTTATATAAGACTATGGAAGAAAGAGGTCTTATAGCTGAAATGGAAGATGAGTCAGAAGAAGACGAAGAAGATGAATCTGAAGAAGATGAGTCTGAAGAAGATGAGTCTGAAGAAGATGAGTCTGAAGAAGATGAGTCTGAAGAAGATGAAGATTAAATAATTGACTGAAGTTAATCAGGCAGCTGGGGTAAAACTATCCAGTTGCCTGATTTATTAAATTTTAAAAAAATTACTTGAGACTTCAACAATATGATGGTATAATTACGCTGTAGTAAATAATATAAGTGATATTTCTAAGAAGTAGTAGTTAGTTATAATATGATTTACAATAATATAAATATAAAGGGATGAAAAGAAATGATTGACATACATTGTCATATTCTTGATGAAGTTGATGACGGTCCGCAATCTTTGGATGAGTCAATAGAATTATGTAGGAAACTTAAAGATGCTGGAATTACTGGTATAGTTGCAACACCTCATTTCATTGATGGAGGCGGATATATGCCAACTCCTCAATTAATACGATCTAAAGTAGGTAATTTAAAAAAAGTATTAAAGGAAAAGGATATCGATATTAACATTTATTCTGGCATGGAGGTATTTGCAGATTATAATACTATTGAAAGGGTAAAAAATAATGATATTCTTACCCTCAATGACTCTAGATATATTTTAATAGAGTTTGCTATGGATATAGTACCTAAGTATGCATCAAGTCTAATTTTTTCATTATTAGTTGAGGGTTATGTTCCTATTATAGCACATCCTGAACGATATACAGCAGAATATAGGAAAAGCGGAGTATTAAAGGACTTAGTGTACAATGGTGCATTAGTTCAAATTAATTCAGGAAGTATACTAGGTGACCATGGCAAAAGGGCACAAAAAGAAGCCTTAACACTTATAAACGAAGAAATGGTGCATCTTGTATCATCTGATTCTCATGGAGCCCACAGACTATTAGATAACAAGGATAACCTTGAAGTCAAATTAATTAAGTTTTGTGGATTAGAGAATACTCAGAGACTTATGTATACCAATCCTTTAATGGTACTTGAAAATAAGGATATAGAGTACTTAACTAAGGTAAAAAAAAGTTTTTTTTTACTGGAAATAGTTAAGAATATTAGATATAGCAGTTAAGTTTAAAGTGCTCTAAATAGACATTTATAAGCATAAAAGCATATCATGTTTATATGATTTAAAGGGGTTTTAATTATGAAAAAGATTATCATTATTGTCTTGGCTGTGATTTTAACTATTTTAATAGGAGTTGTTTTGCCTATACTTATTAATTCGCCTTCACGAGGTTTAAATGAGGTAGAAGATCAAGACAGCAATTTTGCACTTGAATCAAAATCCAGAGCATCAAGTGAAAGAGAGGCAAATTCAATTGGAGAACAGAGTACTGATAGTAGTGAATACATATTAAATGGAAGGTCTGACTATTCAGTAGTGGATAGAAAAATAGAAATAAATCAGGGAAATAATGATAGTGGTTTTGGCAAAGATACAAATGGAAATGAAGAAGGAGATGATACAAGCCCAAAAAATACATCACCAGAAACAAATGCTAGTAATGGGGGTTCGTCAAATGAAGGATCTTCAGTTGATGAAAATGACTTTTTAACTGAAGATTGGGTTGAAGAAATGATTAAAAAACATGGTAATAGAATTCGCGAGAATGACTTAGATGATTTAAGAAGGCTTTATTCAAAGGTTAATATAGCTTATTTGCAAGGCATTGTAGATGGTGGTATTACAGATGAAGGTTTTGAGGAAATAAAATCATATCTTCATAGTACACTAGGCAGTGATTATGCAAGAGGTAGAGAGCTATATTTTATGTACTCACATTTGATGATGGAAATATAATAGAATTGAAAAGGGGTCATTGCATTATGGAAAGAAATGATTTTGAGGAAATAGACTTAAGAGAGATTTCATTTTTGCTTCTTAGAAAGTGGTATATAATAATTGGTTGTTTTATACTAGCTACTGTTTCAGCATATTTAGTGACAAATTATTATCTAAAGCCCATTTACAGATCGGAGTCTACATTATTTTTAGGTAAGGAAAGTGGAAATATTGGTGGACTTAGTATTGGAGATATTCAACTTAACAATCAGCTTATAGCAGACTACAGAGAGCTTTTAAAGTCAAGAACTGTAGCTGAAAGAGTAGGAGAAGAACTTGGAGTAAGTCCAGCAAAGCTACTTAGAAATGTAGATGTGAGAACTGTTAAGGATTCTCGAATCTTTAAGATAAGCTATGAAGACTATAATCCACAGCTTGCAATGGATGTAGTTAATGAACTGGCAAATGAAATACAAGAGCTTGCAGCAGAAATAATTGAAGTTAAAAATGTTATGGTTATTGATACTGCAAGTACCCCGACTTCGCCTATTAAACCGAGTAAACGGATGAATGTAGCTGTTGCAGGTGTATTGGGGTTAATGCTTGGGGTTGGGCTTATTTTACTATTAGAATTTATTGATCATACGTTTAAAAAGCCAGATGAAATTGAAAAACAATTAGGACTTAATGTAATTGGTACAATACCTAAATTTAGTGGTGGAAAAAGAGGTAAAAATAAATCAAAGAACAGAAAAGAGTTAGAAAAGGAATACCTAAAAAATCTTATTTCTAAAAATGATCCTAAAGCAGCAGCTACTGAAGCCTTTAGGGAGCTGCGTACAAATCTGCACTATATGAATATAGACAAGGAAATAAAGACAATAGTATTTACTAGCCCATCAATGGGTGATGGTAAGTCTGTAACTGCTGCAAACCTTGCCGTTACTCTAGCTAAGGCAGGAAAAAAGGTGCTTATAGTAGATGCAGACTTAAGGAAGCCAAAGGTGCATCATTATTTTGGTGTTAAGAATAATGTTGGATTAACAAATATACTAACAGACTCAAAGGATAGTATAAAGAATAAGGCTATTGAAAATACTGATATATCTAACTTGGATATAATAACAAGTGGACCTGTTCCACCAAATCCATATGAGATGCTCAGTTCAAACAAAATGCACACATTTATAGATCACGTAAAGACAGAGTACGATGTTATTATATTTGATACTCCACCTGTGGGACAGGTTACTGATGCTGCTATTCTTGCTGGTATAACAGATGGGACTGTACTTGTTATAGCAAGTGCAAGTACTAGAATTGATATGGCAAGACGTGCCTGCAAGGCTCTTGAAGGAGTTAGTGCAAATATAGTAGGTGCAGTATTGACAAAGATTGATTTTAGAAAAACATCATATTATGGATATAATTATAGTTATAAGTACGAATAAATAAAAATATATAGTGTTATTTTGTGATGTTATTGATTTTTTAGTAGCAAAGTGGTATTATATTTTTACGAGGAATTATTAAGCGTTTGTACAAAAAGAATGAAACTGTAGAAATATGTTCCTTGATATAAAAAATATTATGTTGAGCTGAATTGGGAGTATATGTATATGCCGTAGCAAAATTCACAACAATTTTACAAAATAAACCACTTGTATTTGTGTGAGTATTCTTATTAAACTAAATAGATATGACATTAAAGAGAGTAATACTCACACCATTATACAAAGATAAGGGTGTATTGGGGGATTTTAAAAATGTATGCTGTAGTTTCAAAGCTAAAAAGGGGTCTAAGTCTCAATTTAACCTACAGAAAGTCAATATTATTATTAATAGACATAATATTGATTAATGTTGCATCATTAGGAGCAATTTTTATAAGAACAGAATTTAGTATTCCAGCTAGATACTTTCTTAGTTTTCAAAAAAGCTACATAATTACCACTATTGCTTTTCTTATAATATTTCGAATTTTTAATCTTTACAAAAGTATATGGCGCTTTGCTAGTATTGAAGAAATGAATAATATTATATTTGCTTCAATTTCTGGTGGAGGACTATTGTATATCTTATATCAGCATATCCTGTATATTGATTTTCCTCAGAGTTATTATGTATTGTTTCCTATTTTAATTGTATTTTTTGTAGGAGGAATACGATTTTCATATCGTGCTTTTAGGCGTGCTAAAAATGTATATTTTCATGGTCTTTTGTCAGAGCGTAAAAAGGTTTTGATTGTTGGAGGTGGCGAGGCTGGCTCAATGGTGATTCAAGAGCTTTTTGACAATCTACAATTAATGAAATATCCTGTAGCAGTAGTTGATGACAATCCATCAAAAAAGATGGCAAAAATTCATGGAGTACCAATATTAGGTACAAGAAATGATATACATGAAATAGTAAAATTAAAAAAGATTGATGAAATCATTATTGCTATTCCATCAGCAGGTAAAATGGAAATAAAAGAAATGGTCAATATATGTAAAGAGACAAGGTGCAAGTTAAAAACAATACCTGGAGTGTTTGAGCTCATTAATGGACAAGTAAATGTAAAGAAAATAAGAGACGTAAATATAGAGGATCTACTTGGAAGAGATCCTATAAAGGTCAATTTAACAGAAATATGTAAGTATATAAGTTCGGAAGTTGTGTTGGTAACTGGAGGAGGAGGCTCAATAGGAAGTGAGTTATGCCGTCAGATAGCAACTTTCAATCCTAAGCAGCTTATTATATTAGACATTTATGAGAACAGTGCATACGAGATACAGCAAGAACTTATTAGAAATCACAAGGACTTAAACCTTGAGGTTATAATTGCATCAATAAGGGATCGAAAAAGAATGGAATGTATTTTTGAAAAATATAGACCCGGTGTTGTATTTCATGCAGCAGCTCACAAACATGTGCCATTAATGCAGGCAAATCCTGCTGAGGCAATAAAAAACAATGTATTTGGAACATTAAATGTTGCTGAGTGCGCAGATAAATATAATACAAAAAGATTTGTTTTAATATCAACTGACAAGGCTGTAAATCCAACTAATATAATGGGTGCAAGTAAGAGAACGGCCGAAATGATTATACAGTCCTTAGACAAAAAAAGTAAAACAGAATTTGTAGCTGTAAGATTTGGAAATGTACTTGGTAGCAATGGAAGTGTTATACCACACTTTAAAAAGCAAATAGTAGCTGGGGGACCTGTCACTGTAACCCACCCAGATATAATAAGGTACTTTATGACTATTCCTGAAGCTGTTCAACTGGTAATTCAAGCTGGTTCTATGGCAAAAGGTGGAGAGATTTTTATTCTTGACATGGGTGAGCCAGTAAAGATTGTTGATTTGGCAAGGGATCTAATAAAGCTGTCAGGGTTTGAGCCAGATAAGGATATCAAAATACATTACTCAGGCCTTCGTCCAGGTGAGAAGCTCTTTGAAGAGCTATTACTTGCAGAAGAGGGGATAACAGAAACAAAGCATCAAAAGATTTTTATTGGAAAGCCTGTTAAGTTTGATTATAATGAATTAAATAATAAATTGAACTGGTTAAGAGAAATTTTAGTGGAAGAAAGAGCTGAAGAGGTAGATGTGATAATGAGAAGAATAGTTCCTGAGTATAAAGATTCAAACGATATTCATAAAACAAAAAAAGTTGGATGATTTTAATATAAACGTAGTTAGAGGAGATAGTACTAAAGTATGGATTATAAATTTTTTAAAAGAATTTTTGACATATGCTTTTCATTGATTGGTTTTGTTATAACTTTTCCAATATTATTAATAACAGCAATAGCAATTAAAATTGAATCTAGTGGACCAATAATCTTTAAGCAAGAGAGAATTGGTTTATATGGTAAGGTATTTAGGATATATAAGTTCAGATCAATGAGTGTTGGTGCTGAAAAGGGTGGCGTATATGAAACTAAAGGTGACAGTAGAGTCACAAAGGTGGGTAGAATCATTAGAAAAACAAGTATTGATGAATTACCACAATTTATAAATATATTGAGAGGTGAAATGTCTCTTATTGGACCAAGACCAGCATTAACTTATCATCCTTGGCCATACAGTGAGTATACAGAAGAACAAAAGAGAATGTTTTATGTTAGACCAGGAGTGACAGGTTGGGCACAAGTTAATGGAAGAAAAGATGTTGAATGGCCAAAACGAATAGAACTTAATATTGAGTATGTAGATAAAATTTCTTTTTATTTTGATCTAATGATATTTATCAAAACAATTTTTAAAGTTATTAAGATGGAAGGCAACTTAAATGTAAAAGAAACTGCAAAGAAGAACATTACGGGATAAAAGGAGCTTTGATTGGAGGATATGATGGCTTTAAAATTGATGTATATAACAAATGATATTGAAATAGCTCAAATTGCAGAGCAAAGTGGTGTGGATTGGATATTTATTGATCTTGAGATTAACGGTAAAGAAAAAAGACAAGGACATTTAGATACTGTTATTTCTCGTCATCAAGTTGATGATATAAGTAAGATAAAGAGAGTAATAAATAGATCAGAGGTTTTAGTCAGAATTAATCCAATATTTGATGGTTCAATGTTAGAAATTGATAAGATAATTAATAATGGAGCAGATATTGTTATGCTTCCATTTTTTAAAACCAAAGAAGAAGTGGGAAAATTTATTGACTATGTATCGGGAAGAGCTAAGACCATGCTATTATTAGAAACTACAGAAGCTGTTGAAAATGTTGATTCTATATTAAGTGTTAAAGGAATTAACTATATACATATTGGTCTTAATGATCTTCATCTTAGTTATGGAATGAAATTTATGTTTGAGCCTTTAGTTGATGGAACTGTTGAAAAGCTATTCAATAAGATTAGGAGCAAAGATATACCATGTGGATTTGGAGGTATTGCAAATTTGGGTGATGGAGACCTTCCAGCTGAGTATATTATTGCAGAACATTATAGATTAGGTTCTGCTATGGCTATTCTTTCTAGAAGCTTTTGTAATATGCATAAGATTGAAAGTATAGATGAGGCTAAGAATTTATTTAATAAGGGAGTATCTGAAATAAGAGAGTTTGAAAAACAGTTAAAAGAAAAAGAAAATGAGTTTTTTGAAGAGAATAAAATAATTATTAAAAAAAAGGTATTGGAGATTATAAATCACAAGGTGAGTGTTAAATGAAAAGATTATTACTTACAGGAGCGTTTAATTATACAAAAGATCAAATTGATGAACTAGTGAATTTAGGTTATGAAATTATATTTGTTCAAGATGAGAGAGTTTGTTTAGATTTTGATGTTTGTGATATTGATGTAGTAGTTTGTAATAGCTTATTTCTTTATAACGATATTAGAGAATTTAAAAAATTAAAAATTATACAACTTACTAGTGCTGGTTTAGAAAGGGTGCCTCTTGATTACATCTATGATCATAAAATACAAATTTTCAATGCAAAGGATGTTTATAGCATACCTATGGCAGAATGGATCGTCCTTAAGATTTTAGAGATTTACAAAAGAAGTATGTTTTTTTATAAAAATCAAGAAAAACAAAAGTGGCTTAAAAATAGAGATTTAATAGAACTGACTGACAAAAAGGCTTTAATATTAGGTTTTGGTAATGTTGGATCAGAGGTTGCAAAGAGGTTAAAGGCTTTTGGAGTATATACAATTGGTGTTGATATTCGAATGGTTGAGTCTGATTATTTGGATAAGTCATTTCTTATTAGTGATATAGATAAGATTTTAGAGATATGTGACATTGTTATTTTAACTTTACCAATAACTAATGAGACAAGGCATATAATAAATAAAGACAAGTTGGAAATGATGAAAGATAATGCAGTGATTGTAAATGTTTCTCGTGGTGATTTGATTGATGAAAGAGCTCTAATAGAAGTTCTGAATAATGGTAAATTTTTAGGTGTTGCGTTAGATGTATTTAAAGAAGAACCATTAGGTGAAAGTCCTTTATGGTATTTTAAAAATGTTATAATAACCCCTCATAATTCATTTGTATCAGACAAAGTGAGTGAGAGGTTATTTAGGTTGATGACTTATAATTTACGTAAAGGAGAGACTTTATGAAGGATATTGTTTTGATAACAAACTACTGGCATTTTGAAGAAGAAAAGTCAAGTAGTAGATATTTTACGTTGGCTAATATGATTGTAGAACAAGATATTAATTTAGAAATAGTAACGTCGAATTTTTATCATGGGACAAAATCACACCGAAATTATAGTAAAGAATACCTAGATTCGTTTAGGTACAAAATAACATTAGTTCATGAATCGGGATATCCAAACAATATATCTATTAAGAGAGTTTTTAGCCATAAACAGTTCTCTAAAAATGTAATAAAACACTTAAAAAGAAGGGTTAAGCCAGATGTATTATATTGTGTTATTCCTTCTTTAGACGTTGCATATCAAGTTGGGAGATATGCAAAAAAGAATGGTATTAAATTTATAATTGATATACAAGACTTATGGCCAGAACAATATAAAATGATTTTCAATTATCCATTAATTAGTGATTTGATATTTATGCCTTTTAAATACAAAGCAAATAAGGTTTATGCTCTTGCAGATAAGGTCGTTGCTGTCTCACAAACATATGTTGATAGGGCTTTAAGTGTTAATAAAAAGTGCAAAGAGGGATTAAGTGTATTTTTAGGAACAGAGCTAAGTACATTTGACAGTTATATAAAAACTAGCACTACCATTGAAAAGCCAGAAGGTGAAATATGGATAACTTATATTGGAACATTAGGTTATAGCTATGATTTAGTTACAGTAATAGACGCCCTGAAGTTATTAAAAGATAAAGGAGTAAGAGGATTAAAGTTTGTTGTAATGGGATATGGACCTCTAAAAACTAAGTTTGAAGAATATGCTAAAGAGAAAGATATTTATGTAGAGTTTACGGGAAGACTTGAATATTCTAAAATGGTTACATTATTAACTGCATGTGATATTGCTGTAAATCCTATAAATAAGGGTGCTGCACAGAGTATTATTAATAAGCATGCTGATTACTTAGCTGCTAGTTTGCCAATAGTTAATACACAGGAAAATGAAGAAATAAGAGAATTATTATCTGAATATAGAGCTGGTCTTAATTGTATTAATGGTGACCATGAAGACTTAGCTGATAAAATATTAGAATTGTATAAAAATGAGAAGTTGAGGAAAGAAATGGGGAGAAACAGCAGAAAACTTGCGGAGGGGAAATTTGATAGAACTAACACATATCCTCAAATAGTTAATTTGTTACTTGACATATAGAAAGGAGAAGGTTATGAGTTTGCAAGTTTTAGTATCTACAATGAATCAATCAGATCATAGCATCCTCCAAAAAATGAATATTGAATCTGATGCTATTGTGGTAAATCAATGTAATAATAATGAAATAAAACATATAAATTTTAATAACAAAGAAGTGGAGTTTATGTCGTTTAAAGAGAAAGGTGTGGGTTTGAGTAGAAATACAGCACTAATGAGAGCAACGGCGGATATATGCTTATTTGCAGATGATGATGTAACTTATAAAAATGATTATGAGAATATTATTATCAATGAGTTTAAATCTAATCCTAAAGCAGACGTTATTATATTTAATGTACCAAGTACACATTCAGAAAGAGGTAAACGCTTAATTGTGAAACGTAAAAAATTAAGTTTTTTTAACTGTTTTAGGTTTGGAACATATCAAATAGCAATTAGATTAGAATCTGTGAGGAGATCAAATATTTATTTCTCACTTTTATTTGGTGGAGGAGCTAGATACAGTTGTGGGGAAGATAGTTTATTTCTTAATGATTGCTTGAAGAAGGGACTAAAAATTTACTCTTCTCCTTTAATAATAGGTACAGTTACTCATGATCAATCAACATGGTTTGAAGGTTATACACAAAAGTACTTTTTTGATAAAGGAGTTTTATATGCTAATATTTCTAAACGATGGGCAAGGCTATTGATCGTGCAATTTATAGTTAGACATTATAAAAAATTAGATACCGATATAAATCCTATTGAATTATTTTTCCTAATGAACAAAGGAATCAAAGAAAACAAGAGGAGAGTATTATGAGTATTGAGATATCAATAGTAGTACCTGTATATAATGTTGAAATGTTTTTACAAAGATGTGTAAAAAGTTTAAAAGACCAGACATATAAAAATATAGAAATAATTCTTGTTGATGATGGAAGTCCAGATAATTGTCCAAGGATTTGTGATGATTATGCTAAAAAAGATGAACGTATTAGAGTTATTCATAAGAAAAACGGTGGGCTATCTGATGCAAGAAATGCTGGACTTAAAGAGGCAAAAGGAGAGTATGTATTATTTGTAGATTCTGATGATTATATTGATATAGACGCATGTGAAAGATTTGAAAGAGTAATAGCTTTAGCTCCGATTAAACCAGAAATAGTTGTAGGTAATGCAAGAAGAGTTGAAAAAGATAAAGTTATAGAAATGGCTCATAAATTTAATTCAAAAAGTGTTGCTGTAAATGGAGAAGAATATTTAAAGAAAGAGTTGAAGTTAAACACAATGTATATGGCAGCTTGGTTAAATATGTATAATAGAGATTTTTTGATATCAAATAACTTATTTTTTAAATATGGATTAATTCACGAAGATGAGCAGTTTACACCTAGAGTATTTTTGAAAGCTAAAAAAGTTATTGGAACAGATATAACTTTTTATAATTACATAATTAGAGATGGCTCTATAACAACTCAAGAGAACAAGGTGAGGAATGCAGAACATCTAATTGAAACTTGTAAGGAACTAGAGGAAGTATATAATAAGATAGAAGATATAGAATTAAAATCTTTACTACTTGATAATTTGGTTAATAAGTATTTAAATGTATTTCAAGTAGCCGGGTTACACAAGAAAAAGTATTCTTATCTTATAGATAGTGATTTTCTTAATAATAAAGCGTATACATCAAGAAATAAAAGAAGAGTGCTGCTATGGAAAATTAATAAAAAATTATACTTTTATTCGAATCAAATTTATAAATTATTTAGGTAATTAAATTACTATAAATATCTAGGAGGATTAGATTGAAAATAAAGTTCTTAAAAATTATGTTTAATATAGGGGATTTTATCTATGAGGTATAAAATCAATACGTGCTATTTATTTTTTTTAATTGCTGTTATTATACTTTTTAAACCATATTACTTCACCTACTTTGATATATCTACTGTGAATTTTATATATTTGAATAGTTTGAGGCTTTTGTTTTTAGGAGTAGTTGTTTTCTATTTCAAGGAAGGGAAAATATCGAGATTTTTTGTCTCACTTATCCTATTTTACTTAATAAAAGGTATATCTACTTTTATTAACGATGGTTCAATATCTTCATTAATTACTGAAATCTACCCAGCTGTAACAGCATGTTTACTTATTGAATTAGGATTAAAAAGTAGACCTAAACAATTAATCAAAGCATTTTCAACAGTATTAAGTGTATTAATTTACTTGAATTTTATTACTATGATACTAAATCCTTATGGTTATGGTGTGTTTGAGAAAGTCATATTTTTTCTTAGACATTCTAATCAATTGGTTCCAATATATACTCTTACAATTGTTATGATTGTATTAAAGAATGGTAATAGACCAAGTTTTGTTAATAAGGCACATTTACTTCTTACTATGGCAATATGCACATATATGACTATGTATGTGCTATCAGGTTCAAATGTTATTGCTTGGATACCAGTTCTTTTATACTATTTATTGCCTTTAATTGTAAAGAAATTTAAGTTGCTTAATATAAGTTCATATATTATTGTTTATATAGTGTTTTTTTTAGCCGTAATATTTTTCAATGTTCAAGAAAGATATTCAGAAGTAATTTATAAAGTTTTAGGTAAAGATACTACTTTTACAGGAAGAACTATTATATGGGATTCGGCAATTAATATGATAAAAGAAAGATTATTGCTGGGTTATGGTGTAGGGAAATCTACTAACATAGTTCCGTATATACATGGCAGGTATATAAGTGCTCACAATCAATTTATACAAGTTACTTTAGAGGGTGGAATACTTGCAATAATTGCATTTTTAAATATATTGTATTATTCTGTGAGGAAACTTATGGAATGTAAAGATGAAAACATAGCAAAAATTTTATCAGTTGGATTATTTTCTGTACTTATTATCTTGTTTTCAGAGGCAATGGGAATGTATGATCTTTTCATATTATTATGTTTATCATATAATGTTGACAAAATAAAAGCATAAATTTGACTCTTGGAGGTGCAATATGTCAATACCAAAAAAAATACATTATTGTTGGTTTGGTCATGGTCAGTTTACTGATCTAGCATTAAATTGTATAAATTCATGGAAGAAACATCTGTCTGAGTATGAATTAATTTTGTGGAATGAAGATAATTTTGATATTAATATTAATCAATATGTTAAGGAAGCCTATGAAGCAAAAAAATATGCTTTTGTTACAGATTATGTAAGATTGTATGTTTTGTATTATTATGGTGGAATTTATATGGATACAGATGTTGAGGTTTTAAAACCATTTGATAGATTTTTAAATAATTATTTTTTTATTGGTTGTGAAAAAGATGATTTAATACAGACGGGATTAATAGGATCGATACCTAAACATAATGTTGTAAAAAAAATTTTAAGTTACTACGACAATAAAAGATTTATTTTGGAAGATGGAAGTCTAAATCTACTACCGAATCCTAAAGTTTTTACTCCGATTCTATCTGAAGATTATGGTTGGTTTCCTAAAAATACTTATCAAAGTTTATCAGATGGAATAAAAGTCTATCCTATAGATTATTTTTGTGCAAAGGATTGGAAAACGGGTGAGATTTTTAAAAGTGAAAACACTTATGCAATTCACCATTATTCTGGGTCATGGCACACAAAAACTGACAAAATCAAGAATAAGATAAAAAATATTATTGGGTCTAAAGGAACTCAATTTGTAGTTAGCGTTAAGAAAAAAATAAAGGGGTCATAGTATGAAAAAAGTAGCTTTAATGACATGGTCACAATATCATAATTTTGGCACTTCTTTGCAAGTAACAGCATCAACTTATACAATGAGGAAACTAGGGTATGAAGTAGATGTGATTAATTATATGGCTCACGGCAAATTAGTTACATTAAAAGATTATAAAGATATTAATCATTATATACGTAAAATTAGAAAAAAAATAAAAAGTAAAAAAAGTAAGTCGATTTTTGACGAAGCCCGAGAAACAGCATTTCATAATTTCTTAGATAAAAATATTAGTTTAACTGAGGAGTGTAAAACGGACTCAGATTTATTTTTGTTGAATGAAAAATATGATGCATTTGTATGTGGAAGTGATCAGATATGGTCACCTTCAAATTTTAATGCAAAGTATTTTCTTAATTTTGTTGAAGACCCTCAGAAAATGATTGCTTATGCTCCGAGCATAGGATTGTCAAAAATAGAGGATATATATGTAAAAAATCGTATGGAAGATAATATTAGCAGATTCGTTCACCTTTCAATTCGTGAAGAAGAAGGGGCTAAATTGATCAAAGAGATTTGTAATAAAGAAGCGAAAGTTGTTTTAGATCCAACATTACTTTTAACATCAAATGAGTGGGATACGATGAATGTATCTGTAGGTAAAAGTAAACCTTATATATTATGCTATTTTTTAGGAAATAATGCAAATAATTGGTCACATGTATATAAATTAAGTAAAACTACTAATATTCCTTTGAGAATTGTACCTGTATTTAGACTAGATTATGAAAGAGGTTATAGTGTAGTGGATGGAGTAGGACCAGGTGAATTTCTAAGTTTAGTTAAAAATGCTTCCTTTATTTGCACGGACTCTTTTCATGGTACTGCATTTTCAATTATTTATAATAAGCCATTCTATGCTTATGAGAGATTCACAAGTAAAGATGAAAATAATCAAAATTCAAGAATATACAATATTCTTAAACTATTTGAGCTAGAGAGTAGATTAGTTAGAGATACAAAAAAAATATCTAATCATCCATTAGATTGTGATTATGCTATTTCAAATATGAAATTAGAAAAAAAACGTAAAGAATCAAAGGAGTATTTAGAAAATTCCTTAAATGAAGCTATTAATGCTAATAAAACTCGTGAATTTAAAATAACAAATACTTGTTGTGGATGTGGTGTGTGTTCAATTGTTTGTCCTAAAAAGGCTATTGAGATTAAGAGAGATAAAAAAGGGTTTTTAAAATCTTTCTTAGATCAAGATATTTGTATTAAGTGTAAAAAATGTAAGACGGTTTGTCCTTTTAGCAATAAAACAATGTCTAATATTGATAAGGACATTCATAATTTATATATGTTGAAATCAACTGATAAAAATGTACTAGAGACTACAGCCTCTGGAGGAGCAGGATTTGAGATTGCAAAATATCTTTCGATTGACGGATATGATGTAGTTGGATGTTTTTATGATAAAGAAAAAGCTGAAGCTATCCATAAAATAGTAAATAGTGGAGATGTAATTGGTTTAAATGTATTTAAAGGATCAAAATATTTACAAAGTAATACTAAGGATGTTTTTGCTGAAGTTTTTACAAAATTACGAAAGACTGTTATATTTGGGACGCCGTGTCAAATAACGGGAATTGATCTTTTGTTAAAGTCAAAAAATAAAAGAGAGAATTATATTCTAGTAGATTTAATATGTCATGGAGTACCAAGTCAAAATCTCTGGTATAAGTACTTAAAAGAAGGTTCTAAACGATATGGATATGGTATATCACCTGATGTGAAATTTAGAGATAAATCAAAAGGATGGAGAGATAAATTTATTCATATAGTAGGAAATAGTAAATCTTATTTGAGTAATGAAAGCAAAGATTTGTTTTATAGATTCTTTTTATTAAGACATAGCAACATGGAAGCTTGCTATGAATGTAATTTTAGGACAAGATCATCTGCAGATATTAGAATAGGAGATTATTGGGGACCTCGATATAAAGATGAAAAAGATGGAGTATCAATGGTTATTGCAATTACTAAAGTGGGAAATACAATTCTTAGAAATCTAAAAGTTCATAATATAGTAGAATTAGAAAAGAAGGAGGCTATTGATTATTGGACGGTACAATGTCCTCAAAACCCAATTAAACCAGCTTTTTATGATGAGTTAATTAAAGATATTTGCGACGAAACCAAAAGTTTGGAAGAAACATTAAATAATTACTGCAAAGGGTTTGAATTCTATAGAAAAATTTATAAAATATTTAAAAAGTTAAAAAGCTAAAAAGTGTAATAAAATAATTAGTTTAATTAATACTCGGTACTGATTACTTTACTTAGAAGCTCTTTGTGAAACAATGAAATAGAGTTAGTCTTAAAATATAGGGAACTTAATCTATAAATATAGGTAATATGGAGATGTTTTTTTATGAAAAAAAGAGTATTGTTTTATCCTATCAAGTTAATTAAATATATAAAGCAGGCTATTTCAGAAAAAAAAGAGTTGAGAAAGATAATACTTGAAAAGCAAAAGTATTTAGTTCCTGGAAAATATAAAATTATAAGTTCTAGTGGAAAAAAACTAATATACGTAAACGATTATAGTACAAAGCAATTTATTCAAAAAAATGTTATGCACTTGAGCAAAAAAAGACAAAACTTCATAAGAAAATTTATTATATATTTTATAAGTAATATGATGGCAATATCAAACGATAATAGTTGTAGTAGTGAACTTCAAGGTACATTAGTTATGGTTACAAGAAATAAGGATATTAGAATTTTTGATTTTAAACAAAAGAAAAATGTAGTGTTTTTATGCAATGAAGATAAATTGCTTACATTAGCCTTTAATTATGAGTTGTTTTCAAAATATTTCATGATTCCAATAACACAATTTGACTTAGAAGAACGTAAATACACTGAAGAATATTTAGACTTTAAACCGCATAATTTATGGGATGAGAATGATAAAGCAAAAGTTATCTTCGATATATTTTCAAATTACAAAGAATATTATCAGAATATAGACAAGAAAAAAATAGTAAAAATTAGAACTGGAAAGTTATATAAGGAATTCAAAAAAGTAGTGAAACATCATAAATTAATTAGTCTAGTTAGTAATATAATAATTAATTTAGACAGAGATATATATGATTGGCCTTTAGTAAATCAACATGGAGACTTAGGTTACCATAATATTCTTTTGAATGATGGTGGATGTTATTTTATTGATTGGGAAGACTCAAATAAATATATTTTCTTTTATGATTTTTTTAATTACTTCTACACATCAAGAAATATCAAATATTATTTTGAAGGGTTTATTGATGATGAATTGAAAGAATTGTTTTCAATTTTTAATATAAAGTATGATAGTAATAATAGATTGTTTTATTTCATTGTTTTTATAATGCAAAGATCTTTATGGGAAGTTAAAATTAATCCTTTTCCAGAAACTATTTTAAATAGAGCATCCTTAATTATTGAAGATAATATCAAGTATATTGAGAAAAAAGAATAATAATACCATATAAAGAGTGTTTTATATAAAACTATACATTTTGAAATAAGCTATATTTAAAGGGGGCTTGTGTATGAATGATAATGAAGTGACAAAAAGTAAAGTTGTAACTTCACTATTTTGGAAATTTATAGAAAGAGGTGGAACACAAGGAATAAGCTTTTTAGTTTCTATATTATTAGCAAGGTTAGTTCTACCTGAAGAATATGGATTAATAGCTCTTATGACAATATTTATTAGTTTAGCTAATGTGTTTGTCCAAAAAGGTTTTAGCACTGCTTTAATTCAAAAAAAGAATGCAGATGAAATTGATTTTTCTACGGTTTTTTATGTTAATTTAATTATGGCAGGAATTATTTACATTATTTTGATTTATGCATCGCCGTTTATTGCGAAATTTTACAATGAATCTCAATTAGTAGTTTTGCTTAAAGTTCTATCCGTAACGTTATTTTTAGGTGCAATAAATTCAGTCCAAATTGCAATATTGACTAAGCGGTTTCAATTCAAAAAACTATTATATAGCAGTTTATTAGCAATTGTTATATCAGGTGTTTTAAGTATTGTCTTAGCTTTTAAAGGATTTGGTGTATGGGCTCTAATAACACAGCAAATAGTAAATCAGTTTATTGTAACTTTAGTAATGTGGTTTACAGTTAAATGGAGGCCTAAATTAGTATTTTCAATAAAAAGGTTAAAAGGATTATTTAGTTTTGGAACCAATATGCTTCTCACCAATTTTATTGGAACATTATCTTATGATATAAGAGGACTTGTAATAGGAAAGATGTATACATCATCTATGTTAGCATTTTTTAATAGGGGTAAACAATTTCCATCGTTGATAATTAGAAATATTGATGATTCAATTCAAGCAGTTATGTTACCAGCATATTCTTTTAATCAAGATAATAAAAAAAGAGTGAAAGAAATAATGAGACGTTCTATAACAACAAGTTCATTTATTATTTTTCCAATAATGATAGGTCTTGCTGTAATTGCAGAACCTTTAACAAAAATACTTTTAACAGAAAAATGGCTACCTAGCGTACCATTTATGCAAATATTTTGTATTTCATTTATGTTAAAACCAATCCATAGTGGAAATATACAAGCAATTAAAGGATTAGGTTACAGTAGCATAATTTTGCGATTGGAGATAATTAAAAAGATTATCGAGTTTTTAATTTTAGTGATTAGTATTAAATTTGGTGTCTATGCTATAGCCTTAGGCACATTGATTGCTAGCTTAATATCAATGATAATAAATATATTCCCTAACAAAAAACTAGTAGGTTATAGTTATTTAGAACAACTAAGAGACTTATTACCATCTCTACTAATATCACTTTTTATGGGAGGAATTGTTTATTTAATTCAATTAATTAATTTGCAACAATATTTAACTTTATTTCTTCAAGTATTAATAGGAGTTATTACTTATGTTTTATTTTCAAATATGTTTAAGTTAGAACCTTATATTTATGTGTTAAAAGAAATAAAGAAATTTAGAAGTGGAAAAAACCAAAAAAAAGTTACAATATAAAAGGTAATTGGTAATTAACCAAAATTAACCTTAGTATATAAAAACAATAAGCTATAAAGTTTTGATGAGCATGGACTTAACATACATGAAATTGATTTATTGTAGAATTGGCAAATTGTCAAAGCATAAGATGTGTTATAGTGTTTTAAGTGATTATTGAATATAATATAAACTAATTTTCAGGAAATAATGATAAATTAATCTTAAAATAAGGCCTTCTGAGATTCTAAGAGTATAGTTAATTAATAGATTAGTAAATACTAATAAGAGGTGTAAGGATATGCTTAAAAAAGTTATGGTAGTATTTGGAACAAGACCAGAAGCTATTAAAATGTGTCCACTTGTTAAGGAATTAAAAACAAGAGATAATATAAATACATTGGTATGTGTGACAGGTCAGCATAGAGAGATGTTAGACCAGGTTTTAACCGCCTTTGATGTAGTACCTGATTATGATTTATCTATAATGAAAGAAAAACAAACATTATTTGATGTGACTATAAATATTTTAGAAAAGATGAAGTCTGTTTTAGAGACGGTAAGGCCAGATATAGTATTGGTGCATGGTGATACATCAACTACATTTGTTACTTCATTGGCATGCTTTTATCTACAAATACAGGTAGGTCATGTTGAAGCAGGTCTTAGAACATATAATATTTACTCTCCATACCCAGAGGAGTTTAATCGACAGGCTGTAGGTATTATGGCAAATTACAATTTTGCACCTACCAAAGTTTCAAAAGAAAACCTTTTAAAAGAGGGAAAAGACCCTTCAACTATTTTTGTAACAGGAAATACAGCAATAGATGCACTAAAAACTACAGTTAGGAAAGAATACACCCATGAGCATTTAGAATGGGCATCAGATAGCAGACTGATTATGATAACAGCTCATAGAAGAGAAAATCTTGGGCAACCTATGAGAAACATGTTTAGATCTATTAAAAGAATTATAGACGAAAAGCCTGATATTAAAGCTATTTATCCAATTCATATGAATCCAGTGGTAAGAGAAGCTGCTAGAGATATACTAGGAAACACAGATAGAATAAGATTAATAGAGCCTTTAGAGGTTGTGGATTTTCATAATTTCCTTTCAAGGTCATATCTTATTTTAACAGATAGCGGAGGAATACAAGAAGAGGCTCCAAGTCTTGGTAAACCTGTTTTAGTTATGAGAGATACAACAGAGCGACCAGAAGGAATTGAAGCAGGAACGTTAAAACTTGTTGGTACAGATGAAGATGTTATATACAAGACCTTTAAAAACCTTCTTGAGGATAAAGAAGAATATGATAAGATGAGTAAAGCAAGTAATCCTTATGGAGATGGTTTTGCAAGTAAGAGGATTGTGGACATAATATGTATGAAGTAATATATTGAAAAGTAAATACTAGGAATCGGAAATTCAAATAGGTACTCTTTTTATAGAGTACTTTTTTTATATATTTTACAAGTTAAGTGATATTAGTTTAGATAATATAATATATATAACTGTTATAGATGAAAACTTTTTGTAGAGTTATTACTTGCAGAATTAGGGATAACAGATACAAAGCATGAAAAGATTTTTATTGCAAAGCCTGTTAAGTTTGATTATAATGAATTAAATATATATTAGAATGGCTAAGAGATACTTAAGTAGAATAAAGAGGCAATATCTGAAAATCAAAAAAATGCTGGATGATATGTAAAAAATATAATATATATAAGAAATAAAAGTATTAAGTTATTGAAAAAAAATTACCTGTAAGGTATAATTTAAATGTATTTGTATACAAAGGAAAGTAATGGGGTGAGACGAGAGTAATGATTTTATTTATAAGGGGAATAGAAAATGGAATATTTGAAAACAAAAAGAATTTTTGATATTATTTTATCCTTGCTAGGTATGATTATTACTTCTCCTATATTTTTAGTTATTATTATAGCAATCAAACTTGATTCTAAGGGACCTGTTTTATTTAAGCAAAAGAGAATTGGAATAAATAAGAGACATTTCAATATAGTAAAGTTTAGAACTATGAGGATAGAAACACCAAAGAACATTCCCACACATCTTCTTGCTAACCCAGAAAAGTGGATAACAAAGGTTGGAAAGATTTTACGAAAAACAAGTCTTGATGAATTGCCACAGATATGGAATATATTCACAGGGGATATGAGCATAGTTGGTCCAAGGCCAGCTCTGTGGAATCAGTATGACTTGATTGAAGAAAGAGATAAGTATGGTGCAAATGATGTACCTGTAGGTCTTACGGGCTGGGCACAGATTAATGGCAGAGATGAGTTAGAAATTGAAGATAAAGCTAAACTAGATGGAGAATATGTTGATAAAATTGGATTTATCATGGATTTAAAATGCTTTTTTGGCACAATTCTTAGTGTATTAAAAAGTGATGGGATTGTTGAAGGAGGGACTGGTGTTGACAGTAAATTATCTCATGCTTCACCAGAAAAGGAGAATGTCAAAATATGAAGTATGTATACATAACAGTTGATATAGAAGAATGGTATGACTTAGATTATTTTAAAGGTATCAATCTAAATAAAAATGTTGAAGTTATTCCAGAAATCATAGATTTTTTAGACTTGTTAGATGAATATAAAATAAAGGGAACTTTCTTTGTTCTTGCAAATGTTTTGGAAAGAAATTCTGATATTATTAGAGAAATTAGCAGAAGAGGTCATGAAATAGCATGTCACGGATATGATCATGAGCTTCTTTATAATAAAAATTTGAATGATTTTAAAGAAGAAGTCTTAAAAGCTAAAGCACTATTAGAAAAATGTACTGAACGTGAAATTAAAGGATATCGTGCATCTTGTTTTTCAATTGATCGTGATAAGTTAGAGATTTTAAAATCAATTGGATATAAATATGACAGTAGTTACATAAAATTTGAACACCATCCGTTGTATAGAAATTTAGATTTATCAGGATATAATGAAATTGAGGACTTGGTGTTTGTTCAAAATGATTATTTCGAGTATGAAATACCAACCCACAGAGTTTTTAAATATAGTGTACCTATATCTGGTGGTGGGTATATAAGATTAATTCCATACTGGTTAATAAAAGTATTAATAAAAAAATATGCAAAACAAAAAGATAATTTCTTATTATATTTACATCCATTTGAATTAACTTCAAAGGAAATTAAATTGCCAAAGGAAATTAACAAAAAGACTAAGTTTAGATTTGAAGTAGGCAGGAAAAGAAACCTAAAGAAGATAAGGAAAATTATTTCTTTTCTTAAAACTATGGGAGCTGAGTTTAGAACACTAGAATATGATATGAATGAGAGGTTACAATCATGAAGCATATAGTTGTGACAGGTAGCAATGGAATGGTTGGATCTCAAGTTGTTGAAGCTTTACTAAAGAAAAACAATAAAGTAACTGGAATCTCAATGGAGCCTATATCAAAAGTGAAACATGAGAATTATAATTATATTTCAATGGACTTAACTGATTACTCAAGGTTGAAAGACATTTTTAAACAATATAATTTTTCAAATGTAATCCATTTGGCTGCTATTGCACATTCTAGGAAAGGGATTAAGTTATCATGGAGTAGATATTACAGAATTAATACATTAGTAAGCAGACAAATATTTGAGATTGCAACAGAGAAAAATATTCCAATATTCTTTTCAAGCACTATTGATGTTTATGGAATACAAGATGATATGATTACCGAAAATACAAAACCTACTCCAATAGGTTTTTATGCAAAGTCAAAAGTTTTAGCTGAGCAAGCCTTGATAGAAATAGCAAAACAACCTTTTTTAATAGCTAGATTTGCTCCAATTTATTCAAAAGAAAATCAAATAGATATACAAAAAAGATATTTTATAAAATATCCTAAATTGGGTTACATAATTGGTAGTGGATTAGAATATGAATTCTTGTCTTTAAGTAAAGTTGTACAGTTGATTTTAAACTGGTGCGATAATGAAAGTAAATATACAGGAATTATAAATGTTTCAGATGAAAATAAAATAAATACAAGATTAAAACTTAATGAAGAATGCAAAAATGGAAACTGTAAGTTTATTATGTATATTCCTAGATGGATTGCAATTTTAATTAATCGTTTAGCGAGCTTTTTTATAGGTAAGCAAAAGAATATTACATTTATGATTAATAAAATTATTAATCCTATAAAAATAGATAAAAAAACTCAAATTGTTATAGGTGGTGAGTAAATATGAGTTCTAAAAAAACTCCTAAGTTATTATTTATATCTTCATCTGGAGGTCATTTTGAACAACTAAAGATGTTAAAACCCTTAATGAAGAAATATAATTCATGTGTAATTACAGAAAAGGTTTTGACATCTGATAAGGCTGATTATTATATGATTCAAATAAGTCATACAGATAAGTTGCTAATATTTAAGTTTGTTATAAATTTCATATTAGCTTTAAGAATATGGGTGAAAGAAAGACCAAAAGTGATAATAAGCACAGGTTCGATGATTGTTATTCCATTTGCTGTTTTAGCAAAACTTACAGGAAAAAAAATAATATTCATTGAGACTTTTGCTAAAATAAAAGATCCAACAAAAACAGGTAGGTTAATGTACAAATTTGCTGATTTGTTTATTATACAATGGGAGTCACTTAGAAAGTATTATCCAAATGCAGTTTATGGAGGTAGTATATATTGATATTTATATGTACAGGAACTCAAATATTTCAGTTTAATAGGCTATTAATAGAATTAGACAATCTTATTGAAAATAAACTTATAACTGATGAAGTGTTTGCTCAAATAGGAGCATCAACATATAAACCTAAATACTATGATTACAAACAATATTTGTCTCCAGATGAATATGAAGACAAAGTAAATAAGAGTGAGTTAATTATTACCCATGGAGGAACAGGTGCAATTGTTAAAGGTTTAAAAGCTAAAAAACAGATTATAGCAATACCTAGACAAGCTAAGTTTAAAGAACATGAAGATGATCATCAGTTTCAAATAGTTGATTTTTTTGCAGATGAAGGATATATATTAAAATTGATAGATGTTAATTTACTTGGTGAGCAAATTTCTAAAATTTGTGAAAAACCGATAGATAAGATATTTAAAGGTCAGGGAAATATTATATCGTTAATTGAGAATTTCTTGATAAATAAAATTTGAGATGGTGATTTTTTTGGAAATAATGAAGAATATTTACTATAAAATGCTTTGTGTTATGCCAGCAAAGATTGTTTTGTATCTTGAACATGCTAGAGGATATAAAAAAGTATTAAATTTAAAGGACCCAAAATATTTTGGTGAAAAAATACAATGGATTAAATTATATGGTAATTTACAAAGATATAGTAATTATGTTGATAAATATTTAGTAAGAGATTACGTTAAACAAAAAATTGGAGATAAATATTTAAATGATATTATTGGTATTTTTAATAGAGTTGAAGAAATTAATTTTGAGGAATTGCCAAATGAATTTGTAATAAAAGGAACACATGGTTGTGGCTATAATTTAGTTTGTCAAAATAAGAGAAATTTAAATATTGATGAAGCTAAGAAAAAAATGAAAGCATGGTTAGAAACAGATTTTTCAAAAATAAAAAAAGAGCCACAGTATTCAAAAATAAAGCCAAGGCTTTTGTGTGAGAAGTATTTATATGAAGATGGTGGAGTTCTTACAGACTATAAGATTTTTTGTTTTAATGGACAACCTGCGTTTATACAAGTAATTAAAGATAGAGAATTTTCCCAAACTCAAGATTTTTTTGATACAAAATGGAATAGACTTGAGTTAAGAAAAGGAAGATATCCTTCATTTACAAGAGAAATTGAAAAACCAATAGTGCTTCCTGAGTTAATACATATATCTAAGAGTTTATCAGAAGGATTTCCTTTTGTGCGTGTGGATTTTTATATTATAAAAAGTAGAATTATTTTTGGAGAATTAACTTTTACACCTGCAGGTGGTTTATCTCCATTTGAACCATTAGAAAAGGATATAGAAATATCAAAATTAATTAATTTAAGTTTATATTAGTAATTTTAGTTCATTGAAATTTTTAAGAATAGATGCTTGATTTTAAGTATAGGAGGGTAAAGACAGTTGAGAGTATTAATTATTATGACTACCACTATGGAGATATCAGGAATAACAATGAGTGTTATGAATTATTATAGATATATGGACAAAAATGATATGTCTATTGATTTTATTGCTCCTAATGTTGTGCCAAAAAGAATAAGAGATGAAATAGAGCTTAATAATGGGAAAATTTTTGAGTTATTAATGAGAAGAAGAAATCCCATTAAATACTTTAATACTATGAGAAAAATTATATCTGAAGGCAAATATGATATTGTTCATGCCCATGGAAATAGTTGTACGTTAGCATTAGAAATGTTAGCAGCTAGATTAGAGGCAGTAAAGGTTAGAATAGCTCATAGTAGAAATACTACGTGTGTTCATAGATTAATACATAAACTATTAAGACCAATATTTGACACTTCCTACACAGATGGCTTTGCATGTGGAGTAGAAGCAGGTAAATGGCTTTTTAGGAGAAATAAATTTACCGTTATAAAAAACGGTAATGATATTGATAAATTTGCTTTTAATCAAAAAACTCGCCAGGAATATAGAGAAAAATATAAATTAAATGGAAAAAAAGTAATCGGTCATGTTGGATATTTCAATTATCAAAAAAATCATGAATTTCTTATAGAAGTATTTAATGATTTAGTTAAAATAAATCCTGAGTATGTTTTATTATTGGTTGGTGATGGTAGTTTAAAAGAAGATATTAAAAGCAAAGTGAAAAAGTTGGGATTGGAAAATCAAGTTATATTTATAGGAAAATCATTAGAGGTTGAAAGACTGGTTCAGGCTATGGATATTATGGTACTACCATCTAGATATGAAGGTTTACCTAATGTGGTTGTGGAATGGCAGATAGCATGTTTGCCATGTTTAGTGTCAGACAAAGTTACCAAAGAAGTAAAGCTCACTGATCTTGTTGAATTTATGCCTTTAGAAGCTGGTTCAAAAGAATGGGCTAATAAGATAAACAAAATAAAGTTGATTGATAGAAACCTAATTAAAGATAGCATAGTAAAACAAATAACCAGGGCAGGGTATAATGTAAAAGAGAATGCTAAGGAGTTAAAAAAACTGTATATAGAATTAACAAACTGACATGCTGTATTTTAATTTTTTAAGCTGTCATAATAAGTAATAGGGAGTTGTTTTAGTTTGAAAAACGTTATGCTTGTTACATATGATATGGTTGGTGGAGGTTGTGAGCGTGTTATTGCACAATTAGCTAATTGGTTTACTGATAATGAAATTAAATGCAGTATTTTAACAGAGAGCAAACCAGAGTGTTTTTATGATTTAAATAAAAAAGTAAATATTAGGTCATTTGCTTACGATAGTAAAAACTATAATAGAAGTATTATTAAAAACTATTTTAATTTAAGAAAGATGACAAAGAAATTTAAACCAGATGTTATAATAGCAATGCCTGAAAAAGTAAATGTTTGGGTAGCATTGGCTTTAGTTGGAACTAATATACCAGTAATAGTATCTGAACGTAACAATCCAGCATTATATCCAAGAAGCAAAATAAAGCGTGTTTTGAGAAAAATAATATATCCTTTTTTTTGTAAAGGTTTTGTTTTTCAAACAAAACAAGCAAGTGAGTTTTTTTCTTTAGGAATTCAAAAAAGAAGTATTATTTTACCAAATCCTATTGATTTAAATAGATTACCACAGCCATATACAGGGAAAAGACGTAAAGAAATTGTTGCAATTGGAAGACTGGAAGAACAAAAAAATTTCCATTTATTAATTGATGCATTTTCAGAATTTCATCACAAATATGATGATTATATATTAACAATATATGGAGAGGGTTCATTAAGAGATAAATTAGAACAATATGCTTCAAAAAAGCTTCCTAAAAACTCTTATTTTTTACCTGGAAAGAAGAAAAATGTGTTAGACTTAATTAATCAATCTCAGATGTTTATATTAACATCTAATTATGAAGGAATGCCAAATGTTTTGATTGAAGCTATGGCATTAGGGTTACCTGTGATATCAACAGATTGTCCAGTTGGTGGACCAAATGAACTTATTGAAAACATGAAAAATGGAATATTAGTTCCAGTAGGTGATAAGGATGGAATAGTTTTAGCAATGTTTAAAATTGTTGAAGATGAGAATTATACAAAAAAGATTTGTACTAATGCAATATTAATACGTCAAAAACTAGAAATAAATAAGATAGCAAGTCAATTATTAAAATATCTAAAAGATATAGTTGTGTAAACAAGATATTGTAAAGAATGTATAGTATTATATTATGTTTTGCATAAAAGATATAGGGTGGATTTGTATGTATTGTGTGGATGGAAAAGTAAAAATAGAATCCTTTGTAGATATATCATTTTGTCTATATATTTTAATGACATTTTTATCTGAACGATCTATAGTTGGAAGGGGGACTTTATTTTTATTTGCGTCTTCTTGTATATTTATGATTTTAATTAAAGGTAGATTAAAGATATCTAAATATTTTATGTTAGAAATTCTTTTTATAGCATATGCAGTATTTCAGAACTTATATGGTATTACTGTTGACAAGACAGCTTCTAGTGAGATGATTAATACACTAATAATATGTACAGTTATATATATTTCTTTATATAATTATATTCATTTCAGAAATAACTTTAGATACATATTAAAGTTATTTACTTTATCTTATGTTTTTTCTATTGCTTTGACTTTAGTTATTAACATGGGAACATTATTTACTAACAGAAGAATGTCCGGGATTAACATATATGGAGTTAGTATTGGAGGCATTTCTCCAATCAGAGGTGCTTGGATTGCTGGAATATGTATGATTTTATCAATGATTTTATATAGTAAAAGTAATAATAAGAAATTTTGGGGAATTTTTATTTTTATGACATTAACAATGTTTGTTTTTGCAACTCGTAAGGCTTTTTTGTTTGTACCTTTAGCGTTAATAGGTAATTTTTATATAAAAGAAGTAAGATTTAATTTAATAAAAAGCTTAATTTATATTGGTGTTACTGTAGGTGTTTTAATATTTGGATACTATACAATTATGAATAATGAAATTCTATATTTTTCTGTTGGACACAGATTAGAAAATGTTTTAAATTATTTAATTAGTAGTGATTACAATACTATTGACGCATCTATGCGTACAAGAATCAAGCTTATAGAGACAGCAAAAGAAGTATTTAGTATGAGACCTATAACTGGTTGGGGACTAAATAATTTTAGAACTGTTTTTAAAGATGGTGGCAATCATGTCCATAATAATTTTCTTGAAATTTTAGTTAGTGGAGGTTGGATCGGTTTTATTATATATTATGCTAAATATGCATACGTATTTGTTGCTCTTTGGAAAAGTCGTAAATATGTAACTGATGTTGACAAAAGAATATTTAATGTTTTTATTGTATTTGCTGTAATTTTAGTTATTTTAGAATATTGGCAGACAACTTATTATATTAGACCATTTATGATGGTATGGATATTAATTTTGTCTTATGCCAAAACAAGAAGTGTTAATATAAAGGGTGAAAATAGTAAATCCTTTTATGCTTAAAAAGGAGAGAAAAAATGGTTATTGAATTTATAGGTATTGCTGGTACTGGGAAAACAACAGTTTTAGATTCATTTATAAGTTTAAAAGATATTAGTGGAATTAAATTAACTAATTTAAGTATATACAGAAATACCAGTATAAAAGAAAAAATTTTTACTATTTTAAAAGCAATATATTTAACTTATAAACTTAAGCCTATTAATATTAAAGGAGGAATTAAAATATTAAAACTTTTATGTTCATATATTTTGAAGATAAAAGCAATTGATAATAAACAACAAATCTATTTTTTAGATGAAGGTATTTTACATAAAACAAGAGAAATTAATAGACATTGTAAGTGTGATAATATGAAAGAAATTATAAATGTGATACAAAAAAAAATATATATACCTGATTGCATAGTTGTTTTAGAAGCAGATGCAGATACAATATATGAAAGAAGATTAAAAAGAAGTAGGAAAAATGATTTTTTTAGTTTAGAAATTATTCAGCAAAATGTAATTGATTTTAAAGATACTTTATGTATGGTTGATTATGTAAAAAAAATATATAAACCTGTCATGAAAATAATAAGAATTAATTACAATAAAGATATGACTCCTAAAGAAGCTGTAAATAAAATATTAAGTGAGATAGATTTATAAAAAAGTGTGAATTTGAAATCTAATAGGGATGTGTATGTTATGAATTTAATATATAATAAAATAAAGGAAAATAAAACTAAATTATTAAAGAGTAATTTTACTAAGAGTGTTTTATATATAGCTGGTGGTACAGCAATTACACAGATTATAAATGTATTTTTTTCTCCAATATTGACTCGATTATATTTACCAAGTGAATATGGAATTATGGCTATTTTTTCATCTATTATAATGCTATTTTCTTTTTCCTCACTAAAGTATGAACTAGCAATACCTATACCGGAAAATGATAAATCTGCAATAAACTTAGCAGGAGTAAGTTTTTGTATTTTATCTATTTTTACATTAGTATTAACAGGAGTGTTATATTTTTATGGTGATAGATTCCTATCCCTTTTAGATGCTGATTCAATGAGCCAATACAAATATTTTTTATCAGTTGGAGTTTTCTTTATTGGAGTATATCAAATTTTACTTAAATGGAACTATAGAAGAAAGAGTTTTAAGCTAATTTCAAAAACAAAAGTAGGTCAAAATTTGTCCGGAAACATAGTAAAAACTGTAGCAGGATATTTTGGTTTTGGAGTTTTTGGTTTACTCTTTGGTAAGATTATAAGTGAAAGCGTAAGCATAGTTGTTTTCTTGAAGAAATTTTATGAGAGTGAAAAAAATATATTTCATCATATAAATTTTAAAGAAATGGTATATAGCTTTAAAAGATATAAGGATTTTGCTATTTATCAAACTCCAGGTACTTTTTTATCAAGATTTAAAAACCAATTACCCATTTTTAACATGTCTTTATATGGAGCTTCTACAGTTGGAATGTATGGTTTAGCAAATACTATTGTAAAATTACCAATGACTGTGATAGGACATTCTATCAGAAATGTTTTTTTCGCAGAAGCTGCTAGTATAGGAAAGAAGAATCCTATTAAGTTAAAAAACTTATCAAATAGTTTAATGAGAAAACTAATTTTAATTGGAATATTCCCAACTCTAGCTTTAATTATAATTGGACCTTGGTTATTTTCATTTGCTTTTGGTGAGCAATGGTATGAAGCTGGAGTGTATGCTCGAATTTTGTCTGTAGCAATATATTCTGATTTTATATTTTCGCCAGTTAGTAGGGTTTTTGAAGTTATAGAAAAGCAAAAACAAAAGATGATATTAGACCTATTAGGATTAGGGTTAGTACTTTTATCATTTGGAAGTGCTAAGTATTTTTTCAATGGAAGTGCATATGTAGCGATTATTTTTTATAGCTCGTCTATGTCCATATTTTATTTTGCCACGTATGTATTAGCACGGTTTTACATAAATAAGGAAATAGAGTTGGTTAAAAAAGAAAAATAGGGGGTAAATATGAAAATATTAATTACAGGAGCAGCTGGGTTCATAGGTTTTCACTTATCACAACTACTATTGGATAAATCCTATCAAGTTGTAGGAATAGATAATTTAAATAACTACTATGATCCTAGATTAAAAGAATCAAGGCTTGAAATTTTAGGTAGGTATTCTAACTTTAATTTTAGAAAGGTAGATTTAAAAGATAAAAAATCTCTAGATGAAATATTTTCTAAATATAATATTACTCATGTAATTAATTTAGCGGCACAGGCTGGAGTTCGATATTCAATAGAAAATCCTTATGCTTATGTTGATTCTAATTTAGTAGGATTTATGAATATATTAGAAGCTTGCAGAAATTATCCTGTTAAGCATTTACTTTATGCATCATCAAGTTCAGTTTACGGTGGTAATAAGGTGGCACCATTTTCTACAAATCATAATGTAGACCATCCAGTATCTCTTTATGCAGCTACTAAAAAATCAAATGAACTTATGGCTCATACATATAGCCATTTATATAATATTCCTACTACTGGACTTAGATTTTTCACTGTTTATGGTCCATATGGCAGGCCTGATATGGCATACTTTTTATTTACCAAAGATATATTATGTGGTAAACCAATTAAAGTATTTAATCATGGTAAGATGGAACGGGACTTTACATATATAGATGATATAGTTGAAGGGGTTTTTAAATTAATAGATAAGATACCGGTTTCAAACAAACAATGGGATGAGAGTAAAGATGATTTAAGTACAAGTTTTGCGCCATATAAGGTTTATAATATAGGTAATAATAATCCAGTATCATTAATGCGTTTTATTAAGGCGTTAGAGTCTGCTATTGGAAAAGAAGCAGAGAAGGTATATATGGATATGCAGTTAGGAGATGTGATTAGAACTTATGCAGATGTATCTGATTTAGAAAGAGATATTGGATTTAAACCAAGCACAAGCATAGAAGAAGGAATAGAAAAGTTTGTATTTTGGTACAAAAGGTACTATCAAATATAAAAATATAACAAATTAATGCGTTGAAAGTATAAAAATATAGTATTAAAAACTTCATTAAATGAAGTTAAAGGGGGGCAATTATTATGAAAATAACGGTTGCAGGTACAGGTTATGTTGGACTTTCTAATGCTGTTTTATTAGCTCAGCATAATGAAGTAATTGCATTAGATATTATTCAGGAAAAGGTAGACATGATTAATGAAAAAAAATCACCAATTGTTGATACAGAAATTGATGAATATTTGAAGACAAAAGATTTAAACTTAACAGCTACAACTAATAATTATTTAGCATTTAAAGATGCGGATTATGTTATAATTTCTACTCCAACCAATTATGATCCAGAAAAAAACTACTTTAATACTAGGTCTGTTGAGGCTGTAATTGCAAATGTATTATCAATTAATCCTGATGCAATTATGATTATTAAATCTACAGTACCTGTAGGGTATACAGAAAAAGTTAAAGAAAAATTTGAAACAGAAAACATTATTTTCTCACCAGAGTTTTTAAGAGAAGGTAAGGCACTATATGATAATCTTTATCCGTCTAGAATTGTAATTGGAGAAAAATCAGAAAGATCAAAGAGGTTTGCAGATCTACTTATTGAAGGAGCAATTAAAAAGGATATACCTGTTCTTCTAACTAATTCTACAGAGGCAGAAGCTGTTAAATTATTCGCAAACACTTATTTGGCAATGAGGGTTGCTTTCTTTAATGAACTTGACACTTATGCGGAGATAAGAGGTTTAGATACAAAGCAAATAATAGAAGGAGTTGGTTTAGATCCAAGAATAGGAAAACATTACAACAATCCGTCATTTGGGTATGGGGGATATTGTTTGCCAAAAGATACAAAACAGTTGTTAGCTAATTATGAAGATGTACCAAGCAATATTATGTCTGCAATTGTTGATGCAAATAGGACAAGGAAAGATCATATTGCCGATATGATTATTAAAAGACATCCTAAAGTTGTTGGGGTTTATAGACTTACTATGAAAATGAATTCTGATAATTTTAGACAATCTTCTATTCAAGGTGTTATGAAGCGTGTTAAGGCTAAAGGAATAGAGGTTGTTGTTTATGAGCCCGCATTAGATAAAGATGATTTTTATAATTCTCGTGTTATAAAAGATTTTGATGAGTTTAAGAAAATAAGTGATGTAATTGTTGCTAATAGGCTGTCAGATGAATTAAAGGATGTGAAAGAGAAGGTGTATACAAGGGATTTATATAGCAGGGATTGTTAAAATATTACAAATGCCAATTTATATGAATCATTGATAACTATACATGTAAGTAGGATTATGGAGGTGTATGAAATGGCATATAAGTTGACAGATAAAGATATGGAAAGACTAGAGAGTATAATGAAAGTAGATATATAGGCACTCTTGTAGAGAGTGCTTTTTTTATAAGTTATATTATTTTATGAAAATTCTTGAAATAGTTTCAGTCTATGATATAATGTTTGGGATAATATTATAATAACCATCATATATTTACATAAAACATATATGGAGAAGATAGCATAGTAACAAAGAACTCCAGTAAGTTTAAGTGTTTATAAGATAATATATTTTAGTAAAACTTTTTAACACATTTCAAAGTGAGTTTAGGACAAAAAAATAAATCAGCAACTGATACAGTTTATAATTAATAATTAGAGATGCTAATTTTATATTGCATGGTTATTATGGGGACTAAAATTATTTTAAGGAGGAATTGCTGTGGGTACAAAAGCAAGAAAAGGAATTATATTTTGGGGACTTTTAGCACTAATTATGGTTATGAGAGTGTGCTTGGTGGAAGCCTCTATTAATGGAGAGATTATTAATGAAAATGTGACGTTAAGTGAAGACAAAAGAATAACAGGGAATCTAGAAATAACAAATGGTACTTTAAACTTAAATGGTTACAGTTTAAAAGTAGAAGGAGATTTGATACAAAACGGAGGAACGGTGAACATAAATGGAGGAGAACTAGAAGTACAGGGTGATTATAGAATAGGAAGTGAAGACAACTATGTAAACGGTATATTAAGGATGACAAATGAAATGGATAGAGTATGGATAGGAGGAAGCTTTATAACCTATTCAATTAATAGCCATAGTGGAAGTTTGACAGCAGGAACAATGGAAATAAAGGGAGACTTTATACAAGGAAGAAATAATATATACTCCACTAACTGGAATTTTGTAGCAAGCGGAAGTCACAAAGTAATATTAAGTGGAGAAGATGAACAGACAGTAAGTTTTCAAAGTCCAGGAACATCAACATTTAATATATTAGAAATAAAAAACAAATCAGAAGAAGGAATAAAATTTGAAAGTGCACTACCAGTAAGAGATATAATATTAAATGGATATAAAACAACAGATCTACCATTATGGGCAGCAAATTTTACTCTGAAAGAAGATAAAGAGTTTAATGGAGACTTAAATTTAAAAGGAGGAACCCTGAATTTAGGAGAATATAGTCTGATAGTGAGAGGTGATTTAGTACTAGACGAAGGGATGATGGATTTAGCTGGAGGTGATTTATTAATAGATGGTAAGATAATAGTAAATGGAGGGACGCTAAATCTAAATGGAAGTAAATTAACACTAGAAGGTAAAGATTTGATAATAAATGGAGGAACAATTAATTTAAATAAAGGAAAATTAGAAGTAGAAGGAGATCTAATACAAGGCAGAGGAACGGTGAACATAAACGGAGGAGAGCTAGAAGTAGAGGGAGATTATATAATAGGGGATGAGGACAACAATGTAAACGGTATATTAAGGATGACAAATGAAATGGACAGAGTATGGATAGGAGGAAGCTTTATAACCTATTCAATTAGTAGTCATAGTGGAAGTTTGACAGCAGGAACAATGGAAATAAAGGGAGACTTTATACAAGGAAGAAATAATATATACTCCACTAACTGGAATTTTATAGCAAGTGGGACTCACAAAGTAATATTAAGTGGAGAAGATGAACAGACAGTAAGTTTTCAAAGTCCAGGAACATCAACATTTAATATATTAGAAATAAAAAACAAATCAGAAGAAGGAATAAAATTTGAAAGTGCACTACCAGTAAGAGATATAATATTAAATGGATATAAAACAACAGAGCTACCATTATGGGCAGCAAATTTTACTCTGAAAGAAGATAAAGAGTTTAATGGAGACTTAAATTTAAAAGGAGGAACCCTGAATTTAGGAGAATATAGTCTGATAGTGAGAGGTGATTTAGTACTAGACGAAGGGATGATGGATTTAGCTGGAGGTGATTTATTAATAGATGGTAAGATAATAGTAAATGGAGGAACGCTAAATTTAAATGGAAGTAGATTAACACTAGAAGGTAAAGATCTGATAATAAATGGAGGAACAATTAATTTAAATAAAGGAAAATTAGAAGTAGAAGGAGATCTGATACAAGACGGAGGGACAGTAAACATAAATGGAGGAGAATTAGAAGTAGAGGGAGATTATAAAATAGGAAATGAGGACAACAATGTTTATGGGTTATTAAATATGACAAATGAAATGGACAGAGTATGGATAGGAGGAAGCTTTATAACCTATTCAATTAATAGCCATAATTTTAGTTTGACAGCAGGAACAATGGAAATAAAGGGAGACTTTATACAAGGAAGAAATAATATATACTCCACTAACTGGAATTTTATAGCAAGTGGGACTCACAAAGTAATACTAAGCGGAAAAGAAGTGCAGACAGTTAGTTTTCAAAGTCCAGGTATATCTAAATTTAATATACTTTGCATTACTAAACCTTTTGAAACAGGTTATAACTTTACAAATGATGTGGAAGTATGGGTTACATTGAAGCAATGCATGATTGACTGGCCTAAGAGTATTTTAGAGGTAACTGTTAGTGGTAATGGTTTTGTAAAAATGAATGATGAAAGTTTGCCTTCAAATTATAAGCAGGAACATAATCAAGGTGCAAATATAATACTAACTGCTGTTACAGACTCTGGTGCAGAATTTGCATATTGGGAAGATGTTGAGCTAAAAAGAATAATATCCGATAACCCTGTGTATGAATTTGTAATGGGAACAGATGAAAGTGTTAGAGCAGTTTTTAACATAAAAGATGAAGAAAGATTTTCAGTTATATTTAAAAATAAAAGTGGCAGCATACTAAAATCTGCAATTGTTGAAAAAAATTCAGCAGCAACACCACCTGAAGATCCTTTTATAACTGGATATGATTTTGTTGGATGGGATAAAGACTTTAGTAATGTGGATTCTGATATGATAGTATCAGCTGTATTTAAAAGATTGCCAGATACATATATTATAACTGTTGCAGGTGGTAAATTATCAACAGGAGATATGGCGGGAGAATATCAGTTTGATATGCCAGTTAGAGTTATTGCAGATGCTCCACCATCGGGAATGAAATTTAGCCATTGGGAACAGGATGGAATTAAAATTAGTAATGATATAAATTTTTCGTTCTTTATGCCTAAGAGAGATACTGCATTGGTTGCTTTTTATGTAGATAGTGTAGAGAGTATAAGCCAGGAACCTTTTATAAGTATATCAGAAAAAGCAATTATAGATACTGAAGGTAAAACTATTATGTTTACAGCAAATAGAAATGTTACAAAAGGATATTCATTAGTAGAAAGTGGAGTTATTTTATTAAAGTCAGATGTTAGCTTAGAAGATACCATAACTTTAGAAACTGAAAATATTTTGCGAGGAAGAATAAACAATAATTCTACAGACCAATTTCATGTTCGTAAGATGAATGTTGAAAAGGGAGAAATCTGGTATGCAAGAGCATATATCATTTATGAGGATTCTAGAGGTAATATTAATACATCTTACAGTGAAATAACTGCAAAAGGAGAAATTTAAGATTATAGAAATAGGAAATAAATAAAATAAACAAACCCACCAAGTGGTATTGAAATAATATATCTACTTGGTGGGTTTGTTTTGTAATTACTTTATACTTTAATTAATGATAAGTATACATTAAAAAAGGTTTTATTTTAATAATTACAGGAAGTAAGTTTTTAATTTCATAGATTGACACAGAACATAAGTTCGGAATATAATTAATTATAGAAATGTGTTAAAATAAAAGTTAGGAAGTGTATTAAATTGGGGAGTGAAAAGATACAATGGCATCCAGTGTTTGCAGCAGCAATGAAGCTTGAATTAAAAGAATATTATCCAGAAATATTAGAGATAGAAGAAGAGCATCAGTTAAGTTCAAAACCACTTGCAGTTGATATATTGGTAATAAAAAAACGAAAAGATGTAACTATACTAAGAAATATAGCACAGATATTTGTTGGACATAATATAATTGAATATAAATCACCCGATGATTATATAAGTATAGACGATTATTATAAAGTAAAAGCTTATGCATATTTATATAAGACATTAGTTGATAAAGTTGATTCAATAAAGTTGCAGGATATAAGTATAACGTTAGTTAGTAATAATTATCCAAAAGCAATGACTGAGCATATAAAAAGTAAGAGACATAAGAATATTGTTAACCATAGCAAAGGAATATATTACATTGAAGGAGAAGACATAGCAACACAGATAATAGTCATAGACCAATTGCCAGGAAAGGTAAATAGATATATAAGGTTACTTACTAAAAGAGCAAATATAAAGGCAGAGATGCTAGAGGTAATAGATGAATCAATAAAAGAGCCTAAAAACAATTTATATGAATCATTGATGAATATAATAACAACTATACATGTAAGTAAGATTATGGAGGTGTATGAAATGGCATATAAGTTGACAGATAAAGATATGGAAAGACTAGAGAGTATAATGGAAAAATTTAATTTAAAAAATAAATATTTAGAAGAAGGAATGGAAAAAGGAATTGAAAAAGAGAAAATAGAATCTATTCTTGAATTATTAGAAGAATTATCAGATATACCATATGAATTAGAGCAAACTATAAGGAATGAGAAAAATATAGAGACCCTAAGAAAATGGCATAAGTTAGCAGCTAAGGCTTCTAGCATAGATGAATTTATATCAAGAATTAATAAAGAACAGTAGGTTTTGATTAAGCAACTTTGGATTAAGCAATTAGAAAAATTAAATTTTTGTATATTATACTAGAATAAGCCTAGCCTAATATCTTAGTCGTTGTAAATCGATATGCAACGAGGAGAGGGAAATTCGTTCAAAATGCAACGGTAAATGCAACGAGAAACGAATCGTTGCAAAAGGAGGAATTTAAGATTATAAAAATAGGCAATAAATAAAAATAAACAAACCCACCAAGTGGTATTGAAATAATATATCTACTTGGTGGGTTTGTTTTTTATATAAATCATAATAGGAAGATTGATTAAATAAAAAGAGAGTTAATGTCAAATCTATTAGTATTCACCCTAAATATACTTTTTTCATATAGTGTATGGGGATGGGTGAGTATGTGTGGGGGATTAAAATGCATAAAGTAGCTATTGTTGGAACTGGTTATGTTGGTCTTGTAACAGGTGCAAGTCTTTCAGATTTTGGACTTAGGATTATTTGTGTAGATAATGATCTAAAAAAAATAGAGAATTTGAAAAAAGGTATTATTCCAATTTATGAGCTTGGGCTTGATTTGATAGTAGAAAGAAATTTATACTACAAAAGGCTTAAGTTTACTACAGATATTAAAAAGGCTATAGAACAATGCAATGTTATATTTATATGTGTAGGTACCCCATCAGCTACTGATGGCAGTGCTGACCTAAATTATGTGGAGCAGGTGGCAAGAGATATTGGGAAATATATGAATGGATACAGGGTTGTTGTAAATAAGAGTACCGTGCCTGTTGGAACTGGACAAAAAGTTAAGGCATTAATAGAAGAAGAGCTTAAAAAAAGGAGCGCATCATATGTTTTTGATGTAGTGTCAAATCCTGAATTTCTAAGAGAAGGTTCTTCAGTATATGATTTTTTGCATCCTGACAGAGTGGTTGTTGGAGCAGAATCCCAAAGGGCTATTGACATAATGAAACAGGTATATAGTGTATTATACCTAAATGAAACACCTTTTATATTAACTAATATTGAAACTGCAGAAATGATAAAATATGCTTCTAATGCATTTTTAGCTATGAAAATAACCTTTATAAATGAGATGGCTAATCTTTGTGAAAGGGTAGGTGCAAATGTATTAGATGTATCTAAAGCAATGGGAAGAGATGGACGAATTAGTCCAAAGTTTTTGCACCCAGGCCCGGGATATGGCGGAAGTTGCTTTCCAAAAGATACTTTAGCTCTTGTAAATACCGGGAGAAAGTTTGGAGCACCTATTACATTAGTTGAGCAAACTGTTGTGGCAAATGATAATCAGAAAAAGCTTATGGTAAAAAAGATTGAAGATAATATGGGAAATTTAGATGGTAAAAAGTTGGCTATATTGGGAGTATCCTTTAAACCAAATACAGATGATATGAGAGATGCTCCATCAGTAACAATAATAAATGAGCTTTACAACAAGGGTGTAAAGTTTAAAGTATATGATCCAGTTGCAATGGATGAAGCAAAGATAATATTTAAACATATGGAAGAAGGAATTTTATATTGCAAGGATGAATATGAGGCTATATCAGAAAGTAATGGCGTAGTTATTATTACTGAATGGAATCAGTTTAGATATCTTGATTTAAATAGGATTAAAGATTTATTGACAGAGCCTTATTTCTTTGACTTTAGAAATATATATAGAAGAGATACTATGGAGGAGCAGGGATTCAAATATATTGGAATTGGTCAGTGATTAAGTTAATATATATCAAAATGTTAACTATATATGAAAAATGAAGGAGTGCATATTTTTCTTTACATTTATTAATTTTATTGAATGTAAGGTTTATTTTTTTTTGTGAAGTTATATTTTTTGATGTTAATCTATGGTATAATATTCTTGGCAAATTATTATAAAAGTTAATTCAAAGAAAATATCTTACACAGTTGAGCATAAATTAACATTGTTGTTATAAATACAGTAATGATAGTTTTATGAGCAGAGTTCTATTGTTCATTTAAATTACTTTCTGGGAATAAAATTGAAAGGTTTTAAAAATAAATAATTTAAAAATAGGAGGAGTATTTATGCGAACTATTAAAGGTATAGTTTTTCTTTTAGCATTTGTATTTGTTTTAAGCTGTTCTTTTGTATTGTGTTGGGCTAATGATACTATTAACACAAATTTAACTTTAAGTGAGAATGAATTAGTAGAAGAAAATGAAATACCGATTATTACGAGAAAAAGTTTATTGGAAGTAACTACTGTGGGGGATGGTTTTGTAAAAATTAATGATGAACAACTAACCTTGCCTTCAAACTTTAAAAACAGTTATGATATGGGCACAAGAATAAAATTAGTTGCAACTGCAAATCCAGATTCTGAATTTGTCTATTGGGAAGACAGTGATGTGGGTAAAATTATTTCTACCCAGCCAGTTTATGAGTTTATTATGGGAACAGGTGAGAATTTAAAAGCGGTATTTTATAGAACTCCTAAAGAAGAAACTAATTTTTTTACAGTTCTTTTTAAAGATAGGAGTCAAAGAATACTACAATCATCATATGTTAGTAGGAATTTTTCAGTTAGAGCGCCAAGAGTGACAGAAATGATAGGATATGAGTTTACAGGATGGGATAAAGACTATAGAAATGTTAATTCTAATATGATTATTAGTGCAAGATTTATAAGATTACCTGATAAATACTCAATAAATGTTGTTGGTGGGATGCTCCCAACAGGAGATACACAAGGAGAGTATCAGTTTGACATGCCTATAAGAGTTGTTGCAAATGAGGCAGAAGAAGGAAAGAAATTTAGTCATTGGGAACAAGATGGCGTGAGAATAAGTAGTAAAATTGAGTTTACTTTCTTTATGCCAAAACGGGATACTGTATTAACTGCAGTTTATGTAGAAGAGTCAGATACTATTGATACAAAGCCATTTATTACATTAGCAGAAGATGTACTAATAGATATTAATGATAACACAATAATGTTTTGTGCATATAGAAATACTACTTATGGATATAAATTAATAGAAAGTGGAGTTATATTACTAAATTCAAGAAATGAGATGAATAATCCACTTACACTTAATACTGAAAATAGAATAAGGGGCAAAATAGATAATAATTCAACAGACCAGTTTTATATACGTAAGTTAAATGTTAGATCAGATGACATTTGGTTTGGAAGAGCATATATGGTATATGAGGATTTAGAGGGAAACATAATAACTGTATATAGTAAAACTACTGCCAGTGGTAGTTTGAAGGATGCTAAAAACTAATGGGAAAATTGTAATAATATGTCGATGAGTTATACTGGGTTTTTTTGATAAATGTATTGCAGTATAGATACCATGTGATATAATGTTTACAAATGGAATTTTACACAATGTATCATAACTTATGAATAATTACTTCCGCTTTTTTGAATTGGAATTTATTAAGATGTACTAATAAATAGAACAATAATCACATTTTTTCATCTTGAGTGACTTATAAATGGTTTGTGTTGATAAATTATAAACATACTGCTTGTATTATGTTTGTGTTTTATATACTCATAAACCATGTTAAGTAATAAAATATATATGGGAGGTAATGACTATGTACGGAAAAGTAAGAAAATGCATTTTGTTGTTTGGTATTTTAGTATTTGTTATGGCTTTAAACACTTCTGTGGGGGTATGTTCACAAGAGGGTTTTTTCTCAGAGGACGACTTAGAAATCGGCAAACTTAGTTTTATAACAGAAGATGGCGAAGATTTAATATTACCTCATAACATCATATTGACAGGTGACATGAAATTACAACAAAACACTATAATAGAAGGAAATCTTACAATGTGTTATGGTCGGCTTGATATAAACGGTAAGAAATTAACGATAAAAGGAGATTTACTTCAAAAGGGAGGTACAGTATTTGTAAATGCAGGAGATATTGAGATAGAAGGTAACTATATAATTGGGAAAAATGGTACTAGTGTTAATGCAAGTCTTGAAATGACCAATATATTGGATTATGTAAAAGTTCATGGAAGTTTTGTGATGAATTCAAACATTTCTCATAAGGGAAAACTCTCAGGAGGTACAATGGAAATAAAGGGTGATTTCACTCAAAAAGGTGGAAGCCCGGAGAGTTTTTATGCTAGCGGTTCTCATAGTGTAATATTAAATGGGAAGGGTAATCAGACAATAGAATTTGAAAACCGAAAAAAATCTAGATTTTACATATTGTGCATAGACAGACCGCTGGAAAAAAGGTATAATTTCATTAATGACCAAGATGTTTGGATGATATTAAAAGAGCTTTATGAAAAGAGCATGCTAGAGGTTAGCGTTGCTGGAGATGGTTATGTTATTCTTAATGATAATGAGATTTTACCAGACAATTATAAACACAGTTTTGAAATTGAGAAAAACATTAAATTGGAAGCAGAAGCAGGTGTTGGTTCAGAGTTTTCTTATTGGGAAGATATTGAAATTAAAAGGATAATTTCATTAAACCCAATTTTTAATTTTGTTTTGGGAACAGGAGCAAATCTAAAGGCAGTATTTAATGAAACTGTAACAGAAGAGTTTAACGTAGTATTCTTAGATAGAAGTAAAAAGATATTGCAGTCAACAAAGGTTCTTAAAAATCAAGCTGCTATTCCACCAGCAGATCCTCGTTTGATAGGATATGAATTTGTAGGATGGAATAAGGATTTTAGCAATGTTACATCTAATATGACTATATCACCTATATTCCAAAGACTTTCTGATGAATATAGTGTAAATGTTGTTAATGGCACTTTGATGTCAGGGAATACAGTAGGACAATATTTGTTTGATGTAGAGGTTCAAGTTATAGCAGATGTGATAGACCAAATGATATTTAGTCACTGGGAAATGGATGGATTGAAAATAAGCATTGATAATACTTATACTTTCTTTATGCCAAAGAAAGACATAACACTAACGGCTGTTTTTGTTGATGAGGAAGAAGTTGTAGAGTACAGTCCATTTATTGCATTATCTAATGATGTTTTAGTAGATAATGATGGAAAAACAGTTATGTTTACTGCTACTAGAAATATGGTAGAAGGTTATTCATTAATTGAAAGTGGTGTGATTTTACTTAAATCAGATACAGATCCTGAAGATGAAATAACACTAGATACACAAAACATAGTAAAAGGAAGAATCAATAATGATTCAACAAATCAGTTTTATATTCGAAAGATTAACGTACTAGATGGTGAAATTTGGTATGGAAGAGGATACCTGATTTACAGGGATTTAAATGGTAATATTATCACTGTATATAGTGAAATTACAGCAAAGGCAGAAATGGGAGGTGAATAAAGTTGAAAAAGCAATATGAAAAGCCAGAAATTGAAGTAACAAAATTTGAAATTGAGGACATTACATGTAGTACTCCAGACATGGTGGATGTTCCTTAATTAGAGACAATAGTAGAGCAGGCAGACTTATGTTTGCCTGCTCTACTATCGTTACAAAATAGTTTTTAGTATTAGGAGGAAAAAAATGAAAAACAAAAGATTTTTTTATTACATAGTATTTACTATAGGGGTAGTTTTGCTAAATGTTATATCTGGAATAAATGTATTGGCATCAGATTTGAAAATTGAATTTCAGGATGTGAGGGAGGACTTCTGGGCAAAACCTGCAATTGATAATTGGAAGGACAAAGGTGTAATTAAGGGAGATGGAGTAAATTTTAATCCTAATAATAATATTACTAGGGCTGAAATGATTGTTATATTAAATAAGATATTTGGATTTAATAAAACAATAAGTAATCCTTTTACAGATTTAAAGGGAGATGAGTGGTATTATGATGCAGTAATTAGGGCGTATGCACATGGAATAATAAAAGGAAGTCCTGATGAAAATGGTAATCCAATGGCAAGGTCTAATGATCCTTTGACTCGTGCTGAAGCAGCAGTTATATTTAAAAATGTATTTTCAATTGTAATGCCTTTGAATTTTAAAACAAGTTTTAAGGATGACAAATTACCTAGGTGGGCAGAAGATGCCATATTTGCAATGGAATCATCTGGTTATATCAGAGGGAAAGGTGACGGGCTTTTTGAGCCTAACAGTAATTTAACAAGAGCAGAGATGGTTCAATTATTGGATAATATTATAGATCTTTTTATAAATGCGCCAGGTGAGTATACTGAAAATATAGATGGCAACGTTGTAGTTAATACTTCTGGTGCTACTCTAAAAAACATGAGGATTACAGGCAATCTCTATTTGGCAGAGGGAATTGGAGAGGGAGAAGTCTTTTTAAAAGATGTTTATATAAGTGGAACCACCTTTATTAGAGGTGGAGGTAAATATGATATTAAAGTAATGGACAGCGATTTAGGAGAAGTCAATATAGAAAAAGAAGATGTAGTTTTAGTATATGTAGAAGAACCAGTAGAAAAGGGAGAAAATGAGATACCAGCTACTGAAACTGACAGTACAGCTTCTGATGTACCACCTTCAGGAGGAACATCCGATCCAGCACCTTCTGACAGTCCACCTTCACACACAGGGCCAGGGGATTCTTCTTCAGGTGAACCTTCAGAAGATAAGCAGCCAGATTCAGATAATACAGACAAGCCAGATACAGGCAATCCAGATACAGATGATGAAGAAAGAGCAGATATAGTAGATTACTAGTATTAAGGGATTTTGAAAATATAACTTCCACTTGGGTGAGTATAATGCGTAAAGTAAACATTCCAGGAACTTAAGTTTCCCAGTATAGAGGCTGTAAATACTCCTCGGAGTCGAGCAAAACTCGCTAGCGCTCAAACAAAGCTTTGACAAAAGTGGAAGTGATATTTCAGATATTCCATATATGTGAGGGAGTTGTTGTAGTGAGCTTTTACAAAATTGCTGATTTAAATATACAAATGGAATGCTTAAAAAAAATGCTTCAAGAGCGCTCAAAGAAATATTTTAGTAGTGAAATTAGCTGTGCTGATATAAAAATAGATATGGATAATGAAAAACTTGAAAATTTAAGTAAAAGGTATCCCCAATTATCTTTAAATGAATTAGAATATATATATACAGGGTGTATATTTGCTGATAATATATTTGATTTTAATGGATTTTGCTTACACTCTTCGGCAGTTGCTTTAGACCATGTGGCAGTATTGTTTTCAGCTCCATGTGGGACAGGAAAGTCTACTCATACAAGTCTTTGGCAAGACTACTTTGGAAAGGATAGAGCTGTTATCATAAATGATGACAAGCCGGCTTTACGTTTTGTTGAGGATGCTTTTTATGTTTATGGGACACCATGGAGTGGAAAAAACAATTTAAATTCAAATATTAAAGTACCACTAAAAGCAATTGTTTTTTTAGAGCAGGCAGAAAATAATAGTGTAAGGCGTTTAGATGCTAAGGAAGCTTTGAAACTATTGATAAATCAGAGTTTACGTCCTTTAGCCAATAATGAGCAAAAGATGGAGAAACTACTTGGTCTCTTAGATCTATTGCTTGAGAGAATACCAATATATAAGTTAAAGTGTAACATTAGTACAGATGCTGTAAAACTAATATATAATGTAGTTAATTTAAAGACATAATGCAGTTAAATTCAAAGACATAAGGAAAGGACGAGATCTAATATGAAAATAAAGCCAGGGTATATGATAAGAGAAATTGCAAAAAATCATGTAGTAGTCCCAGTGGGAGATGCAACTGTTGACTTTAATGGAATGATAACACTAAATGATACAGGTGCTTTTTTGTGGAAACAACTTTTGGAGGATAATACTGTTGAGAATTTGACTAGTGAGCTTATAAATGAATATGATATAGATGAAAAAACAGCAAAGAGGGATGTTTTTGAATTTGTTGAGAAGCTAAAGGATGCTGATTTAATTGATTAATAAGGTTAATTTGTCACAGACACATGCCTTGATGGAAGAAATTATGAATAATGGGGGAGAAGTTATTTTTACAATTATGGGCAATAGTATGCTTCCTATGTTACATCATAAAAGAGACAGGGTGTGTATTAAAAGATCGGAAAAACAAATTTTGAAAAAATATGATATTCCACTATTTATTCGACCAGATGGTAAATTTGTTTTACACAGAATTGTAAAAGTAAACTCAGATGGCTATGTGATTATAGGTGACAATCAGGCTATAAAAGAGCATTTTGTTCAGCATTCTCAAGTAGTGGGAGTAGTCAAAGGTTTTTGGAGAAATGAAAAATATTATTCCTGTGACAATTTATACTATAGAATTTACGTTAGAATATGGAGTATTACATATCCCTTTAGATTCTGTGTATATAAGTTTAAGTCATTGTGCAAAAGGTTTAGAGCATGGAGAATGAAATGAAAGATAAAAAAGTTTTACAATGGATATATGAAAATTCTAAATCTCAAATAGTTCCCATGTGTATTTTAGTTTTTGCCAATATAATAGCAGCAGTAAGTGGAGTATTTATTGCTCTTGCTTCACGGGGATTAATTGACAATGCTGCTGCTGGGTATAAAAATGGATTATTTATGTATGGTGCATTGTTGCTTTTTTTGGTGTTATTTCAACTTGGACTAAATATGTATTGTAAATATACCGGGCAAAATATTCAAAACAAACTTGAAAACTGCTATAAGACAAGTGTATTAGGAAAGTTTGTTCAAAAAGAATACTCACATATGCAACAATATCACAAGGGAGATGTGATGAGCAGGATTACGTCAGATATACTTAAGGTAAGTGAGAATGTGGCAACCGTTATACCTGATTCGGTTAAGCTTCTTACAAAGCTATTTTCTGTCTTTACGGTCTTGTTTATTTTAAATAGAGTGTTTACAGTAATATTTTTAGTAGTTGGAACAGTTGTTTTCTTTGTATCTAGATTACTGAGAAATAAAGTAAAAGAACTGCATAAAAATGTACAGCAAAAAGATGGAATGTTACAGTCGTTCATTTATGAATTGCTGGAAAATATCATTGTTGTTAAGGTGTTTAGAATAGAGAAAACAATGCTAAGCAAATCAAAAGATCTTCAACAACAACACTATGATGCAAAAAGACACAAAAATATTTTTACAATGTTATCTAGTGCAGGTTTTTCTTTTGTATTTGCAATTTGTTACATATACGCTTTGGTGTGGAATTCTTTTGAGCTAATGGAAAACAACATTTCATTTGGAACGTTAACAGCTATGTTGCAACTGGTATCACAATTACAGCTTCCTTTTTCAGGTTTATCAGGGCTTATGCCAAAAGTTTATGGTGCTATGGCTTCAGCCGAAAGGATTATTGAGCTTGAAGAGCTTTTAGATGAGTCAGATATTAATAAAAAAGATGACAAAAATAATAAAGAGTTTTTTGATATTGATTTTATAGCATTTGAGAAAGTATCCTTCACATATGGAGAAAAGTTGGTTTTAAGCAATGTAAATTTAATTGTAGCAAAAGGAGATTTTGCACTGTTAAGAGGGGTTTCAGGTATTGGAAAAAGCACTTTGTTAAAGCTTTTACTTAGAATATATCCAGCTAAAGAAGGTGAGATATATTTAAAAACAACAAAAGGTACAAAGATTGATGTTGATTGTTATACAAGAAAGTATTTTGCTTATGTACCTCAAAAAAATATATTGATTTCAGGTACAGTCAGGGATAATATTTCATTTTTTAATAAAGATGCAACTGATGAGCAAATTATGAGAGCAGCACAAATTAGTTGTGCAGACCTGTTTATAAGTATGCTTCCATTAAAGCTTGATACAATAATTGGAGAAAAAGGACAAGGGTTATCAGAAGGCCAAATTCAAAGGATTGCTATTGCAAGAGCAGTTTTAAGTGATGCACCCATATTACTTTTAGACGAGGCAACATCTGCATTAGATGAGTCTACCGAGAAAAAAGTACTATTAAATCTAAAAAAACATGTTAACAGGACTTTTATTATTATATCACATAAGAATACATTATCATCTTTATATAATAAAGTCTTCTATCTTAAAGACGGAAAAATTTTTGAGGAGAGGAGGAGTTTTTGTGAATGTTAATGCTAATGAAAAATCATATTTGATTCATTTAATATCTGCTGCAATTAATGAAAAAAAGGCAGATAAACCACCTGAAAATTTAAATTGGGAATTAGTATATAAATTAGCGTGTTTTCATAGTGTTTCCAATATGATTTATTATAGCACTCGTAATTTAGAAGATACATATAAACCTCCAAAAGATATAGGGGAAAAAATGTATTTTGACTACAAAAAAGCAATGGCACGTGAAGCTACTCAACACTTAATGGTAGAAATGCTACTTGAAAAGTTTGAAGAAAACAAAATTGAATGTATGCCCCTTAAAGGATATATTATTAAGCACCTATATCCTTCGGCTGATATGAGAACTATGGGGGATGTAGATATTTTGTACAAAGAAGAAAAAACTCCTTTAGTAAGAGAAATTATGAAAAATGTGGGATATGCTCTTGAGAATAAAGGTGATAAGCATGAAAAATACTATAAAAAACCATGTATAACTATAGAGATGCACAAGATTCTTACTGATAATATGGAACCATATTTAAGTTACTATAAAAACATATGGGAGAAGGTTATTAATAGAGAACAATCAGAATATATATATAAGCTATCAAAAGAAGATTTTTATATTTACTTAGTTGTTCATTATACAATACACTTTAAAAAGTATGGATCAGGCATTCGAAATATTATTGATATATTTATGTATAATAAACACTTTAAAAATGAATTGGATTTAGAATACATTAAATCTCAATTAGGAAAACTAAATCTTTTGGAATTCGAGAAAAACAGCAGAGCTCTGGCAAATATGTGGTTTAATGGAGAAACAAAAAATAAAGACTTTGATAAATTATATATTGAGATGGGAGACTATATATTATCAAGTGGGGTATATGGTACAGTGAAAAATGGTGCTTTATTATCTTTGATTGAAAATGATGTAAAAGAAATAGACTCAAAGAAAGCAAAGCATATGTTTGGCTTAAGACTGTTTTTTCCTCCATTGAAAAAAATGAAAAAAATATTTAAGGTATTAAATGTGCTTCCTTTTTTGCTACCTGTTTTCTGGATTATTAGATTAATTCTTGGATTCTTATATAGAAAAGATAGATCTATAAAAAGGCTAGAAACTGTTTACTCGGCTAAAGAAATAGATTTAAAAAAGCTTAAAGACTTATATGAAAGAGTGGGCATTTTTAATTAGTGGATGTTCGAACATAAAGTTTAGGTTTGAATTTTATCTTACCTAAAATTTTTTAAGATTTAAATTGAAATAGACAAGAAATAAAAAAGGCTGTCTGATTTAGGAATGGAGAGGTGTAAAGTATAAATATTAAAAATAAATCAATAATAACAATTGTTTTGTGGATACTTGCAGTACTTTGCATGTTTTTAATTCTTCGTCTTTCTAGTGAACCGGCCCAGGTATCAAAGGAAAAAAGTGGTTTTATTCTAGAAAAGATTGAACCTATTATAGAAAGACTTGAAGAAACTTTTCAAATTAATATTGTGAATAAAGACAAATTACATTTTTACATTCGAAAACATGCACATGTATTTATATATTTTTTATTGAGCATTTTACTTACTCTTTCCTGGAAAGCATTTGGGGCAAAGGGGCTTAAGCCGTACTATTTTACATGGATTATGGCCACAGTTTTTTCTATTATTGATGAAACCTATCAGAGTTTTATTCCAGGAAGAAGCGGAGAGTTGAGGGATGTTTTGCTAGATAATATAGGTATTAACCTAGGGCTATTGCTTGTTTTATTATTATCAAAAAATTCTTTCTCTCATAAAAGAAATGGGGAAAAAAAATATTAATTTTTAGAAATTTTATTTTGCATTAAGGTCTTAATTTAGGTATAATAAGACATCATATTTTTGTTTTAAGGAGATGTTATTTTGAATAATGAATTTATTTTGGTTCTTGATTTTGGAGGACAATATAATCAGCTTATAGCAAGAAGAGTAAGAGAAGCAAATGTTTATTGTGAAGTTGTTCCTTACACTTCTTCTGTTGAAAAAATAAAGGCTATGAATCCAAAAGGAATTATTTTTACAGGTGGACCTGCTTCTGTTTTAGACCCAAAAGCTCCCTTTTGTGACAAAGAGATTTTTGAATTAGGTATTCCTATTCTTGGTATTTGTTACGGTATGCAATTAATGAGCTACATGTTGGGGGGGACAGTAAAGAAGGCGGATCAGCGGGAATATGGAAGGATTGGCATTAATTTAAAATCTGACAGTAAGCTTTTTGATGGTATTGAAGAAGATACTGTATGCTGGATGAGTCATACATATTGTGTTGATAATGTTCCAGATGGATTTATTACGAAAGCTTCCACAACAAACTGTATTACAGGCGCAATTGAAAATGAAGAAAAAAAGCTCTATGGAGTTCAATTTCATCCTGAAGTAGTTCATACGCCAAAAGGAAAAGACATTCTAAACAATTTTCTTTATAATATATGTGGTTGCAAGGGTGATTGGATAATGTCTTCCTTTGTTGAACAATCAATAAAAGACATAAAAGAAAAGGTTGGAGACAAAAAGGTCTTGTGTGCCCTTTCAGGAGGAGTAGATTCCTCAGTTGCTGCTGTCATGATTCACAGAGCAGTGGGAAAACAATTAACATGTATTTTTGTTGACCATGGTCTACTTAGAAAGTATGAAGGTGATCAGGTAGAAGAAGTTTTTAGAAATCAGTATGATATAAACTTGATAAGAGTAAATGCTCAGGATAGATTTTTAGACAGACTTAAAGGAGTTTGTGATCCTGAGACAAAGAGAAAAATTATAGGTGAGGAATTTATTAGAGTATTTGAAGAAGAAGCTAAAAAAATTGGTACTGTAGATTTTCTTGTACAGGGAACAATTTATCCAGATGTAATTGAAAGTGGTGTTGGTGATGCTGCTGTAATTAAAAGCCATCATAATGTAGGAGGCCTTCCAGATCACGTTGATTTTAAAGAAATTATTGAGCCACTTAGAAATCTTTTCAAAGATGAGGTAAGAAAGGCTGGATTAGAGCTAGGCATTCCTGAACATATTGTTATGAGACAACCTTTCCCAGGGCCAGGTTTGGGTATTAGAGTAATTGGTGATATTACAAAAGAAAAGCTTGACATACTAAGGGATACTGACTATATATTTAGAGAAGAAATAAAAAAATCTGGGCTTGACAAGGAAATAAATCAATACTTTACAGTCCTAACTGGAATGAGAAGTGTAGGAGTAATGGGTGACGAGCGAACGTATGACTATACTCTTGCATTGAGAGCTGTTACAACAACTGATTTTATGACAGCTGACTGGGCAAGAATTCCATATGACATATTAGAAAAAATATCAAATAGAATTGTTAATGAAGTAAAACACATAAACAGAATTGTATATGATGTAACAAGCAAACCTCCTGCAACAATTGAGTGGGAATAAGTGAGATTGTCGAAGGGGACGGTTCTTGTGACAATATTGTCACAAGAACCGTCCCCTTCGACAACCCTTCGACAACCTTTGGCGATTTTAAAAAACACGAATGTTCACGAAGAAAACACTGCACATTGTTCGGTTTTTTTAGTATCTGTCATTGACAAGAAGCCGTGTCATTTGATAGTATAATTTTGTGAAGAGTATTTTATATTATAAGAATAAATTAAGTTTTACGATATAAATTCAGGTGGAAATGTCATCTTAGGTTTTTTGCAATTTGGGTTGGTCCGCCAACTCTTTTTTAATTTTTAATGGAGGTTTAAGACAATGGACAAACTAAAAAACCCAAAAGTTGCTGTAGTGATGGAAAATGATGGACAATTAGAGATTTTTCAGCCTTGCATAGAGTTTTTAGAGAAGTTTGGAGTGGAAGTTATAGTAAACTCTAAACTTAATGATTCAAAAAAAGCTTTAGAATATGCAAAAGATGCAGACAATAATAAAATTGATGTTATTATTGTTGGTTGTGATAATGAAAAAAAATTAGCACATGTTATAGCAGGGGCTACTTTTATTCCTGTTATTAAAGTCCCTGTAAAAAAAGAAGGAATAAATGGTTTGGATCTTCTTATGCCTATGGCTATACAAACTGAAAATGTTCCTGTTGCTACAGTGGCTGTTAATGGTACTGAAAATGCAGCGCTCCTTGCAGTTCAGATTCTTTCCACTGCTTATAATGAGCTTAGGGGAAAAATGAAAGAATATAAAGAGGGTTTAAGACAAATGGTGGAGCAAAAGGACAAACTTCTAAGAGAGCAATATTTATAGTACATAGTAGGGAAGGGGCATAAATATTAAGAAGTAATTTATAAGGAGAATAAGTATGTTTAATAAGGAAAAGCAGTCAAAGGCAGATTTAAACCATTATATGCTTGATGATGATTATAGAGATGATAAATTAAACGAAGAATGCGGAGTTTTTGGCATATTTAAAAGAGAAGGTAAGGATGCTGCCTTAGCAGCATACTATGCTTTGTATGCATTGCAGCACAGGGGTCAAGAAAGTGCTGGAATTGCTGTTAACGAAAACGAAAATTTGCTTTATCACAAAGATATGGGACTTGTTCCTGAGGTTTTCCATGAAAGAACGCTCGAAAAACTAGAAGGGAACATTGCCATAGGTCACGTTAGATATTCTACAGCCGGAGAAAGTATACGAGAGAATGCTCAACCTATGGTTATCAAGTATAGAAATGGAAAGCTTGCTCTAGCTCACAATGGCAACTTAGTAAATGCCAATCAAATAAGAAACAGACTTGAAGAAGAAGGGCTGATATTTCAGTCTACAATAGATTCAGAAGTAATACTAAATCTTATATCGAGACACAGAGTATCAAGTGCAGGTATTGAAGAGGCAATTGAAAAAATGATGGGAGATATTAAAGGGTCTTATGCTCTGGTAATTCTAACTCCAAGAAGGCTTGTTGGAGTTAGAGATCCATTAGGTATAAGACCTTTGTGCTTGGGTATTACAGAAGATGGTTCACATGTTCTTGCATCTGAAACCTGTGCACTTGATGCAGTTGGAGCCAAATACTTAAGAGATATTGAGCCAGGAGAGATAGTTTTAATTTCTCAAGATGGTATTAATTCAATACAAACACAAAAATTAGACCATTCAAAACTGTGTATATTTGAACACATTTATTTTGCAAGACCTGACAGTTACATTGACGGTGCAAGTGTATATAGTGCAAGGATTGAAGCAGGTAAAAGGCTTGCTATGGAACATCCTGTTGATGCAGATTTAGTAATTGGAGTTCCTGACTCTGGACTTACTGCTGCATTAGGTTTTTCAATGGAATCTGGTATACCATATGGAATGGGTTTATTAAAAAACAGATATGTGGGAAGGACTTTTATTCAGCCAGAACAAGGACAAAGAGAAAAATTTGTTAAAATAAAGTTAAATGCAATAAGAGATGTTGTAGAGGGCAAGAGAGTAGTAATGATAGATGATTCTATTGTAAGAGGCACCACTAGCAGAAGGATTGTACAAATTCTAAAGGATGCAGGAGCAACAGAGGTTCATATGAGGGTAAGCTCTTCTCCTGTAAAATTCCCATGTTTTTATGGAATTGACATTTCAACAAAATCACAGCTGGTTGCAGCTGAATATTCTATTGATGACATAAAAGGTATGATTGGTGCAGACAGCTTAGGATATTTAAGTCTTGAGGGATTATTAAAGACACCTTTAGAATCTAAGTGTGGTTTTTGTTCTGCATGTTTTACAGGTGATTATCCATTAGAAGTGCCAGATGATGCAAATGAATCATCGTGTGGATAAAAAGAGTATAATAATATAGGAGGTTTAAAAATGGCTACTTATAAGGATGCTGGAGTTGATGTTGAAGCAGGTTATGAAGCTGTCAGGCTAATGAAAAAAGATGTAAAAAGTACGTTCAGGCCGGAAGTGCTTACTGACATAGGTGGATTTGGAGGGCTTTTTGCTTTGAACAAGGATAAATATTCTGAACCCATACTGGTATCTGGTACAGATGGAGTTGGAACAAAGCTTAAAATTGCTTTTTTGTTGGACAAACATGATACTATTGGCATTGATTGCGTTGCAATGTGTGTTAATGATATAGTGTGTAGTGGTGCAGAGCCCTTATTTTTCTTAGACTATGTTGCATTGGGAAAAAATCGTCCAGAGAAGGTTGCACAAATTGTAAAAGGAGTTTCTACAGGTTGTATACAAGCTGGGTGTGCACTAATTGGAGGAGAAACGGCAGAAATGCCTGGATTTTATTCTGACGGTGAGTATGATCTGGCAGGATTTGCTGTTGGTATAGTGGACAAGGGTAAAATAATTGATGGAAAAAAAATAAAAGAAGGAGATTTACTAATTGGGCTAGCTTCATCGGGAATACATAGTAATGGGTATTCACTTGTAAGGAAGCTTTTAGCACCTAGTGAAGGCAAACTTTTAGAAGAAGTTAAAAGTCTTGGGACTACTTTAGGTGATGAGCTACTAAAGCCAACTAGAATATACGTTAAGACTATACTTGATTTAAAAGAGCAGTTTGATATTAAAGGTATATCTCATATAACAGGAGGAGGTTTTATTGAGAACCTTCCAAGGATGCTGCCAGAAGGAGTGGGCATAAAAATAAACAGAGACTCATGGCCTGTTTTGCCAATATTTAATCTACTAAAAGATTTGGGAAGTGTAAAAGAAAAAGATATGTTTAATACCTTTAATATGGGTATTGGAATGGCTATAGTTGTAGACAGGGAAGTTGCAGGAAGTGTATTAGAGCACCTAAATAAAGAGAATGAACAGGCTTATATTATAGGAGAGATAGTTAAAGGAAAGGCCGGGATTGAATTATGCTAAAGATGGGCGTATTAGTTTCTGGCGGGGGAACAAATTTACAAGCCATAATTGACAAGTTAGAAGATGGATATATTAAAAACTGTTCTATTGAAACGGTTGTTTCCAGTAAAAAGGGAGTATATGCTTTAGAACGGGCAAAAAACCATGGAATTTCAGGTGTTTGCATAGCTAGAAAAGACTATGATACCATAGAAGAATATGATAATGCTCTTATTAATCATTTTAGAGAATGTGGAGTAGAATTAATTGTAATGGCGGGATTTTTATCCATATTAGGTGAAAACTTTGTCAAGGCCTTTAAAAACAAAATAATCAATATTCACCCAGCTTTAATACCAGCCTTTTGTGGCAAGGGATATTACGGGATAATACCTCATGAAAAGGTTTTAGAATATGGAGTAAAAGTTACTGGTGCAACGGTTCATTATGTTGAATTAGAAGCAGATTCAGGTCCTATTATTTTGCAAAAGGCTGTTTGTGTAAAAGATGATGACACAGCAGAAACATTACAAAAGAGAGTTATGGAAGAAGCTGAATGGGAAATACTGCCTGAGGCGATAAAGCTTATTTCTGAGGGTAGAATTGCTATAGAAGGAAGAAGAGTAAAGATTCTTAATTGAAAAGTTTAATAAAGGAGTGATATTTGTGGCAAAACGTGCGCTTATAAGTGTTTCAGACAAAACTGGAATTGTAGAATTGGCTAAAGAACTAGATAGTATAGGTGTTGAAATTATTTCCACTGGTGGGACAGCAAAAGTTTTAAGTGATAATGGTATTAAGGTTATAAACATTTCTGATATTACAGGTTTTCCAGAGTGTTTAGATGGTAGAGTAAAGACTCTTCACCCTAATGTTCATGGTGGTATATTAGCTATGAGAAATAATGAAGAGCATATTAAACAGATAAAGGACTTAGGTATTGATCCAATTGATATAGTAGTTATTAATCTCTATCCATTTAAGGAGACTATATTAAAAGGTAATGTACAATTAGAAGAGGCAATAGAAAACATTGATATTGGTGGGCCAACTATGCTAAGAGCAGCGGCTAAAAATTATCAGGATGTAGTAGTAGTAGTAGATCCATCTGACTACAGCATAGTTTTAAATGAGCTAAAATCCTCAAAAGAAATATCTGTAAAAACAAAGTTTAAATTAGCATATAAGGTTTTTGAACATACAAGTCATTATGATACATTAATTGCTAAGTACTTAAGAGATAAAATAGGTGAAGAGCAGTTTCCACAAACTCTTTCACTAACCTTTGAAAAGGTTCAGGATATGAGATATGGAGAAAATCCTCACCAAAAGGCTGTGTTTTATAAGGAAATAGGAGCTAACATTGGAAACATAACATCTGCAAAGCAGCATCATGGTAAAGAACTGTCATATAACAATATAAATGATGCAAATGGAGCATTGGAGTTATTAAAAGAATTTGATCAGCCAACTGTTGTTGCAGTAAAACATGCTAACCCATGTGGTGTTGCAAGTGGAAAAGATATCTACGAAGCTTATATAAAGACATATGAAGCAGATCCAGTATCTATTTTTGGCGGAATTATTGCAGCAAATAGAGAAATTGATGAAAAAACTGCCGAGGAAATTAACAAAATATTTGTAGAAATAGTAATTGCACCTTCATATTCACAAGGAGCTTTAGAAATACTATCTAAAAAGAAAAATATAAGAATATTAGAACTTGATAATATAGCTACTAAACTTCCAGAAGGAACATATGATATGAAAAAGGTAGCTGGTGGTTTACTTGTTCAAAATTACAATAATCAATTATTTGATATGGATGATATAAAATATGTTACAGACAAAAAACCAACAAAAGAAGAATTAGAAGATATGGTTTTTGCCATGAAAGTTGTTAAACATACTAAATCTAATGGTATTGCCATTGCAAAAGATAAACAGTCAGTTGGTATAGGTCCAGGGCAATTAAACAGAATTATGGCTGCAAAAATTGCTATTGAATATGGTGGCGAAAAATGCAAGGGAGCAATACTTGCCTCAGATGCTTTTTTCCCATTTCCAGATTGTGTAGAGGCAGCATATAAAGCTGGCATTACAGCAATTATTCAACCTGGAGGAGCATTAAAGGATCAGGAATCTATTGATGCATGTAATAAGTATGGTATTGCTATGGTTTTTACAGGCATGAGACATTTTAAACACTAAAATAAGGAATTTATGAAAGTCAGAGGATTACCCTGAGGTAGACAAAAGGAGGAGTATAATGAAGATACTGGTTGTTGGCAGCGGAGGACGTGAACATGCAATTGTGTGGAAAATTGCTCAAAGTACATTAGTTGAAAAAATATATTGTGCACCGGGAAATGGCGGTATTAGTTCCATTGCTCAGTGTGTTCCTGTAAAGTCAATGGATATTGATGGCATGATTTTATTTTCAAAGGAAAATCAAATTGATATGGTGGTTGTTGCACCTGATGATCCTTTAGCGGCTGGTATGGTAGATGCACTAGAATCTAAAGGTATTAGAGCATTTGGACCGTCAAAAGCTGCTGCTATAATTGAAGGTAGCAAGTCTTTTGCAAAAGAGCTTATGAAAAAATATAATATACCAACAGCAAACTATGAAGTGTTTGATGACAGCGTTAAAGCTATCCAATACTTAAAAGACAATAAGAGCTATCCTATTGTTGTTAAAGCTGATGGCCTGGCTTTAGGAAAAGGTGTAATAATTGCTCAGAACTTTGAAGAAGCAAAAGAAGCTGTAAAAAGTATAATGGATGACAGGGCTTTTGGCGAGGCTGGAAGTAAGATTATAATTGAAGAATTTCTAGTAGGACCTGAAGTATCTGTGTTAGCATTTACAGATGGAAATACTGTAAAGCCCATGGTGAGCTCACAAGATCACAAAAGGGCACTAGACAATGATGAAGGTCTTAATACAGGTGGTATGGGCACTTTTTCACCAAGCAGAATTTATACTATGGAAACTGAAGAGTATTGTATGAAGAATATTTATATACCTACTATAGAAGCCATGAAACAAGAAGGAAGAAAATTCAAAGGTATATTATATTTTGGAATTATAATGACAAAAGAAGGTCCAAAAGTTCTCGAATATAATGCAAGATTTGGTGATCCTGAGGCTCAGGTGGTTTTACCAAGACTACAGAGTGATATACTGGAAATATTTGATGCTATTATTGATGAAAAGCTTGATGAAATTGATATAAAGTGGGATGATAACGCTTGTGTATGTGTAATAATGGCATCTGGTGGATATCCTCAAAAGTACAGCACTGGTTTTGAAATAAGTGGAATAGATGAGGCTGAGAGAGATTCAAACATTGTTGTATTTCATGCTGGTACAAAGAAAGAAGAGGATAAATATTTTACAGCAGGTGGACGAGTTTTAGGTGTTGCTGCATTAGAGAGTAATTTAGATAGAGCAATAAAGAAAGCTTATGAGGGAGTTGAAAAAATAAGTTTCAAAGATGCTCATTATAGAAGGGATATTGGTATTAAATAGAGAATTAATAATATAAACTTTTATAAAATTGGAGCTGATCTTTATGGCAAGTAAGTATATATGTATGGATATTGGAGGCACCAAGGTATTAGGTGCAATAATTGATGAAAAAAATAATATTATCTATAGAGTAAAAAAGAAGACAAGAGCAGAAAAAGGTGTCGAAATTATTGAAGAAAGAATAATTAGTGTGGCACAAGACCTTTTGAAAGAATCGGGAATAGAAAAAAGTGATATTGTTGCCATAGGTGCGGGAGCGCCTGGGGTAATAAATGAAGATAAGGGTGAGATTATATATGCCCCTAATCTCCCATGGAAAAACTATGACATAAAAAAAGCTATTGAGAATAAATTTGGAATACCTTTCTTTTTAGGTAATGATGCCAACATTGGGATGATGGGAGAATGGAAGTATGGTGCCGCAGTAAAAAAGAAAAATGTGGTTGGAATTTTTGTTGGGACAGGAGTAGGTGGAGGACTTGTTATTAATAACAAACTTTTCTCAGGTCCTAGGTACTTAGCAGGTGAACTTGGACATATGGTTTTAAATCCTGAAGGACCTTACTGTAATTGTGGGCAGAGAGGGTGTCTTGAAGCATATTCAGGAAAGGTTTCCATGACAAAAGAAATAAAAAATCAAATACAAAGAGGCCGAAGCACCATTTTGAAAGATCTTATAGATATGGAAGAAGGGGTAATTAGAAGCAAGCCCCTAAAGATGGCAGTGGATCAAAAGGATAGCCTTGCTATTGAGGTTGTTGACAAAGCTGTATATTATTTAGCAGCTGGAGCAGGCTCTTTAATAAATATATTTAATCCTGATATGGTGGTTATAGGTGGAGGTGTAATTGAATCTTTAGGCGATTATATTATGCCTCAGCTAAAAAGATATATAAAAAGATTCACTCTTCCTGACATACTTGAGGGAACTGAAATTGTACCAAGTGTTTTAAAAGACGATGCTATATTATTTGGTTCTCTTGCTTTGATAAAAGAAAAACAGCTTAAATAAGGAATTAATTTGATATGAAAAAAAATAAAGTTAAAATAGGGGTGCTTGGAGGTACATTTGATCCTATTCATAATGGACATTTGATTATAGCCGAAAGAATTCGTGAAGAATTTAAACTGGATAAAGTGTTATTTATTCCTAGTGGCAATCCACCCCACAAAACAAAACAAAAAGTTACCCAATGCAATCACAGACTTAATATGGTTTGTGAAGCATTGAAAGGTAACCCTTTTTTTGAAGTATCAAGCATTGAAATTAAAAGAATGGGTTACACTTATACAGTTGATACAATTGAAGAATTAAGGGGTTTTTTAGGTGATAATGCTTGTATTTATTATTTAATAGGTGCTGATGTGTTGTTTGATTTACTTACATGGAAAGATTATGAATCAGTGTTTAAAACTTGTGAGTTTATTGCAACTTTAAGACCTGGTAATGAAACAGATGATTTTGCTAAACAAATTATGTATTTGGAATCAACATTTCAAGCTAAAATAAATAAAGCAGATATTCCACTAGTGGAAATATCATCTACCGAAATAAGACAAAGAGTAAATGAAGGTAAATCTATAAAATATTTAATACCTGAATCTGTTGAAAAATATATTAAAGATAATAAACTATATGTTTTAAATGAGAGGGAATAGCTGTGAATAGAGAAGAAATTAAGTTAAAGCTTAAAGAGTGCATTTCAGAAAAAAGATATATTCATTCACTTAACGTTATGGATACTGCTATAGAGCTTGCATTAAGGTATGGGCAAGACGAGGAAAAAGCTGCAATTGCAGGTCTTTTACATGATTGTGCAAAAGACATTGGTATAGATGAGATATTTACAATTTGTGAAAAGCATAAGCTAAATGTAAATGAGGTGGAAATGCTTCAACCCAAGCTTCTACATGGACCTGTAGGTGCAGTTGTTGCTATGGAGGAATTCAACGTACACGATGAAGATATTTTAAATGCCATAAGGTATCATACCCTAGGAAGAGAAAACATGACTATCCTTGAAAAAATAGTATTTATTGCAGATTATATTGAACCTGGAAGGGACTTTATTGGAATAGAGGAAGTGCGTGAAATTGCCTTTGAAGATCTTGACAAAACCATGATAATTTCAATTGATAACATAATATCACATATTATAGCTAAAGGAGTATTGATTCACCCTATAGCAATAGATACAAGGAATGATATAATAAAGAAAAGAATGAGGCAGTGATTATTTACAGCTAGTATTGGCATATGGTATAATTTGAAACGTAATAGACATTTTTATGAAAGGATGGTTTGATTATTGGAACCAAATAAATTAGCTGAAAAAATATCAGGAGTTTTAGAAGATAAAAAAGCAAAAGACATGAAAACTATAGACATAGGTGATATAACCATATTGGCTGATTATTTTATAATTTGCAGTGGAACATCTACTCCTCACATTAAAACACTTGCTGATGAAATTGAGAAAAAAATGGAAGAACAAGATATAAAAGTTTTGCATAAAGAAGGTTATAACAGTGCTAGATGGGTTTTGCTGGATTATGGTAGCGTTGTTGTTCATATTTTTCATGAGGAAGAAAGAGCCTTTTATAACCTTGAAAGACTATGGGTAGATGGAGTAATGAAACTTAGAGAATGATAATTAATTAAGGAGTGTTCTAAAATATTCCACTTTTCTGTAGATTCAAGTGAATTCTAAAGTATTGGAAGTTATATTTTGGGCATCTCAAAGCTTGCTTTTGATATAAGTCAAGTATTATATATTTGATATTGTTAATTAATGTGGAGGTAGTAATATGCACTATAAATCTAGAGATATTGAAAAAAGATGGCAAGAAAAGTGGGATAAAGAAAAATCCTTTTCAGCAACAAAAAAGGACGATAAAGAAAAGTACTATGTACTTGAAATGTTTCCATATCCTTCGGGAAATCTTCATATGGGCCATGTGAGAAATTATTCTATTGGTGATGTTGTAGCTAGATTCAAGAAAATGGAGGGTTATAACGTACTACACCCAATGGGATGGGACTCATTTGGTTTGCCAGCTGAAAATGCTGCAATAAAGAGACAGATTCATCCTAATGATTGGACATGGTCTAATATAGACAATATGAGAAAACAATTAAAAGAACTTGGTATTGGATATGACTGGGATAGAGAGGTAGCTACCTGTCATCCTGATTATTATAAGTGGACTCAGTGGATGTTTTTACAGCTTTATAAAAAGGGGCTTGCATACAAGAAAAAGTCATTTGTTAATTGGTGCCCATCTTGTTCTACGGTTTTAGCAAACGAACAAGTTGTAAATGGTGCATGTGAAAGATGTAGTTCTACTGTTAATAAAAAGGATTTAGAGCAATGGTTTTTTAAGATAACCCACTATGCTCAAAGGCTTTTAGATGATATTGAAAAGCTTTCAGGTTGGCCTGATAAGGTTAAAACAATGCAGCAAAACTGGATTGGCAGGAGCGAAGGTGTTGAAGTTGATTTTAATGTAGAGGGAACAGACAAAAAGGTAAGAATATACACCACAAGACCTGATACAATATTTGGTGTTACATATATGGTTGTGGCACCTGAGCATCCATTAGTAAAAGAATTGATTAAGGGAACAGAGCAGGAACAAACTTGCAATGATTTCATTAAAAAAATGCAGTTTTTAAATGATATAGACAGAACTTCTACTGATGTTGAAAAAGAAGGTGTATTTACAGGAAGATATGTGATAAATCCTTTAAATAATGATAAAGTTCCTTTATATTTGGGCAATTATGTTCTAGCAGAATATGGAACGGGTGTGGTTATGGCTGTTCCAGCACATGATCAACGTGACTTTGAGTTCTCAAAAAAATATAATTTGCCAATAAAAGTTGTTATTCAGCCAAAGGGTGAAGAGCTTAAAGCAGAAGACATGAAGGAAGCTTATGTTGACGAAGGTTATCTTGTGAATTCAGACCAGTTTAATGGAGTTTTAAGTGATGAGGCAATAGGAAAAATAATAGATTATGTAGAGGCTAAGAGCTTTGGAGAAAGAAAAATAAACTTTAGGCTTAGAGATTGGTTGATTTCAAGACAGAGATACTGGGGTGCTCCAATACCTATTATATATTGTGAGGACTGTGGGCCTGTACCTGTGCCAGAAGAGGATTTGCCTGTTGTGTTACCAACTGATGTTAAATTTACAGGTGTTGGAGAGTCACCTCTTTCTTCTAGCGAGTCATTTATTAATGCACCCTGTCCTACATGTGGCAAAAAGGGAAAACGTGAAGTTGACACCATGGATACTTTTGTTTGTTCATCATGGTATTTTTTAAGATATTGTGATCCATGTAATCAAAAGCTTCCTTTTGATAAAGAGAGTATTAGTTACTGGATGCCAGTTGATCAGTATATAGGTGGTGTTGAACATGCCATACTGCATCTTTTATATTCAAGATTTTTCATGAAAGCTCTCTATGATATGGGATTTGTTGCACATGATGAGCCATTTAAAAACCTTTTAACTCAAGGTATGGTTTTAAAAGATGGGGCAAAGATGTCAAAGTCTTTAGGAAATGTAGTTAGTCCTGAGGAGATTATTGAAAAGTTTGGAGCAGATACTGCAAGACTATTTATTTTATTTGCATCACCTCCTGAAAAGGACCTTGAGTGGAGTGACCAGGGCGTTGAAGGGTGTTACAGATTTATAAATAGGGTATGGAGAATAATCAATGATTTTTCTCATGCTGCAAAAGAAAATAATGATATAAACACTTCTAATTTTACAAAGGAAGACAAAGAGTTGTGGTTTATGGTCAATAACACAGTTAGACGTGTAACAGAAGATGTTGGACACAGGTTTAATTTTAATACTGCAATTAGTGCTATTATGGAGCTTGTGAATTCCCTATATAATTATAAGGATAAAGTACCTGACGAAAATAAGAATAATGGAATATTAAAAGTAGCTTTGGAAAATGTAATATTAATGATTGCTCCTTTTATTCCTCATGCTTCACAGGAACTGTGGCAGTTTATTGGCAAAGAAGGGGACGTTCATGACCAAAAATGGCCCGAATATGATAAGTCTGCTTTAGTAAAAGATGAAATAGAAATAGTAGTTCAAATTAACGGTAAGTTAAGGGATAAAATTGTTGTTTCCTCTGGACTAGATAAAAAGCAGATTGAAGAGGAAGCTTTAAAAAGTGATAAAATAAAGCCAGCAATCGAAGGACAAAATATTGTCAAGGTAATTACAGTACCAGGTAAGCTTGTAAACATTGTTGTTAAGGCTTAGCTTTACTATAGGTGTGTGAAAAACAGGACTTATGAAGGTAATTTTTTAAAGATATAAAAAGAGGCTGATATTTATCAGCCTCTTTCTTATAGTTTATTTCTTGAAAGTCTGGTTCTTGATATTTTTCTAAGAGTACGTCTTAAAAGAAGGAACATAAAGAAAAATATGGACGTTCCAATCAAAACTCTCTTTAAGAGTGGGTCAGTTAGCGGATTTAAAACTATACTTGAGATATCTTCCACAGGAATAAATTTAGGCACACTTCTTGTTGCTACTAAATCAACTTTTCCAAGATGATAGTCATTGTTTTTAATTTCCACATACCCCAAAACATCTCCTTTATAAACTGGAGCTGTTATATTATCATTTATAACCTTTTCAAAAGTTAACTCATTTAACTTCATTCCATTTGGAAGTGCACACATAAAACTATCAGCTGCCAGTAAATCTAAATTATGATTACCTGATGCACCATCCACCTTAACAGTTGCAATATATGAATTTTGTGCAATAATGCTCCTCATTGAATAGTTTTTAAAGCCATACTCAAGTAGTCGCTTGGAATGATGAAATACTTGATCATATTTTTCTACACCCATTACAACAGCTATTAGTTCCATTCCATCATCATTTATTCCAGAGGAAACTAAATTTGATAATGCCCTGTTGGTGTATCCTGTTTTAATACCTGTAGCAGTATAATATTCTGACCTGTGTGATGAAAAAAGCAATCTGTTACTAGCAGGTAATAAAATCTCATTTTCATGCATATTTGTAGGAGGTATGGTATAACTTGTCTTAGCTACTACTTCTCTAAACTCAGGCAATGTCATAGCATGTCTTGCCATAATAGCTAAGTCGCTAGCCGAAGTAACATGAAGATGACCATTACTTGTGTTATCCATTCCTGATGGGTTAACAAAGTTTGTATTAACTGCACCTAGTTCTTTTGCTCTTTGGTTCATCAAATCAAAAAATTCCTGATGAGTGTCAGATATATTTTCTGCTACTACATAGCAAGCTTCATTTGCAGATCTTATTAAAAGTGCATTTAAAATATGCCTAAGTTCTAGCTGTTCTCCAGGCAACAAACCAATATGCATACCACCTGTACCAATATTATTAATAGCAGATTGACTTACAGTAACAATACTATCAAGATCACCGTATTCGATAGCCAAAATTCCTGTCATAATTTTAGTTGTACTTGCAGGATGTAAAACGGCATTAGAATTATACTCCCTTAGAACCTGTCCGGTTTTAGAATCTATTAGAATATATGCTCGTGCATGAATATTTAAATTTTGTGCATTAATAGGACTACTGCCTGAAATTAATATAAGGATTAGTGTTATAAAAAGAAATAGTTTTTTCATTTGTTCCTCCAGCTTAGCATGTGTTGTTGTAAGGTTTATGTGAAACTTCACTCAACTTAAGTGAAGTCTTATAATATGTAAGTATATTTTAAACCCTTAGTTAAGTATATCAAAAAAGTAGTGAAAAATGTACATAAAATTTTAAAAAAAACTAGGTAATTAAAGGGAATACTAATTCAATTGTAGAATAATATAATATTCTAAACTATTCTTTAAAATATTTCATAAAAGTATAAAAAATTAGGACAATATTATGTTTCTGTATTTTAAAATTGCTGTACTACAGGTTTCGTGAAAAGTAGAAGTAATATTTAAGACTTCAGTAAATATTCTTGTTATCTTTGAAAGATAAATGTCTAATATGGAGGTAAAAAAGATGCTGCGAGATATGTTAAATAGTGAAATAAAGATTAAAAAAGGTATTTTATTTTCTTTGATTGGAGCTTTAGTTGTTAGTACAGCAGTAATAGGTTATCTATTAAAAGAAGGATATGGAGATGACATAATAATAAGAAAAACAGATGACGAAGTTGAAATTAGTTTTATATCAAGTAAAGAAGAGGAAGAACATTTTGAGGAGCCAGTTGAAGAAATAAGTGTATATGTAGTAGGTGAAGTAAAAAATCCTTCAGTGGTCACATTAAAAAAGGGACAGATAATTAAAGATGCAATTCTTTTAGCAGGAGGTCCCACAGAAGATGCAGATCTTGAAAACATAAATCTTGCATATATATTAACTGAGAATGTCATGCTTCAAATTAAATCTAAAAAAAGCACACCCATAGAAGATAAAACTTATGAATATGAAGAAGGAAAACTAATTGGTATAAATATAGTGAGAGACAGTGGAGGCGCTATTGTTGGTGAAAACATAAAAACATCAAGTAATAAAGTAAATATAAATACAGCCACTGCAGAACAATTAAGCACATTACCTGGTATTGGTCCTGCTATTGCAAATAATATAGTGAGTTTTAGGCAGGAAAGAGGTAAGTTTGGGAAAATAGAAGATATAAAGAATGTATCAGGTATAGGAGACAAGAAATATGAGGCTTTAAAAGACCACATAACAGTAAACTGAAGCATGGGGACGGTTCTTTTGCTTCCTTATAATAATCTATGGATGTGATAATATGTCAAGAACAGCAAGAATAAAGAGTAAAAGTGGTATATACCATATTATACTAAGAGGAGCCAATAGACAGGAAATATTTCATGAAGATGAGGATAGAATAAGATTTCTTGAAACTCTAGAAAAATACAAGAATAAAGCAGAACTTAAAGTTTATGCTTGGTGTCTGATGGATAATCACATACACCTTTTATCTGGTGAAGGTAATGAGGATATTTCAGTTACCATGAAACGCATAGGAGTTAGTTTTGTCCATTATTATAACAATAAATATAATACATCAGGTCATTTATTTCAGGACAGATTTTTAAGCGAAAATGTTGAAAATAATGGATATTTTTTGACAGTAATAAGGTATATTCATCAAAATCCTATAAAGGCAGGGATTGCTGAGAAATCAGTTGAGTGGATGTGGAGCAGTTGCAGAGAATATTACGGTAAAAAATCATATATAAATGGATTGATAGACAAAGAACTTGCGTTGGGGATGTTCAGCCAAGATATGCTAATTGCTAGGGAAAAATTTAAAAAGTTTAACGAAATTGAAAATGAAGATGTTTGCACCGAGTACACAACAAAAAGAAGATTGAGTGATGAAGAAGCAAGAAAGTCTATATTAAGTCTGATGTCAATAGAAGATATGATTAGTATAAAGAGTTTACCTAAGTCTAAGAGAGATGAAATGATAAAAAAAATAATCAAAATAGAAGGTTTATCTCAACGTCAAGCAGCAAGAATTTTGGGTATATCACCAAATCTTATATTTAAAATTTAAGGAAGCAAAAGAACCGTCCCCTTGCTTCTTTAATATTATATATAAAAATATAGTTAAGTAATAACAAATTATGATATAATACTTTAGACTTATAAATTCAAATTAAATACAGGGGGAGTTAAAATGGTAAGAAACATAATTAAAAAGTTTTTATTAATCAGTATTATAGTTGTAATAGCAGGATTTTCTTTTTTAATCAGTGCTCAAGAGGACGATGGTAGATACCATCATACGGCAAGCGTTCAATACAAACCTGGTGATATAAACTATGATGGGAAAATAAACTCAACAGATTATATATTACTAAAAAGATATATCTTAAATATTGATATTCCTTATTTAAATGGGGATGAACTGTTGGTAGCAGACCTTAATGGTAATGGAAAAGTTAATTCTATAGACTTAGTATTATTAAGAAGATATATACTAGGCATTATTGATGTTTTTCCTGTTGAAACAGTAGATGAGTTTTTAGTTTCAAAAGTATCAGCCGACAATTTAAAAGAAGTAGTTGTAGAGTTTAATAAATACCTTGATGAAAATACTGTTACAAGTGACAATATCAAAGTTGTTGGACATGAGGCTACAGTAAAATTGGAAGATGACAAGAAGACTGTTCTTATTACTTTAATAGACAATTATGTTTTTAGTAACATGGAAGAACACCAACTTATTGTTGAAAGAGTAAAGTGTTCTAAAGGATTAGAAATACAAAAGGTTGAAAAGACATTTACGGCATTAGATTTTACTCTTCCGTATGTTTTAGAAGTTAAAGCGATTTCTTCAAGTAAATTGCAAATAGTATTTAGCGAGCCCATTAGCAATAAATCAAATCCTATAATTGAGGTTAAATCTGAAGACACTGAAATAGATTTATCTTTTCAATCAACAGTTTTTGGTACTAGGACAGTTGAAGTTGATCTTTGGACAGATATGGTAGACGAAAACAATTATATAGTTCGAATTGAAGGTTTTATAGATTATTCTAACTACACAATGATTCCAGGAACATTTTCTATTCATTATCAAGATTTTTATCCACCAAAAGCTAGGATTATGAAAGTTGATCAAAAATATATAATGATTAAGTTTAGCAAGCCTGTAACAGGTCTTCATAAATCGCAATTTTACCACACATTCCAACAATGGACAGCTATGGATATTTACAAAACTAGTAATATGACTGTTCCTGGTGGTGACGTTTCAACAAGCGATTTAATTGATACGGCATGGGTTAAATTTGCAGAAGATGTTGATACTGGAATACCACTTCACACAGGAAAACAAATAATAGGTATCGCAGGGAAAACTACTGAGAGTGAGATTAAAGATAAACGTGGTAACTTATTTGAAGATACAACAACTGTAGTAACTGTACTGGCAGATAAATCAGCACCTAAAGTTTCAAAGGTTAAAGTTAAAAATGAAAAAACGCTAAGAATTATTTTCAGTGAAGATGTAAGTTTTAACGTAGATAATATAGAAATTCTTGATGAAAACAACAAACAAATAGACGGCGTTTTACTTACAGTCGCTGGTGGCCCAAAAGAATATGAAGTTGACTTAGGTAAGGATCTTTTAGAAAAGAAAATTGTTGTAAATATTAAAAATGTTGAAGATACTGCCATTAAACCAAATAGAATGAGTTTTTATAGCACAACTATTAAAATAACTACTTTACCTGAACCAGTAAGTAAGATCACAAAAAAAGAATCTGATAAATCAATATTTATTTTCTTTAATGAAACTGTTAATAACTCAGCTCTTGAAAACTCAAACTATGGATTAGTTTCTCAAGGAACTAATGTTAGGAAAGAGCTTGTTAATACACCACAGTTTTTTTTCAGTGACAAAGTAATACGTATAATTCTTACTGATGATGAATTTGTTAGATTTATTAGTGGATCTGATTTTTTTGTTCGTAATATTATAGATGTTGACGGCAATGTAATGGCTGATCAGATTATCTTAAATAATGAAATTTTTGAGTATGACCATCCAGATTACCAACCTAAGGTTGAAGAAGTTAGGGCTATCGCCGAAAACATGTTGGTTGTTAAATTTGATCAACCAATTCTGTTTTTAAATACTAATCATTTTATAATAAAGAATAAAGGTATTCGAGGTAGACTTAAAAGCATGGAGGTTTCAAGAAATGATGAAGGATGTACTGTTGTTACACTTATAACCCATGAGGATAATAAATTTAATCCTGATTTGAGTGGGTTAACGTTGGCTATAGATCCGATTTTAGGTAGAGAAATGAAAAATGTCTTTGGTGTGTTAGCTAAAAGTTATATAGGGGATGAGATACTTACAACTACTTCAGTACCTCCTATTTTAGATGATATTTCTCCTCAAATCGCTAAAGATGATAATGGTGACTACAATATAAGTGCTAATGCAGGAACAAATATTATAGAAATAGTATTTGATGAACCTATTGATGTATCATCACTTTCAATTCCAACATTTATAGTAAATGATAGGAAAGTAGAAAGCATATTGGTTGACAAGAACCATTTTACTAATTATAAAGTGATAATATCATTGCAAGGTGAGAACTTTATTAAAGGAGAAAAACTCGAAGTATCTCAGAGTGTACCAGTGTGTGACTTATCAGGAAATGAATATAGACTTGCAGATACGGTTACAGTGACTGTAGACTAATTAGTCTTTGAAATAAGTGCTATTTAAAGCTCTGGAATTAGAATATAAATCCAGGGCTTTTACTAATGTAAATGTGGCTAAGATTTATGAAAAAAATATTTAACATTAACTTAAAATCAACTGGTTTAAATACGTTTTATAGGGGTATTAAAAGAATATCAGATTATTATGTGTTTAAGTCAATGGAAGAAGAACTTCCAGAGCTGCAAAAAGGTCTAAGAAAGATATAAAGTGTAACTCGTAGGAGTAGAAAAGATCGGTATGGTGTAATATATAGCTTAAACATTGACGATGAGGAATGGTTTACTGAAATAGATGCCTTGGGAAACAATTTGTATTATTACTATATATTTAATGAATAGTATTTTATAAATTATCCATATAAAAAGATGGGTTTCTGTGGATAACCATCTTTCTTTTTGCCCGGTTACCATATAACATGGTTGCCGGGTTTTATCTTGCTTGAGAAATTTCTGTAGCATATTTTTATAATTTCATGGTAAAATGAACTTGAAGAAGTAAAAGGAGTGATTTTAAAATGCCAAACAAAAAGCTTGTCCGTTTTGACTGGGCAATGAAATATATATTGCGTAACAAAGCTAATTTTGACGTGCTTGAAGCCTTTCTGTCAAACCTTTTAAAGGAAGAAATCAAGGTGTTGGATATTCTTGAAAGCGAAAGTAATATGGAGGCGGAGAACAGAAAATTCAATAGAGTGGATTTGAAGTGCAAGGACTCACATGGAAGGCAAATTATCATTGAAATACAGAACCAACGTGAGGCTGATTATCTGCAAAGACTTTTGTGGGGAACCTCAAAAGCAGTTGTTGAAGGCTTACAGCTTGGTAGCAGATACAGCGAAGTTGTGAAGGTTATTTCAATTAGTATCCTTTACCATACCATGCGTGTTGATGAAAAAGAAAACACTGATTTTATTTATTATGGAACTACCGAACTTGTGGGATTGCACACAAAGAAGCCGCTTATTCTGCATGAAGCAGTGTCAAAGGGTGACAAGGTATCGATAGTAACAGGTAAGGATGTGTTTCCTGAATACTACATGATTTATGCTGAGAAATTCCAAGATGTGATAAATGATGATATTGATGAATGGGTCTATTTCTTTAAGCATGGCGAAATCAGGGAAGATTTTAAATCACCAGGGATATTATTGGCTGCAAAGAAGCTGGATTATCTGATGATGCCGGAAGATGAAAGACGTGCTTATGATGGGTATTTGGCTTATTTGGGACAGGAATTAGGGATTCTAGATACAGCCAAAGCAGAAGGAAGAGCAGAGGAGAGAACGGAGATTGCTAAGAAACTGTTGAAAGTTGGAGATAGCGTTGAAAAGGTGCAAATAGTAACTGGACTCCCACTTGAAACAATAAAAGAATTAGCCAAAGAACTTGGAATGTGGCATGATTGAAAAGTGGCAATTTTAGCCCTAAAAAAATTGGTACGGTTTACTTGACGAAAGTTTAAGTAAAGGTCTAGAAAGATATCAAGTGTAACTCGTGGAATTAACTTTAATGCAAAGCTTAATCCTATAGAGTTTACAATAGTTTAAATAAACGAAGAACCCTATAAGGAAAATACTTTAATGAACCGTATGTTTGGTAAAAAAGAACCTATAAAATAGTGCCTGGAGTACCACGTGGCAAAAGTTACATGCACCCTTTTCAAGCACCTCTATTGACCATAAATAATCCTTGTGATAGCATTATGATGTAAAAATAATACTATTATAAAAAAACAAGGAGTTCTCATTAATGAACGTAAAATTTATGCCTGATGAAAAAACAGTAATTGAATCAAGAATGGTAGATGATCCATTATTAATTTTAATATCACATGATGGTGATACTGTAATTATGGGAAACATTGATTTTTATGGAGAACATCTTTTATTACTAAAAAATGCTGAATGGTCAGAGAGTAGTTTGGATGATTTTTTTCGCATAATTGCTACTAGCTCAGGAGCAGACTGGACTTTTGTTGCCCCAGTAGCATATAAAAACATTAAAAGTAGAGAAAAAAGAATAGAAAACTTTTATAAAGATGGTATTAAAATAATAACAAAGGTATTAACTGAACTTCAATTTAATCCAGAAATAAATATTCCTAAAAGGTATCATAGAAACTTGGATATCTTCAACAAGTGAGTACGTAGTCTATAAGTAAAATAATATCTTATACAAAAAAACAATTCCCATGACAGTACCATTAAAAAGTGGATTTTTTCCGAATTTATAATAGTATAAAAATATTATAAAATGTAGGGGGTATTGTAGAATGTCTAGAAAAATATATTTTAAAATCATGACAATCACTTTAATTACTGTGTTTTTATTTACTTCACTAAGTTTTTCAATGTATGGAGATTTAAATGACAGTGGAACAGTTGATTCATCAGATTCTGTAATTATGAGAAGGCACTTACTTGATATTACTCAGTTAACAGGAGAAAATATAAGAAGAGCTGATTTAAATGGAGATGGACTTATAGACTCAACCGATTATGTTTTGCTAAGAAGATTTATATTAGGTATTATAACTGAATTTCCTGTTGATATAAAGCCATTGCCAACGACTACTCCAGTACCGACAGCTACTCCAGTACCAACAACTACACCTCCAACTCCATCTTTTGTGCCAAACTTTAGAAATGTATCTGTGCACGATCCTTCTGTAATTAAAACAAATGGTACTTATTATATCATTGGGTCTCATCTTGCTTTTGCAAGATCAAACGATCTTATGAGATGGACACAAATTAATTCTAGTGTTCGCACAGGCAATCCTCTAATACCAAATGTGTTTGACGAGCTAAGTGAGTCTTTTCAGTGGGCTGAAACCAACACTATGTGGGCTGGAGATATAATACAGCTAGAAGATGGAAGATACTATATGTACTATTGCCTATGTAAAGGAGATTCACCAAGATCTACTCTTGGTATAGCCGTTTCAGATAATATCGAAGGTCCCTACAAAGATCAGGGGATTATATTAAAGTCAGGTATGTGGGGAGAACGCAGTGAGGATGGAAGAATTTACGATGCAACAATACACCCAAATGCAATTGATCCTCACACCTTTTTTGATAAAGAAGGCAAACTGTGGATGGTGTATGGCTCTTATTCTGGTGGAATATTTATACTAGAGATGGACCCTAAAACAGGAAGGCAACTTCCAGGGCAGGGCTATGGTACAAAACTATTAGGTGGAAATCACAGTAGAATTGAAGGGCCTTACATACTATACAGCCCTGAGTCTGATTACTATTATCTGTTCTTAACTTATGGAGGACTTGATGCAGATGGTGGTTATAATCTAAGAGTTGCAAGATCAAAAAATCCTGATGGTCCATATCTTGATGCTGCTGGAAACAACATGATTAATTGTCAGGGACCTAGAGGATCTTTATTTAATGATAGAGCTATTGAGCCATATGGTGTTAAATTAATGGGCAATTTCCGTTTTGAAAGAAGTGGTATAGGTTATGTTTCGCCAGGCCATAATTCAGCTTACTATGACAATCAAACAGGCAAATACTATAACATTTTCCACACTCGTTTTCCAGGCACTGGGGAGAGACACGAAGTGAGAGTTCATCAGATGTTTGTTAATGAAGACGGATGGCTTGTAGTTGCACCTCAGCGCTATGCAGGTGAAACTATCAGAAATTACTCTCAAGAGGAAGTAGTAGGAAGCTATGATTATGTAAATCATGGTACTGACATAAACGCCAACATTAAACAATCTGTTAGAATATCCTTAAATGGAGATGGGACCATTTCAGGAAGCTTAAATGGAAACTGGCAGTTAAGAAATGGCAACAACATTAGATTGACAATTGATGGAGTAAGTTATAGAGGAATTGTAGTTCAACAGTGGGACGAAGGTCTTAAAAAGTATGTAATGACATTTAGTGCATTATCTAGAAATGACAATGTGGCAATTTGGGGAAGCCGAAGAGAGTAAGATACACCCCCTTTCCATTGTCTGTTTTGACAAATATGATATTGACAAGTATAATTATGTTGTAGGTATAATTGTTCTTAAAGACGAAAGGGGGGCGGGTTTGGCAAACTATGCTTTTTGCCAAACATAATAAATGAAAAAAATCTGGATAGTTGCACTATGCTTGATAGTATTATTGTTATCGGGTTGCAATAACTCCAAACTTTCGGATGAAGTAAAAGATTTAGATCAAGATAATGGGCAGGATAACTCAAGTGTTAATTTGAATGAATCACAAGACCAACAGCAAGAGGATGATGACGAAAAAATAAAAGATATAGTTCTTTATTTTAGTGACTATCAAGCAGAATTTATGGTTGGTGAAATAAGAAGTGTAGAAATTGAGGAAAGTATTGAAAAAACTATTTTTGAAGAACTAAAAAAAGGGCCTGAATCAAAGGAATTATATTCTGTAATTCCAGAAGGTACGAGATTATTGTCAGTTAATACAGAAGATGGGATATGCACCCTTGATTTATCGCAGGAATTTATTTCCAATCAACCAGGGGGAACAGCTGCAGAATCAATAACTATTAACGCAATAGTGAACACTTTTACAGAACTACCTGATATAGACAAAGTTCAACTTGTTATAGAAGGACAAATAAGAGAAGTTCTAGTTCATCAAGTCATAGATAAACCTATTGAAAGAAACGAAAGAGTAATTAAAAAGTAAATATATTTTAACGGATAAAAAGTCGGCAGTGCCGGCTTTTATCTGTTAGCAGTCATAAATGGCAATATAAAAAGAGAGCGTATTACATATCCTAAAAAGATTGATGTTGCAGGTAGTACAAAAGCATACATAATAACTTTTTTCATTTTCTTTTTGCGTAGTCTTCTAAACTTTTCAACTCGTTTGACTCTCATAAATTAAAAACCTCCTGTATGTCTATTTAGAAGAACACTTTTTACAAGAATAATATATAATCAGTGTAGCATAAATTAAACACTAATATTATTTCCTGGAAATAGTTTTATATTAACTTGTAGAAAATATTTTTATTCACATTTATTAAACGTACCCAAATTTTGACTTAAAGTTGACATTGAGAGAATATACATATATAATTTTTATTGATGAGATATTAATTTGGCTGTGATGAGAAGAGTAGGCTGTTTGTTTCCATAAGAGAGAAAGTACCAAAGGGCTTTTAAATAGCTCTAAGGCTGAGAGTACTTTTTGGTAAATTACAGTTGAAGACCACCTCTGAGCTAAATCGTTGATTACGTTATAATCATAATGAGAAAAAATTAGGGTGGAACCACGGGAGATAAACTCTCGTCCCTTGCTAGGGATGTGGGTTTTTTGTTATTTTAAGGATTATATTGTTTTAAAAATATAAGGAGGTAAATTGTTATGATCAAAGTTACACTTAAAGATGGAAGCGTCAAAGAATATGAAAAAGGTATTACTGTTAAAGAAGTAGCCCAAAGTATTAGTGCAGGGCTTGCAAGAGTTGCTCTTGCTGGAGAAGTAGATGGAGAAGTAAAAGACTTAGGCTACAAAATTGAAAATGACTGCAAAGTGAATCTTCTTACATTTGACAGTGAAGGAGGAAGGCATGCATACAGGCATACCTCATCTCATATTTTGGCTCAGGCTGTAAAAAGGCTTTATCCACATGTAAAACTTGCAATAGGTCCAGCAATAGACAATGGCTTTTATTATGATTTTGATGTAGACAAACCATTTTCAGTTGAAGAACTTGAAAAAATTGAAGCAGAAATGAAAAAGATTATTAAAGAAGACTTAAATCTGGAAAGATTTACTCTTCCAAAGGACGAAGCCATTAAATACATGGAGGATATGGGTGAGACATATAAGGTAGAGCTAATAAGGGATTTACCTGAAGGAGAAATAATTTCATTTTATAAGCAAGGTGATTTTGTTGATCTTTGTGCAGGGCCTCATATAGAGTCTACTGGAAAGATTAAGGCCTACAAGCTTTTATCTGTTGCAGGAGCATATTGGAGGGGAAGCGAAAAAAATAAAATGCTTCAGAGAATATATGGCACTTCATTTGCCAAAAAGAGTGATTTAGATGATTATTTATTTAGATTAGAAGAGGCAAAGAAGAGAGATCACAGAAAGCTAGGAAAAGAACTGGATTTATTTGATATATATGAAGAGGGACCAGGTTTTCCATTCTTTATGCCAAAGGGTATGGTTTTAAGGAACTTATTAGAGGACTATTGGAGAGAAGAACATAAAAAGAGCGGTTATCAGGAAATTAAAACTCCTGTTATATTAAATCAGGATCTATGGCATCGCTCAGGACATTGGGATCATTATAAGGAAAATATGTATGTTACAAAAGTTGATGAGGGCGAATTTGCAATAAAACCTATGAATTGTCCTGGAGGAATGCTTGTATTTAAAAGAAAACTTCACTCATATAGAGACTTGCCACAGAGGATAGCAGAGCTTGGTTTGGTTCACAGACATGAATTGTCAGGTGCACTTCATGGTTTGATGCGTGTCAGATGCTTTACTCAGGATGATGCTCATATATTTATGACAGCTGAGCAAATAAAAAATGAAGTACTAGGAGTAATAAATCTTATAGATAGTGTCTATAAAGTGTTTGGTTTTAAATACCATGTTGAGCTTTCAACAAGGCCTGAAAATTCAATGGGGTCTGATGAACAGTGGGAAATTGCTATAAAGGCATTGCAAGATGCTCTTGATTCAACTTCTATGGAATATAAAGTAAATGAAGGGGATGGAGCTTTTTATGGTCCTAAGATAGATTTTCATCTAGAAGACTCCATTGGAAGAACATGGCAGTGTGGTACGATACAGCTTGATTTTCAGATGCCAGAGAGATTTGACTTAAATTATATTGGAGCGGATGGAGAAAAGCATAGGCCTGTTATGATACACAGAGTTGTTTTTGGAAGTATTGAAAGGTTTATTGCAATATTAACAGAGCATTTTGCAGGAGCATTTCCAGCATGGCTTTCACCTGTTCAGGTAAAGGTGCTTCCTTTAATTGAAAAGCATAAAGATTATGCTCTGGAAGTAAAAAAAGAACTAGAAGATAAGGGTATAAGAGTTGAAGTTGATATAAGAAATGAAAAAATTGGATATAAAATAAGGGAAGCCCAGCTTGAGAAAACACCGTATATGCTTGTAATAGGAGATAAAGAACTAGAAAATAAGGCTGTGGCAGTAAGATCCAGAAAAGAAGGAGATTTAGGGTCCATGCCAGTAGCTCAATTTGTTGACAAAATCATAAAAGAAGTAAAAGATAAAATATAAATTGGGGTGTTAGTGTGAGTAAAGCTGATTATATCTTTATTGATATGTGTAAAGATATTCTTGAAAATGGAGTATCATCAGAAGGAGAAAATGTAAGGGCAAAGTGGAGTGATGGGGAATTGGCTCATACCATTAAAAAGTTTGGTGTTGTTAACAGATATGACCTACAAGAAGAGTTTCCTATTCTAACTTTAAGACCTACAAATTTAAAGGCTGCAATTGACGAACTTTTATGGATATGGCAAAAAAAATCAAATAATATTAAGGAGCTAAACAGCAGAATATGGGATAGCTGGGCTGATGAAGATGGATCTATTGGAAAAGCCTATGGTTATCAGTTGGCAATTAAACATAAGTATCCACAAGGTGAGTTTGATCAGGTTGACAGATTGTTGTATGACCTAAAAAACAATCCTTACAGTAGAAGAATTATTGTTAATATGTATAATCATAGTGATTTAAACCAAATGAATTTGTATCCCTGTGCTTATAGTATGACTTTTAATGTTACAGGAAAAAAACTTAATGCCATATTAAATCAGAGGTCACAGGATATTTTAGTTGCAAACAACTGGAATGTATCCCAGTATGCTATTTTGGTTCATATATTGGCAAAAGTAAGTAACTTAGAAGTTGGTGAACTGGTGCATGTTATTGCAGATGCCCATATATATGACAGGCATATACCCTTAGTTCAAGAACTAATTCAAAGGACGCCTCATAAAGCACCAAAACTTATAATTTCAGATAAAAAAGATTTCTATGACTTTAGAGTTGAGGATTTTGTTCTCGAGGATTATGTTGCGGGGCCTCAGATTAAGAATATTCCTGTAGCAGTTTAGTAAGGGGATAAGGGGGAGTTTAAAGTGAAAGCAATTGTTTCTGTTGATTTAAATTGGGGAATAGGATGTGGTGGTCAACTTTTAGAGCGTATTTCACCAGATATGAAGCAGTTTAAACAAAAGACACTTAATAAAGTAGTTGTAATGGGAAGGGAAACTTTTGAATCCCTACCTAAAATGGAACCTTTAAAGGAAAGAATTAATATTGTACTTAGTAAAGATAATTCTTTTAATAATGATAAAGTTGTCATATGTCGTTCGTTAAATCAACTATTTAATGAGTTATTAAAGTATAATACAGAGGATGTATTTGTAATTGGAGGGCAATCGGTGTATGAGCAGCTTTTAACTTATTGCACAAAAGTTTATATTACAAAGATACAAAAAGAGTATCGGGCAGACAAGTATTTTGTAAACCTTGATGAGGATAAAAACTGGGAGTTAGTAACAGAAAGTGAATTACATGAATACAATAATATAAAATTTTCGTATGCAACCTATGTTAATAAGGACTACTACAAATTATGATTAATAAAAAAAATTGAATAATTCTTGACAAATGAATTTTAATTTGATATTATTTAAAAGCAAAAAGAAGAAGTATCCGCTTCTCACCTTACGAATAAGTTTCTGTAAGGTTAAGCTTAATGAATGTAAGCAAAGTTTTTTAGCGAGTTAAAGCGGATCATGTATGCGATTCGCTTTTTTTGTATTTATATCCAAGAAATCTCGACGATAACCCGGAGGTGTTTTTTATTAACAAAAATGAATTAATGATTAATGAAATGATAAGAGATAAAGAAGTGAGGCTTATTGATTCGGAGGGGGAAATGTTAGGAGTTATGCCTTCTAAAGAAGCTCAAAAAATGGCAAATGCTAAGAATTTAGACCTTGTTAAAATATCACCTAAGGCTATTCCACCAGTCTGTAAGATAATGGATTATGGAAAATATATGTTTGAGCTTGCCAAGAAAGACAAAGAAGCACGCAAAAACCAGAAGGTTATAAGTATAAAGGAAGTTAGATTATCTGCTTCTATTGAAGAACATGATTTTGGCTTTAAGGTAAAAAATGCTATTAAATTTTTGCAAGATGGAGATAAAGTTAAAGTAAGTATTAGATTTAGAGGCAGAGAGATGAATTACACCTCATTAGGGCATAAAGTACTTGAGAAATTTGCGGATGCTGCTAAAGATGTAGGAATTGTGGAAAGAAAGCCAAAGCTTGAAGGTAAAAGTATGTTTATGATACTGAATCCAAAACAGTAATTATAGAATAAAGGAGGAAAACTGAACATGCCTAAAATTAAAACACATAGCTCTTCAAAAAAGAGATTTAGTTTGACTGGAACAGGTAAAGTTAAAAGATTTAAAGCCTATAAAAGTCATATATTAACAAAAAAATCTACGAAGAGAAAGAGAAACCTAAGGAAATCAACTATTGCATCTGATGCAAATCAAGCAATAATTAAAGTTATGATCCCATACAAGTAAAGGAGGAACACTGCCATGTCAAGAGTAAAAGGCGCGGTGAGAACACGTGCAAGACATAAAAAGGTTATAAAGCTTGCAAAAGGTTATTTTGGAGCTAAGAGTAAAAATTTCAAGATGGCAAACCAAGCGGTTATGAAATCACTGGTTTATGCTTATAGAGACAGGAGAGCTAAAAAAAGAGATTTTAGAAAGCTGTGGATTGCAAGAATAAACGCAGCGGCAAGAATAAATGGGCTTAGCTATAGTAAGTTTATGAATGGACTAAAAAACTCAGGAATTACTTTAAACAGAAAAATGTTGGCTGAAATGGCTGTTAATGATGCAAATTCTTTTGCACAGTTAGTTGAAAAAGCTAAACAAGCAAAATAATATTTAAAAGTTACAAAAATTAATTTTCCTAAAATATAAAAAAAGGAGCTCAAAATGAGCTCCTTTTTTCAAGATTTTTGAGGTGATAAATATGAATTATATTAGTAGCAGTCAAAATCAAATTATTAAAGAAGTAAGATGTTTAAAAGATAAGAAACATAGAGATGCAAAAAAAATGTTTTTTATTGAAGGAATAAGGTTTGTTCAAGAGGCTATGGAAGAAAATGTAAATATACTCAAAATACTTATTTCTGAAAAGCTAGAATATTTAAACGGTGGCAAGCAAATACTTAAAAGTATCAAGCAAAGAGATATACCTGTTTTTGAGCTGTCAGATAAACTTTTTAAGGAAATTTCTGATACTGATAATCCTCAGGGAATACTAGCCATTATTAATATGAAAGAGTATTTACTATATGATGTATTTGATGATAAAAACTTTTTTATTGTGTTAGATTCAATTCAAGATCCAGGAAATATGGGCACCATTATAAGGACAGCGGATGCAGCAGGAGCAACAGCAGTATTAATATCTAAAGGATGTGTAGATGTGTACAATCCAAAGGTGTTAAGGTCAACAATGGGTTCTATTTTTCATTTGCCCATATGTTTTTGCAAAGATATGGTTAAAGATTTGCAAGATATGAAAAATAGGGGAATAAAACTTTGTGCAGCTCATTTAGAAGGCCAATTAAATTACTATGACTTAAATTATAAAGATAATGTTGCAGTTATTGTTGGTAATGAAGCAAATGGTGTTAGTGATTCTATAAGAGAAATTTCAACTGACTTAGTGAAAATACCAATGGAAGGCGGTGCAGAGTCATTAAATGCATCAGTGGCGGCAGGCCTTTTAATGTTTGAAGTTATGAGAAATAGAGTGAAAAAATAAATAATATGTTTTGAAAAAAATAATTTAGCACATACTATACAAGAGGTTGGAAGTGAGAAGTTGATGTTAGAGTAAAAGAAGGAGTATGTGCAAATGCAATTGTATTTAAATATTATAATAATTCTATCATTTATAGCAGTATTTTTATTATGGTTATTATACTATAAGGCTTCGGACAGGGAAACAATTAAAATACGGGATGCTTCCCTAACATGTGATGAATTAGAAGCACATGCAAGAGAAATTGCTTATGACCACAATGTTCTGACAAAACCTGGTGTTTTCAATTGGCCTGTACCACGTATGAATGAAAATTATAAGTATATTATGTCTGTGTACAAAAGTGTTAATGAGGATGTTCAAAAGGGAATTCCTACAACACCGGCAGCTGAGTGGTTGCTTGATAATTTCTATATTATAGAAGAACAAGTTAAGGGTGTAAGGAGGGATTTAGCCAAGGAATTGTATTTGCGTCTTCCTGCTATTAGTTGTGGATCTCTAAAAGGTTATGCCAGAATATATGCATTAGCCTTAGAGCTGGTGTCCCATACTGATGGAAGGATTGACGAAAAAGTTCTTATAAATTACATAAATGCATACCAGTCCAATAATGTTCTTACTGGAAGAGAAATTTGGGCTCTTGCAGTTATGATTAAAATTGCTCTAGTAGAAAACATAAAGTATCTCTGTGAAAAAATAATGGAATCACAAAACCAGAGGAAAAAGGTTGAAGAGATACTTTTAAATATTAAAAATAAAAATGCATCTGAAGTATTAAATATTATAGAACCACAATTAAAAGGAAAGCAAGTAAATTCTACATTTGTTGAACATCTTTCATATAATCTTAGAAAAATGGGCAAAAACTACGCTTACATTCTTCATCATGTAGATGATATTCTATATAAAAATGGCACAAATGTTGATACACTTTCTAATAAAGAGCATATGGAACAGACTCAACGAAAAGGGTCAATAGGGAATTGTATAATTAGTTTAAAATTCATATCTACTACCAACTGGATTGAAATATTTGAAGCTTTAAGCAGAGTTGAGGACATATTAAGGAAAGATCCAGACGGAACATACCCACAAATGGATCTTGCATCGAGAAATTATTACAGAAAAAGACTTGAAGAACTTTCCTCTAAGTTTAATGTTTCAGAAATTCATGTTGCCCAAAAAAGTATTGAACTTGCCCAAATAAGTCATAATGATTCAACAATTAAAGAAAACCATAAAAGTCATGTTGGATATTATATAGTTGGAAAAGGAGTAAAAGATTTAGAGGAAGAATTAGGGTATCAAAAAAAACTTTTTGGTAAAATTGTGGATATGGCATCTAGTAAACCAGCTGCTATTTATATTGCAGCAATAATAATTATTATGCTTACTGTAGTCGGACTTACGGTAGAATATATATTCAATAGAGTTCAATATGGTCAAATTGATATTTATGTCTTAATTGCACTTATTGCTGTTGTTATTCCAGGATTTGATATTGCAGTAAGTACTGTAAACTGGCTTTTAAGCCACGGAGTCAGGCCTTCTTTTTTGCCAAAGTTAGAAATGAAGGATGGAATACCAAAAGAGTGTAGTACAATGGTTGTTATCCCTGCTCTTCTTACAGATGAAAAAAGAGCCTTAGAGCTAATTGAAAGCCTTGAGGTATATTACCTTGCAAATAAGGAGAAAAATATCTTCCTTGCTCTTGTAGGCGATTACAAAGACTCTGATGCTAAAGAAATGAAAGATGATAAAAAAATAATTGATGCTGCACTATCTAAGGTAAATCAACTCAATGAAAAGTATTGTGATAAGGGTCAGGAAATCTTTTATTTTTTTCACAGGCATAGGCAATTTAACGATAAACAAAGTAAATGGATGGGGTGGGAAAGAAAAAGAGGTGCCCTTGTTGAGTTTAATGAAATGATATTAGGTTCGGAAAAAACAAGTTTTTCTATTGTATCAAAAGAGATAAATAAACTTCCAAAGGTAAAATACATTATAACCTTAGATGCAGATACAGTTCTTCCGTTAGGTATGGCAAAACGCCTTATAGGTACTATGAGCCATACGTTAAACAGACCTGTAATTGATGAAGAAAAGAGTCTTGTAGTTGAAGGATATGGGCTTTTGCAGCCAAGGATAGGTTTTGATATTGAAAGTGTAAACAAATCCCTTTTTTCCAGGATTTATGCTGGTGAAGAAGGTATTGATCCTTATGCAACTGCAACTTCAGATGTATATCAGGATCTTTTTGGAGAGGGTATTTTTACTGGGAAAGGGATATATGATTTAAGTGTATTTCATAGCTTACTTGAAAATGCAATACCTGATAATACTGTTTTAAGCCATGATCTTTTAGAAGGATCCTATGTTAGAGCGGGGCTTGTCTCAGATTTAGAGCTAATTGATGGATATCCGTCTAAATTCAGCTCTTATGCTATGAGGCTTCATAGATGGGTAAGAGGAGATTGGCAACTTTTACCTTGGATTAGAAAATACACAAAAAATAAAGTAGGAGAAAGTATAAAGAATCCATTATCCACAATAACAAGATGGAAAATATTAGATAACTTAAGAAGAAGTATTACTGCTCCTGGAATTATGATATTAATAATACTAGGATTTAGTATATTGCCAGGAAACACAATATTCTGGTTAGCACTAGCGGTTTTTAGTAATTTTTTACCTATACTAACAGGAGGTTTTGATTACATTATTTCAAAGCCATTAGGAGCTATAAGACAAAAGAGATATACTACTGCTATATGTGGCTTAAAAGCTTGCTTTCTGCAGCAATTACTACAGTTTGTTTTTTTGCCATATCAGGCATATCTTATGATCAGTGCTATTTTTATAACCCTTAAAAGAGTTTTATTTACAAAGAAAAATATGCTTGAGTGGGTAACGGCATTAGATGTAGAGAGATCTCTAAAAGACTCAATTAAGGGATATTTTATAAAGATGCGGTTTGCAACATTTCAGGTGATAGTAATACTTGTATTGTCTTTTTTGCTAAAACCGGATGCTTTTGCCATTGCAATAGTATTAGCTGCAATTTGGATTCTATCTCCATATATTGCCTATAGAGTAAGCAAAGAAACTGTTTATATTAAGGAGCCTGTAAGTGATGAAGATATAGTTGAAATAAGAAGAATTGCAAGAAAGACCTGGAGATATTTTGAAGAATTTATGAATAAGAAGAACAATTACTTACCACCAGATAACTTTCAAGAGGACCCATTAAATGGCGTAGCTTACAGGACTTCACCTACTAATATTGGACTGGGAATGCTTGCAGCTTTGGCGGCAAGGGATTTTGGGTATATAGGTACATCAGAGCTCTATAATATAACTTCAAAGACAATAGAAACTATGGAAAGAATGGAAAAATGGAATGGCCACTTGTATAATTGGTATGATACTCGTACACTAAAGACTTTAAATCCTGCATATGTATCAACTGTAGACAGTGGTAATTTGGTATGTTATCTGATTACTTTAAAAGAAGGGCTTTTAGAGTATTTAAAAAGGCCTCTTATTGATGAGAGGTTTGTATATGGATTAAAGGATACTATCGGGCTAATTGAAAAAGGGTCGGATAAATTATTTGATAATGTGGAGTATCTTGATGAATTTTTAAAAAGCTTAAATAATAGTGAAAACTTTTTAGAAATAGAACTCTGGATAAATGCCTTAAATAAACTTAGTGAAAATAATAAGGATGAAGGTGGCAAACCAGATGTCTGGAAATTAAAAGTTGAGTTTATGATAAATACGCATAAAAATGAAATTGAAAAGTTTTTTCCATGGTGTTATTTGATCAAGGATATCCCAAAAGAAATTATGAATCAAGATGGAAAAGAAAACCCTATTAAAACTATACTAAAAAAGCTTAAAACCAATAGCTCAATAAGTGATTTATCTAATAAATACAAAGAAGTAATAAAAGATATAGAAAAATTTAGAAAAACAGCAAAAGATAAGAAAGAAGTAGAACCATTGTGGTTTGATAAATTAAAAGACTCTCTTAAAATTTCAATAGAAAATGTAGATAAACTTGTTAAAGAGTATATGGAATTAGTAGTTAGAATAAAAGAATTATCTGATAATACAGAGTTTATACATTTATATGACCCGAAAAGGCAGTTGTTTTCTATTGGATTTGATATTGGAGAAAGCAATTTAACAAATTCATATTATGACTTATTATCTTCAGAAGCCAGACAAACCAGTTATATTGCCATAGCAAGAGGTGAAGTTGAAGAACAACATTGGTTTAAATTAGGAAGAACCCTTACGCAAATTGACAGTTATAAGGGGATGGTTTCTTGGAGTGGAACTATGTTTGAATATCTAATGCCACTTCTTATTATGAAAAGGTGTAAAAATACCTTAATGGATGAGACCTATTCATTTGTAGTGAGAAGTCAAAAAAAATACGGCAGACAGAGAAATGTTCCATGGGGCACATCTGAGTCAGGGTTTTATGCTTTTGATTTAGACTTAAATTATCAATATAAAGCCTTTGGAGTGCCATGGTTAGGATTAAAAAGAGGTCTTGTAGAGGATATGGTTGTTACACCTTATGCTACTATGCTTGCAATACCTATAGACCCAATAGATTCATTAAAAAACTTAAAAAAATTAGAAAGTGAAGGAGCCAATGGTCCATATGGATTTTATGAAGCTTTAGATTATACACCTGAAAGAGTACCAATGGGTGAAAAACGTGGAATTGTTAAGAGTTATATGGCTCATCATCAGGGGATGAGTTTATTGTCACTAGATAACTGGTTAAATGATGATATAATGCAAGAACGGTTTCACAAAGATCCTGTGGTTGAAGCAGCAAAACTTCTTTTACAGGAAAAAGTTCCTGCTAATATTGTTTTTACTAAAGAAAATAAGGAGAAGGTTATTCCCTTTAAAGATGTTGTTTTTACTGAGGAAGATTCTCATAGAGAGTATGAATATCCTGCTCCTATGTTTCCTAAAGCACATATTTTATCAAATGGAAGTTATTCTGTTATGGTTACAGACAGGGGAACAGGATACAGCAGAAGTAAAAGTATAGATGTGACAAGGTGGAGAGAAGATGTAATACTTGATACCTATGGAATGATTTTTTATATTAAGAATGTGACAACCAACCAGGCATGGTCTTCTGTTTATGGACTTTTTGGCGAAAATCCTGATAATTATAAAGTTTCTTTCAACTCAGGAGAAGCTAAATTTTCAAGGCGGGATGGTGATATTGATACTGTAACCCAGATGGCAGTTTGTGCTTCGGACAATGCTGAGATCAGGAGAGTTACACTTACTAACCATAGTACTGAAAGGTACGTTCTAGAAATAACAAGTTATTTTGAATTGGTTTTAGCTCCTCATGCTTCTGATATAGCACACCCAGCTTTTAGCAATCTCTTTATAAGAACAGAGTATGTTCCAGAGTACAACAGTCTTATTGGAAGCAGGAGGCCTAGAAGTGAAGCTGATAAAACAGTATGGGTAGTTAATACGTTAACAGTTGATGGAGAAGTTGTAGGTGGAGTGCAATATGAGACCGATAGGCTACAATTTTTAGGAAGAGGTAGAAATTTACACAATCCTTTAGTTTTAGAGCCTAATAAGCCTTTGTCAAATACTGTAGGTCCAGTTTTAGACCCTGTTATGAGCCTTAGACAAATGATAAAACTAGAACCTGAGTCTTCTGTCAAAATTTCATTTGTAACTCTTGTAGCTGACAGTCGAGAATTAGTTTTAGAGAAGGCAGAAAAATACTCAGACCCAAAAGTGATTACTGAGGAATTGGATCTTGCACTGACAAGAAGTAAAGTTGAAGCAAGATACTTAAATCTAAAAGCTTCAGATATTGAGTTTTATCAAGAATTAATACCTCACATACTTTTTTTGAGTCCAAAACAAAGACTAAGAAGACAGTGCATATTAGAGAATAAAAAGGGACAGTCGGCTTTGTGGGCTTATGGAATTTCGGGTGACATACCTATTGTGCTTGTTATGCTTGATAAAAAAGATGATATAGATATTGTATATGAAGTATTAAAGGCTCATGAATACTGGAAGTTTAAAAATCTTAAAGTTGATCTGGTAATAATTAATGAAGAGGATAACAGCTATAATAATCCCCTACAGGGAATTTTATATGATGTTATTTCCAAAAGTCATGTTCATGATATGATAAATAGGCCAGGAGGGGTGTTTTTACTAAAGGGCAGCAATATGGAAAAAGAACATATAAATGTTATTTGTGCTGCCGCCAGAGTTGTATTAGATGGTAATTCTGGTCTGTATGAACAGCTTATGAGTGTTGAAGAGATTGAACCTCTAAAACAAAAGGTTTTTACTTCTGATGTTAAAAAGTATGAAAGAGTTTTACATCAAAAAGATAAAGAATTAAGCTTTTACAATGGATTAGGTGGCTTTGGCAATGATGGAAAGGAATATGTTATTCATCTTGAAAAAGATCACAATACACCTATGCCGTGGATAAATGTTATATCAAATCAAAATTTTGGATTTTTAGCAACAGAATCAGGATCTGGATATACATGGTTTGAGAATAGTCGAGAGAATAAACTTACTCCATGGTCAAATGATCCAGTAAGCGATATGCCAGGTGAAGTACTATATTTATGTGATGATAGTGACGGCAAGGTTTGGACCATTACACCCCTTCCTATAAGAGATGATGAACTATATACAATAAGGCATGGGTTTGGATATACTGTGTTTGAGCATGAGTGTTATGGCATAATGCATAATATGTATCAATTTGTGCCGATTAATGATTCGGTAAAGATAAGTATGGTTAAGCTAAAAAATGTATCGCAAGAGGTAAGAAACTTAAGCTTAGTATATTATATAAGGCCGGTTCTTGGAGTAAGCGATCAGTTGACTGCACCACATATAGTTACAGAGCAGCATGAGTCAGGAGCTCTTTTGATTAAAAACAACTATAATGAAGAATTTGCAGATAGATTAGTATTTATTGACTCATCAGTAAAAGAGTGTTCTTTGACAGGGGACAGAAGAGAATTTTTTGGCATGGGTAATATGTCAAATCCAGATGGACTAAAAGTTGAAAAGCTCTCTGGAAAACTGGGAGCAGGATTTGATCCCTGTGCTGCATTAAGTATATCTGTTAACTTAAAAGCAGGGGAAGAAAAGGAATTGGTATTTTTATTAGGTGCTGGAAAGACAATGGATCAAGTGGATAAAATGCTTATAAAATATAAAGACGTTGAAGAAAGTAAAAATGCTCTTAAAGAAGTAACAAAATTTTGGGAAGAAAAACTTGAAAGAGTAAAATTCTATACACCTGATGCTGCAATGGACATTTTATTAAATGGATGGCTTATGTATCAAGTTGTATCATGCAGAATGTGGACCAGGTCAGCATTTTATCAGTCAGGTGGCGCATATGGGTTTAGAGATCAACTTCAAGATAGTATGTCAGTTACACACGTTTGGCCGGATATTACAAAAAATCAAATTCTTCTTCATTCAAAACATCAGTTTATAGAAGGAGATGTACAGCACTGGTGGCATGAACCCAAAAATAAAGGTACAAGAACAAGATTTTCAGATGATCTTTTGTGGATGCCTTATGTTACATCAGAGTATATAAGGATTACTGGAGATTATGATATACTTATGGAAAAAACCCCGTTTTTAGAAGATGCTCCACTAGGTGAGCTTGAGGATGAGGCATATAGAATACCTAGAGTATCTGAAAAAGTTGCTACATTATATGACCATTGTATAAGGGCAATAGAAAAATCACTTAAATTTGGTGAGAGGGGAATACCTCTTATGGGTTCGGGTGATTGGAATGATGGCATGAACACAGTTGGAAACAAGGGAAAAGGTGAAAGTGTCTGGCTTGGATGGTTCCTTTATTCTATACTAAATGGGTTTGCTCCAATATGCGAAAGGATGGGAGAAAAAGAGCGTTCCCAAAGGTATATTGATACTGGAAAAGAAATTGTTAAAGCAATTGAGGAAAATGCATGGGATGGTAACTGGTATAGAAGAGCATACTTTGATAATGGACAGCCTTTAGGTTCAATACAAAATAGTGAGTGTAAAATAGATTCATTAGCCCAGTCGTGGGCTGTTATATCAGAAGGTGGAGATAGTAAAAGAGCAGTTTTAGCAATGAATTCACTGGAAAATTATCTGGTAAAAAGAGATGAGGGACTTATAAAGCTTCTAACTCCCCCATTTGACCAAGGAGATTTAGAACCAGGATATATAAAAAGCTATGTGCCTGGAGTTCGTGAAAATGGAGGTCAGTATAGCCATGCTGCTGCATGGGTAGTTATGGCATATGCTAAAATGGGTGAAGGTGAAAAGGCTCTAGAGCTTTTTGAATTGTTAAATCCAATAAATCATTCAAGGACACATATTGAATATTCAACCTATAAAGTAGAACCATATGTTATGGCAGCAGATGTCTATTCGGTACCACCTCATACAGGCAGAGGTGGGTGGACATGGTATACAGGAGCTGCAGGTTGGATGTACAGAGTTGGTTTTGAACATATTCTTGGATTTAAAAAGCATGGAGATAGCCTTGTAATAGATCCTTGTATACCTAAAAATTGGAGTGGCTTTGACATAAAATATAAATTTAAAGAAACTGAATATTTAATAGAGGTCAAAAATCCAGACGGAGTAAATAAAGGTGTAAAAAAAATTATTTTAGATGGAGAAGACATTTCAAGTGAAAGTATACCACTAATAAATGATAAAAAAGAGCACCGTGCTGAAGTTTTAATGGGATGAGAATAGACAGTAGGGGTGATTTGTATTATAATGTAATGGATGATTTTACTTAGGGATGCTAAGGGGGAATTTTATGAAGTATTTGGAAAATGCATTTAAGTTTTTTAGAAAATATTATTTTTTAGCAATACCTCTTTTAATTGTAAACGCTATTATAGGAGTACTGTCTGCTATTCTATTTCAATTTGATTACATTGGTTTACTTGAAGAGTTTATGGATTCATTTCAAATTGGAGTACCAGTTGATGACTTTCGAATGGAAGAACTATTTATGGGCATGATTCCTGAGGTTGGCATGATATTAATTTTAGTTGGTTTATTCTTTTTCTTAAATATAATTGTTATGCCAGCAACATTTGGTATGATTAATAAGGCTTACTCAACAGGCGAAGCTAGTTTAGACGATTTTTTGCCACAACTTAGCAAAAATTTTATGAGATATATATTGTTTCTACTAGGAGTACTGCTAGTGGGAATCATAATTAGTTTGGCAGTGGGTATAGTTTCGGTGATTTTTAGTCTTTTATCTATGGTTTGTTGTATATTTTCTATAGTTTTAATACCTATTATGCTATTGTATATTATAGGTTTTGTTGTTTTTATGGTAGGATATTACATGTGGTTTTCTATTATGATAATTGATAATTTAGGAGTTTTTGATGCACTATCTAAAACTTATAGGGTTATAAAATCATATTTTTGGCCAATAGTTGGAATAAGTATGCTTATCACTGTTTGTATGTATATTGCAAGTGTAATAACTGGTTTGATGTCATTTTTGATTCCATTTGTGGGACAGATTTTAAGCGGAGTTGTTAGTGCTATTTATACTTTTATTATGATTGCCTTTGTTTTTGAGGTATATATAGACAAAACAAAAGGTGGATCAGATGATGGAGGTACTTATATAGATGGTTTACCAGAAGAATACATGTAATTTTGTATTCTGAGTTCTCAGTGCTTTGGAGAGGTATGTCAGTTATTGTATTTTCTATGTTCTGCTATTAAAAGATCTACCATTCTTCCATAGCTTTGTATGCCATCTTTTTGCATATTGGCTCTTAAATAAGTGTCATTTATTGAAGAGGATATTTCTTGAACAGGCGTTTCGTATTTCTGCCAGTAAGCACTTATTGCACGAAGATCTCGAAGAACACCATCACTATAATTGTCTCTAATACTCTGAAATCTTTCGGGATTGTGAGCAAATAGTGCACTTGTTGCATATCTTAATGCCAATAGAGTTCCTGAATATTGAAAATCAATGTCTGGGTGAAATTTACAGGTGATGTATCCAATGAAGTTAGCTTCATCTTCTCTTGCATAGCCTATTTGATGAGCTATTTCATGGCAAGTGGTAAAGGGAATTGTAGAGTGGGGAACTGAGATGTTTACGTTGGCCTCACCAGTAAATGGGAAGTATACTCCCCCTATGCCCGAATATGACATTAACTCTGATAGAATGATACCTTTTGGCCTACCATATTTGCCATATAGAGTAGGATAGTAATCTGCGGCTTTATCAAACCCTAGATGTGCCCGTTTTAAGGTTGATTGTTTATCAGACGATAATTTCATTACTCCATTTTCATCTTCTTCTACTAGATCCCTTAAGTAATTAGCTTCAGATAACAGATTTTCACACACAATTGCCAGTTCTTCAATTGAAGCTGGGCTTGTATCTAAATTTGCTGTTTCACCAAAGGGAAGTCGTTGATAATTAATGCCCCACAATAATATAAAAGAAAAGTAGATTATACTTATTGCAACAATAGCATTTACAAGTTGGTTGGAGATGGTTTTAAATGTTTGTGATGGACATTTAAATATTTTTATTATCATAAGTATTAGCTTTATTAACACAAATATGATGACTGAAACATAGATAAATTCAGCAACAGAGAAAGGAATATATCCTGTCAAAATACTTAGCACCCTAGTTATCAACCTAAATATACCATTAGAGTATAGGTTTTCAACTGCACCTGGAAAAAATGATGATATGAAAAAAATAAGGTAACCTAAGGGTGCAAGTAATACTAGTTTTAGTTTTTTGAAAATATCAAAATAATTCATAATTTTAACTCTCTTTCTAGAGTAATATTTAGAAATGCAAAAAATATATTACATTGTAAAAAGATTACTCCAATTGCCTTGCAAAGTTTTAGTAGTAAGTCCTGTTTTCAAATGACATAAGAACTCATCTCTTGATATGTTGACAGCTCCAAGAGACTCTAAATGTTTAGAATAAATCTGGCAATCTATTAGCAAAAAATCTTTTTCTAAAAGCTTTTCGCAAAGAACAATAAGGGCTGTTTTTGAAGCATTATCCATTATAGAAAACATGGATTCTCCAAAAAAACAATTGCCAAGAGATACTCCGTATAGCCCTCCAACAAGAGAATTTTCAAACCAAACTTCAACAGAGTGGGCAAAACCATAATTATGAAGATTGTTGTAGCTATCTATTATTTCCTGATTAATCCATGTGTTATCTTTTCTAAGTTTTGCGCACATTTTTATTACTTTATCAAATGAAGTATCAAATGTAACTGTATAAACATTTTTTTTAAAAAACTTTGACATTGACTTAGATACATTAATATTGTCAGGGAAAAGTACAAATCTTGGGTCAGGTGACCACCAGATAATGGGGTCGTTTTCGTTGAACCATGGAAAAATACCATTGCTATATGCAAGAAGAAGGCGCTCAATACTTAAGTCTCCTCCTACAGCTATTATTCCATCCCTATTTGCCAAAGAAGGATGAGGAAAAATTATTTCTTTTGACAGTTGAAAAATGGGCATATTTAAGTCACCTTTACATAAAAAGTTTATGGTACATTCAAATCTACTATAATGTCTATTAATCAATTTTTTGTATTTTTATCTGATTGTCAACAATATCAATAAGAGCAGTTCCACCTTTAGAAAGCTCTCCAAACAAAACCTCATCTACAAAATAAGTTTTAATTTTATCTTGAACAAGTCTAAGTATTTCACGCGCACCAAAAATAGAAGATAATCCCTCTTGAGCCAGCCATTTATAACAGTTTTTTGTGACTTTAAGTGTTATATTTTTTGATTTTAGCTTATCACCAAACTCCTGTATAGCTTTTTTAGCAATAAGAAGAGCCATTTTCTCATTAATATGATTAAATACAATGGTGTTATCCAATCTGTTTCTAAATTCTGGTGAGAATATACGCTCTACTTCTTTAGTTATAGCGCTTGCCTCAACATTTCTTTTATCAAAACCTATCATGGTTCTACCTACTTCTCTTGCTCCTGCATTTGAAGTCATTATTAATATAACATTTCTAAAGTCTGCCTTCTTACCATTATTTTCCGTAAGTGTAGCATAGTCCATAATTTGAAGTAATACATTATATATATCCGAGTGGGCTTTTTCTATTTCATCAAGAAGAAGAACACAATGAGGGTTTTTTCTGATTGCTTCTGTTAAAAGTCCCCCTTCTTCATAACCTACATAACCAGGAGGAGAGCCAATAAGCCTTGCAACTGTGTGTTTTTCCTGATATTCACTCATGTCAAATCTTATCAGAGGAATGCCCAGTATTTTAGACAACTGTCTCGATAATTCTGTTTTACCTACGCCTGTAGGTCCTACAAAGAGGAGTGAGGCTACAGGTTTTTCGGTTTCGTTAAATCCAGCTCTTGCTCTTTTTATTGCCATTGCAACATTATCAACGGCTGTATCTTGACCATATATTTGTGATTTTAGTTTAGTATCAAGAGTTTTGAGCCTTATTATTTCGTTTTTAGAAACACTTTGCTCAGGAATTCTAGCTATTGAAGATACTGTACGCTCTATATCTTTTTCTTTAATTGTCAGTATTTTCTCTTCATCTTCACAGTTTAGCCTTACATAGGCAGCTGTTTCATCTATAACATCGATAGCTTTGTCGGGAAGATGTCTGTCTTGAATGTATTTTGCCGATAATTCTGCAGCAAGGCGAATGGATTTATCGGTATATTTAACATTATGAAAATTCTCATACTTTTCTTTAAGACCATTTAGTATTGCATATGTGTCTTCAACTGATGGTTCTGGGACATCAATTTTTTGAAATCTTCTTGATAAAGCACGATCTTTTTCAAAATATTTCTTATATTCTTCATAGGTAGTTGAACCAATAAAACGTAAAGTACCCTGAGTAAGAAAAGGTTTAATTATGTTGGAGGCATCCATGGCACCATCTGATACCGAGCCAGCTCCAACTATTGTATGAATTTCATCTATATATACAATGGCCTTTTCTTGTTTTTGAATTTCGTTTAGCACTTTTTTTATTCGTTCTTCAAAGTCTCCTCTGTATTTTGTTCCTGCAATAAGACTACCCATATCAAGATAGTATATTTTACTATTTTGTAAGGATTTTGGAACATTGTCTTCTACAATCATTTTAGCAAGCCCTTCAGTTATAGCGGTTTTACCAACCCCAGGTTCTCCTACGTGTATAGGATTGTTTTTAAGTCTTCTTGACAAAACCTGAATAGTTCTTTTAATAATGTCATCTCTTCCTATGAGGGGATCGATTTGTCCCTTTCTTGCCTTTGCTGTAAGCTCTATTGTAAAATTATTTAAAAATTCATTATTTGAATTTTTATCTTGTTGTCTATTTGATTTGTTTCCTGTTTCTATTGGTTTTAAAGAGGTATCTTTAATTTTAGGAACTAAAGATACACCATGAGAAATATATTTTAAGACATCTATTTTACTTATTCCATTTTTTTGAAGAATATATGAGGCAAAAGACTCTTTTTCACTATAGAGGGCAACTATAACGTCGCCTATAGAAATTATACTCTTACCTGATGACATGCAGTGATAAGCAGTAGACTGCATGACACTATTAAAGCCAATAGATTCTAAAGGATCAGAATTTTCAACTATTGTCATGTTTTCCTTAAAGAAAGCTAAGAGATCTTTTTTTATGTTTTCTATATTGCCACCACAACTTTCAAAAATAGACGTAACCTCTTTGAAAAAAAGGGAAGCATAAAGAATATGTTCAGGCGTAAAATATTCATGATTTTGATGCTTTGCTTCGTTATATCCTGCAATGAGTATTTTATTTGTGATGTCATCTAGTCTCATAAACGTCACTCCTCTTTTTAAATTTAATATTCAGGTTCCATAACCGACACTAAGGGAAATTCTCTTTCCTTTGCAATTTGCTCTACTTGCATTATTTTTGTTTTTGCAATGTCGTATGTATAGACACCAACAATTCCTTTTCCTTTCTCATGAACATCTAACATTATTTTTGTGGCTTCTGTAGCAGTTTTGTGAAAAATTGATATTAGTATTTCCACTACAAATTCCATTGTTGTATAGTCGTCATTTAAAAGAATTACTCTATACATTTTTGGTATAGTATAATCTGTTATTGTATCTTCTTTTTGTATTGTTTTATGCGCCAAAACAAACACCTCACTTACAAATAAAAATAAAAGTCATGTATATTCTAAAAAAATATTTTTCACAACATAGCCTTAGGTGCAATTTATTGAACTACGCAAAAATGCACATGGGCACAGACATCCATTTTCATTATACTTTTTATATTATGTTGGTGAGTTATATTCTAATGAATGTCTATGATAAAATTATAACAAATAGCTATATGTATATACAAGAGTATTGAGCATACTATTTTAATGGTAAAAAATAGACAATGAAAAATTCCGGGCATGGAGCCCATTTGCATTTAAGTCTTTCACTTCCTTTCAAGACTTCCAATAAAAAAACACCCCTTAAAAGGAGTGTTTGTACAATGTGACAATTTATACCAAGATACTAAAATTTTTGCTATTGAAGTTCAAATAACAACATGTCAACATAAAAACTAATAAACATATCTGTTTTAATATTTAATTCTTGCTCCCCAAAAAAATAATAAATTATAATTCTTTCTGATATTGTATGCTAGAAGCATATAATATAAATATATCTGACTCCCCAAAAAATCCCGAACGATCCCCTAAAATAAAAGGAAATATTAAATTAGAATAGTTTTTTGTTGACATTAATTAAGCATCTTTGACATCAGTTTTTATTTCTTTAAATTAATTATATTATAATAAAAGGGTAAAATAAATGATAAGATATTAATATTTTAGGACACAAAATTAATATTGTGTCTCTCAGGCAGCTTGTATAGCAGTGTACAAATACATTTTAAAAAAGGAGATGATAAGAATGGATACTATAAGAGCAAAACAGATTCTAAAATCTGATGGAGTAATTGAAGTGTTGTATGAGGGAGCACCAATTTGGATAGAAAATGTTATAGATAATAAAGCTGATATATCAGTCATAAATACAAATGAAAAGAAAAATGTATCGGTTAATATGTTAATTGAAGCAAATTAAGCTCTAAATTGAAATTAAGAGAAAATTAAGGGGCTTTGCGCCCCGTTTGTGTTTTAGTGAGAATTATAGTAGTGATTTTTTTACTTCTTTTTGTTTTTTTTACCTTCTTGCCTTAAAAGCTCATATGTTGTTTCTTTGTTTTCTCCTAATTGATCATTTGCAAATTCATACATATCTTTATTTCCTGGGCTTTTTTTAGCTTCTTTTTTAGCTTCTTTTTTAGCTTTTCTTTTGTCTGCCATAAAATCACCTCCATTTAAAATTAGTTTTCCCTGAACAATAAAAAGTATAGCTTTTTTAAAACTTTATAAAATATATATAAGTTGTAATAATAGGATTAAAGTACTATAATAATTAGTATAGACATTGATAATGAAATAAATGAGGTAATAATATGAAAAAAATATCAACATTAACAATTAAAACCATTAAAACCATTGTCATGGTTATAATAATTGTTATGCCATGGACAAGTTTGATATATGGAAATCATGACATTTTGGAAATAGATGCGGCAGCAGCTATTTTAATTGATGCCCATAGAGGTCAAATTATCTATGAAAAAAATTCTAATGTTAAACTTCATATTTCAAGCGCAAATAAAATTATGACAGCATTACTGGCTATAGAAAATGAGCCTAGACCATCTGAAGCTAAAGTGACAGTTAGTAGGAAGGCAGTTGCAGTTGAAGGAGCTAAATCAAATCTTCAAGTAGGAGACCAATATATAGTGGAAGATTTGATATATGCGGTTGTCCTAACTCCTGAAAATGATAGTACAAATGCATTGGCTGAATATATTGCTGGAGACATTGAACCCTTTGTTGACCTTATGAATGAAAAGGCTAAGGATTTGGGAATGTATGACACTATTTTTGCAAATCCAACAGGTTTATTCCATGAGTCTCAGCATACTACTGCAAATGATATGGCATTATTAATAAGATATGCGTTGAATAACCCTGGATTTGAAAGGGTTTTTTCATCAAGAACATGGTTTTGGAAAGATCAAGATTACAGAATGTTAAGAAATGAAAATAGACTTTTTTGGAGCTATGATGGAATTGATGGAGGAAGAATAGGATTTAATGATTTTAACCGCAAAACATCTGTTACTACTGCAACAAGGGATAACATGAGGCTTGTTTCAATAGTTTTAGATTGCCCAGATGAGAGTCTTGACAATGACACTATCAAACTTTTAGATTATGGTTTTGAAAATTATAAAAGAAGTGTTTTAGTTAGTAAGGGGCAGCTTATTGACAGGAAAAGTATAGGTGATGAAATTGTAGATTTGATTAGTATACGAGATCATTACTATGTTCATCCAATTGGAAATAGTTATTTAAAGGGATCTGAACTGGAATTTGAAAATGAACTAGCTCCACCAATAACAGTAAATCAGGAGGTAGGGATTGCGAGATACATATTAGATGATGATACAGTTATTGAAGTTAAGTTGTATCCTAGTGAAAATGTATACTCAGCAGTTAGCTTTTTTTCATCTTTAGTTGAAAAAATGACTCAATACAGAGAAATAACTATTTTACTTATAATACTTATAGCTATTGAGATAGTACTGCTTATTTATAAATTAATAAAAATGACTATATATATATTTAATAAAATACTATTTAAATTTAAAAACAGTTATAAAACCTAAGTTAAGGACATATATATGTTGACATATATATATAGGTTTGATATACTTGTGTAATATGGAGGGTAATATGGTTCGTGATTTAGGTTTAAAAGAACAGATTGTTGAAAAAGCTCAGGAGTTAATTAAAGAAGGTCAGGGGCCTTTTAGTTTAGCTGTCATTGATGTTGACAATTTTGCAAATATAAATAAGACATATGGTTATAGTATTGGTGACGAAGTAATAAAAAAGATTACATCTATATTGTGTCAGAATGTTTCAGACTTTGATTGCATAACAAGAAGAGGAGATGAATATTGTCTACTTTTAATTAATAAGGGTTCGGAAAGAAGTTTTATAGAGCTTGAAGAATTAAGAAGATATATATCAGATAACATTTTTAACTTTAATTACGAAGATAGATCTGAAAATATTTATATTACAATAAGTTGTGGAATTGCAAGTTATCCAAGGGATGCAAAAAATTATGTTGAGCTTTCTAGAGTTGCCGATAGTGCTTTGTTTCGGGCAAAAAAGCTTGGGAAAAACAAAGTATGTCTGTCAGAAGTAGAAAGTATGGTTTTAAAGTCTAGTTATTTTACAAAAACTCAAGTAGATAGACTTTCATCCCTTGCCAAACTAATTGAAAAGACAGAGGCTTTTTTATTGAGGGAAGCTCTTGATGATTTATTTAAGAAGTATAGTCAATAATGATTTTGTTGCATATAATATATTGATGTCAGATGACATAGATATTATAAATATAAAAAACTAAAGAAATTGAATAGGTGTTTAAAAGCTCAAGATAATGTAGTGCGCTTAATCTATTTGAACGGGGGAACCATATATTGGGGTGAATCTTAGTTATTCTAAGTAGGGTCAGCTCTTTCGATCCAAATCCGTCAGCTAACCTCGTAAGCGTTGAGAGAGACGAGTGGATGTGTTGTATTGACTAAGCCACAGGTTTTCTCTGTGGTTTTTGTTGTAATTACTATAAGGTTAGCATACGAATTAAACTAGTCTAGCTAAAGATAAACATCAGGGATTTAGGTGGTGACTCTAATCCACTTAAAGATTATAAGAGGAACTCCACCGTATAGAAAAGTCATAAAATAAGGACATATGGTTGCAACATTTACTTAAAGATTAATAACTTAGACGAAATGAGGGATGACAATTGATTAGAGTGTGCTTGTCAGGTCTTGGAAAGACAGGGAGGGAAATTGCAAAAGTAATACTAAAACAAAAAAATATGAAACTGGTAGCTGTGGTTTGTGGTTCTACCAGCAGTAAGGTAGGGAAATCTTTATCTGATATTATTGAGTGTAACTCAGATATAATAATAGACAGTGAAGATAATTTAAAACAGGTTATATTTAAAACAAAGCCAGATGTTGTTGTTGATTTTTCCAAACCAGAAGCAACAATACGAAATGCCAAGTTGTTTTCTAAAATGAAAGTAAACATAGTTATTGGAACAACAGGATTTTCTAAATTTGCGTTAAAGAAACTATTTGTACTTACTCAAAAATACCATAATGCTATTTGTTATGCTCCTAATATAACACTTGGAGTAAATGTACTTATGCTCTTGACTCATTTAGCAGCAAGCATTCTAAATAATTATGATTTTCAAATTACTGAAATTCATCACAAAAATAAGAAGGATGCACCATCAGGCACTGCTATAAAAATAGCTAAAGAGATTCAAAAAGGTATTAATTCAACTGGAACAAGTATTAGTGAAGATGATGTCGCCATAAGTGCTATTCGTGCTGGTGGAGTTGTTGGAAAGCATGAAGTTATGATAGTTGGAGAGGATGATAAAATTGAAATTTGTCATGAGTCTTTTACTCGAAAAGCTTTTGCTTTAGGAGCGGTAAGGGCAGTTGAGTTCATATATGGCAAGACTGGATATTATGAAATGTCAGATGTTTTAAATTTGCAAAAAGTACTTGAGAATTATTTAGAAAAAGAAAAAAGCAAAAAAATTAACAAATATAGTAACTATAGAAGGAATGAAATTGAGAAATCACCTGTTAATGTTGTATGATTTTTAAGCAATAGTTAAAAGTAAAAAGAAATTTTTATTTTTGCCATATCATTAGAAACATTGTAAAGTGAAGTGTTTTGATGAGTGATATAGTGAACTTTTATAATAAAATATGTTTTTATTGTGTTTATAATAAAAGAGTATTAAAAAAATACCTTCAGTTAATAGTTTTATACTATTCATGTATTACGTGTCTTTAGAGACTTTACATTGTCTTGGTCAGAATTATTTCTAATGCAGTTAAACTGCATCGAGACCTCTTATATTATTTTTATTTTAGGGATTTAGATTTATTATGTAATACAAATTACTAAAGTGTTTTTAAACTACGTCATTACTGGGAAATAAATTGCATTTAATGAAAAAAAAGTGTGTAATTTATTTAAATGGCACCAAAATAAAGGAGGATACGTTGTGAAAACGGATTATAAAAGAATAACTTTATGGAAAGATATTAAGGAAGAACAATGGAATGATTGGAGATGGCAAATTTCAAATAGAATAACAACTTTAGATGAACTTGAACAGGTTATAAACCTTACGGATGAAGAAAGAGAAGGAGTAAAAAGGTGTCTTAAGGCATTGAAAATGGCTATTACACCATACTATGCATCTTTGATGGATATTGATGATTATAATTGTCCAATTAGAAGACAGGGGATACCAACTGTGCATGAAACATTAGTTTCTAATTCAGATATGTGTGATCCACTTCATGAAGGGCTTGATTCACCTGTTCCAGGACTTACACATCGATATCCTGACAGAGTATTACTGCTTATTACTGACCAGTGCTCAATGTATTGCAGACATTGTACAAGGAGGCGTTTTGCTGGACAAGAAGATAAGTCAATGCCAATTAAAAATATAAAAAGGGCAATTGAATATATCAAAAAGAATAAAGAAATTAGAGATGTACTCCTTTCAGGAGGAGACGGATTATGTGTTTCTGATGGGATGTTAGAGTTTATTTTAGAAAGTATTAGATCAATTAAACATGTGGAAGTTATTAGAATTGGAACAAGGGTTCCTGTGGTAATGCCTCAAAGAATAACACCGGAGCTTTGTGATATAATAAAAAAATATCATCCAGTTTGGATTAATACACATTTTAATCATCCTAAAGAAATTACAGAAGAATCCAAAAAAGCATGTGATATGCTTTTAGAAGCTGGTATTCCAATGGGAAATCAATCAGTTTTACTAAAAGGAATAAATGACTGCCCTTATATTATGAAAAAGCTGGTTCACAAACTTGTGATGATGAGAATACGGCCATATTACCTTTACCAGTGTGACTTGTCAGAGGGGATTGAACATTTCAGAACACCTGTGTCTACAGGAATTGAAATAATAGAAATGCTTAGGGGACATACATCAGGGTTTGCTGTACCTACATTTGTTATAGATGCTCCTGGTGGTGGAGGTAAGATACCTGTTAATCCTCAATATGTTGTTTCCCAATCACCTGAAAAAATAATATTGAGAAATTTTGAAGGTGTAATATGTTCATATGCAGAGCCTGAGGATAGAACACATGAGTGTAAGGAATGTGGTTTGTGTAAAAAATATAAAAAAGAAGATTCTATTGGAATCGAACAACTTTATGAAGAAGAAAACATAAGTCTTATACCAAGAGATAATGTAAGATTAAATAGGAGGAGTAATTTTGATGAATGTTCCGAAAGCTAAATTTTCAAAGAATAGAAATGAGAAGCTAAGTGATGCTAATTTATATATTGATTACGTCAATTCAAGGCTTAAAATATTAGAATATGAACATTTAGATAGTAAGATCATTGTAGATATTTTAGAATATGCTAAAAGTGAAGGTGTTGGAAAGGTAATTGCAAATTGCATTTTGGATGATTTAAATGTTTTAAAAGATGCAGGTTTTCAGATTGAAGGAACTATTAATGGATTTTTTAAAGGTGAAGATGCATACTGTGTAGCATACTTTTTAGACAAAGAAAGAGCTCACTCAAAAAAAACAGATGAAGAAGATAAAATTCTTAAAATGTGTATGGAAAAGCCAATAATTGTTGAACATGAAAACCTTGGAGAAGCATATGAAATTAGAAATTGTATTGAAAAAGATATACCAAAGATGATACAATTATTTCAGGAAGTATTTAAAACATATCCATCACCAGTATTTAACAGTGAGTATTTAAGTGAAGTAATGGATGACAAGATACTTTTTAAAGGTGTTTTTAAAGAAGGTTGTTTAGTTAGTATAGCATCAGTTGATATGGATAAAAAAAATTTAAATGGTGAGATAACAGACTGTGCAACTTATCCTGAATATAGAGGACAGGGGCTTTTGACAAACTTAATATATGAGCTTGAAAATGAGCTTTTAAATAAAGGCTTTTACTGTCTATACAGTCTCTCAAGGGCAATTAATACTGGTATTAATATGTCTCTTAGAAAGCATGGTTATGAGTATAAGGGAAGGCTAATTAACAATTGTGATATTTGTGGTGGATTTGAAGACATGAATATATGGGCAAAACTTCTAACAAGGCCTGTAGTGAAATAGTAGAGGAAGTTATATTTTTAGTAGTCCAAAGTAAAAATTAATTATTCTAAAAGGAACTGCATCTTTTATAAGGAGTTCCTTTTAGAAAGTGCTGATGTTTGTTAGATTATACAGATTGGATTGCTAAAGTTTTGTGTAAAAATCAATGTGCCTTTAAAATTCTGACATGGACACATTGATGATAATATTAGGGGGAATGTAAAGTGAAACTGGTTTTTGCTGTTGTTCATGATGAGGATGGTAATAAGGTGATGAGCGAACTCAATGAAAAAGGTTTTAGTGTAACAAAGCTTTGCTCTTCGGGAGGATTTTTGAGAGCAGGTAACACAACGTTACTTGTTGGAGTTGATAAAGATAATTTAGATAATGTAATAGAGATAATAAAGAACAAATCAAAGAGTAGGAAGCAGGTTGTCAATGCGCCCATAACCCCAGTTGACATGGGAAGTATGTTTTTTGCAAATCCAGTGGAAGTAAATGTTGGAGGAGCAACTATTTTTGTAATTGATGTTGAAAGATTTGAAAAAGTATAATATAAAAACAAAGAGAAAATAAATTTATACACAAAAATATACTCCCATATGTAAAACAAAGTGGTATAAGGAAATACTTAGGACCTATTTCCTCTTTACTTATCAGAAGAGTATAAACAGAACTTTTAATGGTAACCCGGCCGTCATAACACCAAATATTGATGTCTTAGACCCGTAGCTTTGCGTCACTGCCTTTCGGCAATTTTGCCCTGTTTCATAAGCCACTATTTATATCTCCTTATACCAAATATAAAGGGGAGTATAATGTACAATTTCATTATATCATTTTTATAGAATTAAACATAATCTTGTTTAAGAAAATATTAGTAAGTTTTAGTCAATTAGGTTGCGATAACGTCAAAATGATACATTTTTCTTATATTTTCGATAATAATCTCAAAAAATTCGCTTTTAGGATAATCTTTTTATTTGCTATTAAAACCTATGCTTAAAAAAATGCAAGTAAAAACACTAGCATGCAACAGGGGAGAAGCGTTCGATGCTAGTGTTTTTTGAATAGATGAGATGTTTAAAATTCTTATATATATATTCTATGTTTATGTTAAAAAATCCTGCTTTACAAAGAATAAAATACACTATTAATTTTTTATATCTATTTTTAAAAAAGTGTTTAATTTGTATAATAATTATTATACAATGGTGTTAAAGGGTATGAAGTGAACTTAATAAAGAAAACTTAATGTCTTTAAGGTGAAGTCTTTATTTAACATAAAGATTTAAAAGAATTCCATCTTAAAAGAAGCTTAAAGATAAACTATAGCTAAGAAGAAAGAGTGAACTCGTTAAGCTAAAGTTGAATCTAAACATGGGAGCTTTAGGTAGAGACTTAATTTCACCTGAAGATTCTTAGAATAAGATTAATAAGTATGTAATTTAAAAAAAATAACTAATAATACAAATAGGATGTGAAAAAATTATGAGAAGAAACTCTGTAAGAATAATAGCTATAATAACAGTGGGTATATTTTTGTTAACATCTTTTAGTGCAGTTATTATCGGTATATTTGGCGGAAGGTAGATGATATGGGGAAAATAATTAGTTCATATATTTTGCCTCATCCACCCATTATTATTCCTGAAGTTGGTAATGGAGCAGAATTTGGGGCCATACAAACAGTAAATGCCCTTAAAAGAGTTGCTAGAGACATAAAGAAAGAGAAACCTTCAACTATTATTTTATCAACTCCACATGCTCCAATGTTTCAAGACTATATTTATATTTCAGATGGTAATTTATTAATGGGTGGATTAGAAAAATTTGGTACTAAACAGATTAATTTAAGTTTAAGCAATAATAAAGAGCTTATAGAGAAAATAGTGAAAAATTCAAAAGAGGAAGGTATTAGTTGTGGTGGAATAGAATGTGGGCTTGGTGGCAAATATGCTCATTTAAGTAATCTTGATCATGGAGCTGTTGTACCACTTTACTATATAATGAAGGAATATAGCGATTTTAAGCTTGTTCACATATCTACATCAACTTTATCTTTAAAGACTATGTATAATTTTGGAAGATGCATTTGCAAATCAGTGATGAATACAGATGAAGAAGTGGTATTTGTAGCAAGTGGTGATTTATCCCATAGGCTGTCGGAGGATGGACCTTATGGTTATAGTCGGCATGGAAGTGAATTTGATCAGTTGATTGCCGATTGTATCAGAAGCAATAATCTGAAAAAAATTCTTGATATTAATGAGCAATTAAGGGAAAATGCTGGAGAATGTGGTCTTAGTTCCTTTGCAATAATGCTTGGAGCATTGGATGGATACCAATATGATTCTGACTTATACTCCTACGAAGGTCCTTTTGGAGTAGGTTATATGGTTGCGAGATTTGTTACTGGAAATAAAAAAAGTATAAGTGAGATGATTGATATAAAACCAAAAAAGAGTAATGATCCATATGTTAGTTTAGCAAAAAAGGCTCTTGAGACTTACGTTAGCGATGGGCGTTTAATTGATCTTTCAGAAAATTTGCCTGATGAAATGAAAAAGGAAAGAGCCGGTGTTTTTGTATCCATTAAAAAGAATGGAGACTTAAGAGGATGTATTGGGACTATAAGGCCTACAAGACAAGATATTGCATCTGAGATCATTTATAATGCAATAAGTGCAGGAACACAAGATCCTAGATTTACTCCTGTGAAGACTCATGAATTAGATAGTTTATCATATTCTGTAGATGTATTATTAGAGTCAGAACCTATTAATTCTATTAGTGAGTTGGATGTGAAAAAATATGGGGTAATTGTTAGGTCAGGTTTTAAGTCAGGACTACTTCTCCCAAATCTTGAAAATGTGGACACACCGGAGGAACAGGTAGCAATAGCTCTCCAAAAAGCCGGAATACAACAAGATGATGTGTATCAGATGGAACGATTTGAAGTTATAAGACATAAGTAATTATATAGAAGGTGACGTGTTTTTGAGTAGAGAAAAGCAAGCTATGTTTTTTAATAAAATAGATGACTTAAAGGTTCATTGTTTTTTATGTCCACATAATTGTATAATAAAACCAGAGGCTTTAGGTTTTTGTAAAGCTCGAAAGAATATTGACGGTACTTTGTATTCTTTAAATTATGGAAAAATCACTTCAATGGCCTTAGATCCTATAGAAAAAAAGCCTTTATATCACTTTAAACCAGAAAGTATGATTTTGTCGGTAGGAACATTTGGTTGTAATTTGAAGTGCTCCTTTTGTCAGAATTGGATGATAGCTCATGAAAATCCACAACTCTATAACATAACTTCAGAGCAGCTTGTAAAAAAAGCGTTAGAATTGACTTCAAATGAAAATATAGGAATTGCCTATACCTATAATGAACCTTCAATATGGTACGAGTTTATTTATGAAACAGCTATATTGATCAAGGAATCAGGGCTCTTAAATGTACTTGTTACTAATGGTTTTATTAACAGAAAAGCTTTAGAGAAAATAATACCATATATTGATGCTATAAATATTGATGTAAAAGCATATACTGACTTATTTTACAAAGATATATGCATGGCCAAGCTGAAAAATGTAAAAGAAACAGTTGAATATGTTGCTACAAAGTGTCATTTAGAAGTAACAACTCTTGTAATACCAGGTTTAAATGACTCTGCTAAAGAAATTGTCTTGTTGTCTAAATGGTTGTCATCTATATCGCCTAAAATACCTCTTCATTTGTCCAGGTTTTTTCCTAATTATAAGATGAGGGAAGTATTGCCAACATCAAAAGAAACTCTTGAAAATCTTAGGAAAGAGGCATTAGAGTATTTGAATCATGTGTATATTGGAAATATATAACTGTAACTATATAATATTTTTTTATAAAAATAGTTACAAATAGACGTCAAAGAGGGTATAATTTTAAATGAAGCATTTTATTAATACAAGAGCGTGAGGTTTTATAATGGGAGTTTTTGGAGGAGAGGTTTTCAGGGAATTTTTTAACTCTATAATATTAGGTATATTTGACATTAATAACCCTTGGGATGTTTTTAAAGCAATAATAGATATAAGTATAGTATCATATGTAATTTACAAGATAATAAAGCTTGTAAAGGAAACTAGAGCATGGCAGCTTATAAAAGGTGTAATTGTTATACTTGTTGCTGCTTGGCTAAGTGAATATATGGGTTTTAGAACTATAGCCTTTTTATTAAGGGTTATTATTCAATATATTGCAATTGCTTTAGTAGTTCTATTTCAACCAGAGCTTAGAAGGGGATTGGAGAAAATTGGTAGAAGCAAATTCAGAACCATTTTTAGCTTTGAAGAAGAGACAAATACAATTAAAGTTAAAGCATTAATAGAAGAGATAATAAAAGCAGTTACAAGTATGTCTAAAACTTATACAGGAGCCTTAATTGTAATTGAAAGAGAAACTAAAATAGGAGAAATAATTAATTCGGGAATACAAATTGAATCAAGTGTGGCTTCAGAGCTCTTAGTCAATATATTTACTCCTAACACTCCTCTTCATGATGGTGCAGTTGTCATAAGAGAAAATAAAATTAAGGCGGCAGCTTGCTTTTTACCATTAACTGAAAATCCTAATATTAGTAAAGATTTAGGAACTAGACATAGAGCAGCCCTTGGAATAACTGAAGTGTCAGACGCTATAGTAGTAGTAGTTTCAGAAGAGTCAGGAAAAATATCTTTTGCTTTAAATGGTGGATTAACAAGGAATCTTACTGGTGATACTTTGAGAAAAGCACTCAACAAAAATCTTCTTGAAAAAGAAGTGCCAAACAAGAAACTAGGATTATGGAAGGTGAAGCCTAAATGAGTGAGTTATTAAAAAAAGATTCTACAACTAAGATTATTTCACTGTTTTTTGCAGTGATTTTATGGTTTTTTGTTTTGGATAGTTCTAATCCTGTAATTTCATATGACTTAAGTATACCATTAAGAGTAGAAAATGAAGATGTTTTACGTGAAAATGGTTTAATAATACTTAATAAAAATTTTCCTAGAAATGTATCGGTTAGCTTTAGGGGCAGACAAAATAAAATGGGTAAAATTAACGACAATGAAGTAGAAGCTATATTGGATTTGTCTAAGATAACAAGTGTAGAAACTCAAAACCTTCACATTGAGATATACATAAGTAAAGAAGGGTACTCTGTAGAAAATGTTACGCCAAGATTTGTATCCTTAGAATTAGAGAAAGTAGGAAAGAACTCTTTTCCTGTAAGTGTGGTTACCATTGGTGAACCAAAAGAAAACTATAAAATAATTGGTGTAAGTGCAATGCCTAGTACAGTCTTTATTGAGGATAAAGACACAATTATTAATTCTATTGGTGAAATTAAAGCATATGTTGATGTAAGTAATATAAGTAGTGATTTAGCAGTTCAGAAACAATGTGTTTTCTATGATATTGATGGTGAAGTGATGGAGGATCTTGATTTTTATCATAGCGTAGATATAAAAATTGAGATTGCAAAGGAAATTCCAATTGTACCTGTTGTAAAGGGAAAGCCAGCTAGAAATTACATTGATGGTATACACCGAGTTGTACCTGACAAAGCATTAATATCTGGAGTGTCAGATGTGATTGAATTGATTGATAATGTTAGGACTGAGACCATAGATATTGATAACATGAGCCAAAGTATGACCAAAATGGTGAATATTGAATTACCAGAAGGTGTTCGACTAGTTGACACTCCTCGAAGTGTCTATGTAGATGTAGTTATTGAACAGATGGCATTTAAGGAGTTTGTCTTTAGAAGTAGAGAGATTCTTTTGGAAAATCAAGTTAATGATAATTCTCTTAATTATACTATTGAAGATGAAATTTTGATTACTATAGCAGGAAGAGGAGAAGAACTTGAAAAGATAGCTATAGAAGGATTAAAACCAAGTATTGATGTTGGTGGCCTTAGAGAAGGTGTTTTTAAAAGGGCTATAAAAGTTGTGCTTCCAAGGACGGTCAAACTTCAGGAAAATTATGAAGTTGAAGTAGTTATAGAAAAAAATGAAGATATGGATGAAGAATAGATGAAAATAATTGTTCACAATATTAAGATGACTTTAGATGATCCAATAGAAAACTTAAAAAGACTGGCTTGTAAAAAGTTAAAAATAACTCAAGAAGATATGAAGCATTTTAAAATTGTTAAAGAATCTGTAGACGCAAGAAAAAAACCAGATATAAAGATGGTCTATTCTGTTTTAGTTGAAACAGAAAAAAGAATACCACTGCCCAATAATAATGATATAAAAGTTTTAAACAAAGAGGATGAAATCCCTTTAGTGCATGGAAATATTTATCTTAATGAAAGACCTTTGATTATTGGAGCTGGGCCTTCAGGTCTTTTTGCTTCTCTTATGTTGGCTCAATATGGATATAAGCCCCTTTTAATTGAAAGGGGTGAGTGCGTTGAAAATCGTACTGTAATTGTAAATAAATATTGGAGTGATGGGCAATTAGATCAAGAAACCAATGTACAATTTGGAGAAGGTGGAGCAGGAACTTTTTCCGATGGGAAGCTTACTACTAGAATAAATGACAGGCGTTCTGACATAGTTTTAAATGAGTTTTATAAATCAGGTGCCCATGAAGAGATTTTGTACAAAGGAAAGCCTCACATAGGCTCTGATGTGCTTAAAAAAGTTGTTGTAAATATGCGCAATAGAATTATTGAGTATGGTGGAGAAGTAATGTTTAATTCTAAAGTTACTAAACTTTTAATAAAAAACAACAAGGTTGTTGGAGTAACAATAAATGACTGTGAAAACATTAGTTCTCAGGTTGTAGTACTTGCAATAGGGCATAGTGCAAGAGATACTTTCAAGTCCCTTTATGAAAGTGGTGTGGAATTTGTTCAAAAACCTTTTTCCATAGGAGTTAGAATAGAACATCCACAAGAATTCATAAATATGGCTCAGTATGGAATATCTCATAATCACAATAGACTTGGAGCTGCTGATTATCAGTTATTTAATAAGATTTCAGGAAGAACAGCGTATTCCTTTTGTATGTGTCCTGGAGGGGTTGTAGTTGCATCTGCATCAGAAGAGGGAATGATTGTGACTAATGGAATGAGTGATTTTGCACGAAATAAGGAAAATGCTAATAGTGCACTTGTTGTGACGGTAGAGCCCGGCGATTTTGGGAACTCGCATCCATTGGCTGGAGTAGAATTTCAAAGAAAGTGGGAAAAAATGGCCTATGATATTGGTGGAAATAATAGTTCGGCTCCCGTACAAAGACTTGAGGACTTTATAAGTGGAAGACCATCAAAGAAAACTGGAATTGTAAAACCAAGTTATACTGGAAAAACAAGTTTTGCGGATATTAATCTTTGTCTCCCATCTTTTGTAACCGAACCAATGAAAAAGTCAATGGGTTTTTTTGATTCAAGAATTAAGGGATTTGCAGATGGAGACGCACTTCTTACTGGCGTTGAAACAAGAACTTCCTCACCTGTAAGAATACCAAGAGGTGATACATTAGAAGCAGTTGGAATAAAAGGCCTATATCCTGCTGGAGAAGGAGCTGGTTATGCAGGTGGAATAATGAGTGCCTCCATAGATGGAATAAGGATAGCAGAGCAGATAATTAGAACATACTCAAGTGATAGATTATAAGTGGGTGCATGTAATAATTTTTCAAAGATGAGTTAAGAGTATAGTAAATGGGAAATACATACTGGAAAATTCATATTTACATGTAGTATATAATGTATTATACTTGTAAATGAGACTCGTGAATTTATGGTTGTGCTATTTGTTTGCTAGTCTCAAGTGACATTCATTTGCAGGTATTGTTTTCATATTATTATGGTAGACTTTTTGCTAATGAGTGTCTATTATATTGAGTTTTTACTAAAGATGCTGATTATTATAATTAACTTATGTAAGTTAAAATTTAAATAATGACAAAAAGTATATTTGGATATTGAATACTATAATTATTAAGAAGAACAATTAGGGGGAAACAGTTTTGGGTATTCTTTTTGGAACTGATGGAGTAAGAGGTATTGCAAATTTGGAATTAACAGCTGAATTATCATATAAGCTAGGGCAGGCAGGAGCTTATGTTTTAACTTCAGAGGCAAATCATACTCCGAAAATACTTGTAGGAATGGATACTAGAATATCAGGTGATATGTTAAAATCCGCACTTGTGGCTGGTTTGTGCTCTGTAGGAGCAGAGGTAATAAATCTTGGCGTGGTTCCAACACCTGCAGTAGCTTATCTTGTAAGAGCATATAAGGCAGATGCAGGAGTTGTTATTTCAGCTTCTCACAATTCTTTTGAATTTAATGGAATTAAATTTTTTAACAGTCTAGGTTATAAGCTTTCAGATGATCTGGAAAAAAGAATAGAATCTATTGTTTTAGATAATACAGAAAGCATTATTCTTCCTACAGGTGATAAGGTAGGAAGAGAGATAATGGCTAATTCTCCTTCAGATGATTATGTTAACTACATAAAAACTACAGTTGATAATGGCTTTGACAAAATTAAAATTGCTATAGACTGTGCAAATGGAGCAGCATATAAGGCTGCACCTAAAGCCTTGTCTGAACTTGGAGCACAAGTTTTTGTTATTAATAATGAGCCAAATGGAATTAATATAAATAGGAACTGTGGGTCTACTCATATGGAAGGGCTTCGGGATTTTGTTGTAAAAAATAATGCAGATATAGGCCTTGCTTTTGATGGAGATGCAGATAGGGTTCTTGCTGTAGATGAGACTGGAAAAATCATTGATGGAGATCAAATAATGTCTATAATTGGTCTTGAATTAAAAAATAAAGGGAAGCTTTCAAAGGATACAATTGTGGCTACAGTTATGAGCAATCTGGGTTTAGATATGATGGCTAAACGTGAAGGACTGAGTATAGTAAAGACAAAAGTTGGAGATAGATACGTATTGGAAAACATGGTTGAAAATGGGTACGTCTTAGGAGGCGAGCAGTCAGGACATATAATATTTTTACAGCACAATACAACAGGTGATGGACTTTTAACAGGAGTACAGCTTTTAAATGTATTGAAGTCAACAGGAAAAAAACTCTCAGAACTTGCTACTAAAATGCAGGTTTTACCTCAAGTCTTAAAAAATGCAAAAGTAAAAAATGAAAATAAAAATTCTTACCTTGAAGATCAAGTGGTTAGCGACATGTGCAAAAAATTAGAAAATGATTTTAGTGGTGAAGGAAGGGTTCTAATAAGGCCTTCTGGTACAGAGCCTCTTATTAGAGTTATGATTGAGGGCAAAGATAGGGAGTATATTACTAATAAGGCGGTTGAGCTTGTAAGAGTTATAGAAGAAAGACTTGGATAAAGTGTATGTTAATGACGTGCTAAAAAGCTGAATATAATATTTTCACCATAAGCCTTATTTTATTAAAATAGGCATGGTGGAGAGTGAAAATATTTCACAAATAAGAAATGTGGAAAATAAAGTGGCAGATGGCTTTTATTAATAATATAATGAAAGGAGATGATGTTTTAAATTATTAAAGTTCAGGATTATAATTTTTATATGGAGTTATTTGAAAGGAGGAAAACATGATTGCTCCATGTGGATAAGATAAGCGCCAGCACGTGCATATTTAAATAATTTGTAGGCACGTGGACGAGGAGAAGGAGGTTACCAGTAATACTTAACTGGTAAGTTATCGAGTTTTCGGCGGAAACCTTCCGGTTTGTCACAATCGTTAAAATTCTACAAAAACTGCAGGCAACTGCAAAACAAAATGAAATTTATGTGACTAATCCTGTTCTATTCTTCATAGGGATTTGCTTGTTTTATATGCATCATTTTATGAGTGTGTTTTTGAACACTATCTTTAGGTTTTTAAGTGTAGATGACTAAAAACTATAAAATATTGAATTTATCAAGAAATTTGGGCAAGTAGCATATTAGTATTATAACGAGGCTAAGAAATTTTTACCACCTCTATAATAGGTGTAGGGTACAGATTACAATAAAATCTTGGGGGCATGGAGCTCCTTCGATTTTAAGGCTTTGATCATATATCCTGTCTCGATGAAATGGTTTGCTATAATTGCTTCCGTTGTTATAAAAACGTAGAGCTACAAGTGTTTAAAAGTTTTTTGCATTCTATTGGATGTTATTTTAATTATGTAAAGGAGAGGTTACATTATGTGTGGAATAGTAGGATATATTGGAAATAAAACGGCAGCACCAATACTTATAAATGGTCTTAAAAAGTTAGAGTATAGAGGTTATGATTCGGCTGGTGTGGCAATTTTGGGAAATGACAATTTAAAGGTTTTAAAATATAAGGGAAGACTTAGTAATCTAGAGGAAAAGGTATGTGAACTTACTCCTGAGGGTAATATAGGAATAGGTCATACAAGATGGGCAACTCATGGTGAGCCTAATGATCTAAACTCCCATCCTCACATGAGCAAATCAGGAAACATTGCCGTTGTACATAACGGGATAATAGAGAACTATCTAGAAATTAAAGAATTCTTAGAGTCAAAAGGTTATGAGTTTATTTCAGAAACAGATAGTGAAGTAGTGGGACACCTAGTTGAATACAACTATAAGGGTGACCTAGTGAAAGCTGTTATTGATTGTTTGAATGAAATAGAAGGTTCTTATGCACTTGGGGTTATATGTACTGATTGCCCAGATATGTTTGTTGCAGCTAGAAAGGATAGCCCACTTATAGTAGGTCTAGGAGATGGCGAAAACTATATAGCATCGGATATCCCAGCAATACTTGAATATACAAGAGATGTATATATTTTGGATGATAAAGAAATTGTATCTTTAACAGGTGATAAAGTTACTGTGTTCAATAATTATGGTATTGAGATACAAAAAGATGTGTTTAAAGTTACTTGGGATGTAGCTTCGGCAGAAAAGTCAGGTTATGAGCATTTTATGATGAAGGAAATGTGCGAGGAGCCAAAAGCAGTAAGGGACACTATTAATCCTAGAATAAAAGATGGAAACATTGTGTTAGACAATATAAAATTGACTGATGAAGATGTTAAAAATATTGATAAAATTTATATAGTTGCATGTGGAACTGCATACCATGCAGGAGTTGTTGCTAAGTATATTATTGAAAAAACAGCAAAAATTCCTGTAGAAGTAGATGTGGCCTCTGAGTTTCGTTACAGAGATCCCCTTGTTACAGATAGGCACTTAGTTATAATTATTAGTCAGTCAGGTGAAACGTTAGATACATTATTTGCTTTAAGAGAGTCAAAGAAAAAGGGAGCAAGAGTGCTGTCAATAGTTAATGTTGTGGGAAGCTCTATTTCAAGGGATTCTGATGATGTATTGTATACATGGGCAGGACCTGAAATAGCGGTTGCATCAACAAAAGCTTACAACACTCAGCTAGCGGCACTATATTTAGTAACCCTTGAACTTGCCAAAAAGAAAGGCCTATTAGAAACCGAGCAATATAAAAAGGCAGTAGAGGAACTTAGCAAAATCTCTGATGCTATTGAAGATGTATTAGAGAATAAAGAAGTTATACAAAAATTTGCAGCCCAGCACTGTAATGCAAAGAGTATTTTCTTTATTGGAAGAGGACTTGATTATGCTCTTTCTATGGAAGGTTCTTTAAAGCTTAAAGAGATTTCATATATACATTCTGAAGCTTATGCAGGCGGAGAATTAAAACATGGTACAATTGCTCTCATAGAAGAGGGGACGCTGGTTATATGTCCAATGACACAAGATAGTTTGATGGATAAAATGATAAGTAACATCAAAGAAGTTAAAGCAAGAGGTGCAACTGTAATGGCAATAGCAAAGGAAAGTAATAAACATGTCTACAAGGCTGCTGATGTGGTTGTTACTATTCCTGATGTGGATTCATTTATTGCTCCTATTGTGGCAGTAACACCATTGCAACTATTTGCATACTATATGGCCTTAGAAAAGGGCTGTGATGTAGATAAGCCGAGAAATCTCGCAAAGAGTGTAACGGTAGAATGATGGTATAGTAGTTCGTGTATTCCAAATATATATCAAAAATAAAGTCGGTTCCAAAATAATAAAGTTGGTTCCGTAATAATAAAGTCGGTTCCAAATTCCCGTAGTAAATGCAGGAGAAATCCTGAATTGCTGCGGGGATTTTTGTGTGATTTTCAAACTTTTCTATACATGGTTTAATAGATTTAACGGCGGTGAAAAACATATGAAAAAAAGGTTAAGAATGATTTTATATTTCAACGAATATTCGGACGCAAGGAAAATAAAGATATTTTAATAAGCTTTTAAATGCTATAATGGAATTAAGTGACGATAATTTACTTGAGGATATAGAAATAATTGAGAATACGAAGCTGGAAAAAGACAGAATGGAAGATAAACAGGGGATTGTTGATGTTTTGGGTAGAACAGTTGCAGGAGTTCAAATCACAATTGAAGTACAACTGATTAATCAATATAACATGGATAAACGAACTCTTTTTTATTGGGCAAAGCTATTCTCTGACCAATTAGGAGAAGGAAGACCCTTTAATGATTTAAAAAAAACAATTACCATTAATATACTTGATTTTGACTATGTGGGAATAATTGATTATCATACAGTTTTTCATTTATGGGAAGATAGCAACAAGGATTATAAACTAACAGATGTTTTGGAAATACATTTTGTGGAGCTTTCAAAATTTAAAAAAGTTCAGCCTGATTTTAAAAAACCAATTGATAGATGGTTGTTATTTTTGGAAGATTCGCCAAAGGAGGTTTTAGAAATGGCAATAAAGGAAGAGTCCGCAATTGAAAAAGCTGAAAAGGTGATTGAATACTTAGGAACAAACGAAGAAATGGTAAGATACTATGAACTGAGAGAAAAACAGATTCATGATGAAATAACAAGGATTACAGGAACAAAACTTGAAATTGCTAGAAAAATGAAATCAAAAGGAATTGATGATAACACTATATCAGAAGTTACTGGATTGACACTAGCTGAGATGAAAGATTTACAAGCAAATTAAGTCATTATACATTATAATAGTTTTCGTTTGGTCTCTATGGAGCTGTGCCAGTATTCAAAGATTTTGAAAGTTACTTGGAGAAATCAAATGCTAAACCGAAATTTAGAAGAATTAGTGAATGTGGGTTGTACAAAGATGCTTTGAGAGGACTTTAGGTTGTATATAGGTTAGGCTATATGTCTAACCATTAAAAAAAAACATTGACATTATAGGAATACTTCGAAGGCGTATTGACGATGAAAGTTTTATTGCCTTAATATGGAAACTTACCTAAACTGGGTATGTGGAGCAATGGCAATATTACAATATGGAAAAAATGTAAATGATGTACATGATTTAAAATTTCCGCCAGCCTACTGTGTAAAGGATATTTTACCAAACACAATTCCCCAAATGATACTAAACCAACATACTGGGGAGATTGGTTTTTAGAATCATTATATTCGTTTATCTGGATTGAATGGATGGAAATAGCACATTACTATTATAAGTATAGAGGTAAGTTAATCGATGATGAGTTAATTGATGAAACTAATGAAGTTCTAGAAATTCTAAAGAGTCCAAAATGTTCATGCAAAATGAAAATTATAGCATTTATAGAGGATGGAAGAAGAGGTTATCTGATTCATCTTAACTTATGGAACAACCATGACCCACTTGTAAAAAATAAAACTACAGCTTGTGGATACTCTTATCTAGAGCAAGTGTATTATGAAGACGTTTACAATGCAAAATATGAAGATGAATTTTCACAGGGAAATCCCTACGATGATTTTTAATATTTTATTGCAGGATCTATTTTACCATGTTAATTTTAAGCTCTCATAAAAAGTTTAAGAATAAGTATTGAAATAATATGTCATTACTTAAACAATTATAGGTTATTATGGATTTTTATGTTGCATTTATGTTATATAGTGGGTTAAATTATATTTATATTATAATAATAAAAGCAAATTCTTATTAGTTGCTACTGCTGCCTTGTTGATTCTTCTCCAAGCTTCATAGAGTGTTCTTTTGTTTATGAGTTTTTAATAACATAAGTTTAACATATATAAATTTAGTTTGAAGGACATAATTAATATACTTAATTAATCTTGGTGATTAAAAATGAAAAAGTTATAATTTAAAAAGCGAATTAAATAACATAGTAACATGCAAAAAAACATTTTTAATCAAAAAATACTGAAAAAATGTAAAAAAAACTCAAGAAATATATTGACATTTATTATATATATATATAATAGATTACGAAGCTAAAGGAATATTCCAAATTAGTTAAAGTGTATCAGTTGCTGATATCAAAAATCAAGGAAAGAAGTTATTAGAAAGTACATTTGAATTTCCAATTGGATGAAAAGTAGGTTTTGTAAAGTAAGTATTAAAGTTAACAAAAAAATTATTGAAAAGGGGTAGAAAAATGATTAAAAAAATTAAAGCCATATTGGCAACTGGATTAATAGTAGGTTGTGTAGCTTCTGTACCATTTATTACAAGTGCAAGTGCTATTCACGGAGCAGATGTTAATAGATTTGGTCCATATGCAGCTGGATATGCTTGGACTGAGTGGGAAAATGTAAATCATATGACTGTTATGAAAATTGGGATTACTCAAGCATCAAGAAGTGGAGTTTCATATACTCAAACGCCTGTTATTCAAGGAATAGGAAATGCAACTTCATGGTATGATCGAATAAATTAAAAATCAAATGACAATTACACACAACAAAAATAATATATTATTTTTGTTGTGTGTAATTTTTAATAATTTAATGAAATATTCATTAAAATCAAATGGTTTAAATTCTTGAGATTTTGTTTCAATTTGAATTGTAAGAAAAAAATAAATATGTTAAAATATAAGCTGTAAAATATACTTAACTCGTAGGGAGATACATTTATGAAAAGTAATATGAGAAATTCATTTTTTATAGTTGCTTTGTTTTTTGTTTTAGCTATAATGAGTTCGTTATGTATATCTACTTTAGAAACTGCATATCGTGACAATGTTACAAAAAATTTGTTGTTTTCAAAAGATGCAAGGAACTTGAACATTAAAAATGTACAAATTCCAAATTTTATGGAATATTTAGTGTTTGATTTTGAAGATTCAGCTATATCAAAGAGAAATATTAGTATAGGGGCTTTTGAAGGAGAGGCAATATTAATAAAAAATTTTGACTATGATTCTCCAAAATTAATAGAAGGTCGTTTCTTTAATGAAGAGGAGTTTGTCTCTGAAGAACCAGTTATGGTTGGGAACAAAACCCTTGTTAAACATTTTGGTACAATTAGCAAAAGTGGTAATGATTACATATTTTATAATGGAGTGGAGTATAAACTTATTGGAATTATGGGGTATCAAAATAAAGATACCATATATGATTATAAGTTTTATATAAATTTATTACCTTATCTAGCAAATGAATCACCTGAAAACATTGAAGACGAATGGAGTATATACACAGAAAATGAATCAGATTTATTAAAAATAACTAATTCATTAAAACAAAACTTAAATGTCGAAATAGAATTTTTAGATGATAAAGAATCTTCAAGTGCATTAGCTAGTGTAATGCGAGATTATAATATGGTTGTGATTACTTTGGTAGTGTTATTTATTGTGCTTTTTCTAAACACTGCAAGTATTAGTGTGTACTGGATTGATTCAAAGCGCAAAGAAATTGGAGTGCGAAAGGCATTTGGTGCAAGAAACTTTCAAATTATTAAAAGATTAATTTTAGAATATATGTTTTTTGCGTCATGTTCATTTCTTGCTGGTCTTATTGTATATATAATAATAATAAAGTTTAATTTACTCAACTTATTTAACTCTGATATATATATATCTACAAGTTTTATTGTACTTTTAATTTGTTTGGCATTTGCTTTTTTCTCAATAATTGCGACAGCTTCAAGAACACTTAAAGTACCTCCAAGTGATATAATGAAAGGATGACAGACTAAAATGGATATAAAATATACATTTTTCGGAATTTCAAAAAGATTACTGTATTCACTAATAATTATTGTTCAGATTGCTACTTCCTTGGTTTTTTTGACACTTTCTTTTGAAATTAAACATGATTTAAAAGAAGGGGTTATACATATGAACAGTTTTTATTCAGATAAAGAATTTTATGTTTTCGAAGATTTTGATGAAACCCAAACAATAATAAACGAGTTTTCTGACTTAGAACTTAATAAAAATCTTAGCGAAAGTTATATATATTTAACTGAATCAGATGAGTTTGATTATGTAACTGGTGAAGTAGGCACATTATTTTTAGAAGAAAATCAAATAAGTAGAACAATAACTTCAAAATATAATGAAATGAGAACAAGAAGTGTATCTCGTGACAATCAATCATATCTTCTTTATAACAACAATCTCTATGTAAATTATAAGTTTTTAAGGCATTTTGATTATAACATTATTGAAGGAAGTTCTTTATCAAAAGAAGATTTTGAATTGGAAAATAATTTAGAAACGCCTATTTTGCTAGGTGAAAATTTAAAAGAGTACTATAGCTTAGGAGATGTAATTAACTATTCTGATGCTTGGTCTAATTCTAAAGATAAATATATAGTAAAAGGGTTTATTAATAGTGAAGCTTTTTATATTCCAACAAATTCTCTTTATGGTCAATTAAAAGGTACTGATATTAGTAGTGTATTTATTATCCCCATACAAAAGAATCTAACTGAATTTAATAGCAATGATGAAAATTCTATTGTTCAAAATGCTATGAAAATCCGAAATAATCTACTTAGTTCATATATAATACCAACAGAGAATCAAGATATTGATAGGATTATACATGATATTGAGGGGAAAATAAGAGAATCCTTTAATTTCAGATTGAAAAACGTAGATTATTATATAGATTATATTTTATCATTACGGTCAAAATTATTTAAATATTATGATATTATTTTTTTAATTATTATAATTTTTTCTGGTGGAGGGATTATACTATCTACTTTAAATCATATAAATAAAAGAACAGCTGAATATGGTATACATATTATGACAGGCTGTACTTTGTTTAGATTATCTGCACGAATTGTCATGGAATTGGCATATTTAATTATTACCTCAACCTTTTTATCAGAGATTATATTAAGATTATTCCTGCAAAAATCCATAGTAAGTGATTATAATATTTTACTAAATATAATTATTTTTCAATTAAGTTTTTTATTAATGGTTTCAATTTTACCTGTTCTGAGAATATATAGAATGGGCATCAATGAAATGATAAGGAGGAAAGAGTAGAATGACATTAATTGATTTAAAAAATATAAATAAAACATACGGTAAAGGGGAAGCAAAGGTTGAAGCACTTAAAAATATAAATCTTAAAATAGATGAAGGTGAATTTGCTTCTATAATGGGTGCATCAGGTTCAGGAAAATCAACACTACTTAATATTATTGGATGTCTTGATGAATTCGATAGTGGAAAATATTTTCTTGAAAACAATGACATTACAAAACACAAAACTGGTAAACTAGCTAAAATAAGGAATAAAAAATTTGGCTTTATCGTACAACATTTTGCATTAATTGATACATATTCTGTTTATGAAAATGTTCAGATACCTCTTGAATATGCAGGGATTAGTCGCAGAAAGAGGAAAAAAATTATACATGAAACACTAGATAGACTTGGTATTTTATCTAAAATAAACAAGACTCCACGACAATTATCAGGAGGGCAAAATCAAAGAGTAGCAATTGCAAGAGCATTAGTAAACAATCCAGATATTATTTTAGCTGATGAGCCAACTGGGGCACTTGATAAAAAAAATGGAGATCAACTATTGGATATTTTTAAAGAATTAAATGAAAATGGTAAAACCATAATTATTGTTACACATGATAAAGATGTATCAGATAAATGTCGCAGAAAAATCACCATTACAGATGGAGAAATAATAGATTCTAATTTTAGCGTCAACAGTAAAGATATATAGAAACAAGTAATGTTGCATTATATTTATTGGTAAAATAATATATGAAGGGTCTAATGTAGTATTTTTTAAATTTTCAAAAAAAAATTTATAAGGGGGAACACTATGAAGAAAAAACCTATTATTTTAATCAGTATTTTAATCATATTAATTATCGGAGGAGTGTTTTTGGGTAATGCAATCAAAAATAAAAAGTATGTTATATCAGCCCAAGTATCTTATGGAGAAGGAATAAATACACATGATTTTTTTGCTATTGATGGATACAAAAAGATATCAATAGTTGTAACTAATCGGACAGCTGATAGTATTATAGAAGTTTCATTAGTTAATCCAGATGAAAAAGTGGTTGATGAACAGGTTTTAAAAAGTGATTTAATGGTATTTGAAAAAGAATCATTAGAATTAATGGAAGGAAACTGGAAAGTTAATGTAGAGGCAGTAGAAAATGATGCTTCATATAGTATTGAATTTATTCTACATAATTAAGAGGCCTATATATAAATATTTAGATTTTTAGGATATATTGAAAATGGTTATTTTAATTTTGGAGCCCATATTTTGTAATATAGGGCTCTTGTTATTTGAGGCTTCGCCTGTTTATTAAGGAGGAGGGAACATTAATGACTGCTAAAACAGGTATAAATTTTACATAAGGAAGTATATTGAAAAATCTTATATGATTTTCCGTGCCTATGCTGTTAGACAATATAGCAATATACTACAAGTTTTATATAGTATTATAAATAGTATATGGGTGGGAAGATTTTTAGGTCACAAAGCACTTGGGGCTATTTCTGTTAGTTTTCCAATAACATTTATATTGATTTCATTTATAGCGGGGCTTTCTATGGTGGTTACTTATGGTTCGGAAAATCTGGTTCGGAAAATCGTCTCCTTATAAATATCTCTGAAAGCATATTTAATATATCCTTTTGTGTATTAAAACCTTCTATAAATCCAGCAATATCACTTACCTGCTGAAATAATTTAACCTTCTCTTCTTCAAGTCTATAATAATGGCAAATAAATTCTAACAGTATGGTATGAACAATGGAAAAGGTACTAGAGAGAATACAGTACTATTAGCATTTTTTTAAGAAGAAGCCTTTTGATATCAGGGTAAGAGAGCAACAAAAGAGATGGGCTAGTTGTACCTCGAAGGATGAATTATTATTTAACTGGCGTTGTGTTATGGCTCCTTCCCATGTATTAGACTATATTGTAGTACGTGCCATGTGTATTATAAAAACCATTCTCAGGAATTTTGGGATATGCTCATGTCCGTGTTGCCGGCGATGTAAGCAAGAAGTCGAAATGCTTAATGAAGAAGAATATATCAGGGTTTATGAGATTTACGGAGAGTGTATAAAAAGGACAAAGGCATATAGAGAAACTAATGAAACTACTTTTTCTGAGACTCCTGTCGATGAATTATTTAGACCTGTTGTTGAGGAATATGAGAAGATAACTGGATTTAAGGGTTTTCATCATAATGCAATAATGCATCATAGAATTTCTACATATGGACAACCCTGTAAAAATTGTGGAATACCATTAAGGACTCCAAGGGCAAAAATGTGTGCAGCATGTGGCGCAAAAGTTTATTGTACATTTAAATCATTGTAGCAAATTGATAAGTAAGTCTAAAAATGCAAAATATAGCATGTGAAAGTATATGAGTTGTAGTATCTGAAACAGATATAACTACAGAGAGCATAATTTAATTTGAAATTGGAGGATAGCACAGTGTATTATTTAAAAAAGGAAGATAGGCATAGGATTGGTTCAATTTTTGATGGTTGGAAAGATACTCTTATATGGTCGTGTTTGCAAGGATATATGGGAAATGCTTGGGTAGATGATATTCAGAACCCAAAATCAGCACAAATTATTACTGCGGATTTTTGTTTCTTCTCAGGTGTACCAAATGTAGAACTGGTGAAAAATATACCTGAGTTCTATCCTTGTGATTTTATCATAATGATACCACAAAATGGTGAGTGGTCACAATTGATTGAGCAGGAATATAGCCACAATTCAGAAAAATTTATGAGGTATTCAATTAAGAAGGAGCCAGATATATTTGACAGGCAAAAACTAAATTCATATATTGAAAAACTACCTTCTGAGTACAGTATAAGAAAGATAGATAAGGAAATATACAATAAGATTCAGAATCAAGAGTGGTTAAAATATTTATGTTCTCAGTTCTATACTTATAGTGATTTTGAAAGGCAAGGGCTTGGTTTTGTAGTACTTCATAATAATGAGCCTGTTTCAGGAGCATCATCCTATACAGTATATGATAAGGGAATAGAGATTGAGATAGATACAATAGAGGGCTATCGAAGAAAAGGGTTGGCACTTGCGAGTGCTTCAAAACTAATTCTGGAATGTTTAGATAGAGGACTTTATCCAAGTTGGGATGCTGCAAACAAAGAGTCAGTAAAATTAGCAGAAAAATTAGGCTATCATTTTGAAAAGGAGTATGTTGCATATTGCATTACTGATTTAGGTAAGAGTATTAAATTCTCTATTTAATTATCATATGATCACCTCCAACATCGATTTCAGTAATTATATTTAATATTAAAATAATGTCAAAGAAATATTTTGCATCAAAGTTCAAAAGGTGATGACACTATTAATCCATATTTATGGATGTTAATAAAAAGTAGGGCTGAGTATAGACCAATATATATTTGATATTAATACATTTGATTACCGGGAGCCATTATGGTATTGATTAAGAATTTAGGGGATGTTAATGACTCAAGAAGAGTGTAGAATATATATGCTAAATTCACTATGTCTTGGAGAAAAACGAGTACATAGAAGAGAGTAATACTTTACAACTGCTGGTGATGGAAAAAATGTCTGAAAAATTTACATAGTCAATTAAGCTAAATTGTAATAAAATTGAGATATAATTATGATATCAAAAAAAGGAGTGGGATCTATGATTCAAATTCGACCTGTTTCTGATTTGAGAAATAAATTTCCAGAAATTGAAAAGATCATAACTAAAGAAGGTCAACCTGTATTTCTTACAAAAAACGGTTATGGATCTATGGTAGTACTAAGTCTTGAAAAATATTCAGAATTAGTAGATGATATTGAGATTAAATTAGATGAAGCTGATATAGAAGCGGAATTAACAGATGAAAGGCATTCTCACGAAAAAGTTTTTTCAAGGGTAAGGGCAAGAGTTAAATGAATGAAGTTAAATATATTCTTAGATATATTTCTAGTTTCAGGGATTTGAGAGTTTTTTTGAGAGGAGTTTAATGTTACACTATAATAAAACATAACTAACTCAAGGAGGTTATAAATGTTTAGTGTGGGGCAATACTGGAATCCTAAACAAGCATCTTTGAAGGAAACTCTAAAAGAAGGTAAAATAGAAGATGCTAAAATCTTATTATATGAATTGCATTCAGTAGTACATTCAGCAAAAGTTTATGAAAAACAACAACCTTCTTATATGGATGAAATATGGGAAATTCCAATGGAAAAAGTCTTTCGTATTAGACCATCTATAAATGATGTTACAATTGCCTGGAATATCTGGCATATAACTCGCATTGAGGACATAACTTCTAACATCTTAATGGCCAATACGAACCAAGTGTTAAATAATGAGTGGCTTGAAAGATTGAATATCAGAGTTAAAGATACAGGAAATTCAATGAGTGATGAAGAAACTATATATTTTAGTAATGAGATAAATTTAGAAGAACTGAGAAATTATCGTAATTCAGTTGGAATTCGGACAAGGAAAATTATTGAAAACTTGAGAAAAGAGGATTTAAAGCGTAAGTTTACAAAAACTCAGTTGGACAGGGTATTAATTGAAGGTGGAATTGTGGAACATCCTGAATCAATTTGGTTATTAGACTTTTGGGGTAAAAAGACAGTAGCAGGAATACTTCTCATGCCTATTACCCGTCACCAAATTGTACATTTAAATGATTGTAGTAAATTGAAAAGTAAGGTTGATAAATGTAATATATAGCAAGTAAAAGTATATGGTTTGTAGTATCTGAAACAGATATAAATAGTAAATGGGCTATGTGCTGTTTTTCCAGTGGCAGTCAGTGAAATATTGATTGGAAAGGATATATTGAGTTTTTTTACATAACATTAGATTTACAGGGAAAAGGAATAGGTCAAGAAATAATAAGAGGGCTATTTAATCAAGAAAGAAACTTCAAATTCTTGAGTATGAGATTGATTGTTGCTTTAAAAAACTGGGCGGGGTTAAGATTTTGGTCTAAAGTTGGATTTAACAATATTACTGGTAGTAAAGTGTACAGTGAGGACGCATATGGGATATAGAACTTGAGATGAAGTTAAATATCTAAAGTGCAGAAATAAAAAAAGTTTATTGGAGGACTTTATGAAAAAAATAATGATTCTTATTTTTATGCTTAGTTTTATAGTTATTTCAGGCTGTCAAAACTTAAATAATTCTTCAAATATATCTAAACAAGGCACTAATTCAAGTGATTTAGAGCCATCAAAACAAAGTAGTTTAAGTACTTATAAAACGGATATTGATATTAATAACAACAATACTTTTAAAGAAAATCTAGAAAGTGACCCTTTTATAAAAGATAATAACAATACAGAATTAGAGAGTGATTTGGATGAGATAAGTGCTCGTTCTTTGGCACAAAGATTTTGTAATGATATGGCAGATAGTTGGTTGAATTTAAAACGGATAGATATGAGTACGTATTTAATAGACAATTTAGATACACACTTGGCTTTAAAATGGATAGATTTTGAGGTTGCAGACCGAACTCAAAATACATGGAAGCAACTTGTATCAATAGATAGAGTGGTTATTTCAAGTAAAAGATTTGAAAAAACATTAGAAAATAAGTTTCTATACGAAGCATTTGCAGATATTGGTTATACACGGAAGGAACCAAGTGTAAATGGTATGGGAATTGGTTTAACATTGGAGTTTGAAAGAATTGATGGAACATGGATGATAACAAGTGCAGATACTATCGGAGCATCCATATACAATGAATGGAAGGACAGTTTTTATAGAACAATAGAAGAAATGGATGAGGCTTTTATTAAGTCTTGTGAGGAACGAGGAATATTTACCTTGCCAACATACTAGTTCTTATTATCCCTTTTTAAGTTATGTATCACCAATTGATTTGATTCCTGACTTTATACCTATACTTGGGTATCTTGATAATGTAATAATATTACCGTTATTGATTGTTGGAGAAAAATATAATGGAAAAATACTTTCACTTTGATAAAGATAAATCATTAGAGTAAATTGAAGGTCAAGGCTGGAACGAGCCCAATTTTAGGTTATGGAAGCATGTAACTTTGAGGATGAGGTGCCCCAGGATAAGAAAAAGTTGTAGGATATAAGAAGTAAGTCATTCAAATGAAGTTAAGTAGAGAACGGGGAAAGCATATATGAGTTGGGAAGACATAAAACTACATTCAATTTTATGAGGAAGGTGCTTTATAGTGGATAATAAAATAGTAGTTGCTGTTAAAGGTATAATTATAAATGGCGGGAGAGTATTAATAGTAAAACGTGCAAATAACGATGAAGTTGGTGCAGGAACTTGGGAATGCGTAGTTGGCAGAATTAAATTTGGAGAGGAATTAGAAACTGCACTTATCCGAGAAATAAAGGAAGAGATTGGTTTGAATATTACAGTTGAGAAACTTTTATATGCTACCACTTTTAAAACATCCCCAACAAGGCAAGTAGTTATTCTCACGTATATATGCAGAAGTGAAGTGATTGATGTTAATCTATCTCCGGAGCACGTAGAATATCTTTGGTCTACTAAAGCCCAATTAAAGCAACTTTTGCATCCAGACATTCTTGAGGATTTTGCGAAGAATAATATATTTTCAATAGAAGAGTTGTTATAAAGTGGGATAAATAAAATTATTTTTTGGGTTGACACAGCATAATTTAAAAATAGAGGAAGACAAGAAAAAGATGATTACTATTGCTGAGAAATATATAGAGCAGCACAGAGCTGATTCTATTTTGTTGGGGTGTACTGAAATTCCGTTTCCGTTCCTGTTATTAATACAACCCAAATTCGTATAGGAAAAATATGTCAAATGCTCTTATGTTGAGTAACTATAATAGGATAATAAACTACATTTATAATGGGAGACAGCAAACTTATTAGGTTCTAAATACCATCTATGTAAAAGAGTTTATTAGAATTAATTCTGAAAATTATTTTGAGAATAGGACAATTACTAAAAGAGATGGTATAATAATAAAAAACTTTATTTTATTTGAGGAGTAACGATGAGTATTTTAAATGTAGAGAATGTAAGTCATGGTTTTGGTGGCAGAAAGATACTGGAGGATGCCACATTCAGACTTTTAAAAGGTGAGCATGTTGGTCTGGTTGGTGCAAATGGTGAGGGCAAATCAACATTTTTAAATATAATAACTGGAAAACTTATGCCAGATGAGGGCAAGGTGGAATGGTGCAACAGGATTACTACAGGTTACCTTGACCAACATACTGTTTTAGAAAAAGGGAAGTCAATAAGGGATGTGCTTAGGGAAGCTTTTCAGCATATGTTTGACCTTGAGCAGGAAATGTTGAGTATATATGAAAAAATGTCCGATGCATCAGAGAGTGAAATTAACTCAAGGATGGAAGAAGTGGGAGATATACAAAACACACTTGAACACAACGGTTTTTATATAATTGATGCTAAGATTGAAGAGGTAGCAAACGGTTTGGGGCTAGGTGATATTGGGCTTGACAGGGATGTGGGTGATCTTAGTGGTGGTCAAAGGACAAAAGTACTGCTTACAAAGCTTTTACTTGAGAGTCCTATGATTTTAATACTTGATGAGCCGACAAACTTCCTTGATGCTGAACATATCCAGTGGCTTAAGAACTATCTTAAGAACTACGAAAATAGTTTTATTCTTGTATCCCACGACATACCTTTTCTTAACGATGTGGTCAATGTAATTTATCATGTTGAAAATTCTATATTAAACCGATATACAGGGAATTATGATCAGTTTGAGAAAATGTACCAGCTTAAAAAGGTACAAACTCAACAGGCATATGAAAAACAGCAAAAGGAAATAGAGAAGCTTGAGGACTTTATTGCAAGAAACAAAGCTAGGGTTGCCACTACAAATATGGCAAAGAGTAGGCAAAAGAAGCTTGATAAGATGGAGATTATTGAAAAAGTCAGGGACAAGGTCAAACCCAGCTTTAAATTTAGAGAAGCCCGTACACCTGGGAAATATATTTTTCAGGCTACTGATCTGGTTATAGGCTACGATGAACCCCTTACAAGTCCTTTAAATATTAGTCTTGAAAGAGGTAAAAAAGTAGCAATAAGAGGAGTAAATGGATTGGGTAAGTCTACTTTACTAAAAACTCTACTGGGAATCCTAAAGCCAGTATCAGGAGAAGTGAATTTGGATCACTACTTGCATCCAGGATATTTTGAACAGGAATCATCTAGGCATAATAATAACACTGCTTTGGAAGAGGTATGGAACGAGTATCCAGGCATGGGTAATGGAGAAGTGCGTGCTGCTCTGGCTAGATGTGGACTTACCAATGAGCATATAACAAGCCAGATGATGGTTTTAAGTGGTGGAGAAAATGCAAAGGTCAGGTTGTGCAAACTCATGCTAAAGGATGTAAACTGGTTAGTGCTAGACGAGCCTACAAACCATCTAGATGTAGATGCCAAAGACGAGCTTAAAAATGCTCTCAAAGAATTTAAGGGTACTATAGTTCTTGTAAGTCACGAGCCGGAGTTTTATGAGGATTGGATTACAGAGGTGTGGAATGTTGAGAACTGGACGACTAAGGTTGTATAAATTAAATAAAGCATGCAAATATTAAAGATGTAAGAATTTCTATGTTTATCAAAATCTATACGTGGAAATTCTTGAGTATTGCATATACTTCTGTATTTAATCAATTGAGTAGCCAGTGTCAACATAAAACTTGCACTTTTCGCAAATTAGAAATATTGCATGATAGCCTCCTCCAATATCCCAATAGTTCTTTTTCATTTTCTGTCCGCATTTGGAACATTTGATTTTTGGTATAGGTTTAATACAATACAATATAAGCCCAATAAACATGATGCAATAAAGATAAAGAAAAAATGAGCCCACTAACGAAAATTTTAGACCAAGTAAAATAATAGAAATAATAAAAATAGGTGAACCGATTTTTAAAAAAGCCATTACAGCCTCGCCTTTATTTTCAGAGCCTCTTTTTGCATAAAATTGATTTTTATAATCATTACGATAATTACTATCAGGATGCTTTCGAAAGTCACCCATATGATACCCCCTAAGTTTTAACAGATAAATCGTTATTTCGTCATAACTAAAATAACGATAATGTTTTTTTTGATTCAGGTAGTCACGTTAGTATATAGGATTAGTTTACATGGTTTTAGTAAATTAATCAATAAGTAGCAAAAAAGAGGGTGAGTGTAACAAATGTGAAGAAAAATATTCCATAAACTTAAGTTGTCCCGTGAGCCTGTAAGAGCGAAAAGAACTTTTATATATGCAGAAGGGAACAGATTGATAACCAACAATAAAACATATTAAAGATAAACAAAGACCCTAAAGATGATAAAATTGAAAAATTACACATTGTGTACAAAGTTTCTATGATTTAAATAAGATTAACTTTTTTGAGATGAAAAATGAATAATTTACACTCTATTTCTTCCGATACAATATATGAGGTTTAAATATTAGTGACATCTTTAGCCTCATTATATAATCCCGGAAGACAGGAGGACATTATGAAAAATCGTAAGACTATTGGACTAATGATAAATGGGCTTGACGGAAGTTATTTAACTCATTTTTGGCTTATGATAAAAAAGGCTGTTGAAAAATTAGACTGTAATTTGATAGTATATCAAGGAAAAGCTTTGAATTCAAATTCTGTAATTACTGACAAACACTCCATAGTATATGGTTTTGTAGATAATTGTAGAATTGATGGACTAATAATTACTTCTCCATTATCAAATCATATAAGTTCTGACGATTTTCAAAAACTTATACAAAGATACGAAGGCATACCTTTAGTATCTATTGGAAAAGTGGTACCCGGTGCTACAAGTATATTAGTTGATAACAAAAAGGGAATGAAAAACCAGATACAACATTTAGTTAAAGATCATGGATATAAAAAGATTGCTTTTGTAACAGGTCCTAAAAGCAATTATGAAGCTAAAGAGAGATATGAAGCGTATATAGAAGTTTTAGAAGAAAACAATATCCCTATAGATAACAAAATAATTTTTGAAGGAGACTTTTATTCTCAAACAGGCTATAAAATAATGAAAGAAATTATTTCTAATAATATTGAATATGACGCAATTGTTTTCTCAAACGACGATATGGCATTAGGTAGTTTAAAAGCCATAGGAGATTTATCTAAAATACATAACTTTGATATTTCTAGAAAAAAAGTTATGTGTGGTTTTGACGATTCAATAATGTCAAAGTTAACTAAACCTTCTTTGACAACTGTAAGTCAGCCTTTTGAAGAGCTCTGTGAGGGTGCAGTTAAAATATTACTTGAGAAAATAGAAGGAAAAAAGACTGATGATTTAGTAACTTTTCCTGCTGTTTTTGTTAAAAGACAATCATGTGGATGTAAAGTTGAAGGGGATTTAGATGACCTATCTAACAGATATTTAAGACTCATACCAAATGTTGGCATACATACAGAGGTACAAACTTATTCTTTAAATAGCCTTTATGATAAAATTACAGATGTTTTAAAGATGTGCAACTTAAAAAGTTGTTTTATTTCCATATATTTCGAAGGAACAATTCAATATAATGACTCACTATTATTCAAAAAATCTTTTAATGTTCCTAAGAGGTCTGAACTTTTATATGCATATTATAATGATGAAAGAATTGAAATAAAAAATAGTGATAAACACTTTAATACAAAGGATATAGTACCTGAGTGCTATTTACCTACAGAAAGAAGGTTTATTTATCTTGTGAATCCATTGTTTTTCGATAAAGACAACTTTGGATTTTTATGCATTGAGATGTCAAATGATGATGTTATTGAAATTGAGGCACTAAGGGGAGAAATAAGCAATACATTAAAGGGAGCACTTATAATGCTAGAAAGAGATAATATGGAAAAGATTTTACTTGAAAGTGAGCGTTTATCATCGTTAGGACAATTAGTAGGAGGAATTTCTCACAACCTCATGTCTCCCATTATGTCAATATCAGGAGTACAGTTTGCTTTAGAAAATCTAATAAATGAATATAGAAAAGCTGTAGGAGATCCGGAAGTATCTGAGGAAGATCATATTGAGATTTCAGACGAAATGGAACTATGGAATAATAGGCTGAAAGAATATAACTCATATATGTCAAAAGTTATTTCAACTGTAAAATCACAGACTATACACTTAAATTCTAATGTTACAAATGACTTTACTGTTGAAGAATTATTGCAAAGAATTGAATTTATTAAAAATAATAATATTAAGGTTAATTTGTGTAACCTTAATATTGAAACAACTATAAGCACTAAGACAAAAATTTTAGGAGACATATCTAGTCTAGTGCAGATTCTTGAGAACCTTATAGTCAATTGTATTGATTCATATAATAAAAATGATGAAAATTCTTATATTGTGGATATGAAAATATATTCAGACGGAAATTCAGTTATTTTTAGTGTTAAGGATTATGGTGATGGAATGTCTTCTGAAATAAAGGAGAAAATATTTAAACATATGGTTACTTCAAAGGGCAAAAATGGAACAGGTTTAAGTTTACTTTTATCATATTCAACTATAAAAGGCAGGTTTAGAGGAGAAATGTGGTTTGAAGAAAATGAAAATAGGGGTATTGCTTTTTATATATCACTACCCGTTATAAAATCAAGGTAAAATGTTTTATACTCCACCATTTGCAAAGTTTAATGATGGTTTAAGTTGTGTGGTGTTCTTTTTTAGCTCTTGATTTTAAAAGAATAGCAGTGCATAATAGATTTATAAATAGACATTCATGAGCATAAAGATCACGTTATTCTAATTTATCCCTTTTAATTAATGTTTATTATAAAAAATATATGGGATTAAAGATTATTTATATAGTGTTTAGGTTAGGAGAAAAGAATGGTTTACTTAAATCTGTTTACATTTCCAAATGAGGATATGGAATTTAACTTTTTTATGAGTGTAAAAAGAACATGCTATGACTCGTTCTATCCATTTAAGGTACTATCAAGACACGGTCTTGAAAGAATTGACTTTAAGCCAATTACCATTTTATATGGTGGAAATGGTTCGGGAAAATCAACAGCATTACATATAATAGCAGAAAAAACAGGAATTAGTCGTGATTCTATATATAACAAATCTAATTTTTTTCCAGACTATGTTAATATGTGTGAGATGTATCTTGAAACTGATATACCTGATAATAGCAAAATTATTACCAGTGATGATGTATTTGACTATATGTTGAATATCCGTAATCTAAATGAAGGAATTGACCAAAAACGTGATAAACTTTTTGAAGAATATTTGGATGCAAAATATTCTCATTTCCAGCTGAAATCTATAGAAGACTACGAGAAACTTAAAAAAGCAAATAATGCAAAATTTAAAACCCAATCTCGTTTTGTAAGAAATGAATTGATTGATAATGTTAAAGAGTATTCAAATGGCGAAAGCGCATTTATGTATTTTACTGAAAAAATCGGTGAGAATGGACTTTATATACTGGATGAACCTGAAAACAGTCTTTCTCCAAAACGTCAAATGGAACTAGTAAATTTTATTGAGAAATCTGCAAGATTTTTTGGATGTCAATTTATTATATCAACACATTCACCATTTCTACTTTCAATTCGAGGAGCAACAATTTATAATCTTGATGAAAAGCCTGTTGATATAAAATCATGGACAGAATTGGAAAATGTACGAATATATTATGATTTTTTTAAAAAACATGAAAAGGAATTTTGATAGTATTAAGTTATGGTTGATAACAAGTATCATTGTAATACAATCAAATTGATAATTACTAGAGGGCTTTAAGAATTGTTAAACAGCGAAGACTATTTTAATGTGTAGGAAATAAGGCAGAGGACTCAGGAGTGAATATGATATTAGTATCAGTCGAGAGTCTAATTTGAAAAAGTAAAAAGACAAAAAGTTGATAAGGCAAAGTATTATGGAGATTGAGTGAACTTAAACAATAGATTAAAATTAAAATATATAAAAAAACACCCTTGCGGGTGCTTTAAAAGAAAATTATCTAAATCTATACCAAGATGCATAACTTATTGTTACCAGCTGACTGATAACGATTCCACCAACTAAAAAACCAACAATTAATTTTGTTTTTAAATTTTTCATCTTTACTACCCCCCCAAAAAAATAAAAAGAGTAAAAAGAATTTATTTATGTATAAATTCATTATGTACGTTATTATCTAATAAACTAACCTTCCCCTAATTCATATGGTAATCTAATCTCCCCTAAATATCTTTTTTGACACTCCCCGTTAATCTCTAAAAATAATCATTTTAAAATTGGTTTTAGCTGGAATAAAACAAGATAGCACCTTTGAAACGTAAAAAAGAAGTAAATCTAAAGAGTATAAGAAACTAATTTGAAATCCTTTCTTGAATTAATTATACAATATAAAAAAGATAGAATAAATAATAACATATTAATATTTCAGGATATAAAATTATTGTTAAAGGGTTGTGTGTATTTTGAAGCATTGTTACACTTTCGTATTGTTTAGAGAGGAGACTAATGTTAAACAAACTGTGTCTCCCTCTATCCAGTAGAATCACTATTTTACCTTTTACATTTCTGAAAAGTATTCCTGAGTAATGCTGGACCTATCACATCTGTATTTGTATTATAAGGTCTTATTTCTGCTGTATCTGTTGGCATTGGTCCTTCAGGCAGTATTCTTGTACCTGCCCATGTAACTTGATGAATAGGACGTTCAATTCTCGTTAGAATGACTGAGTGTATTATAGGCGGGTCAGGATAGGGTTGAGCTATATTTAGACGGCCTATATATGCATTAAAATCACCTAAGGTCTGCGGCTCAGGTAAAAACGTTGCGGCAAACAATGTGGAGTAACCGGTAACACTAAATTCATCTTCTCTAATCCAAACGCTTCCCCCTGCCCGTTGATGTCCTCCTATGGGTAAAAGGGGAATGGTGCAAAAAAGTCTTATTATAGGTGGTTCGGGAATACAGATTTGTTGGCCTATCATTAAAAATCTGGGATCAACACCAGGGTTAAGTGCAATAATGCGATCTACAGGTACACCTAACCTTTGTGAAATTAACCAAAATGTATCTCCAGGTTGTATTATATAAGGACTAGCACCTATTGGGCAACTTCTTAATGAAGGATTATTATATTGCAAATACATTTTCAAATCACACCTTTACATAAAGCAATCTTTTATAATATATGCCGATTTAATAAGGTATGTGTAAAAAGATCATGATTTAAATTACAAAAGAGTAATTAGTACCATACAGTCAAAGATAGTCAATTCTAAGTTGTTTTGTAATATTTATTCCGAAATCCTGTGAATGAGTCTTACATTATAAAAAAGATAGAATAACATAACATAATATAATTAATATTTGAGATTACAAAATATTTGATAGTATTATATATAATTCTTCTGATTGCTATTATCTTTCAGTGATTGAAGAGGCCTTGATATAAGCCAATTACCCAGCATCAAACTGTACATTTAAATGATTGCAAAAAATTGAAAAGTAAGTTTGATAAATGGAATATATCTATATAATATGTTGAATTATTGGTGATTTGTTGATAAACTATTTCTATAATGTTTTAGCATCTGGCCTAACTTTATGTATAGTGATAGAATTATGTTGGTGTATGATGGAAAGAAAGATGCTGTTTTCGAATCAGTAGATAAATTCAGTGTAAACATATACACATTGTTTTAAAAGATTGGAGATGTGAGAACTATGGAAAAAGAATTGGGTATATCAAAAGGCTTGAACTTAATCAACAGATCCACATTTGCTATGTTGGGTTCTAATGGAGAAGAAGGCTATCCTAATATAAAGGCGATGTACAGAATGGAAAACAATGGTATAAATGAAATTTGGTTTAGTACAAATACTTCATCTAAAAGGGTTTGTCAATTGTTAAATAATCCTAAGGCATGTGTTTATTTTGCTGACTTAGAAAACTTTGAAGGCTTAATGCTTGTAGGTAAAATAGAAGTTCTTCAAGATGATAAGTCAAGGAAAAGGCTTTGGAGAGATGGATGTGAAAAATATTATCCTTTAGGTGTAAAAGACCCTGACTATAGTGTATTGCGATTTACTGCTCATAAAGGAAACTACTATCACGGGCTTGAAAATGTTGACTTTAAACTTTAGTACTGAAATTGAAGGGCTAATATTGTGGTTATAAATGCAAACATCCATTTATTGCTCACTGAGTTTTTATTACAAATAATGTTGCGAGCATCTCAAACCTCGTTGAACGAATTTACCAGTTAAGAGAATGTTTTGTTTGATTACGTAAGCGAGTTTATTTAAGAGACTTATGCGGGAAATCTGTTCTCTTTTCAAATGATTCCTCTATTACATTCCTATATGGTTATAATTCAATACTAAAATATGTTTATAACTATGACACCACTTATGGCGTATGGTACCAAACTTATAATACCGCTATTTGGAGCTTTTTTTGGTGAAGGCTTATATGCTCAAACAGCAATACTAGGCGAAGTAGTATCAATGCTATTAGAGTTGCTGATTATAAGCTGTTTTAAATTACTTAAACGAATTGTGTGAAAAATGTTGTAACAAAAGTATAGTTTGAATATACAATAATATGGTGAAGGTATTTATCAATATCCTTGCAAGTTATAGGCAAGAATTTTTAGTTTGAGTAATAGAATTTCATGAGAATAAGGCTCCACGCAATAGGATGAAAAAGTATAATGCGAATGAATGTCTGTGAGCATGTGTGTGTTTGTGAAGCAAACAAATGGAACATGTATAAAACTAAAGCTTCTATTCTGAAATTTATTTGCAGAATAGATATGTAAAATAATATACATCATTAAACATTAGTATTAGGAGGATAACAATGAATAAGAAATTAATGAAATGGGCAGACGAAAATATTATTTTTGTTGGAAATTCAAATACAAACAGATCAAATAGAAGGGGACATCGTCCCGAAATGATTGTAAATCATATCTCAGAAGGATCCATATCAAGTTTGATAAATTGGTTTACAAATACCACCAATACAGAGAGTTCGGCACATTTTGCAGTTGACAGACAGGGTAAAGTATATCAGTTTGTAGATATAGAGGACAATGCCTGGGCAAATGGTTTGACTTCAGGAATAGGCAATGCAACAGCAAGTGTAGTGTTGCAAAAAGGAAAAGATATAAATCCTAACTGGTATTCTGTAAGTATAGAGCATGAAGGTGTTTATTCACAAACTAAAGGTCAATTAACTCCCAAGCAGTTAGAATCTACAAAAATACTTCATAGCTATATAATTGAATATATTTATGACAAATATAGTTTTAAAATTAAGCCTAATAGAGATAGGATTATTGGCCATAAGGAGATAGACAAAGTGCAAAGGGCAAACTGCCCAGGAGAATTGTTTCCTTTTGATGAAATAATTGATTATCTGAGAAACTACAGTGAACCTTTTTTGGATATATCAGGACACTGGGCGAAGGAGCAAATCATAAAAGCTTATCAGGACGGATGGATAAAGGGTTATCCTGATGGAACATTTCAACCAGATAAACCAATTACTAGGGCTGAAGTTGTAGCGATTATATTAGCAAAACATAATTCTGACTAAATTATTCTATGTATAATATATAGTAAATTATATTGATATGGGTGCTCCTTTTATAGGAGCATCTGTTGTTTTTTTATTTATAACACGATAATTAAAGTTTGTCTGGATAGGTTTATTAATATTAGCATTATGGTAAGGACTAAATGGATTATTTGTATTCAAAACTTAAAAAAACTTTTTAGAGGATTAAAAAGGTACAATATAGTAAAAATGGTTCAAGGAAAACATGGCAATAAATGCAATAGTTAAAAAATGAAATATTTTGTGATTTTATAAGAAAAAGTTGATATTTATCAAATAAGAAACTTTGAAAGAGTTTGATAAAGGTTGAATAAATTACATAATAATTATTATCAACAGGTGAAATAATATATAATACATGAAAATTTAAGGAGGAAAAATATGAAGCAATTAACATCCAGTGAAGTGATATTTTTGAGTAAAATTTTGCAGCTTGAAGCAACGAATCTCTCTGTATCCAATACAAGCCTTAGCTTAATCTCAGATAATAAATTAAAATCTGTCGTCAAAGCCGGTATAGAGTCTGCTGAAAACAGGATTAAGGGACTTCAGCAATTCCTTAGTGATAATGACTTGGTTTCTATTGGAGGTGGACATTAGTTTATGGCTATACTTGAAAACATTTTTGGAACTAATCTTGCAAACAAACCCACTGATGAAACTTTTGCTTATACTCTTATGGCAGGTGCAGCAGCTTCAGCTATTTCTTACCTTACTGCTACATTAGATTCTACTACTCCAGATGTTAGAAGAATGTTGAATGCTTACACTAATGAAATAATTAAGGAGCATGAGGCCTTAGCTACTCTATCTGTAAGTAAGGGTTGGTTTAAGCCTTATGAATCTCCAATAGAGCAGCTTCAGATTTCCGTGGAACATTCAAAATCTATGATTCAACCTAAATAACAGTAGTACAATTGATCAGCGAAACTGAGAAAGATTTACTTTATAAAAGGGACACTTCTTATGAAAGGGACATTTCCTTAAAGAATGCCCCTTTTTTGAACTAACATGAATATAAAAAGTATAGAATGAGATTTTTCCTCCTAATTCCAATACTCTCTTAAAAAAATCCTATATTTTTTTACTTTACACCCTTTTAAAAAAGAAAGATTATTAATAAAATCAGAAATAAAACCTCAACCAAATTATATTTATAGAAGCATCCAACACACTAGGATGTATACACCATCTTTGGGTGCATTAGAGCAAATTATGTTAGCCAAATTGATTGTATAGATAGTGTAAATATAGTACAATGATAAAAGTAACTGGGTAGTATTTATTATTAGTAATCTAAAGAAAGTGGTGTTTATGAAGGATTTTGCTTTTGTTTCAGATTTTGATGGGACTTTTTCTTTAAAAGATTTTTATCACATAATAATTGATAAATATCTTGGCGACCAAGGAAAGAATTTTTATCACAACTGGAAAAAAACTAAAAAAATAAATGTAGAATTTTTAAATAGAATCTTTTCTTCAATTAGATTAGATGAAGAAGAATTGCAACAGGAAATCTTTAAAATTCCTGTTGATGAAAGTGCCATTAAATTAATACAGGAAGTTAAAAAAAGAGATGGAAATTTTTACATCTTAAGTGCTGGGACATCCTATTATATTAAAGTTCTTTTTGAACATTTGAACATCACAGATGTTGAAATTATTTCTATGAAAGGGATTTATCTAGAAGGAGGTATAAAAATTATACCTAATGAAGATAGCCCTTATTATTCTAGCATATTTGGAATTGATAAAGGAAAGGTTATAAAGTATCTTAAGTCAAGATACAAAGAAGTGTTTTTTGCAGGAGATAGTGAACCAGATTTTCAGGCAGCAAAAACAGCTGATTTGGCTTTTGGTAAAGGTGAATTAAAAGACCTTTTGGTCAAAGAAAACATTCCCTTTGTTCCCTTTGAAGATTTTTCTGAAATTATAAACTATATGGAAGAAAGAGGTCATTTTTAATGAAGCATAATTTTAGTAGCATAACAATTCCAGAAATACTTGAGGTAGGCATTGATACTATTAAAAATGCTGGAAAGTATTTGGTGAAAGCTAATATAAAAAAGATGGTTGTCTTTTATGGCGAAGGCATGAAAGATATGTTTGGTATGGATTTTATAAATTCGGTTAACCAAGAATCGACTTTAGATATTATTAAAGAGTTTGTAAATGAAGATATTAACATCAATGCCATTATAGCCAATGCTTTTGATATCCCTAAAGAAACACAAGTAATAGTAGGGATTGGGGGTGGCAAAGTATTAGATGTTGCAAAATATGTAGCATTTTTAAATAATATTCTATTTATAAGTATACCCACTTCAACTTCTCATGATGGTTTTGCAAGTTCTGGCTGTTCATTATATATAAATAATAAAAGAACTTCAGTATCTGCTAGAATGCCATATGGAATCATTGTTGATATTGGTATTATTAAAAGGTCACCAGAGCGTTTTGTTTTTTCGGGTATAGGGGATATTATCTCTAAAATTACTGCAGTTCGTGACTGGAAATTTGAAGAAGAAAATAAGAAGACAAAAGTTAATGATTTTGCCGTCATGATTGCTAAAAAATCAGTTAACAGTATTGCTAGAATGCCTTTTAATGATATAAAGGAAGATTTTTTTCTAAAAGAATTGGTGGATTCTTTGACAATGAGTGGTATTGCCATGGAAATGGCCGGCAATAGTGCCCCTGCAAGTGGCAGTGAACACCTCATTTCCCATGCCCTTGATCAAATTCTTGATAAAAATGAACTTCATGGAATTCAAGTAGGTATTGCAACTTATATCATGAGCCTAGTTCAGCAACACCGACATGTGAGGGTTGATACTTTTCTTAGGGATACAGGTTTTTGGGACTATGTAAAAACACTAAATCTTCAAAAAGATTGTTTTATTGAGGCTATAGATTTAGCACCATCTATAAAGCCTACAAGATATACGTACATACATTTAGACGAAAATCGAAAGAAAGCCAAAGATTATATACATCATGACCCGGTACTTAATATGATTTTGAACTGAATAAAGATTAGTGTGAGATACTCAATTGTCTGGATTGCAAAAAATAAGCTGTTCGTGAATAAAGTTAGAAAGTTTACTTATAGTGATTGAATCAGTAATGAGGAACTTTTTATTTATATTTAAGTCTAATAAAAGAAAAAACTTTTGTTAGGAGAGGATATGCTATGAAAATAATTAAGGTGCAAATATTGATAATTTTACTTGCTTTATTAATGGGCTGTAACAGTGCAAAGTTTGAGAGGGAGGAAACAGTACAGCAGTTAAATGCTTTTAATGCACATTCATATAATGATGAACATAAAACTCCTTTAGCAAATCAAGAAACTGATGAAGATAAAACCACTTTAGTAAATCAATTAATTGATGAAAACTATAATAAACTATTTGAATTTGAAGTTTTTTCTGATAAAGATGTTTATAAAACAACTGATAAGATTGAGATTTGGGCAACTCTAAAATACATTGGAAATGATAATCAAATAGAAATATGGCATGGAAAACCCTATATAAATTTTAAAATCTCTGATGGTAAAGAATTTAATACGGGATGGTTTAGGCATGATATATTGACTTCTACCATTTTAGATAAGGATGAAATTTATAAATTTGATTATGCTAAAAGTGGGGGATTCTCAGAAGATGATCCAAAAGCAGATTTTTGGAGAATGTTTTATTCAGAAAAGGATTTATATTTGCCAGAGGGTGAGTATACAATAAAAGCTATAGGTGATTTTTCTTTAACTCAAGATATCCAAGAGAGCAAAAGTAATTTGTCTTCTGAATTAAAAATTAAGGTGATAGAATAAGGGAGTTTACTTAAAGCAACAGGTGGAATTGGAGACTCCACCTGTTGCAAGGTGCTTAACTACTCAATTTTTCAGTAATGTATTTCTCAATAGATTGAATTCTTTCTAAATATCTTTGATAATCAGGGCACAGTATTTTTATATATTTCTCAACATTGTAATAGAATCCTATAGATTTAAGTTTTTCTTTTATTTTAGAGTCTATGATGGAGTATTGATCTGTATTTAATTTGATTTCTGTCATATTTGTGCTATTGCATAAGCTTTCATAAATTTTAGACTTGTATTCTTGAAATTCTTTATCAGTAAATGAAACAATTTGTTTTAGGCTGCTGAATATAGTATTTTCTATTTGGTCAAGCTTGTCATGTGGCAAGTTAGAATATATTTTAACAAATTCCTCAGGAAATAGACTGTCATTTAAATCATCAATCTCCTCTAATTTATCCAAATATTTAACAAGTGAAACCCAAGCAGTATTTTTTTCAACAGTGTCTACTGGTTCATTTAAAAATGCACCATACTGAAGAAAAAAAGCTTTACCTAAAGAGCCAGGGAAAATACGTTGAATTTCTTTCTTAATAAAGCCTTTTCGTCCTTTTGCATCCATTTGAAGACAGTCCTTTAGTAACAGTAATTGGTTGGTTAGCTTAGATGTGTTACTACTGCTATCAAAATCAGATAAACATGTTTTTAAAATACCTGCCGTTCTTTCTATTTTTTCAATGCTTTGTTGAAGTTTATTCAAATGAGATTCAAGTATAACTTTCATTTTATAAGGGTTCTCTAGAATATCTTTAATCTGATTAACTGGTACATCCATTTGCCGTAAGATAGAGATTTTTATTAGTCTATCAATGTCTTTTTGAGAATAATCCCGATAATTATTGTTGTTATTTATTGAAGGATTAATCAATTGCTGTTCTTCGTAGTAAAGTATTGACTTTCTTGTAAGACCGGTTAACTTTATAACTTCACTTATTTTCAACTTAATCGCCTCCTTTAATGATTACTATAAACTAATACCTGAGGTCTAAGTCAATATTTTTTTATAAATTTTTTTATAGCATAAGATTTTATTAAGATCTAATTTTTTTTATCTTACAAGATCCTTAAGCAAAGTACATTGCCTAATATGATCTTAGCATGGTAAATATATCCTTAAGCTTTTCTTCGCATAGCCTGTCTCTAAAATTATGCGAGTAGAATCAGTAGACGCATTTTTAATATGTATGCTTGATATATAACTATGTTATATAATAAAAATATGTTAGATAAATTAAATAATTTAAACAATATCAAGGAGGGAAAATGACTCTATTGAATATATATTGTACTCAAATGATAATTATAGTATAATATTACTATAATTATATTGGCAAGAGGTGATAGTATGTCAAATATTAAAAAGCTAACACACAAGCTTATAGATAACCTTACAGATGAGCAAGTGGAACAAATATTTAATATAATGAAAAGTATTAAAATACTAAGCATTCCAACTGTAAAACCTGATGAACTTGATTTACACCTTATAAAAGAAGCGGAAACTGATAATGAAGAATATATTGATATAAATAATTTTGTAAAAGAATTGGGGTTAAATCCAGATGAATTACAAAATTGAATTATCAAAGAAGGCTCAGAAATTTATTTTAAAGCTTGAACAAAAAGAACAACAACGTATTTTAAAAGCGATTTATAAATTACCTTTTGATGGCGATATTAAACAATTAAAGGGTCTATCACAGTATCGTCTACGTGTTGGCGAGTATAGAATTATTTATGAAATGTATAATGATGTGCTTTTAATTAGAGTAATAAATATAGGTAATAGAGGAGATGTTTATAAGACTACTTAACTGATAGTCTTATTTTATTGTAATTAAGACATACCAAACATCTATACAGGGAATATGAAGTTTCAACTGTTTTGGTTGTTGGTTGCTTAGGAGATTACTTTGATGTGGCTGATTTGGTTATTATGATAGATGATTACATTCCTAAAGGTGTTACTAAAAAGAGAGTTGTCTTTTGTATTTTCATATATCAAAAAATTACAAAAATATTGAGACAGAAAGTTTACTCTATAAAATCCCCTGATAATGTATAAGTATAAAACTTTGAATCTTTTGCCTAGGTAAGCCTTTGATGCGATCTCTAGCTTTTGCCAGATCTAGACAGGAGCCTTTTGACCTTGTCTCATTAAAATAGACTCTAAGTTTACGAATTTTTCTTGTTTAGTTTATTTGTTTGAAGACATAAAATTATCATTCTTTTATGTTTTTACATTTTAGTATAGAGCAAATAAATGTATTTTTTAGAAAACTATAAATTTAACATAGAAATGCAAAATTTGATATGTTATAATGAGAACGCAAATATCTATCTATTTTTGAATTTCGTGCAAAATATAAATTTGGCAAGAGGGTATGCTTCATCTAAACAAATGGTCAGAGTTTTTCTTTGTTTATTAAAAGAAAAAACGTTCTATATTAGGAACATTGAGATATGTAGTCAGTTTTAAAATATAGTAAAATGGGTTAATCAAAAGCCTCTTACATTAAATAAAAATAGAAGGTTTAAATATGAGTAAAGTTTCCAATACGTTAAAGATGCTAATATTACTTAAAAGCCGAGGAAAAATGGAAATACAAGAAATTGCTGATGAACTAGAAGTTGACAAACGCAATGTCAATAGATATAAGGATGATCTTGAACAAGCAGGTATTTACATAAATTCTACTCCTGGAAGATATGGGGGATATGAAATAGAAGATGAAGATTATTTATCTTTTCTTGATCTAACATTGGATGAGTATAATTCATTAATGTTTGCTGTAGAGCAATTAAAACAATATTGACAGAAGTAGAATCAGTAGATGCTGCTTTTATAATTACTAATGTTATTTTGAACAAAAAATGAAAGTTTAATATTTCTGATTTACAAAAAGACTCTAGTTTATTAAAGCAATATTCGATTAATTTAATCATGAGATATTTGAATGACTTGCTAGATGCGGGTTCTCTTTATGTAGAAGGAGATAATTATGTCGTTAGAAGTAATGAAATAAGTTGGGTATAAGAATAAAAACGACAGTTGATTTAAACTTACAACATACAAGTTCTAAAACAGGAATAGTAATCTAAAATAACCAGAATATTGAGAGGTAAATGTTTTATTGAATAAATTAGATAGATGAAATGGTAATTCCTTAATGAGGAGTAGACTATAGTTTTGCTCCTTTTAATTTGTTATTTGACATTACGACAGCTATTGTTTGTATGGAAGGAAATACATCAAAGTATATCAACAGTTTCTATTCAGGGATAATAAAAATTTAATTTTTTACAATAATATATAACAATTCTTCTCTGGAATTCTTTTTTGAAAATATACAGTATTCTATTTATTATTACAAAACACCTTATTTTTGACTCATAAATAATTTTATAGAGTTTCTTCTATAGAAATTTTATGTGTTGGTTTGAATAGAAAAAAGTTATTATTTCTCATGAGATGTTAACTAATACAGAAAAAGTTTATGAAGGTTTAGATATAAAAAAAGAGGAAAGACTGGTTTTTTGTAGAATATTGGTTAAGATAGATAGTTTTCAATTAAAAAATAAGTGCTTGATAAGTCGTTTAATGGAAATAATTTTAATAAGTTTATAGTAGAAATAACGGGATGAGTGTGGAGTTACTTAGTAGGAAAATTGACTATAGAAATATAAATTTAGCATATGAAAGTATAAACAATTTTATTAATAGAGAACAGAACTGTTTTCATGAAAAAGAAACTTATGAAAAATATACTCATATATGATGTATAATTATAATCACAATGTTTTAATAAATCCTATTTTGAGCTTAAAATACTCAAAAGAAAAGTTAATGAATGGTAAACATCATTGCAAAAATGATAAATATAATATATAGATTTAAAACAAAATTTTTGCTACTGATTTATGGAGGAGTAGAATGTCAAAAATAAATCAAATTCAAAATGCAATAAGAGAACTTAGTGGTGGAGCATATCAAAAATTAATGGATGCATATCTATACAAAAGATTTGAATTTAAAAATATTATGCCATTAGGCTCACATGCTGGGACAGATAAAACAACAAAAGGTACTCCAGATTCTTATGTTATAACTGATGAAGGAAAATTTATTCTTATTGTTTACGGTTCAGTTAGCGAAAAACCTTATTCAAAATTAGAAAATGATATTCTCTCCTGTTTAGATGAATTAAAAACTGGAATTAAAATAAAAGATATATCACAAATAATTTGCTGCCATACATCTACAAATATTAGTCCTGGTCAATGCAAGCAAATTTGCAAACACTATGAGAACACTATGCTTATTGGTCTAGGAGAGCTTTCACAGGATTTATTTTTTAAATATCAAGCTATTGCAAAGGATTTTTTATCTATTCAAATCGATACAAACCAAATTTTTGACAAAAGAGAATATATCGAATATACTTCTAGAAATATATATTCAACACCATTGGATACAACACTAATTTGCAGAGAAAAAGAAATTACAGATTTATTGAAATTATTAAATAAAGAAAAAGTTATAATGATTTTAGGAAAGTCTGGAGTTGGAAAGACACGTCTTGCACTAGAAGCAGCAGAACTTTACAGAAAAGAGAACAACTGTATCGTTAAAATTATAAAATCTAATAATGAATCAATTTATGATGATTTACACTCAACATTTACAGATGATAAAGATTTTCTTGTTGTTATAGATGATGCAGATCAGCTTACACAGATAAATCACTTGTTTGATTTATGCACTTCTAGAAAGCGTAAACATAGTTTGAAAGTATTAATGACTGTAAGAAATTATGCAAAAGAAATACTACTTAAAAGAACAAAAAAAGTTTTAGAGCCTTCTATTTACAAGCTAGAATCGCTTGATGATAATTGTATTGAAAAGATTATTGTAGAGAATTATAATATTAAAAATGATATAACTATTAATAAGATTAAGAATATATCAAAGGGGAATATTCGTTTAGCTATTATGGCAGCAGAATGTGGTAATAAAGGTTCATTTGAATCAATCAACAATGCTTTTGATATCTTTGATATTTATTTTGCAGAAATAATAGATAGTATGAATCGAAAAGAAATTATTACAGCAACACTGATTGCTTTTTTTGATTCTCTGATACTTAGAGAAAAAGAAAAACCTATTCAAATTGCAATAGAAAAGGGAATTGATTTTGAAGAGTTTATTGAAATTTGCTACAGTCTACATAATAAAGAAATTGTTAGCATTTTTAATGATCTAGCTATAAAATTCGAAGATCAGAATTTGAGAGACTATTTGCTATACTATGTTTTTTGCAAAGAAAAGTGGATTACCCCATCATATATGATACGCAGTACATTTTTTAATAACACAAAAAGAGTTATTTATGCATTTAATACTATTGTTGATCTTTTTCGTAATAAAGAAATTATTCAATATATTGATACTGAAATTAAAAAATCATGGGCAGAAATAAAAGTACAATCGAGTGATAGAGTATTTCAGTTTGTGAAAAGTTTTTATGAAGCAATACCTTTACAGACTCTTAGTTTTATAAAACAAGAAATAGATCAGATGAGCGAAGAACATACAGATTTTGGTACATATGATTTTGATAAAACAAGTAATGTTCATGCATTTGAATCGGAAATTATAGAATTGTTAACAGGATTTAAGTATACTAAGTACTTTGAAGAAGCATTACAAGTAGCTTTTTACTTTTTAGAGAAGAATTCAAAGTATCCAATGGATTTTTATTTTTTCTTTGGAGAAAAATTAGGATTTGATAAAAATTCTTATAAATATAGTTTTGAGAAAGAAAGATTTTTACTTGAGAAACTTATTGAGTATTATAAAGATAAAAATACTTTAAAATTAGCTTTATGTTTAACTTTCTGTATATCAAACTGTTTAAGATATCACTTCTCTGAAACAGAAAGCAAGCAAAATAAAACAGTAAATTTTATTCAGTTTGACTTACCAAAATGCAAAGAAATCTTTGAAATACGGTCACGATGCTTTGAGGCTTTAGCATTTATGTTTTACAATATTAAACATAAACGGTTTACAATAAAAACTCTTCTGGATTATTCAGGGTATTTTAAGTCAGGCGAGAATAAATTAATACTAGAGAAAGATATTCTTGCATTTACCAATAGCTTTTCCAATTTACTAGATACAAAAAACTTTGAGAATTGTATGATTATCCATCATTTTCAAACTATCTGTGAACAAAGAAGTGTTTCTTATCCTCAAATGCTACTGGAATTTAAAAATAACCATATTTTTATGCTATACTTGTCCATTTATGATTATGATAAAATAGATTTGAATATAAATACAGAAGATTATAAAAATGAAATATATAAATTCTCTCTTGAAACAACAGACGAGGAATTCGATAGTCTTTGGATATCTTTAAAAAGCTACAACTTTTACCATTGGGATCAATGGACTATTTCTAGAGTAATTAAATTACTGTTTGAGTCATTTAAAAATAACAGAAATAAATTTGTAAAAATTTTAAAGTCCTATATTAAACATGGAACACCATTTGGTGACCAATTTACTTGCAATGTATTAGTAAATAAATTAATTGATATATTAGGTTATGATAATGCACTTAAATTTATTAGCAGTGTTGAATTTATTAATAAGAGTATGTGGATTAACTGTATTTATAACAATATTCCTGATAGCAAAATCAAAGAAAAAACACCTAAATATTTTATAGAAAAACTGCTTGAGCAAAGAAAAGAAGATGGAGTATATACATTATCTTTGACTACTGTTTTCAGAATTAATTTACTGTATCAAGGGTTTATTATAAAATATGTTGAAGCAATGAATGGGCTGGATAAAAAATATCATCGGGTGATTTCTACATTTTTAAATCAGATAGATATGAGAAATTCTTTTCAAAGTAGTGAATTTGTAAATTCTTTTAAAGATAACCTGAATGTTTTAAAAATTGCTTATATCAATGCTTTAAAAAGTGGAGTTGGTGTAGACAGAAAAAGACAACTGCTAATCCAAATAGTTAAAAAGGATATTAATTATATTTCAACTTTTGTGAAAGAAATATTAAGTAATAATAGCTATTATATAAATCATATTAATTTAGATATTTTTTGGAATCAAGATAATTATGATGAGTTAGTTACAGTTTTTATGAAAGCACTAAAAGAAAACTTAAGACCTTCATTTTATGAATTTAATTGGATAGGTGAAAGACTTTTAACATGCAGAAGAGGGAAAAGTGAACAATGCTTGAAACAAGATAATTGGATAAATAATTATATTAAAAAAAATAATGAAGATATGGATTCAACGATTTTTATATTTGAGATAATACGCCAATTATCAAATAAGCGAAAAAAAGATTCTATATTGCTATTTTGTAAATATAATTGTTTGTATTCTGATTTTAGAAAAATTAGATTAATGTCAAATATCATCTCGTGGTCAGGAAGTAAAGTTCCTATATTAGAAGATAGAATTTCTTTTCTTAATGATATTAAAGATGAGCTAAAGGGGTTCAATTATATAGAACATAGAGCATATTTAGATGAGTGTATTCAAAAGATACAAGATGAAAAGGAGAGCGTCTTACTTCAAGAGTTCATTGAGGATTGTTAAAGTTTGAAGATGAATTTAAATGATAGTGATTGAAAACAGGTTTTTTGTAGGTCATTAGCTTGAGATAGGTAAGTTTTAAAAACTATCTAAACAGAGAAAAATACACATGTTTTGTGGAGGTGCTATTTTGGAATTATTATATTATTGGGTCGACAAATATAGAAAGATTAAAGAACAGGGATTTAATTTTGGTGGAGAATATATTTTTGAGTATAAAAAAGAAAATAAAGAGTTAATTATTAATGAAAACTCAAATTATTTTAAGGACTTCTATAATAGTTCAAATGAACAATCAAGAATAGTAAATATTTCAGCAATAGTAGGTAAAAATGGCTCGGGAAAAACTACAGTTTTAGATGCTTTAAGTGGAATGTTACATGACGGTGGGATTTTAAGGCAAATAACAGAAAATGATTCATGGGTATTTAAAAGAATTTTGGCTGCAAATTTAAACAATAAAATAAGAGTTATTTTCTATAAAAGTCTTATTGATAAAATAGTGTTAAAGAAATTAACTGGTGAGATTGAGATTCTTTATGAAAATGATAAAATTAAAAATGAGGAGCAATACAAATTTGAGATTATAGTTTATGATGAAAACAACAAGGAAAGCATGAAACAAAAAGATAACACAAAAAGAACAGACCTGCAAAGAGTTATAGGAAGTGAATTTATTGAAAAAGTAACTAGTATAATTTTTTCTAATGTATTTTATGACAATTATAATACTATTGTAAGTAGTAGAAAAGAAAAATCTTATTATGATATATCACTAATGGGATTATTAAAAGGGTATGAAGAAAACATTAGTTTTAATAAAAGCAATATGTTGGGCGGGAATGTTAAACCTTTTCGCAAACGTAACATAGAAAGCAAATTTAACCAAGGTATAATAAAAAATTTTTATTTAAATGAATTTATAAAACAGCTTGAATTTGTTGGGGATAAAGATAAATATGACATAATACCTTTTATACTTCCTGAAGAATTATCCGTTTCAACTGACATTTTTCACGAGAGAAAAGAAACTGCTATGATTTATGAAAATGGAAAATTCATGAGATGCGAAGATGAAACAATTAATAAATACAAGTCGGAGGAAAAAATATACAACATGCTTAATATGTGTATTAATGATGACTTAGGATATGTTGATTTTGAGAAATATATAAAAACTATGAATGATAAAAAGAAAAGAGAAGTTATAGAAAGACACTTTTTACAAAGAATTTTAGATGCATTTTTTGAAGATCTTAATCAATTATTGTTTTTTGAAGAAAACATACAGAACGTGCAAAAAAAAGAGGCCGATATTGATTATAGCTCGTTTAATGATATTATTAGAATCCTCACTGAATTTTCAAATATAGCAATTAAAAGTATTGAAGAGTTAAATAAAACTAATGAGGACTATATAATTGAAATAGATGACGTTAAAAATGTTATTATTTCATATAAAAAATTAATCAGTGAATTTTTGAACTTTACAAATCTTGACACAACAGAATTTAAAGTTTATGGTTTTTATTCGAAAGTAAAGGTTAAAGGAACAGAAATATTTAACAGTAAAACATATAAATATGAATATAATGATAATGCAGTAGAAATAATTACTAAGAAGGATTTGTATGGCCGTATAATAATGAAAACTAACAAAGAAGATTTAGAGTTAATTAAGGGTTTATTAAATAGCTACAAAGAATTGTATTCTGAGGCGAAATTTTTATTTTTTGAATGGTCAGGAATAAGTTCGGGAGAACATGCCTTTCTGAATTTTTATAGCAGATTTAATCATTTACTTTCAAATGAAAGAATAAATGATAATGTATTTATTATACTGGATGAACCAGCAACATATTTTCATCCTGAATGGGAAAGAAGATTTTTAGAAGTAATGATAAAGTTTATTCCAATGATAATTAAGTGTAAAACAATACAAGTTGTTTTTACAGCTAATAATCCAATAGCCCTTACAGATATAACTAAAACTAATGTAATACACTTAAGAAAAACAGATAAAAAAGAAAATGATAATATTGAAGTAGTTGATAACATAACAAAAAAACAAACATTTGGGGCTAATATACATACGTTATTTACTGATAATTTTTTTCTAGATACCACCATTGGTGAATTTGCACTTAAAAAGATAAAAGCAGTAATAAAAGATCTTACAAGTGATGGAGAAGTAGATGAAATCCGAAAAAAAGAAATTAAACATATTATAAATAACATTGGTGAATATATAATAAAATCAAAATTAGAAAAGCTTTACGATAAAAAGTTCTCTGAAGCAACAGAAAATTATTCTTTAAAAATAAGAGAACTTGAAGAAGAAAAAGATAGATTACAAAAAATGATTGAATTAAAAGGCATTAATAATATCGATAATGTTATGAAAGTATTAAGTCAGCAAATAAAGGAATTAAAAAAGAAAGCAGGTACTTGTGATGATATTGATTAATATTAATGCTGAAAAAATAAAAGACATAGAGAAAAAACATTATGAATACACAAAAGAATTAATTTGTGACAAAATTAATAGAAAATTAAAAGAAATAGAGGATAATTGTTCGGATGAATTTGGCAAATCCTTTGTTGAATTTTTAAAAGAATTATTAGATACACCAGATTCATTATTAAAAAAAATTATCTTAATGGATAAAGAAAATTTGCTTAACTTTCCAATATCAATCGAAAATGACTGTTCTTTTGATTTTATCAATAAATATTTAGACTTACAATGTAAAATTAAAAAGTGCGAAGATGAAATTAATAAGTACGAGAATGAAATTCCTTATTTCAGAAAAAATGATATGAATACAGGACGACTGAACAAAATAGAAAATCTTTGTGAACTGATTCAAAAATTTGCATTAGATAATAACAGTTACTTTGAAAAAAGTGGTAAATACAAGAATAAAGGTGAATTTAAAAAAGATTTAAATGATTTGAAGATACGTATAACTGATAAAGATAACAAAAAGATTGCACTAGTAAAAAAATATCTTTTAGAAATATTTGATTATGATAGCTTTGTTAAGGAAACAGATAAATGGTCAGCATATTTTCTTGCCAGTTATCTAGATATTAATGTGTGTCCATATTGCAACAGAAGTTATGTTAACACAATAATTTCTAAAACAGGTAAGGCAAGACCGGAACTAGACCATTTTTACCCTAAATCTATTTATCCCTTTTTTGCCTTAACTTTATATAATCTTATACCTAGTTGCCATATTTGTAATTTTAAAAAAGGCCAAAAAGATACTGTAAAAGAAAGAATACTATACCCGTATTCAGAGCAGTTTGGAAAAGGCGTAAAGTTTACTGCAAGATTATATAATGAAAAGGATTTAAATGTTAAAAATAAACTACCAGAAAAAGATTTGCACGACATTAAATTCTTTTTTGGTAATTCAAATAATTTTAAAATTGAGATTGATGAAACAAATGAAAAAATAAAAAATTGTAAAGAAACTTTTCTACTAGAAGACTTTTATCAATTTCATAAAAAAGATGTGAGAAAAATCATTAAAAAAGCTATTGTTTATACTTCAAGTAGAATAGATGAATTATACAATAATTATTGTCCAGATTTATTTGAAAGTAGAGAAGAGATTGTACAAATGATATTTTCTAATTATGACGATGAAGAAAATTTAAATACAGAAATATTATCAAAATTAACAAAAGATATTTGTGATGATTTAGATATAAACACTAAATAAAACAAAAAAAGACACCATTTAATATTTAAATGTTACTTTGAAAAGTAAGAATTTTGAAATGAACACAGCGAAGAAAAGTTCGGTTAAGAGTTCAGAGTAAATTTTTGAAATTAGTTATTAAAGTAAAGAACGAAAGAATAACTATTCTTGAAGTAGCTAAGTTAATTGATATATTTAAAAGGTCAGTGGAGAAAAAAATGCCAAACTTAAAGAAGAAGGAGCTTTAGAATCTGTTGGGGGATTTTACTCGGGCACAGAAGTCGGCTTATGTAACCAGTTACGGTACTCCATTAGAGTTATTATAAAAATGAATGTATACATAAAAAGGTAGTATATAATTAAGATGATTTATTTATTTGTGTAAGGTGGTATAAAATGCTGAGTTGCATTTATGATGGAAAAATCTTTACAACAAAACAAGAAGGATATACAACAGAGGATAAGTATAATCTTGGAAGACGAGGACAACTGCTTTGTCCTGTGTGTAAAACCTCTGTCTATTTTTGTGAAGAAGGAGAAAAGATAGCACATTTTAATCATCATAAATTAGGGGATTGTCCTATGGGAATTTATAGATCCTATGACTATTCTACTACTGTAAAACATGATAATTTAGTTTGTAAGTTTGTTGATTGGGTAAAAGCTCAATTTCCAGATGTAAATGTTTATCCTGACTATTATATAAATAATGAACTTTTTACGGATATCTATTTTGAGTTGGGAGACTATAAAATAGCTATAGAAATTCAGTTTAAAAAATTTAGCAATCCTACATTTATAAAAAGAAGAGATCTCTACAGAAAATATAAAATTAATGATATATGGTTTTTTATACAAGAGGACATGAATTTTTCTATTGGATCTCCCTATCAACGCACTTACTATAGGTCAAATAAGAGAGAACTTTATTTCTACGCAATAAAAGAAGAAGTTTGCAAAGTATATAAAGGTTTTACAGGGGAAAAGTGGGATATAGTTGGAAAAAATACTTTATTAAATTATATTTCAGTAGAAGTTCCATTGGAAAAAATAAAAATTAACAGTGGAGCAATAATTGTTCCTGAACTCAAAAGTGAATATTTTCAAAATATAAAAAACAGAAGGGAAATAAATAAAAAAAAGAGAGAAACTCAGAGACAATATAGGGAACAACAGCAACATGTTACAAAGAATTCAGATCCCAATTATAATAGTCATTCAAGTTTTGTAGATAAACAATTTATGGGTATAAAAAGAAATGTATATGAAAAACAGACTAAAAATAACATTCATGAGGTATCACTATTAGATAGGGTTAGACATTACATGAAGGTAGAGCAGGATAAATCTATTTTATATGAATATAAGAGATATCATTTTAAGATTGAAAAGAATATTGAGTATTTATACATAACAATTGTTTACCAATCTAAGGAGTATGATGTTAGATATATTATACTGAATAAACAAGTAGAAAAAAATGAAAAGTACTTGATTTGTAGAAAAGAGGATGATCCTGAAAATATAAGATATTCTATTAGCATTAATCCATTTTTAGATTCAATAAATAAGATTAGGATACAGAAGCAAAAATTAAAAGATTAAGGGGGATTTGAAAACAATAGTTGGAAAGATACAACCATGGTGTTTGTCAAGTATTTGCAAAATTTATTTATTCTCTCAATAAAAAATTAAAATAGAATGAAGTTTTGATATATTGAAGTTATTCTCAACTTGTATTAGTATTAAAGTATAAGAGATATTTTCTATGCCTGTTATCTAGGTAGTATGAGGATAGCTTTATACGTTTTGAGGGGGAAATTTAATGTTAAAAAAAATTATAACGGATTTGTCATTGTTATGCATTATTGTGATGAGCATAATTGTGCCTTCATTAGCAGTAGATGTTAAAGATGAATTAAGTTTAGATCAAGAGTTTTTCATACCACAGCCAACAGGTAGAATAGGAGATATTAATGGTGATAACAAGGTAAATTCAACAGATTTAACTTTGCTCAGAAGGTATATACTTGAGATTATATCAGATTTTGAAGTTGAAGATAACTTGTGGTCAGCTGATTTAAATGGAGACAATTTGATAAATTCAACTGATTATGCATTGTTGAAAAGATACATAATTGAAAGTATAACGGAATTTCCCAAAGAGACTAGAAACGATTATATACAAGTTGAGTGTGGACAGTTTCATACAATTGCTTTAAAATATGACGGCACAGTATGGACATGGGGTGACAATAATTATGGTAAATTGGGAATAGGTGAAGGTCTAAATAAGACGGAACCTGCCAATGTTAACAGTTTGGAGAAAGTTGTCGTGGTATCTGCCGGTAAAGATCATTCAATGGCATTAAAAGAAGATGGTACGGTATGGACTTGGGGAAGAAACAATAACGGTCAATTAGGTGATGGAACAAACATTTCAAAAAACAGGCCTGTTATGGTTAAAGGATTAACAGGAGTAAAAGATATAAGAGCTGGAAGTGATTTTTCTGTTGCATTAAAAACAGATGGTACAGTGTGGATCTGGGGAAACAATAGTAATGGACAACTTGGTGATGGAACTACTATAAATAGGTCTACTCCCATAGAAGTTAATGGTTTAAATGGGGTTGAAATGATAGCTGCTGGACAAGATCATGTATTGATCCTAAAAGATGACAAAACTGTATGGGCATGGGGGGCTAGTCTGTTTGGACAGGTTGGAAACGGTACTTTAGAACTAAATACCCTTGAACCTGTAAAAGTAAATGGTCTTTTGGATATAAAATTTATAACAGCAGGTGAGAAAGTTTCTGCTGCAATAAAAGAAGATGGTAGTTTGTGGTTATGGGGAAATAATAATTCAGAAATAATGGGTAAAAATTATTCGGCATTTTTAATTTATGATACTCCAAAGAAGTATGAAGGAATAGATAATATAAGAACTGTTAGTTTAGCCGGAGAGCATGTGGCAGCATTAAAAAATGATGGAACTGTCTGGAGCTGGGGACAAAATTTTAATGGAGTATTAGGGGATGGAACTACTGAGAATAACAACACTCCAACTAAGGTTGAGGGATTGGATTTAGTTAAATACATTTCAGTTGGTGAAAATCATGTAGCAGTACTAAAGTATGATGGAAGCTCATGGAGTTGGGGATCTAATAAATATGGACAGTTGGGAAATGGTGAAGGGAATTTTTCAAATACTCCTATTCACATTCTAGATGTTTCAAGAATAACCAAAGTAGTATCTGGGCTAAGACATGTAGTTGCATTGGATGAAGATGGCAGCTTGTGGGCATGGGGAAACAATGAAAATTATCAATTAATAGAAAATAATCCTGTTAATCAGATAAATAAGATTGCCAATGTACCTTTTAAGATTACCAGAGAAGCAGAAGTTAATAACATTGTTGCAGGTCCAACTCGAACAGTATTAGAAAGAAAAGACGGAACTATTATGATGTATGCTACATCAATTGTGGCAAATAATTTATTGTCTCCTTCTGAGATAGGGTTTTTTAAAGGCTTTAAAAAAATAGCTGTTGGAGATAAGCATATAGTTGCAATTGGAGATGACAAAAAAGTGTATTCATCTGGAGATAGTTATTGGGGGCAATTGGGAAATGGTTCTCAAAATCATCATAATAATTTTGGAGACAACTTTGTTTCTAGTGTAGAAGCAACTGGTCTATCAGACATAATTGACATATCAACAGGTAAGGATCATTCGGTAGCTCTAAAAGAGGATGGCACAGTCTGGGCATGGGGATACAATTTAAATGGTGAGTTAGGTAATGGTAGACCTAATAATATAAGTTTGGTGCCTGTTAAAGTAGAAGATATAGAAAATGTTATATCCATATCTTCTGGTATGGCTCATGTGCTGGCGTTAAAGGAAGATGGAACTGTATGGGCATGGGGTAAAAATAGCCAGGGTCAACTTGGAAACAACTCAACAACTAGAAGCCGGGTTCCTGTACAGGTAGAAGGACTTGAAAACGTAGTGGTAATTGAAGCAGGACGAGATCACTCCATTGCAATGAAAGAAGATGGCACAGTTTGGGGTTGGGGAGATAATAGTTTTGGTCAATTAGGTGATGGAACTAATGAAAACAGATTAATACCAGTAGAAATAGAACAATTAAAGGGAGTTAAAGCTATATCAGCTGGAGGAGATTTTACAATAGCAATAAAAGAAGACGGGAGCTTGCTCAGCATGGGCAATAACCATAATGGAGCATTAGGCATAGGTGAAATTGATAAAGTACTTAATCCTGTAAAGGCAAAGTAATTAATAAGGTACATATTATTCTTCACATTTATTAAATGCACACTAATTAATAATAAAAAAAATATTTTAAAAACTTTATAAAAAAGACTAATGTTATTTAGCAACTATTACGATATATTATTTGAATTTAATAAAAAACAAATTACTCCCCTAAACATTCCCATGTGTTCTCCTACCTTTCATAGAATACATGGGTATTTTTTTGCCATTTATAGAATTGCCTCCTTATGTAGGAGGAGTTTGTTTAGCGAACATATTGCATATAAAAGTAATATACTGATATAAAGACCTGGGGGTGGGGGGTAAAATGAAATGTTTGGTTGAGGTAAGTAATTTGTTTATGAGGTATCATTCATTAAATGGTGAAACAGATGCTTTAGTGAATGTAAATTTTTCAGTAAAAAAGGGTGAGTTTTTTAGTATTGTAGGGCCAAGCGGATGTGGGAAATCAACTCTTCTTTCTCTGATAGCAGGACTTATAATTCCGTCATCAGGACAGGTCTTGATAGATGGCAAACCAGTTTTAGGAACTTCCGAAAAGGTTGGTTATATGCTTCAAAAAGATTATCTTTTTGAATGGAGAAATATATTTCAAAATGTACTTTTAGGACTTGAAATCAGAAAAAAAATTACTGAAGAAAATAAGAATTATGTATTAAATCTTTTAGATATGTATGGTCTTGCTGAATTTAAAGACAAATATCCCTCCCAATTATCAGGTGGAATGAGGCAAAGAGCAGCTCTAATAAGAACTCTTGCATCAAAACCAGAAATACTCCTTCTTGACGAAGCTTTTTCAGCCCTTGACTATCAAACAAGGCTTTCTGTTGCAGATGATATTTACTCAATAATCAAGAGAGAAAACAAAACAGCAATACTTGTTACTCATGACATAGCTGAGAGTATTAGTTTGTCAGACAGAGTTATGGTGCTATCAAAAAGACCGGGAAGTGTCAAAAGTATTCATAATATTGCATTATCTGTAGATAAGAAAAGCACATTGTCATCAAGGGAAGCACCAGAATTCAGAGAGTACTTTAATAAGATATGGAAGGAGCTAGATGTTTATGTTTAATATAAAAGAGCCAGTTGTATCAGGTGAGCATAAAGAGTATTTGAGAAAAATAAAAATACGGAAATTATCTATATTGCTTACTCAAATTGCTTTGTTAGTTTTATTCTTTATATTATGGGAAGTAACTGCACGATATAAAATTATAGATCCATTTATAACTAGCCAGCCTTCCAGGATTATAAGGACACTTTCAAACCTTTACCAAGAAGGACATCTTTTTAAACACATAGGTGTAACCTGTGGAGAAACAGTTGTGGGATTTTTGTTGGGTACACTTCTAGGTACAATTATAGCTGTTATCCTATGGTGGTCTGATTTTTTGTCAAAGGTGATGGAGCCTTATCTTGTTGTATTAAACAGTTTACCTAAAATAGCATTAGGACCTGTCTTTATAGTTTGGATAGGTGCTGGGCCTGCGGCAATAATTGTAATAGCTATGTCAATATCTATAGTAGTCACTATACTTGAAGTTTTAAATGGATTTCTTGGAGTGGATAAAGATAAGGTTAAGCTTGTTAAAACCTTTGGAGCCAGCAAGCTTCAAGTTTTGCTAAAAGTAATACTACCATCATCTATGCCTGTTATTGTAAATGCACTTAAGGTTAATGTGGGATTATCTTGGGTTGGAGTAATAGTAGGAGAGTTTTTGGTATCAAGAGCAGGAATAGGTTATCTTATTGTCTATGGTGGACAGGTATTTCAGCTTGACTTAGTTATGGCAAGTGTATTAATTCTTTCTTTAGCAGCAGCATTAATGTATCAGGTAGTAGCTTATGTTGAAAGACTTATTGTTAAAATAAAGTGAGTTTACTTAAAAATAAGGATTTTTAGAGGAGATGATTCACCATTGCAGGTCAACAGAATATACTGATTTTGGAGGTGTTTTTATGAAAAGGTTTTTTGCTGTATTATCAGTAATGTTACTTCTCCTATGTGCATGTGGTGAAAATGAATATGAAAAGGTGCGCTTAAATGAAGTTACTCATTCAGTTTTTTATGCACCCCAGTATGTTGCATTGAATCTGGGTTTTTTTGAGGAAGAGGGCATTGAAATAGAACTTACAACAGGCCAAGGGGCAGACAGGGTTATGACTTCTGTTTTGTCAGGACAGTCAGACATAGGTTTTGCTGGACCTGAAGCAGCACTTTATGTTTATAATGAAGGCAGTGAAAACTATGCATTGGTCTTTGCCCAGCTCACCAAACGAGATGGCTCATTTCTTGTTGGAAGAAATCCAGATGATGAGTTTAATTGGGAAAGTGTTAAAGATAGCATTATAATTGGTGGTAGAAGAGGAGGCGTTCCTCACATGACTTTAGAGTACGTGCTTAAACAAAATTATATAGTTCCTGATGTAGATGTATATGTTGATACCAGCATACAGTTTGCTCTCATGGCAGGAGCTTTTACAGGTGGTTATGGAGATTATGTTACTTTGTTTGAGCCTACCGCGTCAATGCTTGAAAAGGAAGGAAGAGGATGTGTGCTTGCATCTATTGGTGAAGAAAGTGGAGAAATACCTTACACAGCATACTTTGCAAGAAAGAGCTACATAGAAGAAAACAAAGATTTAATTCAAAGATTTACAAATGCAATATATAAGGGGCAAATATGGGTTGAAAATCATACACCGGAGGAAATTGCTGAGGTTATTAAACCATCTTTTCCAGATGCAGACGAAGATATTTTAATAAAAGTTGCCCAAAGATATAAAAAATATGATGCATGGAGCAGTGACCCAATTATGAGAAAAGATGCTTTTGATCGTCTTCAAGAAGTTATGATAAAAGCTGGAGAATTAAGGGGAAAACTTCCCTATGAAGATATTGTAACAACAGAATTTGCAGAAAATGCAGTTAATAGTGTTAAGTAGCACACCATTAATTTGAAATGTGAGTGCATGTTATTTAAGTCAAGAGAAATATTGTGAAGCAAGTTTTAGAGCCTGTTAATACGACAAGGAATTTCACACCTAAGAGAGTTTTACTTGGCTACGATGAGTATTTACAGGCTTTAAATTGCGAAACATTAGTTTGGCGAATGTTTTTTTAAACATTTGTTACATGCACCCATGTCAGAGGGGTTACTTAATTTGAATACCCCATATCTTTTGACCTCTTGTTCCAACTACAATTATATCATCATATACAGCTGGAGAACCTTCAACATTTCCTCCAAGAGGTATTCTGTCAAGTATTTTGCCAGTTGAACCTTCTATTAAAAGCATATTTCCTCCAGAATCACATTGAATAATATATGACTTACCATTTTTAGTATAAACATCTACGGGTGAACTCCATGAATAAAAGTCCATATCTAAAACCCAGACTTCTTCACCAGTTTCTTTGTCAAATGCTATTAGTTTCCCACCATTTTGTTTGTAAGCTCTAGACAATTTGTATATTACTAAATTGCTTATGTCATTTTTTCCAACGACGGGAGAAGCTAATGCGCCTCCAGCTAGTACTGCGTTATAAGTGCACTTATAACCTTTTTCCCAGATGAGTTCACCAGATAGAGCATGTATTTTTCTTACATAGCTATATCCGTTCTCACCTTGCAAATCAACTTCATTTGCAGTATAGACAAATACATTTGTTCCTCCTAAATCTTCTATAGCTGCGGTACTGTCTGAGTCATCAGTAACATTCCTAACCCATACAGGGGTTAGAGTATTTAAATCAATACATTTAAAAGTTCCACTATTGTCAGCAAAATAACCAAAGTTTTTGTATGCTGCAATTGAATTTTCTATGCCTAGTCTTCTATTTATGGGAGAAGTATATCTATATTTTGTTATATCAGGATCTATAGATAGTTCTCCTTTGCTTAAATTAAAATCTGTATTTAATTTAATAGAATAAACGAGTCCATTTTCACCACCCAAAATTAATGTATCCGTTTCTTTATGAACAAGGGGGGTTGAGTCAAAAGCTCCCCATAATCTGTAAGACATTAAGTCTATACCATCTAGGAAGTATAGCATTTTCTGATCAATAAGACTGAATATTCTAAATCCTATCCGAACCCGTTGACCATTTACTTCATCAACTCCCTGGCCAGAATATAAAAGAGGATAACCTCTAGGGTCAACTGTAACACTGCCTTTTAATGGTGCACCTACATTTATTGGATCTCTGGTATAGGATCCATCATCTAGATCTAAAAAGTATATTTTGCCATCTAGAGCAGCATAGATAACTTCAACCAAATCTTTTTTATTTTTTTTATCTTTATAGAGGTTCATTTTTTTTTGTAATTTTTCATCCCATTTTACTATAGCAGGTTGACCGTTCCAACCAACTCCTGTCCAAGTGTCTATTGAACCAATTTTAATATCCCATATGTTTTCAAGCTTTTCCTCAGTAGCATTAACATAACCAAAGCTTGCAGAGTTCCTATAATTATTTCCCCTAAATGTGGTTACACCTTTGATGTCATTGTAATTTAAATAGGAGTCAAAACTTATGTATTCACTATTATTGTAGTTTTCAAGTATAGTATTTTCTTTTAAAACATCCCAATTAAAATTATGGTTAGAAGGCATAGCCTCGGACACTATTTCTAGCTCTATTATCTCTTCAATCTCGTCAATATCTTCAATTTCTTCAACTAATTCAGGCTCTTCAGTTGTAATAGTCTCATCACCCGGAATTGGAGAGGCATCAGGTTCAATAATTTCAGGGATTTGCTTAGATAGATAATTATTTAATGCAAAAATACCAGGTATACAAAGGACTAAAATTATTAAGTTTATTATTAAAATTACTTTAGATTTTTTCATATTTGCTCCTTGCCTGTTTATAAGTTTTGGTGAATATGTGTGACAGAATTTAGATAATTATAATTATACATTATATAATAGAAATGGGTTTTGTCAATATAAAAAACACAAACGTGTGCATTTAGTGAATGTGAAGAGAAATATTCTTGAAACTTAAATTACACAGCTACTATGTCTGAAAAGTATTTTCAAAATAGTAAAGTTATAGTTGTAATATATTGATTAATATATTATACACATGATTTATACCCTTGTAAAATAGAAAAAAAGTATGTTTATTGTGTATTTTATGATAAGATAATAGAAGGTCGTGGAAGAATCAAAATCAAAGGGGCTCAAAGTTCCGAACTTTTATATGAGGATTATTATATATGAATAATAAGATTAGCACTATTAAAATTGTAGCAGGTGTAGTTTTTTTATGCAGTATAATTTTTGTTTATTCAAAGATTTCGATTGAAAATATAAAAGAGTTTACCGACTGGCTTATATTAATTAAAAACAATCCATATATATACGTTATTTACATTGTAGGAATTGTTATCACTTCATTGTTATTTATTCCAATATCATGGGTGAAAATGGGTGGAGGCGTTATTTTTGGGTTTTGGCCCGGAGTAATTATTGTTTGGCTTGCAACTAACGTTGCTACAAATATTTGTTTTTTAATATATAGAATTTTGGGAAGAGAATTAATTACAGGAGTTTTAAATAGAGTATATAAAAATAAAGATGTAATGAAGTATAATATACCAGAAAAAATTGATAAACATGGAATGCTAATTGTGGGAAATATGCGAATGATACCTATTTTACCTTTCTCAATTACTAATATAGTGTGTGCAGTTAGTAATATATCATTAAGGGATTATGCTATAGGTAGTTTGTGGGGATCATTGCCTGGAACGATAGTATCAGTTTATTTTTCTTCTAAGGCAATAAAAATCAGAGACAATCCTTATGGTTTAATAATACCTACTGTTTTGATTATAATATTTAACATTGGAACTCATTTATACACAAGAAGAAAGCAGACTTTTGAACGTGAGAAGGAAGCTTTAAAACCAGTGAAGTGAAAAATAAGAAGTGGCTTAGTGTTTCAAGCTTTTAATAGAAGTTTTTGAAAGCAGTAAAAGACATTAAAAGAGAGGGGCTCAATGTCACGAGTTTCTTTGAAAAGTTGTTTGTGGAAAATTTAGTATACAAAAAAGGAGTAAAAAAATGAAAGTATCAGAAGGAAAAATTGGACGAGTTTTTGTAATAAGATTAGAAGATGGAGATATGATTCCTGAGTGTATAGATAAATTTGCAGATGAGAAAGGTATTAAGGTTGGCCATGTTACTTTTTTTGGAGGTGTAGATAAGGGAAATATAGTTGTGGGTCCTAAAAAAACAGAAGAACTTCCACCTTCAAAAATGATCTATTCTTTTAATGAAGCTCATGAGGTTGTCGCATCAGGACTGATTGCTCCAAATTGCAAGGGAAAAAGCATATTACATATTCATGGAGCACTAGGGAGAGGTGAGAGAACTATAACTGGGTGTTTAAGGGAAGGTGTAAAAACTTGGCTTGTTGGAGAAGTGATTATATTTGAAATACTTGATACAGATGCAAAAAGGCTTTTAGATGAAAAATCTGGTTTTGAATTGTTAAATGTATGTCAAGAATAGAGAATATAAAGATATACTATTCTTCTCGAAAAATTTGCTTTTTTAGCAAACTTTTTAGAAGATATAGTTCATCTGTTTATCGCAACGGAACTTAACTACTATGATTGCAGCTTCCGATGCGATATGTAATAAATGTAAAGAAAAATATTCCAGAAATTTAACTTGCTTCATAATGTTTCTTCTATAATTTTCTTTATTTAAATATTATTCACTCGAATATAAATGACAATGATGTGAAAGGAAGGGTAAGGTAGAATGAAAAAGAGCCTTTTAAGGCAATTTCCAAGACAAATACGAGAAAGAATAGCTGACCATACAATTGAGAGTTATGAGCTTAGGGATACTATACTTAAACTTATAGATAAAAAACCAATGTTTATCATACGAGTATATTTAAAAAGTGATGACTTGTCGGACTACTTAGAAGAGAAGGATATAAACCTTATTAAAAGTAAACTTAATTCAGTTTTAACATATGAATGGTTTTATTTTAAATTTAAGAAAAAAATTAAAGAGAAAATGGATTATTTTATAAAGGAAGTTGCAGAGAGTTTTGCTTATATAATCTTGTTTGAAAATAAGTATGAGTATAATGAAGAGTCTGAAAGCATAAGCAAGCATGGGAACTATAATATAAATAATTATAATGAACTAGGCGACTTTATGTTTGATTTTGAGACAATGTTAAATGGTGATAACGACTATCTAAATGATATAGATAATAAGTCTTCATTTTTAGATAACATTGCAATAAATTATTTACACAATACGCTAAAACAATTGTTAATAGATGTATATGAGCAAAGGAAAGAAGAGTTTATTAAGTTCTTCAAACTAGAAGGATCAACACAGTTAAATGATAGGGATTTTGAAGAATTGGAATATGAACTTTTTGAATTTTTTGATACTGAGTTTCCAATTCATGATGTGAATAATCCTGTTGGTTCTGCAGAAGATTTGGTGTCTCAGATTTTAAAAACTGATGTAAAACTGCTTTTTTCATTAGGTAAAGATGGTGCATTACAGAAAAATAAACAGCTATAATTAACATGCTGTAAACTTCCGAATCTAAGTTAATGGAAAATTTTTGAACACTTTATTTAAATATAACCTATTGAGATGTGTTGATTGCAGCTTTTTCTGCAATATACTATTCTTCTCAAAAAGTTTGCTTTTTTAGCAAACTTTTTTAGAAGATATAGTTCATCTGTTTATCGCAGCGGAACTTACTACTTTGATTGCAGCTTCCGCTGCGATATGTTATTATTATCTTAGATAGGGATTTTTTATTTTAGGGGAGATGTTTAGAATGAAAATAAAGTTATTTAAGCTTTTTTTAACGGTTTTCATTTTTTCCTACATTGTTACAGAAGGTATATTTACATTTACATTAAAAGAATACACATATTTAAATGCAGCTAAGACTAATTTAAGAGAGTTTGTATCTGGACATGCAGGATTTGAAAAAGACGAGCACCAATGGATAAAAGAAAATTTGCTAAGTCCTGAGGATATTAAACCTAATAATTTAGCAAAACATCGAATAGAAAAAGAAAGACATAATAAATATAATCAAAACTCTGATTGGGCGGTATCTATTTTTTCAGTAAATGATGCTGACACATTACTGCCATCTGCAGTTGATAATAGTGAGCTTAAATCTTTTCCGCCTATTGGCGATCAGGGTTCAATTGGATCTTGCTCAGCTTTTAACACTACATATTATCAATTAACACATATGATTGGTATGGAAAAGGGATGGGACGTAAAGAATGATGTTGATAATGTAAAAAAGTTTTCGCCTAAATGGACATTTAATCTTACAAATGGTGGTCAGAATTATAGTATGTCAGTATTTGATTCCTATAGATTGTTTTTGAAATCAGGGGCGGCAACATGGAATGAATTTCCATATGATAACAATGGAGACATCAAAGAAAATTATTTAGAGTGGCCTGTTGAAAGGTCTATTTGGCGTAATGCGCTAGACTATAGAATTGATAACTATGGTTATGTTGAGATATGGGATGAGAGTAATGAGAATACACCTGTGAAAAATCCTCAAAGCAAAAGCCTTAATAAAATTAAACAGCTTATTAATAATGGACATGTTCTTGTATTGGAAACAAATATCACTGGATGGAGATTTACAACTGTTGGAGATGATCCAGCTACTGAGAAAGATGACATGTTTGAAAATGATTATGCTGCTTACGCAAGTGGAAAATCAGTTATTGATGCTGATGGACATGTTATGACAATAGTAGGATATAATGATCATATATGGGTTGACATTAATAATAATGGCATAGTTGATCCAGGTGAAAAGGGTGCATTTAAGATTGCTAACTCATGGGGGACAGATGATATAATTGAATTTAAAAATTATGATTTCACATGGTATTCAAATGAAGGTTTTATATGGTTGGCATATGATGCTCTAAATAGAATTTCAGCCGTATCAGATAGTCCAGAAATACCCCAAAGAAGAAATGCATTCAGGTATAATAACTATGCTTATTGGATAACTCCACGTATTAATTACACCCCAAAGTTTTTGGTGGAATACACTATAAATACATCAAACAGATACGATATTAAGACTCTTTTTGGTTTTTCAAATTCTAGTACCTATCATCCAGTATCTTTTTGGGATCCTCATTCAATTAACATATATCCTGTTGTTAATATTGGACATTTAAGCTTTGATGGGACTTCAACACCATGTGATGCTACATTTGTTTTTGACCTTACAGATTTTAGTGAAATGTATGATAACAAAGATGGGAATTGGTACTTAAATATAATTGATGAGGGCTCTGGAAATTCTGGGGTACTAAAAAATCTTAAGTTTATTGACCTGTATAATGATAAAACCTATTATCATATAGATGATATGCCAATAGAGTTTTCTAACCAATCTTTAATAATTGGTCCTGTAAATGTTGAAAAGAGTTTAATAAAACCTAAAGGAAATACCCTTAATAATGCCATGCCTATTAAAAGATACAATGAGGCTTCAATTTCGCTAAATGATAATCTGTATATAATTGGAGGCGTAGAACCATCAAAAGGTTATGTTAATACTGTGTATGAGTATGATGTCCAAAATGACATATGGACAGAAAAGTCAGAACTAGAAGGAGATTATTGGGGTGTAATACATGGTACAACACTAAATGATAAAATTTATATAACTAGAAAATTGTTAATAGAACAACAAGTTGAAGATTCTGATGATGAAGGTAAAGTTGAGTATATTTTAAGGGCTGTAATTGAAGAATATGATCCTATTAAAGATATATGGACACATAAGCTAGACATTGATTATAATAATTGTAGAGGGTTAATAGCAATTATGGGAAAAATATTAATAATTGAATATAATGAAATTAAAATAGAGGAAGATGAGGAGAATGATACGGAAAATGATAAGGAAGAGGAGACTAGAAAAGAAATTAAAATTCAGCAATATGATCCATATTCTAATACAATTAAGACTATATTAGAAAAAGAACTTGACTGGCTTAATTTTTCTTCTGTAGTGATAAATGAAAAAATTTATTTTATAGGGGGAAAAAGAGGCGCAGATATTTCAAGTGGCATAGGTGGTGGACTTGGAGGATACTATGTTGATAATGTTATGATGTCATACGATATAGTTAAGGATGTATGGGAAGATAAGACGGGTATACCGAAGGGATATGGTTCTATGGGAGTTGTATCGGTAAATAATAAAATATACTCTGTTTATAGAAATCAAAGTACTATAGGAATTATGAAGTATGATCCTGCTACCAACAAATGGTACAAAAATCATATTAATTTGATGGCAAGAAATGGTGTTAAGGTGTCTACCTCAAAAAACAACATTGTTATCCATGGTGGGTCAAATTATATCACTTCATTTATTTTACCCCATGCTTTCTCGGATGCTGTTGAAATTGTTGATATAGATAGCATATTTAAATATGGTGATGTAAATGGAGATGGTTTTATTAATTCAATTGACTATGTCCTTGTAAAAAGATATATACTAGGCATTATTGATAAGTTTCCTAGTAAATACGGGACATTAGCAGCAGATGTAGATAAAAATGGTAGTATAAATTCAACTGATTGCGTTTTAATAAAAAGATATATATTAGGTATTATTAGTGAATTTGAGTTATAAGATTATTTGTAATAGTAAACTTATCTTACGATTAAGCTAAGCAGGGGATCTTTAGATGAGGATTTTACTCTAACTGAAGTTAAAAAAGTAACCTTACTTGTAGATATGGTAGTTTCAAATACAAAGTATAACTTAGGTATAATTCCTTGATAACTGTTATTTAACAACATATGACAAAATTTGATGAACATTTATAGAATTAGAGGTGTAGTTATGCCGTACAGCGGTAAAGTAGTAAAAATAATAGATGATGAAGCAATTGTAATGACAAAGGATTACGAATTTGTTCGCATTAAAACAGAAAATAAAGTAAACATTGGTGACAAGGTACAATTTTCAACTGAACATATTTTAATGGATTTTTTGCATATATCAAAAAATGAAACTCAATCAATTGATAAGGAGACTCAAGAGATAGATTCTTTATGTGAATCTGAAATTAAAAATGATTACAATATAAAAAAAATGATAAAAAACTTTGCAAAGATATCTGCAATTGCTGCTGCCTTCTTAGTGTTGTTTATAGTTATCAAGTTGTTTAATTTAGAAAATAATCATGAGGATATTAATAGATTTGCATATATTGATGTAGACATTAATCCTACTATTACATTAGTTATAGATGAAAATGGAATTGTAAATGAAGTAGGTGTAATTAGTGATTTTGATAAAGTGTTCATAGAAGGCTTGGAGTTAGAAGGTATTCCTTTTGAAGATTCTATTAAAACTTTTTTAAATAATTTTTATAGTAAAGATTGTTTTGAAGAAGAAAAAAAAGTTATACTAATATCTGCTTCTTTAAATAGTGATATAAATAATAATGATAGTTTTGAAGAAGAAAATAAGCTTATAAGTCAGCTATTAAATGTTAGTTATGAATTAAGTAATATCGTAGGATATGAAACAAAAGTTAAAGCAATTATTCTAGATCAAAGTATAAGAATACAAGCTTTAGAGAACAATGTTTCAATGGGAAAATATGCACTTTATATTGAGGCTAAGCAACATTTTGATATGCCTATTGATGTGTTTATGGATAAAACTATTTATGAGATGCTAGACACAGTAGATTTTGATAGCATTGATTTAAATATGAAAAAAATTATAGGATTTGATCCAATACCGACATCGACACCAACACCGACACCAACACCAACGCCAATGCCAATGCCAACACCAACGCCAACACCGACACCAACACCGACACCGATGCCAACGCCAACGCCGATGCCAACACAAACATGGACACCGATAGATAACTCGAAAAATAGGAAAAGACCAAGTTTAGCACCGAGTACATCTAAAACTATAATAGAAAGTTGGAAAGATGGTAGTATTAATGGGTGGAATGGTCCAAATCTTTCTGTGTCAAACAAATGGACAAAGGACGGAAAGCATTCATTAAAAAGTTTTTTAACATTAGCAGAGTGTTCTACAATAACTATATTTAAAAATCAAGATCTTAATATAGAGGGCAAAAGTAGCTTAAAATTAGCATTGAAACTAGGAGAATTTGAGGGAATAATACCAGCAAGAGCTTTTATTAGGACAGGTGAGTATTGGAATTGGAACTATTCAAGCTATTTAAATATTAACTCTGAAAATGAAGTTATACTAACACTTGATTTATCAGAAATAACAGACTTAGATGATGTTAAAAGTATTGGCGTTGAGCTTGATGTTCCCGAGGGAACGTGTGGAACAACAGAGATATTTATAGATTGTTTGTATGTTGAATAGGTTAGTCAATTATATTGATCTGAGTTGGAATTAATAGGGAGAATGAGTTTTTTATAGATTTTTTCTTTACAGGCACAAATATTTGAATCTCGCAATAATTATTTGTTATTAGGTTTGTGTCTACATATTCAAACGTGAAGGAGTCTGCCATTTCATATTCCGAATTGATAAGCCAATCATTTATATAAATATCATCTTTTATAAAGTCTTTTACAGATATTCATTGGGAGCAGGATGGAGTAAGAATAAGCAATAAGAGTACATTTTCTTTCTTTATGCCTAAGAGAGATACTGTACTAACTGCAGTTTATGTGGAAGATACCCAGATGGTTGAATATGAACCCTTTATTGCTCTATCAGAAGATGTATTGATAGACAAAAATGATAAAACAATGATGGTTACTGCAAATAGAAGTAAACTAATGCAATTTAGTCTTATAAAAAGGGGTGTACATTTTGATTGTATGTCCCTTTTTATTTTTTTTAAATATAAAGAAGTGAATTGCTTGTAATAAAAAAACTTTAAAAGGATTATTTACATACTAGTTATGAAAAGGAGTAAACACCAGCAAAGTATTAGCAAATAAGAGTCCGACAGTTATTTAAGAATTTCCAATAAAAAGCTAGAAAACCTTAAGATTTATGTTATAATTGATATGAGATTATGTAAATTAATTTAAAAAAGAACCAACTCAAACAGTAATATTTTCTTAAGTCAAAATCATCTCAAAAAAAGGATAATATAATTTAGGGGGCGTAGAAATGAGTAAAAAAATAATCAACAAGATAACGCTGTTGATTGTAGTAACAGTATTGTTAAATATGCTAATACCAGGAATGACCAGTCTGGCAAGTGATGAGTCTTGGTATAACTTAGTTGAAACATTTGAAACCAAAGGAGAAAATAATGAAAATTATCAAAACAGCCAATCTACTATAATACTACCTTTAGCAGAAGAAGAGAGTTCTTTTTTAGAAAAGACTCCTGTTACATCAAAAACTCAATTATTAGGACGGTCAATAGAATATAGTGACAAAGAAGATCAAATCGAGGATATGGATTTGATGGTAAATTCCCTTGGTGGAACATATATTCCACCTAATGCTATTAATATAAATGAAAATGAAATTATTGTTCTTAATGAGGAGAGTAGTGAAGAAAAGGAGTCCTATTATTTGTTACTATTTACTCCTGAGGAAACAGGGGTGTACACTACTACGGCATTTGGAACAGGAACTCCATACATATATATTTATGACGGTGCAAACAACAGTATAGGCAGTATAAGAACCTACCCAAAATGGAGCAATTCTTTAGCTGTAAAGCTATACAAAGGGGAGCAGTATTTTATAAGTCTATCGGATGTTAGCCTTGATGAGCCTACAGAGGTTTTGGTAAAAAAATTTGAATCAGGAAGGGCTGAACTCACATATACATTTGTTGATAATACATACACCGAAGATGAAAACCCTTCTGTAATTGTAAATATACCAAATGTGCCTGCAGATATATTATTTGGAGTACTAGACCGGGACATAATTATTGAAGCAGAACTATTAAAAGACGGTAAACTGATTGAGACAATACTGCAAATACCTGCTGAACATATTCGAGGAGGAACAGGTACGCCTGAGGACAATATACTTCAATTTGTATGCCAGTTTGAGAGAAAAGTTGAATATGGAGAGTATACTATAAAAATTACCTGTAAGGACACGGAAGGGAATATAGTAATAGAAAGTTGTGAGGGAATTGTTAAAATAGGAAATACCATTTCTATATACATGCCTTCTGATAGTATGAATTACTCAGGTAGTAGTAGTCAGAGAGTCTACTTTAAAAATATAAATACTAATAGGGGAAGATTTGTGGTACTTGATGAGGATAAAATAATTGGATCAAGTGGTACAGTGAATATCTCCAATACAACTGTAGGTAGTTCTTATTTTTCTAATTATTCAATGACTTCTCATAGTTATGATGATGAAAAGTTTACTAAAAGACTATATTATTCTTCTATTTCAAATATAAGTCTTAATGAGCCTTTAAAACCTGACGGGGAATACAATATAAAGCTGGTGGCAGGAGTGTCTGAATTTAATACAACTGCTAAGGTTATATCTACTGATGGATTGATACTTAATAGTGCGTCATATGGATCTTCACTCAGAGATACAAGTACAGAATTACAAGTATATTTGGATTTTTACAATATTAACAACAGTAATCCCGATGATATTTCAGTACATTTGATTGACTTATCCGGAAATGTTGTAGCTTCTAATTCGGAGTATGTTTACATGAGTTATTATCCTCAACCAGATAAAGTATCAACAATGCTATATAAACTAAAAATAAATAAACCGCTAGAGCTTTCGAAAGATTACAGTCTGAAAATCAGTTATCCCGAAAAGTTATATGTAAATACAACTATTTCATCTATATCAGCTTATACATCCGGCTTTTTAAATCTTAAATCTGCAAAAGTATTGAATTTTGAAAATTTAATTATAGGTGTACAAACATATGACTGTGACAAAAACATTGAATATGATGTTGTACTAAACAGAATAAATGGACAATTAACAATTCCCATTTCTGAAATATCAGGGGTTAGGCCTGATGAACAGGGTGCTTTTACATTGGATTTTCCACAAAAAAGCACAATGCCCCTTTTAATTCCAGGGGTATCGTATAACCTTGCATTTTCATACCAAACCCCTTCAGGTTTTACTGATATATCAAGGATAAGTTTTAATATGCCACCAAATCCTGATTTTTCAGATGTAGACAAAAATGTTGCTTTTTATCCACCTGTAATACCTTCTGTTGGGGACATTGAATTTACAATAAGCGGCTTTGAAATACAAAATGGAATAATGGGTGTAGATAATAAAAATATTAATATAGAATTGGTAGCAGATGATGAAATATTTGGAGAAATAAAAAAGGATACAATTATAAAAAATGCTTCACTGTATAGAGCCAATTCAAATTACAGTATAAACCATGTAGTAGTAAAGGGAATACTTGATGTTTATAAACCATTAAAAGAAGACATTCAATACTATATTAGAATAAATGGCTCAGACTATAAGTATTTTTACAATTCAATAAATGAAATAGTACGGGACTGTTATGTAGAAATAAAGCATTATAGTTATTCTTCTTTTGAGGAGTCATCTATATTAGTATATGATATAACCAATCATCATCCTTTAGAAATAAGTGCTGGCTGGGTTAAAACTAAGGATGAAGAGGTAACCCTTCTCATGGTAAATACCAACACACATGAAGAAATAGATGCTGGTAGATGGAGTACAGAAAACACATACTATGATGGGGAGTACAGAGATATTTCAATATCTGTCCATTTGTCTGAAATTCCTATAAATGAGATATATGAAGTTTTTATTAAAACAGGAGAAGAAATATTTAGCCTTAATAAGCATGTTAGGGTAATAGAACCAGAGGGTGCAATTTCCTTTACAGTACACCATGCCCAAAATAATAGCAATAAAGTTACACTATCAATACCTTCTTGTAATACAGTTGAAGGATATAGTTTTAAAATAATGGATTCTCTAGACAATTTCATTGGATGTGAGCTTATACTGGAAAGTGCAAGGCGAGGAATAAATGGAAATACCTATATAAATTTAAAAACAAGTGTCCCTATAAGATATGGATCATATACTTTTCGTATGTTTGATGGGGATGACACATTAAAACATTCTGCTTCATATACTGTTTCGGTGGATAAACCTGTTCCAACTATAGAGCAATTTCTTAATGGTCATCCTCACCTTATACTTGGTAACAATCTAATAGATGAGGGAATTTATACTGCTGATATTTTTGATTATAGAGATGTACATAAAGTAAAAACAGACATTCCTCTTACTAAAAGAGAAAGAGAAAACGTACTTGAATTGTGTGACAGTAATTTATCAGATTTGTTTGCTGAAAATTATGTTGTTCATGTAAAGTTAAATGGAAATACAATAGGTGTAGCACATTTTTATTATTCAGGCGATATAAAGCCAAGGCCTATGATTTTTGCCCAGGAGTGGATGGACAAAAATGACAACAGTCTTGCTATTTCGAGTAATAGTGTAGAATTAATCATTAGAACACTATATTATAATAAGATCCGTTATGGAAAAAGTATTGAAGAACTCTTAGATGCAGATTACCAACAGGTGACAAATAGTATCAATTATGAGTTCGAAGGTGAAGAGAAAGAAAAAATACTTTATTATCAATTTTCTGATGATAGTGGTAGAGAAAGTGAAATAAAAGTTTTTAGAGCTTATTTAAAGGATCTAAATACTATTTCAATTATTTCTCCTAAAGAGAATACAAATTACAACAGTGATTTGACAATATCTGCAACGGTTTCTGATAAACCTCATTCTGTATGGGCAATTCTTCGAATGCTAAATACAGGGACTCATGTTGTTAATCTTGTAAATGAAGAAGGTACCGACTATTATTCTAATGAGGTAATAAGAAGTCATGCACTTAATTTACAGAGGGCTCAAATTGTTTCAACTGATATGTTTGGAAATATAACTAATTCTCAAAATGTTATTGTTAGGCCTAGGATTGAAATTTCCAATTTAGCTTCACATAATAAAAGCAATATAATAGTAAAAGGAAGCGGTGCTACTTCTGGCAGTAACGTTAATATTTTTGCATATCCAATTAATAATAACGGTGTTAGAGTATCAGGAACAACTTACAGTACCCAAGTGGTTGCAAATCAGGAAGGTAGATTTGAAGGCATGCTAAATATTGCAAACGATGGATTCTATAACATTTATGCGGAGGACTCTAATGGAGTTCCAAGTTATAACAACTATAGGACAAGGATAGATGGTACAGCACCTGTATTAATAAACTATACTACAGTAGCACAAGGACAAAACAGTGTCAGAATTTCATGGGATGTGGAAGATGCAAATACATGTAGTTATACTATATGGCGAGATGGTAATCTTATTTCATCTCAAATCTATAATAAGGAATATATTGCAGTAGGACTTACTCAAGGAGAAACTTATGTTTTCAGGTTGATGGCAACGGATTTAGCAGGCAATCAATCTGAGCCTGTTGAAATAACTGTGACAGTAGATGATACACAAGCACCTTCGGTGCCTCAAAACCTAAAAGTTATTTCTCATGCTGGAAACAGCATAACACTTTCATGGGATGAATCAACAGATAACAGTTATGTATCAGGATATGAGATTTACAGAAATGATGAAAGAGTTGGGATTTCCTATACAGCAAGTTTTACAGATACAAATTTGAATACAGGAACTCAATACAGTTATAAGGTAAGAGCCTTTGACCCGTCATTGAACTACTCAGACTTAAGTGAAGTTATTACTCATGCACCGGAACTTACTAGCATAAAGGATGCTTATGACGGAAGTTATAATGTGGTAGCTAAAAATATAAAAGTACTGACATTAAAGGCATTATCAACTGATATTTTTAACACAGATGGTATAAGAGTTACCTTTGAATACTCAATGAATAATGGTGAAACATGGTGGAGCCTAGGTACAGTTAATACATATACAGTTACTCCTAGCGGACTTTTGTTTACCATGACGATAAATATTGAGAACTTTAAAAGTGGAGAATATATCATAAGATATAGGGGTGTAGACAGAGATGGAAATATGGATGAGGATTTTTCTAATATCATAAATATACATGAGACAGATGACATTGTAAGTCCAGTGATTTCATCTATAAGACCTTTGCCATCATGCTATGCCAATACAATACCTTTAACAATTATAGCTGACGACGATGTGGGGATTAAGAGCATAATACTTCAAGACTCCCTTGACAGTAAAAACTGGAGAGATGTCACTACTGTTTCATTACATGGCTCGTCCAAAAGATATGTTTGGAATTATAGTCTTGATGTATCACAAATAAGGGAAGGAGACTACTATATTCGTGCCATAGCTGTTGATACTAGTGGCAACAGAAGTGACAGCTCTGAGAGTGCTCCTTATAACCACTACATAATAGATAGGACACCACCAGAAAAAGTAAGTGATGTGTCAGTATTTAGCACGATAGATTATATTGAGCTTAGGTGGGGAATGAATTCAGAACCGCATATAAGAGACTTTACAGTACTTAGATCTGATAGTATTGATGGAGAATACAAAGTTGTTGCTTCTGGAATAACATCATTGAATTATTTAGATCAAACAGTGAAACCAGGTATCGTATACTATTACAAAGTAGTATGTACAGATATAGCTGGTAATTCAAGTGAGCCAAGCATACCTGTTGAAGCGTCGCTACTTAATATGGATGATATAATAGATAACGTATTGCCCCAAATAACAAGCATATACCCAGATAACAACACTGTAATAGGTAATAAACTGCAACTGGCTGTTGTAGCAGAGGACAATCTAAGACTTTCTAGGATAATAGTTCAATACAGCACAGACAATGTTAAATGGGAAGACTTACGGGTGCAAAACTCTTTATATGCAAGTGATGGTTTTACTGAAGAATTTGATACTTCAAAGTTTGAGGCAGGAACTGTTCTTAGAATCAGAGCATATGCAGTTGATATGAAGGGGAATGTGGGAATTTATGAGTACAGGAACTATACAATAAACAATGTTCCTCCTAAAGCTCCTGTAATTATTTCAGAACCTCTAAATAGAGCTATTAAGATAACATGGTCCTGTGATGATGAAAATGTCAAAGAATATAGAATATACCGAAGGACTGCTCTATCTGAATTTTATACAGTTATAGGTGGATTTGATAGTTCTAATTATGAATTTTTAGACGAAAATCTTGATCCATCATATCAGTATATTTATAAAGTAACCGCACTAGATGGCCTTGGTAATTCATCCTCTACAGAGAGTAAAGCTGTTTCACCTGTAGATAAGGATGATATTCCTCCTGAGCCTGTGATTAATTGTATTTCATCAGCTGAAATTGACACAGTGATTCAGTTTGACGGCTTGGCATCTAGGGATAATGTTGGAATAGAAAAATATGAATGGGATTTTGGTGATGGAACAAAAAAAATGGGTGCTATTGTTATGCACACCTACAACCAGACTGGAGAATACACAGTTACACTTAAAGTAACAGATTTTTCTGGTAATTATAGTGTTGCTCAAAGAAATATAAGAATTTTAAAGAAAGATTTTACGGGAACATTGGATATTTCTATTGTAGACATCCGTGGGAACATACTCTCTAATACAAATATCTATGTAAATTTAGGAGAGGAAAATCAATATATAAGGTCTTCAGATAGTGGGGGCAGATTATCCTTGAAATTAGAGCCAGGGGTTTATAAAATAGGTGCATATAGAGACGGCTATGCTCCTAAACAGCAAGAGGTTATGGTCTTAGAAGGAAGAACAAACAATTTGAGATTTATTTTAGAAGAGGCACAGCTTGTTGTGGGAAGTATGACTGCAACAAAAATGACCCTTGACGAAATAAAGCAAGCAGGTATAAATATATATGCTCCAGGTAATCAAAATATATTTAAATATGAGATAAACCTTGAATACAATAATAAGCCTTATACTATTTCTCATATTTCAAGTCCCGGTAGTAAATCTACACATACTGTAGGAAATAGAAAAGTACAGGTAAATACAGTAAGAACGGGAAGAGAAGATGTAGTTGTATTACTTGATCTTCCGGGAACTGCAACATGGTTGAAAGACTTCTTTGATGTTAAGCTTCAACTTCTCAACACTCAGGGAGATTATCATATAAACGACTGTGTTGTAAAATTAAACACTCCTCATGGACTTAGAGTAGTAGGGGGAGAGAGTGAAACTGTCAAATTTGATTCCTTACCTCCTATGGGAAGTAAAATGATAAACTGGATAGTTCGAGGTGAAAGGGCAGGCAGCTTTAATTTAACAGCTGATTTTAGCGGGATATTGGAATCATTTAATGAGGTGGTTTCTGCTAAGATAGTTTCTTCTAATCCTATTGTAGTTGAGGATAGCTCTAGGCTTAGGCTTATTGTTGAGGTAGAAGATAAAAAATATAGGGATGATATTTTGCTTTACAGAGTTGGATTTGTAAATGAAAGAAATTCTGATGTATACAGACCAAGGATATCTATGGAAAAATCTGACTTTATAAGAAGTTATAAAACCTCTCAGAGTATGTCTCTTATTAATACATCTTCTGAGATATTAAGGCCAGGTGAAATATTATGGTTTGAATACTCTGTAGATACTGAAGTGTTTGAGGGACACAATGTATTTCTTAGATTAAGAGAGTATGCGTCTAAGGCATTAGGAGGAATGAGAATACCTATAGAAATCAGGCCTGTTAAATATGGTACCTTTGGAAGGACAAAGCCTGAGATATATGTCATTGACCCTGAAACAGGAAATGAGATTAAATATGATGTTATAAATCTTACAAAATATCGTAACGGGGAAACTGATATTATGCCCGATTTGAAGATTAAAACAAGCAGAGGTATTTCTGATGATGTAGCTATAAGCGAATCATGTGTATTGACAATACACGATGAATTGTTTAATGTGACAGAAACTGTGACCACTGATGAAAATGGAGTATATATTTACAAAGGGGGTAGCATTGGAGAAGTTAGTGTAGATGACAGTGGGAGGAAATTTTTCTCATTTAAAGTTAAGCCTGATATAGGAATTACTGAATCCCAGAGAATTCGTGTTATTGATGCAAACCTTTTAAATGATGATCAATTTGGAAGTGTAAGAGGTAGGGTTTGGAATAAAGATACCAACTCTCCTTTTCCAGGTGCAATTGTCACTATTGGTTCTAATACATGTGTAACTGATGGATATGGAAATTTTATTTTTAAAGATATTGAGCTTAATACAACAAGAGTAACGGTAAAAGCAGATGGATTTCCTGATAAGATTGTACATCAAAATCTTAGGAATGGGACATATTTAAGGATAGATCTATCAAGGCTTCCCGAAATAACAGAGGTTTATTCTGGGTACTCAAGCAGTAAAAACAGTAGAAGTTCAATAGTGCCGCTGAATCTTATTTCAAGTGAAATAAGCTTTTGGGTAAATACAGACTTAAAAGATGCAGGTAATGTTACTGATTATCTCTACAGGATAGTAAATAGAAATGGAAGTATAAAGTATAGTGGATCATCTGAAAGTAGACTGATAACTATTGATAACATAAAAAGCAAGATGGTTCCTGGTGATAGAATTCAGTTTGCTGTAAAAACAGCAGGGATTTATGGTATATACAAAACCCCTTATATAGATGCAAAATTGGTTGTGGCGCCAGAATTGAAAATTTTAAATGAAGTATCATGGATTTCTAGTATAGAAAGGAATTTCAGAGAAGCAACAAATCCAGATACAGAAGGTATAGATGGGTTGGTAGAGTTTCTTACAGGTTCAGGAACTGCGATAAATCTTCCGAATGAGTCAGAAATTTGGAAAGATATTAATATAAAGCCTCCTCAGCTTGCGCGTGATTTATCAGTAAGATATGATTTTCGCAATGCAAGAGCAACTATTACTACTAATAACGGTATAAATCTTGGGGTGTCCGGTACTTTTTCAAAACTTGAGTATCCTTCATTTGAAGCGGAGCGTACTGGATCTGCTGGTGTACAACCAAGTATGGAATCAAAATTCACCATGAATATAGTGTACAATGATGCAACATTAAGGTGGGTAGTAGAATCTGCAAGTATTCAGCTTGAAACAGGTGTCACTATTGATGTTACATTTAAATTCACTGTTCCTTTAGATGTAAAATTTGGGGGACTATTACTTAGTGCATATGCCTCAATTACTATAGAAGGAGGATTTACACACACCATATCTATAGATGTTCCTGATTTCTCTAGGTTTAATAGTCTTAGAGATGCAATGTTTGCACTAGAAACTTCTATAATGGTTTCATTAAAATTGGCTGTAGGAGCTCAATTAGCGTGTGGATTGCTTTCAGGAGAAATTTTTGGAAAAGGAGAATTGGAGTTTTCAATTCCTACAATGAGGTTAGTAGCTACCTTATCTTTTGGGACAGAATATGGTTATTTGTGGTTTTTCTCATCAGGTGAGAATAACTTTTGGGAAAAATCATGGGTTTTAAATGAAGGGAGAAATCCTTTAGGTAGTGCAGGATTTGAAGCGTTTGGAGATTTTGATTTTCTTACATCTCTCATAGATGAAGATAAGGTTCTTGTTTTTGAAAGTATTCCTCGTGATTATTTAAATCATCAAAAATGGATAGGTGAAGAAGTAATTATAGAAGCTGCATATCCAAATTCCGATGCTCAAATATCTACCATAGACAAAGAACTTGGTGATTTGATAATGGTATTTATAGGGGATGACAGTGACAGAACCGAAAACAACAGAACGACTATCTATTCCTCCATATTTAGAGATGGAATATGGTCTGAGCCAATACAAATTGATAGTAATGGAACAGGAGATGCTTTCCCAAGCCTTTCAACAGATGGAAAAGACATATATGCTGCGTGGCTTGACATGTCAGAAGAAATAGGACAATTATCTGGTGTAACTCAAGATTTTATCACAAAAAATATCCTTGGCAAAATGGGAGTTTCAGTAGCAAAGTTTAATCCAGAGACTGAATCGTGGCAAAATGAGTATTCCACAAGAACTGAAGGTGTAAATAAACTTCCTCAAATTGGGGCTAAAGATGGTAAAGCAATAGTAACATGGGTTAACAATAAAAGTTATCTTGCAACAGGAGATTCCTTAAACCCTGATGATGTATACTACTCATATAATGATGGGGATGGTTGGAAAGAACCTGAAACAATTATAAAAAATGCAGGTAATATCTATTATAGTGATCTATTACTGCATAATGAAAATGCATATTATTTATTTGTTACAAATGCTTTTTCAGATGAAGGCATATATAAGCTTTATGCTACAGTTTTTGATGGCTTAAACTGGTCTGAGCCAATAGAATTAATTGATAACCACCTAGAAGACCGCCATCCTTCTATAGCTCTAAAAAACAACGAACCTGTAGTATTTTGGCAAAATGGCACAGCTATATATATGGCATCTCTTGAAAAACTTTATGATGCACAGGTGATAATTAATTCAGTACAGGCAGAAGGCATTTTAGAGCTTAAGGCATCTAATACTGATTATGGTGTTGCATTAACCTGGACAAGCGCCATAGGTGGTGAAAGAAGGCTTTATATAAGCACTTACGAGGAAGAAAGTTTGACATGGACTCAGGGTATAGAAGTTGAGTTTAATTCTATGGAAATACCAAGAGGCATTTCTTTAGCTGGAGTTGAAGATACAGTTATGGTTGTTTATAACAAATCAGTTTATCATATCAATGAGGAAGATGAATCATATTATAAAGGATTTACTTCTTTAGAATCTATTTCGTATAAACGTAAAACTGATCTGGCTATTCCAGAAGATGGCTTATATTTTGATAAGACAACACCTTTACCAGGTGAAGATACAGAAGTAATAGTGAAGGTTTTGAATGTTGGAGATTTAACAGTAGAAGGGTTTAAAGTATTATTATATAATCATGATGAGTTGATTGGTATAAAAGATATGAGTGATATTCGTTTAAGTCACGGAAATTCTGCACTGGCAGATTTCCAACTGTCTGTTGCCGACGAGTATAAAGAATTAAAGTTAAGGGCAGTGGTGGAAGTTGATAAAGATGATAATCTTTCAAATAATACTGCAAAACTGGATGTTTTCTATACTGATGCAGAAATATCAAGGGTTTATAATGAGCTTTACACGGAAAACACAGGCATTATATTGGTTGATGTAAATAATCCTGGGTATAGCATAATAGAAAATGCCAGAGTGCATTTGTCAACAGATAGAGAGTTTAATAATATTATTGACACACAAGTAATAAGTAAATTAAGTCCTCTTCAAGAAAAAAGAGTTGTTTTTGATTTTGAAGCAAGTGAGGAACAGATAGCAAATAGGGCAATAATATATGCTAAAGTGGAAGTTGATGAAGGTGAGTTTGATTATCTAAACAATATTAATTTTACCGTTATTAGGCCGATGGAGAGTTATGGAGAAGACATTTCAACTCCACCAGGAGATACAACTCCACCAGGGGATACAACTCCACCAGGGGGTACAACTCCACCAGGGGGTACAACTCCTCCAGAAGATACTGCTCCAGGTCATGGGCCATCTGATAGTATTAGTGATGCTCCTAAAAATGATGGTTTACAGGATCAAACAGGAACATCTGATGAAAATGATACTAGCGAGGGTCCTGTTATTATTGATCCAACACCAAAGGTACCTGGATATGAAGGGGAATTAAAGGGTTATATTAGAGGATATGAGGACAAATCATTCAGACCTGAACAAGGAATAACCAGAGCTGAAATGGCTGTGATTCTTGCTAATTTAGATGGAGTATCAAAAAGTGATTTGACTTTTATGAAGTTTGAAGATGTTTCAGATGAACACTGGGCAGCGTGGGCAATATCTTATGCAGCTATGAAGGGATATTTTAAAGGTTATGAAGATGGTACTTTCAGGCCACAAAGAGCAATTACAAGAGCTGAATTAACGGCTGTTTTGTGTAAATATCTTGATATTGAGGCAAGTGAAAAAAGTAGTTATGGTTTTGAAGATATTAATGAACATTGGGCACAGGGTTATATAAATAGTCTTCTATCAAAAGGATATATAAAAGGTTATCCAGATGGGACTTTTAGACCTAATAATAACATAAAACGCTCCGAGTGTGTAGCTCTTATAAACAGAGTTCTTAATATAGAGCCATTAAATGATGCTAAAACTCACTTTATAGATGTAGACAAAGACTACTGGGCATTCGGGGATATTATGGCAGCTACAGTTAAATAAATCATGTTAAGTAAGATTTAAGTTTGTGTGTTTATAGAATATATAGATCCAGGTCATTAATATAGGCTTGGATCCATTTTTTATTTTTATGTTTAGGTTTTATGGATCATATATCAATTTATTAAATATTAAATAAATCATATAGGCAAAACTCGCTATCGCTCAAACAATGCTCTCCCTTTCCTTGTCGCATTAACAGGCTCTATAACTTGCTTAATAATATTTTTTACATATTTTTCTTTACTTAAATAATATGCACCTAATTTAATTTAGTACCTTGCGTTACATGGTAGCTTGTGTTATATTATATCTAAGAGATAATATAACATTTAGCAAATGCAGTTTACAAGGGTTATTTAAATCATTTTTATCTTAGGGGGTTAGGTGTTTTGAGGTTCTTGATGTGTATTTTCAAAATAGAACTCAAAATTCAAAAATATAATAAGCATAAACACCACATATGGTGATGCCATAATACTAAAGCAAGTACAAATACAACGCGAGGTGCAATTATGAATAGAAAATATATTATCAAAACCAATAATCTTTGCAAAACATATACAAGTGGTGGAATTGAGTTTCAGGCACTTAAAAATATCAATTTAGAAATATACCAAAAGGACTTCACTGCAATTATGGGAAGTTCTGGCTCAGGCAAGTCCACCCTTTTATATCTTTTGAGCGGCCTTGATATAATAACTTCTGGAGAAGTATGTTTAAACGATACCAGAATAGATACTTTGAATGAAAAACAACTTTCATTATTTAGAAGAAAAAATATAGGATTTGTGTTTCAAGATATTAATCTTGTGCCTAACCTGACTCTGCTTGAAAACATTTTAATCCCAGGCTATCTTGTTGAGAAAGACAGAAAAAAGGTTCAGAAAAATGCCCTTTCATTACTTGACACCATGGGCTTGAAACTTGAAACTAATAGACTTCCCTCCCAAGTTTCAGGAGGCCAGCAGCAAAGGGGAGCCATTGCCCGTGCACTTGTAAACTCCCCCAGTGTTTTATTTGCTGATGAGCCTACAGGTAATCTCAATTCTTCACAGGAGGAGAATGTATTAGAAATACTGTCTAAAGTAAATGAAAATGGCCAAACAGTTATCATGGTAACCCATGATGTAAAATCTGCATGTAGAGCTAACAGAGTTTTGTACATTAAAGACGGAGAACTAAATGGAGATCTCCTATTGGGAAAATACAGCAAAAACACTCTTGTAGAAAGAGAAAAAGAGCTGCTTGAATGGCTCACAAACAGGGGGTGGTAGAATTGAAGAGCATTTTCCTTATGGCCTTTGCTAATATAAAAAGACGCAAAACCCAAAGTATATTAATCGGTATAATTATAATGGTTTCATCATTAATTTTCTCTACCGCTGTGGGGCTTTTGTTTAGCCTGAACAAACCCTTTGAAACTATGCAAGAAAATCAAAATGCATCTCACATTCTAATAATGTTTGACAACAAAATTCACAATGCATCTAAGGTATCAGAATGGTGGATGAATAACACTTCAGTTACTGGGGTTACTGGCATTATGCCATATCATAGTGTAAACGAGTCTCCTATTCATAATGGAAATAAGTTAAATACCATGATAAACCTTTCCGAACTTCCTTCGGATGAATTATCTGTAGACACACTCTATATTGTTGAAGGAGATAAAAAGCCATACCCTGAATTTGATGAGGTATGGATTCCTACATCTTTTGCATACGGAAGCAACATCAAAATTGGTGACACCTTTAGCATACCAGTTTATAATGGAACCAGGGATTTTGTAGTTTCTGCCATTGTTGTTGATCCAATATTCAGCACAAATTTTATAAATCCTACACGTGTATGGATATCACCGGGTCACCTCCCCTTTCTGTTTCCTGCCAGTAGACTTGATTCTGTTCATATGGGGATACAACTTGAAGATCCAACAGCAGTTTCTAAGCTTTGGGCAGAGTTCGAAGAATATCTGGGAGTACCTTTTAGCGGATTAAGACTGGATCATGAATTGATAAAATTCTCCTTTGTTTTCCTGTATTTATTAATAGGAGCTATTTTGCTTATATTTTCAATTCTTATTATCCTTGTAACCTTTTATATAATATCTTCAACAATTGCTTCTTCCATTATTTCTGATTATAAAACCATAGGTATTTTAAAAGCCCAAGGACTAACACCAGGTGACCTTGTTACAGTTTATGTGACTCAGTACACTATTTTATCATCAGTTTTTATATTATCAGGTGTTACACTTAGTATTTTTGCAGTAAAAACCATACTACAAACCCTTACACGTTCATTAGGTATTATAAGGTTTGATCTCCAAGCAACACTGCCATTACTCTTATTATCTTTCCTATTCTTATTTGCATTAACACTAGTTATAGCGTATTTAAATGCAAGAAAAGCTGGAAAAGTCAAACCCGCTGAAGCCATTAGGTATGGCGCACCTTCAAAGAAATATCACAAAGCAAATACCATAAAGGTAACCTCAATGGGCAAGCTTCCTTTATCTATGATTATAGGAATAAAGCAACTACTCTCACAAAAACGGCAAGCAGCCTTTTTGCTAATTATATTTTTTCTGACTTCATTTGTATTGACCTTTTCAGTTAACGGATATAACTCAATAAGTAAAATGCCAAATAATTTATCTTTGTGGGGGTTTGATGAAAGCCATGTATACATTGAAAGAAGTGGAAAAAGGATTACCATCGACCATAATGAACTTATGGATGAACTAAGTTTAGATGAAAGAGTAAAAAGCGTTGTTCCTCTAAGTTGGATAATAACTGGGGTTGTGCCAGAAGACCAACAAAATCCTTCTATGAATATAATAGGAGTAGCATATGAAGGAGATATGTCATCTATAAACCTTATAAACTTAGAAGGAATAAACCCTCAAAATCAGGACGAGATATCTATAGCTACTAACACCGCAAAAAAATATAACAAGAAAATAGGAGATGATTTTGAACTTTTTATTGAAGGTAAAAAAATAATCTTTAAAGTAACAGGTATATATCAATCCATGAGTAACCTTGGTCAGGGCTATAGAATACAAACTTCAGCTGTTAAAAATGTCAATCCTTTATTTGAGCCCTCATCTTATGCAGTTTTATTAAATAATCCAAAAGATTCAGAAAGGTTCATTTACCATTATGAAAACCTGTTTGGTGAAGCAGTTGAACTATCACTTACTACTGAATTTTTCGGAGAGATGTTTGATGAAGTTACCATGAGCATGGGAGCAGCTCTAGCCTTTATTGCAGTTATTTTTGTAATAGTACTGATTGCTATAATAATTAATTCTACCCTTCTTGGAATTCATAGACACAAGAAAAACTATGGTATATACAAAAGCTTTGGGATGACGCCCTTTGAGCTTAGGTTGTCAATTCTGTATAAAAACTTAGCAGCAGGTATTCCGTCTATTTTATTAGGAGTTCCTATCAGCCTGTATATTTCGCCTAAAATAGTAGAAAGTCTTTTATCCCAAATGGGTGTAATTAAGTTTCCTGTAACAGTCCACGTATCAGGTACCGTAGCTGCAATGATATTTTGTCTCCTTGTTTGTATAATCAGTACATGGGTTTCATCAGGTCAGGTTCTAAAAATAAGTCCCAAAATTCTAGTAAGCGAGTAAACAGGAGGATACCACTATGAAATTGATAAAAAACACTATATGTTTTTTATGCATTAGTATTATATTGGCAGGAGTATTGATGCCATCTTTAAAAGAAAAAGTAAATGCATCGCCAGGTTTTAACATCCAGGAAATAGATAGATATTTACAAAACTTTAAAGACAATTCACCCATCCCTGGGTTCTCTGTTGTAGTTGTACATGGAGATGAAATAATTTTCACAAAAGGCTATGGGGTTGAAAGCGTTGATACAGGCATACCTATGACAGAACATTCTTCATCTGCTATAGGATCATACACTAAAAGTTTTACTGCTCTAGCTATTATGCAACTTGTTGAGTCAGGTAAAATAAGCCTTGATGATCCAGTAATAAGGTATATTCCCTGGTTTAAAACTGCAAATGAAGAGGAATCACAAAAAATCACCATAAGAATGCTACTAAGTAACACATCAGGACTTCCAAGCCTAGACAATTGGTTTTTTTCGGTTGGCATTCCTGGCCAGGCAGACAATAATGCAATGGAAAAGGACGTGAGGAATTTAAGTTCTTATAGAACCAACAGGACACCTGGAACCTCATTTCTTTATAGCAACGAAGGGTTTAACGTAGCTGGAGTTGTTATTGAAAATGTAACCGGAATGAAATATGCAGACTATATTCAGAAGTATATTTTAGATCCCCTTGAAATGAGCAGGTCTACTACAGACCATGCTAGGTTTAATGATTTAGGAGTGCTATACGGTCACAATGCAGGCATAGATACTGCTACCCCCTCAAAACCACTTGTTACTACAGCTGCTCTGGCTGCAGGCTCTGAACTTCGTGCTAGTGCAAATGATCTAGGTCATTACTTTATTGCGCTTTTAAATGGTGGACAATATAGAGGTAAGCAAATTATATCACCTGAAAGCATAGATGAAATGTGGACTCCTCATATATCTTTCCCAGGCACATCATATGACATGGGTGGAGATGGAAGTGATTCACATTATGGTCTTGGATGGATGATTTCTGAGATCGAAGGAAGAACATTTATCCATCATGGTGGAAGTACACTTACAATGTCCTCCTTTAATGCCATATACCCAGAGAAAAAATTAGCAGTATCCTTTTTGTCAAATATAGGCCCCACTGATAGTTTCCGCTTTATTGAAAAAGAAACGGTAGTAAATAATATATTCAATATTTTAACTAATAAACCTACTACAGATTATTTTGTTCCACGTAAAAAAGATCCCTCGGTAACAGACTATGAACTCCCTGTGGATGTGAAAGAAAGGTATGCAGGAACTTATGTATCAAAAGACGGATTTTTTAAAGCCGAAGTTTTCATAGCTGAAAATGGAAAGCTTATAGCTAGGTTAAGTCAAATTACAGGAATATCTGAGTTTGAGATTTTCTTTGTAAATGAGTCAAGGTGTTTTTTGAAAAATATAATGGGTAGTTATGAATCCCGATTTTTGTTAACTGCGGATGGGCAGGTGACAGGAATAGAAAACTTTTTTGGTACTCTTTCTAAAATAAATGAAGATGCTCATTCAATGTATAAAACAGTATCTTCCCCTGATGGGTTACTTAGTTTTAACGCATTGGAAAATATGATAATATCATTTACTGAAAACGGCTTTGATATTGTAATTAGAGATGATGCAGATTTCAAGCTCTCAGTAAATGTTTTAGATGAGAGTTTGGAAAATACCCACAATGTATTTAATGAAACTATTACCTATGATAATATTATTTTAATGAGTGAAGAATTTGAAGATATAATAAACTCTAGAATATGGAAAGAAAAAAGCTATATCACTCAACAGGATGGAGAAAAATATCAACATTTTGTTGCAACCACTTACCTAAAAAACAAAACTATAACCCTTATACTATCAGTAAGTTATGGCCAACTAACCAACATGATAAGGGATGCTGCCATCCCCATAATGAAAAGCCTCGAAGTAAACTTGGAGTGACATGCTAGAGGAAGAAAGAATGTTGCATTTGCCCTTATGTACTTAACCCTGATAACAAGTCCTATTTGAACAAGTTTTTTAAATTGAACTCTTGCACATTGAACCTATCAGTTCAAGTATCTTTTCAACAGGACAGCATTTGATGAATCAACTCCTCCACCAAAACTATATGGGTGATTGTGGTTCTCGTGCCATTTGCCACATTGGTAAATTAAGCTTTTTTAGGACTACCTTTTGAAGTAAGTTACAGTCATGCTTATTGTAAAATCTCAAATTTTCTTCTGTTTCAGTTTCCAGGTATAAATGAAGTCCTTTCTTGTCACAATCTTCTTTTATGACATTCATAATTCTACTTCCAAAACCTTTTCCTTGACATGAGGAAGTTACACCAATAATCATAAGATAAGTATATGGTTTATCCTTCATGAGCCTCTTCCTATCAGGAGCAAGCTGCTTTTGTAAGATGGAAAGATTGCGAAGGGTCTCCTTGCCCATTCTAGTTCCAGATAAAAGGGCGCCACAACGTAACATTCTCCAAATTGTCATATTAGAATACTTACCTGGAACACAAACTGCTATTGCCTCTAACGCAGAAGATGTAGCATAGATTTCACCATACTTCATCCCATATAGCAAGGGGCACCGAAAAAAGAAGGATAATACCTTTTCTTTATTAGGATCTTCTTTAAATACTTCATTCCATAGAGGATCATTTTTAAAAGCATCTTTAAGACAATCGACAGCTCGAGGAATATCTTCTTTTGTAAGATGATAAAGGGCAGTTGTTGACATTTGAGTTTCTCCTTGTATTGATATCCATAATAGGGATATATTCTAAGGTTATAATATCATTTTAGAAAAGGGCTGTCAATTGCCATGGATTGAAATAAGCTTACAGGAGTTGTGTGAATGCTCATCCAGTAAGGATTAATAAGATTGAAATCTAATTTTATTTATTAACAGGAACTTTACAAATAAAACATTCGTCATACTATTTGTATAAATAATTACATTGGAGGAATCAGAATGAAAAGAAATACTATATTATTTACAATGATATGTTTTTGGTTTATTATGTGCCAAAGTATTACATACTCTTGTTGGATGTATTTAGAAATTGAAGAACTTGAGGAGTATTCAGACTTGATCGTTATAGGCAAGTACAATGGCAATATGAGAGAGTATGTTGATAGCAATGGAGTAGGTTACAGTTATTGGACTATTGATTTGGATCATGTTTTAAAAGGGGATGGGTATAAGTCTATTGAAGTTGTGACAGGCGGAAGTAGTAAAGCAACAACTATGGTTTCTACTGACTATCGATTAATAGATATGGCATCCCAATATATGCTGCTATATTTAGCAGAAAGTGAAGAGGGTACGTTTGGGCCCATTACACCTTTTGGCATAGTAGGACTAGAATACAAACAGGGAGGCCATCTTTTAGGAACTTATAATATTAAGTCTGAACGACATACAGATGATTATACAAAAATAATTAAAAGTGTAGAACTTATGCAAATAACTAAAAATGACAAAGAACCTCTTCAGGAAGAAGATGATGAAAAATCGCCTTATAGTGGAGATGTAGATGAAGGTGACTATAATAGATCTACAAATGACAAAGAACTTCTTAAAGAAGATGATGAAAAAATACTTCCTATTGAAGATATGGATGAAAGTGATTATAACAGTACAAATGTTGAAGTAAGCAAGGTAAATGGAACTCATAAAGCAATTATCGCATCTGTTTTTGGAATGGGATTAATTGGAGTTGTTTTCAAGAAAGTTAAAAGATAGTTTTTTGTTTAGATTAATAAATAAATTTTGACCACATTAAAAATAATTTCTTTTCGAAAATTTAAAGGAAAGGAGAGATAAACATAAAATGTAAAAAAACGGGAGGAAAAATGTATGAAGAAAAAGTGTTTTTCAGTTTTGGCGTTTGTTCTTGCAAGCGTTTTTACTATTGTTTGTGTTATAGGGGCTCCATTGTATGGTGACTTGAATAATGACGGACGGATTGACTCAACTGACAGTGTTATCATGAATAGGCATATTCTAGACATAAGGGCGATGGATGATGTTTCAAAGGCAGATCTAAATGGGGATGGAATGGTTAATTCAACAGATTATGTTCTTATGAAAAGGTACATTTTAGGAATAATATCAAAGTTTCCTGTTGAAGATTTAATTCCTGATCCGAATGATAAGGATGCATGGAAAAACAATACTGGAACAATTCAATTGGGAAATACAATAACTGTTTCAGGGCGAGGAATATCTGTAAATGGTTCGGTTGTCAATATAACAGCTGGAGGTGATCATGAAGTTACTGGAACTTTGACCAATGGCATGATATATATAAATACCGAAGAACGGGTTAAACTAAGACTAAGTGGTGTTAGCATAACTAATCTTAATGGTCCAGCTATTTATTTCGATAATGTGGATAAAGGGTTTATTACCATAACAAAGGATACAATCAACTACCTTACTGATGGAAGCACATATAGGGATGAAAAGCCTAAAGCTACTTTACATAGTAATGATGATCTTGAAATAAAGGGTAGTGGTACACTGTATATTAAAGGAAACTATAGACATGGGATAAACAGTAATGACGATTTAATTATTGAAAACGGTAACATTATTATAGATGCTGTTAGGGACGGGATAAACACAAACGATAAAGTGAAAATTACAGGTGGTAATATTGATATTACTGCTGAATCAGATGGCATTGATTGCGGAGAGTACATGCTTATTGAAGGTGGAATCTTTAAAATAAGATCAGAAAGTGATGGAATAAAAGCTAGTGAAACTATTACGATTAAAGGAGGTACTTTTGACATTAATGCTGGTGACGATGGTATTGACAGTAAGCAAGATCTTTTAATTGAAGATGGAACCTTTACTATAAAAGCAGGTAAAGACGGATTAAAAGCAGTTACAGACATTAAGATTACTGGAGGAACTTTTGATATAAGTGCAGTATCAGAGGGGATTCAAAGTGATGGACCTATAACAATAAATGGTGGCAATTTTATAATTACAGCTAAGTCTGGTGTATGTGCAGAGACTGATATAACAATAAATGGTGGGACCCTTAATATTACTCAACCATTTGAAGGTCTTGAAAGTAGGAAAGGGCAAGTTAGAATTAATGGGGGTAGAGTTAACATAACAGTTGCTGGTAATGATTTTTTAATTGAGAAGAATCAAGAAGCTCTTACTGGAGATATTATTTTTTCAGTGCCTAACAGTACTTTCAGAAATCAAATTTCTGTTTCTTTAAGCACTAAAATTGCTGGTGCTGAGATTCGTTATACTACTGATGGCAGTGTTCCTACTAGAAACTCACCTGTATATAACAGTGCTTTATCTTTTACAAGAACAACGCAGCTAAGAGCTCAATCTTTTGTTAATGGAACTGAAAGAGGAGAAATGGGAACATCAATCTATGTTGCCAGTTCTATAGATGCAACTCATGATCTTCCAGTACTAGTATTAGATGCATATGGAGGTGGAAAACCACCACGTGAATATAGAGACGTTGCCTTTATGTTGATGGAGCCTAAAAATAATCAAGCTTCTATATTACAGGCTCCGACTGTTGCAACACGTGCAGGTTTTCGTCTAAGGGGACAGTCGTCAGCGGAATTTGAGAAGGCGCCTTACAGAATTGAATTATGGGATAATTATAATGAAGATGCAAAGTATCCTTTACTGGGTATGCCTGAGGATGGCGACTGGATACTACTTTCCCCATATCCAGATAAGTCCTTGATACGTAATGCTTTAGCGTATGAGTTGGGAAGAGCTAAAGGATTAGAAGTGCCCAGGTACAGATTTGTAGAAGTGTATATCAATTTGGATAGCCAGCCAATATCTGCTAACGACTACCAAGGTGTATATTTGCTAGTTGAGAGAATAGAAATAAACTCCAGGCGACTTAACATAGCGAAGCTTGATGAAAATGATAATAGAGAACCAGATATTTCTGGTGGATACTTAATGCAGTTTAACATGATGGTAGCAGATGAGCCGTTAATTAGAGGTAATGGTTGGAATGATCTTGAGCTAACACAGCCTAAAAATCCTACCCGCGAGCAACTTGCCTGGATAACCAATTACATTCAAAGAACACATAATGCTATACACAGTTCAAATCCATCAGACCCTAACACAGGTTATCCTGCATATATAGATGTTGACTCGTTTGTAGATTATATAATACATAACGAACTAGGACGTCAAGGGGACTCATATTTACGTAGCACACGTTTATATAAAGATCGCGGTGGAAAACTTACAGCTGGACCACTTTGGGATTTTGACTTGGCATATGACTGCTTTACTGGTATGTTTGGAATGCCAATGCCAACTTCAATAGAGGGCTGGCAGTTCCAGCCAATGATGGGCATAGGTATGGGGGGCACTACTTGTGATTGGTTCTATAAACTAATGCAAGATCCAAGCTTCCAAAGTAAGATAAGTGCTCGCTGGCAAGAACTACGGAGAGGACCTTATTCAGATGCTCAACTTAGAGCTACAGTTGATGCTTTAGCATCTCCATTGTCAAATGCTGCAAGGCGAAATTTTCAAAAGTGGAATATTTTAAGTACACCTACTGTTGGTAATTTTGGTACACAGACAACTCAATCATGGGAACAACAGCTTGATATTTTAAAAGACTTCTTAGTTAGAAGGGCTGCATGGTTAGATAATTCTGGTTGGCAGCCAACTTCTGTTAATAATCCATGGCCAGGTGGACCAGGCGGTGGATGGCCGGGTGGACCAGGTGGTGGATGGCCTCAGTAGAGATGAAAAGGTTTTAATGGCAATATGAAGGCAGTTATATAAGTAGATTTAGAATTTATATAATTTAGTTTAGAAAAAGGCTATTGCAAAACCAATTTGTTTGCAATAGCCTTTTTATGATTAAATCGGTGATAGGCGTTTATTAAATGCGTATTACTTTACTACTCTGCATAGAAAGTTGTTAAAAAATTGTATCTGTGATATAATCAAGTTGTAAGAAGAACTTTTTTGGACTTATTTCTTTACATACACATATATTATAATATTATGCATTACTTGACTATTTTTCTTTGTCTTAATTAGGTAAGATATGGTGGGTTGTTGTTTTATGCTATACGGAGTTATAATAATTTTTTAGGAGGTCGATGTATAATGACAAAAGAGAAAGAAAGTGCTTCAAACTATCTAAATGGATTCAATTCAGAAGAAAAACCAAAAAAGAAGAAAGTTTTAAAGGTTATTTTACATGTACTTGTAGTCCTTGTGCTTATGGCAGGTACACTAGTAGGAACATATTTTTTTATGAACGACTTTATGCCAGATGACCAAATAGTATCAGCTACAGATAACACGGAATCTTCAAGCCATTATGATTTTATTGCACTTCAAGTAAACGCAGGAAAAATCAGTATTAATGATGTTGCAAGTTTTTTTACTGAAAGTGAAACAGCTTTTATAAGAAAAAAAGCAGGATTGGCTAGTTTTGCAGATAGAAATCTTGAAAGAAAAATTAGAAACCTTATAAATAAGCCTTCTGGAGTTTTATTTGACAAAGATTTAGTAAGTATTACATCTTTAGACTTATCTAACTCTTCAATTCAAAGCCTTGAAGGATTAGAGTTTTTAGTTAACTTAGTAGAATTGAAACTAGACAACAATTATATCAGAGATTTAAGTCCTATACAAAACTTAAGTAATTTAAGCACTATAAATTTATCTCAAAATCATATTAGAAGTATTAGTGCTTTAAGCAGAATGAATAACTTAAAAGAATTAGACCTTAGCTATAACTTCATAAACGATGCGCAAGCACTTATGGGTGTAATTAGTTTAAAAGAGTTAAATCTTAAAGGAAACCAAATAAGAGATATATTCTTTTTGAGCCAGCTATCTGATTTAACTACCTTGATACTTGCCGAAAATAATATTGAAGAAGTTAGTGCACTGAGTGGTTTAACCAATTTAGCATTGCTTGACCTTCATAACAATCAAATAGTAAATGCTTATGGGTTAGAAAATCTATCAAAAATTTCTGAATTAATATTGTATAATAACAAAATTGAAGATATTAGTCTACTAGCTGGAATGGTGAATTTGACTAAATTGGATATATACAACAATCTAGTATCAGATATAAGTGTACTAGATAGCTTGCCTTCCTTAGAGGAGTTACGTATTGAGCGTAATCCTATAAGTAACTTCCAACAAATAGAAAAGTATAGAAGAATTATTGTTGAATAAGTTGACATATTAAAGACATTCATGTCAAAAGAACCGTTCCCGAAGCAGGGGGACGGTTCTTTTGCTTCTATTGTAAACCTTTTTTGTTTTTTTAGGTTGACAATACTTTTTCTTTGTTATATTTTATAAATAGACATTCATGAGCAAAATGCTCATGAATATAATAAAAAAAGTATAGTGCGAATGAATGTCGCTGCACATGTGCCTGTTTGCGAAGCAAACAAATGGCACGTGCATAAAATCAAAGGATCTATTCTGAAAAGTATTTTCAGAATAGACATTCATGAGCAAAATACTCATCAATATAATACAAAAAGTATAGTGGGAATGAATGTCGCTGCACATGAGCCTGTTTGGGAAGCAAACAAATGGTACGTGCATAAAATAGCAATGTGTAATTGGGGAGATATAATTTTGGAATACATTAAGAAACAATTATCTTTTTTAAAATCAGAAAATCTTTATAGAGGTGATTTTAAGAACCTATGTTGTGCACAAGGAGCTAAAGTAGTCATAGATAAAAGAGAAATAATTTTATTTGGATCAAATAATTATTTAGGCCTATCTGATGAGCCAACTCTTAAAAACGCTGCAATAGAAGCAATTAAAATGTATGGTACAGGTGCAGGTGGTTCGAGGCTCACAACGGGATCTTACATATTAAATGAGAAGCTTGAAGAAGAAATCAGTAAATTTAAGGGAACTGAGTCAAGCCTTGTGTATAATACTGGATACATGGCTAATTTAGGTATTATTCAGGCTCTATGCAATAAAGATTGGGTTGTTTTTTGTGATAAATATAACCATGCAAGTATTATAGACGGATGTATTTTAAGTGGTGCAAAACTTTTAAGGTATAAGCATTGTGATATGATTGATCTTTCTAACAAAATAAAAGAATTTAAGGGTAAGTACAATTTAATTATTACAGATGGAGTTTTTAGTATGGATGGAGATGTGGCGCCTCTTTCTCATATAGTAAAGCTAGCTAAAGAACATGATATAATTACAATGGTTGATGATGCCCATGGATTGGGCGTATTAGGAGAAAATGGTGCCGGAACAGCTTCATACTTTGGTGTTGAAAAAGAAATTGATATACATATGGGAACATTGAGCAAGTCCATACCCTCAATTGGTGGTTATGTATCTGGAAAAAAACATTTTATTGACTACTTTAATAATTTTTCGAGAAGCTTTATTTTTTCAACTGCTTTGCCACCATCTGCAATTTCTGTATCACTTAAAGCAATTGAAATTATAAAAAATGACACGTATAGAAGAAAGAATTTGTTAGAAATTTCAAAAAGGTTAAAAAACAATCTTTTATCATCAGGGTTTAGTGTGTCGAATACAGTTACTCCTATTATATCAATAATTATAGGAGATACAGAAAAGACCATTGAGTTTTCAGAAAGTCTATATGAAGATGGAATATTTATTCCTGCCATAAGGCCACCTACTGTTCCAAAAGGTACAAGCAGGCTTAGAGTATCACTTATGGCAACACATACATTAGAGGATATAGACTATCTTTTAGACAGGCTTAAATATCGTGGAAAAAGACTAGGTATGCTGTAAGTAAATATATGAGCAGCAGGTAGTATAAAAAATATGTTTGGAGATTAGGATATGAAAGAATTTATTTTGAAACTTAAGGAAAAAGTACTAGAGGGCAAAAGCATCACATTTGATGAAGCTCTAAAACTAACTAAAATTGACGAAAGTAATATTGAAACATTAAATGTTTTATTTGAGTGTGCTAATGAAATACGAAAAAAATTTGCTGGTAACAAAGCTGATCTATGTACAATAGTTAATGCTAAATCTGGAAAATGTTCTGAGGATTGTAAATACTGTGCTCAATCTGCTCATCACAATACTGGTGTTGTAGAGTATGATCTTTTAGAATATGATAGTATTCTTCAAAAGGCCTTAGAAGCTCAAAATCATGGAGCCCACAGATTTTCTCTCGTTACCAGCGGAAAGGGAATTGATAATGATGAAGAATTAGAGAAGCTTGCTATAATATATGAAAAATTATCTAATGATACAAATTTGAAGCTATGTGCATCCCATGGAATTATTACATACAATCAGGCAAAGCGTCTTAGAAGTGCAGGTGTAAGCATGTATCATCATAATGTTGAAACAAGCAGTTCTCACTATAAAAAAATATGTACAAGTCATACTTATGAGGACAGGATAAAAACCATTGAAAACGTGAAAAAAGCTGGACTTGAAGTTTGCTGTGGAGGCATAATTGGTTTAGATGAAAACTTTGAAGAGAGAATAAAAATGGCTTTTGAAATAAAGAGTCTAGGTGTAAAATCAGTGCCTGTCAATGTTTTAAACCCAATAAAAGGAACTCCCTTTGAAAGCCTTACAGTATTACCTCCAATGGAGATTCTTAAGACAATAGCCATATTAAGGTTTATTTTACCTGACTCATATATACGTTATGCAGGTGGAAGAATGGCACTAAAAGATAAGCAGGCCATTGGATTTATGGCAGGAGTAAATGCTGCCCTAACAGGTAATTATCTTACAACAACTGGGAGCGATGCAGAAGTAGACAAGATAATGATAAAAGATGCAGGACTTATAATATAACTAGACAAAAGTTTACCAACATAAGATGAAAAGTATAATGGGAATGAATGTGGATGCTCATGTGTATGTTTGCGAAGCAAACAAATGGGGCGTGCATAAAACCAAAGGCTATTTCAGAAAGGAAATTAGAGATGGGAAAGGGTATATTTATTTTAGGCACAGATACTGATGTGGGAAAAACATTTATTACTGCAGGAATTAACTATATATTAAACAAAAATAATTTCAGATGCTGTTCCTTTAAACCAGTACAAACAGGTGCTTTTACTTTTAGTGGTTGTCGAATCTCGGGGGACATGAAGTTTGTAAAAGAAATGTGCAGTATTGAAGAGGATTACGTAAATATGAACTCCTACTGCTTTATAAAAGAAGTCTCTCCCCATATAGCTGCAGAGCTTGAAGATGTAAGAATTGATACAAAAAAAATCATTAATGATTTTAATGCACTTAAAGAAAACTATGATTATGTTATTGTTGAAGGAGCAGGTGGGTTGATTGTTCCCATTATAAGAAATGAATACTATATGTATGACATGATAAAAGATTTAAATCTTTCTGCTATATTGGTTTCAAGAGCGGGAATAGGTACAATAAACCATACCTCTTTGACATGGGAATTTGCAAAAAGCAAAGGCATTGATATTAAAGGTATAATAGTTAACGGATATAATGGCTTATATTATGAAGATGATAATGTAGACGTAATAAAAAGCATTACAGGTGTACCTGTAATTTCTGTTATGCCAAAAGTTAAAACAGACAATACTGATGATTTCATTAAACAGGTACAGCTTCAATACGAAAAAAACATTAATATAGATGAAATACTAAAAATATTTGGGTGAGGTTTTAAAATGGATTATATGAAAATGCTTCAGGAAAAAGATTTAAAATATATCTGGCATCCATGTTCACAGATGAAGGATTATGAAAATTTCCCGCCAATTGTTATAAAAAAGGGTTATGGTGCATATTTAGAGGATGTAAATGGCAAAAAATATTTGGATGCAATATCATCATGGTGGGTTAATCTTTTTGGACATTCAAACAAACGCATAAATGAAGCGCTATATAGACAGGCTAGCAAATTAGAGCATGTTATATTTGCTAATTTCAGTCATGAAGCAGCTATTGAACTGTCGGAAAGAATAGTTAAAATTACTCCTGAAGGCTTAAATAAGGTATTCTTTGGCGACAATGGTTCATCTGCTGTTGAAATTGCCTTAAAACTTAGTTTCCAATACCATCAGCAGACGGGCAAATCAAAAAAAACAAGATTTGTTGCACTAACAGATGCCTATCATGGAGAAACAATAGGAGCTCTTTCAGTTGGAGGAGTAGACTTATACAACAAAATCTACAAACCTTTATTACTTGATGTTATAAGATCAACAGGACCTGACTGCTATCGTTGCAAGTATATGAAGGATAGAAACACATGTAGCGCCGAATGCTTTGAAATGATTGAAAGAGATATTTTAGATAAGCATGAAGAAATCAGTGCCATAATTGTAGAGCCCCTTGTTCAGTGTGCCGCTGGAATGAAAATATATTCTCCAATTTACCTTAAAAAGCTTCGCCAGCTGTGCGACAAATATGATATTAATTTAATTGCTGATGAGATTGCTGTCGGATTTGGACGAACTGGAAAAATGTTTGCCTGCCAGCATGCAGATATATCACCAGACATAATGTGTCTGTCAAAAGGACTTACAGCAGGATACATGCCTCTTTCTCTTACTTTAATGACAGATAAAATATATGATGCCTTTTATGATGATTACTCTACTATGAAAGCATTTTTACACAGCCATAGTTATAGTGGTAATCCGTTAGGTTGTGCCATAGCAATTGAAACATTAAATATATTTAATGATGAAAAAATACTAGATCAAATTGCAGAAAAATCTGATTATCTAATGAATAGGGCAAAAGAGCAATTACTTGGCATTCCTTATGTTGGAGAATACCGACAAATAGGTATGATTGGAGCAATTGAGCTTGTATGTGATAAAGAATCAAAGGAACCTTTTGAGTCTGATAAAAGAGTGGGCTACAGTATATATAAGAAAGCTCTAGAAAAAGGAGTATTACTAAGGCCTCTTGGGAATGTTATTTATTTTATGCCCCCTTATATAATAAGCAACCAAGACATAGATTTTATGATACAAGCAGCAAAAGACTCAATAAACCAGTGCTTGGCTTAATGTTCTAGTTTTATAAAAAGGATTTGGTCATAACGTTTACTGATATTATATAACCCCAGTTTTTGTGTCAAGTATTATTATACAACATCATTTTTATATCGTTGAATATTATCATCATTCAAAAACTCGTATGCAGCATTGATTTCTTGGAATATCTTTGTAGCATCTGGAATTTTACTTAAATCTGGATGGTACTCTTTGGCTTTTTTTCTATATGCCAATTTAATCTCATTTTTATTAGCATTATATGATACACCTAAAATATCGCAACTTCTTTCATATTTACTCTTAAAATCGACAGTTGGATTTACATAGCTGTGTCCTCCATAACTATCATAATTTTCTTGTCCTTCTTGATAATTTTGTTGGTACCATTGCTGTCTAAACCTTTCTTTCCATTGTCTTTGCTGTTCATAATAACGTCGCTGTTCTTCTTTTATCCTTTCCTCTTCTGCCTTTTTATAAGCCTCTTTGTATTGATTAAAAGTTTTATATTGATATTTTTTATTATCCATAAGATAATTGGCTGTATTAAATAAAAATTCAGTTATAATATATTTTTGATACTTTAAATATGATACAAAACTACCTCCAAATATTAAGAAGATAATCATAAATAGTACAATTGGAAACCCAATAGGATGCATCAGTATTCTAAATCCTAAATTAGCAAACACTATTAAAAGCAAACAACCGCCCACACTTATTAAAGCTAAACAGCCTTTAAAAAACCTTCCTAAAAGCAACACAATATTTTCTGTTAATTGTATTATGCTATCCATAATTATATGTATCAACTTAGCCATTCCATATAGAGTTTTACCGGATAGCTTTTTTAATATTTTCATCTTTAGATAATTTCTCCTTATTCTCTTATGTTTTCCTAAAAGCAATTTAAGCCTAAGTTCTTTTAATAAATTCTTTTTTACAATTAGGACACGTAATTAAGATCTTCCCTTTTCCCTTTGGAACCCTAAGGTTGGTTTTGCACGTTGTACACTTAAAATACTTATGAGTCTTTGACGCCCTAATTCGACTCAAGAATCTTTTATATCTAGAGTATATAGGACTTACAAGCATTGCAAACTTATAACTCTCCATACTTCGTTTTTGAATGTTTTTAGAAAACATTCTATACAAAGCAATAAATAAAGGAATATAACTCATGGTCATTAATACTGAATTTCTAGCAAAGCTACTTGCAAATGTTAAAATTATTGATAATATAAGTAAAAAAACAGATAGATTATCACTACCATATCTCCCAATCATAAATTTTTTTAGCCAATTCATTGTCATCACACCTATTAAAAGATTTTATGTATCATTCTTTGTACCTTCCTAGTAATTATATATTTAAAAAAGCTATACGTAAAGAAATATACAGAAGTAATTTAACCTTTTTATCACCTTTTCATAAATTTACTCTTGGTTTATAAAAACTCATATCGCAGCGAAAGCTACAAGCATAGTAGTAGTTTAGCTGTGATAAACAGAGGAAATATATCTTCTAAAGATGTTTTTGGGTGCATTTAATTTATGTGAAGAATAAAAAACCATGTTTAAAAGTTCCATTGAAAATAGACAAAAGAATAGTCTAAGATACCCATGTGAAATCAAATTAAAGGGGGGTTCTTAGACTATGATTAAAAATATCGATACTATTGTATCAAAAAACATAGGTGAAATGGAATGGGTATTAAAGGAATTTGCTAAAGAAGCTGTAAAGCTTGATGATAAAGGTGAGCTTACAATAACTACTTTAGAAAAATTAGCAGGAAAAACAATAAAATCGCTTATTCAGATAGTGTTATTAATGATGGGTGGATTTTTAAGCAACGTTGTAAGAAGTGAGGTTAATAGAATTTGTTCCTGTGGGAAGAAAATGGGCATATCCAAAAGAGATGTTACAACTCGCATACTATCTATGTTTGGATATGTTCCTGTAACAAGAGATATGCTGTTTTGCAGAAGGTGCCGGAAAGGACAGGGAGTTTTTGATAAAGAGCTTGAGATATATGGAGAGCACAGAATAACAAAAGGAATGACAGAAATAATGACATATATGTCTCAATTAGTTCCTTCTTTTGAAAGAGCTACTGAAGCAATAAAAAAGCTGTTAAATATTGAAGTTAGCCCTACGCAAGCACAGATAATATCTGAAGAAGTAGGGAAAAGAGTATTTGAAAAAGAAAAAACTAAAGCAGAATTAGCATATGAAAGACCTGAAGATGCAGCACCACAGGAAGTAGTAAAAAATTTAAAAGAGGGACGATTATATATTCTTACAGATGGATCACAGTTAAATACAAGAACAGAAAACAATAAAGGCTCAACATGGAAAGAAATGAAGCTAGGTCTAGTTTTTAAAGACAGTGATGTTATAAAAAGAAAAGATGGAAGCCAAATAATAACGAAAAAAGAATACGTTTCTTACTTGGGAAGTGTGGGAGATTTCAAAAAGTTTTTATTTGCAGCAGCAGCTAGAGCTGGATACGGAAAGGTAAAAGAAATCGTAGTTATTGGAGATGGAGCACAGTGGATTTGGAATATGGTAAATGAAGTATTTCCTGATGCAGTAGAAATACTTGATTACTTCCATCTTAACGAAAACGTTAATGACTATGCAAAATTTTTATATCCTGATAATGAAGTTAAGCGTAAAAAGTGGGTTAAAAGTATACTGGACTGTGTATTGAGTGGTAAAGTTGATAAAGCTGTAAGACTTGTTGAAGAAAAGGGATCTAATAATCTCCCTGATAATATAGTTAATCTTTGCAATTATATAAAAAATAATGAACACCGTATAGATTATAAGAATTATAAGGAAAAAGGGTATTATATAGGTAGTGGTTCTATAGAAAGTGCAAATAAAACAGTTATACAACAAAGAATGAAACAGTCTGGAATGAGATGGAGCATAAATGGAGGCCAGTATATAGCAGCTCTTAGAACTAAGCATGAGAGTAATAAGTGGGATGATGTAGTGGAAGAAATTTTCGCATCTTAGTTTTAGTAAATGCTTCATGGAAAATATTACATCAAAATATTGGATGAGTATATCCATTTTGGTTACCACAATATTCTTTCATGTGAAAACTATACTTCTAATGTAAAGCAGACGGAAATGTTACAGAATATGTGTCAAATATAATTTATGCACCCGATGTTTTTGGCCTTGTTGAATTTAATCTCTCATATATGATACAATTAAGCTTAATGGCTATTAACTATAAAAGGAGGAAGATTAATGGAACTTCTTGTACTTGTTTTAAATAAAACTGATGAGTTAGAATTTCTTTTAAAAGAGTTCATGAATATGGGAATTAAAGGCGCTACTGTGATTGACAGTACTGGAATGGCAAGTTTTTTTGACGATGATAATGACATTCCGATTTTTGCATCATTAAAGCTAATAATTAATAAAAACAATAAGTCAAATAAAACTTTATTTGTTGTACTTCATGAAGAACAGGTAGATGATGCTATAGATACAATTGAGAGAACTATTGGTGATCTGTCTAAACCAGGTGTTGGTATAGTATTTACTCTTCCTTTAAATCGTGTAAAAGGAGGAATGTTTGAAGATTTATAAGCTTTTATTTTGAGAGATTATTCTATATATTCAAGATGTTGAATATTGTTGTTTACATAATAGTTTTCTCATCTTAAATTAGTAATAAAATGTTGGGGGTAATTTAATAGTGCATATTTTCTATTACATATCAATTATTATTTTGTCAGGAATTGTTTTGGCGTATTTTGCTAGAAAACTAAATCTTCCTAATGTAACAGGGTATTTAGTTGCCGGTCTTATTATAGGTCCTAATGTTTCAAGAATAGTTCCAGCGTCAAAGGTATTGGAATTATACTTAATATCAGATTTTGCATTGGGATTTATTGCCTATAGCATTGGAAGCGCACTGAATATAAAGCGTATTCGAAAAACTGGAAATGGTGTTATGAAGATTGCACTTTTTGAAAGTTTAGGTGCTGTAGTTATTGTATCATTATTTACAATGATTATTTTCAGACAGTCACTTGCCTTTAGTATGGTTTTAGGTTCTATTGCTGCCACAACTGCACCAGCAGCTACTATGATGGTTGTTCGTCAGTATAATGCTAGAGGAAAATTGGTAGATACGTTATTTCCAGTGATAGCTATTGATAATTCTTTAGGTATTATACTTTTTAGTATTGCGTCGGCACTGGCTACACCATTGATGATTACAAATGGTTCTCATGTTGCTTTTCAAATTTTTATTTCTTTTAAGGAAATAATTATATCTATTATTATAGGCTTTATAATTGGGGTGGTTTTATCTTTTTTATTTGATAGGTTAAGTAAAAAAGATGATTTCTTAAGTATTACAATTGCTTTTATTTGCCTTGCTATAGCTATTGCATACTTCCTTAGTATATCAAGTATGATGCTTTGTTTAATGATAGGAGCAACCGTGACCAATTTGAGTGTTAATAATGTAAGGGCTTTGTCTGCGTTAGAAAGATTTACCCCTCCATTATTTATACTATTTTTTGTTATCGCAAGTTTAAAATTAGATATGACTGTTTTTAAACAGGTAGGGTTTATTGTAATTGGTTATATTATATTGAGGTCTGCAGGAAAAATACTAGGAAGTGGATGGGGAGCTAAAATTGTTAAGGCACCAGTGGAAATACAAAAATATTTGGGTTACACATTAACTCCCCAAGCAGGGGTCGCAATTGGTTTATCGCTACTGGCAGAAGCAAAAATACCTGGATTTGGGTCAGATATACGAGCCATAATTGTTGCTTCTACTATTGTTTACGAGTTGGCAGGGCCTATTGTTGCTAAGATAGCTTTGACTAAGGCAGGACAAATTACATAAGATTAACTGAGAAAATAGTTTACTTAACTCTAATGTTTATATAATAAAATACAAAATCATGAGGTTATATAGACAAACAGATTGTGATATGTTGCTATTACTTTGTCATTTTCTTTGTAATCTCTATCATATATTTCAATTACTTTTTCTATAAAATCAGGAGGCAGATTATTTCGTTTGGCACAACTGTTATTTGCACCTATTTTTTTGATGGAGTACAAAAAATTTCTACAGCAGTTGAAAAATTCATATTCATATACTTCACTTATCTTATAGTTATAGGACTGCTTTTTGCATATGCTTTCTAATTGATTTGCACTTATAAAAGTCTGTCCAGGAGAAATATCATCTTGTTGTATGTCTAATAATATTTGAGTTTTTTCAAAGGAGTTTTTAAGTTCTCTGAAAGTGTTGGTTCCAAAAGTGGAAAAGCAAAAGAAACCACCAGGCTTTAATAGGTTCACTATTTTAACTAAGGTTTTTTCTAAGTTGTTAAACCATTGAAATGTGGCATTAGATACAATTAAATCATATTTCTTAGTAATATTAATTTCTTCTATATCAGAACAGATAAAGTCAACATTTTTAGATGTAACTGTAGACTTAACATAGTCAATCATTCCAGGAGCAATATCTAATCCAGTTATTTTTGCGTTATTAAAATTTGATAACAGTAGCCTTGTAACATATCCTGTTCCACATCCGATCTCTAGGATATTCTGATAGTCTTGCCCGGTGGAGTTAATATTATTAATTAAAATATCCCCCATCTTTTTTTGAACCCTAGCAAATTTATCATATTGCATTGCATTACGGCTAAATCTTCTTTTTAGTTTTTCTTTGTCAATCATATATCATTTTCCTCAATATGTTTTATAATAATTTCATAACACTCTCTATAAGAAGTGTAAAAGGGCATATGGCCTTTTTCTTTTAATTTAACAAGATGTGATGATTTAATAATGTTATGTATATATTCGCTTGACTCATAGGGGCAAATAATGTCTTTATCACCATGAACTAATAAAACAGGCATGTTTAAGTTGTATGTTGATTTTCTAAAATCCATGTCTTTAAGGTAAACAAGCCCATTAATCAACGAAGTGGAATCTAAAAGAGTTTTACTGTTTATAACTTCATTGTTAAATAACTTATAATACCCTAAAATTAATTCAGAATGTGAAAAAAGATTTTTGAAAAACTTGTTTAGAGTTTCATTCATATTTGTATTTAGTTTATCAATCATTTTGTCAAGTACTTCTCTTCTCCAGCCAATTTTGTAAGTAGTTATTTCATCTTGTACAAATTTTAGTGTTCCGCTAATTAGGATTAAATTCTCAATTTGTGAATAAAAACTAATTGCAGTTTCTATTGCAATTAAAGAACCTAATGACCATCCTAAAAGAGAAAAATTTTTTATTTTTTTTTCAGTTAGTATAGAAGAAACTTTTTTCACAAAACAATCAGTTGACAAAACATTATCCCAGTTTATCAGGATAATTTCATAGTGTTTTTCAAGTAAAGAAGTTAAAGGTTTCCATACAAAATCACTAACTGCCCAACCAGTGAGTATAACTAAATATTTCTTCATATTTACATCAACCTTGATTTTATTCTCATTATTAAAATATATTAAAGATATAAGATTGTCAACTTAATTTTATAAAATGGGTTTACAATTCTTTTTCTATCTCATAAATTATAAAATTACTGGCAAGTTAAGTTGAGAAAAATATGGAAGAAACATTATGAAGCAAGTTAGAATATATAGGATTTACTGATGAAATAATTGAGGAGGCAATAAATTTTAATGGTTGTTGAAGTTTTTGTGGGTTTTTTAGTATAATATAACTTGCATAATAAATTTGTATATTGATAAAATGTTTGTGTGGAGGTTTAAAATGGTTTTTGATGAAGTGAAAAAAATAATAATAAATGTTATGGGTCTTTGTGAAGATGAAGTTTTGCTAAAAAGTCACCTTTATGATGAACTAGATGCAGACTCACTTGATATATCTCAAATAGTGCTGGCTTTGGATAACAAATATAATATAGATATTGAAAATGACCAAATTGTGAAGTTCAAAACTGTTGAAGATATAGTAAGGTATGTGGAAGGACTACTAAGATGAAAAGAAGAGTTGTTGTAACAGGTCTTGGAGCAGTTACGCCTATTGGAAATAACGTAGAGGATTTTTGGCGTAATGCAAAAAGAGGAACGTGTGGAATTGACTTTATTTCTTCATTTGATATAAAGGATTCAAAAGTTAAATTGGCGGCAGAAGTAAAAGACTTTAAGCCCGAGGACTTTTTATCTAAAAAACAGGTCTTAAGGCTTGATCGCTTTTGTCAGATTGGTATAGTTGCTGCAAAAGAAGCATATGAGGATGCAGGACTTAATTGTATTGATATTGATAAAAATAGACTAGGTGTGATAATGGGAAATGGAGTAGGTGGAATAAACACAGTAACCCAAGAGATGCTAAATTTACAAAAGGGTGGAATGAATATGGTTTCACCTCTATTAATTCCTAAATCTTTACCTAATATCCTAACTGGAAGTATATCTATAGAATTTGGTGCAAAAGGAATTTCAAATGCAATTATTACAGCTTGTGCAGCTGGAACAAATGCAATTGGAGAGGCTTATAAGGCAATACAGTATCAAGATGCAGATGTGGTTATTTGCGGAGGAAGTGAGGCATGTATAAATCCCCTTATGATTGCTGGTTTTACAAATTTAAATGCCCTGTCATTTAAAAGCGATAAAATGCGAGCATCCATACCATTTGACAGGGAAAGAGAAGGGTTTGTTCTTGGAGAAGGAGCAGGAGTGCTTATTTTGGAAGATTACAAACATGCATTAGATAGAAATGCAAAGATTTATGCTGAAGTTACTGGATATGGATATACTTGCGATGCCTATCATTTGACAGCACCTCATCCATCTGGGGAAGGTGCTAAAAGAGCCATGAAACTAGCCATTGATAATGGCTCAATTAATCTTAAAGACATCTCATATATAAATGCTCATGGAACTTCTACACTTTTAAATGACAGGTGTGAAACAGAAGCCATAAAAAATGTCTTTGGTGATTATGCATACAGTATTCCTATTAGCTCCACAAAGTCCATGATTGGACATTTGCAGGGGGCGTCTGGTGCCGTTGAAGCTTTAGTATGTATAAAGTCAATTGAAGATGAGTATGTACATGGAACTATAGGTTATAAGGTGAAGGATGAAGACTGCGACCTTGACTATGTACCAAATGAGGGAAGAGTGCATAAAATAAAGTATGCTATGTCCAATTCTTTTGGATTTGGAGGTCATAACACTTCTGTTGTATTTAAAAAAATGTGATAAAAAGTACATTATTGGTTAAACTATTTTTGTCTTTTGTACTAAACTTTTATGAGTTGTAAAATAGATTGCTTTTCATTAGAAGTCTTGAAGTGAAAGACTTAAAAGCTAAGGTGCTCAATGCCCCGAGGTTTTATTTGATAAAGAAGGGTTTAAGGAGATAAAAATGGAAACCATGTACAATCAAGCTAAAGCTGATTTTTTAAAAAGCAAATTTAATTCAAAACTAATTCCTGAAATTGAACTGATAGAGATTGAGTTGTTTAACATGCTATCAGACAGTAAAGGAACTATCAGAGATATGTGTACTAAGATTATCAATGCAGGAGGAAAGAGAATAAGACCATTATTAGTAATGTACAGTGGACTTGCTTTTTCTCCAGTGCTAACAAAAGAAATAATACATGCTGCAACTGCTGCTGAATTAATTCATATGGCATCACTTGTTCATGATGATATTATAGACAATTCAAAACTAAGACATAATAGGGCATCAGTAAATAGTTCATGGGGTAACCATTTTGCAGTACTTTGTGGAGATTATCTTTTCTCAAAGGCCTTTGGAGTTTTATCTAATACCAGTCTTTCTAAAAGTTTAGAACTTATGGTAAAGGCTATAGAAAACATGTGTCAGGGAGAAATTTTACAGGCAAATAATAGATACAATGTTGATATTGATGTAAGTACTTATTATGAAATCATTTCAAAAAAAACAGCTATTTTTATAGAATGTTGCTGCATATCTGGGGCATTTGTATCAGGAGCTACAAAGAAAGAAGCAGAAGCGCTTGGAGGATATGGCCTAAATATGGGGCTGGCATTTCAAATAATGGATGATATATTGGATATGTGCGGTAAAACAAATATCATGGGAAAACCTAAATTTGAAGATTTACAACAAGGGAATATAACATTACCAATTATTATGCTTTTAAAAGAACCAGGATATAGAGATGCTATAAATGAAGTTATTAAAAGAGATGGTAATATAGAAATAATAAGTTCAATATTAGAGGAACTAAATATTATAGAGGAGTGTTATAAAGTTGCAGTAAATCACATTAAGAAAGCTCAAAACTTTTTATCCTTTCTGCCACAATCAGAGTATAAAACAAAGCTATATGATGTTGCCAATATGCTTATGGTAAGATCAAATTAGAGCAAAAAGCTCACAAACATAGTATGAAAGCATAATGGGAATGAATGTGGCTGCTCATATGCCTGTTTGAGAAGCAAATGGCAGTCGCATAAAATATAAGCGCCTATTTAAGTGTTAGATTTTAGCATTAAATTATAATACTCCTACAGTTCTTAATAGTTTACAAAGACGAAAATACATTTTTGTATCACTTTCCATGGCATTTAGTATGTTGAAGCTTGTTTTTTTATTGTGACACAAAAAAGCCTTTGAGTCAGACAGGTACATGGCAAGAAGCCCTTTTACTACTGTAGTATGAAATAGAGGATATTTTAATTTTGTACACATTTTTAAAGACTTTTTTGCAAAAAATATAATTCTTTCTTCACATACTTTTATATCATTATAATAATCCAATAGAATGTGAAGTCCGCATATCCAGGGAAAGTAAGCATTATGGATACATTCAAATTCTTCATCACTTAATAGGGGATTATGAGCAGCTGCATACATAGCAAAAATACCAAGTGTTGAACCTGTGGCAGCGGAAAATTCCCAAAGACTTATTTGAGGATAGGATTTTAAATATTTTTCTCCCCAGTTTTTCATATATTGTTCTCTTACACAGATGTCTAAGTGTTTGTAAGTTTGCAGATGTGAATACAATTCAATATATTTTTTGATATAGGGTATAGCTTTTCTATATGAATATAGATTTGAAAGGGATGACTTACATATTCCTACTAAATATTGAAGATAAGTATCTTCTTTATATGGATAATACATATAGTAGTCATTATAAGTACTAGATGGTTCTAGTGCATCTGACAATGAAAGATGGAGCTGCCAAAATGAGTTTTTATCTTTAATATCTGTTCTGTCACATAGGTTATCAAGATAGTCACTTATTGTCTGCAAGGAAGTAATAAATTCTATGGTAGAATGAAAATTTACATCAGGATATAAAGCATAAATACTTCCTCCAAGACAGTGGAATTTTTTTGCGTTAATGCTTGCTAAGGCTTGTGTTTTTAGTTCATTATCTAAAGATGTACCAAGTATTTTTTTGTATTGGTTAAGATTTTTTTTTACCTGTGGAAAAACTTTGATTACATACCTTAAAACCAATTTAATGCCACTGTTGTATTTTGAATTTATTATAATAACCTCCTTGTGGTCACTAGATTATTTAATACTATTTTATATTTTTCCTTATTTTATGTATTTTATTATTAAAATAAAGAATAAAAATAGATAAATGTATAATTATAAGGAGTCGATAGTATGGTTATTAATTTAATGAAATTTAGAACTAAAGTTTTGTTTGGTATAATGATAATTACCATAATTTCTCTAATAACGGCTTCTATATTTAGCTGGAAAATAATGAATGAAAACAATGTAAATATATTAAATTATGGATCGATATATTATGAAAGGACTATGAGAAGAGATATTCTTTGCCTAATGATGGCTTATCCTGAATATATTCTAGATGTAAAAAAAAGTGAGAATGGTAATGTATTTATTGTAATGAAATCAGGAAAACAAATTTTATATGATGATGGAAGAGAAAAAAGTTATAATGAAAGAATACATAATGGAGATTTACAGGATATGCTAGAAGAAATATATCCTTTGTGGTATACAGATTCAATAATGGATAAGAATAACGATCCAGGGAGGGTAAGGGTTTATAGCTTACTTGAAGAGGTATATGGATCATCAAAAGAGCAAGTGGTTTCAAACCTTGAGAATGTTTATGCAGGTGGAAGAGCAATTCCCTTTAATAACAATAACAAAGCAGCCCAATCTTTAAAAAAAGCGTTGCAAGAAATATATGAATTAACAAGGGAAAGAGGGGAAATATACTCCTATGTATTTCCTATAAATGGATCATTTAACTATCGTGTTATTGCAGGTACTAATTTATTAAGTCCTCATTCTTTTGGAATTGCTATTGATTTAAAAAGCGATAACAGGGATTACTGGAAATGGGCAACAAAAGAGCAGGGGCAGGAGAGGCTTGATTCATATCCAAGGGAGGTTGTAAAAATATTTGAAGAAAATAACTTTATTTGGGGCGGAAAGTGGTCTTATTTTGATATTTTGCACTTTGAGTACAGGCCTGAAATAATAATAAAATCTAAATATTTTGTTGAAAATCATGAAATGATAGAACCTTGGTATTATGGATTTCCAGAAGATGAAGAAGTGCTTAGATATATAAACTTAATTGAAAATGCCATTAATTGAGAAGGAAGTGCTTAAATGTTTACATTTAATTTATAATATTTACTTGTTATAATGATGAAAAAAAATTATACTAAAAGATGAAATATTTATTAGTAATGATTTAGGAATGCTTAAAATATAACTTCCACTACTATTTCACTAAAGGCATTGTTTGATGTTAAATAGGTCTAGTTAAAAGTAGAAGTAATATTTTTAATCATTCCACAAACAAAAATATATAAAAGTGGTGATTTATTTTGAAAGGTTTAATTTGTTATTATTCTAATACAGGAAATACAGAACTTGCATGTAGATATATTGCTAGGAGCATTAAAACTGTTCAGTTTGATTTTTATAATGTTGCAGATGGGGGAGTTCCTGATATGGAACATTATCAAATAGTTGGATTTGCCGCCTATACTTTTTGGTGGGGATTACCAGATGTTTTTCAGGAATTTCTAAATTGCATACATAAGCAAAATAATAAATGCGCATTTATATTTAATACATATTCTCACTTAAGTGGAGGGACTCAAAAGCTTTTATATGACAAAGTAAGTGACAAAGGTTTTAGGGTTATTTCTGCTCATTCATTGCGTATGCCTACAAGTTACCCTCCAAAAATAGCTAAAGGAAGAGATTTTTTAAATTCTCCAAACTTTAAAGATTTTTGGAGATTTAATCGTTTTATATCAAGATTAGATTCCTATATGGGCAAAATATCTAGAAACACAAATGTAGATAAGATATATATTAGAAATGGGATATTGAGTTTAATACTTAGCAAATATCTTAGAACAAAGTTTAAAGATTCTATGGGAAAGAAGGAAGTTGATATTAAACTTTGTGATAAATGTAGTATATGCATAGACATATGTCCTAATAATGCTATAAGTTTAAAGAAAAAGCCAACTTTTGATCAGTCAAAGTGTAAGGGGTGTTGGTCGTGTTTTAATCACTGTCCTAAAAAAGCCATTTATACTGAAAAGATAAGAGGTGCTGGTCAGTATAAAGGACCTTGTCAGCAGTTGACAATTAAGCTTAAGTGATAAAACTAAAGATAGCAAGTGTGAAGAATAATATGTTCTCCCAATTTTATAGTTTAATATTTTAATATAATTAAAAGCCTTAAAGGGGCTTTTTTTTTTTATATTTTTATTGTAAAATATAAATTAAGTTTACTATAATTCATATCTTATGGGGAAGCTGCAATAAGTAATAAGTTTCGCTTAAGATAAGAAGAACTATATCTTCTCGAAAAGAGTGTTATAACCCTTACGCTATAAGACTTTTAAAATAAAACTCTTTGAGAAGAAGAGTATATTTAAAAATAGTATCAAAAAATCAATTTCCTTGTACGAAACCTGATAGGCAGGTAGTATGGTAGGTATTGAAATTTAATTTGGAGGATGGTAGGATATGTTTATTAAGCTTGTTTTTCTTGGGCTTTTTGCGGTTGTTATGATCAGTATAGGGATCTACAGCAAAAAGAAAGTAAACAATGTACAGGACTTCTTATTTGGTGGAAGACAGATGGGACCTTGGATCAGTGCTTTTTCTTATGGAACTGCTTATTTTTCGGCAGTTATTTTTATTGGTTATGCAGGAAGATTAGGCTGGAATTTTGGTATGTCAGCCGTATGGATTGGTATTGGAAATGCAATTGTTGGATGTCTTTTAGCTTGGCTGGTTCTTGCAAAAAGAACAAGAAAGATGACTCATGAATTAAAGGCCTCAACAATGCCAGAGTTTTTTGAGAAGAGATATAACAGTAAGGCCATTAAAATAGTTACTTCAATTATAATATTTATTTTTTTAGTACCTTATTCAGCTTCAGTTTACCAGGGACTTAGTTATCTTTTTGTTACGACAATTGGAGAGCCTTTAGGCATATCTTTTGAAGTATGTATGCTTGCTATGGCTATATTAACAGGTCTTTATCTCCTTTTAGGAGGCTATGTGGCAACTGCCATAAATGATTTTATTCAGGGAATTATAATGATTGCTGGTCTTTTAATGATGGTGTTTTTTATTGTTAATCATACTTCAGTTGGTGGACTAAGTGAAGGTATCTCAAGATTATCAGCCATACCAGAAGTTGGACCTGATCTTGTCAGTACTTTTGGACCTCAGCCCATGAACCTTTTGGCGCTGGTAATACTTACTAGTGTGGGTGCATGGGGACTACCTCAAATGATACACAAGTTTTATGCAATACGTGATGAAGAGGCTATTAAAAAAGCAACTATTGTATCCACTGTTTTTGCAGTAATAATTGCAGTAGGAGCATATTTTATAGGAACTTTTGGAAGACTTTTTGTAGACACTTCAGAATTAATGGTTGACGGAAGGTTAAATCTTGATAATGTTGTACCTATTATGTTAGAAAAGGCTTTGCCAGACTATTTGATGGGTATAATAATTGTATTGGTGCTATCTGCTTCTATGTCAACACTAGCGTCACTAGTGCTTGTTTCTAGTTCATCAATTTCTTTGGATTTAATAAAGGGTACCTTGTTTAAAGATATGAAAAAAGAGAAGGTTATGTTGATTATGAGGATTTTGTGCGCATTGTTTATTGCACTATCTTTCTTTGTAGCAACTCAGCCAAGTGCAATTTTGACTCTTATGTCTTTTTCATGGGGAACAGTTGCAGGATCATTTCTTGCACCATTTCTATATGGCTTATACTGGAAAGGTACTACCAAAGCAGGTGCTTGGGCTGGTATAATAACAGGGTTTGGCTGTTCTGTAGGTGGTGCAATTATTTATCAAATGGATGCAAGACTTGCTCCTAGTATTGGAGCAGTAGCAATGCTGGCATCTTTAGTTGCAGTTCCTGTAGTTAGTTTTGTAACAGCTAAATTGCCAAATGCTCATTTGGAAAATGTTTTTAAAGTAAGAAAAGTAAATTTAGAAAAATAGTAGATTTGTTTTTAAAAGGGAGATGCTTAAATGTTTTGGAACAAAGAGGTCGAATGTATAAATAGAACTGAAATGGATAATTTGCAGTTAGAAAGGCTTAAAAGTATTGTAAAACATGCCTATGAAAATGTTTCTTTTTATAGAAATAGGTTTGATGAAATTGGATTAAAGCCCGAGCATATTGTTACCCTTAAGGATATTGAAAAAATTCCTTTTACCACTAAGGATGATTTGAGAGATAATTATCCATATAGTCTTTTTGCAGTTCCCATGAAAAAGATTGTGAGGGTTCATGCATCTTCAGGGACAACAGGAAAGCCTATTGTAGTAGGTTATACTAGAAAAGATATGGAGAATTGGTCTGAATCGGTAGCAAGGCTTATTGTAGCAGCTGGTGGAAGTGAAGATGATATTGCACAGGTTGTGTTTGGTTATGGTATGTTTACAGGAGGTTTTGGACTTCATTATGGTCTGGAAAAAGTGGGAATAACAGTGGTGCCATCATCTAGTGGTAATTCAGAAAGACAAATGATGTTTTTAGAGGACTTTGGGAGTACAATAATTGTGGGTACACCATCATATGTACTATATCTTTCTGAGATTGCAGAGGAAATGGGAATTACTAAGGGTAGGCACAAGCTTAGAATTGGACTTTTTGGTGGGGAAGGACATACCCCTGAAATGAGGGCAGAGATAGAGAAGAGATGGGGAATTCTTGCTACAGAAAACTATGGCTTAAGTGAAATTGTAGGACCTGGAGTGTCAGGAGAATGTTATAATCAATGTGGAATGCACATTAATGAAGATCATTACTATCCTGAAATTATTGACTCAGATAGTGGAAAAACGCTAGAAGAAGGTCAAAAGGGTGAATTAGTACTTACTACACTTACAAAAGAAGGTATTCCAATGCTAAGATACCGGACAAAAGATATTACAATGCTAAATTTCGAACCCTGTAAGTGTGGCAGAACAAATGTAAGAATGAACAAAGTATTGGGAAGAACTGACGACATGCTTATAATTAAAGGGGTTAATGTATTTCCTTCACAAATTGAAAGTGTATTGGTTGGCATGGATCATGTAGGACCTCACTATCAGATAATTGTCAAAAAGAAGGGATATATGGATGAAATAGAGGTGCTAGTTGAGCTTATTGATGGAAATATGTTAGAAAAGTTCAGCGAGCTGGAAAACTTAGAAAAGGATATAAGGCATAAGCTAAGAGCTGTTCTTCAGATAGATGCAAAAGTTAGATTAGTAGAGCCAAAGACAATTGAAAGATTTGTTGGTAAGGCAAAAAGAGTAGTAGATTTAAGAAATGTATGAGCAGGTCAAATGTAATGGACATTTTTCATCCTATTGTATCTAAATGGTTTGAGAAAAATATTGGTAAACCCAGCCCTCCACAATTGGAGGGCTGGCCTCAAATTCAATCAGGTAAAAATGTATTAATTTGTGCTCCTACAGGTACAGGGAAAACCCTTGCGGCTTTTCTTGAAAGTATTAACAGAATCCTTATTATGGGGCTTAAAGGTGAGTTACCTGAAGGTGTATTTGTTTTGTACATTTCTCCATTAAAAGCACTAAATAATGACATAAACAAAAATTTAGAAATTCCCCTCAGAGGAATTAAAGACTTATTTATTGATGAGGGAATTACTTTTCCAGACATTACAAAGGCTATACGAACAGGTGATACTCCCATAAATGAACGTCAGAGGTTGTTAAAAAAGCCTCCTCATATACTTATTACAACACCAGAATCATTGTACTTAATGCTTACATCTGTTAAAGCAAGGGAAATGCTTAAGAATGTACACTACTTAATTGTAGATGAAATACATACAATGTTAGGTACAAAGAGGGGTGTCCACTTAGCTCTTTCATTAGAAAGATTAGAAAGGCTATCTGAAAGAAAAATTACTAGAATAGGTCTTAGTGCAACAGTAAATCCGATTGATATGGCCTCAAGATTTTTAGGTGGTCTTAAAATAGTTGATGGGGAATATGTTGAGCGTTCAGTTTCTATAATAGCTCCAGTAGTAGAGCGGAGTAAGGAAGTGAGTGTAAAGGTTCCTGTTAAAGATTTTAGGGTTTTAGAACAGGGAACTGTTTGGCCTGATATATATGAACTTTTGTTAAAACTTATAAAGGGGCAAAAATCTACGCTTGTCTTTGTAAATAATCGTGCAACAGCTGAGAGAGTGGCAGCTAATGTAAATAATTTGGCAGAGGAAGAAATATGCCGTCCTCATCATGGCAGCATATCTAAAAATAAACGGCTTTCAACAGAAGACAGCTTTAAGAATGGAGAATTAAGGTGCATTATAGCAACCTCTACTCTTGAATTGGGAATTGATGTGGGAAGTGTGGATCTTATGCTACAGGTGGCAGCACCACCAACAGTTTCAAGTGGTTTACAGCGTTTAGGACGAGCAGGTCACAATCTGTCTTCTGTAAGTAAAGGCTATATTATCCCTAAAACAAGAGGGGATCTTTTGAAGGCGGCTTTTTTATCTGGGGAAATGCTAGAGGGGCGTATAGAAAAAGAGCATATTCCAGTAAACTGTCTTGATATTCTATCCCAGCACATTGTTTCCATGAGTTGCGAAGGAAAGTGGAATGAAGAGGATATGTTTTCTCTAATAAGGCAGGCATGGTCATATAAAAATCTTAAGGAGAACGATTTTAAAAAAGTCTTATCTATGTTGGCTGGGGATTATGAACACAAGGAGGATATACCGGTAAAGCCAAGAATATCATGGGATAGACATAGTAAAACTATTGAGGGGACTTCCTACAGCAGGATGCTTGCTATAAGCAGTAGTGGTACAATTCCAGACAGAGGAGCCTTTGCTGTTTATCTTGAGGATCAAAAGACACGAATTGGAGAACTTGATGAGGAATTTGTCTTTGAATCCCGCGTAGGTGATAGATTTATGCTTGGCAACTCCCCTTGGAAAATATCTAGAATTGACAAAAACAAAGTCATTGTATCACCTTGTACAAGTGTAGGTGCTAAATCCCCATTTTGGAAGGGTGACGGTATAGGAATCCCATATGAACAGGCTGTGGCTTATGGAAGTTATATTGAGAAACTTGCACATAGTTTACAATCAGATTTTTTTATTGATTATGTTTTAGAAAATTCACCATTAGATGAGACAGGAGCATTAAATGTTAGAAATTATCTCAACGATCAGATTGAATCTATTGGTACAATATCCAGCGATAAGCGTATAGTTGTAGAGTATACAAGTTTTAGTGAAACTGATAATAAAATCATTATTCATGCGCATTTTGGAGGAAAAGTAAATAGTGTACTTGCCATTTTGTTTCAACATGAAATAAATACAAAGATACGCTCTAAAGCATATACAAGCTTTACAAATGATGCAGTTTTAATTCATTTTTATGGATTCTTTGATGAATTATCAAATATTTTTTCCATTATATCCTCTAAGGATGTGGAAAGGATTTTGTTAAATTGTCTACCCCAAACATCAAGATTTTCTCTAACTTTTCGTTACAATGCATATAGAGCGTTAATGATGGGAGTACGACAACATGGTAAGCGCCTGCCCTTATGGATACAAAGGCTAAGGTCTGTAGATGCTTTAGAAAATGCACAAAAGTATATGGATCATCCACTAATTATAGAAACTATGCGTGAGTGTTTTGAAGAAATATTTGATATTCCAAATACCATAAATGTAATTGAACAAATTGAAAGAGGAAGTATTCAAGTTGTAGAGAAAAAAACCTGGTTTACTTCACCTTTTTCAGCAGAAATATTATTTGACTTTCAAGGTGAAATGCTATATATGGAAAAAGCAGCTCACCCTGGAGAAAATGAGTACTCTTCAATATCAGGAGTAGATTCTTTAAATCTTTCATATAAAAAAACTGATTCTAGTGTTAATTTAAGAAATGATGCTATATTAGAAATTGTTAAGAAGAATAATACAAAGTACAAGCTTTTACAAGTTAAATCCCTAAATGATTTACATTCTTTTTTCTTGATTTATGGGGATTTAAAAAAGGGTTGTTTTACCCATGAAGATTTGTCTGACTTACTGTTAAAGCTTATTAGTGAAAACAGGGTTGTACAAATTCCTAATTGTGATAGATATATTGCTGTTGAAGAAATTGATTTATACCATATTGCCGAGAATGTAGAATTTTCCTGTGCTAATTCTCTTATAAATCAAGAATCGGATAATTGGACACAGGATGAAGCAATAACTCGCATAATTAGACGCTATGCCAGATATAATAGTCCATTTACATGTGAAGATATTGTAAAAAGGTATACTTTTAGTAGTTCAAAAGTGAATAAAATACTTTCAAAGCTCCAAGGAGAAGGTATTATAATATATGCTGAAAGCACAAAAGTATATTATCATAGCAACATATATGATAGAGTTACTAGGCTTAGTTTAAGCATGACGGCCGATGAAATACAGTCTAAAGATCCTCATTTGCTGGCTGCATTCATTTTCAAGTGGCAAAAAATGCACATAAATGGAGTTACTTTAGAGGATACATTATATAGTGCCATCAAACAATTAGAGGGGATTTATTTGCCGGCTCAAATATGGGAGACTATAGTGTTTCCAGCACGAATAAAGGGTTATTCTCCACAATTACTTGATAAGCTGTGTGGTTCAGGGAAAATTGTATGGCGCATATTAGATGAAAATTCAAAAAAAGAAATGGAATTGGCCTGGTTTTGTGTTGAAAGTTTATCATATGATGAAGATATAATAAATGCTGAGTCATTAGATTTATCAGATCAGGAAAAGAGTATATACAGCTTACTATGTAAAAAAGGAGCTTCTTTTACACATGTTTTGTCAACTATTTCAGGAATTAAAACAGCTGAGCTTCTAGAAATATTAAAGTCATTAGTATATAAGGGTTTGATTGTAAATGATTCCTTTTGGTCTATCAGATATTTGATGGATGAAAGTTTATTTAAAAAAAGAGATATGGTTCAAAAGGCAAAACAATTGGCCTCTATTGTTTCAAAGCTAAATATGGGAAGATGGGAAGTTGCTTGTAAAGTAAAACAACTTACAAAAAAAGAATTAATAGATAGATTATTATTAAGATATGGAATATTAACAAAGGAAATGATTAGTATTGAAAAGACATCCTATTCCTGGGCCGAGATATATGAAGAACTAAAACAAATGGAATATGCAGGACATGTCCAGAGAGGATATTTTTTCAAAGGCATTTCTGGCATACAGTTTATGTCCTTTGATGCTGTTAAGATGATTGAAAACATAGATAAGGATTGCATAGTTTTAAATGCATGTGATCCAGCTCAAGTATATGGAAATATAATATCACATTCCACTCATTCGTTACCTTTTAGCTGTATAATAAGCAATGTTGTTGTTTTATATTGTGGCAAGCCAGTACTTTTAGTAAATAATTTTGGAGGTAAGATTACCTTTGATTCAATTGATAATAAACTTCATGAATATATAGAAGTCTTTATAAATGCATTTTTGGAAAAAAGAATATGGCCTGATCGAAAAAAGATAGTTGTAAAACACTGGTCTGAAGATGAGGAAGAAAAAAGTATGCTGCAAGATGCATTAAAGCATGCAGGGTTTACAAATGAAATGGACAAAATGGTATTGTGGAGGTAATACCTTGGCAAATGATAGGGGTATGTTTCTTAGATTATAAAAAAGCGGGCTTTTTTATAAATCAAAAATGAAAATTAAATACACCATATAAAGTTTGATATGTAATTGACAAATAGTTTTCTATATTTGATAATATAATATGTAGTAAAAAATTCGAATGTTGATTTTGATCGAATTAATTTTATAAACTTAAGGGGGGCAATGTATGCAGTACTGGAATCCTACTTATGAGTGTATGTCCAGAGAAGAAATGACTAGAGTTCAGGCTGAAAGACTTATAAATACTGTAAAAAGGGTATTTCATAATGTTCCTTTTTATAGAGAAAAAATGCAGAAACAAGGTGTTGAACCTGGTGACATAAAGACCTTGGATGATTTAAAAAAATTACCTTTTACTTACAAACAAGATTTGAGGGACACTTATCCATATGGTTTATTTGCAACACCACTTAGTGAAATTGTAAGAATTCATGCATCTTCAGGCACTACAGGCAGGCAAACTGTTGTAGGGTATACAAGAAGAGACATTGATACTTGGGCTGAGGTTATGGCGAGGACTTTGTCTTGTGCAGGTGGTAATATGAATTCATTTATTCAGGTTGCATATGGATACGGACTTTTTACAGGCGGTTTGGGAGTCCATTATGGTGCTGAAAGAATAGGGGCATCTGTAATTCCTATTTCAGGAGGAAATACTAAAAGGCAGCTTCAGATAATGAAGGATTTTGGAACTACTCTTTTGGCATGTACACCTTCTTATGCATTATTTATGGCTGAAGAAATGGAAGAGATGGGAATTAAGAAAGGGGATCTTAAGCTAAAAGCTGGTGTTTTTGGTGCAGAGCCTTGGTCTGACAATATGAGAAATGAAATAGAAGAAAGGCTTGGAATACTGGCAATTGATATTTATGGTTTAAGTGAAATAATTGGTCCTGGTGTTGCAAGTGAGTGCCCATGCAAGTGTGGACTTCATATACCAGAAGATCATTTTATACCAGAAATAATTGACCCGGTAACAGAAGAAGTGCTTCCGCCGGGATCAAAAGGAGAAATTGTATTTACAACAGTGACAAAAGAAGGACTTCCACTAATAAGATACAGAACCAGAGACATTTCAACTCTTAATTATGATAAGTGTGAATGTGGAAGAACGGCAGTTAGAATGAGCAAAGTTTCTGGAAGAACAGACGATATGCTTATAATTAGAGGAGTAAATGTATTCCCTTCTCAGATTGAAAGTGTATTGTTAGAAATTGGAGAAACAGCTCCTCACTACCTTTTAATAGTTGACAGAGCAGATAATCTTGACTCGTTAGAGGTCTGGGTTGAGATGACTCAAAGTATTTTCTCAGATGAGGTTAGAAGGGTTGAAGAAGTTGAAAAGAAGATACGTAAAGAAATTGAAGGTACACTAGGTATTAGTGCAAAAGTTAAATTAGTAGAACCTAAGACTATTGAAAGAAGCGAAGGTAAAGCAAAGCGTGTTATAGATAAAAGAAAACTCTAGAATAGAGGAGGAAGAGGATATGCATGTTAAGCAAATATCAGTTTTTTTAGAAAATAAGTCAGGAAGGCTTGCTGAGGTTACAAAAGTTCTTGCAAGTAATAACATTGATATCAGTGCATTATCTATAGCTGATACAACGGATTTTGGGATTTTAAGACTTATAGTCAATGATCCTGAAAAAGCAGAAAAGGCTTTAAAGGAAAGTGAATTTACAGTCAGTTGTACAAGTGTAATTGCAATTGCCATTGAAGATAAACCAGGTGGACTTTCAAAAGCATTAAACATATTAGAGGAGAAGGCTATTGGAATAGAGTACATGTATGCCTTTGTTGGCAAAACATCAGATGAGGCATTAGTTATTATAAGAGTTGAAGATCCTTGTAAGGCTGTGGATGTACTTATGAATAACGGAATAAAAGTACTTTCTTCTGATAAGGTATATAAACTATAATTTATTTTATTAATAATATAAGTTTAAAATGGGTGCATATTATTTAAGTGAAGAAAAATGTGGAATATTTTTCTTCACTTTTGTTAAATACACCAGTTTAAAACCTAAAAGCGAAGGGCTCGATGCCCCAAGCTTTTATTAGAAGTCTTGAAACAAAGTGAAGGGTCACTCGATGCCAAGCTTTTATCTTATTCTAAGACTCCACCTTCTATAAGGTGGAGTTCCTCTTATAAATCTTCAGGTGGAGTTGAGTCTCCACCTGAAGCCTCGATGTTTAGCTTTAGCTAAACGAGTTCACTTACACAAACCAAAGTTGTTGAATTAAGTAAAATAATAGTATATAATATAAATATAAAAAATATATAAAGATGATTATCGTCTTAAAGTCTATAGATTTCTATATTGTTATTTATGTAATTTATTATCTAAATGTTCTAGTTAGTTCTGTTAATTTCAATGATCATTATTCAATCTATTTATATAGCTTTTAAGTTGTATTATTTATTATTAAATATAAATATTATTAAATTATTTATTGGAGGGTGATTTTAATGTTAAAAAAATTTATTTGTGCTTTTATGGTGGCGTTTATGCTAGTAACAGCTTTAAATGTTTCTGTATTTTCAACGCCAGAACCGTTTCCCCCTTTGGACATAGTTTTAGAGGTTGGAACTGTTGTGGCAAATCCTTACGATATCGTAAATATACCTATAATAATAAAGGATATACCTGAGGATGGAATATCAAACTTAGACTTTGTTTTGACTTATGATACTAGTTGTTTAAACATAATATCCATAGAACCAGGTGAGATTTTAAAAGATCATTCTACTGATTTTGTGACAAATATAAATAGTAATACTGGACGTATGGTTTTTATGTTTACAGATGAAACAGGTACAGGGGAAAGAAAGATAACTGAAGAAGGAGAATTTGCAAGCATTACTGCAAGAGTTAGTTTGAGCGCTAAAGAAGGCTATAGTGAAATTAATCTCGGTGTCAATTATGAAAGATTTACGTTTATAAAGGGAGGAGTATTAGTAGAGAATGCAAAAATTACATTGGAGTTAGAAACAGTAAAAGGAAACCAAGGTGACATAGTGAAAATACCTTTAAATCTTACTACTATGCCAACACAAGGAATAGAATACTTGGATTTTATTTTAGGATATGACCCTGATGATTTAGTTATACTTTCAATAGATGCGGGTGATATAATAGAAAATTCCCACATAAATTTTGCATCAGACATTAAAAAAGATGGGCGTCTTGATTTTATGTATACCGATGAAAGTGGAGAAGGAACTTATAAAATAAATGAGCTAGGGGTGTTTGCTACATTAACTGTCATGATAAAGGATGAGGCTAAAACTGGTTTGAGTGAGGTTGTTTTACTAAATGTAGGAAACATAGGATATCTTAAACCTATAGGCTTGGAATTTATAAATGGAGGAGTAGAGATAGAGTATCCAATAATTACAATAGAGATTGAAACAGTAAAAGGAAATCCTGGGGATATAGTAAAAATACCTTTAAACCTTACTACTATGCCGCTAAAAGGAATAAATAATGTAGACTTTATTCTAAGATATAACACTGATGATTTAGATATACTCTCAATAGATGCTGGTGATATAATAGAAAATGCTTCATTGAATTTTGCATCACAAATTAATGAAAATAAAGGGCTTCTTTCCTTTATGTTTACTGATGAAAGTGGCACAAGTGCTTATAATATAAGAGAATTGGGAGAATATGCAATAATAACTGCTAGAATAAAAGAAGAAGCACAATTGGGATTAAGTGAGATAGTTTTACACTCTATAGCTCCTACACCGTGGTTCTGTCCTATACGCTTGGAATTTATAAATGGAGGAGTAGAGATTACTAACAATGACTTAAAAATATTAGGAGACTTAAATGGAGATGGTGTTATCAACTCTAAAGACTATGTTTTATTGAAAAGATATATTTTAGAAATAATTGATGAGTTACCGGTAAATGACATTAGTGTGGCGGATTTGAATGGAGATGGGAAAATAGATTCTGTAGACTACACATTGCTTAGAAGATATATATTGGAGATTATAAGTGATTTCCCAGCTAATTAAATAGACATTCAGGAGTGGAAATTTTACACAAATAATTCAAAAAAATATACCCAAGTGAAAATAATATGCACCATTAAAAGCTCGGTCATTTGACAAAAAAAGGTCAAAGGCCGAGCTTTTTTAGTTCAAAAAAATTTTTTATTTTTTATATGAACTTTTTTTATACTTTTGAGTCATACTATCAAAATATAAAAGGAGTGAATAAAATGTTTGATAATATGACTACAATGGAATTTTTGAAACTATTAGCACCAGTTATTATTTTCCAATTTGGTATTTGGGCTTACTGTGTTATTGATATTTTGAGGAAGGGAGTAAGAAACCTTAATAAAGCTTTATGGATTGTTATTGTATCATTTGTTAATATTATTGGACCAATAGCATACCTAATGGTGGGGAGAAAGAGGTGGGAAGATGATTAAAATAGAAAGTCTTATTAAAAGCTATGGTCCACACAAAGTATTAAAGGGTGTAAACTTAGAAGTAAAAGAAGGAGAAGTGTATGGATTCATAGGACATAATGGAGCTGGGAAGTCAACTACAATGAATATATTAGCAGGTCTTATGGATTTTCAAAAAGGAAGTTGTTTTGTAAATGGGATAAGCGTACAAAAGGAAAATAGTGAAACTAATAGAGATATCGGTTATCTACCTGAAGATCCAAAGTTTTATCCCTATATGAATTCATGGGAATATCTTAGGTTTATTGGTTCAATGAGTGGTGACACAAAAAAACAAATAAAAGAAAAGTCAGAAAAAATCCTTGACATGGTTAAACTTTTAAAATCAGCAAAACGAGCCATTGGAGGCTACTCAAGAGGTATGAAACAAAGACTTGGAATTGCAGTGGCAATGTATAATGATCCAAAACTATTATTGCTAGACGAGCCATCTTCAGCTCTAGACCCTGCAGGTAGAATTGATGTTGTAGAAATAATATCAAAACTTAAAAATCAAGGTAAAACTATATTTTTATCAACACATATACTAAACGATATTGAAAGAGTTTGCGACAGAGTAGGAATATTAAATAATGGTCAAATTGTTCTTGAGGAAAGTATTGATAAGTTAATGAAAAGTTATATTCAACCTGTATATGATATTGAATTTGATACTGATTTGAATGAAGAAAAAATTAAAATATTAAATAATGTAGATTATATAGAAAAAGTAAACTTTGAAAAAAGAAGTGCAAATATATGGATTAAAGATTTTAGACAAAATAGTGTAAACCTTATTAAACTGCTTTCAGATATTAATATTCCTATAATATCTATGAATCTTCGGAAAAACAGCCTAGAAGAAATATTTTTAAAGGTGGTAAAATGATATGAATTTTTTAAATAGTTTTAAAACATATTTTAGTAAAGAAATTGTTGAAGGAATTAGAGCAAAAAAGTTTATAATACTTGCAATTGGAGTTTTGATTTTTTCATTATCTGATCCCATATTATTAAAGCTAATGCCTGAAATTTTGAAGAATCAGATGGAGGGTATGGATTTGACTGCTTTTTTTGAACTGAGTCAAAGAGCAGCTATGCAAAATTATACAGGTAATCTCTTTCAGCTTTCCACATTAATTATCGTATTATCTATGATGGGTATTATAGCAAAAGAGAGAAGTGATAAAACATTGACAATTCCAGTTTCAATGGGATGCAGCATAAATGGTATGGTTTTAGCCAAGCTATTAGTTTATGGAGTATATATTTTGATAATTAATGTTTTAGGAATGTTAATTGCATACTATTATTCGGGAATAATTTTTGGTTTTACTTATGGAAGCTTTTTTGCAGCAATAGTATCAGGACTTGCATATGGTTTTTTCTTTATATTTGTTTTAAGCGTGCTAATTTTTATGAGCAGTTTTGTCAAAAAGTCATTTTTAGCAGTAACAATTACACTACTTTTTGTGTATCTTATGCCTTTTTTTAGTGGCATTATAGATTCAATTACAAGGTATGTGCCAACAAATCTTTTAACTGAGGCAAACTATTTTGTTGATCTATTGTCAAAAGATATGTTTGTTTCATTAATATCTACAATTGCTCTAGTAGTTATATTTATTGTAATAGCAGTGGTTAAACTTGAAAAAGTAGAATTTATATAAATGGGGGATGAAAAATGAAAAAGCTTATAATAATACCTATTGTTATAATATTAACAGTTATTTGTATCTATATCATTGACAATGTCAATGAAGTGAAGATAAAAGTTGACGGTGGATATATTTACGGGAATATTTTAAATGCTTCAAGAAGTAAAAATGATACAATTGTAATAATTACTGCTGGATCAGGACCTACAGACAGGGATGGAAATACACCTATTTTGCAGGGGCGTAACGACTCTTTAAAACAACTTGCTTATGGATTAAAAGATAAGGGCATTTCAAGTTTAAGATATGACCAAAGACCATCTGGTAAGACTTATGAGTCTCTAGATAATAAAAATATTGAATTTGACCATTTAGTTGATGATTTGGTTGAATGTATAAGGTATATTAAAGAAAAAGAAAAATATAAGAATATTTATCTCATAGGACATAGTCAGGGAACTTTAATATCAATTTTAGCAGCACAACAAGAAAGTGTTGATGGAGTTATAGCAATAGCTGGAACTTTAAGAACAATTGATAAGATATTTATAGAACAATTTGAAAATCAGGGATATGATAATGCTGATATTGTTAGAGAACAATTTGAGGCATTAGAAGAAGGAAGAGAAATCGAAACGGATGATCCTTGGATAAATTCAATTTTTAGTGGTGTGAATGGACAATTTTTAAGAAGATGGATGGAATATGATCCTGTAATGGAAATCAAAAAGCTTGACACCCCTTTGCAATTAATATTTGGTACAAGTGATATTCAGGTAAAACCTGTTGAAATAAATTTTTTAGGCGATATAATAGAAAATAGTAATTATAAAATACTTGAGGATATGAATCATGTATTGAAGGTTTCACCTGAGGATCAAAAGGAAAATTTAAAAAGGTATTATGATCCTGCTTATCCTCTTCATCCTGATTTAGTAGGAAGTATTATTGAATTTATTGCAACATAAAATTTCAATTTGGGAAGGGGAATGTTCTTGGAGAAGGCTCTCCTTGAGAAGGCAAAATTAGGAGATAGAGAGTCACTTGAGATTTTGCTAAGGGATAATTACAAAATTATATATGGATATCTTCTAAAGCTCACTACGAATGAAGATATTACAAAGGACATAACCCAAGAAGTTATGGTTAAGGCTATTTTGAATATAAAAAAGTTTAAAGGAGATTCAAAGCTTTCAACATGGCTAATTTCCATTGCCTCTAATTTGTACAAGGATAACCTTAGAAAAAGCAACCAAATAAGTAGTATGCAAATAGAAGAATTGAGTGTAAAGGATTCTCAAAATGTTGAAGAGACAGTTATAAATAAGGATACGGTTAGAAAAATTGAAAAGATGTTATTGGATTTTCCATATGAGAAAAGAATGGCTTTTATATTAAAAAATTATTATAATTATTCATATGAAGAAATTGGTACAATACTAAAGTGTCCAATTGGAACGGTGAGGTCAAGGCTTCACTATTGCATAAAGAAGCTACGAAGTTTGATGTGAATAATAAATTTTTGGAAAGTTAAGTTTGAAGGGAGACTTTTATATGTCTTATAACCATGAAAAAATACAAGAAAAGCTTATGGATGTATTTTATAAAGAGGGTGAGCTTACTAAAGAGCTTAAAAGTCATATTGATGATTGTAGTGAGTGTAATTCTTTCTGGAGAGATTTAAATACAATTGAAGAAAATATCCCTTCCTTTGATTTGAATATTGAAGTTGATGAGAGAGTAATCGGAGGGGCTTTTAGAAAAGTAGGTATTTTAAAAGAAAAAAGAAAAAATATAAAAGATCTGGCCCTTTTTGCTACTATAGCGTCAATTATATTGGGTTGTGTTGGACTTTTAGCCAATATGGGCTATGGTAAAAGTATAATATTAGTTCAGATTTTTCTTGTGATCTTTGCTCCTTTATCCATTCCATTTATGATAAGGCAAAGACTTGTAAAGGAGGAAAGCTGATGAATGAATTTAGTGAGATACCTATATATTTGTGGGTTGTTATAATATGTATTCTATTGACCCAAGGATGCTGGATATTTTGGGATGCCTCAAAAAGAGGAGAGAATAAGTGGCTTTGGGGATTGTTTGGGCTATTAAATGCACCTTCAAATCTTATTATTTATCTTATTGTTACAAGAGTTATTTTAAAACCCAATCCATGCAAAGTATGCAGCAAAAATATCAGAAAAAGTTATAAGTATTGTCCCTATTGTGGGGAAAAAGTAGGATAAAGGAAGGGTGTTTAAATGATAGAAAAAAAAGAGCCTTTAGCTTATAGGATGAAGCCAAGGACTCTTGAGGAGTTTTTTGGTCAAGAGCATATTGTTGGAGAAGGTAAGCTTTTGTATAGGATGATAAAAGCAGATAGGATATCCTCAATTATTCTCTATGGGCCGCCTGGGACAGGGAAAACATCTATTGCAAGGGTTATTGCAAATGCAACTAAAGCACATTTTGAAAAGCTGAATGCTGTTACGGCAGGTGTTGCAGACATAAAGAGAATTGTATCTGATACAGAGAGTCTTATTTTAAATCCAAATGGTAAAACTTTACTTTTTATAGATGAAATACATAGATTTAATAAAGCCCAACAGGATGCATTACTGCCATTCGTTGAAAATGGTACAATAATACTCGTTGGGGCTACAACAGAAAATCCTTATTTTGAAGTAAATAAAGCATTAATCTCAAGATCATCAGTTTTTATGTTAAAGCCATTAGAAAAAGAATCTATTATAAATATAATCAATCATACTTTAAAAGATAAAGAACGAGGCCTTGGAACACTTGATATTGACATTGAGGAAAATGTTTTAGATTTCCTTTCTGAAATATGTGAAGGTGATGCTAGAGTTGCATTAAATGCTCTTGAACTTGCTGTTTTAACTTCTTCATTAAATGAAAATGGAAAATTTTATATTGATATGGATTTAATACAAGAGTGTGTAGGAAAGAAAGCTGTGAGATTTGATAAATCTGGTGAGGGTCATTATGACAATATAAGTGCATTTATTAAATCTATGAGGGGAAGTGATCCAGATGCAACTGTATTCTACCTTGCAAGAGCTCTGTACGGGGGAGAAGACCCTATGTTTTTAGCAAGGAGAATAATAATATGTGCATCTGAAGATGTTGGTATGGCATATCCAATGGCTTTACAAATTGCTGTTAGTGCAGCGCAGGCTGTACATATGTTGGGAATGCCGGAAGCTAGGATAATTCTTTCCCAGGCTGCTGTCGTAGTTGCCACAAGTCCAAAGTCAAATTCATCATATGTTGCTATTAATAAGGCACTTAGTGATGTGGAAAACAAAAGGACGGGAGAGGTGCCAATGCATTTGAGAAATGCTGTATCAAAGGGCATGAAAGATATGGGTTATGGTAAAGGGTATAAATATGCTCATGATTACCCAGGTAATATTGTGGAACAGGAGTATTTACCTGATGAAATGCGAGGAACAATTTATTATAATCCTTCGGATAATGGTTATGAGGCTAAAATAAAAGATTGGTTAAAAAGAAGAAGAGAAAAATAAGTTGAAAAAGTAGAATATTTTGTGGTAATATATATATATGGTGATAATAAAATGAGTTTACATATATTTGAATAATGACTAATTATTTTGAAAAATTTAAATTAATCTATACATTTATTTAAAAAATATGCTATGTAATATAAAAAGGCAGGAAATATAAAAATAATAGACAATTGGGAATAATATCTGGTAAAATGTTTTTATTATATGTTTATTAAATAATTTTAATATAATTTTTAGGGAGTAAGGAGGAAAAATATGCAAGTTAGTAAATTATCCCAAAGGTTTTTGGCATATTTTTTTGACATTGTTATCGTAACAGGTGTTTATGGAGGGGGTTTGATACTATTAAGTTTGCTAGGAAAGGATATACCTATACAAGGTGTATTTCAGAGAAATCTCAATGATTTAGCTTTATTTTGCTTAACATTTGGAGTGTTTTATCTGCTGTATGAAATTGTTTTTTTAACATCTAGTTTATCTGCAACACCAGGGAAACTTATTTTTAATCTTGAGATTATTTCGTGTAAAAAAAGCAGTGTTGTAGATAGCTTAATAAGATCATTTATTAAAGTTCTTGCTACAATGACACAGATTATTCCAATTTTCTTTTTCTTTGTTGCTGTATTTAGAGTAAATAATCAAACAGTACACGATATTGCATCTGATACAATTGTAGTAAAAAAGCAAATTAGCCATTCTGTACAGCCTACTGGTATAAACTTATTTGAAGAAATGAAAAGAAGAGGACTTAAAACTTATAGTGAGCAAGTAGCTTTGGCAAATGAATTAAAGAATATGAAAAGGAAGACAGTATCTAGTGCCTCATCCTATTCTTGGTTAGGTGTGGTTATTTTCCTATTTTCTGTAATTTGTGGATTTGCTTTTTTTAGTTTGTTTTATTCAGATTTTAACCAAATTAGACAAAGCTTTAATGTTGTAGGTGTTTTAATTAATAAGATGGTTTGGTTATAATTAATAGAATTATTAGGTTCTAAAGCTGTATATTAAAAGTTCAAAGATAAAAAAGTTTGCATAAAAGCAAACTTTTTTTGAGAGATTTTATCAAATGTTTTATAAATTTTACACAACGAAGAAAACTATACTAAAAGAGAGGAAGTTATTATGGAAAAATTAATAAAGATACCAAAGAGAATAGTTATTGCTGTACTATCATATCTTGCAATTACTTGGACAATGGTTATATTCATTGATTTTTTAAACATTGGAGGTTCATCGGACTGGCTGGTTTCAAAGAATATGAATAATGCATTGCTTTGGGTGCATTTTTTTACAGAAGGAAGCCCAACGGAGATGTTTCAGTGGTTTTTTATTTCTGTTAGTGTTCTTGCATGTGGTGTTATTAGTGGATTACATATAAAAAAGAGTGAGTTGTCAAAGTGTTTTATGATGATTGGCTTAGGAATGGCCATTATGCTTATGGAAGATGCAGGAAATATTAGGCATCTTATTGCTAGATTAGTTAGTATTTTGTTTTACGATGAATACTCAGGAAGTGGTTCTAATCCATATGCTACGGGTACAATAGTATTAATTTATTCCATTTTAGGATTTTTAATGGTTTTCCCTTTAATAAAATACAGAGGTCAATTATTAAGTTCAGTTAAATCAAAAAGTGCAATCAGGTGGTTTGTTATTGGATATTTTGCATATGGATTTGCCTCTGTAGTATCTGCTACTGAGCAAATGGGTAATTGGGTTGGGCGTGTAGGAGCAGGAATTATTGATTATTTTTCTTTGACTGAAAGAGCAGCATGGCATTCAAGAGAACTGGGTTTTTATCTTTTAGATTTTTTGGTTGAAGAGTCAATTGAATTAATTGGTGCTAGTTTTATTTTTGCAGCCTTACTATCATATGCTCTGTCGTTGATTAAAGATATGAATACCGTTCAAAGTGAGAGCAAAACTAAAGTGACAAGTTAATGTAATACAATTTATTATGCTAAAATTCCACTAGATGAGTTTACTTGAAGCTCCAGTTGATTAGTTATTTGATTTAAATATAAAAGTACAAGAAGAAGAGTTTTTCAGGTTTTTTCTTCTTGTACTTTTTTTAATTTGCAATGTGTTATATAATTATTATTGTCATTATATTAAAGATATTAATAAAAAAACTTATAGCAAAATATGAAAACAATTTAAGCTTGGCTGTAAATATAAAAATAGTATATACAACATTTATACGGAGGTATTTTAGTGAAGTCAAAGAAGGTACTAAAGAAAAAAAAGGTAAAAAAACAAGGTGGTATTAGAAATTACAATAACGAGATTATTGGTATTGTAATGTTTGCCATATCTGTCATAGTATTTTTAGGTTTTATTTTTGAAGACTCAATGGGACCTTTTGGTACGTATGTTAAGAGTATTACATTGGGGCTAATGGGTTTTCCAGGCTTTTTTATTTCTCCAATGATAATTGTATATTCATTTTTTGTCATCTTTAAGAAAAATACTCATGAGTCAAAACTTAAGTTTATATACATTTTTTCGTTGGTGCTTTTAATATCAGCAATAGTTCAAGCCTTTTATTATAATGAAAATGACTACTTTCAAAGAAGTATAATATCAAGTGTTAGTAAATTTTATAATGACGGAAAATTAATGAATGGTGGAGGAGTATTTGGTGGATTAATAAGCATTCCTTTTCTGTTATTATTTAAAAATTTAGGTACAATAATCATACTTACAGCGGCTGCATTAATAGATGTTATATTAATTACCAACATTTCAATTGCAGGCATTTTACTTAGAATTAAAAACGATATTTTGAAATTATATGAAAGAATAGAAAATAAGCTTAAATTAAGTCATAAAGAAATTAAAAGTGAGCTTATTGTAGATAGTGATGAACCAGATATAGTGATGAACGGGGAAAAGTTGCCAAAGGTAATTGACTTTAATTCTTCTAAAAAGAAAGAAAAAGCTTTAAAACCTAAGGATTTAGAGATAAAAGATGAATTTACTGAAATGGATATAGAAAAAGAAAAAGTGGACTTTATTGCAAAGGATCTAGAAAAAGCTGAAAATCCAACTCAGATTGTTGATGAAATTACTCAAAGTGTTAACAAAGAAATATCTTCAAAACCTAAAATTAATTTTGAATACAGATATCCCCATGTAGGTCTTTTAGATAGTGGAACTTCAGAGAGTAAAGATACTGTTGATTATAGAAAGTCAGCTTTGAGAGGAGCTAAAAAACTTGAAGAGACATTAAAGAGTTTTGGTGTTGATGCTAAAGTTGTAAATGTGAGCATGGGACCTGCTGTTACAAGATATGAGCTTCAGCCCAGTCCAGGTGTTAAAGTTAGTAAAATAGTGGGGTTGTCAGATGATATATGCTTAAATCTTGCTGCTGCAGGAGTAAGGATGGAAGCACCTATTCCAGGAAAAGCTGCAATAGGAATTGAAGTGCCGAATAAGGAAGTGGTACCTGTATTTTTAAAAGATGTAGTTGAATCTAGGGAATTTAAAGACTATGGATCTAAACTTGCCTTTTCCCTAGGAAAAGATATATCAGGTCAAAACATAGTGGCAGATATAGCAAAAATGCCCCATGTTTTAGTTGCGGGAGCTACAGGTTCTGGGAAGAGTGTTTGTATCAACAGTCTTATTGTAAGTCTTTTGTTTAAATCCTCCCCCAATGAGGTTAAATTGTTAATGATAGACCCTAAAGTGGTTGAGCTTGGAATATATAATGGTATTCCACATCTTTTAATACCAGTTGTTACAGATCCTAAAAAGGCTGCAGGAGCATTAAATTGGGCTGTACAGGAAATGGAGCAACGATATAAGCTTTTTGCCAGTAAAGGAGTAAGAGACATTAAGGGTTATAATGCAGTTGCCTCAAATGATGAGGAAAATGATACTTTACCTCAAATAGTTATAATAATTGACGAGCTTGCAGACTTAATGATGGTTGCCCCAAATGATGTGGAAGATGCTATATGTAGGTTAGCCCAAATGGCACGTGCAGCAGGAATGCATTTAGTTATAGCTACACAAAGACCTTCTGTGGATGTAATAACAGGTGTTATTAAAGCAAATATACCATCTAGAATAGCATTTGCTGTTTCTTCACAGGTTGATTCAAGAACCATAATTGATATGTCTGGAGCTGAAAAGCTACTTGGAAAAGGAGATATGCTGTTTTATCCTGTTGGTGAACCAAAACCTATTAGGGTAAAGGGTGCTTTTGTTTCTGATAAAGAAGTTGAACGTGTTGTTGAGTATATAAAATCTCAAGGTGATGCAGAATATAATGAGGACATTATTGAAGAAATAAATAGTGAAAAGGGAATAAAAGAGCAAGATCTTGGAGATAATGACGAACTTTTGCCAAAGGCTATAGAGCTTGTTGTTGAGGCTGGACAGGCATCTGTTTCCTTGATACAAAGGAAATTTAAGGTGGGTTATGCCAGAGCAGCAAGAATTGTAGATCAAATGGAGGAAAGAGGTATTGTTGGACCCTTTGAAGGTAGTAAACCAAGGCAGGTGCTTATAACAAAGCATCAACTTCAAGAACTTGAGATGAGAAGTGGAGATTAAATAAGATAGTTTGGAGAAATTAAATGAGTTTTTTACCTGTTAATAAAAAGGACATGATTGATAGAGGTTGGGATGAATTAGATTTTTTATATATTAGTGGCGACGCCTATGTAGATCATCCTAGTTTTGGTCATGCAATAATAACAAGACTATTAGAAAGTGAAGGATTTAGAGTTGGAATAATTGCTCAACCTGACTGGACTAAAAATGAAGACTTCTTAAAACTAGGGAAGCCAAGACTGGCAGTTTTAATATCTTCAGGAGTAATAGATTCTATGGTGAATCACTATACTGCAAGCAAAAAGCAAAGGAGTGAGGATTTATATACTCCTGGGGGATTCACTCATAAGAGACCTGATAGAGCTGTTATTGTATATACAAACAAGGCTAAGGAGATTTTTAAAGATGTACCTGTTATAATTGGTGGAATAGAAGCTAGCCTAAGGCGTTTTGCTCATTATGATTATTGGGATGACAAGGTTAGACGTTCAATACTTGTTGATTCTAAAGCTGATTTGCTTATATATGGGATGGGAGAAAAGCCGATATTGGAAATAGCAGCTCTTTTGAATAAGGGAGCTGGTATTGATAAAATAAAAAGTGTAAGAGGGACTGCTTATCTTGCGGGAGAAAAAGATCTTCCAAATAGTATTAAAGAATATATAGATAATTATAGTCAGCTGCATGAGAAAAATAAATACGTATTAATACCGTCTTTTGAAGATGTTTCAAATAATAAAGAAACTTATGCAAAGGCATTTATGATACAGTATAAAGAACAGGAATCATTTTCGGGTAGAACAATAATACAGGCACACAAAGAGCGATATTTAGTCCAAAATCCCCCACCAATGCCTATGAATGAAAAGGAAATGGATCGTATATACTCATTGCCTTATGAAAGGACATATCATCCTGATTATCAGAATGAGGGGGGCGTTCCTGCAATAAATGAGATTGAGTTTTCAATAACAAGTCATAGGGGATGCTATGGTGGATGTTCTTTTTGTGCATTAAATTTTCATCAGGGAAGGATAATTCAAAAAAGAAGTAAGGCTTCGATAATTAATGAGGCCAAAAAGATTACATGGCTTCCAGGTTTTAAAGGATATATTCATGACGTGGGAGGCCCTACAGCAAATTTTAGGCATAAGTCATGTAAAAAACAAGAAGACAAAGGTGTCTGCAAAGATAAGCAGTGTCTTTATCCTAACCCATGCAAAAATTTAATAGTAGATCACAGTGAATATCTATCTCTTTTAAGAGAGCTTAGGGATATTCCAGAGATAAAAAAAGTATTTATACGTTCAGGCATAAGGTATGATTATCTTATGTTGGATGAGAAAGATGATTTTTTTACAGAACTTTGTGAGCATCATGTGAGCGGACAATTAAAGGTTGCCCCTGAACATGTAGTCCAAAGAGTATTAGATAAAATGGGAAAGCCTAATAGAAAGGTTTATGATAAATTTGTAAAAAAGTTTTATGATATAAACCAAAAACTAGGCAAAGAGCAATACCTTGTACCCTATCTTATATCAAGTCATCCTGGAAGTGATCTTAATGCAGCAATAGAATTAGCACAGTACTTAAAGGATTTAAACTATACCCCACAGCAGGTACAGGATTTTTATCCCACTCCAGGAACCCTTTCTACCTGTATGTTTTATACAGGTCTAGATCCTAGAGAAATGAAAAAGGTATATGTTCCTAAAAGTGCAAAAGAAAAAGCTATGCAAAGGGCACTTTTACAATATAGAAAAAAAGAAAACTATCATATTGTTGTTGAGGCTTTAAAAATAGCTGGAAGAGAAGATTTAATAGGATTCGAAAAGAATTGTCTTGTCAAACCTTTAAAAAAAGAAATAAAAAGGAAAAATAATAATACAAGAAAAAGGAAAATTGACAAGAGAATTAAAATAAAATAAAATAAATGCGATAATTTAAATTTATTAAGAGAGGTAGGTATAAAATGACTGCAAGAGTATTAAATGGAAAAGAATTGGCAACAAAGATAAGGGGAGAATTAAAAACTAAAGTTGAAGAGCTAAATGAAAAAGATATATTTCCAGCATTAGCAGTTGTAATCGTGGGTAATGATGCTGCATCAAGAGTATATGTTAATGCCAAAAAAAGAGCCTGTAGTGAAATTGGAATTTTATCTTACGAGTATGCATTAGATGAAGATACAACTGAGCAGGATTTAATTGAATTAATACATAAATTAAATAATGACCATAAGATTAGTGGGATATTAGTTCAATTACCTCTGCCAAAGCATATAAATGAGGACAAAATAATTAATTCTATTGATATTAAAAAAGATGTAGATGGGTTTCATCCTGTGAATGTTGGAAAACTTATGATTGGTAATCCTCAATTTCTTCCATGTACGCCTGCGGGAGTGATGGAGCTTATTTTAGAAAGTGGTATTGATATTTCAGGAAAAGAATGTGTAGTTGTGGGTAGGAGTAACATTGTTGGAAAGCCAATGGCTATTTTGTTGTTATCAAAAAACGGTACAGTTACAATATGTCATTCTAAAACAGAAAATATTGAAGAAAAAATAAAAAGTGCCGATATTCTAATTGCAGCTGTTGGAAAACCAGAATTTATAAAAGGTAGTAGTATAAAAAAAGGTGCAGTAGTTATTGATGTTGGTGTTAACAGATTAGAGGATAAAAAGCTTGTGGGTGATGTAGAATTTGAATCTGCAAGTAAAGTAGCATCAGCCATAACTCCAGTACCAGGTGGAGTAGGACCTATGACCATTGCAATGCTGATGAAAAACACTGTAAAGGCTGCAGTGATGCAGAAAGAAGGTAATATGAGTTGACAGATAACAACTATCTGGAATATAAACTTAATCTTCAAAGAATTAAAAGTGATTATGAAAGTTTAAAAAACTACTATTACAAGCAAAAAGGAAGGAAAGAACAACTAGTTGAACAAAAATCCAAGTTAGAGTATTTACTACAAAGATCACTAGACAATATTGATCTTTTAGAAAAGGTGAGGATACTTTTAGGAAGAGTATCTGAGTATGCAAGAGAACAGGCAAGGGCTCAGATAGAGTCATTAGTTACAAATTGTCTTCAATACATATTTGATGCAAATTTAGAGTTTTGTATCGAGATTAATGAAGTAAGAGGTCGGCCAGAAGCAGAGTTTTTTGTTGTTAGTAACCACGCTGGACAGGTTATAAAGACAAAACCTCAAGATGCAAGAGGTGGAGGCATTATTGATGTAATATCCCTTGCAATAAGAATTGCCATGTTAGAGAGTAGTGGAGAAGAAATAAAGGGACCTGTTATTTTAGATGAACCTGCAAAGCATGTTAGTGATGATTATATTGTTCAGGTAGCTGAGTTTTTAAAACAGGTAACTTCTATGTTTAATCGGCAGGTAATAATGGTTACACATAATAAGCATTTAAGCGAAATGGCAGACAGATGGTACAAAGTAGAAATGGTAAATGGAGTAAGTTTTGTTACAAATGTTAAAGACGAAGAGTTTTTTAACAATGAAAATTAGGTTAATAAATTATAATATGCATTAACTAGCTAATTGATTCTTGACATAAAATTTAAAAAAGTTTAAAATGAAAAAGTACTTTAAGTGCTTTTAGGTTTTAAGCACCTAGTATTTGACCATTGAAAAGTGAATAAGGAGGTGTGTACCATAATACAATATTTAATTGGATTTGGAATTGGTATAGTAATTGCAGTAATTGCTTCAATTATTGCTTCAGGAATAAGTTTTAAAAAAGGAATTGAGTTTAGAAAGAAAAAGGCTGAGGCCGAAATAGGCAGTGCAGAAGAAGAAGCAAAGAAGATAATAAGTGAGGCACAAAAAGTTGCAGAAGGTAAGAAAAGAGAAGTTTTGCTTGAGGCAAAGGAAGAAGTTCACAAAAGTAGAGTAGAGCTTGACAGAGAAATAAAAGACAGAAGAAGTGAACTTCAAAGACAGGAAAGAAGATTAGTTCAAAAAGAAGAGACATTAGACAGAAAAATTGACTCATTAGAGCAAAAAGATGAAGTTTTAAACAAAAAGACCAAAGAAATTCAAGAACTACAAGACAAGACAGTTGAACTCCAAAAACTTCAAATCGAGGAACTTGAAAAGATTTCAGGTCTCTCTGTTGAAGAAGCTAAAGATGTTCTTCTAAAGAATGTTGAGAATGAAGTAAAGCATGAAATGGCAATGCTAATTAAGGACATTGAAGCAAAGGCAAAAGAAGAAGCAGACTCAAAAGCAAAAGAAATAATAGCAATGTCTATTCAAAAATGCGCCGCTGATCATGCTTCAGAAGTTACTGTTTCTGTTGTTCCATTACCTAATGATGAAATGAAAGGAAGAATAATAGGTAGGGAAGGTAGAAATATCAGAACTTTAGAAACATTGACAGGAATTGATCTTATTATTGATGATACTCCAGAAGCAGTAATATTGTCTGGATTTGATCCAATAAAGAGAGAAGTTGCAAGAATAACTCTTGAAAAGCTTATTCTTGATGGAAGGATACATCCAGCAAGAATAGAAGAAATGGTGGAAAAGGCTAAAAAAGAAGTTGAAAACACTATTAGACAAGAAGGAGACAATGCAACTTTTGAGACAGGTGTTCATGGTTTACATCCAGAGCTAATTAAGCTTTTAGGAAAACTGAGATTCAGAACTAGTTATGGACAGAATGTTTTAAACCATTCTGTTGAAGTGGCTCATTTAGCTGGAATAATGGCGGCTGAGCTTGGTGGAGATGTAAACATGGCTAAGAGAGCGGGATTACTTCATGATATTGGTAAAGCTGTGGATCATGAAGTTGAAGGTTCACATGTCACAATTGGAGCTGATTTAGCTAAAAAGTATCGTGAAAGTGATGATATAGTAAGTGCAATTGCTTCCCATCATGGTGATATTGAAGCAACAAGTATGATTGCTGTTTTGATACAAGCAGCTGACTCTATTTCAGCAGCAAGACCTGGTGCAAGAAGAGAGACGTTGGAGTCTTACATTAAAAGACTTGAAAAACTCGAAGAAATTGCTAATTCTTTTGATGGAGTTGACAAGTGTTTTGCTATTCAGGCAGGAAGAGAAATACGTATAATGGTTAAACCTGAAGAAGTAGAGGATTCTGATATTTCATTGGTTGCAAGAGATATTGTTAAAAAGATTGAAAATGAACTGGATTATCCGGGACAAATTAAAGTTAATGTTATAAGAGAAACAAGGTTTATTGAGTATGCAAAATAAAAGATGATAAATAAAATACAGCATAATAAGCGTGAGTTCACGCTTATTATGCTGTTATACTTTAATCTTATATTGGTGATATTTATGCTCATGAATGTCTATTGTTTTGATGAGAGTAATAAAATTTTCAATAGATATAATTAGTATGTTGTGAGTTAAGAATGGAGGATATAGTTTGAATTTACTATTTATTGGTGATATTGTTGGCAATCCTGGAAGAAAAGCAGCTAAAGAAATGATAAAAAGATTAAAAAAGGAAAAAGAAATTGACTTTTGCTTTGCTAATGGAGAAAACTCAGCTGGTGGCAGTGGTATTACATATGTTGTTGCTCAAGAGCTGTACAAATCTGGTATTCAAGGAATAACACTTGGAAATCATACATGGTCAAAAAGAGAAGTGACTAATTTTATTGATTCTGATAAGTGTATTGTAAGACCTGCAAATTACCCAACTGAACTCCCAGGATTTGGTTCGACAGTGATAAAAGGAGAAAAGGGAGAAGTGGGATTGTTAAATATAATGGGAAGAGTGTATATGGATAGCATAGATTGTCCTTTTAAGGCTGCTGAAAGAGAAATAGAGCACTTAAAAAACTTCGTAAAGATTATTGTAATTGATATGCATGCAGAAGCAACATCGGAAAAGCATGCACTTGCATGGCATCTTGATGGTAAAGTCAGTTGTGTACTTGGTACCCATACTCATGTTCAGACCGCAGATGAAAGAATTTTGCCATTTGGAACTGGATATATAACTGATGTTGGCATGACAGGGCCTTACGATGGTATTATTGGTGTTGAAAGAGAAAGGGTAATTAATAAATTTATTACACATATGCCCACAAGATTTGAAGTTGCACATGGTAAAGTCCAGTTTAATGGGGCATATTTGGAAATTGATGAAAAGACGGGTAAAACCCTTAAAATAGAAAGAATATTTGAAGTATTAGAAGTATAATTAATATAAAAGAGGATTTTTAAATTATTTGTAGAATAATATATAATAAGCAAAGCTATATTGGATTTTTCATGTATAAGGTTATAAGAAGACCCTTAAGAAGTTAAACACTTTTCTTATACATGCAAGAAAAGGGGGTAAGAAAATCCATGAGTGTTTTGAAAGTTTCAGCAAAATCCAGTCCAAATTCCATCGCAGGTGCGTTGACAGGCTTCATTAAAGAAGAAGGAGCTGTTGAAATTCAAGCGGTTGGAGCAGGAGCATTAAACCAAGCTATAAAAGCAATAGCTATAGCAAGAGGTTTTGTTGCCCCATTAGGAATTGAATTGGTATGTATTCCAGCATTTACAGAAGTTAGCATTGACGGACAAGAGAAGACAGCCATAAAGCTTATTGTTGAGCCAAGAAAATAAGTATAATCAAGTAGCTGTTCTTTTTTTAACTATAAAGGGATAAATCTATACTATAGATTTAACCCTTTGTTTTTTTGTAAAACTTATTGCACTCCAATTTATGCACTCTTGATTTTATTATTAATCTTATCTATAATTTCATTATAACTGAAATAGGGGGATAAATAATTTATGGAAAAGAGAATAATAGGTATTTTCCTAACAATACCGATTTTTATTTTTTTGTTTTCAACGTCATTTGTTATATATGCTGACAACCAACCTTCAAGAATAATGCAAGATGAAGATGAGCTGCCAAGACCAGTAAGAGCTAGAGTTATTGAGGTTACATCCACAGATACTAAAGAGACTCCATATTCCGGTGGTCTATTTGAAGTAAAATCTCAGATAGTAAAGGTAAAAATACTTAAAGGTGAATTTAGGGGTGAAATAATAGAGGCTCAACATTTTTTAAACAGTTTTAATGAGGCTTACAGTATAACCTTAAATAAAGGACAGGACGTATTTTTATATATCGAAAGTGGCTATGATGGTTCTATTGAAAATGCATATGTATCAGAAATTGTTAGAGATAAATATATATTATATTTAGTGATTATATTTGTCATTTTAATGTTAATTGTAGGTAAATTAAAAGGTTTAAAATCACTAATTTCACTAGGTATCATGTGCCTTTTAGTTGGTTATGTATTTTTGCCGTTAATTTTAAAGGGGTTTAATCCAGTAGTTATATCTGTACCCATATGTATTAGTGCAATAATTATAACACTTTTATTGGTGAGTGGATATAACAAAAAGACTCTGTCAGCTATTATAGGCACAGTAGGGGGAGTAATTACAGCCGGAATTATTGCACTTGTTATGGGGCACATTTCAAGCCTTACAGGTCTAGGTGATGAGGAGTCTCAAATGCTTTTGTATATACCTCAGGAGATAACGTTTGATTTTAGAGGGCTTCTCTTTTCGGGTATTTTAATAGGTGCAATGGGGGCTGTTATGGATGTGGGAATATCAATTGCTTCTTCAGTTAATGAGGTATTAGCAGCTACTCCTGAAATAAAGACGAAAAATTTGATACGATCGGGGATAAACGTCGGTAGAGATATACTAGGAACTATGTCAAACACATTAATACTAGCATATGCAAGTGCATCAATACCAATTATGCTACTTCACATGGCATATAATGTTTCTTTTTCTGAGTTTATAAATAGGGAGCTTATAGCAAACGAAATTGTAAGAGCACTAGCAAGTAGTATTGGACTAGTTGTAACTGTTCCACTTACAGCAGTAGTAGCAGGAACTTTATTAAAAGGAGAGAATGTAAAGTAAGGGGTTTTTGGAACGCCCCTAATACAGAAAATAGGTGTAACATAAAATGAATTTATTGATTGAAAAATATAACGAAAATATAAGTTGTGAAGAACTATTTAGTATATTTAAGGATGATCCATATACTGTTATTTTAGATAGTTCTCTTAATAATGGAGGATTGGGTAAGTATTCTATAATATTGTCAAACCCTTTTCTTATCTTTAAATCAAAGGGGAACAATTGTGAAATCAAAGAATTAGATTTTACTAAACAGTATTTAGGAGATCCTTTTGAGGAAATTAAAAAATTAATTAATAAATATAAAATGAATAGTGATAGTATTTTACCCTGTGCTAATGGGTGCTGTGCAGGTTTTATGTCCTATGATCTTTGTGAAGTTATAGAAGAATTACCGTCCTTGTCAAAAGAACATTATGACATACCCCACATGATGTTTGGTTTTTATAACAGTGCTATAATTATAGATCACGACCATAGTGATATTTATATTTCTCTAGTAAATAAAGGAAGAAAACAAAAAGATCAAACCCATTTAAAAAAAGAAATTAATAGTATGATAAATAGAATAAGGACATCACACAGGGATTATAAAATAAAAAGACAAATTAATGAAATTACTCAAATATTAGATTCAGAATTTACTAAAGAAGAGTATTGTGAATTGGTTCAAAAAGCTAGAGAATATATAAGAAATGGTGATATATTTCAGGTGAACTTGTCTCAAAGGTTTAGAACAAGATTAACTAATGAACCTTATAGAATATATGAAAATCTTAGAAGATTAAGCCCTGCTCCTTTTTCATCATATATTAGTTTTGAAGATATAGCAGTTTTAAGTAGCTCTCCTGAAAGATTTATAAAAGTAGAAAAGGGAATAGTTCAGTCAAGGCCTATTAAAGGGACAAGACCAAGAGGAAGGGATATTATAGAAGATAATAATTTAAAAAAAGACCTTTTAAACAGCCATAAGGATAGAGCAGAGCTTACCATGATAGTTGATCTTGTAAGAAATGATTTAGGGAGAGTATGTGAAATTGGTTCTGTTAAAGTTGAAAAGCTGTTTGAAATTGAGGAATATGCAAATGTATTTCATCTTGTATCCACTATTACAGGAAAATTAAAGAAAGATGCTCATGTAGTTGATTGCTTAAAGGCTGCATTTCCTGGAGGATCAATTACTGGTGCTCCAAAGATTCGATCAATGGAAATAATTGATGAATTAGAGCCCTGCAAAAGAGGAATTTATACAGGATCAATTGGATACATTGGTTTTGATGGAAATTCAGATTTTAACATTGCAATAAGAACGATCACAATAAAAGATGGGGATGCTTTTTATAATGTGGGTGGAGGAATAGTATGGGATTCAGTACCCAAAAAGGAGTATCAGGAAACATTAGATAAAGGAATGGCAATGATGAAAGTATTAAGGATGTGATAAATATGGTAAAAAGTGTAGACTGTCAAGATTTTGGGTTTTTATATGGGTTTTCGCTATTTGAGACATTTTTAGTGGACGACAAGGGGGATGTATTTTTGTTAGAAAGCCATATAAATAGGCTTTTGGATTCAATGGAATTTTTTAAGTTTAAAGAATTTTATACTAAAGAGTATATAAAAGATTTTATATTAGGTTATATAAAAGACAATGATTCCCATGGTAAAATAATGCGAGTTACAGTAAGTTATGGAAACGATAACATAGGAATAAAACCACAAATAATAATTACTGCAAGAGATAACAGACTAACTAAGGACACCTATGAAAAGGGTTATAAGATACAGGTTTCTAATGTTAGAAAAAGCGACAACTCTTTTATTTTAAGGCATAAAACATCTAATTACATGGAAAATCATATTATAGGAAAAGAGGTTTTTGAAGAAGGGTTTGATGATGCACTTTTCTTAAATGCAAATGAAAAAATAACAGAGACAACTAAATGCAACATTTTTTTTGTAAAAAGTGGTACACTATACACACCTTCCATAGAATGTGGCCTTTTGCCTGGTATAATAAGAGGATGGGTAATAAAGAAAGCTTTAAATCTAGGTGTAAAAGTATGTCAGGGAAAGTATGATTTTGACCAGTTACTTGGTGCAGATGAAGTTTTTTTGACAAATTCCGTTGTGGGTATTATGAAAGTATCAAGTATAGGTAGTAGTTTGTGTAAGGGTGAGGAAGTTATTGTCACACAGCTACAAAAAGAGTGTAATATCACTTGTGACGTGGTTTAAAGTGTAGAAGAAAGCATTTTTAAACAAAAAATAATATTAAGAATTTACTCGAGAAAGTTGTACTTTCTCTATTTATTTTATATAATTAATTCAAAATGAGTATTATTAAGAGGTAATAGATGATAAAATTTGGTGTTGTTGTTAATCAGCAAAAAGATATAGATTGTAAATTTACAGGCATTCTATTAAACAGTATAAAAAAAAACAAAGCAGATTATTTTCTTTGTGATGAAGCGGCTTCTCATCTAGGAATTGAACCTAAAAATATTGATGAGGATACAGTAATTAATATGGCCGATGTTATTGTTTGTCTTGGAGGAGATGGGTCCTTTTTAAAAACTGCAAGAATGCTTTTTGAGAAAAACACTCCTATTGTAGGTATAAATTTAGGTAGTCTGGGATTTCTAGCTGATGTTGATAAAAATAATATTGATAATGCAGTTAAGCTTCTGGTTAATGGTCAATACGAAATTGAAAAAAGGATGCTTCTTGAGACAACAATTATAAGGAATAATAGTATAATTGCAAAGGATATTGTACTAAATGATGTAGTTATTTCTAGAGGTGCATTATCAAGGATATTACACCTTCGGACGTATATTAATGACAAATTTATGGATATGTTTCCAGGTGATGGTCTTATAATAGCCACACCTACAGGATCAACTGCATATTCCCTTTCAGCTGGGGGGCCAATTGTAGAACCTGATGCAGAGCTTATAGTAGTAACGCCTATTTGTCCTCATCTTTTATATTCTAGATCATTTATATCAACTGGAAATAGAGTAATCAAGGTTATTGTAGATGAAAACTATTGTCATGAAGCAATGGTAACTGTAGACGGACAGAATGGATATGAAATAAGAGGAGGGGACTTTATTATAACTAATAGATCGTCTAGGTTTATTAGTACAATTAAAATCAGTAATGCAAACTTTTTTGAGATATTAAGAGGAAAAATTCATGATAGAGGAGAGAGAATAAGTAAAAATGAAGTATAACAGGCAGGCAAAAATACTTGAAATAATAGAAAATGAGGTTATTGAAACACAGGAAGAAATAGCAGACAGGCTAAAAAAATCAGGAATGGATGTTACACAAGCTACAGTTTCAAGAGATATAAAAGAGCTTAGACTCATTAAGGTTTTAGCTCATGATGGTCGATATAAATATGCATCTTTTTCTAAGGAAGGTAATGTTTATTTAAATAGGCTAATGACTATATTTTCAAAATCCTATGTTTCAAGCGATTATGCTAATAATATTGTAGTTGTAAAAACTCTACCAGGTATGGCACAAGCTTCTGCATCGGCAATTGATTCTTTGGGATGGACAGAAATTATTGGTTCTATTGCAGGTGATGACACAATTATGATAGTGTGCAGGGTTGAAAAGATTGCTGAAGAACTTGTTGAAAAATTTAAAAAATTGGCAAAAATAAGTTCTGACGATGATATGTAATTTTATCTTAAATGGAAGTGAGGTATTAATGTGCTTCAACAATTGGAAATAAACAACATAGCTATAATAGATAAAGTTAGTATTGAATTGGGAGATAGATTAAATGTATTGACAGGTGAGACGGGAGCAGGTAAATCTATAATAATTGATTCTATTAACGCAATTATGGGACAACGATTGTCAAAAGAACTTATAAGGACAGGGAAAGATAAAGCTGTAGTTGAAGCTGTATTTAAGATTGATAAAACAAAACTCATTGATTTATTTGAAGAGTATGGGATACAACCTGAAGAAGACGGTACATTAATTATATCAAGAGAGTTTACTACATCTGGTAAAAACATATGTCGCATTAATGGTAAAATAGCAACTGTTTCAATGCTTAAGTTGTTTGGAGAGAGGCTTATAGATGTTCACGGGCAGCATGATAATCAGTCTCTTTTAAGAACAGAAAGCCACATTGATTTACTTGACTCCTTTGCAGAAGAGAAAATTTCAAAAATAAAAAGAGAATATCTTAAGCATTTAGATAAATACAGACAAATAAAAGACAAGTTAAAATCATTAATTGGGGACGAAGGTGAGAGAGAAAGAAAAATAGACTTACTTAGGTATCAAATAGATGAAATAAATAAAAGCTGTCTTAAGAAAGATGAGGATAAGCAGCTTGAAAAGCAAAAAGATTTACTTTTAAATTCAGAAAGAATAATTAATACCCTTTCAGATTCTTATGAGGTGTTAGCAACAGGAAGCAAAACAGGTAAATCTGTTTTGGATAGTATTAACGAAGTTGTAAGCAGCTTTTTAGACATTGAAAAATTTGATGAAAAATACAGTGAAATAGCAAAAAGACTAGAGAATCTTTCTTACGAACTTGATGACATAGTATCTGAACTTAGAACACAAAGAGATTGTACAGAATATGATCCCCATGTTTTAGAGCAAGTTGAGGAAAGACTTGATGTTATATACAAGTTAAAAAAGAAATATGGGGATTCTATAGCTGATATATTAGAATATTTGCAAAGGGCTCAAAATGAGCTGGATGAAATAGTAAACAATAAGGAAATTATAATTGAATTAAATGAAGGGCTAAAAAAGGAAAGTGATATTTTATATAAACTGGCAAAAGATATGAGCAATGAGAGGAAAAAAGCTGCAAAGCTTATAGAAAGTAAAATTGCTGTGGAATTAAATGATTTGGAAATGAAAAACGCAAGGTTTGAAGTTAGAATTGAATTTGACCAAAATGAGAATGAAAGTAACAAAAAATATAGTCAAAATGGTCTTGACAGAGTTGAGTTTTTAATTTCAACCAATATGGGAGAACCATTAAAACCTCTTTCTAAAATAGCTTCAGGTGGAGAAATGTCAAGAATAATGCTGGCTATTAAAACAATACTAGCAAATGTAGACAAAATACCAACTCTCATATTTGATGAAATTGATATAGGTATAAGTGGAAAGGCAGCTCAAAAGGTTGGAGAGAAGCTTTCATTTATATCCAAAAATCATCAGGTTATATCAGTTACTCATTTGGCCCAAATTGCTTGTATGGCAGATAATAATTTTTATATTGAAAAAGTTACAAAGGATCAAAATACCACAACAAAAGTAAGAAGACTTAATGAAAATGAAATTAAGAATGAGATTGCTAGAATTATAGGAGGAATAAACATTTCTGAAATAACCTTAAAACATGCAGAAGAAATGATTGAATCTGCCAAGTCTTTTAAAGAAAAATAAATTATAAAAATTTGTTAATAAACAGTGGAAGTCATTACTTCTGCTGTTTTTTTATTTTAATTTTAAAATAAAATTAATCACTTATAATCAAATGGGCTCGATGAGCTGAGATTTATTTACCTTACAATTTTATACATAAAATTATTGTCAAAGAAGTTATTGGCTGAATAAATAGAATTATAAAAGGTTAACTTAGGAATGATAAAAATTAAATTTACAACTATTATTGCGTATTTAAGAAGTAAGGTAAATATTACTTTTTACGTGTCCTATTTTCAGTTAAATAAGGCCTAAAAGTTGTATTTTAGCTGTTTCTATGTGACATAATTTAATGCAGCAGGAGAGTGATTTTAATGAAATATATAAAACCTACAAAGAATAAAATAATTATTTTTTTGTTAACTTGTTTTTTTGTTTTAAGTTTTACTTATATAAGAACTATGTTTATGCTTCCAAGTCAAATAACTTTATTTGATAATCAGGAATATATTTATGATTTTAAAAGTCCTTTTCTTGTAGATATCAAAGCAGATAATAATGATATTCTAATATTTGAAAGCCAAGATACTAAGGTTATAAATGGATACTATAAACTTTCTGATCCAATAATGTTTAAACCCCAAAAGTTGGGGAGTGTAAATTTAAACATGAGGTTACTTGGAATTATACCTTTAAAAACAATGCAGGTAGATGTTGTACCATATAGAGAAGTTGTTGCATGTGGTAATACTATTGGAGTAAAAATAAAGGCTGAAGGGGTTTTGGTTATTGCATTGTCGGATTTTGAAAGTAATGATGGGAAAAAAGTACTTCCAGCAAGGGATGCAGGAATAAGATCAGGAGATGTGATTGTTGAAATAAATAAAACTCCTGTTGATGGTATACATGATTTAATAAGTTATCTTGAAAATAGCAAGGGTGAAAAAATCAATATTAAGTATAAGAGAGATAGTAATTATCATAATACTAAAATTATACCAATAATGTCTGGTGACAGTGGTAAGTATCAATTGGGAATGTGGCTAAGAGACAGCACTGCAGGAATTGGTACATTAACCTTTTATGATCCTAAAAGTGGAGGTTTTGGAGCTTTAGGCCATGGTATTACAGACATAGACACAGGAATACTTATGCCATTAGAAAAGGGAGAAATAATTGAATCAAGTATACTAGCTGTAAAAAAAGGAGTTCAAGGTGATCCAGGAGAACTAAAAGGCATATTAATTGAAGATAGAGACAGCTTAGGAATAATTAATAGTAATTGCGATCAGGGCATATATGGCACTCTAAATGAAAATGCACACAGCAATTTTTCAAATAAATTATATCCAATTGCCTTAAAAAATCAAGTAAAGGTTGGTTCTGCTTTAATTATGTCAAACATAGATGGCAAATCAGTTGAGAAATATGACATAGAGATACAAAAAATATCCACTAGAAATATAAATGGTTCAAAAGGCATGATTATAAAAGTGACAGATGAAAGATTATTAGATGCCACAGGGGGAATAGTGCAGGGGATGTCTGGAAGTCCAATAGTACAAGATGGTAAACTTGTTGGTGCTGTAACTCATGTTTTGGTAAATGATCCTACTAAGGGATATGGGATATTTATTGAATGGATGATAAAAAATATGGATATATCAACTAGAAGTGTTAAAAAGGCAAGTTGAAAATAATAACAATTACAACTTCATATTTCCCGAAAATTCGCATATTTCCAAAATTATTTCTAAAAAAAATATGCTGTATACATTTGTTTGCTTATGTCTTGAAACATACTAAAATACAATATTTTAAAGGTATAAAGATACATGAAAAATAAAACATTAATAGGATAAGATATTTCATATAACAGTTTATTGAAAAAAGCTGCTTGAATTTTTGTCGAATAGACAATATAATATATTTGTAAATCCTTGTAATAGTCTTTAACAAAGTTAAGGGGGAGTCAAATTGTCACTAAAGAAAATACAGGTAGTAATTGCAGATGATAACAGGGAATTTGGAGATATTTTATACGAATATCTAAATAATCAAAGTGATATCGAAGTAGTAGGAGTTGCAAGAGACGGTATTGAAGCTTGTGAACTTATAACATCAAAGCTTCCGGACATAGCCATCTTAGATATTATTATGCCTCATTTAGATGGTCTGGGTGTTTTGGAAAGAATTAACACTGTATCTATAAGTAAAAGACCTTTATTCATAGTTTTATCAGCTGTTGGACAGGATAAAATTACCCAAAGGGCTTTGGCCTTAGGAGCTGAATATTATGTAGTAAAACCTTTTGATATGGATGTTTTAGTTTCAAGGATCAGACAGCTAAAAAACGTTCCTCAAAGTAATGTTATAAGATCTGATTATCATGCAGAAAACTTATCCTATCATCCACCTAAACCAATAAACATTGAGGCTGAGGTAACAAGTATTATGCATGAAATTGGTGTTCCTGCTCATATAAAAGGTTACCAATATTTAAGAGATGCTATAATGATGGTTGTTGATGATCTTGAAGTTATAAACTCAATCACCAAGCAGCTTTATCCATCAATTGCAAAAGACTACAATACTACACCAAGCAGGGTTGAAAGAGCAATAAGACATGCAATTGAAGTTGCGTGGAGTAGAGGACAGGTAGATACCATTGATTCACTTTTTGGTTATACAATAAACATAGGTAAAGGCAAGCCTACCAATTCAGAGTTTATTGCTATGGTAGCAGATAAATTAAGATTGGAAATGAAAGTAGCAAATTAGAAACACAGGGACCATTCTTTAGTTTCGTTTTATAATCTTCAGGTGGAGTATAGTTTCCACCTGAAGTAATGAAGTTTAGAAAGGCTGAAAATAAACTACCATGTCACTACAGGCCTTATTAAATGCCAAAAGGCTATGTAAAAAGTGTAAATAATAATTCAGACATTTCTTCAGCCAAAGAGATCATCTTAGATTTCGGCTATATTAAACCCTAGTGATTTAGCAGTATTAATGTTGAAATTTTCATCTAAGTGCATACAATATACTTTGTGTCGCAAGTGTCCAGGAATTATTTCTGACAATTTCCCTAAATATAAATGTGGGTTTTCTTTATAGTCTAAACTACATGTATCCTGATACAGCTTGTCAATAGTACCATTTTTAAGGCCTTCAACAACATAACTGCTTACCCTATTGGAATCTCCACTATAGTAAATTGATTTATTATCTTTATTTACTAGAATACCATAACAAGGTATTGAATCAACATGAGAAGAATTAAAAAATGAAAATTCTAAATCCATATCAGATATTCTTGTGCCAGAGTTTGATATTTCATAATAATTGTTTCTTATACCCTGACAGTTAAGAATGGTATTTATTAGATTATTGTCAGGAAAATAAATTTTACATGTGCAGTTTAGTTTGTAGTGAGAATAAAAAATCAACTCACCTAAACTTCCAATATGGTCTGGGTGTGTGTGGGTAATAGCAACAAAAATATTATTAACATTAGATAATATTTCTCTTTTTAATAATCTTCTAAAAACTGTACTTCCACAGTCAATTAGAAAGAGTGTTTTTTTAGTTTTTATATATGCACAAGTATTACCTAAATTTGTATTGAAGGCACTTCCAATTCCTAAAAAGTTTAACATTTTTTAAACCTCGCTATTTTTTATCTTATATCCAAGATCGCCATCTTCTACAATTGGCATTGCTTTTAACTTTTGATGAGTTAGAGTCTTTCTTTGGTATTTCTTAAGTGAGAAAACAATTGAACTTCTATAAATTTACAAAAAACAAAAGTTGATTTTATTTAAGTATAATAGAAGTATCTATAAATTTCAATTAATATTTTCAAGTGTTCATGTAACAAATGTGAAGAAAGATATTCCAGAAACTAAAGTTTCGCAGTTTAGAGCCTGTAAATACTCCTCGGGGCCTTTGCAAAACTCGCTTCGCTCAAACAATGCTCTCACTTTCCTCGTCTCATTAACAGGCTCTAAACTTGATTTGCAATGTTTCTTCCATATTTATCTTGATTTAAATAATACTCACTCACAAATTTTTTCTACTTGATTTATTTGAAAATAAATGTCATAATACTATTATAGCATTTCAAAAATAAGTAGTTTATATTATAGAAGTTTCTAAAAACAAATCCAAATAATGATATTCTTGGGGATAATAGTTTTTCATATAAAATAAAATAAATATGTTCAAGTTAGAATTTTTTTTAGTTATTTAGCTCATGACATATATACAACAATCTAGAATCTGCATGTAAAATAATAGTTAATGGAGCGTGGTATAGTATGAAAAGAATTTTAGTAGCGGATGATGCAGCGTTTATGAGGGCGTCTTTAAAGTTAATGCTTGAAAAGAACGGATATGAAGTTGTTGGGGAAGCAGAAAATGGAATGGTTGCTTTTAATAAGTATAAAGAAATTGAACCGGATATAGTTACCATGGATATAACTATGCCAATATGTGATGGAATAAAAGCTGTTCGTATGATAAAAGAATATGATAAAAATGCTAAGATTATTATGATTTCTTCTATGGGACAAGAGTGCTTTGTCAAAGATGCAGTCTTAGCAGGTGCAAAAGGATTTATAGTAAAGCCATTTAAAGAAGATATTGTATTAAATGCTCTTTCAAAACTGTAAGTGACACTTTTTATAAAAAGGAGAGGGTTACATTGACTCATAATAATAATGAACCTATGCTGGAAATGTTTGTGTTTGAAACTCTGCAGTTAATGGATCAATTAGAGCAATCCCTTATAAGCAGTGAAAAAGATAGTGGATTTGATTTGACTATTAATGAAATATTCAGAATTATGCACACAGTAAAGGGATCGGCAGCTATGATGATGTATGATAACATCTCTGAATTGGCACATTCTATTGAAGATTTGTTCTTTTATTTAAGAGAGGAGAAGCCTGACAAAATTGACACCACAGAAATAACTGACATTGTTCTAGATGGAGTAGACTTTATAAAAAATGAAGTATCAAAAATTCAAAATGGTTTTACATCAAATGAAAATGCAAGTGGTCTAATAAAAAAAATAAATGATATTCTTATAAACATAAAAAAATTAAATACATCCTCTAAATCTAAACTAGATACTAATTATGTAAAAGAAAACAATAATGATCAAAAATTTTACATAAGCTCTGAAAATGTTAACAAAAGCAAAGGTGAGTATAAATATGAAGCACATCTTAAATTCGCTGAAGAATGTGAGATGGAAAATATAAGAGCTTTTTCAGTAATTCATGATTTAAAAGAAGTTGCCAATATAACATACTATTATCCTGAAAATGTTATTGATAATGATACAAGCTGTGAAATTATTCAAAAAGAAGGTTTTAAAATTGAATTTATGACAGATCTAAGTCTAGAAATGGTTAAAGACAGACTTAGTCATACTTTATTTTTAGATAAATTGGAAGTATATCTTAAAAATGATGATGAAATTGAAAAGTTTGAAACTGATCAGATCTATAACAATGATTTATACAATGAAAAAAATCAAATCAAAGAAGTAAAAGAAATATTTCTTGATGATTTTGAAGATAAGCATAAAGATAATAATAAGCCTGTATTAAATAATCAAATTAGTAAGAAAACTGTTGTTCCATCTGGAAAGCAAAGCGTTATTAGTGTAAATATAGGGAAGTTAGACATGCTTATGGATTTAGTTGGAGAATTGGTTATTTCAGAAGCAATGGTAACTCAAAATCCTGATTTGATTGGACTTCAATTAGATAGTTTTCACAAGGCTGCTAGACAGTTGAATAAGATTACAAATGAACTTCAGGACGTTGTTATGTCTATCAGGATGGTACCTCTATCTTCTACATTTCAAAAAATGAATAGAATAGTAAGAGATATGAGTAAAAAATTAAACAAATCAGTTGAATTAAAGATTTTAGGAGAGGAAACAGAAGTAGATAAAAACATAATAGAAAGAATATCCGATCCACTTATCCATATCATACGTAATTCCATTGACCATGGTATTGAAGAAACAAGTGAAAGGAAAGAAAAAGGGAAATCTCCTTTAGGAAATCTTGTCCTTGAGGCAAAAAATGCAGGGGGAGATGTATGGATAATTATAAAAGATGATGGAAGAGGGCTTGATAAAGAAAAAATACTGATAAAAGCAAGAGAAAACGGGCTTATTAACAAACCTGAAGATGAACTTTCCGATGACGAAATATACTCCTTTATTTTTAAGCCTGGGTTTTCAACAAAAGAAAAAATATCGGAGTTTTCAGGCAGAGGTGTTGGAATGGATATTGTAGTTAAAAATATTGAGATGGTGGGTGGAACGGTACAAGTTAATAGTGCTCCAGGAGAAGGAACTACAATATCTATTAAATTTCCTCTTACTTTAGCTATTATTGATGGAATGACTGTTTTAGTTGGTGAATCAAGATATACCATACCTACAATTTCAATCAAAGAGTCATTTAAAATTAAAAATGAATCTATAATAGAAGATAATAATGGAAATCTCATGATTATGGTAAGAGGCCAAGCATATCCAATTTTAAAACTTCACAAATACTATAATATTAATACCAAAATTACCGATATAAAAGATGGGATTATTGTTATGATTGAAAATAATTCAAGAATTTTGTGTGTGTTTGCTGATGCTCTATTAGGGGAACAACAAGTTGTTGTTAAGCCCCTTCCTAAATACATAGAAAAAGCAAAAGGAATTGCTGGATGTACACTATTAGGAGACGGAAATATAAGCTTAATTTTAGATGTAGCAAAGATATTTATGACATTTTAGTTGTCTGTAAAACCAAATCTCATGGAAAATAAAAACAAAGGAGGAATAACTATGTCTGATATACTACAAACTCTTTTTGACTCAGAAGAGGATACACAAAAAGATAAACACTTGACTTTTATTATAGGCAAAGAGATATACGGTATTGAGATTAGGCATGTAACTGAAATTATTGGGATACAAAAAATTACTGAGATACCTGAGATGCCTGATTATGTTAAAGGAATTATAAACCTTAGGGGTAAAATAATACCCGTTATAGATGTAAGGTTAAGGTTTAAGAAAGAACCTATGGAATATAATGATAGAACATGTATTGTTGTAGTTGACATAAAAGATTTTTCTGTTGGGCTTATTGTTGATAGCGTATCTGAAGTGGTTTCTATACCTGAAAATGATATTGTAGATCCACCTGACGTAAGTACTGGCTATAGCAATAAGTATATAAGAGGAATAGGAAAAATAGGAGATGATGTTAAGCTTCTTATAGACTGTAACAAGTTAATTAATGATGAAGATTGTGAAAAACTGATTCAAGTTTAATAAATAATATTTTTGGTGATAAGTTATGATAACAATTACGGAAATTGAATTTGAAAAACTATCTAAATATGTAAAGAGTAATTATGGAATAAACTTGAGTGAAAAGAAAAAAACACTTGTAGTGGGAAGGCTTCAAAATATTTTAGTTCAAAATAACTTTGATAGTTTTTCAGAGTATTATGATTATGTTGTTAAAGATACAACGGGTGAAGCTGTTGTAAATTTATTGAATAAAATTACAACAAATCATACTTTTTTTATGAGGGAAGCAGATCACTTTGAATTTTTTAAAGAAAAAGTGCTTCCCTTTTGGACAGAACAAGCAAAAAAATCAAAAGATTTAAGAATATGGAGTGCTGGATGTTCAAGTGGAGAGGAACCTTATACTCTTGCAATGATAATTTCAGATTACTTAGGAGACAAAATGCCTTCTTGGGATGCTAGAATTCTTGCTACAGATATATCAATGAAGTCATTAAAAATTGCAAAAGAAGGTATTTACAAATATGAACACATTAAGGATATTCCTGATTTTTGGAAAAAGAAGTATTTTAAGATGTGCCAGGATACAGAATATATGGTAAGTGAAAGGATTAGGAATAATGTAATATTTAGAATATTTAATTTGATGAATGAGGAATTTCCTTTTAAAAAAAAGTTTCATGTAATATATTGCAGAAATGTAATGATATATTTTGATAATGAGACAAAAAATAAGTTGATTAAAAAATTTTATGACTATACAGAGACTGGAGGATACTTGTTCATTGGTCATTCTGAATCAATAAACCGCGAAGAATCTGGTTACAAATATATTATGCCTGCAGTATATAGAAAGGAATAAAATATGGATACTAAAACAACGAGTTTAAGACGAAAAATAAAGGTTTTAATAGTAGATGATTCAATAGTATTCAGAGAGGGACTTGCTAGGGGAATATCCAGTGATTCTGCCATTGAAGTTGTGGCAACAGCGCCAGATCCCTATGTAGCAAGAGATAAAATAATTGAGCATAATCCAGATGTAATGACACTTGATGTTGAAATGCCAAAAATGAATGGGATTGAATTTTTAAAGCGTCTTATGCCCCAGTATCCTATTCCTGTTGTGGTAGTAAGCTCCATAAGTGAAAATGTTTTTGATGCACTAAATGCTGGAGCCGTTGATTTTGTTACAAAGCCAAATTTGAAAGAGCACAGGGGACTAGAATCCTTTATAAACGAATTAGTTATAAAGATTAAAATTGCTTCGACAGCAAAAGTAGGTCATTGGAAAAAAGATATATCCAAAATACAACTTCTAAATGAAGGCAATACTATAAGCTCAAATAAAGTAATAGCAATAGGTGCTTCTACTGGAGGTACTGAAGCTATTGCAAGTATAATTTCTTCATTCTCGAAAGATATGCCAGGGATTGTTGTGGTGCAACACATGCCACCTGTATTTACCAAAATGTATGCAGACAGATTGAATAATTCTTGTTTCATGGAAGTAAAAGAAGCAAAAGATGGTGATAAGGTTTCTAGTGGGACGGTATTAATTGCTCCAGGTGATTATCAAATGAAGCTTAAAAAAAGTGGAGATGTTTATTATGTAGAATGTAAGAAAGGTGAGAAAGTAAGTGGGCACTGTCCGTCAGTTGATGTTTTATTTACTTCAGTTGCTGATACTGCAAGGAAAAATGCTATAGGCGTTATTTTGACAGGAATGGGAAGTGATGGAGCCAAAGGGCTGCTTTTAATGAAAAAAAATGGTGCAAGGACAATTGGTCAGGATCAGAAATCTTCAGTTGTCTATGGTATGCCTAAGGTGGCTTATGAAATAGAGGCTGTAGAAAAACAGGTATCATTAGAAAAAATACCACAAGCTATATTATCAATGATTAAGTAAATTATAGTAAAAGTATAAATTTTATTAATTTAAAAGCAGTATTTGTCATCTAATAGTATAGAGGTGAGTGCCATTTGAATAAAGATGTTTATATTTCAAATCTTGAAAAAGAAATAGAGCGTCTGAAAGTTACCTTTGAAAGCATTGGTGATGGAGTTATTACAACGGATTGTGATACTAATATTGTTATGATGAATAATGTAGCAATGGATATGACAGGGTGGTCAATAAGTGAGGCAATGGGAAAGCCAATTACAACAGTTTTTTCAATAAAGGATAAAATTACAGGGGAAAAGCTAGATTACATCTTTGAAAATGTGTTGGATATAAAAAATTCTAGAGGGTTAAAAAATCATACAGTTCTTACTTCAAAAGAAAACAAAGAAAGATATATTTCAGCAAGTATTTCACCTATTAAGGATGAAGAAGATAAAGTAAAAGGTATTATTCTCGTATTTAGAGATATTACAAGGATAAAAAAAACAGAAGAGCAAATTGCCAGAGAAAAAAGTAATCTTAAAGCCATTTTTGATTTTGCACCTATAGCAATGGTTATTGTTAACAGAGAATTTAAGCTAATACAGGTAAATAAAGATTTTTCTGATGCATTAAATAAAGATATTGATACCATATTACTAAAAACAGTTGGACAGGGAATAAGTTGCATAAATAGTTCTAAATCAGGTATGTGTGGATATGATGATAAATGCAAATGCTGTAAATTTAGAAATATTGTTAGTTGTGTAATTAGTGAGAAAAAATCTATTATAAGCGAAGAAACAGAACACTCAGTAATCATAGACTCTGTTGAAAAAAAAATATGGTTAAAAATAAATGCAGTACCTATAACAAAGGATGATGAAGACCATGTATTATTTACACTTGATGATATAACTGAAAAAAAAATAATGGAAAAAAATATAAAGAGAGCTAAAGAAGAAGCAGAGGCAGCTAATAAAGCCAAAAGTGAGTTTTTAGCAAACATGAGTCATGAAATACGAACCCCCTTAAATGGTATTGTAGGTATGACAGATTTGACCCTTGAAACAAATCTTACCAAAGACCAAAGGGAGAATCTTAATATTATTTCTTCTTGTTCAAAAATGCTGCTAAATGTAATAAATGATATTTTAGACTATTCAAAAATTGAAGCTGGAAAAATGAGTTTAAATAATACTCAATTTAATATTTTAAAGCTTATGGATGAGTTGTTTAAAGCACACCTTTTAATAACAAAGGAAAAAAAACTGGATTTTACTTATAAAGTAGATAAAGACTTACCTTGTTTATTAGTAGGTGATTCAAATAAGCTTTTACAAGTGCTAAACAATTTAATATCTAATGCAATAAAGTTCACTGATGTTGGAATGGTTGACATTAAAATTAAAATTTTACAAACTATTAATCATTCCGTTAAGTTAATTTTTTCAGTAATGGATACAGGTATTGGAATATCAAAAGAGCATATTGAAAAACTTTTTGTTAGCTTTAATCAGGTAGATGGTACTATTACCAGAAAATATGGAGGGACTGGACTTGGACTTGCCATATCAAAAAGACTTGTAGAAATGATGAATGGAGAAATATGGGTGGAGAGTGAAGTGGGTAAAGGTAGTGTTTTTTACTTTACATGTAACTTTGGATATATTCCTTCACTTGATATAAATGAACATAGTAGCAAAACTTATAAAAGGATAAAAACATATAAAAAACTTAAAATTCTACTTGTTGAAGATAATACAACAAACCAGATAATAACATGTAAAATTTTAAATAATGAAGGTCATAACGTAATAGTTGCAAATAATGGACTTGAAGCATTAAAATTACTTGAGCAAAATGAATTTGATTTAGTTTTAATGGATATTCAAATGCCAGAGATGGACGGAGTTGAAACAACAAAAAGGATAAGAAGAAGAGAAGAGGGGTCAAAAGATCATATTCCTATTGTAGCAGTTACTGCTTATGCACTAGATGGTGACAGAAAAAAATTTCTTTCTAGTGGAATGGATGAATATGTTTCAAAACCTGTTACAGTTGAAAACTTAAATAATGTAATTTATAAGTTTTTTGATAGTTTTGAAGATGAAAACCGTATTGATGAAAAAAATGAAGAAGAAATAATGTATGAAAATCAAAATATAATAAGCAGAAGTCAATTTGTTGGAAATAGCTTAGAAGAACATGTGAAAAACTTAAAAAGAGCTATTGTGAAAAAAGACAATAAATCTATTGATTTATTAACTATTTTAATTAGAGATATGGTACAGAGTAAAAACTTGAATAATATTACATTTAAAATACTTCTTGCAACAAGAAAAGAAGATTATAAGGAAGCTATGCACTTGTTGAACTTATTAGAGCAAGAACTAAAAATGTAACTATAAGTTACTGAAAGAGGGGTAAATGAAATGAGAATTCTTATTGCAGAAGACGATTTTGCCTGTCGTAAGTTTTTGTACAAATTTCTTTCTACGTATGGCGAATGTGACATTACAATCGACGGAATAGAGGCTTTAGATGCCTTTGTGATGGCATTAGAAGAGGACAGTCCCTATGATTTAGTGTGCCTTGATATAATGATGCCAAGGTTAGACGGAAAAAAAGTTCTCAAAGCTATAAGAGAAATTGAAAAGCAAAAAGATGTAGCAGAACATAAGAAAGCTAAAATAATAATGACAACTGCATTAAATGACACTACAAATGTATTTAGTGCTTTTGATAACGGCTGTGAAGCATACGCTTCAAAACCTATTGATTTAGCCAAGTTTATCAAGGTTATGAGAAAGTTAGAGCTAATTAAAGAAAAGTAAGTGAATAATATATTATCGTAGGCAAGTTATGTAATTACTGGGAGTCAGAATTCAGGAGTCAGGATACAGGAAAAATTTCATTAAATACTTAAGTTAATTCAATGGGCTATGCCTGGATAAGAACCAACTAGAGGTATAGCTACTGACTTCTGACTCCTGTATTCTGAATTCGTGGTGATTTTACAAACTATGAATTTTTAAAAACCTTACTGGTAAGACGCCTTAGGAGGCCACCCTTGTTTCTTTCCCGCCAGATACCTATAGATTTATCTACATTCTGAAAATGTTTGTCCATTTTACACTCCATTTTTCTTATATTGTTTTCAAGGCATGCTCCAAGCTCAAGCTTTGTTTTATTAAGTTCACTTGTAAAATGATCTTTAGCAGATGTTACTTCAACAGAAAAACTACTTGTTATTTGATCTCCAAACTCTTTAAAAAACTTTTGAATTTCTAAGGTGTTGTTTTTGGTATCGTATGGAGTAATTGAAGTATTGTCTGTTTCATTAACAGGTTGAGGTTCGGCTACTTCAATTTCTGGCTGTAGTAATTTTTTTATTGCTTTTATTTCTAATCCTTCATCACGCATATTTTTTATCTGATACATAATGTTAGCTAGATCTGTTGTATAATAACGCCTGCCTCTTCTATCCTTAGGAACATACATATTGAATTCTTTTTCATAGTATCTTAGTGCATGGTCAGTAACATTAAGATATTCACTTAATTCTGTAATAGTATAACGGTCTTTTAAAACTTCCATCAAAAATCCTCCCTGTTGCCCTAATGTTTATTATGAAAATAAGTCTAAAAATTAAAACCATTAATTTATTCGGGTGCCATTTGTTTGCTATTTGAGAACAGGCACCTGTGCAGAGATATTCATTCTCATTATACATTTTCATTCTATATTGTTGAGCTTTTTAGCTCTTGAATGTCTATTGAAAAGCAAGTACTATGATAGCACTATTTATTTTTAGTGTAAATAAATTAGAATTATTTTCTCAATATTTCCGTAAGAATTTTTATGTCATTTGGAACAGGTGCAATGATTTCAAGAGTTTTCTTTTTGACAGGATGAATAAAGGAGGTTTTTAAAGAATGAAGTGCCTGCCTTTTTACATGTATGTGTGGATTTGATGCTAAATCATTTTGGGCAATAGTTTCTGTTTTCAAAGGAAATAATTCTGAATTTAAACTGTATAAAGTGTCACCTAAAAGTGGGTGCCCAATTGCCTGACAATGAACCCTTATTTGGTGGGTTCTACCTGTTTTGAGAATAAAGCGAAGAAGTGTAGAGTTTTTAAGATGTTTAATGGTCTCGTAGTGAGTTATTGATAAATCACCATGAGGGCAGATACACCGTTCAATTATGCTGCCTGGTTTTCTTCCAATGGGCAGGTCAATAGTGCCTTTCTTATTTTGAACCAATCCATGAACTAAACCTATGTATTCTTTATGAAAACTGTTAATATTCATTTGGTTTGTCAAAAAACTGTGAGTAAAAGAATTCTTTGCAAAAACAATTACTCCTGAGGTATCTTTGTCCAATCTGATTACAGGTCTTATTTTGCATATCAAATTAGTTTTACAAAGATGATGAGCTACTGCATTAGCCAAAGTTCCTCTAATATGCTTTCCTGTGGGATGAACTATTATACCTGGTTGTTTATTTAAGGCAATTAAAACACTATCCTCATATATAATGTCTATGGGAATATCTTCAGGAATTACACCTTCAGAGCTTTCTTCTATGTCCATGAATACTTCAATTATATCATTTTCGTTGGTTACTACATTAACATAGACTGGTTTACCATTGCAGTGTATTTTGTTTAAATATTTAAGTTGGCGTATTAGTTTTTGAGAAAGCTCAAATTTATCTTTTAAAATATATTTTACTGGTTTACCAGAAGTTAAACTGTCTACAACGTACTTTAAATTCATTTTATCACCTGTTTATTTTTTTATACTATGTTGGCAAGCTTTTTGCTCATGAATGTGTGTTAATACAAGTTAAAAGCTTAGGTACAAATATATTATAACAGTATAATAAATAAATAAACAGGGGTAAACAAGGTGGGGGAATTTAGTCAATGTGAAGAAAAACATTTGTTACAGTCACCTTGGAAATAGAAAGATGTGAAGCCATATTTTAAAATGAAGGATTCAAGCATTAAATGTCGAATATTATTATATAAAAAATATAACTTCTACTTTCACTACAGGTCTTATTTGATGCCAAATAGTCCACGTGAAAAAGTGGAAGTAATGTTTCAGAAATTCATAAATATTAAGTTTTTTTGATACGGTTGATATTAAAAACAGGTTAATATATAATTTATTAATGATAGCATTAAAATATTTTGTAAATAGAAATAATTTACTGATGTTTTAGATTGAAGTAGGAGAGTTTATAATGATATCAGATTATAAGAAATACATAAAAGAAGAGTTTTTAATTGAAAGTAAAGTTCTGGAAATGGCTGTTTTAGCAGAAAAGAATGCTGCTTATGAGTTTGATAAAATAAGCCAAATAAAGGAATATAATCAGTTTAAAGTTATTAGGGCAATGCAAAATAATAATTTGAATGATACACATTTTCATGGCACTACTGGATATGGTTATGATGACAAGGGCAGAGATGGTTTAGAATCTATTTATAAAGATGTATTTAAGGCTGAAGATGCTTTGGTAAGACATCAGATAATGTCTGGTACTCATGCACTGGCTTTATGTTTGTATGGTAATTTAAGACCTGGTGAAGAATTATTGTCTGTTGCAGGAAAACCTTATGATACACTAGAAGAAGTAATTGGAATAAGAGGTGAAGGCGGAGGTTCTTTAAGAGAATTTGGAATTTCTTACAAACAGGTCGAGCTTTTAGAAGGTGGGAGACCTGATTTTGAAGCTATTGAAAAAGCTATTTGTAAAAAGACTAAGATGATTTTAATACAAAGATCAAAAGGATATGAGTGGAGACCGTCTTTGTCAATTGATGAAATCGAAAAGATTATAAAACATATAAAAAGCATTAATAGTGATATAGTTGTACTTGTTGATAATTGCTATGGAGAATTTGTTGAGGACAGAGAACCTGTTGAAGTAGGAGCAGATCTTATTGCAGGATCTTTAATAAAAAATCCTGGTGGTGGGCTTGCTCTGACTGGAGGATATGTAGTTGGAAAGAAGGAATGTGTTGCAAAAACAGCATATAGAATGACAGCACCGGGATTAGGAAAGAAAATAGGAGCTTCTTTAGGAAACACAAGACTTATGATTCAAGGGCTGTTTATGGCGCCTCATGTTGTTGCAGAGAGTCTAAAAGGTGCAATTTTTTGTGCTTCATTGATGAGTCTTCTTGGTTTTGAGACAAGCCCTGGAGTTAATGAAAAAAGAGGAGATATAATACAGGCAGTTAAATTTAAAAATGCAGATAGTTTGATAGCTTTTTGTCAGGGCATCCAGAAAGGCTCCCCAGTAGATTCTTTTGTTTTACCAGAGCCATGGGAAATGCCTGGATATGATAGTCCGGTAATAATGGCAGCAGGAGCATTTGTACAGGGATCATCTATAGAACTTAGTGCAGATGGTCCAATAAAACCTCCTTTTGTAGCTTATATGCAGGGAGGACTTGTATATGAGCATATAAAACTTGGTGTTATGATAGCTGTTCAAAAAATGATGGAAAAAGGATTGGTATAAGGTGCCAGAAGAAGGCGGTAAAATGGAGAAAAACAAAAATAAAAAAGCAGTAAAGAGATTACGTTTAGGAACTGTTTTAGTTGGATTGTTTTTAATTTTGTATATTCCTTCTTTTGTGCTGTGGATTTATGGAGATGGGGTTAATACTGATATTATTAGAATGGGTGAAATTGAGAGGTCGGAAAATGTTGATGCATTTATTGTAAGAAGTGAAGTGGTAATGAGTTCACCTATGGATGGAAAATGTATTAAAGATATAAATGAGGGTGAAAGAATTAGTGCTAACTCAAGGATTGCCACTATACTAAACACATCCTCTGAAAAGCTGCTAGATGATTTGAGAATGCTGGACTTAAAGATAATAACTGCTCAAAGAGAAGAAAGTAAAACAAGAGATTTTTTTTCAGCAGATGTTAGAAAATTAGATAAAGAAATTGAGGATAGACTAATGGTTTTGATAGACTATACAAATCAAAACAAACTTACTGAAATAAGAAAAGTTAAAGATGAAATTGACGGAATTATTCATAAGCAGGCATCAATAATAGGTGGATTAAGCAGACCAACTTCTCACATAAATGCTTTAATAAGCGAAAGAAATGTATTGCAAGATAGAATAAATCAAAATACAAGAGATGTTTTTTCCAAATATCCTGGTACAGTATCATATTTTGTGGATGGTTATGAGCAAATGCTTACTCCACAAATAATTGAACAATTAACTTTAAATGATTTAAATAGTATAAAAATAGAAAAAAAACAAAAAGAGATTGATGACCTAAATGTAAAGGAAAATGAGCCATTTACAAAAGTAATTAATGGTATTAATTATTATATTGTATTTACCCTTAATTATTCTATGTCTCATAATTACCAAATAGGTGACAGGGTTAATATCAGAATAAATGATGTCAATAGGGTAGTTGACGGAATAATAACACATAAATCTGATGAAGATAAAGGTAAGGCAATAATTTCAGTAATGGTAGATAAGGCATTGAGTGAGACGGCTGGATTGAGGAAAATAAATATAGATTTAATAAAAAGTAGGCACTCAGGATTTATAGTGCCTTTAAAAAGTCTTGTAAATGTTGATACTGTTAATATGAAAGCCGAAATTGCTTTAGTTAGAGCTAATAGAGCAAGGTTTACACCTGTAAAAATAACTGGAATGGATAAGGATTTTGCAGTTATTACAAATGAAGATATTTCATTTGGAAGTGGAATACGGCTTTATTCAAGTTACATAATAAATCCAAAAAATATAGAAGAAGGGCAGATAATTAATTAATGAATAGTGAACTTGATTATTTAAGAGAAAATCTTAAATGTATTATGAATAAAATTGAAAAAGCTGCTACAAAAAGCGGAAGAAAACCTGATGATATTACTATTGTTGCAGTTACAAAAACTATTGAACCTGATAAAATAATGGCTATAATAGATTTAGGATTAATTGAATTAGGTGAAAATAGAGTTCAGGAACTTGCAAAAAAGTACGATATAATAAATAGGAAATGTAACTGGCATCATATTGGTAATCTTCAGACCAATAAGGTCAAATATATAGTAGATAAGGTGAAATTGATTCATTCTGTTGACAGGATAGAATTAGCTCAGGAAATACAAAAGAAAGCTGAAAAATATGGCAGAATTATTGATATATTAATTCAGGTTAATGTTTCTTTGGAAGAGACTAAATCAGGTGTTTTTGAAGAAAATTTAATAGAATTAATTAATAAAATAAGTGTTTTTGAAAATATTAAGATAAAAGGATTAATGACTTTAGCGCCTTATGATGAAAATCCAGAGAAGGTTAGAGATGTATTTAGAAAGTTAAGGAATTTATCTATTGACATTGAACAAAAAAACCTTGATAATGTTAGTATGGAGTTTTTATCCATGGGAATGAGTAATGATTATGAAGTAGCAATAGAAGAAGGTGCAAATATAGTTAGGATTGGAACTGCTTTGTTTGGCAGAAGAAGTTAATATAAATTACAAAAGATAAACAGGAGGTAATCAAAATGTCAAGATTATTTAACAGAGTTCTTAATTTTGTTGGCTGGGAAACAGAAGAAGAGGAAATTGAGAACCTAGAAAGTCAGGATGAGAGTGAAGAAGAAATTGAGAAACCACAATTTGTACAACCTTTAAGCAAGAAGAATTATAATAACAAAGTTGTAAACATTCATTCCACATCCCAGTTTAAGGTAATGGTTATGCAACCTGAGAATTTTAATGATGCAAAAGATGTATGTGATCATTTAAAAAACAAGAAACCTATTGTTGTTAACTTAAGCAGTTTAGAAAAAGATACAGCTCAAAGAGTAGTTGATTTTCTAAGTGGTTCTATATATGGGTTAGATGGAAACATTCAAAAGGTATCAAATGATATATTTATTGTTGCACCAAATAATGTTGATATTATGAGTCATGTAAAAGAGGAAATAACCAGCAAGGCTGTTTTTCCTTGGTCAAAATAATGGAGGATATAAATGAGTGAATTGACAGTTACAGTATTGCGTGCAGCAGATTTATTTCTTTTTATAATTGTAATTACAATACTTATTAGAGCTATTTCATCATGGATGCCTATACCTAAAGAAAATATGATTTTTAAATTAATTAATCAGATTACAGAGCCATTATTATCTCCCATAAGAAAGCTTATTAAAGCATCTTCATTTGGAGATGGTATGAGGGTAGATTTGTCTCCTCTGATTGTTGTTGTTGTTATAACTATTATTAGAAATATATTGCGTAGTATTATTTAAATGAAAAAAGAAAATTTATTAAAGACTTTATCAAAAACTGAAGACAGGATATTATTAAGCAAAGTACTAGATAAGTACCATTTGTATGAAAAGACTGGAAAAGCAACTTACTCGGATTATCTAGATCCATATGAGCAAAAGTTGGTAGAAAGGTTTATTAAGAAAATGGGGATAGAGGACTATGCTTTTTATGGTGGTTATAACGGGGCAGAAAGAAGAGCTATTGTTTTCTGCCCTACTGCTATGCCTGTAGATTGGGAATTAAATTGTTTCAATGTTTTAAAAATAACCTGGAGTACTAGAGATAACTTTTCTCATAGAGATTTTTTAGGTTCACTGATGGGATTAGGTATTAAAAGAGAAAAAATTGGCGATATTTTAGTTAGTGATGAGTTTAGTACTATAATTGTTAAAAAAGAAATAGCTCAATTTATTGAGCTTTATCTTAGCAAGATTGGAAGTGCAAAGGTAAAAGTTGAACTTGCAGATGATGAAGAAATAAAAAGCTTTGAGCCTAAAATCAAAGATATTACTACAACGGTAGCTTCATTAAGACTTGATTGTATTGCAAGTGCAGGTTTTGGAATTTCTAGAAGTAAAATTTCCCAGCTTGTAACATCTCAAAGAGTTAACTTAAACTGGGAGGAAGTTTCTAGTGCTTCAAAGATAATTAATGAAGAAGATACTATATCTATAAGGGGTAAAGGTCGAATTGTACTGCAAAAAATAGGAAATACAACAAAAAAGAATAGAGTGCATGTTTTAATTAAGAAATTTATATGATGAGGAGTTCAAGTATGAATTATACACCTAATGAATTACAGAATATCACAATAAAAAAGAGCATGGTTGGTGGTTATAATGAAGATATAGTTAATGATATACTTGATAAGGTTATAGAAGACTACACAAAACTTATTCATGAAAATATAGAATTAAAAGATAAAGTAGCAGTTTTAAATGAAGCTATTTTACATTATAAAAACATAGAAGAATCATTGCAAAATACATTAATTGTTGCACAACAGACAGGTGAAGATATTAAAAAAAATGGATATTTGAAGGCAGAGAATGTAATTAAAGAAGCGGAAATTAAAGCCCAACAAATTATAAATGACGCAAATCAAGAAGTGATTAGAATTAAATATGAGTATGAGGAGACAAAAAAGAAGCTTTATGTTTATAAAAGTAAGTCTGAGGCACTTTTGTTATCTCAATTAGAAATTTTAAAGTCTACAGCTAGTGAAGAAAACTAAAAACTATATAAATAATAGCTAAGGAGGATAAAATTGGGCGAGAGAGAAATATTCAATCAAATAAACGATATACTAGAAAAAGACGGATACAAAAACAAAATAAATGATTTGACTGATCTAATGGATTATTTAAATTCAAAAAATAATACTGAAAGTAAAGTGTATGATGACGTTAGAGAACTTTACGACTTGTTTATTATGGGGCCGGGAATGTGGTAATGTCTAAGACTTCTAATAAGACCTCTAGTGAAATAGTAGTAGATGTTATATTATCAACATTTATGGGAAGAAGATTGTCGTGTTAGATGTAAGACAAAAGTTAAGCCATGACTGATTGATGAATTTCATAGTAGATTAGCTGTATCCAGTCATGGCTTTTTTTAAAAGATATTACATGTCGGCAATAAATTGAGATTTAACTTGCATAATTTCGTTCTGTTCAGCCTGTTGTGCAGCATGATAGAAACCTTTTTGCTCTGCTAGTTTATAAAGATCGTAGTGAAATGTTTCACAGCTATTTCTAATTTGCTGTAGAGCCTGACGTAACTGTGGATTTGAAGACTCTGAAATAGCATTAGCATATGTTGACAAACTTCCTTTTACCTGGTTTAGCAGGTCGTTTACCATTTCTTTTTCTTGCATGTTTGTACCCTCCTTAATTTAAGAATGACATTAATTGTTGTTTTGTGTTTCTTGCATCTTGAGCAGATTTTTGAAATACCTGCTTAATTTGTGGATCCTGGCACTGATTTGCATAATCTGAAAGTTTTTTGTAAGTTGTTTCATGGGAGCCAATCAAATGCCTTAAGTTTTGTAATTCGATATGGTTTAATTGAGACATATAAAAATCTCCTTTCTTTTTTATCATAATTATTTTTGATTAAATAGAATAAAAATATTCAAAAAAATAAAAAAAATTTTACATGACACATTTTTTGATAAAAAAAGCTTATCTAATATTTGAAATGGTGTATTTTAAGAAAAGTAAAGAAAAATATTCCAAAAAACTTAATTTGGGCAGTTTAGAGTCTTTAAATACTCCTTGGAGCCTTTGCAAAACTTATATATGTCTGTTTGAAAAATAGTATTGGAATATTCAAAATTTTAGTATATAATAAAATTATAATAGAATTTTAAGCATGTCACCAATGAAAAAAAGTAGGAAAAGCCAAATTATTATTTAGATATTAATATATTATTAATATATATATATTTTTTAGGGGGCGTGTGTATTAATGAAAAAAGTACTTTTAGTTGCTATTGCAGTGGCAATGATGGTGGCAGTTTTAAGTGGAGCACTGATGGTAAGTGGTCAAGGAGTTGTTAGAGTAACGGTAGATGGTAACAATGTATTTTTCCCTGATGCAAATCCGTTTATTGATGAAAACGGTAGAACATTGATTCCAGTAAGATTTGTTGTAGAAGATTTAGGGGCAAAAGTAGATTGGAATCCACAGTACAAAGAAGTATATATAACAAAAAACGATGTAAGAGTACTTATCAGAATTAATCAAACTCATATCTTTATAAACGACCAAATGAAAACAATGGATACAAAAGCAATAATAAAGGACGATAGGACCTATGTACCTATACGCTATGTAGCAGAAGCGCTAGGAGCATCAGTAGATTGGGATTCAGGTTCAAGAACGGTTATTATAAAAACAATAACTGAACTAGAACCAACACCAATACCTGGAGCTGTAGTCACTCCAAATCCTAATTCTAATTTAACACCTGGCCCACAAAATCCGGAAGATAGGGTTAAGGTAGAAGAGGATGGAGAATTTTCTGAATTGTCTATATCATTTTTCTGGAGCAGCGATAGAAGTCGATATTTAGCTGATTGTGATTATGCTGAGTCTGTTATTGCAAGTAAATATGATAGTGAAATAGCGAAAGAAGTTATTGATATGGTCAGAAATAGAACTGAAAGGGTAGATACATTTAGAAAGACTATTAGATATGATGGAAAAAACGTTGATATTATTTCATCCGGCGGCATTATCATTCATTTTTGGAATGCAGGAGTTAATCCTCGATAAGTACATGCTTTATAATTAATAAAGACCATAAAAGACTTAAAAGCTCGGTGCTAGATGCCCGAGCTTTTATTAATATTAATATTAATTATAAGACTTCATAAATTAAACTTAAAATTTTAAGATATTCCATAGGTTGATTTTTTTTTACTTTAATATATAATAAAATAATACTAAATAAATGGGAGTCTTTTATAAATGTGTGTTAGTACACTTAAATTTTTTGAAAATATTCCTGTAGTACCTGACAAAAATATGGTTCTTACAAGGCTTGGGTATAAAAAAACCAAAACAGTATTTGATGATACATATAGGGTAAAATTAGATGAACAGATAAAACAGGGTATTGGATTGTGTAATACTAAGGCGGTGTTTGGAAGGTACAAGATAGAAGAATGGCAAAATGATGCCATTAGTTTTTCTAAGGATAAAGTTTTTAAAAGTGAAAGTGTTGCAAAACTATTAAAAAATAGTTTAGAAGTTGTTTTGATGGCTTCTACTGTAGGAAAAAACATAACTGAAATAATATCTGATGAAATTAAAAACGGCAATGCCTCCTTTGGTGTAGTGCTTGATTCAGTTGCATCTCAGACAGCAGATGGAGCACTTGACTGGATGGTTGATTTTATAAATAAGTTGTTACGAAGAGAGGGGAAAAAGCTTACCTCAAAAAGGTACAGCCCTGGTTATGGGGATTTTCCCTTGTTAAATCAAAAGGAAATTTATAATATCTTAAATTTAAATAAGCTCGATATTGAGATTACAGATAGATATATGCTTGTTCCAGAAAAGTCTGTTATAGCTATTGCGGGTATAGAAGGGATTGAATAATTTGAACAAATTAGAGTTTAGAAAATATCTAAAAGAAAATATAATGGTTTTAGATGGTGCAACAGGCACTGAACTTCAAAAAAGAGGAATGCCTTCCGGGGTTTGTCCTGAAAAATGGGTGTCCGAAAACCCAGAAGTCTTAATAAATGTTCAAAGAGAATACATAAAAGCTGGTTCTAAAGTTGTTTATTCCTGTACATTTGGAGGAAACGGTGGAAAACTTTCTGAATTTGGTTTGGGTCATGAGGTTTTTGAAATTAACAAAAAACTTGCCCAAATATCAAAAGAAGCTGTTTTAGACAATGGATTTGTTGCAGGAGATATTGCGCCAACAGGACATTTTATAGCACCATTTGGTAATATGCCCTTTGAAAAAGCTGTGGATATTTTTAAAGAGCAGGTAAAGGGTCTTTTAGCAGGTGGAGTAGATTTTTTTGTTATAGAGACAATGGTTGATATTCAAGAGGCAAGGGCAGCTTTGCTTGCTGTAAAAGAGTGTTGTGATCTGCCAGTTTGTGTAAGCATGACATTTGATGAAAGTGGGAGAACACTTACAGGAACTGATCCTGTTACAGCAATTATCACTTTTCAAAGTCTTGGAGCCGATGCTGTTGGCTGTAATTGTTCTACAGGACCTGAAGACATGTTAAAAGTAATAAAGGCAATGAAACCCTATGCTAAAGTTCCACTTTTGGCAAAGCCCAATGCAGGACTTCCAAGGTTAATTGATGGAAAAACATGTTTTGACATGGGAGAAGATGAGTTTGGATCCTATGTAAAAGAATTTATAGATGCAGGAGTTAACCTTTTAGGTGGGTGTTGTGGTACTTCACCCCTATATATTGAGCAAATCAAAAATAATATAAAAGGTTTTAAACCAAAGGCTATAGAACCTAAAATTATAAGCTGTGTTACATCCTCTAGAAAAACTGTTTATATTGGAGCAAATGAACCTGTTGCTGTTGTTGGTGAAAGAATAAATCCAACAGGTAAAAAGAAGCTACAGGAGGAGTTAAAGGAAGGTAAAACCTCTCAGATTAGAACATTTGCCAATGAGCAGATTGAAAAGGGAGCAGCAATATTAGATGTAAATGTAGGTATGCCGGGAATAGATGAAAAAGAGACTATGGTAAACACTGTACAGTTTCTTACTACCACAGTTGATGCACCACTTTGCTTAGACTCATCATCACCTGAAGTATTAGAGGGAGCACTTAGGATTTATCCTGGTCGGGCACTGATAAATTCAATTTCTGCTGAAAAGACCAAGCTAGAAAAGCTTCTTCCTATAGCATCTAAATATGGTGCTATGTTTATACTTCTGCCTTTAAATGATGAGGGGGTACCTCAAAGGGCTGAAGATAGATTTAAAATTATTGAAGATGTATATGAAGAAGCAGTAAAATATGGTTTTTCAAAAGAGGACATAGTTGTAGATGGTCTTGTAATGACTGTATCATCTGATCAAAATGCTGCAATAGAGACATTAAAGGTTATAAAGTGGTGTTCAGATATTTTTAAAACTGGTTCCATTGTGGGGCTTTCAAATGTGTCTTTTGGGCTTCCTGAAAGAAGTTGGGTAAATACTGCATTTTTGGCAATGGCAATAGGAAATGGACTCACTATGGCTATATCAAACCCATCAAGTGAGATACTGATGAGTATTAAAATGGCCTCAGATGTGCTGACAGGTAAAGATAAAAATAGTATAAAATATATTGAGCATTTTGGAGCAAAAAAAAGTGATAAACCTGCAACTGTGAAAAATGTTATAGAGCTTAGCACAGAGGAGAGAATATATGATGCTGTAGTTAAGGGAGATACAGAAAACATTAAAAACCTTATTGATACAGGACTAAAAGAGGGAAGGGAAGCTTCTTTTATAGTTGATAAGTGTCTTATTCCTGCAATAACTCGTGTTGGAGATTTATATGACAAAAAAGAGTACTTTCTACCTCAGCTTATACAAAGCGCAGAAGCAATGAAAGAAGGATTTAATTTTGTTGAGCCATTATTACTTAAAGAAGATACCAGAGAGGAAAAAGTACGTATTGTCCTTGCAACTGTAAAAGGGGACATACATGATATTGGTAAAAATATAGTTGGACTTATGCTTAAAAACTATGGATTTGATGTTGTTGATTTAGGAAAAGATGTAAGTGCTCAAGAGATTGTGAAAAATGCCCGTGAAAAAAATGCCCGTATAATAGGTCTTTCTGCTCTTATGACAACTACAATGATTGAAATGAAAGAAGTTGTCAAAGTTGCAAAAAAAGAAGGGCTTGATGCTAAGATAATGATAGGTGGTGCCGTTGTAGATTCTGCTTATGCAAAAGAAATCGGCGCAGATGGATACTCAGAAGATGCTTATTCTGCTGTAAAGCTTGCAAACAAATTAGCAGGAAGGGCTTAAAAAGGTTTATTTAGTGAATGTGAAGAAAAACATGGAAGAAACATTGTGAAGCATGTTATAGAGCCTGTTAATGCAACGAGTAAAGGGAGAGCATTGTTTGAGTGAAACGAGTTTTGCTCGACCCCGAGAAGTATTTACAGGCTCTAGACTGCGTAACTTAAGTTTCTGGAGTGTTTTCTTCACTTAAAAATTGTGCACCTTAAAAAATATGTACTTAAAGAATAGAATTTGTGTTGACACTACATATTGTGTATGATATAATTCATACATCAATATGTAGTTTGTTTTTGAGTATTGAGATTATCAAACTTTTCAATCTATGAAAGTACTAAAGTGTGAAAAAATGGCAGTGAGAAGTTTTTTGCATTAAGGTGTTTTATGGATTGGATATTTCAATTTCACTTCTTTGATAGAGTAAAAAATAGTGTATAGGAGTTGTCTTGATGATTACAAAAATTACAAAACGAGATGGAAGGTACGAAAGATTTCAGCCAGAGAAAATAACATGGGCTATTTATAAAGCTGCAACTGCCTGTGGTGGTAGTGATTTTAGCATGTCAGAAAAACTTTGCAAACAAGTGGTGGAAGTGGCAGAAAAAATTTATGCTGACAGAGAGCCAGAAGTAGAGCAAATACAGGATCTTGTTGAAAAAGTTCTTATAGAAGAAGGACATGCAAAGACAGCAAAAGCATATATATTATATAGAGAAAAAAGAAAAAGTGCTAGGGATTTAAATGCTTTAGTAGGTGCAACTATTGGAATGTTCACAGACTATCTTGGAGACAAGGATTGGCATATACAGGAAAATGCTAACACTCAAAAAAGTGTAAATGGTTTAAATAACTACATAAGAGAAACATTTACAAAAAAATACTGGCTACATGAAATATATCCAACAGAAGTGAGGGAAGCACATGAAAATGGAGAGTGCCATATACATGACTTAGGTTTCTTTGGGCCATACTGTGCTGGATGGGATTTAAGACAGCTTCTTTTAGATGGTTTTGGCGGTGTTTATGGAAAAGTTGAAAGTAAACCTGCGAGGCATTTAAGGTCTTTCTTAGGACAAATAGTAAACTCTACTTTTACTACTCAAGGGGAGACAGCTGGTGCTCAAGCATGGTCTAGTATTGATACATATTGTGCGCCGTTCATACGTAATGACAATATGACGTTTGAACAAGTAAGGCAGTGTATTCAGGAGTTTATTTTTAATATAAATGTGCCTACAAGAGTAGGTTTTCAATGCCCATTTTCAAATCTTACATTTGATATTACTGTACCTTCAACACTAAAAGATGAGCCAGTAATAATTGGTGGAAAATACTTAGATGCAACATATAAGGATTTTCAAGAGGAAATGGATATGTTTAACAAAGCCTTTTGTAGTGTTATGTTAGAAGGTGATGCTAAGGGAAGGGTATTTACATTTCCAATTCCAACAATAAATATAACAAAGAATTTTGATTGGAATAATTCTGTGGTTGATGAATTTATGAAAATAACCTGCAAATATGGGATACCATACTTTGCAAATTATGTTAATTCTGATTTATCTCCAGAAGATGCTGTATCAATGTGTTGTCGTCTTCGTCTTGACACAACAGAACTTCGTAAAAGAGGTGGAGGGCTTTTTGGCAGTAATCCTTTGACAGGATCAATAGGAGTATTTACTATAAACTTAGCAAGAATAGGATACCTTTCAAAGTCTGAAAGTGAGTTTAAGGCTAGATTATGGAGAATGGCAAACATAGGAAAGACCTCACTTGAGATAAAGAGAAAAATAATAGAGCACCAGTCCCAAAAAGGACTTTATCCTTACTCAACACACTTTTTAAGAAATGTTAAGGAAAGGACTGGGCAGTATTGGTATAATCATTTTAGTACCATAGGCATAATTGGCATGAATGAGGCATTGGAAAACTTTATGGGAAAAGATATTGGATCTAAAGAAGGTCAGAGATTTGCAATAGATATAATGAACTATCTTAGGGATGTTTTAGTAGAGTTTCAAAATGAAACAGGACATTTTTATAATCTTGAAGCTACTCCTGCAGAAGGTACTTCATACAGATTGGCAAGTCTTGATAAAGAAAAATATCCAGATATTATTACAGCAGGTAAGGATACGCCGTACTATACAAATTCAACCCAACTTCCTGTAGAATATACTGATGATATTTTTGAAGTTTTAGAGCTTCAGGACGGTTTACAGTCACTTTATACAGGTGGAACTGTTCAACATCTTTATATAGGTGAAAGTATTGAAGATATTGAGCTTTGCAAGGCTTTGATTAAAAAGGTGTTTACAAATTACAGTATGCCTTATATATCAATTACTCCAACATTTAGTATTTGCAAAGATCATGGATATATAAAGGGTGAGCATTTTAAATGCCCTGAATGTGAAGCAAAAACAGAAGTGTGGTCAAGAGTGACAGGTTATTTAAGACCTGTTGAAAATTTTAATATCGGAAAAAAAGAGGAGTATTTTATAAGAAGAAAATTTAAGGTTGTGGAGAAAGTATCATGAGAATAGCCGGATTTCATAAGAATTCTTTTGTGGATTATCCAAAGAAAATATGCGCTGTTGTTTTTACTTTAAGCTGTAATATGAACTGTTTTTATTGCCATAACAAAATGCTTATAGATGAAAATGATGCTAACGCAGTAATTGATACTACTAGTATATTAGAGTTTCTTAAAGGAAGAAAGGGTTTTTTAGATGGAGTAACAATAAGTGGAGGCGAGCCCACTCTTCAGGATGATATTGAGGAATTCATAAAAGATGTTAAAAGGCTTGGATATTTGGTTAAACTAGATACTAATGGAACAAACCCTATGGTTATTGATAAGCTGATATCAAAAGAGCTTATTGATTATATAGCTATGGATATTAAAGCACCTTTTAAAAAGTACCATAAGGTGTGTGGAACAAATATAAATATTGACAGCATAAAAAAAAGTATAGATATTCTAAGAGAGGAAAGAATAGATTACGAGTTTAGAACTACTATGGCACCTGGTCTTGATTTAAATGATATTATTGAAATATCAAGAGCAATTTCAGGCGCTAGCTTATACGTTTTACAAAAATACCGAGGCGTTGGAAAAGTATCTGGTGATCTATTGCTTTCTGGTGTTTTAAAGCATCTATCAGGAAGGGTTAATCGAATTGAAACAAGAGGTATAGAGATTTGTGCATAATTTAAGGTTATAGAAGTTTTGAGGTGAAAAAGTGCATCAAGTTACAATTTATACAGATGGGGCATGTCTTAATAATCCTGGTCCAGGTGGTTATGGAGCTGTTTTACTACATAATAAAAATGGTAAGGAGATTAAAAAGGAATTATCAGGTGGGTTTAGTAATACCACAAATAATAGAATGGAATTGACGGCTGTAATTGTAGGTTTAGAAGCTTTAAAAGCACCTTGTACAGTAACTGTATTTTCAGATTCAAAATATATCGTGGATGCAATGAGTTTAGGTTGGGTATCTAAATGGAAACGGTTTGGATGGTATAAAGGTCCAAAAAGCAAGGAAAGGCCAAAGAATATTGATTTGTGGAAAAGGTTATTAGCTGCAATGGAGTCTCACAATGTACAGTTTAAATGGGTAAAAGGACATGCAGGCATTCCACTAAATGAACGATGTGACCAATTGGCAACTGAGGCAGCCGTGAAAGAAAACTTACCTGAAGATATAAGGTCTGATGATGAGTATAGTCAAGTGGAAATTGGTGTATAACATATCGCAGCGGAAGCTTCAAATCATAGTAGTTAAGTTCCGCTGCGATAAACAGAGGAACTATATCTTCTAAAAAGTTTGCTAAAAAAGCAAACTTTTTGAGAAGAATAGTATAAAACAACTCTTAAGGGAGTTGTTTTTCTATCGTTGACAGATAAGGTTTTTATATAGTATTATAAAAACATAAAACATATTGGAATACTAGGGATTGGGTGAGAATTATGAAAATATCAACAAAAGGAAGATATGGATTAAGGGCAATGGTGGACTTAGCTGTTAATTCAAAAGGAGAACATGTATCATTAAACAGCATAGCAGAAAGGCAAGAAATTTCAGAAAGTTACATGGAACAGGTTTTTTCTTTACTGAGAAAATCCGAGCTTGTTAAAAGTATAAAAGGACCTCAGGGAGGGTATATGCTTTCAAGGAATCCATCTAACATAACTATTGGAGAAATTTTAAGGTGTTTAGAAGGTAGCCTTTTAGTATATGATGATAAAAAAGAAGAATATTCAAAAGTAAATACTGTAGAGAGCTGTCTGAAAGCTAATGTATGGGATAAAATAAATGAGAGCATAAATAGTGTAGTTGATTCAATAACTTTAGAGGATTTGATATTAGAATATAAAAAAAATAATCAGTCCCTAATGTACTATATCTAAAGAAGTATTAACTTTGTGAAGCTTTAGTTATTATATTTAAGAGCTTTGAAGGAATTAATTTTTTTAATTTCCCTGGCATTTGATCAATATCTTCTAAGGTGATGCCTTTAATAAGCATCATTGAGACAATATAAATGGCTACACCTATTATCACAGAAAGAAATACTCCAAGTGCATTAGAAAGGTATTTACCAAAGATTAAATTAGAAGTTAAAAATACAATTATATAAGTTAAGTAAACAAAAATACCCATTATAATTGATGATATAAGTGGTTTAAAACTCTGATTTATCAAATTAATCTTAACTTTAAGATATTTTTTAATAGCTATTGTATTTAAAACAACAGGAATGCCAAACCCTACAACACTTCCGATAATTGCTCCATATATATTTATATCATATATAGCAATTAAGAAATAATTTGCAATTATTTTACCTACTATTCCAATCAAAACATTAGTTGTTGCTGTATAAAGTCTACCAGCACCTTGCAGTATGGTGGTCTGTATTTGAACAATTGACATCAAGACCAAAACTATAGCTCCATACATCATTAGCTCAGAGCCCTCGCCAAATTTTAAAACTAAATATATGGGCTCGCTAAGTACTGAGAATCCTATGGCTGATGGTATGACAATAAAAAGACAAAGCCTTATAGCATACCTTAATTTATTTTCAAACTGTATCTTATCATTTAAAGCAAGTGAACCGGAAAGAGAAGGCAAAACTGTGGCAGCTAAGGCTACAACAATTGAAATAGGTACATTCATAAGCTGCTGATATTTTACTAGGAAGCCAAAGAGTGAAGTGGCTTGTTCATCTAAAAAACCTGCAAATAAAAGTCTGCTTTTTGTGTTTCCCATATCTATTAGATTTCCTGCATATTGAGCTGCAACGCATATTGTAATTGGTAGGCTGTAATTTAGTATCTTGTTTGAAAGTTCCTTAAAACTATATCTTTTTACATTGTTTTGATTATAATCAACAGGTATTATAGAGTTTTTATTTTTATAAAAAACATACATTAAAAACAATGCAGAAGCTAAAGCACCCATTGTTGTTCCTACAGTTGCTCCGGCTGAAGCATATTCAATTCCATATTGCAATAAAAGCATAGCAAAAGTAAGAGAAAATATTATATGAACTATTTGTTCTATTACCTGGGAAACTGCAGTTGGCGTCATAACTCCTCTGCCTTGAAAATAACCTCTGTAAGCAGAAGCAATAGCAGTAAAAAATATTGTAGGAGATAGCGCAAGTATGGCTAAATAAGATTTTTCAAATTTGACTATATTAGCTAATGGTCGAGCAAGAGCAAACATGGCAATTGCCAGTACCGTTCCTATAACAATGAGATAAAACCTGGATATTTTAAATGTTTTAAAAGCATATCTATAATTGCCTACTGAGGTGAGTTCTGATATAGATTTTGATATAGCAACCGGAATACCTGAATTTGCAATTACATATATAAAAACATACACCTGATAAGCTGCACCATATATTCCATAACCTTCATCTTCTAGTATTGCACGAATGAATGGAATGTACAAAACTGATAGAACTTTTGCACACATGCTTGCAATGGATAAAACAGCAAAACCTTGTGCGATGGATTGTTTTTTCATATATTAACCCCTCAACTAAAATTAATCTATAGAATGATACTATTATACAACTAAAATAGTATTCATAAAAGTATAAATAATTTCTTTTTATCTAAGGAATGTCTGAAATATTACTTTAATTTTTTACAGGGGCCTATTTGGCAACAATAAAAAGCTCGGGGCATCGAGCCCCGACCCTTTTAAGTCTTTCACTTTGCTCTAAGACTTCTAATTAAAAACCTTTTATTTCTCTTTCAGAGGTAAAACCATCGTTATAAATTACTACTAAATATAAGGATTCATTGCTTCTTTCCCAGTTTATATCCCTTGCTTCTAAACGAAATGTGTTTCTTTCAGAGGAATCAATTTGAGTTAACTCCCAGTTTATTAGTACTTGGTTATCATGGTCTCTTGTTTCTAAAAAGACTTCCTGTACTTTATATTTAGGATTACCTTGAGTTTGAATTTCATTTAAATGGAGATCTATTTTGTTGTCTCCAATGTTTATGTTTGCATATAAAGGATTAAAAAAATCTAAGCTTATGTTTGATAAATAAATATTTTGAAGTTCTCCTGTTTTAAGAGTTCCTTCGTGTTCTATGGAAATAAAGTATTCATGCATAAGTTTGTTACTTGAATAATATATTTCCTTTGCTTCTTCTAAAGCAACAGTATTATAATAGACCTGACTTCTGCCACCTTCTAAAGTTGTTCTGGTTAAGTAAACCTCCCAGTCAGGTTCTGCAGGTACAGAAGTGGAAAAAACAGCATAAAAATAGCCATTACCCATATCATTTGCTTCAACCTGGATAAAGTCATCTTCATCTGTCTGTCTATAATTTAAATAAACGTTACTTCCTTTTTTGTATTCATTTAGTATCCAATCTACTTTTATTAAAGAATATTCTTCACTAATTTCCTTAATTTCATACTTACCAGGAGTCCACCATCTAGCATCATCCCTCATTTGCTGAACAGTTCCCGTGATACTGGATACTTCATGAGATAATTGAGAGCGTACACCAAACAATTCACTTTGTAAATGAGATATTTGATTTTGTAAATTTTTAGTATTAGTGTAGGTCTGCCAAAGCAATAATAAAATCACCCCAACCGTTATAATTGATAGAAAATCCTTTCTTTTGAGCATTTTAAACCTCCATAAACTTTTTAATTTTAGCCCATAGATTAATAATAGACGTTATTTAGATAGATAAAGTTCCATAGTAAAGTTGTTTAATAAGAAAAAAGCTCATCAACATAACATAAAAAGTATAAAGCAGCATATTATCAGTAGTTAAAAAAAAATTTAAAAAAAGTATTGATTGTGACGTAACGTAACATGATATCATATAATCAAGAGGTGATTAAATTGAAAAAAGAAAATAAATTATTAACGGTTGGAGAAATGGCAAAAAAAATGGATGTATCTATAAGAACAGTTCAATATTATGATCAAATAGGGCTTCTTAATCCATCTGATTTTACTGAAGGTGGTAGGAGACTTTATACACTAAAAGACTATATTACATTACATCAAATTATCAGTCTAAAAGATCTTGGATTTTCTTTAAAAGAAATTAAAGAAAGATTAATGAAATCAGACACTGTTGAAGAAATTGACAAATATTTAAATTCACAAGAAAATTTAATAGAAGAAGAAATAAAAAAACTGCAAATTAACAGAGAAATTATTAGTAAGTTTAGACAGGAAATGAAGAAAGTAAAGACTTTTGATTGGGAAATGCTTGTGGAAATACTATCCTTATTGAGAAAAAAAGATGAGAATTATTGGATTGTTAAGTACTTTGATAAGGATGTTTTTGAAAAATTAAAAATAAAAATCAAGGAGGAAAAAGGAAAAAAATATTTAAAAAGTATGTTAGAACTATGTGATAAAGCTTTAATATTAAAAGAAAAAAAAGTTAATCCTAAAGGTGAAAAAGGATTGGCTTTTGCTAAAAAGTGGTGGGGAGAAATAATTGATTTTACAGATGGAGATGTAAAAATGATTGAGCAAATGAGTAAGATTGCCAATGATGACGGCATTAATACCGAGTTTATGACAAAATTTAAAAAAGTTGAAGACTTTATAACAAATAGCCTTATATATATGTTTGAACAAGAGCAGGAATATGTTTTGATCCAAGAAGGAGGTAAAAAAGATGATTAAAGTTAGTGAACTAATAAAATATTACGGAAAGAATCAAGTCCTTAAAAAGACTACTTTTGAAGTAAAAGAAAACGAAATATTTGGGCTGCTTGGCCCAAATGGAGCTGGCAAAACAACTACCCTAGAGTGTATGGAAGGTCTTAGAGCTTATGACAAGGGTGATATAAAATTAATGGGTAATAACCCTGAGCAAGCTTTGAAAAAAGGATTGATTGGAATCCAGTTACAATCATCATCCTTACCAAGTAATATTACTCCAAAGGATGCAATGAATTTATTCTGTAAGTGGAATAAAGTTTTGGTCCGGTATGATTTGTTAGATTTATTTGGGCTAAAAGATATGTACAATAAACAATATAAGACAATGTCAACAGGCCAAAAGAGAAGACTTCATTTAGCCCTAGCATTGGCTCATAGCCCAAAAATATTATTTTTAGATGAACCTACTGCAGGATTAGATGTAGAAGCAAAGGTGGCATTGCATGAAGAAATCACAAAGTTAAAGGAAAGAGGTGTTACTATAATACTAGCATCCCATGATATGGCTGAAGTTGAAACCCTATGTGACAGAGTTGGAATTTTAGTAAATGGTATTGTCAAGAAGATAGGCACACCAGCAGAAATTATTCATGAAGTAAGAAGAGAAAGTAGTATTAAAATGATGTTGAATCAAGAGATAAGTGAAAAACAGTTAAAGACTTTAAAATTAGTTAAAAACAAAAATGGTTATTATGTTTTAAAGACCGAGAATGTGTTAGAAGGTTTAGAAGAATTAATTGGCTTCATTAGAAAAAATCAGTATGAATTAATTGACTTATCAATTGATAAGCCAACTTTAGAAGAAAGATTTATTGAAATTGCAAAGGGGGAAAACTAAAATGAAAGGGTTTATGTATACTTTATATTTAAAAACAAAACTGGATATAAAAAGTTCAGAAGTATTGATCACATATTACCTGGTGCCTTTAATATTCTTTGGTGTGATGGGGATGGTATTTACCTCTACCATGCCTGAAGCAAAATATACTATAATTGGCTCCATGACCATATTTACCATTACAATGGGAGCTCTTATTGGAACCCCAGGAACTATTATTGAGTACTTTACCAACGACCTGAGAAAATCTTTTAAGTCTGCAGGAATACCATTGTGGACAATTGTGTTATCTAGTTTGATTTCAGGATTTATAAATTTAATTGTAGTTAGTTTTATTATTTACACTTTATCACCGCTATTGTTTGATGCAACACTTCCTTCAAACTTGGTAGTATATGGTGTCGGATTTATCTTGTTTTTAGTAGCAACATTATTAATTGGAATAATTTTAGGTCTGACTGCCAAATCAACTTCTAAATTAACTATGTATTCACAGATTGTTTTTCTACCTTCAATGCTTTTATCAGGCATAATGTTTCCATCTGACATGCTTCCTAAACCATTAGAATATTTAGGACTAATATTGCCAGCTACCCATGGAATGAAGATACTTAGTGCAGAAAGCTTTAACTTAGAAAACATTTTAATTCTATTGCTGTTTATTGTAATTGCTACCCTAATTATTATTTTTAGGTTAAATCAATTAAAGTATGAAGACGCAAAATAAAATGATTATAAAATAATTAAACTCTCCAGTATAACACCAGACTTTTTTCTGGTGTTATTATTTTAGTAAGGAGTTGCATCTAACACAAAAACAGCTGGAATTATGGCAAGCATATTGTATTTTCCCATGCTTGTATTTTCAGGCGCAACACTGCCCTACGAAGTCATGCCAACAGCACTACAAAGAGTTGCTGATGTTTTACCATTGACACAAGGAATTAAGCTATTAAAAGCTACTGTGCTGGGGTTATCAATTAACAGTGTGTTTATACCGATTTCTGTTATGGCTTTCGTTGCAATAATATGTATTAGTGTCTCTGTTAAATTTTTTAGGTGGGAATAGACTATTATTAAATTGTATAAAAATTAATGGACATTATTGGATGTAATCTGATATAATATAGTATATTATAACTAGAGAGATAAAAAAACATTAATACTTTTTTAAAGGGGGAGTAATTATATGGGCATTATAGTTAATTATGCATTGCTAACTTTGTTGCTTAGAGTCTTAGATTTTACCCAGTCACCAAAAACGTGTGCAATTATATATGCGGGTTTTAAATTCTTCTATGGTATAGTTTTTGGTACTTTGTTTTTGGGAACAGATTTTATAGTTGTACTTTTAGGATCAATAATATCATTCTTTTTAGCCTATGGATTTTTCTGGCTTCTTGACAGATTAGATGGAAGATTTATGTGGTGGGTTGTATTTATAATCGGTGCTATAGTTTTATTCTTTTAGAATTAAGGGAGTGAGATGAAAAATGACTAATTTATTTGCAATATTATTTCCTGTTTTATTAGTAGTTGTCACTGCTATATATATTACACCATTACTATTTAAGAACAAAAAAATGATAGAAATAATGTTGTTTGGTATAGGTATAATAATTGCAGGTTCAGTTTTTGTAAGGGATATGGATTTAGAAGGAATTGGTTATATACTGGTATTAGTAGGTTTATCATTTCTTCTTGGAGGCTTTGTTAAAAAAAGCAGTTAAATCTTTTTAGTTGTAATAGATTTTTAGTAAAACTACCTTCTTGGGTAGTTTTTATTTTTAGGATTTATAGAGTTCACTAATGTTAAGAGGAGTGATATAATAAATTAAATAGTAGACTTATATTACAATGGAGTGGTTTTAGTTGGAAATAATTATTGGACATATTAATATTGACTTTGACTGTTTGGCTTCTATGATAGCAGCAGGAAAGATTTATAGGGATGCACAAATGGTTTTGCAGGGAATAATCAGTAAGGAAGTAAGAGAATTTATTAATCTATATAGAGATATCTTTAGTTTTAAGTTGCTTAAGCAAATTGATGTAGAAAAAATTACAAAGGTTATAGTGGTTGATACTCATTCTAAATCAAGGCTAGGAAAGGAATTTTCCTCCCTTTTATCAAAAAGTCAAGTTGATTTTTTAGTGTATGACCACCACCCCCTCTGTGAAGATCCTATTAATGGAATATTAAATAAAATAGAAAAGGTTGGAGCAAACACTACACTTTTAATTGAAGAAATCAAAAACTCAGGAATAGAAATATCTTCACTTGAGGCAACGGTTTTTGCTCTTGGAATTTATGCAGACACAAACAGATTGACCTATCAGAGTACAACTGCAAGAGATGCATATGCTATTGCATTTCTACTTTCTAAAAACGCCAGTTTGCAGGTTATTGAGTCCCATTTAAATTGGACTTTGACTGACATACAGCGAGAGTTTATGGATGAATTAAACAAAAACATAGAGGTTTATGATATAAAAGGCTATAGTATTGCCTTTGCTAAAGTAAGGACACCTGACTATGTTAATGATGCTGCATATCTAACAGGAAAACTATTAGAAGAACATAATTATGATGCTTTTTTTTCTATATTAAAAATGGGAACTAAAACTTATATAGTTGGAAGAAGTATGGTAGATGAGATAAATATAGGTCAGGTATTAAGCTTTTTTGGTGGAGCAGGCCATAAAGGAGCAGGTTCTGCAAAAACATGTGATGATAATTTAGAAAACATTAATACAAAGTTAATATGCATTATTAAAAACAAGGTTCACCCTGTAGTTGTTGCAAAGGATATAATGAGCACACCTGTAAAAACTGTTCCCGATGATACTACAATAGTTGATGCAAATATGATAATATCAAGGTTTGGTCACTCAGGACTTCCTGTAGTTAAGGATGATAAACTTACAGGAATCATTTCAAGAAGAGATGTTGAAAAGGCTCTAAGCCACGGTTTTGGAGGTTCTCCTGTAAAAGGATATATGTCAAAAAGTGTTATATGCATTAATGAAGATACAACAGTTAGGGATATTCAAAGATTGCTTATTCAACACAATATAGGAAGACTTCCTGTAATGAGGGGAAATAGTATTGTTGGAATAGTTACTAGATCTGATATAATACGTATATTATTTGGCGAAAGTATAACAAGAAATAATCATAAGAATTTAATTGATGAAAACTTAATGATAGATGAAAAAATTAACTTAAAAAATAAAATTGAAAAACTTCCAAAAAGAATTGGAAATGTACTCAAGGATGCTGGACAAATAGCAGATGAGTTAGGCTATAATGTTTATGCAGTAGGGGGATTTGCAAGAGACTTAATTTTAGATCAGGAGACACTTGATATTGATATCGTATTAGAAGGTGATGTATCCCTATTTTCTAAAAGATTTGCAGAGAAATATGGTGCAAAGGTAGTGTGGCACGAGAAATTTAAAACAGCTTTAGTTTTGATATATGAGGATTTTAAAATAGATATAGTTACAGCCAGAAAAGAGTATTATGAATATCCTGCAGCCCTTCCTACCATTGAAAAAGGATCTATTAAAGATGATTTATTTAGACGAGATTTTACTATAAATTGTATAGCAATAAAACTAAATGACAAAGATTTTGGCAATTTAGTTGATTTTTATGGAGGCAGAAGAGATATTAGAGAGGGTATTATTAGGATTTTACACAATTTAAGCTTTATTGAAGATCCAACTAGAATACTAAGGGCTATAAAATTTGAAAAAAGATATAATTTTAATATGGATAAGGCCACAGAAGAATTTGCTAAGAGTGCTATAGATTCAGGAGCTTTAGATAAAGTAAGTATTGAGCGTATTAATTTTGAATTTTTTACTATTTTAAAAGAAATAAATGTTTTAGATATGTTTGAGCGCATGGATGAGCTAAGAGTTTTAGATAAAATTTATCCTGAAATTGTCCAAAAGGATAAAATTAAAAGGCTTATTAAAATGTGCATTGAAAGATTAGATGATTTTAAAAACAACTTGAACTGCAAAGCAAATATTGATAAAATTCTTTTATATATGCTTATGTTTCATTCTGCTAATGATTTATCAGAGGCTAAGTCATTAGCAGAAAGGTTTAAGTTAACAAAAGAGTTTAGAGAAGAAATACAAAGATTTATTGTGGCAAGAGATAATTTTAAAAATAGTGTTTTTTCAAACTTTAGTAATTATGAAGTTTATAATACATTTAAAGGACTTTCAATAGAGTCTATATATGTGTTATATTTATTATTTGATAAAGAAAGTTTTTACAACATGGCAATAGGGTATATTAATAAATTAAGAGATATAAGCTTATGTATTACAGGAAATGACTTAAAAGAAATGGGTATTACACCCGGACCTTTTTATAAAAATGTTTTAGACAGGGTGCTAAAAGAAAAGATAAATGGAGATTTATCAGGGTATGAAGAAGAGATAGAATTTGTTAAAAAAATAAGCAAACAAGAATGTGAGGAGAATATATAATGTTTGGAAATTTAGATCCGGTTAGAATTTTATATCTATTAATTGTATTTGCTTTTTCAGTTTCGTTTCATGAATCAGCACATGCTTATGTTGCATATCGCTTAGGAGATCCAACAGCAAAAGATTTAGGTAGAATAACACTAAATCCTATAAAACATTTGGATTTGTTTGGTACAATAATGATAATTGTAGCTTCTATTGGATGGGCCAAACCTGTACCTGTTAATCCTAGCTATTTTAAAAACAGAAAACAAGGATCTATACTTGTAAGCTTGGCAGGTCCTGTATCAAATCTAATACTGGCAGTTTTTTTTACATTTATATATTTATTAGTAGGGCTAAGATATGGATTAGATTTTTGGGACATTGACCTTACAGCTAATGATCCAATAAGTATTATTTTTAATTTTAGCTATTTAGGAATGTATTTAAACATTCTTTTAGCGGTTTTTAATTTTATTCCTATTCCCCCTTTAGACGGCTCTAAAATAATTGGTGGGTTTTTACCGGAAAGATACTACTTTAAAATGATACAATTTCAGGGAGCATCATTTTTGATTCTAATGCTTTTAGCATATACAGGGGTACTTGAGATGATACTTATACCTATGTATTTGTTTGTGCAAAATACTTTAGTTACCGTGATTTTGCCTGTTATAAGGCTAATTGCTTAGTTTTAACAAGTAAAATATAAATTTATATCCATTGGACTTTATAAAAAAAACAAGTTATAATTTATTATTATGGTATACTAAAAAACGTTGGAATTTATTGGAGTTGTGTAGCGTTTATAGCATAAATTCTAATTCTTAAGTTTACCAAACAATTTTATATAGGAGAGTGAAGTGTTTGTGAAAAAAGGTACAATTTTAAGCGGCATGAGACCAACAGGTGCATTGCATCTGGGAAATTATTTTGGAGCTTTGGAAAATTGGGTAAAGCTTCAGAATGATTACGACTGTTATTTTTTTGTTGCAGATTGGCATGCCCTTACTACTGGTTATGAAGATACTACTCAAATTAAAAATAATATAAATGACCTTGTTATAGATTGGATAAGCGCAGGGCTAGACCCTGATAAGTGTAATATATTTCTACAGTCATCTATAAGGGAGCATGCAGAACTCCACTTGCTTTTTTCAATGACAACTCCCCTTTCGTGGCTACTTCGTTGTCCCACATACAAGGATCAGTTAAACCAGCTTAAGGACAAGAACATAACCACTTATGGCTTTTTAGGGTATCCATGCCTTCAGGCATCAGATATTTTAATATATAAGGCTGGGTTTGTGCCTGTTGGAGAAGATCAATTGCCACATTTAGAGCTTACTCGTGAAATAGCAAGGCGATTTAATCATATTTTTAGTGAGGTGTTTCCAGAGCCTGAAGCTATTTTAACAAAGGCAAAAGTGCTTCCAGGTATAGACGGCAGGAAAATGAGTAAAAGTTATGATAATACAATAGCATTGTCTGACAGTCCTCAAGATGTAATAAACAAAGTGAAATTAATGGTTACAGATCCTGCTAGGATAAGAAAGGATGACCCGGGGCATCCAGATGTTTGTACCGTGTTTTCTTTTCATAAAGTATTTAATGAAGGTGAAGTAGCTGAAATTGAAGAGATGTGTAAAGGTGGCAAAATAGGCTGTGTTCAGTGCAAGAAAAACCTTGCCAATAAGATGACAGAATATTTAGAGCCAATATATGAAAGAAGACAGGAAGTATTAAAAAAACCTGACTTGATTAAGGAAATTATTCATAAGGGTAATGAAAATGCCAGAAAAGTTGCTCAAAAGACAATGGAAGACGTAAGAAGGGCTATGAAGATTGACTATATGTAAATATATAATTAAAAGTATAGAAATTGGCGGTGTATTTTGTGGAGAGTGTTTTATCAAAAGCATGTACAATTAAAATACAAAATTTTGAGGGACCTTTTGATTTGCTATTTCATTTAATAGAAAAAAATAAAATTGATATTTATGATATCCCTATGAATGAGATAACAGATCAATATATGGACTATCTTTTTAAAATGCAGGAACTTGATTTGGAAATTGCCAGCGAGTTTATATTGATGGCAGCAACATTGCTTCACATAAAATCAAAATTACTTCTTCCAAGCCCTAAAGAAAATAAAGAGGAAGAGGTAGATCCAAGAGAAGAGCTTGTATTAAAGCTTGTTGAATATAAAAGGTATAAAAAGTTTTCCCAAATATTAAAAGAGAGGGAAGAAGATTATAGGAAAGTATTTTACAAACAGCCAGAAGATATAGATTTTAAAACAGAAGAGGACGAGCCAATTGAGCTATCATATTATGAAATAAAAAGAATTTATGTTGATTTAATAGAGCGAAATGAAAAGAAAACCAACAAGAATACGGGTAAAATGACTCAGATATTACAACATGAAAAGGTCTCTTTAAAAAGTAAGATAAGAGAAGTTATAAAAACCCTTTTAAACAAGACTTTCTTTAGGTTTTCAGACATTTTCTCTTTGAAGACAAAATCAAAGCTTGAAGTTGTAACGGGCTTTTTAGCTGTACTAGAACTTGCAAAACTTAAAAAAATAAATGTAATCCAAAATAAAAATTTTTCTGAGATAATGGTGTACAAATGTGAGGATAGTAACTTAGAAGATGTTGATGAGGAAAAAATTGCAGCAGAGAATTAATATTGGAGGGCATGGCTAAAATGGAATTAAAAAAGTACGAGAGAATAGTTGAAGGGCTTCTTTTTGCTGCAGGAGAAAGAGTTTCAATTGAAAAAATATGTGAAGTAATTGGATTGGACAAAAAGACAACCAAATTGATTTTAAATAACATGATTGTAGGTTACAATGATAATCCATCTCGTGGTATAACCATAAGGGAAATAAATAAAGGCTATCAGATGTGCTCAAAACCAGAGCTTTATGATTATATAAAAATGCTTTTTGAGCCAAAACAAAAAAGTGGATTATCACATGCAGCCCTAGAAACTTTAGCAATTATTGCATATAACAGACCTATTACAAAGGCAAGAATAGAGAAAATAAGAGGGGTTAACTCAGACAGTAGTGTTACAAAGCTCCTTGACAAAAAACTCATAAGAGAATCTGGGCGACTTGATGCACCAGGTAAACCTGTTCTCTATGAAACAACAGAAGAGTTTTTTAGAAGCTTTGGTTTTAAATCAGATTCAGACTTGCCGGTGTTTGAGTTTAATGAGTTACAAGGAGATACACAAGAAGTAACAGAAAATGAAGATAATGAGTAAAAAGTACACTTAATAGAGTGTATTTTTTTAAATAATTAGCCTTTAGCAAAGAATGAAAATTTATATATGTAGTTAATTGCTATTTTGCTATTATATATACTTTACAATTCTTATTCGCCCATGATAAAGTATATTTACATATAGATATAATTTGTCAGATTTCAATTATTTATGGGATTTTGCTCTAATGATATTTATATTAATATAAAAGTCTATGTAATTTACATACAAACACCTAAAAAGTATAGACCCACTTTCATTATATTTATTTTATATGTAGGATTATATGTTTCTTTGAGTATGAATTGTATGTTTAAGTATTCCTATTTTAATATGGCTTTAAGGTAGAGAGTTCACAAATAATATTTTATATATTGTTTTAGATATACGTTAAATTAAGGGGGTATAATTATTTATTCAAAAAAGAAACTGCTTAGTACCGATTTAATAAAAAAAATGTCAGCATTTATAGTATGTCTAATGTGCTTTACGAACTTGTTTGCAATAGAGCTACATGCGCAGATAATTACTGGAAATTCTTTTGGTATTCACGATGGATACGATTATGAGCTCTGGGGAGATTGGGGAAGCGGCGGCACTATGACTCTAAAAGATGGCGGTACATTTGATTGTCAATGGGATAATATAAATAGTATATTATTCCGTAAGGGAAGAGTATTCGATGAGACTCAAACACACCAGCAAATGGGAAACATATCAATAAGATATGATGTAGACTACAATTCAAATGGATTTTCTTTCTTATGTGTCTATGGTTGGACAGTTGATCCACTTATAGAATACTATATTGTAGAAAGCTGGGATGATTGGAGACCCCCAGGAGGAGCATTATTGGGGCAAATTACTGTTGATGGAGGTACATATGAAATATTTAATACTCGAGCCCGAAAGCAGACTAAAAGAGGCATTGAGACTTTTGAACAGTATTGGAGCGTAAGGACAGAGAAGAGAACAAGCGGAACAATATCAGTTAGCCAACACTTTGCAGCTTGGGAGCGTATGAATATGCCTATGGGCAAAATGACAGAGGTAGCTCTTGCAATTGAAGGATGGCAAAGCAAAGGGAGGGCTGATGTACATACCAATGTACTGACAATTGGTGGTGCATTACCAACACCAGTGCCAATAGATATAAGATATGGTGATATAAACGGGGATGGTGTAATAGATTCAAAGGACTATATATTGTTAAGAAGATATATACTTCAAGTTAGAACTTCTTTACCGAATAGGATAGCTGCTGATTTAAATGGAGATGGGAACATTGATTCTATCGATGTTATTCTTCTAAGAAGATATATATTGGGGATTATTAACAAAAATCCGAATGAAAACATGGTTACACCAACACAAACTCCTAGTGGAACGTAGGAACATAAAATTTCAAAAAACTACTGGTTATACTAGTAGTTTTTTTGGTGCGGATGATGGGAATTAATAACTATGTTGCAAATTTATTATACTAGAGTGTATTTTTTAGTTTTTATGGCAAAAATCACTTTATAGAGGGAACAGATACCACATTGATAAGGATTAGACGAAATATTACTTCCACTTTTCACGGAGGCCTATTTGGCATCAAATAAGGCCTGAAGTGAAACAGTAGTGGAAGTTATATCTTCGGCAATCCAAGGATATAAAATGGCCAAAGGTGGTGTAATTATCTTAAGGTTTTTTATAGCAGTACTGATTATTTTTATATCAGTGATATTGATAACTAAAATAAATATTATAATTGAATATAAAAAGAAAAATAAAGATGATATTTTTGTATTGTCGATTTTTCTATACAAAGGTTTAATCAAATATAAATATGAAATACCAAAGGTTGATCCAAAAAAGCAAGGTGTTTTATTAAGACTAAAAAAAGAGAAGGGTCATAAAGAAAAAGACACTAGAAATAGCAAAGAGTATTTTAACTATTCCACAATTATGGAGAGAATAAAAAGTATAAAAAATTTATATTCTAAACATAAAAAACTTTTAAAAGAAATACGTAACTATTTAAAATGCAAACTTAAAATAAAAAGTCTAGATTTCAATTTAGTTATAGGAACAGGTGATGCATCTCATACATCTATATTAATAGGCTTAGCATGGACATTTTCGGGAATTATTATTTCTACACTATACAGATTTATAAATATTAATGAAAAAAACATAAATATAAAACCCGACTATGTGGGAAAAAATATTAATATAGATTTATACTGTATATTAAGCCTGAGAATTGTCCATATTATTGTTATAGGGTTTATGATATTAAAACACTTTATTAAAAATAGGTTTTTATCAGGTCTCACGAAATTAACCATGCCAGTATTATTTAGGCGAAATAGACCAAGTGGTAAGACTTAAATGTGTTTTAAACATATGATAAAAATAATCAGAGGTGGTGAATAATATGGCGCAACATCCTATTGAAGGTTTGATGACAACGGCAATGGAAAGCATTAAAGACATGGTAGATGTAAATACTATTGTTGGTGATGCTGTACAGGCACCTGATGGAACGGTAATAATACCTATATCAAAAGTATCATTTGGTTTTGCAGCAGGAGGAGGAGAGTATAATTCCTGTTGTGAAGTTCAAGTTAAAGAAGATGGTGAAAAAGAAGATGAAGAAAAGGCAAGTGGCAATGGTAAATACCCTTTTGCAGGAGGTAGTGGTGCAGGAGTAAGTATTAATCCAGTTGCTTTTATGGTAGTAGGGCAGGGACAGATCAAACTTTTACCAGTAACAATGAACACATCTTTAGAAAAAGTATTGGATATGATACCTGACTTAATTGAAAAGGCAAATGAAACAATAAAAAAAAAGATAAAGGTAAGAAGAGAGATAAAGCAATGTGAAGAAGAAGAATAGAATTTAGTTTTTGAAAGTATATATTTTTTTGTTTTCATACTAACTCTCAGTGTTGATGATTTATAGTGCACTGTGCTATACTGTTACTGGTAACATTTGATGATTATGAAGGGTTGATTTGTTTTATGGATACAGTAAGACTTCAAAAGTACTTAGCAGATAGTGGAGTAGCATCAAGAAGAAAAGCAGAGGAACTTATAAGGCAGGGAAGAGTTAGTGTTAACGGAAACATAACTACTGAACTAGGAACAAAAGTACAAAATAATGATATTATATATCTAGATGGCAAAGAGGTAAAAAAAGAAGAAAAAAAGGTTTATATTGTTTTGAATAAACCAGTGGACTATGTTTCCACTGTTAAAGATCAATTTAATAGACCGACAGTTATTGATTTAGTTAAAGTGAAAGAAAGAATTTTTCCTGTAGGAAGGCTGGATTATGATACATCTGGTCTTTTGATTTTAACAAATGATGGTAGTCTTACATACAGGCTAACACATCCAAAACATGAAATTAAAAAAGTATATTTAGCAACAATAGAAGGATTACCTACTAAAGAAGAAATAGAGAAATTCGAAAAGGGACTAAAGATAGAGGATTATATTACTGCGCCTGCTAAGTTTAAAATTGTAGAGGGTAGTAAAAGATCGTCTATAGTTGAAATTACAATTCATGAAGGTAAAAACAGACAGGTAAGGAAAATGTGTCAGGCTATAGGTCACCCGGTTTTACAGCTAATGAGGATTTCCTTTGGCAATATCCATTTAGGTGATTTAAAAGAAGGACAGTGGCGGGAAGAGAAGACATTAAAGTTGTGATAAGGAGTTGGTTACAAGAAAAGGTGTAGCTAGCTCTTTTTCTTTAACAAAAAACAGGAGAGCTGAAATGAACATTTTACTCACCCCTTATAATATTTTTCAAAATTTCAATTGCACTTTCAATTTGATAAGGCAATGGTTCGTTTCTCACCCCAGCAATCCTTATATTACATTTGTTCATTGGTATCAGTATTTTAACAGCAGGGCTTTGAGAAATTGCTTCAGCCATTTTAGGTGTAAGTTCTCCCAACATGGAATTTGCTGATATAATGCCAATGGGTCCTATAATAATATCAACTTTTGATGAGCAAAAGATAATAGCATTTTCTCCAGAAGCTGCTTCATTAGCTCCAGCCTTAAGCATCAATGAGGAGGCCAATGCATTTGTTCCAAGAGCAATTATATCCACATTTTCAGTAAATTCCTCCCTTAGTTTCTCCACTATGACCCTTCCCATACCCCCGCCTTGTCCGTCAATAACTCCAATACGCATAGTATAATAATACCTCACTTTAATTATGATTATTTCATTATAACAAATTTCTATAAAAACTTAAATATTTTCAACTTTCTAAGGAAATATCGTATAAAGCATGGTAATTTATAACTTTTTTAGTCCGTTGACATGTTCACTGGTATAATGATATAATCACATAGAAAATGAAGTCAGGAAGACTTTAAATATGATTAGGCATCGTTAAAAAATAACTTTCTCTAAGTGTTCACTTCCAACACTTTCGTTACCACACGTGTTACGCGAAAAAGAGAAAGTAATTCTTTAGCCGAGCCTTAATTAATACCTGTAAATATAACCATGAAGGGAAGCTATAAGAAATAGCTCTTTTTGTGGTTTTTATTTTGTCTAGAAGAGGGGGAAAAAATCATCGATCTAATTTTTATTCTTAATATATTATAATAATCTCAACAGGAGGAAATGTTTAACATGTTTAAAAAAATGAAGATATTAAGTATAATTTTATCTTTTGCATTTATAACTTTGCTTTTTTTTGGATGTTCACAGGGGGATACTAGGTTTAATGATACAAGAGACAAAGGTGATGAATTAATATTGGCAGTTGGCAGTGAGCCAGATCAAGGATTTGATCCTACTAGTGGCTGGGGAAGATATGGTTCTCCACTTTTTCAAAGTACTATTTTAAAACGAAACAGTAATATGGAAATTGTTAACGATCTTGCTACCCAATACTCTATTAGCAATGATGGTATAGTTTGGACAGTTGAACTTCGCAAAGATGTAAAATTCTCTGACGGAAATCCTTTAACAGCAGCAGATGTTGTTTTTACTTATGAAACTGCATCAAAAAGTGGTTCGGTTGTTGATTTAAGTGTACTTGAAAGTGTTGAAGCAATTGATGATTACACAGTAAAGTTTAATCTTAAAAAACCCCAATCAACATTTATCAATATTCTTGTTAACACAGGTATTGTACCTCGGCATGCATATGACAATAATTACTCACAAAATCCCATTGGTTCAGGTCCATTTAAGTTTGTTCAGTGGGATAAGGGACAACAGTTAATAGTTGAAGCAAACCCCAAGTATTACGGAAAAGAACCATTTTTTAAGAAAATCACATTCCTTTATTTAAGTGAAGAAGCTGCATTTGCTGCTGCTAAGGCTGGAAGAGTCGATGTTGCAAGCATTGTTCCTGCTTATGCTAATCAGGAGATTCTAGGTATGCGTCTTGAAACCATTCAAAGTGTGGATAACCGGGGCATTATGTTCCCATTTGTGAAGGCTGGAGAAAAAACAGAAGATGGATATCCTGTGGGTAATGATGTTACATCTGATGCAGCAATAAGAAAAGCTATAAACATTGCAATTGACCGTAATGGACTTGTAAATGGAATATTAAATGGATATGGCTCTCCTGCCTACACAGTTTGTGATAATCTTCCTTGGTGGAATGCTGAAACAGTAATAAATGACTCAGACATGGATAGTGCAAGAAAGCTTCTAAAGGATTATGGATGGGAAGAAACTGATAGTGACGGTATTTTAAAAAAGGAAGGTATGAGAGCACAATTTAGACTCATATATCCATCAAGTGATCAGACACGTCAATCTCTTGCAATTGCAGTAGCAGATCAGGTTAAGCCCTTAGGAATTAAAATTGATGTGGAGGGAAAAAGTTGGGATGATATAAAAATGCTAATGCACTCGAATGCAATTCTTTTTGGCTGGGGAAGTCATGATCCCCTTGAAATGTATAACCTATACAACAGCAAATACAGGGGAGTTGGCTGGTACAATACAGGGTATTATTACAATTCGGTTGTAGATGATTACTTAAATAAAGCGCTTTTGGCTACTAGTGAAGATGAAGCCAATGAATACTGGAAAAAAGCACAATGGGATGGAGAAACAGGCTTTAGTGCTAAAGGTGATGCACCTTGGGCGTGGCTTGTAAACATAAACCACTTATATCTTGTGCGTGAAAACCTCAACACAGGAAAACAAAAAATACAACCTCATGGACATGGATGGCCTCTAACTGATAATATAGAAGAATGGCATTGGAATTAGACATTCATGAGCAAAAAGCTCACCAACATAGGATGAAAACATAATGAGAATGAATGTCGCTGCGCATGTGCATGTTTGCGACAGCAAACAAATTGCACGCGCATAAAATCAAAAGTTCTATTCTGAAAAGTATTTTCAGAATTAGATAGGAGATATTATTAATGATTAATACAAGTTTCTTTAAGCTTATTTTAATGAAAATCTTAAGAGTCTTGTCTCTTCTGATGGCATTGTGTTTTATATCGTTTTTTCTTGTCAGTCACTCTCCTATTGATCCAGTACAAGCATATGTAGGAGCTGATATGACCAGAGTTGGAGCTGAACAAAGAGATCAAATTGCCAAGCATTGGGGACTTGACAAGCCACCAGTGGAAAGGTTTCTACTTTGGGGTAAATCAATACTTAAAGGTGATATGGGTACTTCCATGATATATAGAAGTCCAGTATCAGAAGTAATAAAACAACGATTTTTAGCTTCCCTTGCACTAATGGGAATTGCATGGATACTTTCTGGAATTCTCGGTTTTATAATGGGTATTATAGCTGCCATGATGAATGGAAGCTGGATTGACAAAATTATAAAATGGTACAGCCTGACTTTGGCATCTACACCAACCTTCTGGCTTGGACTCTTACTTCTTATGGTGTTGTCTGTAAAATTTGGGTGGTTTCCGATTGGTATGGGTGTGCCTGCTGGTGTTTTAGCTGAGGAAGTAACTCTTGCAAATCGTATTAATCATATTATACTCCCAGCTTTAACACTAAGTATTACAGGGGTAGCTAATATAGCTCTTCATACTAGGCAAAAGCTTATTGACGTTTTAGAAAGTGATTATATCTTGTATGCTCGAGCAAAAGGTGAGTCTGGATTTAAGCTTCTTTTAAGACACGGGTTACGAAATATTGCACTGCCAGCGGTAACACTTCAATTTGCATCCTTAAGTGAGCTTTTTGGAGGGTCGGTTCTAGCCGAACAGGTTTTTTCCTATCCTGGACTTGGTCAAGCAACAGTTCAGGCAGGGCTTAGAGGTGACCTTCCACTTTTACTGGGTATTGTTTTATTCAGTGCTTTATTTGTGTTCTCAGGCAACTTGATTGCAGATATAATATATAAGTTGGTAGATCCAAGGCTTAAGGAGGGAAAATCAATATGACTGAAATTTTAACTGTGTTATCTAAAAAAAAATTCATTAATATTTTACCAAAATTAAATCGCAGGCATAGTACTCTCTTGAGAGTAACTTTTTCATCTTTGATTTTACTTTGTATAATAGCCGCAAGCATGCTTCTTAGCAACGATAGAATTGCTACCAACTTTGACTTAAAGAATCTTCCTCCGTCAATGGCCCATCCTTTTGGGACAGATTGGCTTGGTCGTGACATGTTTACACGTACAATTAAAGGTTTATCTTTAAGTATTTATATAGGAATTATAGCTTCTTTATCAAGCGTTATTATTGCTCTTATTTTAGGTATGGGTGCAGCAACTTTAGGAAAAGCTTTTGATACTTTTGTTACATGGCTTGTTGATCTTTTTCTCGGTATGCCTCACCTTGTAGCCTTGATACTTATTGCCTTTACAGTAGGTGGCGGAGCAAAGGGGGTAATTATTGGAGTAGCATGTACCCATTGGACAAGCCTTACAAGAGTAATTCGTGCTGAAGTTCTTCAGCTAAGGTCAGCAGAATTTGTCCAGATTTCAAGACAAATGGGCAAAAAACCATTGTGGATTGCAATACATCATATTTTGCCACATCTAGTACCCCAGTTTTTTATTGGATTTGTACTTTTATTTCCACATGCAATATTGCATGAAGCATCAATTACTTTTTTGGGATTTGGTTTGTCACCACACAAACCTGCAATTGGAGTCATACTATCAGAGTCTATGAAGTATCTATCAACGGGTATGTGGTGGTTGGCATTTTTTCCAGGACTACTACTGTTTGTAACTGTAAGAGCATTTGACAGTATTGGAGAAAACCTAAGGTTGTTATTTGATCCTCATAATGCGCATGAATAAACAATATAAGCAGGGAGGTGCTTCTAGTTGCTGGAGGTAAATAATCTTTCAATATCCTTTATTCAATACGAGAAAGGGCTAAAACAAAAAACAATACAAGTTATATCTGATTTAAATATAAAAATATCCAAAGGTGAAATACTTGCAATAGTAGGTTCAAGTGGATCTGGGAAAAGTCTTCTTGCCCATGCTATATTGGGAATCCTGCCTAAAAATGCTCTGATGTCAGGAACTATTTTATATGATGGCAGAGAGCTTACTACAAAAAGGCAGAAGAAACTGCGTGGGAATGAAATAGCCTTCATTCCTCAATCAGTAAATTTTCTAGACCCACTTATGAAGGTTGGCTCACAAGTGCGCTCATCTGTAAGTGCTGGAGAAAAAAAAGAAAAGCAGAGAAAGATATTTGATAGATATTCTTTAGATAGTAGAACTGATAGCTTGTTTCCCTTTCAGCTTTCAGGGGGTATGGCAAGACGAGTCCTTGTAGCATCAGCTGTCGTAGGGGGTGCAAAGCTTATCGTGGCAGATGAACCAACCCCAGGACTACACCCAGAAGTTGTTAATGAAACCCTTGGTCATTTAAGAGAGCTGGCAAACCAAGGCTGTGCTATTTTGCTAATCACTCATGATATAGGTACGGCACTTAATGTTGCTGATAGCATAGCAGTTTTCTATTCTGGTATTACAATTGAGATATCACCTGTAAGTGATTTTTCAGGCAAAGGTGAATCATTGCGTCATCCTTACACTAAAGCTTTGTGGAATGCTTTGCCCCAAAATGATTTTAATCCTATTGATGGCTTTCAACCATCACATATTGAACAGCATTCGGGTTGTCCATTTAATTCTAGATGCACTTTTAAATCTTCCGAATGTGTAAGCAAATTACCCCTAATCAGGGATGTTCGTTTTGGAAAGGTAAGGTGTTATCATGCAACTTGAAGCAAGAAATTTAAGTTTTCGATATGGGAAAGGTCCCTTAATAATTAATAATTTAAATTTAGAATTAAAATCAGGTGAAATATTAGGATTATCTGGGCCAAGTGGATGCGGTAAGACTACATTGGCAAAAATTCTTTCAGGATATGAGCTTCCACAAGGAGGAAGTGTAAAAATAGATGGCAAATCCATTCCAAGTAAAGGTTTTAACCCTGTACAACTTATTTTTCAACATCCTGAAAAAGCAGTAAACCCAAGATGGCAGATGAAGAAAACGCTAAACGAAGGATGGTCACCTGATAATGAGCTGCTCGATTCACTAGGGATTGAAAAAGCATGGCTTAAAAGATGGCCAAATGAACTATCAGGAGGAGAATTGCAAAGATTTTGTGTAGCAAAAGCATTGAGTCCAAAAACTAGATTTCTTATTGCAGATGAAATAACAACCATGTTAGATGCTATCACCCAAGCACAAATATGGAATGTTGTACTGAATAAAGCTAGAGAAAATAATATTGGTGTGCTTGTTGTAAGTCACGACCAACATCTTATTAATCGGTTATGTGATAGGGTATTTATAGGTAAATAAGACCAGTATTAAAGTACGAACAAACATTTGTTAGTTTTAATCAATACTCGAGGAGATAGTCATATGAAATCTGCTGTTGAATTTTACGAATAATAAGGGTATAATAATAACAACGAGAGGAGTTGTTATTTATGCCAAATATAAAACCTATTTCTGACTTGAGGAATTATAATGAGGTATTGCGAGATATTTCAGTTGGAGAACCAGTATTTTTGACCAAAAATGGCCGTGGGAAATTTGCTATTGTGGACATAAAAGAGTATGAAAGATTAAAAGCTTCTCTAAAGTTACTGTCAAAGCTTGCTCAAGGAGAGCAGAGCGGAAAAGAAAAAGGCTGGATGACCATTGAGGAAGTTGAAGCAGAACTAGGTATCGAAAATGTATAATATAAAAATTTCTCCAGAGGCTAGAAATGATTTATTGGAAATCAAAGACTACATTTCTAAAGAGCTTTGTAATGTACAGGCAGCTGTAAACTTAGTATCAAAAATTATGAAGAAAATACGTAGTCTGTCGGAGTATTGTGAAATTGGTGTACCCCTATCTTCTATTATTATAGATATTCAGACAGACTATCGTTTTCTGATCTGTGATAACTACCTGGTTTTTTACAGGAATCATGGTGAGATAGTCTATGTGTCTAGAATTCTATATGGCAGAAGGGATTATACGCGTATTTTATTGAGAGAATTAATAGACAGTGAAGAAAAACTGTGAACTTTACTAAAAATATCTATGGAGCTTTTTATATTGTCAATAAACCACCTGTAGATAATGTAATGAAATTAAATTGACTTTTACTTCTTTCTAATATATGAGAATTTTTAACTACTATTGCCTTCTAAGATGATTTCACTGAATAATTTAGGTGGGTAGATGGAAAGTATATTTTATTTAAAGTCTTGCAACAAAGTGAAAGACTTATTTTCATACATTTCTTTATTTAAATTCAATATAAACTGTTGCTATATACCTGTAATTTTTGTTAAAATAATTATATAGTGTTTTAGTCTTTGTAAATTTCTATTATGTTCATAAGCTTTTCATAATAATTTAAATCTATATTGGGAGGTCTATCAATATGAGAAAAATATCAGTATTGTTGGTAATTACAATGGTTTTTGTATCTGTTTTTACATCTTTTGCTTCAAATGAGGTGAAAGTTACTGTAGATGGTAAATTGATTGATTTCGATGTCAAACCATATATTGATACTAATGGTCGAACCATTATACCTGTTAGGTTTGTCAGTGAAAAGTTGGGATGTGAAGTTGATTGGGATGATATAAACAAGTTGGTTAGAGTAAATAAAGGTGATACAAACATTGTACTTAAAATAGGTGAAAGTAAAGCAACAGTCAATGGTGAAGTAATGGTATTTGATACTAGTGCAGTAATAATGAGTGGAAGAACAATGGTTCCTTTAAGGTTTGTAAGTGAAGCATTAGGGGCAAGAGTAGGATGGGATGGTAAGACTAGAACTGTTTCAATAGTTACAGTGGATATGTTTTATGAGCCTTTTACAGCATTAGAGCAGGAGAGATTAAATCAATATGAGGATAATATTGATACTGTAATACCAACTAATATGTATGGGGAGCCAAGGAGTTATTATTCTACAAGGGAAGAACAATTGTCTACAGAAGCTGGAATAAGAACAGCACATAGAGTTGTAGAAGCTGCTCAAGATTACTATAGCCTCATGTATAATGTTGATTATAGAACAATTGATAAAGATCAATACATTCAAAGATTATCAAGATATAATGGGCTAAAAAATGCAGAAGACCAATACAATAAAATAATTAAAAATCAACTTATTGGATATGCGCACTTTAAAACCGATATATATAATGTATATGTTGATCATCAACAGAGATTCAGAGTGAGAGGAACAATTTGTTTTTATGTGATAAACGACTTAGAATTAGATAAATCATTAAAATATAATACTTGGTATGAAAGAGATTTTGAATATGCTTTTTATTATGACCCTGATGATAAACATTATAAATTTAGAGGTGCTTTTGTACTGGGTGAACGCAGAAAACTATAAAATACAGAGGTGTTATATATGAAAAAAATATTAAGCATATTATTGGTAGTTATAATATTAGTTTTATGTTCTCCGCTATACTACTTATGGGATGATGGTAATCAAAAATCAGAAATTGATTTTGGTGACTATATGAGAGTAAATAATAATGATGATACCTCTAAGAAAATAGGTCTTGTGTTTCGAGCCACGGCAACGGCTGCAAGACCAGGAGCAACTGTAAGATATAGAACCAATGGTGTAAACATAGACATTTACAAAGACAACTCCACATATTTAGGTAGAAAGTTTGTTAGCTTTGAAGATTGGCATTCAATAACACATGGACCTTTAGTAAAAGATATTCACCTTAATGAAATAATAGAATCGCCCACCATAACTCAAAATCACCCACTCATAAATGACCTTGAAAATGCATTTGACAATTATGATACCCTCTTTATTTTAAATGCCCAGATAGAAGTATTTAGAACAAATGCTCAAGGTGGATACAGTCAACGTATCACTCTTGCAAACACACTTCAAGAAGCAATTAACGCTGCCTCTTGGGATAATCAAACCATAGAAGATTTTAAAACTAGATACGACCAAAAGCGTGATTTTCAGGCTTTGAAAAAAGTTCCATATAGTATAACAAAAGCATATTGGGGTGTTAATGAAAGTGGAGCAGTTAAGATAAAAAATGATTTTGTATGGAAAGATACCGTACATGAAGATGAACTTCCTAAAATTCTTGAATTATGTGTTTTAGAACACAGTGTACCAAGTAATATTTCTTTTAATGGAATCAATTATACATTTGAATCAAATAATGTTTCTACAAATGCAGGAGGAATATACAATACCCAAACTGAAATAGAAGACAAAAAAAGAGAAATAATTCTTACAGAAAATAATCTTCACCACTGGGTGAGATATAAATACATAGTAGTAGGAGAAACGAATATAACAGAGGACATTCCAGATGAATTACCTCAAACTGAAGCACAGGGAACTATAATATTTACTCCATATTCTAGTGAATGGGTTAAGGGGATAGATGTATTGATATCTTTAGCAGAAGATGCTGTAACAACTGTTGAAGCATCAAATTCTATAGACAGAAATTATAGTTACAGATATATAAATGATGATGGTGATGATGATATAGGGACAAGCTATGTCTTAAGAGCTTATACTCAAACATGGGAAGCTGGAGAAATAAAAGTAGAAGGACAAAATAAATTAAATAATGAGAATAAAGAAATGAATATAAATTCTGCTAGAAAAGTTACTTTGCAAAATGATGGAATATGGGTTTTAAATGGAGCGCTTATAGGTTGGAACTCTAATTCAAAGACATGGAATGATACAATGATTCCATCAAATATTCCAAATGGGGGTGCTTTTCTTCAATGGAATTCGACTTCTTTACCCGATACAGGAAGGCCAACAAACTTATTTAACAGTAACTCTGGTATATACAAAATAGACAGTACATCACCTGAAATTAAATATAATGAAACTGGAAGAGTAAGATTTGAAAATGGATGGAATGGATATTATTATCATCCTGACAACGCAATATCATTTAATATAAGTGATAATTTAAGTGGTATTAATAAAGTAATATACAGATGGCATAGTCAAGGAGATCAAGGTGAGGCAGTTGAGCTTCCTATAAAAACATCTGAGGGAAGAGCTACAAATGAAACAATTGAAATACCTGTACATCAAGACAAAATACGCACAGGTGACTGGTATTTAAATGTATATGTAGAAGACAGAGCAGGTAATTCATTTACATTATCAAATAATAGAATAAGAATTATTTGTGAGTTGTACAATTTTAGAATAACAGGAATAGAAGATCCATCATGGAGGACATTTTTTCATAACAGTGATGGAGCTTCTAAAGGTGTAGAAATAAAGTTAAGTGAATTACCTGTTGGAAATAGACCTGATATAAAAAATACACACATTAAAAAGGGATATGCATTTTTCTTTAGATTTAATAGCAGAGGATTAAACAGTCTTTCAGGAGATGTTGACAGGGTGGAAATAAAGCCAAGGTTTTACCATACATATGATCCTTCAAAGGGAAGTGATAAAAGGATTGATCTTTATTACAATATGGGTACAACTTATCTTATTAAAACTGGAAGTGATAGAGATAGTTTAGAAATTATATATAATAAAGATAAGTTAGGATCTCTATCACTTATAGACAAATTTCCAATGGTAGCAAAGGATGAAATAGAAGGAGAATGGAGAGGTGCATACTTTATCCCATCTGAAAGCATACCTATAGTAAAAGATAAAGAACCACATATAGAAAGTAATCAGTTAAAAGGCGGATATATAATAGT
>VLTH01000002.1:1422261-1533350 GCA_008125075.1 Acetivibrio alkalicellulosi | reverse complement strand
AATGATTCCATCAAATATTCCAAATGGGGGTGCTTTTCTTCAATGGAATTCGACTTCTTTACCCGATACAGGAAGGCCAACAAACTTATTTAACAGTAACTCTGGTATATACAAAATAGACAGTACATCACCTGAAATTAAATATAATGAAACTGGAAGAGTAAGATTTGAAAATGGATGGAATGGATATTATTATCATCCTGACAACGCAATATCATTTAATATAAGTGATAATTTAAGTGGTATTAATAAAGTAATATACAGATGGCATAGTCAAGGAGATCAAGGTGAGGCAGTTGAGCTTCCTATAAAAACATCTGAGGGAAGAGCTACAAATGAAACAATTGAAATACCTGTACATCAAGACAAAATACGCACAGGTGACTGGTATTTAAATGTATATGTAGAAGACAGAGCAGGTAATTCATTTACATTATCAAATAATAGAATAAGAATTATTTGTGAGTTGTACAATTTTAGAATAACAGGAATAGAAGATCCATCATGGAGGACATTTTTTCATAACAGTGATGGAGCTTCTAAAGGTGTAGAAATAAAGTTAAGTGAATTACCTGTTGGAAATAGACCTGATATAAAAAATACACACATTAAAAAGGGATATGCATTTTTCTTTAGATTTAATAGCAGAGGATTAAACAGTCTTTCAGGAGATGTTGACAGGGTGGAAATAAAGCCAAGGTTTTACCATACATATGATCCTTCAAAGGGAAGTGATAAAAGGATTGATCTTTATTACAATATGGGTACAACTTATCTTATTAAAACTGGAAGTGATAGAGATAGTTTAGAAATTATATATAATAAAGATAAGTTAGGATCTCTATCACTTATAGACAAATTTCCAATGGTAGCAAAGGATGAAATAGAAGGAGAATGGAGAGGTGCATACTTTATCCCATCTGAAAGCATACCTATAGTAAAAGATAAAGAACCACATATAGAAAGTAATCAGTTAAAAGGCGGATATATAATAGTAGAGTTTGTAATTGAAGGAATAAAAAATGATCAAGTGGTATTTAAATATGTGGATAAAGATATTGTAATTGATAAATGGGATGAAGAAGGTGGCATAAACGCTCATAATTCAGAATTTTTCAAAGGTGACATAATAATTATTGATAACAGATATTCAAAAAGAGATGATTATAAAGTGCAGGTAGACAGATAGATATTTAATCATTCATTTTATAAAGTAGAATGAATCAGTAAAGGATAGAAAACTACTAGTAAAAAAATTATGATTTTGATAAAATAGAAGTAAGTAAAGCATGAAAAGGGATGGTATATAATGCAAAACAAAGGAAATGAAAAGTACAAAGACACTATATTTAGATACTTGTTTTCAGACCAAAAAAACTTTGTACAGCTTTACTATGACTTAACAGGGCAAATGCTAAATGCAGATGAATTAACATTCTATGATACGGAAAGCATAGTAGTAAAACAATTAAAAAATGATGTTGCATTTAAAACTAAAGATAATAGATTGATTATAATGGTAGAACATCAAAGTACACTTAATGAAAATATGCCGCTTAGATTTTTATTATACTATGCAGAGTTATTAAAACTTTATATCACTCAAAATCAATTAAACATATTTGCCAAAAGAGCCATTAGAATACCCACACCAGAGTTTTTTGTAGTGTACAATGGAGAAGAACCATTACAGCATAAAGAAATGTATCTAAAAGCAAATTTAGGAGAAGAGGATGAATTTATCAACATGAAGGTAAAAATAATGGACATTACCTATAAGCACTTACCTGAAGAAGTAAAACAAAGAAAAGATGTACTAGATGGGTACAGTTACTTAATGGATCGAATCAAGTTTTATTACAAGATAAAAAAGCTTTTACTAGAAGAAGCAATTCAAAAAGCCATAGAAGATACTATGGAAAAAGGTTACTTGATGGAATATCTTAAAAGAAAGGAGTTTGTTACAATGATTACAAAAGTACTGACAATTGAGGAAGAGATAGATTTAATTAGATTAGAAGAAAGAGAAGAAGGAAGAGAAGAAGGAAGAGAAGAAGGAAGAGAAGAAGGAAGAGAAGAAGGAGTAATTTTAGCTAGGAAAGAAGATATTATAGAGAACTTAAATGAAATAGAACCTGTTACAGCAGAAGTTCTTAAAATAATAAATAAACAAAGTGATATAGATACTTTAAAAAAATGGGTAAAGCTATCTAATAAAGTAAGCAGTTTAGAAGAATTTAAAACAAATATTGAGTAAATAAGTATGAGGTTATGTTAATTAATTACAGAGGTGGTTCATAATGATAATTAAATCATCAACAACATTAAGAAATGATTATGGAAAGATTTCAACCTTAGCTCATGAGGTAGAAGAACCTATTTATATAACAAAAAATGGTGAGGGTGATCTTGTTGTAATGAGCATTGAAGCTTTTGAAAAGAGAGAGCAACTTTTAAGCTTAAACCAAAGCTTGCAATGGCTGAACAGTCAAGGATTTCAGGAGAATTAACAGTTTCTTTGGCAGATGCAAGAAAAAGGTTAGAGGAGAAAAAAGAATACAGAAAGACCAATGAACTTATTTACCAGATATTCAAAAAGAGATCATTGTAAAGTGCAGATAGACATATATTTAAAAAAGCTAATTTCTAAATGGAAACACTTTAACCATGAGTCAAACTCTGGACCTAGTAAACCGTATTGAAGATGTAAAAAAGTAAATTTAGTAGTACTCATTATAAATGCAAACCAAATTTTTTTTGCCTGATGGAAGTATTATTAGTTCTGCATGTTCAGGAACACATGAATTAAACATTTTTCTAAAATCCCTCAAAAGTTGGGTGCAAGTTAGTCCATTGTTTATATCATCTTGAGTTATTATGCAAAACATGCCAGCTTCTTTCATATTGAAAGAACTCCAAGAATCAGAATTACCAGTAGCATAAGCAGAAATCATTTTAAAATTGCGTTTTAATAATTTGATGTAATCTAAGCTAAGTATATGCTTAAAGCTTAGTTTTTCTATATCATAGTAATTATTAATGTGAATCAAGTATTTCACCTCTCTTAAAGTTAGCCAATGTGTATTAAAAATAATGCTAATTTGCTAATATTATTAAATTTATCGGATATATTTAAAATTTATATAATAAAATTAAGTTTAAGGTAAGCTTTTTATAATGAGATGACGTGTAAGGCAATTTTTATAACTCTTTTATATGTGGATAGAATTTATAAGTTTGAGAGTGAAAAAGAAACGAGGAATGGATATTCTGATTTTTATTAAAAGAAGGGATGACATATTGAAGTTAACTTTAGATATATGTTAGAGTTTAAACATATAAAAGAAGGAGATTATACAAAAGATAAATTAGAACAAAAGAAAAAAGAAGCAACAGAACAACTAAAAAAGTATATTGATGACTATAAAATAAAAGAAGATGGTGAAAAACCATTAAAGAAAATGATAATAATATCAATTGAAAAAAATGATACTTTCTACTAAGAGTTAAATTAAGTGTAAATACTAATCTATATGCGTTTGTAGATGTCAAGTGTTTTTTTACACTTTTCGATCATTAATTTTTTACACCTAGTTTTTGCTAAATATGGTTTTGCGGTGTTTCAATCTGTAGCTGTCTCCATTTAAATTTAACACTTCACATTTATGAACAATTCGATCTAATATAGCTGTTGTAATTGCAGGATCTCCTAAAAGATCTCCCCATTCTTCTGGACTTTTATTAGAAGTTATAATAATTGAGGATTGACCATAAAGCTTATTAATAAGTTGAAAAAAACAATTTGCTTCATGTTTTTCCATAGCCATAAACATTAAATCATCAATAATGAACAAATCTGATTGTAGGATCCGTTTGTATCTAGCTATAGATGTTCTTAACATTTCATGTGTTTTGAGTACATATATCAAGTCATTCATTGTTGTAAAATGAACTTTGTAACCATTGTTAACAGCATGTATCCCTAATCCTATTGAAAGCATGGTTTTACCAACTCCAGTAGGCCCAAGCAGGATTAAATTATAACCCTGCTCTATCCAGCTAAGTTCCTTAAGCTGGTTGAATTGTCTTTTACTTAATGATTGTTGCTCTGTTAAATCAAATTCATCAAGAGTCTTGTATTCAGGAAAGGATGCCTGCTTTATATTTCTTTCAAATCTTTTTTCTTGACGTCCCTTTATTTCACATTGAAGAAAGTTTTCCAAAAACTTTTCATATGACATGGATTCTTTTAAAGACTCATTTAAAATTTCTTCTGTTTTTTCTGCAACAGTATAAAGATTAATTGTTTTTAACATTGCCCTAACATTTTCAATTGTCATTTGCATTATTATAACCTCCCAAAGCACTTATATATTCAGACATATCACGTATTTTAGGACTGATTTTTATTTTTTCAACATCTTCTTCTTTTAGACATATCTTTTTTTCACAAGAATTATTAATTTGAATTAGGTTTTCTTTTTGATAATGACTTACTGCATCTTGGAAATCTGTTGCTCTATAAAGTTTATTTTTTAAACAAAACTCCAAAGCCTTATCTATGCTACTTAAAGAGGTTTCCTCTATTGCTTTTTGAATTAGCATAATTTGGTCTCTTATATATCTTGGCTTCTCCTTTCGAATAAGTTCCATAAAATTTTTTGCTGTATCAGGATTAGAAAATTTAGTAGCTGTCTTATTTATAATGTCTATGATTTTGCCTCCTTTTTCTCTTTTGTGATCATTGTTTTTTAGTAGATTTCCTTTATCCACAGGTATTCTAAATCTGCCTAATACTTTATCTGTATCAAGTTCTATAATTACAAGTTCATTATCATCTGTATAATTTACTTTGACATATGTATGAGGGCCTTTATAAGTTCCTCGTGGAACAGAATATCTATTTCCTTTTATGGGAACGGTATTGTCTTTTCTTACTTGATAAGTTACACTTAATACAGGATAATTATGTTTAATTTTATCAAGTACCGGTTTTAAGTATTTTCTTTCTTCTATAAATACTTCAGCTGGTATTTTTCTTGTAGTTCCATGCATTTTACCGTTTCCACGTCTTTCAAGCCAGTCTAGACATCCTTCATTCCACTTATCAATATTATAAAAAGTGCGATGTTTAGCATAATTACTCTTGACATAATCTACTACCTTTTCAATTCGCCCTTTACTTTCAGGATCTGCCTTTCGACACATATATACTTTGTATTTTCGTTTTTTAATATATTTAGAAAATGCTTTTGTGTATATTAAATCACCATAGTTTTCACTTACTAAAAATAGATGATCTTGATCATATACTATTTCTTCAGCTATTCCACCATAATACTCAAAAGCATTTTCATGTATTCTTATAGTATCATCAGTAGTAAAAGGCCTGTCTAGCCATTCACAATATTTATATCGTGAATGTGATAATATAAAACACATAACATAAAGTCTTATATACTTTCCATTTGCATCGGGCACTTTTATGGTTCCAAAGTCTACCTGAATTTGCTTACCCATTGGTATTTCATCAACTGCACTATACTGCCTTGGAGTTGCTGTCTTTGGTATATTATATTCCTGTCTTAGGGTACGAATATATCTCCTTAATGTACCTTCTTTAAAGGGGAGTACTTGAAACTTTTCTTCTAACCAATCAAACATCTGTGACGCTGAAATTTCTGGAAATTCTTTCAACCAACATACAATATCTTCTTTGAATGAATCTGCTTTTTTCCGACGTTCTCTGACTTCACAAACATATGATTCAAATTCTTCTGGAGACATATTGAGATATTTGTTCAAAGTTGGTCGGCTAATTAGCAATCTTCTGGCAATTTGAGATTTATTGAGTCCCATATTCTTAAACTTATTTATTTCTGTGTACATAAGCCACCCTTCTTCTTTTTTCAAAGTTCGATTCTCCTTTCAGTATTTTTTAAATATTATACCGAAAGGATTAATACATTTCATTATCTAATAGTTCTTTTTATAAAATCAGTGTACTTGTTGAGAAAAATCATCTGCAAATATTTAAGAAAAATTATCAACTTTTACATTATAGTCATGTGGATTTGATGGATAATCTGCCAGGAACTGATGGATAAGCAGTGGAAAACTTGCCGCTGTGCTTGAATTATGCGTGGACAACAAAAACCATGTTGACCACACATAATTCACAAGTTTACCACAGCTTAACCACAGGTCCTAAACGGCAGATTACCCACAAGCTCCACAAGACCTACTATTATTGCTGATTTTATATTATTTTAAATAAATTAAGAAAATAGAAATACATATAGTTTTAAAAAATTATATGTTGATGTTTTCTTCAGATAACCTATATAGGGCTGTAGCTGCTGTAATTCCATCAGCTTTTCCAAGAACAGATATTAATTTTTCACTATTCCAAAATATATCCTTAAAATCTACAAGATGACAACCAGCTCCAAAATCAGGTGCACACGCAAAACCTCCACGAGATGTTTTACCAAACAATAACATAATGCTGGATCTGCTTTTAATAAAAATCTCATGATGACTACCATAATCAGTAATATTGGCAATTTTACCTTCCCATATTTCTTTTTCTTTTCTATTTTTCATTTCACAAGTAAAAAACATAACGACCTCCGAATGTAAATATAATTTCCAGTACTTTGACCACCTGATTGACAATTACCGGTAAATGTCGTAAAATCTTATTGATCGAAAACTGTTAATTTTATTATACCATTCACAGCGTTTTCTTTCTCTAAAACAAGTCTGTGTAAATTTACAATTTGAATATGATCTTCACTCTCATATTTTCTGATAAATAGTAGTGATTTATCTTTCCATTCTTCTAATAATATACCATAACGAATTTCATTATCCCAGTTACCATTTTTAAATCTTTCTTTTTTAAGTTCTGCTTCTTTTGTCATACCTATTTTTTTCATTATTATAATATAATTTAGTCCACTATACAATAAAATACAACATAAAAATCCATAATAGCCTATAATTGTTTAAGTAATGACATATCATTTCAATACTTATTCTTATACTTTTTATGAGAGCTTAAAATTAACATGGTAAAATAGATCCTGCCATAAAATATTAAAAATCATCGTAAGGATTTTCCTGTGAAAATTCATCTTCATATTTTGCATTGTAAACGTCTTCATAATATACTTGCTCTAGATAAGAGTAGCCACAAGCTGTAGTTTTATTTTTTACAGGTGGGTCATGGTTGTTCCATAAGAGCAATTTGAAATATCTGGTACAGAAATAAATGGTGTGGACTATGAATTAATATCAAATGAAGTATATGTTACTATAGGCTACCTATTTATTCCTGTCCCTGAAGATGCTCCACATGAATATGTGGATATAATACCAAAAGGAGATTCATATGAAGGCAAAACCGTTATTGTTACAATAGATGGTAGAGAAGCAACAATTGTTTTAGATTGATGAGTGAATTTAATAATGGTGTTGAAAAATATTTTAGATACCAGTCTAGAATATTTAAAAAAAAATAGCTGTTTGATTATTTAACTTCTGCTCCTCCCCACTCAATAACAGTAAATCCCTTTCTCTCAAAAGGTAAAATTTCTTGCTCTTCAATTTCAATAAACTCATCTAAAGATTTATATGCCATAAACACTCTTAATATAGAATCTGGTTCAGGACTTATATATAGTGGTGCAGTTTCCTCGTATTCTTCACCAACAAAGGTTATTAAATTATATTTGTTATTCTGCATTAACGGAAGCCAGAATACTATAAATTCATTATATTCTTTAGGTATTAAGCCCATCTTCGATAGTTTTTCCTGAAAAAATTCTTTAGTATTTTCACCCTTTACAACAAAACCTTTAGACAAATCCCAATCATCCTTATTACAAATGCCTTCCCAAAATAAATATGAATATTCCCTTTGATCATCTATGTTAAATAAAGTTCCATCTGGTTTGGCTATAACACTCCACCCTTCATCTTCTTTATAGTCAGGATATGTACAAAATAAATCGCCATCAAAATTAAGCTTAACATCTATTTTCTTCTCTGCTGTGGGATATAGATATATAATGGGCTTTGAAGCTACTATACTGGAATAGCAAATATCATCATTAATATTTTCATTAATATTTTCACTAATATTGTTATCATTAATATATTCATTAGAAGTCTTAACAGAATCAGTTTTATTACCATTAATTGAATAAACACCAATGACACCAATCACTAACACACACATTATCGTTAATATCCTATATTTTTTCATAAACTCATCCCCCGTTACACATTTGTTAATTCTAGCCATAATCATTATAATTTTATCATTAATAATATATTTTTTCAATGCCCCAAAAAATAATGGGATTCTAAAAGATACTCTTTTTCGTATTTTTCAGCAAGTTTATATAAATATTTCTTGATGGTTTTTATATCCTCATCTCCACTTTTAATTTTTCGAGTTTTTTAAAAAATAATTCCTTCTCCTTTTCCAATGCAAATTTCTTAAAGTAACCCCATATATGTAAAGCTGTATTTTCTTCTTAAGATTTCGAATACTTTATATGATTAGATTTATCAATAAAATCATATAACTTTAGTGATAATTCTTTAACATTGTGCAATACATGCATAACCTATTGCCAAATACATTCCCTCATTTCAATTACCCATTTAATTTATTACTAAGCTATATATACCCAATAATTCTTATATTTATTTACAACCTTTATTATGCAGCCCTGCATTGATCTTAATGTTGTATATTCTACTAATGTGTAATAAAATTATTTATAAATAAACTTTAAATAATATAAATTTGGGGAGGTTAAAATGGTTAAGAAAAAGGATGTTTTTTTAATTATATCAATCACATATATCAATCACAGTGATTTTATTGCTTGTTTGGCAAACCTATACTAATACTAAAAATTTGAATAATCAAATATCCAGACTGCAAAGCGAATTGTCTGGTGTACGCTCCCAAGTATCGTACTAAATATCAAATATTAACAGGAATGTTTAGGATATGCAAAATGAATCCAGATGGTGGAATCCTGGTAATTATGTGAGAACTTCATCCAAACCCGAACCATATCATAATGAAATATACCGAAAACTAAACATAAAAATTCTCTTAAAACCCTTACATCATGTGTGTTACAGAGGTTGTAGTGACAAGTTTTTTCAGATAAATCCTTTAATATCAGTAGTTGCAGATCGTATTGATCGAGAGTAAGGCTAAAATAGATTGAAATGAAAAAACTGCTTGGTGGGTTTTGGCTGAAAATATACTTATTTGATATACAATATAGTATACATAATATCAAATACACATGTTATTTAAATATATGAAAATTATTGAAATAGTTATATGGTGTGATATAATGATTATGAAAACATTAAATAACTATTGCAAATTGATTCTATTACATATCATATCAAAATAATAATCTTATAAATAAAGTTTAAACTACAGAATTTTAAAATATATATTGCAAAACACTCAATATTATAATTTGTGTGGTTATAGCAAAATAATAATTTAGGGGGACTTGTTATGAGTAAATTGAGAAAAGGCATTGCATTTTGTGGGATTTTAGCACTAATTATGGTTTTTGGTGTATGTTTGACAGATGCTTCTATTTCACGAGAAGTTATTAATTCAGATCTGTCATTAAGTGAAGACAAATTGGTAATAGGTAATTTAGAAATAACAGAAGGTGTTTTAAACTTAAATGGATACACTTTAAAGGTACAGGGAGATTTAATACAAAATGGAGGAATAGTTAATATAAATGGAGGTAATTTAGAAGTAGATGGAGACTATAGAATAGGAAATGAGAATAATTATGTAAGGGCTATTTTAACAATGACAAATGCAAAAGACAGAGTATTTGTAGGTGGAAGCTTTAAAACTTATTCAACTGTTATTCATTCTAGGCATTTAACGTCAGGTGAAATAGAAATAAAAGGAGATTTCGAACAAAGAAACTATGGAAGTGCTAATTCAGCTCATAATTTTAATACAAGCGGAAGCCATAAAGTAATACTAAGTGGAGAAGGAGAACAAAAAGTAACTTTTCAAAGCCCGGAAAATTCGAGGTTTAACATATTAGAAATAAATAACCAATCAGAAAAAGGGGTAAAATTCAAAAGTGACATAACATTGACAGAGTTAATTACAAATAATTACAAAGTAGCAACGTCAATATCTATAATGGCAAATAATTGGGATTTAAAAGGCAATGTGGAATATCACGGAGATATACATCTAAAATCAGGATCGATAAGTTTAAATGGACATAATCTGAAAATCTCAGGGAATTTAATGCAAAGCGGAGGAGAAATTAGAATAGATGGAGGTAAATTGGAAATAGATGGAGACTACAGTATAGGAAATGAGAATAACTATGTATCTAGTGGTTTTACAATGACAAATGAAGAAGATAGAGTATTAATAGGTGGAAGCTTTAAATTTTATTCAAAATATAATTATGATTGGAAGTTAACGGCGGGAGAGATGGAAATAAGAGGAGATTTTGAACAAAAAGTCGATGAAAGTGCTAGTTCAGGTAGACATTTTCATCCAAGCGGAAGCCATAAAGTAATACTAAGTGGAGAAGGAGAACAAAAAGTAACTTTTCAAACCCCTGACAAATCAACATTTAACATATTAGAAATAAAAAACCAATCAGAAGAAGGTGTAGAATTTAAAAGCGACATACCATTAAACGACTTGATAACAAATGATTATAAAGCAGCAACGTCTATACCTATAAGGACAAATTGGATTTTAAAAAGAGATAATGAATATAGTGGAGAAATAATTTTAAAAGAAGGAACAATAAATTTAAATGGACATAATCTAAATATTTCAGGGAATTTAATACAAAGTGGAGGGACAGTTAATATAAATGGAGGGTGTTTAGAAGTTGGAGGAGACTATATAATACAAGGCAGAGGGACAGTTAATATAAATGGAGGGTGTTTAGAAGTTGGGGGAGACTATATAATGGGATGTGAGGATAATTATGTAAATGCTTATTTAATAATGACAAATAAAAAAGACAGAGTTTTCATAGGGGGAAGCTTTAAAACTTATTCAGCAAATAATCATTATTGGAATTTAACGGCAGGCACGATGGAAATAAAAGGGGATTTTGAACAAAGAGACAATAAAAGTTTTAATTCAAGAAATAATTTTTATGCAAGAGGAAGCCATAAAGTAATATTAAGTGGAGAAACAGAGCAAAAAGTATATTTTCAAACTCCGGACATGTCAATGTTTAATATACTAGAAAATAAAAACCAATCAGAAAAAGGGGTAGAATTCAAAAACGGCATAATGTTTAAAGACTTTTTAAAAACGAATTCCATGGAAATTACATCCCCAGAGCAAATATTTGTTGATGACTACTATTATGAACTATGGAAGGATACGGGAAGTGCAACTATGACTATCGGAGATGGAGGTGCATTTAGTTGTGAGTGGAATGATACAAATAGTGCATTATTCCGAAAAGGTAAGTATTTTGATATAGAGAGCACTTACAAGGAGATTGAGAACATAACCGTTGAATTCGATTATGACTACTATCAGCCAGAGGGTTATTCGTATTTGGCTGTATATGGACTACAACAAGTTAATCCAAATAGAATATTAGAATATTATATACTTGAAAGTTGGGATAGTATAGAATGGTTCGGAACGTTTATGGGAACAATTACTGTTGATGATGCTACATATGATGTATATAGGGTAATTCGAGATCAGAATCCTAATACTGTAGTTGGACTAGTTACTAATTACATTTATTTTAGTGTCCCAAACTCGAAAAGAACAAGTGGAACGGTATCTGTCATTGAGCACTTTAAAGCTTGGGAGAGTTTAGGGATGGATATGTGGAATATGAATGATGTCTCATTTTCAGTAGAGGGATTTAGAAGCAAAGGAAGAGCTAAAGTGAACAGTGTTTCGATTTCTATCGATTATGCTAAGACTCCAGATGAAGATTTTATAGTTGGTGATATAAACGGCGATGGAGAAATAAACTCAATTGATTTAGTATTGTTAAGAAGATATATCCTTGGAGTTATTAGTAGTTTCGATTACGAGTACGGGTTGGAGGCAGCTGATGTTAATGGTGACGGAAATATAGACTCATTAGACTATACAATTTTCAGAAGGTACTTGCTTGAAATAATTACTGAATTTAAAGTATAGATTATAAAGAATAGAGTATAGTTAGAATCTTCCTTTCTAACTATACTCTATGTACATTGCCTCATATCGCAGCGGAAGCTGTAAGCATAGTAGTAAGTTCCGCTACTATATAGATAAAACCAACTATATTGGTTGCAAAAAAAAAGATGTAGCTGGCTCTTTTTTTGCTTGTCACATTTTAAAGTGCAACATATGAGTTTGCGAACTAGTTAATATGACCTTCAGTCTTGACATTTTAATAGAAGTGTAGAAGCTTTACACATGTTGGATTTTAGTGTGGAGACTCAAATGAATTTGCTAGAGTGGATTAAACGAGGTAGCTTAGAAATAAAAGATATTTCTAGAGAAAATATTGGGAGAATAATTGAACTTTCAGAGAAATATTCAGATGTACCTATGGACTTTGCAGATGCTACTTTAATTATTCTTTCTGAAATAGAGAGTATAAAAGAAATCATTTCTATTGATTCTGACTTTTACATATACAGGAATATACGCAATGAATACACAATGAATATTTTTCGGTAGATCAAATAAGGTATGTGGGTGCATTTAGTTTTATGCTCCAGAAGATTTGAGAAATTCATATGTAGGAAACAGGGATTTACTTTTCAGAAAAGCTCGCTAAAACGTTAAATGATTTAGAATTATTCTATGAGAAGTTAATAACTAATAGAAAGAAAAGATTACTAGAATAGAAAAATAAGTTAATATTTGAGAAGGAAATCAAACTTAATGATATTTCAAAACTTCAATGGGATTTTTACATGGTATATGTATGGGAAGATAATCATTAGCATTTGACATGATTGAAGAATTTATGGGGACATCCAATACATCAAATTTAAAATCATATTTACCCCTTTGGCTTGCTCGGATAATTCCTCTTCCGTTGAAACATCATAATATTTGCCGAATATGCCCCTAGGCTCTAGTGTCCAAAGGAATGCTTTGAATTTTGGGAAATTATCCTTATGTGTTTCCATGTAATGCAGCAAAGTAGAAACTTTTTTAAATCTTTCAGTACATAGCTCCTTTTCTATGTGGTATTGTTCAGGAGTCAGAAGAAGCCATAAAGGCTCTAGCACCATAAAACGTGTAGAATTCTTATCAAGGCTGTTTATCATGTTGGGATAGCTTTCGCAAAACACTCTATACATCATATCTCTCCTTGAATGCGGCCAAATTATTCAAAAAAGCCTTCTTTTTACTATCAAAAAGGTCATTACGGTTTAAAATTTCATTTATAATAATATTTATAACCTTTTTATCACACTTTGGCATAAGTTCTTGCATATCTTCAATATCTTTTTGTTCCATTCTTACAATTTTACTTACTACAATATCTTCTCTAGATAAAACAAATATTTCAAGATAATCAAATTCGTGTAACCTCAACGCTCTTTTCTGATATGTTGGCGATAATAATGTGCTTTCGTATTCCAACATATCAAAATCACTTAAATACCTAAGTACCATTCCAAGCTTTGCAGGATAATTCAGGTCAATAATATCAAAGTCTCTTGTTAGACGATCACTGTATTTTCCAAGTATACAAGCTGAACCACCTAGAAAATAAATTGGAAAGGGTTCAACTCCAAGTGCTTTAGCAATAATATTCATATTTTTAATTATTTCATACAATTCTGTGTAATTATTCATATTCATCACCTAACTTTATTGTATCTATATTATACATTATGTATTAGTGAAAAAACAGCCTATTATTGCTGTCCTAAAAAAATTGACTTTTAATAACAAAGGGAAAAATAGGGGATTGGTAGAATTAGGCTTTATAACAAAGTATAAAAGCTTTTACTAGAAGAAGCAATTCAAAAAACCTAATTCTGACTTGAAGAATTATAATGAGGTATTGCGAGATATTTCAGTTGGAGGTCGTGGGGAATCTGCAATTAGATTAAAAGATTCTTTAAAGTTATTTTCAAAGCTTTCTCAAGGAGAGCAGAGTGGAAAAGATAAAGGCTGGATGACAATTGAGGAAGTTGAAGCTGAACTAGGTATCGAAAATGTATAATATAAAAATTTCTCCAGAGGCTAGTATATAAAATACAGTTAGCTTAAAAAAAGTTTGTTTAATTAATGATTACCATATAACAGGAGTGGAAATTTAGGCATTTCTTTATTATAATTTGAGAATAATGATATAATGATACATGTAGGTTTTCTAATATAAAAAAAACTGATATAATAAAGATAGAAAATGAAGAATTAATAAAAATAAACAACAGGGATGTGAGAATATGGTCAATGGTAGATTTGAATTGTTAAGTCCATTAAATGATTTGGTTTTTAAAGCTCTATTTGCTAAAGAAGAAAAAGAATGCAAAATAATACTAATGGATTTTTTAAATGAGTTACTTAAACTAAAGGATAAAGATAAAATAGTTGATATAGAATATATGAATCCTTTTAATTATGAAGAATCATATGGAGATAAATTGTCCATATTAGATATAAAGGTAAGAACTGAAAAGGATGAGAGGATTAATGTAGAGGTTCAAGTAAGAAATGACGATAATTTCAGGAAAAGAAGTCTCTATTATTGGGCTAAGTTATATGGGGAAACAATTTCAAAAGCTGATACATATGATCAACTAAAAAAATCTATAGTTATTAATATTTTGAAAAATAGCTTTATTGAAGAAACAATAAAATATCATACAACATATAAAATTTTAGAAAAGGAAGAGCATTTTTTATTAATAGATGATTTGGAAGTACACTACATTGAGCTTGAGAAATTTGACAATACAAAAGATGTAGAACAGTATGAAGGAGTAGAACTTTGGCTTGATTTTTTTAAAGAAGCAGATAGGAAAGATAATGAGTATAAATTGGAAAAACTAAAAGGAAGGAGTGAAAAAATCAAAATGGCTGTAGAAATGTTAAAAAAAATAAGTGCGGATGAAAAACTATTAGAAGAGTACTGGACTAGGGAAAAAGCTAGATTAGATGAACTGTCTAGACTTAAGTATGCAGAAATAAAAGCAATGGAAAAAGGAATGGAAAAAGGAATAGAAAAAGGAATAGAAAAAGGAATAGAAAAAGGAATAGAAAAAGGAATAGAAAAAGGAATAGAAAAAAAGGAGATAGAATTAGCAAAAGAAATGATAAGGGACAGAGAACCTATGCATAAAATTATAAAGTATTCAAAACTAACAGAAGAAAAAATAATTGAGCTAAAGAAAGAAGTATTAAACTAAAAAAGAATTACTGATAATAATGTCGAAAAATAATAGTATTTAAAGAGTTAGTGATGCAAAAATGTTTTACTAACTCTTTTACTTTTGATATAGGTGTAAAAAGTTGAATATTATTTTTTGAGAATTCGTATAAAATATTTACATTATAAATTGACTTTTACTGCTTTCTAATATAAACTGAAAAAAGAATATCAATATTTTTTACATAAAAATTGGTATTGGATAAGAGTTCCAAATGACATGGGAGTCAAAAAATGTAAGGTTGATTTTAAAGGCTTTTGCGGATCTTTGACAATGTATAATAATGGAAGTACATAAAAATGAGAAAAAAAGGAAGAGATTTTAAAATCATTCGAGTTTTAGGGAGTTGAAAGCCTTGCTACAAGCAGGCTTCAAAATGGGTCTGTTGAAAGAGAAGTGCCTCGTCCTAGAGGATTGAAACAATAATAGTAAAAGTATTATTTCTAGGAATGTTACTGTTGAAAGAGAAGTGCCTCGTCCTAGAGGATTGAAACTTTTCATAATTTTTTCCTCCTTCCAAATTTTAGGCTAGTTGAAAGAGAAGTGCCTCGTCCTAGAGGATTGAAACGCAAGAACAGTATTGTCGATGTCCCACTTTTTTATGTTGAAAGAGAAGTGCCTCGTCCTAGAGGATTTATATAATTTGATAGGGGTGAATGTATGTCTGTATTAGCTTTGTATGATGCATCAGGGATTCAGGAGTATATATTTGCGTCAGGTAAATTAAGAGAAAACATAGGGGCTTCTAATCTTGTTGCAGATGTTTTAAAGAAAATTCTTGTTAGCTGTATTAAAAAACACTGTTCAAAAGACAAGTGTCTTGTAGAATGGGAAAAAGCTATTTCTAGTAGTTTATCAAAAGAAAATGAAGCAGAAGTTATTTATATTGGTGGCGGTAATGCCATGGTTTATTTTGATAGTGAAGAAAGGGCACGTACTATTACAGAGTCCTTTTATAAAAGACTTGTAAAAGATACATATAGGGTAAAAATAATAAGTGCTTTTACAAAAGTTACTGATAGTTTTACAAATGACCGTATAAAGTTAATCCGACAGATTGAAAGAGAAAAAAATCTACAAAAACCCTTTAACATGTTAAAAGGTTTTTCTATTAATAGACTAGACAACATATCGTCATTACCTTGGGTTGTTAACAAAACAGATAAGGGAATGTACATAAACCCAAGAGAAAAATATCTAAAGCTAAATGCCTATAGGCAGGAAAAAGACTCTGACTTTATAGATGAAAAGTATCGGGACAAGTTTACTTTTGATGGCGTATTTGACAACCTTGGTGGTGATAAAGGTGATAATATGCTGGCTGTTGTACACATTGATGGAAACAGTATGGGAGCATTTATCGGTGAACACATGAGTAAGTTTGATAATTATGATGGGGCGGTCAGTGAGTTCAGAAAAATATCAAGCCAGATTAACACTTCCTATACAAATGCATACAGGGATATAATAAGCTTACTATGCGACTATTTGTCTAATGAAAAAAACATAAAACTACTTAAAGATAAAGGTGTTGTAATAAGACGTAATAATTCTGGAAAGCACATACTTCCTGTTCGTCACTTAATATTTGAAGGTGATGATGTTACCTTTGTTTGTAATGCCAAGTTGGCATTTTTTTTAGTTGAAAATTTTATTAAGCTATTACAGCCTTTAAGTATTGATAATAAGGTAATGCATGCCTGTGCAGGAATTGCCTTTGTACATTCCCACTTTCCATTTTCAATAGCCTACAGTTTAGCAGAAGAATGTTGCTTAAATGCAAAGAGGCAAGCTAAAACAATGGATAATAAAAATCCGCTTTCATGGATTGATTTCCATGTAAATCTTGGAGGGATTACAGGCTCTTTAGATGATATACGAAAAAGATGGTTTGAAATGCCTGGTTATAGCTTGTTAAGAAGACCATGGCTAATTGATAAGGATATAAATAATCAAACCAATTATAATGAATACTCCTTTAACATATTGAAAGACTATATAAAAATGTTTAATGAAAAGACTTCCTCTTCTAATAATAAATTCAGTGACAGCATATGGCCAAGGACAAAGCTAAAAGAACTTAGAAATGCATATTTAAAAGGAGAATCGGCAGTAACTCTTTATATGGCAGAACTTGTTTCAAGAGTATATCAAAAGGATGAGAAATATAATTCTGATAAATTGGATGAGTGGACAGATCCAATGATAAATATTGATGCTAAAAAGATTTCAAGGTATTTTGATGCGGTTGAGTCACTGGACTTTTTTCCAATAGATGAGTTATTTTCTACAAACTTAAGCAGGGGGTGATATAGTTGATTATAGAGGTTAAACTAAATTCAGATTTATGTGTAGGTTCGGGAGAAGGACAGGCAAATATAATAGACACTGATGTTGTACTAGATGATTTTGGAATTCCATATGTGCCTGCTAAAAGGTTAAAAGGTTGTTTAAAAGAAGCGGCAATGGAAATAAGAGATGCATATTATAAAATTGATGATGAAGAGTATAATGAAATACAAAGCTTGATATATGAACTTTTTGGAACAGGTGAAAAACAGGGGAAGCTTAAAATACAAAATGGGATTATAAAAGAATACGATAGCTTAGAAGACTTTATTAAAAAAAACAATGAGCATTCTTATCTTCACAGGCAAAACCTTATAGAATACTTTACCACGGTGAGAGTTCAAACAAAAGTTGATGAAGATGGTGTTGCAGAAGATAATAGTCTTAGAAGCATACGAGTAATAAATAAAAAAATTGCAAAAGCATTTTACTTTAAAATAAATAAATTAGATCAAAAGGAAATAAGCTTTTTAAGTGACTGTTGCAAAGTTCTTAAGTTTATTGGAAGTAACAGGACAAGAGGACTTGGAAATGTGAGTTGCAATCTTTTTGACAGTGAAAGAGAAAGTGCAAATAGTTTTAAACCTCTTTCATGCGTAGAAACCAACAGTAAGGAAAAATTAGTAATAAACTATAACCTTAGCTTACTGAGTGATGTTGCTGTTTCAAAAAATGGCATTAATAGTGATGATACACTTACCTTTATACCAGGAAGCAGTTTATATGGATATTTTGCAAATCAATTTATTAAATCAAACAACAATAAAAGGACAAGAGAATTTGACAGTCTTTTTTTGAAAGATGACAGTATATTGTTTTCAAATGCATATATTTCAGATGATGAAGGTGGCAGTTATTTTCCCATACCGGCAAGCATTATGAAAAATAAGAATGAGCCAAAAAAGAAAGATATAATCGATTATACAAAAGTATCAGGAGAAGATAAAAAAGGATTAAAGCCTTTAAAGGGTACGTACATAAATTTTAAAAACAGTAATATTACTTTTAAAAAACCTGATACAATCCTCCATTATCATCACAGAAGACCGTCAGATAAGGGAATGGGACATGTTTATAAGAAAGAAAATGCAAGTGTTGAGGAAACAGGCACTTTGTTTAATTATAATGCTATAAAAAAAGGACAAGAATTTAAAGGGTCAATTATATTAAAGAAAGATCAGTTAGATACTCTTATGAATCTTGTACCCGAGGATGGAATTATAAACATTGGAAAATCAAAAACAGCTGAATACTCCCATGTGAAAATCAGCTTTGAAGATGCTTTAAATGAAGAAATATATAATTTTAAGTCAGGAGATATTTTTAGTATTGTACTTACATCACCTGCACTTTTATTAGATGCAAAAAAAGGTGTTTTTTCCTGCAATCCTGAATTGTTGGCATTAGAAATTAAAAAAGAGCTTGAGCTTTTAGAAAGTGATGGAGAGTTTAAAATTATACAAGAAAAATCTTTATTTAAATTTACCTCTATAGGTGGATTTAATATAAAGTGGGGATTGTTAAAACAACAATATGAAGCTTTTAATATGGGTACAGTTATAACATTTGAATATAATGGTTCAAAGGAAATAAACCTTCCATCAAATCCGTATATACCTATTGGCGTTAAATGCAACGAAGGATACGGTCAGTGGAGAATACTTGCTACTAGCAGTTGTTACAAAGAAGCTATTTATAAAGCTGATTTTAAAACAAATGATGCCGATTATTCTGTTATTAAAGAAACCCTAACAAAGCTAAAACATCATGTATTAATGGACATTGTAAGAATGGAAGCATCACGCTATGGGGCTGATAATAATTTTTTCAATAAGTTTATTCCTAATTCTACAGTTTGTTCAAAACTTGCTGATTTACTTTCAGACTGCTATATTAAATCAGTTGAAAATGACTTTAGTAAAAATGTCTTAATTCTTTTTTCTGAAGCATTGAAAAAAAGGAAAGAAACAAAAGGTGGATTATTTGAAATAGAAGTAAATAGGTTAAAAAATGGAGGTTTAGAGACTTTAATAAGCAAAAACTATGCTAATCCATGGGTTTTAGAATACTTAAAAGAAATAGAAAAAGAGCCTGTGCTTATAAATAAGCTTTTTTATGAATTTATGAGCGTTTTACTTGGCAGAGTGAAACTATATTACAGGAGGGCTTTATAATGAACAAGATAATAGAACGTGTTTATGTTAGTTTTGATATAGTACTTGTGTCACCATTAAGTATTGGTTCAGGAGAAAATCAAAACACTGATATGGATATAATAAGGGACTGCGAAGAGATGCCGTTTATACCTGCAAGCTCTATTTGTGGAGTTTTAAGGCATTGGATGGGAAAGTCATGTGGAAAAGATGATGAAAATGAGTTGTTTGGAGGAATACCACTTTTTGAAGATACTAAAGGCAGAATGAGCAGAATAACTTTTTATGATGCTTTTTTAAAAGATTCTATAGAGGATAATAAAGCAAAAATAAGTGTCAGAGATATGGTAAGGCTTGATATAAATAAGTCTTCTGACAACAAATTTGATGCAGAAATACTAGAAGCAGGAGCAACTTTTAGTATTAAATTTGAAATATCAAAGCGAGAAAATGATAAATTTGATTGTCTTAAAAATATAGCGTTTATAATGGCTGGAATAGAAATTGACAGGGTAAGGCTGGGTAGAAAAACCAGAAGAGGTTTTGGAAAGATTAAAATTGATAAGGACACAATAAATCTAAAACAAATTAAGTTTTTTAATAAAGAAAATATAAGAGAGTGGATAGATTTTAAATGGGAAGACATAGAAGGTTCTAATACAGAAGAATCTTTTATTGAAATGCTTAATCAAACTAAAGAGGAACTTGAAAAAAATCAGGATGATATTACAATAACAGCAGACCTTCAAATAAAACACTCCCTTATGATACGCTCTTATCTTCGATCAAAGGAATTTGATGTAAACACCGATTATGAGCAATTAAAAGCTTATAATGAACATGGTGAGCTACTTCCTGTTATATCTGGTTCAAGCTGGGCAGGGGCTTTTAGACACCATGGTATAAAATTAATGCTTGAAAATGGTTGGGGCAGTAAAATAGATATTATAGAAAGTGGATTTGGCAATGAAGATAAAATAAAAAAAGCACCTTCTAAAATTGATTTTTCAGAGTCCCATGTAAAAGATTCTACCAGCCATTTCTTAACTCGTGTAAAAATAGATCGTTTTACAGGAGGAGCTGCTGAGAGTGCATTGTTTTCAGAAATACCTTCCTTTGGCGGTAATACTAAATTGACTATAAATATTTCAAGCTGGAAAAATAATTTTAAAAATGCCTTTTCAGGTCTTATGCTTTTGATACTTAGAGATATTTATAACGGTATTCTTGCAATTGGTGGTGAAACCTCAATTGGAAGGGGAATAATGAATGAAAATGACAAGGAGTTTTTTGAAAGTGTAGACATTAAAGGTATTGAGGGAAAAGACACTAATGAGAAATATTTAAATCTTTTAAGGTGTTTTGTAGGCTATATTAAAGATGAAGAAGGTGAATATTGTGAGTGAAATCAAATTATCCTATAATAATTTTGATAAAACAAATGAAGCAATTCTACCGTTAGGCATTACTGAGGAAGAAAATATTGGTCAAGAAATAGTTAAGTATTTTAAAGAAGATGCTTATTATATAGCTTATTGTTATGATGAACTAAAGGTAGGGAGATTAAGCCAGATTAATGGAAGACTTGAAGAAATAAAAATATCTTTTGATAATTTAAGTGAACTCAGAGTATTCAACTACATGATGGAATATAGGGCTATAAGGATTAATGATGACCAGTTTTCTTGTAGGCTTGCAGGTAAAATAGAAAATGAAGCAAAAGAAATTATTCCTATAGACTATGAATACTGTGAATTACACTCGGTTTTTGGAACTGATGTAAATGAAGTGGAAAAGGGTTTTTGTATGCTTTCAGAAAGAGAAAGGGGCATTTTTATAAAGCTTCCTATAGATAGTTTATTTATAAATGAAAAGCAATATGAACCCAATCAAAATAAGCTTTTAAATCTATTTATAAAAACAAAAAACTATATTACATCAAATAAAAATGAAAGCAATGAAGCGTGGTCATATTCAATTGAATGTGTTGATTCTAGAATAGAAGGCTTTTACAGAGATTGTGCTGATGGATTGGAGGCGATTTTATGAATATAGGGGATAAAAATTTAGATAAACTTAAAATGTTATTAAAGGATATAGGGGTAGAACCGGATACATCTTATGAAATCGAAGAAGAACCTCAAAAACCATTATATGAGTTTGAGAATTTAGAACCTGTAGAAATGAAGAAAGCTTATGATAATTCATGGAATTATATAAAAGATCAATCCTTTGTAAATCCATATAACTTTGTTTCAATAGATAAAGATGTTAAAAGAGAGCCATCTATGGACTTTGAAAAAACATCCAACAAAACATTGACAGGTTGGATTGAATGTAATTTAGAGCCAAAAACAGAATTGTTTATTCCAAAAATAAAGGAAGATGAAAGGGAAACTTTATCTATGTTAACAGATCAAGATGGTGATCCCTTTATACCAGGAAGTTCATTAAGGGGAGTTATAAGATCTGCTTATGAAGCTGTTACAAACTCCTGTCTTTCAACAGCAGGAAGTTGGAGTAATCTCTATAAGAGAACACCAGTGCCTAAAAAGAATTACTTGATTTTAAAAAAAGAAAAAGGTATTTGGAAAGCTTATGATGCAAAAAAGTGTATGATAAAGTATAGATTTTGTAAAACAGACAGTTTTGATGAAAAGAAATTAGCAAGGGATAAGTATGGAGAAGGAGAAAAGGTTTTTGTTTCAACATCCACTATAACTTATAAAACCTCAAAGGGTCATGATACAGGTATTCATATGATTAAAGATATTAAAAGAGATAGTGCTGATGGTTATGAAAAAGGTTATGCCCATATTACTCCTGATTTTACAAAAAAACATCACCAATCAGTATTTATACCTATTAGAAAAGCAAACTTAAGTGATGATATTATTGAAAAAATACGCATAAACTTTGAAGATACAATAAAACACAGTATGGAATTACATAAAAAAGATGGAGGGGCAGCTAAGGAATATAAAATATACAGTGACATTAATAATGCATATAAAAGGGGAATAGCACTTGTTTATTATTGTCAATTAGATGAATTTATTTATGCCAGTCCCTCATGTATTTCTGTTGAAGTTTTTAATACAAAAATATTAGAAATACTTAAAGGTCAGCATAAACATGAGCCTTGCAGCCATAGAAGTAATCTTTGTCAGACTTGCCGACTCTTTGGGATGACAGGAGAGACAGATAAAAGCTCAATAGCATCGAGAGTAAGGTTTACAGATGCAAAAATAAGCTGTGAGACAAAGAAAAAAGGTAAAGAGAATTATTTAATGGAGCTTCTAGATGGAGAATATATTACTTTTGAATTGGGTTCTCCAAAAGTGTCATCAACAGAGTTTTATCTAAAAAACCCTGAAGTACCAGGTGCTCTTATGTGGAACTATGATTATGCAATAATGGATTATCCTTCAGGAAAAAGTGAAAAATTTCAATTTATTGAAGACTACAGAGCAAAAATAAAGGGAAGAAAGTTTTATTGGCACTTTAAACCTAAATTAAATAAGGGAAAAATAACAAATACCAATACTGCTATTAAAAGCTATGTAAAGAAAAGTGATAATAAAAGTATTTTGTTTAATTTTAGAATATATTTTAATAACATAACTAAAGACGAGCTAAATAAACTATTGTGGGTTATTACCATAGGTGAAAGTGAAAAACATGGTCATAAAATTGGCTGTGGGAAGCCTTATGGTCTAGGAAGTATTAAAATTGAAGTAGCAGAGGTTAAAAATAGGCAAATAGACTTAGAAAATAAAGATGATATATATTCCATTAATGACTATGATTATTCAAAAGAGTTAAGAAATAATGTTTTTATTAATGAGGATGAGATTTATATAAAAGAATTTTTAGCAATGACACGACTTGATAATGGATTTGAGAATGTATGCTATCCAATAGGAGAAACAAAGGTTGAAAACAAGGAATCAAGACCTATGGATAATACTCCGGCACAATGGTTTATGGGGAATAAATCTAGCAGAAATGGCAGGGAGAACTTTAAACCAACAATTGTAAATGTTCTTCCTACACCTATTGAAACAGTAGATGGTAAAAGATTATACAAATACTATAAATATAAGAGGAGTGGCTCTGGGAAAAAGTCATTTTACTAAGGAGTGCTTATGAGTAGTTTAATTATAATTATGTCTCATGAATTAACTAACGAGCAGGTAGAAGATGCAAAAAACACATTGGGCATTACATCATTTATATATATGGATGACTTACTAAAAGATATGTGGAGGAACATTCCAACTGAGCTTGAGAGTATAACTGACTACATTAAGCCCATAAAAGATTTTATATTAAGTAGAGGAAACACAGAAGATTTTGCACTTATTCAAGGTGAGTTTGGTGCTGTTTATGAATTAGTCAGTTTTGTAAAGGGTATTGGTATGATCCCAGTTTACAGTACTACAAAAAGAGTTACTATAGAGACTCCTATAAAAGATGATACAATAAAAACTGAGCGAATATTTAAGCATGTAAGATTTAGAAAATATTAATTAAAGGGGAAGATAGGTATGAGTAGTTTTAATCTTGTAATAGCAGGTGTTAAGATTTTATTAAGCAGTACAAATCCATTACTGATGAACTTGCAGAAAAAAATGGATTTAAAAAGTTATCAATTTGATAAAGAACTAGATAGCAAATTTTTAGAGGTTTTTGAATATGAAGACTTTAAAAAAGAAGCTGAGGAGATAATATGTGAGATTAATACAAAATATAGAGAGGCAGAGGATTTATCAGATGATTTTTCAAAAAATTTAGAAGAAGAAATATATAAAGTATTAAAAGATGGTGAACAAGTTACTAAAGATTTGATAATAAAGCTTTACGAATACACTTTAAATGACTTATTGAAAAGAAATAATTGTAAAATAGAAGGAGGCAGAATTGTTTTACCTGATGAAGAAAAAAGTATTCTTAAAGACTCTCCTGAAATAAATAGTATATTACAATTCTATTCTAATAAAAAAACAGATAAAAACGATATGATTACTCTTTTATACACTAAGTCTATAAAAGGTTATCTAGCTGCTCAAATTATAAGAGAAGTACTATTAAAAACATTTGATACAAATCTAACAATAAACATTAATTCGATAGGAGAAGAAGGTCAAAAGACTAATTATAATAAACCAGATCAAGAATTGGTAAATAACCTTAAAGCATTTTTTAAAAATATTATGCAAAGTTATGCAAAGAAAAACTATGAAATGAATGTCTTTGTAACAGGTGGATTTCGAGTTTTTGCAATATTTAGTTCTATTTTTGCATCTAGTTTTTGCTATGATAATATATATTTTATGTTTGAAGGAAGTGAGGAATTGCTTTGTATTAATTTAGGTAATACTGATTCAAAAGCCACTATAAGAAATCTACTATCACAAATTAATGAATCAAATAATTCATAAAACGATTAACGAAAATAAATCCAAACATGAATTTGTGAGGTGACTAGTTTGAAATTTGAAGTTAAAATTAACAAAAATGAAGAAATATTACTCACAATAAAAAGTGATTATGAAGACAATTATATTATACAAAATATAAAAATATATGAAGTTAAGGAAAATGGGAATTACTGGCTTTATTTTAATAAAACCAAACAATCTATTTTGTATAAATTAAGAGAAAATTATGAAAATATTAAAAGTATATTAAATGAAACTAAATCTAAATCTGAATTTAAACCTGAGATTAACTACATTTATGAAAATAACTCAGCTAAAATTTCAGAAAAAGATTTAGAGTTTCTTATTTTTCATGTATTTATTGAAATTATGGAAACGGACAAATCTTTTTATGATTTTAGTGAGTTGGAGATTTTTGAGGTTTTATTTTATCTAAAAAGAAAAAGGCTGGAACTGTTAAAAGAAGTTATAGGAATAGAATTTGGTTATTTTAATTTTAATAGTTTTCATCAAGATAATCAGGATAACCAAGATATTAAAAATAATAAAAATTTTTTCATAAGACTTGCTAGAGTTATTATAAAGGATTGGATTTTTTTAGTGAAAAACGATAGTGACTTAACAAATTTGTTTTTTCTAAAGGGTGGAATTGAAAAAAATAGAGAAGGTTATATGGATGAATTAGTATTTGGAGAAAATAATGAAGTTTCAATATTATTTAAAAATGAAGATTATTTAGATATATTAGAATTACTTATACAGGATTGGTATCTTAAAAGATATGATATTAAAACATCGAGTAAACTTTATGATTGGATAATAAAAAACAAAAGAGTTAAAAAATTAGTTAATAATTTTACTGGTGGTATAAGCGAGGTGTTAAAAAAAATAGTTTGTAGAGTTAAGCAAAAATATTCTATTTGTGTTTTAGGATATTTAATTCTAACTTTAATACTATTTGATTTTGGAAGTGAAGTTATGATCAAATTGAATATTGAAAACACTATTTCTAGTATAATTAGAGTTGTAAATAATATTATAATATCGTTATTCTTAGTAGGTGCTTTCATTTCAATTAAACGGATTGAAAAATGTAGATATTATAATGTTTACCTTCCAAGGATAATGGCAGCCATATCAATAGGATATATAGGAATAATATGGTCTCAAGATTTTGTAGAGCTTGTAATAAGTATAAGTACATTTAACAATGGGCTTAGCCATATTATTTTATATTATTTTAGTTTGTTTGTAATTATGATTCTTGGATATATTTATATACTACTTGAAGTTAATAATAAACTGGGAAGTCAGGGAGTTGATTATAAAACAATTACAAGTAGAGCTATTAAAATATTTATTTCAGGTATTACAAAATCGTTTATAATCGGCATGTTTATGTTTTCTTGGGCTTTTCAATTTTATAGTGTCAAATTTGTTGATAACAATATCGGATATAAATTTCCTATAATGTTTGATACATATGTACCAATAAGAGTTTTATTTGTGTTTGCATTTTTATCATTTTTTCTTGGTATTTTAATTCAAATATTATGGGATGAAAAGGAGATAACTTATCCCATATAAACAAATAATGTTAAATAATGATGTCATTGTTAATATTATGAATGTTTGCAATATATGATACTTGATGTTTTTATGATAAAATAATAATAGATGATAATAAAATGTTTGTAAAGAAGCAAGTGATCTATATAAAGCATGCTGTAGAAGGTATATATAATGAAGGAACATTGGATGCTTTAAGACCGTTAAATATAAAGATTGATGAATAGAAGGAGTGCTGAACAATGCCATTACCAAAACCAGAACAAAAATATTCATATGCTGATTACTTGACATGGGGCGAAAACGAAAAATGGGAAATACTTGACGGAGTACCATATATGCAAGCCGCACCTTCGAGAATACACCAAGAAATATTAATGGAGTTATCAAGGCAAATTTCTAATTATTTGTCTGGCAAACCATGTAAAGTATATCCTGCTCCATTCTGCGTAAGGTTAGATGTTGAAAAAAATGATAATGATGTAAAAAATGTGGTTGAGCCTGATATAAGTATTGTTTGTGATAGTTCTAAGCTTGATGAAAGGGGATGTAAGGGTTCTCCAGATATGATTATTGAAATTTTATCTCCCTCAACAGTCAAGAATGATCGGCTTATAAAGTTTAACAAGTACGAAAAAGCCGGAGTTAAAGCCTATTGGGTGGTAGAACCTGACCAGAAACTTGTAAGCGTATTTACATTACAGCCAAACGGTAGATATGGAAGGCCAGACATGTACACAGAAGAAGATAAAATAAAAGTATCAATTTTCCCTGACCTTGAAATTGATTTAGAAACAGTCTTTGATACTGTGTAATTCTTACTATTCAAGGGGTACAAGCTTAGAGTATAGTAAAACGTGCATTTCAGAACATTTTAGTCCTTAGAGTATAAAATCTGCGTTTTGATTCCAGTACCCCTATCTATAGAAGAATTAAAGAGAGAACTAGAAAAGGAGGAGTAGAATTAACCTAATCTTTCTTTTTTATGATGAGTCAAAAATCAAGTTTATAACATCATTTTGCTCAGTACCAAGCTAGAGAAAATGCACTATATGAAAATCAAAAATTATAAGAACAGATGAAAAATTTCAGCTAGTGAAATTTGGGGACTATTATTGAATTTATTGATAACATTGAAAATGTCACATTAATACAAATAAATAATTTTACTTATGATGGAAGCTGAGCCGGACATAGAAGTAATCTGGAAAAAACAGTAACGGTAAAGCATTGTCAAAGTTGCTCTTTTGTAATAATTACATTATGAGGAAAGAAAAAAATAAATGGTGCAAAATTATAAATTGTACCCTGAAAAATATTTTGAGTTGATTTTTATTTATATATATTATAAAATTACATATAAGAGTTTTTTATCAATATAAATTGACAGAAAACTACAATGGATAAGAGTTCCAAATAGGCTTTTGAATAAAAAGTTTGGTGTTGATTTTTAAGCGTTTTAAGCAATTTAGTTGATGTATTAAAATGGAAGTGCATAAAAATGAGAAAAAAAGGAAGTTATTTTGAAATCATTCGAGTTTTAGGGGGTTGAAAGCCTTGATATAAGCTGGCTTCAAAATGGGTCTGTTGAAGGGGAAGTGCCTCGTGCTAGAGGATTGAAACCTGCCATCACCATAGTGATTATCATTGCCATACTTCGGTTGAAGGGGAAGTGCCTCGTGCTAGAGGATTGAAACAATCTTTCTTTTTTTTCTTCTTTCTTTTTTTCTTCTTGTTGAAGGGGAAGTGCCTCGTGCTAGAGGATTGAAACAATTATTTTTTTATTATTGTTTTTTTCCCCTAGAAGTTGAAGGGGAAGTGCCTCGTGCTAGAGGATTGAAACTTTTTAGTTAGAGGCTATTACTGCAGCCTCTACTATGGTTGAAGGGGAAGTGCCTCGTGCTAGAGGATTGAAACATCTTTTTCTTTTCTTTTTCTTTTCTTTTTTTCTTTGTTGAAGGGGAAGTGCCTCGTGCTAGAGGATTGAAACATACAAACACCCCCTTTTTTTCCGACTTCCGATTTTGTTGAAGGGGAAGTGCCTCGTGCTAGAGGATTGAAACAAATGTCATCACCAATGTTGACCGCTACATCCCATAGGGTTGAAGGGGAAGTGCCTCGTGCTAGAGGATTGAAACAGATAAAAAGAACTCACTACTCTAGTCTGCAGTACAAAGTTGAAGGGGAAGTGCCTCGTGCTAGAGGATTGAAACCTTCAATATAAAGATTAGGGAAATAACTCCATTCAGTTGAAGGAGAAGTGCCTCGTGCTAGAGGATTGAAGTTGTTTAAATAGGTGATAATATGCCAGAGTTATATGTTAAGGAATTTGGAGCATATATTCGTAAATGTGGCGATAGTTTGAGGGTTGAAAAGAATAGTAAAAAGCTTATAGAGCTACCTCTTAGTCGCATTGAACGGGTAAATATTGTTGGAAGTGTTCAAATAAGTACTCAAGCTTTACATGCTTTGTTTTACTTAGGTATTGATGTGGTTTTTATGAACTATGGGGGAAGAATTTTAGGTGTTGCAAAGTCAGATAATTCAAGGAATATATTTGTTAAGTTAGCACATTTTCAAGCATACTATGATGAAGACTTCAGAAATCAATTAATGCGAACTATTGTGAAAGGTAAAATAAAAAATCAGATTGTTCTGACAAGAAAATATCTTTGGTCACATAAAAACCATCCCTTTGAAAATATATTAACGCAACTAGAAGAAACTTTATGCAAAATTGACAACGCAAACAGAAGAGAGGAACTCCTTGGACTAGAAGGATCTTCTAGTGCAAAGTATTTTAAAGTTTTTTCTGCTATGTTGAAGAAAAATTTTTCTTTTGAGTTAAGAACTAAAAGACCTGCAAAAGACCCTGTAAATGCAATACTAAATTTAGGTTATACCATACTTGCCAATAGAATGGCATCAATTCTTGAATCAATTGGTTTTGAAGTTCAATTGGGATTTTTACATGGTATATGTATGGGAAGAAAATCATTAGCATTTGACATGATTGAAGAATTTAGACAACCATTAATTGACCGTTTCACCTTGTATGTTTTAAATAAAGGCATAATACGTATAGATCACTTTCAAAAACAAAAGGATGGAGCATTTATTTTAACTGAAGAAGGGTTTTCTATATTTTGGGATGAATTTTCAAAATATTCAGAAGTAAGAGTGTTTAAAAATGATAATACATATTTAAAATGTATGCAGGAGCAATGTTTAAAACTAAAGGAGTCGGTCATGAATGGCAATATTTATGAACCGTTTGAACTAAGCATATGAGAGGGTTTTATATATTTTCCTATGATATTAAGTTAGATAAAAAAAGAAATAAGATTGCAAATGTTATGAAAGATTATGGAGTTCGTGTTCAATATAGTGTATTTGAATGTTTAATTGATAAAAAAGAATATGACACATTAATAACAAAAATAAAAGAAATATTTAATAGCTACCCAGAAGATACTGATAGCTTGAGAATTTATAAACTATGTGGACAATGCAAAGAGAAAATACATTCAATTGGAAGTAAAAATGTGGGGGCTGATTTGCACCAGCAGAAAACAATAATAATTTAATATAGGGGAGTGTTTTAATGTGAATTTTATATCTAATGTTGCTAGATATGATAATTTAGTAATGGCATGGAATAAAATACGAAAAAAACACGTAGCTTCTGGGATAGACAATATGACTGTTAATGACTTTCAAATAAATGCAAAAGACAATTTGAAAGAACTACAGGAGGCTATTACAAGTGGGTCTTATGAGCCTAAGCCTATAAGATGTATAGCAGTGAATTTTGGTGAAAAACAAAGAACCATTGGATTAATGTGTTTATGTGATAAGATTGTTCAACAGGCAGTACTAAATGTAATTATGCCTGTTTTTGAACCTATATTTTCATCATCAAGCTATGCATATAGAAAAGGTAGGTCTGCAAAGTTAGCATTAGATAAAGTTTTAGATTTTATCAAAGATGATTTTAATTGGATTTTAGAATCAGATATAAAAGACTATTTTGACAGCATTAATCATGAAGTTTTAGAAGAAATGCTTTATAAAAAACTTGATAATTTAGATGCTGTAAATTTTATTATGAAGCTTGTCAAAACTCCTACTATTAATGATAGTAGTTTTAAGCCTGAAGAAAATATGACAGGCTTATGTTTAGGTGGCGTTTTATCGCCATTTCTATCAAATATTTATCTCAATGATTTTGATCATTTAATAGAGAATAAAACGGTAAAATATATTCGTTATTCCGATGATTTTATTGTATTATCAAAAGATGAAGAAACTATTAAACAACTATTAGATGAGATTAGGGATATACTAAAACCCCTTAGACTTGAATTAAAGGAGGAAAAGACACTTATAACAAATATTACAACAGGTTTTGACTTTTTAGGTTATTATTTTGATTCATCAGGAAGAAGAACGCCAGGTAAAGCAAGGGAAGCGTTAAAAGAAAAATTGGAAGAAGTTTGGATAAATAAAGAATTAGATAATAATATTAAGCTTGATAAAGTTAAAGATATTATTGTTGGTTGGGAACAATATTATGATTGGGAAATGGAAACACCTTGCAATATCATACACTATATTTTTGAATTGAACAGAGCTATTTTAAACAACAATGAGGAAAGGTTTGAAGAATTAAAAAAAACACGTTGGGGCTATTGTTGCAATGATAAAGATAGTATAGCTATTTTAACATCTATTTGGCAAAAGAAAGGTCAGTTTTCAATGGCATTATTAGAATATGAAAGATATAATGAAATTAAAATAAATGATGATTATATAAAAAATATATCTGATAAAAATGAAATAAAATTACTCTCAGCATGGGAAGAATTTCATTTTAAAGGTATAGAAGCTATTGATAAATTAGATGAAATTGCTCAGATTTATACAGATAATAAATTGTTTTTACACGCTAATCATGTTTTTAATATTAAACTTTCACTTATGGAAGATGTGAAAAATGAATTGCAAAATAATGTATTGACTAAGCTTCCTGATGAGAAAGGATATGAGGATAAAATTAATTTCCAATTAGATAATAAGCAGCTTATAAAATATTGTGATTTATTTATATGCAGAGATGAATTATATGCAATTGAGTCTTTAGATTGTAATGGAGTGAGGGTATATGAAACTAAATATCAACCTATTACAGAGGAACTTGTCAAAGATAGCTTAAAAGAGAGTTTTAAACTGACAACTTATATTCAAAGAGCAAATAATACAGTTAAATTTTTAATGCTTGATATAGATGTGTGTAAAAAAAATATTAATTGAGACAGGTGGCGAACCTGAAAAAATTAAAAATTTTGTTGTAACAACTCACAACTATGCTGTTAAAATTAAAAGAACTTCTGAACAATGTGGACTTTTTGCATACATTGAAGATAGTGGATATAGAGGAAGGCATGTCTGGTTCTTTTTTCAAAGATGGATACCTGCACAAGATGCAGTTTTATTAGCTAGAGCCATTATATATAAAGCAGGAAAAGTCCCTAATGATATTACTATTGATGTGTTTCCATTAAATGCAAAGAGAAAACCTGATAATGAAGGACAAAGAATAAGATTGCCTCTATTAAAGCACTACAAAACTAACAAAAAGAGTCGTTTTATTGATGATGATGGAGTATCATTTTTAGATCAAGGCAGCTATATAGAAACCTTATGCAAGAATTCTTATGAAAATGTAAAAGAAGTTATTAGAGTATATGACAAGAATTATATTAATAATAATCAAAATAATGAAAACTGGATAAATAAACCATTGGATGATTTAAAGATAGAATCTGAAGTCATAAAAGATGTGCTTAATGGTTGTAAACTAACACGCTATTTGTGTTTTAAAGCTAAAGACACAGGATATCTTATTCATTCTGAAAGATTGACCCTGTTATTTATTATCGGTCATATTGGAGATTTAGGTAAAAGCTTTATACATCAAATTATGAGTTGGACATTAAATTATAAGTACTCAATAACTGAAAAGTTTATAAATAATATGCCTTCTAGACCAGTGAGCTGTTTGAAAATTCGAGATGAGTATAAGCAAATAACAGCATCCTTTAACTGTAATTGCTATTTCAAGCTTCCTAAGAAGTGTTACCCATCGCCTGTTTTACATGCAATGAGTAGTTTAGAGAATGAAAAAGTTACCCTGCCTGTTAGTTCAAATACCTCATATGAAAAGATTAATGAAATTAAAGAAGAAATAAATATAAATAAATCAGCTCTCATGTTGGCTAATAAATTATTAGAACTTAAAAAACAATTTAGAAGCCTTGATAAAGATATTAAACATTATGAGAATAAACTATCTCTACTATTTGACAGCATAAATGTAGATCGTTTAGATATTGAAATGGGAGTACTTGTAAGAAAAAATCAAGAGGGTAAGTGTATTTGGTCAATTGAAATATAAAGGTTGTGTTAATTTTATACTGTTTTAAATATTGACTTATCATTTTTACATGGTATAAACTAAAAATTGATAAACCTAAAACGCACAAACATTTTTAATAAGGGGTGCTGAAAATATACTTCCATTTCTATTTCAATTTAGAGCGGAAGTAATAGTTCAGACATAATTGAAAAGGAAAAAAGATATGTCACAAAACAAATTTATATACCATGTTTTAGACTTTAATTGTCTGAGCTGTGAGAGTATTCAAATGAATAATTTTAAAGGATCTGCCTTAAGGGGTGCTTTTGGAAATGCTTTTAAAAAACTTGTATGTAATATGGATTGGGATGATTGCAGATCATGTGTTTTAAGCTCAGATTGTCCGTATGCTTACATATTTATGGGGATTGTGGACAAGGAAAATCAACTAAGATCGGCGACTGTTAATATGCCAGTACCTTATGTTATAGACCCGCCAGATAGTATTAATTCTTATATAAAAAAGGGCGAACAATTCAAGTTTTCTATGACTATATTTGGAAAAGCATGTGAGTACAATGGTTTTATTATTAGTTCCGTAGAAAAAATGGGTGTTTGTGGGCTAGGTAAAAATAAGGGGCAGTTTGTAGTTCAGTCTGTCAATTGTGGATTAAGTAATGAAACTATATTTATTAAAGATAATATGTGCTTAAATAAAATAATGGAAAAAAGCCTTATTACATTTGAGTCTTCTTATGTTGCGAAAAAAATTGAATTAGAATTTAAAACACCTTTTAAAGCTTCTCATAATGGAAAGCTTGTATCAAGTGTTGACTTTGAAGTAATCATGAGAAATATTCTTAGAAGACTACAGCTAATGCTTTTTTATCACTATAAAATAGATGCCAGATTAAAGTTTGACAAAATTATAGAAAGCTCTAAAAAAATACAAACAATAAAAGATAATTTAAAAGTATATGATTGGGTCAGGGTTTCTGGAAGGACAGGAAACAAGATACCAATGAGTGGATATGTGGGCAAAATTTCATTTGCAGGAGAATTGACACCTTTTATGTCTTTATTGAGGGCAGGCGAAATTCTTCATATAGGTAAGGGGTGCAGCCTTGGAATGGGGAAGTATAGTTTGATAATGTAGTTGAAATTGTAGAAGGATATGTCAAAATAGACATTCATGAGCAAAAAGATCACCAATGCGAATGAATGAGGCTGCGCATGTGTATGTGACTTATATGAAAGAACAGGGCATAGCTAATTGATATAGTAAGTATTGTTTTTTCTACAAATACTTTAACTTTGAAAAAAATTGTCAATTCATGTTGCAAAAATAGATAAACTTATATAGAATAAAGTAAAGACAATTTAAGAAGTATTAAGTAATACCAACTAAAATATGAAAATCAGATAAAGAGGTAACCTTAATATGATATCTACAAATGAACAATTAATTGAAAAATTAATGGGGATTATAAAAAACAATAAGATAAAAGAGTTAAATATTATTAATGATAAGTTAACGTTATCTGTTTTTAGCCAATTACAATCCATGCTAACAAAACTAAATAAAATCAACATAATACTACGTGAATCACCATACACATCAATTAATCAAGTATCAAGAGAATTTGAAATTACGAAAATGACAAATAATGTTTTATTTAGTGGTTATGATATAGCTCAAAAAACTACTTTATCTCATTTGGCTTTGGCAAAAAGCATGTCTGATTTTATAAAAAACAATGTAAATATAAAGAAAATCAAAAATAATCAAGCTGTAAAAAGTAACGTTCTATATGCAGATGATATATATGCAATATTTGGAGATTCATCATTAGAGTTAAATAAAAGAAATTCGGATGAATTTGAAGGTTTAAGAATGAATGTGGAAATAAAAGATTCTGAAAGCCTAAATAAAATCAAAAAAAGTTTTGATTATTTGTGGAACAATAAAGAGTATACAGAAGATTTTAAAGAGCAGCTTTTAGAAAGTTTAGATTTTATATACAAGGATCATTCACCAGAGTTTTGTTATTTTTACACACTATATGAGCTTTTTGGACAAAACCTTGATGATGTAAATAAATTTGAACAAGATAGGATAGGATTTAAAAATACAACAATATGGAATTGTTTATTTAAATTTCAAAAAGATGCAGTGTTATCTGCAATAAATAAGATAGAAAAATATAATGGGTGCATTATAGCAGATAGTGTTGGACTAGGTAAAACTTTTGAAGCATTAGCAGTAATAAAATACTTTGAGTTAAGACAGCATAAGGTAATGGTATTAACCCCTAAAAAACTTCACGATAACTGGTCATCTTTTAGAAATAATTATGAAGACAATGAATTTTTTAAAGATAGATTTGCATTTGATATTGTAAACCATACAGATCTTACAAGAAAATTTGGAAGGACTGAGGAAGGACTTGATTTAGAAAGAATAAACTGGGGCAATTACGACTTATTAGTTATTGATGAATCTCATAATTTTAGAAATAGAAATGCTACAAATGAGAGAGTTACAAGATATGATAAGCTTTTAAATGATATTATTTTAAAAGGAGTTACGACTAAAGTATTACTTTTATCAGCAACACCTGTAAATAACTCTTTAAACGACCTGAAAAATCAACTTAGTATAATAACATTAGACAGAGATGATATATTTTCAGAAGAAGGAATAAAAAGTATAAGTAATACACTAGTTCAAAACCAAAAAATAATAAATGAGTGGAACGATGACGAAAACAAATTAAAGAATAGTCTTTTAAATAGATTGCTTCCAGAGTTTTATAAGCTTTTAGAAATGATAAGTATTTCAAGGAGTAGAAAGCACATTACTGCATATTATGGAACTGATGAAATAGGTAAATTTCCAGTAAAATTACCACCTAAAACATTTAGAACAGCTATAGATCAAAAAGAAAATCTTTTAAAATTTGAAGAAATAAGCCTTCAAGTGGAAAGACTTTTTTTGAGTGCTTATTCACCCATGAAATACTTGAAAATTCAATATCAAGATTACTATAGCGATTTATTTAAGCAAAATGCCAAAGGAGGAATAACTACTTTTTACCTTGAAGACAGGGAGAAAAATAGTCTTATTTTGCACAGATTCAATCTTTTTAAAAGGATGGAAAGCTCAATATATTCTTTTGGTATGACAATAAGAAGAATGATACATAGAATTGATGGAATTATAAATTCACTGGAAAAATCTATAGAAGTTGAATTTGATGAGGAATTTGATGAGGAAAGTGAAGAACTTTATTTTGAATACAAACACAAAATAAAACTTGATCATTTTGATAAAAATCGTTATTTAAATGATCTTGCTTATGATAAAGATATCCTTGAAAATATGCTAAAACAAATAGATGAAGTATTAGAAAATGAAAGGGATAAAAAGCTTTATATTTTAAAAGATTTTATTGAGGATAAGATTAAAAATACTCCGTATAATAGTGGAAATAAAAAAATCCTTATTTTTAGTGCGTTTGCAGATACAGCAAAATACTTATATGAAAATTTGTCAAAGTGTCTTTTAGATAAATATAGTATACATAGTTCATTGATAACTGGATCGGAAAAGCCAAAGACAACTTTGAAAAATATTAGATCAGAGTTTAACAAGGTATTAGGAAGATTCTCTCCACAATCAAAGCTAAAAAAGACACTCCCTGACAGTGAACAGATAGATATAGTATTTGCTACCGACTGTATATCAGAGGGGCAAAATTTGCAGGATTGTGATTGTGTTATAAATTATGATATCCAATGGAATCCAGTTGTACTAATTCAAAGATTTGGACGTATAGACAGGATAGGAAGTAAAAATAATCAAATAGCAATGGTAAACTTTTTTCCTGATTTAAAATTAAATGACTACTTAAACTTAGAAGCTAGAGTTAAAGGTAAAATGGTAACATCAAATCTTGCATCATCGGGGGATGAAGATTTATTATCTCCTGAATTAAATGATTTTAATTTTAGAAAAAAACATTTAGAGAAGCTTCAAAATGAAGTGGTAGATATTGATGATGTAAGTGATTCTATTTCTCTAACAGACCTTAATATGAATGACTATATATTTGACTTGGCAGTATATCTAAAAGAAAATCCAAATATAAAGAAGGTGCCAAAAGGTATTTACTCAATCACTAGAGGAGATATGAAAGGTGCTGTTTTTTGCTTTAAAAATATTACTGATAATAAAAATGAAAAAATAAAAAAGGAAAGTCCTCTTTATCCATATTTTATAGTATATGTTAAGGAGGATGGCGAAATATATTATGAAAATAGACAAGCAAGAGAAATACTAAAAATAATGAGAGCTTTATGTTATGGTAAAAATAATGTGGATAAGGAATTGTTTGAAAACTTCAACAAAAAAACTAATGAAGCAAATGACATGTCCTTTTATTCAGAACTAATAAATAAAGCTATTGCAAGTATAACTGGAGAAGAGGAAAATATAAATGCTGGAAGTATTTTTGACTTTGGAGGTCTTGATAATATGTTTTTTGAAAGAAGCTCTGATGATTACGAACTAATATCATTTTTAATAATTGAACAGGGGTGATAGTTTGTTTGATTTTCCAGACCAGTATAAATGTAATTATAAGGTTCACAAAAAGGCGTTTTTAGAAAACTTAAAAATATCTCCAAAAGTGAGAACAAAAATTAGAGAAGATGTAAAAAGTGTTCAAATGTATTTAAATATAAGAGGTGGAGATTTTTTAAGTTATAGAAGTGAAGATTATAATTATAGCACAATTCAATTTTTAAAGTTTGAAGTAAAAGAGGCAGAATCTTTTTTGCCTATAACTAGTGAACTTCATATGGTATTTAAAGAACCTGTTGTTTTTTATGTAATAGACAATTACCAAAACTTTTTTTATTCTTTAGCATTAAAAAGACTTAGTAAGCAAAATACTGACGAAATAGTTATTGAAAAGCATATAAATACGGAGGTATTAAATGATATAATATCTTCTGATTTAAAAGGGAAGCTTTCAAAGTATTTAAGCTTTCAAGAGCTTTTAAATAAAGATATACGTGGACTTTATTATGAGATTTTTTTAAAACTTATGTTAATTTTTAAACATTCAAGTATAAGCGATTATGAGAAAATAATTGAGATGAAGTTTTATTATAATTTTGATAAAATTAAAAAGGTCTTAAGCCTTATTGAATTATATGAAAGTATAGTGGCTAAAATGCCAAAGACTTTATGTATGAAAGATAAAATAGAGCTATCTAATGAAAAGAAAAAAACATATGAAAATATTATGATGATAGATGAATATTAGGGGGATGGGTAAATGGAAATTAAAAAAATTGAAGCTGAAATTTCAAATGGTATTAATGAAAACTTGCAAAAAATAAAGGAACTATTTCCGCAGGTTATAAAAGATGGAGAAGTAGATTTTGATCAGTTAAAACTAATGCTTGGGGACTTTGTAGAAGTTGGAAAGGAAAAATATGAGCTAACTTGGCCTGGGAAAACTTTAGCTAAATCAAAGGCTTTAGGTGGAATAGGTGGTAGAACATTAAAGTTTGTTGAGGAAGAAAGTAAAAATCCAGACACCACACAAAATATTTATATTGAAGGTGACAATTTAGAAGTATTAAAGCTTTTACAACAGTGCTACTATGGAAAAATAAAAATGATATATATAGACCCTCCATATAATACAGGAAATGATTTCATTTTTAAAGATGATTTTTCTATGGGTCAAAAGGAAAATGAAATTGCAGAAGGTGATAGGACAGAAGATGGAGAAAGACTTGTGAAAAATGAAAAAAGCAATGGGAGATATCATTCAAACTGGCTTAACATGATGTACCCAAGATTGATGCTAGCAAAGAATTTATTAAGTGACGATGGAGTAATATTTATAAGTATAGATGATAATGAAGTAAGTAATTTGAGAGCAATATGTGATGAAATATTTGGAGAAGATAATTTTTTTGCAACATTAATTCGAAGGTCTATGCATACAGTTAGAAATTCAAGTAAAGATTTTAATCGTAACTCAGATTTTATATTAGTATATGCAAAAAGCAAAAGTTTTTATTCTGAAAATAAAGATAATTTTATAAGAGCTAAGGTTGACAAATCTGATAATTATAAATTAAATGACAATGATGGAAAGGGATTTTACAAACTAGATCCCATTTATGCTAGGAATTATGCTAAGCCATATAAGTTTACTTTTAAAAATGGATTCACTTGGGAAGCACCTCAAGGTTCTTATCCAAGATATTCACAAGAAACATTAAGATATATGGAAGACAACAATGAATTGGATTTTAATGGTAAAGAGCCGAGAGCTAAAAGATATTTAAATCAAGTTCAAATAGGTCAACCTCCAGACACATTTATGAGGGGAGAGGATGTAGGTTTTAATAGTGATGGAACTAAAGATTTAGCACAGTGTGTTAGGCATGATAAAATTTTTAGTCAACCTAAACCTACTAAATTAATTAAATACTTAATTAACCTTTTACCTTATAAAGAAAATGACATTATATTAGACTTCTTTTCAGGTTCAGCGAGTACAGCTCATGCAGTGATGGAACTAAATATAGAGGAAGATTCTTCACGTACTTTTATTATGGTTCAAATTCCAGAAATAACATCAGAAGATGACGAGGCTTACAAAGCAGGGTATAAAAATATATGCGAAATAGGAAAAGAGCGTATACGTAGAGCTGGGGAAAAAATTAAAGAAGAAAATAAAGACAAGGAAGGTATAGAAAACCTTGACATAGGGTTTAAAGTATTCCGATTAGATGATACCAATATTATGTGGAATAAAAGCGAAATTAAAACAAAGAAAGCTGTAAATGAAAAACAAGTTGCCATGTATGAAGTTAAAAATCTTGAAAATGATTTTGTAGATGGTGCTAGTGACATTGATATTGTATATGAAATACTTTTAAGGCATCACAATATACCTCTTACAGCCAATATAGAAAAGCTTGATACAATTGGCGATAGGACATATGTATTGCAAGGAAGTATTATTGTTTGCCTTGAAGATACAATAGATGAACAGATGATAGATAAAATTGCAGAATTAGAGCCTGTCAAAGTAATATTTAGAGATAGCTCATTTGGTGGAAATATCTCGTTTAAAATAAATACAATAAAAAGGCTTGATGTTCAATTAAAAAGAGTAAAACATATTAAAAAGCATGAACTTACTCATGTTGTAGAATTTATATAGGGGAGGTCATTAATTGTGTCAAAAGTTAAATTTCATTTTCAAAGCGACCAAAAACACCAGATAGAATCAATAAATGCAGTTAAAGACCTTTTCTTAGGACAACCTAAAAATATGGGAAGCTCATCATTAGAATTTGGAGGATATCAGTTTGGTCTTAAAGAAACTGAGTATGGTTTTGCAAACAAAATATCTTTAGTTGAAACAGAGATAGTAAATAACTTAAAAGAAGTTCAGTCAAGGCATTTGGGCTTTTGTACGGGAAAATTTGAAGGTATGCATTTTACAGTTGAAATGGAGACAGGAACAGGTAAAACATATGCATATTTAAGAAGTATTATTGAGCTATATTTAAACTATGGATTTTGTAAATATATTATTGTTGTACCTACAATTCCAATTAGAAAAGGTATTGAAAAAAGTATTCAGATGCTTTCAGGGCATTTTGCTACATTATACAATGGCATAGATATTAGCCAGCATAGTTTTGTATATGATTCAAAAAAAATAACACGACTTGAGGAGTTTATAACTTCAAATAAGCTGCAAATTGCAATTATGAATATACAATCTTTTAATAGTGGAAAGACTAAGATTCAACAAGAGGATGAAAGGGGTAAAATTTACTGGAAACTATTATCTAAAATGAACCCTATTGTTATAATAGATGAGCCTCAAAGAATAGAGGGAAATGAGAAAAAAATATCGAGTTCTATGAAGGCTTTATTGGAATTAAATCCAGCCTTGTGTCTTAGGTACTCTGCTACTCATAAAAAGCTTTACAATCCCATTTACAAACTAGACTCTTTTGATGCCTACGAACAAGGACTTGTTAAAAAAATAGAGGTGTGTACAGTATATAGTGAAGTGGAAAACTGCAAAGATTTTCCTTATGTTAGATATATAAAGTTTAACAGTGATTTTACTGCTAAAATAGAAATCTTACGAAATACAGACAGTGGAGTAAAGGTCACAGATGTTGATGTTAAGAAGGGAAGTAGCCTTTTTGAACTTTCTGGAGGACTTAAGCAATATAAAGATTCATATGTGGTAAAAGAGCCTCATAAAAAAGATGGGCTTGAGATTTGCGGTCTTGAAATTAGTGGAATAGGGGTGTTTTTTCCGGGTGAAGACAATTTTAATAAATTAGAACTAGACTATATAAGAACTCAAATAAAGATCACTATAAAAAAGCATTTAGAGAAACAATATGATTTATTAAAAGCAGGATATAATGTTAAAGTTTTAAGCCTTTTCTTTATTGATGAAGTAAAAAAATATAGGGACTATGAAAGAGCAGATACTAAAGGTGAATATGCAAGAATATTTGAAGAAGAGTATAAAAATATAATATCACCTGGAAATTTAGAATTAAATGAGCTTTTAAATATGATGCCTTCATTAAAAGATGAAGGAAAAATACATGAAGGATATTTTGCTGTTGATAAAAATAAAAACATAGTGGAAGTAAACACTTCAAAATGGAATTATAATAATGATGACAGTCAAATAAGAAAAACTCCTGAAGAAGTTGAAAGGGGAATTCAGCTTATATTAGATAAGAAAGATGAATTGGTATCTTTAAATGAACCACTGTCTTTTATATTTGCACATTCGGCACTAAGAGAAGGCTGGGATAATCCAAATGTATTTCAAATATGTATGCTTAGAAATACAAAGTCAGAAATATATAAAAAACAGGAGATAGGAAGAGGATTACGCCTTGCTGTTGATACTAATGGTGAAAGAAGAAAAGAACCTGAAATAAATGTTCTTACGGTAATTGCAAATGAGCATTATGACACTTTTGCCCAGTCATTACAAAATGAATATAATGAGGATGCATCTTTTGATAAAGAAGTTTTTTCAACAGACGATGCATTAAAAATAAAAAATATTATTGAAAAATTTACAAATGAAGAAGTAAGTCCATATTTTGTTGAAAAGCTTATAAAAGAGCTTGTTGATAATAAAATAATTGATAAAAATAAAAACAAACTAATAACAAATAATATTGCAGAACTTGATAAAGTTGTATTTACAGATCCTACACTATCAAAGTATGGAGAATTAATAAAAGAAAAGATTGTTGAAAGAATGAAAGAAAAAGAAAGTAAAAGAATTGAATTTATAAATGGAGACAAGACAAAAAAGAATGAGTTTTCTAAGTTTATCAGCGACTCATATTTTAGCAAACTATTTGAAGAATTAAGGGAACGACTTCAAAAACGAACTTTATATAAGGTCAATATTGATGAAGAAAGATTTATTAAAGATTGTGCTATAGAAATTAATTCTAGAATAGCTAGAGGAAGTGAGTATATAGTTGCAAAAGAAGCTAAAATGAAAATGGATAGAAAAAAAGGTGCAAAATTAGAAAATGAAACGATTAGTAGGTATGAAGTAGATGAGAGAATAGAGATAACAAAGTCTGCCATTGAAATTATAAACTATATTATGCAACACACCAGGCTTCCAAGACAATCTATCATTAAAATATTGTCTCTTATGAAAGATAGTGATCTTCTTCAAAGACAAACTTATTTAGATGAAGTATTAAAAATTATAAAACGACAGTTATCAGTCCATGAGGCAAAGAGGATAGAATACAGTATAATAAATGACTATATTTTTGAATATAAAGAATTATTTGATCTAGGAACTATTGATACTACAAAAATAGGGTCAAGAGTATTTGAAGCAAAAGAAAAAAGTAAAAAATCATTATACAGATATGTTTCTGTAGGAAGTGATGGCGAATATGAATTTGCAAAAGAATTGGACAATGATGAAAATGTACTGTTATTTACTAAAATAAAGAAGGGTAAGTTTGTAATAGATACTCCTTTAGGAGGATACTCACCAGACTGGGCTATTATTTACAAAGTCAGTGAAGAGAAAGCCAAAATATTTTTTATTATAGAGACTAAATGTGATAAGGAAAAGAAAGATATGACAGAAGTAGAAGAAATCAAAATAAATTGTGCTAAAAAGCACTTTGCTGCTGTAAACACAAAAAATGATATAATTTGTGATTGGGCAAGAGACTATGATCACTTTAAAGCAACTGTAAAAAATGCAAATAATAATACACATATATAGTAAATTAAAGAAAGACATTTCATTTAAAATTAATACAGTATTATAATAATTAAAGGAGTAAAAAATGGTAAGAGAAGAGATAATCAAAATTAACTCAAAAGAAAGTTTAGAGAAGAACTAACCAATACATTCAAGTTGGAAATGCAGAGCCACCTTTATTATAATACGCTATTGCAAAGGCAATTAGAAAGAATATTTTAGTAAGATACATTTTTTTAGTACTAACACTGTTAATAAAAGTGATTAATTGAAACATTTAAGTTTGAAGTGAAATTTATTATAAAAAATATAACTACTTAAGAAGGAGTTTTTATTTCCATGTCGAAATCTTAATAAGTAAGAAAAGTTTATTAAAATATGAAAAATATGTTCATTCAAGGCTTGACTTGTCATTACTTGTAGCTTTCATTGATTTTTAGTAAATTAATTTATCTGGGAAATTCACAAAAGATTAAAAACTATTTGAATATATTTAATAATGCACATTTTCATATTAACTTGAAAGGATGTATGGGTGTGAATACTAGTAATAATGAATCTAAAATAGACAATGAAAAAGAAAAAAACAAATCTAATATACTAAATTTTGTTAAAGACATAGATAATGAAGACATTGTTATAATAGATGAAAAGCTAAGCAATGATTCGTCAGTATTAAAAAATATTTTTAAAGAATATGAAAAAGTAATAGTTAGGAGTATAATCACTTCATTTGGTCTTGATATTTTATTAATACAAGATAGGCGTGGTGGTGATGTTGATACGATTAATACTGTTAGAGATAATAGCGTAAAGGGTTATGCGAATATAAATAATCAAATAAAATATGAAAATAGAGGTGAATATAACTCTGATTCTTATCATAAACATAAAAATTATATTAATACTAATAAAGAGAATAGTATAAAAAAGAGAGTTGGAAATTTGACAGATGCATATACTGGAAAGACTATTGCGACAAATGATAGATATGATTTAGATCACACAATTTCTGCAAAAGAAATTCACAATGATCCTGGTAGAGTTTTGGCAGGATTATCAGGGGTCGATTTAGCTAATAGAAGTACTAACTTGAATGCTACAGATAGAAGTATTAACAGATCTAAAAAGGCAAAGTCTTCTGATGATTTCTTGAAAAAGTTAAATGACGAAAATGAAACTAGAAAGGATAGAATTAATGAGTTAAATCAAAAAGAATATTTAACTAGTAAAGAACAAAAAGAATTTAACAAACTTGAAAAATTAGAATCTATTGATTCAAAAGAACTGAAAGAAAAGGATATAGAAGCAAGGAATTCCTATGAAAAAGAAATAGCAAGAACATACTATACTAGCCAAAGCTTTTTGAAACAAACGGTAAAAGCAAGTCTTGAAAAAGGTTATAAAATGGGATTTCGCCAATGCCTAGGATTATTATTAACAGAGGTATGGTTTTCTATTAAAGAAGATTTTCCTAAAATAGTTTCTGAAATGAAAGAAAAATTTGAGTTATCATTGTTTTTTAATAAAATTATTGGTGTTATAAAGAAAGCATTTGATAATGTATCTTTAAAATACAAGGAATTAATAGAACAATTTAAAAATGGAGCTTTAGCTGGGATATTAGCATCTATTTCATCTACAGTTATTAATATATTTTTTACTACTGTAAAATTTGTTGCTAGAGTATTACGTGAATCTTGGGCTACAATAGTTGAAGCTATAAAAATATTGGTATTTAATCCAGATAACTTACCTTTTGGTGAAATGTTAAAAGCAGTATCTAAAATTATTGCAACTTGTGTATCTGTTATTTGTGGCAGTTTAGTTCAAGAGGCAATATCAAAAATGAATCCTGTTAAGTTACCAATTATTTCTGATGTACTTCCTTCTTTTATTGGTTCACTTGTAACTGGAATAATGTCTGTATCAATGCTATATTATATAGATAATTCTGAAATAGTTAAAAAAATTGTAGCATTTTCAAATCAGCTCAAGAATGAATTTGATTACAAGCTTGACTATTTTAAGAAAATAAACGAAAAACTAACTGATTATGTATCAGATTTAGCGTCAATAGATTATGATATGTTAGAGCAAGAAATAAATTATCTAAGAAAGTTAAATAAAAAAATTTGCTTAACTGAAACAATAGAAGATTTAAATTATCTACTTCATAAAGCTCTTATTGAACGAAATATTAAATTACCATATACATCATTAGACGACTTTATGAATGATAAACATTCTGTTCTCATAATATGAAAATAAAAAAATGGAGGGATTTATTATGTATTTATCACAATTAGATTTAAAAAAGAAAGAACTGTTTTTAGACTTGAGTATTCATGGTGCGATGTCAAATAATAACTTTGCACAAGAACAAAAGTCAATAGTAGATGCTTATTGTAATGAAATGGGATTACCAAAAAGCAATTATTCAACAAAAAGGGATTTAGATTCAGTACTAATTGAGATTAAAGATATATGTTCTCCAAGAGAGAAAAATATAGTGCTTATTGAACTTATGGCACTTATATTAGGTGATGGCATATATGATACGATGGAAAAAGAATTTGTAAAAAAAATACAAAACATTTTTCAAGTATCTGACGAGAAAATAGAAGAGGTAATACTATCTATAAATAATCTAATGGATACATATAAGGCCTTAGACGATATAATTGAAAACTAATATAAAATACAGTAAAAGTAAAATTATAATTAATTTTAGTGTTTGATGTTAAAAGTATTGTCTATAAGTAAAATTAGGAGAGGGTGTTTAAAAATGCCATTACCATTAGTATTAATAGGAGTTGCAGCGATATCTGGAGGAACTGGGATTATTTCTGGTTGTGGAGGAGCTAAAAAAATTCATGAAGCTAAAAAAATTATTGCAAATGCACAATGTGATTATGATAAAAAGAAAGAGATGCTTGACAAAAAAGAAAAAATGGCAATAGAACATCTTGATTTGCTTGGTAATCAAAAACTTGAGGTATGGAAAAGTTTTAAAAGATTCTCAGATGCTTTTGAAATGATTAAAAATAGACCTATTTTTGAAGAAAACAAAGATGAAAAGTTTTCTATAACAAAACATGAGTTAGATGAGGTTGAATGCATATCTGTTACAGCAATAGAAGTTCTAGGCAAAACAGTTCTCACAGCTGGTACGGGTGCTTTAGCAGGACTAGCTGCATATGGAGGAACAATGACTCTTGGCATAGCATCAACTGGTACCCCAATCAGTGCTCTTTGTGGAGCAGCAGCAACCAAAGCTACCCTTGCTGCTCTAGGTGGAGGTTCTTTAGCTACTGGTGGTGGAGGTATAGCTCTTGGTACAACAATATTAGGTGCAATGTCTGCTGGACCTGCAATTGCAGTAGCAGGATTACTTCTAAATTCTAAAGGTAATTCAAGTTTGCGTAAAGCAGAGGAAGCACGAAGCGAAGTTAATAAGGTAATAATAAAGATGAATGAAGCAATTTCTTTTTTAAACAAGCTTATAAAGGTATGTGTTAATTTAAGATTACGAATAAAAGAATTATTCACATTATATGAAAAGCAAGTTTCAGTTTTAGAATACTTAGTATCTAAACAAACTGATTATAATTTGTATTCAGCAGATGAGAAAAAAGTAATTGAAAACAATATAATTTTAGTGAAACTTTTAAAGAATATAACTCAAATTGACTTGATTAAAAAAGATAATGAAATAAGTATCATACAAGAAGAACTAATTGAAAAAGAATTAAATAATTCTAAGGAAATAAAAAATCAGTTATCTGCTTAAAAAATTAACTATTAAAGATGTGTGTTATTTGAATTATATAACATGTAAAGTACTCTTTCGTTGCGATTCAAACCTGCAAGAAAGAGTACTTTTGTAAAAAAAAGAGGTGGTTTTTGATGAAGTTACTGTCTTTTGAGAAAATAAATCAGAAGGTATTGAATGTTGTTTCTGAATTAAAGGAAAGTAATACTGATATTAAGAATGTCGTTTTATTAGAAGAAATATCAAAAAAGTATTCTTGTATTGATACAAATTACAAAGAAATTATTAAGGATTTGACTAATAAGTTAGCTTTATATACATGCAATGAAAATACTTTATCTTATTACATATGTTATGCTATTGCTTTAGTACATATTAAAAAAGAAATAATCAATATTACAAAGCAGAAAAATTCTCTGTCTGATATTAACATGTTAATAGAAACTCTAATAACTACTGAGTATATGCAAAAATCTACAGGAAATTTTAAAACATTTCTCCTAAATAGACATAAAGATAAGATACTGTACATTATAAGGAATCATAAAGGACTATTTAATTCTAATTTTAATAAAATGCCAATAAACACTTTAGCAGAATATATCTCAAACAAATTAAAAATAAAAGTAGATGAAATAATTATTTTAGATTTGATTAAAAAATATTTTAGTGAAGAGTTTGAAATAATTAGCATTATTAAAAAAGGTAAAAATAAAAAGTACATAGTTGCAAAATCAAAAAAAACAAATCAAATATCACAGCAAAATACACAGAACATTTCTATACGAAATGAAGTTTCAAAAAACACATGTAAAAACACAATTAATCTTATTCCTAACGAAAAAAATATATATAAAGTTATTATAGTAAATAAATTGAGAAAAGAATGTTTATGTAAACATCAATTAGAAGCCCGAAAAGTTAATGTATTGGTTTTTGATTACAAAAAACAGAATTACAGTGAATATGTTATTTCTTCGAATTACTGTTCAAAGTGTAACCAATATTATACAACAAAGACAGAGCTACGAGCTTATAATGAGAACAATTATAAATTAATTATGAATACTTTTTTTGAGAATAGTAATCAAGTAAAACTTAAAAACGGAAAAATAACTATTCAAGAAGATTATTATAATGGTAGAAAAAAAGAATCGTTTTTGCATCAAATGGGTTATAATGTATCAGATTCAAAACTTACTAGCAATTCAAGGTTTAATATTTTAAAATATGTGATTGACAACTATGACTATTATGCTAAGGCTAAAAATCACATTGAGCATTTAATTAATGAAAAAGTGAAAATAAAAGTCGGAAAAGTACAAGGCAGCGTTTATTATAAAAATGCTATCAAAAAATGGGAAGAAGATTTAAAGAGAATTATTATCTATCAGACTAATAAAAATAAAAAAAATATGGATACTGCAATATTAAAAAACACTAAGGTTTAATTGTTCAGAAACACCATAACTTGATTTGAAATTTAGTAATCTAAAATGCTTGTTTTTTGTATCGCAAAAAAATTGCAACATACATACATATGAGGTTATAATATACAGTTTATAGTTACTACACATTAACCACAGGTTTTAGGTGAAATAGGCTCAGGATATAATGTGATAGGACTTAATAAAGAAAATAATAGAATCACAGTTGATAAATTTGATAGTCTTTATGGATGGGATGCAAATTATATACTAGAAACTTTTATGGAGACAACTTCTCTTAAAGTTGATACTAAAAAAATGATTTCTAATATGTATGAATTAATTGACCAGAAAAGGTATGAGGAAGCAGGAAAGATAGCTATTGAGCTTCAAAATAAAACTAATATGAATAATCCTGATGTAATCAATGCAAAGATGTTAATAATGAAAGGTCGTAGTGGGTTATTATACATCGGGAGAAGTATATACATAAAATTACTATTGATATGCAAGTATTTGATAAAATAATATTCATTTCAAAAGAGTATGAATATGAGAGTATTTAACTACTATAGCCTTCTAAGATGATTTCACTGAATAATTTAGGTGGGTAGATGGAAAGTAGATTTTATTTAAAGTCTTGAAACAAAGTGAAAGACTTATTTTCATACATTTCTTTATTTAAATTCAATATAAACTGTTGCTATATACCTGTAATTTTTGTTAAAATAATTATATAGTGTTTTAGTCTTTGTAAATTTCTATTATGTTCATAAGCTTTTCATAATAATTTAAATCTATATTGGGAGGTCTATCAATATGAGAAAAATATCAGTTTTATTGGTAATTACAATGGTTTTTGTATCTGTTTTTACATCTTTTGCTTCAAATGAGGTGAAAGTTACTGTAGATGGTAAATTGATTGATTTCGATGTCAAACCATATATTGATACTAATGGTCGAACCATGATACCTGTTAGGTTTGTAAGTGAAAAGTTGGGATGTGAAGTTGATTGGGATGATATAAACAAGGTGGTTACAGTAAATAAAGGTGACACAAGTATTGTACTTAAAATAGGTGAAAGTAAAGCAACGGTCAATGATGAAGTAATGGTATTTGATACAAGTGCAGTAATAATGAGTGGAAGAACAATGGTTCCTTTAAGGTTTGTAAGTGAAGCATTAGGGGCAAGAGTAGGATGGGATGGAAAGACTAGAACTGTTTCAATAGTTACAGTTGATATGTTTTATGAGCCTTTTACAGTAGAAGAGCAGGAGAGATTAAACCAATATGAGGATAATATTGGTTATGAAAATGTTATCAGGACTGATATGGATGGCAACCCAAGTAGTCATTATTCTACAAGGGAAGAACAATTGTCTACAGAAGCTGGCATAAGAACAGCTCATAGAGTTGTAGAAACTGCAAAAGAATACTTTAGTCTTTACCATGCTTTTGATTATAGAACGGTAGATAAAGATGAGTATATAAAAAAGCTTGGAGCCTATTATTCCAGAGAAAATGCAGGGAAAGATCGCTATGATGAACTAGTGGGAAGACAGTACATAATGATTGGTGATTTTAAAACAGATATATACAATGTTTATGTTGATCATGGACAGTTGTTTAGGATAAGAGGCGTAGCACAGTATTATATTGAGAATGACTTAGATATAAGAGATAACAGAAAACAAAAAACTTGGTATGAAATGGACTTAGAGTTTGCTTTTTATTATGATCCTGATGATAAGCATTACAAATATAGAAAACAAATTTCATTAAGTGAACCTAGAGAAATGAGGAGGTGAGTTGTTTGAAAAAAGCCTATATACGTATATTAATTTTTTTTATAGCATTTTGCTCTAGTGTATTAATATATTCAATAGATGATAATAAAAATGAAGTAGTCGATTTTGGTGACTATATGAGAGTAAATAATAATGATGATACCTCTAAGAAAATAGGTCTTGTATTTCGAGCCACGGCAACGGCTGCAACACCAGGAGCAACTGTAAGATATAGAACCAATGGTGTAAACATAGACATTTACAAAGACAACTCCACATATTTAGGTAGAAAATTTGTTAGCTTTGAAGATTGGCATTCAATAACACATGGTACTTTAGAAAAAGACATCCATCTTAATCAAATAATAGAATCACCCACCATGACTCAAAATCTCCTACTCATAAATGACCTTAAAAATGTATTTGACAATCACGATACCCTCCTTATTTTAAATGCCCAGATAGAAGTATTTAGAACAAATGCTCAAGGTGGATACAGTCAACGTATCACTCTTGCAAACACACTTCAAGAAGCAATTAACGCTGCTCCTTGGGGGCAGCAAACTATAGAAGATTTTAAAACTAGATACGACCAAAAGCGTGACTTTCAGGCTTTTAAAAAAGTCCCATATAGTATAACAAAAACCTATTGGGGAGTTAATGAAAGTGGAGCAGTTAAGATAAAAAATGATTTTGTATGGAAAGATACCGTACATGAAGATGAACTTCCTAAAATTCTTGAATTATGTGTTTTAGAACACAGTGTACCAAGTAATATTTCTTTTAATGGAATCAATTATACATTTGAATCAAACAATGTTTCTACAAATGCTGGAGGAATATACAATACGCAAACTGAAACAGAAGATAAAAAAAGAGAAATAATTCTTACAGAAAATAATCTTCATCACTGGGTGAGATATAAATACATAGTAGCAGGAGAAACGAATATAACAGAGGACATTCCAAATGACGAATTACCTCAAAGTGAAGCACAGGGAACTATAATATTTACTCCTTATTCTAGTGAATGGGTTAAGGGGATAGATGTATTGATATCTTTAGCAGAAGATGCTGTAACAATTGTTGAAGCATCAAATTCTATAGACAGAAATTATAATTACAGATATATAAATGATAATGGTGATGATGATATAGGGACAAGTTCTGTCTTGAGAGCTTATACTCAAACATGGGAAGCTGGAGAAATAAAAGTAGAAGGACAAAATAAATTAAATAATGAAAATAAGTCAATGAATATAAATTCTGCTAGAAAAGTTACTTTGCAAAATGATGGAATATGGGTTTTAAATGGAGCACTTAGAGGTTGGAACTCTAGTTCAAAGACATGGAATGATACAATGATTCCATCAAATATTCCAAATGGGGGTACTTTTCTTCAATGGAATTCTACTTCTTTACCAGATACAGGAAGACCAACAAACTTATTTAACAGTAACTCTGGTATATACAAAATAGACAATACACCACCTGAAATTAAATATAATGAAACTGGAAGAGTAAGATTTGAAAACGGATGGAATGGATACTATTATCATCCTGACAACTCAATATCATTTAATGTAAGTGATAATTTAAGTGGTATTAATAAAGTAATATACAGATGGCATAGTCAAGGAGATCAAGGTGAGGCAGTTGAGCTTGATATTAAAACATCTGAAGGAAGAGCTACAAATGAAGCAATTGAAATTCCTGTACATCAAGACAAAATACGCACAGGTGACTGGTATTTAAATGTATATGTAGAAGATAGAGCAGGTAATTCATTTACATTGTCAAACAATAGAATAAGAATTATTTGTGAGTTGTACAATTTTAGAATAACAGGAATAGAAGATCCATCGTGGAGGACATTTTTCCATAACAGTGACGGAACGTCTAAAGGTGCAGAATTAAAGGTAAGTGATTTACCTGTTGGAAATAGACTGGATATAAAAAATACACATATTAAAAAGGGATATGCATTTTTCTTTAGATTTAATAGCAGAGGATTAAACAGCTTTTCAGGAGATGTTGACAGGGTGGAAATAAAGCCAAGATTTTACCATACAAATGATCCTTCAAAGGGAAGTGACAAGAGGATTGATCTTTATTACAATATGGGTACCACATATCTTATTAAAGTTGGAAGTGATAGAGATAGTTTAGAAATTATATATAACAAAGATAAGTTAGGATCTCTATCACTTATAGACAAATTTCCAATGGAAGCAAAGGATGAAATAGAAGGAGAATGGAGAGGTGCTTACTTTATACCATCTGAAAGCATACCTGTAGTAAAAGATAAAGAACCACATATAGAAAGTAATCAGTTAAAAGGCGGATATATAATAGTAGAGTTTGTAATTGAAGGAATTAAAAATGATCAAGTGGTTTTCAAATATGTAGATAAAGATATTGAAGCAGATAAATGGGATGAAGAAGGTGGCGTAAACGCTCAAAATTCAGAATTTTTTAAAGGTGACATAATAATTATTGATAACAGATATTCAAAGAGAGATGACTATAAAGTGCAGGTAGACAGGTAGATGTTAAAAGTTTGCACCAGTATTTTGAGAATAAAAGAACATAATAAATTAATACCCTAATAGAGATTATTGTAAATAATATAGTAATAGAAAGAAATATATTCAGCATAATAAATATGTATAAAGACAACATTAGCTTTGGTTTAACATCAATGAAACAGGCGGAAATCCATGAGGGAGATACCTTATGGTGAAAACAATTATAAAAAATAATTAATAACAACTTGTATTATTATAGATAAAACCAACTATATTAGTTGCAAAAAAAAGGTGTGGTCGACACAATTAATGGAGTAATGGGTGAACGCTTATTTAAGAGAGAATGTCCAGATTTATTTAATTAAGTAATGACACGCAATTAAATCTGAAAACAAAGCAATAATAACTAATTGATAGGATGATAAAAAATGCCAACTTTTACTTGACACAAACCTGTTCAGTCAGTAATATAGAAGACTTTATGTTTTTATGATAAAATAATAATAGACGATAATAAAATGTTTTTAAGGAAGCAGGTGATTTGTATGAAGCATGCTGTAGAAGGTATATATAATGAAGGAAAAATAACTATAAACGAAAAAGTACCAGTGAGTGGGAAATCGAAGGTTTTAGTTATTTTTCTTGAAGACTACAAGGATAATAGTAATAGAAAAGAACGTTTGTTAAAGACATTTGGATCATGGGTTGATAATAGAGATGCAGAATCTATTATCAATGATGTTTATTCTTCTAGAGAATCTAGAAAGGAAGATTTTAGTTTATGAAATACTTATTAGACACAAATATATGTATTTATTGGCTTAAAGGTTTAAATGGAATAGACACAAAAATATCATCCATAGATATTGATGATATTTTTGTGTCTGCAATTACGGTAGCAGAATTACTTTATGGAGCTTATAACTCACAAAATATTGAAAAAATATAATTAAAGTAAAAGAATTTGAGGAAGTTATTAATGTTATTGAACTTGATAGGAATTGCTTGGAAATTTATGCTCGAATAAAAGCAAGATTGAAATCAGAAGGTAAAATACTTGACGATTTTGATATTTTAATTGCAGCAACAGCTATAGCTAACGATATTACTATTGTAACAAACAATGTAAAGCATTTTGAAAGAATAAATGAAGTAAATATTGAAAATTGGATAGACAGATGTTTATAAATATCATTTTAAAATATAGTAATTCAAATTAGTAAAAAAGTTTCTTGAATTGATTTTTAAGCCATTTAGCCAGTGTACTCCACTTTAATATTGTATTTTTTTCTAATTTACCTTTTAATTCTTTTAATTTATCTTCTGTTCTAGCTACTAAAATAAGATTCATCTTCTCCTTAGCACATTTAATAGCTAATTCTTTACCAATTCCTTTACTTGCACCAGTTATAAGAGTATAGTTATTTTGAATACTCATTATAATTCCTCCTTAACCGTTATGTAAAATTCACCTGAATTATTATGCCACATATTTGTATGAAGTTGACACATAAATTTAAAATGGAAAAAATGTTGATTTATTTTACAATTTTGCGTAATTCGGAGTTTTAAATCTATGAACCACAAAAAATCAGAATGGTTATTTGGATTTGTATTTTCTCTACTAATTCATAATAGTATCTAAAACAGAAAACAGATATAATTATAGATGGTATAATTTTAATTATAAATTGGAGGATACAACATTGTATTATTTAGAAAAGGAAGAGAGGCATAGGATTAAAACAATTTTTGATAGTTGGAAAGATACTCTTATATGGTCGTGTTTACAAGGATATATGGGAAATGCTTGGGTAGATGATATTCACAACCCAAAATCAGCACAAATCATTACTGCAGATTTTTGTTTCTTCTCAGGTGTACCAAATTTAGAACTTGTAAAAAACATACCTGAGTTCTATCCTTCCGATTTTATCATAATGATACCACAAAATGATGAGTGGTCACAGTTGATTGAGAAGGAATATAGCCATAATTCAAATAAATTTATGAGGTATTCGATCAAGAAGGAGCCAGATGTATTTGATAGGCAAAAACTAAATTCATATATTGAAAAACTGCCTTCTGAGTACAGCATTAGAAAGATAGATGAGGAAATATATAATAAGATTCAGAATCAAGAGTGGTTAAAATACTTATGTTCTCAGTTCTATACTTATAGTGATTTCAAAAGTCAAGGTCTTGGTTTTGTAGTAATTCATAATAATGAACCTGTTTCTGGTGCATCATCCTATACAGTATATGATAAGGGAATAGAGATTGAGATAGATACAATAGAGGGCTATCGAAGAAAGGGTCTAGCACTTGCGTGTGCTTCTAAACTAATTCTGGAATGTTTAGATAGAGGTCTTTATCCAAGTTGGGACGCCGCAAACAAAGAGTCAGTTAAATTGGCAGAAAAGTTAGGCTATCATTTTGAAAAGGAGTATGTTGCGTATTTCATTAATGATTTAGATAAGATTATGATGTAAAGATGGTATTAGAAAGATAACAGGTGATGAGATACTAAATATAGATAAGATAAAGGATATACATTTAGAAAAACTATCAAATTTATATGAGAAACTTTACACTAACCAAAAATTTAAGGGGGTTTTTATGAAAAAATCAATTGTAGTTCTTAGTGTAGCATTTACAGTTTTATTTAGCGGTTGTAGTGATAAATTTATAGAAGTACAAACGCCAGACAAGTCACCAGCACCTTTAATGTCGGTTTCAGAAAATACAGAAGCAGATGCTAGTTTAGAGTCCTCACATGTTCCTGTTCAAACACCAACTAGTACAATAGTAATTGAAACAGAACCTTCTCCTTTAATTATGGATGATGTAAGCGACAAAGACTACTTATTTTTAGGCTTTGAGCTTATGAAGAGTGAATCAGTAGGAGACTTAAGAATTGATGCCACAGATGAAGAAATAATTAAATTAATCGGTGAACCTGAAAATAAATCAGAAGCAATTGAATGGGGGGCAGACGGGCTGGAACATCAGAGCTGGTATTATAACAGCAAGGGTATTGAATTTGATATGGTATTCTATGATGATAAAACTGTGGTAGAGAGAATAAAGATTAAAAGTCCGTGCAGCTATAAAACAAAAAGAGGCATCGGCGTAGGTAGTACAAAAGAACAGGTCCTTAATTCTTATAAAAATGAAATAGATCCAGTTGAAAATATTGATACGTCTTCAGTAATAGTAGGAAGTATATACGGCGGTATAATATTTGGAATTGAAGACAATGCCGTATCATCCATTTATATTGGGGCAGCAGCTGAATAAGTTATACTTGATAACATATTATCAACATGATATAATCAAATTGATAATTAGTATAATGGTTAACAGGGGGAATAATTATGAAGTGTAATGAAGTTTATGAAAATGGGTTATTTTATCATCATTATGCAAATACTGCATATCCACTTACATCTAATTCGTTTATGGAATATAAGATACGCGATGATAAGCAGATTAAAGAGATAGTAAGAGCTGACTGGGAAAATGCTGAAGAATTGTCGTTGTATATTCACATACCATTTTGTAAGACACGCTGTAAGTTTTGCGAGTATGTTGTTTTGGAGAATCCAGAAGAAAGCTTAGAAGATGAATATGTAAAGTTGTTACTAAAAGAAATAAACATGTATTCAGAAATATTAAAGGGTAAGAAAATAATTGGATATGATCTAGGAGGAGGAACTCCTGCTAAGCTTTCAGTGGAAAATCTTAAAAAAATAACAAGGGCAACTTGTGAAAAATTTAACATAGATAAAGAAACAGTTTTTAGTGTTGAGACTACTCCTGTTATTGCAGCAGAAGAACCTGATAAAATAAAAGCCTTATATGATATAGGCTACAAACGTATAAGTATGGGAATACAAACAGTATCTGAAAAATTGCTTTCAGAGCTTGGTAGAGAAGGCTCAGCATCATTGTATGAAAAGGCTGTTGAAAATATTAGAAAAGCAGGATATGAAAGATTTAACATAGATTTAATGTATGGGTTTTTACATCAAAATGATAAAGAATTTGAAAACACATTAAGATATGCAGTTTTGCTTTCGCCTGAGTATATAACCCTTTATAGAAATAGGTATAAAGGAACAAAGTTGGAGTTTGAATCTGGTGGAGTATCAATATATAAGGCATTGCATCAATATCAAATTGCTTACAATATATTAAGAGAAAATGGATATCATGCAAATGTAGGAAAAAATACCTTTAGTAGAATCGAAAATGACTATGGTACCAGTGATTATCTTACAAACAGAGTTGTTTACGGAATACCATATGTAGGAATAGGCTTAGGTGCCCAATCTTTTGCAATGAATTATCTTGCCTATAATTTGGGAGCCGCTGATAAAAGATTGGAACGTTATAAAAAAGCCATTTTAGAAAATAAACTTCCATTTCAAGATATATATAAATTGCCAATAGAAGAAAGCATTGCTAAGATGGTTTCGGTATCTTTTTACTTTGGATTTGTGGATTTGGATGCATTTGAAAAGCGATTTGGTATAGATTTCTGTAAGAAATTTGAGGAAGAGGTTAAGTATACTCTTGATAATAACTTGTTGGAAATAAAAGAGCGGAGAATATATCTAACCGAAAAAGGCTCTGATTTTATTAATGGTGTAATTCCTTTATTTTACTCAAATAGGTCTAAGGAAGAATTAAAACACATATTCACTAAAAAACAAATATCTTATAAGACGGATGAAGAAATATTCTTAGAGGCTTATAATATTAATGATTATAATAGACCTTCAGTTGCAGTTGATATTGCAGTATTTGCTTTGTGTTGCCAAGAGACTGATAATTATAAGCAGACAAATCTATCTCTTTTACTTATAAAGAGAGGAGAACATCCTTATATGAATAAGTGGGCTTTACCTGGTGGATTTGTTAAGCCTAATGAAACCATTGAGGAATGTGCTTTCAGGGAAGTAAAGGAAGAAACTAGTGTGGAACCTTTAACCATTATCCCAGTTGGAGTATTCAGTAAGCCAGATAGAGATCCACGGGGAAGAATTATATCTAATACATTTGCTTCGGTTATAACAGGAGACATAGTTGAGGCGGAGAGAGGAGGAGATTCAATTGATGCAAGATGGTTTGATATTATGTTTTACAAAGAAGAAGATTTAATTAAGCTTACATTAATTGCTGGAGATATAAAAATATGTGCGATACTGAGAGAAAAGATAAGTAAGTTTAAAAGAATTGAGTTTGATGTGTTAGAAGGTGGAGGTTTAGCTTTTGATCATGCCGAAATTATAGCAACAGCAATTAGTACGTTAAGATATAATGGTTTGAAACTAAACTGAGCAACTTAAGTTTCTGGAATATTTTTCTTCACTTTTGATACATACACCCAATATGACCTTCAGTCTTGACATTTTAACAGAAGTGTATTACGATTTGTATTACGGAGGTGTTGTACTATGATTAGTGTAAGATTATCAAAAGAATTAGAAGAAAAAATTGATTTAATATCTAAACAAGAAAATATTTCCAAAACAGACATTTTAAAAGAAGCTATAAAAGAATATATAATTGTTCATGAAAAAAAACAGAATCCATATGATCTAGGAGAAGATTTATTTGGTAAGCATGGCAGTGAAAAAGGTGATTTGTCTCAGTCATATAAAAAGAAAGTGAGAGAAAAAATAAATGAAAAGATGTCTTATTGATGCTGGACCTTTAATAGCATTGTTTGATAGAAGTGATAAATATCATATATTAATTAAAGATTTTATGAAAAGTTTTCGAGGTCGTTTATATACATCATGGCCAGTGATTACAGAAGCTTTACACATGTTGGATTTTAGTGTGGAGACTCAAATGAATTTGCTAGAGTGGATTAAACGAGGTAGCTTAGAAGTAAAAGATATTTCTAGAGAAAATATTGGGAGAATAATTGAACTTTCAAAGAAATATTCTGATGTACCTATGGACTTTGCAGAGGCTACTTTAATTATAATTTCTGAAATAGAGAGTATTAAAGAAATCATTTCTATTGATTCTGACTTTTATATATACAGGAATATACGCAATGAATACATAATGAATATATTTCGGTAGAGGGGATAAAGCAGAAAATTTCAGCTATGCTCTCACTGATGCACTATCAATAGTTCTTAATAATCAGACTACTATTGGGAAGTATAAAAAACACTGGGAAAATATTGGTGATTTTGCTACTTCAAGATCAAAAATTATCGGTTAAATTTTGTTTGCAGAATTAAGCAAGTATTCATAATCCATCTGCACTTATTTACCAATTATTTAAAAAGAGATTATTGTAAAGTTCAGATAGACATATGTTAAAAAAAGCTAATTCCTAAATTGAAACACTTTAACCATGAGTCAAACTCTGGACCTAGTAAACCGTATTGAAGATGTAAAAAAGTAAATTTAGTAGTGCTCATTATAAATGCAAACCAAATTTTTTTACCTGATGGAAGTATTATTAGTTCTGCGTGTTCAGGAACACATGAATTAAACATTTTTCTAAAATCCCTAAAAAGTTGGGTGCAAGTTAGTCCATTGTTTATATCATCTTGAGTTATTATGCAAAACATGCCAGCTTCTTTCATATTGAAAGAACTCCAAGAATCAGAATTACCAGTAGCATAAGCAGAAATCATTTTAAAATTGCGTTTTAATAATTTAATGTAATCTAAGCTAAGTATATGCTTAAAGCTTAGTTTTTCTATATCGTAGTAATTATTAATGTGAATCAAGTATTTCACCTCTCTTAAAGTTAGCCAATGTGTATTAATATTATTAAATTTATCGGATATATTTAAAATTTATATAATAAAATTAAGTTTAAGGTAAGCTTTTTATAATGAGATGACAAGTAAGGCAATTTTTATAACCCTTTTATTTGTGGATGGAATTTATATGTTAGAGAGTGAAAAAGAAACGAGGAATGGATATTCCGATTTATTGATGACTATAAAATAAAAGAAGACGGCGAAAAACCATTAAAGAAAATGATCATAATATCAATCGTAAAAAAATGATACTTTCTACCAAGAGTTAAATTGAATCGAGGAGTTTGTTAGATTAGATTTCCAATTAAGCATTGATAAAAATAACATAGTATAGAGCCTGTTAATACTAATAGTATACAAAACTTTTTAGAAATAAGTTAAAAAAATGTTTTAAAAAAATTACTAAAATGATATAATTCTATTTGTGTAAATAAGATATTCATAAGCAAAAAACTATGAATGTAAATGAGCATAAAATCAAAGGTTCTATTTGGAAAAATAGAAATATTAAAGAGGGATGTAACTTGATATTTGACTTTTTAAAAGACTTTCACAGGCGTGCTGAGATAGTTGCAATAGTGGATTATATAACAACGAGGACTTCTAGAAAGATAAAACTTAGAGAGTATAATTTTGATGGAGCAGAGTCAATTAATCTAGTAATGCTTGTCTTATGTTTTATTATGGAAAAATCATTGATTGAAGAGACCTGTACTAAAAATGACGTGGCTTTATTTATAAGAAGGCTTGATGTTGAATATTTTAAAAAGAATATAGATGATGAAGAATATTTTGAGATTGCTGATTTTGTAATAAAGGATTGCCTTCAAAACAGTGGGATTCCCCACTATTTTAAAACCTATAATTTTGAAAGTGATAAAGAGGAAAAAATAAATGTAAAACTTATAGATGACAGGAGAGTGCCATTAGGAAATGAAGGCACTTATTCATATTATATGACTCCACAAGGTTATAAGTTTATGTTCAACACTTTAGAAATAGAAGATTCACTAAAGGTTTCAATTGAACAGTTCAAATTAAGTCTTTCTATTAAAAAGAGAAATTTTAATGCTGCCAAAAATAATGTGGACAGCCTTTTTAATATAAGTAAAACACAGATACAGAGAATAAATTACTTTATAAAAAAGGTAAAAGAAGATATAAGCAGTACGGGAACTGAGGAATATGAAAAAATATATAATGCTACATTTTCTTCTATTAACGAGCAAAAAGAAGGATATGGCAATTTGTATGAATTAATAGGAAAAGTTGAAAATTCAATTTTAGATAGTGATTACTCAAGAATTGATAAGGATACTTTAGAAAAAGAAATTGAAAATATATCCTACATTAAAGGGAAACTCAAATTTATTATTAGTGAGCAGTCAAATCTTTTGCTAAAGCAACAAGAACTTCAAAAAATATACAATGAAGCAGTTGATAATATACTTTTTATTGGGTTTGAAAACAGACTTAATTTTGATGAATGTGTAACAAAGAAAATAGAAAAGAACCCTGAGTTGGCATACTCTCTTATTAAGATATTAAGACCTCTATTTAAGCCCGATTTGAATAAAATGTTTAATTTGAGCAAGGCGTTAAAAGAGCAAAAAATTGCTAGAGGAGAAGGAGAAGTTGAGGGAAGCAATATACTTATGTCTAAAAGATATTTTTCTAGAGGAGAAAGTGAAAAAGATATAATGATCAAAAAGGCAAATGAAATGTATATTAATATATTTGAGACTATATGCAAAAGGGCTTTAGAGAGTCCTGAAAAAGAGATACTTCTTTCAAATCTTATTTTTAGCTCTGAAGATGAATACAATAAACTTGTGCCTGATCTTAAAGTTTTGACAAATATACTTTTAAACCTTAGCAGCATTAAAGAAGTTGATTTTTCTACAATTAAGAGTCAAAGTGAAAAGACAGTATTTAATCCCTCAGAAGCATTTGATATAAAATATTGTGTAGTTAGCTTGTTTAACAAAGATAAAAGCTTTAATAAAATATCAAAATTAAAAATTCTTTTATCAAGAAATAAAAAAGTGTTTGTACCCGAAAAGTTTATAGATAAAAGTGATAATGAAGGTTTTAATTTAAATGAAAATGATGTAAGTTATAGTTTTGAAAAAGTAGCAGGGCTAAATTGTCCTGATATATTGTTTAAAATTGAGGTGAGTTAAATTTGAATGAAACAGCTTTACAAAAGGCAATGAGAATTTATTACTTTTTATTAAAAGAGGGAGAGCTTACTTTTGAAAATAATAAAGAGCTATATTTAGATTACTCTGATAATGAAGTAAGAGAAGTATTAGATGTTTTAGCAAAAGAGAGCGATGTTTTAATAGAAAAATATAATCAGGTAGTATATATTATTCCCCATGAAGACAATGATGTCTTAGGTATTAAAGATATGGAATTACAAAAAATAATTAGTTATGATGCCCGTAAAATTGACTTTTATTTATCACAATATATAATTATAGTTATTATAACGGTTTTCTACAGTGGTAAAGGAAGTTATGTAAAATCGAGGGATTTTATTAGAGTGAGTGAACTTGAAGAAATTATTACTACAAGGCTTGAATATGCAAATTCCAAAAAAAATATAGAGATCGAACAAGAAGAAGCTGCACTTAATATAACTGGAATGTTTGAACACTGGAATGCTCTTCAGATAGATGAAGAGGGTAAGAGGAAAACAAAGTATGGTTATATAAGAAGTGTTTGTACATTTTTAGCAAAGCATGGGCTTTTGATTTATGATACAGCAGAGGAAGATATAAGACCTTCAGCAAAGTTTACAAACTTTATGACATATAATTTTTTGGATAATTCAAGGCTTGAAATTATAGAAAAAATTCTAAACTGACAATGAGGAGTTTGAAATGGCTAAGATAGGAAAAATAAGATTTATTAATTTCACATACAATGACAATAGACATATATATGATGAAACATTTGACTTTTATAATGGAGAAAACACCTTATTAAACCTTCAAAATGGTGGAGGAAAGACGGTTTTGGTACAGATGATGCTCCAGCCCATAATACCACAGCAAAAGCTTAAAGACAGGCCTTTTAAAAACTACTTTAAAAACTCTAAGGCACCTGTTTATGTGATGATTGAGTGGATTTTAGATAATAGTTCTAAAAGGGTGATGACTGGTATTGGAATTAAGAGAGTGTTGAGTCAGAGTAATGATTCAGAAAACATTAAAATAATTACTTTCATTTCTGAATATGAAAGAGAAAGTGATTTTGATATAAAAAATATCGAACTTTTACAGGATGAGAGAGGTATTGTAAAGCTCGTTGACTTTGAAAAGGTTATAAAGAGTCTGTCTGATGCAGAAAAAGAAGGGGAGAATGTTACTCTATTTAGATGGCATTTACCAGATGACAAAAAGGAGTATTCAAAAAGACTTCTATCTTATAAGATAAATCAGTCTGAATGGAAAAACCTTATGGTTAAAATTAATGAGGCAGAGGCAGGATTAACTTCCTTTTTTAATGACTGTAAAAATACCAGTGCTTTAATTAAAAAGTGGTTTATACCTACAATTGAAGAGCAACTAAATAAAAATGGCAATTCTATTGAAAATATAAAAGAACTTATAAAAAATCATGCATGGCAAATTGTTAAAAATGAAAGTATGATAGTTGAAAGAGAAGTTTTTGAAAGCTTTAAAAGTAAGTCTTATAATCTCCTAAAAAAACTTCAAGAATACAAAGATATGATGGACAGGCTTGAAAAAAATAAATATCAACTTGGAAATGCATATATATTTGTAAATGAAAGTATTAAAGAATTTCATGTTAAAAAGGAAGAACTTTTAGAAAGTATAAAAAAGATAGAAGATCACATAAAAGAGCTTGAATACCAAAGAATATCTTTGGAATATCATAAAATTTTAAGTAATTTAGAGGATTTAAAACAGGATTTAGATGGGATGGACAAAGAGATAGATAAGCTTAAACTTAAGATGGATGATCTTGAGTATAAACGTAAGCTTAGTCTTTGTGTGAAGGTTGATGGAGAGCTTAAAAATTTAAACAAAAAGATAGCAAAATTTGAAACAGAGCTTGAAAAAGAAAATCTCCAGCAAGAAGATATTAAAAATATTATAGATGACATTGAATTTTCACTTAAGGAAAAGTATAGAAAGAAGATAGAGAATTTAGATAGAATAATTGATGATGAGAAAAAGGTGTTAACCATTGAAAAAAGCAAGGTGCTTGAAAATAGTGAGAAGAAAGAGCAAATAAATAAAAAAATTACTTTTTTAAACGATGATATTATTAGTATCCGTGGAAGAATTGCTCACTTTAATGAAAAGGAAGCTACCTTAAAAGAAGCATATCCTGATTTTGATATTGGTAAGAATATTGAAAGTGATCATTATAAAGATGATAGTATTGAAATTATCAGAAAAAGTCTTATTGAAGAAGAGGAAAAAATAGAAGATAAAATAATTTATGAATTAAATAAACAAGTCAAAATCAAAGAAAAGGCAGAAATACTAGAAAGTGAACTTAAAAAACTAAAGGATAAAAAGCCAGATCTAATAATTGAAAAAAATAAAAAGCAATCGGAATATAACCTTTTTGAAGATGAAAAGAAAGTAATTGAAAAAATAATAAAGTCATTTGAACTAGGAGAAGAATCTTTATTTGACAAAGAAAAGATTTTAGTTTCTTTAAATATGGAAAGAGAAAAGTATCAAAAACTAGTTGAGGATAAAAATCTTGAAAACTCAATATATATGAAGCAACAAAAACTATATCAGTCGGGCAAAATTTTTGAGTTTTCTGATGAATTAAAAAAGATATTTGAAGACAAAAATATTTATATAGAGTTTGGATATGAATGGATAAGAGATACGAAGGACAATAAAAATGCTAAATTAAAGATTGTTAAAGATAATCCTTTTTTGCCATATGCCATTATTGTGTCAAATAAGGATATTGAATTAATGAAGTCTATAGAGTTTAAAACTTCTCTTTCATCAGTAATACCAATTATTGAAAGGGAAAAGCTAGAAATAGAACTTAATATAGCCTCAAGGAATAATTTTCACTCTTTAGATGGAGTTGATTTTTTGATTCCTTTTGATGACAGAACTTTAAACAAGAAATATTTAAATGAAATCTGCGATGACATTTCAGCTAATGTAGAAAGAAATAATGAAATATTAAAAAATGCCAAAGATGCCTTAAAAAATATAGAAATCAACATATTAAAAACTGAGAATTTTTCATTTACTAGTGCAAGTGTTAGAATGCTTTGTGATGATATAGAAGTGATAACAAAGGAATTAGATGAAACAGAAAGTAAAATTGAGCATTTAGAAGCAGAAATTACTTTATTAAAAAAAGAAAGAGAAGATTGTCAAACTTTAATTTCTGAATTTGAAAGAGAAAAAGGTGCATTCTTAAGAAAGAAGCAGGATATTTTAGACTTTTTGATAAAAATTAAAACTTACTCCAATGACTTAAAAGACAAGAAAGAAAAGGAAGAAACTTTAAAATGTCATAAAACTTCTCTTGATGAATTAGAAGGTGAAATTTTAATAACAAATGAAAATATAAGCAATATAAATATAAAAGTAAACAATATGTTAGGTGAAGTAGAAAAAGACAAGATTGAGTATCAAAAATATAGTCATGCAGTAAAAGGAAAGTTTATAGATGAGAGCATAGAAACTTTAGAGTCTAAACTTAGCACATATAATTCTAAAGTTAGCGGAAAGATACAGACATTAAAGGACATTTTAGAAGACTATAGAAAAGAGAGAGATGAAAAGCAGAAAATATTACTGGATTTTAAAGTTGAAGAGCATTTGTATAAAGGAATGGAATTTAATCAGTTTGAGTATGAGAAAATAATGAGGGAAACTGAAAAAGCAAATCAGTCCTTAAATTCACTTGTGGAAAAGAAAAATGATATAAAATTTATTGTTGCAGAGAAAAACTCTGACTTAAAATATATAAAGAGAAGCATAGAAGAAAAATGTGGATATAAAGAGGCAAAGCAAAGGGAATATATAAGAGAAACTGACTTTGAAAATGAAAAGAAATTATATAGAAAAAAACTAAAAGAGCTTGAAAAAGATATTTCTATTTTGAAGACTGAAGAAAATAACCTCCAGAAAGTAAGGTTTGGGCTTGAAGAGTATAGCGTATTTTCAAGTAAGGTTGAAAAGTATGAAACTGTTGAAGGAGATATTAATTCACATGTTTTAAATCTTATTAGAGAGTTTAAGCAATTAGCGGAATTTAATGTAGACATGAAAAATGTTCTTACTACTTTATATAATGAACTTGAAGGTGAATTTGTAATAAAAGCTGAAATGTTTAAAAACTTGTTTGGCTCAATTTTAGATGGCGAAAGAAGATATAAGCCTATTCACGCACTAAATGCATTAGAAAGAGTTTATTTACAAATTGACAGAAAAATTGAGCAGCATGCAATAGATCTAAGAAAAATTGACGACATGGAGACCTGTATCATAGACAATACAATTAGTTATTTAAAGAATGTATATGATGAAATGAAAGATATTGATAAAAATTCTACAATTGATATTGATGGTAAAAGGTGCAAGATGCTAATAATTACTCTGCCTGAAAAGGAAGAGCTTGAAACCTTATCTTTAAAAGAGTACCTAAAGCATACCATTATGAATTGTGTTGAGCTATGTAAAGAGGGAAAGGCTATGGACGGTCTTTTGACAAATGAAATAAGCACATATCATCTATTTGATAGGTTTGTTTCAATTAATAAAATAGGAATAATTCTAATTAAAATTGAACCTAACAGGCTAAAGAAAAAGACATGGAAACAAGTAATGGAAGAGAATTCAGGAGGAGAACTTTTTGTAAGCGCTTTTGTTGTATTTATTTCCCTTTTGACTTATATGAGGGGAGATAACCTCCTAGGTGTCAATTTAGACAGTAAGGTGCTTATAATGGACAATCCTTTTGGACCTTTGACATCAGAACATCTTTTAAAGCCATTGTTTGAAATTGCAAAGAAATATAATACTCAGTTTATATGTCTTAGTGATTTAAAGGAACAGACTGTTATTGACAGGTTTAACCTTATTTACTCAATCAATATAGAACGTGAAGTTGGAAGAGAAGATGAATATATTGAGATAAAAACAATAAAGAAGGATGTAATTGAAGAAGAGGATGAAATATTATCTGCTTCTATGTTTAAGATTGAAGATAAATCAAGATTTGAACTAGCTAATTAGGGAATGCCTTAGAAATAACTTCATATTCTCAAGGACAAAATCCCGATGTTTTAACGGGTTTTGGACGATGAGAATTGGATGTTATTTCTTAGCCATTACCAAGGAATAACTGAAATATTACTTCGGCTTTTTCACGTGGACTATTTGTATCAAATAAGTCCTAAAGTGAAATTATAGCCGTAGTTATATTTTCAGTATTCCAAGGAATAATACTGTGGTGGTTATATGGAGTATATTGATTTTAACAAAACAACTTTTTATAAAGGTATGAAAGCTTCTTATGGCAAACTTCCAGTTGAAATGGAAGTTTGCTTAAGCTTTGATGAAACTTACGCTTTATGCCTTACAATATCAATAGGCTTAGATAAAATGTATATAGTAAAAGATATTGCAAGGTTACTTGAAGTTATAGAAAATTTAGAGCCGTATCATTTTAGCAAAAACTTTATATTTGAACCATCTAAAATGTATTTTGAAGATTCAGCCCAAAGTGTGCTAGAGTATTTATCAAACTTTGATAAAAAGAATTTACGTACAAATATGTTGATTTTAGATAGAGATAAAAATGAAGGTTTTTTAAATTTAATATGGGATATAAGAAGTAAAATAATAAAGACTGAAATTTTATTTAAAAACAATTTGAAGCTAAAGACTTTAGTTAAAAGAAAAGATGGATTGAATATTTTAATGATGGACTATTCTGAGTATGGTGATTTTGAGCCTCTTTGTTTAGATTTTAAATATATATTTTTTAAAGATAAAAAAATAATTGCAAATTTGCCTGAGCCAAGTAGAGAGCCTTTTAAAAACTTATATAGTTTTAAAAATAATAGTAATGTAGTGTCTTTTAAAATTTCAGATGATGACAAGAAGTATTTTAAGAAGAATTTTTTAGACCGATACACAGGCGAAATTGACATTACAATTGATGAAGCAGTTAAAGAAGATATGATGAAAGACAATCTTTTGGCAAAAGTTTTTTTTGATGTTGGTGTAAATGGAATTATGTCAAAAGTTGAATTTTGCTATGGAGATAAAATTATAAATCCCCTTGATGATAAGGATATAGACAAAAGCTTTAGGGAATTTGAAATGGAAAATCAAATCTTGAATGAGTTAAAATTCTATGATTTTAAAGAATATAAAAGGCTTTTTATACTTGATAATGTTGAAAAAATAATGAACTTATTGACGGACAATTTAAAAAATCTTAAGAAATTATCTCAAGTTTATTATTCAGAAGATTTTAAAAAGCTTCATGTTAGAAGTATAGATAGCTTAGGGCTTAGTTTGTCAGATGATGGATCTTTAATTTATATGAATATAAATTTAGAAAATGTAAGTAATAAAGAATTAGCAGAGCTTTTAGAGTGTATGAAGTCAGGTAAAAAGTACTATAGATTAAAAAATGGATCTATAATAAATCTTGAAAGTGTTGAAAGCAGTAAATTTATTGATTTGTTAAATAGTTTAGATATTAATGAGAAAGATATCAATAACGGAATTTTTGAAGTTCCTTTAAATAGGTGTATTTATATAGACAACTACTTAAAAGAAAAGGGTATAGAAAATGTTAAAATGGAATCTCGTTTAGAGAATCTTATTAATGGATTGTCAGATAATCAAGAAGTTGAGCTTGATTTAGATGATAATTTAAAAAGTGTTTTAAGAAACTATCAGATAGTAGGGGTAAAGTGGCTTAAAAGTCTTTCTAAATATTCTTTTGGTGGGATACTAGCCGATGACATGGGACTTGGAAAAACTCTTCAAGTACTTGCCTTTATAGCAAGTGAAAAAGATAGAAAACTTCCTTGCATGGTTGTTGCGCCAACATCTATAGTCTACAACTGGAAAGTTGAAGCCAATAAGTTTACTCCTAAGTTAAAAGTGCTCTTAATAAGCGGTATTAAGGAAAAAAGAGATTTAATGATTTTATGCTGCAATGAATATGATATTATTGTAACTTCTTACGGTGCATTGAAAAATGATGTGGAAAGTTATAAAAAAGTTCAATTTTCCTATGTATTTATAGATGAAGCTCAAAATATAAAAAATCCTATGACGTTAAATGCAAATAGTGTAAAAATCCTTAAGGCTAAATGTTGCTTTGCCTTAACAGGAACGCCTATAGAAAATAGACTTATGGAAGTATGGTCAATTTTTGATTTTGTAATGCCTGGGTATTTGTACAGTAAGAATAAGTTTTCTCACAACTTTGAAAATCCTATTTTAAAAGAAAAGAATCAAGAAAAAATAGATGAGTTGTCAAGGTTAATTAAGCCATTTAGTATAAGAAGGTTAAAAAAAGATGTATTAGATGAGCTTCCTCAAAAGATTAATACAAACTTTTTTACGGAAATGACAAAAGAGCAAAAAAAACTATATGTTGGGTATTATAAGAAGTTTAAAAAGGAGCTAGAAGAAGAAGGGGTTGAGGGAAATCAAATAGGAATATTTAAGGCTTTGACAAGGCTAAGGCAGATATGTGCCCACCCTGCTACATTTATAAAGGATTATGATGGGGGAAGTGGGAAGCTTGATATGGCAATAGAACTAATAGACGAGTCAATAAATTCTGGACACAGTATACTACTATTTTCACAGTTTACAAAAATGCTAAAGATAATAAGAGATGAGCTAGAAATTAGAAATATTAACTATTACTATCTTGATGGAACTATGAGCCCAGAGGATAGAAAGGTTGAAATAGATAATTTTAATAGTGATAGAGAGGCAGTTTTTTTAATATCTTTAAAAGCAGGTGGAACTGGTCTTAATCTTACTAAAGCAGATATTGTGGTTCATTTTGACCCATGGTGGAACCCGGCAGTTGAAGATCAGGCAAGTGACAGAGCTTATAGAATAGGGCAGAAAAATGTTGTTCAGGTATATAAGCTGCTTACAGAAGGTACAATTGAAGAAAAGATTGCAAAAATGCAGGAGAATAAGAGAGTTTTGATGGAAAATATTATAAAGCCAGGAGAGAATTCTATAATTAATCTTAATGAGGATGAAATAAGGGATTTATTTGGATTATAAAAAGTAATCTAATGAACAAAGAAAAGTTGTAATTGAAGCTGAAAATATAGTAATAGGTGGGACTGTGATATTAAAAGGAATTAAAAAGCAATTATATTAGTTCTCTTGCAACAAGAATTAAATTACAATAGATTAGTATGAGTGCATATATTTGAACACCTTTATTAAATGCACCCGATAAGTAGGGGGACAAAGATGGTACTAGAATTTTGATAACAAAAGAACTAAATAAATTAATAACTATGTAGATATATTTATTGGAAATAATATAGTAATTGAAAGAAATATTAAGTATAATAAATATGTATTCAATGATATTATAACGAAGCAGCAATCAAAGTAGTAAGTTCATCTGTTATAAGCAGAGGATTTGCATCTTCTTGAAAAGTTTACATAAACGCAAACTTTTCAAGAAGAATAGGTATACAGGAGGGAAATTATGAAGAAAATACCTTACGGTGAAAGCAATTACAAAGAAATTGTAAATAACAACATGTATTATATAGATAAAACTAAGTATATTGAAATTCTTGAAAAGATGCCAAGATTTCAATTTTTTATTAGACCCAGAAGATTTGGCAAAAGTCTTTTTTTAAGTATGCTAGAGACCTATTATGATGTGGCAGAAAAGGAGAACTTCGAAAAATACTTTGGAGAATTTTATATAGGAAAAAACAAGACAGAAGAAGCAAACAAATACTTAGTTTTAAGACTTAGTTTTGCGGGAGTTGTGACAGATCAGGGTAAAGAAGAAATTATAAAGAGTATAGATGAAGCAATATATAATCAAATATATGCTATGCTAAAAAAATACGCTTCTATAGAATATGATGACATAAGAATTAAAGATAAAAATGCAGTGAGTACATTAAATACTTTTATATCAATCATAAAAGAAAATAATCAAAAAATCATGCTATTAATAGATGAATATGATAATTTTGCAAATGGGTTGATGATTAAAGATGAGCACATGTATAAGGAACTTGTGCAAACTGATGGATATATTAAAAGCTTTTACAAAGAAATAAAAGAAGGAACGGCAGAAGGTGTTATAGCTAAGGTATTTATAACAGGTGTAAGTCCGATACTTTTAGATGATTTAACAAGTGGTGCAAACATATTCGAGAATCTAACCAATGAATACATGCTAAATAGCATGATGGGAGTTACAGAAAAAGAGTTAGAAGAATTAGTAGAACATTATAGATTAGGTGATTTTGTTGATAGAAATGATCTTATGAGTATGATGAAGGATTTGTATAATGGTTATAGATTTAATTTAAAAACAATTGAAACAATATATAACACAGGAATGATCCTTTATTTAACAAATAAAATGAATATGAACAAAGAATATCCAGACAATATGCTTGACGATAATATAAAAACAGACTATGGCAAAATAAGAGTACTAGCACAAAACTTTGAAAGCAAAGATGAATTAAGAAGTATGATTGAAGAAGATAAATTGGTTGGACCATTAGAAATTAAAAGTAGGTTTGGCATAGACAAGCTCTATAAAGGAACAGAAAAAGATGAAAACTTTATTAGCTTATTATATTATCTTGGTCTTTTGACAATAAAAGAAGCGGTAGGAAGGAAGGTTTATTTAGGTATACCAAATTATTCTGTAAAGATGATGTACTGGGAATATTTATTTGATAATTATAAAATTGGATTACAAAGAAAATCAAGAGAAATTACTTTAGCTGTTGAAAAAATGAGAAAAGATGCAAATATAAAAGAAATCATGGAGATTTATAAAGAAGTCAGAAAAGAACTTTCGAACAGAGATTTAACTTTTTATAATGAGATGACAAGTAAGGCTATTTTTATTACACTTCTTTTTGTGGATGGTTTTTATATGCTAGAGAGTGAAAAAGAAACAAGGAATGGGTATTCTGATTTATATTTAAAAGAAGGGGTCACTTATAAAGAAGAAGTTAACTTTAGATATATGTTAGAGTTTAAACATATAAAAGAAGGAGATTACACAAAAGAAAAATTAGAACAAAAGAAAAAAGAAGCAACAGAACAACTAAAAAAGTATATTGATGACTATAAAATAAAAGAAGACGGTGAAAAACCATTAAAGAAAATTATTATAATAACTATTGGGAAAAATGATATCTTCTACCAAGAGTTAAATTAACAATTTACTTATAGTACCTTGTTATTAAATAAGCTTAAAGAAGCAGTGGTGATTTTTTGTCCTTTATCAGTGAGAACATATTTTCTTTGGTTAGATAATTTTCTAATTATGCCAAGAGTACAAAGTAATGACAAATGACGACTAATTCGGAGGATAGTTTTTTACTAGTCATTTTAACAAAAATACCTAAACATAAAAGGAGGTAATATTATGATAAGTAATGATAGTGGAAAGGATATAATGGGGAAAGAAAACTTTAAATCAAACAAAAAAACCTAAGAAGAAAACTCGGGATAAACAAGAGAACAAGTAGTAATGTATGTGATGCATACACTAGAGCTAGCAAAAAATCTACAATCAAGTGTAGTAAATGATACATAAGCTGAAGATGGAATAGTAAAAAGAATAAATATTCAGTATAATAAAGGTGAGAGAAATATTTGATGAGTTTTATATAGATTGCATTAGATTTTTATTAATAGCAAAGGCGGGAAATTATGAAGAAAATACCTTACGGTGAAAGCAATTACAAAGAAATTGTAAATAACAACATGTATTATATAGATAAAACTAACTATATTGAAATTCTTGAAAAGATGCCAAGATTTCAATTTTTTATTAGACCCAGAAGATTTGGCAAAAGTCTTTTTTTAAGTATGCTAGAGACCTATTATGATGTTGCAGAAAAGGAGAACTTCGAAAAATATTTTGGAGCATTATATATAGGAAAAAACAAGACAGAGGAAGCAAACAAATACTTAGTATTAAGACTTAGCTTTGCAGGGGTTGTGACAGACCAAGGTAAAGAGGAAATTATAAAGAGTATAGATCAAACAGTCAGAAGTTCTGTTAGAGTATGCTTTGATAGATATAGCTCTTTTTTTGATAGGGTGAAGTTTAACCTAGATAATATAAGTGCAATCAATATTTTTAAAATATTGAAGGAAAAACTCAATAAAAACAACCAAAAAATAATTCTATTAATAGATGAATACGATAATTTTGCAAATGGATTGATGATTAAAGATGATCACATGTATAAAGAACTTGTTCAGACGGACGGATATATAAAAAGCTTTTACAAAGAAATAAAAGAAGGAACGGCAGAAGGGGTTATCGCAAGGGTATTTATAACCGGTGTAAGTCCTATACTGTTAGATGATTTGACTAGTGGTGCAAATATATTTGAAAATTTAACTAATGAATATATTCTAAATAGTATGATGGGAGTTACAGAAAAAGAGTTAGAAGAAATAGTAGCACATTATCAATTAGGTGATTTTGTTGATAGAAATGATCTTATGGATATGATGAAGGATTTGTATAATGGCTACAAATTTAATTCGAAAAACACAGAAACAATATATAATACAGGAATGATATTATATCTAACTAATAAAATGAATATCAACAAAGAATATCCAGACAATATGCTGGATGATAATATAAAAACAGACTATGGCAAAATAAGAGTTTTGGCTCAAATTTTTGAAAGCAAAGATGAATTAAGAAGTATTATTGAAGAAGATAAACTGGTTGGACCAATAGAAATTAAAAGCAGGTTTGGTATAGACAAACTCTATAAAGGAACTGAAAAAGATGAAAACTTTATTAGCTTATTATATTATCTTGGTCTTTTGACAATAAAGGCAACATCGGGAAAGTCTGTTTATCTTGGGATTCCAAACTACTCAGTAAAGATAATGTACTGGGAATACTTATATAAGACCTATGAAATTGGTCTTACTAAAAAAATGAGTGACATTAAACTGGCTGTTGAAAAAATGAGAAAAGATGCAAATGTAAAAGAAATCATGGAGATTTATAAAGAAGTCAGAAAAGAACTTTCAAACAGAGATTTAACTTTTTATAATGAGATGACAAGTAAGGCGATTTTTATTACCCTTTTATTTGTGGATGGAATTTATATGCTAGAGAGTGAAAAAGAAACAAGGAATGGATATTCCGATTTATATTTAAAAGAAGGGGTTACCTATAAAGAGGAGGTAAACTTTCGATATATGTTAGAGTTTAAACATATAAAAGAAGGAGATTACACAAAAGAAAAATTAGAACAAAAGAAAAAAGAAGCAACAGAACAACTAAAAAAGTATATTGACGACTATAAAATAAAAGAAGACGGTGAAAAACCATTAAAGAAAATGATTTTAATAACTATTGGGAAAAATGATACCTTCTACCAAGAGTTAAATTAAGCTTTTAACAAGAATTATATATCACAGTGGAAGATTCAGAATTTTTCAAAGGTGACATAATAATTACTGATAATAGATATTCAAAAAGAGATGATTATAAAGTGCAGGTAGACAGATAGGTGTTAAAAGTTTGCATTTGTCTAAATACCTATACACAACGTAAGAGTCTTTATGTTAATTTCTCTTTCTGTTTTAAATAAAAAATGGTATTATTAATATATAAAACAGGAGGAAAATGAAATGACAATTATAGGTATTGATTTAGGAACTACCAACAGTTTGGTTTCGTGTTTTATTGATAAAGAATGTATTATTATTCCAAATGCATTAGGTGAGAATTTGACACCTTCTGTTGTGAGTGTACTTAAAAGCGGTGAGTTTATTGTAGGAAGGGCAGCAAAAGAAAGACTTATTACAAATCCTCAGCTCACAGCTAGTGTGTTTAAAAGATATATGGGAACAAATAAAAAATATAAACTGGGAAAATATGAATTAACTCCAACAGAACTCTCTTCTATTGTTATAAAGTCCTTAAAATCCGATGCAGAGTCCTATTTAAATACTGAAATAAAGGAAGCTGTAATAAGCGTTCCTGCCTATTTTAATGATAAACAAAGGCGAGCAACAAAACAAGCTGGTGAAATGGCTGGCTTAAAGGTTGAACGATTAATAAATGAACCTTCGGCTGCTTCATTAGCATATGGTCTCCATCAAAATGATGCTGAAAAAAAGTTTCTTGTATTTGATCTTGGAGGAGGAACCTTTGATGTCTCTATTTTGGATTTGTTTGATAACCTTTTAGAGATTAGAGCTGTTGCAGGCAATAATTTTCTTGGAGGAGAGGATTTCAATGAATTATTAATAAAACATTTTTTAGAGCATATAGGTATTGAAGTTAGCTCTCTTGATTTAAAGGTTCTTTCAGCTATTAAAAAACAAGCTGAAGAGTGTAAAATAGCATTAACTAACACAGAAAAATTTAATATAAATTGCTTTATTAATAAAAACAACTATGCATTAACAGTAACAAATAATGATTTTGAAAACATATGTCAAGAACTTTTGCTTAAACTAAAACAACCATTGCTTAGAGTCTTAAGTGATGCTTCAATGAAGACTCAAGACCTAGATGAGATTATTCTTGTTGGTGGTTCTACTAAAATGCCAATTGTAAGATCTTTTGTAGCTAAGATGTTTGGTCGATTACCACTTTGTCATTTAAATCCAGATGAAGTGGTTGGACTAGGAGCAGGAATATATGCAGCTATGAAGGAAAGGAATGAGTATTTAAGAGAAACTGTATTAACAGATGTATGTCCATATACTTTAGGTACCGCTGTAGCTGTTACAAATCAGTTTGGTGAGTATGATACAGGTGTTTTTCTTCCTATCATTGAGAGAAATAATATCGTTCCATATAGTAAAGTAGAAAGACTATATACTTTATATGATAACCAAACAAGTATAAGAGTTGAGATTTATCAAGGTGAAAATCGTCTTGTTAAGAATAATTTGAAATTGGGGGAAATAAATATATGTGTTCCATCTGCGCCAGCAGGTCATTCTGCAATTGATTTGCGTTATACATATGATATTAATGGAATACTTGAAGTAGAAGTAACTTCCCTAGAAACAGGAGAGACAAAGCGAAAGGTTATTGTAAATAGTGATACAGAAATGACACCCCAAGAAGTAGAAAAACGGTTACAAGAAATTCAGGATATTAAAATTCATCCTCGTGATAATACAAAAAATCGGTATCTTCTGGAAAAAGCTGAAAGGCTCTATGAAGAAACTCTATCGGATTTAAGAGTGGAAATATCCCGTGCAATTAATAGATTTGAAGCAATTCTTAACAAACAAAATCCAAAAGAAATTCGGAAAGAAGTAGAATTGTTTGAAAAATTTCTAAAAGGGATTGAACATGAGGGCTTTTAAAATGGATATATGGACTATACTTGGTATCGAGAAAACAAATGATAAGAGACAAATAAAAAAAGCCTATGTAAATATGCTAAAAAAATACCATCCTGAAGATGATGCTGATGGTTTTATAATGTTAAGAAATGCTTATGATGAAGCCTTGAGGCAATCTGATAATATAAATTATAAAAACTTTAATAAGGACTTGTCAATTGATGAAAAAAATAAAGAATTCTCAGAAAACCAAGAAAGAAAAACGCTAGTTATTGAACAGGAAGATAATTATAAAAATATAAATTATGAAAAGTCAGATGAAGATATTTTTCATAAAATACAGATATTATACAATGATATCTTTAAAAGAAGAGATATAAAGTGTTGGAGAAAACTTTTTTTAGAACTGAGCATTGATGAATATAGTACCTTGTGTCAGAGAGGATGGATCTTTTTAAATGATAATTTTCACTTGACCTGGGAAGTATGGAACCTCTTAGATAAAGAATTGATGTTGTGTAACAATCCAAACTTTAAGTGGGTTAATTTTGTAAACCATGATTTCGGATTAAATTATGATTATTTTGATAAAAAACAACATTGTGACTATAACAGGTATGTTTCTTTAAGATTTGATGCATTTAGTTCACTTGAAAGTATGGATTACCATTCATCTATAAAATATGCAGAAGATGCATATGAAATATATGATAAAGATCCTGTATTACACAGAATAACAGGAATTTCATATTACATGTTAAATAATAATCTAAAAGCTAGTGAGTTTTTTTCAAAAGCGTTATTTATAAACAATAAGGATTTAGACTCACTTATATATAGAGGACATATATTTTTAAAAGAGGGTGACTATACAAAAGCTATTGAAGACTTCAAGTTGGCTTTGGAAATTGATAGTGATAACTTAGAAGTAGTAAAAGGGCTTATTATGTGTTTTGATAAATTAAAAAAGAGCAGGGATGTCAACAGGTATATTGTTAAGCTGAATGAAAAAGGTATAATGGATTTAGAACTTGATATTATATTTTATAAATATGAGCAATCAAATCCACTAACAAAAGTTAAAAAACTTCGAAAAGTACTGGACTATATTTTAGATAGAGATAATCCAATGCGATTTCTTGTAGATATGATTCTAATATCATTTTTGTTATTCGCTCCTGTAGTACTAATAGTAGTTTTTAGATCTATTTTCTTGACGTATCTTTTTCTAATAGGAATACTAAATTATTTTGTCATTGTGCCTATATATAAAAAAATTAGGGAGTGATTTTTGTTGTCAGAACATATTTTAAAAAATCTTTGGAAAATATCCCTTGGTATATGCTCAATATTTGGACCGGAAAGAGATTTTGATATTTTGACAAAGTACATAAATTTTTGGCAAAAGGCTGCGAAAAATAAAATAGAATTTTCCAATGAACTACTTTTTGGAATTTTGTCAACGGAAAGTTATTACCTAACAAAGGCATATAATAATGCAGCTGAAGAATATGTTGGTAGAAGATGTCAAGTATTTAGTACTGAAGATATAGAAATAAGATTAAATGAATATTTAAATGGTAGTAAAATTAGAAACTTATTTGATAAAAAAAGGCACTTCCTTATTTCGTTGACATCAAAGGAGCGATCATCATTTATTGATTCATTAAAGGAAAAAAATAAATATGAATATGAGAGTTTTTCTTTTATTAATCAATATGATAAGTCTCTTCCTGGAGCTGGAATACTGGCATTTGACCTTAGCAATTATACGAGTTTATGTAGATTAGGAGCATTTGTGGGTTATTTAGACAAAAATAAAGCTCTTGAATATCTAACGAAATCTGCACTATTAGCTCAAAAAAACTATTCAAGTTTTTATGAATTTGCTGTCTCTAGTACCGTAGGCATATTATTTTGTAAGAATAATTTTGACACAAACTATTATAATTTGCACTTAGAAAGATTAAATAAAGTACTTGCGCACCCAAAAAGTTATTTTACAAACCTTAATTGGAATGAGAAACTTTAAATAGATTAGTATAGCCGAAAATATAACTTTTACTAACATTACACTACAGGCCTTATTTGAGAAAAGATGCAAATGCAAAAGAAATTATGGAGATTTATAAAGAAGTAAGAAAAGAATATGTAGTTATTAACATTTTATGCAGTATATGAACCTACGACGGTAAAATCATAAGTAGAATCAGTATTCTTTCAGTCTGTTTCTTCAAAATCAAAGACTTAACTAACGGTAACATTTGCGTTCCTAGTAAGCTATTTGACCTTTTCCCTATTATAGTACTAATTTTAGCTCCATTTGTCTTTTTGTTGATTTTTGAATCTTGTCTTGTAAGCAATCTTTTCGTTACTTTTTAGCCCAGTTCCAAGAAGCTTTTGCAAAAAACAAAGTAGAGGGTTTTACTTATTACAGTTTATGAAGTGTTCTTAAGAAAAACCCAATACTAATTATTGGCAGGAGACTGCATTAGAATACTAAAAAATCAGTGGATACTAGGGGAAGTATGTCTTTCGACTTAATACCATATATTACAGGTTGAATAATAAAAGAATAGAACTTATAATAATGGACTTGTGAAGGTAAGTAGGCAGTTGGCTCTAACTGGAATATGTTGTTAACAGATTATGCCTGGATTTTTAATTAAACTAGGGGATTCAAACTATATTTTGAGAGGAGGCAATTGCCTTGAAGAAAATTATATCGACAGCAATGGTTGTACTAATATTTTTTACAGTATTAACAGGTTATGCACATGCAGATTATTATAGTCACAATATTACCCTTAGACATGGAATGAGACATAGTGAAGTTATTACCTTACAGGATGATTTGAGAAATCTTGGGTTTTTTAATTTTCACACATCTACTGGGTATTTTGGTGATATAACGAGAGATGCTGTAATGGCATATCAAAGGAGCCGGAATCTTAATGTAGACGGTATAGTGGGTACACAGACAGCTAGACAGCTCAAAGTTGAAAAGGTTATGTGGATGGCGAATTTTTTCCAGGATGTTAAGTACGTCTGGGGAGGAACTTCGCCGTCGGGATTTGACTGTTCAGGCTATACTCACTATGTATTATTTCGAAATGGAATAATAATACCCAGGGTGTCAAGAGACCAGTATGATGCTGGGACGTGGGTTCAAAGAAACCAATTGAGATTTGGAGACCTAGTTTTCTTTACAACTATAGCACCTGGTCCTTCCCATGTAGGTTTTTATTTGGGTAATAACAACTTTATACATGCAAGTTCAGGAGCAGGAAGGGTTATAATATCAAGTCTGAACAATCCTTACTATTCACAACGTTATATAGGATCTAAGAGGGTGATATAAGCACCTATTTGATTTTTAAAAGAGGGGCTAAACGCCCCTTAACTTTAAAATTCTATATGCCTTTTTTCCAAAAGGAGACATATAGAATGGGGGATTATGCTAGAGATCTTGTTGCAATATTCACTTAAATAATATGTACCCGTAAATGGCTTATTGACTATGACTATTTGTATTTAAAAGGAGGGGATGGTGTTGCTAATTCCATCCCCTAGTACTATCTTTACACTATTTCTTTTGTTCATGGGGCTTGTAACTAGCACAAAGTGTCTCGTCATAAGGAGCACCGCTGTCTGATTTTGCTGCTGCACTTACCTGTATAGCATTTAAAGTACATAAATTTTCACTGAATTCATTAAACATACAACTTCCAACAGAACACAAAACTCTTTGACAAGATTTGTCCATTATACATTCCTCCAATACAAAAGTATTCTTAATTATTTTGCTCTGATTTAAAAAAAATATAAATAATATAATAGGCAGTTTATACAAATAGTTTATAAACAACTAAGTTTTGGAAATTAAAAACAAATTTTTGTATAGGAGTAATAGGTGTGCATGTAAAAATTTGAAGAAAAATATCCAACGACTAATAAGATATTATTGATTTTTTTAGATTATATATTATAATCAATCATAATTCTATTATTTCAAAGTAAAACATTGTATTATATATTAAGGATTGTTTTTAAATAAACTTATAAGGAAAGGTTGAGTGCTTAATATGAATAAACTAGATATAAATGATGCTATTGAAAGGGAAGATGAACATCATATAGAAAGGCACAATCATTTTATGGAGGTTAAAAAAACTAAAAAAATTGATTTGCTTTTTGTAGGTGATTCTATAACTAGAAGATGGTTAGAAAGTCCCCAAATGTGGAACTATTTTTTTGCAAGACATAATCCTGAAAATTTTGGTGTTGGAAGTGATACAATTCAAAATTTAAAATGGAGATTGCTTAATGGTGAAATAGATGACTTAAATCCTAAAATAGTAGTGTTACTAATAGGTACAAATAATCTGCCTGAATATACAGATGATGAAATATGTGAAGGAATATCTGGTATAGTAGAAATTTTAAAAAATAGTATTCCTGATACTAAAATTATTCTTATGGGTCTTTTACCTAGGGCAGCAGATGATAAATGTGATAATTATATAAAAACAATACAACAAATAAATAAAAAGTTATTAAGATTATCTAAGGATAAAAATCTTATGTTTTTAGATATTGGCGAAGGATACATGGATTCAAACAATTCGGTAAAAAGAGATCTGATGCCTGATGGTATTCACTTGATTGAGCCGGGTTATAAAATATGGGGTGAAATAATACAGCCCATTATTGATAAAAATATTTGAGTTTTTTAGATAAAAACTTGTACTTTATTGTAAAAATCAGTGTTATATGATATCATAAAATTGAAATATATATTATTCTGATAGTTCAGAATATATGATTTTGATATAATGCACTTGTTATTTGTTTGCTTTAGAAAAAATGTTACATGTGCAAAGATTATATGCCTACGAATGTCTATAGAGAATATGTATTGATTATTATTATAATTTTATATAATTAATATGGGAGGAAAAAGAAATGAAAAAGTACATTGTCTTGTCTTTAGCTTTAATAATGATGGTATCGTTATTAATAGTACCTGGCTCACAGTTTACAGCAGAGGCATCTGATTCTAATAACTGGTTTAGTGTGGAAGGAACTAATATTGTTGATAAGTATGGAAACAAAGTATGGTTAACTGGTGCTAACTGGTTTGGCTTTAACTGCAGAGAGAGAATGCTTCTGGATTCTTACCATAGTGATATAATTGCAGTTATGGAAATGGTAGCAGATAAAGGTATTAACGTTGTTAGACTACCAGTATCAACAGAGTTGTTATATTCATGGAGCAAAGGTGAGTATCCTCCATCGGTAGATACCAGCTACAATAATGCAAGTCTTGCAGGTTTAAATAGTTTTGAATTATTTAATTATATGCTTGAAAACTTTAAAAGACTAGGAATCAAAGTAATACTTAATGTACATAGTGCAGAATCAGATAACATGGGACATGTATATCCCCTTTGGTTTAAAGGAAAAATAACAGAAGAAGTTTTTAAAGCTGCCTGGGTATGGACAGCTAATGAATATAAGAATAATGATACTATTATAGGTTTTGATATTAAAAACGAGCCTCATACAAATGCTGGAAATCTAAAAAAAATATCAGAAAGTGCTATTTGGGACGATTCAGATAGACCAACTAACTGGAAACGAGTAGCTCAAGAAACTGCACTTGAGATATTAGCTGTGCATCCAAACGCATTAATATTTGTTGAAGGGGTAGAAATGTATCCTAAAAATGATATATGGGACGAGGAAGAAGTTAACACATGTCCTTGGACAGGAAACAATAACTATTATTTTAATTGGTGGGGCGGAAACTTAAGAGGTGTAAGAAAATATCCTATTGACTTAGGTAAATTTCAAAATAAACTTGTTTATTCACCTCATGACTATGGCCCTATAGTGTATGAACAACCTTGGTTTAGAGATGAGTTTGTAACTGCAGATGATGCTAGAGCAAAACAAATTGTATATGAAGAGTGCTGGAGAGATAATTGGGCATTTATTATGGAAGAAGGAATATCTCCATTACTCCTTGGTGAATGGGGTGGAATGACAGAAGGTGATCATGTACTTCTTGATCTTAATTTGAAGTATTTAAGAGGCATAAGAGAATACATTATAGAAAACAAGTATTCATTACATCATACTCTATGGTGTATAAACATTGACTCGGCTGATACTGGAGGATTGCTGACTCGTGATGAAGGAACAGTATTTCCTGGTGGAAGAGACCTAAAGTGGAATGATAATAAGTATGACAATTATTTGCTACCTACTTTATGGAAAAATGATGAAGGTAAGTTTATTGGTTTAGATAAAGATGTACCATTAGGCAGGAATGGAGTTTCTTTAGGACAACATTACGGATACTCTTCTACTACTCCTCCACCGACACAGACACCTGATAGTCCTCCACCGACAACTGAGCCTGAAATTCTTTATGGTGATATTAATGGAGATGGAAGAGTTGACTCTACAGATTATATTTTGCTTAGAAGAATAATACTTGAAATTCCAGTATCTAATGCAAATTTAAAAGCAGCAGATGTAAATCTTGACGGTGCTGTCAACACAACAGATTGTATACTTCTAAGAAGGTATTTGCTTGAAATAATTGATTCCCTTCCTTTTACGGGATAAAAGAGTTTAAAAGAAGCTGTTACACAGTTGTGTAGCAGCTTTTTTAGTTTTAAGTATTTTAAAACTGATAAAAGTTAAAAATCTTATATTTAGAAATGTAAAAAAAAATAGATCCCACTACTATTTTACTACAGGCCTTATTTGATTCTAAATAGGCTCAGTGAAAAGTGGTAATAATTTTTTATTTAGCTTTTGATAAGTAAGCATGCATAGTAAAATTGCTAATTTTACTTTTACTCCTTAGTAAACATTCGGTAGCCAATAAAACCAAAAATCAACAAGACAAATAATGAACCATAATCTAAAAAACGATGGAATAAAGCATTTCTCAATAGCTGAAAAGCTGCTGAACCAGCATAAATAAATAAACCTGTATAAATAACCTTATTTTTAAGATTTGAATATGCTAAAAGCAACCCTACAAAAAAGCCATAATACACAAGTGTGCTCAAAAGACTACCAATGCTAATAAACATATTAAGAGCCATAGCACCTGCACAACCATATACAATAAACATGTCTAATGGCAATAATATTTTAAAAAAAGGATGTTTTGAAAAATATGATTTAAGCTCTTTGCTAATGTTAATGTATGTATTCATATGGAATCCCCCCATAAATAATATATATATACTGCTTATATATTAAAATTATTCTTTAGTTTTTATAAGTATTATGTAGTATTAAGCTAATGTAATTTTCATAATTTAATAATTATCATATATAAGTATAGCACTTACAAGAACGGATTACTACATGTAAGTTATAATAGGGTGCATGTAACAAATGTGAAGAAAAATATTCCAGAAACTAAAGTTTCGCAGTTTAGAGCCTGTAAATACTCCTCGGGGTAGAGCAAAACTCGCTTCGCGAAGAAGGATGCTCTCCCTTTCCTCGTCGCATTAACAGGCTCTATTACTTGCTTCACAATGTTTTTTCCACATTTTTCTTCACTTAAATAATATGTACCCGTTATAATAGGTAATAGGTTTAATTAGTTTTAATAAGGTATTTAACATGAAACAAAATTGTAGTAAAATTGTGATTGAAGTTAAATTACGAAAATTAAATTATTGATAAGACACTTTAAAGTTGTATTTATATAAAAATTATGACATAGTAATAATGAGGTTAGGAAGATGAGTAAACTGGAGATGTCAGGAAAAATGAATATCATAATAAATGATAAAGAAATACAATATCAATTGGTTAGAAGTAAGAGAAAAACCATAGGTATTCAAGTAGATCAAAAAGGTCATGTAAAAGTATCAGTGCCGTTAAACATTAGTGACAAACAGGTAAAGGATATACTAAAAAAGAAATCATCATGGATTTTTAGAAAACAGGAAGAATTAAAAAAGATATATAAAGATATTGATGATAAAAGAAAGCTAGAAGATGGACAGGGAATATTTTTTTTAGGTAATGAACACTTTCTGAAAATTCAAAAAGTAAGGGATCTTAGTCAATCTAAAGTCGATTTGATAGGAAAAGACATTATTATCTATGTTGATGATAACAATGATGTTATAGACCAAGATATGGTTAGATTTATTCTAAAAACATGGTTTGTTAACAAATTTAAAGACATAATAAAAGATAGAATTGAAAAATATCAGTATTTAATTGGTGTATACCCTAAAAAAATAACTATTAGAGAGCAAAAGACTAGATGGGGAAGTTGCAGCAGCAAAGGTAATATAAATTTAAACTGGAAACTTGTTATGGCACCATTAGAAGTACTTGATTATGTAATTGTACATGAACTGTGTCACATGAAGGAAATGAATCATTCGAAGAATTTTTGGGACATTGTAAGAACTGTACTTCCAGACTATGCAGACAAACGGGAGTGGCTAAAAACAAATGGACACAGCTTAGGAATTTAGTTAAGGAGGAGTTATTTAAGCATGAAACTTTTATTTATATCTGACATACATGGCTCGTTATATTATACAAAGAAGGCCATAGAAATTTTTAAAAATGAAAACTCAGATTATTTGGTTATTTTAGGGGATCAATTATATCATGGATCACGTAATCCACTTCCGACTGAGTATAATCCAAAAGAAGTGGCAGTTTTACTTAATCAATACGCACAAAATATTATAGCTGTAAGAGGTAATTGTGACAGTGAAGTTGATGAGATGGTACTTGATTATCCTATTATGTCTGATTATTCTACCCTTTTATTTAATGAAAAGCGTTTATTCTTAACTCATGGACACATATACAATCAGGACAATTTACCTAAATTAAAAAGTGGAGATGTCCTGATACATGGTCATACACACATACCTAAAGCAGAAAAATATAAGGATATATATATACTAAACCCAGGTTCTATATCTATGCCAAAAGAAAACAACCCTAATTCATATGGTATTTTAGATGGAAGTACATTTAGTATAAAAGATATTGAAGGAAAGGTATTTAAAAAGATAGAACTAGAGAATCTATAGGGGGTTATTTGTGATTGAATTAAGTGGTAAGATGATAATTATAAGCTTTTTTGTAATGTTTAACATTGTAACTTTTTTTATGATGAATATTGATAAGTCAAAAGCAAAAAAGGGAAAATGGCGTATAAGTGAACGAAATATTTTTATATGTGCACTGTTTTTTGGAGCAACAGGAATTTTTGCAGGAATGTATGTATTTCGACACAAAACAAAGCATTGGTACTTTAAAGTCTTTATTCCCTTATTTATAATTATAAATTTGTTTTTATTATATATTATTTTCTTATATTTAGGCATCGTTTAAAAATAACTTCCTCTAAGTTTTCACTTCCAACCCTTTTATTACCACACGCGTTACGCGAAAAAGAGGAAGTAATTCTTTAGCCGAGCCTAACATAGTTGACAGCAAAAAAACTTGGTGTATACAATGTTTCTTAACTAAAATAATAATATGCACCCAAAAAAGTGTGTAATTTGATTTAAAATAGGGTAGCTATTGAATAGTAAAATTTAAGGAGGAATTCATAGGTGTTTAATTTCGAAGAAATGTTAAGTAATGTGAGATCTTTTATTTTGGACAGACTCCCTAATGTTATAGGAGCAATAGTATTAATAATTGTTGGACTATGGCTCATAAAAGGTATTATGCGTATTGTTGATAGTTCATTAAAAAAATACAACAAGGATAAAACACTGTATTCTTTTGTAAATGCAATAACAAGGTTTTCATTAAAATTGGTTTTGTTTTTTACGGCAGCAAGTGTATTAGGAATACCTTTAGAATCTTTTATGGTACTATTAGGGGCAGCTGGTTTGGCTATTGGTTTTGCTCTAAAGGATAATTTAGCTAATTTATCAGGTGGTGTAATAATATTAGGATTTCGTCCATTTAATGTAGGTGATTTTATTCAATCCCAGGGGGAGATGGGGACAGTAACTGACATACAACTATTATATACTACAATAAATACACCGGATAATAGAAAGGTTATTATACCAAATAGTGATATGGTTACAAGTAAGTTGATCAACTTTAATGTAGAAAAAACAAGACGTGTAGATTTTAAATTCGGCGTTGGATATGAGGCTGATATTAAAAAAGTAAAGGAAATACTAAATGATATTTCTAATAATCACCCTTTAGTTCTAGAAGATCCTAAGCCTTTTATTGGTTTACTTGAGCATGGAGACAATGCAATTATTTATACTGTAAGGGTTTGGTGTGAAACTGCAAACTACTGGACAGTTTTTTATGACGTACAGGAGGAAGCAAAACTTAAGTTTGATGAAAACAATATTAATATACCTTATCCACAACTAGATGTTCACATGATAAAAGAGTAAAAGAAAGATAGGGCAGTATATTTTTTAATGGGGGATTAGAAATGACAAAAATGGTTTCATGGAATGTAAATGGCATTCGAGCTTGCTTGAAAAAAGGTTTTTTAGATTATTTTAATGAAGTTGATGCTGATATATTCTGTATTCAAGAAAGCAAAATTCAAGAAGGGATTTTAGAACTTGAATTGGAAGGATATAATCAATACTGGAATTATGCCGATAGAAAAGGCTATTCGGGAACTGCTGTTTTCACAAAAATTAAGCCTCTTAGTGTAACTAATGGGATAGGAATTGATGAGCACGATCATGAAGGTAGGGTTATAACAGTTGAATTTTTAGATAATTACCTTGTAAATGTTTATACACCCAATTCAGGCAGAGATCTTGAAAGGCTTCAATATAGAATGAAGTGGGAAGAAGATTTTTTGGAATACTTAAGGAAGCTTGATTTGAAAAAGCCTGTGATTGTATGTGGCGATTTAAATGTGGCACATACAGAAATTGATCTTAAAAATCCTAAATCAAACAGAAGAAGTGCTGGATTTACTGACGAAGAAAGAGGTAAATTTGCAAATGTATTAGATAAGGGATTTATTGATACATACAGATACTTTTACCCGGATAAAAAAGATGCCTATACATGGTGGTCATATATGTTTAAGTCTCGAGAAAGAAATGCAGGTTGGAGAATAGATTACTTTTGTGTATCAAAAAGACTTTCTGATAAACTTGTGGGAGCACAAATACACAATGAGGTTTTAGGTTCGGATCATTGTCCTGTTGTGCTTGAAGTGAACTGCTAAGGAGTATTAAATGGCAACAGATTTAGCAATAATTATAATATTAGGGCTTTTAGCTGGTACAATTTTTACTAAACTAAGATTACCAGGACTTTTAGGTATGCTGATTTTAGGTATAGTCATAGGGCCTTATGGGTTAAACTGGCTTTCTGATGATATATTAAGTATATCAGGAGATTTGAGAAAAATAGCTCTTGTTATTATACTTTTGAGGGCTGGACTTGGAATTAGCAAGGAGCAAATTGTAAAAGTTGGAAGTGCTGCTGTAAAAATAAGCTGTATTCCTGTATTATTGGAAGGTTTTACGGTAGCTTTAATTTCAACAGTAATTCTTAATTTTTCATTTGTTGAAGGTGGAATACTTGGTTTTATTATTGCAGCTGTATCACCTGCAGTAATAGTTCCAGCTATGCTAGAATACATTGAAAAAGGAGTTGGGAGCGCAAAGGGAATTCCTACACTAATATTGGCTGGTGCTTCAATTGACGATGTCTTTGCAATAACAGTTTTTACAGCATTTATTGGCTTTTATAGTGCAGGGAGTGTAAATGTATTAACTCAAATATTAAATATTCCAATTTCAATTGTTTTTGGAATTGGAATAGGTTTTTTAATTGCAATGGCCTTAATATTCTTGTTTAAAAAATATAGTATCAGGGACACCTATAAAGTATTGTATGTTCTTGGATTTACAATACTATTTACAACATTAGAAAGTTTTCTTCAAAATAAAATAGCTATTGCAGGCTTACTTGGAGTTATGACTGTGGGATTTGTGTTTCGTGAAAAACAGCCAGATGTTGCAAAAGTACTATCGGTTAAATTTAACAAGATATGGATACTTGCTGAAGTGTTGTTATTTGTGTTAGTTGGTGCTAGGATGAATATAACTGTTGCTGTAAATGCTGGATTGATTGGAATGTTAATTATATTTATAGGTCTTTTAGCAAGAAGTTTGGGAGTGATTTTGTCTTTGTACGGCACTGATTTTAATCTAAAAGAGAAAGTTTTTTGCATGATAGCCTATTCACCTAAAGCAACTGTTCAAGCTGCAATTGGTGCAATACCTCTATCAATGGGGATGGAATCTGGTGACTTGATATTGGCAATTGCAGTAATGGCAATAATTATAACTGCACCACTTGGTTCAATAGGAATAAGAGCAACTGGCAAAAAACTTTTAGAGTGAACTCGTTTAGCTAAAGCTAAACATCGAGGCTTCAGATGGAGACTTAGAATAAGATAAAACATTTAATATGGGAGGAGATTATTATGTTTTATGAACTATTAAAAGAAAGACGTAGCATTAGAAAATTTATGGATACTAAAGTTGAAAAAGAAAAAATAGATATTATATTAAAGAGTGCTCTATTATCACCTTCATCTAGATCAAGAAGGCCATGGGAGTTTATAGCCATTACTGATATGGAAGTATTAGAAAAACTATCATTGTGTAGAGAGCATAGCTCGGCTTTTTTAGCAGGCGCACCACTGGGTATAGTTGTGATAGCCGACCAAGATGCATGTGATGTCTGGATTGAGGACACCTCTATAGCTTCAATTATCATACAGTTAGCTGCTCAATCCATAGGTTTAGGTTCTTGTTGGATTCAAGTAAGGCAAAGATATCATACTGAAGACAAAAAGGCAGAAGATTATATTAAAGAGGTTTTAAATATACCTGATAAGTATAGTGTTGAATGTATTATAGCAATTGGTTACCCGGCAGAAAGCAAGAGTCCAGCTAGGGAAGAAGATTTAAAATATGAGAAGATACACTTAGAGAATATGAAAAGGGTGGATATATTATAAGTGAAGATTCAATGCATCTTCCATGTTTTTCTTCACATTCACAAAATAGACCCCTATGAAAGTAATATATAAAATTTTTTATTTCGAGTTCTGTAAAATAATGATATAATTATATCTAGATACTCATATTAAAAGCGTATGCATATTCTAAGGAATGTTTGAAGTATTACTTTCATTTTTCATGGGGTTATTTAGTATGTAATAAGGGTTGTAGTGAAAGTTATATTTTGAGCAAATGGAACAAGCATTAATTTAATGGTTTATATTCTGAAAAGTATTTTCAGAATAAAATATATTATTATAAAGGGGAGAAGTAAAGTGAAAAGAATTTTAGGATTTGTGCTTGTAGTTGCAATGCTGATTACATTTTTGCCGCTTGATAGCAAAGCTAGAGCCTCTAGTAATTATAACTATGGAGAGGCTTTGCAAAAGTCAATTTTGTTCTATGAGTTTCAACGTTCAGGTAAGCTTCCAGAAGACAAGAGAGATAACTGGCGAGGAGATTCAGGATTGACAGACGGGGCCGACAATGGTTTAGATCTAACTGGGGGATGGTATGATGCAGGTGACCATGTGAAATTTAACTTACCTATGGCTTATACTTCAACTATGCTTGCTTGGAGCGTTTATGAATCAAGAGATGCATATATTGAAAGTGGACAACTTCCGTACATATTGGATAATATTAAGTGGGCTACAGACTATTTTATTAAGTGTCATCCAAGTCCAAATGTTTATTACTATCAGGTAGGAGATGGACATGCAGACCATGCATGGTGGGGACCTCCTGAGGTTATGCAGATGGAAAGACCATCTTTTAAAGTGGATTTAAACAATCCTGGTTCTGCTGTTGTTGCAGAAACAGCAGCGGCTTTAGCATCTGCATCAATTATTTTTAAAGAAACTGATCCTGCTTATTCTGCTCTTTGTTTAAGTCACGCAAAAGATCTTTTTACTTTTGCAGATACTACAAGAAGTGATGAGGGATATACCGCTGCAACAGGTTTTTATCAATCATTCAGTGGTTTTTATGATGAACTGACATGGGCTGCTGCATGGTTATATCTTGCTACAAATGATTCAGCTTATCTTGATAAGGCTAAGTCATACGAGCCGCACTGGGAAAGAGAACTAGGAACTAATACTATTAAATTCAAATGGGCTCATTGCTGGGATAACAAGCTTTTTGGAGCTATGCTTTTATTAGCTAGGGCTACAAATGATTCTTCTTATAAAGAGAATATTGAAAGACACCTTGACTGGTGGACTGTTGGAGTAGGCTCTGATAGAATAAGATACACACCAAAAGGTCTTGCATGGCTTGACACCTGGGGGGCTTTAAGATATTCAACTACAACGGCTTTTCTTGCTAGTGTTTATGCCGATTGGTCAGGATGTACACCTTCTAAGGTTAAAGCCTATCAAGAGTTTGCTAAGAGTCAGCTTGATTATGCGTTGGGAAGCGCTGGTAGAAGCTATGTGGTAGGTTTTGGAGTGAACCCTCCTCAAAGGCCACACCATAGGGCAGCTCACAGCTCTTATATTGCAAGTATGGACTATCCTGAATACCACAGACATATACTCTATGGTGCTCTTGTTGGAGGTCCTGGAATTGACGATTCTTATACCGACCATATTAATGATTATATAAGTAATGAAGTTGCTTGTGATTACAATGCAGGTTTTGTAGGTTTGCTGGCAAAAAAATATGAAAAACATGGTGGACAGCCTATTAGTGGATTTAAAGCCATTGAGGAAGTTGGACAAGAATACTTAGCAGAAGCTGCTATTGTTGCATCAGGAATTGGATTTATAAACTTAAGAGTTACTGTAATGAACAAAACATCCTGGCCGCCAAGAGCAAGTGACAAATTATCAGCAAGATATTTTGTAGATATTTCTGAAGCAATTGATGCAGGCCTTTCTGTAAATGACATTAAAACATCAACATCTACAGCAAGAGTAAAAGTATCTTCACTTATACCTTGGGATGAAGAAAACAATATATATTATATTGAAATCTGCTTTGATGGCATAAATATTTTCCCAGGTGGAATAAATGACTATAAAAGAGATGTATACTTTATTATAAATGCTCCTTATGGTGAAGGTAATTGGGATAATAGCAACGATTTTTCCTTTACAGGTTTAGATGGCACTGGAATGGATGGCATTATAACTGAATATGTACCTATATATGATAATGGTGTGAAAGTATATGGAAAAGAGCCAGGAGGCGGTGGAGTGTCTCCTACACAACCACCAGTTCCAACTGATGAACCAGTAGGACAGGTAGTCTTAGGGGACTTAAATGGTGATGGTTTAATCAATTCCACAGATGTAATTTTGCTAAGAAGATACATTTTGGAGATATTGAATTTTTCTAATGCTAGTGAAAGGGATTTATTTGTTACCGCTGCTGATATTAATGGTGATGGAGCAGTAAATTCTAGTGATTATATACTTTTAAGAAGATTTATTTTAGAGATTCCAGTGAGTTATCCTATTGGGGAGATAGTTTAAGATTTATCTTTAAATTAAAGCTAAAGAATGTCTGAAATATTACATCTACTTTTGATGAAACTTATTTGGCATCAACGAAGGTAGGTAGTTGAAGTTATATTTTCAGCATTCCTAAACTGCTACAAAACTAATTAAAACAAATTAGATTTGTAGCAGTTTTTTTTGCGCAAAATTAGAAGTCTTGGAACAAAAGTGAAAGACTTAAAAGGGAAGTGGCTAGATGCCCCGAATTTTTTTATTAGCACTCTAGGTTAATGAGTGCTAAAAAATGCTTGACAAATTTTAGATAGTAATTGTAATATTATATATGGAGATTACTATTTAGGAGGGATTTTAATGAATCATGAAAATGGAAGTATTTCTATTAATACGGAAAACATTTTTCCTATAATAAAAAAATGGCTATATTCTGAAAAGGATATTTTTATTCGCGAACTTGTATCAAATGCAAGTGATGCCATAAGCAAGCTTAAAAAGCTTTCGGCTATTGGTGAAGCTGAAATTGAAAGTGATGCAAAGTATCGTATTAAGGTTATTGTAGATAAAGAAAACAAAACTATTCAAATTGATGACAATGGAATAGGAATGACAGAAGAAGAGGTAAAAAAATATATAAACCAAATTGCATTTTCAGGTGCTAAGGATTTTGTTGAAAAATACAAGGACAAGGCCGATGAAGCTCAGATTATAGGGCACTTTGGGCTTGGGTTTTATTCTGCATTTATGGTTTCAGAAAAGGTTCAAATAGATACATTATCATTCCAAAAAGATGCAGAGGCTGTAAGATGGACAAGTTCTGGTGGAACTGAATATGAAATGGACAAGTCAGATAGAAATGAAAGAGGTACCAAAATAACTCTTTTTATTGCTGAGGACAGTGTTGAGTTTCTTGAAGTCTATAAGGTAAGAGAAATTCTTCAAAAATATTTTTCATTTCTTCAATTTGAAATTTACTTAGAAGATGCTAATGAAAAGAAAAAAGAGGCAGACAAAAAAGAAGATATAAAGGATAATGAAAACAAAGAAGAAACTGATGTAAAAGAGGAAGAGCCAAAGCCATTAAATGATACAAATCCTCTATGGTTAAAGAATCCAAAGGATTGTACTGATGAAGAGTATAAGGAATTTTATAAAAAAGTGTTTTTTGACTTTAATGAGCCACTTTTCTGGATTCACTTAAATATGGATTATCCATTTAACTTAAAAGGAATTTTGTATTTTCCAAAATTAAAGCACGAATTTGAAACAATGGAAGGTCAAATCAAACTTTTCTATAATCAGGTTTTTGTTGCCGATAATATTAAAGAGGTAATACCTGAGTTTCTTATGCTATTAAAAGGTGCTTTAGATTGTCCTGATTTACCTCTTAATGTATCAAGAAGTTTTCTTCAAAATGATGGATATGTTAATAAAATTTCTTCTCATATTACAAAGAAAGTTGCAGATAAGCTAATCTCAATTTTTGAAAAGGAGAGAGAAACATATAATAAGTATTGGGACGACATTAATCCTTTTGTAAAATATGGATGCATAAAAGAAAGTAAGTTCTCTGAAAAAGTAAAAGACGTAATTATTTATAAAACTATAAAAGGTGAATATGTTACTTTAAAAGATTATCTTGAAAGAAACAAAAGCAAGCATGAAAATAAAGTTTTTTATGTATCTGATGAAAAGCAACAGGCTCAGTATATTAGAATGTTTAAGGAAAATGACATGGAAGCTGTAATACTAACATCAATGATTGATAATCATTTTATGCAGCATATTGAAATGAATGAAAAGGATGTTAAATTTCAAAGAATTGACTCAGACATCAGTGAAAGTATGAAGGAAACTCAAGCTGATGACAGCAACTTAAAAGAAATTAGTGAAGACTTAGAAAAAATATTTAAAGAAAACTTAGGAAATGATAAATTAACTATTAAGGTTGAAGCTTTAAAGACTTCGTCAGTACCTGGTATAATGCTGCTTTCTGAGCAATCAAGAAGAATGCAGGAAATGAGTAAGATGTTTGGTGGAATGAATTTAGGAGGAATGTACCCTCAAGAAGAAACGCTAGTTTTAAACACCAATAACAGTTTGATTAAGTCAATTTTAAATATTAAAGAACGTCCAGATAAAAAAGATGATGCAAAAATTATCTGTGAACATATTTATGACCTTGCAATGATGAGTCACAAGCAGCTTGAACCAGAAGCTATGACTAATTTTATTGAAAGAAGCAATAAGATTTTATCAAGACTTGTTGAAGATGAGTAACTTGTTTAAGAAGGCTTAAAATATAACTTCTACTACTACACTTTAGGTCCTATTTAGTGTCAAATAGGCTCTGAGAAAAGGGTGTATTTAGTGAATATGAAGAAAAACATTTTAGAAACTTAAGCTGGGCAGTCTAGAGCCTGTAAATGCTCCTAGGGGACTTTACAAAACATCCTTCGCGAAGAAGGATGTTTTCTCTTTCCTCGTCCCATTAACAGGCTCTACAACTTGATTTACAATCTTTATCCCATGTTTTTCTTTACTTAAATAATATACACCTAGCTTACTTTTTATAGCTATGAATAAATTCTAAAGAGGCTCTTGAGAGAGGGACATTTCTTATTGTAATTATACCTAATTTTCTTAAAGATACTTCTTCATTTAATTGAACCTCAAATAGTTGATCATTTTTTATAATGTCACTAGCACTCTCTTTTAATACAAGAGCTATTCCTAAACCGATTTTTGCAAATTCCAGCAAAAGATCAATACTCTCTAGCTCAATTTCAGGAAGAATATTAAGTCCTTTTTTTAATAAAATTGAGTCTACGTTTCGTCGAGTAGAAGTACTTTTATCTAGCATCAGAAGGGGATACTTTAATAGCTCTTCAATACTAATTTTTTTATTTTTAAGGTTATGAAATTTGTCTGAGGCTACAAAAATGTCTTTAACAGTAATGAATTCACTAACATCTAGCACTTTATCATCTACTGGTAATGTGACAATTCCAAAATCAATTAAGCCTTCCTTAAGAATATCTTGAATTTGTTGGGATGTCCTGTTTACAACATGTATCTTAACTTTAGGGAATTTTGATATAAATTTTTGAATATGAGGTACAAGATAGTATTTACATATTGTATCACTTACACCTATTCTAATTTCACCTCTTTCAAGGGTCTGCCACTGCAGTATTTTATTTTCTGCTGATTTAATAAAATTATAGGCCTGTTCTATGTGTTTAAAAAGAATTTCTCCTTCAGGTGTAAGCTTAATTTCTCTGGTTTTTCTAAAAATAAGCTGGGTATTTAGTTTGTCCTCTAGGTTTTTTATAGATTGACTCACTGCAGATTGAGAAACATGAAGCTTTTGTGCTGCATATGAGAAACTTTCGTTTTTAGCAGTATGATAAAATACCTTATATAATTCAAAGTTAATATCCATAAGCACCTCTAATAATTATTATTAAAAATATTAATTTTACTTATTCATGATATAATATTATAATATAACTTGAAAAAAGTATAGGTTAAAAAGAGGTGTAAAAAATGAGTACAAATGTTAGAAGAATTTTTGTTGAAAAGAAAAAGGGATTTGATGTTGAAGGTCAAAGAATATTTGCTGATTTAAAGGAAAACCTAGGGCTAAGTAAACTTAAATCTGTTAGAGTTATTAATAGATATGATGTAGAAGGAATATCAGATGAGGAATATGAAAGCTCAAAGAGGACAATATTTTCAGAGCCTCCTGTAGACGAGGTTTTTGATGAAACTATAAAAATAAAAGATAATGACAGGGTGATAGCAACAGAATACTTACCTGGTCAATATGACCAGAGAGCAGATTCAGCTTCACAGTGTATTCAAATACTTACTCATGGCGAAAGACCACAAATAAAAGTTGCAAAAATATTTGTGTTGGAGGGAGAGGTATCTGATTTAGAATATGAAAAAGCAAAAGATTACCTTATAAACCCTGTAGAATCTCAAGAAGCTTCAGTGGAAAAACCAGAGACTTTAGAGACTCAAGTAAATGTACCTCTAGATGTTAAGGTATTAGAAGGTTTTATAGATATGACAGCAAGCCAGATGAAAAGTTTTTGTGATGAAATGGGATTTGCTATGTCTCTAGAAGATCTCGAGTTTTGTAGGGATTATTTTAAGAATACGGAAAAGAGAGATCCAACTGTCACAGAAATAAGGGTAATAGACACATATTGGTCTGATCATTGCAGACATACAACTTTTTTAACAAATATATCCCATGCAGAAATTGAAGAGGGGAATTATACCAGTGCAATTATAGAAGCTTATAACAGTTATTTAAAATCAAGAGAGTATGTTTATGGAGATAGACATAAAGATGTTTGTCTTATGGACATGGCTACCATTGCAATGAAGGAACTTAAAAAGAAAGGTATCCTTGATAACTTAGACGAATCAGATGAAATCAATGCCTGTAGCATTGAAGTAAAGGTTGATGTAGATGGAAATGAAGAAGATTGGCTGGTTATGTTTAAAAATGAAACCCATAATCATCCAACCGAGATAGAGCCTTTTGGTGGAGCTGCAACATGTTTAGGAGGTGCAATAAGAGATCCTCTATCGGGAAGATCATATGTGTATCAAGCTATGCGTGTTACAGGAAGTGGCGACCCAAGGACAGCAGTTAAAGATACTATACCAGGTAAGCTTCCTCAAAGAAAAATAACAACTGGTGCTGCCCATGGATATAGTTCATATGGAAATCAGATTGGTCTATCTACAGGTCAGGTTGAAGAAATATATGATGAAGGTTTTGTTGCAAAAAGAATGGAAATAGGAGCAGTAATAGGCGCTGCGCCAAAGAAAAATGTAGTTAGAGAAAAACCAGAGGCAGGGGACTTAATTATCTTGTTAGGTGGAAGAACAGGAAGAGATGGTTGTGGTGGTGCAACAGGCTCTTCAAAGGAGCATACCGAGGAATCACTATTAACTTGTGGAGCAGAAGTACAAAAGGGTAATCCACCAACAGAAAGAAAAATACAGCGTCTTTTCAGAAAACCCGAAGTAAGTACAATGATTAAAAGATGCAATGACTTTGGTGCAGGAGGAGTTTCTGTAGCAATTGGTGAATTAGCAGATGGTCTTAAAGTTAACCTTGATGTGGTGCCAAAGAAATACGAAGGTCTTGATGGTACAGAAATAGCTATATCTGAATCACAGGAGAGGATGGCGGTTGTTGTTTCAAAAGATAAGGCAGATGCTTTTATATCTGAGGCACAAAAAGAGAACCTTGAAGCAACTGTTGTGGCACAAGTAACGTTAGAACCAAGATTAGTTATGTCATGGAGAGACAAAGATATTGTAAATGTAAGCAGGGAGTTTTTGAATACAAATGGAGTAAAGCAAAATGCCCAGGTAAAAGTTGAAGCTCCATTAAAAGAGAATAATTATTTTGAAAAAATTCCTAAAAGCATTGATGATATAAATGAAATGTGGATTAATAACCTGCAAAATTTAAATGTATCAAGTAAAAAAGGCCTCGTTGAAATGTTTGACAGCACAATTGGGGCATCAACGGTGTTTATGCCTTTTGGAGGTAAATATCAATTAAGTCCATCAGAAGGTATGGTTGCAAAAATTCCTTTAGAAGAAGGAGATACAAGTACAGGAACAGTTATGACTTTTGGATATAATCCTCTTATTTCAAGGTGGAGTCCTTTCCATGGTGCAATGTATGCAATTATAGAATCAGTTGCAAAGGTTGTTGCAATGGGAGGAAACTACAAAACTATTAGGTTGACGTTACAGGAGTATTTTGAGAAGCTTGGAAAAGATCCTGTAAAGTGGGGAAAACCATTTAGTGCATTATTAGGAGCATATTACACACAAATGAAACTTGGAATTGCTGCAATTGGAGGAAAGGACAGTATGTCAGGTACATTTAAAGATATGGATGTGCCTCCAACATTGGTGTCTTTTGCAGTTGATGTTATAGATGTAAATAATGCAGTGTCTACAGAATTTAAAAGATGTGGAAGTAAGGTGGTTTTAGTTACAGTTAAAATAGACGAGCAGGGTATACCTGATTTTAAAGGCCTTACAAAGACATATGAAAAAATAAATGAAATTATCAAAAAGAGAAAAGTAGTATCTTCTCATAGCGTAAGAGGTGGAGGTATCTCAGAAGCTATAAGCAAGATGTGTTTTGGAAATATGATAGGTTTTAAATTTGATGATAGTATTAGTGATATAGAGCTTTTTAAACCTTATTATGGCTCGATAATACTTGAACTAAACGAAAATGAAGATGTTAATTCACTATTTGAAGATATTGATTTTAAAGTTTTGGGTATAACTAAAGAAGAAAAGACAATTGATGTGAGAGATAAAAAGCTATCTTTAGACAAGCTATGTCAAAAGTGGCATGAGCCTTTAGAAATGATTTTTCCTGCAAATACAGAGAAGATGAATGATGAGCCAAAGAAGTACAATTATCCAGGAAAAAACACTAAAAAGGCAAGTGTATCCTTTGCAAAACCAAGAATTTTTGTCCCAGTATTCCCAGGTACCAACTGTGAGTATGATACTAGAAAGGCTTTTGAAAAAGCAGGTGGAATGGTAGATGTTTTTGTAATCAAAAACTTAAGCTCGAGTCAAATCGAGGATTCTATAAATGAAATGGCAAAGAGAATTGATAACTCGCAGATAATAATGATTCCTGGAGGATTTAGCGGCGGTGATGAGCCTGATGGTTCAGGTAAATTTATAGCTACAGCATTTAGAAACCCTATTGTAAAAGAAGCGGTTATGAATCTTCTAAATAAGCGTGATGGGCTTATGCTTGGCATATGTAATGGTTTTCAGGCACTTATTAAGCTAGGTCTTGTGCCTTATGGAGAAATTCGCGATCTTTCAGAGGACAGCCCTACATTGACTTTTAATACTATAGGCCGTCATGTATCATGTGTTGTGAAAACAAAAATTACTTCAAATTTGTCTCCTTGGTTTAATAATGTAAGTTTAGGCGATGTACACTCAATTGCTGTTTCTCATGGAGAAGGAAGATTTGTTGCAAATAGACAGGTGTTTGATATGATGGAGAAAAACGGACAAATTGCAACTCAATATGTAGATATTGATAATAATGCAACCTATGATATAAAGTTTAATCCAAATGGATCATTTGAAGCTGTTGAGGGAATAACAAGTCCTGATGGCAGAATTTTAGGGAAAATGGGTCATTCAGAGAGAATTGGCTCAAATGTTATTAAGAACATTCCAGGTGAAAAAGACCAAAAAATATTTGAAGCAGGAGTTAGGTATTTTAAATAACAAAGTTATATACTATTATTCTTAAAGAGTTTGCGCTTAGCAAACTCTTTAGATGATGTAGTTTTAAGGTGACTTACTACTAGATTTCCCCTGCCATAAGGAATAAACAGGCACATTCACAGGGACGTTTATTATCATTATGCTTTTCATCTTTTGTGAGTTTTTTTGTGCATGAATGTCTAATTTAAAAATTATACAAAAAAATTATATATTGGAGTGTTAATATGCAGTATAGAAAATTTGGAAGTACTGGAGTTGATGTATCCATATTAGGTTATGGATGTATGAGATTTCCACATAAAAATCGAAAAATTGATATGGAAAAAACAGAAAGCCAGATTATGACTGCTATTAATAATGGTGTAAACTATTTTGATACTGCATACATTTATATAGGAAGTGAAGCGGCTTTAGGTAAAATACTAGAAAAAAATAATGTAAGAGAAAAAGTACTAATTGCTACAAAAGTGCCTCCATATATGGTTAATTCAAGAAAGGATATGGAAAAAATTCTAAATGCTCAGCTTGAAAGGCTTAAGACAGAATACATTGACTTTTATATGGTTCATTCTATTCAAGATACAAAGAGTTGGGAGAAGGCAAAATCAGATGGGATTTTAAAATTTCTTGAAGAAAAGAAACAAGAGGGTGTTATAAGGTATATTGGCTTTTCCTATCATGGTGACAAATATGATTTTAAAACAATTATAGATGATTATAATTGGGACTTTTGTCAAATACAGTACAATTATATTGATGAGAATAATCAGGCTGGACTTGAGGGTCTTAAATATGCCCACTCAAAGGGTATAGGAGTATCGGTTATGGGATCACTTAAAGGTGGAAGCATTGTTGGAAAAATGCCTGAATCAATTAAAAAGATATGGGACAAGGCAGAGATAAAGAGATCCTATGTGGATTGGGCATTAAGGTGGATCTGGAATCATTCTCAGGTGTCAGTTGCCTTGTCAGGATTAAATGATGAAGATCATATAAAAGAAAACATCAGAGTGGCTAACGAAGCATTTCCTAACTCTCTTACACAAGATGAACTAAAAATTTACAAAGAGGTGAAGGAAGAATATTTAAGGCTTATGAAGGTACCATGTACAGGTTGTGGTTATTGTATTCCCTGTCCTGTAGGGGTAAATATTCCCTTTTGCTTTAACTATTATAATACTTTACACCTTTTTAAGAAGAAACGAGCTATTTTATCATATTTGTTTTTTGGAGGGGATGCTCTTGGGGGGAGAAATTTTCTTGCATCAAATTGTATTGGGTGTGGAAGATGTGAAAAGGTATGTCCCCAAAACATAAAAATAATTAAAGAACTTAAAGATTCTGTAAAAGTTATGGAGCCATGGTGGAGCAAACCCTTACTTTTTATTGCAGGTAGGTTTCTTAAGCTAAGGGGCGCAGTTGCACGCAAAAAGAAGTTAGGGAAGTAAAATTAAAAAGAAGAATCCCCCGCTGATAAAACTAAGCAGGGGATTTTTAATTAATGTACGTGTTATCTTGGGAATTCAGATATTACCTCTAATATATATCTTCTGAGCAATACAGCATCAGTAGAATCAACTTTTCCATCTCCATTTAAGTCAGCAGCATCCATATTAGGAAGTGTATCTATTATTTCTAGAATATATCTTCTAAGTAGCATATAGTCTATTGAATCAATATTTCCATCTCCGTTAAGATCACCATATTTTATTACTGGATTGGTAGGGCCTTGTCCTGTAAATACAGTACAAGTAACAGCACTTTCCTTTAATCCATTTGGTCCATTTATAATTGTGTTGCCCCAATCAGTAAGGTTTGTACCAGCCCAGTCATTTGATAAGTCAAGGTATTGTACTGGGCTTCCATTACCTTTCCATGACCATGCAAGCCAGCCTGCACCAACTTCTCTTGTGTAGCTTAGTATATAAGCATCGTCAACATCTCTTGTCTGACCACCAGTTGTATGTTGGAATCCAAATTCTCCTATACATACGGCAAGCCCTTGGTTTATTACTCTGTCAATATTGTTTTTAATTTGTGCTGCATTTCCTCCTGCATATTCGTACATATGTATTGAGAACATGGTGTTTTTTAATGGGTCAGAATTAAATACATCAATACCGTAGTCATGAATAGAAGCAGGGTATTGTCCCCAACCAGCAGCATCTACCATTAGAGTGTGTGTAAGGCCTGCTTGTCTTAATGCTGGTATAGCTTGCATATATCCTTGAGCCCAACCAGCTCCATCCCATGAGCCAAACCATTCGTTAGTTATATTAATTATTACGGTATCTTCTTTTCCAATTAATACATCTTTAATTTCTATCCAGTAGTCAACAGCTGCCATTAGAGGAGCAATGTTGTCAACTCCTAAGGGGTCGTGAACTTCAAGTATAGGAATTAAATTATATTGTTCACACAATTCAATTAGTGTTTTTACAGATTGAGCACTATCTTTTCTCCAGTCATCTTTTGTTCCATTTGATAGAACGATTCTTACAGCATTTGCGCCTGTATTTGCAATTGCAGGAATTGCAACTGGATACTCATTTTTAAACCATGTGTGAGGATAGTTTATACCTTTCATTATAAAATTGTTACCATTTGCATCAAAGAGATTGCTTCCGACTACTTGAAATTGTCCTGTTGCTGGTATTGATGGAGGATTTGGATTATGACTTCCTCCTGGACCTTGAGCTGGTTCACCAAGTACCCAGTCTGATATTGTCAATGAACCACTAGGTCTACTGTTGTCAAAACTCATTATTTTAAAATCTACTTTCATTACACTGTCTATATCGTCAATTTTAGCTGTATTTGCCCAGGTGCTAGCTTGAGTTTTCCATAGAGGTTCTTTAAGTTTTAAAGAAACGTCTCTTGTTCTTCCAGCTGGAAGACCTACTGATTCTGACTCATGCCATACCCAATCAGAACCAGTTGATATACCAACTCCTAGTGTTAAGTTAGCATTTGAATTATTAGTTATTTTTAAATTTAATGCATCATGACTTGACCAGTTTTCACGTATTTCTGCTGTTAATCCAGCAGCATCATCTGAGTCACCAACATTTCTAAATTCAACTGTAACAGAACCTGTGGCAGAGCTTGTCACAGAAACAGTTCCAGTGTGGTAACCAGATGGAGCACTCCAAACGTATCCACCCATAGAAACAGCAGCATTAACTGTAGCTACTGCACTAAACAAGCTTACCAGCAATAAAACTGTACAAAACAATGAAATTTTTCTTTTCATATTTCTCTCCCTCTTTTCCATAATATTTAAAATGATCATATATATATAAGAACTCTACTATAATGTAAATTTAAGAAATTAAGAAACTTTACCACCTCCAATAAAAAATATACAATGGAAAAATAATATTATTTTAGCCCCCCTTTTTTGCAATTTATAATTAATAAAAATCTATGTATAATATGATATCTTACAATATACTATACTATATATTATGTATTATTTAAAGTACAAATAATTATTTGTAACATTATTTTTATAAATATTTCTTAAAAAGTAACATTACAAAATTTAAAATGCTTTATAATATAATTTTACATCTACACCATTGTAACTGTCAACTAATAATCTTAATTTTAGAGGAGTAGGTATTATTATTTTTTGGTATAATTAAAAAGGTATTGTGATTTTGATAATACTTTTGAGATGAAATTTCCTATAGGTTTGTTGATGAAATTAATGATTTTATTGCAATTTTAAATGCCATTGTAATGAAAAAAAACAAGTCTTTATAAAAATGTAATGATATTTTTATAAAGACTTGCTAAGTAAATATATTATAATCTAATCAATAGCATATCGCAGCGGAAGCTGCAATCATAGTAGTTAAGTTTCGCTGCGATAAACAGAGGAACTATATCTTCTAAAAAGTTTGTTAAAAAAACAAACTTTTTGAGAAGAATAGTATATCCAAACTTTAGATGGATGATGTTTACCCAAAACCCTCAGATTTTTAGTTCATTAAACTAAGAAATCTGTGTTTTAAAATGAAGTAATAATTTCTAATATGTATCTTCTTAATAGTATGTAGTCAGTAGAATTAATCAATCCATCCCTATTTACATCTGCTACAATTTCACCATATGGAGTGGGGAACTCATCTATAATTTCTAATAAGTATCTTCTTAATAGTATTATATCTGTAGAGTCAATTACTCCATCGTTATTTAAATCTCCCAATACTATATTTGGCTCAGGAGGTGTAGTTGTTACAGGAGGCGTAGTTGTTACAGGAGGTGCTGTTGTTACAGGAGGTCTTGGTGTAGAGGAGCCTCCAAAGTGCTGTGATAATGAAATTCCATTAGAGCCAAGGGGTATATCTTGATCTAACCCAATAAAGTTACCATTATTGTCTTGCCACAAAGCTGGTTTAACAAGTGCATATTTTTTCTCATCCCATGTAATGAAGTCGTGTGCAACCAGTCCCCCAGTGTCACCTGAGTTTGCATTGTAACACCAGAAAGTGTGATGTATTCGATTATCTATCATATAATCACGCAGGGATTTCATCCAGTGCTCATTTGGTCCGCCATCCATAAATCCGCCCCATTCACCCATTAAAAGAGGTGAAATTTCTTCCTCATGAATATAAGCCCAATTGTCTCTCCAAAGATCATTATAAAGGGTTTCACGGTTAAAACCTTCATAAAACCAAGGCTGTTGATGTACTAAAGGACCATAATCGTGAGGTGAATATACTAGTTGTGCTTGACCAGCACCTAGATTAATGGGATGATCCCTTACACCTCTTAAGTTTCCACCCCACCAGGTGTAATGATAGAAACTAGGTTGACCAAATACATCTCTTGCAGTATAATCATAGCCTTCCTTAGGATAAACATAATTTCCTTCTACAACTATAAGCATATTTGGATTAATAGCAAGAATTCTTTTACCAGCTGTCTCAGCAGCATGTTTCCAGTTGTTTTCATCAGTTGAACCATCCCACTTTGAATAAAGCTCAGAACTATTAGGATCGCCGTGAGGTTCATTTGCAAGGTCTATGGCTATTATAGTATCGTCATTTCTATATCTGTAAGTTAGCCACTCAAGTGTTTCAAAGTAAATTTCACTTGTGAATTCTTCATTGTACCATAGGGGATAAATGTGTCCCATTGCATGGGTATGAGGACTATGAATATCTATCATTACTTTCATTCCAACTTCTCTACATGCATTTATTGCAAAATCAAATATTTCCAAACTATTCATACCTACTAGCTCTGGATTAACAAAATTGTTTACATTAGCTTTAGGGTATATGCCATTTTGCCACTCATGTAAGATTTGTGTAGATACAGGAATTCTCAAAAGGTTAAAGCCACGATCAGCCATTCCCTGAAGAGCTTGTACCATGTTAACGCTCCATACACCATCAAATACCCCGGTCCCAGTGTTATATCCAAACCAGTTTATTCCCGTCAACCATACAGCATTACCGTTTTTGTCAATTATCTCATTTCCTCTTGTTGAAAACCAGTTTCCCTGGTTTGAATTTGCTTCTACGTCAGATGTTGCTGGAATAATAAAAGCTGTAAGCATTGTAAGAGCAACAAAAAGTCCAACATACTTAAGTAAAGCAGAATTCTTAGTATTTTTCATAAATACTCTCCTCCAATCAATAAATTATATTTTTCTATGGGATAAAAAAATGATAAAACTCACTATAAATTATCTTTTATTTTAATATAATGAGTTTTTTATAAACTAGATATTATAATAGACTAACGCATTACATAACTTTTCATTTATATAATATTAAATCTTTATCTTTAATAAATTATCATTGCATATCCCTATTATATTAATTCGTTTTTATAGTAGATTTTTGTAGGGTATAAGTAGTTGCTTATTTAAAACCTTAAAAACACTTCTTACAGCTATACAATAAAAGATAGAGCATTGACCCATTAGATTAGAAGTCTTTCGATTAGTAACTAAAGAGACGTATCTGATTAGATACGCCTTTTTAGTGACTTGCTTAATAAAATATAACTTCTTTAAATGTATTAAGATTTGATAAAAAATAGATGTATTAAAAGTGGAAGTTATATTTCATATAGTAGCGGCAGATACAATAAAGGCTGTAAGTGCCGCTACTATAAACAGAGGAACTATTATCTTCTCAAAAATTATTTTATTAAGATCAAACTACAAGATGTTAAAAACTAAGGTTTCAAAAAACATTTCTTTGAGAAGATTGCTGATATTTACTAGATGAAAAATGCACCAGCACCAAAGAATGGGAACATGAATAATAATAATACTACTAGGATTATTATGAAGAAAAATCCTCCACCAAATCCTACGCCAGCACTTGCATATCTTGAATCATCCATTTAATAGCACTCCTTTCATTGTGTTATAACCATAAGTATTTTCATGTAATACATATTATTTAGAATACCGTTAAATTGTTACTACAAAATATTAATTCTTTCTAAAAAATGTTTATCTTATATTCAATAAAGTCATATCTAAAGAGTTTTCTTATACTATTCTTCTAAAAAAGTTTGCTTTTTTAGCAAACTTTTTAGAAGATATAGTTCCTCTGTTTATCGCAGCGGATCTTACTTCTTTGATTGCAGCTTCCGCTGCGATAAGATATTAATTTTGTTTTTGATTCATATAATTATATATAGATTAGTAAAATAACAATTTAGGAGATGGTTTACATGGGTAAAATTACATATATTGACTTATTAGCTAAGTATGGTATTAAAAGTGCTCACCCAGGAGGTTTATTCCTAACAAAAGAATTATTGAAAAGTTTTAAAATAGATCCTGACACTTGTTTGTTGGATGTTGGCTGTGGAACGGGTCAAACTAGTGCTTATATATGTAAAAAGTACAGATGTAATGTAACTGCGATTGATATTAATAAAAAAATGCTTGAAAGAGCAGCTCAAAGATTTAAAAAAGAGGGTATTAAAATTGATTTACACGAGGAAGATGCTTCAAAAATGAAGTTTTCATCAAATGCATTTGATATTTTGTTATCAGAATCTGTAACAGTGTTTACCAATGCAAAACAAACAATAGGAGAGTATTATCGTGTTCTTAGAAATGAAGGTACTCTGGTTGCGATTGAAATGTATGCTGAAGTAAAAATGAGTGAAAAAGATTTAAATACAATTAATTCTGTATATGGCATAGAATATTTACCTGATTTAGAGGAGTGGGCAGATATGTTTACCCGTGCTGGTTTTAGAGACATAAAAACATATAGAATTAATGAGAAGCCAACTTATAGATTGACATCATTAAGAATGATAAAAGATTTTTTACCTCATCTTAATGTTATTAAATATTTTCGCAAAAAAATAGGGTATAGAATATTTATATGCACAAAATGAAAAGCTCATATAAATATGTAATTTATATACAGATCTTAAAACATTACTATGAAATCATAAAATAATAGTATATACAGTTGCTGGATTATTTTGATATAATTTAATTGTAGAGGTATGATAACTTTGTTAGTGCTAGTTTGCATTTTAAGTAATTATATCAATGAAGATAGTGGGGCGATAATTAATTTATTAAAAATGTATTGTAGGTTATGAATTTAATATAGCAAAATTCATTAAAACATTTCGTCTAATTTTATGTGCAACAATTTGTATCATATAAATCTTAAGCATATTCATTTCATCTAAGTTTATTACATACTTTCTTAAAAACAACAATTAAATTTTCATCTAGGTGTAGATTTTAAACGACATAAAAACTTCAACTAGAAAACACACGTTTACATATACTTCATATTTTTACTTACATAAAACTTTATGACAACATTCACTAATTTGGGAGGTGAAGGTTTATTAGCTGATGGCACTAGCTTTATTATTGACAATAATATAAGCATATTTTGTGCATGTTTTTTGTAGTTAAATTATTTTAATAAATTAACAAAGAAAGATAATATGGAGGGAGAGTATTATATGAAACGTAAATTATTAAGCATGATGGTATTTATGTGTTTTTTAGCTGTAAGTATTATTCCAAGTGTTTTGACCACAAAACCTGTAAGCGCAAATTTTCCACCTACAGTTACTTATACAGCTATCATAAGGGATTTTACGCCTGCGCATCCTGATTTTCAAAATGCAACATTTAATTCAAATGCTTCTAATAGAATTGATCGTAGGATAAAATATTTTGAAGATCTTAAAGATGAAGGGCTGAGTGATCAAGAAATTGAAGAGCTACGTGGAAGAGAGTCTTATGATGTAACACTTGGTCTTGTAGCTAAGGAATTAGACTCTGAAAACAAACCTGTTTTTGCATGTGACCCTGGCTACATGATTACCAGTCAAGATACGTTTTATCAGTGGTATAGAGATATTGAGGGAGTCAATATGAGATTTTATCATGATATAGTTTTAGAGCATGATGACAATAATCCAGGTATGTACCATTTTAACAGACAAACTGATCCTAGAATTAACCAACAAAGTTTTTTTCCAATTGACAATATGGGATTTGGAAATTATCAAAACAATCGTAACTTCCATTTCACAACAGAAATACAAACGCGTTTTGTATATAATGGAGGAGAAACTTTTTATTTTTCAGGCGACGACGATGTATGGGTGTTTATAGATGGTAAGTTGGTAATAGACTTAGGAGGAATTCATGGAGTAAAACATGATTCAATTAATTTAGATGACTTAAATCTTGAACCAGGGAAAATATATGATTTTAGTTTATTTCATGCAGAAAGACAAACAGTTGAATCAAATTTCTCAATTTCAACAAGTATAGCTTTTTATAATGAAAATGACTATGAAATGAATGTTGGTGCAAGAGTAAGTGATGGTAGTTTTTCAAATAATATTACTGGTTATATAGGTCAAGTTGTTGATATAAATTATAATATTCCAAGGCAACAAATTTTCTTTCCAGATGGAGAAGTGAGAATAGGATATTTATCATCCGTGTTTAACGCTTTTCTTCCTTCGGGAATTAAAGTTCTAAGTGCTTCGGTGCTGGGGGTAAATGATGATGATGTATATATTTGGAGTGATGAAGGAGAAGATGGGACTTATTTGAATGGATTGGATTTTGCTATTGAGATTGAAGAAGATAGTGAAGGTAACTTTTATCTCAAAGAAATGAATATTCTTGTTCAAGGAAGGATTGTTGAGTGGGATGAAAATATAGAAGATAATATAATAGAAATTGAGTCTGATAAAACTAGCATTACGTTTTCATTGGGGTATACTTGCGATGAAGTAATTATTGGTGCTTTGATTGGTAATTTAATTGTGGAAAATGATGTTATAATTAATGTAAAACCATTTAGAGTAACTATAGATGGTCCAGATTCTTTTTCATTAGGTCAGTATATGACATATAGAGCAGAACTTTGTACAGAAATAGATAATCCTGTTTTTGAATGGTCAACAGATGATGATAGTATTATTGAAATTTTAGAAAGTGAAATAATTGATGGTAGGACTTCAATTATTAAAGTAAGAGCAAACAACGTTGGAACTGGTATCTTAAAAGTAGAGGCTTATTCAAGTGATTTTGACGGATATAAAGCTAATGATGAAAAATCAATAATTATTACATGGGAAATAGATATTCAGTAAAGAACTAATTCTTAGTAGTTGGTATCGAAAGCATTTATCTTATATGTTTTAGACCGCCAGATTATAAATTAAAATATTTATTTCAACTTCAGTTGGGGCATGTCTCCAACTGAAGTGTTTAGCTTTTGAAAACAATTCACTAATGGAGGAAGTTTGAAGGTTGATATTAAAAGCCCTCCAAATTTTACATATATATAGAAGGTTAAAAATTACTTATTTATATTTAATACTCCATTTGCAAATAAACTGGAGTTCTTTTTTTGTGTTTTTAGAGTTATATGTATTTTCACATGTATACTATAATATAAATCTAGAGTATAAATATTTATCATTAGCTTTAGACAGGTCATTTGAAAATGATAATAGAAACTAAAAAAATATTCTAAATTATTAACTTTTTTTGTTTGAATAATGTTAAATAGGGTAAATTAATGATAAAAATCAAGGGAGGTATAATCATGACTAGCAAAAATATTGTAAAACTATTAAATGATCAAATTCAGAAGGAGTTTTATTCATCTTACTTGTACTTATCTATGACAGCATATTTCAAATCAGTTAATCTTGATGGATTTGCTAATTTTTATTTTATTCAGGCTCAGGAAGAAAAGGATCATGCCCTGAGGATATTTGATTATATGAATCAAATTGGAGCTAAGATTGTTTTAGAGAAAATTGATGCACCAAAAGTAGATTTTGAGTCAATTGAAGAGGTTTTAAAATTAGCTTTAGAGCATGAGCAATTTGTTACAAAATCTATTCATAATATAGTTGATGTTGCATTAAGTGAAAAAGATCATTCCACCTATTCGTTTTTACAGTGGTTTATAAACGAGCAGGTGGAAGAGGAAGATACAGCAGATGGAAATCTGAAGAAATTCCAACTAGTAGGTAATGATGGAAGAGGTATACTTATGATAGATGCAGAACTAGCCCAAAGAGTATACACACCACCAGTAGCAAATAACTAATAAAGGAGTATTGATATGACCGAATATAATATTATGGCAGTTCTTATAAATCATCGTTCAAATAAAGCACCAAATGTTCAAGAGGTTTTGACAAAACATGGATGTAGCATTAGAATGAGACTTGGTTTGCACGAGACAGGAAATGTCTGTTCAGAAGAAGGTTTAGTATTATTACAGGTTACAGGAAGCAAAGAAGAGGTCTGTTCATTAGAAAATGACTTAAATGCTATGGAGGGAGTAAAAGCAAAAACCATGAGTATTTCGTCAGAAGAATAGAAAATTAATAGTTCTAATTTATGATAGGTTATTTTCAAAAAGCAGCATTCAAATATTTTAACTATATTTGCATGCTGTTTTTTTGCAAAATCTTAACTTAATCGCAGTTATACTAATATAAGACAGAATAGTTTTCGTTCAAATATTTAGACAATTTAGACCCGTATATTTGGACAAGAAGTTATTAGAGTATATTTACTGACTTCTGTGTTCTTGCTACTTGTAAATTTGCCGCATCTGTATGATAATCCTTTTTACAAAAGAATTGTAAATATTTTTATATTTTATTATTGTCTTATGGAAAGTATTATAATATAATTTTAACAAAGTGCATTTATTTTCCAAAGCATTAACTAAAATAAAAAAATAGGTAGTGTAAAGTAACTTATGAAAAATCGGAGTCAAAAAATAGGCTCTAGTGTACCTTGAAAATTGCAGATACATCGAGAAAATATTTTAGTTTGTGGGATGGCTTACAGTTGGATTATGATTTTCTTTGTTGATAGGATTGCGGCACAAGACCTTGAGGGCTCTGCCCTCAAACTCCCGAGGTTTATCCGCTTAGGGCTTACCGGTGAAATGGAAAACGGCAGACTCAAAGTCCACCGCTTCACCGTATAAGCCGCAGCAAGCGTTGGGTCGCTCCTCAGCGTTGCCCTAATTATGCTACAGTAAAATTATTGACAAA
>VLTH01000002.1:1415309-1422161 GCA_008125075.1 Acetivibrio alkalicellulosi | reverse complement strand
AAAATACTTGTGGAAGTGCTGACTCTGCTTCTTTGTTTTATAAATCAGCAGGCTATACTTCATTTTCATATCATGATTATAATGCTAATTACGCATTAAGTCATTTATCTTCAGATAATATATTCTTTTTTAATGGACATGCTGGTTGGGACGGATTGGATTTCTATAATGGAAGCTCTTTTTCCTACCTAACTATGACAGGAATTGCAAATAAGGATTTGTCTAGGATGACTTTAGCAGTTTTAGGAGGTTGTGAAAGCGCTCAGGGAACCTCTAATATTACAAGAGCCTTTTCGCAGCGAGGTGCTAAATGTGCAATAGGATGGACAACTACTATTAGAGTTCCTCAAACAATTATGTGACTTGAATTTTTTAATTTCCATTTATCAGAGGGTCACACTGTAAATGAATCAAGATCATATGCAGATACTTGGGTTAAGTATTACTTTTGGGGTTTTTCTGGAAGAACTGATAATCATAAAATTTATCCTTCATATTCAGGTAATACTAAAATTAAATAGTTAGTTTGAATCACAAAATTTTAAATTAGAGGTAGTGTAAAGTAACTTATGAAAAATCGGAGTCAAAAAATAGGCTCTAGTGTACCTTGAAAATTGCAGATACATCGAGAAAATATTTTAGTTTGTGGGATGGCTTACAGTTGGATTATGATTTTCTTTGTTGATAGGATTGCGGCACAAGACCTTGAGGGCTCTGCCCTCAAACTCCCGAGGTTTATCCGCTTAGGGCTTACCGGTGAAATGGAAAACGGCAGACTCAAAGTCCACCGCTTCACCGTATAAGCCGCAGCAAGCGTTGGGTCGCTCCTCAGCGTTGCCCTAATTATGCTACAGTAAAATTATTGACAAAATTTTGGCTGATTATTCCGTTTACACAGAAGGTCGGTCATTTATGAGCGTTCAGAACCGCTGGTTCTAATGTCTGGTTTTTATCTCTAACTCGGAATCTAAGAATAGATGGGGGTCGTGCCTCGTTGCCGCTTCAGTATTTCTTGTTGACCAAGGTAAATGAGAAGCTGCCACTTGCCAGGCATGTTACCTGCGTCTTCCAGAAGTGCCACATGATTGAGTGGCTTCTTGCTGCTGGATATTTCGTGGGGGCGCAAGAAGTTATAGTAGGCAACCCAAAGAGAGGTGCTATGAACAGCACCATCTTCAGCCTTGTAACCACAGGTGACACGGTAGGATTCCTTAAAGGTGCGGTTCAGGCGTTCAATGATCTGCTTGAACGGGCGGTGTTCTTTGGAAATCTCATCGTCATTGGTAAGCCCTATGACCTGGGTGATGGGCACGTCCCAGTCCTTTTCAATCTTAAACTGCTGGGCGGCTAAGGGATAGGCGCTATAGCCGTCGGCAATGAATTTCAAGGATTTGCCTGGGAACTCTTTGAACTTGTCAAAGGCCATGCGCATGGTAAGGATGCAGGGGCCGACATCACGGGACATGGACACCCAGTAGCCAAGTATGGAGCGTGACACTTTGTCCATGATAAGCCAGACATAGGCTTTCACGCCTTGGATTTTGATATAGGTCTCGTCAGCAGCCAGCTCGTTTGAAGGTTTGTAGTCATATGAGTCCACAAAAGGCTTTATGATAACGGCAGCAGTTTTGGCATAGGAGTTAACCATGGTATGGGAAATCTCAATACTGTGTATCTCCTTTAGGGCCTGTACGGTCTGGCGGAGAGATAGTTTTAAGTTGACCCGGTAGGTCAGGCACAATCCCATGATATAGGCGCTGTTCTTCTTATACTTGAAGGAAGTTGCCCACTTAGGGAGCTGGCTTAAGTCCATGTCGAAGAAGTTGACGGAGAACTCCCGATAGAGGTAGTGGAGCTTGTACTTCCAGTAGTCAGACGGCGGAATGTCCTTGGAGAGCTTCTTCAAGTTCCGCCTGTAGTATGAGCAGTTGCTGTTGACGCATTTGTGGACACGGAAATGCTTACGATCCTTGACCGGTTGGAGTGCATGACCGCAGTAGGGACATAAGAGTTTTAATGGGGAGACGAGCTTTTCGCCATTGACGAAGGTCTGACCGCAAACCTTGCATTTAAACTGGCCACGGCCGCCGCTGTTGTCATAGATATATTCATGCGGGGCTCCGCAGAGAGGGCAAATGGTGCCGCTTGGAACATTATGGAGTTTGCCTTTCTGGGGCTTCACGGGCTTTGTTGCCTTTCCATAGCGGAGGCGGTAGTACTCATTCCAGAGCTGCCAGTCCTGTTTAACAAAGGGCTTGATGATGGGGAGCTTGTCAGTAAGAAACTTCTGGTACTTAGGGCTGTGAAGTTCATCGTGTGCCCACTGCCTGAGAGGGATGTATCTTGCAATAAAAAGAATGAGCCAGCAAATTTGTTTGTATTGGTATTGAATAATTGATAATAATTGGACAATAATTGTAATCATAAACAATGACTTCCTTTCGTAAGCTTTCGTGATTTTGTTTTGGTAATACAATTATTGACGAAAAATTAGGGGGTCATTGTTTTTTTTGAAAAAAAGATGGTGTATTCCTTGAAAATACAAGGTTTAATAAAAAAAACGGGGTGTAAAACTTTACACTACCAAAAAATAAAGGGGAGTAACAAAATGAAAAAGTATTTGGTAATTATTTTATTATTGTGTGGTCTTTTTGCAAACTTAGCATTGATGAGTTTAACTGATATAAGTGCAAACACAAATAATGACGAGTTTGTTTATGGTGATGTAAATGGAGATGGTAGATTCAACAGTACAGACATTATTTTAGTGCGACGATATTTACTTGAGATTATTAAAGAATTTCCATCACCTAGTGGATTTAAAGCAGCTGATGTTAACGGGGATGGATTAATTAACAGTATTGATTATGTTCTTTTAAGAAGACGTATTTTGGAAATTATTAAATTTTTTCCTGTGGAAAATATAGAACCAACTAGTACACCTGATAGTACTCCAACACCAACACCTTCTGATACTGAGCCTCCGACAATTCCTCAAAATATAAAACTTATAGAAAGAACAAATACAACTGCAACCCTTAAATGGGATCCATCAACTGATAATGTAGGTGTAGAAGGATATAATATATATTTTGGTTCTACAAAATTAAGTACTACTTCAGACACCACAATTACACTAACAGACTTATGGCCAGATAGGAGCTATTTGTTAAGTATAACTGCATTTGATAGGGCAGGAAATGAATCTGAGCAAAGTGAATATATTAGAGTAAATACATTATCTGATTCTATATCGCCTGTAGGTTTTATCCAAGTTGAATCTGGATTAGGGTTAAAAGAAGATGGTACAGTTTGGACTTGGCGAGATAATCATCCTATAAAAAAAGTAATTGGACTTGAAAATATTAAACATATTTCATCAGGAGGCAATTTTCTTTATTCAGCATTAAAAGAAGATGGCACTGTGTGGGTTGGAATGATAAGTAGTGAAACACCCGTGAAAGTTGAAAAACTCAATAATATTGAACATATAGCAGCAGGGGTAGGTAATACAGTTGCAATTGATAAAGATGGATTAGTATGGAGTATAAGCAGAGGGACTTCAAATATAATTGAATCTATTCATAGTACAACAATTTCTGATGTTAAAAAAGTAGTTACTGGAAGAAACCACAGATTTGTATTAAAAAATGATGGAACAGTATGGGGATGGGGATTAGAAGCTAATTTAGGCAATGGAGAGGATAGGTCTAATACTAACATAATTACTAATCCAGTTAAAATAAATGGAATAGACAATGTTTTAGATATTAGTATGCACAATGAACATATTTTAGCTTTAAAAAATGATGGTACAGTATGGGGATGGGGAAATAATGAAAATAATAGATTAGGTCTTGGAACATCTTTAAGGATTCTAGTGCCTACTAAAATACCTGAATTTGAAAAAACTAAAGAAATCAAAGCTTCATATGTTCATTCAATAGTATTAAAAAGGGATGGAAGTATATGGACTTGTGGCGGTGATAAAGGAATAATAACAGAAAAACCAATTATAATCATTGAATCATCTGACTTTAATACTATTTCTGGTGATTATTATGTAAATTATGGAATCAAAAATGATGGTACAGTATGGGCATGGGGATGGGGACGGGAACTTGAAGGAATAGATGGAAATAATTATACTGGACGTAGTATAATTCCGGTCTATACATACACAATTCCATCCGCTGTATCAGTAAAGGGGAGTTTTTCACAGACGATACCTGTTTTTTTAGATTGGCAGGCAATAGAAGAGGATGGAAGTGTTTGGATTTGGAGTTATAATTGTTTTGAACATAATATGTATCCTCCAACTAAAACTGAATTATCAAATATTATTGATATATCAGAAAACATATATTTAAAAAGCGATGGAACTGTTTGGAGCTATATTTGGGATGAGGATGATGTTCAAATTGATTTAAGTAGTATTATAAAAATTGAAACGGAGCAATTTAAAGCGCTAGCATTGAGAGAGGATGGAACTGTATGGTGGTGGAAATACGTTGGAACAGGACTTACTGATGAAGATAAATTTCCTATAAAAGTTCCCGTGTTAAGTAACATAATTGATATATCATCATACTACAATTATTCATTGGCATTAGAAAAAAATGGTGATATATGGGCGTGGGGCAATTCACTTGGAAATGGAAGTGATGAAAGAAGCGATTATCCCGTAAAAGTAGCAACTCTAACTGGTGCAAAGTCAATAGCTGCTGGTGATAATTTTTCAGTAGCATTAATGGATGATGGGACTGTATGGACGTGGGGAAGTAATGAATATGGACAACTAGGAAATGGAACAAATATTGACAGTGCGACACCTGTCAAGGTAAAAGGTTTAACAGGAGTTAAAAAAATTATTGCAGGAAGTTCAAATGTAGAACCTCATGTATATGCACTAAGAGAAGACGGTACCATATGGACATGGGGGAGTAATGGATATGGAAGTTTTGGAGATGGAAGAAATTTAATTAATAGCAATATACCTATAAAAGCTATTGGAAGTAACTATATTGATATTTTTGATGTAGGAGCTTTAAAAAAAGATGGATCTATATTTATTTTTGGTTTTTATAAATATGAAAGAAGCTATTTGCAGGAAACTCCTGTAAAAGTACGTGATATAGATGACACAGGACTTAGCTACCTTCTTGCTAATAACGAAATTGTTGAAGGCTTTACAGAGGATATGTACCACTTCCCTCTAATGGTGCCTTTTGGTACAGTGCCTAAAATTGATGCACGTACATATCATCCTGATGCAACAATAGAAATAACACAGGCAACATCTTTCCCAGGGACTGCAAAAATTGAAGTAACAGCTCCTGATGGTCATACTAAGAGAACATACACTATAGACATCTATCCACCATCTTATGCTAACCTTAGGTTAAACTATACATATGGAGTAAGAGGAACAGGTGCATCTGGTAACTTCTCACGTACTTATACTGATATGACAGCAAAAGCACCGGGCTTTGAACTAGTGTTTAGCAGGACATACAACTCAACAGATAATCGTGTTGGACCTATGGGAAGAGGATGGACATTTGGATTTGAATCTCGCATAGAAAACTCTGAATATGAAGATGTAAAAAAAGTTACATTGCCAGATGGAAGCATTATGCTTTTTAAATGGGATGGATCAAAATATATAGCAGAAAATTCAAGAGCAGAGTTGTATAAAAGCTCAATCTTTGGTACTGAAACACACTTACTGATTACAAAAGACCAATACTATTATGAGTTTAATGAGCATGGATTCTTGACAGAAATGCGAGACAGGCATGGAAATAAAGTAGATATTAGAGTTGATTCATCAGGTAGAGTTTCACAAGTAACCGATCAGGCTGGAAAAGTATACAATATAGTTTATGAAGGCGGTTTTATTAGACGAATAGAAGATGTAAGTGGTGGTAGAACAGTTACATATGGATATAGTGATGGAAGACTTATTATTGTAAGAGACTCTGAAAGTATAAATACACATTACAGATATCATGAGCATGTATTTGATTTTGCAGTGGGCCCTGTATTTATATTAACTGAAGTACAAGATCACAATAGAAATATAATAGAAAAAATAGATTACTATTATGAAGGTGAGCATGTAGGAAAGGTGGAAACAAGAACAGATAGTCATGGCAATACCTTTAGACATGAATACTATCCACAGTGGGGATATAACATAATTTATGATAGAAACAATGAGAAAACCATTAAATGGTATGATGAAAGATATAGCTATTCTAGAGCTGCTGATGCTGAGGGTGGACTTACTATAATAGACTATTACAAAGAAGATGGAGAAAATAAATATAATGAAGAAAGAACAATAAAGGATAGAAATGGTAATACTACAACTTATGAAAGAGACAATAGAGGTAATATTACTAAAATAATTAATCCTGACGGAAGTGAAAAGAAATTTAGATACAATTCATCGAATGATATTATTTTTCAGGAAGATGAAGAGGGCAACAAAACATATTTTGTTTATCAAAGTGGTAGACTAATGCACAAAATTGAAACAATTGATAATTCTATGGAGTATAAAAATGAGCCGATTAACAACAGTTTGCGTGAAAAATTTGCTATAACTTCATATGAATACTACACTAACGAAGAGAGTTCTTTATTAGGATATAAGGCTAAAAATCTTGTGAGGAGCATTACTGACCCTGTAGGAGCAATAACAAGATATACTTACTATCCTGATGGAAATATAAAAACAGTAACAAATCCTGAGACAAACTTTGTTACTACCTATGAATACAATTCTTTTGGTCTTGTAACAGCTGAAATATCAGCATCAGGAAATAGAACGGAGTACATATATGA
>VLTH01000002.1:1398126-1415209 GCA_008125075.1 Acetivibrio alkalicellulosi | reverse complement strand
GGAAATCAGCTTACAATTAGAAGAAATAATAAGATAATAACAACAAATGAATACAATGAAAAAAATCAATTAGTAAGGACTACAACTAATGGAACTACCGTTGTAAACACTTATAACGGTGAAGGATTAAGGGTTGCAAAAGAAGTAAACGGTTCTTTGACAAGGTATATGTATGAGTATTTGAAGGTTATACTTGAGGTAGATGGAGAAGGTAAACAGGTAGGTAGAAATCTATATGGAATAAATCTTCTTATGAGGGATGTAGATGGTGAAAGCTACTACTACATGTATAACGGTAATGCTGATGTAACAGCACTTATTAATAGTATAACATCTCAAATAGATGCTACCTACTATTATGATGCATTTGGTAATATATTAGAGTCAACAGGAAATGTAAATAACAGTATTACATATAAGGGCTATCAGTGGGATGAAGAAACTGGGCTGTATTATCTAAATGCCAGAATGTATGACCCAAAGATTGCAAGGTTCTTGCAGGAAGATACATATAGGGGAAATATAAGGGATCCACTTAGTTTGAATTTGTATGCGTATGTTCATAATAATCCATTAATATACTTTGATCCATTAGGTCATAGCCCAGTAAATATACAGGTTGGAGATGTGCAAGTAAGAAATGCTGCTGTAAGTGGAGGAAGGACAACAGGTAATCTTGAGGACATTGTAAAGGGACTAGGAGGAAGAATAAAGACTATAAAAGAAGGTGGAAGGTTTGGAATTGGTGGTGAAGTGGTAGCATATGATGTCTATTTAAAAAATCCTGAAACAGGTATAATGGAGAGAAAAGCTACTTATGATATAAGATCAATGAGAGATAGCGACGGAAACAGTTTTTCAATTATAAATGGAAGTGTACAGGGACAGGTTAGAGAACTAGCAACACTAGCAGGTGTAGATGATACAATTAGTTGGTGGCATGATGCTAATCGAAATCTTAACGTATTAGTAAGACCTGAGATGAAGTATGCACCAGTTAAAGTAATACGAACAGGTGATTTAATAACTATTGATGCATTTGTAAATTTTACTGCTGACAAATCAACAGAACTAATTGATAGGACAATCGCTGGTTTTAAATCTTGGGAAACTGTAGATGATGAAACTAACCTAAGAAGACAAACAAAATATGATCTAGGAAATGAAGGGATAATTAACAGACTTAACGTTAATGTTTATGTTTATGATAACGATAATAAAATTTATACTGGTTATAATGGTAATTCAGATAGACAAAATCATTTTGATATTGAGTTGATAACAACAAACAATACAGGTAGTAATTTAAGTCGAAAATCAATAGTAAAAATTCACAAAGGAAATTTAGATGGTTTTGTTTGGAGAAACCCTACTTTCAGTAAATGGTCAATTGAAAACAACGAGCATACTATGTTTATATATACAGAATATGACAATGTTAGAGAGGTTGCAATGCATGAGTTTGGCCATAAACTTGGCATAGATGATGCATATACAAAAAAAGATTTCTTACCTTCTACAATGTTTTTTAATGGCAAGGAGTATAATACAGAATATACAATAATGGCAGGTGCAGGAGGAATGAATAGAGTTACTGATTATGATGTTTCTTTAATGTGGTCAGCTTTTAAGAAAAACAGTTGGAAAAATCCATATAAACCGTAATATAAAACTTTATAATTTTACTAATAATTAATAGTTTTAAAAGAGATATATAATTAATTACATTAAACCCCACGCTATGCGTGAGAGAATTCAAAAAGAAATGAAGAAGTAATAAGAACATACATCAAGAACCAGATATAAACGGACAAATTAGAAGATATTTAATACAGTAATTGAACGCCTTAAGGGGTATCTAGGAATATAGCTTGTGAAACCACGCATTTAGGCGTAGCAAGTAAAAAACCAAACCACCCTTTGAAAGCTTGGTACAACGTGATTATTTAAAATGAAAGTGATGTGTTAATATGAGTTTTGCAAGTTTTACTAAAAAGCATCATCGGAAAATAATTATTTTTTTCGTATTAATAATATCATCCTTAGCCCTATTGTATAGTATATTTTTTCATGGTATAAAACGTCCACCAGATGCAGATAGAGTTCAAGCAAGACTAATAAAATTTGCATTAGAAAGATATATTAATGATACAAATGATATTTGTCTAATAAAGTTAACCACTAATAATAAGCTAAATTTCGATAGTATAGTAGAAAATCTAAAAGGATTAGATGATCCTAACATAAAACATGAAACTTACTTGACAACAAAAGATAACAATGGCAAAACGTTTAAAGTAGAAGACTTTTATCCTAATAATCCGAAAATGAAAGGGTGGAAAATAACTATTTATATGAAAAGTAAAACAGTTTCAGTTGAAGCTATAGAAGAAGGAAATATAATAAAATTTATTGAATATGAATAGTTAATGATGTTGCTATAATATTTGAAAATCAAATAAACTATTCCATTAACCTAACGTATGCATTTAAAATTATAGGTATAATGGCAAACTAAATTGAAGACTATTATGGACTTGTTTAAGCATTAACTCATTGTATTATAAGATAATAAAGCAAGTGGGATATACTCCAGAGTCAAAATAGCATAAGTTACGGTGTAAAAATTGGTTGTCTTCGGTTAATAATCTTTCTTTCTGCTGGGTTGCTAGGTTTTCTTAACAATAATATAAATATTATAATATATGTAAGTGGCGGAACAAATGCCGCAGCGTAAAAACCCCCTGTGCCGGATATTGTTTTAATAACTAAAATGATATAAAAAAACTAGGTAGGAGGTCTTTGATTATTCAAATTCCTGTGATTTTCTATTAAATACAAGTTAAAAAATACCGATATTATCTATGATTTGTTTGAAGATGTAATTATACTAAGAGGATGGTGAATTTTTGTGAAAAGATTTAAAGATATGAAAGTGGGAACAAAGCTTGTAGCTATTATGCTTTTGGTAAGTTTTATACCGTTGGCTGTTGTAGGAGTTTTTTCATTTTTACAATTTAGTTCATCTATGGAGAATTCAGTTTATCAGCTTCAGGATGTATTTTTTGACCAAAAAACATCAGAAATAGATACATGGTTTGGTAATTTAGTTGCTAATGCAAGAATTGCAGCCGCTACACGTTCAACATATCAATCAATGAATGTATTAAAAAATGTTGATGGAGATATTGAGTCAACTGAGTGGCAAGAAAGAGTTCAAATGATGAATTATGGTTTTAACATATTAATAGATGAGTTTGAACTGCCTTTATTAAATATTATTGATACAGATGGAAGAATTGTTCATTCATCTGAACGAAGTATAATTACTGGTAGTCTTTTTCAAAGAGACTATTTTCAAAAAGCTATTCAAGGTCAGATAGCAACATCAGAATTTTTTTATTCAGATCTTATAAATCAATATTGTATGGCTATAGCAGTACCAATTTATTCACAAGGTACAAGCGGTGACATTGTAGGGGTGTTTAGTGTTGTAATTGGACAATATGCCTTTTCAAGTAAAATTACACAAGGATTAGATGCTGTGGGGCGAACAGCAGATACTTATATTATTGAGCAAAATGGATTATTAATAACTGCACCTAAATTTGGTAATAAAGAAGCTTTTAGAGATGTAGTTGATACTGAAGCTGTAAGAATACTTTCTTCGTACATAAGATCTGGAAGTCGCTTCAGAGGACATTCTGAATATATTAACTTTCTTGGTGAAAGGGTTTTAGGAAATTATCAGGTATTTTATATTGGAGATTTATCTTTTGGAATGATTTTTGAAGTTACACATTCAGAGGCATTTGAAGAAGTAAATAGACTTGCGATGGCTGTAATTGCTATATGTTTATTGGCGGTAGGTATTGTGGTTGTTATTGGAATTATGTTTAGCAAAAGCTTTAAAAAGCCAATAAACAAACTTGTAGAAGTGTCTAAGGAAATTGCAGAGGGTAAACTTGATGTCAATATTGAAATTGACTCTAAAGATGAGATTGGAGATTTGGGAAGGGCATTTTCAAAAATGGCTAATAATGTTAATGATATTTTGTTAAATATTGATTCGTCATCAGAACAGGTGGCTTCTGGTGCAAGGCAGCTCTCAGATTCAAGTCAGGCTCTTTCTCAGGGAGCAACAGAACAGGCAAGCTCAATAGAAGAGGTTTCTTCATCTATTGAAGAATTAGCATCTCAAACAGAAAAGAACTCAGAAAATGCTCAAAAGGCAAATGAGCTTTCAAACAAAGTAAAAGATAGTGCAGAGCAGGGTAATAAAAAGATGCAGGATATGCTTAAGTCTATGGATGAAATAAACGATTCTTCTACAAACATATCTAAAATTATTAAGGTTATTGATGAAATTGCTTTTCAAACAAATATTTTAGCACTTAATGCTGCTGTAGAAGCTGCAAGAGCTGGACAATACGGCAAAGGATTTGCTGTTGTGGCAGAAGAGGTACGAAATTTAGCAGCCAGAAGTGCAAATGCAGCCAAAGAGACAACTGACATGATAGAAGGTTCAATAAGTAAAGTAGAAAATGGGACAAAATATGCAAATGACACAGCTCAAGCCCTAAATGAAATTGTAGAAGGTGTTGCAAGAGCAGTTGAACTAGTGGAGGAAATAGCATCTGCATCAATTGAACAAAAAGCAGGAATTAATCAAATTAGCTCCGCAATTAATCAAGTATCTCAAGTAGTACAAACAAATTCAGCTACTTCTCAAGAAGCAGCAGCTGCAAGTGAAGAGCTATCCAGTCAGGCTGAGTTTTTAAAAGATATGGTAGGTAAGTTTGAGCTAAAAAAGAGTAATAGCAAAATGAATATTGACAAAATAAATCCTGATATTTTAAAACTTCTAGAAGGAGTTGAAAACAATAAAAACACTGAAAAAAGACAAGAAGGCCAGAGAAATAAAGACAAGAACCTGATTTTTGCAGGTAAAGAAAATAAAGAAAGTCAAGATAAGATAAATATATCATTAAATGATGACTTTGGAAAATATTAAAATTATATTAAAACTCATAATTATAAGGGCACGCCAAGTGCCCTTTTTATATATGTATCGATGTAAGCTCAGTGTTGTTTGTTTTCCTAGATAAAATTCTTAGGACTTTTTTGGGAAGAGAGCTTTTTTGAGTTTACATAGTTTCTTAAAGTTAAAAAATGGGCTGTTGCATAATGAATAAAAATCCATTACACACCAGCCCATTTCGTGTATTTAAAACTTAATTAAACTTTATTTACGGTCATTATTGAACAAATATTAGTTTTGAAACATCCCCTTTTTTAGTGATTTAATATTTGTCAAAATTGTTATTGTTCAGAGAAATATCTATCTTGTCTAAGGAATTATTTTTTGTATGTATTTTATTATTTTTATGCAAATTTTGTTGAATTTCGTCTGCTTGCTTTTTATTAATTTCAACTTGTTCTAAAAGTTTAATAATATCAGGACTTATTTTATCAATGTTTATTTTTTTATCAGTCTTTTTTAAATTAAACTTGCTAACCATATCTCTTAAAAATTCTGCCTGACTAGAAAGTTCTTGACTTGCGGCAGCAGCTTCTTCTGAAGTGGCAGAATTAGTTTGTACAACCATAGATACTTGGTTGATTGCATTACTAACTTGATTAATGCCTAATTTTTGTTCAAGTGATGCAGAGGCAATTTCCTCTACCAATTTCACAGTTTGCTCAACTCCTCCAACAATTTCTGTTAGCGCATGAGCTGTTTCATTTGCATATTTTGTACCGTTTTCTACTGTTCTTATAGAACCTTCTATCATGTCAGTTGTTTCTTTAGCTGCATTTGCACTTCTAGCAGCCAGATTTCTAACTTCCTCTGCTACAACAGCGAAACCTTTTCCGTATTGACCAGCTCTTGCGGCCTCTACAGCAGCATTAAGTGCCAGTATATTAGTTTGAAAAGCAATTTCATCAATTACTTTAATTATTTTAGATATGTTCGAAGAAGAACTATTTATTTTATCCATGGATTCAAGCATGTCCCTCATCTTAAGGCTTCCTACTTCTGCACTTTGTTTTACCTTGTTTGATAGTTCATTTGCTTTTTGTGAGTTTTCAGCATTTCTCTCAGTTTGAGATGCTAGTTCTTCAACAGATGCTGAAATTTCTTCAATTGAACTTGCCTGTTCAGTTGCTCCTTGAGAAAGAGTCTGACTTGAATCAGATAACTGTTGTGCGCCTATTGAAACTTGTTCAGAAGTTAAGTTGATATTTGACAAAATATCGTTTACATTAATAGCCATTTTAGAAAATGCTCTTCCTAAATCCCCAATTTCATCTTTAGTATCGATATCAACATTTATGTCAAGATTTCCATCGGATATTTCTTTAGATACTTCTAACAACTTAGCTATCGGCTTTTTAAATGTCTTACTAAAGACAATTCCACTAATAATGATTAATGCAACAGAAAGAAGTAAAATAACGAACATAACACCGCCAATTCTATAAATTTCCCTATAAGCTTCAGATGAATCAATTTCAAAAATCATTCCTAATGAAGAGTTAGCAAAATCAAATACCTGATAATTACCTAAAACAGTGTTTTCTAAAGTATTATTGTATGTACTAAAATCTCTGAAATTATTCCCAGACTGTATATGTGGTAATAATGACAATGCAGCATGGGTATCTATACTATCAGTGAAAGCTTGCTTATGTCCATGTTTAGGAGTAGTAATTAACATTCCATCTCTGTTAATAATATATGAATCAACAGTGTTACCATATTCGTCCAAACCCTCTAGTAACTTAGTTTCTACTACTGATTGTGGTGGCATAACTGTCCACACACCGATTACCTCACCACTATTTCCCTGTGAAAAAATAGGAATTGCTACAGCCATCAAATACTCGTCAGTAACCTCAGAGTAGAAAAAATCTGAAAAGTTTGCTCTACCAGAGAGAGCTTCTTGGAAATACGCCCTCCCCCAAAGATTTACACCTATTGTATTAGGATTACTAGAGTAGACTATTGTTCCGCTTTCATCTAATATGTTAACATTAGGAAAATCATACTCTTGAAGTAAAACGCTAAATCCTGTATTCATGATATCTATACGTTCTTGCCATTCAGTTGAAGTAGTATCTCCATCAAGTTCTTTTAGAATATCTAAGGATTGATAGGTAGAGCCTGTAGATGCTGCAATCTTTGAATTTGAAACAATATTATTAAACCAGTCTTGTATTTCTGTAATTTTTTTCTCCATATACAAATTTTGAACTTGCTGAACTGAATCTTGAATTGAGTTGCGAAATTGCATAAACGAAAGGGTTCCTACTAAAAATAAAGGTATCAAACTTACCAACAACATAATGACTATGATTTTTTTTTCAACTTTAATATTATTAAACCATTTCATTTAATTACCATCCTTTCTTATAGATGAATAGTTTTTAACATTTATTATATCGGAAGTTCTGATACTTTTCATAATGACTTGATTTATAAACTAGGTGATAAATCAACGATTTGAACTCTTATTCTATTAGCCGATATAAAAGCTGATCCACAAGATCATACAAGAGGCCTTCAGCATAACGATATTCTTTTGCATATCTGAGCCATCTTTCTTTCAAATCCATTGTTAATAACCGCACCAGTAAAAGTACCATTATTAATTCATTGATATTACTTAAAATAGTAGTGCAGATTACCACCGTATTCTTTATCTAAGAATTCATTACTATCAAAATGCACTATAAAACTACTATATTCAAAAAGGTTAAATTCATCATATTTTTTTAATATAGAAAAATAATCTTGTTTTATAGCTTTATTTATACCATTTAAATAATTTTCTTTAACTTGATCTTTAGTAAAATAAAAAACAACGATTGAACAAAAATGTGGTATAATATCCCATATGGGCAATTGAGAATACTTACCTTTAATAAATTTAATAGCCTCAATACTAGCCAATCTGTTTGTTTCATCCTTAAGTTCAGCATGAAAATCATTAAAACAAAGCCATACATCTTTTGTATGTTCCTTAGTATCAAAATTGTATTTTAGTGCAAGTTTATAGAATTCATCTGCTATAAATTTTTGTCTATTCTTTTTGTAACCACCATAACCACCTTCACACATCTTATCATAATCACCATTGTTTAAAAGTAAAATATACAAACTGTAACTATTTTCAGGATTATTATGTTTTATCTTTTCATAAACAAAATTTATAGCGGTAACATGATATTTTTGATAGATCAATTCCTTTAGTTCTAAAAAGATTGGTGGTAGTTGTTTTTTGTTTTTAAGAATGGATATTGTTTGATTATAAGTTCTTTTTCCTAGTAATAGTATAAAATTACCTCCCTCCAATAAAAACATGTTAAAAACTATTAATTACCTGATTAATCCTCATGTCTTGTTTTTCTTGCTTTTTTAATGAGTACAGCTATAACAATTATAGACAAATTGATTAATACTACATTAGCAAGGAATAAAAGCATATTAAAGTTTGTTCTCATCAATAGAATTTCATTTCTCTTTATAGGCTCAGGTAAGTGGTATATAGTAACATAAGAAAAAGGATAACCAAAGCTTGATTTAAATCCATCGCTATATGAATACGGTAATAAATAAGCTGTTAGTGCTACAATAACAAATGAAAATATTAATTGATTTTTCCTCATTCAATTTCCCCCCTTAAGACAGCATCAGTTAGGATGCTATCCATTGAATTTTCAATTGGAATACATTACCAACAATGCTATAGTTATTTATTTTGTAGTTTATCTTTAGGCATCGTTTAAAAATAACTTCCTCTAAGTTTTCACTTCTAACGCTTTCATTACCACACGCGTTACGCGAAAAAGAGAAAGTGATTTTTTAGCCGAGCCTTAACTAATTGTTCATGATAAAAATAATTAATGTACTTTATATTATTTTGTTTGCAATAATTTTCAATTTCTCTTGATAAATTTTCCCAGTACATTTTTATACCTTTTAAATATATTTTATCATACTCGCTATATAAATTTGGATATTTAACTTTAATATAGTCTAATATTGTTTGCTTATAATTCCCTCTTAGATTTAGATTTTCAAACCAATATTCATCAACATAAGTATTAGTTTTTTCTATAATTCCTTTAAAATCTGTAATGTATGGGAAAATTGGTGACATAAATAACACTGTATATAAACCTTGATTATGTAATTCTTTTAATGTACAAAGCCTGTCATTAATGCTACTTGCATTATCCATATCATTTTTAAAATTTTCATCCAATGTATTTATTGATATAGATACTTTTAAATCATTGAATTTTTTTAACAAATCAATATCCCTTAGAATAAGTTTAGATTTTGTAGAAATTCCAATGGAGCATTTTACATCAACTATTTGTTCCAATATTTTTTTTGTCACTTGATATTTTTCTTCAAAGCAATTGTAACAATCTGTAACAGAAGAAAGAAAAATAGATTTATTTTGTATTTTATTTAAGTTAATTGGCTTATCGCACCGCTTTATATCAATGAATGTTCCCCATTCTTCTAAATGTCCTGTAAATCTCTTCATAAAGCAAGCATAGCAATATTTACAAGCATGTGGACACCCAATATAAGGATTTATGACGTAATCGCTTGCAGGTAAATTAGATTTTGTTAAATAGTCCTTGACTTCTATTACTTTTTCTTTAATTTTCACTTTATTACTCCCGTATATTAATTTAAATATCAGTTACTTCGCAATAACAAACAAAGCGTCTTCAAATCATCAGGAATAAAACTAATATTTTTATCCCAATAAAATGGGATTGTATGCCCAAATGCCACCAGTCTCTCATTTTCAAGTACTAAAATTTGGCCAAGCATTATCATTAATATAAATCAAATCACTTTTATATTCCCTTTGACAACCTAACTGTAACAATCACCTCTTTTTAAAAATACCTTGTTAACTAATCCTCGAGGAAACTTAGGTTGTAGTTGCGAAAGGGATATTCTACCTGCATAAACAATATGCCCATTCCATATTTTATATACCTTAATAATAACATTTAGCACTACTTTTTGCCAGCTAAATCTTCAAACTCAGGTGTTCATTAACATCTTATCTGTTTTTACAACTCTATCCTTTATTAATAAAGCGTAAAACCCCTATAACAGAAAGATATTATTTTAATAGAGTGTTAAAGAAAGATGCTATAGCCCGTTTACTATGTAAAAATGTGAAATTGATAACAATAAAATGGAAACAAGCAGGCAAAGCATGTAAGTTGTATCACATTGGAAAGATAGGTATGATTATGTACCGAGAATCGACTATAAAAATGAGACTACAGAAAGTGTTATGTACTTATATAAAATAGATGCTGGTATTACGGCAATACCAATATATTAATAAAACATGCAAGCTTTAATTAGCATGAGATTTTTAATATTTGCAGTTTTTTATTAAATTTAGTGATAAGACCATTAAAGAGTATTTGATAAAATAGAAGGGCAATATTTAAAAACAAATAGAAACAAGTAGTAGTTTAATGATATAATAAATATTATTATATAGAAAGAGGGTGATTATAATTGAAATACAAGAAATAAAGGAAATAATAAAAAATGGTGAGAATGCATATATAGAGTTTAAGGAAGAAGAGATAAAAGCTAAGGAATTAGCAGAAGAAATTGTTGCTTTTGCAAATTCTGAAGGAGGAAATATATTAATAGGAGTAGATGATAAAGGCAATATAAAAGGTGTTTCTGATCCTCTTATTGAAGAAAAAATAATGAATATTTGCCGCAATAATTGTATTCCTAATATTGTACCTACTTATAAAAGTGTTGATATAGATGGTAAATCAATAGCTGTTATTATTATAAATAAAGGTTTAAGTAAGCCCTATTATACTAACGATAACAAATACTATATAAGAGTTGGTACTACAAAGCGTATTGCTTCAAGAGAAGAACTATTAAGGTTATTTGAAGCTAATGGAACGTTACATTTTGATATATCTCCAGTAGAAGGTACGTCAATTAAAGATTTAAATATTGATGTTATAAGGGAGTACTTTTTAAAGTATAATGCCTTTGATTTATATGAAGAAAGCAAGGAATCTATTGAAAGAATTCTGATTAATGGGGATATAATGACACAGACTAGTGAAAAAGTACTCTGTACTGTTGGTGGATTACTGATATTTGGGAAAAATCCCGAAAAGAGTCTGCCGCAAAATGGAATCAGTTTTGCTCATTTTAGAGGTATAGAAATTACTGATGAGTTAATAGATAAAAAGGTTTTAACAGGAAGAATTCAGGACATTGCAGACCAAGCAATGGTTGTTTTAAAAAACAATATGAAAACCCCTTCGGTTATAAATGGAATAAAGCGTGAAGAGAAAAGTGAATATCCTATACTTGTTCTTAGAGAAGCTATAGTTAATACACTTGTGCATAGGAACTACAGTATAAGTGGTTCAAAAATAAGAATATTTATGTTTGAAGACAGGATAGAGTTTCATAGTCCTGGCAGACTTCCTAATACTGTAACAATAGATAAAATGAAAATAGGTGTTTCCTACGCAAGGAATCCTTTTTTGGTAAAATACATGGAGAATCTTAGATATATTGATCAATTGGGAAGAGGTATACCTATGATATTAAAAACAATGAATGAAACTGGGGCGAAAGAACCACTGCTTAAAGAGTCTGGCGAGGAGTTTGTTTTGACAATATACAAATAAATGAGCAAAATATCACAGATATATTATTTGGCTAAGGTGTGAGAAACAAGGGTATGAGTCTTCTCTAAAGAAGGCTTCTTTTTATGTAAAAAATAAACTTAGTACTGACAAATAAAAGTATATATGAAGACCAAGCTGTATTATACGGAATTACAGGAGGTATTCCTGATTATATATCAAGAATAAGACTATACTTAAGTATTAAAGAGAATATTGAAGGATTAATCTTGAGTGAATCAGGACACTTGTTTGAATAATATGTAAATTTTCTAATGTAGGAACTAAGTGAACCTGTAACATAAAAAGCCTCTCATCATAAGAGGAGCTCGTCAGGTAGGAAAGACCTGGCTTATAAAAAATTTTAGAAAGATCGCATACTTAAAAGCATTTAAATTATTTGTATTGGATGTAGGGCTACTATCTTGTATGGTTAGACTAGAGCAAAGAAAAAAGAGTGATATCATTCAGATTTTGCAGCTAATCTTTGAATAAAAAAAGATGGATTAAGTAAATAAATATAATCAAGACAACTATTTTAACATGCCAATGTACTGAAGCTTTCGGCAAAAATCCTTTAAGTCGAGCGAAATGCTTCTAACAAGGAGAGCCTTTTTAAGAAAAATAAAATTTTCTTAGGATAATATTTCTAAACAAATGGAAAAATGATATAATAATGATATTATATTTAAAGGAAGTGTTTTAGATGGACGATAAAGTATTTGAGTTCATGACAAAAATGTATTCGGATATAAGCTTGAAATTAGAGACAATGGACAAGAAATTAGAGACAATGGACAAGAAATTAGATTTAAAATCAGATAAAACTGATATTGTTAAGCTAGAGAATAGTTTAGATATCAATTCAAAAGCTCTTTTTGATGGATATAATCAATTATATGAAAAAGTTATACTTATAGAAAAAGAAGTAAAAGAATTATCATCTAAAGTAGAAAAGCAAGATGTAGAAATAAAAGTTATTAAAGGCGGAAAGCCTTGAAAAAAAATCCTTATGATTTAAACATAAAAGATTTTATATTTTATATTATTAGCTATTCCTGAGTTTTTAGTTGTACCAGGTTGGTATAATGAAAAGCAAGTTGTAAGATTATCAAGCAAATCAGCGGGGTCATTCTTTTATTACACAACTGATGGAACTACACCAACATTAAGTTCGCATAGGTATGATGCAATCAAAGGAATTGTTGTACTTGTTTTATAGTTTAGTTATTTATATTTATGTTCTATGCATACAAATTTTATATATTAATTAAGTAGGAAAAAATTTTAGACATACTAATGTTAAGAGTAATAATAATCTACGAAACCTGTACTATCGAAGTATTGACCTTGGAGGGCAAAAAGAGGAAATCTACAAAGAGACTAATAGCTTTGATATCAGTCGAGCTTTCAGGATAGCTGGGAGGGTGATTGATGAAAACTAAAAAGGTCATACTGTTTATTGTATTAATTTTATATACAGTATGGTAACTGTTATATAAGGAAATTTTTCTTGTATTTCGTCTATTTTTTTTGACAACGTCATGGTTTATAACTCTTGATTTTCCAACATCCTTTCTAACTTTAGGCATAAGTCCATCAATTCCCATTTTCATGTATTTAAGATACCATTTTTTTAATGTAGTAGATGAGCGATTATAATAATTTTTTGTTATATTTTTAAGGGAAATTATCACTTGGTTATTGACATATGTTCAAAACGTGCTATAATAATTTCAAAAGGTCATATGCCCAAAATAATTGGAGGAAATTTTTATGCCAAGAAGAGACGGAACTGAACCCTTAGGTATAGGTGCTATGACAGGAGGAGGTTTTGGAAATTGCAACTTAAATAACACTCGTTTGGGTTTAGGGAGAGGATTTAGCTGCGGGTATGGTTTCAGAAGGAATATGCTATCACATTGAGAAACATCAAGAACACAAAGGGATGTTCTTACGGAACAAAAATCATTCTTTGAAAACAGGCTTGAAATTATAAATAGGCAATTAGAAAGTCTTTAAAATTTATGCAAAATCGGCAGGAAACATCCTGCTAATTTTGTGTTACCAAGTGAGGTGGATATTTTGCCAAGACCAAGAAAATGGCGGAAGGTTTGTTGTTTGCCAGAAAATAATCTTTATGGACCCTTGAATATGCAATATAACGAAGAATCAGTTATTTTAATGAGTATAGAGGAATACGAAACGATAAGACTAATTGATTTGCAGGGGTTTATGCAGGAGAAGGCTGCTGAGCAAATGAATATTGCAAGGACAACTGTTCAGCGAATTTATAATGAGGCAAGATTAAAACTTGCAGAAGCCTTAGTTAATGGAAAGATTCTCAAAATTGAGGGTGGAGACTATATGCTCTGCAATGGACTTGAAAAATCATGTGGCTGCGGAGGTTGTGGAAGGCATAGATTTGGGAATCAGTCTTTAAATGAGAATAGCAAGGGGTGACTGGTTGGATGAAATAATTGAATTGCTTGGAAATTTATTTCAGGAGGGTTGAAACTTTGAGTAGATACAGAGAACGTGCAATGGAGTTGTTTAAGCAAGGATATAATTGTTCTCAAGCTGTATTTGCAGCATTCTCTGAAGAAATGGGAATGGACTTTGAAACAGCACTTAAAATATCTTCTTCTTTTGGAGGGGGTATGGGAAGACTTCGTGAGGTTTGTGGAGCTGTTAGTGGTATGTTTATGGTGGCTGGCACAAAATACGGTTACACAGATCCAAAGGATAGACACACGAAATCTGAGCATTATAAGCTAATACAATCAATGGCAGATAGATTTAAGAATACAAATAAGTCATTGATATGCAGGGAGCTTTTAGGTCAAGTAGAACAAAATAAAAGTCATATACCAGATGCAAGAACCGATGAATATTATAAAAAACGTCCCTGTGCCGAGCTTGTTGGAGATGCTGCCCAAATAATGCATGAAATTATGGAAAATAGGAATTCCATGAAAAAGGAGAACTATGGAGACTAAAACTGTTTTCACAGCAAGATATGCCGAAACCGACCAAATGGGCATAGTCCATCATTCTAATTATGCAATATGGTTTGAGGCAGGCAGAACAGAGTTCTTTAAAAAAGCAGGTGTATCAAATTCAAGTATTGAAGCAAAAGGCATCTTGCTTCCACTATATGAAATGAATTGTAAGTTTTTATCACCAGCTAAATATGAGGATGAGATCATAGTGTTAACAACATTAAAAAGCATATCTCGTGTCCGTATAGAATTTACATATCGTGTTGTAAATGCACTAGATATGAAGCTCATTGCAACAGGTGAAACAATGCATGCTTTTACAGATAAGAAACTTAAACCTGTTAATGCCCAAAAAGTAATGCCTGATATTTATTCAGTGCTTATAACGCATCAGTAGAAAATTTTTCGGTGGTAGAAAAATTTTCTTACCTCTGTGCGTTTCAACGAGGCATAGTTGAATTGCCTCGTTATAAACAAAATAAAAGAATAAAAGGAGACGATTGATTATGAAAATTGCAGTTGCAAGTGAAGGAAAGATGGTTACAGAACATTTTGGACATTGTGAAAACTTCAACATTTTTGAGTTGGAAAACAATGAGATTGTAAATACACAGTCCATTCCAAACCCTGGACATAGACCTGGGTTTCTGCCAAACTTTCTAAATGACATGGGAGTAAATGTTATTATTTCAGGTGGTATGGGTGGCGGTGCCATAGAAATATTTAATGAAAAAGGGATAGAGGTTATAACAGGGGCAAACGGTGTTGCTGAAACTGCTGTGAACAGTTACTTGCAAGGAAAACTCAAATCTACAGGTTCTGTTTGTCACGAGCATCATCACCATGATAAATGTGGAAATTAGTGAGGGTGATGTTTTATGACAATTAGTTTATATGCTATCGCATTTGTGGCATTGATTTTCTCTTTTGCTAAAAGCAGAGAGAATACAGTGCTTGCACTAAAAAAGGCATGGAAGGCATTTGAAAATATACTTCCACAGTTTTTGTCTATTTTGATTATTATTGGAGTTATTTTGGCGGTCTGTGATATATATTTTCGTCCGCTTGAATCTTGGGAATGTGTTCTGAGTGTCGATGAAAACACCTCTATTTGAAAATGTCAAGATAAATAAAAGTGCACATTTTTTATAATATAAAAGTGCACAATTATTATATTACTTTTTCCAGTTGAAAATGAATGTTAACTGAAGTAAAACTTTGAAATATTAAATAAAAAGAAGTATTCTTAAGAAAATATAAGCTATTTTTTTTTTTTTTGATTAATCTAAATATATTGGAATTGATATGATGGTAATAATATGATAAAGTCAAGTTGCGATTAATCGACTACTTGAATTAATGTTATTATATAACAGTTAGAAGGGGGATAAAATGAATAAGTTAAAAAGACGGATTTGCATATTATTTTGTAATGCAAATAGTAGGTTTGAAAAAGATAAGAATTCACACAACTGAGAAAATGTACGATTAATAACAAAAGCAATTTAGAAATCTAGCATTTTTTTGGGTAGTAATTTAAGATGTGTTTTAGTTTATAAAAAGTAAAGGATTGGTGAAACGATGAAAAAAGTTAGAAAGTATATTTTAACATGTATCTTAATAGCTTCTATTTTAATTACATGGTCATCAATAGTATTCTCTCAGACAAAGTATGCATCTTGTTATGGATTTTATTATGCCTGGAATGAAAATACTTGTGGAAGTGCTGACTCTGCTTCTTTGTTTTATAAATCAGCAGGCTATACTTCATTTTCATATCATGATTATAATGCTAATTACGCATTAAGTCATTTATCTTCAGATAATATATTCTTTTTTAATGGACATGCTGGTTGGGACGGATTGGATTTCTATAATGGAAGCTCTTTTTCCTACCTAACTATGACAGGAATTGCAAATAAGGATTTGTCTAGGATGACTTTAGCAGTTTTAGGAGGTTGTGAAAGCGCTCAGGGAACCTCTAATATTACAAGAGCCTTTTCGCAGCGAGGTGCTAAATGTGCAATAGGATGGACAACTACTATTAGAGTTCCTCAAACAATTATGTGACTTGAATTTTTTAATTTCCATTTATCAGAGGGTCACACTGTAAATGAATCAAGATCATATGCAGATACTTGGGTTAAGTATTACTTTTGGGGTTTTTCTGGAAGAACTGATAATCATAAAATTTATCCTTCATATTCAGGTAATACTAAAATTAAATAGTTAGTTTGAATCACAAAATTTTAAATTAGAGGTAGTGTAAAGTAACTTATGAAAAATCGGAGTCAAAAAATAGGCTCTAGTGTACCTTGAAAATTGCAGATACATCGAGAAAATATTTTAGTTTGTGG
>VLTH01000002.1:1298632-1398026 GCA_008125075.1 Acetivibrio alkalicellulosi | reverse complement strand
GGTATTGAATAATTGATAATAATTGGACAATAATTGTAATCATAAACAATGACTTCCTTTCGTAAGCTTTCGTGATTTTGTTTTGGTAATACAATTATTGACGAAAATTAGGGGGTCATTGTTTTTTTTGAAAAAAAGATGGTGTATTCCTTGAAAATACAAGGTTTAATAAAAAAACGGGGTGTAAAACTTTACACTACCAAATTAGAATACGAGGTGTAATTATGAAAAAATTAAATAAATTGCTATTAATAATTTTAATTTTTAGTTTAATAATAAGTTCTGCTATTTATGTTTTTGGAAACGATAATATTACTAATAATAAAGGAAAAATTGATAATACAGTTGATGAAGAAGTATATATACGACGCAACAATGATATTTCAAACATAAAGCTGAAGTACAAGTATTCATTTAATTCACATGATTCAAAATCAAAAATACATAAATATACTAATGAAAACAATGATGAATTCATCCTAAATGAAGATCAAAAAATAGTTTTAGTTTATTACAAACAAAAAGAGTCGAACAAAAAATCAACCCTTAACATCAATCAGCTTAAAAAAATTGCACAAGAAGAAATATCAAATTATGCAGACATAAAGGATTATGATTATGAAACATATATATATCATGAACAATTACAAAATTATAGCTTTATTTTTACTAAATATATTAATAAAATTAAAACAGTGGATTCTATTCAAGTTAATATAAATAACAAAGGTGAATTAATTTCAACTATTATGCCACATATAGGACTTTTTGATTATAATGATAAAGATAAAATAGAATTATCAAATAAATATATAAATAAAAAAGAAGCAGATGAACTTCTTGATACAACTATTAAAAACAAATTTGGGAAATTATATAATTTTTATTTAAAAGATTATTCTGTTTTAGAAGAAGAACTATACTTTATAAAAAGTGGAGAACTTGTGTGGAAATATTTCATCCGATTAGAGTATTTTAATACTGACAGAAATAGTGATTTGTTATTGGGAGAATATATTATAATTGATGCTATATCAGGAAAAATTATAGAAATGCAATAATTGGAATTTAATCACAAAAAGGCAAATATTACATTGTCTTTTTGTGATTTTTTACATATAATGTTAATATTATTTATTAAACAAAAGGATTGGTTCTATATGAAAAAAATAGTAATATTTGTAGTTCTAATTGCTACAGTAGCTGTTTTAGCATATATATATATGTATACATCTTTAAGTGTTAGGTTACCAAAAGAAGATAATGTATATGGTGGAAGAATTAAAGACATGCATACCGAAAAAACTATTACTATTAATGCTGATGATGCAAAGAATATTTTATCAATAGTAAAGAAAAAAAACAGGCTAGAGTTATTTCCAGTTTTGTCTTCTTTTAGCTTTAAAATAACACTAACTGGCATTAGCGATAATGATTTAATAGATATATATATAACAAGAAGTTTTTTATTGGATAGTAGAGAAATTTCTGAAAAAGATGATTATCGTGTAAAAATAAGTAATAATCAATATATTGTAAATAAAGAATTGTTTTTTTATCTTCAACATATTAAGGAGCAATTTCAAAACTACTAAAATAAACAAACTATATCCTGTAAATTAAAAACTATATATGCGATACTCAGTTTTTCTTTGCTGGATACTATCCTATATCTTGCAGGGGCAAGAAGTGAATGCCTTAACAGTAAAAAGTAATTTACAAAAATTAGGTATTATAAGCAAATTTTAAGCTGTTGACTATAAACCTTAAATTGATATTATTGCAATAATTTGTAAAAATTAAAAACATCTCCAAAGCAACTTTATCCTCTAATATTTATAATAGTTTATAGTTTATTATAAATATTCATAGCAATGTATGTTACAGGTTCCAAGAGGGTACTTATGGTGAATAAATTGCTTAACACCTATTGTTAAGGAAGTGCTTTAGATTCAATTTCAACTCGGAATTAAGTCAGTTGTGAAAAATCACATCAGAAGTGTTCTGGTGTGATTTTTGTTATTTGATATTCTTTATTTGCTATTTTAAATATAGCATCCTAAAAAATATGCATCTGCATTTCTAGGACGCTAAGTTTTGATTTTCAAGTGATTATTCGCGATAATATAATTAGCTTTCCGGAAGGCAATAAAAAAGAAAGAAGGTAATAATATGGCAATCATTAACTTCAAAATAATTCATGTCGATTATACCAAATATCGAAAAGAAAAGGACAAACAGGAAAACTGTGTTAAGTCTGTTAACTACCAGACTTGCAGACAAAATTTAAATGAAGCTATAAATGTACTCATATAAGAGGAAACAAAGAATCCGAACCGTTTCAACTGGACGATTTAGAAAATGTCAACAACGCCATTTTGAAAATAAAACAGGATTATGATCGTTATAAAGATAAAGCAATAAAACTCAGAGATGAACTTATTAGGAATAATTTTACCTAGTATAATACTGCAAAAGTATTTTTTGAGGCTTTAGATATAATTTATAGTATTAGCAAGGAATACTCAACTCAATCAAAAAAAGAGAATACACTAAAGAATGAAACTAAAGCTACTGATAATAATTACAAAGAACAAAAAGCATCAGAAGAAACTAGCGATAGCAAAGAAACAAAAGATTTCTTCATAAGCTACAACAAAGCAGATAGAAAATGGGCAGAGTGGATTGCGTTTATTACAAGAAGTAATTGTTAATACATTATCACAAACAAATCAATTAAATACTTTTCACAATTATGCTGTAGAATTCTTAGACAGTATTTTTTCATTTGATGAATATGATCACTCCTCATGGAAGGATTGTTTTGATATATTACCACATGCATTATCAGTTACAAATATAGAAAATGAGGCAAGGCTACAAGATGTAGCAAATCTTTTGAATACTTCAGGTGGCTGCATGCAGCAAATGGCTAGATATGAAGCCGCAGAGCCATTATATAAAAGAGCGCTTAAAATAAGCGAGGAAGTATTAGGAGCAAAACATCCTTCTATCGCTGCCTCTCTTAATAATCTGGCTTTACTTTATAAAAGCCAAGGAAAACATGAAGCCGCAGAGCCATTATATAAAAGAGCGCTTGAAATAAGAGAGGAAGTATTAGGAGCAAAACATCCTAATACCGCTGCCTCTCTTAATAATCTGGCAAGACTTTATGATAGCCAAGGAAAATATAAAGAAGTAGAGCCATTATATAAAAGAGCGCTTGAAATAAGAGAGGAAGTATTAGGAGATAAGCATCCTGATACCGCTAACTCTCTTAATAATCTGGCTTTACTTTATTACAGCCAAGGAAAATATGAAGCCGCAGAGCTATTATATAAAAGAGCACTTGAAATAAGAGAGAAAGTATTAGGAGCTAAACATCTTTTTACCGCTAACTCTCTTAATAATCTGGCTTTACTTTATAAAAGCCAAGGGAAATATGAAGAAGCAGAGTCATTATATAAAAGAGCGCTTGAAATAAGAGAAGAAGTTTTAGGAGCAAAACATGCTGATACTGCTATCTCTCTTAATAATCTAGCTTTACTTTATTCCAGCCAAGGAAAATATGAAAAAGCAGAGCATTTATATAAAAGAGCGCTTGAAATAAGAAAGAATATTTTAGGAGCTAAACATCCTGATACCGCTAACTCTCTTAATAATCTGGTTTTACTTTATTCCAGCCAAGGAAAATATGACGAAGTAAAAAAAATACTTGACAAGTATAAAATATAGACGCACAAATACGATGATCATTACTGCAAAACTATAAAAATAAAATATAAGTTTTAATTTATGGACTTGTAACATGTAGATAATTATACTTTTTGCATCTATGGATATTATCAAAATATTAAATCTATTATATATACTTGGAGATGTAGCCGATACATCAGAGTTGTTCATGAGAAGTTTACAAATGTAAATCATGGTGAGGTAATCTCTCAAAGAAGATCATATCTTCAGAAATTGATTTATCATAAACATTAGACCTTTAAGTTATTCAAAATAAAAAAAAATTCATTATCCTTGACAAATCAAGATAAAAAACATACACTTTAATCATGATTAAATTTAATTATGATTAAAGTAGGTGGAAGCATGTTTATAGGTAGAGAGAGTGAGCTTAAGTATCTTGAAAAACTATACTTAAGTAATAAATTTGAATTTGCTGTTATGTATGGTAGAAGAAGAGTCGGAAAAACTACTCTTTTAACTGAGTTTTGCAAGGGTAAAAGTAACATATTTTTTGTAGCAGAAGAACATAGTAAAAATGTGGAGTTAGAGAAGTTTTCTAAAGTAGTATTAAGAAAATTTGGGCTGGACAATGTAATAAATAAATTCGACAGCTTTGAGAATTTATTTATGTTTTTAGCTGAGAAATCAAAAAATGAAAGATTAATTTTGGTTATAGACGAATTCCAGTATTTAGCTAATTCAAATAAAAATCTATTATCTATGCTACAAAATTTAATAGACCATAATATAAAAGAAACTCAACTATTTTTAATTATATGTGGTTCATCCGTAAGTTTTATGGAAAATGAGGTTCTTGCATATAAAAGTCCCTTGTATGGCCGCAGAACAGCACAATTTGAAATAGAACCTTTTGAGTATTATACAGCAATTAAATTATTTGATAATTATACAGCTGAAGATAAAATAATAGCTTATTCAATACTTGGAGGTACACCTCAATACTTATTGCAGTTTGATCCTTTTGTTCCTATAGATGAAAACATAAAAAATAAGACAATGACAAAATTTTCATACCTTTATGAAGAACCAAAGAATTTGCTTAAACAAGAATTAAGAGAACCTAGTATATATAATTCAATAATAGAAGCAATAGCTAAAGGATACACTAAGTTAAATCAAATATCTACCAAAATAGGTGAACCAATTGATAAAACTTATATCTATATGAAAACACTCATAGAGCTTCGAATAATAGAAAAAATTCTGCCGGTTACAGATAAAGCAAACAGTAGAAATAGTTTTTATAAATTAAAAGATAATATGTTTAGATTTGCCTATAAATTTTTGTACTCAAATATAGAATTTATTGAGCAAGAAGAAATTGAATTTCTATGGAAAGAAATTATAAAGCCTAATATGAATGAGTATTTAGGGCATGTTTTTGAAGATATATGCATGGAATATTTAAAAAAAGAAAATAAAGCAAGAAACTTACCATTTGTATTTAAAAAAATAGGTAAGTGGTGGGGTAATAACAAAATAGAAAAAAGACAGGAAGAAATAGATATTCTTGCTTTTTATGAAAACAAAGTTATATATGGTGAATGTAAATACAAAAATGAAAAAATGAGTACTGAAGTCTATTTTGATTTAAAGCGAAAGAGTGAACTTATAAATATAGGCTCGGAAAAGTACTATTATTTATTCTCGAAATCTGGCTTTGATAATGAACTTATCGATTTATCTAAAAAGGACACTAAAATAAAGCTTGTGGATTTAATGATGATAGTGAGTTAATTTACTTTTGATATTTAGACTATCATTTTATCAGATGAGAAATTATTAAATGATAAACCAGTATCCTCAATATCCCAACTTTCAATTATATTATATTCTAATATTCTATCAGGATAAGCTTCATGCCTTCCATTTACAGCTAAATAATAATAATCCTCCAGCGTATAGTTGCAATCAAAGTAAACTGTTATGTTCTTAATTTCCTTGTAAGTGCTCTCTATATCAAAATACTTACCTTTTAGAAACAATGCATTATGTATATCATTCCTCTCACAACTAAATGCACCTCCTTCGAAAATAGTCATAGTTGCACTACCTCTATTATACCATTGGTGACATCAAGATTTACCCATATATAGTGTTGAATGCTACGATAAAAAGGTTGCTATAACTTTTGATTGTGCATGGGGAAGTGATGATATAACCGATATTTTAAAATCACTAAAAGCTACCTTTTTTATTGTGGGAGAATGAGCGAAAAAATATCCGGATGTTGTGAAAATGATTTCAGATGAAGGTCATGATGTTGCTAATTATTCATATTCCCATTTAAAGATGGGAAGTGTAGATACGAATAAAATAAAGGATGAAATTGCAAAGTGTAATAGGGTGTTAGAAGAAATAACAGGCAAAAAGAATGATTTATTTAGAGTTCCATATGGGGACTACAACAATGATGTGGTAAGAGTTGCAAGAGAATTAAATAATTATACAATAAAGTGGTATGTTGTAGTATATTTATAAAAGTAAAAAGAATTAAGTAAGATATATTTGATTTTTAAATTAAATCATGATAAATAAAACTCATAAGTTGCAAACTTATGAGTTTTATTAGAAGTCTTGGAACGTAGTTAAAAGCCTCTCATCATAAGAGGAGCTCGTCAGGTAGGAAAGACCTGGCTTCTAAATTTACCATTATGGGCTATTGAGACAATTAGTAAGGGAATTTGAGTATTTATATACTATTCTTATCAAAAAAAAGTTTGTTTTAAGCAGACTTTCTGGCGAGTTATATCTAAAATTTGAAAAAAATACTTTTCTAGAGAAATAATATAATCAATGCCAAACTAATTATTATTAAATATTAAAATATAAATCTATCTTACATTACATATTGTATGTTACAATGTTGTTGTACAACACACAATGTATTTTTTGTAGTTCATTTAATGCCCTTAATAATTGAAAATGCTAATAGAAAAACGAAGATATTAATATAAAAAATGATGAATAGGAGTGTTAAATATGCCATTACCAAATCAAGATAAAAAATATACCTATACCGATTATATAACGTGGCCCGAAAGTGAAAGATGGGAAATTATTGATGGAGTTCCATATATGCAAGCAGCTCCTACATGGCAACATCAAGCAATATCTGGCGAGCTTTACAGGCAAATATCAAATTACTTGGTAAATAAGCCCTGTAGAGCATTTGTAGCACCATTTGATCTATGTCTTGTGGAGTACAATCAAACTGATGATAAAATTGATAAGGTTATTCAGCCGGATATAGTAGTAATATGTGATGAAAGCAAACTGAGGAAAACAGGATATTTCGGTGTGCCTACCCTAATAATTGAAATTTCATCTCCTGCTACTTCGAGGCGAGATAGAGTATCAAAATTTAATATGTACGAAAAGGCAGGAGTTAAAGAGTATTGGATTGTAGAAACAGAAGGAAAGTTTATAAATGTATTTACTTTGCAGGAAAACAAAAGGTATGGCAGACCTGAAACATATACTGAAGAAAACAAAGTACAAGTAGCGGTTTTTCCTGACCTAGTAATAGATTTGAGTACAGTCTTTGCTTGATGATGTATATTTGTTTATTGCATTTGCGATTAGTACTATAAGCAGATGTTACAATGCAGATTAAACCTGGGTGTTCATGGACAATCAGTTAGGGAACATATATATGTCAACCTTGGCTAAATATTCAGCGTTAAGTAACGTCAATTTCAAAGTTATCGGCAGTGATAATATGAAAGCTTCATCAAAAATTATATATGTAGAGAAAAGCAACTTGGAAAATGTAAGTAATTTACTCATTTGTAGTGTTAAAAAATCTTAAGGGTAATAAATCTTTTTATATAGCAATATATTATTTATGGGAATTTATATTGTTAAAGAAGGTTATAAGTATGAAACTTTATGTAATTAGGTTTAATAGTATAGCAAAGATTATTGTTTTAACTTTCATTGCAATTGGTGTTTTATCTGTTTCCTACTACTCAAGGGAAAAAGTAGCAGTTGTTTTTCAGTCAAAGAGAGATTTACCTATTTATAGTGTTGAATGTTCTGATAAAAAGATTGCAATAACTTTTGATTGTGCATGGGGAAGTGATGATATACCAGATATTTTAAACACATTAAGAAGCCACCAGGTAAAAGCTACTTTTTTTATTGTAGGAACATGGGCAAAAAAGAATCCTGATGCTGTAAAAATGATTTCAGACGAAGGTCATGATGTTTCTAATCATTCATATTCACATTCAAGGATGGGAAGTATAGATACAAACAAAATAAAAAATGAAATTGTAAAATGTAATCAGGTGCTAGAAGAAATAACAGGTAAAAAGAATGATTTATTTAGAGTTCCATATGGAGAGTACAACAATGATGTGGTAAGAGTTGCAAGGGAATTAAACAATTACACTATACAGTGGGATGTTGATAGTCTTGATTGGAAACCTGGAATTACGCCTGAACAAATTAAAAGCAGAATATTTAAAAATGTAAAAAGTGGATCTATTTTATTATTTCATAATGATACTAAGCATACTTCCAAAATACTTCCAGAAATAATAGCATCTCTTAAAAGTGACGGATACACTTTAGTGCCAGTTTCAGAATTAATATTGAGAGAAAATTATTATATTGATAATACTGGTAGGCAAATAATAAAAAAATAAATTAAAGTCTATTAAGTAATAATGGGGAATATATAGATAAAGAAGTTATATATTCAAATAACTTCTCTACATAAAATTAAGAAAAAAGTAAAATATAAATCTATAGCTAAGGATTAGCTGAAATATTACTTCAACTTTTCACCAGGCCTATTTGTTATAAAATAAGGCTTTTAGTGAAATAGTTGTTGAAGATATATTAAATAAAAACTAGAATTTAGCAATACTAATCAAAAAATAAAGAATACTTTACAACACGAAATGAGGTATATTAATTGCTGATAGCAGGTATAATAGGCCAAAATAACAAAGAAAAAACATCTAACCTTATTAATCATATTTTAACAAGCTCTAAAAAAAGAGTAAGTATAGTAGATTCCAAGAATCTTTCTAATTTTGACCCAAAGAGGATTAAAGACTACTTAAATGAATTAGAAAAAAACAATATTGATGTTCTTATATTGAAGGTTGATATTGGTAATATTTTAAAAGACATCTTTTATAACTTTAAATTTGATATTATTATTTTTACAGATAAAGCCGATGAAATTGATGAGGATAATATTGAGAGCTACAGAGAAACCATTAAAAAAGCATTTTCTTTATTAAATGAAAAAGGAGTTGCTATTGTAAACTCTGATGATAATGATCTTAGTAGTTTTCTTAATGGTATAAAGAACTATATAGTTACATATGGTTTTAATTTAAAGGCAAGCATAACCACATCCAGTATTGGAGATTTAATGTCGAAAGACAATATTATGTGTTGTCTTCAAAGGACAATATATACAAAAAACGGAAAAATAATTGAGCCCCAAGAGTTTAAAGTAAAAGCAGATTTAGATGGAGTTGATCCTTATAATGTTTTAGCTGCTGCTACTTTTGCTTTAATAAATGGAATAGATCTAAACATGATGTAGTTAATGCTTAAAAAATAAATGTGGTTTTGGGATTTTCAAGACTCAAAAAATGTACTATAATTAAGATTGGAAATGCTTTGCTATTGTAATGACATTTCTGTTGATATAATAAATTTCAGAATAGGAGAGTTTGATTAAAAGTCTTGCAACGAAGTGAAAGAATTAAAAGGGTAGGGACTTTATGTTTGAACTTTTAATCTAATGGGTGTGACATTTATTCGTATTCTTATGGTGAGGCTTTTTTGCACGTAAATGTCTAAATGGTTTAAAAAGTATTAATAAAGTAATTCTAAAAGAAGCTTTTCTTGAATAACATTACATTAGGCTCGTAAATATTAACATGCTAAAGAATTTGATTTATAGTTATAAACTTCAAAAAAAGTGTGTAAATATTAAAGAGCTTTTAAAATAAATGTTTTACAGTAGTTATAAAATATCTTATAGATTAAAAAAGTGCAATAAGCCAAAGAGAGGAGTGGGGGGCGAATGGTCGGAAACATCATTGACAACAACATGGTGACCATTTCCGGTAAGATAGGATCACAGGCAGAATTTAGCCATGAAGTTTACGGTGAGGGATTTTATTCTTTTATTTTGGAGGTTCCAAGATTAAGTGACAGTTACGATAAAATATGTGTAACTGTATCAGAACGTCTTATCTCAAAAGAAAGTCTTGAGATTGGAAAAGTAGCTGAGGTTGAAGGTCAGTTTAGATCTTACAATAACTATAATGTTAATGATGGCAGTAAACTTGTTTTAACTGTATTTGCACGAGAAATAAACTTTCTTGAAGATGAAAAAAAGATAAAAAATCCAAACCAGATTTTTCTTAACGGGTTTATATGCAAGAGCCCTGTTTACCGTACAACTCCTTTTGGTAGAGAAATAACAGATATGCTAATTGCAGTAAACAGACCTTATAATAAATCTGACTACATACCCTGTATTGCATGGGGGAGAAATGCAAGATTTTCATCTGGACTTTCAATAGGGCAAAATGTGAAGATATGGGGTAGGATTCAAAGTAGAGAATATCAAAAGAAACTTGATACTGGTGAGATAATAAATAAGACGGCATATGAAGTGTCTGTTTCTAAGATGGAATTATCTAAAAGTGATGAGAATGATAATACTGATTAAGGAATGTCTGGAAAGCTCGGGGCATTGAGCCCCGACACTTTTAAGTTTTTTACTTTGCTCCAAGACTTCTAATAAGGCCTGTAGTAAAAAAGTAGTGGAAGTTATATTTTCAGAATTCCTAAATAATATAGGAAGAGAGTAAAAATGTTTCATGCTTAAAAAAGGTGATATTATCCTCTTTGGGATAATTTCTGTAATAATAGCATTTTCTACATTGTGGGTTTATTATTACAGACTTGGTGGAAATGATAGTGCTAGAATTGCAGTTATTAAACAAGGTGACACACAAATACATAGAATAATACTTGATAATGTTACTGAAGGTGAGAAGATAAAAGTTTCAGGTGCATATAATGTTATCATACATGTTGAGCATGATAGAATAAGATTTTGTGAAGCTGACTGCCCTGATCAGGTATGTGTTAATACCGGGTGGATATCGAAAAAAGGTGAAATGGCTGCATGCCTTCCAAATCGTACAATGATTAAGATTGAAGAAGGAGATGAGGATGTTGATATAATTTCTCATTAGTAGGAGCTTTTCGCCTTTGAATGTTTTAATGCTGAAGCAAGGATTAGCGGAAATATAACTAAAACTATTTATCAATCTGTTTAGCATCAAATAAGACCTGTGGTGAAATAGTATTGGAAGTTACATTTTCAGAATGGATTATATTTTATAAGATTTACCTAAATGAGACCAAAGGAGTATAGAAGTGGTGTATAGTGAATAGAACTAAAAAGACTGTTGTAATTTCTCTTTTAATATCGCAAGCTTTAATTTTGTCAATAATTGAATCGTGGATACCTGTTTTAGTACCAGGGGTTAAACTTGGACTTGCAAACATTATAACACTTATAGTCATAGTTTTTTTTGGTTATAAGGAAGCTCTAACAGTTGTTATAATAAAATCACTACTTATATCAATGCTAGGAGGACGTGGAATTGAAACTTTTCTCTTTAGTGTAACAGGAGGAATTTTAAGTGCTCTTGTTATGGCAGGTCTATATAACGTAAAAAAAGACTTATTTAGCATTATTGGAATTAGTGTGACAGGAGCAGTAGTTCATAATTTAGGACAAGTTTTTATTGCATCGATAGTAATAAGGGATATAGCCATATTTACCTTGTTACCTGTTATTCTGACAATGGGGTGCGCCATGGGTTTTATTGTGGGACTTGCAGCTAGCTTCTTAGAAAAGACCTTTAGAAAAATTAATATATTTGGGCTGTAAAAAAGCAATGAGATGAGAAATATCTGAAATATTACTTCCACTTTTTACGGGGCTATTTGGCGTCAAATAAGGCTTGTAGCGAGATGGTAGTATTTTACGTTACTAAGTTACTTGTATGGGCTTTAAAAAAAATAACCTTGAAATCATTTGTGATTTGTATTAAGGTATAATTAAGAGTATATTTTGAGGGAAGGATAGATGCTGATGATAAAAGTAATATGTGGTAAAAAGGGTGTAGGAAAGACGAAGGTTTTAGTGGATTTAGCAAACAGTCTTGTTGACACAAGTTTAGGTGATGTGGTTTTTATTGACGGGAGTAGTCAGTTGATGTATGATTTAAATCATAAAATTAGATTTATTAATTTATCTGAGTTTCCTGTAAATATCAGTGGTTCATGTACTTTTCTCGGATTTATATGTGGTGTAATTTCAGAAAATTATGACATAAGTGGTATATTTATTGATAATATTACTAAGGTTGCAAATGAAGAAACAAATGTTTTAAAAGAGCTTATTGATGGATTAAAAGAGCTCTCAACTAAATATAGTGTTGATTTTTATATATCATTAGAAGGCGATCCAAATTCAATGCCTGATTTTATTAAGGAATGTTATTAAAAATGTTGTTCTAGGGCAAATTGAATTGGGAATAACGTGAGAAATTATAGTTTATAAAAAAGAGAAGTATAATTATTTCTCTTTTTTATATTGTAAAAGTCTTAGAAGTAAACTTTTTGATAAGAGTAGTATAGCGCTTTTATGAAGAATTATAAGTAAAATTATAGGTGGAGTAGAATGTATAAAATTGCTGCAGTTGTAATAAGTGACTGTACACGAAATTTTGATAAAGAATATCACTATCTGGTGCCCCGCGAGCTTTATGGAAATGTAAAAAAGGGAATCCGAATTATTGTTCCTTTTGGAAAGTCCAATAGACTATTAGAAGGTTATGTTTTTGATTTAATTGAAAAAGATGATATTAAGGGATTAAAAAAAATTACAAGTGTTATTGATGAGAAACCTGTTTTAAGCAGGACCATGATAAGGCTTGCAAAATGGATGAAGAAGCGATATATTTGCACTTACTCCGACGTTATACGATGTATGATACCACCCGGTGTAAGTGTTAAAAGTACAAAAATATTAAGGCTTCTTAAAGATGACACAAGTCATAAAGGAAATAATAAAAAGATAGTAGAACATCTTAAGGCTTGTGGTGGCGAACTAGAATATGAGGAGCTTAAAAGGGAAATTAATGTAAAAACTTTTTCTAAACACATTAATAGTTTAATTGAATCCGGTGTGGTTGATGTTTTTGAAGAATTTATAGCTAAGATAAATAAAAAGCATGTGAAAGTAGTATATTTAGCTAAACCTGTAGAGGAAGTGCTAGAAGACATTGAAGAAAATTTGATTAAAAATATTAAGCAAATTAGAATACTTGAAATGCTAATTGAGAACCAATACATTTCAGCAGCAGATATAGTAAGGTTTGCAGGTGTTTCTTCAAGTGTATTAAATACATTAAAAAAACATGGTTATGTTGACTATAAGGAGATTGAAGTAAAAAGAAATCCCTATGAAAATAAAGTTATTGAAAAGACAAACCCATTAAAACCTACACATCAGCAAGAGTTTGTTTTAAAAAAGACAAGACAGATTATAGATAATGAAAAATTTAATGAAATTCTTTTGCATGGAATTACTGGAAGTGGAAAAACAGAAGTTTATCTACAAATAATTGAGTATTGTATAAGTAAAGATAAACAAGCTATTGTACTTGTACCGGAAATATCTCTTACACCTCAGATGGTGGAGAGGTTTAAGGGAAGATTTGGCGATGATGTTGCTGTACTACACAGTAGATTATCATTAGGGGAAAGATATGATCAGTGGAGAACAATTAAAGAAGGTAAGATTAAAGTTGTTGTAGGGGCAAGGTCAGCTGTATTTGCTCCTGTTGAGCGTCTTGGACTTGTGATAATTGACGAGGAACATGAAACATCCTATAAGTCTGAACTTACACCTAAGTATAATGCAGCAGAAATAGGAAGAATACGTTGCAGACTTGAAGATGGGGTACTAATGCTTGGAACTGCTACACCCTCTGTAGAAACATATTATAGAGCTCAATCAGGAGAGATTGAGCTTCTTGAAATGACAAAAAGGGCTAATAATATGATTCTTCCAAAGGTTCATATTGTTGATATGCGAAATGAGCTCAGTGAAGGTAATAGATCAATTTTTAGCAGAAAACTTGCAAAAGAAATAGAGGAAAATATCCAAAAAAAACAGCAGACTATAATATTTTTAAATAGAAGAGGTTATGCATCTTTTGTAATGTGCAGAAGTTGTGGAATATCTCTTAAGTGTCCTCACTGCAATATTTCTCTTACATATCATGCTTATGATGAGAGATTAATATGCCACTATTGCGGCTATACAATAAAGAATCCAAGTGAATGTCCAAAATGTAAAAGTACTAATATAAGGAGCTTTGGTATAGGTACTCAAAAAATTGAGGAGGAGCTTAAAAAACTTTATGAGAATTGTACAGTGGTTAGGATGGATATAGACACTACAAATAGAAAAGATTCTCATGAAAAAATACTAAAATCTTTTGTTGAAGAAAATATAAATGTAATGGTTGGAACTCAAATGATTGCCAAAGGTCATGATTTCCCAAATGTTACTCTAGTTGGAGTTATTGCAGCAGACAGCCTTTTAAACACTGGTGATTATAAGGCAACTGAAAGGACTTTTCAGTTGATAACTCAGGTTGCTGGAAGAGCAGGAAGGGGAGAATTATCAGGAAGGGTTATCATTCAGACATACAATACAGAAAATTTTAGCATTATATGTGCATGTAATCAGGACTACCATTCTTTTTATCAGAAAGAAATTATACTTAGGGAGAAGCTTTTATATCCTCCTTTTACAAATCTTTCATCACTAATTATAAGTGGTATAAATGATAGGGAAGTATTTAATATGGCAAAAGAAATAACTAAAAGTGTTTGTTATTTATTTAAAAGTACAGGTGTTAAAAATGAAGTTTTAGGACCTATGCGAGCTCCATTGTCTAAAATAAAAAACAAGTATAGGTGGAGAACTATTATAAAGTGCGATAGAATGGATACACTTATATCTATCCTGACGAAAATTTCAGATGAGTATTATTTTAAAAATAAAAAAAATTCTAATATTTTAAGTGTGGATATAAATCCAGTGAGTATGTTATAATAATACCGATACATTTGAAATAATGGATTTAGCGTGGGGGCGATTATATGGCGATAAGGAACATAAGAACCGATGAAGATGAGATTTTAAGAAAGGTCTCTAAAAGTGTTGATGAAATAAACCAAAGAATCCTAACACTTATTAAAGATATGGCACAGACTATGTATGATGCTAAGGGAGTTGGGCTAGCAGCACCTCAAGTAGGAGTTTTAAAAAGAGTAGTTGTAATAGATGTTGGTGGGGGGCTTTTTGAATTAATAAACCCTGAAATAGTTAAAAAAGAAGGAGAACAGATTGATATTGAAGGATGCCTCAGCCTGCCAGGTATAATGGGCGATGTTAAAAGACCTGAAATAGTAGTTGTTGAAGCATTAGATCCAAAGGGAGAAAAAGTTACTATCCAGGCGGATGGTCTTTTAGCAAGAGCACTTTGCCACGAAATTGACCATCTTGATGGAATTTTATTTAAAGATAGAGTTATTAAGTTTGTAGATGAGGATGAACTAAGAAAAAGAAGAAAGGGATAATGGGGTGAGAGTAATTGAAAGTTGTTTTTATGGGGACACCTGAGTTTGCATTACCAAGCCTTAAAATGCTAATAGAAGAAGGATATGATGTAATAGCTGTTGTCACACAACCTGACAAACCAGCGGGAAGAGGAAAAAAAATTGTTATGCCTCCAGTTAAGGAGTATGCTTTAAAAAATGATATAGCGGTTTTGCAACCTGAAAAAATTAAAACCAAAGACTTTTTAGAGACTTTAACTCAAATTAAACCTGATTTACTTGTAACAGCTGCCTATGGAAAAATTTTATCAAAAGAACTACTGGAAGTACCCAAGTATGGTTGTATAAATGTTCATGGTTCTCTTTTGCCTAAACTAAGAGGAGCAGCTCCTGTACATTGGTCAATAATAAATGGCGATAAACATACAGGTATTACAACTATGTTTACTGATGAAGGGTTAGACACGGGAGATATGCTTTTAAAGGAAAGTATACCTATTTCAGATGATATGACAGCAGGTGAGCTTCATGATAATTTGGCAGATTTAGGTGCTAAGGTTCTAAAAAACACTTTAGAACAATTAAAAGATGGGAGCCTAAAAAGAACTCCTCAAAGTGAAGACCAAGCTACTTATGCAATACTTATAAATAAAGAAATTGGAAAAATCAACTGGTCAAAGTCATCACATGAAGTACATAACTTAATTCGAGGTACCAACCCTTGGCCTGGAGCCTTTACTTTTTATGAAGGATGTAAAATGAAGGTATGGAAGTCTGAATTTGTTGATGATAATTCACATGATTATAAGCCAGGTACAATATCTAAAGTCGACAAAGATGGTGTTTTAGTATTTTGCAAAGTTGGAAAAGTAAGAATTAAAGAAGTGCAGTTTGACTCCTGTAGAAAAATGTGTGTAGAAGATTATATTTGTGGTCACAAAATAGATGAAGGTGAAATACTTGGATAGCAATTTTAAAAAGTTTATTTTTTTATCAGGAGCTGTAATTCTAATTAGCTTGGCATTTGTAGCTATATTTGGGGCGATTTATTATTTTTCAACAATAAATACATACAATATGATATTATTATTTTTGATCCTTATGACAATAATAATAACATTGTTTTTCTTTTTATCGGCTTTTTCAATTTATATTGTGTACAAAAAGAAAACAAAAAATAAATTATATTTAACTATGGCAAAAGCTGGATTAAATACACTTTTACCACTGGTAATGTTGATAGCTTCTTTTTTTAAAACGAAAAAAGATCCTGTAAGAAAGTTTTATATTGATTTTAACAATCTTATGGTAAACATGCTAGAAAAAAAGTACCGAAAGGATGATATAATGGTACTTTTGCCCCATTGTTTACAGTATTCTGATTGCGGGTATAAAGTTACTAATGATATTTCAAACTGTAAAAATTGTGGAAAGTGCACAGTGGGTGATATATTTAAAGCCTGTCAGGAAAAAGGTGTTAAGTCCTTTGTTTTGACTGGGGGAACTGCGGCTAGAAATATTGTTCCGAAGTATAAGCCTAAAGTTATTTTAGCTGTTGCATGTGAAAGAGATTTAACAAGTGGTATTATTGATGTGGTTATACCTGTTATCGGTATAATTAATGATAGGCCAAATGGACCTTGTTATAATACGAGGGTTGATGTAAATGTTTTTAAAGAAAAGCTTGACAGTATTATTAAAGAATAATAAAATGTAAAAAGGAGGTAATTGACATGTTGGGATTTATTTATATGGATAGGTATTATATACTTTTAGTTATTCCTGCTGTTATTTTTTCTCTTTATGCTCAGTTTAAAGTAAAGAGTACTTTTAACAAGTATAGTCGTATATCAAATAAGAAAGGTTTGACAGGTGCGGATATAGCAAGGACTATTCTTGACAGTAATGGACTTTATGATGTGAGAATAGAAAGTGTGGGAGGAGAACTTACAGACCACTATGATCCAAGGACAAAAGTTGTTAGATTATCTCAAGTAGTTTATGGAAGTAGCTCAGTTGCAGCAATAGGTGTAGCAGCTCACGAGACAGGTCATGCTATTCAGCATAGCACTGGTTATGCACCGTTGGTATTAAGAAGTACGTTAGTACCTATAGCAGGTATTGGTTCTAATGCTGGAGTACCAATGGCTATTATGGGTCTTATCTTTGGATTTGATTTACTTGTATACCTTGGAATTGCTGCTTTTTCTGTAGCAGTATTGTTTTATTTGATTACTCTTCCAGTAGAATTTAATGCTAGTAGCAGAGCTATAAGGACTCTTGAAAGTACTGCTATTTTGAATTATGATGAAGTAGATCCAGCCAGAAAGGTTTTAAATGCAGCAGCAATGACATATGTGGCTTCTGCAGCAGTTGCAGTTGCAAATCTATTACGACTTGTTTTACTGGCAAACAGAAGAAGGTGACATATATAAATATTGATATACCTAGAGAAACCGTGATTAAAATTTTGTATGATGTAGACAAAAAAGGTGCTTACTCTAATATTTCCTTAAGTAAGCACTTAGAAAGCAATGATTTTAAAGATATAGACAGAGCATTTATTACAGAAATGGTTTATGGAACTTTAAAATGGAGACTTACTATTGATTATATTATTTCACAGTTTTCAAAAATAAAAGTAAAAAAAATATCTCCATGGATATTAAATATATTAAGAATGGGAATTTATCAGCTTATTTTTACTGATAAGATACCCGTCAGTGCAGCGTGTGATGAAAGTGTAAAGCTTGCAAAAAGGTATGGTCATGCTGCAAGTAGTAAGTATGTTAATGGTGTTTTAAGAAATGTATCTAGAAATAAGGACAGTATAAGTTATCCTGACAAAAATGAAGATGTGAAAGGTTACCTGTCAGTTAAGCACTCACATCCTCTTTGGATGGTAGACCAATGGGTTGATAGATTTGGACAGGATTTTACACAAGAGCTACTTGAATGCAATAATCAGGTGCCACCTTTTTCAGTAAGAGTAAATACAATAAAAATTTCTAAAGAAGATGCTATGAAAATTCTTACTGATGAGGGCTTAGAAGTAGAAAATGGGAAGTATTTAGATGAGGCACTTATAATTAAAAACCCAAGGTCTGTACAAAGAATAGACGCCTTTTTAAAAGGTTATATTCAAGTTCAGGACGAAAGTTCTATGATTGTTGGAAGAGTGCTTGATCCAAAGCCAGGAGAGTTTATAATAGATGTATGCAGTGCTCCAGGAGGCAAGACAACTCATATAGCTCAGTTAATGAATAACAGAGGAAGGGTTCTTGCAAGAGATATACATGAACACAAAATAGAGCTTATAGATAAGACAGCAAAAAGACTTGGTATCGATATTATTGAAACTGAAGTTTTTGATGGAAATGATTTTGATGAAAAGCTGTTAGGTAAAGCAGACAGAGTCTTAGTAGATGCTCCTTGTACAGGATTTGGAATAATAAGAAGAAAGCCTGACATTAAGTGGGTGAGGAAGAAAGATGATAAAGAAGAAATAATAAAGCTTCAAAAAAAAATACTTTTCATCTCTTCAAAATATGTAAAACAAGGTGGTGTTATTGTATACAGCACCTGTACAATTGAACCAGAAGAAAATCAAAATGTTGTTGAAGAGTTTTTAAAAATGAATGATGAGTTTTATCTTGAAGATATAAAAAGCATTTATAAATTTGATTCAAAAAAGTTTGATACTCAGTTAGCAGAAGAAAATTTATCAAATTATAAGCAATCACAAAATTCACAAAGTACACTACAGGGTCTAATTGAAACAAAAAATAAATATTTACAAATATACACAAATCGTCATGGAATTGATGGATTTTTTATTGCTAGAATGAGGAAAAGGAGCTAGAAATATGGCAGAGAGGGTTGACCTTCTCAACATGAACATAGATGAATTAAAAGAATTTCTTGTTGAAATGGGAGAAGAAAAGTTTAGAGCAGGCCAAATATTCAAATGGGTTAACAAAGGTGTTAAAGATATTGATCATATGACAAACCTTTCTAAACCTCTAAGGGAAAAGCTAAAAGAAAAAGCATATGTTAATAAGTTTGACATTATAAAAAAGATAGTTTCTCAAATTGATGGAACCATTAAATATGTTTTTAAGCTTTATGATGATGAAATTATAGAAAGTGTTTTAATGAAATATTCCCATGGTTTTAGTGTATGCATATCATCACAGGTGGGATGCAAAATGGGGTGTAAGTTTTGTGCTTCTACTATGGATAGTTTTAGTCGAAACTTAAGTGCTTCTGAAATGTTAGATCAAGTTATTACTATTGGCAAGGATATTGAAGAAAGAATAAGTAATATTGTGGTTATGGGCATCGGAGAACCTTTAGACAATTATGATAATATACTAAAATTTTTAAGACTTGTTAATCACAAAGAAGGTTTAAATATTGGAATGAGGCATATTTCAATTTCTACATGTGGCCTTGTGCCAAGGATTTTAGAGTTATCAAAGGAGAATATACCTGTTACTTTGTCCATATCCCTACATGCTCCCAATGACGAAACAAGGGGAAAAATTATGCCAATAAATAAAAAGTATCCTCTTGACAAATTAATTGAAGCATGTAAGATATATACTGAGGCAACAAATAGGCGAATTACATTTGAATACTCTTTGATTGACAGTGTAAACGACAAGAGAGAAGATGCTATTAAGCTTGCCAGACTTATTAAGGGTATGTTGTGTCATGTAAACTTAATACCTGTTAATACTGTATCAAGTACTGGATTTGTAAAGAGTAGCAAGGAAAAAATTCAAATGTTTAAGAATGTTGTAGAAAGTTATGGTATTGAGACCACAGTAAGGCGTGAAATGGGAAGTGACATAAATGCAGCTTGTGGTCAACTAAGAAGAAACCTTATGGATGGTAATTGAGCTAGTTAAATATTTAATAATACACAAAAGTAACAATAACATTTTCCATACAACACATTTTAACGTTTTTCTGGGGAGTGGTATAGTGAGATTTGCAGCTATAAGTGACAAGGGTAGGGTAAGAGAACTTAATGAAGACAGTTACAAAGTTATAACTGAGCACGAAGGGCTTCCTGATGCATTTATTATTGCAGATGGAATGGGGGGGCATAGTGCTGGTGAAGTTGCAAGCAGTGTAGCTGTTGAGTTTGCTAAAGAGTACATATTAAATCGACCTGAAATATTTTCAAGTAATGAAAGTATATTAGATGGCATAAGGATCTTAACTGAGGAGACTAACAGGGCGGTTTATGATAAGGCAAAAGAGTGCAAAGAAAACTCTGGCATGGGTACAACTTTTATCACTACAGTTGTCTTAAATAAAAAACTTTATATTGGTCATGTTGGTGATAGTAGAGTATACTTAATAAGGGATGGAAACATAAATCGATTGACTATTGATCACTCCTATATAGAGGAGCTTATTAGGAATGGTTCTATTACCAGAGAGGAAGCACAAAATCACCCTAAGAGAAATATTATAACTAGAGCATTAGGTTGCGGTGAAAAGGTTATGGTAGATACTTTAGATGTCCACATAAACGATAATGACATATTTGTATTGTGCACAGACGGCTTGACAAATATGTTGGAAGAACATGAGATAATGTCAATAATTTTAGATAATGATGAGCCTATAAATTGTTGCAGCGAGCTAGTGAGATTAGCAAATGAAAAAGGTGGAGATGATAATATAACTGTTGTTGTCATCAAAATCGACTAAATAGGTGGCTGTAATTGAATTTAAATGATATAGATCAGAGGTGCTGATATGGTAGGTCAAATCCTTGGAAACAGATATGAGTTAATTGAAAAAATTGGTGGGGGTGGAATGGCCCTTGTCTATAAAGCAAAATGCAATTTGTTAAATAGATTTGTTGCGGTTAAGATTTTAAGATCTGATTTTATAAATGATGAGGAGTTTATTAAACGTTTTCGTATTGAAGCTCAGGCGGCAGCAAGCCTTTCACATCCAAATATTGTTTCCATTTACGATGTAGGTCATGAAGGTGACATACATTATATTGTAATGGAGTATGTAAATGGAGTTACACTAAAGGAGTACTTAGAGGAAAAAGGGGCTTTAGAGTGGAAGGAAGCTGTTAATATATCAATTCAGATATGTTTAGCTATTGAGCACGCTCATAAAAACCACATTGTTCACAGAGACATAAAACCTCATAACATTTTATTTACCAAAGATGGTATGGCTAAGGTTACAGACTTTGGTATTGCTAGAGCTGTAACTTCTTCTACTATAACCATGGTTGGAAGTACAATTGGTTCTGTTCATTATTTTTCTCCAGAACAGGCAAGAGGAGGATTTACAGATGAGAAGTCAGATATTTATTCTTTAGGTATAGTACTCTATGAACTTTTGACAGGAAAACTTCCATTTGATGGAGATACTCCTGTTGCAATTGCATTAAAACATATACAGGATGAGCCAATTGAACCAATTAATATAAATGATAATGTTCCAATTGGTGTTAATAGTATAGTCAAAAAAGCAGTGCAAAAGGATCAAAATAACAGATATCAGACTTCATCTGAGCTTTTAGAGAACTTGTATAGGGTATTAAAAGAGCCAGATGTGGAGTTTTATTCAAAAGATAATTTAAAGGACAGTCCCACAGTGAGAGTTACTGCAATAAGTGATAAAGAAATTCTCATGGATGGAAATGTGTCTAAAGAATTAGGTGATGAAAATATGCGAAAGAAGAAAAAGAAAAAGGATAGATTTACTACAGTACTTGCTGTGGCAACATCCATAATTGTAATATCCTTAGTAGTTTATATGGGATATAATGTTGTCAGTCAGTTAATGAGTGAAAGTAATAAGGACTTTATTGTTGATGCCTATGTAGGCCAGAATTTTTTTGAAGTAAGAGGTAAACTTAGAGAAAACAATGTTGGTGTGCAGGAAAACAGGGTGTATGACGAGGAAATCCCTAAGGATATTATTGTAAGACAAAATATAGGTGTAGGAGAGAGCATAAAACCTGGTGGGTTTGTGGATATTATTTTTGATGTGAGCAATGGGCCTTTATTAATTACTATACCTGATCTTAGAAGAAAGGATTACAGAGAAGCAGGCATAGAACTTAAAGGACTTAACATTGAGACTGATCTTGCTACCGAGCACAGCGATACAGTTGCAATTGGACTGGTAATAAGGACTGAACCTGATAGAAACCAACAGGTTAAACCAGGGGATACTGTTACAATATATAGAAGTATCGGACCTGAAAAAAGAACTACTATAGTACCTGATTTAATCGGTAAAACCAGAACAGAGGCATTTAATCTTATATCTAACGGGAAGTTGACAGTTGGTGACATTTATCCTCAAGATATGACTGGGTTTGTTGATGCAGTTACAAGGCAGATACCTGAAGCAGGTTTAGAGGTTAATGAATTAACGTCAGTTAGTTTATATTTTGATGAAATGATATCTACAGATAGAAAGGTTAACAGAGTTATACACTTAGATAATCCTGATAACTATAAGCAAAATATAAGAGTGATTATAAATATTGAAAGATCAGATGAAGATGAAATAGAGGAACTATACAATGGAGTTAAGAAAAAAGATGATTTTCCTTTAGCAGTTTCAATTCCAGTTCCTAAAGATGGAAGTACTAAGGTTAGAGTTTATTTGGACAGAAGAATGTATAGAGAATTTGAAGAGACTTATTAAATAGGAAATGATTTTATGATGAGATACTAGGAGGTACAAAGCTTGCCTGAAGGAATAATTGTTAAAGGTATAATGGGATTTTATTATGTAAAGACAGAAGAAGGGGTCTATGAATGTAAACCTAGAGGTCTGTTTCGAAAAGATTCTATTGTCCCTTTACCGGGCGACAGAGTTGTAATATCTGTTATAAATAAAGATGATAAAATAGGACATATAGTCGAAATACTGCCAAGGAAAATACAGCTTATAAGACCTTCAGTATCAAATATAAATCAAATTGTAACAGTTATTTCAGTAAAGTCGCCATTGCCTGACTTAATGCTTTTAGATAAGCTTTTAGTTACAGCTAAAAAAAAGGGAATTGAAGTTGCCATTATTGTTAATAAAATTGATCTTGATGAAAAAGATCAACATAAGATTTTTACCGATTCCTACAAGGTTACTGGATTTAGAGTTATGTCTTTATGTTCTTTAAAAGGAATTGGTTTTGAGAAATTAGAAGATGTCTTAGCAGGTAAAATAACTGTTTTTGCAGGTCAGTCAGGTGTAGGCAAGTCAACAATACTCAACAGAATAATGGATTCATATATTATGGAGACTGGAAATATAAGCAACAAAAATGATAGGGGTAAGCATACAACAAGACATGCTGAGCTTATTGAACTAAAGACTGGAGGATTTGTTGTAGATACCCCAGGTTTTAGTTCTTTTGAATTGTCAGATATAGACAAGAATGAACTTAAAACATATTATCCTGAATTTGAACCTTATGTTGATAGATGTAAGTTTGGTGGTTGTTCTCACATAAATGAACCAAAATGTGGAGTTAAGGATGCTTTAGAGCGTGGTCAACTAGATTTAGGAAGATACGAAAGATATGTAGAACTTTACAAAACATTAGAAAATAAGGAACGAAGAAGATATTCATAAGTTTAGTGATTAAGGAAGTGTTTGATTTGATTAAAATAGCACCATCTCTTCTAGCGGCAGATTTTTCAAAGATGGGAGAGGAAATATATTCTGTTGATAAAGCTGGAGCTGATATGATACATATTGATGTAATGGATGGACAATTTGTTCCTAATATAACAATTGGTCCTCCAGTAATAACCTCACTTAGAAGGACAACCTCTCTTGTATTTGATGTTCATCTTATGATTGAAAAACCAGAAAATCATATTGATTCTTTTATTGATGCTGGTGCAAATATATTAACTGTTCATGCCGAAGCTTGCCGTCACTTACATCGTACAATCCAGTACATAAAAAGTAAAGGAATTAAAGCGGCAGTTTCATTAAATCCTGCAACCCCACTATCTTTTGTTGATTGGGTTCTCTCCGATTTGGATATGGTACTTCTTATGTCAGTAAATCCTGGATTTGGAGGGCAAAAGTACATAGATTCTACAACTGAAAAGATAAAAAAACTAAAAGAAATTATAGATAGCAGGGGACTTAAAACTGATATTCAGGTTGATGGTGGAATAAATTTAAGTAACATAAACCAGATTGTACAGGCAGGGGCAAATGTAATTGTTTCTGGGTCTACAATATTTAATTCACATGACAGAGAAGGTATAATAAGGCAGTTTAGAGAAAAAGGTGAAGCAGTGTGATAGGTATTATTGTGGCTAGTGGCTTAATGCATAATTATTCATATTATAAAAAGTATTTTGACCATGATAGAATGGTCATTTGTGCTGATGGGGGAGCATTACACTTAAAAAAAATGGGAATTAAACCAGATATACTTCTTGGTGATTTTGACTCCATATCAAAAAATGATCTGAATTTTTTTAAAGACATGAATGTAGAAATATTATCTTATCCAAAAGAGAAAGACATGACAGATACTCATTTGGCAGTAAAAATAGCTGTTGAAAGAGGTTGCCGTGAGCTTTATTTATTAGGATGTACAGGCTCAAGGCTTGATCATTCACTTTCGAATATTTTTTTGTTAAAACAAATGATTGACATAGGTATAAAAGGTACTATTGTAAATGAGAATAACGAAGTATCCTTAATTTGTGATAGTATTGAGGTTAAGAAAGAGGATGGTTTTAAGATAACAGTTCTTCCAATGACCGATAAAGTCGAGGGCATAAAAACTAGCGGGTTATATTATGAATTAAATGACTTTACAATAAATATGGGTGACAGTATTGGTGTAAGCAATGAGTTTGTAGCAGACGGGGCACAAATATCAATTAAAAGTGGATTACTGCTAGTTATAAAGTCAAAAGATTAAAAGATTAATGGTATATGTGGCGTAAATGACAAGTGTTAAGAAAAACATTTATGTTTTTCTTAACACTTACTCATCATTAGTCAGTTTACTGGTTTACTGGGAAAACAGTAATGATTTCTAAAATATATCTTCTCATTAAAATAACGTCAATAGAGTCAATTAATCCGTCTCCATTTAAATCAGCCGCTAAATCCCCTCTGTAAGGATTACCAGATACATCAGTAGTAGGAAGACTTGGTGTAACCTCTAAAATATATCTTCTTAATAAAATATAGTCAGTAGAGTTAATTAAGCCATCTCCATTAATATCACCGGCCATGATTGCAGGTTGTGGAGTAGGAGTTGTTGTTGTAGGAGGTGTTGTTGTTGGAGGTGTTGTTGTTGGTGGTGTAGTAGGTTGTGGTGTACTACCATCAGGTTCTAAGCCAAAAAGCAGCACTCCATTATCATATACAGGAATTTGTGGGACAGGTTCATCTGCTGACAATGTTCCAGGATATGAAGGGTCAGTTGGTATATTCCATGGAGCACCATTTGGAGGAACTATATGAAATTGTACTTCTTTTTGATGATCCATTCTGCTGCCAGGGAAAATAGCAGTTCCTTTTAAGTCCAGTTCAAAGTAGTATATATTTTTTGATGTGTCATATGCAATAGGTCCTGTAATCTTAGCAGTAGGTGCCGCGCTATAAATTATTGATGAAGTAATTTCGTTAGGGCTGTGTCCAGCATTGATAAAATCTGTTAGATCTACAAAATATTTAAATGATAGAGTGTCTTTAACTCTTGCAGGCCAACCAGATTTATTTATTAAAAATGCTTTTACTTCAGTTGCTGTTGTTCTGCTACTTAGTGAAGCTGTAACGTAAATTTCTGGATATGGAACTTCTTCAATTGCGTTAAAGCCAGGTATAGGGTCACCACCATAAACGTCGTACATTTTAGCAAGAGCACCAACAAAACCAGCATTGTAATCACAAGCAACTTCATTAGTTATATAATCACCTATATCATCAACATATGCATCACTTTGATTAGGACCTCCAACAAGAGCTCCATAAAGAACGTGTCTATGATAAGAAGGCTCTTCCATTGTATCAATCCATGAACTATGAGCTGTTCTGTGATGAGGGTGCTGAGGTGGATTTACACCAAACCCAACTACATAGCTTCTACCACTGCTTCCTAAAGCATAATCTACCTGCTGCTTTGCAAAATCCATATAAGTTTTTGCTTTTGCAGGAGGGCATTCTGACCAGTCAGAATATACAGATGCTAAAAAGGCAGTTGTTGTTGCATGTCTTAGAACTCCCCAAACGAATAAATGAGCAAGGCCTTTTGGAGTATAAGTAATTCTTTCTCCGTTATAACCTACAGACCAGTAGTCAAGGTGTCTTTCAACATGTTCTTTGTAAATTGATTTGTTTGTTGCTTTAGCTAGAAGAAGTGATGCACCATACATAACATCATCCCAACAGTGTCCCCATTTATATGCAAGAAGGTTAGTTCTCTCTTCTCTGTTCCAGTTAGCTACATAACTTTCAGCTTTATCTAGAAATGCTTTTTCTCCACTTGCCATGTAAATCCATACGCCTGCCCATGATAACTCGTCCCAAAAACCGCTCCATGAGTCATAGTAGTTATTTGCAGCAGTATAACCTGCATCACTTTGGGTTCTGTCGGCAAAATCAAATAAATCTTTTGCATGTTTAAGACATAATGCAGCATATGCAGGGTCTGAGTCTTGAAAAACTATTGCAGCTGATGCAAGTGCAGCAGCTGTTCCAGCAACAACTGCAGAACCAGGGCTGTCTAGTGTTACTTTATGAGATTTTCTAACAGATTGAAGATGAATTACTTCTGCGGGTACCCACCATCTATGATCGGTAATACCGTCACCAACCTGATAGTAATAAACATATTTTTCTGGATGGCATTTTATAAAGTACTCTGTTGCCCATCTGATTTGTTGTTTTATGTATGGAAGCTGGCCGCTTCTTTCAAGTGCATCCTTGTACTCGTATACTGCCCATGCAAGCATGGTAGAAGTGTAAGACATGGGAAGATTAAACTTTATATGGTCTCCTGCGTCAAACCAACCACCTGTAAGATCTAATCCTACATCGCTTCCGTCATCTAAACAAGAATCCCCACGCCAGTTGGTTCTTAAGTTGTCCGGAAGCTTACCTGACATCTGAAATTCATAAAACATAATAGATTTTTGTAATGCTTCTCCGTAGTTAAAAGTTGATGCCTCTGCTGGAGATGGAGTAACTGTTAAAACTCCCACCAAAACAGCAACAACAATAACTACACTAATAATTTTTTTCATTGTACATCGCTCCTTTAAAATTTTTATTTAAGGAATGTCTGAAATATTACTTCCACTTGTTACAGTGTAAGATAAGGCCTGTGGAAGTTATATTTTCAGCATTTCTATGTCGTTTCACAAAGGGTGCATATTTTTTAAGTGAAGAAAAAAATTCACTTAATACATCCTTTCACAAAGAGATAATTGATATTAAGCATCAGGTAAAAAATTACCTATAAACTTTTTATCTTATATTTTATTCTATAACTCCACCTTCTATTAAGTTGGAGTTCCTCTAAGTATCTTTAGGTTGAGTAGAGTCGCCATGAACGAGTAGTAATAACACCTTATACATACCTCATATTATAGTATTCGCTAACAATTCTTTTTTTTAGGGGGCAAATACTATATACTATTCTTCTCAAAAAGTTTGATTTTTTTAGCAAACTTTTTAGAAGATATAGTTCCTCTGTTTATCGCAACGGAACTTAACTACTATGATTGCAGCTTCCGCTGCGATATGACATTTTTATAGTCCGTAGTCTTTTGCTAATGATTCAAAAGCAGAATAGGAGTTTTTTATAGTTTCATTACTAACACAATATGTCAGTCTAAAATAACCTGGACAACCAAATCCTTTTCCTGGTACTAAAAGGAGATTGTACTTTAATGCGTGCTTAACAAACTCAACATCATCATCAATAGGCGATTTAGGAAACAGATAGAAAGCACCTTGAGGTTTAGTACATGAAAAACCTGTTTTAGTAAGAATATCATACAATAAGTCACGTCTTGTTTTATAAATTTCTACATCAACATTTGCATCAATTGATTGAGCTATAACTTTTTGAAATAATGCAGGGGCATTAACATACCCTAATATGCGATTGCAGAAAACTAGAGAGTTAATTAAAAGGTCAATATCAGATAGTTGAGGATTGACTGCAATATAACCTATTCTTTCGCCAGGTAATGATAGGGATTTACTAAATGAATTTATTACAAAGGAATTTTTAAAAATTTTTAAAATACTAGGAAGTTTCACATCGTCATAAATCAGCTTGTTATAAGGCTCGTCAGATATTACATAAATAGTGGTGTTGAATTGTTTTTCTTTATCCTCTATAATTTTCAAAATACTCCTTAAAGTATCTTCCCTATAGATATAGCCTGAAGGATTATTAGGAGAATTAATAATTATTGCTTTTGTGTTTTTGTTAATACTATTTTCAAATTCCTTCATATCAGGTTCAAAGGTATCCTTTACTGGTGATACTACAACTGTTTTTCCACTGTGGTTTTCAATGTAAAATTTATATTCTGCAAAATATGGAGAAAAAATAATAACTTCTTCATCAGGATTTAAAAGGGTTTTCAAAACAACATTAAGACCTCCAGCAGCGCCACATGTCATTATAATGTGACTTTCTGATAATATAAGTCCTGTTTCATTATTAATATTTTCTGCAATTTTTTCTCTTACATCATTAAAACCAGCATTACTCATATATCTATGAATACCTGGTTTACCGGACATAACCAAATTTTTAAGAGATTCTTTTACACTTTCAGGTGGCTCAGGATCGGGGTTGCCCAATGTGAAATCATACACATTATTGTCTCCATGAAGTTTACGAAGTTTTGCTCCTTCTTCAAACATTGCACGAATCCATGAGGAATTTGAAAGATTTTCAACTATTTTTTTTGATATCATTTAAAACACTCCTTACTTAATAAGTATCAATTTTTTCAATATTTTTAATAGAATTATCATCAGGTGTAACAACTATAGTTTTATAATTAAAATAATTTACCATGCCAGGCTTTGCTCCATTAGGTTTTTTAACATTTTTCACTGTAGTATAGTCAATTTCAACATGTGATGACTGTTTTGCTTTGCTATGATATGCAGCTAGTAATGCACCTTCTAAAAGTGTAGTATCTGGAATATCATTTCTGTCTTTTTTGATTATAACATGTGAGCCAGGAATGTTTTTTGTGTGAAGCCAGATATCATTTGAAGAGGACATTTTCAGTGTTAAAATATCATTTTGCACATTATTTTTACCCACATATATTAAAAGTCCATCTGAAGATTTATATGTTAGAGGAGCCGAGGCTGGGGCATGTTTTTTAGATTTCTTTTTTTTACTTGAAACCATATATCCACCCAATATTAATTCTTGTTTAATTTCTTCAATTTCTAATAAAGATGAACAGTTTTCAAGGTTGTGATGGACGCTTTCTAAATACTCTAATTCAGAAAGTGTTTCTTTAAGCTGTTCCTTAGCGTGACCATATGCGGTTTTTGATTTGGTATACTTTTTATAGTACTTTTGGGCATTTTCATGAGGTAAAAGGTTTTTATCAAGTGATATTTCTACATACTCATTATCTTCACTATAATAATTGATTAGTGAAATTTTATCGGAGTTTTTTGGAATACAGTAGATATTTGCGGTTATTAACTCTCCAAATAACTTGTATTTTTCCATTTGGGATGATTCTCTTATTATGTCCTGATATATTGTTATTTTTCTGTTACAGCGTTCAATACTATTGTTAAGAGTTTTAAACATTACTGATTTTTTTTGTACAAGTCTTTCAGAATTATCTTTTGAAGAATAAAACATATCTAATACATGACTGATTGAATCATACTTATCTATATCATTATACTGTTTTATTTCAATTGAATGAAAATCAAGTGGTTTTAAAATACTCTTATCACTCCATATTATACAGGGTGAGAATTTTGAGTCAATAATATTTAAAAACAAGTCTCTTAAAGCTAGTTTTATATTTTCAGTTTCTTTAGATGAGAGATTATCAATAAAAGCATCATCATCAACTCCGGCACGAAAACAAACCTCTTTACAAAGAAGAGGGCTAAATCCTTTAATGTTACTTAATAGGTATTTAGATACTCTTAAGTTTGTTAATTTTTCTGATGAGCTAAATAAATTCTCAATGTCAAGATTGTCAGGGCTTACTTTATCCTGCAAAGGGGGAGGGGTATATTGTCTTGCAGGCATAACTTCTCTTACACTGCTAATGTCGCTGTCTACATGTTTTATAGAATCAATAATTTTATTCTCGGAGTTAACAAGGATTATATTACTGTGCTTACCCATTATTTCAATTATTAGACTTTTGTATGTTAAATCACCTAATTCACTTATGTTTTCTATATGTATTGTAACTATTCTTTCAAAGTCATGAAAGCTTACACCTGTTATTTTTCCCCCTGATAAATGCTTTCTCAAAAGCATACAAAAAACAGGTGGAGAAGAAGGATTCTCCTTTGTATTATTGGTTAAATGAATTCTTGGATAGCTTGCATTTGCAGACATTACAAGCTTGTGGTTTTGACCTTTTGATCTTAAATTTATTAGTATTTCATCATATTCTGGTTGATATATTTTTTCAATTCGTCCTCCTGTAAGTGCAATGGACAAATCATTAACAATATTTTTTACTACTACACCATCAAATGGCACCTTTCACACCTCTTTTACACAATAATTAAAATAGTCAGACATTCCGTAGTTAGGAATGCTTTAGAAATAACTTCGTATTCTCAAGGACAAAATCCCGATGTTTTAACGGGTTTTGGACGATGAGAATCGGATGTTATTTCTTAGCCATTAGTTATTATACCACTTTGAGAGTTTATTAACAATTGTTTTTGAAGTGGGGAAGTAGGGGGGTGTATTTAGTGAATGTTTTTCTTCACTTAAAAAATATGAACTCTGAAGTGTGGGTAAGTGGGAGAAAGGACTATTTTTTGTATATGGGGAGCTTTATTATAAATTTACTTCCTTTCATTTCTTCTGATTCTATATCTATTGTGCCATCAAATTCTCGTATAATTCCATATGTTATTGAAAGGCCTAATCCCGTACCTTTTCCTACTTCTTTGGTAGTGAAAAATGGTTCAAAGATTTTTTGAATAACTGGTTTAGAAATTCCTATTCCATTATCTATAATTTCAATTATAACATTTTCCTTGTCACAATAGCCTCTTATTATTATTTTCTTTTTAAAGGAATCTAACCACTTAGCCCTTTCGTCACCAGTTTTTAGCTGGGCACCAAGTTTTTCAAGATCTAAAATTGCGTCTTTAGCATTACCAATAATATTTAAAAACACTTGCTCAAGTTTGTTGTGATCTGCAAATACTGGTTGTAAATTATCTTCAAGATCAAGTTCTATAGTTATAGCTTTTTTAGTAAGTTGTTCACCTATAAGTTTAAATACATCCAATAGGGGTTTGGTTATATATATTTCTTTTTTTGTATGATCAGATTGTCTTGCAAAGGTTCTCAAATGTCCAATTATTTTATTTATCCTCTCAATTTGTTCAATTATGGCATTTAGTTTTTCAAAAAAAAGTTTATCATTTAGCTTATTTCTGACTTTTGCCAGAATAAGTCCTTGAGTGATAAGGCTAATGCCACCTAATGGTTGATTTATTTCATGAGCTATACCTGTTGCCATTTCACCTAAAGTGGCAAGCTTTCCAGATTGAATTAACTGGGCATCTTTTTCACGGAGTTGGTCTGTTCGAATTTTAACCATTTTTTCAAGATTATCAGCATAATCTTGTATTTCTTCAACAAGGCGTTTTCTTTGTATACCTGCAGTTATTTCATTAGCTATAAGACTTAATACCTGTGATTCCTTAAGTAAAAATTTCATATGGGAGGTGGAAACTATAATATGAAGAATTCCCATTAAGGAGACATCCGAAGAAAGAGGAATGTGTATTATTGATAAATCATCGTTTGAATTAGTATGATCTAAATATTTGTAGATTTCATGTTTTTCAAGTTTTTCTGAGTTTATTATGAATTGTGAATATGTTTCAAAGCATCCCTTTATTTTTTCAGGAACATTATGTTGGTTTGAGTAATAACTACATTTATGGGATTTGAAATTTTTGCATAAGCCTGATTGGGAATTAATACAAAAAGAGTTACTTTTATAATCAAACAAGCATATAAATACCGCTGGTATATTTAAAAAAGAGCTTATTGTGTTGCATATGGATAAACACATTTCATCTATAGATTTTGGCGAATTTACAAGTTGTGCAATTTCAATAAGTGCAGCTTTGCATTGATCCTGATGGACGTATTTTGTAATATCTCTCGTTATTATTAGTAAACCAACCATATGATTTTTTTTATTTATTCTAGGAGTAACAGTAATAGAAACAGGAAGTAAAGAACCGTCTTTTCTTACAGCACTCATTTTATAATCAATAAAATTTGACTTTAGAGCATTATCAGCTAAAAATAAAAACTCGTTGTCAAGGGCTCCTTTTTTGTGAAGATTAGAAGGTAATTCATGACCAATCATCTCAGCATGAGAATATCCATAAATTTTTTCTGCACCTTTATTCCAAAGGATAATTCGGTTATTAATGTCTGTTGAAATAATACCATGTTCGGTGGAACTAATCATAATACTTTCCAACAATTCTGCTACTTGATGGGTCTGAGAAAATTCATTGTTTGATATCATTATTCTGTAACCTCTATTCCTAAAATTGTTATATCGTCATAACAAATACCATCTGAGAAATCTTGTGTTACCTTCATAATTTTTTGAATAGTTCCATTGAGAGTACAGTTTTTGCAGCTATTAAGAAGATTAAGCATGTTTTGTTCGCCATATATCTTATCTTTTGACGTTACTTCAATTATTCCATCAGTGAAAAGCCATATTTTATCGCCTTTATTTAACTGATTAACACTGCAATTATAGGCTGCATCATCAAAAACTCCAAGGATTGGACCAGTAGATTCTAAAGTAATATAGTTTTGATCTTGTATAACATATTGGTTAATGTGTCCAGCAGAAACTGTATATAAAACCTTAGTTTCTTTATCTATAAAACCTAAAACTAAAGAAGCAAATATGTTTTGAGCTGTATTAGAAAAAAGCTCCAAATTAAGATCTAGTACAATTTCAGGAAATCTTCTTTTATTAATTCCCTGCTTATAATTGTATTCTATGTTTTGAAGAAAACTTTTAATTATTGTTGATATAACTGAAGCTAAAATTCCATGACTGGATACATCAAAAACATAAAAACATATATACTTTCCAATATCGCAAACATCATACATGTCCCCACCAACATCATCACAGCTTTTGTACTCAATTTCAAAATTAAATCCTGGTATAGTAGGGAGCTTTTTTGGAAGCATGTTCATGAGAATTTTAAGTGCTGAATCATGTAAACCTTGCAGATAGTTTCGGTGATCTAGTAGTTCTTTGTTAATGCGAGCATTTTCAAGTAAAAGATTTTTTTTATTAACAGCATTATTAATAGCAATTGTAAGGTTATCGGCAGTAACTGGTTTTTTTAAGTACTCAAATGCACCTTCTTTCATTGCAAGAATTGCATTTTCAAGGTCTCCATGGCCAGTAAGTATAATGACACTCATCTCAGGCATAATCTTCTTTATTTCTCTAAGAATATCCATGCCTGATAAATTTGGCATTTTCATATCTGTAATAACAACGTCAATATCCATGTAATTATCTCGAAAAATTTCTAATCCTTTTTTGCTGTCTGATGCAGTTATAACTTCGTTATTATCGAGTTCTAATACAAATTTGATGTTTTCGAGAATGGTTTTTTCATCGTCAATTACTAATATCTTTGGCATTAGAATTACTCCTTTAAGGTACAGTGAGTTTATATTAAATATTATATCAAGTTTTAAACTAATTTTCTATATAAATGCCATAACTTTTTATGTCTCCCTATAAAAGTTGTATTTTTGAACTAATTTTTATAAAATAGTAGTATATTAGAGAATGTGAATAAATTTTATTAAGTTTTGGAGGAGCATATGGTTGTTGGTGTCTGTAAAGTAATACTTAGAATAGATAAAGCATTTTCATTAAAAGAAAAGAGGCACATTGTAAAAAGTATTGTTGAAAGATTAAAGTCAAGATATAATGCTTCAGTTGCTGAAGTTGAACTAAATGATGTATGGAAAAGTGCCGTTATAGGTATTACATGTATTTCAAATAAATCTAGCCATGCAGATAGCATGATGGCAAATATGGTGAATTTCATAGAAAATGATGGAAGGGCTGAATTGTTTGACTACACTACAGAGATTATATATGTAGATTGAACTAAAACTAAACGGGGGAATTTCTAAACTTAAATAATATGCACACTACTAAATATATACTAGAATATTTGCAAAATCTGCGATATAATATGTTTAGAGTATTTTACATGATTAAAAAAAATATATATGAAATGGAATGATGACTATGATTATACGTAGAATTATTGCAGTTCTTTTTATTCTTTTGGGGTTAGTCGCATCCTTTATACCAATTGGGTTTGCTGGTTCAGGTAATGTTGTATATATAATACCAGTTAAGGATGAAATTACTCCAACTATGGCAGCTTTTTTGGCAGAAGAGATTACTAATGCCAATATAAGTGGAGCACAGGGAATAATAATTGAAATGTCGACGCTTGGGGGAAGAGTTGATTCAGCTTTATCTATGAAAAATTCAATAATTAACTCAGACATACCGGTAGTAGTGTATGTTCAGGAAAGAGCTATATCGGCAGGAGCATTGATTACAATAGCTGCGGAAACCATTATTATGGCTCCAGCAAGTCAAATTGGTGCCGCAGAACCAAGACCTTTTGATGAAAAAACAGTTGCATTTGTAAGGGGCGAATTTGGAGCTACTGCCGATGCAAGGGGAAGAGACCCTAAAATTGCCGAAGCTATGGTTGACAAAAACATAGAAATAGAGGGCTTAGTAGGAAAAGGAGAGATTTTGTCCATGAAAGCATCGGATGCTAAGGAGTATGGTTATGCAGACGAAATATTTTCTACAAGACAAGAGATTCTTGATTTTATGGACTGGTCAGATGTAATTGTAGTAGAAAAATCATTATCATTAAGCATGAGGATTGCTCAGTTTTTAACTAGTTATGCTGTTGCTTCAATTCTTTTAAGTATTGGGACAATTGCTATTTTTGTAGAAATATCAACATCAGGATTTGGGGCAGCAGGTATTGTGGGAATAACATGTTTTACTCTTTATTTTGGAGGAAATATGATAGCTGGCTATACTCAGTGGTGGCCAATGATTTTGTTTATTTTAGGTTTAGGTTTGTTGGTTGCTGAAATAATTATGCCTGGATTTGGAGTATTAGGAATAGGGGGGATTGCATCTATGGTTGTAAGTGTAGTACTAGCAGCACCTGATTGGACACAGGGGATTTCGTCTTTAGGTATTGCTATATTAGTATCTATAATTATTATACCAATATTATTTAAAATTATTAGTAAAAAGACAAATTTATTTAAACGATTGGTATTATCTGAAGCCGAAACAGTTGAAAACGGATATGTAAATGTTAAAGGAAATGAATATCTAACAGGTAAAAAAGGCAAGACCATTACTACTCTGAGACCAGCAGGTACTATTTTAATTGATGACAAGAGAGTAGATGCAGTTACTGATGGTGAGTTTTTGCCAAAGGATACGGATATTGAAGTTTTAAGAGTTGAAGGTGCAAGAATTGTAGTGGGTAAAATAAATGAGAATTAAACAATTAAACTTTATGACATTTAAGAACAGAAGTGTGGTGGCATTGAGCCCCACACTTTTTATAGTTTAACTTCGCTCCAAGGCTTTTACTAAGAAAATCTCAGGGCATCGAGCCCATCGATTTTAAGCCTTTCACTTCGCTCCAAGGCTTTTAATAAAAAAAGGAGCTTGTTGCTCCTTAGAATTTCTGAAAATAGTTTTTCACTACAGGCCTTATTTGATGCCAAATAGGCTCTGTGAAAAGTGGAAGTAATATTTCAGCTAATCCTTAATTAGTTATCCACTAAAACACGTTTTTTCATGTTTTCGTAAATACTTTTATACATCTTAAATAATTTTGCTGATTCAGGATTTTCACAATTCATATCTGGATGATATTTTTGAATTATACCGTTCCAACCTATCTTTAAAATTTCTTCCTGAATCTGATTGAATTTTGTAATCAGCTTTTTGCTGTGTTGAGATGAACTCATAAAACTCCCCCCAATAAAAAAAATGCTTTATGTAAATATATATAATTGACTATTTTTTATATATTACCAGCCTAAGATAGGAACTACACGCAACAGATAAGCTATATTGGATGTCTTATATAAAAATTATACCACCTAAAGAAATTTATATCAAGATTTCTTATAGTCAAATATGAAAATATTAAGAACTGTAGGATACACTATAATTTCAAAGCATTAAAGTATAAAAAGCTTAAGATGCTAATTCTTAAGCTTTTTAAAAATATTCACTTATTAGCATAGCTTTTTTACTAAAACAAAATAGCCTTTCAATTACCGCTTTTTTTTTGCTTTTGGTTTTAATTCTTTAAGTTTTTTGTCTGCAGAACGGATCATTAAAAAAAACGAAACACCTAAAACAGCTATTGCAGAAAATAAATAGATAAAAATTCTAGAATCCATAACCTTGTTATCACCTCCAAGTGAATAATAAAAATTTTATCATATAAAAGATTAAAAATCAATTGAAATATGTCAGGCAGGATGCTCACCCTATCCTGTCGCATTAGAAGCCTTTCTTCCATATTTTTCTTCACTTAAATAATATCCACTCATGTCATGCTGTTAGGCCTGGTATTAATTTTAATTTTTTAGCTACTTTTTATTGATGACAGAGTCTGATATATACTATTCTTCTCAAAAAGTTTGCTTTTTTAGCAAACTTTTTAGAAGATATAGTTCCTCTGTTTATCGCAGCGGAACTTAACTACTATGATTGCAGCTTCCGCTGCGATATGATATAATTATGTCGAATTTGAATATTTAATTTAAATAAAAAATACACGAACGTAGACACTTCATGCTTTACTAAAATTAATTAGTAAAAATCCATTTGCAAAAAAAATTTCAAAGATTAAAAAAATTTTTTAAAATACCATCTTAAAATTTATGATGTTTTCGTATTATAAAATGAAGCGATTAGAAAGTAAATTAAAAACCTCAAAATATAAAGGAATATTCAACTCTGCTGTAATTTTTTGCAATTACTTCGCAAATGACATATTATGTTAATATGTTTTTGTGGTGTAATATATAAATTTATTATAAGGAGGAAGTATTATGTACGTGTCAAGAAACTTTAAAGTTTGTGCTATTGTATTGGTAGCAGCTTTGGTGCTATCATTATTTATTATGCCAAGACAAGCACAAGCACAAACCATTACCCGAAATGAAATTGGAACCCATGGAGGCTACGACTATGAGTTTTGGGTGGATAGTGGTACAGGAACAATGACTCTAAATGCTGGTGGGGCATTTGATTGTCAGTGGAGTAATATCAATAATATATTATTCCGTAAAGGTAGAAAATTTGATGAAACTCAGACACACCAACAATTAGGAAACATATCAATAAGATATGGTGTAGACTACAATCCAAATGGTAATTCATATTTGTGTGTTTATGGTTGGACAGTTGATCCACTTGTTGAGTATTATATTGTTGACAGCTGGGGAAGCTGGAGACCACCAGGATCAACGTCAAAAGGTCAAATTACAGTTGATGGTGGTACATATGACATTTATGAGACTACTAGAACTCAACAACCTTCCATTAAAGGAACTGCAACCTTCCAGCAGTATTGGAGCGTACGTACACAAAAGAAAACTAGTGGAACCATATCTGTTAGCCAACACTTTGCAGCATGGGAACGTATGGGAATGCGCATGGGAAGGATGTATGAAGTTGCACTTACTATAGAAGGATATCAAAGTAGTGGTAGAGCTAATGTGCACACTAATGTATTAACAGTAGGAGGTTCAGCACCAACAACACCAACAACACCAACAACACCAACAACACCAACAACACCAACAACACCAACAACACCAACAATGCCAACAAATCCAGGGCCTAATTCAAGAAGTGCTACTTCAAGAATTCAAGCACAAGAGTATAATAGAATGAGTTCTTCAACTATGGAAATAATAGGAACTGGTAGTAATGGAGAGGGTATTGGATATATAGAAAATGGTGATACATTAACATTTAACAATATTAACTTTGGAACTGGAGCAAATAGCTTTACTGCACGTGTTGCATCAGGTGCAGATACACCTACAAATATTGAGGTTAGGTTAAATAGTGCAACAGGAACACTTTTAGGTACATTGGCTGTGCCTTCAACAGGTGATTGGGATACATACAGAGAACTGTCAACTACTATTAGTAATGTGACAGGAACAAATAATATAGTTTTAAGGTTTTCAGGTCCTGTGAATATTGACTGGTTTACATTTGGTTCCGCAGGAGGACAACAACCACCAGCGCAACAACCACCAGCGCAACAACCACCAGCACAACAACCGCCAGCACAACAACCACCAGCGCAACAACCACCAACAAGTTCAAGAAGTGCTACTTCAAGAATTCAAGCAGAAGATTTTAATAGCAGAAGTTCTTCGACTATGGAAATAATAGGAACTGGCAATAATGGAAGCGGTGTTGGATATATTGAAAATGGTAACACATTAACATTTAGTAATATTGATTTTGGAAGTGGAGCAGCTAATTTTACTGCACGTGTTGCGTCTAACGCTAGTACACCTACAAATATTGAAGTTAGATTAAATAGTGCAACAGGAACGCTTTTAGGTACATTATCAGTGCCTTCAACAGGCGGATGGGATACATACAGAGAGTTGTCAACAACTATTAGTAGGGTAACAGGAGTAAATAACATAGTTTTAAGATTTTCAGGTCCTGTGAATATTGATTGGTTTACATTTGGTTCTGGAGGAGGACAACAACCACCAGCGCAACAACCACCAGCGCAACAGCCACCAGCACAGCAACCACCAGCACAACAGCCACCAGCAAGTAGTGGAGCATTATCAGTATCATATTCACAAAATTCATGGAGTAATGGAGCAACAGTAAGTGTTACAATTAGAAATAATGGAAGTTCACCTGTTAGTGGTTGGACAGCAAGCTGGAATTACTCAGGTGATCAGAGAATAACTAGTGCATGGAATGGTACTCATACTCAAAGTGGATCATCAGTTACTTTCAGAAATGCAGGTCATAATGGAACTATACCACCTGGTGGTTCAGTAACATTTGGATTTAACATAGCTTTTAGTGGATCAAATAATGCACCAACAAGTATTAATGTAAACGGAACAAGTGTGCAGGTTAGATAATAAAATATAACGGTACAAATTAAAAAGGGTTGGTAAAACTAATTCTTTAAATAAAAGAGAGGGGGCATTGCCCCCTCTCTTTTATAAATCTTTCAAAAAAATTGTAACAAAATAAATATTTTTGTGGTAAAATTATATAATACAAATAAAAAAGGATATACTAGTACTTTGCACTAAATATATTTTTTAGAATAAGTCATTCATGATCATAAAGCTGGTTGACATAAAGTAGAAAGTATAACAGAAATTAATGTTTTTATGCATGCGCCTGTTAATTTTTACAACGTAATACTATCTAGCACATCTAAAAGGAGGGATATAATATGTTGGATATTAAGAAATACAGGGTTAGAAATTCTAAAAATTTTGATTTATCTCATTTTGATACTCTGTTTGGAGGTGATATGTCAAAAGAAAAAGCATTATCCCTTATGGAAAAGAACAAAAAAAAGATGTTTGAATTGCAAAACAAATTATATGCACACAGTAAGTATTCTATACTGGTTATATTTCAAGCAATGGATACAGCAGGAAAGGATGGGGCTATAAGACATGTGATGACAGGTCTTAATCCTCAAGGTGTTAGTGTTAAAAGTTTTAAAAAACCTACTGAAGAAGAACTTAATCACGATTACCTTTGGAGACACAATAAAGCATTACCAGAGAGAGGACACATAGGTATATTTAATAGATCATATTATGAAGAAGTACTTGTTGCAAGGGTTCATGATATTGTTAAAGATCAACTTATACCAGAGTCACTTATAGGTAAAGATTTGTGGAAGGTGAGATTTAGACAAATACGTGATTATGAAAGGTACTTACAAGAAAATGGAATTATTACTGTGAAGTTTTTCCTTCATATTTCGAAAGATGAACAAAAGAATAGATTAATTTCACGTATAGATAATGAGCATAAAAACTGGAAGTTTTCTGAAGCCGATATAAAAGAGAGAGCTTTTTGGGAAGATTATCAGTTTTGTTATCAAGAAGCAATAGCTAATACGGCAACAAGATATAGTCCTTGGTATGTGATACCATCTGATAAAAAATGGTTTGCCAGGTTTTTAGTTTCTGAGATAATGGTCAGTGTAATGGAAGAATTGGATATAGATTTTCCTAAAATTGATGAGGAAACAGGTAGTAATCTTCAAAAGTATAGGGAATTATTATTAGATAGCTAGTAAATTAAGATAAAAAAAAGTGGTTTTATACCACTTTTTTTTATTAGAAGTTTTGGAACCAAGTGAAAGACTTAAAATGGGTAAGGCACGATGCCATAAGCTCTAATACTCTCACTTTTTAAAAACACCATTTACAATAATTTTTTCTAGTTCAACTGCTAAAAATACTGCCACACCTGCTAAAAGAGGATAAATCCAATATTCTAAGGCTATTGGATAAGTTCCAAAAGTATTGTTCATAAAAGGAACGTAAGTAAAGATTAACTGTAAAAATATTAATATTAGACTTACTAAAAACACAATTCTGTTTTCAAAAAAGCCTTTTGAAAATGCAGGCTCATGTATTTTACGACAGTTAAAAAGATAAAACATTTGACCTGCTACAAGAGTGTTTATAAGTACTGTCTGTGTTATTTCGATAGAATAACCTTGATTTTTAAAATACATAAAAACTAGAAAAACCAAACTTCCTATAAGTACTGATACAAATATAATTCGCCACAAAAAGTAGGTGTTTAAAATAGATTCTTTAGGGTTTCTAGGGGGCAGTTTCATTGTTTTGCTTTCCATTGGCTCAAAAGATAGAGCAAGAGCAAGAGTTACTGCGGTAACCATGTTGACCCAAAGAATTTGAACAGGGGTAATTGGTATTGCTATTCCTAAAATAAGTCCCATAATAAGCACAAGAGCTTCTGCACCATTTGTGGGTAGAATAAACAATATAGCTTTTTTAAGATTATCGTATATAGTACGACCTTCTTCTACTGCATTTACAATGGATGCAAAGTTATCATCGGCAAGAACCATAGAAGCAGAATCCTTGGTTACTTCCGTTCCCTTAATTCCCATAGCAATTCCTACATCAGCCTGTTTTAAGGCAGGTGCATCATTTACACCATCACCAGTCATAGCACAAATCTTTCCATTAGACTGAAGGGCTTTTACAAGACGTAGCTTGTGTTCAGGGCTTGTACGGGCAAAAATATCATATTCATCCACGGCTTTTTTCATTTCTTCGTCTGTCATTTTTTCTAATTCTACACCAGTAATTGCTTTGTTGCCGTCGCAAATACCCATTTCTTTTCCAATTGATTTAGCAGTTCCAGCATGATCTCCGGTAATCATTTTAACTCTAATTCCTGCTTCAGTGCATTCACGTATTGCTTCAATAGCTTCAGGGCGAGGCGGATCAATAATACCTACAACACCTAAAAATATCATATTTTCTTTAATATTATCATGGCTTAAACTTTCAGTTTCAGAATCAACATTACAAAATGCTGCACCGATCATTCTTTGACCTTTTTTGGCAATCATATCCATTTTTTCAGCCCAGAGTTTTTTGTCAATGGGTTTTTCACCATCATTTGAAAGCTGGACTTTACATAAATCAAGTAATCTATCTGGTGCTCCCTTTAAAAAGATAAATCGTTTGCCTTCTAAATCATCTAAAGTTGCCATGTATTTATACTCGGAATCAAAAGGAATACTTGCAAGGCGTTTAGCTTTAAGACCTTTTAATCCAGCCTTATATCCTAAAGTTATTAGAGCTCCTTCTGTAGGATAACCTGATACATCCCAATGACCTTCCTCGTTTTTTAAAATTCCTGAGTTATTACAAAGCCACATTGTTTGAAGAAGCTTTTGTAATACTGGGTCATTGTTTATTTCTACGTCAGTACTATCTTTTTTGATTTTTCCTTCTGGTGCATAACCTGAACCTTCAACTTCAAATTGATTATCAATTGTTATTATAGATTTTGCAGTCATTTCATTTTTAGTTAGTGTACCTGTTTTGTCGGAGCAAATAACAGAAACAGATCCTAATGTTTCAACTGATGGCAAATTTCTAATAATGGCATTTCGCTTTGCCATTCTCTGAACACCAATAGCAAGTGTAATTGTTAGCACAGCAGGCAAACCTTCAGGTATAGCTGCAACAGCAAGGCCAATAGTAATTAAAAATAGCTCACTTATATCATAATCACGCATTAAGTATCCAAAGGCAAAAAACAAAGCAGATAATCCGATTATTATGATAGAGAGCCATTTGGCAAAATTATTCATTTGCTTGATTAAAGGAGTAGTAATCTCTTGTGCTTGTGAAATCATCTCATTAATTTTACCAAGTTCCGTTTTGCTTCCAGTTGCAACAACAACTCCTTTTCCACTACCGTGCCTTACAGTTGTTCCTGAATATGCCATACTTACCCTGTCACCTAAAACGGATTCTTCATTAACTGGTTGGGGAGTTTTTGTAACTGCAGTTGACTCTCCTGTAAGAGGCGATTCCTCTACTTTTAAATTACTAGCACTTAATATGCGCAAATCTGCTGGAATCTTATCACCAGAAGTAAGTAGAATAATATCACCAGGTACAATATTTTCTGCCTCAATTTCTTCCCTCTTACCATCTCTGTATACAGTTGCTTTTAATGAAAGCATATGTTTAATGCCTTCAAGTGCTTTTTCTGCTTTACCTTCTTGCACAAAGCCAATTATAGCATTTATAACAACTACGCCAAGAATTACCCAGGTGTCAATCCAGTGATCCATTAAAGCTGTTATAATTGCTGCAATAACTAACACATAGATTAATGCATTGTTAAAATGAACAATAAATCTCATAAACAAATTAGACTTTTTTGCTTCTGGTAGCTTATTATAACCATGTTTTTCTAGACGGCTTTTGATCTCATTTTGTGACAAACCATTATCAGATGTATCAAGTTTTTCAAGGACTTTTTCAATAGAAATAGAATGCCAATTGATTTTATCAGCCATATATACACCACCTTTCAAGTGGATATTTTATCATAAGAAAATATATACATCAAGGGGGGAGAAGGATATAATAGGATATTATCAATTAAAAAAAACTGTTAAAGTGACAATTATAAAGAAAAGAGTAATTAAGAGGCAAATATTATTAAAATCTAACTCCACTTCTTTTATTCTTGATAGCCATTTTAGCTTTGGAATTATGTATTTATAAATAACTAAACCTGCTATTAATGTGAGTATAAATAAAATGATATTTTGAAAATAGTTTGAAAAATCAAATATAACAGTATGATTGAAGAGAAATTTGACAAAAAACTGACCTAAGATACCTCCAATAAAGCACATAAATGATAAAACTATGGTAATTGATCGTCTGTAATTATCAATTTTAAAAGGAGTTTTACCTGTGCCATTTTTAAATATAGATAAAAACTTTAAAAAGTACAATACCGTTCCAAGGTTAATTAAAATAATACCATACTCTAAAGGATTTCCGCTAAGAGCTGTCTTAATAAGATATTTTGAGAAACTACCATTAAAAAAAGGAGCACCTGTAATACCAAGTATAGCCAAAAAAGAAGCTATTGATATAAAAGGCATTCTTTTAAAAACCCCTTGTATTTTATTAATATTTCTTGTACCATATTTTTCAATGATAATTCCGGTTATTAAAAATAGAGTTGATTTAAAAAAAGCATGATTTACAATATGGTATATAGAGCCCCAGTAAGCATCTTCACTTGGATAATTTATACCAATCATTATTAGACCTATTTGAGATATTGTACTATAAGCAAGCATAAGATTTATGTCTGTCTGAGAAAGAGCGAGAATAAACCCAATAACTCCAGTTAAAAACCCGACTATCATAAAAAAGTTTGATGTATTAATGGCTGGGGAGAACATATCCTGGAGTCGTATAAATAAATATATGCCAGTTTTTACATATATACCGGACAATAGGGCTGATACTATAGAGGGAGCACTTGGTGTTACATGGGCTTTAGCCAGCCTGTTAAAGAGGGAAATTAGAGAAGACTTTAAACCGGCAGCTGTTATCATCATAGAGTAGGGAAGTATAAGAGGTTTTGTGTCTTCTAAAAGGCTAATACCTTCTTTTATTCCCTGTAAATCTAAGACACCGAATGTTTTGTATAAAAACCCTACACCAAAAAGAAAAAATGTCATAGCTACGATGTTGATAAGGAGGTAAACTATTCCATCATATAAAGAACGACTATCTTTTTTAAACATAATTAATATAGCAACAACAATAGTTGACACTTCAACTAATACATAAATATTAAAGAGGTCGTTTGAAAGAATTATGCCTGTTATTAAAGCTTGAAGGATTAAAAAGAGTAATAAAAATAGTTTATTTACATACTTTTTTGGATAATCAAATATTAAAAAGGCTAAAAATAAAAAGGCAACAAGCATAACCATAACAGAAGCAAGGAGATCCATTTTAAGTGAAATGCCTGTATAATTTGTCCATCCACCTATAGTTTCTATTATTGTACCATGTTTTTTTACATAGTTGAAATTAACAACTGTTGCAACTAAAAAGAACAATTGTACTAGCAATGCTAAATTTTTCATATACTTTTTTGAAAATAGATATATCAAAACTGCTGTTAATATTGGCAGCAATACAAAAAAATAAAGATTAATCATCGGTTTCATCTATCCTTTTTCTATTTACTTTTGCCCAGTTAGTACTTCCGTATTTGTGGTATAGTGTAATAAACATTGTAAGGCTGACTGCTGTTAATGATACTCCAATTACAATTGCAGTGATCATAAGTGCCTGAGGAAGGGGATCAGCCATTTTGTCAGGATTTATATCACCTATAGGAGGAAGTCTCCCTTCTGTGAAATTGGTAGATATAAAAAATAATATAACAGCGGTTTCCATTATTCCTAAGGATATAACTGTTTTTACAATGTTACGTCTTCCAATAAGACCAAAAAGTCCTATGAAAAATAAAATTATACTTGCAGTTTCTCCGTTAAAGCTCATAGAATCACCTACTTTCGTAAAACACAAATCTGAAAAATATTATACTAAGTCCACAGCAAACCTTAATACCTATGAGAATATTCATTAATATAAGGTAGTACTCATTTAAAAAGGAGAACTTTTTATTAAGTCCATTAAATAAAAAAATCATTGGAATTATCATAATAATTATAAACATTATCTTTTCAATTATTTTAAAATTTTTAAGGTCTGTATCATTTGTTGGAATTCCCATATATTTAGTAATAAAAATTGCAGATAAAAGTGCCCCTCCTTGAAATCCACCTCCTGGTGTTATATGACCATTTAATATAATATAAAAGGCAAATAGAATAATAAAGGGATAGAGCAAACTTACTGTATTTGATATAATTTCAGAATCCTTGTTCATAATTATAATTCTCCTTCGTGTTTTGAAAAATGTATTACACCTATAATGCTCACTAAAAGAGTCAGGGTCTCAAAAAATGTATCATATACTCTATAATTTAAATAAATTGAAGTAACTGCATTTCTAGCACCTGTATCTATAATAAAGTTACTTTTAATATAATCAGACACTTGGTTTGGAAATACAACTATTGAATCTTTATATATAAACATAAAGACTGTAAAAATAAAAGACATAATTATAAAAATAATGATTCTTCGCACTTATTGTCAATCCCTTCATACAGTATTTTGAACATATGAAACATTAAGTTTATTTCCTAACTTTTTAACCAAGTGTTTTTGTAATGAGTCTAACAAGTAATTTTCCTTATTTCCATAAAGACAGATACCTCTTTCTTTTTGTAAAACAATTACATCATACTGATAGTGGGCTTCTATATTTTCGAGATTTTCAGATGTATGGACAACGTCAGGCTCAAGCTCCCTTTCAAAACAAAAACTTTCAATTATATCAATTACTTTTCTCTCAGTATTGTCTGAATCCAATTCTTCTGTGTCTGTGTTTTGCAGTACATAATATATAGTAAACAGTTTGTATTTTTTGAGTGCTACCAGATAAAGTATTGTTGAAAGAGTGCTTCCAATTACAGCTTGAGCTATTGCAACATCAGGTGATCCATATAAAAGATAACAAAATGAGCTAACCAGTGAAAGGATGCCTAAATATATTACTGCACGTCTAAGGCTGTTGGATTGAATTGATAAAATTGCAAATACTATTATAAGCATAAGAAATATGTTAATTACCATAATATTTCCCCTTTTTTATTTTATAACCACTAAGATAAGCTGAACGCGCTATAGAATGAGTTGCAAGCGGTGTTGTAATAACTGCAATGATAACTATTAATAGCACTTTTAAAGAAAAAAAACTTAAGCCATTTATAAACATTACACCAAGCATGATAGTCATAAAGCCTACAGTATCAACTTTTGATGATACAAGTATTCTAGAGTAAAAATTTTTAAATCTAAAAATACCATACACTCCAATTCCAGATAATATAATACCACAAGTTATTAAAATATACCCAATAATATCAAATATGCTCATATTTTTCCCCTCCACTCAATAAATCTTGCAATTAGAATAATTCCTATAAAGCCTAAGAGAGCATATACAATTGCTATGTCAAGTAGGTAGGGTTTACCCATTATAACAGAAAATAAAACAATCATCATTATAATTTTAGCTGAAAAAATATTAAGTCCTAAAAGCCTATCCCATATAGTAGGTCCTAAAACTATTCTTAATGATCCTGCTAAAGCAAGTATAATTAAAGATATTAATGCATAATTAACAAACAAAGTGTTAACCTCCGGATAATATTTTTTCAAAATCTTTTTTTATTAGTTTACCAGCTTTTTCACTCTCATAAGTAACTATATCAAGGCAAAGTACTTTTAGTTTGTTACCAGACTTATCCAAAGTAACTGTTCCAGGAGTAAGAGTTATGGAATTTGCCAGTAATGAAATAAACATGTCATCTTTTAAATTTGTGCTAATTTCTACTATTCCTACATTTGTCTTACCAGATATTATTTTGGAAATGGCAGAAAACCCGGAAAAATATATCTGATAAATCAGATATATAGCATACTTTACAACTATTTTTAGTTTTAAATTGTGAATTATATTAAAGTAGTTTAAACCTAAAATTTTTTCAACAATAAATATTGATAAGAACGTGAAAAAAACACCTAATGTCAGGTTGTATAGTGAGATGCTTTCACTTAATATAATCCATATAATTAAAGATAATCCAGTTATTTTTAAATAGTAAATTAATTTTTTCATTTTTGTCTCCAATATAATTAATATTGTTTAGATTTCATAAAAAATTAATGTTATCATAACTATACTATATAATATCATCATTTTTTAAAAAAATAAATTTCTTTTTAAATTCTTTTAGATGCAATGTAAAAAATTAAAATATATTTTTATATAAAGTTTAAATTAAATACTGTAGATTTATCTTAAATTACTAAGAAAGAAGAATGAGAAGGGGGTCGAGATTAAATAAAAAGGTGTTTACAGGTAATTAAAAGGTGGTATAATGGGTATATAGTTAAAACATTAACGAGGATAGTTATGGATAATAAAATAGCTGTATTGGGTATAGTGGTAAATAATCGTGAGGAGACATCTGCTAAAGTAAATGACATATTAAGTGATTATGCTAATATAATCGTTGGAAGGATGGGTATTCCATATAAGGAAAAAGGTATATCGGTTATTTCCATTATTGTTGATGGTACAAATGATCAAATAGGTGCACTTGCTGGAAAATTGGGAAACATTAATGGAATTAAGGCAAAGGTAGCAATAACCCATTAACTAGTAATATTGAACAAATTGAAAGGCTAAAATTAAATATAATTTATTGCAGTTATAGAACAAATCTAGAATGTGAGGAGTTATTCCTGGCATTTATAGAATCTATGCTGTGATTTACCTGACGAAATGGATTTTGTCTTATCGAAGGGGGAATGGAGCAAAGTGTTCTGTTCTTATTACTGTGGTTGTAGATTGAATCTACAATCTGCTATAGTACTCAAAGTTTTGAGTAAATAGTATTTTATGTGTTACTTTTAAAGTGCACTAAAGTGGTATGTAAACTCTTTAAGACATTAATCATAGTCTTGAAGGGTTTTTTGATTTTTAAGGGAATAAAAGTGGACATGAACTTGTCCGGATTATTGGAGGTTATTATGGTTTTATCATTAATTGAGAGTGCTAGAAATGTTGAAAGAAGAAGTGTGGAAGATATTCTTTTTAAAGCACGGGAATGTAGAGGGTTAAATTTAGAGGAGGTTGCATGTCTTCTTAATATAGAGGATGAAGAGCAATTGAACCTTTTATATGAAACAGCTAAGTATGTGAAAAACAGAGTTTATGGAAAAAGGGTTGTGTTGTTTGCTCCCCTTTATACAAGCAATGAATGTACAAATAATTGCCTTTATTGTGGTTTTAGAAGAGATAACAAGGAACTTCACAGAAAGACATTAACCAAAGAAGAAATTATAAATGAGGCAAAAGAAATAGAAGGGCAGGGGCATAAAAGAATTTTACTCATATGTGGAGAGGATCCCCAAAAGACAAATGTTAAACACATCACATCATCAATGGAATTAATTTATAAAAATACAAATATTAAAAGAATAAATGTTGAAACTGCGCCTATGAAAGTGGAAGAATACAGGCAACTAAAGGAAGCAGGAATCGGTACTTATGTAATATTTCAAGAGACTTACAATAGAGAGGTTTACAAAAAGATGCATCCGGTTGGATTAAAGTCAGATTATGATTATAGAATTACAGCAATTGACCGTGCTTTTGAAGCTGGAATTGATGATGTAGGTGTTGGTGCTCTTTTGGGGCTATATGACTACAAATATGAGGTTTTAAATCTTTTAACTCACTGTATGAGCTTTGAGAAAAAATATGGTGTTGGGCCACATACTATTTCAGTTCCTAGGTTACGTCCTGCCCTTGGTTGGGGACTTAAAGAAATTCCCTATCCTGTTTGTGACAGTGATTTTAAAAAGATTATTTCAATATATAGGTTAGCAGTTCCATACACTGGTATTATTTTATCAACAAGAGAAAGCCCAGAGCTAAGAGATGAACTTTTAAGCCTTGGTGTATCCCAGATTAGTGCTGGTTCAAAGACAAATCCAGGGGGATATAAGGAAAATGATCAAAAGGCTGATCAGTTTGAGGTAAGTGACCATAGAAGTTTGTCAAAAGTACTTGCCACTATATGTGATAAGGGATATATACCTAGTTTTTGTACAGCATGTTATAGAAGGTGCAGAACAGGCGAAGCTTTTATGGAATATGCAAAAGAAGGAGAAATCCATGAATTTTGCCAACCCAATGCAATTTTGACGTTTAAAGAGAACCTTCTTGATTATGGAGATCAATCACTAAATAAATTAGGTAGTGAATTAATTGAGAAAGCATTAGAGGAGATTCAAGATGATAAGATGAAAGAATTAGTAAAAGAAAAGTTAATTGAAATTGAAAAAGGCAAGAGGGACATTTATTTTTAAGTGTGAAAGGAAGTGGCACCTTGGAAGAAAAAGCTTATTTGATAGTTGCACATAATAGTGCGCAAATGCTTCTTGTAAATAAAACTTTAAAGGATAATGGAATAGAAACAGATTTAGTTCCTGCACCACCTGAATCGGGCACAGTATGTGCAGTGGCTGTAAAGGTAGTAGAGAGAGATTTAGAAAAAGCTAAATCTATGATACATGATAGCAAGATAAATATAACTGGAATATTTGAAGATAAAAAGATGAGGCTTCAAGGTCTTATTGATGAAAAAATTGGCTTGTCTGTTACAAGTGAGTTTTTAAATATACTCAAAAAAATTGAAGAAGGAGAAAATCTTTTAGAGAAAGAAATTATATATATTCTATCCACTAACAGAGAAAAGGAAATTGAAACAATTTATGCTACTGCAGATAGAATAAGAAGAGAAACTGTTGGCGATGTACTTGAAATAAGAGGTGCTATAGAGTTTTCAAATTATTGTGCAAAAAAATGTAAATACTGTGGGATAAATTCACTAAACAACGGTGTGCAAAGATACAGGATGGATGAGAATGAAATAATGGAAGTTATAAAAGATATACATGATATTGGTATAAGGACTGTAATACTTCAATCGGGTGAAGATCAAAGCTGGAGTACTGAAAGGTTGGCAAAATTAATTAAAAGAATAAAAGACAAAACCGGAATGAGAATAACTTTAAGCGTTGGTGAAAAGTCCTTTAACGATTATGAAATACTAAAGAAATCAGGTGCTAATAATTTTCTTTTGAAAATTGAAACGACAAATAAAAAGCTTTTTGATTTTATTCATCCAGATGGCGATTATCACTTAAGGCTTAAATGTTCTAAATGGCTCAAAGAGTTAGGATACATAAACGGATCAGGTAATATAATTGGAATACCTGGGCAGACAATAAGAGATATTGCTAAAGATATTATGTATTTTAAAGATATGGGAATAAACATGATAGGTATAGGTCCTTTTATTCCAGCAGAGGGAACGCCTTTTGAAATTCTACCCCATGGAGATATTGATTTAACTTTAAGGACCATGGCTGTTACTAGGATAGTGTGCAAAAAAGTATATATTCCTTCAACTACAGCGCTAGCTTCCCTTGATAGGGATGCTCAGGTGTGGGCTTTAAAAGCAGGAGCAAACACAATAATGCTAATTAACACACCTTTAAAATACAGATCAAACTATAGGATTTATGACGATAAAAATATGGTTGATCTTGATGCAGCTATTTATGCAGCTAATAAGGCAGGACTAAAGCTGCCATCATATTTAAGAAATTAACTTTATCAAAAGAGTTGTCCATGTGGCACATATTTAGATAGTAGGTTAATAAAATAAGATAAGGATACAATTTACTGAGGTAGAGGTGGGGCTTTACCCCGATGTTACATATTATTCTTTACATTTACTACATGTACATTCAATTAAAAGCATTATTGACACTTATAAAAAAGTCGATCTTGCATATTTAAGAAAAAATTATTGAGGTGGAAAAGATGATTTATCTTGACAATGCTGCAACTTCATATCCAAAGCCTGATAAGGTTTTAGAGGAGATGTTAAGGTGCATGAAATATTACTGTGCAAACCCAGGTAGAGGAAGTCATAAAATGTCTCTTGAATCAGGAAGAGCCATATTGAATGCCAGGCAAATTATTTCCAGTTTTTTTAATATAAAAAATCCAATGAATATTGTATTTACTAAAAATGCTACTGAAGCTATAAACATTGCTATTACGGGAGTACTAAAACCAGGAGATCATGTTGTTACAACGTGTATGGAGCATAACTCTGTAATAAGACCCTTAAAACTAATGGAAAAAGCAAATAATGTTGAAGTATCAATTATTAAGGGAAATGAATTTGGAGAGATTGATGCAGAAGACATAAAAAAGGCAATTAAAAAAAATACAAAACTCATAGTAAGCACTTTGTCATCCAATGTAAATGGCATAATAATGCCTGTAAAAGAAATCGGTACTATTGCACATAATAAAGGGATTTTGTATTTAATTGATGGTTCTCAAGGAGCTGGATCTTTTAAAATTGACGTAAATGAATTAAATGTTGATATGTTAGCTTTTCCAGGGCATAAAGGACTATTAGGTCCTCAAGGCACAGGTGGGCTTTATATAAGGGAAGGGATTAAAGTATGTCCAATTATGACAGGTGGTACTGGTAGTAACTCGGAAAGCTTTGCTCAGCCTGAGATATATCCTGACGTACATGAAAGTGGAACATTAAATACACCGGGAATAGTTGGATTGGCATGTGGAATAGAGTTTATTAACAGCGTGGGCATTGAAGAAATAAATAAACAAAAACACAAACTTATAAAGAAGATATATGAGGGAATAATACAACTTAAAAATGTTAACGTTTATAGTAGAGTAGAAAAAACAAAAAATTCAGGAATTGTTGCATTTAATTTTAATGGCATTTTATCAAGTGAAATAAGTTATATATTTGATAAAGTCTATAATATAGCTTGCCGTTCGGGTCTCCATTGTTCTCCTCTTTCTCATGAAACTCTAAAAACAATAAAAACAGGAGCAGTAAGAATAAGTGTTGGATTTTTTAATACGGAAAAAGAAATTGAAATACTACTAAATTCAATTAGGGAAATATCCGAAAATATTAATAAGTGTTTATTTAAGTAAAGTGATGTAAATATGCTGGAATTATAATAAATAATGTGCTATAATAAAAAAAGTATACAAGTTTATTGTAAAAAGGCATATCTTTATTATATAAATTTTTATTTTATATAACAAATATGTTGTGCCCTGAGTTAATATATCGTATAATATATAGTGTTTATGTGTTTAACATAAGTGTTCTGCACTTTAGAGGGGGATATGTAAATGTTTTTGGATTTATTTATGAGAAAAACATCTATGGTATGCATTGATGTAGGGTATCGAAACATTAAGGTAGTTGAAGTTTCAGTAAAGAAAAACAATAATATATTTATTGAAAACTACGGAATAGTTGCAACTCCTGAAGATTGTATTAAGAATGGTGCAATATATGATGTTGAGAGAGTATTAAGAGTTATAAAAACCGTTATCAAAGAAGAAGGTATGAAAGCTAAAAACGCTAAAATTATTATGTCGGGTACAAATATTATTACCAGGATATATATGATTGATAAAGCGGAAGGCGAGAGTGAAGACTTTACTATAAAAAACAGTATGCCAAATTTTCTTCCTGTTGATATTGACAACTACAGGGTGGACTATAAGCTTCTTACAACTGTTAGAGACAAAAATCAAGAAAAGTATAAAGTTTTTGTTACTGCAGTTCCAAGAAAAATATTAGAAAGCTATATCGAGGTTTTGCAAGGTCTTGATTTAAAACCATTAGCAGTTGATATCCCGGCAAACAGCACAGCAAAGTTTTTTAATAGGGATATATACACTAAAGATATGGATGAGTATTATTCTAAAAGAAAGCATAAAAATGTTCAAAGTGATACTTATGCTGTGTTGGATTTTGGTTCTGAGACAACTATTGTTAACTTTTTAAAAGACAGGGTACTAGAGTTTAACAAAGTTATATTATCAGGTAGTTCAAATATCGATAACCATATTTCTAATGAGATGAGCATAACTTTGCAAGAAGCTGAAAGAATCAAGAAAATGTATGGGATGAATCCGCCAAATAGTCTTTCTAAGAGAGAGCATGTTATTGCGTATGGCAAAGTAAATACCTTCATAGAAAGATTAGTTACTCAGATCGTTAAGTGTTTTGAGTTTTATATTGAACGTTGTTATGGGTCACAGATTTCTAAAATTTTTATAATTGGTGGAGGATCTCAACTAAATGGATTAGACCAGTATTTGTTTTCAATATTTAATGTTCCGGTTTATCCGGTAGGTTTACTTAGCCTTAAAGGCGTTGAGCTTAGGAAAAATCTTGATAGAGAAAAACTTAATTATTTAATAAATTCAGTTGGTATTTCTCTATAGTATTTAAGTTCTAAAAGCACTTTTGTAGTAATAATAAAGTGCTTTTAATTTTATGCTTTGCAGAAGGTTGTGAATGAATTAAGTGCTACCTTTATTATACTAATTAACTAAAGGGTAAGGTGATAAATTATGAAAAATCATATAGCAAAAGAAGACGTTTCAAAACTAAATGAAAGTCAAAAACTACGTTTAAATGAACTTTGGCTTCCACAAAAATATGATGTTGCAGTTGCTTATATATGTAAAGATGCTGAAGAAGAGGAATACGATGAAATTGAATTTGTTATAGGTGACATAAGAGTGCTTAATAATCGTTTAAGAGTATATGATTTAAGATATTTGCCTGATACTGCTGATAAATGCTGTGAAGGCGATGATGAACTAGATGAGGAAATTGAAGTTAATGATGATGAGGAACTATTTGAAGATGTTATGGAAGAGGAGTTTGATTTTTCCTACCAACGTCCAGTGGATTTTAGCAAAATAGATTGTGTACCACTTTTATCTATTGGTCAAATGATTGAGATTTTAGCTAAGAACAGTTCTAAATCCGTTGACTTTTACATGTTGGTAGATAGTGGAGAAATAGGATTTGAAGCAGGAAGTAATAATTATAATCTTAGTGGATTTGGAAGTGACTTTGATTCACCACAATTGTGTGATGTTCTATGGGAGTGTATTAAGAAAATACTCTAAAGCTTAAAGCATAGTAAGAAAAGGCTTTGTATTAAAAGCTGTTTCTTACTATTTCTATAAGCTTATATTATTCTAAAACCCTTTTCTACCAGTAATAACTCTGTAAACAATGTACACGGCAATTATTACAATGGCAATTGGCAATACTATACTAAGTGCCCACATAAGCACCCTTACTGCAAAAACTACCAACACAACTATAACTATTAAGTATAAAATATTTTTTATCAATCCATCATTCATTTAAAATCACTCCTTGAATTAATGTTCTTAATTAATTATACGATATAAATCAAAAAAAGTCTAAGAAATATTAATATTTTTTATTTTTATATTAAATATCTACAAAAAGTTTAAAGTTTAGTTGTATTATTGTTAGGTTTTAAAGAAGTGAAGGGGATTTTAAATACTAACCTAAATAATCTAAATAAAAATACCGATTAATATATTATGCAATATAAACTTAGTTTATATTGTAATATTAGAAGTCTTGAAAGACTTAAAAAGACCTAGACTCAATCCACCAAGCTGTTACTTAATAAGTATGGTAATTTGCTAATAATACAACTAAAATGCAAATCTGTAATAATTCTAGAAAGGAGAGTTTATATGAAATCAAATGAACTGGTAGAATATCTTAGTAAAATATCCGAATATATCGAATATTCTTTTTTTAAAAACTCCTCAGAAATAATGGAGTCTTTAATGAAAAAAGGATTTAATGAAGTGTTTGAACTAGAAAAACTAGAAGAAGTGAGTAAAGGTATTTATGTGTGTCAATGTGTATGGAATGTTGATGATAAAAAACTTAAAAAACAAGTTAATATTGACATTACAAATGAAATGATTTTTATTACAGAGGTAATTTAATTTTATTAAAACTAATGTAAAATTATCAAAAAGTATTGACAAATCAAGTAAATTGAGATATATTTTTTTTAATGTGTTACACTAAAACTAAGTCATTTCAAAAAGGATGCCTTAAATCAAATGACACTTGATCCATTGTTGTTTGTTTGGTTTTTATGAAGCACTACCTAAAAATATTGAATATCCAATAAGTGATTTGCTGTATTCAATTGCAGAGAATAATTAAAGATTTCTATTAATGAAGCTTTGATGATATATACTGTTTTTTTATTAAATATAGTTTTATGTTTTAATACTTTTATAAGAAAAAATAGTATATACTAAAATGAGGTTAGAAACAGGGGAGATAATTATGTTGGAATTTTTTAAAACAATTGTAACAGGTGTGAACATCATACCAACTACTTTGTTGGGATTGACTATTTTTTATTGGTTGACTGTTATAATAGGTGTTGTTGATATTGATTTTCTTGATGTGGATGTTGATACGGATGTATCAGATGCTGGTCCTATTTCTGGTCCTTTTCATGGCATTCTCACATTTATTAATCTAGCAGATCTTCCTCTTATGCTTGTTTTAAGTGTTATAAATCTTGTTTTTTGGGCAGTGTCAATGATAACTTATATGATGACGCCTGAGTTCGGAGAACTATCTAGAGGTCTTTTATTGATTCCTGCTTTTATCTTAAGTGTCCTTATTACAAAAGTAATAACAACCCCATTAAAAGGTCTGTTTAGACAAATGTATAAGGATAATAGTGCTCATGAAAAAGTCGAGGGAATGCTTTGTAGTTTGTTATGTGACGTAGATAATGTAAGATTAGGGCAGGCAGAAGTAGAAAGAGAAGGTGCACCTTTTAGAATCAATGTAAAAGTTGAGGAAGGCGAGAGCCTTAAAAAGGGTGATAAAGTTTTAGTTATTTGTAAAGATACTGAGAAAGATTTTTATTATGTTAAAAAATTCAAGGGGGTAGAGTGAAATGAGTACTGCGCAAGTTATAGCTGTAGTTATTGTAGCTGGTATAATACTATTTTTTGGTATACTAGCTATGTTTACTAGGTTTTATCGAAAGGTTGAACAAGGGAAGGCAATTGTAAGAAATGGTGTTGGTGGACCAACAGTATCCTTTGGTGGAATGGTTGTTGTTCCTATACTTCATCATGCAGAAATAATGGATATATCGGTAAAAAGAGTTGAGATTAATAGAGAAGGTAAGGATGGTCTTATTTGTAAGGATAACCTTAGAGCAGATATAAGAGTGGCCTTTTTTATAAGAGTTAATCAAACTAAAGAAGCTGTTTTAAAAGTTGCACAGTCATTAGGCTGTCAAAAGGCTTCTGATAAAGGAACTCTTATGGAGATATATGATGCAAAGTTTTCTGAAGCGTTAAAGACTGTAGGTAAGAAGTTTGATTTTGTTCAGCTTTATACAGAGAGGGAAACTTTTAAAAATGAAATACTACAAATTATAGGAACTGATCTTAATGGGCATGTATTAGATGATGCTGCTATAGATTATCTTGAACAGACAGATTTGGCAAAGCTAAATAGTAATAATATTCTTGATGCAGAAGGTATTAAAAAGATTACAGAGTTAACCTCAAATCAGTTGGTACTTGCAAATCAAATAGAAAGAGAAAAAGAAAAGACAATTAAACAGCAAGATGTAACTGCAAGAGAGGCTATCTTAGAGTTGCAAAAGCAAAACGAAGAAGCAGAAGCTCGTCAACAAAGAGAAGTTTCAATTATTAAATCAAGAGAAAAGGCTGAAGCTGATAAAGTAGCTGAAGAAGAGAGACTAAAGGCTGGAATGGCTAAAATAAAAGCAGATGAAGAGCTTTTAATTGCAGAAGAAAATAAACAAAGACAAATTATTGTTGCACAAAAATCAAAAGAAAGTACAGATGCTATTGAAACTGAACGTGTTGACAAAAAGCGTCTTTTGGAAAAAACTGAGAAAGAAAAACTTGTAGAATTAGCTGAGATTGAAAAACAAAAATCTTTAGAAGAAGAAAAGAAAAATATTCAGACTGTTATTCGAGAAAGAGTTGCAGTTGAAAAAGATGTTGTTATAGAAGAAGAAAAGATTAAAGACACTAAAGCTATAGCAGAAGCTGAACGTTTGAAAACTGTATCTATAAAACAGGCGGAAGAAGAAGCAGAGAAAAAACTAATTGTAGAAGTAAAGTCTGCAGAAGCTTCTAAACAAGCTTCAGAAAGAATGGCTGAACAAAAGATTATTGAGGCAGAAGCAAAACTTAAGGCATCACAAAAAGAAGCTGATGCAATTAAATTGATAGCTGATGCAGAAGTTTTACAAGAAGCTAAGACAGGACTTGCAGAAGCTCGTATTATTGAAGCTAAAGCTGTTGCTTTTGAAAAAGAAGGAGAGGCTAAGGCTAAAATTCTTCAAGCTACTGCTGAAGCTGAAGCTAAAGGCCAGGAAGCAAAAGTATTGGTTAAAGAAAAAGAAGGAACTGTTGAAGCAGAAATTCTTGCTAAAAAATATAGAGCAGAAGCAGAAGGTATTGCTCAGAAGGCTAATAGTATGAAGGCACTTGATGAAGCAGGAAGAGGACATGAAGAATTTAAGCTTAGACTTGAAAAAGAAAAAGAAATTGAACTTGCAAGTATCAATATTCAAAGAGAAATTGCAAAAGCTCAAGCAGAGGTTATTAGCCAGGCACTTAAATCTGCATCAATCGATATTGTTGGTGGTGAGACAATGTTCTTTGATAAAATTGTTGAGTCTGTTACAAGAGGAAAGTCTTTTGATCGTATGGTAGGAAGCAGTGAAGTGTTACAAGATGTAAAAAATACATTTATTACTGGCGATGCTGACTATTTTAAGAATCAACTAGAAAACTTTACATCTAGATTTAATTTGACTTCAGAAGACTTAAAGAATTTAACAATATCTGGAGCTATTCATAAAATGATGAGCAATGCAAACACAACAGAAAAGCCATTATTAACAAGGCTTTTAGATGCAGTTGAAAAAGCTGGATTTGGTAATGAACCAGCTGAGAAAATTAAAAGAATTCAAAATTAAACTAATGGATGCAGCAGGTGATTAACCTGCTGCAAATCATTAAATCTAAAAGGTAATAATAAAATATAGTGATATTGGCTAAGTGCTTAAAGAATTATTGCATCTTAGCCTTTCTTAAAATATAAAGATGAGGTGTAAAAGCTGTGGTTGATATAAAAGCAAAGGGGCAAGATAATGAGAAAAATGGTGGTTTAGAAAATGGAACCTATGAGGTTATAAAAAGTCGTTTATTAAAGCATGGCAACGAATTAAAAGAGCGACTTGATAGATTAAATGATAAGAGAAAAGAAGTTTTTGGAGCTATTGAAACCACCATTTTAGGAAGTGAAAGGATTATAACTGAAAATAACTGTGTCCCAAGAGATATGGCTCCTATAGGTAATTGGTTTATATTTGGTTATAATGTTCATATGGGACTTAAATCAAAGGTTGAGATTGAGGACGTTTTTTCTATATATGAGTATAAAGACAGATCATTTCACAAACTAAACCTTTCACTTATTGAAGATAAACAGTTTATAAACGATTTTAACGAATTGTACAAATATTATAAAAATACCTTTTTTGCTAAGTTTACAATACAAGGCCCTTATTTATATATGATATTTCAGACAGGAAAAAGTTCAATAGACACTAAAGTATTTAAGTGGCTTATAAAAGACAATAAACTTGCATACGTTGACAACAGAAGTGATCAAGAAGTTAAGTTTTCAAATCGCCAGGATTTTGATTGGGTAAGGGTAAGAAGAGAAGATCATAGGGGTGGAAAGTATCCACATGTTTCAATTAAAGATAGGGTGTTTGTTGAAACTCTTCGAGGAGATTTGACAATTAAAGTTGAAGATAACACAGATATTGGAAAGGGGATATATTCCGAGCCAGTTGAAAATAAGGATCAGACATTAGATGATGCTGAAATACTTTATGCTATTTTAGGTCATATTGTTTTGCTAAAAATCAGACCATATAAAGAAAAAAACTACAGATACTTTATTTATAATGACAAACTTAAAAGTGTTGTTCGTATAGATGCAATAGAAGATGTTTGTATGTTATTACCTGATGATCACGGTCTTATTTTTCCAAAGGGTTACTATTTACAAAGTGGAGAATACAAATTATTTGATGTACCTGCCCATAACTGTATTTTTGATCAAAAAATAGAGTCTCCAAATGGGGAGGATTATCAGTACATTTTCTATAATACTGAAAGCGGAATATACTTTGTGTATTCATATAATCTAATAGAACAGTCTCTTGATACTCCTATTGTATGTAGTGGGTACTCCCATTTTTCAAGTGGAGAAATGATTGTTTTTCGGCATGAAGCCGAGCCCCAAAGGAATCATATGATTCAAATTTGGCAAACTCCTTATGTGGGAAAGGATTATGTTACCCATACAAAGAATGATTGTCTACTATTTAAAATTGGAAATAAAGATATTGTAAGGGCTATGGCTGATTGCAAAGTTGTATTTAATTTGATTTTAAAAGGAGAGAGTTATTCTGAGATTTATGTTGATATTGTTAAAGAATCAGATATCATTATAGACTCATATTTTTGGATTAGTGAACAAGAAGCATTTGATTTAAAATCAGTAATGGGAAATATAAGAGATACAGCAGCATCAGCAGTAGCTGAATTTGAAAAGGTTACACGAATAAAAGAAGCTACCCAAAAACAAATTAATGATGTAGAAGAAAAGGCTCTAAGCCTTTTAAAAGAAATTGAATTTGGTAATCTTAGTACTGTTGATGAGTATGTAGGTGTTTTATCAAATTTAAGGATGCTTCGTGGAGAAATTGTATCTTTAAAAGATTTAAGGTATACAGATATTTCTTTAGTTGAGAGTTTAGAAGATAAGGTTAAACAAAAAAATGAAGATTTCTCTAAGAGGTGTGTTGATTTTCTTTTAACACCAGAAGGTCTTAAGCCTTATATACAACAGGTTGAATTGCATAATGAGAAAGTTGGTAAAATTGAAAAGACAATGGAAGGAAAAGCACTTGGAGAAGAGATGTCAAAGACATCTTCAGAACTAGAGCTTTTAATTGATATAGTTACTAATTTTAAAATTGAAGATACTACAAAAACAACAGAAATTATTGACAGTATATCTTCTATATATTCAAAATTAAATCAAGGAAAAGCAAGACTTAAAACATGCATGGACGATCTTTTAAAAACAGAGGGGTCTGCACAGTTTCATTCACAAATGAAGCTATTAAACCATGCTGTAGTTAATTATCTTGATATTTCTGACTCAGTTGATAAATGTGACGAGTATTTAAATAAGGTAATAGTTCAGATTGAAGAGTTAGAGGGAAAGTTTGCGGATTTTGAAGAGTATATAGTAGATCTGACTGAAAAAAGAGAAGAGCTTTACAATGCATTTGAAACAAAAAAACAATCAATATTAGATAGGCAAAACAAAAAGATTACTGCTCTTATGTCGGCAGCCGATAGACTTCTTAAGGGAATTGGAAACAGACTAAACAGTTTTAATGAAATAGAAGAGATTAATGGTTATTTTGCATCTGACATTATGATTGAAAAGGTAAGAGATATTGCAAGTCAGCTTATTTCTCTTAACGATACAGTTAAGTCAGATGAAATACAGTCTAGATTAAAAACAGTTAGGGAAGATGCAATACGCCAGCTTAAGGATAAACAGGAGCTTTTTGTTGGTGGTAAGAATGTTGTGAAGTTTGGGAATAATTTATTTTCCGTTAATACAAAACCACTTGATCTTTCAATGGTAAAAAAAGATGATGGTTTTTACTTTCATATTTCAGGTACTGATTTTTGGGAAAGAGTTACATCCCAAGAGATTAACAAATATCGTGCCAGCTGGGATCAGGAAGTTTTATCTGAAAACAAAGAAGTTTACAGGGGAGAATATCTTACTTATAAAATATTTGAAGCAGAAAACAAAAATATCGAAAGCTTACAAAGATATTCAGATCAAGAGCTTCTAGAATTCATACAAAAGTTTATGGAGCCTAGGTATCAAGAGAGTTATACAAAAGGTGTTCATGATATGGACTGCCTTATTATTTTAAAAGAACTAATAAAACTACATGTAGATATTGATCTTTTAATTTACAGTCCATCAGCTAGGGCGTTTGCACAGCTTTTCTGGAAGCGCTTTGCTAGTGATGAAATGAAAGAAAAATTTGAAATAAGGCTAAAAGAATTGTCAAAAGTTTCTCTATATTTTAATAGAAAACCTAATTTAAGTGATTATTTGCCTTTAGTAAAAAAATCTATGGAGCAATCACTTTGTAGCATGACATTTTTTGAGGTTGGACTTATTAGCGAAGCTTCCGAGTACCTATGTATGGAATTAATGCGTGGGAATTCTTTTGTAATTAGTATGGAAGCCCATGATTTGTATTTTGAGTTTTTAGATGATTTGAAAGATAAAAATGCATATGATCTTTTTACAGATTCGCTTAAAGCCTCAGTCAAAGATTTAGAAGGTTTATACTATTTAATACGAGAATGGTTGATGGCATTTTTAGTTGATAGAGAATTTGATAATGTCAGGGGTTTAGTAGATGAAGTTGCGGTTATGTTCATTTTAAATGGCTATGATGCAAGAAATTTAATACAGACAAAGACATCGCTGACAATTAAAGACTTGAGTGGAAGTCACCCAATTATAAAAAATGGAGAGTATATTTTATCATATACAGAGTTTATGAAAAAGCTACAGAGCTTTGAAAAGGGTGCAGTACCGGATTATATAAATTTCCAAGAATTAAAGAAAAAGCTTATTCAAGAATGTAAAGATGAGCTTAGGATGGATGAGTTTAAAACTGGAGTATTATCGTCATTTGTTCGAAGTCAACTTATTGACAAAGTTTACTTGCCTCTTATAGGGCATAATTTGGCAAAGCAAATAGGTGTAGCCGGAGAAAACAAGCGTACTGACTTAATGGGAATGCTTCTTTTGATTTCACCTCCAGGTTATGGTAAAACTACGTTGATGGAGTATGTTGCAAACAGACTTGGAATTACACTGATAAAAATAAATGGGCCGGCACTAGGACATGAAGTTACTTCTTTAGACCCTGAAAGCGCAAAAAATGCAAGTGCTAAAGAGGAGCTTAGAAAGCTTAATTTAGCATTTAAGATGGGTAATAACATAATGATATATGTTGACGATATTCAGCACTGTAATCCAGAATTTTTGCAAAAGTTTATACCTCTTTGTGATGGACAGAGAAAAATAGAAGGGGTTTATAAAGGTGTTGGTCAAAGTTATGATTTAAGAGGTAAAAAAGTTGCTGTTGTAATGGCTGGAAATCCTTATACTGAAAGTGGAGATAAATTTCAAATTCCAGATATGCTTTCAAATAGAGCAGATGTATACAATCTTGGGGATATGACAAGAGAGAATAATGATGCCTTTATTTTAAGCTTTATTGAGAACAGCTTAACATCTAATCCAGTTCTAAGCAAGCTTTCAAATAGGAGTAGAAAGGATATTTACTCATTAATAGAAATAGCTCAAGGTTCTCATATGGAAGATATGAATTTTGAGGGGAATTACTCTATTGAAGAAATTAATGAGTTTACAGATGTATTTAAAAAGCTTATTAAGGTAAGAGACGTAGTTTTAAAGATAAATATGGAATATATACGTTCGGCAGCACAGGCTGATGAGTACAGGACAGAACCTCCATTTAAACTTCAAGGTTCATACAGAAATATGAACAAAATAGCCGAGAAAATAGTAGCTGTTATGAACGACGACGAAGTAAATGAACTTGTTATCTCTGCATATGAAAATGATTCACAAACACTTACTACTGGTGCAGAAGCAAATATGCTTAAATGGAAGGAACTTGTGGGTTGTCTCAATGAAGAGGAAAAAGTTAGATGGGAAGAGATTAAAGTATTTTTCAATAAAAACAAGCTTGTTAAAGGTGATGATAAAGTAGGGCAGGCAGTACTAATGTTGGAAAACATAAAAGAGGTGCTTGCAAAAGGTGTAGAAAAGAAAGAACTTGAAAACCTTGTTGAGATAATGACTGAGTTAAAAGATATGCACTCAAATGGGGTTCAAAAATTTGTTGAACGTATATCCCAAGGGAAAAAATAGAGATGTAAAAAAGATAGGCTGTTGCTAGATACATTTGATTATTAATGGCGATGGTAATATAGACAATACAGACTACGTATTAATGATAAGGCATGTATCAGGTGTAATTGAATTAGACATTCATGAGCAAAAAGATCAAGTATTGACCTTTAATATTAAATAAAAGCTTGGGGCATCGAGCCCCTTCGCTTTTAAGTCTTTCACTTTCGTTCCAAGACTTCTAATGAGAAAGGGTTTTAGCTATTAGCTAAGCCCCTTTTTTCATTAGAATTCTTAGAAGGAGGTGACCATTTTTAACTTAGATCATTGAAGAAAAAAACAAATGTGTTATAATATAAAAAGAAATTTACAAAGATATGTTCTTTGATTGCAAGTTAGTAGTTGTCAAATTATCTGATATAGTTGGGTGCATGTAACAAATGTGAAGAAAAATATTCCAGAAACTAAAGTTTCGCAGTTTAGAGCCTGTAAATACTCCTCGGCATCGAGCAAAACTCGCTTCGCTCAAACAATGCTCTCCCTTTCCTCGTCGCATTAACAGGCTCTACTAATTGCTTTACAATGTTTCTTCCATATTTTTCTTCACTTAAATAATATGCACCCGATATAGTTTGAAAAGCTTTGAAAAACTGGGAAATATGAAATATTTCCCTATGCAAGTAAAAGGAATTTAACTTTAAAAAGGAAAAAATATATTTAAAAAAGAAGGGTTTTGTAAAAATTCGTTGAACTATTATTCTATATACATAAAAAATTCGTCAATAATGGCAGTATGAATGAACATTTGATTTTATTTGTTATTGTATATCAAACTATTGGAGGGAGTATTTTTTGATGCCAATTAAAAATTTTATACCCAAATGGGCAATGAGGTTTTTTATATACATAGCTCTAGTGGCATTATCTTTGTTTTTACTAACGCAACCCATTATTTTATTTGCTGGTATCAGCTTGTCTTTGGCTACTATTTCATTACTTGTCATTATTTGCTTGTATCGAATCAGAGAAACTATATTGGCTGCTTTCGTCATATATGGATGTGCTGTGTTAATGAGTGCTATAAATTTACAAATGGGCGTAATTTACATTTTGGCTGTAGCATTTATATCATATAGAATGAAAAACAATCCCAATGGACTAATTCAAAATACCTTACTGTTTTGGTTATTGATAGGTGGGCCACTTATGGCTATTACGTTTACAATTGCAAATGGTGAGATGGCTCAAATTAGCATTTTTATAATTCTAAAAGAAATAATTACGGCACTAATTAGTAGCTTGTTTGTAGATATTTTATTTACATATGGTCCTTTAAAACAAATGGGTGGTTCTAAAAAGGGTTTTCGCTTTAATTGTATTATGATCCATACAACTCTAGTGGCTATTACAATTCCATACTTGATATATATGAGTTTCAATGGTTACAAAAACACACTGGGTATTATAGATTTAGCTGATGGAACATTTGTATCTCAAATGCAGGCTATAGAAAGCCACCTGAAAAATCACACAAATACTGACTTATTTGCGCTAAAACACCATGGCGTTGTTCAAGTATCTCGATTAAATCAAATTTTAGGGGAAATCTCAGCAGACAGTGGTACAGAAATTGTTATCACTAACCTCTATGATATGGTAATAGGATCTAATTTAGAACCTCTGAGAGGAGAAAATTTTGTTTGGTATAGAGGGGGAAGCGTAGCAGCTGAGTTTAGTAATATCTTTTATTGGGTACCTAATGGAGAATTTAAAAGTCAATTAGAGAAATGGAGTTATGCATATGTTATAAGAGAAAAAGTTTTTTATGATATGCAGTTAAAGGTAGTCATTATGATGCCTTTTGAGTCATTTTTATCAAATTTATTAAGCTTATATATATCTCAACTTTGGGTGTATTTGTTTTTTTGTTCAGGTATGATTTTTCTTAGTATTCTATTTGAACACATATTCTTTAAACCACTGGCAAAACTTGCAGATACTACAACAGGAATCCCTGCACGTCTAGCTGGGCAAAACCAGATCGAATGGAATAAGAGTAGTATAGTAGAAATTGATACATTAGCATGTAACTTCAAAACAGTGGCAGACAACTTAAAGAGTATGTTTCATAGAACCCATCGTCTGGCATATTATGATTTACTTACAGGCTTGCCTAATCGCCTATCAATGCAGGATGCACTAAACTCATTATTTCAATGTTCTTCTAAGGACAGCTTTTTCGCACTATTATTCTTTGACCTTGATCGTTTTAAACAAGTAAATGATTCTCTTGGGCATGCTGTAGGTGATCGGTTGCTAAAAGAAATTTCTGCACGACTTGCCACAATTGAATCAGATACTATTCGAGTATTTCGTATAAGTGGAGATGAGTTTGTTGTGATTGGAGAACAGATGGATCAGGAGTGGGCTGAGTGTATAGCACAACATATTTTGGGATTAATTAGAAAGCCCGTTTATATAGATCAACATGAACTGCATATAACATCAAGCATTGGGATTGCATTGTATCCTAAGGATGGGGATAATGCAGAAACACTAATGAGGTTTGCAGATGCATCTATGTATATTGCTAAGGAAGAAGGAAGAAATACTTACTCTTTTTATACTGAGTCTTTTCAAACGAGACTTAATGAACAATTGTGGTTGGAAAATCAATTGCGTAAAGTTCTAGATACAAAACAGCTTACCATATATTATCAAGCAATAGTTGATGGAGTTACATCAGAAATACAAGGGATAGAAGCACTAATTAGATGGAATCATCCCCAAAAAGGATTTATTTCTCCTAGTCAATTCATTCCAGTAGCTGAGCAATCTGGTCTTATTATCCCTGTTGGGAAATGGGTTTTAAGAGAAGCATGCTTGCAGAATAAAAAATGGCAGGATGCGGGATTTCCTAAAATACGTGTTGCTGTTAACTTATCAGCGAGGCAATTTTACAATGAGCGTATTATAGAAGAGATTCGAATGATATTAGATGAGACAGGATTAGAGCCTAGATACCTTGAACTAGAAATTACAGAGGGGTTTATGATAAAAGACGTTGACTATGTGAACAAGGTGTTACGACAGCTAAAAGATATGGGAGTGACAATTTCTATTGATGATTTTGGAACTGGATATTCTTCCCTAAAACAGCTAAAACATTTTCCAATCAGTGTAGTAAAAATTGATAAATCCTTTGTTCGAAGTGTTGGTACTAATAGGAACAATAGTTCTATTGTAAAAGCTATTATTGCACTAGCCCATGGAATGAACTTAAAAGTAGTAGCTGAAGGCATTGAAATAGAGTCTGAAAGGAGTTTTTTAAAGAGATATCATTGTGATGAAATGCAGGGGCACTACTTTTATCAACCAATGAATAAAGAAAGTTTTACTCAAATGTGGGAGCAGTGTATGGACAATTCAAAAGTCATAGAAGGAGTGATCTTTTAAAGTGAAAAAGTATATTTTGTTTTTGATTTATAGCACTATGCTTTTACTGATTGCATGCAACTATGGAGAGAAAAGGGAACCTATAGTTATTAGACCGGGACATGGTGTTGAGATGCCTGAACAAAATAATATTTTAGAAGATTACTCAGAAATCAAAAAGATAGAAGAATTAACTATATGGTCTTTTTATGAGATAAGTGAAGAGATTAAGGAGTTGATTCACAAGGGCATTTCGAATAGTATAATTAACTATCGGGTTATTTCTCCTTTTGAAGCAACTAATGTTTATTCACTGGCACATAGTATGGGTGAGTTGCCTGATGTTTTTATTTTAGATCCTATTTTGATGGGAAGTTTTAACTCTACCAATGCATTTATTGATCTTAATACTTTTAATGCTGAGTCTATCATTAATGAATATCCAGAAAACTTAAAAAAAGCTCTACGTTCATTAGATGGAAAAAAACTCATAGCTTTGCCAGTTGAGCTTTTTCCGGCTGTAACCTTTTATAGATACGATGCAATGAAGGCTGCAGGCTTTCCTGCAGATCCAGAAGAGCTTGCTGTGTATATGGAAAACATAAATAACTGGCTGCAAATGGCTAAGACTTTTAGGGAAAATGATAAGTATATGATCTCCTGGACCTATGAGCCTCTATTTTACGCAGATATCAGTTCAAATGTATTTGACTCAAATTTAAATTTTATGCGAAACACCAATCTTTTTGTTAATATGCTGGAATTAGGAAGAACTGTGGATTCTCTAGGTTTAGCACATATGGTAAATTTAACTGATTTTAATAAGGAAAGCTCTATTGAAACTGGTAAAACTATAATGTTTCAGTCAACTTTTTCAGATATAGATACTCTGAAAAAGTTGACAAATGGTAAAGAAGATGGAAAATGGCGCATGACCCGATTACCATTTGGTATATATAGTTGGGCAAATAGTGCTGTTGCAGCAATTTCATCTGAGGCCAGCAACAAAGAAGCTGCATGGACAGTTGTGGAATTGCTTTCAAACAGGCACATAGAGATAATTGGTGAGGTTATGAAACCTAATGATACTAATGTTTACAATGATGTTTTATTTGGTGATCAGGATATTGATAGGCTATATAGGATGCTAATTGAAAGAATACCTGACTATAACCTTACTCCACTAGATGAAAAAGCAAGAACAATCTGGTGGAGTGAGGTCTTTAAGGATAGCTCAAACATATCAGTTCCTGCTGCTACATTACTTAATAATTGCTCTCAAACTGTTTTAGATCAACTTGATAAAGATATTGAAGCATTAAAGCCCTATATGAAAAGCAAATGATAACCGCCCATCAAGTATAAATTTAATATTTACCAAAGTCAGAATCTTTTAAATCAATTATATGCTTGTTATTTTTGTGGTTTTTTGGAGTTTGTGCAGTATCTCGTGGTTGTTTGTTAAATGCTAATTGTTCCAACATTTTTATTATTTCAGGAGATAATTCCTGACTTTTTACTTTTTTTAAGTCAATAGCTTTTAACTCAAATTTACCAACTAACTCTTTTAATATTTGTGAATGACTTGAAAGTTCCTGGCTAGCTGCTGCACATTCTTCTGATATTGCAGAATTTGTTTGAACTACCTGGGAGACTTGATTTATACCATCATTTATCTGTGAAATTGCTGTTGCCTGATGATTAGAAGAGTCAGCTATGCTTCCAACATAATTAAATACTTTATCTATATCATCAACAATTCTACTTAATGCTTCTGCAGTTTCATTTGCTATTTTAGTACCTGTCTCCACTTTCTCTATGGATCCTTCTATAAGAGCAGAAGTTTCTTTAGCTGCATTAGAACTTTTTCCAGCAAGGTTTCTCACCTCTTCGGCTACTACGGCAAATCCTTTTCCATATTGACCTGCTCTAGCTGCCTCTACAGCTGCATTTAAAGCTAGAATATTAGTTTGAAAAGCAATTTCATCTATTACTTTTATTATTTTTGAAATGTTACCTGAAGCCTCATTTATTTTATTTATTGCCTGTAACATTTCATACATTCTTTCATTTCCTTCAACAGCAGTATTTTTAGCTGTTAAAGCTAACTCATTAGCTTGATTTGCACTGACAGCATTTTGCTTGGTCTGATTAGCAACTTCTTCAACTGATGAACTAAGTTCTTCAATGGAACTAGCTTGTTCTGTGGAGCCTTGAGATAATGACATACTAGTTTCTGATACCTGTTTTGCACCAGAGGCAACCTGTTCTGATGCATTATTTATTTCTAATAAAACAGTATTGAAGGAATCAACAATTAAGTTAAGTGAGTTTTTTATTTCTATAAAGTCTCCCTTATATTCACTGTTAATAGATATATTTAAGTTGCCTTTTGATAACTGTGTTAAAACATAGGTAATTTCACTGATATATTCAGATAGTATTTTTACCGTGCTATTTAAAGAATCTTTTATGACAGCATGATCTCCCTTATAATTTCCCATAACATATTCTTTTAAATTACCAGTGGAAAGCTTCTGTAATACCTGAGATGCTTCTTTTACTGGTTCTAGCACAGCATCTAATGTACTGTTAACACCTTCAATTATCTCTCTATATACACCGTTAAATTTAGTTATATCTCCTCTTGTATCAAGCTCTCCGTCAACAGCAGATCTTGTTAACATTTGTGTTTCATTAACCAAACTAGAAAGTGATGAAGCAACAAGATTCATACTATTTGAAAGAATATCTTTTTCTGATTTTGGTTTTATATTAACATTAAGGTCGCCCTGTGCTATTTTTTCAGCAGCATTTGCCTGATGTTTTATATTATCTATCATTTTGCCAAAGGAAGTTGTAAGTTCTCCTATTTCGTCTTTTGATGTTGAATGAACAGATATATCTACGTCTCCTTTAGCTAAAGTATTTGAAACCTCCACAAGATTTCCTAATGGTTTGGTTATAACTTTTCTTACAAATACTCCAACAAAAACTAGTAGGACAGCAATTAATATAAATGTAACTATTAATATACTTACAGCTATTCTATTTCTTGCTGCAACAACTTCGCCAAATTCCTGTCCTGCAAAAATAACTCCTATAGTTTGATTGTTTCCATCAATTAAGGGCTTATAAGCTACTACATATTGTGATTCAAGTATATTTGCATTTCCTGAATACTGCTCATTTCTTAATAATATTCTATCAGCTATACTACTATCAAGTTTTGTTCCCAGTATTCTTTGACCATTCATTTGTATAGTAGTATTATACCTTAAATCACCTAAAAATAATGTAAGTTCCGTATTGTAAATTTGCTTTAAATTATCTAATATACTCCAGGTGTCAAGCCTATATCCAGTTGAAACAACACCTATAATTTCGTCTGAATCCCCATAAATTGGAACGCCTGCTCGAGCTGCAAATCCTATTGAATTACCTTCTTCAAATGTTGAAAAGGCCTTTCCAGAAAGAGCTGTTTGAATATTAACCTGACTGGTGATGTTATCACCGATTTTTTCAGGATCATGAGTTCTTGCAATAACTGTACCATTCCCGTCTGTTACTGTTATAAAGTCTACACCGCTCTTGTTTTTTAATAAATCAAGAGTAAAATTAAGGTTATTAAAATCCCTTTCTTCTATGCTATTAACTATGTCAGGATGGACAGATAGGATATTTCCAAAATCTAAGGCCTTATTTTTTAAATTATTAAGTTCGGTTTCTAAACCACGCATCCCCTTAATAGCTTGCTCTTCACTAAAATCATAATTATAGCTGCTAAATTGAGTAATAGCAAGAGTGATATTAATAGTTATAGCAATAATAAATGATAATGTAATTGCTATTATCAATTTAAGGCCTATTTTTTGATTTATGAAAAATTTCATTAGATCAACTCCTTAAATTATTAGAAATAAGAGATAAGTTATGTTTAATAACAAGATAAATAATATACATATAATTTATCGGCAGATTTCAGCTTGTTCAAGAGGGTTTTTTATATTATTTTAAGACACCTTATATAAGGTAGAGTTTCTCTTGTAATCTTTAGATGAAGTAGAGTATCCACTTGAAGCCCTGATGTTAGATTTAGCTAAACCAGTTCACAAAAATATATAATCATATACAACTTTAATGAAGCATATTCCTATAATTACCTAAAAGTGGTGCGGAAAGTTTGACAAAATTATAATTTTAATATACAATATTTTCTTGGACAACAAAACAAAAATTACGACAATATTTTATTAAGGGTTGTCTGAAATATTACTTCTACTTTTCATGGGGTCTATTTAGCACCAACAAAAGCTCGGAGCATTGAGCAGGACCTTTTTAGTATTCACTTTGATCTTATAATAAGGCCTGTAGTGAAATAGTAGTGGGAGTTATATTTTCAGCATTCCTAAATATTAAAATATAAAAAAATTTTTAAAGGAGGCATGTATATGGCAAAAAAGTTAGCACTTAGTTTGTCAATGTTTGTGTTGTACGTAGTTTTAATACTTGGGGGTTCAATCTCAGAGGAGGTGTTTGGTACTTTTAATGAAGAAAATCAAAATGATTTTGAAGTAACAAGCAATGACTGTGACCAAGAAAAAATTACCCAAGTGTTAAAAGAAAAAATTGAATTATCTGATACTGATGGAGAAAGGGTTGTATTGATTTTATTGGAGGATAAGGACTATGACGATGTGAAAAAAGTTGTAAATGAAAAATTTGAAGAAATATGTGAGGATTCTTTTGAGAATATGCAAGCATACTCTCAGGAAACACGAATGTATTTGGTACAGGTATTTATGCATCAAATACAATAATATAATTTAAATAGAGATTAGCTGAAATATTACTTGCACTCCTCATGGGGGCTATTTGGCATCAAATAAGACCTGAAGAGAAATAGTAGTTGAAGTTATATTTTCAGCATTCCCAAGTGAACTCGTTTAGCTTTAGCTAAAACGAGTTCACTTATTTAAATACTAAATTTTTTAGGGTGAATTTAATAAATGCGAAGAAAAATATTCACCGTTTTTAAATGTAAATTAGACTTATGCATAATTAAATGCTAAAATAGGCTTGTGAAAAATAAATTAGACTGATTTTTTAAAACTAATAGTAGAAGTTGTCAAAATATACAATAGTAAAGAGGTGTTTTAGATATGAAGTATTGTAAATTTGGAAATACTGGCATTAATATATCAAGGTTAGGTTTTGGGTGCATGAGGTTTCCAATGATAAAAGTTAATGGCAAGGATATTATTGATGAAGATAAAGCTATAAATATGATTAACAGGGCATATGAACTAGGTGTAAATTATTTTGATACAGCATACTTTTATTGCAATAATTTAAGTGAGAATATGGTGGGAAAGGCTTTAAAAGGCATTAGAGATAAGGTATATGTGTCTTCGAAGAGTCCAGGACATCTGTTGAAAAAAGAAGGCGACTACAGAAGAATACTTGAAGAACAGCTTGTACGACTGGATATGGATCACATTGATTTTTATCATTTTCATGGTATAGGATATGAGAGCCTTTTTAATACGGATAAGAAATCAAAATGGATTAGTGAAGCGCAGAAGGCAAAAGAAGAAGGCTTAATTAAACATATTTCATTTTCATTTCATGATAAACCTGAAAACATGAAAAAACTAATTGATCTAGAGATGTTTGAGTCTGTTTTATGCCAATACAATGCCATAGATAGAAGTTGTGAAGAATCTATCAGGTATGCTAAAGAAAAGGGGCTTGGTGTTGTTGTTATGGGGCCTGTTGGAGGAGGTCGTGTATCAGGTCTCCCGAAAGAGTTGGCAGATAGATTGGGCATAAAAGTAAATAGTAATGCTGAACTTGCACTAAGGTTTGTCTTTTCTAATAGAAATATAGATTGTGCATTGTCAGGAATGAGCAACATTGATATGGTTGAAGAAAATGCGTCTACTGGATCTAACAATGAGCCATTGTCAAAAGATGAAATAAAAGCAATAAATGAAATGATGGTAGAAAATGAAAAATTATCTAAACTCTATTGTACAGCCTGTAAATACTGCATGCCATGCCCTAGAGATGTTAATATTCCTAGAATTTTTGAGATGATGAATTATTATAGAGTTTACGGTATTAAAGAGTACGCACAAAATGGGTATGCAGAAATTGGAACAAATGAATGGGTTAAGGGTAATAGAGCAGATGCCTGCAACCAGTGCGGAATTTGTGAAACTAAATGTCCTCAAAAAATTGAAATAAGGAAACAACTAAAAGAGTGTCATGAAGCTTTAAAATAGTACAAATAACCCATATTAAGGTGCATTGCAAACTAAAATGGTGTATGATATATTGTTTTATATAGACACTCATGGGCATAAAATCAAAGGTTCTATTGTTTATTTAATTGATTTTTACGTATATTGCATTTTAGGAGGAAAACATACATTGAATCATAGGTTTAGTAATAACGGTGTTGTGTTAAAGGAATATAATGGAGTTGAATTGTTACAGTTTAATAAATTTTTAAAATACAATAATATTACTCACTGTTTTACAACAAGAAATGGTGGAGTAAGTAAAAGTGAGTATCAATCTTTAAATATGGCATTTAATAAAAGTGATGATAGAAAAAATGTTGAAGAAAATTATAAAAGAGTTGCAAAGTCTATTGATATTGATATAAAAAATATGGTTTTTTCTAATCAAGTTCATGATAGTAAAATTAGAGTAGTTAATGAGGATGATAGAGGAAAGGGAATAATCAGAGAAAGTGATATTATTGGATTTGATGGTCTTGTTACAAATGTAAAAAATGTTGCATTGGTAACTTTTTATGCAGATTGTGTGCCAGTTTTTTTATTTGACCCAGTCAAAACAGTTATTTCACTTGTTCACTCAGGGTGGAGAGGAACGGTAAAAAATATATCTGTTGAGGCAGTAAAATTAATGAAAGAAGAGTATGGAAGCATAGAGTCAAATATAGAGGTAATTATAGGGCCTTCTATTGGAAGGTGTTGTTTTGAAGTTGAAGATGATGCATTAAAGGAGTTTGAAAAGAATGCTTACTGGAGTGAGCTACTTTATAATAAAGATGGTATCAAGTGGAAAGTGGATCTTCAATCATTAATTATAAAGAGCTTAATATATCAAGGTCTAAGAGATGAGAATATTTTTAATTGCAAAATCTGTACAAAATGCAATAAGGATATGTTTTTTTCACATAGAGGACATAAAGGTAAAACTGGTACTTTAGCAGCCATTATGCAAATTAATTAGTTTTGCAATAAAGTGAAACATTGGGGCTTAAGGTGGAGTATTAGAATAAATTTTATTGTATATAACAATTCCTTGTCTAAGAAAGGGAGATATTTTTGAAAAAAACTATAGTTATAATCATATTAATAATATTTAGTATATTTATTTCATCCTGTGAATTATATATTTATGAAGAAGAACCTGATGAAGAGAATATGCCATTAAATTATATTCTAGATGATGTTATAGATAGAGGACCTGAAGAAGGTGGAGTGTTAAATCTTTTTTCTACCCAGCCAGATACACTCAATCCTTTACTGACAAAAAATGCCTATGTTAAAGATTATTCGGAATTTATATTTGAGAGTCTCGTAGAGATAGACAGAAGACAAAAGCCAGTTCCTTTACTTGCTAGAAGTTGGGAAGTTTCTGATGATGGTCTTCAATGGACTTTTTATTTAAGAGAAAATGTTTACTGGCATGATAATATACCTTTTACATCGGAAGATGTGGAGTTTACTTTTAATGTAATACTTAGTAGTTCTGTTAATAGTCACTATAGAATCAATCTTAAAAATATAAGTGCTTTTTCAGTAGTTGACAATATGACATTTAAAGTGGAACTAAACAGTCCTAACTCTTTTACTCCGGAGCTTCTGTCATTTCCAATTATCCCTAAACACTATTTTTACGAAGAAGAGATACTTACAACGGATAGGAATAACAGACCAGTGGGAACTGGCCCTTATAAGTTTTCAGAGTATGAGGCAAATAAGCATATTAAGCTTATAAAAAATGAAAATTGGTGGAGAGGTGAGGGAGAAGGGGAAAATGAAATTAACCTTCCCTATATCTCTCAAATTGTTATAAAAATATTTCCAAGGAATATGTCAATTGGTGATGCCTTTCAATCTAAAGAGGTTGACATAATTCATATGGATAGATCAGCTTGGATAAGGTACATTGGCAGATCAGACATTGCACTGAAAAAATATCCTAGTAATAAGTTTGAGTTTATTGCCTTTAATCTTTCCAATAGTATTTTACAAGAGAGTGAAATAAGAAATGCAATAGCTTATACTGTTGACAGAGATAAATTAATAAATAATATTATGCCAGGTGAAGCTATAGCTTCAGAGATGCCAGTAATACCTGACACATGGATTTATGATACCAATATCATTTCTAAAGAAGTAAATATAAATAAGGCAAGAGAACTTATTTTAGAAAGTGGATGGGAAGAAAACAATCAGGGTGTGCTTCATAAGAAAATTGGTTGGGCTAATAAACCTCTAAAGCTTGAGCTACTGGTAAACAATGATAACAGTACTCGAATAAAAGTTGCTCATGAGATAAAAAATCAGCTAAAAGAAATAGGAATAGAAATAGAAATAGATGAGGTTACGTGGGATGAAATGAATCAAAGGATTAGCTCGGGTAAATTCGACATGGTTTTAATTGGATGTACAATAACTTCAGTAGCCGATATTTCTTTTATGTATTCTTCAAAAGAAATAGGAGGTTTTAATATAGCAGGTTACGAAAGAGAAGGGGTTGACATGTATCTTGATCTTATTCTAAAGGAAAATAACTTTTCAAGGAAGAAATCATATTTTATAAATATGAGAAGATTAATAAACCAAGATGTACCATATTTGGGGTTATACTTTTATAACGATGCCGCTTTATTTAATAGGAAGATACGAGGAGAATTAAATCCAAGTATATGGAATAAATATGAGGATTATTCAAAATGGTATATACCTTTTAATTAAGGAATGTCTGAAATATTTACGGGGCATCGAGCCCCTTCGATTTTAAGTCTTTCACTTTGTTCCAAGAATTTTAACAAAGGGACGATAGTTAACACCTTCGTCCCTTTGTCAACTCAAAAAGTTACTTAAACACTTTTTTATGTTAAAGGCTAACTTGCTCCGCCTCCAGGAGTATTTACTGGCTCTAGACTGGGAAACTTAAGTTTCTGGAATATTTTTCTTCACATATATTAAATACACCTTTCTTAAATTCTTAAACAATATAAGTTGATTTTAGAGGTGGTTAATTATATAATTATACATAATGTTAATTAAATAAAAATTATTTAATATCCTGCATAAGCTGTTAAGCCGTTTTGAAATTACGTAGTAGAGTATTTAATTATTTGATGAACTCATATACATTTCTCAGCGTAAGCTCAAATCAAGTTAGTAAGTTCGATGCAATAAACAGAGGAACTACATTTTCTCAAAAAGAGTCTTATGAAACTTAAGCTATAAGACTTAATGTATAAAAGTTTAGTAAAAAGAACTTTTTGAGAAGAATAGTATATATTCAATCTTCCATTCTTACTTAAATAATAATAACAGAGTTTAATTTTTATGTGGGTAAAAAAAGGGGTGTATTTGTGAGTATTTTTAATAGGTACGTGGCATTTATAATGGTTATAGTTATGTGTCTGACCATGAGTTTTTCTTATCAGAATTCATATGTTCTTGCTGATGCTTCAGTAGGAGAAATGATCAATAAAAATCAACAATTTTATGATGATGAACATGAATATGTGGGTGAAAAGGAGAAACTCTATGACCATAACTTAGAAGAAGTAATAAATGACAATGGGAGTACAAAAGATGAGTACGCCGATGGTCATGGGGATATAGCAAAAGAGGCATATGTCTATGATGATGTATTTGAACTAATAATAGAAGAAGACATGGATTTAGAAAATAAGCACATAAATGATCGTGAAAGTATAGAAATAGATGGATTAAAAGACGAGAACATCAGTGGTCAAGAAGGTATGAAATTAGATGCTTTAGAAGGGATTGACTTTGAAGATGAGTTGGTAGAATCAGGAGCTGAAGAAGATTTTACTGAGGTGTCAGAGGAAACAGAAGAACTAATAGAAGACAATGAAATGCTAACTGAAGAAGATGTTTTAACTCCTTTAGCACCACAAAATCTTGTATTGAAATCAAAGACCAGTACAAAAGTAGAATTAGAGTGGACAGAAGGTTCAGATAATGAAGATATAAGTTATTATAATATTTATGAAGACAATTCTCTAATTAAAACAGTTGATGCTATGTATACATCATGTATAATAGAAAATCTTTCACCTTATACACATTATATATTTACCATAAAGGCAGTAGATATAGAAGGAAGTATCTCAGAGCCTAGCAATGAATTATATGTTACTACACCAAGGGAAAAAACAGTAATTAATTCTCCAACTGCTTTATTTGAAGACACAGTTTTTGGAGATTTATATATTGATAATGGATCACTTAATTTAAATGGCTACAAGCTGATAGTGGAAGGAAACTTGATACACGCAAGAGGAACTTTGAGCATAAATGGTGGAGAACTAATTGTAAATGGAGACTTCCGAACCCAGAGAGAAAATACAAATAATCAGGGAGATATAACTTATGTAGGTGCAGAATATGCATATTTAATTATGGATAATGTAGATGACTACATATGTGTTGAAGGAAATTTTATAATGCAGGCATGTTATACAAATAATAATAGGATAACTGGGGGGATACTAGAAGTAAAAGGAGATTTTGTCCAATTGACACATAGATGGGGTAGAGATGATTTTACTGCTACTGGAAGTCACAGGACTATAATAAGTGGAAATGGTTTGCAAACAGTCAGTTTAGAAACGCAAATATCCAGATTTAACATACTTGAAATAAAAAATTATTCAGATGAAGGAGTAGAATTTGTTCAATCGCTAAATGCAAATGTCTTTATAGACAATGGGTGTATAGTGATATTTCCTCGTTCAGAAATTGTTGGATGGAGTTTGACAGGTGATCAAGTATATAATGGAGATCTTTACCTTGGAGGAGGAGTACTAGACTTAAATGGATACCAACTAATAATAAATGGTAACTTAATACAGTCTGGAGGAACAGTGGATGTAAATGGAGGAAAGCTTCACATAGAAGGAGATTACAGACTTCAGACAGAAATAGAAGATGTAGAGGGAAATAAAAGTTACATACATAGTAATGGGTATTTAAAAATGACAGAAGAAGGTGCATATGTAAAAGTAGAAGGAGACTTTATAACCCACAGTCAACATAGTCATAATAGTTATCTTACAGAAGGTGTGTTGGAGGTTTTAGGAGACTTTACCCATAGAATCCATAGTGCACAGAATAATTTTAGGCCTACTAGTAATCACAAGGTGGTATTAAGCGGAGAAAATATGCAAAAAGTAAATTTTCAGAATTCTGTTAGTTCAAATTCAGTTATAAACATACTTGAAATTACAAACACCTCCGAAGGCGGAATAGAGTTTACATCAAAGGTAGTAGTAAATGGAGAAATAAAAGAAACATCAACCCCTATTACAGGAGGAAAGAATTTATACCTGGGAGTAAATGCAGAGGTAAATTGGGAGATATGGCCATATGATTTGAGTATAGAGGATAATCGCACCATGCAAAATGATATGGCGATAGAAGGGAATTTTTACATACGTAACGGAACATTTAATTTAAACGAGAAAAAACTGACTATAAAAGGCAATCTAATACATTCAAGAGGAACTTTGAATATAAATGGTGGAGAGCTTATTGTAAAAGGAGATTACCGGATACAGACAGAAAATGTAAACAATCAGGGTGATATAACTTATGGAGACGCAGATTATGCATACTTATTTATGGACAAGGCAGACGGTTATATATGTGTTGAAGGAAATTTTATTACTCAGTCATATTTTGTAAACAATAATAGGATAACTGCTGGTGTTTTAGAAGTGAAGGGAGACTTTGTACAGAGAACGCATAGATGGAATAGAGACGAATTTATTGCTTCAGGAAGCCACAGGACAATACTAAGTGGTGAAAGTTTACAAACGGTAACTATACAAACTCCGCAATCTAGGTTTAACATACTTGAAATACAAAATTATTCAGAGGAAGGCATAGAATTTAATCAGGCGTTAAATGCAAGTACATTTATAGATAATGGATGTAAGATAAAATTCCCTGGAGAAGAACAGTTAACAGGATGGAAGCTTTTAAGTGACCAAGATTATGATGGTAATTTGTATCTTGGAGCAGGAGTACTTGACTTAGATGGATATGTTTTAACTGTTCATGGAGATTTAATACAGTCTGGTGGTGTCATGGACATAAATGGAGGTCAGCTAATTGTTAAGGGTGATTATAAAATTCAGACTGAGATTCCAACAAATGATGAAAAAATATATATTTACAGTAATGGATACTTAAAGATGACACATGAAGATGATGTTGTAAGGGTTGAAGGAGATTTTGTAACCCAAAGCCAATATAGTCATCTAGATTATCTTAAAGAAGGTATATTAGAAGTTGCAGGAGACTTTATTCAAAAAATTCACAGTGCACAAAACAACTTTAGATCTACAGATAATCACAAGGTGGTACTTAATGGAGATTCACTTCAAAGAATAAGTTTTGAAAGTTCTGCAAGTTCAAATTCAACTATTAATATTTTAGAAATTAAAAATACTTCACAAAATGGAGTAAGGTTTACTTCTAAAACTGTGGTGACAGGAGAAATAATGGAAACATTATCTCCTGTGCAGGGAGGAGAATATTTATTTCTTGGGGCAAATGCTAAGGTAAACTGGCATGTTTGGCCCTATGATATAAGTATTGAAGAGAACCGTACCTTGCAAAATGATATAGAAATTAAAGGTAGCCTTTATGTTCATGGTGGAACTCTTAATTTAAACAAGTATAATCTTACAGTAGGTGGCAACCTTATACAAGCAGGAGGAACTATAAATATAAATGGAGGCCAGCTTTTTGTAGACGGTGATTATAGAATACAAAGCAAAAATTATCAGACCGATGGAAGTTTTTCATATGGAAATAGTAATGGATATATCAGGATGAATAATGAAAACGATTATGTAAGGATCATAGGACAATTTGTAACTCAAAGCCGTTATAATCACAATGGATATCTTACATCGGGGATTTTAGAGGTAAGGGGGAATTTTACACAAATTAGAAATACATTTACTAACTCAAGTATAGTTAATTTTAGGGCAACACAAAGCCACAGATCAATTTTAAGTGGTTCCCAGCTACAATGGGTTTCATTTCAAAATCCATCCGACTCTGGATTTAATGAACTTGTAATAACAAAGCCTTTAGATGGAGGAGGATACTCATTTAATTCAATACCTGTTTGGAATACATTAATTGAAGATGTGGCAGACCACCAGCCGCCTACAGTACCTGAGAATATAAGGGTAACAGGAAAGACATTGACTACAATTACTATAGAATGGGATGAATCTACTGACAATGTTCAGGTAGAAGGCTATGACATATATAGAAATGGTATAAGAGTGGGTAATACAAGGACTCTTAGGTATATTGATCAGGGGCTTACACCAAACACTCAATACACATATACAGTAAGGGCATATGATCCTTCAAGAAACTTTTCTGATGACAGTGAAGCTATAAGTGCTACTACTGATGTTGATGATGAACCACCTACAATTCCACGAAATTTAAGTATAAGCTCAAGAACAGATACCTCTGTATCTTTGTCTTGGTCTGCTTCAACAGACAATGCTGCAGTTGCAGGATACAAAGTATTGCGAAACGATACTCACATAGCAGATACAACAAATACCAGATACACAGATAGCCACTTACAACCAGGAACATATGTATATACAGTTAAAGCCTATGATGCATCAGGTAATGTATCTGATATAAGTAGTAGTGTAACATATGATAATGAACCTCCAACAGTACCACAAGATGTTGAAGTTGTTTCAGTTACACCTACTTCAGTTACAATACAATGGACAGCATCTTCTGATAACATAGGCGTATCAGGATATAGAGTATACAGAAATGGTTCCTTTATTAGAAATATAACTCAAACAAGCTTTACTGATACAGGATTAACACCAGATGAAACATATGTTTATACGGTTGAGGCATATGATGTTGCTGGAAATCGTTCGGGTGAAAGTGAGAGCATAACTGTAACGGCAGCTGTTGATACTGAGCCCCCCACTATTCCTGGAAACTTGAGAATTAATTCAAAAACTCAATCATCTATTACCCTTATATGGAACAACTCAACTGATAATGTAAGAGTTGAAGGTTATAATGTTTACCGTGATGGTGAAAAGATTGGATCATCTAATATAAACAGATATACTGATGAAGATGTTAGTACTGATAATATATATACATATACTGTTACAGCATATGATAAGGCAGGTAATGAAAGTGAAGAGAGTCAACCTTTAAGTGCAGATATTAAAATTCCAGGCACTCCTGAAGAAATATTTGTGACTGCTGGTGAACTTAAGGTTGATGTTGTGTGGTCTAAGGTGGATGAAAATGTCCATAGGTATAGAATTTACAAAAGTGCAAATGGTGAAGAATATCAACTTATAAGTCAGTTGATTTCAACTTCATATACTGACACCAACCTTTTAGAAGGAACTACTTATACATATAAAGTGACAGTGATAGACAGTTTTGGAGTTGAGGGTGAAGGTATAATAAGTCTGCCGGTGACTGTTTTACCTGATACAACACCACCTGAAATAATTAGCATAACACCTGCGGATGGAAGTTATATTGGAGAAATAGTAAGGTTAAATGTTGTTTCAAAAGACAATGTGAAAGTTAAAAATACAGAGTTTTTATACTCTAAAGATTTGACAGAGGACTTATGGATAAGTATAGGTGTAACAACATCAGGAGTAATAGACTGGGATACTCAACATGTTGAAGATGGCATATACTTTGTTAAAGTAGTGGTGACAGATACATCAAATAACAGCAGTGAAGCTATAGTATCATACATAATTGACAGTATACCTCCAGATACGCCTGTTCTTGAGGCGAGCCCTATTGAACTTGGTATTACCCTTAATTGGGAGTTGGTAAAAATACCTGAAAACTTTGATCATTTTAGAATATATAGAAGTATTCACAGTGAAGAGCTTGAAAGTTTCGAATTAATAGCAAGAACTCAAAGTACTTTTTATACAGATTATAAGGCACCTTTAGATAGTGCAAGTTATTATAAGGTGACGGCAGTTAATATTTTAGGAAGTGAAAGTGAGCCTTCAAACATAGTAAATGTAACTCCAGGAAGAGATGTAACTCCTCCTGAAATTATAAGATTTACTCCTGTAAGTGGTTCTCCAATCAGAGGAAATGTTGAAATATCTGCCTATGCACGGGACAATAAAGGTGTATCATTATACTCGTTTGAATTTAGACCCCTTGATGTGGAAGAGTGGACTCTTATAGGAGAAGTACATAATGCTACACAGCAGGAGGTTACAGTTATATGGGATACTCTTGCAAAAGATTCAGATGGGAATTACATTTATTCAGATGGAGAATATCAGATTAGGGTTGTTGTAAGTGATGAGGCGGGAAATTATTCAGAAAAAGTACATACTTATACATTGACAAATGACCCTCCATTACCACCTGAGTATCTCTATGTAAAAGCTGGAGAATGGCAAATGGTTGTTAGTTGGTCCCCTGTACTAAGGCCTGATTTTCGTTATTATGTTCTCTATAGAAAAGAAGGAAGAGACGGAGAATGGAAGAAGATAGTTGAGCGCACCACTTCAAATGTATTTATAGATACAATGAAGGATCCTCAAATAGAATACTTCTATAAGGTTGCAGTAGTTAACGATTTAGGAAGAGAAAGTGAGAGTACTTATGACTATTCAAATGATGAAATCATAAGTGAACATATTGATATAAGATCACTGCATCAAGCTTCTAATCCATTGATTCTTGATATGATGCCTTATGAATTTTTTAGAACAAACAGCACTTTAGAACTAGAAACAATTATAAGTGATCCAGTTGGAGTAAGTCTAATATATGAATATGCTTATCTTGGAGAATCTCCATATGCTAATATTACTGGCGATGAAATATGGCATATTATAGGTGAAGATATTTCACCAAGGCAAGGTGAAACACTGGATTTAGAGGATATTCTCGAAATTATTATGGATGGAGACATACCTCAAGTGGGAATAGGAGAAAACTACTATATTTCATCTTATATATGGGATGTGTCGCATCTAGCATCTGGAACATATGCAGTACGTGCCTCAGCTATAAATAAGGGAAATAATGAAACTTCATTTATAAAAAGGTATATTGTTGATAGAGAGATACCATTAGCACCTTCAAATCTTGCAGTAATGGATTCTCATTCAGGTGGAGAGCTTCATCTTTCATGGGAAAGAAGCTTAAGCGATGATGTGGAAAAATATGCACTATATAGAGCAACTGAAAGTGGAGGACCTTTTATATTAGTTGAAAGTACAAAAGGCCTTGTTTATAGAGATACTGGACTTGAGAATGGAGTGATTTATCACTATGTTGTAAGAGCAGTGGATATGGCAGGAAATGAGAGTGAAAACTCAAACCAGGTTTCAGGTGTTCCTTCAGCAAAAAGTGATCTTACAGTTACACAAATAAGTACAAGTCCAGGATTGCCTACTTATGAAAGAGAAGGAGAAATTACTGCACTTATTAAAAACCTTGCATATGCAAAGGCTCATGGTAATGTGAGCTTTTACATTCAGGATAATGATGAATGGAGTAGTATTGGAAGTACTATAGTTGAAGTAAGAAGTATGAATTCTACAGAGGCATCTATTAGCTGGATTCCAGATAAAAACTTGGAGAGTCCTGTAAATATAAAGGTGGTAGTTGACACATTACCAGGAACTGAGGACATTGATCTAGATAACAATACACTCTATAGTGAAATAAGGTTAAATAAAGCTCCAACTGCTTATATCAAAACAAGTGAGCAGATTTATTCGGGAGACAGGCTTTCTTTAGATGGAAGCGAATCTTCAGATACTGATGGAAGAATAGTATCATACACATGGGATTTAGGTGATGGTGCTATAAAAAGTGGTGCAATCATTACTCATGTATATCAGATTCCAGGACAATACAATATAAGTCTTGCTGTAACAGACAACAATGGAGCAGTATCTGAGGATGCTGTAACGGTAAAAGTTCTAGACAATAGACCAGATCTTATTGTAAATGATATTGTATGGGAACCAATTAGCCCTGATGAGGGAGATCAGGTAAAAATTACTGCACACATAGGTAATATAGGTAATGGAGCTAATAAGCAAGGGTTCTTAACAGGATTTTATATTAACAACAGGTATTTAGGTTATGTAAGGGTAGATGAAAGCATTGAGCCAGGGGAGAGTGTTCAAGTACCTTTTACATGGATTGCAGAACCAGGAGTTCATGTTGTGAAAGTTGTAGCCAACGATATACTAGACAACCTAAAGGAAATAGATATGAGCAATAATTCAAAATCTATTCCATTAACTACCACTCAGGTTAATTTTCCAGATGTAAAGGTAGTTGATATTACATGGACATCAGGAGATAAAGTGGATATTGACAGTGAGAGCCACTTTGGTTACAGAGCAGCTATAGCTAATATAGGTACAGCTAGAGCTGAAAGGTTTTATGTATCACTTTATATAAATGGTGAGTGGGTAGCAAAACAGCATGTAAATGTACTTGATGTTGATCAAACTAGAGAGATTATGTTTGTGGTAAGACCTGAAGATGGAAAACATGAAGTAACTGTTAAAGTTGACGACCCAGATCCCTCATTATTAGAACTTGACAGAGACAATAATATCATGAGTGTAGTTACACCTGAGTTTAGGGTGACTTATCCTCAAATTGAACTATCTGGTGTAACTTGGTTGCCACGAGAAACAATACTTACAGATGGTACATCCCTGACATTTGAAACAACTGTAAGAAATACAGGGGATATTGATATAATAAACAAGTTTGATGTAGATTTTGTAGTAAATGGAGAAAGAATAAGAACTATTACCATAGATGGGCTTAGTGCAGGAGAAGAAAGGGAAGTATGGACAAGATGGTTAGCAAGGCCCGGTAGTCATTCGGTAAGTGTTATTGCTGATCCATTAGGAATTGTTACGGGAGATAAAGATGAAATCAGAGTAGATGCAAAGGTACCCGAATTAAGAATGATTTATCCTGACTTACATATTTCTGATGTGCAGTGGTCACCTATGTCAATAAAGTATGGAGAACCAGTAACATTTATTGCAAGGGTAAGCAATCAGAGCGTAACCTCCATATTTGATCAATTTAATGTTGGGCTTTATGTAGAGGGAGAGCAGGTAGCCAGAAAACAAGTTTCCGGGCTAAGAGGCCATAGTACTGCAATTGTGGACTTAACATGGATTCCTCAAAAAACAGGAGATGTAGATGTCAAAATAGTTGTTGACAAAGCAGACAGGATAGTTCAGCAACCTATAAAAGAGGGAGTTAGACGAAGTTGGCAAGAGAGTTTTAATGTTGCTGATGCATTAGTTGTACAAGTTAACCCAGATCCACATGATCAGAGTGAACAGTTTATGGCACATGTATATTCAACAACAGATAACTTTATACCTATTAGGGCAATAGTGAAAAAAGCAAGTGATCTTTCAAGAGTTCTAGGGCCAAATGATGGTATAAGTGCATTTTATACATTAAGAAGAGATGCTCAAATTATTATGGATGGTGAAATTGGATATGATTTTGCAGAAGGTGCTTTTAAAGGACAGCTTCCTGTCATGTCATTAGAATCAGGTAGATATAGATTAACTGTTGAAGTAGGGGATGGAGTAGAAAATATAACTCTTTCAAGTAATATTATGATGGTGCAGGAGACTGTTGCAACAGTTAATACAGATAAAAGAGCTTACCAACATGGGGAAACAGTTCGAATATCTGGTCAGTTCAGATTTAGGGATGGAAGTCCTGTTGCAAATGAAAGGATAGTGTTAAATTTATTCCTAGAGCCAAGGCTTCCATTTCCTGTTCCGGCAATTATAAATGGAAAGCAGATTATGAAAATATGGCATGCTGAAACTATTCGTTTTGTGAATACAGATGAAAATGGATACTTTGAGATGGATTTTCTTCCTACCACTTTAGGTGCAGGAAAATGGAATGTACATGCATTTGCATATGAAATGGGTGTTGGAAACGTTGCTGTTACAGACTTTACTGTGTGGGGAATGAAGGCATCACCATCCAATTTATCAATTGTTTCCTCTAAAAATTCAAGTTTTTCAAGGTTTATATCTGTTGAAAATATGGCACATGCAGGGCATAGCCTGACAGGAGTCAGTGCAGTTCTGGTAAATCTTACTCCTGAAAGTGGAGTGAGGGCTGTAATGGATACATCTTCACTTTCATCTGTTATTACATCAGGAGGAAAAAGTGGGGTAATGCTAAACTTCAATGCACCTCTAGACTGTGAGGACATAGCAGAGTATCAGGTGATATTTAGCAGTGCTCAGGGAGCAACGTATACATCTAATATTAAGCTTCATTTAAGACCTGCAGTACCAATGCCGGTGACTGAGCAAAAAGGAGTAAAAGTAGGTGTGAATCCAGGTGGTAATGCTGTAAAAAGAATTACCCTTACTAATAAAGGTCTTGGAAGGATGGATAACATAAGGCTAGAATCTCCTAAAGATTTACCTTGGATAAGAGGTGTTAATCTAGAAAAGACTAACTTAGCACCAGGAGAGTCAACCAGCTTTGATATTTTAATAAATCCACCAGAGGGCACTTCGTTAGGACAATATCAGGATAATATAGTTGTAACTGATGGAAAATATAGTACCACGGTTGCTGTGGGTGTAGAAGTTTCAAGTGCAAACAGAGGATCATTATCATTTGTTGTAAGTGATGAAACAGGTGAAAGGGTGGAAAATGCTGAAGTTACTATTGTTGGGAAAGAGCCATATATACAGGTTATAAGGGGACAAGAAGTAACCTATTATGAAAACTATTATGGAAGAACTAATAGTAATGGAATAGTTACATTTGATAACACACCTTTGGGAGAATACGACTATACAATAAGAGCACGAGGTAGAAACAGAGTAGATGGTACTGCACAGGTAATGCCTATGAGAGATGCTGCCTTAGTTGAAGTTATAATGGAAGTACAGCCTGTTACAATAGAATGGACTGTTGTACCTACTACAATCGAAGACAAATATGACATTGAGTTGGAGTTAACCTTTGGTACAAATATTCCACGTCCGAAATTTGGATTTGTACCACCATGGGTAACTGTAGCAAAACAGATAAATGAAACTGTAATTGTTGAGGCACAAGTGATTAATACAGGACTTGTTGCAATTACAGATGTTACAGCTTCAGTGCTTAGAGAAAACCTTTCAGATATGGGAATAAGCATCGTTGGTGGAGGTTATATAGGTGAAATTCCAGCCCATGGAAGTGCCAGAATAAGCATCATGATACAACCAGGTTATTACAATTTAAAAAGTGGCATTAACAGAGATATAGGTTTGCCTTATAATGCAATAATACTACAGGGTAAATATGTAAGCTTTGATTCTGATACAGGACTTCCTGAGTATCCGCCAAAAGAAGTTATGGGAGCTCTACCAATGTATAATCCTGGTGAGAGAACTGCTGTTTTAAAGATAAAAGATACTGAGGAAGAAATAGAAGTAAATATACCAGAGGGTGATTTATTTGAGTATGACTATTTTCACCCCATTAGAGACAGAAAAGATAATAGCGGAAGTAGTGGGGGAGATTATCAGATAGTAAGCCTTAAACTTGGTCAGACAGCTACTCTTGAGAGACAGGCATTTGATGCTACTTTAATGGTATCAAACGGTTATCCTGATAATTCTCTGGATAATCTTGAGGTAAGAGTTACTATAACTGATGAAGAGGGAAATGATGTAACAGGTCAAAACTTTATTATACCTACAGGGATAACGGGGATATCTTCTCTTGATGGGGCAGATTCCCTGTCAGCAGGTGATAATATGACTGCTACTTGGCAGCTAATACCTGGTGAAGGCTTAGGAGGTCAAGAGGCTGAAGGTAAGGTTTATCTTGCCCGAGCAATAGTGTCTTACTATGTAAATGGACGTTATGTAGAGACTCAGACTCAGCCTGAGGAGATAACAATATATCCACAGCCAAAGATTAAGCTAAACTACTATATACCAGGAAAAGTTCAATCCGGTCAACCTTTCAGGCTTGGAGTGGTTGCTGAAAATATGGGATATGGAGAGGCAAAAAATCTTGTTATAGATTCAGGACAGCTTAGTATTTCAGCAAATCAGCCGGGATTATTAACTGAATTTAATATATTGGAGACATCCTTTGGAAGCAATACAGGCAACAGATTCAGGCTTAATTTAGGTAATATAGAGCCTGGTCAGCGTACAAGTGGATACTGGCTAGTAAGATGGGATATGTATGAGGAAGAAGAGGGAGCAGAGCCTTTTGAAGGAGAGTTCCGTGACTTTAGAGCAACACTTACTCACCGAGACTACAAGGGAGTGCAATTAAATCCTTTAATAGTTGGGATATCAACTGAAATAATAGGTAAAGACAATCTATTCTTAGACGACAGTGGGGATGATGGTGTTTTGAGCCTTGTTGACGTAGGGGAGACAGGATTTCCAAATTATCTGATTAATTTAAACACTGGAATGAGGCTTCCGATTTATGTGCCTCAAAGTCTGAAGGTTGAAAAACAGCCAGATGGTGAAAATGAAACTACATTAGAATTTAGTGTTCCAGCTCTAGAGGAAGATCCAAATAAACCAGAAATGCCAAGGTATCAGGTTTTAATGCTTAAAGATCCTTTGCCAGATACTCCAATACGCTCTGTAACAAGGATTGTTGATGGTGAAGAAGAGGTTAGTTTAAGTAGAAATAATGTGTGGAAAAATAATGGATATATTTACATAGTAGATGAAACACCAATGTCACAGGTAAAGCCTGAAGGATATTTAAATAATCAAGAGAGGTATTATTACCCTGCAAGTTATTCTATAGACTTTAGTATGGGTTCTGTAATAGAGAAGCTTGAATATGCCAGAATTTATTATGATATTGATCCTCATACTTTACAAACAGAGTCTAAATATGCATATTATGATATTGGTGTACATCCAAATGAAGGTGAACTTACTCGTGTAAGAGCAGCAGTTGAAAACAAGGGAACTTCAGTAGAAAGTGGAGTTGTAGAGTTTTTTGCAACAAGACTAACTAGCAGAGGCCAGAAAGAAGTTGAAATAAAAATAGGTGAAGGAAGGTATAGTAATCTTGAGCCGTTACATTCAGTTTATGTATATACAAATTGGAGGCCTGAACAGGGTGGAATTTATATATTAAGATCTAGTATTTTAGGTAATGATTTAGAAGAGGCTCAAGGGATAGAAGTGGCTCGGATAAATTACAGACCTTATGCTGATGCAGGAGTAGACTTTTCTGCTAATGTAATGGAACCAGTAAGGTTTGATGGCTCACGTTCATATGATAGGGACGGATATATACAAAGCTTTATATGGGAGTTTGGTGACGGTGAATCAGCAGCAGGTGTAGCTCCTGTATATACCTACCGGGATTCAGGTACTTATAGGGTAAAATTAACGGTGATAGATGATAACTTTGTTGAAAGTACATCCGAAATGCAAATTACAATTAATGAAACCAGACCTGATCTTAGAGTTACCAATATAGAGCTAAGCAATGATAAGCCTGAAGAGGGTGAGAGAATTGATGTTACAGCTACCATATATAATGGAGGGTATAGAGCTACAGATGAATCATTCCTTGTGAGCTTGTATTCTAACAATATGTTTAGAGATAGTGTAAGGATAACTGAAAGCTTAAAACCTGGTCAATCAAAGGACGTTACATTTAGGTGGCTTAATACTGCTGGTAATCATATGCTTACAGTTGTTGCAAATGACATGGAAAGACTTGTAGATGAAGCTGACTTTGATAACAACCAGCTTAGCCGAGCAGTGTATACAGATAATGCATTCTTCCCAAATCTTAAGGTAGTAGACTTTTCATGGGACGGACCGGAAAATGGTGTTCTTGATTGGAACCAGGAGGTAACTTTATCAGCGGTCATTGAAAACGATGGAAATGCAAATGCAGATAGCTTCACCGGGGCGTTTTATGTTGGAAATAGTCTCATTAAAACAGTATTAGTTGAAGAACTTCCTTATATAAAAGGATATAATGCTGTTAGAATTGAGGCAGTTTGGAGAGCCACAAGAGAAGGAGTACATACATTTAAAGTAGTTGCAGATGGACCAATACCAAGGATTGTAGAGACAGATCGTAGCGATAATGAAATGAAAATTGAGTCACCATATGTTAGACTTAGGTATCCAGATTTAGAAGTTGAAAGTGTATCTTTGACGCCTGAGCTAACAACCATACAACTTGGGCAGCCTTTTATAGTAAATGTATCTGTTGCAAATAATGGTTATGCAGATGTTAATAAATCATTTAATCTCTCAGTATATGCAGATGATTTTTACATAGGGACAACTAAGATTGATAAGGTTGATGCAAGGGGAACAGCATTAGCATCCATACCATGGAACAGACCAATGAGTGGAATTGAAACAATCAGGATTGTTGTAGATGAAAACAATAGCATACATGAAGTGAATAAGAAAAATAATGTATTTGTGCATAAATTCCAATCGCCTCTTAATGTAGTGCTACCACAGATTGTAGTAGAGAAAATAGAAACAGATGAGTGGATAGCATTTGGAGACTTAGTTTCTACAAAAGTTAGATTGAGGAATACTGGAGATGCATCAATTAACAGGCATTTTACTACTGCACTATATGTTAATGATGTACTTGCAGGAAGCTTTAGGACTAATTCCACTATTTTACCTGGTGCAGACATTACAGGAGTAATTGAATGGAAGGCGGAGTATCTGCCTACTGCACCTCACTATGAACTGACTGTTTATGCAGATGTATACAGTGAAATTCATATGAATGACAGGAGTGCTGCTAAAGCTACTAAGTATCTAAGTGTACAGGGGCAATTGAAAGCAGAATACAGATATGATAGAAATGTATATACTGTGAAAGAACAACCTGAATACTTTGTTAGAGTGACTTCAACAGATAATCTCTGGCTGCCACTTGGAAGTTATGATGGAGTAAGTGCAAACCTAAGTATATATGAAGATGGTGATGAGAGAGAAAATAGAAATTTAGTATATTCGTCCTTAATGGATTATGATGAGGTAAAGGGTGAGTTTGCTCTTAAAATTGATGAAGAACTTGAAACAGGTGACTATGTTATAAACATAAGTGTTATGCAAGATGAAAATGAAGTAATACTTTATACTACTGTTAAAATAGTTAATGATTATATTATAACTGTTGAAAGTGAAAAGATTACTTATAAAGTAGGAGAAGACATTTTAGTAAGTGGAAGTGTTACTACAGATGATGGAATACATCCTATTGAAGGGGCCCAAGTTACTATAGTAATAGTTGGCGAAGAAGAGTGGCGCATGAACCTTGTGACAGATGAACAAGGAAATTATATTCAAGTATTTAGTGTACCAGAAAGTTTTGGTGGATCTTATTCACTAAGAGCACAGGCTAAAGTTGAGGGTGCAATAAAATCCAGTGATTCAAAAGTCTTTTACGTTGAGGGACTATATTTAGAATCTATATTGAAAACAGAGGTTACTGCAGGATACAATAGGGATCTTTCAATGACATTGGTCAATGTAGGTACAATACCTCTTACATCTATCAACATAAGCAAGGCATGGGAGAATTCTTCTGAAAATATTAGTGCACAAATTAATGGAGATATTCCAGAAAGCTTAGAGCCTGGTGAGTCAGTAGGTTTTAATCTTCAAATAAGTACAAAAGAGGAATCAATTCCACAAACAACTGTACTTAAAATAGAGGTAAGTTGTGACGAAGGTTACATATATGCTTCATCTATTGAGGTTAAAGTTTTAGAGGCAAAACCAAGGTACCATATTGAAGTAACTGGATTAAGGCACTTAATTGATGAAGATGATAAAAGAGATAAGGTTGAAGCAGCAGTAAGACCAGGAGCAATAGTTACTCAAGTTGTATCTGTTGCAAATGTTGGGACAGGATCAATACGAGAACTTAAGATAACACCTCCTGAAAAACTTCCGTGGATAAGTCTTACCACGTCAGGAACAGATTTAATTATTCCTGTTAACAGAGGGGTCTCTATAAGGGATGAAAATGCCAGGGCAATTATAGCAGTACATATAGCACCTAATGAATATGTAAAACCTGGTATATATAAAGATGTTATAATTATAAGCTCTAATGCAGGCACTGCAACTATACCAATAGAGGTAAATGTGGGAGTAGCCAATATAGGTACAGTGATTTTAGGAGCTGTTAATGAAAAGCTTACACCTATACAAAATGCTACAATAAGACTAATTGGTCCTCATACATCCGATTGGGATCAGCCTATATCAGAAGGTGTTTATAGCGGTGTTGTTGTTGGAGAGGGATTGGTGAGATTCCAAGACATTCCTTCAGGAATATACACTGTAAGAGTAAATGCACCAGGCCATATAGGTATTGAAAAGAGTATAGAAATACCTGCAATAATTAATCAAATACCACAAAAACTTATAATTGAAAGGGAAAGAATAAGTTTTGACTTTGATACAGAAAGCATGCTTAATGCAATTAGGTCAGGCCTTAAGAGTAAAGATGATGTAATCTTTAAACAAAATATAATGATTGAGGATAATATACCTCATCTTATATCTAGTTTTCCTGGAGATGAAGTTACAGTAAGAGGCACAGATGGAATACCAGAAAGCATTGGTGGAAAGCTTACAATTAAAAACTTTATACAAGAGGAAAATTTATATGAAGAAATGGAACTTAATAATTTAGTTTATCAAAGTGGAAGCTTTTATCAAAATCAAGACATATTTGGAGTTTGGGCAGAAATAACAAAGGTAGATCCAAAACTTCCTGATGATTTGTTCAGACTAAAATACGGTAACCTTTCTGGCATTTCTGTAAATTTAGGTGATTTTAATGCTGGAGATCTAAAAAATATTGGTTGGAATTTTGATTATGATAACTTGTACTACAAAGCCGAAATAGAAGAATCAGAAATTTCAGGACAATACTTAGTGATGGTTCCAAAAGAGGTAACGGAAGAAAACTTTGATGCATGGGTTAAAGGAATTAGTTGGACTTATTATCAAGGAGAACTGGTTGAAAAGGTTTCTTTTGATGAAATAACAAATACATATATTATAAGAGTGCCTGCAAATGAAGACGGAAGTTTTACAAAACCTGAAGGAAATATTCAGAAGTTTTATGGAAAGAACTATGCCTTTGATTTTACTGTATCATTGAGGGGAACAGTGATAAATGAAAATGGTGAAGAGGAAGCAGCAGGGCTTGATATACCAGTGAGAATAAATTATTCTCCTAGTGATGCAATTACAGAAGAGGTTTCACAAAGAAATATAAAAAGAATAAGAGTTATGTCAGCTTTAGGTGAAGAAGAGGCTCAGGAAGTAAAGATATTTAGTAGCGAATTTTTAAACACAATATGCAAAATAGAACTTTTAGAAGTACCAGAAACTGCAGGAGCAGCAGCGGCATCCTTTGGCTTTTCACAAGATGTTGCCATGGTAGATGAAGCATTTGATGCTACCTTTACTTTCTTCAATCCAAATGAGGATGTTCAAATTGAAAACGGATCTTTTAGCCTAATAATTACAGATAAGCCATTAGATGAAAATGGTAATCTTATTGAGGGTTCAAGAGTAGTTACAGACTGGTTTATAATTGAGCATGAGGGTGATACAGAAAAGGATTTTGTGGAAATACCTTTAATACCAGCTGGCAGTAGTGAGAAAATTAATTATAGTATTAAAACAAAAGCAGGTTTAGGAGATATAAGTGGTGATTATTTTGCTTATATGAAATTTAAATATAGTATGGACGAAGAAATATACGAAGGATATGTTTATTCTGGTGAATTTACAATAGAGTCCCCTCCTAAGCTCTACATAAGTTATAGTCTCAATCATAGATTAGGAAGTTATTATGAACTTACAGCTGTTGTAACTAATGCTGGAGAAGGTGCAGCAAGAAATGTTACTGTTGGTCTTCCCTCAATACCAGGAGTTGGACATATAGAGGTTTTAAGAATTATTTCTGGAGATGGCATTATACAGTCTGATATGGAAAGTCTTTATATTGGAGAAGTTCAGCCTGGACAGACAAAAGCAGGAACTTTTGAAATTATAGCTACTGGCCTTAGAGAATGGAATAATTTACCAAGTCCTGCAGTACGAAGCACTCAGGTTAACGACAATATGGTAATAGCTCCAATGGCAGTTCAACAAGCTTGGATTTCTGATTTTACAAATATACAAAATGAAGTTAATAAACTAGAATTTAACATTCAAAAGCTAATGGACAAAACAATATATGATATGGCAGTTGTTATAGTGGATACAGCTGAGTATATTGATGAGTCAGAAAAAGCGGATAGGTTTTCACTAGCATTAGATGGTATGTCAGCCATGATTGATCTTGTATCCACAGTTATTGGAATATTTTCCTTAACAACTCATTTTGCTTCTCCAGGAAATAGCTTTGATGGAAGTTTAGGTAGTTACTTAGATAGGGTAGGTCTTCCTCAGGATGTTACATCTATGATAAATATTTTAGAATTTAAAATTTGGCACATAGAGATGTTACAATATTTTGCCAGCGAGAGAGAAGTACGTGAAATGATGGGAGTTCTTGTTGAGTTTGCTTATGATGAACTTAATAAGGATAAATCACGAAGAGAAGTAATTGACTTAGTAATATCCCAAATAGGTTCTTACCCTCTTTCATTTGTAGATAGGCAGAAGGCAGAAGATATTTTACTTAATTCTAGTGATTTAGCAAGTATCGAATTTGAGACAATGGTGCAGGAGATGATTGAAAGGTCTGAAGAAGTTAGTATAGAGGAGTTAAAGGCAAGAGTAAGAATTGAGCTTTTAGAGACAAAAAGGCTTCTAGATATGTATATAAGAGAAATAACATCAGCACCATCATATTATCCCATTGACCCTATATATGAGTACTTACACAGATTAAATAATGACTTAGAATATATGTGGAGTATGGGAAATGGTGAAATGATGAATATGATAGGAAGATATAAAAACATATGGTTATATTATCCTGTTTATGGTGATCTTTTACCTTATGAATTAAAACTAGATGAATACAGAGAACCATTAATACAATCTCTTAGGATACAGACACAGGCATATAGGAATCTTTCGCAAAGATGGAGTCTAAATTCACAAAAAATATCTTTAGTTCAATTAGAACATATGAATTTACCATTTGAAACAGCAGCACTAGTTGGAGGAGTAGCAGGATTTATGCTTGGTGGGTTTGCGATGGCAAATTCAGTAATGATTAATCAAGCAAGAAAAATAATGGAAAATCAGGAAAGTATCTTGAAACTAGAAAATGAAAGAATACTTAAAAACTTAGCTGAAAACATAATGAAAACTACTGCTCTTGGAAATGTTACCTTAGCTAGAGAACTTTCAATTGCTAATTCAGTTAATAGAATGTTTGTGGCTATTGACGAGTGGAGAAAAATTGATCCTCCACTTCCTGTAGAAGTAATGAGTATAGTTATTCCAGATGTTGTTTTAGAGCCTTTGGCAGAAGTAGGAGAAGGAAAAGCAGTACTCAACATTAAGAATGTATATACAGGAACATTGACTATAGCTCCAACTCTGGAGATATACAATAGTAAAGGTCTAGTTGACGTACCAAAAGGAAGTTCTGTTATGGTGGAGCCAGGCGAAACTGTGAAAATAGAGATACCGTTTATGGTACCAAGGTCAACATATATGGACGCAGGAGGATATACTGCAGTTGCCTTTATTGACATTGCAGAGCCTGCTACCATGTCAATAGGAGAGACAGAAGGACCATATGTTTCATATTTCTTTGCAGGAACAAGTGAACAAATAAATGCAAGGAGAACTTTATATAGTGCAACACAGCCACTAGGAAGAGACATTAATTCAGGTGAAGAAGATAGTATAATTATAAGAACAACTGAAAATACAGGTGAGATTAGAGTGTTTATGGCTGCAAAACCTGGAGCTAAATTGGAACTTGGAGTTTATGATGCAGAAGGTAATTTTGCAGGGAATATAATAGGTGCTGAGCAAAATGATATATCTGGAGTTGTAATTGAGAGCTTAATTAATAGTTTTGATTACATAAGGATTATAAATCCTGAGGAAACTGAATACAAAATTGTAGTAAGAGCTCCTCAAATGGATAGAGCCGAAAATTACGTATTAAGTGTTGTACAGCTTCCCCATTTAGGCGCGGTACCAGATGTTAGCTGTCAGTTTATTGTGACAACATCTACTAGGGATGCGTATTTTGAAGTTGATGTTTTTGAGTCAGCAATGACACAGAATATTGATAGCATTAACTTTAGTATAAGTGAATTTAGCAGTCAGGATGGATATGTTATACCAGCTGAAAGTGTACAATTTGTTACATATAGTGGTGAAGATATACCTGAAATGATAGGAGCGGGAGAAGTGATATCACTTCTTGGACTAGTGGAAATTCCAGAAGGTACTACAGATGGTGTGTACATAGGAGAACTTACAGTGACTGTAGCAGGCAATAATTTAAATCCTGCACTTGTAAGACAGACAAATACTATTTCTGTTGAGGACTCAGGATATGGATGGTCATATAGTCATAAAACTGATGAGGGAGAAGTTTATCAGTATAATATGCCTATAATATTAATTTATGATACTACAGTACCAAAGACGCCTTTGCTCTATCCTATAAATAATCCTGAAGATAATTCTCCATATAGTATTAGTATTAACGGAAAAACAGAAGCTAATTCAGGAATAATTATATGGGCAAATGATATGTTGTATAGTATCATTGAATCAGATGATGAAGGTGATTTTGATACACATATAACTTTATCCAGAGGAAGTCACAAAATTTATGTTACAAAAGTTAATAATTATGGTGAGCAAAGTGAACCTTCACAGGAGTATACTGTGGTTGTTAAAGGTAGGGAAACAACACCTCCAGAAGAAAAACCAACACCAGAAAGTCTTTTGGAAGTAACTTTGGTTGGGGATGGTTTGGTAAAACTCAATGATACTACTTTACCAGCAAACTATAAAAATAATTTTGAACATGGAACAAGTATTGCATTAACGGCTATTGAAGGTACAAATTCAAAATTTGCATACTGGGAGGACATAAAAACAAAGAGCATTGTTTCTTATGACACTGTTTATGAGTTTATTATGGGTTCAGGAAGGAACATTAAAGCAGTATTTAATAGAGTACCACAAGAAGATACTGATGAATTTACTGTAGTCTTTTTAAACAGAAGTGGAATGATACTTAAATCTACAAATGTTAATAAAGGTGAATCGGCAATACCACCATCCGTTCCTGCTATGGTTGGCTATACATTTACAGGTTGGGATAAGGACTACAGTAATGTAGTTTCGGATATGATAATATATCCAGTATTTAAAAGACTCTCAAATAGATATACTGTAAATGTTGAGGGCGGTATGTTGTCTTCAGGTAAAACATCAGGAGAATATCAGTTTGATTTGTCAGTTAGTGTCATAGCACATGAATCAGAAGAAGGAAAGAAATTTAGTCATTGGTTACAAGATGGAATTAGAGTTAGTACTACTAATGAGTTTTCTTTCTTTATGCCAAAGAGAGACACAATAATAACGGCTGTTTATGTTGATGAAATAGAGAATATAGACGCTACACCTTTTATGGCATTATCAGAACATGTACTAATAGATGCTGATGAAAAAACAATGATATTTACAGCAATAAGAAACATTACTGAAGAATATACATTAGTGGAAAGTGGTGTAATACTATTTAAATCACTTACTGAATTTGAAGGTGAGCTTACATTAGAAACTGAAAACATAATAAGGGGAAGAATTAAAAATAATTCTACAGATCAGTTTTATGTACGTAAGCTAAATATTGAAGAAAATGATATTTGGTATGGAAGAGCTTATATGATTTATAAAGATATTGATGGTAGAATAATTACAGTCTATAGTGAAAATACTGCAATAGGTATTATAGAAGCTAACTAAGGGATGTCTAAAATTATATTTGAATGGTATAAAAAAACTCCTTCACTTTTAAAGAAGGAGTTTTTTTCTAAGGTGAATGTGAAGAAAAACATTCACTAAATACACCCTTTTTTCTGGGTGCATTTAATTTATGTGAAGAATAAAAAACCATGTTTAAAAGTTCCATTGAAAATAGACAAAAGAATAGTCTAAGATACCCATGTGAAATCAAATTAAAGGGGGGTTCTTAGACTATGATTAAAAATATCGATACTATTGTATCAAAAAACATAGGTGAAATGGAATGGGTATTAAAGGAATTTGCTAAAGAAGCTGTAAAGCTTGATGATAAAGGTGAGCTTACAATAACTACTTTAGAAAATTAGCAGGAAAAACAATAAAATCGCTTATTCAGATAGTGTT
>VLTH01000002.1:1183015-1298532 GCA_008125075.1 Acetivibrio alkalicellulosi | reverse complement strand
TTTATAATCCTGATAATGAAGTTAAGCGTAAAAAGTGGGTTAAAAGTATACTGGACTGTGTATTGAGTGGTAAAGTTGATAAAGCTGTAAGACTTGTTGAAGAAAAGGGATCTAATAATCTCCCTGATAATATAGTTAATCTTTGCAATTATATAAAAAATAATGAACACCGTATAGATTATAAGAATTATAAGGAAAAAGGGTATTATATAGGTAGTGGTTCTATAGAAAGTGCAAATAAAACAGTTATACAACAAAGAATGAAAACAGTCTGGAATGAGATGGAGCATAAATGGAGGCCAGTATATAGCAGCTCTTAGAACTAAGCATGAGAGTAATAAGTGGGATGATGTAGTGGAAGAAATTTTCGCATCTTAGTTTTAGTAAATGCTTCATGGAAAATATTACATCAAAATATTGGATGAGTATATCCATTTTCGTTACCACAATATTCTTTCATGTGAAAACTATACTTCTAATGTAAAGCAGACGGAAATGTTACAGAATATGTGTCAGATATAATTTATGCACCCCTTTTTTCTACTTTTGATTGACAGTTTACATTAAGCCATATATAATTTTAATGAAACTAATAGAAAGGTTAAAGCTAATATGTTGTGGATACTAATAATTGTACTTATAGCTTCACTTGATCAGCTTACCAAGCATATGGTAATAAACAATATTGAATTGGGAAATAGTATAACAATGATAGAAAATTTCTTCTATCTTGTTCATTGGAGGAATAAAGGTGCTGCATGGGGAATTATGCAAGATAAAACAACGTTTTTTATTGTTGCAACAATAATTATTTCAATATTTCTTGGATTTTTCATGCACAAAAATGACAATAAAGTTTTAAGGTTTTCTCTTGCTATGATTTTAGGTGGTGCAATAGGAAATCTTATTGACAGAATATTTAGACCTGAGGGAGTAGTGGATTTTTTAAATTTTTATTTTGGGTCTTTTAATTTTCCTGCATTTAATGTTGCCGATTCCTTTATAACAATTGGAACAATAGTTTTAGCTATTTATATAATATTTATTTATAAGGAAAAAGAAAGTGAAATATAATACGGAGAATTATGGAAGAGATTAATTTTGTTTCTAAGGAAAAAGGAATAAGAATTGATGCATGGCTTTCTACAAAGATGAAAGAGCATTCAAGAAGCTATGTTAAAAAGCTTATAGATGATAAACTTATATTGGTAAATGGAAATGTTGTTAAAGCTAACTATAAAATAGATTTTAATGACCAGATAATTGTAAAATTACCTGATGCAAAACTTCTTGATGTTGTAGCAGAAGATATAGATGTTCCTATATTATATGAGGATGAAGATATTTTAGTTGTAGACAAACCAAAGGGAATGGTGGTTCACCCAGCTGCGGGTAACTATACAGGAACATTGGTAAATGCATTGATGGGGTACTGCAAAGAAAGTTTGTCTGATATAAATGGAATAATACGGCCTGGAATAGTTCATAGAATAGATAAGGATACTTCAGGCGTATTAGTTATAGCCAAAAACAATAAATCCCATGAAATTCTTTCTTCAAAACTTAAAGAACATGATATAAAAAGAGTTTATGTAGCTTTAGTTCATGGTGTAATAAAAGAAGAATATGGCAAGATTGATGCACCAATAGGAAGGCATCCTGTTGATCGAAAGAAAATGTCTGTAAACACAAAAAATGGGCGAAGAGCCGTGACATATTTTAAAGTTATGGAACGATTCAATTGTCATACATATATACAAGTAACCTTAGAGACTGGAAGAACTCATCAAATTCGCGTCCATATGTCACATATTGGTTATCCAATAGTGGGTGATACCGTTTATGGGAGAAAAAAAGAAAAGTTTGACACAAAAGGTCAGGCACTTCATGCAAAAATTCTTGGTTTTGTCCATCCAACAAAAGATAAATATATGGAGTTTGAAGCAGCTATGCCATCTTATTTTACAGAATTAAAAAGTAAACTGACTAATGAAAAGTAGTCCTAAAAACATTAGTGTTTAAATACATGAAAGAAACATAAGTTTATGGAATGTTTTTCTTCACATTCACTAAATACACTCCAACATTATTATAGTGTTGATAGTGAATGGCTGAATATTAGAGTAAATAAATGACACTAAAATTAATGTTATAAAAACTTACTACAATGTTCTTTTCAAGAGTATCATTTTATGCTATAATGCTATCTGTGAAAGATTTCATAATTGATAACTAAAAAACATATTAGGGGGAAAAAATATGAAACACATTAAAATTATAAACAAAACTACATTAAAAGACAGTTTGAAAAAAGGTGGATGTGGCGAATGTCAAACATCTTGTCAATCAGCTTGTAAAACATCATGTACAGTTGCAAATCAAAGTTGCGAAAACAAGTAGTATTATTATAAAATTACATTAGAAGACTTGGAACGAAGTGAAAGACTTAAAAGAGAGGGGCTCGATGCCCCAAGCTTTTTTTTAGGGTTTTTACATTATAAAAGCCCTAAAAAATAAGAGTAATGAAGTTATAAAACAGAAGAGATGATATGCGATTTGTTAATACTATAAAAATAATGCATAGTACAGCATTTCTTTTCTTCTGACTATAAGGGAGATTTGTTATGATTCACAAATTTACACTGCTGGAAAGTAACATTGTTGTTGATGTTAACAGTGGTGCTGTACATGTTTTTGATGATATTTCATTTGATATTTTAGACTATTATAAAGAATATTCAAGTGATGAAATCATAAATAAATTGTCAAATAAATACGATAAAAAGGAAATTGAGGAAGCTTTAAGTGAAATTGATGAGCTTAAATCAAAAGATCTTCTCTATTCTAGTGATCCATATGGAAAATACGTACCTTTAGTTGACAGTAAGGCTGTTGTAAAAGCATTGTGTATTCACATAAGTCATGACTGTAATTTAAGATGTAAGTATTGTTTTGCTTCTACTGGGGATTTTGGTGGACAGAGAGCTATGATGAGCAAAGAAGTGGGAATAAAGGCAATTGACTTCTTGATTGCAAACTCTGGAAGCAGAAAAAACTTAGAAATTGATTTCTTTGGTGGAGAACCAATGATGAATTTTCAGGTAGTGAAGGATATAGTAGCATATGCCCGTGAAAAGGAAAAAAGGCATAATAAAAATTTCAGATTCACACTGACAACAAATGGATTGCTATTAAATGATGACAATATAACATATATAAATGAAAATATGCAAAATGTTGTGTTGAGTATTGATGGTAGAGAAGATGTTAATGATAAAATGCGTTTTAGAGTTGACGGAAAAGGTTGTTATAAGGATATAATGCCTAAATTCAAACAAATTGCCAATGCTCGTAATCAAGACAATTACTATGTAAGAGGAACATTTACACGTGAAAACACAGATTTTTCAAATGATGTTATTCATCTTGCAGATGAAGGATTTAAACAAATATCAGTTGAACCGGTAGTGGCTGCAAAGGATACAGGTCTTGACTTAAGGGAGGAAGACCTTCCAGCTTTGTTTTTAGAATATGAAAAATTAGCAAAAGAGTATGTGGAAAGAAGAAAAGATGGCAAGTGGTTTAATTTTTTTCATTTTATGATAGATCTTACACAAGGACCATGCATTATAAAAAGGATCAGTGGCTGTGGAGCTGGACATGAATACCTTGCAATAACTCCTGAAGGTGATATATATCCATGTCACCAGTTTGTCGGAAATGACAAATTTAAAATGGGTAATGTGGCACAGGAAGGAATAGACATAAGCACTCAAAACTTGTTTAAAAACTCTAATGTGTATACAAAAAAGGAGTGCGGTGACTGCTGGGCAAAGTTTTATTGCAGCGGTGGATGTGCAGCAAATTCATATCAGTTTCACAGTGATATAAATATTCCATACAAAGTAGGATGTGAGATGGAAAAAAAGAGAGTTGAATGTGCTCTCTGGATAAAAGCTCATGAGATGGTATAAGAAAGGGGGGAAGAAATGAGTGTTGTAACATTAAAGGAGATAAAGAAATGTGAAGAGGTAATAACATTTCTTGAAATAGCAGACAAGCAGTTACAGGGACTAGGTTATACAGAGCACTCCTACAGACATGTGGGATTGGTAGCTTGTGCAGCAGGTGAGATTTTAAGTACCCTTGGCTACAATGAACGAAAAATTGAACTAGCACAAATAGCCGGTTATCTTCACGATATAGGAAATGCGGTAAACAGAGTTGATCATGCTCATTCTGGAGCAATTTTAGCTTATAATATACTAACTAAAATGGGAATGGATTTTCGTGAAGCAGGTGAAATAATGCTTGCTATTGGAAATCATGATGAGAACACTGGTACTGCAGTAAGCGTAATATCGGCTGCACTTATATTAGCAGATAAATCAGATGTTCATCGTACAAGAGTAAGAAATAACGATATTGCCACATTTGATATTCATGACCGAGTAAACTATGCAGTAGAAAACTCAAAAATATATGTAAATAAGGACAAAATGCAAGCCATATTGGAACTTCAAATTGATACTGACATTTGTCCCGTAATGGATTATTTTGAAATATTTTTAGGCAGAATGACTATGAATAGAAGAGCAGCAGAGTTTTTAGGTTTACAGTTCAAGCTCATAATAAATGGTACACATTTACTATAAAAACCTTAAAATGTTAAGACCGTGACCTATTATATGTATTGACTATAGTTAGTTATAGTTATATAATATCGTCATGTGGACAAGAATAAAAAGGGGGAATTTTACAGATGAAGTCAGGCGATGGGGTTAAAAGTTTTTTAATTATATTGATAATTGGTATTTTAACCTATATAGCAATAGCAGGGATTAATATTCCTGGATTAGATGTAGATGTTAAAAATGTAGGAGAAAATATCAAGTATGGTATTGATATTAGTGGTGGTATTCGTGCAACACTTGTTGCACCTGAGGGGCTTACTCCTACTGATGATGAATTAAATGCAGCAAAAAGTATAATTGAAGCAAGATTAGACAACAAGCAGATTTATGACAGAATGGTTGTTATTGATAGGACAGCTAGAAGAATAGTAATTGAGATCCCTTGGGCAAAAGGTGAGACTAATTTTGATCCTCAAGCAGCTTTAGATGATATTGGACAAACAGCATTATTGACTTTCCAAGAAGTTGATGAGGATATGAGAGATGAATTTACAGGAGAGTATTTTCCAACAGGTAGAATTGTTGTAGAAGGTAATGATGTTAGTGAAGCTAGACCTGCAATTGGTGAAAGAGGAAGATCAGAAGTTGCTTTGAAACTTACTAGTGAAGCGTCTAGGAGATTTGAAGAGGCTACAGGAAGACTAGTTGGTCAGCCAATAGCAATCTTTTTAGATGATCAGTTTATTTCTGCGCCAACTGTTAATGCTAGGATACCAGCAGGTACCGAAGCTAGAATATCATTTGGAAATATGTTCCCAGAAGATACAGTAAAAGAAGCTAACAGGTTGGCAGGATTGATTTCATCAGGTGCATTGCCTTTTAGTTTAGAAGCTAGAGAAGTAGACTCAGTAAGTCCTAAATTAGGTCAAAGTGCACTTGATATAAGTGTTCAGGCTGGAATAATTGCGTTACTTTTAATATGGCTTTTTATGATTTTATACTATAGGCTACCAGGTATTTTATCCTGTATAGCACTATTAGGACAGGTTATAGCTCTAGTATTAATTATAGCAGCATCTGGTATACCATTGACTCTTCCTGGAATAGCAGGGATTATTCTGACAATAGGTATGAGTGTAGACGCCAATGTAATTATTTTTGAAAGAATAAAAGAAGAACTTAAAGCAGGAAAGACAGTAAAGGCAGCTATTGACTCTGGATTTAGAAGAGCAGTTACAGCTGTATTAGATGGTAATATTACTACACTAATTGCTGCATCTGTGTTGTTTATGTTTGGAACAGGTCCTATACAGTCCTTTGCATTTACATTGGGAATTGGTGTTGTGTTAAACTTTATTACTGCAATACTAATAACAAGGATTTTGCTTCGTACAATTGCAGGAATGGGTTCTGCAAAAAAGCTTTGGCTATATGGAGTAAAAGGAGGGACTGCAAATGTTTGATTTTTTTAGTAAAAGAAACTACTTTTTCATACTATCTGGACTGATAATTGTTACAGGTATAATTGGTCTTATATATAATGGCGGATTTGTACTTGACATTCAGTTCCAGGGGGGTACTGTTATACAAATTGAAATGAATGATGATACTTTTGATATTCAAAGAGCAGAAGAAGTTGCATCATCTGCTGTTGATAAAAGAATTATAGCTCAAAAATCACATACGTTAGATACAACAGACAATAGAAGAATTGATTTTTTGATTGTTAGTGTTGCTACAAAAGAAGATTTAAATGACGATGAAAGAAGAGCAGTAATTTCTGCCTTAAGAGAGGAATTTGACATTAAAGAAGATGCAGAAATGAGATTTGGAAGTTATAGTCCATCAATAGGTAGGGAGCTTCAGCAAAGAGGTATTACAGCTGTAATAATAGCTTCAATTTTAATGCTTCTATATATCTGGATAAGATTTAATATTATGTCAGGTCTATTTGCTGGATTAACTGCTATTGTTGCTCTTGTACACGATGTTGCTGTAATGCTATCTGTGTATACAATATTTGGGATACCATTAAATGAATCATTTATTGCAGCAGTATTGACCATTGTAGGTTATTCTATGAATGACACAATAGTTATATACGATAGAATAAGAGAAAATACAAAGATTTCAAGAAAAGATACTGTTGAAGGTCTAGTTAATAAAAGTATTACTCAGTCTTTAAAAAGATCAATTAATACTTCTATAACAACACTTACTTGTGTTGTAACAGTTTATGTTCTTGCTTCAATAAATGGAATTGGATCAATAAAAGAATTTTCATTTCCATTAATTATTGGTCTTGCAAGTGGAACTTATTCATCAATCTTTATTGCAAGTCCACTATGGGTAATGTGGAAAAAATCACAGCAAAAGAAAACAATTTCAAACAAGCCTGCAAAGGCGTAATATTTATAGTAAATTCTTATAAAAGGGGCTGTCCCAATCAGTTTTAAAAACTGCTATTGGGACAGCCCCTTTTAGTATTTTTCTACATGTAACCTTTATTTAGTTTTAATGTTGATTTTTCATTGTTACTATGTTAAAATTTAACTGTGACTGGGTGGTATCAATTGAACCACACATACATTGTTAACATTTAAAATAAAATAGTACTGCTTTGATCCTGTTGGACAGAGACAGAAAAGATAATATTAATAAATTTGATTAATATAAGTCAATTCTGTTTGAATTGGCTTTTTTTAGAAGTCTTGGAACGAAAGTGAAAGACTTAAAAGCGAAGGGGCTCGATGCCCCAAGCTTTTATTAAAGCATAGAAATTGTAAAAAATATGATTAATTTTAAATTTCTTTACTGGAGTTTACATATAATTACGTTTGTTAATATAATTTTTTAAAGAAATGGAGTGAGTTTATGACTGATAAGTTTACAGTTTCACATTTTAAAGAATTTAAAGATAAAAAAAATAAAATTTCTATTTTAACAGCATATGATTACCCTACAGCTAAAATTCTTGATGAGACAGGTGTGCATTCAATACTGGTGGGAGACTCATTAGGGATGGTAGTACTAGGATATGAAGACACATTAAAAGTAACTATGAATGATATGGTGCATCACATTAAGGCAGTATCTAGGGCTACTAAAAGAGCTTTTGTAATTGGTGATATGCCTTTTTTATCCTATCACACAGGCATTAGTGACAGTGTCACAAATGCTGGAAGGCTTGTAAGTGAAGGAGGTTGTAAGGCTGTTAAGCTTGAGGGAGGCATAGAAATAGCAGAAGATATTAAAGCTATTATAAAAGCAGGTATACCTGTTATGGGCCACTTAGGATATACTCCACAATCAATTAATCTATTTGGAGGTCATAAAGCACAAGGTAAATCATTTGAGATTGCACAAAAAATATATTCTGATGCATTGGCGCTGCAAGAGGCAGGAGTATTTTCAATTGTTTTAGAGTGTGTTCCTTACAAATTGGCGGCTTTTATTACAAAAAAGCTGGATATTCCAACAATAGGTATAGGTTCTGGTCCATCTTGTGATGGTCAGGTGCTTGTGACACATGATATAATTGGATTAGCAGGTGATTTTAGCCCAAAACATGCAAAGAAGTACATAGATGTAGGAAGTCTTATTAAAAGTGCTGTTAATAACTATATGGATGAAGTTGATAAGGAACTGTTTCCTACCATTAAAAATTCATTTGTGGTTGATGAGGATATAATAAAGAGGCTTTAATTACTTGAAAAGATTATAGATAGCTGAAGAATTTTATAAAAGGGAGATTAAGAAAGTATATGAGAGTAGTAGAAAAAATAGCTGAAATAAAATCTATAGTGAGAAGTCAAAAGAGAACGGAAAAAACAATTGGATTTGTTCCAACTATGGGATATCTTCATGAAGGACATATGTCTCTTGTAGAAACATCATTACGTCATAACGACTATACAATAATGAGTATATTCGTTAACCCTACTCAATTTGGCCCAAATGAAGACTTTGAAAGATATCCACGTGATTTAGATGGTGATCTGAAGAAAGCAGAATTGGCGGGAGTTGATATTGTATTTATTCCAACTAAAGAAGAAATATATCCCAAAGGATATAAAACTTATGTAAATGTTGAAGGAATAACAAATCTATTATGTGGAAAGTCAAGACCTGATCATTTTAGAGGAGTAACTACAATAGTTAATAAACTATTTAATATTGTTGAGCCTGATAAAGCTTATTTTGGTCAAAAAGATGCTCAACAGGTTGCTGTAATAAGAAAAATGACCAGTGACTTAAACTTAAATGTGGAAATTGTTACATGTCCTACTATTCGTGAAGATGATGGTCTTGCAATGAGCTCAAGAAATGCTTATTTAAGTGAAAAAGATAGATTATCTGCAACAATACTGTCAAAATCATTATTTGAAGCTAAGGAGCTCATCAATAAGGGTGAAAGAAATAGAGAGAAAATTATTGACTTTATTATACAAAGGATTAATACTGAAAAAGATGCTATAATTGATTACGTAGATGCAGTTGATGGAGACAGTCTTGAACAGATTGACTTTTTAAAAGGAAATGTTCTTTTAGCACTGGCAGTAAAATTTGGTCAAACCAGGCTTATTGATAATATGATAATAGCTTGTGAGTAAGGGAGGTTAAGTAAAATGTTTATAACCATGTTAAAGTCAAAAATTCATAGAGCAAAGGTGACAGAAGCTAACCTTGATTATGTAGGTAGCATAACTATAGATGAAGATTTGATGGATGCTGCAGATATTTTTGAAAATGAAAAGGTTCAAGTTGTGAATAATAATAATGGAAATAGATTTGAGACATATGTTATACCAGGTAAAAGAGGAAGTGGTGTCATTTGCCTTAACGGAGCAGCTGCAAGGTTAGTTCATCCTGGTGATATTGTAATAATAATATCTTATGTATTGATTGAGAGAGATAAGGCAAAAAACTATACACCTAAAATTGTATTTTTAGATAATACTAATAGGACTGTTGAAGTAAAAAATAAAGAAGAACATGGCAAATTAGGAATTGAATAAAAGAATCAATTCCTAATTTTTTTTAGTAATATAATCAATAAGAAGACCACCAATTATTGCCTGTGCAAGAATAATGAAACTGTTTCTCACCACTAAAGTTCCTATATATACTAATTGACTGTTGTAGCTAAGTACTCTATGGTTTAAAACAATAACAATTGTGCCTGCAAATAGTAGGGCTAAAGATATTTGAGTGCCATATTTTATTATTGATTTTGAAAACTTGTTAACTTTGTTAAATTCCTGAGCCATTTTCTTTATGTTTTTAAATAATGTGTTAGTGTGCATTTCTTCCATGATCCTTTCTAAAGAGATTTTTAGAAGTAAATTCGGCATATTTGATATTTTAATGTATTTTAAGAAATACTAGATTACTTCTATACATGTTAACATAATATTTTAAATGGAGCAATATTAAATGTTTACCATTGCTTTTAAACAAAATAATACAAAATAATTAAAAAACAGTACAAAGTTATAAAATTATGATATAATTTTATAAAGATCAAATTCAAACTTTGATAAAGGGTGATGATGTGAGTAAAAAACTGATTAATCTATATGATTTAGAGCCAGGTATGAAGGTGGCTGAAACTATTTTAAATGATTATGGTTCTATAATAATTTCAGAAGGCACAATACTTGATGATCACCTTATAAAAAAAATTCAGAAACACAATTTGTATAAAATCAATATCATAGAAGATGTTAAATTGTCTTCTAATGAAATTAATCAAAGTTTTCAAAATTCTTACAATGAAGATATTGAGTATACCAAAGAAATACTGCATAGTTTATCAGAAAACAAAGGTATAGATGACAAAAAGGTTAAAAAGGTAGTTGAATCAGTTATAAAGATGTCAAATGAGAAAAGGGATATTGTAAGATGTATAAAGCAAATAAAAAATGTAGATGAGTATACATATACTCATTGTATTAATGTATCGCTTTTATCAATGCTTATAGGTAAGTGGCTTAAATATAGCAGTGAAAAAATTCAAACTCTTGTACAAGCAGCATTACTTCATGATATAGGAAAGATAAAAGTTCCTTTAGAAATACTAAATAAACCTGGAAAGCTTACAAATTATGAATATGAAGAAATCAAAAAACATGCAGTATATGGATATAGAATGATTGAAAAAGAGAGTGGTATTAGCAAGGATGTTTGCCTTGCTGTATTAATGCACCACGAAAGGGAAGATGGAAGTGGTTACCCTACAGGTGCAAAGGGTGACAAAATACATGAGTTTGCTAAAATAATATCTGTGGCTGATATTTTTGATGCAATGACTTCAAATAGAGTTTACAGGGAAAGAGAGAGCCCTTTTGAGGTATTTGAAATGATGGAGGAAAAAACATTGGGAGAACTTGATGTAAAAGCTGTTAGTGCTTTTTTAAATAACATTGCATCATATTATATTGGTGATTATGTCAAACTAAATTCTGGTGATACAGGTGAAATAATATATATAAACCAAAGGCATGTTTCTAAGCCTATTGTTAAAGTATCAGATAAATATATAGATTTGACTGTTAATAAAGATTTAAAAATAGTAGAAATAATATAAGGAATGTTTGAAGTTATATTTTTCAGCGTTCCTAAGTTTTAAGGAAGTGAAAAAATGCTGATTAGACATAATATAGAAAAGCTCGAAGAAAAAATACTTTCGTCACATGCTACCATGAGTTCAAAATCTAAGGGAAGAAAAGTTAATGAGAAAGAATGTGATATAAGAACTTGTTTTCAAAGAGATAAGGACAGAATAATATATTCAAAAGCATTTCGAAGGCTTAAGCATAAGACCCAGGTTTTTATTTCACCAGAAGGTGACCATTACAGGACAAGGCTAACTCATACTTTAGAAGTATCACAAATTGCAAGAACAATAGCAAGAAGCCTTAGACTTAATGAAGATTTGACAGAAGCAATTTCTTTAGGTCATGATTTAGGACATACTCCCTTTGGACATGCAGGTGAAAATGTTTTAAATGAACTGTGTTCATTTGGATTTAAACACAATGAGCAAAGCCTTAGAGTTGTAGATGTGTTAGAAAAAGATAAGGGGCTTAATCTAACTTGGGAAGTAAGGGATGGAATAAAGAATCATACGGGTGATACTATTCCGGATACATTAGAAGGTCAAATTATTAGATTTGCCGATAGAATAGCGTATATTAATCATGACATTGATGATGCTATAAGAGGTGGAATAATAAGTGATGATAGTCTCCCAAAAGAATGTGTTAAGGTTTTGGGAAATAATTCAAGCCAAAGAATAAACAACATGATTGTTAATATTATAGAGCAAAGTAAAGATTCTGATATTATAAAAATGAGCAACGATTTTCAATGCGCAAAAAATGAACTAAGAGATTTTATGTTTAAAAATGTTTATGTTGGATCAAAAGCAAAAAAAGATGAGATGAAGGCACAAAATATTATTAAAGAACTATATATTTATTTAAATGACAAACCAGAGTTTTTATCAGAAGAGGCCGCAAAAATGCTTGGAAAGTCATGTCTGCAAAGGGTAGTATGTGATTATATAGCTGGAATGACAGATAGATACGCAGTGAAAAAATTTCACGAGATATTTATACCTGCGTCATGGCACTAAAAAACCTTTAAGTGTTAATATCTTATGGGCATATGAAAAAGATTTAAGCAAAGTAAAAATATTAGAAGGGTCGGGCTTTAATGCATCGACCCATTATTAATGTATAAATTTGCAAAAAAGATGAAAGAATATTTTTGTGATTTAAAAAAAATAAAAGTGAGGACTTTTTAAAAGTGGGGCTAAAAATGCCCCGAGTTTTTTATTAATTTATAATTTACTTCAAGAAAGAAGGAAATTTAAACTTTATGTAGAAATCTACTTTAGTTATAAATTAATAATTATACATAGTATAATACAAATTAAATCATTTTGACGAAGAAAAGAAGGATTATTAATAAATATGTCGAAGAAATATTAATTGAACATTACAAGATGTATATTAAAAGGAGTTGTTTTTAGGAAAAAAATATGGAGAGATTTTATCCAGATGAATTAATTGAAGAAGTGAGAATAAGTAATGACATTATAAATGTGGTGGGTGAATACATTCAGCTAAAAAGAAAAGGAAAAGGTTATTTTGGACTTTGCCCTTTTCATAATGAAAAAACGCCATCATTTTATGTTGATCAGTTAAAACAGTTGTATTATTGTTTTGGATGTGGTAATGGTGGAAGCGTCATACAGTTTATAATGGCTGTTGAGAATCTTGATTATATAGAAGCAATTAGGCTGCTAGCAGATAAGGCAAAAATAATTCTGCCCGAAGGTGAAGATGGAGAACATAAGGAAATTGCAAAGAAAAAAATAGAGTTAATAAAAATCAATGTTGAAGCAGCAAGGTTTTTTTATGAGAGATTAAATGACACTCAAAACAGCACGGTAAAAGGCTACTTAAAGGAAAGAGGAGTAAGTGAAAATATATCCCGAAAATTTGGAATAGGATATTCATCAACAGGTGGGGATGCATTATATAAATATTTAAAAAGTAAGAGGTATGATGATGATATTCTATTAGAAAGTGGATTAATACTAAAGAGTAAGCAGAATACTTGTTATGATAGATTTAGGGGAAGGATCATGTTTCCGATATTTGATTTAAGAGGAAATGTTTTAGGCTTTGGTGGTAGAATTTTGGATAATTCACAACCTAAGTATATGAATTCTCCCGAAACACTTGTGTATAATAAGAGAAAGCACTTATACGCATTAAACTTTGCAAAAAACTCCTCACATAAGACAATTATTGTGGTAGAAGGCTATATGGACGTAATATCCCTTTTCCAGTATGGAATAACAAATGCAGTTGCTTCTCTTGGAACTGCTTTAACTGATAGTCAAGGGAGATTATTGAAAAAATATACAGAAGAAATCATTATAGCCTATGATGCTGATACTGCAGGAATGAATGCAGCGATGAGAGGACTTGATTTATTAAACAATTTAGGATGTAATGTAAAGGTACTACAGATACCTGAAGGGAAAGACCCGGACGAGTTTATAAAGAAAAAGGGTCCAGGAGAGTTTAATACTTTAGTTAATAAGGCATTATCATTAGTTGATTATAAAATAAAAGCTTTAAAAAATGAAATTGATACGAATAATACTGATGAGAAAGTAATTTTTTTAAACAAGGCTGCAGATTTGCTATCAAAAATGGACAATGATATGGAAAGAGAGATGTATATAAAAAAAATAGCAAAAGAATATGAAATCTCTCAAGAGTCAATTTTTGCAGAAGTATTAAAAAGGATTAAGCCAAGAATGGGCTTTAAGCCAGTAGCAGTGAATGTTGAAGGCAAAGGTAAAATCAAATGGAGTAAAGACAAAGGTCAATTTGAAAGACATGTTAATAATGAGAGAATTTTATTGTCATTACTTAGTATAGATAATTCATTATATAAGCTTGTAAAAGATAAAGTAACACCTGAGTATTTTGAAGATGAGGACAATAAAAAGCTGGCTAAAATAGTTTTTGAAAGACTTGAAAAGAATAAAGGAATAGTACCTGCTGAGCTAATAAATTTAGCGGAAGGTAAAGTTTCTAATATATTTGTAAGATTAATACAGGGGGAATGCAATTTTGATGATAATATAAAAGCTATTATGGATATAATTAAAAAAACAGATTTGTTTAAGCTTGAAAAAAGAGAAAAAGAAATTTTAGACTTATTATCTTCTTTAACAAATAAAAAAGAAGAAACAGATAGTTTGAAATTGGAATTACAAAAAATACTGTACAAAAAGAAAAGTATATAGTGGTATAAGATATTAAAAAACTATTAAAATTTAATTTTTAGGCAACATATCAAATAGGCCAGTGTTTTGTAATAGTGTGAAGTATCTTATGTTCCATAGCAGCTAAACTGCAATTAAAGTAGTTAAGTATATCTTAAGATGAGAGTCAGTGTTTTTTGTAGCCGTAGAGGTACATTCTAATGAACGGAGGGGCAGTAAGTGAAACCCAATAATGATGTTAAAAAAGCAATTTTACTTGAGATAGTTGAAAAAAGCAAACAAAAAGGAATGATAACCTATAAGGAAATAATGGATGCCTTTGAGGAAACTGATGTTGAGCCTGAATTTATTGAAAAGGTATATGAAAGCCTTGAAAACATGGGAATAGATGTAGTGGGTGATATTGAGTCAGAAATGGAAGATATCCAATTGACAGAAGAAGATCTTGATATTTCTATTCCTGAAGGAATAAGTATTGATGATCCTGTCAGAATGTACTTAAAAGAAATAGGGAAGGTACCTCTTTTGAGTGCAGAAGAAGAAATCAATTTAGCACAGCAAATGGAAGAAGGAGATAATGAATCAAAGAGAAGGCTTGCGGAGGCAAACTTAAGACTTGTTGTAAGTATAGCTAAAAGATATGTTGGTAGGGGAATGCTTTTTTTAGATTTGATTCAAGAGGGAAATTTAGGGCTTATAAAAGCGGTTGAAAAGTTTGATTATAGAAAAGGATATAAGTTTAGTACTTATGCAACATGGTGGATAAGACAGGCCATTACAAGAGCCATTGCTGATCAGGCAAGGACTATTAGAATACCTGTTCATATGGTAGAAACTATTAATAAACTTATAAGAGTATCAAGACAACTTTTGCAAGAGCTTGGAAAAGAGCCACAACCAGAGGAAATTGCAAAAGAAATGAATATGCCTGTTGAAAAAGTAAGGGATATTATGAAAATTTCACAGGAGCCTGTATCTTTAGAGACTCCAATTGGAGAAGAAGAAGATAGTCACTTAGGAGATTTTATACCAGATGATGATGCTCCAGCTCCGTCTGAAGCAGCAGCTTTTACTCTCTTAAAAGAACAGCTTATTGATGTGTTGGATACATTGACCCCAAGGGAAGAAAAGGTTTTGAGGCTAAGATTTGGACTTGATGATGGTAGAGCAAGAACCCTCGAAGAAGTTGGAAAAGAGTTTAATGTAACCAGGGAGAGAATACGTCAGATAGAAGCAAAGGCGTTGAGGAAATTGAGGCATCCAAGCAGAAGTAAAAAACTTAAAGATTACTTAGATTAAAACTCGATTTATATCGGGTTTTTTTATTAGAAGTCTTGGAACAAAGTGAAAGACTGTTTTATCTATAGATAAAAAGTATCCCGTAAATTTAGCGGTTTGCTAAATCACGGGATCTAGGGGAGTATAATAAATATACTAGTAGTATCTTAAAATAAATTTAGATAAAAAGCAATATGTTTTAAAGGCTTTTAAATTTATTTATAAAAACACGTTTAACATGTTTAAACAAGATAATAATATTGTGTGAATATATAATGGACTTTTGAAGAACTATAAATTATAGAAATTAATTTTACAATGGAGGTAAAAATAATGGGTGATATCAACAACAACCAAGTTGAGTATACTACTTATGACAGATTATTGAGAGCATGGGAAAATTCAATGGAGATGGTAAGAGACTATGAAATGTACTCAAAAAGGAGCGAGGATGAAAAAATAAAAAATGTCTTTAAAAAATTTGCAGAAGAAGAAGGAATGCACGCTACACAATTAAGAGAACTATTGTTAGAGTATAGAAATAAGACTGTTGAGACCACAGATTAAGGATCAAATTATGTTTAAAATATAGTATTGTGAAGAAAAAAGAAGTAAATGATCAAAAACAAACGAAATGTAAGGATAATATCAAATAATGTAGTTAAAATAATTCTTGACCTGATATAAGTACGTATGTATAATATTATTTGTGTCTGACGATTATTGTCAAGGCACAGATGTTCCTCAATAGCTCAGTTGGTAGAGCATGCGGCTGTTAACCGCAGGGTCGTTGGTTCGAGTCCAACTTGAGGAGCCAAGAGGGCTTTTAGCTCAGTTGGTTAGAGCAACCGGCTCATAACCGGTAGGTCCGGGGTTCGAGTCCCTGAAGGCCCACTAAAAGAAAATAAGGAGTCTTTTTAAGACTCCTTATTTTCTTTTTTCGAGGAATGTTTCAAAATTGTCCTGTTCTTTAGTAATATTAGAACAAGGGATTTTCTTATCAGATGTTTTAAAATTATTTGTGGGACTGTTGTATAGTACTAATGATTCTAAAGGACTTTGGGTATCTTTAACATTTAATACTCTAAAACTTTGAATCACTAAAACAACTCCTTAATTTTATGGTATACTATTTATTATGCTCAGAATTTAAATATATAATTATAGAAATAATAATGAGGAAGGAGAAAACTAAGATGGAATTAACAGGTCGTCTTAAGCTGATTGCAGATATGACACCAAAATGCAATATTGTCAGCGATATAGGGACCGATCATGCATATATACCAATTTTTCTTGTTAAAAATAATATTTGTACAAAAGCCATTGCATCAGATGTAAGAATAGGGCCAGTAAATGTAGCAACAAAAAATATAGAAGAGTATAGAGTTTCAGATAAAGTGATAACAAGAATTGGAAGTGGTCTTGAGTCAATACTTGATAATGAGATAGATGTTGTAATTATTGCAGGTATGGGCGGAATGCTAATAAAAGAATTATTGGAAAAGAGTTTAGATAAGGTTAAAAAAGCTAATGCTCTAATACTTCAGCCCATGTATGCCATTGAAGTTGTACATGAGTGGCTTTGTGAAAATGGCTTTGAAGTATATGATGAAGCCTTAGCTAAAGAAGACCACAAAATATATAATGTTATTGCCTGTAAGTGGGCAGGATGTAATCAAAAAAAAGATGAGATATATTATCATATTGGTGAAAAGCTTTTTGAAAAGAGAGATCCATTATTAAAAAAACACTTGCAAAATAAAATAGATCAGCTTGACAAAATTATAAACCAAATGGAAAATATGAAGGAAAAAGAATCTATAAAAAAAGCAGAATATTTAAAGTTGAAAAAGAATTTATATAATGCACTTAATTGTTTATAAAGGAGTGAATTAAAAGTGAGCATTAGATTTAAGGATATTATTAAGTTTATGGAGATTTATGCGCCGTCAAATCTTGCAGAAGATTATGATAATGTAGGTCTTATTATAGGTGGCAGGGATAATGAAATTAAAAGAATTATGGTATGTCTTGATGTGACAACAAAGGTGGTTGATAAAGCAGTTGAAAAATCCATTAATTTGATTATATCCCATCATCCTTTAATTTTTAAGGGTTTAAAGAGAATAAATGAGGATGATATTAAGGGAGAGATTATTCACAAATTAATAAAAAACAACATTGGAGTATACTGTGCTCACACAAATTTAGATGTTGCAGATGGAGGGATTAATGAATATCTTGCAAAAACTCTAGAACTTAGTGACATAAAGAATTTGAAAAACTATAAAACTGAGAGTTTGTACAAGGTTGTTGTTTTTGTCCCTGAAGAAAGTGTTGATTTGGTTCGTCAATCAATGAGTAGTAAGGGAGCAGGATGGATAGGTAATTATAGTGACTGTACATTTATGACAAAGGGAACAGGCACATTTAACCCATTAGAGGGATCAAACCCATACATAGGTTCTAAACACAAACTTGAACATGTTGAAGAAATAAGACTTGAAACTATAGTTCCTAAAAATAAATTAAATGGGGTAATTAACGCAATGATAAAAGCTCATCCATATGAGGAAGTTGCTTATGATGTATATCAACTTAATATGGATGGAAAGTCATATGGATTTGGGAAGATAGGTATGCTAAAAGAACCAATATCCTTCCATGACTTCATTAAGTCAGTTAAAGAAAAACTAGATATAAAAAACTTGCGTGTAATAGGAAGGGTAGAAAAAGATATTGAAAAAGTAGCAGTGTTTTGTGGAAGCTATGATGAAGGACTTAATCATATGGTAAAGTCGAAAGCTGATATATTGGTAACAGGTGATGTTAAATATCATAATGCAATGGATATGGTTCAAATGGAGATGTGTGTGATAGATGCAGGACATTTTAATACAGAAAAAATTGTTGTACCAATGCTGGTTGATGTTTTGTCAAAAGAGTTTTCACAAATAGATATTATGAGTAATAATGTGGAAGAAGACCCATTTAAGATTTATTGACATTTATTCAAAATGAATGTATAATAAAATCTGTTATTAAAATTGTATATAATTTGAGTAAGCCAGATAGTCGCATGTATAGTGTCGAAAGACCGTACATGAGGAAAGTCCGGGCTCCATAGGGCAGGGTGCCGGGTAACTCCCGGTGAAGGCGACTTCAAGGAAAGTGCAACAGAAATAGACCGCCCTTCTGGATGTTAGAGAATGTAGGCTAGAAATTAGAAAAGGTATTCCTTTCTAACATCTAACCTCCAACCTCTAACATCTAGGAAGGTAAGGATGGAAAGGTGAGGTAAGAGCTCACCAGCGACATGGCGACTTGTCGGCTATGTAAACCCCACCTGGTGCAACACCGTATAGAGGGATGTTAAAGCGGCCCGCTAGTCCCGGGTAGGTGGCTTGAGCTCTGTAGAAATGCAGAGCCTAGATAGATGACTATCAAATACAGAACCCGGCTTATAGACTTACTCAGATAAAAATATCAAAAACACTGGCTTTAAAGGCCAGTGTTTTTTGCTTATTAAAAAAAGTATGATCAACAAATTCGAAAATATATCGAAGGGCAACTCTTATGTATTTAAACTAATACTCTAAACAAAAAAAACTGCAACGCATACATAAGGTTATAAGAGATTTTATTTAAATCTTGACACAACAGGTTTAATGCATTAAACTTAATTACATATAAATGTTTTATAGCAAAAACAGGGAGGGCAAACACATGAAGAAAATACTCTTTATTCTAGTTAGTTTAGTAATATTAATGACATCAGGATGCCAATGGGGGAATTCTGATAAGGACACTTTTTCAAAAGAAACATTTGCACGTATTGATGGTTCGACTGCAACAATTCCACTTTCGGAAGCTATAGTATCAGAACTTTTAGGTCTATCAGACCAAGAGGCGATGGATTTTGTAAATCATAATAAAACTCACAATGCATATATGAACCTTATTGAAGATAAGGCAGACATTATTTTTGTTACAGAACCTTCTAAACATGAACTTCAAATTGCAGAGAATGCAAATATAGAACTAGAAGTAGTTCCTGTTGTAAAAGAGGGTTTTGTCTTTCTTGTAAATTCAGATAATCCTGTAGATTCTTTGACATCAAGTGAAGTTAGGGATATATATCAAGGAAAGATTACAAATTGGAGAGACGTAGGTGGCAATGATCTTGAAATAATTGCTTTTCAAAGAAATCCTACTTCGGGAAGTCAAACTCTTATGGAACAAATAGTTATGAAGGATTTAGAAATGGCAGAGCCTAAAATGATGGTGGGTGCTATGGATGAACTAATAAACCAGGTAGCAGGATATGATAACTCTGAGGGAGCCATAGGATACTCAGTTTATTATTATGCAAGCCTTATGTACAGCAATGATAATATAAAAATCCTTCAAATAGATGGTATTAATCCTGACAATGAATCTATATCAAAAGAAATATATCCCTTTACAAGTGCGTATTATGCAGTACTTAAAAAGTCTGATCCCCAAGATGCACCATCAAGAAAACTATTGAATTGGCTTCTTTCTGAACCTGGGCAAAAAACCGCTGAAGAAGCGCGTTATGTACCAGTAATAATACCTGAGTGAAAAAAATATTTTGTTTTAATTAATTATGGCTTATATGGGAACTGTTAACTATAATACTATTTAATTGTGAGGAATAATGATATGAAAAGAGTTTCTAAAATAATAATAATTCTTACATTTTTATTTTTTTCATCGGCATGTGAAAGAAATGATGGCAACAATCCAATAGAACACTACAATAATGCCGTGGAAATAGAAGAGTCCAGGTTTTATGAGAAAGAAGATAAAGCCATGTTTTTAGTTTCAAATGGAATAATGATAAAAGATTTAGAAAAAAATGTTTATATTAATGATATACAAGCTAAATTAAGCTTTCCCCAAATAGAGGGGCTTAAAGACTCTGCTCTTCAAGAAGAATTAAACAATTCTATTATTGAGGATATTGTAAAGGAATTAGCTGAAAATGATCTCTATAATGCATATTATAATATAACATTAAATTCAAACAATCTTTTGTGTTTTAATATTTATAATCATAACAACACAGAATTTAGTGTTCGGACAATAGCTGGGTTCTTGTATAGACTTACGGATGGAAAACGACTTTCTTTAGTAGACATATTTACTAAGGGGACAGATTATATAAATCTAATAAATGACTATGTTCCTATAAGTATTTTAAGCTCAGGATTGGATGAAGAAGAAATCTTTAAAAGGCCATTTTTATCTATAAAAGCTGATCAGAATTTTTCAATTTCAGATTCAAATTTGCAAATAATATTTAGACCTGAAGAAGGAGTTTTTTTAAAGTACTTTTCTGCCAATATACCTTTGGTGGAAATAGATGATTATGTAGAAGTTATGGATTTATACCAAAAAAATGAGGAATCAATTTACATATATGATGATATGATGGTACATAAAAATAATATTTTTCTTACTCAAAGAATCAACACTTATAAGAGAACACTTTTTAATAAGGAATTAAATGTAAACGTAAGATATTATGAAATTGGTGGTTTAAGAGATGAGCAATTCCAAACAAAACTTAATGAAACTATCATTAGTATAATTGAAGAAATGGTAAAAAGTAATTACTTAGATAATCTAGAGATACATGAAATAATACCTGAAATATATGAAGAAGATTATAGGAACAGTATTTACAGTTCTCTTAAATTTGCAAATAGGCATAATCTAAACATAGATTTTTATACTTTATTTAATAATTACGGTATTTTATCATTTAATAGTAGTTATGGTATTATTGATAATAGTTTTCATATAACTAATGAAGATTTTAATAAGTTAATTTCATTTGATTTAATTGGCAAAAAAAGTGTCAACTTAAATGAAATTATTAAATATAATGCAAAAAGATATGAAGGATTTAAAGAAGAGCTTGTGAATATTTGTCTTGAAAAGCTAGAAGAGACAAAAGGCTTTATAGAGGATAAAAGCCAGACATCAATAGACTATATTAATAATATTAACAAACTAATTGATCAATTAGACTTTGACTATATTATTGAGAATTCCAGTGTTTCTTTTTATTGTTGGGGAGAGCCAATTTATAATATAGGTATTGGATTTATTTTTAATGATAATTTTAAATATCCAATTCATATTAGTGTGAGTTTATCTGATTTTTCAAAAATAACTCTAAGACCAGAGCAGGAAATATAAGATACAAATTCAAAATCTTACTTAGTAGTAATTACAGTTATTGTTTTACGTCAATTTCTATGGGTGTATTAAATAAATGTGAAGAAAAATATTCTAAAAACTTAAGTTTTCCAGTCTAGAGCCAGTAAATACTCCTCGGGGCCTTTGCAAAACTTCCTTTACTAAGAAGGATGCTCTCCTTTTACTCGGCGAATTAACTGGCTCTAAGACTTGGTTTTCCAATGTTTCGTCCACATTTTTCTTCACTTAAATAATATGCACTCAATTTCTATTACTTTATTGACAAATGGTTTAATAAGTAATATTTCATAGGTATCTTAGTTGTGCAACAGTTACTTTTTATTTTTAATTTTAGTTAACTATATTTCCATAAATATCATATTCTACTGGGAATTCAGTTATGATTTCTAATATATATCGTCGCATTAACATATAATCTGTAGAATTTATATATCCATCTCCATTAACATCTGCTATTGGAATTCTAAGGTTATCCATATCTTCATAGGGAAGTTTGTCAATTATCTCTAAAATATATCTTCTCATTAAAACTAAATCTGTAGTGTCTATTTTACCATCAAGATTTATATCACCAACCTCATACCATAACAATTCTGGATCAGATGTAGGTGGAGGAGATGTTAAATTACCGTAATACTTTGTTATAGCAGCAAGAGCGCCAACAAAGCCGGCATTGTAGTCAATTGCTACCTCTGTATGCTGGAATAGGTTAACATCGTCAACGTAATTTCCTTGTGCATCAGGGCCACCGACTAATGCTCCTACTAGAAGGTGTTTTGCAGGATTGGAGTTTTCTCCACCGGCATAGGTATAGCCATTAGCAGCTCTGTGATGGGGATGCTTAGGATAGTTTGAGCCAAAACCTATAAGATAAGACATATTATTTTTGTTATCTCCTAAAGCATAATCTATCTGAGATTTGGCAAACTCCTTTAATGACTCATTTCCAGTTTGTTCATAGTACAACATAGCCAGCATAGCTTCAGCAGATGCGTATCTTAATGCACCCCAAACATCTAAATGCCTAAGGCCGTCTGGTGTTGTTGTTAGGGAATTCATCCAATAATCAAGATTATAGTTCATAGCATTTATATACTTTTGTTCTCCTGTTAACTCTGCCATTTTGCAGAATACTGCCATATACATATCATCCCAGCACATTGTCCATTTGTTTTCAAATGGGGTTTGTCCTAAAAAAGTGTTATTGGAAAGGTAACTATCTATTTCTGGAAGATATGAGTTGTCATTTTCTGCTACATACAGCCAGGTAGCCGCCCATGCTAAATCATCCCAAAATGAGTTTGAACGGTAGTAGGCACCTAGTTTATAATGTCCAGGATTGTTTTTACCCATTTGGTAAAGCTCTTTGGCAACTCGTAAGCACTCATTTGCATAATCTGCATCAATGTTTTTATAATTCAAATACATTTTTGTAAGGGCAGCAGATGTAAGACCTAAAACATCAGATGCAGGATTTGACTCATCTGCAACATAAGGAACAGGTCTAGGACCTGTTTGCTCTTCAGGTGCACCCCAGTATGTATGATCTATTTGACCGTCGCTTACCTGATAGTAGAAGGTACCAGGCTCAGGATAACACTTAAGAAAATAATCAGTAAAATGTTTTAGAGTAGAAAGAAGTTTATCAGTATTTCCTGTAGAATCAAATACATCCTTGTATTCATATAATGCCCATCCTAAAACAGATGCTGAATATGCCTGAGGCAGGCCAAATTTGATATGATCTCCTGCATCATGAAAGCCTCCTGCAAGATCTAGTCCCCTTACACTTCCGTCAGTAGTGTGGCACGCTCCTCTCCAACTAAAAAAGTTGTCATTTCCTGCTTCAGGTCCGCACTTGTTTGCATCATAAAAGATAATTGAATAATTTAATGCAGTAGAATAGTCATAACCTCCTGATGCAGATAGATAAATGACTGTAAACAGTGATGTAAATAACATTGTAGCAATAGTAAGCATTACACAAGTTTTTTTCATGAAAAAAATCCCCCTTTAATTATAAAAAAATAATAAATTTTTCGTGTTTATTGAAATATGCTACATAGATTGGAACTTTCAAATACTTATAGTGAAAAATATAGAGTGTGTTATATTTCAAAACATAGTATATTTTAATTATACCAGATAAAATCATAAGCTTCAAATTGTTTGGTGTATAAGGGTGCATGTAACAAATGTGAAGAAAAATAATCATCTATGCTCCTAATGAACATTTTAAATTTGACTATTTATATTAAAATAGTTTATTATTATGTTGGTTTTATGTGTATTTGAAATACATTAACCATGATGTATAAAATTATGTAATGTACATAACTTAAATATAATTAAGAAATGGGGTTTAAAAATGACTAAATTTTCAGTAGTTGAAACGGGTAATAACAAACAAGATATTAAATATTTAGTACAAGAGCTTAGAAAAAGTAATCTTATAGCAGGAACAGAAAAAGACAAACATGGTGATACTGTATATCACACCCACAACATTGTAGCAGTTAGAAAAATTGCAGATGAATATGATGGTTTGATGGTGGATATTTACAAGGAATAAAAATTAAATACTTTGCTAACTATTGCATAATAATAAAATATAAATTATAATAAACTTATAAATAAATAATGGAATTTAGAGTTTTTTTAAAATGAAATAACTTAAAAAAAGAGAAATGTTTATTATAGTTGCTGAATTAATTTCATGATGGATTCTGGTGTAGCAGTAGTCTTCTTATCTAATATGTGATTTTAATCTGAATAAATACCAGAAAAGATAACTGAATAATCATAAGTTATAAAATATTAATTTTTATTAGATATATAAGCTTGTGAGAAAATTTAGTATTTAGAAGTAGTGAGATTTAATATTCTGAATACTGTGTTTTGTATTCTTAAATTTACTGCTTGTAAGTGTAAATGTTAATTGAATGCTAAAATCTATATAGAGAGAGAAAGTAGGTTTAGTAAATAAAAAATATATTATGTTAGGGAGAAGTGAAAACTATGAAAAAAGTATTAAGCGTGTTACTGTGTTTTGGTTTATTTGTAGGTGCATTTATGCCACTTAGTTTGGTCTATGCAAGACAAGCACCTGTGCCACCTTCAGTAGGTGCATATCAAACCAATACATACCGAAGCCTTTTTGCCGAATCAGGTAAAAGTCAGGCAGAAATCAATTCTAAAATTGAAGCAGCGTTTGAGCAATTGTTTTATGGGGATGATGAACAAAGAGTTTTTTACCCAGTAGGTTCTGACAAAGCCTATATTTTAGATACGGGAAATAACGATGTCAGAAGTGAAGGTATGTCATATGGATTGATGATTGCTGTACAAATGAACAAACAGAAAGAATTTGATATGCTATGGAAGTGGGCTAAAGAACATATGCAGCACACTAGCGGTCATTTTAAAGGTTATTTTGCATGGCAATGCAGTACAGCGGGAAACATAATGGATAGTACACCTGCATCTGACGGTGAAGTTTATATTGCAATGTCCTTATTTTTTGCATCAAATCGTTGGGGAGATAGAACAGGTATTTTTAACTATAAAGCAGAAGCACAAGCCATTTTAGATGCAATGCTTCATCAAGAGGATGATGGACAAGGTGTAAACATGTTTAATAAACATCATAAGCAAATTGTATTTTGTCCTATTGGAACTGCGGCAGAATTTACAGATCCTTCATACCATATGCCAGCTTTTTATGAATTGTGGGCTCTTTGGGCAGATAAGAACAATTCATTCTGGAGTGAAGCAGCAGATGTGAGTAGAGAATTTTTCAAGAAAACAACACACCCAACAACGGGATTAGCACCTGACTATGCAAACTTTGATGGAACACCAAGTTATTATGGTGGAGGAGATCATGCAGATTTTAGATTTGATGCATGGCGTGTGGCTACAAATATTGCTTTAGATTATGCATGGTGGGCAAAAGACCCTTGGCAAAATACTTTTGCAGACAGAATACAATCTTTCTTTTATAATGAGGGAATTGGTGAGTATGGAAATCAATACACCATAGATGGAAGAAAACTTAGCGATGATCATTCACCAGGTTTAGTTTCTATGAACGCAGTGTCTGGTTTAGCTTCAACAACAACTAAGACTTGGGATTTCGTTGATGCATTATGGGATGTTCAAATACCATCTGGGAGATGGAGATATTATGATGGATTGCTTTATATGCTTAGTTTGATACACTGTAGTGGCAATTTTAAAATATGGAAGCCAGGTGGTACACCACAACCAACAACACCACCAACAACAACACCACCACAAACGACAACACCACCACAAACGACACCACCACCACCAACTTCCGATCCTGATTCTAGAAGTGCTTTTACACAAATACAAGCTGAAGAGTATGATTCTGTGAATTCTTCTACTATAGAACAAATAGGTATAGGTAATGGTGGCAGCGGTATTGGATATATTGAAAATGGTGATACATTAACATTTAACAATATTGACTTTGGAAATGGTGCTACTGGATTTAGTGCATTTGTTGCATCTGATGTTGAGACTCCTACCAATATTGAAGTAAGATTGAACAGTGCTACAGGAACTCTTTTAGGTACTTTACAAGTTCCTTCAACAGGTGGATGGAATGATTATACTGAATTATCTACAACTATTAGTCAAGTTACAGGGAAAAATAATATTGTACTAAGGTTTACAGGACCTGTTAATATTGACTGGTTTACATTCACATCCGGTGGACAAACACCACCTGTATTATTAGGTGATATAAATGGAGATGGAGCAGTTAATTCATTAGATTATGTTGCTTTGCGAAGACATATTCTTGAGATTACTATTCTTTCAGGAAGAAGTCTTCAGGCTGCTGATATAAATGGAGATGGACTAGTTAATTCATTAGACTATGTACTTTTAAGAAGAATTATACTTGAGATTATCTAATATATGTTTATAACAAAGGGGACTTAAGTTTTATAGTGATAAAACTTAAGTCCCTTTCCTTGTCCCATTAACAGGCTCTAAAACTTGCTTCACAATGTTTTTTTCATGTTTTTCTGCACTTAAATAATATGCACCCATCTAAACCATCTAAACAAGTTCGTTGGAATAATTTAATATATTATGATATAATATTATAAAATGTGAATACGCACAAAATAATATTAAAAACATATTTATATATCTATATACTTTAATCTCAATTTTCTATAGTTTTAATTAACTGCAAATAAATGAACAAATGTTTAACTTGTTTTTGTGTATAATTTCTAAAAGGGGGATAAACATGATGAAAATGCTAAAAACCTTAGTTTGTATTTTTATTCTAATTACAGTGTTATTGAGTTCTAGTGGTAGTATGTTGGCGTTTAGTCCACCACCAATCAATACTATAAGTATTAGTATAGAAGACGCTTCTGGTAGTACGGGAGATATTTTAACAGTAAGCCTTCGAATTTCAAATGTTCCTTCACAGGGTCTATCAGAGTGTTATTTTCAAGTAGCTTTTGATGGGTATGACTTAGAAATATTAGATATAGTACATGGAGAAATAGTGGAGAATGAAGACAACTTTAATTGGTATGTCAGTGAAAATTCTGTAATTATATTTTCATTTAATGATAAGACAGAAGGTAATGAATTAATAAAATCAAATGGAGAGTTTGCAAAGATTACTTTAAGAATAAAGCCTACTGCCTTGAAAGGATCTAGTTTTTTCAGGTTAGGAGGGGTTATTCAAACAATATTTAAAGGAATAAGAACTGATAACTATGGTGGAGAATTTAATATAGGTAGCAATAACATTGGTAAAATTACCATTAAAAATGGAATTGATAATTCTTTGCACTTAAATATTGGAAAAGTAATAGGTTGCCCAGGAGATATTGTAGAAATACCTGTTAGCATATCAAATGTTCCACCTTTGGCTAAACTAAGATTTGCATTAAATTATGATTCCTGCGATTTAGAGATAATATCTGTGTCACCTGGTGAAGCAATACCTGATTCTGAATTTGTGGATTTTTCTTATGAGCTTGATATAGAAGAGTTTCCTGTTTTATATGGTCAGGGTATCATTTTTAATTATAGTGAAAAAAATCAACATCTACGTGATCAACAATTACTTAGTGATGGTAAATTTGCTATAATTACTGCAAAAATAAAAGCCTCTACAAACAAAAAATTTAGGCCTATACGATATGTTAATCCATCCTATATGGAACCTGTGACCTTTAAAAATTTTAATGTTGAACAAATTGCACCAGAAAGAATAAAACTTGAAATAACAAACGGTGGGATAACTCAATTTATGGTTGGTGATTTAAACAATGACAAATTGGTAAATTCAACTGATTATGTAATTCTTAAAAGATATATTCTAGAAATAATAGATGACATACCTGTATCAAATTTATTAGATGTAGCTGATTTAAATTCAGATGGTAAAATTGACTTGGAAGACCTTGTTGCTTTAAAAAGGTATATATTGAAAATAGATAAAGAATTACCTTTTAATCATAATAGACAAGAACCATATATACAAATTAATACATTTGAATCTGAATTATTCGATATAGTAAACATGGAACATGAAGATATTTCTGAGTTTGGTGTTGGTGTTCGTAAACGTTATACTTGTGTTATAGAAGATGAAAGTATTGTTAGCAATCAAGAAAATTTGCCTAGCTTTTATAAGGGATTAATGAGAACTGATACAAGATATATTTTTAAAGCTGAGAAGCCTGGTACTACTAAAATAACATTTGTTTCAAATAACAATGAATATCCCGATAAAATATATAAAATCAATGTTGAGCCTGTTTATTTAAAAATTAATGCTTATCAGTCTGAAATTTTTGATATAGATATTATGGTAAATGATTTAGCAGATGAAAGTTATGAATGGGAAATAAGGAATGAATTTATTGTTAGTCTATTGGATAAAAATACTTATGAAGAAGGAGTAAGTGACAATACATATTATTTTAAAGCAGAAAATCCTGGGCAAACTATAATTACATTACATTCTACTAGTGGTCAGAGTATAAATTATCTTATTAATGTTCAACCAATTTTATTTAAAGATAATGAGATTACTGTAAGTGTATCTGAAACATTTAAATTAGTAACCAAAACTCCTTGTTATCGTTTTCCTCCTGTGTGGGAGTATAGACTTATAGTGGAAGATGAAAACATTATTGAAACAATTATGTATTTTTATGATTATAATGAATATACTTTTGAGGCTAAAAGTCCAGGTACAACTGAAGTTTACTTTTTTTCAGACATTAATCGCAACTTTGATAAAAAATACATAATTAACGTAGAACCTTAGAAATGCTGAAAATATAACTTCCATTATTATTTCACTACAGGACTTATTTGAATTGTGTGAGTAAAGTGAAAGATTTAAAAAGTATCGAGGCTCGATGCCCAAACTTGTTATTAGAAGTCTTAGAATGTGGTGAAAGACTTAAAAAGTATTAGGGCTCGATGCACCAAGCTTTTTATTGATGCTAAATAAGTCTCTGTGAAATGGAAGTAATATTTTAGGTGTTCCTTAAAGGGTTATTTGATTATATGAAATAAAAAATTGACATTAAATTTAAATAATTTTATACTTAGAGTGAAGTAGAAAAATTCACTTTAAGAAATATCCATAAGCCAATACAGTATATTTATGGTATATAAAAAAGGGGTGTAGTATGAGAAAAAAAGTCTTTATATGTTTTTTGGTTTTAATAGTTTTTCTTATTCCTATAGTTAATGTTAATGCATCACAGATTGCCAATCTTGGTTTTGTAGAAACTGAAGTATTTTTGTTCCCTGATGGAAATGCTATTGTTTCTTATACCATTCGTTATAATTTGCGTCCTGGTAAAACAATGCTGGCATTTACTATGGAGGGATTTGACAGGGTTAGACCTATCTTTGATTATGATAGTGCATGGGTTATAACAGATGATAACACATCATATGGTATTGATATAATTGACCTTGGTGGTGGTAAATACGATATAATAAATGCCAATGAAAAAAGGTTAGGTGGAAGGCATCTCACATATAAACTACGCTTTGTGGCAAATATGGCAGATGCTAAATACTTAGATACAACTATTCGAGAAGACGGAACAAGATTAAAGGTGTTTAATTGGTCTCCTGTAAGTTGGGATGAGCCAATGGAACACTATACTGTTAAAGTTAATTATCCTTTGATTTTTAAAGAAGAATCAGCTACAAGGGAAGAAGTAGAGGAATTTCTCCTTAATCATAATTTTGCTACAGAAAAATTTATGAATGAAGATTATCTTATTGACTATAGAGTTAATAATTTAGATGGACTTGAATGGGTACAAGTTTTACTTCACAAGGACAATCCTGAAGTGAAGTTTCATTTTAGAATCCAGCAATATATTGATGAAGATGTTTTTAATCAGATATCTCAATCAAATGATTATAACGATTGGAATCAAAACTACCAAGATTCAAATGATTATAACGATTGGAATCAAAATTACCAAGATTCAAATAATAATCATTCATGGGAAGATGATAATAGATGGTATAGAAATGATAGATCAACAGGAAGGGCAGGTCTTTTAATCGCTTTGGGAATGTTGTTTTTTGGTACCTTTGCGGCAGTTGGGAAAAAGCACCGTTCAATGGTAAAAGCTCACGCTACTTTAGATCAAATTCAGTGGGCAAGATCTGATTGGGAACCTCCAAAACTTGAGATAGCATCTTTTAGAAAAGATGGAACAATTGCTACAGAATTAGATGCAATTGAGGTAGCCCTTCTTATTGGAATGCCATATAAAAGCATACTTTCTTCTATCTTAGCAAAGCTTGTAGCATTGGGCTATTTAAAAGAGGTTTCAAGAGACCCCTTGATAGTTGAGCGTATACAACACAATAATTCTTTATCTGATTTGAACGAATATGAACGCTTAATGTATGATGCATCAGAAGATGGTGTTTTCAGTGAAAAAGAAATAGAAGGTATTTTACAAAAACTTGTTGATAATGTGCAAAAAAAGACATGGGATTGCGATGTTAATGCAACCCGTAAGTTTTATAAGGATAAAATAACTAAGGCTCTAAAAGAAAACAACATAACTTCAGAAAATGAAGAAGAAGAGTACTATGAAGATGAAGGGCATTTAAATTACTGGCCTTTTTGGTATGGTTATCATAGTAGAATAGATCATGGCAGATATAGAAATGACTTTAACAGGTATGAGGCATCAATGCCAGCTAATCCTGACAATGTGAGTTTTAATTCAATATTAGATTCTAATACAGGTGCATATGCCTGTCATTCTGCATGCCATGATGCTTGTCACTCAGCTTGTCACTCAGCTTGCCACTCAGCATGCCATTCAGCCTGTCACTCAGCATGCCATTCAGCTTGTCACTCGGCTTGTGTAAGTGGAGGTGCAAGGTGAAAAAATACAAACTATCTTGGGTTGATGAGTTTTTAAAAAGAATAAAACCATATGTATATATGCGCCTTAGTGATAATGTTCTTATTCGTATGCCAAATGAGGCATTTAAGCTTAATACTACAGGAGCTAGAGTTATTGCTCATATTTTAGACGGTGGTTCGGTTCAGGACTTTATTAATGCACGCTCTGAAAATCCTGAAACAGAAAACCAGTTAGAGCGGTTTTTTGTAGATTTTACACGTATGTGGAATAATGAAGTATGTGAAAATTATACTACTTCTGCAATACAAAGGATTGAATTTAGTCTTGGTTATATTAAACTTCCTGTATTATCTGAAGTTGCCCTCACATATGCATGCAATATTAAGTGTAGATTTTGTTATGCAGGTTGTACTCAAAATAAAGCTAAGCAGCATCTTGATATGGAAGGTTTTAAAAAGGTTTTAGACATTATAAGATATGAAGCAGAGGTTCCAAGTGTTTCATTTACAGGAGGAGAGCCCATGCTAAATAAAGACCTTCCTAAACTTATAAAATATGCATCAAAAACAAATAAAATGAGAGTAAATCTTATTACTAATGGTTCTTTAATTACACCAAAAAAGGCTAAAGAACTTGCAAGGGCAGGTCTTTCATCAGCACAGGTAAGTATTGAATCAGCTTATGAAAAAGAGCATGATGAAATTACTGGAGTTGTAGGTTCCCATGCTGCTTCAATAGCAGGATTTAAGGCATTAAAAGATGCTGGGATAGTTGTTCATCCCCATATTACTATATGTAAAATGAATAAAAATAGCTTACTTAAATACCCCGATTTTTGCAGGAGTATTGGTGCAGAAAGATTCTCATCTAATCTAGTGATACCTGCTGGAAGAGGTGGTGATGATGAATTAACTGTAAGTTATAGTGAAATAGGTAAAATAGTAAAAGATATTAAGTCAGAGGCCTCAAAAATTGGTGTTGAGTATATGTGGTACTCTCCGACACCAATATGTCTTTTTAATCCACTGGCAGAAGGGCTTGGAAATAGAGGATGCAGCGCCTGTGAAGGATTACTGTCTATTGATCCAAAAGGTAATATACTTCCTTGTTCAAGTTGGCCCGAGCCTATGGGTAACATGTTAGAAGAAGGTTTTGAGTCAATATGGTTTAACAAGAGATGTGAGTGGATAAGAGGAAAGGAAGCAGCACCAGAAGAATGCAAAAAATGCAGAAATTTTGCAGCTTGTCATGGAGCCTGTCCACTTTATTTTAATGTGCATGGTTTTGAAGAACTCCATTTGGCATGGAAGTCAATGGGTCTAGTAAAAGAAAGGAGTATAGTATGAATAATGGAATTCGTTTACCGGGATTTCCACCTCCAGAAAAACAAGATGTTGTGAGGTTTTATGTATTAAAAGGTCTTTCCTATTCTAATAGAATGATGATATATTTGTCACTTATAGCTTTAGGTTTTATAGTTCAGGTTTTAATGCTGATGCCCTGGCCAGGAGCTGTTTTTCTAATTTGTGCTACTATGCTAAACTTAGTTCAAGGTTATGATAGTCGAGTAAGGCTTAAAACTTTTGATATTGACAGTAACTGGACCCAGGTTGATATGGATCGTATTCATCAAGTTGAAGAGTTAGATAACAAAATAACAAAATGGAATAAAGATATACTTGATATAAGTAATGCAACAGGTGTACTTATGTTTATTGTTACATTAGTAACAATATTTTTCATAACTGCTTTTTTAGCCTCTTATGGTGAATTAGGCTCAATTTTTATAATAAATGCAATTATTCTTGTTGTACCTCTGTGGTTTAATGGAATTAGACGAATACTAAAGCAGGATAATTTACGAATAAAAGTAGGCATTATAAGTAAGATGGAAGCATTCTTTCAAACAATAAAGAAAGAAGGAGAAAATTTTAAGCCAGGACTAATGCTTGCAAGGGACAAAGGTGGAAAAAGTGTTCCTACAGATACTAGATTTACTATAACTTTCGATAATATGCCAGAAGGTTTTTATGGTATTCAGGCACAGACAAATATAAACTTAGTACAGGGGGCAAGTTACCCGTATTTTTATTGTGTTATACCTGCTAAAATGGGTTATGGCTTAGGGAAATTTGTATCTCAAATTCCTAAAAGAAAGAATATAACTGTAGAATTTCAAACTGACAAAAAAGCCGAGGTAATTGTTATCAGGCAATATACAACTAAAACTTCAGGTTATCATACCAATATTCATAGTTGCAGAAATATTTTAGATACAACACTAATAGCTGCAAGATTAATACTTGAAGGTTAATATATAAGTAGAAGAAATACAACATCTATTAACTATTTTTATAGAATATAATATTAAAAAACAAGGGTGAGTAATAAAATGAGATCAATAAGAGGTTTGTTTAGAAAAATTTTTCATATAAAATTTTATAGTTTTATAGTAATTTAAAATTATGTTTGATAAAATAATAGATAGATAGGAGATGGAGGGGTATTGTATGACCAATGAAGAATTTCAAAATATAATTATACAAAAGCTAACAAGAATTGAAAGTGATATTACAGAATTAAAAGAAGCACAAAGGAGCCTAGAAGCAGGACAAACAAGACTTGAAGGTGAAGTATCAGGGTTAAAAGAAGGTCAAGCAAGGCTTGAAGGTGAAGTATCAGGATTAAAAGAAGGGCAAATGAGCCTAAAAGAAGGACAAATGAGACTAGAAGCAGGACAAACAAGACTTGAAAGTGAAATAACAGAATTGAAGCAAGGTCAAAATAGAATTGAAAAGAAACTAGATGTAGTTTATGAACAAACAGCTAATTTGACTGAGTTTAGAACAGAGTCAAATATGAAGCTTGACTACATAATTGAAGATAATAAGTCAATACATGAACTTCTTGGAGAACATGAAGTTTCTATAAGGACTATAAGAAGAATGCCATTAAAAAATATATTATAGGTGAGGGGTGTGTAAAAACACACCCTCATACCTTATAAAAAAGTACAATTCAGTTAAAAATACATCAATTATAATTGATGTATTTTTAGTAAAATCTACAACACAATATAATGTCGCTAGAATTAGCATGGGCAAAGAAGAACTGGGATAGTTTTATATAATGAAATCAGTGGCTTTTTGAGTATTAATCACGCTGAAAAAATATTAATGCTAATAAAAAGAGATGGGAACACCTCGACAGAGTTACAAAAGCTCAATTCCACTGCTCAGATAATAAGAAGTCGCGTATATTCATATGTTTTATTCCATCTCTGCCCATATCAAATTCATCATATGAGACAACGTACTTTGGGAAGTTATCCCTGATCGTATCATATGCTCCGAATTCACGCTGGACCGTTTCCTCAGAAGCAAGCAGATAAGCCACCTGAATATAGAGCTTTTGAGTTTGTTTTTCAGCAATAAAATCAATCTCTTTCTCTACTGCTTTTCCAACTGTGACATTATATCCTCGTCGTAGCAGTTCCAAAAAAACAATGTTTTCAAAAATGAGATTGATGTCTTTCATATTCCCGCCGAAAACAGCCTCCCTTATTCCATGGTCAGCAATGTAGTATTTTTCATTGACAGTGAGAATCTTCTTACCTTGTAAATCCTGTCTTCGGACGCGGTAGAACAAAAAGGAATCCTCGCAAGCTTTAATATAGTTCAAGATTGTTTCTGGTGCAACAGTACGCCCCTCGCTTTTGAGATATTTTGAAATTGCCGTAGCGGAGAAAGTCGTTCCCACATTTGCCGTAATATATGCTATGATACGCTCTAGCAGATCAACATCCCTGATACTGTTGCGTTTCACAATATCTTTAAGGACAACGGAGTTATAGAGGTCTTGCAGATACTGACGGCTCGGCTGCTCAGCGTAACGAAGATTGCTCAAATAAGGCATCCCTCCTTCGGTCAGATACTGGGTAAACATCAATCTTGAATCGGAGTCAGGAAAAACTGTATTATACAGTTCTGAAAATTCTCCAAAGGAAAAGGGATAAATCACAAACTCTACATACCTTCCTGCAAGGTAAGTGGCCAGCTCACCCGAAAGAAGCTTGGCATTTGAGCCAGTGATATAGATATCACAGTCAAATTCAATCCGAAAGGAATTGATACATTTTTCCCAGCCTATCACTTCTTGAATCTCGTCAAAAAAAAGATATGCCTTACCAGAAAAGCCATTTACACGCCGAATAACTTCCTCATGCAATGCCACTGAAAAGCAAAGGTGTGAATTACTCATATTCTCAAAGTTGATAGAAATAAACTGATTTTCATTTACACCTGAGGCCATCAGATCTCGCTGGATCAAATTCAACATGACGGACTTTCCACTACGGCGGATGCCGGTTAAAACCTTAATAAGCTCATTTCCAATAAAGGGACGGATGCGGCTCATATATAATTCTCGATTAATCATAATTTGAAGGCCTCCTTTAGTATATATGAAAACTATATTACCACAGTCATATCTTAAGTTCAAGGTAATTTGTTGATTTTTATAAGATATAACTTATAAAAACATATTTCTACAATGTTCAACATCATAAAAAAGTAACAAACTAAATGACTTTTTGCTTGTTCATCAATTTCTAGCTTACTAATTATAGTATTTATTAAATGTATAATCTCATCACCCGCATTTAATTGTGGATCATTAGGGAAGTGATGATAATATGACTTATTAATACTTGCAATCTTATTGTCCTTAACTATAACGATTATGGCATCATTTGATATAAGAATATTTTAAAAAACAAAACTAATAATATACTTAATAATTATTTTCTTATAAAGTTATATTTAGGAATACTGAAAACAACTTAGGATATATTTTAACTATAGGACTTATTTAATATAAATAGACAACGGGTAATATTTCAGTAATTCCTAAACCTAAAATTTAAGTTTTAAGAGGGAGAATTAGTGATGAATTTAAGAGGAAGTAAAACCTATGAGAATTTAATGCGAGCATTTGCAGGAGAGAGTCAGGCCAGAAACAGATATAATATTGCAGCATCTGCAGCTAAAAAAGAAGGTTTTCAAGTAATAGAAGCTGTATTTAATTATACTGCAGACCAAGAGAGGGCACATGCTAAAGTATTTTATGAAAAACTCAAAGAAGTAGCAGGAGATAATATAAACATCAGTGGAGGATACCCTGTTGACTTATATGATAGTACTGCTAAAGCTTTACGAGCAGCTCAGCATAATGAATTAGAAGAATGGGATGAAGTATATAAAAATTTTGGTAAAATAGCAAAAGAAGAAGGTTTTACTGCAATTTCTTATGTTTTTGAGAGTATTGCAAATATCGAAAAAACTCATGCATATAGGTTTGGAAGGTTAGCTGATGAAATAGAGGATGGGACTATTTTTAAAAGAGATGAAGAAATTGAGTGGATGTGTACAGTCTGTGGGCATATTCATGTAGGAAAAGAATCACCAAAAGTGTGTCCTGTCTGTCAACACCCTCAAGGCTATTTTATTCCATTTGCTGAGTCTTTCGCGCAAAATTAAGATAGTTTTCTAACAGGGGATGTTGCAAAACTAATATTTATTCAATAATGACTGTAAATAAAGTTTAATTAAGTTTTAAATACACGAAAAGGGCTGGTGTGTAATGGATTTTTATTCATTATGCAACAGCCCCAATTTTAAGTCTTAGAACAAAGTGAAAGACTTAAAATCGAAGTGGGGCAATGCCAGAGCATTTATTTAATATTTAAGTGTATATTTATTAAAACACACTATATTGATTTATGGTTAACAAAAGGTTAAAGTAAAGGAGAGGATTGTTTAAAAGGAGTTTTGTATGTATAGTGATTTTATAAAGAATTATAACATAATTAGGGGCATTTTGAGAGATTGCTTTCTTTATGGATGTTTTTCAAGGGATGGAATGGAGAAAAAAAGAAATGTAAGCTCAAGAAAAGTAAGCTATGAAATTCGGCGCATCCAACAATATGTGGAAGATAAATATATAAAATTTGATAAAGACGGCAGGTATAAGCTTTTAAATCTTACCTATGACTTTATGAGACATTCAGATAATTTTCTAATAAACACATATATGACTAAGAGTTTTACTATTAATAGTATTATTTTGCATTTTGTTATACTTTTATATCTGAATTCTACAGGTAAACCTTGTTCCTTAAATACAATAGAAAACGGCATTGCCCAAAATTCTCATTTGTCTTTTGATAAAATTAGCAGTAAGACTATAGAACGTAAACTTATTGAGATGAGTGAAGAGCTTGGTCTGCTGTCATATCAAGTAATTAAGAGGACAAAACATTATTATATAGCTAATGACATTTTAATGAAGTTTACATATGGTGAAATTAAGGAACTTCTAATGGCCGTTAGCCTGTATAAAAATATTATATTTCCAATAACAGCAGGATACTTTACAAAACAAACTTTAGAAAGTTATATTAACTATGAGCAAAAAATGAGAATTGAGAATGTTGACATTTTTAATTACCGACAGGTGCATTTTCATCCAGTTATAGAAGAACAGGTTCTGTGGGATATTCTAATAGCGATACATAACAGAAGAAAAATAAAAATTAATCGATTCTCCCTAAAGCACCCTAACAACCGCTGTGTCAGTAACATCTTAAGTCCGTTCAAAGTAAGATATGATGTTAGACACGGAAGGCTTTACCTTATTTCATTCACCAACAATAACAAGTGCGTAGTGTCAAGACTTGATAGAATAGAAAGTGTGGAATTGTTAGAGGAAGTATTCACAAGAGAAGATTTTAATGAAGAATACCAAAGGCATATGTGCTGTAGCTGGTCAAGTGTATCTCTTGATGAAGGGAATGAACCAGAAGATGTAAAGCTAGAAGTTATTATTAATGATGAAAGTGAAAACTATATATTAGACAGAATTATTAACGAAGCTCCAAATGGTATAGTAGAGATGGTAAATAAAGGACAATATCATATAAAGCTTAAAGTAAATGACAGTAATGAGATTATACCTTGGATTAGAGGATATGCAGGATATGTAAGAGTAATAGAAGGCAAAGAACTTGCCCAACACCTTTTAGAAGACTGGAAGGAGATGCTTTTATCTTATGGAATTGTTTAATGAAGTCAAAAACAGATACTTTCAGCTTGTATTCAAAATTATAAATGAGTGTGCCAATGGAAAGGCAAAGGATGAAATACTTAAGATAATTGATGATGGAGAATTTGAGCAGAAGGTTATTGGTAAAAATAATCAAACCTTTGAAGATATAGTTTTAAACAAATGTAAAAAGGATGAAAATTTAGGTCTTTTAATAGAAAAGGAAGGGGCTTTTTATCCTTCTTTTGAGGGGACAAAAGAACTACCTCTTCCGGTTCGGTTTACAGTAATAGAAAAAGCTTGGCTTAAGGCTCTTTTAAAAAAAGATGGAGTTAGGATGATTTTAAGTAATGAGACATTTGAAAAACTCCAAAAAGAGCTTGAGGATTTTGACACTCCTATAAGAGATGAATATTTTGAAATGACAAATAAAATAGAATTACCAGAAATAAGTGATAGAGAAGTATACCATAAAAACTTTAAAATTATTATGGATGCACTATTAAAAGAAAAACCAATACGCTATAATAACACTGATAAAAACGGCAATCTATACAGTAATAAGTTGGCTGTTCCTGTTAGTATTGAATATTCCATGAGAGATGGAAGATTTCGAGTATCAATGTACTCAATAGACGATAAACGCCCTATAATGGCCAATATCTTTACTTTATCAGATGTTAAAATAGTAGATGAAGATGTGGAGATTGATAGACAAACTGCAAAAAATATATTGTTTGAACAAAAGTATTCAGAAGAGCCTATAGTTCTAGAAGTTATAGATAAAAAGAATGCAATGGAAAGATGTTTTATGTGCTTTTCAGGTATGGAAAGAAGTGCAAGACAAATAAATAAGGATAAGTATGAGATACAGCTTTACTATTATTTATTTGATGAGGAAAATCTAATACGAAATATTATTTCATTAGGACCCTACGTAAAAGTAATATCTCCTCAAAGAGTAGTTGATGAAATCGTAAGGAGAGTAAAAAAGTCTATAAAGATGTATGAATAGATACTTTAAATAAAAAAGTTTGCAGCATATTATAAATGTTGCAAACTTTTTGTCTGTTAATTGTCAATTTATTCTCATATAATAATATTGTTCCTGTTAAGTTACCAAAGCAAAGATTTCTGTGTGGTCTTGCGGTACCTCCTATATATAAAAGAGGTATGCCGGTTTTATAGGAACCTTTAACCCTTAGTGTGGGAGGTTCGAGTCCTCCATTACCAGAAGGTAATTAGCTCAGCAGGTAGAGCGTAAGGCAAATGTTTGGGGTTCGATTCCCCGTCAGATTAGGGATCTGATGCTAATGGTTAGCACTCGACTTTTAATCGAGAATTTATTCCAATGGGATCTTTTTAAAGAATCCTCACGCTTTTGAAATACATATTTTAAAAGCACTGGAATTGAAGCTTTGAAGTGTGTGGATACCGGGCAGTGCATACTTATCATTGTATATGAAACTTCATTTTAAGTAATTAGACATTCACGAAGAGATATTCACCATTAAATGGTGTAATAATTCCTCTATAATGAATGTAGCTGATAATTAAGATGAAGCCATATACATAGATTTGTGAATATAGGGATATGAAATGGTTTTCATATTTCTTGACAGTAAAGTAAAAACATAAAATGCTTTGTCCTAAAGCAGCGCTCCGCGGATATTTCAGGAGGATTCTTAAAAAGGATTCAAAAAACTTTAGTTTAATTGAAAGGGTGGTTCAAAATGAAGGTAATTATTAAAAATGATGAAAGAGGTTTATTATTTAAGGATGGCAACTATGATAGATGCTTAAAGCCAGGAAAACACTACCTTAATCCATTTGTAAAATATAATGTTGTTGTATGTGGTGTAGATAGAGCTTTTGATTCCGCAGGGAAAAATATAAACCTATTTCTTAACGATGAAGAGCTTTTAAAGGAGCTTATAGTTTTAGATGTTCAAGACTATCAAATTGCCATTCGTTTTGAAGACGGAAAACTTGCAGGCGTACTTAAATCAGGTAAACATGTATTTTGGAATGTGCTTAAAAAACATGATTTCATTTTGGTTGATATAAGAGATCCAGAAGTAAAAAAAGATATGGATATTTCTGTTTTAAATAGCCCAAAATTAGCAGGTCATGTGGGATATTTCGAAGTGGGAAACCATGAAAAAGGTATTCTTTACTATAATAATGTAATGCAAAAGGTCTTGAGTCCAGGAAGATACTTCTTTTGGAAAAGTCCAGTTCATGTTACAGTTAAGAATGTAGATTTAAGACAGCAACAATTAGATATGACAGGTCAAGAGATTATGACTGAAGATAAAATTACTTTACGACTTAACTTTGTTTGTCATTATAGAATAATAGATCCTTTAAAGATTATTGAAGTAAAATCTTTTGAAGAACAGATTTATATAATTTTACAATTAATCCTAAGAGAGTATGTGGGGGGATTAAAGCTTGATGAGCTTCTTCAGAAAAAGCAGGAAATAGGAAGTTATGTTCTTGAAAAACTAAAGGAGAGAGGTAGTGGTTTAGGCTTAGAATTTTTGTTTGCAGGTGTTAAAGATATAATATTACCTGGTGATATTAAAGAAATACTAAACACTGTTTTGATTGCTGAAAAGAAAGCTCAAGCAAATGTCATTACTAGAAGAGAAGAAATTGCTTCTACAAGAAGCCTTTTAAATACTGCAAAGCTTATGGAAGAAAACCAAACATTGTTTAGATTAAAAGAGCTTGAATTCTTAGAAAAGATTTGCGAAAAAATAGGAAATGTTTCTTTGACAGGCGGGGGAAGCTTGCTTGAACAATTAAATATGTTGCTTTCAAATAAATCAAGTGATAAAATAAGCAAAAGGTAAGACTATCTGCAAAAAAACACTTTTTAAAGGATGAAAAACTCCTTGCCAATGAATGAGTATTCATAATTTTTATAATATTTATCGTATTCTAAGACTCCATCTTCTATAAGGTGGAGTTCCTCTTATAAATCTTCAGGTGGAGTTGAGTCTCCATCTGAAGCCTCGATGTTTAGCTTTAGCTAAACGAGTTCACTTATCTTTAGCTATTAAACCAACAATATTTTTGTGGGTTTAATAGCTTCATATTAACAAATTAAAAAAGGTGCTAGAATCAATGATAATAATGAATTAATTACAGTAAATTATTAATATTATAAAATAATCATATATTATTTAATTTGTCTTTTTAATATGCTAGAATTAATATGTTGAAAGCTTTTAGTCTTGTGATTTTGGATAATTGAAAGGAATAATTTAAGTGAATATATTAACAATGGAGAAAGTGTCCAAGAGTTATAGTGAAAAGATATTGTTTGATGAAATATCTCTTGGGATTAATGAGGGAGATAAAATAGGGTTAATTGGAGTTAATGGTACTGGAAAGTCAACCCTTTTAAAAATCATTGCAGGAGTTGAGTATTCTGATAAAGGTAGGATTTTAAAGGGGAGTAGTGTTGGTATAGAATACTTGCCTCAAAACCCTATCTTTAATGATAATAATACTGTCTTACAGCAAATCTTTAAAGGTAACTCACCAATAATGGAAGTTATAAGGGAATATGAGCTTACTTTACAAAAGTTTAGCGAGAGTGGAGAGGTGAATATAGAAAAAAAGCTGACTTCATTAGTACAGCGTATGGACGCTTTAGGCGCATGGACAGTTGAAAACGAAGCCAAAAATATTTTGACAAGACTTGGTATAGTTGATTTTAAGGCACAAGTGGGAATACTCTCGGGAGGTCAGAGAAAACGAATTGCTATGGCAAGTGCATTAATAAATCAAAGTGATCTTTTAATTCTAGATGAACCTACAAACCATATTGACAACGAAACTGTAGATTGGCTGGAAAAACACTTAAATAAAAGAAAAGGTGCACTTATTATGATTACTCATGATAGGTATTTTTTAGACAGGGTAGCCAATAGGATTATTGAACTTTATAATGGAAAGTTATACAGCTATCAAGCTAATTACAGCAAATATTTAGAGCTAAAAATAGAAAGAGAGGAAATAGAACAGGCTTCAGAAAAGAAACGTCAGAATTTATTTAGAAGAGAACTTGAATGGATCAAAAAAGGTGCAAAGGCAAGATCAACAAAGCAAAAAGCTAGAATAGATAGATTTGAGGAGCTTAAAAATGAACAGGTTTCATCTTCTTATGAGGGTATTGACATAAAAGCTGGAACATCTAGATTAGGTAAAAAAACAGTAGAGCTTATGAACATACATAAAAGTTTTGATGACAAAAATATTATTAATGAGTTTGATTATGTTTTATTAAAAGATGATAGAATTGGTGTAATTGGACCAAATGGAAGTGGAAAATCAACACTATTAAACATCATATCAGGAAAATTAAAGCCTGATAAAGGGAAAATAGAAGTAGGAGAAACTGTTAAAATGGGTTTCTTTTCTCAAGAAAATGATGATTTAGATGAAAATCTAAGAGTTATCGACTATATAAAGGAGGTAGCAGAGTATATAGTAACTAGTGATGGAGAACTTAGTGCATCACAGATGCTAGAGAGATTTTTGTTTCCTCCAAGCACTCAATGGACTCCAATTTCTAAACTATCAGGTGGAGAAAAAAGAAGATTATACTTACTAAAGGTTTTAATGGGAGCTCCTAATGTACTTTTACTAGATGAACCTACTAATGATTTGGATATTCAGACACTTACAATTTTAGAGAGTTATTTAGATGACTTTAAAGGTGCTGTAATAGCTGTTTCTCATGATAGGTATTTTTTAGATAGGGTGAGCAATAAGATTTTTTCCTTTGAGGGTAATGGTTTAATAAATCAATATACAGGAAATTATACTGACTGCTTTGAAAAAATTAAAGAAAAACAACTAGACGTTAAAGAATGTAACAATAAAATTAAAGAAGATAAAAAAAGCATTGATGTTAATAACAAGAAAAATAGGCCTTTAAAATTCACATATAAAGAACAAAGGGAATTTGAGGAGATAGATGAGGTTGTTGCTAGGTTAGAAGAAGAATTAATTGAAATAAATGATCAAATTGAAAAGTCTGCAAGTGATTTTGAATGTTTACAAGAACTGATTATAAAAAAGGAAGAAGCTGAAATTAAGCTAAATGAAGCGGTAGATCGATGGGCGTACCTAAACGATTTAGCAGAAAAGATATCAAAAAACAAAACTTTTTGAGAAGTCTTAGAATAAGATAAAAAGGATTGGTGGACAAGTATGGAAATTAAAACAAAACTTGATATATTAAAAAACAACTTAAAATCTATGGGGAGTGTTGCAGTGGCTTTTTCTGGAGGTGTAGACAGTACATTTTTGCTTAAAGTGGCACATGATGTGTTAGGTGATGATGTTATTGCTGTTACAGCAATGTCATCAACATTTCCAGAGAGGGAATATAGGGAAGCTGTTAAGTTTGCAAAAGATAATAAGATAAAGCATGTTAGTATTGTTTCAGAAGAACTGGAGATTGAAGGATTTTCAGATAATCCTGTTGACAGATGCTATTTTTGTAAAAGAGAATTGTTCTCTAAAATACTTAAAGTTGCAAAAACTGAAAATATTTCTTTTGTTTTAGACGGTTCTAATGTGGATGACTTAGGTGATTACAGGCCAGGATTAAAAGCTATAGATGAGCTAAAGGTGTCAAGCCCACTTAAAGAAGCTTTAATGACTAAGGAGGATATACGGATATTATCTAGAGAAATGGGGCTTTCTACATGGGATAAACCTGCTTTTGCATGTCTTTCATCAAGATTTCCATATGGACAAAAAATAACAGTTGAAAAACTTATAATGGTTGATAGGGCAGAGGAGTATTTATTGAGTTTGGGATTTAGACAGGTAAGGGTAAGACATCATGGAGAGGTTGCTAGAATTGAAGTTTCGTCACATGAAAGATCTAAATTTTTTAATGAAAACTTATTAGATGAAATATCATATAAGTTTAAGGAGATAGGATTTATATATACTGCTCTTGATTTAAAGGGATATAGGACTGGGAGCATGAATGAGACTTTGTCTAAGACTTAATCTTATGTTAATTTTTCTTCCATAAAGCTATGAAAGTGTAACCTTTTTCATAATACCTAATATAATAATAGTATAGTTCAACACTTATAAGATAAAACCATTGATTATACACAAAAGCTATTAATTATTTAAAGGTATTATGTAAAAGGAGGTTTTATTATGTCTAATGAACGTGGACCTAGAATTGAAGCTGGTCAAATTTTAAATCCCGATTGTTTTCCACCACCAAACGAGTTGGTGTGTATTCAAGTGCCAAAGGTATTCGATCAGGTAGCATTAAGAGATTGTATAACAAGAACTGTTTGCCTTAAAAGCTCTGGAGAACGCTGTCAACACCCTGTGTTTACCTATGAAGGGGCAACAGACTTCAATATCGTTGAAGTTAAAGTCATATCAAAAACAGATTCATTGACCAAACCTGGATATAAGAGGCTTAAACTATTTGTAAAATTGAAGTACAGAATACACTATTCTGATGGAATAGAACAACTAGAACAAATTGATGAGGCATCTTTTAACTTGACAATTAATGAAATATATTGCCCAAGTTGCATAGCACAGGTTGGAGTAATAAAAGCACCAGATAATTTCTGGGATGGACCTAAGAAAAAAACACATGATCCTGATGGAACTTTGATTAAGGTTGAAGCTTTAGCAGAAGCTTTCAATGATGTGCTCAACCAAGCTACAGGAATGTTGACAATTGATATAGGCGTATTCTTTATTGTTAAGTGTGAATGCGTTGTGCAGCTTCTAATGCCAGCATATGGATATTGTCCTGTTCCACCAGAACAAATTGTAACTCATGCACAGACTTGTAAGTCATTTAATGATAAAACAAAGACACCATTTCCAACTAAATTCTTCCCTGATCAAAAATGGAATCCATTAGATAAGAGAGAGTTTAGCGAATAGACATTTCATGAGCAAAGCTCACCAACATAGAATGAAAAGAATAATGCAAATGAATGTCGCCTAAGCATGTGCATGTTTGAATAGCAAACAAATTGCACGCCCGTAAAAATAAAGCATCTATTCTAAAAAAGTATTTTTAGAATAGTATAATCTGGGGTGGATTTATGGAAAGTTATTATGCAGGAGTTGAGTCAAGATCCCATTCATTTATTTTAGAACGAAGAATGAAAGATGAAGGTATAGTCTGTGAAATTACTTATATGCCACGGCAAATTATGACAGATTTATGCAACTTAGGAGTGAAATTTAAAGATGAATATCTTAATCAAGCAATTGACATAATTAGACACTCGGGTTTGCCAGGATGCAAGCTATACCGTGAAATTGTAAGACCAGAAGGAAATTACTATTATGATGTTCATATATAGATAATTACAATGTGCATTATTAAAAATTTTCCATAAAGTAAAAATGTGAACTGGCTTTTGCTAAATTGAACATCATGACTTCAGGTGGAGACTATACTCCACCTGAAGTTTTGTAGTATAATTCTAGGACATTGTAAAATACTCCAGATTCCATGTCGCAATTAATTATTTTTTACAAAATTTTAGTAATATTAGTATCAAGGAGTAAGAATGGTAAGTTTTAAAAACCCCACCTTATAGAAGATGGGGTCTTTATAATCATAAACTCGGGGTTTGATGCCCCATAGCTTTTTAGTGATTCACTTTATTTCAAGAATTCTAATGTTTGGGGATTAGAACGGTACCATTTGATCGTGTCTATTATTCCATCATCAAGCTTATACTTTATACCCCAGTTTAAATTGCTCTTAATTTTATAACTGTTTAGAGTATTGCGTTTAGCATTATCTGTTTTTGATGTATCAAAGTTCATACCAAATAATCTTAAGATTTCCTGAGACATTTCATAGTCGGAAAATTCATAACCTGAACTTATATTGTATATTTCTCCTGGTTTGCCATAAAACATAACTCTTATTAAAGCGACGCAATGGTCAATAACGTGAATCCATTCTTTTTTAGTTGTTTGGTTTTTATATTCAGGAATATCTCTATTATTTAAAGAACTTATAATGCATGATGGTATCACTTGGTTGATAGGTTGATAAGGTCCATAGTTTTGGCAGCACCTTGTAATTATTGCAGGAAATCCATATGACTGGCAAAATGAGCTTATAAGAAGATCACTGCTGGCCTTTGAAGCTGAGTAAGGATTTTCAGGCATAAGACTGGACTCTTCTGAAAAGAACTCATCAGTCTTGTAAGTGTTTCCATATACTTCAGAAGTTGATATTTGAATAAAACGATTGCCCTTAAAGTTATTTTTACCCCAAAAGTATCTTGCACTTTCTAAAAGAGTTAATGTTCCCAGTACGTTTGTTTCAGAGAATATTAGTGGACTTATAAGGCTTTTGTCAACATTTGACTGGGCTGCAAAATTGATAATTATTTCAGGGCGATGTCTTTTAATTACATAGTTAACAAGCTCTTGATTGCATATGCTGCCATTTACAAAATGATATCTTGGTGATCTTTCTAGCTCTTTTAAGTTGTTAAGATTGGATGAAGGGCTTAAGTTATCTATATTCACAATAACAAAATCTTTATTGCGACGAAGAAAATATTTTGTGAAATTACTTCCTATAAACCCAGCTCCACCTGTTACAAGTATGACTCTCATATTAAATCACATCCTTAGGTAAGAAAAATAATTAAAAGTCAGATGAAAAAAAATTATCAGTATCATTTAATTCTTTTATTTCTTGATCATTTGTAGAAGTTTCAGATAATTTGTAATTGTTTTGAACTGGCCTTGGTGAAATACTTTTTAAAGGAGCAAATACTTCATCTGCAACCCTTTGCCAAGTATATTTATCACAAGCTGTTTTTCTTGCGTTTTTACCCAGTTCAAGAGCTATTTGAGGGTTTGATAGAAGAAAATTTATGTTGTCAGTAAAAGAATCAGGATTTTTATAATCTTTAATAATTAATCCATTAACATTATGTTCAAATATTTCTGCGTTTCCTCCTCTATCAGTTGTTATAATAGGCAGACCTGCTCCCATTGCTTCATAGTGAACTCTTGCTAAAGGTTCTTTCCATTGGGAGGCACATACAAATATATCTCCTATGTTATATAAAGAGGGTATTTCATATGGAGGTATAAATCCTGTAAAAACAACCTTTCCATCAATTTCATTGGAAAGGTTTCTACAATACATAGTATATTCATCATCCTCGTTCTTTCCATACCACTTGCTTCCTACAATAAAAAGAGCCGCATCAGGATGTTTTTCCATAACCTTTTTTGTTGCTGCTAAGACAATGTGAGTTCCCTTTTTAGGGCTTAATCTAGTTACATGAAGAATAACTTTTTTGTCTTTTAAGCCATATTTGTCTTTTAGCATTAATTTATTGGCTATCCCAGTAGGTGACCAATTTGTACTATATTTTTGAGTATTTACCCCTGAGTATACAACATTGAGTTTGTTTTGGGCCTGTGGATATAAATTTTTTATACCATCAGCTATGAATTTGCTTACAGTGTTTATAAACTCTACTCTATTTATACACTCTATTGCTTTATCCTCGGGTATTTTGTCAGTATTAAACATTTCATTGTGAAGACTTAAACTAAATTTTGTATTTGGAAAACTTTCGCTTAGTTCCGGTACCCATCTAGGGCGATTAAATACATGAATTAGGTCGAAGTTATTGTCTAACACATCTTTTACTTTGGTTATATATGAAAAAGGAGTCTTAGCAGGAATCCTTACATACCTAACATTGTCAACTGTCTCTTCGTTAGCAAGGGATGGGTGACTTTTACAATAAACAGTTATGTCGTAGTCTTTTGAAATATACGGAAGTATTTCGGATATATATAATTGAACTGCTCCACCAGCAATTGGGGGAACAGGGAGCTTTTCTGTGCAAATTAAAGCTATTTTCATTTTTATATCATTCCTTTCTTGGAGTAGAAATAAGCCTTAAAGTTAAGTTATAGTAAATTTTTAATAAACATTCATAAGCAAAAATCTCACCAACATAGAATGAAAAGAATAATGGGAATGAATGTTTGTGCATATGTGACTGTTTTAAGAAGCAAGCAAATGGCACATAAATAAAATTAAAAGCTAATATTATTAAAAACTATTTTCTAAAATAGCTACATTAGTGACTCAAGTGTAGATATTTTTGATAGCTCTAATTTGGAAATTTTTTCTATTTTGCTTGAGCTTTCCAGCTTATTATTTTTAAAGATATTCTTTACAAGGCCATAAAACCAATGAGGATAAAGAAGATCAATATAAAGAATTTTTTTGTCATATTCATTCAAAGGATTTATGCTTATATACCAATTTAATACATCTGATATGAGGTTTTTGTACCAATAACCTCTGTTTTCTGAAAGTTTACCAATTATTTTCCTGAGATCTCTGGCAGGATGATCGAAGGTTACTCCATCAAGATCAATAACATATACACCCTCATTAGTTAATATGGCATTTCCTTTACCATAATCCTGATGACAGAGTACTACGGAATTGGAGTCAGCAGATGTTAACTGTTTATATGAGGACGCATTTAATAAATCTAATGCCTTATTTGATATTTCTACCATAGAGTCACAATACTTTAAATATGAGCTATAACTGGATATTGAAGAGTTTTTTGCAGCTATCTCTTTCCAGGAAATAATTTTATTTTTCATTGAATCATACTGATCAGGCCATTTTCCTAACTTTGTTGATGTTCTAGAGTCTAGTGGTGGTATATAACCTTTTGATGAAAGATGAAATTTTGATAAACCTAAAATGGCTTCTTTTAAATCATCCTTATTGTTAAAGGCAAGATCTCTACCATAAAGCCATTCGTATAAGACAAATAATTGATCATCTATTGCTACAATCATATTGTTATTTTTATCTCTTATTATTTCAGGAACATTTCCAGAATTTTTTCTTACATAATCCTGTGCAGTTACTGAAAATAAAGCTTTGTCGTATGTATGTTTGAGTCTTTTTAAGCATAGTAAATTGCTACCTACCTTTAGTTTCCATACTGTTTTTATATTATTGCCTTGAATTACTTTGATATCATCTGGCTTTATGTTATATTCATTTAAAACACGAGTTGCTAGAGTATACAAATTTTCATTTTTATTTTCCATTACATATCATCCTCACTTGAAATTGTTTACATATCTTTTCTTGTTGGGATTAAAGATTCAAATTTATCTAAAACAGGAGAAAGAGTTTTTTCAAAAGCAGACATCTCTTTTATTCTGCTTAAGTACTTTTGGTAATTCCATTCTTTGTCTCTTTGATAATAGAATTTATTCATAGCACCTAAAAATAGATGAGGAAACATTAAATCATATTTCACTACCATCCATTCAGAATGACTCAAAGGGTTTTCAAGCTGATAATAGTTCATAAAAGTCTTTATAACTTCTAAATTCCAGCTACCTTTTTTTTTCATCATTTTATTTAGTAGCTTTCTTATGTCCCTTGCGGGGATATCTATTGTAAGAGAATCTGTATCAAGAATAAAAACTTCATCTTCTGATGTTAGTAAAAGATTACCTGCGGCAAAATCCTGATGGCAAAGCCCGCCTGTTTTTTGCGTCTTTTCAACCCATATTTTATAGTCCTCTCTATTTAGACCTAAAAGAGCATTTTCGCCTCTTTTATAGATAGAAGGAAATTCTTTTATAATTAAGTTGCCTATTTCTCCACTTTGATTATTTTTAAAATCTCTTTTATAAAATGAATTCATGTCTTCTAATTGCTTTTGGTAGTCATCAACCCATTTTCCTAAATGAATTTTAGGTTTTGTATTCTCTAAAGGAAAAAAACCTTTTGAGGCATTATGAAATCTGGCAAGTTCTTTAGAAATAATTTTAAATTCTCTACTATTATCATAAGATGGATTTTTTCCATTTGCAGCATCGGATAGTACATAGCAACTTCCATTTATGAGTACATAATCATTATCGTTTTTAGTTTTAATAATTTTTGGTATATTAATACCTTTACTACGTAGATGATTAACGGCACTAATTATATATTTTAAGGTGTCTTCCGAATTAGAAATTTTTTTCAAGATTTTAAAACCTTCAGATGTATGTATCCACCATACACCTTTTTTTTCTTTGTATGACTCGTTTCTGATTTTTGTTACAGTAATATTATAATTACTAAGTACAATTTCAAGAGGTTCTTTGGCTATAGATACCATTTGATTTCCTCCTTTTTAGCATTTTTAATTTCTAATTTAATTAAAGTTTTAGCATCGAGACCCTTCGATTTTAAACTTTTTACTTTGTTCTAAGACTTCTAATAATTGAGGGGAAAGCCAAAAGCTCCCCCCTGATTATCCTTTAGGCTTTCTTTATTAAGGATTATGGACTTTTAGATGTATTATTCAACGTCTAGTTCTAACTCTTCGTCGTCATCTTCTTCTTCTACATTACTCCAAGATACTTTTAAAGCAAAAGAACCACCATCTTCTTCTTCAGAAAGTTTAATTTTGTAATCTAATTCCTTATCACTAGGAATTACAACTGTTTTGCCTTCTACATTGAGTTTTCCAGTAAACAGTTCGGGAATAGTTTTTTTAATAAAATCAGCAAAGTCAACTTTTGTTCCAATAAAGTCTTGTTGATATTTCATAATAATTCTCCTTTCAAAACTATGGGATTATACTTCTTTAACATAATATTCATTTTTTAAATTTATGTTACTAATGTGAAAATAAATTTTCACATTAGAAGCTTTTTATTTAATGCGCGTGCAAATAGTTTGCTAGCGCAAACATGCACATGCACACAGACATTCATTCCCATTGTACTTTTTATCTAATGTTGTAGAACTTTATGCTCATGAATATCTGATGTGAAAATAAATTTTCACACCTCCTCATCATCATGTTTTTTGTTAATATTTCTTAAGTATTCTGCTGTTACATTTGCAAATCCCGATCCTGGCATAACAGGCATATTGTTTGTTTGACGGGTGTGGTTATCATTTGAATTTTTAGGAGTATCTTTTTTTAATAAATCAAGCTCGGCTTTCATATTTAAAATATCTGATTGAGAAATTCTGCCTGACAAAAAGTCCTCTGAATCAATTTGATTTTCTAAAATGGCTTGCTTAGCCTCTATATTGTCTATTTTTACACTAAGTTTGTTAATTGTTTTTTTTAGCTCATCCATATTATCAGATAGATGTTCTAAACTTTCTAGAATTAATTTTTTAAGATTCGATATATCTACACTTTCAGCAGCACTACTTTGAGTAACTTGATTTTTTTGGTTATTTGGATACATTTGCCTACCATAAAAAAACATATAATAATTCCCCCTTTAAATTATTATATTTTATACAGACATAAATTGTTACTATCTAGCATTTGATTAAAATATAGTGTAATAAAACAAGTATTTCATGAGTATAATAAATGAGCTTGACCATTAAAAACAGAAAATAACAAACTTGATTAAAATTAAAATGAATTAAAATAAGGATTATTACAAAAGCTTTAATTAGAAGTAATAAAATATTTAATAAGGAGTGAGATTAGTATTTAAACGATTAAAATTTATGAAATGGAATAAATGTAAATATTTTATATAAGGATTAGCTGAAATATTACTTCAACTTTTCACCGAGCCTATTTAGCATCAAATAAGGTTTGAGGTGGAATAGTTATATTTTCAGCATTTAGTAGTTTGTATTCAGAAGAAACTTACGAAAGGATGAATCAAATGAAATCAGTTATCATGGCGGGAGGCGAAGGTACCAGACTCAGACCACTTACATGCAATATACCCAAACCTATGGTACCCATGGTAAACAAACCAGTTGTAGAACATATTATAGAATTGCTTAAAAGTCACAAACTAACAGATATTGCTGTGACTTTACAGTATTTGCCTAATGCTATTAAAGATTACTTTGGTGATGGAAGGGAACTAGGCGTAAACTTAAAATACTACGTAGAAGATAAACCAATGGGAACAGCAGGTAGCGTAAAAAATGCTGAGGATTTTTTAGATGATACATTTATAGTAATAAGCGGAGATGCTCTAACTGATATTGATTTGAGTAAAGCTATAGATTTTCACTTTAGCAAAGGAGCAATAGCTACCCTAGTTTTAAAAAAAGTTGATATTCCTTTAGAATATGGTGTTGTTGTAACTGACGACGATGGAAGAATAACACGATTCTTAGAAAAACCAAGTTGGGGAGAAGTATTTAGTGATACTGTTAATACTGGAATATATATTCTTTCACCGGATGTTTTAAAATATTTTAATAAAAACGAAATGTTTGATTTTAGTAAAGACCTTTTCCCTATACTCCTTAAAGAAAATAAGCCTATGTATGGATATATAAGTAATGAATACTGGTGTGATATAGGAGATTTAAACGCATACATTCAAGCCCATAAGGATGTACTTGAAAAGCGAGTAAAAGTAAATATACCTGGAAAAGAAATGAGAGAGGGAATATGGGTTGGTGATGACTGCGAAATTGAAGGAAATGTAACAATTGAAGCTCCTTGCATAATAGGAGCAAATACAAAGATAAAAAGTGGAGCTGTGTTAGGTAGTTTTAATGTTTTAGGAGACAACAATATTGTAGGTGAGAGAAGTGGAATAAAAAGGAGTGTCATCTGGAAAAATAATATCTTAGATACTAATGTTCAGCTAAGAGGAAGTGTAATATGTAATAAAGTTAATTTAAAAGATAGTGTATCAGCGTTTGAAAATTCTGTTATTGGTGATGGAACTTTAATAAAAGAAAAAGCAGTAGTAAAGCCGAATATTAAAATTTGGCCTGATAAAATGGTGGAACAGGAGACAGAAGTTAATTCAAATCTGGTATGGGGATCTAAGTTTATTAGATCAATTTTTGGATTTAGAGGTATGGCAGGTGAAATAAATGTAGATATAACACCTGAATATGCATCTAAATTGGGAGCTGCATATGGTTCAACATTTAAAGGTAAGGGAAGAATAGGAGTAAGTTCCGATGATTCAGGACCTGCTAAAATGCTAAAAATTTCTTTTATAGCAGGTTTGATATCTTCAGGACTAAAAGTATTAGATTTTGGAACAATGCATTTGCCTGTTATAAGATCAGCTGTAAGGTTTTATGGAGCAGATGGTGGTATTCATATTGGTACTTCAAGCAGAAATGTAGGAAGGCTTCAGGTGGATTTTATTGATAAAAATGGAAGCAATATTGACAGGGGAACAGAGCGTAAAATAGAAACTATGTTTCAAAGAGAGGATTTTAGCAGATGTGAAGGTAGTTCTATTAAAGATGTTGAAATAATACCCGATTACACAAAATTTTATCTTAGAAATATTATTAACAGCATTACATCAAAAAAAATAGATTATAAGATTGCTTTGAATTCATCATCGGAAGCTATATTAAATACTGTTACAGATTTATTAACAAATATAGGATGTTCAATTGAAAAAATAAATCTTAATATTAGTTATGGTAATTCATCAAATAAAGATAAAAATCAAAAAAACAGAGAGCATTTTGCTAAAATGGTTAAAATGGGAGATTTTAACTTAGGTGTATCAATTGATGATACGTCAGAAAAGATGCTTCTAGTTGATGATTTAGGACGGATTGTTACAGATGATATGTTTACGGCTCTTATCTCATTAATGATGTTTAGAACCATTGAGGGAGGAACTGTTGTCGTACCTATTTCTACAAGTCATGTTGTTGAAAAGCTTGCTGTAGAAAATAACGGAAAAGTTATAAGAACAAAAACTTCACATCAAGATTTAATGAACAAAATTTTAGGAAATGATATTAAAGAACAAGTATATGATCAGTTTATACTTAATTTTGATGCCATTGCTGGAATTGTAAAAATATTAGACTTTATGAAAGCAAATGACCATAAGCTTTCAGACTTAGTTAATATGATACCTGATTTTCATACAAATGAAAAGGAAGTTGAGTGTTCTTGGAATGCTAAGGGAAAAGTTATACGGCAGATAATACAAGAAAATAATGATAATAGTATAGAGACTTTAGAAGGTGTGAAAATATTTAAAGATGGAGGATGGGTTTTAGTTTTACCAGATGCAGAGCAACCAGTTTGCAGAATAAAAAGTGAGAGCTATTCGGCAGAGTTTGCAGAAGAATTAACAGATCTTTATGTAAATAAAGTAAGAGAAATAAGTAAAAGTTAAATTTATTCGTTGGACTTTCTGTGAACCCGTTAGCTTTCGCTAAACGGGTTCACTTTCAGATTTCCTAATCACCGAATATAGGATCATAATCTTTTTCTTGATAAGGTTCAAAGAAAAAATCAATATACATAAGTTCGCTTATATTGTCTATACTTGTACAAAAAGATGCCTGAGAAGAGAATGCAGCTCTAAATTCAAATTCAGGCTCTTTTAGTGGATCTCTTACACTTTTATCAAAAGGAATGCTTTCAACTAAAAAAACATCATGCTTTGATAATTGTTTTACAACCCACATAAACTCGTCCATATCTTTTACATCCATACATGGTATATTTCCATTTTTCATGTCCTTTACAACATCAACAATTTCACCTGTTTGGTATCTTACGTGGTAGAACATATACTAAACCCCCTTTTTATTTACCGATATATATTTTATACCACAAATCAAAAGCTTTAAAGTAAAAAATTTTGTTTATTTTAAGTTTTTTATAAAAAAAGTTTAAATTAAATTATATAAAGCAGTCTAGGGTTGGTCTCTAAGCTAATTAAGATTGTCAAATTTATATTCTTCACCTAGTGAGTAATTTGTTCTAAAACTTTCTTCATAATTTCTAACAGAATTAATAAATGAAGTATCATTTGTTCTTTTAAGAGAACAAAATATTATTTCGTCCATATAGTCATCGAAATAGGTGCTTATAAGATAATACTTTACCTTAAGGTCTGTGAGACCTTTATAATAATTGCGAGCGGGTGTAAGACCTATATCAATGAGAAAACTCATATCATTTGCAGCAATGTCATATATAGAACTAGAGCGCAGAATGCTCATGTCACCAGCTTGTGTATCGTATGTTGTATCAATTGCTAGTTTTTTGAGTTCTTCTTGAACAATAGCCCGGCAAAAATAATGTCTTGAGCTTTCATGACTTACTTTAGGGTATATTTCCTCATATAATTCCTCTCTAAAGTCAATATTGGTTCTTTTAAGTATAAATTCCTCCTGTATAAGAAGTTTTTCAGATATAAGATCATTTAAAAAGTTCACATCTTGCTTGCCACCGCTTTCGGATTTTGAATTAAAAAGGACATTTTCCATTGTAACACTAGCTTCTCTTTTTGTAAGTTTTGTGTCTAACAAATTACTAAGCAATTTAACTACCTCCTTTTAAAATATTATAACCAGTGGTTGTCTTATTTATAATTTTTGATCATGAATGTTTATGGAGTTGAAATGTTTGTAAAAGTATAAAAAAACTTGATGACATGTAGTAAAATAAGGTATAATTAGACTGGTTTTAAAAATAATTTTTAAGAATTTGTGAATGTACTTGAAATAGGAGTAATTTAATGTAGAATTAAATTATAGGTAGTTTAAATAATGTTTTGCCAATGGTAAATGGAAGTAATAAAAAAAGCTACAATAAAGAGGTTGTATAATATGGATAAAAATAACAAGAGCAACATATTACTATTTGTATTTATGATTTTAGGATTTATATTGGCACTGCAATTTAGAAGTATTATGAGTCAAGAGACAGAAGAGCCTTCGGTTGCTTTAGCTATTGAAGCTCTGACAGATGAGCTTAACTATGAAAAACTAAGAGGTAGCAAGTTAAGAGAAGAAATTGACCAAAACATAAAGACAAGGGATTTGATATTGAGAGAAATAATGGAGGAGAGAAATAGTGGCGAAATTACACAGGAGTGGGACAAGGCAAGAATATTAGCAGGCCTTACAGAAGTAGTTGGTGATGGAGTAATTATAACTTTAAATGATGCTTTAGAAGATGGTGATGTTGTACATGATTTTTATTTATATGAGATAATTAATGAAATAAAAAAAGCCGAGCCTGTGGCAATGTCGATAAACAATGAAAGAATAATATCTACAACTGAAATAATCTGTGCAGGACCTGCCGTTAGAATTAATAGGAATAGATATCCAGTTCCGTATGAAATAAGGATAATAGGAGATTCAAAAAATATAAGAGAGTACTTTTTTAATAGTTATTTAGTAAGTGTAGTTTTTAATTATGAAAATATTAGATATCAAGTTAGAGATGCTAAGGACATTGTTATACCAAAATACAGTGGAAACATTGATGTTTTAACTACTGGAGTGGAGGTTTTGAACTAATGAGAGTAGGAAGAATTTTATCTATGACATTGATATGTTTTGTGCTGGGGACAATGACAGCCTGGCAGTATAAGAGCATTGATAATAATAATAGAGTAGCAACATCTCAGAGATCAAACCTTGAAACTATGCAAGAAGAGCTTATTGAAGAAAAGAGAGTTAATGAAAATTTAAGAGCTAGGAGTGAAGAAGTTAAAAAGCAGTTATCGGATTATCGCCATGCAAAAGTTGGTATGGAAAAAATTGAACACGATATAAAGACAGAAATTGAAAGAGCTCAAATTATGGCAGGACTGACTGATGTCAAGGGTTCCGGTGTTATTATAACATTGAATAGTTACTATAAATTATCAATTAGTGATTTTGAAGAAAACAGTGATTTTTATGATATATTGATGAGTTATAAAAGACATAGACAACTATTTTTAGTTAGACTTATTAATCAACTTAGAGCATGGGAAGCTAAAGCAATATCAATAAATGATGAGCGGATTGTAGCTATGACAGAGGTTAATGCGACAGATGACAACAAATTTATAATAAATGGTAATTATTACAGTGAACCTTATGTAATAAAAGCCATTGTTCCAGTTGAAAGTATAGACTATCTAGTATATATGTTTAATGAAATGGTTCAGATTGGAGATATGTTTGAAAGTAGTATTGAAAAGCAAGAGGATATTATAATTAAGAAGTATGACAAGGATAGTCAGTTGCTAAAATATATAAGTTAAAAGAAATTTAGTTTTGTTTTTCTATTTTAAAACTATGCTAGATTAAGTAAAACTAAAGTAAAATTACAGAGAAACTATTAGTTTATTTTTAGAACACTACTTTAAGACAAATGGGGATAACTGGAGGATTATTAAATGTTAAAATTTGCACGAAATATTTCTATAACTTTTATATGTTTAATTCTTGGAACAATGTTGTCATGGCAATATAGAAGTATTAATAATAATAGAGTTGATACAGCATATAGTGAAAGGCTTGATGTTTTAAGAGAAGAGCTTATTGTTGAAAAGAGAAATAGTTATAATTTAAGAGTAAGAAATGAGGAAATTGAAAAACAGGTTTCTGAATATTTAAGTCTTATAAGTGAGTCTGAAGTTCGGGAAAAGAGTATTCTAAGAGAAATAGAAAGGGCGCAAATTATTGCTGGATTGATTGATGTTAAAGGTGATGGAGTTTTTATTACTTTTAACTATCAATCTGGACGTCTGCGGAACCCTGAGACAGATTTTTTAAGGCTTATAAATGAACTAAGAGCATCAGAAGCCCAAGCAATATCTATAAATGGTGAGCGTGTACTTGCTATGACAGAGATTAAATGTCTAGATCCAGAAGGTAATCAATCAAAATGGATGATAAATGGGAGAGAATTTAGTCCACCTTTTACTATTCAAGCTATTGCAGATCCAGAAAAGCTAGATGAATCATTAAATATGATAGGTGGAATTGTACAAGTTTTACGTTCAAGTGGCTACCATATTACTATTGAAAAAAAAGAAGATATTTTAATTCCAAAAGTTAGAGACGATGGATCAGTATTAAAGTATGATTTGTTAAAAATCGACGATTAATATTTAGTGATAATATTTTAATAAATGTCTAAAACTTCGAGGAAAAGTCCGGTAAACAGATACAAACGAATAGTTAAAATTAAACACTTCTTTTATTACTAAATTAAAGAGGTGTTTTTTTATGCTTTTAAAGTACAAGCCAAACAGGTTATTTTTTATAAAATATAATTATATAAATATTGTAGGTACATATTTTTGCATACATGGAGGTTTTATATGAAAAGAAAAGTGTTTGTTGTTTGTATTGCATTGTTTGTTTTGCTTGCAGTTAATTTTGTAAGCAGAAACTATAGACAAAAGTCAAATTTATCAAGTGTTGAGGAAGTGTATTCAATTAGCTTAGAAAACATAGATTTCAGTAATGAAATCACAGGAATGTTAAATGAAGGGGTTATAAATGAAATACCCCAATATGAAGATGTTTTCGTAGAAACATTAAGTTGTGATAACTATAGTAATAGTGTATTAAGATGGGGAATATCAAGAAGAGGATATAATGAAACACCTCAAGCCGATCCAGGAGCACCTGAACTTTTAAAAAAATATGGGGGAGTATACTTAGGGGACACATCAAGTAACAAAATATACCTTACTTTTGATGAAGGATATGAAAATGGATACACGCCTAAAATTCTTGATGTTTTGAAAGACAACAATGTTAAAGCTATGTTTTTTATAACAGGTCCATATTTAAAAGAACATGAAGACCTTGTGAAAAGAATGGTTGAAGAAGGCCATGTTGTAGGAAATCATACAGTGCACCATCCAAGCCTTCCAAGTCTTGATAATAAGAAGATTGAAGATGAGATTTTAGGACTTGAAGATGCATTTAGTAAAATATTTGGCAAAAAAATGAAATATTTAAGGCCTCCAAAAGGTGAATATAGTGAAAGAACACTGGCTGTTACCCAAAAGCTTGGATATACAAACCTTTTCTGGAGCTTTGCTTATGATGATTGGTATAGAGATAAGGTAAGAGGTGCTGATTATGCATATGAAAAAGTTATAAACAACCTTCATAATGGAGCTGTAATTTTGCTTCATGCAGTATCAAAAGATAATGCAGATGCACTTGACAGTATAATTAAAGGAGCAAGGGAAAAGGGGTTTGAATTTGGGGATGTAAATGATTTATAGATTATAATTTTAAGTATTGGGAGAAAGTATATGTCTAATAAAAAGAGAGAAAACAGAAAAAAAAACACAGGTGAAAATAAAAAGAGAAGTATTAAAGAGAAAATGACTGAATTTTTAGAATTGCCTAAAGAAATTGTACTGGATATGCCCAAAACCACTTTGTTGGGAAATGGTAATATGCTTGTTGAAAATTATAAGGGGATTATTGAATATGATGTAAACAGAATAAGAATAAATACCAGCAAAGGTATAATAAAAGTTACTGGAGATAATCTTTTTATAAAGGAAATCACGTCCGAGGATCTAATGATATATGGTGACATTGCCTCTGTTGAATTTTTAAAATAAATTTTTGTTTATAAATATACACTTAAAATTAGGTGGTGATTAAAATGTTATTATTAAGACTGTGGAATTATATCAGAGGATATGTTATTATATTGGTTGAAGGATACTTTTTAGAGAAGTTTGTTAATATATGTATCAAAAGACAAATATACTTGTGGGATGTTAAAAGGCAGAAAAATAGCAAGATGATGCTTAAAATCAGCATTAAAGGTTTTAAGCTATTAAGGCCAATTGCAAGGAAGACAGGTTGCAGTGTAAGAATAATTAGAAAACGGGGATTGCCCTTTATAATTAACAGATATAGGGCAAGAAAAACTTTTATACTGGGGTCGATTGTTTTTATTGCACTTTTTTATGCTATGACATCATTTGTATGGACGGTGGAGGTTGTTGGAAATGAAAAAGTGGAAACCCAAATGATAATTGATACTTTAGAAGATATGGGGATAAAACCAGGGGTTGTAAAATTTAGAGTTGACACCCAAAGTATTGCAAACAGTATTATTCTAGACATTGATGGACTGTCATGGGTAAACGTAATAGTTAGAGGCACTAAGCTTAAAGTTGAAGTGGCAGAAGGAGTTGAGAGACCATTAATTATACCTAAAGATGAACCATGTGATTTAGTGGCTGTAAAAGATGGGATCATTAAGTCTATCTTAGTAAAAGAGGGTCATCAGTTGGTGAAAGAAGGAGATACTGTTAAGAAGGGACAGGTGTTAATATCTGGAACCATACCTATATTAAATGAGGATAATTTTAGAATAGTTCATGCAATGGGTGAGGTTTTGGCAAGAACATGGTATGAAAACAAACAAGAGGTATGCTTGAAAGTAGTTGATAATGTTAGAACAGGTAACAAAAAGGATAACATATCACTTGTGACATTTTGGAGACGAATACCATTGCTCAATAGAAAAATAAATTTTAATAATCATGAAAAAGTTGAAATAGAAAAAATAATATCAATTGGTGAAGATTTGGTGTTGCCTTTTGGATTTGTTGTAGAAAGGTACTATGAATATATAGTTGTAGAGGCTGATGTATCCATAGAAGAAGCAAAAGCACATGCGGCAGAAAATGCTTATGAGGAAATATTGGAGTTTATACCTAAAGAAGCTAAGATAGTAGATGTAAAGGTTACATTTGTTAATAAAGATGATGATATACTCTATGCAGATGTTATTGTTGAGTGTATAGAGGATATTGGAATTACAAAAGAGATTGGAGGAGAATGATTGGAAAGTCTTAAAGAAATATCATTAGAATTTGATAGAATTGAACATGCTATGGATTTGTTTGGTAATTTTGATGAAAATATTCATATTGTAGAAGAGGCATTTAATGTTAAAATAATTTCCAGGGACAATGATATAAGGGTAGTGGGTTATAATGAAGGAGTAACAAAGGCTGTTACAGTACTTCAAAGACTTATTAACCTGGCATCCCAGGGAGATGTTATTACAAAGCAAAATGTAAGCTACTTTGTACAACTTGCTGATGAAAACCAGTTAGATAAGGTTAATGACTTTAATGCAGATAATATATGTCTTACAGCAAGAGGGAAACAGATAAAGTCTAAGACTCATGGACAAAAAATTTATGTAGATGCTATTAGAAAAAATGATGTAGTTTTTGGTATTGGGCCGGCCGGCACAGGGAAAACATTTTTGGCTGTTGCTATGGCGGTAAATGCCTTTAGAAATAAGGAAGTAGATAGGATAGTGCTAACAAGACCAGCAGTGGAAGCTGGAGAAAAGCTTGGTTTTTTGCCAGGTGATCTTCAAAACAAAGTTGATCCATATCTAAGGCCTCTATATGATTCACTCTATGAAATGATGGGATTTGATGCCTATCAGAAATATCTTGAAAAGGGCATGATAGAGGTGGCACCACTTGCATATATGAGGGGTAGAACATTAGATGATTCTTTTATTATTTTAGATGAAGCTCAAAACACAACACCTGAGCAAATGAAAATGTTTCTAACAAGAATAGGGTTTGGTTCTAAGGTAGTTGTAACTGGAGATATAACTCAAATTGATTTGCCACGAGAGAAGAAATCAGGTCTAAAAGAAGTAATGAAGATATTAAAGGATATAAAGGGATTGGCATTTGTGCATATGTCTGATAGAGATGTTGTTAGACATGAGCTTGTACAAAAGATAATTCAGGCTTATGACAGATATGATAAATTAAAAGACAAGAGTTCCTGAAGTCTTTATTAGAGGAGAGAATATTATGACTAAAGATAAGGGAAGAGATTTAAATGGCAGTTCAAAAATTAGTTTAGCTAATGCGAGCATTCAAAGATTGGTTATAGCAGTTCTTACTCTTGTTTTAGCCTTTATTATTGTGCTAAATGGCGCTACTCCAAAAAAGTACAGATTTACACTAAATTCGCCTTCTGACTATGATATAACAGCGCCAAGAGACATAGTAAATACTATTGAATCTCAAAAAAGAGCTATTGAAGCTGCAGCTAAAGAAGAGCCAGTGATGCGAGAAATAAGAGGTGCATCTATTGAGGTTTTAGAGAGTTTGGATGCTTTTTTATCTATTGTCAGGACTGAAAGAATGAATGAAAAAAACACTGCAAGTAGGATAAATAACCAGCTAAACGGTGAAGAAGATAGTGATGATGTTGAAACTGAGGATTCAATTCTAGATACAAACGAAAAATTTGAAGAATTGGGATTTAGTCTTTTGGAAGAACAGCTTGTCTATCTTATTTTAGAAGCAACTGATGAAGAAATACACAATTTTGAGAGTTTAATGAGAAATCAGGTTGGAAATATAATGAGAAAGGATATAACAGATGATAATATAGCAGCTAGAATTATTGAACTTCAAAACAGTGTTGCCAGAACTGATCTAGAAAAAGAACTTAAAAATATAGGAATGATAATATCCAATTACATTTTAATGCCAAATAGAGCAGTTGATGCAGAAGAAACAAGAATAAAAAAAGAACAGGCATATAATGATCCAAAGAATACAGTAAGAATTGAAAAAGGTCAAAGAATAATTAGTGTGGGTGATATTGTAACTGAGGACAAGCTTGATATACTTACAAGTTTAAATCTTGTAGAAACTGAGAGCAGATTTGATTTTGGACTTGCAGCATCAATATTGGTTATTCTTATTTTGCTTGCACTTCTACTGATTCTTTACATGAATAATTTTTGCAAAAAAGTATTATATAATAGAAATGATTTACTGCTTTTATCTATAGTTATTTTGTTAACTCTTCTGATAGCCAGATGGGTATATGGATATTCTACGTTAGTAATACCTATATTTTTAGCCACGATGTTAATATCCATACTTTTAAATGTTAAACTTGCATTGATAGTAAATATAATTTTAACTATTGCAATTTCAATAATGACTAATGGTGAAATTAAGTTTATATTTATGGCAATAATAAGTGGTTCTTTTTCAGCTTTTCTTGTTTCAAAGGCCAATCAAAGAAATAAGCTTACAGCTGCTGGAGTTATAATTGCATTAATAAATGTTGTAGTTATAATTCCTATGAACTTAATGTACAAATCAGCTTTAAACACTATTATTCAAGAAGGATCATTTGCTTTAATTAATGGGCTGATATCAACAGTTTGTACCATTGGACTTTTGCCATCTTTAGAAAGCACTTTTAATATTATAACTCCAATGCGCCTTTTAGAACTTGGGAATCCAAATCAACCTCTTTTAAAAAGACTACTAACGGAAGCTCCGGGGACATATCATCATAGTTTGATGGTTGGAAATCTAGCTGAAGTTGGGGCAGAAGCTATAGGTGGTAACGCTTTGCTAGCAAGAGTAGGAGCTTATTTTCATGATATAGGTAAGCTAAAAAGACCTAATTTTTTCACTGAAAATCAACTAACAGAGAATCCACATGATAGAATGACTCCAAACTTAAGTTCTCTTGTTATAACATCCCATGTGAACGATGGTGTTGAAATGGCTAAAAAGTATAAAATACCTATTGCAATTACTGATATAATACTGCAACATCATGGAACTACTTTAGTAGCGTATTTTTACCATAAAGCAAAGACCGCTGATAAAAGTGAAAACGTAGATGAGTCTAAATTCAGATATGATGGAAAGAAACCTACATCTAAAGAAGCTGCAGTGGTAATGCTGGCTGATTCAGTGGAAGCTGCTGTAAGATCTATGACAGATAAGACTGAAGGAAGAATTGAAGGCTTAATTCGTAAAATCATTAAGGACAAGTTAAATGATGGTCAGCTAGATCATTGTGAGCTGACATTAAAAGATTTAGATAACATTGCAAAATCTTTTATGAAGGTGTTTAGTGGCTTTTTTCATGCAAGGGAAGAGTATCCTGATATTAAGAAAGAGATGAAAAAGACCGATATTATTAATCAAAACGAAAAAAGTGAACTAGCAGAAACACCTGAGTTTTTAGAAAGAAAGTAAGGGTGAGTTATGAATGGGAATATTTATTGAAAACCTTCAAGATAAAATAGCCTTTGAAGGAAGAGTGCTAGAACTTATAGAAAAATCAGTGGAAATGATTTTAGATAAGGAAGGTTTTGAATATCCATATGATGTAAGCTTAATGATTGTAGATAATGTGACAATACGAGAGATAAACCTAGAGCACAGAAAAATTGACAAACCTACAGATGTTTTATCATTTCCAATTTTAGATATGTTTGAAGGAGTTATAAAGTCTAGCTGTGGAGATTTTGATAAAAATGAAGATGCGATTGTTTTAGGTGATATTATAATATCAATTGAAAAAGCATTAGAACAGTCTTTAGAGTATGGACATTCTTTTGAAAGAGAAATGATATTTTTGTTTACACATGGTTTTTATCATCTATTAGGATATGACCATGATATAGAAGAAAGGGAAAAAAAGATGCTTGAAAAACAAAATATTATTTTGAGAGAATTGGGATTAGAAAGAATATAGGTTAACATGAAAAATCAAAACTTATTTGACAGTTTTAACAATGCAATTAAGGGTATAATATATGTAATTAAAACTGAACGCAATATGAAAATACATGTTGTAGTATCGATACTGGTTTTTTTAATGAGTTTGTTTTTAGACCTAACAAAAACCGAGCTGATTGTAATTTGTTTTACTGTTGGAATGGTTATAACAGCCGAATTATTTAACACTGCTATTGAGGTAATTGTAGATTTAATAACTACAGGCTATCATCCCAAAATAAAAATAATTAAAGATGTCTCAGCTGGTGCAGTGTTGGTAGTATCTTTTATTGCGATGGTAATAGGATATTTTATATTTTTCGAGAGAGTAAGCACAGGCCTTGAAAAAGGAATTGAAAGGATCAGGCAATATCCAATGCACCTTTCTATCATTGCAATTATAATAACTGTAATTATGGTATTGGTTTTAAAAGCTTTTTCACCAAATTATAATCCACTTAGGGGAGGTATGCCAAGTGGACATGCTGCAATTGCCTCGGCAATTACAACTGCTGCGGCTTTGTGGTCTATGAATACAAAAATAACAATATTGTGTATAATACTAATGCTTCTTGTTATACAAAGCCGAATTGAAGCTAAAATACATAGTTTTATGGAAGTATTTGTAGGTACAGTGCTTGGTTTTATGATTACTCTATTTTTATTTAAAATGTTTAATACTTAAATATTTCTTCCACTTTTCACAGTGCCCATTTGGAATTAAATAAGGCCTGTAGTGAAATGGTAGTGGTAGTTATATTTTCAGTAATATTAATTAATAATCCTATATGGAGGAATTCAAATGGATAACAGTGAACTCTTTAAAATGGCTACAGATGCCAAGAAGTACTCGTATTCACCATACTCAGGGTTTAAGGTGGGGGCTGCTCTGTTAACTGATAGTGGCAAGGTTTATACAGGTACAAATGTTGAAAATGCTAGCTTTGGTGCAACAAATTGTGCAGAAAGAACAGCAGTATTTAAAGCAGTATCTGAAGGTGAAAGGAAAATAGTATCTATTGCCATAAGTGGAGAAAGTGATTCCCTTGTATTTCCATGTGGGATATGCAGACAGGTACTTGTAGAATTTGGAGATGAAAACACAAAAGTTATATGTGGAAACAGGAAAGGGGATATAAAAGTTTTTTCTTTAAAGGAGTTATTGCCCAATGCCTTTACGGAATTTGAGGGCATGTAAATAATAGCGTTATGGAGGTAGAATATATATATGGATTTTAAATCTGGTTTTGTATCAATAGTTGGAAGACCTAATGTGGGAAAGTCCACACTTTTAAATAAGCTATCAGGTGAAAAGTTAGCTATTATGTCAGATAAGCCACAGACCACAAGAAATACAATTAAGTCAATTGTGACAGGTGAAGATTATCAGATGGTGTTTATTGATACACCTGGGATACATAAGCCCAAGACAAAACTTGGAGGGTTTATGGTAAATGTTGCTCAAGAAAGCTTAAATGAAGTTGATATTGTATTGTTCTTGGTGGAAGCAAATAATTTAAAACCAGGTGCAGGAGATATTTATATCATTGAACAGTTAAAAAAAATTAAAACTCCTGTATTTCTAATAATTAATAAAATTGACCTCATTTCAAAAGATGAGCTGTTAAATGTTATATCACACTATAAAGATACAATGGAGTTTACAGAAGTTATACCTATTTCAGCATTGAATGATCTAAATAGTGATTTATTAATACAGGAAATAAAGAAATTGATACCAAATGGCCCTAAATATTTTCCAGAGGATATGATAACAGATCAACCTGAAAAAATTATAGCATCAGAGTTAATAAGAGAAAAGATATTACAACTTGTAAGTGATGAAGTTCCTCATGGAGTTGGAGTTGAAATAATTAGCTTTAAAAAGAGAGATCAAAGAGAGATTATTGATATACAGGCAAATGTCTACTGCGAAAGAAATACACATAAAGGAATATTGATTGGAAAAAACGGAAAAATGCTAAAAGAAATAGGAAGTCTTGCAAGACTTGAAATTGAAAATCTTTTAGGAAATAAAGTTTTTCTGGAAATATGGGTTAAAGTAAAACCTGACTGGAGAAACAGTGAGTTTATGCTTAAAACTCTTGGTTATAAAAATCAATGATATATTTTGGAATGCTTAAAAATATAACTTCCACTGCTGGTTTTATTTTAAGAGATTCCTTTGACAGTTAAAATTTTTCTAGTATACAAAGATAAAAAAAGTTAACCCTAATAATTAAGAATGATAAAATATAAAGCCCACTTTTATTGTACTTTATAACTTTCTAAATTTTCTTAATAAGAAAGTGGAATTGGTATTTTGTCTCGTTCTTAAGAAAAAACGAAGGGGGAATTACAAGTGCTTAAAAATTTTGCATGGAAGGCATTTGAAAACACAGGTGATATATCAACGTATATTTTATTAAAAGAAATTGAAGAAAAGAACAGATTGATTGAGGAAACCAGCATGACAAAAGAAGAAGTTGCAATCAGTTCAGTTCTTCAAAATGAATAATATTGAAATAAACATAAAAGTAAAAGCATTAGGAGCATCGAGCTTCCTGACTTTTTAGTCTTTTAGATAATTTCTAGGAATTTTAACAAAAGGGCTTAATTCATCAAGGTTTTATTGCAAATGAATGGGGCTTCTAGCCCCTTGTTGTTTAATAATGTGCTTTTAATTTGTAAATATGGGGATTTAGTGTGGATCTATATGAGTTATATTAAAACTGTAGGGATAATAATTAGAGAAGTTCAAACAGGTGAAGCTGATAAAATTGTAACCATATTCTCTAAAAGTATGGGAAAAATAACAGGTTCTGCAAAAGGAGCCAGGAGACCAAAAAGTCGTTTTATTGCAGGAACCCAGCTATTGTGTTATAGTGACTTTGTACTATACAAAGGCAGGGAAATATATTCAATTAATAGTTGTGATGTTATTGAGCCTTTCTATAATATCAGAAACAGTCTTGATAAGTTAACCTGTGCAGCTCACATGACAGAAATAATAAATGATATTGTACAGGAAAATCAGCCCGCAATTAAAGTGCTTCAACTATTTTTAAATTCTTTGCACATGCTTTCAAAAACAGATAAATCTCTTTATCAGATAATAGCCATATTTGAATTAAGGCTCATGTCAATTTTAGGATATGGTCCTTTAGTAGGAGGGTGCTTAAATTGTGGGAATCAAGACTTTGAAAGTATGGAATTTAGTTTTTTAAAGTGTGGTCTTACATGCAAAAAATGTTCTTTTTTAGATGGCAGTGCCATGGATATTTCAGAAGGCACAGCTAAAGCTTTAAATTACATAATATACAGTAATATTAAAAATTTATTTTGTTTTGAAGTATCTGATCAGGTTTTAAGAGAGTTAAATATTATTTCTAAGAGATATTTGAAAGAACGACTAGAAAAAGAATATAAAAAAATGGACTTTATAAAGTCACTAAAATAAACAGAAGTAATATAGGAACAGAAAAGTAATAAAAAACGGTATAAGGAAATATATATGACTATAATAACCTTTAACACTTATTTAAAGAGAATAAACAGAACTTTTAATGGCAGCCTGGCAATCATAGTAAAATACATTAGACCCAAAGCTTTGCGTCACCATTTTTCAATGGTTTTGCCCTGTTTCATAAGTCACAGCTTATCTCCTTATACCTATAGGGAGGAAATATTGTGCTATAAATATATTATAGCACACAGAATAATAAAAATAAAGTAAAAAAAAAATAAAATAACATAAAAACTATGTTGATTATTGAAATATTGTGGTATAATTAAAAAAACATTTGATACTTTATAGTATACATTTACCAAAAGCTTAATTATTGAAAATCTATCTTAAAAAAATTCTCAAATAATGAGGTTTGGTACCCATATTTTTGTAAAAAATTTCTAACATTATTCAGACTCTAAAGGAGTGGGGTTATGTCAAAGTATGATTTAGATAAAGGAATGGGTATGCTGAGTTTTTTTACTACCAAAAATTTAACTAAGATAATAAGAGTTAATAGTGGAGCTGAGTTAAAGCATTTTAGAATGTTTGAGTTTGTTAATTCTGCTATTTTAGAGAGAACAGAGAACACAATAACATTAAAGATAAAAGATGCTATAAAAGAAACTTTATTTTTTCCTGAAGATCATGTTGTCATAAATTATTCTATGAATAAAGAGCTGTATGTTCTGACAGGTGTTATCAGTTATATTTATAGCATAAATCCAATAAAAATGAGTATAAATGTAACTGGTGTTGAGAAATTTAAAGATTTGCGAAAACATCAGAGATATTATGTTAGCATGACTTCTACTATTAAGGTATCAGGATTTGTGACCCCGATTTTTGCAGTAGTTAAGAATATTAGTTCAGGCGGAGTAAAAGTATATTGTAAAGAAGTTCTTACATATGAGGATATAATTGACGTAGAAGTGATTTTAGATAGAACAAATAAGATGAATTTTAATGGGAAAATTGTAAGAATAACAAATATAAAAGACTACTATGAATATGGTATAGAAATAATAGGCATATCTGAATCTAATTTAAAGTGCTTGTACCATTATATGAAATGGTTGAATTCTGATTATCTTTAAAATATAATATTAAGTCTCATTGAGGAGATCAACTGGTTAATATATTAAAAACCACCTTAGGTAAGGTGGTTTTTTTAGGGTGCATATTATTCTTCACATTTGTTACATGCACCCGTTTTTTAAGTTTGATTGCAGTGAGTGCTATGATATGCTAGAATACTTTATGGGCAATAGGATAAGATATGTAATAAAAATTACAGATGTTAATATGGAGGAAAGATTAGATGAATAGGGAGATATATTTAGATAATAGCGCAACTACAAAGCCTTATCAAAGAGTTGTTGATGCTGTTAATGATATAAATATAAATGTATATGGAAATCCATCATCGTTACATAAAAAAGGCATTGAAGCCGAAAAACATATTAAAAGGTCTAAAGAAATTATTGCTATGACACTTGGAGCTAAAAGAGATGAGGTTTATTTTACATCAGGAGGTACAGAAGCTAATAACCTTGCTATATTAGGTTATCTAGCAGGAAATCCTCGCAAGGGAAAGCATATAATAACATCAAAAATAGAACATCCATCTGTAATTGAAGTTTTTAATTATCTGTCCAGCCAGGGATATAAAATAGATTTTTTAGATGTTGACAGATATGGTGTTTTAAATATTAATGGTCTTAAAGATAAAATATGTAAAGACACATCATTAATAAGTATTATATATGTTAATAATGAGACAGGTACTATTGAACCTATTGATGAAGTTGCAAAGATAAAAAACAGTATTGGCAAAGATGTTGTAATACATGTTGATGCTGTACAAGCATATGGTAAAATGAATATTAATCCAAAAAAGTATGGCATAGATATTATGACAATAAGTTCTCACAAAATACATGGGCCTAAAGGTGTAGGTGCTTTATATATTAATAAAGATGTGAGAATTAAACCTATACTGTTTGGAGGAGGACAGGAGAGTTCTATACGATCGGGAACAGAAAATGTATCAGGAATTTATGGTTTTGGTGTTGCAGCACAAATTGCTTTTGAATCCATGGAAAAAAACACTAAAGCTTGCTATGGCTTAAGAGAATTATTATTAAATAAATTACTTTCAGATATTGGAGAAGTAGAAATAATATCACCAACTAATTCATCTCCATATATTCTAAATGTATCTTTTAAAAATATAAAAAGTGAAGTGCTTCTTCATCATCTTGAAGAAAAAAACATTTTTGTGTCTACAGGGGCAGCCTGTTCATCTAAGAAAAATGTTCATAGTCATGTACTTAAAGCTTTAGGACTTTCTCCAGATATTATTGAAGGTGCTATAAGGTTTAGCTTTTCTTCAAATAATACAGTGGAAGATATAGAAGAGACAATAAATGCTCTAAAAGATATTATACCTAAAATAAAAATAAAAGGCGGAGGTAAAAGATGAAAAAGGTAATATTGGTTAGGTATGGAGAAATCCTTCTTAAAGGGTTAAACAGACCTCTTTTTGAAAACAAACTTATTAGTAATATTAAGAAGGTTATTCATAAACTTGGAAAGGTAAGAATAAAAAAATCTCAAGCAAGAATATACATTGAGCCTGAAGAGGATAACTATGATTTTAGTGAGGCATTAAGTATTCTTTCGAAAGTTTTTGGTATAGTTTCTGTAAGTGCTGTTTGGGAAATAGAATCAGATTTTGAGGTTATAAAAAAAAGTGCTTTAGAAATGGTAACAGAGTTGGTAGAAAGAAAAGGATATTCCACTTTTAAAGTTGAAACCAAAAGAGGAAACAAGCGATTTCACATGGATTCACCTGAAATAAGCAGGGAACTTGGAGCTCACTTACTTACAAACGTACCTAATATTAGTGTGGATGTGAATAATCCGTCATTTATAGTCTATGTAGAAGTGAGAGAATATACTTACATTTATTCTGAAATAATTCCATCTGTATGTGGTATGCCTATTGGAACAAATGGAAAAGCCATGCTCCTTTTATCAGGTGGAATTGACAGTCCTGTAGCAGGATGGATGATAGGTAAAAGAGGTGTTGAAATAGAGGCAGTTCATTTCTATAGTTATCCTTATACAAGCGAAAGGGCTAAAGATAAAGTAATTGAACTTGCTAAAATACTCTCTGAGTACTGCTATAGAATTAATCTTCATATCGTTCCTTTTACCCAGATACAATTAGAGATAAATGAAAAGTGTCCCGCTGATCAGATGACTATAATAATGAGAAGAGTAATGATGGAGATAGCTGAAAAAATTGCCAATAAGACAGGGAGCTTAGCACTTATTACAGGAGAAAGTGTGGGGCAGGTAGCTAGTCAGACAATTCAAAGCCTTGCAGTTACAAATGAAGTGGTTACATTACCTGTTTTTAGACCACTTATTGGGATGGACAAAAATGAAGTTATTGATTTAGCTAGAAAAATTGGGACTTATGAAACATCTATTCTTCCATATGAAGACTGTTGCACGGTTTTTGTAGCAAAGCATCCCAACACAAAGCCTCAGCTTAATAGAATTAAGCTTTCTGAAAGTAAAGCCAATTTACCGGAACTAATTGACAAGGCAATTGAGGATACGGAAGTATTAACATTAAACTCATTGATGTAAAAGAAATTTAGTGTATGTGAAATTCTATTCTTAATGTGTATTTTAAAGATAGAAAATCTCAGAATTATTAAATTTAAAATATGGATGTATGTAATAATATATAATTAACCAACAATATCTATATAATAATAAAATCATTATAAAATTTAGGGTGTATTATAGTTTCTATAACCCTAGAAGGGATATAAATGTTGAGTAATTATTTATATAAGAACAAATTTAAAATTCTCTTATTAGTTCTGGGTATTATTTTAACAATAATTGTTATAGGTTTATTTAGTCTATTAAATCAGAAGACTTTTTACAAAGGTATTAGTATTGAGGATATTGATGTCTCAGACCTAGATAGAGATAATGCAAAGGTACTTATAGAAAAATATTTGGTTAATTATGCAAAAGACAACAAAGTAGTTTTAGTCTATGAGGATAGAGTATGGGAAATAGCATTAAGTGATATTTCTTATGAATTCCTTATTGATAATACACTTGAAAATGCATATAAGTTTGGAAGAGAAGGAACTATTATAAATAGACTTAAGGATGTACTTATTTTAAGAACTACAAATAGAAGAATAACTGCCCATTCAACTTATTCTAGAGAACAGCTGATAAACATAGTATCAGACATAAAAAATCAAATAGAAAGAAAAGAAAGGAATGCGTCAGCTCAATATATTAATGGGCAGATAGACTTTGAAAAAGAGGTTATTGGGCAGTATATTGATGTTGACAAAAATGTTAAAATAATAGAAAATAAAATATTAGAAAGAGATTTTTCTGATACAGTTTTAGATGTCAGAAAAGTCATTCCAGAAATAGTATATGAGGATATTTCGCATATTGAAGATGTTATATCTTCTTTTTCTACGTCTTTTAATCCAAACAAAGCTAACAGAACGTACAATATAAAACTTGCATGTGAAAGAATTAATAATAAACTTCTTATGCCGGGTGAAGAGTTTTCTATGGATTTGGCCCTTGGAACTAGGACAAAAAATAACGGCTATAAAGAGGCACCGGTTATTATTAAAAACCAGTTAATTGAGGGAATAGGAGGTGGTGTTTGCCAAGTTACTACTACATTATATGTGGCTGTTCTTAAGGCAAAGCTGAGTGTAATTGAAAGAGTAAGTCACTCAATACCACTAGGATATGTAGAGCCAGGACAGGACGCAACTATTGCCGAAGGGTACATTGATTTTAAGTTTAAAAATAACAAAAATTATCCCATACTAATAAATGCAGAAGTTGTAGGTGGAAGTGTAGTTATAAGAATAATCGGAGAAAAAAATTCTAAAAAATATAATGTAGTATTGAAGTCTGTTATTGTTGACAGAATAAATCCAGAAAAATCTGAGGTGGTTGTAGATACATCACTTCCATATGGTAAAGTAGCAGTTGACAGAGAAGCTATTTATGGTATTAGAGTTGTGGTATATAGAGAGACATATGACGAAAGATATCAACTTGTTGAAAGAGAAAAAATATCAGAAGATTTATATAAACCTGTACAGGGGAAAATACGGATAGGCTCGCAAGAGCCATAATAGAGTAAGCGAGGGTAATAAAAATGGAGAATTCTTTGTACAATAAAACTGTAATATGTCCTGTATGTGTGAAGAAAATTGAAGTGACAAAAGTAAAATCAAAAAGTTGTGTAATAGAAAAAAGAGATACTGATTTTTGTGTTTATTACGAAACTGTAAATCCTTTGATTTATGATGTGTGGGTATGTGAATTTTGTGGGTATGCAGCTCAAGGTGACAAGTTTGAAAACATTTCCTCAAGTGATGCAAACAAAATAATTAAGAGTATAACACCCTATTGGAAAAAAAGAAGTTTTTCTGGAGAAAGAACCATTGAAAAAGGCCTTGAAGCTTTTAAACTGGCACTTTACAATCTTCAAAAAATAAAGTCAAAGCCCAGTGATTATGCAAAAATATGTATTAGAATAGCATGGATTTTTAGAATTTTAAAAGATGAAAAAGAAAAGGAATTTATAAGTTATGCCCTTAAGTATTACTATGAGGTTTATGATAAAGAGGATCTTCCTATTGGTAAATTTGATAAATATACATGTATGTACATGATTGCAGAGCTTAATAGACGTATAGGTAATTATGATGAATCCATTGTGTGGTTTAATAGATTGATAACTTCTAATGAGGCTAGAAGTAATAAAGTATTAATGGAAAGTGCAAGAGAACAGTACCATATTGCAAAAGAGCAAAAACAAAGTTGACATAGCTATTATTTATTATTATTATAATCATAGGGGTTTTGAAAATAACTAAATTAGATATTTTTATTTACGAAAATTTCAGCTAATCCTTATATGATGAGTAAAGATATTTTCTTCCCTTAATTAACAGGAGGTTATTATATGTATAGTTTAAATGAAATATCAAAATTTGATGCTAAAATTGCAGAAGCAATTGAACAAGAGGTTGAAAGGCAAAGAAATAAAATAGAACTTATAGCGTCTGAAAATTTTGTCAGTAGTGCTGTAATGGAAGCTATGGGCACTCCCCTTACCAATAAATACGCGGAAGGTTATCCAGGTAAAAGGTACTATGGTGGATGTGAATGTGTTGATGTAGTTGAAAATATAGCAATTGAGCGTGCAAAGGAGATATTTGGTGCTGAGCATGCTAATGTACAGCCACATTCAGGAGCTCAAGCAAATATGGCAGTGTTTTTTGCAGTTTTAAATCCTGGAGATACTATACTTGGCATGGATCTAGCACACGGTGGTCATTTAAGCCATGGTAGTCCAGTTAATATTTCTGGTAAATACTATAAAGTTGAATCATATGGTGTAAGAGAAGACAATTTTTTAATAGATTATGATGATGTAAGAAAAAGAGCCATTAGTTCTAAGCCAAAATTAATTGTTGCTGGTGCTAGTGCATACCCAAGAATTCTAGATTTTAAAGCTTTTAGAGAAATAGCAGATGAGGTGGGAGCTTACTTACTTGTTGACATGGCACATATTGCAGGTCTTATTGCAGCAGGGCTACATCCTAATCCAGTTCCACATGCTCACTTTGTAACAACTACTACACATAAGACTTTAAGAGGGCCAAGAGGTGGAATGATTTTATGTAAGGAAGAGTATGCCAAAATGATAAATAAGGCAGTTTTTCCAGGGATACAGGGTGGTCCTTTAATGCATATCATTGCAGCAAAAGCTGTAAGCTTTAAAGAAGTAATGTCACAGGAATTTAAGGAGTATCAAACACAAATAGTTAAAAATGCTAATGTCTTAGCTAATACTTTAATAGAAAAAGGATTAAATGTTGTATCTGGAGGCACTGATAATCACCTTATGCTTGTTGATTTGAGAAATAAGGATCTAACGGGCAAAGATGCACAGAATATGTTAGATGAGGTATACATTACGGTAAATAAAAATGGGATTCCATTTGATACACAAAGTCCATTTATTACAAGTGGAATCAGAATTGGAACTCCTGCAGTTACTGCAAGAGGAATGAAGGAAGAAGATATGATAGAAGTAGCAACTCTTATCAATATGACTTTGACAGACTATGAGAAAAATAGCGGCGCTGTTAAAGAAAGAGTAAAACTTTTATGTGACAAGCACCCTTTATATGCCTAAGGAATGTCTGAAGTAGTACTTCAACATTCGCTAGAGCTATTTGGTATCAAATAGGATTATAGTGAAATAGTAGTGGAAGTAATTTCAAATATTAAGTAATACATTATAATATTTTTATAAATAAAATTAAGGAGGCTTATTGCCTCCTTAATTTTATGAGAGGTATTGTAACAAAGGGAAAGTCTTAAAGGGTTAGGGCTAGATGGACTGAGCTTTTATTTGTGATTACTGACGTTATAGATAAATGGTAAAAAAGTACCTTAGAAAGCCTATTTTTTTTCGTGTTGCAGCCAGCACATGATTATAAAATTGAAAGACCAGGTCTTTTTCTGTTTGAGTTATTTCAAGTTGACTGTATCGTGCTTTTACAAAAAGGTCTGTTATAGTTTTAAAACTATAGGGATAAAAATATCCATATTTATCTACTCGTTCAGCATATTCAAGAGGTGTTTCACCCTTTTTAATAAATCGGTTTTGAATATTTAAAAGCTTTAAATATATTTCAAATAGTTTTATAACACTTTCTCTAGAGTTCATGTTATATAATTTTTTAAGCCTTGATTTGCGTAACATTTTTTTAAATACTATGAATAAAATGATTGGCATAATAGATGCTAAAACAATAAGAAAAATACGAACAACTTTAGTATCTAAAAATTTTATATTTTCTTGTAAATCTTCTATTTCGCCAATAAAGCTATCAGTTGGAGTGCTTGTATTGGTAGGCTGTTGAGATTGACTTGGAGTAGGTGTGGGCTCATTATTCTGATATTGACCATAACTTGAAGTGGGCTCAAAAGTAATCCATCCAATCCCTTCAAAATATGCTTCTACCCAGGCATGAGCTTGCTCGTTTGTTACTTCATAAATATCATTTTTTGAGCGTCTCATTGGAAGAATAAAACCTTCAACATACCTAGCAGGTATATTAAGACTTCTTAATAGAATAACCATTGCAGTGGCATGATAAGTGCAGTATCCTTCTTTTAAATCAAAAAGATAATAATCTACAAAATCTCTCCCAGAAGGTGTATCACCAGGCATCAATGTGTAGAAATAGTTTTCTCTAAGGTATGATTCTATTGTACTTGCCATATCATAAGCATTATCTAAATCCATAGTTATTTCATTGGCTAAATCATATACTCTTTGAGGTATACTATCTGGTAGTTGAATATATCGTGCAAAATTATAGTTAGAATAATTTTCAAAGAAACCCATATTATTACACTCAAATAATAAACCATTATTATATAATTCTATGCAACCCTTATTTACATAATCGTAAAAGAAGCTTCTGTCATAACCATAATCCATAAACTCTCTATAAAAGTAATCAGTAAGGATGTATATAAAAAACTCATAAAGGTCATTATTAAAGTAATCAGGATTATATTGTGTTGCAAAGGAATTTATTAAAAGATATTTAAGGTCAGGTGAAAAAAAAGTTTCAACATCACTTAGATCATTATATATATAGTTAGTTGATGGTCGGGAAAAACTTCGTGGATCAAATTGTGGATCATGGAATCTATCTAAATACGGGGCTCCACTAATTGGTGATTGAGACGAAAAGAATGGCTCAAGTAGAATTGGAGACAATTCTACTACAGGAGAGTAAATATTATCAAATTGGCCTTCGGATATATCATAGTTACTCTCAAAGTGAGTGTCAGTTTCTTCTATACTAAAGCTACCATAAGGAGCGTGATTATTACTAGATTGTATTTCGTCTGTATGATATTCATTTTCAAAATACTCTATTAAATGCGTATAGACGTTATCAATAATATGTTCATATATTATATCTATTTTTTTCTCATACTCATTATTGTAAAAGCCGTAATAACTTTGCCTTAAAATGTTTTTTAGCTCTTCGTTTTGAGTGTTAAGGACATAATTTTCAATTGAGTAGGAAAAATCACGCCCTAAAGAAGCTGAATAGGTCAAAATTCCTTCAAAATCAACTGAAATATTATGCCTATCAATTGTATTATCAAATTTAAAATTTATTGATTTTAGAGGAGCAAAAATTGATGTGGTTTTTATATTTTCATAGTTGACTTGCACAGAGTTTTCCCACAAAAAGGCTGAAGTAAAATCATCATAATCTATAATTTCAGGATAAGCTTTTTGAGTTAGTATGGGTAGCCCTAAATTCAACTCAGATATGTCAAACTGTAGCGAGTTGTTTGAATTATCAATGTTATTGTATTCAGTGATATTTGGATACCAGGAGTGATATGATTCATATGGAATTGATACACTCCAAGAGTTGTCACTATAAGTGTCACTTGCTCTACCTCTTAAGTATACTCTCCTTGGTGATTCAACTTCTAGAACCTTTGTTCTGTCAAGTGTTATATTTCCACCTAGTGTATTTTCAGCACCAAAACCAATGTTTGACAATGAGAATTTTCCCATATGATCAATATTGTTTAATTTCCCGTCTATACCTAAATTTAAGTAAAACTTATTATAAATGGTCTGAATGTTGTTGTCCATCCATTCCCATTGTATTGGTTTTGAACTAACTGGAATAAAATTTGTAATTAATACTATCAAAATACATACTGGAAATATCCACACTATAAAACTAGAAAAGCCAATAATGTCATTTGAAGGTTCTTTTGATTTTCTATAATAAACATGGATAAAATAATATACAAGTATTGAAGCTGAAAATGTATAGAATGAAATGTAGGCTCTTTCAACAACAAAATACTTTAACATCCATTGAGAAGAAAACAGTAAAACACCACTTATTGCAATAATAAGAAAATTAAACTTTTTAAAAGTAAAAATATAAACAAATAGTGAAATTGGTAAAGAAAACACCAATGTAATAAACAAGTAATGATCAGGATTGGTGGGCTCAATAAGATTAATATAATTAAAAAACCATATAAAAGGATCATAAATATAATACAAAAGATCATTTTTTAATAAGTATATTAACACTGCTAAAAGAGCTATGCCTGTAAAAAACAACGTAAGCTTTGTTATATATGTTTTAAGAGTTAAAAGAGAGAATACTAATAGCATGGCCAAAGATAATCCTATGATATCATAAGGCTTATAGGGAAAAGATAGGGTTGTTGTAATTGGGTATATAAAACTAAAACTCATAATGGTTGAAAGAATTAATTTAGCAAAATAATCAGCAGTTTTAGTGGAATTCATTTATATCACCTCAAATAGTTTAATCATTTTAATGCTAGACACAAAAGGCTTTTTTTATATCATCATCAGTATTTAACCTGTAAGAGGCAACTCCTATTTGAGGTAGCTCTTTTAGCATTTCATCTGTCTCTTTACTATAGGTAATAGAATCATTATCAGGGGAAACATAAATTAAGTTAACATCAAATCCTGATAATTTTGATTTATATAATTCATCATATAAATCGTAATTTACATTTGATGTAAATAATAATATGTTTGATTTTTTTAAACTATTGTTTTGAACGTACATATTTAGAATATCTTTAACATCAACGTCCTGATCAAATTGTATTTTTGAAAGGGTGTCATAAATTTCATAAAACTGATGACTGCTTTTTGCAGAATACTGAATTAAATGATCTTTATAATATATTAGATTAACATTAGTCCAGTTGTTTAGGAAAAAGTAAATAAAGGCAACAACACACTCAATAAGCTTATCTTCAATTAATAAGTTTTGATATTGTTCATGCTTATTTTTCATTAAATCTAAAATAATAACGGAGTTTGCTTTTGAGGTAGACTCGAAATTTTTTACAAGCAATTCATTCATTTTAGATGAAAGCTTCCAGTGTATTCTTTTAATACTGTCTCCATATACATAGTTTCTAATATCCGAAACTATGTGAGAACTTTCGGATTTAGGGTTTGTTACAGAGTGAGCTTCCGAAAGATAAATTGTTTTTAAGTCAAGTCTATCAAGCTTAATTATTTGAGGATATACTTTTATTATTTTTGCAAAATTTGGCTTATACTTTAATTTTAAAATTCCCAGGTAATCTTCAAATTCTATTGAATTTATACCAATGGAATACTCACCTCTATATTTAGGCTTAGCACTAAACTCAAAAGTCTTCTTTTTAAATGGAGGTAGAGAAAAACCATCAGTTTGAAACTGTTTGTCAAATACTATATCATTAGTGCAAAAATTTATTTTCACATAAGGATAGAGAAAAAAGTCTTCGTTGCATACCTGTAAAGAGTAATTAAACTCTTCACCTTTTAAAATACTTATTTTGTCAATGTTCTCTACATAGGTAAATCTAAAAAAAGCTATAATTGTTAAAAGAGCAGAGAATAGTGATGTAACAGTAATAGTATAAAAGAACATATAGGGGATTTTACCCCCATAAAAATATATAAAAAACAAAGACAAGGCAAACAGGCTAAAATATAAAATTCTATTCTTTTTCATAACTACTCACCAGGGGAACCTTTACAGAGTTTAATATAGAGTAAATTATTTCTTCAGAAGAAAGTTTTTTAAGCCGTGCTTCTTGTTTAACAACAATTCTATGGGACAAAACAGGCACACACATGTATTTAACATCTTCAGGAATAACATAGTTTCTATTATTATATAATGCCCATGCCTGAGAAGCTCTAAGTAAAGATAAAGAGCCCCTTGGGCTTGATCCTAAGTGTATGTCGGGGTGTGTTCTGGTTTTACTTACAATATCTACAATATAATCATTAATGGTTTTATCTGAATAAATACTTCTAACTTCATTTTGTAGTTTTAATATTTCTTCACTCTCTGCAACAGGTTCTAAAACATCAATAGGATTGGATAGTTGAAATTTAGAAAGAATATGACTCTCCTCGCCTCTATCTGGATATCCAATTGATACCTTCATTAAAAACCTATCTAATTGTGCTTCTGGAAGAGGATATGTTCCAAGATATTCAACAGGGTTTTGAGTAGCAAGAACCATAAAAGGAGTTGGCATTTTATAAGTGACACCATCCACTGTTACTTGTTTTTCTTCCATAACTTCAAGAAGACTTGCCTGTGTTTTTGGAGACGTTCTGTTTATTTCATCTGCAAGAATTATCTGACTCATAATACTTCCTGGATGATATACAAACTCACCGCTTTTTTGATTATACATTGTGAATCCTGTTATATCAGAGGGAAGTATATCAGGTGTAAATTGAATTCTTTTAAAAGATGAATTTATAGACTTTGCAAGACAGGATACTATACTGGTTTTTCCAACTCCAGGCACATCTTCTATAAGAACATGCCCATCACAGATTAAAGACATAAGGATTAATTCTACAGGTTTCTTTTTTCCCACAATTACATTTTCTATATTTGCTACTATTTTGTTTAGTATATTAATAGAATTATTCATATTTTCCCCCTTTGTGATTTTTAAAATTAAGCTTCATAAATATGCATCATTATGTAAAAATGGGATTTTTATTTTGTCAATAAATACTATTATATAAAAATAAAAATCCCCTATAATGAAATTATAAAGGAATTATGAAATAAATCAATATAAGATTTAAAATAAGTCTATGGAATTAATTATTTCTTTCAAGGAATTACCTGATGCTAATAACTTATTTTTTTCTTCAGAGTTTAAAGGAACGGTAAGTACTTTGTCAATACCATCTTTATTTACTAGAGTAGGAACACTAAGGCATACATCGGAAAGACCGTATTGCCCTTCAAGAAGACTTGATACAGTAAGGATTGAGTCTTCATTTCTCACAATAGCTTCAACTATTCTTCTTACAGCAAGGGCAACAGCGTAGTAGGTTGCGCCTTTTTTATTTATTATTTGATAAGCTGCATTTTTTACATTTTCATAAATCTCTTCTTTAGTAGATCCACTTTTGCACTTTCCACATTCATTACAAAACATTTCCATAGGTATTCCGGCAATGTTTGTAAGGCTCCATGTAGCTACCTCTGTATCTCCATGCTCACCTAATATATATGCATGTACGTTTCTAGTGTCAACTCCTACATGGTCACCAATAAGATATCTAAATCTTGCACTGTCCAAAACAGTACCTGAACCAATTACTTTGTTTTTTGGAAAACCTGAAAGTTTGTAGGTTACATATGTTAATATATCAACCGGGTTTGTTACAACTAAAAGTATTGAATCTGTACTATATTTTATAACTTCACCTACTATGCCTCTAAAAATCTCTGTATTTCTTTTTACTAAATCTATTCTAGTTTCGCCTTTTTTCTGATTTGCCCCGGCAGTAATTATTATTATATCAGAACCAGCACAGTCACTATAACTTCCACTGTAGATTTTTACAGGTCTTACAAAAGGCATACCGTGATTCATATCCATAACTTCGCCTTCTGCTTTTTCTGTATTTATGTCAATTAAAACAATTTCAGATACAAGTCCACTTATCATTAACGTATAAGCTGTAGTTGATCCCACAAATCCAGCACCTATTACAGTTACTTTTTTTATTACTTTACTTAGCATTTTATAATCCTCCCTTAGTTATTTATCTAACTACTATAATATACCTCATAATTAAAAAAGTAAAACATAATGTGGTAAGTGGGTGCATGTTTTTAAGTTGAAAAAAATATGGAAGAAACATTTACAGCCTCTAGACTGAGCAATTTGAGTTTCTGGAATATTTTTCTTAAATTTTGTTATACACATCTGTGGGTAAGCTAAGTGCATTGAATTTTAAAATTTTTGTTGATATAATTATAAAATGTTTAAAACAATATAAAAATAGGAGATTAAAGAAAATGAATGCAGAAATTTTAGCGGTAGGGACAGAGCTTCTTATGGGACAGATAGTAAATACAAATGCTCAATATATATCGGATAAATTAAATAGTATTGGCATAAATGTATATTTTCATAGTGTGGTAGGTGACAATCCTAAAAGGCTTGAGGAAAGTATTAAACTAGCCCTTGAAAGGTCTGATCTGGTTGTTATGACTGGTGGTCTTGGACCTACAAAGGATGATATTACAAAGGAAATAGCTTCGCTGGTTTTAAAAAAGAAGTTGGTTTTGCATGAAGACAGCTATAAAAGATTAAAAGATTTTTTTTCAAATTTAAATAGAGAAATGACTGAAAATAATGTAAAACAGGCATACTTACCTGTAGATGGCATAGTTATACCAAACAATAAGGGGACAGCACCAGGTTGCATTATTGAAGAGAAGGGCAAGGTAACTGTTATTTTACCTGGACCTCCATATGAAATGAGGCCTATGTTTGATGAAGTTGTACTACCTTATCTTCAGGAAAAATCAAATTTTAAAATAGTATCTAAGTATATAAGGACTTTTTGGATAGGTGAATCAAAACTAGAGGCTATACTAATGGATTTAATAGATAATCAAGACAGGGTAACAATAGCTACCTATGCAAAGTCAGGAGAAGTCACCATACGCCTTACCTGTAAGTCAAAGACTATTGATGAGGGACTAAAAGAAATAAAACCTTTTGAAGATGAAATAATAAAAAGACTGGGTGACAGTGTTTACAGTACTGAAAATGAAGAATTAGAGGAAGTGGTTGCAAAATTACTTATTGATAATAATCTAACAATATCTATTGCAGAATCCTGTACAGGAGGACTGATTTCCTCAAAACTTACATCAGTTTCTGGGATATCCCATGTTTTTGACAGAGGTATAATATCCTATAGTAATAATTCCAAGATTGAAAATTTGGGAGTTGACCAAAGTACAATTAATAAATATGGGGCTGTAAGCAGGCAAACAGCAATTGAAATGGCAGATGGAATAAGGAAGACTTCGGGGTGCCATTTTGGCCTTTCGGTTACTGGAATTGCAGGACCTGAAGGTGGATCTGACCAAAAACCTGTTGGACTTGTCTATTTAGCATTATCCCATGATAAGGAAACAATATGTAAAGAGCTGAATTTATTTGGAGACAGAGAAAGAATAAGAAATGCAGCTGTTCTCCACGCTTTTGACTTAATAAGAAGGCAAATTGGAGGAATTGTAATTGGATAAAAAAAGATTAGGTGGCACAGCAGCAATTGTTATGTCGTCTATTGTTGTAAGTAGACTAACAGGTTTTGCCAGAGAGATGCTTGTTCCAAACATGATAGGTGTTGATTATGTGGCAGATGCATATAATTATGCATTCAGATTAACAGGCCTTATGTATGATCTGTTAGTAGGTGGAGCTATATCAGCAGCACTTATTCCTGTATTATCAGGTTATATTGTTAACAAAGAGGAGAGTGATGGATGGAAAGCTGTTGGTACATTTATAAATGTTATAGTTATTGTAATGGCAGTTATTTGTTTTATGGGAATTCTTTTTGCTCCATTATTAGAACCATTTATAGCAAGAGCATCAGACAGTGAGGAACAAGTCAAGCTTACAATAGAGTTGACAAGGATTCTCCTGCCATCGGTAGGGTTTTTAATGCTGGCAGGTCTTTCTAATGGTGTTTTATATTCATATCAGAGGTTTGCGTCAGCTGCATATGGACCGTCTATATACAACATAGGAAGCGCTCTTAGCATTTTGTTTTTAAGCAAATTAGGTGTAAAAGCTGTTGCCTATGGAGTTATGGTAAGTGCTTTTATATATTTTATATTTCAGCTTATTTTTGCAATTAAAAACCTTAAACATTACAGGTTTAAAATATATCTTAAACACCCTGGATTTTTAAGACTATTTAAACTTGCAATACCATCATTAATATCATCTGCCATTGTGCAGATAAATGTAGTTATCACAGCTACCTTTGCTATGTTTTTTGGTGATGGAAGTGTTACTGCACTTAATATGGCAGACAGAACATGGCAGATGCCATATGGAATATTTGCTCAGGGTATGGGTATAGCAATGCTTCCTACACTATCTGGTTATTTTGCAAAAGGTCAGCTAATTGAATATAAGACTACTCTTATTAAAAGTATTAAAACAGTTCTTTTCCTTACCATTCCAGCAGGCGTAGGATTTATAGTATTGAGGGAGGAAATAATAAGGACATTATTTGAGATTAAAAAGTTTGATGAAGGAATTATTCCTCTAGTGGGTAATATATTAATGTTTTTTTCTATAGCTCTTTTAAGTCAGTCAATTGTTACAATAATGAATAGGGCGTTTTATGCAATTAACGATACGTTAACACCACTTTTAACTGGACTTAGTACAATTATTTTAAATGTTATATTAAGTATGTATTTAAGAACTACAGGACTTGGAGTAGGGGGAATGGCTTTGTCTTACTCACTGGTCAGTGCTGTAAATGCATTTTTACTTCTTGTGCTCTTAAATAAGAAAATTAAAGGGATTTATCTAAGTAAGCTCATGACGTTTTTTTTAAAGGTAATTCCAGGTTCTTTTATTATGGGTGCAGTGGTTTATTTTACAAATAATATTATGTTTGATGGTGGCTCTAAACTTATGCAAATTATAAGTTTATCTATAGTAATTTTAGTGGGCGTAGCAGTATACTTTGGAGTGGTCTTGTTATTTAAGGTTGAAGAAGCAAACTACGTAAAGGATATGATTTCAAAAAAGATTAGGAAGTTTATCTAGAAGGAATTACACTTAGTGAACTCGTTTAGCTAAAGCTAAACATCGAGGCTTCAGATGGAGACTCAACTCCACCTGAAGATTTATAAGAGGATCTCCACCTTATAGAAGGTGGAGTCTTAGAATAAGATAAATTTAGTTTTAAAAGATTATAAATAAGTCTTTCACCACCTTCTAAGACTTCTAATAGGGTCCGTGGTGAAAATAGTAGTGGATGTTACATTTTCAGCAATCCTAATGAATATATACTTTTATGTAAAGTACCTGATAAAGGTTTTAAGAAAATCTTAAGATTTTTATCAGGTTTTTTGTAAGTTATTATTGATATAATTTTTATTGTAGACAATATTTGAAATAAAAAGGAGAGTGTTTAATGGAAAAATTAAGTGTACTAGTTTGTGATGATGACAAGGATATAGTAAATGCTCTTGAAATTTATTTAAAGCAGGAAAACTATGATGTTATAAAGTCATTTACAGGAAAACAGGCTTTAGATGTATTATCTAAAAGAAAAGTTCATCTTATACTTTTAGATATAATGATGCCAGAATTAGACGGTCTTAATGCTACTATTAAAATTCGTGAGAATCAAAACATACCCATAATAATACTATCTGCAAAATCAGAGGATACAGATAAGATAACGGGGCTTAATTTTGGTGCTGATGATTATGTGACAAAGCCATTTAATCCTTTAGAACTCATGGCCAGGGTAAAATCACAAATGCGCAGATATACTATTCTTGGAAGTATGGAAAAAAAGCAAAGTGTATTAAAGAATGGGGGAATGGAGCTTGATAAAGAGGCTAAAGAATTAAAAATTGATGGAGAGTCAATAAAACTTACAGCAACAGAATATGGGATAGTATTATATTTATTAGAAAATGCAGGCAAGGTGTTTTCTATAGATCAAATTTATGAAAGTGTTTGGAATGAGCCAGCATATTCATCTGATAATACTGTTTCAGTACATATAAGGAGAATCAGAGAAAAGATTGAGATTAATCCGAAAGAACCAAAATATTTAAAGGTGGTGTGGGGCATTGGATACAAAATTGAAAAATATTAAATATTCTATTGTTACAAAGTCTGTTGCAGTTATTATTATATGGTTATGCAGTTTGGGTATATATGGAACTATAACTTATTTAGGGAATAACCAGGAATTTTATACTACAAAAAGTTATTTTGAAACACGTAGCATGAATTATGAATTTCAAAGATTGGTTTATAATGCTATAGAACTAAATGTAAAGCTTGTGAGTGAAGATAATATAAATAAATCTGAAAAGACAGAAGAAGAAAAATCTGTTGACTTAACTCAATTTCATATTATTAAAAACAGACTTAAAAACACAGTTAATTTTAAATACTATATTGTAAATATAGATACAGGAAAAACTTATACAAATTTTCATGAGGATAATCCAATTAAAAAGTTAAGAAATCAGACTGCTTTTGTACATTATACTCAACTTGGCAGACATGATGATAATAATTATCATCGCTACTTGTATTCTAATGACATAACAAAAATGCTTAAAGGAACTAATTATGAGGTTTATGCTTCAGTTATGGAACCACTTGAAGAAGGAGATTTGTTTTATGAAGGATTTGAATCATATGAAAGAATGAATACAAAGTATAAATATATAATACTTCTATTTTTGGCTCTATTGATAATAATAATAATATGTCTTATTTACCTAGTAGTTGTTTGTGGAAGTACTAGTGAAAAAGGATCAATTTCTTTGAATTTAATAGATAAAATATATGTAGATGTACACACAGTGTTTATTCTTTTTTTAATTGGTATTTCATTATTAGGAGTTTTAGGAACAATAAATTATTATGATTTGAAATATTTGGTCATTACCATTATTATGTATAATTTAAGTGTATTTCTTGTTATTTCATATATTTTATCATTTGCTCGTCAATATAAAAATGGGTACATATTAAAAAATACATTTATATATAACTTGCTTGCTAAATATAAGCTTTATATAAAAGAATATTTAAATGGAAAAGTATTAAAAGTATTCACCGTATTTTCTTTACTTGTTTATGGATTTATTAATGGTATTTTAATGGCAATAACAATTAGTCTTATAATGGATAACTATCGTTACGGTTATTATATGTTTATGGACGTAAGAGTTTTAATATCCTCTATAATTTTATTGGTTTTTAATTTGGTGTATATTTATTATATAACAAAGCCTTTTATGTCCCTTTCACGAATTATGAGAGGTGTAGAAGAAATATCAAAAGGTAATCTAGAGTATGATCTGAAAGATTCCGAAGTTTCTACTGTATTTTCGAGTTTTATCCATGATATAAAAAAAATACAAGGAGGCCTTAAAGAAGCTGTTGACGATGCTATAAGAGGAGAGAGAATGAAGACTGAACTTATTACAAATGTATCACATGATCTAAAAACGCCTCTTACCTCTATTGTTAACTATGTTGATTTATTAAAAAAGGAGAATTTGAGTAACAAAAAGGCTGAAGGATATGTAAAAGTACTAGAAGATAAGTCAGCAAGACTAAAACAGCTTATTGAAGATTTGATTGAGGCTAGTAAGGCATCTAGTGGAAATCTTGAAGTACAGCTAGAAAAGGTTAATTTACAGGAGCTTGTCATGCAGGCCTGTGGTGAATATGAAGAAAAGATAAGTAAATGCAATCTTGATGTTCGTACTAATTTCTGCGACGAAACAGTAAATGTAAAAGCTGATGGAAAGTATATGTGGAGAATAATTGAAAACCTTTTATCGAATGTTATAAAGTATTCTATGGGAAATTCCCGTGTGTATATTAATATTACTAAAGATAATGGAGAAGGAGTAATTATTATAAAAAACATATCTGCTTTTCCTTTAGATATTGAACCAGAGCAGTTAGCAGAGCGTTTTGTAAGAGGTGATAAGTCTAGAACTACTGAAGGAAGTGGATTAGGACTATCTATTGCTCAAAGTTTAACACATCTTCAAGGAGGATTTTTTAAAGTTGAAATTGATGGAGACTTATTTAAAGTATCCGTAAAAATACCTTTATATAACAAAGATTAGACATAGGGAAAAGTTTATTTTATTTTTTCGAACTGTTAATTTATGAACTTAGAAGTTACAAGGTTATATTATTAGTGTTAAATTTATTCAATATATGTTAAACTTATTTAATATTAGTTGACATATTATTTCTTGTTAATGTATAATAATTTTGGAATTGTTCCTTGAATTTAAAGATTTTATATTTGCAATTCTACTATAAAAGTCTTGTTTTGACTAATCAAGTTATATAAATCTTGTAAAGAAATTCAGAACATTAAATATTTTGAGTTTGAATTCAAACACGGTTTTACTTTAGTTGTATATAAAATTAATCACTAGGGAGGAAGTAAAATGTATACTAAAAGAAAGTTTTTTGCTGTAGTAATGCTTGTAGTACTTATTACTAACATGTTTTTGACATCTATAGGAAAAGTTTATGCAGTAGAGAAAACCAACCTAATAGAAATTGAAGACACTGTTGAATTAACAAGCAACGGGAGGATAAATTCAGATGAAGATAGTATAACAAAGTTTAATCAAATATCTGAACATCAAGGAGAAGGAAAAGAAAAAGTTAAAGAAGAAAAAGTTAAAGAAGAAAAAAATAAAGAAGAAAAAAATAAAGAAGATAAAGACAAAGAAGATAAAGATATCAAAAATAAAAAGGAAAACGGAATAATAGTAGTATATAAAGACATAAAAAAGTCTGATAATGTAAAAACTCAAATTTCTATTAATAATAATATTGCTCAAATAAAATCCAATAAATTAAGTGATAAATTAAATATTGAGAAATTAGAAATTTCCGTAGAGGAAAGCTTAGAAGCTGTCTTAGAAGATTTAAACAACCACCCAAATGTCTTGTATGCTCAGCCTGATTACATATTGGAAACATTTGATTTTCAGCAACTAGAGCACTTTGAAAATCAATGGTCATTGTTAAATAATGGTCAAATTATCGGTGGGCAGCAGGGGATAGTAGGAATAGATGTGAATATACAAGGAGCTTGGGATATTACTCAAGGTTCGGAAGATGTAATAGTAGCTGTAATAGATACAGGAGTTGACATTTTCCATTCGGATATATCTAATAGTATATTTATTAATTCAAATGAAATCTTAAATGGTGAAGATACAGACAATAATGGTTTAATAGACGATATCAATGGTTGGGATTTTGCAAATAATAATAACACTGTTTACAATTCACCTGAATATGATATTCATGGAACACATATTAGTGGTATTATTACAGCATCTATAAATAACGGAGGTATTGCGGGGGTAGCACCAAATGTGACTATTCTTCCAGTCAAATTTATAGATGGAAATGTGGGGAAAACTTCTGATGCAATAAAAGCTATTGAATATGCAGCAAGTATGGGAGCTTCAATTTTTAGTTGTAGTTGGGGTTCTAGACATTACAATCAAGCATTAAAGGATGTAATAGAAAGGACAGATGGACTTTTTATTTTTGCAGCTGGAAACTCTGCAAAAGATACAACTATTGAACCTATTTATCCCGCAGCTTATGGACTTGATAATATAATTTCCGTTACTGCCATAGACAATAACGGGGAACTGGCTTTGTTTTCAAACTATGGAAGTAATATTGATATAGCAGCTCCGGGTGTTGCTGTAATCAGTACTGTTCCAGAGGAGGGATATGATTATTTAAGTGGGACGTCAATTGCAGTACCCCATGTTACAGGGGTTGCAGCTCTTTTAAAGAGTATTGATAACAATTTAAACTCCTCGGAAATAAAAGAAAGAATACTAAATAATGTAACAGTATCTTCAAAATTATCAGGTAAAGTATCAACATCAGGAATGTTGAATGCTAGTGCGACATTATTAAATGAGCAGCCAATTGATGATGAAAACGAACAAGAAGATGAATTAATTCATGAGGATGAAGATAAAGAACCTGCAAATCTTTATGATAATTCTCTAGAGGGAAATAATAAAGAATACAAGCCTATAATAAACAGGTTTAACTTTCTTGACTCATTTATAGAATCAGGTGAATTGGGAGCACTGTACTCTGGTAATGGAATTGAAAATTTAAGCATACACAATGTAAAAGAAGATTTTTTTCTGGTTACATGGAAAACTAATGTTGATGCTATGTCCCAAGTGTTTTTTGAAAATGAAGAAAATCTTGAAAAAATAGCAGAAGGTTTTAGCTATGCAGGTAGGCATCAATTAATGTTCAAAATGGAAGATATGGCTGATGCTAAAAACTATATGGTCAAATCAGTTACAGAAGATGGAAGTGTATTTCAGTCGGAAGTTAGAAATATAAGTAATGACATTACATATTTAGGCGAAGTAGCACCTGAATATCCATATGAATATTTCGATTATGAAGAAGTTCAAGAAGAATTGAATTTTTCTCCCCTGGCATATGTCATGAGTAATAATAATAATACTTCTTATGCTACAGCACAGCATATTGGTGAATGTACAGTATTTGGTACTGTTCAATCGGGTATAACAGGTTATTATTATTCTATGAATCTTAATCAAAACATGTGGTATTCTTTTATGCTTACTGGAATGGCACAAGGGGAGGATTATGATCTTTATATCCGTGATCAATATGGTACATTACTTGCGTTTTCGACGGTAAATGGGAATTATGATGAGTTTATTTCATATTCTTCAACATATACAGGAATTCATTACATAATTGTAGTTCCTTATACAACTAGTATCAGTTCAGTACATAATAATTATCAACTTCTTGCTTATTCTAATAATAATCCACCTGATATGTTAGAACCAAATGATTGTATGGGAACAGCAACAGTTATTACTCATGATTCTCCTCATTATGCTACAATACATGTAAATACTGATGATGACTGGTATGTTTTTAATACAAATAGAACAGGAAAACTTCATGTATCTTTAACAAACATACCGACAGGTTGTGATTATGATTTACAAGTATACAAAGATGGAATCTATCTAGGTGGTTCTTTTGCTGGTTCTAATAATGATGAAAACTTTATTCGTTTAGTAGAAAATCCAGGTGTTTATCATATTAGAGTTTATTCATATTCTGGATCTAATCCAAACTCACATTATCAAATAAGAGTAGGTGTTTATACTCCTGATTCATATGAAATCAATGATAATATTAATGATGTAAGGTTATATGGAGTACCACTCGAATTAAATTCCACAATTTACGGTACTATAGATAACAGAAAAGATGATGACTATTACAAGCTTATTATAGAAGAGAGTACAGAAGTAGAGATACTTCTGCAAAATATTCCTTCTGGACGGGATTATGATTTAATTCTATATCAATATAGCCAATGGCAGTATAATTCTATTGCACATTCATTAAGAGGTGGAAATCAAGATGAAATAATAACACTTCAACTAGAACCAGGTCAGTACTATATACGGGTTTATTCATATAATGGCTATTGTGAAATTCAAAATTATAGTCTTTCAATTACTGATCTTGGTACACAGGGAATTGTATGGGTTGAATTAGATAAAGCAACAGCTTCAGTTGGAGAAATAATAACAGCACAAGTAAAGATTAGCGATATACCTCAATTTGCAGGGTATGAATTAAACCTTATTTATGATAAGAATTTAATAAGACCTGTAAAAGATGACTTAACTCCATATACAAATAGAACAATGCCTTCTGATAGAAATGTTATTATAAATGAAAGTTTTAATCCAATAACTTTTGTAAATCATGATATTGAAAGAGGATATATAGGATTTGGGGTAACATACTCATCTCTTGAGGCTTACAGAAATGCAGGAATTATTGAAACTGGAGATACATTGGGAATTATAAAGTTTGAAGTCTTAGAAGAAAATTTAATTGAAATAAAAGTAGAAGATTTTAAATTGCCTTCAAGCAATGGTGTTAAATTTTTCGATGTATATGGAAGTGAAATTATGGACAGTCACATTGTTGAACAACCACCAACTGTAAATCAACACTTATTAGTGTACACACCAGAGTCGATGGTTGATTTAGGCGATAGTGATTTACCTTTAATGCTTTTAACAACTAATAATTATAAAATTAGGGGATATATTAAACCTGATTTTACATATTCACCACAAAGTGCTACTACTTTACAGTCAGGATTTATTGTTTCAATTGATGGTACCAACTTATCTGCAACAACTAATGAAAGTGGTTATTTTGAAATAGAAAATATTCCATCAGGTGTATACAACTTAACAATATCAAAGAACCAATACTTGACAAGATATATCAAAAATATTCCAACTGCTTTTTACAACGAGATTTATTTAGGATCAGAAGAACAACCCATAAAAATGTGGGGAGGAGATATTGTTTATGATACTGCTATAAATATGAATGATATAATGAAAGCAGTTATTGCATTTAACAGCGTATCAGGACAAGAGGGATATGATGAAGACGCTGATATTAATAAAGATAATGCAGTAAATATGGAAGACATAATGATTATCATAAAGAATTTTAACAGAAGTTCAAATTGTTATCCTGATTTTAAACATGAAATAAATTTTAGTCAAAGTAATAATGAAATAACATTTGATAGAAATATTGAACTAGAAGGAGATCTTATCATAAAAAATGGAACAGTAGATTTAAATGGTCATACTCTAGTAGTCAGAGGAAGCCTTATAGTGTCTTCTGAAGAATCAAATCCATATTCATATTCTACAATTAATATTAACGGAGGATCTTTGTTTGTAGGTGAAGACTTTAAGAAGAATGGATATAGTAGACTTATAATGAGGAATTCAAATGACTATGTACTTGTAAATGGTGATTTTGAAACAAGATCTGCTATTGATCATGAAAATAATGAAAAAGATAGTCAAAAAGGTGGCGATGGTGAAGCGTGTCTAATTAATGGAATACTTGAAATTAGAGGAGACTTTTTACAAATTATCGATTCTGAAAGCCAACATCCAGGTGATCCTCGCAATTTTGCGACTCAAGATAATCATACAGTAATACTTAGTGGAAAAAATATTCAAAAAATAAGATTTGACGGAGTTGATATTCAGGGTAATGATAATCAGGGATATAATTATGATGAATCTTATTTTGAAAATCTTATTATTACAAAACCATTAGAAGCAGGTTATGAACTCATATTAAAAGAGTGGTCAGTTAAGGCATGGAAAAATCTTAATTATAGATTTTCGCCAATAACTTCTGAGCCAGAAGAAGTAGATAGTTTACCGTTCTTAAGAGATGGGATAGGAGTTGCAACTGTTTATGCTAAGATTTATGCCTTTGGAGGATATGATAGTGACAGTGATGTTTACTATAAAAATATAAATGAATATGATCCAGTGCAAGGTCAATGGCTTTCAACTTATGAAATGCAGGTGCGAAGAAAGAACCCTGGAGTAGTTGAGATAGATAACGAGATATTTATAATAGGTGGTGAAAATAGTGATGGTTATGTTACAAGTATTGAAAGATTTTCACCTGTTACAGGGTCATTTATTATTTCAAATGTACATATGCCTAGAGAAAGAGCCGAGTTTGCAGTAGCTGCCTCAGGTAATAAAATTTATATAATAGGTGGGTATAATGATAATGGCTATGTAAGTGAAACAGACATTTATGATATTAATTCTAACCAATGGACAGTTATTAATAATAATGGTCATGTTTTTACACATAGGAAAGGGCTTGTAGCTGTTGAATTTGATGGATATATATATGTTATTGGAGGAGTAAATGAAACAGGATATCTGACTGCTGTTGAAAAATTAAATACTTCTAATAATAGTTGGGAAAGTGCAAGTAACATGAGCAAAGCAAGGGCTTATCTTGGGGCTGAAGTAATAAGCGGCAAAATATATGCCCTTGGAGGATTTAATGGTTTAGATCATTTGTCAAATGTAGAAGAATATGATCCTGTTAAAAATGAATGGATGAATCCCCAAAAATCCAACTCACACGTAATAAAAATTACTTATAATCATGGAGCTCAACCTGAGCCAAGAAGTTCATTTGGAACGGCAGTAGTATACAATCAAATATATTTAATAGGTGGAAAAGATAAAAATGGACTTCATGAAAGACCACAAAAATACGTAGGACATGAAATGCCAGGGCTCAGTATGTATACTGGAGCAATAGTGAGAAACACAGTTGGAAACAGACTTCTTTCGGGGGATTATACAACTAGTATTACCGATTTAAATATAAATTCTCCAGGAGTACCAATAAATCTTATAAGGACATATAATTCATCAGACAGTAATGAAGAGACATTTATAGGAAAAGGATGGAGGTTTAATTATGACTCATATTTAGAGGTGAAGAGTCAATTTGGTAGGGTAACTGCATCTGCATTAAATGTAAGAGAAGGGCCTAGTATAGATCACAAATCAATAGGTCTTGCTGCAAAAGATTCAATATTTAATATTGAATATGAAAATGGTGTAGCTAAGGAATATAACTTAAATTGGTACAAAATATATTTACGAGGAGATGAGTATTATGTACACAAAACTTATATAGATACCTTTGAATCAGGTGTGGAGATTAAAACAGATGCAGGTATAAGCGTAGTATTTGAGTATGATACTGATAATAACAAGTACATTGCTTCATATGGGAACTATGGAAAACTTTTTAAGATTTCTGGTGTAGATGAGTATATTTATGCAACAAACGACATGTTAACCTATGGATATACTAAAAATCAGGGAGATAATTTATATAGACTAAACTGGATTAAAGATAAATATGGAAATACAACATATATTAATGGAGAAATAGTTAATGGAATATATAGGATTAATGAAGTAAGTGAAGTAGCAGGGGCATCATTGACATTTGATTATACTGATAATGATTATGATGTAATAGTTGAAGATAGTGAAAGTAGGAAATTTAAATATAAATTGGTTGATGGGTATCTTCAAGAAGTAATAAACGAATTTGATAAGGGCACATGGTATAATTATTACAGTGATTCTGATAATAATGGAAAATTAGAAGAAGTAAAAATTCAGGTTGAAAAAGAAGAAGACAATGAAATTACTATAGTTTATGAAAGAATACTTAAAAACTTTTATGATAGCTATGGAAGAGTTTTCAAACAAGAGGATGCCTACAAAAATGTGAAGTATTGGTTGTTTTTAGATGTGTATGCTGATGAAAGAGCACCAGATGGAGAAGAGGCATTGGGCTCTGTTAAGAGAAAGTTTATTGATCAGAATAATGTTGCTACAACAATAGAATACAATAGCTTCTTAAAACTTCCTATAAGGGAAGAACATGCAGACGGGGGAATAATTACTTACCAATATGAATTATTTCACAATGATGAATGGGAGGATATAACAGAATCTAATGCAAGTAAAAAGGACATCTTTAATGAAAATAAAAAAAGAAGACATTATACAACAGACAAATATGGTTATACAACTATGCGTGAAATTGATGCTAATGGAAACTTAATTGTAGAGACTGATCATTATGATGCAAGTGTAACAACTATAGATGAGGCACCTTATACTGAGTATGAGTATGACTATCATGGTGATATAAATAATAGAATAATAAATAGTCTTATAAGAGTACAAGAGATTAAAGCTAGAGATATAACAGATTCTCTTACCACATATGAGTATAAAGCTGACAAAGTGACTCTAGAGAAAGAAATAAGACATTTAGCATATCTTGATGAAAATAATAAGGTTCAATATTCTCCTTACGCAATAACTGAATTTGAATATGATGATTTACATCAAATAAATGGGCTTGTAAAAAATATTAAAGATGCGGATGAAGTAGCTACCACATATGAGTATAACATTAGAGGATATCTTGAAAAATCAATAGATGAGTCAGATAATGAAACAATTTATGAATATGATGACATTGGAAGGATAGTAAAAAAGACATCACCTCTAGGATTTGAAACAGTGTATCAATATGAAGGATTGGTTGAAAGGACAATATTAACTAATGAAAATGAAATAAGTATATTAGAAGTCGAACAAGATGGTTATGGAAATATAGTAAGAGAGATATTACCTAAGCAATATACAGAAGAAAAACTATATCGAACAGAATATAAGTATAATTTAAGAAATGAACTTGTGGAGAAAATAGAAAGGTTAACAACTGGGGATACATATGTTACAAGTTATACTTATGATAGAGCTGGAAATCTTCAAACAGAAACAAAACCTAACGGAAATATATACATTACCGAATATGATAAAATGAACAGAATTAAAAATTTAAGCTTTATGGCTAATGCTAATTCAGATGTTGTTTTATTGGAAGAATACATATATACTATGCCTAAACGTGATACAAACAGTGAATTGAGAAATAATGTTGTAGAAAAAAGAGTTTACTATGAAAAGGCGAATGATGGGTATACTCCAACAGAGTATAATAGCACTATTATAACAAAAGACTACAAAGAAAATACAGAAACTATAAAGCAAAGTGGAAATGCGGATGTTATAAAGATATACTCTAAAAAAGGAAATTTAATGAAAGAGACAATGGGGGATGATAGGAATACCCAGTATGCGTACGATAGTTTGGGTAGAATTACTGCAAAGAGGACTTCTCTTGAAAAAATAGGTGAAGACATATATTATACCAGATCAGCTTACAAATATACAAAAGAAGGCAAATTAGAAGTAGAAAAAACAGGTGTAGAAAAAGTATTGCAGACTGAGATTCCGACTACATACATAGGTAAATCATACGAATATGATATAAATGGAAGACTAGAAAAGGTATATATTTATCATGAAGATGATGAAGTGATTTCAAAAACAGAAACGTTTAATTATGAATATGATGATGACGGAAATTTAAATTATCAAATGATAACAATAAACAACAAATCAAGTATCATAAGGTACAAGAACAATCACTTTGGAAAACCTGAGTACAAGTATGAATTTGTTTATCCAGAGGATGTTTATGAAATACCTGATAGTGAAACAGGTATATTTGCAATAGTTACTAAGTATGAATATGATGAGAATGGTAACTTAGAGAGAGAAACTGTCTCTGCAAGGAAAGTTAATTCAAGTGATTATAGTCAAATAACAACATATAGTGAAGTAGTAACAGAATATAAGTATGATGAATATGGAAAGTTATTAGAAACAAAAGGAAAAGGAGATATAATAGATGAGGAAGATAGCAGTTCCCAAGCAACACAAAAAGATGTAATAACACAAATTAAATATGATTTTGAAGGAAGACCTGAACAAGTGATAGATGCAAAGGGGAATATAACTGAATATTTCTATACATATGCAGATACAGGACTTGTAGAAAAGCAGACTAAGATACTTAATGAAGATAATGGACAGATAGAGATAACAAGTGCTGTATATTATGACTGGTCAGGAAGGGTTATTGCAGAAGTATCACCTGAACATTATGATGATGATCCTAATAAAGCTTTAAACGATTTTAGCAGAACTATATATGAATATGAGAATAATAAATTAAAGCAAAAGATATATATAGGTGATTTAACAGAATTTAATCCAGAAGAAGTATCACAAAAGCAAACATCAAATATAACCATGGTAATACACAGTTATGATTATGATGAATATGGTAATTTAACAAAGGAATGGAGCGCTAAAGGATTTCAGGAAAACTATTATACTGAATACAAGTATAATCTTGCGAATATGGTAAAGGAAGTTTTAGATCCTGAGGCAGCTGACATTGGACTAGAATATACAGTTAAGTATGAGTATGATACTTTTGGAAGAGTAGAAACTGAGACAAGGGTTAAAGGAAATACAATAGAAAAAGGTCATCCAGAGGGGATATTCTATTCAAAGATAGCTTATGAATATGATTATTTAGGTAATTTAACGAAAACCTGGGTTGGAAAAGGAGCAACAGATAATTTTAATCCAAAACAAACAGGAAGTCTAATAGAAGAAAACACATATAACACTGTGAGCAATTTAGTATCACAAATAGACGGTAATGGAAATACAACAAATTATAAATACAATCTGTTACATCAGCTAAAAGAAGTTGAGTATCCTATCGATAATACAATGCAAGAGAATGGTGACTCAAATTACAAGGTAACTTATGCATATGATTTAATGGGCAATTTGAAAATAGAATATGACAATTATGAAAAAGTTACTTTATATGAATATGACAATTTAGGAAGACTTCAAGATAAAACTGTAAAAAGAGAAGATGGTACGGAATCAATAACTGTTGGTGCAAGATATGATGCAAATGGAAATAAGAGATTTGAAATTGATGGAGAGGAAAACGAGATAGAATACAAGTATGACAGTTTAGATAGACTTATAGAAATAAGGAAAGTGGTTATAAGTGATGGTCAGCCAATAGATCACATAGAAAGTTATACATATGATAAAAATGGGAATGTTTTAACAACAACAAATTCAGTTATAAGAGATGAAGACGCAGTTGAAAGTATATTTGAAAACATATATGATGAAATAAACAGGTTAATAGAGAAAAAGGATGCTTATCAAGTATCTATTGAAAAAATCATATATGATGAAAGCAACAGACAGATATATTCATATGATGCATTAAATAATCGGACAGACTATGAATATGACAAAAATGACAGACTTGCAAAGACAATTGATCCTTTAGTAGAAATTGATCCTGAAATGGAAAATTTGTATTATGAAAGAAGCACTGGAATTACCAGGTATGACCTTGCTGGAAATGTAATGATTAAAGAAGATGGTAAAAATAATCAGACAAAATATGTATACGATGAATTTGACAGACTTGAATATGTAATAAATGCTAAGGACGAGGAAATCACATTTACATATGATGTAAATGGAAATATGACAAGTCAGACAGATGGTAGAGGATATACTACTACTTATGATTACAATGCAGCTAATTTATTGATAATGAGAAGTGACCATGGAGGAAGGACAGGAATAGAAGGTAACTACACCTATGACCTTAAAAAAACAGTATCCTATAGGTACTATCCTGATGGAAGCTTAAGAGAAAGTACAGATCGTAATGAAGAAACTACAACATATGAGTATGATATTCACGGAAGACTTAAAGAGGAGACAGTTGGAAATATTGCAATTTCATATACATATGATGATAATGGAAATCAGCTTACAATAGCCGATGATACAGGAACAACTGTAAGAGCTTATGACGAACTTGGAAGAGTGACATCAAAAACTGTACCTAATATTGGCGAGATAACATTTGACTATGATATAATATACAACGAAGGGTTAGGATATTTAGCAGAAGTATCAACAGATCCTAAAGGTAAAAAGACAACAAAGGTATATGACAGAGTAGGAAGGCTGAAACTTGTAAAGGATGGGGATATAGGTTCACAAAATACAACAACATACAATTATTATGAAGATGGAAAAAGAGAAAGTATAGAGTATCATGATGGATCAAGGCAGGAATATAAATATTATGGAGATGGTCTGCTTTACAAATTAACCAATAAAAAGTCAGATGGAACCATAATGGATACCTACACTTATAAATATGATGCTGCAGGTAACCAAAAAGAAAAAGAAGAGTATATAAATGGTATTAATAAAGGTAAAACATTTTATGATTATGATTACCTAAATAGACTTGAAACTGTAACTGAACCTAGTGGAAGGTTTACTGAGTACACCTATGATGCATCAGGCAACAGGGAAACGGAAACAATTGTATATAATGGTATAACAACAATTAATACTTATGATAATAACGAACAGAACCGCGTAAAAAAAATAACAACAGAAGTTGAGGGAAGTATAACAGATACAATTGTATATACTTATGACGATAACGGTAACCAGTGTATAGTTACAGAAAATGGTATTATAAAAACAACAAATACATATGATGAAAAGAACAGACTAATTCAAACTAATGTTAATGGAACAACTGTTGTAAATACTTATAATGGTGAAGGCTTAAGAGTAGCAAAATCAGTTAACGGGTCTTCTTTGACAATGTACTTGTATGAGTACGATAAGGTAGTGTTGGAGGTAGTTACAAAACCAGGTCAGCCTGATAAGGTGAATAGAAATTTATATGGCACTAATCTACTAATGAGACAAGCTGATGGACTAACTTTATATTATATGTATAATGGTCATGCTGATGTAACAGCTTTGATTGATACAAATGGAGTAATAAGAGCTACATATTACTATGATGCATTTGGTAATATAGACGATGAGAAATACTTTACTGCAAGTGGAAGTCCTACATCAATACCAATAAATAATAGTATTATGTATGCTGGCTATCAGTATGACAGGGAAACAGAGCTGTATTACCTTAATGCAAGGATGTATGATCCAAAGATTGCAAGGTTTTTGCAGGAGGATACATATAGAGGGGATCCGAGGGATCCGCTTAGTTTGAATTTGTATGCGTATTGTGCTAATAATCCCATTAGGTATTATGATCCTACAGGTCACTATTATGTAGATGGAATGCATGTAAGTGAGTATTGGAAAAAACATAAAGTAAATTGGACTAGTTGGAGTGGAAAAGAATATTCTCGAAATTATATGTTACAACAGGATAATAAAAGTAGATTAATAGAGACTCGCGAGCAAGTAAGAGCCGAATGGCTAGACTCACATAAGAGTATTATTGATAGTGGTAAGGTACATAAACAAGTAGCACCAGGTGTATATAAATGGGTTTATCCTGATAATTCTTTAGAAAATTTAAGATATATAAAAGGGTATAATCACTTTGATTATACTGTTAATGGAGAAACGTTAAAAGTTCATATTTTTGTTACTAATCCTAGAACTGAAAAATTAACATTTGGTATTGGAATAACATCTAGTAAAGAATTTGTTGCAGAAGCTAATGCTGGATTTTTTGGTTCTGGAAGTCCAGCTTATGGTATTTTTGCAGTAGATGGTAAATGGATTAAAGGTAATCAGGAGTCTTATGATTATCAAAATTATCCAACTTTGATGGCAAAGACAATATTATTAGGTGATGGAACTACAAGACAATTAGTTACAGCAACAAATTATAAGGGACAAACGAGTAAGCGAGATGAAATAACAAGGCTAGCTAGTCAGCATGATTGGATAATAGCAGGAAGCACATTACTAATTCGTGATGGTAAGATAAGTGAAACAAGTGGTAATAAGATAGGTTCAGAAGCCCCTAACCCAAGAACTATTCTGGGATATAGGGGTGATGGTTCTTTTGTAATAGTTGCAGTAGATGGTGAGAAAATTTCGGAATATCAGAGAACAGGGTTGACAATAAAAGAGTCAGCTGAACTAATGGAAAAATTAGATGTTAAATATGCCTTGAATTTAGATGGTGGACCAAGTACTCAAATGTATGTAGGTGGAGAACTTGTATCAATTCCTATACTTGATAATGGACGTATAAGACAAGTAGGCAGTGTTATCCGTGTTTTAGAAAAATAATGTAATAGGTTTACAGATATATATTAATTAATATTATGTGTATCTGTAGACCTTTTTACTAAATAACTGGAGGAATGATTATGAAAAAAGTAGCTATTTTATTATTATTGATAATGTTATTTACTACTAGCTGTAAAACTGAATATGAAAATATAAATGGTACTAATAATATAAATAATGATATAATCAAAAGTCAAAAAGAAAATAATTATAATACAGAAAAAAAACAAGAAGAAAATAATAATATGTCACATGTAAATGATGGTTATACAACTAAAAATACTTTAGATATATCATCTGAGGATGATGTTTTTAATTATTTAGAAAACTCAAATGGTAATATAGCTAATTATGGGATTGCTACAAAAGAAGGAGAGTGGATATATTTTTCATCTTCGGAAGAAGGTTTATTAAGAATAAAGGAAGATGCTAGCAAAAAGGAGCTTATTTATACAAGTAAAGCGGTTTATTACATTAACGTAATTGATAATTGGATATACTTTGTTGATATAGAGAGAAATTTGTATAAAATAAAAGTTGATGGAAACGAAATAGAAATGCTTGCCGAAGGTGACATATCAAATGTTTGCATAATTGACAATTGGTTATATTATACAAATCACGATGTCGAGGAAAATAAAATATTTAAAATGAAAAATGATAGTAGCGAGTTTTCAGAAATAGTATTGTCTAATTCACCTAGTTTCTTTTCCATTAAAGGTGAATGGATTTATTATGTAACGAGTGATTATACTGGAGAAAGTAATAGATTTGAAAATAGTATTTATAAAATAAAAAAAGATGGTATAGGTGAAACAAAAATATGTAGTGATATAGAAATTGATAGTGGAATTAATATATTAGGAAATTGGATTTATTATATTAATAAAGGTGATGAGTCAAGTATTTATAAAATGAAATTAGATGGTAGTGAAAATATGAAGTTGAATAATAATAGATCATCTTACATTAATGTAGAAAATGAATGGATATATTATATTGAAATTGAATTTTTAGGAGGTGAATATTATTACTATTTATGTAGGATAAAGACGGACGGAAGTAGTAAAACTATAATAGCTAAAATAGATGATTCAACTATTAATTATATTAACTTAATAGATGATTGGATTTATTATGTGAGATCTGAATGGCTTGGTAAAACTTATAGGATAAAAAAAGATGGAAGTGAGGATATGAGACTTAGCTTAACTGACTTTGATATTAGTTGGAGAGCAAGAGAAAAAGAATTTGAAACAGGTGTTGACAGCAATAATTACATTTGGCAAGAGCAAAAGGAAAATTAATGTGTTGTGGTGTTGTCAACTTCAAAAAATCAATGTCGGCATGTTTGAAAAGTGGGAATTTTAGCTGTGGACTTCAAAAATTCAATCTGGCTAAAATATGCACTAATATTTAACAAATAAAGTATGTCAACTTCAAAAAATCAATCGAGCTAAAATACCAACTAATATTTGTCATCATGGTTGAAAAGTGGCAATTTTAGCCCTAAAAAAATTGGTTGTAAGCTTCAAAAATTCAATAGGGCTAAAATATGCACCAATATGTAGCAATTAACTAAAAATTAATACAGAGCTGGAATCCCTTTTAGAGGATATTCCAGCTCTCTATTTACTCAAAAATAAATTTTTGTCTAGTAAAGAAAAATAGTACCGTAAGAATAGAAAAAAGTCTTATAGATGTATGTTTCTATTTTTTATACTTTCAATTTAATGTCAGGAATTTCAACATCAATAACTGCTCGAAGCTTTTCAAGAACATCTAATCCAGTAAGTCCCCTCAATTCGCTTTTATAGTTGTGATAGTGAAGTGTCGGGGTGACAAAAACAAGTTCTACATAATAATAGGCAAATTAACAACTAAAGCTACTACATCACTCTAGGATCAGGTTTTAAACAAAAAAGAAAACAGGAATATTTTTCCGATATATAATAGTATTATCTAACTTATGCATAATGGGATTGTGCTAACTTTTGTTTCGTTGTTTTTATTCCTCACAATATACCGACATTTTCCATTTGATATTTCGATATTACATTTATAATCGCATTCTGGAGAATGCTCATTCCCTGTATAACTATGATATGTATCATTTTTAAACTCTTTACAAATAATATATTTCACAAATTCATTGCCATTAAAATTTTCGAAGTTTTCATCGGCACAAATGATATAAAATTGAACAATGCCATGATTTAGTGTTTCATAATATGCACAAAAACTTTTATTTCTTCTCCACGAATTCATAATTGTCACTCTTTCTATTGGTATTTTTGTAATTATTTTATCATGTTGGTCTGAATACTTCAATATTCTAAGAGATGAAAACCAATATTTATAAAAGTATAGAATTATAGTTAAATATTAAATCAAACCATAACATAATTACGTTAGCTATTGTTATTTTCTGTATCACAAAAATCAAGAATTATAATTACCTTTGCAGTTATACTTCCAGTTTCAGTAATCCTCAAAGGCTCAACAATATTACTTTCAAAGACTTCAAAGCTGCTTCAACATAAGGCTTCAAAAGCACAACATATTACTTTCAGAGATACTACAAACTGCTCAACAGTAGCTTTTCAGATGCTTATGTTTTGCTTATTAGTAAACAGGATACCGCAAACAAGACTTCTAAGCTTACATAAGCCAAACTATGCTTTTCTACAGGCGTTTTTCAAAAATATAGTGCGGAAAGATTGCACATTTTGAAAAACAAGCCATTGTAAGAAAATGCATGTAAAGGCTTTGATGTATAGCTTTAGAAGCTTTAAGGCATTGGTCTGTACTATAAGTAAAACATAAGCATCTGAAAGCTACTGTTGGAGCAGTTTGTAGTATCTCTGAAAGTAATATGTATTGTGTCTTTGAAGCCTTCTGTTAGAGCAGTTTTATAGTCTCTTAAATGTGATACTGTTGAGCCTTTGGAGATTACCTGTATGTGGTAGTAGAAACTGCAACATTATTATTTGTAATTCTTGATTTCTGTAATACATGCAGTTACAATATTTAAAGTAAATTATGTTATTGGAGACGATAAAATGTTTGATTATAAAGGTATTCATTTATATGTGAAACAATGGTTACAAATGTTACTTGGTTTTATATTAATAAAATTTATGTCTGAGGAAGAAAAAGATGCAGAAATATTGGCTCTTAGAAGTCAGGTATCGCTTTTTAACCTACAGGTAATTGATAAAAAAATACCTAAACCAACTGTTACACCCGAATACCGTCAGTTATGGGTTTTACTTTCAAAGTTCTATTCAAAATGGAAAGAGGATTTGGTTATTGTTAAGCCTGAAACTGTTATTGGCTGGCATAAGACAGCTTTTAAATTTCACTGGATGCGTAAGTCTAAAAAACGTGGTAGACCTAAAATTTCAAGGAAAACTATTGCGCTTATCAAACGTATACATAAGGAAAACCCTTTATTGTCACCTGAAAAGATACACGAAAGATTAGTTGACCTTAATATAACTGATGTTCCTTCTCCAAATACAATTGCTAAGTATATACCAGAAGTTAGAAAGCCACCAAGTGAAAAGCAAAAACAATCTTGGAAAACATTCCTTAAAAATCACAGTAAGGAAATTTGGGCTATGGACTTTTTTACTGTTCCAACTCTATATTTAAAAGTGTTGTATGTCTTTATTATAATTAGCCATGACAGAAGAAAGATTGAACACTTTGTTGTTACAAACTACCCCTTCTTCGGCATGGGTAGCACAACAAATAAGAGAAGCAACTCCTTTTGGAGAAAAACCAAAGTATTTAATTCACGCTAATGATCCTACTTTTACATCAAAGTTATTTAAAGAGTTTTTATCTAATGCAAATATCAAGGCTAAAAGGACAGGGATAAAATCACCCAGACAAAATGGAATTTGCGAGAGAGCAGTAGGTATATTGAGATTTGAGTTATTAAATCATGTTATTCCATTTAATCAAAGGCATTTGGAGTATTTACTCAAAAAGTATTTAGAAGATTATTATCATCCTGTTAGAACACATCAAGGACTTAATTGTCAAACTCCAATTTTATCAGAAAAACCTCTAAAAACTAATGTTGAAGATACTAAACTGGTTTCAAAGCCAATTCTTGGAGGTCTTTATCACAGCTACAAAAAAGTTGCCTAACAGTTACAGCTTTTTCAATAGCTTATTTTATGTTGCAAAAAAACAAGCATCTTGGCTTTAATTACCAAAGTGCTTGTTTTTTGATTAAGTTATTATTGTTTTAAAAGTATAAATTTATATGTTCCACTTGCTTGATTTGTTAAATATCGGCTCATATTTTAGCCAGATTGAATTTTTGAAGTCCACAAGATATTTTAATTAGTTTGTTAGAGCGAGCAACTGAAAGAGCAGAAAAAAGAGTCAGGAGAAATTATAAAATAGCAATTCCCCAATTTTATACCGATAAAGCTATAAACCAATCAAAAATACAATTATTACTACCGCTATGTTTTGATAATACAAATAAAGCTATTTTAGCGTTAGTTGTCTCCAAAGAGGGCAATGCTTATTTAGCAAAAACTGTACTTCCATTAGATTGGGATTATATGAATTCAAGGCGAATTGTAACACCTGACGCTGATTGGATAACAAATATTTAAAAAAATGTTGCATAAAACATATCAATTGGTATATAATTTATTTAAGAGATTTTTTTGTTCATTCAAAGATTATAGTGCAAAAAAAGATACAGATTCATTAGAGACTTTTTCAGAACAATGAAAAGATTAAACTTATTAAAAAGATTGTTTTAAAAGATTAAAGATTTATATAAGATCCCTACTTATCAATGAGTAGGGATCTTTACGTAAATGTTATTGTTTTAGGCTTGATTATCCAAAATCCCAAAATTTATTTTTGAGTAGATATAAGATATAAGAAATAGCTTTATAGATTTAACTTTTTTCCTTTTTCCTATAGCTTATTTTGTGTTGCAAAAAAACAAGCATTATGGTAATTTACACCAATATACTTGTTTTTTGATATAACAAAATAAGCTAATAGCTAATAGCTATTGTAAAAAAAGTTGCCTAAAAGTTACAGCTTTTTCAATAGCTTATTTTGTGCTGTAAAAAAACAAGCATCTTGGCTTTAAATTACCAAAGTGCTTGTTTTTTGATTAAGCTATTATTGTTTTAAAAGTATAAAATTGTATGTACTACTCGCTTTGATTGTTAAATATTGGCTCGTGTTTTAGCCAGATTGAATTTTTGAAGTCCAAACACATTTTAGTCATATTGAATTTTTGCAACCTACAGGACAACTATCTACATATCATTTAAAGATACTTTATTACCTACTACATCAGATACTAATTGCCTAAATTTATTGCCTAACTTTTCTAGTGCATAGAGTTCTGAATTAACATAGAAACAACACCTATGGTTACGTTCCTTTGTATCAGCTATCTCAATATCTACTTCCACTTTTACATGACCAGTTTTACTAGCTTCTAAAATATTCATAGAAAATGCAGGAGTAAAGTTTCCTTCTTTGTTACCCATTTCAATATAGCACTGTTTACTATATTCCTTAGAATAATCAATTATCCGATTTGATATTTCTCTTAAGTTAGTATCCTGAATGTAGCAAGTTTGGTGTGCAGTAACAAATTGGGATATTCCAGTTATTTTCAGTTCAATAACCTCATCATCTTGCCATACTTTTTCAAATATTATATTATCCATAAAATCACACTCTCTTTTATTAATATAATTAATTAATTATTTATTATTTAAATTTAAAATCATCAACTACACCAGTTATTTTGTTATATACAAAATGAATATTTACTCTACTACCATTAGATGTTTCAACTATATTTTGCATTTTCACCCAACCATCTGCATCAAGCCATCTTGGGTCGGTCATTTTTATAGGCAATTGAGTTGCACCCTTTAAAGGATTTGACAAAACTTGTTCCATCGCCATCTGTTCATTTAGGTTATTTGGCAACACTCTGCCTGTATTACCTATACCAGCAACTTCAACTCGATTTCTGACACTTCCATTTGTAAACCAATCATAGTCATCTAAGTTCCTTGCTACTTTTCCATCTGGTCCTACATAGAAGTCAGTCTTACCCGTTCCCTGATTAACAACTCCTGCTTTTGTACTCGATGAATCTGTTAAGTATATAACAGATCCAGAAGATTGATTTTTAAGAGCTTCTAATCTTTTTTGCCAAATTGCAAACTTCTTATTGTATGGAACTAGTGCAGTTGTAGTATTATTCGGAATAATATTAGAATTACTTGTGATAGTAGTATTTGATGTTGCATTTGCCATCAGTTTCTTTATTAAAAAAAACTGTGCTATAGTACCTGCTATATAACCCGTATCTTCAAGTTTATTCTCTGTTGGACTTTCCCACCAGTTTCCCAAAAATGATGTTGCTTCCAAATATGTTGAGACAATTGCTTCCTTTTCAGAAGGGTTTAATTCCATTCCAAGGGTTATTTTATTTCCTCCCATATAAGCATTCCACATAAACTTCATAACATCTTGTTTGAATTTTTGCTCTGCTAGTTCTTTTTCCCAATAACCTTTTGGATCACTGACAAACTCTACTATTTCATTGCAACTGCGGTATCCTTGATATATAAAATGACTATATACAGCACCTTTAAAAGTACTAATAACACTGTTTGCCACTCCTTTATTAAAGCTTAGAGAATGGTTAACATTTCTAGTAAATGTATCTATTAATGAGTTTTGTTGTTTTTTGTTGTTTGCTTTGGGGCCTTTTCCTTGCGTTGCCCAAAAATCAATAACATGCATTCCATCTACATAATAGTGTCCTGTAGGATCATAATACCTAATAGGGTTATTGGCACAATAGCTATACAGATTTAAACTCAATGGATCATTCGGATCGCCCCTATATGTATCCTCCTGTAAAAACCTTGCTATTGCTGGATCATACATCCTTGCATTCAAGTAATAAAGCTCTGTTTCCCTGTCATACTGATAGCCAGCATACATAATGTTATTATTTATTGGTGTTAATGTAGGAGTTCCACTTGCAGTAAAGTATTGTTCATCCATTACATTACCAAATGCATCATAGTAATATGTAGCTCTTACTACTCCATTTGTATCAATCAAAGCTGTTACATCTGCATGACCGTTATACATGTAGTAGAGGTTTAATCCATCTGCCTGTCTCATTAACAAATTAGTACCATAAACATTTCTACCTATCTGCTGCCCTGCTCCATTAACCTCCAACACTACTTTATAACCTGGTTTCTACAAAGAAGAAAAGAAAATCTTAATGAAATGAAAACTCTCAAAATCTGCTTATCTCTGCGAGCATGTCCCGATACAGATACCTTACAATCCAACCTGTGTAATAAATAAAAAAAATTTGAAATAGGTCTTGACAAGGCAGTGGGATAGCGGTATTGTCCGCATCAGCTTTTGAAGATGGCATCCAGTGGAGAGTAGTATTTTATTTGGGAGGTATTGGTTATGAAGTTGGTTATTGATTCCAGTTGTTCAGTTACAGGTAGTTTACATTTAAAGGTAGCAGGATTTTCTATTGAGGTATCAGATGTTTCAGGTTCAGGTAAGATTGCTATTATTGAAGATTCTGGAAGGGTTTCTGTTGAAGTTTTATCCAGTGGTGAAGCAGTTGAGACAGAGGAAGAAGTTAAGGCTATAGAAGTAGTTGAGCCTGTACAGCAAGTACAAGTAGTACATAAGGTAGAGCCACAAGTTAAGACAGAGCCATTAAGTGAAGCAGTTACAAAGGAAGTTTCTTCTGATTTATTATTTCAAAGGTTAGTTTGTCTTAGAAGGGATATTGCCAAAGAGGTTAAGCTACCACCTTATATTATATTTCACGATACCAGTTTAAAGGATATGGCTTCAAAGTTGCCTTTAGATTTAGAAGCTATGAAGGGTATTTCAGGAGTTGGTCAAGCCAAGTTGGATAAGTATGGTAGTCGGTTTATTGAAGTTATTAGAGAGTATGTTTCTAAGGCAGCTTAGGAGAAGGAGGGAAGGTTATGAGAAGGTATAGAAGATACAGGAAGTACAGCGGTTATGCAAGTTATATCCGTTGTTGGGAGTCTATCATTTATATTATTGATTTATTGTTTGGCAGGGACGTTTAGTCCCTTGCCATTTTTGAAGTATAAGGATTTTGATAAATATATTCAGTTTTTGCAAAGGCTTTAAAGATGGAAGGGCTGGCGTATTCCCTGTAGTTCCGTTTTTTTTCGGTTCAATACTTTAGGTACTTTGTCCACTATTCATTAAAGCTTTTGCAAAGGCTGTAATATTAGCCTTTACCCTAAGTACTCAATATTTGTTGCGGTGACTGTAAGTTGGTCATAACGCTGTTGTTAGGGATGTTTAAAGGGTTTAGCTCTTTGAAAATTATATATATGAAAGTGAGGTTTTTAAAATGTTCCAACATCCTAAAATGAGGTATGTTTATTGTGGCGTTGATAGTCATAAAGATACTCATACCGCTGTTATTTTAAATTGCTTTTTTGAAAAGCTTGCAGAGTTTACATTTAAAAATGTTCCTTCTGACTTTGAAAATTTTTTGACTAAAGCAAATAGGCACAAGTCAAAGGATATTTCAATTGTTTTTGGTCTTGAAGATGTAAGTGCATATGGTCGCAATCTTGCTGTATACCTTCATTCTAAAGATTATAGTGTTAAGCATGTTAATTCATCACTTGTTGCACATGAAAGAAATTCCTTAAATACACTTCATAAATCAGATAGTTTTGATGGTGAATGTGCTGCAAGGGTTCTAATTAACAGGCTTGATTTTCTTCCTCAATTCAATCCTTATGATAAGTTCTGGACACTTTCAAAGCTTGTCAGAAGAAGGAATTCACTTATGAAAACGGGCATGGGATTAAAGAATCAACTTCACGACTATGTTATGCAACATTACCCAAGTTATAAAAAGTGGTTTCCCAATATTGATTCCAAAAGCTGTCTTGTATTTTTTGAAAAATATCCTTCACCATTTAAACTTGAAGGAGTTACACAGGATGATATTGTTGAATTGTTTAAAAAAGAGTGTAAAAAAATATCTTATAAGGATGAAAAGGCAAAGCTTATTCTTGATTGTGTTAATAAAGATGGTTATTCAAAAGTAGAACATCAAGAATTTATTGATGAAGTTATTATTTCAACTGTAAAGGAATTAAAAAATGTAATTGCTGAAACAAAAGAAGTTGAAAAGTTAATCAAGGAGTTCTTGCCCCAATTTGGTTACAAGCTTCAAAGCATGAGGGGCATTGATGATATGTAAGCGTCATATAATACCCACCTAAAAAAAATTACAAATTTATTATATGCTATTATTATTAAATTTACAGACTTCTGGAATGTCTTTAGACCAAGGCAAATATAAGTCTAATATTTTTTGATCATTGACATCTGAATTAGGCAACATGTGTAATAGATATTTTAGATATTCAAAAGGCTTTAGGTTATTTTCTCTAGCTGTTTGAATTATACTATAAATAATTGCACTTGCAGTAGCTCCACTTGGAGTGTTACAAAACAAAAAGTTTTTTCTACTTATTACAAATGATTTTATGCTCCTCTCAGTAATGTTATTGTCAATATAAAGTCTTCCATCTAGTAGAAAACCACAAAGCTTGTCCCAAAGGTTTAAACAGTATTGAATTGCATTTCCTGTAGCACTTTTAGGAGTTAGAACTTTACGCTGAATTTTTAACCAGCTATAGAAATCATCTAATACTGGTTTGCTTTTTTCCAGCCTTAATGCATATCTTTCTTCTACACTTACTTCTTTTAGATCTTTTTCTATATCAAAAAGTTTATTACAAAAGTCTAAACCTTCTTGGGCTGCACATGTTTTGGTTCTCTTTGTTTTGGGCAGGACTTTTAATGCCTCATCAAATTTTCTGCGGGCATGCACAAAACAACAAATTCTGGTAATACTAGGAATTGAATTATATCCAGCATAACCATCTGTACATAGATATGATTTAAAGTTCTCTAAAAATTTTTTTGGGTGTTTTCCAGCCCTAGTAGTTTGGTATTCGAAAAGCACTATGGGTGGTCCATCTCTTCCAGTTCGATAAACCCACATGTAGGAGTTAGTTGTTGCAGCTCTTCCGGGCTCATGTAATACCTGTACTTCGGTTTCATCGGCACAGATTATATCTTTTTGCAATAGATAGTAGTGCATTCTCTCATATATATAATGCAACCATCTGTTAGTAGCAATTAGTAACCAATTTGACATTGTTTGTCTGGATATATCCAAATCAAGCTGCTTCCACTGTTGTTCTTGTCTATACAATGGTAATCCAAACATAAATTTTTGAACCATTACATGAGCTATTGTAGATGCAGAAGCTATACTTTTGGGAATTGGAGGTTCTGGCATCTTTGTTGTTACAATAGGATTATCAATCCCATTATTATCACAATTACGGCATCCATATATATATCTTACATGTTCTATAACTTTAACTGTTGCTGGTATAACCTCAAGTTCTTTTCTAACTTCAGTACGTATTTCATGAAGATTACTATTACAGTTTTCACAAAATAATTCATCTTCAGATAATTTATACTCAATTACTTCGACAGGGAGATCTTTTAACATTTCTTCTCTATGGCCTTTTCGCTTTTTGCGTTTATATGTAATTTCTTCTATTGATGGTTCTGGGACTTCTGGCTTTACATCAGATAAAGCTTCTGCTTCGTTGAAAAGAGAAATTTGCTCATTAATCACAGTCTTTTCACTGGAACGGCCATAAAGCCTATGCTGGCTGAGGCGAAATTGCTCCTCAAACCAGTTAAGCTTAGCTGAAAGTTCAGCATTTTCTTCTTGAAGTAAATTATTTTTCTCTTGAAGTAGAGAAAGTTCTTTTTGAAGTTTTTCTATAATATCTGCGTCAGTTAATAATTTTTTCATGTAATTATTATATCAAATTTTTATCATAAATGCCATAGAAAAACATAAATTTTTTCGATTTTTTTCTCTTTAAAGCATTTATATTACTGCTTTTGAGTTAACTTTCTTGTGTGCTTGTTTTTGTTCAATACATAAACCATCTAGTAGCCAGTTCAATTGTCTTCTATCTATATTAATAGTACTTGATGAATTTTGAGGCCACTTAAAAGTTCCCTTTTCAAGACGCCTTGTAAATAACCAAAATCCGTTGTGATCCCACATCAACATTTTAATACAATCACATTTTTTGTTGCAGAATACAAAAATACTTGATGAGAAAGGATCAAGTTCAAAACATTCCTGAACTATAGCTGCTAATCCATAAATACCACGTCGCATATCTGTACTTCCACAGGCTATAAAAATTTTTTCAAATCCCCAACTTAACATGTTAAACCTATAACCTTTACAACTTCAGCTAAAAGTTTACTGTTAAATCCTTCTGATACTTCAATAATGGCATTACCTATTTTAATATTTAATGTGGTATTTGATTGATCTTCAACTACTTTTAAAGGAACCCAGTCTTGTGTCTCTTTGTTATTTTTTTTAAAATAATTATACCATTTATTAAGACTTCTTAAGTTTACATTGTTGTTTTTACACCATTGTGTTTGATTTTGTCCACTCTTTTTAAATTGTTCTACTATGTCTCTCCACATCTTTAGATTTTTTCTTTTGACATAAAAACACCTCCAAATTTATATTGAAGGTATTATCTCATATATTATTTTCATTTAAAATGTGGGTAATATATGACGCTTACAATGATATTGCAGCAGCAAACCTTATAAATGAAATTGGAGATATTGACCGTTTTTCCAATGCTGCAAAGTTATCACGTTACGCAGGAATAAGTCCTGTTAGTTATTCATCAGGTAAAACAGATTTACAGTTTGCCAATGAAAGAGGTAACAGAAGGCTCAACGGAATACTTTTTAAAATAGCTGTTACTCTTTGCAACACTGGAGGAAAACACAAAAGACTTACAAACCCTATTTTTTATGATTATTATAAAAAGAAAATATCAGAAGGTAAGACAAGTAAACAAGCTTTTAAATGTGTTCAGAGAAGACTTGTAAATATTATTTTTTCTATGATGAAAAACAAAACAGAATATCAAAACCCACCAACAAAAAAGTTAGACGTATAGAACATATCTTTAATTTGGCACTGGCAACAGTGCCTATCATTTCAATAAATAAAATTTCTTGAATCTTATTTTTAAGAGTAAAAAGATATGGTATAATGTGTATTGTTAATAAGTTGTAATTTAATTGAACCTTGAAAAAATGGCACTGGTGAAAGTGTCTATATATATTAATGAAGAAACTCTGACAGTTAAGGAGTATGAGTACGATAAGGTAGTGTTGGAGGTAGTTACAAAACCAGGTCAGCCTGATAAGGTGAATAGAAATTTATATGGCACTAATCTACTAATGAGACAAGCTGATGGACTAACTTTATATTATATGTATAATGGTCATGCTGATGTAACAGCTTTGATTGATACAAATGGAGTAATAAGAGCTACATATTACTATGATGCATTTGGTAATATAGACGATGAGAAATACTTTACTGCAAGTGGAAGTCCTACATTAACACCAATAAATAATAGTATTATGTATGCTGGTTATCAGTATGACAGGGAAACAGAGCTGTATTACCTTAATGCAAGGATGTATGACCCTAAGATTGCAAGGTTCTTGCAGGAGGACACATATAGAGGGAATCCAAATGATCCCTTAACACTGAACTTATATGCATATACAGCGAATAATCCGCTAAAGTATTATGATCCAACAGGACATTATTTTACAATGATTGATACTTTTATGGGTGAAAAAACATATAGACAAAAAGTATATGAATATGATTTAGAAACTAGCGATCTTGTTTATAGAAATAGAAATATTTATATTCCAACAGAATTACTAGATAGAGCTAGATTAGCTGATGGTTCAAGTGTATATGCTACTAGACCTTACTATACAGCAGAAGGTAAATTTTTAACTTATGATACAGCAATCTATTCAGACATTGTATATGATTACTATGAAAGATATATTCTTGATGAGACAGGTTATATTATTGCACCTGCATATACATTATTTTTAACATGGGTTGAAGATTCATACGATGGTAAACCGTTTAGATTTACCGAAGTAGTTGAAGATTTTACACTAGGAGTAGGAACTTCTCTTTTTCATGGTGGATTATCTACAGGTTCATTAGCTTTGACAGGTACAGCTTATTTGGGTGAAGGTGCAACTTATTTACTCTCTGGAGGAATGACTACAACTAATTGGGGACGAGATGCATGGAGAGATACTCAAGCTACAGTAAAAAGAACTGATGAATGGATTAATGATTTTGCATTAAATAATTTAGTTCGTAATCCAAAAGTATATGAAACTGGAAGAATTAGTGGAGATATAGGGCAATCGTTATATGGAATATATAAAATTGCTCAAACTGTATCTAGCTTGCCTAATTCTGTTAGAAATATAAGAAATTTAAATGGAGGATTGCATACTTTTAGAGATCCATATACTGGCTTGCCTATTAGGGAAATACCAACTGATTTTGGAAAAGTAAACATTCCATTTATTCCTAGAAATCCTGTTCAGCAAAATTACTGGAATGCTATAACTAATAATCAGGGAACGTTTGGGAATATTAAGTGGTCATCTGGTACTGTTTCAGATGCAGCAAGACAATTAGATAGTGGTGTGACACAAGTT
>VLTH01000002.1:1171774-1182915 GCA_008125075.1 Acetivibrio alkalicellulosi | reverse complement strand
AGGAAGTTTCTTCTGATTTATTATTTCAAAGGTTAGTTTGTCTTAGAAGGGATATTGCCAAAGAGGTTAAGCTACCACCTTATATTATATTTCACGATACCAGTTTAAAGGATATGGCTTCAAAGTTGCCTTTAGATTTAGAAGCTATGAAGGGTATTTCAGGAGTTGGTCAAGCCAAGTTGGATAAGTATGGTAGTCGGTTTATTGAAGTTATTAGAGAGTATGTTTCTAAGGCAGCTTAGGAGAAGGAGGGAAGGTTATGAGAAGGTATAGAAGATACAGGAAGTACAGCGGTTATGCAAGTTATATCCGTTGTTGGGAGTCTATCATTTATATTATTGATTTATTGTTTGGCAGGGACGTTTAGTCCCTTGCCATTTTTGAAGTATAAGGATTTTGATAAATATATTCAGTTTTTGCAAAGGCTTTAAAGATGGAAGGGCTGGCGTATTCCCTGTAGTTCCGTTTTTTTTCGGTTCAATACTTTAGGTACTTTGTCCACTATTCATTAAAGCTTTTGCAAAGGCTGTAATATTAGCCTTTACCCTAAGTACTCAATATTTGTTGCGGTGACTGTAAGTTGGTCATAACGCTGTTGTTAGGGATGTTTAAAGGGTTTAGCTCTTTGAAAATTATATATATGAAAGTGAGGTTTTTAAAATGTTCCAACATCCTAAAATGAGGTATGTTTATTGTGGCGTTGATAGTCATAAAGATACTCATACCGCTGTTATTTTAAATTGCTTTTTTGAAAAGCTTGCAGAGTTTACATTTAAAAATGTTCCTTCTGACTTTGAAAATTTTTTGACTAAAGCAAATAGGCACAAGTCAAAGGATATTTCAATTGTTTTTGGTCTTGAAGATGTAAGTGCATATGGTCGCAATCTTGCTGTATACCTTCATTCTAAAGATTATAGTGTTAAGCATGTTAATTCATCACTTGTTGCACATGAAAGAAATTCCTTAAATACACTTCATAAATCAGATAGTTTTGATGGTGAATGTGCTGCAAGGGTTCTAATTAACAGGCTTGATTTTCTTCCTCAATTCAATCCTTATGATAAGTTCTGGACACTTTCAAAGCTTGTCAGAAGAAGGAATTCACTTATGAAAACGGGCATGGGATTAAAGAATCAACTTCACGACTATGTTATGCAACATTACCCAAGTTATAAAAAGTGGTTTCCCAATATTGATTCCAAAAGCTGTCTTGTATTTTTTGAAAAATATCCTTCACCATTTAAACTTGAAGGAGTTACACAGGATGATATTGTTGAATTGTTTAAAAAAGAGTGTAAAAAAATATCTTATAAGGATGAAAAGGCAAAGCTTATTCTTGATTGTGTTAATAAAGATGGTTATTCAAAAGTAGAACATCAAGAATTTATTGATGAAGTTATTATTTCAACTGTAAAGGAATTAAAAAATGTAATTGCTGAAACAAAAGAAGTTGAAAAGTTAATCAAGGAGTTCTTGCCCCAATTTGGTTACAAGCTTCAAAGCATGAGGGGCATTGATGATATGTAAGCGTCATATAATACCCACCTAAAAAAATTACAAATTTATTATATGCTATTATTATTAAATTTACAGACTTCTGGAATGTCTTTAGACCAAGGCAAATATAAGTCTAATATTTTTTGATCATTGACATCTGAATTAGGCAACATGTGTAATAGATATTTTAGATATTCAAAAGGCTTTAGGTTATTTTCTCTAGCTGTTTGAATTATACTATAAATAATTGCACTTGCAGTAGCTCCACTTGGAGTGTTACAAAACAAAAAGTTTTTTCTACTTATTACAAATGATTTTATGCTCCTCTCAGTAATGTTATTGTCAATATAAAGTCTTCCATCTAGTAGAAAACCACAAAGCTTGTCCCAAAGGTTTAAACAGTATTGAACTGCATTTCCTGTAGCACTTTTAGGAGTTAGAACTTTACGCTGAATTTTTAACCAGCTATAGAAATCATCTAATACTGGTTTGCTTTTTTCCAGCCTTAATGCATATCTTTCTTCTACACTTACTTCTTTTAGATCTTTTTCTATATCAAAAAGTTTATTACAAAAGTCTAAACCTTCTTGGGCTGCACATGTTTTGGTTCTCTTTGTTTTGGGCAGGACTTTTAATGCCTCATCAAATTTTCTGCGGGCATGCACAAAACAACAAATTCTGGTAATACTAGGAACTGAATTATATCCAGCATAACCATCTGTACATAGATATGATTTAAAGTTCTCTAAAAATTTTTTTGGGTGTTTTCCAGCCCTAGTAGTTTGGTATTCGAAAAGCACTATGGGTGGTCCATCTCTTCCAGTTCGATAAACCCACATGTAGGAGTTAGTTGTTGCAGCTCTTCCGGGCTCATGTAATACCTGTACTTCGGTTTCATCGGCACAGATTATATCTTTTTGCAATAGATAGTAGTGCATTCTCTCATATATATAATTCAACCATCTGTTAGTAGCAATTAGTAACCAATTTGACATTGTTTGTCTGGATATATCCAAATCAAGCTGCTTCCACTGTTGTTCTTGTCTATACAATGGTAATCCAAACATAAATTTTTGAACCATTACATGAGCTATTGTAGATGCAGAAGCTATACTTTTGGGAATTGGAGGTTCTGGCATCTTTGTTGTTACAATAGGATTATCAATCCCATTATTATCACAATTACGGCATCCATATATATATCTTACATGTTCTATAACTTTAACTGTTGCTGGTATAACCTCAAGTTCTTTTCTAACTTCAGTACGTATTTCATGAAGATTACTATTACAGTTTTCACAAAATAATTCATCTTCAGATAATTTATACTCAATTACTTCGACAGGGAGATCTTTTAACATTTCTTCTCTATGGCCTTTTCGCTTTTTGCGTTTATATGTAATTTCTTCTATTGATGGTTCTGGGACTTCTGGCTTTACATCAGATAAAGCTTCTGCTTCGTTGAAAAGAGAAATTTGCTCATTAATCACAGTCTTTTCACTGGAACGGCCATAAAGCCTATGCTGGCTGAGGCGAAATTGCTCCTCAAACCAGTTAAGCTTAGCTGAAAGTTCAGCATTTTCTTCTTGAAGTAAATTATTTTTCTCTTGAAGTAGAGAAAGTTCTTTTTGAAGTTTTTCTATAATATCTGCGTCAGTTAATAATTTTTTCATGTAATTATTATATCAAATTTTTATCATAAATGCCATAGAAAAACATAAATTTTTTCGATTTTTTTCTCTTTAAAGCATTTATATTACTGCTTTTGAGTTAACTTTCTTGTGTGCTTGTTTTTGTTCAATACATAAACCATCTAGTAGCCAGTTCAATTGTCTTCTATCTATATTAATAGTACTTGATGAATTTTGAGGCCACTTAAAAGTTCCCTTTTCAAGACGCCTTGTAAATAACCAAAATCCGTTGTGATCCCACATCAACATTTTAATACAATCACATTTTTTGTTGCAGAATACAAAAATACTTGATGAGAAAGGATCAAGTTCAAAACATTCCTGAACTATAGCTGCTAATCCATAAATACCACGTCGCATATCTGTACTTCCACAGGCTATAAAAATTTTTTCAAATCCCCAACTTAACATGTTAAACCTATAACCTTTACAACTTCAGCTAAAAGTTTACTGTTAAATCCTTCTGATACTTCAATAATGGCATTACCTATTTTAATATTTAATGTGGTATTTGATTGATCTTCAACTACTTTTAAAGGAACCCAGTCTTGTGTCTCTTTGTTATTTTTTTTAAAATAATTATACCATTTATTAAGACTTCTTAAGTTTACATTGTTGTTTTTACACCATTGTGTTTGATTTTGTCCACTCTTTTTAAATTGTTCTACTATGTCTCTCCACATCTTTAGATTTTTTTCTTTTGACATAAAAACACCTCCAAATTTATATTGAAGGTATTATCTCATATATTATTTTCATTTAAAATGTGGGTAATATATGACGCTTACAATGATATTGCAGCAGCAAACCTTATAAATGAAATTGGAGATATTGACCGTTTTTCCAATGCTGCAAAGTTATCACGTTACGCAGGAATAAGTCCTGTTAGTTATTCATCAGGTAAAACAGATTTACAGTTTGCCAATGAAAGAGGTAACAGAAGGCTCAACGGAATACTTTTTAAAATAGCTGTTACTCTTTGCAACACTGGAGGAAAACACAAAAGACTTACAAACCCTATTTTTTATGATTATTATAAAAAGAAAATATCAGAAGGTAAGACAAGTAAACAAGCTTTTAAATGTGTTCAGAGAAGACTTGTAAATATTATTTTTTCTATGATGAAAAACAAAACAGAATATCAAAACCCACCAACAAAAAAGTTAGACGTATAGAACATATCTTTAATTTGGCACTGGCAACAGTGCCTATCATTTCAATAAATAAAATTTCTTGAATCTTATTTTTAAGAGTAAAAAGATATGGTATAATGTGTATTGTTAATAAGTTGTAATTTAATTGAACCTTGAAAAAATGGCACTGGTGAAAGTGTCTATATATATTAATGAAGAAACTCTGACAGTTAAGGAGTATGAGTACGATAAGGTAGTGTTGGAGGTAGTTACAAAACCAGGTCAGCCTGATAAGGTGAATAGAAATTTATATGGCACTAATCTACTAATGAGACAAGCTGATGGACTAACTTTATATTATATGTATAATGGTCATGCTGATGTAACAGCTTTGATTGATACAAATGGAGTAATAAGAGCTACATATTACTATGATGCATTTGGTAATATAGACGATGAGAAATACTTTACTGCAAGTGGAAGTCCTACATTAACACCAATAAATAATAGTATTATGTATGCTGGTTATCAGTATGACAGGGAAACAGAGCTGTATTACCTTAATGCAAGGATGTATGACCCTAAGATTGCAAGGTTCTTGCAGGAGGACACATATAGAGGGAATCCAAATGATCCCTTAACACTGAACTTATATGCATATACAGCGAATAATCCGCTAAAGTATTATGATCCAACAGGACATTATTTTACAATGATTGATACTTTTATGGGTGAAAAAACATATAGACAAAAAGTATATGAATATGATTTAGAAACTAGCGATCTTGTTTATAGAAATAGAAATATTTATATTCCAACAGAATTACTAGATAGAGCTAGATTAGCTGATGGTTCAAGTGTATATGCTACTAGACCTTACTATACAGCAGAAGGTAAATTTTTAACTTATGATACAGCAATCTATTCAGACATTGTATATGATTACTATGAAAGATATATTCTTGATGAGACAGGTTATATTATTGCACCTGCATATACATTATTTTTAACATGGGTTGAAGATTCATACGATGGTAAACCGTTTAGATTTACCGAAGTAGTTGAAGATTTTACACTAGGAGTAGGAACTTCTCTTTTTCATGGTGGATTATCTACAGGTTCATTAGCTTTGACAGGTACAGCTTATTTGGGTGAAGGTGCAACTTATTTACTCTCTGGAGGAATGACTACAACTAATTGGGGACGAGATGCATGGAGAGATACTCAAGCTACAGTAAAAAGAACTGATGAATGGATTAATGATTTTGCATTAAATAATTTAGTTCGTAATCCAAAAGTATATGAAACTGGAAGAATTAGTGGAGATATAGGGCAATCGTTATATGGAATATATAAAATTGCTCAAACTGTATCTAGCTTGCCTAATTCTGTTAGAAATATAAGAAATTTAAATGGAGGATTGCATACTTTTAGAGATCCATATACTGGCTTGCCTATTAGGGAAATACCAACTGATTTTGGAAAAGTAAACATTCCATTTATTCCTAGAAATCCTGTTCAGCAAAATTACTGGAATGCTATAACTAATAATCAGGGAACGTTTGGGAATATTAAGTGGTCATCTGGTACTGTTTCAGATGCAGCAAGACAATTAGATAGTGGTGTGACACAAGTTACAGTAAAAAACAGATCACAAGCAGAGGAACTTTTCTTAGGTAAGTACCAAGGAGCAGGATATCGAAATACGTCTGGAATGTCCGCAACTGAGGCTAAAAACTTTTTTGGTAATAAAGCTGGAACATATCATTGGGATGATGCTTTAGATTTATTAGGAAGAGTTACAGGACACGGAAGTGGTAATATGCATGGTGAATTGCCACACTTACAGATACACACTTGGGAAGGTAATATTATAAGAGTATTTTATTTAAATTGAATAAAAGGAGAATAACACTAAAAATGAAAAAGTTGAACACTAGACAATTAAATAATTTATTAACAGGTAATTCTTTAGCTATAGAAATTGAGTCATCATCTAATGAACTTAGAGCGTTTATAGTATTTAGTGCCTATGTTTATAATGAAGAAAAAATTAGCCACAATGTTTCTAAGTTTCTAAATGATACAAATAAAAAAAATATATATTTTTGGATGAGGAAATATGAAATAAAAAAAGATTATATAGAAAATGGATTGAATGTTTCAGAAGACAAATTAATTAACTCTGTTTTTATTAATAACATAAAAAATATAGATCATTTAGAAAGTGAGTTATCAAAATATTTAAATGACTTTTCCGCTATAGATGTAGAATGGAAATTTGACAATCCAATATAATTTTTGTTTTGTTGTTTCTTGCAAAAGTTCAATCTGGCTGTGGCACGTTTGAAGAGTAGGATTTTGAATAGGTCTCAAAAATTCAATAGGGATAAAATACATTAATATTTAACAAACAACTAAGAACTTAAACAGAGCTGGAATGCCTTTTGAAGATATTCCAGCTCTATATTTACGCAAAAATAAATTTTGGACAATTAAAAAATAGTTCGTGAATATGCTATAATTAAAGCATACGAGATTTTTATCTAAAAGTTGCACTAACAACATGTCACCTTTTTCTTTTAAAAATACCTAATCAAAAAACAAGCATTTTAGTAATTCTAAACAGTATGCTTGCTTTTTTTAGTTATTACCTCCTTCAATGCATTAAATTTCATTTATACCTTGAAATTTTTATTGAAATATTGTTATACATTTTTGACCCAGTATATTTTGAGACTAATACTATAATTTTATATCATCCCACTCTTTTTGTGCCCATTCTAGCAAACTATTAGTCCTTTCTTCAATTGTATTAATGTTCCAATCGTTGAACTTTGATATTTCTTTAGCAACATACATTGGAGTATCAGCATATTGTGATTTTTTAATTTCAAATCCACTATTTTGTAGTTTTTTATTTAAGCCTATAGGTAAGACAAGCAAATTCCCTATTCTATTTGAATGGAACTCCTTTCGCCGGGTTACTTTTCCTTTCCATGCTAGGCTCTCAGTTTGTGGGTAAATATGTTCAATGCTATCTTGTACAGAACTTTCCCATATTTTATCCCACCATACTTTAGGAAAATTATATCCTTTCTCTCCACATAAATACCTTTCATAATTATAAAAGAAATATCTTGCTTCTTTTTCCCATCCATTATAACAATCAGCATCCTGAAGCACTTTAGTAATTCCAGAAGCAGGATGATCTTCTCCTAATTTAATTAATTCATTAAATATATCCTTCATCATTCCTTTATCCTGAATATATGTTTTATTATTGTTTATACCAATAATTTTATGGGCTAACTTTGTGTATTCACCCACTTTTGTCCTTGAGTCCTTCTGATAAAGACCAAATATTCTAAACGTGACTTTCTCCCATTGATGTAAGAGCATTTCCTTATCATTTGCATCAAAATGTTCAGATAATTTTATAGCAACTGCAATTAACCGTGCATGTATTATACTTGTTACAGCAGATAGCCTTGGATTAGAATAGATACTACTAAGTTCAGTTGCAACGTCTAAAAGCCATTTTGAAATGTCTACTACTTTGCTAGGAGTTTGTCTAGTTAATTTCCTAAAATAGTCAATTGCATCTTCGGATTTCATCACCCTACTTTGCTCATCTGGATAATATAAAGTAGCAGCAAATCTTAAAATTTCACTCCCAGGTACTTCTTTAACTCCTATTGTTTTATAAATCAATGCCCAATATTTGTGCAAATAATTTAATGTGTTAGATAAACCATCATTATCTGTATTATATTCTTCATAAGCAATACCCATTAACATACTTTTGCATTTGTCAATCCAATCAACTTCAAGTCCTCTACTATTTAATACTTCAAAAACAGTATATACTGTAGATTCATTCTGTAGTTCGTGAAATACAAAGCATAATCTATACTTTATTAGTATCAAGAGTTCCAATATGTCATTATCTTCACACCATTCTTCAACAAACTTTTGGCACTCTAAAAAGCCACAAAGTAAATTATATTCTGCTTGGGTTTGTATTTTACTTCTATCAACTTCTTTACCCGATATTAAATAATTTCTCAATATAAGCGAACTATCATGATTAGTTTGAATTAGAATTAATCTATTATCGGCATCTTTAACAAGCAATTCATCCAATCTAATAATATCTTTCCTGTGTCTTGAGTCATTAAGTACCAACAACTTTTTATGTATAGCTTTTAGTAAAATAATTAACGTCGTTATTCTTTGCTGTCCATCAACAATATCAAAAATTTCAAATAGTTCGGTGCCATGCTTTTCTTTCCTTTTTTTATTACAGCATACTACGGTTGCCAAGAAGTGATTACGTGTTCCTTCTTCGTAATCCTCATAACTATATAATTTCAATATATCATTAAATAAATCTTTCCTTTGTCTACTAGTCCAGCTATATGCTCTTTGATAGTCAGGAATCTCAAATAACCTTCCTTGAAGAAATTCATCAAACGTATAGAATTGAGGATTGATTTTTTCCATTGTATACCTCCCGTATTACACAAAGTATTATTCATTATTCATATATTACCATAAAGACTCTTCTAATTCTATAGATTTATAATTACTTACATAAAGAATATGTTGTGTACAACTTTATTTTTTTAGACTCAATCATATGTAGAACATCATTTTAAATTCTACTAAATCTATAAAATTTCTGCAAATTAATTTCTGGTTTATACATTTAAACCTGATTATTATCTGTCTTAATTTAAGTCATTTTTTTATCTGACCTACTATTGAAAAACATATAATATTTTTTTATATTAATATATATAGCAAAAAGAGAAAGACCAACTCTCCAAAGTAATCTTTCTCTTTATAGCTTGATGCTAGTCCAATAACATCAAAGGCATAATATTATGATAAGAGTTTTTAAGCTATTATTCAAGATAAATTTTAAAAATATTTTGGCAAAAGATTTTTTTCTTCAATTTATGAAAAACTTTAATCCTTCTAAATATATATGTCCCAACTGTAAAGCAAAACACCCAGACTGGAAAAAATATTGTCAATACAATCGTTACCTTATTAATTATGAAAATGAGAGTGTTGTATATAATCTTATTTCAGTTACAAGATACCAATGTTCATCTTGTGGAAGAACCCATGCAATACTTCCCGAATTAATTGTCCCATATCGCTCATATACTTTTCTTTTTATCCTCCAAGTTATAAAAGACTATTTTTCAAAATCTCTAACCGTATCGACTATTTGTGAAAAGTATAATATATCCGTATCAACTCTATATACATGGAAATCTTTATTTCTACTACAAAAAAAGCTTTGGCTCGGACTTCTCAAAGATATCTATATATCATCTATACAATTTCTTGAATCCCTATTATTCACTCATTATCCCCAAGAGTTTTTTCTTATGACAGCTATTTCTTTTCTACAAAGTTATACTAAAACGTCTAAATATAATCCGCCATAAGATTTTAAATTTTTTAGTTTATGCCAATCACTTAATACCGAAATTCCCTTCTGTTTTTTCTATTGTTATGATGTGAACAGGAGGTGATGGTGTCATGAAAGACACATTTAATGATGAAAAGTATAGTTTAGCTGTAGAAATTGCACATATGCGATTTGGTGCTATAGCTCCTGCAATACAAGGGTTATTTACTGAGCGTACAAAAACTGCATATTACAAAAAAATTGCAGAAAAGCCATTTAAAAATTCCAAAGGGAAAGAAATAGTGCCTATTATCTGGACAAAGTCATGTCTAATCAATTAAAAACTTTATTCACAAATCTGGAATTATGATATAATTAATATAAATTTTGAACCTTGAAAAAATGGCACTGGTGAAAGTGTCTATATATAATGAAGAAACTTTGACAGTTAAGGAGTATGAGTATGATAAGGTAGTGCTTGAGGTTAATTCATCAGGTCAACAGATTGCAAGGAATCTGTATGGTACTAATCTGCTAATGAGAACTGTTGACAATGAGTCCTATTACTATATGTATAATGGTCATGCAGATGTAACAGCATTGATTAACACTACAACAGGTGTAGTTGCAGCTACCTACTATTATGATGCTTTTGGTAACATCTTAGAACAAACGGGTAATGTAAACAATCACATTACTTACAAAGGCTATCAATGGGATGAAGAGACAGGTTTGTATTACTTGAATGCAAGGATGTATGATCCAAAGATTGCAAGATTTTTACAGGAAGATACATATAGGGGAAGTATTAATGATCCTCTTAGTTTGAATCTATATGCTTATGTACATAATAATCGTGTGCCCAACAAGGCACTTAAAACTTGCTGGTGAAAGTCCAGTAGTAATAAAAAGGTAGAATTACTTAGCTGAGCACGGATGGGGAAAGAGATTGAACTGTCTAAGCGTGCTGACAAACTCTGATTCAGTCAGGGGAGCAAATGCACAGGCTGTAACGAAAGTGAACACAATAGTAGCCTCAAAATGTACTTAGTGTCAAAGGTCGAGCCTTTGGTTGTTGGGCGAAGACAGCAGTGAACAGCATGACTACCAATTGGCTGTTCATCTTTGATGGGGTGGAAGTGGTTGCATGTGCAGAAGGTTTTAAGATGTAAGTGGGGAAGCCCTACCCGTCCCAATGAGAAATACATTGGAGCAAGTTAAGTTGTATAACCGAGAGGGAAGTCAGCCGAAAGGTGGGAGGGTGGCGGAACGGCACGTAGTACCAATGATCCTGATTCAACATAAAATCAGAGGAGGGAAGGAGCCGAACTAATGATAATACTTTCAACAATAATAGGAGGCAAGGTAGTGAGGACAGGAGCTACTAGGAAA
>VLTH01000002.1:1108848-1171674 GCA_008125075.1 Acetivibrio alkalicellulosi | reverse complement strand
TGTTGCAGTTTCTACTACCACATACAGGTAATCTCCAAAGGCTCAACAGTATCACATTTAAGAGACTATAAAACTGCTCTAACAGAAGGCTTCAAAGACACAATACATATTACTTTCAGAGATACTACAAACTGCTCCAACAGTAGCTTTCAGATGCTTATGTTTTACTTATAGTACAGACCAATGCCTTAAAGCTTCTAAAGCTATACATCAAAGCCTTTACATGCATTTTCTTACAATGGCTTGTTTTTCAAAATGTGCAATCTTTCCGCACTATATTTTTGAAAAACGCCTGTAGAAAAGCATAGTTTGGCTTATGTAAGCTTAGAAGTCTTGTTTGCGGTATCCTGTTTACTAATAAGCAAAACATAAGCATCTGAAAAGCTACTGTTGAGCAGTTTGTAGTATCTCTGAAAGTAATATGTTGTGCTTTTGAAGCCTTATGTTGAAGCAGCTTTGAAGTCTTTGAAAGTAATATTGTTGAGCCTTTGAGGATTACTGAAACTGGAAGTATAACTGCAAAGGTAATTATAATTCTTGATTTTTGTGATACAGAAAATAACAATAGCTAACGTAATTATGTTATGGTTTGATTTAATATTTAACTATAATTCTATACTTTTATAAATATTGGTTTTCATCTCTTAGAATATTGAAGTATTCAGACCAACATGATAAAATAATTACAAAAATACCAATAGAAAGAGTGACAATTATGAATTCGTGGAGAAGAAATAAAAGTTTTTGTGCATATTATGAAACACTAAATCATGGCATTGTTCAATTTTATATCATTTGTGCCGATGAAAACTTCGAAAATTTTAATGGCAATGAATTTGTGAAATATATTATTTGTAAAGAGTTTAAAAATGATACATATCATAGTTATACAGGGAATGAGCATTCTCCAGAATGCGATTATAAATGTAATATCGAAATATCAAATGGAAAATGTCGGTATATTGTGAGGAATAAAAACAACGAAACAAAAGTTAGCACAATCCCATTATGCATAAGTTAGATAATACTATTATATATCGGAAAAATATTCCTGTTTTCTTTTTTGTTTAAAACCTGATCCTAGAGTGATGTAGTAGCTTTAGTTGTTAATTTGCCTATTATTATGTAGAACTTGTTTTTGTCACCCCGACACTTCACTATCACAACTATAAAAGCGAATTGAGGGGACTTACTGGATTAGATGTTCTTGAAAAGCTTCGAGCAGTTATTGATGTTGAAATTCCTGACATTAAATTGAAAGTATAAAAAATAGAAACATACATCTATAAGACTTTTTTCTATTCTTACGGTACTATTTTTCTTTACTAGACAAAAATTTATTTTTAGGGAGTAAGGAAAGCTAGTATAAGTTATATGTTGAATATCATTTGGTATCAATGAAAATAAGAGCTTTATTATGGCTATATGGTTTTTATTAATGTGGGAGTTATTTTATAATTGCAATTTTTTTGTCTTTTTGATATTTAATTTAAGTGATATGATAAATACAAGATTCATGAGGTAATATATATGTAATTTGACTTAAGCTACGAAGAACATATATGAGGGAGATGTTATTGTGGAGTTCGAGAATTTGGAAGAAACAAGAAAATTTATTACAGAACGCAAGGATTATGTTAGTTTTAAAGCTAAAATAAAAAAATTGATGGAATTTATAGGTGATTTCTCAACACTTATTATCATGAGAGGAAAACTCCAAACTTGCATATCTGGCACAAAGGTACATATTTTTCAATCAGAACTTATAGACTCATCTTTTAAAACTCTTAACAGCAATGAAATCATTTCAAGACTTGACTTCATTACATCTTTTTTTATGGTATTAATAATACTAATTGATCCATCAATGATTGGATCTACAGATTACATAGATTACCTTGATTGTGGCTTAATACCACCAGAAGGTACTCAGTATCTAGTTGCTCCATTTATTCAGAATTTTATAGACGAATATATTAATAAACTAATTCCTGAATTGAAAATATTTCTAAAAAATCATAATAAATATGGAATGTTAATAGATTAAATTAGTACTTAAGGCTTTTGTGCATCTGTGTTATGGTTTAAATTTGCTACAATTTGAAATTAATATTTATATAGTGGGATTCTTAATCTATCAAGAAGCGTTGAATTTATCGGAAGTTTCTGATATCATATGCTGGTTTCCAGCATTAATTATGCAAAAATTTATTTTTGAGTAAATAGAGAGCTGGAATATCCTCTAAAAGGGATTCCAGCTCTGTTTAAGTTCTTAGTTTCTTGTTAAATATTAGTGTGTTTCGAACTAATTGAATTTTTGCAAGGCACAACCTATTTTTTGTGCTCTCTTTCAAGCTTTTTCTTTTCTTTTATTGATATTTGAAAACCGCATTTAAAACATTTAAGCTCATCCCAAACAAATTCAATATCACCAATTAAAAAAGTATTCCCAAGTTCAAAATCGTACTTTTTTGCTTCCTCTGATTTTGAATTTATAATTTTTGAGCACTTAATTAATTTCATTTTTGAATTGCATTTTAAACAGTAGTGCTTTTTAAAATATGTATAAAATATATCATTGTATAATCTTTTTTTGCCAACCATCAACATCACTCCTAACGTGGGGCCGTTGCTCTGAAAACAAAACCTCCACCAAATAACCCAGCTCCTGCATTTGCTCTAGCATCAAAGTTTTTATGACCCGTTTCATCAGGAAATATTCCTAACGTTACTTCAGCACCTATACTAAGCAAGTCTCCTGTTACTCCAAATTCAATTTCCCAATCAAATAACTCAAACTCTCTTGTTAATCGTCCAGATAAAACAGCTGCTTTTATTTTTGCACCTAATCCAAATCCCTCTTTATAATGCAGACCTCCTTGTGCAGTAGCAGTTAAAACATCAACAACTCCTTTGGTTGATAATTTTACATATTCATTGCCAATTCCTATTTTCCCTTTAGCATTTCCAGTAGAAACTTTTGTGAATCCACCTATCCATCCATCATGAGTACCTGGCTTCTTTATATTATCTTGCAATCTCCAATTAAACTCACTATAACCACCAGTTAATGAGCCCCCACCCATTAATATTCCCTGTTGAAAGTCTCTATTTACATTATTCGTGCTTGGATCATAGAAATGGATAGTTGCTTGTATACCTTCACGTATGGAAGGTTGTTCTATGTTTGTGTTTTGGATATTCCAAGCACTTTGTTGACGATTTATACTTGATTGTTCAATATTATAGAAATTATATTTTACATCTGCTTTTTTTCTAAAATCTTCATCAATCATGTATTTTATATCAAAAGCTATTTTGGCATCATTATTAGTTCCAGTAAAATTTCCTTTATTATCAATCAGATAGTAAGGTATATACTCTTCATAGCTTATTCCAAAGTCTTGTTCTTCATAAATTGCTGGTGATATGTCATAAAGGAAAGTAACTACACGGCTACTAGTAAATATCCAAGTTTCTTCAGCTTTATTGATATAATGTTTTGCTTGGGTTGCTTTATCATTAATCCAATTAGCTCCTTGATTAACTATCCTAGCACTTTCTTTTATTATATTAGCACCCTGTTTTATTCTTTCCCAACTATGTCCTGTTGGATCATAATAAGTAATAGGATTATTTGCACAATAACTATACAGGTTCAAACTCAATGGATCATTAATACTTCCTCTATATGTATCCTCTTGCAAAAATCTTGCAATCTTAGGGTCATAATGCCTTGCATTTAGGTAATACAATTCTGTTTCTTCATCCCACTGGTAACCTGCATAAGTTATATTATTGTTAACATTACCTGTCTGCTCTAAGATGTTACCAAATGCATCATAATAGTAAGTAGCTGCAACTACACCTGTTGTAGTGTTAATCAATGCTGTTACATCTGCATGACCGTTGTACATATAGTAGTAGGACTCGTTGTCAACAGTTCTCATAAGCAGATTAGTGCCATATAGATTCCTACCTACCTGCTGTCCCGCTCCATTAACCTCAAGCACTACCTTGTCAAATTCATATTCCTTAACTGTCAGAGTTTCTTCATTAATATATGTAGACACTTTCACCAGTGCCATTTTTTCAAGGTTCAATTAAATTACAACTTATTAACAATACACATTATACCATATATTTTTATTATTAAAAATAAGATTCACGGATTTTAATTTTTTTATAGGACAGGCACTGTTGCCAGTGCCAAATTAAAGAAATGTTTTATCCTTCTAAATTTCTTGTAGGTGGGTTTTGATATTCTGTTTTGTTTTTCATCATAGAAAAAATAATATTTACAAGTCTCCTCTGAACACATTTAAAAGCTTGTTTACTTGTCTTACCTTCTGATATTTTCTTTTTATAATAATCATAAAAAATAGGGTTTGTAAGTCTTTTGTGTTTTCCTCCTGTGTTGCAAAGAGTAACAGCTATTTTAAAAAGTATTCCGTTAAGCTTTCTGTTACCTCTTTCATTGGCAAACTGTAAATCTGTTTTACCTGAGGAATAACTAACAGGACTTATTCCTGCATACCGTGATAACTTTGCAGCATTGGAAAAACGGTCAATATCTCCAATTTCATTTATAAGATTAGCTGCTGCAATATCATCAATGCCCCTCATGCTTTGAAGCTTGTACCCAAATTGGGGCAAGAACTCCTTGATTAACTTTTCAACTTCTTTTGTTTCAGCAATTACATTTTTTAATTCCTTTACAGTTGAAATAATAACTTCATCAATAAATTCCTGATGTTCCACTTTTGAATAACCATCTTTAGTAACACAATCAAGAATAAGCTTTGCCTTTTCATCTTTATAAGATATTTTTTTACACTCTTTTTTAAACAATTCAACAATGTCATCCTGTGTAACTCCTTCAAGTTTAAATGGTGAAGGATATTTTTCAAAAAATACAAGACAGCTTTTAGAATCAATATTAGGAAACCACTTTTTATAACTTGGGTAATGTTGCATAACATAGTCGTGAAGTTGATTCTTTAATCCCATGCCCGTTTTCATAAGTGAATTCCTTCTTCTGACAAGCTTTGAAAGTGTCCAGAACTTATCATAAGGATTGAATTGAGGAAGAAAATCAAGCCTATTAATTAGAACTCTTGCAGCACATTCACCATCAAAACTATCTGATTTATGAAGTGTATTTAAGGAATTTCTTTCATGTGCAACAAGTGATGAATTAACATGCTTAACACTATAACCTTTAGAATGAAGGTATACAGCAAGATTGCGACCATATGCACTTACATCTTCAAGACCAAAAACAATTGAAATATCCTTTGACTTTTGCCTATTTGCTTTAGTCAAAAAATTTTCAAAGTCAGAAGGAACATTTTTAAATGTAAACTCTGCAAGCTTTTCAAAGAAACAATTTAAAATAACAGCGGTATGAGTATCTTTATGACTATCAATGCCACAATAAACATACCTCATTTTAGGATGTTGGAACATTTTAAAAACCTCACTTTCATATATATAATTTTCAAAGAGCTAAACCCTTTAAACATCCCTAACAACAGCGTTATGACCAACTTACAGCCACCGCAACAAATATTGAGTACTTTGGTATCATCCTTATTTCCTTTTACAGCCTTTACCCATTTTGGATTGGCAACAGTAATACGGATGGTATCTTCCAAAAGGTTATAGACTGGAACCCAATACTTCCCTGTAGACTCCATGCAAACATCATAGCAGTTGTTGTCAATTAACCATTGCTTGAATTGAAGAAGAGACTTGTTAAATGTTGAAAATCTCTTCTTAGAGTAATGTGGGGTTATTTCTTGGGAAGTAATAATTGTGGCAACGAGAAAAGTTTTGTGTACATCGATACCACAACAAATAGAATAAACAACTTTCATAGCAAAACCTCCTTTGGTTGTTAGGGAGAAAGACATTGACTGAATCATCACACATTTAACGATTAGCTAAAACAATGATTAGCGTGCGGTCTAATAGAACCACTTATTTGTGCTTGAAAGATGATTCTTACACTAATTATCATACTGTTTTGAACTGAGAGAGTAATCTACGACTGATCCTACCGTGCTTTGTAGTATATCTTCTCCTCAGTTTAATGATAACCAAATTTGGTGAAAGTCGCACACCAATTTTTCATTACTATTTGTGCCGCCAGCGACAGCGGCGGAATGGAGAATTATCATGAATTTAAATACTTTGGTGTTTCTCCAAATGGAGTTGCTTCCCTTATTTGTTGTGCTACCCATGCCGAGGATGGGTTAGTTGTAACTGCAAAGTGTTCAATCTTTCTTCTGTCATGGCTGATTATAATAAAGACATACAACACTTTAAAATAAAGAGTTGGTACAGTAAAGAAATCCATAGCCCAAATTTCCTTTCTATGATTTTTAAGGAATGTTTTCCAAGACTGTTTTTGCTTTTCACTTGGTGGCTTTCTAACTTCTGGAATATACTTAGCAATTGTATTTGGAGAAGGAGTATCAGTTATATTATGGTCAACTAATCTTTCGTGTATCTTTTCAGGTGACAATAAAGGGTTTTCCTTATGTATACGCTTGATAAGCTCAATTGTTTTTCTTGAAATTTTAGGTCTACCACGTTTTTTTGACTTCAACATCCAGTGAAATTTAAAAGCTGTTTTATGCCAACTAATAACAGTTTCAGGCTTAACAATAACCAAATCCTCTTTCCATTTTGAATAGAACTTTGAAAGTAAAACCCATAACTGACGGTATTCGGGTGTAACAGTTGGTTTAGGTATTTTTTTATCAATTACCTGTAGGTTAAAAAGCGATACCTGACTTCTAAGAGCCAATATTTCTGCATCTTTTTCTTCCTCAGACATAAATTTTATTAATATAAAACCAAGTAACATTTGTAACCATTGTTTCACATATAAATGAATACCTTTATAATCAAACATTTTATCGTCTCCAATAACATAATTTACTTTAAATATTGTAACTGCATGTATTACAGAAATCAAGAATTATAAATATGAGTATGATATTCATGGAAGGCTTAAAGAAGAAGTTGCATCTAAGCCCCTGCATTCAACAGTAACAATATCATATGAATATGATGATAATCGAAACCAAATAAAAGTGACAGACGATACAGGAGAAATGGTACGAATTTACGATGAGTTAAATAGGGTAATAAGTAAAAATGTACCTAATATAAGTGGAGAAGCTGTATACAAATATGATATAATTTAATACTATTACGATAATTATTAAATTTAAATAATTATAATTAGAATACTTGCTAATAGTAATCACAATAATATCTAAGTTTCTTTTTAGAAGGTAGAAGGTACTTTTAACTAATTAATATAACAAGCAGTCAAAAGTCAATTTGAGTTGATTTTTGTCTGCAATTATAAGCATATTATACCATACCAATAAAGTAATTAAATTACTTTATTGGATGTTTGAAACATTTAAAAAGTTCATTTTAACATTTGGTACAATAAGCATAAAACAGTATAAAAATCAGAGATGATTTTTAGGTTATGAGAGCAACTTACGTTAGATATAATAGTGAAAGGAAGAGGTGTTTTTAATTGCATAAATCAGATTTAAGCAGAATTAGCATTTATGGCTGCATATCTACATATGATTCTTTTGTTGGAAAAGGTCAAGTTATAATTGATGTGATAGAAGAATTTGCCGATAAAATTGTAAATCCATTGAATAAAGATTTAATATATAACCTTAAAGGAAAAAGTATAAAACACAGAGAATACAAATATGATAGTGATGATTGGAACAGTACAAAACTTTTATTACTAAATGATAGAGTGCAAAAAATTTATATGATGCACATAGATAAAGATATTAATCAGGCAATAGGTAATAATCCGGATTCTGAACTTGCGAGAATGTCTCCTAACTTTATTGGTTTGAATTTTCATACAGATCCTGAAAAACCTGAGCAGGCTTCTTTGCTTGAGTTTAATGTAACAATACTGCTTTACAAAGGGTGTGTTCCAGAATATGTTACCAATACTTTTGTAAGAATAATTGAGGAGCTAACAAGTAAAATTAATAGTGTTGGAGGTTTTATTACAATTGATAGTATGCCTATATATGAAGCCTTTAGTGCACATGAAAGATATATTGCTCTAAATTATACATATGCTTCAAGGCAATTTGACAGATATTTCAGAGGATACTCTTGGGGAAATTTCTTAAGTTATAGACATGTAGAACTACTTGGAGGAATAGAGTACATTGAAAAAGAAGCTCCAGTATACTTAGTAAAAAGACTACCTTATGGAGGCGCGTTTTTACAACTAACAGAAAATATAAACAATGTGTCTGATGATGACTTAAGAAAACTAAAAAAGTTCTTTTTGCCGATATTACCTAAAGCCATTTTTCGCTTGTCTCCTTCTGAATCTACATTTAGAAGAATGATAATTGATGATGACGATAAAGAAAACTTTTTGCCAACTAAAGAAACGTAATCATCAAAAATTGTCGGCATGTTTGAAAAGTGAGAATTTTAGCCGTAAAAATTGGTACAGTTTACTTAACAAAAGTTTAAGTAATACATGGTATAGACAACAATATAGATTACAAAGATGGCAAAGTACAAAGCCTTCTTTTATTCAAGAATATATTGATAAAGCTAATGCACCTACAATGCCTAGTCACATTAGGAGTTATTATTATTCTGGTACAAATTGGAGAACTAAAGAAGACAATGTAATAGTAGATACATTTCCTCAAGACCCAACTCTTAATAAGAGAGTACTAGATAATTCACTTCCATAAGTTGGAACTATTGGAGATAATATATTAGTTACTAATGATGCTTCTATTGGTGCTGGAGATAGACTTAGAACTTTATTTGAAAACTTAAGGAGTATTTCCTGAAAGAGTTGAAGAACATCATTGGATTAATCAATCAAATCGTAATCACAGAGTAATTAGAGCTGCACAGTCATTAGGAGTAAATGCTATTGATGAATTTTGGGATTCATTTTATTGAAATGCCTAAATTTAGACGTTTTAAGAATAAAGATATAAAGACAAATTATCTTCATAGATGGCTCAAATTTTTTGATAAAATGTTGTCAGAAGATGAATTGAAGGAGTTGATTGAAATGGATAGTGCAATTAAAAGAGCTGAAGCTAAACTTGAATATTTAAGTTCTGATAAGGAATCAATTGAACTATATCAAGCTAGGGAAAATTCATTACATGAAAGAGCTAATATGATTAGCTCTGCTAAATTAGAAAATTCATTAAAAATTGCAAAAAATATGCTAAGTTCGGGTATTGATATTGAAACCATTTCAAAATTCACAGAAATGCCTGTTGAAGAATTGAAAAAGCTTTTAAATTTGCAATAGTAAAGAACTCTGGTGCTTCAAAAGCTGCCGGAGTTCTTAAATTTCCCAAAAATTTATTTTGGGTCAATTTAGAGCTGGAATGTATTCTAAAAGGTATTAACTCAATCAAGAATATGCTGTACCTTTTCATCCTTATAAGATATTTTTTACACCCTTTTTTAGACAATTCAACAATATCATCCTGTGTAACTCCTTAAAGTTTAGATGATGAAATTTTAGGTCTACCACGTTTTTAGACGGGAAGCTTAAAAGCTGTTTTATGCCAGCCAATAACAGTATCAGGATTAACAATAACTAAATCCTCTTTCCATCTTGAATAGAACTTTGAAAGAAAAAAGTTAAATTACACCTATACTTTTAAAAAGTTATTGACTTATTTGCTAAAATTGAGGTATAATAAATTAGAACGCATGTTCGAAAACAGGAGGGTGATTAATTATGGAAAAACAAAAGGCATTGGAAATTGCATTTGGACAAATTGAAAAACAATTTGGAAAAGGCGCTATTATGAAATTAGGCGAGAATACTCATCTGAATATAGAAACAATACCCACAGGTGCTCTAGGGCTTGATATAGCACTAGGAGTTGGAGGTGTACCTAGAGGTAGAGTAGTTGAGATATTTGGTCCTGAATCTTCAGGTAAGACAACTGTAGCTTTGCATATAATTGCAGAAGCTCAAAAGGCTGGTGGAGAAGCTGCTTTTATTGATGCTGAGCATGCTCTTGATCCTGTATATGCTAAAAAACTTGGGGTTAATATTAACAATCTTATAGTATCACAGCCTGATACAGGAGAGCAGGCTTTAGAAATCGCTGAAGCTTTAGTTAGAAGTGGAGCAATAGATGTTATTGTAATTGATTCTGTTGCGGCGTTAGTTCCAAAAGCTGAAATCGATGGTGAAATGGGAGATTCTCATGTAGGTTTACAGGCAAGACTTATGTCACAAGCATTAAGAAAACTTTCGGGAGTAATTAATAAATCAAAAACAACAGCAATATTTATTAATCAGTTAAGAGAAAAGGTTGGTATTATGTTCGGAAATCCTGAAACTACACCTGGTGGTCGTGCTCTTAAATTTTATTCTTCTGTTAGGCTTGATGTGAGAAGAATAGAAGCAATTAAGCAGTCTAATGAAATTATAGGTAACAGAACCAAGGTTAAAGTTGTTAAGAATAAGATTGCACCTCCTTTTAAGGAAGCTGAGTTTGACATTATCTATGGTTTGGGAATTTCAAAAGAAGGAAATGTTTTAGATGTTGGAGTAAATCTTGACATTGTAAATAAAAGTGGAGCATGGTTCTCTTATAATGGACAAAAAATTGGACAGGGTAGAGAAAATGCTAAGCAGTTTTTAAGAGAAAACCCTAACACATTAAATGAAATTGAGGCTAAAATAAGAGAAAATTATAATCAAGCTTTTTTAAAGAGTATTGATGCCCATATTGAAGAAGATGATGATGAGTTGGATGTGGAGTAATAAACTTGACTTATCATAAAATTTAATTGGTGAGTATAAATGAAAATAACTTCTGTTGAAAAAAACAAAAAAAATAAAAAAATGTATTCTGTTTTTATTGATGATAAGTATGCTTTTTCCCTTTCGGAAGAAGATTATTATCGTCTTAGTTTTTATGATATTAAATCAATAACTGAAGAAGAGATAGAATTTATCAAAAAAAATATTCTATTTAAAACAGCAAAGTCACAGGCTATTAAGTATCTTTCATTTAAGCTTTTAAGTGAAAAAGAACTGTCATCAAAACTACTATTAAAGGGATTTGACGAAGATGTAATAAAACTTGCTATAGATGAGCTCAAATCTATGGGATATTTAAATGATGTGATATATGCACAAAAATATGTTTATGAACGGATTAAACTAAAGCCTAAATCAAAAAAAATGCTTAGATTTGAGCTATTAAACAAAGGGATTTGTGAAGATATTATTGAAGAGGTGCTAAGTGATCTTGAATATGATGAAGATGTTTTAATAGAAAGACTTGTTAGAAAAAAATTTGGGAAATATGACTTAAATGATCCAGTAGTCACCAGAAAAGTGTATTCGTTTTTAATGCATAGAGGCTTTAGTTTAGAAAATATAAAGGTTAGTATAAGCAAAATAAAGATGGAAAGATAAAAATGAAGAACCACTAGTTTTGAACATGAAAAAAGACTCCTCTTAGGAATTTGTTAAGAGGAATTCTTTATATCTTTTGAGTAATTAAAAAACATTACACCTCTGCTAATCCAAATCTTCTTAAAAACCAAAGACAAAACCGTTGAACTTTTGTTTTTGGTTTTTCTAAAGGAACGGCAATTCCTTTAACAACCTTATAGCATAAGTTTGCAGATACAAAATTAATGGAGCCAGTATTAAATTTTATTCTTAATGTCGGATTGTTTTGTATTTCTTGGTAAGAAACAACTACTGCTTTTCTGTAAACATCTTGTGCACATGGTGCTAGAACTAAGTCGCCTGCATTAACTAATTTGTATTGTGTTGGTATTTTTTTCTTTTTTAATTTAAGCATAAATAACCACCCTTTATTATAAAATGTGTACTTGTTTGTCAAAAATTAAGTTTAAAGAATACTCTAAAATAATAATATTTTTAAGTCAGCGTTTTTAGTCCAATTATAAGTCGAATTTTTGAATGAGATTTTAAATGTTAAATCTTTTACATAATAATTCTTTAAAAGATTATATAAAAAGATAAGGTTAATTATTTCTGTTTGCAAGATAAAGCTTTTGTTGTTCATAAAGCTTTTTATAATAAAACCTAAAAATTTTTAGAACTTATTAACATCAAAAAGATAAAATAATTACAAATTAACAAAAAAAGAAAAACAGAAAGAACTTGAAAAATACAGTGAATTAAATATATACAAATAAGTTAAAGCTAAAAAAATTCTTAAAATCTATATAAAGTTTTCAAGCGGTACAAGAAATTAACCCTTTTAAATTAATATTCATGTATCTATCATATTAGAACTATATTAGTAACAAAATTGCCATTTGTCTACAATAGTTCATATTCAAGTCAATATATATTTTACTAAAAATTTAAAGAATTTGCAAGTGAATTCAGCAATTATTTGGATATTTTTTTACGAAATTATGAATTATTTTTTTAAATAGCTCTATGCATAGAATAAAAAGTATGATATATTGTTTTTAATAAAAAGCGTAAATTGTTACAAAAACATAATAAAAAATTATGCATGTTATTATTTATTTAAGATTTACTATAAATATAGAATAATAGTTATATAAAACATGTAAAAATTTATCAAACAAAAGTAGATTCTGGTCGATTACATCACTTGGACTATAGATTTCTATTTTAGTTTGTATCAAATAAAAGTAGTATTTTAAGATTACAAAAGGTATAATTAATTATGAATTAATAGAATTAACTAAAACTTTAGCTTTTATAAGAGTATTTATAACCCTAATTTTAAAGTAGTATCACGGCTTTTAAAAAAGACTTTTAAATATCATAAAAAAAGAAATCTATTATTTAAGTTTATTTTTATTTATATGTGTATGTGTTTTGTTTAAACAAATAAAATATTATTGTTTAAAGGGGATGTATATTAATGAAGAGATTTAGTCTTGTTAATGACAGAATTATTAATCGTGTTTTAGATCTACTGGAGAAATCATCAGAGGAGTTGTCAGTTGAAATTTTTAGTATTGTGTTGTATGGTTCTAGAGCAAGAGGGGATAATACATCACAAAGTGATTATGAGTTCTTGATATTATTAGGTAATGAGACTAGTTTAGACCAATATATTACTTTTAATGAATCTATAAAGCTTGAATTGTTAAGAGAAAAATATATTAATGTAAAACTTCTTTTTTATACAACGGAAATATTTGAGGAAATACTTTATAAAGACAAAATGGTGGGAACCTTTTTATATATGATATGTAGAGAAAATGTTGTTTTATATGACAAGTATGGAACATTTCTTTCGCTACGTGATAGATTAGCTCGAAATAATAAAAAAAATGAAGAAGCATTTTTAATGCAATGTGTTGAGTTTGCAAAGTTATTTGGTTCAGAAAAATGGGAGCGCAAATGGGATAAAACCCTAATGCAATTTAAATATCAAAACAGGAGAAAAAAGATATATTAGAAAACTCTCATATAAGAATTAGGCAAAAAATATACATAGTTAGGAATGCTAAAAATATAACTTCTACGACTATTTCAATACAGGCCTTATTTAATAATAGGCTTTTTAAAAAGTAAAAGTGGAAGTAATATTTTAAGACATTCCTTATATACTATTCTTCTCAAAAAGTTTGTTTTTTTAGCAAACTTTTTAGAAGATATAGTTCCTCTGTTTATCGCAGCGGAACTTAACTACTATGATTGCAGCTTACGCTGCGATATGAGGTTATAGGAGGCATCATGTTGAATAAGCTCAATGATTTTAAAGATTATATTAAAAATAAAAAGGTAGCAGTATTAGGAATTGGAATTAGCAATATTCCACTTATTAAATACTTGTATAATTTAGATGCTGAAATTACTGCTTTTGATAGGTGTTCTAAAAGTGATATTAATTGTATAGTAAGTGATTTTGATAAACTAGACATAAAATATAGTTTAGGAGAGAGATACTTAGAAAAGTTAAAGGGTTTTGATATTATTTTTAGGACTCCTGGAATGAGATATGATGTACCAGAGATTATATCTGCAAGTGAAGAAGGCGCCATTATTACATCTGAAATGGAAGTTTTTTTTGATTTATGTCCAGCTCAGATTTTTGCAGTTACAGGAAGTGATGGCAAAACTACTACTACTACTTTGATTTATGAAATGTTAAAAGAACAAGGTCATAATTGCTGGCTTGGTGGAAACATAGGTATACCTTTATTAAGCAAGATTGATGAAATAAAAGAAACAGACAAGGTTGTTTTAGAACTAAGTAGTTTCCAACTTCATACCATTAAGAGAAGTCCTGAAATAGCAGTAGTTACAAATATTTCACCTAATCATTTAGATTATCATAAATCTATGGATGAGTATGTGGGGGCTAAAAAGAATATTTTTATGTATCAATCAGATAGGGATAGATTGATTTTAAACCTTGATAACAGTATTACTAGAAGCTTTCAGAATGATGCAAAGGGAAGGGTAGTGAACTTTAGCAGGTTAGAACAAGCTATTAATGGTGCATATATAAGAAATAATTGTATTGTTTACAATGATGGGGTTAAAGAAGTTGAAATTATTAATATTGACCAGATTATTATTCCTGGTATGCATAATGTAGAAAACTACCTTGCAGCAATTTGTGCAGTTATAGATTTTGTTGATATAAAAACAATTAAAAAAGTAGCGTCAGAGTTTAAAGGAGTAGAGCATAGGATTGAGTTGGTTGGAGAAATTGAAGGCATAAGATTTTATAATGATTCAATTGCTAGTAGTCCTTCTAGAACTATCGCAGGGGTCAATTCTTTTAGGCAAAAAGTCATATTGATTTGTGGAGGATATGATAAAAATATTCCCTATGATGTTATGGGAGAAGTAATAGCAAAAAAGGTTAAAGGTTTAGTGCTTATTGGTCAAACCTCATCAAAAATTAAAAAAGCGTTGGATAATGAAATAGAGCGAACAGGCAAGGGGAAAGAAATTAGTGTTAATAAGTGTAGTTCCCTTGAGGAAGCAGTCAAAACAGCATATGATATTGCATGCTGTGGAGATATTGTGATAATGTCTCCTGCAAGTGCAAGTTTTGATATGTTTAAAAATTTTGATGAAAGAGGAAAAAAGTTTAAGGAGATAGTTAAATCTCTTACCAAGAAAGATAAAATATATTAATGTGTGAACTTCTAAGTATACTAATAAAACCAAAAAAACCTTGATTGTCAAGGTTTTTTGGTTTTTGAGTGGAGGGAGATGGATTCGAACCATCGAAGGCGGAGCCAACAGATTTACAGTCTGCCCCCTTTGGCCACTCGGGAACCCCTCCGTAAATTATGAAATTATGGTGCCCAGAGGCGGAATCGAACCACCGACACGAGGATTTTCAGTCCTCTGCTCTACCGACTGAGCTATCTGGGCACATGGTGGGCCTTCAGGGACTCGAACCCCGGACCTACCGGTTATGAGCCGGTTGCTCTAACCAACTGAGCTAAAAGCCCTTATTTTAACGCGACAAAGACTAGTATAATAAAAAAATGTGTATTAGTCAAGAGTTTTTTTATTTATTTATTTAATTTTTTTTATTTGGATAAATTTCTATTAATAAAACATATTATATTTGTTATAATCTATAATTATACTATTATTAATTGATTTAAGAGGTGAACTAATGGACTATATAAGTATTTTAAAAGATATAAGTACATACCCAGGCATTTCAGGCCGAGAGGAGAAATTATCTAAATATATAAAAAGAATGTTTGCTAAGTATTGTGATGAAACAATAATTGACCAATTTTACAATGTTATAGGCATTAAAAAAGGATATGGTAAAATCAATAAAAAAATTATGGTAACTGCACATTTGGATGAAATAGGTTTCATAGTAAAAGGCATTGATGAGAAAGGATTTGTTTCTTTTTCAAACATTGGAGGTATTGATGGGAAAATTCTTTTAGCACAGGAAGTAACAATACATGGGAAGAAAGATATACAGGGTATTATTGGGGCTAAGCCACCTCATTTATTAAAACCTGAAGAGTCCAAAAAAGCAGTTAATATTAAAGATTTATCAATTGATACAGGTCTTTCATACAATGAAGTTAAAGAATGTGTAGAGGTTGGAGATTTTATAAGCTTTAGTGCAAAGCCTATGGTACTAAAGAATAACAAGTTTAGCTCAAAATCTCTTGATAATCGTGCTGGTGTGGCAATTTTAATTGATATAATGGAAAGGCTTGATAAACTTCGTTACGATTGGGATGTTCATTTTGTAGCTACAGTACAGGAAGAAGTTGGCCTTAGAGGTGCAATTATAGCAGCATATAATGTTTGTCCTGATATGGCAATTGTTTTAGATGCATGTCATGGAGATATTCCTGATGTAAGTAAGGATTCGGTATACCAATTAGGTAAAGGTCCGGCCATTGGCATAGGGCCAAATCTTCATACTAAACTAACGAAAGAATTGATTGAGTATGCAAAAGAAGAAAATATACCCTATCAAATTGATGTAGAACCTGGAAATACAGGTACGGAGGCATGGGCAATACAAGTTTCAAAAACAGGAGTTCCAACCCTTTTAGTTTCTTTCCCACTTAAGTATATGCACACAACAGTTGAAACGGTGCACTTAAATGATATTAAAAACGCAGGGAAACTTATTTCGGGATTTATTTCAACAATCGGGAACGAAATGGGGGAGATATCATGTTGTTAAAAGAATTGACAGAGCTAAATGGGGTATCTGGAAATGAAGATGAAGTAAGAGAATTTATTAAAAAAGAGGCTAAAGGGTATTGTGATGAAATAACTATAGATTCTATTGGAAATCTAATATGTTTAAAAAAAGGGAGAAACCCTAAATATAAGCTAATGCTTTGTGCTCATATGGATGAAGTTGGACTTATGGTGACTGGATACACAGAAGGTGGAATGCTTAAATTTGCAGCTGTAGGTGGTATAGATCAAAGAATTCTTTTAGGAAAAAGAGTTCTTGTGGGAGATAAAAAGATTTCCGGGGTAATTGGAGCTAAACCCATACATCTTCAACAAACTTCAGAGAGGGAAAGCAACATTGATATAAAAAAAATGTATATTGATATAGGTGCTGATAAAAAAGAAGAGGCTGAAAAATTAGTTTCTCTAGGAGAATATGTAGCTTTTTACAGCAAATACTTAACCTTAGGTGATAATACAATTAAAGCAAAGGCTTTAGATGACAGAGTAGGATGTGCCATTTTACTTGAAATATTAAAAGGTAAAAATTATGAATTTGACTTATATATATGTTTTACAGTGCAAGAGGAAGTAGGACTTCGAGGAGCTCAAGTGGCTTCATATAGAATATATCCTGATATGGCACTTGTTATAGAAGGTACTACATGCTCAGATGTTCCTGACGTTGAAAAGTATGAGTATTCAACAATACTTGGGGAAGGTGCAGCTATTACAATAATGGATAGAGGGGCATACGGAAACAAAAAACTGGTGAATTATATTTTTAATCTGGCAAAAGAAAATGGAGTGCCTGTACAATATAAACAAACTACTTCAGGGGGAAATGATGCAGGGAAAATACAGACAGCAAAAGGAGGAGTAGTGGTAGCAGCTATTTCTGTTCCTTGCAGGTATATACACTCACCTGTATCTGTTATGAGTAAAAGTGATTTTGAAAGTTGCATGAAAATTGTACACATGTCTTTAGAGCAATTTGATAAAAATCCAGAACTTATTAATTCGTTCAGAGATGATTTAAATATGGAGTAAAGTTAACTATAAGGCTAAAAATAGGCTCCATTGACTTTAAAACAATATAAATTGAAAATATAATGATGGAATAATAATATAAATGGAGGAAATAAAATGTTTGATTTACTAAAAAAACTTACTCAAACAACGGGAGTATCTGGAAACGAAGAAGAAATTAGAAATGTTATAAAAGAAGAGATAAAGGGAAAAGTAGACCAGATAACTGTAGATACATTAGGCAATCTAATTGCTGTAAAAAAAGGAAATGGTAAAAAGATTATGGTTGCTGCTCATATGGATGAAATAGGGGTGATGGCAACATTTATAGATGACAATGGATTTGTTAGATTTTCAAGTATTGGAGGAGTAAATCAGTACAACTCTATTGGTCAAAAAGTAAGATTTAATAATGGAACAATTGGAGCTTTGCACTATGAGCAAAAGCTTGATGATTTAAAAAATTTAAAGTTATCTAAAATGTATATAGATATTGGGGTAGATAGTAAGGAAGAGGCATTAAAACTTGTTGGAATTGGTGATGTAGCATGCTTTGTTGGAGATTGTGTTAAGCAGGGGAACATTATTATTTCAAAAGCATTAGATGACAGAAGTGGATGTGCAGTAGTAATAGATGCAATAAACAATATGCCTAAAACTGAAAATGAAATATATTATGTTTTTACAGTTCAGGAGGAGCTTGGGCTTAGAGGGGCTAAAACTGCTGCTTATCAAATAAAGCCTGATTTAGCAATTGCTGTAGATGTTACTTTGACAGGGGATACTCCTAATTCTCATCTTATGGAAGTTAAATGTGGAAAAGGCCCTGCAATTAAAATTAAAGATAGATCAATTATATGTCATCCAAAAGTAAAGAAACTTTTAGAAAATAGTGCAAAGAAAATAAATATACCATATCAGTATGAGGTTTTAGAAGCTGGGGGAAGTGATCCTGGAGCAATACATATATCAGCAGGAGGAGTACCATCAGGAGCTATTTCTATTCCCTGCAGGTACGTACATAGTCCTGTAGAAACAGCATGTTTGACGGATATCGAAAATGCAGTTAAACTATTAATAGAAAGTCTATGCAGTTTTTCAGGTTGAACAAATTATAAAGTGGAGGAACTAAAAAAGTGAAGGGTATTATTGAATCATTGTCAAACTCAAAAAGATATAAAACTGGAAAAGTAATTCATGGGATTTTGTTTTTAGTATTGTTTTTTGTGCTGGCAGTTTTACTTTATAATCCAATAAATAGATCAATAACAAATCTTATGATATTTGCAAACATAATTTCTATACTACTATATAGCAGTTTTTTATTTTATAAATTTAAAATATATAAAGGATTTTTAGTACTACTTTTTATAACTGTTTTGTGGCTACTGTTTATTGATGGTAAAACTATTGACAAAGAGGTAATTCGAAATGAATACATAGAATCCCTAAAAAGATATGAGGGAACAGTATATCTATGGGGGGGAGAAAGCATTTTCGGAATAGACTGTTCTGGTTTGGTAAGAAGGGGAGTTATAGATGCTTATTTTAAATTAGGAGTCAGAAATCTAAGTCCTAAGTATATAAGAAAGGCTTTATATCTATGGGTTTTCGACTTTTCAGCTGAAGCTATGAAAGAAGAATACAGAGGTCTTACTGTTCCGATTATTTCAATTGAAAACTTAAATGGCTTTGATCATAGTATGCTCAAAGAAGGAGATATAATGGTTACTCAAAATGGAATACATACAATGGCCTATATAGGAAACAATGAATGGATACAGGCTGATCCTGCACATAGAAAGGTTATTATAGAAAAAGTACCAAGTGAGAATAACAATTGGTACAAAGAACCAGCTGTAATTCTTAGATGGGCATATTTAGAGTAACAAGATTTAAAGAGGTTGGAAACGGCTCTTTTATAAGAGTTTTATTTGGAGGAAAATATTGTGAGGGGTCTTGGAAAAATAGTAAACTATATGCTTAGTGGACAAGTAATCAAATTTGGAATAGTTGGAGTTAGTAATACATTAGTCGATACGATTGTTTATTGGACAGCTATAGAATTTATGGGTATAAACTATCAGATTGCTCAGATTTTAGGGTACTCTTTTGGAATAGCTAATAGTTTTTTGCTTAACAAAATATGGACGTTTAAAGATTCAGGTAAAAACAAAAAGACAACTGAGCAATTAGTTAAGTTTGTAATTATTAATATAGTTTCATTATCTTTAACACTATTAGCTTTGACACTATTAGTTGATACACTAGGGCTTGATAAACTAATTGCAAAACTAATTGTAATAGTTATAGCTCAAATAGTAAATTTTTTGGGATATAAATTGTGGGTATTTCGAGATAGTGAAAAAATAAGTATTGAAAGAAATGATTAATTGTATATAATAGTATTATTCTAGCTTGATTTATACATAACGTAATTATATGAATACATTGATTAGGAATTTTTATGTAAATGGGAGGAAGCAAAAATGAATATGAAAACTGATGAAAAAAATAATGAAAATATTCCAGAAGAAAAAGAGATATATTCAAACTTTATTCAGGATATTATTGATAAGGATACTGAGGAAAATAGGTTTGGTAAAAGGGTTCATACTAGATTTCCACCTGAACCAAATGGTTATCTTCACATTGGACATGCAAAATCAATATGTCTAAATTATGGAATTGCCTCTAATAATAATGGTAAGTTTAATTTGAGGTTTGATGACACAAATCCTAGCAAAGAAGAAAATGAATATGTAGAGTCAATTATAGAAGATGTTAAGTGGTTAGGAGTTGATTGGGAAGATAGACTCTTTTATGCATCTGGTTATTTTCATATGATTTACGATTGTGCTATAAAGTTAATTGAGATGGGAAAAGCATTTGTTTGCGACCTAAATGCAGATGAAATAAGAGAATATAGAGGAACTCTTACTGAACCAGGAAAAGATAGTCCCTATAGAAATCGTACAATTGAAGAGAATATGGAATTGTTTGTCAAAATGAAAAATGGGGAGTTCGAGGATGGTTCAAGGGTACTTAGAGCAAAAATAGATATGTCTTCTCCAAACCTTAATATGAGGGATCCTGTAATTTACAGGATAATGAGAGCAAAACACCATAGAACAGGCAATGATTGGTGCATATATCCAATGTATGATTTTGCCCATCCCCTGTCTGATTCATATGAGGGAATAACACATTCTATTTGCACCCTTGAATTTGAAGATCATAGACCACTTTATAACTGGTTCTTAGAAACAATAGATTTAGAGTGTAAATCAAGACAGATTGAATTTGCTCGTCTTAATTTGACCCATACAGTTTTAAGCAAGAGAAAGCTTTTACAACTTGTAAAAGAGGGGCATGTTGAGGGATGGAATGATCCAAGGATGCCAACAATATCAGCTATGAGAAGAAGAGGATATACACCTTCATCAATCAGGGAGTTTTGTGGCAAAATTGGTGTTGCAAAAAGCAATAGTACTGTTGACATTGCTCTTTTAGAGCATTGTATACGTGAAGAATTAAATCAAAAAGCACAAAGGGTAATGGCTGTATTAAAACCTTTAAAAGTGATAATTGATAATTATCCTGACGATTTAGTAGAAGAGTTTGAAGTGTCAAATAATCCTGAGGACCCTAATTCTGGGACAAGGAAAGTGCCTTTTTCAAAAGTGCTATATATTGAGCAGGATGATTTTTGTGAAGATCCTCCTAAGAAGTATTTTAGATTAGCACCAGGAAAAGAAGTAAGGCTTAAAAGTACTTATTTTATAAAGTGTGTAGACGTTAAAAAAGATGAAGCAACAGGTGAAGTCATTGAAGTTCACTGTACTTATGATCCAGAATCTAAGGGAGGAAACTCACCTGACGGAAGAAAGGTAAAAGGAACAATACACTGGGTGTCCAGTAACCATGCAGTTGATGCACAGGTTCGTTTATATGATCACTTATTTAGTGTTCAAAATCCTGGTGCCAATGAAGGTGTTGATTTTATTGATGAAATTAACCCAAAATCCATTGAAGTTTTACATTCTTGTAAACTTGAACCTAGTCTTAAAGATGCAAAATCAGGAGATATGTTTCAGTTTATGAGATTAGGATATTTTTGCGTTGATATGGTTGACTCAACAAAAGATGAGTTGGTTTTTAACAGAACTGTATCTTTAAAAGATACATGGGCAAAAATTTCAAATAAGTAGTAGCAAGTAAGTTGACCGGTTAGCTAGAGCTAAATATCAGGGCTTTAGGTGGAGACGCTACTCTACCTGAAGATGATTATTCTAAGACCTCCACCTTATAGAAGATGGAGGTCTTAGAATAAGATAAAAAAATTGTGGCATAGAGCCATTATCTTTTATCAATACATCATTAATATGTAAAAAATTCATATCTTCTTGACCACTCTTGTGTTTTACCAGGTTTTATTTTTACATCTATAAATACCTCTGGACTAATTACATGGGTAGTTCCCCAAAGTGCCACATATTTTAAAGGAAAATCACTGTATTCTCTTACTCCTGTTTTTAAAGGTGTATAAAGAAGTTCCCAGTAGTGATTTTGTACAGTATCAAAGCCTTTAGGCTGGCAGTTAAAGTCTTTAGATGGTTTTTTTGTTAACCGAATTTCATTGCCACTAAATTCTAAAACATTGGGTAAATCTTTTATTATTAAGTTATATGGAAATCTTAAAACATAACCAGGTCCAATAAGATTATTGTTAATAGAAATAAAATTATGACAGTATTCTTCCGTTATAATTTCCTGGCTTCCTGTGTTTTCTAAATGATAATTTATAGTTAGTGTGTTCTGGGATAAGGTTAATTTCTTTGTCATTTTTACAGCATAGCCATTACATTCTTTTGGCTGAGATACAAATGTTATACTGTTTGAGTCCTGGAATATTGTAAAATCAAAAGGTGAAACTTGGTATTTATCAAAAAAGAAATAATCAGATTGGTCAGGGCGGGTTAAAAGACCAACACCTATTTTGGGAAATTTCTCGCCGGGTTTTATTTCGTTGTAACCTATTGGAGTATTTATTCCAAACTCATTACAAAAACCTATTCCGCCAGAGCCCTGACCTTCTATTTGTGATTCTTTAGCACAAAAAGAGTATTTGTTATCAAGGTAAACACCAGTTATAAAACCAGTCCAATCAAACCTAGAACCGGTATATTGTTTTCCAGGGTAGCTAATTTCAACTTTTAGTCTGTCATTTTTTAGTATAAGATTAGTATTTGAATCCTTCATTAAAAACCTCCTAAATATTTATAAAAAACTTTCTGTATAAAGGGTGCATATTTTTTAAGTGAAGAAAAACATGGAAGAAACATTGTGAAGCAAGTTGTAGAGCCTGTTAATGCGACGAGGAAAGGGAGAGCATTGTTTGAGCGATAGCGAGTTTTGCTCGACCCTGAGGAGCATTTACAGGCTCTAGACTGCGTAACTTAAGTTTCTGGAATGTTTTTCTTCACATTCACTAAATGCACCTCCTGTACAAAATAATTGTTGCCTTTGAGAAATATATTATGGTATAATAACACTAAAGTCAAGATTGTTGGAATTATTAGTATATTATTTTAAGCTATTTTTTTGTATTTGATTTTCACAAAAGAGTGGCTAAAAGATGTAAGGCAAGATGAGAAGAGTTGAGAAGAGATGAGAAGAGACTAGGTGATTTTTGGATTTTATTAGTTTTGTCCTAATACCAGGTTTCTGTATCCTGGTTTTTTTAGTTTAGTCCTATCTCATGTTTTCCTTATTTAAAAGGAGGCGTTATTCATGTTTTATCCATGTATTGAAGATGTTAAAAAATTGGCAAAAGATTATAACATAATACCTGTATCTATGGAGGTTTATGCAGATATGGAAACTCCAATCAGCCTTTTTAAAAGGTTTGAAGACAGCAGGTATTGCTTTTTGCTTGAAAGTGTTGAGGGAGGCGAAAAATGGGCAAGGTATTCTATTATAGGACGGAATCCTTTTTTAAAAGTAAAAAGTTACAACAATAAAACAGTTATTGAAGATAAAAATGGATTAATAAAAGAAGAGTATGGAAATCCAGTAGAGATTATAAGGAAACTAATGAGGGAATATAAAGGAGCCAGTATTCCAAAACTTCCTAGGTTTAATGGAGGAGCAGTAGGATTTTTTGGGTATGATCTTATAAGGTATTATGAAGATCTTACTCAAATACCTGAAGATGATTTAAATTTACCTGAGTGTCATTTTATGTTTACTGATGAAGTACTGGTTTTTGATCATTTAAAGCAGAAAATTCATATTATTGTTAATCTTAAGGTTAATGGAAACATAGAAAGGGGATATAACAGCGTTGTTGACCGAATAAAGAGTATTTACAGAGAAATACTTGAGACAAGATGGAAGATAGTTGACAATTTTACTCCTGACTTTAGTGAAAAAAGTAAAGAGTTTAAATATACAACCAATATTTCAAAGGATTCATATTGTCAAAATGTGTTAAAGGCAAAGGAGTACATTCGAAATGGAGATATATTCCAAGTAGTCCTTTCCCAGCGTCTATGTGTGGAGACCGATCAACATCCATTTAATGTTTACAGAGTCTTAAGAATTATAAATCCTTCACCCTACATGTATTATCTTAAATTTGATGATTACAAGATTGTAGGATCTTCTCCTGAAATGCTGGCCAGAGTGGAAGATGGAACTGTTGAAACTTGTCCTATAGCAGGAACAAGAAAAAGAGGTGAGACAAAAGAAGAAGATGAGGCATTAGAAAAAGATCTTCTATCTGACAAAAAAGAAATTGCAGAACATACAATGTTGGTTGACCTAGGAAGAAATGACATTGGAAGAGTCTCAAAATATGGAACAGTCAAGGTATCAGATTTAATGCATATAGAGAGATACTCACATGTAATGCATATTGTTACTAATGTTTCAGGAAAGCTTAAAGACGATAAAACACCTTTTGATGCTATGATGTCAATTCTACCAGCAGGCACATTATCAGGAGCACCTAAAGTGAGGGCCATGGAAATAATAGATGAACTTGAGACTGTCAAAAGAGGACCATATGGAGGAGCTATAGGATATCTTAGTTTTAATGGTAACTTAGACAGTTGTATAACTATAAGAACCATGATATTTAAAGATGGTAAGGCTTATGTTCAGGCAGGTGCAGGAATTGTAGCTGATTCAGTTCCAGAAAATGAATATGAAGAGTGTATAAATAAGGCAAAAGCACTTCTTAAGGCTTTAGAGGAAGTAGGTGAAATAAAATGAAAAAAAGAATTATTATTATTGACAATTATGATTCCTTTACGTATAACCTTTATCAGTATGTAGGTGAGATATGTCCTGATATTGAAGTGTTTAGAAATGACAAGATAACAATTGAAGAGTTAAGAGAAAAAAATCCTTCTCACATAGTAGTTTCCCCTGGACCAGGATTTCCTAAGGATGCAGGGATATGTATACAATTAATCAGAGACTTAGGTCCCCACATTCCTATAATGGGCGTATGCCTTGGACATCAGGCTATTGGTGAAGCATTTGGAGGTCGAGTGATACATGCCAAAGAGTTGATGCATGGGAAGTCCTCGAATATACAAATTGACACTGACTGTGAAATTTTTGCCAAACTTCCTTCAGAGCTTAGGGTTGGAAGGTACCATTCTCTTATAGTTGAAAAAGGCACTTTGCCAAAATGCCTTAAAGTTACGGCGAAGACACCTGATGGAGAGATTATGGGACTTAAGCACGAGTCTTTTCCGGTATTTGGAATACAATTTCATCCAGAATCTATATTAACACCTGAAGGAAAAGAAATATTAAGAAACTTTATAAGAGTGAGCTAAGAGTGATTTAGATAAAGCTAAATATGGGAGCTTAAGGTATGTCTTAGATTAAGATTAAGATAAACATAGACATGAAGAGAATAGAAGAGAGGAGATTATGTATGATAAAAGAGGTAATAGCAAAACTAGTTGAGGGAATAGACTTAAAAGAACAAGAGGCGATAGATTCCTTAAATTATATTATGGATGGAAATGCAACTCAGTCACAGATTGGAAGTTTTATTACTGCTCTTAGGATGAAAGGTGAAACCATAGAAGAAATAACAGGATGTGCGAAGGTAATGAGACAAAAGGCTGATAAGTTTACTCCGGAAGTAGAATACTATATAGATACATGTGGAACAGGTGGAGATGGTTCTAATACATTTAATATCTCTACAGCTACAGCTTTTATAGCTGCAGCAGGAGGCGTTACAGTTGCTAAGCATGGAAATAGATCTGTATCAAGTAAAAGTGGAAGTGCCGATGTTCTAGAAAGTCTTGGGATAAACATAAACCTTTCTTCTAAACAGGTAAAAGAGTGTATTGAAAAAGTGGGCATAGGTTTTATGTTTGCTCCTATATTTCATAAATCCATGAAATATGCGGCAGGCCCAAGAAAAGAATTGGGAATAAGAACTATTTTTAATATTCTAGGACCATTGACCAATCCTGCAAATGCAAAGGGGCAAGTGTTGGGAGTTTTTAATGAGAAGCTTACTGAGCCTATTGCCAATGTTCTTATAAATTTAGGAGTAGAAAGAGCAATGGTAATTCACGGTTTAGACGGAATGGATGAGATAACTACAACTGCTCAGACAAAAGTTTCTGAGGTAAGGGATAAAAGAGTTGTAAATTATTATATTGATCCAAGAGAATATGGGTTTTTACTGTCCACAAAGGAAGAGTTGACAGGAGGAGACACAAAACAAAATGTAGATATTATGTTGTCTATCTTTAATGGGGACAAAGGCAATAAAAGGGATATTGTATTATTAAATTCTGCAGCAGCTCTTTATGTGGGAAAAGCAGCTGAAAGTATTGAAGAGGGAATTGAACTTGCTATAGAAATAATTGATAGTGGTAAAGCCATGGAAAAGCTAAATCAATTAAAAGATTTATCAAATTCATTTTAATTATAGGATAAGAACTGTTAGAGAACAGGTTTAGTTATAGATAAATAAAGGTTTTGTCATGGAATAATATATCTCAGCGGAAGCTGCAATCAAAGTAGTAAGTTCCGCTGCAATAAACAGATGAACTATATCTTCTAAAAAGTTTGATAAAAAATCAAACTTTTTAAGAAGAATAGTATATAAGTATTTCAAAAAGAATAAGGCTTTGGAGGTAAATATGATTTTAGATAAAATTGTAGAAGAAAAAAAGAAACAATTAAAGAATGAAATGAGTAAAATTTCAATAGAAGGCTTTAAGCAAAAAATTTTAAGGCCTGGAATGCATAAGACTTTAGATTTTTATAGTGCACTTAAAAGGTCAAATCAGATATCAATAATTGCTGAAGTAAAAAAAGCATCTCCTTCAAAGGGAATTATAAAAGATGATTTTGATCCTTTAAAAATAGCTAAGGAGTATAGCGAATCTAATGTTCAGGCTATATCTGTTCTTACGGAAAAAGAATTCTTTTTAGGTCACGATGATTACTTAGTAAAAATAAGACAGAATATTGCTTTACCAATTTTAAGAAAAGATTTTATAATAGACTTGTGGCAAATATATCAATCAAGATGTTTAGGTGCAGATGCAATACTACTTATTGTTTCTATACTTTCTGATGATCAATTAAAAAAATTTCAGATTGTTGCAGGTATTCTTGGAATGCAGTGTTTAGTAGAAGTACACGATAGAGAGGAACTTGAAAGAGCTTTAGAATCAGGAGCAAAAATTATTGGAATTAACAACAGAGACTTAAAAACTTTTAGTGTGGATATAGAAACAACTGAAAAGTTAATGAATTATATACCGCATGATAGAGCAGTGGTTAGTGAGAGTGGAATAAAAACTGCACAAGACATGAAATATTTAAAAGATTTAGGAGTAGATGCTGTTTTAATCGGAGAAACTTTTATGAGAGCTCCATCAATTGTAGAAAAAATACAGGAATTAAAAGCGGTGAATGTATGACAAAAGTAAAAATTTGTGGGTTAAAAAGGAAAGAAGATATAGATTATATAAACAAATACCTACCTGAATATATTGGGTTAGTTTTTGCAAAAAGCAGACGTGAAGTCTCTATGGATTACGCAAAAGAGTTAAGACAGGCATTATCAACTGATGTGAAGGTTGTTGGGGTATTTGTTAATGAGGATATAGCAAGAGTAGCAAGAATTGTTGCTGACTTAAATCTTGATTGCATACAACTTCATGGAGATGAAAGCCCACAATATTTGAATGAAATAAAGAAAACTATTAATAGTAAAACTGAGATTTGGAAGGCAATACGGGTAAGAGATGAAGAATCAATCAATATAATGGGTCTATATAAAGAAATAGATGCTTTTGTTCTTGATACGTATATTGAGGGGACTTATGGAGGGATTGGTAAAGTTTTTGACTGGAACCTAGCTTATAGAGCAAAAGAATATGGAAGAATAGTTTTAGCAGGAGGATTAAATACTGAAAATGTACACAAAGCAATAAAGCTACTTAGTCCTTCTGTGGTTGACACTAGTAGTAGTGTAGAAACTGAAGGACTAAAGGATGGAGAAAAAATAAAAGATTTTATAAATAAGGTGAGAAGTATAACGGAAAATTAGAACTTCGCAAAAAGGCACATGATTAATATAGATTATTTCCCATATACTTTGAATATATATTATTAAGTATTTTAAGTTTAGTAAGCTTATAGCCAGGAGAGAAGGTTATAAGCTTTTTTATATATTTTTCTTCACTTAAATAATGTGCATCCCATAGTATATAATATTGATGTTTAAAATATATATAGTTAGGATTGATGAAAATATAACATCCACAAATATTTAAGCTGATCCTTACATTACTGAGAGTTTCAACTTGCGAAAATTACTTGTTGAATAGCTTTTATAAAAAATTATACTTTGCAATACATAATATTAAAGTTATAATTGTAGATGTTATAGTTTTTTTAAAATAGTTTTGTTGAGTACTTTTTATTATTATGATAACATTAATATTATTAAATAGGAGTGATTAAATTGTTAATTATAGGTCTTAATGGTAGTCCAAATAAGAACGGGAATACTGTATTTTTAATTAATTCTGTATTTGATAAATTAAAAGAGTTAGGTGCCGAGACGAAAATTTTTCATATACAAGAACTTTTAGACAGTGCAAAGCATAATTTCTGTATTGCTTGTAGTAATCCATGCTCAGGTGTATGTTTTAAAAACACAAAGCTTGATGATGCATATGAAGAACTTAAAAAAGCTGATGGAATCTTATTTGGCAGCCCATCTTATTTTGGAACTGTCACTGCTCAGTTAAAAGCCTTTTTCGATAAAACAAGAATGCTAAGAAGTGAAAAAGCTCTTTATAATAAAGTCGCTGCAGCAGTCAGTGTTGGTGGCTCTAAATATGGTGGACAGGAGACTACTATTAAAGCTTTACATGATATTATGCTTGTACAGGGAATGATTATAGTTGGAGATGGATATAATGAAGATGATTGCGGTCATCATGGAGTGTGTGCTCATAGACCAGCTGAAAAAGATGATTATGCAATAAAGAGAGCAAACATACTGGCAAAAAGAATGTTTGAAGTTTGCAGTAAAATGTCATAAAAGTGCTGGAAATTCTTAAGTGATTATGTTTTTAAAAAGTGAGATAGGGTGTGTTTATGTTACATGAGTTTTCAAGAACAGAATTATTAATTGGTGAAGAAGCAATTAATAAATTAAACAACAGCAAAGTTGCAATATTTGGAATTGGTGGAGTAGGTACATTTGCCGTAGAAGCTTTAGTTAGATCAGGAGTTGGTAAGTTTGTTCTTATTGATGATGACTGTATTTGTATTACCAATATAAACAGACAAATACATGCTACAAGAAAGACTATTGGTAAAGCTAAAGTTGAAGTTATGAGAGATAGGATACTTGAAATAAATCCAAAGGCTGAGGTAACTATATACCAGGAGTTTTACATGCCTGATACGGCAAATGAACTAGTTTTTAATGATTATGACTACATTATAGACGCAATTGATACAGTGACTGGAAAAATAGATCTTATTGTCAGAGCAAAAAATATGGGTATTCCCATTATATGCAGTATGGGAGCAGGAAATAAATTTGATCCAACAGGATTTTTAGTAGCAGACATTTATAGTACTTCAGTTTGTCCTTTAGCAAAAGTGATAAGAAAGGAACTAAAAAAGAGAAACATAGATTCGCTTAAAGTTGTATATTCAAAAGAAGAACCTGCTAAGCCTTTTGAAACAGAAAACTCAAGTTGTAATACTACTTGTGTTTGTCCTGAAGGAACTACTCGGAAATGTACTGTCAGGCATCAGATTCCAGGAAGTATGTCATTTGTACCTTCAGTAGTAGGACTTATTATGGCAGCTGAAGTAGTAAAAGATCTAATAGGATACAAAAAAAATTAATAAATATTTTAATATAAAGGAGTGACTCATGTCAAGAAAAAGGATAAGTATTTTTACTGGACATTTTGGAAGTGGAAAAACTGAAATCTCAATTAATTTTGCACTAAATCTTTCAAGGTCTGGATTTAAAACTGCAATTGTGGACTTTGATATTATTAATCCGTATTTTAGAGCTACAGATGCAAAAAAAATATTATCGGACAACAGTGTTTATTTGATAAGTCCTATATATGCAAATACAAATGTTGATGTTCCAGCACTTTCCCCTGAGACAAATGCATTAATTGAAAAAAAAGAGTATAATGCAGTTTTTGATGTTGGTGGCGACGATTTAGGAGCAAAAGCTTTAGCAAGATACAATGAAGAGTTGTTAAGGGAAGGTTATGAAATGTATTTTGTCATTAATACAAAAAGGCCTATGACTGATTCAATACCGAAAATAAGAGGTATGATAAGAGAAATAGAAAATGTATCCGGACTTAAAGTTACAAGGCTAGTAAATAACACTAATTTATTAGTAAATACCACTATTGATGATGTTATGAACGGACATATGCTTATAAAAGAGGTGTCTGACAAAGAAAAAATTCCTATTGAATTTGTCAGTGGATTTTGTAAATATATAAGTGGTATAGAAAAATTAGTTGAATGTGAAGTTTTATGTTTAGAGAAGAACATTAAATTACCATGGGATTAACAGGAGGGGATTGTAGTGGATGAAAAAGTGGCTTTAAGCCAATTCCTTGAAGAAGGAACTATAATTAGGACAAGTCACTGCAATGCTAAAAACTGGGTTATAGGTATGATGTATATTTGTGTTCAATAATTAAAAATGACAAAAAAGTAATAATGGAATATTTGCTATTATGATAAATATGAGCAGTGGAGGATCTGCTTTTGTAGTAAAAGAGGAGCTGGAATCTAATTTAAAAAAAATGATACAAAGAATCAAGATGAAGAATATTTTTTTGAAGTGTTTATTTCATCAAATAAAAAAATATGTTTTTCAGGTTGTATTAAGAGAAAATGTAATAATGAAAAAGGGATTGAGTATGGTGTGGAAATTGTTGATATAGATATTTTCAATAAGAATATATTAAATAGGTTTATTAGTGAACTTGAAAAGAAGGATAAGGAGTTATGTAGTAACAAAAAGAGTTTTTGGTCTAAACATAGTAAGTATAACAAATAATGGGGGATTATAATGGCAAAAGTTAGTTTTAAAGAAGATAGATGTAAAGGATGTAAACTTTGTGTTGCTGTATGTCCAAGAAAAATTGTAATTATGAAGGATAAATTTAATCTAAAAGGTTTTCATCCTGCTGGAGTTAAAGATATGGATTTGTGTACAGGATGTGGTTTTTGTGCAATGATATGTCCTGATTGTGTCATTGAAGTAGAAAAGTAGACAAAGACTGTTAAAAAATAAAAAATAGCTTATGATGTTTGATAGATAGCTTGTTAATGGTTTTGGAAAACAGGAGGATTTTAATAAAATGGGAGAAAAGTTTTTAATGAAAGGTAATGAGGTGATAGCAGAAGCTGCTTTAAGAGCTGGATGCAGATTTTATTTTGGATACCCCATAACACCTCAAACAGAAATAGCACATTATTTAGCAAAAAAAATGCCGGAAGTAGGTGGTACTTTTTTGCAGGCTGAAAGTGAAACAGCAGCTATAAATATGGTATATGGTGCAGCTAGTGCAGGAGTTAGAGTTATGACTTCATCATCAAGTCCAGGAATTAGCCTTAAACAAGAAGGAATATCATTTATTGCATGTGCAGAACTACCGGCGGTTATTGTAAATATTGTTAGATGTGGCCCAGGACTTGGTGGTATACTTCCAGCACAGTGTGACTATTTTCAAGCTGTGAAGGGAGGAGGACATGGAGATTATAAAATGGTTGTTTTGGCGCCTTATAGTATCCAAGAGTTATATGAACTTACTGTGGATGCCTTTAACATTTCAGACAAATACAGAACAATTACAATGATAATGGGAGAAGGCATATTAGGGCAAATGATGGAAACAGTTGAATTTAAAGATGTAGAGAATAATATACATATTGAAAAACCATGGGCTACTACTGGAACAGGTATGAAAAGAGAGAAAAATATTATTACTTCTATATACATAAAACCCGAAGTTTTAGAGGAGCACAATCGAAAGCTTCAAGCTAAATATAAAGAAATTGAGAAAAATGAGATAAGAGTAGAAAGTTATAATTGTGAAGATGCAGATGTAATTGTTGCTGCATTTGGCACAGTTGCAAGGATTATAAGTAATGTAATTCCTATGGCACAAAAAGAAGGCATAAAAGTGGGATTAATAAGACCAATTAGCTTATGGCCATTTCCTGTTAAAGAATTTGAAAAATATGCACATGTGCCTAAAGCTTTTTTGACAGTAGAATTAAATGCAGGTCAAATGTTAGAGGATGTAAGGTTGGCGGTAAATGGTAAGAAACCTGTTCATTTTCATGGTAGAATGGGTGGTATGATACCAGATGAAGCTGAAATTTTAGAAGAAATTAAGAAAATTACACGTAGTTAAATATAAAATTGAAAAAACTTGGAAGGAGAAAGTTGAAATGGCAACAGTTGTTAAAAAGCCACACGCATTAGCTGATATACCAATGCATTACTGTCCAGGTTGTACTCATGGCATAGTACACAGAATAATAGCTGAAGTGATAGACGAACTTGATATAGAGGGAAAGACTATAGGAATATCACCTGTTGGATGTTCCTATAACAATTATGATTACTTTAATTGTGATATGGTACAAGCTGCTCATGGTAGGGCTCCTGCTGTAGGAACAGGAATAAAAAGAGCTAATCCTGAAAATGTAGTGTTTACTTATCAGGGAGATGGAGATTTAGCTGCTATTGGTACTGGTGAAATAATACATGCTGCTACAAGAGGAGAAAAACTAACCACTATATTTGTAAATAATGCTATTTATGGAATGACTGCTGGTCAAATGGCGCCAACAACATTGATGAATCAGGTAACATCTACGTCACCTTATGGAAGAGTTGCTGAAAACCATGGTTTTCCTTTAAAAGTATGTGAGCTCCTTTCAACAATAGAGGGAGCGGTTTTTATAGAGAGAGCTTCAGTTCATGATATAAAAGGGATTATAAATACAAAGAAAGCTATTAAAAAAGCCTTCAAAGTTCAGATGTCGAATAAGGGTTTTGCAATAGTTGAGGTTTTATCTTCATGCCCTACTAATTGGGGAATGAGCCCTGCAAAAGCCTTAGAATGGATAAGGGAAAAAATGATCGATTTTTATCCATTAGGAAACTTTAAGGGTGAGAATATGGAGGTATAACAAATGATAGAAAAAGTTATCATATCAGGTTTTGGTGGTCAAGGTGTATTATCGGCCGGAAGAATACTTGCCTATTGTGGAATGCTTGAAAACAGAAGTGTTTCCTGTTTACCCTCATATGGCCCTGAAATGAGGGGAGGAACAGCTAATTGTCATGTTATAGTTTCGGATAAAGCTATTGGATCACCTGTTTTAAATAATGCAACATCATTAATAGTTATGAATAACCCTTCACTTGAAAAGTTTGAAAAAGTAGTTGAGACAGGAGGGTTAATTATTATGGACAGTTCATTAGTTAATAATATTCCAAACCGTGATGATATTAGTTTATATAGTATACCAGCAACAAAAACAGCTTTTGATATGGGAAATATAACATTTGCAAATATTATTCTTTTAGGAAAGCTTATTTCCGCAACAGGAATTGTTTTAAAAGAAAACTTTGAAAAGGCACTATATAAAATATTACCTGAGAAAAAGCATAATTTGATTCCACAAGAAATGGAAGCCCTTGAATATGGATTTAATTATTCAGCAGAATAGACATTCATGAGCATAAAGCGAATGAATGTCGCTGCGCATGTGCATGTTTGCGAAGCAAACAAATTGCACGCGCATAAAATCAAAGGTCCTATTCTGAAAAGAATTTTCAGAATAGACATTCATGAGCATAAAGGGAATGAATGTCGCATAATAAGATAATAACTTTCACTTATAAAATAGTGAAAGTTATTATCTATGTTCTTAGAGGACTAAACTATATGTTAAAAAGTAATTCTCCATAAGTTGGAAATGGCCAGAGTTTATCATCTACTATTGTTTCGAGTTTGTCAGCTACTGACCTTAATTGAGACATTTTTACAAAAACATTATCTTTATATATTAATGCTTTGTCATAAGTGTCATCGTTTGAATTTGATGCATCTAGAACTGATTTTTCTAAAAGGACTATGTTTTTCTTTAAATCAGCTAATAATGAAGAAACTTCTGTTAAAATTTCTGATTGAGCAGATATATCAACATCAATACCAGTACTTTTAATTGAGTTTATTGAGTTTGCAACAAGTGAAGTAAATTCTATAACTGAAGGTAAAATTTGGCGTTTAGCAATTTCAATAGTTGTCAAGGCTTCTATGTTTATGGTTTTTATATAGTGTTCTAAAATAATTTCGTAGCGTGAATGAAGTTCATGCTTTGTAAATATGCCGTGTTTTTCAAACAGTTGTAGATTTTTTTCGTCTATTATTGTTTTAGTTGCTTCTACTGTTGAACGGATATTTGGAAGTCCTCTTTTAGTCGCTTCCTCAACCCATTCATCAGAGTAATTATTTCCATTAAAAATTACTCTTTTGTGGTTTGTAACTATTTCTTTTAAAATAAGCTGTACCTCTAAATCTCTATCTTTTGCTTTTTCTAATCTATCAGCAATTTGGCCAAGTACTTCAGCAACTATTGTATTTAGCACGAAGTTTGGACCAGCAATAGAAGCTGAAGAGGGAACCATTCTAAATTCAAATTTATTACCTGTAAATGCAAATGGAGATGTTCTATTTCTGTCAGTAGTGTCTTTTGGAAGATCTGGAAGTGTTGACACTCCAATTTTAAGTTCTCCACCTTGTTTGCAGGACTTTGCTCCACCATTTTCAATTTGTTCTAAAATATCTGTAAGCTGATCCCCTAAGAAAACAGATATTATTGCAGGAGGAGCTTCATTAGCACCTAAGCGATGGTCATTCCCAGGATTTGCAGCGGAGGCTCTTATAAGATCCGCATAATCATCAACAGCTTTTATTACGGCACACAGAAAAACAAGAAATTGAGCATTCTCATGAGGTGTAGTGCCTGGATCCAATAAGTTTTGACCATCATTTGTACTAAGTGACCAGTTGTTATGCTTTCCAGACCCATTTACACCGGCAAATGGCTTTTCATGAAGAAGGCACACCAGACCATGTCTTAAAGCAATTTTTTTAAGGGTATCCATAATAATTTGATTATGGTCAGTTGCAATGTTTGTTGTAGTAAAAATAGGAGCTATTTCATGTTGAGCAGGAGCTACTTCGTTGTGCTTTGTTTTTGCAGAAACCCCAAGTTTCCATAGCTCTTGATCTAATTCTTTCATGAAAAGTGAAATTCTTTCCTTTAGAGTGCCAAAATAATGATCTTCCATTTCCTGACCCTTAGGTGGCTTTGCTCCAAATAAGGTTCTTCCAGTGTAAACAATATCCTTACGCTTTAGATAAGTTTCTTTATCCACTAAAAAGTATTCCTGTTCAGCTCCTACAGTAGTTACAACTTTTGTAGATGTTGTGTTTCCAAAAACGCTTAAAACACGAAGAGCTTCCTTGGAGATAGTTTCCATTGAGCGCAATAGAGGTGTTTTTTTGTCAAGAACTTCTCCTGTATACGAACAAAAAGCTGTTGGAATATATAGAGTACTATCCTTAACAAAAGCAGGAGATGTGCAATCCCATGCTGTATATCCTCTTGCTTCAAAAGTTACTCTCAATCCACCTGAGGGGAAAGAAGAGGCATCAGGTTCACCTTTAATTAATTCTTTACCAGAAAACTCCATTATTACTTTTCCGTCAGATGTTGGAGAAATAAATGAGTCATGCTTTTCAGCAGTGATTCCTGTCATTGGTTGGAACCAATGAGTGTAATGTGTAGCACCCTTTTCAATAGCCCAGTCTTTCATTGCATTTGCAACTACTTCTGCAACTTGTGGGTTAAGAGAAATTCCTTCTTCAATAGTTTTTTTCAAGGCTTTATAAGTTGGTTTAGGTAGGCGCTCTCTCATGATAACGTCATTGAAGACATATGAGCCAAATACTTCTGATAATGAATATGTTTGATCTTTATACATATTAAAATCTCCTTTCTTTCTATAAAATGATATTAGCTAATTTTACAAAACTTATATTGCATTTTTTAAACATAATAATTAAGTTTATTAATTTAAAGACTGTCATTGTTAGTACTACTTTACACTTTAAAGAAGATAGATCCTACATTTAAATTGTAGAAGTTTAATTCTAGACAGTTAACTACTTAAAAAAGAACAATAAAAAAGACGAATCAAATGAATTAAGAAACGCCTTTGTTCACCAAAATATATTTTGCTTAATTATATAATAAATAACAACATTGTCTTTTATTATACCACAAAAATATTAAATTAATACTATACTATATATGATATACTTTTTTTATTAAAAATGCAAGTCATTCTTTGAAAAAATTCAAAAAAAAATTAATAATTAGCTTTTTGCCTTTAAAAACAAGGTTTTTAAAAATAGAATAGAAAAAATATGCATGTATTGATATTTTAACATACATATTAATATGAAAAAGAGGTTATTAAGACCACAAACAGAGGAAGTACATTTGTAAAACAATAAAATAAATTTAAATGTGTTACAAAGTACATGTGGTCTTATATAAGTATGAACAGGAAGAATATTAAGACCACAAACAGAGGAAGTACATTTGTAAAACATTAAAATAAATTTTAATATTTTACAAAGTACTTAATAATTTGTTTAGTAGCTTGTGAGTTGTATACCCAACTTCTTCTTCTGTGAAATTGTGAAATACATGTTCATGCATATGATTTAATTCTAATTTACCTTCCATCTTATGAATGTGACCATGTTTTGTTTTTATAGGTAGGCCAGTAAAACCTGAAAAGTAGTGGGTATGACTCTTGTAAGAAGATATACCAAAAAAGGTATGAATATGAAAAGAGTCCACTCCTATCACGTAGTCTGTATACCCAAGGATTTTATGCATATGACTATTATGTTCTTTAGAGTCAAACTTATATTTGTGGATATGTGTTTGCATAAAAACTCCTCCAAAATTACCATTAATTTTATTACTCAAGTGCCAATTGTTTGATCAATAAAAACAGGAACATATTCTCTAACCTGCTACCATATTATGACTAGGAAATGTATGTTTATTAATGTCTATAATTTGCATATTGTACATGTTGGAAAATTCACTTTTTTAGTAAATTTTCAGAAGATATATTTCCAGGTTTATACACTGATGCAATATGAAATAATTTTATAGCATAAATCTATAGTATTAATTTATACAAAACAGGTTAATTTATTAAGGCAATATTTATACAAAGAAGTTAAAGTTTCTAATTATTAAATATACTGATTTTAAAAATTATTTTAATAGATCAAAAACTGTTTAAAAAAATTTTTTTGTGGTAAATATCAAGAAGTTTATGTACATATCTTAAAGTAATAATAGCAAGTTTACTTAAGAGAGAGATTTTTTATTAGAATTTCTAGAACGAAGGGTTGTATGCCACGAGATTTTAGTTTAAAAATATGGTAAGATTAGATTGTGAAAATAACAATAAATACATGAGGTGAGAAAATGGATTATAATATTCTAATTGGTGGTTCTGCTGGTCAGGGTATGGAAACTCTTACATTTATAATTGAAAAGGCATTAAAAAGAATGGGATTTGAGATATTTACCATAAGAGATTATATGTCTAGAGTAAGAGGAGGTCACAATTTTACCCAGATTCGATTTGGAGATACAAGTTTTAGTTCTCACAGAGATGAAATTAATGGAATAATAGCTTTAAATGATGAAACTATATCTCTTCACATTGAAAGACTTTCTGATAATGGTTTTATTATAGCAGATGAAAGTGCTCAATATGAGCATAAAGGATTGAAAAAGTTACCTTTAAAGTCTTCGGCAAAAAAGATTGGTAATGTTAAAGTAATTGGAAGTGTTGCTATTGGTTCACTATTTAAACTTTTTAACTTAAATTTATCTTGTGTGGAAAAAGTTATAGAGGAGCTATTTAGTAGCGATGCTGCATCACAAAATATTACAGCTCTAAAAGAAGGAAATAATCTTGTTGATCCAATATATAATTTAAATTATTCAAAGAAAGATGATAAAATTCTTATTAATGGTAATGATGCTATTGGACTTGGCGTTCTTGCAGCAGGATGTAAGTTTTATTCTGCCTATCCAATGACTCCTTCAACTAGTATTATGAATTATTTGGCATCAAAAATGCAAGAGGCAAAAATAGTTGTTGAGCAGGCAGAAGATGAAATTGCTGCAATTAATATGGCAATAGGAGCATCATATGCAGGGGTTAGAGCAATGACAGGTACTTCTGGTGGGGGATTTGCTCTTATGGTAGAAGCTTTAGGCCTTAGTGGAATGCAGGAGTTACCTCTGGTAATAGCAGAAATTCAAAGACCTGGACCTGTAACAGGTTTTCCAACTAGAACTGAACAGTCGGATTTAAAGTTTATAATATCTGCTTCCCATGGTGAATTTCCTAGAATGGTTATTGCACTTAAAAATCCTCACGACTGTTTTTATCAGACTGTTAGAGCGTTTAACATAGCGGATAAATATAGAATACCAGTTATTATTGTGGGTGATCAATATCTTGCAGATTCAACATGCACAGTTACACCTTTTGATGTTACTAAGGTTGAGATAAATAGATACTTAAATGATGATGAGTATATAAAGGATAAAGAGTATAAAACATATGAATTAACCAAAAGTGGCATATCACCAAGAATTATACCTGGCAAAATTAAAGGAACCAGAGTATTAGTTGACAGTGATGAACATGATGAATTTGGTAAAATCACAGAATCCTCTGAAGTTAGAATAAATATGACTAATAAAAGGCTAAACAAGCTTGAATTACTAAAAGAAGAACTTATAGAACCATCTTACTATGGTGAAGAGGATGCTAAGGTGTTGATTTTAGCATGGGGTTCTCTTGATGGACCTGTCAAAGAGGCTGTTAATCTATTAAATAATAGCTCAGATAGAAAATATGGAGCGATGGTGTTTGGTGATGTATGGCCTCTTCCTATAAAGCTGCTAAATGAAAAGGCTAAAAATGCTACTACTATTGTGAATGTTGAGCAAAATGCAACAGGACAGTTAGCTTCAATTATAATGGAGGTAACAGGAATAAGGTGTAATAGCAGTATATTAAAATATGATGGAAGACCAATAAGTGGTCAAGAAATATTCAATAAGATGATGGAGGTTAAATAACATGAGCGAATGCAATTTAAATACATTTGAAACTGCTTGGTGCCCAGGATGTGGTAACTTTAACATACTTGATGCTTTAAAGACAGCTCTTTGTGATCTTAAAATTGAACCTCATAAGGTGGTAGTGGCAGCAGGTATAGGTCAGGCGGCAAAAACTCCACAGTATATTAATACAAATGGCTTTTGTGGTCTTCATGGAAGAGCTGTTCCTCCAGCAGCTGCTATAAAAATTGTAAACAAGGATATGACAGTTATAATAGATTCGGGGGATGGTGACACTTACGGAGAAGGTGGGAATCATTTTATTCACAATATAAGAAGGAATATAGATATTGCTCATTTTGTACACAACAATCAAATTTACGGACTCACAAAGGGGCAGGCATCTCCAACTACAGATGTTGGTCACAAGACACAAGTTCAACCCATTGGTTCAGTTAATATACCAATGAATCCAATTTTACTTGCTTTATCATTAGGTGCAGGGTTTGTAGCACGAGCTTTTAGTGGAGATAAGGAGCATTTAGTGTCTATTATGAAAGAAGCAATAAAATACAGAGGGTACGCTTTTTTAGATATACTTCAGCCATGTGTGAGTTTTAACAAAGTAAACACATTTTCATGGTACAATAAAAGAATTTATAAACTGGATGAAAACTATGATTTTAGTGATAAGCATAAGGCAATTGAAAAATCTATGGAGTGGGGAGACAAAATACCAATAGGAATAATATACAAAAAGGAATTTGAGACATATCACGACAAAGTTGACTTTCTAAAAGATGATAAAGCTCTAATTGATTTAGAAAATATTTCTTCTCAAAGTTTAAAAGAATACATTAATGAGTTTATATAATTTTAAAACACTTACTTAAACTTAAGGTGGAGAGGGTTTCCACCTTAAGAATACCTAAAACATTAAAGAATACTTACCGTACTAAATCTTTGCTTTGATAAATGCTAGATGTTAGTCTTCAATTATAACATAATATGTTCTATTAATAATTTTACCTTTACCCGAAACTGTAATGCTTTCAAATTCATACTCATTAGTTATAACATCTCTTGCAAGACCTATATATGAAGTCAGGATGTCTCCAATCCCCATACTATGCCTAATATTTCTGCTTAAAGAACCTATAAGCTCAGGTATTTTGTTTACATTGCTTATTGTTCCATGCTGATCTATAAATGCTTTTATAAAGTTTATCTGATTTTTCTTCCTTTCAAAATCTCCATAATTAATAAGATTTCCTTCTTCATCGTAACCCTGACGAAATCTGACAAAACCTTCAGCCGTTTTTCCATTTAGTCTATGTTGGCCTTTTTCAAGATTAATATAAAGGTCTTGAAAGGGGTCCTCATAATACATATTATAGGGAACATACATATTTACTCCGCCAAAGATATTGACAATTTCAGCAAAGCCACCAGGGTTTATACTAATGTAATCGTCAACCTTAATATCAAAAACCTCATTAATTACTTCTGCAAGAAAATTAATTGAAAATAAATTAAATTTGCCCTCTTGCTGTAAAAATGGACCAATATGATGAGCACTGTTTATCTTATAATAATCAGGGCGGTTTCTGTTATGTATATCAAGATAGTAGCGTACTTTTAAGTTATAATCTATATATAGATCCCTTGGAAACATTATCACCTTTATTTTCTTGTTTTGACTATCTATACTCAATATACCGATGGTGTCATTAAGTCCTGAGACGGTATCCGATCCTGTAAATAATATGTTTTTACTACCTGGTGCAACAAGTTGATTTGAATATCTAGGGCCTTGTGTTAAGCCTAAAATAGCATCATAATCTATTTCTTCCTCTTCTTCATTATTAAAAACAGGAGTATATTTTCTGTTTAAAAATGAACTTATTATATTATTTTGGTTAATTGTGTCTAATGGATTTTCATGAGTAATTAGATTAATTGAGTCTTGGTTACCAGAATAACCTAGCTTAGAAAATAATAGCATAATTAGTCCTGTTACTAACAATACACTTGACCAAATCAAAATTGATTTTTTAATATTTTTCATTTTATATACCCCTAAATTATTTTTTGCTTTTGTAAAAAATAGTACTTGATTACTAGGGAATTTTTGAAGTCTTACATATACTTTTCACGGTAACTATTTGGAATTAAATAGACCTTGTAGTAAAAACTATAGTTTAAGCATCCCTAACTACACATATTATATTTTCTATTATATTTTAACATAAATCTTATGAAGTTTTCGAAAAAATACAAAAAATTAAAAAAAATTTAAGATTAATGTAATAGTTTGGGGAAGAAAGTCATTTGAAAGATAAGTGTTTTAATGTATAATAGTATGGGTACTTATAATATCATTGATTAAAAATAGGAGGTACAAAATGAAAAGTTTAAAGGGTACAAAGACAATGGAGAATTTGATGAAGGCCTTTGCAGGCGAGTCTCAAGCAAGAAACAGATATACTTATTATGCAAGTATTGCAAATAAGGAAGGATACAGACAAATCGAAGGAATTTTTATAGAAACAGCTGATAATGAAAAAGAGCATGCAAAAAGATTTTATAAGCTTTTATTAGAAGGATTAAACGGTGAACTTCCATCTATGATAGAAATTAATGCAAGTTATCCTGTAGCACAAAGTACAACTAAAGAAAATTTAGAAGCTGCTGCAGCAGGAGAAAATGAGGAGTGGACTGATCTTTATCCAGAGTTTGCAAAGGTAGCTGATGAAGAAGGTTTTCCAGAAGTTGCTGTAGCTTTTAGAATGATTGCTAAAGTAGAAGAAAAACATGAGACAAGATATAAAAAATTAGCAGCTAATATATCAAATGAAACTGTATTTAAGAAGGATAGTAAGGTATTATGGAAATGTCGAAACTGTGGATATATTCACGAAGGAGACGGGGCACCAGTTAAATGTCCAGCATGTGTTCATCCACAAGCACATTTTGAAGTTTTTGTAGAAAATTATTAATATTTTTTAAAAAACATCTTGCACTTATTATTAAGTAAGTGCAAGATGTTTTTATTTTATGTCTTATAACAAAGTGAAAGGCTTAAAAGGGTATGGCTTGATGCCCTAAGTTTTCACTTGCGCTTCTACTCTAAAAAGACAACTTAAGCAACTATAGTCTACCTCTTCTTAATGATTTTGGTTTACTAAGAAGCTCAGAGAAAACAATTCCTCGTAAAACATCATCATTAGAAAGGTTTGAAAAGTCAGGTAGATTTGAGGCGCTTACTATTGGTTTTTTTTCAACCTGTTTTTGCAATTCTTGTTTTTTTTCAGCTTGTTCAACAACAATAGGATCACGAGAGCCTACAATCTTTTTTGAGGATTGTTTTTTTTGATTTTGATTAGTAGTATTAATTCTTTGTTGATTACCATACTGTTTTTTAACAGGAGGTTTGTTATTACCCTTTAACTCTGATGCAATAGTTTCTAATATATCAAAAATAATATCGCCCATAGATAAACAACTCCTTTTCTTTAAAGAAGGCTATTTCTTTTCAGGTGAAGGATTACTCTGTTTGCCAGCACCAGAAATACTCTCTCTCATCTTAGTGTCAGATATTATGTTTTGCATATTATAGTAGTCCATAACCCCAAGTTTGCCTTCTCTTAATGCTGAAGCCATAGCTTTTGGAACCTCAGATTCGGCTTCTACAACTTTAGCTCTCATTTCTTGAACTTTAGCTATCATTTCCTGCTCGTTTGCTACTGCCATAGCTCTTCTTTCTTCTGCTTTTGCCTGAGCTATGCGCTTGTCAGCTTCAGCTTGGTCTGTTTGAAGTTGAGCTCCTACGTTTCTTCCTACATCAATGTCGGCAATATCAATTGATAGAATTTCAAAAGCAGTTCCTGCATCAAGACCTTTTCCCAAAACGGTTTTTGAAATAGCATCAGGATTTTCTAAGACTTGTTTGTGAGTTTGAGCAGAACCAACAGTTGTAACAACACCTTCACCTACACGGGCTATTATGGTTTGCTCGCCAGCACCACCGACTAAGCGGTCGATATTTGCTCTAACTGTTACTTTTGCTTTTGCACGAAGCTCTATTCCGTCTTTAGCAATTGCAGCAATAACAGGAGTTTCAATAACTTTTGGATTTACACTCATTTGAACTGCTTCAAGAACGTCTCTTCCTGCTAGGTCTATTGCAGCAGCTCTTTCAAACTCAAGAGGGATGTTTGCTCTTTGAGCAGCAATAAGAGCATTTACAACTCTGTCAACATTTCCTCCTGCTAAGTAGTGAGCTTCTAGCTTGTTTGTTGCTAGATTAAGCCCTGCTTTTGTAGCCTTGATTAGTGGATTTACTACTCTTGAAGGTATAACTCTTCTAAGTCGCATTCCAATAAGGGTCAAAATTCCTACTCTAACATTAGCAGCTAAAGCAGATATCCAAAGACCTACTGGAATGATGGTAAAAAAGATTGAGAAAAATACAATAGCAGCTCCCACTAAAAAAATAACAATTATTGGATCTGGCATAACTATTTCTCCTTTCAATTTGTATATTTATTTTATTGCAAAAATTTTACTGTAATAAAAAACTTATGAAACTTATGAAACTTATGAAACTTATGAAACTTCAACAATCCAACCAAAATTATCGCAAATGTTGCCATACTGAATGCCTGTTATAGTACTATATATTTTAGAAGATAGCTCTCCAATTTCTCCATTGTTTATTATTATAGTTTTTTCATTCCAACTTAATTCACCTACAGGAGAAATTACTGCAGCAGTACCAGTCCCAAAGGCTTCAATAAGTGTACCATCTAGATGAGCCTGATATATTTCATCAATACTGATTTTACGTTCAGTTACTTTAATTCCCCATGATTTTAATAGTTCAATTGTAGATGCTCTTGTTATTCCAGCTAATATGCTGCCGCTTTCTAAGGAAGGGGTAATTATTTCACCGTTTATATTAAAGAAGACATTCATTGTTCCTACTTCTTCAATATATTTTTTTTCTACTCCATCGAGCCACAAAACTTGAGTATAACCTTTTTCTATGGCTTCGACCTGAGCCTTAAGGCTACTAGCATAGTTTCCAGGAGTTTTTGAATAGCCAATACCTCCCTTAACAGCACGAACGTAATTGGTTTCAACGTATATTTTAACAGGATTTATACCTTCTTTATAATATGCACCAACAGGTGACAGAATTATCATAAATTTGTATGTTATTGAAGGCCTTACACCTAAATATGGATCTGTAGATATAATAAATGGTCGAACATAAAGTGATGTTCCTTCTGCTTCAGGTATCCAATCTTTTTCTAAATTTACAAGTGTTTTTGCTGCTTCAACTGCAAAATCTACGTCTATAGGTGGTATACATAGCCTGTCATTTGAAATATTTATTCTCTCCATATTTTTTTCAGGTCTAAACAAAAGTATTTTTTTATCTTTAGTCTTATATGCTTTTAGTCCCTCAAAAATAGCTTGCCCATAATGAAAAACCATAGTAGAGGGTTCTAGTTCTAAAGGCCCGTATGGAACTATTCTAGGGTCATGCCAGCCCATGCCTTCAGTATAATCCATTATAAACATATGATCTGTAAATAACTCTCCAAATTTTAAATTATTAGAATCCGGTTTAGTTTTGGGATTCTTAGTTTTTTCAATTCTTATGTTAAGTGACATTTTGATAACCCCTTTCAAAAACTATAGAAATTTTTTAAATTCAAAATTAATGGATAAAACAAATATCATAATAAAATAATATTCTTTAAATACTAAGGGGAGATGAAATATTACTTTAGTTTTTTCACGTGGTCTAATTTAGTTAAATAAGGCCTAAAAGTGAAATTGTAGCTGAAGTTATATTTTCAGTATCCCTAAGGAAAAACAATATATATCTATTATGCAACTTTTTCATATAAAAATCCAGTACTTTTAAGTAATAGATTAAAAAAGTATTATAAATAGTATATTATATGTTGCTATATGTCTGCAATGTTTGCTATTATATTTTTATAGTGCTTGTTGCAAGAAAAGTTTTTTAATAAAGGGCTTAGGAAGGTCGTGAAAGACTTAAAAGGGTCGGGGCTCGATGCCTCAAGCTTTTATTACGATTTATTAGACGCCAACATAGGATTTTTCATAGTTTGGTTTGCACAAAATAACATAAAAATTATGGAGGAAAAAATATGAAAAAATTTTACCCTGATTTAATAGAGGATAATGTTCAAAAAATCGATTTAGATTACTTAGTTAACAACAACATAAAAGGCCTTATTCTTGATATAGACAATACTTTAGTGCCTGACTATATAAAAGAAGCTGATGATAATACAGTTAAATGGATTGAAAAGGTAAAATCAATGGGATTTAAGATATGTATTGTTTCTAACGCTTCTATTAAGAGAGTTGTGAGATTTAATGAGAATTTAGGTGTAAATGCTATTCCTAGGGCATCTAAACCAAGAAGAAAGTCATTCATGAAAGCATTGGAAATTATGGAAATTAAGCCAGAAGAAACTGCAGTTATTGGAGATCAGATATTTACCGATATATATGGAGGAAACAAACTCAATATGTTTACAGTTTTAGTAAAACCCATTGACAAAAAAGAATTCCTGCTGATAAAAGTAAAAAGATTAGCCGAGAGATTTGTATTAGCTAAGTATGCAAAAAAGAAATAATTAAGGAAGGGTTAAAATATTATAAAGGAGAAAATTATGAATATTGATGTCAGAGTAACAGGAAAGACAAAATTACTAGGACTTATAGGTGACCCAGTAGAACATTCAATATCACCTGAGCTACACAATTCTCTAAGTTCACTTTTAGGTTTAGATCTTATATATATTCCTTTAAAAGTAGAAAAGCAGAATTTAGATGTTGTGGTTAAGGCATTGAAGTCTTTAGATTTTGTGGGGTTTAATGTAACTATACCATATAAAAGAGATATAATGAAGTTTATTGATGACAACACTATTGAAGCTATTTTAATGGGAGCTGTAAACACTGTAAAAAAAATTGATGGAAGGCTCTATGGTTATAACACAGATGCAGAAGGATTTTTAAGATCTTTTAAGGAAGAGACCCAAACAGGATTTAAAGGGAAAAAAGTTGTTCTTATTGGTGCTGGAGGAGTAGCTCGTTCTATGGCAGTCAAAATTGCCTCTGAAGGAGTTGATCAAATTAATCTAGTGAATAGAACAAAGGAAAAATCAATAGAGCTTGCAGAAGTTGTTAATGAAAACATAAAAGAGGTTGTTCAAGTATACAGTTTTGAAGATAAAACTTTTAAAATGGCTTTTGATGAAAGTGACATAATTATTAATACTACATCTGTAGGAATGGCTCCAGACATTAAACAGACACCAATAAAAGCTAGTTTTTTTAACAAGAATCATATTGTTTATGATGTAGTTTATAACCCTACTGAAACTAAATTTTTATCAGATGCAAAGAAAAAAGGGTGTAAAACAATAAATGGTATGGGCATGCTTTTTTATCAAGGTATAAACGCATATGAAATATGGACAGGTGTTAAGTTTTCAGAGAATGATATTAAGGAAATTTATAACTCATTTAAACAAATTTTAAATGATAAGTGAACAGAGGTTAGCTAAAGTTAAATGTCGGGGCTTCAGGTGGAGACTCTACTCCGCCTGAAGATTAAAGTTGGAATTCTACCATTATAGAAGGAAAATTTCAGCACAAGGTAATGATTACAATTCTAAGAAATGTCTGGGATGCGCTTCTACTATTAAAACAGCCTTTGAATTGAAATAAGTACAGCATTAAAATATTATAGAGTTCTTAACATTGAAGCTTCAAATAAGGAATATATCTTGCCTAGAGCTAAAAACAGCACACCATCTTAATAGAAAATAATATAAGATAAATTTATATAATGGTCTTAAAGAGTTGATAATTCTATTGTAATATGATTATAATAGAATTATAAAGTAAATATTGTACCTTACTTCTACTTATTTTAAAAATATTTTTTAAATACAGTAGTAAAAGTGTTTTTATGGATATTAGAAAAGTACAACTAGCATAATCTTTAAATTAAAATGTAAGAAATAACATACTATTATAATATTTTGTCTTTTGTTAACAAGCAAAATAGATGTCTTTTTTTCACACTAGTGTCCCTATATTCTTTTCTTTTGTCTTAAAATAAATTATATTTTAGGGAGGTATTAGTTTTGAAAAAAATGGTATCAAGGGTGGTAGTTTACACCATATTTCAACTGATAGCAATTGGGTGTTTTTTTAATATTGCAATTGCTGCACAGAGTGAAGTTGTTTTTTCACATAAGGGAGGGTTTTATTCCCAGCCTTTTGATTTGCATCTTCACACTAACGACTCTAATGCAGTTATACTTTACACAACAGATGGCTCCGAACCTGTTCTAGGAAATCAAGGTACTTATGAGTATTCTGGAAGCATACAAGTAAGAGATAGAACTAGCGAACCAAATGTACTTTCAATGATATCAAACATTTGGTCGGATATGTGGCATCCTTGGATAGAGCCAGATGGAGAAGTTTTTAAATGTACAACAATAAGGGCTGTATCTGTTGGTCAAGATGGTTCAATGAGCAATGTTATTACTCACTCATATTTTGTTAATCCTAATATGAGCCAAAGATATCAACTTCCGGTAATTTCTATAACAGGCAATAGAGATAGCTTCTTTGATGCTGAGACAGGAATATATGTAAATGAAAATTATGAAAATAGAGGAGAGGAATGGGAAAGGTCTATTCATCTTGAGTTTTTTGAAGAAGATGGAACCCTTGGGTTTTCTCAGAACGCTGGAATCAGAATACATGGGGGATGGTCTAGAAAATACCCTCAGAAATCATTTCGATTGTATGCTAGAAGAGAATATGATGAAAAGCACTGGTTTGATTATGATGTATTCCCAGGTCTTAAAGGAAAGGGAACAGGAGAAGATATTACAAGATTTAAAAGATTATTACTTAGAGCTTCTGGAAATGATATACAATTTTCCATGTTTAGAGATGGACTTATGCAGGGAATGGTTTCACATATGAGAGTTGATACTCAGGCTTTTAGACCATCTGTAGTGTTTTTAAATGGAGAATTTTGGGGCATATATAATATAAGAGAACGTTATGATAACAGATACTTTCAAACACACTATGATCTTGACAGAGATAGGGTGGCTGTTTTAGATATTTCAGGTGGTAGAACAGAAATTATTGATATAGATGAAGGAACAGAACAAGATGCCCAGGATTACAGGGATTTTAAAAACTATCTTGGACAAAATGACATTAGACAGCAAAGTACATATGATTATGTTAAAACAAAAATGGACATAGATAATTTTATTGATTATCAAATTTCTCAAATTTATTTTGCAAATACAGATTGGCCTGCAAATAATGTGGTTGTATGGAGATACAATACACGTAATGGCTCTTATGATAAGGATGCTCCTTATGGATTAGACGGTAGATGGAGATGGGCAATAAAAGACACTGATTTTGGTTTTGGATTATCATACGGAGGGCAAGTAGATCACGATACTTTGAGATATGCTTCAACTGATGGAACAGGGTTTTCTGCTAATCGCCCGTGGGCAGTATTTATATTTAAAACATTATTGCAAAATGATGAATTTAGAACTGAGTTTATTAATCGTTATGCAGATCATCTAAATACTGCTTTTATTCCAGATAGAGTTAATAATATGATTAATGAAATGAGTGGTAATATAGCTCATATAATTCCAGAACAAGTTAGACGATGGAACAGAATTGAAGACTGGGATGAAGAAATTGAGATACTGAAACATTTTGCAAATAACAGACCAGCATATGTTAGACAGCACATAATCAATAACTTCAGAAATAATGGTATTACAGGTACATCATCTATTAACTTTAGTACGGATAATTCAAAAGGTTTTATAAGAGTGAACTCTATTGATATTATAGAAAATACACCTGGAATTACAAATTCCAGTGAGTGGACAGGGATATACTTTAATGGTGTTCCTGTTACAATCACGGCAGTGGCTAAGGAAGGCTATGAATTTGAAAGATGGGAAGGAATAGTAAGCGAATCTGACACAGTTACAGTTAATCCACAAAACAATATGAATATAAGAGCTGTTTTTAAAGAGTCTTCAACTAAAATTCCTGTAATGATTGGTGATCTAAATGGTGATAATAGAATTGATTCTACAGACTATGTATTGCTTAGAAGATATGTTTTAGGTATTTCAAATATACCTTCTGAGGATAAGTATGCTGTTGCAGATCTTAATTTAGATGGTAGAATTGATTCTACAGATTGTGTTATTTTAAGAAGATATCTTCTTGAAATAATTGATTCTCTTCCGTACTAGATAAAAATTAAGGCATTCTTAGGAATGGCTAAGAAATAACATCCAATTCTCATCGTCCAAAACCCGTTAAAACATGGGGATTTTGTCCTTGAGAATATGAAGTTATTTCTAAGGCATTCCTTATATGGACAATATATAAATTTATTTAACTCATTATCGCAGCGTACTTACTACTTTGATTGCAGTTTTCGCTGCGATGCTTTTAATCTTATGTGTAAACTTTTTGCTTATAGATGCTTATTTAAAAAATACACTTTTTATGAAAAATTTTTAAAAAAGAATACAAAAGTATTATATTGCTTGACAAAAAAAAAAATTTGCTCCGAACCCTATATATAAGGGAATATTGATTGTAAAAAATAATGTAAATGTAATACCATATTTTTTGCAATTAATATTATGTTTTAGGAATGATGAAAATAGCCTGAATTATTTGTATTTTAAATAGTACTCAGGTTGTTATTTCGTTTGTTCCTTAAGTTTTGTGAAAGGAGATGATTTGTGGTCAATGCATCATTGTAAGCGAGATAAATTAATGACTAAGGAGGTGATAATGAGCTATGGCAATTGAGGTTTTTAACAGATACGAGAAAAAGTTCATATTAACTGCTAAAGTATACGAGGAGATTCAACACATTCTCAAACAATACATGGAGTTAGATGAGTATAATAAATTACATCCATACTACACAATATGCAATATATATTACGATACAATGAATAATGAACTTATTAGAAAATCAATATCAAAACCTAAGTATAAAGAAAAACTTAGATTAAGAGGGTATGGAATACCTTCATTAGAGGAAAAAGTATATTTAGAAATAAAAAAGAAAGTTAATGGAATTGTAAATAAAAGGAGGACAAAACTAGCACTAAAAGAAGCATATAAATATGTATATACCTGTGAAAAACCTGAGATTAAAAGTTATATGAACAAACAGGTATTAAATGAAATCAGTTATTTTCTTAGGCTTTATAACCTTGTTCCAAAGATCTATATAGCATATGATAGAAAAGCATACTTTGGAATAAATAATAGAGACTTAAGAATAACGTTTGATACCAATATAAGAACAAGAAGAAAAGATCTGAGGCTTGAATACGGAGATTATGGCGAAAAGCTCTTACCTGAAGATGTTTATCTTATGGAGGTTAAAGCAGAAAAGAGCATACCTATATGGCTGTCTCGTATGTTAAGTGATTATAAACTTTTCAAGACTAGTTTTTCAAAGTATGGTGTTGAATATAAAAAAATGAAAAGTCAAAACATTATGGAAGGGGAAAGTATTGAGTGCTTGAAACAATTTTTAATACCACAGTTACAGAGTCCAGCTTATCCTTTAGCAGTGCAGTAATATCAATTTTTAATGGTTTAGCTACAGATGGGGCAGAAGTACAATTATCTATTGGAACTGCACTAATGACACTTATAACTGCGTTTACATTAGGGCTCTTAATTGCATTTACATATATTAAGACTCATGCGAGAGGTCATTATTCTCAAAATTTTACACTAACATTAATTATGATTCCATCTATTATAGCTATAATCATTTTGTTAGTTGGAAGCAATGTGGCAAGGGCATTTAGTTTGGCAGGAGTATTTTCTATTATTCGTTTTAGAAGTGCACCAGGAGATCCTAAGGATATTGCATATGTGTTTTTTACAGTGGCAGCAGGTTTAGCTTGCGGAGTGGGACTATATGGATATTCTGCACTGTTTACAATTATGTTGTGTGGATTTATGACAGCTTTAAGTGTAACTAATTTTGGCTCAAGAAAAGCATATAATAAGTTATTAAAAATAGTTATTCCAGAAGACTTAGACTATCAGGGTGTATTTGATGAAGTTTTTTTAATGCATACAACAAAATATGAATTAAAAAAAGTCAGGACAACTGATTTAGGCACACTTTTCGAGCTTGTTTATGTAGTTTCAATGAAAAAAGATGCAAACGAAAAAGAGTTTATAGATGAACTTCGATGTAGAAATGGCAACTTAAATATTGTTTTATCAATGAATGCAGAAACCCCAGATTATTAGACATTCATGAGCATAAAGCTCACCTACAAAGGAGGAAAAGTATAATGTGAATGAATGTCTTTGAGCATTTGCCTGTTTGCTAAGCAAACAAAAGGCACACATTAAATCAAAGGGGTCTATTCTGAAGTTTATTTTCAGAATAGTTAAATTAATATCAAGAATAAATGTAGAAATGTACATTGTTGTAATTTCTTGAGATGTCAATTATTTATATAGTTGTGTTTTGTTGTAGGAAAATAGTTATAAAACTATTTTTTGCCAAGCTATACTCTGTGAAATAGTGTTTTGAATATCTATGTTTTTATGTAACATTTTTATTAGATCATTTCGATATTTACTAAGTTTTTAAGGAGGTTTTAGCGTGAAAAAAATAGTTTCAAGTATAGTTATTTCGACTATGCTTTTAATATCAATAATGGGGTATATGCTAGATATAAAAGTTTATGCTCAAGTGGATGAGATAACATTCTCTCAACAGGGAGGCTTTTACACACAGCCATTTGAACTTTACCTAAGTGCAAGTGATTCAACTGCAAGAATTTATTATACTACTGATGGCTCCGAGCCTTCACCAGGAGTCCAGGGAACTTATGAGTATACAACTGGTATTCAAATCAGAAATAGAACACAAGATCCCAATGTGATTTCGATGATCAGGTATGAACCACCAAGACCAAATTTTGGTGGGGGAGGTTTTAATCCAGGATGGGGATTCGAGGATCCATTTAACCCTAATCCTTGGAGAGAGCCTGTAGGACAGGTGTTTAAAGGAACTCCTATAAGAGCAATGGCGGTATCGTCTAATGGAACAAGAAGCAAGGTAATTACTCATACATATTTTGTAGATTCAAATATGAGTAACAGGTATGGTATTCCGGTTATTTCTATTACTACAGATCAGGATAGTTTTTTCCATCCTAATACAGGGCTTTTTATGGGGAACAATTTTGAAAATAGGGGTAGAGATTGGGAAAGGCCAATACATATAGAGTTTTATGAGGCTGATGGAAGACTTGGATTTGCTCAAAATGCTGGTGTGAGAATACATGGTGGCTTTACAAGGAATTTTCAACAAAAATCACTTCGCCTATATGCCAGGAGGGATTATGATGATCAACACTGGTTTAATTACAATATGTTTCCTGGGTATGAGCAAAGAGGATCAGGGGAAGAAATGAGCAGATTCAAGAGACTTATACTTAGAAACTCAGGGAATGATTGGATGGAGACTATGATGAGGGATGGAATGATGCAAAGTCTTGTTACTCATATGTCTCATGATATTCAGGCATTTCGTCAAACTGTAGTTTTTATTAATGGTGAGTTTTGGGGAATACATAATGTAAGAGAACGTTTTGATGGAAGATATGTACAGTCCCATTATCCTGATGCGGATAATGAAAGAGTTGCCATGCTTGATGTTAAAATAACTCAGGAAATCGATATTGATGAGGGAACTGAGCAGGATCTACAGGATTATAGAAACAATGTATTAAATTATGTAAGAAGCAATGATATGAGAAGACAAGATATATATGATACTATTAAAACAAGGATAGATATTGATTCATTTATAGATTTCTATGCTTCAAATATATATTTTGCCAATACAGACTGGCCAGGAAATAATAAGCTTATATGGAAGTATAAAACTGATAGTGGTTCGTATGAGCCAGATGCTCCATATGGTTTAGATGGCAGATGGAGATTTGCAATGAAAGATACTGATTTTGGTTTTGGTCTTGATTACGGTGGGCAGGTAGATAATGATACTATTCGCCATGCTTCTGTGGCATCACAGGGATTTTTAACAGCCAACTATCCAGAGGCAGTAGTTCTTTTTAGTTCTCTACTAGAAAATGATGAGTTTAGAAGAGAGTTTATAAACCGTCTATCTGATCACTTAAACACAGCTTTTACTCCTGATAGAGTAAATAGTGTCATTGATCAGTTAAGTGGAAACATAGCAAGTGCAATTCCTGAACACAATAACAGATGGAATCATAGGATTCAAAATTGGCAAGAGAATGTGAACGTGTTAAAAAACTTTGCTAATAACCGTGGGCCATATGTTAGGCAGCATATACAAAGTAATTTTAGAAGTGATGTAAGAGGAGAGGCAACTATAAATATAAACACTGATAGTTTAAGAGGTTTTGTAAGAGTAAACTCAGTGGATATTAATGAAAGTACTCCTGGTGTTACAAATCCAAGTCGATGGAGTGGAGTTTACTTTGATGGTGTTCCAATTACTATCACTGCAATACCAAAAGAAGGTTATGAGTTTGAAAGATGGGAAGGATTAACTGGAGTATCCCAACAATCTGAAACAATCACTTTTAACCCTCAAAATAATATGAGCATTACTGCTGTTTTCAGGCAAAAGTCATCAACTCCAACAAATCCAACAGTTATGCTTGGTGATATAAATGGTGACAATAGAATTGATTCAACAGATTATGTTCTTTTAAGAAGGTATGTATTAGGTATAAGCAGTATACCTGTAGAAGATATTTATGCTGTTGCAGATTTGAATTTAGACGGAAAAATTGATTCAACAGATTGTATTATACTAAGAAGGTATCTTCTAGATATAATTACTTCGCTGCCACATTATTAAAGTTTATAAACAAGAAATGATTTAAGAGAGAGGAAGTTTGACACTTCCTCTTTCTTATCTATCCTGAAAATACTTTTCAGAATAGAACCTTTTGATTTAATGCGCGTGCAATTTGTTTGCTTGGCAAACATGCACATGCGCAGCGTCATTCATTCGCTTTATACTTTTCATTCTATGTTGGTGAGTTTTTTGCTCATGAATGTCTATTTATAAAAGCATTATTAATTAGATACGGGGAATTCACTTATTATTTCTAACACATATCTCCTAAGCAAAGTATAATCTGTTGAATTAATAAATCCATCACCATTTATGTCAGCTGCATATCTTGCTTCAGCATTTGGAAAGTCATCTATTATGCTAAGTATATATCTTCTTAGTAAAATTAAGTCTAATGAATCTATATTACCATCATTATTTATATCACCAATTATAAATGAAGGTGGATTTATGTTTATACTTGAAAGTGAATTAATCTCATCAGAATCAAGAGGATAGTTAAATATTTTAAAATCATCTATTGTTCCATTTAGGTATGGATCGGGATATTGTGATCTTCCAATATAATTGTTAAGTGTTGGACCTAAATGATATGGTGTAATTGTAATATTGTTGTTTCTAGCAGTTTCTTTTCCATCTACATATATAGTACCAATTCCATCAGAAAGAACAACAGCAATATGAACCCAACGGCCTATAGGAATACTCTCAGATGAGTTAATTTGCTGCTCAGAACCACCATTTTTTATTCCAAAACGCAAGCTGCCAGTGCTTGAATTTGAAGTCAGGAACATATTTACATTAGTGTTATTTCCAAAATCAAATATTCTTTGCCAAGTGTTTAGACTATCTAGTTTAACCCATAATGCTATAGTGAAATTAGTTACTTCTTCAAGAATTCCTTGAGGCAGTTCAATATACTCATTTGTACCATTTAGTTTTACAGCATTTCCAATTAAGCCAGAAACAAATGAAGCACCATTATGTAAAGTTGAAGTGCCTGACTTTCCAGTCGAATCATAAGCAATTATGCCATCATTTTCGTCAAACTTATAATGAGCTATTTTTGATTCCTCAACAAACTGGATGGTAGTTGTATCTGAACTAGAAACATATCCTGCAAAAGTTGTTTCTGCTTTTATAGTATAAGTTCCTAAAGCAGTTGAAGATGAAGAATTAGTAACTAATTGAGCAATTCCTGCCTGATTAGTTAATATATTTTGATTAAAACTAGAACCATTTGGGCGTGAAAATGTAAAATTAACAGTTGCTTGGTGAAGTGGTCTTCCATGCTGGTCTGTTATAAGAGCAGTAGAAGTTACACTTTGACCACGATTATATAAAAGTTTGTCAGTTGTGATAGAAGTGTGAGTTGTAGGAATATCAGAAGAGGAGCTATTAGCAGCTAAAACAGCGGCATGTGCATCAACAATGCCATGTCCATAATAATTGCTGCTGCCTGCATTTTGAGCAGTATTGGTTAATATACTAATTATATCTTCTACAGAAATATCTCTATTAACTGAGCGCATTAATCCAATAACTCCTGAAACGTGAGGTGCTGCCATAGAGGTACCTGAATAAGATGCATATCTATTTGAAGGTATTGTACTATATATATTAGCACCAGGTGCCATTAAATGTATTCCATCACCGTAGTTAGAAAAATTAGACCTTTCTCTTCTTGAATTTACTGAACCCACAGCTATAACACTATCAAAAGCTGCTGGATAAGCAATTGGTGACGCGCCATCATTTCCAGTTGCAGCTACTAACACAGAACCTCGAGAAACAGCTGTACGACATGCGTCATTCATGCTTCGAGAAAAATTAAAACCACCAAAGGACATATTTATTACATCTGCGTTTAATCTTGAGGCTTGTAATATTCCCTGTTGAACTGCAAAGGAAGTACCTCTGCCATTATCATCTAAAACCTTAATTGGAATAAGGGTTGCGTTGTTCATAACACCTGAAACACTTCCGTAACTTGCTATAGTTCCTGCAACATGTGTACCATGCCCCCTATTATCCATCGTGTCATTTCCAACATATGATACACCTAGTTCTCTATTAACAATGTCCCTAAGATTTTGGTGATTATGGTCGATCCCCGTATCTAAAACAGCAATACGAACGGCACTAGAGCCTGTAGTGATATTCCATGCAGCAGGTGCATTAATCATGTTATAATGCCATCGTTGATTAGTGTGCATGGTAATAGTAAAATCATCAAAGGTTTGTACTATATAGTTTGGCTCTATATATTTAACACTGTTACCGCTATCGGTTAATATTCTTTTTAGATGGGACATTGCTTTTTCCATGGAATCAAAATTATCAGGATATTCAACTAAAGAGACATAACCCATATTTTCTATTACATCCTGATTAAAATCGTTACCATAGCTTTGAATGGAAAAATCATTATATCTTTGTATACTAATACTATTATTAACGGGATCTATATGAGAATCTATAACCTTAAAGCCACTTTGCTCCATTATTGAAATGTGATCTGATAATTTGTCTGATGTGCTCTGAATAGAAAAATCATAATTGTTATCTATTGAGACAATAAGTTGTCCTTCCATATATTGAGTTAAGTTATAGTGCTCATAATCAGTAGAAGCAGAAGATACTGAGAAACTAAATAAAGTACAGGCGATAATAACAAATATCACAAAAAAATTTATACGTTTCATAAAAAATACCCCCTAAGAAAATTTTATACTTTTATTATACAGGAATATTTAGTTATTTCCTAAACACATAATGTAAATAATAGCAAAATATATTTTGTTTCTCATTCTGAGCTTATAGGTATTTATGATTTGATTTTTGATTTAAGTAGATGTATAATTATAACATGTTGAACATGTGTTCTAAGTAATCTTTGATTTAAAGTGCATTTAACATAAAAATGAAAAATTAATGGACAAAATCCAGTGGGGTCTGATAAAATATGGAGTATAGGACACAATTTCAAAAGAAATTTTTTAACAATAAGATGTTTGTAAGTTAAATATGGTGCAGTTTGGCAAAAAATATGATTGGCAAAGTTAAAATATAATGGGTATGTACGAAATAGGTTAATATAAACAATGTCCAGTAAAGGGATAGGCGAACATATGTTCAGAAACAAAGAAGTTATATGCCACCCCACGAGGAGTTGTCTCCGCCGCGTCCATGCGGCTGGGAAAGTCTCTGGAGTAATAAGTAAGAGCAAGTGAATAAATATTATATTACATTACATTACATGGTATTGAGTATTATCAATCGATTTATAAGGGGGATAACAAATGCAAAGTATTAATATGCTTTTAAGTGCTATAGTTCAAATTGTACTATTCTCACTAATACCGTTCATATGGTGGCTTTTTACTGTCAGAAAACATACGGGTTTTTTGAAATGGATAGGGTTTAAGAAACCAATAATTGAGAATAAAGGAAAGTATATAGCATCATGTCTAGTCATTATAGTCTTTTTTATCATATTGTTTTTGATAGTACCTTTTTTAGTGGAAAACTCAAATTTGGCAACCGCACAATTTACTGGACAAGGTGCTAAAGCTTTAATTCCAGCATTGATATATGCTTTCTTACAGACTGGGCTATCTGAAGAAATATTCTTTAGGGGTTTTTTGACCAAAAGACTTACCGGTAAATTTGGATTTAAAGTTGGTAATACTGTTCAAGGAATGCTTTTCGGATTATTACATGGCATAATGTTTTTATCATTAGTAGGACCATTTAGGAGTATTATCATTATTATATTTACTGGTGTATTAGGAAGTCTAATGGGTTGGATTAATGAAAAGCAATCAGGTGGGTCTATAGTTTCAAGTTGGCTACTACATGGCGGTGCTAATATTTGTGTGTCTATTGTTGCAATGTTTTCTGTACTTTAGAAATTAGTTGAAAATTTTTATAAGTTGTATTATATTGTAGATTTGAGTTTGAAATAATAAACTTTAGTAAACTAAAACCAATAATAAGAGTTTTAGGTGCCACGTCCGTGTGGCTCTGGCTTCGTGGGTCATGGGGCAGCACATAACCATATATCTGAGTAAAGGGCATTCTCGTGGGTCATCCTGCCCGCAGCTTTTCGCCTAAGATAGGAGCTATCTAAGGCGAAAAGCCACCTCAGATACAAACCGATATATGATATATGGTGCTTTTAGCAAGACTGACGAGGTCTCATTTATAGCAAACATTTTAAGTACATTTAAGGATTTTTTAGGTTTTGTGAGGTGATTATAGTGAATCAGTGGAATAAAGTAAAAAAACAAGATGATATTGAAATGCTTATGAAAGCTTATGGTGGATTTCACGATTCTTGTATAAAAGAACTGAACTATGTTAGTGGAGCAAGCGTGGATGATAAAAAGAATATGTATTTTGGAGCACCTAATGATAGGGAACTTCACATAATATTTCAAAGGCAATGGGATCCAATTACAATAGAATTGTGTTTTTCAGGGCTTCGCAGGATGAACTTGGTTGGCTGGGAGAGTAACTACTTTTGCGATATATTTGATTCTTATCTATCATTTGATAACGATTTGATAACAGGGTTAGATGATAATTTAATTGTTTGGGCAGATAATGCAAACTTTGATGTGAAAAATGTTGCGGGTGGATCAGCAATAAAGGAGCCTATGACTTCATTTGTTATTGCAAATGAGTTAAAATGGCGTTTTATAAGTGAATAATAAAGAATGCAAATATTGAGTTTCAATCAGCTATGTTTTTGTCTTATGATTGATTATAATAAAGTTGTTAAAGGGAAAGTTCAAATCAGTCTAAGACTTTTGCGGGCAAGCTTCGCGGGGCACCATACATCATATATCAACACATGCTCGTAAAGGTACGGGTAGAAATTCATGTAGAATTGCTTCGTGGGTCATTCCATGTAGAAGAACCGTACCACACCGCTTCACCGGCCGCACAGCGGCACTTACGGGTTATCCTCAGGGGTCCGGTTCAGACGGCGTCGCGCATGTAGACGATATATGATATTCCCTGCTAAGCCGCCGCGTCCTGCGGCGGGGGAGGGAAGGCCTTTGGAGTTTAAGTGATAATATATAGATTTCGTGGTGATAAAGTTTAGAATGAGATTGTAATTATTTTCATAAGAATCATTCTGGAGATGTTCTATTGATTTATATACAACGAACATATAAAATTTGAACAAAAAAACTATTTGGGAGGTAGTCTAATGACAAATGACAAATACATATGGAGACAGTTAACATTTGACGAAAACTGGGTTAAGACATCTACTGTGAAATTTGATAATATTGCTCCTTCATGGTTTAGAAAAAGGGAAAGTCTTAAGCAGAACGAAAAAGAATATGAAAGATTTCTCGAAAGATTAAAGAGGCAGCAAGCTATTGAAACTGGAATTATTGAAAGGTTATATGATTTAAAGCAGGGGATAACCGAAACATTTATTAAAGAAGGGTTTTTTGAATCCTATTTACAACATGGTGATACAAATATTCAACCTAGAAAATTAATAAATCACCTTGAAGATAATTTTAAAGCAATTGATTTTATATTTGATTTTGTTAAGGTTAATAGAAAAATAAGTAAGAGTTATTTACGTGAGTTACATCAGATTATTACAATGCACCAAGATACTATTGAAGTTATAGATGCTGAAGGGAACTATCGTACAGTAAAATTGCTAAAAGGCCAGTTTAAAATTCACCCCAATAATCCTAAAAGAGATGATGATGTAAGATTTTTGTATTGCCCACCAGAACAGGTAGAGTCTGAAATTGAAGCATTATTAAAGATATATTATGATTTGGAAGAAAAAGGAGTGTCGCCTATTGTTAAGGCTGCTTTTTTTCACCATGCCTTTACTCAAATTCATCCTTTTCAAGATGGGAATGGCAGAATTGCTCGATTAATTGCTAGTTTAATTTTGGTAAAAGGGAATTTATTTCCATTTGCTATTTTGAGAAGTGAAAAAAAGGAGTACATTGATAGTCTGGAAAATGCTGATAATGGTAATTACCAATCGTTAATAGATTTATTTTGCAAGGTTCAAATAAGAAATATTGAATCTGTGCTTAATTTGAAGACGGTATCTGAAGATAGTAATTTTAAACAAATCATTGGAGTGTTTTCTGAAAAAGTTAAAAAGCTTAAGAGTATTGAGGCAGAAGAAAGAAGTATTCAAATTAGTAAAAATAGAATCGACATATTTAATTATTGTGTTACTATATTGAACAAATTAGGAAGTAATCTTCAAGAAGAACTTGGCGATATGGCTACTATAAATGTCAAAGATGAAAGCCCAAATGGTGATAATTACTATTATTTTAACAAACAGATTGCTGAATATGCAACACAACATAATTACTATTTTAATCCCTCTTTACCTAGAGGATGGGTAAGAATTTTTATAAAAATTTCTGATAAAAAGAAATATAATTTAATAATTTCGCTTCATCATTATGGATTTGATGATAGTACTTTAGCTATTGGTGCATTTTTAGAATTTATAGATGATAATGTCCAGAAAAGTGCCTCTAGTAAAAAGAATTATCGAATTGTAAATAATAATAAATTTGTCAATATCCCTATAGAAATAAAACCATTAACTATATCAGTTGATATTGGAGTAGAAAAACTAGAAAATAGTATAAAAAGCTTTTTAGAAGATGTATTTACAATTGCAATAGCTCATATATCAAATGAAATTTAGTATAATTTGACAATAAATAGTTTGTTAGAGGCGGACTTTTAAACTCTGTAAGTCCACTGATTAATAGAATGAAGCACCTAACAAAGAACTGAGAGAAAGAGTTTGAAGTAATGCTGTAGCAAATAAAACATTGCGAAATAGATATAGTTTTTAAGTAGAGAGAAGTATAATGCATTGTATTTTGTACTTTAGATAATTGACAATTGTTTATGAATAAAAAATTAGTAACATCGGGGTTTCCTTAAGGCTCGGCGTCCTGCCTTCGTCTGGTCTTTGCGGGGCAGGGAACATCATATATCAACGCTTCTCTGTAAAGGGCTAAGCATGAAGAATGCCGCTGGAGTGTGAACACGGGGTCATCCTGCCCACATCCGTCAACCCAAGATAGGAGCTATCTAGGGCTGGCGGACGTCAGAGACGCTCGACGTTCTCTGAAATCCTTATGGAACTATATGCTAACTTTAAGTGATTGTTTAAAATGAGTTTAGTTCACATTTGTTTAAAAGCACGGAATAGAGATTATTGATATAACTGTGAGGTGCGTGAGATGAAAAATAGTTTTTCTGAGGTTAAGCTATTTCAAGTGAAACCTGATAAACTGATTGAATTTGAAACATTGATAACAACGATAGCTGACGAACAAAAACAGCAAATTGGTTGTATTGATATCAAATATGTTAAGCGTTTTTTTACCATTGATGGTGTCGAGAGTGGAGAACCGCCGCGAGAGTTAACCAAAATTATTAAGTGTGTTAAGTATTTTTCTTATTGGGAATTCGACAATAAGGAGAATTACGGTAAAGCAACAGAATGGTTTTTCAAAAATCATCTCAAGGATATTCAAAAGTTGCTAATTATGCCTTTTGACATTAACTGTGGAAATTCAATATACTAAATAAAATATTCATTGTTCAAATTTTGCAAGGTTGCAATGATATTTACTATGTTTATGGAGGAATAAGTTATGTTAGCGCCGTTTGTCAAGATAGTTGTCGAAATTTTTTAAATAAATTTTAAAGCAATATGTAAAATTATATATTATGAAGAAAATAAAAACTTTGATTTCAATTATTGTTAAATATTTTATTTTCTTTATTTATTATTAATTAATGTTTGTATAAAGATACAAGCATATAGTATTAAAATGTAGTATGTATTAAATAATGTAAAAATGCTTGTGCATTTTTTTGTTTTTATTGGGGATCTGCGCGATATCCCCAAACCCCTTCCGCGTGAAGAATAAAAATAAATTTTAAACCCCAAAAATTTATTTTTATTCTTTGTATTAGCTACCTGCAAGCCTTGACTTTTAATACCTCTTGTTCGTCTTTTATTGGGTTTAAAGCTACTTCTTTAATTGGCTCCCAGTCTCGTATAGGTTTTTTCCATCGTTCAGGATGCAGTTTTCTAGCTGCTTCATATACTTTCTTTCTCTTCTCTAATATTTCTTTTACTTGCCCA
>VLTH01000002.1:1105700-1108748 GCA_008125075.1 Acetivibrio alkalicellulosi | reverse complement strand
CAAAAATTTATTTTTATTCTTTGTATTAGCTACCTACAAGCCTTGACTTTTAAAACCTCTTGTTCGTCTTTTATTGGGTTTAAAGCTACTTCTTTAACTGGTTCCCAGTCTCGTATAGGTTTTTTCCATCGTTCAGGATGCAGTTTTCTAGCAGCTTCATATACTTTCTTTCTCTTCTCTAATATTTCTTTTACTTGCCCAGTATGTACTGAATTTGGTGTTGTAAATTTTATACTGCTGTGATAGTGTTCATTATTGTACCAATTTACAAAATCATTAACCCATCTTCTTGCTTCGTTAATGGTATTAAAACCCTCTTTAGGATAGCTAGGTCGATATTTACATGTTCTAAATAATGATTCTGAATACGGATTATCATTGCTAACTCGTGGCCTAGAATATGAGCTTATAATACCTAAGCTTTCTAACTTACTTTTTAATGTGAAGGCCTTCATCGCTGGACCATTATCTGAATGTAATATCAATGGTTTATTTCTAACTCTTTCTGATGTAACACTTCTCTCAACTAGTTGAGAAGCATATTCTCCTGATTCTTCTGGCCATACTTCCCATCCTACTATCTTTCTACTAAATATATCTATTATCATATATAATTTATAGTATAGTCCTCTTATTGCTGTATTTAAATAAGTTATGTCCCATGACCAAACCTCATTGGGAGATTTGGCTATATATGTTTCTGGTGCTTTAGGCTTTGAAGGTGGCTTGCTACGTCCTCTATTATGTTGCATATTTTCATTTCTTAATATTCTATACATAGTTGACTCAGAAGCAATATATACTCCCTTATCAGCAAGTGCTGGCACTATCTGTGATGGTGGTAAATCAACAAACTCTGGTGAATTTGTAATTCTTAATACAGATTTATATTCAGCTTCTGTTAATTTATTTACAGGTTCAGGTCTATCTGCATACGGTCTTTGATCTTCCTTGATGTTGTTTCCTTCTATCCATCTTTCATATGTTCTATCAGTTATTCCTGCTATTTCGCATGCTTGTTTTAATCTTGCTCCATTTTCTCTTGCTTCATTTATTAATTCTATTATTGTTTTGCGTTCCGATAAGGTTGTTAATCTTCCTCTTCCCCCCGGAACGCTTGTAACTTTTTTTGAGTACCAACAAAGCTGCTGCTTCAGCTAATGCTTTATCCTTTCTGTTTATCTCCTTTTCAAGAGTTTTAACTTTTTTCTTTTCCTTGAGTAGTTCTTCCTTTATTTCTTTAACTGGCTCTGGTTCTTTATCTAGAGCAGATGCAAAACACTTTTGCCACATTTTAACTTTTTGTGCATATAGACCATTTTTTCTACAATACTCATTTAATTCATATTCAGACAGTGTATAAGTTTCTACAACAATCAGGAACTTGTCTTTTGATTTACTTATCTTTTTATTGTTTTTTATTTAATTTCTTTTTGCTTTTCCAAGTACTCAAAGTACTTGTGGGTATACCTGTTTCATTTGCAACTTCTGATAATGGCATGTTATTAGGTGGTAATATTTTAGCCAAAATCGCTTCTCTTTGCTCTTTAGAATATGTTTTGTTATTTTTGTTATTTTTAGGCATAGTCGTCGTCTCCTTTTTATCTCTTTATTGAGCTTAACACATTTTTTACCTTACGACAACTATTTTAACACAGGGGGATTGATACAATTGATAACCTTAATGTTGACGAAATGATTAAAGAGTTAGATATTATTAGTCAAATAATTGAGTTGGAAATAAAGAAGAACCGTAAAAAATTAAATGATAAATCTTATAAAAATATTAATGTGATACAGGATAATCTTTATATTTTAAGTCGTGCAAACAACTCACTTGATGAATACGCATCATATATAAATTCCAGCGAAATAGAAGTTGTCAATAATCCTTTTGTTTTGTTGTATGGTGAAGGCGGTATAGGAAAATCACATATAATTGCCGATACAATAATGAAAAGAAATTCTGAAGGAAAAAAATCACTATTGTTTTTAGGACAGCATTTCAAGGAGAACAATAATCCGCTTAATGATATGTTAAAAATGCTTGAACTTGAGTGCTCTTCAGATCAGCTTTTTGAACAATTAAATCGAACTGCTGAAAAAGAAAAATCTCGCATCATTTTATTCATAGATGCATTGAACGAGGGAAATGGTAAAAAAATTTGGAAAGATTATTTGGCAGGAATTGTTGAAAAAATTAAGTCATTTCCTTGGCTTGGACTTGTTGTATCAATTAGAACAGAGTATGTGGATACGTTGTTTAATGATAATAGTTTATTAGAAAATGACTTGATAAAAGTTATTCATAATGGCTTCTCAACTCTTGAATATAGTGCAATAAAAAAATATTTTGATTTTTATAATATCAAATACACAGATATGCCATTTGCGGAACAAGAATTTCGAAATCCTTTGTTCTTACGATTATTTTGTGAAGGGTTTAAAAATGAAAGAATAGATTTGAATAAAATTAGCTTTACAGATGTATACAGTAACTATTTGGCGGCTATAAATTTACGTATTTCTGAAATATGTGAGTTCAGTAAGCATATTAACATTGTAGAACAAGTGATTAATGAATTGGTTTTATATAAACATAACGCTGGGGTTGGAAATAATTTCATACCATTAAGCTGTGCTATTGAGATAATAATTGATACAGAAAGAAGATATAATATTAAAAATTCTCTGCTAGATGAATTGCTTTCAAACGGGGTAATAACCCAAAATTTGAACTATAAAAATGAAGAATGTGTGTATGTAACATATGAAAAGTTAGATGACTATTTATATGCTAAATTATTAATTGTAGAACTGGAAAATACAGGTATTGAACAATTTTATTTAAAATACAAAAGGTTATTAGCTGTAGATCTGTGATTTATTTTATACATAAAAAGTCATATTAGTTTATCCATGAAAAATGTTAAAAATCAAATTAATATATACAAGTTTTACAATACTGTCTCTAGAAAAATCAAATTAAGGTATCCAATATTTTTTAAGTATAATTTGATATAAAAAAAGAGACGATATCAATTATCA
>VLTH01000002.1:1102883-1105600 GCA_008125075.1 Acetivibrio alkalicellulosi | reverse complement strand
TGGCATGATGTAAAAAATCTCTTACATGATCATAATTCATTTCACTAAATGGAAGATTAAAATGATTTGTAAAATGCCTTAAGTTCATTAGATATTTTTTTGAGTTGAAATTGCAAATCCTCTAAGTTCCATTCCTTGTTTCATTTTTCAAATGCTTTGTTATTTGTCATAATAGATACTCTCCTTTAAAAATTATTTGATTTAATTTTAAAGGAAAGTATAGTATAATTGTTATATATTTTACTCGAGATTAAAACAATCAACAGCCACCGCGTAAGCGGTTTAGTTCAACAATGTGTATCTGTAAAGGTGTGGTTTAGAAAAAGCATGAAGCAGTTCTTTGGGGTCATCTCATGTAGTGCGCTATACGACATCGATTCGCCAAGTGCAGTCGCACTAAGGCTTATCGACATCAGATACACTAACCGTTCTGTGAAATATGGTGCTTAATGAGAAAGTCTTTGAAGAAATCATATTATTTGTGGAGGTTTTAATGTTAAAGGAAAAAATATTAAATAAAAAACTTGGAATTATTATTTATGGTATAACGCCACCGAAAATTAACAATTCAATAGAAAAAATTACTGAAATATCAAAAAAACAAATTGAGAGAATAAAAAAGCTAGACATAGATGGACTTGCTATTTATGACATTCATGATGATAAGGATAGAAACCAAAATATTAGACCTTTTCCTTTTATAGAAACAATTGATCCTTTAGAATACAGCGAGGATTATTTAAAAGAATTAAAAATTCCAAAAATAGTTTACAGGTGTGTGGGCAAATACACGCGAAGCCAGTTTTGTGAACTAATATCAAATAATAGAGATGGTAATAATTTTAATGTTTTTGTTGGAGCTTCATCAAGAAATCAGTTAGTCCCATTGAAATTATCAAAAGCTTATGAGATTAATAGGGAATTAAGTCAAAATACTATTTTAGGTGGAGTAGCGATACCTGAAAGACACATGAAAAATAAAGATGAGCATCTGAGAATAGTAAATAAATATAAACAAGGGTGTAGATATTTTATAACACAAGCGGTCTACAATTTAGAATCAGCGAAAGATTTTTTATCAGATTATTACTATTACTGTAGGTTTAACAATTTAGAGGTTGCTCCAATTATATTTACACTAACACCGTGTGGATCAATAAAAACATTGGAGTTTATGAAATGGCTAGGAATTAGCATACCTAAGTGGCTTGAGAATGATTTAATGAATTCTGAAGATATATTAAATAAGTCTATTTCTCTATCTAAGTCTATTTTTAATGATTTATTAGAATTTTCTATAGAGAAAGGAATTCCAATAGGATGTAATATAGAAAGCGTATCAGTTAGAAAAGTTGAGATAGAGGCTTCAATAAAGTTGGCAAACGATATAAAATGTATCTTAAAGAAATATGTTTAAAGGATGTATAAGTAAGGCTTTGTAAGGCACCATACATCAAAGAACAAAGGATTTCCAGTTTAGCTACGCTTCACCCAAATTCATTAGCCAAGCCAAGTCTGGCTAAGGCTTATGAACTTTGGAAATCCACAACGTTCGTACGCCAAGCAAAGCTTGGTACTTTTGACAGGGTGAAAGTCCTTGTTGGACTAGGTTTAGCCAACCATCCATATCGAGTGTTGCGCCGAAACTGGTAACAGCTAGGTGAAGTGTACAATATGATATAACCTAAAAAAGTACCTTTCGATAGTTTATAAAGACTGATTTTGAAATACGGAGGATTAGTGTTTTGGAAGATTTGAAATTACAGTGTTTTGTTTGTAAAAAAACAATATCTAAAGATGACAACAGACTTGATCCTTGTTCTATAGTTATTTACTCAAATATAGATAAAGATATATTGGATCAAAAGTCACAGACTTTTTTTTGTCATTTTGATTGTTTTAGAAAAATACATAGTGATGATAATACATTATATCTTGATTCGATTAGTTCAACAAGGGAATTTATCGAAGAAAATAAAGATATTAGCCAAAAAGTAGTTAATTTAACTGATTCTATTTACAGAAAAGCTAAAGAATTTGGTATATGGAATAAGTTATTTATATATCCCTCAGGAAAATGGATATTACTAAGAAAAGTATTGGATGAAAAAACTGAAATTTTTAATGAACTTGAAAAACTAGAAGAAGATTTATATGATAAATTAATTATTTCATGGGCTGAGGATTATTCTGAAAGAGAAAGAAGTAAAAACTGTTTATGGAAAGTTGTAACTGTTACTACTGAAGGTGGTTATGATTATCCAATTATAATGCTAGTTGATTTAGAAAAGGATTTTTTTGAAAAGCTTAAATATAGGTAGATTTAAAAGAGTGTTTTTAAGGAGAACGGCACATATAAATGCGTATCAGTGAAAGCTGCGGGAGCAGGAGCATGGGGCATTCCTCTGGAGTAGAGCATGAAGAAGGGCTCCGCTACATCCTCTCACGGGTGCAGTTGCACGCTTACGTGGGTCATCCTTATGGGACCGTTCGAGGACGTCTGAGACGCCAACGATATATGAAATTCCCTGCAAATGACGTGCCATCTATGGTGGCGGTTTGGGGTGGGGGTTGGATAATATAATGTTATTCTTGTTGCGGAGGAAGAGTTAATATGGAATTGCGTGAAATAGAAGTTCTAGAAATTTCAAATAAAAAGAAAGTATGGAACCCCACAACCCTTAAATTGATGTGTGTATTTTTAGGGACTTTTTCAG
>VLTH01000002.1:1098861-1102783 GCA_008125075.1 Acetivibrio alkalicellulosi | reverse complement strand
TGATCAAAAAATATTAGACTCATATTTGCCTTGGTCTAAAGACATTCCAGAAGTCTGTAAATTTAATAATAATAGCATATAATAAATTTGTAATTTTTTTAGGTGGGTAATATATGACGCTTACAAAGCTGCGGGAGCAGGAGCATGGGGCATTCCTCTGGAGTAGAGCATGAAGAAGGGCTCCGCTACATCCTCTCACGGGTGCAGTTGCACGCTTACGTGGGTCATCCTTATGGGACCGTTCGAGGACGTCTGAGACGCCAACGATATATGAAATTCCCTGCAAATGACGTGCCATCTATGGTGGCGGTTTGGGGTGGGGGTTGGATAATATAATGTTATTCTTGTTGCGGAGGAAGAGTTAATTATGGAATTGCGTGAAATAGAAGTTCTAGAAATTTCAAATAAAAAGAAAGTATGGAACCCCACAACCCTTAAATTGATGTGTGTATTTTTAGGGACTTTTTCAGCTATGCCACTATATATTTTAAACTTCTACAGATTAGATCATCCTAAAAAACAACAAAATACAATTATTGGTGTAGGAGTAAGCATAATAACTATTGGGTTGGTTTTTATTATTCCAGAAGGAACTATAATATCATTGCTTATGTTTATGTTTATGTTTATGTTTAATATAGGTGTAGCTATACATTTTAGTTCTGAACAGAAAGTCTATTTTCAAACGTTTATTGAAAACGGAGGCAAAAAAGCTTCATCACTATTAGCTTGGATTCTAGGTATTTTTATTTTAGTTACTTTTATAATTATAGTTGGAATTATTTTTATTTTTCTCGAAAAGAAAGGGCTAATTACACTATGATAGGTTGAATAAAATGCGAATAGACTAATTAAAAGGGTTCTCATCCATGGTAGGCTCTGAATCACGGGGTAGGGAACTTCACGTATCAATATAGTTCTGGCAATTCCACCCGCAAAGGGCAGTCGCCCTAAGCGGCTGAAACAGAAGAACTACAAAACGTTATACGTAAGTGCGACCAGCGCTTGAAATAAAAGCGATAAGTTGCATCTTGGGCTGTCTAAGCTGAAAAGCTTTTGGACTGTTCTATCCATTTGGAGTAACCCTATCTACAGGTGCGCCGCTAGTAATGGTGGGGTTCTAAGCTATAGAGACAATGTGAAAATTCTACTAGCCTAAAGTAGATGATTGCTAGGGTAAATATATTACTATGATTAAATTAATTGAATTATTGTAAGCCTCGTTAAACGTGAGCAGGGAAATAAGGCTGAAAACCCTGTAACCAAAAAGGTGCAAGTTGAGGTTAGGTGACTTTTCGTATTACCTAACAAATGGACAATGGCTTCGGGGTAAAGATAGAATCTAAGGTAATATGGATTGGCTAAGATGTAGAACTGGGTAAGACCATTGATTCCCAAATGGGTAGGTTTTTTCGCAAGGAAAATACAATTATCAGTGGTTATGGGAATTTAGAAAAAGCGAATGCTACTTTGTAGTGAAGTAGATAGGGGTTCAGAATTTGCCCTAACTCGAAAGAGTGCAGACTTCTAAAAGGTTATTTATGGTGAAGAGAGGATTTAAACTTTATGAATATAGAAAAGCCAAAAAGAGTAAATCGGGAGTCTATAGACTATGCTCTAGAATGGAACAGTATTGACTGGAACATTATAGAAGCAAAAGTTAATAAACTTCAATCAAGGATTGCCAAAGCAGCATAAGAGAATAGAATGAATCTAGTTAAAAAGTTGCAGTATCTTCTGTCAAAGTCATTTTATGCAAAACTACTTGCTGTAAAAAGAATTACAAGTAATAAAGGAAAAAGAACTCCTGGAGTTGACGGAGAAATATGCTCCTCGGCGGAAAGTAAATACAAGGGTGCATTATCGCTTAATAATTGTAAATACAGTGCTACTCCTTTAAAAAGAACATATATAAATAAGTCAAATGGTAAAAAACGCCCCCTTGGAATTCCTACATTTAGAGATAAAGCGATTCAAGCACTGCATTTATTATGCTTAGATCCAGTATCTGAGTCAATAATGGATACATCTAGCTTTGGATTTCGAAAGTATAGGAGTACAAAGGATGCAAGCCAACACTTATTTAATTGCCTATCAACTAAAAATTCTGCACAATGGGTTCTTGAAGGAGACATAAAAGGAGGCTTTGATAATATATCACATGATTGGGTGCAAGAAAATATTATCATGGATAAGAAAGTATTGAGACAGTTTTTAAAAGCAGGTTATGTTTATAAATGCAATCTATTTCCGACAAAAGCTGGTACACCACAAGGTGGGATAATCTCTCCTACTCTTGCAAACCTAACATTAAATGGGATGGCAACTATGCTAAAGAAGAAGTATTGGACAAATAGAGCAGGCTCCATCCACAGAAGATATAATAAAGAAAAAGTACATATTACAGTTTATGCTGATGACTTTGTTATAACAGCAAATAGTAGAGAAACCATTGAAGATATTAAGAAAATGATAGAAGACTTTTTAACAGAAAGAGGATTAGAACTGTCAGCAAAAAAGACATTAATAACTCATATTAAAAAGGATTTGATTTTTTAGGATGGAATTTCAGGAAACACAATGATAAACTTATAATACAACCTTCTGCAAAGTCGATAAAAAATATTACTTCTAAAATAAGAGAAGTAGTCAGAAAGAATCTAATGCAGAAACAAGATATACTAATAGTTAGGTTAAATCAAAGTATAAGAGGCTGGTGTAATTATCATAAGCATGTTTGTGCAAAGAAAGCTTTTCAAACCATAGACAAGAACGTTTTTAGATATTTATGGCTATGGGCTAAAAGAAGACATTCTATGAAGTCCAAAGGATGGAGGAAAAACAAATACCTCACTCAAAGCAAAACAAGAGACTGGATATTCAAATCTGAAAACAGAACATTATTGTTTGCAAGTGACTTCAAAATCAAGAGACATGTTTTAATAAAGTTTGAAGCTAATCCTTACTTGAAAGAGTATGAGGAATACTATTCTAAAAGAAAAGCTTGCTAATCATGGACAATGATTAGTTATAAATAACTTGAGCTGTATGACGCGAAAGTGCCATGTGCAGTTCTTAGGGGAGAACGAGGGAGTAATCCCTCTGACTTACCCGACTATCACGGTTTTCCCGACATCCTTGTCGGGTTTAGTGCTAGGGAAAATTCTATGGGGGGAATAAGAATGCAAAAGAGGGGTATTAGATTTCAAGCTCCATTACATAAGCTAATTCAACTTCAAGATGTTCTAGGTGCAATTGAAATCGAGAAGTTTAACTGGCATTTAAACAATATTGAGATACATGAAAGTAATATTAAAATCAATAATGATGTTTGGGATATAGAACAACCTTTAGTAATAGATGGATGCAATCTAAAATGTAAATTTGAGTGTGTAGAGCATTTGGCGATTTTGGGTGAGTTTATTGCTTTTTCACCAGATGATGTCCCATGTGAAATTAATACTTATAATGAGTTTCTTAAAAGTAAAGCAGAAATTGTTTTTCTTGTTGTTGACTCTTCTTACTATGATATATATTGTAAAGATATAAGTTTGATTGAGAAAATATATGTTTTCGCTCAAAGCTACGGATTTAAGGAAATAGAATACATTGATGAAAATGACCCACGATATAAGTTATCAGTATGGTAGTGTAAATTTAGCGAACGCCGTCCTTGGCGTCCTCTGAACAAGGAGCCCGTGATAATACATATAATAATGCATACAAGGGTAGTATTTATCACAGGTCGCTCAGCAAATCTTTTTTACTAAGATAGGAGCTATCTAAGTAAAAAAGACTTCTTGTATGCTCAACGTTAAGAATGTACATATGGCTATAAATGCAATTAAGGAAGGAAATATAACTATGTAGTAGAAGCAGACATTAAAGGGTTTTTCAACGTAAGCGTCATATATTACCCACA
>VLTH01000002.1:1094045-1098761 GCA_008125075.1 Acetivibrio alkalicellulosi | reverse complement strand
CTACTGCATCCAGCGGCTTCGTTCATCATGCAATTCCAAAATTTTCGGCGGGGTGTGCATAAATTAAGCTCTATCCATTCTACATTTGGATAGAGCCTTTTTTCGCCGAAAACTTCGGAACGTTGGCTAAGTGATATGTGATGTTCCCTGCCCCGCGTTAGCCAGAATAGGTCACGGACGACCTATCCCCAATTACCGTAATTAAAATCTTGCAATAAATATCGAATATTTCTCTATTTTATTAGTCCTGGAGACCACACTAATTCAATTAAAGTTTTAGAATCCGACTCAATTCTAAAAGGTGTATCATTATTAATAAATACCTGATCATGCTCTTCAAATACAATTTCTGCTTCTGGTGTAATTACTTTTCCAGATCCTTTTAAAGAAATAATAAGTAATTCTCCTTTATGTATATCATAAAAACGAGTAACATTTTTACTATTTTGAGTCACTTCAACAACTTCAATTCTTATATTTTTTTCACTTACATAATGCCTATTATAATCTTCTAACAATTCATTTTTTCTAATTAACTTAACTTTCATATAAATCCTCTTTTCTATTAATTCTAGAAAAAATTAATTCTTCAAAGTCTAACCCTAGCAAACCCGCCACAGGACGTGGCGGCAACGCATGGAATTTCATATATCGCTCCGCCTATGCGACGTCTCCGAACCGGACCCGCGGAGTTTTTCTCCTTGGCGCGATAGCCGGTGAGGAGATGTGGTGCGGCATTCTTCATGGAATGACCTCTTCGCTCTGCTTCATGCTTTTTTCTAACCCGCACCCTCGCGAATAGGCATTGTTAGGTGTAGGACCATGCCCCGCGAAGCCGAGCGAAGCAGGACGCTGAGCCCTTTCTAAAAACCCGAAGCCACTTCTCATTCTCCATTTACTACTTTTACTGAAAACAGCACTTTTTTTCTACACCAAATATTTAATTACATTATTATCAGTTTTGATATATTAGGATAACAATTTGTTTTATTACTATTTTGATTTAAATGATTTTCTTAGTTTCTCATTTATCAAATCAATATTATTTGTTAACTCCGATGATATATCACTATTTATTCTCTTTTCCCATATATTCTCTTCTCTGCGCATACTAACTATTTTAGCATCGGCTTTAAATATCGTGTAATTTGCTAAAGTGCGTATACCTCCTTTTGGGTCAGAATAATATGTTATAAAATCATTACCAATATCTTCATCCACTATTTCTTTCAATAAAACCAGTAACTGGTTTGCATAATAATTTGGAGTGTAAAAGCTACATTTTTCTTGCTCTTTAAAATTTGTTTGATATTTTTTTTTGATTTCTGCTCTTAATTGAGCACTTCCACCAATAATATGTAATCCCTCTTTCAACTCAACACGTTGACCATCAGGAAAAATATACTTATAAACTTTAGTAATCTTTGTTTTTTCATCTTGAACCATTAAAAACATATCTGTATCAGACCACATATGCAAATTAAATGAATCGATTATTTTTTCATGAATTTTATCACTTAACAGATTAATGTCCATGTCTATAATAATATTTGGATTTTCTTTGAATTCTTCACTTATATCTTTAAGAACTGAAAGTATCTGATATTCACCACAAATTCCTGCAATAATATTTGGGCATAACTCTATTACTTTAAGAGCAGATTCGTAGCTTGATTCTAAAATTCCTCTGCTATTATTCTTGTTAACTACACGAGTGTCCGCTAACAAAATATAATAATCTTTCTCGTTAATAACATCATTATGAATAATAACACCAGCAATTGACATATCAAATCCCCTTTCTTAACACTATATTTAATAAAGACAAATTTAAGACTCGACAAGTATTATGCTTGTAGTCTTTCCTATAAAATAAACTGCTTAAAGTTACTTTTGAAGTTGCTTATACTCCTAAACTTTTTAAATCTCCAAAGCCCCACCCTAACAAATCCGAGCAGGACGCGAGGGTTTTGCATGGTCTTACACCTAACGTTGAGCGTCTAAGGAGGCATCGAGACTTAGATAGCTCTTATCTTAGTCTTGATGCTTTGGGCAGGATGACCTCAGGGATGACCCGCGTAAGCTTTTCTTCCTGCTTTGCCCTTTACTTAGACGCATTGATATATGATGGATGGTGCCCCACAAAGCATCACCCACTAAGGATAAACCCACCTTACACTATTGCTCCCTTGTATACTTAGAAAACACTGATACATACCGGCTATCAAATATTACTTTTGTTATAGTATTATAGGGTATTATAGTTGGCCCATCATCCCAAATTCCATCTGCATCAAAGTGTTTTAAATGAACCAACGTCTTGTAAGTTTTTGTAATTTCACCAATTCCAAATTGACCTTTATCTTCTTCAAGGCTTTCACTTTCTATTATTAAGTTTTTACCCGTGCTCTGTAAGTCTTCAAGTACTGTTTGCCATGAATCAAGCCTTATTTGTGGAACAACTACTTTGCTTTTTAAACCTTCTTGTTCAAGTATATAATCATAATAATCATTTTTAAGTTCAATTTCTGTTATATCCTTTAGTCGTATGATATGATAACCATCCAATATAAAATCATCTTCATTAAGAACCATTGCAAGATCACTTCCAACATTACAAAAGTAACCAAAACTACTGTAAAACTCAACACGTTTGCGCCAATATCTAAAAAGCATTTTGTTTTTAATACCATCTTCTATTATTTTTTTAGCTTTTTGCTTGTTCATATCAACACCCCTAATATTATGTGTGTATTGTAACCTTGCAGTCTCTCCCAAATGCGCCAACTTTCATATATCGTCTACATGCGCGACGCCGTCCGAACCAGACCCCAAAGAACTACCCGTGAGAGCCGCTCCGCGGCTGGTGAGGCGGTGTGGTACGGTTTTTCTACATGGAATGACCCACGTAGCAATTCTACATGAATATCTACCCGTACCTTTACGAGCATGTGTTGATATATGCCGTACAGCCCCCCGAAGCCCTTCCTAGCCAAGGATGGCGGGCTAACTACTATGTATAAATTTAGATAATAATGCTTTTATCTTATTTCTTCTTTCCAATTCACACAAACAAGTATCTTTCCACTTCTCATTGTATGGTTTTATATAGATTTTATAATACCTGTCGGCACTCCAAAAATCCGTAACAAGAAACTCTGGAAAATTATGAACTGCATCAGCAAAATCATGCACTCTTTCATACTCTTTTTTCTCTAACAACTTAATCATTTCATTTGTCACAACTGGTAACGCATAAATATAATTCTTTATCTTTTTAACATCATTAAAACTTTCAATATCTTTGTATACATCTAAATCTTTTTTAAAATAATCTTTTTCTATCATATCAATATTTTCAATTTCGTCAAAATCATTTTTAAGCTTTGCTATCTTCTTTGGACTTAACTCTAAATCTATATATTTTTCAAAAGTTTTTAGTAAATCAATATAGTTAGGACCTTTAGGATTTGATCTAATTGATACAAACAATGATTGATAAGCTTTCATAAAATGATACATACAATTCAAATCCATAATGCATCCAACCTTTCAAAAAATCTACAAAGACTTTCCCTAAAATTTCCGCCATGGATGGCGGATTTTTTGCTGTATGGCATATATCGTCTAGCGTATCCGGCGGCTCTGAACCGGACCCGCAAAGCCCTTCTTCTTGGTGCGCTTGCGCCGGTGAAGAGCTGCGGTGCGGCATACTTCGTGGGATGACCTCAACGCCCTGCTTCATGCCTTTTCTTTACCGCACCCTTGCGAATACGCTTTGATGAACTAAACCGCTTACGCGGTGGCTGTTGCTTGTTTTAATCTCGAGTAAAATATATAACAATTATACTATACTTTCCTTTAAAATTAAATCAAATAATTTTTATAGGAGAGTATCTATTATGACAAATAACAAAGCATTTGAAAAAATGAAACAAGGAATGGAACTTAGAGGATTTGCAATTTCAACTCAAAAAAAATATCTAATGAACTTAAGGCATTTTACAAATCATTTTAATCTTCCATTTAGTGAAATGGATTATGATCATGTAAGAGATTTTTTACATCATGCCATAAAAATTAAAAAACTTAGCAGTGAATCTATTAATGGTTGCTATAGTGCTATTAGGTTTCTTTATGAAACTGTATTTGAAAGAGATTGGAATATGAAACACATACCACGAATTAAAAATAAAAAGAAGTTTCCAGAGGTATTATCAAAAGATGAAGTTAATAAAATATTTAAAAATGCCTCTTATTTAAAGCATAAAGCAATGATTGTAACTGCTTATTCAGCAGGTTTAAGAGTTAGTGAAGTTTCAAGATTAAAAATTTCTGATATTGACAGTAAGAACATGCAAATATTTATTAGACAAGGAAAAGGAAACAAAGATCGATTTGCACTATTATCAAAAAACAATCTTGAAATACTTCGTACATATTTTAAAAAATTTCGCCCCACTGATTGGCTTTTTCCTGGTCAAAATCCTTCTAATCCTATTAGCACAAGAACTATCCAATCAACATTTAAAGAAGCAGTTAAAAAAGCGGGTATTACTAAAAATGTTTCTCCTCATACACTAAGACATAGTTTTGCCACCCATCTTGTGGAACAAGGAACAAATCTTATAATTGTTAAAGACTTATTAGGACATGAAAAATTAGAAACAACTATGATCTATATTCATTTGGCTCGAAAAGATATTCTTGGCACTA
>VLTH01000002.1:1020399-1093945 GCA_008125075.1 Acetivibrio alkalicellulosi | reverse complement strand
GTTCATCATGCAATTCCAAAATTTTCGGCGGGGTGTGCATAAATTAAGCTCTATCCATTCTACATTTGGATAGAGCCTTTTTTTCGCCGAAAACTTCGGAACGTTGGCTAAGTGATCTTCGATGTGTGGGGACCCGCGAAGCAAGAGCAGCACGGATGCTGTGACCTTAAAACTTGCATCTTAAATAATTTGCTTCACTCTTTTTATATTTCTTTTATCCAATATAATGCATAAAAACTGGAATACAATAGCACTAATAACTCCTATATTCGAAATAAAATAACCTATTCCTCTAAGTTCAAACAATTCTTTTATATTTTTTATAATCATTTCACTTAGAGTAGGTAAATATGAAGAAAAAGGATTTACATAGGATAATCCGAGCCAATTAAGAAATATGAAAATAAAGATGCAGTTAACTATGAATACAGTATTCCAATTTGCTTTTACTAACAATAAGACAATAAAAGCAATTGCAAATATCCCACCAATAAACAATGGAAAAATATTCAACCTAGAAATATAATTCATTCTACTATCTAATAATACTATAAATATCGACAGACATAATGATACAACCTTGTACAACATTGTGTGCTTTTTTAAAAAAACAAATAAAAAATTCACTAAAACAATCAGAAACAAATAATTGTATAAGTTCCTATTCATAAAATGAAATCCATTGTGAAAAGGCAAAAATATGCCAATTCCACAAACAGCCAGAGCAATCAATAGTGCAACTGTAAAAACCTTATTAATGTAATTCATCAAAATTTCCTCCGTCAAAGTGTAACCCAACAAAATATTCTTCAAAGCCATTCTTTCTAATCGGCACATGGATGTGCCGTTTTCCCCACATTTCGAAGATCGTCTCCCATTTGCGTCGTCGATGAATCGGACTTACAGAGCCCTTCTCCGTAGGCGGTGCAACGCACCCGATGAATCGATGAGGGCAGGATGACCTCATGCTCCTACTCCAGCGAACATTCTCCATGCTTTGCCCTTTATGCAAATGGATTGTTATGTAAAGTCGCGCGCCTTCGAAGCTCAGCGGCTGACACGATGTCAGCCCCTTAAATCAACTAAAATTAGGTTCAATCTTTAAATTTTTCAACACTAACTTACATAATTCTTCTGAACCATGTGACTTAATTGTAATTCTACTTTCACCTTCTCCTTCTAAAGTAAAAGTAATCATCCATTCTTTTTTATATCCCAAAAGGCCAGCATAAGTTACACCACCTTCTTTTGATCTATTCATAGAAAGTAACGAGTATAAAGGATAAAGTTTTCTTCCACACTCTGTTAAATCATACTCTTCTTTAACTTCAACAATTCGAACATCATTATCATGAACATAAACAATAAAACAATTGCCTATAGTGCTTAAATTTAGTATTTGACAAGCATTTAAAATGGAATCATTTAATTCTCTAGCTGAAAACCTTGCATAACTTGGACAGTGTATAACAGCTTCCAAAATACTATCATATAAACTTAAGTCTGAATCATAAACTACGCAATTAGCTTCAAAATAATTATCTTCAAGAAAACCATTTAAAAAAATGTTATTCTCTAACCATTTTACAATTTCTATACTATTTTCTTTGTTAACATCCATCGAATCACACCTTTAATATTGTCACATATAGAAGTATTCAAATTTGCATTCTTCATTCTTCAAAGACTTACCCTAACACCCCGCCACACGATGTGGCGGTTTTTGCGCGCGATTTTATATAACGTTTCGTATCCGAACATAAGTTCGTTAATCCCTAGGCTGTATATTGTTTTTATTAACCTATTTCGTATATACCCATTATAATTTAACTTAGCTATCTTTTGATTAATATCACTAGACATATTTTATCATAATTTACCACTAAAGTCTATTATTTTACACTAAAAAAGCGGATACTTATTATCCGCTTTTTACTCAATTACTCCTCCTCCTACAACTATATCACCATTATAAAACACTATAGATTGACCTGGGGTAACAGCTCTCTGAGGTGAGTCAAACTCTACTTTTACCTTCCCCTTTTCCATAGGATATATCATTGCATCCGCTTCTTTCGCCGAATACCTAATCTTTGCTTTTACATTTAAAGGCTCTTTCAGCTTATCAATCATTATAAAGTTTAAATCACTAGCTATTAGTGTTTTTGAAAAAATATCATCATTTTCACCTAAAACGACATTATTGTTATCTAAATCAAGCTTAACAACGTACATAGGTTTTCCTAATGCTATTCCAAGTCCTTTTCTTTGTCCAACAGTATAATGAATTATTCCCTTATGTTTGCCAAGTACATTTCCCTTTGTATCAACAAAATAGCCAGATTTTATTTTGCTCGTTGTATTTTCCTCAATGAATTTGCCATAATTATTATCTTCAACAAAACATATTTCCTGACTGTCAGGTTTTGAGGCAACTCCTAAGTCAAGTTCTTTTGCTCTTTCTCTTACACGATCCTTAGTATAATCTCCTATGGGCATTAAAATTTTTGAAAGCTGCTCCTGATTTAGATTATATAAAGCATACGTCTGATCCTTTGCTTGAGTGACCGATTTTTTTAATAAGTACCTTTTATAATTTTCATCATATTCAATAATAGCGTAATGTCCCGTAGCTACATAGTCAATTCCCATAGATACTGCCTTATTTAACATAGCTTCAAATTTAACATATCTGTTACAAGCAATACACGGATTAGGGGTCTTTCCTTTTAAGTATTCATCTTTAAAATAATCAATTACTTTTTCCTCAAAAATGTCCTGAAAATTCATTACATAATAGGGTATTCCCAGCTTGTACGAAACTCTTCTTGCATCATCCACTGCCGATAAAGAACAGCATCCACCTTCTTTTAGTTTACCTTCTTCTTCTTTTTCAGGCCATATCTTCATTGTTACGCCTATTACTTCATAACCTTTTTCTAAAAGTATAGCGGCAGCTACAGAACTATCAACGCCACCGCTCATACCAATCATAACTTTTTTTTTAGTCATTTCTATCCACCTTATCAAAATCCTTAGCTTCTGTAGGAACTTTATTATCTCTCTTTAAATAAACTAATTAATCCTCATCTTCATGGTGATGAATATCATCACACCTTCTGCCACATGCAATGCAACCGTCTCCATCTTCTAAAAGACCATTTTTTCTTTTGTAATCCTCAATAGCAGATCTTATTGCCTCTTCTGCAAGATTTGAACAGTGCATTTTCGCTGGTGGTAATCCATCTAATGCTTCAGCAACACTTTTATTAGTTATACTAAGAGCCTCATCAACTGTTTTGCCAATAATAAGCTCTGTTGACATGCTACTTGTTGCAATAGCTGCACCACATCCAAAGGTTTTAAATTTTGCATCCACAATTATATTATTTTCTATCTTTAAATACATTTTCATAATATCTCCACATTTGGCATTCCCTATTTCTCCTACGCCATCTGGATTTACTATTTCTCCCACATTTCGCGGATTTGAAAAATGATCCATAACCTTTTCACTATACATATTAATTCCCTCTTTTCACTTTTTCATATAATGGAGACATTTCTCTTAGTCTCTCAACTATTACAGGTAACTCTTTCATAAGTTGATCAATATCCTCATGGGTATTGTCTTTTCCAAAAGATAATCTCAAAGACCCATGAGCTATCTCATGAGGAAGACCAATTGAAAGAAGAACATGTGAAGGATCTAATGATCCTGATGTACAAGCAGAACCACTTGAAGCGGCAATTCCTTTCATATCGAGCATGAGTAATAATGACTCTCCTTCAATAAACTCAAATGAAAAGTTCACGTTACCAGGTAGTCTTTTGTGTTGATGCCCATTTAACCTAACGAAAGGTATCTTTTTCATTATTTCAAAAATTGTTCTATCTCTTAATTCTATAAGTTTTTTATTATAATCGTCAATATTTAAGGTGGCAATTTCTATGGCTTTTCCTAGGCCTACAATACCTGCAACATTTTCTGTACTTGCCCTTCTTCCTCTTTCCTGTGCTCCTCCATGAATAAAAGAAGTAATTTTTACACCTTTTCTAATATATAATGCACCGATTCCCTTAGGTCCGTAGAACTTGTGGGCTGATATGGATAAAAGATCCACATTTAATTCTGATACGTTAATAGGTATATTTCCTATAGCCTGTACTGCGTCTGTATGAAAATAAATGCCCTTATCTCGAGCAATTTTGCCGATTTCCCCTATTGGCTGAATTGTACCTATTTCATTATTTGCAAACATAATAGATATTAGTATTGTATTTGGTTTAATTGCTTCTAAAACCTGCTCAGGAGACACAAGACCATTTTCATCTACAGGAAGATATGTTACTTCAAAACCATCACTCTCTAAATATTGACATGCATGCATTACAGCATGATGCTCTATTGTTGTGGTTATAATATGATTTCCCTTGTTTTTATTTGAATATGCAACTCCTTTTACTGCCCAATTATCAGCTTCAGTACCAGAGCCAGTAAAAAAAATCTCTCTTGGTTGAGCAAAAACAGCTTTTGCTACTCTTTCTCTTGCGTCTTCTATAGCTTTTTTACTTTCTCTTCCAATAGAATATATAGATGAAGGATTTCCATAGTTTTTTGTAAAATAAGGAAGCATTTCATCTAACACCTGACTATCTACAGGTGTTGTAGCCGAGTGATCCATGTATATAATTTTTTTGTCCATAACTATTACCCCTTAATATAAACTTGTTTCATATTTATTAATTCCCAAAATAAAATTGTTAAAACACAGTGTATTAAAAAATGGAAAGCAATATTTTAAATAAAAAAAATAAAGTCCCCATTATTTTTATTTTTCATACATTCTTCTACTAAATCTGATAATGTTATAGAATCAACTACATCATTAATCTTATCTCGAATCTTTGCCCATATAGTCTTAGTTACGCAAATATTATATCTATCACATGTTAAAGGTTGATCTTCAACTACACACTCAACAGGAGCTAAAGACCCTTCTAGAGCCCTTAATATAGAACCTACCGTTATATCTTCTGGCTTAGATGAAAGAACATAACCACCTTGAGAACCCCTAATACTTTTTATGTGTCCTGATTTACGCAAGACAGAAAAAAGCTGTTCTAGATAATTATCAGAAATAGCTTGTCTTTGTGCAATACTCTTTATAGAGACAGGTGCACACTCACTATGAAGTGCAAGGTCTAACATAGCCTTAACACCGTATCTTCCCTTAGTTGATAATTTCATATAAATATAGTCCCCCAATTCCAAGTATATTACACGGTATTCACATCATTAAGATTAGCATTTTGTTATTTAATTGTCAATATTTTTTGAATACGAAATACAATTAAAATAGAGGACTATAGTGTCTTTTATTTAGCATACTTTCAATTTCATCAATACTTTTATTACATGAATTAATAATAAATACTCCATAGGAAGCTCTCTTATCCATAGTCATTGCAGGCATATTATTACTGGAAATATGTGAAATATTAAATGAACTGCCCTCATATATTATGGCATCAATAGGGTAGTTGTAGTTTTCAATATAAACTACATGAAATCCCCTTTTCTCAAGTTCCATTTTAATGTTTTCCATTCCATTTTGTATTGCCACAACTATAAAAACCACCTCCGATAATAATATTATTACCGTAAGCGTCATATATTACCCACATTTTAAATGAAAATAATATATGAGATAATACCTTCAATATAAATTTGGAGGTGTTTTTATGTCAGAAGAAAAAAATCTAAAGATGTGGAGAGACATAGTAGAACAATTTAAAAAGAGTGGACAAAATCAAACACAATGGTGTAAAAACAACAATGTAAACTTAAGAAGTCTTAATAAATGGTATAATTATTTTAAAAAAAATAACAAAGAGACACAAGACTGGGTTCCTTTAAAAGTAGTTGAAGATCAATCAAATACCACATTAAATATTAAAATAGGTAATGCCATTATTGAAGTATCAGAAGGATTTAACAGTAAACTTTTAGCTGAAGTTGTAAAGGTTATAGGTTTAACATGTTAAGTTGGGGATTTGAAAAAATTTTTATAGCCTGTGGAAGTACAGATATGCGACGTGGTATTTATGGATTAGCAGCTATAGTTCAGGAATGTTTTGAACTTGATCCTTTCTCATCAAGTATTTTTGTATTCTGCAACAAAAAATGTGATTGTATTAAAATGTTGCTGTGGGATCACAACGGATTTTGGTTATTTACAAGGCGTCTTGAAAAGGGAACTTTTAAATGGCCTCAAAATTCATCAAGTACTATTAATATAGATAGAAGACAATTGAACTGGCTACTAGATGGTTTATGTATTGAACAAAAACAAGCACACAAGAAAGTTAACTCAAAAGCAGTAATATAAATGCTTTAAAGAGAAAAAAATCGAAAAAATTTATGTTTTTCTATGGCATTTATGATAAAAATTTGATATAATAATTACATGAAAAAATTATTAACTGACGCAGATATTATAGAAAAACTTCAAAAAGAACTTTCTCTACTTCAAGAGAAAAATAATTTACTTCAAGAAGAAAATGCTGAACTTTCAGCTAAGCTTAACTGGTTTGAGGAGCAATTTCGCCTCAGCCAGCATAGGCTTTATGGCCGTTCCAGTGAAAAGACTGTGATTAATGAGCAAATTTCTCTTTTCAACGAAGCAGAAGCTTTATCTGATGTAAATCCAGAAGTCCCAGAACCATCAATAGAAGAAATTACATATAAACGCAAAAAGCGAAAAGGCCATAGAGAAGAAATGTTAAAAGATCTCCCTGTCGAAGTAATTGAGTATAAATTATCTGAAGATGAATTATTTTGTGAAAACTGTAATAGTAATCTTCATGAAATACGTACTGAAGTTAGAAAAGAACTTGAGGTTATACCAGCAACAGTTAAAGTTATAGAACATGTAAGATATATATATGGATGCCGTAATTGTGATAATAATGGGATTGATAATCCTATTGTAACAACAAAGATGCCAGAACCTCCAATTCCCAAAAGTATAGCTTCTGCATCTACAATAGCTCATGTAATGGTTCAAAAATTTATGTTTGGATTACCATTGTATAGACAAGAACAACAGTGGAAGCAGCTTGATTTGGATATATCCAGACAAACAATGTCAAATTGGTTACTAATTGCTACTAACAGATGGTTGCATTATATATATGAGAGAATGCACTACTATCTATTGCAAAAAGATATAATCTGTGCCGATGAAACCGAAGTACAGGTATTACATGAGCCCGGAAGAGCTGCAACAACTAACTCCTACATGTGGGTTTATCGAACTGGAAGAGATGGACCACCCATAGTGCTTTTCGAATACCAAACTACTAGGGCTGGAAAACACCCAAAAAAATTTTTAGAGAACTTTAAATCATATCTATGTACAGATGGTTATGCTGGATATAATTCAGTTCCTAGTATTACCAGAATTTGTTGTTTTGTGCATGCCCGCAGAAAATTTGATGAGGCATTAAAAGTCCTGCCCAAAACAAAGAGAACCAAAACATGTGCAGCCCAAGAAGGTTTAGACTTTTGTAATAAACTTTTTGATATAGAAAAAGATCTAAAAGAAGTAAGTGTAGAAGAAAGATATGCATTAAGGCTGGAAAAAAGCAAACCAGTATTAGATGATTTCTATAGCTGGTTAAAAATTCAGCGTAAAGTTCTAACTCCTAAAAGTGCTACAGGAAATGCAGTTCAATACTGTTTAAACCTTTGGGACAAGCTTTGTGGTTTTCTACTAGATGGAAGACTTTATATTGACAATAACATTACTGAGAGGAGCATAAAATCATTTGTAATAAGTAGAAAAAACTTTTTGTTTTGTAACACTCCAAGTGGAGCTACTGCAAGTGCAATTATTTATAGTATAATTCAAACAGCTAGAGAAAATAACCTAAAGCCTTTTGAATATCTAAAATATCTATTACACATGTTGCCTAATTCAGATGTCAATGATCAAAAAATATTAGACTTATATTTGCCTTGGTCTAAAGACATTCCAGAAGTCTGTAAATTTAATAATAATAGCATATAATAAATTTGTAATTTTTTTTAGGTGGGTATTATATGACGCTTACTTATTACCATTGGTGGTTTATATATATACTATTTAGAAAATACTTTTGAAAAATAGTAGCTTTAATTTCTATGCGTCTTCTTCTTTCTGGTAAAAAAAGGTTTGAATAGGTTTAAATTTATAGTTTGCATATAGTAATATCTGTTCTGTACTGCCCACAAAAAGAATTCCTTCTTTTTTTAACGCTTTACTAAAGTTTATATATATTTGGTTTTTTGCTTCTTCAGTAAAATATATAAGTACATTTCTACATACAATCATATCGCAATTTTGTGGATATTTATCGGCTAAAAGATTATGGTATTTAAAATCTATACATCTTTTTATTTCATCTTTTATTATTACTTTATCTTCTACTTCCGTGAAGTATTTATTAAGATATGAGCTTGGTAGATGTTCAACGCTTTTTTTGTTATAAATACCTTTTCTTGCCTTTTCAAGAACATCTTTATCTATGTCGGTAGCAAGTATGCTTATTTGATTTAACGGCATAAATTCGTTTAGAATCATAGCTAAAGTATAGGGTTCGTCTCCACTTGAACAAGCAGCACTCCAAATTTTCAATCTTTCGTTCTTTTGTAATAACAATGGAAAAATAATGCTTCTTACTTTTTCCCACTGATCTGGATTTCTATAAAACTCAGATACATTTATTGTCATAAAATTAATAAACTCATTATAGAGGGCCTTATTTTCTTTTAGTCCTCTAATATATGAATCATAACCTTCAAAGTTATTTCTACTAATTAATGAATTGAGTCTTCTTTTCATTTGTTTTTCTTTATATGCATTAAGATCAATTCCACTCATGGCAAAAACTTCTTTTTTAAAGCCATCATAATCCATTACCATAAAGATAACTCCATTTCATATTATAATTATTTTGTTATTTCTGGAAAAAATCTTTTTATTTCTAATTCTGCACTTTCAACAGAATCAGATGCATGAATTAAGTTTTCAAATCTGTGTGATCCAAAATCTCCTCTTATTGTCCCTGGCAAAGAATCAAAAGAACTGGTTTTACCAATCATAGCTCGAACTGTTGATATAACTTTATTACCTGATATTATAATTGCAATTGAAGGGCCGGAAGTTATATAATTTATCATATCATCATAAATAGGCTCACTTTTCACATGAGAATAGTGCAAAGTAGCCTTTTCTTTATCTATAACAATCATTTTCATTTGTACAATAGTGAAATCTTTTTTTTCAAAACGAGTAATAATCTCTCCAGCAATTTTTCTACGAACACAATCTGGTTTTAATATAACTAATGTTCTCTCCATATTTGCTCCTTTGATTGCAATATAGTTAAGATTATTAACTTCCAATAATATTTTATCATATAGATCTATAAAAATAAAGATCTATTCTAAAAAATACTTTTCAGACATATGTCCTTTTTGATCATAAATGTCTAATTACAGATGGGTGCATTTTTTATGCACCCATTATATATTATTATGGATTAATTTCCATATAAATAGTCATTATAAATTTGCTACTTTAACAGGTTCATCAAAAACTCCACGTTTCACCTCAGTGGCTGTCATATGACCTGCCTTAAACTTCTCAGTTAAGTAATTACATGCATCCCAAGGGTTTACTGTATCTCCACATGTAAATACATCCACAGCTGCATACCCTAGTTCTGGCCAGGTATGAATAGCTAAATGAGATTCTGATATAACAACCACCCCACTAACACCTTGAGGGCTGAATTTATGAAATGCTACCTCTCTAACTTCTGCTCCAGCTTCAAGTGCTGACTCAACCATGATTTTTTCAATAGCAGCGCAATTGTTAAGTATTTCTCCATCACACCCATAAATTTCTGCTAAAATATGACGTCCTAATGTGTTCATTTTTTATCCTCCTTATTTAGTAAATAAAATATCAACAACCTTTCTTATTTTTGAAATTCTTTAATTTCAACAGAAACTATTTTAGCATGTCTGTATTAAAAGTCAATAGTTTTTCTCATCTTTTTATATATTTCTTACTTAAGGAATGCCTTAGAAATAACTTCATATTCTCAAGTACAAAATCCCGATGTTTTTACGGGTTTTGGACGATGAGAATTGGATGTTATTTCTTAGCCATTACTAACTTAATTTATATAAGAAATACTCTCATTATCTTAATAAAAGTACTTTTTTTAGCTTTTTTCTAGATAAATTCTTTAGCTAAATCTAATATCTATGTCTCCCTTTCTTAGTCGCGTTAGAAGTTTTAGAACCAAGTGAAAACCTTTCTAAATAATGTAAAAAAAGAGTCTACTTTTTTTGGCAGACTCTTTTTAAAAAAATGCTTGGGAATACTAAAAATAGAACTTCTATTACCTTTCACAATAGGCCTTTTTAGAAATCTTAAGACAAATAAAGGCTTCTAATGGTCGTGGCTTCATACACTAATCTTTTTATTAGTGCCAAATAATCCACGTGAAAAGTTAAAGTAATACTTCAGCTATTCTCTATTTAAAATTATTCTTCATTAGAATCACTAACTATATCTCCTAATGTAACACTCATATCTTCTTTGTGTTCTGTTTGATTAACTTCATCTGATTTTTCAGAAGTTTCTGATTTTTCTTCAACAGGATCTATTGGGTTTACATCCTTAATGCTAAGGCTTATCTTTTTGTTTTCAATATCCATTTCTACAATCTTTGCATCAGCACTCATTCCTTTTTGCAATACATCTTCAACCTTTGCAATGTGTTTGTTTGATATTTGAGAAATGTGAACAAGCCCATCAACACCTTCTTCTAACTCAACAAATGCTCCAAAAGATGCCATTCTAAGAACTTTAACATTTACAATATCGCCAACATTATACTTCTGTCCAGCCACAAACCAAGGATTATCTTCGTTCTTTCTATATCCTAATGATACTTTTTTCTTATCTTTGTTAAATTCTAAAACACTAACTTCAACTACATCTCCTATTTTGAGAACATCGGAAGGGTGTTTTACTCTTGACCATGATAATTCAGAAACATGTATTAAGCCATCCACACCACCGATATCAACAAATACACCAAAATCTGTAAGACTTTTAACAGTTCCAGTATAATTTTTTCCTACTTCAATGTTTCCCCACACTTCTTTTGATGCTATTTCCTTAGTCTCTTCAATAATAACTCTTGCCGAACCTACAAGTTTACGCTTCTTTTCATTAAAGTCAATTATTCTTACTTCAATTGTCTTTTTTAAAAAATCACTAAGTTGTTTTACATACCTATCACTTAATTGGGAGCCTGGTACAAAAACTCTAACACCCTTAGCACTAGCAATTACACCTCCATTAACAACTTCAACAACAATAGCTTTAACAGGGGTTTTATCCTCGTATGCTTTTACTATATCATCCCATGATTTCATTGCGTCAACTTGTTTTTTGGATAATTTTACATTACCTTCTCCATCGTTTACTTTTTGGACAAAAACTTCAATTTCATCACCAATCTTTATTTCCTTTTCTATTACAAAGCTTGGATCGTCTGTGTAATCTTGAAGAGATACTATTCCATCTGATTTATATCCTAAGTCTACAAAAACCTCATTAGCATTAAAGCCAATTATTTTTCCCTTTACAATATCTCCTGTTTGTATTCTTACAAAAGAACTTTCAAAAGCATCGGCAAAATTTATTTCACCTTGATTATCATCTTTTTTAGTGATTTCTTGATTATTTAACTCACTCATTTTTTTAATAACCTCCTCTATTACCCAGTCCGGAGTTGAAGCCCCGGCAGAAATACCTATTTTTTTTATTTTTTTTACATCTATTAGTGGTAAATCAACAGATGTTTGAACCTTATAAGTCATAGCACAGTGTTTTTTAGAAATATCAAAAAGTTTTTGAGTATTAGAGCTGTTTTTTCCTCCAATTATTATCATCATGTCTACATTCTTTGATATTTCATCAACTTCACTTTGCCTTTTAAATGTTGCATTGCATATTGTGTCATACTGCTCTAAATTTTTAAATCTGTCTTTTAGACATTGATTAATTTCATACCATTTTTCTTTTGTAATAGTAGTCTGTGACACAACACAAATTTTTTCATCACTTATAGACATCTCATTTGCGTCCTGTACACTGTTAACTATATATGCATTGTTGTTACACCAACCATTTATACCTATGACTTCGGGATGATTTTTATCACCCACAATAATTATCCTGTAGCCTTCGTTGCTCTTTTCTTCTACAAGATTGTGTATTTTTTTTACGTATGGACATGTAGCATCTTCCAAAATCAACCCCTTATCTCTAATCTCTTTATATATATTTGGTGTAACACCATGTGCCCTGATAACAATATGCCCCTTTTGATCTATTTGCTGTATGCTTTCAACTGTTTTAACACCTTTTGATGTAAAGTATTCTACTACCTGATCATTGTGTATAATTGGGCCAAAAGTATATATACATTTATTATCATTTTCTTCAAGCATATTATAAACCATATTTACAGCATTGTTTACTCCAAAACAAAAACCTGCTGATTTAGCTATAGTTATTTCCAATTTAAGATTCCTCCATAAGTGAATAAATTCTATTCATTATGTTTTCACTTTCTGTTAACAACTCATTACTAGTATATTTCTTATTTTTATCTAAATCAAGTGTAAATGGTTTTCCAAATACAATTTTTATTTTACTAAAGGGGGTTGTTTTTCCACTTATTGCAACAGGCAGTATTGGCACTCCTGATTTTTGTGCTAATAATGCTGCACCAGCTTTTACTTTTACTTCTTTAACATCTTTTTTTTTCGTTCTTGTACCTTGAGGAAAAATGCCAACAATATGACCATCTTCTAAAAGTCTTAGAGCTGTTTTTATTGATCCAATATCTCCTGTTCCTCTTTTAATAGGAAAAGCTCCTAAATTTTTAATAATAGCACCAAATAAAGGATTTTTAAAGAGTTCCTCTTTTGCCATATATCTTATAAGTCTATTTATTCTATATCCAAACAATAACATGTCCATTTCACTTACGTGGTTAGAGCACATTAACGCTGCTCCTTTTTGAGGAACATTTTCTTTACCGATAATTTCCACCCTGTAAAAAATTGAAAATATTATAAATAAAAAAGCTTTTATAGTTTTTTCAAACATAATTATTTACATACTCCAGTATAGTATTTACTACTTCTTCTATCTTCATATTTGTTGTATCAATTTCAATTGCATCTGATGCTTTTGAGAGTGGTGCAAATTCTCTGCTACTGTCATTTTTGTCACGATATTCGATATCCTCCAATACAGCTTCAAGTGTTATGTTAGTAACTCCTTTTAAAACCTGCTCAGAATATCGTCTTTTTGCTCTCTCTTTTACATCTGCTGTTAAAAAAATCTTAACATCTGCCTTAGGTAAAACATATGTACCAATATCTCTGCCATCCATAACAACACTGTTGTCCGATGCAATTTCTCTTTGTAGCTCCACCATTTTTATTCTCACATCTGGAACAGTAGCAACATTTGATGCTCCTAGTGATACTTCTGGAGTCCTGATATGAGCAGTAACATCTTCTCCATCTAAATAAACTTTTTGCTCGCCATGGGAATATATAACTTTAATATCTATAGATTTAACAAGCTTCGACAATTCATCTTTATTCTTTGTATCTATGTTCTCTCTATTTGCCTTTAATGCAACTGCTCTGTACATGGCACCTGTATCAAGATACAAAATTCCTAATTTACTTGATATAGACTTTGCAATAGTACTCTTTCCTGCCCCAGCAGGTCCATCAATTGCAATAGAAATTATTTTCTTATTCATATTATTTCTCCACCAAATATAGTTTTAACAATGTTTTAAATCTACAAATCAGGTCTTAAAACCTTTGAATTATTTAAATATATGTGTTTAAAATCATTATTATAATTCTCTGCATTTACATGCATCATAACTCTTATACATTTTTCGAGGCTATTTGGAACATCAATTTCATTCATGCACATAAGAGCTACATTACTTAAACCTATTTTCCTAGCCGCTACTGCTGGAAACTCAGCAGTTAAATCCTGAGTAACTGTGAATATTATACTTATTACGTCATCTTCTCTAAGATTGTTTTTTTCTATAATTTCTTCTAATAGTTTTTTTGTTTCATTTACTATTTCATCAGAAGTATTGTTTAAAACTGTTGTAGCGCCTCTAATTGCTTTTACCATACTATAATAAACCTCCACTCTACTATGCTACCATTCTACCATAAACTACATATTAAATGCATTTACTCAAACTACTCTATGTCCTAATCCAATAGATACCTCATTTAAGTGTAGTAAACCAATTCCAAAGAAAATAGCTACACTAATATGATTTTTATAACGTGCAATTCCTATTTTCCCTCCTACATTTAATCCTAAGGCTTTTGTCATAATTTGTGATAAAGCTTCTCTGGTAGCACCAGCCACAGCCCCTTCTTCAACATGATTATCTACTATAACATGCTCTCTTTTTGAAGATACCACTGCACGTTCAACTATTTTCATAACAGAAGTAATGAATTCTCCTCCATAATCAGCGGCAGCAGTATAAATACCTAATTTTTGGTACTCCAATTGGTATTGTTTTTCCTCATTTCTTTCTGTTGTAAGAGCAATTTTAATGGCAGCTGAGGCAATTTCCTTACTTCCATAAGTTTTAGTAGTGCTAATACCTTTGTTCATTTTATCACCAAACCATAATTTATACTATTAATGTAAGTCTTTTAGAAAAACAGTAACATTAGTATCACAATCTTCTATAAGCCATAAGACACTATTATATTATACTGTAATAATACGATTAAAACAATAAAAAATTAATCAAATCTTATTTTTGTTAACTGTTTTATTTCCGATTCTAGGTAAAGTGTCTTATTAAAAGAAGTGTCCACAATATTTTTAGTCAAAGGTATTATTTCTACTTGTACTCTCCCTGCCATAGTACAATCAATTTCAATAACATCTCCATCTTTTACTTTTAGCTTAATTGGGTTGTCAAAAAACGAAGCAATTTCATCACCATTTATCAGAATCTTGACTTTTTCATTAGTGTTTTCGCTATTTAGTCTTAAAAGTATCTCGCCATGATTATAAAGATATTCCTCTAACCCAAGTGGTCTTCCTTCAAGATTATTTTCATTAACTAAAACCGCTCTAATATTATTATTGTACATAATAGATTGTGTAATAATTAATGAAAAAAATAAGAAAATAAACGAAAAATATAAAAACTTTTCAAAAACATAGGAAGATGATTTTTTTGTATCAAAGCACTTATTTTTTTTTTGACTTGATCTAAAAACTATAATTTTCATCTTATTCACTCCATCTAACAGGAATATTTTCAGCGTTCCTAATCTCATAGATTCAATTTATTTCTATTAGAATAGTATGCACAAATTTACTAAATAATACTCCTAATTCTTAGTGTGGCAAGCCTTACAAATTCAGATCACTTACGTCAGTCGATATACTTCTATTCTGAAAATACTTTTCAGAATAGAACCTTTTGATTTAATTCGCGTGCAATTTGTTTGCTTCGCAAACATGCACATGCGCAGCGTCATTCATTCGCTTTATACTATTCCGCCTCCTGACTCCTTAACTCTGATGAGTTAATACCTGCTAAAAACCCTGTCGAAAAAGCTATAGTAAGATTATATCCTCCTGTATATGCATCTATATCAATAATTTCACCTGCAAAAAAAAGACCTTGTATAAGTTTAGACTCCATGGTAGAAGGATTTATTTCATTTGTACATATTCCACCTGCCGTTACAATTGCCTCTTTTACAGGCCTTGATCCATTTATTGTAATGGTAAGGTTTTTAAGAAGTTCAGTAAGGGTTTTCCTCTCTTCTCTGGTTATTTGATTAACATACTTTTGGCCGTCTATATTAGAAAGATTGACTATAACAGGTATAAGTTTTTGTGGAAGAAGGTCATCTAATGAATTTTTAAATTGCTTTTTTGAAAACTTTAGAAAATCCCTTTGAATTCTTTCATATAACTTTTCTTCTGTAAGTGCTGGTTTCAAATCAATTGAAAGCTTTATATCTTTAAAATTATAGTTAAGAATGTGCCTGCTTGAGCTAAGAATTACAGGACCAGATACTCCATAGTGAGTAAAAATCATTTCGCCAAAATCAGTGTATAGCTTTTTTCCGCTTTTATTGAATAAAGATATTGAAATATTTTTAAGAGATAGTCCCTGAAGTTCTTTTACCCAAGTTTCTTCTGTTAACAAAGGTACTAAAGAAGGCTTTAATTCTATAATGGTATGTCCTAGTTTTTTTGCCATATCATACCCATCACCAGTAGAACCAGTACCTGGATAGGAAACTCCACCAGTTGATAGTACTATAGAATCACACTCTATTACTTCTCCATTTTTTAATGCTACTCCCTTTACTTTTTTCTTGTCCACAAGGATTTTTTGGACAGAAGAATTTAATTGTACTCTAACATTTTTCTTAATCAAATACTTGTTTAATGTATCAACAACATCTTTTGCCCTGTCGGATACTGGAAATACTCTTCCTCCTCTCTCAACCTTTGTATCAAGTCCATATTCTTTTAAAAAAGCTATTAAGTCAGAATTTGAAAATGTATAAAAGGCAGAATATAAAAAACTCCCATTTCCAGGAGTATTTTCGATAAGACTTTCGATATCTGTATCATTAGTTATATTACATCTCCCTTTTCCGGTTATCAATAGTTTCTTTCCTATTATGTCATTTTTCTCTAAAAGCATCACATTAGCACCATTTGATGATGCAACACCAGCTGCCATTATTCCAGCTGGTCCTGCACCTATAACTACAACTTTTTTTTTCATTGGTCAATCTCCTTAAAACGTTTTATCATTTTTCTCATATACACCATATTCATCCCAAATCTTTTCTAAGTTTTCAAAAGTCTTATACACATGCTCTTTTCTTCTCATTCCAATAGCTGCAATTAATGCATTGATTACGCTAAGTGGTGCAACTAATGAGTCAACAAAAGAAGCCATATCACTTCTGGCAGTGATAACATGATTTGCATTTTCGGCCAAAGGAGATTCTTCACTATCAGTGATAGCAATTACAGTTGCCCCCTGACTCCTACCATATTTCATTGCATTTATTGTCCTTTTTGAATATCTAGGAAAGCTAATTCCTATCATAACATCTCCTTCTGATGCATATATTATTTGCTCGAACATTTCACTTACACTTGTAGTATGAACAAGTCTAACATTATTAAATATAAGATTAAAGTAAAAACCTAAAAAACTAGCTAATGGAGCCGAACTCCTAACTCCTAGTATATATATCTTATTTGCTTTTAATATACTCTCCACAATATTATCAAAAGCAATTGGATCAATTTCTTCTAATGTTGTTTTTATTTTGTCCATATCTGATAAAAGTACACTTTTTATTACATTACTTTGATCTATACGATTAGATGACACTTCCATCCTCTGAACAGATGTAAGCTTAGTTTTTATTAACTCTCTTAAAACTCTTTGTAGTTTTGGATATCCATCAAAGCCAATTTCACACGCAAACCTTACCACTGTTGATTCACTTACTCCAACTTCTTCACCTAGTCTTGCAGCTGTCATAAAAGCAGCTTTGTCATAATGGTTTATTATGTAATTGGCAATTAATTTTTGCCCTTTACTAAATTCTTCCATACTAGCTTCAATTGTAGTTATTAAATCATTTTTTCTGTTTTCCATTCTGTAACCCCTTATCATAAGTTATTATATTATATTACTACTTCAACCATAATTATTTTTGAACTTTTGCCACTAATCAAAATAAAATCTTATTATATAAGTAATACTTCAACTTTTGGGATCTATTTGGCATCAAATACGGCCTGAAATAGTGTTGAAGTTATACTTTCACGTTACTAAGGAATGCCTTAGAAATAACTTCATATTCTCAAGTACAAAATCCCGATGTTTTTACGGGTTTTGAACGATGAGAATTGGATGTTATTTCTTAGCCATTACTAAGTCTCATAAATTGATATTTTCATCTTTTTTTCTTTCATAGTTAATCCAAATAATAACTTTTTATCTTTTAGGTTTTTATTTAAAAAATCTACAACCTTATACAACTCAAGATTTGATTCCAATTCCATCACACACTTAAGTTCAAGTTTATCATCAAATTTCATTTGTATCCTCCAATTATTATCTTCTTTAATACTAATATAACACTTTATATAGAAAAATCAATATACTAATCTTCTCAGGTGGATAAATTAATTTTCAGCATTACTAAAAGTTAGCTCCAGGAGATTACTCCTAGAGCTAACTTGTAAATATACTTTACTATCTTTGTTGAACCGGAAACCTATCTATCATAACAAGTAAATACCTTCTTAATATTACCAGGTCAGTTGAGTTAACCTTTCCATCCCCGTTTAAATCTGCTGCTTCAATTGCAACAGGAAAACTATCAATTATTTCAAGCAAATATCTCCTTAGCAATACATAGTCTATTGAGTTTATTTTACCATCACCATTTAAATCTCCATATAATATTGGGTCTAGAGATGGTGAAAAGGGTGGCGGATCAATTGGTATTGATACTAATTCATCTGTTTCAACTGTTATTATATCTGTTTTTGCTGTATTAATTATATCCCTTGACGTTCTACCTTGGATAACAGTTCCCTGTGCTGTATACACCCCAGGGCTTACAACTCTTGCATAGTATTCAACATATGTCCTTGATGATCTATAAGCATAGAATGTAACTTTTTGTCCTTCAACATTTCTTAATGATCTGTAAGGTTTTAATCCTGAAGGTAAATAGTCTGTTATTTCATATACTCCATCAAATGCAGTATCACTTAAATTCCACTCAAGACGCACCTTTATAATATCTCCTTGTTTTAGTGTATATGATGAAATAGGTGTTCCGTTTTCAAAGTGATACGAACGTCTTACTGATATTTCATTACTTTGTTCTTTAATATCAAAAACACTTTCTTTAAATACTGATACTAAAGAAACCTTACCCTTAACATCAGTTATTTCAAACTTCTCTAACTGATGAGGCAATAGTCTCATTGTGTGGCTTCTGCCATTTTTCAATTCTATAGTTCTTTCTTCTCCATCATAAGTATAAGTAAATTGAACATTTTCACTGTCTGCTTTTCCAATTTCCTCAGTTATATACATAAGCTTTTCTGTGTATATTAAAATATCTCTTGTGAAATTTCTCAAGCAGTATTCATACAATCCAGTTTTTTCTGGTCTGTCAAGTTTAGCTGCAAGGTAAGCACAAAGAGAAGTCGCTTCTAGTATATCATCCTTGCTAGATTTAGTATTCACCCTATAGTAAGGAGCAAATTCTTCTATGTGTTTAGATATTCTTTCATCATATATTGATTGTGCTTTAAAATAATCACCAAGTTCATAATATGAAAGAGCAAGATATATTGTATCAATTATACTTAAATTATCAATTTTTTCTGCCTCCTCAAGCATTAAAAGAACCGGTTCTTTTAATACAGACAGTCCATAGAGTGCTTTTATTCTACTGCTATTATCATTAAGTTTATCATTAAAGTAATTTTTAAGTTGTTGTGTGTTTACCATATCTTTTGCATATACTACCATCTTTGCAGTTAAGTCAATATCACTTTCAGAATAAGGAAGCAGAGATAGCCCACCATCATGTTTCTGATACTGTGAAAGATCAGGTTGGTCTATTAGATTAACAAAATAATCATCAAAGTACTCACTTAAAAGTTGTGAGGCAATATATCTAGATATAAGCTGGTCAATTCTATTACCAGTTCTAAAGTATAAACTTAACAATTGTGAGAAATACATACCATTACTTCTGTCATGGAATGTAAGACTTGTGTATCCTTGTTCCCCAGCTTTTATATCCATACCAGACACAACATCTGCAAATTCTGCCCTTTCAAGTTGATAATAGGAATCAACCACATTAATCGAATGCTGTACTGCATCTGAAAACCCATTTTCGGTATAGGCTCTAATAATTAGATCATAGTAACCTTCTTCAAGAGTCCATAGTGGAATATTTATTCGTTCAAAGGCTTTTCCTCTAACAGTAATTCTTGTATCTGGATTTTCTTTGTCATAAACTTCAAAATACACATCATCTTTTTCATGTAACCCAACACCATAAGCATTTACTGCCATTACTGGTTGATCGCCTTTTAAATAGGAATTATTAAAACTATAGTTAATAAAAAATGGCAGTGTTACAATCATGTTTGTCTTTTCACTCCCTGCATGAAGCTCTTTTGAAATTGCAGTAAGAGTTATTCTCCACGAAGTAACATTATCAGGTAGTTTAAAACTAATATGGCCTTTTCCATCACTGTCAGTTTCAATACTTACAAATCTAGCTGTATCTCTAAAATCAGATCTTACATCGGAATTACTAGCGTCCTCAGAAGGTGCTTCTACTCCATTTGACGGTGGTGCATATCTTATATCATCCCATGGATCCATATTATAACCAACATGGGATTTTTTCTCATAGTATATTCCTGAAATAACTCTTGAGTATAAATTATCTAAAACATTTACATTTTGATCTAACAAACTAAAAAATGCTTCGTCTACGATACTTGCATTTACTACTGATTTTACAGGATTACCAGCAATATCTTTAACATCAACATATAACTTTACTGTTTCACCAGGCCTGTAGTAATCTTTATCTGTTTTCCCCTCTATAATTAGATTTTTTTCTTCCATATCATATTGAATACTTGTACTTGCAGATACATAAGTTCTACCGTTGAAATAAACTGCTGTTGTATGAACATTTGGCATATAATCCTTTGTAAACTTAAAATTATGCTTTGATTTATTTGAAATATCATAGTCCATTATTCCATTCTGTGAATAAATATAAATATAGTTTCCATCGGGAAGATTATTATTTGCAAATGTAAAGTCAAGTTCTACATTTTCACCCAGTCTATAATTATTCTTATTAGGCCTTAAATTATAAGTATTGTCATTGTAATGCCTTGAATAATCTATACGTTCTCCAATAAAAACTCTAAAGGTCATATTTCTTCCTGAGTTGTCAACACAGCTTATATCTGCAGAATAATATGTGTTTTCAATTTTAGGAGCATCAAAAGTATAAGAGGCTTCTCCATCACTGTCTGTGAACATTGAGAAGTCCTTAAGTTTAGTAGTTTGTAATCTGTATCTAAAAGTGTCATAAGTTACTTTGTTTATATAGTCATAGTATGTACCTGTCTTTTCTTTAATCCATGTATTTTTATTTATCGTACCTGTAATTCGTTTGTTTGCAACAGGATTACCTAAATAATCATTAAAGTGATTAGCAGTTCCATCGTTTAAACGATCAAGTACAATTTCATGAACTTTTGCATTAATATATCCTACTTCATTTTTAATATTACCATTTCTTTGAACGTCAACGTCATTAACAAATACTCTTACAGAATTTGAAGCACTTATCTCACCTGTTTCAGGCAATAGAGCTCTAGCTGTAATTGGAATTGAGTATATTCCCTGAATATTTCTTGTGACTTCTGGTAAATATTTTATATTATAATTGCCTCTTACATCTGTAACAGCATTCTCATTTATCCTTAATCCTGTTAGAGAACCAGTATTAATACTATAGCTTGTGTTTAGGTTGGATACTCCTGTACCCTCAAAAAATGCTGCCTTAAGATTAAAATTAACCTCATCTCCAACAAAAACAGCAACTTTATCTTTCGTTATTTCCATCTTGTAGGATGGTTTAACATATTCCTCTACTCTAATCATACTATTAGATATAGTATCATTACCTTTTTTAATACTAATGGTATAATGACCCATAGGAAGGTTTGGAATCTGTATTTCTCCTTCAAAAAAATTATCTGTTACTTCAATATTCTCTTTTACTACTGGCAGACCACTTCGTCCACCCCAAAAATATCCTTGGGATATTTCTAATGTAAGATAATTAATATCTTCATATTCATATCTGTTTTTAATAAACCCCCATAAACTGATAGTGTCATTAGGTTTATACATTCCTCTGTCTGTAAAGAAATATTTCCAATAATTATTTCCGCTTCCACTGCTATATGAGCTTGTGTTAAGAAGAGATTTATCTCCATTGGCAGTTGTTACAGACATAAATTGTTTATTATAATTCCCTCCATAGTAATATCTAAAATAATAATCATCATAAAAACTAACCATGCTTTCTTGTCTTGTCAAATTATCAATTAAATCTGTATCAAAAGTTGATATTCCATTGTTATTAGAATAAAAAACATCATCTATTCCATAAAAGCTTATTTTTGCATTTGCCAATGGTTTATTTGTTTTTAAATCATTTACCCAAACTAATGTTTTAGATGTACTCTTTGTTATGAAAATTCCTGTATCTGTAACTTGAACAAATTGTTGAGCCCTTTTATCCCTACAATAACTGTCAACAACATAATAACCTTTTGGAAGTTTTTGAGGAATTTTAATTAGTGCATTTCCATATGTGGTTTGATCTTCATTTATTACATGATTAAATTCCAATACTTTTTGTAGACCATCTACAGGAATAACTGTATTGCTATAGTTTATTTGTGCCCACTCTGGAGGAATATTTCTTAATATAACTGCTTCGTGGAAAGATTCAAAATCTCTATATGCATAAACACTTGTATTAACATCTAGCACAGGAACACTATTACCTGGGTTTCTAATATGGTATCTTAGTGAAAGTTCAATATCTTCATCTGAAGAAACCTCAGTTATCTGCTGATTGTAGTTAATTGTGATAGTATTCTCTTGTGGTTGAGATGTTTCTTTAGCTCTTGTTTCAAAAGAAAATATGTAATCATCATTTATTACTCTGTCAGTTCCGTTAATTTGGATGCCTTTTTTTATTCTAACTGTATAAATTGTCTCAAATTCTAACCCATTAGGAACAAATACAGCTGTTTTATCATGTATTTGAAATCTTCCTTCAACATGTGGAATAATCTCAAAATGATCTTTTATATCGCTAAAATTACTGTGACTAAAATTAATCTCTATTCCTGAGTTTACAGGTACTCCAATAGATTGGTTTCCTGGAAGAGATCCTAAAATCTTAAACTCAGTTTGTGTTTGAAAAACCCAAGTTGTCTCAACATCCTTATTCATTCTGAATGTGTATAATGTATTTTCTAAAAGTGGTCTTGAAAGATTAATACTAAAAAAGTTTTTGTCCAGTTCTTTAATAACTGGATCAGGCTCACCATCAATTGAAAAAGCTTCTTTGACATCATTTAATGAAAAATCTTTTTTAGTCTCAAGCAAAAACTCAGTATCAACTGAAATGCCAGTAGAATCAGACTCTACCGCCACTAGTCTAAATCCATTTCTAGGATATGCGCTTGCTCCAGATGATAAACCAGGTACTGATATTATAACAATAAATGATATAATTAATAACACTGAAATTAGTCTTTTAAACATAATACTATTCCCCCCTTATTTTTTATAATATATACCTCAATTATAACATATTATGACGACTTATAAGAAAGAAAAGTTCCTTTATTTTCTTTAATTATATAAAAAATTATAATTATATATTTGGTTCTAAATTCTTGAGGTTTGCATGTGTTCATATTATTCTTCACTTTTTTACATTCACTCAGTTTGCATCAGTATGTGTTAAAAAATAAATAAGCCAATAGCAATATTTTCTGTACAGATTAAATGTATCATTATATAATTATATTAAGATGCTTATTATGTCTTTTATATTTTAAAATATAAAAAATATTATAAAAGGAGAGTATATGTTATGTTGAAAACAAAAGGTGTAATGTGGCACAAAAAATTAACTCTGGTAACAGCTATTATAATGATAACTTCTTTTTTGTTACCTACTTTTGTGTCTATACCAGTAACTCAGGCAAATACTTCACCTAGATATGGTGGTTCTCACTATAATTATGGTGAAGCTTTGCAAAAATCACTTCTTTTTTATAAGGCAAACCGTCTTGGAGATATCCCTGATGATTATATTTTGCCTTATAGAAGCAAATCAGCTATGACAGATGGACAAGATGTAGGCCTTGACTTAACAGGTGGTTGGGCTGATGCAGGAGACGGCATTAAATTTACCCATACCATTTCATACACTGCAAGTCAATTGGGATGGGCAGTATATGAGTTTAGAGATGGATTTAAAAACTCTGGATTATTAGAAGATATTTTAGATGAAATCAAATGGGGTACAGATTTTTTAATTAAGGCAAATCCAGAGCCTAATGTTCTTTATTATATGTGTGGACATGGTCAATCTGACCACTCTGTATGGATTCCACACGAGCTGTTAGACTATAGAACTGACAGAAGTTCATTTAGATTGGATCCATCAACACCTGGTTCTGATGTTGCTGGTATGGTTGCAGCAGCTTTAGCTATTGCATCTTTGATATTTGAAGAAACTGATCCTCAATATGCAGCAAAATGCCTTATGCATGCGGAAAGAATTTTTAATTTTGGCTATACATATAGAGGACGAAATCCACTTGATATTTTATATCCATCTGGTGGATATGTTGATGATCTTGCATGGGGTGCAATTTGGCTTCATATAAAAACAGGTGAGCAAGATTACCTTGACAAAGCTATTTCTGTTATGCCAGTTAATACAATTGGTGGTTTTCACACTCATTGTTGGGATGATGTAAGTTATGGTGCAGCAATGAAAATAGCTCAGGTTACAAAAGATGAAACTTATGCATTTATGGTTGAAAGAAACCTAGACTTTTTCCTTCCAAATGGTGGTATAACTTACACTCCAGGTGGACTTGCCTGGCTATCACCGTGGGGATCCTTACGTTATGCTTCAACTGCTGCCTTTTTAGCATTTGTATGGTCTGATGATCGAACTGTTGGAACCCTATCTAAAAAAGATGATTATCGTAGATTTGCTGAAAGACAAATAAATTATGCACTTGGAGATAATCCAAGGGGCGGAAGTTATGTAGTAGGCTTCGGTGAAAATTCACCACAACATCCTCATCATAGAACAGCACACGGTTCATGGGTAAGCATGCCTGAGGTTCCATCCTTTAGTAGGCACATTCTTTATGGTGCACTAGTGGGAGGACCTGATTCAAGAGATCACTGGGTAGACGATATAAAAGACTACATTATGAATGAAGTTGCAATCGATTACAACGCAGGTTTTGTAGGTGCGTTAGCTAAAATGTTTGATTTGCACGGTGGTGAACCTCTTCAAAACTGGCCTCAACCTGAGGATTTTAGAGAACCTAAAGATGACTTAAATGAATACTTCGTACGAGCATGGAGAATTTATGAAGGATATGGCACTTTGAATGTAATGTTACAAGTTAACAATCGTTCTGCAAGACCTCCTACAATGAAAGATACATTATCTGCTCGTTACTTTATGGATTTAACTGAAGTATTTGAAGCTGGTCGAGGCATAGATGCAGTACAAATTGAACTTGGTGCACATCAGGGAGCAACTCTTCGAGGATTAGAGCACTATGTTGATAATATATACTATTTTACAGTTGACTTTACAGGTACGCAAATTATGCCTGCTGAGTGGACATTGTGTCAAAAGGATGCCACTGTATCAATTTCATATAGAGACGGGGTTGGTACTCACGATAATGACTGGTCTTATCAAGGTGTACATGATAATCCTGATTATGACAATATATCCTTTGCAGCTATGACACCCTATGTTCCAATATATGATAATGGTGTTCTACTTTGGGGTCAAGAGCCACCTGGAGGCCCAACTCCACCTTCACCACCACCTACTACACCTCCAACACAGGATTTTATATATGGTGATCTAAACGGTGATGGAATAGTAAACTCTACTGACTATATCTTATTAAGAAGATTAGTACTTGAAATTCCTGTTAATAATGTTAACTTATTAGCGGCTGATGTAAATGCTGATGGTCTTATAAACTCTACTGACTGTATTATATTAAGACGATATATACTTGAAATGATAGATACGTTACCTTTTAAGTAATAGGTAAAATATACTTCAGGTCTTTCACTTGCTCAATTTGGGTTAAATAAAGCCTTAAGTTATATATAAGTTTTAAGATGTTTTATTTACAAACATTCGAAAACACATCAAATTTTATCAAGATTTGATGTGTTTTTTTCGTTAGAACACTTAAAGTCTCAGATCCCTCTATGTCCCAGATTTTTTTATTTAAATTTTTGTTTATATTTTTCTTTTATACAAATAATATAAGGAGTGTATGAAATATTACTTCCACTTTTCACTGGGCCTATTTGGAATCAAATAAAGCCTGTCATGAAATATTAGTGGAAATTATATTTTCAGCATTCTTAAGTGAATTTCTTTAGATAAATTTTTTGAAATAATGGTGATAAAATGATACAAATTGATGATGCAGGAAGTGGTAGTTTTGTTGGCGGAACTTGTATTGGAATTTATAGACCTGAAACAAATGAGTATTATTTTGATATCATTCCTGTTGAGCTTTATAATAAAGAAAACTTTAAAAAAAAGTATTATCTTGACCATGTGGTGGCAATTATTTCTGAAGGTTTTAGAGCATTATGCGTACATAAAAATGAAACTATAGAAATATGTAGAGGATATATGTTTGAAAAGCTAACTCACTGGCTTGATAATAATGGTTTTTGCTGGTATAAAACTCACATTACCGGTAGGTTTCAAGAGATTGTAGAAGAAAACTTCAGCTTATATACTGTTCGCTTGGGAATTCCTAAACCATATATCAAATATACAAAATTCCCGTTCCATTTTCATAAGCTTCTTAGATGGGTTTACGCTGATTTTGAAGAAAGAATATTAAACTGCAAAACTGGATGGGATAGTTGGTCAAAGTATGAAGGAATAACGCCTATAGTCTATGATGACGTAATGACTCAAAATAATTTTTTCTGTTTAAAGTGTGGTGACTATATAAAGAAAGGAAGTAACATTAAGGCAATAAGATTTTTTAGTAATAGAGAACACTTTACTTATATTCACAATAAGTGCTTTTAAATTACTAACCTCAGGAGAAAAGAGACTTAAATCTCAGCTCTCCTAAGGTTAGTAAATCTAAAGTTATCTTATTAGTGTATTTAATAAATCTAAAGAATAATATGCATCCTTATCTCATTCTACACTATATAGGGTGAACCTTGTTTTCATAATCAACCATGTCAGGATCTATTTTATATTTCTGCGCCTTCCTGTACTGAAAGTATTTTTCTGCAACAGGTGGGAACAGTGCATATGACAAAATATCTTCATCCTGTTCTAAGTACTCTTTCATCTCGCTTCTAATTTTTTTAAGTTCAGGCTTGATAAGATCTGCTGGTCTACAGGTAATAGGTTTTTCATCCTTTAATATCATTTTCTGTATTTCAGGATTAACAGGAGCTGGTGTTTTACCATATTCCCCTTTAACAACAGCCTTAGATTCCTTTGGAACCATTTTATATCTTTCACCCATAACAACATTTAATACTGCCTGGGTACCTACTATCTGACTTGTAGGCGTTACAAGAGGTGGATACCCAAAGTCTTCCCTTACCTTTGGTATTTCTTTTAGCACTTGCTCATATTTATCAACAGCATTAGACTGTTTGAGCTGTGAAACCAAATTAGAAAGCATTCCTCCTGGTACTTGATATATGAGGGTATTTACATCTACTCCCATTACTTTAACATCCAAAAGTCCACTTTCTAAGTATTTATCCCTTAATGGTTTAAAGTACTCTGCAATTTCATTTAATTGATTAAGATCAAGGCCAGTATCATATTTAGTATCTTTTAATGTAGCTACCATAGCCTCTGTTGGCGGTTGAGATGTTCCAAGCGCCATAGGTGATATTGCACAATCTACCACATCACAGCCAGCTTCAATAGCTTTAATGTAAGTCATTGAAGCAACTCCACTTGTAGCATGGGTATGAACCTGAATTGGAACTTTAACATTTTCTTTTAGAGCTTTTACCAGTTCATAAGCATCATAGGGTAATAGCAGACCAGCCATGTCCTTTATACATATAGAATCTGCCCCCATATTTACAAGCTTCTTAGCGTCATTAACAAACAGCTTTAAATTGTGAACAGGACTAATTGTATAACAAACTGTGCCCTGAGCATGTCCGCCTTCCTTCTTACATGCCTTAATTGTAGTTTCAATATTTCTTACATCATTTAAAGCATCAAAAATTCTTATAATATCAATTCCGTTAGCTACAGCTTTTTGAACAAAATACTCCACGACATCATCTGCATAATGCTTATATCCTAAAAGATTTTGTCCCCTTAAAAGCATCTGAAGCTTTGTCTTTTTAACATGTTTTCTAATTGTTCTAAGTCTTTCCCATGGATCTTCATTTAAAAACCGTAAGCAAGAGTCAAATGTTGCTCCTCCCCATGCTTCTAAAGAATTATATCCTATATTATCAAGCTTTTCTAAAACGGGAATCATTTCATCAATTCTCATACGTGTAGCAATTAATGATTGATGGGCATCCCTTAGAACAGTCTCGGTAATTTTAGCCATTTTATTACCTCCCTCGGTTAACTCTAATTTAATGTGATCAACACATCTCCAGCATTAACTGATGCTCCCTTAGTTGCATTAACTGATGCAACAGTTCCATCCTGAGGAGATTGTATTTCATTTTCCATTTTCATAGCTTCTAACACCAAAAGAACCTGACCTTTTTTAATTGCATCTCCTGGATTTACATTAATATTTAAAATTGTTCCAGGCATCGGTGCTTTTACAGTAACTGATCCTTGGGCTCCACCACTCTTTTTAGGAGCCTCAACCTTTGGTGCAGGTGCTGGAGTACTAATTGAAACTGCTGGCTCAGATGCAGCAACTCCATCTTTAACTTCTTCAACTTCAACTTCATACTGATTTCCATTTACTTTTATTAAAAACTTTTTCATGATTATCCTCCTAAAATAAGATCTAATATCATCTTTTATATATACCCTTATATTTAAAATGCTACCCACTCAATACTCCTTTATAAAGGAATATTGCCATGTTTTTTAGATGGTCTGCTTTCCCTTTTTCCTGCAAGCATCTCAAGTGCGCTAATTAAACGTATTCTCGTTGATGCAGGTTCAATAACATCATCCACATAACCTCTTGAAGCCGCTATATATGGGTTTGAAAACTTATTTTTATACTCTTCTATTAAATTATTTCTAGTTGTGATAGGATCATCTGAATCAGCAATTTCTTTTCTAAAAATAATATTAGCAGCACCATCTGGACCCATAACAGCTATTTCAGCAGTTGGCCAGGCAAATACCATGTCAGCACCTAGGTGCTTGCTGTTCATGGCTATATATGCTCCTCCATAAGCCTTCCTTACTATAACATTTATTTTAGGAACAGTAGCTTCCGCAAAAGCATATAGTAGTTTTGCGCCATGTCTTATGACTCCTGTATGCTCTTGACCAACACCTGGCAAATAACCTGGAACATCTGTAAATGTAACAACGGGAATATTAAAGGAATCACAAAAACGTACAAATCTTGCACCTTTATCAGATGCATCTACATCTAAAACACCCGCCGAAATTTTAGGTTGATTGGCAATAATACCCACTGTTCCACCGTTTAATCTACCAAAACCTACAATTATGTTTTTAGCAAAATGTTTCTGTATTTCAAAAAAGTCACCATCATCAATAACAGAAGTAATCACTTCCATCATATCATATGGCTTACTTGCACCATCTGGTATTATGTTACTTAGATTATCCGGAACTCTGTTTACATCATCACTGGTTTTAACAACAGGCACGTCAGATAAGTTATTTTCCGGAAGAAAGCTTATTAACTTTTTAATTTCCTCTAAGCATTCATTTTCATTTGCATTCATAAAATGGGCAACACCACTTTTAGAATTATGTGCTTGTGCACCACCAAGTTCATCAAAAGTCACATCTTCTCCAGTAACTGCCTTGATTACCTGTGGACCTGTTATAAACATCTGACTTGTTTTTTCAACCATAAAAATAAAATCTGTAATAGCTGGAGAATAAACAGCTCCTCCTGCACATGGTCCCATTATTACAGATATTTGAGGTATAACGCCAGATGCAAGTGTGTTTCTAGTAAAGATTTCTCCAAACCCCTTTAGTGCATCAATACCCTCTTCAATTCTAGCACCTCCAGAGTCATTAATACTAATAAAAGGTGCTCCTGTTTTAATTGCCATGTCCATAACTTTTGTAATTTTTTGTGCATGCATTTCTCCTAATGAACCGCCAATAACAGTAAAGTCCTGAGATGCTACAAAAACAAGCCTGCCATTTATAGAACCATACCCAGTTACAACACCGTCACCGGATACTTTCTTTTTTTGCATATCAAAATCAATGCTTCTTGTTTCAACAAATGCATTAATTTCAATAAAACTATTTGGATCAAATAAGGCACTTATTCTTTCTCTTGCTGTCATTTTGCCGGCATCATGCTGCTTTGCTACTTTTGCTGCTCCTCCCCCTTGCTCAATCTGAGCCTTCTTTTCATGAAGAAGCATGGTTTTGTCCACATTATCCATTTCCTGTCCCACCTCATGTTTCTTATTTTATTATATTTTGCACAGGCAATATAAAATATTTACTTTGCTTTTTTACTATTTGTAATAATTAATAATACAAAAATATGTTAAAGTAAAAATTTGAAGCAGTTTATATTTTATAATCACCCTTTCCTATTAAGCCCACAGTTAATAATAATATCACATTTAATTTATAGTTGTCATCTTATAATGTAAAGTTTTTAGCAAACATTGTTTAATATGCTACCTATCTTACAACATATACATTCTAATTCCTATTTAATGTTTTTTTATTATTTTGGTGTGCTTATGCTCATAAATGTCTATTCTTAAAAGTTGACCCTGTAATATTAGTTTAATATATTTACAATGTACATTTAAAAAATTGTTTGATATCATTATAGCATGATAAAATAATAACAATCCTATCAAGAATTATAATACTATACGCTTTTACTTGCAAGGTTATTTATGTGGATTAAGGTAAATTTTAAAAAATTATTTTATTTTAAACTCATGTTTTTAGTATTAATAGCCGATGTATATATTGAAATATTGTTTTGTTTTCATTAAATCAAGGGTTAGGGGTGATTAATTTGAAAAGAATCAAGCCAGAGCAAAGCACCTCTGTAACTTTTTGTAAAGTCTCAATAGATAATGATAAAAAATGGATTCACGGTATTATAACTTATATAAATTTTGAAAAAAATATAGCCGAAATTTTTCTTTCTGCACGTCACTTTAAAAACCACTTAAGAGAAGGAAATAAAATTTTAATTAAATCCTTAAGTGACAACAATGAGACTTTGTTCTCTGCAAGTATAACAAGAAAAGTTATATCTATTAGGAAGCAATCTATTACAGTGCAAATTGATAAAATAATGAGTTTTCAAAATCAAAGAAAATTTGAAAGATTTCATTTAAATTATCCATGTAAGGTCAGCTATGGTAGTATTGAACACGAAGCTATATTATCTGATATCAGTTTTGGAGGTGGTATGCTTCATACAGATGCCTTCATTTATGATAATTCCATTATAAATCTTGAAGTTTACGTTTCTTCCGAAATAACAATTAATCTTATAGGAAAAACAGTTCGCAAAGAAAATACTGGAAATAGCGACTTGACTTATGGTGTTGAATTGGTAGACATTGATGAACAAAACAATATGCTTTTAAGTGAATTAATTAGCTTCCTTACCGAAGAAAAAAATCATATTGCAAAGGAATGGAGAATCTTCAATATGTTAAAATACACTGTTTATACAATATCTGTTGTGTCTATATTTATTGTAGTCTTTATATTTTTTGTTTCAGAAGCTATTTAAAAATACTATTTCACTTACAGCCCTTATTCTATGTCAAAATATTTAAGCAAAAACATTCTTACTCCTGATAATTAATATATAAGTCAGAGTTTTTCGATACAAATGAGAATAGGTGGCCAATTTGACTGATTTATAAAATCTGTTTTCATTACAATAAAGTGTTTTTGATCAATATCTTTTAAAAAATCTAAGACTTTTTCTTTTTCTTCAAAACCACTATCTCCTCCGCAATATATAACGATTGTTATTATTCCACCTGTTACAAGAAAATTCATAGCTTTTCTCACAGCACAAATTGTAGTGTGTGATTTTGTAGATATATTGTGATCCCCTCTAGGTAAGTATCCTAAATTAAACATAACAGCTTTCACATCTTTATTAATATATATATCCATATTTTCGTGCCCATCTTTAATAATCACTACTCTATCTATCAAATTAGCATTACTAAGTTTTTTGGTTGTTTTTTCAATTGCTTTTTCTTGTATGTCAAAGCTAAAAACCTTACCTGTTTTTCCCACCAAACCTGCTAAAAATAAAGTGTCACTGCCATTTCCGCATGTAGCGTCAATAACAGTGTCACCTTCTTTAACAAACTTTTCAATGTATTGATGGGATTGTCCCAATGAATTTTTAATTTTATGCATAATCATCTCACCATAAGTATTATATCTCTTATAATCTTAGCAGCTAAAAAAGCTGTTCTGTCAGATAAGTCATAATGTGGAGACACCTCTACCAAATCAAAGCCCACTATATTAAGTTCCTTTAAAAGGTTTACAGATTTAATCAACTCATTTGAGCTTACTCCTCCAGGTTCGGGAGTCCCTGTCCCATTTGCATAGGCAGGATCTACAACATCAATGTCAAGGGTAAAATACACAGGCCTTCCTTTAAGTTTTTCTATTGAAGCTTTTAAGGGTTCAAATACTTCAAGTGTATGCATATTAGTGTTATTGCGAGCAAAATCAAATTCCTCTTTTGTACCTGATCTGATACCAAACTGGAATATATTTTTTGAAGGCATAAAATCAATTACTCGTCTTATAGCAGAGGCATGGGAATTAGGACAACCTAAATAATCACATCTAAGGTCAGCATGAGCATCAAAATGTACCAATAACAGTTCATCGCCATATTTTTCATAAACTTTCTTTATTACAGGTACACTAATAAGATGTTCGCCACCTATAAACAATGGAAACTTTTTGTCATTAATTATTTCTCCGGCAGCTTCTTCTATAATCTCTAGACTTTTTTCCACATTTCCAATAGGAAGATCTAGATCACCTGAATCATAAAAAAAAGAATCATTTAATGATCTATCCATATAAATACTATATTCTTCAATTCCTATGGATACTTCTCTTATTTTTTGAGGGCCAAATCTGGTTCCTGGCCTAAAGCTACATGTAAAGTCCATTGGTACCCCAACTAAAACTATTGAAGCCTCTTCGTATGTGTCAGTACTCGACATAAATTTTGTAGGAAGGGTAATACTTCCATCTTTTAAACCCATAACATACTCCTTATATATTAACTATGTCAGCTACAAATTTAGGTAATGCAAAAACTGATTTGTGTATCTTAGGACAGTAATACTTAGTATCTAAATCCGGTATTTTATCTAAATCAGTTTCTAAAGGATCATATTTTTTAGAACCCATTGTAAAACTCCAGTATCCGCTTGGATAAGTAGGTATTGAACAAGTATATAACCTGGTAATTGGAAAAAGGGATGATACATCATTAAAAACATTTTTAATCAGTTCCTTATGAAAAAAGGGTGACTCAGTCTGCGCAACAAATATCCCATCTTCCTTTAATGACTCATAAATAGCCTTGTAAAAATCGATTGCAAAAAGACCTACAGCAGGTCCAACTGGATCAGTTGAATCAACCATTATTACATCAAATTCATTTTTGTGATCATTAACATATTTAATCCCATCATCAACAATAACTTCAACTCTTTTATCATCTAAAGCACAACTTATTTCTGGTAAGTGCTCTTTTGAAATCTCAATAACTCGTCCATCTATTTCACACAATACAGCTTTTTCAATTGATGGGTGCTTAATGATTTCTCTAATTGCTCCTCCATCTCCTCCACCTATTACAAGAGCTTTTTTGGGATTTTTGTGAGTAGCAAGAGGAATATGTGATATCATTTCATGATAAACAAATTCATCTTCGATTGTTGTCTGAACTGTTCCGTCTAAAACCAACATTTTACCAAATTGCTCTGTTTCTATAAGTGCCAAATCTTGATATTGTGTTTTTTCTGTGTGATAAGTTTTTTTCACCTTACATGTTATTCCTACACCTTTTGTTTGAAATTCTGTATACCAGAGCTCCATTTAAAATCACTCCTTGTGATAAAATTCAACCTTTTTTATAACCAATATTATTTTAAGCTGGAAAATATCTTTTGTCAATTGAAAGCAGCTATTAAATTAAATAAATGTTATTAATACTATTACAAAAACTTAATTTATATCCAGTCTAAAGTCTTTAAATACTATTTTTATCATTTTTATCTTATTCTAAGACTCCACCTTCTATAAAGTGGAGATTCTCTTATAAATCTTCAGGTGGAGTTGAGTCTCCATCTGAAGCCTCGATGTTTAGCTTTAGCTAAACGAGTTCACTTCACTCATTCGCCCTTAAAGCATTTGCAAGTATTGAAAAAGTCTCTGCTCTCGTTATGCTATTTGCTGGCTTTAAGGTATTATCTGTGTAACCACTTATAATTTCTAAATAAACAGCTATTCCAATTGCATCTTTTGCCCAATGACCTATATCATCTTTATCATTAAAATTTAAATCTTTAGGAGGAGACTTAAAGTTAAACGCATTAACCACCATCACAACAAGCTCCTGCCTTGTCAACCTGTCATTATGTCTAAACGTATTATCAGGATAACCTCTTATTATTCCATTTTGATTAATTATCTTAATATATCCCTTTGCCCACTTTGGCAAATCAGCATCATCCTCAAAATTTGTTTCTAAAATATCATCTGGCTCTAACTCAAGAGCAAGAGCTATTAGCACTGCTGCTTCTGCTCTTGTAATATTACTATCGGGGCGTATTGAACCATCATCATAACCACTTATTATTCCCCGTTTAAATAAGTCCATTACTAATTCTTCTGACCAATGCCCCTTCATATCATTAAAACTTTTGACTTTTAGAATATCTTCTCTGGACTCATCTAAAGAGTCCTTTTCATCAATTTTTTCTTCATTCAAATAATATATTGCATTTACTATTATATCCCTTTGTATATTGAAAAAATCATCATAATCCCATTTACCAATATATCCTGCTTTATAAGGTATATCTGGAATATTGTCTATCTTGTTCTCAACTGCTCTAATAACTATGTCTTCATACCCATCTACTTTAAAAGTAACATTGAAGTGGCTTAAAGAAGTTTGTACATGATTTACTGTAACATTGCTATCAAAATTACTACCACTGCTAACAGGTTGCGGAGATGGTTGAACTTTTATTATTGTATTTACTTTTGATATTTCTGATGTTTCAACACTAATACTATCTGTTTCTATTATATAACCTGGCTTTGTTATGGTATAACTATATGTTTTATTATTACTAAGTCTTATTGTAGCAAGTCCATTTTCATCAGTAATGATTTCTTTTCCATCAATAGTTACCGTTGCACCTTCAATAAAAGCATCTTTATCTTTAACAGTAATATTTACCCTGCTTTTATCTAGCTCACTTTCTAAATCGAAGAAATTTATGGTATAGGTAATTGATGCTGGATTTTCATCTAAATACTTCAATCCTGTAACTTTTACTGTAAAAACATCTCCATCCTTTATATCTCCTAATGTTGTAACGTCAGGGCGAAAAATAATAGCTTTTCTCATCCCATATCCGTCATTGTCTACAGATAAATGCATTGAAGAATCAGGCATATTACCCATTCCAAGCTGTGGCGTACTGTCATTAAATGTCCATACTTTATTATCTCTATGTCTTGTAAGAGTAAGATTAATGTCCTTTCGAACAGGAACTTTGAAATTGCTGCCAACATTTATTGACCAGGGATATCTTGGTGATGTATTAATATTTGCACTACTAATAAAATATTGTATTGGAAAATCTCCTGGTGAAGGCCATGCTATATAAGTATCTACTTCACTATTAAATGGCCCCAAACCGTCAAATACATGCATTAAAATCCTGCTTCGATGGTTACCCTCTTGTGTATTTTTAGCAAAACCTATACCAAAATTTTGTCCTCCAGGCCTTAGTATCCACCTTCTGTGCCCAGCTTTTTCTATATTATTTTCACCACCATCTGCCACAAAAGCTAAAATAGAATTTGAAATATTAGATCTGCCATAACTTATATTTGACTGGCTACAGGCCAAGTATCCAATATTATAGAAACTATCGTCCATATCAGAAGGTTTTTGTGGATGATGAGAAAACTGATTGGAAGCTGCCAAGAGAACAGCTCCATGTTGAGCTAAATAATTTAATTCATCTTTAAATTCAATATCTTCATATGGAAGACCTGCTATATATCGGATCATCTTAAGAGTATTTAAAGCATCTTCTATGTCATTTGAATCTAAAGAACCTGCTTCATATGGATAAGTAAAATTTGGTGCAGTTTCATATCTGGTAGTTTTATGTACATTAAATCCTGAATGATTTAGCTCCTTAGACTTTTCTACTATAGAATCAATATTTCTTGTTCTATCAATTGATATTATGGAGGCTATACTAAAATCCTCTACCTCATCCATGTTTTGAATACTAGAGTTAACTGGCGAACTGACAGTTATAGTATAACTTTCATTGCTCCAGTTGTTATAATAGTCATAAATTAAAACATAATATTGTCCTTCTCTTGCATCTAGTACATATTCTATATTTTCTCCTCTTGAACTATGATCAATTATATATTTATCAATAAGTTCATCGTCAACATAGTAATGCAATTCAGCTACCAATTTATTATATACAGATTGATTATCAATAAAAATTTTCAAAACTTCTGGCTTATCTACATTAAATAAATACCAGTCCTTATCCATTAAAAAATCTATCTTTGAAGTTTTAGACTCATTAAACTCAAGTACATAAGCATCATCCATAAAATCAGAAATATCTTCTGATCTATCAGGTAAGTTAACACTTAATGAGGAATACAAACTCACAATACCATATCCAAATTTTTCATTCCACTTTTCTTCAGTTATTGAATTGGCTCCCTTTTCCAAAAGATATCTAAGTTCATCACTGCTAAAATGAGGGTAAACCCTCTTTAGCTTAGACAAAACACCAGTTACAATTCCAGTTGACATTGATGTTCCTCTAACTACTGCTTCCATATCAAAGTTGTTAAGTGTTACAATTTCTTCTCCCGGTGCAGTTACAGAAACGAAATTCCCAGTACTTGAAAATATCGAACTCTCCGTATTTTTATTTATACTGCTTACAGAAATTGTTGTTTTATAAGAGGCAGGATAATATTTGTCATTATTTCCCGAATTTCCTGATGCTGCAACTACTAGAATATCATTTTTATAAGCTTCTAAAATAGCTTCAAGTTGCGCCTCACCCTTTATTTTAGTTCCAAGGCTCATATTTATTATGTCAACATTATTGTCAATAGCATAATATATTCCCGAAATAAAATTACTAACAGAGCCCTTTCCTTCTTCATTAAGTACTTTTATGGGAAGTATTTTTGCGGTAGGGTCAATTTCCATAATAATATTAGTTACAGCACTGCCATGGCCATTATCATCTAATGGCTGTTGTAATTCTTGCACAAAATTTTTACCTTCAAGTACTCTATCTAAAATTTCTTCCCTCTGAGTACTAAAACCAGTATCTAGAACTGCTATTGTACATTGATATTCTCCATCAATAATTTCTAAAGATTCATAGTATCTAATAGCCTCTAAATGCCATTTAATATTTAAGAAACCATCAATATTCATTTTGTCTAATGGATTGTCAATAATATAGTCTGGATGAGCATATTTTACATACTTGTGGTTATTTATACTTTCTAAAACCTTGTGATAATTTGCAGTTTCTTGAATTTCCAAAAGTATTAAACTTCTCTTTTTAAGCTCTGTAGGCACTTCCTTTTTTATAGTATGAGGAAAATAAAAATCTTCACTAACTCCATCTTCTAATCTTACAATTATTCTTCTGTTATATATATTGTCCTGATTTTGTGTTGAGGCATTGGTAATAATAACGCTTAAAATAAGAATTGAAAATACTAATAATAACTTTGATATGTTTCTCACTTTTATCAACCACCTTTTTTATGGGTTGTAAAGTTTGCCAAGGAGATTATTTTAGTAATGTATAAAAACAATCTCCTTGGCAACTTTATATTTCTTTGCTATCTTCGGAAAGTAAACCACTCAGGAGACATTCATAATCTTTATTTTACCATTTATTTCAGTGAATCTTCAATACCAAAATCCATTATTTATGAATTAGAGGGACTCTTTAAGACTTTTTATAGCTCTTTTAATCAATTGCTCATCATCAACAGTAAACTGAATAACTTCACCAATTTTCTTTCTTAAAAGTATAAAATTAAGTTTGTTTCCTATTAACTTCTTATCATAAAACATTTGATCATAAATTTTATCTACATCAACATTCTGAATACTTGTGGGAAGTCCAATTTTTTCAAGAGTATTCTTTATCTTATTTACAGTTCCATTGTCAATTATATCAAGGTACTCGGACATTCTCAAAGCACCTATCATTCCTAGTGAAACACATTCGCCATGAAGCAGCTTAAAATCCATCACAGTCTCTATTGCATGCCCTATTGTATGTCCAAAATTTAGAATTGCTCTCAAACCACCTTCTTTTTCATCTTTTTCTACAACTTCTCCCTTAATAGAACAATTGATTTTAACTAGGTACTGTAAAACTCCTTCATCTAATTTCAAAATTTTCTCACAATTATAATCAATATATTCATAAAACTCTTCATCTTTTATAATCCCATGTTTAACTACCTCTGCAAGACCAGACTGAAGCTCACGTTTAGGAAGAGTTTTAAGAGTGTTAACATTTATATATACAAATCTGGGCTGATAAAAGGCACCAATTATATTTTTACTCCCTTCAAAGTCTACTCCTACTTTTCCACCTACACTACTATCAGATTGTGCAAGAAGTGACGTAGGTATCTGGATAAAATTAATGCCCCTTAAAAAAGTTGCTGCAACAAATCCAACAATATCACCTACTACACCACCCCCAAGAGCTATAAGTGTAGCATTTCTGTCTAGTTTCAATCCTAACAAGAAGTGATAGATTTCTTTGACAGTATCTAAATTTTTATTCTTTTCTCCTGATTCAATTACAAATTTTTCAACCTGATAACCTGATCCTTTAAATGCAGAAATACAATCATTTGCCTGGTATTTTTCAACATTAGTATCAGTTATTAATACAAGTTTACCTTTTAATCTTGCATCTTGAATACTTTTTGCAATACTGTCATAGTTTGTTGTTATATAAATAGGATAACTTCTTTCACCTAAATCAACATTAAGTTTTAACAATTTTTCAACTCCACCCTTTCAATTTGTACAAGTGTAATTCCTTTGTCTTTACATAAATTTCAATTACTTAGTAGACACTTCTTTTAGGAAGCACTTTTCAATATATTAATGTCTACTATTTTAAAACAAAAAACTTTTAATACAAATTATACATTAATGCATATTTTAGTGTCAAGGTATGATAACTTCAAAGAAATTATATAATTCTTTTTCGGAATTAAGTTCATTTTTCTTAACATCTAGTTTAGATATACCCTATCACATATCGCAGCGGAAGCTGCAATCATAGTAGTTAAGTTCCGCTGCGATAAACAGAGGAACTATATCTTCTAAAAAGTTTGCTAAAAAAACAAACTTTTTGAGAAGAATAGTATAGGGAGCTTTAATTATATTGATAAGTTACACTGTGATAAACAGAATAACTAATGTTCTAAAAAAAGTATAACAAAAATATTGCAAATTTTTTCTACATGGTGTAATATTATGTTTGGTAATCAGATTTTTTAATGATACATGTAATGTATTTATAATTTCGATTTAGAAATAATGTTTCAATGTCTTTGAATAGTAAATTTTAGTTTTCCATTTAACGTGCTTAGATTTAATTGTTATATAAATTTTTATTTTTAATATTTTTGAGAGGAGATATAATCATGAAAAAAAAGGTTATGTTCAAGCAAAAGTTACTTAGGGTATCCATTGTTCTAATTGTATTATTTACTGCCACAGTCTTTTTTGTCTCAAATAGCAGGGTAAATAATTTGGTGAATAAAAGCATCTCATCAAAATTAGATTCAATTTCAAGTCTTGGTTTGGATATCATTGAAAGCAGATATGATGGTAATTGGAATGTGAAGGATGGCAAGCTATTTTTAGGTAATACTCTAATAAACAATAATTCTGGATTGTTAGATGCAATCTATGAAAAAACAGGTTCACATGCAACTATATATCAGGCTGATATAAGAGTTTCAACAACCTTACTAAACATTGATGGTGAAAGAGCAATCGGGACTTTAGCACCAGATGAGGTACTTGAAAACGTTTTAAGAGAGGGTATTCCTTATAACGGAACAGCAACTATCCTTGGTGAAAAATTTGCAGTAAAATATGTACCTATAAAAGATACCTCAGACAGAGTGATTGGAATGTGGTGTGTGGGTATGCCAAAAAACCATGCTATTAGTCAAGGGGGGCAGTTAAGAGCCATGAGGGCTTCAATTGTTGTTATTTCCATACTCTGTGGTATACTAGGATGCATAATATTGACCCTCTATTCAAAAAAATATCTTACTGATATAGATACACTGAAAGTTTCCTTCCTTGAAAGTAATTCTAGCATAAATAAAACACAACAAAAGGTTTTAACCATGTCATTAATTCTAATTGGTACATTTTTTTTGATTTGGTTTACAATACAGGGTTTCACAATTGGTAATGTTGTTAGAAATCTTGAAGATAATAATATAAATGAACGTTTACACGCTAGCTCGGAATTAGGATATATGCTTATTGATGAAATATATAAGGGAGATTGGTCCATTCAAGATAATAAGCTTTATAAAGGTTCAAATTTTTTGAATGATAACTCTATGATAGTAGATAGAATCAGTTACAACACAGAATCTTATGTGACTATCTTCATGGGGGATACAAGGATTTCAACAAACATTCTAAGGGCTGATGGTTCAAGATCTGTAGGAACTAAAACCTCTGATGATATTGTTTGGACTGTTTTAAAACAGGGTCAAATATATACAGGTGAAACTACTATTATAGACAAAAAATATATTACAAGATATAAGCCAATTAAGAATAGTAGTGATAGCGTAATTGGTATGTGGGTTATAGAATTTGAGAGGAGAGTGGCGGTAAATCAAATAGCTGGTTTAAGAAAAGTCATAACACAAATTAGTCTATTAGCCATTTTTATATCCTTTGTCACATTTTTATACCTATCTGTCAAAATGTCATCAGATATAAGTAATTTCGATGTCAGTCTACATACAAATATATAGACATTCATGCACCAACATATAATGGGAATGAATATTGCCACTTAAAAAAGATAAATAGAGGGCTGTTGCACTAAGAAATTAGTGTAACAACCCCCTTTCTTTTTCTATTAAAACATACTTGTGATTAATATGCTAATGATTTAATCTATTACATATGTATAATCAATGGCTGCACTTGCAATATCATAAAATGCCCAGTGTGATTCATCAACGTCATTAAAAAATTTAGATACATCACTTAATGGTACTCTATCGATAGCTCTGTTTATTAATGCAACACTTTCAGCTCTATTTATCATATTTTGTGGTTTAAATGTTCCATCAGAATATCCCTTAATGGTTCCTAAGTTTGAAAGTTGCTCAATGTATTTTTGTGCCCAATGACCTTTAGTGTCTTCAAATCTATATTCACATATTTCTACCTCTGTTACTCCTTTTATTATTTGAAGAAGTTTAAATACTACTGTTGAAAACTCTGCTCTTGTTATATTTTGATCTGGTTTAAACGAACCATCAGTGTAACCTTTAAAAAGTCCTTTATATGATACAAGTGAAATAGCTTCTGATGCCCAATGAGAATCACTTACATCAGTGTAAATTGTATTCTCTTTGTAATTGTTTATGTTTTCAAACTTTAATATATTTGCAATAATAACAGCTGCCTCAGCACGTGTAATGTGCCTTTCTGGTCTAAAAAGCCCATCTTCATAACCTTTTATGTATGCTTTTTGTTCTCTTTTAACCAATGATGGAATTTCTGTTGTGGGTTCTTCAACTTCCCCATTGGCTGTCGGTGTAGGTGTTGGTATGGGTGTTGGTGTCGGTGATACAACAGTATTAGTTGATGATTTAGGCCTTGGAGTAGATTTTGGTTTCTCTTCACCAGTGTCTATAATTTTTTCATCTGTATCAGATTTTTCTTCAAACACCGTTATAATTTTTGCAAATATATCACCATGCTCCATAATTATTTGCTCATTTCCCCAAACAGAGTAATTACCCTCTTGGGCAAACTGCTTAAATAAAGGTGCAAACCCTCTAATGTCTTCTACCGTAGTACTAAGCATTTCTTCAATAATTTGAGCTCTACATTCATCTGAGTTTGAAATATAAGCTTCTTGAGCCAACCAGGCATTCGATTGAAGCGTATTATGTTGGTTATATTTCCCTATAGAACCAATTATGTAGTTTGCCATCTCCTCATCTGAAAGTTCAAAATCTTCAAGAAAGGTACCAATATAGTCAAATAACCATAAAGCACCTTCTATGTTTTGATTGTCCCATGAAACAAATAACATTGATCCGTTTCTTCTGATATCAAATTGTGCACCATACGCTCCAAACATTCTTATTGCGTTAAAAACAAAATCATTTAATATATTGCTTAATACAATCATTTTACCACTGTACTCATAATCTGAGTATTTATTAAAGTTATACCCTTTCGCTACATACTGAACAAAAGAAGATGGGTCAATAAATGCTTCATTTATCCGAGGTTCTTTTAAATTATAATTATGCTTTTTACTTTCAACTGGTTTTAATAGGGACTCAATTACATCCTCCATTTTTTCTCTGTATAATGGATACTTCTCATCCTGGCATATAACACCAATTATTACTTCTTGTTTTGGAAATGCAAGTTTGTATGTTTCCTCTAACAGAGTGATTACAGCTTCTGGTTTGGTTTCTAGAAGTTTTTCAACTTCACAAAGAAAATCATAATATTCTATCCTTCGAATTTCATTATACTGTGCTGTTTCAGAATTATAGCTAAGCACTCTCGTTGCAACATAGGATGTAGGATTTGAATTTCTCATTGCGTTTTTCCTACTTGACACAATTTCTTTTATTCTATCAATTTCATCAAATTTACTGTTATATATTATCTCATTTATCAAATCCATAACATCAGAATGATTATTAATAAGGTTATAAAAATATACATTAAACTTAGGATAATACTTATCAGCATTATTTGAATCTCCAAATGCACTAGATCTAAGTTGTATGCCTCCAGTTAGCTTTAATTCATTTCTCTTTAACTGATTATAAGTATATTTTTCTGTACTAATATTTCCAAGTAAATCATCTAAAAGGAACAAATACTTCAATTTCTCCTGGGGAACTCTTGTAGTATCAAAATACATATCTGTATATACAAGTTCTCCTATATCCTCAGGTGTATGTAGTATTGTTGCATCTCCAATCATTTCTTTGTTAATAACTGTTTCTATTATTTCAGAAGTATCTATATCTTCTAGTGTAAGGGTTGGGAATATTTTTAATAATTCAGGGCTTTCTTCTTCTTGATACCAATCTCTTAATTTTTCACTCTCTTTTATAAGTTCATCTAATTGCTCAATAGTTAGGCTTTCTTTGTATTTTTTTAACTCTTCATAGTCTTCCATAGCCTTTTCGTCTTGAAGACCAGGTACCGGTTTCATAACTACTAATGCACTATGGTTACATTTAATTAGATATCTATCTATCAAACCTTCTAAATATCCTTCATCAATCTTTTCTCTAATATTATTGATAATTGTTTGAAATGATTCAAATCTATTATACAATGGTTTTTCAGCTACCCAGTTTAGTGCTATATTCTCCATATAGGAAAGCCAACTATTTGTTGAACTAGATTGATAAGTGTTCAGTTCAACAATATCCAATATAGCATTTGTAAGCTCAATATCAAGTTTTTCATTTAGTATTTCTTCTAATACTTTAGAAACAGTTTTAATAAACAAATCCCTTTTATCTTCATCAGTTTCAGTTACTATTATATCAAATCTAGGTTGAATATAGTCTATACTATAATTTAGCGATAATCCACCATTAAATCCTGCTTCTTTTAATTTTTCTCTAAGTGGTGAATTATCTGCACTTAAAACCAGTGCTATTAATGATAATCCTACATCATCAATATAATCTATATCTTCACATATCATATAGCTTAAAGACATGTATGTTTTATTTTCTTTTGTGCTTCCAGTAGGTATTGAATATTCATATTTTCCTTCTAAAACCAATCCAGATTCCTGTTGCCTATCAATTGTAACTCTTTCTTTTCTATCATACTCAATCAAATACTCATTATTTATATATTGTAAATATTTAATTATATCTACATCACCATAGAAAAAAAACAGTGCATTAGAAGGATGGTAATAATTTAAATAAAACTCTTTAGTCTCTTCATATGTAACATATTTTATATTTTCAGTTTTACCACCAGAATCATATCTATAAGGAGTATCTTTATACAAGGTTGAGTTTATTGCATAAAATAAGTGTCTAAAAGGCGTTCTTTCATATCCTTTCATTTCATTATAAACTACACCGTTATAGACAATATTATCATTTTCCTCAAAAATCTCCTTTCGTATTCCCTCCTGCTTAAATATTCTTTCGTCTTCAAGAAATCTAGGTGCAAATATTCCATCAAGGTATACCTGCATACTGTTAAAAAAATCTTTATCATTTCTACTTGCAATAGGAAATGAAGTAAATAATGGATATGTAATTGCATTAGCAAAAGTATTGTGGGAATATGATTGAATTAATGCAAATGGATTTTTAAGGGGATAGCTTTCAGAACCACGAAGTACTGAATGTTCAACTATATGTGGTATACCCTTATTATTTTCAGGAGGAGTCATAAAGCTCACTGAAAAAGCTTTATTTATGTCACTATTCTTAAGCCATACAAGCTGTGCACCTGTTATTATGTCTTTGAAAATATAAAAATCACTGTCCTTATCTATATTTTCAATTATTTCTTTGCACATAAAACCAAAGTATTCATTATCTTTTTCAATTTGAAATACAATTTCTTCTTCTGCAAATACTGGTTGTATAAACGAAGTAACACATAATACAATAGCAATAACAACTACTAAAATACTGTTTTTTCTCATTTTCATCATCCCTTCAAAAATAAAATAATTATACTGAATGCAATAAATTATACATTATAAAGTACTACTCTTTAAGAACATTATTAATTAAAATATATTAATTTATACTATCATGTATTGTACCAACACAGAAATAAATTGGTAATATGAATGGTTTTATAATATAACTTTTCTCATCTCAATTCCCCCCTTTTATTATAGCACTTCAAGCAGTGCATTCTATATACCTAACTTCTCAATGTATTTGCTTTAAGTCTTTTATAAAAGTATCTCTATCTATACTTTTGCATCCAATATATACTAACATATTATCGCATTGTTAAAAAAATGTCAATACTTATTGTTAAAAAAATATCAATGTTATCCCTAAAAGTTTCTAAACAAGCTGACTTGATACCTAATAAGCCCAGTAAATAGTGGAGGTAATATTTCAGACACTCCTTATTTCATAAAAAATCAAATTTCTTTTACCTATTGGATTTTTATTTATATCTGAATTATATGCATAACTCCATTCTAAAAAAAACACTTTTCCTTCTGCAATATCAGTTCTAAATATTCTTTTTATGGCTTTAGCATATTCTAATAATTCATTTATTTCTGTCTTATGTAAAAAGTCTTTTTCTCCATCTAAATATATATCTTTTTCCGACATAATTATAGTTACATCTTTTTTATTATGAGTTACTAAATTCCATAAATCATCTTTAACTGACTCTATAACAATTCTGTCGAATGCTACTTCTATAACTCCGCTCTTATCTGCTATAAAATATGGGTAAAATAATACTAGATCATATTCTCCTAAGGAGCTTAATAATTTGTCTGCAAACTCTTTTGCTTCATTTGCAGTAACACCCACTTTTCGTGGCAAATTCTGGTCGTCCCCTTTTATAACAGCACATCTAATTGTCCATAGAATTCTATCGTCAAGTATAGAATTCATGTCGTACTTTTTCCATGGTACAGATGGTAGCAAAGACCTCTGCAACGCATAGAACCCCTCAAGTTTATTCATTCTAATCACCCTATAATTTAATTCTTGCGTTAAACAGCCTTTCATGTTCTTCTAAAGCATAGCGATCTGTCATACAGGATAAATAATCACAAATCAATCTTATTTCATTATTTTTATAACCATCGTAACAAGGCTCAATTTCAATATGATTATATTTATATAACCATTCAGGAGGTAATAATTTTGGGTTTTTAATTAGTGCTTCAAACATATCACTTATGACATTTACAGCTTTAGTATCCATCATTACAATACTTTGAGTATCATAAATATTTTTATAGACAAACTTCTTAAATTCAGAGAAAATTTCCTTTGTTTCATCATGGAACTTTATAACTCTCTTTTTTTCTTTTGATAGTTTTATTACATCCTCAAGTGATGAAATTTTAAGACTAACAATATTATCATAACTTTCTTTTGTTAAATTTAAAATGAAATAATGTATTAGCTTTCTTATAAAATATGTATCTTGATATAAGTCACAATGAATTAAAATATCTCCTTTTGTTTTTTCACTGATCATATCTTTAAGCTCAAGAAAACTTTCTCTAATATCTAAATTATTATGAATATTTTTGCTTAGTAGCCCTGACTTTATACCGTCCTCAAAGTCATGGCACACATATGCTATAGTGTCTACTATATTAACTATCTGCCCCTCTAAACTGCTACATGGCAAAGAAGGACTTAACCCCTTATATACCTGACTGTAATCTTCATTATGTTTTAGTATTCCTTCACGAACTTCTTTTGTTAGATTCAAACCCCTATAACCATTAGAATCTCTGTCTTCTAAAAAGTCAACTATTCGAACACTTTGTTCATTGTGATAAAATCTTCCTAGTCCTTTTTTTTTCAGTTGTTCATCAAAAAAACTTTCAACAGCATGTCCAAAGGGAGTATGTCCTAAATCATGACCTAAAGCAATAGCTTCAGCTAAGTCTTCATTTAAGGCTAAAGACCTTGATATTCCTCTTGCAAATTGAGAAACCTCAAGTGAATGAGTTAACCTAGTTCTAAAGTGATCACCCTCATGATTTACAAAGACCTGAGTTTTGTACATTAATCTTCTAAATGCCTTTGAATGAATAATTCTATCTCTATCACGTTGAAATGAACTTCTTAAATCATCATGTTGAGACTTTTCCTCATGCTCCCTACTATCAGGTTCAGGTATAATAGTAGCATATGGTGCTAAAATTGATCCATAGACCCTTTCAATTGAATCTTTATACCTTATTCCAGGAATTTTTTCATCCATAATCTTGTCTCCTTTTGGTGTTCTTAAATTATCTAAAGATTATATCAACTTAATTTATTACATATCGCAGCGGAAGCTGCAATCAAAGTAGTAAGTTCCGCTGCGATAAACAGAGGAACTATATCTTCTAAAAAGTTTGCTAAAAAAACAAACTTTTTGAGAAGAATAGTATATTGTTATATTATAACCTTATATTAATGCAAGTTGCAATTTTATATTATTATAAATTCCCCCCTAAAATAATGGTGAATATTACTCTTTAATTATTACATTTAAAATAAATTACATTCTTTTCAAAAGGAAATAAGTATTATATAATGTACATAAAGAAAGAAATAAAAAGGGGGAGCAAAAATGTATAAAAAATTAATCTCGTTGCTCATGATTGTTTGTGTTATGACAACAATTTTCACACCTGGATATACATCTAGAGCAAGTGCATACCCAAGGAATGGTTTTAGGTTGGTAGCAGTAGAGTCTGATTTTACTGGCATTTCTATTGACACAGAATTTTTACTCGAAACTGAAAAAGATTTCACATTGCAACAGGTAAAAGACTCTTTTTCAATAGATGGTGAACCTGATCCTATTATTGAAGAGCTTGACAAAAATTTTTTTAGTATTAATCTTGTAAGACCACTTTTAGAAAATACAGTTTATACTTTTAGAATGACTACTGATGTAGAGACAACATGGGTATTTCAGACTCAGACAAAATTTGAAATAGTAGGTTCTCTTCCAGGAAATCAATCTATTGGAGTTCCAACCAACTCAGGAATTGAAATTTATTTTAGTCACAGTAACTTTAGCGACATAAAAGATCATTTTGAAATAACTCCACCTGTTTCAGGTAGGTTTCAGGTAAGTGACAAAACTGCTGTGTTTGTTCCTAATAATAGATTAGAAGAAGAGACTGTATACACTGTGAAAATTAAAAAAGGTATACAAATTAACGGAACTGAAAGAGTGATAAACGATGATTACATATTTTCATTTGAGACAAGGTCTAAAGAAACTTCTCCACCTAATCAAATAGAAAGAGAATTAGGTATTAATTACAATCAACAGATAACTGATTTTTCTCCCGATGAAGAAATTACTGTATCTCTTAGATATTTTAATAGAAACACCATTCTTGAAATCCCACATATTCTTAATACAAGCGTTTACGCATACAGTGATTTTGAATCTTTCCTTGAAGCATTTAAAATTAGAAATAAATATCCTGAATGGGCGCAAATAAACTATAATAATACATTTCTTCCTGTTGATAACCTTCAGAAGGTACTAGAATTTAATCAGTCAATTGATGAATTTGGAGGAAATTCTGGAAATGCAAGTATTAAAATTCCTCAAAAGCTGCCGGTAGGTTATTATATTTTAGATAGTTACTGTCTTAATAAAAGAGCTCAAAAGTTTATACAGGTTACAAATACAAGTATTTATATTACAAAAGGCTCTGAAAAAACATTAGTATGGATAAATGATATGGAATCAAAACAACCTTTAGCAAATGCACAAATTAACTTTTCTAGTTCAGATGATGCTTTCTATACGGATAGTAAAGGAATAGCAACCTTTAATTCAGATCTTATTGATAATATGAACACAGATAATAGTGAATACAATGACTTTTATTATTTTTATTACGCAGGTAATTATAATAAACAATTAATGACTGTAACCACTGCTAATGGTAATAAATCTCTTCTAGACACAAGTTCTTATAGTTATGGAAGCAATAATGATTACTGGAGGTATTTCTTTACTGACAGGGGTATGTATAAACCTAATGATACCATTAATGTATGGGGATTTATTAAAAACAGGTATCAGGAAGAAGAGATTAACTATCTTACATTGGAAATAACCCAGGGCTATTGGTGGGGATCATCAAATTTACCTCTTGTAAAAGAAAAAATAAGTGTTAAAGACAATTTCTTCGAAGGAGAAATTAATCTTCCAAATTTGCCAAGAGGTTATTATACCATTCTTCTTAAAAAGGACAATATAACTATCACTAGTAGCGGTGTTCAAATTGAGAACTATGTAAAACCTTCGTACAAAATGAGTATTAGTAAAGATAAAGTTGCAGCATTTATTGGAGATGAAGTTACTTTTAATATAAATGCAGCATTTTTTGAAGGCACAGGTGTACCAAATCTTAACACCAGTTATACAATTAGCACTCATTCTCTAAATGGCATGTCAACAAATCAAAATGCTGTGACAGATTCAACTGGAAATTTGAAAGTAAAATACATACCTGAAGTCAATAGAGATGTACAGGGAATATATTCAATTCCAATAGGCGCTAGAGCTCTTTTGCCTGAAACTGGAGAAATTAGCGCTTCTAATTCTGTAAGAGTGTTTGTTAATGATATTGATGTACAAAGAAGTGGAGAAATTAAAGATGGTATTGGAAATATTGATGTAACCGTCCATGAAATAGTTCTTGACCGATTAAATGATGGAAGTGCGACTCACTCAAATGACTATTTAGGTAGCCCTGTAAACTCTAAGGAAATTACAGGTACTATATATAAAAACACCTGGATAAAAGAGCAAACAGGCACATACTATGACAGTATTAATAAAGTTACATACAATACCTATAGATACAGACGTGAAACCACTCCTATAGAAGACTTTAAAATAACTACATCAAGTAATGGAAAAGCATCCTATATTTTTGATGCTCCAAAGCTTGAAAATACATATTATTCTGCCGATATAAGCTGTGTAGATAATTCAGGAAGAAATATGTCCTTTAGAATGTTTATTGGAGAACGTATTGAATATTCAACACACCATTCTAACACATATAATTTAAGAACTGATAAAAACAACTATAAACTTAATGAAAATGTAGAACTTAATTTTACTTTTGGAAATACCAATCTTCCTGATGGAAATTACATTTATATTTTATCTCAAAATAGAATAATGGATTATGAAACTTCAAATAAATCAACATATAATTTCAAATTTGATGAAAAACATATGCCAAATGTTCATGCTACAGCCATTTATTTTACAGGCAGCACTTACATAACAGCAAGTAGAAGAGTTAATTATAATACAGATGAGAAAAAACTTATAGTTGAAGGAAAGACAGATAAAGATTCTTATAGACCAGGAGAAATTGTAAACTTAAGCTTAAATGTAACAGATATTGATGGAAATCCAGTAAAAGCAACTGTAAACGCAAGTATTGTTGATGAAGCATTTTTTAGTCTAAGAGATCAGAATGTAAATATTCTTAGCATGCTATATACCAGTGTTGGTTCTGGAATATACTATAGTAAAAGATCACATGTTAACAATATTTCATCATCTAATCGAGATGTTACTATTGATGAAGCTTTACCATCAATGCCTTCTGCTCCTTCTTCTCCTTTAGCACCTGAAAATAGTGATGGTAAATCTGATGTACGATCTGATTTTAGAGATACAGCCAAATTTATCAGTGTACAAACAGACAGTAGTGGAAAAGGTGAAATAAGTTTCAAATTACCTGACAACGTTACTTCATGGAGAATTACCATGTCAGCAATATCAAGGGAACTTCAGGGTGGAAGTGAAACCACCAACATGATTGTCACTTTGCCATTTTTTATAAATTACAGTTTTAACTCATCCTACTTAAAAGGTGATCAACCTGTAATGGCAGTAAATGCTTATGGTACTGGACTTAAGGAAAATGATGAGGTATATTTTGAAGTTTATGATGAAAAAAATCCTGATGCAAAATTTACTTTTAAAGGCAACGCATTTGAAAGAGTAAATATTCCGCTATGGACTCTTGAAGAAGGATATTATAATTTAATAATTAGAGCCTATACAATGAGTGGTTTTTCAGATGCTGTTTTACACCCTATAAATGTTGTGGAGTCATATTATCAACTTGAAAGAGCAGAATTTACTAATGTTTTCCCTAGTATGGATATAAAAGCAGGAGATCAAGGATACACAAGATTAGTATTCCAGGATAGAAGTAAAGGTATGTATTTTTCAGAATTGGTAAGGCTCTATTCTAGATCTGGAAGTAGAATTGATCAGATTATATCTAAATATCTAGCTTCAGAGCTATTAAATAAACACTTTAGTGAAAGCTACTTCGCTCAAGTGATAGATATGCCTGATCTTTCCGAGTATCAAAAACATGATGGAGGATTATCACTGCTTCCTTATTCTGAAAGTGATCTGGATTTAACTGCAAAATTATCAGTTTTTGCAAAAGACATGGTTAATATAAGACAACTAAAAGACTATTTTTATAGTAATCTTGATAATAATACTACCAGAATAAAAGCACTTTATGGACTTGCAACATTAAAAGAACCTGTTCTTTTAATGTTAAATGAAGCAGAGAAAATTGATAATTTAAGTATACTTGATACTATCTATCTTGCTCTTTCATATTATGAGCTGGGCGATTATTCAAAGGCAAATGAAATATATGATCAAAGAATATCTAAACATGTAGAAAGTTATACTCCTTACTATAGGGTTAATACAAGATCTACTAATGATAATATACTAGAGGCAACTTCCATTTGTGCTTATCTGGCTGCAATACTTGATAGGCCTGAAAAAACAGGGCTATATGAATATTGTTTAATAAATTTCTCAAGGGATATTCTTATTAATACTGAAAAACTATTGTTTATAACAGAGGAAATTGACAAAGACCAGATAGAAAATTCAACATTTACTTATAGTTATGATGGAAATGAAAAGTTAGTAGAATTAAACTATGGAAGAAGTTATCATTTAAATCTACTTCCTCATCAGTTGCAAAACTTTAAAATAACTGATGTAAATGGTAATGTTGCGTTAGTAACAATCTTTAAAGAAGATGTTTTTGATATAACGGAAGTAAATGATCAAATTTCAATTAGTCGTTCTTATCACTTTACAAATGGTGCGCCTATAAATTCAAATACATTAAAACAAGGAGATATTATAAAGGTACGTCTTAATTGGAACATTAGTGATAATGCATTTAATGGAGTTTATGAAATAACAGACTACTTACCTTCTGGATTAAAACCATACAGATCTTTGTGGAATGTAGAAGGGCAAAAAGTTACCTTTTATGTTTTCAATAGCCCTTATTGGAGGTCAAATCCATATATTGAGTATTACGCAAGAGTTGTAAGTCCTGGTGTTTATACTGCACAAGGGCCAGTAATTCAAGGAAGAACTTCAAGAGACATTATAAACTCAGGAAAAACACAAATAGTAACTATTGAAACTGATGAGTTAATATCTAAGCCAATTGATCCTCCACCAGTAACACCAACGCCTGATCCAATTTTGTATGGTGATTTAAATGGAGATGGAAAGATAAACTCCACTGACTTTGTATTACTTAGAAGATATTTACTAGGTATTATTGATGAATTTTCAGCTTCTGAAAAAGCAGCCGATTTAAATGGAGACGGAAAGATTAACTCCACTGACTTGGTACTACTAAGAAGATATTTGCTTGTAATAATAGACAGATTCCCAGTTGAACAAACATAGTTAATATATAAAAATCTACCTAATGCATTTAATATGCGTGAAGAAAAATATTCACTCCCCCCACCTACTATAAGGCTGGGGGGTTTCTTATAAAAAAGTGACAACCTGCTATTTTTTTTGTGACCGACTAAGTATATGATAAAACCAATAAAATATTAGGGGAGTTTTGATGTGTTCAATTTTGTTCAATTTGGGGACGGTTCTTGAATTGAATCACTATTGATTCAATTCAAGAACCGTCCCCAAATTGAAATTGAACCCCTCGGTATCGAGCAAAACTCGCTAGCACTCAAAGTATTCATGCAGAAATACTTTTAATAATGCATCAATCAACCTTACCAGGCAGATTTAAAACAAGCTCTTTTTTGTCCTTTGAACTAAGCAGACAACTCTGTATAGCTATTGAAGGCTCTGAATAAATTATGTTTGTATCAAACTCCCCAAACTCCTTCCTGACAGGATAAGCAAGTTTTTCATCAGTTAGGCTAAATTGTGCATCCACACCTGTTTTATTACCTCTTGCATCTAGTCTTATCCACTTATCAACTTTTTCCACATACACTCCAACAAGACCATGCAAAACAATCCTTCTGTCATTTATGTCATCAAACAAAAGCCCTTGATAGCAAAAACCAGAAGGTACTCCAATGCTTCGAAGAAATGCAGCCAAAAGATGTGATTTTGCATAACACACACCATGTCTCTCCTTAAAAACCTCTGAAGCTTTGAAAGTTACATTATTTGCACCTATATCAAAAGAATGTTTGATTTTATCTCTTACATATTCAAATAGAGTTTTAATTTTCATTGTGTTATCAGGAATATCTTTAGTAAGCTTTTCTGCAAATCCAAGAAGAATTTCATTTTTGTAGTCAATAATTTCTGTGTTTTTTAAATAATTATCAATTTTATTATCTTCAATCACTAGGTTCATATTATACCTCACTCCTTAATATTTCTTTGTCTGCTTTGAATTTTAAATATACCTTATGTAATAATTTTTATATAATTATACCTAACATTATATACTTATGCAATAATTATACTTTCATTGATTCATTAGGGTATGTGTAACAAAAGTAAAGAAAAATATGCACCCCTTTCATTAATAATAGATAATTGACAAATAATTGAATTATGTTTATAATGTACATATACAACATACACATATATTTAAGAGGTGAGTATTTGTTTATAAAAGTATCCTTAAATAGTTCCGAGCTCTTATATGAACAAATAAAAAATCAGGTTATATCAGGTATCCTTAAGGGGACTTTAACACCAGGATATTCCCTTCCTTCTATTAGAAACCTGTCAAAAGAGTTAGGTATAAGTATAATTACTGTAAAAAAAGCTTATGAAGAATTAGAAAGTATGGGTTATATATTTACCCGGCCTGTTAAAGGTTCATTTATATCCCCTGATGCATATGAACTTGCCAGGGCTTTAAGACTAAAAGAGATCAAAGAAGGTTTTACCAAGATACTAAGTGATTGTAAAAGCATTGGATTAGAAGACTTAGATATTATGGAGCTTTTTCAAAGAACATTAAATGATAAGATTGGGGGTAGGTCTTATGAGTGAATATGCTATTAGAGTAAATAATTTATGTAAGAAATATAAAGAATTCTCTTTAGATAACATATCTTTTGAACTTCCAAAGGGATATGTTATGGGATTTGTAGGCCCAAATGGAGCTGGAAAAAGTACTACTATAAAATGCATTATGAGTTTGGCAGGATTTGAGAGTGGAAGTATTGAAATTCTTGGCCTAGATAACAGAAAACATGAAATAGACGTTAAACAAAAAATAGGCTATGTAAGTGAAGAACAGCATTTCTATGAAGATATGACTGTTAGGTGGACAGGTAATTTTGTAAAACAGTTTTATTCAAACTGGGATATAGATTATTTTAATGACCTTATATATAAATATAATTTAACAGGTTCTAAAAAAATTAAGGAACTCTCTAAAGGCATGAAAATGAAGTTATCTTTAGCATTGGCACTTTCCCACCACCCAGAATTTTTGATTCTTGATGAGCCAACCGCAGGGCTTGATCCTGTAGCACGAAGTCAGTTTCTTGACATTCTTTTAGAACTAGTTTCTGAAAAAAACTGTTCTATATTGTTTTCTTCTCACATTACTGAAGATATGGAAAAAATCGCAGACTTTATTACCGTTATAAAAGATGGGAACATTTTGTTAAGTCAGGAAAAAGATGATTTACTTCAAAAGTGGAAACTTATAACTGTAGATTCTAATTTTTATACAAAAGAAATGCATTTAGGCCTTGTAGGACTTAAAAAAGGAAAATACTCATATAGTGGGGTTTCCCAAAATTGGGAACTTTGGACTGAGAAATTTTACAATACATATCCAGATGGCCAAGCAGTATTAGAGAATGTTACACTTAGTGAATTTGTAATGAGAATATTATTATAAAAGGAGGAAAAGTTTTGATTGCTTTATTATTTAAAGATTTCAGTATTTCCAAAAATAGCTATAGTATTTATGGATTTTTGATTTTTTTAGTGATAGGATTATATTCTTTTAATGGCGTAATAAATACATTTCAGACTGATGATTTACAAATTTCAAACGTTGGTATTGCCATCTTAATATATGTACTTATATATTTTATAGTTCAATTTAACTCATTTTATAATGACTATAAAAACAACAGTATAAAGTTTGTATGCTCCCTTCCAATTAAAAGAATAAATATAGTGGTGTTCAGATACTTATTCATATTTATAATAATTACATTCCCTATATTTCTTTACTGTATAAATTCACTTTTTCTAAATCTTTTAGGAGTTAATATAAGTGCTTATATGTTTCAAATAAAATTACTTCCCCTCTTGTTTGCTTCAGCTATTATATTAATGTATATTGCAATTCAAACTCCACTTTTCTATTTACTTAATTTTAAAGACGCAAAAAAAATAACAGGCTTAGTTTCATCTATTTTAATGTTAGTACCCTTAATTTATGGATTTATTTATTGGAACTCTGATTTTGAGAATTATTTTATGATATTAATTGAAAAACCTTTATTTATTGATGAAAAATTATTGATTTATTTGATTATAACATCTATTATCTTATTTTTTAGTTCAATGATTATTTCTGCGAAGATCTTAAAAAGAAAGGATGTTTAGGTATGGTAATTATAAATACAAAAAAACTATTATATAATTATTTTTATAAGTATAAGATATATAGTGCTAGTGTACTCTTAATCTCTGTTTTATTTCCTATAATCGCCCAAAATTCAAGTATAAGTTTTAAAAGTTTCCAGTATTTATTTTTTACTGCTTGGCTTTTTTCATTATTATATTATACTGAAGCTTTATTTATGGATGATGAAAAAAGAAATGCCATATTTTTCATTGCCAGTTTACCTTTAAAAAGAATCAGTATAGTATTATCAAGGTACATACTACTTATCACTAATGCAATAATGTCTCTAGCATTATTTAGCGTTACTTTCTATATAATGAATTTAAAACTGTCCCCTAATATTGTATTTTTCGCAATGTATATATTATCTTTTTTTATTATAATATGCTCTATTATTTTCCCCACATTCCATAGATATAGATATGAGAAGGCACACTTTAGAATCTTAATTTCAATGCTTATTATTTCATTTTTAATTATATTTATTATAATCAGCAATTATATAATAGGTTTTAAAGCAATTGATTTGTTAATTCAAAAGTTTGGAGAATTAGTTGAAAATAAATACCTGCCTGTCATATTATTAGGAACATCTATTGCTTTTTATTATATTTCATTTGTATTATCTGTAAACTGGTTTAATAAACGAGATCTTTAGTGGTTTTGAAGCAATTAGTATTTCCTGTTAATGGGATAAGGAAAAGACCATCCTTCTTGTTGAAGAAAGTTTTACAAAGTCCCCGATGAGAAGTATATACATGCTCTAAACTGTGCAACTTAAGTTTCTGGAATATTTTTCTTCACATTTGCTACATCCACTCAAATTATCATAAAGACTTTACTTAACAGATCTTTATGGTTATAATAATAAATGTACATTTTAGAGTGTTGTTTGTTGTTGTTTTGTTTATAAAGATTTTAAAATATGAAAATTTACATTATTATTTATAGCATTAATTACACAAATATTAAAAAAACAATATTATTTAGCTAATATATTGGGGGCAATTACCAATTTAATAATCTTTCAAGGTATATCTTTATATTATCAACAAAACAGTAAATAATTATTATGGATAGGCGGTATTTTATGAGATCAAAATTATTTGTTGTTTTTTTAGTTTGTGCTTTTTTGTTATGTAATGTTAGTGTTACAAGTTCAGACCATGGCAAAGATGAAATTTTTTCTATAATTACACCTGTTGCTATAATGGAAAGAGCTCCTTATCTTGAAGGACAAAAACTTTCAGTTATTTTTTCTATAAAAAACAAAGGAAATACCCCAGTGTTTATTGATTCTATTACTACTGCAATAGTTGATGAGTCCGATGAATACTCAAATTCTCAATGGTTTAGAGGAATCTTAGTTGATCCTGATAAATCATATCATTTTAAGGGAGATATTACTTTTAGTAAGCCAGGCAAGTATAGCCTTTTTATCTGCTATAAAAATCAAAATGGCAGATGGGTAAAACTAAATGATCCCTCTTCCACATTAGAAATACAGGTTGATAGTAAAAGTGTATTAAATGACACGGAATCTATTATTTTGCCTAATGCTTACAAAGGAAGCTATTATGGGCCTGTTAATATGTTTTTAAATGATACTGTACATGATACAATAATTCTTCCAGAAGGATTGAAACTTTCACAAGACAGATATCTTTCAGGTGTTCCCTCTAGCTCTGGAGAATTTACATTTGAAATAGATGATAAAATATATCAAATTAAGATCGAAGAAAACACCGATTCTTTATTTGATAAAGGTATAATATCAAAAGATGGTAATATCTCACTAAACTTACAAGAATGGGAGTTTCCGGATATAGAAAAACACTGGGCCAAAGACACCATAATGAGAATGTACTCAGTTGGTATAATAAAAGGTTTTCCAGATGGTTTATTTTATCCTGACGAACCTGTCACGAGGGCAGAACTATCAACAATAATATGTAACGCTTTAAACATTTTACCTGATGAAAATAATACCTGTTCATTCATAGACGTTGAAAAACATTGGGCTTGCAAATTTATATCTGAAATGAGCAAGCATTTCATCTTTATAGATGATGACACTTTTGATCCAGATATACCTTCAAATAGAGAAGAAACAGCTGCCGTTATCGCAAGCGCCGCAGGTTTTAACTATCTATATACTAATCCCTCAATCTTAGAAGACGTTTTTATAGATTCTGAACAAATTTCTAATTCTTTAAGAGAACTAATCGCCCAATCGTATTTAAAAGGCGTTATCAGAGGATATTCAGATGGCAGTTTTAGTCCTCACTCAAAGGTTACAAGAGCAGAGGTATGTGCTATTATTGAAAATATTTTAAAACAGGGAGTATTTAGTGATATTCTTTCTTCAAGACCTTTTGATAATCAGGATGATTTAGTCACAAACCATGTTGATGAAAACCCTGTACTTGAAAATACTTCATCCCAGGACTTTTTAGCAACTAGAGGAGGATCATCTCCAAGATTAGATGCTAGACTATTGAGAGAATTAAGACTTGAATATATTTTTGGCAAAAACAGCAATGGCAGCTACAACACTTATAAAACAAAAGCTGAAGCTGATGCCAATATGGTTGAAATTGAAATTACGGTTTGGGACTTTAAACCAGGTACCAGTGAGAAAATTACAAAAACATTAAAACTCACAGTAAATAAAAAAATTGCAGAAGATACAAAGAAAATATTTAATCTAATATATGAACATGAAGACAAGTTCCCTATTAATTCAGTAGTAGGTTATACATGGCGTGCACCTTATGGCCCAAACAATAGAATTTCTGAGCACAATTATGGAACAGCTATAGATATAAATTGGGCAGATAATCCACATGTAATTAATGGAGTAGTAACTACTAAAGGAAAGTGGGAACCAGGAATTAATCCTTATTCCATCCCTGCTGATGGTTCTGTAGTTAAAATATTTAAATCTTTTAATTGGGCATGGGGCGGAGATGCATGGGGTGCTCATAATAGGGATTACATGCACTTTAGTTTCCTGGGAAATTAAATTCTCTGACTTTTGGGCTGGTTAATATCTCAAAATAAAAACAACACACAAAAATATTCCTTGTGTGTTGTTTTAGTACTACATCTTATTGAATATGTTGAGCTATAATACTTTCAATTTCCTCAAAAGACGCCCGGTTATCTAAGTGTTTAAGACTTGTAAAGGTATCTGAGAAATAGGTATATGTTCCATTATATTCTGGTAAGATATACTCTTCTCCCCACTGTGTGCCATATTTACATATATCCCTTGCAGGAAAACGGTTTTGAGTCTCACCCACATAATCTTGGTCATCAAACTCCTTGGCAAAGAAGAAAGCATTCATTCCTTTTTTTAAAGATTGTACCGTCATATTATCTTCTATCCATACCCCATCATCTCCACCATAGCCCGGAATAGCAACAGGAAGCAATATTTCAATCTCATGGCCAATTACAGCATCTCCTTTATAAGAATTCAGAACCTTTGCTGTAACAATGGTTCGGTAACGAAAAAACTCTCTTTCGTTTTCCAGCCGTACCCATTTAAAACCAGTAATCTCTGCGTGTACAATAATAGATGCAAAATCAAATATTTGATCCTGGGTCAGTGGTTGATAATCCATCAAGCCCTGGGGTATTTCCTCAGGTGGCTTATTTAATATTGTGAAGTAGCTGTTTCCCTCGGCCTGTTCTGAAGGTGTACTGCGAAGGTGAGGGTATCCTGCCCATAGGGAAATAGTGATTAGCAACACTAAGCTAGGAACCAATACATATTTCCATTGAAAAAATGATACTACAGGCTTTTTTTCCTGGATAATAATTTTTTTTGTTTTTTCAATCAACACTGGATCGGCATGAAGCTCGTTAAAAGCCTCTTTTATTTTTTTACTCATGATCAATTCCTCCATTCTCAAGATCAATTTTAAGTAGTCCTCTACCACGCTTTAATCTAGTTCTTATGGTAGACGCTTTGGTATTCAGAATTGATGCTAGTTCCTCCGTTGAAAAACCCATGTAATAATAGAGATAAATGACCTCTCTATACTTTGTGGGCAAACCTAATACCGATTGAATAATCTCCTTTTTTTCCGGATCCTCTACTGGAATAACAACCTGATCGATGGAAATCCGATTTTTGTACCAATAACCCTTAAATAAATTTTTGCAGTGATTGGTAGTGGTTTTAATTAACCAAGCCTTGATATGCTCTTTATCGTTAAACGGAGTTTGACTTTGAAACAGCTTAATAAAAACCTCCTGGAAGATATCTTCGGCATCTGAGTTATTCCTGACCATTACATAAGCCAATCTGTATACCATATCCGCATATTTATTCATCATTTCCGAGACAAGATCATCCGTACGCAATGATTCTTTCTTCATCTCTAAAGCCCCCTTTCATATATAACACAATCGAACAGCCTCAAATGTTTCATTTAATGTGAATTTATTTTATTCTACCTATTATTCGTTTGATATAAAAGCTAAAAACTACAGTTTTTTGTCACCTTGTTTTAGCTTCTCTTTCATTGGCTTAGAATAACTACTTGAGAGAGAATATTCCTCAGCAATAATAATAACATAATCTTTGCCACATTCACACCATACTTTGGGTGTATATTATTCTTCACATTTATTACATGCACCCACATACTTTTGTTTTCTAAAGATAGCCTTGATTAATCTTTTAATATATTCAAATTATCATTTATATACTGACAACAGTATGTCATATTAAGATTAATTTTTTTTAAAATTCTTCCAGTCTACTTTTTATATCATAACTGATATGTTTGTCTCTAGTCTACTTCTAAACTTATCAAATCTACAAGAGGCTCTATGATTTGCTTCATAATCTTTCTTCAATATATTTAGACACTTAAATTGTATGCACCTTCTTAGAACATTTTCTTCAATAATTTCTACATTTATGATAGAATAAATTATGCACAATTAAGTATTGGAGGTAAAAATATGGCCAAACGCATTCCAGATAAACTAAAGTACTTTTTAAAGAATGGATTAGAAGATTTTGATGATGGTTATGAATATGCTTCTGAGTTAAGTCGCATTCTTAATTCAGATGATTGTCAGCAAAATTTGACTTCTAAAGAGATCGAATCAATAAGAGACTTTGCTGATGATATAAAAAAGATTGGTGAGTTTAATTATTATTCTAAAGATAGAGTAAAGGAAATTGAAACAGACAGATTTGGCAAATCAGGTATTATAGGATTTCTAGGAGGCACTCTAGAGGATAATTCCAAGCCTGTTTGGCCTTTCTAACGAGGTGATTAAATTGAGCATAGATATTTTTAAAGAATTTATCAGTTCCTCAAATAATATTGTTTTCTTTGGTGGTGCAGGTGTATCAACTGAAAGCAATATACCTGATTTTAGAAGTGCTAATGGACTCTATAGTGATAGTACACTTAGTAAATACTCACCTGAAGAAATTCTATCTCATACTTTCTTTATGAAGCATACTAAAGAGTTTTATAGTTTCTATAAAAGTAAGATGATTTATTCTAATGCAAAACCTAACAAAACTCATATTGCTTTAGCAAGACTTGAGGAGTCAGGTAAATTAAAAGCAGTAATAACACAAAATGTTGATGGTCTTCACCAAGCTGCTGGTAGTAAAAATGTTATAGAACTTCACGGATCAGTAAATAGAAATTACTGCATGAATTGTCATAAATATTTTAATGTAAACTATATTTTAGATTCTTTTGACATCCCTAAATGTAGTGAATGTCAGGGAGTTATTAAACCTGATGTTGTTCTTTATGAAGAGGTTTTAGATACGGAAGTTTTAAATGCTTCTGTTAATTATATATCAAAAGCAGATGTTTTTATTATAGGTGGAACTTCTCTTTCTGTTTACCCTGCAGCTGGATTAATTTCATATTATAAAGGGAATAAGCTTGTATTAATTAATAAAAGCTCTACCCCATATGATAATAAGGCAAATTTAATTTTAAATAGCAGTTTAGGAGAAGTTTTTAATACTATATATTAGGGTTTATTTACACATAATCCCTAATATGCCGTTTTTCATTTTGGGTTTGTTTCCACCAATTAAATATTTGGGCCATCTATCAACAAAAGCTAAAACAAATCAATTCCTTTTATTTCTCTTTTTCAAGTTCTTGCATTTGTTTTATATAGTTCTTTTGAGTCTCTGTTTTTGCTGCAAAGCTAGGGTCTTCATCCTGTTGACTTACATATATTGAACCTAACAATCTGATTTTTTCCCCATGCTCTTCCTGAGTTATCTTTCCATTTAATAAATCCACGTTGCACTCTGCTATTTGCCTAAATTCATCAAACTTTGCTTCATCCAACACTACACCACGGGAGCATACAGGGCAAAGCATCAAGTGTTCAGTTCTGTATGGAATAACAGGTATGAAGAATAAAGTAAACCATGTTTTCCTTGTATATAGTTGCCAGTATTCATCATTCCTGCAGTGTTCACACTGATATCTGTAAACAGGACCATGCTCTTTCACCGTCTGACGTCCCCATCCAAAAATAATAAACATATAAAACCCCCTTGCTTTTTACTTCATCCTTCTTAATTTTACCATATATAAATACAAAAATCTACAAAAAAATCGGTTAAGAGAACAATAAAGCTATTGTTCAACAAAATATTTTTCATAATTTTCCATATAAAAGTTTTGTAATTGTTAAATATTGGCTCATTTTATCCGGATTGAATTTTTGAAGTCTACAATTCAAGTGGTATATAGATTCCAGCGTGTGATATTTTTTTATTGCCATAATATAATATTTTTTGGTCCACCTGATTTTTCCCATGAATCAATTTCGCCTTGCAAAAAATCAAACAAGTAATCCGTATTTCCATCAAAATCATCACAATCATCCAACGCCTTTTTAGAAAATATGAATTTCAAATCATTTTTGTTTGAATATTTAAATCTTCATTATAGTATCTATATTTAAAATGCGATATAATAAAACTATGAATTAATAATCTTAAAGGGAGTTTATACTATGACTAATGCATATGTAATAGATGAAAGTTCTATAAAATTGCCTAAAGAAGTTTTGCAAAAACTAAAACTAAAAAAAGGTATGGAATTAAAAGTTCTTTCGGTTGAAGATGGTAGTATTTTGCTTTTAAAAACAAATGAATCTATTCCAAAAAAATTCTTGGACATTAAAGGAATTGGACGGGAAGTTTGGAGCAATATTGATGCTCAAGAATATACATCTAAGGAGAGGGAAGAATGGCGTTAAATCTAGGTTCTAAAGTTTTTATAGATACTGCTCCTATTATCTATTTTATCGAAGAACATCCTCTTTTCAGTAGTTTTCCAACTACTTTATTTGAAAAAATGGAAAATGACAAAATTGAGGTGGTTACATCTACTTTAACATTAACTGAGGTTTTAACAATGCCTTATAAGCTTGAACGAACTGATATTGCAGAAATCTACAAAGATTTTTTCTTTAATTCAAAAGGGTTTACAATATGGGATTTAACTGCGGACATTTCAGAGATTGCAGCAAAAATAAGGGCTGAATTTGGATTTAAAACACCAGATGCTATACAGTTAGCTACTTTTCAATATTTGAATTGTGACTTTTTTGTTACAAATGACATTCAATTAAAAAGATATAACAAGAATGCTGTTATTGTCTTATCAGACCTTTATAATGAAGAAAAGTCAACGAAAAGCAACTGTTTAGAAGAATAAAAATTATTATTACCATTTTGGATGTATAATGCAATAATAAGGAATTTTTGTAAGTGTTCCAGTTCCCCTGACACTTACCCATGATTTATGAACTCTTGTTTACATGTATAAAATATTTGGGTGTCCCTTTCAAAAAATCAATCGAGCTAAAATACCAACTAATATTTAACAAATAAAACAAGTAGTACATACAATTTTATACTTTTTAAACAATAATAACTTAATCAAAAAACAAGCATTTTGGTAATTAAATCTAAGATGCTTGTTTTTTTGTAACACAAAATAAGCTATTGTAAAAAAAGCTGTAACTTTTAGTCAACTTTTTTGTAGCTGTGATAAAGTCCTCCAAGAATTGGCTTTGAAACCAATTTGGTATCTTCTACCTTAGTTTTTGGAGGTTTTTCTGATAAAATTGGAGTTTGACAATTAAGTCCTTGATGTGTTCTGACAGGATGATAATACTCTTTTAAATAATTTTGGAGTAAATACTCCAAATGCCTTTGATTAAATGGAATAACATGATTTAATAACTCACTTTTCAATAGACCTACCTCTCGTTCGCAGATTCCATTCTGCCAGGGTGATTTTATAGTTGTCTTTTCAACCTTAATAGTTACATTTGATATAAAATCTTGAAATAATTTTGATGTAAAAGTAGCATCATTATCATGAATTAAATACTTTGGTTTTTTTTCAAAAGGATTTGCTTCCCTTATTTGTTGTGCTACCCATGCCGATGATGGGTTAGTTGTAACTGCAAAGTGTTCAATCTTTCTTCTGTCATGACTTATTATAATAAAGACATACAACACCTTAAAATATAGAGTTGGAACAGTGAAAAAATCCATAGCCCAAATTTCCTTCCTATGATTTTTAAGGAATGTTTTCCAAGACTGCTTTTGCTTTTCACTTGGCGGATTTCTAATTTCTGGAATATACTTAGCAATTGTATTTGGAGAAGGTGCATCAGTTATATTAAGGTCAACTAATCTTTCGTGTATCTTTTCAGGAGATAGTAAAGGATTTTCCTTATGTATACGCTTGATAAACTCAATTGTTTTCCTTGAAGTTTTAGGTCTGCCACGCTTTTTAGATTTAAGCATCCAGTGTAACTTAAAAGCTTTCTTATGCCATCTAATTACAGTTTCAGGCTTAACAATAACCAAATCCTCTTTCCATCTTGAATAAAACTTTGAAAGCAAAACCCATAACTGACGGTAGGCAGGTGTAACAGTTGGTTTAGGTATTTTTTTATTAATCACCTTTAAGTCAAAAAGAGCTACTTGACTTCTAAGAGCTATTATTTCTGCATCTTTTTCTTCCTCAGACATAAATTTTATTAATATAAAGCCTAGTAACAATTGTAACCATTGCTTTACATATAAATGAATACCTTTATAATCAAACATCCTATCAACTCCAACAACATAATTTACTTAAAATATTGTAACTGCATGTTTTACAGAAATCAAGAATTATAAATAATAACGTTGTAATTTATGCTACCAGTTACAGGTAATCTCAAAAGGCTCAAACACATCAAATTCAAGAGACTATAAAACTGCTCCAACAGCAGGCTTCAAAAACACAATACATATTACTTTCAGAGATACTACAAACTGCTCAAAAGTAGATTTTCAGATGCTTATGTTTTACTTATAATACAGACCAATGCCTTAAAGCTTCTAAAGCAATACATCAAAGACTTTACATGAATTTTCTTACAATGGCTTGTTTTCAAAATGTGCAGGAATAGATTGCAAAAAATCCTTGCTGTTTCACTAGCAAAGGATTTTTTGCAATCTTTCCGCACTATGTTTATGAAAAACGCCTGTAGAAAAGCATAGTTTGGCTTAATGTAAGCTTAGAAGTCTTTTTTGGCGGTATCCTGTTTACTATAAGCAAAACATAAGCATCTGAAAAGCTACTGTTGAGCAGTTTGTAGTATCTCTGAAAGTAATATATTGTGCTTTTGAAGCCTTCGGTTGAGCAGTTTTGTAGTATCTTGAATGTGTTATTGTTGAGCCTTTGAGGATTACTGCAACTGGAAGTATATGCTTTGAATGTAGAATTTGCAATTATTGATTCTATTGAACCTACCATTAAACTTTATCCATATTATAACATTAAAACTTCAGTGTTTTTGACAGCTTAAAATATTGATATTTAATAGTCAAAAATATATAATGTTCCTTATCTTATAGAAGGAGCTTTTGTAATGATTGTGAATGTAAAAGAAAACGGATGGAAATATACACCAGATGAAAAAGTTGTTATTGTAATAAATGGTATGCAAAATGTGGTATCTCAAGTTGCAAGCCACTTTAATATATCGAAAACTTCATATTACAGATGGAAAAATATTTTCTTTGATAAAGTCGGAAACATATTTAAAAAGCAAAATAAGAATATTGAAGAATTGAGACAGGAAGAACGAGAAAATATGAAGATTGAAACTGTAAAGAATATAATCGATACTCTTCCTCCTGAAATTTCTAAAAGAATAAAAAGGTCAAATACTTTTAGAATAGCTTCTTTAAAGAAAATATCCAGTAGAAAATTTATATCTTTGAAAGATGCCTTGAAAAGTGTAGGACTTTCAAGTAGTTCATACTACAGGATGAAAAAAGAAAGTGTAGCTATAGAAAGTGAAGTTGAAGTTTTAGATTCCTATAAACTTTTATTTGTTATCGATATTTTATTAGATCATCCTTTTACCAGTGCATTAAATCTTTGTATTGAATTTGCACAACTTGGAATAAAACTTTCAAGAGATAATGCAAGAAGTTTAAGAAGAGATGCTGTAGCCTACATAATAAAACATAAACTTAGGCAGAACTCTAAACTTTACACTTTTTTAAATGAAGATTGTGCATGGTGTGCTGATTTTTCAGAATTTTATATAGATGGTGAAAAACATTACCTATTTAAAATTATAGATGATTATAGCAGATTTGATATTGCAACTGCTATTCTTAAAAGAGCCACAACTGCCAATGCTTTGGAAGTTATTAATGAGGCTATTGAGAGATGGGGGAGAAAACCTCTGTCTTTTAAAACTAACAGAGGCACTCAATTTAAAAAGACTTTTGCAAGTGGACTAAAAGAACTTGGTATATCTCACATTAAAAGTTATCCAGAATACCCCAAATTCAACACAAAGATTGAAAGGCGATTTTTAGATTTCAAACTGTTTTTGTTAAATCATCAGGAAGAGGATGCAAAAACTTTAATTATTCAAGAATCCAATATTCATAATTACGTATCTCTTCATAAATCACTTGGAGGTCTTACTTGTGAGGTTTACTGGGGAGGAAAATCACCACCCGATAATTCACCATATAAAATTTTATCTATTAAAGATTATTTTCCTAATTTTGATAAAGATATTTTTATTAAACTTTATTAACCAATTATTTTTTTAGGAAAAAGGCGACCCGTTACTAGTGTAACTATAGACCTTACTTATTATTCATTATTTATTATATTTATACATGTATATGATTAACATAAGGCATAATATAGTGCAAGCTACTACATTATGCCTCTGCAATGATTAAGTATTGTTAATTTAAGTCTCTATACTTAAACTTTTGCCAAGTAAACCGTACCAATTTTTTTAGGGCTAAAATTGCCACTTTTCAAACATGCCGACAGGGTTCTTTCTTATAATTTTTAAAAGAACCCTTTTGATGCTTACGTTAAATCAAACCTGACTTTTGAAGAAGCCTTCTTACAATCACTGCAACTTCAACTCTTGAAATATTGTCTTTCGGTGCTAATATTTTTCCTTCTTTTCTTCCTTCTACAATTCCTACATTAATACATTTTGCAATACCTTCTTTTGCCCATTCAGAAGATTTATCAGAGTCAATATACACTCCTAAAATCTCCTCAAGTTTATTTGTGTTCATATCAACGTTAAGTTTTGTAATATTCATAGCTCTTGATATCATAACCATTGCCTGTTCACGGGTAATTTTGTCATTGGGACCAAATTTACCATTTCCATAACCTGATATGATACCATATTCATAAGCTGTCTCAATGTATCCCAAATACCAATCACCATCTTTTACATCATTAAAAGGATTGTTTTCTGTTCCTGCCTTTAATCCAAGACCTCTTACAACAATTGCAGCAAATTCTGCACGGGTGATATCTCTGTTTGGCTCAAAAACTCCATTACCAGTTCCACTAATAACCATCTTTGAACCCATATCGTTGACTTCTTGCTTAGCCCAATGGTTTGACATATCCTTGAACTCCTTAGGATTCCATACAACTAAATAGGAACTATTAGTAAGACTATTTATAACAGCATAGTACCTTCCATCAATTATTACCACTTTAGTAGGAACATGTCTCAATTCTCCATCTGAATCCACTACTACTCCTGTAGTTATTTGGGACGGGTCTACTACATCAGGAATAGCAACTGTTCTCTCTACATAGCTTGCAAATTTGTTGATTTCTATTGTTTTATCTCCATGACTCACTGTTACTCTAAATTCTACAGGAGGCGCAATAATTGCTAATCCTTTCTCTTTTCCTATGCTTTCAACTATTTCTATTACTCCCTTAGCTGACTTTTCTATTGCTATATTAATTAAAAGATCCTTCAGCTGTACATTTTCACCAAACTGCTTTGCTATGCTCTCAATACTGATTTCAGCAGCTGGCAATGCATATGCTACTGTATCTGTTTTTATTTCAATAACTGAAGCCTTCTTTTCAACCTCTTTAATAACATCACCATCTAATTGACTAATAAAAATATCAAGCTGTCCGGATACGGGTATAGTTATTTTCCTTTCTACTTCTTTTATCTTATCCATAACAGATTCCTTATCAATCTTAACAGTAACAACTACTTTTTCGTCTACGACTTCAACACTTGCTTTTGCTGTCTCATCTTTCTTTTCATCATCTATCAATATGCCAACTTTTATATCCTTCACTGGTTCTTCATTATCTTTATCAGCCTCAGGAAGCTTGTCTCCTGTTATACTAATACTCGGTGTTGGTGTCGGTATTGGCGTTGGTATTGGTGGTGTCCACATTGAGCTGCTTCCACCACTGCTTGCTGGTGCTGCTCTCGTAACCCTTGCCGTATATGTCTTTGAGCTTGTATCCTGTGCCGTTACTACAACTGTTATTGTATTTTCTCCTACATTTAAATTTATCGCTCCACTTGCCTGTCCACTTGTTACCACAACATCATTTACTTTAATGCTTGCATTTGCTTCTTCTTTTGTTGGTGTTACCGTTATACTGCTTACTACATTTGCTACACTTGCAGTATAGCTTGTTGTTCCGCTTGCAAATTCTGGACTTAGTGTTCCATTTGATAATGATAGTTCACTTAAGTTTGCATTGGATGATGCTGCTCTTGTCACTATCACCGTATAGGTTTTCAGTGTCGTTCCATCCTGTGCCGTTACTACAACTGTTATTGTATTTTCTCCTACATTTAAATTTATCGCTCCACTTGCCTGTCCACTTGTTACCACAACATCATTTACTTTAATGCTTGCATTTGCTTCTTCTTTTGTTGGTGTTACCGTTATACTACTTACTACATTTGCTACACTTGCAGTATAGCTTGTTGTTCCGCTTGCAAATTCTGGACTTAGTGTTCCATTTGATAATGATAGTTCACTTAAGTTTGCATTACTGCTTCCAGCTCTATTTATAGTTACTGCATAATATTTTATTGTGGTAGCGTCTTGTGCAGCTACCTTAATATACGCCGTAGTATTTCCTACTGTAAGGGGAAGTGTATCACCCCCGCTTATCTCTGTTGTAAAGTCGACGTTAGAATAGAGATTGAAGGTTGCATTAGTTGATGCTACTATTTCTGCCCTTGCAAGCGTTTCCTTTCCGTTTGCTACAGACACAGCCCATGTTATAGCATTATTCGTATCTGCTCCGCTTTGTGCTCCTGGTGTATTATCAGTTTGTCCTGCCACACTAGTTAGCCCTGCTTGATTACTTTTCCATAATGCATATAATGTAGTGTTTGTTGATATATTAAAAGTATGTCCTTCTAAATAAGTTGTTCCTGTACCCACATTTGAAGTATTCCACCCCATAAATGTATGATTCACTTTAGCAAGTGTACCTGTGTTTCCTATAACTGTTGCAAGAGCATTAAATGAATAATTTGTAGCATCAGTGGGAACAGTACCGCTTGAATTTTCATTACCGTTATAAATAATTTGATACGTCTCACCTGCGACTGTAACCATGAAATTTCTTACTACCGTTAGTTTACCTGCTTCGGTTGTTGTAACAACAATATATAGATTGTCTGTAGATGTAATTGTATAATCATTTCCCGATGTATAAGGCACTGCATTGATTGTGATTGTTGACGTAGCTGGTGCTGAATCTGTCACTGTAAACTTAATTCTATTAGCGATTCCAGTTACCCATCCAGTTACTGCACCTGTTGTATCATTACCTCCAGCTGCAGGAATTTGTACATTGGTAACACTACCAACCGATTGCGCAGAACCAGTTGACAAAACAATATTGCTTGGCGCCACAGCATTCGTTATCGCATAAGTTCCAACTATAACGGTATCAGAGGAAGCGTTACCCCACCTATCAGTTGCTGTAACCGTAATTGTCCTATTTCCAACTCCACTATTTGAAGACCTATATATAAGTCTGTCTAATATTTTTCTAACATATTCATTTTTCGCATTTTCATTAAAGGTAATAATCCAAGCATCATTATTAGTTATAACTTGTTGATAGATAGCTCCTACAGGAGTACCTCCTGTATGGGACATAGTTCCAATTGTGATCCCTCCCATTGTAACATTTAAGCCGTTGAAGCTTAATATAGGAGCTACCGTCTCATTCACCATAGCACCGATTGCATCTTGAGCAATAGCGTTCGATGTTATCTGAATTTTAAGCGTTCCTCCATTCCAGTCTGAGTTACCATCTATATCATTAATAAAACCATTCTCACCAAAAAAGCGATTTGAATTTAATGTGTATGTAAATCCAACATCAGATAAATTAATAATAGGAGCCGTATTAACGCTAATTATTTCACCATTGGCTTGTGAGATTAAACTACTAGGATTTTTATTAATTAAATAGATAGGTATACCATTAAAAACAAGCTTTGTGTCATTAGCTTTACCATCATTATCAAAATCACCTAATATAGCATCTTGTAATATTGTATCTGCAGTAACTTGACTAATCAGAACACCCGTGGTTTTAAGCTTTAGAATATCTCCAGCCTTAAAATCCCAGATACGATTACTGGTCCCTCCATCATTGTGATCTTCAGATTTCACAATAAAGGTATTATTTCCTCCCAATCCAAAAAGTTCATTATGTCCTGGACCACCATCAATTATATCATTTCCCTCACCAAAGTTTGGGTTGTTAATGAGTAGTGTCCTCAATACCTCTTCAGTGAAATAGTTTCTAATTGAACCTGTTGTATCTTCATAAGCGTGTTGATTTGTATCGCCATGTGCACCATCAAGTCCGTTTGAATCAGCTCTTCCAGCACCTCCAGCAGCACCGCCAAATCCACCGCCACCCCCGCCAGCACTTGTATCCCCGAGACCACCGACACCAGTCAATACTCCAATTGAAGTAGCACTATTTCCACCATTACCCCCTTGAACATTAACACCAGAAAAACCTACTCCTGGTATCAATGTATTGCCCGGCGAACTGGAATTAGTGCCACCACCACGACCTCCACCACCGCCTCCAATACCACCGTTTGCAGCGTCTGCTGGCGAACCGAAAAAGCCACCGGCTGCGCCCCCACCACCGCCACCAAGTCCACCTTTACCAGGAAACCAACCTCCGTAATCCTGGCCATTAAAGCCATCTCCAAAAATGACATCATTCCCAGGACCGCCATAAATAGTATCATTTCCACTTCCACCTAATCCACCACGTGGGTTCACAGCATTACCAACACTCCTACCTCCAGCACCTCCGCCACTTCCGTCACCAAAAATAACATCATTTCCAGCTGTCCCATAGATGGTATCATTGCCTCCGCCTCCATTCCCGCCAGCTCCCCCATGCCAACCGCTACCAGACGCAGCTCCACCACCGCCGCCACTTCCATCGCCTATAATATAGAGACCTGTTTCACCATTTGCTTTCACTTCAAGTGCAGGGATTGAAAACAAACCTATAACCATCATAACGCATAGCAAACCACTTAAAATTCTCTTTGCTTTTTTCTTCATTATTTCCTCTCCATTCTTTTGTGATTTTTTTCACAGTATATTTTGTTTAGGGAGTATCAAATAAATAACTGGTCAATTTGATAATAGATTTTAGAAGTATAGATAATTTCTAAAATTGATTCTAGTGCAGAAAAAATTCTAATAATGCTTTTGAAATTATAGAACTTAAAAATGGTTTAAATTGTTATTTATTTTTAGGTTTATAACAATATCTTGAATGCATAGCCAAATTTTTATATATTTTAGGTAATTTAAACTTATTGTTATTGTTAAATCTCCAATATTTCTTGTTTTTAGATACACTTATACTGTTGCTATAGAAGTTTCTGGTTTTTTGTTGTACGCATTTGAAATAAATTTACAAATTTCTCACATTCTTTAATATCAAACTTTGCAACATAATTGTTGTCTTTTTTTTCGAACTAATTGGAATTCTTCCAGCTGGACAATTTTCTATAGCGTTTTCTTTCTCATCAATTTTAAATTCCGAAACATCTTTTTGAGGTTCTTTTCCTTTCATATCAGTAAAATTTTTATGTCATTATGCTCATAAAAAACAGGAACCCAAGATTTTTCTAGCTTATTTTTTAATGAATCATCCATCCATTTAATGGTTTCTAGCATGTTTACCTGATAATGATTGTTGTTTGTTTTAAACATATAACATATCCTCTTTTTATTAGATTGTATACTATATTATTTCATAATTTTTATTAAACTATAGTAAAGTTTCAATAGATAATAGATAAGAATTTATAGATAAGAATTTACTTTTTAATTTTACCACATCAAAACCTGATTTTCAACACTTAAAATACAGAATATTTGCAAAAAAAATCAGTAATTTGGCTTAACGTGGAAATTAATCATAAAAAAAATCAATTATAATTTCTACAAACTGCTCAACAGTAGCTTTTCAGATGCTTATGTTTTGCTTATAGTAAACAGGATACCGCCAAAAAAGACTTCTAA
>VLTH01000002.1:1011194-1020299 GCA_008125075.1 Acetivibrio alkalicellulosi | reverse complement strand
AGCTACAAAAAGTTGCCTAAAAGTTACAGCTTTTTTTACAATAGCTTATTTTGTGTTACAAAAAACAAGCATCTTAGATTTAATTACCAAAATGCTTGTTTTTTGATTAAGTTATTATTGTTTAAAAAGTATAAAATTGTATGTACTACTTGTTTTATTTGTTAAATATTAGTTGGTATTTTAGCTCGATTGATTTTTTGAAAGGGACACCTCGATAAGGATACTCATCTAGTCCTAGAATTGAGTCTTCAATAGATTTTGCAATATTTGTAGCAACTTCAGGCTCCTTAAATTCTTCTATAATATAACCATAAATCTGATCAATGTCCCTGTATGCCTTAGGAAGCAATTTAACTGTATATTTATCCAAAATGTTTCCTACTCAAAGAGGCTAGGGCGTTTCTTGCATCTAATAACTCTACCTCACTTTCATATTCTGCTTCTGTAATAGCTGCATCAGTTTCATTCACTTCTAGTAATTGCTCATAAGTCTCAATACTCATAATAACCAAATCTCCATATCCATTTTTAGTTATAAAGACAGGCTCCATTTTTGCATGACAAATATCAGAAATTTCATTTGTATTTCTTAAATCAGTTATAGGTCGAATTTGTGGCATACCAGCACCTCCCTTTGAACATTATTATAACATTATTATGCACAAATCACAATCTTCTTATTAATACTTACTTCCATTATCTCTAATCCTTTTTACTTCTTTACTTGTCCTCAATCCCTCAACATTGTATTGATTTTCTACTACAAATTTTTCTGTTGTAGTTTTCACCAGTTGATTTAATGCATTGTACTCATTGCGAGTCTTTAACTTTGCGTTTCCTCTTAAATCTACTCCATTTTCAAAGGTAATGTACTCATATGTAAGATTTCCATTTGCATCATAGATATATTGTGTAGGTTATTGTTGTCGTAGTATTTGTAGTCTGCCATAGAGCCATTTAGGGTAAAGGATACTTTCTCTTCTTCCCTTGATATCATATCTGTATTCTGTTTTATTACTATTTCTTTCATTTACTAAAATACTTTCATCAGTAATATTAACACTATATACATATTTTATTCTTCCTAGTAAGTGATATACTTTAGATATGCTTTTGCCCTTTTCATAAGCTGATACTTCACCTATTAGTCCGTCTTCGGTAATTAGTATAATTGCAACTGTATAATTTATAACTGTTGATTTTTACAATACATACAGTTACAATATTTATGTAAATTATGTTATTGGAGACTATAAAATATTTTATTATAAAGGTATTTATTTATATGTGAAACAATGGTTGCAAATATTACTTGGTTTTATAATGGTAAAATTTATGTCTGAGGAAGAAAAAGATAAGGAGATAATGGCTCTTAGAAGTCAAGTAGCTGTTTTAAACCAAAAGGTAATTGATAAAAAAATACCTACCCCAACTGTTACTCCTGCCCACCGTCAGTTATGGGTTTTTCTTTCAAAGTTCTATTCAAGATGGAAAGAGAATTTAGTTATTGTTAATCCTGAAACTGTTATAGGCTGGCTAATACATCTTTTAAATTTCACTGGATGCTTAAGTCTAAAAAACGTGGTAGACCTAAAATTTCAAGAAAAACAATTGAGCTTATCAAACGTATACATAAGAAAAACCCTTTATTGTCACCTGAAAAGATACACGAAAGATTAGTTGACCTTAATATAACTGATGTACCTTCTCCAAATACAATTGCTAAGTATATTCCAGAAGTTAGAAAGTCACCGAGTGAAAGCAAAAACAGTCTTGGAAAACATTCCTTAAAAATCCTAGAAAGGAAATTTGATCTATGGATTTTTTTACTGTTCCAACTCTATATTTTAAAGTGTTGTATGTCTTTATTATAATCAGCCATGAAAGAAGAAAGATTGAAAACTTTTCAGTTACAACTAACCCATCCTCGGCATGGGTAGCACAACAAATAATGGAAGCAACACCTTTTGGAGAAACACCAAAGTATCTAATTCATGATAATGATTCTACTTTTACATCAAAGTTATTTCAAGATTTTTTATCAAATGCAAATATCAAAGCTAAAAGAACAGGGATAAAATCACCCAGACAAAATGGAATCTGCGAACGAGCAGTAGGTATATTGAGAGCTGAGTTATTAAATCATGTTATTCCATTTAACCAAAGGCATTTAGAGTATTTACTCAAAAATTATTTAAAAGAGTATTATCATCCTGTCAGAACACATCAAGGACTTAATTGTCAAACTCCAATTTTATCGGACAAGCCTCCAGAAACTAAAGTAAAAAATACTAAATTAGTTTCAAAGTCAATTCTTGGAGGACTTTATTACAACTACAAAAAAGTTGCCTAAAAGTTACAGCCTTTTTATAACAGCTAATAGCTTGTTTTGTGATTAAATTATTATTGTTTAAAAAGTATAAAATTGTATATGTCGCTTGTCTTAATTGTTAAATATTGGTTCACGTTTTAGTCAGGTTGAATTTTTGCAAGGCAAAATTTACTTTTTTAAACATGTCGACATTTGAAAATCAAAGATTATTTCGTTTTTTGTATTAACTGTGAATTTATATGCCAGTGCACTTCCATATCGCTCTTCACTAAATTATCAATCACATCTTCTCCACCGAGAAATAAAGGAACTTTATAGCATATACATTCACTATGTTTAATTTCTTCTGGGTTACTGCTCTTCCAATTGTTAAAAAAATCTGAGGCTAAACACGCATCGTGATAACTAGGAATTTCAATCTCATGAAAATCTATAAAATTACATGGAATTTCCAATGCTTCACCAGTTCCAGCTTCAAACATTATAATTAGAGGTTGTCCATGCTCTATTCTTTCACTATCCAATGAAAATTGCCTTCCAAGCCAGTCAAATGCAAAGCAACATATACGCATTTTAAACGCAGGGAATGCTTGTGAAATCTCTTGCTCCCATTTATTTATATCCTCTAATCTGTGAATTCTATAGAGCCCGTTCCCAAAAGTTTCACCTTGAAAAGCACTTAAAAACTCTATGAATCCTTTAGCCTTTTTTTGAATATCAGTAAAAGTAAATTCTTTTACTTGAGAATTAGGATTTACTTTTTCTACATTAAAATACTTTGAATAATTCTCAAACATTTCCAAGCTCCATTTTATTTTATAGTAAATTCTCCAAATTCAGTACCTACGGGATAGCCTTTAATAGCATTTTTAATTTGTACTCCTAAACTTCGATTCACACTTAAATCTAATGGATTCATATTTAATACATCGTCTGCTCCTCCAAGTTGTAAATCAATTGTATGGTCTACATCGTTACCGCTTGGTACGGAATCAGATCCTTTTGCTTTCTTATATCTTGATGAAGCAGATGTACCACTTCTTTTTGGAGAAGTTTTAATCGTTTCAACTTCTGATGTGTATGAAGAAAATGATAAGTTATTTATTAAGCTTAATTTTCAGATAAGATTTACTCACCAATTTTTTTGTCAGTATGTTTTACAATGCAAAAAACAAGCATCTTGAAATACTCATTATAAGGGACTCCAGCTCTTTAGTTTCTTGTTAATATTAGTGTATATTTTAGCCCGATTGAATTTTTGAAGTTTACAAGTTATATTAGTGCAAGGCTTAAGGTGTCTCTTGTTTAAAGTTTAGTATTCTTTTCGTAATCTGTTCATTTGATGTTTCAAAAGTGAACAGATTATCATTCAAAGGAACTTTTACCCTTGATATATGTATTCCATGAAGGCATGAAGAACACCAAACATCTAAATAGCCAACTCTTGTATCAGGGTCTCCAACATATTGCATATCAACACTATTTTTGCCACATCTAGGGCAATCCACAGGAGATGTATCTGGCAATTTATCAGTCATAATTATACTTATTTTTAACCATGCATTAAAAAGTTTTTTGGACATCATACTCCTCCTTATCTTGATTATTTAATCAGTCCAATAAATAATCCATCCATGATTTTTCTGCAACTCTTGCACAATGTTCATATCTTTAAATGAAATAATATTTTCAATTGCCGATTCAAAATCTATAATTTCAACTGTATTTCTTAACAATCGACTTTTTTGTAGTTTTAGTATTTCCGTTTTTAAATCCATAGTCTAATTACCTCTCACGTTTTTTATTAATAAATTCTTATCATTTACTTAACTATGCAACAGACTTATTAGTAATATATTGATTATTTTTTGTTAAAACAAATGTCGAATTATTATTATTTGCATTTTTTACAGTTGCTCTGAAGTGATCATAATCTTTTGCCCAGTCACAAATTATATCATTTTTTGTGTTTATAGCAGCAAAGTGCTTTTTAGCACAATTTATTTTGATTCCTTGAAACATCAACTTCAATTCTCGCCCAACTAAGATGAACATATTAATCTGTTCTTGTTGCTGAACCTGTTCCTTCACGCGTTGTAATTTTTTCATCCACGATAACTTCCATTTCCAAACTTCTCTTTCATAACTTGTATTTCTGTGACAGGTATTCTTTATTCTTTAATGCAGTAGCTCTTCTAGGTGAAACCTTAGATTATTGTAATAACTGCTCCTATACTTGCTTTAGTATTACATACATAACTATAAATCTTGATTTTTATAATTAATTAAACTTTTAACCTTTAAACTAAATTCCTCTATGTACACTTTTAATGTTTTTATATCATTGCAGCTTTTCTTTTCTATTGGCTTTTCCCAATTGCAATCTTTAATAATAACAATATTAAATTTCCCACTTTTATTAAACTCTGGATACCATCCAACGTCTATAATATATTTATTATTATAATTCACTTGAAAAAGGTCTTCTTTTAATGAATATATTTGTTTACTTAGAGGCATTTTATCATTAATATCAAAATCATTATAAACAACATTTCCTGGTGTAAAATCTAAGTCTTCAAACATTTATCATTTCTCCGTATAATCATAGTATTTTATTTAATCAAATTAAAAATTTCCTGAGAAATCATCGTGTTACCATAAATTGTATTTGAACTTAATTGTAGAGTTGCTATTTATATTATACAGAAACCAAGAAATATCTTCAAAATAAATTATCCAAACATGAAAAATATAGATAAAATAATGTGATTTTTAAATTGCATATTTATTTATCTATATTATAAATGTATAATAAAAGAAGTGGAGACCTCGGCAAAGGTCTCCGCTTCTAAATACAATAATAAATTTAAGTTAAATGATAATTTTATGATAATAGATTTTGAGGCTAATTTCAATAATTACGAAGAAAAAATTTTAAACAATTATAAAATTTTTAATTACACTTGTCCTGTATGTGGTGCAAAACATTCACTATCAAGGCATGCAAAATATAAAAGATACACATGTATTCTGTATAAAAACACAATATGTTTTGATACAATAGAAATATTAAGGCTTAAATGTTCTTCATGTGGCAAAACACATGCTATTTTACCTTCAAACATAATACCTTATTGTGTTTACTCATACAGCTGTATATTTACAGTTCTTTTTGAACATTTTTTAGATAAAAAAAGTGTTTTAAAATTGTCTGATAAATTTAATCTTTCTTTTCAAACAATATATTCTTTTATATCAAAATTAAATGCTTTTGTAAAAGATTTTATGTATGTATTAAGGGTCTTACTTTTTATAAAGAATAATGAAAGTACCTCGATTATATATATCCTAAAAATAGTTAAAGATACTTTTAAAAACAACCAATTTATAATAGTATTTTTCAATATAACCAAATGGATGTTTTTGATGAAAAAGTTTCTAAATACTATACCTAAACCAATATGGATTGGAGTCTGTAATACTTGATTTCAATACACCCACTTAACATTTGAATAGAGTATTCTTTTAATGTTTGATAATGTAATTTATATAATCAAACTAAGGAGGTTACCTCAATGTCAAATACTGATCTGGAAAAAATTGCACTTTTTAGATTCTCATTAATTGCTCCATTGGTAAATGATACCTATCATACTTTTTCTAAGGAGGAATACTATAGAAAAATGGCTTCTAAAGATCATAGATTACCTGATGGAACATTATTAAGACCTGCATCTACTACATTAAAAAAATGGTATCTTAAATACATGAAAATGGGAATTGATGGACTTATGCCTAAAGTTAGAAAGGATGTTGGCAGATCAAGAGTTATAAATCATCAAGCTGTCAAAAAAATAGACGAAATAAAAGAAAAATTTCCTTATATAACAGGTACCATACTTTATCTAAAATTAATTGAAGAAGGTTATATTAAGGCCAATCAAGTATCTTTAGCTTCTATTCATAGGTATCTTAGAAATAACAACCTAAATAGGAGTCAAATTTCACCAGTAGAAAGAAAAGCTTTTGAAATGGAGTTTGCTAATGACTGTTGGCAGGCTGATACAAGCAAAGGTCCGTTGATAACTATTGACAAAAGAAAAACTCAGACTTTTTTAATATCTATACTTGATGATGCAAGTAGGTTAATAGTACATTCACAGTTTTTTCTAAGAGATAATGCAGTAAACTTGCAAGAAGCACTAAAGAAAGCCATTTTAAAACACGGAATACCCAGAAAACTTTTTGTTGACAATGGCTCCCCTTATAAAAATGATCAACTAAATTTAATTTGTGCTTCTCTTGGAATTACATTAATTCATGCTCGTCCGTACTCGAGTCAATCAAAAGGCAAAATTGAACGAAGCTTCAGAACCCTTAAAGATGGTTACTTAAATAGCGTTGACTGGAATTTATTTGAATCTTTAGAACATTTAAATTCCCAGTTCAATAAATACCTTACTGATAATTACACAAATAAAATTCACTCTGCTATTAATGATACTCCTAAAAACAGATATTTGCAAGATACAGACAGAATTAAATATAAGACAGAAGTGGAAATAGATAATTGTTTTCTACACAGAGTTACAAGAAAAGTCATGTCTGATGCAACAATATCTCTAAATAAAATATACTTTGAAGTACCTCAAAAATATATTCGTCAAAGAATAAATTTGAGATATTCACCATTAGATTTAAGCCAAGCATATATTTTTGATATGCAAAATAAACTTGTAGATACAATTTATCCACTTAAAAAAATTGACAACTCTAAAATTAAAAGAAAAAACACTATTGATTATTCTAAAATGAACGGAGCTGATGAAATTGTATAAATCTTATTGGTCTATGGAATTTAATCCTTTTATAAAAGATGATACGGATAAAATCAAGGAAACTTATTTTAATTCTAACGATTTTAAAAATGCTACTGCTCGTCTTGAGCACTTAAAAAATATAAAAGGAATTGGCTTATTTACAGGATTTTCAGGAACAGGAAAAACATTTGCTTTGAGATATTTTTCGAAAAATTTAAATCCAAGTCTTTATAAGGTTATTTACATACAATTATCTACCATTACAGTACTGGAGTTTTATAAATCTTTATCTTACGGACTTGACTTAGAACCACCTAATAAAAAAGTAGATATGTTTAGAGATATTCAACAAAGAATAGTTTCTCTTTCAAAAGATAAAAAAATTACACCTGTTGTAATAATTGATGAGTCACAATACCTAAAAACAGATTTATTAAATGATTTAAAACTGCTAATGAATTTTGATATGGATTCAAAAAATTATGTTGTACTTATCCTTTTAGGACAACCTGTTTTAAATAATATATTATCAAAACAAATTCATGAAGCTTTAAAGCAAAGAATTGTTATCAGCTATAATTTCGAAGGAATATCCAAAAATGAAGTAAAGGAATATATTACATCAAGACTTGAGTTATGTGGAGTTCATTCAGAAATTTTTAGCAATAATGCTATAGAAGCTATTTTTGGATGCTGCAATGGTTCTACTAGAAAGTTAAACAACATTGTTGATAAGTGTTTGGTTATTGGTTATATGAATAAAGCTACTATTATTGACACCGATATTGTCATGAGTGCTCAAAATGAAATAGAACTTACATAGGGAGGAGTTAAGTTATGAACTTTTTAAATAATACACATAAAAATAACTACTTTAAACTTTTACAAAAAATAAACCTTCATCCTGGTGACACTGAAAGAAAAGCATTATTTTATATTATTTCGGGAAATAGTGATTTATTTAAGAAAAGATGCTTTATTTATGATTTTTTTAATAATTGTATCAAACCAGATTTAATGAATGAGAATGTTGACTTTTGTTCATCTTCTAAATCATTAATAAGGCTGGGATTTAATTTATATAATGGATATACTGATCCGTACACCAGTCCGCTTAATATATTAGGTTCTCTTAACCATAGTAATTTGCTACTTGCTAGTAATGCAATTAATATAAGATTTGAAAATAGAATAGATATTCTTTTGGATCATTAATTAATAAAAGTCAGTCAGTTAGTCAGTCATTAGCTTACAATTTGAAAGGAGCGATAATCTTTGAACAAAACATCTGATGAAACTATTATTATCGAAAATATATTCAATAACTCAGGCATTGCTTACTTTAACGATAATTTAAAACCTTTACTTGAAAATATAATTAAAGAATTATATTTCTCTGACAGAGAAGTAGTTCTTCTATTAAAATTATGTCACATTGACAGAGCTTTATTTAAATTTAAACAGGCAAAAGAAAAAACTTTAATATACAATACAAAACAATATTTAAAATCCTGCATTAAAAGTGCTATTCTTGAAACTGCTTTTGACAATTTAGAACCTATTGATTAAATTAACTTTTTGTATAGAGATGATAATTGATATCGTCTCTTTTTTTATATCAAATTATACTTAAAAAATATTGGATACCTTAATTTGATTTTTCTAGAGACAGTATTGTAAAACTTGTATATATTAATTTGATTTTTAACATTTTTCATGGATAAACTAATATGACTTTTTATGTATAAAATAAATCACAGATCTACAGATAAGTCTTAACACTATAGAAAAAAGAAGAACCATAACACGTTATCTGTGTTTGAGTGAAATAGCATATGCTAGTATATGCATGGTTGCAGCATTATTTGAAAGATCAAAAAAATATTTCACAAAAGCTTTAAACCACGCAATAGAAATTGATGATCAATTGTGCATAGGATTAACCTATCA
>VLTH01000002.1:1001691-1011094 GCA_008125075.1 Acetivibrio alkalicellulosi | reverse complement strand
TTGCTTTATTTGTATCCATTTCTTTATGACACATCTCCAGCATTTCAGGGCTTATCAAGTGAATTATGTTGTTGAGCTTCTCATTTGGGTTTGCTTTTGATATCTCTGCTACTCTTGCCAGTTTAGTTTCCACTTCAAATTCCTCCTCTGCCTCTGTGTACAGGAAGTGTTTCCCTGTAAGATTGTTCTTTGCGCTCTCGCCCTTCCCATCCACGGTTATTAATCGATTCATCGGTACTATGGCGGAGTCCGACTCCCTACACTTATCGGATTGTCTTGCTTTTGTTCAAGCTTTTGATTTCTCCTACCGTTTACACGGACATGCAGGGTCTCCCAAGTTTCTGTCAATTCCATTTATACACATGCCACGGTCTCTGACCCCGGGGTGCAGCTTTATACTTGCCTTATCGCATAAAGCTATATTGCCTTCGGCATATATGAAAAGCCTCGACCAGTCCCAAATTCCTACGTTTCGGAGCTCAATCCCTTCACTTGCGTTGCAGCCTGCGTATTCCTGCGGTCTTGCAACCAGTCAAACTGTTACCAATTTACCTGTAGACCTACAGTAATGAGTGGTGGCTAGCCTTTTCCCATGTCGGACTTTCACCGACTGAAATTGCCAAACTTTGCTTGGCGCACTCATAATCATATGCTGTTTTAGAATAAAATATCCCTTCTGGATGACCATTTGCTATTGTATTTCCATTAAGACTTGTCTTAACGCTTAATCTTCTAAGTCCATCATATTCATATTTGGTTGTATTTCCTCCAATTTGAGCCACTTCAGGATCTATAACTTTTGCCAGCATATCTGCAAGATTATACTTATACTCTATATAGTAATCACCTTGATTGAATTTTTGAAGTCCACAATGCTTTACATGTTAAATATTGGCTCATATTTTAGCCAGATTGAATTATTGAAACTTACAATGTAATATAAACCTTTTGGCATGATGTAGAATAATAAATAATGTTTAAATCCCTGTTATTCATAAGAAGAAAATGCTATAATTTATTTAGAGGAAATAAAAAATGGAGGCTAAAGTTAAAATGCAAAGATTGAATCCTTTAAATGATTATATTTTTAAGAGAATAATGGGAGAGGAAGAAAGTAAAGATAATTTGATTTCGTTCCTTAATGCTGTTCTTGATTTAGAAGATAGAAAAAAGCTTGTATCGCTTAAAATTATTGATAATAAAGAATTGACTAAAGAAATGATTTATGACAAATCTGGAAGACTTGATGTAAGAGCGAAAACAGCTGATGGTATGCAGGTAGACATTGAAGTACAGCTTACAAATCAGCATAACATGGAAAAAAGAACTATGTTTTACTGGGGAAAGCTTTTTCTTGAAGGAATAAAAAAAGGTGATGATTATATAAACCTTACTAAGGTAATTACTATAAACATATTGGATTTTGAATTTCTTGATCTGGATAAATTTCATTCAAAATATCATCTTTGGGAAGATGAAGAAGAAAATTATCTTTTAACTGATTTAATAGAGGTTCACTTTATTGAAATGCCTAAATTCAGGGCTTTTAAAGAAAAAGACTTAAAGGGGAATTCTCTTCATAGGTGGCTTAAGTTTTTTGACAAAATGCTGTCGGAAGAAGATTTAAAGGAGTTGATTGAAATGGATAGTGCAATTAAAAGAGCAGAAAAAAAACTTGAATACTTGAGTTCAGACTCAGAAACTCTTGCTTTGTATAAGGCTAGAGAATACTCTTTGCACGAACGGGCTAATATGATTAGTTCAGCTAAAAAAGAAAAGTCTTTTGAAATTGCAAAGAACCTTATATCTATGGGACTTAACTCAGAATTAATTATTAAAGCAACAGGATTAACTTTCGAACAAATTGAAGCTTTACGACAAAAGTCGAAAAATTAAACATATAAAAGTCAATAGTGCTTCTGATTTTTATATTCAAAGCATTTGAGACTTAAAAGCTCTTTTTAACTTTTTAATTGGATTTTGAAATGGCAAAACTTCAATACATCAATAGCTGCTAGAGCTTTAAAATGCACAAAAATTTATTTTTGAGAAAAGATAGAGCCAGAATATACCTAAAAATTCTGGCTCTGTTTTAGTTTTTAAATAAATATTGGTGTATATTTTAGTCCAATTGAATTTTTGAGACTTACAATCCTGATTTAACAATTAGTTTAATGAAATAATCACCTAAAACACTTGAGATTAATTCCTTTATATAATCAAATGAGGTATCCTTTGTTAAGAATATACTAAGTGATTCTCCATCATCTGAAGGTTTTAACATAAATTCATATTCTTCCCTCTTGGTTGACAAGTCTTGATGTATTTTAATGTTTTCAGTTCCTTTATCATATGCGTATATTTCAATTACTTCATCTCTTGTCCATATACCTGTGTAATTATTGACTAAGCTACAAATTATAGCACTATTTAAATAATCAAATAAAATGATCAGTACATCTTTTTCATTATTTAACCATAATATTTCATAATTATTATATCCACAAGTATCCATGAAACCAGTAAAAAACAAACCGAAATATTCACCTTTATTAACTTTCATGCAAACTTTTTTTTCTACAAGAAATCTTTGTAAAATATCTTTCAATATAAATTCATATTGAAACTCATTGAAATACTCTTTTAATGGTTTTTCTGAGTGTAGATATAAAAACTTTTTTTCATGATTTAAATAAAAGTGTTTTAGTATATCTAAATCTTTTTTTTTGGATTCTCTTTTAAAAAACATTTCTTTCTCCCTTTCTAAATATTTAGTATAGTTTAAATTATTACTTCAGCATTGCTTCAGCGATACCCTCACCAGCTTTACGACCAGCTATACCACCAGCAATACCGCCTCCTATACCGCCTATAAAACCTCCTATCATCGTACCAGGTCCTGGGAAAATCATCGTGCCTATTAAAGCACCACCAGTTCCTCCTGCTTTCGCACCAGCAATTGAGCCTCCCCAACTTCCAGCAACACCTGATGTTGTTACAATTGTTTCTTTACCAATTGTTTTTCCATCATTCATATAAGCACCGTATATATCATAAGCATCATAAGCTACACTAACTGCAACTAAACCTCTGCCAGCATATTTCGCGGTTTTCGCCACTGTTTTATAATTTTTAGCTACATTAAATGTATTTTTAGAAATCCGTTTGTGATTATAATCTTTGAATAATCTAGATGAAACTTGACCTTTTTCAACGTTAATATGATTATAATTATACCTAGCATGAGGGCTATCAACTCTAAAAATTGGACGATTACGAATAGCACCATTTTTTAACGTAATATAATCAAACCTATTAGCAATTTCAAAAACTGTTGAACCATAAACAGCACTATTATTTACAAAGTAATTTGTTCCTGCCAAAGGATTCCTTAACAACCCAATCCCTGTTCCCTTTAATATATCAATGTTTATATCAATATTTAAACCACTTGAGTTAATACTATTCATATTAATGTTTGAACCACTTAGAGTACTGTTTGTATTATGAATAGTATTGTTTATATTATTATTTGAACCACTTGGAACGTTTCTATTTATATTTTGCATACCAACAAAATTTTTCGAACTTACTGTATTAGTTTGTCCAAAATAGTTTATAAATTCTCCACTGGCATTTATTTCGAATCTATATGCTTCATTAAAATACAAACCATCTATTTCATTCTCAATTGAATAATTATATTCACCTTGTTTATTATTACTTTTTCGTAATTCATCTTTTTTTCTTTTAGCTCTATTCATAGCTTCATAATAAGATATTTTATCTTGTGTGTTTGTGCTATCTAAATACATTTGGTTATAATATTCAAAGTTATTTACTAGTTTAACCATTTCGTCATAATCGTCTTTGTTCCAAAACATTGAAGCAAATTGTTCTTCTATTTCATCTCTCCAACGACCCGTTGGATCATAGTACATAATTGGTCTGGTCGAGTAATGGCGTGCCAGCTATTGCTACATTTCCATTACCCGCCTCTAGAACCGTACGTGAGGTTTTCCCTCATACGGCTCACTTAATGACTTCTTCTTACAGTTTATGTTTCCTATTGTGATGGTTTTGCTTTCTGGTTGTAATATCTTATCTGGTAGTCATTGTATAGACCCCACTTTTCATATATTACTTCCTTACTCCACGTCTTCCATCCAAAGCCTTTCTTTCCTTGGGATTTCCTCACATACCTTCTGACTTTCTTTTCTACCCATTGTTTTACACTCAAGAATATTCTGCTACTGTGACCTATCCTATAATAGTTAGCCCAACCTCTTAATATTTCGTTCAATCCTTCTATTAGTTTACTTACTTTTAAGCTGTTGTTTGATCTTATGTAATTTCTTACTTTAGCTACTAGATTCTGTACTTTCTTTTTCTTTGGCGTTATCAAAACCATACCTCTTGGGCTTTTAGGTGTTTCTACTTTTCGATATGTAAAACCTAAAAAGTCAAAAGTTTCTCCCTTATTCATATCAACTACTTTTGTCTTTTCCTCATTCAAGCTCACCTTTAGTTTAACTAGTTCTTCTTTGAGCCTTCTAAATGATTTCTTGACAAGCCAATCTAATGAGGGATGTCCATTTACGAGAATAACAGTATCATCAGCAAAACGACAATAGTCCATCTGCTGGTATCCATTGTACTCTGTTTCTTTAATCCCTTTATCAAACATTTTATCTATTTCTGTTAGGTATATATTGCTTAGAATTGTTGATATGACGCCCCCTTGAGGCACACCTTTCTTTCCTGTAGCTTTTAATATCTTCCCTATCAGTCCTAAAAGTTTATCATCTTTTATTCTTTTCTTTATTTTCTTCATTAGAATATAATGATCTACGTTATCAAAGTATGCACTTAAATCCAGGTCTATGATTTTTGTAAATCTTCTCATGATTCCGGTGCTTACTTTTGTAACTGCTTGATGCTGTGATCTTTTAGGTCTGTATCCATAGGAATTTTCACTAAAATCAGCTTCAAATATTGGTTCAATTATCTGCTTTATAGCTCCTTGAACTACTCTATCTTTTATTGTTGGAATTCCTAATTTTCTTAACTTGCCATTTTCTTTCTCTATGTAAACTATTCGGTTTTTATCAGGTCTGTAGGTTCCTTGAACAAGTTCTTCTCTTATTTCCGCGATAAACTTGTCAACTCCATATTGTTCTATATCTTCAAAGGTTCTGTTATCTATTCCTGCTGCTCCTTTGTTTTCCTTTGCTTCTTTATATGCCTCTCGAAGCACTTCTTCCTTTGCTACATGACAATATAGTCCCCAAAATTTCTTTTGCTTTTCAGATTTCGCTGTAAGATATATCTTTCTTCTCAATTCCTGCAATTTCCTAGTAGCTCCTGTCCTCACTACCTTGCCTCCTATTATTGTTGAAAGTATTATCATTAGTTCGGCTCCTTCCCTCCTCTGATTTTATGTTGAATCAGGATCATTGGTACTACGTGCCGTTCCGCCACCCTCCCACCTTTCGGCTGACTTCCCTCTCGGTTATACAGCTTAACTTGCTCCAATGTATTTCTCATTGGGACGGGTAGGGCTTCCCCACTTACATCTTAAAACCTTCTGCACATGCAACCACTTCCACCCCATCAAAGATGAACAGCCAATTGGTAGTCATGCTGTTCACTGCTGTCTTCGCCCAACGAACAAAGGCTCGACCTTTGACACTATGTCATTTTGAGGCTACTATTGTGTTCACTTTCGTTACAGCCTGTGCATTTGCTCCCCTGACTGAATCAGAGTTTGTCAGCACGCTTAGACAGTTCAATCTCTTTCCCCATCCGTGCTCAGCTAAGTAATTCTACCTTTTTATTACTACTGGACTTTCACCAGCAAGTTTTAAGTGCCTTGTTGGGCACACGTTCATTATGACAATAACTATACAGATTCAAACTAAGTGGATCCCTTGGGTCCCCCCTGTATGTATCCTCTTGCAAGAATCTTGCTATCTTTGGATCATACATTCTTGCATTCAGGTAATAAAGTCCTGTCTCTTCATCATATTGATAGCCTGCATATGTAATATTATTGTTTACATTTCCTGTAGACTCTAATATATTACCAAATGGGTCATAGTAATATGTTGCATCAACGTTTCCTGTATTTGCATTTATCAACGCTGTTACATCTGCATGTCCGTTATACACATAGTAGTAAGAATCTCCATCAACATCTCTCATTAATAGATTAATTCCGTACAAGTTTCTTGCTATCTGATTTTCATTACCATCTACCTCAAGTACTACTTTGTCATACTCATAAAGATAATATGTTGTCTCTGACCCTGTACTCTTTTCTACTCTTCTTCCTTCACCGTTATATGCAAATGTCACTGTACCTGCATCTGTAACTGTTTCTATTAGCCTGTTTAATGGATCATATTTATACTCTGCAATAACCTCTGTAACTCCACCGTCTATTTGCCTTACTCTTATTTGATTTCCTTCTTTATCATAACTATATTCTATTGTCTCTGCTCCTGATACTTCTATTTCTGTCAACCAGTTTCTATCATTATAGTGATAAGTTTTATTAGTTGTAATACCCTGTTCTGTTATTGCTTCTGTTTTTCTATTCCCTGCTGCATCAAAGGTATATACTGTTTCTTTTCCATTGGGCTCTATTACCTTCTTTAATCTATTGAGGTCATCATACTCAAAATACGTCCATCCTCTGAAATGTTTAACTATTGTTAATTTAAGTTTTTATACTTAAACCTTTGTTAAGTAAACCGTACCAATTTTTTTAGGGTTAAAATTCCCACTTTTCAAACATGCCGACAAAATATTAGTACATATTTTAGCCCGATTGAATTTTTGCAACCGACACGACAAATTTTTCCAGAGCTAAAATTGCCACTTTTCTAACATGCCGACACAACAACATACAATTCAACTTATTGTTTACATATTTCGCATACCTTGGTATCAACCTGAATTTTTTTAGAACTACATTTATTAATAATTTCTTGTAATAGCTTTTTATAATCTTTTATCCAAGCATTTATAATTATATTTTTATCACTACATATAACCACAGAAACTTTAACTAATTTTCCCGCAGGCTGACTGTATACACGAGATATCTTGCTCCATTTTATAATATTTTGTCCAAATATAGTTTTTCTTCTTATTCCTTCATCATCAATAATGTACTTTGAATATAGAGCATTAACAAATCCAAATAGTGCAATTATAGCAGCTAAAATTAATATTATGTCTAAATTAGATCCTCCTAAAAGCCTTACTAGTATAAATAATAACAAATTAAATATTATAGAAATAAAATTAAGTATGTGTATATATTTTTTGTATTTGAATACTTGCACCAAACCATCTCCTAGTCTATTTAATATCATATTTTTTATATAAATAGTTTTGACCTTTATCTATAAGCCATGATGTTCCATAATTTAATCCAATTGCCACAGGTATGACTCCAAGACTAAGCCCTGCTGTGACTTTAGCACCCCCAATTCCTTTAGCAACTAGTTTTCCTGTACCATAACCAACTCCCAGTGATGTTAATGTACCTCCCAACTGGATAGCTGTTTTCTGTACTCTTTTTGTGTTTGTATTACCACTATCTGCCGTCCATGTATTAAGAACATCTAATGTGTTAGTAGTAATTGTAATTGCAGTTCCAACTTTTGAAGCCGATTTTGCAAATTTTTCATAAGGTTTATAAGTAGCAATATTGTTTTTAGGAAGTATTTGAATCATGTTATTATCACGAATATATCCATGTAGAGCTTTATCATAATTATCTAATTCACTTACTATTCCTAAAAAATCTCCCGTTAAAGACGAGGCAAAATTAGAAGTCATATCTCCAGATGAAGGAATTTCGTTAACACCATATTTCTTTAAAGGTGGTTCGGTAGAATTCCAATCCCATTCTTTTACGATTTCATCAGCAATGTTAGCAACGTTTTTGATTAGTGATACAGCATTATTAGTTTTATCTATTAGGTGGTTATACCCAGCAGAAACATAATCTGTTGTTGTATCCCAAACGTTTGATACGGTCTCAACTACAGCATCTTTAGCCTGAATTGATTTGTCTTGAACCCATTCAGTACCTTTTTTTATCCTTTGCCAAAAATGTCCTGTTGGATCGTAATAAGTTATAGGATTATTGGCGCAATAAACATACAGATTCAAACTCAATGGATCATTAATATCCCCTCTATATGTGTCCTCTTGCAAGAATCTTGCTATCTTTGGATCATACATTCTTGCATTCAGGTAATAAAGTCCTGTCTCTTCATCATATTGATAGCCTGCATATGTAATATTATTGTTTACATTTCCTGTAGACTCTAATATATTACCAAATGGGTCATAGTAATATGTTGCATCAACGTTTCCTGTATTTGCATTTATCAACGCTGTTACATCTGCATGTCCGTTATACACATAGTAGTAAGAATCTCCATCAACATCTCTCATTAATAGATTAATTCCGTACAAGTTTCTTGCTATCTGATTTTCATTACCATCTACCTCAAGTACTACTTTGTCATACTCATAAAGATAATATGTTGTCTCTGACCCTGTACTCTTTTCTACTCTTCTTCCTTCACCGTTATATGCAAATGTCACTGTACCTGCATCTGTAACTGTTTCTATTAGCCTGTTTAATGGATCATATTTATACTCTGCAATAACCTCTGTAATTCCACCGTCTATTTGTCTTACTCTTATTTGATTTCCTTCTTTAGTCAAGTAAGCGGAGGCGTTGCCGCCTCGCACTCCTCACAGAACCGAACTTGTAGTTTTCCCACATTCGGCTCTTCGCTAAAGAACATTCACAGTTTCTCTAAAGCAAGTGTTTTCATAACATTATAAATATTTACTTTCGTGTATGCTTTCTTTAATTTATATCCCTTTATAATCTTATTAAAACTTTCCCATGTAAGCTTATTCCTGTTGCTCCTTTTCTTAAGTGCTTTATATAAAACTCTTACAACATATTCACGCATCTTTTGAATCTGCCTTCCGTTGTCGGTTACTCCATAATAATTGAAGTAACCAGCAAGTTTCCTGTTTAACTCACTTACCAGCCATTTAGGTCTCTCATGCATATTTTCCTTTATCCATCTTGATACTTTCTCTTTGCTTGCTCTTTTCTTCTTTTTGGCGGTAGTCCTTTTCACTCTAAACCTTTTTCCATCTGCACTCCTGCTACAGTAGTGTGTAAATCCAAGAAAATCAAATGTTGGAGGCTTGCCTCTTCCGTTTTCTTTAAATCGCTTTCTGCAAATCTTCCAAATGCTATGATTTTAGTTTTGTCCTCTGCCAATTCAAGATTAAATTTCTTCAATCTTTCTTTGAGCATCCTCAGAAATTCCCTAGCTTCGAATTCACTCTCAAAACA
>VLTH01000002.1:996224-1001591 GCA_008125075.1 Acetivibrio alkalicellulosi | reverse complement strand
GAAACTGCTTTTGACAATTTAGAACCTATTGATTAAATTAACTTTTTGTATAGAGATGATAATTGATATCGTCTCTTTTTTTATATCAAATTATACTTAAAAAATATTGGATACCTTAATTTGATTTTTCTAGAGACAGTATCGTAAAACTTGTATATATTAATTTGATTTTTAACATTTTTCATGGATAAACTAATATGACTTTTTATGTATAAAATAAATCACAGATCTACAACCACAGATCAAGAACATAGTGTAAATATATGTTAGATATTACTGGAGATACTGGTCCTCCCTGCGGGCATCCTTGGGTGCTTTGGATTGTAGTTCCTTTCTCGCTTATCGATGTCATTAAAATTCTTTTGACAAGTCTTATAAAATTCTTGTCTGAAATCTTATGTTCCATAAACTTTATAACCCATTCATGACTTACGCTCCCAAAGAAATCCTTTATATCTGCATCCACTACATATCTAATTATCTTATTTTCAAGTATATATGTGAGCCCACTTAATGCTTGATGACAACCTCTTTGTCCTCTAAATCCATATGAAAATTCCATGAATATAGGTTCATAGATAGCTGTTAGTATTTTAGCCATCGCTGTTTGAACTAATTTATCCTCATATGCAGGTATTCCTAATGGTCTTAGCTTATCACTACCTGCTTTTGGAATGTACACCCTTTTCACAGGTTGTGGTTTATAGCTAAAATTCTTAAGACTTTGCCATAGCTTGAGTATATTTGCTTCTAGCTCTTTCTCATAATCTTTCTTGGTAATTTTATCTACTCCTGTTGCTTTATTTGTATCCATTTCTTTATGACACATCTCCAGCATTTCAGGGCTTATCAAGTGAATTATGTTGTTGAACTTCTCATTTGGGTTTGCTTTTGATATCTCTGCTACTCTTGCCAGTTTAGTTTCCACTTCAAATTCCTCCTCTGCCTCTGTGTACAGGAAGTGTTTCCCTGTAAGATTGTTCTTTGCGCTCTCGCCCTTCCCATCCACGGTTATTAATCGATTCATCGGTACTATGGCGGAGTCCGACTCCCTACACTTATCGGATTGTCTTGCTTTGTTCAAGCTTTGATTTCTCCTACCGTTTACACGGACATGCAGGGTCTCCCAAGTTTCTGTCAATTCCATTTATACACATGCCACGGTCTCTGACCCCGGGGTGCAGCTTTATACTTGCCTTATCGCATAAAGCTATATTGCCTTCGGCATATATGAAAAGCCTCGACCAGTCCCAAATTCCTACGTTTCGGAGCTCAATCCCTTCACTTGCGTTGCAGCCTGCGTATTGCTGCGGTCTTGCAACCAGTCAAACTGTTACCAATTTACCTGTAGACCTACAGTAATGAGTGGTGGCTAGCCTTTTCCCATGTCGGACTTTCACCGACTGAAATTGCCAAACTTTGCTTGGCGCACTCATATTCATATGATATTGTTACTGTTGAATGCAGGGGCTTAGATGCAATTTCTTCTTTAAGCCTTCCATGAATATCATACTCATATTTATATTTCTTAATTTCTGTAATACATGCAGTTACAATCCTTGTATAAATTACGTTGTTGGAGTTGATAAGATGTATAATTATAAAGGTATTCATTTATATGTGAAACAATGGTTACAAATGTTACTTGGTTTTATATTAATAAAATTTATGTCTGAGGAAGAAAAAGTTGAAGAAATAATAGCTCTTAGAAGTCAGGTAGCTCTTTTAAACCAAAAGGTGATTGATAAAATAACACCTAAACCAACTGTTACACCTAACTACCGTCAGTTATGGGTTTTACTTTCAAAGTTTTATTCAAGATGGAAAGAGGATTTAGTTATTGTTAAGCCTGAAACTGTTATTGGCTGGCATAAAACAGCTTTTAAGTTTCACTGGATGCGCAAGTCAAAAAAATGTGGCAGACCTAAAATTTCAAGAAAAACAATTGAACTTATCAAGCGTATACATAAGGAAAACCCATTACTATCACCTGAAAAGATACACGAAAGATTAGTTGACCTTGCCATAACTGATGCACCTTCTCCAAATACAATTGCTAAGTATATACCTAAAATAAGAAAGCCACCAAGTGAAAAACAAAAACAGTCATGGAAAACATTCCTTAAAAATCATAGGAAAGAAATTTGGGCAATGGACTTTTTCACTGTTCCAACTCTATATTTTAAAGTGTTGTATGTCTTTATTATAATTAGCCATGACAGAAGGAAGATTGAACACTTTGCAGTTACAACTAACCCATCCTCGGCATGGGTAGCACAACAAATAAGAGAAGCAACTCCTTTTGGAGAAACACCAAAGTATTTAATTCATGATAATGATCCTACTTTTATATCAAAGTTATTTAAAGAGTTTTTATCTAATGCAAATATCAAGTCTAAAAGGACAGGAATAAAATCACCCAGACAAAATGGAGTTTGCGAGAGAGCAGTAGGTATATTGAGAGCTGAGTTATTAAATCATATTATTCCATTTAATCAGAAGCATTTGGAGCATTTGCTCAATAATTATTTAAAAGAGTATTATCATCCTGTCAGAACACATCAAGGACTTAATTGTCAAATTCCAATTTTATCAGAAAAACCTCCAGAAACTAAGGTAGAAAATACTAAATTGGTTTCAAAGCCGATTCTTGGAGGACTTTATCACAGCTACAAAAAAGTTGCCTAACAGTTACAGGTTTTTTAATTTTTAATAGCTTATTTTGTTATGCAAAAAAACAAGCATCTTGGTTTAGATTGCCACAATGCTTGTTTTTTGATTAAGTTATTATTGTTTTAAAAGTATAAAATTGTATATTGCACTTGCTTTATTTGTTAAATATTGGCTCGTATTTTAGCCAGATTGATTTATTGCAACCTTCAACAATATTTATACATGTTTATAATTAACAAAAGGCATAATATAGTGAAAATAACTATATTATGCCTCAAGATTGATTAGTTATTGTTAATTTAAGTCTCTATACTTTAACTTTTGTTAAGTAAACCGTACCAATTTTTTTAGGGTTAAAATTCCCACTTTTCAAACATGCCGACACGTTACCAGGACACACTTGAAGTCTACACGCAATAAATCAATCTTCTATATTTATTAATTTAACTCCTTTTGACACAGCTATAAGTAAATCTTTGTATTTAGTATATGATTCTTCGGTCATCATTCTAATCTCCATTTCGAATAAATTTTCGTTGTACGTAACAATATAATAAAACTCTATAAAATAATCACTTTGCATTTTTCTTTTTCCTTTGATAATCAAACCATCCAAACCTTCTTTTGTTGTGATATTAATTAACGTATAATCATCAAGAACTTCTTTCCAATATAGAATTTTTTCTTCATACATTTTTTCATGATTATATGTACAAGAAAATTTGCCATTAATATGTCTTTCAGGGTATTTCAAATACGATTGCTCTAGAGTCAACCCTTCTTTAATTTTTCCTCTAAAAAAACTTCCAATTGCTCCTCTGCTTGCATGTATTTCATCCGTTAATTCCCATGATACTGGATAAATAATGCTGAATCCAATATCTAAATTTTTGTGTTCTAAAGTTGTTATTTGGCTATATTTTTTTTCAAGTTTATTACTAATATCTTCATTATTTATGGTGTTTTCATACAAATTAATACTATCAATTTGTTCTGCTAATGTATCTTTTGGCTGTTCTTTCGTTATTGGATTTAGTATAAATTTGTTAGTTAATATAGTTACAAAAATGATGCAAATCAAAAATATAGGTATTATAACATATATTTTTTTCATTTTTGACATCTCCTTTTTTAAAGCATTTTTTATAAGAAATCACTTTCACTTGTTAGCAAAAGTGATTTCATGTCTCAAAAACCTATTTTACTACTAGTAAGCTTGAACCTATTGATCTCTGACTACCATCAGAAGGCACATTCACTATAGTACCTTTATGCCAAACAGTAGTGCTTCCTCCTCCATCAAAATTCACTGCATTAATTGCATCTAATTCAAACATTAAATTAGAAGATTGTTCTGCAGTTAATCCTTCGCTTCCACCAGCACCTCTTCCATCTACACCAACTATTATAAATGAACCATCTTTTCTTTGGCCTAAAAGTGTTCTTGGATTTTTTGAACTATGTGCATACATATAATTTCCTTCAATGTTAGGGCTAATACTTTGTTTTCCATCAACAACCAATGTATATCCTCCTCCAACAATCCAATTTACCTCATTTTTCATATTTCTTAATTGTTCTACAGTTAGCCCTCTGCGAACTGAAGTAGTCCCATCTTTATAATAAATTAAACTATTATGCTCTCGTACTAAATTTTCATAGTCATTAACTCCCCATCTAAATTGATACTTAGCATGTTCAACTCCGTTAAAAAACAATGCACCATAATGATCTACATTTTTATCGTTCATATTATAAAACCCTAAATTAATACCAAACTCTATATTTTTACCTTGACTTTGTTCATATTTTATTATGTCACTTAATTTTTCATGTGTAGATTTCCCCAAATTAGTTATTTGCCCCATTTCTTTGTTGTAAGTATGCTTTCCTAGACTAAAAATAATTTTGTTTGGATTTGCTATGAATATATATACATTTGATCCACCATATGTTGTTCTTGTTAAACCATAACCTATTTGATTAATATTCATACCCCATAAACCGAAATTTATTGAACTATTTAAAGCTGTTGATCTATTAACATTTTGTCTATAGTAATTATATCCAAGTGGTGATGTTATATTTGCTGGTCTATCATATGTAACAAATCCACCAGTTTTCGATACTACAGTAGTATAACCCTCTGATGTGGCGAATTCATTCCCTTGTCTATAAATATTTCTTAGATCTTCTGCTCTTCTAAAATATGTATCCCTAAGTTTTTCATATTCACTTCTAGCTGAAGGGTTTGATGCTCTTTGCATTGCAGTTTTGGCAGTATGATATCCATCAACATACTCAGATATTAGCATTTGATTTTCACGAGACAGGTTATTTAAATCCCACTGTGTTAATTTTAATACATAACCTGTTGGGTCATAATGCATAATCGGCTCATTATGGCAGTACACATACAAATTCAAACTCAACGGATCCCTTGGATCACCCCTGTATGTATCCTCTTGCAAGAATCTTGCTATCTTTGGATCATACATTCTTGCATTCAGGTAATAAAGTCCTGTCTCTTCATCATATTGATAGCCTGCATATGTAATATTATTGTTTACATTTCCTGTAGACTCTAATATATTACCAAATGGGTCATAGTAATATGTTGCATCAACGTTTCCTGTATTTGCATTTATCAACGCTGTTACATCTGCATGTCCGTTATACACATAGTAGTAAGAA
>VLTH01000002.1:831687-996124 GCA_008125075.1 Acetivibrio alkalicellulosi | reverse complement strand
TAGCCAGATTGAATTTTTGAAGTCCACAGCATGTCCGTTATACACATAGTAGTAAGAATCTCCATCAACATCTCTCATTAATAGATTAATTCCGTACAAGTTTCTTGCTATCTGATTTTCATTACCATCTACCTCAAGTACTACTTTGTCATACTCATAAAGATAATATGTTGTCTCTGACCCTGTACTCTTTTCTACTCTTCTTCCTTCACCGTTATATGCAAATGTCACTGTACCTGCATCTGTAACTGTTTCTATTAGCCTGTTTAATGGATCATATTTATACTCTGCAATAACCTCTGTAATTCCACCGTCTATTTGCCTTACTCTTATTTGATTTCCTTCTTTATCATAACTATATTCTATTGTCTCTGCTCCTGATACTTCTATTTCTGTCAACCAGTTTCTTTCATTATAGTGATAAGTTTTATTAGTTGTAATACCTTGTTCTGTTATTGCTTCTGTTTTTCTATTCCCTGCTGCATCAAAGGTATATACTGTTTCTTTTCCATTGGGCTCTATTACCTTCTTTAATCTATTGAGGTCATCATACTCAAAATACGTCCATCCTTTGGCAACTCCATTTACAATTTCAAATTTTGAAGTCTGATTTCCTGCTTTATCATAATAGTATTGAAATCTCTCTAATTGAGAATTAACCGTTTCACCGTTTGGTGTTATCTCCATCTTGTGAGTAATCAATATATTCAATAAACCATCATTTCGATAATTATATAATTGCCTATACCTATATGTATTGGATCCTTCAGTAAATTGTGGGTGACTTACACTCTCTCTTGCTCCATTATCATAATAGCTATATTTTGTTACCTTTTCAGGATTTACATTAGATATTGATGAACCTGATACCAGCTCATCATCTATTACATATTTCAACCTCCCTGCCTTATCATATACTTTTGTTGACTCATTTCCTTTATTGTCTAAGCTTATTTCTGCAATTAAGTAATCTGTTCCGTCAAGCACAATTATATCATATTTGTATACAGCTTCGCCACTTATATTAGGTACATTTTTACTTATTACCCTGTTTAGCTCATCGTAAGTTCGTACCGTTTCTCCTGTATCGTCTGTCACTTTTATTTGGTTTCCATTATCATCATATTCATATGATATTGTTACTGTTGAATGCAGGGGCTTAGATGCAATTTCTTCTTTAAGCCTTCCATGAATATCATACTCATACAACACTTCTGTACCAACAGCAATACTTTCATAACTGCTCCTTCCTATCTTCTTGCAAAGTTCTCCTTTTGCATTATACTTATACTCTTCAAAAGTTCTCTTATCATTTTCGTCTCCATTATGGTCTATCTTTTTTGTCATAAGATTCCATGCATTATACTGGTATTCTATTGAAATAACTATATTTTCATTGGTATCAAACATCTCCTGCTTTATCATATTGCCGTTTATATCATATTTGTAGCTTGTTTTTTTACTTTCTGAATCAATTACATATTCAAGTCTATTAAATTCGTCGTATACATATGTAGTCTGATTATTTTCTCCATCTTCTTTAATCATTAGATTCCCAGAAAAATCATATGTATAACTTTCAATACTTCTTTGACCAGGTGGTATTTCAGGGTTAATTGTCTTTACAAGCCTATCATTTTTGTCATATTCATAATCAGTTCTATTGTTCAATGCATTATATGAATATATTTGACGATTACTTTCATCATATATGATTTTTTCAATTGACACCTCATAAGCATCTTTTCTTTCAATAAGTCTATTAATTTCATCATATCTATTCTCACTGCTGCTTTGGAATGTGTTTCCATCTCTTGTTGCTGTATTTGTAGTTGTTAAAAGATTATCGTTTTTATCATATGTATAACTTTCAATATGCTCTACCGTTTCACTGTCTTGTGTCACCACATTTTTTATTTCTACAAGCCTATTTAATTCATCATACTTATACTCTGTCTCATTTCCTTCTCCATCAATTTCAAACCTGACATTTCCATTTGAATCATATCTTTTTTCAACCGTTATAGATTGTGTTCCATCGCTTTTCTGTGAAGTTTGCGATTGAAGTCTTCCGCCCTCATCATACTCGTATAAATTCTCTTTACCGTAATTATCAATTTGTCTTCTTAAATTCCCTATTGCATCATATTCATAATTTACTTTATATGCTAATGTACCGTCCATTTCCATCGTGTTATCAATCGGGTACTCTACTTCTTTTAGTTTATTAAGTAAATTATATTTATATTTTGTCGTATTGCCATTTCCATCAGTATTAAATTTTAGATTACCTAAAACATCATATATGTTTTCTTCTACAAGGACTCCATCTAGTCTTGGATCAAAACTATCTGTTTCTCCTCTTCCAACCCATTTTTTTGTTACATTGCCTAAATAGTCATAATCATATGCTGTTTTAGAATAAAATATCCCTTCTGGATGACCATTTGCTATTGTATTTCCATTAAGACTTGTCTTAACGCTTAATCTTCTAAGTCCATCATATTCATATTTGGTTGTATTTCCTCCAATTTGAGCCACTTCAGGATCTATAACTTTTGCCAGCATATCTGCAAGATTATACTCATACTCTATATAGTAATCACCTTGATATCCTGCTCCATCCCATTCTTTTATCCTATTGCCATAATCATCATATTCATAACTTCTTATTACCATATTTATATTAGATGTCTGTCTTTGTGGCTGTGATCCTAAAGTAAATTCAGACAAAGCACCTATATATCTTTTTTCAACTAATTGATTTTCTTCATACTCATATATAGTTCTGTTCATCTGATTAAGAACTGCTGTAGAATCATAATTTTCTGGGGACACTTCTGCAATAACTCTTCCTGCCCAGTCGTAATATACTGCACTTATTACATCTTCTTCATCTAGCGTTTGTATTGCTTTCTCAATAAGCCCAGAATCATCATATGTATATGAGAATTCTGTTATATTTCCTCTTCCGTCTATAACTTCTACAAGTCTTCCTTGCCAATCATATTTTGCTTCTGTTATTATATCCTGTGTAACCGGCTGTGAACCGCTGCTCTCTTCAAGGATAACATCTCCTTTTTCAATAGTCTTCACTACCCTTCTGTAGTCATCATACTGATGTTCTACAACAACTTCAGCTCCATATTCTTCAAGTACATTATAATCATTTTGGACGTCAATCTTTTTGGCTCTTGTTGTCTCTTTTATTGTGTTTCCATCACTGTCATATTCATAATCTGTAACTATTGCAAATATTCCAGTTTCTTCATTAGGTATATCATAAATATCCTCTGGCCAAACAAATTCGTACTTTGTTTCAGGTAAGCCAAATTGATTATTTATGTATCTAATTATTCTAGTTTCATTATCAATTGTTATACTTTCTTTATTAGTGTTACCATCATCGTCATACTCATAGTTAAAAGTTTCTGTAACTGTAATATTTCCAGTCACTTCCACACCATCATACACATATTCTACATCTTGAACAAATATTTTCTCCAATCTGCCGTTGTCATCATATTCGTAAATTTCACCAATATATGTTTCTGGATTTTCTGTCGATAACACTTTTTCAAGTCCAGTTAGTTTTGCTTCTAGATTTCCTCCTGGACTGTATTCATATTTTGCCCGTGTATAATATATCTGACCATCTTTTTCTTCAATTGGAGTTCTTTTTGCAGTTATTCTTCCCAAACCGTCATATGCATACCAGGTATTTCTATCTCCCCTTGTTTCTCTCATCAATTTATTATTTTCAGAATATATCTTTACAAGAGGTATTAATCCTTCTTCTTCAATTTTTTCTGTATTTTCTTTATAATCTCTTGTTACTTTTGTTTTTATATACTCTGTAGGAGCATATCCACCTACTCCTTTTTTGTAATATAGTCTCTTTTCCACCACATTGTTTCTTAGATTACTTCCTGATTCACGTTCAGGCATTGTATAAATATATTCTTCCAATAAAATTACGTCTGAATTAGCATCTTTCATAAAACTTAATTTTTTTATTCTGTTCATTTTATCATATTCTGTTATGTAAATATTTTCATTAGGTTTTATCTCTTTTTGTAAGTTTCCTGCATTGTCATATTCATAAATTGTAACATATGTATCTCCTGTTGTTAGTCTTTCTATCTTTTCTATAATCTCTCCTCTTAAGTTATACTTGTACTCTGTTCCATATTCTCCACCTTCTTCATACTGTTTAGAAGATACCTCTCTTATTACATTCCCATATCCGTCTTGTTTTGTTAGTATTGTGCTATCCATTCCATTTCCATTACTTATTATTATTTTTTCTATTACTCCTTCATATTGGTAAATTGTTTCAAATCCCATTGGTGAAGTCTCTTTTAATATTCTTCCAACTCCATCATAATCATATTCTGTTTCATTTCCATCTTGATCTTTTGCTTTTTCTAAATATCCATTTTGATGATATTCAAATGTAGTAATAACTCCATCAGGATGTGTAACAGTTTCCACAAGACCTTTTATGTGGTGGGTAGAATCATATGTATATTCAGTTATTGCATAGTTGTTAGCGTCAATTCGCTCTTTTATCTCAATTAATTTCACTCCATCATATATATATTCTGTCATAGAATCGGTTATATCATTTGCTTTTTTCTCTTCTACTTTTATGAGATTATTTGTAACTTTGAAGTTAGTTTCATCACAATCATAGTCATATGAATATTCTGTGTACGGTGCATTATCCACTAACATCTCACTTGCGTCATAACGTTCTGTCACTTTTCTAAGATTTCCATTTGCATCAGTTTTACGCATAGTGGTATAACCGTATTTATCCCTTGTAAAATATCTGCTATCTTTATTCCCTTGAACTTTATAAGCTTGATCCATACCTATATTTGTTATATCTTCCCAATCATTGTTGTAATCTATTTCATATTCATATTCGATTACACCACCATCTGCATGTTCTTCTCTTATTGGATGCTTTAAAAAGCTACTATACTCTATTGTGGTGGCTATATTATTCTGGTCTATAAACTGTCTCTTTACAGAACCTAAAACTTCTTCTCCAGTATCTTCCTTTGCATTTTCATCTGCATACATATCTAAAAAGAGCCAGTATTTTATTTTTTTATATGCATCTTCTTGCTTAAACATTCTCCCATGTCTGTCATAAAAATTTGTCATTATTCTTTCATACTCTTCAACAATTTGACCTTCAACTTCTTTTTCCACCTGTATTTTTATATCTTTTAATTTCCCAATATTATCTTCATTCTCTTCATGGTCAGTATAATAAGTATATAATGTACCTTTTCCATATTCATTTATAACTTCTTCAAGCTCTCCATTATTATTTATTTTGTATTCAAATGTTCTTCCTTCATTATCTTCTACTATTACAATGTTTTCTATATCGTCATAATAAAATGTCAAAGACCTTCCTGCTCCATCACTTATTCCGTTAATTCTATATATCCCATTTTGTAAGCTACCATTTATTTCTAATTCGTTTTCATACTTATCTTTAATCAAATCCAGCCTGTAAAAATTATCTCCTGAACTTGTCTTATATTCGTACTTTGTCATATCATTTTTAACAAGAATATACTTATCTTCATTATCATCTTTAAATAGTTTGTTATAATTGCCATATGGAGCTATATATTCATTTTCATTAAAATCATAGTCAAATACCAGACTTGTTCCAGCTCCTGTTTTTATCTCAACACCCGACACAATAACATCAACATATCTGCTGTGTACGTAATACTCATCGTTTAATAAGTATACTTTATACCAATTGCCATTATATATTTTGGCTTGGCCATTTTCAATTTCAAGATTTAATATAGAATCCCTTGCTGCAAGCCCTATTGATTGATGACCTGTACCTGCTCCAGTTCTAACATTTAAAGCAGATGCTTTAACTCTTCCATAGTTTTGTTTAATTTCTAAATATGAATCGTAATTAAATCTCCAACCTTTTCCTATAAATGTCTCCTCATCATTATCTGATGAATTATATGTCCTTTCTAAACTAATTGATACCCCTGGTGAGTCTATACTCAAATCAGTTATGCTATTAGAAAAATTACCCGACAAAATTCTGTCACCCACAGTATTCCTTACAATTGATCCAGTGTACATTTTTAACCCTGGCATATCACCAACAACATATTTTTGAGGTCTTTTTATAAGTCCATTTTCATCTTCCCCACCAATTAAATATATTTGATTATATACCACTGCTGTTCCAAATGAACTCCTTGGTTCTGGAAGTTTCTTGTATTCCCCATAGTCAAGCACTGGTTTAAATATATTATGGGAATCTTTCCAGCCTTCTTCAGGTTTTTCAGGATCAAATGCCTCTACAACAGACAAATGGGAAGTACCGTTAAATCCTCCAAGTGCATATATTTTACCCTCTATGACTTCAGCTCCTAAATAAGCTCTTGGATATTTTAGACCATTACCTATAGTTTCCCAATTTCCTGAATCAATATTATATTTTTCAACAGTGGATACATATTCTCCTGAATTATTTTTACCTCCAATGACATATATATTTCCTTCAAATACAACTGCTGCAGCTCCCCTTCTTGCTACCGACATACTATCTTTATTATTCCACTCATTATTAACAGTATCGTAAACCTCTAATATATCACTACAGCCATTACTATTATATCCACCTATTACATATATTTTATTCCCTAAAGCTACTGTTGTCATCTCTGATCTAGGTGTCATATTTCCATTTGTATTAATTATATTTCCTGTTTGCGTTACCACTGAATAATTTTCAATACTTCCTTCATAACCATTACTACTTTGACCACCTAATATGTATATCTGATTATCAATTTCAGCAACTCCCATACTCCTTCTTGCTATCTGCATATTCATTTGCTTGTCAGTCCATATACCCTCAATCGGATCATATTCATTTATTACATTATAAAATACACCGTCTTTAAATCCACCTAGTGCATATATTTTAGCATAAACAGATACAATTCCTATACCATGCCTTTCTAAAGGTATATTTTCTACTTCTTCAGGTTCTCCAGGAGTATATGAAAATCTTTCTATTAAATTCCTCCATGCTTTTGTTGAACCCTCTTCTATCAGTATAAGAGTATATCCAACTTCAAGTGGTTTAGTTATAATAAGATTTTCAAAAAATGAATGCTCATAGTTGCTCTGTACAACTGCTCTGTCAAATCTTATTTCCTGTTTACCCCGTCCACTTAAAATTGTTGTGTGATTTTCAGCAGTGCTGAAATTTCGTGGATCACCAGTATGATCAGCACCTATTAGTTGTGAAAAATTTCCTAGCACCTCAAGTTTACCATTAGTTAGACACGGATCACCATTTCCTCCTTTATCTTCATTTGAATTATTTTTATGATCTATTTTTGATAAAGTTTTAAAATTTCCATTAACCAGCACATAATCATTTGGATTCCTCATTATAAGTCTACTAAACTCATACATGCTAAAATCTCCCAACACCACCAATGTACCCCCATCAATGTTAAGAGTACAAAATGTTTCAGGATCTGGCGATAATGTGAGATTTCCCTTTACAGTAAGTGTATGTCCGTTTAAATTTATAATTCCTCCAGTATAAGTCAAGTCACCTTCTATTACAATATCTTTAGTTAATTCAATTACATCAGTTTCTAACTCTATGTCCACTGCATTACTAGGTTGGGACTCAACTACTACTTGATACTGACTTACACTATAGCCAGTTACAGTAACAGTTGGCATATAACCTTCAATATCTGTAATTATATAGGTAAGTGCTGTTGTGCTCCCTACTTCTGAACCATCTACATATATTTTATATCCTTCAAACAGGCTGCTTTCTTCGCAATAAGACTGCCCCCATGTCAGCACTACATCTGACTGGCTGTTTAAACTCCACTGAAGGTTTGTTGGAGGTGTTGGAAGCATACGAGATTTAGGAAAATTGTCTTCAATTTCCATCAACACCCTTCCCATCATTGAATAGTCGGAAGTATTTATTAAACCATCTGCTGTCACATCTCCAGCCCAATAATCATCTTCTACAGGAAATGTATCAATAATTTCATTTATATATCTTAGCATTAAAACACGATCTGAACTGTTGAATACACCATCTCCGTTCACATCTCCAATTCCATCTGAACCAACACTCATAGTCACTATTCTTTGAGGCTCTTCATATATATCCCATCCTCTCAAAGAATAATTCCCTGTAGAAATAATTCCAGATCTAAAAATTACATTTTCAATTTCGTATACTTCCTTGTCTTCTCCAATTTTTGAAAAACACCATCCATCAGAAAAACTCACCTGGCATATTCCATCAAAAGAACTGTCAAGCTCAAATATTAGTTTAATTATCTCTCCCGATCTATCCAAAGGTTGGTTACCTTCTTCTGATTCGTCTATATATAGTACTTTTACTCCTTTTGATATTTCCACAGCCTCTATGTTTGCAAAAATGCTATTTGTAATGGTTGTTTCTTTAAATCCTGTATATTTTATTTTTGTATTGTCATAATTTACAATAAAATCAAACCCACTAATTCCTTCTTTTGGAAGGTTGCTTATGCTTATTGGAATCTCTATTTCTTGATTTGGTTTTGTATTAATGCTAGATATTTCTACTGTGAATAAATCTTCATAATCATAATACTCATCACTATCATTATTATTTTCAGGTGGTTTATTAGATAATGCAGCTCCTGCATTCAACCATCCAGAAGTTAAAACTTTTCCTTCTAGCTTTTTCGAATAGGTTACATTATTAAGTATTCTTTCTTTTATCTCAATTGTACTTAAATTGGGATCCATGCTTTTTATGAGTGCTGCAACACCTGTAACATGAGGAACTGCCACTGATGTTCCGCTAAGATAATCATACTCATCTTCTGGCACTGTACTAAATATTGAAACACCTGGTGCAGCAATATCTACGTTTTCACCATAATTCGAAAACAATGCCAGTTTACCATTATTGTCTATGGCTGCAACAGAAATAATATTATCAAGATCATATGCTGCTGGATACACTGGATCTATTGTTGTATCCTGTGAAAAATTACCTGCTGCAAAAATAAACAGCCCCTCAGTTTGCTCTATTACATCCTTAAGTGCTTGATTATAATTTAATGAACCCCAGCTACAATTAAAAATTGATGCTCCCATATCATATGCATATTCAATTGCTTTTATAGCATCTGAAGTTCTACCTGTATTTTCTTCTATAAACTTAACAGGAAGGATTCTTACAGAAGGTGCTACTCCTGCTGTACCTTCCTCATTTATTGATGCAGAAATCACACCACCTATATGAGTTCCATGCAAATCATAAATTGGTGATTGGTAAACAGTATTGTTGTTTTGTGAAAAATTCCATCCATTTATATCATCTATAAAACTATTATTATCTGTATCTTCTCCATTCAAATCTTCATTAACATTAATAAAGATACTAGAATTTATATCAGAATGTCCAATATCAATTCCAGTATCTATAACAGCAACTATAACCTCTTGTTCTCCATATGTAATATCCCAAGCGTCTGAAATATTTATATCTACACCAGCGGTGCCCTTAATCCCTTCAATTTCTTGTCCTTCATTAAAAAGCGCCCACTGTTTATTTAAATGCTCCTCTTGAGGTAAAACAAATGTTTCTAAAATATAATCAGGTTGAGCATACAAAACATCTGGATTTTTATTTAAATCTTCTAAAATAGAATAAAATTTATCTTCTCCTTTAACTTCTAGTCTCTCTATGCTAAGCCTCTCACTTAGCTTATTGGACTTTATTTGAGAAATGTTATTTTTAGAAGAAATTTGAGTTTTTACTCTGTCAGCCTTTTCAATATCTTTATACACTACTATTATTCCATCTTCTTTTTTCTTCTTAACTTTTTCTTCAACATATTTTTCGTTTTTTTCTAAGTTGTCTTCTTTTTCAACATAATCTTTTTCTAACTCATCTGCCGTTATTACATAGTCTTTTCCCTCATTTGATACTTCATCGTCTAATTTTAAGTTACCTTCCAATACCTCTTCACCAATGTCTTTTCCTTTTTCAACAAAATCTTCGTTTCCTTCATCTAACGCAAAAACACTCCCAACAGATGTTAATAATGTGTTGATAATAAATACTACAAGTATTACTACAGACATGACTTTAACCTTTGTAATCATTTTGTAGCCCCCTTAAATTATATTTTATTATATATATTGCATTGGAACTCTAATTTTTCAAACGTGCTTAAATATTAAAGAATTCTTTATGTTTTATTAATCAGAATGTTTGACTATGGTTGAAATTTTTATTATATCTTGTATAATAAAAAAAGTTATTTTATCAAAAAACGTTATTTATTATCAGAAAGTAAATTTATATATCATTATAATTTACCAGCATATATATGTCAACTATTTTTTTGAGTATAAATTTAAATATACTCTATACCCTTAATTGCAAAAGTAAAATCCACCACTATTTTATACACCATGGATTTTACTTTTGCAAATTGGATTAATGCGAAGTACATTAGTAATATTAGCCGTTTCTGTGGAGCTTGTGGGTAACCTGCCGTTTTGAGGATGTGGTAAACTTGTGAATTAAATTTGGTCAATGTGGTTTTCATTATCCACATTTAATTCAAGCATAGCGTCAAGTTTTCCATGCCTTATCCATCATTCTCTTGCAGGTTATCCATCAAATATACTTAAAAACCGCAAATTTTCCGATAAAAAAATCCATCCTTACTAAAAAAATCTTAGTTTTTCTAGTAAGGGTGGATTTTAATCTTGCAAAGTAGATTTTAGTTTTACAATCAACCAAAGTTAGGAGCATGGGGCCCCTATCTTTTTTTAGAATATTTACTCTTCAATTAATTCGTTAATTGCAGCTCCCGGAGGAACAATAGGGAATACTTTATCATCTCTATCAATTTCAAAATTTATAATTACAGGTGTATCTTTTGATTCAAGTGCTTTTTTTATTGCTTCATCAACCTCTTCCTGCTTTGTGACGTTTATGCCAATTGCACCATAAGCTTTTGCAAGTGCCACAAAATCGGTACCTCTATCTATTGTTGTAGAAGAGTATCTTGAGTCATAAAATAAACTTTGCCACTGTCTAACCATTCCAAGTACATGGTTGTTAAATATTGCTATTATTAATGGTAGTTTATATTCGACAGCAGTAGCTAATTCATTGCAATTCATTCTAAAACTTCCGTCACCTGCAATGTTTATAACTTTTTTGTCTGGCTTTCCTATTTGAGCGCCTATACATGCACCAAATCCATAGCCCATTGTACCAAGTCCACCTGATGAAATAAACTGTCTTGGTGAACTATATTTGTAAAACTGTGCTGCCCACATTTGATGCTGCCCAACTTCTGTAGTTATAATAGCTTTTCCTTCTGTCAACTCATACATTCTCTCAAGTATATAGTTTGGGCGTAACTGTCCATCAACTGGAAACTTTAATGGATACTTTATCTTCCATTCATCAACTTTTTTATTCCACTCATTATATTCTATATCATTAATTTTACTATTTATTTCTTTTACTATCTTTTTAATATTCCCAATTAAAGGATAGTGAACGGTCAGGTTTTTTCCTATTTCTGCAGGATCTATGTCGATGTGCATTATTTTGGCGTCAGGAGCAAATTTTTTAACATTGCTAATTACTCTGTCACTAAACCTTGCGCCTATTGCAATAAAAAGATCAGATTCAGACACGGCAAGATTGGTTGTTTTTGCCCCATGCATACCTATCATACCCATAAACAAACTATCTGTTCCAGGAAAAGATCCCATGCCCATTAATGTTGTAGTAACAGGTATTTTAGCTTTTTTAGCAAGCTCTAAAACTTCTTCATTGGCACCTGCTATTGAAACTCCTCCGCCTGAAAGTATTACAGGTTTATTAGCAGCATTAATTACTCTAACAGCTTCCTCAATCTCACTTTCACTTACTCCTATTGGAAGTTCTTTGATTTCTTCAGGTTTTTGAGGTGTGTAATCTGCCACAGCCGCCGTTACATCCTTACATATGTCAATAAGAACAGGCCCTGGCCTTCCTTCTCTTGCAATTTTGAAGGCTTCCCGGACAATTTCGGCAAGCTTATTGATGTCCTTTACTATATAATTATGCTTAGTTATAGGCATTGTAATTCCTGTTATATCTACTTCTTGAAAAGAATCCTTTCCAAGCAAAGCTGTAGGAACCTGTCCTGTGATTGCAACCATAGGAACAGAATCCATATATGCAGTTGCAATTCCAGTAACAAGATTTGTTGCTCCAGGCCCTGATGTAGCAATACACACTCCTACTTTTCCGGTAGCTCTTGCATATCCATCTGCTGCATGTGATGCACCTTGCTCATGTGAAGTAAGTATATGTTTTATATGATCTTTTGCCTTAAATAGGGCATCATAAATATTTAATACAGCCCCCCCAGGAAAGCCAAAAACAGTATCTACTCCTTGTTCCTTTAAACACTCTATTAAAATCTCTGAACCAGCTAATTTCATTTATTTTTACCTCCATAATCTTTACTTTTTAAATACTGCTCCTGTGCTTGCAGAAGTAACAAGCTTTGCATATCTTCCAAGATAGCCTCTTGTTATTTTAGGTTTAGGAGCTTTCCATTCCTTCATTCTATTTTTCAACTCTTCATCTGAAACTTCAACATTTAGCTTTCCATTGTTTATATCAATGTTAATGATATCTCCTTCTTTAACAACTGCAATTGGACCACCTTCCATTGCCTCAGGTGATGCATGTCCTATTGATGCTCCTCTTGTTGCACCAGAAAAACGCCCATCTGTAATTAGTGCAACATGTTTATCAAGTCCCATCCCTGCAATTGCAGAAGTAGGTCCTAACATTTCTCTCATTCCAGGTCCACCTTTAGGTCCTTCATATCGTATAATAACAACGTCACCTTTATTTATTTCGCCTTTATAAATAGCTTCTATAGCATCATCTTCACATTCAAAAACCCTTGCAGGTCCCTTGTGGCAAAGCATCTCCTGCGCAACAGCTGATCTCTTTACAACTGCACCATCAGGAGCAATATTTCCTCTTAAAACAGCAATTCCACCTGTAGTACTATAGGGTTCATCAATATTTCTAATAACCTCATAGTCTAATACTCTCGCTTTTTCTATATTTTCTCCAACAGTCTTACCTGTAACAGTAATAAGATCAAGGTTTAATAAATTCTTTTTAGAAAGCTCTTTCATAACAGCCTGAACCCCTCCAGCATTATAAAGATCCTGAATATGGTGGTGTCCTGCCGGAGCCAATTTGCACAAATTAGGTACCCTACCACTAATCTCATTAACTATGTCTAAATTTATTTCCACTCCTGCCTCATTGGCAATCGCAGGTAAATGCAATATAGAGTTAGTAGAGCAACCTAGCGCCATATCTAAAGTTAAAGCATTTTCAAAGGCTTTAGAATTTAGTATGTCGGAAGGCTTAATATCCTTTTCAATCATTTCCATAACTTTAATTCCAGCATTTTTAGCAAGACGAAGTCTTTCTGCATAAACAGCAGGAATTGTTCCATTACCAGGAAGTCCAAGTCCTAAAACCTCAGTTAGGCAATTCATAGAGTTTGCTGTAAACATCCCCGAACATGAACCACAACCTGGACAGGCATAATCTTCAATATCCAAAACATCCTCTGCGCTCATTGTACCCGCTTTATATGCTCCTACAGCTTCAAAAACACTATTCAAATCCAAATACTTGCCATTACGCTTTAGAGAAAGCATTGGACCACCACTTACTACAACACATGGTACATTAATTCTAGCTGCAGCCATAAGCATTCCTGGTACTATTTTGTCACAATTAGGTATAAACACCATTCCATCAAAGCTATGAGCCAATCCCATTGCTTCACATGAATCAGCAATAAGCTCCCTTGTCGGTAGTGAATATTTCATCCCCATATGTCCCATAGCTATCCCATCACAAACACCAATAGCGCCAAACTCAACAGGAGTTCCCCCCGCCATTCTTATTCCAGCTTTTACAGCTTCTGTTATTTTGTCCAAATCGGTATGTCCAGGAATTATCTCACTTTTCGAATTGGCGATTCCAATTAACGGTCTTGATATTTCCTCATCAGTATATCCCATAGCTTTTAATAAGGATCTGTGGGGAGCCCTTTCTATACCTTTTTTCATAACATCACTTTTCATTTTTTTCATTCCTCACTTTCATATATTAAAAACATACTTACCCTGTCTATATAATACAAAACCAGACCTTATATTCTCTTACAGTTCATTTATAACAATAGCCGGGTGTTCCCGGCTAAAATCAGGTCTTAAATAATTTTACTACTTTAAGTGTCAAATTGTCTAGTGTTTTTAAAGTATTATTATTTAATATACATAAATTACATATTGAAAATATCAACCTGTATCAATTAAATAATCCCTTCTGCTATAACTCACATGTAGCCTATTTGTTTCAAATAGGCCACATGAAAAATCGGAAATATTATTTAATTTGTTTCCTTATTCAAATTCAAGAAACTATCCCTTTAGTAAACATCCAATTTACAATAAAGTTGTTTTCATAAAAGAATTTTGCTGCTACCGATGTTTCAACCATTTCGAAAAAACCTTCTAGCACTGGCCAGGTATGAAAGAGCATTAAGACAGCAAAAACAATATAAACAGTAAGTAATCCTTCTAAAGCCCCAAAGGCAATTCCTCCTAATTTATCCATTTGTTTGAATACAGGCAGTTTTGCAATGCTGCGAAGAATGCCCTTAACAAATATAAGTCCTACCCTTACAATTATGTACAAAAGCACAAGGCTTATGATATTAATAACAAGATGGGCCAAAACATCACTTATTCTTTCAACTATACTTGCAACATCAACCAAACTTGAAACTTCTGGCATATTTTCAACTACATACTTATTAACAGCATCTTTCAAAAAACCCGGAAGTTTAAGACCCTCAATCACTGTCCCAGCTGATGCTTTAGCTCCTTCATTCACCCCCTGTGATTGTGCCTGTTGTTGAATTATCAGGTTGTCATATATACTTGACTTTATTTTTGTAAAAATAGGAGTAGAAGCCAATAAATTTGATAGTATAGGATAAAACTTAACAGAAAATATAACTGCTATAAAAAACGAAGCTAGCTTAAACAATGAAAAAATAAATCCATTGGAAAGTCCTATTAGTCCAAAAATCCCGATAATTGCTAATACAATAACATCACTCCAATTCATAATTTCACACCCCATAAAATAAATTATTAATGTTTTTTATCTTATTCTAAGACTCAACCTTCTATAAGGTCCCTCTTATAACCTAATGTGAAGTAAAGCCTCCACCTTAAGTCCGATGCTTAGCTTTAGCTAAACGAGTTCACTAAGTTTATAAGCTTTTTTGCTTATGAATGTCTAATTTGATGTATTTAAAATAAACAAGCTGTCCTTTGTAACAACCATCAGTTCTCTTCTATTAAAAAACTCTACTTTTATAATGTCCGACATAAAACCATAGTTTGCAACAAGTCTTCCATTACTAGTTATTAAATAAACCTGTCTTCCTGTATTAGCTACAATTAAGTCATTAAAAACTGTTAGGCTCACCACCTTATCTTTTATATGGTAATCCCCAATTTTTTTCCCACTATTATTATAAACTACAACATCTGTATTATTGCTAAAAAACCCTCCAGATTGAGACTTTATCGCAGCTGCAACATACCTTTCCTCATCGGTGCCCACACTATAAACCTCAGTGCTTACAGGTATACTCCACTTTTCTTCAAGATCAATTCCTAAAACAACAATTTTTGACTCTCCTACAGCTAAAATTCTATCATCATTAATATAATATGCAAAAGGAAAAATTTCATTATCTAAAATTGTGCTACTAACCTCACCGGAATTACCAATATCAAACAACTTAAAAAATGAAGTTGCACTAATACCAGAAGTAATAACATAGTTTGAAAGAACACTTTTACAAAAAGGAGATACCTTTGCTGAAATAATAAATTCATCTCCCGAGTTATCTATATAGTAACTAATCCCTTCGTTGTTAAATGTGGTTGCAGAAGTTCTACTTCTATCCCCTTCATGAACAACAGTGACATGTCCCATACTATTAATGTCTGCATTTATTATATTGTTAGATAAAGTTTTTTCCCACCTCTTTTCACTGCCTTTAAATAAATAAATACTGTCTCCTTTTACATCAGCTATTAAAAGATAGTCTCCTGCACTTTTAATTAAAGGCTTTTTAAAGGAAGCATGAAACGTCCTTTTTACTTCTCCCCTCTTATTTAAAAACTCAACTTTTTGCCCGGTACACTTTACAATAAAGTTCCCATGTGCTGCAAACTCAATATTTTCATCTATTTCATATTGAATTTCCAAAAGTATACTTTGCTCTTCTCTATTATCTCTTAAATAAAACTTGTTTTCAATCAATTCTTTTAATGTTACATTTTTAATGTCTATTCCATTTGCATTAAAATATGCCACAGATGATGTACCGATTATTACAATAACAAGTATAATAAACAGTAAAATGTTTAGCCTTCCTGTTGGCTTTTTAGTATTATTTTCAGGGACACTCAATGTCTTTCACCCCAAATTATCTTTTGTATTTTTGTATCTCCTAGCTAAAGTTTATAATAGACAGAATAGTATTTATAAATATTGTAACATATCGCAGCGGAAGCTGCAATCAAAGAAGTAAGTTCCGCTGCGATAAACAGAGGAACTATATCTTCTAAAAAGTTTACTAAAAAAGCAAACTTTTTGAGAAGAATAGTATATCACCTCACTAGCTGCAATGATTGATATAAGTTATACCATTTTACTTTGTAAAATTACATACTTTTCCATCGTGTTTTAAATATACCACTCAACCCCTGTATTAGTATTATAAAAACCATAAACATTCCTAGATACCCGAATATAGGATAGACAATTGAGATAAGTTTTGAGAAACCTACTGTTGACATAGGTATTGTAAGACAGCATATTACAGGTATAATTATCTTTCTGCTTAATTTTACTTTGCTGCTTATTCTCTCTATAAATCCATATCCAGAAGTTATTGCTGAAATAAACATTGCAAGAAGTAATATTATTCTATAAAGCTTTCCAGCTAATTCACCATACATATCTAAAATTCCAATAACAGGTAGTTCATGGGATGTAACATATGGATAAAATATATACAATACATAGTTTAAAACTATAACAATGCCACAAAGTATGGCACCACCCATTATTCCCCCTATTGATGCTATTTTTCTTGTTTTAAGGTACGGTAATAAACTGCACATGACAACAACTGAAATAATGCTATTATAACTTACATAAAGAATTGATGAAAGAAACCAATTATGAGTTGCACTGCTAAATCCTTCTATAACGTTAAAGGCAGATGTGTTCTTACCAATTATTATATATACACCAATTCCCAAAATTCCAACTATTAGAATTGGAGTTATAAAAGTACTTAGAGACACTATACTCCTAATTCCTAAAAGAAAAAATATCATACAGATACAGGTAACATACATTATGGAATGATGAAAAGGAATATTAAATTTATCTGATACTATTCCACTCACTCCAGATATCATAATACAGAAAACAGATATCATAAAGAGAGTCACTACAAGTTCCATTATCCATCCTAAGACCCATCCTACAGACGGAAATAAATACTCTTCATAGTTTCTGATTCTTTCAGTATATACTTTATTCAAAATAGTATATCCAATAAATGCAAATAATAATCCAGTCATTATAATGCCATAAAATCCTCCACTGTGATAAATAGTGAAAAACTGGATTATTTCTCTCCCAGATGCAAATCCTGCACCTATTATGGTGGCTATGTATATACATGCTACTTTCAATATATTTCTTAATTCACCAAACAAACACAACAACTCCTAGCAGCAATATTATTTTATATAATTCTATGTCAGAGTTGTCATTCAAATTACATTATACTGATTTTTAAAATTTAATTATGGCTCAAATATAAAAACTCTGCCTTTTATACCTAAAGACAGAGTTTTATATTATTCTAAGACTCCAACTAAAGCCCGTATATTTAGCTTTAGGCATCGTTAAAAAATAACTTCCTCTAAGTTTTCACTTCCAACGCTTTTGTTACCACACACGTTACACGAAAAAGAGGAATTAATTTTTTAGCCGAGCCTTAGCTAAACGGCTTCACTTTTAAGTGCTAAAACTTAATTTTGTGTAAACTCAAGCAATTGACCATATACACTTCTTACAACGTTAAATGCTTGTTTTTCTATTATTAAACCTGTATAATTACCATCCTTAACTACATAGTAACTAGTATCATCTTTTGAGATAAACTCAAATTTAACTTGTCCAGGAGTTCTATTTAAGTTATGCTGTATAAATATGTCTACATCTCCTTCTGGAATTGATTCAATATCTAAATCTACAACTTCAATTGCCGTAAGTGTTCTATAAAACTCTCTAAAAACCCTCTCTCCTTCTTCATTAATCTCTTTATCATTAACATAATATTTTTCTGTCTCATCACTTCTGTCCACTCTAATACTAATTAACTCTTCCCTCATATAGACATCTGAACTTTCAAGACTATCAATGTCTCCAGCATATACATAAGTGTCTACAAAGTCAAAAGCAGACTTATTAAGAAAGCGTAATGGGTCTATATCTATCAGAAAAACTTCATTTTTTCCCTCTAGCATTGCATACCGCTCGATAACATAAGTATCAAAATTCATGCCCTTTTTGTCTCCAATATATAGTCTCATGGCATATCCATCTTCTGCCTTTGCTTCAACAATAAACAAAGGGTTGTCCAATCCATATATGCTTAGATCTTCTGGATTTTCTTCTACATAATCCCACGCATGTGTCCTTACAAGTGCATCAAGAGCTCCTGTTATATTTATTAAATTGGCACTATATTCAATAGGTTCTTTTATAAGCCACTGTCTTTGTTCTATTCTCTCTAGATGAAATACTCTTGACCCCTCTCTTTCAAGGCCTAGTTCTATAACCTGCGTCGACAAATAATCAAGTATATATTTGTTTCTAAGGTCAGTCTTAGTAGCCTTTAAAGAACTTCCTACATATGATGGTATTGTATAAACAGTGTTACTCTCATTTAAAGTAATATAATAACCTTCCTTAGTAGCTGTGGCATTTCCAATTTGTACAGTAACACTATCACCATCAACAGTACTTATAGAGAGAACAAAAGGGTCAGTTAATCCATACTTCTCTTTGTCTTGGGGATTTTCTTCAATAATTCTGTTTGCATTAAGCCTAGTTATGCTAGATACAATACTTTCAATTCTACTAACGTCAGCTTGAAAATCACCTCCTGAAACTATTTCCCATCTATAATCTTTTTTTTCAAAAGAATAATCTCCATCATCATTTTTAATTGTAAACCTATTAACTTTATTTAATTCCAGCTGCACTAGTTCAATTTCCGTCGAAGTTCCCTTATCTCCAATGCTTACAAACTTGTCAATTAGAAAGTAAGCACCTATTAGAACGACTAATACAGCTACAAGAACAATTGCCTTCCTGTAAAATCTCACAGATGCCGCCTCCTTAACCATATAGTAATTCCAAGTACCATAATAAACAACGGCACTCCAAATATGACAAATATTAATATTATTCTTGCACTTGATCCACTAACAGTCACTGTATCATAAAAATTTGTTTTTGGCATTATAAAAACATCACTTGACTCCTGATACATCCAACCTATCATACTCATTATAAAAGCTATTCCATTTTGTGATAATGGGTAGTACTCTTCTATGGACATGTCTGTCAAGAAGTATCCATTACCAATTACTAGTATTTTAGAGTTTTCTTCTCCGTCATATTCTACAGCTACTGCTATGTCAATAGGCCCTCCTGTTAAGTCTTCTTCACTTTCTACAGTACCTAATGGTTCCCTTTGTGCATGCATGCTTGCTGTCAAAAGTGGAACAACGTTAACTCCTTCTGGATCGTTTCTCAATAGCTTTATACTTCTTGATTCAGGCATAGGAAGATTAAAGTCACTTAGGTTTAATTCTGAAAATATTTGGCTTTCTATTAAATCAGGCAATATATCATAAGGTCTTTCAGCTAAATGTCTACTTGGATGGGTTTCCTTAATCCTGTCATAATTTAATGATAAATCGTACTTTGCCAACAAGTATTCAAAATTTGTTAATCTTCTGTCAGTACTCATAGAGTCAAACAAAAATATTGCGTTACCTCCTCCTAAAAGATAATCCTCTAATTTGTCCCTATCAGAAGCAGACAAATCAGTTTTAGGAGCAGCTACAAAAAGTATTTCTGCATCATCGGGAATCTGACCATCAAGAGCAAGATTTACCCTCCTTACTAAGAAGTTATTGCTTTCTAAAACTGATCTTAATATTCTATATTCGTCATTTAAATCTCTTTGTCTTTGTCCTTCAAGAAAATAAACTACAGGCATCTTTCCAGTTGTAACATTTATTATAGCACTTGTAATTGCCTGCTCTCCTAAAAAGTTTATAGTTCCGCCAGTTCCTCGCATAGCAACATCACTTACTGTAAGCCTTCTGATTCTGCCTTCACTTCTAACAATTATGTTTTCTTTCCTTATGCTCAGACTCTCATCAGGATCTAATTCAGTAATAATTCCAGGGTTAAGGTCTGGATCAACATATCTAACATTAACCTTTGGATACTCTCCATATTTCTCTAATATATTCCAAACCCAAAATCCTGTTTCTGAAGCACTTTTTATTCTGTTCTCATCTGCAAGAAAAATTACATCAACATCATTTTCCAATCTGCTTAGTATTGTTTTCGTTTGACTTCCAATTGAAAACATCTTATCGTCTGTCATATCAAATATTACATTAAGTTGTTCACCAATCATATTTACAAATATTACAATTACTATAACAACTATCATCATTACTAGTGCCACAGTATTAAACTTAAAATTCTTTGACCCAAAAAATTCAAATATTTTTTTCATTTTATCACCCCTGACTCCAACGCCTTTTTTCAATAACAATCATCGACAGCAATAGAAACAAACCTATCAAACTTAAGAAAAACACTAGATCTTTTGAATTAAGAATGCCTTGAACAAAATCTCTGAACCTGTAAAAAAATGATATCCAATTTGCAAAAGATCTTAAGCTTCCTCTAAACATACCACTTAAAAAATCAACAAACCATATTCCAAAGAGTCCTGCAACACCAAGCAATGCAGCTATAATTTGATTATGTGTAAGAGATGATGTAAAAATGCCATAAGCCACAAAAACTGCCCCCATAAGAAAATGTCCAATATAGCTCGAAACAGTTGGCATTACATTTAGGTTACCTGTGTTAATTGTTATGATTGGATATATAAGTGTAAGTAGTGTCATAACAAAAAATACAGTAAGAGCCGCTAGGTATTTACCCAAAACCATTCCAGCAACACTCACAGGTGAAGTCATTAATAAAACTTCAGTACCATTCTTTCTTTCTTCAGCAAATGCCTTCATTGTAATAATTGGTAATATAAATGTAAGTAGTATTCCAACTTGATAAAGATATCCACCCATTACAAATTGGGAAGAACCACGAGGGTTTAATAACAACCCCAGAAAAAAGAAAGAAAATATAAATATATACATCCCAAACAATACATATGCTAATGGTGAGTTAAAGTAGGATCGAATTTCTTTTTTGTAAATAGAAAACATATTATTCAACCTCCTGTTCTTCCACTGGAACACTATTTATATCTATTTCTGCTTCTTGTTCCTTTGTGGTAAGCTTTCTGAATATATCTTCAAGTGACATTCCTACAGATTTAAGTTCTAGTATTGGATAGCCAAGCTTTGCCATTGCAAAAAATGCAGGCCTTCTTACATCTATGTCCTTTTGTGAATCAACCATATACTCAAAGACATCTTCATAGTTATTTGTTCCTGGCTCTACACTAAGTACTCCTTCAACTCCTTTTAGTGCATCTGATACTTCATTATTTGGACCAGCTATTTTTATTGAGAATCTTGTTGCCTTGTTCATATTGTTTGAAAGATTGTCAGGTGTGTCTATAGCAACAATCTCTCCTTTATTTATTATTACTACCCTCTCACAGACAGCACTTACTTCTTGAAGAATATGTGAACTAAATATTATTGTGTGTTCTTTTCCCAAGCTCTTTATTAATTTTCTAATCTCAATAATTTGATTAGGGTCTAAGCCAACGGTAGGTTCATCAAGTACAAGAACTTCTGGTCCACCTATTAAAGCCTGTGCAAGACCAACTCTTTGTCTATATCCTTTAGATAAGTTCCCCACCAGTCTTTTTTGAACATGTGTAATTTTTACTATCTCCATAACATCAGATATTTGACTTTTTCTTATGCTTTTATCTACCTTTTTTAAATCGCTTACAAAGCTTAAATATTCATTAACTGTCATATCAGTATATATAGGCGGAATTTCTGGTAAGTATCCAATACGTTTTTTAACCTCTTTAGGATCTTGTCCAATATCATAACCACATACTTTTACAGTTCCTTTTGTTGAAGGTAGATATCCTGTTATCATATTCATTGTTGTGGTCTTTCCTGCACCATTAGGTCCTAAAAAACCAAGAATTTCTCCTTTTTCCACTGAAAAACTTATGTTTTCAACAGCTTTAATGGGTCCATAATGCTTGGTTAAATTCTGAATTTCAATCATATGACCTCTCTCCTCCCATTTCTTACGCCATTTTTAAAATGACAGAACACAATTCTATTATCATAAATTATAATTAATAAATTGTGAACAATTTGTAACTATTCTGAAAATGCTTTTCAGAATAGATCCCTTTTAATTTATGCACCTGCCTTTTGTTTGCTTCGCAAACTGGCACATGTGCATAGACATTCATTCTCATTTTACTTTCCATTCATGTTTGTTTGCTTTTTGCTCATGAATGTCTACTCTGAAAAGTAATGCAGTAACGAGACGTGAAAATAATTAGTTAGATTAATCTTACAAGCTACCAGCTTATTATATAAGTTTTTACAGAGTTTTTCAAGTAGCCCTAAAAACACTGTTTCCTGTTTAAATGAATTACTGTAGGGAAATACTCTTTAATTGCAGCTTTTATTACCTATATGATATAATAGTTTCTACTGGTTAGGAATGCTTAAAATACAACTTTCACTACTGACCTTATTTGATGCTAAGGATTATCTGACACATTCCTTAGGTAATATATAATGATTTGAGGTGTAACTATGAAAAAAAAATTCATGGACTTTGTATATGCCAAGTTAATAGACAAGATGGACTATCTTCCTCTTACTTATAAAAACGGTGATATAGTTCATCATGATAATATACGAATTTTACAAAAAAGCACGGGTCATAAACTAGAATTAGTTGAGTTAATTGACGGTGATTTATTAAGCTTAGAACAAATAAAGACAAAACTTGAATCTAACCGGAAAAAAATAGATCAATTAGTTAACCTACACTCCGTTTGTATATTTGAAGTCTTTATCTTTAGTTCTCATCCTGAAAAGGATAAAATAAGTCTTCTTTCAGTAGAAAACTCAATTGATGGAAAAAATATTCTCTGCTATAGTGTTAATATGTCAGACAAAAGCATAATGGATCATACAGGTTTACATGTATCTAAAAACAGTCCTCTAATGATTTTAAATAAAGCCTTTGATCAAAATTATACTGATAGCACTAACTCTAATAATATAAATGAACTAGTCAGAAAGAAAATTCAAGACAGCTATCTTAAGTTTTCAGCAAAAACTCCTTATTTATCATACACTTTTATTATATTAAATATTGCTGTTTTGATTGTTATGTATTTAATTTCCAATTTTACTGATATATCTTATATAAAGCTAATTGTAGATTACGGAGCAAAGGATAATACTAAAATACTTATGGGTGAATACTGGAGGTTTTTGACCCCTATATTTTTTCACACAGGCGTGCCCCACTTATTAGTAAACTGTTATTCTCTTTATATTATAGGAACTATTGTTGAAAAACTTTATGGCCACAAGAAATTTGCTTTTATTTATATAGTCGCAGGTGTTTTTGGGAGTATTATGAGTTTTATGTTTTCAACAAATCCTTCTGTAGGTGCATCAGGCTCAATATTTGGATTAATAGGCGCACTACTTTACTTTGGCATTGAAAGCCCTGAATTATTTAAAAAATACTTTAAAAACACTATAGTTACCATAATAATTCTAAATGCAGGTATGATTTTTGTAAGTGCTAACATTGATAATTTTGGACATTTAGGAGGTCTTATAGGAGGATTTTTAGCATCTGGAACAGTAAAAATTAAAAAAGTTTCAAACAAGCTTTTTAGTAGACCAGTTTTTATTGCAGCAACAACTGTATTATTAATTATTGGTCTCTACTACGGATTTTATAGTAATCAAGCTGAAATAACCAAAAAAACCATTACTCTTGAGCAACTTGCACAAAACGGGCAATGGGCTCAAGTAGAAGTTCTTGGTGAAGAAATCTTAGCTATGAATCCCTCTAACCCTATTGTCTTGATATCTGTTCTTTCCTCAACAGTTAATGCTAAATCTTCATTGGAAAAACACGAAGAGGCTATTGAGATGGCTAATCAAATAAAAAGCATTGATGTTGCACATGGTCATTATATTCTGGGAATAACATATTTTAAAATGGAGAATTACCAATTGGCTAAAGAAGAATTAACTCAATTATTAAGACTTACTGATCATTATAACGATTCTGCAAAATATATATTAGAAGTAATTGAACAGATAACCATGAATTAAAATCTTTGAGCACCGAGCCCCTTTGTTTTTAAGTCTTTCACTTTGTTCTAATACTTCTACTTAAAAAAGACACGATTTTCTCGTGTCTTTAATTACTTATCAAATATTATAGTTTTTACATTTCTCCAGTGCTTTTTAATCATTTCCTCATACTTTCTGTGAAATAAGTTTTTGTGTCCTTCCTCCCATTTTGCAAGTTCTTTTAAAAACTCTTTAGCTTTAATATCTTCAACTTCATCAGCTGCATTTTTGTAAAAAAGTGCAAAGTCGCTTTCCATAAGATATGCCAATCTTACAATTGATAAATCTGACATTTCCTTTTCATCTTCATCAATTAATTCAGAATTAAGTGATAATATAGAAGGATCTTGTGATGTAAAGCTATTGTCAACCACCCATGATATTGTTATAGGTGGTTCTTGATATTCAAGTTGATCAAATTTTTTTTTGAGAATATTATAATGATCCTTTTCCATTTGAACCAACTCTTCAAAAAGCTTCCTTACAGGTTCTGTTTGAACCCTATCCATATAGTAGCTATAAAAGTCCTGTGCATCCTTTTCCATTCTCATAGCGAATTTTAAAATATCTTTTATTTTATCCATTATATTTACACCTCCGCGTATATTAATACCCCTTATTACAAATATTAAACACTTAAATTTATAATAAGTGAATGTGAAGAAAAATATGTACCCTATTATAACTTACGAATATGTTTTGCATTTACCTTAAAAAAGCTTGAAATAACAGGACCTAATGCACTAAAACCTCCTATTAATATCCACTCATTTAAACTTAAGGGTGCAGTTTTAAAAACCCCCTGAAAAAAAGGTATGTATACAACACTAGTTATCATGCTTATTGACCATAGTACAGCAAAAAACAAAGGAATATTATTAAAAAGAGGAACTTCAAATATATTCTTTTTTTCTGATTTACATTCAAATACGTGGATTAACTGGGTCATAACTAATGTTACAAATGCTCCTGTCCTTGCCATGTCTACATTATTTGTGAAGTGCAATATGCTTATAAATACAGCCAGACTACTTAACCCTATTATTACACCTCTAAATAATATTAGATTTAATAGACCCCTGGAAAAAATGCTTTCATTTGTACCTCTTGGCTGTTTCATCATAATATCCTTGTCTGCTGGTTCAAGTCCTAATGCAACTGCTGGAAGACCATCTGTTACAAGGTTTACCCAAAGAATTTGTATTGGTAAAAGAGGCAATGGAAGTCCCATAAGCATTCCTAAAAACATTGTCAATACCTCTCCAATATTACACGATAGCATATACCTAATGAATTTTCTAATATTGTTATAAATTACTCTTCCTTCTTCTATGGCAGATACAATTGTGGCAAAATTATCATCCATCAATATCATAGACGATGCCTCTTTTGTCACATCTGTTCCTGTTATCCCCATAGAAATTCCAATATCCGCCTCCTTAATTGCCGGTGCATCGTTAACTCCATCTCCAGTCATAGCCACAATGTGCCCACCCTTTTTTAATGCCTTGACTATTCGTAATTTGTGCTTTGGAGACACTCTAGCATATACTGCAACTTCCTCAACAATGGATTGAAGATTTCTATCACTCATTTCCTCTAATTCTGCACCTGTCAATATTTTATCACCTTCTACAGCAATATTTAATTCTTTTGCAATTGCATATGCAGTAATTTTATGATCTCCGGTAATCATAACTGGTTTTATTCCTGCAAGTCTACACTTTTGTACTGCATCAAAAGCTTCTTTTCTTGGAGGATCTATCATTCCAATAAGGCCAACAAAGACAAGTTCCTTCTCTGCATTATGCAAACTTGACGATGATATATTTGATCTTTTATAGGCTACTCCTAAAACTCTTAATGCGTCTTTTGCCATATCATCATTTATTTTAAGTATTTTTCTTTTATTTACTTCATTAAGTTCTACAATTCCCTTTGAAGTATATATTTTACTACAATTTTCAATAATTACATCTGCTGCTCCTTTAGTAAATACAAAACCTTCACCTTTTCTGTTTCTACATATTACAGTCATACACTTTCTATCAGAATCAAAAGGAATTTCATCTACTCTTTGATAAATTTGATTGATTTCCTGCTGAAAAACTCCGCCTTTAGCTCCTGCTACTAAAAGAGCTGCTTCTGTGGGGTCTCCGGTTATTTGCCACTTTTCTTTTTTAGTTAATACTGATTTTATCTTTTCTAAAGGATTTGATCCATCCTCTACGGTTGACATAACTGCATTATTACAAAGACCGCATATTTCAAGTGCGAGTCTTAAAATATCATCTGACAGAGGATTTATTTTTCTTCCCCCCAAAATAAAATCTCCTTCGCTACTAAGTGAATCTCCTTTTACATCAACATACTCTCCTGCATATATTCTTTTTACAGTCATTTTATTTTCAGTTAATGTTCCTGTTTTATCAGAACATATGACACTTGCACATCCTAGTGTTTCTACCGCTGGGAGCTTTCTTATAAGAGCCTTTTTTTTGAGCATTCTCTGTACGCCCAATGCCAGAGCAATAGTTACAATTGCCGGAAGACCTTCAGGAACTGCTGCAACTGCAAGGCTTATTCCTGACAAAAGCATTGTAAAAAGATTTTCTCCTCGTAATATGCCTGTTAAAGATACAATTGCACAAATTATTAAACATCCTGCAATAATATATTTACCCAGATGGTCAAGTCTTTTTTGAAGAGGAGTCTCCTCACTTTCAATATCCTGAATCATATCTGCAATTTTTCCCATCTCAGTTAACATTCCAGTTGAAGTAACAATGGCCTTCCCCCTACCACTTGTTACAATTGTACCCATGTATATTGAGTTGGCACCATCCTCACTCTTCTCAACAGGAACTGATTCTCCTGTAAGTAATGACTCATCTACAAAAATGCCATTAAGCTCTACTAAATCTGCATCTGCTGGAATTCTATCACCAGCTTCTAAAATTATCAAATCTCCAGGTACAATGCCTTCTGCCGACATTTCAATGTGTCTGCCATCACGTATTACTTTAGCTGTTGGTGCTGCAAGCCCCTTTAATGCCTCCATTGTCCTCTCAGTTCTATATTCCTGTATAAATCCTAGTGTTGCATTGATTAAAACAATAAGAATAATTGTAATTGCCTCTGTCATCTCTCCCATAAAAATTGAAACTAAAGTTGCCCCAAGAAGTACTATAACCATAAAATCACTAAATTGCTGTATAAAAATCTTAATGGCCGATACTTTCTTTTTTTCTCGTAATACATTAGGTCCGTATTTATCGTATCTCTTTCTTGCTTCTCTTTCATTTAATCCGTAAAGTTTTTTGTCATCATTGTTTTTAAGAGCCGCCCCTATAATGCTCAATTAAATCACTCCTTATCTTAAGAACAAGCAAATGCTTTATACACATTTATTATATTTGTGAGCATGTGCTTATAAATATCTTTATGATAAAAGATATGATAATAATAAAGCTTATAGAATTATCACTTATATAAAATTTAAAACTTGAGATAATTTTACCGATGAATCCTTAATAAAAATGTGCTATAATTATAACTTAGTATTTTAAGAATTGAGGGGTTTTAGTTGAGTAATGTTAAAAAATCCATCATAATATTTACTTTGTTTTTATTGTGTGCTTTTATAGTATTACATATACTAGTGGTATCTTCTTCTTCTTTTCAAGAACCTGAAAAGTCAGACTCAATATTGGTGTTAGGCTATGGGTTAATTGATGGAGAATATCCGGATGAATGGCTGGAATACAGACTTAAAAAAGGTCTTGAGCTTTATAATAATGGTTATGGAAAATATATAATTGTATCTGGAGGAAAAGGACCAAAAGACAATATTCCTGTAGCATATGCAATGAAAAAGTGGCTTGTTGACAAAGGTGTTCCAGTAGAAAATATTTTAGTTGAAGACAAGGCAATAAACACCTATGAAAATATAGTGTTTTCAAAAAGTCTTATGGAACTAAATGATATTAAATCCGTTGTTGTTGTCACAAGTGATTTTCATATTTTTAGATCTATGCTTATATCAAGAAATCACTTAGAAAATGTTTCGGGTGCCTCATCCCACTCAGAGGGTTTTATTAAAAAAACTCTCTCTTATATACGTGAAGATATTGCAGTATTAAAATACCTCATTTTTAAAAAGTGAAAAGTGAACCCGTTTATCTTAAGCTAAACATGGGGCTTCAAGTGGAGTCTTAGAATAAGATAACACTTTCTTAAGTCAATTCATATAATACCAAAGGAAATAAAAGTGACGTAGTGACTTGAGGTGTTTTTCATGTTTTTACCCATCATTATTCTGGCAGTTTCTCTAAGCCTCGATGCTTTTGGAGTAGGTATGTCTTATGGTATTAGAAAAATAAAAATTCCTTTTTTTTCTAAAATAATTATATGTTTTTTTTCCATATTATATGCAGGTATAGCACTAGCAGGAGGTAAGTCATTATCTTTAATATTGCCCCCATACATATCAAAGCTTATAGGTATATCAATACTTTTAATAATGGGGCTATGGATCATTATTCAGGCTTTGATTAAAAAAGAAAACCACTCTAAAACCCTTACTTATAATACTATTTATAAAGAAAAAACTCTACTTAAAGTAGCAATAAAATCACTTGGAATTACAATTAAAGTAATTAAAAATCCTAACGAGGGAGATATTGATAAATCAGGTAAAATTGAATTTGGGGAATCCATACTTTTAGGTCTTGCCCTATCAATTGACGCTATTGGTGTTTCATTAGGTAGTGCTCTTGCAGGATTTCATTCATTTATAATTCCTTTTGCTGTAGGTATTTTTCAGTTTGCATTTTTGTATATAGGGACTTATTTGGGCAATAAATTTGCATTAATAAAAAAGATAAACAAAAAAGCACTGGCAATTTTACCAGGTTTACTGCTTATTATACTTGCCCTGGTAAATGCACTCAGTACTTTTTAATATACTTATAAAAAGCTAATCAGAACCTAAAACCATAATATAATCAATAAACGGGTCTGCCGTTCCTTGCATTTGGCATTTTTGTTCTTTTAAAAGCTTTATATAATCCACAATTTCCTCGGTTATTCTCTCCCCCATACATATAACAGGTATACCTGGTGGGTAGGCCATAACCATTTCTCCTGATATTTCACCAACAGACTTGTCCAAAGGAACTTTCTTCTTAGGACTGTAAAAAGCATCTCTTGGTGAAACTATCATTCTAGGATTTTGAAGTGTAATGTGGTAATTTTTATGTTCTCTAATTTCTGTCTTTGAAGCTATATCTTTTAATGCATTAATTAAAGCAGTTATGCTCTTTTCACTATCGCCAATACTAATAATAGCTAAAATATTACACATATCTGACAGTTCTATTTGTATATTATACTCATTTCTCAATTTAGTTTCCATCTCATATCCAGTAAAGCCTAATCCAGCAACATTAATTCCTAATTTGGTTTCATCAAAATCATAAACTCCTGGAGTGCCTATTAGTTCCTTACCAAAAGCATAAAGACCTTCAATTTTATTAATTTCATCCCTTGCCATTCTTGCAAGATTTAATGCATTTTCTAAAAGTTCACTCCCACTTATTGCAAGTTGCTTTCGAGCAACATCTAAAGAACACATGAGCAAGTATGAAGCACTTGTTGTATATGTAAGATTTAGTACTTGTTTTACTTTCTCTGGGGAAATCATACTTCCTCGTAACAGCAACACCGAACTTTGAGTCATAGAACCTGCTGTTTTATGAATACTTGCAGCACTCATATCTGCACCAACTTCCATAGCAGTAAGAGGAAAATCATCATGAAAACACATATGTGCGCCATGGGCTTCATCTACTAATACAGACATTTCATGTCTATGTGCTATTCTAACAAGAGATTTAAGATCTGAAACAACACCATAATATGTTGGATTTATTAAAAACACTGCTTTTGCATGAGGATTTTCTTTTATAGCTTTTTTTAAGCTGTCTTCACTTATCCCCATTGCAATACCCAGCTTATCATTTACTTCAGGTTGTAAATACACAGGAATTACACCACTTAGTATTATTCCACCGATAGTTGACTTGTGAGCATTCCTTGGAATTATGATTTTATCTCCTGGCTCACAGGCACTCATAATCATAGCCTGAACACCTGCTGTTGTACCATTTACTAAAAAATACGCACTTTGAGCTCCAAAAGCTTGAGCAAGAAGCTTTTCAGATTCAAAAATTACACTGGTAGGATTATTTGCAAAATCTAATTCCTCCATACCATTTGCATCCATTTGCATGGCACGCTCACCAATATATTCCCTAAATTCACTTAGTCCAGCCCCTTGTTTATGTCCTGGGACATGAAAAGGTACAACTTTACTATCAACATATTTCTTAACCGCATCAAAAAGTGGTGTTTTACTCTGGCTCATTCTCTGCAACTTACTTTCCTCACTTTCATATTATTTCAAACCTATCTTTATTGGGCATTTATAATAAAACTTAGGGAGTGGAAGCCCTTCCCTTTAAGTTCTTTTACTATTTTCTAACACATTAATGAATTCTATTCTTAAATATTCTGAGAATAGAAGTTTTCTAGTATAATTAAACAAGAACAGTATAAGAATAGATGATTGGCAACTAAAAGTCAATATAAAAATTGTCGATGGGTGTCTGTAACAAAAGTGAAGAAAAATATGCACCCATTGTCGATAGTAATATCACAATTGATGGGCTCCATTTTATTCTGGGTTTTTAATATGATAAAATCTTGTGTTACTTTAATCTAGACTAAAAAATTAATCCAAAGCAACGCAATTATCCTATAATTTTATTTAAATCCATCATAGAATAAATCACTCGATGTATTTCAACAATTTTCTCATGTTCTCGCACAACATAAAAAACTGCATGATTTTTTACTGGTAATAGCCTATATTCTTCCTCTAAAGGTCTAATCCCACGAAAAAGCTTATAAGCATAAGGGAAATCCTGCAACAAAGAAATCGATTCATCTAGAGACTCCATTAAATCCATTGCTGCTCTCGGCGCACTTAAATGTTCTGATATATAAATGATAATATCTGTGATATCCTCTTTAGCAACAGGAAGATAATTAATTTTATATGCTCTCATTATCTATTTTATCCTTCAGTTTCTTTTTTAAATCGTTAAAAACTTCCTTATGAGTAAATCGTTTATTTGTTTGCTTCGCTTGAAGCTCCGCTTCCTTAAGTTTGAAATATATCTCACTTTCAAATTGAAATTTCTCATAGGCTTCATAACTCATAACAACCATATCTCCATAGCCATTTTTTGTTAGAATCACTGGTTCATTAGATTCGCGAACAGCTTTTGAAATATCAGCAAAATTATTTCTTAAATCTGACACCGGTCTGATTTGTGGCATAAAATAGCACCTCCAAGTTTTACTATAATAATTTTATCATAATTATGATAAAATCTCAATGAAATTTATAGTAAATTGGTGCATTAGTGAACTCGTTTAGCTAAAGCTAAACATCGAGGCTTCAGGTGGAGACTCAACTCCACCTGAAGATTTATAAGAGGAACTCCACCTTATAGAAGGTGGAGTCTTAGAACAAGATAAAAGTGTTTAAAAACATACCAGAAACTTAAGCTTCTGGTATGTTTTTAAACACTTAAATAATATTCACTCATTTATGCCTCCAATCATATTAATTCATCGCAGGCTAAATCCAATCTGCTCCAGTTAGCTCCCCTGGTAATGAGGATATTGTGTATTCTCTATCACCAAATGCATTCTATACTTAAATTACTCTTTACGCTCCAATTATTGATGTTTTCTATATCAAAAACAGAGAATTTTTTTATTGACTGACTGTCTAAAGTGGGATTTTAATTGCTTTGAGCAGGAAACTTATCTATTATTTCTATTAAATAACGTCTCATTAAAACTATATCAGTTGAATCAATCACTCCATCACCACTAACATCTGCGCTTATAAGTCCATTCTCAGATGGAAAAGAAGTTATTATTCCTAAAATATATCTTCTAAGTAATGCGTAATCTGTAGAGTCAATTTTACCATCTCCATTTAAGTCACCATAAATAATCTGAGGATTTCCACCTCCAGTTGGAGTGGGTGTACTTCCTTCGTTGTATCCAAAACCTTCTAAAGCAAGTGTAGGTCTTCCGTTCCTATTCCATGCGCCCATCCTATACCCCGCATTATAATTTGGATATGCCTGTGGTTCCCAATAGAATACTCCTTTTCCTCCAACAGACTGTGTTTTGCTAACAATATCAGAAATAAAGCTTTTAGCTGCAGCTTCCTCACTATAATCCATACCAATTTCGCATATCATTACCTCTTTACCATATCTAGATTGCATGTCACGCATATTAGAAAGGCATTGGTTATTAAGAGTCTGCCAATTGCTTGCTGTTGGATACAAGGACATACCAATAATATCAAATTTTGCACCATTATTGGTCAAACCGTCAAACATCCACCTATACAAGCTGTTATCATATCCATTTGACAGGTGAACAATTACTTTAGAGTTGCTACTTACAGCCTTAACCGCATCATATCCGCAATTGACAAGCCATGCAAAATTTCGCATGTTCACAGAAGCTCTTCCATCTTCCCAAAGCATACCGTTATTGGTTTCATTGCCAACTTGTACCCATTCAGGATAAATTCCTTCTTTGGCCAAATCACTCATTACCTCATATGTATAGTCATATACTTGTTTCATCAGTTGTTCAAAGCTTAAGCCAGTCCATGCAGATGGTTTGAACTGTTTTCCAGGATCTGCCCATGAATCACTATAATGAAAATTAAAACATATTTGAAAACCCATGTCTTTTGCACGTTTTGCTAAAGCTATAGATCTAGACTTGTTCAAGTAACCATTACCATAGTCACTTGAGGGGTTAACCCATGTTCTGATTCTAACGGCATTGATATTATAGTCATTCTTTAAGATGTCCAAGATATCTCTTCTATTCCCCCTTTTGTCATACCATGCATAGCCCTGGGCTTCCATTGCAGGTACCCAACTGATATCTGCTCCTTTGGCAAAAGTAGCTGCTTCAACAGTTACAGGTCTATAGACTCTTCCAGTACCTATAACAAGTGCTACGCATAAGATGAGTACTAGAGATGTTAAAATGCCTTTTTTAAACATACATACCCCTCCTAAAAAAATTTTTATGTAAAATATATTTAGTATTTTAAATCATTTTTTGGTGTTTCATACTTTCAATTTCAAGTATTTAAAAATATTCTTAAGGGTGATGAAAATATATAATTTCACTTAAGACCTTATTTGTTCCAAATAGACCACCTAAATATTTTAAAATAATATTTCATCTATCCCTTAGCAATTTCTTAATACTTACATATCTTTTATCTGGAGGATGAATTTTTCTTGTTCTGTTTTCAATTTTTCAATATAGTTTTTTAATAATATCTGGGATTTATAGTCTATATAAGTTATTTTAAGTCCATAATCATAATAGGGTTCCTTTTTCATTGTCCACATTATTTTAGCTCCTAAAAATATATCTGTATCTTCAGAGTAAATTGTAATATTTAGCATATCTTCTTTAGAAATATCTTGTCTTGATGATAAAAGCAATCCGTTATAACTGATGTTTTTTATTATGCAAACTAATTTCTCTTTTGTTCTTTTATTTTCTACATCAGCATATAATGATACAGGATACCTTTCATGTGCTCTGTTGTTTATAATAAACTCTTCACTATCAACTAAAAGTTTTAAAATTCCTTGACGTGGATCTAAACCAACTACTCTACAGTTCGTAATATATATCTTTTTATCTTTTTCCAGTCCAATAACTGCAAGATCTTCTTCAAGAAATCCAATTTTAAAAAAATCATAATTATTGACTTTAACACTTAAAACATCATCACTAATTTCACGTTCTACATTAATTACAATGCTTTTTATTTGCAACGAATTTGAATTGTGACTTATTGATATAACATCACCAGTTTTAATAAACATACCTCGTCCCCTTCTTTCGTTTAGTAAAATTATACATTTGTACCCGTGACACTTGTTTACTGTGGCAAACAGGCACAGACATTCATTGGCTTTCATTTCTTCTATAATATTCTGCCTGCCATGCTCATGAATGTCTATTCTTCAAAAACCTTAAGGACACCTTTTATTTCATGTAAATCTCCTATTATAGTTTCTTTTTGAACATTTCCAGGTATTTTTATTAGAAATCTTATTACAACCTGGTTCTCAGGGTCATTATTAATAAAATCTATATTTTTTATCACTATATTATGCCTACCTAAAATACATCCAATAGATCCAATTTGCCCTGGGGTGTTTTGTGTTGTAATATTAAGTAAGCTCAACTGTTTCTTTTTTGTAAATTGCTCCTCCATCTTTTTTAAAACAATTAGTGTAATATAAATAATAACTGCTGTAATTATTGCTCCTCCATAAAAACCAATCCCTGCTGCAATACCTACACAGGATACAGCCCATAAGCTTGCCGCAGTGGTAAGCCCTCTAACACTTATACCATCTCGAATAATTGTACCTGCACCTAAAAATCCTATTCCACTTATAACCTGTGCTCCTAAACGAGCAGGATCAATGTTTACAACTTGGCCATATTGCTCAAATATAAACTGGGAAGTAATCATGACAAGAGAGGAGCCAACGCATACCAAAATATGTGTTCTAAAACCTGCTGGCCTGTTCATACTTTCACGCTCATAACCAATAATTCCTCCTAATAAACCAGCAAGAAAAAGACGAATGACAACGATAGAGTAAAAATTCATCAATTCAATAATAGCTATATCCATTTTTTCACCTCATCTTTATATATATAATTATAACATATTATGGGTGCATGTAACAAATGTGAAGAAAAATATTCCAGAAACTAAAGTTTCGCAGTTTAGAGCCTGTAAATACTCCTCGGGGCCTTTGCAAAACTCGCTTCGCTCAAACAATGCTCTCCCTTTCCTCGTCGCATTAGAAGTCTTAGAACGAAGTGAAAGACTTCTAATCGAAGGGGTTCGATACCCAAGCTTTTATTATAACAGGCTCTACTACTTGCTTCACAATGTTTCTTCCATATTTTACTTCACTTAAATAATATGCACCCCATATTATGATAGATAACAAAAAAGTCCCAGTTAAATATAGTTAAGCCCTCCTGAGTATATAAAAAGGGCAGATTCTTAATAAAGAAACCGCCCTTTTCATTATACTCAGGAGGAAAGATTTTCAATTATATTTCAATTCAAAGCTTTAGTAACTTTATTAAACATTCTGCTAATTTTGATTTTAGAGTCATAATATGTCTCCGAGGCCTTAATTTTAGTATCCTGAAATACTTCTACTACCTTAAATTTAATACTAATTTCAATTTTATTAAATTCCTCTTCCTCAGCTGTTATAAGACTATATTCTTCCTTTGTCAGTATTTCCCTTAACTCTTCCTTAACAGAGTCCGATATTGTTCCATGGGTTGCATCTACAAAACATAGTGGAGGAAATAATACACACCACCAATTTTTACCTGTACTCTCTCCAATAGAAACTCTCAATGCTTGATAAACTCCTGCTGGAAGGTTTATATCTCCATATACCTTAGTGGGAAAAGGATAATTTCCTAGTGAAACATCTACATTATAATACTTGCCCTGTCTGTCAATTTCTTTCTTTGCTATATCTCTAATATATTCTAAATTTTCATTTATTATTTCCTTAGTTTTATCAACATCTTTTATATTCTTTAGTTCATCTTTCATATACTTTATTATTTCATCTCGAACATCATTTTTTAGCTGTTGATCCTCAGGCGAATCACTATTTGCTACAACATGTAATCTTATTAGACTATCTGAAAGTCCATTACTTACGTTTTCAGAATAAGATGCAAAAACTATTCCCACTATAAATATTGTAGATAATAAAAATAGTGTTATTGCTTTTAATGATGTTTTTTTTGTCAACTTAGTTTTAAACTTTTTAATCATTCTTTATATCCCCCTGATTTTATTTATTTACATTATAAACTTTAATTGCTTAGTATAATTGTGTACAAAAACGAAAGAAATTATACTATACATAAAATATTTTTCATCTAAAAACTATTTTTAGGACATCATTAAAATTTTGGAATGTAAATAGACATTCATGACTAAAAAGTTCACTAACATATTATCAAAAGTATAAAGGGAAGGATTATAACTACACATGTACATGTTTGCAAAGCAAACAAATGACATGTGGATAAAATAAAAGTTACTATTTAAAAAAGTATTTTCAGAATAGATAAAACCACTACTCAGTGAATAAAAAGTAGTGGTTTTTAAAATTTCTAATATTCATTTTAAAAATTATAAATTATTTAGCCAAGAGCTGCTCTGATAAATTCTCTAAATAATGGATGGGGCCTATTGGGTCTTGATTTAAACTCTGGATGAAACTGCACCCCCACATACCATGGATGGTTTTTCAACTCAATAATTTCTACAAGTCTTTCACTTGGAGACAATCCAGCTATAACAAGGCCCTTAGATATCAATAGATCTCTATACTCATTGTTGAATTCATATCTGTGTCTATGCCTTTCATAGATAAGGTCTTGATTATATATTTCCTGATTTTTAGAGTCATCAACTATCTTACATGGATATAAGCCCAGCCTCATTGTTCCACCTTTTTCATCTATATCTCTTTGCTCTGGCATAAGATCAATAACTGGATAATTTGTATCCTCATTAAATTCAGAACTATTGGCACCTGTCAAACCTGCCACACTTCGAGCAAATTCTACAACAGCCATTTGCATACCAAGACAAATTCCAAAATAGGGTTTATTGTTCTCTCTTGCATATTTTGCAGAAGAAATTTTTCCTTCAATTCCTCTATCACCAAATCCTCCAGGTACCAAAACTGCATCTACATCACCTAGAAAACTGCTTACATTATCATCATTAACTTCTTCAGAATTAATCCATTTAATACTAACTTCTGCATCATTTGCAATTCCTCCATGCTTTAGTGCTTCTACAACACTAAGGTATGCATCATGCAGCTCGACATACTTGCCAACAAGTGCAACAGTAACACTTCTGCTTAAATTTTTCTGTTTCTGTACCATCTCTTGCCATTCAACTAAATCCGGTTGCTGACAAATTAGGCCTAAACGCTTGCAAACAATTGATGCAAGTCCTTCTTTTTCAAACATTAAAGGAACTTCATAAAGAACTTCTGCATCAAGGTTTTGTATTACCCAATCACTTGGTATGTTACAAAACAGACCAATCTTGTCTCTCATATCCTTCGTCAACTCTTTTTCTGTTCGACAAACAATTACGTCTGGTTGTATACCTATGCTTCTAAGTTCCTTAACACTATGCTGAGTAGGCTTGGTTTTAAGTTCGCCAGGTTTACCTAGATATGGTACAAGAGTAACATGTATATACATTACATTTTCTCTTCCCACATCAGTTGCTACCTGCCTTATAGCCTCAAGAAAAGGCAAACTTTCTATATCTCCAACCGTTCCACCTATCTCAGTTATCACCACATCAGTTTTGTTGGATTTCCCCACTCTGTACATTCTATCTTTTATTTCATTTGTTATGTGAGGAATTACTTGTACTGTACCTCCAAGATAATCCCCTTTTCTTTCTTTACTAATAACCGACCAGTAAATTTTACCTGTAGCTACATTACTGTTTTTACTAAGGTTTTCATCTATAAACCTTTCGTAATGCCCCACATCTAAATCGGTCTCTGCCCCATCATCTGTTACGAAAACCTCTCCATGCTGATATGGACTCATCGTACCTGGGTCAACATTAATATATGGGTCAAATTTCTGAATAGTAACTTTAAGACCTCTAGCCTTCAAAAGCCTACCTAAAGATGCGGCTGTTATGCCTTTTCCAAGACCTGAAACCACACCACCCGTAACAAAAATATACTTAACTGACATTATTCAATCCTCCACTTAAAACAGCTTCAGCCGATTAGCAATCGGCTGATGACCAAAAAAATAATTTCTATAATATATAATTATATGCCTGTCTTTATTTTATATTTGACATCATTAAGTGTCAATACTAAAATAATGAATGTTAGCATAAATTATTTAAACTACTAGTTGCTAAAACATGCTTACAATGTGGCTATGGATATTGTTCTAAAACGTCTAAAGCATACATATGCCATGAAAAAAGCTGCTAATTTAGCAGCCCAAAGTTCTTTTTTTATAAAATAATTTATCTCTTCCATTAAAAATCAAATAAAAATTCCGATCAACAAAATATATATTGTACTAATATATATTCTCCCCTAAACCTTCCCAAATCTTCTTTAAAATTTTAATCTCTCAAATGCAATTCTAATCTAAGTTAAAGTATTTTAAAGCAAAAAACCTGTCTCCCACTAACATCTTTCTATAAAACTAAACAATAAAAATTTAATAATTCAAACTAATGAATCAATGAACTTTGGGCTACAAAATTAGCAGTTCTTTCCTCCTTCTTTATTAAATTTACTTTATGTCCTGAATAAATCGCACTACTTGAAACACAAATTAAAAAATAAATTTACAGTAAATCCCTAAAACAAGAAACAAAAGTGCTCCAATGTCAAACTAAGAATTGTCAAAAAGTTATTACATATGAACATTCTAATTGAAAAGCATACAGTGTTAATCAAACTACTTTCTTATCTATAATTATACAATTAATGAAAAAGGTTGTCAATACATATGAAAAATAAAAAAAATATATAAGTTGTAATTCACTAATGGGTTTTTCATTATTTGTGTGTAATTTTAATTTAAACTGACTTTTTTAATATACAAAAAAACTGTCAAAATTTAACCTGACAGTCTTAACTCATTATTTATTTAAGGGTTTATTTTTTTAACTTGTATATGTGGTAGTTTGAGTCACTTTACAGCTCACTCATTTTTTGCTTATTAGAGCCATCCGTCTTAATTCTGTGTAGAAACATTGATTTTTCTTCTTGTACCTGTAGGTAAATCCAATCGTCTATTACATTTATACTATTTGATAATCTGTCATCTAGCTTTGTAACCTCACTTCCATCTATACGCATTTTGTGTAATTGACCCAAATGAGTCAAATATCCACCATCTTTCATCGATGGTGATAGAACAGTTTTACAAAAATAAATCCAATCATCAACTACATTTAAAGTTGAAACAGTTTCATTGTAAATTTGTATTTTGTTTTCTCCATCGATATCTATTCTATACAATCCTGGCTCATCAACATACCTTGCATAATAAATTTTATCATTAACTACATTTATTGCACGTGAAATATCATCATTTAGTTTTGTTCTATCACTTCCATCTGTTCTTATTTTGTAAATACTCAAATTGTCATTTCCATTTGAATAATATGCCCATCCATCTACTATGTTCATATCTCTAGCACTATCATCAGTTAATTTCTCTTCATTACTTCCATCTGTTATCATTTTGTAAATTCCCTGATTATTAGCATAATAAATCCACCCTCCTACTACATTAATAAATTCACCGCCTGTATCATTGAGTCTTTTTAATTCACTTCCATCAGTTTTGATCTTAAAGATTCCTCCTGAGTTAAAATAAATCCAGTCATCTATTATATTTATATTTCCTGCAACATTGTTGTATAAAACTGTTTGTTCTTCACCATTAACTTTTGATTTTAGTAAACTCAATTTATCTTCAACATCATAAGTATAATATATCCATTCTCCTTGTGATGCAACTAACCCACGGTTAACTATATTGCCAATACTATTACCTCTCACATGATGATCTATTTCAGTTGACTGTGTTTCTTCAATAGGCGTTTTTTCCTTTCCACTATCTTCATCAGATATTTGTGTCACATTAACAGGTGTTTCTACTTTTTCACTATCCTCAGTATCTAAACTCATATTTCCACATCCATGACTCAATAGTGTACCTACTATTAATATTTTTATCATTAGTAATATTTTTACTGTTTTAATTTTTATAATTGCATTCTTTCTGTTAAACATTGCAGAATCCTCCTCTTTTTTATAATACTAAAATTCCAAAACTTCTAATTCAAAATCTCTCATTTCTAAGATAATACTTTTATATTATTATTGAACAAACTATGTTCAATATATTGGTCGGCTTTCTATAAATTAATTTGATGTCCTATATATCTTTTTTCTTAATTCATTCCGTAATTCTTCTATCGGAAAGTAATCCCCTGGGCAATATGTACCTCCAAAATATTTATGGGGTACTACTTTATCTACATCTTGTATCTCAAATTTCAGCATAGCTTCATAGACTCTTTCTACCAATACATCAAATTGTTTTCTTGGAAGTGGTTGATTAAAGTTATGATAATCTCCTTCCACACATATTCCATATGATATTTCGTTATTCCTTCGTGTTCCAGCATGTGCACCTCTGTAATGGCCTCGACCAATAAATACACGTCCATTTTTTTCAATGTACTCATTATAGGCAATACCCCACCATTCATTTCCATTTTCTATTCTAAGATAATGATCTCTATGACACTTATGAGCACTGTAATTAACAGCAAGTGCATGATGTATTGCAATATATTGTACTTCATTAAAGTCTAAAGGTGATAATCCACTTCTTGCTATTCCATTAACATCTGTACGAAACTTAAACATTGGATCTAATACTTCTCCATAATAGCCATTTATATTTCTGCTAATATTTCTAACTACAATAATTACATCTTCCATATTAATTGCACCATCTTTATTTATATCTGCTATTGGGTTATACCCAGTTTTTCCTTGCATAGTGTTATTTGCTCTAGCAATTATAATAAGATCACTCATGCATATAGCATTATCTGAGTTAATATCACCTGCCATTACTTCTACTGGATACTCCTCAGTTCCCATTATTGTATGCTTATAATTGATAAAACTTCCATCTGGTATAACCATGTCAACAGTTGAAACATTTCTAAGGGTTCTATTTAAGTATCCCTCTTTAGAAATAGTTATATTAAGATTTCCCTGTGGTACATTTTTTATTTCAAAATATCCATTTCTATCAGTTATGGCAGTAAGTGTAGTATTATCTACAGATACTTTAAATCCATTCTTACCAAGCTCAGATATGCAGGGACTTACATATCCTGAAAAAGTGTGGTCATTTTTGCCTGCTATCATTGAAGGTGGAAACTCTATAACTGGCATTTCTGATATCTCTGGTATATACTCAGGAAAATGAAAATTTATTTGCCTTGTTCTATAATCAAGAGTTCGATATCTAATTCTATTTCCATTAATATCATAATGTTTAATTCCTTCCGAACTTATTATTATTCTGTTTTCTTTTAATACCTCAAATTTTATTCTTGCTAATATATCACCACTTTCGACTATCCCATCATTTCTATAATTCTCCATTGACATGTATGTAGCTCCCAAAATCAGCTTACTATTATAACTGTCATTGTGAAAAAACGAAATTGGGCTATATTTTCCGTTTGTTATAACATCTCTATACCAAATCATGTTACCTTCAGACTCTTCTTCTGATGCTGGAAATTTCGATATTATTTCTAGTAAGTACCTTCTTAATAATACACAATCCGTTGAATTAACCAAACCATCTCCATTGAGGTCAGCTACATAATAAAACTCTTTTTTGGCATCATCTAAAACGCCAGATATCCCCAATATATACCTTCTGAGTAATATGTAGTCTGTTGAGTTAACTAAACCATCTCCATTGATATCTCCTTTTAATCTATTAGTTTTTATACCAATTGATGACTTTGTTATTCCACTCTCATAAGGAGTTAAGTCTTTTTTGACAGGTCTCACAACATTTGGATCATAAGAAAGACTGATTTCATATCCTGAAATAAATGATACATCTTTAATTTTAACCTCTACAGTTATTATATCACCAACCGACGCTGTATATTTATCTGGCACAACCTCAATTAATTGTGATGAAATCCATATTGTGTCACTCAAAACCACTACTCCCTCTTCTTTAACAGGTTCTTCATTATAAATGGGAGGTTCATTTAATAGAGCAGCACTAGCATTTAGCCATCCAGATGAAGCCACTTTGCCTTTTAAATTTTGTGATTTCGTTACATTTTTAATTATTCTTTCTTTAATTTCTTTTTCAGTCAAACTGTTATCATAACTCTTTAATAATGCTGCTACACCTGCAACGTGAGGAACTGCAACAGATGAACCACACATATATGCATATCTTCCATCAGTTGCAGTACTTATAATTGCAACTCCAGGTGCACCAATATCTACATTTTCTCCATAACTTGAGAAATCCGACAGTTCACATCTGTTATCTATTGCTGCAACAGATATAATATTATCCAGTTCATATGCTGCTGGATATATTGGAACTCTGTCTGTATTTTTACCTTGATTACCTGCTGGGAAAATAAAAAGCCCCTCTGTATTCGAGATTACATCTTTTAATGCTTGATTATAAAAACCTGTTCCCCAGCTGCAATTGAATATTGATGCGCCCATACTTGATGCATATTCAATAGCTTTAATGGCATCAGATGTTTTTCCACTGTTTCTCTCCATAACCTTAATTGGTAGGATTTTTACATTTGGGGCAATACCTATTATACCGTTTTTGTTCCAAGAAGCTGCAATTATACCAGTTATATGAGTACCATGGAAATCACCAAAGGAACAATTATATACATCGTTTGTGTTATCTACAAAATTCCACCCACTTATATCATCAATTAAACCATTTCCATCACTGTCTTCTCCATCCATACTTTCTTTATTATTAACAAATATGCTATCTGACAATTCAGGATGATTTATATCTACACCAGTGTCTATTACAGCAACTATCACATCTTCTGATCCTTGTGTAATCTCCCACAATTCACTTACATTCATATCTATGCCTTGAATTCCATTTTGCTCTAAAACCGTCTGACCATAATTTTCAATTGCCCATTGCTGATGATAGTATTCCATGTTTGAAAAATTATACGTACCTATAAGATAATCATGCTGTGCATATGAGACATCTGGGTGATTATTAAGATAATTTAATAAAGACTTTAAGCAAACATCTTCTCCAACTTCAATAGTGTCCATTTTTAGTGCATCACTTACTCTATCAGTTTTAAAGTTTACTATATTCATTTCAGAAACAACTTGGTTTATAACCTGATCAGACTTTCTAAGATCTTCATATACAACTATTATACTTTTAAATTTCTCTTTTTCTGTACCTTCAGTTTGATTTGAATAATGGTTAGACTCCTTATTTAATTGTGTAAAATTTTCTTCACTTAATCCATAAATGCCGCTTGGTAATGATAGAAACGTGCTGATAATAAAAAGTACAAGCAGTGTTATTGGTAAAATCCTTTTTTTTGTAAAACATGTTTTTTCTCCCCCTGAATATAAATTAATTTATTTTTTGTTATTACCATTTTATAAAAACATGTATAATTTGTCAACTTTTCATTTTTATTATTGCTGTAGAATAAAAAAGGCTTTCAATGCAATATTATCATTGTATTGAAAGCCTTTACTTTATCTTAAATAACTTTATTTATTATATTCAATAACTTTATTTTAATATTTCTACCGCCTTAAGGTACTGTCTATCAAATCCATATGATAGCTCATCTAGTTTTTTATTTAATGCCCTTTGTGTTGCAAAATCCAAAACACCGTATGGAAAAAGTCCCTCATCTTTTTGAAATGCTGCAACAGATTTGAATGTTTTCCCATCCATAAGCATGTCTAGATCACCAACTTCATAACCACTAAGCTTTAAAATCTTTTTTGCATTATATACATCTACACTCTCTGAGTTTAGCTCAGGTTTAACTGTCTTCCTTAGCTTTTCAATACTTCTTAAGTCTATGTCATATGTATTGTTATCCACAAAAATATCAGGCTCTATTCCCACGCCATCTATCATTCTACCATTTGGTGTATAATACCTTCCTGTAGTTATTTTAGTCCAGCCTATTATTTCATCATCAGAAGGTGTTATCCCATGGACTGTTGACAATTCATATCCATTTACTATGCTAACACCCAACTCCTTCTCATATTTCCTATATGCTTTTTCATTTAGAATTGGAAAAAGATTTTGAACTTTTGCTTTTCCAAAGGTTTTTGTCCCAACCAAAACTCCCGCCTCTGTGTCCTGTATAGCTCCTGCCAGAATTTCGGCTGCACTTGCACTCATTTCATTTACCAATACTACAACATTGTACTTAGTCTGTGCTAAATATGATTTATATTCATGGTTTACTAACCCTTCAGACTTAAATTCAAGTCTTGTAATAAGACCTTTTGGCACGAATTTTCTAGCTACAGCGACTGCCTGATTAACCTCTCCACCTGGATTATCTCGTAAATCAAGTATTATTTTTTTTATATTATTATTATCCATTTCTTTTAGAGCTTTAGATATAAAATCACTTGTATTTGAATTAAAAACCTCTAATTTAATATAGCCTATATCACCCTCTATGCTATATTCACCAGGACTTATTTTAATTTCCTTTCTCATTACAACAACTCTTTTTAGTTTATCACTGTCTTTTCTTCTTATTCCTAAAACAACTTTTGTCCCTTCTTCACCTCTTATTAAACTAGCTATTTCGTCTGTAGATTTTGAAGTAATGTCAACATCATCTACTTCAACAATTATATCACCTGCGACAATTCCTGCATTTTGTGCAGGAGACGAGTCAAATACTTTTACTACTACAACCTCTTGCCCATATTTTGAAAACATAATTCCTATTCCCTTGTACGATCCGCTAACATCACTAAAAAAGCTTTCGGCTTCTTGTTTTGTATAATATACTGTATAATCATCCATCGTGTCAAACATACCCTTTAATGCGCCCTCAACAAGTTCTTCAATAGTTATCTCTCCACTGTAATTTTCCTTGATCATTTCCATGACACTCTTAAAGTAATCTAATTCATATTCATTAAAGTCTTGATTGTTTGCCCAGGCAACTCCTGTCATTAACAAACAAAACACCATTACTATTGACACTAGATATTTAAAATGTGTTTTTTTCATGTTATCTCCCTCTTTTCTCCATAAATTGTATTGCTGAAAATATAACATCCTCTACTATTTCACTACAGACCTCCGTGAAAAGTGTAAGTAATATTTCAGCTAATACTTAGTAATTGATTAATCTTTCCCTATAATCCTTCTTTAAATCATCTCTCATATAATCTATATATTTATTAATTATAACTGCAGCCCTTCCCTTAGTAATATACTCCATCGGTTTTAAAAATCCTTTATCATCTCCTAAAACAAGACCTATTTTTTGTGCAACATAAACTGAATTTCTTGCATACCTTGGAATATCACCATTATCTCTAAATGTAGTCATTGCACCTCCAGCAGGTGCAAGCCCCTCTAAACCCAGGGAACTTATTATTATTGTGATGGCATCAGCAGTAGTCAAATAATCATCAGGTGAAAATCTCCCATCTCCTCTTCCACTAATCATTCCCCTCTCAAATGCACTATTTATGCTTTTAAAATATTTGCTGTCAGAGGGAACATCCAAAAATGGCGATATAATTTGATTATTTGTATTATTTAAAGCTCTGTTTGCACGGGGATTAACAAGTGCTGGATCTAAAGGTACTTCTTTAGCAGCACGAACAAAAGCATCTGCAAATTCTGCTCTTGTCATAACTTCCTGAGGGTTAAACCTTGAAGCATCTTCTTTAAATACTTCAAGGCTATAAAGTCGCTTTATATCTCCATAAGCCCAATGACCTCTCAAATGATTTATTTGAGGTACCAAAAGCCTTTTACTTTCAGGAAAAGTCTCTAACTTTAAACTGTCCTTTGTCTCAATAATTCTGTCTGTAGATACACCGTTAGAATCAAATTCAGGAAGTCTTGTTGTATATTGCAATACACTGTTATTATGTTGAGTTTGTATAAATCCTCCTTCAAAACTTATAGTTTGAGGCTCATTTTCAATGTACCTGATATTCTTAGTTGTTGTAGACGAAAGATTTACACTTGCAGTTCCACCCCATTTATCAACTGTTCCATTTATTCTGTTTTGAGTCTGAATAAGATAATCTAAAATTTGGGTTTCAACCGTTCCCCAAAATTGATTATATCCATAAAAGTCTCCTGTCACGTCGATAGTAACAGTTGAGCCATTTAAACCATTCCCTGACTGGTATGTTTTTCTTCCCCACAAATTTCCCGCATAATAGTCTACAGCAGGTTTTGAATCTTTAATGTTAGTTCTGGTATAGTCATAATTTTCAAGTCTATACGTAGTGTTTCCAATTCGTATTATTTCACTATATCCTGTATTGAGACTTGTTGATTCAATTGTTTGACCATTTTCTTTTTTTGTCAGTACTGTGCTATATATTAAAACTCTGTTTAATGTGGCGGCCTTTGCAAGATTATTGAGTCTATATGTATAATTTGAAGTTATAACCTCATTGCCTGTGGCATTATCCTGTCTTAAGTTTTTAGTAATTGTAAGAGTTCCCTCAAAAACAATAGGCTCACCCGTTACAAAACTTACCTCTTTATAGTCAAACACTGTCCTTCCAGGAGCTTCACCCGATGAAATTCCACCTTCATATCCTGAATTCCCTAGTCTTCCATATACAGGCATTTGAATTGTACTACATAGTATTACTATCAAAATAATATTTAGTACTTTTTTTTGCATTGTAAATCTCCTTTTTACTCTTTTAATATCATTTAACTTTTTCACTCTACAAACACTATTAAGGCATCTTTTGACTCATCACTTTCTCTCTTAATTACCCTTACCCTGTCACCTTTCTTTAAATCAGAAGGTGCAACAATGCTGTTATTTTTTATAATTACACTTGTATTTAATATGTCAAAGGTCATATCATTGTTATCTTTCCACATAAATGATGATACATCATATACTCTAGCATTTATAATTCTAAATTCATTTGGCTCTTGTTCTTCATCGTTACCATCAACTGCTCCTGTTATTTCGAATATTTCACCTCTTACATTGATATTTCCATATGGAGCAGTACTTATTAATATCGCATCGGTCCCCTGTGCAAGAATATATACTGTTCTGTCTTTGAAACTTAAATCTCCATGGTCTATAAAATTACGTTGTCCAACAATACCATTATCATCTACTATTTTTGTGTCATAGGTTATTGAGAGTGTCTTAGGCGTATTATTAAATTCCCAATTTAGGCCATTAAGTCTTGAAAAAGATCCTAATGTTACACTGGTATTTGTATTTATCTGTGATATCCTTCCTCTGTATATATCAATAAAATCAGGATTAAACCTCTCATTTATAGCAATTACACCCGCCTGATAAACCCCATCGTTATATCTTCTGTTTGCAACCACATATGCCATGTCTTCATTTGATATATTGTTACCCGAAACAAGCCTGTTGTCTTTTACAATTATTGTCCCTGCATTATAAATTATATTTCTATATTCTTGTCCAAGTGTAAATTCGCCCTCACTTCCAGGTCTATTAGATGCTATAACATCATCAAAAACAGGAGCTTCAGTGTCATTTGAGTTTCTAAATGATACAAATACCGCTTTTTCACTTTTTCCGAAGTCTTCTAAAACAGCTATATATGCTTCCTGTTCTCTAAATAATCTTCTTACATCATTTGTATTAAGAGGGTTATTATTAAACATAAATATATTATCTTCTGCCAATTCTACAGAATGAAAACCTTTTTGCTCGGTTCTTCTCCAATTTCCATTTTCAAAAACCTGAACATTTTTAATGACCATCCTCCTGGTAATATCATCTAATCCAACCATTGTTCCTTTATATATATTTGAAACATGAAGCCCACTTCCATCTATTGTTATCTGCTTTAAATCTGTAAATTTGTCAGTAACATTTAGAAGCAGTCTCACCCTATCCCCTTCACGTAAAGTGTCATAATCAGAAATTCTTTTATCAAATATCACTAAAGCATCTTTAACTTCTAAAATTTGCTCCATTCCATCATCATACCTAACTAATAAATGATCCGGCCTTTTAGAAATGACTTTTCCATATTTAGCTATGTAATTGTCCACACTACTTATTATTTCAATATTGCCATCTTTATCAAGTTTTATATATGCTGAATCACCAGATTGTATATCCTCAATTTTAGCTGGATATCCATTTCTTAAAATTTGAATATCTCTTGGATTAGTATAACTGTATGTTTTAAGATGTGTTAGCCTTTCTAAAGGAGAAGTTCTTAAGTCTTGAGAATGTTCATTGTATAAGGTTATAAATCCTAAATTCGGGTTATTTTCTTCTACTATACCATTAATAACTCCCTGTTCTCTAAGACGTAATTCTACTGTCTTTATTCCAACAACTATATTATCACGTATTTCTATTATAGCATCTGTACCATTAGGTATACTTTTAATTTCTGACAACCTTCCATCAATATAAACTTTTGCATTATTGCTGACAACATAGGTTACATCAATATCTCTGCCTTTCATATTAAAAGAAAAATTTCTACTCTCTATGTCTACACGAGGATAGTCCAGATCAAATATTTTAGAAAGGTTGAGTTTTGTATGTTGATCATCAAAACCATTTATTTTACCAACAATATAACTGGTATTTAAAGTGTTTGAAATGACATTTACAAACTTAACTTTATTATCTAAAGAAGTTATGTATTCAATCCTGTCTCCTTCAGATAAAAGGCTGCTATTACCAATCCGTCCGGCTTTGTGTACAATAAGTTCAACGTCACTTCCATCTATAGGTCTACCTGCCTGTTCACTAATTCTACTTACATTATTTGATTTTTGAGTTACTATTTGATGAAGCATTCCATTGCTGTTTCTAACATTAAATGTCTTTCTTGAAATATCCAGACCCTGTGTGTAATCCCTTGCATTCCTTATGCCTTCTATAGTACCAGTCTTTTTATCATATCCCAGCAATGGAAATATGGAAGAGGCACCATTTTTAATGATCTGTGCCATCTGTTCTCTTGTTATTACTCCAAGTGGCCTAAAGTATCCATTTCCTTCTCCACTCATCATCCCATTTACTAGAGATGCTTCAATATAAGGTACTTTATGAGGATCTGCACTTGTCCAATCCACAAAATTATTAAATATTTGATGCTGACCATATATAGGTTCAATACCTAAAGCAATTGCCATCCACCTTGCAACTTCTTGCCTTGTTGCAGATCTTTGACGAAAAAATCCATTTTCTAAAATCTCACTCTGATCAGGATTAAGGGCATCATTATAATCCTGCCAGCTTATAAGTCCTTCTTCTGCTGCTAGCCTTAAATAACCATCTGACCACATACTAAGTGCATTTGTATTTCTTTCATCGGCAATCCTTGCATTATCTAAAAGCTCTGCCATTCTCTGAGCATCTTCTTCTCTACCCACTGCTCTATAAATAATGGCTATTGCCTGTTCTTTTGTTACGTGATTTGTACGTCCAAAAATCCTGTTCCCATAGCCTTTTATTATATCTAGTGCACCAACCTCATATATTGCCTCTGTTGCCCATGTGCCCGAGTTTCTAACATCGTGAAAATCTATATTGTTTAAACGAACAGAACCATTGTCTATACCTTCAAAAATCATTTCAGCTATCTCCTGCGAATATGTGGGAAATGATAATATTAAAGATATCGTTAATACTAAAATTAAGAATTTAGCAAATGTACTTTTCTTAAGCACTTCAACACTACCTTTCAGAATAAAGTAAAAAAATTAGCCTTATTTTCTATATCGGCTAATTTTTAAAAGCTTTTTATTAATAATTTATTACAGGATAGAACAAAAGGCAATTTAGATTCGAGATTATATACTGCTAAATTCATTAAAAAATGGTCTATTCTTTTGCATTATGTAAGTTGATAAAAAAAAGAGGGCGTTACAAACTAACTTGTTGTAACATCCCCGCATTAATACTTGAAGATGTTCTTTAATTATTTGGTGAGAGCTTCAAGAAGGGGTATTAAATCCCCCTCCTTGAAGTATGAAAAGAGTATTACATCATACAAGCTAAGTAATGTCTGAAATATTACTTCTACTTTGTCCCAAGGCTTCCTATAAGGGCTGTGGTAAAATAATAGTAAAAGTTATATTTTCAGCAGTCCTAATCTATGGTACAGAATTATACATCTTAGTATCTGATGGATTTATTAGAACTCCTTTTAGCCTGAATAAATCAGATACTGTTACAAACTCATATCCCTGTCTTTTAAGCTCAGGAATAATTATATCAAGAGCTTCCGGTGTTGGATGTGGCAAGGGTTGTACATCATGTAAAAGAACTATAGATCCATCTCTAACACCATTTAGGATAGCACTTGCTCTCTGTTGGGCAGTTGTTGATTGATCCCAGTCATTTGCAGTAACTCCACCAGCAAATACCAGATCAATTGAAGAAAACATCGCACTGTTTGTAGAAAGAAACGGCGGACGGAAAAATTTAGGAGTTTGGCCTGTATGCTCAAAAATAGCTCTGTTTGTCTTTTGTATCGACTCCTTAATAGCTTGTGCAGACATATTGTTCATATTTTGATGTTCCCATGAGTGGTTTCCTATCTCATGTCCTGAGTCGGCTATTCTTTTCATAACTGCACTTGTTGATGAGTTTATTTGCTGCCCTATTACAAAGAATGTTGCTGGAACACCATGCTTATCAAGTTTATCTAACACAAGAGGTGTAAGTTGAGCATGGGGTCCATCATCAAATGTAAGAGCTACAAGCTTAGCATTAGGATCAACAGTTGGTGTTGGCGCTTGTGTTGGTATCGGTGTAGGTGTTGGCGCCATGCTTTCTACAGGAAATACTCTTATAATCTCCATTATATACCTCCTTAAAAGAATAACATCAGTAGAATCAATGTTTCCATCGCCATTTAAATCAGCAGCTGTTATGTTATTGATAGATGATATTATTCCTAAAATAAATCTTCTAAGTAATATATAATCACTTGAATCAATAACTCCATCTCCATTTAAATCACCATATCCTACACCGCTTCCACTAGTACCTATACCTATTATCTCAATAGTTAAAGAACTCAAATAATTATATCCTTGTGCTTCTATTGCAGCAAAAGCACTCCTAGAGTCTGAACCTGAAGTTGTTTGTGCTTGTGCATTTGCCAAAAACAAAGTAGTAAAACACATTAAAACTGTAATATTAAATATAATTTTTTTCATCTTTTTACCCCATATAAAAATTACGTTCATTTAATAATAACTATTGCTAATTTCAAAAGTATTTAAAAATAAAAATTTGCCAGTGTAAAACTTACTAAATAGAGTATAAAAGGGTCTGTTCTATTTATTTGCTAATAAACTAATAGCACATGCATAAATATAAAATTCTATTATTTTTATTGGTTTTCTTATTCTAAGAATTAACCTTCTATAAGTTGTAGTATATCTTATAAGCTTAAGGTGGAGATTCTCCACCTTAAGCTCACATTCTTAGCTTTAACTAAACGAGCTCACTACCTTTCAAGTGCTTCTATTAATGCGTCTCTTATTGCATTATACGCAGGTTTAGGATTATAATTATCGTCAAAGATCAGAGGATTACCAGTGCCTGGGAACACCCCTGGAACCCATGAATATCTATCTGTAAATCCCCAAAATACAAATGTAGTAACATTGGGGTTTCTCAGGCAAATTTCCATTAGTGACTTGTAGTTGCTTGCCTGTGTCTGGAATGCCCGTGTCTGATCTTCTGAAGTTGGTATTCTTATGTCAATTTCAGTAAAAGATACTTTAAGTCCTAACGCTGCATACCTCTTAACATTTTGTTCTATTGCAGCAATCTGGGATGCACTCATACCGTTAATAAAGTGACATTGGAACCCTACTCCGTCAATTGGAACCCCTCTTTCAACCATATCTTTGATCATATTATATGTAAAATTAGACTTAGCGCCCATATCTTCTATATTGTAATCATTATAGTAGAGAAGTGCATCAGGATCAGCTCTTCTTGCAGTCCTAAAAGCTATGTCTATAAAATCGGGACCAATTGCTCTTGTAAAGACACTGCTTCTAAGTGCATTACCACTATCAGCTACAGCTTCATTGACCACATCCCATTCTTTGACTTTCCCCTTGTAATGTGTCATAACTGTAGTTATGTGATTATTCATAACATTAGTTAGAGAATCCCGGTTCCAGTTTCCATTTGAAACCCATCCTGGAAGTTGGGAATGCCATATTAGTGTATGCCCACGCACTGTCATATTGTTACTTTGAGCAAAGTTAATTAATCTATCTCCACTTGCAAAATTAAAATTATTTTGTGATGGTTGTAATGCATCAAATTTCATTTCGTTTTCTGCCACTACCATTCCAAATTCTCGTCTTAGAATGTTTTCATAAGTTGCATTTGTCTGATTACGGAACCATTGAGTATTAACACATGATCCTATTATTTTACCATTAGCCTCACCTAATTCACGTAGTGTTGTTCCTGTTATAGGTCTAGGTGTAGGAGGTGATGTTGGTACTGTACTTTGTCCAGGAAATGTAGTTATTATTCCAAGGATATATCTCCTCATCAATATAACATCTGTAGAATCAATATTGCCATCACTGTTTACATCTGCATTGCTAAGAACAGATCCCGGAAGTGAAGTTACTCCAAGTATATGTCTTCTTAGTAATACATAGTCTGAGGAATCCACTTTTCCATCACCATTGAGATCACCCATAATTTCAACTGGAGTCGTTCCTCCTCCTGCACTAAATGTAAACCAGTCAATATTAACAGGCCCTGAAAAAACAAGATACAAATCATTTCTTCCAGTAACATTGCTAATAGCACAGGTTTGTTCTTCATATACATCCCAGTCACCTGTTGATGCTACCTGCAACGTCCCTATTCGGGTTCCAGTGGGGCTATTTAAACGAAGTTCAATATTAGAAGTAATAGCGTTTGCAACCATTGCTCTAAATACTGTTGCTCCATTTCCAAAGTCTATATTGTTATATACTACGTAATTGCCGTCTTCAATATAACCCAATCCACTTCCACCGTTAACAGTAGTTATTGTTCTAATTGTTGAAGAATTAACTGTACTGTAATTCTCTGCTTCAATTCTTGTAAATGCGGATATTGGATCTGATGACGGCCTTGGTGTTGTAGGAGCTGGTGTCGTAGGAGCTGGTGTTGTAGGCGATGCATCAGTAAATCCAGCTGCACAAGCCATTCGGGCAAAATTCCAAAGACTTGGCTTCCATACAGTCCAATCATGTCCGTAGCCTTGAAGTAACCATTCAGTATGTGGAATATTGTTAGTTCTACAGTAGTCTCTAACTCTGTTATTACTAAATATAAGGTTATCTGAAGTTCCACAAGAAAGGAATAGTACTTTTAAATTTTGCCTAACCTTTGTTCCTCCATCAGGAAATAATTGATTATTCTGTTTGGTGATAGGAGAGGACGAAAAACCACCTACATAGTGGAACATATCTGCATTAGGTAAACCTATATTAAGTGATTGAGCACCTCCCTGTGAAAGACCTGCAATTGCTCTGTGTTTAGGATCGGTATGAACAGAATAATTACTCTCTATATGGGGTATAAGACTTTCCAATAAATCCCTTGTGAAATTTTCCCATCCATCTACTCCCTGTGCTGCAGCATTTCCATTTGGTAATACAAGGATAAATGGTTGGATTTCACCTGATGCAATAAGATTATCAAGGATTACATTGGGTGCGCCATGGTTAAACCACTCATCTTCATTCCCGCCTATGCCATGCAATAAATACATAACACTGTATTTATTACTAGTTGAATATCCTGGTGGCAGGTAAATTCTCGCTCTACGCTGGCTGTTTGTCGCCCTAGATTGATAAGTTATATAGCTTACCTGACCTCTAGGAACATTATTCCTTACCTGATCATATCCTGCTGGTGGCATTGTTGGAGACACAGCCGCTGTTAAAGTGACTTTTGAAGCAATTAAGACTGTCATAAGCATCAAGATAGTAAATAAACTGCTCAACACTCTTTTTTTCATAATTTGACCCCCTCTAATTTTATAATAATATATAATTATTGTTATATATCATTGACAGAAATATTTTATATTTAGAAAAGTCTTTAAATATAAAAACCTCATCTCTTAACTTACAATACGAGGGGAAACTTTTTTAAGGCTACTTTTTTTTTATTATAATAAGAATTCATTATTATATAACAAGATATTGATAATATTACAATGATAATATTATATCCATTGCCTATTAACACTAAATGTATCTGTGTTTTTTCCTAAATTCTAAAGGGGTAAGATTGTTGTGTTTTTTAAAAACATAACAAAAATAAGGTGTGTTTTCAAATCCGCATTGGATTGAAATATCCGAAACTGAATAAAATGTTTCCACTAAGAGCTTTTTTGCTTTATCTAATTTTACTTTGAGGATAAATTCATGCGGAGTTAATCCAACATTTTTCGTAAAAACCTTATGAAAATGACTAGGACTCATATTTGCAATTTTAGAAAAATCGCTTAATACCATTTTACTATCTATATTCTTTTTAATATATTCAATAACATCCTTAAGAGATTTAAAATGATGTGAAATAGGAATTTGGCTGTTTTTAAAAGGGTCAGTTGAATCTTTAAAAATATAACAAATTAAATTTAATACACTTGCTTTTAGTATTAGTTCAGATAAAGGTGATGGTGTTACAAATTCTTTGAATATAGATTCAAATGTGCTACGACTTTTTTCAAAGTTTAATGGATGAAAAATCTCTGGGAGCCTCTCTAAAAGAGGATTAATATAGTAATTCTGAAACTCCTGGTCATTATATACATAATAATCCGAAGAATCTTTATTTGTATTACTGAGCATATCTACACATATTAAATAACAACTGTATGGCATCCTTCCTTGAGTATATTGACCAGGTTTTCTAAAAATAATATCTCCCTGCTTTATATAATAATGATTACTGTCTATAATCATAGAAGCACCATCACTATCCACAATTAACTCAAACTCGTAATCATATACATAACGCTCCTGTAAAACATAATCCTTAGGCAAACTGTCAATCTGAGAAAACAAAGCAGCTGTTAGTACTTTCGGCGAAATCTCTTCATCTTTAACTACAACTTTTTTAAGTTTAACATCCATATATAAAACCCCTTACGGTAGTAAAGCTAAGGTAATAGCTTATGAGACCTAAAATAATTTAATGAACAAAAAGTTTACCCTCATAAATGGCACCACATGCATAAATTCATAGTTTACACAAACCATTACCTTATGAGGAGTGCATGTAGCAAATGTGAAGAAAAATATGCACCCCCTTATGAGTGCTGAACCTACAAGACCTTATTAGAAGTCTTGGGACAAAGTGAAATACTTAAAAGGGTCGGGGCTCTATGCCCCGAACTTTTTATTCATGACAAATAGGTACATTGCTAGCCATCTTGTTATCTTTCCATTCTCTCTGGAGCTTTAATACTCAAAAGCTCTAAAACATTTTTAATGACAATTCTTGTACTATCAACAAGTAAAAGCCTTGCATTTAATAAATTCTCTTGTGCACCTTTTAATTTGCAAGCATTATAAAAGCTATGAAAACTAGATGCAACATCTAGTACATAACGAGTAAGTCGACTTGGTTCTAAAGTCTGTGCTGCTATCTTTATTTCCTCTGGATACTCTGATAGCTTTTTTAAAAGTTCAAGTTCTTCATCTTTCTCTAAAAGTGAAAGCTCTACCCTGTCAACTTGAGGAACCTTTGCACCTTCACTTTCTAAAACAGTCAGCATACTGCAAATTCTTGCATGTGCATACTGAACATAGTAAACTGGGTTTTCACTTGATTCTTTAACAGCAAGGTCTAAATCAAAATCTAGATGATTTCCTGATGCTTTGGTATTAAAGAAAAATCTTGCTGCATCCCTTCCCACTTCCTCTAAAAGATCGGTTAAGGATATTGCCCTTCCTGTCCTTTTAGACATTCTTGCAATTTCACCATTTCTATACAAACGAACTAGTTGGAATAAAACTACGTCAAGCTTGTCCGGGCTAACACCTAAAGATTCCACTGCACATTTCATTCTAAAAACATGACCATGATGATCTGCCCCAAGGAGATTAATAACTCTGTCAAATTTACGTTTTAAAAATTTATTCCTATGGTATGCTATATCTGCTATAAAGTATGTAGGCACACCGTTATTTCTTACAATTACTTCATCCTTTTCGGCACCAAATAAAGTAGACTTAAACCACAAAGCCCCTTCATCTTCTTTTGTATATCCTTTTTCCTTCAAATAGTCAATGGTTTCTTGCAACTCTCCACTGTCATACAAGGATTGCTCTGAAAACCAAATGTCAAATTTCACTCCGTAGTCTTCTAATCCCTTTTTAATTCTTTCTATATTTATTGGCAGTGCATATTCAACAAGGATTTTTCGTCTTTCACTACTTTCAACATCAACTAGCTTGTCTCCATGAGCTTCAACATAATTTTTCATGTGCTCAATAATATCCTCGCCATGATAGCCATCTTCAGGAAATTCTATTGAATCTTCACCTTTAATAAGCTGAAGATATCTTGCCTCAAGTGAAATTCCAAACTTTTCAATTTGGTTTCCAGCGTCATTTACATAAAACTCTCTTGTAACATCATATCCTGCTTTTTCAAGTACACTGGCTATACAGTCACCTAACGCACCGCCCCTAGCATTACCCATATGAAGAGGGCCTGTAGGGTTTGCACTGACAAACTCAACCATAACTTTCTGACCCTTCCCAATATCTATCCTGCCGTATTCATCTCTCAATTTTTGTATGTCCTTCACCGAGTCATACAACCAATTATTATTTAAGTAAAAATTAATAAAACCTGGTCCTGCAATTTCAACTTTTTCAATGTAAGTCCCATTAAAATCCATATTTTTAGCAATAACATCCGCAATAACCCTTGGAGGTTTTTTAGCCACTTTAGCTGTCTGCATTGCAATGTTAGTTGAAAAATCGCCATGTGATTTTTCTCTTGGGGTCTCAATAGTTATTTCTAGAGCCCCAATTTCAGGTATTTCATTTTTATCCGATGCTTTTTTAATCGAATCTCTTACTACCTTGTCAATTTGTTTCTTTATAGTCTTCACTATATTTGTCATCAAACTGCCCTGCCTCTCTTATAAACATATGAAAATCGTTCTGCCCAGATTTATTATCATCTATATCCAAACGATAGTCAACCCTTATCTCTCCACCTTTGTCATCAACATCAATATTTACAATGTTTGTAGTAACTTCTATTGTAAATGTACCATACTTTGTGTCGTAATAAGACATATGTTTTTGACCCTGTTCAAAAATAAATTGGGTATTTACAGAACCAAATCTCATTAGAGTTACTATGCCATCATCAGATATTTTTAAGGTGGTTGTAGTTCCTTCCATACCTGTAACCTGACTTTCCTTATAAGTTACAAAGTAAGCATTTCCTTTTTTATAGTATTTACCTTCTGTAACAAGTTCAAGTGTATTCGAATCTTTATTTCCTGAAGTTTGAATCCCTTTTACAGAAATAATAACGTTTTTATTCATAGTATCTCCTCCATTTTTTGTAGGGCATAATTGCCCTCATAATGTAATACCTTCCTGCTTTCACATATCATTATTCTCACCCATTGTTTGCTTCAAAGTAATGCTTCTAATATCTCTCAATATCAACTTTTTCAGCAGAATGTATTTTTCCTTTTAAAATGGAATTACCTAGAGATTCAAACTTTTTAATACTATCACTTGTATAGTACCTATACACTGGTGCAATCATTGAGTCTCTTTGAATTTTTTCCTGGTCTATAACCTCCTTTACTACCTTGGCAACTTCCAAGGCCGAATTTACAAGTGTAACGCTTCCCCCCATTACTTTTGAAATGGTATGCTGTAAAAGGGGATAGTGGGTACACCCTAAAACCACGGTGTCTATACCCTGTTCCATTAAGGGTAACATATACTCTTCAACTATTCTCTGTGCAATGTCATTTTCCCACCAGCCCTCTTCAACTAATGGCACAAACATGGGACAAGCCTTTGAAAAAACCTCTATTTCTGGATCTAACTTACCAATGGCCTTTTCATAAACCCCACTGCTAATTGTTGCTAAAGTTCCTATAACTCCTATTTTCTTATTCTTTGTTTTGGTTACAGCAGTTGAAGCTCCAGGTTGTACAACTTCTACTACAGGTATGTCAAAGTTGTTTTTTACAAGCTTAAGACTACACGCACTTGCAGTATTACAGGCAATTACAATCATCTTAATATCCTGATTTAAAAGAAACCTTATATCCTGAAAAGTATACTTTATAACAGTTTCTTCTGATTTTGTACCATAGGGTGCTCTTCCACTGTCTCCAAAATAAACTATACTTTCTAAAGGTAATAGGTTATTTATTTCATTTAAAACTGTAAGGCCCCCCAAACCTGAATCAAAAACACCAATAGGTCTATTATCCATAAAAAATTCCCCCATTAGAAATAAGCTTAGGATTGCTGAAAATATAACCTTCTCTAATATTTCAGCTAATCCTTAATCATTAATTTGTTTTTTATTATCTTCATATCTTTCAACAGCTAAATCAATTAATCTTTCAATTAACTCTCCATAAGAAATACCCGATGCTTCCCATAGAGCAGGATACATACTAATACTAGTAAAACCAGGCATAGTGTTAATTTCATTTATAAATACTGCATCTGTTTCCTTATCTACAAAAAAATCAACTCTTGACAATCCACTACAATCTAGCGCTTTAAACGCTTTAACTGCATAGTCTCTAACTTTTTCCACAGTATCCTTTGGAAGATCTGCAGGAATTATCATTTTTGATTTATTGTCGATATACTTTGCCTTGTAATCATAAAAATCATTACTTGGAACTATTTCACCAACTATGGATGCAATTGGCTCGTCATTACCCAAAACAGCACACTCTACTTCTCTACCATTAATAAATTCTTCAACCATTACTTTTTTATCATATCTTGAAGCATAATTCAACGCCCTAAATAGTTCATTTTTATTACTTGCCTTAGAAACCCCTACAGAAGACCCTGCATTAGAAGGTTTTACAAAAACAGGGTAATCAAATTCGGCTTCTATTTTGTCACTTATTTGTGAAATATCTCGTTCTATTTCCTTTCTTGTAAAATGCAAATGCCTTGCCTGGGGAATACCAATTTTCTCAAAAACCATCTTTGTATATACCTTATCCATGCAAAGAGCCGAGCCTAAAACACCACATCCAACATATGGTATCGAAGCTAATTCAAAAAATCCCTGAATTGTTCCATCTTCGCCATTACATCCATGAAGAACAGGAAAAACAACATCTATGTTATCTATACCACTAAAATTAGTTTTGCAATCTGATAAGTAGTTAATTAAATTGTCCTTTTCACCTAAAACCTGTACCCTTGATTTTAGTGATAGTTCTTCCCACTGACCAGTTGGAATCATTTCAACATCACCATTGTATGGTAGCCACTTTCCTTCCTTTGTTATCCCTAACATAGCTACTTCAAATTTCTCAGTATCAATGTTTTTTATTACAGATGCAGCGGATATTCTAGATATTTCATGTTCTGATGATTTTCCTCCAAATATAACTAAAACTTTTCTTTTATGGCTCATTAAAAAATTCTCCCCCCATAATGTTTTATCTTATATCCAATCATAACTATGTTCTATACTCACATATAAATATATATTTTTAATTTTACTATTTAAGTACGATAACTTCAAGATTAACTGCAAATTGCATAAATATTATTAATACCCTAAACACAAATTTACAGAATTAAACACGAAAAGACTAAAATACATTATGATTTTGTTATGAGAAACTATGCAAAATATTAAAAAATTATGAAATGCATTAAAAAATATCTTAATTATATTTTATCACTAAATTGGTTTTATGTCTACATAAGTATAATGCAGTTATGTTAATATTTTGATATATTAAACATTTTTCACTTATACATTTACTAGATCATTAATCCATTTTCGTGACACAAACCTCTTATAACACAATGCAAACTTGAATACTTCCTGGAATACAACCATAAGATAAACACCTTCTAACGGCAACTTCAATACAAAGGCACCTAATAATGCCATTGGCATTCCTATAAGCCACACACATGTAATATCAAGAAATAGGCAAAAATTAACATCTCCACCACTTCTTAAAACCCCAATAATACATACCATATTAAATACATCTAAAATAAGTATAATACCAACAATAAATAGTATATTATATGCCGCCATTCTAGCATCCTGAGATATATCATATGGCATTAGGAACAAAAATCTAAAGGAAATTGTCAAAATACATATTATTAAACTACATAAAAATGTAATACTTAAAAATCTCTTAGCATATAAATAGGCTGTATCATAAGATTTTGCACCAATCTGATTTCCAACCATGATAAGGCAAGCACTTGCCACACCATGAAAGAAAACAAACATGAGACGCCTTATTGTGTCAACAATGTTTATAGCAGCTACAGCCTCAGTCCCAATACGGGCATAAATAGCCATATATGCAGTTACCCCAACAACCCATACAACATCCTTAGCAATTACTCCACTTGATGTCTTTATAAACTTTTTAATTAAGCTGGTTGGAATATAAAAAAATTCTTTTAGACTTCCTGCTGTTATGTGTTTTTTAATGTATATTGTAGAAATTAGAATTGTGGCTTCCACAAGTCTTGCAATAACTGTTGCCAAAGCCGCACCAGGTATACCCATTCTAGGAAAACCAAGCATACCAAATATTAGTACAAAATTTAATATTGCATTTAATATTATACCTATAATATTTGCAGTTAGAGGAAGCCTTATGTTTCCCGTATTCCTTGATGCCGTACCAAAGGTAATTGAAAAGGGCATAATTATGAAGCTAAAACAGACAATTACAAGATAACTCCCTCCAAGTTCAATTACCTGAGGATCCTCTGAAAATATAGATATTATTTTCTCTGGCAGAAAAAAAGCCGCCACAAAAAATACTAAAGAAGTTATAAAAGTAAAGCCAAGGCATAAGCCCATTATTTTTTTTATGTTAGTTAAATTTTTACTACCCCAATACTGAGAGAAAAAAACAGCAGCTCCACTGGTTATGGCAAATAAAATAAGATGCAATACAAAATAATACTGATTGGAAAGACCAACAGCTGCTATACTTGCGTCACCTAAACGACCAACCATAATATTGTCAATCATATTTACAACAGAAGCAATAAAACTTTGTATAGCTGTAGGGATTGCAATGCTGAAAAATTTTCTGTAAAACTCATTATCTTTACAAAATACAGTGTTTATAATAGTCTTCATAACTTCTCCTTACTACTACATATACTATTCCGTAGATATTCTTTTCATCACCTACATTAGACATTTTCATCTTGTGACATGGTGTTTTGAACTGATAGTTATAAATACATTATTGTATTATAACATAAAATATGATAGTATGGCGATAGTTATTTTTTTTTGTCAGTTATTGTCCTTAGGATTGCTGAAAATATAACTTTCACTACTATTTTAGTTAATCCTTAGTAGTTTTAAGAGAAAATCTACCTTTTCAAGTTGGAATGCTTGAATTGAGATAAAAAGGAGTGCTAATTATGAATGAAAATACTGTAAGTATTTTTACTAAGGTTCATACTACCGTTTCTTTTATATTTATGATTGTTATAAACATATTGGCAAACCTTATTCCCTTTAATGGAATAACCACAGGTCAAGTTTCAGATTCATTTCCTAATCTTTTTGCTCCGGCAGGAATTACTTTTTCTATATGGGCAGTTATTTATTTTTTGCTTGCAGCTTATATAATATATCAATTTAATTTTTTTATAAGCAAAGATAGTACATTTAACCCCAGCATCCCTGAAAAAATCGGCATACTATTTTCAATTACGTCTATTGCAAATACTGCCTGGATATTTGCATGGCATTACCTAGCTATTGCTTTATCATTAATATTAATAATTGTTATTTTGATTTGCCTTATAATAATTAACCATAAATTAAAGCAATATAAGCTTTCACTAAAAGAAAAAATATTTGTACAGATTCCCTTTAGCATTTACTTCGGATGGATAACAGTTGCTACAATTGCTAATGTAACTACATATCTCGTTAGTATAGACTGGAATGGCTTTGGTATAGCGCCTTGGATATGGACAATATTTGTCTTGATTGTTGGACTATTTATTGGAGGCTTGACAATTATCAAAAATCAAGACTTCTCCTATGGACTTGTTATTACCTGGGCTTATATAGGAATTCTGATTAAACACACTTCAGCCTCAGGCTTTAGCGGTCAATACCCCCTTATTATTACAGTTCTTATAGTAAGCATTGTATTACTCCTAATAACTAATGTTTATATTTTAGCAGCAGATAAAGAAAAGCTTAAAAGCTTAGGGTTTCTAAAGCGAAATTGAAGTATATTGCATTGATATACTTTAATATGCTATAATATGATCATTAAAAAAAGAGGAGATGTAAAAATGCCTTTTTATGATCTAAAGTGTAAAAAATGCGGAAATGAATTTAATATAATGGCAAAAATGAGTGATCGTAGTGAAAATCTTATTAAATGCCCTGTTTGTGCTAATAATATTCTTGAGCCAATTTTTAAGAATGTAAATATAATTAAGTCAAAAAACTCCACTAACAATGATTGTCCAAACATTCATAAATGCGGTGGATGTTGCAGCCATAATTAGTTGAGGTTCTTCTAAAAACCCCTAATTGATACGTGAAATTTCCTGCAAGTAAAACCGCCAATATACCAATAAGCACTAAAATCAGTAAGTACTTTTTCATAACAGAACCCCACTTTCTTATTATTATCAATCCTAAGTTATCCTTTTATTCTTCGATATAATAACATATCCCTTTTTTTCCATTTGTCTAGTAATCACATATTATCATACTTTTTAATTTTTGTCACCGAAGAAAAACCGAAAAAAACCAACAACAATCTATTTCGGTTTTTCTTCGGTGATTAGCAATAAAAACCGTGATATAATGTATTATTATATTAGATTTATAATTGGAGCTTGAGAGATTAGAAATGTTTGGAGTGAAATAATAATATGCTTGAAATTTTAATGGTTGATGATCACATATCAATACTAAGTGGATTTAAATCATTGCTTAAAAACTACCATATACATGCCACTATATGTAACTCAGGAACTGAAGCTTTAGAACTTCTTAAAAATCGCTCTTTTGATGCAATGGTTTATGATTTAAAAATGCCCGACATGAATGGTTTAGAGTTAACAAAGAAGACTTTAAAAATATATCCTGACGCCATAATTGTTATTCTATCGGGTGAAAACATTTCAGATAACTTTGATGTCCTAATGGAATCTGGAGTAAGCGGAATTCTTGATAAGTCCTGTACTGATCAACAATTGGTTACAGGAATTAAAATGGCAACAGAAAAAATGATGCTGCTACCTGTAAAATTCGTAAGAAAACTAAATATATGCAAAAGTGAAATTGATAGGAATAGCTACTCCATAGAGCAGCCTTTAACCCAAATAGAGTCGGAAGTCCTTCAACAAGCTGCACTTGGCAAAACAAATAAAGAAATTGCTGAAAACCTTCAATTAGTCCAGCGTAGCGTTGAATACCATCTTAGTAGCATTTACAAAAAACTTAATGTAACTTCACGGGTTTATGCTATTAAAAAAGCCTTCAATCTAAATCTTATAAAAAGCTGATAAAAAGACAAGAAACCAAACCCAAAAGGATCCTGGTTTCTTATCTTATTGCAATTGTTTGTCGTACTATATAACTACCAACATTCCACCACATTAAACCATATTTTTATATACTATTATTTTTATATACTATTATTTTCAAATAGTTTGCTTTTTTATCAAACTTTTCAGAAGATATAGTTCCTCTGTTTATCGCAGCGGAACTTACTACTTCGATTGCAGCTTCCGCTGCGATATATATTTGCATAAGTGATATTTAAAATACAATGAGGAATAGATATAACTTACAATCCATCCCTCATCGATATTTATAATAAAAAAGGGGATATTTTTAGAAATCTTACTAATAAGAATTTGTAAATAATACTGTATATAAATTCAATAATCCTCTGCTTCTTTTATTCAAAATATCCTACTTAATCAATCCCCTTTTATAATCAACATTTTTTAAATAATTACTTTTACGCCATCCTCAATAAGTTTCAATAGAAGTTAAGTTAGCAACTTCACTTAATATATAAATAATACCACATGTATTTTAAACTGTCACCGAAGAAAAACCGAAAAATTTCAACATTACTTTCTTTCGGTCTTTTTTCGGTTTTTTTTCGGAAACTAGCAGTAAACAAGCTTCTCTATGCAATGTTTCTTTTTATAGGGAATTGACATGATACCTCAAGACCTTTGCCTGCCTTAGAATAACAAGCTACTCTTCCATTTAAAAGTTTGATTCTTTCTTTTATGCCATAAAATCCCAGGTGTTTAGAGAGGTCAACTTCTGCTTCAAACTCCATACCTACTCCATTATCATTGTAGTATATTGAAAACATATCTTTGTCCTGCCTTAGCATTATATCAACATCAGTAGCTTTTGAGTGTGCAACAGCATTGTTTATTAGTTCCTGAACAACTCTGTATACTGTCAACACTTCTTCATATTCAAGGCTTTCAATTTTCGTTCTTATGTTTATTGATTCAAAATTTATATTTATATTGTGCTTTAATTGAGCTTTTTCAATTAACCGTTCTATTGCTCTTACCACACCCTTCTCTAAAAGAAAAGAGGGCAATAAATCATTACATGTTTCCCTTATCAGTGCTATTACACTATCAAATTCATCCTCTAAACTCTTTAATGCTTTTATATTATCGTCTTTATAAAAAGATTCATTGTTTAGTAAATTAGCTACAGATCTCTTCATTTTTATAATGTCCTGTAATAGCTCATCATGCAAATCTGATGCCAGTCTCTTTCTCTCCTTTTCAGACATCTGTAAATAAAGTTTGCTCATCCAAGGTGGTACGCTACCTTCATTCTGATAATTCATAATCTTATTTGATAACTCTTCAATTAATAATAGATTTTCATAAAATATAGCTGTATATCTAGAAATAAGCCTTATTGTAAATTTATCTCGTTGACTTAGTTCAATGCCTTTAGTATTCATCAGAAGAAAACTATATTTGCCATTTACCAAACCTATCAAAGATAAATGTTTATCATCATATTCTATAATATCACCAATTCTTTTGTTGTAAGCAATCTGTTGTAATGTTTCTATAATTTCATTGTCTTTTACATTTAAATCCTTAACGTCACTCAAAAACTTTTCACCATCAAATACTAAAATTTCAGCTCCACTAAAAGAAACTGTGTGTTTAATGTTTTCCACTATCTTTTTCTCTAAATCTTTAATTGTTCGGGACTTAGATAAATCTACAAGAGTTTTATAGAGGCTTTGTTCATTGTCATAAAAAACACTTACCATATTATTAAACACATCTGCTAGTTCACCAATTTCATCATTTGATTCCCTGTCAAACCTCGCAGACAAATCACCCTCTTTAACTTTTCTAACCTTAAGAGCAAGATTTTTTAGGGGCGCAAAAATAACTCTTGAAAAAATCCAGGATACAAGAATAGTAAGAACCACAGCAAGTATGGTAAAAGATATTACCTTATGCTTATTCTTAGTCATAAGTTCAAACACGTCCTCTGCTTCTACGTCAACACCTAACGCACCTATCATTTCATTCTTATCATTAAATATGGGAGTATAGGATGTGTAGTTTGCCCCCCATTTTGCGTCTTTTGTCATCTCACCTATAAAACTCTTTTTCTCTTCAAATGTAAGTTCTAAATACTCATAATTATTTTTCTCAACATCCCCTGGCATTGAGATATCTTTACCCTTGTAATCTAACGGGAATCCATCTACTACATATATTAATTCATCATCATGTCCCCTTGTCATAATGTATAAATACTTAATACCATAGACATCTCTAAAGTCAAATAACTTCTGTCTAAGGCTCACATACTCCTCCATAGTTAAAATATCAGACATATCACCGTTAGATTCTTGTACCTTTTTAACTTTATCTATTACTATTTGTAAATCATCTGTTTCTATTTTTTCTATTACAACATCTAAAATTCCTACAGTTTTTACACCTAATGATTCTGTAATTAATTCAATAGATTCTGTATATATGTACATACTTAAGATTAATGCCATAATCATAATTAAAGCAGAAAAAATTAAAATCATTTTCGTCTGTAGTTTCATTGGATATCACCTCATTTATACAATATTCTGTATCCCAGAGGTGTCTCCCCTGTAATACATTGTTTTTGAAGTTTTCCCAATGTCAATAAATAAAATAAAATCACTCATTTCTAATAGCCTCTAAGGCACTTATCTTCATAGCCCTTCTAGATGGAAAATATCCGGCTACAACACCTACAAGTATGGCAAAACCAATTGCAAAAAAGACTAACCAAATTGGTATTATTGAAATTGAAATCTTTATTTGCTCCTGACCTGGATCCATAGATCCCATAAAATATGATGCCGCAAAATTAATAGTGCTTGAAATAATATAACTTAAAGCCATTCCAATGACTCCTCCAATTAAACCAATCAAAGCAGCCTCTACTAAAAATATTTTTCGAATATCTGATAAATAACATCCTAAAACCTTAATTACCCCTATTTCTTTAGTCCTTTCATATATTGACATATACATTGTATTTGTTATTCCTAATGCAGCAACTAAAAGAGATATTGCCCCTAAAGCTCCTAATATAGCCTGTATAATCATCATTATTTTATTGGTTTCATTTCTCATTTCTGCTAAGCTATAAGCATTGTAGCCCATATCTTTTATTACTTGCTGAATTCTCTCTACGTCATTTAAGTCTTTTGCTTTTACAAGTACTTTAGAATACTCATCAGATTGAGAATTAGATGAACGTCCCATAGGTGAAAACACTTCATCTGACTGGGCTTGCTGCCGTTGTTTTCTATCATTATCCTTCATTATTTTTTTTAGATAATCTATGTTGATATATGCCCTGTAGTCATTTTCCCAGTTTTGTCTTAATACTCCTACTCCGTAAACATTATAACCTCTTTCTCGTCCCACTTCTTCTCCAAAATGGTATGAATTATAGAACATTTTTAGATTATCATTTAGTACATCTACCGGAGGCTCTCCATCAATCATAAACATTCTATACCCCATTTCACCAGAATCCCTCGGGTTATAAAAATAATTAGGCACATTACTTCCAAATACAATAGCCCCATCGTCATTTTCATTTAAGAGTCTTCCCTTTTCAATATTATAGTCAAACAGTTCCATTATAGAAGGATCTATTCCTACCATTGAAACATGTGCCTCATAATTTCCTGAAGTTATTCTCAAATGAGCCTCTAACTCTGGAGATACAGCTTCAACTCCCTTTATTTGTGAAAACTTTAAAACTGCATCATCATCTAGTTTTTGTTTTTCATTATTTTCTCCATCGTCAGAGTAAAAGTAGAAGCTAGAACCATACACCTGTATTGTGTTTAAGCTTCCAAAACTACGTAATTGTTCGTTGACGGATTTATCCATACCAACACCTATTGACATCATAACTGTAATTGATGTTGTACCAATTAAAACTCCTATTAATGTAAGCAGTGTCCTGATTTTTCGTCTCATTAAATTCTTAAATGACATACTAAATATATCAGAAATTTTCATATAAATCAGCACTCGCTTTCTTTCTCTTTCTTACAATAATAACTACTGTAACAATAATAGCAGTTATTACAACTGGTATAATCAAAAGCATTAAAAGTATAGCTTTCATGTTTAGCCCACTACCTGGCATTGTAAATTCATGCTCTATCATGCCTTCATGAAAGTCATACATATCTCCCATATCTCTAGCTTCATCAACAGATAATTCAAATTCCTTCTGTTCTTCCACTTTGTTTCCCATACTGTCTTCAAATGTAAAAACAACAGCTCCTTTTATCTGACCTTCTTTTGTGGGAATTATTGTAGCTTCGTAATAATCGCTTCTGCCAGAATTAAAATTGCCTGCAAAATAATTGCCGTCAATAATGTCAAAATCACCAACACATTTAACCATCATGTTATAAAGAGTTGATCTTCCCATATTGTAAAAGTCAAGTTTTATGGGTATCCTTTGACCTATTTGAACATTTGAAGTTATTTCAATATCACTCATTTCAAGCTTGTGTTCCTGAACCACCGAAATGCTAATACTCTCTTTTAGAGTATGCTGCCTTTGATTTTCATCTTCATATTCAAAACTAACATTTAGTAAATAACTCTTTGGTTCTGCACTAAATTTTGTGTCAAAGGACAGAGTTCTTTCAGTTCTTGTTCCTGGTTTTATTTCACTAATAAAAATTGTGCTTCCACTACCAGCAGATGGAATAAACACTCCTTCTTCCCCTAGGAAAGATACCCCTATATTGCTTACTGTAATATTTTTATGAGTGTTTAATATTCCTATATCTATATCAAAACTCTGCCCTGCAACAGCCTGCCCCGTTGAAACACTGTAACGGTCTATTATTAGACGTGGAATTGAAGAATTAGTCTCATCACTTTTATTGTTCTCTACAAATACCCCTACATATCGGGTAATTCTTTGCATTTCTTCTCCATCTTTATATTCAATACTAATTTCAATTGGATAGTTTTTAGTTGCTGCATCTGATACTGGATATAAAATATGTTGTATTCTTCTCGCTTCATCAGGCTGTAATGTTTCTATCATAATTATGCTTTGAGATTTATTAATTATCTCACTTCCAGAAGAAAGTGTTACTTTTACATTTGAAACCTTTGAAGGCCCATCATTAATAATGTCAAAGTCTATATTAAAGTCCTTTTCAGGTAGTATTTTGCTCTTAGGAGAAGTTATATTATCAACCCTAACTGATGACTTTTGAACTTCCTTTAGCATTATAGAAACATAATGGGTGTAACTTACAGTATATGAATCTCTGTATTCATCCTCATATTCAATTACTACTTCAAGAGGATAGTTTTCTACACCTATGTCATTTGATACAATAAGGTTATAGTCTACTTTCCCAGTTTTTCCCCCTTGAATGGAATTTATGTACTTTACACCTGTAAACTCTGGAATAATCCCTTTTTCATTAAACCCCTTTAAAGTTACCTTTATATCCTTTGCCTCAAGAGTTCCCCTGTTTTCAAACTCAAAAGAAGCTTTAAATTTTTCACCTGCCGAAGGTGTCTCAACATCAAATTTTATATCTTTTAAGGATAACACAGGAGTCTTTTCATTGTTTTCAACCTTTATAAATACATTTTCCATTGATGTAAAATAGTCTCTATGTAAATTATTGTATCTAAACTCAAGCTTTAATGGATATGTATCCGTTCTAGTGTTTGGTTTGACAATCAAGTCAAGAATTACCTTTTTTTCCTCATTAGCTTTTAGCTCATCTAATTGAATAGTCAAATTGCTGCTATTTGCCATAAAAGGAAAGTCAGCTGAATCTGCTGCCATAGTAATTGTAATATCTCTAGCACTGTGAGAAGATGAATTTTTTATAGGAATTTCTACTAAAAGATTTCCTGATTCTCCTTGTTTAGTTTTGACTTTGTCATTAACTACAAAATTTGGTCTTAGTTTTGAAGTATCAATTTGAGTTCCAGCTGATGATGGCTCCCTTCTCTCTGAAGCATTAAGATAAACTGTATGTTGTGTCTGATAGGACTGTTCATCTTTATTATAATTAAAAGACAGTGTTAATTCATTTCCTGAACCCTTATAAACTAGGTTAAATCTAACTTGTTGACTTTTTCCTATTTTTAAATTATCTAATGCTATCACCTGAGGCTGATTTTGAACGATATAAAAAGCCGAACTTCTATCAACTGACATAAAAACATCTTCCAATGAATGACCTGAAGAGTTTTCTATAACCATTGAAAATTCAAAAGGATTGTTGTTATTAACAGTAGCTACAGATTGACTGTAATTTGAAATAATAATATCTGTGCTTTGTGTGCTAAATACCTTTACACTAAATATATTTAATAAAATTACAAGTAAAACCAAAATTCCTTTAAGTCTAATTCTGTTCATATGTACCCTCCACATTTCTCTCTTCTACTCTCTCTACTTTACCGTCTAAAATATAAACTATTTTATCTGCTCTTTTTGCAATATTTATATCATGTGTTACCATTATCAAAGTTCTATCATTTTCCTTTGATAAGCTAATCATTAGATCCAAAACTTCTTTAGATGTCTTAGAATCTAAGTTTCCCGTTGGCTCATCAGCAAACACAATATCGGGATTGGTGACAAAAGCCCGAGCTATACCAACTCTTTGCTGCTGCCCTCCACTCATTTGAGTTGGTTTATGCCTTAAGTGTCTTGGAAGCCCAACTGCCTTTAAAATATCAATAGACTTTTTAATCCTCTCCTTCTTTGAAGCTCCTTTAAACACCAGTGGCAGACTAACGTTTTCAACTGCATTCAGGTAATTTACAAGATTGTATGATTGAAAAATAAAACCTATGTTTTTTTGACGAAATTCAGCAAGCTTTTTTTCACTTAGTTTTTCAACGGGAACATTTTTAATCTTTATACTCCCCTTGCTTGGCTTCTCCAGCCCAGCAAGAACATTTAAAAGAGTTGATTTTCCCGAACCAGAAGTTCCAAGAAAACAGCAAAACTCACCCTTTTTGAGTTCTAAGTTTACATCTTGCAATGCAACTACCTTTTCACTTCCCACTCTGTAAATTTTACTGAGATTAGTAATTTTAATAATTGAATCCATATCCTTTTTCTCAGCTCCCCCTTTCACTTAAGGATTAATTTGAAATATTGCTTCCACTTTTCACGAAACCTATTTGGAATCTATTGTAATAGTAGTGGAAGTTATTTTTCAGCAATCCTAAACATGTTATCTGTAATTATAATATTAGTTACCATTGTTATACATTTAACAAACTTTTAGTAAACAAAACATCTATTTCTATATTATTGTATCAATTGATACTTTTGTGAAGAAATTATTATATAAATATCATACAACATTAAAATATACAATGTAAAGAGTAATTAGTAAGTTTTAACTAAATAAACCTAACAGCCACATTCATCGAATAATTAAATCTATTACTACAAATACTATTACTAAATTACTCCGACCTGTGAGAGAGTTATTTGACCCAATGGGATTTAATGGTTATACAAAAAATACTTAATATTTAGGTGTGTGATTAATGTTACAATACAATAGTAAGCAAAAGATAATAGCTCAAACAATCAATTCAGATACATCTCTTTCTCAATGGAGAGATTGGAAGTGGCAGTTACGCCACACTGTAAGAAGTGTTGAATCTTTTGAAAAGCTACTAGGAGTCCAGTTTGACCATGATGAAAAATCTACACTTATTAAAACTCTGTCAAAATTTCCTCTTTCAATAACTCCATACTATTTATCACTAATAGATACTGATGATTATAAAAATGATCCAATATACAAGCAATCATTTCCTGTAATATCTGAAACTTTAATTACAGATCATGAAATGAAAGATCCACTGGCAGAAGATAAAGATAGTCCTGTAAAAGGTGTAACACACCGTTATCCAGACAGGGTACTTCTACAGGTAAGTAATACATGTGCAATGTATTGCAGACACTGTACAAGAAAAAGAAAAGTTGGCGACATGGATTCAATCCCCTGTACAGAAGAAATTTCATTAGGAATAGATTACATTAGAAAAACTCCTGTTGTAAGAGATGTTCTTTTATCTGGTGGAGATCCACTCTTACTGTCCGATGAAAATATTGACTGGATTCTTACCGAACTCCATAATATACCTCATGTTGAAATAGTCAGAATAGGAACAAGAATTCCTGTAGTACTTCCCTATCGGATAACTGACAGTTTAATTGATGTATTAAAAAAACATCCTCCCTTATGGATAAACACTCATTTTAATCATCCAAAAGAATTAACCTCGTCTTCTAAAGAAGCTGTAAGAAAGCTTGCCGATGCAGGTATTCCTCTTGGAAACCAAACTGTTTTACTAGCAGGAATTAATGATTGCCCTGAAATAATAAAAAAGCTTGTTCATCAACTTGTAAAAAACAGAATAAGACCCTATTATCTTTACCAGTGCGATTTATCCGAAGGACTTGACCATTTTAGAACACCTGTTGGGAAAGGTGTTGAAATTATGGAGAGACTTATAGGTCATACAAGTGGTTTCGCAGTGCCCACATATGTAATTGATGCTCCAGGTGGCGGTGGTAAAATACGTGTAATGCCCCAATATCTAATTTCCTGGTCAACAAATAAGGTTATACTTAGAAATTATGAAGGTGTTATAACTAGTTACACAGAGCCTACAGATTATGATAGTATAACCTGCGACAGAAATTGCGACACTTGCAAACTTAATACAGAACTTGATGACGCTTCAGAATACAAAGCTATAGGAATTGAAAAGCTCTTGTTGGATTGGGACAAAACTGTTTCACTTATACCTGAAGACAATGAGAGAATAAGTAGAAGAGAAAATGAACACTAGAAAAATCCTACCTAAAGCAGGTAGGATTTAATTAGAGTTCACTCTTCTACATCTATAAAAGATTCAATTCCACTGTCCTCTTTCATATCTATAAATACATCTTCCTCTTCTATTATAAAATCAAATTCACTAGAAGTATCTTTAGATTCCTTATCCTTATCATTTTTATTATCTGCATCCTCATCTGTGTCCCTTACTGAAGTTTGAATTTCCATTGATATAAGTGACATAGTTCGTGGGAAAGCACTATTAAATCTAAAATTACCTTTGAATTCTTTAGCTGATTCACCGTCAATTAAAAACTTTACCTTATTAATTTCTTTTAACTCTGTCAAAGAGTTTACTATTGAGTAAATTGTCATCTTCTCCTGGGCTTTCCCACCTGGATGCTTATCTCTGAATTCACTGTTAAAGTCAACAATTGCAACATCACCATCTATCTTAATATCTTCATGAAGCTTTGCTTCAACTGGAATAGTAGGCTTTAATCCAGAAACCTTAGGACCTTTTATCAATTCATTTACAATAATTTCAGCCAAGTGGTTTACACTCTTTTTGGCTTCACTTATTGGTATATATCTGATTTCTAACTTTAGCTTTGTATAATCCTCATTTGCAAAATACAAGTGTATTGGAACTTTGTCTGAAATCTTACTTGCTTCCGCTTCGCTTAATAATATACTACTTGCAGGGAATACTTCATCTTCTACTAAACTTTGTTTATCAGAAGAACAACCTGACATAAAAGTTATTATCATAATGCATACTAAAAAAATACACAATAATTTTCTCATCAACCGGCCACCTCACTAAAAATTCTTTATAAGATATTTCTATGCCGGTCATAACTTAAGTATTCTATCTTTTTTGTCCTTTAATATAATGGACATACCTTTGATTTTATGCTCGTGCCATTTGTTTGCTTCGCAAACAGGCACTTGTGCAGAGACATTCATTCGCATTTTACTTTTTTTCTATAATAATGAGATTTATGCTCATGAATGTCTAATAACTACCCTCAGATTTATCAATACCTTCAGTTAAAATAGCAACTGTTGAACTTGTTCCTAGTCTTAAACATCCTGCATTTATAAACTCTACTGCCTGTTCTAAAGTCTTAATCCCACCTGAAGCCTTTAATTTAATGTTTGAATTGAGCACCTTTTTCATAAGTATAATATCTTCTAATGAAGCCCCCCTGCCATTAAATCCTGTAGAGGTCTTTACAAAATCAGCTCCTGCTTCTTCTGAAATTATACAAGCTTTTGTCTTTTGGTTTTCATCTAGCATAGCAGTTTCTATTATTACTTTAACTATAGCATTTCTTTCATGGGCACAATTTACAACTTTAGTTATATCGTTTCTTACATAATTATAGTCTCCTGAAATAAGCTTTCCAATATTTATAACCATGTCCAGCTCTTTTGCACCGTTTTCTAATGCGTTGACAGCTTCAAAAGCTTTACATTCAGTAGTATTGGCACCATGTGGAAATCCAATAACAGTACTTACTAATATATTTGAATCCTTCAAAATACCACATGCCAATGAAACATGACATGGTTTTACACAAACAGTGGCTATATTATATTTAATAACACTTTTTATTTCTCTTTCAATGTCTTTATCAGTAGCATCTGGTTTTAATATGGCATGATCAATTGCCCTAGAAACCATTTCTTTAATATTCACTTTTTTCATCCTTTCTAAATTCCATCCTTCTTCATTGCATTTACTATCCTACAGTGATTTATAAGATCTTGTTCAGATTTAACTTCACTTACATAGTTTAAACCATAGGGCCAAAAATGCTGCCTGTCACCTTTTAATACTGCATTTCTATCTCCTGTAATCGCCCTCAATTCTTCAGTAGCGTGGGTTCCAGTATAAACACCATCAACTATTATGTTTCTCCATGCAGAAGAAGTTCCAACACCAACAGTATGTGCAATTTCATGCATTGCAATTATATGATTCATGTAACTTCTGTTTGAACCAAATCGCATTGTTCCATTTATATTGGCATCAGCTGTTTGAACAGAAGGCTCATATAATACTCTTAGTTCCTTGGTTATTGTAGTATATGTGTTGTAATATGATACTGCTGTATCCATTGCACTTTCAATCCTTGTGTAAGCATCTAGTTGATCTTGAGTGGGATTTGCTGCCCTAACCAATGTATATGTAATATTTCCGCTAGGCACTGGTGTTGGTGAAGGTGTAGGTTGCGTAGCCACTGGAAACTCAGTTATTATACCTAATAGATATCTTCTCATTAATACACAATCAGTTGAGTCTATCATATTGTCTCCATTTACATCGGCTGCCCTTTCTGCATACTCATATTGAAAAGAATCTATTACTCCTAACACATACCTTCTCATAATCACATAATCTGTAGAATCTATCTTCCCATTTCCATCAACATCCCCATAGGTAAATGGTGAAGAATGAGCCATTATAAAAAAGCATGACACAAACAACAACATTAACATAGGAAAAGTCATTAATCTTAATCTTTTAATCATAGTTTTCAAATCCTTTCTTTTTTATGAAATACCCTACGTATTATACTTCGAAAAATATTTTTTTTTAAGGGTCAATAATTCATTTTACAAAAAATATTTGCAACAAAGTATATATTTAATCATATATTAGTTGTATGAAAGTTTTACTTAGTGTATGTAGCAAGCTAACAAACTGGCAAAGGCGCCATCTTAATTAATGGCACCTTTTTTTGTGTTTAGGAATGCTGAAAGTAATACTAAAATAAATAATTAAGGAGTTGATTTAGTATGTGTGGTATAGCTGGTTGGATAAACCTAAAAGAAAATCTTTCAGAAAAGAGAAATTTATTGGAGTCAATGATTGAGGCGCTTACATATAGAGGCCCCGATGCAAGTGGAAGGTGGATATCTGACAATGCGCTTATTGGACACAGGAGGCTTATTGTGGTTGACCCTGCTGGGGGTTGCCAGCCTATGGAACGTAAAATGGGAGATAATAGGTATGTTATAACTTACAACGGTGAACTCTATAACACCTTTGATTTGAGGCAAGAACTTGAAGGCCAGGGATATGATTTTAAAAGCAGTTCTGATACGGAAGTTCTTTTAATGTCATATATTGCGTGGGGGCCAAAATGCGTAGAACACTTAAATGGTATCTACGCTTTTGGTGTATGGGATGAAAAGGAGCGAAGCTTATTTTTGGCTCGAGACAGGTTTGGAGTAAAACCATTATTTTATGCTATGAGAGAAAACTCTTTGATTTTTGCTTCAGAAATAAAAGCATTACTAAAGAACCCCCTTATAGAACCTAAAATAAATGCTGAAGGTCTTGCAGAATTGTTTGCCCTTGGCCCTGCTCGCACTCCTGGTCATGGTGTTTTTAAAGATGTGTTTGAATTAAAACCCGCTCACAGTATGATCTTTAACGAAGGTGGAATCCATATAAAAAAATACTGGAGTTTGCAAAGCTATCCTCATGACGATGGAGTTAATATTACGATAGAAAAAGTCCGTCAACTTGTATCAGACTCTATATATAGACAGCTTGTAGCTGATGTCCCACTGTGTACATTTTTGTCTGGTGGCCTTGATTCAAGTGCCATTACTGCAATTGCTGCAAATACTTTCAAAAAGGAGGGCAAAGATCCTCTTAAAACTTTCTCAGTTGATTACGTTGATAATGAACTGTATTTTAAATCCAGTTTATTTCAACCTAATTCTGATTTGCCATGGATAGAAAAAATGTCTAAAGAATTTGATACACATCATCATTACATTAAATTTGATACTCCTCAGTTGGTAGATGCACTTTCAGATGCAGTAAAAGCCAGAGATCTTCCTGGCATGGCAGATATAGATTCATCTCTCTGGCTGTTCTGTAAAGAAGTAAAAAAAGAAACGGTTGTTGCATTATCAGGTGAATGTGCAGATGAAATATTTGGTGGCTATCCCTGGTTTCACAATAAAGATATGTTATTACTGGATACTTTTCCATGGTCCGCCTCTATTAATGAGCGTACTAAAATACTATCTCCTGAGATTTTAAACCTGATAAAACCTGTAGAATATATAAACAGGCGATATAGAGAGACTCTTGATGAAGTTCCCCGTTTAAAAGGTGAAAACAAACTTGAAGCTAGAAGAAGAGAAATATTTTATTTAAATATATACTGGTTTATGTCTACACTACTTGATCGCAAGGATCGTATGAGTATGGCCTCAGGTTTAGAAGTAAGAGTGCCTTTTTGTGATCATCGCCTAGTTCAGTATGTCTGGAATGTTCCATGGGAATTAAAGATGATGGATGGAAGAGAAAAAGGCCTTCTACGTCAAGCTTTAAAGGGAATACTGCCTGATTATATTATCGACAGAAAAAAGAGCCCCTATCCCAAAACTCACAATCCATCATACGAAAAGGCTGTTGGTAAATGGCTTTTAGAAATATTAAATGACAGAAACTCTATACTTCATAAACTTTTAAATATTAAAGAAATAAACTCCATGCTAGAGGGAAAATCAGACTATGGAAAACCCTGGTTTGGTCAATTGATGGCAACACCACAAATGTTTGCATATCTTATACAGGTAGATTTATGGTTTAGAGAAAATCATGTATGGATAATATAAAAGTTTACTGCACAAAGTTTTAATCTTTAATAAAATTGGGGCTACAGGTGTACACTCTACTCCACCTGTGGCCCCAATACTTAGCATCAATCAATTTATTTAATTTATATAGCTTTTGTATACCTGTCTGCAAAACTGCTTGCACAAAAACCGTCAGGCTTTATTTTGGATACAAATATACTAGCAGGTTTTTTTACATTATTATGCTTCTACATCAACTTGGTTTTACAATTTAGCTTCATGAAATTTATTGTTTAACACGTTCCTAAACTTATAATTTATTTATCGAATATATATCATTTTTTAATAAACTTTAATATACAAGTATAATCTCTAAATAGCTAAATATACCCTTGTTTTTTTCAATCTGATTTATTTTAATATAATGCATGTGAAAAAATTTGTTATATTTAAATAATGAGTTTGTTTTAAAACTTTCTATTTGATTTAAGTAATCCTTTGCTTCTTTATTATCTTTATAAAAATTATATAAAATTGTACTCTAAGAATGTCTTGTTATAGAAATTAAACTTTTATTTAAAGTTAAGTAAAAACTGTTGAAATACATAAGTCTAATATGTAAAATTAATATTAGAAGCATTTCAAAGAGATTACATAAGATACATTTTGTTTATAGCGTGAAGTTAAGCTACCGTGATTAAGTTTCAATAGTTAAATGATGATGAGGTTGATGAGGTTGATAAGGTTAATGATTTAATAATAAAAAATGCAATTGAAAAATACATTACTGATTAGCTGAAAGACTCAAATTACCGGGAGTCTCTTTTGTCGAGTACCAGTTGACTTTTCGTTTAGCACGCAAAATGGATATATGTTTAATTAAAATTCCTATCATCCAGTCGCTAAGGTAATGAAACAAACTTCGTCGAAGGCTAATAATAGGTAATTAATATATTACAGCATAACAAGTATTAAAATAGTTCATTAAGGGAGGACTTAACAAAATGTTAAGAACAGAATTAATATGTTCCATACAAGATAAAGTTACGACAGGTAGTGTATTTGATAATCCAGGAGGAGGGACATCTGAAATAGTCTCAGTTTCAAATGAAAGAATTGTTTATAGACGGCGTAATTCAAAGTTATATATCAAAATAAAGGATATTGTTGATGTATATGAAAAGTTTGCAGGTAAAAGATGTACTACAAATGACATAAAAACATTAAATCCTAGAGTTTTTTGTTCTGGCGGAAATGGTCACGGATGTCATTGTACATTTATTTTTATTATATTAGATTATCTTAAATTATTGAAGAATGGGATATGTGGCAACGGTAAGGCTGGAGATCCTTTTTATGTTGAAATCTTGCAATAAAATATTTGAGTTAGTATTTCTGGAGAGATTTAGAACTACACATTTGGCTAATAACAAGAAGTTCTAGAAGCTTATGCAGCAGCAAGTTTAGTTTACGTCTATGAATAATGATAAGTACACTGAAATGGAGAAAAAATATGAAATCTATTTTTGATAAGATACATTCTCGGTTGTCTTTTAGAAGGCATAAAAAGAAAGCTAAAACAGAATATACTGACTTAGCTCCTATTGATGAAATTACAAATGGCGATGAGTATCTGAATTCTTTGGAATGGGCACTAAGCAACGAAAGAGTAAAAAACATAGCTCTTGCCGGTCCTTATGGTTCAGGTAAAAGCAGTATCATTGAGACTTATTTAAAGCAGCATCCGACCACAAAAGAAAAGTCTCTCCGTATATCAATGGCTACTTTTGTAGAGAACGCTGCCAATGAAGATGGAACTTGCAAAAAGGTTGACATTGGACAGGACGAAATTGAGCTTGGTATTCTTAAGCAGCTTTTTTATAAAGTGGACTATAAAAAAATACCTCAAAGTAGATATAGAAAGCTCCATAAAATTCAACGGATACGCATCTGGGGATGTTTGATTGTATTATGCACCATAATTTCTGTGATGAAATACATTTTCTTACCTTAGGTGTTTAATTCTTCTATAGATAAAATAATTACTGCTGGTTCTTCTATTAAATTGACATCTGTAATATCCTTACTATTATTTGGAGGTCTGGTTTTAGGGATACTTGCAGTTGCTGCTAATATTTACCGCCAGATTTTATCTCATTTCAAAGTTAAAGAAATAAGACTCCCAGTATATTCTACTGTAAAATGTGAAGAAGGCTTAAAAGAAACTGTTTTTGATAAGAATATGGATGAAATTGTATACTTCTTTGAAGAAACAAAATATCGGCTTATATTCTTCGAGGATCTTGACCGTTTAGAAGACTCTTCGATATTTATTCATCTTCGTGAATTAAATACACTATTAAATAACTATAATGTTATAAAAGAACCGATTGTATTTGTTTATGCTGTTAAAGATGATATTTTTTCATCCACAGACAGAACAAAGTTTTTTGATTTCATTGTACCCGTAATACCAGTCATTAATTCAACAAATTCTGGAGAAATTCTTTTAGAAAAGCTTAATAATTCAAAAAATATACATATAACACATGAAATATCTCAGAGCTTTGTATTGGACGTTTCTCCATATATATCGGATATGAGAATCCTCCAAAATATTTATAATGAATTCATTGTTTATAAGAAAACTCTTCGTACAGGACAGAAATTAAAGTTGTTAGATGAGCCCATGCTTGCCCTGATTATTTTCAAGAATCTCTATCCTTGTGACTTTGCTGATATTCAGATGGAGCGAGGAATTATTAAGCAGGCGTTTATTGATAATCAAGAATATTTGAGACCGAAGCAGACAAAAATCCAGAGCGAAATAGACAAATCAACAGTAGTGTTGGAGGGAATACAGTCTGAAACACTTAAAAATATCCAAGAATTAAAAATCGTGTTATTATGCGAAATAACTGACTGGAAGGGTATGGTCAATCAAATTAGCCTTAATCGGAATACTACTTATGCAAACGAAATCATTGAAGACAATTTTGACTTAACAAAATGGAACAATATTAACTACTGCAATGGTTCTTATAATAATTGGTATGGACATGGGAATTGCAGTTTCTCTTGTGATAGACTTTCAGAAATATGTGCATCTTACTTAGAACGAGAAAAAAGAATCAAGTTGATTGAAGAAAACCGCATTGCAGAAGAACAGAAAAAAGTTGCACAACTTAAAATAAAAATCCACAATATTTCTGGCTGGTCACTTAAACGACTCATTGAGCAAAATGATGTCGAAGAAGTACTGTCTAGTGAGGTAAGAAAAAACAAGCTGCTGGTGTTCCTGCTCCGTAGAGGATATATAGATGAGAAGTATGCGAACTATATCAACTACTTCAAGGGCAACAGTATTACCAAAGAAGATATGAATTTTATTCTTGCAGTGAAAAACATGGAGCCACAGCCTTTTAATTATAGTCTGACCAAAATTTCCATGGTTGCTCAAAGACTGCAAACATATGAGTTTGGACAAAAATCAATTTATAATTTTGATCTTCTGGAATGTATACTATCCTCCGATAGCCATAGTGAAAAGCTAAATGCTTTCATGAGTCAGTTGACTGATGAGGATGAGGAAAGTTGGAAGTTTATTGAAGAATTCGTGGATTTAACAGAACATCAAAGTTATTTCATCAAATTGCTAGCGTCTAAATGGTCTAATATGTGGTTATATGTAGCAGAAAATGCAGTGTTAACTTACGAAAGAAAAATCCATTACCTCGCTCTGTTAATTTCAAATGCAGACATTGAAGCACTCGTTTCGATGAACTTTGAAGTCCTATTAAATTATGGGCAGGGATTCCATCTTGTAAGTGCCTCGTCACAACAGGTGCTCCGCTATCCCCTATAACTGCAACATAGTCACTTTTAACCATATTATTCATTGAAACACCATCTGCAATAAAACTATAATTATTTGACAGTATCACTCCTCCTCGCCTCCTAGACACAGCACCATAACAATATATAACTGTATTTATAGGATAACTATACGAAAAAGCATAGGTATTACATACATCTGTTCCTTGAAGACTATTAGTAGGTCTGTAAGTAGGTTGCCAAAACCACGTATTTGTCACACGCTCAGCAAATCCAGCATCAACAGCCCCCCCAAAGTGTTTTCTTCTTACTGTTGCGAAATGATCACCATTATAAAATATTTGATCTCCTGAGCTATAAGCACCATGACCAGTAATTAAGAAACCATAATTACCAGTAGAATTACATCTAGCTCCAAAACCAATTGTATATGCAAAATGCTGATTACCACCAATTGGAAAAGTCATTTCTTCTCCATTTATGACATTAACATTATATGTCTTTTGAATCGTCAAACGAGAATCTGTTTCCTTAAAAATTACAGTCGAAACATCAATTTTATTTTTAATCTCAACTTCTTTACTTAATGAATCAATTTTATTTTTAATCTCAACTTCTTTACTTAATGAATCTAAATAAACAATAACAGCATTATTTATTTCATCAACTTCAACTGCGTTTATGCCTAATGATAACATTTCATTTGCTAAAACATTTGCAGTATTATTGAGTGTATTTAAACTATGCTTTACATAGTGAAATTTAACATTATCACCTTTGACTAGCTCTTTTGCGTTGCGCTGTTTGTTATTTTCTGCTTTCTGCTTATTATCTTCTACCAAATTAATGTTTAAAACGCCTTCATCGTCAAGAAAGAATCCACCAAAATAATCTAAATTATCTTCTTTGTATTCAGTTAATATTTTTTCATGAATCTCTAAAGACTTTTCTTGATTATTAAAAAAATTATTTCTTGAATTATTCTCACGATAATTTGCTAAAACATTAACACCAAAAAACAATGTACTCAAAATACATAATACTACAATAATAGACAAAAACTTTTTTCTAAACATTTTTTCATCTCCTTAAATTAAACTTAATTTATTGAATTCAATATATATATATATATATATATATATCGACAACATATGTAAATAATATCATAAATATATATACATGTCAAGCTTTTATAACATTGGGTATCTGCTAAGATAATGGGACTAATAACATTTTTATTTCTAATTACTTTATTGTATATTTCATTTAAATTATTTGAACTTCCTCCAAATCCAGTGGTTATATAATCACTACCATTTTGTTCAACAGTTATAAAAGACACTGATTTTTCTTTAGAGATGACTATAAATTCCCAAGTATTTGTTTTTTCTGCACTATCCATAATATTATTATTTTTATCTTCTAGTAATGTATTGTAGTTTATGTTATAAACATTATATCCCCAACTTATTCTAGCTTCTGTGAATGGTATAATAAAATTAACAGTTTTCGATCAATAAGATTTTACGACATTTACCGGTAATTGTCAATCAGGTGGTCAAAGTACTGGAAATTATATTTACATTCGGAGGTCGTTATGTTTTTTACTTGTGAAATGAAAAATAGAAAAGAAAAAGAAATATGGGAAGGTAAAATTGCCAATATTACTGATTATGGTAGTCATCATGAGATTTTTATTAAAAGCAGATCCAGCATTATGTTATTGTTTGGTAAAACATCTCGTGGAGGTTTTGCGTGTGCACCTGATTTTGGAGCTGGTTGTCATCTTGTAGATTTTAAGGATATATTTTGGAATAGTGAAAAATTAATATCTGTTCTTGGAAAAGCTGATGGAATTACAGCAGCTACAGCCCTATATAGGTTATCTGAAGAAAACATCAACATATAATTTTTTAAAACTATATGTATTTCTATTTTCTTAATTTATTTAAAATAATATAAAATCAGCAATAATAGTAGGTCTTGTGGAGCTTGTGGGTAATCTGCCGTTTAGGAACTGTGGTTAAGCTGTGGTAAACTTGTGAATTATGTGTGGTCAACATGGTTTTTGTTGTCCACGCATAATTCAAGCACAGCGGCAAGTTTTCCACTGCTTATCCATCAGTTCCTGGCAGATTATCCATCAAATCCACATGACTATAATGTAAAAGTTGATAATTTTTCTTAAATATTTGCAGATGATTTTTCTCAACAAGTACACTGATTTTATAAAAAGAACTATTAGATAATGAAATGTATTAATCCTTTCGGTATAATATTTAAAAAATACTGAAAGGAGAATCGAACTTTGAAAAAAGAAGAAGGGTGGCTTATGTACACAGAAATAAATAAGTTTAAGAATATGGGACTCAATAAATCTCAAATTGCCAGAAGATTGCTAATTAGCCGACCAACTTTGAACAAATATCTCAATATGTCTCCAGAAGAATTTGAATCATATGTTTGTGAAGTCAGAGAACGTCGGAAAAAAGCAGATTCATTCAAAGAAGATATTGTATGTTGGTTGAAAGAATTTCCAGAAATTTCAGCGTCACAGATGTTTGATTGGTTAGAAGAAAAGTTTCAAGTACTCCCCTTTAAAGAAGGTACATTAAGGAGATATATTCGTACCCTAAGACAGGAATATAATATACCAAAGACAGCAACTCCAAGGCAGTATAGTGCAGTTGATGAAATACCAATGGGTAAGCAAATTCAGGTAGACTTTGGAACCATAAAAGTGCCCGATGCAAATGGAAAGTATATAAGACTTTATGTTATGTGTTTTATATTATCACATTCACGATATAAATATTGTGAATGGCTAGACAGGCCTTTTACTACTGATGATACTATAAGAATACATGAAAATGCTTTTGAGTATTATGGTGGAATAGCTGAAGAAATAGTATATGATCAAGATCATCTATTTTTAGTAAGTGAAAACTATGGTGATTTAATATACACAAAAGCATTTTCTAAATATATTAAAAAACGAAAATACAAAGTATATATGTGTCGAAAGGCAGATCCTGAAAGTAAAGGGCGAATTGAAAAGGTAGTAGATTATGTCAAGAGTAATTATGCTAAACATCGCACTTTTTATAATATTGATAAGTGGAATGAAGGATGTCTAGACTGGCTTGAAAGACGTGGAAACGGTAAAATGCATGGAACTACAAGAAAAATACCAGCTGAAGTATTTATAGAAGAAAGAAAATACTTAAAACCGGTACTTGATAAAATTAAACATAATTATCCTGTATTAAGTGTAACTTATCAAGTAAGAAAAGACAATACCGTTCCCATAAAAGGAAATAGATATTCTGTTCCACGAGGAACTTATAAAGGCCCTCATACATATGTCAAAGTAAATTATACAGATGATAATGAACTTGTAATTATAGAACTTGATACAGATAAAGTATTAGGCAGATTTAGAATACCTGTGGATAAAGGAAATCTACTAAAAAACAATGATCACAAAAGAGAAAAAGGAGGCAAAATCATAGACATTATAAATAAGACAGCTACTAAATTTTCTAATCCTGATACAGCAAAAAATTTTATGGAACTTATTCGAAAGGAGAAGCCAAGATATATAAGAGACCAAATTATGCTAATTCAAAAAGCAATAGAGGAAACCTCTTTAAGTAGCATAGATAAGGCTTTGGAGTTTTGTTTAAAAAATAAACTTTATAGAGCAACAGATTTCCAAGATGCAGTAAGTCATTATCAAAAAGAAAACCTAATTCAAATTAATAATTCTTGTGAAAAAAAGATATGTCTAAAAGAAGAAGATGTTGAAAAAATAAAAATCAGTCCTAAAATACGTGATATGTCTGAATATATAAGTGCTTTGGGAGGTTATAATAATGCAAATGACAATTGAAAATGTTAGGGCAATGTTAAAAACAATTAATCTTTATACTGTTGCAGAAAAAATAGAAGAAATTTTAAATGAGTCTTTAAAAGAATCCATGTCATATGAAAAGTTTTTGGAAAACTTTCTTCAATGTGAAATAAAGGGACGTCAAGAAAAAAGATTTGAAAGAAATATAAAGCAGGCATCCTTTCCTGAATACAAGACTCTTGATGAATTTGATTTAACAGAGCAACAATCATTAAGTAAAAGACAATTCAACCAGCTTAAGGAACTTAGCTGGATAGAGCAGGGTTATAATTTAATCCTGCTTGGGCCTACTGGAGTTGGTAAAACCATGTGTGCAAGGTCATCCTCCAGAGTCAATACCACATTATTTAAATAATGTGGCAAAATATTTAATCGCACCCTTATTATAAGGAATTATAGGGTGCATATTCTTTAATGAAAAAAACATTGAAGAAACCTAAGTTACGCTGTCTAGAGCCTGTAAATGCTCCTCGGGGTAGAGCAAAACTCACTTCGCTCAAACACTGCTCTCCCTTTCCTCTTCACATTAACAGGCTCAACAACATGCTTCACAAAGTTACTTCCATGTTTTCTTCACATTCACAAACTAAGAAATTAAACTGTCTAGCCTTCCCTTATCAAAACCTATTATTATTTCACCGTTTACATCTATTACAGGAACTCCTCTCTGTCCTGATTTGTCTATCATTTCACTTGCTGCTTCCCTATCTGTTGATACGTCAAATTCTTGAAACTGAACATTTTTAGATTCCAAATACTTTTTCGCCTGTATACAATACGGGCATGTTGGCGTTGAATAGACTTTAATTTCCATTGTTAAATCCTCCTTTAATTTTAGTTTTATAAGTTTCTGACATATTCTATTATTTTCTTGCCTGCAACAGCTCCCTGTCCCACGGCTGTTGATATCTGCTTGAAACCTCCTGTACAGTCACCTGCCGCAAAAACACCTGGAATATTTGTCCTTTGATCTGAGTCTACAGTTATAGCATTATTATCTGTCACAATACCTAGTTTTTTAGCAAAGTCTGCACTTGAAGGACTTTCATATGCTACAAACAACCCATCTATGTCTTCACTTGTACCGTCTTTAAAGAATATTTTCTGTAAAAACTCTCCACCATCAATTCTATATACCTGTTTATCTACAACATTAAACCTTTCAACATCTTTTTCAAACTGACTGTTAATTTCAAGTTCTTTTCCATTTGTGTATATTGTTATGTCCTTTGTAAATGCTTCTAGCTCTATTGCTTCGTGCAAAGCATAATCGCTATATCCAAGTACACCTACTTTTAAATTATTGTAAAAGAACCCATCGCATGTAGAACAATAACTCACGCCTTTTCCTTCAAATAATTCTAAATTCTCCACTCTTACTTTTTTTAATGGCTGCCCGGTAGCAATAAGTACAGCTTTAGCTGCAAACTTTCCATCTGAAGTAAGTATTTCAAAATGCTCATTTCCCTCAATAGAAATAACCTTGTCATTAAGAATTTCTGCACCCAATCTGGTTGCCTGTTTTTCTCCTTCTTCTAAAAGATCCTGACCTCTTATTACTTGTGAAAATCCATAATAGTTTTCAATTTTTTCGGCTTTCCAAAGAGAGCTGTCATTTTTCCCTATTACAAGTGTTTTCAAATTTGCCCGAACAGTATATAAAGAAGCTGATATACCTGCTGGCCCTTTTCCAATTATTATTACATCATACATATGTATTATTCCCCTTGTTTGTGTTTTTATTTTTATAAAAATATAGCTTTAGAATGAATATCCCAAGATATACTTTCATAGTATTTTCTTTAGTCTATTGTATATTTAATAGATATCTTTTTCAATGGTTTTTTACCTACCAGAGATAAACTTCTCCACCGTAATACTTGCTATTACTCCATCTCCAGTAGCAGTAGCTATTTGTCTAACATTTTTGTCTCTCACATCTCCCGCAGCAAAAACACCTGGTACATTTGTTTTCATATCCTCATCTGTAATAATATATCCATATTCATTTAGCTCTATCTTATCTTTAAAAAGCTCTGTTTTAGGTTCCATTCCAATATATACAAACAATGCATCAGTTTCAATTTCAGTAGTTTCTTTTGTCTTAACATTTTCTATTATTGCACCTTTTACAAAGTTTTCACCAATAACTTTTTTCACTTGACAATCCCACATAACACTTATATTTGGATTTTTAAAAACCTCTTCTTGAGCACCCTTTGTCGCTTGAAAATGATCTAAGTGATGAACAATGGTAACATGTTTTACATATCTAGTTAAAAACACTGCTTCCTCAGTAGCAGAATTTCCACCACCTATCACAAGAACATTAGCATCCTGATACATGGCTCCATCGCATGTAGCACAATAGTGTACTCCTCTTCCACGAAATTCTCGCTCTCCTTCTGCTGGAAGCTTCCTAGGTGTAGCCCCTGTTGCAATTATAATAGCTTTTGCGTAGTAATCTGTATCTTCAGTTGATATAAATTTATCTTCTCCTTCAAAATCAGCTTGGGAGATTTCCATCATATCATCTATTGTAGTACCAAAATCTTCAGCCTGTTTTCTCATGTTTTCCATCAAATCTATTCCTCTTACAACCCCATTAGTACCTGGATAATTTGCCACATGAAAAGTAGATGCCACCTGTCCACCAGTAAGACCTTCATCAACAACCACAGTATATAATTTAGCTCGAGATGTGTATATTGCTGCTGATAAACCTGCTGCACCTCCCCCTAATATAAGGACATCACAATGAACTTTCTTTCTATCTGCTCTTACGCAAAATCCACCAATAACACGTTCAATTGACTTTTTGAATTCAGGATTGCTAATATAACCATTTAATCTTGAACAAACTTCTTTTCCGTCCCTATAAAAAAGAAGAGTAGGACTACTTTTTACATTTAAACTTTCTGCAAGTTGTCTATTTTGCTGACGATATATTTTAACAAATTTCATTTGATCTGAATATTTTTCTTGAGATCTTTCAAATATGGGTGCAAAAGCAGAACAGGGTGGGCAATCGTCAGAATAAAAATATACAACAACAGGCAAATGGCTTTTTAGTACATCATTTTCAAAATCATTAGAATTTGAATAAAGGATATTTTCACTCATAAGCTACCTCCTAATATAGACCTTTTTAAAAATTATAGTTATTCTTATTATACTTATACTTTATATATTAAGTTACATTAAAACTTTTATACAGTAGAGATAAAGCTTATGAATGCTTAAACTACAATTTCACTACAGGCTTTATTAAAAGGTGAAATTAATATTATAGCTATTCTTGATTTAAAATGTCAATTTTTGTGTGCTTTAATTTTACTTATAATTCTCTACTGTGTCTATAATTGTTTTTTTGTCTATTTGCCCAATATGATAAGTTATTATTTTACCCTCTCTATCAATAATATATGTTGTCGGTATGCTTCTAACACTATATTTTTGTGCAGCAACGCCTTCCTTATCCAGTAAAACAGGCAAAGTAAAATTATTCCTATCAATAAAGTCTTTTGCTGTTTTTTCCGTCTCACCTCTAAAGCCATTCGTCAAATTTACTGTCAAAATAACTGCATCATCTCCCTGTAAAAGCTCTTTATTTGCATCGTCAAAATCAGGCATTTCGGCTATACAAGGAGGACACCAGGAAGCCCAAAAATTTAAAATTACTATTTTACCTCTGTAGTCTGACAAAGAGGTTTCATTTCCTTCAAAATCAGTAAGTGTAAAGTCAGGTGCCATCATTCTATTTGAAGCGTTAGATTTATTTTCTTCACTCTCTTGTGATTGCCCATAATCAATATCCCTAATCTCACTGCTAACATCCATATTATTGTATATAATATAAGAAGCACCTATAAGAAGTACTAAAGAAGCCGTCCATAAGATTGCTTTTATTTTGTTACTCATAATATCTTCCTTTCATTTTTAAAATATCCTTCTAAAACCAAAAATATTTATTAATATAAGCCCCATATTCTCCTCTGTAAACCCCAGTATGAAAATTTTTATAAATTCTGATTTTTAATAATTTCTATACTAAGGAACACTTAAAATATAACTTCAATTACTATTTTACTTTAAATAAAGTTAAATAACATAGCCATTCCAGAAAGCACTAATAATATCCCTGATATTATTCTTATTACTCTATTATTTTTCTTTATAAATGTAAATACCCCCTTAATGCTGTCAAATACCATTGCGGACATTATAAAAGGTAATCCAACACCCATAGAGTATACAAGTAATAAAGATATGCCTTCTGTCATACTATTTGAATTTGCAGCCTTTACCAGGACAGCACCTAAAATAGGTCCTATACAAGGAGTCCATCCAAAACCAAAAACAAACCCAAATATTACCGAATGAATAAACTTTAAATTTTCAAATTTATACTCAAATCGTCTTTCCCTATTCAAAAAACCTACTTTAAATATACCTATATAATATAATCCTAAAACAATTATCAAACCACTACTTACCTTACGCAAAATATCACTGTTATTATTTATAAATCCCCCAATTGATGTAGCAGCAACTCCTAATGCAGTAAATACCAATGTAAATCCAAGTACAAACCCTAATGAGTTAATTAGTAGTCTTTTTTTCTTATCGCCTTTATCAGATCCTGCTAAATAAGAAAAGTATACAGGAAGAATTGGGATCACACATGGCGATATAAAAGTAACAATCCCCTCTAAAAAGCTAAAGATATAAAGTTTAATATCTATCCCTCTCCTTTTATCAATCAATATTAATTTTATATACCACAAAATTTTAATTTCAAACATAATTTATCAGCGCCAATTTCTTCTACTTATCGCGGGTGCTCTCCCTTTCCTCGTCGTATTAGAAGTCTTGGAACGAAGTGAAAGACTTAAAATCGAAGAGGTTCGATGCCCCAAGCTTTTATTATAACAGGCTCTACTACTTGCTTCACAATGTTTCTTCCATATTTTTCTTAGCTCAACTTACATACACCGCTTACTGCACAGTTTATTTTTTAAGTTCTAATTGTTAAATATTCTAAATATAAATAAAGTAATTAGAGTTTCTTCTATTATTGCTGTCATATATTAAAATAGGAGACATTCATTTTCATTGTGTTTCTTCATATATTGGTGAGCTATATGCTCATAAATGAAAAATTATGAAAGGGTTGATTATATGAGCGATTCATTTAATAAAAGAATATCAGAACTATTTGGAAAAATGGACGAGAGAATTGTGCAGGCAAAAATTGCATCCGCTTTAGATATGCTTAATAGTGGAAATATAGAAGAGCTTGCAAGAAGAATTAACAAAATGGATAAAGATGACTTAATTGAAAAAATAAATAACTTTGATGAGTCAAAATTAAAAGAGTTAAATGTAGATAAAAATGAAATAAAAAAGAGAATAAATAATGCAGACCTTGATAGACTAGCAGCTCTTCTTGGCGAAAGAGGAAACGAACTAACAGAAAAATTTAAAGCTCTCTTGCAAAAAATATAAAAGTTATACTATTCTTCTCAAAAAGTTTGTATTTTTTAGAAAACTTTTATGATGAAAACCTTGTAGCGTAGGCGTTTTTAGGAGGTGATTTATTTTATGAGTGAAGATTTAACTGAAAAGATAAAACAAATTGCAGATCTTTTAGGTAATGAAAATATGTCTGAAAATTTAACCAATGTATTATCCTTATTGGCAAACTCGGCAAAAAAAGAAGAACCTCCTCCTGACACAAATAAAGCCACTTCTGAGGGTGGTACAAAAAATACAGAAAAGAATAAATCAGAAGATGGGTTTGATAAAAATATAGAATTTATTCGCAAAGTAAAAAATATTATGAATGATGAAAACTTAGTTGATGATCCTAGAATTAATCTGTTAACTGCAATAAGACCATTTTTAAACAATACCAGACAAAAAAAGGTTGGTGATTGTATTAAATTATTCCAAATGTTTCATATAACCAATTTAATGACTGATATAGAAAAAAGCGTATGAAAGGGGGACTAAAATGATATATGGTATGGTTCCCAGACGAAGAAAATACTTTATAAATAATAATTCTAGAAACTTTAATAATACAAGAAATGATTCTGATAGGGATAAAGAAATTGAGGATATTCCTCTTCCAAATGAAATTGATACTATAAGTAATTCAAATGACGATACTAACAAGAAATCCTCAGATAATTTTAATCAAAGCAAAAGAGCCTCTTTAAAAGATATATTGTCAAAACGTTTTAAAACTGACGAAGTAATACTTTTAGGATTGATATTTTTATTGTTGGAGGAAAAAACACATGATGACTATTTGTTGATAATACTCATTTATCTTTTGATATCTGGAATGGATTGAATTATTTCTCTACTCTAAAAATACAAAAAGGACTGATGTGCTATGGATTTTTATTCATTTTACAACAGCCCTTTTTTTTTGTTAGAAGTCTTGTAACAAAGTGATGTCCTCAACTTTTGTTCACGTTCACATTTTATCATGTAAAATTAACCTTTTAAAACCTTATAATAATTTCCCTTAAAAAAGACAAAATAAAACTATATTAAACTCTAAATCTTACTTTAATGGTTTTGTTTATTTAAGATTTTTGTAAAAAGGAGGATATATCTTGCGTAAAAAAAAATATTTAATAATATCACTACTTATTATTTCATTATTAGCAGGCGGATCATATATTTTTAGAGATCAATTAACAGAAATATATGGATATAGCCGTGCGGTAGTATCAACTTATGGTTCGCGAGGTCAACAAGTTGTACAAATACAGACTCGTCTTGCAAATTGGGGATATTACCATGGGAGAGTTGATGGAATTTTTGGACCTCAAACTTACAGAGCCGTCAGACATTTTCAATCTAACAATGGCTTAACAGTTGATGGAATAGTTGGACCTCAAACATTAGGAGCTTTAGGGCTTCCCACAGGTACAACAACTCGGGCATCTGGAAACAGAGATGTAAACCTTATGGCACACATTATACACGGGGAAGCAAGAGGAGAACCCTATATAGGTCAGGTAGCTGTTGGAGCAGTTGTTTTAAATCGGGTACGGGATAGCAGATTCCCAAATACTATTGCAGGAGTTGTATATCAACCAGGAGCATTTGATGCTGTTGCCGATGGTCAGATTAATCTTCCACCTAATGATACAGCATTTAGAGCCGCTAGAGATGCCTTAAATGGTTGGGACCCCTCGGGAGGAGCATTATATTATTACAACCCAGCAACTTCAACAAGTCGCTGGATATGGACACGACCAATTATTAAAACTATCGGACGGCACAATTTCGCTGGTTGATACAACAATTATTGTGAGGTCAATTTTTTAATACTTTAATCCTTAGCACTCACTATTCTTTTTTTAAATATTAAGAATCTAGAAAACACAAATGTTGATAGTGAAATAAAATATATTGTTTTAAATACCCAATTTAATAAAATCAGCACTAAAAACCTTATAAATCCTGCACTATAATTACCAGCCATTAAAGAATTTAAGTATATTAATAAAAACTGAAATGACCAAAAGACAATATCAAACATCATAAACACAACAACAATTTTCCAAAAAAATGTGTCAGCCGCCATTTTTCCTATGGCAAAAATTTTTCCCTTGAAGCTAAAGGCTGATGGATACCAAAACATAACATACATTCTAAAAAACATACTTCCAAAAAACAATATAATAAATGTAATAATAACAAATGCAACCGCAACACCTAAAAGCTTAAAGTCACCATCAATAAACGCTATTGTTACAACTATTGCAGGAATAGATACAATAACCATAAAAATAACAAATAAAACAGCGTACAAAATAGCACAAACTGAAATTAATGAAACCCTTAAAAAGTGTAATTTCACGCCTTTTAAAAACTCAAACTTCATTTTTGCCTTTTTTAACAAAAAATTATTTAAAGTATAAAAAGTTCCTGAAAAAACAAATCCAAAAACAAGTCCGGATATAATAATGGCTATAACTCCATACAAAAGATATCTAACACTTAAAAAATTATTAATCACAAGCTGAATAATATATATAATACTTTCTAATACGCTTCCCCCTCTAATAAAAGAAGCACCTAAAACAATAGGAAAGAAAAAATAATATTCAACTATACAATAAATCAGTGACAATATTCCAAAAATTATAAGTAAATCATAGCGTTTTATAAACGGCTTAATAAAAAACATCACTTTTTTCATAATGCAATTCTCCCCATGTTCTATCTAACACATAATCTTTAGATTAATACATGTTATATATACGTTTCTAAAAATTTAAATTTACTAGCTGCTATGAGTGCATTTAATAAATGTTAATAAAAATATACACTCATCTCATATGCTTTAAAAAACCAAGCTAATTATAACACATTGAATGGTCAGCTGCAAATCTAACCACTTTTCATACTCAATGAAATTCTTTTTCTTACCGCATCAACCTCAAGTACTCTTACCTTTACTATATCTCCTACTGAAACAATATCCATAGGATTCCTTACATATTTATCGCTTAATTGGGATATGTGAACAAGTCCGTCTTGGTGAACTCCAATATCAACAAAAGCTCCAAAATCAGCAACATTTCTAACTGTTCCAGTCAGTTCCATTCCTGGCCTTAAATCTTCAATATCTAAAACATCTGTTAAAAGTATCGGTTTTGGAAGTTCGTCTCTAGGATCTCTTCCTGGCTTTAATATTTCATTTAAAATATCTTGTAGAGTAGGAATTCCAACTCCTATATCATTTGCAACCTTATCCCTTCCCCTTTTGTCAACTTCTGCTTTTAATTCAGAAAGTTTTTTATGTTTAACATCCTCTAGTGTAAATCCCATACTCTCAATAAGCTTTTTAGCTGCATCATAAGATTCTGGATGAACAGAGGTATTATCTAAAACATTTTCTCCATCAGGGATTCTTAGAAAACCGGCGCATTGTTCGTAGGCCTTGCCTCCAAGTTTTTTAACTTTTTTTAGTTCTTCTCTCCTTTTAAACCTTCCTAACGTTTCTCTATACTCAACAATATTTTTTGCAACTGTAGAATTAATTCCTGAAATATATGATAAAAGAGACATAGATGCTGTATTAAGATCCACACCTACACTATTTACACAATCCTCTACTACACCTTTAAGTGACTCTCCAAGCCTTTTTTGGTTCATATCATGCTGATATTGCCCTACCCCTATTGCCTTAGGATCTATCTTAACAAGCTCTGCTAAAGGATCTTGCAATCTTCTTGCTATTGATACTGCACTTCTTAATGAAACATCAAACTGTGGAAATTCCTCTGCTGCAAGCTTTGAAGCAGAATAAACAGAAGCACCTGATTCACTTACTACCATATAATATATTTTTCTGTCCAATTCTTTAATAAGATCTGCCACAAATATTTCTGATTCTTTTGACGCCGTTCCATTACCTATAGATATTAAATCAACTTTATGATTATTAATTAAATTAATTAATACCTTTTTTGCCTCATCAACTTTGTTTTGTGGAGGTGTAGGATAAACTACAGTTGTGTCTAAAACCTTTCCGGTATCATCAACAACTGCAATTTTGCATCCTGTTCTATATGCAGGATCAAGCCCCATAACTGTCCTTCCTTTTACAGGAGGTTGGAGCAAAAGATTTTTTAAATTTAATGCAAAAACCTTCATCGCTTGCTCCTGAGATAATTCAGTTAGCTCATTTCTAACGTCCCTCTCAACTGATGGAAATATTAATCGCTCATATGAATCTTCCAAAGCCATTTCAACGTATTTAGATGTTGGAACAAGGGGTTTTTTTATGCATTTTCCCTTTAAATAGCTAATCACCCTATCAGCAGGCACTTCAAGTTTCACCTGTAAAAAATCTTCCTTCTCTCCCCTATTTATAGCAAGAACTCTGTGTCTGGCAATCTTAGCAACAGATTCAGAAAAATTATAGTACATTCTGTAAACAGAATCTTCTTCGCTTTTTTTTGCTTTAGATACGACAATGCCAAGATCAACAAATAACTTACGTATATCTTTCCTGTATTGTGCATTATCTGAAATTTCTTCAGCAATTATGTCCATTGCACCCTTTAGTGCATCATCAATAGAATTAACTTCCTTTTCAGAGTTTATAAATGTTTTTGCTATATCTTCTACAGAAGCATTTAGTGGCTCCTGATCAAATATAATTTTCGCTAATGGCTCTAGTCCCTTTTCTTTTGCAATTGTAGCTCTTGTCCTTCTTTTTGGCCTATATGGTCTGTATATATCGTCAATCTCTTGTAAAGTAGATGCATTTATAAGAGCTTTCTCTATTTGTTCTGTAAGCTTCCCCTGCTCATCTATAAGTCTCTTAACTTCTTCTTTTCTAGACTCTAAATTCCTTAGGTATACCAATCTTTCATGAAGCTCTCTTAAAACTTGATCATCTAGTTCTCCTGTCATTTCCTTTCTATATCTTGCAATAAAAGGAATGGTGTTTCCATCATCTATTAGTTTTACTGTATTTTCAACTTGAAAAGCTTTTAAATTAAATTCATTAATCAGTTTAGAAATAATTTCTGCCATTAATAATCCTCCATTTAGCAAACATAAAATACTATAGTTTATTATATATTTAAAGTATAAATTATATCAAGTATGATGATTGTAAATTTTAAAAAAGGGTAGGTATAGATTAGATGTTAGATGTTAGATGTTAGATGTTAGATGTTAGATGTTAGAGACTAGAGGTTGTTTTATTTACTATTTTTCGGGAGGAGGAATACGCATGAGAAAACATAATACAGACAAAATTTTACTTATTGATCCTGATAAAGTTCTTACTGATGAATTATCGGACAGGCTAAGTGGTGTGGGGCTTGATATGCTTTGTGCAAATGATGAAATAACAGCTCAAAACTTAATTGATATTGGAAATCCCTCTTTAATCATACTTGAGCTAAGTATGAAAGGTTTAGATGGTAAAGACTTTATTTCAAAGTTAAATCATAAAAAAAGTTACTCGGGTATTCCACTTATAGTGTTGTCATCTTTTTCTGATGTTAATTCAAAAGTATATGCATTTTTACATGGTGCAAATGACTACATAACAAAACCATTTGAATTTCCAGAACTTTTAGCTCGTATCAATATTCAAAGGAAGCAAATACAAGCACAATTGGAACTTAAATTTATAATAGAGGAGCTTACCGAAAAAAATCTTATATTAGAACAAACAGCTTTTTCTCAATCTCCTCAAATATTAAACTGAATACAACTAGACATTCATGAGCATAAAACTCATCGATATAATATAAACAGTGTTGTTCTCATGAATGTCTCTGCGCATGTGCATGTTTGCGAAGCAAACAAATTGCACGCGCATTAAGTCAAAGGTTCTATTCTGAAAAGTATTTTCAGAATAGACATTCATGAGCATAAAACTCGTCAATATAATATAAACAGTATAGTGCGCATGAATGTCTCTGCCTTTAAATTTGTTTTACTTCCACCTCTTTCATATCGGAAATTTTTATATTATTTTTCCAAGTAAAATATTGAACATTCATCTTTAAAAATGTATAATTAGAGTAAGATATTCCACTGATATAATATAGGAACTATATCTTCTCAAAAAGTTTATTATAACCCTTAGGTTATAATAATTTTATAGTAAAAAATTGAGATAAATAGCAAAAGGTGTATGTAATAAATGTAAAGAAAAATATTCAACCAATATTATAAAACTCGTTTGACGAAAGGAATTTGTATAATGATTAAGCAAAAAATTTCACTATTATTGATTTCACTATTAATATCAGGAGCAATTTTTACATCCTGTAGCTCAAATAAAAAAATAAACTTTCCAAATGTTGACTTCGGCGATATTGAATTGAGTGACATTATTACTTTTTCTCACTCAGGCGGATTTTATGAGGAAGAATTCCCTCTATATATAAACATGGAAGATCAAGATGTTAAAATATATTACACTTTAGATGGCTCGGAACCAACAACTGATTCTCACCTATATGAACAACATATTCAAATTAAAAGAAGGGATAATGATCCAGATTTTTATTCACTAATAGATCAAACATCTGACACTTTTTACCCACCATTACAACCTGTAAATAAAGCTGTTATCGTAAGAGCAAGAGCCTTTAATGGCGATATACCCACTAGCCAAATTATTACCAGTACTTATTTTATAGGATCTGAAGAAAAAGACCCATATACATTACCTGTTATTTCTTTAGTATCTGACCCTTATAATTTATTTGACTATAACAATGGCATATATGTAAAGGGAAAATATTATGATGAATTGTATGATCGTAGACAGCAAGCTTGGGAACGGGAGGGAAACTTTTCACAAAGAGGTCGGGATTGGGAAAGAGATGTTCATATAGAATACTTTAATTCTGACAATAAACTTGCATTTTCTCAAAATGCAGGTGTACGCATACACGGAGGAGCAACTCGAACCTATAATCAAAAAAGTTTGCGCCTCTATGCAAGAGAAGAATATGGAAATGAGTTTTTTGAGTATCCATTTTTCCAGGGAAGAAAGGTATGGCAAGAAAACCATGTGGCAGATGCTTTTAAAACCGTTGTATTGAGAAATAGTGGAAACGACTCTTACAGCACTATGTTTAGAGATGCTATGATGCAAAGCCTTGTAGAGCATACCTCATTGGATATACAGGCATATAGTCCAGTAATCGTCTTTCTAAATGGTGAATACTGGGGAATTTACAATATTAGAGAGAGATTTGATAAACATTACTTTGCATCCTATTATGGTATTGATCCAAACCAACTGGTAATACTCGAAAATGATGGAGAATTGTACGAAGGTATTGCTGAGGATGAAGAGCATTATAGAAAAATGATTGATTATATCACTAATAATTCTATGGAAGACTCTATACATTACCAATATATTAGTAGCCTTATAGACATTGATAATTATATTGATTACTATGTATCCCAAATCTTTTTTGACAACACTGATTGGCCAGGCAATAACAATCGCTTTTGGAGAGTTAGAAAAGATGGTTTTGACCCTGATAGCCCTTATGGTCATGATGGCAGATGGCGATGGCTACTTTTTGATACTGACTTTGGTTTTGGTCTTTACCCCTATCATGGTGGATATGATAACAACACATTAATACATGCTACCAAAACCGACGGACCCCAATGGCCTAACCCTGACTGGTCAACTTTAACATTCAGAAGTTTACTAAAAAATGAAAATTTTAAAAACCAATTTATAAACCGATATGCTGACCATTTAAATACATCCTTTAAAACTGAAACAGTAGTTAAAAGAATACATGAGTTTAAAAGTCTACTTGAACCAGAAATAGATGAACACAGACTTAGATGGCCAAGCAAACCTAGTTGGGAGGAGAATGTAGATACTCTCTTTCAATTCGCCATTAATAGACCCCAAATACAACGTCATCAAATAATATCATTTTTTGATCTAGAGGGAGATTCAGAAATTACTTTAAACGTTTCAGATACAAGTAAAGGATATATAAAAATAAATTCTATTGACATTAATGATGGAAGTCATGGTATTGAAAGTCCAGTTTACCCTTGGAACGGAACATACTTTAATAATGTGCCTATTAATATAACTGCTATACCTATGGAAGGATATAATTTTGTTCGATGGGAAGGTAGCATCCAAGAAACTGATGAAACAATAAGTATTTTACTAAATAGAGACATAACATTAAAAGCTGTATTTGAGTAAAATGGTTCCGAGAAGTATTCAGTAACTTAAGTTACTGGAATACTTTTCTTTACATTTATTACATGACCCCATTAAAAGTGTACTTCAGCTATTCCGTAGGTATTGTGATAATAAATGTTGTTCCATTGCCAAATGCGCTTTTGCATTTTATATTTCCTTTTAATTCATTGTTTACAATATTGTAAACAATATTAAGGCCCAAGCCAGTTCCACCTCTTCCTCTTCTTGTTGTAAAAAATGGTTCAAATATTTTTTTTATATCATTCTCACTTATTCCTTTTCCATTATCATTATACTCAATTATCGTTTCTTCAAATTGTTTAAATACATTTATGGAAATTATTCCTTCCTTTATATCTTCAAATCCATGAACAAAAGAATTTAAAACAAGATTGGTTATAATTTGAGCTACTCCCTCTTGGCATGCATATATCTCCATATCATCTTCACAATTAACATATATGGTATGTTTTTTTTCCTTTATCTTAGAATTAAGACCTAGAAAAACTTCCTCAATACAATCTTTTATAAAGAATTTCTTTTTTGTTTCCATAGACTCATGAGCAGTTATTTGCTTAAAACCTGTTATAAGATTTAAAGCTCTTTCTAGATTGACCGAAAGTATTTTAACTGTTTCAATAGTGGTATCTATATGTTTTTCCAAATCTACTCTTTTTAATTTGCCTGCTTCTAGTAGTTTTAATATTTCTTTATTTTTTTCATCAAGGTAGGATGCTGCCGTTACACTAACTCCTATAGGAGTATTAACCTCATGAGCTACTCCTGCAACAAGCCCTCCTAATGCAGCCATTTTTTCCGATTGAATCAACTGATTCTGTGTTTGCTTAAGAGTTTCTAATGCTTCTAACAAATCAGTTTTAGCTACTTCACGATCCATTGCTATTGCCAAAAGAGCAGTTATTAGTACAAAAATATTATACTTTATCATAGCAGTAGCTTCATTAAAAGGGCTGCTATATGCAATTACTCCCCAGTTTTTTGTTGTTGAAGATATAGGCATTATCCATATAATATCATCATTACTCTTATATATTGTTTTTGGTATAAGTTCTAATGGGGGGAAGTTTTTAATGCTGCAGTCTAAATCAATACTTTTTTCTTTACTACATATATCATATAGATCTTTTACTTTAAATGTTTCATGCCCTGACTTTTCATTCTCCCAAAAACCTATACATTCCCAAGAATAATTGTCAACCATGTAAGGAAATAATTTACCATACTCAGGCATAGGTGATTGTACATTATAAACGATACTTTTATCAAAAAACCCATGTGCATCAAGTACTTCCTTGTATCCTAAACATCTCTCCACCATATCATCCACATTATTATCACCTACATAAGCTATTCTTTTATGTCCATGGTATAAAAGGTGTTCTACAACCTGCTTAGCCCCATTATAGCTGTCATCAATTACTATTGCGGAGTTATAATAATTTTTTCTACTCCCAATTTGAACAACAGGCTTACCTGTATTAACAACCATATTTAAATATTCCTCTTTTACACCAACACAAAAAACTATCCACCCATCAATATGGTTAAAGGAAAAAGAATAATACTCTTCATCACCTTTCACATTTGTTCTAAATTTATCCATCATATATGTATTGAATATATAAAGCCTACCATTCTCTTTCTTTACATTACTTAGTATGCCTTTTAGCAAAGATCCAAAGTAAAAATTTTCCACGTACATGGTAACAACTCCAATATTAAAAAACCCTTCTGACATAATAACTTTTCCTTTCATAAGGCATTTATGATTATGTTAGATTTATGAGCAAAACATCTCATCAATATATTTTATTTCACTAAAGGCCTAATTAAAAGTCTTGCAACAAAGGTCGGGTCTCGATGCCCCTGGCTTTTTTTGATGCCAAATAGGCCCTGTGAAAAGGAGTAAAGTAATGTTTTATACATTCCTTACAATATGTATCGGACAAATTCAAAATTTATTTTATCATATGATTCTTTTATAGATATTAGCAATTAGTCTTCACATTCTTCTAAATTATGGGTAAAATTAAAATCCTTTTGATAAACTTGAGTGAATCAACATTTTATCCCTTGGAGTACCTGCTTTTTTCCTCCACATCCTTCATGTTTTTTAAGAGTAAAGCCGGCTTCTACGAGAGCATTTTTTACAGCGCCTGCTACAGTAAAAGTGGCACATGTACCTCCTGATTTTGTCTTTTCTCCAATAGCCATAAGTAGCTCAGGTCTCCATATTGAAGGATTTTTTTTGGGGCTGTGCCCATCAAGGAACCAGACATCACAGGGTTTTTCCAAGACTTTTACCATTTCAAGGGCTTCACCTATCCAGATATTTAGATGAATTTCTCCAAAGGATTGCTGTATTTTCATTGAATGCCAGCCGCCCACAGTGATATCAATGCTTTTATATGCCTCTAAAAGTGCATCTATCTCAGCACCAACTCTTTCTTTAAATCCATTTAGAATATTGAGCATTCTTTCTGGACCCATAGGATACATTTCAACTGAGTTATATTCTATTGAAACATTTTTTAAGCCACTATTTTTCATAAACTCCATAAGTGAAACTACTACACGGCCAGCTCCAAAGCCTGTTTCACCAATTATAAAAGGGGTTTTTGATTTTAACCCTACAGTTATCCGTTCAATCAAATTGTTATTTCTAAAATATATCTGTTGCGCTTCGTCTAGAGCATTAACTACATCAAAATAACGATCATCAAACTTTTCATTTACTAGATACGACGGTATCAGCATATATTACACTCCTCCCAGTACAATATAGTAATTTCATAGCTATCCCATTCTATAATTATTTCATATTTAGGTTCAACAATTACCATTTAATTTTATACTAAATTTAAACTTTTGGCAATATGAGGAACTCCACCTTATAAAAGGTGGAGTCTTATAATAAGATAGTGATTTTCAATGTAATGTACTTCACTTTAAGATGAAATAGGTATTTCACTTATTATTTCAAGGAGAAATCTTTTTAATATTACACAATCAAGTGAGTTTATAGATCCATCCATATTAAGGTCTGCTGCTCTTTTCCAATCATCAGTATATACTGTGTTGCCAATTCCCAGTATATATCTTTTCAAATATACATAATCAATTGAATCTACAACTCCATCACCATTTAAATCTCCATATAGGAAGTCTGAATCTTGTTCAATTGATTCGAAAAGAGAACCATATAAAATAGTCCCATTAAATTCTACCAGTATATGTTTACTTCCATCATAGATTAATCCACTAATATAATTAAATCCTGATTCACAAATAACCCATGTTTCCCCATCAAGAGAGGAAGATATAAAACCATTTGTTCCAAGACGAATAAATCTAGTACCATCATAATATATTCTATTAGAATATAACTCCAGTCCCGTTTCTACCATACACCACTTCTTACCACCATCTTTAGAAATCAGTACTTTTCCCGATGATACTCCTACAACACAAACATCATCACTAAAAGCAGCCCCGGTAACCATATAACTGTTTCCATCCTCAAAGTATATATCTTCCCATTCCAATCCATTTATTGAAACCATAATCTTTGTGTAATCATATTGTTCCTGAGCTATATAATATTTGCCCATCCAATTGAAGGCAGAGAGATTTCCAACGTCTGAAATTTTAGTTTTTGTCCACTGTGTTCCATCTATTGAAGTAATAAAATATGCAGATTTTTCTCCATTTTCAATAGTATTATGTACTCCTGAAAAACCATCTCCAGTCCAAACAATCGATGGTTTTCCAATATCATCATAAATATCATCCCATACAACACCATCCGATGATACAACAAAATTCCCATTTCTTATTCCATAAAAATTTCTATTACAATCAATTACATTAGATATATTTGAACTACCAAAACGATCTGTTGGATATTTATTCATAGTCCAGTCTATTCCGTTATTTGAAGTCAACGTGACAAAATTTCCTGAATAATTAGGTTCATCAAACCAGCCAGTGATCAAATACTTATTTTCATTAAAATTTATGTCTACAAATCTACTTTTCTTGTCTCTCTCAATAACTGTCCAATTGATACAGTCTTGTGACACTGAAATATGACCAGTTAAGCCTACTGTTATATATTTTTTGCCATCATAAGAAATACTACTAAACACAGCATTAGTACTCTGTGTTTTTCTCCATGTTATTCCATCAACTGAAGTGCTCCAAAAATTTCCTGCTGATGCTATAAATCTATCACCGTCCCAAAACACGTCCCTATACACACTCCCACCCTGCTCAACGTATAAGGATTCAAACCAGTGTTCTCCATCATAAGAATACATAACCCAGTCACTCCAAGGAGGTAAAGCCATTGTTTCCAATAAATCAGATCCGCTAAAGTTACTATTGCTTAGCATATCCGAACCTCCAACAGCAACAAACATGTTTCCGTTCCATGTAACAGCATTTAACCAATCATTTCTATCAAGGTGTTTCTTAGTCCAGCTTTTTCCGTCTTGGGAAATAACTATTATTCGCTCCCCTACAGCAATAATCTTATCATTACCAATAGTAACTCCCTTAAGAGTATTCTCAACCCCTGAAATTTCTCGAATCCACTCTTCTCCATTAGTTGAAGTTAATATTAATCCATTTTCACCTACTGCAACTAATAAAGATTCACTACTTGCTACTCCATAAAGGGTATTTTGTATGTCCGTCTTCTTAAGCTCCCAATTAAATCCGTCTTTAGAAGTAATTATTGTTCCTTTTTCACCTACTGCAATAAAACTATCACCAGTCCAAATAACATTATTCAGGTTATTTGGTTTTCCTGAATATATATTAGTCCAAACATTTCCGTCGCACGAGGCCTTTATTATACCATTATTAGAAACTATTACAAAAGCACCATTACCATACGCCGTAGAGTTTAAACTTTCTGTTGCAAAATCAATATTGCGATATAAATTTGGTAATTTCTGATCAAACTTTGCAACGTCTGAAGTAGTATATGTTGCTTCAATTTGAGATAATAGTTCCTCAGATATTGCACTATTACCACTATAAAAGCCTTCAATATGAAAATAACTCTGAAATAATACACAAAAAGCTAACGTGCACATAAAAAACTTCTTCATAAATGTATCTCCCCTTGTATAAAATTTAAATATATTAATGATTATAATGATTATAATGATTACAATATATTTCTAATTATATCATTTGAAAAGTAAGTAGTAAATATATACTTCCTGAGCATTAAAACTCATCATATTCCTTTAATTCTATTAAGTGCTTGTCTCAAACAATAATAGGCAGAACTCAACCCCGCACGATCATCCAACAAAATATTGTAATACAATTTTTTCCCCTTAAAAGTTATGTAATCAGGAACCTGGTTTATGCTATCGAATGGTATGTTGTTTTCATTCATATAAGTAATCATTTCCTGAAATTTTTCTTCCTCGCAAGAAGTGTAAATCATCAAATATGCACCAACATCTTTACATTCTCTTAGTAAATGAATCACATCATTGTATGTATACCCTCTTTGATAGTAATCAAATATTGTATTGTCAAAATCAACGGCAATAATGATTTGACGATATTTTTGCCATTCCTCAACTAATCGCTCTATTACATTGTTGTCATCTAAAAAATGATCCATATATATTCCTCCCCCATTAAAAAACTAATCTCCTAATGATAGGTTAAGTAAATTTCTTAACTTATAATGTAATACTATACTCTAATTATTTATACTAACACCATTTAGCTGACATATTTCTAATTAATGATAAGTCATTTTCACCATGAGTAATTAGCAATGGATGTTTAATTGGCTTATCTATTTTAGCATATATTCCTTTTTTAGTCCCCTCAGAAAAATGTAATTCTTAATACAATTATAACAAAACCAAGCTAAATTTGGTACTATATTTATTTTATCTAGAGGCAATATTTAATTTGTAATATGTCTAAATTTTGACCTTAAATTATATGGTATAAAAAATCTAAGCTCTCTGTACTAAAGTCTCTCTCAAATAAAAAATGCTTAAATAAATATATAAATATATTTACTACTAATTATATTTAAAAAATGGTATACTTATTGAAAATTAAGTTTTAGGAGGAATTTTATTATGTTAAATTCGCTTTTATGCATTAATATTTCATCAAGTAATACAAAAAAGTTAGTAGAATTTTACACAAACATTTTGGGAGTTCCAATACAATTTGAAGGTTACGGGGATTATGATGGTGCCCAAATAGGTTTTATTAAAGGTGCTCCTACAATAACTATATGGGATGAAAACAAATGGGGAAAATATGTAAAAGGATCAACCTTTGTATTTATGACAGATGGATTAGATAAAACATATGAAGAATTAAAACAAAAAGGCATGGAATTAGAACCGCCCTACAAAGCTGCTTGGGGTGGTAGAGAATTAAAGTTGCAAGATTTTGAAGGTAATAATATATTGTTACTTGAGCCTATGGAGTAAAATTTAGGAGGAATACTATATGGCTTCATCGATAGAATTCGTAGAATATGTATGTGATCAAATTAATGGAGCAGGACACATAACATATAAAAAAATGTTTGGTGAGTATGGTATTTATTGCAATGCCAAAATAATAGGTCTAATCTGTAATGATCAATTTTTTGTTAAAGAAACTAATAGTGGTAGAAATTTACTTGATGAAATAATAGAAGATTCACCTTATACTGGCGCAAAACCGCATTTTGTTATAGACTGCTTAGATAATAAAGATTTTTTAACTGAGTTTATTAAAGCAACATACGAAGAACTGCCTATGCAAAAAACTAAAAAGAAAAAATAAGGTACATATAGTAAGAAAGAAGAGCTCTAATAATTAGATTTATATTATTCTACTCTTATAATTTTCAGGTGGAGTAAAGTCTCCACTTGAAGTCCCAATAATTAGAATCACCTTTTTCTTCTGTCATAATCCATAAGTCTCTTTAATATGATTTAGCAAGACGGAAACCAAGATCATCTATAGAAAATGTCGGATGACTACGACGTCTATTTGTAGCTAAGCAACCCCTATCTGGATCACTCCAACCACCGCCACGCAAAATCCTATAAGACCCATATACTTGTTCATCATAAACATCCCAGCACCACTCCCAAACATTACCTAACATATCATACAATCCCCATGGATTTGGTTCCTTTTCACCTACATCATGGACTTTGCCTCCTGAATTTTCTTTATACCAAGCTATCTTATCTAAGTCTCCATATCTAGCACCTGTTGTTCCTGCTTTACATGCATACTCCCACTCAGCATCAGTTGGAAGCCGGTATCCATCTGATTCCCAATCACAGAGTATCTCTTCCCCATTACTACTTAATGAATAGCATTTATTTAGTCCAGATTTTTCTGAGAGTAAATTACAGAATGAAACAGCATCATGCCATGAAACATTTACAACAGGCTTTTTTTCTCCATTTAAATTTAACGTCAAATTTTTAGTAATGTATGAATACAACTCACTAGTTACAAGATATTTACTAAGAAGAAAAGGTTTTATTTCAACTGCCCATTTTCGTTTTATTCTATCATCTCTTAATGCTATTTCTCCACCAGGTATTTTAATTATTTTATTATCAACATACTTATTTATCTCTCTCAAAATTTAATCTCCTCAACCTTAATAATAGCTTCTAAATTTATCATATTCCTACAAACCCCTATTTCTAGTTATTTTATCATATGTATATTTGTTATGTAAAGATATCCATTTATCTATCTTTAATTTTATGGTGCTTTTACTTTGATAAAATCATACCGCGGCAAAGCCGCAAGAATTCAGAACCATAGAATTGAGAATTCAGTAGAAAATCAAAATGCTTAATTCCAAATATTCAGAATCCTGAATTCCGGATTCTGAATTCTACTCCAAGCCTAAGTATAACTAAGTTTTAGAGCAAAAGTTTGCAATAAAAATAAACTTTTTTAGAGGAATTATATAATTTACAGCTTCAAAATGTAATTCTTGCTATCAAATTCTACACTCCCACTAAATTTCGAATACTTTCCATCGCTCTTATATTCAAATCCTTGCTTCTCCAGAATACGTCCAGATGCTATATTATCATTTGCGTGCTTTGCATATAGCGTTTTTAGTCCTAGTGTGTCTTTAGCATATGATATGATTCTTTCCACTGCTTCTGAAGTAATACCTTGTCTCCAATATTGGCGCATAATTATATATCCAATCTCAAACATTTTAAACTCTACATTATAAAAATAACCACCTGAGCCAATTAAACAGCCTGTCTTCTTTAATACAAATCCCCAATTATAACTATTATCACTATCGATTGCTTGTTCTTCATTAACTAACCATTCTTTTGCATCATTTATACTTAAATGCAAATCCCATTGCATGTATTTTACAGCCTCAGTATCACTACTCCAATTCTTATAAATATGTTCTGCATCATCCAACTTTAAAGGTCTCAACATCAGTCTATCCGTTTCTAATATAGGTGTTCTCATATTTAGACTAAGCTCCATTCTAAAAAATATTTACTTGGCTATATAAACTAAATGCCTTAAAGTTCGCATATAGTTGGGATCAATCTCAGGAAGGCTTGAGTTCTAAAGCTCGAAATTAGGTTCATTAGCTATATCTTTAATTAAGTCATCTACATCCCTCAACTGTTTTTGATTTCCTGAAACAGCTATCCAGCAACTCCCTTCTGCTCCACATACTCCTCCGCCAGCAACAAGTTCTGCTTCAGCTCCCGTTATTGTTTTTATTGCTTGTAATTCAGTTATAATATTACCACTTACAGGTAGATATCCTAATCCAGTTGCATTTACAGAGTTTAATCTTCTGGCTATATCATTAATATCTCCATCTATCCTTTTTTCCAATCCAACAGGTAAATATAGTTCTACTCTCCTGCCTAAAACTGCTTGAAGTGTAGCACTTATTGTACCTGCTGTTGGATGTCCAATATATATTGCTACTTGCTTGCTTTTCAAATTAATAGCATTAGCACCTTTTATTATAACATCTCCTTTTTGCAAACTATCAGCAACATCAAATATTGTTTTACCTTTATGCCACTTTCCTTTTTCTATAACAACATCACCAGGAAACAGGCTTTCATCACTTAATCTGCCAGTATCCGTGGTAACATATTTAGGTGGCAATGATACACCTCTAAAAAATCTATTCTTAGAAAACTCACAAGTCTGGCTTTTTCTTTTAAAAATTTCTTCAACTATATACCCATTTGTTGTTCCTGCAATAATTACAATAGTTCTATTTTCTAAAGCTTCAACTATTGATGAAATATGTAATAGGGATTTTGCTATTAATCTTTTACCAGCAGCAGTTGATAAAAAATACTGCTTAATTAGCTTTTCCATAAGTCTTTTTCCTTTCTATTTTTTATATCCGACATCTCTTTTCACTAAAATGCCCTTCATATGCTCTGATTTATTATATCATTGAATGCTATTTATTGGTTTTTATTTCTGCTAAGGTTTTTTAAGATTTCGTGATAGCGTATTGTTGCCAATGCACTTGGTTTACCTTTTTTACAGAAAGAAAACTTAGCTAACTTTGGAACAATGCGCTCAACAACAATCTGACTATCTACCATTTTGGATTCCAGCGCTTTTAAGGCTTCTAAAAACCGTTTGTCCTCTTTTGCCCGGTCGTAAAAAGATAAAACATACACGTAAACAAAAAGATTGTAGTTACGAAAGGGATATTCTACCTGCATGAACAATGTCCCCATTCCGTAGTGACATGGGCCAATTGGTTTGCGAATAGTCCAATGTTCAAGTAAAAAATCTACAGACCTATCAAGTGCTGGCTCTTTGTTAAGATAGTCACTAAAGCGAAATGCGTTTAGGGCAGTAAGTGTTGGAAATGGGTTTGAATACTGAGTTTCTGGACCTCGACCAAAGCTAAACTTATTGCATCGCCAACCTCCATCAGTGTATTGGGTATCTAATAAGTGTTGGAAAGTTTTTTGAAGTCTTATATCGTAAGCATACCCCATGTGGCAAAGAACATTAGCAGCATTAGTGGTATGGCAAGGGTAAATAACTCCTTTCGGATACAACTTAAAACTTCCATCTTCTTTCCATACACTAAATATTAAATCTGCGCATTTTTCAAGTAAAGGTTCAGTGGGTTCCATACCTAATTCTAATAGATAAAGTACGCAATCAAGAGTGGAGAAAGGTGATCCTTTTATTAAGCGTTTGTCCGGGGTAGTCCAATAGTCTTCACCATTATCATACCTGTGTGACAATATCTCTTCAAAATCTGCTAAGTATTGCTTGTCTATACTCATTTCTTTTCACTCCATTCTCTTTCTTGCTTGTTCTCTAAATGTTTTATATCCCAAACCGTTCCAACATCTCTTAGCTTGCAAGTTATTTGAAATAAAATTAACCTCTAAATAATTGATACCACAACTTTTAAAAAATTCTACAATGTGCATTTCAAGTTTCTTCATAATTCCTTTGCCTCTATATTCAGTTAAAACAAACGCTCCAGAAATATATCCAACTTTATTTGTATTTGATATTGGGAGATGACAAGATATTATTTCTCCAGCAATGAATCCAACAATTACTTCATCCTCTTTTGCAATAAAAATCTTTCTTTCTGGACTATTTATAAATCCTTTCAAATGCTCACTAATACCCTCTATAGGCAATATTCCAAAGTCCCAATAATCATCTTTTGTTTCTTGTTGAATAAAGTAAGCTAATTCACTATGTAATTTTGCTACTTGTTTTATTTCTTTACTAAAAATTTCTCTATACTCCATATTTATCTCCCCACCTTTTAAAAATCATTCTTCAATGACAGTCCCTAGCAAATCTAGTCTTTTGGCCCGCTCAAACGCTTCCTGTAAAAATTCCTCTGCTGATAAATCTATATAACCCCAATTCATTACCTCTATTGCAATCGCGCCTGCATAATCCGTCTCAGCAATTTTTTTCATAGTTGTAAACCAATCAATGGTGCCATCAAAAGGTAGCCGGTGTGTGGCATTTCCGAAATTATCATGTAGATGTAGCGCCATCAATCGAGAACCATACATGGATAATAAATCATTGTCAGGATAGTAACGGTTGTGATGTGCGCAGTCATAACAAAATCCAATACGTAAGGAATCTACTTGTTCCATCACATATGTCAAATTTGAGAGGTTCCGCAAATTCTCCAACGCTACATTAACACCAAACTGCTCAGCTTTTTCAGCGATTCTCTTGATCCTATACAGTCCCAATTTGTTATATGGATTGCCTTCATCAGGCAGGTGTACCACCATTGTGGGAATTTCAAATTCTGCACAATCCGTAACACATTGCAAATAGCAATCAGTTGAGGCTTCACCGTCTAGATTGTCAAGCCATAGGTCGTTTTGGACTTGGAATGGCGCGTGGATATTTTCTATAAAAAGACCCGCTTCTCGCACAATTTGTGGTCCGTTGCGGTAATCATTACGATCTAAATATTCACTCCACCATAATAAAACCCCATCAAATCCAGCTTCTTTTATCAACCGATAACGTTCCTTTATCGGCAATTCATAGCCAAACCAATCATAAATGGTAATTATAAGTATCACCTCCCACTAATTAATCTCCAGTTCGTGCTTTAAATTTTCCATTTTTTTCTTCCTTGCACATAATAAATAAATTAAACTCATCGGAGCAACATGCCTTTCCCTTACTTCTTTGCACTAGTAATAAATTTATTCCATCCTTGACTATTACCTACCAAGTATTCTGGAATATCTTTATACTTAATCTCAAATTCTGCATACCCTCCTATTGCATGAGCAACGGGTATTGATATACCCAGAGAATCTACAGTTAAATAACTAAACACACTTTCCATATTATCAGCGTTAATAAAACCTTTTTCTGCAAAAGCATGAGTACCATAATACCCTAAATTAGGCTCTTCTTCTAATGGTCCTACATATTCAAATTCTCCATTAATATACATGTTTATAAACTCATCTTCAATATTAACAAGATCTACTAACCTTAACTTAATTCCTGTTAGAATATCAATATTAGTGGTATAAAATAACTTATTTGGGCGAGCTGCTTCTTCAACATAACCCAATCCATAATATTGAATACTTAAAATATAGTCACTTTTCAAAGAAATATTAAATTCAATATCTAATGCTAAATGACCTCTATCTTCACAATCATAATAGTTATACACTTTAAGAGCTTCAGTCATAATTAGTTCATTTATAATTTTTTGCTTAATTTGATCATTTAATCCCGATATTAATGGGTACTTGATACTAATGCTATTGTCATCATCTTCTATTGTATAAGTCATTGATGAAATATCATAGCTAATTGGAGTAAGCTCTGTTACTACTTGAGAATCATTAATTATATCTATATCATTCTCAGTAATCTCGTTTACTTCTTGAAAAGAGTCTTTACTAACATCTATTATATCTACCATACTTTCATCTAATTCATCTTGAAAAGCATTACTACTATCTAAATTATCTAATATATATTCATTAAGTTCTTTTTGAGAAGGTATACCAATATCTCTCCTATTACATCCTGTTATACAAATAATAGCTACTAGAATACTAATAAATATAATGTTCTTATTCTTCATATATCTGCTCCTTATAATTTGTTTCTTATTCACTAATCCTTACTTTAATAGTCACGGTAGAGCTACACCGCAGCATAGATGCTCTTTAAAAATCACAAGCTTTATCAATCATCTTCATATATTCCCAAATATAAAATGTCATTTTCTATATAATATTGCTGTTTCCATAATCAATATTATAGTTACCATCACCAAAATCTCCATGAATTAGTCCATGACTCTTATTTATATATGATGAGCCTAACTTACTAAATCTCAAATCATTTTTTTGTCCCGTACCATTTTCTTTAAATAATATAAAACTCTACAAAGTACGAAAAGTCCTCAAAAGACTTTAAAAAGGCAATTCGTCATCTTCAATATAATTACCTTCAGTGTCATCTAAATAGCAATCGTCTTCCAATTGTTTTACAAACTCATAATCTTCTAGATTACTAAGCATAAACTCTTCATATTCATACTCCTCATCTTCCATAATCTTATATCTTGATTTTCCCGTAAATTCGTCAAGCATTTCTCTTGCAGCTTCTCTTACTTTTTTTGATTTGTTACCTAAAAACTTTTCTAACTTTATTCTATTTACTTTTGAAAGATTTGAATACCTATATAAACTAAATATCCTATTTAGATTTATTTGTTCATGTTGCTCTTCGATAGGTAATTTAGAACACTTTTTACATATATGCCTTGCATGTCCTTTTCCTGAAAACCTTTCATTAGCTATGTAACTGTCACACACTTTACAATAATGTCCCTTAAATCTTTTCTTCTTTGCCATAAACTTTTCCCCTTAATTTTTACTTCAGAGCCTTTCCGTTGCAAATCCTAGGACGGATGCCTCAAAACTTTCAACCTTGACTGCTGATCAACTTTCTGTATTCAACACCAAAAATATTCATAAGTGCGTACTTTTTGTTCTATTAGGTGTTCAAAAAAAGCACACATATCATTAAATGGATTTTTAAAGTTATCTGCCAAGTGCTTAAGGCTCTCTGTAGTTTTAAGAAAGTCATAGAAAAAATATGGATCAAGGTTTCCTAAACTTTCTTTATTCCCAAGTGAAACTTCAAGTCTTTGCCCTGTAACCAAATTTACAAAAAGGCAATGTTCTCCATGTACATCAAAATCCCAGCTATCAGATAAATGTTTTTTCCCATTTATCAGTTCTGAATTTTCAATTAAATAGTACTGACCTTTAATTATCTCTTTTATTTCAGGCTGTTTAGTTTCAGAAATTAATTTACCAATGAGTTTATTCGCAATTATTTTATATGTATCCATTGCTGTTGACAGTTCATCAATTGTCTCTTTGTAAAGTGCAGTCATACATAGGATGTGACGACCTCATATAGTCACAACTTATTTTTGAAGCTACCCTTACAGTTATCAATTTCATTCTTGTCAATCATTTTATTTATTGCTTTTTCAATTCTTTTTTCAATAAAATTTGCTAAATAATGTTTAATGGGTGAAATCTTTGCATTAACATACCACTTTGTATCTTTATCATATGCTTTTATTTTTTTGAAATATTCATAGTCTGCCTTCATAATTTTAGGTGCTATTTTACATATAGTTCTAAATGAATGAAATATTACAACTCCTCCAAAATCTGGTTTTATATCAACTATTGTCATCGCACTTTTGTCAAAAGAAACAGCACTTTTTTTTATCCTCTTCCTTCTCTTCATCTTTTCTTTTTCCGTAAAAGGTAAAGGTAGCATATCAATATACATTTTTCCAATAAAACTAAATCCAGCTGCTGAACCCCACGTTTGCATTGGAATAAACACACCCTTTTCTTGCCACTTAGTACAACTTGAAATGTAAAAAATTTTCTTGCTAAAATATTTAGGCCTATGACAATTATAGGCAACGTGATCTAGAAAATTTTTCATAATACCAGTTACGCTAAACATATAACCTGGAGTTGCTAAGATTAAAATATCTGATACTAAAATTTTATCCTCAATTGCTTTAACATCATTATAATGGGGACACTTGTCTTCCCCTATGAAAATACAATTGTGACAACCCGTGCAAAAATCAATCTTAAAGTCTTCTAAGTATAAGTCCTCAAATTCATACTCACCTAGCTTTTTTAACTCTTCTTTAAAACATCTAATTATTTCAGATGTATTTCCATTTTTTGCAGAACCAATTATAGTTAAAACCTTCATTGACCTCTCCTTTTCTGTTCTACAATGTTTTAATCCATTCATCATATATATCAACTGCTGACTTTTCAAATACCTTATTAACATCACCTCCAAATCGTATAAGCTCATTTACTTTATGAAAACCATATTCATCTTCAATATATTGTATATATAAATGAGCAAAATCATATCCATTTGACCTTGCAAAAACCAATGGAGAATTAGATTGAGTATCTTTAAAGGTTGGAATTCTATAGCCAGTTAAATCGTTATAAGTGCCATTTGTTAAAAACAATGCGACCCCTTCATTAATCCATAAAGGTGTCTTCGGATTTATTCTATATACTACAGTATGAACATATTCATGTGGAGCTGCCTCTATTATACTATCATAACTATGTGTTTTCCCAGAATTAGATGGTGAAACCAAAAGTATTTTGTCTCTTATATTATCTCCAATATACCATTCTAAATTAAGCAATATAGTAAAGTATCCATATTTTCTGATTTGCATCTTTTTTTGGTTAGGATATACGTATACATTTGTCTTTTTCTCATCTTCAAATTCAAGTTTTTCGTTTATTCTATTTATATTATTCTCAAGTATTTTTTCTATATCATGGATTGCTTTTTCATCTTGTTTTTCATAATAAAAAATAAAGTTATCGGACTCTTTAAATATCATTTTTGGTGTCTTTAAAAAGAGCATCGGTAAAAAATGAATAACCAATACTAAAAACAGAAATAAGAATAAAATAAACTTAATTTTAAATAATCTTTTCATCTAATCCCTCCATTAAAAAAACTCTCAACGCCCTTCTCATATATTTGCAACATTTCACAGACACGGTAGAACTGACAGTTACCTAACCTCCCCCACACAGATCCCAACATGCGAAATCAACTCACTAGGCTCCTCAAATATAATCATAATCTAAACATTAATATGCAAGGAAGCCGTGACCGTTAACCCCTTTTTAAAGGATTTTGTTATAATTTTGTGCTCTATCAAATTACTAACTATAACAACCTTTTCGTTTTTCTCATCTAAAATATAGAAAACAAGATAATTACCTGCAATTAGTTTTCGATATCCCTTAGTCTTTAAAACTTCATCTGATACATTATTACACGAAAAAGGAAATCCTTCAAGTTGCATTACTCTTTCTTCTATATTTCCTATTAAAACATTTACTGCTACTTTGTGCAAGCATATTCTGGATATGTAATAGTTAAGGAAAGAGCTATTAAACGAGATGTTCCAATGTTTGGCCAAGAGATTTTTGAACTTCTGTATGGACTGTTAAACTTTGAAGTCGTACAGATCAGTTATCAAAATATCTTCATAAGGATAGAAGTAATCTTACTTGAAACTATTTGCTAGCTGGGAATATTAACACAGACTTTTTAATTATATTAGTCTCCTTTTATAATTGTTACTAGCTGAAGTATTAGAACTTTCGACTATACATCAATAGCAAAATATCCAACCCACATAGGTAAAAAACCTGCTTTAATAGCAACTATCGTTGATGCAATATTGGAGCTCCATGTTGTATAGTATGGTATCAAACCACGTCTTACAATTTCATCAGCTAAAGTTTTTACTAGATAGCAACCAAGTCCTCTATTACGGTATTGAGGTAAGGTATCTATTCCTATTTGGAGTAAACTTGACATAATGTCATCTGCTCCAGCTAAAGCAATAAGTTGATTTCCTTCATATGCTCCTAATGCAATAACATCATTCTCGTAGTTCAATGCATTACTAAAACCTTTGTTAATATATAAATTTTTGATATTATCTTTATCAAAAAGCCTATATTGGAAATTAACAGGTTTACGAACTGCTGCATTCATATTTAAATATAAATATCGTATGTGTTCACCAGCAAGCTTTTTCCCATATTCTCTCAGTTTAGTTTCAATAGCGTATAAGTTATCTCCATCCATTATATCTTTTGCTGATGTTACAGAAAAAGACTCTTTACACCAGTTATAAATAGATGGATGTGCTTTAAATACTGCATTTTTACCAAATGTAACAATCTCAAAGAAATCATTTTCAGACATAATAAAAACGTTTTCATCTTCCAAAAAAGCATTAAAATCACATTTCCACTCAATTGCTAGTTGCTTTTGTACCCTAGAAATTATACTTAGCTTATTCACTATACGGGGCTCCTTTAAATTTTATTGATGCCAATTATATTTTTTACTATAAAAATCTTCAATTTAGAACTATAATATTTAAGTTAACTTTGACGATGTGGCTCTGCATTCTTCATTTTCCTTTCTTCATTTGCTACTTAACTGACCACTTGTAATAATAGTGGCGTTTACCTATCAGACCTAAACAATGACCCTATTTTTACTTACAAGTAATATATTTTTCTAGATCATCATTCACCATGTAATACCAATCATTAAAAGTATTCAAAGTAAACTTATTGCTACCCAAATAATAATTTATGCCTACCCTTGAACCTTCTTGATAGCTTAACATTATAATATATTTTTTGCTTTCCATATCTTTATTACTTATGAGAAATTCATTATACGTTACGGCATCATTTAAAATAGAAATAAAATTTTCTACATCTTTTGAATCTAATAATTGTTTTTTAGGCCACATATCTATCGATGTATCTTCCCTTGGTCCTAATATCTCAATTTCATTTACACCTTCAAAATTTAACTTTTCTGGATTAAGACTTTCAGGCTTTATTATACTCCTTTCCTTTAATGAAACAACTCCGGGCATAATTCCTGTATGCAAAAATGCTCCTACTATCTCTTCTTGACTATTAAATAATATATTTGCAACAATTAATCTACTTCTTTCATGTAACGACTCTTCCTTTAACCTGTACTTATAAACATTAACCTCTTTATTTTTATATTCATTCAAATCTAAACCAATTTTATTTGAAGCGTTACAGAATAGTTCAAATAATAGCCCCTCTTCTAGAATTATTTTTTCTCTATCTAACTTTTCTTCAATATTGAGATTATATTTATTAATAAAAGAACGTGCCTTATAATCTAAATCTTCTTTTTGTTCTATACAAGCAAACAAATTCAAAACTATGCTCAAAATCATAAAAACAAATACAACCTTTTTCCTTTTTATCATTTATCCACTTCCTTTTCAAATTATTTATCCAATTTATAAAACATAAAAAAACCCACAGAGCATTTCTTCTCTATTTATATAAACTTTATACCTTTTTTTAATAGTAACAGCATTAACTAAAGACCAAAAAGGCTGACCCGTGTCCTGGTATCTGACGTTCTTGAGCCGGCCCCAAAAGAAATACTTATAAGCGGTGCTCGCCCCAAATTTATTATATCAATATTATATAAATATTCTGATATAGTTTCAATTTTATTTGAACAGTTTTATAATTAATCTTTATTTTAAAACTCTAAAGTCTTACGCTCCAACTCCGCCATAGCCATAGGTAATCCTTTGAAGCGATGTCAGGTAGGTAGGAGACTTCGCGGCGGTCTCTTTCCCCCTTAAGAACCTTAGACAATAACATTTTTGGTCCCCCTGGCGGGATTCGAACCCGCACTCGTTTCCTAAGCATGAGCCAGGGATAACGCGCTTCCCTACGCATTTCAGCAAACAGGAATTTCACCTGTTTCGGGTATAATTCCCTTTCGGTGCTTCTGGAACCCTTGCTCTGCGACCCGGTTAAGACAAACATTTTTCGGCGCTCTTCCCTTCTAAAGCTACAGAGGGATAATTATATCTATAAAAGTAAGGACATCCAAGCTGCATCAGCCCTTTTGTCACTACCACCCTAATCATCCAGAATTAATTGAACATATAAAATACTTTTTATTATTTATAATCATTCGGTGATTTCTTTTATTTATTTCAGTTATTGCAAGCATCTTCTGCTTCCTATCAGAAACATCATATACATCTATCCTTGAATTTTCACCTATAACCTTGTTGAAAAACATATCTGGTCTTTCACTCTTGAAGCAACGCTTACCTATTAACACATTGCGTACAGGCGTTACCTTCAAAATCAACATAGAATATCATCCTTTCAGCTAAGGATTAGTTTAAATATTACTTCCACTTTTTATGGGGCTTTTAAGTCTTTCACTTTGTTCTAGAACTTCTAATAATTTCTGTAGTGAAATAGTAGCAGAAGTTATATTTTAGGCAATCCTAATTTTAATAATTCTTAGAAAATTATAATTATTCCTTGATATTTAATTACCCTTTAGAGAATCTCTTCAATGGTTAGATTGCTTTTGTATTGAAAGCCATTGAAATATTTTTGCTATATCTATTGGCATAACTACTTGCCACAAATGAATCAGGTTTTATTTTTGCATCAATACCCATACCTTCAAAATAGCCCACCATTTCTCTAATAAGTTTTCTAGTTTCTCCTCTAGTACCCACATCTATATGGGCTTCAAGTTTACAATCAAAGTTTTTATTCTTTATAATTAAATCACATAGAGCTTCCACTAACTGTTCATTTAGCATGTATGCAATTTCATATGTTATGGAAGTTTCCTTTGATATCTTTTCTTTAAGGTTTTGGTACCTCTTGTTTTCTACCATTTTGCTAACACAGCACCATGCTCCCTTGCCAACCCTGTGTATATGAATTCCAGTTGCAAAACATGTATATCTTCCTTTTACTTGTGAATCAGTTCCAACTGCTAACCTATACTTACTATCTGGGCTTGCTTTAATGAAGTATTTAATACTTGCCACCACATCTGTAAAACTCATATTTTTTTGCATTGAATTAAAGAATCTCATTTCCTCACCAACCTTGTATAATAAAATAAAGAGAGTGGTTTAATCCTTAATATTGGACTTAACCACTCTCTTTTTGTAAATGCTTTTTGTTGTAAACCCTTTATAAAACCTTCCCTGGGCTAGACCTTTGACTTTGCTTTACTGCTGACCATAGGTCCTGATACAATCGTTTATCGCATTTATGTAATAGAGGATCAATCCAATGTATGCATAAATCTATACTTGGTTTATGTAAAAAATCAATCTCTATATTAATTTGTTCCAGCCAATTATTTCTAAATAAATACATTGATAATCCTCCTTCATCTTTTATTAGTAATTTAATCAATGTGCTTTTTTCAATTTGTCTAGTGATCTATATAGCATCACTTTATTAAGTATACTGTTATGTATATTACTATATATTAATATCTTTGTCAACTATTTTCATTAATGTTATTTGATTGTAATATCCCGTTTTTATATGCAATTATTAATTAGACACTCATGAGAAAAAATCTCACCCACATAAAATGGATGTAGTCTTCCTTGCACATCGAGTAAAAAAGCAAAAATAAAGCGGTTAAGTCTTTATATCTATGACTTAACCGCTCTTATAAACTGTGTAAAAAGTTTAATCATGCTCATTTATTTCTACACTTTATATAAAGAGAATTAAGCCAATGTATGCACAAATCTATACCTGGTTTCCCTGATAATTTAATGGCAATATTATTTTGTTCGAAATAATAACTTCTCAGATGATACATTGTAATTCTCCTTTCCTATTGTAAAAATAAATCTCTATACCTGATGTTTTAACAACAACATTTTTTTAGGCACAGTGATTAAATCATAACACAGGCAGACTTGACCTGTCAAGGAATATTTTAAACTGTAATTTTATTGCAACAACAAAGTCAATACATGGTCTTCTTAATCTCCTTAGCCGCAATGCTTTTTCTCCTTTGACGTATATATTCCTTAACCCCATAGCCTGTTAATAAAGCAAAGAAAATCCGATAATAACTTGAACAAGACATATATGCTTCCTGTGCTACCTTTTATATTTCAATATTGCCATTAAGCTCTCTTTCAATATAATCAATGGGTTTGTGAATGCGTTCGTAATAGTTCATCATTATAAATTATAACTAAGCATAAATTATCTGTTAGTTGGTTTACAACCATATAATTTTCTAAAGTATGTTGAGCCACATAGAGAAAAAATCTTTGGGAATAGGGTGTATAAGAAATTGTTAGTACTACTATTTAAAATAGTATCCACTGATTTTACTTGTTAAATTATTAACACCTTGTTCAGAGGCAGAAATAAATTCAAATATTTTTTCATTCCAACCTGCCAAAACATTTACATTTTTACCTATAAACTGCTGAGTACCGTATCCTTGCATATCTATCGCATGAACCCATACATCAGGATTTACTTTTTTCTTGTATTCTTCCACCAGAGCCTGACATGTCTTAGGTCCACCGTATCCTATGCTATATGTATAAGCCCTATTAATTTCATTATCAGATAATAAAATTATCCTATCAACGAATATTTTATTATTCAGCAAGTGACGTATAGGCAAGGTAATATCGGTTCCTCCGCCATTTACTTTAATGCTGATGGCATTGGCAATTATACCATTCAGAGTGGACAAGTTACACAAATACAAATTATTGTCAAAAGTAGTTGTAATCGTTTCCTTGCATATATAATTTGCAATCGACAACATCAAAACAGCAACTTCAGCACATGTCATATCACTTTTAGCACTTATTCTCGAGTTCATAGAGCCTGAAACATCTGCTGCGATTAATGTTTTACCTCCCAATCTATTGATGTTTTTAGTCGATGCTTTAATAGCTATTTCTAAAGCATCAAATATCTTTGATGTTCCGATACCTTCATTTTTTATCACTTTATATGCACTGTAATACCTAAAAGGCAATTGCTTGTTTTTACGCACCCTACTCTCATCTGCTAAATAACAATAGACTTTGTTTAAATTGGAAGCTCCTGATTTTATAATGTTACGCAGGTTTCTCATCAATGCCATATAACCCAGCTTGTTTTCATCAATCAATTTCTCCCAAGTCTCTTTGTTATTACCTTTTGATGAAAGTTCGGTTTCCCAAGTAACAGGTGTTTCAAGATTATCCTCCAAAAGCCTTTTCCATAGGTCATTCTGCATTTCATCCTTTGCCTTAGGGTGAACCAAACAAAGTATATCCCTTAATTTTACCTCATTATCTCTGTTGTATTTAGCTAATTGGTATTCATCAAATTTACCAAAACTATCCGCCAATCCTTTCTTTATGGAGTTTGGAATAGGTTTGCCATATGTATTTATGTAATAAGCAAGTACTTCTGTCATATCATCTGGACGTTCAACTATCTTATTTAAGACCTTTCTCACAAAATTCTTACCTTCTGAACTTTTTGCAAGTTCTGATACTAAAACATGTGAGATTGTCCTTAAATGCATCTCATTCCTTACAAAAATACACAAGTTTGCAATAAAGCCTGCATCACTCTTAATGACATTTCTTATAGTTTTCAATATATCCTTGGAGTTATCACCATAAAATTTATTTTCATTAAAAAGACTTGTTAATACTTGCGTTACAAGCTTTTCCTTATCATTCATTGTGTAGGCAATTGCGCTCTCTTTATTTATTGTTTTATTTGTTTTTAATCTTGCTAAGTTAAATTTTGCCATTGCCATTTTCCCTTCATATAAAATTTTTACTCAGGAGAAAGTCTGAAGGAGACGGATCAGGATTCGCACCTGTACACGTTTTCACGTATCGGTCCACCACGAAGTAATTCCTTCCTGGACTTCCTAAACATTTTATAGGGAGAAAATCGATTAGAGCTTATAAAGTGCTCTATCCATCTGAGCTACATGGAATATCCATGACTGGACTCGAACCAGTGACCTCTCGCGTAATAGGCGAAGTATCTCTAATCTGCACTACCCTAAAATATAGTGAGAGAAAATCGGAAAGAGTATTAATCATCCCATATGAAGTAACTCTTTTCTGCACTGTTCACTACATTCTTAGTATACGAGAATAAATTACCAATTAAAAGACAAAAAGTTTGCAACCTTTGATATGCTGCAAACTTTTTATATATTATATAAAGTATAAATCCTAAACCCTTATTGGCTATCCCATGTTTATATATTTGGGATCTATAAAATCGGCTAGCCACACTTTTTCATTTCCTTTATAAAACTTAATTCCTTCATTCCAAGCATCCATAGCATCTATAATGAGTAAAGTAGGATGGTCATCTCTCCTTTTACCAACTTGTAGAGCCATATCTGTGTCAACAGCTAGATGAACATATTGCCTTCCTTTAGGAATCAATCCCTTTTCCTTAATCATTGATAAGAATCGCCTTGTTGTTCCATGATATAATATCTCAGGTGGCTGCAATGGCTCCTTTATTATCTTCTGAGGGATTGAATGCCCATACAAAGCTCTTATTCTTTTGCCCTCTAATTCAAATCTCTTCTTATCAAAGTTTTCCACCACGTAAACAATATCTTTAATATCTAACTTAGACCATTTCTTTTCCTCATGGAAGGAGTATAGTAGTTGCTCAATATTTACCCACCCATGTTCATCAAGCTCTAACTCATATTACCATGGCGCATGCCTTAATGCAAAAGACATCGCTTTACTTAATCTTGTATAATCCATTTATCATCAACCTTCCTAAAAACGTCATTTCATCCATTATATTTGAGCAGCTTTTTAATTAATGTATCCACTATTTCCTTACCTCTAAGCTCCAAATGCCATCTATCTGGAATGTTATCAACAACATCAAATTTACATCAATAAAGCAAAGTCTGCTCAGCTTATCAAACCCCAAAGAGTATTTATCATCGTTGCAGAAGTGGTCAGTTATCCCAACCGCTCCTACCTGATGATTTATAGCATTTAGTATTATATCTTCTGGCTTGTCAGTCCCATCAGACCATGTTGTATGATTGTGTAAGTCCATAAACAAATTGAAATCCAGCATACTTATTCAACCTTCTTATTGTGCTATATGCGTCCAAAACCTACAGTCTCGGATCTACTGGCTCACTTTCGAGTGCTAGGACTCCGAATACACACTCATGCACTCTATATAGTGGCTCATTCCTTACAAAACGTTCGAGTGACTCCATTCCAAGCGCAAATTCACGCAGAGCCAACGAGCGCTTCTTCCTAACGGACCTGCTTCTTAATCTCTGAATATTCTAATCCATTGTGTACTAAGGTAACTGCAATTTTGCATGTGTACTTTTTATGCCTGCTAGAGGGATATAGTCCTTACCCTCTCTTCTTTCATTTTTCTTTATTGCATCAGGCTATGCTTGACTGAAAGTAATAACCTGCAACCTTGAATTTCCCACTTTTTGCTACATCAATATATTTCTTTCTGTCCTCAATAGATGGATTAGTATTATCCACAGATGGATTAGTATTATCCACTACAAAAGGTTGTTTTGCTTTTATGCAAGCATCAAGAAATATATCTTCCCTGTTCCTAGTCTTTAACATATCTAGGTTAATTCTTATGTGTGTTTTAAAAAAATTTTCCTTATAAAAGGTGCTTTTACCTGTTGCCTGTATCCCAATAAAAATAACAGCTTCCATAGTAACTCCTTAACTTAAAACTTTTGCTTTCACTTTGTTCCAAGACTAAAAAAAGTGGTTAAATCTTTTGTTTGACTTAACCACTCTATCTCTCTCATATGTATACGTAATGTTTTATTGTAGTGAAAGTAATATTTGCTTTTACGTTTAAACAACAGAGGATTAAGCCAATGCATATGCATATTCATAACTGATTCATGCATAAATTCAAGTGATGTATCATTTTCCCCTTGTTTCCAACATTTATCTATATGCATTGTTCATCCTCCTTCCATTTACCTTAATATCATTGAGTAGATTTTATTATAATTTACTCTTCTCTGTCAACTACTTTCTAGTTATCTAATATTATTGTAAGCATATATAACCTCCAAACCGTTCAGTCAACACATTATGTCTGTTGATATTGAATAGTCGCATTTCTACATTCTTCACAGATGAAAGCATAGTAAATACCTTCACCGTACTGCATAAAATAGGAATCCATAACTCTTTACATCAAATTCAGTAACAAAACCGGCATATCCCGGAGGACTTTTACTGATAAGTGAACGCCCATGCTGGGCGTACAAAAAAATCAGCTTGACTGTTATCCTTGACCGTCAAGCTTCAGAAATCTAACAACATATATTACTTTTACCACTTTTTTTACTACTGGCTTCGTCTTGCATGTTCAACCTTTACTTGTCTCCTTTGAGTCGGATTCACAGTTGTTTTCTTACATTTAACACGTGACATTCTTCCCTTCACCAGTTTTTTCAATCCCAAATGAATTTTCTCATCCGGCTTTACTAATTCCTGAATAGTTTTTACTCTATGAAACGGTGCATATTCTCCATACACCTTAATAACAGTATCAAAACTACCTCCAGTGAGCATGCCAAGTTGGTAATCGCTGTTCCTGTTTTCCTTCATCACTCGAACAGCTTCTTTTTTATCAATTTCCATAATCTTTGTTGCGCTAGTTCCTATTTTTCTAGCAAAAATGTATGTTTTCATGCTACTCATCCTCCTTATAAACTGATTGAAGCATGGTATACAAATAATCCTCATAACTCATAATTTCCTCTGGTTTATCCGGCATTTGTTCAATCCATTTTCTCAAGGCTAAAGGATAATTTATTATATCCTCCTGCTTGAAGTTTTGCTTATATATTACTTCGTGCGTATATTTGTTTAACAGCCAATCCTTGCGAGTCCAAAACTGTATTTCCACAGGATAGCAATTAGAATTATTCCTAAAATACAAGTGTACTCCCCTATATCCATCATCTCTACTTTTTGGGCTTGCATAAAAGTTAACCACATCAACTTTATATCCATTAACTGTATTTATTATATTGTCTACTTCAATTTCTAAATCACTTTGATTTAAGCATGTAATTACTCTTATACCCAAAATATCATTACATACTTCTCGAAACTGCTTTGACATCTCAATATTTTTATTCCACTTTGCTTTCATTGAAGCTTCAGCCTTAAAGCGCATAACTGTATCATTGTTTTTTATTATATTTTCCTCAAAATAATTTTCCAATTCTTCCGTGTAGTCTATGATGAATTCCATATAGTTGAGGATATCTGTATAAACATCCGTAAAATTAAAATTCCTGATTGTCTTCTTCAATGATGGAAAGCTTTTATTAACATTATAACTGTTAATTTTCTGTAGAATACCCCACAATCCGACACCATCATCTGTAAATATACTACTCATTCCTCACCCCAGTAAAAGTTTACTTACTAAAAGTATATCACAAAAAGTAGGTTACAACAATTAGACAGATTAGTTAGATTAGTTAACTTCAAATACAGTAAAACAGCAAAAAAAGCTTGACTGTCACCCCTGACAGTCAAGCTTTTTTTGCTTTGGAGGCGCCACCCAGATTTGAACTGGGGAATAAAGGTTTTGCAGACCTCTGCCTTACCACTTGGCTATGGCGCCATATTAAGAATATCAGTTCATCATATGCACTGATATTCTGATTAAGGCTTCTATGGAGCGGGTTACGAGATTTGAACTCGCGACTTTCACCTTGGCAAGGTGACACTCTACCGCTGAGTTAAACCCGCATATTTTATTTTTGCGAAGGAAACTATGGTTAGATATTTTGCTTCGCAAAAATTTTTGGTGCCCAGAGGCGGAATCGAACCACCGACACGAGGATTTTCAGTCCTCTGCTCTACCGACTGAGCTATCTGGGCAAATTGGCGACCCGGAAGGGGCTCGAACCCTCGACCTCCAGCGTGACAGGCTGGCATTCTAACCAACTGAACTACCGGGCCAATGTGGTGGGCACAATAGGGCTCGAACCTATGACCCCCTGCTTGTAAGGCAGATGCTCTCCCAGCTGAGCTATGCGCCCACATGACACTTTATTTTAGCGACAATTGATAGTATACAAAAATTATATCATAAAGTCAATAGCTAAAACACCCTTATTTTTAATTTACTTTTCAATTACTCTTTTTTACTTTGGTTTTCTCTTTAATACTTTATATATCTCTACTCTCAAATCATTTCTATAAACCCTCATTAATTAGACTCATTAGATCCTGTTTAGAAAAATTATATTTTTTATTACAGAAATGACACTGTGTTTGGGCTCCACCTTGTTCCTCAACAATTTCTAATATTTCCGCTCTTCCTAGGCTCAGTATGTTTCTTTGCATACGGTCTTGAGAGCAGTTGCACAAATAATTACATGGGCTTTTTTGTATAATTTTAAGGTTTATTTCAGAAAGAATCTCTGCTAAAATGTCTTCTGGTAATTTCCCTTGTGACAAAAAACTAGTAACAGATGGTATAGAGCTTATTTTCTCTTCAATAAGTGTGATTGTATCATCATTAGCACCTGGCATTACCTGAATTATAAATCCTCCTGCATTTTCAATAATTTCGTTTGAATTTGCAAGAACACCTAAAGCAACACTTGTTGGTATCTGTTCTGAATATGCATAATAATATGCTATATCTTCTGCAATTTCTCCAGAGATTAAATCAACATAACCTATATAGGGCTCTTTTAATCCTAAATCCTTAATTATATTTAAGTATCCATTACCAACAGCTCCTGCTACATCAAACTTACCCTTACTATTAAGTGGTAAATAAACTAACGGATTATTTACATATCCTCTTACATTTGCATTTGAATCAGATACTACAACAATCCCACCTAATGGTCCGTCTCCTTTTATTTGTATTGTTTGAACTTCTTTTGGGCTTTTTGAAAATGTTGACATTAAGACTGCTGCTGTAAGGGTTCTTCCGATAGCTACAGAAGCTAGAGGAGATAATCCATGAATATTTTGAGCTTTCTTCACTATGTTTGTTGTAACTGCTGCTACAGCTCTTATTTTTCCATCATCCGCAGTAGCCCTAACTACATAATCTTCCATTTTTCTCATTCCACCTTTGTACTCCTAGATTTATGATATTAAATAAAATATTGCAATTGAAAACCCCGGTATTAATATACCGGGGTACTTTCGGTCATTTTTATGTTAATTATAAAGACCTAATTAGCACCTGCTCACATTTGAAGCTTGAGGTCCTTTTGCACCTTCTACAACTTCGAACTGAACTTCAGTACCTTCTTCTAATGTTTTGTAGCCATCCATGTTTATTGCTGAAAAATGAACAAAAACGTCGTTTCCTCCATCTCTCTCAATAAATCCGAAACCTTTTTCAGCATTAAACCATTTTACTTTACCTTTTTCCATCCTGCACTCCTCCTGAACTTGATACTTTAACTTAGCTTGCACATGTCCATGCTCTTACTAAATCTTTAACATTGTATCATATTTTGTATTGCTTGTCAATGTCATTTTAATCATTATTTATTCTGTTTTGTACCATTTGTGTAAATGCATGTACGCTATCTTTAAACAGCATACAGCTTTAAAAGGAATTCCTTCTAATACTTGTACTTTCCTACATATTATCTACATAAATTTTAAGAATATTTTGTCGTCTTTGTAATATCATTCATACTTAAATTCACTTAAATTTTCAGGATTCCACAAATATTTTTCTAATTTTATTTTCCCATTTTCCTCGAAAACTATACCTTCTTGTTCAAGTAATCTTCTCTGTTCCATTTCACCGCCAAATGCAAAAGAGTAGCTTATTTCGCCATTTCTATTAACAACTCTATGACAAGGAACTTCACCATAATATGGATTTTTATGCAAGGCATATCCAATGACTCTGGACCTTTTTGGAAAACCAGAAAGTTTTGCTATTTGTCCATAAGTTGCTACTTTCCCCTTTGGTATGAGTGATACAATTTTATATACTTTTTCATAATATGTCATGTCGCACCTATTTTATATACTATTCTTCTCAAAAAGTTTGCTTTTTTAGCAAACTTTTTAGAAGATATATTTACTCTTTTTAATTCTATGGTTTTTTACACACATAAAAAACTCTTTGGCTACTTTGAGAAGGTTTACACAACTCTAGATCATCATATATGTCTATTAACTCTAAATTGCTATTTTGTATTATTTCTTTTAATTCATCTATCTCATAACACCTTTCATAGTGAGTTTCATCCATCCTTGTATAAACACTATTTTCTTTTTTAAATATTGTCAATTCAATTTGGCATATTTTCCTTGTACTGTCATAGTAATTTTGCCATATATATGATATTTCATCAGATACATCATAAAATACATTATCCTTTAGTATTTTTTTAAACTTATACGGTGTATTTATATCAAAAATAAATAACCCACCATTGTTTAAATAGTTATGTACTTTCTTTAATAACTTTTTTAAATTTCTTTTGTCGGTAATATAGTTTATACTGTCCATTAAACATACAACAGCATCCACAGTTCCGTATAATTCAAAATCTATAATATCTTGGTTTAAGTATAGGATGTTTTTTAAATCTCCTGATTTTTGTTTTGCGCAGTTTAGCATATCCATAGATAGGTCTACTCCTATCATATCATATCCTCTTTTAGCCATTTCAATTAAAAAACTACCTGTTCCACATGCCAAATCCAATACTAAGTTTGGTTTTTGCCCATGAGTTTTAAATATATTCTCAATAAAATTGCACCATTTTATATAATTTACATCATACATTAACTGATCATAAACATAAGCAAATCCTGAATAGGCATTTCCATCTTCCATACAATAACCTCCTTCACCCCTTAAGTAAACTAAGAGACTTTTTCACCCAAACATAAGGCGGCAAAGCCGCAAGAATTCAAAAACCAGAATTTAGTCTTCAGAGTATTTAATCAATTTTTTTCGTTTTTAAATTCTAGTTCTTGCAACATTGGGTGCATGTTATTTTAAGTAAAGAATAATATGGAAGAAATATCGTAAAGCAAGTATTAGAGCCTGTTAATGTGCCGAGGAAAGGGAGATCATTGTTTGAACGTTAGCGAGTTTTGCTCGACCACGAGAAGTATCTACAGGCTCTAGACTGCGCAACTTAAGTTTCTGGAATATTTTTCTTCACTTTTGTTATACACACCCTGCAACATTATGTTGATGTACTTTTTTGCTCATTTGTGTCTATTTTCATTGTTTTTTTTCTTTTTGTAATTAACCCTCCAATACGACCAGTCTCTTTAGCCGTTAGACTTTTCCATCCATGATTTTTTACTTTGTCAAATAATCCAAGCTCCATTACTATTTCATATTTTATTTTTTCATCTATGCTTTCCAAGTAAAACCACCTCCATTAAGTATTATTTACAAAAATAGATAAATATATGTCCTAAATATTAGATTTAATTTAACTTTTATTTTGGTAAAATTTATAGCTTCAAATTTAAAACTGTAAATACAATTTTAAATCTGAAGCCTATAAATAAAGGTTAGTGGTTTTCATTTTTTAAGATTTGTTCTTTTATAACTTCTATAGCTTTGCTTAACTGCACATCATCCTCAAAAGGTATTTGTGAAACTGGTAGATTTTTCATGTCCTCATCCACATCAATTTCTATATGTGGCTCTATTCCTTTCTCATGAATTGATATACCTGCCGGAGTAAAATACTCTGCTATAGTAAATTTTAATCCAGCTCCTCCATCAAGATTAACGACTTGCTGTACTAAACCTTTTCCAAAAGTTCTAGTGCCAATAAGTGTCCCCTTATTATGATCCTTTATGGCACCTGCTAAAATCTCTGATGCACTTGCACTATATCCATTAATTAACACAGCTATTGGCATATCAAGTTGAGTACTATCCGATTTCTTTTCAATTCTATTGCCTGCTCTGTCCTCTGTATAAACTATAAGACCTCTTGGTAGCAATCGATTTGCAATTGCTGCAACTTGATCAAAATCTCCACCTGGATTATCTCTTACATCTATTATAAGACCTTCCATACCATTACCTATAAACTCATTGAGATAACTTCCAAAATATTTAGCAATTTCACTGTCGAACATAGAAAGTCTTATATATCCAATATTGCCAAACATCTCACTTTTTATATTAACTATTTTTATTCTTTCTCTTGTGATTACAAAATCAATAAATCTATTTTCTATGGGCCTAAATACAGTTATTTCTACATCTGTGTTTTCTGCACCTTTTATCATACTTACAATTAAACTATCATCACCAATTGTTGTAACATCTACTCCATCAACTTCGGTGATCTTATCTCCCATCTTAATACCTGCATTTATAGCTGGTGAATCCTCAAAAGGCTGAATTACAGTCAAAATACCATCATCACCCATTTGAACACTTACTCCTATGCCTACATAGCTACCTTGAGACTTTTCTTGAAACAGTTCCATTTGTTCTTTTGTAAAGTACACAGTATAGGGATCTTCCAAAGAATTTGTCATTCCTACAATAGAGCCCTCTAAAAGCTTATTAGCATCAACTTCTTTATAGAAATAATTATTCAATATATTCCTCACTCTTATATACTTTCTTATATTCTCGTAATCAACCTTGTCTTTATCAAAAAGTATTGCATAATCAAGATCAATATCTTTATGATTAGATACATCAACCAGTTCTTCATCTAGTGGCACAGGTATAATAATATATTTAGGATTATTATTATACCAAATAAATAGAGTAGATGCAGTAATTGCAACAGAAGTAATAACAGCAATTGTTACTGATACAAATTTACTTGTAAAAAAATTATTATTATTCAAAGCTTATCATTCTCCCCCCATCAATTTGATTGTTATACTATTCTATGCGTGTTTTTGAAATAATATAGCAAAACCCGGAAAATCCGGGCTTGCTTTTATTGGTATTTTGGGTATAAAATAAACTGGGTTTCATGCCCTGAGCTTTTTATTTACTGCCTAACGTATTCCAACGGATTAACAGGTGTACCATTGTTTCTTACTTCAAAGTGTAAATGAGGGCCAGTTGACAAACCAGTACTTCCTATTTTAGCTATTGTATCTCCAGCTTTTACAGCTTTACCACTACTAACTAGCAATTGGCTACAATGAGCATACAATGTAGTAATTCCTCCTCCATGGTCAATAACAACTGTATATCCATAGCCTCCTTGCCATCCTGACATTATTACAGTTCCATCATTAGCTGCTACTATTGAAGCTCCTGTATTTGCAGGTATATCTATCCCTGTATGCATTCTATACGTTTTGAGAATTGGATGAAGTCTGTTACCAAAATGGGATGTAACTCTAGTAGAACTTGGCACAGGCCAAACCATTGTTCCTCCAGCATATGATGCACTTCTTTGTAAATTTCTTATCTGGTTCTCTAATTCCCTAGACTTCCTGATTAGTTCATTTTCCTGCCTCTCTAAGTTGCTTATTTTAGAACTAATACTTCTAATCTGAACTTCCAAATCTTGAGAAGTCATCTTTATTGTATTTAAATTACTTAAGGCCTCAGATGCTTTTCCCTCATATTCATCTTTTTCATTAACAACAAGTTCTTTTTTAAATTCTAAATCTTTTTTTGCATCCTGAATACTTTTTACAAGTTGTTTATCTCTCTTACTTATAGCTGAAACAAGTTGAAGCCTTCCTAAAAAATCTATAAGATTTTTTGATTGTGCCAAAGTATCAAGATATGTAAAATTAGAATTTTGATACATAACTCTAAGTCTTAGCTTAAATTGATCTCTTTTTTTATTGTAATCTTCTTCAGTATGTTTTATGGTTTCATCTAGGTCTTTAATTGAATGATTTAACTCATCTACCTTTTGAAGAAGTTCATTATATTCTCTATTTGCCCTCTCCTGCTGATTTTGTAAATACTGCCTTTCATTTCTTACTGTATTTAGTCTTTGCTGCTCAGTTCTTCTTTGTGAATTTATGCTGTTTATCTGACTGTCAACATTATTTAATTGGTTTTGAGTAGTCACAAGGTTGCTACTGTAAACAGGAATTATCACCATTAAAATCATTGATACTAACAAGCCAAGTAGTACTGCTTTTTTCACCGGTTTTACCTCCCTGAAATAGTTTCATATACTATTCTTCTCAAAAAGTTTGCTTTTTTAGCAAGCTTTTTGAAGATATAGTTCCTCTGTTTGTCGCATCGGAACTTACTACTTTGATTGCAGCTTCCGCTGCCATATGGCTTTCAATACATATTTACATTAAACACGTAAATGTTTTCGTATTGAAACTGTACTTCCTAAAGCTCCCACAAGCACACCAATTAATGATATACTTAAAATTAAATCTGAATAAATCTCTTTTCCTTCAAGTACTTTCAAAAAGTACACACTATTAATGATTCTGCCTGAAACTTCAGTATAAATAAGATTAATTACACCAAAGCTAATGAGTGCACCTACCAAACCTATAATAACACCTTCAACAATAAATGGCAAGCGAATAAACCAATCTGTTGCCCCGATGAACTTCATAATATTAATTTCTTTTCTCCTTGAAAACACTGTCAACTTTATGGTATTAGCTATAATAACAATTGATATTACTAATAGCATTAAAATTAGCATTCCAGATCCTGCCCTTATCCATCGAACAAGCTTACTAATTAAGTCTATTGTTTCTTGAGAATATCTCACGTTATCAACGCCTGGAAATACACTTAGTTTATCTACAACATCTTTTGAATTTCCAGGATTATCCAGCTTAATTATGAATGATACAGGCAGTATATCTTCTCCTTCAAATCCCTCTAATACAGACTTATCATCTCCAAGCATTTCCTTTGCTCTCTCAAGTGCCTCTTCTTTTGATATGATAGTATATTCAGATATCCTATCATCTGACATAATAAGCCATTCTATAGTAGTAATCTGGGCATCATCAAGTTCAGGGTTGCAAAAAACCTCCATCTCAGGTTGTTCTGTAAATATCCTTGTATTATAATTGATATTGGCCATTATAGCCCAAAATACGCCAAATACAAGTAACGAAGCACCAACTACAACTATTGAAGCAAAAGACATTAATATATTTCTATAGGTATTGACAAACCCTTCTTTAACTATATATTTGGCTGTTCTTAACTTCATTTTCGTACTGTCCTTTCTCCTCATCTCTTATGATTTGACCCTTGTCAATAGCAATTACTCTTTTTTTCATTGAGTTCACTATACTTTTTTCATGAGTTGCTACAATAACAGTTGTTCCCCTATAATTAATTTCAGTCATGAGCTTCATTATTTCCCAAGATGTTTCAGGATCAAGGTTTCCTGTAGGCTCATCTGCAATTAATAAAGAAGGATTGTTTACTAAAGCTCTTGCTAATGCAACCCTTTGCTGTTCTCCTCCTGAGAGTTGGTTTGGATAGGCATCTGCTTTTTTACTTAGTCCAACTAAACCTAAAGACATTGGAACCTGCCTTCTGATTTCTTTAGGAAGTGACTCTGTAATTTGCATTGCAAATTCAACATTTTCATATACAGTTTTATTAGGTAGTAGCCTAAAATCTTGAAATACTATCCCAATACTCCTCCTTAAATAAGGTACTTCCCTTCTCTTCAAAGAAGAAATATCATATCCATTTACATAAACTTCTCCCTCAGTAGGATTTTCTTCTTTCAAAACAAGTTTCACTAAAGTAGACTTTCCAGAACCACTAGGACCTACAACAAAAGCAAATTCACCTTTATTTATATGAAGATCTATTTTATTAAGCGCCAATGTTCCATTGGCATATTTTTTAGACACCTTTCGAAATTCTACCACTGTCGCCCTCCCACAATAAGTCAATAATCTAAACACTATATTATATTCTACAAACAGATATTAAATCCTCTTTTTAATCTTTATTTTAACTTAAAACCCAAGTGATATCAAGTTATAATGAATCCTCGGGTGCATAATATTTAATTGAAGAAAAATATGGAAGAAACATTGTGAAGCAAGTAGTAGAGCCTGTTAATGCGACGAGGAAAGGGAGAGCATTGTTTGAGCGAAGCGAGTTTTGCTCGACCCCGAGGAGTATTTACAGGCTCTAAACTGCGAAACTTTAGTTTCTGGAATATCTTTCTTCACATTTGTTACATGCACCCCTAATCCTCGGATGTATTAGTAAAGTTTTGCAAATTAATATTCAAGTATCTGATTATCAAGATATTTTTTTACTAAAACGGCTACTTTGAAAATTATTGCATCATCAAATAATTTAACATCTAGGCCTGTGCTTTTTTGAATTTTTTCCAATCTATAAACTAACGTATTTCTATGAATATATAGTTGTCTTGATGTTTCGCTGATATTTAAATTATTTTCAAAAAACTTCTGTATTGTATGCATGGTTTCTGTATCTAAAGTCTCATATGCTCCTTTTTGAAATACTTCATCTAAAAAAAGCTTACAAAGTGTTGTTGGTAATTGATAGATAAGTCTTCCTATCCCTAATTTATTATAGTTTACTACTGATTTTTCACTATCAAATATTTCACCAATCTGCAAAGCCATTTGGGCTTCTTTAAAAGATTTAGCTAAATCTCTTAAGCTATCAACTACTGTACCGATTCCAATTTTCGCCTTTATCATAGCTTCTGTAGACAATGTATCTACTATTACTTGAGATATATTTTCTATTTCCTCAAAATTATCCTGTGTTTTTAGTTCCTTAATTAAAACTGTAGTCTCATCATCAAGTATTACAATAAAGTCCTTATTTCTGTTTGGAAATAATCCTTCTACTATTTCATAGGCATATATGTCTCTTGTTTTTACTGTCTGTATTAAAAACACAATTCTAAATACATTATTAGGAAATCTAAGTTCCTTTGCTTTTAATGTTATATCTCCAGGTAAAATGTTATCTCTAATAATATTTTTAATAAAATTAATTTTATCATATTTCTCTTCATAGAATAGTTTTAAATTTTTTAAATTCATAGAAATAAGAGCAAGAATTTTTTCATTATCCTGATTACAAGAATTTATAAATATTATAAATTCTAATTTTTCTTTCACATAGACCTTTTGAAAACATTGTCCTTCAAATGTTACGTATTCTTCTTCCTGTTCTTGTTCTAGTATCTGGGAAATTATTTGATTTTTCATACCAACTTTTTTCTCATTAGAACAAGCTAATATAATCCCTGTACTATCTGTAATTCCAAACTCTTCGCCAACAATGTCTGTAATTTGGTTAACAAAATTTTGATATAGCTTATCTGACAATTTAGTATCCCCCTTACTTCTAGATAACAAAAAAACATCACAATATATTATATACATAAAAAAACAAAAAGGGAAAGCCCTTAGGTTTCCCTTTTTTTGTCATTTTATAATTTATAAATATTAATTAAGTATTGTCTTTTCTGTTTCCTTATCAAAAAGATGAACTTTGTTTGTATCAAAAGCAAGTTTTATTAAATCACCAACTTTTGCCTTTGTCCTTGGGTTAACCCTAGCAACAAAATCAACATCTTCTATTATAACATATAGTAATGTTTCTGAACCAAGCATTTCAACAACTTCAACTCTTGCATTTACTGTACTATCAGACATTGATTCTAAAAATACAGCTTCATCATGAAGATTTTCAGGTCTTATTCCCATAACAACTTCTTTTCCAACATATTCGCTAGATTCAAGTTTTTTGGTTTTTCCTTCTGGTAGTTTTATACTGTTTTTACCAAAAATTAAGTGAATTCCATCTCCACTCTTATCTACTTTTACATTGATAAAATTCATTTGAGGACTTCCAATAAAACCAGCTACAAACATGTTATTTGGACGCTCATATAGGTTTGTTGGCGTATCAACCTGCTGAATATATCCATCTTTCATAACAACAATTCTAGTACCCATAGTCAAGGCCTCTGTCTGGTCATGAGTAACGTATATAACAGTAGTTTGAAGTTTATTATGCAATTTACTTATTTCAGTTCTCATCTGTACCCTTAACTTTGCATCAAGATTTGATAAAGGCTCATCCATCAAGAATACTTTAGGTTCACGTACTATTGCACGACCTAATGCAACCCTCTGTCTTTGACCACCTGATAATGCCTTAGGTTTTCTTTCAAGAAGATGTTCAATATCAAGAATCTTAGCAGCTTCTAAAACCCTTCTCTTTATTTCATCTTTAGGCATTTTCCTTAGTTTCAAACCAAAAGCCATATTGTCAAATACCGTCATATGAGGATATAATGCGTAGTTTTGGAATACCATTGCTATATCTCTGTCCTTAGGTGCAACATCATTTACCAGTTTGTCCCCTATGTACAATTCTCCTTCAGATATTTCTTCGAGACCTGCAACCATTCTAAGTGTAGTTGTTTTACCACACCCTGAAGGACCAACCAGAATAATAAACTCTTTATCTTCGATATCTAAATTAAAGTCATTTACTGCTGTAACCCCACCTGGATACCTTTTGAATATGTTTTTCAGCTTAACACTTGCCATTTTTTTCCCTCCTAAATTTTCGAACAATGTTATTAATACTAATATAACATGTCAACCAAACCACTGCTAGTATACTTTTTAACAAAAAAAAATTATGTATTTAGTAACTTTGCATAAATGAACCCCCATGTAGAAAGTACAAGGTAAAAAAGCACAAAACACCATTGAATTTTTATGCATTAATATGTATAATTATAAGGTCGACATTTTTAATGATCATACAATGTTACGATCTAAGGCTCGGCTAAAGAATTACTTCCTCTTTTTCGCGTTGGAAGTGAAAACTTAGAGGAAGTTATTTTTAAACGATGCCTAAACGAATTTTCTAAAAGTTTTAGAGGAGGTAAAACAAATGATAAATTTAGGTATTATTGGAGCTACCGGCTATGTAGGTATAGAAATAGTTAGACTTCTTCAGAATCATCCTGAAATTAATATTAGCACCGTAGTTTCACATAGTTTTGCAGGGCAGAAAATATCTGATGTTTATCCCAATTTAAAAAATATCTTTGACATGGAATGCGACCAACTTGATATAGAAAAAATTTCAGAAAAAGCAGATATTTTTATAACAGCACTACCACATGGGGTATCAAAAGAAGTTATACCAAAGCTTATTGAAAGAAAAAAAAGAGTTATAGATCATAGTGGTGACTTTAGATATAGATCAATAGAAGTATATGAAAAATGGTACAACATCAAACATGGCATGCCCCATTTATTAGACATGTCTGTCTATGGGCTTCCTGAGTTTCATAGGGAAAAAATTAAAAATGCAAAAATAGTCGGGAATCCTGGATGCTATCCTACATGTTCCATCATAGGAATTGCACCATTATTAGAAAATAAGCTTATTGATACAAAGAGTATTATAATTGATGCTGCATCAGGAACTACAGGCGCTGGAAGAACTACCGACCTATCCTGTCAATTTAGCGAATGCAATGAAAATTTCAAGGCATACAAAGTGTCAAATCACAGACACACCTCGGAAATTGAACAGGAATTGTCTCTACTTGCAAATGAAGATATAATGATATCTTTCACTCCCCATCTTGTACCAATGAAGAGAGGGATGCTGTGTACTATATATGCCAATCTTAACCTTGAGAAATCAACATTAGAACTTATTGACATGTATAAGGACTATTATAAAAATGATTTTTTTGTTAGAATTATGGATGAAGGCAAATTACCTGAGACTAAATATGTAGCTGGATCAAATTACGTCGATGTTGGTATAGTTGTAGATAAACGATTAAACAGAGTCATTGTATTGTCAGCTATAGATAATCTAGGAAAAGGAGCATCAGGCCAGGCAATACAAGATCTTAACATAATGTGTGGACTTCCTGAAAATATGGGGTTAGTAAATTGCGGATTATATCTTTGATAAATAATTTTGGAGGTACTAAAGTTGGAAGTAACGATGGAAACTATAATAAAAAAAGCACAAATATTAATAGAGGCTCTTCCCTATATACAAAAGCTATTTGGCAAAACAGTAGTCATTAAATATGGTGGTAATGCAATGATTAATGATGAACTAAAAAACTCTGTCATTGAAGATATTACCTTGCTTAAATATATAGGAATGAATCCTGTTGTTGTTCACGGTGGTGGCCCTGACATAAATAGTGCTCTTAAAAAATTTAATATTAAGAGTACCTTTATAAATGGCCTTAGGGTAACTGATAAAGATACTATGGAAACAGCTCAAATGGTTCTAGTTGGTAAAACTAATAAGGAAATAGTGTCTTTACTTAACCAAATGGGAGGCAAAGCTATAGGCTTAAGTGGTATTGACGGCAGACTTATAGAGTGTGAAAAATATAAAACAACAGTTGATGGAAAAGAAATAGATCTAGGATATGTAGGAAAGATAACAAATATTAACTCAAAATTAATTGAATTAATAGCTAAAGATGAATACATCCCTGTAGTTGCTCCAATAGGTGTAGGGGAAAATGGGGAAAGCTACAATATTAATGCAGATACTGTGGCCGGAGAAATAGCAGCAGCTTTAAAAGCTGAAAAATTAATGTTATTAACTGATGTAGAAGGGGTAAAAACTAATACTGGTGACATAATTCCTGCACTAACATCAAAGGAAGCAATTGAGCTAATTGAAAAAGAAGTAATAAGTGGAGGAATGATTCCTAAAGTACTTGGGTGTATTGATGCACTTGAAAGTGGTGTAGGAAGAACTCATATTATTGACGGCAGAATTCCCCATTGCCTACTGCTGGAGATTTTCACTAACAGGGGTATTGGTACTATGATTATGAAAGAAAAAATTCTTTATTATAGAAATGAAAAAATATAAACGTTTTTTGTTTTTATGTAAATATATCAATTATATTGATGAAATTAATTTCATCAATATAATTTAAATTTTTTTTATATAATTTAAAGGATTTTAGCGAAAAAAGAAGAATATAAGATAACAAGTCATTTAATGTTATGCAATGTGTTTCAAGCATGTTTACTTTATATATACAGGAGGATTGGTTCTTTTGAAGAAAGATATTGTTTCATCACTACTAAAAGAAGGCATGGTAATAAACACCAAACTCTCTTCTAATAATGTATGGATTCAAAATATCTTATACAAAGTAGAAAATCATTCCCTTTCTATTGCCCTCTTAAGTAGTTATCTTGAGAATATAGTAATGATAGGTCAATCACTCCATATTAAGTATGCAAATGAACATACTGAGTATTTATTTGAAGGTGAAATAACTCATATTAAACCTGAGTTCCCAAGCTATATTACTGTAAATATAACCAGCATTAAAGAGCTAAAAAATATAAGGGTTTTTCCAAGACAAGACGTGTACCTTGCTTCAAATATAAGGATTCTAGATCCAGTCAGAGAATACTTTGCAATAATACACAATATCAGCCTTGTTGGTATGGCTTTTTATTGCAAAGATATTTTAGAACCTGCTCAAACACAACTTGAGATTTTTATATATCTTCCCAGTAAACAAACTATAACTGCTAAAGGTAAAATTATCAGAAGAGTTTTTAAAAACGATGATATTATTGATTATGGAATACAATATACAGATATGCAAGAAGAAAATAACAATAGCCTTTCTAACTTTTTTAACAGTATTGAAGAAGAAAAAAACAACCTTCGCAATGAGTTTATAACTTGTATTAAAAAACACTTATAATATATATTTTTATAATGCTACAAAAACTCCCCCAATTTACATTTCTAGATAAAGAGCTTCACAATGTTTTTTCTATATTTTCCTTCACTTAAATATTATGCCCTCCTTATGAATCGTCAAGGCTGAAAAGTTACCTTAAATTTATTCATAAATGCGTCTTGCATTTTTATGCATTTTTATGTATAATTATAAGTAAAATTCCGTAAGGAGGTTTTATATATGGAACTAAATAATGTAATTGAACTTGATAAAAAGTACTTTATAAATACATTTGGCAACAGAACCCCCGTGTGCTTCAAATACGGTAAAGGCATTAATCTTTGGGATAAAGAAGGAAAAAAGTATTACGACTTCCTTGCTGGAATAGCTGTAAACGCAGTTGGTCATTCCCATCCTAAGCTTGTTAATGCAATAAAAGAACAAGCAGAAAAATTAATTCACTGCTCAAACCTCTATTATATTGAATCTCAATCTAAACTAGCCCAAGTTTTAGTTGAAAATTCATGCGCTGATAAAGTCTTTTTTTCTAATAGCGGTGCTGAAGCTAATGAAGGTGCCATAAAGCTTGCAAGAATATACTTTAAGAAAAAAAATATGCCTGAAAAGTTTGAAATAATTACTTTAGATAAATCCTTTCATGGCCGAACTCTTGCTACCATTGCAGCAACAGGTCAGGATAAATATCAAAAGCCCTATTCACCTCTTACACCAAGCTTTTTAAAGGTTCCAATTAACGATCTTGACGCTCTTAGAAATACCATCAACAGTTCTACATGTGCTGTTATGATTGAACCTATTCAAGGTGAAAGTGGAGTTAACCTTACAACTATTGAGTACATGAAGGGAGTAAGAAAGCTTTGTGACGAAAAGGGCATACTTCTTATATTTGATGAAGTTCAAAGCGGCTTAGGAAGGACAGGTAAATTATTTTCATACCAGCACTTTGGAATTGAGCCAGATATATTTACACTAGCAAAAGCTTTAGGCGGAGGCTTTCCAATTGGAGCTCTGTTAGCAAAGAACCATGTAGCTGAAGCTTTTGAACCTGGAGATCATGGCTCTACTTTTGGAGGTAATCCCCTTGCCTGTAGTGCTGCTCTTGCTGTTATGGATATTATCTTTAGTGAAAATTTAGTTGAAAACTCTGAAAAGATGGGTGCTTATTTTATTGAAAAGCTTTCTTTACTTGCTAAAAAATATGAATTTATAAAAGAAATTCGTGGAAAAGGCTTGATGATAGGACTTCAGTTTTCAGTAGACAAGGCAGTTGAAATTAAAGATAAATGCTTTGATAAGGGTTATCTTGTTGGAAGTATTGGAAATAATATAATAAGAATGCTGCCCCCATTGACTGTATCAAAAGAAGATATTGACAAATTAACTGAAATGTTAGATACTATATTATCTGACGTTTAAAATATATATTTCAGGCATTCCTTAGCCTAGAGACCATTTTTTACAGGGAGGTATTGATATGAAACATTTAATTAGTCTTCACCATCTGAAAATAGAAGATATAGAAAATATACTGAATTTATCTGAAAAACTAAAGAAACAGCAAAAGGAAGGCACATCACATCAAATATTAAGTGGTAAAACCCTTGGAATGATATTTTCAAAATCATCTACAAGAACCAGAGTCTCTTTTGAAACTGGGATGTATCAGTTAGGTGGATATCCCCTGTTCTTAAGTTCTAGTGATATTCAGCTAGGAAGAGGCGAGTCGATATATGACACTGCTCAGGTTCTTTCAAGATATATTGACGGCATAATGATTCGTACTTTTAAACATAGTGATGTAGAGGAATTGGCTAAGTACGGAAGTATACCTGTTATAAACGGTCTTACTGATTTAATGCATCCATGTCAAATTTTAGCTGATCTTTTTACAATATATGAGTATAAAAAAACACTAAAAGGGTTAAAGCTTGCATATGTTGGAGATGGCAACAACATTGCAAATTCTCTACTACATGGTTGTGCAAAAACAGGTATGGACGTTTATATTGCTTCACCTAAAGATTATCAATGTGATGAAAAAATAGTATCGGAAGCTAAAGAAGATGCTAAGGTATCTGGTTCAAAAGTGGTGCTCACTGATGATCCTGTGGAAGCAGTTGCAAACGCAGATGTTGTCTATACTGACACTTGGATAAGCATGGGGCAGGAATCTGAAAAAAATGAACGTATAAAAATATTTATGCCCTATCAGATAAATGCCAATCTGTTTTCAAAAGCTAAAGAAGACGCTATTTTTCTTCATTGTCTTCCGGCATACAGAGGATATGAAGTTACAGAAGATATTATAGATGGTCCTAATTCAGTGATTTTTGACGAGGCAGAAAATAGACTTCACGTTCAAAAAGCTATAATGGCACTATTGATGGATAATAAAAAATAAATACAAAGTGGTGTTTTATGAATTATTCTTTTGTTATAAGGAAAGCAACAGAATGTGATGCAAGTGCAATTCATTGCATCACTAAAGAAGCTTTTCAAAAGTACATCAAAGATACGGGACTTAATATATCACTAGAACCTGTTGAGGAATCTTTAGAAGATGTTATAAAAGACATACAAACTAAAAATGTATTTATTGGTATTATTGACAGTATACCTGTAGGTTCTATAAGAATTAGTATTGAAAATGAAGGTAATGCATATATAAGCCGATTTGGTGTGTCTCCAAAATATCACAATATAGGAATTGGAAAGGCTTTTATTAACGTTGTTGATAAGCTTCTTCTATCAAAAAATATTAAAAGGGTATACCTGCATACAGCCTCTAAGTATAAAGAGCTTATTACTTTTTATTATAATTCAGGCTTCTATATACATTCAACATCAGAAGAAAGAGGCTATATCCGAGCTCTACTAGTAAAAGAATATACTTAATATACATTCATGGGCATTAACTCATAAGTGTCTATTCTAAATTAGAATAGACACTTATGAGAATAATACTACCAACGTAAAATGGTTTGACTTGCACCGTAATAAATCAGTTTTTGGGACAGTACTTTGTCCTCATTTGTGAGGTAATAAATGGATTTGTATTTTGATATTAAAATATTTCTTCAATCAATATCTGTTTTTCTTTCCCTAATAATGATTGTTTTTTTTGTTTTGAAGGGAAAAAAAACTCCATTATTGTATATTTACATATTTTGCCAGGTTATCATTTTCATATGGTCTACCGGTCATATATTGGTGCTCTTTTCTACAAGTGTATCATTTAAATTCTTAGCTGTATGCTATGAATACATAGCTATATCTCTTGTTGCTTTAGCATGGCTTCTTTTTTGCCTTACATATACATTTAACAGTTTTTTGAGAAAAAGAAAGCTTATATATCTTTTGTTTTTGCCTCCATTACTAGTATATCTGATTTTAATAACAAATAATTATCACAATATGTTTTATACTCAATTCGATATGGAATCTATTGTTTATGGTCCTTTGTTTTGGATCCATTTTATTATTTCATACATATATCTTATTTCAGGAACTTTACTTCTAATAAAACACTCTATTTCAAATATCGGATATGCTAGAAAAAGAACCTTTTTTCTTATATTAGCAGTAACTATACCTATAATTGCAAACATTGTTTTTATAATAAACACTATATTTGATATTGAATATCTTCCCAATGACTTTGACTTTACCCCTGTCAGCCTCGCATTTTCTCTTTTATTGTTTTCTATAGCAGTTTTTAGGTATAGATTTTTAAACATTGTTCCAATTGCTTTTAGAAAAATAGTTCATAATTTGAATGAATCAATAGTTGTTGTTGATAGCTTAAATAGAATAGACAGTTTTAACCAATCTTTTTTAAATACTTTTTGTGGTACTGATGAAATAAAAATATATGATAACATTAATAAGTTTGTTAAAAATTTAAAATCTAATGTTATGCTGACTCCTGAGGCCGAAAAATTAATTTACGCAATTAAGCATGAACAATCAATTAGCGAAAGTGGCGAGATAAATATCATATCTCCTGAAAAACGAAGTTTTAGAGTTAATATACAGCCTTTATTCGGCAAGAAACAGGAGTTTTTAGGTAGAATAATTCTCTTTAACGATATAACTGAATATAAAAAGCTCCTTGAAGAACTTAATGAAAAAAATACAGAACTTACGGCAATGAATGAACAGCTATCAGAATATGCTTCTACAGTTGAAGAACTATCAATAATAAAAGAGAGAAACCGCTTTGCAAGGGATGTACATGATACTTTAGGACACTCTATGACTTTACTTATTTCACTATTAGAAGTAAGTAGCATTACATGTAAAAAAGATGTAAATGAAACAGAAAAAAAGCTGTCAGAAGCACTTAATGTAGCTCGAGAAGGCCTTAAAGAATTACGCCGTTCAATTAAAGGTCTTGCACCAGAAAATTTAAAAAATTCTGACATTATTAGCTCTATTAAAAAACTTGTAGATGATTTTAAGCCATCAGGTGTAAATATTGACTTTAGTTATAATGTAGAAAAAGTCAATATAACCTCAGACGTTTGTAGTGTTATTTTTAGAGTATGTCAAGAAGCTCTCACAAATTCTCTTCGACATGGTAAAGCTAAAAATGTTAATATAATACTAAGATATATTAGTGATACAATCGAACTATTTATCTTTGACGATGGTATTGGATGTACTGACTTAAAAAAAGGTTTTGGCTTAAGCTCAATGTCTCAAAGGGTACAAGACATAGGCGGAAACATAGTTTTTGGTTCAGATGGAGAAAGTGGTTTTAATATTAGAATGAATCTTCCTTTAATTGATAGGTATGATAGTGAAATCCTTTAGCTAAAGCTAAACATTGAGGATTTAGGAAGAGACTTTACTCCAACTGAAGATTATAGGAGGAACTCTACCTTATAGATGGTAGAGAATTAGAATAATATTAATATAACTGGGGGTATCAAATATGATTAATGTTTTACTTGTAGATGATCAAGTTATTCTACGAGAAAGTCTAAAATTTATAATTGAACAAGATGAAGATATAAATGTTATTGGTCTTGCAGGAAACGGAAATGAGGCCTTAAAACTTTGTGAAAAACTTAAACCTGATGTAGTGTTGATGGATATTATGATGCCTGAGTGTAATGGCGTTGAGGGTACAAAACTAATAAAATCTAAATTTAATACAATTAAAGTTATAATTCTGACAACATTTAATGATGAAGAAAATATTTCAAAAGCACTCAAAAATGGTGCTGATGGATATGTATTAAAGGATTTATCTCCTGATGAGTTAATAATGGCTGTAAAAAGTGTGTCAAAAGGTTTTAGTATAATGCATCATAGCGCACTCAACACTTTAACATGCAAAAAAGAAGCAAGTCAAAGTTCAAAACCCACAGTTTCACCTAAAATTGATGTTAATCTAACGGATAGAGAACTTACCATTATAAGTTTAATTGTTGATGGTAAAAGCAATAAAGAAATTGCAGAAACTATGTTTATTACAGAAGGAACTGTTAAAAATACTATATCACATATTCTAGATAAATTATCCTTAAAAGATCGTACTCAACTTGCAGTTTTTGCTGTTAAAAACAATATTGTTTAAAGATAAGCAATCCAAACCTTTTTACATGTTTGAAAATTTCCAGTGTTACTAAAGTCATATGACTAAAGTCACTTAAACTTTAAAATAAGTGACTTATGACTGGGTTTATGTGACTATAGTTATCTATTAATTTCAAGTAAATCAATTTAAAATTAAACTATAACACAGAGAGCATAAAACTTATTATAATATTTTTTCTGAATTGTTAATTTTAAATTAAAGGAGATGTTAAAATGAAGGATTTACTAAAAAAACACTGGATAACTCTTTTAGGTGCAGTATTTATTTTTATAGCCTTTTCTTACACTTTCAAATTTGCAGTTGATCAAGGCTGGGTGTCAAATGAAATTAGAATAGGAATTGGACTTATCGCAGCCGCTGGCTTTATAATTGGAGGAGCTTCAATTCATCAAAAAGGCAAACACATGGCTTGCCAGATCATAAGCGGTCTTGGTGTATCCTTAGCTTTTACTACATTTACCTTTGCAGGTATCTATTACAATATGTGGTCTCCTATGACGGTTTTTCTTGCAATGGTAGCAGTCACACTAGCACTTTCCATTTATTCTTACAGGTATGATTTTCGTATTCTAATGAATATTGCATTGATTGGCGGGCTCATTTCACCTATCGTTATGAAATCACAGGGTGATCAGGTTTTTACTCTCTTTTTATACCTTCTAATTATAAATACAATATTCTTTTATGTAAGTGTTCAAAAAAAATGGTCTGAACTACGTCTTATACCTTTCTTAGGTACCTGGATTCTGTTTACTGTGTACTATCTCTACTTCAATCCACAGACATGGTATATGCCTTTTAGATATGCTCTAAGTGCCTTTGTATTCTATGTTGTTGGATTTATGATATCATCCTGGAAAGAAGATAAAAATTTTGACGGCCTTAATTTGTACCTTGGAATTACAAATGGTGGTATATTCATATTATGGTCAATACCAATTTTATCAGGAAACTTAAATTTCTCCTTTGTACTTGGAAGTATTGGTATACTATATCTTTTAGTGTCTTTTATAACTCAGTATCTTACTAAGAAGACCTCAATACCTGTCCTTGTAAATTTCTATGGAGGCTTGCTATTTCTTCTTATTGCTGCTAATGAAATTGGAAGCGGCCTAGATATTAAAAACACTATCTCAGTTTATCTGTGGACATTTATTTCTATAGGTGTACTTATTGTTGGACAGATTAAGAATAAGGATTACCTAAAATTAGTGTCTTATGTAATATGGATATTTACCGGTTTATACTGGGCTACAGTAACAATAGCAACACCTTCAGGTATATGGTTTGGCAAATTTATACCTATATTCAATTGGTCTGGTATAGCATGGTTACTATTAGCCATCTTAGGATTTTATTTTTCAATTAAAGTGACCTTTAACTTTACAAAAAAAGAAAACCCAATAGTAAGTCAAAATATACTTTCAAACTTTGCATCAATATCAAGTCACTTAATTGTAGGGCTTCTTTTAACAATACAAATAATTAGATTTTGGAGCTTTTATAACTTAGATGTTTTTAGCATGGCACTGACAATATCAGTAGCATGGGCTTTACAAGCATTACTACTTTTCCTATGGGGATCATATAGTAATCAATCACTCTTTAGATGGTTTGGATCAATTGTACTTTTAATAACTGCATTAAAGACTATATTTTTCGATTTGTCAGGTTCGGATACAATATATAAAATATTAGTATTATTCATATTAGGCATAATATCCTTCTCAATATCCTATATCAATGGTCTTTGGAAGCCTAAAGATGATGCTTCTTTAGAAAAAAGTATGAATGTATAAAGTAATAGTAACTGTGAAGAAAAATATGCACCACTTCAAAGCTTAAGTTGGAGCCCTCCACCTTAAGCTTTTTTTGAAATTTTACTTCCACTTTTCACAAAGCCTATTTGGGGCTTAGTTATTTGGCATCAAATAGTCCTGTAGTGAAAGTTATATTTTCAAAAATCTTAATCTTATCTTAGTGCTTTCAACTTCGATATGTCACTATTTATTATAAGTTCCATTTAGAAGTGAAAAAGAAAACAAGTTACCAGTATCATTTTCCATTCTCTTTATCTCAATAATAAAGTTTTCTATGTCACAAAAGAGCTTATTGTCAACAGAACTAAAACTTAAAATATGACTTGCTCTTTGGTAATACTTTAAGTTTTTATACTTTGAGGATGTCTTTTTAAATATGTATAATGCGCTTTTACAATTAACTATATCGTTGAATAAACCCTGACCAATAAATATTGGACACTTTATTTTTTCAAATTCAGATTTTGTTTTCTGTAATAGAATTTTATAATTTAAAAAAGCACATACATCAAAAGAAGTTAATGCCTTTATATATCTTTTTAAATTAGCAAATTTTCCTGTTATTAAGTCAATTAATATATTTAAATAAATATTTCTTATGTCTAAGTGGTATATTGGAGTGTTTAAAGTTGCGATACCCAGTATTTTATATTTTAAAGAAAGATTCATGGCAATAAGCCCTCCCATTGAAAAGCCTATTATTACCACATAATTACACTTAGATTTTAGATATTTAAAACCCTCCTCTGCTGACTTTATCCATTTAGGATAATTTAGTGCAGAAAATTGTCGATTTTCTGATGCTCCATCCTCAAGCAAAGGACAAAATGTCATAAAACCTCTTGCTCTTAAATATTTGCTTAATGGTTGAACTTCACCTAAACTTTGACCAAAACCGTGTATTATCAAGCATCCTATTTTACTATTCATATTAAGTAACATCTCCAAATGCTTATTTTCTGTCTCATGAATAATTCTAATACAATTGTTTAGTTATTTCAACAATTTTCTTCTTATTGCGATAAAAAAAATGGTTATTACATCCTTTTAACTCCTTTATCTAAAGCTACACAGGGGTTACTTCAGGTGCTGATTCATAAAGTTATGACTCCATCTTATAGAAAAGAACTGGTTTAGCTAAAGCTAAACCAGTTCTCTCTATGCTGTCAAGCAGTATAAAATTATTTATAAATGTCTAATCTGAAAATACTTTTCAGATTAGAACCTTTGATTTTATGTGCGTGCAATTTGTTTGCTTCGCAAACATGCACATGCGCAACGACATTTATTCGCACTATACTTTTGGTCTTATTTCTGTGAGCTTTTTGCTCATAAATGCCTAATCTTTTGTCACTTCATTTGAAAAGGATAGGCGTTGGCGTGATATTGGATCAAATACTTCTGTTTTACCAATTACCTGATACTTGCCTCCATCCTTTAAAATAACATTTAGCTTAATTTGTTGATTAGTCTGAGTAAACATAACATTATTTAGTGTTATTTTAACATATAAATTACCTCTGTCATCTAACAAATAATTGAAGCTCATATCTTCTAATTGGGGCATAGAACTTCTATTTTCAATTTGAATATTGTTAATTATATTTTCTGGATTCATATATCTTCCATCTCGCCTAAACTTAAGATTTAATTCATATGTTTCAGGCCTTAAATCAGCTTTTATTTCTTCTGGTGCATTTAATATTACATCAAAACCATTTGAATTAAGTGATGAAAACCTTGGACCTTCAATTCTTGTGTTGTTTAGTCTAAAAGTAGTTTCCACTGAATCTCTCGGATTAGTAACTCCTGATTCACTTGCTTTTAAAGTAAAGTGATAGTATTGTATATTTGGAGTCCTTATTCTGAACTTATACTCAACAACCTCCGATTGATTTGGCTCAAGTTCTATTTTCTTTGGATAACCTTTATTATCAAGTTCTTTTATCCATGGATAACGATATTTATAATCCTTAAAACTGTCAGTAGATGTAATGTCCCAAAGAGTATTATCTATTATCTTTTCTAAATCATACACTTGAACCCTTGCTCCATAATTTGTCAATGTCGCCTCAATTGAAAATACATTACTGCCATCCCATGTGTTTGCTTTAGTTTCATCAAAGCTAACTCCAATTTTGGACATCCATCCAAACAGGTTATAACAAAACTTATAGTCTTCTACAGCCTTTCCACCTGCGCGGTGTACATGCTTTGTAATACCACATCCTATATCACTTGTAGTAATTACTATTCTTCCAGCTGGACCATCTTCATTAATGATATTTCTAATAGCTAGATTAGGAAGTTTTTCTCCCTTATCTGTCTTTATATTTAGAACTATTTCATCTGTAGGCAGTAATCCTGAAAGATATCTATTATCATCATTTAACCACTCTTCACCATCACCCAATAAAGATATTTCACTTGTCTCACTAAATATCCCCGGTGCCATAACACGGGTAGATTTATCAGGATCTATTCTAAATATATTATCAAATAGAGGGTGCATATTGCCATTATCATCTAAAACAGGAATTTGAGGAAACTTAATATTACCTCCTGGTGTGATTGATTCAAAGCCTACAGCTTCTGTAAACCCATCTCCCGGCTCGATTACAAGTCCGTTACAATTCTCCCACCACAATTGGCCTCCAGCATTTAAAAATGCTTTAACCTTTTGTTGCACCTCAACAGGGTATGTTATTTCGCCATGAGAAGTCTGAAATAAAATATCATAGTCCTTTGCCAGCATCTCAGGAGTCAAAGAAGGATTGTCAATTGATACTTCCCAATACTTAAAGAATTTTGACTTGTTTATGTTTTCGGTATATCCTACCACTCCTGAATGTGTTATATCTGCTTCAAGATTTGTTTGAGCTTTTGCAACACTTCTTAAATCATTAAAGTAATTACTAAAGTCTGTAAAGCTTTTATTATTTATTCCGGGAATTTCAGATGAATTAAGGTGCATAATGTCTCTATACTCATTTTTATTAAACGCAGGTGGATGGGGATTTACCAGTACCCAATCCATTGGCTTGTTAATATTTCTATCTAAAAGTTCCATTAAAGTAAAATCTGGATTAGGATCATCTACAGCTATATTATTTATTGAGTCCCATGCAGGTGCTGGCAATATAAGAATACCTACATTTATATCTCTCTTTTTAGCTGTTATCCTTGGCACCGCTAGAGTTTCACCGTCTTTAGGTTTGATAAAATTATTTTCCTCAAGGTTTAATGCATTATAAATAAATGCTGCTGCTTCTCCTCTTGTAACAGGAGCTTTTGGATTTAAAAAACCTAAGTGATCTCCTCTCATAAGACCCTTGTCTAAAGCCAGTTCAATAAAATATCTGTAGGAATCTGTTATATCCTTAGCGTCCTTATCCATAAATCTGTTTAAGTTTGCTCCAGGTTCAAGATTGGGATCAAGTACAAATACTCTTCCATCTTCATTATAATCAAGACGTCGTGCACCTATTATAGCCATAGCAAACTCTTCACGGCGTACTCTTCTATTCTCACGATATTGCTGAGCACTAAAAGGAATACGTGTCTCTAAATCGTATCTTAGCATTTTTTCAGTAAAGAAGTAGTTATAATATGCGTTCATGTAGTGATATGCCCAAAACTCAGGTGAAATGTCTGATAGCATCCTATACCTTTCTGGCTTAAAATCACTATCATTTTCTGCAATAGATCTTTTCATAACATTAAAAGCCATGTATGCTACATGCTCTCCTATAATGTGATCTCCTGGGCTAAACTGATCATTACCCTTTCCAAAGATAACTCCTTGACTTGCAAGCTCCATTACAGGTATGTAAAACCAATCTCTTATTCTAACATCATTAAATTCTTTTGTATAAGTAACTTTGCTTATCTCAATAGCGCCTATAGAAATAATCCCTTGTATTGACCTACACTCTATGGAAAGCTTCCCATCATCTAAAACTTTAGCAAGATATGGTCCTTTCTTCTCCCACTGTACACCTGTCTTTTCTAAGTCAATGGTATCAACCTTTGTTCCATTTATATATAAATCAAAAACTTGTTTGTTTATTTTGTGATACTCTGTTGGATAAATATATATTTCATACACATTATTTTTATCTAGTGTTGCAGTCATGTCAATATTATAGCCCTGTACACTTGTGTCTAAAAGCCTTTTTATGCTGTTATTGTAATCAGTTAATGGTTCTTTGTCTGGTTCAAAAACAAACCAATCAATTTTAGATATTAGATTTCCATTTTTATTATCAGTTAAGTAAAGCTTATGTACACCACTAATATTAGATGAAACACTTGATTGTACAGTATTGACCGCATTTGCTACGTTAATTGTGGCAATTGGACTTGCTGTGGGACTACCTAATCTTACATCAATAGAACCATCAACTATTTGATTAAAATTAGCTTTAAAACTAAAGTTGCCCCCATTTCCAAAGTCTATATAATCGTACTGATAATATCCTTGACCTAAGTGGTCATAGCTTTTTGCCATAATCGGATCAAAAGCACTTTTAGTAAACTTAAACCAGTTAACATTAAAAAGTCCCTCTCTGTCACCAACAAAACCCAAATATAAGTTGTGTACTCCAACTACATTTTTTATTAGTTCACAATATACATCAGTGTATTCCTGCCATGCTCCTGTTGAGTTGACACGACATCTTCCTATTAATTCTCCTGATGGTGAGTTAAGTCTTAATTCGATATATCCACCTTCTGTCTCACTTGCTACACGTGCAATAAACCCTTTTGTTCCCTTTGGAAAATATACATTTTCATACGATACATAATCACCATTTGATATGTAGGCAAGATTTTTCCTTCCATCAATATCTCCAGTATCTTCAACCACAACTCCATTATTTAGAGTAAAATCCTGTGCTTCAATTCTGGAAAAAGCATGAATAGAATACTCAGGTTCTCGCATTTCAAAAGGCTGCTTAACACTTACTTCTAGATTTCTTGCATCTTTTTGCTTTATAAATTTAACTACTCCTACTTCTACATCTTCTTGTCCACCTAAGTTAACATCCATAACAGGCACATCAACCCTTTGGCAATAAGAAATGACTTCCTCTTGTGCAGATACAGGCATTACAAAGCCAGATACAATAATAGCTAATGATATAAACATCGCTATCATTCTTTTTAATTTGTACATCCTGTTTTCCCTCCTATACTAAAATTTATTTTTTGAAACAATTGAAAAACTACTTATAATTTTTTGAGTAGACTATTTCATTGTTCCTTACGCTCTTGTTCTTGTGACGAGCTTTTTATGTGCTCATGATTTTTTAAATGATCCATACAGTACTCATAATCACCTTCACAACTTGAACAATATCTAAACTCCATTTGTGGATTGTCTTTTTCTGTTATGCCACAAACGGTACACCTGTTAGTATAGCCCTTTCCCTTTACACCTTGATTATATATGGCCTTTCTGATTTTAGAGCTTCCTCTGGTTTTTGAATTGGTAGCAATTTCTTTTCCAAAGAAAAGAAAGTAATTTAAGACTGCCACTATTGCTGCAGCTTTAAATTGAGGTGGAAAAAATATAATTGTACCAATCATAAAAAGCCAGTTAAGCCATGCAATGTACTTTATTTCTATTGGTAAAATAAAAAACAGCCGTATTTGATAATTAGGGTAAAACCTTGCAAATCCAAATAAAAGGGATAAGTTTAAGTAATGAGGAGTTATACCATGAATATTAGTAATAAAAGCGGCTATAATTGTACCTAAAATTCCCACTAAATAATATGCATTAAATTTAAAACTACCCCATTCATGCTCTAAGCCATTTCCATAAGTATATATCAAAAGCAATGCAAATATAATAAATAAAGGACGAGCCTGTGGAGGTATAAAAATAAAAGAAACCAGTCTCCACACTTCCCCTTCTAAAACAAGCTCTGGAATAAGCATCAACTTAAAAATAATATTGTCTCCCATCCAGTCACCTTGCAGAAAGCTAAGCAAAAACACCAGAAAATTAGCTCCCACAATAAACATCATTAAATTAGGTATTGCAAATTTCCCAAATTTTCTTTCCAACTTATCAAGTAGTCTCATAAACATTTCTCCTATACAAATATTTGTACACTAATAATTTTAACAAATATAATGTGAATGTCAAAGAAAATATAAAGTTGAACTAAAAAACGCCCTATACTTTAAGTATACGGCGCTTTTATTTTTGCTTATTTTAAGAAAATATAATACTCACACTGTGTTCTTTATTATCTTCAAAAAGTGGAATTAAATTTCCCGAAATTTCATTTCCGTCTACTGTAATTTTAGCATTTCCATCAGAAATTCTATAAAAACCTTCTGGCTTTTTAACGGTAATGTTATAAGCAGCTTTTCCTGTATTAACAGTATATTGAGTTAATTGTTGATCTACTTTTATAATAGGATCAATTAATATACCCTTTGTGGTGTATTCCAATCCATAGGCAGACATTAGAGTTAGAATAAGCCATGTTGATGTACCACTTAGCATAGGGCCAATGTTTTCTCCTGTGTCGCTGTTATTGTACTGTGTACAAAATCTTGGATTACCACAAATGGAAAATGGATCATTCATAGTCCTGTAAGGCACCACTAAATCAACCATCCAATAAGCCATTTTAGCAAGCCTTTCTGCTAGTTTCTTATCTTTAACTTCCTTTGCAGCCTTAAACATTGCAGCCGTTGCCATCATTGTTGCATGCTTAAACACTCCTCCATTTTCCCTGTCCCCTGGGAAATAATGCCCTGTTGCTGTATCATTTGCCACTCTTCCTAAATCAGTAAGAGTTACAACTTTTAATCCATATGGTGTCTTAAGTGTTTTTTCCATAACATCCAACATTGTTGACATTTGCTCTTCACTAGCACAGTCGGCTAGTATTGACCAGCTAAAGGAATTTAAGAAGTATGATCCATCAAGTTCATCATCTGCTGACAATTTATCTCCCTTTGCGCCTAAGAAGGTATATTCACCACTTTTATACCTGTTAAACAATACCCTGGCAAAAAAGTCTTCCTTCCATGCATGCTTTTGAACGTTGTCATAAAGATTTTCTGAAAGCTTTTGCAACTGAGATTTGTATGCTTGATCCCCCTTTTCATTTGAAAGATCAATCATTTCATCTATTGCAACCTTTAATAAAAATCCATTCATAACACTTTCTGAATAATCACTTTCAAAAGGATCTCCAAATTTGCCACCTGTTTTTTCAAGTTGCTCACGATAAAGCTTTTCTTTAGTTATTCCATCAATAAAATTATTATCAAGCTTTAAGCAGTCATTCCAGTCTGCATTATCAATAAGTGGAATACCATGTTTTCCTACTGAAATTTGTGCTGAGTACATAATAAGTGCTTTTACAGTTTCATATACAGGTCTTTTTTTGCTACCTTTTGTACCTGCCACTTCAACTTCTTCATCTAAAAATGCCATATCTCCTGTAAGGCTTATATAACGATACAGAGCCTGCACAAACCAAAGAGCATCGTCTGACCACTTACCAGGTTCCTTACCTTCCCAGAAGAAATTATGATATGCAAATCCAAATTCAAATATTTTAGAACACCATTCTTTTAAAAGATGTTTTACAAAAACCCCTTCTCCCATGCTCACAAAGTAATACATGGTTGCAAAAATATCTTGAATTTCTCTAAAGCCAATTTCCCTGTAGCCTTTTTGAGTCTGACAAAAAGATCTAGATACAAAAGTTTGATAAAGTACTTGAAAGGGAAGATTTTTATTAACATATGCATTAAACTCTTTGTCCTCTGTGTTAAGCTGCATAAAACTGCTATATCTCTCATAAAACTCTTTAGATTTAACCAGAGCATTTTCCACTTCCTTGCTATCTGAAAACTTATTTATGAGATTTTCAATTTCAACTTTATAAGTATCATCATTAAAATTAGGGTTTGTTTTGTTAGACACAAGTCCTGTAAAATTATCTACAGTAGAAGATCCTTGAGGCTCTATTTGTAGTTCTCCTGCTAAAGCAAAAAATCCCGGCCCTTTTCTGTAAAAATTATTGCTAAGCTTTAATATCCCTTCAGGACTCTCAAGGGTACCACTGCCAACAAATTCATTATAATTTGCGCAAAATTCATTTGCATAAGATAGCTTACTATTGTTTCTTATCAAAAGAGAGCTAAATCTTACATCTTCTCTGCAAGGCTCAGGATAATAATCAGGAGATATTGCCATAATTGAACCATCTCCATTTTTTAATATTGAAGACTGCATAATTACATTTGTATATGTAACATCTTCAAATACAGCATGGGGAGTAGCTGGGCCAAACATTCCCGTATAAACAATTTTAATGTCTCTCTTTTTGTCTGTGTTATTTTGAATTTCTATTCTCTGTACCTCAGTTGCCAAAGGCATTTTGTCCATTTGAGGAAGAATAAAAATAGTCCTCTTAATTGTAAGTCCACATTTTGTCTTATAACCTATTACAGTTTTGTTCTGGGAGTGTGTACATTGTGCCATTTCAATATTTTTATCATTTGGATCAGCAGAATAAAATATTTTTTTAAAATTCTCAACCAAATAAAATTGTCGATTTGCAGGAAAGCCATTTTCATCCTGTCTCATATCCCAACGGGTAGCTAAAACTTGAGTTGCTGCATGTGATCTAAAGCTTCCCCTTCCTAATCTGTCTACAACACTTTTAGGTGTTGTTTGAAGTGCACTGCTATATCCCACTCTGTTACCTAAAAGCAAGTTTATATAGAAGTGGGGCCCTGGCGAAGGAGTCTTAAGATCAACAACATGTTCTCCTTCTTCATTTAATACACCTGCCCATTTTTGTGCATCTGACAATATATTTTCAATTAATGTAACTAAATCTGAAGGTACATTTATTTGGGTTGTTTCTTTTGAATTGCTCTTAAAAATCTTTATACCATCATCTCTAACTATGAGCAATGAATTTCCATCATAGGAATTGGACAATAAAAAGCCTGCTACTTCATTATTTCCTAAAAGTTTAAGCACAGCAGGTACTTTAAGGGGTAAATTGGCTACACCTACAACACTTTTAAATGATCCATCTAAAAAGATAGCATCTACTATTCCGTTTTCTTTTATAAAATCTTTAAAACTATTTTTCAGCACCGATTCAGGTGTTATTTTCATGCTTCTAGCAGCTAACTTATCATACATACTAAAAAACCTCCTAAAAAGCTAACTTTAATTTAAAAACAGGGGGGCATCAAAGCCCCCACTTTTTTCAACTACTATTTTAATATACATTTCTTATCCCATTATTACTTCAACATTATGTTCCTTACCATCGTTAAATACTGGTAGCGTTGTTCCCTCTATTGCTTTTCCATCTACAGTGATTGATTTAACACCTTTTGAAACTTTATCAGGATTCTTTACGGTGATAACATAAGTTGAACCTCTGTACCATCTTGATACTTTATATCCATCCCAATCTTTTGGAATACATGGGTCAATTTCAAGTCCATCAAATCCAGGTTTTATTCCAAGTATCCATTGGGATATTGCAACAAAGTTCCATGCAGCTGTTCCTGTAAGCCATGAATTCTTTGCTTCACCATGGCGTTTTGCATCTTTTCCTGCAATCATCTGAGCATAAACATATGGCTCAGTTCTGTGTATTTCACTTATGTGTTCTGTATATGCAGGAGCAATTTTTGTATAGTATTCAAATGCCAAATCTCCTCTTCCAAGATCTGCTTCTGCACAAATAATCCATGCATTGTTGTGGCAGAATATTCCTGCATTTTCCTTATATCCTGCAGGATAAGTAGATATTTCACCATACTCAATATAGTATTTTGTAAAAGCAGGATTTTGAAGAACTAAGCCATATGGAGTGTCTAAGTACTTTTTGACAGAGTCCATTGCCTTTATTGCTTTTCCATCTTCTACACCTAAGCCTGCCATTACGCAAAAGCCCTGTGATTCTATGAAGATTTTACCTTCTTCATTTTCCTTACTTCCTATTTTTCTTCCAAAGTCATCATATGCTCTTAAGAACCATTCACCATCGTAGCCATGTTCCATAATTGTTTCTTTCATCTTTTCAATATGACCTTTTGCAGCCTTTGCTTCATCATTAAGACCTTTATATTCACAAAGTCTGATATAGTCATCTCCAATATATACAAACATACCAGCAATCATAACTGATTCTGCAACTTTTCCATCTTTACTTGTAGTTGTCTGGAAAGATTCACCTGGCTCATTTGAGAAACAATTCAAATTGAGACAGTCATTCCAGTCAGCTCTACCTATAAGAGGTAATCCATGAGGTCCTAATTTATTTACAACATGATAAAATGATCTTTTTAGATGTTCAAACATAGTGTCTGCTTTGCTTTCATCATTATCAAAAGGAACCATTTCATCTAATATTGCATAATCTCCTGTTTCCTTAATATATGCTGCAACAGACATAATAAGCCATAGTGGATCGTCATTAAAGTTACCACCAATTTCATTGTTACCCTTCTTTGTAAGTGGTTGATATTGATGATAAGCTCCACCATCTTCTAATTGAGTTGCAGCAATATCTAGAAGTCTTTCTTTAGCTCTTTCAGGTATTTGATGAACAAAGCCCAACAAGTCCTGATTTGAGTCTCTAAAGCCCATTCCTCTTCCTATTCCTGATTCAAAGTATGATGCACTTCTTGACATGTTAAATGTAACCATACACTGATACTGATTCCATATATTAACCATACGATTAAGTTTTTCATCATGACTTTCAACTGAGTACTTAGAAAGTAGGGATGTCCAATACTCTTTTAATTCATTAAAGTATTTTTCAACATCACTTGATGTTTTAAACATATCAATCATTTCATAAGCTTTCTTTTTATTTATAACACCCTTTGATTCCCACTTTTCTTCCTGCTCATTTTCAACATAACCTAATATAAATACTAAGTCTTTTTCCTCTCCTGGCTTTAATTCTATTTCAATACTATGAGATGCTACAGGTGACCATCCATCAGCAACAGAATTTTTAGATTTGCCATTTACAACTGCATCTGGTGCTTCAAATCCATTGTATAGTCCAATAAAGCTTTCTCTGTCACTGTCATAACCTGTGATTTTATCATTTACAGAGTAGAATGCATAGTGATTTCTACGCTCTTTGTACTCAGTTTTGTGATAAATTACAGAACCTTCAATTTCAACTTCTCCAGTACTAAAGTTTCTCTGGAAGTTTGTCATATCATCTTGTGCATTCCATAGACAAAACTCTACAAATGAAAAAAGTGTTATCTTTTTATTCTCGGAAGACTCATTTTTAACAACTACCTTTTGCACTTCACCATTGTAGTTAAGTGGAACAAAGAATGTAACTTCAGTGCTTATACCATTTCTCTTACCTGTAATTTTAGTATAACCTAGTCCATGTCTACACTCATAGTTGTCAAGATCTTTTTTAACAGGTGACCATCCTGGAGACCAGAAGTCACCGTTATCATATATGTAAAAATAACGTCCTCCCATGTCTATTGGTACATTGTTATACCTATATCTTGTTATACGTCTAAGTCTTGCATCTCTGTAAAATGAGTATCCTCCCGCTGTGTTTGAAATAAGGGAAAAGAACTCCTGCGTACCTAGATAGTTTATCCAAGGATATGGAGTAGTTGGTTGAGTAATTACATACTCTTTGTTAACATCATCAAAAAAACCAAAATTCATTTTAAATCCTCCTAAGTTTTATTTTTTCAATATTATTCTCACAATGTATAAAAAATATTATTCTACAATTACATTTACACTATTCTTTTACTTTCATACAAGTATCCCGAATTTTAAAAACCGTGTCAAAATTTTTGCAGTAGAATTTCTTTCTTCCCTTTTCAATGCCATCTATTAGCATCTCTGTTATTTCTGTAACCATGTCATATACAGGTACCCTAACAGTAGTAAGAGCTGGATTCATTTGAGAAGCTACGGGAATATCATCAAAACCTATTACTGAAATATCCTCTGGAATGTTAAACCCTTCTTCCCTAAACGCCTCCATTGCAGCTAGTGCCATATCATCATTACATGCAAACAATGCTGTTGGAAGTGATTTTGACTTTATAAGCTTCTTCACTTCATTGTAGGTCTTGTCCTTTAAAAATTCTCCCTTTAATATAAACTCTGGGTTAATTTTTAGCTTATGCTCTTTTAACGTCTGCTTATATGATTCAAATCTCTGTTGTCCTGAATATGTTCCTAAGCGTCCTGTAATGATACCAATATCTCTGTGTCCTAGTTCAATAAGGTAGTTTAAGGCTTTAGCAGTTCCATCATAGTCCATAGAGTTTACAACTATAAGATTTGACCTATTCATTGCCTCATCAGGATCATAGTCAACAACTCCAAGGGGGCATCCCATTTTTGTTATTTCCTTTATAATATCGGAATTCTTCTCATTTCCCACAAGAATTCCACCACAAATCCTCTTTTGGTTAAATGCCTGATTTATTTTTGAATAGTCCTTAGAACAATAGATAGTATGTACTAAAACATAGTAACCTGAAGTATTTGCTGCATCTACAACTGCATTAATAAAAGATGAATAATATGTACTTTTGTATATCTTGCTTGGAGCCTGGGTCTTAGAAATGCTTATAACAAACAATCCAATTGTATTATTTGATTTCCCTGCCAGTGCTCTTGCCCATGTATTAGGTTCATAATTATACTGCTTAATAACCTTTAAAACCTTGTCTCTGGTTTTTTCAGGTACATTGGGATAATTGTTTATTACTCTTGACACAGTGCTTCTGGATACACCTGCTAAACGGGCTATATCCTCACTTCTCATATCCACCCCCATGAACACGCGTTTATAATATATTATATAGTGGTTATGCCAATAATTCAAGGGGTGATTTTTTAAATCTAGACGCCTTTACTCAAAACTAATCCCATTTAACCATATAGTAAACGGTTTTTACTTTAATTCACCAGCAAATACCGTTATTGCCTGACCACCTAAAAAGACTCTCTCTCTATCAATTTTAACTCTCAATATTCCGCTTCTTTTTGATGCTTGATAGGCTTTCATTTCAGTTTTACCAAATTTTCTTTTCCAATATGGTGCCAAACAACAGTGAGCCGATCCAGTAACCGGGTCTTCATTAATCCCATATGCAGGAGCAAAAAATCTTGATACAAAATCAAATTCATTATTATCAGATACACTTGTAACTATAATTCCTCTTGTATCAAGTTTTTTAAGTATCTCATTATCAGGTCTTATATTTCTTAGGATATCTTCATTATCTACTTCTACTATATAATCCATCGTGTTTTTACCTGTATATTTAGGTACTACTTTTAAGCCTTCAATAATTTCCCTTGGTGTACTTACTTGCTCATCTTCTTCAGTTGGAAAATCTAATTCCACCCAATCGCCTATTTTCTTTGCCTTTAAAATCCCACTCTTTGTATAAAATACTGCTTCCTTTGACAATTGAAGTTCACCTGTTTCCCATAAAACATGTGCACAGGCAAGCGTTGCATGACCACACAAATCGACTTCTTTCTCTGGAGTAAACCACCTTAAATCAAACCCATCTGCACTCTTTCTAAGAAAAGCTGTTTCAGATAGATTCATTTCAGATGCCATATTCTGCATCCAGTTATCGTCTTCATTAGTTATATAATAACATACACCTGCTGGATTTCCTTTAAATCTTTCATTGGTAAACGCGTCAACTTGGAATATCTTCATCAAAACCTCCTTTTTGTTACTTGTAATTTAGTTTGCCTTATAAAACAAATGTGAACTAAACTCATTTCAAACAATCACTTAAAGTTAGCATATAGTTCCATATAGCAGCGGAAGCTGCAATCATAGTAGTTAAGTTCCGCTGCGATAAACAGAGGAACTATATCTTCTAAAAAGTTTGCTAAAAAACAAACTTTTTGAGAAGAATAGTATAAGGATTTCAGAGAACGTCGAGCATCTAAGAATTCATTAAGACTTAAATAGCTCTTATCTTAGTCTTGATGCTTTGGGCAGACGACCTCTGGGATGACCCCGTCAGCCTTTTCTTCCTGCTTAGCCCTTTACTTAGACGCATTTATATTTGATGTGTGGGGAACTATATTCAGAGGCGACCACGGATGGGAGCCCCTCATATATTACTACTACCAATATTTTTCTATAAGTCTGGGAAACATTTTTTGCAAAGAATCATCATCTTCACTCCAGTTAATATTAATTTCAGGATACTCCTGACTTTCTACTCTATCATAAAAGTCATCTTTCCCTGATTTAATCTTATATGCATTACGAGAAGCATATAAAAATTCTTCAAACTCAAAATCTTCTACTTCTTCTTCGTTAATATCAGCTAAGCTTTCAGGATTCTTTAAAGCACTTTCATATACTGCTCTTCCCTGTGAAATTAACCATGCTCTAAAATAATCAAATCCATCATCCGAACAGCCACCATTAATTATATAAGCTGCAGCCCATAACTCAGATGTATATGAATTTACATAAAACTTATTGAAAATCTTATCAAATTCCAAAATCTCCTGTTCAGTATAATTAGTAAGTTCTGAAACTAATGAATTCAATTGTTTCTCAAACTTATAATCACTATTCTTTTTGCTTTTTTCAATAAGTGCCCAAAATTCATTTTCATTCATTTGAGATTCCTCCTGTCTCAAGTTGGATAAATAGTTTTAATAATGTATTTCCGTATTTTAACTACAAAGACATACTTACACAATCCGCATAGCCATAGGTAAGCCTTTGACGTGATGCCAGGTAGGTAGGAGACCTTGCCGCGGCGCGATTTTATATAACGAGTATGACTGACGTGGGTGAGTCTGTTCCCATCCTTCTTCGGCATATGCTTATTCACTACTACGGCTACGGCTTCATCTGCATACTGCACTCTAATCTTATCTCGTGCTCTTGCTAGTAGACAAGACCTACAGCTTCGAATACAGTACTTCCAAGGTTAAGTTGCTCCGCCTGTTATTACCCCTAAGGCTTTATTACCGTAGCCCAACAATGCGTACCCATGGCCGGCTGAACCTTGAACAAAAGCTAATCTGACGCAATATATACATTATGAAGAATAACTATTCTGATACTAATCATAATCATTTGTGGTGTTATCTGTGCTTAACCTCGTTGTATTCCCTCTAATCATTTCACTTGGTCAGATAAGAAACTTCTTTCAACTGAATAGAAATGACTTGTGCAACTGTTAAAGTTAAGAAAAGAATAAAATTTTTCAGCTAAATCATTTGTATGAGTTGGGTTTGCAAATCTTTTGGCATCCTCCATTGTTTCAAAAACTGTATAGTCTGCCCATGTATCACCATCAACAAGTAGTTTGCTTGAAATAAACCCTTTTTGCTTAGAAATATACTCATTCCATAACTTATCTACCGCAAGTAAAAAGTCTGGAACAGACGCTCCTTTTTTTAGCTTGTAAGAATTGAAAAAAACAGCATTTGGCATAATATAATTTCCCCTTTCAAAATAAATATTTTATAGTGCACAATATCAAATTACTACAAGACAAAACATTCAAACAATCACGCCATGTAACCTACTATGGCACTTGGCATGTATAATATGTTTTTTATTTATCTTTTCATCTTTGTGCATTCGTCAAGAACCTTTTTCAGTTACTTTTTCTCCACAAACTGGGCATAATCCTTTTTGTTATTCCATATTCTTCTTAAACCTGTCTTTCCTTAAATTTTTATAAAAGAATCTTTTCAATGTCATTTAAACACCCTTTAATATATCCTTCTAAAACCCATTTGGCTGATTTCTTTTGACTTATTAAGAAAGCATCAAAACGATGATTCCTTAAATATTCTTAAAAATATATCTCAAATGTATGTATTAGTTAATTTTTAAAAATTGGTCCACACCCAGGTACATATTCACCCTTTGCATATAATTCTCTTATAGTCTTTGTCTCTTCTATCCATTTTTCAATTCCTACTTTTTTCATTCTACATAGATTATACATTTTCATATTCTGTGGAACAAAATCCGCATTTGATGCACATGGAGCTAACTTACTACAAGGAAAATTCCCACATTCATAGCAAAAATCTATTTTTTGTTTAAGAGAGCATTGATAGGTAGCACAACAATCTACTAGAGGAAGATCTTTGCCTTTTGTTACCCTACAACCTTTACAGACAACATCATCTGGTTTTTTACCCGATATACTAGATAATTTTTGTCTGACTATATCTGATATATTTTTTTCATAAGCTCCACAATTGAAACAATCCAATCCACAGGGTGCAACTAAATCTTTTTTATCTAACATTATAAACCTCCCACTTAACACTTAAATGAAATCCCCAAAAACCTACTAATAAATTCTCAATTCTAAACTATGTCGATTTTAATTTAGCATATTGAAGTTGATCATAAATTTTTCCTTCCTTAATGATTGCATTTTTAAAATATCCTTCTTGAATATACCCTGCTTTCTCTAGTACTTTCATTGAACCAACATTATTTGAAAATACCCTTGCAAATATTCTTATTACCTCTGAATTATCAAATATGTATTTTGTGAAAACCCTGACAGCTTCTGTCATTATTCCTTTTCCCCAAAATTCTTCTGCTAACCAATATCCTAAAAATCCTGATAACTTAAGTATATCTGTTTGTTGCGCAACATGTATATCACCTATAACTATATCATGTAATGATATAGCAAGATAAGTTTTTTGATTTGTATCACAAATATTGCCTATGTACTCTTTTGCTTTTTCAATTGTATATGGATTTGGAAATTCATCTCTAAAATACTTCCAAATATTATAGTTGTTTGCATGTTCGGCATATGATACGGCGTCTTCTAAAA
>VLTH01000002.1:820129-831587 GCA_008125075.1 Acetivibrio alkalicellulosi | reverse complement strand
TTTACGACACATGTTCAGTTTAATTAACCATGCCTCTTGGATACCCGCACCATATATTATGCCATGCCTTGCGGTTTAGGCTTTCAGGTTACGACTTCACTACACTTTATACCCCTTAAACTGGGCAGATTTAAGACGCATAGTAGAGGATTAGTACTTGCCCCATCTCCCACTTGACAGGTGGTATTAGCGATGTTAACTCAGGGCAGTAAAGGGAATTTCACCCCTTGATTTCGACAAAACAGTTTGGTACAATTTCTATATAAATTGCCCCTAAGGCTTTATTCCTGCTTGTTACACAGGGGTTATAGCCCAACAAGGCGTACCCCAGGATGGGGCGGCCTGCGCGCGATTTTATATAACGTTTTGTAGTTCTGCTTTTTCAGCCGCTTAGGGCGACTACCCTTTGCGGGTGGAATTGCCAGAACTATATTGTTCTCTGATGTCCTTCACCTCTTCACTTCAAAGTTAGTACTATCCCAAACAAATCTAACGTGCATAATATGTATAATTTGCACTTTCCATTATAAAAAGGATATAATATGTGTAATAGCTCCTGATAACAATGCAACAACAGCACCGATAGCTGTTCCTTTAATACCACCTACTACATGAAACCATGGATTTTTATATTCTTTATCCATATCTTCTGTTCCGGGTATTCTTAATTTTTTACTGTGGCAAAATAATCCAATATCTAAAATAAACACATCATAAATATTTACAGCAAAAAATAACATAAAGACATGAAAATATGTAGAAAAAAAGCTTTTAGCACCTGAAAAATATGCCACAAGTGACAAAATTACAGCAATCAATAACGCTGCTACTATTTTCACTATTACTTGTCTTTTTTCTTCTTTGTGAATAAAATTTTTATATTGTGGCAAACTTTCAGCTCTTTTTCTAATTCTTGGTGGATACGACCTAATATATTTTACTGGATTTTTATACTGTGAAGGAATTATAATCAAAGTAAACACAATACATGCAATAATACTTTGTATTATTAAAATCATTTCCTGCTCACCTCCATGTTTATTTTCTTATTTTTATTTGATTCCCCATTATAATTACTCTTCAGTTTATAATATTTTGCATTTATAAATAAACCACCTTTAAACAAACACTTTAAATCTGAACATATTTCAAAAGGATTTAAAAGTCACGGTAGAACTGCCAGTTACCCAACAGCCCCCGCACAGATCCCAGCGTGCGGAATTACCGCACTGGGCTCCTCAAATATACTCGCTTCCGTAATCTAAACAAAATTATAATCTTCAATACTCATTTGCTTGTATAGACTTTTTAAAATCCTTGGCTTTATTAAGCCATAGTATTTCATCTTTTTATTAAATTCCTCAAAGTTAAAGCTTTTCTTCTGACTTCTTCTATTAAGCCATTTATAGAGAATTCCTGTTGCTATACTATAGAACTTGTTTATTTTAATGCTATTTCCTTGTATTGCATAGTAGTTAAAATATCCTCTTAATTTTCTGTTTACCATATCTACTATTTTCCTTATACGATTATTCCTGTTTTCTTTACACCATGCTGAAAATGCCTTTAATGATTTTGTCATTCTCTTGGGGTTTGTCTCCATATGTAGTCCTTCTTATTTCTTGATTCTTTCCACCTAAAGTCAAACCCTAAAAAGCTAAATTTGTTTCCTAAGTGCTTTTTAAATCTGGAAAAGAACACTATTCCTGTTTTCTCTTCTGCTAGCTCAAGACCAAACTTTCCCAATCTCGCTCCAAGTGCACTTAGTAGCTTTTCTGCATCTTCTTTGTACCTGAATCCAAAAATAAAATCATCAGCTGACCTACAGTAATAGGCTTCTTTCCCTGCATCAGGTTTCACTTTCTTCATATACCATAAATCTATAACATAGTGGAGATAAATATTTGCTAATATCGGACTGATTATTGACCCTTGAGGGCATCCTTTCTCTGGATTGCCTACTTTGCCATCTGGCTCTAAGATTCCCGCTTTTAACCATCTTCTTATCAGTCCAATAAATGCCTTATCCTTTACTCTTTCTTCTAGCATCCTTATCATCCAATCATGGTCTATGTTGTTGAAAAACCCTTTAATGTCTGCTTCTACTACATAGTTATATTTCCCACTTATTTCTTCCTTAATTGCATTTATAGCCATATGTGCATTCTTACCAGGTCTATAACCATAGCTGTCTTCAATAAAATCTTGCTCATAAATCGCCTCTAGTATGCTTGCTGCTGCCCTTTGTATTATCTTGTCCCTTAATACTGGCAGTCCTAAAGGTCTTGTACCTTTTTCTCCTTTAGGTATGTACACTCTTTTGACAAGTTTTGCTTTGTACTTTTTATTCTTTAACTCATTTACCATTTTGTCTAAGTTTGATTCCAAGTTAGCTTTAAACTCCTTTACAGTCTCCTTGTCAACTCCTGCTACTGCTCCCTTGTTGATTCTTCTCCATGCTTCATAGAGTGTTCTCTTATTTATGAGCTCGTACAAGTTCCCAAATTTGTACTTCTTATCTTGTTTTGCTTTGTTCGCTATTCCCAGCAGTGAGGCTGGTCGTTTCGCTACGCTACACTGCTCGCCCATGCATCCTGGGTTTGCATTGTTTCCTCCAATCCTCCAGTCCGGACAATGTTTCCTTTGCCGGCTACGTATATTTGTTAACCCCTTCACCATGTAAACGGATCTCCCGTTCTCAGAGTACTATGAGTTAGTCCGACTCCCTATCATCCTTCAGCCATCCTCTTTATCGATTGGGTAGGCTTACCTGTCTAGCAGGAGACAACAGGGTCTCCCAAGTTCCTGATACTTTTCTCTATACATGCCAAGTTCTCTGACCCCGACAGACCCTCCAGAATCTTGCCTTTATCGATTCCTTTGTTTTGACTTCCATGACGATAACCATGTCGTCATCTGCTTTTTAGCGTTTACGGGGCTGAATATGCTCCAGGATGTTACGGCCATCCTTTTGGCCTATATAGTTCTCTGTGTACACTTCACCTAGCTGTTACCAGTTTCGGCGCAACACTCGATATGGATGGTTGGCTAAACCTTGTCCGACAAGGACTTTCACCCTGTCAAAAGTACCAAGCTTTGCTTGGCGTACTAACATCACGCATGGAAGAAGTTCCAGAGCCAGACCCTTTAGAAAGACCCGTGAGCGTGCTTGCACTGGCGATGGAATTTGGTGCGGCATACTCCATGCTCCTTCTTCAGAGAACTTTCTTCGTGCTCTTCTAACCCGCCCCTTTACTTCCATGCATTGTTAGATGTAGTATCGGCATTCATATAGAAAAAAGGCCTATGCCTTTTTCACCTTTTTCATTTCAATCCATTCTTTTATACTTTCTTCATTATATTTTCCTGTGGCAACAACCAACCCAAATTCTATCAAGTCTTGTTGCGTATATTTAATTTCAACATCATTCAATCGGAGTAATAATAACATGACTGACACACCAATTCTTTTATTCCCATCAATAAAACCATGATTATTAATAAGACTAAAAGTAATAGCGGATATTTTATCAATTATTTCTTTATATAAATCTTCCCCACCAAAAGTTTGAAAAGGCTTACTTATAGCACTTTCAAGCAAATTCTTATCTCTTATCCCTTTACTTCCCCCAGTTCTTTCAATAATTTGATTATGAAAAAACTCTAATTCCTCTAAATCAATAAACTTCATTATTTTGCTAGCTCCTTTAATGCTTCCTCATTCTCATCAATAACAGAATCCATTAATTCCATTTTTTCTTTTCTTTCCTTTATTTTTAGGAACTCAACGAAATCAATGACTTCTTTCTTCTTATTTTCTGATAATTGTTCAAAATCCTTAATAAGTTTCTCTGCTAAACTCATTCTCTATCATCTCCAAATTAATATTATGTCTTTAATAATATTATACCCTATATTTGTTAACAGGTCACTAAAAAAAACTGACCTTCAAAGCCCTTCTTTTACATGCCGATATTAGCAACTAACGTGTGCATACCCAACGTGGATGAAGCGTAGATAGCTCTTATCTAGCTGAATCCATGTGGCACGGTCACACTCCTTGCTCCTTCTTCCCGTGCCCTCTGTGGGTATGCGTTGTTGGACGCTGTGCCCCTTAAACACCCAAAACCCCAACGACTTTCCCTAGTATTCTTTTTGGTATTACTTTGAACTACTCGTGCTCTTAACAGTCTCAAAAGCTATCAGTCTTATCTTCTCGACTTTTGTCAATTATACTTTGTGCTTTTCATATGCACTTGATTCTAAAAAACTGTATATATCATTCTATAATTTATATCTCGTTTATAAAGTTCTTGCTAAACGTTGGATGACTTCGCCGACGACACGATCTTGACTCTTCACCCCAGCTACCTCCACGAAAAATCTAGCAGGTGGCAATTTAGGCGCAAGCAGAGCATTCGCTGTTGTGCGAACGTGACAAACATTAAAAATATCTCCTTGTTTGCTTTTTATACTTTATATATTCCCCGCCATGTACATTTTCCAAATACTTTTCTTCTTTTAGAATTAAGATATGAAACATACTAATTGTCGTTAGTGAAAAAACAATTACAAGAATAGATTGTGACGATAGAGACAATCCAATTAAAACAATGTCATAAAACAGAAAATATGGATTTCTAGAAAACTTATAGATACCTTTTGTGATTAGTTCCGTTTTTTCACTATTATTAACACCGACTCTCCATGACCGCCCTAAATTCAAAGATGCGATTGTACTAAATAGTAGTCCGATTCCAATTAATATTGTACCTACAATTTCAAATCCTATTGAATCTCCAATTGTTAATGTATAAACTTCGGAATTTGGCAATGTCTTTTTCAGTATAAAAATAACACTTGATATGCTAGCTGAAATTATAGCGATGTTTAATACAACATCTTTTGCTTTAATACTTTTACCTATTTTTCTAGACAAGATAATAGCTCTTAGAAAAAAGAAAATATAAAACAGAACTATTAGACTTAATGATATGTACTTCATTTATTCAACTCCTTCTTTTGTTTGATAACGTTTGCATACCCATCGTGGTTAAAGTGTAGATAGCTCTTATCTAGCTGAGTTCATGTTGCACGACAATACTTCTTGTTCCTTCTACCCGTGACCTCTGAGGGTATGCGTTGTTGGACGATCTGAGCCCCCAATAACTTCCCTAAATATTTCCTTCGTGTGTCGAAAATATTTAAAAGTCATACATCCAATATATATGTCCTAAGCATTTATAACTATAATTATAAAAAACCTAAATAATTCACATATTACATTTTATGCATTGCCTACAAACTACCTCCAAGACCCCAGCGCCCACTCCTTGTTCAGAGGCATTTCGTTCAATGCTTAGGATTCAATCTGAAGTTGAGCATAATCTGAAACAAAGCTAGGGTTAGAACTCTAAACCCTAAACTTGCTTCAGACCTTGCTCAATTTCAGATTGGATTCCGTTGAACGAATACCCAAGTATTGTTTTGCTATTATATGATGGATTTTCATCCACCCCTACATCCTAACCTTTACCACTTCATTTACCTTAATAATACCATTTCAAACTACTTTTTGCCAGTGAAAATTTTTAAATTATTAGACCTTTTAGTTTAAAACCATTTTAATTTTTATTACTGGTCTGATTATTCAAATTTTTAGCAACACAAATAAAGATGCCATTGCATCCCTTTTTATAAAATTCTATTATCTAGGCTACTTTTAGTGGTTTTTTAAAAGGTGGATGTTTTTTACATCTTATTACCCTTTTCACTACCATACTTCCTTCAGCACAACATTTACAGATATTTTCATTTAATCTCTTTTCCTCTTCTTTTTTATTAACTAAATATTTATTTGTTACCTTATCGTTCAAAAGCTCCTGACATATTTTCAATTTTTCATTCTTGTTATTATTACCCCAAATACCATAGTATCTAATTTTGACCATCCCTTTAGGAAGAATATGCAATAAGAACCGCTTAATAAACTCCTTTGATTCTAACGTCATATCTTTTTTCTTATTATCATCCTTATAATCTCTCCAACTAAAAGTGACTTTTCCGTTTTCAAATGATTTTATTCTACTATTTGATATCGCTACTCTATGGGTATACCTTCCGATATACTCAAGTACTTTTTCAGGGCCACCAAATGGTGGTTTACTGTATATTACCCAATCTTTATTTCTTAGTGTTAGTATTAATTCATAAAAAATTTTTGGATTTTCATATTCTTTTATATCTCCATAAAATTTTAGTTTACCTCCATGATATGCTCTCTCAAAAGTATCAATAAATTTTTTCTTAAACATAGATGACATTACTTCAACCCGTATAAAAAATCCCTTTCTACAGGAAAGCCATTTGTTTTTATCTTCTGAAAGTCCTCCTCCAGTTACGATATTATGTATGTGTGGATGAAAAGACAGATTTTGTCCCCATGTATGCAATATTGATATAAATCCTATCTCTCCTCCTATCCACTTTGGATCTTTACTTAGAGTAATTAAAGTTTCTGAGGTTGCTTTAAATAGCATATTATACATAACACTTTGGTTTTTAAGAAATATGCTATTTAACTGTTCCGGCACTGTAAATACCACATGGTAGTACTCCACAGGCAATAACTCCTGCTTTCTTTTTTCTACCCATTCTTCCCGTGCCTGCCACTGACATTTAGGACAGTGTCTGTTTCTACATGAATTGTAGTCAATCTGGCTATATCCACAATGGTCACATTCACTTATATGAACTCCGTTCTTTTCTGTTCTACATTTTCTTATATCGTCTATTGCTCTTTGCACATGATATGGAAGCTTTTTTTCTTTTATATATTCATCTGCATGTAAATTTAGTATATCTGCTATCTCAATCATTATTATAACCTCCCCAGTACATCCATAGGACTTTTAATATTAAGTGCTCTCTGCTGGCTTATATGGATATACCTTGAAGTGGTTTTCACTGTTTTATGTCCAAGTAACTTTTGTATATGGTATACATCATTTTTAAGTTCTAACATGTGAGTTGCAAAACTATGCCTTAAGCTATGTACAGTAACATCTTTTATTATTCCTGCTTTGTTTTTTGCCTCTTTAAATACTCGTTGAACTGTTCTTGTTGTAAGTGGTTTTCCTTTAACTCCTCCTGGGAAAAGGTAAGTGTCATTATTATAATTATTTTTCAAACCTTGTTCTTTCCAATATATTCTCAGGTTTTCTAGTGCCAATTCCGATAAAATAGTATATCTATCTTTGTCTCCCTTACCACTTCTTACTCTTACAGCCATTCTTTTCGAATCAATATCTCCAATTCTCAAATTACACCCTTCACTTACTCTTAGCCCTGATGAATATATTATCATTAATATTGCTTTATGCTTAAGGTTTTTTGTAACATTAAATAACCTGTCTATTTCTTCTATTGACATTACTTCTGGCAGCTTGCGTTTCCTTCTTGCTTGGGGTATAGAGAACTTTGACCATTCTTTTTGCAATGTAGTGGTATAAAAAAATCGAAGTGCACTGTAACAACCCCTAATATAATCGTTGCTATATCCCCTTTCATTGAGCATATAGTACATGTAATTTTTAATCTCTTCACTTCCTAAATATTCTGGTGACTTCCTGTAATAGCGGGTTATTCCTTTAAGATGCATAAGATATGACTTCTGAGTCTTATCTCTGTATCCTTTGAGCTGCATGTCCCGAATAAAGTTTTCTTTTAATTTTGACATAAAAATTCCTCCTTAGTGGTTTTTGTTTAGTCTAGTCTACCACTTGGAGGAATAAGTTTGCCATATTTAAAATTGGGGCTGCCGCGTAAGCGGCTTCGTTCAACGTTCAGTGTATCTGACGTCGATGAGCCTTAGTGCGACTGCACTTGGCGAATCGATGTGGTGTGGCTTACTACATGCCCTTTCTCTACCACACCTTCACAGATACATATTGTTAAGTGAAGTTGGTCGCCCCGTGATGCAGAGCCCCACAGGACGTGGGGCACTTTCTATAAACCCGAAGTTACACACTCATTTGCTTAACCCTGTATTCTTTACACTTAATTATTTATCTTTCATATTTCAAGCCTTATTATTACTATTTCTCATTTGATATTATAAACATAGCCCAATTAAATATTTTGCCAAGTGTATGGGTTTTGTATGCTTTAGAGTTTATATTTTCCACTAAGTTTTCCGCTATTAGCTTAAACTCTTTTATTTTTGTAATATTATTATCTTTGATATATTGTATAGCTTTTTCTATTTTTATCGGTTTTCGAGCAATTTCACAAAAAGCTTGTATAAATTCATATTCATTATTAATTTTCGATAATTCCTTTCCTGTTTTATTTAACATCACATTATTACCCCAATAGTATAGCAACCCTATTGCACTGAGGTCATATAATAGTTTAGTTGTATTACTTTTTTCAAAATTATACGTATTTGAAATTATTTCCTTAAAAGCAACTATATTATCCATTATAGGCTTTTGAGGTGTAAAACTACTCAATTGATCTTTTGTTTTCTTATTTGGAAACTTACGTAGGTTCTTGTCATGAAATGAGAAATCTAACTCATCAAAATTATTTAAGCCTAAAAAACTAATCCAGCTAATAAATGTTTTTGTATATATTTCCCAAGTAGCATTTTTAAATGTATTCCCTTTGAAAGTATCTTGCAATATTTTTTCTATCTGAGCAACTGATGTAGTATCTCTCATTCCTTTAATTTTTAAAAAAGGTGTATAACGTTCAAATTTAGTTTGTAAATATCTTATAAAATACTCCTTAGATACTTCACTTTTACTACAGTTAACCTTTAAACTTTCACCTTCCTTAGAAATAAGTCCAAAGTTTATAAGCTCTCTCAATATATTATCAATACTTTTTTCAGATATAGGTTTTGAATATATGCTCGATAGCTCTTGAACTGTTAATCGCTCTTTATTACTAAATGCAAGAAACAATTGAAGACAGGTATTCGGACTTTGCCTCAAAATATAGCTTTCCCCAATTAGTGGTATTTCATCAGTTACAAGATAATCTCTAAAAATATCCCAATATATATTATATTTAGGACCAGATTGAATAACTAACCTCTTATAGATAAGTGCAGTTAGTACTTGATTATCAACATATTCATCAATTTCAGTTGCATCAAAAATATTCCCATCATATGCCCTTTGAGCTATATATCTCAATGATTTTATCTCTTGTGGTGAAAGCCCTTCAACATCTTTTTCAAAAAGTGCTTTAATGTTTAATTCTTGCTCAATTAGCTTTTCAACTGATTGCCCACTTTTTATTTGGTTATAAGTATGTATGCATAATTTCTTAGTAAGCCATGGAAATCCTTGTGAGCCTTCTATGATACGCCTTTTTATATTTGTATCAAGAGGAACTTTTATAGAATTTTGTAATTGATTAATCACACCTATAACTTCCTTTGAATCAAATTCCCTCATATGAATGCACAAAGTTTCGCTCTTAATATTTTGCCATAAATAATAAGCTTCGTGACCTATTGGTATATTTATTTCTGATTTCCATGAAAATCCCAATACTATATTAGAACATGCATTATTAATATCATTTAAAAATTTATAAAATACTTTAAATATTTCCGATTTTCTAAAAACATCTTCAAATTGATCAAAAATAATTACTAAGTATTTATTTTTGATTTTTAAATAGTTGATAAGTTGATTAACGCTATCTGAACCAAGAATATCAAAACTTGAAATTATATTAAGCTGTTCACCATAGTTATATCCAGTTAAAAACCCATCATTATAAGCTTTTGAGACCATTTTTGTAAAAGCTAATGCAATAAAATTATTCGTTGAAGCACTTCTTGTATCAACTGCAAAAATATAATATTGATTTTTATTATTATTATTTCTAATAGTGTCTCTAATAGTTGCTATCAGGGAGCTTTTACCCCATCCTGACTTTCCGTCAATATAAAAAACTCTTTTTGAACTTGTTTTACTAACTATAGTTAACATGAAATCAGAGAATTCTTTAAGCAGATCTTTTCTTCCCACAAAATGTTTACTTGAGGTAGGTAAATAATCATACCAATTATCACTTTGTTTTACTTCTGCAACCGTCTCAAGCAACGCATCAATCTTATTGCTTAAATTCCCAATGTCTTGGGAATTGGAATTTGTGGATAAGTTGATTAATTGGATGTTAACGAACTCTAAATCTTTTAATTCATCTATATATTCATTTAATTCTAGTAGAATTTCTTCATTATCTACTATTTCATTATCTTTAGCATTAAAAACTGTAAATTTATTAGAAATAGTATATTCGTTGAAAATAAAAATTCGATAAATACCAAAAAATGAATATACTAATATGGATTTAGCAACATTTAAAGGGAAAGTAATATCGTTAACTTTTTTTATAAACTTAGATTCTTCAAGTAATTCTATTATTTTACTCGGGCCAAAAAAATACAAGTTATCATATTCCGTCTTTTTTGACATCTCATCAATTAATCCTGCAACCTGATGAGCGTAATCAGTTATTGATAAAAAATAACCAAATTTACCACTCTGAAATTTTGTATTAAAAGCAAAGCTTTTTATATCTTTTGACTCTAAACTTTCTTTAGCTTTACACTCTATATAAATTAATTCATTGTTTCTATCTTTATGTTCAGCAATTAAATCAATCTCCATACCTGTAAAATTGACCCGCTCTTTCACTCTATATCTTTGAGATTTAAATACATTTGCTATAATATCTTCAAAAAATGCCCCCTTTTTATAAGAATCATTTTTGGGATCAAATATAATATTAATTTGCTGCTTATACATAGAGCCACCTCACTTGAACTGTTTTTAGTTTTATAATAAGTATCTATAATCTTTTTTGATCGTATAATATACTTCAAAGCTTAACCCTTGCAAACCCGATAGCCATAGGTAAGCCTTTGACGTGATCTCCGGCTTTTCCCCGGCTCCAAACCGGACAGGAACCTTTCGATTCATCCGGCTTTCCAACAAACCAACCTACTTGCCTCCCTCGGCTTTCGACTCTTTGTTACCTCACGATAACAACTAGCTTTAATTTAAAACTTTTAGCTTTGCTCTATATCTTTCAATCTTTGATTTCATTTTAGAGTTTATATTTGGTGGTATTTCTCCACCAGTTATTATCTTCATACAATTATAACAAAACCACGCTAAATTTGGTACTCTATTTATTTTATCCAGCGGCAATGTTCCATCTAGCCTTTGGCAATGTCTAAATTTTGGCCTTAAATTCTCTCCACAAATTTTACATCGCCCCCTATCCCTGTTATAGGCATATTCCCTGTTCATATAATACTCAAAATTATTAAAGCTTTTCTCTTCACATGTAAAAAGTTCTACATCTTCATAATTTGGAGGTCGGGCTAATGCTGGTATCTTTCTACCTTTACTTTCGATAATATAAAGCT
>VLTH01000002.1:814960-820029 GCA_008125075.1 Acetivibrio alkalicellulosi | reverse complement strand
TTTACTAACAATAAGACAATAAAAGCAATTGCAAATATCACACCAATAAACAATGGAAAATATTCAACCTAGAAATATAATTCATTCTACTATCTAATAATACTATAAATATCGACAGACATAATGATGCAACCTTGTACAACATTGTGTACTTTTTTAAAAACACAAATAAAAATTCACTAAAACAATCAGAAACAAATAATTGTATAAGTTCCTATTCATAAAATGAAATCCACTGTGAAAAGGCAAAAATATGCCAATTCCACAAACAGCCAGAGCAATCAATAGTGCAACTGTAAAAACCCTATTAATGTAATTCATCAAAATTTCCTCCGTCAAAGTGTAACCCAACAAAATATTCTTCAAAGCCATTCTTTCTAATCGGCACATGGATGTGCCGTTTTCCCCACATTTCGAAGATCGTCTAGTTATACTATTCTTCTCAAAAAAGTTTGCTTTTTTAGCAAACTTTTTAGAAGATATAGTTCCTCTGTTTGTCGCAGCGGAACTTACTACTTTGATTGCAGCTTCCGCTGCGATATGTATTAATTAGACTATTATATTGTAAGGATGAAATATGATAAAGTAAATGTTTGCACAATATACTATTATAGTCAATATTCGGGTGGTTAAATTCTAGTTTTTTTGACATCCCAATTTTCCTCATTACATTTTCCGACTTTGTATTAACTTTAGATGTAAAACTATATACCTCGTTAAAGCCCAAACAATTGAAACCATGTGACAAACATTTTATAGCGCCCTCTGTTGCATAGCCTTTTCCCCATGCTTCTTTTTTTAATCTCCATCCAATTTCGATAAATGGTGTAAATTCTATCTTAATGTTTGCCCAATGAAATCCTATAAATCCTATGAATTCATTTTCATCTTTTACTTCTACTGCATAAAGTCCATATCCATATTCCTTAAATTCATTTTGAATTCTTTGATATAACGTATCTGTTTCAACATTAGATAGAACATTGGGAAAATACTCCATGACCTGACTGTCACTATTCATTTTTCTAAAATCATCTAAATCTTCTTCTCTCCAATCCCGAAATACTAATCTTGTTGATTGAAAATAGACCATATCAAGTCTCCCCATACCTTTATTATTTCAATGTTTTTATACTCCAAAGTACAACCTCATTAAATCCGCCACACGATGTGGCGGTCTGCGCGCGATTTTATATAACGTATTAGTATGACTGACGTGGCAGAGGCTTAGATAGCTCTTATCTTAGCCTCTGCCATGTGGAGTAGCCCTTGGAACCATACATTGTTGAACTAAACCGCCTACGCGGTGGCTGTTGCTTGTTTTAATCTCGAGTAAAATATATAACAATTATACTATACTTTCCTTTAAAATTAAATCAAATAATTTTTAAAGTAGAGTGTCTATTATGACAAATAACAAAGCATTTGAAAAAATGAAACAAGGAATGGAACTTAGAGGATTTGCAACTTCAACTGAAAAAAAATACCTAATGCACTTAAGACATTTTACAAGAAAAAAAATCTTTATTCCTGTAAAAGTACTTAGCAGGAAATTTAGAGGAACGTTTATGAATAATTTGTGTTTACTTTTAGAAAGAAAAGATATAATCATTTCAAATGAAATTGACTATAAAGCTCTTAAAAATGAGCTTTATACTAAAGAATGGGTTGTCTATTGTAAACCACCATTTAAAACTCCTGAAAATGTTATTGAGTATCTTGGTAGATACACTCATAAAATTGCAATAACAAATAGCAGACTAATAACCGTTAAAGATAATCGTGTTTATTTTAAATGGCGAGATTATAAAGATAACAACAAAGAAAAGGTAATGAATCTTTCTGTTTTTGAATTTATAAGAAGGTTTCTCATGCATGTTCTACCTAAAGGTTTTTTAAGATTAGATATAATCAATTACTTTAATAAATACAAACTCTGAACCACCAACACCTGAAATAGTGGCAATTATATCTTCATCTTCAGGTTTAATTCCAATATTTTCTAAAACATCTATTTAAAAAATTGTGTTTCCTTATCCAGTATCAATAAGAACATTATCTATTGTTATAATAGACACTCTCCTTTAAAAATTATTTGATTTAATTTTAAAGGAAAGTATAGTATAATTGTTATATATTTTACTCGAGATTAAAACAAGCAACAGCCACCGCCGCGTAAGCCGTTTAGTTCAACGGTTTGTATCTGAGGTGGCTTTCTGCCTTAGATAGCTCCTATCTTAGGCGAAAAGCTGTGGGCAGGATGATCCATGAGAATGCCCTTTATTAGATATATGGTTATGTGCTGCCCCATGACCCACGAAGCCAGAGCCACACGGACGTGGCACCTAAAACTCTTATTATTGGTTTCAGTTTGCATAAGTTTAGCAAGAGCATCATGGATGATGCGGCCTCAAGAAAGACTCAAATTATTGCTTACTTCTTGTATTTTAAATTAGCGGATTTTAGATAGTTCTTTTTTAATTAGTATTAAATTGTTTATTTCATATTTCAATCGAACTATTGCCGTAATAAGAAAAAAACATGGATAATAGGAAATGCACTGTAATTTCGCCTTCTTCTTATAAAAACTATCGTACCAGAAGAAGTATCCTTTAATCCATAATGATTATTTACGTACTTAGCTCCAAATGTCATAAGCCACATATAACCAAACACAGGAAAGATTATAGTCAAAATACAATAATATGATTTTAATGCTAATAATGTTATAAATAATATCAACCCAATTATATATGTTATTGATATAACAAAAATTGCAATAACAGTTTTTTTGTAAAATTGATCGATAATTTCAGTTTTCAACTCATTCAACAGAATTTCCTGATCTGTCAAAGATATGCCCCCTTAATATAAATCATATATAATTCTTTTAAAACTAACATGTCAATTAATCTTCAAATCTTTGCTTTCAAAACCGGCACATGGATGTGCCGCCCTCCTCTCATGTCGTAGGACTATAATAACTCCCGAAATCGACGAAGCGTAGATATCTCCTATCTAGCTGAGGCGATTTGGGTCGGGCTTTCTACATGGGATGACCCCGTTAGCCCTTCTTCATGCTTCTGCTAACCGAACCCTTGTGGAAGTTTAAAGTTATGCTACTGTAAAGGTGGTCTGTTTGCTCTTTTTTTGTTTTCCTCCATCGTTTATAAGCATCGTAGCATTATAAAATCAAACCGAACTGTAAGAATGCCGTAATGCTATACACAAATTTATATATGTAAATCTTCCTCTAACATATTATAACATAATTTTAAAATAGCAGATTTACAACAATTTGTATATATTAAATGATTATTTTGAATTTTAATACATCCAGAACTTATGTTCGATATTCTATGTAATCTTGTTCTATCGTAAATATTTTAAGATATAGCTGTTTTCTTTTGTTTTTTGCCTGAAAATAAACTTGCATGATATTTGACATCATGCAAGTTTATTTTCAGGCAAATTACCTAACTGTCCCAGCTGCTGCTTCACATTTTGTTATAATAAATTTTTAACACCTAAATCATCATATTCAGGCCATGCCCAACATCCATTAAAGTCTTCAATATCAATTTGTATCCCACTATTTGTTATACTCTCAAACACTTTTTCGGTTTTAGCTTTGAGTACTACAACTGGCAATTCCTAATCTTTATTAACATGTATCTTGTCATCAATCAAACATGCATTAAAATATGACTTTTTATATTTATTAGATAATTTGTCTGTCATCTCAATGCCTTTAAACCACTCTATGAAATTCGGAAGCACCTCTTCTACCATGAGTGCTCTAGCCAAAATAATATCTTTTTTCAATAGTACGCCTGCCCTAACATACAATCTATTATATGATACATTATCATTTGGCAACCAAAAATATACTTCAAGTACTGACCCAATTATTTGAGGCTTCCAATATATTAATGTAACATCAATATCTATATTATTATCTGCTAATACTTTTTCAAATTGACTTGTTTTTAAAACAAATACATAGTCAGGTGATATTTTATCCTTTGTTATTGATGATATCATTACTTTATCCTCTACTTATTTAAATGGTTTTTAACCTGCGACACGATGTCGCGGCCTGCGTCCGACCCTTTAATTCCCATATTTAACTATAGTAAGTTTAACCAATCTCTCCTACTATGAAGTATTCTAACAATTGTAACTCTTTTATGTTCTTCGTAAAAAATATAAAAAACAATGTAGTTTTCTACAATAATTTTACGAATACCTTGATTAGCTAGCCTTTCATCTTCAACTAATGCATTCCTCCTAGGCATTTCCTCAAGTTTTAAAATTCCGTCACTAATCTTTTCAATTACTTTTATGGCAATTCCTGGCTCCAATAATTCTTTAGCAATATAATATCCTATTTCGTACAAGTCTTTTTCTGCTGGTCCAGTAATTTCGATATAATATCTACTCATTTTCTATCTTTTCCTTAATATCAGCTAAGGCATTACGAAATGATCGGACTTTTTTTTGTTTCATTGCATCTATGCCTTCTTCAAGTAATTTATATAATTCATACTTACCTACAAGTCGTTCATAAGTTTCAATACTCATAACTGCTAAATCCCCTTGACCATTTTTGGTTATATATACAGGTTCATTATATTTGTGACAGAATTCAGATATTTCACTATAATTATTCCTTAAATCAGAACTTGGTCTTATTGATGGCATAAAAATTACCTCCAAATTTATTATATCAATATTATATCAATATTCCGATATAGTTTCAATTTTATTTGAACAATTTTATAATTAATCTTTATAATCTTTATTTTAATACTCCAAAGTCTTACTCTCCAAATCCGCATAGCCATAGGTAAGCCTTTGACGTGATCTCCGGCTTTTCCCCGGCTCCAAACCGGACAGGAACCTTTCGATTCATCCGGCTTTCCAACAAACCAACCTACTTGCCTCCCTCGGCTTTCGACTCTTTGTTACCTCACGATAACAACTAGCTTTAATTTAAAACTTTTAGCTTTGCTCTATATCTTTCAATCTTTGATTTCATTTTAGAGTTTATATTTGGTGGTATTTCT
>VLTH01000002.1:781903-814860 GCA_008125075.1 Acetivibrio alkalicellulosi | reverse complement strand
TAGCCATAGGTAAGCCTTTGACGTGATCTCCGGCTTTTCCCCGGCTCCAAACCGGACAGGAACCTTTCGATTCATCCGGCTTTCCAACAAACCAACCTACTTGCCTCCCTCGGCTTTCGACTCTTTGTTACCTCACGATAACAACTAGCTTTAATTTAAAACTTTTAGCTTTGCTCTATATCTTTCAATCTTTGATTTCATTTTAGAGTTTATATTTGGTGGTATTTCTCCACCAGTTATTATCTTCATACAATTATAACAAAACCACGCTAAATTTGGTACTCTATTTATTTTATCCAGCGGCAATGTTCCATCTAGCCTTTGGCAATGTCTAAATTTTGGCCTTAAATTCTCTCCACAAATTTTACATCGCCCCCTATCCCTGTTATAGGCATATTCCCTGTTCATATAATACTCAAAATTATTAAAGCTTTTCTCTTCACATGTAAAAAGTTCTACATCTTCATAAATTGGAGGTCGGTCTAATGCTGGTATCTTTCTACCTTTACTTTCGATAATATAAAGCTGGCGTCCTTCACTTGAGTATGGCGTCATCTTTTGATTATAGTTGTATTTATCCCTTTGACTGTGTGTTATGTAAGCTTTGGTTATTCCTATCCATTTTTCATTGTGTTCTACAGCAAATGTTTTGTCTTGTCGTTTTTCGTGTCTTTGAGGTCTATTACTAAGCTTAGCCATTGGAATATGATGTTTCTTATACTTCTTGCCATAAATCTTTCTGAATGTTCTGTATGCAGTCTGTTTTATTCTGTTATCCATATATCCGTAAGTGTTACTGCATATTGCCACTTTATAATATTCTGCCGCTCCTGTTATTATTGAGTTAATTCTTTCAATTTGGGCTGCCATTGTTTTTGTATTAGTCATTCCTCGTAGTTTATATATTTCTTTACATATAATATCTACTTTTGCAATAACTTTTGTTTTATCTGGATAAAATTTGCCGACTATTCCTTTAAATCCTTTATTATCTGGCCTTGCTCTAGGTGGTGCCGCCAGTAATTCATACCCTAAAAATTTAGCTCTTGTTTTTGTAAGGTCTGTTATTAATGTCTTTTCTTCAGATAATTTAAGCTTTAATCTATGTTTGTAGTATTTTTGCAGGTATTTTAGAATCTTTATTGCCTCACTCAACATTGTTGTCATTATCAACCAGTCATCACAGTAACGGATCAGATATTTAGGTTTTACACCTTTTCTTTTTAATGCTGTTCTTGCAGATGCCTCATTCTTATAATGTGATTTAGGATGATGATACATTCTTCCTAACATCCAATCAAAGTCATTAAGGTATACATTTGCCAAAAGCGGACTTATTATCCCACCTTGAACAGTTCCTTTATCTGTCAAAACTTCTTCGTTGTCATAAACATATCCTGCTATTAGCATTTGTTTTATTATGCTTAGAACTCTTTTATCTTTTATTCCAATTCTATATAGTTTTCTTAGTAGTATCCTATGGTTTATGTTGTCAAAATATCCTTCAATGTCTCCTTCTATTGCTATTGTAGGTTTTTCTTGAGTTCTTAATCCTATTAGTGTTGTTGCATATTTCATTGCATGACATGTTGCTCTGTAGGGTCTAAATCCAAAGTTTTGAGGATAGAATTTGGCTTCGCAAATGGGCTCAATTATTATTTTTATGCATTCTTGAATTATTTTATCGATTACAGTGGGTATTCCAAGTGGTCTTAGTTTTCCGTTTGCTTTCTTTATATATGTTCTTCGTACTGGTTTTGCTTTGTAATTAATAATTGATTTTTGTATCAGTTCTATTAATTTTCCTTTCTCCATCTGAAGTATTCTATCCATCCTGATTCCGTCTATACCTGGTGTATTTGCACCTTTGTTACTTTTAATATTATGAATTGCAGTTATTATTGTTACTTCGTTAAATGCTGCTTCTAATATTCCATTAAAGCTTTTACCTTCTTTGCTTTTCTTGTAAATGAAATCAAGTATTTCTTTTAGCTGTGTCTCGCTTGTGAAGCTGTGCGTAATGTTCATAGTCTCCTATGGTTCACAACCCTATCTAAGGGAGTTAGGCTCCACATTCGTTTTAAATTTAAAATCAGTCTGTCTGGTACCCTTCGCCATGTAAGTGGCTTTCCCACTCTCGGACTACTACGATACCTGTGTACAGCAAATACTTTCATTACACCGCCATGCTCCATTATTTGCTGCATCCCTTGTTCCATTTTGTCTATCCTTTTCTTTAAGAGGTTTAGGTCCTGCTGTGCTCCGGAAGGTTCTATCCCAAATGGGTACATTGTTTGAGTTATAGTTGTACAATGTAGTTGCAGTCATTTCAGGCTGCAATGAGCAATACTACCGTGGCATAAGGATTGCCCCACCTTCAAGTTTCCAGTTTTCACTGGCCGCCGCCTGACGAAGCTTTACGACACATGTTCAGTTTTAATTAACCATGCCTCTTGGATACCCGCACCATATATTATGCCATGCCTTGCGGTTTAGGCTTTTCAGGTTACGACTTCACTACACTTTATACCCCTTAAACTGGCAGATTTAAGACGCATAGTAGAGGATTAGTACTTGCCCCATCTCCCACTTGACAGGTGGTATTAGCGATGTTAACTCAGGGCAGCAAAGGGAATTTCACCCCTTGATTTCGACAAAACAGTTTGGTACAATTTCTATATAAATTGCCCCTAAGGCTTTATTCCTGCTTGTTACACAGGGGTTATAGCCCAACAAGGCGTACCCACAGGATGTGGCGACCTTGCGACCAATTTCATTTAACGTCTGCCAGTCACGACGGCTTTGAGCCTTAGTGGGACTGCACTTGGCGAAAAGCTGTGGTGCGGAACTACTTCTTTGGCTTTGACCCTCCGCACCCTTGCGTGACTGGGCTTGTTAGATGATGCCCCACGCCCCGCAGAGCCCTTCTCAAAAAAACTAACCTAGCTTAAATGTCTCATCAATTTGTTTCCTATCATAATCCAAAATCCAATTATTAAATATTAAGTACAACTTCTGCAAGTTTTCTTTGTTTTTCGCAACTACATCAAGTCCTCTATCATCATACATATGAAAAATAATATCTTGGGAAACATTCGCAAAATAAACTCCGTCACTTATATATGGCTCTCTAAAGAAATCTCTGTTTGCCAATGCTTCGAAAATCCTACTGTAGTCAATATCATCTCTCTTGCATTTTAAACAATGTTGATAGCTAATGGATGATAGATCGCCTTCTTCTTCAAAATTTTTTTCTTCTTTAACGCAAACAACTTGACCAGCATCATTTTTGTTCTTAATGTATTTTGGAAAAACTCCTTCTCCTTGATTAAAAACTTCGTACGGTTCAACTGCTTCAAAACTATTAACAATAACAAATAAATCGTCATTCTCTTCAAACACAAATTCAAATATCTTTACAGCTCTCTCTCTCAATTTTATGAAATATTCAGGATTTTCAGTTCCTCTATAAGGTGACCCAAGCTCAAATCTAATTCCAATATCCCAATTGTAAAACAACGCCGGTGACAAAATGTCATCCTTAAAGTTTTTGTTCAAGTAGTCTAATAACTCAAATTTCATAATATCCTCTTTCTTTGACTTATTGGAGATAAACTTCCGAATTACACAAACTCGTGGGGTTTCATCTAACGTTTTGTATCTGAGGCGTCGATGAATCGGACTTACAAAGCCCTTCTGCTTGGAGGAACTTGTTCCCGATGAATCGATGTGGGCAGGATGACCCACAAGCATGCCCTTAACTCAGATATATTGATAGGCGATCGTGCTTGTGCAGTACTTTCAAATCGCTATACTCCCTACTTCTTAAGTATAGGTTTCATAGTAGTTACATACTTAAGAATAATCCCCTCTTCTTTATAAATAACTATATATGATGATGCATTTGCTCGTTTGTAATATTGGGGTATTGAAGGTCTATTCCATAACTTATCATCTAAGTATAACTCTTGCCACCAATCCAAACTAATCATATCTGCTGGAATCTCTTCATATTCATTTACCCATTTGCTTGTCTCATCTTTTGAAACTTTTAGTGCTAACTTTATATCCCAGTATGATGGTCCTGGTACTCCTCCTGAGTTATCTTGGTAAATAATATGAAACTCAGTATCAATTACTTCTGAATTTAGAACCATATATTTCTTAAGAAAATTCAATTTTTCATCTTTTGTATTCAAATCACTACTTGATGTATTTGTCGTCATATTAGCTTCTGCTTTATTGTCGTAAAATTTAAAAGAGTAGGCAAAAAAACAACCTATCCCAATAACAGCAAGGATACACAAAAAGCTTATCCATAAAACAACCTTCTTCCATTTTGTTCTTCTTAACTTAATCATTTAACTTTACCTTTACTTATAAAACAATATTAAAAAACCATTAATTAAATCTGTTTCAAACTTCTCCTAGCATGTCGCCTATCGTCACCATCTGTGACGGCGTTTCTCGGGCTTCTTTGGGATGACCCGCGTCAGCATGCGACCGCATCCGAGAAACGCTGTGGGCACGCACGCTAGATGGATTGTTCTCTGAATTCCGTCGCCACTTAGCTTCAATTAGTAATATCCCAAACCGCTTCAAAGTTCAGAATATATAAAAAATGTGAACTAACTCAACTACACATTTTGTTCATAATCTCACGACAAATTGATATTTTTACACTCACTACAAACAGATATTACTTACACTTTGCCCTCTTGCAATATATGGAGGATATGTATTTGTATTTTCTATTGAAATTTTTCTATCATCAAACAATTCATAATTTGGTGTTGAATTTACTGTTAGGTTATTAAACTCTATAGGAAGCCCAGGAGATGAATAAAAACTAGTTCCTGCTTGTATTTGAAAATGAACATGCGGCTCAGAGCTATTTCCAGAATTTCCACATAGTGCTATCTTCTCTCCTCGCATTACTCTCTGACCAACAGAAACTTTTATACTGTCCGGTTTCAAGTGTGCCAAAAGAGAGTACTCATCTTTGTCATGTTGAATAAGTACATAGTTTCCACGAATATCACGAGCAGCACAAGTAGCTTTTCTATCCACAGTAATCTTGCTGTCTGGGTTCCCATTACCAACTTCTGTGACGACTCCATCTGCTGGTGCTAATATATCTTTGCCATAGCAGTAAAAAGATTCAGGCATTGTTTCTTTGCCATTAAAACTCTTTCCGTTTATATCTAAGATGATAAAGTCATACGCATATCTCTGTGTTGGAATTTCCCAAGAATGAGAATCATTTTGTGTCACCCCACCATTAACAACTATCCATGTTCCCTGAAAAGGTAAAGAATATTTAACGGCACACGAATAATTATCTTTATTGGGGAGTTTTCCTTGATACTTATATTCTAGCATAATAATTCCCCACATCTGTTTAAGTGACTGTATTAGAACAATAGGGTTCATTTAAAACCACCTCCTGTTTTTGCTATATTCCGCCTGTTTTTACCACATCCTACTTGTTTGTGTTTATATAAATAATCGTAAGTTAGTAAAATCAAACAAATACGAACTAAACTCCTTTCAAACAAACACTTAAAGTTAGCATATAGTTCATCAGGATTTCAGAGAAGTCGGGTAGGGCAGAGACTTTACAGCCTCCTTCCCCCCTAAGAACCGTGCGTGAAAGTTTCCCTTCACACGGCTCAAGCACCTGTAAACTTTCTCAACCTCATGAGAAAGCCAGTTCAAAAGGATTTTGAATATAACCGTGTAACTGGCTATGGCATTTATCATGAACAATATGCTTTTTATTTGTTTTATTATCCTTGTGCATTCGCCATGATCCCTTATCAGTTACTTTTTCGCCACATATTGGGCATAATCCTTTTTGTCTCTTCCACATTCTTATTAATATATCTCTTCCATTCATACTTTCAAAGAGTTTATATCCTTCACGTTCTTCAAAATAAGCTTTCCACTCTATATCATATGGATTGGCTTCTTTTCTTATCTTTATATGCCTTAATATTTTTGTATCAGAAGCTCTTTTAAGTTTCACCAAGCTCTTTTCTGTTTTTGCTCCAAAAACCCAACTTCGGGTGTCTATGCTATGAAAATATCTTTTCTTAATCCATTTCTTACCTTTCTTTGGATGTCTCCTACAGCACCACTGCCATATTTTAAGGAATATCTGATTATCAACGTATCCAAATGCTTTTTTAGATACTTTATGTCTATGATAATTAGCCCATCCTTGTATCTTTGGGTTTAAAATTCTGATTAAGTCTTCCTGCCTCATAGTTTTATTCTTGTCTATGACGCTTCTAATACCTGTTAAGAATGCTTTTATGTTTGATTTTGATGGTTTAGTTAATAGTTTATCTCCATATTTCCTTACATTCTTACCCAAAAAATCAAATCCATCATCTATATGGGTTATCAAAGTCTTTTCAGGTGATAATTCTAATCCTCGTTCTTTTAAAAATTGTCTTATTATAAGCATTACTTCATTTTCAAGTAATTCTTTGCTATGTCCTGTAATTACGAAATCATCAGCATATTTTACTATTCGAACCTTAGGATGATATCTTTCCCAGTTGACTTGTCTTACCTTGAATTTTGATAAAAGAATCTTTTCAATTCCATTAAGAGCTAAATTACACAGACAAGCTGATATTATACCACCTTGAGGCGTTCCAGCTTTAGTATCATAATATTCATTATCAAATATTATCCCTGCTTTTAGCCATTTCTCCAGTATCATTTTGTCCATTGGTATGTTGTTCATAATCCACTCATGAGAGATATTATCAAAACAACCCTTAATATCACCTTCTAAAACCCATTTAGCTGATTTCCTTTGACTCAAGATAATAAATAATTCTTCAATAGCGTCTGCAGTTGATCTTCCTATTCTAAATCCATATGCATTATTATCACATATTGTTTCTGCTACTGGATCTAATGCTAGAAGATATAATGCTTGCATAGCTCTATCTTTCATAACAGGTATACCTAGTGGTCTTTTCTTTTTGCTGTTTTTCTTTGGGATATATACTCTCCTTAAAGGTTGTGCCTTATATCCTCTACGATTAAGAAGTTTAACTGCTTGCTCTTTATCCTTATTAGATTTCCATATTATATTATCTACTCCTGGAGTGTTTTTGCCTTTATTTGAAGTTACTCTTTTAACTGCTAATAGTTTTGCATAAAATGAATGTGTAATAAGCCATTGTAAGGATTTAACCTTGTTATATCTTCCTTCCTTTTGAGCCTTTACGATACGCTTTTGAAGTTTCTTAACAGCAGCTATACATTTGTCCCATAATATCTTAGACCAACATATTCTTTTGTCAGTAGGCGCACACACTATTGTGTTCATTTGCTCTCCTTCTTTCAGAAATTCTCCAAATTATCTCGTAATCAAGCACCATGTCGAAGTCTGCACGCTTTCACGTTAGGATATAAATCCCTATCTATCTCATTACAAGATAGCATTTGCTTTCTCGACAATCCCATACCCACATTCCCATCGGTTCACCTTGCGGTTGCCTACCTATTTAATAATAGGAGAAATTTGGGCTTACCACGTTACACACAGATAACATATTATGATGGGTTAGGCTCTGCGATTCCGCCGGTAGCTCAACATCCGTGTAATCCCAAAAACGTAGGGAATTATCCTGGCTACTTACCTTTTGGTCAAAGCTTATCAGCACTTTTAGCTTTTCTGCAATTGACGACGTTTATGTGCAGTTTAATTATTTTAACCATACCACCTACAACCTAGCCCCCTAACCGCCCTAGTGCTGGCAGTTTCCTAGACTCTTCACAGACTCCAGTTCTTCTCATAGGAGAAAGGGTTACATTGTCACAACAGCTTAGAACCTAGGTGTTACCACCTACGCACCGTTGTCAGGTTACTGTCAACGGAATGACAGGTTTATACTACTATTTAGTAGTTAAACATTTATCTGTGCGACCTCGTGTCGCACCGTTTCGCATTGCCGAAGCCTTTGAGCTGGACCCCAAAGGAATACCGCTTGGGGGAGCTTGTCTCCCAGCGAAAAGGTTTGGGTCGGAGCGCAGCGGAGCCGGCAATGCATGGTTATCTGACGTAAACCACAGATATTTTTATGTTATATTCTTGAATCTAATCTTTCTTCTAACTGCTTAATACTTTCACTAATATTATAAAGATGTTCAATATTCCACAATAAAACGTTTTGTTCTATCTCATCTACATAATGAAGTATAGAGTTTGTATATTGTCCAGTATTAATTATAATGCCTGCATCAAAATGCTCTACTGCCATGATACCAATTAATTGTCTTAGCACAGATATTGATAATTTTGATGTATGTCTATACTTTTTAACTTCTATCGCGATTTTTCTCCCAGATTCTGTATACAGAATAAAGTCACAACCCAAATCACGATTATGCATCGGCCTCTGAACATTTAAACCATTATCATTAAGCCACATATAAACTATATTCTCAAACTCTATAGCTTCTATGTTATCAAGAAAGCTAGGTTCTTCAATGGATCTGTATAATATTTGTTTATAATCATATCTACTTAACATATTGTCATAATAATTTCTAGTATAATCCAAACTTTCTTCTATACTAAGTAATATTTCACTGATATCATTACTTTTTCTTATAAAAGTTAACTGTTTCAAGTCATATGGAATATCATTATAATCACTTACTAAGATAATTTTCTTATTCTTACCAAGGGCATATCCTAACTCAAACATTATGTTCGGATTCTCTCTATCCATAAAGCATATAAAAATACTACATCCATCTATGATATCAGTTACTGATTGAAATAGATTACTATTACATTGATAGAAATCTTCGATAGTAATAACATTAATACTAATATCATCAAAATAATTTTTCAATTTTTTGATTGTATAATTTATTTCATTGTCCTTGTATGAATACGAAATGTAAATTTTTCTCATTACTTTCCCCCCCTTGCATAATGAAGAGCCCAAAATTCATATAATGCAACTAACTTAAGCTGTTCATCTTCAGCAGTATCAGCCCCATAAATTGTGTATGTTGTCAATAGATCAACACATTCCTTACATCGCGATTGAATTATGTCATCAATTTTTAGTTTTATTTTATTTGTGATTGCTTTTTTTTCTTTATCAAATATTTCATTTTCAATGCTAATGTGAGCCCTATTGATTATAATGGACCAACCCTTACAAGTCTTATGGCTCCATACAGAAGCATGGACTCTATATACTGTATTGAGGCACTCAAAGATAGTATTGAGTAAACTAGTAATTTCATTTCCTCTTAATGGGAATGCTCCTAATTCAGGAGTAGTCAATGACTCCATATCATATATAAATAGTTGTCCACTACTAGTTAATCTTTTAAAAGAATCTAGTACCAGAGATACAAAGGCATTAGGATGTAGTTCATGTGCAACATTAGTACATGTAATGAAATCAAATTCTTTTTCAACACCTAGTACAACTGCGAAGTTGGACAAATCCCCATGATTAAAACGGTATTGTCTCAATTCTAGGTTACTTGCAATTCTAGATGCAATTTTAGTAAATTCCACATTTATATCATAGCCATCATATATAATCTTTTTCCTATTATTATCAGATAAATTCTCTTTTAGTTGTGAAATAATTTGTCCTTTACCACATGCTAAATCAAGCCACTTAATTTCGTTAATGCATGGGTCTTGTACCATATTGTTTAATAAAGTTATAGCAGATTGATGCTGTGGTAATATTCTTTGTAATTCTAAAACTGCACTAGAATCAGAAATCATGCTCATCAATAACACCTCCATATTTATTCAATATTTATTAACACTCGAGATTATGTCAGATAACGTGTGCATAAAAGAAGCCTTTGAGGGGTTACATAGCTCCTATGTCCCCGAAAAGGTTTGTTGAGCGACCCGTAATTCATTTCTACCCTTTTATGCGTTGTTATGTAAAGTCGCGCGCCTTCGAAGTTCAGAGGCTGACAGGACGTCAGACCCTAAAAGGCTCTCTTTGTCATCAATCTATATCTACATCTTTTATTTTAATACAGTGGTATTCTGTTATAAATTTATCATTTGATTTACAGTTTTCAATTCTAAATCCAGCTCTTTCTATCATACCATCTAGAATCCATTTGAATGTACTATGCTCATCTCTTATATGTGTTTCAACTTCTTCTCTAAATTTTTGTCCAGCATTTTTCTCAAAATTAAAAACCCATTTGTCTATTCTGTCTTTATAATCATTAGCTTGAAAATCAAAGACAACATCAAAGATGTACAAAATTCCATCTTTTTTAATCATCTTATTCATTTTCAGTAATGCAATCTGCTTCCAGAAGTCAGGTAAATGATGAAATGCCGCTTTAGTAATCAATAAGTCTACAGGTTCATCTTTATGATTATAAGTTAGAAATCCAGCATTGATGAATTCTATGTTACCACTAAACTTATTAGATAACTTTTTCTTTGCCTGATGTATCATTACATCAGATACATCAACTCCATATACTTTTTTAAATTGTTCTGTCGCAAAAATTGATGTTGCCCCGGTTCCACATCCTAGGTCAATCACCGATAATTCTTGGGTATTGCTCAAGCCAAGAAACTCAATCATACTATTGAATTCCTTTTCATAATCACGAAATGATTGATGTTCTCTGTCATATTCGTCAGCATGTTCTTCCTTTGAATAGTCAACTCCACAATGCTTGTATTCGTCATAAATCCAGTTGTTCAACATAAAATTCTCCTCTGCTTTTTGCCCCAATATGTCTTTAGTTATCTAAAATACTCTCCAAAGCCTATCCTTATCAACCCGACGCAGGACGCGTCGGTATGCGCGCGATTTTATATAACGTGCTGTAGTTCCGCTTTTTCAGCCGCTTAGGGCGACTGCCCTTTGCGGGTGGAATTGCCGGAACTATATTGTTAGGTGAAGGACTGTGCCCCGCGAAGCCAGAGCCGCATGGATGCGGCCTTGTACAAACCCTTATCAGCCAATCATTTTAAAATATTATAACTAAACTTCATAAGGTATTTAATAATACTGTATATATTGCTAAATTCGATTTCGAAATAGTCATGAATTGAGTTCTTTAACTCTTTATTATAAACCTTTCTACTATACTCTGTTTTATAAAACAAACCAATATGCCCAGCTTTATCAATGGTCTCTACCGAAAGATTCAACTCATTTGAACTCATACTTTCAAGACTTGAATGTCCCTTGCCTATCATATAAAGATTATTTAGATCTTTTATGAATAAATCTAGTTTATCCTTTTCAAACCAAACTTTCCTTCCCAGAATCAATAGTCCATTTTTCTTAATCTGAATATTAAAACAAATGCTTGGATAATAAATAGCCTCTTTTTCAATGAAATCGATACACATCCAACTCTTTCTATCAGTTGATACGACTTTCAAATCATGTGATCTCTCAAGCATTATTTCTCTATTTTCTGCGTTCCAAGGACAACTTGGATCATCGCAAGGTTCATCAGGATCATAACTTCCATGCTCAAATTCAAAGTGGAAGCAAATCCAATGCATTCCTTCAAACACATCGTATTCATTATAGTATTTCTTAACTGGTAACCCACATCTTTTACAAATTCTATCCATTACTTTTTACCTTTCTCCAAAGGCTTTCTTAGCTCGACCACGGATGGTCGAGCGGCTAAACAAGCACAGTCTTTCAACTAACGTCTTGTATCCGAACATAAGTTCGTTAATCCCTAGGCTGTATATTGTTTTAATTAACCTATTTCAGATATCCACTCTATGTTTTAACTTTGTCACTCATTATTCTATCTAATGGGCTTTGAATTTTTCCAAAGTCTTTTTCACTTACATGGGTATATATTTCAGTAGTTTTAGAACTCGCATGACCTAATAGCTCCTGAATATATCTTAAATCTGTCCCATTTTCCAATAAATGAGTGGCGAATGAATGTCTTAATGTATGTACTGTTGCCTTCTTTTTTATACCTACTTTAAAAATAGCATTTTCAAAAACCTTTTGTATAGATCTCTCAGTTATATGTCTTTCTTCTTTTGAACCTTCAAAAAGCCAACTTTCAGGTTTGTATTTCTTAAAATACTCCCTTAGTATCTCTAATGCAGTACTGGACAAAAGAGTATATCTGTCTTTCTTACCCTTTGCTCCTTTTACATGAATCAGATTTCTTTTACCATCAATATTTTCAATCTTTAATTTAGCTACTTCACTTACCCTTAAACCTGCTGAATAAACTAACATAATAATAGATTTATGCTTAATATTTTCAATTGAATTTATAATCTTAAATACTTCATCTACACTTAAAACACTTGGGAGCTTATTTTCTTTTTTAGGTCTTGTTATGTCAAACTCAAATTCACCATTCTTTATAACCTCTATAAATAAAAACTTAAGTGCACTAAACATCTGGTTAATACATGCAGGTGATTTCTTCTCTTCAAACTTTTTTAGCAAATATGATTTAATATCAGCTACATTAATCTCATCAAATCTTTTATTGTTATAATACTTAAAAAATCTTTTTATATGGTTTAAATATGCTTTTTGGGTCTTAAAGCTGTAGTTTCTTAAAGATAGTTCATTTTTATACTCTGATATTACTCTATCATTATAAATATTATAATCAACAATATCATATACAACATTGTTATTTTCAAAAATTTTAAACAAAAGTTTAATCGTTTCTTTTTTCTTTGGTATAGTCCATATTTTATCAGATTCTATCCACTTTCGTCCATTAATTTTTTTAATTTTTTGAACATTTTCTGTTGAATAAGGAATCTTTACAGATAAAAGACTTTCAGAATAATTTTTTACAAGTATACACATCACTCTACACCTACAATCTAACAATAATATTCGAACATACGTTCGTTACATCTTAATTATATACCTATTCTAATAAATAATCAAGTATAAAATGGAAAAATGTACATGAAGCTTATTTGCTTCATATACACTTATTAGTGGATGTGTATACTCTAATCAATAGTTCCTGCGGCTACTGTGTTGTTTGTATTTTCATTAATTAAGATAAAAGCACCAAAAGCTCGATTCTCGGAATAGGGATCATAACTGATACTCTCAGCAGTTTTAATTAGGACTTTGCAGATATCATTCAGTTTCATACTGTCACTAGCTTCTTTTTTTTGAAAGGTGTGTATGTCAATATGCGCCTGAATCTCCTTGATTACGGCTTTTGTTATGAATGAATTTTGCTGCAGTAAGAGTTTTTGTCCAGGCACAAATCCACTATTGTCCATCCAGCATAACGTAGCTGTAATTTCTTTTTCTGTTTTTGGCACATTCTCTACCGGAACAATCACATTGCCCCTGCTAACATCAACATCATCCTTTAAGTGTAAAACAATTGTATCCTCCGTATTAGCCACTTCAATCTCAACTTGGTGTTTTTCTATTTTCTCAATGACAGTTTCAATACCCGAAGGCAAAACCACAACTCTTTGCCCTTTTTTATAGGAACCATTACTGACTCTTCCTGCATAGCCTCTGTAATCATGTAATTCATCGGTTTGAGGACGAATTACGTATTGCACTTGAAAGCGTGAACCTTCACTTGTTTTTGCTGGAACAATGGTGACTTCCTCTAAAAACTGTAATAAAGTTGGCCCTTTATACCACTTCATATTATCTGAAAAGGTTACCACATTATCGCCTTCTAGTGCGCTCACAGGAATAAAGGTGATTTCCTGAAGCTTTAATGGTTTTGAAAATTCCAAGTAATCTTCTTCTATTTTTTTAAACACAGACTGCTCATAATCTTCCATGTCCATTTTATTTACACAAACTACAACATGAGGAATGCCTAGTATGGCCGAAATAATGCTATGCCGCTTTGTCTGGTCGGTAATTCCATTTCGAGCATCTACTAAGATGATGGCTAAATCTGCATTAGATGCACCAGTAAACATGTTACGTGTATATTGTATATGGCCTGGTGTATCCGCAATGATAAATTTTCGCTTGGATGTACTAAAAAACTTGTAAGCAACATCAATGGTAATGCCCTGTTCTCTTTCTGCCCGTAAGCCATCCGTCAACAATGCTAAGTCAATCTCGGCATTGCTTCCAGTAGTTTTACTCTGTCTGGTTAATGTTTCTATAATATCCGTTGAGATAGATTGGCTGTCATATAGCAGTCGTCCAATTAACGTGCTTTTTCCATCATCTACATTTCCAGCTGTAAAAAAACGTAATAGTTCCATGTTAAAAATACCCTCCTTTTTTGCGGTCTTCCATGGCAGCTTCACTGATTCTATCATCCATACGAGTGGCACCACGTTCGCTGATTTTTGCTTCTTCTAAATCATTGATAATATCATCAATAGTATATACTTCGCTTTCTATCGCAGCAGTACATGTCATATCCCCCACCGTTCTGTATCGGACTCTTTTCTTAACGATGACATCGTCAGCATCTAATTGAAGATATTGTGAATGAGCCATTAGCTGTCCTGATTCTGTCACAACACATTCTCGTTCATGTGTAAAGTAAATGCTTGGTAATTCAATATTTTCCCGCTTGATATAATTCCAAATATCTAATTCAGTCCAGTTACTAATTGGAAACACTCGCACGTTCTCGCCTTTATTGATTTTTCCGTTGTAAATATTCCACAATTCAGGTCTTTGCTTTTTGGGATCCCATTGTCCAAACTCGTCTCTTACTGAAAAAATTCTCTCCTTTGCTCTTGCTTTTTCCTCATCTCGCCTTGCTCCGCCAATGCAAGCATCAAATTCAAATTCTTCAACAGTATCTAATAATGTATAGGTTTGCAGAGCATTTCTGCTGGGGAATTTCCCTTTTGCATCCTGCAATTTTCTTTTATAAATGGTATCTTCCACTTTACGAACAATTAACTTTTCTTCTAGTTTGTTAACCACCTTGTCACGATAATCCAATGCTTCGGGAAAATTATGACCTGTATCAATGTGAACAAGTGGAAATGGAAATTTGCCAGGGCTAAAAGCTTTTAATGCCAGGTGAACCAAGCAAATGCTGTCTTTTCCTCCACTAAATAGCAAGGCTGGTTTTTCAAATTGCCCAGCCACTTCGCGCATAATGTAAATGGCTTCTGCCTCTAGTTGATCTAAATAATCTTTTTGTATGCTCATTTGCCTCACCTTTCTTATCTTTTATATTGCTTCAATCAATTTTGTCATGATTTTTCACCTAAAGAATGTCTGAAACTTTAACAGATCCTATTTATTTTGTCATGATTTTTCACCTAAAGAATGTCTGAAACTTTAACAGATCCTATTTATCATCAAATAAGACTTGTAGTGATTATGCTTTTACTGGCTCTAGACTACGAAACTTAAGTTTCTAGAAGATTTTTCTTCACATTTATTAAATACACTCCTTAATATGCATTTGCTTTACTTTTATCAATTGTTATGATTTTTTCTTTTCCTTCAAAATCAACTATAATCCAATGCATCAGGTTTCCTTCCTCTTTGGTATAAAGGGTACTTCCCTTACCTCCCATATCAGCCCCTAAAAAATACTTTATCGCTTTAAAATGACACTCTTTTACACATGAAGTACATCCCCAGCAATCTTTAGGATACTTAATAAAGGTTTTTCCTTGTCCATCGGAATAAAGAAGACTTCCTGGACACACCTGACGACAAAGCCCACATGCAGTACATTTCTCTCTATCAATGGCGATGCTCATAGATATCATCCCTTCTAACCAAATTTCTTAGTATTATCCTTATTTGCCCCTTTTCATATCGTGAGTTTATAAACCTTAAGAAGTTTGCATCATCTTTTTGAGGATAATCTATATTTTCCTGAAAAGAGCGCCACCTTGTCTCTTTTCTCTCTTCTAAATGTTTTATAAGTATTTTGCATACAAAAAGTCGATCCACTACCTCAAAAATCAGCATAAGTTCATGCATATCCTGAGCTTTTAGACCTTTAGAAAGTTCTAAAAGCTCATCAATTCTTTCTCTTGCTACCTTAAGCTTGCCTTGACTATATGCATACCCTTGTGAGATGCCTCCTGCATATTGATCCATAATCTTTTGCATACCATCTTCTATATCCTCTACACTGTAGATAACAGCTTCCTCATTTAGAAAATTTTCCACTTCATTGAGCTTACTTATTATTTCATTATTGTCTACATCTACATTTTCCCGGCCTTTTATATAATCAAGTGTAGATAATGCGGCTATTTCACCCTCTGCAAAGCATCCTGTAACATACTTTTGAGGACTACCTCCTGCCACATCGCCTGCAGCATATAGACCTTCTATCGTTGTAGATCTCTTGGTATCAACCCAATACCCACTTCCCGTGTGCCCTCCAACAATATATGGCTCTGTCCCTTCTATCTCAACATTTTCCTGCGAGGGACCCATTCCCTTTTCTACCCACATAAGAGTCTGTGCTGGAGCCATATTAAGGTAAGCTTTGAAAAGTTCCTCCTCTTCCTCCTTTGAAATACCTGAAGTTTTTAGAAAACAAGGTCCTTTTCCTCTTTTATTTTCTTCCACTGTTGAATACATGCGCATGAAAGTTTTGTTGGCTCCATAACTTTTTTCATATTCCTCTCCTGAGCTGTTTACCTGAGGTGCCTTTACTCCCTGGGCAATTGTTCCTGTGGGTGCTATAGTATCTTTACATCTTAAAGCTATAAATCTCATTTCAAATGTAGTCATTTCTGCACCTGCCCGTATTCCCATTGCATAACCGGCACCAGTATTAAATGGACAATACCACATTTTATGCCTTGAATAGCCAGGATTGTTGGGTCTATAAAGTCCAGCAGCCCCGCCCGTTGCACAAATAACTGCTTTTGAATAAATCACATAGAATATGTTTTCATCAATTGAGAAACCATATGCACCTATAGCCTTGTTATCCTTTATAATGTAGTCAATTATATTTATTCTGTTTAATACAGTTATCTGAGGTGTTTTCTCCACAGCTTCCGCCAAAATAGGCTTTATATTTTCACCATTGATTTTTATGTTCCTTACTCCTCTTGATACGTATTCTCCACTTTCATCCTTTTGAATAACAAGCCCTAAGCTTTCGATTTTTCGGGTTACACTGTTAAGCCTTTGGGACATGGTATATACAAGATCTTCTCTTATCAATCCTTCAGAATCATTTCTTACGTATTCAAGATATGTTTCAGGTGTTTGCCCTTTTACTATATAAGCATTAAGAGCATTTACTCCTGCTGCAAGACATCCGCTTCTTTTAATATTTGACTTTTCTGCTATAATAACTTTTGCCTTTGAACTTTCAGCTATAGTAATTGCAGCAAAACACCCTGAAGTCCCTCCCCCTATAATCAAAACATCTGTTTTAAGTGTTTTAGTTTCTAAATTCACAAACCCCACCAACTTTCATTTGGTATTATCATTAAAGAGTGCATTTCCTTTAATCTATTTTTTCTAAAACGCCTTAAAGCTTCCTCTAAGTCCTCTATATCCTCAATTCCTAAACTTTTTCTTAATTGTTTTATCATCAGGTGTAAAACTTCCATGAAAAAGTGCTGTATTAAACCGCATTATATATCACCCTTTTTTACCCAGACTGTAAAAGTTCTATCCCCGTTATTCTCCACACTTATAACCTTATGGCCTTCTTCTTTTAGGCTTCTTGGTACATTTAAAACTGGTTCACCTTCGTTCATTTTAACTTCAAGTACCTGACCATTTTCAATATCTTCTATGGCAACTTTGGTCTTAACAAATGTCATGGGACATACTACATCTGTTATATCTATATAAGCATCTGACTTTATTTCACTCATTTCAAAACCTCCTCCAGTTCCTTTTTGAGTACTTCCCATCCAACTCTATTTAGTGTATGGCCAAATCTTTCTCCTTGTTTTCCATACCTTTTATAAAAATCCATAGTAACTTCAACTGCTTTATGAAGCTTTTGTGTTGAAAAAATAATTGGTACAAGCTGTTTTCCTGTCTGTATGTTGTTTCCAAATAGTCCACCAAAGTATAATATAAAACCAGATTCACCTTCCCATGCCTCTGTAGGACATACTTTTACACACTTTCCACAGTAAACACAATCATTTTCATTAAACTCCAATGTTCTTTCCTTCTTATTAACTTTTATAGCCTTGGTAGGACAAACAGCTTCACAAAGACCACAATAGATACATTTATCTTCCACCCAGCTAGGTTTCATGCCACCCTTAATACCAACATCATTTTCTTCTGCTTTAAGACAGTTATTCTTACATCCTGTTATCCCAAATTTAAACTTGTGAGGAAGTTCCCTTGCATAATACTTACTGTCAAAATCCTTTGCAAGAGCAGCAGTATCTATAAGCCCACTTGGGCAAACAGTACATCCCTGACAAGCAGTTACAGTCCTTACCCTTGGCCCACAAGCACCTGGCTGTAATCCCACTGAGGAAAGCTCTTTTTTAACTTCTTCCACATCAGAAAGCTTAATAAATGGTATCTCAATACTCTGCCTTGCTGTCATGTGAACATACCCTTTGCCATACTTTTCCGCTATTTCATATACCTTTTTCAGCTTTTGTGCATCAAGATATCCACCTGCAACTCTTAACCTTAATGAAAACATGTCTTTTTGAACTTGCTTCATAAAACCGCCTTTTTTAAGTTCTTTATAATCAACAGATGCCATTATCATTCTCCCCCTCAATTATTTCTTCTTCAGTTACCTCACCATTAATAATGTTAAAACTTTTTAAAACAGGCTTTTTTCTATCTTCTAAGGACAAAATAAGGTAACTCATACTTTTATCATAGGCAAGCCTTTTATCCTCATCAGATGGCCTTGCAGGAGTTGATGGATGGCTATGGAAATTTCCAAGGAGTAAAAGATCGTTATTCCTCATATCTTTCACAGCATCAAATTGCTCTTTAGCATCCATAGAAAAATGTTCAGGGCTATTATCTATATTTGTTAGTAAATATACTTTTTTAATTATCTTTTTATCTCCTTCAAAAGTTCCTGCCAAAAGCCCGCAGCCTTCGTTGGGCAAATGGGATAATGAGTGTTTTAATATTTCTTCAAAGTATTTTTTATTTAATACTATCATTTAATTCCCCCTTAAAATCTATATCCTTTAGTTGCCTTTTAATTCACACTGAGGCTGCTCATAATCTATAAGCCCAGTTAAAGTAGGGTTTTCACTGCATACTCCACAGTTTTTGTTGCTAGAGAGCTTAACTTTCCTAAACTCCATTTTAAGTGCATCATAGGTCAAGAAGTAACCGTTTAATAAATCTCCTACTCCTAAAACATACTTTATTGCTTCTGTTGCCTGTATAGTTCCAATTATTCCTCCCATCACTCCAAGCACACCTGCCTTCTTACAAGTTGGCACAGCATCAGGAGGTGGAGGGCTTTGGAAAATACATCGATAGCAGGGGCCCTTATCTGGAAGGTAAGTCATTGTCTGACCTTGAAATCTTATTATACCTGCATGTGAAAAAGGTTTTTTGGATAATACACATGCATCGTTTATTAGAAATTTTGCTGGAAAGTTATCTGTTCCATCTATAACAAAGTCATAATCCTGATCTTTTATAATGTCAATTATATTTGACGAACTAACCCATTCTTTATAAGTTACTACATTTACATCCGGATTCATTTCATTAATTGTTTCCTTGCCAGACAAAACCTTGTGCTTTCCTGTATCCTTAGTCAGGTGGATTATCTGCCTTTGAAGGTTTGATAATTCAACAACATCAAAGTCTACCAACCCTATTGTTCCAACTCCTGCTGCTGCAAGAAACATGGCTGCTGGTGCCCCCAAACCACCGGTACCTATTATTAGAACCTTTGATTCAAGAAGTTTCTTCTGTCCCTTTGCTCCAACTTCCTTTAGTATTATGTGCCTTGAATATCTTTCAAGCTGCTCATTTGTAAAACTCATATACTACCTCCTCCCATAAAATAGAGGAATTCAACACTGTCTCCAGTACTTATAATAGTTGTTTCAAACTGCTCTTTTGGTATTATTTCTTCATTTATTTGAACAGTCACATATTCAGGCATTTCAACCTTTTGTTCAATCAGAAACTCACTAATATTAACTCCTTTTGATAATTCAATTTCTTTTCCATTTACTTTAATTAACATATATATCACCTCAACAATAAATTTAAAATAGGTTGTTCATAAAAAATTTTAACTTAAGAAGCTTAACCCCATAAATATCATTCTAAATTAATTACTATTTAGCCCCCATCGATATCTTATATTTGCCTCAATTTTCCCAAATATAAGCTTATCAACCAGCAAACCTAGTAATATAATTACAATCATAACGGCTACCACTTGACTAATATCAGCTACATCTCTGCCTACTATCAAAACTTGCCCCAATCCAACAGTTGCAAATAGCATTTCTCCTGCCATAAGTGCTCTCCATGCAAAAGACCACCCTTGTTTCATTCCAGACACTATTGTAGGAAGGCTTGCTGGCATTATTACATTCCAGTATATATTAAGTCCATTAGCACCCATTGTTTTTGCAGCTCTTATATATAATGGATTTACATTTTTGATACCAGATTGTATGGCAATAGTAATTGCAAAAGTTGATCCAATTGTTGTAACGAATAGAATTGCACTATCATTTAAACCAAACCACAGTACTGCAAATGGTAACCAACATATACTTGGAAGAGTCTGAATCCCTAGTATTAATGCACTTACATTCTCATCAATGTATTTATACCTAACTATTACTAGGCCTAAAACAATTCCTAATATCAAAGATATCAAATATCCAATTATTATCCTCTGCATACTTGCTATAATAGCAACTATAAGTATGTTATTTGACAGTAGATGTTTAAATGTTTTAAAGACTTCAATAGGAGATGGAAAGACATATGGTTTCCATATTCCTAATACATCAACAGTGAGCCTATAAACCAGCTCCCAAATTGTTATCAATATCAGATAAAATAGTATCCGCTTCCATATTCCAATCACTGTCGTATTCAAATTTTGCAACTTTCTCCACCTCACTTATCAATTCTTTCATAATATCTGCAACCAGATATGTCAAATCCACACTTTCAAATTTTCTAGGTCTTGCAAGCTGAATGTTAAATTCTTTTTTTATTTTTCCAGGATTTGCAGACATTACAATCACTCTATCTGCTAATAAGACAGCTTCTTCAACATTATGAGTAATAAAAATTATAGTCTTTTTAGTTTCCCACCATATCTGCTGCAATTCAATTTGAAGTATGGTTTTTGTCTGACTATCTAGGGCTGCAAATGGCTCATCCATTAATAGTACTTTTGAATCTAGTGTCAAAGCTCTTGCAAGTGCAACTCTTTGTTTCATTCCTCCTGAAAGTTCATGAATATATGAATTCTGAAACTTAGTTAGATGAACCATTTTCAAATACTTAAGTGCTCTATTTCTTCGCTCTTCCCTAGGTACACCAGCCATTTTCATCCCAAATTCAACATTATCTATTACTTTAATCCAAGGAAATAGTGCAGATTCCTGAAACATAACAGCCCTATCTGGTCCAGCACCATTGATAACATTACCATTTAGACAAACCCTACCTTCACAAGACTTTTCAAGTCCTGCTACAACATTAAGTAGCGTTGACTTTCCACATCCTGAAGGACCTACTATACAAATAAACTCCCCATCATTGATATTTAGGTTAACTTCCTCTAACGCATGCATTTGATTATGTTTTGAAATAAATTTTTTACTAATATTTTCAATTATTAATCCCAATTTTGAACACTCCCATATCATTTTTTTACTATTAATTACATCACTTATTTTTCAATACTTTATTTAAAATGGTTATATCCAATAATTCTTCAGTATCTGGAGTGGTTCTATAAAAACCCAATTTTACTAATTCATCAACAAATTTAAACAAAGATTCCTCTTCAGGATTATTTGTAACTATGAGCCTTCTAAATGAATCATCTAAAATCTCCTTTTCTAATGATCTTCCAGTTAGTTTCAGCAGTTGCTCGTTTATAATTTCTTTTGATTCATCAGGATTATTGTTTATATAGTTGGTTATCTCAACATGGGTATTTATAAACTTTTCAACAATTTCAGTGTGATCTTTTAAAAATTTTGTTCGCACTATTACTAATGCTGTAGAATACTGACCATCATTCCAAACTTCATTAAAGTCAAAAATTATATTTGCTTCTGTTTCTTTAATTATTATTGAACCCCAAGGTTCTGGTACAAATGCCGCATCTATACTTCCATTTTTAAATAGTGTCAATATATCTGGATTAGGTGCTTGAATAATATTTACATCTCCTCCTTTTGCTGTATCCTGCAAACCATTTTCATTTAACAAACTTCTAAGTAAGATATCTTGTGTGTTTCCAAACTGAGGTACAGCAATCTTTTTCCCTTTCAAGCTCTGCAAATCATTTATAATAATATCCTTTCGCGAGATAAGTATTGCTCCTGCATTTGTCGCACCAGATATAATACGGATATCTCCTCTTGATCTTACAAATCCATTTATTGCAGGGACAGGTCCAATGTATCCTATATCAAGTTCATTTGCAAAAAAAGCTTCTATTTGTGCAGGACCTGCATTAAAAGCTTTCCATTCAACATTAACTTTTTCTCCAAATGCCGATTCAAACAACCCCTTTTCACGACCAACAAGTGCTTGAGAATGAGTTATATTCGGAAAATGAGCAATTCTTACACTTTGTATATTGTTTTCATTTCTTTGAGAACATCCCACAAGATTAATTGATATGATAAAAAACATTAAATTTATTATAATTAGTTTAACAAATAACCTTTTCTTCAAAATATCCCCTCCTATATTTCTTACTTTTCCTATCGTTTTAATTGGTTTTAATTTGTTTTAATACCCTACTACTAATATAGCAGGGTATTAAATAAATTACGCTTACCCTTCTTGATACAAAACAGTTGACAAATATCTTTCTCCTGTGTCCGGCAAAAGAACAACTATTGTTTTACCCTTATTTTCAGGCCTTTTTGCCACTTGAGTTGCCGCATAAGCTGCTGCGCCTGAAGATATTCCTACCAAAAGTCCTTCTGCCTTTGATAACTTTCGAGAAGTATCAAAAGCCTCTTCATTCTTTACCTTAAATACTTCATCAATAACATCTTTATTTAAAATTTCAGGTATAAAACCTGCTCCAATTCCCTGAATTTTATGAGGACCAGGATTTCCACCCGATATTACTGGTGAATCATTTGGCTCTACAGCAATTATTTTTACTGAAGGTTTCTTTTGCTTTAAAGCCTCTCCTACTCCTGTAATGGTACCACCTGTTCCAACTCCAGCTATAAATATATCTATTTGTCCGTCAGTATCTCTCCAGATTTCTTCAGCTGTTGTTTCTCTATGAATCTTTGGATTAGCGCCATTATTAAACTGCTGGGGAACAAAAGAATTTTTTGTTTCTTTAGCAAGTTCTTCAGCCTTTTTGATAGCTCCCTTCATACCTTCACTTCCAGGTGTCAATACCAATTCTGCTCCAAGTGCTTTTAAAAGATTTCTTCTTTCTATACTCATTGTATCTGGCATAGTAAGTATAAGTTTATATTCCTTAGCAGCAGAGACAAATGCTAAAGCAATACCTGTATTACCGCTTGTTGGCTCAATTATAACTGTATCTTTATTTATAAGACCTTTCTCTTCTGCATCCTTAATCATTGCATATCCTATTCTATCCTTTACACTGCCAGCTGGATTGAAATATTCAAGCTTAGCTATTAATCTCGACTCAATGCCATTGATCTTGTTATAATTTGAAAACTCTAAAAGAGGTGTATTACCTATCAGATCGGTGAGATTCTTTGCAATTTTACTCATTTAATACCACTCCATTCTTATTTTAAAATTAATTTTATCTCCTACTATTCTTATATGTTTTATTGGTTATTATTATTTTAATATATCAATAAATAAATGTCAACAGTTTTTTGGAAATATGAGTGAAAAAACAAAAAAGTCTGCAAAAAAACAGACTTTTTTAAAAGGATTATATAACTTTAAGCCATGAAATTAAACGTTTTTCGATAGATCTAATAACTCTTCATGCAAATTTTCCCAATTTCTTATCATAAGTAACATTTGATGCATTGAAGATAACTGATCTTCAGATGATGCTGCAACATTTTGAAAGCTCTTAAAACCTTTAGCATTAACTTCTTCTATTTTTTCTATGATGTTCGAAATTTTCACACTAACACTTACCATTTCCCGACATTCATTGCTTATACTGTTTATTTCTTTGTCTCTTTCATTGATAACTTCTGAAAAACTTTCAAACATGGCATTCAAAGTGTTAAATGAACTAATACCTCTTTCAACCATTGTAGAACCTATATTCATTGTTTCCATGAGTTTTTGAGAATATAACTGAACATTATTTACTAAGCTTGCAATATCAATAACTGCCTTTTTATTAAGCTCAGCTAGTTTACCTACTTCAACAGCAACGACAGAAAAACCTTTGCCTTGTTCTCCACATTTTGCAGATTCCACTTCTGCATTAAGTGCTAACAGTTTTGTATCATTGGCTATTGCCGTTATAATTTTAATTATCCTATCTACCTCTAAAGCACTTTGACATAATTTAGATATCAATTCTTTACTTATTTTTCTATTATCATTAATATGACTCATTTCAACTACTGCAGTATTTACTGACTTTTTAACACTATTATTTATTGTCCATACTTTTTTTGATAAATCAGATATTTTAAAAAATTCACGTGCGTTGTCACTAAGGCTTTCTGTTATAGAATTAATAGATTTAGATGCACTTGTTATATGTTTTGAATTATTTTCAGATTTATCTACCATTTCAACTATATTTGATGTTATTGTTTCATTTGATTTTGTTGATTTGTCTGTTATCTCTAAAAAGCTTCGTATCTCTTTAGCAAGTAACTGTGATACTTCAGATGACTTCTTAACAATTGGCATAAGCTTTTTTAGAATACTTTTCTGTTCATTTTCAGAAATAATGAGTTTATTAAGCTTATTTTCAGTAAAATCAGAAAGTGAATACAGTAAGGGAAATACAATTAATACCTGTATTCCTAATGTAAACACCTGCATATACCATATGTCACCAAAAAATTGGGGATATAGTTTGACCCCAGTAATGCCACTAATAGTTTGCACAATCATTAGTAATATAAATGAATACCAAGTAAGAGGTTTGGAAAAATACATACTGGAGAAAATGACTCCTATTAACCATACAACCGTTACAGCAGCAGCAGAGTTGACACTTAAAAACCCATTAAGAATTACTATTTTTGATACAAGCAAATATTTTATCCACCATTTCTCTATTTTTAATACAAGAATTAAAAATACTGAAATACTCATAACAATAATAGAAGCTATCAATACACTAAGGAGATTATTTGATTTTTCTCCTAATATATCGAAATAAATAAGAAAACATATTGGTACTAAAATACATAAAATTAGAGTTAAAAATTTTGCAGAGATTTCATTGGCATCTTTTTCATTTTTCAGCAATATATTATCAGTTTCTTGTTCTGACCTTTTCATAACAATCAACTCCTATAAATTAAAAAAGTATATCTTTTACATTTTATAATTTATCTTTTGAAACAGTATCATTTAATTCCTTTAACACTTTTTGTAAATTCTTAATAATTACAAAAGTATCTCCTATACCTGAGACTTGCTCAACACAGGATAAAGATATATCGTTTATATCCCGTGTACTTTTATTGGTATAATTTTTAATATTCTTAACCAATTCCTCTGTTTGGGAAGTACCAAGTGCAATTTTCTGTATATCGTTACCTATATCCTGAATATGTTTATTTACATCTTTACTTAGCATATAAGCATTATCAAACAATTTTTCAACATCACATATGATTTCCTTTCCTTTTTGTACAGATTCAAAATCATTATTTGTAGCCTCTTTGGATAACTCAATATCTGATAAGGTATCTTTAATAAGACCTGAAATAATACTTCCTTCACTTTTGGCTCTTTGTGCTAGTTTTTTAATTTCTGATGCAACAATTGCAAAACCTCCACTTTTATCTCCATATCTTGAAGACTCAATAGTTGCACTTAAAGCAAGTGTGCTAATTTTTTTAACAGCATTGTCAATCAGTTCATAAGTATTTATAATATCACGTGAGTTCTTTTGTATCTCTTCAATGATATTTTTACAGTCATACGTATTGTTTTCAATTTTTCCAATATGATCAATTGAATTATTAATTATAATTTTAATGTTTTCATTCATTGCTTCTTCAGTTTTTGATAACTCCAGTATATTTTTGCCCTTTTCTAAAATAACAGAGTATTTTTTTTGTATCTCGGAAGTAAGTGAAAACCCATCATCTATCTCATTTGATGTTCCTTTAAAACTACATTTTATATCATTAATACAAGATGATACTTGAAGATTAGTTTCTTTAAGTTGTGTTGTAGCCACTGAAATGTATTCAATAGAATTGTTTAAAGTATTAGTGGTCTTTGTAGTTGAATTTATAGTATCGGTATACTTATTAAGAAGGATTAATTGTTCTTGACTAACTCTTTCAAGATTTATTACAAGACTATTTGTTCTGTAGTTAATAGCAATACATACTAATGCGACAACAATATACTGAATTCCATTTGATATTGCAAGAATAAACCATGGCGTTGATCCATCAAAATTTTGCGGATAGTAGGAAACTGCTATATATGAACTTACTGTTAAAGTAATAATTTGAAAAACTATTGCAAACCAACTGAGTTTTATAGAAAAAAACAAATTGGCAAACAATACTCCATACAACCAAGTTACATTGATTCTATTCATCATACAGAAAATATTTATATATGATACAGCTAGTGTTACCATAATAACAAATAAATATTTTAACCACGGCTTTTTAACTTTTAAAATGCCTATAATAAAAATAAATATACTAATAAAAGTAATTGAAACAACTAATGAGGTTAAAAAATCTGGGTTATATGTACCAATAAACCCCGATAGAGTTGCTACCAGCACTATTGCTAAAAAAAAGACAGACACTAATATAGCCTTAACAGATGCACTATTAGAATCTTGATTGCCAGAAATAGTATTATTATTCCACATAAAAATATCTCCCTACAACTTTAATAATTATAAAAATTTAATATTTGCTAAGGAATGCCTTAAAAATAACTTCATATTCTCAAGTACAAAATCCCGATGTTTTTACGGGTTTTGGACCATGAGAATTGGATGTTATTTCTAAGCAATTACTAGGCGACTTTCCTCATAATCATGATTTTGTGTAGGTGTGCTTTGTTATGACAATGATACAAAAGAAGTTGTTTTTTATGGTCAAATTCATAATGTCCATCAGATGCTTTAACTAAAATCCCAGTTGGGTACTGTAAATTTGGAACAAATATTTCTGCTGGAAAATTAATTTTGGGGTTATAAATAAACTCAAACACAAATGTCCCAACCTTTGGGTCAAATGACATCTTCACTGGTTTTCCAGGAATTTTAGCAGCATATGGTCTTACAATAGCTTTAAGAGCTCTTCCTCCAGAATTTAAATTTGATGAATTACTTTGCTGATCATAGCTAAAAATAGAAAAATCTTCAGCATTCCATTGGTCGCCATTGCGATTGTTATTGATGCAATTATAATTCCATATAGTACAGTTTAGCAAACAATTTTCAATTGCACGAAAGTATGAATTAAAAGCATTTTCCTGTACATAGAAGTTTCCTGTTTTAAATGCCTTACTCTTATTTAGATTAAAAGGTAATCCAAATTCTCCGATTATTGCCGGAATCCCATTTAAATACAAACTAGACTCTTCTTTTTTCTTTTGTAATTGATTGTTAAATAGTTTCTGAACATTTTTCTTTCCTAAGACCACTTTCATTTTATCAGAATCAAAGGAGAAAAATGAGGTGTAATTTTTAAAAACTAGTGTCTTTGCATCATACCAGTGGGGAGCATATACTACATTAGAAAGATCATTTTTCCCCCAAGTCATGGGAGCAGATTCTGAGTCAGTTTCTATAAAAATTAATGCATTAGGTGCAATTGACCGAATCTCCCTACCTATCCTATTTATAAAAGGTTTCATAAAACAATTGCTGAAATCTATTATTTCTCCATTAACTTTTGAAAAGTAGTCTGGTTTTAAAAGTTGTTGTTTACCCTTATTACTTTCCCATATCCCATTTTCCATCCATATACATTGATAACCTTTATGCCATACTGATTTTTTTGAGGAGTTTATAAACTTTTTCCCTGTTTTTTTAAACCCTAAAGTTTTAATTTCCCAATAGTCAACCTCTTGTGTAAAGCCACTTCCAAGTAACATAGACTGAAAAGGTGTAGGAGTAACTCCTTTTAAAAGTCGCCCCTCAAACTTACTCAAATCCTTCCACTCAATGTAACCCCTTGAAGGCTCATTTATAAGATCATAACCTATAACATTGGGTATGTCTTTTATTAGATATACTAGCTGTTTTATTGCATTTATATAATGGGTTTGCAAAAACTCTTTAGTAGATTGACCTCTAATTTTTGTTTTTGGAGCAAAGACATCTCCTCCAAAGAAAAGTGTAAACATTGTGGCAGCCGCCAATTTAGTATAATTGGTAGGCCAGATTAAATGAGGAAATGGATCACCCTCAATATTGTGAATAATGGCAGCACCTGTTTCAGTAAAATTTGTTACATCCATGCCAATTTCATCAAATGTCCATCCTGGTGCTCCGTCTCCTCCAGACATTCTACTCCAGACATCCTGATGAAAATCTACAAATACATATATTTCATATTCACAAGCTTTTTTTATCACTTCATAAATATAATTAAGATAATCATTATCATAGCATCTAGGACCTTCATGTTCTATAGCTTCCCAAGTAACAATAAATCTAAGAGTATTAAACCCCCATGCCTTAAGCCTTGAAAAATGCTCTGCACATTTATCCAGTGGAAATGGTCTACCTATAAATGAAACCTTCTTGTAATCATAAAAATTTTGATTTATATGAGTTGCTCCATTTGGAGTATAAGGGATTTTGCTTGCTCCACTAACATTTACTCCCCTTAAGAGATTAATCATTCCATTTTTATCTATAAAATGATTTCCACTTGTAATCAACAAATAAATTCACCTCTTATAGGATAGTTTGAGCTATTTAGTTTATTCGACATAGAATCTTAATTAACCTTCTTTTAATAAATTATTTTAGGATGAGCACTTACTATTAAGGAATGCCTTAGAAATAACTTCATATTCTCAAGTACAAAATCCCGATGTTTTTACGGGTTTTGGACGATGAGAATTGGATGTTATTTCTTAGCCATTATTAAGTTATTTTCTTTTACATATTCTCCAATTTGTAATGATTTTTTCTTTAAAACCATCCACATGGTATCAGTTAGAAATAATGGAATGAATTAATGAGTTTATAGTGGTACAAGTGTTGATGTAAACCTTTAAACACTTCTATTGCAATCCTTGTTATACCTTAAAATTCTCAAGGTGTTACCTTTTTGGAAGAATCTCTATAGAATTTTTGAGTATATCGTTATTCATTTTCTAATACTTTTTATGGGGTAAAATTATCTTGCCTTTTTACATCTTACTTTAATGATTTAATTACGAATTTCAATTAAAGAATCCAGAAAAATAACTCGTTTTGAGATTTTTGTCTTGTCTTTTACATTATTTTGCCGATAAATATAGCAAGCAAATTCCTCATATGGAGGTTGTATATGAATATTTCCGAAACAATTATAAACAATAAATATAGACTCATTGAAAAAATTGACAATATTGATTTGAATACATGCTGGATTGCTGAAAATCTTCTAGATGGTACAAGTGTAGTAATAAATCTTGTGAAAAAAAACCTTTCTATAAGAATAGATGATGTAATAAGGTTTAGGAATGAGACACTTGAAGTATCAAAATTAGCAATCTCTGGCATAGAAAAAATATATGACATTGGTGAATATGAAGATTTTCGTTATGTTGTAAGAGAATTAGTTCAAGGTAAAAGTCTTCATGAAATGATAAATGAAGGGGTAGTATTTACAATAGATGAAGCTGTTAATATTATTCATAATATTGGTGAAGCATTAGAGCACGTTCATAGTGCTAACGTCATACACCGGGATTTAAGACCTAAAAACATTATTGTAACTAAAACAAATTCAAATAATGAGGAATACTTTATAATAAAGTTAATCAATTTTGGACTTTCACACATTCTGAAATATAACTTTTATAAAGATGTAAAAGTAAATGATTCAATCTTTTACTCATCACCAGAGTTAAGTTGCTCTATAAAAAGAAGCGTTGATGAGCGTACAGATATTTATTCTCTAGGCATAATATTTTATCAGCTATTAACAAATTCACTTCCATTTTATGGAGAAAACCCCAGTGAAATCATTCATCAGCATATAGCAAATATTGCTGTCAGTACCAAAGAAAAAAATAAAAGTGTACCAGATATATTAGACAAAATAGTATTTAAGCTGCTAGAGAAAGAACCTGAAAAAAGATATCAAACCATTGGTGGACTATTAAAAGATCTTGTAAAATTCAAAAATGGCCAGAATGATTTTGAACCAGAAATGCATTGTAGACAAATTAAGTTAAATTACCATACAAATCTTATTGGACGCGAAGAAGAATTGGATTTATTAAAGACAAAATTAAATGAATCTTTAGAAAGTAAAGGATCAATATGCCTTATTGGTGGCGAAGCAGGAAGAGGAAAAACTAGGTTAGTAGAAGAATTGAGAGATTACACATATGAGAAACAAGGCGTATACATAAGTGTAAAGAGTTCCATGGATGATAGTAAAACTCCCTACTCTTTGCTTAAAGGGGCATTGAATTCATATCATAAGTACTACTCAAATTTATCTGATGTAGAAAAGATCAAAGTACAAAAAAAAGTTAAAATCAATATTGGTAATTTAGGAAGCGTCATCTTAAAATTTAGTCCTTGCATGATAGATGTAATAGGCGAGTCAACACCTCTTGTAGAAATTAAGCCCGAAAGGGAGAAAGAAAGATTTTATATGGTTATAAATCAGTTCTTTTCTGCATTAGGACTGATCCACAATACAATAGTAATTATTCTTGATGATTTGCATTGGGTTGATGAAGATAGTATAAAGCTATTGACCCAAATTATGAGTGAGTTATCAAAGCAAAAAATACTCATCATAGGAACTTATAGAGATGATGAAATAAATGAGGAAAATCCACTTTGCAAATTTATAAATTATGCCAAAGATAATCAGTATCCTTTGACACAAATCCAACTGCAATCATTCGATTTTAATAGAATGAAAAGGTTTGTTTCCAAGCTTTTATACGACAGTGAAGAAAATGTAATGGAAATAGCAAAGTTTGTATTAGAAAAAGGACATGGAAACCCTTTTTTTTCAATTGAAATATTAAAACAATTAATTAATGAAGGAATTATAACTCATGAAAAAGGCAGTTGGAAAATAAATAAAAATGAAGCTAGTAGCATAGAAATTCCCCCTAACATTATCAATATCATTTTAAAAAGAATTTCTGAACTTGATGAACAGGAGAATAATATTCTCTCACATGCAGCAGTAATCGGGAACAAGTTTTATATTGAATTTTTATTTTCTGTAATTGAAGATGATGAAAATGATATAGTGAGGGTTATTGATAAAGCTATTACTATGCAACTACTAGAGCAGAATTTAACAGAAGAAGGAAGATTATTCTTTGTCCACGATAGGATAAAAGAGGCATTTCACATGCATTTAGAAGATACTAAAAAGAAAGAACTTCATTTAAAAATAGCTAATATGCTAGAAATTAATTACAAATACCAGATTAACAAATTTATTTTTGAAATTGCCTACCATTATATAGAATCTGGTGATATAGATAAATCATTAGAATACTGCTATTTAGCAGGAATAAAGTCACTTGAAAACTATGCAAATGAAGAGGCACTACATTATTTCTCCAAATCAATAAAATATATTGAGTATAAAGGTGAACTAGGAAATGAAAAATGGTTTTTCTGCATGTTTAATATAGGATATATATATATTATAACTGGAAGAATCAACGAAGCAATCAAACTGTACAAAAACATAATATATTATACAAACAGTGATTATGAAAGAGCTAAAATTTATAATCAAATTGGCTTAGCCTACAATAAAATTGGTGATAATAAAAATTGCCAGAATTGTTTTGAAAAATCTTTGCAATACCAGGGATACCATTTAAAAGAAGGAAAAATTCCAGTTATTGTTGATATTTTAAAACAATTATTAATCCATATTTTTCATGGCTTTTATAATAAACCTTATACAAAAGAAAATAAAGATGATGAGAAATTTGAGCAATTTTGTCTTTCCATGAATGTACTGACTTGGTTATATGCAATATCAGGTACCTACAAAATGATTAATGTTACTTTGATAAGTGTAGAGTTGCTATTTATATTATACAGAAACCAAGAAATATCTTCAAAATAAATTATCCAAACATGAAAAATATAGATAAAATAATGTGATTTTTAAATTGCATATTTATTTATCTATATTATAAATGTATAATAAAAGAAGTGGAGACCTCGGCAAAGGTCTCCGCTTCTAAATACAATAATAAATTTAAGTTAAATGATAATTTTATGATAATAGATTTTGAGGCTAATTTCAATAATTACGAAGAAAAATTTTAAACAATTATAAAATTTTTAATTACACTTGTCCTGTATGTGGTGCAAAACATTCACTATCAAGGCATGCAAAATATAAAAGATACACATGTATTCTGTATAAAAACACAATATGTTTTGATACAATAGAAATATTAAGGCTTAAATGTTCTTCATGT
>VLTH01000002.1:695604-781803 GCA_008125075.1 Acetivibrio alkalicellulosi | reverse complement strand
AAAAGCATTATTTTATATTATTTCGGGAAATAGTGATTTATTTAAGAAAAGATGCTTTATTTATGATTTTTTTAATAATTGTATCAAACCAGATTTAATGAATGAGAATGTTGACTTTTGTTCATCTTCTAAATCATTAATAAGGCTGGGATTTAATTTATATAATGGATATACTGATCCGTACACCAGTCCGCTTAATATATTAGGTTCTCTTAACCATAGTAATTTGCTACTTGCTAGTAATGCAATTAATATAAGATTTGAAAATAGAATAGATATTCTTTTGGATCATTAATTAATAAAAGTCAGTCAGTTAGTCAGTCATTAGCTTACAATTTGAAAGGAGCGATAATCTTTGAACAAAACATCTGATGAAACTATTATTATCGAAAATATATTCAATAACTCAGGCATTGCTTACTTTAACGATAATTTAAAACCTTTACTTGAAAATATAATTAAAGAATTATATTTCTCTGACAGAGAAGTAGTTCTTCTATTAAAATTATGTCACATTGACAGAGCTTTATTTAAATTTAAACAGGCAAAAGAAAAAACTTTAATATACAATACAAAACAATATTTAAAATCCTGCATTAAAAGTGCTATTCTTGAAACTGCTTTTGACAATTTAGAACCTATTGATTAAATTAACTTTTTGTATAGAGATGATAATTGATATCGTCTCTTTTTTTATATCAAATTATACTTAAAAAATATTGGATACCTTAATTTGATTTTTCTAGAGACAGTATTGTAAAACTTGTATATATTAATTTGATTTTTAACATTTTTCATGGATAAACTAATATGACTTTTTATGTATAAAATAAATCACAGATCTACAGATAAGTCTTAACACTATAGAAAAAAGAAGAACCATAACACGTTATCTGTGTTTGAGTGAAATAGCATATGCTAGTATATGCATGGTTGCAGCATTATTTGAAAGATCAAAAAAATATTTCACAAAAGCTTTAAACCACGCAATAGAAATTGATGATCAATTGTGCATAGGATTAACCTATCAATATATGGGGCACTATTACAACTGGATAGGAAACTCCATCATGGGAATATCCTACGCAGAAAAAAGTGCTGACATATTTAGAAGAATAGGAGAAATACGGGAATTTGCTTTGTCGTTAAATCCATTAGTACAAGGTTATTATTATCAAGGTGACTACGACAATATGTTTATTATAAACAGAGAACTTCATGAAATTGCTTATAAAATAAAAGATAACTATACTTTATGTGCCTCAAATATTTTTTTTATACAATACTACAGAGAAAAGGGAGAATATAAAGAGGCTGAAAGATACGGAAAGGAAGTAAATAAGTATTCACTTGAGATAAAAGACTGGTTTAATTTTTGTTCTTCATGTATTGAGCTTGGAATTTTATATCTTGATATAAATGATATTTCAAAAGCAATAGAATATTTTGAAAAGGCAAAAGAATTGAAAGACAAAAATAATTTTATAAGTCAATATGTTGTTTTGCTTTACCACAATCTAGCAGATGCATATATTTTAGACTTTATTAAAAATGAAAGAAACATGAATAGAAGTACTCAGCTTAGTTATATTAAAAAAATTAAATATACATGTAAACAGGCATTGAAATATACAAAACACTGGGCGCTTCATTATGGTGGTGCTTTAAGGGTCAATGCGTGTTATAAGTTATTGAAGGGAGAAATTAAAAATTCTGAAAAACTATACCTAAAATGCATAAATCATTGCAACAAATATAATAGAAAATTTGAAGCTGCAAGGGGATATTATGAATATGGCTTGCTTTTAAAATTATTAAGACGAGTAGATGAAGCCAAGTCATGTTTTGAAATTGCATATGACATATTTAACAAAATAGGAGCAATTTCGTACAAAAATAAAGTGGGAGAGCATCTTGACAAATCCTACCATAACATCAATCTAATAAATGGGGCATCACAGGAAATCAGAAACTATCAGAGAATGCTTTCTATTATTTCCCTTATTAAAAATATAAGTTCTATTTTGGATATGAACATACTTCTAGATAAAATATTGATGACTGCTATAGAGGTTTCAGGGGCTCAAAATGGATATCTTATGCTTAAAAATGAAAAGACTGGCATACTCGAAACTGTTGTAAAGAAAATTACAAGTGGAAGTGTTAATGACTATTCAGAGGAGATTATTCAAAAGGTATATGAAAAGGGAGAAGCAGTAGTTGATACAAATGCTGCCGAAGAAGAAAGGAATTCAATGTATCGCCGCGTACTTATTAATAAAACTAAGTCAGTTTTATGTCTACCTATTAAGTCTAATGATCAAATAGTTGGAATATGTTACCTAGAAAACAAGCTTTCAAGTTCAGTATTTGATCAAGAAGATATGGATATTCTAAATTCTATACTGGGTCAGGCTGCAATTTCCATAGAAAATGCTAAACTTTTTAAAATGGCTACAACAGATGGCCTTACTGGTTTGGTATCTCATAAGCATTTCAAGTTTATACTTGATAAGGAGATTGAACGATGTAAACGTTATGAAAAAGTATTCTCACTCATTATGTTTGACATAGACCATTTTAAAACCATAAATGATAAATATGGACATCAGGCTGGGGATTTAATTTTAGTAAATGTAGCCCAGATTTTGAAAGAGTTTTTCAGAAGTGCTGATACTATTGCAAGATACGGAGGAGATGAAATAGCTATAATACTTCCAGAAACAGATGAGGCTGGAGCTTTAACTACAGCTCAAAAGCTTATAGATTCTATTAGAAGTCAGAAGGTTTTATATGAAGAAAAAGAGATCCTGATTACAATAAGTGTAGGAATTGCATCATATCCTCAACATGCATCAAGTTCATCTGAAGTAATTAGAGCATCAGATTTTGCATTATACAAATCTAAAGAAAGTGGAAGAGATAGAGTTAGTATCTATAGTTAATTTAGTTATGTAACAATAATCAATGATTGTTATAGGAATCATTTAACATGGGAGATGATCAGGAGGAAAGTTATGGTTTTAAAAATTTTTTGCTTTAAGTCAGAAGATGGAATATGTATATTTGTTTATTGTTGGAACCCTGAAGATATATCAAACGCCAAGGGTGTTATACAGATTTCCCATGGTATGGCAGAAACAGCAGCACGATATGAGAGATTTGCACAAGTACTTACAAGAAGTGGCTTTATTGTCTATGCTAATGACCATAGAGGTCATGGAAAGACTGCTGGGTCTGTAGAAAATTTGGGTTATTTGGCCGACAAAGATGGCTTCGAATGGCTTGTAAAGGATATACATACACTAAGCTTAATTATAAAAAAGGAACATACAGGATTACCACTATTCTTGCTTGGACACAGCATGGGTTCTTTTGCTGTACAAAGATATTTAATGCTTTACAAAAATGAATTAAACGGAGCAATACTTTCAGGCACATGTGCAAATAAGGGAATTTATCTAAGTATTATAATTTTGATAGCTAAACTTGAAATTAAAAAGAATGGTTTAAGATCAAAAAGTTATAATATAACCAAACTAACTTTTGGTAGGTTTAATAATAGATTTAAACCTTACAGAACCAAATTTGACTGGTTGAGCAGAGATAATGAGGAAGTAGATAAATACATTAACGATCCTTACTGCGGCACAATATTTACTGCAGAATTTTTTTATGATTGTTTTATGATTTTAAAGAAACTTGGGAAAAAAAACAGCATACAATTTATGCCTAAAGACTTGCCTATTTATATTTTCTCTGGAGATAAAGATCCAGTTGGTAATTATGGCAAAGGAGTTACTAAACTTTTTAAATACTATAAGAAATATGGAATTAAAGATGTAACTATGAAGCTTTATCCAATGGCAAGACACGAAACTCTAAATGAAATCAATAGAGATGAAGTTATGAAGAATGTAGTTGATTGGATTCTATCAAAGTTAGAGTGAAAGTAGCATTTTACCATTATTAATACTTGTAATCCTAAAAAAAAGTAACTCCTTCTTACTAGAAGGTAGAGTATTATAATTAGTTGAAATATTTCTTTCTTTAGCAAGTTAGCTTACAATGCATTTTCAAAATCGCTTATTAAGTCTTCAATATCTTCAAGTCCTAAGGAAACTCTTATAAGATTATAGGTAATTCCAAGCTTTAACCTTTCACTTTCAGGTATAGCAGCATGAGACATCATTGCAGGATAAGATACTATAGTCTCAACACCTCCTAAACTTACAGCTACTGCAGCAGTTTTTACATTTTTCATAAAATTCAACGCCAAATCTTTGCTTTCTGTTAAAAAAGATAATACCGCTCCTGCCCCATCTGATTGGGAAAAGTGTATATCTCTGCCTGGATGTTCCTTTAACCCTGGATAAAAAACTTTTAACACTTTCTTATGGCCTTCTAGCCAATTAGCTAGTTTCATAGCACTTTGCTGTTGAAAATCCATTCTTACTTTTAAAGTTTTCAGGCCTCTTAGCAAAAGCCAACTATCCTGTGGTCCTAATACAGCACCAAAACCGTTTTGTACTGAATATACCTTTTGAGATAGCTCTTCACCCTTTACAACCACAAGTCCTCCTATAACATCACTGTGCCCCCCTATAAATTTAGTTGCACTGTGAATTACTATGTCTGCTCCAAACTCTATGGGCCTTTGCAAGTACGGAGACATGAAAGTATTATCTACTATAATAATTATATTGTATTCTTTTGCAATTTTAATTATACTGACTAGATCTGTTATTTTCATTAGGGGATTTGAAGGTGTTTCTAGAAAAACAGCTTTTGTTTTGGAAGTTATTTTATTTTTAAATTGTTCTGGATTTGAGGCATCAAAAAAGCTTATATCAAGACCAAGCCTTGGAAATAAACCTGTACTCACTCTGTATGTACCGCCATAAACATCTTCACACACAAGAATATGATCGCCTTTTGAAAATATGGATAGCACTGATGAGGTTGCAGCCATTCCTGAAGAAAAAGCATATCCCCCATCCCCTCCTTCTAAAAGTGCTATTGTTTCCTCTAGCGCTTTTCTTGTAGGATTTCCTGATCTTGAATAATCAAATTCACTTTCTTTATCAAGTTGGAATCTGTGAAAGGTTGATACCTGATAAATAGGTATGCTCAAAGCACCTGTATTTTTATCAATGGAATTTCCATTGTGAATTAATTTAGTCCCAAATTTCATTATACTACCTCCTCTATAAGTTTATTGCCTGCTCAATATCATATATTAAGTCTTCTACAGCTTCTATTCCTACTGATAATCTTAAAAGCCTTTCATTTACTCCAATTGCTTCTCTCATCTTTTCAGGTATAGCAGAATGAGTCTGTATTATAGGATATGTCATCAAGCTTTCCACTCCTCCAAGACTTTCTGCAAAAGCTATTATTTTAAGATTATTTAAAATTCTTTCAATCATTGATACATTTCTAACCATAAATGATATCATTGCTCCAAAGCCCGTGGCCTGGCTCTTTGATATTTCATACCCTTCATGATCTAAAAGTCCTATATAATATACCCGCTCAATTTCTTTATTACTTTGTAGCCAGTTTGATAATATAAGAGCATTTTCCTGCTGTTTTGAAAGTCTTACTGCCAGTGTCTTTATACCTCTTAATAGTAGCCAACTGTCAAATGGTGCTAAAACAGCACCTATAGACTTTTGAATGAGCCTTATTTTTTCTGCTAATTCATCATTATTTACTACTAAAAAACCCGCCAACGTATCATTATGACCACCAAGATATTTTGTACCACTATGCAAAACAACATCGGCACCCAATTCAAGCGGCCTTTGAAAATATGGAGTAAGGAATGTATTATCAATGATAGTCATAATATTTTCTGACTTTGCCACTTTACAAAGGGCTTTTATATCACATACCTTCATCATTGGATTCGAAGGGGTTTCTATAAAAAACGCTTTTGTATTTGTTTTAATATTTTCTATAATGTTTTTTGTGCTTCCCGTATCCACATATGAAAACTGAATTCCATATTTCTTATAAATTTCTTCAAACAGTCTGTATGTTCCACCATAAAGATCATCTGAAACAATTATATGATCTCCAGGATTAAAAAGCTGTAAAACTGTTGTAACAGCAGCCATTCCACTTGAAAATGCAAAACCCCACTTACCATTTTCAAGACTTGCCATGGTATTTTCTAACTCTTCTCTTGTTGGATTCTGAAGTCTTGAATAATCATACCCGGTTGTCTCATTTAATGCAGGATGCCTAAATGTTGCACTTTGATAAATAGGAAAACTTACAGAACCAGTACATGGGTCAAATCCCTTAAATCCATGTACAACCTTTGTTTGAAAATCCTTTGGCTTTTCTTTCATTGATAAAACACCCCCTAAATTCTGTATAGTTAATTTATATCCTAGTATTCCAATATGATTTATTTTATACTACTACTATTATTAAAAAATGTCAAGAAAATTTATGTGCAAGAGGTATACTATTCTTCTCAAAAAGTTTGCTTTTTTAGCAAACTTTTTAGAAGATATAGTTCCTATGTTTATCGCAGCGGAACTTACTACTTTGATTGCAGCTTCCGCTGCGATATGTGTTATTTTAAGTGAAAAAATACACCCCCATATGCAAGAACAGTACATTAGATAAGTTTTTTCTTACATTTCAAAGTGACCTTCATCTATCCACTTTATATCACTAAACTGTTTAAGCTCATTTGATAGATTTAAAAGAGCTTGGTCTTTATTTTTTGCTTCTAGCATTATATCAAAATCTATTTCTGTTTTTTTTGAAATTTTTAAGAATTGATAAAAATCATTGATATCTATGTCATCTGCATGACTTCTAAATTGACGTGTGTTCTTAGGAGTTGAAAAATGTACTTTTGGCTTAAAATATTCATCTTTCCATGTATCAAATATCTCATAAAGAATATCTTCTAGTGATTCTCCATTGTTTACACAATTATGGTGATGAACATCTAAAACCATTGGTAAACCAACATCAACACAAATTTCTAATACATCTTTAGCAGTATATACTTTGTCATCATTTTCTAGTATTATTCTGTTTCTAATTCTATCCGGTAACTTTATAAAATTTTCCTTAAACCTCTTTATTGAAGAACTCTTATCCCCATATACTCCACCTGTGTGCAAAACATGTTTATACCTGTAATCTTCAAGCCCCATTGCCTCAAACACCTTAACGTGATAATCAAGATCTTTTATAGAGTTTTCCATTACTTCCTTCGACGGAGAGTTAATGAGGGTAAAGTGATCTGGATGAGCACTCACTCTAAATTGATTTTCTTTTACATAGTCTCCAATTTGCTTAAAATCATCTGCAAAATCACCAATATAATCCCAATTTGAGACAATAGGATGAGTTGCTAAAGGTACAAGTTTTGATGTAAACCTGTAAACACTTATATTATAAGCCTTGTTATACCTTAAAATCCTTAAGGTGTTGGTTAAATTCGCCTTTGTAATTCTTCTTAACTTATTTATTCTGGTTTTATCATCAGGTAAACTTGTTAAGGCTTTAACAGTAACTGTCTTAGATGGAGAACAGTCTTCTAAATTTAAAGTCATCGCTACATATCCAAGCCTGATTTTCATACTATCTCCCTTCAAAAAGCTTTTATTACAAGCATGTATGAATTTTTATCATAGGTAGAATAATTAAAATCTCCATATAATTCATATGAACTATATCCAGCTTCCTTTAATAAAGCTTTAAATTCAACACTCTTTATTGGAAGCAGCTCAATGGAATTATTAAAAACTTCATTGTTAACAGATAAAGTAGTTTTAAAATTTACTATATTTTTATCTTTTAAAAACTCATACTCCCTTTTAAATTCCAATCCAATGCTTTCATTTTGAATTTTAGGAAGCTCTGTTAGACCTAAATCAATTATTCTGTCATAGTTTATTATCTGTAAAACTACTGCTCCATTTTCACGTAAAAGTTTTTTCATTTGTTTTAATACATCTTTTATTTCATCTAAACTCTTTAAGTGAACAATAGAATTGCCAATGCAAAAAACTAAATTGTATTTGTTGGGCAACATACTTTTTATATTTTTCATATCACAAACATAACTATTTATATCCACTTGCTCTTTTTGAGCCTTACTTTTTAATTTATCTATCATTTCATTTTCAACATCAACAGCAGTAACTTCATATCCCTTTTTAGCCAGTTCAATAGAGTATCCTCCTGAACCACAAGCAACATCAAGGACTTCTTTTTTTGTATCTCCTAATGAATCCATCAAAAACTTTAGCTGCTCTTTTTGAACAGGGAAAATATAATCGTAGTATTTACTTATTTCATCATAAAAGCCCATAATATCACCCATTTATTTTCTTAAAAGTACCAAAGAAAATTCCCTTGCCCCATAAATTCTCTTGTTGGCTAGGAAACCCTATGGTTTAGCAAAAATGAAAAAAATCCCATCATAGTAGCTATGCTTTAATAATTTAATTACCATTGTAAACCATATCTTTAATATCTGTAATATCTTTATTTTTTCGAATATGTTCTGCTACTATATTTGCTGATTTCATATCGCCAAAAAATATCATTCCCTTAATCTTATTATCTTTTAAAATCATCTTTTTATATACATTTGACTCACTGTCAAAATGCACCACTACTTCATGTTGAATTTCATCAGGTTTTATAAGCCCCATTGAAACAAATGGTACATCTCTTAATCTCACAGAATTATTACAAGCTTCATCACTTGAAAACTTTTCTTTTTTCCCTACCATATTTAATGCAGCGCATTTTCCCTGTGCCATAGCATTAGACCAAATATATCCTGACACATATCCATCAACAGAGCAATTTTCTAATTCTGCTACATCACCAGCTGAAAAAATGTCTTTTATTGAAGATTCCAAATACTCGTTTACAAGTATTCCTCTTTTACACTTTATATCAGTACCTTTAATAATATCAAGCTGGGGTTTTGTTCCAATGGCAACAATAAGCATATCAAAATTTAATGAGTCTCCATCTGAAAACTGGACAAAATTGTTTTTTCCTGAAGATACTCTTGTTACATTTTTAGAAAGAAATGTTTCTATTCCTTCGTTATTAACTTGCTTTTTTAAAACACTTGCACATACTTCATCAAGATGTTGAGGCAGCAATGAATTCTCCCTCTCAACAATTGCAACATTCATTCCAAGTCTTTTTAGTCCAAATGCAGTTTCAATACCCGTCAGACCACCACCAATAATTATAGCTTTTTGTCCTCTTACGGCTCTATTTTTAATAGTATCTGCTTCTCTAATGGAGTTAATAGTCAAGTAATTTGAGTCCTTTAATCCCTCAATATCCGGAACAACAGGCTTTGCCCCCACTGCTACAAGTAATTTATCATATTCCTTTTTTTGTCCACTTAAAAGATTTACACACTTGTTTTTATAATCAATAAGGTCAATTTCTTCCCCTAACATTATATCTATCCTGTTATTTTCGTAATTTTTAGCATCCCTTAAAAAAAGCTTTTCCCTGCTTATTTTATTTCCCACATAATCAGGAAGCATAAATTTTGTATATGTATAAGCGTCTTCATTGCTTACTATTGTTATTTCACTAGAATCATCAAGGCTCCTAAGTTTTTCTGCTGCCGATATTCCCGCAGCACCATTTCCTATAATTACATGCTTCAAGATATCACCTCTTTTTCAAACATATTTCTTGATATATTCCACCAAAATGCTCTTTAAAACAAAATATTCTATGGAATTTCATTCTATAATAGCTATGGCTTCTATTTCAATTTTTACATCTTTGGGCAATCTAGAAACTTCAACACATGACCTTGCAGGATATGGCTCTTTAAAATATTGAGCATATATTTTATTAATAGACAAAAAATCATCCATGTTTTTTATATATACTGTTGTCTTCACAATATTTTCAAACCCAATTCCTGATTGATTTAATACTCCTTTTAAGTTTTCCATAACCTGTCTTGTCTGCTGCTCTATATCCCCTGATACTACATCCCCAGTTTTAGGATCAATAGGTATTTGGCCAGATGTAAAAATAAAGTTACCCACCTTAACAGCCTGTGAATAAGGACCTATAGCCTTTGGAGCATTTTCTGTTGATATTGATTGTATAGACATATTTTCCACCACCTATAATTTATATAATAAAATAATATGAAAAAGAGGCACCTTTTGTCAAGGCACCTCTTTTATCTAAGTGTATTTATTAAAAATTATTTCTTTCAGCCCACTCTGCAGCTGTACGAACTGCATTTTGGTGATTTGTATCAACTCTGTTTGTTGCATGTGTCCTACTATTTAAGAAATGGATATCAAATACTCCATCCATATTGTTTCCTTTTACCGCATCAAGATTAGCACCTGGTCCATATCCTCCACTTCTTGATTGTACATGAGCATTAGCAGGTAAACTATCTATTCCTGCATGAGGCATGCCAGCCATAGAAGCTGCAATTTTTTGACCATTTACCGTAACTATAATTGGTCTTCTTGCCCAACTCCATTGTCCTCCATAAATCTGTAGCATTATTCTTGTATCCTCTGCTGTCAATGTTTCACAATCTGCATGATTATAACCATATGTTCTCTTTATATTAAATGTGCGCCCTGTCCAAATATCATAAACCTGTGCAGTAGTGCCTATTTTCAGGATGTTTTCTGCACCTCCAAACCATGGAACTAAGTAATTCGTTCTTTCTAATGATCTGGTTGCAACCTCAGCAACACCAGCACTGCCTGTCCCACTTAAAAGTCTTTGTATTGCTGCTATTGTAACAGGCCCAGCAATTCCGTCCTGTACAATACCGTTTCTTGCTTGAAAACTAATTACTGCATTTTTGGTAAGACTTCCAAAATAACCTGTTGGATTTACATTTAAGTACCCCAGTGTTTTAAGATCTCGCTGCAACGCTGTAACATTTGCACCACTCATACCTTCTCTTAGAAGAGTGGAGCTTGATGATCGTGTAACGCTGGTCTGTTCTCTCAATAACCTGTCAATAAGTGAAAAAGTAATAGGTCCTGCTACTCCATCCTGAGAAACTCCATGTCTTGCCTGAAGTCTTGTTACAGCAGCCTTGGTAAGACTCCCATAATACCCAGTTGGATTTACATTTAAGTATCCTAATGTCCTTAAATCCCTTTGTAGTGCACTAACATCATTTCCACTTACCCCTTCTTTAAGAATCCTTGTTTGTGCTGAAACCAATAAGGTATTAACAGGAAGACAAAAAACCAAGACAGATACCATCACCACAAACAGAACAGATTTTTTCAGCATTGAAAATGAATCCCCCCTTTTTTTTTGCTTACGAGTAGTATTTTACCTGTAGTTAAACTGACCTCTATTTTTCTCGTTTCTCCAATAAATTTTTAAGTTGGAGAATTCAGCAACACCATTGTATCATTTTATGCTCATATAATAAACACAAAAAATATGTATTTACCTATTAACTTTTGTTTACTTTGTTATTTCAAATTAGCTTCTGTGTTTATTTTAAATAATAATTGTCCATTAGTAAAGACTTATTACTAAAATAACATAAAATTTTAACTTAATAATAAAGGATTTTTTTAAGTTATATTGAATATAATAATTTATAGGCTTGGCTAAGGAATAGGTAAACATTGCTTTATGCTTTCTGGAAATTTCATTTGAAATTAATTAGTGCTCTCGTTTATCTAAAGATAAGCCCAAATTATTAACCAAGTTTTTTTACTATTATTAGTTAAATGCCCTATTAAAAGCTAGATATAAAGTGATTTAGATAAAAATAGTTTTTTACTATTACAGAATTTGATTTTTTTATTAATTTTTTTGATTTGCTGACAAAAGATCTGTATTGAAAGGATGATCTTTAAAATGAAAGCTGTTATTATGGCTGGTGGAGAGGGTTCAAGATTAAGACCCCTTACTTGTGATTTGCCTAAGCCTCTAGTTCCTGTGATGAATGTTCCAATTATGGAGCATATAATTAATCTTCTCAAATATCATGGAATCACAGAAATTGGAGTTACATTAATGTATTTGCCTCAAAAAATCAAAGATTACTTTGGCAATGGTTCTAATTTTGGTGTAAGAATTCATTACTTTACCGAGGACACTCCATTAGGAACAGCAGGAAGTGTTAAAAATGCTGAAGAATTTCTTGATGAAACTTTTATTGTAATTAGTGGTGACTCGCTCACCGATATGAATATAACAAAGGCTATTGAGTTTCACAAATCCAAAAAAGCACTATCAACACTTGTTCTTACTAAAGTTGATGTTCCTCTAGAATATGGAGTTGTAATTACAAATAAAAATGGATCTATTAAGGGTTTTTTAGAAAAACCTAGTTGGGGTGAAGTCTTTAGTGATACTGTAAACACAGGAACATATATTTTAGAACCTGAGGTTCTAGGCTACCTTGAGAAAGACAAAAAGGTAGATTTTAGTCAGGATTTATTTCCTCTTCTACTGCAAAAAAAACAACCTATCTTTGGATATGTAATGAATGATTACTGGTGTGACATTGGTGACCTCCAAGCATATCTTCAAGCTCATTATGACATATTTGAAAAAAAGGTGAATGTTAATATAAATGCAACAGAAATAAAAACTGATGTTTGGGTTGGCAATGGATCAATTATTGAGCCTGGTGCAACACTTAATGGCCCCTGTTTAATTGGTGAAAATTGCCGCATAGGAAATGAAGCTATAATAGACAGTCTTAGCACTATTGGAAACAATAACGTTGTTGAAGGTGGAGCATCTTTAAAGCGAAGTGTAATTTGGAATGGAAATTATATAGAATATGGATCTAAAATAAGAGGAGCCATTCTTTGCAATAAATCCAACCTTAAACACTATGTGCATATTTTTGAAAATGCAGTTGTAGGAGACAATTGTACAATTAATGAGAGAGTAATAATTAAACCTAATATTAAAATTTGGCCTCAAAAAACTGTTGATCCACTTGCTGTAGTTGATAGAAATATAATTTGGGGCTCTAAGCATTCAAAAGGTATTTTTGGTGAAAATGGCCTATCTGGTATTATTAATGTTGACATATCTCCAGAGTTTGCAACAAGATTAGGCGCTGCCTATGGCTCCACATTAAAAAAAGGGTCAAAAGTAGTTGTTAGTTCAACAACTTCAAATTCTGCAAGAATGTTTAAACATGCATTTATATCAGGTATACTTTCAGTTGGAGTTGAAGTATTTAATATGAGTAGCCTACTAACTCCGATATCTCGTCATGCTATAAACTTTCTATCTGTAGAAGGCGGAATACACATAAAGCTTAGTGATGACAACCCAAATAAACTTCGGGTGGACTTTATGGATGCTAAAGGGGCAAGTATAAGCAGGGTAATGGAAAGAAAAATAGAGAATTCTTTTTTCCGTGAAGATTTTAAGCGTTGTTCTGGTGAAGAAATTAGCCGATTAAATAATATTACTGATTTTAAAAACTATTATGTAAGGTCAATATTAAACGAGGTAGATATCTCTACAATTAGAAATAATCCACCAAAACTTTGCATAGTTTCTCCTTCGGATTTTGTTATATCTATTGTTGTTCCAATGCTTACTGATTTAGGATGCAAAGTTGCCAGCTTCTCTTCTTCAAATTTAAGTGAACTTGATGCCATTGTAGATGAGATTAAAAGTAACGACGCAAGTTTTGCAGCCTTTATTGACAGCAATGGTGAAAACCTTGTCCTCATAGACAGGTATGGAAATATTGTTGAGGATGATCTCTTTCTTGCTTTTACTTCTCTCATTACCTTTAAAACATCACCTGACTCAAAAGTAGTTGTTCCAATAACAGCGCCGTCAATAATTGAAATAATAGCTCAAAAATTCAATGGTAATGTAGTGAGAACAAAAACCTCACCGCAAGCAGTAATGGAGCAAATGTTAAATCATAATCTATTTAAAAACAAGGAAAATATGAATCAGTTTCTCTTAAATTTTGACGCCCTTGCTGGATTGGTAAAAACAATCGAATACCTGTGTATAAAGAACACGTCATTGACAGACTCATTAAACGAGATTCCAGAGTTTTATATGAGCAAGAAAAAAATCTTTTGCCCTTGGGAATTAAAGGGTAGGGTAATGAGAACACTAATAACTGAGAAAAATGGTGAAAAAGTTGAGCTTTTAGATGGTGTTAAATTTATTTTTGAAAATGGCTGGGTTCTTATACTGCCAGATGCAGATATGCCTCTTTGCAGGGTTTATTCGGAAGGTGAAAATCCAGATATTGCTGAAGAAATTTCAGACAAATATTTAGAAAAGATAAAACATATTATAAATTCATAATGTTAGGGTGTATTTAGTGAATGTTTTTCTTCACTTAAAAAATATGCACCCATAATGTTAAAATATTACTTAGGAATGATCAAAATTTTACTTCTACTACTATTTCATTATAGGCCTTATTTGATTTTAACTACGCCCTATAAAAAGTGGAAAGTAATATTTCTATAGTTAGGGGAATTATGCGTACGATATTTGTAACAGAAGAAAATAATGGTAAGAAAATTGATAGATTTTTAATGGTTGCTTTCCCAAATTTACCTTCAAGCGCACTATATAAAGCTTTTAGAAAAAAAGATATCAAGGTAAATGGAATACGCGTAAAGGAAAGCTATCTTGTTAAAGCAAAAGATAAAGTAGATATATATATTATTGATGATATTCTAAATGGTATTTCCAAAATTACAAATGGATTTTCCGTTGTCTATGAAGATAATAATCTATTAATTGTTAACAAAAAACAGGGCATTCCTGTTCATCCAGATAAAGATCAAAAGGATAATACTTTAATTGATCTTGTAAGAAACCATATACTAACCAAAGAAGGTGCTTCCCCATCTTTTTCACCTTCTCTTTGTCATAGGCTTGACCGCAATACAGGTGGTCTTGTAATGATAGCTAAAAATGATCCTTCTCTTAAAATTATTCTAAAGAAAATGAAAACTGGGCAGATAAAGAAGTATTATCAATGCCTTGTCAAAGGTAAAATACAAAAAAAAGAGGGTATTTTAAAAGCCTTTCTAGAAAAAGATGTAGGCAAAAGTACAGTTTACATCAAAGACACCAAAACAAGAAATTCAGTTGAAATTATTACAAAATACAGAGTTCTTTCTTATCAAAAACTTGAAGGTACTGATGAAATCATCAGCAAACTTGAAGTAGAGCTTGTTACAGGTCGGACACATCAAATCCGCGCTCATCTTGCACATATAGGCCATCCTATTTTAGGTGATGGAAAGTATGGAATAAATACCTTTAATAAATTATCAGGTTTTAAATATCAGGCTCTATGGGCTTACAAACTTAAATTTGATTTTACAACAGATGCTGGAATTCTAAATTACTTAAAAGGTAAGGAATTTAAAATTAATACAGGCATAAAATAAAGTTTAATTGTAAAATATCTTAATCATCAAATATATTTCCTTACAAGTTATCAATAATATATACTTTCATACATATATCTTACAAAACTTTTATACAAATTGTTTAACGATAAGTAATAACAAGATTTATTAAGCAATTATTAGAAAATAAGATTTATTTTATTTTTTTTAACTTATTCAACCTTTGCAAATAATGACATCTTTTGATAATTTATTATTGTAATTACTAAATTTATTACTGTTGTAAATGTAATAAAAAATTATCCAATTTTATATTTTAAGGAGGGTTCGAATCATGCAAAAATTAAATTTTAATATTACTGCAAAATCTAAAGCAAAAAAGTTCATAGTTTTTGTTATTGCAAGCATTATAGTTTTTAGTTCTTTGCTTTATGTTGGAGCTTCTAGTAAGGTTTTATTTCAAAGCATAAGAAAGCAAGAACGTACACTCTGGTGTTGGGCTGCATGTGCTCAACAAAGTGGATTTTGGTGGGCAAATTATAATGAACCTTTTTCAAGCCGTCCACTTGAGCAATCTGAAATTGTACGACATGTAAAAGGCTCTGTAGTTAATGCAGCTGCCAATGGTCCTGAAACGGCTCAAGCTGCTAAGTTTGCAGCATATAGCAGTTCTAAAGCTAATGCTACTGCAGCTGAATCTTTTTACTTTAATTTTAACACAATAAAAGGTTTTATTAATCAGGGCAAGCCCCTTATCTGTAATCAATTTAACTTTAATGCTGTTCAACCAATTGGGCATATAATTTTAGTTTCAGGTTATGTAGACACAAGCACTAAGAAAAATGTTATATATGTGGATCCAGATGATGGAAAACGTTATGAGATTTCATATGACAAGTTTGTTAGTGGATGGAATCCTGGTTACACGTGGGTTTGGGCTGTTTATTGGCATAATTGGAATTAAATATAATTTAAGAAAGGGTGACGTAAAATGAAAATAATTGCTAGAATTGCATCTCTTTGTCTAATAATATTGACATCTTTTTTATTAACTACTTCAGTCTATGCATCTTTAGATGAAATATATCAAAGAATACAAGAAGAAAGAGAAAAAAACTCTCTTATGAAACATACTGAAAACGAAGAAGTTCTTAAGATAATGGAAAGTAAAGAAGACGATGTAAGAGATGGATTAAAGAATATAGCAGTAAATGGCTACCAAAGAGCAAACATAAAAGAAGGATTTGATAAGGCTTACAAGGTTCACTATTTAGAATACGGCGAAGATCATCCTTTTGAGAGATTTCAATCAGGGGTATCTTTTAAGAATTTTATTTCAGACTTTTACGTCTGGGAAGTTCCAGTATTTAACAGAGGTGCAGTTATTAGTACTTATACAATTTCACAAAACCCATACATAGAAGACATGGGTAATCTTATTAATTTTTCCAAAGACGAGTTAGATATAATAAAGAAAAATCAAGGTAAATGGGATTTAAAATTAATAGGTAATTACTTTCCCGAAGAAGGAATAACTACATTTCTAAGTGATGAAAAATTATCTAAGTTAATAAGTAAAAATAACTTAAGTAACATAAGTGATGTTAAGGTAGTTTCTCTTCGAGAGTTTTTTTCGTACATCATATATTTTAATAGCAATAATAAAGAGTATGTAATTCCTTATACATACAGAGAGGACTTAACAGGACTCAAAAGCGGTTCTGTTTATAGCGTAGATGATTTTATAGAAGTGTTAGAAAAAAATATAAAACGGCCTCCTATAAAATCTATTCCAGATAATATACTTGATCTACCCGGCGGAGGATTTCCCGCTGCTAACTTCGAAAACACTATGAGTGACTCAGTTAATAATTCTATCTTTTTTTATCTAATTCCGTTTATACTTATGATTTTTGTATTTTCGATTATTTTGTATTATAAAAAACGTAGTGTTATTAATGATTAGTATTAATATTAGTATTGATAAAAAACATTATCATTGTTTATAAGTAAAAAGCAGAGAGTAATAAAATTCTCTGCTTTTTGCTTTATCTTATTCTAAGACTCCACCTTCTATCAAGGTGGAGATCCTCTTATAAATCTTCAGGTGGAGTTGAGTCTCCATCTGAAGCCTCGATGTTTAGCTTTAGCTAAACGAGTTCACTCTGAAAATACTTTTTAGTAGAACCTTTCATATTTATTATCTTAAAATGTCTATTTATTGATAAAATTTAATTCAACATGAACATTTCGTGACATTGTTGTCTCAATTAAAAACACCCAATATGCCATATCGTCTGATCCAACATCAGGTATATGCCTTTCTATGTTCACTGTAGCAATTCCTTCTTTTGATAAAACACTTTTAATGCTATGACGTATACTTCCACTGTTTTCTTCTATTGCTACAAATATTAATTCATTTCTTTGAAGATACTCATCTGTATATTTTTCTATAGATTTTTGAATCTCTTTAGTTAAATTTCCTTCTAATAATTCTAACAACTCAGAATTAGACTGAATTATTTGGGCAGTAGGATATTCTTTGAGAGTATTTTGAACTCTAAATATCTGCCTTCCCATAGTCCTATCACGTTCAACATTAAAATTTAATCCTATTTCTGAAATGTTTATTAGAGAATTTTTAGGTACACTAATTAAAAGTAAATGTGTTCTAGTAGATGGCTGAACAACTAAAGGTATAAATTTATTAATATTTATTATGCACTTTTCATCAAGTAACTCAACACTTAATAGTGAATGTACATAGTTTGCATAAAGTTCTTCAAATGCTACAAACATTAAATCATTGTTTTCAAAAAAATCATCCGAATATTTATTAAAAAATGTTCCTGTACTTTCCAACCTGGAATATATCATTTCATTTCTACTAATTACTTCCTTTAACAAGGAGCTAGAATTTACTTTTTCAATCATAGTCTCTTCTAAACCAGTGCCAAATAGACCAAATAATTCGTATTCAACTTCTAATTTACTCCTTTGCCAAGATGCGTTTTTCTCAGTTATACCTAACTTAAACTCCTCAATTCTATCAAGGGAATTTCTGGGCACACTAACTAATATTACCCAATAAGCAATGTCAGTAGTTCCTTCTAATGGGATCTGTCTTTCTATATTTACTATACATGTATTTCTATTAGTTATAACTGTTTTTAATTCATGTCTTATACTACCGCTACCTTCTTCTAAAGCTACAAATATCAGGCCATTATTTTCAAGATATTCATCAGTATATTTCTCTAATACTCCCTCAACTTCTTTTCCTGATCCTTCTAATAAATCAGCCAATTCTGCATTTGATTTTATCCTTCGTGTATCTGGATACTTATCAATACCACCAGTATATGTTCTAATTATTTCAGCTTTTGCAACTAATTCTTCTTTTGTTTCTATATTTAACATGTACTCGGAAATATTTTGGGCTACTTCATTAGGTGTTTTGATTAAGATTAACCAATATGCCATATCAGCATTAAGTAATTGCTTTATGTATCTATCTAAATTTACCTCAAATAATTCTCCTTTAATTTTAATGCTTTCTATTTCATGTTTTATACTTCCACTATTTTCTTCTATCGTTAGATATATTAAACTATTTTCTTCAAAGTATTCATTTGAATACTTGTTTAAAATAGACTGAATTTTTTTAATATCTCCTTCTTTTTCCCTTTCAAGCATTTTGGATAATTCAGAATTAGCTGTTATTTTGCCCATTCTAGGGTATTCTTCTAGAGTATTATACATTGTTCTTATTATTTCATAATCTACCTCTAAATCTACTTCTTTGTTTTTAATGTGGTATTTACTTAAATCGTTAATTACCTCAAGTACATATCTTCTTAACAAAACATAATCGGTAGAATCTATTTTGCCATCCCCATTTATGTCCCCATTTGTAGTGTTAATATCATCGTCGTTAATTACACCTAATATAAACCTTCTCATTAAAACAGCATCAGTTGAATTAACATTTCCATCGGAGTTTAAGTCGCCAATCTTTTCACTTGCATAACTATAGCCATATAGCCCTGCAAAAATAGCTGTCAATATAAATGTCATAGTAATAATTTTTTTCACCTTTGACATTATTTAGCCCCCCTTAATTAAATTTCCTCGATTTTATTACCCTACACTTAAAATTTATCATAAAAATCTAGATTTTGTCAACACATTTTATATATATTTACATATTTAATCTTTTCTCGTTTATATATTCCTATATTTCACTATGTTTGTTTAAATATACGAACCTAATACTTATAAACTCAAATAGCAGCAAAATCACACTAAAAATGTAATTTTGCTGCTATTTAACAGGGAGTGCATTTCTAATCTTTTATCTTCCTATAAATTGCTGTACAAGTAACTTACCATAAGCTGGGCTATCAACAATTCCTATTCCTGTATAGTTAAACTTATCATTTAAGATATTTTTTTTATGTCCTTCAGATGCCATCCATGCTTTAACAGCTCCTTCAATAGAGCGGTTACCTGCTATATTTTCCCCAGCAGTATTAAATTCTACATGATACTTTCTCATCATATCAAATGGAGATCCATATGTTGGTGACTGATGAGAAAAGTAATTCTTTTCAACCATCTCATCTGCCTTTAACCTTGTTACTTTCATTAATTCAATATCAAGTTTTAAAGGCTCAACACCAGCATCAACTCTTTCCTTGTTAATAAGATCTAGTAATAGTTGCTCTTCCTTACTAATACCAGTAAGTACCGGAATTACCTCAGGAGCCTCTTCAGTTTTACTAGCTTCATAATTTGTTTCTTCATCATTTAGAGCTTGTTCCTCTGCCTTCTCAGGTTTATTTGTTTCTTCTGGCTTTGGATCTTTAGCTGCCTCTTGATGCATTATATACTGTGCAGATACTGCTCCAACATATCCTGATTCAGGATCATATACAGTATACCAATCTGAAAGCCTTCCAAAAATCTGTACAGTATGTCCATTTTTAAGTACACTTACAATCGGAAATTCTGTTGATGCCCCCTGTCTTAAGTTTAAATTTGAGGCAGTTACTACTCCTTGTTGAAAATCAATTCTCTCAAATTGTGAAATAGCAGCTACTTCCTGAACATTGTTTTGAGCTAATCCTAAAGTCCCAACTAATACCATAGTGACAGCAATTAATAAGACAATTCTCCTTCTCATAAAATCCCTCCAAATCTTCAAATATAAATCATTTTTATAATAATTGTATTGTTAATAATAGTATTGACAATTTTATATGAATTATTTACATTGGAAACCTATAAATTTAAATTTATTTTTATTACAAATAAAAAAGCACCAAACCCCTATGTGCTTGGTACCTAAAAATTATTAATGGTTTATATTTGCATTCTCTTTAAATATGCCTTATATAGTCTATCTGCAAAATAAAAAAACCACCTTTAGTTCTGTAGTTTAATGGCTTTTTGATATTATTTTTCTTTTAATAATTCAAAAAGGATTTATAAAAGAAGTTTTCAATGGTTTTAAGTTTTTGTTATAGGCTCTTTTGAAACGAATCAAAAGAACCCATTGCAAAAGAAAGCAGGAAATCCCCTGCTTTCTTCATTATAATTATCGAAGGAGAACCGTTCCTATTTTCCTACTTCACTTTTAGCTGATGAAATAGCTTCCTCAACAGACATGTCACTAAATTCTGATTTACTCCTTAGCTTGTACTCAACAATTCCTTCTGCAGCTTTTTTTCCAACTGTAATTCTTACAGGTATGCCAATAAGATCTGCATCTTTAAATTTAACACCTGGTCTTTCATTTCTGTCATCAAGCAAAACTTCAACACCTGCTTCCATAAGTTCTGAGTAAATCTTTTGAGCAAGTTCCATCTGCAACTCATCTCCTGTGTTTACAGGTACAACTATAACATGATATGGAGCTACTGACATTGGCCAAATTATACCATTATCATCATTATTCTGCTCAATTATTGCTGCCATTGTTCTGTTTATACCTATTCCATAGCACCCCATAACCATAGGGTTTTCTTTGCCATTTTCATCTAGATAAATACAGTTTAACGCCTGTGTATACTTTGTGCCAAGCTTAAATATGTGTCCAACTTCAATACCCAACTCAACTTTAACAGGTGCACCACATTTTGGACATTTATCTCCTTCACAAATTGTGCGTATGTCTGCTACTTTAGTAGCTTTAAAATCCCTGTCAATATTTATGTTCTTATAGTGAAATCCTGTTTCATTAGCTCCTGTGACAAAATTTTTCATGCCTGCAACTTCTAGGTCAACTATTGTGTCCACATTAATTCCTACAGGACCTGCAAAACCTACATCTGCACCGGTAACCTTTTTTACTGTTTCAGCATCTGCCATTTCAAGCTCAATACATCCTAAAGTGTTTTGTAATTTTGTCTCATTAAGCTCTCTATCACCTCTTACCATAACAGCCACAATCTTATCATCTGCTTTATAAATTAAGGTTTTTGCAAATTCTTTTGCATCACATTTAAAAAACTCCATAAGCTCTTCAATAGTTCTTGCATTAGGTGTAGCAACTTTTTCATATTCTAATTGCTCACAGCATGCTTCTTTCTGACCACAGCAACAATTTTCTGGAATACACTCTGCTTTTTCATCATTTGCCGCATATCCACAAGCATTACAATAGGCAATGCCTGATTCTCCAATAGATGACTTTACCATAAACTCCTGTGAGCCCGAGCCTCCCATAGCACCTGTGTCTGCATCAACTACAATATAGTCAAGTCCACATCTATCAAATATTTTGCAATATGCCTCATACATTTTTTTATAAGATATATCAAGGTTTGCCTCGTCTCTGTCAAAGCTATAGGCATCTTTCATTACAAATTCCCTTGATCTCATTACTCCAAATCTAGGTCTTCTCTCATCTCTATATTTAGTCTGTATCTGATAAAGGGTAAGAGGAAGGGACCTATAAGATCTTGTCTCATTTTTTACCGTTTCAGTGAAAATTTCTTCATGAGTAGGCCCTAAGCAAAACTCCCTACCTCCTCTGTCTTTTAATCTAAACATTTCAGCTCCAAAAACTTCCCATCTACCAGATGCCTGATATGCTTCTGCTGGTAAAAGTGCAGACATAATGAGTTCCTGTGCACCTGCTCTATCCATCTCTTCTCTTACAATTTGCTCTACTTTTCTAAAAACCCGATATCCCATTGGCAAAAAGGAATAAATACCTGATGCCAGCTTTCTCATAAGTCCAGCTCTTAGCATAAGTTTGTGGCTTGCAATTTCAGCTTCTGCTGGAACCTCCCGTAGAGTTGGAATAAACATATTTGATACTCTCATTTTTTTACCTCCTTATTTTTTTCAAAATAAAAAACTCCCCCCTAAATAATGGGACGGAGTATTATTAATCCGCGGTACCACCCAACTTGGTAAAACCCGACTCTTATGTGCCTTTAACGTGGCACCTTCGGCAGCCTCATCAACTGCATCTCCAGGATGGGAAGAAAGTGTTGGTTTTAGGAGTCTCTCAGCCATAAACTCCATTCTCTTTAAACCCTAATCTTTCGTAGTCCTTTCATTGATCTTTATTATTATATTAATATTAATATATCTTATAATAAGTGTCAAGGGCTGACAAAAGTCGGGGTGCATGTAACAAATGTGAAGAAAAATATGCACCCATGTTAACATGGCGTGTGTAACAAAAATGAAAAAATACAGAAGAAGCATTGTAGATAAAGTTTATTTTTTGATAAACATTTTTCTTCAAATCAACTTGTAGCAGTGCTTGTAAAAGAGTTCAGGATTCAGAACAGGGAGATTTAAATATTCTGAATCCTGAATTAGCAATTTAAAATTGCATAAGTTTAAAGAGGAATTTTATGCATGCTTGTAAATATTTTATATATAAACTCCCTGATAAATATAGATTTCAAAATTATCCCTTCATTTCTACTATCCTTTTACTGAACCGGATATTAAACTCTTTTGTACTTGTTTGCTAAGCATAATATAAATTACTATTGTCGGAAGTGTTGCTATTACTAGGCCTGCTCCTATTGGTCCCCAATTAGTTGAATACTGTCCAACCATGGACATAATTCCTACAGTTAAAGTCCTGTATTGTTCCTTTGATATAAATGTTACTGCAAACATTAATTCATTCCACGATGCTATGTATGTGAGTATTGAAACTGTGGCTAAAGCAGGTTTTAAAATAGGTAATATTATTTTGAAGAAAACCTGATAAACATTACATCCGTCTAGCAATGCAGCTTCTTCAAGCTCCCTTGGTATAGTTCTTAAAAATGTTGTAAGAACAAAAATTGCAATAGGTAAGGCAAATGCCGTATAGGGTATTATTAATGCCAGAGGAGAATTTAAAATGTTTAGATTTTTAAGAATTATAAATAGTGGCAATAATGCAGCATGAATAGGTATCATCATTCCTGCTAAAAAAATCATCAATACAGTTTTACTAAAAAACCATTTCATTCTCGCTATTGCATAAGAAGCCATACTTGCTAAAATACCCGAAAATACAATTGTTAACCCCGTAACAATAAAGCTATTTATAAAATACAATCCAACTTTTCCACCTACAAAAGCCTGTCGGTAGTTCTCCCATAAAAATTTTGCTGGAAGTCCTATAATATTACCTCCAAAAATCTCAGAATTGCTTTTTAATGAAAATAACACCAGCCATATAAGTGGAAAAATTTGAATAATAGTAAATATAATTAAAAATATATTTATAAAAAATTTCCCAACTTTTTTTCCCCTAAATCCCGAAAGACTATTTCTCATTTTAGATTTTTTCGAATTGATCATTTTCCCACCCCCCATTTGAAGATTTCAATATCAGTACGTATAGTTATCAACTTTGAAGAATTTTTGTACTACCAAAGTTATCAAAAGACAACTTAGAATGATAACAATAGCCATAGCACTTCCCGATCCATACATGTACCTTTCAAATATAGTATTATACATTAATGTACTTGGAACTTCGCTTGAGTGAACAGGTCCACCATTTGTAAGTATATATACCAAATCAAAAACCTTTAGCGAGCCTATTATTGCTATAATGACACAAACTTTAATAATGGGCTTTATAAGAGGTATTGTAATTCTAAAAAATGTTTTTAAGTACGATGCACCATCTATCTTTGCTGCCTCAAATATTTCTTCAGGTATTGTTTTTATTGATGAGTACATCAACAGCATGTGATAACCAATGTACTGCCACACAATAGGTACAAAAGCTGCCATTAGGGATGTCTTTGTATCACCTAACCATGCTCTCGCATAAGAACCAAGACCTATATTATTTAGTAAAGTATTGAGTAATCCATATGAGGGGTGGTATACTTTCATCCAAAGCTGCCCTACAACAACAGTTGATATTATTACTGGTATAAAAAATACTGTTCTATAAAAACTTTCACCCTTTATTCCCGTAGATAGAATTAAAGCCAGTATCAATGCAATAGGAAGTTGTATAAAAACTGATAATGCTACGAGAATTAACGAATTCATCATAGACTTTCCAAACACCCCTGAATTATCAGTTAATAATCTAATATAGTTTTGAATCCCGATAAATTCAGGTTTTCCAAATCCATCCCATCGCAATAAACTGTAGTACCCTGAAAGAAATATTGGTGCTATAACAATTGCTGCAAAAATAATAAAGGCTGGCAAAACCATAATCATTATTGTAATTTTATTGCTCATTACTCTATCCATCATTTCACCCCAATACAAAATTTTGCAAAAGCATTTTAGGAACAAATGAAATATAACTTCAGTTTTTAAGTAAACTGTTTTGAACTAACAATGTAGGAGATTAAATTATATTAAAAAGTTATTATTTAAATTTTTTTGTATGTTTGGCTATATAGAATATAATAATGTTGTGGATTAAACTATAGTAGAAATTATTATTTTGATTTTTGTATGTTTGGCTATATAGAATATAAATAATGTTGTGGATTAAACTATAACAGAAATTATTATTTTGATTTTGCATGTTGGATATCTAGATTATAATAATGTTGTAGATTATAGTATAACAGAAACTATTATTTTGATTTTGTATGTAGACTATTAGAATATAAATAATGTTGTGGATTAAACTAACCATAGCAGAAATTATTATTTTGATTTTTATATGTAGACTATTTAGAATAAATACTGTAGATTAAACTATAGCTGAGTTATATTTCATTGCTCCTAAAAAATTTATACAAATATTTACTATATTTCTTTAAAAGTCTCTCTTTTACTCATTCAACTTCTGCATTTCTTCTGCAAACTTTTCAGGAGTTATTGTACCTGCAAATATCTCTGCTACTAGATTTTTATGAGTATCAGCATCGGCACCTTCTAAAAATGTATCCCACGCAAGAACATATCCTGTAGCATCCTTGACTAATTCAAAAATCTGAGCATTTGTTGGATATATTTTTGACTTATCAACATCCCCTTTCCAAGCTGGTAAACCAAAACCAACTTCTGTTGCCTGATATGACATTTTTTCAGTAATGTACTTAACAAGCTTAACAGCTTCTTCTTTTTCCTTGGTATTGGCATTAATCATAAAAGTCTCAATTGATCCTCCTAAAAACCCATTTGGGTCACCGCTAGCACCCTCTATGGAAGGAAAATTTTTGCATACAACGTTTCCCTTTATTAAACTATCCTCTGCATCCCACGAGCCCGCTGCCCAATTGCCCATATAGTACATGGCAACTTTGCCCATCATAAAATCTGCTTCTGATTCATCCTTTGTCAAAGCCATAACTGATTTATCAAAGGCCCCTCTTTTGACAAGTTCTTCTAGCCTTTCAGCTGATTCAATAAATGCAGTTTGATTAAATGATGCTTCTTTATTTAGTGCCTTATTTGATAATTGAACTCCAGCTGTACGAATAGCTAAGATATTTTGAAAAAACATTCCTGGCCATCTTTCCTTTTCACCACATGTAATGGGAATAATACCATTTTCATTAAATACATCGACAGCTTCTAATAATTCATCATAAGTATCTGGAATCTTTACGTCATATTTTTCAAAAAGTTCTGAGTTACAATATAGTACCGCTGTCCACATATACATTGGTAAGCCATATATCTTACCCTCATATGTGAAATTCTCCATTGTACCTTCATATATTCTGTCTTTCGTACCGTCATTTAAGTAATCATCGAGAGCTAAAACACTGTTTGAACTTACAAAAGGTTTTGCAAAACCTGCGCCCCATGTAAAGAATATGTCCGGAGCCTCATTTGCAGAAATAGATGTTTTAATCTTTGTTTTATAGATCTCATTTTCAACTGCGTCTACTACAATTTTTACATGAGGGTTTTCAATTTGATAGTCTTTTAGAATTTGTTCAAAAGGCTTTTTTTGAGTTTCGCTATCTGCTGCCCAAATATGAGATAATGTTAATGTCACTTTCTTGTCTGAATAACCAGATTCAACTTCTCCCCCTGTACTGATTTTTTCACTAGTGTCACAAGCCATCAGTGAAAACATCAGTCCACCAGTCAAAACACCACATAAAACTTTTGACATAAACCTGTTCATATTACAACCTCCCCTAATTAGAATAGTTTGGAATTTTGAAATATCCGAAGTAATATCTCATCTATCCCTTACATATTTATAATACTGCGTCTACAAAAGTATTTGAACGCACAGATTTTACTCAAAAGAGTAATTATTTTACCAGAAGTGAACTGGTGAAATGTGAAATAAGTTTTAACTAATCATTAAACAGTTTTCTTATAGTCATTTACCGATAACCCCACATGTTTCTTAAAACACTTACCAAAATAATTGGGATCTGGTATTCCTATTTTTTCAGCAACTTCATAGAGCATCAAATCAGTTCCTTTAAATAAATCTAACGCCTTTTCAATTCTTAGCTTTGTCAAATATTCCACAAAGGTTTGTCCTGTTTCCTGTTTAAATATTCTACTTAAATAGCTTGAATTCATATAAAAAGCTTTTGCAACTAAAGTAAGTGACAACTGGGAATTTGATAAGTTTTCATTCAAATAGTCTATTATATCTTTAACAATCTTATTTGTTTTTCTTGTTCTAATGCTCTTAATCCTATCTACAATGTGTGTTATCATTTTTGTAATATAATCATTCATTTCAGGAACATTATCAATTTTCATAATGGGGTCGTAAGGTAAAACACTGTTTTCAAAAACATCATTATAACCTAGCCCTAACTCGGTAATAGAATTTAAAATAACAGTTACAATATTTATGGTAATTATTCTTAAATGATCAATAGACTTAAATCCTGAAACGTGAAAATTATGAAAAATCTTTTGTATCCCTTCAATTGCTTTTTCACTCATGCCTATTTTTATAAAGAACCCAATTTCATTTATATCATCCTGTTTTATATCCAATGTATCTTGATTTATATTTGTATCCTCAAAACTCACTATATGGTTTTTACCTAAAAGAACTTTATAATTTATAGCTTCACATGCTTCCTTGTAAGACTTTTTTATATATTTAAAATCACTATATTCATTTCCTATTCCAATGGAAACATAGCATTTTAGTCTGTTTATAATCATTACCTTGATTTGCTCACAACATTCTACAAGTTCAATGTCTTTGTTACCACTTAATATAACACTCCTACCACTATTATCTACAAATATATGTATGCATTCATCATCTTTGAAGTACTGCTTTATAAGCTCAGTACATTTCATCTCCAATAGAACCTTTTGTTCTTCTGTAATATCTATATCAGGGTGAGATGCTTCTATCAATGCGATTCTAATGTATCTTTCAATGCTGTCAACTGAAAAATAGGATAACTTATTTTTTATTTCATCTAAAGAATAGCTCTTTTGAATAAGTTCATTTAAAAATTTTTCTTTAAGATAGCTAAAGCTATCTTCCAACTGTTTTTTTAGTTTTTCATACTCGGTTTTATGTAATCTTTCCGCTTGAATTTTATTTCTAATATTGATTAATGCACTTTTTATCTCTGATCTCTTGATAGGCTTAAGTAAGAAGTCTGCTACTCCTGCTTTAATACCTTCCTTTGCATACTCAAATTCTTCATAAGCTGTGAGCACCATAACTTTTATGTATGGATATGCCTCAACAACTGTTTTGCTAAATTCCAAACCGTCCATAAAAGGCATCCTTATATCTGTAATTATTATATCTGGGTTAACTTCTTCTAGACAGTCTAAAGCTTCTCTTCCTCCTGAAGCTTCTCTTACTATCTCCATGCCAAGTTCATTCCAGTTAATGCAAATTTTAAGAAGATTTCTTTCCTTCTCTTCATCATCCACAATCATAACCCTCAATAAACAATCAATCATCGCCATCTCCCCTTTCTAATGGAATTATAATAGATACCTTAGTACCCACTCTCTTTTTACTTTCTATTGAATACACATCAGAAATACCATAGAAAAATTGCAAACGTTTTATAGTTCCCTTCAAACCAAAACTTAAGCTGTTTTTATCAATGTTGTCTTTTGTTATAGCATTTAACTTATCTTCATCCATTCCAATCCCGTCATCCTCAACTGACATAATGATACTATCATTTTGAAATACAACTGAAACTTTTATTATTCCTGTCTCTCCTTTAGGTTTAATTCCATGATAAAGTGCATTCTCCACTAAAGGCTGAAGTACCAGTTTCAATGTATGGTATGGGTAAGCTTTTTCATCAATATCATAAATAACAGAAAAGTCGTCACCATATCTAATTTTTTGGATTGTTAAATAAGACTTTACTATTTCAATTTCTTTTTTTATAGTTATAACTTCTTTTCCTTTGCTAAGGCTATTTCTATAGTAACTACCTAAAGCTTCAAGTCCCTCATACAACTCATCATTTTTCCCTGATAAAGCAAGGTAACCCATAGCATCTAAAGTATTATATAGAAAATGAGGTTTTACTTGTGCCTGTAAAACATTCAGCTCTGCTTTACGCTTTATTTTTTGCTCTTCAATAGTCTTTTGTAAAAGATTTTGTATTTCTTTAATCATCATATTATAGCCTTCTTTAAGCTTACCTATCTCATCTTTTCCAGATTTTATATTGACCATCTTAAACTCTCTATTTTCAATTTTTTTCATAGCCTTAATAAGTTTTTTAACTGGTTTTGTAATCATTTTTGATATTAAAATTGAACCAATAAACAGTATAATTCCATTTAGAAGTATTATAATAAAAGTGATAATACTTAAAGATTTTGATTCATCAGACATTAGTTCAAATGGAATTAGACTTATTATTTTCCATCCGTGTCTTTCCATTGTTACGATAGATTGTATATATTGCTTGTTCTCAATATTAGTAACCTTTGAGTAATACCCCTCATTTTCAGCTGCTAAAATAAATTCATCTAAGTGGTACTTTTCCTTGTTATTATTAGACATAACTGCATTATTATTTTTATCAAGTAAAATAATTTCCATATCAGATTTATCAATAATTCTTTCAAATGAATCAACAAAAACTTTTTCTGATATATTAATAACCATATAACCTATAGGTTCTTGAGAATCAATATCCCTAATCATTCTAATCAATGAAACAAAATTATTATCTGGTGTATTATAAAATATATCTCCAGCATTTAGTTCTAAAATATATGCTCCCCTTAACTCATTAACACTTTTAAACCAGTGGGCTTTTCTAACATTTCTAATCTTCATCCACATAACCGACCTTTTATCTGCTGCAGCTCGTCGATTCCCACTGATGTCAAATATATATATAGATGACATGGTAGGTATTTCTTCAATAAGTCTCATGAGATAATCATTTGCCTCTTTTGCTTTATGAAAATCAATAAAATGTTCATCAAGCAAAGCTTCGCGTACGGCTTTATTAGATATTATCATTTTAGAATAGTTATTTATACTGCCTATTGTTGAGTTTAAATTTGAATTGATTGAAAAAAGAGTCTGCATTGATACTTCACTTAATTTATCCTTCATAACATTAAGATGAATTTTTGTATAAAGAAAAACGCTAATACAAACTGTAAAAGCAATAAATACAAAATAAAATAGAGTAATTTTAGTATTTATACTCATATTTAAAACTTTATTTCTTAACTTACTATATACCCCTAAAAAAATATATCCCATTTGCCTCACATCCTGTTTATGGAATAATAATATCACATATTTTCCTCATTTGAAAGAACATTTTACCTTTTACAATCCTTAAGTTTCTGGAATGTTTTTCTTCACATTCACTAAATGCACCCCCTCTTAACAGGGGGTGCATATTTTTTAAGTGAAGAAAAACATGGAAGAAACATTGTGAAAGCAAGTTGTAGAGCCTGTTAATGCGACGAGGAAAGGGAGAGCATTGTTTGAGCGAAGCGAGTTTTGCTCGACACCGAGGAGCATTTACAGGCTCTAAACTGCGAAACTTTAGTTTCTGGAATATTTTTCTTCACATTTGTTACATGCACCCCCTAACAGGTTTGGTAGTTGTAAAGAATCCTCTATTTTGATATAATGATTTTAAATTTTCAGCTTAAATATGGGGGAATAAACTATTATGAGAGTCGGTATTGGACAGGATAGTCACAGATTTGATTTTAATGATAAATCTAAAAAGTTGATTTTAGGTGGAGTTGTTTTTGATGATTGTGCACCATTAGAAGGAAATAGTGATGCAGATGTTATACTACATGCAATAACAAATGCCATTTCAGGTGTAACATGCGTTAACATCCTTGGTAAAATTAGTGATGAATTGTGCCTTGACAAGGGCATTAAAGACAGTAGCGTATATCTTCTTGAGGCTCTAAAGTATTTAAATGATAAAAAAATAGTGCATGTTTCAATTTCCATTGAATGCCTTGTGCCTAAAATAAGTCCTAAAATACCCGATATGAGAAAAAGCATATCAAATCTACTTTCAATAACAGAAGATTCTATAGGCATTACTGCAACAACTGGTGAAGGTTTGACCCAATTTGGACAGGGCAAGGGAATTCAAGCTTTTTGTTGCATCACTGTTGAGTAAAAGTTGGTACATTCTAAAAAGCTAATTTATTATTTACAGGAATTCTAATGTAAACAGAAGTTCCTTTACCTTCTTGGCTTTCAATCCACATTGTACCTCTAAACTTCTTTTTAATTGTATAATAGGATAGGTATATGCCTATTCCTGTACCTTTTTTCCCTTTAGTTGTTACAATATTTTTTAATAGCTTCTTTCTTATCTTATCTGGAATCCCTTTTCCATAATCCTTTATTTGAATTTCCACTCTGTCATCTTTACTATCAATAATTACGTCAATATTCCCAGAACTTCCATCATATGCTTCAATGGCATTTGAAATAATATTGTTCATAACTTGAACTAAATCATTTATTTCACCTTTTATTTGAGTGTTTTTATCTAACTTAATATTAATGTTCATATTACAATAGTGTTTTCTAATCTCATAATCTAACAAAATCTCTACTCTTTCAATCATGTCTTCAATAGTAAAAATTTCACTTTTTGCATTGTTCTTTTTACTGGCTTGACCTTTAACAGCAGTAATAGTCTGCGACATATATGAACAGTATGGTTTTGCCTTACTAATCCAGTCTTTCATTTCCTTTGCAATTTCCATATGATCCTTTTCTGTCACTTCATTATCTCCAATAGACCTGTTATATTCATCAACAAGTTCGTCTAAAGCTTCTAAGCTTCCCGATATAGACATAACAGGCGTCTTAAGGCTGTGAGCAGCTCCAGCTGTTAGCTTGCCTAATTCTGCAAGCCTTTCCCTCTCTATAACAACTTCTTTTGTATATTTACTTATGCCAAAAGTAGTTTTATCTTTAATCATAATAATTGCAACAGTTAAAACTGAACCAAGAACAAAAAAAAGAATTGCGTGAAATTTACTTATATTATTTATCAAAATAAGTAAATTAGATATAATAAACATATTACATGTCCTCCAAATCTGCCAGACATAAATACTTATATTACATTTTTCATATCTTATATATTATTCTCCATTAAGACTAAAAAACCTCTTTATTATTTTTACAATTTATAAACACTATGTTCTAAAAAGAATCCTCTCCTTTTTAAACATTGAGGCTGCTAGATAAAGAGCAATTATTACATAAACCAAAGAAGAACACAATGCTAAAACCAAATTTGTATTATTAATGTTAAACGTTAATATTTCTTTAAATGCAGATAACGCATTTAAAACAGGCAAAACAAACATGTATTGGGGAATTTCATTAGCTTGCATAAACATAGTAGCATATCCAGGTATCATTGCTGCCATCATCAAAAAAGAAAGATATGTCTGTGCTTCTTTAAATGACTTAGCATATGTGCTCAAGGCAATTTGTATTCCTGCAAAGGTCATCCCTAAAGTTATTGATATAACTATAGCCATTAAAAGAGCAGCAGGTGGAACAGTAAACCCCGTAATAGTTGCATCTGCTCCCATTGTAAGTGAACCAGGGTTTATAAAAAATCCTACCAACACTCCCGTCATGGTGGCTATAACTGTAATTAAAGAAAACAATGTAACCGTTAGATATTTGCCCACTAAAAGAGAAGACCTTCCTATTTTTGTAGTAAGCAATGGTTCAAGTGTGTTTCTTTCTTTTTCACCTGCTACAAGGTCAACAGCAGGAGCTATTCCTCCAGCAGATAATAAGATTACAATTAATAGGGGTAAAAACATTGACAGCATGCTCCCACTTGTTTTTTCATCATCTGCAACATTATATTCTTCAACTTGTACTGGTTGCAATAAATTTAAGTTTAATCCCAAGGCTTCAATTCTTTGAGCAACAATCTTTTTATTAAAACTCTCTATGGCATCCCATACAATATGAAGACTTCCTTGTGATTTAGTCTGTGATCTGTCATACATAAGACTTATTACAAAGGGCTTTCCTTCCTCTAATTTCACTTTATAGTCTTTGTCAAAATCCATAACTACTCGAACTGTCGACTTTTCAATAGCTTCTATGTGATCATCAACATCCAATAAAGTTATGTTTGAAAACTCATTAAATATCTGATTTTCTACCAGTTCCCTTATTTCTTCTGTATTTGATTCTTTTGAAAGTGCAACAGTAACGTTTTCTGTCATATCATAATTAAGCCTGCTTATACTTCCCCCAACTAATATATTAAGTAAAGGTATAAGTAGCATAGGAACCACAATACTGGTAATTATTGTCTTTCTGTCTCTTATTATATCTTTTGCTTCTTTCTTTAATACTATCCAAATATGCTTAATGTTCATTTTTTCCACCTACCAATTTTATGAATATTTCTTCTAAATCTTCATCACTGTGTTTTTGCTTTAACTCTTCTAAAGTTCCATATTCAACAAGGCTTCCCTTGTTTATTATACCCACCCTGTCACACAATTTTTCAACTTCACTCATACTATGACTTGAAAGAATAATAGTCTTTCCTTCTTCCTTACAGTTTTTAATAAATTCCTGCACACCTCTTATGGAGCTGATATCAAGTCCAGATGTAGGTTCATCAAAAAGCATTATGTCTGGGTTGTGAATAATAGATCTAGCAAAGGCAACTTTCTGCTTCATGCCCTTTGACAGTTTTCCAGCTCTTCTTTTTAAGTATGAATCCATTCCAAAAGCCTTTGAAAGCACTTTAATTCTTTCCTTTATTTCCGGTGTTTTCATGTCATTTAACTGACCAAAATATGCAATATTTTCTTCACAGCTTAGTCTATCATAAAGCCCAGTCTCTCCTCCAAAAAGTATACCAATACTCCCTCTTACTTTTTCAGCATCTTTAATTATATCAAAACCTGCTAATTTTGCCCTTCCTGAAGTAGGCTTTAACATAGTTGCCAACATTCTCAATGTGGTAGTTTTACCTGCACCATTTTCACCTAAAAGCCCAAAAATTTCACCGTTGTTTACTTTAAGACTTATTTTGTTTACAGCAACTACTTTATCAAAATGCTTTGATATATTTTGTATTTCAATCACTCAAAATCAGTCCTCCCATATTTTTTTGCCAACCCTTTTTCTATTATTGCCTTTCCAAACTCTAAATCTTCAATTGTTGTTATTTTAATATTATCATAACTTCCCATAACCAGCTTTGTAGGGTAACCTAAATACTCTGTAAGGCTTGTGTCGTCGGTAACTATTGTTTTATCTTCTATTCCTTTTTCATGAGCTTTAACAATTATGTCATATCTAAATGCCTGGGGAGTCTGAATTGACCAGAGTGTTTTTCTATCATAAGTTTTTTCAACAAAACCATTTATATCAGCTCCTTTTATAGTATCCTTAACAGGTACAGCTGCTGTACAGGCATTGTATTCATAAGCTCCACTAATACAATTTCCTATAATCTCCTCACTTATAAAAGGCCTTGCCCCATCATGTATAACAACAATATCTGAATGTTTACTTATTTCAAGCAATCCATTATAAACAGAATTTTGCCTTTCTTTCCCTCCACAAACTATTTTCTTAATTTTATTTAACTTAAAAAATTCAACAATGTTTTCTTTGCAATAAAATATGTCACTTTCATTAACCACCAAAATTACCTCATTTATTAGTTTGCACATTTCAAAGGCATTAAGGGTTCTTGCAAGTACAGGCTGGTCACATATTTCCATGTATTGTTTATTAATGTCTAGGTTCATCCTCGTACCTTTACCAGCTGCTACAATTATAGCACTTACAAACTTTTTAATGTTTTTCATACTAAAAAATCTCCCATTCCCTTATTATCAATACTCTTAGAATATAATATTACACAAAAAAAGCTGTCTTGAAAACAGCTTTTTTAATAATATAAGTAACAGAGAGGAAATAAATTCCTTTTCTAAAATTAAAAATCTTATGTATTTAGAGCCATTTATTTTTTAATGACTCAAAAAATTATCTATTATGTTTTCCAGCTCACATGGATCCATATTCTTAGCTAACACAAGCTCACTTATAAGTATTTGTTTAGCACTGCTGAGCATTTTCCTCTCACCAGTTGAAAGTCCCTTTTCTCGTTCTCTTTGAATTAACGCATTAACAACATCAACAACTTCGTAAATGTTTCCACTTTTCATCTTGTCCATATTCTCTCTATATCGCTTATTCCAATTAGCTGTAGTTATGTCAGATTTACTTCCAAGCAACATAAAAACCTTATCTGCATCTGTTTCACTTATTATTTCCCTAATACCTATGTGGTTGACATTACCAGTGGGAATAAGAACTCGCATTTCACCTATTGGAATTTTAACTACATAATAGCTTTGCGTATTCCCCAAAATCTCCTTTTCCTCAATTGACTCTATGACACCTGCGCCGTGCATAGGATAAACAATTCGATCTCCAATATTATACATACACACTCCTCCACAAAATAACCAGACCTTTTTTCTAACATATTATAATTTATACATCCTTTCCATAGGAACAATAAAACCCCATCCTACAAAAAGATAAGACACACATGTAATTTTAATCTACCCCTTGCTAAACTAAAAAATAGATTTATATACAAGTCTTTATCATATATTTTTCAAATAACACAACAAAAAGATGCAATATTCGTTTTCAAGGTGCTTAAATTAAGGTGTTTCATAAACAATACTGCTTTGTAAATCAATATCTATAGAACTGATAACACATGATAAAATGATACTTATAAGTTAATTATACTACAAGCTTAAATTATTGTCAAAAATTTTTATTTTAGCACTTCGCACCACCTGTGTCAACGGTAATTTTTGCACTTTTGCATTTTTTAAATTTTGTTCAAAAAAAATGTTATTTGTTATGGAAACTTAATTAGATATAAATGAGCATAAAGCTCACCAACATAGGATAAACGTAAAGTGGGAATTAATGATTAATAATGGCTAAGAAATAACATCCAATTCTCATCGTCCAAAACCCGTAAAAACATCGGGATTTTGTACTTGAGAATATTAAGTTATTTCTAAAGCATTCCTTAATAATAAACTTCTAGTAGATACAATCCCTGTGCTGGTGCAGTCCTACCAGCTTTTTTTCTGTCTCGTCCTTCAATAATACCTATAATATCCTTTGACTCAATTCTTCCCATTCCAACGTCAACTAAAGTTCCTGCAATAATACGTACCATGTTGTATAAAAATCCATCTCCAGCTATCTCCATTTTTATTATATCCTCGTTTTTAACAAGTGATATCTCTGTAATTGTTCTAATAGATGTTTTTACACTGCTACCACTGGATTTAAATGCTGAGAAATCATGAGTACCACAAAAAAAACTTGCTCCTTCTTTCATGTTTTCAAAATTAAGTTTAAAAGGAATATGATATGCTCTGTTTCTTAAAATAGCTGAAGGAAATTGAGAATTATATATAATATATCTGTATTTCTTTCCCTTTGCATTATATCTTGCATGAAAATCTATTTCTACCTCTTCTGATTGTTTTATTACTATGTCATCAGGAAGCATTTTGTTTAGCGCATAAGAAAACCTATCGGCAGGTATACTAGAATGTGTTTTAAAGTTAGCTGTCTGCCCATAGGCATGTACTCCAAAATCTGTTCTGCTTGATGCAGTTAATTTTATTTCTTCACCTGTCAAACCCTTTATAGCCTTTTCAATTGTACTCTGAACAGTCTTGGCATTTTTTTGTATTTGCCATCCGTGATAATTAGTTCCCTCGTACTCTATTATTAATTTTATATTTTTCACGTTCATTTACCTCAACTTCCAGTATATAAAAAATCATTCTTTAAAGTCTTTCACTTTGTTCTAAACTTCTAACTAAAAAGGGCACTGTTATGTGCCCCTTTAAACTCAATGTTTTTACTATATTTGAAGCATTGCTGCACCAACAATTCCCGCATCATTGCCCATTTGTGCAGTCTTAATCTGTGTTTGAGGTATTTCTTCCTTACTATAAACTCCCTCTTTTACAATGTCTCTTAGAGGCTTTAAAAGGAATTCCCCTTCCTTACATACTCCTCCACCTATTACTAATACTTCTGGCATAAAAATATTAATAACATTAATAATTCCCTCTCCAATATATCTTATGTATTGATTAACAACATTTTGTCCTATTTGGTCTCCCATTTTTGCAGCATCAAAAGCAGTTTTAGCATCAATCTTAGACATATCACCCTCAACAAGACTATTTATAGCAGAATCAGGATTTTGCTCTGCTGCTCTTTTAGTTTGTCTGATTAATGCAGTTGCAGAGGCGTATACTTCCCAGCAACCTTTTCTTCCACAAGTACATTGCTCTCCATCGTATATTATTACTGTATGCCCTAGCTCAGCTCCTGCACAGTTAAAACCACTGTACGCCTTCCCATCAATAATTATTCCACTTCCTATTCCAGTTCCTAATGTAATTGTAACAGATGATCCTGTTCCTTTTGCTGCTCCAGCTACACTTTCAGCTAAAGCTGCACAATTGGCATCATTGTCAACATAAACAGGCAAATCTATGTATTCTTGCATTATTGCCCTTATTGGAACATTCCGAAAATTCAAATTATTATTATAAACAATAACTCCGTCCTTACAATCAGGTGTACCCGGGCTTCCAACACCAATACTTTTAATGTTTTCAATTCCAACCCCTGACTTTTTTACCACTTCCATAGTCAATGTAGCCATATCCTTTATTATTTCTCTATATGTTCTTTCTCTTTGTGTAGGCACACTGTCCTTACACATAATAACACCATCATCACGCACCACTCCAGCTGCTATATTTGTTCCTCCAAGATCAATTCCAACACGATACATTTTTATCCTCCCAAAAATTTTTAAGAAATTTATGTTTTCTAAACGTTATAATTATCATCTACAACTATTATACTAATATATAAAGGTATTGTACATATAGTAGTATAAATTGAATTGCTATTATGCAAAATAATATTGCTATATCTCTTGTTTTTATCTTAAGTTGCCGTATTTTAGTTCTTCCTTCGCCTCCTCTATAACATCTTGCTTCCATTGCCACAGCTAGTTCATCCCCTCTCTTAAATACACTAACAAACAGGGGTATCATTATAGAAACTATGTTTTTTACTCTCTTTACAATGCTACCCTTTTGAAAGTCTACTCCTCTTGAAGCTTGTGCCTTCATAATTCTGTTTGCCTCATCTAAAAGTACAGGAACAAATCTTAGCGAAATAGATATCATCATTGCAAAATCATGCACTGGAACACCTAATACTTTCAATGGACTAAAAAGCTTTTCCAATCCATCTGTTAGTGTTATTGGTGTGGTAGTCAGTGTAAGCAAAGATGTGCCAGTCATAAGAAGTATAATTCTAAATACTAATTTAGCCGCTCTATCTACCCCTTCATAAGTTATTTGAATAAATCCATATTCAAATAATACTATTCCGGATGTTAAGAAAATATTAATTGAAGCTGTAGAAATAATTATAAACAAAATAGGCCTTAGACCTTTTAAAACATATGCCATTGGAATTCTTGCAAATTTAATCGAAATAAGTATTAAGCATGCTAGTGTAACGAAAATTGCATATGAGTTTGTGAGTAATATAGTAATCATAAGTGATACTGCCACCACTATCTTTATTCTTGGATCAATTTCATGTACTAAAGATTTAACTGGGTAGTATCTTCCTAGCGTCATGTTTTTAATCATATCTTAGCTTCCCCTTAAAGCACTTTTTAAAATTTATAATGTACTTGCTTTTACAATATTATTTATTTTTATTATAATTTAAGTATAATCATATTATTAAAAGGGTTTGAGGTCAACAATAATGAAAAAGATACTTATTATTAATACAATATTTGCACTTTTTATTTTATCTATAGCTTCTATATACTATTTATACTATAAAAATCTTGATAGCATAAGTGTAATTCCATATACATCTACTAATAAAAGTGCTGTGTCTGAAAGCTGTGCTGGAATATCAACTACTGCAAAAACAAGTTTTTTTCTTCCTCAAAAAATAGCTAAAAAGCAACTTCTCCCAGAAGGCTTTGTTTATCTTAATGAAATAGTACCTGAAATACATGTAGATATGAGGTATTCTACCCATAATAACTTTACAGGGAGAATAGTTCCTGGCTATTATTCAAATAGTTGCATACTAACATATGAAGCGGCAATTGCACTAAAAGAAGTACAAAACACATTAAGAGAAGATGGTATTGGTTTAATTGTATATGATGGGTACAGACCGCAAAGTGCTGTAGATTCTTTTGTCAAATGGGTAAATGATCCTTTAGATCAGTTAATGAAGGAATCCTACTACCCTGATATTGATAAAAGCAAACTGATATCTCTTGGATATATTGCAAGAAGATCTGCTCATAGCCGAGGCAGCACAGTTGATTTATCTCTTATCTGTCTTCAAACAGGACTTGAATTGGATATGGGGGGCCCATTTGACTTTTTTGGAGAAAAATCAGGATATTATTATAAAAACTTAACAGACATTCAAAAGCAAAATAGAGCCCTTTTAAGGACAACTATGGAAAACAAAGGCTTCAGGTTTTATTCTAAGGAGTGGTGGCATTTCACCTTGCAGAATGAACCTTTTCCAAATACTTTCTTTGATTTCCCTGTCAGGTGAAGAAATTTGGAAATAGCTATATAAATTCAGAAATGTCGCCAGATAGTTTTTGGTATTTTTCGACTTAACAAAATGTTGTTGAATGTTTTTCAATAATATAATTAATAGTAAGTATTCCTCAACTCGCTTGTTTTATATCTTTCTATCATTATAGCAAGTGTTCTGGTTTAGAAATCATATAAATAAAGGTTTTATAATGGGATGTATAGCATGGTGAACAATGAAAAAAAATACTTTATGTAGGCTTTTAGTATGTGGTGTTTATTTTTTTTAGTTTAGCAATTATGATACATAATTTTAATTCTATATTTTCTCTAAATAAGTTTTGGCTGTACTAACAATACTTAATTTATTACCTTTTGTTGCTACATATTCAAATGCTTTTTTTGCTTCATTAAATTTTTTACTCCTAACATATATTACTCCTAACATAAACATAGCAGAAACTCTTTCAAAATTATTACTAGCTTTTTCATAATCAAAATTGTATAACATTTCCACAAGCTCTACGCTTTCTTCTTGATTTTCAATATCTCCTTCAAGAAAATTAATATACAAAAAATCCAAAGTTAATAAGTTCATAACAAAAGAGTGATGTATTGATAAAATTCGCGCGTTAAATATATACTCCTTCATATTATCAAATACTTTCCTAGCCGTTTCGAAATCTTTATTACAAACATGAATGGCTATTAATGAATGAAGGATATATACTTTATATATGTATATATTTTTTTTTGGTTTAGGTTGTTTAGACTCATTAAGATAAAAACCATCAACCATGTTTAAGACTTCTCTTGCTTCTTTATAATTCCCTTCATCTAACAAAGCCTTGCATAAATGCAGTCTAAGCTCTTCTAATGCAATTTTTGTTACTGACTTTTGTCTTATTATTTGTTTGCAGTAAGTAATAAATCTTTTAGGATCACACTCTTCGTATAATATCCTTAATACTTTTTTATAAGCTAAAGTATTTAATATAATCCCCCATAAGAAACCCCATACTACAACTAGAAGCAGTGAAACTATAAAAAAATTATCATCAAGAATTGCCATAAACATTATAAATCCTATAATAATCATGGATATAAATAGAACTTTATATTTATTAAACATGAATAACATTTTATCACCAATCTTTATATTATTTTATTTAACTTAACATCTCTTACCTAAAACCTTATTTACTATCTAAAAAACACTGGGCTTAATAATATTATTGCATACTATCTAAGTAACTTCTTGCTTCATTAACAATATTTAGTTTATTGCCCATTGACACCACATACTCAAACGCTTCCTTAGCTTCATTATTTTTGTTAAATCTTAGATATATATTACCAAGATGAAACTTAGCCGAAATTCTTAACAGTTTACAATATGAATTTTTATATTCCTGAAGATATCTTATTTCCATCAACTTAAAAATTTCTTCTGAATTTTCAAAATTTCCTTCAAGAAAGTTAATATATAAATAATCAGAAGTTAATATGTTCTTATAGTCATCTTTTTTCATTTTACTAACCTTTGAATTGGTTATATATTCCTTAAGTTCCTCATAAACTTTTCTAACATTTTTGAAATCTTTATTGGCAGTATAAATTCCAATTAATAATTGGTAAATGGAAATTTGCTTAGTATTTAGTACTTTTTTTTGTTTAGTAGTCTCTGTTTTTTTTGAAATTGATTTTTGAATAGTATTTAAGTTTTGTAAAGCTTCTTCATAACTCCCATTCCACATAAGTGCCCAAACAAAATGTGCTTGAATTTTTTTCTTTATTATTTCACCATATAATTTTGTGTTCATCATTTTTTTTGAGAGTGAAATAAATTTTTCAGGATCACACTCGTTTGATATTATATTTACTAGTTTCCCAAACGCAAATAAATTTAATTTATATAAAACCAAAAGATTCAAAGTAACTAGAAATAGAAATGTAATCAAAAAATTAGTATTAAAAATTACTTGAGTTATTAGAAGTATTACACAACTAATTGCCACGATAAAGTAGTATAACCTTTTTAATTCATTAAAAAATAAAAACATGTTTTCGCTTTCCTTTAATATATTCTTTTTATTTTATATTATGTAAATTTTATAATATTTCATACTACATTTAAGTAAAACAGATTGTTGACAGAGGATAATCCTCCTAAGCTAAAGTTTAAGCTATTTTTTTTTCATTGTCAATTTTAAATTGACAAAGGCGCCATTAATTAATGGCACCTTTTTTTGATTTTTAGGACGTGTGGTATAGTGGCTGGCTAAGCATTTAAATAGAATTTATTATAAAAGGCTGCTATATATTTGTCTATCCAATTGCATCACTACCATTTTCTCCAGTTCTAATTCTAATACAATTAACAAGGTCTAGAACAAAAATCTTTCCGTCACCTATATTTCCTGTTTTTGCTCCTCTTATTATAGCGTTTGTGGTTTTATCGACGAATTCGTCATTAATTGCTATCTCTATTCTCATCTTTTGAAGAAGATTTACTTCTGTTTCAACTCCTCGGTAGGACTCTTTATATCCTCCTTGCTGACCACAACCAAGGGAATTAGTAACAGACATTTTCATAATACCTTCTTTCAAGAGTTCTTGTTTAACTTCGTTTAGTTTCTCAGGCTGAATATATGCAATTATAAGTTTCATAAAAATCCTCCTTATTGATTTCTAAATATTTGAAAGCCGCTATATGCTTCCATACCATGTTCTCCAATATCGAGGCCTTTGAGTTCTTCTTCTTTGGAAACTCTGAGACCAAGGAACTTCTTTACCAGTGCAAAAATAATAAATGCAGATGTGAAACATACCGCTCCATAAGATGCAACTCCCAATAGTTGAATGAAAAACGAATGTTCTACACTGAAAATACCAACTGCTAATGTGCCCCAAATTCCACAGACCAAGTGAACAGATAAAGCTCCAACAGGATCATCAAGCTTAAGTCTGTCAAAAGCGATTACGGAAAATACAACTATAATTCCTGCTATAAAACCAACTATTACAGAACCCATAGGACTAATAACATCTGCACCAGCTGTAATCCCAACTAGTCCTGCAAGAGCTCCATTTAAAGCCATTGTTAGGTCAGGCTTTTTCTGGACTATCCAAGAGAGAATCATAGCTCCCATTACACCAGCAGCTGCTGCAAGGCATGTAGTTACAAAAACTAGTGAAACTTCACCAGGATCAGCTGAAAGGACTGATCCACCATTGAAGCCAAACCAACCAAACCAAAGCAAAAAGACTCCTATAGCAGCGAGGGGCATACTGTGTCCCATTATAGGTTTTATAGTGCCGTTTACATATTTGCCAATACGTGGTCCAAGAAGAATTACTCCTGCAAGAGCCGCCCAACCGCCTACGCTATGAACCAAAGTTGAACCAGCAAAATCATAAAAACCCATTTGGCTCAACCATCCTTCACCCCAGTGCCAGCTTCCCACCCAGGGATATATAAGTGCTACATATATAGCACTGAAGATAAGAAAGCTGTGAAGCTTTATTCTCTCGGCTACAGCTCCAGATACAATTGTGGCTGCTGTAGCAGCAAACATACCCTGAAAGATAAAGTCTGTCCAGTAGGTGTAAGCCCCTCCAGCGTAGTTAATGAGACCTGCAGCTCCTTCGGGACTTGAAACACCAAATCCCCCAAATCCAAAAAATTCACCAATTATAAATTCTCCTGGATACATGAGGTTAAATCCAATTATAGCATAAGTGAGAAGTCCTATGGCAACAATTGCAGTGTTTTTAAAAAGAATATTAACGGTGTTTTTTGCACGAGTTAGACCAGTCTCTAAAGTTGCAAACCCAAGGTGCATAATAAAAACCAGGATAGTTGCCACCAACATCCATGTATTATTAGCTACAAACAGTGCTTCTGCACCAGACACATTTTCTCCAGTAGCCCCTAAAACAAATGCAGGGATTAAAAGGATAAACATAAATAAAATTACAACAAATAATCGCTTAAATAGTTTCATAATAACCTCCTAAAATATTTGACTACCCCTTTAAATAGGGCTTTAACTTGTTTTAATATGAGCCTTAAATGGCTATATTTTTTCCATTAGATTTTGTTTTTTTATGTTTTGAATAAATTGTACCCTTGGAAGTTTTCCCACAGATTTTCTACTAAGTTAGTTTTATTCATCACACAACCCCCTTCCTGACCAAGGTTTTTTGTATAAAAAAAACAAAGGTATATTATTGTAAGAATAAACACCTTTGTTTGATTTCTTTAAAATTCTTAACCGCACGGTTATATTAAATTTATTTACAACCAATTTATCATTACTAATCGTTAAATACTATATTAATAATACTGCATATTATAAAAAAATGCAAGAGAAAATTTCAAATACTTCAAAGTGGATAATTTTCATTTAAGTTATTCAATTTTATTCTACTAGAACATTTTCATAATTGCTTTTTCTGATAATAATGTGAACAGCAATATTAAGTTATATGACGAAAGGTTATAGCATAAGCAATGGTAGCCTTATATTGAAAAACATTACTTAAGTAAGTTGATAAAGCAAGGATAATACAGTCTGTATTTCAAAATAAATTGTAATTAATTCTAGATTACACTCCAAAAAATATATTATCACGATATGAAAGACAGCTGTGTATAAATTTCAAAAATAGACATAAAACATTTTCTATTTAAACTTTAAACACCTCCATTAGGCCCCGAGGAATATTTACAGACTTTAGACTGTATAACTTAAGTTTCTGGAATTGTTATTTATTATTGCCTACTATAATATGGTATAATACTCTATAGATTTTATAATACTTTAAGGAGATGAATAACATTTGAACACTAAAAGAATTTTAATTATTATAGCTATACCTGTCTCTGTGTTTGTAATATTATCAATAATATTTGTTTTATTTTCTAGCACATCTCGGGATAGAACAGATTTGCGAAATGCTCAACAAATAGAAAAAGCATTAATTACATACATAATGGAAACTAAGGATTATGGACTTACTTTTGGTGAGAAAAGTGATGAATTTCTTACAGTAAAACGAATAATATTAAAGTTACATGATGTAATAGAAATTGAAGGGGTTGAATATGGTCCATACTTACTCAATTCAGAAAACGGTAAAACTATATTGGAAAATTGGGGTATTAAAGATAAGAATGAATATAATGGATTCAAAATAACTATTTATTCACAAAGCCAGGAAATTGATATTGAACCCCATAAAAATGAAGATACAATAATTATAGTAGACAAATCCAACTTCCCAGTTAATTAAAAAAACAAATTCTTATTATTAATTGATATGATGGCTGTAGAAGCTACAATCATAGTTAATAAGTTCGTCTGGGATTAATATAGGAGCTAAAAACACAAACTAGTATAAGAAGGGGCATGTGATCATAAAGATGGAAAACTTACTTGGCCAATGTTTAAATTTTTGGAATGATTTATCCCGAGAAGAAAGAGATAATATATTAAGGATGGCTTTTATTAAAAAACTTAAGAAAGGTACAAGACTTAGTCATGATAACAATGAGTGTTCTGGTTTGGAAATCATAAATAAGGGTGTTGGAAGGGTATATATAACCTCGCCAAACGGTGGAGAAATTACTTTATATCGACTTTTAGAAGGTGATGTGTGTATTTTAAGTGCAGCATGTATGATAAAAAGCCTTCATATTGAAGTTCAAATGGAATTACTTGAAGATACAGAACTACTAATTATTCCAAAAAATACTTTTAAGAATATTATTGATTCTAATCATAAAGCTAAAAATTATGTGCTTGAACTAGTTTCTGACCGTTTTTCTGAAGTAATGGTAGTTTTAAATAATTTAGTTTTTTCAAGTACTGGAAGAAGGTTGGCAGATATATTATTAGAACGAAGTAAACTAATAGAAAGCTCCATAATTACTGCAACCCATGATTCAATAGCAAAGGACTTAGGAACTGCAAGGGAAGTGGTTTCAAGATTATTAAAACAATTTCAAATTGATGGCATTGTAAAACTTTCTAGAGGCACTATTGAAATTATTGATCAACAAAAACTACGAAAAATATAAGGCTGCTCTTTATATAAAATGCAGCTTAAATATTATTCTTTTCCATGATTTTTTACTTTACAAATAGCCTGAGTCATAGTTCCCATTGGACAATATACACACCATGTACGAGGTTTGAAAAAAATCATAGTTATTATTCCAAGTACAGTAGATGTAAGCATTACGCTATAAAATCCAAAAGCAAATTGTGCTATCCAGGGGCTTATACTGTTGTTATATGAAAAATTCCAAGGAAAGTTTATCGTCCAAAGAAGTTTAACAACATTCACTAATTCTCTTGACCCTCCAAATACCATGTAGGTAACAAAAATCATATTACCAAACATAGTTAAGAAAAATATCAAAAAAGAATAGCGAAACCATTGTCTTCTTAAAATAGTAGGACATTCCCTTTTTATTGATAGTCCGAGTTTGTTTCCCAATAAATTAAATAACTTCCCTCTACCACAATACTTGTTGCAATAAGCTTTGTTCCCTTTTACAATTGATATAATTAGTGGAATAAAAAAGCACAAAAGTCCCAGCCATGCAAATAAAATATTTATAAAACCAAGTAAAAGATATAATGTTGATGCTATCCATAAATAGTCATACCAGTGCTTTTTAGTTTTCATTGTACATCACCCTCCATTTTTATTATTGATGCAGGACAGGCCTTTGCACACAATCCACATCCAACACATAGAGAGTCATCTACTTTTGCATATACTCCACTTATTATTGAAATGGCATTTCTAGGACAAACTTTAACACACACTCCACATGCTACACATTGATTTTTTGGTATTATCGCTCTTTTTTTAACCTTCATAATGAAGCCCCCTGCCTTTTCTTTATATGTTATCACCTTTTTTTATAAAAGTATGTGACAAAGTCACATAAGAAATTGACGCACAAAATAAAATGCTCCCTAAAAGCTTCCCAAATCTTTGAACCGATTTAGATAAGCTCTTTTATAGGAGCACGCATAATTTGAATGGTAAAATAAGTAATATAATAAACATTCATGAAGACTTGTCGGTAATCTTGTTTCTAGTTTTCTCATTTATTGCAGCTTATGCTTTCTTAGTGACAGCTTGATTTCTTTTCATCTGTATCTTTTTGCTTTTTTCTCATTATTAAAGGTATTATCAATAAGTGTGATAATGGACACAGAATCATTAAGCCAACACCTAGTATGTTCCCCGTTGGAATTCCTCTAAATCTAGTCACATACAATATTATAAGAACAACTATTGGTACAATACACAATAAATGCTTAAGAAATCCATATGATTTTCCCTTATAATCTTGATTATTCATGAGTTTTCCTCCTTCATTTTATTAAATTAAGTATACTTAATTCCTATGAAGATTTTATGGAGATAGCTAAAGTGCCAAAAATTTACTTTAAATAAAAACTGGGTCATCGGAAGAGCATTGTTATCTAGTCTTCCAATTAGAAGTAAACATATTTTTGTTTCTTGCTATATAATCCCCTGCAATAATAATATTTGTCTCAACATCCTTCTTATTATCTTTCATTATAGGGATTGGGTTACATCCACCCCTCTGCTGCTCTATCATATCCATTGCAAATCTGTTACCACAATTTTGACAAACCACAACATCTCCTTCCTGCTTATAATAAGCTTTTGGAGAACCGTTACATACCTGACATGTATTAAATGCAGTTCTAATTGATCCATCTGATGCTCTTACAGCCAATATTTCCATATTAGTATTTTCTACTTTCAACGGAAAAAAGCTGACATTTTCAGTTATTTCATTCTTTGGTATTAACAAGTCGCCACCTTCACTTAAAGCAGTTTTGACCTCTCCGCCAAAATTTCCTTTAATTATGAAAATAACTACCATTAATATTATTGCACTACCCAAGATAATTAAAATATTTTTTTTAGATTTAGAGTGACTAGTTATTTTTTTATTGTTTTTTTTACCCTTCATTGCAACCCCACCTTCTAAAATATTAATTAAGGTCAGTCTAGCAAAGTTGTATGAAGATTTTATGAAGGTAAACAAAAATATCCCCTCTTTTATACTCCTATCAAATCTATATGATAAGCTTAGGTAGGATTTCATTAATCATAAAAATTCTTACCTTAAGTTTCTTCTTAATGACATTATTGTGATCTAGGCAAACATATGGTAAATTCAGACCCCTCACCCTCTTTACTCTGAACGTCAATATATCCTTTATGAGATTCTACTATAGTTTTGGCTATTGTAAGCCCAATACCAGATCCACCTGTTAGCCTATTTCTCGATTTATCTGCTCTGTAAAATCTTTCAAATATAAAGGGTAAATCCCTTTCAGGTATTCCCAAGCCATTATCTTTAATACTGATTTTAATTATATTTTCCATTCTTTTGACATAAACACTGACCTTGCCACCCTTAGGTGTATACTTTAGAGCATTAGATATGACATTAATAATAACTTGACTTATTTTATCCCTGTCAGCCATAATTTCTTCTTTCTCTCCTGACTGGGTTATTCCTACTCCTTTATCTTTAAATTCTGGCTCGAAGTTATAAACTATCCGTCTCACTAAATCTGTTACATCAAAACTAACCTTGTTTAATACAATCATTTCACTTTCATACTTAGCTAGCTTTTCTAAATCACCTACCATTTTACTCAACCTAATAATCTCTTCATGGCAGCTTTTAAGCCTCTTTAGGTCAGGTTCCCAAATACCATCAATCATTGCCTCCATATGACTTTGAAGAGTTGCTAGAGGGGTACGTAACTCATGGGCAACATCCGAAGTAAGTCTTTTACTTAGTAGCTCGTGATTCTCAAGAGTTTCAGCAAGATTATTAATGGTATCAGTTAATTGACATATTTCTATGGTATTTGATTTCTCCTCCACCCTATCTGAATAATAACCCTTTGAAATTAACTGAGCGGTGTCAATAACTCTTGTTATAGGAGTACTTAATCGCCTAGAAACAATCTGACCAAGAAGCAAGGCAAATAATAAACAAACGATCCCCACTACTAAAATTACCATATTTAAGGTATTGATAAATTCCATGTCATGATCGTTTAGATAAAAAGGCCCATAGGATCCTATTTCCACAGTACCTACCCTGCGAGAATGATAAAAAATAGGGTAGGGTTTTTCTATATATCCTCCCTCGATATTTGGATATCTAGTATTCATATTATTATACATCTGTTCTATAATTCTCTGGCACATACCCTCATTATGGCTTGTTGCATCCCACAATAAATTTCCTGACTCATCCCTCACTTTTATAATAAGGCCGCTTTCTAAAGAGCTTACTCCCACAGTATCAATAATATCCATATTCCACATTCCATCTCCCATATACTGCTGAGTTATGGAATTAATTATTCCCCTATGCTTTTGTTCCTGATTTCGCATAACATATTCTCTAAAATGTCTATCTACAAATATATTTGTCAGTACACTTATAAGAGAAAAGCTTACAACTGCAACGAGGACAAAAAATATAGATAGTTTAGTCCTTATGTTGTATTTCAAATACTTTCCCTCCCATTAACATTAAGTGATATAAATTACTATAACTATTCTCCTCCAAACCTATAACCCACTCCATGAACTGTCAAAATGTATCTTGGAGCCCTAGGATCATTTTCAATTTTGTGTCTGAGATTTTTTATATGAGAGTCTATAGTTCTATCAAAGCCGTCAAAATCTTCACCCAAAGCCATGCAAATAAGCTCTTCTCTAGTAAAAGTTTTTCCAGGATAACTTGCTAATGTTGTTAATATTTTATACTCATTAGGTGTAAGGTTAACATGTGTTCCATTTTTAAGTATCTCACGTTTATCATTTTCTATAATAAGCTCTCCACCATTATAAGAAGTGAGATTTCCCAGTACACTATTTTGCTCAAAAACCCTCCTTAGTAATGCTGCTACACGGGCAACAAGCTGCCTTGGGCTAAAAGGCTTTGTAATATAATCGTCAGCTCCAATATTCAATCCCTTTAAAATGTCTTCTTCTTCAACTTTTGCAGTTAGCATAATAATAGGTACCTTCGATATCTTTCTTAATCTTTTACATATTTCTTCTCCTGAAATATCAGGAAGCATTAAGTCTAAAACTACTAATGCGGGCATAATTATCTCAAATGTTTCAAGAGCATTTTTACCATTATATGCTTCATAGACCTCATATCCAGCATGCTCAAGATAGGACTTAACAACCTGAACTATTTTTTCTTCATCATCTACCACTAAAACTTTTTTAGAACAGCTTATCATAAAAATTCCTCCAACTGCATGAGTTTTTAAAAAAATATGACCTATATAAAAAGTCATAATTCTTTATAACCCTTGTTAATTAATTGTCTATTCTTAATTTATAATAGAACCATCAGTCTTACATCAGTAAACTTTTTATCTTCATCTCTATCATAACATTGATCATTTCATTTATATTTTTTGCTTTATTATAACATTTATATGTGAAGATTTTATGAATTTAATAGACATTTATAAGCATAAAAGCTCACATCATGGAATAAACCTTGTAAAGCAAGTCATAGAACCTGCTAATACGACGAGGAAAGGGAGAGCATCCTTCTTCGCCAAGCGAGTTTTGCAAAGGCCCCGAGGAGTATTTATAGGCTCTAAACTGGGAAACTTAAGTTTTTGGAATTTTTTTAAAACTTTTATTAATACATCACCTTAAAATATATTCATTGATTGAAGGGATAAAATGTATTACAATTATATTGAATTAGAGATTCATGAGCAAAAACATACGATAAAAAGTATATTGCTAATGAATGTTGCTTCAGGATGTGCATGTTTGCGAGGCAAACAAATTGCACTCCCATTAAATCAGAGGTTTAATTCAGGAGCGTGAGATATAATGACCGGAAATAAGATATTAAAATTATTATTTTTAAATATAGGAATTGCCTTTTTAAATATTATGTTGTTTTCTCCTGGATTAATAAATATTTTGAGTAAATCAAGTGTTTTAAGTTCTTCAATAGGTGGAACAGCTATATTTATGAGTCTTGTTTTATTTATTTATGGAAACTATAAACTGATTTCGATTCCTAAAGAAAATGTAACTATAAAGATACGAGATATTAAAAACTTAGAGGACTGCCTTACTGCTCTAAGACAATCCTATGGAAAAAAAGCTTTTGATAACGACATAACTACCGTCATAGAACAGACCGAAAGATTGATAAAGAGAAAAAATAAAATAAATGAGCTTCTACTCGAAAAATATAGTATAATAGATAAATATTATCAAAGATTTAATGATATAATTTTTGATGTTGAATATGTTTTTTATAACAAAGTTAAAAGTATTTTAAATAAAGTAAATGCCTTTGATCAGGAGGATTATGATAGAATTACTGACAATATCGTAAAAAGTAGATTCTCTCAAGAGCTTATTGATTCAAAAATGAGTATTTATAACGAATATATCGGTTTTGTTAAAAATTCTATGATCGATAATGAAGAAATAATACTCAAGCTCGATGCTCTGTTACTTCAAATAGCTAAATTTAACAGTCTTGGTTATGGTGATATTGATAGTATGAATGAAATCAAAGAATTAGATGAGTTGATAAGAAATGAAACTAATATAAGTGAACTGGCTCAGCTAAAGCAAAAATCGAAAGCTTCATCTAAAAACCCTACTGTTCCTGATAGTTTTAATAAAAACTCCCCCTTATAAAAGGCATGTATGCTTTTGATTTAATTTACGTGCAACTTATTTGCTGTGACAAACAGCAAATCCTAGGAGACATTCATTGGCACTTAATGTTTTTATTCTGTGTTGATGATCTAATGCTAATGAATGTCTATATATAATTTAGCTTATTAGTTGAAAGGATGGGTCTTTTTTATGTCGCAAAATAATAACAGTTTTAAAATTCTAGCAACACTATTTGGAATATCTTTATTGGTGTTTGGTGTTATTTATGGAGGAATTACTTTAACAGGAAAGCTTGGTAACAACACAGAAACCATGTCAACAGAAAGAGCAATTAGTCGATTAGACAGGCTTTGTAAAAATATAACAATTAATACAGTTGAGCCTAGAAAAGAACACATAAATATTGATCCAGTTAATCTAATGGACACCTTGCCTGATATTTCTAAATATCCTATTCAAGTAAAAAACACTACAACTACATATATTGAAATCTTTTCTTCACCTGAAAAAGCTGGTGATGGGAAAGATGGTTGGCTAGTTGAAATGGCTAAGGCTTTTAATAATTCTAATATAGTAATAAATGCAAGTAATGTATCAGTCAAAATAAGATCTATTTCTTCTGGTGAGGGAATGGATTATATCGTTTCAGGTAAATACCTTCCAGATGCTTTTACTCCTTCTAACGAACTCTGGGGAGAAATGTTAAAATCAAAAGATGCTAATATTACACTAATTGAAAAAAGGCTTGTAGGAAACATAGCAGGAGTTCTTTTATCTAAAAGGAAACACAAACAACTCACTGATAAATATGGGGATATAAACATAAGAACAATCACTGAAGCTGTTGCAGAAAATGAATTAGATATGGGATATACAAATCCATTTGCAAGTTCAACAGGTTTAAATTATCTACTCTCAACATTAAGTACTTTTGACCAAAGTGATATATTAAGCGAAAAAGCCATTCAAGGATTTGAAAAATTTCAATTAAATATTCCCTTCGTCTCATATACAACACTACAAATGAGAGAATCGGCTCGTTCAGGAATACTGGACGGATTCATACTGGAATACCAGACATTTGTAAATTCACCTGAGTTAAAAAGAGATTATATATTTACGCCATTTGGAGTAAGGCATGATAGTCCAATGTATGCTATAGGAAACTTATCTTATGAAAAACAAGAAATACTAGCTGCATTTATTGAATTTTGTAAATCTAATGAAAATCAGAAGACAGCTTCAGAATATGGCTTTAATAGTTTTGATGATTACTCTCCTGAATTTGAATACTTTGATGGTGATTCAATATCACAAGCTCAGAGATTATGGAAGGAAAAGAAAGATTCTAACTATGATATAGTTGCAGTTTTTGTAGCTGATGTATCTGGTAGCATGATGGGTGAACCATTGAATATGCTTAAAGAATCTCTATTGAGCGCATCTAAATTTATTAAAAGCGATACTTCTATCGGACTTGTTTCATTTGGCACAAATGTAACTATTAATCTTCCAATAGCAAAGTTTGACTTAAATCAAAGGTCACTATTTACAGGTGCTGTAAAAGATCTAACACTAGATGGTAATACTGCCATGTTTGACGGTATTATTGTGGCTTTAAGAATGTTGCTTGAGGAAAAAGAAAAAAATCCAAATGCAAAGTTAATGCTATTTGTCTTAGGTGATGGTGAACCTAATTATGGACACAAATTTAATGATGTAAGTGGACTTCTTAAGTCATTAAGAATACCAGTTTATACAATTGGCTATAATGCAAATATTGACGAACTGGAAAGATTGTCATTAATTAATGAAGCGGCATTTATTAATGCTGATACAGAAGATGTTGCCTATAAACTTGGAAGTTTGTTCAATGCACAAATGTAATTTCCATTTTTCAAGCGCTATTATTTAAACTTAGCAATAATTAAAAAGGTGGGGGCTCAATGCTCCGACCTTTTTAGAATTCTAAACTTGTTTTACTATTAATCTTCCATATAGTATTCTTCACTAAAATAACATCCACCCTGTCATATTTTGAGTTCTACCATGTCCCCTAAATCAATCCCATTTTCTGTTACAATTGAATCGTAAACTAAAATGGCTATACCTTTATTATGTGCTTCTTTTAGTGCATACGCAAAACTTTCATCCATTATTCTATTTGGTGTAAAATATTTAACACCTCTAAACTGTATAAGAAAGAAAATAAAGCTTTGGTATCCGTTTTCTGACGAATTTATTATTTCATATATATGTTTAGTTCCTCTTTGGGTAGGTGCATCAGGAAACTTGGCTATACCATCTTTTTCTAATGTAACCCCTTTTATTTCAACAAATCCTTTTAAGCCTTCTTTCTCATAATATAAATCAAATCTGGAATTCTTGTATTTTGTTTCTTTCCTTATATGAGAAATATTCTTTAATTCTTCGATTTTTCCTTGCTTAACAGCCTCAAATACAACCTGATTGGGAACCTGAGAATCAATATTTATTAACATATTATCCTTATAGGCTGCAATTAGTGAATACCTTGTTTTTCTTTCTTTATTTTGGGATTCTTCTAAAACAACAGAAGTGCCATGTATTAGTATTTCCTTGCAACGCCCTGTATTTTTCACATGAACTGTCTCTTCCCTTCCATCAATAGATACATTTGCTATAAACCTGTTGGGGCGATTTAAAAACACCCCTTTCTTTATTAAAGAATATTTCATTTGATTCTCCTATTATTATGGTGTATATTTTAAGTATTATTATATCATGAATATATATACTTATATTAAGAATATATGGTATCTATTCAATGGATGCATTTAATGAATGTGAGGAATTAGAATAAGATCAACATTGTGAATCAAGTTTAAGAGGTTTGAGAATTTTTATTTAATTTTCTGATTTATAGCTCACATATAAATGACGATATTTATTAAAGCGACTATTCTTTCCATAACAAAATATTTGAATAAATTTATTGTAGTTATTAACAAAAGAAAAAATCTGGAGGTTTTATTTATGTTTAGCAAAAAATGCATTACAGTTATTTTATGTTTAGCTTTATTCATTACTCCTTTTTATTCTTACGCACAAGGTCAAAAACTCAATTTAGCACCAGGTTCTACTTCTTACATACTAATCGATGCAAACTCAAACACTGTAATTTCTGAAAAAAATTCTGATAAAGTTTTACATCCAGCAAGTATATCAAAGATTATGACGACTATAATAGCAATTGAATTTGGGGATTTTTCAAGACCATATACCGCAAGCACTACAGCAGTAAGAAATATAGGTATTGGTGGTACTAATGCTGGAATAATAATTGGGGAGCAAATATACTTAAATGACCTATTGCATATGCTTATGTTAGTCTCTGCAAATGATGCAGCTAATGTAATTGCAGAAAATATTGGTGGTGGTATGTCTGGTTTTTTAAAACTCATGAATGACAAGGCAAAACAAATTGGAGCAAAAGACACCAACTTTACCAATCCAATTGGCCTTGATGTAGGAGATAGACACCCTAATAATATAACAACGGCTAGAGATATGGCAAATATTGCCCGTTATGCTACATCTAATTCAAAGTTTCGTGAAATAGTTTCAAAAAGCCAGTTCAATTTACGTCCTACAAACAAAAGAGGTTCTCGACTTATAAGATCGACAAACCGTTTCTTTCGTGACATAACCTATGATACATCGATTTTTAAAATAAATGGAATTAAAACAGGTTATACAAATGCAGCAAGAAATACAGGTGTTTTCTCAGCTAGAAATAATGAAGGCCTTGAATTAATATGTGTACTTATGCAAAATCAAAATCGTACAAATATGTTTCAGGAGGTACTTGGACTTTTAGATTATGGCTTTAAGCAAAGCTCAATTCATTTGCAAAAGAGCTTTTATGATATCAGGTACAGGTGGTCAGAAGAACAGATAAACTCATTCTTGGGTAAAGGTTATATCTCAGGATATGGCGATGGTTCTTTTAGACCCCGTGCTAATGCTTCAAAAGAAGAGTTTATAGCTTTAATCATGAGAATTAAAGGAATAACTCCAATAGATAACTTAGAGTACTGGTCTAAAACGTTTATTAACGAAGCAATAGATACTGGATTAATTGATTCTTCCTGGCACGAAAAAAGAAAAGAATTAATAAGTCGTCAAGAGGTTGCTCTGGTCATTTCAAAATCATTAGGAGATATATCAATACCATATGATGAAGAACTACTAACTACAGAAAAGTTTAGTAATTTGGACGAAAGTATTGTACACCACATTGCTAAATTATATAAATGTGGGATAATTAAAGGCTACAATGGAAGTCTATTTCTAGATAATTATTCTACACGCGAAGAAATGATAGTTCTTATTAATCAGTATATTGATTTTAAGTCAGTGTTAGAATATAATTAACTTTTATTATTCATAAGGGGGCCGTTGCGCTAAGAAATTAGTGAGCAGCCCTTTAACTTGTTAAAAACAATTTCGTGCTTCCGGAACCAATTATTTCTTTTTGCGTCTAAATGTATATATAATTCCGGAGGTGGGTCTATGAAAAAGAAAATCCTTAAGTATGTACTTTTTATATCAGGAGTCATATTTGCACTGTCACTCTTAATAAATCTTATTTATTACATAAGCATTTCAAACCTTGAAATAACTATTACAACTCAGGAAAAGTACATAAGTGGTGCACCTGGCAGTTGTCAAATTTTTGTGTTAAATTCAAAAAAGTCCGAGCCTGTAAAATCAAAAGTCAGTATAAATCTTTTAAATGAAAATAAGAAGCGTGTAAAGGAAGTATTTCAGGGTTACACCGACGACTTAGGTCAGTTGGCAGTAAATTTTAATATCCTTGAAGATTTGTCTGGAGAATACTATCTTGACTTTAGAGTTTCATCAAATACTAATCGGGACAGGATTCTAAAGAAAATTGTAATTAACCATATGTCTTCAACAAATAACATGAATATAACTCTTGACAAACCATTATACAGACCAGGTGATGAACTAAACTTCAGAGTACTAGTTACAGATTCAAGAAACGATCATCCATTACAAACAGACGTTGATGTTACAATAACTGATGCTAAGCAAAACACTGTTTACAAAAAGACTCTTCCTTCTTCTGAATACGGCATTCTCAGCGGTAACTTTTTAGTAGGTGATAAAGTAAATAGCGGAACATATACTATTACAGCAGACTTTGATAGCTCTTCATTACAAAGGGATTTTCAAGTAACTCCCTATATTTTACCTAAGTTTAATGTAACCATAAAAACAGATTCTACAGAATATCTATTAAATGAGCAGGTCACAGGAACCATTGACGCAACATATTTTTTTGGCCAGCCTGTATCAAATGCAAATGTGAAACTAAAGGTTAATAATGATGTAATTACTCAATTGCTCCTTGATGAATATGGCAAAGGAGACTTTAGTTTTAAAATAAATACTGAAGGTCAGAATATAATAACTGCTGAAGTAATTGACAATTCTAATTACCTTGTAACTGATGAAATCACCATATATTCTTCTATGAGTAAAATAATAGCTAAGATTATTCCAGAAAACAATAGCCTTATACCTGGAATTGAAAACGAAGCATATGTTTTTACAACAAAAATCGATGGTTCTCCCCTAAAAGCTTATATAAGACTAGCTGGAGATATAAATAGAGAAATTGTGACCGATCAAAATGGTATTGCTAAATTCTCATTTATACCAGTAAATTTAAATAATGATTATTATACAATTGATGCCATTATTTATTATGAAGACCATGACCAAATTGTTCATGAGCAATATATTAACTTTAAGATTCCTTATGACAGTTCGAGAGAAATGATACTCAGGACTGATAAAGGGGTATACAGTCAAAATGAAACTATTTCTTTAGACATTGTAAGTAACACCTTCAATATACCCACAAGAGTTTTCATAAGCAAAAATAATCAAATTATAAATACTTTCATTACAGATAATAGTCGGATAGAAATTGAATTGCCACAAGATATATATGGGCTGATAAATATGTATGCAGAAAAACAAACTAACCCAGCAGGCCTTTTTAATCCTGATAGAAATAATAGAATTATACGTTCTCAAAAAACTATTTTTATAAACCCTGAGAAAAATATGACTGTTGATATTATTAAGGAAAATAGAGCCTTTAAACCTGGTGAAGATATAGAGATTTCTTTTGATATTAGGGACAGTAATAATAATCCTTTAAACAGTGCAATAGGATTAAGTATACTTGATGAAGCTATTCTTACACTGGCAAATTACGATATGGCAATTGACAACATTAAAAACGCATTATCCTCTGACAACAAAGATTATCATATGTTTTATGAAGCTATTTTGAGTAATGCATCACAAAGTACTTTAAAAGCACTTCTTTTAGAAGAGTCTTTATCAAGGCCTAAAATAGACCAGTTAAGCCATAATAATTTTACTCAAAAACAGAACACTCTAAACCGATTTTGGTGGATGCTTGCTATAATAATTATTTTCATAATTGTTTATTTATTAATACTCTTTAAGCCTTTTAGAATGTTTATATTTTTCTATGCTGGATATTTAGCTATATTTATACTTGTTTCATTTTTACTAGATTTATATTATTCAAATACTCATATCAATTTTGGTATTATAGAATTAATGCTATTGCTAATTATCCCCTCTACATTAATCTATGTACTATTGCTAAACCTTTTATCAAAGTATTTTAAAACTTATTACTCTATTCCTAATATCACAGGTATATCCGCAGCAATTACTTTTTGTATTTTACTAATAATATTGATACCAAATTATAATCTAAATAATAAATACTTTGATTCTATGTTCTCAATGGAAAGTGGAACAAGCTCTGCTAGACCTAACACCACTTTAGGTTCTAACTTTTCACCGGGAGAACTTCATGACTCAGCATCACCATCTGACACTAACTCTTTTGGCTCAGTATCACCATCTGTCACTAACTCTTTTGACTCAGAAGCCTTATCAAGTGACTCGGATAATTCAAAAACACTTAGAAGTAATTTTTTAGAATCAGTGTATTTTGCTCCACAAATTATAGCACAGGATGGTAAGGCAACTTTTAAAATTCCTCTAGCCGACAACATAACAACTTGGAAGGTTATGGCTGCTGCTAATTCAATTAATGGTTATTTAGGTAGTAATACAGAAAACATTCTTGTTTTTCAGGACTTTTTTATAGATTTTGAACTTCCAAGAAACTTAAAGGCTGGAGATGAACTCAAAATGCCTTTAACAGTATTCAACTACACAGATTCTTCTAAAGAAGTCACGCTTACAATAAAGGAAGACCAATGGTTTACATTAATAGATGGACAATCAGAAATAAATGTTATAGTTCCTCCTAATGGACAGAAATTTTTATATGTACCAATAAAAATAAATAGTTTTGGCAACTTCTCCCTTAGAGTTGACGCCCAAAGTGATTCAATGAGTGATGCTGTAAAAAAGAGCGTTAAAGTATCCCCTCAGGGATTGTGCATAGATGAAGTTGCTTCTAGTGGAAGCATTAAAGAAAGAATAAATCAAGATGTTTTCTTTTTGAGCAATGCAATTGATGATACTAAAAAAATAAGAGTAAATCTTTATACATCTAATATGAGTCATGTAGTAGGTGGTTTAGAGGGTGTATTAAGACTTCCCAATGGATGTTTTGAGCAGATTTCATCTAGCTTATATCCTAATATTTTAGTACTTAAATATCTTAAAGACACAAACACATCTAGTTTGGATATAGAAAAAGTTGCATATGATTATATTGAAAAAGGGTTTCAAAAAATCCTGACATACGAAGTAAATGGTGAAAAAGGAGGTTTCTCCTTATATGGTCATAGACCTGCGGAAACTGTACTGACTGCATATGGTCTGATGCAGTTTAATGATCTTAAAAAAGTTCATTATGTTGATGATGACCTTATAAATAGAATGAAAGAATTTCTATTTGGAAAACAAAAACAAGATGGTTCTTTTGAAATTACAGGCAGAAGCCATAGTATTAATTCATATGATAATTTCTCTCATAATGCATACATTGCCTGGGCATTATCAGAAGTTTGTAAAGATGATTCACGATTTGACAGAACTATAACCTACTTAAAAAATGGATTGGATAAAGTTGATGATAATTATACTCTAGCACTTATTGCTAATATCTTAGTAAATACCGGAGACAAAATGGCAGATACAGTTATAAATCAGCTTATAAATAATATTCACCGAGAAAATACTTATACCTACTTAAAATCTAATAGAAGAGATTACTATGGATCATATGGAAAAATACAAAGTTTACAAACCACAGCCCTTGCATCAATAGCACTATCTAAATCAGGCTTGCACCCTGATATAAACCAGCAATTTATATCATATATTATTTCAAACAAAGATCCCTATGGTGCTTTTTCAACAACCCAGGCTACTATTTTGTGTTTAAAAGCTCTGATTGAAAGTATAAATCCCGTTAAAGAAGACTTCACTGTAACTATACAGGTAAATGATGAAAAAAAACAAATTGATATTAAATCTGGTGAAGTACTTGATCTTTATCAGCTGGAATTTGATACTATAAAAAATGAAAATATAGTAATGATAAATACTAGTTATCCCATATCCTATGATATTATTAAGGAATACTATATTCCCTATGATATGATTAAAAGTACTGACCATTTTGAAATATCAAGAAGATTTAATACTAACTTAAAGGTCAATGAAGAGGTAACGAATAATATAATGATTATCAACAGAAAAAATGATACTGTCCAAAACCTTATGGTTATTGTAGACGTACCACAAGGATTCACAGTGGATGACTATAGCTTAAAAAGCCTAGTAGAAAAGGGAGTAATAGAAGAATACAGCTTAAGTTATGGAAGAATAGATATATATATTAGAGATTTTCAACCTAATGAATTAAAGTCATTAGACATTCTAATGAGGCCAGGGTATCCTGTAAACGTTAATTCGTCTGCCGTAAGGGTATACGATTATTATAACCCATTTGTTGAAACAATCCTTCCACCTATTAATATAAATGTGGAAATGTAAAAAATATAAATAAAAGGCTGCAATAGAATTTATTCTAAATCCTCCTCTTGATTATTGCACTAAATCTATGTAATAATAGAAGGAAGCATGGGGGACGGTTCTTTTGCTTCCATGCATGGAAGCAAAAGAACCGTCCCCCTGCTTCAATAAAAGGGAGGGTTGCAAATGACTGAAATATACAAAATTCAAAGTTATAGTTATGAAGATAGAGCTCAAGATTTATTAAATAGAATGACTATTGAGGAAAAAGTAGGTCAGATGTGTCAGGTTGACGGAAGAAAAGAGCCTGAACTTTGGATAAAAGATAAAAATGTAGGATCTTTTTTACATATTGTTGGAGAAGAAGCAATAAGGCTTCAGAAGATTTCGTCTGAAGAAACTAGGCTTGGTATCCCCCTTATTTTTGGAATAGATGCAATACATGGACATGCATTTTACAATGATGCAACTGTTTTTCCATCTCAATTAGGTTTATCCTCTAGTTGGAATACCGATCTCCTTCAAGAAGTAGCTCATATTACAGCAAAAGAAGTTATCTTAACTGGTCTACACTGGACATTTTCACCTGTTTTATGTCTGGGAAGAGATATGCGTTGGGGGCGTGTAGATGAAACCTTTGGTGAAGACCCATATCTTGCAGGGGTACTTGGGGCTGCCATGGTAAAAGGTTATCAGGGAGAAAAACTATCAGACCCTTACAGTATACTATCATGCCCTAAACACTTTGCAGCATATGGAGAAACTCAGGGTGGAAGAGACTCAACTGAAAGTGATGTATCACCTAGAAAGCTGAAGACTGTTTTTTTACCTCCTTTTAAAGCTGCTGTTGATGCTGGTTGTGCTACTATTATGGCAGGTTATAACTCAATTGACGGACTTCCCTGCTCTGCAAACAAATGGCTTCTTACAGATATACTAAAAAACCAATTTAATTTTAAAGGCTTTGTAGTAACAGACTGGAATAATACAGGAAATCTTTACTCATTGCAAAAAATTGCTCCTTCTTTAAAGAAATCTTGTGAAATAGTTATAAATGCAGGAAATGACATGATAATGACTACACCTGAGTTTTATGATAATGCAGTTGAATTGGTTAAAAAAGGTATTATAAGTGAAAAACTAATTGATCAGGCGTGTTTAAGAATATTATTGATGAAATTTAAGCTAGGGCTCTTTGATGAAAAGAGATATCCTGACTGTAGTAATTCAAATAGCATTATAGGATGTGATCAGCATAAAAATGCATCATATAAAAGTGCTTTAGAATCAATTGTGCTTTTAAAAAATGAAGAAAATGTACTTCCTATTACCAATAAAATTAAAAAAATTGCTGTAGTAGGCCCAAATGCAGATGATGTTGTTGCTCAACTAGGAGACTGGTCTTTTGGTCCTAGAGATTTTCCTGAAAGATCTACACTAGAGTATAACAAATACGACACAACGTCTATTGTAACAATTCTTGAAGGCATAAAAAAACGTGCTGGCTCAGAATTTGAAGTTGTTTATGAAAAAGGCTGCGACGTCATTGATGAAAGTATAAATAACATAGATGCTGCATTAAAAATTTCATCTGACTGTGATATTATTATTGCTGTTGTAGGTGATACAATTGTTTTAAATGGAGAAACTCGTGATAGAGCAAGCCTTGATTTATTAGGTCGTCAGGAAGAACTTTTAAAAGAGCTAAAAAACACTGGAAAACCTCTTATTGTTGTATTAATAAACGGCAAACCTCTCACAATTCCATGGGTTAAGGATAATGCTCATGCCATTATAGAAGCTTGGAATCCTGGTATGGAAGGTGGTAATGCAGTTGCATCAATTTTATTTGGTGACTACAATCCATGTGGAAAACTATCAATATCATTTCCAAGACATGTGGGTCAACAACCTGTCTATTATAATCAATATCCTGGCTGGCATGGAGGAAAGTATGCCGATTTAACATCAGAACCCCTTTTCCACTTTGGCTATGGCATTTCATATACAAGCTATGAGTATTCTAACCTTAAGTTGGCTTCTTATGAACTTGATACTGACGATGAGCTTTTACTTACAATAGATGTTAAAAACACTGGAACTGTTAAGGGAACTGAAATTGTACAGGTATATATAAATGATATTTATAGTTGTGTTACTACTCCTATCAAGGAATTAAAAGGCTTTGCCAGAGTTGAATTAAATGGAGGCGAAACAAAAAATGTTCAAATAAAAATTCCAATATCTTCTCTTGCACTTATTGATTCCAATCTAAATAGTTTTGTTGAACCAGGTGAATTTGAAGTAATGGTAGGAGGATCTTCAAAAGATGAAGATCTTATAAAAGCTGTTTTTAAAGTTTTATAACTTAAAGAAACTTTGCGTTGCTCATAACCATTCTTGCTCGCTAGGGAACCCCTATGGTTCCCTACGACAATTGCTTTGAAACTTTACAGAAACTTTCTTATTTCTTCCTTTGCTTCCTTTACTGTAAAAATGTTTTCATTTAAATTAGGAATTAATTTCTTTAATTCCCTCATAAAATATCTGATTTGAGGTGCCTTAAGACCTATATTTTCAAGTCTGTTCAAATTTTCAAATACCTGTTTTATAGTACCATCCATTTCTATTTTCCCATCATTCATCACAATTAATCTATCTACAAGGGTTACTATATCTTCCATGCTATGAGAAACTAAAATTATAGTAATCTTTTTTTCCTTATGCAAATTTTGTATCAATCTATATATATCTTCACGTCCCTGTGGATCTAACCCCGCAGCAGGTTCATCTAATACTAATATTTTAGGCTCTAATATAAGTATTCCTGCCATTGCCACTCTTTTTTTTTGTCCTCCTGAAAGTTCAAAAGGTGATTTATTTAAAACATCATTAGATAGACCTACAATTTTCATAATTTCATTTATCTTTTTATCAATAATTTCTATAGGAGTATCCTTCTTTTTAAGACCATATGCTATATCATTATATACATTATCTTCAAAAAGCTGATATTCCGGTTGCTGAAATACAATTCCAACTTGATTTATTTTATTTGTTTGATTAGAATCTATAGAAACATTACCATAGGATGGCTTTAATAGCCCATTAAAGTGCTGTATCAAAGTCGATTTACCTGAACCAGTATGACCAATTATGCCTACAATTTCCCCATCTTTAATCTTTAAATTTATATCATCAAGAGCCTTTTTTTCAAAAGCTGTTCCCTTCATATATATATGAGTAAGATTTTTAACTATTATCGTCACTTTATCACACTTTCATTCTGGTAAGCAATAATATTTATTTTTATTAAAATATTAATCATTTTTCTCACCTGTTTTTATAATTTTATATTATAATTATAGCATGTAATAATACTGGTTAAAATATTTATAGTTTAAAAACACTATCATATTAATAGGAGGGTGCATGTTATTTAAATGAAGAATATTATGGAAGAAACATTGTGAAGCAAGTAGTAAAGCCTGTTAATGCAGCGAGGAAAGGGAGATCATTGTTTGAGCGCTAGCGAGTTTTGCAAAGGCCACGAGGAGTATTTACATGCTCTAGACTGCGCAACTTAAGTTTCTGGAATATTTTTCTTCACTTTTGTTACACACCCTAAATAGGAGGAAAACTTGACATGAATCACTATTATTCAGAAAACCCTGATGTGGCACACAACTATAGTAAGATAGAATATAATATACATAACCGATTAATTAATCTTGTTACTGATGCAGGTGTTTTCTCAAAAAGCAAGGTTGATTTTGGCAGCGATTTATTAATACGATCAATACCATCTGTAAAAGGCAAAATATTAGATATTGGATGCGGTTATGGAGTTGTAGGAATATCTTTAGCAGCTTTAAACCCTGATTGTTCTGTCACAATGATAGATATTAACAATAGAGCAATTGATCTTACATTAAATAATATTTCATTAAATAATATTTCAAATGCTACTGCCTTTCAAAGTGACGGTTTTTTTAATGTAAAAGAAAAATTTGACCTTATAGTAAGCAACCCACCTGTCAGAACTGGGAAAAAAGTAATATACCCTATTTATGAAAACAGTATTAACTTTTTAAATAATGGGGGCTTTATTTATCTGGTTATTCAAAAAAAGCAAGGCGCACAATCTACCTTTGAGAAACTTGAATCGGTGTACGGAAATTGTGAAGTTGTAAATAAAGAAAAGGGATATTGGATAGTCAGGAGTTCAAAACTTCCTTGAAAGCTTTAATTGCATCTTCTATAGTCAACAAATCTTTTGGTAAATTATACCCTTCTTTAGACAATTCATAAAACAACTCTGCAACTTGAGAAGTACTAAGTCCTAATTTTTTAATCTCACTAACATTTGAAAACACTTTTTGAGGGTTGTCATCCATTTGTATTCTTCCATCATTAAACACCAACACCCTATCTGCCATAATTGCCTCTTCCATGTACTGAGTAATATAAATAATTGTAATCTTGTGTTCTGTGTTTAGTCTTTTAATTATTTTCATTACATTATCTCTCCCTTGAGGGTCTAGCATGGAAGTTGCTTCATCTAAAACTATACATTCAGGCCTCATTGCAAGTATTCCAGCCAATGCAACTCTTTGCTTCTGACCTTGAGATAAATTCTGAGGAGATACCTTCATATATTCGTCCATTCCAACTTCTCTTAAGGACTCATGTACCCTTTGTATAATTTCATTATGTGAAAGCCCCAGATTCTCTGGACCAAAAGCAACATCCTCCTCTACTGTCATTGCAATAATCTGATTATCAGGATTTTGAAATACCATTCCAACACACTTTCTTATATCCCATAAAAAGCTGTCATCCCAAGAATTCATTCCTTTTATCCTTACAATACCTTCACTAGGAAGAATAATTGCATTTAAAAGTCTTGCAAAAGTAGATTTTCCAGATCCATTACTACCTATAATAGAAATGAATTCTCCTTTAGCAATCTTTACATTTATATCCTTTAATGCTGTATTATTCTGGTTATCTTTGTATTTGTATTTAACATCTTTTAAGTATATTAAACTTTCCACTGTTTTGCTCCCATTTTTTAATAAACAAATAGGGATCAACATGACATATGGCCACATGATCCCTTTTTTTGTTCCTGTTATTTTTTAAACTAACTCAAGTACAACAACTTCTGCTGCATCGCCTCTTCTTGGTCCCATCTTATAAATTCTTGTGTACCCACCGTTTGTGTCCTTATACTTTGGTGCAATTTCATCAAACAGCTTATTTGTAAGGCTTATCTGCTTTCCATCCTTGTCTTTGATTCTGTAAAGCCAATTCATTGCTTTTCTTCTAGCATTAAGTCTTGATGCATTATCTACAGTTACCATATCAGTTTTTATTTCTCTTTCCACCACTTCATAGTCTTTTCCACTTTTTGATTTCTTAGTAACTGTTACCTTTTTACCTTTTTCATCTAACTTAACAGTACTTATTTTAGCTTGTTTAGATGTAAAGCTATCACACTCTTTAACAGCTAAGGAAATAAGCTTTTCTGCAATATTTTTAACTTCCTTGGCTCTTGCCTCAGTAGTTTGAATTTTACCATTTTCAAATAGGGCTGTAACCAATCCTTTAAGCATTGCTTTTCTTTGATCTGTAGCACGCCCTAATTTTCTTTGCGCTGGCATTTAAATACCTCCTTTACCTTAAAATCTAAAGGTTAATTCCTAATACTTGCTATTCATCAGTAGGCGCAAGTGCAAGCCCTAATACCTTTAACTTGTTTAAAACCTCTTCTAGTGATTTTCTTCCTAAGTTCCTAACTTTCATCATGTCCTCTTCAGTTCTGTTAGTTAGATCCTCTACAGTATTAATACCTGCTCTTTTTAGGCAGTTATAGGATCTCACTGAAAGATCCAGCTCTTCAATTGTCATTTCAAGAACTTTTTCTTTCTTAGTTTCTTCTTTTTCTACCATTATTTCTGCATTCTTTGCATTGTCGGATAAATCTATAAAGAGATTTAAATGTTCACTCATTACTTTTGCACCTAAACTGATTGATTCATCTGGTTTAATACTACCGTTAGTCCATACTTCAAACGTTAGTTTGTCATAGTCTGTAACCTGGCCAATACGAGTATTTTCAACTGAGTAGTTGACCTTTCTGACTGGAGTAAAAATCGAGTCAACAGGTATAACTCCAATAGGCTGCCCTGGAAGTTTATTCTTTTCCGCAGAAACATAGCCTCTTCCCCTGTCTATAGTCAATTCTATATACAGCCTGTGCTCACCGCTTAGGGTTGCAATTTTATGATCAGGATTTAAGATTTCTACATCAGCATCTGCTTTAATATCTGCTGCTGTAACGTCTCCTTCACCATCAGCATCAATATACACAACTTTTGGGCCTTCGCTGTGTAAATCTAATGACAGACCCTTAACATTAAGAATTATTTCTGTCACATCTTCTACTACACCTGGTATAGTTGAGAACTCATGTAATACTCCGTCTATTTTGATTGATGTTACAGCTACACCGGGTAAAGATGAAAGTAATATTCTTCTCAGTGAATTACCAAGAGTTATACCATATCCTCTTTCCAATGGTTCTATCACAAACTTGCCATACATATTATCTTCGCTGGATATTACGTTTTCAATCCTCGGCTTTTCAATTTCAATCATCAAAAACCCTCCCTTTTTAAGAACTATTTGATTTTTTGAGGGCAACTGATTCTAAATTCTCTAATCTCTATTTTATCTGCCAAACTTTCATCTCAAAACATAGATCCTCAGTTGCTGAACCAAACAAATACACTTAATATTATTCTATAATTATTTGGAGTATAACTCAACTATAAGGCTTTCTTTTAGTGGTAAATCAATGTCTTCTCTTGAAGGAAGAGCAGCTACTTTACATGTTAGGTTATCTGCATCATAATCAATCCATTGAGGACTAGGCTTACCAGCAGCTACCTCTGAATTATCCTTAATCTTTATTGAACTTCTGCTCTTTTCATTTACTGCTATTACATCTCCAACTTTAACTAAGTAAGAAGGTATGTTAACCTTTTTTCCATTTACAGTAAAGTGACCATGTCTTACTAGTTGCCTTGACTCAGGTCTTGACATACCAAGTCCCATTCTATAAACTACATTGTCAAGTCTAAGTTCAAGTATTTGGAGTAGGTTTTCACCTGTAATCCCTTTTTTATTAACTGCCATATCAAAATACTTTCTAAACTGACTTTCTAAAACGCCATAGTATCTCCTTGCCTTTTGCTTTTCTCTTAGCTGAATACCATATTCAGACATCTTCTTTTTGTTCTGTCCATGTTGACCAGGAGCATAAGCTCTTCTAGAAATAGAGCATTTATTTGTAGTGCATCTTTCTCCTTTCAGGTAAAGCTTTTCACCTTCCCTGCGGCAGAGTCTACAAGATGCATCAGTATATCTTGCCATTTATTTTTACACCTCCAGCAATTATTAATTATAAAATAAGAAAATAGTAGATACCCAATTACTACTTATAAGTCTACTACTACACTCTTCTTCTTTTTGGTGGTCTGCATCCATTATGAGGAATTGGAGTTACGTCTTTAATTAAACTTACTTCCAAACCTGCAGCCTGCAGTGCCCTTATTGCAGCTTCTCTTCCTGAACCAGGACCCTTTACATATACTTCTACAGTTTTCAATCCATGATCCATTGCACCTTTAGCCGCAGTTTCAGCCGCCATTTGAGCTGCATAAGGAGTACTTTTCCTTGAGCCTCTAAAGCCAAGGCTACCTGCACTAGACCAGGAAAGTGCGTTACCTACTACATCTGTCAAAGTAACTATTGTATTATTAAAAGTTGAACGAATATGTGCTGCACCACGCTCAATATTTTTCCGTTCTCTTCTTTTTCTAGTGGTTCTTTTTCCACCAGATGATTTAGTTGCCATCAGAATGCTAACCTCCTTTAACTATTTTTTCCTTTGAACACCAACAGTTCTCTTAGGTCCTTTTCTTGTTCTTGCATTAGTCTTTGTTTTTTGACCCCTTACAGGAAGACCCATTTTATGCCTTCTGCCTCTGTAGCATCCAATTTCCATTAATCTTTTAATGTTAAGGGATATTTCTCTTCTTAAGTCTCCCTCAACCTTGTATTCCTTATCTATAGTTTCCCTAAGTTTGCTAATTTCATCATCTGTCAGATCTCTAACTCTTGTATCAGGATTAATACCAGTCTCTGATACTATTTTGTTTGAAAGATTTCTTCCAATACCAAAGATATATGTTAGTCCGATCTCTACCCTTTTTTCTCTGGGCAAATCAACTCCGGCAATACGTGCCATCTTCCTTAACACCTCCATAAATTACTTAAAATACTTTTTAAATATCTAGTCATTTATAAAATAAACAATCCAGGATCATGAGCAAAGAAGTGCCTTACACTTTAATACTCATGCAGCCGCTCCTGTATGCTATTTTTATAGCTAATTACCCCTATTTTTATCCTTGCCTTTGTTTATGTTTAGGGTTCTGGCAGATAATCATAACTCTGCCTTTTCTTCTAATAACTTTACATTTTTCACATATAACTTTTACAGATGGTTTTACTTTCATTATATTACCCTCCTTAAATTACTTAGCCCTCCATGTTATCCTACCTCGAGTCAGGTCATAAGGAGAAAGTTCAACTGTGACCTTATCTCCGGGTAAAATCCTAATAAAATTCATTCTGAGCTTTCCAGATATATGTGCAAGTACCTTATGCCCATTATCTAATTCCACTTCAAACATTGCATTTGGCAATGCCTCAACAACTTTTCCTTCAACTTCAATTACATCTTCTTTAGACAAGATCTAAAACCCTCCTTATTTCTTTTATCAAATTTCGTAAATCCTAAGCTACATAAAATTAATTTATTTTGCCCAGTGCATTTTGATTGCCTTAGAAACAGACACATCCTTTTTGTAACATTTATTTGCATTAAACAATTTCATTATATGATAAGCTTTTATGCTTAAATGTCCACTTGAGCTAATGCTTTTCTGATTTCGGAATTTGAAACCCTATCGCCATTTACAAGCTTCTCTTTTAAAGGTAAAATAACTTTTTCGGTAACTTTTAGATGCTTTGTTTTCTTCTTTTTAGCCTTTTCTATTTTCCTTAGGTCACCATCTGAAACCAAAACATTATTATCATCAACAATTTCTATTATAATAAACTTTTTTCCTGCATCCCTGCCTGCAACTGAATAAACTATTTGACCTAAGCTGACATCCATTATATCACCTCTGTTAAAATCCTTATAAGTTAGTACTTATTTAAAGTATTGTCAATATTAAAGGATGTTCTTCAGTAATGGCAATTGTATTCTCATAATGGGCTGAAAGCTTTCCGTCAAGTGTAACCACTGTCCATCCATTTTCTAAAACCTTTATCTCATGAGTACCCTGATTTACCATAGGTTCAATAGCAAGTGTCATTCCTACATCCAATCGAGCCCTTTGAGTCCGGCATCTGTAATTTGGTATTTGTGGTTCTTCATGCATTTCTTTACCTATACCATGCCCTACAAATTCCCTAACAACAGTAAAACCAGATTTTACAACACAGTCTTCTATAGCAGAAGATATATCAATTATTCTATTTCCTACTGTTGCATATTTAATTCCTTCAAAGAAACTCTGTTTAGTTACATCAATTAACTTCTGAGCTTCAGGCGATATATTTCCAACTGGATATGTTCTAGCTGCATCTCCATGAAACCCATCTATATAAGCACCTATATCAATACTTATAATATCGCCATCTTTAAGCTCTCTTAAACCCGGTATTCCATGAACTACTTCATCATTAATTGATGAACATATACTTCCCGGGAAATTTTCTACATTTGGATAAATAGCCTTATACCCCTTAAAGGATGGAATAGCTCCTTTGCTTCTGATAAATTCCTCTACTATTCTGTCAAGTTCTAAAGTTGTAATTCCCGGACTAACCAGCTCCTCAACCTTTTTTAAAGCTAAAGCTACTATTTCACTTGATTTTCTCATAAGATCTATTTCATTTTTTGATTTTTTGACTATCATCAAACTTCACCCAAAGCTTTAATAACATCCCTTGTTGTATCTTCAATTTTTTCTTTACCTTCAACTGTAACAAGGCTTCCCTTTTGTCCATAGTACTCAATTAATGGCACTGTCTGATTGTGATATGTCTTAAGTCTTTGAAGTACAGTTTCTTCCTTGTCATCTTCTCTTTGAATTACATTTGCTTTACAACTGTCACAAATATTTTCCTGTTGAGTAGGCTTGTATTCTGTATGGAAGCTCATGCCACATGCAGGACACACCCTGCGCCCTGACATTCTCTTTACAATTTCACTGTCTGGAACATGTATGTTTAAAACCTTATCAAGCTTCACTTCCATGTTTTCTAACATACTATCAAGCTTTTGTGCCTGCTCTATTGTTCTTGGAAAACCATCTAAGATAAATCCTTTACTGCAATCTGACTGTGAAAGCCTGTCTTCAACTATTCCTATTGTCACATCATCAGGTACTAAAAGCCCTTTGTCAATATACTCTTTTGCCTTTTTACCAAGCTCTGTACCCTCTTTTATATTACTTCTGAATATGTCACCAGTAGATATGTGAGGCACATTATAATTTTTTGCTAAATTTACTGCTTGAGTTCCTTTTCCGGCTCCCGGTGCACCTAATATAATTAATCTCATGCTATCCTCCATATTTTGTTACTAAAGTTAACTAATCTAAAGCTTAATAACTATTCTAAAAATCCTTTATAATGTCTCATCAACATTTGTGATTCTATCTGCTTCATAGTTTCTAATGCAACACCTACCATAATCAGAACGCTGGCTCCAGCAAACCATACTCCTTCTATTCTTGTTACATACTGCAATATCGAAGGAAATACTTGTAATACTGCAAGGAATAGTGCTGAAAACCAAGTTATCCTGTTGATTACTTTAAAAATGTAGTCAGATGTAGGTTTTCCTGGTCTAACCCCTGGGATAAAACCACCATTTTTCTTCATATTATTTGCCAGTTCAATTGGATTAAACTGTATAAACGTATAGAAGAAAGTAAAGAACATTATAAGGGCTCCAACGATAATAGACATCCATGGTTTTTGAGGCAAAAATTTAAAAAACATTGCCACAGGATGTTCTGATTGGGACCAGAAGAAACCAACCATAGTTGGAGGCAAGTAAACAAAAGATGTAGCAAATATTATAGGAATAACCCCTGCCATATTTACTTTTATTGGTATGTGGGTGCTCTGTCCCCCATACATTTTTCTTCCAACTACTCTTTTTGCATATTGAACGGGTATTCTTCTTTCTGCCTGTTGAATCCATACAACTGCCGTAATTATTCCTAAAAACAGTGCAAGTATTCCCAATAAACCTATAATAGCAAAAATGCCTTGACCAAGCATACCGTGAACATAGTTTCTCTGTAATGCAGCTGCTCCAATAGGACCGCTTGATAGGATACCTGCAAAGATTATAAGAGATATACCATTTCCTACTCCATGCTCAGTGATTTGTTCACCAAGCCACATTAAAAATGCTGTTCCTGCAGTAAAAGATAGCGTAATTGTTAAAAATGAAACCCATCCTGGATTTGAAACTGCATTAATCAAACCAAAGTATAAACCTGTTGCCTGTAAAAATCCTAAAACAACAGTTCCATATCTGGTGTATTGAGCTATAATTTTTCTTCCCTCTTCCCCCTCTTTTGCAAGCTGCTCAAGTTTAGGAACTGCAACTTGTAATAGTTGCATGATGATGGAAGCTGTGATGTATGGAGATATACTCATTGCAAAAATAGTTGCATTTGCAAGAGCTCCTCCACCAAGTATATTAACTAAACTAAATATAGAACCCTCTCCAACTATTTCCCTAAGTGCATCTGGACTTAAGAAAGGAACGGGTATTGCTGCACCAATCCTGAAAATAACTATCATAACTAAGGTAAAACCCAGCTTTTTTCTCAAATCTTGTATTTTCCAGACATTTCTCATAGTCTCAATTAATGCACGCATACTATATCACCTCGACCTTTCCTCCTGCAGCCTCAATCTTTTCAGAAGCCGTTTTGGTAAATCTAGCCGCCTTTACAGTAAGCTTTTTATTTAAGTCACCGTTTCCTAAGATAACGATTCCATCTACCACTTTTTTTACTAGGCCGTTTTCTCTTAACAATTCTTCATTGACAACTGTTCCATTGTCAAATCTGTTTAAATCAGAAACTTTTACTTCTGAATACACCTTAGCAAAAATCTTATTGTTAAAGCCTCTCTTTGGAACTCTTCTGTAAAGAGGCATTTGTCCACCTTCGAATCCAGGTCTTACTCCTCCACCAGCACGAGCATTTTGTCCTTTGTGACCTCTACCAGCAGTTTTACCATTGCCTGTACCATGACCTCTGCCTTTTCTCTTAGGTAGCTTTTTTGATCCTTCATCAGGTTGTAATTCAAACAACTTCATTGATTACACCTCCCTTTATATTTCTTCGACTGCTAACACATGTTCAACTTTCTTAATCATTCCTCTTATTTGAGGATTGTCTTTTTGTTCTACAAAAGCACCTATTTTTCTTAATCCCAAAGCCTCAACAGTTGCAGCTTGTTGTTTTTTAAGCTTATTCGTGCTTTTAACTAAAGTTATTTTAAGATTTGCCACTAGAGTTCCCTCCTAACCTAATACTTCTTCAACAGTTTTATTGCGAAGCTTAGCAACTTCTTCAACAGTTTTTAGCTGAGAGAGACCTTTTATTGTTGCATTAACCATATTAGTTGGATTATTAGAGCCTAATGATTTAGTTCTAATATCTTTAATTCCTGACAACTCTAAAACCGCTCTTATTGGACCTCCAGCTATAACTCCAGTACCAGGTCCAGCTGGTTTTAAAAGTACCATTCCAGCTCCAAAATTCCCCATTATCTCGTGAGGAATAGTTGTTTCAACCAATGGAACTTTAATAAGGTTCTTTTTAGCATCTTCGATACCTTTTCTAATAGCATCAGGTATTTCAGCAGCTTTTCCCATACCGGTCCCTACATGACCATTTTCATCTCCCACAACAACCAAAGCACTAAAACGGAAATTTCTACCACCTTTAACAACTTTGGTTACACGTCCAATATTAACTACTTTTTCTTTTAAATCCAATACACTGGCATCAACTCGTTGCAATTGTTCTCCCTCCTCTTAAAAATCTAGTCCTGCTTCTCTTGCACCTTCTGCAAGCTCTTTTATTCTTCCGTGATAAATATATCCGCCTCTATCAAATACAACCTGCTTTATACCATCTTTAAGTGCTTTTTGTGCAACAAGTTTGCCTACTTCTTTAGCTGCCGACTTGTTTCCACAAAATTCAAGCTTTCCTTTAATGCTACTATCAAGTGAAGATGCCGAAACAAGGGTTTTCCCGGTGGTGTCATCTATTACTTGAGCGTAAATATTTGTAAGGCTCCTATATACGTTTAAACGTGGGCGTTCTGTTGTACCCATGATTTTTTTACGTACCCTGAGATGTTTTCTAACTCTAGCGATGTTTTTACTAGGTTTTTTAATCATTTAGTCTCACTCCCTCCTACTTCTTACCGGTTTTTCCTTCTTTTCTTCTTATAACTTCATCTTGATACTTAATTCCTTTGCCCTTATAAACTTCAGGTAATCTCTTGCCTCTTATGTTAGCAGCAAACTCACCAACTACCTGTTTGTCAATTCCCTTTACAGTTATTCTGTTTGGAGCAGGAACTTCAACTGTTATTCCATCAGGTTCTTCCATTTCAACTGGATGAGAATATCCTAATGTTAACATCAATTTTTTCCCCTGCTTTTGAGCTCTATATCCAACTCCGTTTATTTCAAGTGCCTTTTCAAATCCATCAGTAACACCCACAACCATATTGTTAATAAGGGACCTTGTAAGTCCATGTAACGCCTTATGGTTCTTTTGTTCTGTTGGTCTTTGAACTAAAATAGCACCATCTTCTACCTTTATAATCATATCCTTATGAAGTGTTTTTGTCAAAGTCCCTTTTGAGCCTTTGACAGTTACAACGTTACCAGTAGCAACTTTTATATCAACACCAGAAGGTATTTTTATAGGCATTCTTCCTATTCTTGACATAATTCTTTCCTCCTGTCCTTAACATTATGAGCTTATTTAAAACCCTTTTCAGAAACAATTTAATTTATTTTACCAAACAAACGCCAAAACTTCTCCGCCCACACCTGATGATCTTGCTTTTTTATCTGTCATAACTCCCTTTGATGTAGATATTATAGCTATTCCAAGACCTCCAAGAACTCTAGGGATTTCCCCTTTTCCTGCGTAAACTCTCAATCCTGGCTTACTGATTCTTTTAATTCCTGTAATAACATTTTGCTTTGTAGGAGCATATTTAAGTTTAACTCTTAGTACTCCCTGTTTTCCATCATCTATTTCTTCTACAGCCTTTATATATCCTTCTTCTAATAAAATTGATGCTATCGACTTTTTTAAATTGGAAGCCGGTATATCAACTGTTTCATGTTTTGCAGAACTAGCATTTCTTATTCTGGTCAACATATCTGCGATAATATCTGTTGCCTGCATATGTTTAACCTCCTTTCACAAGATATCCTACCAACTTGCTTTTCTAACACCGGGTATCTGACCCTTATAGGCCAACTCTCTAAAACACAAACGGCATATTCCAAATTTTCTGATGTAAGCATGGGGTCTTCCACACAGCTTACAACGATTATATTCTCTTGTTTTATACCTTTGTGGTTTTTGCTGCTTTAGTATCATAGCCTTTTTTGCCACGCAAAAATCCCTCCTTTTAGCTCTGGCTGAACGGCATACCTAAAAGTTTGAGTAGCTCTTTTGCTTCCTCATCAGTTTTAGCCGTTGTTACAAATGTAATATCCATTCCTCTTATTTTTTCAACTTTATCATAATCAATTTCAGGAAATATAAGCTGTTCTTTAACTCCCATTGAGAAGTTTCCTCTTCCGTCAAATGAATTTACTGGAATCCCTCTAAAGTCACGAACCCTTGGAAGTGTCACATTAAAAAGTTTATCTGCAAACTCATACATTCTGCTGCCTCTCAATGTAACTTTACATCCTATACTCATACCTTCCCTTAACTTGAACGCTGCAACTGATTTCTTTGCTTTTGTTACAAGAGGCTTTTGTCCTGCGATTAGCGCCATATCATTTACTGCTGAGTCCAATGCTTTAGCATTTTCCTTAACATCACCTACTCCCATGTTTAAAACTATTTTTTCTAACTTGGGAACTTCCATAACGCTTTTATAATTAAATTTTGTCTGCAATGCAGGCATTACTTCTCCTGTATACTTATCCTTTAATCTTGGCATTTAATAACCTCCTTCCTTAAAGAGAGTACTTTATTGTTTTGCTTCTCTTACTGAATCTATTACTTCACCGCACTTTTTGCACTCTCTGTCTTTTGCACCACTTTCATAAACAGTCATTTTTGTCTTTGATGGCTTTCCACATCTTGAGCATACCAGCATAACCTTTGAGCTGTGTATTGGTGACTCCTGATGAATAATTCCTCCAGGCTGTTGTGGTGGTCTTGGCTTTTTATGTTTTGATGTAACATTTACACCTTCAACTAGCACTCTGCTATCTTCTGGAAATACCTTTAGAACTTTGCCTTTCTTTTTTGCATCTTTTCCGTTTAGAACTATTACTGTATCACCTTTTTTAACATGAACCTTATTCTTCAATTTAAGCCGCCTCCTCCCTTATAAAACTTCTGGCGCGAGTGACAATATTTTCATATATTCTTTATCCCTTAATTCTCTTGCTACAGGTCCAAATATACGTGTACCTCTAGGATTCTTATCTTCTTTTATTACAACTGCTGCATTTTCATCAAATCTTATATAAGAACCGTCAGGTCTTCTTACTCCTTTTTTTGAGCGCACTACAACGCACTTTATAATTTCGCCCTTTTTAACAACGCCACCTGGTGTTGCATCTTTAACCGAAGCAACTATGACGTCACCTATATTTGCATACTTTCTTTTAGACCCTCCAAGAACTTTTATACACATTATTCTCTTTGCACCAGTGTTATCTGCTACTTTAAGCATTGTCTGTACCTGAATCATACTTTAAGCCTCCTTTCAACTAACATTAGCGGGCCTTCTCAATAATTTCAACAAGTCTCCACCTTTTATCCCTGCTTAAGGGACGTGTTTCCATAACTTTAACAACATCGCCTATACCACACTCATTGTTTTCATCATGGGCTTTAAGCTTATAAGTCTTTTTAACAAACTTTTTGTATAGGGGATGCTTTTCAGATCCTACTATATCAACAACTATGGTTTTATCCATTTTGTCACTTGTTACCTTACCTACTCTTGTTTTTCTTAATCCTCTATCAGACAACTAAGCCTACCTCCTTTCAAGGATACTATACCTTTATACCCTTAAGTTCCCTTTCCCTCAGAATTGTTTTAATTCGGGCAATTGATTTTTTTACATCCTTTAACTTCATAGGATTCTCAAGTTGATTTGTAGCATGTTGAAATCTCAATTTAAATAGTTCTGACTTCAAATCACCTAGTTCCTTCTGTAGTTCATCCTGTGATTTTTCTATCATTTCTTTAGCTTTCATTTGCTTCACCACCCATTTCTTCTTCGCGCGTCACAAATTTACACTTAATGGGAAGTTTATGCATAGCAAGCCTAAGAGCTTCCCTTGCAACTTCTTCCGATACTCCAGCAATTTCAAACATTACTCTTCCTGGCTTTACAACTGCTACCCAGTATTCTGGTGAACCTTTACCACTTCCCATACGAGTTTCAGCTGGCTTTTTTGTTACAGGCTTATCTGGAAAAATCTTTATCCAAACCTTTCCGCCCCTTTTAATAGAACGTGTCATAGCTATTCTGGCAGATTCTATTTGATTACTTGTAATCCAACCAGGCTCTAATGCCTGTATTCCGTATTCACCATGTGCTACTTTATTTCCTCTAGTAGCAACACCTTTCATTCTGCCTCTTTGAACTTTTCTACGTTTAACCCTTTTAGGCATTAACATTTTTTTCTCCTCCTTCCGGCTTCTTCTCCTTCTTAACAGCTGGAAGAACCTCTCCTTTATATATCCATACCTTAACACCTATTTTACCATAAGTTGTATTTGCTTCAGCAAATCCATAGTCAACATCTGCTCTTAATGTCTGTAAAGGTATAGTTCCGTCATGGTAGTGCTCGGTTCTCGCTATTTCTGCTCCACCTAAGCGTCCTGAAACTGAAGTTTTTACTCCTTTTGCTCCAAGTTTCATAGTTCTTGACATAGCTTGTTTCATAGCTCTTCTAAATGAGATTCTTTTTTCAAGTTGTGATGCTATATTTTCAGCTACTATCTGTGAATCTAATTCCGGAATTTTAATCTCAGTTATATTTATAAGCACATCTTTTTGTGCAAGCTTCATTAACTGTTTTCTAAGCTCATCAATTCCTGAACCGCCTCTTCCAATCACAAGTCCAGGCTTTGCAGTATGAACATTTACTTTTATCTTATTTGCTGCTCTTTCAATTTCAATTCTGGAAATTCCAGAAGAATAAAGTTTGTTTTTTATAAACTTTCTTATCTTTACATCTTCAACTAGGAATTCACTAAAGTTTTTCTTATTTGCATACCACTTGGTATCCCAGTCTTTTATAATTCCTATTCTTAATCCATGTGGATTAACTTTCTGTCCCATTATCCACCCTCCTTTTTACGTTAATTTCTTTCCTTAACTACCATTGTAATGTGGCTGGTTCTTTTTCTGATCCTATTTGCTCTACCTTGTGCCCTTGGCATTATCCTCTTTAATGTAGGACCCTGATTTGCATAAGCATCTGCAATATATAAGCCATCTCTATTTAAGTCATTGTTATTTGTTGCATTAGCTTCTGCTGATTTTAATAACTTATGCAATATTTCTGATGCTGCTTTTGGTGTATATCTTAAGATAGCATAAGCTTCATCAAGTTCCTTATCTTTAATTAGATCTATAACAATCTTAACTTTTCTAGCTGATATTCTAGCATATTTAAGTGTTGCTATTCCTTGATCTTTACCAATTCCAAGTGTTCTTCTTTCTTTTTTAGTAAGAACAGCTGGTTTATTTGATCTCCTGTGAATCTTGCTATAAACCTCTAAGGCCTTTTCCTTGTCTTCAAGAAGTTCCTCTTTAGAAACTGTTTCTTTTGCCAACTGGAATTCCTCCTTCCATATTAAACTCTATATTACTTTAATGATGTTGATCTTTCAGTATGGCTTCCATGACCTCTAAATGTCCTAGTAGGCGCAAACTCTCCTAATTTGTGACCAACCATATCTTCTGTTACATATACCGGAACATGCTTTCTTCCATCATGCACAGCAATTGTATGTCCAACCATTTGTGGAAATATTGTAGATGCCCTTGACCATGTCTTTAGCACTTTTTTTTCATTTTTTTCATTCATAGCTTCAATTTTCTCAAGAAGCTTTGGTGCAACATATGGTCCCTTTTTTATCGATCTACTCATTTATCCGTGTCCTCCTTTCATTCACCTATTCATAAGAAAAGGAAATGCTATTGTTATCTGATTACTTTTTCTTTCTATTCTTAACAATATACTTATCAGAAGCTTTATTTTTCTTTCTAGTCTTGTATCCTAAAGTAGGTTTACCCCAAGGTGTAACAGGACTTGGTCTTCCAATTGGTGATTTTCCTTCTCCACCACCGTGAGGGTGATCACAAGGATTCATAACTACCCCTCTAACAGTTGGCCTTATTCCCATCCATCTTTTTCTTCCAGCCTTACCAACTGATATGTTTTCATGGTCTGAATTTCCAACCTGTCCAATAGATGCTTTACATCTCATACTAATCATTCTAACTTCACCAGATGGTAGTCTTACCTGTGCATACTTACCTTCTTTTGCCATTAACTGTGCTGAATTACCTGCTGATCTAACTAACTGTGCTCCCTTTCCAGGTTTTAACTCAATATTGTGTATTACTGTACCTAAAGGGATATTACTAATTGGTAATGTATTTCCTGGCTTAATATCAGCACCTTCACCTGATTCAACAAAATCTCCAACTTTTAATCCCTCAGGTGCAATTATATATCTCTTTTCACCATCTAAATAGTGTAATAGCGCTATATTTGCTGACCTGTTTGGATCATATTCAATAGCTGACACTTTTGCTTTTATTCCATCTTTGTCTCTTTTAAAGTCTATTATTCTATACTTATTTCTAAGCCCTCCACCTCTGTGGCGAACAGTTATTCTACCATATGAGTTTCTACCTGCATTGTTTTTAAGAGGTGCTAACAATGATTTTTCAGGCTCGTTTTTAGTTATTTCCTCAAAAGTAGATACTGACATAAACCTTCTTGCCGGAGATGTTGGTTTATATTTTTTAGTCGGCATATCTTTTCACTCCTTTATCAATCTTACCTAATAAGATTAATCTTATTGTGTAACACCAAATTCTTCAATAGCTGTCTTAAACTTTTTATTAATAACAGCTTCTTTTCCACCCTTTTCAATGTAAGTTACAGGCTTTGGATCAGTATCAATTTTAACTATTGCTTTTTTCCAATCAGCCCTATATCCTTGATGAACTCCCATTCTCTTTTGCTTCCCCTCAAAATTAAGGGTATTTACTTTAAGGACCTTTACTTGAAACAATTTTTCTACAGCATGCTTAATTTCTGTTTTAGTTGCTTTAACATCAACAATAAAGGTGTACTTGCCGTTTGCTATTTCATCATTACTCTTTTCTGTTATAAATGGTCTTTTAATTATATCTTCAGCAAATTTCATTATGCGTACACCTCCTCTATCTTTGTTACTGCATCCCTGGTCACTATAAATTTATTATGCTTTACAATGTCATACACGTTAATAGTATTTACAAGTAAAGTCTTTATGCCAGGTATATTCCTAGATGACCTAGCAATGTTATCATTTTTTTCTGGAATAACTATGACAGCACTATCGTCAACATTTAAGTTTTTCAAAATTTCTGCCATATGCTTTGTCTTAATTGTATCTAGGTTTAAAGAATCTAAAACAACAATTTCATTTTCAGCAACCTTTGATGAAAGTGCTGACTTTAGTGCCACCCTTCTTAACTTCTTAGGAAGAGTATATCTATAGCTTCTTGGCTTAGGTGCAAACACAATTCCACCTTTTGTCCACTGAGCTGAACGAATACTTCCCTGTCTCGCCCTTCCCGTACCTTTTTGTCTCCAAGGCTTAGCTCCTCCGCCTCTTACTTCACTCTTTGTCTTAGCTGACTGAGTTCCTTGTCTCTTATTTGCTAGTTGGTTAATTATTACTTGATGAACTGCACTTTTATTAACATCAACTGCAAATATATCGTCATTAAGTTCAATGTCACCAATAACTTTTCCGTTTATATCAAAAACATCAACTTTTGGCATTTGAATTCCTCCTTTCACCCAGTTTATTTACCGGATTTAACTGTATCCTTAATTATTAACAGTCCACCCTTAGCTCCCGGTACAGCACCTTTAACAAGCAACAGATTTCTTTCTTCATCTACTTTAACTACATGAAGATTTTGAACTGTAACTTTATCTACACCCATATGACCAGGTAGTTTTTTCCCTTTAAATACTCTTCCAGGATAAGCACAAGCAGCCATAGCACCTACTCTTCTATGATAATGTGAACCATGTGTTTCTTTTCCTCTTGCATGGCCATATCTTTTAATAACGCCTGCAAATCCTTTACCTTTTGAAACACCTGACACATCTATCTTGTCACCGTCTTTGAACATGTCAGCTACTTTTATTTCCTGACCTAATTCAAATTTATCCATAGCATCAATTCTAAATTCTTTTAAATGCTTTTTAGGAGCTACTTTAATTTTTGAGAATAATCCTTTGTCTGGCTTATTCAGCTTTCTTTCTGCAACATCTTCATATCCAACTTTTACAGCAGTATATCCATCTGTATCAACAGATTTTTTCTGAACAACTGTTACAGGACCTGCTTCTATTACTGTTACTGGTATGCTTAATCCATCTTCATTAAAAATTTGTGTCATACCTAGTTTTTTGCCAAGTATAAATTTTTCCATTCCTGTTCCCTCCTATGGTTATTGGTTCACTCTTCTAGTGAACTTGACCTCTTACTTTAAGGAATGTCTGAATCTTGTCTTCCACTTTTCACCTAGCTGATTTGGCATCAAATAAGTCCTTTAGTGAAATAGTAGTGAAAGTTATATTTTCAGCGTTCCTAGCAACATCTTATAATTTGATTTCAATATCTACCCCAGCAGGTAAATCAAGTCTCATAAGGGCATCTACCGTTTTAGGTGTTGGAAGAAGTATATCAATGAGTCTTTTATGAGTTCTCATTTCAAACTGCTCACGGGAGTCCTTATACTTATGTGGTGCCCTCAAAATTGTGATTATTTCTTTTTCAGTTGGTAGTGGCACTGGACCTGATACACTAGCCCCTGTTCTCTTTGCAGTATCAACTATTTTTTCAGCTGACTGGTCAAGAACCTGATGATCAAATGCTTTTAGTCTGATCCTTATTTTTTGTTTGTTTGCCATACATAATCCTCCTTAATAATTGTTACGTACAACAAGCAGTTTTCTGTACACTATGCCGGGTGTTTCTTGTTAGGTTATATAAAAGCTCAGGCGTCGAACATTGTCCTTACGGACCGTCAACCTGAGCTGTACTTAGTCAATTTACACACAAAAATATGCATTGCAAAATGTACAGTGACTTGTCGCCCGGTTTCAAGAATCGGACATTCTCCTTGAAAGTTACCTGTATTTACTACAGCAATCTCCCAACTCATCGTATGTCTTGTCACAACATTCAATATTTTACTACACTTTTATTAATTTTGCAAGCACTTTTTTTTTTGATTTTATTTTTTTTATGATCTAGTTCCAATTTGTGCAAATTAAATTTTTATACATCAATCTCGTATCAGTTTTGAAATATTATCAGTCAAATTCTCTGAAATGGAATAAATAATATCTGTATCTTCTATATTCATTAGAGAACCTTTCTGTCCTTTTTCACCTAACCATAAGTAATAACTATCTTTTCTTTCATCTTCATAGACAATTTCAAATTTAAAATTTGTATCAATTATATTGACTATGCCTGTTATTTTACTAGCATCTGAAATAGCCTTTTTAAATATCTCAATTTTTTCTTTTTCATCATATTCTGCTATGAGTTCTAATTTCAATTCATTAAAATTTATTACTTTATATACTCTTACTTTTAAAATTGCTTTCTTTGAGTATTCATCATTATCAAATTCTTGGCAACTAAAAAAAATAGTACCCATGATAGTTATTGATATAACAATTAACATAATTTTTTTCATAATTAAATTCGTTCCTTTTAATTTGTTTAAACAATTTAACACCAACTGCTCTTTTTATTATAAGACGCATTTATACCCTAAATGGTTTCTAATTATTACTATTTTCCTTTATAACACGAATTTTGCTTATTTAAAGATTTTACAAGTAAATCTTTAAACAAAATAGCCTATGATAACTTCCTTTTAATAATTGATAGTATCTTCTCCTCATTGTTATGTATGAAAAAATGTCCTCCATCAAAAGTAACTAATTCAAATTCTCCTGATATATATTCACTCCATTTGCCAATGTCTTCTTTTATTGTTGCATCACTCTTTCCAGTTAATACCGTTGTATTGGAAATAATCTTTTCATCCCTTTTAATACTTGAATATAAATTAATCATTTTAAAATCTGCTCTTAGTATTGGTAGAAAAAAATCTAGAAGCTCTTTATTGTTGGCAACTTCGTCTGGTGTACCTCCATACTCCATTACTTTCTTTAGAAATTCTTCATCTTTTAAGTTATGTATATTTTCTTCAGATGGCTTAAAAGAAGGTCCTCTCCCTGAGAGAAATATGTGTTCAGGAATATTATGCCCATGTTCTCTTAACTTGTAGTATAATTCATAAACAATAACAGCTCCCATACTGTGACCAAATAAAGCATATGGACTTTCATCAATAACTTTTTTAATTGAATTATATATATCATCAACTGCTTCGTCTATTGAATTATAAAAGGGATCATTAAACCTCCTCCCTCTTCCAGCCAATTCAACTGGTAAAATATCTATATATTTTAATATGTTATTTTTCCACTTTGCATATATCATAGAAGATGCACCTGCATATGGAAAGCAAAATAAATTTATTCTCTGCATATCAATCTGACCATCCTTTATATTATTTTGTTTATTTTGTTACCATAATTTATATACTCTCTTAACATTATATTATACTAGTAGTAAATTTCAAATAATTAATATTATTAAAAAATCTCTTTTAATTCTTTCGCCCATACCAAGATTTAACTAAACTTCACATAAAATTGTAAGAGGATCTCTATCTTATAGAAGGTTGAGTCTTAGACTTATAATAAAACAAGACCCTGAGCGATTAACTCAGGGTCTTGATATAAATCTGGCAGCGACCTACTTTCCCAGGACGTCTCCATCCAAGTATCATCGGCACTAAGAAGCTTAACTACCGTGTTCGGTATGGGAACGGGTGTGACCTTCTCGTTATAACCACCAGAAAATTGTAAACTTTTTAAGGTTCTTATACCTTCAAAAATACATAATGTAAGTTTGCTATTTTAAGAAGCGGATTTCTCATTAAGACTTTATAAAAGACCATCTTCTAATTTTAAATTTGATCAAGCCCTCGACCTATTAGTATCAGTCAGCTAAATACATTACTGCACTTACACCTCTGACCTATCAACCATGTAGTCTACATGGGGTCTTACCCATAAAGGTGGGATATCTCATCTTAAGGTGGGTTTCACGCTTAGATGCCTTCAGCGTTTATCCCTTCCAAACTTAGCTACCCAGCTGTGCCACTGGCGTGACAACTGGTGCACCAGAGGTTTGTCCATCCCGGTCCTCTCGTACTAAGGACAGATCCCTTCAAATATCCTGCGCCCGCGACAGATAGGGACCGAACTGTCTCACGACGTTCTGAACCCAGCTCGCGTACCGCTTTAATTGGCGAACAGCCAAACCCTTGGAACCTACTTCAGCTCCAGGATGCGATGAGCCGACATCGAGGTGCCAAACCTCCCCGTCGATGTGGACTCTTGGGGGAGATCAGCCTGTTATCCCCAGGGTAGCTTTTATCCGTTGAGCGACGGCAATTCCACTTTCATACCGCCGGATCACTAAGCCCTACTTTCGTACCTGCTCGACTTGTTTGTCTCGCAGTCAGGCTACCTTATGCCTTTGCACTCGATGCGCGATTTCCAACCGCGCTGAGGTAACCTTTGGACGCCTCCGTTACTCTTTCGGAGGCGACCGCCCCAGTCAAACTGCCCACCTGACATTGTCCCAAGACCGGATCACGGTCTCTGGTTAGAGCCCCAGCATTCTTAGAGTGGTATCCCAACATCGGCTCCATATGAACTAGCGTCCATACTTCTATGCCTCCCACCTATCCTGTACAAAGAATACCGAAACCCAGTATCAGGCTACAGTAAAGCTCCATGGGGTCTTTCCGTCTTGTCGCGGGTAACTTGCATCTTCACAAGTACTACAATTTCGCCGGGTACGTTGTTGAGACAGTGCCCAAATCATTACGCCATTCGTGCGGGTCAGAACTTACCTGACAAGGAATTTCGCTACCTTAGGACCGTTATAGTTACGGCCGCCGTTTACTGGGGCTTAAGTTCACTGCTTCGCTTACGCTAACAGATTCCCGTAACCTTCCAGCACCGGGCAGGCGTCAGCCCCTATACTTCATCTTCCGATTTAGCAGAGACCTGTGTTTTTGATAAACAGTTGCTTGGGCCTATTCACTGCGGCCTGATTTCTCAGGCACCCCTTCTCGCGAACTTACGGGGTTAATTTGCCGAGTTCCTTAACAACGCTTCTCCCGTTCGTCTTAGGATTCTCTCCTCACCTACCTGTGTCGGTTTGCGGTACGGGTACCTCTGCTCTTGATAGTGGCTTTTCTCGTCAGTGCGGAATCAGTTACTTCGGTACTATAATTTTCCCTCCCCATCAGGCCTTCGAAACAACCGGCGGATTTGCCTACCAGTCTATCTACTTCCCTTGGACGAGCTCTTCCAGTCGCTCGCTTAACTTATCCCCCTGCGTCCCCACTTCTCTTATAACGAACAGCGGTAGTACAGGAATTTCAACCTGTTGTCCATCGCTTACGCCTCTCGGCCTCAGCTTAGGTCCCGACTTACCCTGGGCGGACGAACCTTCCCCAGGAAACCTTAGGCTTTCGACG
>VLTH01000002.1:423104-690604 GCA_008125075.1 Acetivibrio alkalicellulosi | reverse complement strand
TAAAGGATTAAATCAAAGGCTATATTTTGAAAAGTATTTTCAGAATAGTACTTACTTAACGAGTATGCTTCTAAATTTATCCAAAACTTTCTTTTCCATCCTCGAAACATACATCTGGGACACTCCAAACTTTGAAGCTATTTCCTTTTGAGTCTTATTACTAAAGTATCTCATTTTAATAAACTCTCTTTCAGCTTCATTAAACCTGTCCAGACTTTTATTTAAAAAGTCCCTGTTTTCTAACCTTTCAAAAGTGACATCCTCTTGTCCAATAGTTTCATGGAACTCTAAATCATCATCAGAATACACATTTTGATCAAAAGACTGTGCATTATATACATTATTTGATTCAAGAATCTCCACTACAGATTCTTCACTGATATTTAAATACTTTGCAATTTCATCAATACGAGGAGGCCTTTTTAACTCTTGAGACAAGTGCTCTCTTGCATAGTTTACTTTTTTGTACACTTCATATATCCTTCTAGGTATTCTTATAACCGAAGCCTTGTCCCTAAAAAATCTTTTAATTTCACCAATTATTGTGGGAGTAGCAAAGCTAACAAATTTAACACCCTTTTCAGTATCAAATCTCTCAACAGACATTATTAATGCAACAGAGGCAATTTGATATATATCCTCATAGTCTACTCCCCTGTTGGTAAATTTTTTAGAGATTATCTCAGCTAAATAAAGATACTTATTTACTATCTCATTTCTTATATTAACAGATGGATTGTTATGATATTTCAAAAAAAGATCCTTTTCATCTAAATTATGAAGATTTTCCTTCTGCATATTCTGTGCCATAATCAGTCGTTCCCTTCAACTACTTTTGACATAGATAATATATAATCATTACTTGTGCACAATTCTACCTCATCCATTAGTGCATTTATTATATGAATGGCCAATCCATCATCACCATTATTAAATATGCATTTTAGGGAAGAATCCTCACACAGGTAGGTTACTTTTAAAACATCTTCTGAAACTGAATACACAATTTTATAACATTGTGAAACATTGCTTCCAATGCTGACAAGTTTACTACAAACCTCTGATATGGCAACTTTTACATCCTCTATTGTTTCAACATCAAAACCCATCCTATTACATAAGCCAGATGTAACAAGTCTAGCAACACTAACATATTCAGCCTTAAACGGCAATACAAGCTCTATTGTATCTAAAGTATCACCCACATTAATCACCTCTCTATTCTATTACAAACACCTTATCCAATCCAGTAATAACAAATAATTTTTTAATATTGTCTTTTAGATTGGTTAACACTATTTTTTTATCATATTGTTTTACCTTTTTTAAAGCACCCACAAAAATTCCAAGGCCAGTACTATCAATATAATTAAGTTGTTTGCAGTCAATTATTAAATTCATTTTTTCACAATCTACAACTTCATAGAGCATATTCTTAAAATCCTGTGAAGTATAAATATCTACTTCTCCAACCAGACTTACTTTAACATATTCATCTGATTTTTCTTTAGTAAAACTCAAACCATCAGACATAAATAATCCTCCTACCTTACACTTCTTTTAAATAAAAAGTACATTAAATTTTAGAACATAAACTTCTAAGAGAGCATTCAACCTAATTCAATTTTTCATATTATGTACGTTATGAATGCCTAATTTATATTATACACTTAAAACAAAATAAATCAAATTAGATGATTAAAAAACTAAAAAACACATACTTTTAAAAAATTCAAAAGTATGTGTTTACTATTATTTTAATCTCTTGGTTTCATTGTAGGGAATAACAAAACATCTCTAATTGAATACGAATCTGTCAATAGCATTATTAATCTGTCAATTCCAATTCCTAATCCACCTGTTGGAGGCATTCCGTATTCTAATGCAAGAATAAAATCTTCATCCATCATGTTTGCTTCTTCATCACCAGCTTCTCTCTTTTTAACCTGACTTAAGAATCGTTCTTTTTGATCTATAGGATCATTTAACTCTGAATAAGCATTTGCCATCTCTCTGCTTGTAATAAATAATTCAAATCTTTCAGTCAGAGATGGATCATCAGGCTTTTTCTTAGTAAGAGGCGAAACTTCAACAGGATAGTCCATTATAAATGTAGGCTGAACAAGATGCTCTTCAACAAATTCCTCGAATATCAAATTTAATACTTCTCCCTTTGTTGCATTATTCTTAACATTAAGTAATTTTTCTTTTGCTATTTTTCTTGCTTCGTCATCACTTTTTATCTCATTAAAGTCAACATCTGCATATTTTTTAACTGCATCTATCATAGTAATTCTGTCCCACGGAGGAGCAAGGTCAATTTCCTGTCCTTGATAACTAATTTTTGTTGTACCAAGTACTTCCTGAGCAACTTTAGTTATTAGACTTTCTGTCAGCTCCATCATTCCCTTATAATCAGTATATGCCTCATATACTTCCATTAGGGTGAACTCAGGATTGTGCTTTATAGACATTCCTTCATTCCTAAACATCCTTCCCATTTCGTATACTTTCTCTAATCCACCAACTATAAGTCGCTTCAAATACAATTCAGGTGCAATTCTAAGATATAAATCAATATCTAATGTATTGTGATGGGTTACAAAAGGTTTTGCTGCTGCCCCACCTGGAATAGTATTTAATAAAGGAGTCTCAACTTCCAAAAAACCCTTGTCGTCTAAAAAACTCCTTATGGCCTTTATTATCTTACTACGAATAGTAAAAGTTTTTCTAACATCTGGATTTACAATTAAATCTACATACCTTTGTCTATATCTTAAATCTATGTCCTTTAATCCATGCCATTTCTCTGGAAGGGGTTGAAGTGATTTTGAAAGAAGAATTATCTCCTTTGCCTTTATAGATATTTCTCCTTTTTGAGTTCTAAATACCTCGCCTTTTACTCCTATCCAATCACCAATATCATACTTTTTAAAATATTGATATGTTTCAGCACCAACCTCTTCGTTCTTTACATATATTTGCAGTCTCCCTTCTCTATCCTGAATATCTGAAAAACTTACTTTGCCCATTCCGCGTTTAGACATAATCCTTCCCGCTAAAGAAACAAACTGACCTTCCATATTATCGAAATTTTCACTTATGTATTTTGTTGAATGAGTTACATCATATTTTACTACTTTAAAAGGATCCTTTTGTTGTTCCTGAAGTTCAAAAAGTTTTGTTCTCCTTACTTTTAGTATTTCATTTAAATCCTGTGTATCAAGATTAGCGTCTTGGTTATTTTGATTGTTATCATTTGTCATTATAAATCCTCCCACTAAAATTATATATTCGTCTCCAACGAGTTTGTTTTTCAATTATAAAATAACAGCTTACACCTTAATTGTAAACTGTTATTTTATAATTTTCTGAATTTTCTAAAATTACTTTACAAGGAGTATATAAAATATTACTTCCACTTTTCACCTATGCTATTTGGCATAAAATAATGTCATTATTAAAATAGTAGTTGAAGTTATATTTTCATCATTCCTAAAAAACATGTTAATACTATTTATGAATGTCCAGAATTTTAAACTTAATAACTCCATCTGGAACCTGCACTTCTACAATAGTATCCTTTGCTTTTCCAAGAAGAGCTCTACCTACTGGAGATTCATTGGATATCTTATACTTGCTTGGGTCTGCCTCTGTAGAACCAACAATATAGTATTCAACTTCTTCATCAAATTCCATATCCAGGATGTTTACTTTTGAACCTACACTTACAACATCAGTTTTTACTTCATCTTCATCAATAACTTTTGCATGTTTTAGCATGGTTTCAAGCTGAACAATTCTTCCTTCAACATGAGCCTGCTCATTTTTTGCTTCATCATATTCGGAATTTTCAGATATATCTCCAAATGAAAGAGCCTGTTTTATTCTTTCTGCCACTTCTCTTCTTTTAACAGTTTTTAAAAACTCCAACTCTTGTTCTAACTTTTTAAGTCCCTCGTACGTTAGAACAACTTCCTTATTAACCATTTGAAGCCTCTCCTTTACTTATAATTTCGTGTTGATAATATATGCATTTCTTTCTTATTTATTCTAAATACATGTTATGGCAAGTGTATTAATTACCCAACAAAATAGAATATGCTCAGTTAACTTAAAAAAATCTACCATCTAAATATTTAAAGCATTTACAGAAAAAATAGTATTCAGCACAAAAATAGGATTAAAAATGTAGTCACTGCGTTCTTTAAATTTTTTATCGCAATAATAATTTAAATACAAATCTTTGTGTTCAAAAGCCCAAGGTAAATGTAGAGTATAGTATTTAGAATATAGAACTTATTCTTACAATATTCTTTCAAACTTTTTATCATTATAGACTACTAATCATATATTGTCAATAACAGATAATAAAAAGGTGTTGGAAATTTTTTATACTATTTTGATTTTCTAAGGTTTTATCTTCTTCTAACACTCTTCCTTCTCTTCGTTAGAGGTCATATTATAATTTTTTCAGGTGGAGTAGAGTCTCCTCCTAAAGCCCTTATGTTTAGCTTTAGCTAAGGCTCGGCTAAAAAATTAATTCCTCTTTTTCGCGTAACGCGTGTGGTAACAAAAGCGTTGGAAGTGAAAACTTAGAGGAAGTTATTTTTTAACGATGCCTAAATGGGTCACTATATTATGCCTTCCAATAAATCCGTTAATTCTATATCCGCATTTCTTAAATTCATTAGATATATATTGTATAATTTTTTTATCGGCATTATTATTAATAACATTAGCATTAATATTATTTTTAGCACATACAATTAATTCGGCAAGTTCATTTCTGCTATAAGAACTTCCCACGTAACCATTCATAATGTTTTCAAAATCTTTGTCAAGACTAATAGATATTCCATTTATTATTGTATTGCTCAAAAATGAATCATTTTCATTAATGGTTCCATAATTAATTACTATGGCATTAGATTTTATTCTTGTGCTTTTATATAAATTATCCATATTAGCCATATTTATTACTACATCAACACCATCTACTCCACTTTTAATATCATCTGTAATTCTAACAGACAAACCTGTATCATCATATATTTCTTCAATTTTATTATAACAACATTGCCTGTCATTATCTATTATAGTTATAAACTTTACTATTGGTGACAACAACTCTATATACGAGTAAAACAAACTACTTTCATTGCCTTTAATAATAGCAATATCTAGTTCTTTTACGCTTATACCTTTTTTATAAGCAATAATTTTTAATATATCCGTTATAAGTGCCGTATAAATAAAATGCCCTGAAAAAGGATTTTTGATACAACAATCCAACATAAAATCTTCATTAACTTCTTCAGGAAGAATGCAATTTTCTATTGAATATTCCTTCAATACTTTATTTATGTTTTTCTTTATTTTTTTTATTTTATATTGCCTAAATTCATTTATTTGATCTAATGAACTCTTAAGTTTAATAAAAAAAATATTCACTCTTTCATCAACTTCAATTTTTTCAACCTGACTTAAGTAAATATCTTTATCAAATAAACTCTTTATTTTATAATAAAATCTTTTAAATATATTGTTTATATTACTATTGTGTTTTTTCTCCTCAAATAAAATCAACCCTAGGTTAGACATCTAAAAATCATTCCTTACATCATAGTATATCTATTCCTATTGTTTTTATTTCTTAAATATTCTATTTTCTTAGTCAAAAAAACAGCAATCCAGAACTTAGTATAATTAACCTTACTAAATCCTGAATTCTGAATTTTTTATATTTAACACTACGAGTTAATGCTGTAATTTGGAGCTTCTTTTGTTATATAAATATCATGGGGATGACTTTCTCTAAGACCTGCACTTGTTATTCTGATAAACTTTGATTTTGTTTTCAAATCATTAATATTTTTCGAGCCACAATACCCCATTCCATGTTTTAAACCTTCTACAAGCTGAAATACAGTATCTGATAAAGGTCCTTTATATGGAACCCTTCCTTCAACACCTTCAGGTACAAGCTTATTTGCATCTTCTTGGAAATATCTGTCCTTACTTCCCTTTTGCATTGCCCCTAATGAACCCATTCCACGGTATACTTTAAATCTTCTTCCCTGATAAATCTCAGATTCTCCTGGGCTTTCTTCTGTTCCCGCAAAAAGATTACCAATCATTACAACATCTGCTCCTGCAGCAATTGCTTTAGGTATATCTCCCGAATATTTTATTCCTCCATCTGCAATTATAGGAATACCATATTCTTTTGCTGCTTCACAACAGTCATATATAGCAGTAATTTGCGGAACACCTATGCCTGCAACCACTCTTGTTGTACATATTGAACCGGGCCCAATTCCAACTTTAACTGCATCTGCTCCCGCTTCAATTAATTCTTTTGTTGCCTCTTTAGTTGCAACATTACCTGCAATTATTTGAATATCAGGATACATTTTTTTAATTTCTCGTACTCCATCAATAATATTCTTAGAGTGCCCATGTGCCGAATCAAGTGTTATAACATCAACTTTAACAGCTAAAAGTTCTGCCACTCGCTCCATCATATCAGAAGTAACTCCTATAGCTGCTCCTGCAAGTAGTCTTCCCTTTGAATCTTTTGCAGAACAAGGATACTGAATAGCTTTTTCAATATCTTTAATAGTTATTAATCCTTTTAAATTACCATATGAATCAACTATAGGTAGCTTTTCTATCTTGTGCCTTCTTAATATTTCCTGTGCCTCATCTAAGGTAGTTCCTTCTGCAGCAGTTACAAGTTTTTCTTTTGTCATTGCCTCTTTTATTTTTTTATTATAATTGGTTTCAAATCTTAAATCCCTATTTGTAATAATACCTACCAATTTATTATTTTCTGTTATTGGAACACCAGAAATTTTATATTTAGACATAAGTTCCATTGCTTCATAAACATGATGCTCAGGTGAAAGGAAAAATGGATCTACTATAACTCCATGCTCAGATCTTTTAACCTTGTCCACTTCTAATGCCTGATCCTTTATAGACATATTTTTATGAATTATACCTATTCCACCCTCTCTTGCTATTGCAATAGCAAGCCTTGAATCTGTAACTGTATCCATAGCCGAACTCATAAGCGGAATATTAAGCTTTAAAGCTTTTGTCAAATTAGTAGATATATTAATATCTTTTGGCAAAATTTCTGACTTCTGCGGAACCAAAAGCACATCGTCAAATGTAAGTCCAATTTTTGAAAACCTTTCTTCCACGCCAATCCCTCCTTTTAAAAAATATACTTATATAAAAACTTGTATTTTTATAATCCTACGACAAAATAGTTAGAATAATTATACTAGAGAACATAATAAGCGTCAAGGACAATCAAAAAAATCGATATATTTAATAAATGTGAAGGAAAATATACTCATTTTGTTGATTTAATTCATTCCATTCCTGATAACTTTTTATCTCTTTAAGATTTAGATATAGAACATCCCATATTTCAGGAGATACAAAATTTCTACTCCATGCACATGTGCCTGCAAGCCTGTATTTATGAACTAAAGAAGTTTTTAAGTTAATAGAATTAGCATCTTCTAGCCATATCTTAAATGTGGAATTATCCTTTTCATACTGAGCATAAAACTGACCACTAACATCATCCCATACAGTAGTAGCATTATTTTTAATGATTTTATTTCTTGCATCTTTCATAGACAAAGCAACATTAGATAACTTTTTTTGCCCATTCTCATCTATTTCTTCCTGCCATAGACGGGTATAAAATGGTAACCCCAATAGTAGTTTTTCTCTCGGAACCTTTTCTACTTCAAGAACCCTTTTTAAAATTCTCTCCTGCCAAGTAACCTGAGCAACTGATCCAGCAACTGGGCTTGTCCTCCAATGTTGATCATATGACATGTACATAACATAATCAACAATGTCACTTAGAGCTTTCTTATCATAGCAGGGTATATCATTTACATCAACAGATACTATCAATCCCTGTTCTTTTAATATAGGTGTCAACTCTCTCATAAATTGAGTAAAAGCATCTCTATCCCTTTCATAAAAATTCTCAAAATCAATATTTATCCCATCTAATTTGTACAATGCAGAATATGCCAATATTTGCTTTATTAAGTTCTCTCTTGATTCTGTATTATTTAAGAATTTACTTGTCATATCTGGATCTTGAAAATCATTACTCAAAAGAGCCCAAACTTTATATCCGTTGTCATGAGCCCACTCAACATACTTAGAGTAGGCTCTGTTTATTAAATCACCTTCTTGGTTTTTCAACTGAAACCATGTTGGAGATATTACATCTAATCCTTTCATTTCTCCAACTGACCATGGATCTTCTCTTCTGGTATATACCATATCCCATACCAAATTAATTTTACCATACTCAACTTCCCATAAAGACTCTTGGGTTGATTTTTCCATATCTCTATCCATTACTATTTTTGCAACAACATAGCGTTTTTCAATAAATCCAATGGCCCCATCCCACGTTCTGACTTTATACCAATTATCATATTCTTCAAAAATTCTTAATTTATTTTCCTCTTCATCTGAAATAGCATCAAATTTTCTGATTATAGGTTCTCTGTCAGAACGTCCACTTCGTATTACAGCTCCAGCTTCAATCGGTGTAGCTATTTGTTTAAACCCAGCTTTATAGTCTATTATAATGACACTACTTTCTGCTACAAAGGTAGTGTCAATATTATAAAAATCACTTAGAAACTCAATAGGGATATAGACTTTATCATTTTCCTTTATTACAGGAATATTTAAAACTATAGGCTTATTATTGACAAATGCTTCAAGATTGTTTGTCTTCATTCTTATTACTCTGTCTTTTGTTGTTATAGTAACCTTTTCAACTTCTTCATCCCAAAAAATATGGGGATCAAAATATTTCTTTACTAAATCAAATGGCAAAAGGATTTCTCCGTCTATAATCTTAGGTTTATCTGTAAAAATAACATGCTCATCTTCAACTACAAGGTTAAGTCCACTTTCATAAAAAGCAGGAATAACCTCATTGTTTGGGAGATGACCAGTAGTGTAAAACCTTTGAATTGCAACCGTTAAAATAACACCAAATCCAATAAATATAACTATCGCTATTAATTTTTTCAAGCCCCTCACCCTTATCTATCTAAATAAAACCTTTTGATCTTACACCTTTGTTGTTTACTCAAACATGTATATGTCAAAAGACATTAATTCTCATTATACTTTTATTCTATTCCCAATTTTTTATTATTTTCTTAGAAATATAGGGTTTTAAAGCATTAAGCATTCTTTCATCTGGCTCAAAGAAAACTACTGATTTTTTCCCTTTATAGTTAGCTGTAAAAAAATATACATTTTGCGAGTTCATTGATGATACTGCTTTAATTTTCTGTGGAATTTCACTTATCTCATTTTTATGCTTTTCAAGATCTAATTTAGAAAACACACTAAATTCCCTGCAACTAGCACTAAACATCCTCTTTCTTTTCTTTTGATTAATTATTTTATCTATATCCAGCTCCCCGTTAGTAACAGCATATTCATACTCAATTTTTCTCAGGGAAATAACAAAGTACACCAAGTATGAAATAATTAATAATAGCATCATAGAAATTGAGCTGATGGAAAATAGATAAAGCACAATACTAAATAAAAAAAGTGCACTAAAAAACACTGCAAAAATAAAAAAATAATCTAAAAAATCCTTCTTTTTGGCCACAATTCTTTCAACAAATATATCCATATATTATATTGACCTCCATCCTAAACAGTATAAATTTAAACTTATAACAACCATTGCAATTAACAGCAATCAGTTTCAATTTGACGGTAAATATTCACCCCGCCGTATTTTTTCCACCCTTATAGGTAATGGACATTTTATACCCTTATTATAAATATTTTATGATTTCACCTTCAAACTCATCATAAATTAATGGTCTTAGTAAAATATCACTACTTTTTTTAATATCATTTAATCTTTTATCTTCCCTAAGCTCAATAGGCAGTAAAGTTAATAAACATGTGTCTGGGTACTCATAATTAATGTTTTCAATAATACCTATAATTTCTTCATTTATATCAAGAGCATCAATTATTATTATTTTAGGTTTTTCTTCCTCTACATATTCATGATAAAACCTCAAGTCACTAATGACATCAAAATTTTGTGCTCCTAGCTTAATAAGCCACTCTCTGACCTCATAACTTCCTTGAATGTCGTAACTAAATATAGCTATTTTAGTTTCATAATTTGAGCTAGTAGTATTTTTATAATCTCTTAAAATATTAAGAGAATTGAAATATTCTTTTTCAAGCTTTTTTATTTCATCATCAAAAACACACTTATATTGATCTTCAATTTGTTCAAATTGTATCCCATAACTAAAAGTATTATCATCTGCTATAATTTTTCTAAGCACTTTTGCCTTAGATACTACATAATTTCTTGAAGGAAACTGTAACTTAATCCAGATTAAATCACTTAAATTTAATTCATTTTTAGACAGAAACATTGCTCCACCCTTGCTTATATTCCTCACCAAACAATTTCCCTCTACATCATTTGCTAATTCTACCTCCTCATTGCTATTAATTTGCATGTAAGAAATTTGTCCATCTATGTTTGTATCAAACCTAATGCTCTTTCTTAAATTATAGTATTTTATAGCTTCTTGGTATTTAATTGTTATGGTTGCAGGGCTACTTAAATTCTTTTCAATTAATTCTCCATTTATTATATACTCATATCCCTGCTTTTGAAATTTAACTAAAACCTTATTTTCATCAATACTTTCTCCAACAAAGTTTGAAGTGCCTATCAGTAAATTTACATTATCAACGTCACAATACAATACCGGCATAACAGACCACATATCGATAGACTTAAATTTTATACGTACTAGATTTGTAGATTGCATTACACTAAATATTTCTTCATTGTTTACAGACACAACACTCATTAATCCATCTCCTTTGAAAATGCATTGATGAATCATTAACTTAATAAATCACATAATATTATTCTATACTTTTTAGCACCTAAGTTCAATACTTATTTATAGTGAACCCTATCTTCCCAATAGAAAAATCCTCCACTTTAAATAAGTGAAGGATTTTTTATATATACTATTAATTAGTACATTCCGCCCATTCCACCTGGCATTCCGCCTGGCATTCCACCTGGTGCAGCGTCTTTTTCAGGTAAATCCCCTACAAGACTTTCTGTAGTTAGAACCATTGAAGCAATGGAAGCAGCATTTTGAAGTGCTGATCTTGTAACTTTAGCAGGATCAACTATACCTGCATCAATCATGTTAATATATTTAACACTTAACACATCAAAACCTATTCCTTTATCACTGTTTTTAATCTTTTCAACTATTACTGAACCTTCTAATCCAGCATTTTCAGCAATTTGTCTAACAGGCTCTTCTAATGCTCTTAAAACAATTTGTGCACCTGTCTTTTCATCTCCTGAAGTAGTATCCAATAATTTTGCTACACTTGGAATTGCATTTATTAAAGCAGTTCCTCCTCCAGAAACTATACCTTCTTCAACTGCAGCTCTTGTAGCAGCAAGTGCATCTTCAATTCTTAATTTCTTTTCTTTCATTTCTGTCTCAGTTGCAGCACCAACCTGTATAACTGCTACACCACCAGAAAGTTTTGCAAGTCTTTCTTGTAATTTTTCCTTATCAAAGTCAGAAGTAGTTTCTTCTATTTGTGCCTTAATGGATGCTATTCTCTTCTTGATGTTTTCTTGACTTCCAGCACCATCAACTATTATAGTATTTTCTTTTTGAATTTTCACCTGTCTTGCTTTTCCAAGCTGGTCTATTGTTGCTTCTTTAAGATCAAGGCCTAACTCTTCTGTAATAACTTCTCCACCTGTTAGAATTGCAATGTCTTCTAACATAGCTTTTCTTCTGTCACCAAAACCAGGAGCTTTAACAGCTACACATGTGAATGTTCCTCTTAGTTTATTAACTACCAATGTTGCAAGAGCTTCTCCCTCAACATCTTCAGCTATTATTACAAGCTTTTTACCTTGCTGTACTATCTGCTCTAACATAGGAAGAATATCCTGTATGTTAGTTATTTTTTTGTCTGTAATCAAAATATAAGCATCATCTAAAACAGCTTCCATTTTTTCTGTATCAGTAACCATATAAGGTGATACATAGCCTCTATCAAATTGCATACCTTCAACAACTTCAAGATTTGTACCCATTGTTTTTGATTCTTCAACTGTAATAACTCCATCATTTGTAACCTTTTCCATAGCATCAGCTATAAGATTACCAATAATGTCATCATTAGCAGAAATAGAAGCAACTCTTGATATGTCTTCTTTTCCCTTAACTTTCTGACTTACTTCTCTAATAGCATCAACAGCAACATCAACTGATTTGGATATTCCTTTTTTAAGTATCATAGGATTTGCACCTGCAGCTACATTTTTAAGACCTTCTCTAATCATAGCTTGTGCAAGAAGTGTAGCTGTAGTAGTACCATCACCAGCTACATCGTTAGTTTTAGTTGCAACTTCTTTTACAAGTTGTGCACCCATATTTTCAAATACATCTTCTAATTCAATTTCTTTAGCTATTGTAACACCATCATTTGTTATTAGAGGTGATCCAAATTTTTTATCTAAAACTACATTTCTACCCTTAGGTCCAAGAGTAACCTTTACTGTATCTGCTAATTTATTTACACCACATTCAAGTGCTTTTCTAGCCTCTTCACCGAATTTAATTTCCTTTGCCATAAAATTAACCTCCTTAAGAATATTTATTGAAATAATTGTTTATTGGCTATTCTGACAATATAACTTCGGCTATACTTTCACTTTAGGCCTTATTTGTTCCAAATAGTCCTCGTGAAAAATCCGAAGTAATATTTCATCATCCCTTGGGATGTTGACAATATAACTTCGGCTATACTTTCACTTTAGGCCTTATTTGTTCCAAATAGTCCTCGTGAAAAATCCGAAGTAATATTTCATCATCCCTTAATCCACTACTGCTAAAATATCGCCTTGCTTTAAAATTGTATATTCCTGACCATCAAATTTAACTTCTGTGCCTGAATACTTGCTCATAATAACCCTATCTCCAACTTTAACTTCCATTTCAATTTTTTTGCCATCCTCTGTTACTGCACCTGGTCCTACTGCTACAATTTCTGCAACCTGCGGTTTTTCCTTTGCACTTCCTGGTAATACTATACCACTCTTTGTAGTTTCTTCACTTTCCACCATCTTAACAACAACTCTGTCTGCTAATGGTCTTATTTTCATAAAAAATACCTCCTCTTTATTATAATTCAATTTATAAATATTTTATGTATTTCTTTGTTAGCACTCACTTTAAGTGAGTGCTAATTGTAAGTATAATATATTATAATATCCATTTTTTTATCAAACATGCCTTTTTTCTAAATTTAATTGTTTTGAGAGAATATCCTTAAATAACCTACGATTTTTTATTGAATTCATTGATTTTCTTTAATTTTCTTTATTTCCTGCTGAGGAATAGGTAATATTACCTTAAATAAATTCTGAGAACCAATGTTTATAAACTTCACATTTCCAAGACAATTAAAAGAATCTTTTATTCTTGTCATACCAATTCCTGATTTCATAAACCTCTTTTTTGGGTCTAATGTTAAAAGTCTTTGATATAACCATGAATTTCTCCTGTCAGGATTATTTCCTTTTGTAAAACTGTAAATGCTATTATCGGCTATAAGTGCACCTGGATTTACAACTTCTAAATACCTAGGTAAAACACTTATTGTAATACCTCTTGAAATATCTAAATAATCTCTATGAACAAGAGCATTTGCAACTACTTCTTCCAATGCCCCAAAAGGATAATTTTCACATTTTATTAGTGCTTTCAAAAATTCAGACACATCATCCAGCATTTTTAGAGTATTTCCATAAAACAACTCAACATCCTCTCCACAAACAACTTTTACATAGACATGAGGAAGATATAAGTAAGGATTCTTTCCAAAAAGAAGTAATCCTCCTATGGTAGGACAATAACCATCTCCTTCAACTTTTCTCCCTATTATACCTAGAGCTTCCATCAGTATATCACTAGGTCTTTCACTTCTGACACCTAAGCCTTCAAAATAACTTTTAACCATTTGATCATCTATTTCTTCTAGCCCTGCATTATTAACAATTACAGTTTCATATGTCATAAGTCCATTTTCCTGTAATAGGTTTGCTATCTCATTTCTTCTGGCAGTATCAGTTGTAGAACCTCTTCTTATATAAAAAGCTCCATTTTGTAACATTTGATGAGGACGATGGTGACTTTTAAATACCGTCAATACACCTACAGTCTTATTATCAGTTTCAACAAAATCAACAGAAACAGGAACTGGAGGATCGCATCTGTTATATATAATCTGTTGAATTTGCTCTTCTTTGTAATCCTCGGGATTTATGCCGATAATTCTCTTGGTTTTGTCTTCGACTCCAAAGACTATATAACCTCTTCCACCCCTTGAATTTGCCATAGCAATAACATCCTTGGTAAGTTCTTTTTTATCACCATAGGTTGAAATATTAAGCTCAGCTTTAAAATCCAGTTTGGGTCCTTCCTCCCGTTTAAGCAAAATCATCAGCTTATTAATATCCAACGTGCACCCCCGGAAATCCCTATCTCCTTTTTTTCAACTCATTATATATATCTTCTAGTTTTACCCCTCTTTCAACCATTAATACGAAAAGATGGTAAAATAAATCTGATATTTCATAAGTTATCTCTTCCTTATTCTGATTTTTTGCTGCAATAATTACTTCAGCTGTTTCTTCCCCAACTTTCTTTAATATTTTATCAATTCCCTTATCAAACAAATAGTTTGTATAGGAACCTTCCTTAGGGTTTATTGTCCTGTCAACTATTACATTATATACATCTTTTAGAACCTTTGACTCATCCTCATATACCTTTTTATCGTCAAATACTTTTTCAGAAGTTTCTCTGACATCATTTTCGCAAATCTCTCTATAAAAGCAGGAGTAATGTCCAGTATGACATGCCCCCCCATCTTGTTCCACTTTAATTAAAATTGTATCGTTATCACAATCTATATTTATTGATTTTATATGTTGAAAATGCCCTGATGTTTCACCTTTTAGCCATAATTTATTACGACTTCTACTAAAATAATGAACTTTTTTAGTTTCAAAAGACTTAATAAAGGCTTCTTCATTCATATATGCCATCATAAGCACTTCATTTGATTGATAGTGCTGAGTTATTACAGGAATCAATCCATTTGTATCAAATTTTAACTGTTTAACCATTTGTTCAATATTATTTATTTCCATCCATCCTTACCTCTATTCCCTTTTCTTTTAAATAATTTTTCAGATCCATTATTTCAATTTCTTTATAATGGAATAGTGATGCTGCAAGTACTGCATCAGCTTTACCTTCAACAATTGCATCATAAAAATGCTCCATTGTTCCTGCTCCACCTGACGCTATAACAGGAATTCTAACAAATTCAGATACCTTTTTAGTAAGTTCAATATCGTATCCTTGTTTTGTTCCATCACAGTCCATGCTTGTAAGAAGAATTTCTCCAGCTCCTTGTCTTTCAGCTTCTGCAGCCCAGTCTAAAACGTCTCTGCCTGTGTTTTCTCTTCCCCCATTTATATAAACATCCCATCCAGAATTATCTTCTCGCCTTTTTGCATCTATTGCAACAACCACACATTGACTTCCAAAACGTGAAGCAGCAGTTGTAATAAGCTCTGGATTCTTTATTGCAGAAGAATTAATGGATATTTTATCAGCTCCAGCCTTTAATATATCTCTAAAGTCTTCTAACTTTCTTATTCCTCCTCCAACTGTAAAAGGAATAAAAACCTGCTCTGCAACTCTTTCAACCACATCTAACATAATACTCCTAGCATCTGAAGATGCAGTAATATCCAAAAAAACAAGTTCATCTGCACCTGCTTTATTATACATAGCTGCAATTTCTACAGGATCTCCTGCATCTCTTAAGTTTACAAAATTAACTCCCTTAACAACTCTTCCTTCATGAACATCTAAACATGGAATAATTCTTTTAGTCAGCATTTTAATAAACCTCCCTTAAAAAACTTATTCTTTTCCAATTTCTATAGCTTTCTTCAGGTCAACATCTCCTGTATAAATTGCTTTTCCAACTATAACACCTGATACTCCTGTTTCTTTTAAATTTTTAATATCTTCTAATTTGCTTACTCCTCCAGATGCGATAACTTCAATATCAACGGCCTTAACCATTTCTTCCATAGCCTTTAGGTTTGGCCCCATAAGCATTCCATCTCTGGAGATATCAGTGTATATTATCGTTTTAGCTCCTAATTCAGCCATTTTCTTTGCAAATCCTACTGCTGTAAACTCACTAGTCTTTGCCCAGCCATCAATTGCTACCATTCCATCCTTAGCATCAATTCCAATTACTATACCATCTTCAAAAGTCTCTACAGCCCTTTTAACCAACTCAGGGTTCTTAACTGCAGAAGTACCAAGTATTACCCTCTGTATTCCCTTTGAAATAGCAAATTCAATCATTTCAATAGTTCTTATTCCACCGCCAAGTTGAACTGGTATTCCTAATTTGACAGCCATTTCACTTATAACCGAAATATTTTGTGCTTCACCTGTTCTTGCTCCATCTAGATCAACTATATGAAGATATTCTGCTCCCAAGCACTCCCATTTGAGAGCCATCTCAACAGGGTTGTCAGAATAAACTGTAACTTTGTCAAATTCTCCTTGAACAAGTCTCACACATCTTCCATCTTTAATATCCACAGCTGGATAAATAACCATTCTTTAAAACCTCCCAATGCAAATATTTGCCATTTTTATAACTTTATACGCATTGTAATGCAAAATTCTTTAGCATGCTAAGTCCAATATCACCGCTTTTTTCTGGATGAAACTGTGTTGCAAAAATATTTCCCTTTTGGACTGCAACTGTAAATCCAATCCCATAATGGGTTGATGCAGTAATAACATCAATATCGTCTGTGTCAAGATGATACGAGTGAACAAAATAAACATATGAGTTTGGAGAAATACCATTAAACAAAGGAGAATTTCCTTTTATATCAAGACTATTCCAACCCATATGGGGAACCTTTAAATTATCCCCAAAAGGTATCTTTTTAATTGCACCTTTAAGTATTCCCAGACCTTTAACATTTTGTCCGCCCTCTTCACTGTATTCAAACAACAACTGCATGCCAAGACATATTCCTAAAAAAGGTTTACCTTTAGCAATTACTGAGTTTAGCACTTCTATTATACCATCTTTATCTAATTTCTCAATAGCATCATAGAATGCTCCAACTCCTGGCAAAACAACACCATCAGAATTTAATATAAACTCTTTATCAGAGGATACTTTAGCTTCATATCCAATATAATGAAAAGCTTTTTCTACACTCCTTAAATTTCCTACTCCGTAATCAATTATAGCTATCAATGCCAATCACTCCATTAACTCCAATTTACACACATGTCATTTTTCGCCGTTTTATAGTTATTTATATATAACTTACAATTTTACTCTTGGCCTTATTTGCTCCTAAATAGGCAGAACCGAAAGGGCTCTATCTCACAAGTCCTTGCCTGTAATACGTTGATAAGCTTCTATATATTTAAGTCTTGTTTTATTGACAACATCATCAGGAAGCTCTGGTGCAGGAGGATTTTTGTCCCATCCTATATCTTCGAGATACTCTCTTAAATACTGTTTGTCAAAGCTTTTTTGTGCTTTCCCAGGTTGGTATTCAGCAGCATCCCAAAATCTTGACGAGTCAGGAGTAAATATCTCATCAGCTAAAATTAACCTATCATCCATAATTCCAAACTCAAATTTTGTATCTGCAAGTATTATTCCCTTACTATATGCATATTCTCTTGCCCTTTCGTATAACATCAAACTTATATTCTTTATCTTATTTGCAAGCTCTTCACCTATTTTTGTGCATAAAGTTTCAAAAGAAATGTTTTCATCATGTCCTTCACTAGACTTAGATGAAGGCGTAAATAAAGGTTTTAGAAGCTTATCCCCCTGCCTTAATCCTTTGGGCAAATCAATACCGCATATTTTGCCGGTTTTTATGTATTCTTTAAGACTTGAACCCTCTAAATATCCACGAACAATAAACTCTGCCTCTATCATTTTAATTTTTTTAACCACCATAGATCTTCCTTGAAGCTCATCTTTATACTTAGATATTTCATCAGGGTACTTGCTTACATCTGTAGTCATCATATGATTGTCAACTATGTCTTTTGTGTAATCAAACCAAAACTCAGAAATGCTGTTTAAGACCTTGCCTTTATCCGGTATAAGTCTATCAAATACTACATCAAATGCAGATATTCTGTCTGTAACTACAATTAGAAGTCTATCACCTAAGTCATATACGTTTCTAACTTTTCCCTTAATATGTAATGGTAAATCAATAAAATCTGTATTATTAATCATTATTTTTCACTACTCCAGTTTAAATTTATAGCCTAAAGACTGCCTTTTGTTGACATAACTCCTTTAATTCTATCATCTATTTGAGTGGCTTCATCAAGAGCTCTTCCAAACGCCTTAAATATAGCCTCAATAATATGATGGGTGTTGCTTCCATGAAACAATTTAATGTGTAATGTAATCCCTGCATTATTTGCAACTGCTCTAAAAAACTCCTCAAAAAGCTCTGTTTCCATTGTTCCTACTTTTTCACACGTGTATTTTACATCATACACCAAAAAAGGCCTTCCACTTAAGTCAAGAGATACCAAAGCTAATGTTTCATCCATAGGCACATATGATGAACCATATCTTTTAATGGATTTTTTCTCTCCTAATGCTTCCTTTATAGCTTGTCCAAGTATTATACCAACATCCTCTACTGTATGATGGGCATCAACTTCTAAATCTCCCTTTGCATCAAGCTTTAAATCAATAAACCCATGACGAGCAAAAAGATTTAACATATGATCAAAAAAACCTATCCCTGTGTCAATACTGTTATTCCCAGTACCATCCATATTTATATCAATACTAATGTCTGTTTCATTAGTTTTCCTTTTAATCTGTACCTTTCTGCTCATAGTTTTTCCTCCAAACACTTATTAAAATGTCAAGCCCCTATTATTATAACAGATTATATGCTCTTAATTCTACTAGATTTATATAAAAAACTAAAACTCCACCTATCTCAATATATAAATTGTTTTATTAAACAAGTGCTATTTAATTGTTTTGCTTATTATATAAAAGACCCGATTATATAAGGGTCTTGATAATATAATTATAAAAGATTAGCTGGGATTAAACTAACACTGTTTAATTGTATATAAACTACAACACATGACTTTAGTCATTATGGGGTGAAGGCAGATTGTATATAATTACTGATGGTTCACAGGTTAATACAAGGGTGGAAGATGAAAAAGGTACCACTTGGAAAGAAATGAAACTTGGTTTAATTTTCTGTGATAAAGATGTTATTAAACGTACTGATGGAAGCCATATAATAATGAAGAAAGAGTATGTATCATATTTGGGAAGTGTAGAAGAATTCAAGAAATTTGTATTTGCTGCTGCCAGAGCAGGTTATGGTAAGGTAAGTGAGGTTGTAGTTCTAGGTGATGGAACGCCTTGGATATGGAATATGTGCGAGGCACTATTTCCTGACGCAGTACAGATATTAGACTTTTATCATATGAGTGAAAACACTCACAAATACGCAAAAAGCATATATCCTGAGGATGAGATAGCTCGAAAGACATGGGTAAACAAAGTACTTGATGGCTTAAACAATAAAACTGGTAGAAGAAAAGAAATTAGAAACCGTACCTGACGGAATTGTAAATTTATATAACTATATTACAAATAATCAGAAACGGATAAACTATAAATTTTATAAGGATAACGATTATTACATTGGTAGTGGGGCTATTGAAAGTGCAAACAAGATGGTTATCCAGCAAAGAATGAAGCAATCTGGTATGAGATGGAGTATTACTGGAGGTTAGTATATAGCTACATTGCGGACAAAGTATCAAAGTAATCGATGGAATGAAGTAATTAGCCATATCTATGCATCGTAGTTGAACAGCTATTGGGATAAAACATAAAGCAAAGGTTCAAAGGTAAATATTGTATTTTAGAATTGGCTTTTCCTAACCTTTTTTAGTGGATAATCATGGACATAGAAGAAAACTTAACATCTATAGTGAAAGATTATGGTGTTTTACAAAAGATGTGTCAGATATAATTTATGCACCCTTATATTCACGAATACTTATATAAGTCAACTATATACTTGTACACTTGATGAACACATTCATCACAGAATAAGTCGAAAACTTTTATATCTTTATTAATTTGTACATTTTTATCAATCATGTTAAAAGGCATAAGCAATATAAGTTTACTGCTTCCTTTACATGCTAATTTTAAATACTCTGTTACTTTATCGCTCAAATAATCTGCTATAAGGATATCAATATCAATTTCAAAAGAATTATTTTTATGACTAAGATAATCAATATCTTTATTAAAAGCATTCACTCCATAAATTAAGACATCCGGACTATACAATGCACAAACCACTTTTAAACCAGCTGGATCATATTCATTAAGTACTGATTGGCTTATCAAAGGTGAATAATTCATTCCATATAAAATACCCTGACTGCTATCTGTTGCCGCTATTGGATTATATTTATCTTTTAAAAAGAGCTTATGCAGTTTTCTCATTGTCTCTAATAGATATCTTCCTGAAAAATCATTAATGGTAATCAGTGGAATATCAATTTCCATTAATACAGGTGCATTAAGATAGTTAAATACTGACGGATGCCAAATCTTCGTTTTCTTGTTTATAACTTCAATTTCATTGTTAATTTCTCTATCATCAAGATATATCAAGTTTTTATCCTTATTTATTATTGACTGAATTAATTTTTTACTTGAACAATCATAATGATTTGATACAATATTATTAGCATTTATAACAATAGTATCATATTTTTTTAGGTTACTTTCATTTATATCAAAATACTCTTCTATTTCCTTAGAAGCACTACAGAAGCAATGGCCTTTAAAATCAATTTTTTCAGTAATTCTAAAAATGCAGTTCTCCTTTAATAACTGACTTGTTGAATTGTTGAAGTCAAATAGCAAAGCATTTTCTACCCAATCAACACTTTTGTAAAGATGTAGCCATTTTGTTTTGTCACTATTATTCAAAGCACCTTCCATAAGCTCTAACTTAACCTTTTCAATTGAACTTTGAGGGTTTTTATTAATTATATCGTATACTTTTGCAGTAATAAATGGCGTAGCATAACTATTGCATTGTTGTGTATTATAGAATTCTCCGTCAGTTTTTTGAAGAGAAAAAATACTACCTGCCGTAATATCTATTCCGTCGTTTGGATAGTAATTGTAAATATACTGCTCATTATAAACTTCATTATTATCTGTTTTTACACCAATTACATTTGAAAAACAAGATGGATAAGTTACTATTAGCTGATTACTGCATGCACATACTATTATGACTCCCTTTTTAGCTGCCGTATTAACTATTTTCTTCAATTCAAAACTATCTTTATAATAAACTGTTCCTAAGCTTAAGTTAATAATCTTAATATCCTTTTCAACACACCATTCTATAGCTCTTACAAGCTGATCTATAACCCCCCTTTTCTTATTATTTAAAATTTTAATACTGCTTATAAAAGCATTGGGAGCATACTTTTTTATAATAGCAGCACAAATACTCCCATGATTAGGAAACTTTAATGGCAATTCTTTTTGCTGAACAATTTCTAATTTTGTAGTTATTTCGATTTGATTTTCCAAACATCCAATATTAAAAAAACTTTCATAAACTCCATCATCTATAACAGCTATTTTTATATTATCACACATAATAAAACCCTTTTCAAATTATTGATGCATTTAGAGACTTTTTAGATTCCAGTTCATGAAAAACCATACTTGCTATATTAGCTAAATTGCTAAATGAACCTTTAATGACATAATCTTGAGATATAATAATTCCAAAAACCTTTTCAACATCAAAAAATAAATATATTAAATCTCTTGGCATAAAATTCATTTCATAACCCAATAAATCTAAATCTTTTATATCTTCCCAACTGTTATAATAATCTCTATTATACATTTCTTTTAATATCAATAACAGCTTTTCAATTACATAATTATTATTAATATTCATTTTATATTCTCCTTTAAACACACTCAGTTTGTCCAAAATCAGCAAGCAAATCAATAATATATTGCGCCATATCTTGATTTCCATTCTTGTTTAATATATTAAATACTTTTTGGTTATAAACTTTATAAGGTTCAATTTTTTTGTCAATATACTTTGATTGAATAGATATGTAACTTAATTTGTTCTCATATTTAGCATCAGTCCAATCAAATGCTACATTAGACATATTAAAACAATTAACATCACAACCAAATCGATACCTGACAGACTCTTTTAAACTTGTAAAATATTTAGAGATATACTCTCCATAATAAAGAGAAAGTATTGTGGAATCTGGAGTTACTGCTTGAGAAACTTCATAAGCAAGAATGCCAAAGTTGTTTAAAAACTTATTATTGATTGGAAAAATTCCTCCTGGTATACCAATAATAATTAAATCTGGTTGTTCTTTAATTTCAATATCTTTGACAAAATGATTAAAATAAATGATTTTATCTGTCTCAGATATTTTTTTACTATACATAAAACTTGGAAACGAATGGAACCCCAATAGCTCGCAATAACTTCGAGTTCCAATTTGACTTACCTTATAGCCTATTTTCTGTATGCTTTCCCTCAGCGAAAGCTGTACTTCAAATTTATTGGTTCTTTCTCCCATACCAACGACAAAAATAACTGGTGTATTAATATCATGAATAAACCCAACCTCATCTGGGATTTCTTCATAATCTACTTCTGATGGCCCATAATATTCAAATCTCACTTTGTTTTCATCACATTTTTTTGATATTAAATCTAAATTCTTTTTTGAAAGTGGGTTTGTGATGATGATATCCTTTTTTAACTCAATAGACTTAAATATTTTTGGAAAAATAATACTTTCAAAATCAAGTTTTTGGACGTAGTCACTAAAAAGAACAGCGTCACATAAGTTTAAAGAATTTTCAAACTCATGGCTAACTATTATTCCAAGTTTATCAGCATTATCAGCTACTCCACCATCTTTTCCATTCATACTCCACCCTCTTGGAGAAACTAAAGCCACAATTTCTAGATCTTTTACTAAATCTTTATGCCTTACGATTGAAGCAAATTGTAAATCATATGGATATATTAAGGTTTTCATTTTACACCTCCACCACTCTAAGTATATTGGAATCATCAAAAGAACATCCAAATTCATTTAGCATACAGTAGTCCTTTAATTGGTCTTCTAGTGAATATCTAACTGATTGGCAGTATGAAAGTTTCTTTTTTGCAGATAACTCATCTAATTCATCTGCAAAAGTTGCACATAATGAGCAATAATCAAATGCCCAACAATCAATACAATTAGCTTCGGTTATTTTACCTATGTTTAATAAATTACGGATTTTGTTATAATCAAATCCATTGTTAATATGTCCGATTCGCATGACATCAGACTCTTCACTTACTCTCTCGCAGGGAAATAAATTCCCATCAACATCCATAAATAGCCTTTGGGCTCCTGGAACACAAGGACCTCCATGGTGACCTTTATCATTAACGCTCTCTTTTCTAAGTCTATCAGTAATCATTTTTTTCCTTAAGTTATCGAAATAGCTAGTTACAAGTTTTGATACATTTTTATTATCTATTCTATTTAATTTTGCAAGATACATTTTAAACATTTCATAACTTAATTGAACATCATAGTCTTCGTTTCTATTTCTTTGTTCAAGGGAGTATTCATCTGATACTTCTGATGTAATCAAATAAGAATCCTTCAACACGTCATACGAAGTAAAAAACTCACTTAGGCAACTAAAACTACTCTTATAATCAATCACTGCATTAAATAATATCTTTTTAAAATATTCTGGGTAGTTGTTTTTAAAGAATTCAAGATTGTCAGTTATTTTTTCAAAAGTACCACATCCGCTAACTGCAAACTTTCTATTCATATCATGAACTTCTTTAGGTCCGTCTAGACTTATAGTAATTGATACATCATGTTTCATAAGGAATTCTATAACTTCTTTTGTAAAGAGAGTACCATTAGTAGTAAAGCTAAATGTAATCTTCTTACCTTCAGCCACTTCTTCTGCATACAAAATGGCCTTTTTCACTAGTTCAAATTCTAATAAGGGTTCACCACCATAAAACCCAACATTGACTTCATCAATATCTTTAGAATTGTCAATTAAAAAATCAATACCTTTTTTAGCTGTTTCAAAGCTCATTCTAACATTTTTGTGCTTTCTATTTATATAACTTCCAGAATAAGCACAGTACTCACATCTTAGATTGCATTGCTGCGTAACTTGTAAAATAATCATCTTTATTTTACTACTCAAATAGTATTCTAGAATATCACTAATCGGGTGTATTATTTCTTTTGTTTTTTTAGAGGATAAATAACCTTTTTCTTTTAAACTAATTATTTTTGCATTCTCTTTATACTCTTCATATATAAAATCATTATTCAATAAAGTATTCTTATTTAATAAATCTTCAAGTAGATTATACTCTTTTTTTTCTACCTTTATAATGGCATTTGTATTTACATCAAATATGTAATACCCTCCTTTAGTATAAAACAAGTGAATAAATGGTCTTTCATTATTCATTTTAATTCTCCTTATCTAAAGACTTTTATGACCAATACTCTTTACATTAATAATCTTAATAGTATTTCAAAAGATTTAACTTCCGTTTATATTTCACTTAAACCTTTACTAGATAGAAAATAGCACTCATAAAAAGCGGAAATACTTTTTATCTATTTATTCGGCAATATTGCCGGAACTGAAATTCCGGCAATATTGCCTTTAAGTTTTTATTTCCTTCCATATCTTGATTTGTTTGAATTTCCCACTCCGTTTCTAATCTGTATCATAGCAACTCCTTGATTACCTCCACAATTACAGTTACAGAAACATATGCACATACCATCGTAAGCTTCAACAGTAAGTTTTGTTGATTTGATTTTTTTACCTAGTTTTTTCATAAATTCACCCCCATTAGTTTTTTACCTTTTAAAGGTATTTGCGTTATTCCTTAATTTGGCTTTTATATTTGAATTCTTTCAATCCCTCGAGGACAAATTGAAGAAATCAAATTCACATCAAATAAAACTTTAAGAACTAAGAGTTACACGCTTTATAATCCATATTGTCATTAAGACTGCTTATTAATTCCCTATACACCGTGTTTCTTTGATAAAGTTCTTCATGAGTTCCTAAATCCCCAATTTTCCCATGTTCTATAAATATAATTTTATCTACCTCTTTTAAAACCTGCAATTTATGTGTAATCATAAGAACAGTCTTTTCCTTTAATTTATTTACAACTAAATCTATCATCTGATATTCTGATTCTATGTCATAATTTGAAGTTGCTTCATCCAATACAAGTATTTTTGAATCCTTAGCAATTGCTCTTGCCATAGCAATTTTTTGCTTTTGACCTCCTGAAAGATTTGCACCATTAACACCTACTAAAGTATCATACTTTTCTGGAAGGCTTTGAATAAAGTCATCTATATTACTTTCTTTTGCTGATATATATACTTTCAAATCATTCCTTGAATAAGGATAAATATTCTCTTTGATTGTTGCATTAAAAAGATACGCATTCTGACTTACCACAGAAATTAATTGTCTATATTCTCTAGTTTTAATTTGACTAATATCAATACCATCAAGATAAATTTTCCCACCCTCTGGTTTTAATAGTCTTAATAATAAATTAATTAGAGTTGTTTTACCCGAACCATTACATCCAATTATAGCTACTTTTTCGCCTTCATTAACTTCAAAGTTTATATTACTTAGCACCTTTCTATCATCTTTGTATTTAAAGGAGATATTCTCAAATTTCAAAATCCCACGTATTTCTTTACAATCAATTCTTTTTAAATTAATTATTCCATCGTCTTCTTTTTCCATATCTAGAAATTCAAAGAATCTTTTTGCCGATGGAAGTACATCTGAAAAATTATATCCTATATTTAATATTGCTGAAATAGGTGCCGTAACATAAATACAATATGTTATAAAAGCCATCAACCCTCCTACAGTAAATCTGGCATTCAATATAAAATAGGCACCTATAATATACAAAACTCCTGTAACAATTTCAAACATTACTGTTTCAGAAACTTCATTAACTTTATCCAATATATTCATCTTTGTATCTATTTTAATTATAGCTCTCTGCTTTTTAATAAATTCTCCAACTTTTAATCTGTCAATGCCCATTAGCTTAATTTCTTTTACACCAGCTATAACATCTCCTTGCCAAGATGAGTAGTCTCCGTAAACTTCCATGTATTTAGTAAACATATCCTGCCTTTTTCGAGCAAGAATATTAATAACTTTATATTTGACAGGTATAATAGCCAAAACTACCAGTGTTAACTTCCAATCAATCAATATTAGTCCAACAATTCCACCTACTATTTTAAAAACTTGAGTTACAATATAAAATAGACTTCTATCAGCTATTCTTGAAATATTTGATACATCCATATTAATATTATTCATTATTTCTGCATAGTTTGTATCATTAAAGTACATTATATTAAGTTTTATTAAGTGCTTAAAAGCTTTTTTTGATAGTTCATATGGCAACATTAAACTAATAAACATTCTAAATCTCGTTTCTAGTAAACCAATTCCCTGATCTACAATCACTAATACAAAGCCTATTATGACAAGTTTTATGAGTAAACTATAATCATTTCGAATTAATCCTTCATCCACTATATTCTTACTTATTAATGGAATTAAAGTGCTAATTCCCGCAGAAAAAATCATACATACTGTTATAACAATTATATTTTTAATATACGGCTTGAATAATAGAACTAGCCGTCTAACTATCTTTCTATCTTCATCATTAATCTTCATCAACTCATTAGCACTCCTTTAGTTTGGAATATTTAAAATATCAAGATTAATAATAACAGCTTTCCCATGATATTTAATAACTGTATTATGTTTTATAGAGCATATTTTTATTTTCAATATCTGCTTTTATCTAAAATATTTAATAATATTTTTTTGCAGTTTCCTGTTTTTGAGTAGACATTTTTTTTGGGGAATATCATTGAATTAGCATTACTATATAATATATATTTAAAAGTATAATTATTTTTCATAGTTGCATTAATCCCGAAACACTTATCCTTGTATAATTTAAATTTTTGTATGCAAATATATATTAGCATGTAAATCGTTATTATGGTATACTAAGAAATATAGTACTTATAAAATAGACATACTAATATAAATGCAATATTACTTTCTACTTTTAGCCTAGAACGTTTGGTATTAAACAACTCTAATCAAAAATAGTATCGGATGTTATATTTTCGTCATCACTAAATATATTTTGTAGACATTTAAGTTTCCGTAACATATGAAAAAATAAGGGGGGGGGTTCATTGTTATTAGCAAGTTTTTTTATTGATATTATGGGTGTACTTATTTTTTTAGCTATTGGGGGGAAAAATAAAGAAAACTACTGTCTATGTTTAATTATATTTTGTAGTGCTTGTACATCTCTAACAGAATATTTTAAGAACATTATCTCCTATGATAATTATATAAACGCATTTTTTAATATACACTTATACTTTTATAAAATTAATGAATTTTTATATTCTTTTTTTCACTATATATTTTGGTTTGCTTGTTTCACATTTGCAATTTACTACTTCCAATTATATTGGTCAATTTTTAAGAAAAATGAAAAAAAAATACTTATACTAAGTTTTTTATTACCTCTAACAGCATCTATATTTATTTCTGGCTATACACAAAACAAAACACAAGTCTTAATTATAACAATTATGGCTATAATGTATTATTTGCTATCTAATATTCTTATATTTTACAAATATACACATGTTGTTTCAATAGAACATAAGAATTTATATTGGGTTAAACTATTATATTTTTTCTTAAAAACTACTTATGTAGTATTAGTTAATCATGTATTATATTCTTTTGGAATGATAGACCTTTGGAATATAGGTGTTTTTATTGGAGTATTGCACATGATATTATTTTTATATCTTTTTATTTTTTATGGGCTTCAATATTATAGACTTAAAATATATAACTATGAGATTAATACTGCAATTAATGCAATAAAACTAAGCACTGCTTTTATAAACCACACAATAAAAAACGAAGTTAACAAATTGTTTTTATATACTGATTTAATTGGTGATAACTTTAAATTAACTAATAAATTACCTTTTGATTATTTAAATGTTATAAAACAATCTTCAGGACATTTGTTAGAAATGTCAAAAAGGATTGATACAAACTTGAAAGACATTTCAGTTGAAATAAAACAAAACAATATCTACCAAATTGTAGAAACTGCTATTAAAATGACTGAAAAATATAAAAGTAATAAAAAAATAAGTATTATTAATAATATTCAAGAACAAATGATTTATTGTGATGAATTCCACATAAAAGAATTATTGATTAATATATTTAAGAATTCTATTGAGTCAATTAAAAATGAAGGAACAATTAATATTTCTTGTGTTACAAATTGTAAAACCTATATTCTCAAAATAGAAGATGATGGATCTGGAATTACCAAAGAACACTTAAATCACATTTTAAAGCCTTTTTATTCCACAAAAGACAGTTGTGCAAATTATGGTATTGGGTTAACATACTGTTATAATGTTATAAAAAAACATAAAGGTTCTATTCAAATAATAAGCAATGGAATAAAAGGCTGTACGGTAATTCTCAGTTTTCCAATATTATCTAAATATTTTAATGGGAGTGATTTAATTGATAAAAGTAGTAATTATTGAAGATGATATTCATTGGCAAAAAGGAATAGTAGAAATTTTAAATAAAGAAGATGACATATCTATTGTTGGTGTTGCAAGCAACGGAGAAGATGCTTTAAATCTTCTTAATAGTTTAGATGTTGATGTTGTGCTAATGGATATAAGTCTAAACGGCTCTTCAAAGAATGGTATTTTTATTACTGCTGAAATTAGCGATTTATATAAAACTAAAATAATTATGTTAACATCCTATAACTCAGATGATTTTATAGTTAAATCCTTTACTGCAGGTGCAAGTAATTATATTTTAAAATCGGATTTAAAATATATTGCCCAATCAATACGAGAGACTTTTAATAAATGTTCACCAACAGAAATTTTAGCAAAAAAACATATAGAGCTACGAAAAGAATTATACCTTAAAAGTTTAACTGATGCAGAACGACATATTTACAGTTTATTCGAAAGCGGATATAAATTAAAGGATATGGAAAATATAACTCAAAAGTCAACCAATACCATCAGAAACCAAATAAGAAGTATTCTTTCTAAATTAGGGGCAAAAAGCATGAAAGATTCTGTTAAAAGAAAGCACTTGATTAAGAAAAAAGAAGGTATATAGCAATTGATATTTATATTTGAGTTATTATACAAACTATCAGGGAGTGTAAGTTTCAGGCCGATACATAAATCTGCAATTGGAAACTTTAGTGCAAAAGATTCGGTTAGATATACGGTAATCTTAAAGGAGATATTTGCTACTTTAAAAAGTATCAAACATCTCCTTTAAAATTATATAAAACATTCATAAACTAAACCTTTTCAACAGCAAACCAAACCTTTTCCCCGTTAATGTTCCATTCTTTTTTATATCCGTTAAGTTCTCCTGTCTTGATACCTTTTGAAATAACCTCATTACATATAAAGGACTGATTTTTTATCATCAATTTTTCTATTTTGTCATTTCCTTCAACATATAGGTTTATACTATCCATTACGTCAAATTCAGCTTCTTTCCTCATGGTCTGGATTTTACTTATAATTTCACGTACAAATCCCTCTTCAATTAATTCATCAGTAAGGTTTGTGTCTAAGACAACAGCAATATCCCTTTCTGTTTCAGCTACAAAACCTTCCTTTTGACCAGCCTCAATTAAAACATCCTCTTTAAAAAGTTCTACGTCAGTATCATCAATAGACAAATGAATTGCTTCACCTTTGTTAAAGTGTCCCATTACTTCCTTATCATCTACCTTAGTAAGAGCCTCTGATATTTTACCTACTAGTTTCCCATACTTAGGTCCTACTGTTTTTAGCTGTGGTTTAAACTTATACTTGATAAACTGACTGGTATCCTCAGTAAAAAGAACATCCTTTAAGTTTAATTCATCTTTTATTAACTCTTTGTAAGTTTCATCCATATCAAAACTTGCCTTTACATACATCTTAGAAATAGGCTGACGGTTCTTTATGTTAGAAGCATTTCTGCATGCACGCCCCATAACCACAAGTTTTAATACCCTATCCATATTCTTTTCTAATTCTGTATCAATAGCTTCTTTGTCAGCTACGGGATATTCACAAAGATGAACACTTTCTGGAACATTTTTGTTTATGCCCACCACAAGGTTATTGTAAATTTCCTCTGTAATAAACGGAACAAATGGTGCTGCAATTAGTGATATCTGCACCAGCACATGGTGAAGAGTCATATATGCATTTATCTTATCCTGATTCATGTCTTTCTGCCAGAAACGCTCTCTACTTCTTCTAACATACCAGTTACTTAGTTCTTCAACAAACACTTGCATTGCCCTTGCACATTCAGTAATACGGTAGTTTTCAAGATTTTTGTCAACAGTTGAAATCAAAGTATTGAGTTTTGAAATAATCCACTTATCCATTGTAGATAGTTTATCATATTCCAATTTGTTTTCATAAGGATTAAACTGGTCAATATTGGCATAAAGCACATAGAATGCATAGGTATTCCACAATGTCCCCATAAATTTTCTCTGTGTTTCACTAACTGCCTCTTCATAAAAGCGGCTTGGTAGCCATGGTGCACTGTTGATATAAAAATACCAGCGAACTGCATCTGCACCTTGCTTATCTAAGAGAGTCCAGGGATCTACAACGTTTCCTTTATGCTTACTCATCTTTTGACCTTCTTTGTCATTTACATGCCCCAAAACAATTACATTCTTAAAGGGTGCCTTATCAAAGAGCAATGTAGATATGGCAAGTAAAGTATAAAACCAACCTCTTGTCTGATCAATTGCTTCACTTATAAAATCAGCTGGAAAATTCTCTTCAAATATCTCCTTATTTTCAAAAGGATAGTGCCACTGAGCAAAAGGCATAGAGCCTGAATCAAACCAGCAGTCAATAACTTCGCTGACACGCTTCATTTTTCCTGTCTTACACTGTGGACATACTAAGAACACATTGTCTATATAGGGTTTATGCAATTCAATGTCCTCAGGAACATTTTCACCCATTTCTTTAAGCTCTGCAATACTTCCAATGACGTGACGATGCCCACATTGGCATTCCCATATGGGAAGAGGAGTTCCCCAGTATCTTGAACGACTTAGTCCCCAGTCAACGACATTTTCAAGGAAATTAGCCATTCTACCTTCCCTTATATTATCAGGAAGCCAGTTAATGCTGTTATTGTTTTTTAAAAGCTGTTCCTTTACTTCTGTCATGCGAACAAACCATGTATCCAGTGCATAGTAAAGCAGATGTGTGTCACATCTCCAGCAAAACGGGTAGGAATGCTCATAGTCAAGCCTATTATAGACCATATTTCCTTTATCAAGGTAATTAATAATATGAGGATCTGCATCCTTTACAAACATACCTTTCCATGGCTCTACTGATTCAACAAACATCCCCTGTTCATTTACAAGTTGAACAAAAGGCAAATCATAGGCTTTACCTACCTTATAGTCATCTTCACCAAATGCAGGAGCTGTGTGAACAATACCTGTACCATCTGTCAAAGTAACAAAATCTCCACCTGCAACAAAAAATGCTTTCTTATCTACCTTCACAAAATCAAATAAAGGTTTATACTCCATTCCAATGAGGTCTTGCCCTTTACATTTTTCCAATACTTCATATTCCTCTTTTATAACAGTATCAGCAAGTGCTTCAGCTAAAATATAGGTCTCATCAGAACACTTGACTTTTACATATGTTTCATTGGGATTTACTGATAATGCAACATTAGATGGCAATGTCCATGGTGTAGTTGTCCATGCCAATAGGTATGTCTGTTTTTCTCCCTTTACCAAAAACTTGACAATAATAGATGCTTCTTTTACATCCTTATAGCCTTGTGCCACTTCATGGCTTGAAAGAGAAGTTCCACATCGTGGACAATAGGGTACAATTTTATGTCCCTTATATAGTAAATCCTTATCAGCTATTTGTTTTAAAGCCCACCAAATGGATTCAATATAACTGTTGTCATATGTTACATAGGGATTTTCCATATCAGCCCAAAATGCAACTCTCTCACTTATTTGCTCCCATTCACCTTTATACTTCCAGACACTTTCTTTACATTTATTAATAAACTCTTCTACTCCATACTTTTCTATCTCAGGCTTACCGTTAATATTAAGCAGTTTTTCAACTTCAAGCTCCACAGGCAGTCCATGTGTATCCCATCCTGCTTTTCTCAGTACCTTATATCCTTTCATTGTCTTATATCGTGGAATAATATCCTTAATAGCCCTAGTTAGAATATGTCCTATGTGGGGCTTTCCATTTGCAGTAGGAGGCCCATCATAAAAGGTAAAAACCTCACTACCTTCCCTGCCTTCAATACTCTTTGTAAATACATTGTTTTCATTCCAAAAGTTCAAAACTTCTTTTTCTCTTTCAACAAATCTAAGATCAGTTGAAACTTTCTTATACATATTCAATACCTCCAATATATTAGATTAAATACTTATAATATTTTTGTAAATAAAAAACCTCTCGCGCTTATAAGGGACGAGAGGAATAAACCTTCTACGTTGTACCACCCTAATGAAATCAGGTAGATTAAATTCAGATATGTGTATTATACATAGCTAAATTTGCATTACAAATAAGTTTGCCAACAATAAGATAACGGTTAACCCGACAACCCCTAGTTATAATATGCAAAAACTCAGGGCGTGACTCATGGGTGATTTTCAAGGGTATATCTTTGCAGACTTTCCACCAACCGCCTGCTCTCTAATAAGAATCTACCATCTACTCTTCCAATCATTGTCTTTAAAGTATTCAGTTGATATTTATAATTTATTTTAAACAAATAATAGGTACATGTCAAGAATCTTCACAAATCTTCTATACTGTATTTTTTAATGCCTCCCTCAATATCAGTAATGGTAAAAGAAATGTTGTCAATAAATTTTATTTCCCCATATGAAGTATTAAGTTCAGCCATCTTTTTAAGTTTCTTGTCGTCTCCCATTTTTGCTATAACAAGCTTATATCCATATGCATTAGATTCCCTTACAAAAAAAACAAAGTTTAGTTCATCTTCTGAGATGGCAAGTGAACTTGTGAGTAATTCACTTTCATCTGTTTCATAGTACACATTGCCTTCGGTATCAACTATTTTATCACCAATGGATACACTCCCAAAATGAGGACTTGTCTTTACATAATATAATTTGTCTTTATTTTTATTCCATGTAAAAGCAAGTCCGTAATACTCACCAATGATTTCCTTATAGTAAGCATCCACAACTACATATATATTAGCAGATGGATTTTTGTGACCACATAAAGCAATCAGGTTGTTATTAACCCAATAGAAATCATTAATCCCAGTATATATTATATTTTCCAAAACTACTTTATAAGATTCTTCTTGTTTGTCTGTAATAAGAATAGAATCAAAAATTCCAACATCTCTCCTTACTACTTTAGCGAACATTTTTCCATCTGGAGACTGGATATAATCGTCAACGCCATCCTCTTTAATTTCTTCACCAAGCAGATCTTGTTCTTCATCTTTTTCACTAGGTATATCTTGTTCTTTTGCATCCCCTGCTCCTGCCTCATTATAATTTACGTTTTCCTTTAAAGATAATATAACCTCTTTAAAATCAATCTCAGTATTCTTAAAAAACAGCATCATAATAAAGATAATGCAAGCTATTGTAAGGGTGCTTCTTATTACTTTTCTGTTATTAACTATAAACCTATCAATAGAAAATAACCACTTTTTTCTATTAATATATCTTTTTTTATCCAAGGATTTTTCAATTGAATGTAAAACACTTTCCTTATAATTAACATTACTATTAACATAATGATTGGTTAAGTTTATAGAATTATATATTGTATTGCATTTATCACAGCTTTTCAAATGTTCCTCTATCTCTTCGGACTCTTCTTTACAAAGATTCTTTTCAGCATATTTTATAATATCCTCTAAATTATATTTGCACCTCATTTTTCAGTACCTCTCTTTAATTTTAAAATTCCATCACTAATTGCTTTTTTGGCTCTTAGTACCTTCATTCGTGCATTATCAGAAGATACTCCTAATATCTTTGCTATTTCATTGTACGAAAAACCTTGAATATGTTTTAAAATAAGTGCTGTTTTCTGGTCATACTTAAGACTGTTAATAAGTTTTACAACTTCTGCATAAAGTTCTTTAGTTTCATAATCTTCCTCCATATAACTACATGTCTCCAAATAATCACCAGTTTGATAATCATATTTCTTAGAAGATAACTTTCTTTTCTTTTTATAATAATCCTTAAATGAGTTAAATGCTATACTGTATATCCATGTAGAAAAACTCCATTTACTATCATATCTATATAAATAATTATAAACTCTAATAAAAACATCCTGCATGATTTCTTCAGCATCTTCTCTGCATGAAGTTAGTTTAATCAAAAATTTATAAATCCTGTTTTCATATCTAAATACAAGAGTTGAAAATGAATCCATATTACCATTTAGAATATTAGTTATTAAAATGTCATCGTTTTGCAATTAGCTATCCTCCTCAATAATTCTAAATTCAAAAACACCTATCTATTAATTAATACATATGATTATTGCAAAATGTAACAAAAAAATTGGTTTTTACTACAGCCTTTTAAAAGAAATTTCTGATTTAAGAAAGACTATGGAAAATGAATTGCATCTAATGCGTGAAAGAGAAGAAATAAAACCAAAAACACAGGAACATATCAAAACTGAATTAGACCAGACAATTGATTACTGGGACAGAGATCTTTTATTATCACAATTAGAAGAAAAATTAGAAAAAAATTAGTTCTAAAATTTTAAGAATTTATCTAAGACATTACTAACGAGCAAATGTTTGAACCCTAGATGACATAGTCAATGCATCTAGGGTTTCTCATTGTGATATCTTATTCCATATTTTAAGCAATGCACAAACATTCGTGAATTACTAACTGTGAAGTATATATTGATTTAATATCCTCATTCAAATAACACCCATAAAATCCTAAATATTTTTCAGTTCCTTTAGCAATATATCATTTTGTTCTTTAGTACCTACACTAATTCTAATACAATCTCCTAAAACTGGAGCTTTGCCAAAACTTCTTACTAAAATCCCCTTTTCCATCAATGTCTCATGTACTTTTTGAGCATCAGGAATATTTATAAGAATATAATTGGCCTTAGAAGGAAAAACATGCACATCGTTTATTGTTTTAAGCTCTTTGACTAGATATTCCCTTTGTTCAATAAGATAATCTATTTGATCATCTATCAATTTACGCTCTTCAAAAACTAATTTGGCAATATACTGAGATAGAGAGCTTATGTTATACGGTGGTTTTACCTTCCTTATCTCCTCTGCCATTTCAATACAACTTATTGAGTACCCGCATCTGATACCTGCAAGACCATAAGCTTTTGAAAATGTACGTAATATAACTACATTGTCATATTTATATATTAAAGAAACTGCTGTCTCTTTTGAAAACTCTGCATAGGCCTCATCTACAACTATAACTGTATCTTTGCATTCGGTGGCAATTTTTTCAATGTCCTCAATTGATATCAATCCTCCTGTTGGATTGTTAGGAGTACACAAGAAAACTACTTTAGCTTTTTCTTTTTTTGTAACATCTATAAATTCATCAATATCATAAGCAAAATCATTTTCTCTCTTTAAAAGAATTTCAACTGGAGTTCCTCCACCTATTATTGTATTAATTTTATACATGCCAAAGCTTGGACAGGGGCAAATTACTTTATCACCCTTCTCAACAAAAACATTTATTATAACCTGTATTAACTGATCAGAACCTGTCCCCACTACTATCTCTTTATAGTTAACATTCCAGTAAGATGCCAGCTCTTTCCTCAGCATAATTGAATCTGTGTCAGGGTAAAGGTTTAAATCAGTGCCTTTTAAGAAAAACTCTGCTACTTTTTCTCTAATATTCACTGGCAAATCAAAGGGTCCCTCATTTGCATCTAATTTTATTCTATAAGGCACTTGATTTGCCTCATATGGTACAAATTTCTTTATTTCTGGTCTAACTAAATCCTTAATCATAAAATCTCCCCACTTTTAATCTTCTTCAAATCTCACCTTAACTGCATTTGCATGTGCATCTAATCCTTCAGACTGTGCAAACAAAATTACATCATCTTTTACTTTATTAAGAGCTTTTTTTGTATATGAAATAATGCTGCTCTTTTTAATAAAATCAGATAAATTCAAAGGTGAGAAAAACTTTGCGGTACCACTTGTAGGTAAAACATGGTTTGGACCTGCAATATAGTCACCTAATGACTCTGTTGAATAATTTCCCATAAATATTGCTCCTGCATTTTTAATGCTACTCAAAAAAGCAAAAGGTTCTTTAACACACAATTCTAAATGCTCTGGAGCAATTTTATTTACAATGTTTGCAGCACTTTCTAAATCCTGAACAATGATAATTCCACCATAGTTGTCTAAAGACTGTAATGCCATATCTTTCCTTGGCAGAGCATCCAGCTGTTTTACAACTTCCTTTTGAACCTTTTTAGCAATATCTTCTGAAGTTGTAACAAAAACAGATGATGCTAAAATGTCGTGTTCCGCCTGTGATAAAAGATCAGCAGCAACAAATGAAGGCTTTGCAGCGTCATCTCCAACAACCATAATTTCACTAGGACCTGCAATCATATCTATGTCACAATAACCATATACTATTCTCTTTGCAGTTGCCACATATATATTTCCTGGCCCAACTATTTTATCAACTTTTGGAATGGTGGAAGTTCCAAATGCCATAGCTGCAACCCCTTGTGCTCCGCCGACTTTATATATTTCATCCACTCCTGCTTCACATGCAGCAACTAAAATAACAGGATTAACCTTTCCGTCCTTTCCTGGTGGCGTAGTCATAACAACTTTTTCTACACCCGCAACTTTTGCTGGCATTGCATTCATCAAAACCGATGATGGATATGCTGCTGTTCCTCCAGGTACATATATGCCAACAACTTCTAAAGGTCTTATCATCTGTCCTAAAATTACACCGTCATCTTCTGTAGTAAACCATGACTTTTCTTTTTGATTTTCGTGAAATCTTTCAATGTTTTCCTTTGATTTTTTTATAACTTTTACAAGCTTCTCATCAACTTTTTTATAAGCTTCTTCTATCTCTTCTTTAGATACTTTAAGACCATCTTGTGTAAGCAATACCTTATCAAACATTTCTGTATATTTAATAAGTGCATCGTTTCCCTTTTCCTTTACATCTCTTACTATATCCTCAACACGTCTTAAAACATCTCCATATTCAATCTGACTTCTAGATGCAAGTTTTTCAAATATATCACTGTCCTTGCCATATCTTAGATCTATTATCTTAATCAAAGAAATCACCTCTTTTCAAGTTCTTTTCTAACGCCATCAATAATTCTATTTATCCGTTCACTTTCCATCTTCATACTAACTCTATTTACAACCATTCTAGCACTTATATCAGCAATTTCATCCAAAACAACCAGACCATTTTCCTTTAAAGTTCTACCACTTTCAACTAGATCAACAATCACCTCTGACAAGCCAACTAATGGTGCAAGTTCTACAGATCCATTTAGCTTTATTACCTCTATAGATTCTCCTCTTTTGTGCTCAAAATATTCTCTTGCAATTTTAGGATACTTAGTTGCAACTCTTTTATTGTTTAGTTGATCAAGCTTTCCTATAAGATCAGTAGGTCCTGCAACAACCATTTTACACGCAGCAAAGCCAAGGTTTAATACTTCATATAAGTGTCTTCCCTCTTCTAAAAGGGTGTCCCTACCAACAATTCCAATGTCAGCAGCACCATACTCCACATAAGTAGGAACATCACTTGGTTTTGCAAGAAAAAACTTTATTTTATTTTTCTCATCCTTTAAAATGAGTTTTCTTGAAGAGCTTTTAAGCTCCGAACAGTCTATTCCTATAGCCTCAAATAGTTCTACCGATAACTCTGTAAGCCTTCCCTTTGAAAGGGCTATTGTCAAATACCTCATATAATCCCCCCTTATCTGTTATTTAACATCTCTGTTACAGATACTTTCTTAACTTCATCATTTTCAAGGTTATGTACCTCAATATTTTCATCATCTAAAACGTTGAGAATTCCTCCGATACCTTTTATCCTTGCATAATTCTTAATCTGCTCAATTTCATAGCCTGTAATATCCATTTCTACTACCAGTCCCTGTTTTCTTAAAGTCTCACATATTTTAAAAGCATTTTTTCTGCCCTTTTGCCCATAACAAATTAAACTATCTATCATAGGCTCTTCTGTAGTAATTTTCTGTCTGTCTAAAGCCATCATTATCATATTTATTCCTAAAGAAAACCCTGTAGCAGGTTTCCCTTCTCCAAATTTCTCAACAAGTCTATCATATCTTCCACCACTTAATATAGGAAACCCAACCCCATAAGTAAATCCTCTAAATATAGTACCTGTGTAGTAATTCAGGCTCTGAACCATTCCTAAATCTACAGAAACATACTTTGAAAGACCATAATCATCAAGTATTTCAAGAACTTTTCTTAAGTTTTCTAGAGCAGCTATACATCGATTATTTAAAGCGTATTTTTCTACCTTATCAATAACATCAATAGATCCAAATAACTTTGGAAGACTAAAAATAAGCTCTTTTAAGTCTTCATTAATATCGTGGTTTTTAACTAATTCTTCAATTCCCAGGAAATCTTTTTTGTCAATAAGCACTCTCATTTGCTCTATTTCTTCATTTGAAAGATTAGCTTCTTCCATCAATCCTTTAAAAAACTCAACCTGTCCAATATCTATTTGAAAATTCTCAAGACCCGAACTCTTAACGCAGTCAATTGCAGCAGCAATTATTTCAGCATCTGCTTCATGAGAATTAATTCCCACTATCTCCATACCTGCCTGTGTAAACTCCTTTTGCTTTCCTCCTCCAAGTTCGTTGTATTTAAATGTATCACCTATGTAAGAAAGCTTGATTGGATAGTCTGCATCTTTATACTTTGTGGCTACAAGCCTTGCTATTGGTATTGTTATGTCAGGTCTTAGAACAAGTATCCTTCCTTCTTTGTCAAAAAACTTGAACATGGTTTCCTGAGGTGCTATTTCACTTTCTAGAGAAAAAACATCGTAAAATTCCACCATTGGAGTCTCAACCTCATAATATCCATAGCTTCTAAAAACATTTCTAATTTTACTTTCCAGATTTTTTTTATGAAAACACTCATTAGGTAATATATCCTGAACTCCTTCAGGAGTATAAATTCTCCACTTTGCCAAACTACTCCCTCCTCTTTATCACTTTATCACGCTAAATTAATGAATTAAAATAATTATAAAATATGTTTTTACATTTGTCAATATGCAAATAATTTTTGGGTGTGTAACAAGAGTGAAGAAAAACATGGAAGAAACATTGCGAAGCATGTTGTAGAGCCTGTTAATGCGACGAGAAAAGGAAGAGCATTGTTTGAGCGAAGCGAGTTTTGCTCGACCCCGAGGAGTATTTACAGGCTCTAGACTGCGCAACTTAGGTTTCTGGAATGTTTTTCTTCACTTAGATAACATGCACCCATAATTTTTGAGGGTATACATATAAAAAGATGGACTCTACCCAATAGATAGAATCCATCTTCTCATTTATCTTAACTTTAATTAAATTCAGTAATTACAACTTATATCATTTTGTTTTTTTAGACTTCTTTATTGAAAACTCAGGCGCTTCTTTTATTGCGCCACCTAACACTTTAAATGCTTTGCGTATCATTTTTTTAGTTTCTTTATTGAGCACTAAAGGACTTCCTCCAACATCATCCCATCCTGATATATCAAGGTCACCAGAAGGTAGTTCTAGTTGTTCCCAATTTGCAAACAAGCGTCCCCACTCAGAATTTAATATTTCTTTTACCCTGTAATAGTGCTTAGGATACCAGTATAAGTCATGATAAATAACACTGGCAATATAAGCCCAAGGAGCTAAAATAGTCTTTAATGACCATTCAATAGGTTTTTTTAAGGGACCCCAATATATCATATGCTGTCCCTTGCTTGCAAAAGTCATCTTTTTATATGGTCCTATAAAATCCCACTTTTCATTTAGAGCGTCTAAATCTCCAACAATTTCAATGTCTCGAACATCACCACAGCCTAAACCTGCATCATGAGCGAGCCTTATAAATTTAATATCTTTAAGAGGATCAAATCCCATAAGTTTAGCCGCCACTGCATCAATTGCAACTTGATCGGCAGAAGCTAAAATCACATTTTTTACATGAGGAATCATACAGCGAGGACCAGGGCCGTCTCCAGCAAATGTTCCATCCATAACTGCAAAAACACCAGGATGAATCTTTTTTTGTATCATTAACAAGTCCACCAATGTCTCATGTATTACAGGGTGAGTCCAATGTCTATGCTCATTTAAAAGTCCTCCAAATGCATTCTTCATGGCACCAGTTGTGGTGGTAAATACATGGGTTTTCACTGTTGGTAAATGAATAATGTTTTCACCAATAAATCTCTTTGGAATAGAAAAGCCTTTAGGATAAACCTCATTTAGACACATAAACTTTTTAGTAAGATCCCCAACTGCATCTTTTATATTAATCCACTCTTCTCCCTCATAAAGGTGAATGTTTCTAAGATTATGGGACTCCACAACATTAATCTGTTTATTTTCTCTTTCTCCTAAATGTGAATCAATAACAACAGTTCTGTTATGACATCCATGAATTAACTCCTTGCTATAACCATCCTTTTTCATTGCTCGAATGACTCCTTCAAGCTGCCAGGGAGTAGTAGAACTTCCTGGATAGAAAAAGTGCCAGCTAATATTTATTTTAAGAGCTGTGTCAATTGATTTATCCATATAATCTTGATAATTAGCTAAATTCATCAGTCTATGATAATCATCTAAAACAGTCCCTGGACTTGTTTTAAGAATGGCTACTTTTGAAGTTTTCATTATTTTCCCCTCTATACAATATTATTTTTACACATTCTTATATCTCAATACTCAAATCATTCTAACATAGTCATTTTCTTTTTTCAATCTGTAAATCTTACCCATTGATTATCCTAATTTATTTTAACCAGGTTTGCAAATGAAGCCATTAGCCTTTTCATTCCTGCACCTTTAAAGTGTATTTCCAGTTTATAATCATCGTTTTCTTTTTCAACAGATGTAATAATACCAACTCCAAATTTTTTATGTTCTACCTGATCTCCTTTATTAAACTGGGAAGTGATGGTTTTCTTAAAATCATTAAAACTAGTCCCTCTAAAACTAACTCCTGGATTAAAAGTGTTTTTTAATGGTTCAGCCTTTTTAGCTGGACTTTTTTTCACTACTTCTTTTTTACTTCCATCATCAATAAGATCATAAGGAATCTCTTTTAAAAACCTTGAAATTCGATTATAAGTGGTATTTCCAAATAAAGTTCTTGAATAGGTATGTGTCATATATAGTTTTTTCATTGCCCTTGTTATTCCAACATAACAAAGCCTGCGTTCTTCCTCAAGCTCATTTTCATCTGACATAGACCTGTATCCAGGAAAGACACCTTCTTCCATACCAGCCATAAACACAACAGGAAACTCCAGTCCCTTTGCACTATGTAATGTCATCAAAACAACATAGTCACTTTCATTATCCATCTTATCTATGTCAGATACCAAAGAGACATGTTCTAAAAATCTCTCCAGCCCCTTATCCTCATTTTCAGTTTCAAATTCCATAGCTACTGTCAGAAGCTCTTTTATATTTTCTATTCGTCCTTGAGCTTCTAATGTGTTTTCACTCTCATAGTTCTTTATTATTCCTGTTTTCTCAACCACTTCCTCAATCATCTCTGCTGCTGTCATAGTTTCTTTTAAAGTTCTAAATATACTTATCATAGAAACAAACCCCTCAAGCTTTGATGCTGCTCTTGCTAGTTCGGGTATTTCTGAAGCTGAAGAAATAATTGAAAATATACTCACGCCTCTTGATATTGCGTGTTTTTCAGCTGTATCTAAGGTAGTGTTTCCAATACCTCTTTTGGGCTCGTTTATTATTCTTTTTAAGCTTATGTTATCTGCTGGATTTTGTATAACCCTAAGATATGCAATAATGTCCTTAATTTCCTTCCTGTCATAGAATTTAAGGCCTCCAAAGATCTTATAAGTTATACCTTCTCTCATAAGCATTTCTTCCACTACTCGAGACATGGCATTTATTCTGTAAAGCACTGCAATGTCCCTAAGCTTACAATTATTTTCTTCACTAATTCTCTTTATTTCACTTGCAATAAAATAAGCTTCCTCATGTTCATTAGGACATTCAGAAATTTTTATTCTTTCACCAGAATTATTATCCGTCCAAAGACTTTTATTTTTTCTGCCACAATTGTTTTTTATAACACAGTTTGCTGCATCAAGTATTGTTTTAGTTGAACGGTAATTTTGCTCAAGTTTTATAACCTTTGCATCCTTAAATTCCTTTTCAAAGTCCAGTATGTTTCTTATATTGGCACCTCTCCAACCATAAATAGACTGGTCATCATCTCCAACTACACAAAGATTTTTATTTATTTTAGCCAGCAAACTAACTAAGGAATACTGTGCCGTATTTGTATCCTGATACTCGTCCACCAATATATACTTAAACTTCCTTTGATAGTATTCCAAAACTTCAGGATTGTCCAAAAAAAGTTTAATTGTCAGCATTATTATATCGTCAAAGTCAAGAGCATTGTTACTTTTTAATTTTTTTTGATATAACTCATATATTTTGGCAATTTTACTCATTCTAAAGTCTTGATCATACATTTTGGTATATATTTCAGGAGTAATAAGTTCATCTTTTGCCCTTCCAATTGTTTCAAGCATAGATTTAGGCGGAAAATTCTTATCATTTAAATTTAGTTCTTTAAGGCACTCTTTTACAACATTTTGCTGATCTGAATAGTCAAATATGACAAAACTTCTATCATAACCAATTTTCTCTATGTCTCGCCTTAATATCCTTACACACATAGAGTGAAAAGTACTAACCCAAATGCTATCACCAAATTCTCCTACAAGCCCATCTATTCTTTCTCTCATTTCCTTTGCTGCCTTATTTGTAAATGTAATAGCTAAAATACTTGCTGGATGTACATTTTTTTCACTAATCATGTAAGCTATTCTGTGAGTTAGCGCCCTTGTTTTTCCACTACCTGCACCAGCTAAAATGAGTAATGGTCCATCTAAATGTTTAACTGCTTCTTGCTGTGGTTTATTTAAACCTGTTAATAAATCCATATATTTCATCTCCAAAATTCTAATATATCTAAATCTCGGGGCATAGAGCCCTTTTATTTTATTCAATTTCACCACTTCAAATTTAAATGCCGAGACTAAAAAAGTCTCGGCATTTATATTATAGTAGAAAACAAATTAAATTACAAATAATTATTGATAAAAAATCAGAACTCCGGTTCGATTAAGCCGTAATTCCCATCCTTTCTCCTATAAACAACATTTGACTCCTGAGTATCAGCGTTTGAAAACATAAAAAACTGATGACCCAACAAATTCATTTGCAAAATAGCTTCTTCAACTGTCATAGGTTTTATTGCAAACCTCTTTGTTCTAACAATTCCAAGCTCATGTTCTTCGTCCACGTCCTCTTCATCGCCAAACTTGAAATTCTCAAACCTAAGTGCTCCTTCATGAAATTTCTTTTCAATTTTAGTCTTATTCCTTCTCATCTGTCTCTCAAGGGTATCAACCACCTTGTCAATTGATGCATACATATCATGGTTTTCTTCTTCTGCCCTTAGCACTCCACCATTAAAAGGAATTGTGACTTCTACTATCTGTCTGTTTTTTTCTACACTCATTGTAATATGCGCTTCAGCATCTTTGTGAAAAAATTTGTCCAACTTTCCGACTTTCTTAATAGCTCTCTCTTTTAGTGCCTGGGTTACATCAATGTTTTTACCACTAACAATGAATTTCATATATGTCCACAGCCCCTTTCCGTCCGTGACAAGAATTATAGATAATATTTATTCTTAATTCTTGTCTTATTATTTCTATAATATTCTTACCCAAAATAATAACCATGAAACCTTAAATTATATAATAATACCTATAAATATAGAAAATACATATGTCATCAGTTGCAAATGTATTATTATATAAAAAAACAATTATATTTGTAGAAAGAATACTATATACTTATACTAATTCTACATTAAGCAAATAATTCCTTCTTAAAAAATTCTTTTTAGCCTATTAAAAAATTTATTCCATTAATTGCAAATACTTTTCCACATTATTTCCCACAGTTCCCCCACAAAACACCTGTTTTGTGTATATAAAACCTGTGGATATTGTGGACAAAACTGTGAATAACTCATATTGGCTTGTTTTATCTGTGGATAAACCTGTTGTTTTGCCAGTCATTTTATCCAGATTACGTTAACCTTTTTAAGTGTATTTTTTTATTGTTTAAAAATTCAATATGGGGAAATACTTTTTATATGCACCCTTAAAATGTTTTATTTCCTTGTTTTTTTAATATATAAATATAATATTGTCTCGCTACTTATTATGTATAGTCCTATCACATTATTTAATATCTAATCATATTCTGTATGTAAATACTTCTATTAAAGTGTGGTGATTTGTATTGGAACTTGATTGTTTAAAAAATAAGTCTTTGACTATAGGAATGGAAGCTCCTGATTTTTCAGCAGAAACTACATTTGGCAAAATGGATTTTTCCTGTTTTAAAGGAAAATGGGTAGTTTTCTTTTCTCATCCTGGTGATTTTACTCCTGTATGTACAACTGAATTTATAGCTTTTGCACAACTAGCTCCTTATTTTGCGCAAAAAAACGTACAGCTTTTAGGCCTTAGCATTGACAGTAATCCTTCTCACCTTGCATGGGCTTATAATATTTACATTAATACTGGAATACATATAACATTTCCAATTGTAGCTGACAGAGATGGTAAAATAGCAAAACTTTATGGCATGATTTTTCCAGAAGTTAGTGCCACAGAAACTGTAAGAACAGTATATGTAATTGATGAAAAACAAATTATCAGGGCAGTCCTCAACTATCCTATGACAAACGGAAGAAATATTCCTGAAATACTAAGACTAGTTGAAGCCCTTCAAACATCTGACAAAGAAAAGGTAGCAACACCAGCCAATTGGATTCCAGGCCAACCTGTGATAGTACCTCCACCTAAAACATACAATGAGCTTTTAGAAAGGATAAAATGCTCAAAAGATCTTAAATGTATAGATTGGTACTTATGCTATAAAAAACTTCCCCCTAGAGTATGCGACTGCGCATGCGAAAATTCTGAATAGACATTCATGCGTATAAAGCTTGCCAAACATTAAGTTTCAATGAATGTCTATGTGCCTGTTTATAAGTAAGAATACTGCAAACAGGCACAGTATTTTATAGGGTGCATATTATTTAAGTGAAGAAAAATATGGAAGAAACATTGTGAAGCAAGTAGTAGAGCCTGTTAATGCGACGAGGAAAGGGAGAGCATCCTTCTTCGCGAAGCGAGTTTTGCAAAGGCCCCGAGGAGTATTTACAGGCTCTAAACTGCGAAACTTTAGTTTCTGGAATATCTTTCTTCACACTTGTTACATGCACCCTATTTTATATTACAATTTGACATTTATTATATTAAAAAAACTACCAATAATTTGGTAGTTTTTTTGTTGTTTTATATTGGCTACTTCATCAATAATTATATTTAGTTTTTTAGTATAGTAAATTTCCGTTCCCTTGAATCATCTCCACCTGTGAAGATTTCTAGAGCATCATCATACTCTACCACTTGAACTCTTTCACCAGTTTTATAATCCTTAGGAATTTCATTTGGACTGTTTTTATAGTTTATTGCATACACATATACACCAATTTCTGTTTTTCTGTTTATATAATTACTTATAATCTGACCAAACAAAAACTTCTCAAATTGATCACTAATTATAGCATATTGAACTTCCCCAGCAGGATTTCTACTAAACATTCCTATGTTTTCACGAGGTTTTTCATATGTTATGGTGTCATCATAAGGCCTATGAAGCCTTTCAATCATGGAATAAAAAAAGTCATGGTATTTTCTCATTGTCTTGTTTTTATCAAAAAATGGCCACACTACATTATGTTCTATCCCATCTTTTACAGAATGATAATCTGCTCTAACTATAGTCTCAAAACAATTATCAAGGGTTTCCAATATGTTTTTAGTTATGTTTGAAATACGTGATAAATTATATTCTCGTAACTCCTCTTGATTGGCATAATAATATTCTCCCAATCGAGCAACTAAATAACCGCTCATAATTGCATGGCTAAAGTTAACATTCTCTACTTTTATAATAGCATCTACTGTTTCCCATAATTCCATGTACTTTCTTGCAGCTTCATTACCTTTTCCCTGATTTTGTAATATCTTTACTCCTGCCAGTTCAAGGTCAATATAATTAATAACCACGTCCATTATTTGATCATGTTCATCCTGAGACCATACATTACCTCTTTCAAAATAATCCCTTGCATAAATTGCAATACTATTAGACTTAACAAACTCTGAAATCCTTTTTCTTTCATTTAGCGTGCTATTTAAAAACTCCTCAATATAAGAGTCTATTTCATCATCACCTTCTTCAATATCAACATCAAGAGAATGGAATTTTCTGCTAAAATCCATCATTAGTTCAAAAAGCTCTTCACCATTTTCATATTCTTCTTCAGTTGCAACAACTCTTTCTAATTTTTCTATGTAGTCTCCCTCTGGAGGATAATTTATTACAAAAACTATAATAAAAAATAACATTGCCAGATATGATATAAAGGACAATATCATCGAAATGACTTTAGATGGCTGCTTTTTTAAAAAAGACAGCTTGTTATACAAAGCAAATGATGAAATAAAAAGAACAGTAAAAGCTAAAGCTATTCCTAGGTAAACCGACATACTTTGTCCATAAATAAAGAACAATATAACCCCAACAATAAGACTTACTAAAGACGCCACAAGTAAATTAATTCTCATTTTGATTCCTCCTGTATAAAGCATAATATCATTATATAATATAAATCAACAAAAATCACCCTTTTTATTGTTGGAATCTTTTATATACTTTTTCTTTCGAGTCTGCTTCCTAGTCTACTTAATAACTCATTTGTAATAGTTCCAGAACTTCTTGCAATTTCTTCTGAAGTAATCCTCTCCCCATCTTCACCAATAATTGTAACAATATCACCTGACTTTACATTTGGGATATCTGTAATGTCAATAATCATCTGATCCATGCATATCTTGCTTATTATGGGCTTTTTACAACCCTTTAAAACGACAAATCCATTTGATATGTTTCTAGGAATACCATCTGCATAACCAATAGAAACTACTGCAATCTTCATATTTTGTGTAGCAGCAAATTCTCTCCCATAGCCAACCCATTGTCCTTTTTCAATAGCCTTTGTCATTATAATTCTTGCCTTAACTGAAAGCACAGGCCGCAAGTCTGGGTTTATGCGTGTTTCATCATCCTCCTTACTTAGCACCCCGTAAAGAGCAATTCCAATACGTGCATAATCACATTTTAACTGGGGGAAATTTAACACCCCATAGCTACTTTGAATATGTATTTTCCCTATATTATATCCCATATTTTTTATTTCTCGAGTAACTTTAAAAAAACTATCAATCTGAGATAATGAAAATTCAGTATCTGACTGGCTCAAACTATCAGACACACAAAGATGAGTATACATCCCTTCTATAATAAGATGTTCACATTGATATATCTTTTCAATGTTTGATAGGTTCTGACAGCTCTCACCTAGACGGTTCATACCAGTATCAATTTTTATATGTACTTTTATGTTTTTCATAGATTTATTCAAAATCCTGGCATATTTATAGTGCAAAACTGTCTGAGTTAATCTATATTTGACAAGGTATTTTATATCATTAGGGTGAGTATATCCTAAAATAAGAATGTTCCCCTTTACGCCTTTTTTACGAAGGCCTATTCCCTCTTGAATTGTTGCAACTGCAAAATCTTTAACTCCTGCTCTGTTTAATTCCTTTGATATTTCTACATCACCATGGCCATATGCATTAGCTTTTACCACAGCCATAAGTCTGCACTCTTTATGGAGTAGCTCTTTAAGCACATTAACGTTGTGCCTTAGATTATTAGTATTAATTTCAATCCATGCCCTTTCAGAACAAAGTGTCCTTTCTTTTCTTAATTTTAAAAGTAGCTTTGCCAAAATAATAGAAACAATAAAGGAAAATATACATACTGCTATATAGTGAATTAAACTGTTTTCAATTAAAAATATCTGAAGATTTAATATTTTTGCAATCCCTCTAATGAGAATAATTCCCAAAGGGTGTATTATATACATGGTCATTGACATTGTTCTTAAATTTTTATTATTTGTGCCTCTCCATAAGAGTAATATTTGAAAAAGAAAGTACATACATGGAACAAGCATAAAATACATACTGTCATGACGTTGGAATTTAAAATGATTTAATAATAATCCTTCAGTTAAGAAAAGTACAATTACTATTACAAGTCCTAAAATATGCTTGTTTTTATTAGATTGTTGATTTTGCTTTTGTATCAATGCACCCATTACAATAAATAAAGGTGTAAAAAATATGCCATTTCTAGTAAAATCAAAAAAATTAAACAAAAATCCATAATATGATTTTAAAAGAGGTACTTCATTAACTATTCCATAGTAACTGTCCCCTAGTAATCCTACTATATATAATAAAATTGCAACACACACTAAAGCTTTTTTCCTCATTTTTTTAGAAAGAGCATAGACAATTAAAACACCTGTAATTGATGCTGGCAAATACCAAAGATGATATAGCGTTCCATTGAACAGTAAGTCTTTAAATAAATTAACTAAAAGACCCTCATTTCTAAAATATCCCCCATAAATATTAATTGGTAAGTAGACTAAAATAGCCACTCCATAAAGTTTTAAGGCTTTAATAATAAATCTATTAATAGAGTCTCTTTTTGCAAAAATTCTTTCTTCCTTTATATCAAAAAGAAAAAATCCTGTTGCCATAAAGAAAAATGGAACTGCAACCCTTGATATAATACGTGTCATGACAAAATTTGATGTTTCATTTATTGATAATAGAGGAGATGTATGTATAGCAATAACTAAAAAAGCTGCAATAATTCTAAAATAGTCAATCCCTCTATATCCCTTATCCTGCCTCATACCTTCTCCCTCCATAGTGTAAAAATAAAGCCATCCACATTATTTCCAGATATCTGATACGGTACATCCTCTGGTAAAATCACTTCTACTTCTTTTGATTTAAACACATCTAGGTAGAAAACCTCATTATATTGGTGACCATGATTTAAAAACAGATGCTTTTTGCTATATTGGTAACCTTTAATAAACTCAATGTATTCCTCAAGGGTTAGATTATTATTTTGAATAATCTCAGAATGAGGATATCCTACATATCTAAAATGCCAGGGTTCATGAGCAATTCCTGTTACATTCTCTTTCCCTTTTGGGTAGCGTTCAATAAACCCATACTTTATGGACTTTTGTCGAAATTTTTGACATATTCCTGTATATGGAAAATTAGGACAAATAAAATCAATTTTTTCTGACCTTTGAGCTAAATCAACTGCCATTCCAGTTTGGTGCTCACTTCTATGAGGAAGTGCCACGTACTTTTTAGTAAATTTCTCTCCATTTTCTCTTAATGAATCATTATAGATTTTTTCCTGCTCCTTTGAAGTCCTGTAACCACTTACAGGAACAATGGTTTTGGTACAATCCAATACATTCATAAGTTGTATAAGCATAGTTGCAGTTCTCTTTTCTAATATGATTTCACCGGAAATTAAACCAATAGCGGTAAGAGCGTCTATCATTTCAGCTTCTCTTTTTATAAATGGATAACTCTTATTTACAAGAATGAGATTTCCATTATGAATATCATTTTTATTTAAGAATATTCTTCTCATTCTTCCATCCCTAGCCTTATAAGATTGTCCAAAATTTTCTCAAATGAAAAGCCTATCCCCTTAAGCATATTAGGATATCGACTATGAGAGGTAAATCCAGGGATGGTGTTAACTTCATTAAAGACAATGTCTCCATCTTTAGTCAAAAACAAATCTACTCTTGCCAAACCTTTGCAACCCAATGCTTTATAAATACTCCCAGCAGTTTTTTTAATTCTTTCTGCTGTAATATAGTCTATCCGTGCTGGCATATGAATTTGTGAGTTTTCAAGTGTGTATTTTTCTTTGTAATCAAAGAAGCCCTGAGTCAATTCAATTTCATCAACTTGACCGATTATCAGATCATTATTTCCAAGTATGGCACATCCCACTTCAAATCCATCAATATTTTCTTCAACTATTGCCTCATTATCAAACTCAAAAGCAACTTTAAGAGCATTAATCAAGTGTTCATTACTATACACCTTTGTAACTCCAAAAGATGATCCTGCTTTTACTGGTTTGACAAAAAGGGGATAATTTAAATTTTCTACTTTATCAAATATTTCTTTTTCATTAGAGCCTGTTTTTAAAACTATTGACTCAGGTATTTTCACTCCTGCTAAATTAACAACTTTATGAGCAATATCTTTATTCATACATAGAGCCGAACAAAGACTTCCACACCCAACAAAGGGAATTCCGGCAAGCTCAAGTAATCCCTGAACGGTACCATCCTCGCCATTTTTACCATGCATTACAGGAAAAGCAATATCAATTCTTGTTACTTCAACCCTGTCAGGATATAATTCAATCACTCCTTTTACATCTCTACTTGGTGAAATAATTGCAGGTATACATCGTTTGTCTTTATGCCATGTATCTTTAATAATATCCTTGGTATCACCATAATATCTAAGCCATTGCCCCTCTTTAGTTATTCCTATTAGAATCTTTTCATAGCAATCTGAATCTAAATGCTCAATTACTGCATAAGCAGATTGCAATGATACATTATATTCAGGTGAGCAACCACCAAACAAAATAGCAACTTTTTTCTTAATCATATCCATATTCTCCTTTGCAATTTGGTTCTTATTTAGGATGCATATAATTAATATGAAGAAAAATATGTACCCCCTATAAAAAAACAACCTGTCCAATCAGTAATTTAATAATACTAAATTTGAACAGGCTGTTTTTTTATTTTTTCTTATTTAATTATTAAGAATTCCTTAAGAAACCTTTGTTTTTGTCTTTACTTGTTCTTTTTGTGGAAGAATAACTGTAAATACTGTTGCAGTCTCATTACTAGTTACCTGAATATCTCCTCCGTGTTGAACCATAATTCCCTTTGCAATGGCCAATCCCAATCCTGCACCTCCTGTGCTAGAAGATCTTGCCCTATCCAGTCTGAAAAACTTATCAAATATAGTCTCAAGCTTGTGAGAAGGAATTATCTTTCCTCTGTTAAGAAATTGTATAGAAATATTTTCTTTATTAGCATGTGCTGATATTTCTATCTCACTATTTTCATAGCTGTATGCAATAGCATTTTTTAATATATTGTTAAATACCCTTGCCAATTTATCTCCATCACCATAAACACTTATGTCCTTATCAACATTCAGTACTGCCTTTCGCCCTCCTAGACTAAGCATAGGGTAAAACTCATCAATCATTTGTGCCAACATGAAAGATAGATTAATGTCTTCTTTTTCAAGGGGAATTACAGAAAGATTAAACCTTGTAATGTCAAAAAATTCATTTATAAGGTCTTCCAATCTGTAGGCTTTATTAAGTGTAATTTTTGTGTATTTTGCTTTTTGATCTAATGGCATATCAGGTGCTTCATCTAATAAGCTCAAATATCCTATTACTGAAGCAAGTGGAGTTTTAATATCATGAGCTAGATATGTAATCAAATCAGTTTTTCTTTGTGCTTCCATCTGTGCTAACTGTTCATTTCTCATATTTTCAAACTTTAATGAGTTTAACTCATTTTCAATTTCCTTAAATTCATTATTTAAGGAAAGTTTTGAGTTATCCTTTTTAAATACAACATCCATTTGACTAATTACATTTGCTAGTTTACCAACAGCTCGCCATTCAACAACAATCCATCCTACTAAAAGAATAAATACAACTCCAAGCCAGAATATTATGTTCCTGTTTGTCATAATAATTCTAGCTACAGTGTAGCCTAATATTATTTCAATAATGTCCACAATAAAACCATTTAAAACAGTAAGTGTCATAAGATATAGTACTATAGTAATAATAAATAAAACTATGCTTACTAGTAAATGGGTAGCCATCAATTTTCTTTTGTAATTTTTTATAAAATTTTTATTCAATTTTATATCCAACTCCCCACACAGTTTTTATATACTTTGGTTTTTCAGCTGAGTCACCCATTTTCTCTCTCAAGTGTCTTATGTGAACCATTATTGTATTGTTACTGTTGCTAAAATATTTATCTCCCCATGCTTCTTGAAACAGCTTATCAGCACTAACTACCTGTCCTCGATTCTCACATAAAATCCAAAGAATTGAAAATTCAGTAGGAGTGAGGTTTAATGGCCTTTCATTAAAGATACATTCATGAGCATTCTTATTTATAACAAGTCCAGAAAATGCAATTACACCATCATCTGTATCAGTTATTTTATTATACTTAGTGAATCTTCTTAGCTGGGCTTTCACCCGCGCAACTAGCTCTAATGGCCTAAAAGGCTTTGTTATATAGTCATCTGCCCCTAAAGTAAGTCCTGTTATTTTATCTATTTCTTCACCTTTAGCCGTTAGCATAATAATGGGGAAATTATATTTTTCTCTTATTCTTTGACATATTGTAAAGCCATCAATATCTGGCATCATAACATCTAAAATAGCAAGGTCAAGCTTTATTGTATTTATGCACTCAATTGCTTCCTTTGCTGTATAAAATTTATGTACTATGAAATTTTCATTTGACAAATATACCTGTACTAAATCAGCAATTTCTTTTTCGTCATCAACCACCAAAATACTTGCAACCATATATAATACTCCTTAATCATATCTATAATATAATTATATCATAAGTACATAAAAAAGCTAAAGTACAGTTAATTCTATACTTTAGCTACTTTGAACTTTTTATTTGATTTCATGACTCGTTTATTTGATTCACTCTTTCTTAATTGCTGCATAAATTTGAAAATGCACTCGCTCATCAAACCTAAATATCTCATTAACACTCGTATCAGCAAAATATATTAATTTTATGTCTTCGTCAGTATTAATTCTTAATTTTGAAATGAATTCATCATAATATTCTCCATCATGCCCAATATAATCTCTCGGATATGTTATAATACCTAATCCAAAATTATATTTATGTGGAAAACACATTTTTTTAATAGTCTCCTTTTTTAATATTTTCTCTGTTGTAAACACCTGAGAAAATTTCAACATGTCTTCAACAGTTGAAAACAAAGCACCTCCTGAATATGAAAGATTGCTAGCATTTATTCTTAGATCTTTAAAATATTCTTCATTGTCATATTTATCTGATAAAGGTCTTGAATAATTACCTGATTCTTCTTCAAAAAACCAAGTATTTTTCATATTAAGTGGCTTGAAAATAACTTTATTTAAATAGTCTAGGTAGGACATTTGAGAAGCTTCTTCAATTATCTTCCCAAGAATACTATATCCCGCATTTGAGTAGGAAAATTGTTCTCCAGGTTCAAAAAGCAATTGAAAATCAGAATTAATAATAATATCATGAATTTCACTGTAGTGGTTAAACTTCTCATTTAACCATTTCAAATATTCTATTTCCTCTTCTATATCCAAAGATTGAAACCATTCAATAAATTCTTGGGGGTTTTGAAGTGTATCATCTTTTATAAAAGGGTCAATATTAACGTTAAATATATCACGTGGAATTCCAGACTGATGACTTAGTAAATGACTTATAGTTATTGAGTCGGAGTGTTTAATATCTGGTATGTATTTTGAAAGTTTATCCTCAATATCAAGCTTACCCTCTTCATATAGCTTCATTATTGCAACTGCTGTAAAGGTCTTTGTTATAGAAGCTATAGGATATTTAATATCATCTTTAGAGTACTCACCTATACTTTTTATATATTGTTTATTTCCTTTTTCAACAAGAAATGTACCTTTAAAATCGTATGTTTCTAATATAGAGTCTATTTTCTCTATTACATCCTCACTAAACTCCTCTTTCTTTTGGTTACTGCAAGCCATACTTGATATTAGTGTTACAACTATTATAAGTAACGCTAGCTTATTTAATTTTGTTCTTCTCATATAAATCTCCCCTTTGCAATTTTATCTAAAATTAATTACATTTATATTATCATTTCAAAATTCCCAAGTCAATCTAGAATACTCTTATTTTTACAGACTTAATCCAAAGTTTTGTCGCAAGCAATTCCCATAACTTTTTGAAGAAAAGTTGGTTTTTACAGTACTCTTTCAACAAACAATTTTAATGTAGTATCCTCAGCAATCCTAATTTAAATATAAATATGCTGCAAGTAACAATCCAATAAGACTTATAATAATACCTACAATTGCAAAACTTTTTTTTGAAGACTTTAATCCTTTAATTCCAAAAAACATACTAAGTATGTTTCCTAAAAGCAAAGGAAAAGAAACTGTACCTATAATACCGAAAAACAGACTTCTGTATGCATTTATATCTGGTAAATCTGATTTTTTATAACTACTTCTCCTAATAAAAAATAAATCCTTAAATGCTGCACCTATAGAAACACCAAATGAAATTATCAAAATGGCTGTTAAGTCTTTTATATACTTATGTATAAGAAACTCTAATAATAGTCCCACTAAAAATATGATTGGAAAATTTTTTAGAAAAATCATCAATCGCTCTTTCTTTGAATATAACTCCACAATCTCATCTCCCCTAATAAATAATATCTATTGCTCAATTATCTCATAATCTTTGTTACCTTCTGCTGCCCTTGGCAAATCCATTATACCATCTAATGTTGTAGCTTCTCTGCTACACATAAGTTCTACCTGCTTCATAACTATTTCTAATGCTTTCTTTGCCTGTTCAGGTGGATAATCGTACTTTTTTAGTAGCCTCCTAATTGTTGTTCTCATAGCTGCTTGTGCCTGAATCCTAACATTAAAGTCAATTGTCACGTTTCTCCTTATAGCATCTGTTAACTCCTGTGCTATTTTCTTAAGTGTCATATCGTCATAAAACTCTTTTGCTATATCATCTTTTGAGAGGGCATAATAGAAAGCTATTTCATCTTTATTAAGACCAAGTTCTTTTTCCTCTTCATGCATTTTACGTATTTCCTTAGCCATTTTTATTAACTCTTCAATAACTTGTGCATTTGTAATAGCTTGATTTCTATACTTGTTTAAAGCCTTTTTTAGCTTTTCAGAGAAAAGTTCAGATTTTACCAAATTACTCTTTTCCATTACTTTAACTTCACCTTCAAGTAATTTCTTTAGCATCTCTAGTGCCAAATTTTTTGTCTTTAAATTTTTAACTTCTTCTAAAAATTCCTCATCTAGAATAGAAACATCTGGACGCTTTAAACCCATAGCTTCAAACACATCAATTACATCTTCTGAAATAATTGATCTTTCAAGCATTTGATGAACTCTATGCTCTATTTCTGCTTTTGACATTGCCTTTTTGCCTTTTGTCTCAAGTTTGACAAGGCTTGCTTTAACAGCTTTAAAATAACTTACTTCTAAAGCTATTGCCTTTCCCTCATCTGTTGCAGCACAAAGTCCGTGAGCTTTGCCAAGTTCTGTTGCAAGCTTATTAAAATCCTTTTGTTCCATTTCGCTTATTGCCAATACAAAGTCCATGCCTTCAGTAATTGCCCTTATACGTTTTGCCTGAGATTTACCCATATACTCTGAATAATCTAAAGGATGAAACAATCCTCTTAAAATTTCTAACTTTTCAATCATTATTGCAATGGCAGCTGCTGTATCAATACCTGTGTTTTGCTTATCACTATCTGTGTATTCTTTAAGTGCCCTTTTAAGACTCTCTAGTATTCCCAGATAATCAACAACAACTCCGCCCTCTTTATCTTTAAAAACTCTATTAACACGTGCAATTGCCTGCATAAGATTGTGACCCTTCATAGGCTTATCAATGTACATTGTATGCATCGATGGAACATCAAATCCAGTAAGCCACATATCTCTTACAATAACAATTTTTAGCTCATTACTATTGTCTTTCATACGGTTTGCTAAAATGTCACTTCTTTGTTTTCCTCCAACATGCTTTTGCAGCCTTTCTTCATCAGCAGCACTTCCTGTCATAACAATTTTTATTTTTCCCTTATCCACATCATCACTGTGCCAGTCAGGTCTTAAAGCTATAATTGCATCGTAGAGTTCAACACAAATTCTTCTACTCATACAAACAATCATTGCTTTTCCATCTATCACCTGAGCTTTTGTCTCATAATGATTTACAATGTCTTCTGCAAGCTTTTTAATACGGTTTGGAGATCCTACAATTGCTTCAATTCTTGACCATTTAGCCTTGTTTTTCTCTCGCTCTGTTTCTTCTTGACCTTCAGTTATTTCTTCAAATTCTTCATCTAGCTCTTTTAATATATCCTCATCTGCTTCAAGTTTTATTATTCTGTTTTCATAATAAATTTTAACAGTTGCCTTATCTTCAACAGACCTTGTCATGTCATAAATATCAATATATTCTCCAAACACAGCAGGAGTTGATTTGTCCTCAAACTCTATAGGAGTTCCTGTAAAGCCTATGTATGAAGCATTTGGAAGAGCATCTCTCATATATTTTGCATATCCAAATTTTACTTCTCCTGTTTTTTGATCTATTTTAGCATCTAATCCATATTGACTTCTATGGGCTTCATCAGCAATTATAATTACATTTCTTCTATCTGTTAAAACAGGCATTTCACCTTCTTCAGGCTTGAATTTTTGAATTGTTGTAAATATAATTCCTCCTGACTCTCTTTCATTTAAAAGATCATATAGTCCGTTTAACTCTTTAGAATTTTCTTTTGTCTGTGCCTTCTTTTGATCTTCTGTCAATTTCCTTACATGAGCCTGCTTTGGTTCTTGTCTTAGTATTTCTTTTGATTTCGCAAAAGTTGTGTATAGCTGGTCATCTAAGTCATTTCTATCTGTAATAATAACAATTGTAGGATTATTTAGCTCTTTTACAAGTCTTGCTGTATAAAACACCATAGAAAAGCTTTTACCAGACCCTTGAGTATGCCATATAACTCCCACTTTTCTATTACCCGATTTACTTGTTGCAATCTTTGTCTTTTCCACTGCCTTTTTTACTGCAAAATATTGATGATAGGCAGCTAGAATTTTTATAATAGATTTTTTATCCCCAAGTTTTTTTCCGTCTCTGTCATAATCCTCTGACTTTGACTCCTGAAATAGAATAAAATCAGAAATAATGTCTAATATTCTTTCTTTTGAAAGCATTCCTTTAAATAGAGTTTCGTATTGGGGAATTGTAAGGGGTGCAATATTAATTCCGTCAATAGTTCTCCAATTCATAAATCGTTCTAAATCAGATGTAATACTTCCTGCCTTTGCGTTTACTCCATCGGAAATAATGCAAAAAGCATTGTAGTAAAATAGATTTTCAATGTCTTTTTTATAAGTCTGTATTTGATTATATGCATTCTCAATTCCAACGTTTTCATCTGAAGCAGATTTTAACTCTATTACAACAAGGGGCAGTCCATTAATGAAGATTACAAGATCAGGTCTTCTGGTTTTTAACCCTTGAACTGTAAACTGATTGACTACTATAAAGTCATTATTAATGTTGTCTTTAAAATCAATAAGGTATGCTCTTTTTGTTCTCATTAAGTCATTTTCTTTAAATGTTACTTCTATTCCTTCAGTTAAAAGTCTGTGGAAGTAGTGATTGTTTTCTACCATAGATGGACTGTTAAAAGTAATGACCTGTCTAAATGCATCCTCTAGAGCCTGTCTTGGGATATCTTTGTTGATTCTAAACAGTGCATCTTTAACTCTTTCTTCTAATATAACATCTCTATAATCTCTTCTTTCGGGCAAATTACCATCATAGGCTATATCTGGGCCAAACCTATGTTCATAATCTAGTTCATTTAATATTTCTATTGCTGCTTCTTCCAGTAAATCTTCTGTAAAAGTTTCATGCAAACTCATAAGTACTGCCCCCTTTTATTAGAAATTTAATGGCACTCTTATTTCCCCTGACATAAGTTTAGGTAGTAGTGTGTCACGTATTTTGGATAACTTTTCCATTTCTGTCGCTTTACATTCAATATTTTTGTTTATAGCTTTTAGACTCGAAAGTATATTATCAATTAATTTCATCGGAGGAATAATAATTTTATACGATTTAAGAATATCTGTCTTTAAATTCCTAAAAACACTACCATTACTAAGAGATAGTATATTATCTCTTTCTATTAATAATAGGTAGTACATGTACTCTTTGGGTAAATAAATATAATCATTAAATATTAGCCACCCATCATGAACGCAAGCCTCAATCATCATAATTTTGGGTATACCTGGTGTAGCACTATTGGATAAAATTAAGGTTCCAGGTGTTACTTTTCGACTTTTTGAAACACCCTCAATTTTTATAAACTCACTTGTTTTTGATATATACATAGAAATACTACTTGTAGCATCAGATATTTTCACCCAAGGAACACCTTCAGTTTTAATGAAATTTTGAATTGGTCTTGGCGATGCACCTCTTGTTATTCTCGTGATTTGACCGATTGTATTAACTTCCCACCCCTTAGGAATTAAGCCAAGTTCACTTTCAATCATTTCACCACCACTAGACTTATATGGTTCTCCATTTTCATTTGGAAATTCAAAGTCTACAAACCAATGTTTGAATAGTTCTTGTGCCATAGTTTCAAGGGTATTAATGATTTTATTGTTGATTTCAATTTTTTCATCTAGTGATCTTAGTACTTCACCAATTTTTACTTGCTCTTGAATTGGAGGAAGTTTTATTTCTAATACATTTATCATTGAGTTATTCAAACTGGCTCTAGTAGTCATACTTGAAAAACCGTTTATTTGATTTCTTATAAATGGACTTCTTAGGTAATATCCGATATACAACAAATCTATATCTTCTTTAATCTTTTCTTTTAATCTTAGTCTTTTAGTAAATCCGTTAAAAGTTGCATTTTTATAATCTTTTAATGCAACAGAACTCATGCCTAGCTCATCCTGAGTTTCACTTGTCCTTGTAAAAAATACATCCCCTTTTTTCACTGAACAGTTTTCTCGTTCTTTTATACTTGTATTAGCTAAGTTCTCTAATTCATCAGGTAAAAAATAATTATAAAAAACATCTTTAAATGATACAAAAGGATATCCATATCCAAATTCTTTTCTATCCTTAGATAAACCAGACCTTATATCATATACATCCCCCAATTTCACTTCTTTCCACTCACTATAACTCATAACCTATCCCCCTTAGATTTTTCCTTATTTCATCTTCTAAGTGTTGGGACTTTGCAAAAAGTTCTGCCAACTCACTTGTCATATTCTCCATTTTTTCCTCAAATGGCACACCATCATCTTGTGTATCCTCAATACCAACATATCTTCCTGGTGTTAATACATATTCATGTTCTCTTATTTCTTCTACTTTTGCACCCTTGCAAAAGCCTTTTATATCTTCATATTTACCATCAATATTTCTCCACTGATGATATGCATCTGAAATTTTCATAATATCTTCTTTCTCAAGTTCCCTATGCCTTCTGTCCACCATTTTACCAAGGTGTCTTGCATCGATAAACAAAACTTCATTTTCTCTTCTTCTATGCTTTTCATTTCCTTTTTTATTTCTATTTAAAATCCATAAAGACACCGGAATTCCTGTAGAGTAAAAGAGTTTATCTGGCATTGCAACAATGCAATCAATCAAATCATCTTCAATAATATTTTTTCTTATAACACCTTCATTTGATGTATTTGAGCTTAATGATCCATTTGCAAGAACAATTCCTGCAACACCTTTTGGTGAAAGATGATAAATCATGTGTTGAAGCCAGGCATAGTTTGCATTTCCAGCAGGAGGTATTCCATAAGCCCATCTTACATCATCCTTTAAGTGCTCTCCACCCCAATCACTTATATTAAAAGGTGGATTAGCTAAAATATAGTCTGCTTTAACATTCTTATGAAGATCATTATGAAAAGTGTCTCCATGCACACCCCCAATATTGCCATCTAATCCCCTAATTGCAAGGTTCATTTTACAAAGTTTCCATGTGGTGGCGTTTAGCTCCTGCCCATAAATAGCAAGGTCTGTTAGCTTCCCCTGATGCTCTTCTAAAAACTTTTCACTTTGTACAAACATACCACCTGATCCACAGCAAGGGTCATAAATTCGTCCTCTGTATGGTTCTATTATTTCAACTAATGTTTTAACAACACTTGTTGGAGTATAGAACTCCCCACCACTTTTACCTTCAGCATCTGCAAACTTTTCAAGAAAATATTCATACACTCTGCCCAAAAGATCTTTTTCTTCTTTTGTATGAAGCTTAATAGTAGAAATTAAATCAATTAATTCTCCAAGTCTTCTCTTATCTATTTCAGGTCTTGCATATCGTTTTTCTAAAACATTTTTGAGGGTAGCATTTTCTTTTTCAATTAAAATCATAGCATCATCTATTATTTGACCAATCTTTTCACTTTTTGCGTTGTCCCTTATATGTCCCCATCTTGCCTCTTTAGGAACCCAGAATATATTTTTTGAAAGGTATTCGTCCAATTCTTCCTCATAGCCTTCACCTTCTAAAACCAGTTCATCATATCTAGTCTCAAATTTATCAGAAATGTATTTTAAAAATATAAGCCCTAAAACAACATGCTTATATTCACTTGCGTCCATACTTCCCCTAAGCTTATCAGCAGCTTTCCATAAAGTTTCCTCAAACCCAATATTACCTGTTACTTCTGCCATCTTAAAAATCTCTCCTTTTTAGTAATTATGATCGTCTAATACTTCAAATAACTCCGTTTCAAATTCCTTTTGCTCATCTCCCGTTGTAATATTATCTGGTAGTGCATTTAGATAATGTGCTAATGCCTGCAAGGTTTTGTGAAAAATTATTTCTGTCCCTGCTTTTTCTAAAAGCTCAATTATAATTCTGTATGTATCCATATAAGGATGTTTGTCTACTACTTCTAAACTTTCTTTGAACCTATTTGCAATTTTGATTTTTTCAATACTTCTATCAATTTCATTTATTTCTTCCTTGTCATAAACAGGTGATCTATAAAAAGTTTCCGCTCCTTCACTTAGAACATTTTCATAACCTTTAATGATAGGTTTCAAATCATTTTTCAGCTTCTCTTTTTGAATTATTAGCTTTTCAATTTCATTAAGTTCTTTTGACAAGTAATCTCCATTTATATTAAATAGACTTTCCAGTATGGGAATATATTTTTTCGGTATACCTTGCTTTCCCTTTATCCATAGGTTTATATTTTGTTTTTTTATTCCCAAACGCTCTGCCAACTCAATATGTTGCATATTATAAAGTCCTAGAACGTATTCTAAGCCTATCAATCAATCACCACCTAATCAGGCTAATTATTGTCTTAGTCAATTTATATTTATTATATTTCTTTTTATTGTCTGTGTCAATATTAAATATGGAAATATTTTATTATTAAATGTGCTTTATTTATTTTCAATATCTTTTTTATCTATAATACCATATATTAAATTATTTAATGACATCCAGGTCTTTTTTTAATTAAGTTTCAAAAAGAAAAGATTGCTATATACCTGTAATTTTTGTTAAAATAGTTATATAGGGTTTTTATTCTTTATCTATTTCTAGAATGTTCAATAAGTATTTCAAAATAACTTAAAAATTTATATCGGAGGTTTCCATTATGAAAAAATTAAGTATTTTTATTGTTTTATCACTACTAACACTTACTATTGCCAGTGTTTCATTTGCAACAAATGATATTACAGTTTTAGTTAATGGTGAAAAAGTGGAATTTGATAGACAACCATACATAAAAGATGGTAGGACTATGGTTCCAATAAGGTTTATAAGTGAAAGGATGGGTTGTGAAGTTATTTGGCAAGGTCTTGCCCAGATGGTAGTCATCCGAAAAGGTGATACAATAATCGTCTTGCAGATAGGAAACACAAAGGTTTATTTAAACGATGAGGCTATGGAAATTGATGTTGCTCCTGAAATTCAAATTGATAGAACAATGGTGCCTTTAAGATTTATTAGTGAGACACTAGGAGCTAATGTTGGATGGAATGGAAGTACACGAACAGTAACAATTGATACAGAACAACCTCCAGATTTTATTGAGCCTGTAATAAACATAGTTTATCCAACACACGAATGGGATGGTTTTGAGTTTCAAGTGAGCTTGGAAAACTGGAGAGAGTATAGTTCTGACTATGAAGTTAAAATTGAATTTACTAATTATCCTTTGAATACTGCTGACGTTCCAACTCTAGGACCTGATGGTTTTGGCAGTGCATGGACTACAATAAATTTTAACCATTGGAGAAAGGCACCTATTAATGAATTATATAGTCTTAGAAGATATTACACTACAAAAGAAAATATGTTTGAACTTAAAAAAGGAATGGAATTTGAGTTTATAGTTTCAATTCGCAACAACAGTACAGGAGAAAAAAGAGATTACGAAGGTAAAGCAATTTATAATGGTATATTAAAAGAGTTAAAGGGGGAACCTTGAGTGAAGAAGATTTTAGCATCCTCCGTATCATTATTTTTAATTTTAAAAGCAATATCTATCATTACAGTAAACGCTACTTATGTAACTTGTTACCGCGAACAAGTCAATGTTTTTGATATACATAGAAATGAAATTAAAAAGCCAACATCTGAATTTATAGTAACCGCAATACAACCAAATGGAACTGCACGAGGTTTTGTTACTTCTTCAAACATTGTAAAAAGTGAACTAACTGCTTATACTGGTGACACTCTTACTTTTACAGATTTAAGCGAAGCATTTGGAGGCAGCAGTATATCTAAATACGATTTACAAATTTATGGTGATGGATGGCGTGATGTATCCATCATTGATAATCTAAATAGTAAAACTATCACTTTGACCAAAGCTGAAACCATAAATATTTATCTTTGTGTCATGTCAGACCAGGAAGTACCGCCTCAAGGAATAGCTCCTTGGTCAGCTAATGGAAGTCACAGATCTATTGCATACAGTGAGGATTTCCCCAATGGTATCTACTGGTACTTCACTCATATTCAAGTTGAAGTATTGGAAACACTAGAGCCAACACCAGCACCAGAACCAGTAGTTATCACTCCAGCAGAAGGTACTATTAAATTTGACCCAGAAGGATCTGATTGGACTAATAAACCTGTAACTGTAAGAGTGTATGTAGATGGAGATACATCAACCCAAAAAACAGATTTAGAATCAAGATCATACAGCTACACAACATTTGAAACCGACCAAATAACAGGAGAAAGCAGCCGCAATACATTCACATCTAGCACCTCTTGGGGATTTGCTCAAAATTGGAATATCGGAAACATACGAGTAACTGGAGATAACCTTCCAAACCCCAATACAATAACTAATAATACAACAGTTACACTTACAGAGGATAGCATAGGTGAATTAAGTGCTAGTTTAACAGGCTGGACTTCTGGAACTAAATCATGGGATGAAGGATCTCCACCAAGTGGCAGTTGGTCAAGTTCTAGTCCAAGTTCCAACACATCAGAGCCAACAGAAAGATATAACAGCACATCAGGAACATATAAAATTGACACAACAAGACCAACTATTACATATAACAACACTGGCAGGAACAGGTTTGCAGATGGCTGGAATGGCTATTATTATCATCATGATAACAGTATTTCATTTACAATAAGTGATAACTTAAGTGGAATAAGTAGAGTTGTATACAGATGGCACAGGGAGGGAGATAGTGGCACCTCTGTAGAAATGGATATTACAACACCAGAAGGAAGAGAAACACAAAGAACTATTCAAATCCCTGTGCATAGTGAAAAAATACGCACTGGTGACTGGTATTTAAATGTATATGCCCAAGATAGAGCAGGTAATTCTTTTACATTATCAAACAACAGAATAAGAATTATTTGTGAATTATATAATTTTAGAATAACAGGAATAGAAGACCCTTCCTGGAGAACATTTTTTCATAATAGTGATGGAACCTCTAAAGGTGTAGAATTAAAGGTAAGTGATTTTCCTGTTGGAAATAGACCTGATATAAGAAATACACATATTAAAAAGGGATATGCATTTTTCTTTAGGTTTAACAGTAGAGGATTAAATAGCTTAGCAGGAGATGTTGACAGGGTAGAAATAAAGCCAAGGTTTTACCATACATATGATCCTTCAACGGGAAGTGACAAAAGAATTGATCTCTATTACAACATGGGAAGTACCTATCTTATAAAAGCAGGAAGTAACAGAGATAGTTTAGAAATTGTATATAATAATGACAAGCTAGGTTCTCTAACACTTTTAGACAACTTTCCAATGGAAGCAACAGACCAAATAGAAGGAGAATGGAGAGGTGCATACTTTATACCATCTGAATCCATAACTGTTGTAAGAGATAAAGAGCCACATATAGAAAGCAATAGGTTAAAAGGCGGTTATATAATAGTAGAGTTTGTAATAGAAGGAATAAAAAATGATCAAGTGGTATTTAAATATGTTGATAGAGACATTACAACTGACAAATGGGATGAAGAGGGTGGAGTAAATGCCCAAAATTCAGAGTTTTTTAAAGGTGACATAATAATTATCGATAACAGATATTCAAAAAGAGATGATTACAAAGTTCAGGTAGATAGGTGACTTAGTTATTTATAAAAAATAGTGGTTTTAAATGCCCTGTTAATGATATTATTAACAAGGAAGTGATAGATTGAAAGATGAAATACATAATCCCAATGATAAGAGATATAAATATATATTGAGTATTAAAAGATTGTTTGTTCAGCTTTTAAGAAGTTTTGTGGATCAGGGATGAGCAAAGAAAATAACTCCTGATGATGTTGAGCTTGTTGATAAATCTTTTATTAGAAGTCTTGGAACAAAGTGAAAGACTTAAAAGCTCAGGGTCTCGATGCCCCCGAGCTTTTATTCTAACTGATTTTAAAAATAAAGAAGCAGATTTAGTTTACAAAGTAAATATAGATGGCAGTAGTATTTATTTTTATTTACTTGAATTACAATCAAGTGTTGACTTTCAATTGCCTTATAGATTCCTTCTTTATATGTTAGAGATATGGAGAACAGTACTTAAGGATATCGACACAGATGATGCACAAAAAAAGAACTTTAGGTTACCTGTAATCGTTCCATGTGTTTTATATAATGGCACTGACAACTGGACTGTTAAAAGGTGTTTTAAGGAAACTTTATTTAAGTATGAAGAATTTGGAGATTTGGTGCTAGATTGTAAATATATATTATTTGATATTTAAATTATTGTTTTTGGCTCATTAACTCCATTATGTTCAACATTAGTAGATTGAATAAGTGGATCTATTGGCATAGCACCTTTATTTTAATGTAATTTCCCATTTAAAGTTTTGTTATTGTTGATTTGCATTTTTTCATTGTTATCCTGTTATCCCTTAAAAATTTACAACAATTAAGAAATATGATAAAATTAATTTAACAAAGTAACGAGGTTAGTATGGGTAAGAAAAATAATAATAAAAAGCAGGAAAAAATTAAATTAGACCAAATTATGAAAGTCCTTTTTAAAATGTCTAAAAAAGTTATGATTGATATGATAAATGGACTTTTTAACGAAAATTTCATTGCTGATGATGTAAACATTGAGTATGGAAATAGTGAATTTATAAAAGATGATTTCGATAGAATAATAGGTGATGTTTTTATAAATATTTATAGAGATACACATTTATATCACTATCACATTGAGTTTCAGACAACAAATGATAACAGCATGGTAATAAGAATGTTTTTTTATGGATTTGAAAAAGCAAGGGAATTGAATTTAAATAATACAAACGATAATGAAGAAATACGGCTTGATTTTCCTAAACAATTGGTTATTTTTATTGAAGAAAACCAAAACATAAAAGATGAATTATCTTTTGTAATGGTTTTACCAGACGGAAAAGAAGTACGTTATAAAGTACCAACAATGAAATATTGGCAATATTCAGCACAAAAATTAAAAGACAAAAAGCTATATCCACTACTTCCTCTACAGGTATTTAAATCAAGAAAAAGAATAGCATCAATCTACAATAGTAAAAAAGAATATACCGAAAAAGCACATTTAATTAATGAAGAGTTTAACATATTGCTAGACACAATTAGAAATACTATTGATACATTAAGAGAAATAAATGAGAGTAATGAAATTCTCATAAGTGATTTAGAAAAAATATTACGGGTAATTATGAATATAACAGAGTATTTATATAGTAAGTATGGTGACTATACAAAAACAAGCACGGAGGTGTATAATATGGTACGAACATTGTATGATCCAGCTATTGAAATGAAAGGTAAGATTGAAGGTAAGATTGAAGGTAAGATTGAAGGTAAGATTGAAGGTAAGGTGGAAGACATTTTAGAACTTCTTGAAGATTTAGGCAATGTACCTGAATCATTAGCTACAAAAATAAAAGATCAAAAAGATTTGGTTATTTTGTCCAAATGGCATAAATTGGCAGCAAAATCTGATAGCCTAAATGATTTTGAAGAAAAGATGTAATAAAATACTATGATAACATCACTTATTAACATAACAGATTAATAAGCCGATGTTCAACTAAAACTGAATATCGGCTTGCAGATATGCTTTGTTTACCTACTTCCATTTCTTCGTCATAATCACCAATTTCAATGTCTGTTACCGAGTTATCCTTTCTTTCCTCTACCTTTAATAAAAAAGTCTTGCTTATTCCATCAATACCGACACTTATCCTTGTTTCACCTTCTAAAAGAGCATTGATTCTTCCAAAGCTATTTATTGTAGTAACACTTTTATTACTTGAGTCAAACTTAAAATCACCAGTTGCTTCCCTTGGAAAAACAGACGGCATTATCAATCTTCCTATTGGATCCATAAAATATACTGACAGTGTCATAAATGCCATCATACTACCTAATGTTATTTCATTATTAATAACTTGCATAACTCCAAAATACATTAAAAGAAGATTTCCAACAGTTTGTATAAGACTTGATATTGACCCCTGTACATTTGATAGCATACCTGCTTTTAAAGTTATTCTAAGAGATCTTATGTACTCTCTTTCAATACTTTCTAACTCATTTTCTTCATTTGCATTTCCTTTAATTGTTTCAACAGCCCTTAATCCCTCAATTATTTGTGAATTTAATCTAGAATTTTGCTGCATTTGTTCTTCATTAATCTTTTTATATGGCTGCTTAAATATAATTCTCGTGTCTATAGTCACGTTTTGTTATTTTTTTAACAAATATTCTTTGGAGTGCGAATGTTATTTAAGCGAAAAAAATAAACTGAGAGATGCTGACAGGTTAGAAATAAAGCCAAGATTTGCACACAAAAAGCCCAGCTAATGCTGAGCTTTTTGTGACAGTCTCGGCAGTTCTTTGCAGAACCACTGTTCTTCAGTTAATACCAAGGTTAAATTAGCTTTTATAAGCTTTTACTCATGGAAGAAATACGGAAGTACATTATAAATATAATGCCTTACATATCCCCACCAGTGAGTATTTCTTGGCTGTGAGCACTGAGTCAGATAAGAATTAAGAGCCGCACTGTACTTAAAAACAGCTTCATAATTAGGTTAGTGAGGTTCAGGCTATTCTGCAACAGGAAATCTATCAATTATTCCTAAAATGTAACGCGCTAAAAGGGCGATGTCAGTGCTATTTACTTGTCCATCCTGATTAACGTCAGCTGCGAGCTTAGCAGCATCGCTAGGAAATCCTAGTTGAAGTACCCCCCTCTTTGCTAATACATAGTCAATAGAGTTAATAGAACCGTTAAAGTCTAAGTCTCCAAGCATAAACTTAATTTCAGCAGGTCCAGTAATTACAGTTCCTGCAACTGCTCCAATAGCTTCATCTATATAGAAATTCATAGTATCTTCTGCTGTTTCCACATAAACATACATATCTCTTGCATCAGCAGGAATCCTGTATTCTGGATTATATAGGTGAACCCATTGGTTTGCAACTGTAGTCTTCATGTCTATAGTATCATATTGAGTATCACCATTTGAATCCACATATTGCAGTTTCATGCAGAATGTTGCCGAAGTACCACCTTCAATAAACATAGCAGTAGAACTAAAACAATATTTATTTCCAGGAACAAATGTTATAGGACTTAATGCACGTTGTGCTCCGTTCCATGCATCTGTGCGATCCTTAATTAAAAGTGCCTCTGAACCTTTATAAGCTACTCTGCCACTTAATAAAATTTCTGCAGATCCTCTATTAGTCCATTGACCCATGCTGCCTTCGAATGTATCATGATAATAATATCCATTTGCATCCGGCTCATCTGGTCGTACTATTCCACCACCGATTGGGTTGCTACCATCGCCCCATTCCGATTGTGGAATAAGGGAAGCTAATGCATTATAAGCTGCCTTCGGTTGATTATTTCTATCAAATAAAAGAGGTGCATTTTCAGAACCAATCCAAGTATTGGCATCATTAGGTCCCCACACACAAACTGCTGTAACCTTTCCTTTGTTGGAGTTTTTATTTACATCGATAGCTGCTTGAAAAATAGCTCTATACTTATCAGCCTGCTGACGTGCACTAAATTTGCCATTTTCCGTACTTATATCAAGTTCTGTAATCTGAACATCACAGCCTATATTTATATATCTCTGTAAGGCCGTTGTATAGGTTTGTATACCTGTAAATCCGTTCATGTCTGAATTGATATGCGACTGCATTCCCATACCATCAAGCAAACCCTTATTGTATAAGGATGTACACAATGCAACTATACTGTCTCTCTTATGATCCCAATATTCGTTGTAATCATTATAGTAAAGCTCACAACCTTCTGGGGCATATTTTCTTGCATATATAAATGCTTTCTCAATAAACTTATTATCTCCATAAATCTGAACCCATGGAGATTTTCCACTTCCATATCCGGGTTCTCTTGCTCCCCCAAAATTTCTTGTTCTGTTAGAATCATCACTCACAGCCTCATTTACAACGTCGTAGGCATAAAGATTTAGCGATGGATACTGTCTTTTTATTTCAGCAAACATATTTTTTATGTAGCTTTCCATACGCTGATCCATAACTGATTCGGATACCCAATTGCCATTGTTTTGGAAATTGTGCTTGAAGAACCATTCAGGAGTCTGACTATGCCAAACTAAGGTATGACCTCTAACGCCTATATTATTTTGTGCACAGAAGTTTAAAATACTTGCTGCACGATTTAGGGAAACGTTAATATTTGTATTAGTTGAACCTGATTGAACCAGTGTAGCATCAGGCTTAAATTCGTTTTCATGAGTTATACTGTTAAACTCTCTCAAGATCATAGCCGTTATTGTTGAATTAGTTACTGTTCCAGAGTTAAGTACCGAACCAACTCTGAAATAATTTGCATACATATCTTTTAATCCAACATTACTATTTGCTGCGGATACTGTATTTGCTGCTGATACTGTATTTGCTTTAATTTTTCTTTTTTTAGTTATAGTTACATCATCAAAAATGAAATCTGAAGTACTATCAGTTGTGATTGACAAAGTAATATCTGATGCAGTTTTTGGTGCTTTATACTCTGTTGAAAGCTCAATCCATTCTCCACCTGCAACATCTTCAGTTGCAATTACTTTTGAATTTAATTCCCCAGTTTCTGTATCCTGATAGCTTAAGGAAAACTTAAATGTTTCAATATCATCTCCATCATGCTTTACAAAAACGCTATAATTATAACTCTTACCACCATCAAGATATAAACCCTTTTGCGAATACGCTCCGTCATTCTTAGATGAACGTTTTGTTACCATCATACCTCTTGTAAAATTATTTCCCTGATTTTCAACTGCTGATAAAAATGTGTTTTCTCCACTATTGCACCATCCATCATAGTTAATTTCAAAGTCGTCACAAACAATCACATCCACGTATATTCTGTCTGCGTTTAAAGGAATTGACCCAAACAGTCCCGTTGATATCACAAAAGCTGTTATTAATGCTAAAATTCTTTTAGTTTTCACATTATATACCTCCCAAAGTTTAATCTTTCTATATTTACCATACCCTTACTTGAGCACAATCCCCCTTTGTCTTTTTTCCTTACTTATTCGGAAGATATAAATTTTTAAATTGGGAATTTGACTTAATTAATTAAAAAAACGAAAAACAGTATAAGCATTAACTTATAACAATTTTTCATTTACATAATATAGTCTTGTTTTGATTATCTTTTTTAAATTAAAAATTCATTCATAAGATTAATCCTTCAAGTTTCTCGTTATATATTCTATTTCATGTCTCTTTGAACAGTTAGCTACCACAGCATCTTCATAATCATTTATCATTTATATCTAAACTAAGTGCCTCTATACAATCTACTGATGTTACATCTAAAATACCAAATAACAAAAACAATTTGTTTAAGATATTTGCATCCTATACTGATATGGATTGCTTGAAGTTTTTTGTTTTTAAAAATTGTTGCTATATACCTGTAATTTTTGTTAAAATAGTTATATAGGGTTTTTATTCTTTATCTATTTCTAGAATGTTCAATAAGTATTTCAAAATAACTTAAAAATTTATATCGGAGGTTTCCATTATGAAAAAATTAAGTATTTTTATCGTTTTATCACTACTAACACTTACTATTGCCAGTGTCTCATTTGCAACAAATGATATCACCGTTTTAGTTAATGGTGAAAAAGTGGAGTTTGATCGACAACCATACATAAAAGATGGTAGGACTATGGTTCCAATAAGGTTTATTGCCGAAGAAATTGGATGTGATGTTGAATGGGAAAGTAAAACAAAAAGAGTATTTATACGAAGAGGACATACTTTTATTATACTGACTATTGGTAAAACCGAGGTTTACTTGGATGAAGAATTTGTCCAACTTGATGTAGCTCCAGAAATCAATATTGACCGAACTATGGTTCCATTAAGGTTTATAAGCGAGACTATGGGATACACTGTAAAATGGGATCATACTACAAGAACAGTATCAATAGAAACTATTCAAAGTGATTTTATTGAACCCGAAATAAAAGTTGTATATCCTAATCATGAATTTGACGGATTTGAATTTCAAGTAAGATTGGAAAATTGGAATAATTATCATGGTTATAATTATGAAGTTAAAATTGAATTTACTAACTATCCAATAAATACAGCCGATGTTCCAGCTTTTGGCCCTGATGGTTTTGGAAGTGCATGGTCAAAAGTAATATTTGATAGTTGGAAAACTCCTGGGCAGACGTTAGGAGAAATATATAGTCTTAGAAAGTATTATACAACAAAAGATAAATTTTTTGAGCTTGAAAAAGATATGATTTTTAAATTTACTATTTCAATTCGTAATAACGATACTGGAGAACAAAGAAACTATGAAGGAACAGCAATATATAAAGATTTACTAAAAGACCTAAGGAGGTAAAATAGGTGAAAAGGTTTATAGTTTTATTTATAACCGTGTTCTTAATATCATATATTTATTTATAACCGTGTTCTTAATATCATATATAATTTCACCATTAATTTACGCAAATTATGTTATTTGTTACCTTGTAGATGTAAAAGTATACGATATAAATGGAATTGAAATAAGAAAACCTGAAGCTAGATTTATGATAGATGTAATAAAAAAAGATGGAGATATGAGAAATTTTATTTTATCCTCAAATCACGAAAAACGAAAATTAGCTGCATATATAGGTGATAAGCTTGATTTCAAAGATATAAGTATTTCACCTGAAGGCAGCAGTATATCTAAGTACGATTTACAAATATACGGTGATGGCTGGCGTGACGTATCCATCATTGATAATCTAAATAGTAAAACTATCACTTTAACCAAAGCTGAAACCATAAATATTTATCTTTGTGTCATGTCAGACCAGGAAGTACCACCTCAAGGGATTGCTCCATGGTCAGCTAATGGAAGTCACAGATCTATTGCATACAGTGAAGATTTCCCAAATGGTATCTACTGGTACTTCACTCATATTCAAGTTGAAGTATTGCCAACACTAGAGCCAACACCAGCACCAGAACCAGTAGTTATCAATCCAGCAGAAGGTACTATTAAATTTGACCCTGAAGAGTCTGATTGGACTAATAAACCTGTAACTGTAAGAGTGTATGTAGATGGAGATACAACAATCCAAAAAGCAGATTTAGAATCAAGATCATACAGCTACACAACATTTGAAACAGACCAAATAACAGGAGAAACAAGTAGCAATACAATATCATCAAGTACCTCTTGGGGATTTACTCAAAATTGGAATATCGGAAACATAAGGGTAACTGGAGCTAACCTTCCAAACCCCAATACAATAACTAATAATACAACAGTTACACTTACAGAGGATAGCATAGGTGAATTAAGTGCTAGTTTAACAGGCTGGACTTCTGGAACTAAATCATGGGATGAAGGATCTCCACCAAGTGGCAGTTGGTCAAGTTCTAGTCCAAGTTCCAACACATCAGAGCCAACAGAAAGATATAACAGCACATCAGGAACATATAAAATTGACACAACAAGACCAACTATTACATATAACAACACTGGCAGGAACAGGTTTGCAGATGGCTGGAATGGCTATTATTATCATCATGATAACAGTATTTCTTTTACAATAAGTGATAACTTAAGTGGAATAAGTAGAGTTGTTTACAGATGGCACAGGGATGGTGATAGTGGTACCTCTGTAGAAATGGATATTACAACACCAGAAGGAAGAGGAACACAAAGAACTATTCAAATACCTGTGCACAGTGAAAAAATACGCACTGGTGACTGGTATTTAAATGTATATGCCCAAGATAGAGCAGGTAATTCTTTTACATTGGCAAACAACAGAATAAGAATTATTTGTGAATTATATAATTTTAGAATAACAGGAATAGAAGACCCTTCCTGGAGAACATTTTTTCACAATAGTGATGGAACTTCTAAAGGTGTAGAATTAAAGGTAAGTGATTTTCCTGTTGGAAATAGACCTGATATAAGAAATACACACATTAAAAAGGGATATGCATTTTTCTTTAGATTTAACAGTAGAGGATTAAATAGCTTAACAGGAGATGTTGACAGAGTAGAAATACAGCCAAGGTTTTACCACACATATGATCCTTCAAAGGGAAGTGACAAAAGAATTGACCTCTATTACAACATGGGCAGTACCTATCTTATAAAAGCAGGCAGTAATAGAGATAGTTTAGAAATTGTATATAATAATGACAAGCTAGGTTCTCTAACACTTTTGGACAACTTTCCAATGGAAGCAACAGACCAAATAGAAGGAGAATGGAGAGGAGCTTACTTTATACCATCTGAATCCATACCTGTTGTAAGAGATAAAGAGCCACATATAGAAAGCAATAGGCTAAAAGGGGGATATATAATAGTAGAGTTTGTAATAGAGGGAATAAAAAATGATCAAGTGGTATTTAAATATGTGAATAGAGACATTGCAATTGATAAATGGGATGAAGAAGGTGGAGTTAATGCCCAAAATTCAGAATTTTTCAAAGGCGACATAATAATTATTGATAATAGATACTCCAAAAGAGATGATTACAATGTACAAGTGGATAGATAGTTGACTTAGTTTTTGATACATCTCGATCATTTCTTAATGCCTATTTATTTATAAAAATTAGTGGCTTTAAAAGCCTTGTTAATGATATAATATTATTACAAGGAAGTGATAGATTGAAAGACGAAATACATAATCCCAATGATAAGGGATATAAATATATATTGAGTATTAAAAGATTGTTTGTTCAGCTTTTAAGAAGTTTTGTGGATCAGGGATGGGCAAAGAAAATAACTTCTGATGATGTTGATCTTGTTGATAAATCTTTTATACTCCCTGATTTTAAAAATAAAGAAGCAGATTTAGTTTACAAAGTAAATATAGATGGCAGTAGTATTTATTTTTATTTACTTGAATTACAATCAAGTGTTGATTTTCAAATGCCTTATAGATTGCTTCTTTATATGGTAGAGATATGGAGAACAGTACTTAAGGATATCGACTCAGATGATGTAAGTAAAAAGAACTTTAGATTACCTGTAATCGTTCCATGTGTTTTATATAATGGCACTGATAACTGGACTGCTAAAAGGTGTTTTAAAGAAACATTATTTAAATATGAAGAATTTGGAGATTTAGTGCTGGATTTTAAATATATATTATTTGATATTAAAAGATACACAGATGAGGAGCTTTTAAATCTTGCAAATTTAATTGGCTCGGTTTTCTTTATTGATAAGACAAAAGATAGAAGTAGTGATTTAATTGTTAGACTGAAAGAAATGGCACAAAAAGTAACTGATCTTTCACTTGAAGATACAAACGTATTATGGAATTGGTTTAAGAATATAGCTGCAAGAGGTTTAAAGCCTGATGTTGAAAAAGAAATTGACGATATTTTTATGAAGGAAGGCAAGGTGGAAAATATGGTATACGCTATTGAACGAGTTATTGAAAATGAAAAAATAGAAGCTAGACTTGAAGCTAGAATGGAAGTTGTAATTGAAATGATTAAAGACGGTGATTCTCTGGAAAAAATAGCAAGAGTCACAAAACTTCCTATTGAAACTGTTCAAAAAATTGTAAATGAATTCCCTAGAAATAATTAGTTTTCTAATAAACACTCTAAATAAAAACTCCTTATTGGTAAAAAACTCAAAAACCCAATAGGGGTTTTTGTTTTTTGGTGCTTAGTTATTTTGTGTGGTTAAAACTCTAAACTTATACTTTTACCTATTTAATTCTTATATATTACTGGAAATTGCATGTTTAATTTCCTGTTAAAAGATATCATAGAAATAAAGTTTTAAAGGCAAATAACTCAAAAGGATTTTTTAAAAAATATCATCAATATCCACGGCTAAATATGTAAATAGCGCTGATTTCAAAACACTTCCTACTCTATAATTTATCAGTTCACCATACACCCCATCTTGCAACGTAAAAACCTGTATTTCACTGTTTTTTGGAGAAACAACCCAATACTCCTTTATCCCAAAACGCATGTATAGATTCATTTTCACGGTGTAATCCCTTGAAGCAGTGGATGGTGACAACACTTCGACTACAAGTGACTATTATCTAGTAGGCATAATATACTTAATACTTGTTTTTAAAAAATCGTTGCTATATACCTGTAATTTTTGTTAAAATAGTTATATAGGGTTTTTATTCTTTATCTATTTCTAGAATGTTCAATAAGTATTTCAAAATAACTTAAAAATTTATATCGGAGGTTTCCATTATGAAAAAATTAAGTATTTTTATCGTTTTATCACTACTAACACTTACTATTGCCAGTGTCTCATTTGCAACAAATGATATTACAGTTTTAGTTAATGGTGAAAAAGTGGAATTTGATAGACAACCATACATAAAAGATGGTAGGACTATGGTTCCAATAAGGTTTATAAGTGAAAGGATGGGTTGTGAAGTTATTTGGCAAGGTCTTTCTCAGTCCGTATTTATTAGAAAAGGTGAAACTTTAATAATTTTGCAGATAGGAAGCACAAAGGTTTTTTTAAACGATGAGACTATGGAAATTGATGTTGCTCCTGAAATTCAGATTGATAGAACAATGGTGCCTTTGAGGTTTATTAGTGAGACATTAGGAGCTAATGTTGGATGGAATGGAAGCACACGAACAGTAACAATTAATACAGAACAACCTCCAGATTTTATTGAGCCAGATATAGCTATTATATATGGAAAAGATTTCGAATTCCAGATAAGATTAGAGAACTGGACAAAATATACTTCTGATTATGAAGTTAAAATTGAATTTACTAACTATCCAATGAATGAAGCCGATATTCCTGCTTTTGGTCCTGATGGTTTTGGTAGTGCTTGGTCTACAATAAAGTTAAATAATTGGAGAACACCCGGACAAACTTTAGGAAACTTATACAGGCTGATGAAATACTACACAACAAAAGATAACATGTTTGAGCTTGAAAAAGGAATGGAATTTGAGTTTGTTGTTTCTATTCGCAACAACCAAACAGGAGAACAAAGAGATTATGAGGGAATAGCAGTTTACAAAGACTTATTAAAAGATTTAAGGGGTGAATAATAAGTGCGAAAAGGTTTAGTAGGATCATCATATATAGTTTTATTTTTGATTTTAAAAGCAATTTTGAACCTTGTAGTACATGCTAATGATGTCACTTGTTATTTTCTTGATATATATGTTGAAGATGTTAATGGAAATACGATTGAAAAACCAGAAGCAAAATTTATAACTCAAGCAATACAAGAAAATGGTAACACAAGAGATTTTGTTGAATCATCAAGCTATGAAAAACGAGAATTAACTGCTTACACTGGTGATACGATTGTTTTTACAGATTTAAGCCTTTCAGCCGAGTTCAGTAACATATCTAAATACGATTTACAAATATATGGTGATGGCTGGCGTGACGTATCCATCATTGATAATCTAAATAGTAAAACTATCACTTTGACCAAAGCTGAAACTATAAATATTTATCTTTGTGTTATGTCAGACCAGGAAGTACCACCTCAAGGAATAGCTCCTTGGTCAGCTAATGGAAGTCACAGATCTATTGCATACAGTGAGGATTTCCCAAATGGTATCTACTGGTACTTCACTCATATTCAAGTTGAAGTATTGCCAACACCAGAGCCAACTCCAGCACCCGAACCAGTAGTTATCAATCCAGCAGAAGGTACTATTAAATTTGACCCTGAAGAGTCTGATTGGACTAATAAACCTGTAACTGTAAGAGTGTATGTCGATGGAGATACATCAACCCAAAAAGCAGATTTAGAATCAAGATCATACAGCTACACAACATTTGAAACCGACCAAATAACAGGAGAAAGCAGCCGCAATACATTCACATCTAGTACCTCTTGGGGATTTACTCAAAATTGGAATATCGGAAACATAAGGGTAACTGGAGCTAACCTTCCAAACCCCAATACAATAACTAATAATACAACAGTTACACTTACAGAGGATAGCATAGGTGAATTAAGTGCTAGTTTAACAGGCTGGACTTCTGGAACTAAATCATGGGATGAAGGATCTCCACCAAGTGGCAGTTGGTCAAGTTCTAGGCCAAGCTCCAACACATCAGAACCAACAGAAAGATATAACAGCACATCAGGAACATATAAAATTGACACAACAAGACCAAATATTACATATAACAATACTGGCAGGAACAGGTTTGCAGATGGCTGGAATGGCTATTATTATCATCATGATAACAGAATTTCATTCACAATAAGTGATAACTTAAGTGGAATAAGTAGAGTTGTATACAGATGGCACCGGGAGGGTGATAGTGGCACATCTGTAGAAATGGATATTACAACACCAGAAGGAAGAGAAACACAAAGAACTATTCAAATACCTGTGCACAGTGAAAAAATACGCACTGGTGACTGGTATTTAAATGTATATGCCCAAGATAGAGCAGGTAATTCTTTTACATTGGCAAACAACAGAATAAGAATTATTTGTGAATTGTATAATTTTAGAATAACAGGAATAGAAGACCCTTCCTGGAGAACATTTTTTCACAATAGTGATGGAACTTCTAAAGGTGTAGAATTAAAGGTAAGTGATTTTCCTGTTGGAAATAGACCTGATATAAGAAATACACACATTAAAAAGGGATATGCATTTTTCTTTAGATTTAACAGTAGAGGATTAAATAGCTTAGCAGGAGATGTTGACAGGGTAGAAATAAAGCCAAGGTTTTACCATACATATGATCCTTCAACGGGAAGTGACAAAAGAATTGATCTCTATTACAACATGGGCAGTACCTATCTTATAAAAGCAGGAAGTAACAGAGATAGTTTAGAAATTGTATATAATAATGACAAGCTAGGTTCTCTAACACTTTTGGACAACTTTCCAATGGAAGCAACAGACCAAATAGAAGGAGAATGGAGAGGAGCTTACTTTATACCATCTGAATCCATACCTGTTGTAAGAGATAAAGAGCCACATATAGAAAGCAATAGGCTAAAGGGCGGATATATAATAGTAGAGTTTGTAATAGAAGGAATAAAAATTGATCAAGTGGTATTTAAATATGTGGATAGCGATATTGCAATTGACAAATGGGATGAAGAAGGTGGCTTAAATGCCCAAAATTCAGAATTTTTCAAAGGTGACATAATAATTATTGATAACAGATACTCAAAAAGAGACGATTACAATGTACAGGTGGATAGATAGTTGAGAGTTGCAAAACTATCTCCTAAAACTGTTCAAAATATTGCCAACGAATCACAAAGAAAGAATTAGATATTCCAACAAATGCATAAAGTCGCAAGATTCTAAATTCTTGCGGCTTTGCCTTAGAAACGCTGAAAATATAACTTCCACTTTTCACTACAGGCCTTATTTGATAACAAATATGCCACGTGAAAAGTGGAAGTACTATCTCAGACATTTCTTAATACGTCAAAAAATAATATTTTAAAATTAACTACCAATCAATGGAGTCAACATAAAGAGTAAAGCTTCCAGCTCCATTAGTTTCACATTGAATACCAATTTGTTGTGGTAATAAACCATCTGAAGTTTCAGGAAAAAGAAGTGTGAATTCATTCCAATCATCTTTTTTTAGATATTCATACCCACCCCATGTAGAGTTCCAATCAATAAATGTCCAGTCTATAGAATGAGGCATAATGTATGGTTGAATAGACCTTATTGGAGCATCTGATGGTATCCATACTCTATATGTTATTGTTTCTCCAGGTTTGACAATTGGAGAACCATCTATCAAAATGTTCGCAATAGCTTTTTCTTCCATACCTGTAGAAGTTATATCCCATTTTAACGAACGATTTCCTCTAAAAGCTTTACTTGATGTATTTGATATTTCAGAAGTAACATCTCCTCCAACATTAAAGCTATGTAATGTACCATCTTCAAAATTAAACTTAGCATTATCTCCTGTAGCTGATGTTACTTCTATAGTTTTTGTAATGCTATCAGTTAAACCTAAATTATCAGTAACAACCAGTTTAATTTCATAACTTCCAGGGTTATTATACATGTAGTTTACTATTTTCCCACTACCCTCTTTCCCATCTCCAAAATTCCATGCGTAATGAGAGATGCTTCCATCAGGATCAAAAGATTCTGATGCATCAAAGGTTATACGAGTGTCAGTAGTTATTTCGTCTGGTGAAAAACTAAAAGCTGCCTCAGGTGATTCGTTTTCCGAATGATTAACATAAGGTAGTGAAGGTATTATTTCAAGTAAATATCTTCTTAAAATAGTATAATCAGTTGAATCTATTAGATTATCACCATTTAAGTCAGCTGCAAGCAAATTTATGTCAGTAGTAATTTCAAGTAAGTATCTCCTAAGTAATACGTAATCGACTGAATTAACCTTACCATCACCATTGAGATCTCCAAAAAGTATTCCTTCGTCATTACTGTCAAGGATTATGTGGAAGGCTGATAAAGGAGGTAATGTGTAAGTGAAGTTGTTATTGTCAATATTTGTTATAGGAGTTCTCTCAGTAATATCTGAAGTTGTTCTGTCAAATCCAAAGACTTTGCCTGACTTATACTTTGATGAGCTTTCAACTGAAAGGTTAAAGGTTGTAGATTCATCATAGTTTTTATTTAGCAAAATTATATGAAGTTTATCGTCTTTTTCATCAACAATTGAGGCATATGCCGAACCAAGTGTATGGTCTGAAACGTCACATTTAACATTAGTATTTCCATAGGTAGAACCATTACTATCATAGTTTGTGTATAAATTAAGTCCTGCTACAATATAGTTCTTATTTTGATCACCCCAATATGTAGCATAATAAACCCCGTATTTCCCATATATGCCTAGAACATCAGCTTGAGCAATACCACCTGTAATATGATTACCTCCACCAAAATCATATTCTGTAATACCAAGTTTTGTTCCAGGATAATAGGTGTTTATTGATTCTTGAAGTTTTGGTATTATTGGACGGAAATCATCAGCCCATGACTCAGCTATCCAGCTGTCTTCCCTATATTCTCCTTGCCATAATGTTCTAGGTGCTTGAAGGCGTGCTTTATTACATTCAATATTTCTGACATCTTCTCCAAATGTTACTCTACTACCTCCGCCTCTTGCTTCGGAATAATAATGCACAGAAAAAACATCCAGAAGTCTTTTTCCCTCTTTATCTGATTCTTTTTTCATCTGATCAAGATAGTAGTCAACAAACCAATTATAGCTTCCTTTCAGGTTGTCCCAGTCAGGAGCACCTTGAAATGAAAGATATGCATTAAATCCATATAAAGAAGGACCAAATATTTGAGCATAAGGATCTACGTTCTTAACAGCTTTTGATAAAGCTACTCCCTTTTCAACAACTTCTGCACAAGATGCTTTTTGTGGATGAAGTAGAGGGTGGGTGTGGTACCATAAGCAAGGTTCATTATCTATGGCATAGGCTTTTATTCCTGTTGGTGTTGACGCATCTCCAAACTTGTTTACAAGAAAATTCACAAACTCATCCATATAAACATAGTCGTCATTTAAATCAGGTTCTAGTGAAAATGGAGCATCCTTTTCAAACTTTACCTCTTTCCAGCGGCCCGAAGGTGCTACTTCTGACTCTTCAACGTAGCCATTCATATCAGCAGAGACATATCCTGCTGCCTGAAGTGTTATTAATGTATGTTGTACATTTTGCTCAAGGGATTGATTATGAAAAGTTGTTACAACAGAACCGGGCTTGTCATAATCTGCCATTGGAACACCAGTTGAACGAAGAAGAAAATTGTCATTTATGTGGTGCCAGTCGTCTCCTGCGTTAGAAGCATTGTTCTCCCAATTGTAGCCAGTAAGTCTGTTTCCACCAAGCCTTCTAGCTGTTACATTTTGTCCTGGAAGGTCTTGGTTTACACCATAGATTAAAGGACTTATTTGTGTTCTTTCTAGCGAGGTATTGATGGTAACATTTACACTTTTTTTACTTGCAGTAGCGTTTGTAAGTGGAAGCAATAAAGTAAGAAGCATTACAAATACTACTAAAATTGATGTTTTTCTTTTAATCATTTCTTATTCCTCCATAATATTTTTTTATATTAAGCAAGTTGACTGAGATATAATCTACATTTAAATACTTTATTAATTAATGGGACTAGTTATAATTGATATTTTTATGTAGGCTTATATTCCCAATCATTTTGCTTTTTTATTAAATTCTTTTTACTTTTCTACGCTTGAATCAGAAAAAAGTTCCCTACTATTAAAAATTTTTTTGGGGAACTTTTTAAGAATACAGACGTAAATAAAATAATAATAGGTTTTAAATAATTGAAGAGAATTTTAAAATATTAATGTATAATAAATACATAGCGATATATTTACTAAGGATTAGCCGAAATATTACTTCCACTTTTCACGGGGGTGCATCTAACACATGTGCCTTTTTGCCCCGTTAACAAATGGAACATACATAAAATCAAAGGGTTCTATTCTGAAAAGTACTATCAGAATAGTTATAAATCAAGTAAATGGAAAGAATGCTTGAGAGGAAGGTGCGAGTATTTGGAAATCACTGATTTTCATGATACAGATGGGTTTAATAAACGCCATAAATTATTATCTCTAATAGATATATATAAACAACAGGTTTATAAATTGTGCTACCAGCTTACCAATAATAAGTTTGATGCTGACGACCTTTTTCAGGACACATGGGTAAGAGTTGTAAAAAACCTTGACTATTATGATGAAAACAAATCTTTTAATACATGGCTTTATACTATTACTATAAACTTATATAAGGATAGATATAGAAAACAAAAGCGATGGATGAATATAATAAAAGATTTTTTTACAAATGAAAAAAAGGACTTTGAATTTTTAAATGTATCTGAAAACAAATTCCATCCAGAAACACATTTGGTTGATAGGGAGTCCATAAAAGAACTGGAGAAATTTGTCGGTAGTTTAACAGATACTTTTAGAATACCTATTATCTTATATTATTTCAAGGAAATGAATTATACTCAGATATCAACTATATTGGATATTCCTATAGGGACAGTAAAATCTCGCTTAAGCAGAGGAATTCAGAAATTAAAAAAAATGCTGGAGAAAGGAGGATATAGTTATGGAGCTTGAAAAACTAGAAAAACTATTAAAGAAAGTAGATTCTCAAGAATTATTACCTACTGAGGAGCTAATTGTAAATACTAAAGAAAAAGTTCTTGAAGAACTGGATTTAATAGATAGTACTAGAGACGAAGTATTGAATAAAGAAGTTACTTATAATAAACCGAATTTTAGGTTTGTACAGTTTTTAGTGGTTACAAGTTTTGTTTTAATATTTCTTTTGTATAGAGCTACTTCTGACAAAGAAATATATGCATATGTACATGTAGATATTAACCCAAGTTTTGAAATGATAATTGATTCAAATAATATAGTACTACAAACAATAGCAATTAATGACAATTCAAAAGAGCTTTTAAAAAATTTAAAGCTTACTAATAAGTCTTTAGATAGAGCTGTAGAAGATATTTTAGAAAAGTCCATTAACATGGATTTAATTAGTGACAAATCTAATAATGTTATTATTTCAGCATGTTTAGCAGAAAAATATGCAAATGAAAAAAAAGAGGAAGCAAACTTAAATAGAATTTTAGATAATTTAAAAACATTGATGTCAACCTACCAGGATTCTAAAATTAACTCCCATACTTTAATGGTTTCATCTGAAATTTATAATAATGCTAGGCAATATAATATTTCCATGTCAAGGTATGTGTTGTTTAAAGAGTTTGAAAGAAGGGGGTTTGACTATAATATTGAAGATATTAAATACAAGGACATATCTTATATAATAGGCAAGCTGACCAAAAGATCAGAGGATAACACAAAAGAAAATAACAAGCCAACAGCTTCTTTTATTTATACACCTATGGAAGTTACAATCGGTGATATTGTGAATTTTGATGCAACAAATTCATATGATTTACATGGAAATATTACTCAATACTCATGGGATTTTGGAGATGGAACTAATGGAGTTGGAGAAATTGTAGATCATAGATATACAGAAGCTGGTAATTATTCAGTGAAGCTAAGTGTTACAAACAACTTAGGTCTTACAACTACTTATGTAAAAAGGATAACTGTTAAATTAAATTCAAGTAACAATACCAAAATTGACTGGGAAGATGGTAGTATTGAAGGGTTTATTTCAGACAATAATTCATCTACTTTATCTAATACAACAGAAAAATATTATGACGGAAGTAGATCTTTGAAATGGGATATAACAGCTTCTAAAGATGAGATATTAGGCATATGTAAAGATTTGCACACCATAATTCCCTCTGGATCAACTGTGACTTTCAGAATATGGGTGCCATTAGGTGCTCCAATAAGAGCTATACAACCATATGTTATGGCCTTTGAAGGTGATTATGAAAACTTTAAGTGGTACTCCTCATGGCAAAGATATGGAAGCCTCAAAAAAGATGCATGGAATGAATTTACCATTGACCTGCCATCGGATATGGATATGACATTAGAACAGCAAATAGGTATTCAGTGTGAGACAATAGGAGAAGGAGATTTCAGTATATATATTGACTTAATTGAGTGGTGACATATAAACACAAATGTGACTAATCATTGGGAATTCAGGTGGAGATTCTATACTCCACCTGAAGATTTTTAAGATCCGTAACACAAATTGTGATTACCTATAGCTTTTTACATAATCTTTTCTAAATAAAATTATTCAGTATCTTCCGATTCAGAGTTAGTATCTGTATTAACTTCAATTTCATTAACTTCATTTTCATTAACTTCTGTCTGAAAAACACTATTTACATTTACATTTAATACAGGTTCTGTTGTGATATTTATCCATCTATTTTTTTCAAACTCGTCTACATGAACAACATAAGTGTCACACAACAAATCATGACATGAGAGTTTTTTAGGTATAAAGGGTATAACTAAATACCCTAAATGACTTCCAAAAAACTGTGAAATAGTCCTGCCTGCCACTTCTCTTACAATAGCTGTTGTCCAGTCCATATCTTCCCCGTTTGTTTTTATAACCATAATTCCACAAATCATTTTTCCAATAGTTTGACCCCAAAAACGTGTCATTATTGTAAAATAAACAAAACCAATCAATCCAACCATTAGAAAACTCATTTTCATCCAACCTAAATACTGCTGGGGTATTTTAAATACTGATGATAAAATTGATATGGTAACAGAACTTAAAACTAAAACACATATTAAGTCTATTATATAAGCCCAAAACCTAACCCAAAATCCAGCCGCTCTATAACTTTTCACATATCTCACCCCTTATTGTTTCCACAAGTACATTGGCAATGAGTACTCTGTATCTAAAACTTGTTTTTCTAATTCACTAAGTCCAATTGATCTTCTTGAAAAAATCGTACCTTTAAAGTCACCTAAAAAACTACTTAAAAATCCTAAACTGTCATGCTTATACTTTAAAACATTAGGATTACTTAGTTCTGCCCTGCTTGCAACCTCATCAATAGCATCATCTAATGTTCCTATTTCATCTATAAGTCCAACGTCTTTTGCCTGACTTGCACTATATATTCTTCCATCAGCTATACTTCTAAGTTTTGATTTTTCAATATTTCTTCCTTGGCTTACAACATCTAAAAACTGTTCATGAATCTCATCAACCATTGATTGTATGATTTGTCTCTGTTCATCTGACATGTGTTGGTATGGAGATAAAATATTTTTATTTTTTCCACTTACAATTGAGTTCTCTTCTATACCAATATTGTCCATAAGCTCTTTAAAATTAAGATTTCCAATAATAACTCCAATGGAACCTGTTATAGTGTTTCTATCTGCATATATTTTATCTGCTGGTGCTGAAACATAATATCCACCAGAAGCAGCTAATTTACCCATATATACAACAAATGGCTTATCATTCTCCTCCTTTAGGCTTACTATTTTTCTGTGTATCTCATCACTTTCAAACACTCCTCCACCTGGAGAATTCACCTTAAGCACAACTCCATTTATACTGTCGTTTTTAAATACATGCTCTAATTGCTCTAAAAACTCCTTATGCCTGTACGTTTCAGTTGATAAAAAAGATGTACTATCGCTTTCCATAATAGCCCCATTGATTTCTAAAATAGCTATATTTCCTCTAATACCTCTCCTATAAACTTCAGTAGACCAATTAGCCCCCTCAAACCCAGCAAAAGTATCACTTGAGGTTACAAAGCTTGACAAAATTTGGATAAATAACAATCCACAAAATGCTCCTACTGCAATCCAGCGTTTAGTATTCATTTTTTCCCCTTTCTATGGACTTTTAAATATTACATATTGTAATGTAAATAAAATTGCCTATACTTTAAGCCCAGTTAAATAATTATATTTTTATTTCGACATATTGATACATATTATAACATATCATAGCAGACGCTGCAATGATAGTCATATAGTCGGGTGCATATTATTTAAGTAAAGAAAAATATAGAAAAAACATTGTGAAGCAAGTATTAGAGCCTGTTAATGCGACGAGGAAAGGGAGAGCATTGTTTGAGCGAAGCGAGTTTTGCAAAGGCCCCGAGGAGTATTTACAGGCTCTAAACTGCGAAACTTTAGTTTCTGGAATATTTTTCTTCACATTTGTTACATGCACCCCATATAGTCAAATAAGTTCAGTTATATATTTATGCATTCCATTGTGATAAAATCATAACTATCCTTAAAATACTTTTCATCCTATGTTGGTGAGCTAATGAATGTCTAATTTTATAAACATTGTCATGGATTGCCATATGGTAAAACACTGCTAAAGCTTGTTTTTTTTGCCCTACGGGTGTAATATTAATATAAAAATACTTATTTTAAAGGAGAAAAGATTATGACAAAAAAAATAACATCTTTTTTAGTCGCAGCTTTGTTAATTATGTCTTGTCTTAGTTTTACAATATTAGCTGAAAATCAGGACATAGTAGTTAAAATCGATAATGAAATTGTAGTTTTTCCAGATGCACAACCCTTTATAAACGAGGACTCAAGAACTCTTTGTCCAATAAGGTTTATTGCTGAAAATTTAGGAGCTAAGGTTGAGTGGGATAATCAATCTAGAACTGTTTCAATAAAAAAAGACTCCACCGATATTTTACTTACAATTGGTGATAATACAGCTATAGTAAACGGTACTGAAAAAACATTTGATACAGTTCCACAGATTTTTGATAACAGGACTTATGTACCATTGAGGTTTATAAGTGAAACTCTCGACATGAATGTTGACTGGGATAATAAAACTAAAACAGTCCTAATAACATCACCTGAAATTTCCACATTAGATACAGCAGGCCACATTGACAGATATCTTACTGCAATGGAAAACTACAGAGGTTTTAGTGGTGCTGTTTTAGTTGCACAAGAAGATGAAGTGCTATTTAGCAAATCTTATGGATATGCAAATCATGAAAAAGAAATTAAAAACACTTCCGAGACTATTTTTGCAATTGGTTCACTAACAAAAGCCTTTACATCTATGGCAATAATGCAGCTGTATGAGAAAGAACTTTTAGACTTAGACGATACAATTTCAAAATACATAGAAGATGTAGTTGAAGGTGATAAAATTACAATTAGAAATCTTTTAACTCACACTTCAGGTTTAGAAAATTATACAGACTCACCATCTCTATTTACAATAGACCCTGACGACATATCTTTAGATATGATTATTGGTATGTTTAAATATCAACCTCTAAGATTTGATCCAGGAAGCGACTGGCAATACAATAATTCAGGTTATGTTTTACTTGGATATATAGTTGAAAAAGTAAGTGGGTTGATACTTGATGACTACCTAATCAAAAATATTTTTACTCCTCTTAAAATGGAAAATACCGGAGTCTTCTATGGCAATACAAGTAAAAATATGGCCGAAGGATACAGTGGATACATAGATCTAACACCTGTACCTGAAGATAAAACACTACTTAAAGGCGCATATGGTGCTGGATACATTTGGTCAACTGTTGAAGACCTTTATAAGTGGGATAGAGCACTTTACACAGAAAAACTTGCAAAATCTGAAACTATAGATATGATTTTTGATGTACACGTAAAAGATGACTATTTAGAAGGTGGATATGGACTTGGTTGGTTTATCTTAGAAGATGATGATTTAGGTAAAGTTGTCTACCATGGAGGAAATACTTTAGGATTTACTGCTTATCTTTCAAGATATGTAGATCAAGACATTACTATTATTATAACGGTAAATAGAGCCCACTATAACATAGATGATATAAGTACAGTTTTAATGAACATAATTAGCGGTAACTCTTATGTTATTCCTAAAGAATTAGTAGAAATAGAATTAAATTCTGAATTATTAGATAAATATACTGGTGTTTATGAATATATGGAAGGTTTTGATGTGATTATTACAATAGATGATAATCAGCTATATGCTCAATTGCCTGCACAAGAAAAAGTTAAAATATACCCTCTTTCAGAAAATGAATTTTTCTATAGAGCAGTTAATGCATTTATTACTTTTGAAAAAAATCAATCAGGTGAGGTTAATGGGCTTTTATTTAAACAGGGGCAAACCACTCTTACAGCATCTCGTAAAGGTGATGCACCTGATGAAAGACAGGTTATAGATATAGATAAAGAAATTTATGCAGATTATGAAGGTAAATATGAATTAGCTCCTGGCTTTATAATTACAATATCAACTGATGGAGAAGGTTTATATGCTCAAGCTACAGGACAGAGCAGCCATGAAATATTTCCAATGTCAGAGACAGAATTTTTCTATACAGTCACTGAAGCTCAAATAGAATTTACAATAGATGAAAATGGAGATGTAACTGGACTAATTTTAAAACAGCCAGGCCAGGAATTACCAGCATTAAAAATATAACCCCATCAAATATGGAAAGGGAACAGATTTACTGTTCTCTTTTTTTGTTTAAGTCTTAGAATATAGTGAAAGATTTAAGAAGAGGGGACGTTATATTTTGAGCAATCATTACTATATAAAAAAGAAGCAGAAGAGTGATCCTCTGCTTCTTTTTTTATATGCATATATCTATGTTTTTCCCTAAATTCGGCTTTGCAGCTTGCTCCATTTGTTTTGTACTTTGGTTGATTGTTTGAGCCATGTCCTGTATTTGACTTTTTCCTGCATCCATTGCCATCTTAAGTACAGACAATGATGCCTGCTGCCTTATTTGTGACTGGCTTAGCATAGTTGACATTGCTGCAATATCCATCTAATCAACTCCTTTTAGTTTGACAAGGTATCTGTTCCTGTTTCCCAGTGGGACAAAGATTTTTCAATTTCATCTTTCCAATCTGTAAATACTGGAAGCATTTCGCTGTTTATGTGTTTTTGCAATTCAACTTCTTTTTTGTTTTCATAGTTTGATACTGCTATACTCATACACTCTTTGATCTTTGCTGTCAGTTGATCTATATGACTTTTAGGAAGTTCTCCCTTCATGCCTTCTAATACCTTTTCAATACAAGCTATACCATGCATTGTATCTTCTAAAACTGTAAAAGCCTCCTCATACCTTAGCTCTGACAGTTGCTTTTGTATATGAATAATGCCTTTCTCCATAGTATCAAGTAATGGAAATATGTGTTTTACAACTTCGGTATTCATGCTAACCTCCTCCTTTAGTTTGCTATCCTTGTTTTATTTTAACTTATTGCTTATTACCATCGAAACATAAGAAACCTTTAATATAATCAATATTGTCAAAAGAACCGTCCCCTTGACACCTTGACATGGAAACGTCCCTCTGTTTCAGTAGTAGCGTCATATATGCCATTGTATTAAATCCATTGTTTTTTAGTAGTTCTATTAAATGGGTTTTAAATGTGTCGCTATGCTCTATTACCTTTGAAAAAGATTGAATAAGTTTTACAACATGTTGCTCTCCAAAATTTTCTTTATGGTATCCAGCCATACCAATTAGAAGCATCTTTATAAATGAATATTGAATAACCATTAAAACAAAATTGTCAAAAATAGTTTCTTTGTTACTAAATGGAAATACCTCTTTAAATATATGATTTACAAGATAGTTCTCTAGTATATATTCTCTTGACTCCATAAATGGATTATAATATTGTTGAAAAGCATTATCATAATTCATCAAAATATTTTCTAGATCCATATTTTGATCTTCATCTCTAACATATCCTAATCCCACTAAAAACTCTGTATAACAATTCATATATCTTAAGCTGTGAATTCCTCTAAAAAATCTCTCATCTATTAACTCTTTTAATAGCTTAATTTGAACATGTGCTTGATATGGTATTTGAGATAAACTCTCTTCAAACCCTCCATTCGTTAATAAATGCTTGAAATTTTCTATAAGCTTTGGTATATTTTCTGCCTTCTTTTCTTTTACAATCAAATCTAGCTTGTTTACAAAAAGGCCTAATATGGTTAGTCTTTCCCACACTTTATACTCTCTTGATTTTATAAGTCTCATAGAAAAAACTCTTATTTCATTTAGATATTTTAAAGCCCCAATATTATTTTTACTTATAATAGCTTCATTACTTTTATATATTGACGTTCTAATGCTTTTGCCCTCTTCTATTACTACAATATCAATACCTTTCTCATTTAGTAATATTAACTCTGCTGCTAAAGGACATGATACTGAAATGCTTTTTTCCAATTCTTCATTTATTCTATTGTGATATCTTGGATAAATCATACAAACATCACAAAGATACTCTGCTCCTAATTCTAATTGCATGCTACACATTTTTTCTTCCGTCAAAAAAGCACACTTACCAAGTTCTTTGTCTTGTTTTAGTCTGGCATAAGTATTCTTAGATGGGTTACTTCTGTTTCTTTTTATATATTTTTGTATTTTTTCTTTGATATTAATATTATTAACTTTATTTAATTTTTTGTAGTGTTCCTCATCAACCCAAATATTCCAATTCCCCAAACAGCAATTATCTTCACATTTTGATCCATCACATATGAATTTATTATAGTAATCAGGTGCTAATATTTTTCTATTATTATTCATTTTAGATGCCTCCCAATACTGTATAAATACTTGTATATCTTTTTGATATTTAAATCTATAGACAAAAACCAGGGGCAAACGCCCCTGAGTTTTTGATGCTATATGACAATTAATTATCTTAATAGCTGTAGTACACCCTGAGGAGCTTGATTCGCTTGTGCTAACATGGCTTGAGCTGCCTGTTGAAGGATGTTATTCTTTGTAAATTCCATCATTTCTTTTGCCATGTCTACATCTCTGATTCGAGATTCTGATGCCTGTAAGTTTTCAGCTGATGTGTCTAGATTCTTAATTGTGTGCTCTAATCTATTCTGGAACGATCCAAGGGATGATCTTTGTGTTGATACTTTTTCTATTGCATTATTTATTACAGTAATAGCTGCTGTTGCAGATTTATGATCTGATACATCCAATGCAAATTCAACAGCATTATTAGATGTTCCATCTGTAACCGTTTGAGTAGCAACAAACCTTGCTCCATTTACAACATCATGTTCTGTTTCTCCAGCAGTTCCTGTAACTCCAAGAGCCAAAGCTCTCATGTCATTTATTTCAATAGACATGCTTTGTCCCTGATTTGCACCTATTTGGAATGAGGCTGCAAATGAGCCACCAGAACCAGATTGACCTGGTACAAAGTCTCCTAGTATTTGATCAAGGTTTGCACCTTTAATGCTAAATTCAGGTGTTACAGCTTTTGGCACATCTCCTGCCGGTGATGTTGTTGTAAATTGAAAATATTTATTTTCATCATTTATGTTATTTGGATTTGTCGCTATGCTTGCTGCAACTGCACCAGCTCCAAATGCCGCATCTAATGCAGCATTAAATGCTGTTACCAATTCAGCAGCTGTTATTTTTTCAAGTTTTGTGTCAGCAACTGCAGGTTCGGCAGCAAGAGATATTGTCTGTGTACGACCATTAAAAGTAACTGAAAAGCTCTTTCCGGCCCAATCATCGTATTTTAAATTGTCGGTTCCCAGTATAGATTTTGATCCATATAATGTTGCTTCTTCCTGAGCAGTTCCTACACCAGTAATTGCAGCTGTAGTATCTATACCAAGTAAAGCATCAAAAGAAGTATGGGTATCATCATGTATAACTATATCTCCTCCACCAATTTTTGATTGGATAGAAAAAATACCCGAGTCAGTTACATTTATATTTGCAACTTCTGCTAAAGACACTGTCCTTGAAGTTCCATCTGTCAATTCAAAGTCTACACCAGAAGTTATTTTACCCATTACTTCTACAAGGGCAGCTCTATTCATTGCCTCTGTTGCACTTGCTCCTGCCTTACCAGCATCTGTCTGATCCCACAGGGTTTTAAATGACGCTCCTGTAAGTTGAAAGTCTACTGTCGCACCGCCTGCATCTTGAACTTGAATCTTTATTTCCTTATCTGCTGCAGATGGTATTGTTGAAAAATCAACAACATCTAAAGCTACAATTTTACCACCCTCTGCTGCAACTCCCTTAGCCTCTGTACTAGATAAACTTACTCCACTTGCGGCAGCTCCTCCATCTAGTAATTTCTGAGTATTGAATTCAGTAGTGTTACCTATTCTGTTAATTTCTGAAGAAAGGTCATTCATTTCCTTTTGAATTGCTTCTCTGTCTATATCAACATTTGTATCGTTTGCTGCCTGAGTTGCCAATTCCCTCATTCTTTGCAAAATTGCTTGAGATTCATTTAATGCTCCCTCTGCTGTCTGAATCATAGAAATACCATCTTGAGCATTTCTTGATGCCTGGGAAAGACCTCTTATTTGAGCTCTCATTTTTTCACTGATTGATAGACCTGCTGCGTCATCCCCTGCTCTGTTGATTCTAAATCCTGATGATAGTCTTTCCATTGATTTAGCACCTGCAGTGTTTCCAAGTCCTAATTGTCTGTGAGTGTTCATTGCCATAAGGTTATTGTTGATACGCATAAAAAATACCTCCTTGTTTTTAAAAGGATCAACCGTCCTTGATTGATCCGGTTTTTGGTTACTATATAACAAGCCCTCGGCCGTTCAGGCTTATTATCAAAAGTTTTCTTATTTTATATATCGATCAAAATTAAAAAACACTTAATACTTTTTAATATAAAAGTAAAAAATGTTTTGTTTATTTTAATTTGAAAATATTCAATTGATCCTTTGGGTATTTAAAATTAACTAGAACTACTTTAGTAAATCCTTTAAGTTTACCTTTTTTACATCAGCTGCTCTCTTATTTTCAGATTGGATTTCAAGGTAAACTTCTTTTCTGTGAATTGATACATTTTTTGGCGCATTGATGCCTATTCGTACCTGATCCCCTTGTACTTCAACAATTGTAATTTCTATATTGTCACCTATGACAATTGACTCGTTTTTCTTCCTTGTCAACACCAGCACCTATTTTTACCTCCTGTCTCCCTAGCTCCTCTACAATATAGTGTCTCACACTGTATCTATCTGTGTCAAGAACAACCTGCATTCCTCTATTATTTTTTGTGTTAATTATTATAGGAGCTTTTAGATTCATGCTAATTTTTTCAACTTCCTCTGTTACAACTAGAATTGATAATACCATTATATCCTCTATTCTTTCAATTTCAAGAGTTTTAATTGCTTCATAAGGAATTTCACCATCATAGTCAGCTACAATAAACATAGGATTAACAACTGCAAAAGCAAGGTCTGTATTATCAATGCTTTGCATCCATCTAAATGGAGAATTTTCATCACCATCATGCAATACTATAAATCTCTTTTGATCTTCAAACCCAGGAATTCCATCTTTAAATTCTATTATTTTGTTTTGGTCAATTTCAATTTTTCCAAAGTGTTTGGTATTAAAAAGCATTTTTTACCTCCATATTTTTGTTACACATATTCATTTATGTTTTTTCCTCTATACTCAATGTTTAATGAAGCATACTGCTCCATGTAAATATTCACATTTGAGGGAATATAGTTAATATTTAAGTTTTCAGGTATATAGCTTGTCTCTACACTTTTTGCCACTGCCTCCACATCACCCTCTAGCTCAATTCTAATATCCCCCTCAACAGTTATCTCAGGCCTTGCCTTTGGAATAAAATCTATATTAAATTCCCTTTCCGTGTAGGAGTCCCTTAATGCAAATTCTGCAATGGGATTTCCACCTAAGTGAATTTCAGCCATTTGATCCCCGTCTGATGCTTTTTTGCTAATATACTCCATAGCCTGTTGATGGCCTATTTGTGCATTTTCTTTTGTAAGATCTAGAAGGTTTTTTAAGCCAGCACTTGCAAATGCCTCATATTGATCTATTTTTACCTTTGGCAAATCTGTTTCTATCTTCATTTTAGCATGATTTTGCTTATGTTCAAGCTTTGCCATACTGCTTTCCATTTCAAGTTTTGAAGGTGACGTCTGTATTCCTATTCTAGCGTGAGTACTAGTTATGCTAAGACTCATAAATACCACCTCTTTACTATCTTAAAAAGTCTACCAAAGAAGGCTGTATTATCCTTGCACCACCTGCTAATGATGCCTTATATACATTTTCCTCACTCTTTAATAGCATAATGTTTTCTGCCTGATCAATATCTTCGTTTATGCTCATTAGTTTTGTAAAGTTAAATGAATTATTATCAAGTCTGTTTGCTGTAAGTTCAAGCCTATTATATCTTGACCCTACATCAGCTCTTATTCTTATTAAATTATCCATCTGATGGTCTATGTCATCTAAAAGGTCACTTATTGCCTGATGGTCACCAATGTTTAGTGCTTCAATAAATCTGTCAAAACCTTGAATAAGTCCTCCTATACTTCCTTCTTCTGCATCTCCCCCATTATTAAATAAATCTCCGCCAATTACATTAATATGAATATCATCACCAATACCTATCTCATATACTATCCTCTGTGCGTTACTCAGATCTATGGCAAAGCTTCCATCTTCATTTAATAATTTAGTATTTGTTTTAAACCCTGAAAAAATATATCTACCTGCATATGTTGCATTTCCAAGTTGAATTGCCTGATGCTTAAGCTGCCTTACTTCTGCCTCAATCTTTTGGGTATCCTCTGGCGTTGTTGCTCCATTTGCACCTTGTACGGCTAGTTCTCTTGTCCTTTGAAATATTTCTGTCAAATCTCCTAAGACAGATTCAGTTATTTCCATCCATGACATGGCATCTTCTGTATTTCTCTTATATTGCTGTAGACGGGACACATCAGTCCGGAGTTTTAACGCCCTTGCAGCAACAACAGGGTCATCAGAAGGAACATCTATTTTCTTTCCTGTAGCCAATCTATTCTGAATTTTTTCCATTCGGGAAAGATTATTTCCCATATGGTTTACCATGTTATTTATAAGCATATTATTTGTTATTCTCATAATTACCCCTCCACCACTATTACCTCATACCAACTCTGTTTACAAGTATGTCATAGATTTCTGCCATTGTATTTACCATTTTAGCTGCTGCTGTATATGCATGTTGATGTTTAACCATATTTGCCATCTCTTCATCTAAAGATACTCCTGAATCTGAAAGCCTTCTATTTTCAATTTGTCTCACAATACTATGCTGATTTTGTGAAATTCTTATTGCCTGCTGTGAGTCTATTCCCATCGTGGCAACTATTGATACCATAAAATCTTCAGGAGCTCCCTCTGAAAACATATGAGGATTGTGCCTCATTTTAATAAGCTGATTTAAATTAACTATATTTCCTATTTCGTCAGGTTCACTTGATGCAGCTATTTTATTGATATCGTCGTAAATATCAAAGCTTACCGAAAAGTTTTTTGCTGTAAGTTTTTTATATGCATTTGTAATTTCATCTATCTCAGTTGCGCCATTAATAAAGTCATCACTGCTTATAGGTTTTCGCCCCTCTGCAACCATGGTAAAAAATCTTATACCAGTATATACGTCATCTTCATTTCTTGCAATGCCATAACCATTTACATGCCCCATTCCAACTTCTTCTTCCTCTATAATTCCATTAGTGTTGTTGTCAATAAATCCTTCATTAAATGCCATGGCAAAAGTTCTTACAAACTGATCAAGTTTTCCAATATAAAAAGGTATCCCTTTATACACAGGACTTCCATTTTTTCCCTCGTTACCATCTCTTACATCAAGTAATCCTTTTAATTCTCCACCTCTTATATCTAATCTGTTTCCATCTTCCCAGCCAACAATAAAAAGATTTTCAATATCCTCTTCATTTAGCTTTTCATCCCTCTGTCTTACTGCTAGCCTACTAAATTCATAGTGGTCTATAAAAGCTTTACCACTCATTGTTATAACCATGTGCTTGTCATCTCTTCCATCTGGAAGTTTACCTACCACCACTTCATTTGCATCTATATTTATAATCTGTGAAAGCTTATCTATAAGAAGTGTTCTATGATCTCTTAGGTCATTTGCCGTATTTCCGTCTAGTTCTGCCCTGTATATCTGTCTGTTTAACTGTTGAATCTGTAAACCTAAGGAATTTGCTTCAGTCACCTTTGTGTCAATCTGGTAGTTTAAGTCATTCTGGAGCTCCTCAAAGTGAACAGCTAAGCTATTAAAGTACTTTGCAACCATTACACCAGTTTCTCTTACTAAAGTCCTTACCGCCTGACTTCCTGGGTCCTTGGCAAGCTCTTGCAGGGAATTAAAAAACTCATCTAATATTACATTAAAGCCACTGTCAGAAGGTTCATTAAACATCGCCTCCATATCAGCTAGTGCCGTCTTTTTAGTGTTCCACTCGGCAAATGCTGAGCTTTCACTCCAATATTTAAAATCTAAGTATTCGTCCCTTATCCTTTCAATTGCAATAACATCAGAACCTGTGCCTACCATACCTGTACCATCATAAAGGGGCATTGGCTTTGAAGCAACCTGTATTGTTTGCTGCCTTGAATATCCCGGAGTATTCACGTTATTAATATTATGATTTATAACATCTAAATTCCTCTGTGCAGTATAAAGCCCTCTTACTGCAACGTTTATTCCAAAAAATGATGTCCTCATCTGCTTATCACCTTCCTACAATCCCCATTCTCGTTACTATGGTTTCTATCATCTCATCTACAACATTTATCGCCCTTGCTGAAGCATTGTATGCAAATTTAAACTTTAGCATATTTGACATTTCTTCATCCATTGAAACCCCCATAATTGACTGCCTATGAGAATCTGCTGATAAAACTAACTTCCTTTGGTTTTCAGATATCCTTTCAGCCTCCGAACCACCACTTCCAACACCTAATATTATAGCTTGGTAATAACCATCTGTGCTAAGTATTCCCTTGAAGTCTTTAATGAGCGTAACCTGTCTTAAATTTGCTATTTTAATGGCAATACTATTGTCACCACTGTCTCCACTATAAGATGCAACTATATTATTTAAGTTTGTTAGATTGTCATTTAACTTTATATTTCCCATCTCTAAAGGATACTTAGGATTTATAGGTACAAAAAAGTCCTGTCCATCTAAAGGTGGATTTCCAAGAGTTTTGCCACTTGTATGAATATAGTTTATTTCTCGAACTAGTATATTTATAAGGGCATTTAATTTTTTCTTTAAATGGGGCAAAATATTTAGGGAGTCAGGTACAATACTTATTTTACCATTTATATCGTCATTTATATTTCTGTATATAGTTGTCATTATATTTTGAAAGTCTTCTACTTCAATATTGTGAAGTTTTCCACCTGTTCCACTTCCAATAACATCCCAAGCTTCAACTGTAACAGAGTCAAAATGTGTACCATCTTTTACAATGGAAGTATTTATACCTATTGAGTTTAATCTTTCCATGTAATCCTGTCCCTGTTCTAAAGAAATAGTGGAACTACCTCCTTCTCCTGTAAAGACAAGAGTATATTTGTTTGTTCCTTCTCTTAAATGGTCTATATTTTCCATTATATCTACAACATCACCAAAACTCGTTCCTGCTACTACAGCTTCTGCTATATTATTTACCTCATTTAAAAGTCCATCGATATCTTTTCCATGATTTATATGGCTGATATTTTCTCCTCCATATATTATAAGCCTGTAGTTGTAGTCAAGACCCATTCTCTTTACTCCTTCTACATAACTTTCTATGGAAGCCTTTACATTTTCTAAATATTCATCACTTGCACTTGAAACATCAATTGCAAATACTATATCAGCTTTTGTATCTGGTGTTCCGTTTTCTACACTTCCTGTTGCACCTAAAACTTCACCTCTAGATTCCATAAGTCCTTTAATTATACCGTTTTTAACAGGTACTTCTATATCTGTACCCTCAATTTTAGGAACATAATATAACCCTCCTGCTTGGCTTTCTGCCGGGTAGAGGTTTGTGCTCTTGCCCTTACTAACTAAAAAATATCCTCCAATAGTTATATCTAACTGGCTGTCCTGCATTTCATTAACTTCTACATTAAGAAGTTTTGATAATCTGTCTACCAATGTATTTCTTGTATCCCTGAAATCATTTGCAGTGTCTTTTGATACCTCTACCTTAAGTATTTCAACATTAAGCTGTGCTATTTGCCTTGTTATATTATTGACTTCATCTATACGAACTCTTATTTCAGAGTTTAAATCATCCTGAAGTTTATTTAGCTGGTTACCCATATGGTTTACATGATAGACAAAGGCCTCTGCTCTTTGCCTTACCACTGCTCTTGCAGTAAGACTGTCAGGTTCTTTTGAGAGCTCCTGCCAGGAGTCCCAGAATTGATTCATTACGTCCTGTAAACCGCTTCCCATAGGCTCAGCTAAAATAGCCTGGACATCATTATATGTTTTTGCTCTAGATTCCCAATATCCTAAAGTTGTACTTTCTGCCCTGTATATATTATCTAAAAACATATGCCTTATTTGCCTTATTTGCTGTATATCTGCACCAAGGCCCATTTGATACTGGCTATTTTGGTTATGATAGGGTCCACTAGTAATCATAGCCTGTTGCCTTACATACCCAGGAGTATTTACGTTGGAAATATTGTGGCCTGTTACAAAAAGACCTCTTTCATTTACATACATTCCTGTTCGTGCTATTTCAAAACTGGCAAAACCTACAGCCATAATAATCCTCCGTTCCTTAAGTATCTATAGTTTTACATCAAAAAATGTCTTTTTCTTTCCTTCACTTATTTGTCCTTCATGTCCATAATTGTTGTCACTTTCAGAAGCACTTGACAAAACATTTAACGAAAAGTCTATATAATCAATAGAGTTTTGTAAAAGCTTTGAGTTTAGCTCATTTATGTCTTTAAGCTCAGCTAAAAGGTTTTCCATCTTACTTTTATACTCATAAAGCTTCGTTGATGTATCTTTGTCTAAGTGCTGTGCAATTAAAGAAACAGTGGCATTAGATTCTTTAATGTCCAATTCTTGAGATATTTCTTCAATTAAACTCTCCCTTAGAATTTCAAGCTTCCCCATCTTAACTATAAGAGACTGTTCAAGTTTTGTAATGTTTTCAAGTTCATTTACTTTTCCCTTTATAATTATATCTGTCTTGTCCCTTGAAATCTTTAATATATCTTCATAAATTAATGCTTCTTGATTTAATATTTCAAATAGAGAATCCATCCTGTGAAATTCCATATATATACACACCACCTGAAATTATTTTTTTAATTATGTAGTAATAAATTTTTTGCGGGATAATCTTAGAATATTAATTCTCTGTTAACCCGCAAATCTAAAATAAACTATTCTTTTTTTTCTGAAATAGACTTAAGTATCCTATCAGCAATATCCATTTCTTTTACTTGATATTTTCCTTCTTCAAATTCTTTAGCCAATTTTTCAACTTTTTCTTTTCTCATATCAGGAACATTCTTTAAAGCTTTCATAACTGTTTGAAAGTCTTTAGCCTGATTAGAAATAGATACTACATCTTTTTTTGAAGTTACATTGCTGCTTTTGCCAGCTTTCTTTACACTCTTGTGCTTGTCGTAAACTTCAGTAACCCTTGGGATTCCTCCCGGAATCTTCATAATTACCACCTACCTCCTTAAAAATTTGTTTATATTTAACACTTGCGCATATAAATATTGCAACCCTTAGCTAAAATCATTCCTTAATTCATTAGTGTTTAGAATTCAAAGTAAGAAGAGTTTAATATTTATATACATCATAGTATTAATATCATCATTAGTTTAAACTTTTTTCCCCTATATTAAGAATATCGTCAACTTAAAAAATAAATTAATATAAATTTTGTTTTTTATAAACATTTATGTAATTCCTCAAACAATCATTATTTATCATCCTTATGAAGATATTTCATTCCCGAGCCCCTTTTTGCTGTTGTATCATTTTCTTTAGTTAAAGATCCACTCATTTTATTAACAGCAGACTTAATATCGCTTACAACATTTTTAGAACACTCGGCACAAAATCGTCCTGATTTAATAGATTTACCACATCTTTCACATTCTAAAATCATATTGCCATCGTCACCAACTATTTCAAGTCTTCCTTCTCTTAAATATGCCTTTATTCTCTGTACACTTATTTCAAGTTCTTTCGAAACTTGAAATATAGATGCTCCAGAGTGATCATAAAGGTATTCTTTAACTCTTTTAAAATCCGCATCATCAGCTGCTTTACAATTTTGGCAAATAGGGGTATCACCAGTATAGTTAAATATTTTACCACATTTTTTGCAATTTTTCACATCTAACATTTCAAATACCTCCATTTCCCTCTACACAATATATTTCGACAGTTATTATAAAAATCTTTATTATTTTTTTAAATTTATCAAAATGCAGGTTATCTAGATCATTTATGAACGGTAAAAATATAGTTGCCATTTTACAAATAATACTTAGAGTGAACTCGTTTAGCTAAAGCTAAACATCGAGGCTTCAGGTGAAGACTCAACTCCAACTGAAGATTTATAATAGGAAAGACAAATTAAAAGACTTATAACTTTCTTCCTGTTGCAAGAACAACTACAATAATTTTTTTAGCACCTGCTTCTTTTAATACTCTACTGCACTCATTTAAAGTATTTCCAGTTGTAAGTATGTCATCTAAAAGAAGTATGGTTTTATCTTCTACATCAATCTGATTAGTTACTTTAAATGCTTCTTTTACATTAATTGCTCTTTTGTATTTATGTAAAAGGCTTTGGCTCTTTGTATTTTTGATTCTCTTTAGTAAATATGAACCTTCTTTTATTCCTGTTAAACGACTTAATTCACTTGATATAAGATAGGACTGATTATATCCTCTAGCCTGTTCTTTTAGCTGGTGTAGTGGTACACTTACTATATAATCTATTTCTTTTACATTCTTTGTTTTTTGAATTCTCTCTGCTAAAAGTATAGCAAAAACTTTATGGTAGGAAGATTTGTTAAAAAACTTAAATCTTATAATTGCATCTTTAATAATTCCCCTATAACTACATAGGCATATAAGCTCATCATAATAACCTTTTGTCTCCTGAATTTCATTATCTTGAACAAATGGTATTTTAGAAGGACAGTCATTACAAATACATATTTCACTTTTAAAATTTAAGATTTTGTTGCAAAATATACACCTTGGTGGAAACAAGAGATTTAAAAACCACTTAATCAACATCTATCACCAACCAATTCCAGTTATACATCTTATGAGTTTTCCTCCTAAGTCAGAATTTCTATTTGTTTCTCTATCATTACATATCATTTCCTTAAGACACTCTTTTGACCCCACAAGTATTACCAGTTCCTTTGCTCTTGTTACAGCTGTATACAAAAGGTTTCTTGTCAATAAAACAGATGGACCTGAAAAAACAGGCATTATAACCACCGGAAACTCACTTCCCTGACTTTTGTGAACTGTAACCGCAAAGGCTGGATCTAACTCATCTAAAATTGTATAATCATATTCAACTATTCTATTATCTTCAAATACAACAACTATATTTTGTTCTTCATCGTCAATTTGCCTTATTATACCTGTATCACCATTAAAAACTCCCATACCCTCATAACCTGTTTCATCATCTTTTTTCCACTTTAAGTTGTAGTTGTTTTTAATTTGCATAACCCTATCACCTTCACGAAACAAGACATCTCTAAAAAGCTTTTCTTTTTTATCTTTCCCATAAGGATTTAAAATTTTTTGCAACTCTTTGTTTAAACTAATAACTCCTGCCATTCCTTTTCGCATAGGTGTTAGAATTTGAATACCCTTCATAGGCTCAAATCCATATGTCTTTGGTATTCTACTACTACATAACTCTATTATAGTTGATACAATTTCCTTTGATGAATTTCTTGAAACTAAAAAAAAGTCCTTGTCCCTATTATTAAGTATAGGATCTTCTCCCTTATTGATTTTATGGGCATTTACAACAATCATGCTCTCCTGTGCCTGTCTGAATACTTCTGTTAACTTTACTGTACTTATAACTCCGCTTTTTATAATGTCCCAAAGTACGTTACCGGCACCAACTGAAGGAAGTTGATCCACATCACCCACAAGTATAAGTCTTGTACCACAGGCAATGGCTTTTAATAGGTGGTTCATTAATAGTATATCCACCATAGATACCTCATCTATAATAACAGCATCTGCCTCTATTGGATTGGCTTCTGTCTTCATAAATACAAGCTCGTCCTCATTTCCAGCATATCCAATTTCTAAAAGCCTGTGAATTGTCTTTGCCTCATGACCTGTTGCCTCTGTCATTCTCTTTGCTGCTCTTCCTGTAGGTGCTGCCAGTGAAAATTTATATCCTTCACTATCTAAAAGGTTAATTATAGTTTTAATTATTGTAGTTTTACCTGTTCCAGGCCCCCCTGTTATAACAAGAACACCATTAATTAGAGCCTGTCTTACAGCCTCTTTTTGCTTTTGGGCAAGCTCTATTCCCTCTATTTTTTGAATATCTTCTATTTTGTCATCAAAATCACTTATATCTCCTTTAAAAGTAACAGTAGACAAATCGAAAAGCTTTCTGCATACACTTAGTTCTGCATTGTAATAAGAGCTTAAATACACCCTGCTATAGTCCTCTTCTTTTTCTACATATATTGATTTATTCATAACCATTGATATTAATATGTCATCAATATCTGAAATATCAACATCTAAAAGCTGGCAAGTGTATTCTTTTAAGTTATCTCTGTCAACAAAGGTATGTCCACTTATAGCTGCCTGGGACAGCACATATCTTATTCCACTTGCAATTCTGTGTTTTGACGTGGGATCTATACCAATACTCTTTGCAATTCTATCAGAGGTTTTAAAAGTTATTCCATAAATTTCTTCTGCAAGCCTGTATGGGTTTTTTCTAATTTCTTCAATAGTATTTACTCCAAAAGCTTTATATATTTTAGCACAAAAGCTAGGGCTTATCCCATACTCCTGCAAAAACATAACAACATCCTTAAGTCCCTTTTGCTCCTCAAATATCTGACCAATTCTAAAGGCCTTTTCAAGGTTGATTCCTTTAACATAGGAAAGTTTTTCAGGATGAAACTGAATTATATTTAAAGTGTCTTCACCAAATTTCTTAACTATTTTTTTAGCAGTTGCAGGTCCAACGCCTTTTATTAGCCCTGAACCAAGGTATCTTTCAATAGCTTCCACCGTTTTAGGAAGCATCTTTTCATATATCTCTACTTTAAGCTGCTCACCATAATCAGGATGATTTACCATGTGTCCCGATACTTTTAGCATCTCTCCTACGTTGATAAATGGCATAAAGCCCACAGCTATTATAGCTTCTTCTTCACTTTTAATCTCACACACAGTAAATCCATTTATCTCATTTGAAAATATTACATCTTCAATCATACCCTCATAAGTAACCAATATATCCACCCTTAATTTAATAAAATCCTAAGATTAATTATACCTTATATAAAGGGTTTAGAAAAGATATTTTGCCTCCTTCACTCCTCTTCAAAGGATTTAAAAATGGTTTCTCTCTCACTTCTTTTTAAAACCTCCACGCCCTCATAATCTCTTTCAAGTTTTTTTAAGATATCAACAGTATCATCCTTTGATCCCATGTCTAAAACTATAAGTTTACCTGCTGGCATTAATTTTCTGATAAAAATCCTTGGAAGAACGTTTCTTAGCACCCCTTCAATTACATCCCCCTGATTTTTTACTATTAAGACCAACTTAATCATTGAGCTGTTGTATCTGAATCTGTTTTTTATAGATAAAATAATTTCATGAATAAGTGTAACAAAACCATATGTAGCAAGAACAAATATACAAACTTCAAAAATAGTTTTTGACATATAAAGAACACCTCCTGTTATAGTCTATGAACTACAATAAGGAGGTGTTCCATACTTTATTTTGTTTAAGGTTAGTTTACTTCATTTCCAACGCTTTTTTTCTTAATTCATCTGCTTTATCTGTTTTTTCCCATGGTAAATCTATATCAGTTCTTCCAAAATGCCCATATGCTGCTGTTTGCTTATATATAGGTCTTCTTAAGTCAAGTGTTTTAATGATACCCGCAGGTCTTAAATCAAAGTGTTTTTGAACCAACTCTTCTATTTTCTCTTCTGCTATTGTATTTGTTCCAAAAGTATCAACTCTAACAGACACAGGTCTTGCTACTCCTATTGCATATGCAAGCTGCACTTCACATCTTGAAGCTAATCCTGCCGCTACAATATTTTTTGCTACATAACGTGATGCATATGCTGCCGAACGGTCAACCTTGGTAGGATCCTTACCTGAAAAAGCTCCTCCACCGTGTCTTGCAAATCCACCATAGGTATCAACAATTATCTTTCTTCCAGTAAGTCCTGCATCCCCTTGTGGTCCACCTACAACAAATCTTCCTGTAGGATTAACATAATACTTTGTATTGTCATCAATCAACTCTGATGGTATTACAGGCTTAATAACTTTTTCAATGATGTCTTTCTCTATTGTATCATGTTCCACTTCAGGACCATGCTGAGTAGATATAACTACTGCATCAACCCTAACAGGCTTGTCTCCTTCATATTCAACTGTAACCTGGGATTTACCATCTGGCCTTAAGTACTGTAATACTCCTTCTTTTCTTACCTGACTAAGTTTTTGAGTCAATTTGTGGGCTAAAGAAATTGGCATTGGCATAAGTTCAGGAGTTTCATCACATGCATATCCAAACATCATTCCCTGGTCACCTGCTCCAATTGCTTCTATTTGCTCATCCGTCATTTCACCCTTTTTAGCTTCAAGAGCTTTGTCAACTCCCATCGCTATATCAGGAGATTGCTCATCAATTGCAGTCAATACAGCACAAGTGTCTCCATCAAAGCCAAATTTAGCTCTGTCATATCCAATTTCTTTAATTGCAGCTCTTACAATCTTAGGTATATCAACATAACACCCTGTTGTAATTTCACCTGCAACAAGAACCAACCCTGTAGTTACTGAAGTCTCACAAGCAACTCTTGCCATAGGATCTTCAGAATAAATTGCATCTAACACTGCATCAGATATCTGATCGCATATTTTATCTGGATGCCCTTCTGTTACAGATTCTGATGTAAATAATTTTTTCGCCATTTTTTTGAAACCTCCTCGTTTTAAATATTATTAATTAACCTTTTATCAAAGGTATACAATAGCAGCTAATATAGGCAATAAAAAAACCCCTTTATTTAAAGAGGATTATTACTTCTCCTCATCTGCCAGAGCATTTGCCCCGTAGGAATTGGCACCGTGATTATAAATTCCGGTTGCCGGGTTTCATCGGGCCCATTCCCTCCACCTCTCGCGATAAGGTCATCACTGTATTATTTTGTTATAATACAATGTATCATATACATATTATTTAGTCAAGAATTTTATTAAATTTTTTTTCATGGATGCATATTATTAAAATGGAATGTCATCTATACATATCATTCATATAATTCATATTTATATAAAACACCCTTTGAAAACAAACCTCTTTCTTCTCCTTTTATTCCAAAAAAGTTGCCATAATAGCTCACATCTATTTCAATTGTTCTTCCATCTTTATAATGTAGCACTCCATCATACGACCCTTTCCAAACTGCTGGTTCAATAATCATTATTTTCTTAATATAGAATTTTTGGCCTTTTGATGGAATTTCAATATATTCTACTTTTGATGTCATATTCCTACTTTTAATAGTTCTACTTATGTATTTAAAAACCATTGGACTAATAAAAATTAATATTACTACAATGACAATTATAAAAACTTTCTTTTTATTCAAGATAAATACCTCCTATCTCAAAAATTTTCAAGATTAAATTTTACCTATTTTAATAGAATTCTTAGATTTAAAAAGCGAGGAAATACCCTTAGTTATAATAGCACTAATAGTTGCTAAGGACTAAAATATTTTTCTTGCCATCTCAGTAATTCATAACTTAGAGATAACGAACTGTAAATATATATTCAATTTCATAAGTTTATTTCATATCAAATGACCATCTTATGGAATTTACCTACTTTTACAGTTCGGTATCTCTATAATTTATTAATGCATAAATTAACTTTTAGTTTAACTTAAGGAAGTATATAATCCCCAGATGCTCTAATATCCTCTCCTGCATCGGCAGGTGTATAACCGTTTAAACTATTCATTATATAATCACTAATTGTACCTCTTCCAGGTATAATCTTTGGCAATCCATCTTCTACAATTTCTTTTGTATCAGGAGGTAATTTCCATTTATGTTCAGATGTCGGTGAACTTATCCCAGCTGCCTTCAATGCATCTACTGCAAATGTTGTACAATTGTTATCAACAATGTTATACTTTTTAGAATATGTACTTATGAAGGTATAGATTTTTTTCCCTTGGTCTTCTGTTATCTTGTATTCTTTCCCAATATCCCAAGAGTGATTTTGGTCATCTCGAATAATTCCATTCACATTTTGCTTAAGAGCAATCTCTTTCGTTCCTAAACTATCCTTAGGATAAAACCCTCTATAATATATTTGGTCATCCTCTCCCAAATCAAGTCGAATAAAAGCATGCCCTACAGAACGTTCACTGTCAAAGTCTATAACTGTTCTGTCACCCACAATTGGTTGCTGAACCAAAAACTGTACCGTTGGCTGTCTTATTATTTTGAAATCAGATACAACAACACCTGAATCTACAATCATATCTCCAACATCTGAAACAGTTATTCTAAGGGTTATATCTTTTCCTTCATATGCAGATATATCAACATCTACTTTTATTTCTGCTGTTTTTCCATTAAAACCAGCAACTCCAGGGTACCAAACTGAACTGTTAAGATTTCCTTTTGCTAGTACTTTTGTACCACCAGGCGTTATTAACTCAACTATGTAGGCATCATTGTATTGAGTTCCATACCATTCAGGCCATTCATCAGAAACAAATAATACTCTGCCTACCAACCTATCAGCATTGTCAGGCACATTAAATGTTTGCTGTAAAGAACCTATAGCTATATTATCTCCAGCTGTTGTAACTATTGCTGCGTATCCACTTGATTGTGTATTATTTGATTCACCATTATTTATTCCGTCATTTGAAGAACCAGATCCCATTATTACTACTGTTTGAGATTCTTCTAAAGTATCTAAGCCAATAGAATGAAAAAAAGTAGTTATATCTTTATCATCTGTTAAAACAGTATTTGTAGACGTTGCTTTTGACATCTCTGCTGGTGGTTCTGTTTCTGCTGGTGGTTCTGTTTCTGTCGGTGGTTCTGTTTCTGATGGTGGTTCTGTTTCTGTCGGTGATTCTGTTTCTGTCGGTGGTTCTGTTTCTGTCGGTGGTTCTGTTTCTGATGGTGGTTCTGTTTCTGATGGTGGTTCTGTTTCTGTCGGTGGTTCTGTTTCTGATGGTGGTTCTGTTTCTGTCGGTGGTTCTGTTTCTGTCGGTGGTTCTGTTTCTGTCGGTGGTTCTGTTTCTGTCGGGAAAACCTCTTCTTTAGGCACTATTATTACAGTTCCTGTTGCTGTCCATCCATCTAATGTACCATCAGAAAAACTACCATTAGTAAAGGTTTCTTGAATTAGATCTGGCTTCTTAATTTCTATATTTATGTGTTTTACGTTTTCATTATTTGTTACATATGATAATATATTACCATAGGCTTTTGAACTTGGTTCAAAAGCTGTAAGCATTAATGATCCCTCTGTAGGAACTCCTTCTAGTTTATAAAAACCATATTCATCAGAAATAGTAGTTGCTGTTGAATCGGTTTGAGCAAAGTGAATTGTAACAACAGCATTCGGAACTATCTCGCCAGTATTCAGTAATATTAAACCACTAACTTCACCACTTCCCGGAAGTGAAAGAGCAACATTAAAACTTTTTTCTTTTTGTAATATATTTATTGAACCTTCTGTAGAACCAATTAAATCTCCATTAACTGCAGTTAAAATAAAGTTTTTATTAAAGGGTATCTTATCAAATGAAGCTATACCTTCTTCGTCAGTAGTTACTTTATAAATTAGATCTGTACCAGTTATAATTAGGGTAACTTCTGTATTACTTAAAACTGAACCCTCTTTATCTACTGATTTAACTATAACTATTCCGTCTTCTGGCACAGGAGTACTTGTAGGTGTACTTGCAGGCGTACTTGTAGGTGTGCTTGTAGGTGTGCTTGTAGGTGTGCTTGTAGGTGTGCTTGTAGGTGTGCTTGTAGGTGTGCTTGTACCTTGTGAACTTGGTTTTGATGGTGGAATATAAACTGGTATTAATGTTGGTGTTGGACTTGGCTCAGTATTTGGATCAAAAGTTTGAGTTGCTGTTTCTTTTTCAGATTCATTTTTAAAGTCTTCATTTACTAAATCTAGCATTTTTATTGCTTCTGCTCTTGTGCAAAAATTGAAAGGTTTAAAGGTTCCATCCTCATATCCGTTTATATATTTATGGGATGCCAGTGCCATAATGCAATCACGTGACCAATTAGGAAATGTTTCATAATCTTCGAATACAATGTCGGTTTCACTATTTATAGAATCTATGTTAAATACATTTCGAAGAAAAACTACTACCTCTTGCCTGCTAATTTTGCTATTTGGTTTAAAGGTTTTGTCAGGGTAACCCTGTATGTATTTATTTGCAACTGAGGATGCTATAGCACTATAATACCAACTGTCCATGTCTACATCGTCAAAGTTACAATTTGTATTTTCATCCATTTTATCAAGCATATTTATTACTATAACAGTAAATTCAGCTCTTGTTATATAGTTATCTGGTCTAAAAAGCTTATCGTCATATCCGCTAATCCAGTTATTTTCAGTAAACTTTTCTATAGTCTCCTGACACCAATGTCCCTCAATATCAGAAAAAACCTTACTAGATTCTTCTAAAGCATTTGTAATAGCTACTATTTGAAGCAGCATACATATCATAGTCATAAAAACTACAATTTTTTTCTTCATATTCTTCTCCTCCTAAATATAAAATTAGTGATATATATCAAAGGCTACAAATTTTTTAGAGATATCAACTGTATAGATAAATAAATATATGATTCTCGTCATACATTTTACGCAAACACCCTATTATAGAAGAATACGTTTACTGTTGAATCTCTACTAGTCAGCCCTTATTTTTATCTGTAATATAATGATTATTAGTACTAATAGATTATTATATTATAGTATGATTTAGTCCATAACGCAAGCAAATATATCCATATTAGCTTATAATTTGAGAACTTACCAAGGTTATTTCTGTAACTTCAATGAATCCTAGCAATTAAGCGAAAATTTTTTAAGATTTTGAGGCAGATCCATTTACGTAAAAAGTAATCTTGTGTATCTGATAAAAAAAAAAGCTTAGGTCATCCAGCCCCTTAGCTTTTAAGTCTTTCACTTTGTTCCAAGACTTTAATAAATAAAAAACTACCCCTTTCAGGTAGTTTTTTATTTTATAATATTCAAAATAAAATTAATTGTTACAATTATAAAAACTTCTAAATTTAAAAATTATTTTAACTATTTATTGTAATTTATACTTTTGCAAGAAGTTCTTCGAACTCCTGTCCATCTATTTTTTCTTTTTCAATCAATGTAGTTGCAATTACATGAAGCTTATTGATATTGTCACTTAATATTTTTATTATATTATCATAGCAAGAGTCAATTATATGCTTTACTTCCCTGTCAATCTGTGCCGCTACTTCTTCGCTATAATTTCTTGCCTGAGCAAAGTCTCTTCCAATAAATACCTCTTCGTTATCGTTTCCAAATATAAGATTTCCTAATTCTTTACTCATGCCATATTTTGTTATCATACTTCTAGCAACTCCATTTGCAGTCTTCAAGTCTCCATAAGCTCCTGTGCTTATTTCCCCTAATACAAGCTCCTCTGCTGCTCTTCCTCCTAACGCCACAACAATCCTTTCTAAGAGATGAGCTTTTGTATTATAATTCTTGTCTTCATCAGGTTTAAAAGCCGTAAACCCACCTGCCATACCTGATGGTATAATTGATATCCTGTCTACTTTATCAGTTGTTGATACAAACTTAATAGCCATTGCATGACCTGCTTCATGATAAGCTGTAAGTTTCTTTTCTTTTTCACTCATTACTCTACTTTTCTTTTCAGGCCCCATAACAACCTTAAAGACAGCTTCTTTTATTTCACCCATGGTTATTTTATTCTTGTTATTTCTTGCTGCCAAAAGTGCTGCTTCATTTAAAAGATTTTCAAGGTCAGCACCAGTAAATCCTGGGGTACTCTTTGCCAAATCATCAAGCATTACATCTTCTGATAATGGCTTTCCTCTTGCATGAACCTTTAATATCTCTTCTCTTCCCTTTATGTCAGGAAGCCCTACCACTACTCTTCTGTCAAATCTTCCTGGTCTTAAAAGGGCTGGGTCTAAAATATCAGGCCTGTTTGTTGCTGCAAGAATAATTACTCCTTCATTAACACCAAATCCATCCATTTCAACAAGCAATTGATTTAACGTTTGTTCACGTTCATCATGTCCGCCGCCTAATCCTGCTCCTCTATGTCTTCCCACAGCATCAATTTCATCTATAAAAATTATACATGGTGCATTCTTTTTTGCCTGTTCAAAAAGGTCTCTTACCCTAGATGCTCCTACACCAACAAACATTTCAACAAAGTCAGAACCACTGATACTAAAAAAAGGTACTCCTGCTTCACCTGAAACGGCTTTTGCCAAAAGGGTTTTACCAGTACCAGGAGGTCCAACCAAAAGAACTCCTTTAGGTATTCTTGCACCTAATTCAACAAATTTCTTGGGTTGTTTTAAAAACTCTACTATTTCCTGTAATTCCTCTTTTTCTTCATTTGCTCCGGCCACATCATTAAAAGTTACTTTCTTTTTATCATCAACAGTCATCTTAGCCCTGCTTTTGCCAAATGACATTACCCTGTTTCCTCCTCCACCTTGGGACTGCTGAAGAAAAAACAGCCAGAATAGCACAAATATAACAATAAGCCCTACAGTTGGTATCATTGCAACCCACCAAGGTGGTGTAGGGGGTTGTTCAAAGTCATATTGTAATCGATTTTCTACACTGTAAAATTCTTTGATTTCCGTAGAAAACAATTGCACATCAGGTATATAAACAGTCTTTAATTCCTCATTTCTCATTCTTACAGTAGCTTTATTTCCTTCAAGTACAATTTTCTCTACATTATCCTTTTGAACTTCTATAATAAGATCAGAATAAATCATATCCTTAGGTTTTCCGCCGCCCTGGGCTATCATTAGAACCAGAAGTAGTATTACAAATAGTACAATATAAAAGCTCATATTTTTAAAGTGTTTCAAATAGCTTCCCTCCTTAAACTTATACAACATCAAATACTCTTAAAACCTATACATTTATTTAACACCAGACAACATAGTAAATGCCTCTACACATGTGCCCTTTTTCAAAAAAACAAATAGCATGTGCATTTTGCCTAATAATTAACCATACTACAACAATTATTCTATAAATACAACAAAAAATCAATATAAAAATTATTAAAATTGATATTTTTAATATATTTCATACTTTGATGGATGTAAAACACATACATCAGGTAAATTTCTATATTTGCCTCCATAGTCTAATCCATAACCTACAACAAACTTATCAGGTATTATTATTCCCTTATATTCAATTTCAATATCCACTTCTCTTCTCGATGGTTTATCAAGAGCCGTACAACATTTAACATCAGCAGGTCCTCTTCCTTTAAAAAGATCTTTTAAGTATCTTAAGGTAAGTCCAGAGTCCACAAGATCTTCAACAATAAGAACGTGCTTTCCCATTATATCAATATCAATATCTTTTATTATACGAACCACTCCAGATGAGCGAGTAGAATGTCCATAGCTTGAAACAGATATAAAATCCATATCTAGAGGTATGGTTATCTCTCTTATTAAATCAGCAAAAAAAACAACACCTCCTTTTAAAACTCCAATTAAAACAACACTTTTTCCTGCGTAATCTAGTGAAATTCTTTCACCTAGTTTTTTTGCGCTTTCTTTTAATTGTTCCCTGCTAATAAGGACTTCCTGAATATCCTCAACCATACCTTCCTCCTATTTTTTTGTTAAGTATAACTAGTTTGGCTTTTTAATGCATAATTATAATTGCCAAAAATATAACTTCCACTACTATTTCCTTAACACTTGAAGTTTTAATACTTTTTTAGTGTTTTCAGTTACCTTATATTTATCATTAATTCTATATCCAATTATCCACACTATTTCATTGCCCTTAGAAATTAGAGGAATTGTATCTCTTATTTCTTGTGGTATTTTATTATCAATAAAATATTCCTTAAGTTTTTTTGTTCCATTTGAATTTAAAGGCTTAAATTTATCCCCATTATCTCTCTTTCTTATATTTATTCCCTCTATTAGACTTTCATAATCAAAATACTGAAGGCTAGAACTATTTTTATTATTTTTATAATTATCAATTCCTGTATTGTCAATTACCTCAGCTCTTAGTAGTATCCCATCTTCCTCAATCACTGTGTCCCCTGGTATATTTACTTTTTTATTATATCGGGGAATTTGATGTGGTTTTTTATACAAATATATTTTTATAGTTTTATATGATTTTTTTATTCTTATCTTATTTGGCAGGTGAATCATAGCACCTACCCCTCCATGCTCAACTAAATCTATTATGTCCTCAATATGTTTATTTTCTATTCCCTTTAAAGAGCCAGCAACTTGGTTAATTGATTTTCTTAAAACTCTTCGCCTTAACGCAACATGACCTGTCTTTATTGTTTCTAAGTCTAATATTATTTCACTATCCTTGCTTTCTACTAAAACTTGTTCATATAATTTTTCTACATGGTCTTCAATAAAAACGTTTTCACACCTAACAATGTCCGACATCTTAATGATTTTTTGCACAATATCTCCATCAAACATCTCATTTATATATGGTATCAAATCAAGCCTTATTCTGTTTCGAGTATAAATATTTTTTAAATTAGTGCTGTCAATTTGGGGCATTAATTTATGCTCATTGCAATAATTTTCAATTTCAGATCTTTCAATGTCAAGAAGAGGTCTTATAATATTATCTCTTCTAGCATCCATCCCCTTTAGCCCATATAGTCCTGTACCTCTTATTATGTTCATAAGAACTGTTTCTGCCTGATCATTTTTGTTGTGTGCCACAGCAATTTTATCTGCTCCTATTTTTTGACTAAAGGCGTTAAAGATTTTATACCTCTCTTCCCTTCCAGCCTCTTCAATAGATAATTTATTATCTTTTGCAATCTTATTTAAATTGATATGCTCAATCTTAAGGGGAATATTCAATTTTTCACAAAGGATTTTAACATATTTTTCATCTTCCTCTGACTCAATCCCCCTTAACATATGATTTATATGAACTGCAAAAATCTTTATTGACAGACAATCCTTAAGAACTTTCAGAATATGAATAAGGCAAACAGAATCAGGCCCACCTGACAAACCTACTATTAATTTTTCTCCAACATTAATTAAACTATTTTTTTCTATGTACTTTAAAACTCTTTCAACCATATAATTATTACCTATTCTCTGAATTTTTCTAAATTAGCAAACTTAGTGTATTGTCCTAGCCAAGCCAATTCTACAGTTCCTGTTGATCCACTTCTATGTTTTGCAATTATCACCTCAGCTATGTTCTTTTTTTCTGTTTCAGGATTGTAATAATCATCTCTATACAGAAATGTTACAATGTCTGCATCCTGCTCTATAGCTCCAGATTCTCTCAGATCACTTAATATAGGCCTGTGATCTGACCTAAGTTCAGGAGCACGGCTAAGCTGTGACAATGTCAGTACAGGTACATTTATTTCTTTTGCAAGTATTTTTAGTGATCTTGATATTTCAGATATTTCCTGCTGCCTGCTTTCATTTTTTCCTCTTCCCTGCATAAGCTGCAAATAGTCTATTATAACTAATCCTAAATTCTTTTCAATTTTTAATCTTCTGCACTTTGCCCTTATTTCCATAGCTGACGTTCCAGGAGTGTCATCTATGTATATAGGTGCTTCTGACATAGGACCTAAAGCACGTGCAACTTTTTGCCAATCGTCGTCTTCAAGCTTTCCTGTTCTCATTCTCTGTGCATCTACCATAGCCTCGCAGCAGAGCATCCTGTTAACTAACTGCTCTTTTGACATTTCAAGACTAAATATAGCTACAGGCACTCTTGCATGAATTGCAGCATGTTGTGCAATATTCAACACAAATGAAGTTTTACCCATAGCAGGTCTAGCTGCAATCAAAACCAAGTCAGAATTTTGAAGGCCAGCTGTCTTATGGTCCAAGTCTAAAAACCCAGTGGGAATTCCTGTAACGTGTCCTTTATTGTTATAAAGCTCTTCTAACCTGTCAAATGTTTCGATAAGCACATCTTTAATTGGAACAAATCCCTGGGTGTTCCTGTTTTGAAGAATATCAAAAATACTTTTCTCTGCTTTATCTAATACATATGCAACCTCTTCAGAAGCCTCATATCCCATATTTACTATTTCCGTAGAAGCTTTTATCAATCTTCTTAAAATAGATTTTTCCTCTACAATTTTAGCATAGTGTTTAGCATTTGCCGTAGTAGGCACTGCATTCACTAAACTAGTAATATATTCTAAACCACCTATGCTATCAAAAGTTCCTCTTATTTTAAGCTGTTCAGATACAGTTATTAAATCAATAGGTTCTCCTCTTTCAAAGAGATCTAAAACTGCTTCAAAAATTTCTTTATGATCTTCTCTATAAAAGTCAGAACCACTTATTATCTCAGTTATACTTGCTAATACCTCTTTATCTAAAAGAGCGCATCCTAAGACAGATTGTTCCGCCTCCATATTCTGAGGTGGTATTCTGCCCAATGAACCTAAGTCCATATTCATATCCCTCAATTACTTAAATATTAGTTTTCTTCCGGCAAAACCTTAACCGTTAGCTTGCCTATCACTGTAGGGTATAGCTTTATTTCTGCTTCATATGTTCCTAATGACTTAATGGAATCTGAAATTACAATTTTCTTTTTATCAATATCAATTTTATGTTTCTTTTTTAACTGATCACAAACATCTTTACTGGTTATTGAACCAAACAATTTCCCATTTTCACCTGCTTTGACCTTAAATAATATTTCAATTTTTTTAAGTTTCTCTACTAACTCCTTTGCCTGTGCCAATTCCCTGTCTTTCCTAGACTTTTCAGCTTCCTTCCTAGTTTTCATAACATTCATATTTTGAGCATTTGCCTCTACTGCCAAACCTTTTGGAAACAAAAAGTTTCTAGCATACCCATCATTAACATTAACTAGTTCTTCTTTTTTCCCCAAACCCTTTACATCTTCTTTTAATATCACCTTCATATACCATCTCTCCTTAAACTTATATATTTCAAAATTTATACCTTTTCAGGAATACTGAGAGTATAACTTACGGTACAATCTCACCACAATTCTTATTTGATGTCAGACAAGGCACATTGAGACGTGGGAGTAATATTCCGCCAGTCATTCCTTAGGTAATTCTTCTAAATATTCATTTATTGAATTTTTTAGCTTTTCTTCAGCCTCTGTCATAGTAATACCTTGAAGTTGAGCACCTGCAAAAGTTAAATGCCCTCCACCTCCTAGCTTTTCTAGTATTACCTGGACATTTATATCACCTAGTGATCTTCCACTTATTGAAATAAAATTATTTATATTACATAGTACAAAAGCAGCTTTTAATCCAGTAAGACTTACTAGCTGATCTGCAGCCTGGGCAGCTATCAGCATTGCATTTTTTAAATTAGGGGGACATGCTGATATTGCCATATCACCTTTAATTATTTGTGCATTCTTCACAACATCTGATATATGAATATATGTATCAAGGTCGTTTTGAAACATTTGCTTAACTGAAACGGTGTCCACACCCTGTCTTCTCAAAAATGCTGCTGCTTCAAATGTTCTTACACCTGTTTTAAATGTAAAATTCTTTGTATCCACTACTATTCCTGCATATAGAGCTTCTGCTTCTATTGGATCAAGCTTAATTCTATCATCAACATACTGTAAAATCTCTGTAACCAACTCACATGTAGAAGATGCATATGTCTCCTGATAAGTAAGAACTGCATCTTGCAGGTAATCTGCACCTCTTCTATGATGGTCAATCACTACTATCTGATCTGTATACTTGATTAACTCAGGTTGTTCGGTAAAACTTGGTCGATGTGTATCCACAATAACCAATAGGGTTTTTTTACTAATTTTATCAATTGCATCATCATTTATAAAAATGTCTTTAAACTTCTGAGTCTTTTCAATTTTTGCAACCAGCTTCTCAATGGTAGAGTTTGATTTATTTAGTACAATATGAGCTTCTTTATTTCTTTTTTCTGCAATACTGTAGATTCCTAAAGCTGAGCCTAAGCAATCAATATCACAATTATAATGCCCCATAATCATTACATCAGATGCCTGATCAATCAGTTCTCTAAGTGCATATGCTATTACTCTTGCCTTTACTCTTGTCCTCTTTTCAAGCTCTCTTGTCTTTCCTCCATAAAAGCTTATATCTTCTCCATTTTTTACAACAACCTGATCTCCACCTCTTCCTAAAGCAATATCAAGTGATGCATTTGCATATCGAAACTTTTCAATTAGTGAAGTTATACCTGTTCCGACTCCTATGCTTAGTGTAACTGGTATTGTATTTCCTATGTTTATCTCCTTTATACTATCTAGTATATCAAACTTTTTCTCCTCAAAGCTCTTTAAATATTTATTTTCAAACACAAATAGGTACTTATCTCTTTCATATTTTTTTAAGACACCATTTGTATACCCTACCCAACTATTTATTTTTGCCTCAATTTCTGCAAGCATTTGTGGACGCTTTGTGTCTTCCATACTTTGCATTAATTCATCATAGTTATCTATTACAAAAACACCTATTGTTGGCTGCTCTTCATCATATGTTCTTTTCAAATTTACATGCTCTGTATTGTCAATTAAATACAGAAGTAAAATTAATCCGTCTTCATTAATTTTGTCTTGAGTTTTTACAAAACTGCCCAAAACATGGTAATTTCTATTGTTTATTACTGTTTCTTTTGAAAAATTCATTGTTTCGTTGGTAAAATTATCTGGATTTAAATCCTTTGCCATAGAATATATTTTCTTTTCTAGCAACTCTTCTTCTCCGAATACTTTTTTAAAAGATGAATTATACCATATTATAGTACCATCAAGCTCTATTACTACTAGCGGCATAGGAAAGTTTAACAAAGTATCCTTTGTTGCTGTATCTATATTAAATGTAAGGTTTTCTATGTATTTTGTTATATCTTTTTTCCTTTTATAATTTGACCTAAAGTTATAGTATAAAAGAAACAAAAACAGTGCAAAGCCAGGTATGGCAACTACTATTTCTAACAACCCAATTATTACCACTAATAAAAATATAACAAAAAGGTAAAAACTTGCTTTTGGTATAAATATTCCAGAAAACTTTTTACTGTCCATAATTTAATCTCCCATATCACTTCAATCGGCATGTATTAAGGACAAAAGAGCCATTAAGTATAGCTGTATTCTGAAATTGCTTTTCAGAATAGAACCGTTCATTTTGTTCTCATGTCATTTGTTTGTCCTAATTTAGCTTTTTTTAATTCTTGAACAGTTCAAGTGCTTTGCAAGTTCTGACAAATCCCCATAGTATTTTTCTACATCATGATTTTCTATTAACCCTAACTTAACTTTATTTTCCATTTTTATTTCGATTGCATTATAACTTATGCCTAGGCGTCTTCCTAATAAATAACATATCAAAACCATATTAGAAAGGGTTTCTGCAATAGAATCATGTACTTCCTCTCTAACTCCATTTACCAAAACTTTAAACAAAGCTGCCACATCAGTAAGAAGCTCACTTTTTAACCATTCAATAATTTTTATGTTTCTTGTTATATCAATCTCCCTATCAAAAAAAGCCATACAATCACTCCAACATTTTCTATTTAATAAGTATATATTATACCAGTTAAATAATGTTTCGTGTGAAATTTCCCAAAAAACATATGATAGGAGAAAGCTAAAATCATAGTAGTTAGTTCTGCTGCAATAATCAGAGGAACTATATCATCCGCTTAAATTGTTTTTAAAACAATATTCTGGATACGAGCCTAAAAATTTATAAAAAGATGTTTTTCTTTTTACCATTGTAAGTGCATCTCTAACATCTTCATCTTCAATATGCCCATTTAAATCTATAAAAAATATATATTTTCCAAGTTGTTTCTTTGCTGGCCTTGATTCAATTCTAGTCATATTAATATCCCAAAGGCTAAAAATATCTAGTATTTTGTACAAACTTCCTGGTTTATTATCTGTTGAAAAAACTATAGAGGTTTTATTATTCAATGCTTTTTTTCCGTCTTTTTTTGACACAACTACAAACCTTGTTAAATTGTTGTAATTGTCCTGTATTTCCCTATCTATAATGTCTAAACCATAGACTTCGGCCGCAGTAGACGGACCTATTGCTGCCATATCTTTTCCACCTAGGGAAACTTCCTTAGCCGCTTCTGCTGTGCTATAAAGATATTTTATTACAGCACCTGGGTATTTTGAATCTAAATATTTTCTACATTGGCCAATTGGCTGCGGATGAGACAGTACAAATTTTATATCTTCTGTTTTTGTACCTTTTTTGACCATCAAATTCTGATTAATTGCTATAACTACTTCAGCTACAATTTTAAGATCTACATCCGTTGCCAACATATCTAAAGTAACACTTACTGCCCCTTCAAGAGAATTTTCTATTGGTATAATAGCCTGATCTATTTCATCATTTTCAACAGCAAAAATCAAATCAGGCATTGTATTATACGGACATTCATTAAATTCTCCACCACTTTTAACATACTCAAGCATAGCTTCCTGAGAAAATGTACCTTTAGGGCCTAAAAAACCTATTTTAACCATAAATTCTCCTTGCCAAGGAATGTCCTCCACATTTCACCAAGACCTATTTAGTATCAAATAAGTATCTACTAAAATAGTGTAAGTTATATTTTCTGCATTCCTATATATCAAATAAAATAATAAAAGCTCGAGGGCATTGTGCCCCTTTGCTTTTAAGTCTTTCTCGACCTTCCAAGCCGTCTAAAAAACATGTAATAATTAAAGCACTGTTTATAGGATGCTTTAATATTTCCAGCCTCTATTAATAGACTCACTACCATCTATAATAACACTATTCTTTTATTTTTCCAACTTATTTTTGTTATTATTATTAGGCTATTGCACTTTTTTATAATCATTAAACACAATTGAATTTAGAATATTTTCCAATTCTTTCTTTTCATTTTCATTTGAGTATGAAATAATAAAATTCAGAGCATAATTGTCTATAATTTTTACGTAATACTTTTGAGTAACAGTCAGTTCGCTCAAGTTTCCAAACTCTCCAAATTCTATATGGGTCTCCATTACAAAAAATTTCCTTCCCCCTATATCCTCTATATATATTTCCTTTTCAAACTCAAATGGAATTTGTGTACTTTTAAGTTCTTCCTTCTTATACTCAAGGTATTCCATTCCATTATCAGCAGCAAAAAATCCAGATAAATATTCAACTATACAATTTATACTGGGATTAAACTCAGATCTTTCTTCATCCCTGTATTTAGAAGCAGCTAGAAGGTAAAAAGAATCAATCCTTCCCTCTACCATTAATTTTGATAAATCTTCGTCACTTCCAATTGCAAGATCCTGACCAAGTTGTATAATTTCCATTTTTTCTTCTTCACTCATTAAAGCCCATTCTTCAGGAATTTCCATTTGTAAACCAAAGAACACATTTACGTATTTAGATCCTTCCATATATCCTAAGTCTAATCTTGTAGATGGTTTGATTGAACACCCTAAAAATAATATAAAAACAATTACAATTGGCAATACTTTCTTGCTTTTTCTCATAATGCCCTCTCCTTATATATTCTAAATTAACTTTTTTATCATTGCTGAAATTTATGACTCCCATTACAATATAGTATAAAAGCAATATACACTACAAGTGCTAAATGTCACTTTACTTGTTTACATGTTAACAAAATAGAGCCTTAAATTCAAGCTTAAGAATGTTTTCCACTATCTCACTATAGACATTATGAGAAGTACTCCAAATAGTCCTCGTGAAAAGTAGAAGTAATATTTCAGACATTCACTAGCTTTAAATTCAAGACCCTTTTATCACATACCGCGGTCTTCGACCGCAAGAATTCAGAACCATAGAATTCAGTATTCAGTAGAAAGTCAAAATGCTTAATTCCAAATATTCTGAATCCTGAATTCTGAATTCTACTACAAGCCATGGTATCAATACGTTGTAGCAAAAAGTTTGCTACAAAAACAAACTTTTTTAGAGGAATTATATAAACTATAACTTCCTATGGATGTTCGACATATATGGTAATAGATTTTACAACGCCCTCTTCTAATTCAAAGTCAATATAATAAAAATTTTCATTATTATAATAGTATCTGTCATTGTACTCATCATGGTAAAGTTCGCCATAAATCTCCTGGATCTTTTCCAATGAGTCTCCAACTTTAACACCTCTGAGTGTTTCATATTCAGGTTTTGTAATTTGGATTTTCTCTACAAAAAATGTTTCTCCATTTGTTGGAGGTGACATAAGTGTTATAACTATACCATCAAACTCAATTTTCTTTAAATACGAGCCTGCGTAAGTATCTGCCCCTTCTCCTAATTCCTCTAACTTTTCACTTATTGGTTCACCAAACATTTCATTTAAATTAATTTGGTCATCCCAATCACCTATTTTTATTTCACTGTCATCAAACTTTATTCCAAATTTTTCTTCATCAATTACTTCATCTGTTTCCTGATGTTCATATTGAATAACTATTATTCTTCCTTTTGCTATCCAATCTACAATTGCATCTAATGATTCACTTACAAATCTTAAAGGTAAAACAGTCCTGTCGTGAATTATTTTTGCAGGCACATCTAATTCAACGGGTTGACCGTCAACGTAAGCTATTTTATCACCAATAAATAGCTCTATAATCCTTCTTCCTCTTATAACTGTAACTTTTCTTAGTTGGTGATCCCATAAGACTTCAGCACCCATGCACTCTGCAACCGCTCTAAATGGCACTAATGTTCTGCCATCTTCAATAACTGGTGCTACCTCCTCTTCAAATTCAGGCTTAATCCCATTCACATAGATACTTATTTTATCTGTCTGTTTTTCAAGTACACTACCTAACCTTGCATATTTTCTCATATCTACATCGAATCCGTCAATTTTAATAAGCTTTTCTAAAAGATAAATTGCATCATTTCTCAATATATTTAATTCTTCCCTGTATTTATATACTTCAATAGAATCTTCTCCAAACTCTCTTATGTATTTAATCATGTCAAATTCAAGTTGTTCAGCTGCATTAATTGATTCTTCTATTTCCCACAGCAATCTGTCTGTATATTCTACAATGTCAACCTCTTCAATTTGTTCTACAACAAATCCCTTAGTCATGTATATTGAAGGAGAAATGTCTTTAATCCCTACTGCAATTACTATTTTACCAGCATATTGCTCAAAGGATAAATCTCCAACTAGTCTAAAGCCCTCTAATTCATAGAATCCTCCCTCTATATTCCTGTATGAAACATATCCTTCCAATGTAAATGGCTCATTATTATAAGTTCCTTCATCTTCTTTAATTCTTTCTAGTTTATAAATTAAGTTTATTAATTGTCTGTCAAGATTTAAAAGATCCTGATTCATTTTTAAAACTTCCTCAGACTCTAAACCATAACGCTCTATAGCTTCTTCAAGCTGATTTTCTAGTTCTTCAATTTGGTCTTCCACTTCCATTATAAGTATTTCAATTTCACTTTTCTCGTCGTCACCTTGATCTGACTCTACCAACTCAATAGTTGATACTTTTATAGCTTTAGTCATAAAAATACTTGGAGATAAATCAATTTCACCTTTCACAATAACACTTTTGTTTTCATACTCGCTAAAATCATCTTCTCCAACTAATCTATAGCCTTCTAATTCATAAAAACCAGTTTCTAGCTCATTAAATGTAACAACCCCTTTAAGTTCTACACTTTCAGAGTCATTTTCTAATGCATAAACACTCACCACACTAAGAATAAAAGACATAATTGTAATCAGCAATATTACTTTTTTCATAATTTTAAAAACTCCCTTCAACTTATTTATAGTATTTGACGGCTTTTCTCCTTAAAAGGTTCAAAGTTTTTCTAAACCTATATTATCACTTTTATAATATCCTCACAAGAATCATTTAAACATCTTTATTAAAAAATATTCCTATGGTAAGTCTTGATATATATTGTTTATAATGATATATTATAAAATGTGTTATTAAAGGTTCCAGGTCGAACCTCTTTTCCTTATATATCAAAAGCTGGAATTGTATAATTATTCCTTGTGGCTTGTATAAGTATCAAAGCACTACATTGACACGTTTAAAACAATGGGTTTAAAAAAACCACACTGCAAGGATAAAAATGCACATTATGCTGCAATCTATATTAAGGATTCCGCTTAAGATAAGGATTAGCCGAAATTTACTTACACTCTTCACCTAGGGCCTATTTGGCATCAAATAATGCCTGTGAAATAGTAGTGGAAGTTATATTTTCGCCAATCCTACAGAAATTTGTTAAAATATAGCACTTTGGGACAATGTGCCTGTCCTAGTGTTCTAAATTTATAATAAGGTGGTGATTTGGTGTCAATTGAGTTGATTAAGTCAATTAAGGATGTAGAGGCTCAAGCTGAAGAAATTAAGAAAAAATCCTTAGAGGACTATCGGCAGATTCTTTCAGAAGCCAGTGACCAATCATACAAAATTGTTGAACAGGCAGAGGAAGATGCCGATAATGAAGCTAAGGAAATTATCAGAAAAGCTGAAAATGAAGCAAATGCTGAAATTAGAAAGCTAAAAGAAGAAATTGAAGATGAATGTAATAACATTAAAAGTCATTCAAGAAAGAAGCTTGATAAAGCAGTGGACATAATAATAGGAAGGATCGTGAACGCTGATGGCAATAGTTAAAATGAATAAGCTCTCTCTTATAGGACTTGAATCAGATAAGGAACGTATCCTTGATAACCTTATGAAAATGGGCGTAGTAGAGGTTACAAACATAAGTGAAAAAATGTCGTCAGATGATTGGAATGAGCTGGTAGTAAAGGATGAAAACCATGAAGAAATTTCTCATCTAAACAGTCAAATTGAAAAGATATCGTCAGCAATTGAATATCTTTCTAGATTTGATAAGAGAAAAAAAGGACTTTTTGCTGCTAAGAGAAATGTTAGCATGAATGACTACAGCATGATAATTAAGAATCATAATAAGCTCTGGGAAGTAATTAGTGAAATTTTAAAATATGACGAAATGCTTACAAACTTAAAATCTGAAATTAACAAAAATACAAATCTTATTTTAAGTCTTGAGCCATGGAAAGACTTAAGTCTTCCGCTAGATATGAGTGGTACTAAAAATACAACGGTATCAATAGGCGTTGTTCCTGAAATTGCAGACACTAATAATTTAAATGAGAATCTGACTAAAGAAGTGCCTGAAAGCTACTGTGAAGTTATTAGTGAGGACAGAGAACAAAGTTATTTACTTTTAATCTACTTATCATCAAAAGAAGAAGATGTTATGAAAGTACTCAAGCAGTATGGCTTTTCTAAGACATCCTTTAAGGATCTATCAGGAACTATAAATGAAAACATTGCCAAAATATCTGAAAATATCGAGAATTTTAAAGATAGTATTTCTTCAGTAGAAAACCAGATAGCTTCTTTTGTAAATTACAAAGATGATCTTGAAGTTTTACATGATCACATTCTGGTTGAAAGAGATAGAAAAAAAATATCAAGTAATATACTAAAGACTCAAAAATCATTTATACTTGAAGGTTGGATTCCTGAAAATTCATCAAAAACAGTAAAAGATTATATTGAAAAAAGCTGCGACTGTTTGGTGGAAATTATAGAACCCTCTGACGATGAAGAATATCCTATTTTACTTGTAAATAACGATATTTCACGTTCGGTAGAGCCTATAACTCAAATGTATAGTCTACCAAATACCAAGGAAATTGACCCTAATGCCATAACAGCTCCATTTTTCATACTCTTTTTTGGGCTTATGTTAAGTGATGGTGGATATGGTATTATAATGGCAGCCCTTTCAGGATTTATACTTTTAAAATTTAAGCTTGAAGAAGGCACTAAGAAATTTATGAAACTTATACTTTATTGTGGGTTCTCAACTATGTTTTGGGGAGCTCTGCTCGGTGGATGGTTTGGCATTGAAGCTTTAGCTGACACTGCGTTATGGTTTAACCTAGTATCAGACCCTGAGAGAATGCTTAGTTTTTCTCTTTTATTTGGCATTATCCACATGTTTGTTGGTCTTGGTGTAAAAGGAATTAACTTATATAGACAAAAGAAGTATGTAGATGTTATATATGATGTTGTTTTTTGGTATGTTCTATTTACTGGATTTGCATTGTTCTTGCTCCCTTTTGTTCCAAAGGTGGATGCCGAAGCTGTATCCGGCCTTGTTGAAGCAGGAAAATATCTTCTTATAGCAGGTGCCGTACTGCTGATACTAAGTCAGGGTCGACAAAAGAAAAATATTATACTTCGTCTATTTAGTGGTGCCGCAAGCCTTTATGATTTGATAGGGTTTATGAGTGATGTTTTGTCCTATTCAAGGCTTTTAGCTCTTGGTCTTGCAACTTCAGTTATATCATCAATTGTTAATACTATGGGACTAATGCTAGGGCTTGACAATGTTATAAAAGTAATTTTTGTATCAGTAATTTTAATTTTTGGTCACTTGTTTAACTTTGCAATAAACGCACTTGGAGCATATGTTCATTCAAGTAGGCTTCAGTATATTGAATTTTTTGGGAAGTTTTATAAGGGTGGAGGAACAGCCTTTGAACCCTTTAAAGTAAATACTAAATATATTAATCTAAAATACTAGGAGGTAAAATTTATGGAGTTTTTGTTTCAAACTTTAAACGGTAACATTTGGGCAATGTTTGGTGCTGCAATAGCTTTCTTTGTAGCAGGTATGGGTTCATCTAAAGGTGTAGGAATAGCTGGTCAGGCAGGTACAGGTGTTTTAACTGAAGATCCTGGAAAGTTTGTTCCTGTAATGATACTTGAAGCAATTGCAAGTACACAGGCAATTTATGGTTTTGTTATTGCCTTCTTGATCCTTGGTAATGTTAATATTGGTGGCGATTTATCTTTAGAAAGTGGACTCTTTCTCTTTGCAGCTGGTATTCCTGTTGGATTGACAGGTTTAATGTCTGGAATATATCAGGGAAAAGTTGCTGCATCAGGAATAAATATGATAGCTAAAAGACCTGAGAGTATGGGTAGAGCTATCACACTTGCACTTATGGTTGAAATGTTTGCCATCCTAGCTTTTATAATTTCATTTTTAATGCTGGGTAAAGTCTAATTTATATAAAAGGAGTGTCCTAAATGTCAGGAGTAAACAAAATTAAGGAGAGGATACTTGAAGAGGCTCAGCTACATGCAGAAGAAAACATTAAAAGGGCCCAAAAAGAAGCATCTGATATAATAAATAATGCAAAAAAAGATGCAGAAGCTAAAAAGAATGAAATCCTGGAAAAAGCCAAAATTGAAGCTGTAGAAGTTAAAAAAAGACTTAAGGCAGTTGCTGAACTTGAAGCTAGAAAGCAAAGACTTCAAGCTAAACAGGAAATTGTTGAAGAAGCTTTTGATCTAACAATAAAAAAACTTAACAACATGCCTGATGAACAATATAATTCAATTATTTTTGAATTGATTGTAAACTCAATAAAAAATGGCAGCGAAGAAATAATACTCAATGAAAGGGACAAAAAAAGGCTACCTTCTGATTTTGTCCAGGAAGTTAATAATAAGCTTTCTACTAGAGGCATTAAGGTAAAAGTCAATCTTTCGGATGAAACAAGAAACATCAATGGAGGCTTTATTTTAAAACTTGATGATATAGAAGTTAATAACTCCTTTGATTCAATAATAAGAATGAAGCGTGATGAAATAGAATCTGAAGTCATTAGATCACTATTTTAATTTATCATGTAAAACTTACTATTTATGAAAGGAGGAACTTAGCTTGTCAAAAAAAATAGATGAATCAAAATATATATATGCAGTTTCTAGAATCCGTGCTATAGAAAAAAAACTTATAGACAACTTAAAATTTGACAGAATGGTTGATTCTAAATCACCTGATGAAGCACTAAAGACTTTACTTGAAGTAGACTATGGACATGGTTTAGAAATCAAAAGTCCTCTTCAATATGAAGAACTTTTAAAGGATGAATACAAAAAAGTTTATCAATTGCTAAGTGACCTTGCTCCAGAGCCTGAAATAATAAACATGTTTCTTTTATCAAATGACTATCACAACATTAAAGTGTTTTTAAAAGCTGAATTTTCAGGTCAGGAAACAGTAGATATATTAATTGAGTCCGGTTCCTTTCCTTTAAATAAACTTAAAATAATGCTTCAGGATAGAAACTTAAGTGATATGCCAGCTATTATGAGAAGTGCAGTTGAAGAATGTATTGACACTTTTGGAAGAACTGGTGATCCACAGTTAATAGATTTAATATTGGACAAAGCAAACTATCTTCATATGAAAGAAATTGCCCAGGCATCAGCAAGTGAGTTTTTAAAAGATCTAATTGTAATAATGATTGATGTCTGTAACATAAGAACTTTTTTAAGAATAAAAAACCTTAAAAAAACTTGGGATTTTCTCCAAAAGGTTTTAGTTCCAGGTGGGAAAATTGACAGCAAAATCTTTGTTGAAAACTTAGATAACTCATTGGATAACTTTTTAGAATCTTTAAGGTATAGTGATTACGGTAATTTTCTTGAAGAGGGGCTTGAAGATGTTAAGTCTTCTGGTAGCCTTACAAAGTTTGAAAAGTTGTGTGATAATTATATCATTTCATTTGTAAAAAAAGCTAAGTTTATAGCTTTTGGAGTAGAGCCGTTAATAGGCTATTTGATTGCAAAGGAAACAGAAATAAAAAATGCAAGAATTGTCATGGTAGGTAAAATAAATAATATTTCTAATGAAATAATAAGAGAAAGGCTGAGAGAGGCTTATGTATAAAATTGGAGTTATAGGTGATAAAGACAGTATTATGGGTTTTAAAGCTGTAGGAATGTCTGTTTTTCCTGTTTCTACACCTCTCGAAGCACAAGAGGTTTTAGAAAAAATAGCAGACGAACAATATGCAGTTATTTATATAACAGAGCAAGTCGCTGTAGACATTGTCTCTACAATTGATCAATACAGCGAAAAAAAATTTCCTGCCATAATACCCATACCTGGCAACGCAGGATCCTTAGGAATAGGAATTAAAGGAGTTAAAAAGAGCGTTGAACGTGCTGTAGGTGCAGATATACTATTTAGAGATGAGTAAAATTAAGTCTTTTTTAAAGACATAGTTCCCCTGTTTTGTTGTCAGGCGGAGCCTAAATATTGGTAAAATATTGATGAAAGAAGGGATGAGCATTGAGCAAAGGAACAATCGTTAAAGTCTCGGGCCCTTTGGTTATTGCTGAAGGTATGCGTGATGCAAATATGTTTGACGTGGTACGTGTAAGTGAGCATAGGCTTATAGGCGAAATAATAGAAATGCATGGTGACAAAGCCTCAATTCAGGTTTATGAAGAGACTGCTGGCTTAGGGCCAGGTGAGCCTGTTGTTTCAACAGGAGTACCACTTAGCGTTGAATTAGGACCTGGACTTATTGAGAATATGTTTGACGGTATCCAAAGACCCCTTGAGAAAATGAGGGAAATGGTTGGAAGTAATATAACAAGAGGTATAGAGGTTACTTCTTTAGACAGGCAAAAGAAGTGGAAGTTTGTTCCCACTGTTGAAAAAGGTCTTAAAGTAAGTGCAGGTGACATAATAGGCGTAGTTCAGGAAACAGTTGTTATTGAGCACAAAATAATGATACCCTATGGGATTGCTGGAACAATTGAGAAAATTCAAGCTGGAGATTTTACTGTAACAGATACTGTTGCTGTAGTAAAAAAAGATAACGGCGAAAGAGTTGACATTCAAATGATGCAAAAATGGCCTGTTCGTAAAGGTAGGCCATATAAGCAAAAATTATCCCCTGATGCTCCACTGATAACAGGTCAGAGGGTAATTGATACATTTTTCCCTATTGCAAAAGGTGGTGTAGCTGCTGTACCTGGTCCTTTCGGAAGCGGCAAAACTGTAGTTCAGCATCAGCTTGCAAAATGGGCTGATGCTGAAATAGTTGTATATATAGGTTGCGGTGAGCGTGGAAATGAAATGACTGATGTTCTTATGGAATTCCCAGAATTGAAAGATCCTAAAACAGGGGAATCTCTGATGAAAAGAACTGTACTTATTGCAAACACATCTGACATGCCTGTTGCAGCACGAGAAGCTTCTATATATACCGGAATCACTATAGCTGAGTATTTCAGGGATATGGGCTACAGTGTGGCATTAATGGCAGACTCTACTTCTCGTTGGGCAGAGGCTCTAAGAGAAATGTCTGGAAGACTTGAGGAAATGCCTGGCGAAGAAGGATATCCTGCTTACCTTAGCTCAAGACTTGCACAGTTTTATGAAAGAGCTGGAAGAGTCATAAGTCTTGGAACAAATGGAAGAGAAGGCGCACTTACAGCTATAGGAGCTGTTTCTCCTCCTGGAGGAGACCTTTCCGAACCTGTTACTCAGGCAACACTTAGAATAGTTAAAGTATTTTGGGGACTTGATGCAGCACTTGCTTATAGACGTCACTTCCCAGCTGTAAACTGGCTTTTAAGTTATTCACTTTATCTTGATAGGTTGGACAAATGGGTGAGCGAAAATGTTTCAAAGGATTGGGGCGGTCTTAGATCAGATGCTATGAAGATATTGCAGGAAGAAGCGGAATTAGAAGAAATAGTTAGACTTGTTGGTGTAGATGCTCTATCATCTAGTGACAGAGTGACTTTAGAGTCTGCTAAATCTATACGTGAAGACTATCTTCATCAAAATGCTTTTCACGACGTAGATACCTATACCTCTTTAAATAAGCAATACAGGATGTTAAAACTTATAATGAGTTTTTATTATCAGGGTAAAAAGGCAATTGAGTCTGGTGTTAGTATAAAAGACCTATTTGATATACCTGTAAGAGAAAAAATAGGAAGAGCAAAATATACAACAGAAGATCAAGTAAACAGTCATATATATAATATTGAAACTGAGCTAAAAAATGAGATAGAATCCCTCATATCAAAGGAGGTGGACAAAAATGCTTAGAGAATATAAAACTATATCCGAGGTTGCAGGGCCATTAATGCTTGTTAAAAAAGTAGATGGCGTAAAATACGGCGAACTTGGAGAAATAGAGCTTTCAAGTGGTGAAATAAGGGGCTGCAGGGTTTTGGAAGTAAATGAAGACAATGCCTTGGTTCAGCTTTTTGAAAGTGCTGCCGGTATTAACGTGGCAGAGAGTAAAGTAAGATTTTTAGGTAAGGGAATCGAGTTTCCCGTATCATTAGACATGCTTGGAAGAGTTTTTAGTGGTCTTGGTAAGCCCATAGATGGAGGTCCAAAGATCATTCCTGATACAAGACTTGATATAAATGGTATCCCCATGAATCCCGCAGCAAGAAATTATCCATCTGAATTTATTCAGACAGGTGTTTCAGCCATAGATGGCCTAAATACCCTTGTTAGAGGTCAAAAACTTCCTATATTTTCAGGCTCCGGTCTTCCCCACGCCCAGCTTGCAGCTCAAATTGCAAGGCAGGCAAAAGTTTTAGGGGCTGACAGCAAATTTGCCGTTGTTTTTGCTGCAATAGGTATAACTTTTGAAGAGTCTGACTTTTTTATATCTGACTTTAAGAGAACTGGTGCTATCGATCGTACCGTCCTATTTATAAACTTGGCAGACGACCCTGCTATAGAACGTATAGCTACTCCTAGAATGGCTCTTACCGCTGCTGAATATCTTGCATTTGAAAAAGACATGCATGTTCTTGTAATACTTACAGACATAACAAATTATGCAGAAGCTCTTCGTGAAGTATCTGCTGCAAGAAAAGAGGTTCCTGGTAGAAGGGGATACCCTGGCTATCTATACACTGACCTTGCAACACTTTATGAAAGAGCAGGTAGAAAAAGAGATGCAGAAGGAAGTATTACTTTAATACCTATACTAACCATGCCTGAGGATGATAAAACCCATCCAATCCCTGACCTTACAGGTTATATTACAGAAGGACAGATCATTTTAAACAGAGAGCTTTATAGAAGAGGTATCATGCCTCCTATAGATGTTTTACCTTCTTTATCCCGTCTAAAGGATAAAGGTATCGGAAAAGGTAAAACAAGAGAAGACCACGCAGATACAATGAATCAGCTATTTGCCGCTTATGCAAGAGGTAAGGAGGCAAAAGAATTAGCTGTAATCCTAGGTGACGCGGCACTAACTGATATAGATAAGCTTTATGCCAAATTTGCAGATTCCTTTGAAAAAGACTATGTATCTCAGGGCTTTGAAGAAGACAGGACAATTGAAAAAACCTTACAAACAGGTTGGAATCTTCTATCAATACTCCCTAGGTCTGAGCTTAAGCGTATTAAGGATGAATTCCTTGACAAGTATTTACCTAAAGATTAAGGGAAATATTACTTCCACTTTTCCCATGGCCGTTAAGTAAGAACAATATCGAGATAACAGGCACATGTGGATAGATTAAGTAATAGCTAAAAAGGAGGTAATTTTTATGGCTATAATGCGTGTTAACCCAACTAGAATGGAGCTAACCCGATTAAAAAAGAGGCTTAAGGTAGCAAGAAGAGGTCACAAGCTTCTAAAAGATAAACGAGACGAATTAATGAAAAAGTTTCTCGATTTAGTTCGAAAAAACAAAGAACTTCGTGAAAAAGTTGAAGAAATGCTAATTAAAGTTCACCAAAACTTTCTTATAGCTAGAGCTGTTATGTCTTCTGAATCCCTTGAAGGAGCTTTAATGTTTCCCAAACAGGGAATTACTCTTGAAGTATCTACAAAAAACATAATGAGCGTAGACGTGCCTGTTTTAGATTTTAAGACGTCTAGTGAGGATCAGAGTGATATTTACCCTTATGGTTTTGCATCTACTTCTGGAGAACTTGACAGCGCTATAGGAACATTAGCACAGGTGCTTCCATCCATGCTTGAACTAGCTCAAATGGAAAAGTCCTCCCAGCTTCTTGCCCAGGAAATAGAAAAGACAAGAAGACGGGTTAACGCTCTAGAATATGTCTTGATACCTCAATTAACCGAAACAATCAAGTTTATTACAATGAAGCTTGATGAAAACGAAAGAGGTAATCTTACACGACTTATGAAAGTAAAAGATATGATGATAGAACAAGCAAGAAAAGCATCTAACTAAAACCAAAGGAAGCAAAAGAACCGTCCCCCCGCTTCGAAGCAGGGGGACGGTTCTTTTGCTTCCTTAATTAGATAGTTTGTTTTTTGCCTTATTAGTGTCTTCTAAAACACTGTCCTCTTTTTTAATATTCTGTATATTTATTTTATTCTGGTCTTGTAATATCAATTTTTCTATTTCCAGCTGATTTTTTGCTTTTATCTCCTCTGCTTTTACCATAGCATCAGCTTTTATTTTTTCCGCCTTTAACTTATGGTCAGATAATATTGATGCTACTGCTATAATTAATCCTGTAAAAAATACTATTCCAACTATTATTACTCCTGACAAATGGGAACTAATCATAAAAATCCTCCAAAATATATAAAATTTTATTTTATTCTAAGTCTCCACCTAAAAGCTCCAATCCTTAGCTTTTAGCTAAACAATTTCACTCTTTATTAATAGAAAAAAAAATGAGAGCTCCGGTAAAAAGCTCTCGAACAAGGGGAGTAACTTTGAGAAAAAGAAGTTACTCTCATACATAATACCACAACTATATGCAATTAATCAAGAATATTTGCAAAATTTATAAAAAAATTTTTGTTTCTGTTTATTTTTAAAAACTGAATTCTCTTACATTCTTTCATATATATATACAAACAATAAAATCGTTTTAGATATTTATATGGATTTTTATCGGGAAATATTCTGGAAATAGATTAAACTTTACTTCCTTCCATGGGTTCACGTCCTTTTATCAACAAGCTAAAAAATCCCCCTAGACATAATATTGAATATACTGTAAAAATAACTTTCTCTCCTTGAATAAATAATAAGTAGTTTTGAGGAGCTATTTGAACATTTCCAATATATAAACCAATAACCAAAGTAGCAATTGCCATACTAATCATCTGTCCTGTAATCTTCATTGTTCCCACCATGGCAGAACTTATGCCATAAAACTTTCTTTCAACTGAACTCATTATTGCATGAACATTAGGAGGCGCAAAAATTGCCATCCCTATACCTAATACTATTAAGCAAATAATAATATACAAAATACTTGTATCTTCTCTTATAAAAGAAAAAACAATTAATGAAACTGAAATAATAAGCATACCTATTGAAGATAGTATATATGACTCTATTTTATCTGATAGTCTTCCTGCAACAATTGAGAACAATACCATAACAATGGGCTGAAAAAGCAAAATAATACCCGTTTCTCCAGCATTAAAGCCTTTAATATATTGAAGGTATAAACTTATTAAAAATCCAACAGCAAAAGTTGCACTGTGAGTTATAAATGCAGCAAAATTAGAAATAGCAAATTTCCTGTTATTTTTAAATAGCAATACATTTAAAATAGGCTCTTTTGCTTTAAGCTCCCATCTTATAAAAAATACTGATAAAGTTATCCCCATAATAATAATTAATACTCCAGTATAATCTGGAAGAATAGATAATCCATAAATAACCATCAATAACATTGTTACATATAAAAATGATCCATAATAGTCAAATTTCTTATATTCTAAAGACCACTCTTCTTTTAACAAATACTTAATTAATAATAACACTATGATTCCTAAAGGTATGTTTATAATAAATATACTTCTCCATCCAAATACATTTGTTAAAAGACCACCTATCACAGGCCCTGCTGTAAGTCCTATATATATTGAAGCTGTATTTATTCCAATAGCTTTTCCACGCTCATTAGCTTCATAGGCAGATGTCAACATAGCTATTCCTGTTCCAAATAGCATTGCACTTCCAATTCCCTGAATTATTCTAAAAAAAATAAGTAAGGTAGTTGAAAACGATAATGCACAACCTAACGATGACAAAGTAAATGTTAGTATTCCATAGATATATATCTTCTTTCTCCCAACAATATCACCTATTTTACCGAATGGAACAATAAAAATTGCAGATGATAGTAAATATGATGTAGCAACCCAACTTAGTAAAACTGCCTCCATATTAAATTCCATGTCAATAGTAGGAAGCGCTATATTTATAGAAGATGCCATAAATGGTGTCAAAAATGACCCTATAGAAACAATAATTAAAACAACCTTTTTTGCAGACAAATTCATAATGTTTTTAAGTTCCTTCCTATTTATAAAAAGTTATTATTATTGTTTTCAAATTGTTGTTTTATTATTACATATCGCAGCGGAAGCTGCAATCAAAGTAGTAAGTTCCGCTGCGACAAACAGAGGAACTATATCTTCTAAAAGTTTGCTAAAAAATCAAACTTTTTGAGAAGAATAGTATATCGCAGCGGAAGCTGCAATCAAAGTAGTAAGTTCCGCTGCGATAAACAGAGGAACTATATCTTCTAAAAAGTTTGCTAAAAAATCAAACTTTTTGAGAAGAATAGTATATGCAAACTAGCTACAATAGCACTCACATTAAATCAAATGGGTTCATGATCATAAATCTCATCAATTAGAAAAGGACCAGGGGTTTTATCCTGATCCTTTTCTATAATAATATAAGTTTATTTACTATTTGTTGTTAATGCCAAATCTCTTGTTAAACTTATCAACTCTACCACCAGTATCTATCAGTTTCTGCTTTCCTGTATAGAAAGGATGACAGCTTGAACATATTTCAACATGTACATCTTTCTTTGTAGAACCAGTTTCATAAGTTGCTCCACACGCACAAGTAATAACTGTTTGTGTGTAATTTGGATGTATAGCCTCTTTCATCTTTTTCACCTACTTTCAAACTTTATAAAAAATATTTTCCGAAGCATATTTAAAAATATCATTAAATAGTTATTTTTAAGCAAACATACATTTAGTCAAAAATATAATTCAACCTAAATTAATCTAAGAATAAATTATACTTAAACTAATGTTAAAATGCAAAGAATATTTTATCATAAATAAATGGTGTATGCAAGAATTATTTTTCTACAAAAGCCACATTTATACCTGCCACAAACTCAGTATTTGTTTTTGTCTGTACTAATCTATTTGTAAGCATCTCAGTTACTTCGGCCGTCCCCATATTACTCATAGCTTTTCTTATAGCCCATATGCTTTCTAATTCTTTTTGATCAAGCAACAATTCTTCGCGTCTTGTTCCAGATCTGTTTATATCTATTGCAGGGAATATTCTCTTTTCTGATAGTTTTCTATCTAAGTGAAGTTCCATATTACCTGTTCCCTTAAATTCTTCAAAAATAACATCGTCCATTCTGCTTCCTGTTTCAATAAGAGCAGTAGCCATTATTGTAAGGCTTCCCCCATGCTCAATATTTCTTGCAGCCCCAAAAAATCTTTTTGGTTTGTGAAGTGCCCCCGGGTCAAGTCCTCCTGATAAAGTTCTTCCAGTTGGAGGTATTGTGAGGTTATACGCTCTTGCTAACCTTGTAATACTATCTAATAGTATTACAACATCCTTTTTTTGTTCAACAAGTCTTTGAGCCCTTTCAAGAACCATTTCTGCAACCTTAATATGATGCTCTGGAACTTCGTCAAATGTAGAATAAATTACCTCTCCATTTATTGAACGCTGCATATCTGTTACTTCCTCAGGTCTTTCATCAATAAGTAATACAATAAGGTCAATTTCAGGGTAATTGTTTGTAATAGAATTTGCAACTTTCTTTAACAATATTGTCTTACCTGCTTTTGGAGGTGAAACAATCATACCACGCTGCCCTTTGCCTATTGGTGCTATTAGATCAATTAATCTTGTAGACAGTTCCCTAGGAGATGTTTCAAGTGTAATTCTTTGATCTGGATATATAGGCGTTAAATACTCAAAAGGTGTTCTCTTTGTGGCTGCCTCTGGAGGATCTCCATTAACAGTTTGAACATACAATAATGCTTGGAACTTTTCTCCTTCTTTTGGTATTCTACCTTTTCCTTTTATTTTATCTCCTGTTTTTAAGTTGAATCTTCTAATTTGTGATGGCGAAACGTAAACATCTCTTGGACCTGATAAGTAGTTGTCACTCCTTAAAAAACCATAACCATCAGGTAATACTTCCAGCACTCCCTCTACTGGATCATCACTTTCAATCTTTTCAAATCCATTAGATTGAGTAAAACCTTCACCATCTCTTTTATATTCTGTATGTCTTTTTTCATTACCTGGTTCTTTTTTGAACTCTGGCTTTTTTTCTTCGTATTTAGGCTGTAAATTCTGTCCTATCTTTTCTACATAGCGTTTTGGTTCACCAGTACTATTCTGAAATTTCTCCTGAACTGAATCTTTTACATTAACCTGTTGTTTATCCTTATTTGACTGACTTTGAGTAATTTCTTCTCTTTTAGCTGAACTTTCTTTTTCTTGTGATTCCTTTTGAATAGTATTCTCTGGTGTCTGTTTTTTTAAAGTCTCCTCGTGAGATTTTTTGTTTACAGTAACCTCTTCAACTTTGTTCTCCTGTGCTTTTTCAACTACTTTTTCTTCTTTTGATTCTTCCTTAACTTCTTTTTCTTCTTTTAATTTGGAAGTCTCTTCAGAAACTTTTACAGTCTTAGGTCTTCCCCTTTTTGACTTTCTAAGCACAGGAACTTCATCTGTTTTAGGAAGTTCTTCATCAACTTTAGGCTCAGTAGGTTTATCGCTTTCTTCTATGGTTTTTTCTTCTTTACTACTATCATTATTATCTAAAATCTTAGCTGCAGTCTCCGAATCCTCTTGATTTTCACTAAACCCGGCAATACCTTCTGCACCACGTGATTCATAAATTTTATCGATAAGTTCACTCTTTCTTAATCGGGTAATGTTTTTTAACCCCATCATTTTTGCAATGTATCGCAAGTCTTCAAGCGTCTTATCTTTTAGATTAATACCCTCCATATCACACCACCTTACTTGAACATAGTATATATAAATTTATTGGGAGTTCATTTAATTAGATAAAGTAAGCAAAACCTTTATTTTCTGAGAAAGGTTAATACTTGAGGAGAATCTTTGAGTATCTATAAGCAATAGATATTATATCAGCAGACATAACATTTGTCAATTATAATATTTAGAGTTTAAGGGTTTTATTGGTCAAAAGAATTCTCTCCTAAAAAATTATTTACCATCTCTCTTTATTAAAAGTTGTTCAGTTACTTTTATATCAGAAGAATGCTCTTCATCTAAAAGTAAAATTTGCTTTTTCAATGAATTATCTTTTAGATGTTCATTTGACGACGCATATATTACTTTATTTCCTGGACACTTATTACACCTCAAATATATTTTATCAGAAAGCAGTAATAATTCTATATCGTTATTACCACATTCACAAAATAAATTTCCCCTCTCAGCTATGTCATGAATAATATTTAATGAGTCAAACATGACCTGTGTATTACTAAAATAATTATCATAACCAAACATAGTTATAAGGTCATCAAATTCTTTCTCTAAATTATCTATTCTTCTTCTGACTGCTTGGTCACTCCCCATAAAGCATTGCTGCATCCCAGTCTTTGGACAATTATAAACTCTAATTTCCTGGGCTATAAATTCTTTTGCACTTAGCAAATAACTATGACTTAGCCCACATCCAATACAGGGTATAGTAATCCTATAGCTGGCAGGGTTCTCTCTGTTAATTACCAGTGACGATCCCTTGCAACGACAATAAAAATGTATCTCTTTTTTTATTGCTAAATCAAAAAGAGAGATGTTATTAAACTGGAATGTTCCACATGAAGAACACTTATAAGCAAAGGTTGTACCAGTATTAATTATCATTTTACCCACCTCTATATAATATAATTCGTGAATAAAATAAAAAATCCTCTTTTTAATTTTATTTTTTCACATTCCTAGTGGTCATAAATCTAATATCTTTTATTTCCAAAAATATAACTATTATTTCACTTCAGGCCTTATTTGATGCTAATTAAGATCCGTGAAAAGTGGAAGTAATATTTAATCCTTAGAAGCTTTTTATTAATGCGGGTGCAATTTGTTTGCTTTATAAATATGCACATACCCAGAGATATACAACATTTACACTTTGTCTTCTCTTAAAAATAGTTTCCATTATTCATAAATTTTAAACATAACTTAATAAAAATATTCGATTACAACCTATCTTTTAATGGATATAAAAAAACCTTGCAATTATTTAATAATTGCAAAGCCTTGATATCTGGAGCTGGTGGACGGATTTGAACCCCCGACCTGCTGATTACAAGTCAGCTGCTCTACCAACTGAGCTACACCAGCATATAAACATATGCCTTAACTAAAATGGTCGGGGTGAGAGGACTTGAACCCCCGGCCCCATGGTCCCAAACCACGTGCGCTACCAACTGCGCTACACCCCGATTATTTTTAGCGACAAAAAAAATTGTACTACAGGGCAAAAAAAAATACAATCTTATTTTTATTCAAATTAGCCAAACTACATCTCTAATCCTATTTATTTCTGCTTTATTCGTCGATTTTCGCAATTAAATAAAATATGTTTAGTATCAAAAAATTGTCCATAATATTACTATGTTATATCGCCCTACAATCTTGTAACACAATGTTAACTTGCTACTACATACTATATATTTTATAATTATTTTTGAAGATTGTAGGAACCTAAGGACTGTTGAAAAAATTAAAACAAGGAGGAAATCATGAGGTACATAGGAAAAAAAATATCCATTTTATTGGTGTTAGCAATTATATTGATTTTTTCATTTTCTGGCACTAATGCAAATACTATTTATGAAACATCTACTATAGAAACTATAACATCAGGGGTAACTTTAGAAAGAATTACCCAATTTACTAATGAGGGCTGGCAGAAAATTAATGTTTTGAGAGTTGACCTTAGTAATATAAATGTTAAAGTTGACACAATCTCTAATAAAGATTCACTAAATAACCTAACAAATACAAAATTATTAGCCGAATCCCATGGTGCAGTGGCAGCAATAAACGGAGGTTTTTTTAGTTGGATGAGCCAGGCAGGGAAAGGTTATTCTGATGGACCAGTAGTAGCGTCAGGCCAACTGATATCTGCGGACCATGAATACAATAGATATAATAACTCCATGGCTACATTTGCGTTAGATACTTCTAATAATGTGTTGTATAATTTTTGGAAAACAGACATGGAGCTTATTGCACCTAACGGAAAATCTTCTGTTGTAACACAATACAATAAGCCCAGTAGTAAAGATTATAATGACATAAGCATATGGAACAGACGAATGGGAACATCTTCCCTTGGAGTTTCTGAGGATTATCCTGATATTGTTGAAATGGTAGTTGAACATGGAATAGTAACTGATATAAGAAATCAGCTTCATTCAGTAGAAATACCCGAAAACGGATATGTTGTAATTACTAGAGGAGACCGTGGAAGTTTTATCACAAACAATTTTAGAGTAGGGGATTTTGTAAACTTCTCCATTAAAACCAATCCTGAATGGGAAGATCTTCATATGGCTGTAACAGGAAGCGCTATTTTAGTAAAAAATGGTGCCATACCTTCATCTTTCTCTTTCAACATCAACGGTCGTCATCCTAGAACATTAATAGGATCATCTCATGATGGCAAGCAATTATTACTTGTAACAGTTGACGGCAGGCAAGAGGGAAGTCTTGGAATGACCCAAACGGAATCAGCGTCTCTAATGCTAAGGCTAGGTGCTTACAATGCTATAAATTTAGACGGTGGCGGTTCTACTACCATGGTTGCAAGAACCCCTGGAACAGAAACTATACAAATTGTTAATTCACCTTCAGGTGGATCTCCAAGAAATGTATCTAATGCTGTTGGTCTGTTTTCTATGTTTCCTCCTTATCCATTGGAGGGTCTTATTATAAATACTATAGATAAAAATGTTTTTGTAAATACATCTAGAGAGTTTACAGTCAGTGGGTATGATGCATTTATGAATCCTTTAACAGTTAATCAAAGTCAAGTCCAATGGAGTGTTTCTGGCGTGGAAGGAAGTTTTATAGGCAACGTATTTTATCCTAAATCTGCTGGGAATGCTGTAATTACAGCAACTGTAGGAAATGTAAGGTCTTCTATAAATGTAAAAGTTCTCTCTGCTCCTCAGCAGATTATACTTAGTGATAAGTCAATTAACATGAGTGTTGATCAGGTAAGAAGTATTTCTGCAAGAGGCAAAGATAATAACGGTTATTTTGCTCGCATAAGTTCACGTGATATTAATTGGTCTCTTTCTGGTGCCATTGGAGAACTTGAAATAAACACCTTCACAGCAAAACAATCTGGAACAGGTTATATTACTGCTTCAATTGGCAACACAAAAGCTCACTGTACAATTTCGGTAGCTAAAGAAACTGTTCAATTAATAGATAGTTTTGAAGAATTAAATGGTTCTTTCTTATCTTCACCTACAACCATACCTGGAAGTTACAAAATTACTGACGAAATAAAAAGAAGTGGAAATCGTTCTGGTAAATTAAGTTACGATTTTAATACTACCGATGGAACAAGAGCGGCATATCTTGTATTTCCAGATGAGGGAATAAATCTTGAAAAAAACACTACAAAAATTAGCTTTTGGGCTTATAATTCCCATGAAAACCCTAATTGGTTAAGAGGTGAAGTAGTAGATGAAAATGGCAACAAACACTTTATTGATTTTTCCAGAAGTCTAGATTGGTATGGATGGAATCACGTTGAAGCTTCTCTTAGCAATATATCTTCACCTGCAAAATTGACAAGAATATATTTAGTTCAAGTTAATCCTGTAACTGTCTCAGGAAGCCTTTATTTAGATGATCTAAGTATTACTACAGCAAGCTATCCTATTATTGACGCTAATAAAATTCCAAAGGACACAGTTCCTGCTTATGAGGCCAACAGACAAGTGGAATTAACAGAAGATGACTTGGCAAAAAGATTTTTAGTATTTGGCAGTAGAAACAAAGCTAATAATCTTCTTGAAAGACTTCTTTTAAATAATCTATCACATAGGACAACATCTGACACCCATTCAATTGATACTAAATTTATATCTAAGTATAATTCATATAAATCTTATGACGAAAATGGTTGTAGATTTATTCAATTAGATACATCTAAAAACAGTATCAGAACAAGCTCGACTGGACAATGGCAGTGGTTTTTGAAACAGCTTAATTCTTTTTCAGGTAATAATGTATTTATATTTATGGAAAACTCAATAGATTCTTTCAGTGATAAATTAGAATTAGAATTGTTTAAAACAGTACTATCTGAGCATGTAGATAATGGCAAAAACATCTGGGTATTTTCTAATGGCAAGGATAATAGTGTAGTTATGGAAAACGGAATAAAATATATTGCATCTGCGGGACTTAATGTAAGTAAACTAACTCCCGATAACGCTGATACAGTTGTTTATTTTGAAATTACAATAAAGGATAATGATGTAACATATCAAGTAAAACCTCTAATATAGAAAACCGGGGCATCAAGCCCCGGCTCTTTTAATTAGGAGTCTTAGAACTAATCACAAGACTTAAAAGAGAAGGGTCTAGATGCCCCTTCTCTTTTATTTTATAACTTATTGCTGTACAACTGTCTTTAAATAATTGCAAAACTCCTCTTTTAAATCGTCTCTTTTAAGTGCAAATTCAACTGTAGCTTGCAAGAATCCTATTCTATTTCCAACATCATATCTTTTACCAACAAAGTCATAGGCATACATAGCTTCTTGTCCTATTAAGCTCTTTAGGGCATCTGTCAATTGAATCTCTCCACCTTTGCCTGGTTTTACATTTTCTAAATGCTCAAATATTTGAGAAGTAATTATATACCTACCAAGTATAGCTATATTAGATGGAGCCTCAGACTTTTCAGGTTTTTCAACCAAATCTTTTACTTTGTACACTCTATTATCCACCTGCCTGCAACTAACAATTCCATACTTTGATACATCTTCTTCAGGAACTGATTGAACCCCTAAAACAGTTGTCTTGTACTCATTATAAATATCTATCATTTGCTTTAAGCAGGGGACTTCAGAATCTACAATATCATCACCAAGCAAAACAGCAAAAGGCTCATCACCAATAAATGACTTTGCACAATAAATAGCATGTCCCAAACCTCTAGCTTCCTTTTGTCTAATATAGTGAATATCAGCAAGATTTGAAATATCTTTTACCTCATTAAGAAGCTCTAAATTTCCTTTCTTTTCTAACTCCTGTTCTAATTCATAAGATTTATCAAAATGATCTTCTATTGCTCTTTTACTTCTCCCAGAAATAATTATAATGTCCTCAATACCCGACTTAATTGCCTCTTCAACAATATACTGAATAGTAGGTTTATCAACAATAGGCAGCATTTCCTTAGGCTGTGCTTTTGTAGCAGGTAAAAATCTGGTTCCTAAACCTGCTGCAGGTATTATTGCTTTTCTGACTTTCAAACTTAATACACCTCTTTTCATGGATTAAAATTTGTAGTATTTTTTTACATGTATATTTTTTTACTTTCCACTGCATATTTATATTTTATCATATATAATGATCTTTTCAATGACTAGGTGAAATTGGGGTGTGTATTATTTAATTATACCTATTATTCCACAGGCTTCGGTTTATGGTATATCTTTCTTTACATGCATCATTTATCACTTAACAAGTATTTATTTTAAAATCCTTTATTTAAAGGTATAATATATGAGTATATAAATCATATCCCAGCGGAAGCTGCAATCAAAGTAGTAAGTTCCGCTGCGATAAACAGAGGAACTATATCTTCTAAAAGTTTGCTAAAAAAGCAAACTTTTTGAGAAGAATAGTATATCCCAGCGGAAGCTGCAATCAAAGTAGTAAGTTCCGCTGCGACAAACAGATGAACTATATCTTCTAAAAAGTTTGCTAAAAAAGCAAACTTTTAGAGAAGAATAGTATATAAAGGAGATTAAATAAAAGTGCTTAAAAAGGATACCCCACTTTTCAAAATTATTCGTCGTATTTATTTAAAATTTAAGGATGATGATGTTCCTGCTCTTGCAGCTCAACTTACATATTATCTTATACTTTCTTTCTTCCCTTTTTTAATTTTTTTAATAACTCTTTTGAGCTATACTCCAATTACAAGCGAAAGAGTTATTAGAGATATTTCAACAATACTGCCTGCAACTTCTTATGGAATAATTTTAGATACTATAAATCAAATACTTGCATCTAGAAGTGGAACTCTGCTATCTATAGGCATGATAGCAGCTATATGGACCTCATCTAATGGAATGAACGCTGTCATAAGAGGAATAAACAAGGCATATAACATAGACGAATCAAGGCCTTTTTGGGTGGTGAGAGGAATTTCTATAATTGCTACAATTGCTCTTGCAATTGGAATTTTGTTTTCTTTTATACTTTTAGTCCTTGGAGAGCTTATTGGAAAAAACCTGTTTCAATTTATGGGATTTTCGTACCTTTTTATTTCGGTATGGACCATTGCAAGGTATATAATTCCTATTTTATTCATGTTGCTGGTATTTATCCTTTTATACCGTTTTACCCCTAATAATTCACAACATTGTAGAGACATAATACCAGGTGCTGTTTTTTCAACAGCAGGATGGATACTGATTTCTATTTTATTTTCTTTTTATGTTAAAAACTTTAATAATTATTCAAATATGTATGGAAGTATTGGCGGAGTTATTGTTCTACTTCTATGGCTTTATTGGATAAGCATAATCATACTTTTAGGAGGTGAACTTAATGCTTCAATTTCACTAATTAAGAAATCATAAATGAGCAACAACTATTCTTTAAAGTCTTTAAATTTTTTCTAATAAAAAAAAAGCTTGTATAAGACAAACTTTTTTTTTAACATTCAATCTATTTTCATAAAATTAATCTGATGTATATGGTAATAGTGCAATGTGTCTTGCCCTTTTTATCGCACTTGTCATTTGACGTTGGTGCTTAGCACAATTGCCAGAGATTCTTCTTGGTAAAATTTTACCTCTTTCAGAAAGAAACTTCCTTAATCTTGCTATATCTTTATAGTCTATATCATTAATTTTATCTACACAAAAAGCACAAATTTTTCTTTTTGCTCTTCTTCCTCTCATTGGTCCTTTTGAATCGCCTTTGTCAAAATCTTTATTGTTCCTATCTCTCTTTTGAAAAGCCATAATAATAATCCTCCTTCCTTTTAACTTATCATTAAATCATAAACTTAACGTTAATATTTTCAATCATTACTTTAAAACGGCAAATCATCATCTTCTTCTATAGGATAAAAACCAGCTGAAGGTTGAGTTGCCTCATCAGAAGGCCTACTAACAGGATTTCCATATCCTTCAGCCTTCTTACTTTCTGCAAAATGTGCCTCTTCTACAATCACTTCAGTTACATAATGCTTCTTTCCTTCATTATCATCCCATGTACGAGTCTGTAATCTACCTACAACAACTACTTTCTGACCTTTATTAAAATATTTAGAACAAAACTCAGCTGTCTTGTTCCATGCAACAGCTGGAAAAAAATCCGCCTGTTTTTCTTCTCCTTGCCTCGAGAATTGTCTGTCAACTGCAAGAGTAAAACTACACACAGGCACGTTGTTAGCATTAGTATATCTTAATTCAGGGTCTTTTGTAAGTCTTCCCATCAAAATAACCTTATTCATAATATCACCTAATTATCCTTTTTAATAATAATATCTTTAATTATTCCATCGGTTATTTTATAAATTCTTTCTAATTCTTGTGGAAAATCTGGCTCTGAACTAAAATTAATCAACACATAATATCCCTCATTAAAATCATTAATAGGATATGCCAATTTTCTCTTACCCCATTCATCAACACTTTCTAATTGGGCAGATGTTTCTACCAAATTTTTTATTTTTTCAGTTAGGGCTTTTATATTTTCTTCATCAAGCTCTGGACTAATTATAAAAATTGTTTCATAATTCTTTAACATTCGACTTCACCTCCTCCCGGACTAACGGCTCTGTTTCTCGACAACAGAGCAAGGATTTCACAATCTATGATTTTATCATACTTTTTTAGAATTATCAACTGTTTTTTTCACTAATAGATTCTTTTTTTTTTACATATATAAACTGTTCACAAAAAGTCAGTTTTATGATATCATATATGTATATAAAGATTAAAGTTCGTAAGAGCTTAAATGGGGGATTATGATATATACATTAACTTACTAAACATGGGAATGTTATCTTGTGTTTGGTTGTCTTGACTGTTTTTTACCAAGCCATGACACTAACAATAACAAAACTTCACTGTTATTTACTAAATTTGCATGTACTACATGTTATTGCATTCACTTAACTAATTATTAATGTTGTACATCCTTATGGAAAGGGTGATAAACTTGCTAAGAAGATCTCCTTTGAGAAAGCGATTAGGTTCATTCGGTCTTATAATACTCTCAATAATTATTGGTGCAGGATTGACTGTGCCTACTTTTATTATATTTGACTGGTACAATGATAATAGTCCTATAGAAAAAATTGATATTGTGCTTTTTTCCACTATATTTGCAGGGGTACTATATGTAACTCTTATTTTGGTGTCTAGTAGTTTATTAAGCATATTATCAAAACAGCATGCCCATGCTAAAGAATTAAAGAATTTCAAAAACTTCACTGATGTATTGCATAGATCCTCATCAGAAATTGAAGTATATGATACATTATATAACTTTGTACGTAACATGCACTTAGTTAATCATGTTACTCTATTTTACAGGAATGACAGATCTGCTCATGAAATTTCATGGCAACGAATTACAAACGAAAGAATGCCCTTATGTCGAATGGAACCAAGGAATTGCCCTCTTATAAAATACGGGCGTGATTGTAATGTAAAAAATATAGCTACCGATATAACATGCGCATATCAACTTCCGGAACATAAAGTTGGAAGCTATATATGCCTTCCAATAACCAATGGAAATCTCACTTTAGGTATATTACAACTTTACACTAAGTCAAGATACTTTTTTGATGATACCCATATTTCTAAAATAAAGTCATATATTGAAGTTGCTAAACCTATAATAAGTAGCAAGAGAACTCTTCATCAACTTAATAAAAAAGCTACAACTGATAAACTTACCAAATTATACAACAGGAGTTTTCTTGAGCAGTACTTGGAAAATCAAATTGAATCCACAAGCAAGTTAAGTGTCATTATGTTAGATATTGACCATTTTAAGCATGTTAATGATAATTATGGACATGCTGCTGGTGATGCCGTTCTAGTTGTTTTTTCACAAGTTATATTAAGGTGTCTTAGAAGAACTGATTTAGTAGCAAGATTCGGCGGTGAAGAGTTTATTGCCATTCTTCCTTCTACAGATACTGATACGGCTTTGTCTATTGCCGAAAGAATAAGAGATTCTGTTTCAACAGAACCAATGCCTAAATTAAACAATGTACAAATTCCAAATATTACATGCAGTTTAGGTGTAACTGCTTTTCCAGAATATGCAGAAAGTAAAAATACTCTATTGAAAACTGCAGACGTTGCCCTGTATAAAGCAAAGCAATCTGGCAGAAATTGTGTTAAACTATACTCAAAAGGGATGAATATGTAACTATCTTTGATACACTATGTTTCCTTCAACTATAGTAGTTAGAACATTCATTTTGTCATCCATAATTACAATATCTCCATCTTTTCCTGTGGATAAACTTCCTTTTTTATCGTAAACTCCAACAATTTTTGCTGGAGTTTCACAAACCATTTTTATAGTATCTTCTATACTAAACTCAAACTTATTCACCATATTTTTCACAATATCTATCATTGTTATGGTACTACCTGCTAAAACCCCACTTTTTAGCTTTGATATTCCATTATCAATATATATTTCATTTCCTCCAAAAGTATATTTACCACTTTTAAGGCCTGCTCCAACCATTGAATCAGTAATTAAAGCTACTTTACTGATGGACTTACTTTTTACAGTCATTTTAATAAAAGCAGGCGAAACATGAATACCATCTCCTATAATCTCTACAGATATATTTTCCTTTTCCAATGCTGCACCTGCAAGTCCAGGATCTCTATGATGCATGCAATTCATTGCATTAAACAAATGAGTCACATGACTAAATCCTGAATTAAAAGCATCTTGTGCACCAGTGTAATCTAAAGCTGAGTGCCCTGCACAAAATATTATTCCAGTATGTTCAAAGTGTTGTACTATTTCCTTTACCCCTGCCAATTCAGGAGCAATTGTAAGCATTTTTATATTATTGCCCGATTCAATAATAAAATTATCAATAAGTTCAATGGTAGGCTCTATGATATGTTCTAAAGGATGTGCTCCACTAAATTCACTATTTATAAAAGGCCCTTCCAAATTTACACCTATTATTTTAGCCCCTTTAGTTCCTTTCTTTATAGAATTATTTATATTTTTTAGCGCATCAATAATTTCTACTATAGGAGCAGTCATTATAACGGGTAAAAATGATGTAACTCCTTTAGATGCAAAGAAGATAGACAGAGAATTTAAAACCTCCTCCTGTGGAGTCATAACATCATAACCCATACCACCATGAGTATGAATATCTATGAATCCAGGAACAACCATGCAGTGATCTGCATTTATTACCTGAGAACTCTCATGGTAAATATTTTCTTCTATTTTAGCAATTTTCTTATCATATATTAAAATGTCTTTTTTTGTTAAACCTTTTTCACTATCAAATATTAAACCGTTCTTTATCAGTTTCAATTTTATCCACCTTTCACTAATAATTTATACTTATAATTATTTCATATACTATTTTTGCCATATGAAAAATAAAAATAAATTAAACTAAAATATATTTGTAATTTTCACTTAAAGTATGGTATTATTATACTTGGTAATAATTTATTATAATATGTTTTAATATATATTGTAAAACATATCGTAGCGGAAGCTGCAATCATGGTATATAAGTTCCGCTGCGATAAACAGAGGAACTATATCTTCTATAAAGTTTGGTAAAAAACAAATTTTATGAGAAGAATAGTATACCGTGGCAAAGTCGCAAGAAATCAGAACCCAGAGTGAACTCGTTTAGCTAAAGCATTTTGAATATTAAAATCTTACTATTCTGAAGTTCTCTTATAAGCCTTGATAAACCTTTCTTATTAGGATAAAAGTTTGCTAAAAAACAAACTTTATGAGAAGAATAGTATTATCATAGCTAATAGTTACAGTTTAGGTTCTGTTTCATTAGTCAGGTTGAACAAATATTCTGTTCATGTAAAATCAGTTATTTTATCTCATCGAAATCAAGTATTTATTAAACATTATTTGAGTATTTTATATTAATAATAAAAAATAATAATGTTTATACTAAAAAAAAATACAAAAAAAGAGGTATGAAATATGTTAAAAACAACGGCAAATATTGATGAAGTTACGAGAATTATTAATGCAGAGCATCAAGATCCCTTCAGTGTCTTAGGTATGCATTACTTAGAACAGGAAAACTCCATGGTAGTACGAACATATTTTCCAAATGCCAATGAAATAACTGTAGTTGAAATATCTAATGGTGAAAAGTATAAAATGGACTTAATTGATGACAGAGGTTTTTTTGAAGTTTTACTTAAGGACAGAAAAGACTTTTTTAAGTACCTTTTTGAAGTTACTGATAATACAGGCAATCAATTTTCTGTTTATGATCCCTATAGTTTTCTACCTGTTTTAAGTGATATGGACTTTCACCTCTTTAATGAGGGAAACCACCATAAGATATATGATAAATTAGGGGCCCACATGATGACTATAGATGGGATAGAAGGCACCCTCTTTGCTGTTTGGGCTCCCTGTGCAAAACGTGTAAGTGTAGTAGGCGCTTTTAATCAATGGGACGGTAGAAGGCATATAATGCGTTCAAGAGGACCATCAGGTATATGGGAATTGTTTATCCCAGGTCTTAAGCACGGTGATTTGTATAAGTACGAAATCAAAACACCTCATGAGGAATTATATGTAAAATCTGATCCATATGCATTTTATTCTGAACTCAGACCAAATACTGCATCAATTGTATATGATATTGAAGAATACCAGTGGAATGATGATGATTGGGTTAAACAAAGAGATGGTAGCAGTTCTTTCGAACAACCTGTTTCCATATATGAAGTTCACTTAGGCTCATGGAAAAGAGCATCTAATGATGAGAACGGGTTCCATACATACAGGGAGCTAGCTGATGACCTTGTGGAGTATGTAAAAAACATGGGATATACTCACATTCAACTTCTTCCTGTTTCAGAACATCCTTTTGATGGTTCATGGGGCTATCAAATAACAGGATATTATGCTGCAACCAGCAGATATGGTGAACCAAAGGATTTCATGTATTTCGTAGACAAATGTCATCAGAACGGAATAGGCGTACTTGTAGACTGGGTGCCTGCTCATTTTCCAAAAGATGGACACGGTTTAGCCAGATTTGACGGAACTGCACTTTATGAACATTACGATGTCAAGCAAGGAGAGCATCCCGACTGGGGTACACATATATTTAATTTTGGAAGGCTTGAAGTTAAAAACTTTCTCATATCAAACGCACTATTCTGGCTTGAGAAATATCATATAGATGGACTTAGAGTGGATGCTGTTGCATCTATGTTATACTTAGACTATGGCAAAAAGGATGGAGAGTGGATTCCTAATCGTTGGGGTGGAAAAGAAAATGTAGATGCTATTGACTTTATGCGTCAATTAAATTCAACAGTATATAGTTATTTTCCAGGTGTCATGATGATTGCAGAAGAATCAACATCATGGGCTTTAGTTTCAAAGCCACCTTATGTTGGCGGTTTAGGCTTCTCATATAAATGGAATATGGGATGGATGAATGACTTTTTAAGATATATGAGTATGGATTCTGTATATCGCAAACACCATCAAAATTTGATTACATTTTCACTAATGTATGCTTTTTCTGAGAACTTTGTTCTTGTACTATCACATGATGAAGTTGTTCATGGGAAGTGCTCTATGGTAGAAAAAATGCCAGGTGATTACTGGCAAAAATTCGCTGGTCTAAGGGCTAGTTATGGTTATATGTATGGGCATCCTGGAAAGAAACTTCTTTTTATGGGTGGTGAATTTGCCCAATTTATTGAGTGGAACTACAAACAAAGTCTGGATTGGTTTTTACTAGATTATGATATGCATAAAAAAATGCAAAACTATGTCCGAGATCTTAATAATTTATATAAGAATGAAAAGGCCTTATTCCAAATAGACTTTAGTTATGAGGGTTTTGAATGGATTGATTGTTGTGATACAGAGCACAGCATTATTACCTTTATTAGAAAAGGCCATGACTGGCGTGATTCTCTAATTATTGTATGTAACTTTACTCCTTCAACTCATGAAAACTATCGTATTGGAGTACCTTTTGACACAGAATACAGTGAGATTATAAACAGTGACTGGGAAAAGTATGGAGGAAGCAATGTTGGTAACTTTGAGCCAATTAAGGCACAGCATTCAGAATTTCACAACAAACCCTACTCTATAAATTTAAGGATACCACCTTTATCAACAGTCATTCTAAAGCCTAAACTATAAAAAAAACATGCTATAAAAATAGGATTGCTAAGGCAATCCTATTTTTATTTAAGTCTAATAACGAAGCTAAAGACTTTTAATAGACTAAAATTCTATCTTAATTTCAAATTTGTCATATTCTACTTTTTCCACAAATTGATCCCTCAAGAAAACAGTTTTTCTGTGCCGTGCCAATTCAGAAGTATTTTTATCCAACCAAATAGGTACAGGAATATCTAATTGTCTGCATAACCCTATTAAACTATCTTCTAATACATCTCTAAATGGTTTATCGCTATTATCATTATTAATTTTTAATTCTTTTATTAAGCTTGTTCCCTTATACAACTTACCTGTTAAAAACATTTTCATATCCTTTTTATATTTTAATTAATTTGTGTTCGTTTACTGTTGACCTATTCTAAATTATAGAGGTATTTTTGTCTTAAATCAAGTATTCTTAAATTTTACTATTCAATTTTCTTTCAAGAATAATTCAGCTTTTATTCAATCCACTATCAAAAAATCCTTGTATAATTAGAGTATAATTTTTAATTGTTCTAAGAGAAAGGGTCAAAGTAATGAAAATAAAACACGATGATAAAAAAATATTAAAAAGACTACTTGGACTTTTTAGACCCTATATAAAAAATATTGTTATTATTATTTCGTGTTTAATAGTTTCAGCAGCAATAAGTACTTTTATTCCTTTATTAAGCAAACAAATAGTGGATGAAGGATTGATAAATAATAATTTCAAATTACTTATAATACTTGTTTTAGCAAGTTTTTCACTTGTAATTTTAAATCAAGGAATTGGTCTTTTAGAAGCAAAATTCAGGATATTTATAAGTTTAATGATGCCATATGAGTTATCGAAAGAAGCCTTTAAGCATCTTATGAAGTTAAATATGAGTTATTACAATAATGTAAATTATGGTGAAATAATGAATAATCTTAATATGGATGTTCGAAATATTTCTAAAATATCAGATAGTAGTTTGTTTTTTATAGTAAATCAAATTTTTAAAATACTTGGAGGTATTGTTGGGCTTTTAATAATCGATTGGAAATTAACATTAATTGTTTTGGCTATAACACCTATTAAGTATAAAACTGTTAAGTTTCTAGCTAAAAAGAGACAACTTATATTTACCAATTACATGGCTGCATATGGGCACTATTCTTCTTGGTTTGGAGATGCGATTTCTGGAATGAAAGAAATTAAACTAATGGGAATAGATAGAATTAAGTTAGGTGAATTTATTAAAAAGCAAAGAAGTCTAATAAAGATTGAGGCTAAGACAAACATACTAGATAAAGTTAATGAAATATCTGAAACAGTAATGTTTGAAATTGTTACAGGCTTATTATATATTCTAGGTGGTTATCTTATATTTAATACGCAATTTACAGTGGGAGGCTTAATGGCTTTTATAACATATTGCATCTATGTAATTGCACCTATATCATCTGTACTAAACATCGGTTATAATTTTTCCGACATACTTCCATCTGCTAAAAGATTTTTTAAGTTCTTAGAAATGGAAGAAGAAGAGACAAGGGGAGCAACTTTTCAAAAAGTTGATTTTAATATAAACGCTAATTTAAATTTCGAAAGTATATCATTTAATTATGATAAGGAGAAAAATATACTAAAGAATATTACTTTCGAAATAGCTGAAGGAGAAAAAGTAGCTATAATTGGCTCAAATGGATGTGGGAAAACAACTCTGATAAATTTAGTTTTAAGACTATTAAAGCCCGATCAGGGGAAGATATTTCTTGGTGGTATAGATATAAGTAAAATCTCTATTAGAGATTATAGAAAATTAATATCTGTAGTAAGCCAAAATGCTTACCTTTTTAATGGAACAATAAAAGAAAATATTTATCCTTCTTCTAAAAAAGAACCTAAAGCATTGAAAGCTGCAAAAGCAAGCAAAATTGATGAATTTATTCAAAGTCTTCCTGATAAATACGACACGTTAGTTGGTATTAATGGTGCAAATTTATCAGGTGGTCAAAAACAAAAAATTGCTATGGCACGAGCAATATCAAAAGATTCAAAAATACTTGTTTTAGATGAGGCTACATCTAATTATGATGTAGAATCAGAGCTACAGATGATTGATTTAATTATAAACAAGTTAAAAGAAAAAACTGTTATAATGGTGACTCATAAAATGCAGGTTTTAAAAACTGTAGACAAAATTATTTTTATTGAAAATGGAAGTATTGGTGCTTATGGGCAACATAATGAGCTATACCAAAATAATAGTTCGTATAGAAAGTTAATTGATAGTTTTAGTGATAATATTGAAAAAAAAGCTTGTAATTGTTAATTTGGTATTTGATTCCTTCAATTATCCTTAAGGGGTTGAAAGAGTTTAAATAAAAAATACACTACATATTCTGAGATATGCACAAACTTCTTATGATGTAGTAGTTTAAAAAAAGGAGATGAAAATATGAAGAAATTAGGCAAAAATATAAAAAAAACAAAACATACTGTAGAAGCTTATTCTATTCTTTATTCGTGTATACCTTGGTGCCCCTCTTGTACATGTGGAAATAGTTCAGTTGCAAATGTACAAGTATTTCAAGGTACACGTAACGCTAATAATATAGTCTTAAAAAATATCTAGTAATTTTCTTAAAAAATGTTATCATCTAGACTTTAGGGGGTTACACTACAAGTTGCAAATGTACAAGTATTTCAAAGTGCTAGGCAATGGCAACCTTTCATATTGATTTAATAAAGAAGTTGGTATTATATAGATAATTGATTGATAGCTTTAGTGATAATATTGAAATAAAGCTTGTAATTGTTAATTTAGCATTTGATTCCTTCAACTATCCTCGAGGGGTTGAAAGAATTCAAATAAAAAAATATGCTACATATCCTGAGGTATGCGCAAACTTCTTATGCTGTAGTAGTTTTATAAAAAAGGAGGTGAAAATATGAAAAAACTAGGTAAAAATATAAAGGAAACAAAACATACTGTAGAAGCGTATTATATGGGTAGTGGATGTTGGACTTGGTGCCCTTGCACATGTGGAAATAGTTCAGTTGCAAATGTACAAGTATTTCAAGGTACTAGGCAATGGCAACCTATTATAATGCAGGCATAGTAGTATTTTAATAAAGAAGTTGGTATAATCCATATGGATTATACCAACTTCAAATAAATTATCCATAAAAATTATTATATAAGATTGGAGATCAAAATGTATAAAGACAGCCCGTTAATACATTTATTTGAGACAAATAGAGGTCAATATATTTTTGATGTTAATACAAATGCCATTATCAAAATTCAAAAAAATGTATTTGAAAATCTAAGAAATAATTTTTCTTTAAATTCATCTTATAAAATCTATGAATGTGAACAAGTAAAAGAACTAAAAGATAGAGGTTTTTTATCCTCCAAAAAAGTTAAAGAAGTAGTTCATCCTCTTAGTGATATGTTGGAATTCTATATGAGCAGTAAAATAAAAATGGTTATTTTGCAAGTTACACAACAGTGTAATTTAAGATGTGAGTATTGTACATATTCAGGAAGTTACATAAATAGAACACACCAAGATGCAAGAATGAACATTGAGTTAGCAAAAAAAGGCGTAGAGTTTTTGTTTGATAACTCAAGAGATGTGGATAGTGTCCATATTGGTTTTTATGGAGGAGAACCACTAATAGAATTTGAACTTATAAAAGATATAATTTTGTACTCAGAAAAAATATCAAATGGTAAAAGACTAACATTTGGTGTTACTACAAACGGTACTCTTTTAAATGATAAGATTATAAATTTTTTCAACTCTCATAATGTATTAACTACAATTAGTTTAGACGGACCTAAGGAAGTACATGACAAAAACAGAAAGTTTGCGTCAAGTGGATGCGGATCTTTTGAAAAAATTAAAAATGGTTTAGAAAATATAAAACATAATTATCCTGATTTTTTAAGTAAAGTTATGTTTAATGCAGTATTAGATCCTAATAATGATTTTAGTTGTATTAATGATTTTTTTACAAGTTATGATATTGTTAAAGATTTATACCTAAATGTATCAGATATAACAGATGATCATTCTGTAGCAAGAAATACTAATAATGAAGATCATGAAACTCAATTAAAATATGAATTATTTAAACTGTACCTCTCGAAACTGAATAAATTAGACAAAAAAAGTGTATCTAAATTAGTAGAAAGATATTATGATCACTTAAGAAAAATCTTAGTAGATTCAAGAGGCTTTTCATCTTCTATGCCAGATAAAGGACATCCAAGTGGCCCATGTATTCCTGGCGCACAGAGATTGTTCATAGATGTTAATGGAAACTTTTATCCTTGTGAAAGAGTGAGCGAAAAATCAAAAATTATGCAAATTGGTCATATTGATAAAGGATTTGATTATGATAAAATTCGTTCTCTGTTAAATATAGGTGAAATAACTTCTGAAAATTGCAAAGATTGCTGGGCTTTTAAATTTTGTACATTATGTGCAGTATCAGCAGATGGTATAGATAAATTATCGGTTGAAAAAAAACTATTTAACTGCAAAGTGGTTAAATATTCTTTGGAAGAACATTTAAAGGATTACTGTATGCTAAATGAATTTGGATACAGCTTTGAAGATTCAAATATTTTTAAAATTGTGGAGGCACAAAATGAATAAGTATAAAACTTTAGTTTATCCATACGATATAAATTTTTCTTCAATACTAAGACATAAAGATTTGTTAAATAATCACGAAATAGTTGCTCTTGTTTCTCCAAGAGGTTGGAGCCTATCAGGAAAAGATGGAGCATTTGCTGATGGCGGAGATGAATTAGGAATAATAGTAGATTACAATTTTGAAGACTCACTAAAAAAATGCGATACTGTTTTGTTTTGTGAATCAGAACATATTTTGGACTTCGAAAGTATAATACTTCCAAATATTTTTATGGCTATTGATCTAAAAAAGAATATACTTATTAATTTTTCACTTTGTAAGAAAGTTTTAGACTTAATAATTCAAAAATGTAATACGAATGGAGTTGAAGTTCAATATAATGGTATGATTGAGGAGGATGTAATATGCTATGATATACCATTTGAACATGAGTGTATTCATGAGATTAATACCCCTGTAGTATTCATTCTTGGCATAGGAGAAAAAACAAATAAATTTGAAATCCAACTTTCTTTAAGAGAAAACATTAGTAAAATGGGCTATCGTATTAGCCAAATTGGAAGTAGAGCATGTTGTGAATTTCTTGGGTTTCACTCTTTTCCACATTTTATGTATAGTAATAAAGTAACAGAAACCAATAAAATAGTCCTTTTTAACCATTACATTAAGAACATCGAAATGACTGAGCAACCTGATTTGATTATTATTGGTATACCAGGTGCAATAATGCCTGTAAGTAACACATTAACAAACAGGTTTGGTGTTTTGGCATTTGAAGTTTCACAGGCTGTAAAACCTGATTCCACAATTATTTCTTGTCATTATCAAGAGTATCTTGAAAAGTATTTTATTGAATTAGAGAAGTTTGCTAAGTATAGGTTAGGTTGCTCTACAGATTGTTTCAATATAGCAAATTCTGTTCTTGATTATAGTCAATCACCGGATTTAAATAAAACAGATTATGTAATTTTACCTTCTAGCTATGTTGATAAAAAGATCTCCCCTTACAAAAAATATAATCAAAAAATATTTAACATACTAAATAAAAAAGATAATCAAGATATGTCAGAATATATTATTGATTTACTATCTAAATATGGACAAACTGAGTGTATATGAAAGTGAGGCGAACAAAATGTATATGAAACAAGAAATCATTATTGATAAAATATTGCTCTTACTAAAGGAAAAATTCAACAGAGATTATTTGTGTAAATGGGAAGAGCTAAAGAACAAAAATCTTTTAGGATACGAAATAAACTTTCAACCAAGGGATCTTGTATATTTGTTTTTTGAGATTGAACAGGTTTTTAGTATAACTATACCTTCTGACTATATTATCAATGGAGAATTTAATAACTTGCAAAATATAATAAGCATTATTTCGCGTGAAGTTCATCTTCAAAAAGCTTGTTCAAATATTTAGTTTAAAAAGGATATTCTTTATGCATTATACAAATTTAAATGTGGCTGTTATAGATGATGGGGTTTACGAAAACTTTTTTGACGTTGGAACATTAATACACAAAATCGAAATAACGTCTGAATTAAACATTATTAACCACCATGATTTTATTTCTTCTACTCCTAATCATGGTAGCATATGTGCAGGAATTATTAAAAAATTTGCCCCTGATGCTTCTATTAGTAGTATAAAAATATTAAATCATGAAAGAAAAGGTGTACCTGATCAGTTAGTGAAAGCAATAGATTGGTGTGTTGAATCAGGTATCAAAATTATTAACTTAAGCTTAGGAACTGTTTATTATAAAGATAGTTTTAAATTAAGAACAATAATTAAAAAAGCTTCGAACAAGGGAATTATATTAGTTTCTGCTTGTAGTAATCAAAGTATTATTACTTACCCATCATATTTTTCAAGTGTGATAGGTGTTAAAGCCGGAAAAGTAAGAGAAGGTGAGTATATATATAATTATCACCCAAATGATGGTATTGAAATTACAACTTCAAGTACTTTTGAACTTAAGCAGATAAATGGAGAGTCTTTTTACACTGAAGCTTGTAATAGTTATGCTACTCCATTTATTACTGCAAAAGTATATAATATTTTAAAAAATAATCCTAAACTTTCAGTTGAAAAAGTGAAGCATAAAATGATGGAGAATGCTTTGAATAAAAGTGAAAAAACACAATTTCCGTATCTATATAAAACTATTGATTGGGTAGAAAATGTTATTATTTTCAACATCAACTTTACCAATATGAATTATCTTAATACAGAGTATTTTTTTAATATAGCTAAAGTAATTAATTTTACTGCCAATTGCTTTTGTGATGCGGCAAAATGTGTTAAAGATCATTTGTCATCAAACATAGATCAATATGACACTGTTATTATAATTGGAAGCAAACTTGCCTCAAATCACTCTGATTGTTCTAGCGATAACATACTTCAAGCAATTATTGATAGCAGTAAAAACATAGTCTATTTAGACGACAAGGATTTATCTAATAAAATTGATGTTAAACTATCAAATGAGAAACTAAAAATCTGGCACCCTTCAGTTTTTAACTATTTAAATAATCCAATGTTAAAAAAAGTTGATGTTCCATTAGTTACAATTAATGATTTTACAGGCAACTATCTTTTAGGTGTAATGAAAGGGCTCAATAAATGTTTTTTTAAAGATGAATATAACCCAATATGTGCCACTGAAACTTGCCTTGGCATTCTGTATGAATTTATTTATGCTCCCCTATTTAATGATTCAATTCTTTCAGAATACGATCCTGCTGGCCTAAAAGCAATATGTGGTCTATATACACCTGATATATTGCTTTATGGAATTGACGCTGTAAATAAAAGTGCTAGTATTCTTGAATATAAAAGTAAACTTTTTGATACTGACATTGATATTATTATTGCTTTTGAACATAACAGCATAGTAGATGAGTATATTTGCTTATTAAAAAAAACAGACTGCCATATTATACTACTAACACCTTTTACAATGAAAAACAATAATATTCCCATTAATAAAGATATTAAGTCTTTTGATTTATATAACAAAAATTGCATAAATGATTTGTATAATTATATAATTCATTTATACAATAAGTAAGTTCTCATTGTTAATAATAACTCTCCATCTTCTATTAAGTAGGTACCTTTCACCCTAATGCCTGATGTTCATCTTTGTCAACACCAGGCATTTCACTAGTCATATTTTATTTTTTAAGCTTTTTTGCTCTAGTAATCTTATCTTTTATTTCCTGATGAATTAATTGATTATTATCATCTGTGTAAATACTTAGAGCCTTGGCATAGTAATCCATTGCCTTATCTATGTTTTCTTTATTATTTTTAATTTTTGAAAGACTGACATAAGCATCACCTAAATAACCCATTATTTTGCCATACATATTAGGACTGCTTTCCTTGTCAAAATAATCTAACGCTTCTTCATATATTTTAAGTGCCTTAAGTAAATTGTTATGTTCATTATTTGCATTATACAGACTATGATAAATATTAGCTAATTTAACTTTTGATTCCCATTGATTACTGCTGCTGTTTTTTTCTTCAAATACTCTAATTGCTTCATTAATTGAATCAATTGAATTTTGATAGTACTCATGAGACTTACCATTATCAGCCATAGATAAATATACTTGTGACATAATGCTCTGTAATCTAGCATATGCTAAAGATGAATCTCTACTTCCCATCATTTCAAATACTTCAAAACATATACTTAAGGCATTATTTAAATTTTGCTCCTTTTCGTAAACACTTGACAATATAAGATAGGATTCTGACATAGCAAGCATAATTGTTCTATACATTGAAGTCGAATTCTCCAAACTAAAAAACCCAAGTCCTTCATTTAAAGCTTCTATACTTTTCTCTATATTATCTCTCGTATCTTCAATTTTTGCAAGATAAGAATATACAATTCCAAGATTAATTTGAGTTGTAGCGTAAAGATATGGAATGTTATCTGTGTCAAATATTTCCAGTGCCTTGTTGGAGCTATCTATGGATTTAAGTATATTCTCTTTAGTATCTCTAACTTTTGACAATTCCCCAAAGGAAATTGCGAGCATTCCCTGAATATACCCATAAAATGCTGGATCAGTATCAATTTTATATACTTTTAAAGCTTCATTAAAACACATTATTGCCTTTTGGTTATTATAATCCTTATTTGATGAGAGACCTATTATATTGTATATTTTACCTAATTCTGCATTAGCTTCAGCGTATAAACTAGGATACTTGTCTAATGTCAAAATTTTAAGAGCATTTTCAAATGCTTGTATAGAACTATTGTAATCGTTATCGTAATTTGTATATCCTGCTTTTACAGCATATGCATCCCCTGTATATTTTTGCAACACAGCATACGTAACCGGATTTTCTCTTATATTAAACACTTTGGATGCATTAGAAAATGCTTCTAGAGACATGTCTATATTTTTTAAGGGATTAAAAAAATATGCCTTCTTCATATAAACAGTTCCTAAGCTAACTTGACAACTTCCATATTCCCATGGATTCTTTTCAATTGAATATACTTCTAGCGCTTCTTTGAGCAAATTTATAGCTTTATTATAATACTCCTCTTGAAAATCCTGACTTGTTAAATACAAGTATATTTTGCTCAATGCTATTTGTATATCTGCATAAGCAAAAGAGTATTCTTTTATTTTATCTAGTTTTAATAAACTATTAAATATTTCGTAAGCCATTTTTAAATGTTCAGAATTACCAGTTGTCTGAAAAGACATTATGTATGTTAAACCTTTTAAATTCACTAAACATTTATACTCATTAGGATATTTATCTGTTGTAAAAACATTCAATGCTTCTTCAAAAGATTTCAATATTTTATCAATATAGTTTTCTCTATTTATATTGATAAATAACAACTGATATGCATATCCATTTAACATCTTAATATATGCATAATTATACTCATTTTCTACTTGATCAAAAACGCTCAATGATTCTTCAAACAATTCTACCGCTATATCAACATTTTTCTTAACATCCCTTGTTTTTGATGCTAAAACTAAATGAGCATATCCCATTCCCATATGTGCCTGAGCTTTTTTTAAAGGGTAATTATCTATAGAACTTGATTTTAAAGCCAACTGATATATAGATACTGCTCTCATAGCATTTTCTTCGAAGTCAATCAACCTAGACATTTCTACGTATGCATTACCCATATTCACCATTATATGTATATATTCCTTAGGATTATCTTCAACTGAAATGTGCCGTAAGATTTTTTCATACCTTTTTATAGCACCATTATAGTTTTTACCAACCAATAAGTTATCAGCATCGCCAATAATGCTATCTACCTTTTCAACGTCATATCTAGGAGATATATTTGCTAAAATGTTATTTCCAGATACAAATAAATTGTCATCTCCAAAAATTAAAACATCATAATAGTTATGTCCAAAGATATATAAAGTTTTTTCACTTTCTATCCACTGTACATTAATATTAATACCGGATTCTATAACCTCAATAGGAACCATCATCCTATCATTTATTATAATTGCAGGAACTGATATTTCTATATCTAACTCCATTATTTTTATAATACTGCTTTTTGGTTTAATCTGTATAGTAGTAGCATCTTTTAATGCTTTAGCAGTCCGGTTAACTTCATCCCATAACACTTCAAATCCAAATAATTCAAACAATTCTCTCATAGGTAACAAGATACTGTCTTTTTCTATATGTGGATTAATACTAAGAGTTATTTCTCCGCCATTCAACATAACTTTCACTGACTTATCAAAATTTCCACTGGGCATCCTTTGAAATATTAATGAAACTGCAATCATTGCAATAAATAATAAAATTTTTGTTTTCATTGAAACCTCCCTAAAATAATTAATATTAATATATTTTTTAGAACATCTGGCATGCAATCAAATATTTTTATTATATAATTGTCTTTTTTCTGAATATAACTAATTTTACTGTCAATGTAGCGATATTTTACAGGATCTTCAAATGGATTCAAAATATTTTTTGCTTCTTCATATAAAATTATGGCCTGTTCTTTTGAATGTCTATCTGTTCTTTTCCCCCACATAATAATATAAACATCTCCAATTGCCACCAATATATTTGCATACTTAACAGGTTGATTTTCTATTGTGATAACCTTTAAGCTTTTATTATATCTTCTAACTGCCTCCATTAAGCTTTCATAAGTACCTTCATTTTTATAAAGTTCAGCAATGCACTCTTGAGTTTTACCATAGTTATAAGGATGCTCCTCAATGCTCCAAACATCCAATACACTTTCATATGCTACTATGGCCTTTTGAAAATAATCATTTGAAGGATTAATACGAAAGAGGCCTTTACACACATTCCCAAGCCCAAATTGCGCTTCCGCATAGAAATCTGGTAAACTGCACAAAAAGAAATATTCTTCAGATACTTTTTGATAAATTTCATAGGACATGTTAAGATAATGTACTGCCTGCTGTGTATTTTCTAAATCATTATAGATCATTCCTAAATTATAATAAATAAGTGCTTCATTAAGAATGGAATACTTAAAATAGTTTAGTGCCTCTAAATAACAATCTAATGCTTTATTTAACATCTCTTTGTTTCCTGATACTTCCCATAATGTTTTATATGCATTTCCAAGGTTATTTAATAAAAGGCTTTTTGCATCCTTTTCAGTATAACTCAGAGCTTTTTCATAATTTTTAATTGCCAACTGTATGTTTTTTCTTGTATTCTTCTCACTTGCCATCATGCTATATGCATTGCCAATACTATTTAGTACTTCACCATATATATTAGGGCTTTCTTTATCACAAAGGTTTATTGTAATATTTTTATACTTTTTAAGTGCACCTTCAGGATTGTTTCTATTAAGGATGCTATTAGCATAGCTTATCTGATCAAGTAATGTATCCATGTAATATGGCTCAAAAATGTTAACAATTATACCGTCTCCCATTATAACAATATTTCTTTTTCCATTTATCAGCATGTCAATTGTACGATTTTCTGAAATAATAGCGATATTTCTTTCTCTATCCCATCTGACTTCTTGTCCAAAATGCTCTGCAATAAACTTGCTGTGAACAAAAGCTACTCCATTATTCATTATTACTTCACATTCAAGAACAATAGTTTCTTCATTAAAAATAACCTCTTTGCTATTTACCTCAAAAATCAATATATCATTATCTTTTATGCAAATGATTGATTTATCAGTATCATTCCATTGGACTCTCCATCCTAAACTCTTAAATACTTCTCTTAATTCAATGTAAACTATCCCATTTTGTACTATTTGATTGATTCCTGTAATATCAACAGCACTAACTGAAACATTCACAGTTTGAGCATAAATTGTTTTCATTGATGCTTGAAAAAACAATATACATATGATGATAATAATAACTAGATATTTAAAGTATATTTTGCATATACATGCAGAAAATCTGCCTTCTCCAAAGAATTTGTTCAGTTTATTCATGCTGATCACTCCATATGTATGTAGATATTATCTCCAATAACATTAATGTTTCTATCTCCATTTATATTTGTAATTATGGTAGTATTCCCCTCTACGCCGTCTATGTTATTTTGAGTTTTATCTAATTTTATTGATTCACTATTTTCGGTATCATTTTTTATTGTGTCATTATTAGTTTGGTTATGTATAACTTTTTGACCAATTTCTTCTTTTTGAGAGTTATCCTGTTTTTCAGCTTGTTCCTCTATAACCTCCTTGTTTGTCTCTTCTTCTGTTAATTTTTGTTCATTGCTTGTCAATTGATTTTGGAGAAAAGTTGCTTTTTCTTCTGCTTTGTCCCAATATTTAGTACGCAAGTATTCTTCATATGGAAAACTATCATTTTGCCTTTCTTCATAAATAACAGGAGTACTTAAAGGTATTTGGCTATTTGCTATCTGTATAACAAAAAAGGTTGAAATAATGCCTATTACTATAGTACTTATAAAACTCTTTGATTTGGCTTTGTTATATAACTTTCCTAGTATATTATGATCTTTACTTGAATTATTACCTTTTTTAATTAATATATCTGACTTAGATATTTTACCTACAAATCCATTACCTCCATCCTTTGTAAGAAGCATGTCAAATTCTAACACACCTGAGTATCTATCAGGAGTATTTTCTGAAAAGGCAGTTATTTTATTGGCATTAGATTCAAGGCTAGTGTAATCTATTTTTTTTACAGTTTCAATAGATTCACAATTAGTATTGTGTAATCGAATTGATGCACAGATACTCAATATCTCAGATAAAAATGACTTAAAGTCCTCCATACTTAGAATTACGCTCTTTAAATCATCATTAATATTACTATCCATGATTAATTTTTCCAGTCTTTCTCTCATTATCTTGCGCTGTGAATCAGTAGATTCACTCATTGCAAAATCTACAATTATTAAGATATCATTCTCTGTAGGTATAACTTTATTACTCTTCCACTTTGAAATAATTGAAGGATTTTTAATTAAGTAAGTATCAGCAAGTATATTTGCCTTTTTATTAGTTGTTATAAATATTATTTCTAAAACATCTTTTATTTTAATATAGTTATCTCCCATATTACTTCCTCTTTTCACTGGTATGCCTTTATATTAGGCTTCTATAAGATCTACTAGCTACTAAACAAAACATTATGCTAATACCAACTAAATGTTATCATAAAAGATTAACTTGGTCAATAAAAATGTACATTAATCAACACATTTCTTTCCTTTTACTGTATGCCTTTTTGAAATATTTCGAAAACTATAAAATGCCTCTACCTTAAAAAGGTAGGGGCATAGTATGAGATTAAACTAACTTTTAGCAGCATTTATACACGAAATCACTCTCAAATCATAACAATAGAGATAAGGTATCCCCTTTTCCTATTTGGCGTCTTTTGTTAATTTATACTCAATAGAATCTACAAGTGCCTGCCAGCTTGCCTCAATAATATCTGTTGATACTCCTATTGTAGTCCAGACATCTTTTCCGTCAGTAGACTCAATTAAAACTCTTACCTTAGCCGCTGTAGCATAACCAGAGTCTAAAACTCTCACTTTATAGTCTGTAAGCTTTATTTGAGAAATTTGAGGATAAAACTTCCCTAATGCCTTTCTTAGTGCATTATCTAAAGCATTTACAGGTCCATCTCCTTCATCTGCTGTTATTTCATTTTGACCATCTACCTTAATCTTTATAATTGCAGATGAATTTACATTACTAAGTGACGGCTCATTAACAACAACCTTAAATTCCTTAAGCTCAAAATGAGGCTGATATTTACCTAAAATTTTTCGTATTATAAGTTCAAAAGAACTCTCAGCTCCCTCATATTGGTATCCTTTAAATTCCATCTCTTTTAACTTTTCTAATATTAATTTAGTTTGTGGTGAATCCTTAGTAATGGTACTGTCAATAGTATTTACAAAATTTAAAACTGCACTTCTTCCAGCAACTTCGGACATTAAAAACAATCTTTCATTTCCTACAGTTTCAGGAGTTATATGTTCATATGCAGTGGGGTTTTTATTTACAGCATCCGCATGCATACCTGCCTTATGAGCAAAAGCATATTTTCCTACATAAGGTGCTCTTTCATCATGCATAACATTTGCAATCTCGCTTATATATCTTGCTGTTGATGTAAAATCAGAAATACTTTCTTCCAATATACAATTATATCCACATTTCACTTGCAAATTTGGTATTATGGTACACAAATTCGCATTTCCTATTCTTTCTCCATATCCATTCATAGTTCCTTGAACTTGAACAGCTCCAGCCTTAACAGCCATAATTGAATTTGCCACTGCCAAACCAGTATCGTTGTGGCAATGAATACCGATATCTTCTTTGAATTCCTTTACAACTTTTGAGGTTATCTCATAAATTTCATCGGGAAATGTTCCTCCATTTGTGTCACAAAGACACAGACTGTCTGCCCCACCTTCTGATGCAGCTTTAAGGGACTTCATAGCATATTCTGGGTCAGCTTTGTACCCATCAAAAAAATGCTCAGCATCAAAAACCACTTCTTTATCTTTGCTTTTAAAGAAAGCTATTGTATCTCGAATCATGTTTAAGTTTTCATCTAATGTTGTTTTTAAAATGTCTGTAACATGAAACCCCCAACTTTTACCAAATATAGCCACTGCAGGTGTATCAGCTTTTAGAAGGGATTTAACATTTGCATCTTCATCAACAGGAATATTAACTCTACGGGTACTTCCAAAAGCAATAATCTTTGAATTCTTTAGATCAATTTTTTTAACTCTTTCGAAAAACTCCAAATCCTTAGGGTTAGAGCCTGGATTACCTGCTTCAATATAATCAATGCCAATGCTATCTAATTTTTCAACAATCTTAATTTTATCTTCTACACTAAAGGATATTCCCTGTGCTTGAGCTCCATCCCGAAGAGTTGAGTCATATATTGAAATCTTTTTCATTTCTTAATCCCTCCTTAAAAAACTTACTTTTAATAATATAAACCTGTAAAGAAAAATTTCCAGTTCTTAAAATAGGTTACTACTATAAATCTTTAAAACTAGCGATAAATCCTTATATGGATTTAGGAATGCTGAAAATATAACTTCCATCACTATTTCACTACAGGCCTTATAAGAAGTCTTCCAACAAAGTAAAAGACTTAAAAGGTTCGGGCATCGATGCCCCAAGCTTTTTATTGATGCCAAATAGGACAAGTGAAAAGTGGAAGTAATATTTCAGGCATTCCTTAATATATCAAGAAATTTCTTCCCAGATAATATATTATATTAAAACTTAGATTATAAATTATTTTTTTAACCAGCTCATCATTTTTCTAAGTTCAGCACCAACTACTTCAACCTGATGCTCTGTTTCATTTCTTCTCATTGCCAAAAAGTTTGCCTTTCCACCAGAATTATTTTCTGAAACCCAGTTTGAAGCAAATTTACCATCTTGAACTTCACTAAGTATTTTTTTCATTTCTTTTCTTGTTTCTTCAGTAATAATTCTCTTACCTGTTACATAATCTCCATACTCAGCAGTATCACTTATTGAGTATCTCATATATGAAAAACCGCCTTCATTTATCATATCTATAATAAGTTTCATTTCATGTACGCACTCAAAATAAGCAATTTCAGGTTGGTATCCAGCTTGCACCAACGTTTCAAATCCAGCTTTCATTAATTCAGTAACACCACCACAAAGAACTGCCTGCTCACCAAAAAGGTCAGTTTCTGTTTCTTCTTTAAATGTAGTTTCTATTATACCTGCTTTTCCAGCACCAAGACCGGATGCATAAGCTAAAGCATATTCTTTCGCTTTTCCTGAAGCATCTTGATAGATAGCAATTATTGAAGGAACACCTTTTCCTTCAACATATTGACTTCTTACAGTGTGACCAGGACCTTTAGGTGCAACCATTACAACATCAACGTCTTTTGGTGGTATTATTTGACTGTAATGAATGTTAAATCCATGAGCAAACATTAAAACATTTCCTGCCTGCAAATTGCCTTTTATACTATTTTCATAAACTGCCTTTTGAAGCTGATCAGGAACAAGTATCATAATCAAGTCTCCTAATTTAGCAGCTTCTTCAGTATCCACAACTTTAAGCCCATCATTTGTTACTTTTTGTCTCTCTTCTGTAAAAGCAGCAGGAAGACCTACTACAACATCTACACCACTCTCTTTAAGGTTTTGTGCATGTGCATGCCCTTGGCTACCATATCCTATAACAGCCACCGTTTTACCCTTTAATAATCCAAGATTGCAATCACTTTCATAATACATTTTTGCCATTAATATCACTCCTCGTCATTATTGTTAACTTTTGTATAATTATTGCCTCTTTCGATGGCAATTGTACCTGTTCTTACAATTTCTTTTATACCAAATTGCTTTAACATATCTTCTAAGGCCGTAACTTTGTTTGCTCCTCCTGATATTTCAATAGTTAAGGTGTTTTTTGATACATCAACTATATTTGCTCTAAATATCTCAACAATTTGGATAATTTCAGATCTAGTGTTAGCATTAGCTTCAACTTTAATAAGTACAAGTTCTCTACTTACTGATTCCTCTTTTTCTAATTGCTTTATCTTTATAACATCTACAAGCTTATTAAGTTGTTTTCCAACCTGCTCAACGATATAATCATCACCATCAACTACAATGGTGATTCTTGAGATTTCTGGATTTTCAGTTACTCCTACTGCTAAACTGTCAATATTAAAGCCTCTCCTGCTAAACAAGCCCGCTACTCTTGATAAAACTCCAGCATGGTTTTCAACCAAAACTGATAAAATATGCTTTCCCATAACATAACCTCCTATGTATGCATAAATTTAATATTTAAAACTTCTTAGTTAATTTTAAATTACAGCATAGAACATTCCTCAAATTTCCAAAGAAACTATGCTGTAATACTTCTATCCAAAATTTCTAATCCTCTAAAGTGTTGACTCTTCTGGATCTACAATAATTTCCAAAAGACATGTTTTGTCATCTGAAAGCATTTCCTTTAATGCTTCTTCCACCTGGGAATTACTATCTATTGTTTTTCCAGTAAATCCATAAGCCTCAAACAGTTTTATGAAATCAGGATTTTCATCCAAAAATACCCCTGAGTACCTGCTGCAATACTTGACTTTTTGCATTTCTCTTACCATGCCCAGCCTATGATTGTTAAATACAATTATTTTTATTCCAAGTTTGTTTTGTTTTATAGTTCCAAGCTCATTCATTGACATTTGAAAACTACCGTCACCTGCTATTGCAATTACCCTTGACTCTAGAGCGCCAATTTTTGCTCCAACTGCCGCAGGTAAACCATAGCCCATTGTTCCCATGCCTCCAGATGTTATAAATGTACCTGCTTTTCTAACTCCCAGATAGTTTGCCGTCCAAATTTGATTTTGCCCAACTTCTGTTGTAACAACGGTCTTTTCATCAATAAGTTTTGTTAAAACAGATAAGGCATACTTAGGACTAACAAATTTAGCCTTGTCCTCGTAATTGGTTTTTATTGAATTTTTCTCTTTAGCCTCATTTATTAAAACATTCCACTCTTCAACATTTCCCTTTTGACTAACTTCAATAAGCTCAGACAATATACTCTTTACATCACCCACAACAGGAATAGATACTTTGATGTTTTTACCGATTTCTGCCGGGTCAATATCAATGTGAATAATACTTGCCTTGTTTTCTATTTGACTTGGAGAGCCCATTGCCCTATCTCCAACTCTTGCGCCCATTATAATTAAAAGATCTGCATTATGAACTGCATAATTTGCAGCATAAACACCATGGGAACCAAGCATTCCTAAGTTTAATTTATGGTGATAAGGTATTGCTCCTAAACCCATTAGAGTAGTTGTTACTGGTATACTGCATTTATTTGCATAATCTAAAAGTTCTTTTGACGCATTAGCTCTTATTATACCTCCACCTGCACATATTAGTGGTCTTTTAGCCTTTGATACCGCCTCAGCTACCTTTTTTATTTGAAGAGAGTGACCTTTATAAGTTGGTTTGTATCCTTTAATATCAATGTTTTTTGGGTAATTAAATTCAAATTCCCTTGTTTGAATATCAACAGGTATATCTATTACTACAGGTCCTGGTCTTCCTGTTGATGCAATGTAAAATGCTTCTTTTATAATTCTTGGCAAATCCTTTTCATTTTTTACAAGATAACTATGCTTACAAAAAGGTGCTGTTGCTCCTGTTATATCGGCCTCCTGAAACACATCTCTGCCTATTAACTCTGATGACACCTGACCTGTAATAGCAACCATAGGGATTGAGTCCATATAAGCAGTTGCTATACCCGTTATAAGATTAGTAGCTCCAGGACCTGAAGTTGAAACACACACACCGGTTTTTCCTGTAACTCTTGCATAACCGCTGGCAGCATGTGCAGCCCCTTGCTCATTTCTTGTTAATATGTGTTTTATACCAGAATCCACTAATGCATCATAAAAGGGACATATAGCTGCTCCTGGATATCCAAAAATAACATCAGTATTCTCATATTCTAAAGCCTTAATAATTGCTTGAGCTCCTGTAATCTTCATATTCAACACCTTCTTAAAATTATAATTGCTTTTATATATTTCCCTTTTAAGTAAAAGTAAACCCTTCATCCATGCAAAATAAACTTTGCAGGGACGAAGGGATCATATCCTACGTGGTACCACCCTGTTTTAGCACAATACATTGTGCCCTCTATGGCATCTCAAATTGCCGACTTTAACGCATGTCAACGTCATTGCCTACTAATATTTTCAGCAATGAAGCTCAGGAACGAGTCATACATACATATGATACACTGATTTTCACCAACCATCAGCTCTCTTAGTCAATCAAATGTATCTTTTTCCCTTCATAGCCTTTATACTATTATTCTTAAGAAAGTTATTTTAAAATGATCTTTCAAGAATATATAGTCCCCAATAAGTGTTTGCGCTAAAATCATTAGATATTAACACTAACACGATATAAATCCCTTGTGTACAGTTATTAAACATTTTACCAGTGCATAGCTTCAATGTCAATAATTTTTTTAAGAATGACTTAAACAATGCTATCCCTTTCCTCATCCCATAAGAAGTCTTAGAAGCTCGTGAAAGACTTAACATCCAAGGAGTTCGCTACCCTAATCTTTTATATTAACAGGTTCTACTACTTGCTCCACAATGTTTATTTCCTATGTTTTTTCTATATTTGTCTTCACATAAATAATATGCACTTTTAGAATACATAGCTAAACGCCTATATAAGGGTTTTTTTTAAAGCTCTGGGTCCTTTATTTGGCTTTTATTTTTTTCTTTATTTGGTAGTTTTTTTATATTTAAGCAAGGAAAAACTTGTGATTATTCTTTTTTCGTGATAATATATCAATACCATTTAATTATCCATTACAGAAAATACTAATTTTTTGTAATAAGAATAATATACTAATTTTTTTATAAATATGTACCGATAGAATTAAAACCCGGAATTTTAACATTTAAATGTCAGTACACTATTCTTCTCAAAAAGTTTGCTTTTTTAGCAAACTTTTAAGAAGATATAGTTCCTCTGTTTATCGCAGCGGAACTTAACTACTATAATTGCAGCTTCCGCTGCGATATGTATTACAGGAGGAACATGTTTTGCATAGTATGGATAGCACATTTGAGGAACTAAAACTAAAAAAACTATTGAGTTCAAAGAATATCTCATATATGATAACAGGTATTAAGAAAAAGTTTCCTGATTATTCTTGCGAAAAGTATGCTCAGTTATTTTCAAACCTGGTACATCAGTTTTTAGATAGGAAACTGTCTAATTTTACCGAAAGTAATAAACGTATTATTAAGCATACTCTCATCAAGAATTCCATTGGAAAACCAGTGTTTGAGATATCTTGTTATGATGTTTTTAATGCATGTATTCAAATTAAAACATCCTCAAATGTTCAAAGCGTTTGTATACTAAACGAGCTTTATACATGGATAATTAATGCTACAAATAAAGACATTCCTAAAAGTGAATTTGTAAACTATGTTAGGAGTCTAAAATCAGCTAAAATAGGCCTTGATAATTTAGAACTTCCTGATACTGATTATAGCTTTAATACAGAATATGAAAAATATATACAAATGGTTATTGAAAGCGAAACAGATTTTAATACTTCAATTGAATTATCTCAAGCACATGAAATAGAATATAATTGTAGCGTTGATAGCATTAATAAATCATCCTATGAGTCACAAGCCCCTGCATTAGAAATTAATTCACCTGATGATTCAAGTAGAAAAACCATCCCTGATTTAAAAATTCTATCTCTAATCAATATACTATTGCATAAACTTCTAACCACTTTAAATGTTTCAAAATTTCCTGAGTATATAAACATAAAATCCTTTAAAATTAGGCTTTTATCAGTGTTTATGTATATATACTTAAATATCTCATGTGTATTTTTCGTCAATATACTTCCTCACTTCTTAATATTTAAGAGTAATCCATTTTTTTGCCTGAGGAAATCCATGAACTTTACATACAACATGATAATTACTTTCATACGATATACAACTTTAAATGATTTTAAAAATTTTAGTATAAAGAAAAGAATGGCCTGTGTTTTAGTAATTGCAACTCTTTTAGTTTCAACTTCATATTACTTAAATGTCTATTCAATAATTGCAAGTTATATAAGTGATACAAATGATGAAAACCTTTCTAAAGATAAAATTCTTGTTAAAGAACTTACTGATGATAAAATTCTCTTTGAAAACTTCACTAAAGAAAAGGATTATCAAATTACATATAGTTTCCCAACTTCGCTTATTTCTAGTTTTCTATCAGTTGAAGATTATTTAGAAAAAGATGAAGTTAATTTTGATGCAAAAGAAGATTTAGAAACAACTAAAAATAAACAGGAAAATTTGAATGATAAAACAGAAGAAAGCCAAGTGACCCTTCATGATATGCTTCCAAACTATAGGCAGCATAAAATGAGAGCTACAGCTTATGATTTGTCAATTGAAAGTTGCGGTAAAGACCCTTCCCACCCTCAATATGGAATAACAGCTTCTGGTGCAAAAGCTAAGAAGGGAAGAACTGTGGCAGTAGATACTTCAATTATTCCCCTTAGAACTGAGCTATATATTGTTTTCCCTGAAAGATATTCTCACATGAATGGAATATACGTAGCTGAGGACACTGGTTCTAAAATAAAGGGAAATAGAGTAGATATATTCTTTGGGGAAGATAAACCAGGAGAAAGAATGGTGTATAATGAAGCAATTCAATTTGGTGTTCGAGAAGTAACAGTATACATATTACCTCCTAATTATCCTGCACCGTAAAAACAAGTTAACTTTCTAAAGGCATTTCAAATATTTATCCTATTCTAAGAGGGCTATATTAATTCAATAATGACCTGAAATAAAGTTTAATTAAGTTATAAATATTCAAAAGGGGCTGGTGTGTAATAAACTTCTATTCATTACACACCAGCCCCTTCATATAATAATTTTCATGAGTAGAGTCTTCACATAAAGCCTTCATGTTTAGATCTCACTATTTTATATGACAGCAAATACCAAGAATTCAAAATATTTAAATACACCTATTCTAAGTTGTGACTCCTGCATTTTCTTACAAGCTTTGCTGTAACTTTTTTAGGGAAATATATAACCCTGATATTTCAGATATTCCTTAATACTGAACTTTGTTATTTTTAGCTTCCCACTCTTTAAATGACTCCAAGCTATCCTGTCTGTCAATTTGTATTAACTCCACTCTTTTTTCATCAGTATTACCTTTTATAACATCGTATATATAGTTGTCATCAAATCCTATGCTTGCCGCATCTTCTCTTGTACAACCATAATAAACTTTCTTAATTTTTGCCCAGTGTATAGCAGCAAAACACATTGGACAGGGTTCACAGGAAGAATATAACTCACAATCTGATAGATCAAACCTACCTAGTTTTTTAGCTGCCTCTCTAATTGCAATCATCTCAGCATGATCTGTTGGATCATTATTTTTTAATACTTCATTATGAGCTTTTGAAATAACTGAATGGCCTTTAACTATAACTGCTCCAAAAGGACCTCCGTGTTCTGCCCGAACTCCTTTTAAAGCTTCATCTATAGCTGTCTTCATGAAACTATTCATTAGCTTTTACCTTTCTCATATATAATATTAATCACCATATTATCATGAGAATTTTACATGTGTCAATAAGTGGCACCCGGCAAAACACGGTTTTCATTTTTTCCTTCTACCTTTCCTATTCCATAACCATAACAAAATGATTGATACATAGTAGAAACAATCATGCTGCTTAGATAATTCCTTTCCTGCTCATTAAGCCCTCTATCCATTGTCATTATAAATTCTTTTGTCTTTTCTTTTGCAATAGTATTCATAGCTTCCCTTGTTCCAGTTAGTTCATGTTCTAACTTAAAACGAGCCTGTTTTAAATACTCTTTTATTATTTTTTCAAAATCACATCTTTTGTATTGTTTTTTGTTATTTGTATTCAATGTTATATCCTCCATATACTCAGCCTATTTTTATACTAGAATGTCTGAAAAGTTACACTGTTTAGAGCCTGTAGTGAAATATTTTCAGCCTCCTACTGTAATTCTTTCCAATTTATCAACAGACGATACAACATTGCCAATATTTCCTCATTATCTTGTCACAAGCCAATCTCTTTCCTTTGCAGCAAGGCTAATCTCAGCTGTTTTGGTTTCACCATTGTTAATATGAGTTACTTCCACTATATCTCCTGGATTTTTTGAATAAATGTAACTTCTTAAGTCCAGCATTGTGTCTACGTCTTTTCCATCTATTTTAGTTATTATACAACCAATTCTTATACCTCCTCTATATGCAGGTCCATCTTCATCTATATTTGCAACATATATTCCATGCTCTAATTGAATATTGCTATCAAGATATTGAATTACTTCTCTGTCATAAGCAAACACACCTATATAAGGCTCTACAAATTCTCCTACTTTGACATATCTTTTTATAATGGGAGTTGCCACATTTATTGGTATAGCAAATCCCATTCCCTCCGCGCTGGCAACTTTTACTGTATTTATTCCAATAACTTCACCTCTAGAATTTAAAAGAGGTCCTCCACTATTTCCAGGGTTTATACTGGCGTCAGTTTGAATTAAGTCCTCCATATAATTTGTTCCCTCATCAGTACTTATTTGAATCGTTCTGTTTAATGCGCTGATAATTCCAGATGTGACTGTTCTTTGGAACTGAAGACCTAATGGATTTCCTATAGCAATAGCCGGTTCACCTACCTCTAGTCTATTTGCATCTCCTAATGGTACTGCCACAAGTCCTGATGCATCTATCTTCACCACTGCTAAATCCAGCACTGGCTCGCACCATATAGATACTCCATCAATATTTCTCCCGTCGGCTAATGATACGATTATTCTCTTATTTCGCCCACCAACTACATGATGATTTGTAAGAATATATCCTTCAGTACTAACTATAACTCCTGACCCAATCCCCCATCTCTCTGAAGCATTAGTATCAAATAATGCATTACTGTCAACTTTAAGTACAGATATACCCACTACTCCAGGAGATGCACTTTTTGCAACATTTTGAATATAATTTGCATGAGTAAAATTCTCCACAGCTATTTGCTGTGGAGGATTGTTTGGATCTCTTCCTATTTGAACGTTGTCAGGGGAAGGATTAGAATTCCTCGCTATATAGCTTGTTACACCAAAAATGAAAAGCATTGTTAGACCTAAAGAAGTTAAAACAACTGCAACCAGTATTTTAATAAAATTACTACTTCCTCTTTTTTCGTTATTAAACATATTACCATCCTTTTAGATTTTTACTTATAGTATTTCAACAAAAATCTAAGAAAATTCCCTTGGCATATAACTTTTCTTGTTTGCTGGAGAACTCTTAGGTTCTCAATCTACTAGATTTTCAATTCTTAAAGGATGTTATAATATGCTCAAAATATTACTTCCATAACTTTTTCACACATTTCTATATATTAGAGTTTATATTATATGTATTTGACTTTATAATTTTTTTTACACTTTTTTCGAATTTAGTTCTTGGTAACATAACCTGATGGTCACATCCTAAACATTTAATTTTAAAATCTACACCTACCCGAGTTATTTCCCATTGTTTATTTCCACAGGGATGCTGTTTTTTTAACTCAACAATATCGCCTATACAAAACTTAGGTACCACTTTTTTAGTCCTCCTTAATATTCTTCTCAAGAATTAAGTATATATAATTATTCTATCTGTATCAACATGTTAAACACTTTTTTTACTATATTATAAAATACAAGTCCTATCCACTTGTTTTAGCTGTCATATCTAGATATAATGAAATCGAACAAGCAAGGGAAAGAGTTTCTTTCCCTCCCTAGTGTCAATCCCGTGATAAGCGGGTTTTTTTTTGTGTAAAATAACACCGCCCAATAAATTATGGGTGCATTTAGTGAATGTGAAGAAAAACATTCCAGAAACTTAAGTTACGCAGTCTAGAGCCTGTAAATGCTCCTCAGGGTCGAGCAAAACTCGCTATCGCTCAAACAATGCTCTCCCTTTCCTCGTCGCATTAACAGGCTCTACAACTTGCTTCACAATGTTTCTTCCATGTTTTCTTCACTTAAAAAATATGCACCCATAAATTATCTGACATTGCAGCATTAGCTTGAATATGTTATATTATTAGATGTCAATTGATTTAATGATAGGAGAGTATAAATGGATAATTTATTGAATTACATAGTTGTTTTTATTATTTCTGCAATACCTGTTATTGAACAAAGAGGCTCCATTCCCATTGGTATATTGTTATATAACCTTAACCCAGCCTTTGTTTTTATAGCAGGCCTTTTAGGGAGTTTATTACCATCTCCCATAATACTCTTTTTGTTTAAACCTATTTTTGGTTGGCTTAAAAAGTTTCGCTTTTTAAACTGGTTTACAAACTTTGTAGAGAGAAAACTTCAAAAAAACACTCCTAAAATTGAAAAATATAAGGAGTTGGGGCTTATTATCTTTGTTAGTATTCCTCTTCCTACAACAGGGGTTTGGACTGGTTCAGGAGTTGCAGCAGTATTAGGACTGGACATTAAAAAATCACTTTTTTGTGTATTTATAGGTGCTCTAGTTTCAGCAACTATTCTAACAATGTTATCTTATTTTGCACCTGGGATACTTGGAAGTTTTGGTGTGAACATAAATCATTTAGGAGACAAAGTGCCCTGGCTTAAATTCTAATTTTAGATAAAAAACTTAAGAACATTAAATTTTTAATATTTTAAACTATCTTTAAAAAAATTTCAACCTACAAAATAGATTTACTAAAGTAATCTACTTTACAGGTTGAAATTTTTTTGTGAACTCTTTTAGCTAAAGCTAAACATATGAGTTTCATGTGGAGACGTAAGCTCTACATTGAACCTTTTTACTCTTTAACTTTCATTCCAAAACTTTAATAAAGAAAACAACTGTTATAAAAAATTAACTAAATACCTTATATATTAATAAACTATATAATAATAATCAAATATTGAGGTGGTATAAGATGGAAACCTTAAGACTAGGTTCAACTGGACCAAATGTAAAGCTTGTGCAAAGCCTACTTAAAAAAATTGGTTATGATCCTGGACCTATAGATGGTGTGTATGGTCCAAGAACACAACAAGCAGTTGCTACATTTCAACGAGACAATAATCTTACTCCAGATGGTATAGTAGGCCCAGTAACATGGAATATATTTCTAAGGTTCTTAAAGGGATTTGATATTTATTCTGTTAGACCCCGAGATACACTAAATAAAATTGCCCAAAAATACTATACTACTACAAATGCCATTGTCACTGCAAACCCAGGTATAAACCCAGACATAATAAATGTGGGACAAAGAATAACTGTACCATATGGCTTAGATGTAGTTTTTACAGATATAGATTATACATATGATATAATGGAAAGAGATATAGAAGGCCTAAGAGTCAGATATCCGTTTATTGAAACAGGTTCTATCGGAAGAAGCGTCCTTGGTAAAAATCTCTATTATATAAGGCTTGGACGAGGACCTAGAGAGGTTTTTTATAACAGTTCTCACCATTCTCTTGAGTGGATCACAACTCCACTAGTAATGAAATTTTGTGAAAACTTTTTAAGAGCATATTCACAGGGTAGAAGTATACGGGGATATAACCTCTCTAATATATGGGAACAAAGCAGTATCTACATTGTTCCAATGGTTAATCCTGATGGGGTAGATCTTGTACTTAAAGGTCTTGACCCATTAAATCCCTTTTACGAACAACTTCTTAGGTGGAATACAACAGGACGGCCTTTTTCTCAAGTTTGGAACTCAAATATTAGAGGAGTAGATTTAAACAGAAACTATCCGGCAAGATGGGAACTTGGAAAAGCTCAAGAACCAATGCTGGGTATATTTGGCCCTGGGCCCACAAGGTTTGGAGGTCCCTTTCCTTTGTCTGAACCAGAAACCATTGCTGTAGCAAACTTTACACGACAACGAAATTTTAGAATGGTAATTGCATATCACTCTCAGGGAAGAGAGATTTACTGGACTTATCTGAATCTGACTCCACCGGAGTCTTTAAGTATAGCAAATCTTTTCTCAAAAGCAAGTGGTTATGCTGTTGCAGACGTTCCTCCACAAGCAGCCTTTGCTGGATATAAGGACTGGTTTATACAAGAGTATCGCAGACCTGGATTTACAATTGAGGTGGGCTTAGGAAGAAATCCTCTTCCAATAGAACAATTTGATACAATATATAATAATAATGAAGAAATTATGCTCCTAGCACCACTACTATAAAACTTTCATATATTTAGCAAATATTTTTGTGGAACTTTAAAATATTTTTTTCGTCTATAAAAATATAAGCCGGCGCACAAAAAATATTTTGAGGTGATCAATAATGAAAAAACTATTATTTTTAATTATCATTGCATCTTTAGTTATTATTCAAGCTACAGCATTTGTATACTCTGAATCTATAGTAGGCGATAACATTGAAATTGGTGAAGGGGAGTTCAAAATTATCTCTTTTGACGAAGACCCTTTATCCGTTGTAGGCGATGACATTGAAATTGGTGAAGGGGAATTCAAAATTGTTTCTTTTGAAGCCGACTCTGATGAACCTTTATCCGTTGTTGGCGATGACATCGAAATTGGTGAAGGGGAGTTTAAAATTGTTTCTACAGAAGCTGAAGCTGATGGATCATTGCCTGTTGTAGGCGACGACATCGAAATTGGTGAAGGTGAGTTCAAAATTGTTTCTTTAGAAGCCGACACTAACACTGGTAATTCAAGTTCAAATACAGCATATTACATCATAGGCGGCATAATGGTACTTTTAGCAGGAGGACTAATATTTAAAAAATTTGCATAAGCAACATCCCTTATAGTATATAATTAATCTTATTCTAAGACTCCACCTTTAAGAAGGTGGAGTTTCTATTATTATCCTCAGGTGTTTCTATGTTTAGCATTAGCTAAACCAGTTCACCAGAAGTCTTAGAACAAAATGTAAGACTTTACTTAACTTCAACAAAACTTGATAAATCAAGTCTTCCTCTACTTTTCTTAACCTTATCTATTGTTTTATTAATATATGCATAAAGCTTTTCTTCAAATACCTTTTGGGACGTTTCCCTGTTTTCTATCATGGCAAGTCCCTTTTCCCAACTTGCAGTAAGAGAAGGATTTAAAAGTTCCTTTGCTGTTCTTCTGACCACTTCAACTATTGCCTCTCCTTTTTTTGTAGGAGTGACAACCTGAGTCTTCGAGTTTATTTTTACATAACCAATATCTTTAAGTTTTTTTATTATTCCAGCACGAGTTGCAGAAGTACCTATTCCACTAGTCTTAATCTGTTCCCTCAGTTCCTCATCATCAATAAACTTACCTGCTTTTTCCATTGTGATTACTAGCGAACCATCTGTGTATCTTGAGGGTGGTTTTGTTTCCTTTTCTTCTAAATTAAATTCCAGTACATCACAGGGTTCATTTTTCTTCAGAAGATGTATAGGAACACTTGTTAATTCATCAGTTTTAGAAACACTTACATCATATATCTCCTTCCATCCTGCTTCTTTTAGGGTCTTTGCATTTGATACAAAAATTTCGCTCCCAACCTTTGTCTCTACTTTAACAGTATTATATTGAGCTGGGGGATAAAATATTGCTAAAAATCTCTTTACAATAAGATTATATATTTTTTTTGAATTCTCATCCATTTTACTAATATCAGCAGTAATATACGTTGGTATAATTGCATAGTGGTCAGTTACTTTTTTATCATCTACAAATCTCTTTGTTGTCTTTTTAACACTAAGCTCCCCAAAATCCTTGATTCTTTTTACATTATCCCTATAGACAGGATTTTTAAAAAGGCCATTTAATACCTTTGGAACTTCTCCTAAAACATCTGTGGATATAACTCTGCAATCTGTTCTTGGATATGTAATCAATTTCTTTTCATATAGGCTCTGTGCAATCTCAAGTGTCTTATCAACAGGTAGTTTAAACTTTTTATTGGCTTCTGATTGAAGTTCTGCAAGATTGAAAAGAAGAGGAGGCTGCTCACTCTTTTTTTTGATTTCCACCTTTTTTATTATGGCAGGTTGATCTTTAAGCTTTTCAATAACTTCTTTTGCCTCTTCCATTTCTATATACTTTTCTTCTTCATTATCATTTTTCTTTGCCGGTTGCCATTTTCCCTTATACTCTAGCTGACTTTCGCAAGAAAAAAATATAGCTTCAATTCCGTAGTGTTTTTTGGGTACAAAGTTTCTAATTTCCTGTTCTCTTTCTACCACAAGACCTAATACACATGTCATTACTCGTCCTACAGCAATAACTGAGGATTTTTCCTGCTTTAATATGTTAGAAATCTGCCTTCCATACATGCAGGTATAAATTCGGCTAAAATTCATTCCAAAAAGCCAATCTTCCTTAGCTCTGCAATATGCAGCTACTGAGAGATCATTGTATTCGCTTATATCCTTTGCACTTTTAATGCCTTCATTAATAGCTTCTTCTGTCTGTGAAGAAATCCATACTCTTTTTGCAGGTTTCACCGAACCACTCTGCTCATAAACAAGCCTGTAAATATATTCACCTTCACGACCACTATCAGTACAGGCATATATCAGGTCTATATCATCTCTACACATTAGTGTTTTTATTGTTTCAAACTGTTTTTTGGTTCCTTCGTTATCAATTACAATATACTTGTATTTGTCAGGTATAATAGGAAGATGTTCAATTCTCCACTGCTTGTATGAAGGATCATATTCATCAGGAAAAGCCATAGTAATAAGGTGCCCAAAACACCATGTCACTACAGAATTATCCGACTCTGCAAAACCTTTTGCTCTATCATTCCTTGTAATTTTTATACCTAGTACATCTGCAAAACTTGTTGCCACTGATGGTTTTTCTGTTATATACAGATTTTTACCCAAAATAGCCTCCTGTTTTTATGTTATTGAAATAAGGTTTTCCTATATTAAAACCTGAAATCTAAATTTACATATTTCATTTTACAATATACTGTCTTGTACTTCAATAAATAAAAAAATCTCGTGGCATCGAGCCCCTTCGATTTTATTCTAAAACTTCTAATAAAAAAATCTCGCGGCCTCGAGCCCTTTCATTATTAAGTCTTTCACGACCTTCCAAGATTTCTAAAAATAAATCTCGAGCTATTGAGTCCTTTCGTTTTTATATCCTCATTTATGCTATGATAAAACCATACGCCCTCTTGTATTTACTCCTCCGATTCCTCCACTCCCCGAAATGGTAATTTGAGATATCTCTTCTGGAGTTACATAATATCTTCTATCTGTTAAGGCAACCCTTTCGGATAGTATGGCTGGATCTAGTGCATTTATGTTAATTCTTGCAGGTGAACTTGCAAAATTTGCTCCTGCATCCATTATTGCTTCATAGAAAGATTGACATGCTCCTGCAAATATACACAATTTATCGGGGTCAGGCTCGTATCTCCTCGCTTCCCTGACACTTTGTATATAATACTTTGAACTTCTATAACTTTCCACATGGTTTAAATCTCCATTTCCTTTTCTAATACCGTCATGGCCTGTCACTACAAGTATATCAGGTTTTGTTGCAAAAAGGGCTCTCCTTATAATACCAGGTTGATTTTTTTCTGATGCAATGTGACCTGTACTCTTTATTCCTGCTTCATTATATAACTTTGTACACATATTTAAAAATCTTTGACTTGAGTCAATATGAAGAATTGTTCCAGGTCTTCTTCTTAGCCTGTGTATAAAGAACAGTCTGTTTAAATAATTTGATCTAAAAAAATTTTGCCTTACTTTTGAAATTTCTCGCCTTAAGTTTATCTGTACATTTCTATAGTCCTCTTTTAATAAATCTTCTTCATAAGCATCAGCTTCTATTCTGTAAAATATTCCCCTCAAAACATAAACCGGCTTGCTTCTAGAATCGCTTTTAATGTCTGTTATTGTAAAGCAAATATCCTGACCATGGGATTTTCTAACTACCATATCTCCTATATTAAAAATAGTCATACTACATCTCCCCCAACACTAATTACATATTGCATAATATGAAAATTAGTGTTAGAAGGCGACATAAAACAGTAAATAAACATACAGAAAGTAAAATTTCCAGTCAATATGGTGCATATTAATTTATTAATAAAATCATACTATTAATTATAGTTGGTAGGAGTGTTTTTTTTCTCCACTATATACTTTATATTTAAGGAGTGAAAAATATGATTAGTGCAGAAGTTGCTATTTATCCTCTAAAAACACAAAATGCTTCAGGTGTAATCAATAGTTCTATAAATATGCTCAAAGACACCAATGTAAATTATAGCGTCAACTCTACAAATACAAAACTTACAGGTTCTAAGGAAGAAGTTTTTCAAAGCCTTCAAAGTATGTTTGATGAAGCTGAAAGCCGAGGTGGAGAAATAAACATGGTTGTTACATTATCAAATTCAAACTAGATAGTCTAAGATGCATTTAACAATCGTGTTCAAAAATATTCCTTACACTTAAGCTTCTAAGTCTAGAGCCTGTAAATACTCCTCGGATCCTTTGCAAAACTCCTTATGCCTAAGAAGGATGCTCTCCCTTACCTCCTCATATTAACAGGCTCTACAACTTGCTTCACAATGTTTCTTCCATGTTTTCCTTCTCTTAAATAATATGGACCCCCGATAGTCTGTGTATACTTCCTTCTTTTATAATATTATTGTATAATTGTATTATAAGGAGATGATACTATTGTGTGGTCGATATGTAATATACTCAGACAGTGAATATGAAGAACTACAAAATATAGTTTCAGATACAGAAAAAAACTTAAGCTGTAAATCTGGAGAAATTTATCCAACAGATAAGGCACCGGTGATAATTAACAACAGACTTACCTCTTTAAACTGGGGCTTTTATACATACGATAGTATGCTTATTATAAATGCTAGAAGTGAAACTGTAGACAGTAAACCAATGTTTAAAACAGCATTTGTTAAAAGAAGGTGCCTCATCCCTGCAAACTCATACTTTGAATGGAAAAAAGAACATGATACAAAAATAAAATATGAAATAGGTCTTACTAAAAAGTCTTTGTTTTTTATGGCAGGATTATACAGTGTGTTCTCCGATAAAAAAAATAATAGGTATATTGGATTTGTAATTATAACAACACAGGCAAACGATAATTTATCTCATATCCACACCAGAATGCCTGTTATAATTGAGCCTGGTTATCAAAAAACCTGGCTTGACAACACAACAAATGACTCTTCTATTTTAAAAAACATTTTAAAACCCTATAATAGCAATATGACTACCTTTAAAATATCATCTTAATTTAAGTTGTTAAAAGCGCCACCTTCATACATTTATTGTAAAAAAGAGTATTTGAAAAATTATTTGTTTTCAATATATAATAGATGGGTATAAATTATTATTCAATTTAATGATAAGTCTATTACTTGAAGGGAGTCTTGCTAAAATGAAAACAGAAGTAGCTTTTTTTAAATGTGAAGTTTGTGGAAATCTTGTAGGTCTTATTAAAAATGGTGGAGGACAACTTGTCTGTTGTGATCAACCAATGTTAAAACTTGAGCCCAATACTACTGATGCAGCAACTGAAAAACATGTTCCTGTGGCTGTTAGAAAAGAAGGCAAGATATATGTTGAAGTAGGTTCTGTAGCTCATCCAATGACAGAGCAACACTATATTGAATGGATAGCTGTTGTTACTGATGAAGGAACAGAAAGAATTTCTCTTTCACCATCAGATCAACCAAAAGCAGTTTTCTGTGACAGGCAAAATGTAGATGTTTATGCCTATTGCAATCTTCATGGTCTATGGAAATCAGAAATAAAATAGTATAATTATAAGTAAACTTTTTAATCCCGCTTATATATTTTTTACTAAATTAGGAGCCAGACTTTTCACATTAGTTTGAGCTCCTTTTTATACAACTTTTAACTCATAAATGTGTAGATATTTTACTTTTTGATTTATTCTTCCGATTAACTGAAATATTACTTCCTCTTTTCACCTTGCCTATTTGTCATCTTCCGCTTATATATATTCTTTTGTCATTTATAAATTCATTTGCTATTTGCATACAAAAGACTTTTGTCTAGGAATAACTTACCTAGTAATGTTTTATACACAAACTCCCGATATAAATTATATAGGATTAAGCTTAAAATTACTTCTGTTAAACATATTTCATACCGCAACGAAGCTGTAAACAAAGTAATAAGTTCAGCTAAGATAAACAGAGGAGCTATATCTTCTCAAAAACTACCGTATAACGCTTATGCTATAAGACTTTCAATATAAAAGTTTATTTAAAAAACTAACTTTTTGAGAAGAATAGTATGTAAATACCTAATTATAGTGATGAAAATATCATTATTGCAAATATTAACATTTTCGCAAATTAGTTATTGTAACTTTAATCAAAAATAATTTTTGAGGTGAAAAAAATGATAGGTGATATTTTTATAAAACTATCAAAAAAGATACGCAATAAAAAACTAGACAATTCTAAAAATTCTAATAACTCTAAAAAAATAGAAACAATACTAAATATCTTGAGAAAAAATAAAGTTAAGTTCAGGTTATTATTAGCTTTTTTTGTTCTTTCAATAGTACCTTTAGTTCTTTTAGGAGCTTTTTCTTACTTCTTATCAAAAGATACCATCGATACTCAAATAATTATGTATTCTAATGAAATAATAGATCAATCTGAAGGAAATATAACTAATGAAATTGATAAGTTTCGAGCTTCCATGCTTGAAATAACAATTTCACATGTAATACAGGAAAACTTAAGGGTTTTAAGTGACCCAACTAATACTGATAATATCAGAGCTGAAAGAGAAATAACCGATTTTCTTATTAGTAGATTATCTACAATGAATGGAGTTGAATTTGGAAGTCTTCTAGTTGAAGGATACTCTCCAATTGATTATAGACGTCAATCAGGTTTAAATAGCGAAGAAATAATAAACGACTTAAAAAAATTAGCTGAAAAAGGCAACGGTTCTACTATAATAGGTACAATAGACAGAGATAACTTATTTTATTTAGTCAGTGCAAGAGTTATAAGGGATTATCGAACAAATCAAAAACTTGGGTATTTTTTCCTAGGTATTGAAAGCCAAAATATTTCGAACCTATACAAAGATATATATTTAGGTGATGAGGCAGATTTATTTATCTTAAACTCAGAGGGAAAAATTGTGTCAAATAAAAATCTTCGAGGTCTTGGAAATAGCTATGACGAAGAATTATTTAGTAAGCTAAACCTTGAAGTTGACAAATTTACCATTAATTACGACGATCATTTGTATACCTATAAAAAAATAGAACACACTGATTGGATACTAGTTGGGAAAGTGCCTTTTGCATATATAAATTCAGGACCAAATAAAATACGAAATTCTATGATATTTTTTATACTTATATGTATCATTTTTTCTATACTTTTATCACTAGGTATATCTATGAGTATAGCAAAACCTTTAAGCAATATGGAAAAACTAATTAATGAAGCTAAAATAGGCAATTTAACAATTAATATTGAAGATGATAACAAGGATGAAATTGCTGACGTAATTAGAGGCTTTAATCATATGATAGGGAATATAAGGAAGTTAATTGAACAGGTAAGAAATTCATCTCAAAAAGTAATTAAAAATTCTCAACTTGTTAACACATCTGCAGAACAATCTAGAATTGCTTCAAAGCAAATTAGTGAAGTAATCCAACAGGTTGCAATAGGGGCAGTTGATCAAGCTGAAAATATATCAAATTGTGCCCAAAGCATTAATTTACTTTCTGAAGATATAAATCAAGTAGAAGATAATATCAGTTTAGTGGAAAAAGTAGCAAAAGATACCAAGTTTCTCAGCCAGGAAGCCCTATTAGTAATGAAGACATTAAATGACAAAGCACTAAAAACAAGCTCTGCATCACAACATATGATTACAGATATTAATGAACTAAGCAAAAGCATGGGGCATATTGTTAAAATTGTAAAGACTATGTCTCAAATTGCAGATCAGACAAACCTTCTCTCATTAAATGCATCTATTGAAGCCGCAAAAGCAGGAGAGGCCGGAAGAGGTTTTTCAGTAGTTGCAAATGAAGTGAAAAAACTTGCAGAGCAATCTAAAAACTCATCTAAAGAAATTCGTAATATTATTAATAATATTTTAGAAAAAACTGATAGTACAAAAGAAGTTGCATATAATACAAATAATATTATATCCGAGCAAATGGAAATAGTAACTAAAACCGATGATTCCTTTAAAGCAATCAACAATTCAATGGTAAACTTAATAGATTGTGTTAATACTGTTTCAAATTTAATTAAAGAAGTTCATAAATCAAAAGAAAATGCTTCCGAATCTATTCAAAACATATCAGCAGTTTCTCAGGAAACAGCATCAATTTCAGAAGAAGTGTCTGCAACCACACAAGAACAGGCATCTACTTCAGAGGAATTATCAAATCTTTCACACGAACTTAACGATATGGCCAAATTATTAAGTGACTCTATATCAGTTTTTAAAATAAAGTAATCTTAATTTAACTAAATCTAAATATACAAGGGTTTAGGTGGAGTTTCTACTCCACCTAAATTTTTTTTAGAATTTTGTTCAAAAGTCTATATAGCTGTATTGCTTCATCATTTTCTATATCAATACACTGTTTGATTTTAAAGGGTATTAATGACGCCATATCTTTCAAATCCTCACCCTTTTTTGTAATAGTGACTATAAGATTTCGTTCATCATTTAACCCTCTTTCCCTCAATATAAGTCCCTTTGATTCCAACTTTTTAAGTACTGGAGTAAGTGTACCCGAATCTAAATATAAGTTCTCACCTAATGACTTTACATTTACTTTTTTCTTTCCCCAGAGTACCATCATTGTAATATACTGTGTATACGTAAGTCCAATTTCATCTAATAAAGGCTTATATTTTTTAACAACCTCTTTTGCACAGGCATATAAAGGGAAACATAATTGATTTTCAAGTTTAAGCTGATCATAATTCATTTTAAATATACTCCCTTTCTCATATTTAATGAACTCGTTTAAAAAATACTGAGATGCCCTATTTTTATCTTCGACTAAAGGAGTTCACTATAGTAATTCAACAATGTCCTTTTCAATTTTTTCAGGTGTATCAGTAGGGCTATACCTTTTAATCACATTGCCTTGTCTGTCTACAAGAAACTTTGTGAAATTCCACTTAATTTTTGATCCTAAAAAACCACCCTTAGCGTTTTTCAAGTAAGTATATAATGGTTCTTCATCTTTTCCATTAACACGAATTTTTGCAAACTGTGGAAATGTTGTTCCGTAGTTTAGTGTGCAAAAAGTCTGAATTTCTTCATCACTTCCCGGAGCCTGGTTGGCAAATTGATTACAGGGAAAATCAAGTATTTCAAACCCTTTGTGGGAATACTTTTCATACAAATTCTGCAATCCTTTATATTGAGGAGTAAAACCACAACCTGTTGCAGTATTTACAATTAGAAGGACTTTTCCCTTATAATTTTCCATAGACTCTGTGCTACTATCAGGTTTCTTAATTGAGATGTCATATAAATCCATACTAACACTTCCTTTTATTTATTGTATACAATTAAATTGTATACAATTTAATTGTATATGTCAAGTCTATGGGAGAACACCCAATTCTCATCGTCCAAAACCCGTAAAAACATCGGGATTTTGTACTTGAGAATATGAAGTTATTTCTAAGGCATTCCTTATCAATGATGAAAATATAAATCAAAAAGTTGAAATAATACCCAGTACATATCTTCTTAACAAAGTATAGTCTGTCGAATTTATCAATCCATCTCCATTAACGTCAGCAGCAAGTTTACCCTCGGCATAAGGGAAATCATCTATAATACCCAGAATAAATCTTCTCATCAAATTAACATCGGTAGAATTAACAGAGTTATCTCCATTAACATCCCCAAGTATAAAAGTTGGAACATTAATTCTTGAAAGAGCATCTATTTCTTCTGACCCTAATGCATAATTATAAATCCTAAAATCATCTATCTGACCATTTAAATAAGGATCCTGATATTGAGACCTGCCAATATAATTGTTAGATGTAGCTCCTAAATCTTTTGGTGTTATGGTTATATTGCTGTTTCTAGAAACTTCTTTTCCATCAACGTATATTATTCCAGTTCTATTTGAAAGAGTCACTGCTATATGGATCCATGTTCCTGTCTGTAAGTTCAATGGTGCGTTTATCCTTTGTTCGGTACCACCATTTTTTATTGCAAATCTTATGTCGTTTCCCCCAGAACTTGGAGTTAAAAACATATTGACATCAGTATTGTTTCCAAAGTCAAATATTCTTTGCCATGTATTTATTGTATCTAGCTTTACCCAAGTAGCAATAGTAAAATCAGAAACCCCCTCTAAGATTCCATCAGGAAGTTCAATATATTGATTTACGCCATTTAACTGAACAGAGTTTCCACTGATACCTCTTGTAAAATTAGCTCCGTTTCTCAAAACTGCATTTTTGTTTTTATCTGTCCAATCCTTTGCAGTTGTGCCAGTAGATTCATCAAACTTATAATGTGCAATTTGTTCTGGAAGTACAGGCTCTGTTGGAATCTCTCCTGCTCTAAAGTATATATTAAAATAATCAATTGAACCTTTAAAAAGGGGATCAGATGAATTTGCACCTCTTCCTATATAATTACAAGCGCTCTCATAGTTAACATTAGGAGGGTTAAGGTCTTCGGGCTTTATTGGCACGTTGTAGTTAGCAGCCCAAATATTATTATCAACATATAAAATTGCAGCACCATTTGCCAAAACAACTCTTATATCAGTCCACCTATTTACAGGAAAAGCTGAATTTCCTGTAAGAGTCCTTATAGTATTGCCATCTCTAATAACAAACTTAGCCTTTCCATTTTCATCAGAAGGTGTTAAATACATGCTCTTTTCTTCAGATGCACCAAAAGTAAATAGTTTTTGATTTGGTTCTCCTCCATCCCATCTAACAGAGGTATGTATTTCCATCTCCTTTAAATCAGAAACCGACTTTTCTAATACAATATACTGATTAACACCGTTTAACTGAATTACTCCCTGTCTATTTTCAAGAGATGATCTCCATGTAGGACTTCCCCTTAGTATACCATGTGTAACTCCATGCTTATCTAGAGCATAAAGAGAACTGCGGGAAATAAACTCATAACCTGCATACAAACCATTTGTATATGGTATGTTGCTTGCATATTCCTGACCTCTATTCCAGCCAAAAGCAGTTCCAGCATTTACATTTGTAGTATCAGAATAGTCTCCGTCAATCATGCCCTGACCACTTACACTTCCTCTTCCTCTTGCATCAACTGTACCTTTAGCAACTCCATTATCTGTAATAGTATAATCTCCTGACAGTACAGCACTTTCAAGGACTCTTGAATTGCCACTAGCTTGTGAATTTTCAAGCATTACAGCAAAATCTCTCACCTTTGCATTTTCTCGTACAACCGCTCTGTCTTTAACTAATGCATGACCACTAATTACTGCATTTCCTGATACTACAGCATTATCTTTTACAACAGCAAAATCTTCAATACGAGCATTATCACTGACTCTTGCTCTTCCAAGGACTACTGCATCTGGTCCAACATATGCAGTTGACGCAACTGTTGCAGTGCTTTGTACAAAGCCGCCGCCATTTGAATGACGTCTACCTGAAAGCCCTGAAGTATTTGGTCTTTCTTCGTAAGGAACTCCTCCTGTTATCTGAACCTCATATGGAAACTTAGCTTTTGATGGAGATGTTTGATATGGAGCTGCTCTTTCATCTTGAAAAGCAGTCACAGGTAGTATTGTATCAGGAGTAGCAATAACAACCAGGTACGCAGTGTTTTCATTTGAGGACAAAGTAACTGAGTTAACACCGCTATTCCAAAGACTAGAGTATCTTGTGTTACCAGTAGAATCGTTGACAATAACTATACAGGATCTCCAGTCAGAACCTCTTGACTCATCAACAAGACCATTAAAGTTTACTGATAATACCCTACCATTACCTGAGCCATTTGGAACCAAAGGAATTATATTCATTCCCGTCTGCTGAGGAGCTCTTTCAATCGGAACTTTCCACCAACCATCTTTATCACTTACCTTTACCAGTTGAGTTAGAACAATTTGCCTGTTATGATCCACCCCAATCATCTGGTTAAATCTTCTCTGGTATAAATTTTTATGAACAAAATCCTGAGTAGCCATGCGTTTTGCATAATGCCCCAAAGTATCCTTAATGCATACTCCAGGAGACAGCCTATCAATTGTAACTATTGGATGCTCTTCACGCAAGGCTTCCTGCTGAATCCTTTTAACAAAACCCTTACCATAATGAGGATAATTCTCAGGATTTTCTGTTACATACTGCAAAATAGGCCATGATTGATAATAGTTTCTTCCGTGAGCCATAAAAAGATTTAAACTTTTATAAAGAGGTTCAAAAAAGTCAGTATCAGGACCATGTCTCCTGCCATTGAATTCATAGTAATCACTATACAGGTATTGTTCTTTAAACCAGTTGGCAACTGATTCCCACCAAGGGCCTGTTACATCATTGTTAACCCATGATTCCAGATGCATTGTAAGCACATGTCCAAATTCATGAGGTACTACCCAAGAAGGTGGATCAACTCTCATAGCTCTTGGATCCATAATCATATATCCAAATCCTTGCCTGTCTCCAGACATAAAAGCCCAACCTTCAAGATGCTGTGACAATCCTGTTCGTGTTACATATACGTTGGTTTTATATTTTCTACCATCTCTGTTTCTTGCATGAATAGATTGTGAAGGTTCAACCATACCCATGTCATCTATAAACAATTTCCACATGTTTTCTAAATTTCTCAAATTACCTTGTATAAAGGCATTATTTACAAGACCTGTCTCATCATTATTACCCCAGATGATTTGAAAGTGCTCTGATGTTGCACGGTTTACATTTGGATCATTCATTGAATAGTATGGATCCCGAGCCAAATATTCGTCGGATGCAAAAACAATTTGATTTGGTAACATGAATGACAACATTATAAAGACACACAAATAAGAACTCCGCAACAAACTAGTTTTTTTCATTTTCTTTCCTCCTCAAAAATAAAATAATATTGAGCCCACAAAAAAATTAAGTAAATTAATATAAATTAAGACGAGTCAAAAGTAAAGGCTACATGAACCCCTCCATAACTGAATATACTATTCTGAAAATACTTTTTAGAATAGCAGCTTTGATTTTATGCATGTGCAATTTTTTTGCTGTCGTAAGCATGCGCAAAGACATTCATTCCCACTACACTTTTCATATTATGTTTGTAAGCTTTATGCTCATGAATGTCTGTTTGTTCATCTTTTTGTGAAACTTACGTAGCTTTAAACCCTATATCTTAATTATAAAGTATAATTGCAAAAAACTCATTATAAATATGTGATTAGATATTAGTTATTATTAAATCCAAGTCCAACAAGCCATCTAAATTAATCTCTTGTATTATTCACACAATATAGGCTTATTTCTAGCTACTCAATAATCTCTTGACTTTTTCAAACAATATGTAGTATAATCTATTATATAATAGATTATACTACATATTGTCTATAATTTGTTCTTCACAAGGAGGATTCAATGAAGATCACAGTTTATAACGGAAGTCCTGGAGGGAAAAATAGTCGAACCCACAAAATGATTCAAGAAATTCTTAAAGGAGCTGTTGAAAAAGATGTTATAGCTCAAAACTATTTTTTATCTGAGAAAAAAATAAATTATTGTAGAGCATGCAACCATTGCTTTGATGTTGAACTAAACAAATGCATAATTGAAGATGATATGACAGAAATGTTACATAGTTACAAGGAATCAGATATAGTTATATTCGCTACACCATTGTACATTGACAATGTTTCAGGTATGATGAAAATATTCTTTGACAGGTGCTTATCACTTGGAGCTCCATATGTTGCTAAAGATGAAAATGGTGAATGTAGACATATAGATAAGTCTGGTTTTTCAAATGCTTACGTTAAAGTTCCTAAGTGGGTTGTTGTAAGTAACGCAGCCTTTCCTGAGCAAAGTCAATTTCAAGTATTATCCCTTTTGTTTAGACGGATGGCTAGAAACTTTCACACACAACTAATTGCTGAAATCTATAGAGGCGCTGGCGCACTTTTACATGACATAGTTCCAGGTTTAGAGACAGTTGTTGAGGATTATAGAAAACTTTTACGGAAAGCTGGAAAAGAACTTGTTACTTCAATGGAGCTTTCTAAAGAAACAAAATCTGAATTAAATAAACCCCTTATTCCAGATGACGCATATATAAGTGGATGGAATAGCTTTATCGATAACACTTGGGAAAAACGAGTATCTAAATGTTAATACATTGGAATTTTAGAACAAAGTTTAGCACTTAAAAGCTGAAGGCGATTAATACCCTTCAGCTTTTTATAGATTTACATCCCACATTGTTAAGGTAAAACTGCAGCTGTTGCATCGGGAGAATAATGTGAAGTTGTCAATATTACATTTGCTATAACCCTTAGAGATGTTTTCACCAAATGTATCTCCCAATGTCATTTGTTTGAAATTCATTATCAAAATTAAATGCCTTCAAAACACTGTTTATAATTTACTCCTATATGATATAATATAAGTCATGAATTCATTTACCAATACAGAGGTGTTTTAGTATGACTAAAAAAATAGTGCTTCAGGGAATAGATAATTTTAAAAAACTGATAGATAATAATGGGTACTATGTAGATAAGACACTGTTAATCAAAGAACTTATAGATATACCTAATCAAATAGTGCTTATCACAAGGCCAAGAAGGTTTGGAAAGACTTTAAACATGAGCATGTTAAAGTACTTTTTTGAGCTTCCTCAGTGTAGAAAATATGATTTTGAAGATCATGATGTAAGTTATCTATTCTCAGATCTTAATATATTTAAAGCAGGTCAACACTATAAAAATGAGTTGTCTAAATATCCAGTGGTTTATTTAACTTTCAAAAATGCAAAGCAAAGTAATTGGACTGATACATATGAAAATTTAAAAGAAACAATTGCTAATGAATACAAAAGACATAAATATATTTTAGATTCTGATATTTTAAGCCATTCCGAAAAAAAAGTATTCAACAAAATAATGGATCTAGAAGGAACTGAAGTACAGTATACTAATGTATTATTAAATTTAACAAAATATCTTAAAAGATACTTTAAAAATGACTGTTATGTAATTATTGATGAATATGATACACCTATTCAGGCAGGATATCTTGAAGGGTATTTTGAAGAAGTTACTGGATTTATGAAAAGTGTTTTAGTAAAAGGTTTTAAGGATAATATATCATTAAAGCAAGGAATTCTAACAGGAATTATGAAAGTAGCTCAGGAAAGTATTTTCAGTGACTTTAATAATCCTTCGGTAAGCACAATACTATCAAGTAACTATAAAGATAAATTTGGCTTTACTGAACCTGAAGTAGAGGAAATGGTAAATTATTTTGAATTGCCAGAGCATTTGCATGACATAAAAACTTGGTATAATGGATATATCTTTGGAATTGACACTGTTATTTATAATCCATGGAGTATTATAAAATTCTTAAGTACTCCTCAAGACGGACTTAGACCCTATTGGTCAAATACTAGCGACAATAGAATAATAAAAGAAGTAATGCAGCTTGATAAACTCGAGGGTAAAAAAACTGTAGAAAAACTAATAACAGGTGAATCTGTTGAAAAAGAACTTGATGAAAATGTAGTGTATCAAAATATAAAAACTAGCCCTGACGTTGCTTGGAGCTTTCTTACCCATGCAGGCTACTTAAAGGCCTACGACAGGCAACAAAAAAGACTTAAATTTTCATACAAACTCGAGATACCAAATCTTGAAATACATACAATATATGAAGATATGATAATAAACTATTTAAAAGATGATGAAGATATTTTAAGTGATGTAGAATATATTATAGAAAGTTTAACTAATAATGACATAGATTCTTTTGAAAGACTTTTAAAAGATTTGTATTTAAGTCAGGTAAGTTACTATGATACAAGCATGGATACAGTAAAAGAACGTGAACAAAAAGAAAAATTTGAGAGCTTCCATCATGGATTTATGCTAGGCTTGTTTGTTCAAACGAGTAGAGAATTTCTAATTGAAAGTAATAAAGAATATGGGTTAGGACGTCCTGATATTGTTATGATACCAAAAGATAATAATAAAACTGCATACGTTTTTGAGTTTAAATGGGAAAGTACAAAAGGCTCTAAGACTTTAGATATTTTAGCAAATGAAGCATTAAATCAAATTAAAGATAAAAAATACCCTGAAGGTGTGCAAAAGCTTCATCATCACAAAAACATAATGTGTATTGGAATTGGCTTTAAGGGGAAAGAACTAAAAATTATATCTCACTCTACTTAATAATATACGGCCTTATGAGGTTTTTCATCAAATACCTATTTTATTTACTTGACTTAATTTTTAATGATATAATTAACTGAAGGGTTATCTAAAATGAAAACGGAGGAATTAAAATGAAACAATTAAAACAATTCTACAATATAACATTTTTCGTTATTGGTGTTATGTTTTTGAATCAAATAATTAGCCTTAGCATTAGAATGAATATTAATGACAACTACTCCATGCAAGCCCACTATTTTTTGTATAATTTGCCAACCATCACAACCACTTTGTTTAGAGAAATATTTCTAGTGCTTATAGTTATTATAACAGTAATAGGATTTAAACTTCAGTTAAGTACTACTATTAAAAAAATGTATATAGCTGCAATAATCCTAACAATTATTAATCCTGTAATTACATCTATTGCAACCTACTATATAAGTCACGCAGCTATTAACAACTCTAAGCTCCCTTCTCTTTTTAGTAATTTGAATGAATTTACAACATTTACAGGTTTATTTACAGTCATATTTTCTGCAATAGTTTATATAGCTATAGTTGTTATGCTAGTTGTATCCAGATTTTCTCTTAACAAGAATGGGAAGCTCAGTTAGACGACAAACTAAAACTTACATAAACACAGTAAAAAGCTAAGGGGCTGCTGCAATAGCGATTAAAAAATCCCAGTACAATGCCCTTATCTATTAAGGAAGTCAAACCTTATATTTATATAATAGTTTAAATTTAGTTCCGGAGTCTATAACCTGCTCCCCATACCGTTTCAATATACTGTGGATTTGATGGTTCTGCTTCTATCTTATCTCTTATTCTTCCTATGTGAACAGTAACTGTTGCAGCATCTCCTAAAGAATCAAGACCCCAAATTTTATCAAATAGTTCATCTTTACTAAACACCCTATTTGGGTTTTGTGCTAAAAACACAAGAAGTTCAAACTCTTTTTGAGCCATATTAATTTCTTTTCCATTTACCATAACCCTTCTGGCATCTTTTTGTATTTCAAGCCCTCGAATTGTCAAAACCTCAATCTCTTTATTAGAAAACTTGCTCTTTAATCTCTGGTATTTTAATATATGGGCATTTACTCTAGCTACCAATTCACCAGGGCTAAAAGGCTTTGTTATATAGTCATCCGCGCCTAACCTTAAACCTCTTATTTTATCAAATTCCTCCTTTTTTGCAGAAACAATAAGCATGGGAATTTCTCTCTCATCTCGGATTCTTCTCAATATTTCAAATCCATCCATTCCAGGTAGCATAACATCTAAAATGATAAGATCATATTTTTCTTCATTAACGCTTTTTAGTCCTTCCACACCATCTCTACACACTTTAACATTAAATCCATTTATCTCTAAATAGTCTCTTACAAGCTCAGCTATACTCTCATCATCCTCAACAACTAAAATTCTCTTAGCATCCACTTACTTTTTCCCCCTTTTAAGCTTAAGAATACTTTTTTATGGATATCAGTATACTTGTACCTTCACCTTTTTCACTTCTAGCCCATATGTCTCCCCCGTGGCCTTCAATTATTTGTTTTGCAATTGCAAGTCCTAATCCACTGCCCTTTGTTACATTTCTAGAAGAGTCTGCCCTATAGAATCTATCAAATATATTAGGTAAATCTTTTTCATCAATACCAGAACCATTATCCCTTATCTCTATTACAATACTTGTGTTTGTTTCCCTCAAAAATATATCTATTTTGCCTTGATTTTTAGGGATATACTTTCTTGAGTTTTCAATTATGTTAATTATAACCCGCCTTACTCGAACTCTGTCAATCATAAAATATTTACTATTTTTTAATTCATTGTGAAGTTTAGTTTTAATATTATCTCTTTCAAGTTCTGTTTCAATTTCATACATGCAATCCTCAAAATACTTTTTTACATCAGTTATTTCTATATCAAAAGGCACCTGATTTAGATCAAGCTTTGAATATAGCAAAAGGTCATCTATCATTCTATCAATATGATTAGCCTTTGAATACACTGTCTTTAAATACTTCTCAGATTTTTCAGGAGTGTTTGCCACTCCGTCTAAAATTCCTTCAACATATCCTTTTATTGATGTTATTGGTGTTTTAATATCGTGAGATATACTGGATAAAAGCATTTTTCTGGTATCATCATATTTTTTTTGAGTATGTTTTGATTCTAGAAGCTTTAATCTCATAACTTCAAATGCCTTACATAGATCCCTGATTTCCTCATCTCCATCTTCAATAACCTCAAAATTAAGCTCTCCTCCACTTATCTTTCCTGCTGCATCCTGAAGCTTTGAAAGGGGCTTTAAAATTCTTTTAGAAAAACCTATAATTAAAAATATATTTGTTAATAGAAAAGATATAACAAATATTGTCCCTATTATCAATAATAGTTTTTCAGGGCTAAACCACTCATTGCCTGTGTATGCAAGCAAAATAACCTGTCCTTTTTCACCATCTTTAAAGTTGACCTCTATGACTTTCATTATGTGTCTGTTGCCATCTATATCAATTTTATTGCTTAGCCTGCTTCTATTTGAACTATCAAGAATTCTTTCAATATCTACTAAACCAATGCTCCTTGATGCAAATACCTTTTTTTGACCCTTAATCACTATTATATCTGCTTCAATTCCTTCTAAATATGATACAAGGTATTGCTGATAGTCTTTTTCTAAAAGCATCTGTGGATTATTAGATAAAATATCCTCATCAGCTCTAAAAAACTGATACTGAATCTCTGCTAGCTTTTTAAAGCTCTCATAATTAGTATCCACATTAAGAACTTTATTTAAAATAAATATAAAAAGAAAAGATGCTACAAATGTTACTACTAGAGGAATAACAATAATTGCAGCATTTGAAACAGCAAACCTTTTTTTTAAATTCATCTCTTCCACCTTTTTACTATAAATCTTTTTTATCAAATAGGTAAAATCCTGCTGTAAAAAACATTATAGCACATCCTATCATTATTAAAAACTCTCTTGCAAGCTTTAAAAAGTGTATTTTATCTGCAATCCACAAATTATACCAATTAAACATTGATGTTACAAAAAGACTTGAGTATTTTGGAAAAACAATCCCTATGCCTCTAAAGGCAATATACATTATGATTGTAATAAAAAATACTGTTGTACCGCTTTTTACAAAGTTGCACAAAAACACAACAATAAGGGCAAATACCATAACAGGAATAAAAGTTACCAGATATGATATGACAGTCCTGTAGAGCCCTAAAAATGTAAAAGACTCTGGATTAAACAAAAGCCCAGAAAGTATTGACAGCATCATAACCAATAATAAAATTCCCATTATAAAAACACCAATTGCTGATATTTTTGCAGTAAATAGTTTTAACCTTGAAACCGGCCTTACTAAAAGTATCTTTAATGTGTTCTGATTAAACTCCACTGAGAATATGTCTATTGCTATTAGCGTGGCAAACAATGGAAGCAACGTTTCTATAAAAGCTGAAAGAACCATTCCTGGAAATTCAAAGCCACTTACAGTTCTAAGCCCCCACCCACTCCTTAAACCAAACACAAAAAGCTGGCCTATTATAATTGCAAGAAATGAAATAATTACAACTACAACTACCTTCTTTCTTCTATACATCTTATCAATTTCATTTATAAAAGCTCCTTTAAACATTTCCATTTTTGTCTACCTCGCTCACAAAATAATTTTCCAGTGAAGGATAATTCATCAGTATATTTTTAGTATAATCTACACTTACCAGTTTACCATTATAGACAATGCCTATCCTGTTACAAGTAAGTTCAACATCATGAATAAGATGACTAGATATAAAAAATGTAGTCTTCTCTGTATCTGACAAATGCTTAATAAGCTTTCTCATTTCAATCATACCTTCTACATCAAGACCATTTAAAGGCTCATCTAATATAACCAGCTCTGGTTTTGACAAAATTGCAGCTGCTATACCTATTCTCTGTTTCATACCCAGTGAAAAATTCTTAACCTTTTCTTTCTTATACTTAAGTATTCCTGTAAACTCTAAAACTTCATCAATTCTCTCTTCTCCTATGTCTTTATAAAACCTTGAATGAAGTTTTAAATTTTCATATGCACTAAGATAACCATAAGATTCAGCTGTTTCAATTATACAGCCTACTTTTTTCATTGCTTTTTCAAACTGTTCTATTACACTGTGTTCAAAAATTTTAACATCTCCTGTATCAGGTTTCATCATTCCTGTCATTATCTTCATTGCAGTAGTTTTTCCTGCGCCATTTGGACCTAAAAATCCAAAAATATCACCTTTGTTTATGTCAAGATTTATATCCCAAATACCTCTTCCATTCTTATATTTTTTTGTTATACCTTTAATCTCCAGAACTTTTTCCATTTTTACCCTCCATAAATATCTGATTGTAGCTTCCATGCAAAACTTTTACATGGAAGCTACATAAAACTTTTTTATTGCTTTATATAATTACTAATCTTCAAAAACTTTCTGATAGTTGTTATAATTTAGCGACTCTGGTTCACCGATTCTATAATCTCTATCTATATTAAAGTACATACGGGCTCTATCTATATATATTGTCCCTTTATTTTCTAAAGAGTCAATATCTTTAAAAATTCCTCCTCCTCTGTATTGCTCAATTTCAGCTATAAATTCAAACTCTTTACTATGCTCTAAATATTCCTCATTGTAAATAGAATAGTACTTTCCATATATATTTTCTGAATTTATAGATGTTATTTCAACAATTTTTTCACCTATTTTTTGTAGCTGTCCATCTTTTTCTATTACCACTTCACTTTTCCATTTTCCTAAATGCTTATCATTTATTTGGGATGCGCCTTCAATGCGGACCTCTATATTTTTATCTGTAAGATCTGGCTCTATAACCTCAGTTGAATTAATATCAAATATTTTCATAACAATCTCAATTGTAAAATCATATGTGTTCCCAGCTTTATCTTTGCCACTGAATACAAAGGAAGAAAATAGGCTTTCCATTATACCATCACTGTTTGTAAATGCTCTTCCACTTACCTTCTTCACATAAATGTCATCTTCAATTATAGGAATGGGAAGATCATTGTATGTTACTTCCTCAATAATAATTCTCTTAAACCCGTAAGACATAACAGCATTTATAAGAGTAGGAATTTGAGAGTCGCTAACAGCCCCTGAAAAATATTTACTTCCATCAGCATTTTCTTCAACCATAACATGATTCCCTAAACCTCCAATAAAAGCATCAAATATCCTCTCTACATCTTCTATTCCTTCAAAAGGATTATGAAAGAGTCTATGATACTCCCTTTCAACCATGTATTCATTAACAATATAGACATCTCCATTACGTTGAGAAATATGTTTCTTTGCGTCACTGTAATAATAGCTTTTATACTTATCTACATTTACGTATTCCGTAGTTCTTTCCTCTATTGACCTTTGATTAATTAAATCATATTTAGAGATTTCACTAGTTGTATAAATTGTTTTATCATTGCTCTTAAGCATATATTCCAAATTCATAGTAAAGCTTTCTACCTCATTACTTAATATTTCTCCTGTGTTTTTAAACGCATCTTTCAACTGATCATAGCCTGTTTTAGAAGTGATTTCTGCAAATACTGAAACTGCAAATATTGTAGCACCCAGACAAAAGCTAATCAAAAGAAATAATTTTCTATTCATTTTCATATTACTTTCTCCTTTTATATTTATTTTAGGAATATTCCCATAATATAATTGTAAAGGATACTTATAAAAATGGGCTAAATTAAATCTAAACAATTTATAAACTTTTCTAAACTCATTGAACTTGTTTAGGAACGCTGAAAATATGACTTCCACTACTATTTCACTACAAGCCTTTTTGATGCCAAATAAGCTCGTGTGAAAAGTGGAAGTAATATTTCAGATATTCCTTAGTTAAGGCATAGCAGCTACTAAAAAGAGAATCTGATTAGAACTTAAATTTAAGTATTTCATCGATGTGCTTATATCTTACATACAATTCAAATTATAAACCTCTTAATATATGACTTCATAGGCTTTTCAAATAATCCGCAGTACTCTTCAATCCTTATACTATCTTCTACTATTTCCCCTGAGCATAATAACCCTACTAATGAATGTATAGCTGTGTCAATTACATACTTATTTTCATTTAGTTGAATAAAATATCCATAATAATCACCTTCATCTATAAAAATCTCTTCTTCATATTCTTCATCATCTTCAGCTACTGCATAACCATAATAATTACCATCAACACACACAATAGGTTCTCCGACGTTTGTTGTGCTAAAAACTGCAAAAACGAAGTTATCCTTTGATTCTTTCAGAAAACTAACAGTATCATGTATGTCAAAATCTTCATCCATTACCAATGCCTCTTCTGCCTCATAAAGGTAGATTGGCCAATCAGCATTACCAACATTTCCGTAAAACACACCATAAGGATAACTAACTACTTCATCATTAGTCAGACTTTTTTCAAGCAGTTCAATAAGTTTTAAATTCTCCATGTCAATAGCAATCTGTTCCAATAATTGTTCCTCCTTTGACTCATAACTATAGTATGTCCAGAACAAGCATGGTATACTTTCCCTAAAAATTCTTTCCCATGGTTCAAAAACGTAAAATCAAATTATTTCTAAAATTTTTGATAAACTTATATTGTAAATCAGTGGTATAATTAAAATGTCAATATAAATTTTAAAAAACAATTTGTTAGGGAGTAATAATATGAAACATGAATTAAAATATGAAATTGAAAACATAGATGTGGATCTTTATAACCTAAAAAACACAAAAAGTTTAACTAAGATAAATAACATTATTAACAAAAGACTTGAAACCATATTATATGATGGTCGTGACGATCTAGGCAGAAAAGCAAAAGTAAAATCTATTACACCAGTTTATAACCAGAATGAAATTGATAACCTTTTAGTTCTTTTTGAATTTGAGGAATGTATCGGTGTTACCTTTAATGTTGAAAAGGGTGAAGTATATTTCTATGATAGGGATTACGTAAATATTTTAAAAGCCGGCAACGAAATAGTATTAAGAGATATACACTATAAAATTTTGAAAGTAGTATATGATTTAGACTATGAATACCTTCTTCTTAGAATTGACCTTGAATATGCATAGCACGTACTAGATTTGTTGACATTTTCTAATATAATGTTGTGTATTGTTTTAACTCTGCTTATGAGTAAGCTTTCTTGTTAGATACAGCATAACTAAGACAATAGGTAATAAGAAAAAAGCATAGCTGTTTCCTGAGAATATTTTTACAGTCCACACACGCAACAAATTACCACCATCTAGAAAACTTGTAAAAACTCCGCCATAATCTGCAATGCTATAATTTACAGCACCAGCAAGTCTAGTATATAGATAGGCCATGTTTGAAGCTACATAAAGGTGAATTATAATTATAGGAATTCCTATAAGAAAAGCTCGGACTACATTCCCCTTTGTTGCAACACAAATTAGTGAAGCTATTCCTATTAAATTTACCAGATCTCCTAGTGGAATAAATCTAACTCCGGGAAGAATAAAAGCTAAAACCAGTGAAATCGGTATTAAAAGTATGGCAGTTACAACAACAGAAGGAAGTCCTACTATTACAGCTACATCAAGTCCAATATAAGTTTGACCTGTCTTGGAAAAATGCTTCTTTATAAAATCTTTCATTCCCTCGGAAATAGGAATAAGAGAAGTGCCCACAATATTGGTCATTTTAGGTAATATATATATTACTGCTGAAATGCCAAAAGCAAACTCTGTAATCTTCCTTATGTCGTAGCCTGCACCAATTCCAAGTAAAATCCCAAGCACAAAACCAATAATCATAGGCTCCCCTATAAGGCCCATCTTTTCCTTGATTTTTTCAGGATTAGCGTTAATTTTATTAACGAAAGGAATATGGTCTATTAATTTATTACCCAAAACACCAAAGGGAAAGTAGGCTACTGCCGAAAGAGTAGGCAACGAAACACCCTTTAAATCAGAAAATTTGTGAACTAAAGGCGCACTCCAGTCTGCTAGCTTAATAGTAATTATAAACGTTGTTATACTAGAAAAAACTGATAAGTATATATTATTAGAAATATTATAAACCAGGGCACCTGTAAAGATAAAATGCCAATAATTCCAGATATCTATATTAACTGTTTTAGTTAGCTTGGTTATGAGTAAAACAACATTTAAAAGCATTAATATGACCAAAAGCAAAGGTGCCAAAGCAAATGACCATGTTATAGCCGCTAAAGGAGGCCATCCAACATCTAAAACATCAAGTTGAAGTCCTGCTCTACTAATAAGATTTTGAATAACAGGATTAATTATTGCGACAAAATAATCAAATATTACAAAAATTCCTATAAATCCAATTCCAATAGTAAAAGCTGATTTTATTCCAGTAGAAGGCTTAATTCTAAAAACCATTGCTAAAAGTAAAATAATAACCGGTAACATAACATATGGTTTAAAGCCAAGAATGTACATAACTAATTCCTTTATAATATCCATCTCTTTCTCCATCCTCTAATCAGTATCTATTAACAAGACTAATTATAATGGTTAATATTTATAATATCAACTGCACTTGTATAGATGGGTGCATAAATTAATAATAAAGCATTACAGCGCAAAGGAATCTATTATTGGTTTTTCCAAGTCGTTGGTAAAACCTAAATAAAAGTGTACCAGCCTAGAAGAAGTGTCCGTATTAAATAAAATAACAACACTTATCAATTTATCATTTTCAAAACTATATGAGATAATAGGTGGTGTAATGCTTTGAAATCCAGTAATTTGACTTCCTGCTAAATCCTGATAATAGCTTTTAACTTCATTATCATTACTTGAAGTCAGGTAGTTATATAGTTCCTGTGTACAAATGTCTTTTAGTGCATTTAAGTCATCTTCTATTATGGCAAACAGAAATCTTAAAGCTGTATCTTGAAACCTGTACACAGTAATTTCATCTAGTGTTGGATCTGTATTTCCCCAAGCCATTATCTCAAAGCCATTATAATTAATTAGTGACATTGTTGCAACATCATCAGGCAACTCTTCCATATCAGCATTAATGCTTGGGATACCCCTTTCTTCAAACTTTGACATTTTAACCAGTAAGCTCTTTAATAAATCAAGATCCCTTGATAATGCCGTGAGGTCTTCATAATATTCTTTTTTAAAAAAAGCTCTTTGATATTTAAAAGGTGTATCATATTTTTCTTGTTCTAATTTATCATTAGATTGAGAAGTTCTAAATGCAAATGTTATTTCATCAAGGTTATCAATCATGCAAAAAAGCACTAAAGCATTTTTTCTTAAGTTTTGCTCAATAAATAAATTGTCTGCTTCATTCATTGGCCAAACACCTTGATACTGAGAATCATCTTTTGCTTCATAATATACTGTAAGACCATATGGCATTTGGTCAGTTTGAAGGGATATATATCTTTGAATAAAGTATTTGTCCGGTAGTGGTAATCGGTCAACAATAGCCATAACATTCGAAGCATTACCAATATAAGGCGTCTTGTATTTTGATATATCACTCAAGTTATAACCACTTATTATTACACTTTCAACTATTTTTATTTCTCTTCCTCTTGTTATACCTATGCTTGGTCCTATAGCTCCTGCACTATATATAAGTGCTGAAAATAAAATTATTGATATGACTATTACAAATTTTGATTTTTTACTATTTTTCATAATTGCTTCCAATCTGTCTTTCAGGTTCTTTTTTTCTTCACACATGGTTGCTTGCAGTACACCTATAGGGTATTTTTCCTGAGCTGAAATAGATATTAATGTCTCGCCATAGGATTGTTTTTCTTCAGAGTTGAGATTTTTTATAGCCCATTCATCACATGATAATTCACAGGCATAATTAACTTCTTTTTTAATAACATACATAAGAGGATTAAACCAGTGAATAGCAGAAGCCATCATTGTAAGCCACTTTACACCTATATCAAAGCGCCTTAAATGTATTAACTCGTGAAGTAAAATGTTTTTAAGTTGCTTTTCAGTATAATCAATATCTGGAATAACAATATATGGTTTTAAGATTCCAATAAGCATAGGGGTAAGTGCATAAGGATTGCGTATAAGTTTCACCTTATTTCTTTTAAGTAATGACCTGAGTATTTTATTTTCACTGTCATAAGCAGGCTTATTTGCCTTCTTTAAGTTCTTGATAAATCTAATGTATCCTATTAAATTTATTCCAAATACAATTATTGCTCCAAGTAACCAAATGTATAAGATATACTGAGAAAATAACTCTCTAAAATATCTTGTGTGATCAACATCATTGTTGTATACTCCATCTTGTACATTTTTTTCAACACTAAAACCTAAACTAGAAGTAATACTTTGTTCCTGTGTCATTTCTTCAGAGAGCCTATCTATAGGATTAGCTAGTTCTACAGTTGCTTGTTCAGTATAAAACACTTTATTTATTATACTATTTTCAAAAGAAAAGGGAAAAATAAGTCTTAAAACTACAACAAGCCAAAGGTAGTACTGTACTGTCTTTGAGATCTTGTTTTTAAAGAATAGTTTTATTATAAGTAACATTCCTGCAAGAATACTACCTGCCAGTGAAAGAGAAAGTATTAATTGTAATGCTTCATTCATGTCCATCACCCACCTTAAATAAATCCCGAAGCTCTTTAATGTCACTTTCGTCTAGTTTTTTACTACCTAGCAAAGAGGCAACAAGTTTTTTGGCACTCCCTGAATATAGTTTGTCAATTAATGATTGAGTACTATACTCTTTATATTCAGACTCACTTACTAAAGGTTTGTAATAATACATTTCTTTTTTTATTGCCTCCACCACACCTTTTTCACAAAGTCTCCTAAGCAGCGTTTTGATAGTGGAGCTATCCCATTCACTTGACTTTTCAAGAGATTTTCTTATATCTGAAATAGTAAGTTCCTTTTTAGAAGACCAAAGCAATCTCATTACCTCAAGTTCTGAATTTGTAATTTTAGAAACCACCGACTTCATATGTATCCACCTCCAAGGTTACATTTGTAGACCATAGTTCTAGTTTACACCTGTAACCCCAATTTGTCAATAGGATATATCTACATTTTGTTCTAATTGCATAGTGCGAAAATCCAAAAGTAATATTTTTGTATTTTGCTATTTTTATAAAACCATTCTGTGTAATGACCTTTGATAACGATTGTCAACTATTGACATGTGAATATATTCTTAGTATACTTAAGGAAGAAATTTATTAATTACCTTATATGTGTTATAGCTAATATTTGTATACATTTTTGAAAATACTAAAGAATTCTTTTATCTGAAATTCCATATCAAAGATAGCAAGTATTTAGATTTAGTAAGCATTAAAACTTCAAAAGTAACAATTTATAGGTGTTTTTTGTTGTATTTACTATCTCTTTTTTCTTATTTGGAATTTAATTTAGGATTCTTATTGCAAAAAGATTTTTTCGCTACAAGGTAATTATTTGCATTGTTACAATTTATACATTAGAGATAATATTGTGTTAGATGTTAATTTAGGTAATAACAGTAGGTTTACTATCTACTGAACTATTATAACTATATATTACAAGGGGGATTTTATAATGAAATTTAATAAGACACTAGTTTTATTTGTACTGGTTTTTCTTCTGCAATCCTTATTACTCAACACATTGATTTTTGCAGTTGAAGACACTGATTTTTATCAAAATGTAAAAAGCATAACTTCAGAGGTTTATACACAAGATTTAGAATTAACTTATTCATCTCAAGATACATTGTTTTCAGATTCTGAATATATTGAGTCAAAAACATTACCTTATCAGATTTTCGAGTTTCCTTCTGATTCAAAAATAAGTTATGCTATAGCACATCCAACAAATCCTGTTATTTTTGCCTTAGATAGTGCAAATTCAAAAGTTTATTCAATAAATATTGAGACTGGCGAACATAAAGAGGCTTATATTGATGGAACAATCGAAAGAATGGACTACTTTAATGATGAGCTATTTGTAACTATTTTAAAAGGTGCACATAGTTCATATTGGCAAGAAGAGTATCAAAGTGGAGGCATAGCAATAATTGATACAGATACAATGGAAGTCAAAGAACTGCTTGATATAGACATTGATCCTTTTGATATTGTTGCAGGAAGAGACGGCTACATATATATTCCATCAGGATCTGGGCAATGGACTAACTTTAACAGTTATTCAAGAACTTCCAAGCAAATGATTGAAACAGCATCTATTCGTCAAATGAGTTTTGTAAGGATGCATCCAACATTAGATAAGATTTACACAATTACTTCAGATTCCTCTCCAAGAGATTTTAATGTTTATTCCATAGATGCTGGGAAATTTGTGGATTCTTATCGCTCACCTTACCATGGTGACTATTCATTGCATACATTCTTTAAAATATCTCCTGATGGAAAGTATATTTTTAATGGTTCTGGCAACATTTTCACCTGCAACAAAGAAAAGTCTCAAGATTTAAGATTCTACTTTGGACTTAACAGGTCATTTAATGATATAGCTTTTGCTTTGAACCACAATTTGTTTTTTACATCAGTTGGACAAAAACAAATATATGCTTATGATTATGAAAACTTATTTGGTATAGATACTATCTATTCAAAAGGAACTATATTAAACCTTTTTTATATTGGAAACCAATTATTTGCTTTGTCAAATAGCGACGATGGAGCAACTATGATTGAAACTATACCAATAGATAGTGTTGTAAATAAGCTACCTACACCTACACCTATACCTACACCTTCACAAACTCCTATACCTTCTACAACTATACCCTTTACTGAGTTGGAGCTTAACGCAGATGTATTACATTCGGTTATTGATCCTGATAAAGAATTTATATACTTTATAAATAGCACTAATGATCTAATCAGAGTTGATATAGAGTCTGGTGAGATGCTTAAAACTTCTCTTGGGTACAACTCTAATTCTATTGCTTTTGGCAATGGCGAAGTTTATGTAGGATTTGGATCTCAGGGTATGATTGGAATTTACAATGCAGATACACTTCAGTATATTGATAGAATAATGACGGGATATACATTTAATGATGTAGCTATTGGTAATGATGGATTTATATATACGTCACCTAATAATAGGGGAATCGAATCTAACTATGTAAAAAGTTTTTCTAGAGTATCTAAACAAGAAATATCAAATTTGTGGTTTCGACATATAGGACATTTAGAGCCACATCCTGTACATAACTCATTTGTACTTTCTAATACTGGAGTATCTCCTAGAGATATTGTTGTATGTAAATATGATAATGGTATACTCAAAGAGGCGTATGATTCACCATATCATGGTGATTACAGTATATCTACAAGAAATAGGATATCACCTGACGGACACTATGTGTTTAATTCATCAGGTAATATATTCAATTCATCCAATAATAAATCAGAAGATTTGAGATTCTATATTAAGCTTAATAAACCTTTTAATGATGTGGTATTTGATCTAGAAAATGACAGATTTTATACATCTGTAAATGCAAACATGATTTATGTTTACAAATACAGTTCTTTTATGGGTATAGACACCATGTATTCCAAGGGCACAATAAAAGATATGTATTTTAAAAATGGTCAAATTATAGCTATTTCAACTCTTGGAAATAGGACCATTCTTGAAAAAATAAATGTTGTTAAAAGTACAGAACCTACACTTCCTCCTACTACGCCTCCTACGCCTCCTACGCCTCCTACACCTCCTCCTACTACACCTCCTACTACACCTCCTACACCTCCTCCTACTACTCCTACACCTCCTACTACTACTCCTACATCACAATTACCAATAGAAAGAATTACTTTTAATAGTTATAATATTAGTGAGGCTGTAATTAATAATGATAATTCATTTATATATTTTATCGATAGTACAAATGACAAGCTTGTCTCTTTGAATTATTCAACAGGCGAAATTACTGAAACTTCTGTAAGTTATTCTCCAAATAGTTTAGACATATATAATGGTGAAATATATGTGGGTTGTGGGCAAAACGGAATAATTTACATATATGATGAAACTACACTTATACTTAATGATCAGATAATAACTGGTTCAACTTTTGCCGATATTGGTGTAGGTCATGATGGATTTATATATGTTTTAAGTAGTAGGAATATTATATCAATTTTAAGGACTTCCAAACAAGAGATATCTAGAGTATCTTCATCATATTCTGGCAAGTTAGAAAAACATCCTACCAGAAGTGTATTTTATTATACAAGAAGAGGAGTTTCTCCAAGTGATATACATGCCTTTGAATATGCCGATGGAAAAATATTACGTCAATATTCTTCACCTTATCATGGTGATTATTCAATGCATAATATAAATAAAATTTCTCCTGACGGTTTACTGATTTTTAATTCTTCAGGTAATATATTTACTTCAAGTTCTAACAGTTTATATGACATAAGGTATGTTTCAAAACTCTCAACTAGTTTTACTGAGGCTTGCTTTGACGCAGAAAACAAAACCATGTTTACATTATCTTCTAACACCTTAAAAATATACGATTACAGCACATTATCACTACTTGTCAGTATAGATCTTGATCAAAAACCAGATGCTTTATTTTTTAAGAATAATAAATTATTTTCCTTATCATCAAACTGCTTAGAAATTTTTACTTCTGAAGAATTAAATACATTAATACCTTCTGCACCTTCACCTACTCCTGATCCTGGTATTATGTTGCCTTTTAATGCAACCATAACCTCCATCATATCCCATCCTTCAAAACCATTAATTTATGCGTTGGATGTATCAAATTCAAAGATTTACTCAATAGACGTTGAATCACAAAGAATAGTTAATGAAGCATTTATTAATGGATCTGTTGAAAGAATGGATTATCATAATGGTGAGTTGTTTGTTACAATACTTACAGGCCCACATAGTTCATACAGATGGGAAGAAGACCAAAGTGGTTATATAGCAATAATTGATGCAGATACTATGGAAGTAAAAGAACAGTTTTTTATAGACATTGACCCTTTTGATATTGTTGCTGGTAGAGATGGGTATATATATGTCTCATCGGGCTCAGGACAATGGACTAATTTTAACAGTTATTCAAGATTATCAAAACAACTTGGTGATTTTTATAGTATCAGACAAAGGTGTTATACTAAAATACATCCAACATTAGACAGGATATACACAATTACTACTGATTCTTCACCAAGAAATTTTATAGCTTTTAATATAGATAATGGAAAATTTATCGAGTCTTATCGTTCTCCATACCATGGAAATTATTCTCTTTACACAAACTTTAAAATATCTCCTGATGGAAAATTTCTTTTTAATGGGTCAGGTAATATTTTTACTTGTGATGAAGACAGAACTGAAGATATGAGATTCTTTTTTAATCTAAATGTACCCTTTAAAGACATAGCCTTTGACATTGAAAATGATAAGTTTTATACTGCAGTGGGAGATAATACAATCAATGTTTATAGCTATGAAGGTTTAAATGTAATAGATACCCTGACTTCAAAGGGAACACTTTTGAATTTGGTATTTGTAGATGGCAAGCTATGGGCATTAACAAAGACTTCTGAAGGTAGACCAATGTTTGAACTGATTTATCCTACATTACCGCCTGTCTTATATGGAGATCTCAATGGGGATGGCAAAGTGAATTCAATTGATTGTGTTCTATTAAAAAGACATCTACTAGAGCTGGAAGGTTATACACTTGAAGGAGAAAAGCTAAAAGCTGCTGACCTAGATGCAAATGGGTCTATAGACTCTACAGACTATACCTTACTTAAAAGATTTGTTTTGGGAATTATAGATGAATTTCCAGCAGATAGACAATAAAATAATTCAGCCTAAAAAGGTACTAAATTCATACCCAAACTATGATTTTAGTACCTTTTATAATACTTTAATTCTCCATAAAAGAAATGCAAGAATAGATAAAGCTATTTTAAATATTAAAAGCGATAATAAAGATAAAAACAACTAGTGTTTGCAAATTACCTCATAAAATCAAAAAGGGACTCACTTCCAACAAGTGAATCCCTCATGAATGGCGGAGAGAGTGGGATTCGAACCCACGGTACGCGCAAACGTACACTCGATTTCGAGTCGAGCGCCTTCGACCAGCTCAGCCATCTCTCCACTTACTTAGAACATTCTAACACATAAAATAGTAAAAAAGCAATAGGAATTTGTAACATAAACCCAGCTATTATCTTTTACGTAATTCTTTAAAAAAATCCTTAAGTATAGTTGAACACTCTTCTTTTAATATTCCATATGTTACTTCTACTCTGTGATTAAAACTATCAACACTCAACAAATCTATGACCGAACCAACAGCTCCGGCTTTTGGATCAAAAGTTCCTATAAAGAGCCTGCCAACCCTTGCTTGAATAATTGCTCCTGCACACATTGCACAAGGTTCTAAAGTAACATACATGTCACATTCATTTAGCCTCCACGTACCAAGCTTTTTGCATGCTTTTTTTATTGCAACAATCTCTGCGTGATTGGTAGGATCATTTTTTAGTTCTTTTTCATTATGTCCCCTTGATATAATCTCTCCATCCTTTACTATAACAGCACCTATAGGACACTCATCTTTTTTATATGCCTTTTTAGCTTCCCTTAGGGCCTCAGTCATAAACCAGTGCTGTGTTGACTTTTCATATATCAAGTAATGTACCCTCCAGTATACTATTTTTATCACTTACATCTTAAGCTGTAAGAAGTGATAATGCAATTAAAAAAAATATTACCAGTGCAACTGAATCTACAATGGTTGTTATAAGTGGACTTGCCATTATTGCAGGATCAAGCTTTAATTTCTTTGCTAAAATAGGTAAAATACCACCTAGCATTTTAGCTACAAGAATAGTTATCAAAAGAGTAATTGAAACAGTAAATGCAACTTCAATTGGTCTTCCCGATATAAAATAAATCCTTAAAAAGTTTAAAACAGCAAGTGATGTACCAACTACAACACTTATCCTCATTTCTTTCCAAATTACCTTTAGTAAATCTGTAAAGGCTATTTCCCCAAGAACAATACTTCTTATCACAACTGTAGATGCCTGTGCCCCTGCATTCCCTCCAGTATCCATAAGTAAAGGTATAAATGCTGACAATCCAAATGCTGCTACTCTAGCATCAAAACTATCTATAATAAACTCAGTCAAAGATGCTGAAATCATCAAAAATGTAAGCCACACTATTCTCTTACGTGCAAGTTTGAAAGTCCCTGCACTAATGTATTCCTCGTCTGTAGGTTCTACCGCACCCAGTTTGTAAAAGTCTTCGGTAGCCTCTTCTTCAATTACGTCAACTATGTCATCTACTGTGATTATTCCTACTAACCTATGCTCATTGTCAACTACAGGTACCGCAAGTAAATCATACTTTTTAAACATATCTGCAATGTTTTCCTGATCGTCATGGGTCTTAACATAAATAGGCTCTTTTTGCATAATGTCCCCTATTTTGCTTTCACTCTTTGCTAAAACTAAATCTTTTAAAGATATTGTGCCTTCTAAATGTCTCTGTGAATCCATAACATAACATGTATAAATAGTTTCTTTGTCAGGAGCCGTTTTCCTTACCCTCTCAATAGCTTCACCTACTGTCATCTCTTTTTTCAAGTCAACAAACTCTATTGTCATTAGGCTTCCAGCAGAGTAATCCGGGTACATCAAAAACTGGTTGATCATTTTTCGCTCCACTTCACTGGTGCTCTTAAGTATTTTTTTAACTACATTTGCAGGCATTTCTTCTAAAAGGTCAACTTTATCATCAAAATAAAGGTCTTCCATAATTGCTGACAACTCTGTTTCATTAACCAAATCCGATAGTTCAGCCTGTCTTTCAATGGAAAGGTATGAAAATACGTCGGCAGCAATTTCCTTTGGTAAAAGCCTGAAAACAAGAAGTGCTTCCTTTTCGTCTAAACTATCTAAAAATTCAGCTATATCAACTGGCGGAACATTTTTTAGCTCATTCTTTAATAAAGAATATTTTTTTTCAAGCAGTAATTCTTTTGCCTTTTCATAATTCATATTAGTTTACCTCCTTCATGTAAAAATATCAAATTTAAAGCATCTACTTAATACTTCCAAAATTCCTGTTTATAACTAAGTTTTGAAGAAATAATAGTAATTTTGCTAGTTACTCTTGTAGTACACATAAAATATATACTTCATAGTATTCACACCACAACTAAAGTGCAATCACAAAGTGTATCACAACTCTAGAAAGGTATAATGCATACTTTTTTAAAATATTTTAGGAGCTTAAGAGTAAGCAAATTATTCCTTACACTTTCACATGGCATATTTAGCATCCTGCAATTTGTTTGCGCATGCATGCACATGTTCAAAGACATTCATTTCAATTAAATATTTTCATATTATGTTGTTAATCTTTTTGCTGTTGAATGTCTACTTATTCTAAATGTGTAAGTACCCACAATAATACCGGGTTATCACTGATAGTAATATCCTTTTCAAAACCTTGATTCTTAGCAGTTTTGTGATTTTTTGACCCTCTTGTAAAATATTTACCACCACAAATTTTTCAATGTAATTGTAGCTTTAGCTCCTATATACTATTCTTTTTCTAAAAGTTAGCTTTTTAAACAAACTTTTAAAAAATATAGTCTATAATTTTCTATAGCAACAAAAACTTTTCTGCTAAAATATGCTTTAAATTGAAAACAACAATACCAGGAGATTTAAAATAAGACTTATCCTACCTTATAATATAGATATGAGTGGCAGAAAATCGCATTGCCTGATATGTTGCACAATATACTATCCTTATGATTGGGCCCAGCGTCCATTCTACCACCTCCACAAATTCAAATTTTTCTATGAAAACTTGCTCTGTAATTATACTACATACGGTTTATGTTTTCAATAAAAATTTTGTAAACATAATTTAATAGCAACAGTAACCTGATATTCATTTAGCGCATATAATGAAACTACAAAAGTGGGCATTTTTTTGTCTTAAGAGAGGAGCCTTGATAAATGAAATACAAAGTTTTATCACTTGTTATTGTACTAGTAATTTTATCAGCCAGCTATGCCTTATATCTCTATACTTCTAATATAACTAACAATGCATCTTTACCCTCAAACAACAAATTACAAGTTGTAACAACCACAACAATGATTACAGATTTACTTAAAGTGTTAGGCGAAGACGCCATAGATGTTCACGGACTAATGGGACCTGGTATTGATCCTCATTCATTTCAGGCAACCGAAGGTGACGTAATAAAGCTTTCTAATGCTGATATAATTTTTTATAATGGGTTACATTTAGAAGGTAAAATGGCTGACTTGTTTGAGGAAATGTCAAAAAGAAATATTCCCACATATGCAGTTACTGATGCTATTGATAAATCCAAGCTCCTTGCTGGTGAAGATAATTATGAAGGTAGTTATGATCCTCACATATGGCTTGATGTAATGTTATGGAAAGATGTTGTTGTATTTGTGACTGATATACTAGTGGAATTAGATAGTTCTAACGCTTATGTATATTCAAAAAACGCCAACAACTACATTGAAGAACTTAAAATCTTACATGAATATGTAAACACTGTGGCTCTTAAAGTTCCAGAAGAACATAGAGTTTTAATTACTGCTCATGATGCTTTTCAATACTTTGGAATTGCTTATGGTTTTAAAGTTTTAGGACTGCAAGGACTTAGTACTGAAACTCAGGCAGGTATAGCAGATGTTAGAAATCTTGCTGACTTTATATGCCAGCATAAGATACCTGCTATCTTCATCGAGACATCAGTTCAGACACGTCACATTGAGGCTTTGAAAGAAGCTGTACAATCTAGGAACTTTAATGTTGAAATAGGCGGAGAATTGTTTTCAGATTCCATGGGAGATTTACATGAGCCCGAAGGAACATATATTGGAATGGTTAAACACAACATTGACACTATTACCAAAGCACTAAATCCTTAAGCCTTTAAATAAGTTAGGAGAGTTAAATGTTATGTATAATAAAGCATTAGAAGTTAATTCATTAACAGTAGCTTATCATGACAATCCTGTTTTATGGGATATAAATGTATCAGTTCCCGAAGGGGTTTTAATGGGGATTGTTGGACCTAATGGCGCTGGAAAAAGTACATTTATAAAATCTGTTTTAGGATTAATAAAACCTGTTGCAGGAAGTACAAAAATATATGGAAAACCTTATAAGGAAATTCGCAAAAAAGTTGCATATGTACCGCAAAGAGGAAGCGTGGACTGGGATTTTCCCACAACTGTACTTGACGTTGTTACAATGGGTCTCTATGGTGATTTAGGTTGGATTAAACGTCCTGGTAAAAAAGAAAAAGAGACTGCCTTATATGCACTTGATAAACTTGGTATGGAGCAATATAAAAATAGACAGATAAGCATGTTGTCAGGAGGACAGCAGCAGCGCACATTTCTTGCAAGAGCTCTTGTACAAAAAGCAGATTTATATTTAATGGATGAACCCTTTCAGGGTGTTGATGCCTTTACAGAAAAAATAATTGTAAACTTACTGAAAGAATTAAAAAGGGAAGGCAAAACAATAGTAGCCGTTCATCATGATTTAGAAACAGTTTCAGAGTATTTTGACTGGGTTATGATGTTAAATACAAGGTGCATTGCATTTGGCCCCTGTGAAGATATTTTTGTTGGTGAAAACATAAAAAAAACCTATTGTAACCAACCTGTATACTCTTTAGTTACAAAAAATAATTTTAAAAATTCTTATGTTAGTGAGGAAAGAGTATGATTGACAATATAACTTACTTATTTAAAGATTATACTTTAAAAACAGTTATACTTGGGTGTGTCATATTGGGAATTACTTCTGGGATATTGGGAACATTTGCTGTATTGAGAAAGCAAAGTTTACTGGGAGATGCTATTTCTCATTCCGCTCTTCCTGGAATAGTTATTGCATTTTTGCTCACAGGAAGTCGCTCCCCTGTCATACTTCTTACAGGAGCTCTCTTTGCTGGATGGTTTTCATCTCTGTGTATGATGTTAATTGTACGCTATACAAAAATAAAATACGATGGTGCTCTTGCTATTATATTGTCAGTTTTTTTTGGCTTTGGTATGGTAATGCTAAGCATTGTTCAAAAATTACCCAACTCAAGACAGGCAGGACTCAATAAATTTTTGTTTGGTCAGGCGGCAACTCTTCTTAGAGAAGATATTTTTACTATGGGCATTTTAGCAGCTGTATCCCTTCTTATAACATTTGCTCTGTGGAAGGAATTTAAGCTACTTTCATTTAATTCTGAATTCGGAAATATAGTTGGTTTTCCCATGAAAAAACTTGATCTTTTATTAACATGCCTTATTGTAATATCTATCGTTGTAGGTCTTCAAACAGTTGGTGTTGTCTTAATGAGTGCAATGCTTATAGCACCTGCCGCTGCTAGCCGACAATGGACTGATCGCTTAGAAATTATGGCTGTACTAGGAGGTCTCTTTGGAGCTCTTTCTGGTATTACAGGAGCAATTATAAGCAGTAGCACATCAAAGATGCCAACAGGCCCATTAATTGTCCTTGTAAGTTTTATTATATTTTTATTCTCTCTTCTTTTTGCCCCAAAAAGAGGAATACTAAAAAAACTTTATTATACTTACAATAATAACTTAAAAATTAAGCAAGATATTATTTTAACCAATCTTTATCACTCAGAAACTAAAAATATAGATTCAATTATACAAAATGAACTATGGGTTTTTGATAAAAAACTTATAAAGATAATAAAGAAAATGGAGCAGGCAAATTTACTAAAGCGACATGATCAATCCTTAGAACTTACATTAACGGGATTAAAAAGAGTCAAGCATATTTTATTGGTAGGTGATTCATATGAATAATGCTCAAATGGAAATCCTGATACTGGCAATCCTCACCAGTCTTACATGTACCTTATGCGGTACCTTCCTGGTTTTAAGAAAGATGGCAATGATGAGTGATGCTATAAGTCATTCCATTCTAGCAGGCATTGCAGTTGCCTATTTGTATACAAAAAATATTCACTCACCCCTACTAATAATAGGAGCTACTATAACAGGCTTATTAACAGTAGCTTTAGTTGAAGTATTAAAAAATACTAATCTAGTTTCTGAAGATTCTGCCATAGGTCTTATTTTTACAGCTCTATTTAGCATAGGAATAATTATTATTTCTAAATACGCTCACAATGTACATCTTGACACTGATGCCGTTTTATTAGGTGAAATTGCTTTTGCTCCCTTTAGAAGACTAAATATTGGCAATATAGATTTTGGACCTAAAGCATTTTATATTATTGGCTCAATACTAATATTAAATATTTTATTTATATCTTTGTTTTATAAAGAATTAAAAATCTCCACCTTCGACCCTGCTCTTGCATTTGCACTTGGCATTACTCCAGGTATTGTTCATTATGGACTTATGGGAGTTGTTTCAATAACTGCTATAGGCGCCTTTGATACTGTAGGATCAATACTTGTAGTTGCATTAATGACAGTGCCACCTCTTACAGCCTACCTTCTAACAAACAAACTAAAACATATGATTTTAGTAAGCGGTATACTTGGCATTCTTACTGGAGTTATAGGATATCATGTGGCAAGTCTTTTAGATGTTTCTATTTCAGGCTCAATGGCATCAGTTGCAGGATTAATATTTGCTATTGCTTTTATAGTAAAAGTCATAGGCGTAAAACCACTTAATTTTTAGGTCTTAGCGAAATCCGCGCCTCAAGTGTAGACGCCACTCAACCTGAAGATTATAACCCTTTTACCACCTAACAAAAAAACCCTATATAAAATAGGGTTTTTGGTACGCCCGAGACGACTCGAACGTCCGAATGCAGGTTTAGGAAACCTGTGCCTTATCCACTTGGCCACGGGCGCACATATTTTGTTCCTTACAGAAACACATGTTATTTTAACACGTGCTGCTAAAAAAATCAAGTGGAAATTTTGTATAAATTCAATTTAGGGACGGTTCTTGAATTGACTTAACAGCTTGCAAACCATTGATTGAGATATACCTCCACATATCTGCCCTATTTCTTTTAGTGACAAGTTTGAATTTGATCGTAGTTTTTTAATTAATTCTAATCTAAACTCTTTATCTTTCTTCATTTGCTCAAAGGTTTTTCCCCTAATTTCAAGTTCTTTATGAACTATTTTCTGAGCATCCTCAAAAGAGTCAATATAATCATTGTTTTCTTTTATGTATAAAAGCCTGTCTTCGTCAATATCCAAAATCTCGTACACCATCTCAAACTTTAAAACATAATTACGGTAAGCAGTACAAGCCTTTTTCTTTTTGTTTGAAAAGAGAGCTAGAATACGTCCATTTTCAATTAATCCCTCTTTATCTTCCTTAGTACCAATATAAAAATTGTAACTACTCCATTTGTATTTTTCAGGTAAATTTACAATGCCTGCTTTTACGGGATTGTTATGAATATATGCACTTACACTCAGTAAATAATTATCGTTGTCAATCAGTTCGCTTTTAAACCTATCCTGAAACAAGTGCCCTATTCTTTTATACTGGTGATTAAAGTAATAGACATAGCTTATGTTAATACTCTTCATTATCTTTGAAATGTCATTTCCGTTGTCGTTAATCAGCAAATGAACATGGTTATCCATTAAACAGTATGCCTCAAGTTTATAGTTGTATTTATACTTCATCCTTTTTAATGTGTTAAGAAATCTTTCTTTGTCGTCATCAGATAGAAAGATATTTCTTCTTTCATTTCCACGCATTATAACATGGTAGGTTGAAAATTCTCCTTTATTTCTTGCAACTCATGGCATAAAAGGTTCTCCTTTCAAGTTTTATATGTTAAGCACTGTCTAAAATATACTCACAATTTTCACAGAACCTATTAAGCATCAAATAAACTCTGTAGTGAAATAGTAGTAGAAGTTATATTTTCAATCATTCTTATATTATATCAAATACCAAAATTCAATTCAAGAACCGTCCCTAAATTTCTCTTGCGGCTTTACCCCAGTATGTTATAATATACACTATAATGGTCATGATGGAGGTATGATTATTGAACTTTAAGGAGACATCTTTAGAAGTGCTATATGCAATTATACCTGTTACAGTATTGGTCGTAGTTCTTCAGTTAACAATTGTCAGAATGCCTATTGAAGTATTTACTAGCTTTATCGCAGGGACAATAATGATAATGGCAGGCTTTTTTCTATTTCTTGCAGGAGTTAGAATAAGCCTTCTTCCTATAGGTGAGTATATAGGTTCTGCCCTTGTGCAAAAAGGAAAACTTTGGATTGTACTGTTTTTTGGATTTATACTGGGTTTTGTTGTCACTATAGCAGAGCCTTCAGTTCAAATACTAGCTATACAGGTGGACAGCGTGACAGGTGATACAATAACAAAAAATCTTTTAGTTGTAGTTGTGTCGTTGGGCGTTGCAATTTTTCTTGCATTAGCAATTATACGTACAGTTTTTAATATACCTTTAGTTTATATGCTAATTGGAGGGTACTCACTTGTATTTATTTTGTCACTGTTTTCTTCTCCGGAATTTTTAGCTGTTTCATTTGATGCAGGAGGAGTTACTACAGGGCCAATGACAGTTCCATTTATACTAGCCTTTGGAGTTGGAGTTGCTTCAATTTTCGGAAGTAAGAATTCTGGAGACAATAGCTTTGGACTGGTTGCACTTGCCTCAATAGGTCCTATTCTTGCTGTGTTGCTTTTGGGGGTGTACTATTGACATGATAGGCATGCTATTTGATGGAATGACTCAAGTTATAAAAGAAGTTTTTTATGCGCTGTTGCCACTATTAGTAATTTTTATGCTTTTTCAATACTTTGTTTTAAAACTGCCTAAAAAGGAAGTCTTACGTGCTTTTTGGGGAATTGTATTTGTATTTTTTGGTTTTGTACTATTTTTACAGGGAGTTAATGTGGGTTACTTATCTACTGGAGAGTACCTAGGAAGTTCATTAGCTTCCCTTAAAAACAACTGGCTTTTAGTTCCAATAGGTTTTGTATTTGGTTTTACTATTGCCTTTGCCGAACCAGCTGTAAGAATATTAAATCTAGAAGTTGAAAAAGTTTCTGGCGGCCATATTAAGCAAAATATAGTTTTATACTCTCTTTCAATTGGAGTGGCAGTATCGGTTGCATTATCAATGTTAAGAATATTAACAGGTATTTCACTATGGTACTTCATTATACCTGGCTATTTAATTGCCTTTGTTTTGTCAAAATTTGTTAGTCCTGTTTTTGTTGGGATTGCTTTTGATTCTGGTGGAGTTGTAACAGGACCCATGATTGTAACACTTCTACTGTCTCTTACAGTAGGAGCATCTAATGCTTTAGAAAATAGAAACCCTTTGACAGAAGGCTTTGGCATGGTTGCACTAGTATCAATGATACCTATAATATCTATACTGACTCTTGGGTTTTTATATGAAAGGAAAGTAGATACAAGATGAATGAAAATGGCATATGCATATGTGATGATTACAAATTAATAGTTACCATAGTTAAGAAGGGTATGGCAAGTAAAGTTGTTGAATTTACCAAGAAACATGGTGCAAAAGGAGGTACCATACTTCTTGGAAGAGGTACTCAAGAAAAAAAAGGTTTTTTAAAAATGTTTTGTCTTGATTATGAACCTGACAAAGAAATAATATTGACTTTGGTTAAAAAGGAAGAATCAGACTTTATGTTAGACCTTATTATAGAAAAGGCTCAATTAAACCAGCCTGGAAAAGGAGTATCTTTTGTGCTATCAGTTAAAGGCATATCAGGAATTTTTCATTTGCTTAAAATGAATGACTTGCTTAATTAGGATTTTTAATAGGGAGGAAAGCTAAAGTGAAGTGTGATATTAAATTTGAATTAATTGTAACAATAGTTAATAAAGGATTTTCATGTGACGTTATTGATGCAGCAAAAAAAGCCGGTGCCGAAGGAGGCACAATTATACATGGTAGAGGAACAGGAATAAATGAAAATGCAAAGCTTTTAGGTATACCAATAGAACCAGAGAAGGAGATCATTCTTACACTTATTGATCAAGAAAAATCTAGTAAAGTATTAAAAAGCATTACTGATGCAGTAGGTCTAAATACTCCCGGTAAAGGTATTGCTTTTGTATTAGAGGTAGATAAGGTTGCCGGCATATGCCATTTAGAATAAAATACTTTTTTTGCTTCCAATAAAAAGCCCTTATTTTTTTATTCCATTTTTTCGATACTATGAATAGGGAGTTTTTGTGGAGGGATATATATGAAAAAAAGTATGATCTTTATGATAGTTTTATTTGTATTTGTAAATACATTAGTCCCTTTTGGTGCATCCTTTAAATTAACTGCTGTCCCTGCGCTTTTAAATGCTGACACTCAAATAAATCTTGGCTGGAACTCTGTTACTAATGCCTCCTATTACAGTATATATAGAGATGATGTGCTACTTAGCACCATTGATGTTGATGTAAAAAGAAATTTTTTAAGTTATGAAGACACAGATCTGTTACCTGAGACTTTATACACTTATACAGTTAATGCAATAAACTCTTCTGAGGATATTATAATCTCCTCATCTGTTACTGTTTCAACATTAAAAATGAAAAGCCCTTCCCTAGTATCATGGCACTTAGATATAAATAACAACTTAATTTCATTGTCATGGTTAAACAATTCCCTTGCAACTAAGAGTATTGCAATATATAAAACAGACCATGATGAAATGACACGTATAGAAAATAATGGTACTTATGCAAGTTTTGTTGATTCTTCTCTTGTACCTGACTTGGCAAATAACTATACTCTTAGATCATATGATTTGCTTCAAAACTATGCAGATTCATATTTTAAAATAACATCTTTGCAACTTCCTCTAATAGATGCCATTATAGAAAAGGGCGTATCAGTAATTTCCTGGGAAAGTAATCCCCATATTGAACATTTTCATTTAGAACGGTCAAGGTATATGGAAGATTCATGGGGCCCATGGGAAATGATATCCACAAATATAAAAAAAGATAGTACTCAAATAACTGATAGGCTTCGAGATAATGGTACATATAGATACAGGCTTAGTGTTGACAATGAAAACTATAAAGGACATAGCAATATTTCAAAGCCAATATCTAGATTATTTGCTCCTTCAAATATACAGGGTATACCTATAACTCCTGGAAGAATTGATCTTAGTTGGACCAATCCCCCGACAGGTGATTTTACACTTAAAATAGAAAGAAGAGAGGAAGGAGGCTCATTTCCCCTGATATCTGTTGTTGATAGCAACATAACTTCCTACTCAGATACATATGAAATTTATTCTGGTAAAATATATTATTATAGAATTGTGGCTTCAGATTCAAATAACAACACAGTCTCAACACCAGAACTTAGAATTGTTACAGGGCCCCCTTCCCCTGCCAATTCACTGACACTAGACATTGCAAATCCTACTAGAATAATTTTAAATTGGCAGGATAATTCAAATAATGAATCGGGCTTTATCGTTGAACGAAGAATAGGTTACGGTAGTTTTGTTGAAATTGCATCACTGCCTCCAAATACCACTTCATATATTGACAACACAGTAAACATTACTTCAAATTATACATACAGAGTAATACCTTTTAATGCTTTTGGTAAAGCCAATTCCTACACTAATGAGGTTTTAGCTTCCACCACCCAATTAAGAGACCCTCCTGCTTCTTTGATAGTTACTCCCATCTCTGCAACTCAAATTGACCTTTCATGGACTCATCCTGACTACTCAAATCATAGTACTGCAATTGAAAGAAAAACTGGTGCCAATGGAAATTGGGAAATCATCACAACCTTAGATACTGGCTATGGCAGTTTTAGTGATACTTCTCTTTATCCTGATACTCAGTACTTTTATAGGGTAAAAACAGTAATTGACACTAATATTTTTTCAAGACCCTTTCCATCTGATGATATTGGAATAGGCGCATATACAAGACTTATGACACCTAAAGACCTAAAATCCTCCTGGCATTCTGCAGGAGTAGTAAGACTAAATTGGACTGGTTATTCATCTTCTGGGAGCAGTCTCATAATTGAAAGAAAAGCACAGGGATCAGTTTTTATACCTGTAGGAACAACCAATTCAGATGAACTTGTTTGGTATGATGTTGGAGTCCATTATAATCGGGATTATACATATAGAATAAAGTCTATAAATTCCTACAATTCTTCAGATTACTCAAATGAATCAAGTTTAGAAGCCTTGCAACTTCCTTCTCCTGAAAGCTTACAACTTACTGTTTTATCAGATTCACAAATTATGCTCAACTGGAAATATGATAAATCTGACATAACAAGTTTTAAAGTTGAACAAAAAATAGGAACTGACGGTTCATGGCGTGAAATAGCAAATCTTTCAAACCTTAATACCAGCTATACAGTTAAGAGTTTAGATACAAACACAGTTTATTTTTATAGAGTAGCTGCATATAGTTCGTCACTAAATATAAAATCATACAGTGATATAGTTGAAGTATTACTTAGTACATTAAAACCACCATCAAATCTTATTGCAACTACACTTTCACCAATTGAAATTAAATTAGAGTGGAAGGATAACTCTGACAATGAGCAAGGCTTTATTATAGAAAGACTTAATAACGAGGGACACTATGCTGAAATAGCCCGTGTAGGTCAGAATACTCAAACTTATACCGATAAAAACCTCTCCTTCAATACTTTGTACTACTACAGAGTACGTGCATATATGGAAAACTTACTTACAAGCCCTAGCAATGCTGTTACTGCTAGAACCAGGACTGCTATAACCTTTAATGATATTTCAAGGGTACCATGGGCAAAAAACGCTATAGAAAATCTTGCAAGCATGGAAATAATAAAGGGACGAAATGAAAACATATTTGCACCAAATGATATTATTACCCGTGCAGAATTTATAAGTCTTGTAGTAAATGCTTTTGAAATTGACAAAAATCCAGTGGGAGCATTTAATGATGTTGCTCCAAACCATTGGTATTATAGAAATGTTATAATTGCCAAAAATGCCGGTATAGTATCAGGAACAGGGAATAATTATTTTTATCCAAATCATCCTATTAAAAGAGAAGATATGGCCGTTATATTAGCAAGAACACTAAGAATTACAGGAAATCCTCTTCCCCACCATGAACATTCAATACTGGACAAATTCTCTGATAGACACCTTGTATCAGATTATTCCATATCCAGCCTTTCGGTATTACACGGTGCAGGAATAATAAATGGAAAAGGGAATGGGCTCCTTGCTCCAAGAGATTTTGCAACCAGAGCAGAAGCCGCTGTTATACTATTCTTCTCAATAAGTTTGCTTTTTGAGCAAACTTTTTAGAAGATATAGTTCCTCTGTTTATCGCAGCGGAACTTAACTACTATGATTGCAGCTTCCGCTGCAATATTCTTTATAATGTTTTGTTAAAAAAATAAAAAAGAGAAAATTTTTTATTATTATCTAAACAAGAATTGACCTCCTCTTTGTGTACCAAAATCATCATTATTTTAATCCATTTAAATAAATAGAATTATTAAAAATACCTTGAGAAACCCTATAATATAATGTAGAATTATGTTTATAAGATTATTTGAATGCATAAAATGGCAATGATAGTATTATATTTCTATATACATTCAAATAATAAAAAATATATTAAATTGGAGGTAATTCATTTATGGAATCTGAGTACATGCAAAACAATTCTGAAAACGATAATTCTGGAATGAGGCCAACCCCTGCAAAAACAAATGGGCTTGCAATTGCATCTTTAGTTCTGGGTATATTAGGTATCCTTCTTTTATGTTGCTTCTATATAGGAGTAATTCCTGGAATTATAGCAATTGTACTAAGCTTTTTAGCTAAAAGCAAAATTAGAGAGTCTGATGGTACAGAAACAGGAAATGGCTTAGCTACGGCTGGTTTAATAATGGGTATAGCAACCATTGCTTTAGCTATAGTTTTCCTAGTAATCTCTTTAGTTTTGGGTAATAACTATCAAGAAATACTAGAAAACCTTATGAGGGAATTGGAAAATGCAAATTACTAATATGTGTAAAATAAAAAACTATGACGTGGGAAATTTATTTTTACATATTTCTATTTTTCTCATTTGTCTTGTACCTATAATTATTTCTTTTTTTCTTGTAACTAACGGAAACTATACAGCAATCCGATTTCAAAATTCACTTTTTGAAATCGGATTACCATGTTCTTTTAAGGACCTTACAGGTTATAACTGTCCTTCTTGTGGAATGACAAGATGTTTTGTTTATATGACCAAGCTTAATTTAAACTTAGCATGGAATATGAGCAAACCAGGTGTTCTCCTCTATATTCTTTGCCTGTTTCAAATACCCTATAGACTATTTCTTATAGTAGGTGGAAACCTTGAGAATCAAAAATATATTAAAGTATTCCAAACCCTTTTTTTGATTTTAATTGGTTTTGTTATTTTGCTTGAGTTTGTAGTTCAATTTCTATAATACTGAATTAAATTTTAGATATTCTATACACCTTATAATGGGTGTATTTAGTGAATGTTAAGATAAAATTTTTCTTCCATGTTTATCTTTACTTTAAAAAATGCCCCCTTATAATGTTTAATTTGATGGTAATCAAAACTCATACAAGTGCACGAATATAATATAAAAATTTATATAAGGGGTGTCTTTAATGCTAAAAAGTTTATTGTTTAGGGGAAAATCTTTTGTTTTATCGTTAGTTGTTTTGACTTCATGTTTGCTAGGAGGTGTTAACGTTTCTGCTTCTACTGCCTATACAGGAATGAGAGAAATTACCTCACTAGAACTAGTTAATGAAATGGGAGCCGGCTGGAATCTTGGAAATACTCTTGATGCACTAGGAGGAGAAACTAACTGGGGTAATCCTAGAACAACAAAAGAAATGATCGACAAAGTAAAAGAAATGGGCTTTAATACTGTAAGATTTCCAGTTACCTGGTTTCAAAATACAGGTCCAGCTCCTAACTATACTATAAGTAATTCATGGCTTGATAGAGTTGAAGAAGTTGTAAACTATGCTCTCGACAATAATATGTATGCCATATTAAACCTTCATCATGAAGAATGGATTATACCATCATATGCAAACGAAGAGCAAAACACAGAACAACTGACAAAAATGTGGGAGCAAATTGCAAACAGATTTAAAGATTATGGTGATTATTTAATTTTTGAGACAATGAATGAGCCAAGAATAAAGAATTCGCCTTATGAGTGGACAGGTGGGACACCTGAAGCAAGAGAAGTAATCAACAGATATAATTTAGCAGCTGTAAATACAATCAGGTCTACAGGTGGCAACAACCTAACTCGTCATATTATGATACCAACCCACGCGGCATCTGCTGCGGATGTTGCTGTAAATGATCTTATTATTCCAAACAACGATGATAGAATAATAGTGTCTATTCACAACTACTCTCCATATTTCTTTGCTATGGATGCTAATGGCACTGCAAGTTGGGGAAGTGCTTCTGATAGAGATTCACTAGCTAGAGAACTTGATGCTCTTTACAATAAATTTGTTAAAAACGGGCGTGCTGTAGTTCTTGGAGAATTTGGAACAATCAATAAAAATAATGAAGCAGACAGAATTGCACATGCTGAGTTTTTTTCTAGCGAAGCCAGAGCAAGGGGAATGACAGTTGTTTGGTGGGATAACGGATTTGCTACTGGGGGAAGAGCTGAATCTTACGCTCTGTTAAATAGAAGCGCTCTAAACTGGCACTTTCCTGAAATTGCAAGGGCTTTTGTAAGAGGTGCAGGTGAAGTTCCTGATCCTTCAACTCCTACTCCACCACCGAATAATTTTAAGTATGGTGATTTAGATGGTAACGGCTCTATAGATTCTACCGACTATGTTCTTTTGAGAAGACATCTTCTTGAGATTTCTCCTTTAACAGGTGATGCTCTATTGGCTGCTGATGTAAATGGAGATGGAGTATTAGATTCTACTGATTATGTCATTTTAAGGAGATATTTGTTAGATATAATAAGTGTTTTCCCCGCAGAAGCTAATTAAGTAGTAAAGTGAACTTGTTGGCTTAAGATGGAGACTCAACTCCACCTGAATATTTATAAGATTCTTAGAATAATATAAATTCAGCGTTCCTAAATGATTTAGGTGATGCTAAATCTAATCATAATAGTTTATGTGTGTATAAATCATAATATAATTTGAATACTTATTAATAGGAAGTCTATTTATGGCTTCCTATTTTTTTTAAAGTCTTGGAACGCAGTGAAAGACTTTAAATCGTAAGGTCTCGATGCCCCAAGCTTTTTTTAAGTCTTAGAACGCAGTGAAAGACTTAAAAAGGTTACATATTTTATTGGTGTTCAAATATATGTAAGAGACATGGTGGAGCAATTCATAGCGCCTGTTACTTTTATTAAATGCACCCACTTAAAAATAATTATTGGTAATTACATTTCATTAGGATATAATATAATGTGAAATCAAATAAATGTCAGGAGGACATTAAGTAAATGAAAACATTACCTAATAGAAATGAAATAGATGATAAGTACAAATGGAACTTAGAAGATATATATGAAAATATTGATATATGGGAAGAAGATTTTAAAAAAGTAAGAGAATATATTAGTAAAGTAGTAACATTTAAAGGAATACTTAAAGAAAGCCCCAATAAACTTTTAGAATGTCTTAAAACAAGTAATCAGCTTATGTCATTGTGTGATAAACTCTTTGTTTATGCAAGAATGAAAAAAGATGAGAATAACTCAGATCCCATATATCAAGGTCTAGCAGACAGAGCATCTACTTTATGTACTGAAAGTTATGCTTCAATATCATTTATTTTACCTGAAATAGTTTCATTACCAGAGGATACTCTTAATAAATTTATTGAATCAAACACTGAACTAAAAGTATATATCCATTTCTTTAACGAAGTACTTCGCCAAAAAGAACATGTATTATCAGAAAGAGAAGAAGAACTTTTAGCCCTATCATCAGAGATTTCTGGATCGGCAAGAGAAATCTTTACTATGTTTAATAATGCAGATCTAAAATTTCCATTTATTAAAGATGAAAATGGTGAGGATGTAGAGCTTACTAAGGGAAGATATATAAAATTTTTAGAGAGCAAAGACAGACGAGTAAGAAAAGATGCTTATCATGCACTTTACAGTACTTATAGCAAATACAACAACTCCTTTGGTACTATGCTTTCAGGCAATATAAAATCTGCAAAGTTTTATGCAACTGCAAGTAAATATAATTCTTCTTTAGAAGCTTCTCTTGATGCTGATAATATTAGCACAAAAGTCTATGATAATTTGATTGAAACGGTCAATGGAAATTTGCATCTTCTTCACAGATATTTAAATCTTAGAAGAAGAGCTTTAAAACTTGATAAACTTAGTATGTATGATTTATATACTCCAATTGTTGAAGAGTCTAAAAAAAGCATTCCCTACGAGGAAGCCTTAAAATTAGTTGAAAATGGTCTAAAACCTCTTGGAGATGAGTATATTGGATTTTTAAATGAGGGCTTTACAAAAGGCTGGATTGATGTTTATGAGAATCAGGGAAAAACTAGCGGAGCTTATTCATGGGGAGCTTATGAAACTCACCCATATGTCCTTTTAAATTATCAGGGTACAGTAAATGATGTATTCACCCTTGCTCATGAAATGGGGCATGCACTCCATACATTTTACACTAATAGAACCCAGCCATATGTATACTCAGAGTATAAAATTTTTGTTGCCGAAGTAGCATCTACAGTTAACGAGTCTTTGCTTATCAGATACATGCTAGACAATGCGGAAAACAAAATGGAAAAGGCATATCTTTTAAACCACTACTTAGAACAGTTTAGAGGTACAGTTTTCAGACAGGTTATGTTTGCAGAATTTGAAAAAATAATTCATGCCAAGTACCAAAATGGTGAAGCACTTACAGCAGAAAATTTAAGCAAAATATATCTTGAACTTAACAAAAAATACTTTGAAGCTGAAGTATTAGTAGATGATGCTATAAGTATTGAGTGGGCAAGGATACCTCATTTTTATACCAGCTTTTACGTTTATAAGTATGCAACTGGCTTTTCATCTGCTACAGCAATTTCAAATATGATACTTAGTGAAGGTAAGCCTGCTGTAGACAGATATATAGAGTTTTTAAAAAGTGGTGGTTCCAATTATCCTTTAGAACTACTTAAGTCAGCAGGTGTAGATTTATCAACTCCAAAGCCTGTCCAGGACGCACTAGACTTGTTTGGAAAAACTGTTGAACAATTAGAAAAATTAATTTAAAATAAACTACAGGTGTAATTTTTTAAAAACCTAAAGTTTATAGATTTATCAAGGTGGGGAGATAAGTGAAATTTATTTTACATGACCATATAATATTTAATCATGCTTCAAGTAGAGAATCATATATTAGAGGTCTAACATATCAAACAAATAATAGGGTTGTAGATTTTGACTATGATCCAGAAGAAAACGTAATTAATTCTATTGTTAGAGGCAGCGATAACTATTCTGTAACGGTTTTCTTTGATAACATAGGTGAAATAGAAGACTATGATTGCAACTGCCCTGTTTTTTTTGGTTATTACAAGGCATGTAAGCATGTAGTTGCTGTTTTAAAAAATGCTCAGATAGAAATGGAAAAATATAAATATTTAAAAAGAAAAGACGAAAAATCTTTAACTGAAATTTTTTCATTCTTTGAAAATATAGCACCTGAAAAAGAAAAACAAACTTTAAACCTTGAAGTAACCTATGAATATGAAAAGGTTTATACAAATAAGTTTTCATCTACACTTGATTTTCGTGTTGGCACAAGTAAGTTATATGTAGTTAAAAATCTAAGAGATTTTCTTAAAAGCATATATGATAAAACATCCCTTGAGTTTGGAAAAAATTTCACTTATGATCCTGAAATTCATTCCTTTTCAGATGAAGATCAACAACTAATTGATACTCTGTTAGAGCTCTACGAAAATGACTTACATATGACTGAAAAATCAAGGTATACTTATTATTCTGCTCCATCAATATTTTCCGGCAAGAAAATTGAATTGACTACGCCATATCTTGTAAGGACATTTAATATTCTAAAACAAAGAGGCTTTTTAGCTAAAATCTTAAATGAAGGTGTAAAAAATGTTTCAATAGTTGAAGAAGATATTCCCTTTGACTTTTTACTTGGTCGAAATTCAGATGAAATGCAGCTTTCTTTATCTACTAAAAATTCTGTTATTCCCCTTACAGAGAAGGGAATATATTTTTATTGTGATGGAAAAATATATCATCCATCACAAAATCAACAACAGTACTATATGCCTTTTATTTCTAAGCTTCTGGAAAATAAAAAAAACAAGCTGTCTTTTTCAATGGGACAAATGGAAAAGTTTATATCTAGCGTGTTGCCCTATATAAAGGATTTGGGAAATGTAAAAGTAGATAAAAAAATAAATGATCAACTTATAAAAGAAACATTGGTATCAAAGATATATTTTGATAAATACAAAGATGGCATCAGTGCCGTTATTGAATTTCATTATGGTAAAAATATATTTTATCCTTTTACAAACAATGAGCCTGTAAAAAAAGATGCTAGTAAAATTGTAGTCCGTAATTCTCAGGCTGAAAAAAATATACTTTCACTCTTTGAAATAAATGAGTTTATTGTAGAAAAAGATAAAATATACTTAAGAGATAATGACATGATTTTTGACTTCTTAACTGAATCTTTTCCTAAACTACAAGAGCTTTCGGAGGTATATTACTCTGATTCCTTTAAAAACATGAGAATTAAGTCTTCAACTTTTTCAGGTGGAGTAAAGATACAGAAGAGTTCAAACATGTTAGAGTTTTCTTTTAATTATGATGATATTGATCCATCTGAAATAGAAAATATTTTTTCCTCATTAAAAGAAAAGAAAAAATATCACAGGTTAAAAGATGGTTCCTTTTTACCTCTTAACACCCCTGAATTAGAAAGTATTAGTAATTTAGCTGAGCATCTGGATATTTCAGAAAAGGATCTTTCAAAAAAAGTCATTGAACTACCTAAGTACAGAGCCCTTTATCTGGACAGCCTTCTTAGAGAATCTGAACTCCACAGTATAAAGAGAAGTCAGGATTTTAAGCAAATGGTTCAAAGCATAAAAGAACCAGAAGATATGGATTTTGAGTTGCCAGAAAAATTAAAAAATATACTGCGGGACTATCAAAAAACTGGTTACAAGTGGTTAAAAACTCTTTCTGCTTACGGCTTAGGTGGTATTTTAGCTGATGACATGGGACTTGGTAAAACTCTTCAGGTAATATCCTTTGTCCTCTCTAACAATGAAACTGAAAATGAACCAGCTTTAGTTATTGCTCCCACTTCTTTAGTTTACAACTGGCTAGAAGAAGTAAAAAAGTTTGTACCAGACATGAAAGTTTTAGTTGTATCGGGAGTTCCAAAAGATCGAATAGAGCAAATACAAGAAATCCAAAATGCTGATCTGGTTGTAACTTCATATCCACTTATAAGAAAAGATATTGACATGTATAAAGATATCCATTTTTCATATTGTTTTTTAGACGAAGCTCAGCACATTAAAAATCCAAATACATTAAATGCAAAAACAGTTAAGCAAATAAACTCTAAAACAAACTATGCCCTTACAGGAACACCTATTGAAAACTCAATTACTGAGCTCTGGTCAATTTTTGATTTTATAATGCCCGGATATCTTCTATCACATCCAAAATTTATAAAGAAGTTTGAATCTCCTATAATGAAAAATAATAATCAAAAAACTTTAAAAGAGCTTAAAAGACACATAAAGCCCTTCATAATGCGTAGAATTAAACGGGATGTTTTAAAAGAGCTTCCAGATAAAATAGAAAGTAAAATGACCTGCGAAATGACAACCGAGCAAAAGAAAATTTATCTGGCATACCATCAAAAGGCACAAAATGAAGTAGCCTTAGAGATTAAAAACAATGGTTTTGAAAAAAGTCACATTAAAATTCTTTCAATATTGACTCGCTTAAGACAAATATGCTGTCACCCATCATTATTTGTTGAAAACTTTAAAGGTGAAAGTGGCAAAATGCAGCTCTTAGAAGAAATTCTTCAAGATGCATTTGACGGGGGACACAGAATACTTCTTTTTTCACAGTTTACAAGTATGTTAGATATTATTAAGCAACATCTTCACAAGCAAAATATTGGATACTTTTATCTTGACGGTTCTATAAAAGCAGAGCAAAGAATCGAAATGGTAAAAGCTTTTAATGAAGGTGAGAATAACCTTTTTCTTATTTCTTTAAAAGCAGGTGGGACAGGCCTAAATCTAACTGGCGCAGATATGGTTATTCACTTTGATCCCTGGTGGAATCCTGCCGTTGAAAACCAGGCCTCAGATCGAGCTCATAGAATAGGTCAAAAAAACGTGGTTCAAGTTATGAAATTAATCACAAAAGGTACCATTGAAGATAAAATATTTGAGCTTCAACAAAAAAAGAAAGAACTTATTGACTCCATAATAAAACCAGGTGAGACAATGCTATCTAAAATGTCTGAAAATGAGATAAAAGAATTGTTTGAACTGGGGTAATGATAAAAAAAAAGGTTAGTCTTGTTAAAAGACTAACCATGTAAAGGGGGTCAAAATGTATTTTGTGAGGTCATTTATATTATTGACCCAAAATAGGGTTCTTTATTCAAAAATATTAAAAATTTTTTAAAATTTTTTTATCCGTCAGTAGGAGTGCATTTTTTAAGTGAAGAAAAACATGGAAGAAACATTATGAATCTTCACATTAAATATCCCCGTCTGCAGATACCCTGTCTTTTATCTCTGAAATAATGTCTTCCATATGCTTATTTGAGCAATTTATAATAATATCTCCGTGTTTTTCATATAAAGGAACTCTTTTGTTAAAGAGCTCTATAAGTGATCCACCCTTTTCCATTGCAATTCCTCTGCTAGATATATTTTTAATCCTGCTATCAATCTCATCAAACCTTAACTGTAAATAAATTAAAATACTGTCCCTTTTTAAGTGGTTTAATCCAGCATTACTGTGAATAACACTTCCCCCTGTGGCAATTACATGATTTTTCACGTCTATGTCTACTACAACTTTTTCTTCATAAGCTAGAAATTGCTTTAAACCCTCATTATCTATTATATCTTGAAGTAAATTGCCATGCTTTTGCTGTATTAATAAATCAGTATCTATAAAGTCTTTTCGCATCGTCTTTGCAAGTAGAATTCCTATAGTACTTTTTCCACAACCAGGCATTCCAATTAATGCAATATTGCTTTTTTTCATAACTAACTCCAATCTTTTTTACCATTATTCACATTTAAATCTCTTTATAGCGTTTGTGGGACAAGCCTTCATACACTCACCACAGTTAATACATTTTTCAGGATCAATTTGTGCAAGGGTTCCGTTAAATGTTATAGCATTGACAGGGCAAACCTTCGAACACTTTCTACAACCAATGCATCCTACATTGCAATTTTTCCTTACTACAGCTCCTTTGTCAAGGCTTTTACATGTTACTGTATATTCGCTGCACTTTGATACCATCTTAATTATATTCTTAGGGCAGGCACCAACACACTTCTCACATGCCTTACATTTTGATTCAACAATTCTTGCAAGTCCATCTATCATAACGATCGCATCAAAGGGACAGGCTCTCACACAGTTTCCCATACCTACACAACCATAGGTACATGCAGCAGGTCCCCCATAAAGCTTAGCCGCAGCTAAACAATCCTCTATACCTGAATAATCAAATTTTTGTTTGCATAATTGATGAGTTCCTGAGCACATGACTCTAGCTGTCATTGCTACTGTTGCTTCTGCCTTTACTCCAAGAATTTGACTTAAATTATTTACAAGTTCTTCTCCTCCAACAGGGCACCCATTAATACTGCATTCTCCTTTTACAAGACACTCTGCAAAGGCATCACACCCTGTAAGACCACAGGCTCCACAATTAGCACCTGGGAGAGCATCCCTTACTTTAGCAACTCTCTCGTCAACTTTTACAGCAAACTTTTTTGAAGCAACTGAAAGGCCTACCCCAAATAAAAGTCCTAGTCCTCCAACTATTGATGCAGAAACTAATAAATTAACATACATACTGTAAACAACCCCTCATAAATATCATCTTTTCCTAGTAATGCCAAGCCATTGTTTTACTATCGGCCTTATTTAGAAGTCTTAGAACAAAGTGAAAGACTTCTAAATGTTCGGAGCCTAATGCCCCCAGCTTTTTATTTATGCCAAACAGGCCTCATAAAAAGCTATTTCAAATATTACTTAAAACAGTCCCTGAAAACCAAAGAATGCCACAGACACCAATGCTGCTGCAATAAGGGATATTGAAAAACCCTTAAGGCTTTCTGGTATGTCACTATCCTCAAGCTTTTCTCTAACTCCTGCAAAAAGTACAAGGGCGAGGGTAAATCCTAGTCCTGCTCCCAATCCAAAGAGTACTGTAACACCAAAGCTATAATTTCTCTCAATTCCTAATAGTGCTGCACCAAGTACTGCACAGTTAGTTGTAATAAGAGGAAGATATATTCCTAGAGCTTTATACAAAGGTGGAACCATCTTTTTTAGCACTATCTCAACAAATTGTACTAAAGAGGCAATAACCAATATAAAACATATTGTACTAAGATAATCAAGTCCTCTAGGCTCTAGCAGCAAATCGTAAACAATTTTTGTTATTGCCGCAGCAAAGGTCATTACAAAAATTACTGCTCCACCCATTCCAAGAGCGGTATTAATTTTCTTCGAAACTCCAATAAACGGGCATATTCCCAGAAATTTTGTTAATACAAAATTTTCAACTAAAACTGCACTTAAAACAATTATAATAATTTCTCTCATTTTATGCGTCAACCCCCTTTTCCTTGGATGCTACACCACATGGAGTAGGGCAGGCAGAACAACCCTTATGTTCAACCTTAGTTGATGAAAACTTGTTTATAATTCCTATAACTATACCAAAAGTTAAAAAACCTCCCGGTGCCAACGTCATAATTTTTGCAGAATCAAATAAGTTTGCAGTAAGATTCATTTCAAACCATGTTCCATTGCCTAAGACTTCTCTTATAGAACCTATTATAAATAGTGCAAGAGTAAATCCTGCCCCCATACCTACAGCATCTATTACAGAAGAAAACACACTGTTTTTACTAGCAAACATTTCAGCTCTCGCCAAAATGATACAGTTTACAACTATCAAGGGAATAAAAATCCCCAGAGCCTTATCTAATTCAGGAAGGTATGCTTTTAAAAGAAGCTGAACAATTGTCACAAATCCAGCAATAATTGTTATATAAGCTGGAATCCTCACTTTTTCAGGTATCAGTTTTCTTGTAAGGGATATAACGGTATTTGATCCAATTAAAACAGCTGTAGCTGCAAGACCCATACCAACACCATTTTGTGCCGATGTTGTAACGGCGAGTGCAGGACATGCACCCAGTGCCAATTTAAAAACAGGATTTTCTTTTATTATCCCATTGGATAATATTTTCCCAACCCCCATATTAATCCCCTCCTATTTCTTCAATTTCTCTATTTACGTCTAATGCAGCCTGAACTGCATCGACAACAGCTTTTGACGAAACGGTAGCTCCACTTGCAGCATCTATCTCTTCATCCTTAGAACCAGGATTTTTAACTACAACCAAAGGCTCCTTTGGAGTAATGTCTATAAATTGAGATAAAAAGTCATTATGAGTAATTTTCGTACCTAGCCCTGGTGTCTCACTATTGTCACCAATATTTACTCCAGTAATTCTACCTTCATTATCAATTCCAACAGTTATCTGAATTTTACCTCCATAACCCTTGCCTTCAACTAAAAATACTCTTCCGGCTATTTCACTGTCTTTTATACCATTAAATACTTTTGACACCATACCCAATGAAAAATCCATATCTTCAATTTCTTCAAAATGGTCTACAAAATTCATAACTCGTTCTCTAGCCTTTTGCTCTTCTTCTAAAATTCTTTCATCAATCCTTTCCTTTGTTGCAGAGTAGGTAAAGGCAAGAGCTAATGTGACTGTTGCACATACAACAAATAAAATAAATCCATGCTTTATTATATCACGCAACTTTTTTTTCACCTCCAAAGCTTTTTGGCACTATATACCTGTCAATAAGAGGTACTGCTATATTCATAAGAATTATAGCAAATGAAACACCTTCAGGGTAATTGGTATAAAGCCTAATTATTCCTGTAAGTATTCCACAGCCTAGCCCCATAATAATTCTTCCCTTATTTGTTACAGGACAGGTAGCATAATCTGTCGCCATATAAAAGGCTCCTAGTATTAGCCCTCCTGCAAGAACATGATATATAAAATCCCCTGTAAAAGGAGAGGTTCCTCCAAATATCCAGACAAATAAGGCGGTAGTACCAATATAGGTTAAAGGTATCTGAAATCCGATAACTTTTCTTACTAGAAGATATGCTGCTCCTAACAGTAATGCCAGTGCAGAAATTTCACCAATAGATCCTCCTACCTGACCTATAAAAAGTTGAGCATAGGATGGAATGTTAGCTTCCGTATAAGCTGAAGTTGCAGAACTAACTGCATCTAGTGCTCCAGATTTTGCAATTTCAAGTGGCGTTGCAGTTGAAATTGCGTCAATCCCTCTTGGATTAACCCAATTTGTCATATGCTCTGTATATGATACAAGCAATATAACCCTTGCCGCAAGTGCAGGGTTCATAAAGTTTTGCCCAAGTCCTCCAAACATCTGTTTAACTATAACAATTGCTATAGCTCCACCTATCGCCGCTATCCAAATGGGTATTGTAGGTGGAAGGTTTAATGCAAGTAAAAGACCTGTTACCACTGCACTAAAGTCATTTATGGTTGACTCTCTTTTCATAACCCGTCGAGTTATATACTCAGAAACTACACAAGAAAACACAGTTGCTAAAATAACAGCTAAAGCCCTAGGTCCAAAAAAATACACACCTGCTGCTGCTGCTGGTAAAAGAGCAATCACAACATCTATCATAATTCTTCTTGAACTGGCATTGTCCCTTATATGAGGTGAAGACGAAACTACAAATTTATTTTCCATTTTACTTCCCCCCTTTCCCGGCTGCCTGCCCAACTATTGCTTTACCAAGTCGTATTGACTGAACTAAATGTATTTTTGCAGGACAGACATAAGAGCAACTGCCACACTCAATACAATCACTTACATGATACTTTTTTAGATCTTCAATATTTTCTTTTAATGCGCTTTTATTTAAATTTAGTGGCATAAGATTCATAGGACAGGCTCTTACACACCTTGCGCATCTTATACATGTACTCTGAGAAGGAAGATTTGCTTCATTTTTTTCAAATGCCAGTAAAGCATTTGTATGCTTTACTACAGATGTATCAAGGGAGAATTGAGCTATACCCATCATTGGACCACCCATTAATACTTTCTGTGGCTCTTCTTTAAAACCTCCGCAAAAATCAAACACTTCTTTTAGAGATGTTCCAATTAAGACATCTACATTACATGGCTTGTTTACACATGCACCATCAATAGTAACTCTCTTTTTGATAAGTGGCATACCAGTTTTAGCATACTCTGCAATAAAGGAGACACTATTTACATTCATAACAATTACCCCAACATCTAAAGGCAGCTTACCTGGTGGAACTTTTCTTCCAGTAGTAGCATATATAAGCATTTTTTCAGCCCCTTGAGGATATCTTGACTTTAGCTTTACTACATTTATTTTATCGCTGGTAGCTGCTACCTGAGTCATTTCTTTTATGGCATCTGGCTTGTTGTCCTCTATTCCAATAAGAACATTTTCTATCCCCATAAGCTCCATAACTGTATTTATTCCACTAATTACATTCCATGAATTTTCAATTATTTCTCTATAGTCTGAAGTAATGTAGGGCTCACACTCTGCCGCATTAATGACTAGCGTATCTATTTTTTTATCAGGAGGAACTGCAAGCTTAACATGAGCTGGAAACCCAGCTCCTCCAAGGCCCACAAGCCCTGACTGCCTAATAGCTTTTAAAAACTCCTTGGAATTAGACATATTTGGAGGTTTCACACTTTCGCAGATTTCTTGATTTCCATCGGTATTAATTACCACAGAATTAACAAAAACTCCCCCAGGATAAAGCATTGGCGCTACCTCTGCCACCGTTCCTGAAACACTTGAATGTATAGGCGCAGATACAAACTTATCACTATCCCCTATAACCTGACCTACCTTTACATAATCCCCCTTTGCAACACATGGTTCACATGGTGCTCCTATGTGCTGAAGCAATGGAATTATAGCTTTTGCCGGTACCCCCATTTGAATTGTTTCACAATTCTCTGTGTTTTTTTCATGGGGAACTACCGCACCTCCCTTAAAAAACCTCTTAAATAACATATCAACAACCCCATCTATAATCTACATTTATTTATTACTTATCTTACATTTTATAATTATAAATTTTACTTTGTAACAAGTCAAACCTTTGGATATATTTTTATTAAACTTTCTTGTTTATAGTCTTCAAATCCAAGCTAAATGCTATTATTTTATACTACTTTCTAACTGTTCCCATAATCACCCTGTCTATCCCCGAAAGATCTTTAATTATTTTTAAATCCTTGTATCTTTCTTCCATTATAGAGCACACTTCCTCAGCCTGATATATTCCAACTTCAAAGGCCAAAAGTCCTTGTTCTTTCAAAAACAAAGCTCCTTCTTTTGATATAGCTCTATAAAAATCCAGGCCATCCATTCCCCCATCTAGTGCTATTGATGGCTCAAATTCCCTCACCTGTTTTTCTAATATGTCAATTTCATGTGAAGCTATATAGGGAGGATTTGAAACAATTACATCAAATAGATTATTATTTTCCCCACTAGTAAGTATATTTTTAAGGCCTGTAAAAATATCACCACATATAAAATCAATTCTATTTAAAACGCTATTTTTTTGAGCATTAAACTTTGCAATCTCTAAAGACTTTAAATTTATATCAAGAGCTTTCACTTTAGAGTTTTTCAAGTAATATGCAAGGCTTACTGATATACAACCTGAACCTGTCCCTATATCTAATATATCAATACTATCATCTTTTAGATCACTTGCATAATCCAATATACTTTCAACTAAAATTTCTGTGTCCTGTCTGGGTATTAAAACCTCTGGAGTAACCTTAAAGTTAAGCCCCATAAATTCCTGATGCTCCATTATATATTGAAGGGGTTTCCCTTGGGCTCTTTTTAAAATTAGTTCCCAATACTTTTGATATTCAATTTCACTAAGCTTATAATCATCATGTGCATATATAAATGTTTTATGGCATTTTAATACATGGCATAGCAGAACCCCGGCTTCAATTGCCGGGGCCTCATTGCCCACTGATCTTAAAAAATCTAAACCCTCTAACAAAGCATCCCTGATAATCATTCTACTACCACTTATCCTTTTCTTTATCCTCAACCATTACATTTTTCATAGCTTCAATAGCCACTTCAATTTGACTTTCATCCGGCTCCTTTGTAGTAAAGTTTTGAAAGAAAAGTCCCGGTGCACTTATAATTCTAACAAATGTTGATTCGCTTCTTCCTGCAAATCTTGTTATCTCATAAGATATACCTGCAACAACAGGAAGAAGTGCCAATCTAATTACTATGTTAATCAAAGGATGATGCCATCCTGTCATTGAAAATACAAGAATACTAACTACCATAACAGTGAAGAAAAAAGATGTTCCACAGCGAGGATGTTTTGTAGTATACTTTTTGATGTTTTCAACAGTCAACTCTTCTCCATGCTCATAGCAGTGAATAGTTTTATGCTCTGCCCCATGATATTGCCATATTCTCATTATGTCTTTCATTTTAGACACTAATAGGAGATAGGTAAAAAATAACCCTATTCTTAAAAACCCTTCAAAAAAATTAAAGATTAATACATTCGAAGTTTCTTTCTCAAGGTTAAAAAGCCGTGATAGCGTAATTCCAGAAACAAAATTAGGTAATAACATAAATAATCCCACTGAAAACATAAGGGACAAAATGACAGAAAAATATATAATTACTTCCTGAAGCTTATCACCAAAAACCCTTGTAAGAAATTTTTCAAATTTAGATGGTTTTTCCTCTTCCTCAGAGTCGGCTTCTATATCTACAAACTCAGCTGAAAACATAAGAGCTTTAAATCCCAAAACCAGCTGTTTAAATAAACCTACTGCACCTCTTAAAATAGGTAATTTTGAAACCTTACTTTTTTTAGGTGTAGGTCTTTTTTCAATTAAAATCTCACCATCAGGTTTTCTTATTGCTATTGCTGCTTGCTCAGGACCTATCATCATAAGTCCTTCAATTAGCGCCTGACCTCCTATATTAGTCTTGTGCTTAGGACTGCCAAATTCTTTATATTTCATTTTAAAACCTCACAATGTTTAATTATATAATTAAACATTATACTACAGTTTTATTTATTTATCTATAACAATATCAATTCTTCTGTTCTTTTGCCTGTTTTTGGCATTGTCATTTGGTGCAATAGGTCTGAACTCACCATTTCCGGTAGCTGTTAGCCTTATAGGATTTACTCTGCTTTCTTCTACAAAAAACAATACTACGTTTGTAGCCCTCCTTGTAGATAATTCCCAATTACTCGGGAACAAATGGGTATTAATTGGAAGGTTATCTGTGTGACCCTGTACAGCTACTTCAGCATCAAAATCATTTAAAAGTTCTCCTATCTTTTTTAAAGTAGTTTCTCCTTCTCTTTTTATATCCGCCCTACCAAGGTCAAATAGTATAACTGAATCTATTCTTAAAATAACTTGAGTTTTCTCATCAAGGACAGTAACATACTCATCTAGTTCCATGTCCAATATATATTGCTTTATCTCTCTAACAAATTCTTCTAGTCCTTTTGTTTTTTCTGCCTCATCATCTTCTTTTCCTCCAGTTACTCTCCCTTCATTATTAATATCAGTTATATTTCCAATATTGCTTTCTATAAGGTCACTAGATTGTATACTATCTGTTATACTTATTATTTCCTTTCCCTTATTATGATCAAACATCTCTCCATCACTATTACTTAAAAAAGCAGACCTCAATGAACTTGCCACCTGTTCAAACCTGTCCTTGTCAATAACAGCCATTGAAAAAAGAAGAATAAAAAAAGTGAGCAATAGGGTAACTAAATCACTATATGTAACCATCCACTCCGGTGCACCTTCTGACTGTTCTTCTTCTACATCATGATTTTTTTTCCTCATATCACACCTCATTCAGCTACAGCATTTTTACTTTGACCTTTATCCTCTGCTCCTTGATCTCCTGATTGTTTATCATAATCCTCTTTCTGCTGTGGCGACAAAAATGTCTTTAGTTTATGCTCAAGTATTCTAGGGTTTTCGCCTGCCTGTATTGATAATATTCCTTCGATAATCATTCTTTTTTCCTGTATTTCTTCCTTACTCTTTAGTGAAAGTTTATTTGATATAGGAATACATACAAAGTTTGCAAGAACACTACCATAAAAGGTTGTTATCAATGCTATTGCCATAGCAGGACCAATTGCAGAAGGATCATCAAGGGCTTGCAAAAGATTTATAAGGCCTATAAGTGTTCCTATCATACCCCACGCTGGAAATAGTGCTCCCATGGTCTTAAACATTCCAGCTCCCTTTCCATGTCTCGACTTCATGTTTTCAATTTCTAAATCCATTGACTCAACTATTACCTCTGGCTCAACTCCATCAACAACCAGTTGAAGTGACTGCTTTAGAAAGTCATCTTCAATATTTTCCTGATCAGACTCAAGGGAAAGCAATCCTTCCCTTCTAGCTTTTAAGGATAAGTCAACTAAAAGTTTAATAATGTCTTGTGGCCTTTGATCTTTTCCAAAAAAAGCTTTTTTTACAACTTTAATAACTTTTGCCATTTCACCAACCCGGTATGAAATGAGCGTTGAAGCAATACCTCCACCGAGCACAACAAAAACAGAGGCAATACTCCAGAAAGTCAACAGGTTACCACCTAAAACTATTGCACTAATAATACATATTATTCCAATTATAATTCCTATCAAAGTAGCTAAATCCACATTATTCCCTTCAATCCTAATTGTTTTTATACTTCTTTAAAATATATCGGATTTTTCCATAATTAAATTTACATGTTTATTAAAGACCTTACCACCAAAAAGCCAAGTTAAATTTTGGTATTTGTAGTGTAACTATTTTTACTACCATTCATGATAGGAAAAAGAATTAGATTTTCTGTATTTATGGTAAAATAGCCTTTATTTTTTCCGTAATTTGATATATAATATAGTATGAGAAGTTAAACTGCTACAAAATCAATTGGTTCCACTTAATAGATAAAGGAACCATATAGGAATAGACATTTCAACGTTTAATAAATTTTACTTTGTTGTTTAAAGGGGTGATAATTAAACACAATGTACATAAGGCCATTATTTAATGGCTTTAGCCGATTTTTCACAAATATCTTTTGTTTGAACTATGCTATGTAATAAGAGATTTTACAATTCTATTTTTATTCTATGTTGTTATTATAATTGAATATTATAAGATATGGACGTGAAATCGATAGTAATTATATTTTTGGGGAGGAATCAGAATATGAAAAAACTAAGTGTATTAGTTTTGCTATCTATTGTTTGTATGCTATTTTGTAGTGCATTTTTGTTTACAAACAATGTATCTGCTAATACTGACATCACAGTTATTATCAACGGGAAAATAATGGAATTTGGGACTGACGCAAACGACCCACAACCTTACATCAAAGACGGAAGGACATTGGTACCGTTTAGAAGGATTTTTGAAGAACTTAAAATGGACGTAACATGGGACGGTAATACACGTACTGTCTATGCCAGAAATGAAACAACAATCATGGAGCTTGGAATTGGAAGAAATGTTGCATTTGTAAACGGTGAAAGAAGAACTCTTGATGTACCACCTGAAATAACCGACAATAGAACTTTTGTACCCCTAAGGTTTGTAAGTGAAAGTATCGGCGCAGACGTAGGCTGGGACGGCGTTACAAGAACTGTTACCATAACCCTTTCAAGGGAAGTTTTAAAACTAGGTCAACAGGGTACATATAAGGATAGGGTATTTACAGTAGACAGCATCAGCGATAAGGACGAAAGCAATAGGATTGTTATTACAGGGACTACTAATTCAAATGCAAGAGGTATGCTTTTAGAGGTTCATTCGAATTCACCCACTCCTTTCACAATTTTACCTCTAATCACTGAATTACCTGATGGTGGATATTATTTCCGTGCATCAATAGATACACTTAGAAGCAAACCAAAGTTTGTATTAGTAAAAATGTTGAATGAAAACGATAATTACATCACAGTTGCAAGATATGAAATAAATTAATTACAGGGAGGTATAGTGTATGAAAAAGAATTTTATAAAAAGAAGTACTTGTTTTACATTGATTATTCTATTAAGTGTAATGTGCTTAAATGCATTTGTAAATGCAGACTCACTTAGATCTACTTTTATTTATGAAGATATTTCTGAGGAAATTCCTGCTGTTACTTTAGGAAAATCTGTCGACATTAACTATATTCAATCTGCAAATATTACTCCAATTGAAAGATCTGTTAATATACCCAAAGAGTTTATATTTGTTTTAGATTCATCTCTAGCTATGGTGGATCCAGACCTGCCAGAAGTACTTTTTAAGCATACATTGTTTTCAAGATCATATGCTAATTTTCAAGGTGGTCCATCTGATACTACTATAGAAGGGGACACTTTTATCAAAGAAAATTTAAACAACACAATGGATCGAAATAAATTAAGAATACTTGACAAAATTGCAGAAGACGGCACAGTTGAGTCTCCTGGACTAATTTTTTACTCAGGTTTAACTCAAGGTGATTGGAATAAACCAACTGTTGAAAGTGGAAGAATAGTAAGCGAAGGCATGACTGAAGCTGAAAAAGATATTTTCAAATCACAATACGACCATCTTTTCGAACCTTTAGATGCTGACAATAGTGATCCTGTATTAATTGATCAGCTAATTGCTAATATACAAAGTAATGCTGCTAAGCTTCATGATAGGTTAGGTGCTATGAGTTATTTTTCAGTTGATCAATTTAGACAAAATCCTCTTGACTCTGAATCGCCAATAGATACTAGTAAGGTTATTACTTTAGAAAACAATATTCAAATGAAGGCTGAAACAGTAAAACGTGATGATGACACTGAACCTAAAGATTATCTTGTTATTTTTGGTAACTCTGAGTTTATTATACGATCAGATATGTATTTCGATAGTAATCTTATTATTTCTGTACCTGGCATGAGAAAGTCGGAAGAAATAATTACCGATGGTGAATCTCCTGAAACTGCTTTTGTTTTAGTTTCTGGTAATATTATATTAGAAGGAGCTCAAGCTGAGTTAAGTGGTCAAATAGAACAGAAAATAAAAGATATCTATTTAATATCTCATAAAGGTTACATTAGAAACAGTGTAGCTAATACTGATTTTTCTGGATTACTTTTAGCTCCTCAAGGCAATATCTATCTTGGTGGTGATAGTAGTAATTACACTGGAAGTATTATTGGTCAAACTTTAAACATTACTGCCCCTGCAACATTTAAAGGTCCTAGTGAAAAACTTTCAGATGATATTACTGGTCGTCTGCCTCAAACTAGTGCTATTCATAATATTAAAAACATTCTTTCTAATTACGTTGAAAATAGTTTAGGTGAGGAAACCAAAGCAGGTGTAATATTATATTCAAACAAAGCTAGTGTTTTAGCAGAAGTAAGTGATGATTTCTCTAATATTTCCAATAAGATTCTTCAGATTGAAACAGATAACGAAGACCTTATTTTAAGTAATTTAGGTGACGGTTTAAGATTAGCATATAATAGTTTTGAAAGCAGTATATCTGAAAAATATATAATAGTATTTACTGCTAGACAACCTAATGCATATAGCACCATCAATAATTTACCTGTGGGAACACACCCAGTTAACACAAACGAACTGTTTTTTGGCACTGGATCTAATTATTATTCATCATCCCAGACTAGAAGCCCTGGATACTCTGGTAACTATTGGCCTGATATATATACTAGCAATGTTATGAGTATGCTATCTGATGATGATATAAATGTAGCTTTAATAGATATATCTTCATCTGTTGATGAAGACCTAACAGGTCTAGCTTTATTAACAGAAAGCTATGTTAAAAATAACCTTAGCATAAGCAATTATCATAAATTAGACGGTTCAAATTCGCTTCCAAGTATTCTTGAAACTTTTGAACCATCTGATTACTCACAATCTTATAAACCAAGAGACTTAGAACTTAATAACTTATATTTTTCAGCTGAGCTTAAAAAAGATCTAAAAATATTTGGTGCTGAAATAACTGTTGGTGATCAACCTGAGCCATTTATAATTAATTCATCAAATATCGATTTATATTTATCTGAAACTGAAAATGCTAATGTGTTTACTTATTCTTTCGACCCTGATGACTTTTCAGTTATATTAAATGAAAATACATATTTAATAAACAAAATAAATATACTACTTAAAGCAACTATAATACCAGATAATTTACATTTTGAGTCAACTGCTAGTGAGCAAGTAGCAACAATAATACTTGATAGTAATGAGGAAAATGCTAAGCACGCATATGCAAAATACACCTTTACAGACAAACAGGACAATTCTTTTACAGAAGAGCATATTGCACCATTTGAAGATAAAGATATAACAATCAAACATTCAATTGATATTAATTAATTAGTATAAAGCCGGAGTTAAATACTCCGGCTCATACTGATTTATCAAACAATCTTATTTTAACCTTTCTCCTGTTTTATTAAGTTCATGGTGTTAATACTATGATAATTCCAGGAGGTGATTCCGTTGGTTTGATAATTATCTGTTTAATTAAATCATTTTTACTTAAACCAAAAGAATAGGGGGGGTTTTATTAATGAAAAGGATTAGCTGTTTAATGATTACATTTTCAGTTATATGTACTTTTATTTGTTTTTCAAATTATACAAAATTTATCAACGTACATGCTTATAATAGTCCTGATTTTATTATGTATGGAGACCTAACAGGTGATGGTCAAATTAATAGTTCTGACGTAATTCTACTTAAAAGATATCTTTTAAGTATTATTCCCAATTTACCTTCTCAGCAAAGTATATATGCTGCTGATTTAAATGCTGATGGAAAAATTGATAGTACTGACTATGCTTTATTACGAAGATATGTTCTTGGCATAATGGATGTATTTCCAGCTGAAAATATTACAGTTCCGCCTTCACCTATAAGTTTAACTAACTATGAACAAGAATTTCTTACTAATATTAATAATTTGAGACAAAGTCTTGGAGTCTCACCTCTTATACTTGATTCTGAACTTGCCCAAGTTGCAAGATTTCATGCAAATGACATGGTTGCAAACAGTTACCTTTCGCCGAACTCTCCTACTTATGGCAGCTTTTCAAAAATGCTAACAAAATTTAATATTCGTTATTTATCTCACGCAACGGTATTAATAGTAGAATCCTCTAATGTAAACTATGGATTTAATTTATTGTGCAATTCTCAAAGCCATTATAATCAGATGATCAGCCCTATATATACTCATATTGGTATAGGTGTAGAGAATGGACCTTCTCCATTTATTACGGTTTCTGCCATACTTGTGAATAAGCATTAGGATATATTTGCAAGTATCAAATTTATACTTAATTTTGTTTTCCATGTTTTTTTATAACAAGTATAAATCTTTAATTTTTTTCACTCTTAAATAAATTAGCGTATTTATCTTATATTACACACTTTGTTATTTTCAGAAATTTTAATAACATATTCTTTTATGGTGTATATTCGTATATTTGTTGTGTTGTTGCTTTATAAACACTACGCTATATACATATTTTTTGATTACAAAGACTCAATTTATTTTTTAACACTATTGGAGCATATTAATAATATTTCTATTCTGAAAATACTTTTCAGAATAGAACCTTTTGATTTAATGCGCGTGCAATTTGTTTGCTTAGCAAATATGCGCATGCGCAGCATCATTCATTCGCTTTGTATTTTTCATTCTATGTTGGTGAGTTTTTTGCTCATGAATGTCTATTTAAACATTAAATTTTTAGTTTATATTGCATTTTAAATGTTATTGTTATAAAATACTATAAAAGTGCTTCTATTTTCCAGCACATAGAAAAATATTTAGGGGGAGTAAAAAATGAGAAAAAGCTTATTTGTGTTGTGCATTTATTTATCTATTGTATCTACTACTTTCAAAGGAGTAGTTTTATCAAACTCATCTAAATTTGTTTATTGATTTCTAAATGTTATAGTCTTGTGGATAACCTTAATTTAATTATAACTTAGGATTGTTAAATATATAACTTTCACTAAAGACATTATTGATGACAGGTTAAAAGTGTTAGTAATAATTTAGCTATCCTTATATAATAAAAAATATACTAAAACAGGAGGAATGAAAAATGAAGCAACAAATAAGAAAATTTTTAGCAACATCTTTATTTTTAGCAATTGTTTTAACAAATTTATTAAGTGTGAGTTATTTTTCTCTTGCAAGTAACGTTTCAGAAGAATTTATCTATGGAGATTTAAATGGTGACGGGGTAGTTAACAGCACAGATATTACATTAGCTAGAAGGTACTTACTTGAAATTATTTCTGATTTTCCTTCTCCTAATGGATTAAAAGCTGCCGATGTAAATGGGGATGGGCAGATAAATAGTACTGATTATGCTCTTTTAAGAAGATATATCCTAGAGATTATTGATATATTTCCAGCTGCAAAAATTGAGCCTCCGCCAAGCCCAGACATAATACCTGAAGGTTTTACTCACGTAGCAGTTGGAAATGCTTTCATGGTTGCATTAAAAGATGATGGCAGCGTTTGGACTTGGGGTAAAAATATAGTTGGTGATACAAATTATAATTTAACAAAAGTACCTGAATTAATAAATATAAAATCTATATCTGTAGGAAACCTACATGCTTTAGCTTTAAAAGAGGATGGAACTGTTTGGGCCTGGGGCTGGAATGAATCTGGCCAATTAGGACAAGGACATAATGAACATAGTATTAATCCAGTTAAAGTTGATGGATTATACAATATAAAATACATAGAGGCTGCAAATTATCAATCTTTTGCTATTAATGAGGATGGTGATGTTTGGGCTTGGGGTCACAATTCTAGTGGAAAATTAGGAATCGGATCTATTGATAGTATAAATATACCTACAAAACTAACAGGCATTTCAGATGTTAAACTTGTATCATCTGCTGATCGACATTCTCTAGCATTAAAAAATGATGGATCAGTTTGGATATTTGGTTCATTTATAACTGGACATACTGATCATCCTACAGAAGTATCAGGTATATCAAATGCTATTTCTGTAAGTGCAGGTAGCTCACATTCTCTTGTGTTAAAGGAAGATGGAACCGTTTGGGCTTGGGGTTATAATAATGAAAATCAACTTGGCGATGGAACTAGCACAAGCAGTTCTACACCAATTCAAGTAACCGCATTAAATAATATTTCTTCAATATCTTCATTTAATAACCACTCAATGGCTTTAAGTAAAGATGGTTGTATTTGGGTTTGGGGTAAAAATACTACTTTAGATATTTCACATAATACACCTTACAAACTGTCAACTATAAACAATATATCTTCATTATCTAGTAGTAATACTAATGCAGCAGCATTAACTACTAGTGGTGAAATATGGACTTGGGGCAGTAACTCTAGTGGACAATTAGGTAATGTAGAATATTTTAATAACAGTGTTGCAATTAGTATATCACCAACACAATCTGAGTTTAAAAAAGTAGTTAGTTATTCTCCTATGCTATCAAGCATGAGATCTGTTGGCTTAAAAGAAGATGGTACTTTATGGACATGGACTTCAAATCAATCATCACGAAATGAAATATTATCAGGTGTTGTTGATATCTCTTCAGGAAATAACTTTTGTCTTGCACTAAAAGAAGATGGTACTGTTTGGGCTTGGGGGGATAATAATTATGGTCAATTAGGAAGTTCTGTTCGAAATAGTACTAACTCTCCAACAAGGGTGACAACCCTAACTGATATTTCATATATTGCTACAGGAGTTTTTCATTCTATTGCATTAAAGAAGGATGGTACTGTATGGACTTGGGGTAGAAATAATTCTGGTCAGCTAGGAAATGGCACTACTGAAAATAGTAATACTCCAATACAAGTTTCTCTAGAAGGAATTGCAAGCATAAAAGCACTCGGTTATCAAACTTATGCATTAGACAAAGAAGGTTCTTTTTGGGTTTGGGGTTCTCAAAGCAATACTACACCAACAAAGATAATTACAATTTCTAGCATACAGTCATATTATACCAATAGTTTTATTGTTTTATTAAAGGAAGATGGTACTGTTTGGACTTGGGGTAGAAATGATTTTGGTCAATTAGGAAATGGTACTTATGAATCTACTACAGTGCCTATTCAAGTAGAAAATCTTGATAATGTTAAGTCAATTTCAGCAACTTCTGAAAGAGTACTTGCGCTTAAAGAAGATGGTACAATTTGGGCTTGGGGTAGAAACGACATCGGACAATTAGGAATAGGTACATACTCAAATAGTAATATTCCTGTAAAAGCAATTGGAGAAGGTTTTGTTGAGCTATATGATTCAATAGCTCTTAAAGAAGATGGATCAATGTTTATGTTTAGTGTAAATCCCAATAGACTTACAAATATTCCTGTAAAGGTACGTGATGTTAATGACACAGAGTTACGTTATCTAATTGTAAATAACGAAATCGTTGAAGATTTTACAAAAGATCTTGATAAATATTCATTAAATATTTGTACAAACTCTGTACCCTTTATTAATGCAATACCGTACAACTTAAATTCAACAATTAATATAACTCAACCAATATCCATTCCTGGTACTGCAACAATTGAAGTAACAGCCCAAGATGGTTTTAGTAAAAAAACATATAGTATTGATGTTTTTCCTGTTGAAAACCTTAATCAGATTCATGAAATTGATTCAATTGAATTAAACCAGTTTGAGTTTCAAATTATTATTGATCTAATTGAAAACATCCTTGACAATGCAATAACTCTCAATAAAAGATTTGACGATCTACAAAATATATTTAGACCTAGTGATTTCCCTACTGCTGATCATATAATTTATTTAAACGATGCGAAGACTGTATATGTCAAATATGATTCAGGTTCAAACACTTTTTCAATTCTAGGTACTGATAGTTTTATAATTGAATCTGATATGTATTTTATGGGCAGTTTGTATATTAAAACTCAGAGTATTAAAATGTCTAATACCATTAGACATGTAGACAACACTTCTCCAAATAGTGTTTTTGTTATAGCAGATGGTAATATTACTATTGGAGGTTCACACCAGCCATTTGGTAGTGAATTTGTCCTTGAAGATGTTTGTTTTATTTCTAGTGGAGGTAGTATCAGAAATGATGCTGATAATACGATTTTTTCTGGATTACTGATAGCTCCTTATGGTGAAATTTTTCTAAATGGCATTAATTCAACATATACTGGTTTTATCTATGGTAAAGAAATGTATAAGCATCCATCAGTTGATGTTAACCTAACAGCCGGTTTTATTCCAATAGATGACTAAATTGATGAGAGATTTCCTATAATTGATGATATCTACGAAAGGGTTCCAGTATTTGATAGTATAGATTAAATTTAATTTGTGTTTAAAATTTACAATCTACAACTCTCCACTTACTTAAAATGTATATGGAGAGTTTTTTTAATATACCAACGAGTTGGAATACCTTTGGAGCACATTCCAGCTCTTTGGTTAAATATTCATTTTTTTAATATACTTTAGCCTGATTGAATTTCAAACACTCGGACACTCATGATAAGAATATACAAGTGGATTGTTTATATATTCTTCTACAGATATCATATTTTTTGTATCAAACTCATAAGTTACATTACCATTATCGCTATAAAGTTTTAAATTACAAAATCCATCAGGCCAACTCATAACACATTCCCATAAGTATTCATCTAACTTATAGCCTTTATCAAATTGCCATTCTCTTCTAAACACTAATTCCGAACCGTCGCAATTTTTTGCTACAATTGTTCGATTATTTGAACCTCTTATATTATCATATGCATAAACTTCAACATTACCACCAATTACTTTGTCAATTTTTACAATCCCTTCTCCCGCTATATACATATCATCATTATTTGTCAAATAACTATCAAATTTTTCAACATGATTCCAAGTAGGTGATGATAATATGGTAGCTCCCCATGTTTTAAATTCTACGTTGCTTGGAAGTTTGCATTGACAATGAAAATCAAGAATTTTCGCCTCAGTAAAATCGATCCTTTCAAAATTATTTTTTGTTATATCAAGTATATATCTCAATTTAAACCTCCTATCTTTCTTTTAAATACTTTTCATCATAGTACTTCTTATTATTTCACCAGTAGTGTGGTTGCCAACTGTTGCATCTGTAGCTTCTCCCTTTGAAACTATTGTATATTTATCAGCCTTTAATCGTTCAGCAGTCATTTTGTAAACACTTTTGAAGTATTTATTAGACATACCTCCTGTTGAACTAAACCGCTTACGCGGTGGCTGTTGCTTGTTTTAATCTCGAGTAAAATATATAACAATTATACTATACTTTCCTTTAAAATTAAATCAAATAATTTTTAAAGGAGAGTATCTATTATGACAAATAACAAAGCATTTGAAAAAATGAAACAAGGAATGGAACTTAGAGGATTTGCAATTTCAACTCAAAAAAAATATCTAATGAACTTAAGGCATTTTACAAATCATTTTAATCTTCCATTTAGTGAAATGAATTATGATCATGTAAGAGATTTTTTACATCATGCCATAAAAATTAAAAAACTTAGCAGTGAATCTATTAATGGTTGCTATAGTGCTATTAGGTTTCTTTATGAAACTGTATTCGAAAGAGATTGGAATATGAAACACATACCACGAATTAAAAATAAAAAGAAGTTTCCAGAGGTATTATCAAAAGATGAAGTTAATAAAATATTTAAAAATGCCTCTTATTTAAAGCATAAAGCAATGATTGTAACTGCTTATTCAGCAGGTTTAAGAGTTAGTGAAGTTTCAAGATTAAAAATTTCTGATATTGACAGTAAGAACATGCAAATATTTATTAGACAAGGAAAAGGAAACAAAGATCGATTTGCACTATTATCCAAAAACAATCTTGAAATACTTCGTACATATTTTAAAAAATTTCGCCCCACTGATTGGCTTTTTCCTGGTCAAAATCCTTCTAATCCTATTAGCACAAGAACTATCCAATCAACATTTAAAGAAGCAGTTAAAAAAGCGGGTATTACTAAAAATGTTTCTCCTCATACACTAAGACATAGTTTTGCCACCCATCTTGTGGAACAAGGAACAAATCTTATAATTGTTAAAGACTTATTAGGACATGAAAAATTAGAAACAACTATGATCTATATTCATTTGGCTCGAAAAGATATTCTTGGCACTAGTAGTCCATTTGATGGTGGTGATTTTGATGTATGATATTAATTCTATTTTTAAAGAATACGGTGAAAGCTTTAGAGAAAATTATATTTTACCTATAGATTCTTTGAAAGTAATGGATTCTATAGAAGCTTGTAGAACTTCTGCTTTAGATATGCATATTGAACAATGCTTGGCGTGTGGTCACAAGAAAATGTCTTATAATTCTTGTCGTAATAGGCACTGCCCTAAATGTCAAAACATCGCAAAGGAAGAATGGGTTGATGCTAGAAAGTCTGAGCTTATAAATACTCATTATTTTCATGTTGTATTTACAGTACCAGATTTATTGAACACATTGATTTTTAGTAATAAAAAACATCTATATAATCTTCTTTTTAAGTGCGTATCTGAAACCCTTACAGAACTTTCGATGGATAAAAAATACTTGGGAGCTCAAATTGGTATTACTACTGTTTTACATACATGGGGACAAAATTTATCATTCCATCCTCATATACACTGTATAGTTCCTGGGGGTGGTTTATTACCATCTGAAAAAGTTTTTAAACATTCAAGAAAGAAATTCTTTATTCCTGTAAAAGTACTTAGCAGGAAATTTAGAGGAAAGTTTATGCATAATTTGTGTTTACTCTTAGAAAAAAAAAGATATCACATTTTTTAAATGAAATTGACTTTAAAGCTCTTAAAAATGAGCTTTATACTAAAGAATGGGTTGTCTATTGTAAACCACCATTTAAAACTCCTGAAAATGTTATTGAGTATCTTGGTAGATACACTCATAAAATTGCAATAACAAATAGCAGACTAATAACCGTTAAAGATAATCGTGTTTATTTTAAATGGCGAGATTATAAAGATAACAACAAAGAAAAGGTAATGAATCTTTCTGTTTTTGAATTTATAAGAAGGTTTCTCATGCATGTTCTCCCTAAGGGGTTTTTCAAGATTAGACATTTTGGTCTATTAAGTAATAGAAACAAAAAAACAAAACTTAAGCTATGTCAAAAGCTCACTGGTTCAAGGTTTACAGAAGTAAAACGACTTAGTAGGCGTGAAATTATAAAAAAAATATTTGGTGCTGATATTTTTTGTTGCCCTCTTTGTGGTTCTGAGTTTATAAACAGAATTATTTTAAGAGAATAACTTTTTGTTAACTGAATAAAAAAATTAAAAACCCATTAACCATGGGTCTGCTTTCTTGTACCTATTTTTAGCAATGAGGCAATATTCTATGTTAAATTTTAGAAGTATCATGACGAAAAGTTGCAATTAGCAGGAATGAATAAAAATTAAATCCCCATATCAGCTACTACATCCAGCGGCTTCGTTCATCATGCAATTCCAAAATTTTCGGCGGGGTGTGCATAAATTAAGCTCTATCCATTCTACATTTGGATAGAGCCTTTTTTCGCCGAAAACTTCGGAACGTTGGCTAAGTGTTAAATGAATAGCACCACCTTTTTGTAATACTCTTGATACTTTTGATGTTAATGGATTATAACCATAAGAATTCTGCGTAATAATTGTGCTTTGACTTCCTGTTGTTATATTACTTAAATCAATAACATTACCAACATAAACTCCAGTTAATGCTTTTAAGTCTATGTTATAAGCACCAGGCATAGGATTTTGACCTGCTCCAATATTTAGCACTCCATCTTTAGGGGCAGGAGCATTAATATTGATTCGTGTTTTAGCCTTATTAAGTATTAAGTTTTTGAGACTTGCACCCTAAACAACTTCACTATCTTTATGAATAATATTATAATTTATCTAATAACTCCATAGCTGTATTTTTAGAATTTTCATAAATGTTTAATTGTTCTTCCATTCCCTCTACATTATTATTTTCTTTATAGTTAAAGTAATTAATTGAAGCATAACACATACTATTTACCGCTAATATTAATTCAAGTTCATCTTCAGATAATGTACCTAACCCATGACGTTTAAGCTTTTCAATTATATAATATCTTTCTTCTTCACTAACCTTTTCTTTAGAATCCATTTTTTGAACCAGAATATTATAACCATATGAAGAAACCTCAAATACTTCTTCCCTAATGCTATATGCTTGCTCTTTTTTTTCATTAATGTTATTTAACACAATTTGAAAAGATATTATGGATATTACTATCAATATTATAACTGAAAATTTTCTCATTATAGCATTTGCATATTTTTTTTCTGATTGATTTTTCATTACTCTATATACTTGTATGTTGAACCATGCAAAAACAAGAATATGTAGCAAATAGGCAAATGATTTGTAAAAGTAATAATTTATAAAAAATATTATTATAGAAAAAATTAAAAGTATCACAACAAAAGGCAATAGTTTCCTTTCAAGATTTCTGAAGCTATTTGGTTGAATAATAAGTTTTTTAAACACTAAATAATATATTGCTATTATAATTTTATTAATTAGGTATAATACTGGCGTTATAAATAATATAGCATATAAAAACTGTATACTTAAAATAGAATATGTACTGTAATATACAAGTGTTAATATTGATAAAATGGTAACTAAAATAATTATTAATATATTCATATTTTTTTTATTATAATTGTCCAAACAATTACTATTAGTAATTGTTTGGGAAGGTGTTATAATACAATTTATTAACAGTTTAAATATTTGAAACATTCAAAATCCTTCTCCCTTCATTTTATTACTATATATATAATATATCAATTTCTGAGCTCTTCAATTATTTGTTTAGGAGTTTTATGCATTGGGATTATATGTAAATTCCCTGTTAATCCTTTATCAATTGTACCATATAGTATCAGTTGAAGTATCAGCTAAAAGTCCATCTTCCACTATTATATCATACAAATATGTTATTTTACCTATATAAGGTACAGTTTTTGATGTAACTCTTGAAAGTTCATCATAAGTTCTTACAATAGTTCCTGTAGTGCCAGTTACAGTCACATTTTTACTTTTTATTATAACATTCTCAAAAAATCGGGGCAATGTTTCATGATTTTTAATGATTTAGGTTTGGTAAATAGATTTAATCCAACTATTTTGGTTAAAATAAAAATTGTGGTCATGATTGTAATAAAAAATAATATCCTGACCACAACTATTATTCGAAATATATCTCAAAGTATTTATTTACACATTATTAAAATATATGTTCAAAGCTTCTTGTTATCTATTTTAAAAATTCTTCTATATCTTTAATAGCATTAATTTCAAATATGTTGTCCGAAAGTCTTTCTAACATATCCAAATCATTTGTTTTTTCAATTATATTTATTATCTCCTCTGGTATGTTTTTAAGTTTTTTTCTCAGCAGCTTTATAATTAATGCCTTTTTTTCTTCTTCTCTACCTTCTTCTCTACCTTCTGCTTTGCCCTTTATTTCTGCGCATCCTTAAGCCTAGACATCTCGTCCATTCTTGCTTTTTCTCTTTCTAAGTATTTTTCTAAAATCTTTTCATCTGCACTAATTTTTTTTATCATCTCCACTGCCATCTTTATTTTGTCACTCCTTTCCTTTAATCTTTCCAACCTTTTCTGACTTCCTTTTTTATCTACTTCCTTTATAAAGTCTAGCCAAAGTTCTATTCCTTCAATTTGATCAACGTCCTTTTCACTGTCAAATTTCTCTCGGCTAAGTAGGGGGAATCGCTTCCCCTTTCTCGCCTAAGAACCGTAAATGATAGTTTCCACTCATACGGCTCAAGCCTTTATAAGATTGTCATTATCATTGACTCTCCAGCTACTTAAAGAATTATTAGTTTAATAGCAGTAACTATGTACATACATTAGATTATTTAGATGGTCATTTCCACCGTCTTTGACTGCAACTATATGTTCAAATTGTTTATTATATAAATATATATTTTTATCCCTTCTTTTTCATCATTATGATAATATCACTTTAGCCTTTTTTGATTTTCAAATCCATTATTAAACATGCTTGTAATTTGTAAGAGGCATAATATAGTGAAAACAACTACATTATGCCTGAATATTAATTAAATATTGTTATTTTAAGTCTCTATACCTTAGCTTTTGTTAAGTAAACCGTACCAATTTTTATAGGGCTAAAATTCCCACTTTTCAAACATGCCTACAAATTTTCGAAGTACACACGTAGATTTCCTGTAAATGATACTTTTATACCTACTTCTAAAAAATCAACATCATTTTCAATTTCCGTGGTAACTTTTCCTAAATACTTGCTAAACCATTCAAAAGAGTCTGAATCAATTACTTTAGAAATTGTAACATTGCAAACAGTATGTGATGAACCTGGTTTATCTTGTATAATTTCATCAACCTCAAAACTAGCTACCCTAATTTTGTTAACCCACTCTATTGAGAAATTGCATTCTTTTTCAACTATTTCTTTAATAACTTCTGAACCGCTCTTAACATAATTATCATATTCTAGACCATAAGCACATACTTTGTTATTTGATTCTATCAAGTCCAATAAATAGAGTCTTTCATATCCATCATATTTTACTTCTCTAATCCTTGCTTTAGGCATAATTACCTCCATATATTCTTATTGTAAATTTAAGAAATCTTTTAGAGTGGTTGGCATCATTGTTTGAATCTTTCCATCTTGAACAATTACTGCAACACCCTTTTTAGCTTTCTCTGCACCTTCAATGAAATACATAGTTTTATCACCAACTGTTTTCATTGAAGAATGATTTGTTATTACTTTTTGAGCAGCGTTGGTGAAATTCTCAAATCCTTTAACGGTGTTTTCAAATTCATTAGGGGCAACTCCTAAACGCTTAGCTAATGAAGGAATTCGTTCAGGGTATTCATCCCAATAGTTTTTAAAATGTTTAACTCCTTGGTTAGTTCCATCAGATAGAGTTCCCCATTGATTAGCAGAATTTGATTTGAGCATTGCTTTTTCAAGTTTGCCCGTTCCCTTACCCGTTACCCAATTAAAACTTTTTTTGATGACACCTGTTCCTTTTTCAGCTACTGTACCCGCAGCAGTAGTAAAAGAAATGTAAGTTTGTAGCATTGCATTATTTACTTTTGCTGATACTACACCTGTTCCCGATTTTACAGCACTTGCCCCAGATGCTATAGGTCCAGCCTTTACAATCCCTACTATAGCACCAGCTGTTACTCCTACTTGAATACCGTCTAGTTTGAGTTTCTGTCTAAAATGAGCATCTGACTGTTGTTGGAAAATTTCCAATGCTAATTTTGTATCATCAATTAATGTAAACGCCCTAGTATTGCCATTGGCAAATATTGAATCTACAATATCCCGTGCATAATACCCGTCAATTACTCCTAAAGGCCAGTTTTCATAAACTTGTGCAGTGTTGTAAATGTTTTCTTTGATTAAGCCTATTTCTTCACTTAATATATCTAAATAATCTTGTTTACTCTTCCAAGGCATATAAGGATTGTCATAAACACTCTTATAGTTAAGTTGTACTTTTAGAAGTGCTTCAAGGTTCTCACGTAATTCGATCCAGTATCCTGTTGGGTCATAATATTTTATTGGATTGTTATGACTATACGCATACAGATTCAAACTAAGTGGATCCCTTAGATCACCCCTGTATGTATCTTCCTGCAAAAACCTTGCAATCTTAGGATCATACATTCTAGCATTTAGGTAATAGAGTCCTGTTTCTTCATCCCACTGATATCCTGCATATGTAATACTGTTATTTACATTTCCTGTTGACTCTAATATATTACCAAATGCATCATAATAGTAGGTAGCATCTATTTGTGATGTTACACTATTAATTAGTGCTGTTACATCAGCATTACCGTTATACATGTAGTAGTAGCTTTCACCATCTACATCCCTCATAAGAAGATTTATTCCATATAGATTTCTACCTACCTGTTTACCACTACCATCTACCTCAAGTATAACTTTCAAATACTCATATATATACCTTGTCAAAGAACCGTTTACTTCTTTTGCAACCCTTAATCCTTCACCGTTATAAGTGTTTACAACGGTAGTTCCATTAGTTGTAGTCCTTACTAATTGATTTTTTTCATTGTATTCATTTGTTGTTATTATCTTATTATTTCTTCTAATTGTAAGCTGATTTCCGTTATCGTCATATGAGAATCCTGTTGTTTCTGTTACGCTTCCATTTAGCCTTGTTGTTACAGAATTTAACCTGTCTTGATCATTGTAAGCATAAGTATTTACAGTAGTATCACTTCCACTTTCAATTGTTTCAGTTTCCCTGTTGCCAGCCCTGTCATAAGTGTAGGTTGTTTTTCTAAGGTTAGGTTCTGTTACTGTTTTAAGTCTGTTTAATTCGTCATATGTATATGAAGTTGTCCCCTTTTCTACTCCATTTATAATCTCTGTCTTTGAATCCTGATTGCCAGCAGCATCATATGTATATGAATACTCATCCATTATAACACCGTTAGCCCTTTTATTTGTAAGAGTCTTTAACATACCATTGTCATAATAGTATTCTGCACTTAGTCCACCTGGATATACAACACTTTTTCTTCTACCATTAGGGTAATATGTATACTCTGTTGAAACAGTTGAATTAAGGTCCCCATCTTTAACTGTTTTAAGTCTTCCTGCCTTATCATTTAGTAGGTTTCCAGATGTAATCTCCAGATGTATTTATATAACCCCATTTTTCACCCATTCTTACTCGTGCAATGCCTTTGTAGAAATCTCCAACTTCATCAAACTTATGTTCAATCAATAATTCACCATTTGTGTCAATGAAACCCCATTTAAAATTTTCAATTATTGGATTTCCAATATTTATAGATACAGCTGCAAAACCTTCTCTAAAATAACGAAAACCCCAAGGTGGCAATTTGAATAATACATTCCCATTTTTATCAATCGCCATTTTATCTGCTCCCTTGGATACAATAGCAATGCCATTTTTAAAATCCGATCCACCTACATACTGAGGTTCAATTACAAACCTTCCTGTTATATCAATATAACCACTCAAATGAACTAAGTTCATTCCTTCTGGAATATTTTCTGGATAGTCTGCTGCCATTACATTAACTAATGCAAGACCGTCTGAAAAAGGAAAAGCACCTTCAAATTTTGCATCTATAACCACTTCTCCTTTTTTATTTATGTATCCATATTTGCCGTTTGACTTAAACGATGCAAGACCCTCACTGAAATTTGAAGAACTATCAAATTGCTCCTCTAATACAACATTGCCGCTTTTGTCAATATATAACCATTTGTCATCCTTAAGTCCCATTGCCAACTCATCTGAAAAGGGATAAAGACTTTGGAATTGTTGTTCTATAACAATATTTCCTTCTGTATCTATAAAACCATATCTTCTTTCTCTAATGTGTTTTCCTGTTCTTATTATCGCCAATCCATCATTAAAAACATCCGCAAAGTCAAATATTGGTTTAATTACAATATCACCTTTTTCATTGATATATCCCATTTTATTACCTATTTGAACTGGTGCAAGACCATCACTAAAATCTAATGCCCATTTATACTTAGGCCTTATTATTATTTCTCCATCTTTATTTATAAAACCCCATTTTCCACGTCTTTGTACTCTGTATAACTCTTGATCACTTGAAAAATCATCAATTGTACTATCTATACAAGACGATAACAATATCATAAAAGTAGCAACAAATAATATATATTTTTTCATTTCCATCCCTCTTGTCATAATTATTATTTATCAACTTGTGGATAATGTTGAAAAGTATTAGTTCTGAATGCATCCCACATCAGTTTTATATCATAATCTGTTACAAAGTTGCTTGCTCTAAATCCACCTCTCATAATAGCATCTTGAGGTATTTGATATCTTATATCCATATCCTCATCAATAATAACATTTGGAGCGGATCTTCTTCCTCCTAATAAACGCTCACTGCCAACATCATACGCATCACTAATGCCTAAAACATGACCAAATTCATGGGCTGATGTTGCTTTAAATGCACCCCAATCATCAAAATTTATTTCTCCATTCCTTAAGTATCCTGTATAAAGCCTTACGTAATTTACATTATTTTGAATAGACCAACCTTTATATGGATTAACTTTAACGTGACTTTGTCCGTTTCTATCATAAGAATCAGATATTAATGCATAGTTACTTGGGTTTCTAACTTCAACTTTTATATATTTTTGATTAGAAGAATTATTATTAGTAATAACATCTACATTAACATCCACATTTTCTCCATTTATTGTGTAATTTCCTTCCCAAAGTTTAAACCCTTCAGATACAAGGTCATAAAATCTTTTAAAATTATAATTATTGTTCCTTTCGCGAAGTCTCTCATTATCTTCTTCCCATGCAAAACCCTGAGAAGCTAATCCAACTATATTTATATGAGCTTTAACGTTTATATTGTTTCCCTCTCGAACAACTTTCACTGGTGCATACTTCATCTCTGGTCTAACCAATACATTAAGATTTTTATTTCTGTCATGCCACCAACTAATTGTATCATCTACACCTGCTAGTGTTGCTAGTTCTCTAACCTGTCCCTGTACACTTCCATTTATAATTGAAAAACTGTTTCCGTCGCTATCTCTCATTGATCTTATATCATAAGTAGCTTTTCTCTCCATTATACCTGTTTCAGGATTTTTTAAATAGACATCATATGCTACCACTTCACCACCAATTCCAAACCTTCCACCTTCTTTTATAGTCTTTATTCTTCCTCCTAGTCCCTTTACAATGTCCTCAAGATTACCTGTTGTCCTTCCTCCACTTACAGCAGCATTTCTTACTTGCACATCTCCAACCTGTATATTTACTGGGCTATGACCTAATGGATCAAAGTATATTAATGGATTATTATGAACATACGCATACAAATTCAAACTAAGTGGATCCCTTATATTTCCCCTATATGTATCTTCCTGCAAGAACCTTGCAATCTTTGGGTCATACATTCTGGCATTTAGATAATACAGCCCAGTTTCTTCATCCCACTGATAGCCCTTATATGTAATACTGTTATTTACATTTCCTGTTGACTCTAATATATTACCAAATGCATCATAATAGTAGGTAGCATCTATTTGAGATGTTATACTATTAATAAGTGCTGTTACATCAGCATTACCGTTATACATGTAGTAGTAGCTTTCACCATCTACATCCCTCATAAGAAGATTTATTCCATATAGATTTCTACCTACCTGTTTACCTTCTCCATCTACCTCAAGTATAACTTTTAAATACTCATACATATACCTTGTCAAAGAACCGTTTACTTCTTTTGCAACCCTTAATCCTTCACCGTTATAAGTGTTTACAACGGTAGTTCCATTAGTTGTAGTCCTTACTAATTGATTTTTTTCATTGTACTCATTTGTTGTTATTAGCTCATTATTTCTTCTAATTGTAAGCTTATTTCCTTTATCGTCATATGAGAATCCTGTTGTTTCTGTTACGCTTCCATTTAGCCTTGTTGTTACAGAATTTAACCTATCTTGATCATTGTAAGCATAAGTATTTACAGTAGTATCACTTCCACTTTCAATTGTTTCAGTTTCCCTATTGCCAGCCCTGTCATAAGTGTAGGTTGTTTTTCTAAGGTTAGGTTCTGTTACTGTTTTAAGTCTGTTTAATTCATCATATGTATATGAAGTTGTTCCCTTTTCTACTCCATTTATAATCTCTGTCTTTGAATCCTGATTGCTAGCATCATCATATGTATATGAATACTCATCCATTATAACACCGTTAGCCCTTTTATTTGTAAGGGTCTTTAACATACCATTGTCATAATAGGTGTATTCTGCACTTAGTCCACCTGGATATACAACACTTTTCCTTCTACCATTAGGGTAATATGTATACTCTGTTGAAACAGTTGAATTAATGTCCCCATCTTTAACTGTTTTAAGTCTTCCTGCCTTATCAAATACCTTTGTTGTAATATTCCCCTTAGGATCAGTTGAAGTCTCAGCTAAAAGTCCATCTTCCACTATTATATCATACAAATATGTTATTTTACCTATATAAGGTACAGTTTTTGATGTAACTCTTGAAAGTTCATCATAAGTTCTTACAGTAGTTCCTGTGCTATCAGTTACAGTTAGCATATTTCCATTGTCGTCATAAGTGTATGATATAGTTATTCTACCTACTGATTCTTCCTCTTATTATTGTAAGTACATTTTGTACCTTTTTATATTTACCTCTTATATGCAAGAGCAAAAAGAAAGGTCACAGCAGCCAGAACTGTGTGACCCATATAGTATTTTCTATTCTTCAAGCCTATAAATCTTTGTAGCTTTATCATTACCATCCTCAAAGAAATACAGCCTCTCACATTTTGGGCATCGCCAAACATCAACTTTAGGGTCTGGCAAATCTAATGTATCAATCTGCCCAATATTGATAATATCATCCCACTCCTTATCAGTAAACACTCTTAATTGAATATCATTTGGTGCAAGAGTATTTGATAAGACTTCTCCACACGTACATGTCATTTGTGCCATAATAACACACCTCTTTCTTATTTAAGGATAAGTAATTATTCCATCATTTGTCCAAATCTGTACATTCCCAGGTATTTGCTTGTTTGTGTATTTACCTGCAGCCCTACTCAACATTTCTTTTGCTTGTTGGGATGTTAATCCAGCCTGTCTACCATCTATCATTACTGTATCTGCTCCTTGTTGGAATCCTTCATAAATTCTCTTTGCTCCTGTACCTGTATTGGGATTGGTAAGTGTTTTTAGCTCTGTCGCAACACCATTTACTTTTAAATCATACGTTTTAACTCCTTGAATATTGGAGCGTGGGACAACTTCCACAGTGTTTCCTTTTTTAACTAAATCATTTACCATTTTTACCTCATGTGATTTTAGCCCACTGGTTGACCCAACTAACTTTCCAGTCTTAGGCGTTCCCTGATTTGAATTAGCCACACCTTTAAACAATCCTGCTCCCAAAAATATACCTTCATTAATTTGGGGTTCATTAGTATAAGCTAATTGATAGCTATAATAACTCTCACCATGTATTGATGGAAGGGGTAATCTTACACCAAAAAGTGCTGGTTGTCTATGCTCATCTAATATATATACATACGTATAATTATGATGGACGTAAACTATTTCTTGGGGTAAACTCTCTATGACATTATCAATATATACTTTAAAACTTGAAAATAATCTTTCTGGATGAGCTAATATATATTTTGCAGCCTCTTCCCTTGTAGTATAAAGTACATTTTTATTATCGTTTACCGTCCCCTGAATAGACATAGAATCAGATCTTTTTATAAATGTATTTTCAAAGTATCCCATTGTAACGGTTATTCTTCCATTGTTAATATATCCTATTTTTGACCCTTTCTCGCCACTTTGGAGATCATATTCGTATGCTTTTCCATTTTCAACTTTATAGTGCATTGTTATATCATTTAAACTAAATGTAGCAACTTTATGTATGTTGTTCCATATAACTTTTCCACCATCTCTATCTTCAACTTCATCTCTTAAGTAAATTTCTTTATTTCTTAAGTAGTACTCATAACTGTGTCCAGTCGGATCATAATAGATTATTGGATTGTTAGCACAATACGCATATAAATTTAAACTAAGTGGATCCCTTACATTACCCCTATATGTATCCTCCTGCAAGAACCTTGCAATCTTTGGGTCATACATTCTAGCATTTAGGTAATACAATCCTGTTTCTTCATCCCACTGATAGCCCTTATATGTAATACTGTTATTTACATTTCCTGTCGATTCTAATATATTACCAAATGCATCATAATAGTAGGTAGCATCTATTTGTGATGTTACACTATTAATAAGTGCTGTTACATCAGCATTACCGTTATACATGTAGTAGTAGCTTTCACCATCTACATCCCTCATGAGAAGATTTATTCCGTATAGATTTCTACCTACCTGTTTACCACTACCATCTACCTCAAGTATAACTTTCAAATACTCATACATATACCTTGTCAAAGAACCGTTTACTTCTTTTGCAACCCTTAATCCTTCACCGTTATAAGTGTTTACAACGGTAGTTCCATTAGTTGTAGTCCTTACTAATTGATTTTTTTCATTATACTCATTTGTCGTTATTAGCTCATTATTTCTTCTGATTGTAAGCTGATTTCCGTTATCGTCATATGAGAATCCTGTTGTTTCTGTTACGCTTCCATTTAGCCTTGTTGTTACAGAATTTAACCTGTCTTGATCATTGTAAGCATAAGTATTTACAGTAGTATCACTTCCACTTTCAATTGTTTCAGTTTCCCTGTTGCCAGCCCTGTCATAAGTGTAGGTTGTTTTTCTAAGGTTAGGCTCTGTTACTGTTTTAAGTCTGTTTAATTCATCATATGTATATGAAGTTGTTCCTTTTTCTACTCCATTTATAAGCTCTGTCTTTGAATCCTGATTGCCAGCAGCATCATATGTATATGAATACTCATCCATTATAACACCGTTAGCCCTTTTATTTGTAAGGGTTTTTAACATACCATTGTCATAATAGGTGTATTCTGCACTTAATCCACCTGGATATACAACACTTTTTCTTCTACCATTAGTGTAATATGTGTACTCTGTTGAAACAGTTGAATTAATGTACCCATCTTTAACTGTTTTAAGTCTTCCTGCCTTATCAAATACCTTTGTTGTAATATTCCCCTTAGGATCAGTTAAAGTCTCAGCTAAAAGTCCATCTTCCACTATTATATCATACAAATATGTTATTTTACCTATATAAGGTACAGTTTTTGATGTGACTCTTGAAAGTTCATCATAAGTTCTTACAGTAGTTCCTGTGCTGTCAGTTACAGTTAGCATATTTCCATTGTCGTCATAAGTGTATGATATAGTTATTTTTCCTACTGATTCTTCCTCTAGCCTTCCATGTACATCATATCTATAACGGGTTCTTTCACCATTTCTATCAACCTTATCATTTAATGTGCCATCAGCATTGTATCTGTAGTATTCAACTTTAGTGTTATCATATGTATAGTTACCATGTGTACCTGTACGTCCACCATTGTCAATTATTCTAATAAGCTTGTTTGCACAGTTATACTCATATGTTGTTGTGTGGTTTTTGGCATTTGTCTGCTCTATAAGGTTGTCGTTATTGTCATATTCATAAGAGGTTGTAAGCAGTTGACCTTCTACAATGGCCGAAACTGACTTTAGTCTTCCACGGTAGTCATAACCATAATAGGTAGTATTTTTACCATCAAATACTGTCTTGACATTTCCTGCTATATCATAAGTAGTGCTCTTTTCTTTTTTCTCTGGATCAATAGTTGAAATAAGTCTGTTGTTTTTGTCATAATTATAAATTGTCATATTATTTAGTCCATCAAATGATTCTGTTTGAGCATTGTTTATGTTATAGTTTAGCTTTTGTATACTCTGGTTATATGGATCTTTCTTTTCACGAAGTCTATTTAAACTGTCATAAACAAACTCCCACTTATTGCCTAAGTGATCCATTTCATATAATTTATTACCATTTTTATCGTAGTCAAAGCTGACAGAATGAATTGTGTTTTCATTATTTATATTTGTCACTTCAATTCCTTTATATATAAGCCTGTCAACATCATCATATCTGTATTCTGTTACATAGCCATTTGCATCTGTTTCAAATCGCAAATTGCCATACACATCATATTTAAAGGATACTCCTATTGAATCACTTCCTGTAGTACTTTCTTCTTTTGAAGTTAGTAGCCTTCCATGATTATCATATGTAAAATATGTGTTAGCATCATTTATAACAATAGGTGATCCTTTCTTGTCCTGCTTATAGCTTAAGTTACCCATAACATCGTACTGATAGTTTATAGTGTTTGAATTTATTGTTCCGTCACTTGGTGTAGTTACACTTCTTAATTTTCCAAAAGCATTGTATGTATATGTAGTGGTATTATTGTTACCGTCTGTTTTTGTAAGAGCATTACCTAAGTAGTCATATGTAGCAGAAGCAATTGTAGTATAAGCTCCATTATTTCTTTTTACCTGTACTTCTTTTATATTTCCAGCACTGTCATATTCAAATTTTTTGCTACTACTATGTAGGCTGTATTCTATGCCATTTGCTTCTTCTATCATTACAATTTCTTCAACTTTTCTTCCTAATGCATCATACTTAAACCTCTTTGGAGCATTAGAAAGGGTAAGTCTGTATTGTTCTTTTGACTGGGCATCTAAAATAGCAGTTACTTTATTTATTGGGTTGTATGCGTACTCTATTCCATATCCATTATTTATTTTCTGGGCATCACTTGATCCAGATGCAGTTGAAAAACCTAATGCATCAAGTTCTTTTATTACATTACCTGCTTTGTCATATCTATATGCCTTTTGAACAACTGTTGTTTGACTTGATGATTGAGTCCATATTCCGTTTTGATTAAAACTCCCCTGTCTTCCTCTAAAAGCTTTTGTTATTAATCTGTCTAGCTTATCATAAGTATAGATATTTCTATCCATATTACTTATAGTTGAATTTGCCCTATAGTTTTCAGGAGACACTTCTGCAATAAGCCTTCCTCCTCTGTCATAATCATAAAGAGTAGTACCCACAGGTGAAGTAACACTTGTTAAAAATCCTCTTGGGTTGTAATTATAGCTTGTAGTCCTTGTTGTTATATCATTTACTTTAACTTCTGTTTTTGTTGGGTTCCCTTCCCAATTTAAAACTGAGTGAGTTTGTACCTCTTTTAGTGTTCCATCATAATCAAGCACAAGCTCTATACTTCCAGTGCTTCTTCCTGCTTTGTCATAAGTATATGTTATTGTATGGGTTGAACCTAAATTAGGATAAACGCCTTCTCTTATAACATTTTCAATATTTCCATTTAAGTCGTATTTATAAATTGTTTTGATTACTTGGTTTCCATTATCGGTAAATAAATTACCTGTAATATCTCCTCTTCTTATATATTCTCTCTTTTCATAAGGTTTTCCTAAATGATTGTTTTCATATTCTGCTCTTATTTCCTCATTTGAATCTTTACGTATTCTTTCAGATGTAAGATTTCTGTCATAATCATATAAATAATCAATTCTTCTTCCATCGCCATGCTCAACATGTTTTATTTTACCATCACTATAGTATCCAATTGTTTTTTTGATATAGTTTTGAGGAACTCCATCTTTTTCTACAAGTTCATCACTTGTCCATTCAGATACAATTCTTCCTGCATAGTCGTAATATACTCTTGTATAATTATATTGAACAGTAGATCCTACAAGCTCAACTGGAGTCCACTTTTCATCATATTTCATTTTTAAGGCAGCATCGTATTTATCATAGTTAAAATATGTAGTATAGCCATTTTCATTAGTGTGTTCTTTTATTTGTCCATTTCCATAGTATTGTGTAGAGGTAAATGAAGCTGCGTTGTATATATCCGAAGGATTATCTCTCCTTATATGTCTTTGTGCATAATCAAAAGTATCTAATATTTTAGCCGTTTCATTACTACTTAAATGCCTAATTGTTTCTTTCACAGGATTGTTGTCAGATGTATATTTGTATTCTTCAAGAACAGTATATGAGCTTAAAGATGCTCTATCTTTAAATGATAATTTTACCATTCTATTAATAGCATCATAGTCATATTTATATACTGCTCCATTTGGCTTCTCTTCTGTTTCAACATTTCCATAAATATCATAGGTATATTTGGTTACATTGTTTTCTGGATCTGTAACAGATTCAACCTGACCTTTTGAATTATATCTATACCTTGTACCTACTGAATTATCAGCATATCTTCTGGTATAAAGATTATCTAGCTCAGGATTATATAGATTTGGAGGTATAATCTGTACTAATCTTCCTGCATTATCATAAACCATTCTTGTAATACTGCTTTTTGATGGATCATCAGGGTTTATGATTTTTTCCATT
>VLTH01000002.1:420941-423004 GCA_008125075.1 Acetivibrio alkalicellulosi | reverse complement strand
CTACCTACCTGTTTACCTTCTCCATCTACCTCAAGTATAACCTTCAAATACTCATACATATACCTTGTCAAAGAACCGTTTACTTCTTTTGCAACCCTTAATCCTTCACCGTTATAAGTGTTTACAACGGTAGTTCCATTAGTTGTAGTCCTTACTAATTGATTTTTTTCATTATACTCATTTGTTGTTATTAGCTCATTATTTCTTCTAATTGTAAGCTGATTTCCGTTATCGTCATATGAGAATCCTGTTGTTTCTGTTACGCTTCCATTTAGCCTTGTTGTTACAGAATTTAACCTGTCTTGATCATTGTAAGCATAAGTATTTACAGTAGTATCACTTCCACTTTCAATTGTTTCAGTTTCCCTGTTGCCAGCCCTGTCATAAGTGTAGGTTGTTTTTCTAAGGTTAGGTTCTGTTACTGTTTTAAGTCTGTTTAATTCGTCATATGTATATGAAGTTGTTCCCTTTTCTACTCCATTTATAATCTCTGTCTTTGAATCCTGATTGCCAGCAGCATCATATGTATATGAATACTCATCCATTATAACACCGTTAGCCCTTTTATTTGTAAGGGTCTTTAACATACCATTGTCATAATAGGTGTATTCTGCACTTAGTCCACCTGGATATACAACACTTTTTCTTCTACCATTAGGGTAATATGTATACTCTGTTGAAACAGTTGAATTAAGGTCCCCATCTTTAACTGTTTTAAGTCTTCCTGCCTTATCAAATATCTTTGTTGTAATATTCCCCTTAGGATCAGTTGAAGTCTCAGCTAAAAGTCCATCTTCCACTATTATATCATACAAATATGTTATTTTACCTATATAAGGTACAGTTTTTGATGTGACTCTTGAAAGTTCATCATAAGTTCTTACAGTAGTTCCTGTGCTGTCAGTTACAGTTAGCATATTTCCATTGTCGTCATAAGTGTATGATATAGTTATTTTTCCTACTGATTCTTCCTCTAGCCTTCCATGTACATCATATCTATAACGGGTTCTTTCACCATTTCTATCAACCTTATCATTTAATGTGCCATCAGCATTGTATCTGTAGTATTCAACTTTAGTGTTATCATATGTATAGTTACCATGTGTACCTGTACGTCCACCATTGTCAATTATTCTAATAAGCTTGTTTGCACAGTTATACTCATATGTTGTTGTGTGGTTTTTGGCATTTGTCTGCTCTATAAGGTTGTCGTTATTGTCATATTCATAAGAGGTTGTAAGCAGTTGACCTTCTACAATGGCCGAAACTGATTTTAGTCTTCCACGGTAGTCATAACCATAATAGGTAGTGTTTTTACCATCAAATACTGTCTTGACATTTCCCGCTATATCATAAGTAGTGCTCTTTTCTTTTTTCTCTGGATCGATAGTTGAAATAAGTCTGTTGTTTTTGTCATAATTATAAATTGTCATATTATTTAATCCATCAAATGATTCTGTTTGAGCATTGTTTATGTTATAGTTTAGCTTTTGTATACTCTGGTTATATGGATCTTTCTTTTCACGAAGTCTATTTAAACTGTCATAAACAAACTCCCACTTATTGCCTAAGTGATCCATGTCATATAATTTATTACCGTTTTTATCGTAGTCAAAGCTGACAAAATGAATTGTCTTTTCATTATTTATATTTGTCACTTCAATTCCTTTATATATAAGCCTGTCAACATCATCATATCTGTATTCTGTTACATAGCCATTTGCATCTGTTTCAAATCGCAAATTGCCATACACATCATATTTAAAGGATACTCCTATTGAATCACTTCCTGTAGTACTTTCTTCTTTTGAAGTTAGTAGCCTTCCATGATTATCATATGTAAAATATGTGTTAGCATCATTTATAGAAATAGGTGATCCTTTTTTGTCTTGCTTATAGCTTAAGCTACCCATAACATCGTACTGATAGTTTATAGTGTTTGAATTTATTGTTCCGTCACTTGGTGTAGTTACACTTCTTAATTTTCCAAAAGCATTGTATGTATATGTAGTGGTATTATTGTTACCGTCTGTTTTTGTAAGAGCATTACCTAAGTAGTCATA
>VLTH01000002.1:369927-420841 GCA_008125075.1 Acetivibrio alkalicellulosi | reverse complement strand
ATTTCCATAGTATTGTGTAGAGGTAAATGATGCTACGTTGTTTATGTCCGAAGGATTATCCCTTCTTATATGTCTTTGTGCATAATCAAAAGTATCTAATATTTGAGCCGTTTCATTATTACTTAGATGCCTAGTTGTTTCTTTTATAGGATTGTTGTCAGATGTATATTTGTATTCTTCAAGAACAGTATATGAGCTTAAAGATGCTCTATCTTTAAATGATAATTTTACCATTCTATTAATAGCATCATAGTCATATTTATATACTGCTCCATTTGGCTTCTCTTCTGTTTCAACATTTCCATAAATATCATAGGTATATTTGGTCACATTGTTTTCTGGATCTGTAACAGATTCAACCTGACCTTTTGAATTATATCTATACCTTGTACCTACTGAATTATCAGCATATCTTCTGGTATAAAGATTATCTAGCTCAGGATTATATAGATTTGGAGGTATAATCTGTACTAATCTTCCTGCATTATCATAAACCATTCTTGTAATACTGCTTTTTGATGGATCATCAGGGTTTATGATTTTTTCCATTAATAAATTGCCGTTATTATCATATATGTACTCCGTTCTATTTCCTGATGCTGATATTTCAGCTGTTACAAGACCAAAAGAATTGTATTCATAGGTAGTAACAAAGTTTGTCTCAGGATTTGTTACTGTTTTTATATTTCCATCAGGATAGTAAGTATATCTTGTTATTGCTCCTACAGGGTCAGTAATGCTCCTCACAAGATTTTTAGCCTTATATCCTAATAAAGCACTTTCTTCGTTGGTGTAGTATTCATATGAAGTTATAGCAAATTTTTCACGCAAACTGTTGTTAATCGGCTCATCTTTATACTCCATAGAATTATCAATTGTTTCAATTTTGTGCATTAGTCTACCACTTTGATAAACAAAATATGTTTTGTTGCCCTCTTCATCTTCCTGAAAAATAATATCATTTGATGAATTGTATCTAAAATTCTTTTCACTTTTATCAGGATTAATTATTTTAGTAATATTACCTCTATTGTCTCTTTCATAAGTTGTAGTATTACCATTTCTATCTTTTATTGTTTTTTCTTCATTATATTTATTTTCTCCATCTTCTTTGTAATAGTCGATAGTAATACAACCTACCTCATCAGATGATTTAGAATAGCTATATCTTTCATCATACCATTTTATTGTCAGATTATTGTTTTTATCATAGATTCTATTGTATCCCCATTGTGGATAGTATTCATATCTAAAGGTATTGCCATGACTATCTGTTCTTCTTTCCACCTTTCCTACATGCTCACCATCTAAATAGTAATCTATTTTTTCTATTGTATTTTCATTATGGTCCTGTACTTCACTTAGAACAAATACAGATCCAACAGCAAAGTCAAATGCATATTGGCTATATCTGTAATATGTATCTATTCCTTCTGAATCTGTTACCTTCCTAAGTCTTCCACTAGTATATTCATATGTAACTGTTCTACCACCACTTACATCTTCTATTCGTCTAATAAAACCGCCTTCATAAACTATATTGTATACTTTTCCAGCCTGATCGGTTACTTGTGAAACTCTACCTGATGAATCAACTCTAATATCTACTTTATTTCCATGCCTGTCTCGCATTTCTGTCAAGAATCCATGCTCATTAAATTCATAATAGTATTGGTCTTTTGTAATCAGTAAGTGTGTTTCAGTACCAAAGATTGAGCTTTTATACAACTCTGCTCTTGAATTTTCTGCTATATATTTTGAGCCGTCCCATTTAAAAAGCATAATGCTTCCATCTGGTAATGTAACTTTTTTTACATCTTCATACTCAGAGTTTTCTATGCGAGATTCAAATCCAAATGTCCATCCTCTTCCCATAGGTCCAACACGATTATCTGTTGAGTTGTACGTCCTGCTAAATACCAGTTCAAATCCTGGTGCTTTTGCTGTCATATCAGTATAAGTACGTGAGAAGTTACCAGATGCCCCTGTTCCATTTATACCGTATGTATAGTTTAACCTAAGGTTGGCATAAGAAGGAGGGTAGATGTCTATAGTGTATGTTTTCTTTGTATGACCATCAGGAGCTGTTACTTCAATTGTTGCAGTCCCTGGGAAAGATGTTGCCTGTGTTATTTCTATAGTTGCATCAGGATGATATGTACGTGCATCAATTTTAGGCAGAGTACCAAAAGGCACCATTAGAGGGAAGTGGTACATGTCCTCTGTAAAGCCTTCAACAATTTCGTTATTAGCAAGAAGGTATCTAATTCCTGTGTTGTCTATGTCACGTGCTTTGACGGGAGTTAAGTAGGGGACATTGCTTCTAGGATCTGTTTTTCCAGAAAAAAATATGGCTCCGTCTTGTTTTACTAAATTTGAATCACAAATACTTATATAATTGACTCCGATTGACCTTACAGGGATATTACTTTCTAAATATGTTCCATTATTCAACTGTCCAAATCTATTGCTTCCCCAAGCCCATATTGTGCCATCTTCCTTTAATGCAAGTGCGTAATTGCTTCCAGCAAATATTTCTTTAATATTGGTTAATCCTTTTACTTGAACTGGTGAATTACTATCAATGTTTGTTCCATCTCCTAACTGTCCATACTTATTATCACCCCAAGCCCAGACAGTTCCATCTTCTTTTAATGCTATTTTAAAATTATTCTCCCAAAATATCATTTTTGCACCTAAAAGGTTTGTTCCTTTTATTGGCGTAGTAATTTTATTTCCTTGATACTCACCACACACCCATATAGAACCATCTTTCCCTAATGCTATAGTTTGATGTTTGTGTGCCGTTACAAAAATTATATCTTTTAATTCGGATATTTGTCTAGGTACTGTACTGTTATTTGTGTTTCCAGTCCCTAATTGACCAAAATGATTATATCCCCATGTCCAGACTGTCCCATCTTCTCTTAATGCTATAGAATGATAACTTCCCGCCGCTATCCCCTTAATATTATTTAAAGTTACAACTTGTACTGGTTTAGAACTTTGAACTGTAGTATTATTACCTAATTGTCCTCTATCGTTTAATCCCCACGCCCACACTGTTCCGTCTTCTTTTAATGCTACACTATGGTAATTGCCAACATCTATGTCTTTTACTTCTGAAATACCATATATTTTTTCAGGTATTTCTGTGTTTTGTATTTTACGGTCTCCTAATTGACCATTATTATTCCGCCTTCCCCACGCCCAAACTGTTCCATCTTCTTTTAATGCCATATAGAATTTATCATCTTCACGTTTAGATGATGAAACATTTATAGTACCAGAGATTATTTGATTAATACTTGGAATGTTAAAACGGGAGCTAATCCCATTTCCTATATGTCCTAAATGATTTGCTCCTCCTCCCCAAACAGAGCCATCTCTTTTTATTACTAAGTAATGTAATAATTTCCCTGCATGAATATGTTTAACATCTGACACTCCTATTATTTTTTCTGGCGTTTTTGATCGTTCCCAAACCCAAACATAACCATGCTTATCTAAAGCTAATATACAAGCAGATCCAGCCGATACTGCTGCAATATCTTTCAACTCTGGAATTACATTCAAAGTTCCCAAATCCCATACAGAACCCTCATTTTTAACTGCTAACGAGGTATTTGCATATGTGGTAATATCTATGATGTTATCTATCATTATATGTCTTTTTACATATTCACTTACATCTCTAGTTATCCAAACAACAGACCCATCATTTTTAAGAAATATCATACGAGTACGATACATAACAACTTTAGTAACCTCTGAAACGTCAGTAATGTATTTTGGTTTATTTGAAGTATTAAAGTAACCCCAAACCCAAACAGAATTATCGTCACTTATTGCAAGAGAGTCAGAATCACAAGATGCAATAAGTCGTATATTAGGCAAACCCTCAATTTTTACAGGCTTTAAACTGTTTTCAGTATTTCCAGTCCCTAATTGTCCATAATTGTTTTCGCCCCATGCCCAAACAGTACCATCTTTCTTTAAAGCTAAAGTGTGAAAACGACCAACAGATATTGATATTACATCTGTCAATTCAATTACTTGCACAGGAACAGTACTCTCCACTGAAACTCCATCAATTAATTGATATCCCCATGCCCATACCGTTCCATCTTCCTTTAAACCCACCGAGTGATTATAGCCTGCTTCCACTTGAATAAAACCTACTGGTGTTGGGGACTCAGCTAAAGTATTTACCCTTACATATTCACTTTGATCTGACTCATTGCCTGCTCTGTCAAATGCAGTTACACTAATTAGGTAACCTCTATCTGGTAGCAAGTCTGTTAATATACATGTTGTATCTTCTGTTGTTGCTAATTTTGATGAGCCAAAATAGACATTATATCCAACTACACCTACATTGTCAGTTGAAGGATCCCATGTAAGAGTTGCAGTTGTATCTGTTCTTGATATAAGTCTTACATTTTGAGGCACTGTTGGAGGTTCTGTATCCGAAGGTATCGGTGTTGGATCTATATTTTCTACAGGAAAAACATTTATAATTTCTAAGATACGTCTTCTTAAGAGCACATAATCAATACTGTTGATTACTCCATCTCCGTTAACATCAGCTGCTTTAAGCCCATTAGGCGAGGGAAATTCTTTTATAATCTCAAGTAAGTATCGTCGTACTAAAATAATATCTGAACTGTTGAATCTGCCGTCGCCATTTACATCACCATAAATAAATTCTTCATCATTGGTATTTGCATTTATTTCAGTTAAATTTAATCCTGCTAAAATAGTTAATGACATTGCTAAAAAAACGCATGCTAATAGAATGCTTTTAGAGATTTTTTTCATTTTGATATACTCCCCTTTAATTTTAAATTAGTGTTTATACCATCACATTTTTACATTTTATTATAACATTTTCAAAAAATCAAGAAATTTTTTCATAATTTCTAATGAATTTGGTTTATTAAATAGATTACTGTTTTTTCGTTAAAATAGAAATTGTGGTCATGATTATACAAATCATGACCACAATTATTATTTCAAATATATGTTCAAAACTTCTTGTTGTCTATTTTAAAAATTCTTCTATATTCTCAAATTAATAGAATTAATTTCAAAAATAACTCAGAATATTTTCCAAGTATTCGGAGTTATCTTTATTTTTAATTTTTTTCTCTTCCAGTATGCCTTTTTGTCATCTTCATAAAAAGAAACCAAGCAAGAACTCACACCACTTGCTTGGCATCATTTCAAATCTTCTATTTCCTTAATTGTAAGACCTGTAAATTTTGCTATTATAGCAATCTCCATTCCTTCATTAATCATACTTTTAGCAACTTCTATTTTACCTTCTATTTTACCTTCTATCTTACCTTCTATTTTACCTTCTATCTTACCTTTCTTTTCGGCTTCTTTTTCTCTGGTTTTCTGATCCATAATGGCAATCTGCCTTGACTCGTAAGCAAGTCTATTCTGTTCATCTTTACTTATTATTTGTAGATAATTAAATGTATCCTTTATAACTTCATTTTTTTGTGCAATCATTTCCATCTCTCCTTTCGTCTTTGCACCTATAAAACTCATCCATTCTACTAATGGATCACTAGCATCAATAATATCTTTTCTATCTCGTAACTTTTTTAGTTCACAAAAATGTACTTCAATTACATCTGTTAGCAAGTGTCCAGTATCATCTTCTTTTAAGTGATAACATGTATGCATTTTATTAACAGGTAAAAAATCATAATCTACAATATTTATTGTAATGCATTTTTTTAATACATCAAAAGTGTCTCCTGCTTTTGCTTGTGTTGTATACATCTTTCCCCAATAATACAAAGTTCTTTCAGCCATATATATGGATGGTAATACCTGAATCTCTATATTTATCTGCTTTTTATTTTTCATTTTTGCTCTAACATCTAGTATGCCTTTTTTGTCATCTTCAAATAATTTAGGTAATTCTGAATTTATTATCTCAAGTCCTTCAAACTCTTCATTTGGTATCTTTAATATTGTACTAAGAAGAGAAATTAAGCGTCCCTTGTTCTTCACATCTCCAAATAAAAGTTTAAATACAAAGTCTACTGTTGGAAGCATTATAAAATTATCATCACATATGTTTTGATCTTTTTCTGTATTCATAATTCACGCTCTCCTTTTGATCTATACTATTATTTTACCAAAAAAATCGTTTAATTAACATAGTTGTTTTATATAATTAACCTCTCAAAGTTTTCAAAAAACAATCTTTCACTCTGTTCCAATAAGTTTATTTGTTGGGCCAGTTGAAGTCTTACCCGTTCTCTTACCCGTTACCCAATTAAGACTTTTTTTGATAAAATAAATAGTTTTTGTACTGTTATTGCCGACTGGTTGTCATTTAAAAACCTTCTTTGACTTTAAGATTATTGTTGTGATAAGTATTTAAGTCTTTGGTAAATATAAGTAAATTTTTATGCCAAAAATAAAAATTTCATTTTATAATACATGGTTAAGTGATATAATAGAAATAGGCAGGTGATGAGATGAAAATACAGAATCCCCATGATAAATTCTTTAAAGAAGTTTTTTCAAATAAAGCAGTTGCAAAAGATTTTATGAGCAATTATTTACCACAAAGCATTATAAATATTATAGATTTAAATACACTGGAGCCTCAGAAAGATAGTTTTATCAATGAAGATCTTCAGGAAGTATTTTCAGACATGCTTTTTAGGGTAAATATTAATAAAAGAGAAGGTTATATATATTTTCTTTTTGAGCACAAAAGCTACATTAGCAAAAATATATCATTTCAGCTTTTAAAGTATATGATTGAAATTTGGGAAGCAAAAATAAAGAAAGAGAAAAAAGATGAACTACCTATGATAATTCCTTTAGTTATATATCATGGGATTGATGAATGGAAAGTCAATACTAGATTAGGAGAAATGATAAATGGATATAATGAACTATCGGAAAATGTAAAAAAATTTATTCCAGATTATGAGTATTTGATTTATGACTTATCCAAATATACAGATGAGCAAATAAAGGGAGAAATTCAACTTAGAATTTTGCTTACTATTTTTAGGGATATATTCTCTAAAGATAGTAATGTTGTTAGAATGACAGTTTTAAGAGCAGTGGAATACTTAAGCAAACTAGATGATCAACAGACAGGAATTGAATACTTTGAAACCTTTATGAGGTATATATTAAATGCTGGGCAGAGGTTAACTAAAGAAGATATTAATGATATTGTTAAAAATATTGAAAAAACTTATCCAGAAGGGAGTGAAGTTGTGATGACTTTAGCTGAACAATTAAGACAAGAAGGAAGGCAAGAAGGAATACAAAAAGGAATACAAGAAGGAATACAAAAAGGACTACAGGAAGGAATACAAAAAGGACTACAGGAAGGAATACAGGAAGGAAGAAAAGAAGAGAAGAAGGAAACTCTTTCCAAAACAGCAATAAGGTTATTGATTAAGAAATTTGGAAAATTACCCGAAGAATCAAAAGATAAGATAGTACAACTAGATCCTGAAATTCTAGAGATTATAATCGATAGCATCTTTGAATACAAAAGCTTAGATGATGTAAAAAAATATATTTAGTAACAAAATTAATACTTTTGATATAATTAAAGTCGCTTTGGCGATCTATAAATTTTTGTGTATGGAAAGATTAAAAAGCCTCCTTCTTGGCAATGATTACTAAGTAATTAATGCTAAGAAGGAGATTTTATGTTTAACCTAATAATAGAACGATAGCATTTGAAACTTATGTTAAGCCTTAATAGAATTAATTCAAATATAACTATACTAAAGTCTATTCTAACCTGCACTTATTCTATATTAAAATCTAAAATTAAAAAATTACTAATCCTAACATAAGTCCAAAAATTAATCCTGCATTGGCAAGATGACTGTGCATTCCATTTGCCTGTGGAATTAGTTCATCATTAACAATATAAACCATAGCTCCTGCTGCAAAGGACAAAGATGCACCTACAAAAACGGGAGATATCCTAAAGAATATTAAACCAATAGCAGTTCCAACAGGAGTCATTAAACCTGCTAAAAGAGTAAATAGGAATATTTTTGCTATGGGAACTCCACCTGCCTTTAAAGGTCCTGAAATTGCTAATCCCTCAGGTATATTGTGAAGGGCTATTGCTATGGCAATAACCAAGCCTAACTCTGGACTAGCTTCTAGACCAGCACCTATAGCTAAACCCTCGGGTAAATTATGAAGAGCAATACCAAATAAAATAAGATAACCTGTTCTTAACATTGGACTTTTTACTTTTTGCATTCTTTCAGGGTTTTCAACAACTATATTGTCACTGTTAGACATATGAGAATGTGGAACAATTTTATCAAGTGAAAACATCATTCCCGCTCCAAGAATAAATCCAATAACAGCACTTGTCAATGAACCAAGTTCTATAGCTTCTGGAATTAGTTCAAAAACAGAAACAGCAATCATAATGCCTCCAGCAAAACCTAAAAAGGAGGCTAGCAGTTTGTTTCCAGGCTTTCCTAGTATCAATAACACAACAACACCAAGGGTAGTAGATACTCCAGCCAATAAACTATAAAGCAATCCCTCCATATTTTTCAAATTCCCCCTTATACGAAATTTTAGCTATAAAATAGCATTCCATTAACAATATGTACCCACTTTAAATATTATTTAATCAATATTTTTTATAATATGATATAGATGATGTACTGCTAATAAATAACTAAAAGAATTACTTCAATAGCCAATCCTAAAATAACAACACCAACACCTATTATCCCCAATATAGTTGTGAAGATTTTAGATGAGGTTCGAACAATTTTAAATCCTCCTTCTAAAAATGGTTTTATATCTTCTTCAATTTTTTCCACCTTTTCATTTGAAGCATCAGTATCCTTCGTTGAGGCGTTTAGCTTATTAATTATAGGTTCAAGAGCTTTTAAAACTATCTTTTCTAAAATGAAGTATAAAAATACTCCAATAAAAAATAATTTTTTCTTTATTACAAGCTTGATTATTGGTAATACAATATTTACAGTTATAACACAAAACAATTCTAGAGAAGACAGGGATTTTTGTCTTCCCTCATTTTCTATAATTTCATATGTTTTTAAAAATATTTTAAATGTATAGTTTAATATATTTATAATGCCTTCGCTTGTTTTTTTCACTGCATTTCTTATTCCTAAAATTCCGCAGCCAATAACAGATATTATTAATGATACTAGAAAAAATATAATAGCTTTAACATACGAGTCAAAAGTAAATCCAATATATACTGATAAAGGAATAAATATTGCGTTAGCAATAATAGCTGGTAGTATTAATGTAAATAACACAGAAAATATTTTTTCAATATTTTTTATCAAGCCATCTAGTAAATCCTGAGACACATATTTGTCTACATCTATCCCGGTTTTTATTTTAAACTCCTCTTTATTTTGAACGGTACTATTCATAAAACTTCTCCATATCTCCCTTCTGCCTCAAATCTTTAAACACCTTGTGATTTACTCTGGGCTTTTTATATTCAATAAATGGCTTTAAACATTTAACAATAGTATTTAAAAAAGTATTGCTACTAAATCCAACCATGTAGCGTTTTTCAAATATACATCCTATTCGGGATTTTGATATCTCTCCTGTTTGCCCAAAATTAATTTTTTTACATTTTAGGCTAATTCCAAGTTTCACAATTTCTAAAAGCATATTATAGTATAAGTCAAATTGGTCTCGAAGTCTATAATCCATTCCACCAAAAATAAAATGCAGTGTATTTTTAACCATCTTTGTTGAAATAAATGCCACTGGAATTTCATCTTTATAAAATACATATATGTCAATATCAACTGTTTGAAAAAATTCTTTTTTTAGCCTCTCAATGGGATATTGAGAATTGTCCAATACATTTAAGTATAGCTTATGTAGCCTATCATCATAGTCCTTACAGTTAATCTTTCTTACAATTAAACAACTTCCCTTTTTTTGAGCAATGGCAATCCTTCTTCGATAGTTGCTTCTTATGCTCAAAATATAATGGTCAAAACTTTCAAACCTATTTTCAAAAATACAGGTCCAAAGTGTATAGCCTGTTGGATACTTTTTATTAATAGAATTGACATCCTTTAAATTTAAAAGCAAAAAAAATCCTTTCCGTTTTTTATAATCTTCTATAATCTCATTTACATCCCCATAAAACCCTGGCTGGTCAATTGAAAAGGGCAAGGCTATAAATGTTATAGGAATATTTAATTTGAACTTGCCAAAAGTAAACAGATTTATCTTTTTAGTGTATTCACAGCATATATATTTTTTATGAACAACATATCTAAAAGAAGTATCTCTATATTTTGAAGCTTCTAAAATGTCCGGCTTTAACCAAAAAGAGTTGTCAATTCTTTTTTCCCATTCATCTGGACAATCTTCAAATACCTCTCCTTCAAATACTTTTTTCATAATACACATACTCCTTGTATAATTCCTTAGTATATCTTCTTGTAAAAAGTGTGGATTTTTTATTTTCAGATAAAATCCAGCTGCTTACTATTTTTTTTGTTTTAGGATATTTATTTGCCACAATATCAATGGCATTTTTAAACAACATAAGAACAAGTCCTTTATTTTGATATTGGGGCACAACTCCTATCTCTACCATTTTCATTTTGCATGGTATCTTACCTAAAATTTTATATTTTATAAATCCAGTCACTCCAAAGTATTTGTTTATTCCTATAAGTTCATTAAAATCAGGATACCAAAAGCAAAAACCTATATACTCACCTGCTTTTTTTACAAAAATCAAGTTTTCATTTTTAAGAATCATTCTCATTGAAAAAAACAACTCATAATCTTCTTCATAACTACGATAATAAACATCCCTATGATTTACAAAAATTTTATTGCTCAAATCAGTGTATATTTTAATTGTTTTTTCAAATCCTTTTAATGAAAAATCTCCATACTCAATATCAAATTGGTTAAAAGAATCACTATGTCTATTAAAATCCTCATCAATAGTAGCTTTTACTTTATTATAATCCCCAATAAAACTAACTAAATCAATTTTATTAAAATCACTGAAGTAATGAGCATAGTATCTTTTATTATAGCATTCTCCAAAAGTTGGAGGTGTCAAATTAGAAACTAAAAACCCAATAGAATTATTTGGATGACCATCAATTCCCGCTATGATTTTTGTACAACCTCTCCTTTTACCAAAATCTATAGCATAATTGATTAACAATTTTACCCCTTCATGTTTTCCAGAAAGAGCTTCGAAAAAAGCCATAAAAACAGCTTCTTTGTATTGACTATGATTGATTAAAACACATTGACAAATAACATTACCCTCTTCTATAACGGCAATCATTTCTTGATCTGACCCTTTATAAAATGCAGAATTTTTTTCGCACACTATAGGAAGGAGATTTGTTTTGTTATCTTTAAAATTACTGTCTTTAAAGTAAACCTGTCTATAAAATTCTTTGTATTCTTTTAATGATCGAATATGTTTAAGCTCCATAGTTTCCCCCTATATTATGTTTGGAGTAATGCCCCTATTAATCTGGTACCGATAAAAAAAGTTAATATACATATAAAAAATATATTTTAATGGATGTTTTAAAAAGTCTTTTCTTAAGACAGTTCTTTTTAATATTGCATTTATAGTAAACACTTTTTTATATAGATCCCAATAAGCATTAGTTAATTCCTCACCTGTCATATTTAAAGGTTTGTGTACTGCACTAGTTCCATTATAGCTATATATTTCATAGTTAATAATCCTGTTTTGCTCTTTCATCTGCTCAAAAAACACTGTGCCCGGAATAGGTGTTAGGATGTAGAACCTTGGTATAACTATTTTATTTTCTACAATAAAATCTGCTGTTTTTGAAATACTTAAAAGTGTATCTCCATCAGAGCCAACAACCATTTCTGTAGAAACATCAATACCTGCTTGAGTGATTTTTTTTATCTGCTCATTATACCTCTTAACATTAGCCCATGATTTATCCATTGAATTTAAACTTTCTTGAGAAATACTTTCTAAACCAAAGGATAGTCCTTCACATCCACTTTCATAAACAGCTTTTAATACCTCTTTATTATCAGCTATTGAAATAGAGCATTGGGATATCCATTTCATTTTAAGTTTTTTTATCTCCTCTAAAAGCTCCATTAAATAGGGTATATCTGAAAAAATATTATCGTCTAAAAGCAAAAACTTCCTATACCCAAGCTCTTTTATCCTTTTAATATCCCTAATAACTTCTTTTACATCTCGTTTTAAGTATGTGTTTTTATATAGGCAATAAACTGAGCAAAAACTACAGGAATTCGGGCACCCCCTACCTGCTTGAACAGGAAGAAATTTACCTATTTTCTTTTTTGTTAGCAGTTCATATTTAGGAAGAGGATATGTTAATTCTTTAATAGGCATATTATAAAAAGGCTTAAGATTTCCACTTTGATAGTCTTTAATCATTTGAGGAAAACTTAATTCCCCATCTCCTATAATCACACTATCACAATATTTTTTTGCTTCTTTAGGCATAAGACTTGCCATATATCCACCCATAACAACCGTCTTGCCTTTTTTCTTAAACTCTTTTGCAATATCAATACTCCTAATTATAGCATGTCCCATACCAGATATTGCAATAATATCTGCATCGGTTTTAAAGTCTACCTCATCAATTGTTTCAAGACAAACTTCAAACTCACAGTGAGGTACTAAAGATGCTAAAATTGCCGGAGCTAGTCCAACAAAATAAAGTCTCTTTTTTTTAACTAGTTTGTTGCCTCCATAATAAGGAGTGGACTGAATAAAGTAAATTTTCATTTAATCCCCCCTCATTCTTCTCTTTAAATAATCTGTTAACATGTTTTTATAATATTTTAAATCCATAAAGTCATATATCCCTGTTTTTTTTGCTATTTTGTATAATCGCATAAAAAGCTTATTATATTCTCTATAAAAGCTCTGTCTTGAAAGCTTTGTAGGCTCTAGTACCAAATGCAGAAAATCCCAATCTTCTGGGTCTTCTGAAGTTATTTTGTCTTTATATTGGTCAAAAAGGGGAGTTCCAGGTATAGGCGTAAAAATAGACACTGTAACATATTTTACATTGACTTTCTTTACCCACCTATATAAGTTATCGAAATATTTCTTATCTGCATCAATAGGTACTATCATTAGAGCTATACACTTTGAAGAAGTTGAATTAATTATTTTAACACAGCGCTCATTCATGTCCACACTTGTTTGCTTGTTAAAGCCTTTTAACTCACTATCATCAACTGCTTCAAGTCCTACTAAAAAGTATTTAAAGCCAATGTCTGCTAATGCTTTTATAATATCCTCATTTTCACAAACAAAATCTGCTCTTGAATAGCAAATAAAAGTTTTTTGAATATTGTTTTCCTTAATAAGCCTTATAAACTCCCACAAACGATCTTTATCTATTAAAAAGTCATCATCCGCAATCTGAACATTTTGACAATCTAAATTTTTTAATTCTTCCATAACAAGATTTAAGTCTCTGGCTTGATATTTACCCCCATTAAGCAAAGTACAATAGCAAAAATTACAACTATAGGGACAGGAAAAAGCCGTTTTAATTGTTGCAACTTCTGTTAAATCTAAATACCTAAACTTTGATTTATTTTTATAAAAGTGCTCTCTGTCAGGGATGGGCAACTCATTTATATCAATTGGTGTTAATTGGTTTTTTATATATTTCCCCTGTTCTTTAAAACACAGACCATTTATTATTTTTAATTTTTCAACCTTTTCATTTCCCTCTTTAATAATTAATATAAGTTTTGCAAAATCATCAACACTTTCACTGCGGTAAACATAATCAATGCTATCATTAAAAAAGACTTCAAAATTGCGCTGTGCATGAACACCACCTACTATTGTTTTAATACTAGGATTAATTTCTTTAGAAATGCTGCAAAATTTTATCATAAGGTTTTGTTGAGTGATATATCCTGTAATTGCAACAACATCTGGCTTTTCTCTTATAATAGTGTCTTTAACTGTCGTTTCTTCAATTAACCCATCATAAATATAATCCTCAATACCTTTAGCCTTTAAAGCTGTATGTAGGTATTCTAACTCTAAAGGCTCATTATCTAGAATCTTAGTAAAGTTTAATTTATTTGGCGCATGTGGTCTGATTAAGAGTACTTTCATATTTTAGCTAATCCTTACCCCTTTATTATTTTTTTTATATACTGCCAAGTTATTGCTAACGCTCCACAAGATAACATCATTACTGTTTTTAATGAGTATCTTTTTATCATATAAATAATGTTTTTTGGTGACATAGTTATTTTATAGTAAAGGCTTATAATTTGATAATAATATGCTCTAATGCTTAATTTACCAGGCTTTACTACAAGATGTGCCATATCCCACTTTTCGTGTTCATCATAGGGAATTATTAGTTTATTTTTGTACTCATCAAAATATGGTGTGCGAGGCATAGGAGTAAATGGCTGAAGATTGACAAAAACTAGCCTGTTTTTCTTAATAAAATTATAAAGCCTCTTAAAATCACTCTTACCCCAATCAATTCCTAAAATAACAGTTGCATAACATTCTATATTATGTTTTCTTAAAATTCTTATAGCCTCTACATTATCATCAATTTGTACATTCTTATTGTAAGAATCTAGCTCTTCCTGGCTTGATGCCTCAATTCCAACAATTACAGCTGATAGGCCCACTTCCTTTAGCTTTTCAATAATATCTTCATTTTTTGAAATAAAATCTGCCCTGCCATAAACTAAGTAGTGTTTATGTATATCATTTTCCTTTAATTTCTGATAAAACTCCAAAAGCCTTTTTCTATTGAACAAAAAATCATCATCAACAATATATATCTCTTCCTGAGATATGGTTTTAATTTCTCTAATAACATCATCTATTTGTCTTGCAGAATATGAAGATATCTCTTTACAAAAACAAAAATTGCAATTATAGGGACATCCAAATGATGTCTTTATAAGTGCGCATTTTCTTTGAAATAAATAATAGTACATATTTTGATATTTTTTCGTTATCTCCCGGTCTGGTAAGATATTTTTTCTAACTTTACACCTTGAAAAATCATAAAAATCATCTGCACTCCTACATACATAATCAATATTTTCATCAATAAAATCTTCCGGGCAAACCTTTGCATGAACCCCTCCAACCAATACCTTTATATCCTTTGAACATAACTTAATTTTCTTAGCATAATCTTTTATAACTCCAACATGACTAATATATCCAGTTATCCCTAATACATCAGGATTAAATTTTTTTACAAAATAATCAACTGGCTTTTTTTCAATTATCATATCAATAATATTTACCACATGTCCATTTTGTTTTAACACAGAAGATAGCTGCATAAGCTCTAATGGCTCACAAATCATTACACTTTGAAGGCCAATTGTGTCCTTATGGGGTCTTGGTCTGATAAGTAGAATATTCATATCTTTTTCCTCATTACAAATCCACAAATTGATGGCATAAACCATTTTTCTCTAATGTTAAACTGTTCAATTATATCAAAATATTCAAGTGCAGTTGTTAAAAACTGTGCTTTAGAAATATACTCTGCTTTTTCGGCTGTCGACTCAACAATTGACATAATTACTTTATCATAAAAACTGTTAATAGCTGCCTGTGCAAAAATAACAACACCCTCATCTTTTATAACTTCACTTATGTTTTTAAATGCTAAACTCTTGTTTTTATAATAGGGAAAAGAATGAGTACACACAATTACATCAAATTTGTCTGATAAAAACTCTTTTAATAAAATTTGGTTTATGTCTACTTTATAAAAGTCTGCCTTCAGGTTTTTATTTTTTGCCTGGTGTATCATTTTTTCAGATTTATCAATACCAACACAAGTAGCACATTGATTTTTATTTAATATACTCTCTATTAGTTGACCTGTTCCACATCCTATATCTATAAGCTTAAAAGTTCCCTTTTTCAAAGTAGAAACTTTTGATATGATCTCTCTTCGGGTTGGTGCAAGAGAGTACTTTTGTACCCACAGTTTATCATATCTATGAGCTAATTTATCCCATATCATGTCTTCCTCAAAATTCCCCTCATTTTAAATTTAGCGTCAAGAAAATTTTATGTATACAGTGTTCTATTCTAATTCATACTTTTTTAGAATAGACTAGTTTACTTTTTTATTTTACTCCATATTATATTAAAATTCAACAACATCCGTGGTTGCATATTATTTTAAGTAAAGAAAAATATGGAAGAAACATTCTGAAGCTTCAATAATAATCTTTTTTCCATAAATTAATACCGACTTTTTGCAGTATAGAATTAAACATATTCTTTAAATTTGCCGAAAATATAATAAGGTGATTTAATCATTACTTGTTCTAAAAACCATTTAATTATATATCATTTTAAACTAAAAAAATTGAGGGAAGGTGCAAAATTAATGGCTCAAACAAAAACATCTAAAATTAAGGCTGTCAACCGTACACGTACTATAATAATTTTTCTTGCAATTTCTATGATTGTTATTTCATCAATTTTGTTGACATCTGGTTTATGGACAAGAGATGATGTCACTCATATTAGAATCCAAATCATTTCTAGTGTTATCATTTTAGCAATAACAATAGTTTTTCTTATTCTTTTAATAAGATTTTTTAAAGGCATTGATTTGATAAATTTTAATGCACAATTGTTATCTAAGGGTCAACTGAACATTAGTGATATTTTAATAAATAAAGCAAAAGGCCTTGAAACCTTATGTATAGCCTTTAATGATATGAAGTCAAATTTGTTAAGCTTTACAGAACTAACTAAAACTAATATTGTTGTCATTTCTGATGCAATTGACAAGGTATCAAAAAGTATTGATACCAGCTATAAAGGTAATGAGCAAATTGCTGCAAGCATGGGAAATGTATCCGCAAGCTCCCATGAACAGCTTAAGATCGTAAAAGATACTTTAGATAGTATATATAATGTAGATGAAAAAATAAATTCAATTGAATCAAGTTTAACTAATATTGAAAATCTTGTTAGCTCGGTAGTTAATTCTACTAATGTAGGAAATAAGAATTTAGATGATTATAATGAGCAAATGAATGTTATCACAGATAACCTCAGCAGTACATCAAATTTCATTGATAATTTAAATATGGAATTAAAAGAAGTTCATCAATTAGGTGAATTAATAATAACTATAACTGATCAATTAAAAATGCTTGCATTTAATGCCTCTATAGAAGCTGCAAGTGCAGGAGCAAGTGGCAAGGGCTTTGCAGTTGTAGCTGATCAAATGAACAAGCTATCTGACGAAACAAGAAGTAGCATTAAAAAAATTAGCACCGTTTTAAATAGTGTTTCAGGAAGTAGTAATAATGTAAAAAGTAGTATTGCAAGCTGTATTGAAAGCTATGATGTAAGTAAGGAATTATTTTCTTCCATTAAGGAGTCATTTTATACAATCAAAAATAACTCTGATATACTAAGTTCTGATACAAAAAAAGCTTCTTCTGAAGCAACTGTTATATCAAGCAGGACTCATGAAGTAAAAGAAAAAGTTCAGGATCTTCTAGAAGCATCCAATAAGATTTTTTCAGAAACTGAAGAAGTTGCTGCAGTAACTAAGGAAGAACTTGCAGGTACAGAAATTATTAATAATAATATTTCATCATTAAAAGATATGCTATATGTAATTGAAAGATTGGTAAAACGATTTAAAACTTCTGTAGTTCCAATAGAAGCAGTAAGTGAAAAAAGGCTCAAAATCGTTTTTTTAAGCCCATTAGATCATGAGTTTTGGGTTGGGGTAAGACAAGGTGTAATGTATGCTAAAAAGGAATTGGCTATGAAAAATGTAGATATAGAGTATATAGGTTTTACTGAAAGTAATACAGGTGAAAGAATTGCAGAAACCTTTGAAGTTTACTTGGACAAGGGGTGTGATGGAATTGTTTGTCCAGGATTTACAAAGGAGCTTGTTCCTCTTATTGATAGAGCATCACAAAACAATATCCCTGTAATGCTTTTTAACTGTGACTTGCCTGTACCATCAAAGAAAACTGCCTTCTTCGGACCAGATATAGAAGAAGCAGGAACTTTAGCCGCTGATTTTATGATCAGGGCTCTAAATGGCAAAGGAAATGTAGCAATTTTTAGAGGAAGTCTTATTGTATCAGTTCACAGAGCACGAACTGAAAAAATAAAGGAACGTTTAAGAACTCAAAGAAAAATTAAAATAGTTGAAGAGATGGAGGCTTCTGATAACCACGATGTACTGTACAATGCAGTTAAAAACTTTTTAAGTAAAAATCCAAATGTAGACGGAATATTTACAACTGGTGGAGGAATATCTGGTGCAGCAAAAGCTATTAAAGAACTGAATCTAGTTGGAAAGACAAGAATTGTATGTTTTGATTTCAATCAAGAGGTTTTTGAGTTTATAAAAGAAGATATAATATATGCAGCAATTGGACAAGACCCCTTTGGTCAGGGACACGACCCTATTATTTATCTCTATAATTACCTTGTATCTAATGAAAAACCTGAACGTGATATTATTTGGACAAGAACCGATGTAGTTGACAAGCACAATGTCAATGACCTTATATAGTAAATTTTGCACTATAATAAAATACAATTACTTACTTAAATTTTAAAATATATACTATTCTTCTCAAAAAGTTTGCTTTTTTAGCAAACTTTTTAGAAGATATAGTTCCTCTGTTTATCGCAGCGGAACTTAACTACTATGATTGCAGCTTCCGATGCGATATAATATAAAGTAAAGGGCAATTGTCTAAAAAAGATAGTTGTCTTTTTTTTTGGGGTTTGGTCAGTTAACTCGTTTAGCTAAAGCTAAACATCGAGGCTTCAGGTGGAGACTCAACTCCACCTGAAGATTTATAAGAGGAACTCCACTTATAGATGGAGTCTTAGAATAAGATAATACTGATACTGTAGAATTTCATTTTTTACTCTGGTAATAATAAAAATCAAATGATATAATTAATGTTTGAAAAGTAAGGTAGGTGCTGTTTTTGTTGACAGTATATTGATACTTTATTTATTAAAGGGGAGAATTTTACTAATGAAAAATACAGCAAAAACAGTTGGTATAGTAATGATAATCATGGTTATTTCAAGGTTTTTGTCAATGATAAGCACAATCATTTATTCAACTTATTTTGGAAACACTCTTGAAATGAACATTTTTTCATATGCATTACAATTTCCAAACCTTGTATTTATGATATTTGGCACAGCTTTGGCAACTGTAATTATACCTATATTTGCAGGTAATATGGATACAGGAAAAAAAGACAGGGCTTTCAAATTTGCCGATAACGTTATAACCCTCTCAACATTATTTACAATTTGTTTGGTTATTTTAGGAATTATCTTGGCTCCATTGTTTCCATTATTAACAGAATATAAAACAGAGGGATATGACTTTGCTGTTTTAGCATTAAGAATACTATTTCCTATTATGATTTTTTATGCTATAAATTATATATTACAGGGCATACTCCAATCATCAGGCAAGTTTAATATGCCTGCCTTTGTAAGTGTACCAAGCAGTTTGATAGTAATTGGATATGTGTTTTTTCTAGGTGATAAGTTTGGAGTAAAAGGGCTTTTAATTGCTTCCCTTATTGGTTTGTCTACACAAGCTTTAATACTTATACCACCAATATTTAAGACAGAATACAGATATAAACCATCTTTTGATTATAAAAACGAAGACATAAAAAGAGCTATAAGACTTATGATACCTGTAATGATAGGCACATCAGCTTACCAGCTCAATATGTTTTTTAATGTAACTATAACTGCCAACTTTGAAAATACAGTAATGATTTTTGTACTAGTGCAAAATTTAGTTTTAAATGCTGTACTTGCCTTTATATACTCTGTAACAGCGGTAGTGTATCCTAAATTTTCAATGCTGGCGGCTAAAGGCAATATGGAAGAATTTAAAAATACATTAATAACGGTTTTGTCATCAATTGTTTATTTTCTAATTCCTGCAACAGTAGGATTTATACTTTTAAGAGAAGAATTAATCAGCCTTCTTGTTGGCTGGGGAAGAATAACTGCTGATGATGAATCTTTAGCTAGTGTAATATTAGCATTATATGCAGCAGGAATAACAGGTGTAGGCATCAAGGAAATTATTGATAGGGCCTTTTACTCTTTAAAAGATACCAAAAAGCCTGCTATAATCGGTATAATAGTTATGGGTACTAATATCGCCGTAAGTCTTACATTGATAAACTTTATAGGTGTATATGGAATACCTTTAGGCAATGCAATTTCAACTCTTTTAGGTGCATCTATTCTTATTTATTTGCTACGAAGAAAAATAGGAGCTTTTGGAGCAGAGAAACTTATCAAGAAAGTTTTTAAAATAGTATTCTCTAGCTTAATTATGGCAGGAACAGTTTTATCAGTTGTTCTAGCCATATCTAATTTCAATTTAGGGCACATATTTTTAGATAAGTTTATAAAGCTTTTTGCACCTGTTACAATAGGCGCTTTAACTTACTTTGCTGCTACATACTTTTTGAAAGTGGATGAAACTTTAGATGCTTTAAGTAAAATAAAGAAAAAACTGTCTATTCATAAATCTCATTAGCTAAAGTTATTCTTTTAATATACATAACCTTACACTCATCTGTTCCATGCACCAGGCTACTTTCCCATACCCATCCTTTGTCAACATCATTTCCTGCTCTAATATCAACATTAACCAAAATACCTTCCATGATGATAAATTGATTATCTTTTACCTTTTCTAAAGCTTCTAGCACTCTATCATTTGCATGAATTGCATGAACATTATCTAAATGAGACTGCATAAAATCAGAACTAAAAGGATTTTTATCATCATAATGATAGTATAAACATCTGTCTCCAAAAGTAAAATAAAAGCGTCTTATATTTGACTTTTTTGCCAATCTTCCATGTGCTATACCTACATCATATGGCGCTATTGGAGCTGCAAAATCAAAGTCATCAGGATATCTATTCTTAGCTACAACACGACCAAAAATTCTGTAATCAGCTAATGGTGTAAGACTGTACTCAATGCCTTCTTGATTTATTGTAAATTCCCTTTCTGAAGAAGGTATTTTAATTTCAGGTTTTTCATTCATGTTAAACTCAGACATAAGAGGATCATTATTGAAAAATTTAGAAAAAGCAAAGCTTAATACCAAAATAAATAACACAACAAAAAAGACTTTAATTAAGATATTCATTAGTTTAGTTTGAGCCGTTATATCTTTTAATTCTCCCAATTCAAGGTTTCTCTCAGTCAAATCAGGATAGTTATTGTCTTTCCCTCTATCTCTATCATTCATAAATTCATTCACACTTATCACCTCTATTAATCCACAAAATATTTCATACTAGTCTTCTTTAATTCCTTTACACTATATAATATTTCATATTCATGTATTCCTGTTTTTTCTGCAATTTGAGATACAACCAACTCACATTCCTCTTTTAACTTCCCATGTATCATAGTATAAAAATTATATGGTCAACTATCAAAGAGTAAATAAACCTTATTATATTAGTCTTTTATAAAAATCTATTATTGCATTTGAAATATTTTCTGGCTGATCTTCTGGTAAAAAATGTTTTCCATTTCCAATGTAGACAGTTTCTAAGTTGGATAAATTCTCTTTTGCATAAATAAGAGTTTTTTTATTTACAGCTGAGCCTGGATCAGCATATAAAAGCATTTTAGGTATTTTAGAAGTGCAAAGTTTTATAGAGTATTTTTCGATCAAGTCAGTCAAATCTCCAGGAGATTTTGAAACTGGTCTTATAGCATTAGGCCCTACACCCTCAAACCAAACTTTTTTTCTTACCAATTTATCAGAGAATGGTTCCTTGTATGCTTTTATTTCTTCACTTGTAAGCCTTCTTATTGTCAGCATTGAAAGCATTTTTTCCAGTGTATCTTCACCTTTATCAACAATAGCTTTTTTTGCAATCTTATTTATACCCATAAGCTTTAACATAAACTTAGAAGAAATAGGCATGTTTTTCAAAGCCTTGTCCACTGGTTGAAAAATACCTTCAAACATTATTAATGCCCTTACATTTTCTTCATTTGCCATAGCATAGTTTAGGGTTGTCATTAATCCCAGATCAGTTCCAACTAGTATTACATTTTTTAAATTTAGTGCTTCAATAAACTTTTTCAAAAAGTATGTGTATGTCTTCAAATCATAATTGATATCCAAAGGTTTATCAGATTTCCCTGCTCCAATCATGTCAAAGGCAATAGTTCTTGCATAATTTGATACACAAGGTATAATTTTTCTCCACAAAAACATATTTACAGGTATCCCATGTAAAAAAAGGATTGCGGGCTCATTTTTACCCAGGTCAACATAATTTATTTTATATCCATCAATATTAGTATATTGGCAATTATCAAGGACACAACTCATCCCTTCACCTTCTTTTTACTATTATACTATTACTATAATAAAAGCTTGGGGCATCTAGCCCCTTCAAGTTTAAGTCTTTCCCTTTATTCCAAGACTTCTAATAAAATGATACATCTTCTTAACTTTTATCTTATTCTAAGACTCCACCTTCTATAAGGTGGAGATCCTCTTATAAATCTTCAGGTGGAGTTGAGTTTCCATATGAAGCCTCGATGTTTAGCTTTAGCTAAACGAGTTCACTTTAATGAATTTAGCAATTCTTCAAATTCAGTTAGGTTTAATTGCTGTTTGCTGTCCGAAAGTGCAAGTTCAGGGACTGGATGTACTTCAACCATTATGCCATCCGCACCAGCAGCCAAAACTGCTCTTGCAATACTTTTTATTATATCCTTTCTTCCAAGAGAATGACTTAAATCTGCAACTATCGGCAAATGAGTCTCCTGCTTAATTATTGGAATTGACGATATATCAAGGGTATTTCTGGTCTTTGTTTCATAAGTACGTATTCCTCGTTCACACATTATAACATTGCTATTGCCTCTTAAAACAATGTATTCTGCCGCTAGCATAAATTCTTGTATTGTAGCACTTATACCCCTCTTTAAAACAACTGGATGTTTTGTTTGTCCCACTTCCTTTAAAAGCTCAAAATTGTGCATATTTCTTGCCCCAATTTGAAAAACATCAACATATTGTGCTACAAGTTCCACATCCCGAGTATCTACCACCTCTGTTATAGTATGAAGTCCATGTCTTTTAGCTACTTCATGCAAAATCTTTAAACCTTCTTGTCTTAATCCCTGAAACTCATAGGGCGAAGTTCTTGGTTTATATGCCCCACCTCTTAAAAACTTAATGCCTTTTCCCTTTAAAAAACCAGCAATTGTCTCAAGATATTCTGGTTTTTCAACCGCACAGGGTCCCGCAATTATTACAGGTTCACTATTATCGTATCCAAACATTTCATTTATTGAAGGACATCTATTATTGGAATTAGAGCTAATCAGTAACTTTCGTTCCCGGTTTATCCCCATATATTTTAATGAAGTAGAAAATATTTTACTAAATACTTCCTTAACAAGTTCATTATATAAAGGTCCCTCATTAAGGTTTAGAATTTTTTGCAACATTTCAGTCTCACGCTCAGCGTCAAAATATTCCAGTCCACTTTCATCTTTTAATTTAACAATGTCACCAAGAAGATTAGTACGTCTATTGATTAAATTCAGAATTTCAATATTAATATTATCAATCTCTTTTCTAAGAAACTTTAAATCTTTATCCACCTTAATTACCCTCCCCACTACCTTTTATTAAAAAATAATGTCTCTTTAATAATATATTTTCTATTATTATATCATAGTTTTGGTAGCAATAGACACATTTTTTTACCTTCTTTTGCCTTCTTATCTACCTTTTCAGCTTCAATACATTTTTAGGCTCTAGGCTGAGTAACTTAAGTTTCTAGAATGTTTTTCTTCACATTTATTATAAACATCTCTATCCATTTTAGAGTTGTATAAAGGTTATAAATATAGTACAATAATAAAGCCAAATTCTTATTGTAATTACTATAATTAATTGATAAATATAAAAGTTAGGGAAAATTATGCACATGCAAAATGAGTTTATGCTACGTAAGTTTGTTTCACCAGAATTTGTTTTTGGTGAGAATTGCAGATTTCTAATAGGCGAATATGCAAAAAAATTAGGTGGTCGTATAGTTCTTATAGTAACAGATGAAGGACTTGTTAAAGCTGGTTGGGTTGAGGAAGTAAAAGCCTATTTGGCTAATAAAGGAATTAAATTTGTTATATTTTCAGGAGTAACGCCTAATCCAAGAGTTGAAGAAATCGGCAAAGGTGCTGTTGTATATAAAAATGAAAGTTGTAATATGCTTGTTGCAGTAGGTGGTGGTAGTGTAATTGACTGCGCAAAGGGTATAGGTGTAACAATAGCAAATGCCAAACCTGTAATGGATTTTGTAGGAGTAGACAAAATAAGATATCCCATCCCTCCTCTAATTTGTTTGCCCTCAACGCCTGGAACTGGTGCGGATCTTTCACAGGTGGCAGTTTTATCCAATACCCAGGAGCATAGCAAAGTAGGAATTGTTAGTAAGGCGGTTGTACCAGACCTATCTTTAATTGACCCAGTTATCGTAACTACAATTCCACAATATCACCTTTATTGTTCTCTTATGGACATTCTGACACATGCCATTGAAGCTTTTGTTTCAAAGGGAAGCTCTGCAATTACAGATTTGCATGCCCTAGATGCTATAAAGAGAATTACAAATATTTTTGATTTAGGTTTGATTAGCTCTCAGGATAAATCAGTTGTTAACGATATTAGTATCGCAGGAATAGAGGCAGGTTTAGCATTTTCAAATGCCAGTTTGGGGTTAGTACATAGCTTGTCACATAGCTTTGAAGGGTTAACCGATATAAGTCATGGAGAAAGCATTTCAATTTTCCTTGAAGCCAGTATAAATTTTAACTATGATACTGTACCCCATAAGTATAAAGCTATTGGTAAATGTATGGGTTTAAGTTTAGATCGCATGGATCCAAATGAAATAAAAGAGGCTATTATTGAGAAAATAGGCCTTTTTAAAAAAACTTTAGGCTTCAATAAGAAAATTTGTGACTATGGGATAAACCGAGATTGTATACCGTTCCTTGTGCAAAACGCCATGAAAGATAATTGTATCATTACTAATCCACATAGACCGAATAGAAGGGATATAGAGGCTATTTATGAAAAACTATTCTGATATTAATATTGATAATGACTTAAAAAATAATATTAGTTCAGTGAAAAGTCCTGAATGCAACACTCATGATGATTGGGATGAAATAATGAAAAAAATACTCGGATTTGGTGAAAATTCTTTGAGGAAGAATTATTATCCCCAATTTGAGAGCAGTGTAATGGTTCTTCATCAAAAGGAAGAGTATTTTCGTGCACTTATAGAGAACAGTTCAGATATTATTATGGTAATAGATGAAAATGCATTCATATCATATTGTAGCCAATCTGCTACAAGGATACTTGGATATAGCAGTGAAGAAATGGTTGGAAAGAGCATATATTTATACATACATCCAGAAGATGAAAATAATTTCAAAATCGGTATCAGGCAATGTGTGGATTCACTCAATACCATTTCACGTATTGAGTCTCGCATGAGACATCAAGATGGAACGTGGCTAAATATTGAATCCTTTGCAAATAATCAGCTTAATAATTTCGCTGTATCAGGAATTATTATTAATTCAAGAGATATAACTGAACATATACAAGCACAGGCTGAAATTTCAAAATTAAATGAAGAACTTGAGCAAAATATAGAGGAAAAAATAGCAGTGTTATCTCAGCTTACAGAGTATGATAAATTAAAAACTGAATTCTTTGCAAATATCTCACACGAATTTAGAACGCCTCTTAACGTAATACTAGGTTCCCTTCAACTTTTAGAGTTAAAGAGTTCAAAAAGCGTCATATGTGGAGAACATACACATTTAACAAGACATAGCAAAATTGTGAGACAAAATTGTTTCAGGCTTTTAAGATTAATTAATAATTTACTTGATATTACAAAAATTGATTCAAATTTTATGGAAGTAGATTTAAAAAATAATGATATTGTTAATATTGTACAAAACACCGTCGATTCTGTCATTGAATACACAAAAAGCAAAGGTCTAGAATTAATATTTAGTTCTTCTGTAAAAAATAAAATACTTGCATGCGATTCACACAAGATTGAAAGAATTATTTTAAATCTCATATCCAATTCTATTAAATTCACAGAAGCAGGTGGTAAGATTACTGTGAAACTATGTACAAAAAAAGACAGTATTTATATATCAGTATCCGATACAGGTATTGGAATTGCCAAGGAAAAACAGAAGATAATTTTTGACAGGTTTGCCCAAGCTGATAATTTGCTTACAAGAAGGTGCGAAGGAAGTGGTATTGGGCTATATCTTGTTAAATCTCTGGTTGAAATGCACAGCGGTAGCGTTAGTCTTAAAAGTGATTATTGCAAGGGTAGCACATTTATGATAAAAATTCCAATGAATGTATTACCTGGTGAAAGTGAAATAAAAGATGAGTGTACAGTCAATAATGACTCAATAAAGGTAGAGCGAATTAAAGTTGAATTTTCAGATATATATTTTGATGATGTCAAATAAGACACAATACTTGTATCATATGCATTATATGCAAAAGTCCATCAACAAAATATCAGTAGCTGAATTGATTTTTATAATCTTTACCTATCTTAATTAGACATTAAAAAAATAATATATAATGTTGTTTTATCTATTTTTTAACAAATTATATGGAGTTGATATGTGTGTATAATGCGTTCCTTGGCAATTTATCTCAGAAACTTATTAACGATTTGGATTATGTACCTGTAAATGAAATTTTAAACGAACCTCATGATATGGTATTTAAGAAAATATCAATCAATAAAATACAATACATAAGACTGTATTGTGACAGTAAGCTTAATCAGGAAGAACTTACAAAATCATTTTTTAATAGCATAATTGATGAAAAAGCAGATGACTATACTATGTACATGTTTGTGTTTTTAAAAAAGCCCCCTCAAGACCTTTTAGAACAAATAAATTCCGATTTTTTAAAGCTGCGGGAGAGGCGTAATATTACCTCTGTTGTTATTTGCTTAGAAGAAGAACGAATATTGCTTGATTTAGGTATAGTTTTCCCTAACCATATTATAATTGAAGCTGTAAAAGACTCTTTAAAAAACTTTAAAAGTATTGAAAATCATGTAGATATTAATAATATATTAGAAGAAAAAAATAAGAAACCTGAATCTACTATTACAATTAATCAAGAAGATAACTTACTTGATGATATTTCGTATAAAACACTGTTATTTTCATTATTTGCATGGGGAAGTCTAAAAGCTATAGATGCATGGACAGGAATTTTTGAAGGTATATTAAGTTATTCGCAAATATTTGCTATTGTCGCAATTGCTTTAGCAGCAAAAATTTCAGGAGATAACTATGGAGAAAGAAAATTAATTATATTAACTTTTATTGGCGGTGTTAGTTCTTTTATCTTTGTCAACAGCTTCTGGTTTTTATTTGACAGATATCAAGTTATATCTTATAATCCTATTCCAATACTGTTAATTGCATTTGTTAGTCAATCATTAGGTGGATTATTATATATGCGGTTTAGAATAAAAAATTTCTTTACCCTTTATAAAAACTTAAAATATATTTTTGTTTTAATAGGGTTATTTATAATTATTTGCATGTTTTCACTGAAAATAATTATACCTATAGTCACTATTATGTTTGTCGGTACACTATTTAGTTTCCTACTCTCAGGAGTTTTAGGCTTTGAAAATGAGCATAAAGATTATATCCTTAAGAAAAAAATGGGTACAGCACTTATTTTATTATTTATACTATCTACTATTTTGTTTTTATTTAGCAGGATAAAATAATAATTAATGACGTGGAGTCTTAGAATAAGATAAACTTAGATCGCTTTAGTTTGCTAACCTTCTTCTTGATCGCATTTATATTTTTACATTAAAACGGTTTAACTCCAAATGGCTTACCCTCATCTGGACTACCCTCAAATGACCTTCCTCTATCTGGATTTCCCTTAAATGGCTTACCTTTAGCTGGATCGCCTTCATCTTGATTATCTTCATCTGGTTCATTTGACGGCTCAGGCTCCTCAATTGTACTTCCTGGTGAATCTGAATCTTCATCCCTCAAGATGGAGTCACGCAAAACATTCTCCGGCTTCCTTTGAGCTTCCCTCATGTTAGCCTCATTATTTTTTCTGTTATCATTATGGTTAACTTGCCTTTAGCGTTATTTTCTTCTTCTGAAAAATATTATTATTTTCATTCCTTCTGTCCCTAGCAGAATTAGAATTATATTGCAGCCAATCTGCTACAAGGATATTTGGATATAGCAGTGAAGAAATGGTTGGAAAGAGCATACATTCACAGAAGCAGGTGGTAAGATTACTGTGAAACTATGTACAAAAAAAGACAGTATTTATATATCAGTATCCGATACAGGTATTGGAATTGCCAAAGAAAAACAGAATTAACTTTTAGAAAAATATTCCTACAAAATCCTAGGCACTTAAACTTTCAGGATCTACTAATATAGTTCTCTCATTTTGAGTTTTTACATTGCCTTTTCTAACTAGTTTATTCCAACCAACTTTGACACCTTTTAATGCACAAAACATTGATTTGAAAACAACATATGTCATGAACTGCCTATAAATAATGCGCTGAAAAACAATCCATACAAGAGGTTTTGGGCTTTCACCCTCAAGTCTGAAGGCATGTAATGTAACAAGTAAATCCATTACTAAGAAAGCAAAATACATAACAACTGAAGCTGATGGATTTTTTCCAAGTAAACCCACAACGAAAAGAATGTCTGTAATTGGGGATACTAACTGGAATATAAACTGATAGAGCCACATATGAGGCATTGCTATAAAACCAAGCATCTTATTTTTTGGGTTAAATAAGGATCCCCTGTGTTTCCATAGACATTGAAGTGTTCCATATGACCAGCGTAAACGCTGTTTGATAAAACTTACAATATCTTCCGGTGCTTCTGTAAATGCTCTGGCACCTTCCTCATATACTATTTTATAACCCTGTTTTAAAAACTCTATTGTTACATCAGCATCTTCTGCCAACGTATCTTCTTTATAGTAACCAAGTGAAGCCACCAAGTCTTTTCTCCAAGCACCTATTGCACCTGGTACAACAGGTATGCAGTTAAGTTCATCAAAAGCACGTCTTTCTAAATTAAGACCAGTAACATATTCTATATGCTGCCACAATGTCAATAAATTATTTTTGTTTCCTATTTTTACATTTCCCGCTACCCCAGCAACATTTTTGTTTTCAAAATGCCTAACAAGAAGAGAAACAGAATTATCAGCAAGTATTGTATCTGCATCAATTACAATAACAATTTCACCTCTTGCCTCCATAAAACCTTTATTAACTGCCGAAGACTTACCCCCATTTTCTTTTTTTATAAGCCTTACCTTAGAATTTTTATTGAAGGTTTCAAACACCTTTTTTGACGTGTTATCTTTAGACCCATCATCAACTACTAGAACCTCAATGTTTTTATAGTCACTTTTAAGTATTGAATGAACAGTACTACATATTACCTTTTCCTCATTGTAAGCAGCTATTACAATGCTCACTAATGGATTGTAGTTGTATTTAAAATACATTTGACTGTATTTTTTCTTTTGCTTTGTCGAAAATAAAATCAGAAAGATAGCTCGGATTATTCCTATAGTTGTAGCCAAAATAAGTATCCATGATATGATATGTTTAAAACTATTATATACTACCAGTACATAATAAATGGCTGCAAAATATGCACTTTTACTAACTTTTATGGGTTTCATTACTTCCTTACGTTCTATATCCATTAAATTACTCACGCTTACCAGATCATAGCCCTTATCTTCAAGCATATTAATTAATAATGGAAGAGCTTCTACAGTATTATTGACATAAGTTCCGTAATCATGCAGTAATACAATGCTACCCTTTTCAACATCTTTACCTACCCTGTTAACAATTTCAACATGGGAATGGCCCTCCCAGTCTTTAGGATCAATGAAACTTCCTACAATTGTGTATCCCATTTCATTTATCATTTTAAGAATCTCATTTTGCTTTGGGGAGCTAAACATCATATCAACATTATATGGTTGCCTAAAATAAACAGTAGAATGGCCTGTAATCATTTCAATTATTTTTTGTGTAATATTGAGTTCAAATTGCATTTTTATTGAAGATGAACTTATCATGTCTATATGACTATATGTATGGTTCCCAATATCATGTCCCTCTTCATATATTCTTTTAACTATTTCAGGGTATTTAAATGCATTTTTGCCAGTCACAAAAAATGTTGCTTTTACATTATGTTCCTTTAGAGTATCAAGTATCTGTGGTGTATATATAGGATGTGGACCGTCATCAAAAGTCAATGCAATTCTTTTTGATTTTTCTCCCCTGTCCCAAATCTCTAACGATTTTGTATCATAATAAACATCTACAATAAATCCATGTTCATCAAATTGCAAGCTCCTTGTGCCTGCTTGCACATAAGATATATTATCAATTACTTCATTTCCATAAGAATAATTTATTTCAAAAGTATATGGCTTTTGACTTAACACCTCTTTACATAGATCTTTATCACTTGTATTTCCCATTATTTCCCACAGAGATGGATCTTCTGAGCCTAACCTCCATAATGCAAATTTATCTATACCAAGCTTTCTTGAAAATAAAATTTGATTATATAAGGACAAACTGTCTACATACCATAGAGAGTGCTCTTCACTTCCTATAAAATATCTATATTCACTGTTATTGTATTCTTTGTTCCAGTTAAACGTTGCATTATAACTAATTGCTGTATTTATAACCTGTTCATAAGTAAGAGACATGGCATCGGCGTCACTACCTAATGTCCAGTCATACCCATATGATCCTATACCTACAATAATCTTTTCCTTTGGTATTTGAGAGTTTGCAAGGCAAGTTTCAAACCAATTTTTTGATGCGATTGGCCCTGGATTTGTACCGGTAGCATGTTCATCGTATAACATAAGAATTACATAATCGGCATACTTACCAAGCTGGCTATAGTCAAAGGCCTTATCATCTGCTGGCAAATCAACAATAACTAAAAATCCATCCTCATTAAAGACACTATAAAGTTCAGACATAAATAATGTAAAATTGTCTCGGTCTTTTTCATCAAGATTTTCAAAATCAATATTTATCCCATGGTAATTGTTGTTTTTTACAATCTTATGCAACTCATCAATTAACCTCTTTCTGTTTTCTTTTGATGAAAGGAGTTTATGAAGCGCCTCATTGTCCCACTTGTCATTTATGTAGTTATTAATTAAAGGTATTACCTTAATGTTGTTTTCAAAAGCCAACTTATCAATACTCTTGTCAACAAAACTATCAATAGTCAATTCATTATTTAGTTGAAACCAACAAGGTATAAGTACATCAATTGATTTAATATTATTCATAAGAGATTCTTTACTTTTAGGATCCCAATTTACATAAAATCCATATGACTCTATTCTGTCCATTTGCTGAACTTTTTTATTGATTAAGTTTGTTTCAGTTGCGGCTGATTGTCTTTCATCTCTACTTGCAAAAGCTATAGGAAAAGATATATTAGTTAAAGTTCCTGCGCTAAATAGGGTTGTAATAATTAATATAATCACTCCAAAAGAAGCAGAGAGACTTTTTATTTTTGACCATCTTTCTCCAGTACTATCTTTAAAAACATATGTTTTTGAAAGATCTTCTTCATTTTTTCTTTTGAATGAGTAAATTCTTTTAAAAATTGGGTACGATATGAATGATAAAACAATATATATAATTATAACGAAAAAATACTGGTATTGCCTTCCATTAATAATTTGAATTAAGTTTTCAGGTGATTGAAGTCCAGAGATAAATAACGCTAATGTATTTTCTGAAAATCCATAATTTGTCCAAAATAGTTTAATGCTTGTCAATGACCATATTATAACGGTACCAAATATTGATGCTGCAAGAATACCTAAATACTTAAATCCTAAGTATAAAAATATTAAAATAATTATAATTATACCTATTATGTTGCCATTTGATAATAGTGAAAAACCTAGTAACGCCCCTATTGTGCTTATGCTTGAAATGCCAATCTTCTTTACAATACTCATGTAAGAAAATACTGGTGAGTAATAGCTATGAAAGTAAATATTAGAAATACAGACACACAGTATAATTGTAGAAACAGAAAGAAGTAATATTGACTTATTGTGGGATGACAAAAAAAATATTTCATCAAAATTAATTGTATATGAAAACACAGTAATAGATTTAACTGTATCAAGTTTATCTATTGTCCATATTAGTGCATTTAATAAAATTGGGCAAATTATTGCTGTAATTACACCCATGAAAAGTGCTATTAGATTTAACTTAAAAAATATAGATATTACAATTGCAATTGCAATCCTAAATCCATATAAAGGTAATAATCCTATTAAGAGACCTGTTGAATTAGCTAAGGCCATCTTGTTTACAGATGTATTCAAGAAAAAAGTTGAAAACAATCCTTTAATTAATTTGTACAAAATACACACACCCCTAAAGAGTTCTATAATTTGTTAAGGAATGTCTGAAATATATTATTTCTACCTTTACGAGACCTATTTAGTATCAAATAAGCCCTATAGTTAAAGTTATATTTTCAGCATTCCTAACCATTTTTTATCTGACATCAATGGTTTGATATATATATTCCGCTCTTTGGAGTGTTTTATGTGTAGGTTAGGTTGCTTAATTATATAATTTTTATTTTATGCACGTGCAATTTGTTTGCTGTCGCAAACATGCATATGCACAACAACATTCACGGAGCCAATTTGAAATCAAATCTGTAGTGAAATAGTATTAAAATTTATATTTTTAGCGCTCATAAGAACTTGTTTGTGTAAAAACATAGGGGTGAGATTCAGGTGGAGACTTTACTCCACCTGAATCTTATAAGAGAGCCTCCACCTTATAGAAAGTGAAGTCTTAGAATAAGATAAACTTGGATTATTTTAGTTTGATTGCTTTCTTTTTGATCCCATTCATATTTTTACTTTAAAACGGTTTAACTTCAAATGAATTGCCTTCAAAAGGCTTGCCTCTATCTGGGTTGCCTTCAAATGGCTTGCCTCCATCTGGGTCACCTTCAAAAGGCTTGCCTCCATCTGGGTTGCCCTCAAATGGCTTGCCTCCATCTGGGTTGCCCTCAAATGGCTTGCCTCCATCTGGGTTGCCTTCAAATGGCTTGCCCTCATCTGGATTGCCTTCATCTGGTTTTCCCTCATTTGGATTCTCTTCATCTGGTTCAGTTGATGGTCCCGGTTCCTCAATTGTATTTCCTGGTGACTCTGAATCTTCATCCCTCAAGTTAGAAGCACGCGTAATATGCTCAGGTTTCCTGTTATTATTTTGAGGTTCCTTACCATCTCTCATGTTAGCCTCATTATTTTTTCTGTTAGCATTATGGTCAACTTGGTCTTTAGCGTTATTTTCTTCTTCTTCCGAAAAATGTCTATTATTATTTTCAGTCCTTCTGTCCCTGACAGAATTTGAATTCCTATCATTATTAGTGCTATTGCTATGAGATGGCATCATTGTATCTTGTATTTGTTGATTTTGTTGATTATTATAATCTTTTTCAGTATTAGCTTCATCTATCGTAACATCTCTTGTGTAGATATCCCTTATCTCGTTAGAATCATTTATTTTTTTTAATACATAAGAAACAGGTTTTTCCTTTATTTGATCCATTGTCATATCTAATCCTTGTTCTTGTGTTTTTGTGTATAAAGAATATTTCCCCATAGATAATTTGTTGTTTTTGGCTTCTTGCCTTGTTTCGGGTAAAACCTTCTCCGTCTGAATGATATAACTATTATTGTGAGAAGTATTTAAACTTATCTCAATATCTGTTAAAACTCTTTGCAATATTGCTTCCTGAGATGAAATAAATTTATCCGTTTCTTCTAAATCAATATTTAGCGATGCACAAATATACACAACATTTTCCTCAAAAGATGATAAAAAACCCTTGCTCTTTGATATTTCTACGATTTCTAAGACAGCTTCATTAATATTTAAACCATCTACTTTTATATTTTTTAATAGTCTTTTAGCATCTTCATTAAGATAATTGGTTTTAATAACTGTAAAACTTTTGTCAATACTAAGTTCTATGCTTGGGTTAATGTCTATATCAATAAAAGCATATATACTACTTTCATTTAATAAGTTTACATTCATTAAAACAGTCACAATAATAATAGCTGCTACAGATGCAGCTGCCAAAGCCCCTGAGATCACTCTTTTCTTAAAGTTTATTACTTCAGATGATTCAAATTCAATCTCTTCACCAATAAACATACTCGGGTTCCTCTTTATTATAATGTATCTGCCTTCTGAATTGATTACTATTGCTCGTTTTTTATCAAGTTCTAAAACAACTCCACTTCTTTTCATATTACTTACCATCTTTCTCTGCATTTTTTAAATAACTCTTTACAATATCAAGATCACTATTTATAACAATACATGCTGCAATTATAAACTTTCTGTTTCTTTCTATTGTTCTTTGACTTACATCAACACGTTTAATAAGTTCAGCCATAGGCAACACCTTTTTTCTCATAAGGCTACTATATAAAATCTCATTTTCTGCTATACACCGTGCAATTCTTATACACGAACTTATGGCATCTTTATGCTTAGGCGATTTTTTTACAAGATCATATAAAGTAATTCCAAATTCACTCAGTTTTCTTTTAAAATCTTCAATCTCATCCCTAACCTCAAATTTTGTGAGTAAATTCAAATCACTATTATCAGTAAAGTTTTCATCAATATTAATATTATTGTTTTCCAGGCATGTAAAAGTATAAACCAAATTATTTTTTTTATTTCTTAATTTATAGTTAATCAGCCTTCTTCTTATAACCTGTGCAGCAAAACTCAGAAATTTTCTATCCCTATTTTCGTCAAAACAGTCTATGGCTTCATTAAATGCCAGTAAACCAATGCTTAATTCCTCACTATTTTCAACTTCTACATACTTTCCAGTAGACTGATATACACATTTTATGATAAAAGGCTTATAGTCATCTATAAGTTTATTTTTTAATTTATAGTCTCCCTGCTTTATCCTTATAATAATTTCATGGTTTGGATCCTTGTCATTCCTGGTTTTTTTGAAAAACTTAAAATTAATCAATTGTTGTCCTCCTTTAACAATATTCAAGGACATATTTATTTTTATGTGGGTTAAACTTATTTTGGCAAAATAACTGATATTGTAGTACTATTAATAATATCGGAATTATAGAAGACTATATTGACTTTGTTGAAAGGATTATATTCTAACAATATTTATGTAAAACAATAATATGTATCAATTTTTGGCTATTCAACCATCATTTTGAATCATTCCTCGTACTATTCTTATAAAAAGTTTTTCTAAAAACTTTTATGATAAAAGTCTTATTAGGTAAACGTTAATCATCAGTACCTCAGTCGGTGGAGACTTAGAGTCACATCAAATAATAATTATTTAAACTTCCGTTTTTTAGTATAACTAATCAACGGTTACTACAACTGTTTGGGGAAGTTGATATCTGTTTCCTGATAAATCTTCTACAAATAAATGCTGGGTCAAACTAATTTTTTCTCCTTCAATAAAGCTATTACCCCTTAAAAATACAAGTACTTTATAATTTGTTGAATGATTCTTATCAATCTCTATGATTTCAACGATTCTATCTTTTATTGAAAATGTAACATTTGCTAATCCTAATTTATCAATAGGCTCATTAAATACTATTTCAACGTAACTAGTACCAGCCTTTGCAAAAATATTGTAGTTTCCATTCTCATCTTTAGTTATTTCAGGAGAAATTCTATCTTTAATTGCAGGATTTGTAGAGGTGGTAAGAATGTCATCACCTACATAATTCTTTATTGGAACATTAAATTTATTATGTATCTTGTATATACCACTAGTGTCAACTGACAAGGTTACTCCCCCACTTAAATCAGGTTTAAATTTAACATTATTTGCAGCTGTAAGGGTAACAACTGTTACTCCCTTGTCATTTGTCCATATAGAAATTGCTTCAGGTTTTTGACCATTTAATGTAAAGGAACCTTTATCCACTCTACTAAGAAGCTGATTAAAAGTAATTATCATCTCATCCTGGTTAATAACTTCCACTTTTTCTATCAATGGCTTCTCTAATTCAATAGGATAATCAAGAATATTGCCAATTATTACTGTATAATCCTCCATGACATTACCATATATATCTTTTATTCCTTGTATGTAAAGGTTATAGTCTATTAGCTTAATCCACTCATCATAAGTTAAATAAATTCTAACCTCTGAGATACAATAAATACAAACAGGAGTTTGTGAAAGAGGTATATAATTATTAAATGCATCAACAAGGGAATAATTCTTTATATTACTTGCTGAATCATCAACATATTCATTAAATGTGAGGTATATAGCCCTTTCTGATTCATTTATCTTTGATTCAATTATTTTAGGTGGTGTAAAGTCAGGTATTTGTACTATCCCTATGTATGTGTCAATTTTACTTTGAGAAAATTCATTATTTTCTACATCTTTAACTCTAACACCTATCGTTTGTCCTGAAAAATTTTTTCCTAAACTAATTACGTACTCCCTCATCGGTTCTCCTATTGGGGTTACTGAAATAGTACCAGCATCAATTATTTCAGCATCAAAGTTAAGGATATCTACATTTTTCTCGCTAAAGTTTACACTTCTATTAAATAATATATTAACAGTTTGCTCATCTATGGCTTCAATTATTGTAACTCTTGGACAACCATTATCCTTAGTTAAACTTACATTGATTATTGTACTTTCAAAATTATTATACCATTTGTCTTTTATTCTGTTATATCCTGATCCTCCAATTATACCTATTATATTCCACCCCTCAGACATCTTAATTCCATTTTGATTATTATCAGCAAATTTTACCCACACCACATCAACATATTCATACGGATCTACAGCATTATCCATATTTTCATCAGTATAAACACCTATAGCAGTCCATGTAGAAAAAGTATGATAAAAGCTAGCTGATTCAAGACCTGATACAGGTTTGTTAAATACTATTTTTACATAGTTTTCATTTATATCTTCAACATTAGCCAAAATAGGTGTACTATCATGAATATATTCAAAGTTATATGATTTCTGAATGGATACATTTCCTGCATAATCCTCTAGATTGCTTATTCTAAGTTCATAATTTCTTTCCCTCACCATAGGATGCCATAATTCAACCACGATTTTTTTACCATTTTCTTCGATTCTATAGGTGTTACCATATGTAGTATATTCGTATTTGATATTTAATTCAAACCTTTCGGTTTTTATAACAGGCTCTGAAAGAATTATTTCTAGGCTATTATAGCCAGTAATGTTTATAGATTTTACTTCTGGATTAAATTGGTCAAACGCAGTAAATGTCTTTTCAAATTTTTCTATTTCTCCTCCTTTAACATCTCCAATTCCTGCAATAATAAGAGTGTAGTCTTTATAATTCTCAAGCTCCTGCCCATCTTTTAAAGTTATAACTACTGTCTTTTTGTCTTTTTTTAACTTTACTTCTCCCTCATTACCATTAATCTTTATGCTATCTTCAGAAACAGTACCTTCATCTATATATTTATTAAACTCAACGAATACCTCTTTGAGATTATCTACAACTACATTTGAAACTAACAATCCTGACGGTTTTTGCACAGGAAAAATGTCTATTAATCCGAGTATATATCTTTTTAATAATACTAAATCAATAGAATTTATCTTTCCGTCACCATTTAAGTCTGCAACAAGTAATTCATAACCTTTTGCATAAGGAAATGTGTTTTCTATCCCTAAAATATATCTTTTAAGTAATACATAATCATTTGAAGTTATTTCTTCGTCGTAAAATATGTCACCAGGTTTATAATCAATTCTAAAATCTTTATGGGTAAGATTATAATAGTAAGATTCTACTGGCGAAAAGTCGCAAATATCATTATTAGATAAATATAGAGTTTTTAATTTTGATAGTTTACTCAATGAATTTATATCTTTTATGGTATTGTTTTTAATATTCAGGTGTTTTATGTTTTCAAAATATTCTATTCCTTCCAAAATGGAAATTCCACAGCTGTTTAGATATAATTCTTCTACTCTTACCGCTTCACTAAAAGAAATTTCCCCATCCCTATCAAGATCAATTCCTTTAGATATCAAAGCTTCCTTTAAACTATCATCTTTAAATCTAATAATTTTATTTGCTATTATTGGCATAGGTGTTGGTTTAGGAATTGGACTACACAAAATAGGCATCACTGGAATAGGCATTTGTGTAAGTGTTGGTGTTGGTCTTGGTATTGGTGTTGGTATGAATGTAGGTGTTGGTGTTGCTGTTGGTGTTGGTATGAATGTAGGTTCAGATATTGGCGTATATATCGGTTCTGGTGGCTGCGGAGTTAATTGAGGCTCTTGTGGCAAATCAGCAAACATAATTTCATATATTTCTGTATTGTTTTCATCAAAAAAAGAGTTATTATTTTCTCCATACGCAAATAACGTTAATAAATTAATAATAATAACTGTGCATAAAATAGAAATGTATCTACTCATCTTTATACTCTCCCCCATAAACTACATTATAATTTTAATAAATCCTACTAAACAGTCCAATTGCAGAATTTAGAATTCTAAACACTTTGACAATAATCTTTCATATATTTATTATTTTTCTAAAATGATTTTTAAACAAAAGAGATAATACTTTAACAATACAAATCAGTAGAACTGTCATTCTTAACAAAAAGATTGTTACCAAATAATACTTCCCTTACATTTATTATATATCATTAAAAAATCTATTACAATATCAAAAATTTCTGAATATTTTTATATATTATTTATAAAAAAACAGGGGCACATATTATTCAAATTAAAAGAAATATGGAATAAACATGCACCCAAAAAACACATTCTATTAAGATATTGCTTTACTCATTTGATCTTGCTCATTTCTACGCAAATACTAATGAATACACAATCCCAACTAATCCTATAGCACCTAAAATGTAAGCAGTCCTTTTAGGCATTTCCCCATCATTTTCCATGGCCTTACCGAACATACCGAAAACTAGAGGATGTATAAGGAAAGGCATTGCAAATATAAATGAAATGAGCTCTGCAGCCTGTTCACCAAACATTCCCCCCTGTATTGCAGCAAATAAACCAAAATGAGATATTGATGATGATTGAGCCATAGCCGCGTGGCCTACAGACATTCCACTAAAATGCAATATCAAAAATCCTAGAAACACAGCTGTTAACTGCCAGCCAAAGGAAAACTGCATTAATCCTTTAACTTCTTTTGATTCATCACCCTTAGCTTTTCTTAATGTTTTTAAAGATATCACAGTTAGAATAATACCTATTGAAGCAATCATTATAGCCCAAGGCATAAGTAATGATCCTCTTCCAGCACTAGCAGCAAGGATTGAAAAGACAAAGACATGCCCAAAAAATGGGACATTAATCATAATTGGTGCTCTAGATGCAGCTTTAGAACCTAAATCTCCAGCAGTACAAGCTCCTGTCAAACCCGAGTGGGATAGTGATCCTGCCATTCCAGGTGCAAGATTGCGCACATGGTTGGCCATACCAAAAAGAATAAGAAGTGTTATTCCTCCAAACATCCAGAAGAGCTGGCCAAAAAGTCCATATGTCATTATAGGTGTCATTCCAGAAATTTTGAATGCATCTAAAATTCTTGACCCACCTACCATAAAATTGGCAGCTAGTACAACAGGAATTCCTGAAAATAGTAAAGCCCTTATCGTAGGACCAAATTTCCATTTTGACATAATGGCCCCAAGAATCGAAGACAATATCATTGCAAAGAAAATCTGTGGGAGTGCAATTAATGGTCTTATACATTGAGCAATGTAATGAGATCCTATTAGCACAAATAAAATTACTGCTATTTCAAGTATGCCTTTATATATATACCAGCGTTTATTCTTGATGGTTGCCTTATTATCAATAAGTATAACAGCTCCAACCAAACCAATATAAGCTATTAGAGGATAAAATGAAGCCAATGGATCTTGAGGCGAATATCCAATAATTATACGCCTAACGCCTTCAATACCTAGAAGTATAAAAAAAGCTCTAATGAGAAAAACAAGTTGAGTTCGCTTTGTACCAAGTATTACTTCCTCTTCTGACAAAATAACAATATCATCTATTTCAGCTTTATTGCCTGACAGTAATTTTTTAAGCTCTTGGCCTCCTACAAAAAAAGACACGATTAAGGCAGTTATTGTTACTTTGCTTAAAAGATCAACTACAGGTAGTTCAGTAAGCCCGGGTGTTGCAACTCCAGTTTTAACTAGTATCAAACCCATTGTCAACCCAAATATAACTATGATGAGGATAGGTGAATACCTTGTTCCCGCTACAACAGTTCTAGAAATCAATACAATTGGAATAAGAAGAAAGAGAGTTAACCATAATTGGTTTAAAATTTGTGTATCTCCTATTTGGTTCATAAATAAACATTCCCCCTAGTATATTATTTATTTAATTTATCGTAAACACTATGAAATAACCAATCAAAATAAATGTAATATGAGTATTCCAATAGGGATACTTTTAAATTATTTTTGCATTTAATTATATCATGATAATTTATTTTTTTTCAATAAAAAATTAACTGATAATTAGAATAAATAAATATTCTTGTCCTTATAAATAAACACTCTAAAAAACTACTTTTCTTAACAAACAAAACATGGTAATATTAGTAGTGCTAATATTTAAATTTATGGAAAGGTGGAATAATAATGAGTACAAATGATAAAGTGCAGGGTTTAGAAGATGTTGTGGAAGAAACAACGGATATATCCGAAAAAAAGTTAAACTGGGCAGGTTTTGTGGAAACTACAGTAGTTAATTTCTTTGTAGAATGCCAACTGGAAAAACTAAGTATTGAAGATGGAAAAGGTAATAAAGCTAAGATGGTAAGGCAAAAAGACGATACTATTAAAGTTGAATATACATCTACTACAACGCTATAGACATTTGGGAACATATGGGTGTATTGTACAGGAGTACATTAAACTAAGATACTACATCTTAAATAATGTACCCTACTTTCACCCTTAGTTAAATAAATTACAATGTTATACACCATATCGCAGCGGAAGCTGCAATCATAGTAGTTAAGTTCCGCTGCGATAAACAGAGGAACTATATCTTCTAAAAGTTTGCTTAAAAAGCAAACTTTTTGAGAAGAATAGTATATCCACCTTTTACAGGGTCTTTAAAAAGTGGAATATTAGGAGGATTGAATGTAAATGAAATAAACAAAACAACTAGAAGCATTATTGCTATTAATGAACCTATATTTCCTATCTTACCAATAAAAAAAGTCCAACTCATAATTCTATATCCTATATACTGGCTAATGATTACACTTATCACAAAAATAGATATATCAGCAATAAGAAAGTTTTTCCCTAAAATCCCCGTATATGTGTAGAATAAAGAGATTATCAAAAACATTCCTACTATAAATGAGACTGCTTTTCCAGCGAAATAATTATTATACTCTTTTCCAATAAATAAATATTCTATGATTAAAAATACATATGCTGGCCAAAACAATAGCTTTAGATGCTCCCAGGTACTTTCATTTACTGCACTAAAAACTCCTACAATAGCATTTTTACCGGATATATCATAAGTAAAATGAAGCATTGAACCAATTACTATAATAAACACCGAGCCACAAATGAACCATTTCATTCAAAGTATCACCCCTTCATTATGCTATGTTAAATTTCTTTAAATTATACACGTGCATGTAACACCCCCACCAAGCCTCCAACGTTTCCAAGGAAAAACTTGTTATTTGTTTAGTTAAGTAGTATAATATTTAATATAAAATCAATTTATAGAGGTATGTATAGTTTTTATGTTTTTGCAAGTAATAAACAATGGTTTAAACTTAATAAAAGTCGGTACAGTAATATTTCTGACATCTCTAATTCAAGTTATAGATATGTTTCTAGATAAAAAGCACTTTTTGTTAAATGAACTCAGGTATATCTTTGCCATAATACCTTTGTCTTTATTTGGCATTATTTTGTTGTTTATTTCTTTTAATATCTCAATTTATGTTTTTTTAGTTTTAGAAATAATATTTCTTTTTACCAGTCTAATTATTATCCTGTTTCAAAAAATCCAAATTCATTTCAATTTGATTAAAGTCTAATTTAATTCTTAAAGTATGAGTTTTATGCAAGTTAATTTACTTCTTGTAGTTTTGCTTGCTTTAATATAATTTGTCCTTATAAAATTACCAAATGTTATGTTTTAACCTTGGCAATTAAGCCAAATAGCTCTTTTTAATAAACTTAACTAAAAAAAAGAATTATAATGTTCTATTCTAAAAAGTATTTTTAGAATAGACGAGAGATTTGGCTAATTGCAAAAAATTATAAGCATGAGGCTTAATTTATGTTCCATAAAATATCAAATATTAGATCCGCCAAAAAAGAAAAGTTCTATCACAAAGAACTTATGAATAAAGTTGAGCTAATTAAAAAAGTAAATTTAATAAATTGTAAAGATAGTTTCTTAAAGGTAAAATCTCAAAATCTTATGCACAAAGCAATGAAAGGATGCATCCTTGACCATCTTTTAGTAGATTCTTATGCGCTAGTATATGAAGCTATAAGACGTGTCTTAAGTTTAGAAGCCTATGATGTACAAATTATGGGGGCAATTGCTTTGCATAATGGAAAGTTAATTGAAATGCAAACTGGAGAAGGTAAAACCTTGGCAGCAGTTTTCCCAGCGTATTTGAATGCACTAACTGGCAAAGGGATACATGTACTTACAGCTAATGATTATCTAGCTGAGAGGGATGCCGAGTGGATGGGACCTGTATTTAGATTTCTTAACCTAAGTGTGGGATTTATCAACGAAGGAATGTCCAGAGAACAGAGAAAAAAGGCTTATTGTGAAGATATAACCTATATAACTGCTAAAGAAGCAGGCTTTGACTACTTAAGAGATTCCCTATGCTATGATATTAGCAACATTGTTCAAAGGGATTTAAATTATGCAATAGTGGATGAAGTTGATTCTATTTTAATTGATGAATCACGAGTACCTCTTGTGATTGCAGAAAATAAACCTTCATTACAAAAAGGACGTGGAAGGGTACCTCAAATAGTAGAAATGTTAAGATGTGGTATAGACTATGATTTTGATGATTATTATAAGAGTGTTTACCTGACTGATAAAGGTATTGATACTGTTGAAAAAATGCTAAAATGTGAAAATATATACGCTCCCGAGAATTATGAGTTATTGTTAGAACTAAACTCTTCCCTTCATGCCAAGGTTCTGATAAAGAGAAATGTAGATTACATTGTTGAAAACAGAAAAATTGAATTGGTAGATGCTTTTACCGGTCGTATAGCTGATAAACGTATGTTACCAGAAGGTTTACAGCGTGCAGTTGAGGTCAAAGAAGGACTTAAAACTATTTCTGAGGGAAAAATATTGGGATCTATAACAATACAAAATTATTTAAAGTTATATACTAAAGTATGTGGTATGACAGCAACTGCTATGACATCTGCCAATGAATTTAATGAACTACATGATTTAGATATTGTCCGTATTCCAACAAATAGGCCTTGTATTAGAAAAGACTACGGAGATCTTATATTTTCACATAAAGAAGCAAAGTTTAATGCACTGATTTCTGAAATTAAAAATGTCCATGGGACAAAGCGCCCTATTCTGATTGGAACAGGAAGTATTGAGGAATCAGAGGAATTATCAGAGGCATTAAAAATGTCAGGTATTAAATGCAATGTATTAAATGCAAAAAATGACATGATGGAAGCCAGCATAATAGCTCAGGCAGGCAGACTTTCATCTGTCACAGTTTCTACCAACATGGCTGGACGAGGAACTGACATAAGATTAGGGGGAATAAATGAAAAAGAAAAAAATAAGGTAGTTGAACTTGGAGGTTTGTATGTAATTGGTACAAATAAAAATGAAAGTAGACGCATAGACAATCAACTGATAGGTCGTGCTGGACGTCAGGGAGACCCGGGTTCTTCAAAGTTTTTTATTAGTTTGGAGGATACTTTATTTAAACAATATGGAAGTAAAACCTTTGAAAAATTAAAAAAATATCTTGTAAAGCAAGATACTCCAATAGATAATCTTGTATATTCTCATGAATTGGCAGGTATTCAAAGGGTTGCAGAAGGTCAGAATGAGAATATCAGAAGGCTTCTATGGAGATACTCCTCTATTTTTGAGGAACAGCGAAAAATTATTTACCAAATGCGTCAGGATATTTTATTTGAAAGAACTACAGTTTCATTATTAAAAAATAAAGTTCATCATGAATATAGTGCCGCACTTAAATTTGTTGATTATAAAACATTGAACAAAATTGAAAAACATATTTCTCTTTTTCATATAGACTATATGTGGTCTACGTATATAGATCAGGTCAATTATATACGTGAAGGAATACATTTGTATAACATTGGTGGCCATAATCCTTTAGAAGAATACTATAGACTAGTTATACAAGCATTTTCCCATACCTTAGAGGAAATAGATAAAAGAATTATATATGATTTTAAAAAAATAGACTTTTCCAAAGGAGACATTAATTTAGATAAGATATATATTAACGGTCCTTCTTCTACATGGACATATCAAATTACTGATAATCCATTCGCTGATGATCTTGGCCTTATTCTTGCAAATGATCGTAATATTGGAGCAGCATCAATAGGCATGTTACTTATATGGCCTATTATATTATTTGGTTTCATTTATACTAAAATTAAAAAAAGCAACCCAATTAAGTAAATCTGTTCATAATGAAGGTGGAGACTCTGCTTCACCTTCATTAGAAAAAAGGATTACAGACTTAAATAATGATGGTGTTGTAAATTCAACGGACTATGTAATTCTTAAAAGATATATACTGGACATAGTAAATGAGCCTCCTTATCTTGAATAAACTAGCTTTTACTAAAACTTAAATATATAGTTAATGTAAATCCTTAAAGATTTGTGTCAAATTAATTTATAATAAAACCCCTGCTTTCTATATGCGGGGGTTTTTTATTGAGAGAAGTTTTTTCAATACTCTTTTTTATAAGTCTTAAAACAATGTGAAAGACTCTAAACTCATATTAATACTTAGTGATGTTTTAACTCACTTATTCCAGTAGCAATTCTTTTAACACCTTCAACAATTCTATCTTCAGGCATATTTGAATAATTAATTCTAAAAGTATTGTATATTGATGTATTTGCATAAAATGAGTGTCCAGGAACAAAAGCAACTCCCTTTTTAAGGCAAATATCCAATAGAACCCTGCTGTCCATGTCATCTGGCATTTCAAGCCATGTAAAAAGTCCACCATCAGGTATATTGAATTTAATACTCAAGGGAAGTTCATTACTCATAGCAGCTATAAGTGCATCTCTTCTGCATTTGTACACTTTCTTCAATCGCTGGATATGTGTGTCAAGATCGTAATTCTCAAGATACATGTTTAGCTGCATTTGATTTATAGTTGATGTATGAAGATCTGCCCCCTGTTTTACAAGTATGCATTTCTCTAGAACTTCTTCTCCAACTGAAATCCAGCCTATTCTCATTCCTGGACAAAAAGTTTTTGAGAAAGTACCAAGGTACATTACTGAATTACTTGTATCTAAGGATTTTAATGCTGGCAAAATTTCTCCATCAAATCTTAGTTCTCCATATGGATTATCTTCCACTATCATTACCTGATATTTATTAGCTATATCTAAAAGGGCTTTTCTTCTTTCTAGTGACCATGTTCTTCCTGTAGGGTTTTGAAAATCAGGAATAACATATATAAGTTTTCTTTTAAAAGTTGAAGCCAAAGTTTTTTCTAGCTCTTCAGGTATCATACCGTCATTATCAGTTGGAATTTCAGAGAATTTTGCACCATATCCCCGAAAGGCATTTAGGGCCCCAAGATATGAGGGTCTTTCACAAAAAACTACATCACCTTCATCTAAAAAAACTTTTCCAATAATGTCTAATGCTTGTTGAGATCCACTTGTAATAAGTATTTCATCTTCATTTACCTTCGTATTAAAAATTTTATTCATTCTATAAGCTATCTTCTTTCTAAGGGGGATGTAGCCTTCAGTTGTAGAATATTGAAGTGCCTTTTTCCCTTCTTCAAGTATTAATTTTGAAGTTATTGTGGCTATCTCTTCTACTGGAAATAATTCTGGTGCTGGAAGTCCACCAGCAAAGGAAATAATATCATGGTTTTCTGTTATTTTAAGAAGCTCTCTAATTTCAGATGCTTTTATGTCTTTTATTCTTTTAGCAAAAATTTTTTTCATATTTTAAAACCTGCCTTTCTAGCGTTATAGGGGGCTCTAACTTTTGTTTTACACAATAGGTTTAATTTCTGACAATCTTATTTTTTGTGTTTTTGGTATACTATCAAGGGTTTCACTTATTGACTTTTTAAGTTTGTCTACACCTAGTTTTATACTTTCCCTAGGGGGATACGTATAATTTAACCTTATATATTCTTCTTCTCTTCCACCTAAGTAAAAAGCAGTTCCTGGTACGTATACCACCCCGTTTTGAGCAGCTTTTACTAAAAGTGCTGAATAGGGTGTTCTCTCTGGAAGTTTGCACCATAGATAAAATCCTCCAAGAGGTTTATTCCATTTTAAACCTTCAATAGGATTATTCATAAGGCTCTCAAGCATAAGGTCTCTTCTAATTTCATATTCAGTACATATCTTTTTAATATGTTGATCTAAACTTCCACTTGACAAAAACCTGTCAACAATCCATTGAGATATGCTGTTTGCATGAAGATCAGCCATTTGCTTGGCCATGGCAAACTGATTTATAACAGGTTTTGGAGCCACCATCCAACCAATTCTTATTCCAGGAAATAATATTTTGGAAAAAGTACTTAAGTATATTACATGGCCATATTTATCTATCTCTTTTAGTGGCGGTAGTCTATTGCCTTCGAAACGAAGCTCTCCATAGGGGTCATCTTCAAGTATCAATACTTTCCTTTTATACGCCAGTTCTATGAGTGCTTTTCTTCTTTCAAGGCTCATACTGACGCCAGAGGGATTCTGGTATGTTGGCATGGTATAAATAAACTTGGGCCTATACCTTTGAAGCACTTGTTCTAAAATATCTATCTGCATTCCATTCTCGTCTACAGGCACCCCCATAACTCTAGCTCCTACCGACTGAAAAATCTGAAGAGCACTAAAAAAGGATGGCTCTTCAACTATAATAACATCGCCAGGATCTATAAAAACTCTTGCTGCAAGATCAATTCCCTGCTGTGATCCCGAAAGCACCATTATTTCTTCAATGGAACATGAAACTCCTCTTTTTTCCATGAGAAGAGCAATATTTTCCCGAAGACTCAAAAAACCTTCAGTAGGGGTGTGTTTTAGAGCAAAATGTGAAGGTTGATTTATTAAGTCAGTTTCCATTCCCACTAGAGTTTCAATAGGATCCATTTCAAGACCTGAAATACCTGCAGCAAAAGAAATAATATCTTCCCTGTTCGCCGTCTCGAGCAGCTCTCTTAATAATGGCATCGTAGATCGTTCAGCCATCTGACTAAAGAACTGTCTCCACTGGGGAGGATTAATGACTCCCCCTCCTTTAGACACCTCTGTTAAGTGAGATTGTACGATGGTTCCTTTGCCAACATGAGAATCAACCAGACCATCGGCTTTTAGTTCCCTATACGCATTTAATACAGTACTTCTGTTTATCCCAAGACTATCAGCTAACTTTCTCTCAGGTGGAAGTATAAAACCTGCAGGAAGCTGCCCATCAAAAATCATTGAGCGTATTTGATTACGTATTTGTATATAAATCGGGGTTTTGGTATTTCTATCAATTTTAATTATCATAGTTCTTCTCCATCAAATAGTAAATTTACAAATATCTAAGGCTATTAACTGCTTACAATATGCTTATAATGAGGAATTCTAAATCAGACCCCAAGTGGACCACTCCAATATAATTATATATTACATATCTGCCCACAACAACATCCAATTGGTATATATTTTAGTCATCCAATTTTAATTTTATATAAACAATACCTTTAATACAAATGACATTTTTTGTTGAAAGGATTAAAATTAAGTCAATTTTTGCCCAAACCACAACTGGTATATTCTGCTTTTGATGCAACAATAATCATTAAAATTACCTTACATGATAAAATTTACAACTTAAGTGTTCTTTATATTGAATGCTCCATTTTATGTGATATAATATAAATACATCATTCATCCAAACAGCAAGTCTTGTCCATGATGATATTATTGATCAACGTGCTTTAAGAAGAAATAAACAGACTGTACATATAAAATACGGCATTCCAACAGGAATCTTATGTGGTGATTACCTTATTTTTGCTGCCATAAGAATACTTACATTAATAAAAAACAAAACTTCACTTAAACTAAAGCTTATTCATAATCTCAAAGACTCAAGCCCTTAGATAATTCTTTTTCTATCACTATAAATTAGTATATTCTTTAATGGTTTGATGGATACTTATGACTATAGATATTCTGCTAATTTTATTAAATTTATTTTGTAAAAAAGAAAAATAAGTTTTTAATCAATACTAGGGCTCTTATTTTAATATAGAATTAGAAATATTGAAATCATAAAAAAAATATGTAATAATTATTCGTAAACATTAAATTCTTTTTATAAATTGATTTGGTTTTTGCAAATATATTATTCAGGGTGGAGTATTATGCTTATAAAAATTTTATTACTTGCTATATTAGGATCATTTATTGGCTGGATTACAAATAAGATCGCTATAAAAATGCTTTTTAAACCTGTAAAACCAGTTAAATTATTCTTTTTTGAAATCCAAGGGGTTTTTCCAAAGAGGCAGTCTGCTATAGCTGAAAGTCTTGGAAAAGTAGTTGAAAGAGAACTAATAGGAATTGAAGATTTAAAAGAAAGTTTTATTAATGAAACGAATATAGAATTAGTCAAAAAAAGATTAAAAGAAAAGATATCTACAATTATAAAAGAAAATGTTCCTACTTTTATACTGACAATGGCTGGTGGACATATTAATAAAATACTTGAAAAATTTATGGAAGAGGAAAGTTCATTTTTTTCAGATATTTTTAATGAAATAATTTCATCTGACAATACAATAAATATTAAAACAATTGTTGAAGAAAAAGTTAATAAAATGGATTTTGACATGTTTGAAAAAATATTATTAGATTTAATTTCAAGAGAGTTGAAGTTTGTAGAATATATTGGAGCTATACTGGGTTTTGTAATTGGGATACTACAAGGTACAATAGTAATTTTTATGAGATAAAAATATTATATTTTAGATATTTTATAAACATAGTGCTTTATGTAAAATATTCTCCACCTAATGAAAAAAAATCTAAACAATCTAATATTCCTGATTCGTTAGTGCAACTTCTTCAATTTGTAGATGGTACATACTGGAGAGAATATGCAGGTGAAAAGCTTGGTTTTTACTTTCTTGGTTCTGATTTAGAGGGATACCCGTATTATCTGTTGTCTGCGAATCAAATAATTGAAAATAGCTTTGATAAGTATTTGCAGATATTAATAGATAGTGAATATGATTTTATAAATGAAGATACTATTGAGTAGCCCCATACATATTCCAATTTATCGTTTTGTTAATTCGAATTATTTATATAAAGCGAGACAAAGTAGCTAATGTAGTTTTCCTTAGTTCAGCTCCGGCTTCCCGACACCTGGCCTTCACATATTAGCTTACTTGAGACATTAGCTAGTGAAATCAAAATAGATAAAGTTTTCAAGTCGCGTAATGGTTATGCTAGAACTAAAGATATACTAAATTATTGTGAAAATCTATTGATGGTGCGCTAGTTATGGATATGGCACTTATAAAAATTAATAAATATTTAAAGTTAGAATATGGAGGTTTATCATGAAAAAATGGTATAATGAAGAGTATGAATGGGAAATCGAGGTAATAGGGTTTCTTCGTGGCGACCACACAGAGAAATATTGCCGAAATGGCGAGGAAGTAGGAGACAAGTATACCTGTACCTATGGTTGTCCTGTAAATGTAAATGGACAGGGTATTTGCTCTAAAGTAATGATGATTATGTTCCCAATCATGGAAGCTGTCAGAAGTGGTGGAGATTTAGAGAACATCGGTGGTAATAGAAAATATAGTAAGGATGTTGTATGTCCAGATGGTTGCGTTATATTTAGGATGACAGCAAAAAAACTTGGAAATGAGAATTTTCATAAGGGAAAGTTTTTCGATTAGTCTCGATTCTTACAGTTTGCAAGTAATAATTTAACAGGAAACAATGATTAAAAGTAAGCGTCATATATTACCCACATTTTAAATGAAAATAATATATGAGATAATACCTTCAATATAAATTTGGAGGTGTTTTTATGTCAGAAGAAAAAATCTAAAGATGTGGAGAGACATAGTAGAACAATTTAAAAAGAGTGGACAAAATCAAAACACAATGGTGTAAAAACAACAATGTAAACTTAAGAAGTCTTAATAAATGGTATAATTATTTTAAAAAAA
>VLTH01000002.1:251252-369827 GCA_008125075.1 Acetivibrio alkalicellulosi | reverse complement strand
TTATAAAAATTTTATTACTTGCTATATTAGGATCATTTATTGGCTGGATTACAAATAAGATCGCTATAAAAATGCTTTTTAAACCTGTAAAACCAGTTAAATTATTCTTTTTTGAAATCCAAGGGGTTTTTCCAAAGAGGCAGTCTGCTATAGCTGAAAGTCTTGGAAAAGTAGTTGAAAGAGAACTAATAGGAATTGAAGATTTAAAAGAAAGTTTTATTAATGAAACGAATATAGAATTAGTCAAAAAAAGATTAAAAGAAAAGATATCTACAATTATAAAAGAAAATGTTCCTACTTTTATACTGACAATGGCTGGTGGACATATTAATAAAATACTTGAAAAATTTATGGAAGAGGAAAGTTCATTTTTTTCAGATATTTTTAATGAAATAATTTCATCTGACAATACAATAAATATTAAAACAATTGTTGAAGAAAAAGTTAATAAAATGGATTTTGACATGTTTGAAAAAATATTATTAGATTTAATTTCAAGAGAGTTGAAGTTTGTAGAATATATTGGAGCTATACTGGGTTTTGTAATTGGGATACTACAAGGTACAATAGTAATTTTTATGAGATAAAAATATTATATTTTAGATATTTTATAAACATAGTGCTTTATGTAAAATATTCTCCACCTAATGAAAAAAAATCTAAACAATCTAATATTCCTGATTCGTTAGTGCAACTTCTTCAATTTGTAGATGGTACATACTGGAGAGAATATGCAGGTGAAAAGCTTGGTTTTTACTTTCTTGGTTCTGATTTAGAGGGATACCCGTATTATCTGTTGTCTGCGAATCAAATAATTGAAAATAGCTTTGATAAGTATTTGCAGATATTAATAGATAGTGAATATGATTTTATAAATGAAGATACTATTGAGTAGCCCCATACATATTCCAATTTATCGTTTTGTTAATTCGAATTATTTATATAAAGCGAGACAAAGTAGCTAATGTAGTTTTCCTTAGTTCAGCTCCGGCTTCCCGACACCTGGCCTTCACATATTAGCTTACTTGAGACATTAGCTAGTGAAATCAAAATAGATAAAGTTTTCAAGTCGCGTAATGGTTATGCTAGAACTAAAGATATACTAAATTATTGTGAAAATCTATTGATGGTGCGCTAGTTATGGATATGGCACTTATAAAAATTAATAAATATTTAAAGTTAGAATATGGAGGTTTATCATGAAAAAATGGTATAATGAAGAGTATGAATGGGAAATCGAGGTAATAGGGTTTCTTCGTGGCGACCACACAGAGAAATATTGCCGAAATGGCGAGGAAGTAGGAGACAAGTATACCTGTACCTATGGTTGTCCTGTAAATGTAAATGGACAGGGTATTTGCTCTAAAGTAATGATGATTATGTTCCCAATCATGGAAGCTGTCAGAAGTGGTGGAGATTTAGAGAACATCGGTGGTAATAGAAAATATAGTAAGGATGTTGTATGTCCAGATGGTTGCGTTATATTTAGGATGACAGCAAAAAAACTTGGAAATGAGAATTTTCATAAGGGAAAGTTTTTCGATTAGTCTCGATTCTTACAGTTTGCAAGTAATAATTTAACAGGAAACAATGATTAAAAGTAAGCGTCATATATTACCCACATTTTAAATGAAAATAATATATGAGATAATACCTTCAATATAAATTTGGAGGTGTTTTTATGTCAGAAGAAAAAAATCTAAAGATGTGGAGAGACATAGTAGAACAATTTAAAAAGAGTGGACAAAATCAAACACAATGGTGTAAAAACAACAATGTAAACTTAAGAAGTCTTAATAAATGGTATAATTATTTTAAAAAAATAACAAAGAGACACAAGACTGGGTTCCTTTAAAAGTAGTTGAAGATCAATCAAATACCACATTAAATATTAAAATAGGTAATGCCATTATTGAAGTATCAGAAGGATTTAACAGTAAACTTTTAGCTGAAGTTGTAAAGGTTATAGGTTTAACATGTTAAGTTGGGGATTTGAAAAAATTTTTATAGCCTGTGGAAGTACAGATATGCGACGTGGTATTTATGGATTAGCAGCTATAGTTCAGGAATGTTTTGAACTTGATCCTTTCTCATCAAGTATTTTTGTATTCTGCAACAAAAAATGTGATTGTATTAAAATGTTGATGTGGGATCACAACGGATTTTGGTTATTTACAAGGCGTCTTGAAAAGGGAACTTTTAAGTGGCCTCAAAATTCATCAAGTACTATTAATATAGATAGAAGACAATTGAACTGGCTACTAGATGGTTTATGTATTGAACAAAAACAAGCACACAAGAAAGTTAACTCAAAAGCAGTAATATAAATGCTTTAAAGAGAAAAAAATCGAAAAAATTTATGTTTTTCTATGGCATTTATGATAAAAATTTGATATAATAATTACATGAAAAAATTATTAACTGACGCAGATATTATAGAAAAACTTCAAAAAGAACTTTCTCTACTTCAAGAGAAAAATAATTTACTTCAAGAAGAAAATGCTGAACTTTCAGCTAAGCTTAACTGGTTTGAGGAGCAATTTCGCCTCAGCCAGCATAGGCTTTATGGCCGTTCCAGTGAAAAGACTGTGATTAATGAGCAAATTTCTCTTTTCAACGAAGCAGAAGCTTTATCTGATGTAAAGCCAGAAGTCCCAGAACCATCAATAGAAGAAATTACATATAAACGCAAAAAGCGAAAAGGCCATAGAGAAGAAATGTTAAAAGATCTCCCTGTCGAAGTAATTGAGTATAAATTATCTGAAGATGAATTATTTTGTGAAAACTGTAATAGTAATCTTCATGAAATACGTACTGAAGTTAGAAAAGAACTTGAGGTTATACCAGCAACAGTTAAAGTTATAGAACATGTAAGATATATATATGGATGCCGTAATTGTGATAATAATGGGATTGATAATCCTATTGTAACAACAAAGATGCCAGAACCTCCAATTCCCAAAAGTATAGCTTCTGCATCTACAATAGCTCATGTAATGGTTCAAAAATTTATGTTTGGATTACCATTGTATAGACAAGAACAACAGTGGAAGCAGCTTGATTTGGATATATCCAGACAAACAATGTCAAATTGGTTACTAATTGCTACTAACAGATGGTTGCATTATATATATGAGAGAATGCACTACTATCTATTGCAAAAAGATATAATCTGTGCCGATGAAACCGAAGTACAGGTATTACATGAGCCCGGAAGAGCTGCAACAACTAACTCCTACATGTGGGTTTATCGAACTGGAAGAGATGGACCACCCATAGTGCTTTTCGAATACCAAACTACTAGGGCTGGAAAACACCCAAAAAAATTTTTAGAGAACTTTAAATCATATCTATGTACAGATGGTTATGCTGGATATAATTCAATTCCTAGTATTACCAGAATTTGTTGTTTTGTGCATGCCCGCAGAAAATTTGATGAGGCATTAAAAGTCCTGCCCAAAACAAAGAGAACCAAAACATGTGCAGCCCAAGAAGGTTTAGACTTTTGTAATAAACTTTTTGATATAGAAAAAGATCTAAAAGAAGTAAGTGTAGAAGAAAGATATGCATTAAGGCTGGAAAAAAGCAAACCAGTATTAGATGATTTCTATAGCTGGTTAAAAATTCAGCGTAAAGTTCTAACTCCTAAAAGTGCTACAGGAAATGCAATTCAATACTGTTTAAACCTTTGGGACAAGCTTTGTGGTTTTCTACTAGATGGAAGACTTTATATTGACAATAACATTACTGAGAGGAGCATAAAATCATTTGTAATAAGTAGAAAAAACTTTTTGTTTTGTAACACTCCAAGTGGAGCTACTGCAAGTGCAATTATTTATAGTATAATTCAAACAGCTAGAGAAAATAACCTAAAGCCTTTTGAATATCTAAAATATCTATTACACATGTTGCCTAATTCAGATGTCAATGATCAAAAAATATTAGACTCATATTTGCCTTGGTCTAAAGACATTCCAGAAGTCTGTAAATTTAATAATAATAGCATATAATAAATTTGTAATTTTTTTAGGTGGGTATTATATGACGCTTACGATTAAAATAAAAACTACTTTATTTGAAGTAGTTTTTTTATTTCAAAAAACAGCTTCTGGCAAAATAATTTCGCCATACATATTCTTATCACCAATTTTAATGAATGATATAATGGGCGTTGTATCTGACACAATCAACATCTATTATTTTCCCCCATTACTTTTCTAGCACTGTTCGCATCTTCAACAACTTCTTCTATATCATTTTCAAAATAAGAAATACCTAGACTTCCCAAACTAGTTATAAGAGACATTTTGTCTGTTTCTAAAATTTCAGCAGCTTTACCAAATGATATCTTTCCTTCTTTGATTAACTCAAAAAGCATTAATTCTTTAACTTTTCTTTGATATTCTGTGTTTTTTATATCTACATATTCAGCCAAAGCTTCAGGAACCTCTAGTTCTATTTTTATAGTATTCATTTGAGAATCACTCCTTTATATATAACTCAGAAACTATTTTATCTTAATGCTATTATATCACATTCCCCTATCATCTTTTCATCACTTTGAATTTATAATTTGTACATAGCAATAATGTTGATTTTGCATAATAAAGACCTCGAAGAAATAGTAAAAAAACAGATATATCTGGAAGTCATAAAATATCTGTAAATGTTAAGAGTGAACTAGGACAGTACACTACTCAATATAATATAATAGCAATCAAACTTGCTCTGAAGTTGAAGGATAATAGGAGTACGGCAATTGAACTCTTTATACCTTAGAGTAAATTGATGTTGTTAAACAGGACATTTTGCAGTGATTCATATAAGATACTTCTCATGTCATAACCCACTGTCATAATTTACAAAAATCAATTACATAAGACAAAATATTTGATAGGTACTAAAAAAATAGCATTAACAAGAAAAAACAGGCATTTAACTGTTTTAGATAGTGCTTTTTATTAAATTAAAGATATTATTCTAATGTATAAAGCGCAATTACCTTTTTAGTACTACGTAATTTTCTATTCCGCCCAAATTTCTAACGCTAAGCCTTCAATCCTTTTAAAATGTTTCACATTATTTGTAACGACAATACAATCATTAACTAAAGCCGTTGCAGCAATCAGAATATCGAAATCATCAAGTATCTTTCCTTCCGATCTAAGCTTAGCCTTTACTTTTGCATACGCTTCAAAACATGCTCTGTCTAACAGTAAAACATTTACAGACTCTTAAAAGACTCGAACTCTAGATAAATTCTTATCTACACTTGCAGAATTATATGCTCCATATAATAGCTCTCCAATTGTAACAGCTGAAACAGCTATATCATCAATATCTAGATTTTGCATTTTGATATCAATGCCGTTTTTCCCCTTAAACCAATAGATACACATATTAGTATCTAGTAAATATCTCATAAACTAAAGTCTTCCTTCCTTGAATTTCTTGACGCCTTAATATCATTTATAATCTGCTCAGAATCTTTACCATCTTCCCATGTCCCAAATGTATCCATTAGTCGTTGTTTTCTGTCCATCTTTTCTTTATAATCTTCTAAAAATACTACCAAAACTTTTGACTTACCTTTAATCGGCACCTGTTCATTAAATATAACTTTTCCATCACTATAAATACCTTCTATAGCATGTTTCATTGTACCAGCACCTTCTTTCAAAATACTATTCTTATTTTATTATACCATACTTTTATTCATTCAAACCTTTCGGACTTAATAATTACTTTGACACCGATATTTATAATATCACGAATTCGCTCAAGTAGTTCATTAAAATAAATTCCTCCGCCATTATTTTTTAGAAGGTCATCATTCATGGCAAATCCTTTTTTCATATATTCTTTTAAAACATTACTAGCCCAAATTCTAAACTGTGTACCTCGCAAGGATTTTACACGATAACCTACAGAAATAATTACGTCCAAGTTATAATAGTCTACTTGATATGTTTTACCATCATCTGCAGTTCTCCTTCGTTAAATATATTTTTTATATGCCTATAGATAGTGGATTTATCACGTTGAAATAATTCAGCCATTTGGTCAATGGAGAGCCAAACGATATCATTTTCAAAAGTAGTTTCTATTTTTGTCAGACCATCTTCGGTCTGATACATTATAATTTTAGAGTTTATAGTCATACTCCTTCTAATCTTTTCTTTTATTATATACGTTTCACAAAGCGATTCCCAGTCTTATATAAAAAAGAGACTAAGTTTATGTGCCATCTAATTGACTTATTATTTGTCGCTCTTTGCTTTTCTTCTTGTGAAGATTATTTAGAGCATATCTATCAATTATTTCAGCTAAATACCTCTTCAATTTTTCAATTTTTTGTACATTTATATTATAAACTTTATATTCCCTTCTAATTTTATTAATAAGTATACCATATACAAAGAATAATCAATATTACTTATTAAATAAAATTAAACTTAAAGTAGTAAACACCCTAGTTTGAAAGAACACAAGTTCTAACAAGAATTTTAATGCTACGATACAAGCTAATAAGAGGCTTTGGTTTTTTGTCAATATTATTACAAAAAATACTAGCGGAAATTAGTTAGAGATATTTTACAAGCCTAATTTGGGTAAATAATTTTATTAAAAGATCTTCTTTAATAGTTATAATATAAGGGCATTAGCTCTTGTTTGAATTGTCACTAAGGGCTAATCAAATGTTAAAAATTAGACAGCTTAGATTATAAATGTTAGAAAATCTGCTCTAAATAACAAAATGGATTTTGCTTCCAACAAGCGAAACCCCTTCTGTCTGGCGGAGAGAGATTCGAACCCTCGGACGCTTTAACACGTCACACGATTTCCAGACGTATATTTTCATTTTTATAATTATCCACTACAACCCACAACTTGCTTCTTAAATCCACTTTTTACTACAAATCTTGTGAAGTTTTTGTGAAACACTTCCCGAACATAGAATTGCATGTACTCACATACGCTGGATTTTGAAAGTTGCAAATTATAAGTATACCTCACACTCAACAAATTAGGAAAAATGTCATGCTTTGATAAAATCAATATTCCTATTCTATTTTACTATCTACAATCTCTTTCACAATATCCCCTGACACATTTTCCATCTTGTATTGTTCAGGCTTCATTCTTATTATAGTCTTTTTTAATTGCTCCATATTCTTTACGTTAATTTCAAGTTTTGGGTGTTCTACTTTTAGTTCATTCAGCACATACTTAACTGCAAAACGCGGAACACCGATTTTAGAAATAATTGCAGCCTCTTTATCAGATACTCCATAATAAATATATGAAGGTAACATTTTAGCATTTTCAGTTTCCAAATCATAGCTTAGTTCCTGATAAATATTAATTCCCCAAGGCATATATGATTTCATTTGACTGTTTAAGTATTTATTGCATAGCTCCATTACACTTTCAAGAGACTGATTATCCCTTCTAATGGATGCTGCTATTTTACTTATTTTCTCTCCATTTACCCAGCCAATTAAAAGTTTTGCAATACTCTGTGGATCTAATTGTCCTTGACCAATCATATTGATATTTATTTCTGGAATTCTTGCAATTATATTTATTATCTCTGCTAATCTTTCAAAATTCTTAGTTCGCAATATTATCTCTGAAGCCTTATATTCATTATCTCCTTTACTTTTCAAATCCATAATAAATGCACTAGTCTGTGATTTAATCTTTGAAAAGCTAATGTCGCTAATACCCAATTGATCTGCTTTCTTTAATTCTTCTTTCTTTTTATCATTAATGTGATGCACATATTGGGTAACAAAATTATTTAACTTTCTTTGCGCATTAATATAACCTTCTTGCTTATCCAGACTATGATATAAATAGGAATCATTCAATATTGTCCTTATCTTAGCTAATTCTGTAGACTTAATATTATATTCATATCCAATATTTAAAATATGGCTAATATACTGGAGTAAATTCAATACTGGAGCGTTATCTACTTCTTTAAGGAAGTCATAATCTAGGCTAATATGATTATCCCCTGCAAAAAAAGAATTTAACGAAGAAATCACTTCTTCAGCATCTTGCTTTATATACTTTTTTACATTCTCCCGTGTTTCTTTTTGGGTATTAGTATAAGAAACTATAACATAGCCTTCCTTATCTTTATAAGCTCTTCCTGCTCTACCTGCAATATTCCAGAACTCCGCATTTGTAAGAGAACGACTATTTTCTCCTCTGAATTTTACTGTGTCAAAAATCACTGCGCTAATTGGGAAATTCATTCCTTGTGCCAATGTAGTAGTCGTAAATGCGAACTTTATAAGATTCTTTTTTAACAAATCTTCAATCGTTTCTTTTACAAGTCCAGATAATCCAGAGTTATGATAGCAAACCCCATATTTTATGCACTCTAATAAAGCATCGTCTTCATTAGTTTCGAGTTTAATGATTTCTAATGCCTTTTTGATTTCTTTATAGGAACTTAAATCCTTTAATTTCCCATTGCTAATAAAAAAATCTTTAATTTTTTTGGCAAGAGTCTTTGTTGTTCCAGGTCCTACACATAAAATTAGTACATTTCCATCCTGCTCAACAAAATCACTAAGAACAACGCTTAATTTTACTGCATTGTCTATGCTAGTAGATTTCATCTTCTCCTTTACATCAGTAGGATTATTTCTTAATACAATTTCAATATTCTCAGTTCCCAACTGATTTCTAGCGGATTTATAGAATTCTAGTACTGATTGCGTTTTACTATTCTTCAAAAGATTACAGCCAATATACTGGTTGGTAGGTGACCATTCCATTGAAACCACAGCAGAATTTCTTCTAGAATCGGCAAGCCATTCTCCTATTTCATCTGCATTAGGAATAAATGGGCTCAATAATAGAAAATTAACTTCTTTCATTTTTTGTTTTATTGCTGCTAATACTAATTCAAATTTTGAACCTCTGCTCTTATCTCCAATATTATGGGCTTCATCCATAATAACTAGCCTCGTATCCATAATTGATGGATGCCCAATACGAACTAAAGATTCCAGTTTTTCCGGAGTACTAATTAAAATATCAATATGTTTTCTGTTTAATATTTCATCTTCTATTTTATCAACATCATAAGAAGGTAATGCTGTTTCAATACTAAGCTCAAACTCTTTAAAATCTTCTTTTAAATCTCTTTTAACTTGTTCAATCAATGCATTCGTGGGTACTATATAACAAACTGTAGGGCGAAAACCTTCTTCACGATAATTGTGTAAACTAAATAAAATCTGCATTTCAGCTAATAATGACTTTCCAGAACTTGTAGGCATACTAACTATAATACTTTTCTTTGGTGTCAAAACCTCTGAAATAACTTCTCGTTGTGATGGTAACAACGAATATATATATCTACCTTTTCCTAATAGATTACTTTCTATAAACTGACGAATTTTCGGTGATTTTTCTGCTATACTCCAAATAGAATTTTCAGTCACTTGCGTATACGCATACTTTAACAAATGTCCAATTAGTTTTAATTCTATATTTTCTGTTCCAAGTAAATAAAAAGCATTATATGAATAAACATCAATTACACTGTAAATATCTTGATTTTCTTCATTTTCTATTTTCCCAGTAAATAAATATTCTTTCAAAAGCGAAGTAAGGTATATTATATTGCCAAAAGCACTGATTTTTAGACCATTTTCAACATCCATTTCTTCTTTTTCAATTTCTTCATTTTGTGCTTTATCTAATGCTTCTTCTGCTTTTTCAATATATGAGTTTAATGTAACCAGTCCATCATAGTTCTTAATATTACTTAACATTAAAACAATTATATAGTATGTAGCAAACTCTAATTGTTGTATAGTTTTAAAATTTATAAATTGATCCATGTTTGCTTGCAATTTATTATTATATACTTCAATAACAAGATTAGATACTGTTTGCTTATCTGCCAAATAAGAAAGCATACTGTACATTACAATATAAGGCAAATTTCTCCACGTGCTATCAGTATCTTGATTTAACAATTGTTCATACAAAGACGCTGTTGCTCTATACAATTCAGATAACAAATTTTTTCTGTCGTTAGACTCTATTGCTTCCATATTTGGATTTTCTAAAACAATCTCCATCAATGCATTAAGCAAATTTGTTTTAGAAAGCAACTCTTCACTTGAATATTTGTTTACTTTTGAGTATTCTCCAAATTTATTGTAAATATGATTTGCATCAATATTTGTTAGCATGACATTAAGCGAAGAAAGATTATCTTCGCTTACATTAAATACAGCTTTAATTGAACTTGTAATAGTATCAATATTATTCATTTCCAATCGCCTCTTTATAAATGTCATTACTAAAATCATTAATTGACTTCTGAAAAGCAAATACAATATTTTCTATATTATTGCTTACACCACTAACACTAAAATCCCTATAATCTTCAGCATTTCTATTTTTCATTATCTTATCATTATTCCTAATAAGCACAGGGAAAAACATTATATTTTTAGCTAATGTATCTTCTTCACCTGCAATTAAGTTAGCCAAAAAATCCACAATTCTCTTCAATTCGTCATCGCGAAACTTAACATTTCTTATTCCATGCATATATTGTAAAATTTCTTTTGAAGCTCTATTATCTCTATTCTCTATTGCCTTTTGAATATCATCCTGTAATGATGACACCGAACTACATGGAATCTTCTTTTCTTCCGAAGCTTTTACTTCACAAATTACAAACTTTATCTTATCGTCAACTATCCGAATACCTGGAACATCTATTCCGTCTGTATGCTTATCTACTTCTAATAGTTCTAGATTTATTCTTTTATCTGCTTCATCATAAAATATACAACAATATTCCTGTTCCAACAGGAACTGCGCCATCCACTCTGTAACTCTTTCCCGACGCACATCAAATTGTGGAATCTTTGCTTTTTTAGGAGTACTGATTTTAGCCACTCTTTCACTAAACTTTTTAATGAATTCTGGTTTCAAATTCCTAGAACCAAAATATGTCAAATCATATCTCTCTGTATTATGTACTTTTGAAGATCTTACTTTCCTAACCAAGTATGCTTTTAGTTCCTTAAAACTCTGCTGATCTTGAATATCATATTCAAATAGCTTAACATTTAAACCATTTGATTTTGTTGCAAGCAGTTGTTTTATTGCTGCCATAGCAAGGCCTCCTTAATATTTTCTGTTCTTACCCCAATAACATCTCAATAATATTGTCTATAGTATATCAAATTATGCTTGCTTTTTCTACATTAACTTGTTAAAATCATACCTTAAGACTGTTTTAATGAACCTCCATACTAATCATTGATAGTAGAATAACGAACTGTTTTCAATTATAGCTACTGTCCTTTTCTTTGTTAATTCTTATTCTACATATAATAACATAAAATCATATTTACATAAGTGTTTTTGTTGTTTTGTTCTTTTATTAAATAATATTTTATCAATATATAAAGGATTTTGTAATTGTATATAGAATTATATACAATTATATATATTCTTTTATATGAAAATAGTGTATGACGGAGGAGTAATATGTATACAATATCATTTATAAATTACAAAGGTGGAGTTGGAAAAACTACATTAACAGCTAATGTTGCAGCAGAATTAGCATTTAGAGGAAAAAAAGTTTTGCTAGTTGATTTAGACCCTCAAACAAATCTAACTTTATCATTTATTGATTTAGAAAAATGGCAAAAGTTAGACAAAGAAAGTAAAACAATAAAACATTGGTATGATCAATTTTTAGATGCTGATTTAGATGAATCATTGAGTAACTTAATAGTTACACCCAATAAAGTAAATAATAAACTAAAAAAAATGAGCTGTACAGGGTATGTACATCTAATTAGTTCACATTTAGAGTTAATTAACTTAGATATGGAACTAGCAACTAGATATGGAGGCAATTCAGAAAGAACTATAAGAAGTAGCTTTTTAAGGCTTTTCTCAAGACTTAAAAAGGGATTAGAAGCTGTTCAGGCTGATTACGACTTAGTCTTAATTGATTGTCCTCCTAATTTTAATATAGTTACTCAAAATGCAATAATAGCTAGTGATATGTATTTAGTTCCTGCTAAAGCAGATTTCTTATCCACTTTAGGTATAGACCAGCTAGTAAGGCACATTGATGCACTAACTACTAAATATAATAATTATGTTGAAGAAGACGGTTCAAGATGGAGTCAAATAAATCCTCAATTAACTGGAGTAATATTTACAATGATTAATATATATAACGGTAACCCTATACAAGCTCAAAATTCATATATTCATCAAGTTAGTAGGGCAGGATATGAAGTATTTGAACGGTTTATTAGAAACAATAATACTTTATTTGCGAATCCTCCAGAATATGGTGTACCTGTGGCTTTACGTGAAGATGTGGATGGAATATATTTAGATATAAGAGAGGAAATTGAAAAAGTTGTAGATGAGCTTATTTCGAGAGCAAAAATATAGCCCATATTTAGGAGGTAATTTTATGGCTAATTCAAAGAAAGACTTTAATATAGTCTTGAAAATATTTATAGATTTCATTAATACTTTGACAGAAGATCAGTTTAGCAATTTAGTAAATGGATCTGCAGACATAAAGTATCAAGATAAGGGATTGGATAATGATAAAAAAGAAATTTATACTAATATATTGTATAAAATAGCTATAGAAGATAATATAGAAGAAAAAACTAAGATTATTGCTTGCAGTGAAGAACTATCAACCAAGTCAAAGTTACTTGAATTTTGTAAGTATTTTAAGATATGCTACAAATCTAAGGATACTATTGATATTATAATAAAGAATATAATTGAATTTATAGATAAAAACAAAGAAAGTATAATTTATAAATATAGTATGGCTGAAAACCTTGAGGAAAATATAGATAAAATCGCTCAAAGACTAGAAGAAATTATGGATATTGTAGAAGCAAGAAGTTTTATGTCTAAATCAAAAATACTTGAGAACAAGTCTAATTTATTAAAGCTTTCTAAAAAGTTAAATGTATTTATAGATAGAGACTCAACTCGTGAAATAATTGTAGATAATATAATTCGATCAGTTGTTGAAGCTAAAATACGATCATATACTATAAGAAAAAAAATTTAGTAATAATCTATACCTCATAATGTAATTAATCATTATGAGGTATACTACGTATTCTAAATACAGGTGTTATAAATTCTTAATTCATAATTATAAGCTCAGCATACTTGTGTGATTTATTAGAATACCTACTAACTAAATTACTATTTCTATTTACTGTTTCAATCCTGAAGTCAGAATATAACTCTCGAATCCACTCATCATCATTATATGAAAGAATAAATCTGCCTTTGAGCTTCTTAAGCTCCACATTCAGTCTTATATGATCTTCTTTTTTAAATTGAGCCTGATAATACTTTTCAGTTCCATGGTAGGGAGGATCTAAGTACAAAAGAGCATCTGGCTTGTCATATACTTTAATTAAATCTGAAAAGTCTCTATTTTCAATAACTACTTTGCTCAAACGTTTTTCTATCTCCTGCAGGTATTCTATCATGACCGCAGTATTCCTCTTGACGCATCCAAATGATTTTATATCTGCCCCATAGCTTGTCTTTATCAACATAAAAAATCTGGCAGCTCTTTGGATGTCAGTTATGCCCTTTATGTAACATTGACCTTTAAAATCGTCAAACAATTCTCTTGAATTCAGCATATATGAAAGTTCACGCTGCAGCTCTGGACAGTGATGCTTCACACAGCGAAACAGATTTACTAGGTCACTATTATAATCATTGTAAACTTCCATTTCTACGTGCCTGTCCTTTGAGAAAAGTGTCCATGCCTCCCCTCCAAAGACCTCAATATATCTATTAAAACTGTCTGGAAACCTTTTGACTATTTCCTTTCTTAAAAGCCTTTTGCCACCTATCCAACCAATAAAACTATTCATACTTCTACTTCCTTTCTAATTCCTTATATATAGAATATCACGAACATATGTTCTTTTTCAAGTGAGATTCCTAATTATTTTTATTTTTGTTTAACAATTTATCAAAACATGCAGGATTTTCTAGTAATATGTAGAATACTGTTTTTACAGCTTATAAACATTATTTAGGGGAGATTATAAATGGACATATTTAAAGTAATATTCAACAATAATGAACTTTTTTATTTAATCATTGGAAGCTTTATATCATTTCTTATAACCTTTTCATTTTTCAAAGTCTCAGCAAGAGGTGCAAGTATAGCTTATGACTGGGAGAATATATTATTAATCGATAAAGAAAATCAAACATTACCTCTTGAAATTGAGATAGCATACAAAAATAATAGCATATCAAAATTGTCAAGAACTTTATTCTATATTTGGAATAATGGAAATAAAACCATTCGAAAAGATTGTTTTGTATCTGGAGAAAAATTAAGAATAGAGTTAGATGAAAATATTCAGATTTTTTCAGCAAATCTGCTAAAAAACACGGATGATATTAATAAGTTTACCATCTCTCATTATGACAAAAATTTAATTCATTTTGATTTTGAATATCTGGAGCCAAAAAGTGGCGTTAAATTAGAGATTTTGCATGATCTTAATCACATCACGCCACACGTGAAAGGAAAAATTATTGACGTAAAAGAAGCCAAAAAGGCCAAAGACTTAATTAATAACAAATTCAAACTATTAATTAATTTATTCCCTGTCATAGGAGTATATTTAATTTCATGGTTAGTTTCAATGATTGTCTTTTACATAATTAACCTAATAGGTCTCAAGATAAATATTCCCCAACTCCAACTAGTACTAAGTTTGGCAAGTATTATTTTATATTCAATTATACCAGCAGTAATTATATCAGTGTTTTTAAAAGAGCACAAGAAAAGTAAGAATCATCCTGCAGAGCTTGATAAATAAATGTTTTTAACGTTGGCTGGAGTGACTGGATTTTAACCAGCCACCTCTTGCACCCCAAGCAACTAAACAACCTTATATGCATTTACATATGTTGTCAGATATGCTAAAAACCAATGCTTATATCCCTAGCTTATATATATTATCACATATTATCAAAAAACAAGTATCAAATGGGGTCAAAAAACTAACCTGTCCTTAGAAGAGCCATGAATATCAGTTTCTGTTTTTTCTTTAATAATCTATAAAACAATATATTAAAAATCAATTTTTTATGTTAAATTAATCAACAAATTTTGTTGACTTGCAAAACAATATAAGTTATAATAAAAGTAAGAAATTTTCAAGTTGATAGTAACATGAAAGTGAGGGAGGCGAACATGTTAACTGAATTTGGTAAAATATTAAGAAAAATTAGAATTGATAATTGTGAACTTCTTAAGGATATGGCAGATAAACTTAGTGTTACACCATCATATTTATCGGCTGTAGAAACAGGAAAAAGAAACGTTCCAGAAGATTGGCCAGATCAGCTTTTTAAACTATACAGTTTAGACATAAAAGACAAAGATTTACTAGAGGAAGCTGCATATAATTCAAAACTACAATTAAAGTTAAATCTAGATAAATTAAATAATAAAGACAAAAATTTAGCATTATCGTTTGCTAGAGAATTTCAAGAATTAACTACTATAGATAAAGATAGAATCCTTGAAATTTTGAGTAAAAGAAAAAGGAACTAGTTGGAGGTGTGAAATGCAGTCTTATATAGCGAATCCAGTTTCAAGGAATAATCTTAGAGAATTGGCATATACAATACGTTGCAATACCAAAACAGAAAATGAGTTTTATTTTCCTGTATTGGAGTTTATTGAAATTGTTTTACCTGAAATATTAAATGGATTCAACTATGAAATATTGCCTGAAAAACTAATGGGTAATCATCATGGACTTACTCAGCCAGACAAAAAATTAATTAAATTGCGTGAAGATGTATATATAAGAGCGTTAAATGGAGAAGGTAGAGACAGATTAACTTGTGCTCATGAAGTTGGTCATTTATTTCTTCATAACAAATATTCCATTCAACTTGCTCGTATTGGCAAAGGAGAGAAGATTAAAACATACATTGATCCTGAGTGGCAAGCTAATGCTTTTGCTGGTGAACTTCTTGTTCCTGCTCACCTCGTAAAAGGGTTGTCAGCCGAGGAAATTTCATCACTATGTGGTGTTTCTTTGCCAGCAGCACAAAAACAATTAAGTTCTATAATAAAGAATAAATAGAAACTAAGTTTCTATTTAAATAAAAAATCCAGACTAATAGCCTGGTCCATTTGCTATAAATAAACCATAAGAGCGACTTACTTTTGGCTAGCATAGGATTTAATTATTCCACAAATAATATTCTATCACAGGTAAGCACGTTCTGCAAGTGGTAATTTTTAGAAAGGAGTGCGTGCTTATGTGGATTTACAGTCCCTATATTACAGTTAAAGGCAAAAGAGTTTACGCCAGCCAGTACGGCTTAAAAGTATTTAAGTTTTGGGTTGACGACGATAAGGTAAGGAAATAAAAATGAAAACACCATTTGCTAGCGGTGGTGTTATCTCTTAAATAAATATTTCGGAAAGGAATGATTGATATGGCAAAAACAAAGACTAGCATTAGAGGTAAACAGACAAAAAAAATTGTACCCGTTAAAAGCTATACAAAAAAAGACGGTACAAAAGTTAGCTCTCACAGAAGATCAACACCAAATTAAAAAATCTTTATATGATATGAGACAAAAAAGCCCCGTCAAATAGATTGGGGCTTTTATATTTCCAGACGTTTGGAGATTTACTTTTTGGCCAACATCATCGCCACAACAGAAATGATGCTATCAAAAAGTGTTATGTTAAGCTAAAATATTCACATTTGCTAAACCATCGAGGCTTTGTATGTTTTCTCTTAGATAAAAACAAAATATAAAATCACACTTTACTCGATAACAAATAAGCCCAGTTGCATATGTCTTTGGCTTATTTTTTGTATTGATTCTGACGTTTTTAAACTTTTATTTCAATATATGCAGGATTTTCTAGTTTGATAAAGAATATGTCTTAATAATAAATTTTTAGGGGGTTTTATTTATGGAGAAAGGTTTCCTTTTTATAGGAGATGTTTTAGATGTAAATTTAGAGGCAGGTTTAAATTCTGAATTCGAAATAATTCCAGGGCATGTGTTTAAAAAAGCGAGCTTAGACCAAATACAGCAAATTAAAGGAGCTCTGCCTGTTATACCTAATTATAATTCAACCCCTTTTACAGATATGTATGAGCATGAGAAAAATGATGTTGATGACACTTGGTTTACGCATGAGGATAAAAGTAAGTGGAGATATTGGATAGTCGAATATCACATGAACCAGAACATTCGAGATAGAAATTTAGAAGCTGCATTGCTATTGTCAAAAGCCGATCTTACTTCTCTTTTTGATATGTATAGTAGACGTTTAACATCTAACTTTACGATACTATTTAATTTTGTTGATCAAAACAAGCCATATTTTGTTAACCCAAAAAATATTGACACAGATGATATGTTAGAAATCAGAGATATTAATTGCCTAATCAAAAATTTTAAAGAAAACATACGTGATTCATATAAATACATAAATAAAGCATTAACTGATTTTACCAATATTCCACTAATACCTTTAAAAACACCTTTTAGAATAGTATCATTTTTTTCAATATTTGAAAGCCTTTTAACACATGACCCCAAAAGAGAGAACTGGAATAATGGTACAAAACAACAGCTAAAAACAAAACTAAACCAACTAAATGATAGATTTGAAGAAAAAATTGATTTTAGAGCATACTTCTCAAATCTGACACATAGAGCTACTTTTAAAGATATAATTGGAAAATTATATTCGTATAGAAGTGATATTGCACATGGAGATTTTTCAGATTTTAACCATGATCTGCAAATAATTTCTGGGCATACAGAGGCTTATAACTTTTTGTATGTTTTATTAAAGAAAACTTTACTCCAATCTTTGAAGGAACCTCAATTAATTAGCGATTTAAAATTCTGCTAGTCAAGCTAATCTTTTTAAAAATCCCCTCTAGTAAATTTTAGAGGGGATTTTTATATTTCCAAACGTTTGGAGATTTAATATTTCTGTCAAAGAAATCACTTGTGCAAACAGTGCAAAAACTTCTCCTCTGTAGCACAGCTAGAAGAAATCTGCCTTTTCGAAATCAATTTTATTGGTATCTTCATAATAAAATACTCTCACCTGCTCAGATAAAATGCTTACGTCTTAGATTTAAAATATATATCGTCTAATTCCTTATATAAGTCTACATTCTTTTTTAACTCCAGATTTAACCCACTAGAAAAGGCTGCTAAATATATTTGTTTCCCAGCTCTTATTACTTCCTTTATTACTGGCAAAAAGTCTCCATCTCCAGTTATCAAAAAAACAGTATCCAGATTATTATATGAGTGCTGAAGAATATCAACAGACATTTGAGTATCAACCACCTTGACTTTTAAAAATGCACAAAAATAAACAGGCTGCTCTAAAAATAAGATCTAACTTTGTCTACTTGGTCAGACGGTACCTTATTTAATCCATCACATACTTCTAGATCCTTTAAACTTCACATGAATAATTTTCCACAATCTTCGCCATTCAAACGGAGCACTTATGACTTCATCAAACGTTCCAATGAAAGCAGCAAGTGAAAGGCTAGGCCATAGCACCATAGTGATAAAAAATGATTTTTATGGACATATCGAAAGGTCAATCCAAGAAGATATTGCAGAGAAAATAGATAAAGTTATTTGGGGAGATTAAAGGCGTACTATTTCTGTGAAATAAAACTTAAATAGCTTTGTGAAATATGCGTGAAAAAAGCTCCTCACTTTAATTAAGTAAAGAGCCTTCAAACTGGCGGAGAGAGAGGGATTCGAACCCTCGGACGCTTTAACACGTCACACGATTTCCAGTCGTGCGCCTTAGACCAGCTCAGCCATCTCTCCATGTTTACTTTTCATAACAACTATTCTATTATAGGAAAATGTAAGGCTTTTGTCAATGCCCAATGTAATTAAAATTTTTCCTTATTTCAATAAATGTATTCTAGACTTGCAAAAACACTTCTAAAATCATCAATTTCTTCACACAAAGTGTTATTATTTCTTTCTAATATATCTAAATATAATTCTATCATTTTTGCTGTTTCAGAATTATTATTTGAAGCAGAAAAGTTTCTATAACTTAGTATTAATTCCTCATCTATTTTTTTTGTTGTATAGTCAAAAGAAGGCCTGCTATCAAATCCATAAAGATATAAATAAATACTATGGGTATGCTCTCTGTTAATTATATATTCTTTTATAGTGTTAGGGTATTTTTCAATATATCTTTCAAGATTAACTATTTTCTCCTCAATTGCTTTCCATTCCATTGTATCACCTGTATTTAATGCTTTTAGTCTCCTTGATTCACCTGCCATTAATTTAATATAATCCCCAATTTCATCTGTTAAATAATCACTATACTTTTCTAAAACAGTGTAATCCAAAAGAGGTGTTAATAAACCATCTAGATTAACAATCATATATCCTCCATTAATAATTTCCCATAAAAGCTCTGCCAACTCCCCATCACTTATTTCGTTAATCTTTTTTTCATTAAAATTATCTTTAAAAACCCTTTCAAGCTCTTTTTGTATATTGTTATCAATTAAAATTTCTTCATATAATCCTATATAATTTTCTTGTATTTCTTCTAAACTTAAAACCAAAGTAGATGCGTTTTCTCGAGACATATTCTCAATATTTTCCGTAATAAAAAATAAAGCCTCGAAAGGCTTTGTATTTTCATTAATTGCTTTATTATAATTTTCTATTGAAGTGTTACTACTCTGGAGCGAACCGAGAGGTTCTTTTAATATCTCGCTTATACTACTGTATGGAATCTCAAATTGAAGAGGCCCATCTTCTGGCATAGTATAATCCGGTGCCAGATAATAAATCACCAGTCCATTTTCATTTAAATAAAATGCTTGGTTTTGATTTATTCCTTGGAAAGCTTTTATTAGCTCAAATTCTACCTGATTAAACATCTGAGTTAAAATTGAATTTAATTTAGTTTCATATCCACTTTTTAAAATATCTTTAAGCTCAAGTCTTTCACCTGTTTTTAGGTCAAAAGTCATTCCTATAATCATTTCGTCATTTAAATCCAATACTTCAATGTGTGATATTTCGTGAAATTTTATGCTAAGTATTTCTTTTGATCTATAAGTTACATAATAATCCACTGTCATTACTTCGTCAAACTCCGCATTAAAATCTGCTAATTCTCTAAATTGCTCTACTATTTTGTTTATTGATTCATTAACTTTGCTTTCAATCTTTTCATTAGCTAAGCCTTTAACTACAGGATATGATATTCTTGATTCAGAATCTCCTTTTGGTAATTCAACTTTTTCTTCTACCACATATTGATCTGTCAATTCAACCTTAGAGCATCCAATTAAAATTATGGATAATAACAATGTAAAAATAATTAACCTCTTCACCTATTTCCCCTCCACTAAATTTTAGTTACTACTCTTCTAATTCAATTGCTATATTTAATATTTAGAAGATATAGTTATTCTTCATCACATTAAAACTTGATAGCACAGTTTCTTATGCGACATTCTTTTTTATAATACCATAATTTCATTAAAACATAAACCTTTAATTTATACTATTTTCTTAAAATATACTATTTATTAAAGGAATTTTTCAAACTTTAACTAATAATTTCTTATATTTTGTTAAATAAATATTATTCACTGTCGATAAAAAATGTGCTATAATTAATTAGTATTGTGTTTTTTGATGTTTTAAGGATAAATAAAATATTGCTTCCTCTTTTTGTAATCCATCAGCAGAAGTTAGTAGCAGTATTTGTATTTTCTTTAATCAAAAAGTACTGTACATAAAATACTAATAGAATTATACTTAGGAGGTAAAATAATGAACTTTGAGGATTTAAGTAATGCACCAAGTAATAACCCCAGTAATAAACCCAGTAATAAACCCAGTAATAAAACCACTAAATTGTTGATAACAGGTGTATCAATAGTTGTTCTACTTATATTAATTGTTGCTTTTTTTAAGTTAACTTCAAAGCCCTCAGTTTCTGCAAGTCTTACAGAACTACTAGAAAAACCATTTACAGTTGATTACAACATTCAAAACTCAATTAACTCTAAATTAATGGGTGTTACGGACAAGTTTATATTTTATGCAAATCAAGATGGATTGTATAGAATTAACAAAGATGGTTCCAACAAAACTCAGATAGATACAGGTTTAATATCTAATATTAATATTTATCAAGGTAATATATACTATAGCAAAAATCCTGTTTCTGCCGATTCCATAAGTAATCGAAACACGGCGGTTCAAATTGTTAAGCAATCTTTAGAAGGTAAAAATAAAACAGAAATACTTTCTTATCAATGTCAAAGAATTAGTTCTATTTTAGTAGTAAATGACATCATTCTTTACAAGCCAGTTGTTTTTGTTCCAGACGGAAAAACCAACGATAGTGGCGAACCTTCTGGATCTCTTGTCAGTAAACTTATGGCAGCAACTTTAGATGGACAGGAAAATACCGAATTACCTGATGATACTTATGAAAAAAAATATATGATGAGTTATCCATATACTCAATCTGAGCTTGATTCGCATCTTAGAGCAGATTATCCTGATGTAGTTGTAAAAACATCAAGATATGCACTAGGAAATAAAAAGTTCTTTGAAGTGCACAGTATTACTGATCCAAAATATGTTGCTCTATTTTCTTTAAATAGAGATGATAATAATCTAAATTTAATTATGCGGTTCGATCCACCTGTGGTAGATGATATTACATCAACTGTTTATTTAAATGGCTTTGCCTATAATGATAATAATTTATACTATATTCTTACTGAGAGAAAAAGAGTTTCTGATAGTTTAGAAGAAAAATTTGATTTATATCGTTTAGATATAAATACAAATGAAATCCGTTTAATTGACAACATTTATATGTCTGCTGGCTTCTAGATTTTGATGTTTTTAATTAAAGTCCTTCTTGTAACTATCAAAAGCCAAGATAAACTTAAGTTTATCTTGGCTTTTGATCTATCTGTTTATATATAAATAGTCCTAGTTATTAAATAATGTTATTACTTTTGCAGATAATTTTCTTGTATTCAGAGTAACTTTTATTTGTGTATTTTTTAAAACATTTTCCAAAATAATTGGGATCTGGAATCCCTACATTTTTTGCCGTTACATACATAAGTGTTCCTTTTTTTGCAAAATCTATTGCTTTTTTCATTCTACATTCAGTAATATAATCAATAAGTTTAATTTCTGTTTCTGCCTTAAATAACCTGCTCAAATAACTTGCATTAAAACCAAACTCCTGTGCAATAGCTGCTACATTAAGATCTGGTTTTAGATAATTGCCTTCTATATATAACTTAATATTATCTATAGTATCGCTCTTACAAATTTCCTCGTAGCTTTCTTTAATTATCTCTTTTGTATAGGTTTTTTTTGCATTTAAATCTTCTATAATCTTTATCAGAGTGTTTCGTATATCTGCACGTACGATAGGTTTTAATAAGTATTCACATACACCAATACCAACACACTTTCTTGCATATTCAAAATCATTAAAAGCTGTCAATATAACTATTTGCATATCTGGATATCTGTTAATTATAATTTTAGACAACTCAATTCCGTCCATAAATGGCATTTTTATATCTACAAATGCAATGTCTGGTCGTATATCGTCAATTGTATTAATAGCCTCTATACTACCTTCTGCTTCTCCAACTACTACTAAATCTAATTTTTCTCTTTCTATAATATTTTTCAACAGATTACGAAGCGACTTTTCATCATCAATAATCATTACTTTATACATCTAAAAAACTCCCCCTATAGCGGAACCTTAATAATTACTTTACAATAAGCACCCTCTTGGCTTACAATTTCAAATACATCTTCTTCATTATAATAATAACGTATTCTCTCTATGGTCCGCTTAAATCCAAAACTCTTTTTATCATCTTCCTTCATTATTTGGTTTATCTGCTGTTTGCTCATTCCTATTCCTGTATCAAAAACAACTATGTACATTTTATTGTCTTTAGAATAAATAGAGATTTTAATAGTTCCCTTTTCTCCCTTTAATCTTATGCCATGATATAAACTGTTTTCAACAAGAGGTTGCAAAATTAGTTTTGGCACTTTAATACCCAGTAAATCCTCATCAATATCATATTCATCCTCAAAAACTTCACTATATCTTAATTTCTGAAGCTTTAGATAATCTTTTACAATAGAGACCTCTTCTTCTATAGAAACTTCTTTACTCCCCTTGCTTAAAAATTTTCTATAAAAATTCCCTAAAGTCTCTACTGCATCATATAGTTTGTCATTTGATAGTTGTAAGGCAAGATCTGCTATAGTTCCTAATGTATTATATAAAAAATGTGGATTTATCTGCTCTTGAAGTATTTCTAGTTCTGCTTTTTGCATTTCTCTCTCTTTGTTTATCAATTCATTAATAATTTCATTAACTTCAATTAATGTACTTTTACTTATTGATAGTTCTTTTATCTTTTTAGAAGTTAAATATTCGTTTTTTGTATTTTTTTTAGTCCATCCTTTTTTTACAATATCAACGTACTGCATAAGTATATCAATTGGTTTTGCAATATATACAAAAAGAAAAACTCCAATAACACATAAGCACACAATAGACAATATTATAAAAATCAAACTAACACCAATAGCCTGGTCAGAAAAATATTTTAAAAAAGTTATTCTTCCTGTTTGAGCTAAAACAAATGGCATACCAGAAATATTATAGTAGGAAGCTATTGTTGCAGAACCAATATCTTGTTTAATAAATTGCTTGTACTCATCATTTAACATATCTATTTCTATTAATTTTTCAAATTCATAATTTCCAATTAAAAGACTTTTATTATCATCGAAATAACCAAAGTTTCTATCAGTACTAACCATGTCCTTATATGTTTTTTCAAGTATGTTATCATTTAAGTTTATAGCTATTATTCCAATTGGCATTTGTGTATCAATATCATTTATTATTCTAATAAATGATATTACTAAATCTCCTGATCTTTTTTCAAAAGCTCCATCTCCATTCACCCTAATTACATAAAGCCCTTTATTCTTTATTATCTCATCTTGCCAATCTGAACTAAATATAAGATCGGTATTTATATAAGTAATTTGGTTAGATATATGAATATAATCTCTTTTATTTTTAAATATGTATATTGAAGATACATGATTGAACATATTGCTAATTTCATACATTGCCATAATAGCGTCATGAGAACTTATAAATTTGCCGTATTCATTAGCTCTCAGATACTTCAAAACATTACTGTTTGTCATTATGAGCTTACTCATTGTGTCTACTGCTTCAAACTCAACATTAAGGTTGTTACCAATAGAAATCATAGTATTATAATTACTGTCTAGCATATAATCTAACATATTCTTTTTAATAAAATAATATGTTAAAAAAAACGTGGCAATGTGGGTCATAACTAATACTAAAAATAGTACCCTTATTTTTTCCTTTAATTTTTTATTGTAAAACCAGCTCCTTATAAAATCTTTTTTTACCTTCATGATACTTATAAAAACCTTTCCTTTAAAGCTTAACTTTATTAACATTGTAACAAAGATGATATCTATGTACAAGGAACTAAAGAGTACGTAATAAATTATTTTTAAGATATTATGAAAACCAGCTAAGAAATAACTCTACGTTAAAAGTAATACCGCCACTTTAAGAAATGGCGGTATTAAACATACTAATTTTTTATTATATTTTTTAATAAGCATTATTTTAATAATTAGCCTTTAATTGCTCCTGATATTAGACTCTCTTGTATCTTCTTACTCATAAATATGTACAGTATCAACGTAGGAATTGTTGCAATAACAAGCGCCGCACCAATTGGCCCCCACTCTGTTGAAAAAGTACCTTGCAGTGACTGAATACCAACTGTCAGTGTTCTATAATCTTTATCCCTTATAAATACAACAGCAAACATAAGCTCATTCCAAGCTGCTAGATAAGTAAAAATAGATATTGTAGCGATTGCAGGTTTTAAAAGTGGCAATATAATTCTAAAAAATATTCCATATACGCTACACCCGTCAATACAAGCAGCCTCTTCTAACTCTCTTGGAATACTTGCCATAAAACCTCCGCAAATTAATATAGCCATGGTCAATGCAAAACCTGTATATGGAATAAATAGAGCTTGATAAGAGTTTAGCCATTCTAGTTTATTTAATACCAGAAATATTGGCAAAATAGCGGCATGAATTGGAACTGTCAATCCTAACATGAAGATATTATTAGCAGCTTTTCTCCCTTTCCACACAAGTCTTGTAAGTGCATATGTAGCCATTGTTGCAAAAATAACTGTCAATAGTATTGTAACACCAGTTACAAACATACTATTGAAAAAATATCTTCCAACACTACCTATTGTTAATGCTCTTGTATAGTTTGACCAAACCCATTCTCTAGGAAGTCCTATAACATTTTCTCCAAAAATCTCCCTATTGTTTTTCAAAGAAAATGTTAACAACCAATACAATGGAAATAAATTGATAATTGTCCATATCCCAAGTATTCCATAAGTAAATATATTCTTAATATTGATTTTATTGATAGCTCTTTTACCCATCTGAATCCACCTCCGTTCTTATAGTGGTTTTTATCAAAACAGCAAAGAAGAAGCATAGCATAATTATAGCTATTGCCATAGAACTACCAAACCCATAACGGTTTCGCCGGAAAATCATTTCAACCATCAATGTACTTGGTACTTCACTTGCTCTTAAAGGTCCTCCTCCAGTCAATACATGTATAATGTCAAAAGCTTTTAGTGAACCTGTTACTGCAAAAATTATACATATCCTAAGAATAGGCTTTAACAGCGGAATAATAATAAGCCTTGATATCTGACCATCTGTTGCTCCATCTATCTTTGCAGCTTCTTTCAATTCCGGAGATATTGATTTTATTCCAGCATACATAAGAAGCATATGATAACCTACGTACTGCCACAATAAAGGAATAAAAACAGCAATTAGTACAATTCCTGGATCTCCCAGCCAGTCCCTAACAAAAGTCTCCAAGCCAATTGCTCTTAATCCAACATTAACAATTCCATATGATAAGTGGTATATCCTTCTCCAAAGATGCCCTATTACAACTGTGGATAATAATACAGGTAAGAAAAATACCCCTACAAAAAATCTTTCCCCCTTTATTCCTCTTGCCAGTAATAAAGCCAACCCAAGGGCTACAGGCAATTGAATAAACACAGATAAAACTGCCAATAATCCAGCATTCCTAAATGCTTTAGGAAAATTTACAGTCTTATTTTGAATCAATTCAATATAGTTATCAAAACCTATAAATGTTCCTTGACTAAAACCATCCCAATTCTGCAAACTATAGTAAGCTGACATAATAATGGGAACTATAATTATCATTATAAATAACGCTGCAGCAGGAAATAAAAACAACACTATAGCTAATTTATTTTTTCTGACAGAGTCCATACTTGACCTCCTATTAACTTACTTCTGCTATAAACAATCAAAACCTTTCAGAACAAATACTGAATACTATGCATTTGTTAGAAAGGTTTTGATTTCTTATACACATTTATATAAGATTTTTAATAAATAATTCAGTATTTAATTAAGTTGTTCATCCATTCCTTGAGCAAATTGCTCAGGTGTAATTTGTCTAAAATATAACTGTTCTAATAGTGTTAGATAGGTAGTTGCCTGCTCAGCTTCCATAAATGTATCAAACCATAATGTAAAGGACGTTGCGCTTTCTGTAAAGCTAGCAAGTCTTCTAGTAAGTGGATTTACATCATTATCATCATAGTCTACTTCCCATACTGGAAGCCCTGCACCAGCAAGGTATCCATACTTAGAAATACCTCTTGCAAGTTCAAATGCTAATTTTGCCGCAAGCTCAGGATGATTAGTAGATTGACTTACCATAAATGAATCTACTGGTCCTCCCATGAAATCAGTTAACGCCGCATTATTACCAACAACTGGATATGGAACTGCGTCAAAATCATCTGGATTTTCTGGATCAGTCTGAATAGATCCTGCCATCCAGCTTCCAGTTACAAACATTGCTGTATTTCCTGCATAAAACTCTGCACTAGCTTCATCATTTGTTAATCCTGCAGCACCTTCAATAAATGCTCCTATCTCAACAAGCTTTTGGAATTTAGCTGCAGATTCAATAAATTCTGGAGCATTATAGCTTTGTCCTTCAGCTCTTAGAGCTGATTGAACCTTTTCAGGTCCTGCTGATTTTAATGTCAAATTGTCATGTGTCATAGCAAGTACCCATTTGTCTCTTGCACTTATACCAATTGGAGTAATTCCATTTGCTTTAAGAGTTTCAGATACTTGAACAAGTTCATCAAAAGTTGTTGGAGGCTCAAGTCCATTATCTTCAAATATCTTTTTGTTATAAAACAACACTGAAATAGCAGTTGTAAATGTTGTTCCGTATAGTTTGCCATCATATGTAACATTATCTAATGCCGCCTGTGATAGTTGATCTTTATAGTTTCCATAATACTCATCTAAAGCCAATACTTTACCAGATGATACAAATGGTGCAGAAAATCCTCCGCCCCAAGTAAAAAATACATCTGGAAGTTGATTTGCAGATACTGATGTCGCTAAAGTTACCTTGTATGACTCATTTTCGTATGTATTATGATTTACTTTTACACCTGTTGAAGCCTCAAACTCTGCAATTGCCTTGTTATATGCTTCATGGAATGCATCACTTTCTGTTGAAATACTCCATAGAGTCAAAGTTACATCTTCTCCTGTAGTGCCACTACCTGAGCTGTCAGTTTCAGTTGGCTTTTGAGTAGGATCAGTAGTGCCTGAACCGCCACCTGTATTACAGCCGCTTAAAACAAGCACTATCATCATAAAACATGCTAACAAAATTGCTAACCTCTTTTTCATACCTTTATTCCTCCTGTGTGGTTTTTTTACTACATAAATTATAAATAGTTCCATGCAAACATGCAACGGATTATTTTTACCTATAATATGCAATATTTTTACCTATAATTTTTTTAAAAATCCTGCATATTAATATCTTTGTAAAAATATTTCAAATTACAGGTCATTAATATCTATTCTACAAACCTTTCAAAAATCCTTTTTTTTTGTAATTACATATTTTAGATTAGTCCCTAACTATTTGTACAAACGAAATTATACTATAAAAAAGAGCTGTCCTTTGTAGGGCAGCTCTTTTAAAATGTAGTTTTCTTACCTTAACATATAACAACTTCCACTACTATTTCACTACAAGCCTAAATTAGAAGACCTAGAACGAATTATCTTTATTTCTTCTTCTGAGCATCCAAGAATTTCAAGAAAATTCTGATGTGCTTTAGGTGAAATTTCCTCTAGCTTTGCATGCAACTGGTCTAAACCATCATCGTCAACTCCTATAGATTTAAGAGCTTCAATAATAATATCCTTATTAATTCCTTTAATTTCTTCCATAATGTTTCCCTCTCCTTCCAACATATTAATAATTATTTCCTGTCGTGCTCGAACTTTTTTAGCTTCGTTATTAAGCATCTCTAGCGTCTTTTCCAGTACTACCCTTTCAACACTTTCACCCATACATAAAACCTTTGATATTTCCTTTAAGGGTACTCCTGCTTCTCTGTAAGTGCAAATTCTTTCAAGCCTTTTAATAGAGTCTTTTGAATAGAGCCTGTAATTTGTTTCGCTTCTTCCTTCAGGATGCAAAAGTCCAATGGAGTGATAATAAAGAATTGTACTTCGCGAAAGATTTGATTTTTCGCACAGTTCTTTAATTGTATACAAAATTTACACCTCCCTAGCTTAACTTAAAGTTTAAAGTATTAATCTATAGTCAGGTCAAGGATTTTTTTTTGAATATTTTTTTGTCACATAGATTATCTTAGAATGCATATGTAGAAATATAACAAAACCCCAGAAGCTTTATGCTTCTAGGGTTTGTTGGCGTGCCCAGAAGGAGTCGAACCCTCAACCTTTTGATCCGTAGTCAAACACTCTATCCAATTGAGCTATGGGCACACATATTTTATTTTTTTTTCTTCACCTTTTGCCTTTATAGCCACCTACTCTATCCAATTGAGCTATGGGCACATATATTTTTTAAGTCAACATATTATATCTTAATATAAATACTAAAAAAAATCAACTACATTTTTTTCATATTTTAAATAAATTTCAAGGTAAATTGTGATATATGAAATAAAAAGCTTTAAACTCACATTTTTTTCTCAAAACCTAATAATTTATGTTTTATTATTCCTGTTATATCCCATACTTATGTGATATAATGTTTATGCATTAGGCAAGAATAATTTCCCATTATGATGAAGGGATGAGGGTTATGTTTTTTGAATCTTATAAATCTATTTTATACTCGGATACTTTAGTTCCGGATATTTTTATTACTGAATATATGCCTTTGTTAAACTCAGATTGTATCAAGGTATATTTATATTGCTTGTTTTTAAGTAAGCACAACAAAAAAGCTTCTACAGAAGAGTTTGCAAAAAATCTCAGTATGGACATTGCAAAGGTGAAAGAATCCTTAACTTGTCTTGAAAGTCATGGTGTTTTGACCTGGAAAGAAAACGGTTTGTCCCTTTATGACCTAAAAGAGAAGGAAATAAAAAAAATGTACCGCTTAAAAACCACATCAACTCCTGAAGAAGCTGTGAAAAATAGTGAAATTAATAAGAAGCGCAACGAGATAATATATACAATTAACAACACTTTTTTCCAAGGGGTTATGTCTCCTTCCTGGTATACTGACATAGATGCCTGGTTTGATAGATATAAATTTGATGAAGATGTTATGTTTTCACTTTTTCAGTATTGCTTTGACCAAAATGGTCTTGCTAAGTCATATATCGAAAAAGTCGCAGAAAACTGGAAAAGCAGAAGTATTAAAAATTCATTTGATTTAGATAATTATTCAATTGAGTATAAGAAATTTAAAGATTTAAGAACTGCTATTATAAAAAAGTTAAAGCTTGATCGTAAACTCACACAATATGAAGATGAGTATGTTGAGAAGTGGGTAATGGATTACAAATACTCTTTTGAGATTATAGAGATTGCTCTTAAAAAAACTACCTCAAAAGCTAATCCAAACTTTAATTACATAAACAGCATAATTACTGACTGGTTTAAAAATAATTTAAAAACAAAAGAGGAGATTCTTGCATACGATGCCCAAAGAAAGAAAACCTCTTCTAAAAATACAAAGACAACACCTGCAGTACCACAAGGTAACTTTGAACAACGAAAATATGATGATAGTTACCTTGAAAGCCTTTATGAAAACGCCTAAAGTTGTGGAGGTTATATGGACAAAAGTATTTATAACACTATAATAAATGAATATGAAAACAGGCAAAATAAAGCTTACTCTCTACTTTCCAAAAAAAAAGCTGAGGTTTATACTAAAATACCTCGAATTGAGGAAATCGACAGGGAAATACAGCTTTGTGGTGTAAAGTATAATAAAATGATACTGTTAGAATCTGTATCTTATGATATTGCTATTGATGAATTACATCAAAAAATTAAAAACTTAAAAAAAGAAAAAGAACTTTTACTGGAAAAAAACTCTTTTGGTTCTAAATATTTAGAGCCAAAATTTCAATGTATTCAATGCAAGGATACTGGATTTTTAACAACTTTTAAAAGTACAGAAAAATGCTCCTGCTTTAAGCAGCAATATATTGATCACTTGTTTAAGCAGTCCAACTTAAAACTGATAAATGAAGAGAACTTTGAAACTTTTAATGACAACTTTTATCCTGATGTTATTGACGAGTCTAAATATGGAATAAAAGTTTCACCTAGAAAAAACATATTTAATATTAAAGAAAAGGCTTTGACATTTATTGATAATATTGATAATCCATCACAAAAAAATCTCTTTTTTAGTGGCCCTACTGGCGTTGGAAAGACCTTTATGATTAATTGTATTGCCGCAAAGCTACTAAACATAGGTCGAACAGTATTATACCAGACATCACCCTCTATATTTAATATTATAAGTGAATATAGGTTTAATTTTCAAAAGGGGGATATTCACGAAAACACCATATATAATAATATTTTTAACGTAGAGCTTCTAATAATTGATGACCTTGGTACAGAACCTCATACTGCTACAAGATATGCAGAACTATTAAACATAATAAATATTCGCCAAGAAAACAATCTGGTAAGACCTTGCAAAACAATTTTATCTTCAAACCTTGGAATTAATAAGCTTACTGAATATTATGATGAGAGAGTTGCATCAAGGATTATTGGTGGATTTGACTTGTTTAGGTTTGCAGGCGAAGATATCCGAATGATTAAAAAATTGCAGAGTTAGTAAGTGTCTTAAAACATCACTTTCACTTTTCCTCAGACTATTTGAAATAAATAAGGGGTATCCTAAGTAAAAGCAAAAGGGCATAAAGCCCCTTTACTTTTAGATTTGTCACTTTTCCCTAAAACTATTTCTACATAGTTAAAATACCATTTGGAGTATCTATTATCATTAGAATTCTTTCTTCGTTACCTGTCTCTGCATTAATGTAGACAAGGAAATCTCTGTCGTTTAGCTTTCCCTTAAATTCATAAGTAAATAGCTCTGTTTTATAATCTGTTGGTATAATAGCTAGTCCAGAACTTAGAATTTCCATTCTAGATGTAATCATTTCTCTTGCTTCTTCTAATGTAATTTTAGGCTCTGGTATATCTCTTGCTCTGTGAGCATGAAGATATCCTTTAGATTCAAATCCAACAACCTCTCCATTATCCAGTGCAATTTTTACTTTTATAAGGTCTGGATATATTATTACATCATCCTGTTTATAGGCATAGTTAATGATGGCAGTTCCATCTTCTTTTATATAATAGGTATCAACCATTCCCTCATAACCACGCTCATCAAGGTATTTTATTCCAAGTTCTTTTGCCTTTTCTATATCAATAGTTTCTTTACCTGTTGGCCTACTGTAAAGCATCCAAAATACATGTCCACCTTTTTGAGTAATATCTACAGATGCCTTTTGCTCTTGTGGGGTATTTTTAAATGTAACTTCGTAACTGTATGTTTTTATTTTAGTCTCATCATTTCTTCCAGTTTCATTTACTGCTTCTACCTTATCCTCCCCAAAAAACTTTATAACGCTCTTTTTCCCTTCTTCCTGGCTTATGTTTTCACCAGTTAGCGCTTTTGGTTCAATTTCTGTTAAATGATCAGAAAAAGGGCCATTATATATTAATGAAGGATAATCCTGAAAGGTTTTATCAAGGTTCTCAAATTGTTTTCCAGGTAACTCCTGTGAAGTTCTTTGAAAAACAGGGGTCCCTTTGTCAGCTAATTCTCCCCATTTGATTCTTCCTGCTGTAATTTGATTTTGTAAATCGTTTAGACTCTGATCTAAAGATACCGCAAAACCATGGAGTTTTTCAATAAGCTCATACTGGTCCTCTTTTAGATTTTGGCCACTCATATTATCATGATTTATAGAATAAGCCAAATCACCTACCTGTGTTAAAAATTTTGATGTATTAGCTAATACATGCTGGGAAATAGGTAATTGTCCCAAATTTGTCTGAGCCATATTAGCCTGTCTCCATGCTTCTTGCATAGTTGTTGCCGTCCCATTTGGTGTAGATGTAATAAGGGACTTCATTAATAATACCTGTACATTATTCACATATCCAACCATTTCATAAAAAGCCCGGTTATACTGATTATCCAGTTCCTGTCTTAGGTTTGCAGCATGTTTATATTGGTACATTCCCCACATGGCTACAGCTGCTATAACCAGTATTGTAATACTGTACATTTTTCTATCAGAAAGCCTTCTTTTAAAATCCAATAGTTTTTCTCTAATACTCAAATTTACACCTCCTGTTTTATATTCTCGCCTTTTAATTCATTGAAAATATTTACAATCCAAAATTATGTTTACCAATTTTTTTTACAACTCTTCTACTCCAAATCCATTTGCTTGTTGCAGTGGCAGGATTCCAGTAGTATAAGCAGCCATTTGTTGGATCCCATCCACTTAGTGCATCCCTTGCAGCCTGTACAACTGTTGAATCAGGATCAATGGGAACATTTATCTGACCATCGGCTACTGCTGTAAATGCCAAAGGCTGGTATATAACTCCTGCAACTGTATTTGGAAAACTAGGATCTCTAACTCTGTTTAGTATAACTGCTCCTACAGCAACTTGTCCTTCATAAGGCTCTCCTCTTGCCTCGCCATTAATTGCCCTTGCCATTAGCTGTTCGTCTCTAGTCTGGTTTGATTGAGCATATACTTCTCCCCACTTTAATGTTGTAGTAAGTCCCATTGCTGTAAGGGTGTCCTCTTTAGCTATTCCAGTTACAGGTATGTTGTGGGTTTTTTGAAAATCCCTTACCGAGCGCATTGTGGCAAAATCATATTTTCCATTTACTTCGCCATCATAGTAACCCCAGTTTTTAAGCCTCTGTTGCATTTTTTCCACTTCATAATTCTCCATGCCTACATCTAATCTATCAACAATAGGTGTTACAAAAGTTTCTCTGCTAAAGTAAATAGGAACGGAAATAAAAATAGCAACAACTAGAATTATAAAAACTTTGATTTTTTTCAAGCCTTCGCTCCTCCTTTGTACTTGATATAATTGATTTAAATTAATGCTCTTTATTCTAAAGATATTTTTTGTTTTTCTAACAAAAAATATTCGCCTTCATAAAACTTTGTAATAAATGGTATAACATTTGGCAATACTCCAAATAATAACTATACTTAAATTTACCAGCAAAAAGGTCGATTGTAAATTTATTCTTGGGGCAAGGATATTTATTTTATATTTAACATGAGGTGTTATATGGATGTTTTGTTTTTATCAATATCTATGGGAGCAGGACATTTAATGGCTGCAAAGGCTTTAAAAGAATATATTTCTTGGAAATATCCATCTTCAAGATGTCTTGTTATAGACACTTTCAAGTATGTAAGCCCATTAGCTCATAAACTAATTGTGGATGGATATCTCAACACCATTAAATGTAATCCAAAAATATATGGACAGATATATAATTTATCTGAACGGAATAAATACATAAATAAGTTAAGTGAATTAATGGGAATAATGCTTTCACATAAAATAGAGAGGCTTATTTGTAAATTTAAGCCGTCTATCATTGTGTGTACTCACCCTTTTCCTCTGCAAATGATTTCTTATCTTAAAATGAAAAGTAAAATATCTATTCCTACCATGGCAATTTTAACAGACTATGTAAATCATCCCCTTTGGTTTCATAGGAATATAGAGGCATTCATAGTAGGTCATGATTATATTAAAAAGGATATGATAAGGTGTGGCATCCCAGAGAAATCAATATTCTCTTATGGGATACCTGTGTCCCCAATATTTTTAAACAAAAAAGATAAAAAAACCGCACGCTTACAACTGTCACTTGATAACAAATTAACTGTACTTATAATGGGGGGCAGCCTTGGATTTGGAGATTTAGAACAAACTTTTTTTAAGTTTACCCAAATCTTTAGAGATATACAAATAATAGTTGTTGCAGGAAAGAACAAAAAACTAAAAAAATCTCTCGAAAAAATTTCCAATCCCTATGGTAAAAAAATTAAAGTGTTAGGACATGTAGATAATGTTTCTCAGCTTATGGACGCGTCAGATATAGTAGTAACAAAACCTGGGGGTATGACTATTTCTGAAGCTCTTGTAAAAGAATTGCCTCTTTTTATAATTTCACCAATACCAGGTCAGGAAGAAAGGAATGCAAACTTTATTGTTACTTCTGGTGCTGGAATAATGATTCAAAAAAATGACCATATTGAAAACATTCTTTGTCAGGTTGTAGATAATTGTATTAGATTTAATCATATGAAACAAATGACTAAAAATCTTTCAAAACCTAGTTCAGGAGAAGATATATTGCAGTTAATGGAGAAATTAGTGTCATCAAGTTATTAGGACTACTGAAAATATATCTTCTACTATTATTTCACTACCGGCATTATTAGAAGTCGTTAATCAAAGTGAAAGACTTAAAAGATCGGAGCTCAAGAGTCTTTGAAAAGTAGAAGTAATGTTTTTAGCTAATCCTTAGTCAAAAAGTCTTTTAACTCCAACCAACCTATCTTTATACCTCTCTTCATCAAAATCACTTATAATTACAGTTCCCCTTGATTTACTGGCATATATAAATTGCATGTCTCCTATATAGACTCCAATTTCTAAAAAATCCTCTGTATTTTTGTTGTCTGCAAAAAAAACAATATCCCCTGGCTTTATATTACCAATACCTATGTTATTTTCATATACATACTCAGACAAGCTAAGCTTAGCTCTGTCTGTATTAGCACCATTTATCCTGCTACAAATATATATAAGACCTGTACAGTCTATACCCTCCCATGAGCTTATTCCTCCTAACAAATATGGAGTTCCCACAAATTTTTTTACAGTAGTAATAAAATCCTGAGAAGATGTTTTTGTTACAGGATCTTTTGAAGATACAACGATGGTATCTTTTCTGTCAATCCACCCTGTCATATCCCATGGTAAAGCAACTTCATAATAATTCTCTCTTATGCTCTTTACATATAACTCTGTTCCCATTACCACATCTTTTAATGTAGCTCCTCCTTCAATCTTTGAGTATATCTTTTTGGTTTTTCCTGTAACTATGAGTCTTTGTGAGTACTTTTCCCACATAATACTGTTACAGTTTCCGTCAATATGTCTAGACCTAAGCCAGCCAGTATATCCGTCTTCCAATTTAACTTTTATCCATCCATCTCTTTCTTCAAGTATACTAACTTTCTGATTAAATATAGCTTGTGTTAGCCTTCTAGAATTAATATTTGCATCTTCAAAAACATCTACAACAGTATTAATAACAACTGCCTTATCTATATAATAACTCTCATTCACTTGTTCTAGCATAACATCTACTTGTGAACTTTGATCACAAGAAACCATAAACACTTGAAATAAACATACTAAAGATACTGCAAGCAAAAATTTTTTCATAGTATCATCCAATCTTAAACTAATGTGTTGTTCCCATCCCTAGCTCAATTCTAATATATTTAATTGATTACCGCAACCATATTTTAACCACTCCACCTCTCTTTTCTTACATGTGAAAATAATAACCTGCCGTCTATCCATTAGTTCATTCAACAACTTAATTGTGTTTTCTATTCTACTGTCATCAAAATAAGCAAATATTTCATCCATTATAATAGGAAGTTTTTCTCCATCCCTTTCAATAAGTTGTACTAAGGCAAGTCTTAATGCAAGATACACCTGGTCTATTGTACCTATACTTAGCATTGATACATCAACAATGTTACCCGTTTCTTTGCACATTGTTTTTAGTATAAGATTAGCATCCGACTTTATATCACTATATCGGTTTTTCGTTATCTTTCCCATTATTTCACTTGTCTTTTTACTTAAATATGGTATATTATTTTTCTTTATGTCTACACTAGATTCTTCAAGTGTCTCAATTGCCATGTTTATTGAAAAAGCTATTTCTTCAAGACGTTTTTTTTCATCTGACAACTCTTCTATTTGTCTTTCAATTTTATCAAGTTCTTCATCTTGACTGTCTAGACTTCTAACTGCTTCTTTCATATGATTTAATTCTGAACTGCAAATATAAATTGCCTTTTCATATAATGATTCTATGTACTTTTTAAGCGATTTTATTTTTTCATTTAACTGTATAATACTATTTTCTGTTTCTTTAAATATTTTCACTCCATCTTTAAACATCTCAATATGTCTATCTTCTAACTTTTCTTTGTTACACATTATTTTGCAATTAACTAAATTTTCTACTATCTCTTGGTCTAATTCATTTACTATATATAAATTTGACTCTAATTCTTTTTCAAAACTGTCTATTTTACTATTTGTAGCTGTAAACTCTAGCACTTTTTCATTGTATAAAGCTTTTTTCTTTAATAAGTGTTCTATTGTTTTTACCTGAGCCTTTACATAAATATCATTTAAATTTTTTCGTTTTTTACTTAACTCATTGTTAGTGTTTTGTATAATATTGCTTAGTTCTTCTCTTGTCACAATTAAAGCTTTAAGATGTTTGGATATGTAACTTGTACCATAGATTAAAGTTAAAGTAATAGCAGTAAATATAAAAGATAAAACGAAATTATGCCCGTTTAATCCCCTTAAAACTCCAGAAATAATACCTATCAAAGATACTATTATGCCTATCTGTCCTAAACGTTTTTTTATCACATATTTCTTAACACTTTTAGTTATAGCTCCTAATTGATTTTTTTCTTTTTCATTCGTTGAACTGTCTATAAATTCTAAAATCTCTTTCACTGTATCTTCAATATTTTCTTCTAAATTATTGAAAAATTTTAACTCTTCAAGATAGGATTCTATACTTATAATTTGTTTCTTCAATTTACTTAACTTAGTTTCAATATCTAAATTAATTTTTAAAAGGTCTATTTTTTTCCTGTACTTAAATACTACATCATCAACATGGTTGCTTTGGCAATTTGAAAAATCATCATATATTTTTCTTGTGTCTATAAGCTTGTCCATCTTTTCTATCAATTCAAACATTTCTTTTTTGCAATGTATAATTTCCCCAATGCTTTTCTTTAATTCTACACTGTACAAATCATCCTTAACTTCAATTAAAATTTTTTCACAATCTAAAGACGTTTTTGTTCTCTCTAAGATATTCAAGACATTTTTAAGGCTTAGTATTTTTTCATCAACTGATAAATCAAAAGCTCTTTTGTCTATTAAAATCCTCTGTTGTTTTTCAAGATCTTGTAATTTAGCATTTACAAGATCAAGTGGGCGTGTTGTGGTTTTATCGGTACCAACATAATTTAATAATGTTTCTTTTAAGACTTTTTTTGCATTATTTAAAGAAATATCTTCAACACCAGTTTGATTTATATTAACTAATTTATTAAGTATTTCACTTTTATTGTTTGAATCTACTTTCATATCCATTTGACCAATAAAAGCTGTTCTTTCAAAACAGGATTGGTTTATACCAAGGTGTTTCTTTGCAAAAAGGCATCCTCTTTCTCTGCTTTGATCAAAGGAGCTACTTATATCGGTCATAAAACAATCAAATACCTTAACAGAATTTAAGACAAAGTCCCTTTGAATAAAAAATTTTGTTCCATTATCAAGAAAATACTCCATACGCCCTTTAAATTCATTCCCATTCCAGGGCATATATTTTTTATATAAATTCACATTATTTCTTCCCCTTAATGAGTACAGCATACTTATTATAAACCACATAAGGGTAGTTTTACCAGATTCGTTGGCTCCAAAAATAACATTTACACCTGTATTAAGTTTAACTTCTGTTTTTTTGAATTTTCCAAATGCATCAATAAATAGTCTTTCTATTACCATTTAATACTCCTTCAAGAAATTCACTTCCCTTATAACTTTTCTTGTAACCCTATAGTTCCCTTCCACGCATTCTTCCCATCTAAAAGCACCCTCATTAAAACGCAAAAGATATTTCCCTCTGCAAACTTCATCAAATATATTTGCAATATTGAAGCTTTATAAGTTCGTCTTCTTTAAAACACCTCTATATGACCACCTTCTAGTGCTTCCAATCCATAGCATAGGGATTTTAGTAAAAGTTCTTTTTCTCTTTCTGATTTAGCATACTCTATTTTAAACATCATTTTTTTAACAAATAACCCCTTAATGCCCGCATCTTCCATTATTTCGTCAAAGTCATAGAAGGGGATAGTATCATTTTTTATTTTTATATAAAAAAACTTACTTTCTAATATTTCTTTAAGTTCTGATACATTAATTTTAAAACCTCTATCTGTATATCCTTTTAGTGTTACATGTAATAGGTTTTTTTCGCCTTCTAAGCCCTTTGTTTCTTCATGAATTTTATCAATTATAGTATCTATGTTTGTAACTTTATCAAACTTGATACTAATAGATTTATACTGCCTTTTATTTAAACATATAAAATTAACTGTTAAATTTTTTTCATCTTCACACAATTTGTTTATACTTCCTATAAATACACCATGTTCTCCTTCTTCATCAAATCCTAATGGTTCAGGACTTCCAGCATTATATATTACTCCTTTTCCACCTACATCCTCAATTCTTTTATGAAAATGACCTAATGCAATATAATCCATTCCCAACTGTGCCAGTTCTTGACTCTTCACAGGATTATATACATTTCCCTTAATGTTTATATCTACAGTTCCATGAATTAACAATACATTTATTAACCTTTTATCAATACACTTAATATCATTGACTGAATTCTTCTCTTTAAAAAAATTCTCAAACCCTATGCCATATACACACAATCCAATATTTTTATCCAAATAAAAAGGCTTTTCCTCTGACAGTATAAAAACATTTTTTGCCCAATCATAATTTTTATAGTATGAATTATTCACATATGGGTCATGATTTCCAGGTATAATAAAAATTTTTATTTCAGCTATTTCACTAAAATTTTTATTAATATATTCAATTGTAGACTTTTTAACATAACTGTGTTCATAAAGGTCTCCACTAATAAAAATAGTGTCTACACATTCCTTCTTTGCAAGATTAATTATACTGTCAAAAACCTCTATTATATCCCTTCTTCTTTCGCTTATCTTACTTTTTCCTGTCTTCATAGAAGTAAATGGCACATCTAAATGAACATCTGAAAAATGCAAAAATTTTATAGCTTTCATATTATCACCATTTTAAAGCTAAGGGTACTTATCCCAGCTTTTTTTCTTACTCTGCTTATTTTTGTTTTATTTCACCGTCTTGAGCAAAGTATGTTGTTCCAATAATACCTTCCTTGATTTCCGTGGTAAGATTTTTTATTTTTAACGTAACACCTGCATAAGCTTTTTTTATTATAGATATTTCTCCTTCTCCTTTAGCTCTTAAAGAAAGAGTAATTACTTTTTTTTCATCTTCACATTCTTTAAGTTTGTTTTTTATTTCTATAAAGTTCTTTTGAATATCATTAACCTTATGATTATTAGCTGCTGTCTTGCTGATTTCCATAGACAGTTCTTGTTTGACTCTTATTTGATACTTTTTAAGTTCTTCAATTTCTGTAATTAATTTTTCAAGTCGTTCTTTTAAACTATTTCTATCAAAACCACTCACACTAATTTGTGTCTTTTTCTCTCCTGGAGATCCAACAATTGAAGCTACAACTCTAACCTCAGCTTCTATATTTCCTCCTATTATCTGTCCCTTTGGTGAATCGAGTATAACCTCTCTTCCTTTAACCTGGCTGTTTATACAGTAAAAACCTACATTTACATTACCATCGCAAATAATCTGAGTATCCGATACATATTTTGTATATAAGTTTTTAGAACATTTTATGGTAGCTCTATTTTTTCCAGCTATCCCACCTTTAATATATATACTTCCATTTTTGCTTATAACTTCTTTAACACTTCCTATTCCATATTGTCCCAATATTTCAATGTCCTTTGTTGCTTCTACCGAAAAGCTATCCTCAATAGTACCTTTTACAGTAAGAAAACCATCAAATTCAATATTTCCTGTTTTAAAATCCACATCTCCATTTATTTCTAAGTGATTAGAAACACTTATAACCCCATCTTCAAAATGCACAGCACCATCTCTTTTTGCATAAAGAGTGGTTACTCCATTTTCATAAGTTTCTTCTACAGAGTTTTTGTCGTACAACATGGGAATTTTTTTGCCTGAAAGAGCAGTTATTGTAGAGTCCTTAACAGATTTGCCCGGTATCCCAGCACCTGGATCTATTCTTTCACCAAGCCACTCTCCAGATTTAACTCTATTAATTAAGCTAATTTCATAATGATCTACTTTTCCATCTTCCTTGATTAATGGCTTTGGATCTTTTAGTTTGTACATTTTTACAACTGAATCTTCTCCCTTTTCAGGTGGAGTTCCTTCTGCTACAAGTATTCTTTTGTTATTTAATAATTCTTTAATCAAGGTTTCCCATTTTATACCATAGACAACTCCAGCCTCTTTGAGCTTATTTAGTATTTCCTTGATCAACTTATCTCTATTATCCTCTAGTAATTCATTATCCTCTAGTAATTCATTCTCACCTACAGACAGTGTAATATATGCCTTTAACTCATCACTTGACACTTCAACATTTATTCTGTCCTTACTTTCTCCAAACTTTGTAATTGGTTTTGGAGCAAATAAAATGGCATCTTTAACTGCCATAAAGCTGGTAATTTTAATGCCTGGATTATTTTTTATTATGTTGTTAAATGTTTCTATAGAAAGACCCCTTTTAAAAGACTCAATATAAAAGCCATCTTCTTTTTTAAGAATCTTAAAGTATTCTGATGAATAGACAACATCTTCTTTTTTCATATTAAACCTCGTTCACTGGCTAATTTCTAATACTTTTTTTATTCCTTTCATCTAAGACATTCTCAAGTGCTAAAGCTTCATTTACCGCACTTTCAATTTTTTCTAACATTTCTTCTGACTCAAGACTTAGATTTATTTGGTGCTTAAACATGTTTACAGTACTCTTTATATAATCAAGCCTGGTGTCTATTCTTTCTAATTCTAGTTTCTCCTCTTTCAACCTAGATATTATTTTTTGATCCATTTCAATAATTTTATTTACATTTTCATACAACTTAGGATCATTGGTAAAGTTTAGCTTCCGAGTATTTTTTGTAATCCTTTCTAAAACAGGATTCACATCTACAGAGTTAAGATCTTTTGTCCTTATACAAAAACTCTTAAGTAACTTAATGTATGACACTACTAAGTTTAAGGTTTGCTCTGTAATTTTTTCTTTTAAAAAATCCGGGCTATCCTTTTGATAAGATTTTACTATTTCATTCTTATCTTCCATGATTGAGCGAAGTTTTTTAAAATACGATGCATTTGTGTGCCTTTTAGCATCATCAGCTAGTCTTGTGCATATTTTGTTTAGTTCTCTTATTCTTTTTTCTTTCATCCTGTGGATAAACATATCCTGAAACTTTTTACTTGTAAAGCTTTGAATTACAAATCCAAGATATATAGAAATTGATGCTATAAACGCTAAAAATCCTATATTCAATGTTCCTTGTGTAACCAAACCTGCCAGCAGTCCCATAAGCACTACAAGTATCCCTATATTTCTAGGCCTTGTCAAAGACCCCATCAACAATTTAAATTTCATATCAACTATACCTGCAACCTTTGTAATAAAATATTATGAATTTGCCTTATTTTCTGTTTTTTCCTTTACTTCAAATCCCTCTCCACCGCTAAGCATTGCCTCGGCTCTAGCTCTTGCTCTGTCACGAGCAGAGTTTAAATCCAGTTTTTTAAGCTTCATATCCATATTCTCGTTATTAAGACTTTCAACTGCATTTGCTCGTGCAATTTTTTTATTAACAATTTCTCTTGCTCTATCCATATTATCATTAATATTTCCTACTTTGTTATTTTTAGATGCATATTTTGCATTAACTGAGTTAATATTTTCCTTCAACTTAGCCATTTTTTCTTGAGTCTTTAATGTCTTAAGTTCATTAAGCTTTGTATTCATTTCTGATTCAAATACCTTATAATTTTCCCTTATAGCTGCTACTTCTTTAATAGCACTGTCATGGGTAGACTTATGGGTTTCATACACTGTCTGGTACTCTTCCTCATGCATAAGAAGCTCTACTAAAACCTCTTTGTCTCCTTGTCTCTGTGCAGCCTCTATTCTAGATCTTATAGCAGACAGGTTTTTTTCTGCATTCTTCATTTCAATTTTAATAAGTTCTGCATTTGTTTGTATTTCAATTATTTGCTGTTCAGCTTCCTTTCGAGCTTTACCTATTTGATTCTTAATATCTTCAAATATAAGATTAGGGTTGTTTTCTTCTAATCCTCCTACAAATTGTCCAAAAAAACCTCTTATCATGGTTCCAAGTCTACTAAAAAAACCCATATTTTAATCCTCCTCAGAATTATTCTTACTATACATTAATTTATAATAAATACATTCCTTTGTAAACAGTAAATTTATCGCACATACTTAATTAATGTCCATGCCATTTGTTACCTTCAAAAACATTAACATGCTTAGTCGATATTCATCTGCATTATCCTTTTTGTCCCATTTTGGTAATCTTTTGTCTTTACGAGTGTCTATTCTCTAATATTTCTTTATATTTATCTGGTAATAAGTCTTTGTCGTCACACTCCTTTATTGCTAAGAGCGTCATAAACTCTACTTCCTGAGTACTTGGTCTGCATCTAATCAATGCTTCATTTAATACTTCTTCTGTAAGTACAGTATTATCTATGTTTTGCTCGTTTGAAATCTCATAGGCCTTTCTTACAACTGTTTCAATCTCTGCACCTGTGTAATTCTCTGCTTGCTGAGCAAAAGGTGTAAAGTCCTGTATATCTGTTTCAAAACCATATTTTTTAATGATTATTTTTAATATTTCTGCTCTCTCATTTGTTTCAGGTAATAATATTGGTATTTTCTTGTCAAACCTTCCTGCTCTTTTTAATGCTGCATCTAGAAGGTCCGGCCTATTTGTTGCTGCTATAAATATTACTTTTCCTCTATTATTTGTATTGCTGGTAAATTGTAAAAATTCATTAAAAATATTTCTGCTTACACCACTATCTCCATTTTCTCCTCGCCTAAATGCTGTATCTATTTCATCAACAAAAACTATTACCGGCTCCTGAGACTGTGCTCCTAGTAAACATTTTTTAAAGTTCTTCTCACTTTCACCAACGTACTGTCCTAATATTCTTGACATATCTATTTTAACACAATTAAATCCACTTGATTTAGCAAGAGCATTTACCAAAAGGGTTTTTCCAGTTCCAGATGGTCCACACAACAGTATTCCCATAGGTGCTCTTCTCAAATCCCCTTTTCTTATAGGTTCAACAACATTTTTTAAAAGATAACTTTTTGCTCTGTCCATTCCACCAATATCGTCAAAGCTTATTACAGGATATATAAATTCCAAAACATCTCCATATTCTTTTTTTAAAACCGAGTGCTTTTTTTCTTTAATAAAATCAAAACTTATTGCCACATCTTCTGCTTCGGCCTTTAATTTTATATCCTTTATTGCTTTTTTGCTAAGACCTGAAGATAGTTTTGCAAATTCTTCAATGCTTATATCAATTTTTATTTTCTTATCTTCTAGCAAATATTTTATATAATCTCTACGCTCACATTCAGTTGGAAGTTCTACAAGTATAGGCTCTACTCTATAGGATGATTTTAATACTTCACTATTTATTTCGGCAAGATTATTAGCTAGCATAAATAGTGTACTACCTACAGAAGATATCTTCGCACTGTTTGACCATTCACAAATCCAAATAAGAGCCATTCTTTCTTCAAAGGATAATGAAGCAACATCTCCAGAAGGTATTATCTTTTCAGCATGATCAATAAACAGAACCATTTTGGTGTTTCTCAACGCCACATCAATATGATAAAATAACTTTGAAGGAAGGGCATGATTTAATCCAACTGCACTATTTGAAGTTATTTTATTAAACTCTCTTTCCATTGCCGGATCTAAAAAAGTTAACCCTTTAGAAATATCATAAAAGGCAACAATTGAAAAACCCCGTTGTTTAATAAACTCATCATAAAGATACCTGTCAATATATCTAAAATTATCAACAACATCCCTTATATTGAAATAAAGGACAAACTCGTGGGATATTCCTGCTTTATATATACTCAAAAACTTATCATACCACATATATTTAAAGTTTAGGAGCAACTTAGGGCTCCTTATCCTCCTTTATTATAATTAATTTTATTTCAAATGTTTATTTCTATTTTACCACACTTAATACTGATATCAATAGTTATAGTTTCAAATATAGACATACATAAGGAATGCCTTAGAAATAACTTCATATTCTCAAGGACAAAATCCCGATGTTTTAACGGGTTTTGGACGATGAGAATTGGATGTTATTTCTTTATATTAAAGCTATCGGCTCAATAAAAAAAAGAATAAATAGCTGAATATTTGAAAACCTATTATAGTGAATAAAAATATATAATCATCAGGAGGAATTTATGGAAACAACAGTATTTAATGTACCTACAATATCATGTAGCGCATGTTCAAGCAAAATTCAAGAAGGTGTTAAGGAAATAAAGGGAATAACAAATGTGTCTGTTGATCTTAAAAGCCAGCAGTTAAAAGTAGATTATATTCCTGAAGAAATTAAGCCTCATGATATTAAAAAACATCTTTCTCAAATGGGTTATGAAGTCATATAAACAAAATTATATACATCAGTATGCTTCAGTGGAATTTCAACACTGAAGCTACTTGCTTAGATGTGCATTTACAACAATTATATCGCTTAACTTGTCAACATCATTGCCTATTTCAGGATATTGAGAAATAATACACTTTGCTTTTACATTAAGAATGTCAAATATTTTCTTCTCTGCAATGGCTATTGATAAACGACCTGTTAATAATTTTATAAAAAAACCTAAACCAAATAATCTTGCCATTTTAAAAGGATTTTTTCTTGAATCCATAAGTTTTTCAATTAGGGGTACTGATGTTTCTATAACTGCTGGTTTCATATGAAAAATATTGCCTCCAGTAAATGATCCTTCTTTTATTTTAACAAAAGTCCTTTCAACTTCAGGAAACATTTTATTATTTACAGTCTTTTCTATGACAGGATAACAAAAATCTGCTTCCAGTTCTTTAGCCTTTAAAATAAAATCATTTATTGCCTCTGGTGTAATCAATGGAATATCTGATGTACACACCAATAAGTGTTCATCAGTTCCAAAGTATTTTATACCTTTTATAAGATTTTGTACAATAGATCCTTTCGAGTCTATTATATCATTAACTTTTCCATTAAGATAACTGTCTAAGTCCTCTAATGGACCTACAACTACTATTTTTCCTATGTCATTTGACTTCTTTAAAGCCTCAATAACATAATCAATTAATGCTTTTCCGTTAATGTTAATAAGACACTTGTTTTTATAGCCGCTCCAACTCTCATCAGATTGGGATCCAGCAAGAATTACAGTATTTAACATATGCATCCTTTCTACTGCTTTAAAAAATATTTTAACACTTAATTTATGACCCTTTACTTTATGTTTTTAAGGGCGTTTATAATAATTTCAGCTTGTTTATTTATATGTTTTTGAGCATATTCTTTTGCTAGTTCTCTGTCCCTTTTTGATATTGCAAGGTATATAAATTTATGTTCTTCAATTAGATCTTTGTGGCTGCTGTAGTCTTTTAAGTATATTACTCTAAATCTATGAACTTGTTCTCTTAACTTACTTGTTATATCAATAAGCTTATCGTTTCCTGAAGCACCATATATTAAATCGTGAAACTCCACATCTTTTTTTATTGTACCCTGTAAGTTGTCCTTTTCAGCATAAGACACAAATTGCATAAGTACCTGCTCTAAATCCTTTATTCCCTCAGATGATATTCTGTCAGCTGCAAGTGAGGTGGCAAGTCCATCGAGCGAGGCCCTTACTTCTAAAACATCCATTATATTTTTGACAGAAAGTTCTGCCACATGAGCTCCCTTTCTTGGAATCATTTCAACTAAACCTTCAAGTTCAAGTTTTCTTATTGCTTCTCTTACAGGAGTCCTGCTAACTCCCATTTTATCAGCCAGCTTAACTTCCATCAAGCGTTCCCCTGGCTTTAATTCTCCAGCTATAATAGCTTCTCTAAGTGTATTAAAAATTACTTCCCTTAAGGGTTTATAATCATTAAAATTAACTTTTGAAAGCTTCCCCGCCATAATATCTCTCCTCACATATAATATTCTGAAAATACTTTTCAGAATAGAACCTTTTATCTAATGCGCGTGCAATTTGTTTGCTTCGCAAACATGCACATGCGCCTATTCTGTCTCTGTAATAAAACACTCCCATTTACCGCCCTTAATTGCATTATATGCATTGTGTGCTTTTTTATAATTTTCAAATATACCAAATACTGTAGGTCCGCTTCCGCTCATCATGCTTCCTAAAGCCCCAAGTTCAACTAATTCTTTTTTTATTTCTTCTATAATACCATATTTTTCTATCGTGACAGTTTCTAGAACATTTACCATGTTTTCCGCTATATACTTCTTGTCTTTATTTCCTATGGCCTCTATGAGTAAATTTGTATCAGGTCTTTTTATAATTTTCTTTAATTCCAAATTACTATATACCCATGCTGTTGATACAGATATTTTAGGTTTTACAAGAACAATGTGCACATTAGAAAAAGGCTTTATTGGTGAGAGCACTTCCCCTATTCCTTGGGCAAGCATTGTACCTCCTTTTATACAAAAGGGAATATCCGCACCTACTTGTTTACCTGTCTGCATTAGTTCTTCATCACTTAAGTTAATGCTAAACAACTTATTAATTCCTTTTATTACAGCCGCTGCATCTGCACTTCCTCCAGCTAGGCCTGCTGCAACAGGTATTTTTTTTACTATTTTTATGTTTAAACCCTTTTTAATATGGTACTTGTCCATTAATACTTTTGCTGCTTTATATGCAATATTATTTGCTCCTGAAGGAACCCAATGCTTATCACATAAAACATTAATTCCTTCGTCAATAACATCAATAATAACATCATCATGAAGTGCTATAGATTGCATAATCATTTTAACTTCATGATACCCATCTTCTCTCTTAGCTAGTATGTCAAGAGACAAATTAATTTTTGCATTAGCTTTTAAACAAATCGAATTCATTTTTCCTCTGCTTTTAAATAATTATTTTTACATCATGTTTTTATATTATATACAAAATACATATCTTTTTCAATGTTAAGCTTAAAATAGGGTGCGTGTAACAAATGTGAAAAATATTCCACAAGCTCAAGTTACACAGTTTAGATCCCACCTTTCACGTAGACATTTTGGAGTCAAATAAAAGAGAGGGGCGTCGAGCCCCCTCTCTTTTAAGTCTTTCACTTTGTTCCAAGACTTTTAATAAAAAAGCTCGGGGCATCGAGCCCCGACTTTTTTGAGCCTTTATTTTTCTAATATAAGGCCTTCGGCAAAATAGTAGTAAAAGTTATATTTTCAGCATTTCTAATTTTAATCAGTTAGGAGCAACCGTTTTTCGTGGAATAATAATTTGCTTACCTAATAATAATTCTTCATTATCAAGTTTATTGACCTTTTTAATATCATCCACAGTAGTCTGGTACTTTTTAGCTATATCCCACAAACAATCTTCATATTTAGAAAAGTAAATTATCATGCTTGGTATTTTTTTGTAGTCAATTTCCTGCTGCTCACTTTCAACAGCCTTTGTAATTAATCTGTGTTCTGTTTGATCTATTGCTTTTGTATACACATTTATAACAACTCTTAACTCAACTTCATTTTCAGAGACCATGCTGTAATTACAATGATCTATTTCTAAATCTATCTCACAGTTCATATTTGTTTTCAGATCATCCAACTTTATATTATGTTTAAAAGGCATTTCATTATAGTGGCAATATACTGGTTGTTCCGCATTATTTGCAACATATAAAATACTATTGTTTACAGTTCCAGCCAAAGTTATTTCTCCATCCATAATAGAACTCTCAAATAAATTTGGCTTTGACAGCACATTAAAGACTTCTGATAAATCAGGACTATCTCCATTTATTTTTACCACATCTTTTAATATTATCTGACTTGTATCTTGACATACAATTCTACTTGTTTTAAACAATTGTGTTTCAAAATCTATTTTTGACTTCATGCTATAAGCGTCAGATATAATTTCAAGATTTTTTTTGCTGTTTGCCTCAGCTCGCAATAAAACTTTTATATCACTTTTTAAAATTCTAAATTCTCCATCACTATCTTCTTCAGGTTCAAAGGAATAACTATCAATTCTATAATCTATGTCACACTGTGAATTTTCATCAACTCCCTGAAGTTCAATAAATTGAGTAAAGGGAACCTCATGCTCCATAAACTCTATATTTCTATCTTCTGTATCACCTATGTACAAAGTTAATATATTAATATCACCTTTTGCAATAATTTTATCATCAGAAATTTTATAATCTTTTCCTACAATTTTTACATCTGTTCTTAAAATTTCTTTTATAGATGGCTTACCTACTGGTATTTCTAACGACTCTTTTAAGGAGTAATCAGAAAAGTTTTCTCCTAAGTAACAATATATATCTAAACTTTCTTTTAATATCTGTAAATCATCAGATCCTCTTAGTTCTCTTACAACTTCCTGATCACTCTCATTAATTAATTTTGCATTGAATTTGACAATTGTTTTTACATTTATTTTTCTACCATTTAAAATTTCATAATCAATGTGCTCTACATCACTTTTAATCCTCATTTTACTTTCAGAATTGTTGTTTGACAATTCAAAACTATGGGCAAAGTCGCTGGTAGCATTAATACTTTTTATTTGTTGGTTACCATCGTCAGACACATAAAGAATTTTATAACGAACAGTTCCTTTAACATTAGCTTTATTCCTTGATACCTTAGAATTTTCATCAACAACTACTTCTCCGTCTAAAAGAAGAATTCTTAATACATCTGGGTTAATATCAGGTACAATTATATCATGTTCAACTATTGTCTGAGATGATTCTTCACCTATAACATAGTTTACTCTTGTAGATTCTTTAATAAGCTCAAGGGACATTTTGTTTTCCTCCTCTATTAATTAAAACTTATGATTAAAAAATATATTAATACTATTTTGAATCCTATTTTCTAACATAGGGCTTAGTAATATATATTTACAAGACATAATAAATATTCTGATTTATTTAAAAAAAGTCATTCTCTTTGTTTTAAGACTTCTAAAATAAAAGCTCGAGGCCTTTAAACCCCAGAGCTTTTTGCTCATGAATGTCTATTCTGAAAATACTTTTCAGAATAGAACCTTTTGATTTAATGCGCGTGCAATTTGTTTGCTTCGCAAACATGCACATGCGCAGCGTCATTCATTCGCTTTATACTTTTCATTCTATGTTGGTGAGCTTTTGCTCATGAATGTCTATTTATTTCAATACTTATAATTAAAAACGAGAGGGTCTAAATCCCTCTCGTTTTTAATTACTAACTATAATTTTTAAGTTGAGCTCTAATTATATTGAGCTTTTTTTAACCTCTATACATTAAACACCTTAACTAACGTGTATCTTTCTGTTATCTTTACATACTACAATTTCAACTGCCTTAGTAAGTATATCTGTATAACTGTAAGATACTCTTCTTGTTGCCTCATAATCATTTTCAAACTTTACAATGAAGATGCTAGGATAGGTGTTTTCAAGTACTCCCTCTTTAATAAACGCCTTCTTCCTTCCTTTATTAGCCTTAAGTTGAATTTTTTGACCAACACAGGTTTCTATATCTTTCTTTATCTGAAACAGGCTACTCTTTTCCATGATTGAATCACCTCATCTTCTGTTTGAAAACATTATATCATATTAAAAGATGCTTGTCAAAAAAAATATATATTATAACAAGTAAAATTTAATTGTGTCAAGTGTTTTTTTATTGTATTTTTTAAAACAAAATTTCAGTAAGGTTATCTTACACAAAATATAGTCTAACTTAAACTCACTAAAACTATATTTAGTATTTTAAAAGTTAATAATTTCAATTATATTTAATATATTTTTTATAAGGTATTATAAGGTTCTAGTGGATATCCTTCTCTATATTTTCCTCTTGTTTCTATCCCACCTATTCCTTTGACTCCTGTAATTGTTTTGCGTATTACATCCTGAGGACTTATGATTTTACCTATACTTGTAAGGGCAAACTCTTTACAAACCAAAACAGGATCTAATGCATGAATAAGTACTCTATAAGGTGAACTAGCATAATTTGCTCCAGCTTCTATAAGTTTGTTGTACATTGACTGGCATGCGCCAGCAAATATAACAAGACTATCTAAGTTAGATTCAAATCTTCTTGCTTCTCGAACAGATTGAATATAGTATTTTGAATTTCTATAATTGTCAATATTTCCATAACCCTTGTCATTCTTTAAATAACCATCATGTCCTGTCAAAACTAGAATTTCTGGTGTATACTCTTTTAAAAGCTGATAAACTTTAGAAGGTTGATCTCTTTCTTTAAGGTATACACCTACACATTCTATATTATATTTTTTATATTGCTCTAGGCATTTACTAAGATAATCTTTATCTCCGTCTATATGAAGAACCCTTCCCGGTTTAGAAAAGTTTTTATCTTCTCTAACAGTATAGTTACGATAGAATTTTTTTTTTATAATTTTATCCTTCGAATTATTTATATTTCGAACTTTCATCTCTATGCCTCTATTAATTCTGTCATTGTATTCCCTTACATAATCATCTGTTCTCACTACAAGATCTGTTTCAGGGGCATCAGCTTCTAGCCTAAAACAAATACCTTTTAAGACAGCAATTTTTTTGTCTCCCTCCTTCTTAATATCCACTACTTTAAAAAGTATATCAGAATCATAAGACTTTCTTGAAACCACATCTCCAATTTTAAAATCAGGCACATCTATCACCCTTTAACATAAAATCTCATAGTACATAATATGTTTAAGTGATTGAATATGTTAATTAAAGTTTTTAGAATATATTTCTTCACTTTTGTTACACACACCTTTCTCTAACTTACATATTGAAAAACAATATAAATAAACGTTATAATATTAATTGAGTTAAGACTATAGAAAAAATCAAATCCATAAGGAGGAAAAATTATGCATACAGATATACAAATTGCTCAATCCTGCAAAATGGAACCCATAAGCAAAATTGCGCAAAACCTTGATATACTCGAAGACGAATTAGAATACTATGGAAGGTTTAAGTCCAAATTAACTCCTGCTTTACAAAACAGAATTAATAAAAATAAAGATGGTAAATTAATTCTTGTAACTGCTATAAATCCAACTCCAGCAGGAGAAGGAAAAACCACTACTACCGTTGGTATCGGTCAGGCAATGTCTAAAATTGGACAAAAGGCAATTATAGCTCTACGTGAGCCATCTTTAGGTCCAGTAATGGGAGTTAAAGGCGGAGCGGCCGGAGGTGGATACTCTCAAGTAGTTCCAATGGAAGACATAAATCTACACTTTACTGGAGATATGCATGCAATTACAGCTGCTAATAATCTTCTGTCTGCTGCAATTGACAACCATATACATCAAGGAAATCAATTAAATATAGATCCTAGGCAGATTGTTTGGAAAAGAGCTTTAGACATGAATGATAGAGCTCTTAGAAATATTGTTGTGGGTTTAGGAGGTAAAGTTAATGGAATGCCACGAGAAGATGGATTTTTAATAACTGTAGCTTCTGAAGTAATGGCAATATTATGTCTATCTAGTGATATAACAGACCTTAAAAATCGTCTTGGAAAAATTATAATAGGATATTCTTTTGATGGTTCTCCAGTATATTCACGGGATTTAAATGTTCATGGGGCAATGGCACTCCTCCTTAAAGACTCCATCAAACCTAATCTTGTACAAACACTTGAAAACACTCCTGCCTTAATGCATGGTGGACCATTTGCAAATATAGCACACGGCTGCAACAGCATAATAGCAACAAAACTTGCTCTTAAGCTTTGTGATTATTGTATTACAGAAGCAGGATTTGGTGCAGATCTTGGTGCTGAAAAATTCTTTAATATTAAATGCCGATATGGTGATTTAAAACCAGATGCAGCAGTTCTAGTAGCAACAATTAGAGCTATAAAATACAACGGTGGGGTTAGTAAAAATGACTTAAGTTCTCCAAATGTTAACGCATTGAAAAAAGGTTTTTGTAATGTTGAAAAGCACATAGAAAATATAAGAAAATTTGGTGTTCCTGTAGTGGTTGCAATTAATCACTTTAGCTCTGATTCAGATGAGGAAATTGAATACGTAAAATCAAAATTAAAGGATATGAATATAGAGTATGCATTTTCAGAAGTTTTCACAAAAGGTGGAGAAGGCGGAAAAGAACTTGCTCAGAAAATTGTAAATATTACAAACACAGTTAAATCAAATTTCAAACCTCTCTATGAGCTTAATACTCCTATTCAACAAAAAATAGAAATTATTGCAAAAGAAATTTATGGTGCCTCTGGAGTAGACTATATGCCTTCAGCACAAAAATCTATTAAGAAAATCGAAAGCCTAGGTATGGATAACCTTCCTATTTGCATGGCAAAAACTCAGTACTCCATATCTGATAATCCTTCCCTTTTAGGAAGACCTGAGGGCTTTAACATAACTGTGCGTGAAATAAGGATTTCAGCTGGTGCAGGTTTTATTGTTGCAATAACCGGTGATATTATGACAATGCCAGGTTTACCTAAAACACCATCAGCTGAAAAAATTGATATAGATGATAATGGAACCATCTATGGACTATTTTAATATTTAAAATTGATGCTGATTTTTTAACATGAAGCAATATTTACAGCTTTTTAATAATGCACGTTCTATTTGCTGTAAATATTGCTTTTTATATTGATGAGCTTTTTGCTCATCAATTAAATTCTATAATTGAAAGTCTTTAAGAAAGTTTTTATGACCCTCTATTTCATTGATAACCTCTTCAAACTTTGCATAAAATTTCATTTCTCTCCATGTTCTTTTACTATTATAGTACTTGTTAATCACCCTCCAAAACTTATGGGGAAATTGAAGCATTATCTTTAAAACCTCGAACTCATCATGTGTAATTGGTTCAACAGAAACATATGCATCAATGATGGCCATTGCTTCATTTATATTCCAACTGCATTTTCTCATTTTTCTTCTCAGGAGATTTGCAACATCATATATTTTTAATTCATAAGTACAATAGTCAAAATTTATAATAAACGTTTTATCCCCATCACATATAATGTTGCTATATGAGAAATCATGATGGCAAAAATTTCTTTCTATCTTTGCTTTATCAACAAGATTAAAGTATTCTGATTTATATATTTTATTTAACGCATCTTCTCCTAAGTCAAAAAAATAATCAATATACTCTAATAGCAAATAATCAAATTTGCCCTTTTCTCTTTGAGCTATTTTTTTTGCTCTTTTTATTTCATCTAATCTTTTTCCAAAGTATCTTGTTAAATTTCCAAGATCGTTTTTACCTAAACTACTTGAAGGTGGAATATATCCCTTTGATGCTCTATGTAGCAAAGCAAGTGATTTTGTAGCTCTTATTACATCTTCCTTTAAATCAAAGTCGCATTCTCTACCATTTGCCATATAAGCCACAGTATAAACAGTTCCATCTATAATTGAATATGGTTTCCCTTCTATAGTACATAAATATCTGTCGAGATTTTTAAAATTATTTTTGTATAAGTGTTCTTTTGCTCCATGTATAAATAGCACCCTCTCTGGAGATATATTCATACTTTTTAATACCTTCTTACCTGTAGACTCTTCTATAACATGATAATGTTTATAGCTATAAACATTATTTATTTTCAATCCATATATACTGGATAATTTTCTCTCAAAATCTGGCATATTCTTATGACCTCCAAAAATAAATACTATTTAGTAAAGAGTATAAAAAAGGCGATTTTTCAACCTACAAATATTTATATTCACTTTTTATAAACTATAGAATTTAAAAGATAGGTTTTTAAAATTGAAAACAACAAGTATTTGTATTTTATTGCTCTGAAATTATTATATTATCAGAAACTTGCTTTTTTTGAGCAGTAGCGAAAATGAATTAAATTGTTAGTTTTTAATATGTTTTTAGTTCTATTTAAGTATTTATTTCTCAAATATAAATTTGTTATTTCTTTGTCAAACATATTTTTTAAAAAACATATTTTAACATCTGTCAACATATTATATGTTTCTACTGACATTTCTCCTAATATCACATTTGTTTGACATAGTTCAATAAATTTTAGAGATTCTTTAATTATTTTATGTTTCATGTACTCCATTAAGTTATCTCCCTTCATAAAACTTCTTAAATTATTATATATTGATATATCTTTTTATTTATATTATATTATTGATATAGTTTTATAATTTATATTATATGATAATATATCCCATTCCTGTATGTTATGTTATACTATCATTAGTATTTTGTCAACATCAAAATGAAATATAGGGAAATTATTTATACCCATACTTTTTAAACTAGCATTAACCTTTTTCTTTTTTGAAACTACCTAAATAAGAAAAATTCAATAGAGTGTTTATATCCTCTAAACTGCTCAACTTAAGTTTCTGGAATATTTTTCTACACATTCACTAAATACACCCAAAAACTTACTCTTTGATTGCAGCTTTTGATTCCATATGTTATAATTTTATAGGCTATTCATCTTAAAAAGTTTTATAAATAATTTTTAAAAGGTGCTACGATGAGTGAATTAGGGGAACTATTCCGCCAAATAAGATTAGATAAAAACTGGTCTATAAGGAAAGCTGCTAATAAAATGGGTATTAGTTACTCTTACCTTAGTATACTCGAAAAAGGTGTTGATCCTCGTACTGGAAAAGACTCTAGTCCAAGGCCTGAGACACTCAAAATTATTTCTAAAGCTTATAACTACCCCTATGAAGAATTAATGAAAGCTGCAGGTTATTTAGATGAAAATGAATCTTTAGGAAGAAAATTTGATCTTGCAATATTTGTTAGTAATGTTAATCTGTTGATGGGTGCCATGTCTGTAGAAAAGTTTTCAGAAGACATATATGCTAAAACTGGTTATCACATTAAATCAACTCAAATACGCAGTTATTTAAATGGTGATATTGAACCATTTCCAGGTACTTTCAACATACTGTGTAAATATGCAGAGGTCACAATGGATTTTTGGTATAAATTTAATACACCAGAAACTCTTGCTAAAGAAAAATCAAAGTACAGAGAAACTATTAATAAGCCTTTCGAACACTCATTTACTAAAGACTATGAATCTTTTACCAGTTTAAATAAGGATATAAAAACTTTTGTATCAGACTCAGAAAATATACCATATATAGAAATTGCTATGGAAGCACAGAAAAAAAATTTAAATTCTGAAACTTTAAAAAATATTGTTGAAACTATGATAAATGAAATAGATAATAATTTAGATTAATATAAGTTTTTACTCTGTCAAAACTTATTGAGGAGCGTGATTGCATATATGGAAAATCTTTCTTTTTTAACTTTTGTTTTAATTAGCTTCCCTGACCAAATTGTTGTATTTCTTTTTGGTACTCTTGCAATAGGTAAGTTTAACTATTTTAAAGATCATAAGAATTATTTCAAACTTTTTATTACCTTTTCATTAATGACTCTTTTAAGTTTCGTTACAAGAGAAGTTTTTGGTATAAATTTTGAAAACACTATTTTTTCATTGCTCTTTTTCATATTACTACTTACATACGTTTTAAACTTTAAGTTTTATGAGTCTATAACTGCATCAGTTTTTGGATTTTTTATACTTGTGCTTGTTGAAATACCATCCTCTATTTTGTTAAGTAACTTGCTTGGAATAAAAGGTGAGCAAGATTTGTATAATAATATTTCTAAGCTCTTCATCTGGGTGAGTGTCATTCGATCTATTCAAGTACTTGTAATATTTATTCTTATTCGTTATAAACTTAAAATTCTTGATTTAGAGAAATCCAGTATTAAAAAGAAGGAGTATTATCTTAAAATCGTTGTTTACTTAATTTCAATAGTTACCTTTGCTTTTTTAATTCTTATTATGGCTAGAGCTCTTGTTTTTAGCACAGATATCAGTTCTTCAAATATAACTTTATTAAAGATTAACATTTGCATTACTATATTAATTAACATAGTCTTAATTATAGCTGTCAAAGGTACACATAACTATTACAAAAATAAAAGTGACTTAAATAATAACGAAGTTATTCAAAGCATAGAATATATAAATAGTTTAATAAATCAGCAAAATTATAGTGAAGCAAAAGATGCTCTAGAAAACTTAAAAACCCACATAACAAAAAACTAACTTAAATTTTTAATTATTGATTTATATTAGTCTATCCAGGTAAACTAGTTAAAGGAAAATACAAAATTTTAGTTTGTGAAATTACTTTGTTTTAAGATAAATTATTTTGATAATTATACAAAATAGTGAATATAAGATAAACTACATATTTTCGTAATATAATTAGCTTACTATATACTCTTTAAAAATTCTTAATGTTTGTATATCTTTTAATATATGGAAATTTTCTGTGCGCTTGTATGTCTTAACTGGTAATACAAATGTACATTGTTATTTCCCAATTTAATTTTTATGAATAGGAGGTTAAAATACATGTTTAAAAGACTATTAATTGTCTTTTCTGCTCTTTTATCATTACTATGTTTAGTATCTGTCAGTACAGCAAGCTGGATATTTTTATATCAGCCAAAAATACCAAAATCCTTACATCTTTAGTAATAAACCTGTTGTTGTAATTATATTTAGTATATCTATAGCAGTATATTTATTAATCTTATACATTATCTCTTTAAAATGGTAAAAACCTCTCGATATCATATATCAAGAGGTTTTTTTATTAAAAGTCTTGCAGCGAAGCGAAAGACTTAAAAAGACCGGGGCTCGATGCCCCGGTTTTTTTATTAAAAGTCTTGCAACGGAGTGAAAGACTTAAAAAGGCCGGGGTTCGATGTCCCGACCTTTTTATTACAAGTCTTAAGCTTCTCCTGCTAGTTTTAATAGTGCTTCCCATCTTTTATCAACTTCTTGCTGAATATCTTCAATCATATGTTCATTACCTGCTTTGAAAATATGTTTGAATCTACCTTGAGGCTTTAAAAATTCTCTTATAGGAAGTTTATTTTTAGGTTTATAGTTAATAATATATTTCCCGTCAATAACCTCATATAAAGGCCAATAACAAGTTTCTACCGCCAATTTGTTTATGTCCATAAGGTCAGGTGTATTATACTGCCATCCCCTTGGACATGGAGCTAATACATTCATAAATGCAGCTCCTTTTGTATATATAGCTTTTTCTGACTTTTCATATAGATCTTTCATATTGCCAATTGCTATTGTTTGAGCAACATACGGAATATGATGATTAGCCATAATTTCTGTTAAATCTTTTCTTGGTTGCTGCTTACCAGGTATTACTGCTCCCGCTGGTGACGTTGTAGTATCTGCATATTTAGGAGTTGCTGAAGATCTTTGAATACCTGTATTCATATATGCTCCATTGTCATAACATACATATACCATGTCATGTCCTCTTTCCATTGCTCCAGAAAGGGCTTGTAAACCAATATCGTAAGTTCCACCATCTCCACCAAAGGCAATGAACTTTGTTTCACCACTTAATTTTCCTTTTCTTTTCATTGCTACATAAGCTGCTTCTGCACCTGCAATTGTTGCACCTGAATTTTCAAAAGCATTGTGTATAAAAGAATCTTTCCATGAAGTATATGGGTATAAAAATGATGAAACTTCCAAACATCCTGTAGCACATCCTGATACTACATGATCTTCTGGCTTTAATGCTCTTAGTATCTGTCTTACAACTATAGGAGCACCACAGCCTGCACACATTCTGTGACCACCTGTAAATCTTTCAGGCTTTTTTGCTACTTCTTTTAAATTATATGCCATCTATAGCACCCCCTATTCTCTTACGCCCAGGTAGTTGTAAACAGAATTTACTTTACCTGTGGCAGCAATATTTAAAATTTCATTATAAACAACTTCAATATCATCGGATCTGACATCTCTTCCACCAATACCATATATAAAGTTTACCACTTTAGGTGTAAATACTCCCTTAGCATACATAGCACTAGTTATATCAGTAAATAATGGTCCTCCAGCTGCATTAAAACTGTCTGCCTTATCTAAAACTGCAATAGCCTTAAATTTAGACAAAGCCTCTACAATTTCATCAACCGGGAAAGGTCTGAATACTCTTGGCTTTATTAATCCTACCTTTTTACCTTGAGCTCTAAATTGATCAATAACATATTTTGCTGTACCAGCTGTGGAGTTTAAAATAACTGCAACAACTTCAGCATCATCAGTCATGTATTCTTCAAATAATTCATACTTTCTTCCAGTTAATTTATAAAACTCTTCTGAAACTTCTAATATAACCTTTTTAGCATTCATCATAGCCTGAGCCTGTTGTCTTTTGTGTTCAAAAGTATGTCCCTGTAGATCCAAAGGACCTACTGATATAGGATTATCTTTGTTTAAAAGATAATCTTCAGGATTATATTCTCCAACAAAAGCTTTAACCTTGTCATCTTCAACAAGTTCTAAATTTTCAATTGCATGGGATGTTATAAAACCATCCTGACACACCATAACAGGTAATACTACATCTGGATGCTCACCTATCCTGTGTGCCATAAGCATATTGTCATATGCCTCCTGATTATTTTCAGAGTAAAGCTGTATCCATCCTGAATCTCTAGCTCCCATTGAGTCACTATGGTCATTATGAATATTCAAAGGTCCGGACATTGTTCTATTAACACATGCCATTACTATTGGAAGCCTTGAACAAGCCGCTATATAAAGAACTTCCCACATAAGACCAAGTCCATTTGCAGAAGTAGCTGTCATTGCTCTTCCTCCTGCCGCCTGAGCTCCTACACAAGCTGACATGGCACTATGCTCAGATTCAACTGCAACAAATTCAGTCTCAACAACACCATCTGCAACATAATTTGAAAAATACTGCGGGATTTCAGTTGAAGGTGTTATTGGAAAAGCAGCAACAACATCAGGATTTATTTGCTTCATAGCAATTGCAATTGCTTCATTACCACTTAATCTTTCTCTTATAGCCATTTAAAAATCCCCCCTTACTTATCTTCTTCTACAAAGTCAATGGCTTTAAAAGGACAAACCTTTACACAAACTCCACAGCCTTTGCAGTGATCAAAATCAAAATCTACTCTTTTTCCTTCTTGGTCTATCAATATAGATGTATCGGGACAAACGGGATAGCAAAGAAGACATTGTTTACATTTTTCCTTTAACCATATAGGTTTCATTGAACGCCAGTCACCTGTTTTAAATAATTCAGCATTTCCCGCATATGGAATAACTCCTCCTGGAGTGATATCCTTCCATTTAACATCAGGACTAACTGTTTTTAATTCTTTTTTGCTCATAATCCCTTCACCTCCTGCATTGATCTTTCAAGAGCTTTAATATTACCGTCTACTACTTCAGGTTTCTTAGCAAATTTGTGTTTAAATGATTCAATCATATCACTTAAAAACTCTTTTTCATCCATTACACCGCTAACTTTAACAACAGCACCTAGCATAGGTGTATTTGGGAAATACTTACCTAATGTATCAATTGATATTGTTCTAGCATCAATAGTACAAACCTTACCTTTATATCCTTTAAGTACAGGCCTAACTTCTTCAGGTGTCCTAGTAGTATTGATAATAATTGCGCCATCTTCTTTCAATCCTGATGTAACAGGTACAGATGCTAAAAGAGTTTCGTCAACAACTACTACATAGTCTGGTTCATAAATATTGCTATGAATAGTAAGTTTTTCTTCACTAATTCTGTTATAAGCAGTAATTGGCGCACCCATTCTTTCCGGTCCGTACTCTGGAAAACCCTGTATATACTTTCCGGTATTGAATGCAGCATCAGCAAGCAACAACGATGCAGTCTTAGCACCTTGTCCGCCTCGTCCATGCCATCTAATTTCAACAACCTTGCCCATGTGGTAAACCCCCTTATTTATGGTAAATTTGTGCTGATAATATTCAGCTTGGTTTTAATAAAGTAAAAAAACATTTACACAGATAACAGTATAAATGTTTGTCTTTTTTTTGTCAAGGAATCTTTATAGAAACCGCGCTAAATCTAGACCAATTGAATTTGATTTTGTTCATTGTATACAATCTTTTGTAGAAATTCTTAATTATTTAGTTTTTAAACTTGCAATCTCCAGTACAGGAATTTCATATTTTTAGATTTTTTAAATTCTTATGCTTTAAAAATGTATTTTAATGCAATAAGTAAAAGTACACCTGGTACACCTAAAGTACCTGTAATAAAGGCAGTAATAGGATTTAATGCTATATTGAATTCAAAAAAACCCCCTAGAAAGTTTATAATAAAAATAATTCCTGCCCCGAGAATAGAACTAAATAATAGTTTTAAAACAGTCTTCATGGGAACAATAAAGAATTTTCCTAAAAAGAACAAAAGTACAATTCCAATTATATATGCAAATATAGTGCCGTACTCTTCATACATAATTATCCTCACTTTACCTTATATATTATTCTAAGTTAATACTATAATATATAAGCTTGGTCAAGAATTTATTACAAATATTCATTTGTTTTATCTAAGAGAATTTTATAAGTTTTTAATATATTCTAATGTAATTCCTTTTCTTTTTGCTAGTTTAATAAGGTACTGATATCTTACCTCATAGGCTTTAATTTTATAAGTATAATAGTCAACTATATCACTATCAACTGCATATTCAAACTCTGAACTAGCCTTAATCCAATCATTTCTTGCACTTTTAATACACTCTATCAGATTTTCCTCATCATTAGTTTCTCCCTCAATGTTTATAGGATTATCAACTAATAAAGAAAGCTTATTGAATAGCTTTGTTAATATGTTATTTTTATTTATTTTAACATCTTGATTTTTTTCTGTATTCAAACCCATATTAATCACCTTATACTATTATTGCTATAGATATATTTTTACTATTATAATATTCTATATTTTAAAAACAGTTCATATTCTTAATACTATAAAATATATAATGTATATTTCTATAGGTTACACTACTAAAAACACATTTTTAATGTATTTAATAAATATGAAGAAACTATACTTCCACATATTTTAAATAATAGTATAAGTATAATCAGAATATTTTAGAACTATACATTGCCTGACATAATTTTTCTTAGAACCCATAAATTCAGATTTATATGAAGGAGTTGACTGATTCAAATCTGGTCCAGAATTTATTATCTTTTATATCTATAACACAGTAAGTTTTATTACCAGAAGAAGGAAGTGCTATGCTTCCAGGATTTAAAACCAGCATACCATCAAAAAACATCTCTTCTGCAATGTGAGTGTGTCCAAACAATACCGCATCTACATTAAGTAGTTTTCCTTTATTAATAATTCTTTGATAATCACTCTTTACACCATATTGGTGACCATGAGTAATAAATATTTTTTTACCTTTTACTTCAATTATCTTTTCAGTAGGAATTTCTCTAGCCCAATCATTATTACCTCTTACCACTTCATATTTTAAATCTTTGAAGTTTTCTTTGACTATAATCATATCTCTGCAAAAATCACCCAAATGTATAACCAGTTCAAAATTTTTATTCTTTTTTATTGATTTTATTATATTATTAGTGTTTCCGTGGGAATCACTAAATACTAATATACTCATAATCTAACTCTCCTAAATTGATTTTTATACCTATTATACAATAATAATATTATTTATGATTAATTACCCCAACTTTTATTAAACATTTTTTTTTAGTTTCTTAAATATTTCTTTGAAAAAATAATATATATTTAATATATTTGAAATTAAAAATCTATTGTGTTTTTTTTATAAAATTGAGATAATAAAAATGTACACTTATTAAGAGAATGTCTATTCTGAAAATACTTTTTTAGAATAGAATACAGCTTTTGATTTAATGCACGTACCATTTGTTTTCTATATGTATTTAAATTGAGGTGTTTTATAATGATGAATCCGGTAACTCAAAAAAATCGCAACAAGAAAAAAGTATTTATGTTAGTCATCTTATCTGTTATTGCAACTACTTTTGCACTATTTTTAATTTTTTCAATATCTGTTTTATCCCACAAAAAGGTATATGCTGGTGTATATATTAACAGCATTGATGTAAGTAAAATGACACAAAGTGAAGTATCTGAACTTCTTAAATCAAGCTTTACTGACAGAATTAATGAAATTGAATTAATTGTAAAACATGATGATTTGTATCACAAATTTGATTTGTCCCAATTCAATATTTCTTATGACATTGAAAATGCAACTAATAGCGTTATTACCATAGGTCGAAGCGGTAATATTTTTAAGAGATTTTATGAAATTTTCCAAGTTGGTAAAAACGGAACTATATTAGATATAGATTTCTCTTATGATGAAAGCATCCTTAGAAATTCTATTGAAGATTTTTATAATGCATCCCTTATAGAAGTACAAAATCCTCATCTAATTACAAGTGAGTCTGGTATGTCAATTTATACTGGTCGTCCTGGAAATGCTATAGATAAGGAAAAAACACTTGAAATAATACGAAATTCAATTAAAACTGCTACAGGTGGAACTTTTGAAGTTCCTGTAAACGTTATAGAACCTTCTAAAATCAACATCGAGGAAATATACAGTCAGGTAACACAAGATGCAAAAAATGCCTATGTCTTAGTAGAAGATAACGAAGTAATTATAATACCCCATGTTTTAGGTAGACAAATTGACAAATCTCAACTTGAGAACATTATTAAAGAGTTTAATGACTTGGTTGATATAGAAAAAGAACTACCAATAGAATTTATTGAGCCAAAAATAAAAACACAAGATATTAATGAGTATCTTTTTAGAGACCAACTATCATCATATAGTACCTCCTTTTCGACAGGCAATCAAAATGATGCCAACAGAGGTGTTAATATAAGACTTGCATCTTCTAAAATTAATGGTCTCATACTAGGACCTGGAGATGTATTTTCCTTTAATGATGTTGTAGGTCCTCGAACAAGTCAAAACGGATATCAATCTGCCAATATTTATGTAAATGGCCAAATTATACCCGGCGTTGGAGGAGGTATTTGTCAGGTGTCAAGCACTCTATACAATGCTGTACTATTTGGAAATCTTGAAACAGTTTATAGAATGAATCATATGTTTACTGTAGGTTATGTACCCTATGGTCAAGATGCAGCAGTATCATTCAATGAACTGGATTTTAAATTTAAAAATAATACCAATTGGCCTATAAAAATTGAAGCTACTGTTACAAATAACACTGTTACTTATAAAATTATAGGAACTAATGAAACGCCTGAAAAGACAATTGAAATACAAAATGTTCAAATTAGCTCAACTCCTGCTCCTGTAAAACATATTGATGATCCAAATATGGAAGAGGGTAAATCTGTTGTTGTTCAAAGTGGTAAACCAGGGTATGTTATTGATACTTATAAAATAATTAAAATAAATGGAGTTGAAACTGAACGTATTCGTTTACATCGTAGCACATACAGACCTTATGAGCATCAGGTTAGACGAGGTACTAAAAAGGTAGATAGATCAGATTCTACTAATACAGTTATAGAAGAGGAGTTAAATATTTTAGAAATACCGGAAGATACAATTCCTTCATCCCAATACGAAATTGATGATAATTTTTAAGATTTTTATTAAAATGCCTCTGTTATTTTTTATATATATATGGGAATCGCTTAAACAAGAAAGCGGTTCCCATATTTAAATTATTATAACTTAAAAAAAAAGGTGTTTTTGAATGTAATAAATGTGAAGAAAATATACACCAATGCCCAATCTTTAGTGTCGAGAGTCTTAACGTTAACAGGTTTAGCTAAAGGGGTCCCTCAGGTGGAGACTAATTCTGAGAATTATAAGAGGAGCCCTACCTTATATAAGATGGAGTCTTAGAATAAGATAAAGAATTTAGAACGTAAATTTTTACAAAGGAAAAAGGTGCATATTTATTATGAAAAGTTGGTTAGAATCTAATTATCAAAAACTCCTTATTATCACACCCATACTAATTGTTTCTCTTTTAGCTTGTCTCATTTTTATTCTTAACAAGAGAGTTTCAAGGGTACAGAGTCAGTGACACCTTTTTGTGTCACTAACTCCGTTGCCATCTAGTAATTATTTACACTTTCTGCTCTGTTATCTTTTAAAATTGAAGAAATCTCATCAATCTTATCTTCATCAGTTTTCATGCTAAATAATATTTTTCCAGATTTTATATCTGATTCGTATTTTTTACTTCTATCTTCTGGTATCCCCAAATCTATAAGACTTCCTACAATTCCTCCTGTTACAGCACCTGATAGTAAGCCAGCAATAGGTCCTGCTGCAGCTATTATTCCAAGCCCAGGAATAAACATTCCACCTGCACCAATAAGAAGTCCTGCTGCCCCTCCTAATATACCTCCAGTAAGTACTCCATCAGAAATATTATCATTTTTTACTTCCATACTATGACCTTCACCAGTGTCTTTTTCCATTGTTATATTTCCTCTGTTTTCTTCACCTTCCTGTCTTGCAACAATAGAAATATCATCTGTTCTAAGACCACGTTCTTTCAATTGCTCAGCTGCTCTTTGAGCATTATCTTGATTATCAAAAATTGCAACTATTGTCTTCGACATAAAACGCCTCCTATTTATTTATATAGTATAGTTTTAGTTTAATTTTTTTTTTTATACTAAGATTCCTGCGCAAAAAGCTTAACAACATAAGATAAATATAACATTGACAATGAATGTCTCTGCGCTGGGTGCATGTTTGCGAAGCAAGCAAATTTGTAATTATATTTTAATTTTAAAAAGCCAAGCTTTCAGTGTATAATTGAAATAAACTATAAAATCAAGGGAGTGCTTTTTATATGAAAAAATACATATCGCTTATTTTAATTTTTGTATTTATTTTTTCAATATCATTATCAACTAAAGCTAACCAAAATAATCTTGACATTCAAAACAGTAATGCCCAAGCATTATTAAAACTTGACATTTTAAGAGGTTATGAAGATGGTTCCTTAAGACTTGAAAACAATATAAGAAGGAGTGAATTTATAACTTTAGTTGTAAGACTAATGGGATATCACAATGATGACGATATAGATAATGTAAACATTACTTTTAAAGATATTGAAAAAAATCATTGGGCCTATAATAATATAAGGCTTGCAGTAAAATATGATCTTGTTGCAGGATACCCTGACAATACAATTGCACCTAATAACAATGTAACATTTGCAGAAGCTCTTGCCGTTGTCATAAGAGCTCTCGGTTATGAAAACACTCTAGAAGGTACTTGGCCTGATAATGTAATAAATAAAGCTACTGAGCTTAATTTAGACAAAAATCTTTCACTTAAAGCTAACCAGCAAATTACACGTGGAGAGATGTCAGTTATTGTTTACAATGCTCTTACAGTTAAGCTTAATACCGACTAAAATATATTTAAAGTAGCTAGGAGAGATTTAATGCCCTTAGAATATATGTTATTAATAATAATAATGCTCATTATTATACCAGTAGTGGCTATATCATCAAATGACACAGCTTTTTTCATAATAACATCTTTAGTTTTAGTCATTGCCACAATAAAGTCATTTCATACCAACTTTTTTGGAATTGATAAAAAGGATAATTCTGATAATAATGAGCTTCTAGCAGAGATAGAAGATCAGATAAATTTAGATTTATATAAAATAGGAAAAGGTTTTCAAACAATTAAAACACTTATTATAATTGTATTTTTTATTTATTGTACTTTTTACTTTCACGACTTATGGTTAAAAGCTTTATCAGCCTTTGTGATTGTACACTGGATAAACACTCTTATATATAATTTAAATGAAAAAGTTGAAGATAAACCAAAAGAAAAAGTAGGTCCTATAAAACGATTTTACTTAATAATAGTTAATTTATCTAGTATTGTAATAATTACTTTTAGTGCATATAATAAATTTATTTAGTAATGGCTAAGAAATAACATCCAATTCTCATCGTCCAAAACCCGTTAAAACATTGGCATTTTGTCCATGAGAATATGAAGTTATTTCTAAGGCATTCCTTAGTAAGGCCGTTTCAAAAAATTCCTTGTGCAAATTATTATGCTAAAACCTTTAGATAAGAGTTTTTGAAACGCCATTTTACCAGTTATTTATTTAAAATTTCTAACACCTCATTTTTTTCTTGAGTAAATAGTTTTTGCAAGAAGCTACAATTATTATTGCAAAATGCTCTTTTTTTTTGCAATTTCTATTGATTTTAAATTCCTTTGGTGTTATAATAAAAAATACACAATGTACATTTTTTGCTTTTGTTATTTAACTTAATATTAGCTAAAAGCAATCATTATGCAATGATGCATATGCTTAGAAAAAATGCGCTCGATGAAGAGGTTAGCCCTTTTTATTGTAGCGCTTTTTTACTTTTTTTTATTTGTTTTCTGTTTATGCAGGATTAATTTATAAATGTTTCATAATTAATTTTAATACTAATAAAATGTACCCTGTGGATTATTAGTTAAAATTTTTCTTAAGACTTTAAATCAAGAATTATAGAAAGGTTGTGTATTATATGAATAAAGGATTCCCAAGAAAACAAGGTCTTTATGATCCAAAATTTGAACACGATGCATGCGGAATTGGTTTTGTTGTTAATATAAAGGGCATAAAATCTCATAAAATCATTGATCAGGCTCTTACCATACTTATTAATCTTAAACATAGAGGTGGCAGTGGTTCTGAGCCTAATACAGGTGATGGTGCAGGTATACTAATTCAAATTCCTCATAAATTTTTTATTAATAAATGTAAAAAATCAGGTATCAATTTACCTGAGGCAGGTGAATATGGTGTTGGTATGGTATTTTTACCTACTGACGAGGAAAAAAGAACTAAAATAGAAAATTATATAAAAAAAGTTGTTCAAAATGAAGGACAGAATTTTCTAGGGTTTATTACTCCTGATACTAATAGTTCAACTTTAGGTAAATCTGCTATTTCTGCCATGCCTTACATTCGTCAGGTTTTCATAGGGAAAAGTTCTGATATAAAAGATTATGCTTCTTTTGAGAAAAAGCTTTATATAATAAGAAAACAAATTGAAAAATATGCTCTAGATAATAATGAATATGTTTATTTTCCAAGCCTTTCTTCAAAAACTATTGTTTATAAAGGCATGTTAACATCTGAGCAAGTTGGCCTGTTTTATAATGAGTTATCTGACCAAGAAGTAGAGTCTGCATTGGCACTTGTGCATTCTCGGTACAGTACAAATACTTTTCCAAGCTGGGAAAGAGCACATCCAAACAGGTATATTGTCCATAATGGAGAAATAAATACTCTATGTGGTAATGTAAACAGAATGAACTCCCGTCAGTCATTATTTAAATCAGAAGAATTTGGAGATGATATACAAAAGGTACTTCCTATTATAAATCCTCAGGGAAGTGACTCAGCTATGTTTGATGAATGCCTTGAATTTATGGCTCTTTCAGGAAGGTCTCTTCCACATTCAATGATGATGATGATACCTGAGCCATGGTCAAAACACCAAAATATGGATGATGAAAAAAAAGCTTTTTATGAATATCACAGCTGTCTTATGGAGCCCTGGGATGGACCTGCAGCAGTTGCCTTTACTGACGGAATTAGGGTAGGAGCTGTTCTTGATAGAAATGGCCTTAGACCATCTCGCTATTATGTAACTGAAGATGACCTAGTAATTCTTGCCTCAGAAGTTGGTGTTTTAGATATTGATCCAAAAAAGGTATTATTAAAAAATCGTCTTCATCCTGGGAAAATGCTTCTTATTGATACTAGTGAAGGTAAAATTATTAGTGATGAAGAAATAAAAAACAATATTGTTAAGGATAGTCCATACAGAGAGTGGTTAAATAAGTATGTTTTGACCATAGATGATTTGCCTTGTGCTTCTTATGATTCAAACCTAGATTACCATACCTTAACTCAAAGGCAAAAAGCATTAGGATATACCTATGAAGATCTTCGTTTAACTTTAGGTCCCATGGCAAAAAATGGTGAAGACCCTATTGGTTCAATGGGTACAGATATACCATTAGCAGTATTGTCCCATAGACCTCAACTACTATATAATTATTTCAAACAACTTTTTGCACAGGTAACCAATCCTCCAATAGATGCTATTAGAGAAGAAATTGTTACATCCACTGAAGTTTATATTGGGTCAGAGGGAAATTTAATTAAACCTTCTGATAAAAGCTGTAGACAAATTAAAATAGATACTCCTATAATTAATAATGATCAAATGGCTCGATTAAAAAATATCAGTACTGAGGGTTTTAAATGTTCAAAAATTTCTATACTGTATAGCCCTTTTTCTGCACAAAATGCCCTAGAGCAGGCACTAGATAACTTATTTGAAAACTGTTCAAAAGCTATCTTTGAAGGTTCTAATATTATTATTCTTTCAGATAGGGGAATGAGTAAAGAAAAAATTGCTATTCCTACTCTATTAGCGGTATCAGGGGTACACCATTACTTGATAAAAAAAGGAATTCGGACAAAAGCAAGCATTGTAGTTGAAAGTGGAGAACCAAGGGAAGTTCATCACTTCTGCCTTCTTATAGGATATGGTGCTTCTGCAATAAATCCTTACCTTGCATTTGAATCAATACAGTATATGATTGATAGTAATCTACTTACTGATATTGATTACAATAAGGCTGTAAAGGGTTATATTAAAGCATCTACAAAGGGCATAGTAAAAGTATTGTCTAAAATGGGTATTTCCACAATACAGAGTTATCAGGGAGCACAAATTTTTGAAGCTATAGGTCTTAGTAAAGATTTAATTGACAAATACTTTACTTCTACCCCATCTAGAATAGAAGGTATTAATATTGAAGATTTAGCAAGAGAGACAGAACTACGTCATATGTCTTCCTATAATGTTCGAAATGCTGAAGCTATAACATTAGATACAGGTGGGGTAAATCAGTGGAGAGTTGATGGTGAATATCATTTATTTAATCCTGAAAGCATTCATAAACTTCAATATGCTTGTCGTACTGGAAACTATAGTTTATTTAAGGAGTATTCACAATTAATAAATAACCAAACTCAAAAACTTTGTACAATACGTGGTCTACTTGAGTTTAAAGAATCTAATTCAATACCTATTGATCAAGTTGAGAGTGTAGAGTCTATATGTAAACGGTTTAAAACAGGAGCTATGTCATATGGATCTATTAGTAAAGAAGCACATGAAACCCTTGCTATTGCTATGAATAGAATAGGTGGAAAAAGTAATACAGGAGAAGGTGGAGAAGATCCTGCTAGATTTTTAGTGGATGAAAATGGAGATTCAAAATGCAGTGCTATAAAACAAGTTGCATCTGGAAGGTTTGGAGTAACCAGTAATTATCTTGTACACGCTAATGAAATACAAATAAAAATGGCACAAGGTGCAAAACCTGGTGAAGGTGGTCAATTACCCGGAAATAAAGTTTATCCTTGGGTAGCTAAAGTTAGAGGTTCTACACCAGGAGTCGGCCTTATTTCTCCTCCCCCTCATCATGATATTTATTCTATTGAAGATCTTGCAGAGTTAATTCATGATTTAAAAAATGCAAACCCTGATGCCAGAATAAATGTTAAACTAGTTTCAGAGGTTGGTGTTGGAACTATCGCAGCAGGTGTAGCAAAAGGTAAAGCTGATGTAGTTTTAATTAGTGGATATGATGGAGGAACAGGAGCTTCTCCAAGAACCAGTATAAAACATGCAGGACTGCCTTGGGAATTAGGGCTTTCAGAAACTCATCAGACCCTTTTATTAAATGACTTAAGAAGCAGAATTGTTGTTGAGACTGATGGTAAACTACTAACTGGAAGAGATGTAGCTATTGCAGCTTTACTTGGTGCTGAAGAATTTGGATTTGCTACAGCTCCCCTAATAACTCTAGGCTGTATTATGATGCGAGTTTGCAACCTTGACACATGTCCTGTTGGAGTTGCTACTCAAAATCCTCAGCTTAGAAAAAAGTTTGCTGGTAAGCCAGAGTATGTTGTTAATTTCTTCGAATTTATAGCACAGGAATTAAGAGAAATTATGGCGTATTTGGGTTTTAGAACAATTGATGAAATGATAGGAAGAAGTGATTTACTTGAAAGCTCTAAAGCCATTGTTCATTGGAAAACAAAAGGAATTGACCTTTCAAATATTTTATATAAACCATCAGTTGATAAAGATATTGGATTATATTGTAAAATTAATCAACAGCATGAGCTTGAAAAGTCTTTAGATGTAAAAGAAATTTTAGATATATGTAAACCTGCAATTGAAGAAGGTAAAAGCGTAAGTGCAATACTACCTGTGAAAAATACAAATCGTGCTGTTGGTACAATAACCGGTAGTAGAGTATCTAAAAAATATGGTGAAGCTGGTCTTCCATCAGAAACAATAAAACTCCACTTTAAGGGATCAGCTGGTCAAAGTTTTGGTGCTTTTATCCCTAAAGGCATGACACTAACTTTAGAGGGAGATTCTAATGACTACTTAGGAAAAGGTCTTTCTGGTGGAAAAATAATTGTTTACCCTCCAAAAGAGTCTAAATTTATAGCTGAAGAAAACATTATTACAGGAAATGTTGCTTTTTATGGAGCCACAAGCGGAGAAGCTTATATAAGAGGTGTAGCTGGTGAAAGATTTTGTGTTCGAAACAGTGGTATTAATGCAGTAGTTGAAGGAGTAGGCGATCATGGGTGTGAGTATATGACAGGTGGATGTGTTGTTGTTCTTGGTTCAACGGGTAGAAACTTTGCAGCTGGTATGTCTGGTGGCATTGCGTATGTTTTTTCAGAGAAAGATGAATTTTTAAAAAATTGTAATACCCAAATGGTTTCAATTGAAAAATTATGTGATGATGATGAAATTCATATGCTTAAGGATTTAATTGAAAAACATGTTTTATACACTGATAGTCATGTAGGATCAAAAATATTATCTAATTGGTATAATGTATCTAAAATGTTTATAAAAGTTATACCTAATGATTATAAAAAAATACTGGACTCTATAAAAGCAATGAAAAATAAGGGTTTAGTAGGTGATGATGCTTTAATGGCAGCTTTTGAACAAACAGTGAACTCTGTGAGTTAAGGAATATTTGGAGTACTGCTTAGACTTTTTATTAAACAATATTTAACATCAAATAATTAATTTGATGAAATAGCATTGGAAGTTATATTTTCAGTATTCCTAAATAATAGATTTTAAGTTAGAAGAATAGGAGGGTAACTTATGGCTAAGGTAACAGGATTTTTAGAATATACTAGAGAACTTCCTCAAGATAGGTCTCCAATTGAAAGAATCAATGATTGGAATGAATTTCATACACATTTTTCTGAAGGGAAAATGAAAAATCAGGCCGCTAGATGTATGGATTGTGGAATACCTTTTTGTCATTCAGGTATATTATTAGAGGGTATGGCTTCAGGATGTCCTATAAACAATCTTATACCAGAATGGAATGACTTAATTTATAGGGGACTATGGAGAGAAGCAATAGATAGACTTCATAAAACTAATAATTTTCCTGAGTTTACAGGTAGGGTTTGTCCTGCTCCCTGTGAAGGCTCTTGTACACTAGGTATCAATGAACCACCTGTCACAATTAAATTAAATGAGTGTGAAATAATAGATAAAGCATTTGAAGAAGGATGGGTAGTTCCACAATTACCTGAAAATAGAACAGGGAAAAAAGTTGCAGTTATAGGCTCTGGACCAGCTGGTCTTTCATGTGCAGCACAATTAAACAAGGCAGGTCATTGGGTTTCCGTTTATGAAAGAGAAGACCGCATTGGTGGACTTTTAATGTACGGTATTCCTAATATGAAACTTGATAAGTCAATTGTACAAAGACGAGTAGATATTATGGAACGAGAAGGTATTAAGTTTTTTACAAACAAAGATATAGGTAAAGATATAAATCCAAACTCATTACTAAAAGAATACGATGCAGTTGTTTTATGTATTGGATCTACAAAACCAAGAGACCTTAAAATAGAAGGTAGAAGTTTAAAAGGTATTAATTATGCTATGGACTTTCTAACACAAAATACAAAAAGTATTTTAGACTCAACAGTATTTGATGGTATTTCTGCTTATAATAAAGATGTTATAGTAATTGGTGGCGGAGACACAGGTACTGACTGTGTGGCAACTTCCATAAGACAAAATTGTAAAAATGTAGTCCAATTTGAAATTATGAAAAAGCCTCCTTTAAAAAGAGTGGACTCTAATCCTTGGCCTCAATGGCCAAAAACTCAAAAAACAGATTATGGTCAGGAAGAAGCTACTTTTGTTTTTGGAAATGATCCTAGAGAGTATTGCATAAGCACTAAAAAGTTTGTTGGAGATGCAAATGGACACATAAAAGAAGTTCACACTATACAGGTTGAATGGAAACTATGTGATAATGGTAAATATATACCTGTTGAAGTTCCTGGCACAGAAAAAATATGGCCTGCACAACTTGTATTAATTTGTATGGGATTTTTAGGCCCTGAGGATATAATTTTTGAACAATTAAATATAGAAAGAGATTCTAGATCTAATGCAAAAGCTTTGTATGGAAATTATAAAACAAACTTAGATGGTGTCTTTGCTGCAGGAGATTCAAGAAGAGGACAAAGCTTGGTTGTATGGGCAATCAACGAAGGTAGAGGAGCAGCTCGTGAAGTTGATAAATATCTTATGGAATATTCAAACTTGCCCTAATGATTACTTTAAAAGAGCCTTAGCATAGGTTTATTTTATAAACCATAAAAACCAATATAAAAACTACAAGGTGAATCCCCTTTGTAAACTGTAGTATAAGAATTACAAAAATTCAAAATTTATTTTAAATTCCTATGCAATTAAAAATTGTTTGTATAATTTTCAATATATGCTTTTTAATATTAGTTTACAATCAAAATTGTTATCATTATAAATATTAATTGTTTTATCACAAATTTCCTTAGATAATTCTATTGTGGATTTGTGTTTTTTTATTTATAATCAATAGTAGATAGAAAAAATTTTTGAGGTGGTCAATTGAATAGAATAAAATGTTGTCTTCCTAACATAATTACATTTTCCAATTTGTCTCTTGGCATTATGGCAATTTTAATAGCATTTAATGATGCTTCAGTTTCAAGTCTAAAATACTCCTGTCTTCTTATAATGATAGCAGCAGTAACAGACAGACTAGATGGCCAAGTGGCAAGATTTTTCAGGGTAACCAGTGAGTTTGGTAAAGAGCTTGATTCTCTTTCTGACTTAATATCTTTTGGTGTTGCTCCTGCCATAATAGCATGGAAAATAAGCTTAGTGGATTATCATATTTTGGGCTACATGTTTGCACTACTATTTGTTCTCTGTGGAGCATATAGACTTGCTAGGTTTAATATAAGTGAAGATAACAGTATTTTTATGGGACTTCCAATAACTATAGCAGGATCTTTGCTTACAATAGTAAATTTATATAATAGTTTTTCTAAAGTTAATTCTAATTACTCTTATATAAATACAGCTCTTACAGCAGCTTTTATGATTGTTTTATCTTATTTAATGATTAGTAAACTAAGTATTAAAAAAATCTAAAAAAGGGACTTATAAGTCCCTTTTTTAGATCTCTGGCTTTCTATGAACTAATTATAATTGCTTTAGTCAACTCCTTTAGCAAAAGTTAGCATGGGTATACACTACCCCACCTGAATATCTTAAATTGTACTCCACCTCATAGAAAGGGTAAAATTAATTTATTACCCAGTCTAGAGCCATTAAATGCTTCTCGTGCTCCTTTTAAAAACCGCTATCACTAATTATCCTCTTGGCATTAACAGTCTCTATAACTCGCTTCACAATGTTTCTTCCATTTTTCTCTTCACTTAAGAAATATGCACCCTTATAGAAGGTAGAGACTTATAATAAGATAAATATTGAAATAAAGGAAATTTATAAAAAATTAGCAGAGGGATTTAATTTAAATATAATCCTCTGCTTTTTTCTCTGTAAAAACGCTTAAAACCCTTGGTACACAAGGGTTTTAAGACAAATTATGGCGGAGAAGCAGGGATTCGAACCCTGGCGCCAGTTACCCGACCTAACGGTTTAGCAATGCGTGACGATGCTTTTTATATTCTTCAATATGTCTTTGTAAGTATTGGTATAACTGCATTTGTTAATTATATCCTTTAGCCTTTTTTAATGCTTTTGGGTACTTTTTTATAACTTTTGTCCCCAAAATGTCCCCACTGGGGACAGAAGATTTATTATTATATATCCTCTTCAAATGGTTTTGGGCATATAAAGCCTATAGATCGAACTTTTTCAATATCAAACACTGAAATTATATAATTCTCATTACTCTTTAACTCATTTGTGCTTACATGACGGTTAGTATAATCTATTCCTAAAGCATTTTTTATAATGTGTAAAGCTAGATCTTCTTTAAAAGGTTCAAAATGAACATCATTAGATGCCTGTGAAACTTGTCCTAAATGATTAACAAAGAGCCTTTTTATTATTCTAAGAGTATCACCAAAATCTTTACTTTTAACATATGCCCTAATGCTGCCGCAAAGGAACTTTAAATTATATTCTTTTTCATCCGGCTGTTGAGCCACACAGTCCATAAAAAGATATATGTCATATCCCTCGACATTAATTAAATCATAATCTTTGTTTTTTGAAGAATAATAATTTAAAGAATTTCTTTGCATAAATTTAAAATAGAAGATATGATCTTCTCATAAGCTTCTTTAGTTTTTTCTTGTATTTCACACACTCTTTCTTTTCTGACATTGAATTCATTCATAAAATCTTTAAGTGAATTTTCCATTTTTGCCCTCCTGTTATTAATATTATTAAATTTATTCTAAATTTAAGAAACTACAAAAAAAGATTCAATCAAATCCAGTATTTTTTCTTTTATTTCAAGAATATCATCTTCATCTGGATTATATACAGTTGTAATCTCACCTGAGCCGCTCAAAGGTATTTTTGTAGTTGCTTTTGTTTCTAAACTAAGCTTTTCTATTAGTGCAGATATTTCTTGAACTTCAAGTATTTTTTTTAAACGCTCCATTCTTAAATCAAGTTCTTCAAAAGGAATATCTAAGCTAAATATATTTGAAGGAACTTCTTTTTCAGAGTATTCAGAAATTACTGCAGAATATCTTTTCATATCCTCACAAGGTAATATCATTCCGTTGTCTTTCTCTCTATTATTGTATACTTCTATCAGGCTTTCTGTATACCCAATAATGGCAATTTCAACCTCCTTGTTGTCCAGTAATTCTATTATTTCAGGCTTCAATTGAAGCTCTTTTACTTCTAAAGTATCGAATTTTTGAGAGCAAGAAGTAAGAATAATTGAAATCAACACCAATATTAATATTAACTTTTTCATATTTAGCCCCCTTATAGCTTTTATTGCTTTATGTTAATCTCCTGAAATACCCTTATCATGTACTACTTGCTTGCTTTTGATCCATTCCTCTAATTCAGTAACTTTAATGAGAAAATCCCTACAATTAGGTTTATAAACTTGTAGCTCTCCTCTTTTAATTGCATTGTACAGAGTGTACTTGCCAATGCCAGACAATTTTGTGGCCTCTTTAACTTTTACAAAAAGTTTTTCCATAACTATCTCCCCCTTGACTTTTATTGATTTTATTATTAAATCATACTTTTATATGTTCTATTCTTATCTTTAAGACCGTCTACGCCCCAGTATTGGATCATCTTTATTAACTAATGGGTTTAACCACTCAGCTTTACCCTTAGCCCATTTCACCCATTCAAGAAGTTCTCTCCTTTTTCCAGAGCTATGTTTTTTTGTTCTTATACTTATATCAACAGCATTTATGTAGTCCATAATTTTTTTATACTGATACCAGTCTTCAGCATCACTCTTTAGTTTTTCAAGTTTTTTTGTCTCTTCAATGCGCTGCGTTTCAATTTCTAGTTGCCTCATCCAATGCTCTTTTTGTTGTATTTCTCTAAGCTTTCTTTCTTCCATACATTCCTTTATATAATCAATCATCTTATACATATCTATAATGCAATCAGTAATGCAATCCTCTGTTTTTTTGTTGGGTTTAGTTTTGAAAATTTTATATTCACCATACTTTTTCTTAAAGTCAGAATCTGCTGACTCAACAAGTATAAAAAATCTATTTGTAGGATGTAATTCTCTTGCAGGTGGACGGTCTTTTTTCTTTAAATCTTCTTCTGTAAGAACATGTGTGGTTTGCCTTAAGCGTTCCTTAATCCAAATACTAAATCTTAGACCATCTACTTCTACATAATTTGATTTGCGTTTAACATTACCTAGTTTTTTAAGAGTTCTATACAATAACAACGCTATAATTGCAGCTCTATTTATTGACTCTACAGTTGAATATATTTTAATACAACCACAATACGCAACTCCTGAGGGTTGAGATGATTGATGTCTTAATGATTTAACTATATTCTTGTAATCTTCTTCGTCAGGATATTTTTCTTTGTCTTTAGCAACATCTTCATAAGCTTCTAAAATATCTTTTATAATTTGATCCTTAATGTTTCCTTCTATATTTTTCTTTCTACCATTGTTATTTTCAGGATTTAACTGAGAAGAAACTTTTTCTGGACCGACACCTTTTAAAGCAGGTGTTTCTACATTATGTCCTGCTCTAACTTTAGCCCAGTGTCCCCTTGTTGGAATAGGTATGTTAAGCCTAATACAAACTTTCTTTAATCCAACATTGGAAATATCGTACCTCTTTGCAACTATGTACATTGGTTCCTTCCATATTTCTTCATAAAGTTTTTCTCTGTAAAAAGTTCTGTATTCCATTGTTTTTCCCTCATGGTTAACATATTTTTGTTATTATTCTATAAAAAAGTATACATTTCCTGCAATCTTCTCAAAATTACTAAATAAAAAAAACAAGAGCATTAATAAATAACACTCTTGTCTTATTAATAATCTATTTTATTTCAAATACTCTGCCATAGTCACACCTATTTTATTAAATGTCATTGCTGTCATTAAGTCGGCTAATGCTGCTTTATATGCCTCTTCAAACAATTCACACTCAAGAAGGTTAATTGCTTCCTCAATCTTCAACTGATCTGATCTATTGGGCAACTTATTAATCAATTCTTCAACTTCTTCTCTTGTCTTTTTATAGCTTTCAGACTCTATGTATTGACTTTGCCTAAAGTTTATAACTTCTCTCATTTCCTTTAGTTTATTTTTATCAATTGATTGCATTGAAAAATCTTTACGATAAGTATTCATAATATTAACCCTCCTGATCACCTTTTTTAGAATTTTTGGTTAAATAACTTCTCAATTCTTTAAATTTGTCCTGGTTGTCACCTGATGTGTTAAATTCTCTTTCAGCTCTCTGGAAGGCATCTACAAGTGTAAACATTTGCGCTGTATTTAATGTGGGTAATTTATATTTATCATTCGGCAAGTAAGTTTCTGTCTCTTTCAAGGATCCTTGATCTGTCATTGTGTTTTTTATTGTGTCCTGAATTGCATTAATTAAAGAATCATTTATATTTATGCCGTTGAGGTCTTTTAAAAGCTTCAGGCCATTAATTAAGCCTGTTAAATATGATACCTCTCCAACAGCATAACAAGTATCTGTATAGGCACTATCAAGGTCTAAGAACATCTTATGATTATCCTTTTTAACTTCTTCAAAAACCTCAAAAAGTCGTTTTCCTTCTGCCTTTTCTATGTCGGTAATAATGTCGCTAACATGGTTGAAATAATCCTCTGATTTAAAATAACCTGCTAATACTTTTTCCAACACAATAATCCCATCCTTTCAAGTTTTAAATTATTTGCCTTGAAAGAGCACTTATTGTATAATAAATATGTTCTGCTCCTCAAGGAGTGGTACAGGTGCCGGGTAGCCTTTGTCATGTGAGAGTGCAAAAGGTTACCTGGTTTTTAAAGCTTTTTTCTTAAAATCTTTAATCCTTCTTTCAGTGCCGATTCAATTACTGCGGTCTTTGTTGTAGGTATTCCTGTTTTTTCTTCAAAGGTCTTTATAAAACCGTCAATTTCATTTTCAACTTCTTCCGACAGCCTTATGTTGAGCCTGTTTTTTGGACTCAATTAAATCACCTCCTATTAACATTATAGTGTATATGTGCGTACATGTCAACCATATTGTTATGAATAAAAGAAAGTAAATCTATTTGGTGATGATCCTTCTATTAATTTGATTTGTCAAACATTTTATTGTAGTAATCAAAGTTCTATTGTTTTGATTTTCTTTTTAATTTTTCTTCACGAATTCTTTTTCTCTCTTCTTTAGCTAATCGTTCAGCCTCTTTTCTTTCTTCTACAGCTAGTAACCTTTTATCATTTCGCTCTTTATTCTTTACGTAATCATCTTTAAGTTTAATAAAACCTGGTGTCTTCATCCATTCTAAAAGCTCTCTTCTTATAAACTTAAACCTTCTGCCTTCTCTTATTAAAGGTATTTTATGATACAAAAAACCATTTGCCCATTCTCGCATTTTGATTTCTGTAACACCAAGTAATTCAGCTGCTTGAAACAAGTCAATTATCTCTACATCGTCACGATTAGACTGATTACTAAAGTGAAACTCTTCACCTATGCCTATTGAAGGATTAATAGTGAATCTGATCCAGTTTTCTAAAAATTTTTCCGTTGTCTCCTCTTGGAACCTATCTCTACAATATTTTTTATGTCTCTCCATTTTTTCGAACAAATAAGACATGTTAACATTATGAAGCCAAGCAGTTAAAGCAACTCTTGAAAATAAATACTTTGAACCCAATAACCTATACGGAACCTCATTTTTTTTACATGCTTCCGAAAGTTGTTTAGGTGAAGTTCCAAGAAGCTTAGCCGCTTCACTAAGATTCAAAATAGGATTAGTTGCTTCATTAAGAGGTTCTAGCGTAAAAAGAGCTAACAATTTATTTATTCCTTCTGCTATCAATTTCTGCCCCTCTACAATCTCATTTAGTTGTTCTTGTGTAATCATATAATCAATTCCTTTCAAAATATTATTACATATGTTTTCGATAATTAATAAATAATTCCTTTTAAATTCTTAAATTCTTCTCTTAAATGTACGATTTTTACAATAAATAATAGTATGTACAAATTATATGTGCTAAAATTAAATAAACCTTTATTAATTGGTCAAAAAACAAGTGAGGTGTTTAAATATGAAACGTGACATGGATCTGATAATAAAGATCCTAGAATTCTATGAGTCAAGAGAAGAAGTATCTGCAGATACAAATCCTGAAATTACTGGCTATGAAAAAGGAGTGGTTGCCTACCATATCCGGCGTATGTACGAAGCTGGACTCCTTGATGCTGAGGCAGTGACTTCATCTACAACCAAAACACGTTTAGTAAATGTAATTCCTTTTGGACTAACATGGGAAGGTCATGAATTTTTAGATTCAATGCGACAAAAAGGAGTTGGTAAAATTATACGTAAGAAACTTGGTGAAACACTTAGTCATGTGCCTTTTTTATTAATTAAAGAACTAGCACTATCAATCGGACGTGAAAAGTTAGGTATTTAATTTTTCTTAAATAAAATATGCAGAAATGGAAAGGGGGTGTAAATTGTGGATAAACTCAAGGTAACTGTAGTATACCCAGACTTTATTGATCTTGAATCAAAGGACTTAGAGCTAACTCAATGCGAATTAATGGGACTAATGATGTCCAACAAAATGGGTTCAGAAGGGAAATATTTTAAAATTCAAAATAAAATATTTGAAGATACTAAAAGTGGATATTGTTTAACTATTATACTGGAAGATGAAGACATAGCTCCTCCCTTCATGGGTAATATTGAACCCCTATAAAAGATATAAATAAGAGCCCTCTAAGTGGCTCTTATTTATATTGTGAAAATTTTTCGCAATACATTTAACTATCTCTTCAGGAGCTTTAATGTATCCTGAAAATTTTTCAGCATGTTAAACTATGTTGTCGCAATTTGCGATAAGGAAGTTTTGCAAATTTTGCAAAAGTATATATTTTACAAAACGCACGTGTGAATTGTAAAATATATACACAGTTAAATCTCCAAACGCTTGGAAATATGAAAAAAGTATTAAGCTTAATAGCCTAATACTTTTTTAAATTGGAAAGCTTTTTGCCCGATAAGCTTTTACACAAGTTGCCCTAGTCTTGCAACCAATTAAAATTAATTCTTATTCAACAATAAGTGTTTCGCCCTCTAATCTTATTTTCAATCCCAATGATTCAGGCTTAACAAATGTAAGTACTGCATCAATATATGAATGTTCCGTTGCTTTTCTTCCTGGAGCAACAATCATTATAGGCTCTCTATCAGGAAGGTTTATATAATATGCTCCGTCCTCTGCTTTCTCATTATACTTGGAGAATAAATTTGCTATTACATATGTTTGGCCATCTTTAATAATTACTTGTTTGTCGTGGTGATCTGTTACCAGGTCCAATATATCACACTTTACATTTTTGAAATATAATATCTTATATTCTCCATCTGAATCTACTTTCATTTTAGTGTTTAGTTCTGCTTGTTTTAGTTCACCATTCCATTCTAGTGATACATTTAATACGTCAGCTGCTTTTCTAAGTGAAAGATATGTAGTGCCATTGTAATTAAGAATAGGGTAATCAGGATCACCAACTATCACACCATCAGCAACAACATTATAAGAAGCTGGCGTTAAAATATACTGTCTGACATTAGCTGTTATTGTTAGAGTTGAAAAAATTAAAGCTCCCAGGATAAAAACTAATAAAAATTTTTTCATTTACATTCACTCCTTTATTTTTTCTTATTTGTTAATATTATATACCTTATAGCACTATTAAACAAGGTTATAGTTTTTTAATGCGCTTATTAGTTCATTTAATTTACTTTCAATCTCCGACAATGTTGAACCTCCTGTTAAGGTTGATACTTCATTCTTACTTGTTGGTGTTCCGTTAAAAAATGCAATCTTACCTTGATGTTTTACATCACCTCTCAATAAAAGGTTTTTATCTTCGGTTCCCACGCCAAGACTAGCCCCACCAATAGGAATAAGAGAAACGCCCCCACCATTAGTTGTATTATAAACACTAAATACATGTGTTCCATTGTCCCAAAACTCCCAGTCGCCAAACTGTCCAACAGTGTTATTTGTTACAAGACCGTTTAAATTGTTATTATCGTTGTATGTCCTGATCTGATTATCTGATATTTCAACTCTCTTTTCACTTTCTGAAGTCTTAATTAATCCGCCCTTAAATTCACTTGCTTCAATTAATCCTTTGATATAGGCACTTGTCGCAATCATATGTCCATTGTTGGATACAGTAAAGGTACCATCTCCTATATTAAGAGTACCTCCCACAAGCTCACAAGCTTCCAAACGTCCAGTAAAAACATATCTTTCACCAATAGGATCAAAATACAATTTTCTATTGCCATGGACACGGAATTCCATCATATCAGAATTACAATGTATTAGCGGTTTTTTGCTGTCAATCATTTCAGCCCATTTAATATTTTTCTGAGCATCATCAATTTTTGATTCTACTTTTGATATACCGCTCTTGTTTAATGTAAATATTGTGAGTGTGCCTCCAACTTGCTCATCACTTAAATTATTATATATAGCCTTATAAACTTCATTAGTGGATCCAACAGCACACTGTAATAAATCCAGTGCCTCTTTCACATGAACACCCGATCCAAACATGTATGTTTCATTGGTACCTTCAATTCTGTTTACTTTATATCTATCAATAGAAGATACTTGATACATGACAGCTGTATCATTCTCGAAAGTTGCAATTAAAAGATCAAGTTTTCTTTTAATTTTTGATGCTGCCTCAGGATAGAGCTTTTCAAATTCAGTTACAGTCTTTTTTGCTATTTCATTTAAGTTATCTATAGATTTATCAGTAGATTTTTTGTACTCCTCTAATACTTTATTCGCAACCCATCCAGAACCACACGAAAAGATTACTTTATCATCAATTTGACGGATTTTCTCCACCTCTTCACATGCGTAAAATGCCCCTTCTCTTGAAATTGCTCCTCTTGAATCACCAGATATAATTATTACACCTTTATTCCAAGTTACTAAACATAAACTCATAGTTGTTACACCTTCCTTTATTTTTTATTTTGGGTTGGTTTATGCCCCAACCCAAGGCTTATTCTATGCCGTATAAAGCAAAATCTATTTTCCTTAAAGCATCATTCCTGATAACTGTTTCCCAATTGTCAGCCATGTGTTTATCAAACTCTGAGCAATGTTTACACTTTATACAATTAAAGCAGCTCTGAACCTCATCAATATCCATTTGAATATGTGTTAATTCATGAACTATAACTAGGGATATAGCCGATCTCAAACTTAGAGGAAATTCTGCCCAAAAATTAATATTTGAAAAGTGCTTTGTTTTGTAGCCAGCTTCGCAACCTTTGTTTATAAGATTGACATTAATAAAAATACTTCGTCTACCTACAACAAGCCTTTTACTTAACGATTTTAAATCTATTTCCTCTCTTACAATCTTCCTTAAATGCTCGTTTTCAGGTTTAAAAAGGTCATTATTAATAATATTCCTGCTTTGATTTTTAAAGCCAACAGCAAAGCCTAAAAATTCATCTCCTGCTTCCTCTAGAAAGTGATCATATAGCTCTGGATCCGACTCGTCAATTAAAAGCACATCATCAATACCAAGAACTTCTTTAAGTATATTAAAAGCTACTCTAACCATTACCATAATGTTTTTACTATTGCATCAGCTGCAGCTACACATTCATTTCTTATCTCTTTTTCAAAATCAAGAGTTAATGTATACTCTGATGGGTGTTTTGGATTTCCGTGCCATTCTCGAATCTCTTCTTCTGTCATAACCCTGCGTCCTAATGCAACGGCTTCCTTATCAAGAATATATTGCATAAAAGGCCTCAATGTCATATTGTTTGGTCCAGTCTCCATGGTTGCAATCGTTGAATACTGGCCTTGCTTTTCTTCACCCAATGCGTTTAGACTTGCTATGGCCTCATTAATTACTTTAAAATATTTTATATAGATTTCACAAAGGACGTGTTGCTGTGTCCAAGCATTTTTCTGACAAATTTTAAGCTCTTCAAGCTTCTTTTCACAAGCAACAATTATTGTTTTTCTCAATCCTTGAGACAAGGCATCAAACTGACGTTTTGATAAGTCCAGTTCAATTGACATTTCCCTGAGTTCGTTTTCTTTTTCAGGATCCACAACTGACTCTGTAACTTTTTTAGATATTTCTTTTTCAAGATTGCTTATTTTACTAGTTAGCTCATTCTTGCGGAGCTCCATTTTCCCCTTTAAATCATCAATTTGATTTTGAAGGTCTTTTGCTACCTGTTCAACTTTTTTATTGGCCTCCGCATAATTTTTTTCATGCTCCTGAACCATCTTAATCATGCTTTCAACATTTTTTATTTTTTCTGATAACATCTTGATCATCCTTTCTTTTTGAGTATTTGTTTTATAATCCTTGTGATTATTGTTCCTTTGGTCTTTTTATTCCTGAAACTCCAATTGAATCACCTTCCTTTCCTGATATTCTTCTTTGGTTCATATACTCCATCAATGCTTATTTGCTCCAAAGCTCCCATTGTTGAATCTTTAATTAGGTTTTCAATCCTTCTAGTTGTTATTGCATCAACATATCCTGAAACTTCCGTTGCCACTATCCTGGAGTAACTAATCATTGACCTCTTGAGTACAACAAAGAACCGTTGGAGCTCATCTGTTACATCCTCCTTCTTTACGTATTCGCCCTGAAGTACTGCGTTTTTGAACTCAGATTCTTCTGCTTTACTTGCTTTAAATTTTATTTCTGCTTCGAGCTTTTTTTGTGCCAGGGATATTTTCTCCTGATCTTCTTCGGTGTCGCCTCCTGGGAGTAAGCCCTTCCAAGCCAACACGTCCTTGATACTCCACCAACCTCTAGCGGCTTTTGGGCATCCCTGATCATCCCACAGGCTTAGTGTTTGTTGCGTAATTCCTAATATATCCACCATGGCAGATGTGCGTAAACATATCTTGCCATTTATCGTTTTTGCAATTACTGCCATGTTATCACCCTTTCAATATTTCACAAGTTCACAAGTGAAAAATTTATATTATATCTAGGTAGGTGGTGCCTGCCGCACGGCTCTAGGTCTACACGCCAGGCAGTACCTTTTTTGTTTTACAGTAGTTTCCACCTATGCAACATTCAGCTTCATAAATCACTGCTTCAAATCTCCAAGCGTTTGGAAATTTCAATACTAATAATTCTTTCGCCAGTCATCCAATGTCTCAGCTCGATAGATTGGATTCAGATACCTTAACTTATTAATCCGCTCACCTTTGTGTTCTGTCCATTTAAGACGCCCCCAAGGTGTTTTTCTCAGTCGCTGCAATGAATAATTGTGCTGTTGCTGTACGTTTTGCTTTTTTAGTCCAAGAACTTCTCCAATCCCTGTATAAGTAAATCTTACTTCGTTTGACCACCCATAACGAAGCTTCAGTATTTCACGTTGCTGCAGAGATAAATATTTATCCATAACCTGTTCAAGATCTCTCCTGAGCTCTCGCCTTTCGGCATAATCATATACCTTTCTTTGCTGCTCTGGATCCTCAAGAGTGTCCACTAAAGTTAGATCCTCTCCATATTCCTCATAAATGCTTTTCTCTTTTGTCTTAGGTGTCTTTTGTTCCAGGTACCTTTGTATTGACTGCCTGATCCAGTGTATCGCCCAGGTACTAAATTTTGCTGCTGCCTCATGATCTGGATCATAAGTTTCAGCTGCTCTTTTAAATCCAAACCAACCCTGTTGGAATAAATCATCATATGTTATGTAATTACAATGTATTGTGAATTTGCTAGCTACAAACTTTATCAAGTCAATATTTTGCTCTGTCAACTCTGCAAGTGCTTCCTGATCTCCTTCTTTGAATCTTTTTACAAGTTTTTCATTTTCCATTTGCAAACACTCTCCCTTAATGATAAAATGGAAGTAGTGTTTTATTCATCTTCTTATTGGACAGAAGCCCTTATTATCCTAGGGGCTTTTTGTTTTATATCTCATTTAGATCCACAACAGCTCCAGTTGCCGCTATTTGTGCCGCACGTTTAAGAACCTCTCGGGCTTTTTCTTCTGAATCATACTCGGCAACAACTGGGCCATTACCTGTAACACTCGTTACGGCTTCCAGGCCATACGCTAAAAATGTAAGTTGAACCCCCTCTCCCTTAGCATTAATCGCCCTACACGGAGTATCCATATTTTCAACTTTTACAAGTCTCTGTGTTATAGGTGATGTTATCAAAGGCACTACTGGGCATAATCCTTCTGCCCAAATTAGACGTACAATTCTTAATGCGCTACATGTTGTCAGCTCGTTTTTTGATAGTATCAGCATTTTACCATTCTCCTTTTTGTTTTTATGTGTTAACCGTATATTAAATTTTTGCCTATAGTTATATATATTTAGGCTGTTTAGGTATATTAGATATATAGTATATATACCTATATATCTATTTATTTTATTTCTATAGTAAATAATGTTAACATTGTATACTTACATCTATATTCAAGCATTTAAGCGGTTTTGGACACTAACATTGTTGTTAACATTCCTTTTTTCTTTTGTTAAATTGTTTACATTTTCACTTTGGGTGTTAACATTCTCAAGTGTTGTTAACTTTCTAGAAAGTTAACAGTTATTTTGCGCTTAAAACCTCTCTGTGACCCGTATTCTGCACCAATACGCATAAGTGGCAAAGGCTCCCAGTCTGTAAATGTTTCGAGCACAGAATTGATGCGTCTCGAATCGCTTTTAGTCATGGTGCGCCTGTTTTCCCGTAAACACTCTCGCCATATCTCCAACGCACATACACGGTCTCTGGGAACTAATTTAATATCATTTCCGGGCAACATACCATTCCAAAACATGAGTCTGCGATCTATACTCCACCGATTCCAATCTTCGGGGATTGGTTTATTTAAAAATTCTTCGATTTGACCTGACACTGGGTCTCTTTCCATGTAACCCTCTCGCCTTCTCTCTGCTTCGATTTCTAGATCACGCGGCAGATACAGTTGTTCTCCAAATTGCCAGTAACAATATGCTTCTCCCCAAAATTGATCTATATCATCATCACTTAGGCCAAAAACATCTTTACAAGGTTTAACTACTAATGCAGATATTGGCCAAAACCGTCTATTGCCAGTACTGTCTTTAAGATATTCCCGATTATTAGTAGTGCCAAAAAATACACACCTCCGGGGATGCCTTTCTGTTCTTCGTGCGTATGCTGCTCTGTACTGATCTTCCTGTTTGCTTAAAAAATGTTTCACTGCATTGGTCTCTGATCGGTTTAAACCACTTAGTTCTCCTAGTTCAATTATCCACACGCCTTGCAATAATTCGGCGGCTTCTTTACCTTCCACAGTATTTAAATTGTCGGAAAACCATCCACGAGCCATTTTTCTTAGTAGAGTACTTTTTCCAATTCCTTGTTTACCGTCAATGACAGTAATGTTGTCAAACTTAACCCCTGGTGACATCGCGCGAGCCACAGCAGCAACAAAAACTTTCCGAGTCACTGATCTAGTGTAATAACTATCTTCAGCTCCCAAATAATCAATAAATAAAGTATCAAGTCTTTTGACACCATCCCATTCAAGACTATTGAGGTAGTCAACTACCGGATCAAAAGCATTTTTACGGGAACACGACATAATCGCGTCAAAGACCATATCACGATTTCTAAAGCCTAACACCCGTTCAATATACATACGTAATCCTACATCATCAACCTCGCTCCACTCAAAAACTTCTTCTGAGTTTCTACCAGCCCACGGTAACGGTCCAAATCCCATAATACGATCTGCAAATATATTAAGTTTGATTTTCCCAGATAGCTGCGGATCATTTTCAAGTAAAATTTCAATGTTTCTAGTATTTTTGAGATATGCTCCGCTGGATGAGTTTATTTTAAGTTCCATCATCCAGTTTCCATTCTCAGATATAGCAAGGCAAGGACTTGCAAAATCCATTATTGCTTCATCGTATCGCTCTTGTTTTAGAAGTAAAGACACTTGTTTATCACTTGAAGCAAGTTCACACATTGCAACATATGACGGCAATTTATTAACCGGGGTGTCGTGTTTCGCCTCATCGTCCAGTTCACCAAATTTATGGTACCTTACCAAGTCAAAAGAGTTGCAGAGCTTACCGCCTGCAGGATCTGTGGCGTGGTGAGAATATAGGAAGTTGCCGTTATTGTAAATGATCGCCCCACCAAAAGTAGAACCGCCAGAAAAAGTCAGTCGTTCTTCTGAGTTTTCACATTCTATATAAACACCAGACAGCCACTTATCTATAACGCTGTATATATCATAAGTCCTACAAAACGCACCTACTATACCAGTTTTATTGGTTGGATCTCCCTGTTTTTCTGCTAATTTAACATGGTTTTGTTGTGCGCCTGGTACCTCTGGCCATTCTGCTATATCACGCCAATTAATGTACATAGAAAGGATTCCATCTGCAGACAGAAAAGGCCTATCTCCGACATGAAACACATATTGACTATCGGAGCAGCACGATGGCCAATACATAAGTCTGGAAGCTTCAAATGTCGAAGGGTCACAAAGTTCTATACCTATTATTGAAGCAATTTTTCGGGTTAGAGGTTCGTACTCATCTGCAGTAACGGTTCTATCTATCGGTAACAATACTCTAAGCCTTGGTTTAACAGGTTCATGTTTTCTTGTTGAATATGTAGCATATGCACATCCGATTCCCTCTAACCTTTTTATTATCTCCTGAGTCTGGCCAGCTGGTATATTGTCAAGGTCAAGGGTTATTATATCGCGCCCAGAAACATTAGCAGCTTTTCTTCTACCATCCTTAAGCGTTCCTCCTACAAAACCACCAACGTCCTTAAGATCATCCTGTTCCCTCTTGGGTTTACGTAGATACTCTGCAAATAACTCAACGCCTCTAACTGGTGTTATAAGACGCTCAACCATTTCAGACCAATATAATTCTTGTGTTGGCCAATTATTAGCTTTGCGACTTCCTGCAGCTGATATTTTAATTTGTCTATCGTTTTGTAAAGTAATCAAGTTTAGCTACACCCCTTTTAAGCATGAATTTTGCGCAACTTACCATATAATGCGGCGTCTACTTGATCTGGTTCGATCTCAGTAGGATTAACTAAATAATCCAGCAAACTATCAAAATTTATAAGATATTTGTTTCCGGCCATAACGACTTTAATTTTTCTCTGCAATACAAGTTGTCTTAATGCATGAGCTGTTAACGCTGTGTTTGGATCTATTGCTTTTACCTCTGCTAATGCTTGAGCCTGAGTTCGCATCCTAACTGGTGCCGATATTTTGATTTCTTTTGCAAAGTTCTCCATATTTACCCTCCTTCCCTTACGCTGTCTTTAGACTCGTCTGAAATCTCGAAAAGATCATCAAACCTGACTCCTAAAGCGTTACAAATTTTTAAGGCGCTATCTGGCCTGGGTGTATGGTCACCTTTTTCAAGTCGAGATATAAGGGATACATTGGTTCCACTCGCCTTTGCTAGTAAGTTTTGTGTAAATCCAGCTTTTATCCTTAGCTCAGCAAGTTTACTCGCATTTACGATAATCGTGGTCATTTAAACACCTCCTGTGTTGCATTATTTATCATAACACAATTATACGTTGCATTTATTATCTTGTCAATAAAAAATGTTGCAAATATTTTCACGCAATGTTACAATGTTAACAAACGAAAAGCAATAACACGAAAAGAAAGAAGGGTAAACTTGAATGATATCAAAAAGGTTATATCAATTACGCGAAGAAAAAAATTTAAAGCAGTCTGAACTGGCAGAAGCAATAGGAATAAGCCGGATTTCCATTAGTAATTACGAGAATGGAGAACGGGTTCCAGATGCAAAGGTAATTTTTAAACTTTCTAAATTCTTGGACGTATCTTCGGATTATATTCTCGGATTGTCAAACATAAAGAAGCATGATTGTTTAACTGCTTTAACTAAGTCTATAATTAACCATCATGAATACTCTATAAACATTGAACACATTTTTAAAAATCTCGACTTATTATTAAAGGTTTCAGATGAAGAATGTGAGAAGATCGATCAGGATGATACCAAATTGAAAGCCATAGAATTGTTAAGAATTATTGGCGATGTAAAATACGCAATCCACCAAGCAAAAGAAAACCTTGCTAATGTTAAAAATAAGATTATAGATGATTTAAACTTTATTGAGAATAATACCTTAGAGTATATCAAAACCAAGTTACTAGAATATGAAAAAGAGTATTTAAAAGAAGTAGAATCTACTTTAGGAGAGTGAATAACCAATGGCAAGTATAGAAAAAAGGGGAGAAAACAGCTATAGAATAGTTGTAAATTGTGGCTCTGACTCTAAAGGTAAAAGACTAAAGAAAAGTAAATCGGTCACACTGGATCCAGGACTAACATCTAAACAAAAAGAGAAGGAGCTCCAAAGACTGGCCGCACTTTTTGAAGATGAAGTTGAAAAAGGAACTTACTTAGATGCTGGGAAAATATCTTTTGAGGATTTCTGCGAAAAGTGGTTGTCAGATTACGCAGAGAAAGAACTTGAGCCTAAAACTGTGTTTCGATATAAAGAAATGTTACAGTTAAGAATTTATCCAGCTATGGGACATATAAAACTAAACAAAATTCAACCAACTCACTTACTGGAATTCTATAATAATCTTTCAGAAGCTGGTATAAGACTTGATTCACGATATACCTCTTTACCTATATTAAAGGATTTTTTAAAAGACAACAATATAACAATTAAAAAACTGTCTGAATTATCAGGCATATCAGAAGATACTGTATCTAATGCCGTTAACGGCAAAAATATCAAAAACAGAACTGCGGAATCTATCTGTAGATCATTAAATATTAAGTTATCCACATTTTTTTCACAAGTTGAGGATTTTGGTCGTTTATCTTCTAGAACAATACTTCATCACCATAGATTGATAAGTGCAATTTTATCTACAGCCGTTCATTGGCAGTTCATTTTTAATAATCCAGCTGCAAGAGTTAAAGCTCCAAAAACTGATAAATCAATAATTAAACACTATGATGAAAACCAAACAAAACAATTGCTTAAGGCCTTAGATAAAGAGGATATTAAATATAAAACCATGGTGTTACTTGACGTTTTTTCTGGTCTTCGTATTGGTGAATTAATGGGGTTGAGTTGGGATAATATTGATTTAGAAAATAACACTATTGAAATTATCAAAACAAGTCAGTATCTATCTGGAAAAGGCAATTTTGAAAAAAATCCAAAGAATAAAACATCTGTAAGAAAGATTAGCATACCTGTTTCCATTACCTCACTTCTTAAAGAATATCGTCTCTGGTGGTTAGAACAAAAGATTAAATGCGGTGATTTATGGCAAGGATCAGACAGATTATTTGTTACTTGGAATGGAAAACCAATGTTTACTTACACTCTTACAAACTGGTTCCCTGATTTTCTTAATAGACATAATTTGCCTAAAATAACGCCTCACGGTTTAAGGCATACATCAGCAACTTTACTTGCAGCCCAAGGCCTTGAGGTTTCTGCAATTAGTAAACGTTTAGGCCATGCCAGGACAAGTACCACAATGGATATTTATGTTCATGCTCTTAAAAGTGCCGATATTGCAGCTTCTGAAATGTTAGAAAAAGCATTAATTGGAAGCAAGTCAAATGATTCAAAATGTAAATAACCTTTGTTATCTTTTAGTTTCTTTTATTAATTTATAATAAAATTTGTCCCCAAAATGTCCCCAAATATCTGTTTTAAAAACATAAAAATAGCACCCTTCGAGTCTTGAAAGATGCTATTTTGGCGGAGAAGCAGGGATTCGAACCCTGGCGCCAGTTACCCGACCTAACGGTTTAGCAAACCGTCCCCTTCGACCTGCTTGGGTACTTCTCCATATAATGTTTCTATTAATTTATTAATCAAAGATATTTTCTTTGATATTTTGTGGCGGAGAGAGTGAGATTCGAACTCACGGTAGGCTCACACCTACGCCGGTTTTCAAGACCGGTGCCTTAAACCAACTCGACCATCTCTCCATGTAACCACAAGAAATAATATAACATGTAATATACGTTTTTGTCAATAGTTTTATCATACCTTTTTGAGGAATTTTATAAGGAACTCTTATACAGTTCCTTATAAAATAATACTATTGTAATTAAGGAAGGTATAATATATTCCTTCTACTTTTCACCAGGTAATTTTATCATCAAAAAATCTAGGGGCATAGAACCTCTTGGATTTTAAGTCTTTCACTTTTTTCTAATACTTCTAGTGAATAGTAGTTAAGGTAATATTTTCAGCGTTCCTAAACTCTTTCCTACTCCTTAGATATTAAGCTAATTCCATTCATATAATTTCTTAAAACTTCAGGTATTACAACTGTTCCATCTTCCTGTTGAAAATTTTCAAGTATACAGGCAGTTGTTCTTCCAATGGCAACTCCTGATCCATTTAATGTATGTGCAAATTCTGGTTTGTCATTTGGTGATCTTCTAAATTTAATACCTGCTCTTCTTGCTTGAAAGGATTCAAAGTTACTACATGAAGATATTTCTACATATTTGTTATAACTTGGCATCCATACTTCCAAATCATATTTCATAGCTGCTGCAAATCCTAAATCACCTACACATATTTTAACAACTCTGTAAGGAATATTAAGTAGCTTTAAAACTTCTTCTGCATTATTTGTTAAAGATTCAAGTTCATTGTAAGAATCTTCTGGCGTTGTAATTTTAACTAACTCAACTTTATTAAACTGATGTTGTCTTATTAATCCTCTTGTATCTCTTCCAGCAGATCCTGCTTCTGCTCTAAAACATGCTGAATAGGCTGCATGCTTAATTGGAAGGTCTTTTATGTCTAAAATTTCTTCTCTGTACATATTTGTTACAGGAACTTCTGCAGTTGGAATTAAAAAATAATCAGTATCATTTACTTTAAAAGCATCTTCTTCGAATTTTGGTAGTTGACCTGTACCAATCATACTATTTCTATGCACCATAAAAGGTGGAAAAACTTCTTGATAACCATGTTTATCAATATGTAAATCCAACATAAAGTTCATAAGGGCTCTTTCTAATCTTGCTCCTAACCCCTTATAAAAAATAAATCTTGCTCCTGTTACTTTAGCAGCTCTAGCTGAATCTATAATATTTAAATGCTCACCTATCTCCCAGTGAGGTTTTGGTTCAAAATTAAAACTTGTTGGATCTCCCCATTTTCTAACTTCTACATTATCATCATCACTTTCCCCCAACGGAACTGTGCTATTGGGAATATTGGGTATAGTTAAAAGAAGATTATTTAATTTATCATCTATAATTTTTACTTCATTATTAAGTGATTTAACTTGTTCAGATAGATTTTTCATTTCCTCCATAAGTAAATCAACATTTTTACCTTCTTTTTTATAGACAGGTATAAGTTTAGACTTTTCATTTTGCTTACACTTTAGATTTTCAACCTCAACAAGATTAATTCTTCTTTTCTCATCAATTTTAAGAAGTTCTTCTACATCAAATTTATCTTTTCTTTTTACTATTGATTCTCTTAAAATTTCTGGATTACTTCTTATTAATTTTATATCTATCATTTTATAACTCCTTTTTATAATATTTAAATAGATAAAATTATTATACTATACAATAATAATTATGCAATACCATATATAATGTATATTTATCTTATTCTAAGAATTCACTTTCTACAAGGTGAATTTTCTCTTATATTTTCAGATGGAATAAAGACTCCACCTCAATTCCCTATTTTTATATTTATCTAAACAAGTTGACTATTAATCATAATTTTCTATAATTTTAAGTAGGTTTTTTGCTTCATCTAAATAATTACTTAAAGGATATTTTAATATTAATAAATTTAAGGATTCTGTTGCTAAATTATGATTACCTAATCTATAATCTGAATAAGCTATATAAAAATAACAATCATCAGAATAATAAGCATCCTTGGTAAGTTCTAAAGATAAGTATAGATTACTTTTTGCTTCTTCGTATCTTTTATTTATATAATTATTATATCCTTCTTTGTAAAATTTCCACGAGGCTTTTTCACTTACTATATTAAATAAATCATTATACTTATCTTTACCCTGTAAATTTAATTTATCAATATCTATTTTTTTTAATAGCATTATTGCACTTTCCATTATTTCTCCTCTATTATAGTATTCTTCTACCTCAAGAAGAAGTTCATAATTATTTATACTTTCATTTTTTTGATTATTTGCATCTAATATCTTCTTATCTAATTCTTTAATTTGATTTGACTTCTCTTCTAATTCTTTAAGAAAATTCTCTATTTTTTCATATAACATTTGATTTTCTTCTAATGCAGAACTAAGGCTATGTCTAGATATACTTTTTTCTTCCTCACTATCAATAAGTTTATTTCTGTAATCTTCAAGGCTACTATTTAACTTACTTTGACTGTATCCTGTAAATAAAAGTAGAGCAATGGTACATGAAAACAATATAATTGCATATATCCATATTGAATTTTTGCCCTTTTGTTTATACATTTTCCTTCTCCCTAAAAATTAATATCTTATTCCTAACTATAATCTTAATATCAAATAGGTTAATTCCACAAAAATCAAAAGTAAAATAAAGTAATAGAATTATTTAATATCTATATGCTTTTTGATTTTATTGCATAGTCAATAGCTTGTATTTCTTCTGCAGATAGAGCCTGTTTTGATTTACCACCTTGAATCATTTTTGCATATGTTGATGAACTATCCCTTGAGTATAAACCATTTATAACTACACCATTATTATTATTATCAAGAAGAGCTACTGCAAAACTCAGTTCACTTCCTACGTTTTCAAAAGCATTATATCTTACTACTCCTATTTTTTGCATACACTTATCCATACTTCTTTCAATATAATTTATCTTATTATCTATTTCTTTATTTTTTAATGATAATTCTTTGGACATGTTATAAATATCAAAGAGTACCTCTTCTAAGTTTTTTTCTTTAGTAGAAATCATAATTTCTTTATATTTTTTTGATATTTTATTAAATTTAACTTTTAAGTTTATATATATTATAATTATTAAAAAAATGAGTAGTGAATTTATTAGTATTATTAAATTTATATTGTTCTCAATTATGTGATATAAATTATTCAAAAATGATATCATATAAATCTCCTTCTTTTTTATAATTTAAATGTATAGTTTTTTTAACCACATTTTTTATAGATATCTGCAATTTAAGTTGTAAATTCCCCTTTCATAAACATAGGAACTATATAATTTCAAAAATTAATATTTTTTTTATAATTCTAATACTTAATACTTTTTTTAAATAAAGACAACTTATATATCTAATTAATTAGTGTTTCACGTGAAACATTTATAATTTAACTTATAAAAATAAAGTTTATTTTAAATTTTTTTATTTTATCTTTAGGTAAAAAGTTTTCATTATTTTTATAATTTCTAACAAATACTTTTATTAAAAACATACTCTTATTTCTTACTTTCATTTTACTCTAAATTTAATCTTTTTTTAAGGAATTACTATAATAAACTTCAGTATGATAACTATTTAAATATGAAAACCTAATTTTTACTTTTTTCTATGCCAGTTATACCTATTTTCTTTTACATTTGTCTCATGTGTGTTTATTTTGACCTATAATCTTTTTTAGAACATTAACGTGTTTTTATACTACTAATAATCTAAAAATCGATTTTAGAGCATTTTAGAGTTTCCTATTATATACTAATTTTGTTCATTAATTCTATAATTCTGTCCAACTCATCATTCGAGTAATATTCTATCATTATCTTACCCTTTTTATTTTTATTAATAATTTTAACCTTTGTTCCAAATATATTTTGAATTTTTTCCTCTACTCTTCCAATCTCATAATCTTGCTGTATCTTATTTTCATCCTTACCTTCTTTTTTATTTAATAAATTTTTTACTAACTTTTCTGTATCTCGTACATTAATCTTTTTTTCTATAATTAAATTGCAAATTTCCTCTTGCTGTATTTCGCTTTTCAATGATAATAAAGCCCTTCCATGTCCACTTGAAATATCTCCATTTATTATATAACCTTTTATTTTATCATTTAGTGTTAATATTCTAATAGAATTTGCAATTGAAGATCTACCTTTTCCTATTGAACTTGAAAGCTCTTCTTGTGTCATTCCAAATTCATTTAGTAATTTCTCATATGCTTCAGCTTCCTCAACAGGGTTTAAATCTTCTCTTTGAATATTTTCTATTAATGCTACTTCCATTACCTGCTTATTTGTCATTTCTCTTATTATTACAGGAATTTTTTTTAATCCTGCTAATCTAGCAGCTCTCCATCTTCTTTCTCCAGCGATAATTCTATATATATCTTCTTCCTTCATAACAATAATTGGTTGCACAATTCCATGTTCTTTTATTGATTCTGATAACTGTATTAGAGCTTCATCATCAAATGCTTTTCTTGGTTGATTTATATTTGGCTCTATTTCATTAATACTAACTTCCTTAAAACCATTATCAATTTCCTTATAATCATTATTGGCTTGAGTAATTAATGCACCTAAACCTTTTCCAAGTCCTTTTTTATTCATTCCTATTTTCCTCCTCAGAGTACTCAATTACTTCTTCTGCTAACTCTAAATAACATTCTGCTCCTTTTGATTTTGGATCATATAATATTATTGGTAAACCATAGCTTGGTGCTTCACTTAGCCTTACATTCCTTGGTATAACAGTTCTATATACTTTATTCTTAAAATATTTTTTTACTTCTTCAACCACTTGAATAGATAAATTTGTCCTTGCATCAAACATTGTCAAAACAACACCTTCCACATCTAATTTGTGATTTAGGTGCTTTTGCACTAGTTTTACTGTCTCCATTAATTGACTAAGCCCTTCAAGGGCATAATACTCACATTGAATAGGTACTAGAATAGTGTTTGCAGCAGTTAATGAATTTAATGTTAATAATCCTAAAGATGGCGGACAATCAATAATTATAAAATCATAACTATCTTTGATTTGAGATATAGAATTCTTTAATCTATTTTCTCTTGATATAGATGATACTAATTCTACTTCTGCACCAGCAAGTTGTATATTAGATGGACAAAGCTTCAAATTTTCTATTGGTGTTTTAACAAGTGATTCATCAATTTTTTCTTCATTTATTAACACGTCATAAGTAGATTTATTTATTTTTTTCTTATCAACACCCAAACCACTTGTTGAATTACCCTGTGGATCTATATCTAATAGTAATACTCTTTTTCCTTTAAATGCAAGACATGAACTTAAATTTACTGCAGTTGTTGTCTTACCTACTCCACCTTTTTGATTTGCCACAGCAATTATTTTTGACATTAAACCACTCCCTGTCTCATCTAATGTACATACTATTCTTCTCTAAAAGTATTTTTCTTATTAATCTTTAATATTGAAATTTTTATAGGATAATCTTAAAAATAACTTTGTTTATGTTTAATTTTATATCAGCACAAGCTATTAGTGTAATTTCATCTTTCACTTCTATATACTATTCTTCTCAAAAAGTTTGCTTTTTTAGCAATTTTTTTAGAGGATATAGTTCCTCTGTTTATCTCAGCGGAACTTAACTACTATGATTGCAGCTTCTGATGCGACATTTTATAGATGAATTATACTTATTTTTTACATTTTAAATTAATTAAATGTTATAATAATAAATCACTTATATAACGTTAATGTTCTTTTAATATTTCTTTTGTATTACTAATAAAACTTTACTTTTATCAATTAATTTTAGTTTTATAAATATATATATTTAAATACTGCTTTTATCATTGTTTTTATATTATATCATATCAAAATGTCACCTGCAATCTATGTAATTTATCCTAATTTTAATAAATAATTTAGCTTATTTTATGAGTATCTAGTAAATAACTATTACTTATTAAATGATAATTTCTAATTTAATTTATCTAATTTATACGAACTAATTATAAATTTGTACGTAATAAATCTTTTTTAGGAGTTCTTGATTTAGATATAAGAGTAGAAATATTTATTAATCCTGAATTATTTTGATTATAACGTCAAATTCAAATAGATATCTATAAATATCCAACCCATTGAATTATTTTTTCCTAAATATTTTTTGTCAAAATTTTGTTTCATAAATCTCATTCTCATTTATGTCCATCACTTCTTCAAACACTTCTAATTAAAGATATGGTGAATTGAACCCCCCTCTCTTTTAAATCTTTCACTCTGCTCTAATACTTCTAATAAAAAGATAATTGTTTCACGTGAAACAATTATCTTTTTTGCATCTTAATTATTTAACAATTTCATCTTTTAAACAGTGGATTTCCAATTATAATACTCAGGTAGATTATATTCTACATCTGAAAAAATATTAATTACCTTTAAAAAAATAATTATAATTTCTATAATTTATATATCCAGATTTTTAACATTCTTTGCATGAGTTTGTATAAATTCTTTCCTTGGTTCTACTTTTTCACCCATTAAAATATTAAAAATCTCATCTGCTGTAATTGCATCTTCTAACTCTACTTTAAGAATAGTTCTTGTTTCAGGATTCATTGTAGTATTCCATAGTTGCTCTGGATTCATTTCACCAAGACCTTTATACCTTTGAATACTACATTCTTCTTTTTTCCATTCCTTTTGAATCAATATTTTATTAAGCTCTTTATCATTATAGCAGTAATATTCTTCTTTACCCTTTGCCAATTTATATAATGGAGGTTGTGCTATATATATGTGACCTTTTTCTACTAATGGTTTCATATATCTATAGAAAAAAGTTAAAAGTAATGTTCTTATATGAGATCCATCAACATCAGCATCAGCCATTATTATTATTTTATGATATCTTAATTTTTCACTTTCAAATTCTTCACCTATTCCTGCACCTAAAGCAGTAATTATAGGTAAAAGTTTCTCATTTCCATATACCTTATCAATTCTTGATCTTTCTACATTCAGCATTTTACCCCATAATGGTAAAATTGCTTGGAATTTTCTATCACGTCCTTGCTTTGCAGATCCACCAGCTGAGTCTCCTTCAACTATATAAATTTCACATAATGATGGATCTCTTTCCGAACAATCAGCAAGTTTTCCTGGTAATGTTGCAGATTCTAAAACATTTTTTCTTCTTGTCAATTCTCTTGCTTTTCTTGCTGCTTCTCGTGCCCTTGCTGAATTAATACACTTTTCTAATATTTGTTTAGATATATTAGGATTTTCTTCTAAAAAGCTTGACAATTTCTCATTTACTACACCTTCTACAAGACTTCTTATTTCGCTGTTCCCAAGCTTTGTCTTTGTTTGACCCTCAAATTGTGGTTCGTTTATTTTAACACTTATTACAGATGTTAAACCTTCTCTAACATCCTCACCTAATAATTTTTTATCATTTTCTTTAATAATATTATACTTTTTAGCATAATCATTAAATACTTTAGTAATAGCAGTTTTAAATCCAGTTAGATGGGTTCCCCCCTCAGTAGTAGCAATATTATTTGCAAAACTATAAATATTCTCTACATATGTATCTTTGTTGTATTGCATTGCTATTTCTACATAGGATCCATCCTTAAATCCCTCAATAAAAATAGTATTATGTATTGGCTCCTTATTCCTATCCATATACTCTACAAAAGATATAATTCCGCCTTCATAATGTAGCTCTTTTTTTACAATCTCATCTTTTCTCTTATCTATAATCCTTATGGTTATTCCTTTATTTAAAAATGCTAACTCCCTAAATCTTGCTACCAAAGTATCATATTCAAACTCTATTTCTTCAAATATTTCTTCATCTGGCTTAAATGTTGTTATTGTTCCAGTCTTATCAGTTTTTCCAATAACTTTTAAACTACCAACTGGAATTCCTCTTTCAAATCTTTGTGAATATATATTTCCATCTCTATAGACTTCAACTTCAAGATACTCAGACAAAGCATTAACCACAGAGGCACCAACTCCATGTAATCCTCCAGAAACTTTATATCCTTCTCCCCCAAATTTTCCACCAGCATGTAATATTGTATGTACCACTTCAACAGTAGGTATACCCATTTTAGGATGAATTCCTACGGGTATTCCTCTTCCATTGTCAATATTTGTTATTGAATTATCTTTATTTATTATTACCTCAATTTCATCACAATATCCTGCAAGTGCTTCATCTATACTATTATCCATTATTTCATATACAAGATGATGAAGTCCTCTTGAAGAAGTACTTCCAATGTACATACCAGGCCTTTTTCTAACAGCTTCCAATCCCTCTAATACTTGTATGTTACTCTCATCATATGAATTAGTTTTTATATTCTCAATCATGTTTTCCTCCGATTTTATTTAAATACAATTTATTTTAATATAATTAACTTACCTATTTTTTATTTTTATAAGAATTTTAAATAAATTGTATTTTTATAAATTCCTATGCTTTAAGCAATTTGAAATTCCATTTATAAATCCTGCTCTTTTTTGTAATGTAACAGAAGAAATAGGAGAAAGATATATCTTACTCTTCTTATCAATTTCTGTAATTATAAATGACTTTGGAATATCATTTGATATACCTTTTATAAAACCCTCTTCCTCAGCTATTTTTAAAAATTCTTTTGTATCTTTTGATAATGTTGTTGTTTCTAAATCCATAATTGCAATAATATTTTTAATGGGTACAACATATTCACCACCAATATGCAAAAACATTTAATTCCTCCGTATCAATATTTCATATTTAATGCTCCACCTTCAATATAGTGGAGTTTATCTTATAATCTTTAGGTTACGTAGAGTCTCCAACTGAATCTCTTAATTTTATCTTTATTTAAACGATTTAACTCAACTTATATTCTATCCAAATTATTATCAAACTGCAAATTTTTTTTTATCATATTCTAATAATCTACCTACTATAAGTTATATTAATTCTTATAATCTTCAAATTTATTAGTCTATCTATCTAAAGCCCCGTGTTTATTCTTATTAAAACTTGCTTAATACAGTGGTAAATTACCTTTTATTACTAATATATTTTATTGTTATATCTTATTTATATTTTTATCATTTCTAAAAATCTGATTTCTATTTGAAACATTAAAATATTATATTTTATATAAATTTCCTTCTTGTATATTTAAATACAGTATATCATTAAATTCATTTTTACTAAAAAAATCCTTTTCTGTGCAAGTAATAAATACTTGAATATCTTGTATACTATCTAATAAAAACTCTCTTCTTTTTTTATCTAATTCAGACATAACATCATCTAATAGCAACACTGGATAATCATCAGTTTCATTCTTAATTATTTCTATTTCAGATAGTTTTAATGATAATATTGCTGTTCTCTGTTGACCTTGTGAACCAAAGTTTTTTAATTTCATTCCGTTTAAGATAATTTCATAATCATCTCTATGAGGTCCAATTAGTGTCACACATCTTTTTAATTCAATATTTCTAATTCTTTTTAACTTCTCTATCATTTCTTTTTCTATAAGGTCAATACTATCAAATTTTTTTTCTTCAATATTTGTTTTGTACTGTATTTCTAATTCTTCACAATTATTAGTTAATTTATAATGTTTTATCTTTGATATTTTATTTAAATTTTTTAAAAATTTATTTCTTGCTACTACTATTCTAGATCCTACTTCTGATATTTTTTCATCCCATATTTCCATAGTCTCAATCAAGCTTTTGTTTTTCTGTATTTCTTTTAATAAATTATTTCTTTGAATTAAAATTTTATTGTATTGTTGTAAATTATAAAAATATGATGGCTGTAACTGACTTATTGTTATATCAATAAATCTTCTTCTTAAAGAAGGCCCCTCTTTAATAATTAAAATATCTTCTGGAGAAAAAATAACAGCTAATAAATTACCCATTAGATTTCCTATTTTCTTAACAGGTATTTCATTAATCATAATTACTTTTTTTCCTGATTTATATTGATAATCAATTAACTTTTTTTCATTATTTTTGTTAATAATTATTTTAACATTAAAATTATTACTATTTACATTTACGAGTTCGGCGTCTTTTGACGTTCTATGTGAACGACCTGATGCACATAAAAAAATAGACTCTATTATGTTTGTCTTTCCTTGTGCATTTTCCCCATAAATAACATTTATTTTATTTGAGAAAGAGGTTTTAACACTTTTATAATTTCTAAAATTCTCTAATTCTAATTCTTCTATGTGCAAACTTCTATCCTCCGGTAGAAACTTCTATAACATACTTTTGATCATCAATTTCTACAACATCCTTGTCTCTAAGTTTTTTTCCTCTTCTAACTTCAACTTCGCCATTAACTTTAACTTGACCCTCACTTATTATAATTCTTGACTCTGTTCCAGTTGGAACAACATCTGCCCATTTTAAAAATTGATCAAGCTTAATAAATTCTGTATTTATTTTTATAGTTTTCATATTTTATCCTCTGTTCTAATTTTTAATTCTTACAGGTAAAATCATGTAAGCAAATTCGTCACTATCTAAAGGTCTTATTGTACAAGGTCCTATATCTGAGTTAAAGAAAATATATATTTCTTCATCTTCTATAGCTTTTAAAGCCTCAATAAAATATTTTGGATTAAAACCTATCTCTATATTTTTTCCCTCTGTTTCTACTGTTATTTCATCTCTTACATCTCCAATTTCTGTCTTAGATGATATAATTATGGTATCATCTATAACTTCAAATTTAACTGGATACCTCTTTTCATCATCGGAAATTAAAGATGCTCTTTCTATACTTGATAGTATCTCTTTTTTATTTACTTTTACTTTTGTTTCATATTCATCAGGAATAATACTTCTGTAATTTAAATACTCTCCTTCTAAAAGCCTTGACATTACCATACAATTATTAATTTTAAAAAGAATTTGGTTTTTAGTACTAAATATTTCTATTTCATTATCAACTGGCTGTAATATTTTTGATATTTCACTTAGAGTTTTGCCTGGTACAACAACCTTAAAATTTGTGTTTTGAATGTCTTCTTTTCTTTTTCTCATTGCCATTCTAAATCCATCAATGGAAACAAAGTTTATTTCGTTTTCCATACTTTCAATTAGTGAACCCATTAATATTTTTCTATTTTCATCTACACCAACTGCAAATATTGTTTGTCTTATCATTTCTTTTGCTATTTTTTGACTTATTTTAAAGGACTGCTCTGCTTCAATTTTAGGTAAAGAGGGATAATCATCTGCTGGATTTCCCTTTATTTTAAAATGAGAATTCTCACATTCAATTATTACATCATAATTTTCTAACATTTCAATCATTACTTCAGATTCGGGCATCCTTCTTATTATTTCACCTAACATTTTTGAATTTATAACAACAGAACCCTTTTTTCTTATATCAGATTCTACTATACATTCAATTCCTATTTCTAGATCATTTCCAGTCATTTTAAATATATCTCCTGCTTCGAGGAGTATCCCATCTAACAAAGATACATTATTTTTACTTGATACAGCTTTCTGAACAATATTTATACCGTCCAACAAATTATCTTTTGAACTTATAATTTTCATAGTAAAAAAGGTCCTCCTTCTTTTTAAATAATATAATATAAAATCAGTAACAATAGTAATAAGTGTTGTTAGTTATGTGTATAACTCATTTAAGACTTTAAAAATGAACACTTTGAAGGTGTTATTAATATGTAGATAATTTGTCTTTAAAATCAACAGTTTTTAGACTGATAAAACTTTAATTTAATTATACACATTTAATACATATGAAATTGTCCCCATACTAACAATTTTTGTTGATAAGTATGTTTTTAAAAAAATTTTGCTTATGCAAACATGTATATCATTTAGGATGTATTTATGTCCATTATAAGTTTAATCCTATCCTTGTGTTATTAATTCTTATGAATGTCTAGTTTGCTTTACCTAATAGACTATCTTTGATTTCATTTATAGATCTCCTTGTTTCTGAACTAGAATCAATTTCTTCTCGAATTTTTTCATATGCATGTATAACTGTAGTATGATCCCTTCCCCCAAACTCGTCTCCTATTTTAGGCAGAGACATATCGGTTAGTTCCCTGCATAAAAACATAGCAATTTGTCTTGGAAAGGCAATATCTCTTGTTCTTTTTTTTGATTTAAAATCTTCCTTTTTTATATCAAAGTACCTAGCTACTACAGCTTGGATGGTGGAACAATTTATTACTCTAACCTTATTAGCTGATAAAATATCTTTTAGTGCTTCATTGGCAAGATCTATAGAAATTTCGTTCTCTGTCAGAGAAGCGAAAGCAATAACTCTGTTTAGTGCTCCTTCAAGTTCTCTTATGTTTGATGCAATTTTGTCAGCAATAAATACCATTACATCATTTGGTACATCAAGGCTTTCAAGTTGTGCTTTTTTTCTTAATATTGCTATTCTAGTCTCAAGATCAGGAGCTTGCATGTCAGCAATAAGTCCCCATTCAAATCTTGATTTTAAACGTTCTTCTAAAGTTTTTATATCTTTAGGAGGTTTATCACTGGATATAATTATTTGTTTGTTTGCTTCATAAAGGGCATTAAAAGTATGAAAGAATTCTTCCTGTGTTCTTTCTTTTCCAGCAATAAATTGAATATCATCAATAAGAAGTATGTCTATATTTCTATACTTACCTCTGAATTCTTCATTTTTATCGTCCTTGATTGCATTTATCAATTCATTTGTAAATTTTTCAGATGAAACATATAAAACTTTCATTGAAGAATTCTGACTTAAAATAAAATGACCAATTGCATGCATTAAGTGAGTTTTACCAAGACCAACGCCACCATATATAAATAATGGATTGTATGCTTTAGCTGGTGCTTCAGATACAGCTAAAGCAGCTGCATGAGCAAATCTGTTACTATTTCCTATTACAAAAGTATCAAATGTATACTTTGGATTCAAAATAGATCCAGTTATTTCTTCAGTAGCATTTTTACTTTCTTTTTTTTCATTTAAACTTTGTATATTTTCTTCTGATGGAACAATAAATTTAATTACATATTCTTTAAAAGTAATTTGTTTTATAGCATTTTTAATAAGATCCTGATATCTAGATTCTAATATACCTTTATTAAAGTTTGCAGGTACAGCAAGATTTATAATATTAGAACTAATGTTTACAGGATCAATAGTTTTAATCCAAGTATTAAAACTTATTTCGGTAAGCTCTTCTTTTAGTAAACTTAAAGCTCTCTCCCAAATATTGTTTAATTCAACACTCATAAAACTCCTCCAAAATATCAAAAATAAAAATTAAACATATTGATAAAAAAGTAATTTTAGTAATAACAACTAAATATAAATAACTATATAAGACCACATCAAAAAAAGATTTTAAATGTCGTTGCGCATTTGTATGTTTGCGGTAGTAAAAAAATTGCACGAACATAAAATCAAAAGTTTCTATTCTATAAAGCATTATCAGAATAGTCTAGGAATGTTGAAAATATAACTTTCAATACTATTTCATCCATGCCTTATTTTAAGAAAAATAGGCTAAGCGAAAAGTGGAGGTAATATTAAGACATTCCTAAATCATAAGTTTAGTTATTAAACATATAATAATTAATTAAAACTTATAATATAAATCTTTGACAATTTTAAGATTATTTAAGCATATTTAATGTAATTCGTATAATTTTATTATTTATAAATACAAAACCCTAACTAAGAATAGTATATACTAGGAAAATATAGCATATACTAAGTGGCAAATATATATTAATTAAATAATAATTATAAAGTTGTATTAACATATTATCAACATATTTCTGTTGATAATTAACAAGTTATCAACAGGTATTAACTATATTATCAGACTTTTATATAATATTCAACATAAAAAATAAAGATTATCCACAAAAAATAATAAAATTTTATTTGTATAGTTTCTTGACATTAAATAATGATTTAATATATAATTGATACGTTATTTTAAAAATAATTATATAATAGGATTACTGTCTTATATTAATATTATATTTTAAGTAATAATGAATTTTAATATAATAAGTTTTAAAAGAAATGGAATGGAGGTGTTGAATATGATTAGAACATATCAGCCAAAAAAAAGACAAAGAAAAAAAGAACATGGCTTTAGAAAAAGAATGAAGACATCAAATGGAAGAAAAGTGCTGAGAAGGCGTAGATTAAAAGGAAGAAAAGTTCTTTCAGCGTAAGACCGCATAAATGTGGTCTTTTTATTTAAATTATAAAATTACTGTGTAGGAGATATGATGAAACATACTGTTTCACTAAAAAAAAATTATGAATTTCTTAAAGTTTATAAAAAAGCCAAATTTTTTGCTGGGCAATTAATGGTATTATACGTTATTAAAAATAAATATAATTATAATAGGTTAGGAATAACTACAAGCAAGAAATTTGGTAAAAGTATAAAAAGAAACAGAGTGAGAAGACTTATTAAGGAAAACTATAGAAAAAAAGAAGATATCATAAAAAATGGTTATGATATTGTTATTGTTGCGAGAAAAACTGATGCAACACCTGAATTTTTAGAAATTAAGAAGGAATTAACATTCCTCCTTAAAAAATTGAATATGATAATACAGTAAGTAAAAAAGGTAAGAACTATGGAATTAAGAAAGATTTTTATATTGCCAATAAAGTTGTATCAAAAATGGATATCTCCACTTAAAATTATGCCATGTTGCAGGTTTTATCCAACATGCTCCCAGTATGCGGTGGATTCAATTATAAAATATGGTATATTTTTAGGTGTTATAAAATCAGTTAAAAGGATATTAAAATGTAATCCATTTCATCCTGGAGGATATGATCCAGCTTAGTTTTTAAAATTAGACATTCATGAGCAAAAAGCTCAACAAAATAAGATGAAAAGTATAGTGCGAATGAATGTCTCTGAGCATGTGCATGTTTAGGAAGCAAACAAATAGAACTGGCATTAAATCAAAAGGTCAATTCTGAAAAGTATTTTTCAGAAATAAGATTATATAAAACAGAGGGGAAAAAAGGAAAATGTTTACTGCTATACCTACGTTTTTTGGACGAATATTATTTTTTATTTATGAAAATATAGCAAATAATAATTATGGAGTTGCATTAATTATTTTTGCAATAACTACTAGATTTTTAATGTTACCTTTGGCTTTAAAACAAATTAAGTCATCGGCAAGAATGCAGGAATTACAACCACAAATGCAGGAAATTCAGAAGAAATATAAAAATGATAGAGAAAAATTAAATCAGGAAATGATGAAGTTTTATCAGGAACATAAATATAATCCTATGAGTGGATGTTTACCTATTTTGATACAAATGCCAATTATGATATCATTATTTTCTGTTATAAGAAGGCCTTTGACATATATGCTAAGAGGATATGATAGTGAAACTATTACAGATTTAATATCAAAAGTTCCTGAGGATATATTAATTAGAGGATATGAAGAATTATCTGCTGTTAGTTTTCATGGAATAATGGATTTAAGTTTTTTAGGTGTTAATCTTGGTTTAGTTCCAACTTGGAGACCTGAAATAATATTTGGAACAGATACTATGAGAATATATTTGCCTTTGTTTTTAATATCAGTAATAGCAGCAATTACAACGTATTTTTCTTCAAAAATGATGACAGCTATGAGATCAAAAAATGATAAAAAAGACAAAAAAGATGATCCGAATGCAGCTATGCAAAAAAATATGATGTTGGTGGCACCTTTTTTAACATTCTTTTTTTCATTTCAGTTTCCAGCAGGATTAGGACTGTATTGGACTGTTGGTAATTTATTTCAAATGGTTCAACAGTTTTTAGTAAATGGTGTGGGAAAAAAAAATAAAAAGGAGGCTTAGATAAAGTAAATGTCAAACAGTATTGAAAAAACCGCTAAAACAGTTCAAGATGCCATTGATGGAGCTCTTTTGGAGTTAAATGTTTCAGAAGAGAATGTTGATATTGAAATAATTGATGAAGGTGTTAAAGGTATATTTGGAATAATTGGTAATAAACAAGCAAAAGTTAGAGTTACCATAAAAGAATCAATGGCTGAAAAGGCAAAAGAATTTTTGTTAGAAGTATTTGATAAAATGAATGTAAATGTAGATGTTTTAACTGAAGAAAGTGAAGATTCTATTCTACTTAAAGTGGTAGGAAAAGATATTGGAATAGTTATTGGAAGAAGAGGTGAAACATTAGATTCACTTCAATATTTGACAAGTCTTGTTGTTAATAAGGGAAAAGAAAATTATAAAAGAGTAAGTATTGATATTGAAAACTACAGGCAAAAAAGAGAAGAAACTCTAATAAAACTGGCAAATAGATTAGCGGATAGAGTTATAAAATTTAGAAAGAATATTACTTTAGAACCAATGAATCCATATGAAAGAAGAGTTATTCACTCAACATTACAAAATCATAAATATGTTGAAACACATAGTTTAGGTGAAGAACCTAATAGAAAAGTAATAATCTCTTTAAAAAATAGATAAAATATTGTAGTAGAATTATATACAGATTTATAAAATGGTTCAGGATATTAATTCTTGAACCATTTTATTAGAAGTTTTTAAACAAAGTGAAAGAATTATAAGAAAAGGCATTCTTAGTGCCGAGCTTTTGTTAGAAGTCATAGAACAGGAATTTTTGAAATGCTCTTAGTGGAGGATAAAAATGAACTTTGAAGACACAATTGCTGCAATATCAACACCTAGTGGAACAGGTGGTATTGGAATTATCAGAATAAGCGGAAGCAGGGCTTTTGAAGTAGTAGAAAAAATTTTTATAGGAAAAAAAGATTTTAATAAAATAAAGTCACATACAATAAACTATGGAAAAATTATTGATCCTGTAAACAAAATAACTATTGATGAAGTGCTTGTTTCAAAAATGAAAAAACCAAATACTTTTACTCGTGAAGATATAGTAGAGATTAATTGTCATGGTGGAATGGTTGTTTTAAAAAATATATTAGAGTTAGTTTTAAAGGAAGGTGCAAGACCTTCAGAGCCTGGAGAATTTACAAAGAGGGCTTTTTTAAATGGAAGAATTGATTTATCTCAGGCTGAAGCTGTAATTGACATTATAAATGCAAAAACCGATGAAAGTTCAAAGGCTGCTGTAAGTCAACTTGAAGGAAAACTATCTCAAAAAGTAAAGGAAGCAAGAAACATACTAATTGAGTTAATTGCACATATAGAAGTGACAGTAGATTATCCTGAGCATGATATAGAAGAAATTACATCAAAAAAAATACGTTATGAGATTGTTAATGTAAAGAAAAAATTATTAGATATTATTAAGGGATTTGAAAGAGGAAAGATTATAAGAGAAGGAATAGATGCAGTTATTGTTGGAAGGCCAAATGTTGGAAAGTCATCCTTGCTAAATGAGTTGGCCGGGAAAAATAGAGCAATAGTTACTGATATTCCTGGAACCACAAGAGATATAATTGAAGAGTATGTTAATTTAAATGGTATTCCTGTTAGAATAATAGATACTGCTGGAATAAGAGAAACTGAAGATACTGTTGAAATAATAGGTGTTGAAAAAACACATAAAGCAGTAGATGAAGCGCAGCTTGTTATTATGATGGTAGATGCAAAAATAGGGTTTACTGATGAGGACTATGTAATTTTAAAAAGAATCGGAAATAAAAAACTTATCGTTTTAATAAATAAAATTGATGTGGCAAGCCCTCAGGAAGTTAGTGAAATTGAAGAAAAACTTAAGGGAATAAATTATATTAAGACATCCATTATACAAGAAATAGGTTTAAATCAACTTGGAGATATGATAACAGAACTTTTTACAAAAGGAGAAATTAATTTAAACAGTGAAGTATTGATTACAAATACAAGACACAAATCATTAATAGATAAGGCAATTTCTAGTATTGATGATGTATTAGAGGCTCAAGAAAACGATATGCCTTTAGATTTAATTTCAATAGATATAGTAAGTGTAGCAGATTACTTAGGCCAAATAACAGGAGAGTCTATAAGTGAGGATGTAACACATGAAATTTTTTCAAGATTCTGTTTAGGAAAATAAGGAAGGGATGTATATGGAGTTTTTTGCAGGTGAATATGAGGTTGTAGTTATTGGAGCAGGACATGCTGGATGCGAGGCAGCTCTGGCTTCTGCAAGATTGGGTATTAAAACAGTAATTTTTTCAATAAACTTAGATAGCATTGCAAATATGCCTTGTAATCCTAACATAGGAGGAACTGCAAAAGGTCACCTTGTTAGAGAAATAGATGCACTAGGCGGAGAAATGGGGAAAAATACAGATAAAACATTTATACAGTCTAAAATTTTGAATAGAGCAAAAGGTCCTGCAGTTTTTTCACTGAGAGCACAAGTTGACAGAAGATTGTATCAGTCAGAGATGAAAGGTGTTTTGGAATTGCAGGAAAACTTAGATGTGAAACAGGCAGAAGTAACTGAATTAATAATAGAAGATGTAGATGGTAGAAAAATAATATCAGGAGTAAAAACATTTACTGGTGCTTTTTATAAGTGCAAATGTGTAATAATGACTACCGGTACATATTTAAAAGCAAAAATAATAATAGGAGATATAAGTTATAGTAGTGGCCCAGATGGTCTTTTCCCGGCAAATAAACTATCAGATAGTTTAAAAGAACATAATATTGAGCTCTTGAGGTTTAAAACAGGAACACCTGCAAGACTTAATAAAAGAAGTATAGACTTTTCAAAAATGGAAGAACAGCCAGGGGATGAAGTTATAGTTCCATTTTCATTTGAATGTGAAGAAATTAAAAAAGATCAGGTTTCATGTTATCTTACTTATACAAATAGTGAAACTCACAAAATAATTAAACAAAATATCCACAGATCTGCTTTATTTGGTGGATTAATAGAGGGGATAGGACCAAGATATTGCCCATCTATTGAAGATAAGGTAACAAGGTTTAAAGATAAGGAAAGTCATCAAGTGTTTGTAGAGCCAATGGGATTAAATACTCAAGAAATGTATTTACAAGGAATGTCCACAAGCCTTCCGGAAGATGTGCAAATAGAGATGATGAAAACACTTCCTGGTCTAGAAAATGTTTCTGTTATGAGGAATGCTTATGCTATAGAATATGACTGCATAAATCCAACTCAACTAAAACTAACATTAGAATTTAAAAATATTGATGGACTTTTTTCAGCGGGTCAGATTAATGGAAGCTCAGGGTATGAAGAAGCAGCAGCTCAAGGACTTATTGCAGGTATTAATGCAGTACTTAAATTAAAGGGAGAAGAGCCATTAATACTAGATAGGTCACAAGGATACATAGGAGTGTTAATTGATGATCTTGTAACAAAGGGAACTGAAGAACCATATAGGATGATGACATCAAGGGCAGAATACAGACTTTTATTAAGACAGGATAATGCTGATTTAAGACTAACCCCTATTGGAAATACAGTTGGGTTGATATCTAAGGAAAGATATTTAAAATTTGAAGAAAAGAAAAGACAAATAGAAGAAGAAATTAAAAGACTTGAAAAAACAATTGCTTCTCCAAGCGATAAGGTAATTAAATTTCTAAATAGCAGAAATAGTACACCTATATCTAGTGGGATAAAAATAAAAGACCTTTTAAAGAGACCAGAAATAAGCTATGATTCTTTAACAGAAATTGATGAGAAAATGCCACAATTAAGTTTTCAGGTAAAAGAACAGGTTTCAATAACAGTTAAGTATGAAGGATATATAAAGAGACAGATGATTCAAGTAGAACAGTTTAAAAAACTTGAAAAAAGAAAACTTAATAAGAATATAAATTATGATGAAATAAAAGGATTAAGGTTAGAAGCAAGACAAAAGCTTAATAAGTTTAAGCCTGAGTCAGTTGGACAGGCATCAAGAATATCAGGAGTATCTCCTGCAGATATATCGGTTTTATTGATTTATTTAGAAACTGCTAGAAATAAAGAGTAGGAAATTAGTTTTAGAAAGGAGAAAAAAATTGGATAAGTTAGACATTAAAGAACTTTTAAAAAAAGGAGCATTAAATTTTAACATAACTTTAAGTGAAAAAGATATTAGTAGCTTTTTTATATATAAAGACATTTTAAGTGATTGGAATAAAAAAATAAATCTAACTTCTATTGAAGACGACAGAGAAGTTGTTATTAAACATTTTATAGATTCTTTAAGCATCACTCCATATATAAAAGATGAAAATATTAAAATAGTTGACATAGGTACAGGAGCAGGTTTTCCTGGGATTCCATTAAAAATTGTGATGGATAATTTGAATATAACACTTTTAGATTCATTAGAAAAAAGGACAAAGTTTTTAGATGAAGTTATAGAAAAGTTGAACTTAAAAGGAATAAAAGCAGTTCATTCAAGGGCAGAGGATAAAGGTATATCAAATGATTATAGGGAGAAATTTGATAAAGCTGTTGCAAGGGCAGTTGCAAATCTTCCTGTTTTATTAGAGTATTGCTTACCATTTGTAAAAGTAGGGGGATATTTTATTGCAATGAAGGGTAGCAGTATTGAAGAAATTGATAACTCTAAAAAAGCTTTAGATATATTAGGAGGAAAAATTGAAGAAATAGCTGAATTTGAATTACCTTTTTCAGATATAAAAAGAAATATAATTATTATAAGAAAGTTTCGACAAACACCGACAAAGTATCCAAGAAAATCCGGGAAACCATCAAAGGAACCGTTGATTTAACTCGTAAAATACAGTAATATAAGGCATTTGGGCGAACGATTCTCTTTTAAAAAAAAAGGATTTAAAAAGTTTCCCTAGAATATTCCTTTGTAAAGAAGTTTCAATTTTGTTTTTTAAAGATACTGATATAAAACAATATATCTGAATTTACCACTTATATTGAAACTTATGAATAGTTAAAAACAAATGATAAGAAAAATAAATTTACAAAGGATGGTGCTTTATGTTAGAAAACAGATTACAAATTACAAAAGAGCCAAAGAAAGAGGGTTTAAAAAATATTACAAGTTTGCCTATTGAAAATATTAGACCAAATCCTTATCAACCAAGGAAAAAGTTTAATAAGATTCCTATGGAAGAACTATGTGAATCAATTAAACAGTACGGAGTTATTCAGCCTGTCAGTGTTAGAAAAATATCAAATAACATGTATGAACTTGTGGCAGGAGAGAGAAGACTTAGGGCATCTTTAATGGCAGGGTTAAAAGAAATACCTGCTATAATTATAGACATTAATGATAATGATTCGGCAGTTATAGCATTGATTGAAAACCTTCAAAGGGAAGATCTTAGTTATATGGAGGAAGCCGAAGGGTATAATAATTTAATTATTGATCATGGGTTTACTCAGGAAGAGCTAGCTAATAAAATAGGGAAAAGTCAGTCTACTATAGCAAATAAAATAAGATTATTAAAACTGCCCCCACTTGTAAAAAAGATACTTTCTGATAACAATTTAACTGAGAGGCATGCAAGATCCCTTCTAAAACTCCATGATGAGCAGCTCCAATTAAAGGTACTTAAGCATGTGTGTGAAAAGGGATTGAATGTTAAGAAAACAGAAGATTTAGTAGAGAGGGCAATTGAAAAGTATACTAAAAAGGAAAAGGAAAAGAAGAATAAACCCCAACTTACTAAAGCAATAAAGGATATTAGAATATTTGTTAATACAATTAAACAGGCTATAGATCTTATGAAAAAATCAGGAGTTGACGCTAAGGCTGCACAATTTGATAGAGGAAGTTATTATGAATTTATTGTTAGAGTTCCAAAATAAAAAGCTTTATTTTATAGGTTAATAACTTTATAGGAATTATATAGAAATAAAAAGGGAATGATAAAAATATCTTCCCTTTTTTGACTAGAAAAGGCACATATTTAGGAATCATTACTTCATTATTAATGTTTTAGAAAAATATTAATTAAAAAAGTGGACAGTACTACAAAACTTTATTAAAATATATATTGGTAGTTGATTTTTAGACATTCATAAGCATAGAGCCCATAAATATAGGATGAGAAGTTAATGAGAATGAATTCCTATGGGAATGTACATACTTGCGTAAGCAAATAAATTGTACCCCCTTAAATAAAAATCTTCTATTCTGAACTATTTTTGCAATAGACATCTTGAGAATAAAGCAGAATGAAGAGTAAAATGAGAATGAATTTTTATGGCCATATGCATATTTGCGTAAGCAAAAGTATTTTCAGAATAGTAAATATAAGAAAAGAGGTATATAGATGGCAGATAATAATGAAGTTTTAGATCAAAAAATTATACCAGTTGACATTGAATCAGAAATGAAAAAATCATTTATGGAATATGCAATGAGTGTAATAATTGATCGTGCGCTTCCTGATGTAAGAGATGGTTTAAAGCCTGTACACAGGAGAATTCTTTATGCTATGTATGGATTAGGATTTACTCCTGATAAGTCATATAGAAAATGTGCTACTACAGTTGGTGAAGTATTAGGTAAATACCACCCTCATGGAGATATGGCTGTATATGAGAGTATGGTTCGTATGGCTCAGGATTTTTCCTTAAGGTATATGCTTGTTGATGGACATGGTAATTTTGGATCTATAGATGGTGATCCTCCAGCTGCAATGAGATATACAGAGTCTAAGTTATCTAAAATTTCCATGGAAATGCTTAGAGAAATAAATAAAGATACAGTTGACTTTAAACCTAATTTTGATGATCATGAAATTGAGCCTGTTGTGTTGCCGTCAAGATTTCCAAACCTTTTAGTAAACGGGTCTTCAGGAATTGCAGTAGGAATGGCAACAAATATTCCTCCTCATAATTTAGGAGAAGTGATAGAAGGTATAAATACTATAATAGATAATCCAGATATAACAATTGAAGAACTAAATAAAATAATAAAAGGACCTGATTTTCCTACTGCAGCAATAATAGTAGGAAGAAGGGGAATTAGAGATGCATTTAAAACAGGTAGAGGAAGAATAGTAGTTAGGGCTGTAACAAGTATTGAACAGATGAGCAGTAACAAGCAAAGAATTATTGTTACTGAACTTCCATACCAAGTTAATAAGGCAAGACTAATTGAAAAGATAGCTGATTTAGTAAAAGATAAGAGAATAGAAAGTATTTCTGATTTAAGAGATGAATCAGATAGAAATGGAATGCGTATTGTTATAGAATTAAAGAAAGATGCAAATGCAAATATTGTGTTAAACCAGCTTTATAAAAATACCCAGTTGCAGGATAGTTTTAGTGTTAACATGCTTGCACTTGTTCAGACTGAAGATAACAAATTTGAACCACGTGTTATAAATATAAGACAGGCTATAGATCATTATATAAATCATCAAAAGGATATAATTGTAAGAAGGACGAAATTTGATTTAAACAAAGCTGAAGCAAGAGCTCATATATTAGAAGGATTAAAAGTAGCTATAGACAATCTTGATGAAGTAATAAAAATAATTAGAGGATCAAAAAGTGAAGCTTTAGCAAAAGAAGCTTTAATGGAAAGGTTTTCTTTTAGTGAAAGACAGGCACAGGCTATAGTAGATATGAGACTAGGAAGACTTACAGCATTAGAGAGAGAAAAACTAGAAAATGAATATAGGGAGCTTTTAGAGAAAATTAAATACTTTAAAGATATATTGGCAAATGAGTATATGGTTTTAAATATTATTAAAGATGAGTTAAATGAAATAAAGCATAAATATGCTGATGATAGGAGAACACAAATTATAGCTGATGAAAGTGATATTGACATAGAAGACTTAATTGAAGAGGAAGAGAGTGTTATTACTCTAACTCATTTTGGATATGTTAAGAGACTTCCTGCAGATACTTATAAAAGTCAAAGAAGAGGCGGAAAAGGTATAATTGGCCTTAGTACAAGAGAAGAGGATTTTGTAGAAAGTCTATTTATTACATCAACTCACAATTTTATAATGTTTTTCACAAACAAAGGTAAGGTATATAGGTTAAAAGCTTATGAGATACCTGAGTCAGGAAGGCAGGCAAAGGGAACAGCTATTGTGAATCTTCTTCAACTTGATCAAGATGAAAAGGTTGAAACTGTTATTCCTATTTCCGAATATAAAGAAGGTCAATACCTTATTCTTGCCACAAAAAAAGGAGTAGTTAAAAAGACAAACTTGATGGAATATGACAATATAAGAAAAGGCGGGCTAACAGCAGTTTCTTTAAGAGAAAATGATGAATTAATAGATGTAAGACTCACTGATGGAAATAAGGATATTATTATTGTCACTAAAAATGGAATGTCTATAAGATTTAACGAAAAAGATGCAAGACCTTTAGGAAGAGTTTCTCAAGGGGTAAGAGGTATAAGACTTAGCAGTGATGATGAAGTAGTTGGTATGGGAATAAATATAGAAAACACAAGTCTTTTAGTTGTTACTGAAAATGGCTTTGGAAAAAGAACGGAATTAAGTGAATATAAAGTTCAAACAAGAGGTGGAAAAGGAATTTTAACATACAGGGTTACTGAAAAGACTGGAAGAATAGCAGGAACAAAGCTTGTATGTGAAAATGATGATGTTATGTTAATTAGTTCAGACGGTACTATTATTAGAATTAATGCTAAGGATATAAGTCTTTTAGGAAGGGCAACTCAGGGAGTAACTCTTATGAGGATGGATCAAGGAACCCACTTAGTAAGTGTAGCAAGAATAAATAATGAAGATAGCAATAATGATAATGAATGTGAAGAAACAGAAGATGAATAGTAAGATTGACATTTTTATAAAGGGATGTTGAGCAAAGATTTATTTACTAAAAGCTAGGGGCATTGAGGACCCTAGCCTTTTAAGTCTTTTACATATTAAGACTTCTAATAAATACTTTAAATATAGTTTAATTAAGTTATAAATACACAAAAAGGGCTGGTGTGTAATGGATTTTTATTCATTGTGCAACAGCTCTTTATCTTTTTCTTACAATCTAAATTTTTATATTGTGTTTAAAATGTATTTTTTAAGTTTTTTAATAGATAATAATTATTAATGACAATAAGAAGGAGGAAGGTATTTGAAAAAGACAATACTAAAAAGTTTATTTTGTTTATATTCTATTATAGTATGTATAATTTTTGTATCTTGTAATAATCAGATAAATCAGAACAGAAATCCTGCACAAGAAACTCCATATTTAAATGTTCCATATACAGGACAATGGATTAACCTTACAGAACATCAGCTTGAAATGATGAAATTAGAAGGTGGAGCAGAGATTGAAACAAGAAAGCCAAATCCTATATCTAATAATAGGCTTCAGCTAAAATATCCTAATATTTTAGCACTTAGAGGCTCATTAAAAGAGAATAAAGTTGCACTTACTTTTGATGACGGACCGGATCCAAGGTATACACCTCTTATTCTTGATATTTTAAAACAATACGATATTAAAGCTACATTTTTCTTAATTGGAGCTCGTGCAGTTGGTCATGAAAGTATTACAAAAAGGATAAGAGATGAAGGACATGCCATTGGAAATCATACTTACTGGCATCCAAACCTTGATAAAGAAGGAGTAGGTAGATTACACTGGGAAGTTACTCAAACAGAAAAAGCACTTAATGATATATTAGGTTATAGGCCAAGCTTATTTAGAGCACCCTATGGTTCATTAAATGAAGAATTAGTAGAAAAAATAGGAGAAATGGGTTACTCTGCTATTGGTTGGTCTGTTGACTCACTAGACTGGATGCAGTTGACTCCCCGTCAAATAAAAAATAATGTGCTTAGTAATATACATCCTGGAGCTATTATTCTGATGCACGACGGAGGTCATTGGACCATGGATTTGCTTGGAACTGTACAGTCATTGCATGATATAATTCAGGAACTACAAAAAGACGGAGTTGAGTTTGTTACTGTTCCTCAACTACTTAATATACGTGATAGGAAATAATGATAATAGAAACTTAGCATTAGTTATTAAGGTGGATTAAAAACGAGCATAGTCTAGTTATGGTCATTCAAATTAGGCTAATAACGATAAATGACGTTTATAAGTAGTTGAAAACAATCTGTTAAGCTGTTATATTTATATAGCTGTCGCAAACACGAAACATAAGAAACAAAAAACTTTAAAAAAAGTGTTGACAAACAAAAGACAGTGTGGTAACATATAAAAGTCGCTCTGATGGAGTGGCGCCACTTAAAAGAAGTGGGTTGGACTTTGAAAAGTAAACAGTGTAATAATGAGAATGGAACTCGTTAATGAATTTGAGTACTTGCGACAAAGCAAGTCAAGTAATTACGGAATCGCAAATATGCGATAACTTAAGAGCTAATTAAATTTTCTAAAAAGATTATTGTAGCTACTATTTAATGAGAATTGAATAATAGCA
>VLTH01000002.1:223841-251152 GCA_008125075.1 Acetivibrio alkalicellulosi | reverse complement strand
TAATGTATTTAGCTGACTGATACTAATAGGTCGAGGGCTTGATCAAATTTAAAATTAGAAGATGGTCTTTTATAAAGTCTTAATGAGAAATCCGCTTCTTAAAGTAGCAAACTTACATTATGTATTTTTGAAGGTATAAGAACCTTAAAAAGTTTACAATTTTCTGGTGGTTATAACGAGAAGGTCACACCCGTTCCCATACCGAACACGGTAGTTAAGCTTCTTAGTGCCGATGATACTTGGATGGAGACGTCCTGGGAAAGTAGGTCGCTGCCAGATTTATATCAAGACCCTGAGTTAATCGCTCAGGGTCTTGTTTTATTATAAGTCTAAGACTTAGAACTATACATTGTGTCTTAGAATAAGATATAATACATTTTAAAAAGTTAGAAATTAAAATACTGTTGTAAAAACATAAAAAGTGTAGTAATATTATAAAGGTTGTGAAAAGACATACTATTTGATAAAATAATGACGAAGTAAATACAGGTAACTTTAAAAAAGGATGTTCTATTTCATAAAACCCAAATAAGTACTAAAGGAGAATATATATGAAAAAGAAAATTTTATCAGTTATAATAATTACCTTAATTATGTGTAATTTATATTTTGTTTCTGGAGATAAGTTTTATATGAGTAATGAAAATAATAATGATTGTTCTAATGAGACAAATTTATTAGAGAGAAAAAATTGGAGTAAAGAAGAGTTACAAAAGTTTAAAAAGAATTTAAAAAATAAAACTAATTATGAAAACATTGAAAAAGGTGTTGTAATAGTAAAATTTATGGATGAGAAAAACAAAAACAAAGTAATAAAAGACATTAAAGATAGCCTAAAAATGACTATATTAGAAGAACATAAATATTTAGACATTATTGATGCATATACATATACTTTCGACGAAAATGAAGTAAAAATTAAAGAATTAGTAAAGGAATTAAATGATCATTTATTAATAGAATATGCTGAGCCTAATCAGTTAGGATATTTACAAAGTTCTAGAACAATAACATATACATTAGAAAGTCCTCATAACTATCCAAGAAACTACAATGATGTATGGAATATTTGGATGCCTGGTGCAAGTAAAATACGTGTTCATTTCTCAAGAATAGATACTGGAAACAATGATTATGTATTTACTGGCGCTGGAGATAGATGGAGTGGTTCTTTAAGTAACAGATGGAGTGGATGGGCCAATCAGTCAAGTATTCGTGTTAGGCTGCAGGCAAGTAGTTCTTCTAATGGTGGATGGGGGTTTAGAACAGATAAGATAGAGTATGAACTTGGAGGAAATATAAATCCTAATGATACTAGATATTCTGAACAGTGGGCTTTGCCTTATATAAATGCAATACCTGCATGGTCAAGGCTTGCAGATGGACACGGTATAATTGTTGGAGTAATTGATACTGGGATAGATACTAGTCACCCTGATTTAACTGAAAATATAGCTTACAACTTCAATGAAATACCAAACAATAATAGGGATGATGATAGAAATGGGAAAATAGACGACTATTTAGGATGGAATTTTATATCAAATAACAATATAGTATATGATACAAGCAATGATCCTATTAACGTAGATCCTAATGGACATGGAACACATATAGCAGGAATTATAGCTGCTTCTGGAAACAATGGAAGAGGAATTATAGGGTTGGCACATAATGCGAAAATATTACCTCTTAAATGTGGTGGAGATCGTATGGTAGTTGGTTTTCCTACTAGTGCTGTGGTTGAAGCCATAAGCTATGCTAGATCACGAGGTGTAAGAATAATAAATATGAGTTTTGAACAAAATTATAGTCAATCTGTAAGAGATGCTATGAATGCTGCTTCAGAAATATTGTTTGTGTGCTCAGCAAATAATAGAACTGTTGGAGTAGATGTGTCCTTGTCTCCTGTGTATCCAGCTTGTTATGGATTGAGTAATATTATTTCAGTGGCTAATGTTGATAGGAATGGTAATTTGGCTGTGAGTTCAAATTATGGCACTAATATAGATATTGCAGCGCCTGGAGAAAATATATTAAGCACTTTACCCGATAATAGGTATGGTATGAGTTCAGGGACGTCACAGGCTGCAGCATATGTCTCTGGACTTGCGGCAATAATATTAAGCCAAGATTCAAGTCTTACACCAATACAAGTTAAAACAAGAATAACTTCAAACTACAGGTCAATTAATTCTTTAAGGGGAAAATTGAGATATCCTGGTGTTGTTGATGCTGAAAAAGCTACTTTTCCTGTAAATAATGGGGATGATTTTATAAAAGGTGATATAAATGGTGATGGAGTCATTGATTCAGTAGATTATGTTTTAATCAGAAGATTTATTTTAAGTATTATTGACGAATTTCCTAATGGTCAAAACGGATTTCGTGCTGCAGATATAAATAATGATGGTCGTGTAGATTCGGCAGATATGGTATTACTAAGAAGATATCTTTTAGGTATAATTAATAAACTTCCATAAAGATAACTAAAAGGATATAGTATAATAAAAGGCACTGTTGCAAAACTAATATTTATCTTATTCTAAGACTCCACCTTCTAAATGGTGGAGTTCCTCTTATAAATCTTCAGGTGGAGTTGAGTCTCCACCTGAAGCCTCGATGTTTAGAATTAGCTAAACGAGTTCACTAATGACCTTAAGAAACTTAAATTAAGTTAAAAATATACAAAAATGGCTAGTGAGTAATGTTTTATTCATTATGTAACAGCCCCTTTTATAACTACCTAAAAGATTTTAAGATTACATTAAAAATGTACCTTTACTATCCCGTAAGATTTGAGTGTATTATATAAATGTGGAGAAAAATACTCCAGAAAGTTAAGTTTTTCAGTATAAAGTCATTAAATACTCCTCGGGGTCAAGCAAATCAAAAAATTAATCTTTCAATCAGCCACTAAATCAGGATAAGGAAAAATTAAAAAAGTTGTTGTTATTGGAGATGGAGCATTATAGAAAATAGAAAATGTTAATAAAATTGTTGTTCAAAAAAGCCTTAAGCAATTAGCTATGTGTTGAGGCATTGATGGTTCTCAATATATAACAACTTTAAGGGCAAAACACAAGAGTAATTTATGGATTGATATAGAAAATACTACATTTAGAAAAAAGAATCTTAAATATGTGAAAATATAGTGAAATTTTATTTTATGCACTCCCCATTGTATACCTATTTACCTTAAACTTTCAATTTAGAATACTTTGTAGTATAATAATTCTATAAAATAAAATAGGGGAGAGTGATTAAATATGAGGTTTATTCAGACATTGTCTTACAGGGGCGCTGACTACCTAATGAAACAGAAAAAAGAAAATCACGAAAAAAGAAGAGTATACTATTATGGTTTTCAAATTGTAATAGGTGCTATCGTAAAGTCAATTCTTCTAATTCTCGTAGCTTTAATAACTCAAACCATTCATACATCAATAACAATTGTAGTAATGTTTTCATCTCTTCGTATGCTTGCAGGAGGATATCATATGGATTCCTATGGTAAGTGTATAGGTGTGTCAGTAGGTTTATTTATAATTGCAGGTACCATATCTAGATATACATATTCATATTGGAGTATTTATGCCATTGTTACATTTATAATAGTAACTTTTATAACAGCAGTTGCATGTATAATTAAATGGGCGCCTTCAGATAACCCAAATAGACCAATAACAGATAAGAAAGAGTTTATTAAATTTAAAAGACTATCATTAGCATATGTATTGGTTTGGGTTATTGCAGTTACTATAGCCCTATACTTTAATTTTAATATGTATGTTATTGCTGCTTGTTTTGGAGTATTGCTTGAGATTTTTTCAATAACTCCAATAGGTTATAGATTTTTTGATTTAATTAAAAATGGTTTTAATAAGACTGTTACACAAAAAGCAGTCCATTAAATCAATAAACTGGGTGCAGATTATTTAAGTGAAGAAAAACATGTAAGAAACAAATTTAAGGAATATTTTTCTTAAGATGTATTACATGCACCTCCAATAAACTTTTGGTTCTTTACAAAAGACTTTTAAAGTATTAAAATTATTTAAAGTATGAAAAGATTATATTGATAGGTAGGTAAAGATTAAAACATGGATAAAAATCAAATTAAAGAAGAAATAATAAAACTAAAGAAGCAAAGGGATGCTGTAATTGTTGCCCACAACTATCAGGTAGATGATGTACAAGAAGTAAGTGACGTTATAGGAGATTCATTAGCTCTTAGCAAATATTGTGCAAATAATTCTAAAAAGGTTATACTTTTTTGTGGAGTAGATTTTATGGCAGAAAGTGCAAAAATATTATCTCCAGAAAAAAAAGTATTGCTTCCTGAAAAGGATGCAGGTTGTCCTATGGCAGACATGGTAACTGCAGAAGCCTTAAGAGAAGAAAAGAAAAAGCATCCAGGAGCAGTTGTTGTTTGCTATATAAATTCATCTGCCCATGTAAAAGCTGAAAGTGACATATGTTGTACATCATCAAATGCTATTGATGTTGTAAAATCAATAAAAGAGAAAGACATACTATTTGTACCCGACCAAAATCTTGGTAGTTATGTTGCTAAAATGGTTCCTGAAAAGAATATTATTTTATGGAAAGGTTTTTGTATAACTCATCACAGGGTGAAGGTTGAAGAAGTAAGTAAGGTGAGGGAACTACATCCGGATGCATTATTGCTAGTTCATCCTGAGTGTCAGAAGGATGTTGTGGACGCTGCAGACTTTGTGGGTAGCACAAAGCAAATAATAGATTATGCTAAAAGCTCAAGTAATCAAAAATATATTATTGGTACTGAAATGGGTGTACTATACAAATTAAAAAGAGATAATCCTGATAAGACATTTTATTTGCTTTCACCTGGGCTTATATGTCCGAATATGAAGAAAACATCTTTAAATAGTGTTTATAATGCCCTAAATGAAATGAAGTATGAAATAAATTTAGATGAGGAAGTAAGGATTAAAGCAAAAAGATCATTAGACAGGATGCTGCAAATTTAGAAATGCAAATAAACTAATTTCCCCAATATTTCGCTATAGTACTATTTGATATAAATAGGCTCTGTGAATGTGGAAGTATGTGTTTATACATTTCTTAAGTTATATAAATATAGTTCAAACTTTGAAGGAGAGTAATCCTATTGGATATAGAGAGGTACCTTGTAGATTTTGACACAAGTAAAATAAAAATAGAGTATCATGATGTTATTATTATTGGAAGTGGTATTGCAGGAGTATACACAGCAATGGAGATACCTGAAAACTATGACGTTGTAATACTCACTAAAGAAACATTAGAAATAAGTAATTCTGTTATGGCACAGGGTGGAATAGCTGTGTCATTAGATAAGGAAGATTCCCCAGAACTTCACTACAAAGATACAATATATGCTGGTGCAGGACTTTGTGATGAAAAGAGCGTATGGGTTCTTGTTAATGAAGCCGCTGAAAACATAGAGGCATTATTTAAATGTGGAGTTAAATTTGATAGAAAGAGTCATAATCAACTTTCATTAACTAGAGAAGGAGCTCACAGTAAAAATAGGATAATACATGCGGGAGATACTACAGGCAAGGAGGTATGTGACAAACTTATCTCAGTTGTAAAGACTAAAGAGAATGTGAAGATAAAGGAAAGGACTTTTGCAATTGATTTAATAACATGTCAGGATACCTGTATAGGTGTTATTACGTATGAAGAAGACATTAAAACATATGTCTTGCATTTATCCAAAATGGTAGTATGTGCAACAGGTGGGTTTGGACAGCTGTATTCTCATACAACAAATCCAGAGGTTGCTACAGGCGATGGTATAGCATTAGCATATAGAGCAGGGGCTCAGTTAGTCGATTTAGAATTTATTCAGTTTCATCCAACAGTTCTTTTTCATCCAGAAAATAAAAGTTTTCTTATTTCTGAAGCTGTCAGAGGAGAAGGAGCAATTTTGAGAAATATTCATGGTGAAAGCTTTATATCATTATATCATGAACTTAAAGAATTAGCTCCTAGAGATATTGTGTCTAGAGCTATATTTAGTGAGATTAATAAAACCAATTCAAATCATGTATATCTTGATATAACATTTAAAGATAAGGAATACCTAGAAAACAGATTTCCTAATATATATAAGACATGTCTTGAATACGGAATAGATATTTCAAAAGACTATATCCCCGTTGCTCCTGCAGAACACTATTGTATGGGAGGTATTAAAACAGATGTATATGGCAGGACAAATATAAAAGCACTGTACGCATGCGGTGAAGCTGCTTGTAATGGTATACATGGTGCAAATAGGCTAGCAAGCAATTCTCTTTTAGAAGGCTTGGTATTTGGTCATAAAATAGGAAAAGAAGCACATCAACTTATTAAAAACAGTATTCATAAGAAATTAGATTTTGTTGTTAATACAGGACGTATTTTAAAGGATGTTGAAAAGAATAAAATTAGATGTGATACTCAAAATATAATGACAAAATATGTTGGAATAGCAAGAGATAAAGAAGGTCTTACATATGCTAAAGACAGAATAAATGAACACTATAATAAAATAGTTGATATGAGAAATATAAGCATTGAAGATTTTGAACTTCAAAACATAGTGCTTCTATCAAAACTGGTTGTGGAAGCAGCATTAGAGCGTGAGGAAAGTAGGGGGGCACATTTTAGATTGGATTTTAAGAAAAAAGACGATATTAAATGGAAAAAAAATATAATAAAAAGGAAAAATTAGCGCATACTATTTAAGGAAGGTTTAGGAAATGATAAATATATATGAAATTGATAAAATAATAATGAGTTCTTTGAGTGAAGATATGCCATTTGGGGATATTACAACAGACTACATAATTGATGAGAACTCGAGAAGTGAAGCTATATTAGTGGCAAAAGATGTTGGAATAATTGCAGGAATTGATGTTGCAAAAAGAGTTTTTGAGTTGTTAGATGAAAAAAGTATTTTTGATAAAAAAATTAAGGATGGCCAATGGGTAAAATATGGTGATGTAATAGCTGAAATAAAGGGAAATACAAGAGCTTTGTTAAAAGGAGAAAGAACAGCTTTAAATTTGCTTCAGCGCCTTTGTGGAATTGCCACAAAGACAGGAAATCTGTGTAACAATATAAAAGGTATGAGTGTTAGAATTGTTGATACTAGAAAAACTACTCCTGGGCTAAGGGTGCTGGAAAAGTATGCTGTTAGGGTAGGAGGAGGCTATAATCACAGATTTTCATTGTCAGATGCAGTAATGATTAAAGATAATCACATTAAAGCTGCTGGAAACATAAAAAAAGCCATAGCCAAAGTAAAAGAACAAATTCCTCATACAATAAAAGTTGAGGTTGAAGCTGAAACCCTAGAACAGGTTAAGGAGGCGCTAGAAGGAGGAGCAGATATAATAATGTTAGATAATATGGGTCTTGACAAAATGAAAGAAGCTGTTAAAATAATTAATGGACAAGTTATTTCCGAAGCTTCAGGAAATGTTACATTAGAAACAATACGAGATATAGCCGACACAGGGGTTGATGTAATTTCTGTCGGGTCACTAACTCATTCGGTAGATGCTTTTGATATAAGCATGAAAATCAAATAAATGATTGCCTTAAAATATTGAGCTATTTTTTTAGTAAATAAAGAACGTTGTAGTTTAATATTAAGGTGTATTTTCAAGTTGAATTTGTAATAATTTTAGTTTAATAATAATTAAGTAAAGATGTAATGACGACTTGTGGATAAAACAAAAAACTATCCACAAGAAATTGATGTTATACACAGCTTTATAGTTAATAAGCCATACAATCCTTGTATATATGGGTTTTAAGGATAACTTGTATTATAAAAGTATCCACAGTTTTGTGGATATTTCGAATGTTTCTAACTTTTATTTGGTGGGTATTGGTCTTAAAAGTGTCTTGTTTTTCATAGAAGGATAGGGCAAATCTTCATTTAACATTTCATAGATTCTCTCAAAAACTTTTTTATTATTTAATATTCCTTTATGATTAGGAGCTTCTAATAGACTTCCATCAAGAAGATTATTCATAGTAAATTTATTTTCGCCAACGTTAAAAATTTCTGTTTTAATATTCCAATAATCAAGGCTTGCACTTTCTGATGTGACAACTTCATCATACTGGCTTAAAATATTACCAGTCATTATTGAGTTATTAAGACCATTGTTAATCATGCTGTAAAAAGTAGTGAGAAATAATTCATTATTTGGAATAAGATCTTTTATTGACTGGTCATTGAAATAATTCTCACCAATTGATGCAAGATGTGAGCCTCTATGTGGAACAGAAAGAAAAATTGTTTTATAAACATCGTTGTTTTTTATATAGTCTTCACTTGAAGTATAATATCTAACAGCAAGTCCTCCCATACTGTGAGAAATTAAAGAAAATTTGCTTACAAGTATTCCATTATTTAATAGATTGTATTTTTTTTCTTGTAAAAAATCTTTTAATTCATTGGCAGCATATATTACTCCTGCGGAGGAGTCAAAGTCTATTGCAGATGAGATATATCCTTTATGAGATAAAAATTCATTCATGTTGTCGAACATAAAAGAAGTTTCCTGATATCCGTGTACAAAAACCACAGGAACAGGAATAAGTTTGAGATTGAGGTGACAGTAATTATTGGAATTTTTAATTTTAGTACGAATTATTATATCAGATTGAGTATTAAAATTTACATTGTGACTGTGAGGAGGCACATATGCAGATATAAATTCACCATACTTATTTGTTACTCCATAAGATGGATACAACTCTCCAACTCCATTATCAACATTTAAAGTTACTTTAGCATTTGGCATGACACGACCCTGATAGTTCCTTACCACTGTCTTAATATATACTCTATTTGATGGGTCTGATGCAACTGAATGTATATGGCTATTTATAAGCTCAGAGTTAATTCTCAAGTTATTTTGATCATACATTGCATAAAAAAAATAGTTATATATATAATTAAAGTTGACAAAAATAATGATAAATATAAATATTAAAGCGATGAAAATTTTACATTTAGTAATTTTAAACATATAAATCATCCTTTATCTTGAAAACTACAAGTATAATTAATTATAGCATGTTAGAGATTTATTATAAATAAGTAGAAAAAAATAAAACATAGCAATATATGGAGTATGCTGAATATTTTAAGTGGATTAATTAAAATCATAAGGGATAAAATATGATTGAAATATGAATAAGGGGATGATTAATTTGAAGGTTAGAGATAAAATGACTAAAAATGTTGCTTATATCGAACCAGCAAAGAACATTGTAGAGGCAGCACAGTTAATGCAGAAGCACAATGTTGGATCAATACCTGTATGTGATCAGACAGGTGTTATTGGAATAGTTACAGATAGGGATATTGTTGTAAGAAACGTTGCACACGGTAAAATTCCTCAGGAAACAAAAATTCAGGATGTAATGACATCACAGGTAACAACTGTAACGCCTGATATGGATATTGATGAAGTAACAAGAATAATGGCACATGAGCAGATAAGAAGAGTACCTGTAGTAGAAAATAACCAAGTTGTGGGTATAATCGCTCTTGGTGATGTCGCAGCAGATATGAGATTTGATACTGAAGCTGCAGAAGCTTTAAATGAAATATCAAAGCCATCTAAACCCTTTAAAATGAAATAATTATTTAATATAATTAACAAAGGAGGCAAATAAAGTGAGTAGACAGGGAAAAGTTATGTCTGAAGAGCTAAAAGAAGAGATAGCAAAAGAACTTGGAGTCTACAACACAGTTGCATCTGAAGGATGGGGTTCAGTTTCTTCAAGAGATTGTGGAAACATGGTAAAAAAAGCAATAGAGATGGCACAAAGAAATATTATTAAGAAATAATGAAAGAATTATGAAGGGGAGCAATCCCCTTCATATAATAATTAAAAGAATACATATTTATATTTTTGTTACGTTCTATATAGTTTGTTTCAATTCTATTACAATTTCTTTACACTTAAAATCTATGTGTTGACTCTCAAATATGCCGATGATATAATTAGTTTGAAATTCAAGATAGGTTATGTGCGCCGGTCTTGAACAAATTGCAAGATAAGTCAGGTTAGGACAAAAGGGAAAAGGCGTAGCCTGGCTTCACATCTAAAGCCTGCTTCCCAAAAAAAAAAACTTACAAGGAGGATTTGAGAGTATGAAAAATCTCAAAAAAATTGTGGCATTAGTTGTTGCAATCGCTATGATTTCAACTTTATTGGTGCCTGCATTTGCGAACACATTCACTTATAGTGATGAAGCAAGGATTATGTATGATTTAGGTTTATTTATGGGGGAAGATCCAACTGATTATGTTCCCAACTTAGAAGCTATGCTTAACAGAGAAACTGGTGTTACTATGCTTTTAAGACTTTTTGGTGAAGAAGAAGCTGCTTTAGCTCTTTCTGACGAAGAAGCTGCTTCAAAACTTGCAAAATTCACTGATGCTAGTGATGTTGCAGGATGGGCTAAGAAACAAGTTGCATATGCTACTGATAAGGGTTATGTTAGAGGTTTTCCAAATGGAACATTTGGACCAAAACAAGCACTTAACGGAAAAGCTTATTGTTCATTAATCCTTCAAATGTTAGGATATGATGGAGACTTTGATTATCATACAGCAGCAACAAGCTTAAGCCAAGTTGATGGATTATCATCAGCTGAAGCAAACAAATTTAACAGCGACGCTGGAATAAACAGAGATTCATTAGTAGGTATCTCATTCGGTACTTTACAAGCAAAATACAAAGGTAGTGAAGTAACAGTTATCGAAAAATTAATCGAACTTGGTAAAGTTGACGAGCAACTAGCTAAAGATAAAGGCGTTTTAAAAGCTAGAATCGTTGAAGTTGGCGAGTTAGAAGATGTAACTGTTAAAATAGGTGCTATACCAGCAATGCCTGCAACAGTAGAAGTAACTTATGATGATGAAACTACTGGTGAAGTAGCAGTAACATGGCCTTCAGTTAACACTACAGAAGCTGGAGAGCAAGAAATTGAAGGTACAATCGCTGGAACAACATTAAAAGCAACTGTTAAGGTTATAGTTCAACCTGACGAGCTTTTAGTTACTAAAGTTAGCGCTACAAACCTTAAAGAAGTAGTAGTTGAGTTTAATGCAGAACTTGACGCAGATACAGTAAACAATGACAACATTAAAATTAAAGACACAGCTGGATCAGCTGAATTACAAGAAGACAAGAGAACAGTTATCGTTACTATAACTGGTCAACTTACAAATCAAGGTGACTATACTCTTATCGTTGAAAACGTAAAAGATACAACAGGAGTTCAAATTGAAAAAGTTGAAAAAGATTTTTCACCTTTTGATGGAACAATACCTGAAGCTCTAGAAATAAAAGTAACTGGACCTACTAATTTAGAAATAGTGTTCAGTGAACCTATTAAAGAAGACGGAGAAGTTGAGATTAAAGATGGAAGTACGACAATAGGAAGTGGAAGCTTTAGTGGATACGGCACAAGCACAATTTCAATTGTTGTATGGGATGAAATGAAAGATGGCACAACTTATGAAGTTACAGTTAAAGGCTTTAAAGATTATGCTAATTTCGCTAATATATCAAAAACATTCGAAGTTGAATATGTAAAAGATGCTACACCACCAGTTGCAACTATTACAAAAGTGGATCAAATGCATGTAAGAGTTGAATTTAATAAACCAGTTAAGGGACTTCAACCTGGAAACTTCTATCACACTTTCTCATCTTGGGAAGCGTTAGGAATATACAGAGATGAAGCTATGACAGATGAAATTGAAAAAGAAGATTCAGTTAGCACAGTGTGGGTTAAATTTGCTAATGATGCAGATGACAAACCACTTGCTGAAGGAAGACAAAGAGTAGGAATTAGAGCTAGATATGATGATGTAGATGTAGTTGACAACTGGGGTAATAAATTTGAAGCTGTAGAAATTGAAGTAACTGTTACAGCTGATAGAGACCTGCCAAAAGTTACAAGTATTGAAGTTGAAGACGAAAGTACTCTTAAAGTTACTTTTGATAAGGTAGTATTCTTTAATGAAGATAACATTGAGGTTCTTGACACTGATGGAAAAGAAATTGATGGAGTATCAATTAATGTAATAACAGCATCACCTGAAAAAGAATTCATTGTAGAATTAGGTGAAGATCTTTCAGGAAAGAAAATAGTAGTGAAAATTAAGAATGTTGAAGATAATGCTCTTCAACCAAATAAAATGGCTGAATACACTCAGACAATTGAAATAACTGATAAAACTGCACCAACAGTTGACAAAGTTAGCTACAAGTCTGGAAATCCAGCTTATCTATACTTCTTCTTTAATGAAGATGTAAATAATACAGCTGTTGAAAAATCAAACTACTCAATTATGAGAGCTAACGGAAGTTTGAAAAATCTTGAAAAGAATCCAAGTTTCTTTGACGGTAATAGAGTTGTTAGAATTGAACTTACTGAAGAAGAAGAAAACTTAATCTTTGTAGACAATTTGAACTTATTTGTACAAAGAATTCAAGACAGAGCTGAAAATGCAATGGCTGGTATGATTATACCTAATGGTGAGTTAGTATCAGTTGCGGCAGATTATCCAGAAGTAGATGAAATCAAAGCTACAGCAAAAGACAGATTGGTTATAACTTTTGATCAACGCCTAATTGACGCTAGCATTAACAGAGATCAGTTTGTTGTAAATGTTGACAGTGCTCCAGTAACTATAAAAACTTTAACAGCTGCAAGGAATAGTGATGGGAATACAGTTGTTACTATAACTGTAGATGCTGAGTTTGCAGCGGATGTATCTGATGATATTGAAGTTGTTATTCAAGCACAAGAAAATAGGTTAAGAAATATATTTGGAGTTGAAGCTTACAATAGAGTTGTTACAACAATTGATACAATTGTAGACGGAATAGCTCCTAATTATACAAAAGATGATATAACTGTATCAGGTTCTACTGTTACAATAGAGTTTAATGAAGATATTAATCCAGCTTCAGTGTCAATATACACATTTGAAGTAAGGAACAATAACGTAACTGCTGTTGCAGTAGTTGATAATGAAGTTAGACTTACAGTAAGAGATTCTTACGCATCTGAGGCTAGTGTGAGAGTATCTCAAAGACTAGATGTTGAAGATTCAGCAGGTAATAAGTACAGAAATACAGACACAATTCAAGTAACGGCACAATAATTAGTTAGATAACAATAAAAACCTCTGGGATTAAATTTCCCAGAGGTTTTTTAATTTTATATAAATATTGATTTTAATTAGTAAAAAGTATATAATAATTTAGAATTAATTTCAAAATAATTTAAATCAAGGGGGAGTTTTTATGAGAAAGTTTAAGGTAATTGTTTCAAAAGTTATATTAGTAGTACTTATGTCGTCATTGTTAACAACAAGCAACGTTTATGGTCAAGTTTTACAAGATGTTGAATATGAAGATAGGTATACTAGCTTTGATGATGAGATAATATCAGACGAAACAGATTTAATAAGTGATTATGATCTTGAAGTAGAATCATTCAATAATTTTGAGAGCCATGAAGAAGAATTAGTATATGCAATGAATGTGATAGAACCAGATCTTATCGAACAGCTACACTATGGCGAGAGTGGCGTTCACCCTGCATCAGGTAATTTTTCAAGGACATATGTTGATATGACAATACCTTCTTCAAGCCCAAACATGAATGTTATAAGAATATATAATTCGAAAAATAAAAGTGATAGGCATTTTGGAAGAGGCTGGTATTTTGGTTTTGCAGGAAGAGTAGAAAAAAAATCTCAATTGAACTTAAGCTATGTTGTAACTCTACCAGACTCATCTTCGGTTACTTTTTTTCCAGGTGATGATGGTGTTTTCTATGGAGAAACAACAAGACACATATTAGAAGAAACAAGCTATGGCTTTAGATTAATTACTACTGATCAGAATATTTATGAATTTAATGATAATGGATACTTGACAGGTATAATAGACAGATATGGCAACACTACAACAATAGAAGTAACTGAATATGGACAAGTAAAAAAAGTAATTGATCAGGTAGGCAAAGAATTAGAAATTGTTTATGGAGATCATGGCAGAGTTGAAAAGATTATTGATATAGCTGGAGGAAATGAAGTAAGTTATAGGTATACCTATTATAGAGATTATTTAAGGCTTACTGAGATAGTAGACTCACAAAATAATACAACATATAATTATCATTATAATGGTGAAAATTTACTTAGAGAAGTTAGAGATTCAGCCTCAAGGACAATAGAATACATTGATTATTATAACAGTAATAGTCCAGATAGAGAAAAGGTTAATTGGCATAGAAAATATATAAAAAATGATAAATTTAATCAATATACTTACAGTTATGATACTGAAAATAAAGTTACAACGATAACTGATAGTGATAATCGAGTTACAAAAAAGTTTTATGACGACTATATGTATCTTATAAAAACACAGGATCCTGAAAATAAAATCACCGAAGCAGAATATCATTTATACTCTGGATTTGACTGGGAATATAAAGAAAAGTATGGAATAGGATCTAATAGTCCAGCTTTTGCTGAAATAAACGGAACAATCTATTCAGTAAGTGGAAAAATTCAACAACAGAGCCATATAGATAATAATCCTACTCAAATTGTTCATTATACTATACCACAATCATATAGTTATAACACAAAAACAAACAAATGGGAGTCTATACACAGTTTGGAAGAACACAGGAGCAGTGCAGGAGCATGTGTCCTAGATGGAAAGATATATGTAGCTGGGGGATCTAAAGTAGAATCTTATTATGCTGATAATAACGTAACACTTATAACCAATTCATACACATTAAATAACTTATATGTGTATGACCCTAAAAAAAATGTGTGGAGTACAGATTCTAATCATAATTTGAATTATGCAAGACATGGATTATGCTTAGTAGAGCTAGGTGGAAAAATATATGCAATTGGATCTTCGAATACAATAGATGGAAAAATAGTAGAGGCTTTCAATGGAGAATTCTGGACAAGAGTCTCAGATACGTTAGAACCAAGTAGAGGAAGAAATTTTGCTGTTGCAGTAAACAACAATATATATGTAAGAAACATAAATAATGAACTCGAAGAGTATGATCCTGCAAAGGAAGGCTCAAATGAGTATCCCTGGTCAATTTATGATACTAATGTTCCAAATGGTCATTTTGCTGTTTTAAATGATGAATTATATATTGTTGATACAACAAAAGGTATGGTATATGTATATGATTTTGATTTAAAGAAATGGAATTTTGCAACAAGTATAACTAAACCATATAATTATAGTTTTAGTACCAGTGCTATTGCAAGTAATAATAAATTATATGTTATTTATTTTCAAGATACAGTTACATTTAGTGGATCATACACTGGGTACTCATTTGTTGTAGAAGGTACACCAACTGAGAAATTTAACAGGTATGGTGAATTTAAAAACATAACCGATAGATATGGTAATAGGACAGAGTATGAAAGAGACGGAAGAGGTAATATAACAAAAATTATCAACCCCGATCTTAGCTCTAGAGAATATAAATATGATGAAAAAAATAATATTATTTTTGAAAAAGACGAAGAGGGAAAGCTTACATATTATATATATGACCCAGAAATGATTAAACTAAAGAAAATAGTACAACCTTTAGATGGAACTACTGAATATATAGAAAACGTTAGTGATGAAAAGTTCTTTGCCATTACTAGATATGAATATTACACAGATGAAGAGCTTCAAGCACTTGGATACAAAGTAAATGGATTAATTAAAAAAATTACATACCCTGAAGGAAATGAAGAAAGCTTTACATACTATCCAGAAGGATATATTAAAACATCAACTGATGGCGAAAATAAAGTAACAACATATGAATACAACAATATGGGGTTGGTATCGGCTATTATATCCCATGAAGGTAACAGAACTGAATACTACTATGACTATAATGGCAGATTAGAAAAGACTATAATAAAAAATCCTGACGATCCTTCAAAGGATTCAATTATTAGAGAAACATATGATTTAGCAGGAAGAAAAAACAAAGTAGTTCCTCCAAACTTGTATGATCCTTCACTTGATGGACTTAACCTAGAAACGAAAACTCATACATACACAGGCAATCATGGTAAAAGGTATTCCTATCATGTTAGTGGTTTGATAAGCACTGAAACTGACGAAGAAAACAACAGAATAAGGTATATTGAGTATGATATTTATGGCAATTTAAAAGAAAAAGAGCTTCCAAATGGAGCAAGGTATAGATATGACTATGATGTAATGAATAGATTAACCAAAGTATATTTCTTAGAAAGTTCAAATTCTACACCTGAACTTATTGAAGAATATAAATATGATGTTATTAATGGAGAAACTTTAGAAAATGGAAGAAGGCTAAGAAATACAAAAGTAGAGCAAATAATTTATAGAAGTGCAACTGATAATTCAACATTTGTTAGAATCTATGATTTTAAAGGTAGACTAATTGAGCAGCAAAATCCAGACAGATCAGTATTAAAGTCAGAATACTATAAAAATGGATTGATTAAATCAGTATTAGATGGTAGAAATAATACCACTTATTACTATTATGATGGTTTAAACAGGTTAGAAGAAAAGCATGTTCCTTTTACTAAAATAAATGATACTACTTACTATTCAATCGAAAGAACAGAATATGATAAAAATGGGAATGTGGTTTTGACAAGCATTACAAATAGCTTACCAGGAGAAAATGAAAGTGTAAGAAGAACAGGATTTAAATACGATGACAGGGGATTGCTTATTAAAGTCATAAACTATACCAATTCAGATGATTTAAATAACAATTATACACAGTACTACTATGATGGAGATGGCAATAAAGTAAGAATGTACACAGGATTAAGCTCACCCCTTCAAATAAATAGTCTAGATAGGGTTGTACCTAGAAGTGATAATAATTACTCAGTGACAAAGTATGAGTACAATCACTTAAATAAGCTTAACAGAATGATTGATCCTATGGAAAATGTAATAGAGTATGAAGAATACGATCTTAATGGAAACTTAAAAAAAGTACGAGATAGAAATGGTAATATTACAACCATGACCTACGATAACTTAAATAGACTAAAGACAAAGGAAATTATATCTATAGACAATCCAGATAAAAATATATCTCAATCATTTGACTATGACTCTATGGGTAATATGACACTTGCCACTCAAGGAGATATAACTACTACCTACAAATACTACAAAACAGGAATGCTTGAAAGGGAGATTGATCAATCAACAAATACTGTTAAGGATTATGATTATGACCTTCAGGGAAATAGAAGGCTATTTAAACTTACACATAATAATGATGTTGTAATAAATACAAATTATAAATATGATAAGATGAACAGGTTAGAAGAGGTATATGAAAATGGTAAGCTTGTTGCTACATATAAGTATGATGCCAATGGGAACAGGGAATCACTGACATATCAAAATAATAACAGAACAGAATATAAGTATAATCTTGCAAACATACTTGAAAGATTAACAAACTATAATGGAGATGTTTTAATTTCTGACTATAACTATACATATTATTTAGATGGAAACAGAGAAAGTGAAAATAATATGGTATCTAAAAGGGTAGTAAACTACTTATATGATGATTTAGCAAGACTTAAAAGAGAAAATGAAGTGCTAAATGGAAGACAAATAGAAACAAAAACATATACCTACGATGATTACAGCAACAGAGAGACAATGACAGTAGAAGGTAAGTCTGTTACAAGATATAAATATGACTTTAATAACAGGCTAGAGGAAGAAGTTAAAACCCCATTAAATAGTAATGAAATAGAAGAGATGACAATCTACTCATATGATGATAATGGTAATCAGGTATTTAAAGAAGTAATAAGGGGAAAAGTAGAAAACCCTGTATATACAAATAAAACAGAGTACAGATATGATTCATTAAACAGGTTGACAAAAGTACTTGAAAATGATGAAATATATACATATTCATACAGAGCAGATGGACTAAGACATGAGAAAAATATAAATGGAGAAATAACAACCTTTATATGGGATGGACAAAACACAGTTGGTGAGATAAACGGCAATAATCAGTTAATAAGTAAGTATATAAGAGGAATAAATCTTATATGCATGGATGATTTATCAGACCAAAAGAAATTTTACTTATTTAATGGTCATGGTGATGTAGTTCATTTGACAGATGAAGAAGGGGGAGTGGTAAGAAACTACAACTATGACGCGTTTGGTAATCAAGAGAAGATACTTTTTGGTGATTTAAATGGTGATGGTCTTATAAACAGTACGGACATTGTTTTATTGAGAAGATATCTTTTAGAAATTATAAAGGACTTCCCATCAGAAAATGGAAAAGTAGCTGCCGACTTAAATGGTGATGGACTTATAAATAGTACTGATATTGTATTGCTAAGAAGATACATATTAAATATAACAAAAAACTTCATGGCAGACAAAAATATGGACGGCTATGTTGATTACAATGAAATGCATGAAAACAACAGAGACACAAATCCATTTAGATACTGCGGAGAGTACTTTGATGAGGAAACAGGAACCATATACCTAAGGGCAAGATATTACAACCCAAGAGTAGGCAGGTTTATTAGTGAGGATTCATTCAGAGGTATAAGTAATGATGCATTAAGCTTAAATCTTTACACTTATGTTAAGAATAATCCTATCAGATATATAGATCCAAGCGGACATTGGGGAAAGGATGTTCACTTAACTGATACTATTACATGGGCAAAAGCTGTTGGTTTTTCAAATAAGCATGCCAAGAAAATAGGGAAATATAACTATGGAACAGATAGTGGAAAAACTGGTCCTTTGCCAGGGCAAGATCAATCAAGACATTTTAATAGAAATGATATTTTAGAGATAGATTCTCGTATTCTTCATGCAGAGAGATCTCTTGAAGAGGCAATTGAGATATGGGTTCATGCAGAAAATCGATATGATGAAACCATTAATTCGTTAGACCCCAATAGTTGGATGTTTACAATGAGAAAGATTCAAGCTGAGAGAATATTTGAGAATAGTAAGGATGAAGCTCTTAAAATATTAGGACAGGGATTACATTCGCTTCAAGATATCGATGCACATGGAAATATAGGTATAAACAACAAACTGATAGCATCACATATTTTTATGAGAGGTGTAGACAATAGGAATTATGATTGGACTGATGATACAAAAACAAAAGTTACGCGTTCTACAGAGCAGAATAGATACAATAACACAAAAAATCAATCAATAATTTATTTAACTAGATTTATTGAAGGAATAGGGGGATTAAAATATTGATATCAATTTTTAAAAATAATATGTATGCAATAATTATTCACGTTTTAATTACATTGATTTTGTTGCCAATAATGCCTTTTATCATATTATTGCTTGAAAGAAGTTATAGTTATGTATTATCAATAGGTGTGTTCTTAATTTATACAGGTGCAGTAATTTCATTATATATATTAGCCGGTGCATTTATATTAAAATCCCAAAATAATTGGTGGAATAACTTGCTATCTGTGTGTATTGTTAGCATAATTACATGTGCAATTATTGTTTTTGCGAGTACATTTCAAAATTTAAACACAGTGGGATGGATGAGTTCAGGAGGCTTGATTTACTTGGTAAATCTACCATTATTCCCGCTGAATGCGTTTCTGTCAAATGTAATTTTTGAACCTGTATCAGAAGGCAGGATATATATTATAACATCATTTATTCCATCTATTTGCTTTTGGATAGGTATGATTATTAAAAACAAATAAGAAATAAAAAGGCTGGTGCTGAAGTTTATATATTATTTTAGGTAAGTGGGTCATTTGAAAGCTCTGAAAAATAAATTATTACAAGAAACAAATTGCAAAACCAGCATTAATTTTAAAAAACCATATTTTTTCAGAGCTTTCCAATTGCCAGTATATATCTCAATCATTTGACTATGACTCTATGGGTAATATGACACTTGCCACTCAAGGAGATATAACTACTACCTACAAATACTACAAAACAGGAATGCTTGAAAGGGAGATTGATCAATCAACAAATACTGTTAAGGATTATGATTATGACCTTCAGGGAAATAGAAGGCTATTTAAACTTACACATAATAATGATGTTGTAATAAATACAAATTATAAATATGATAAGATGAACAGGTTAGAAGAGGTATATGAAAATGGTAAGCTTATTGCTACATATAAGTATGATGCCAATGGTAACAGGCAATCACTGACATATCAAAATAATAACAGAACAGAATATAAGTATAATCTTGCAAACATACTTGAAAGATTAACAAACTATAATGGAGATGTTTTAATTTCTGACTATAACTATACATATTATTTAGATGGAAACAGAGAAAGTGAAAATAATATGGTATCTAAAAGGGTAGTAAACTACTTATATGATGATTTAGCAAGACTTAAAAGAGAAAATGAAGTGCTAAATGGAAGACAAATAGAAACAAAAACATATACCTACGATGATTACAGCAACAGAGAGACAATGACAATAGAAGGTAAGTCTGTTACAAGATATAAATATGACTTAAATAACAGGGTAGAGGAAGAAGTTAAAACCCCATTAAATAGTAATGAAATAGAAGAGATGACAATCTACTCATATGATGATAATGGAAATCAGGTATTTAAAGAAGTAATAAGGGGAAAAGTAGAAAACCCTGTATATACAAATAAAACAGAGTACAGATATGATTCTTTAAACAGGTTGACAAAAGTACTTGAAAATGATGAAATATATACATATTCATACAGAGCAGATGGACTAAGACATGAGAAAAATATAAATGGAGAAATAACAACCTTTATATGGGATGGACAAAACACAGTTGGTGAGATAAACGGCAATAAAGAGTTAATAAATAAGTATATAAGAGGAATAAATCTTATATACATGGATGATTTATCAGACCAAATGAAATTTTACTTATTTAATGGTCATGGTGATGTAGTTCATTTGACAGATGAAGAAGGAGAAGTGGTAAGAAATTACAACTATGATGCTTTTGGTAATCAAGAGAAGATACTTTTTGGTGATTTAAATGGTGACGGTCTTATAAATAGTACAGACATTGTTTTGCTAAGAAGATATCTTTTAGAAATTATAAAGGACTTCCCTTCAGAAAACGGAAAAGTAGCAGCCGACTTAAATGGTGATGGACTTATAAACAGTACTGATATTGTATTGCTAAGAAGATATATATTAAATATAACAAAAAACTTCATGGCAGACAAAAATATGGACGGCTATGTTGATTACAATGAAATACATGAAAGCAACAGAGACACAAATCCATTTAGATACTGCGGAGAGTACTTTGATGAGGAAACAGGAACTATATACCTAAGGGCAAGATATTACAACCCAAGGGTAGGTAGGTTTATAAGTGAGGATAGTTATTGGGGCAGTGCCACAGATCCTCTTAGTTTGAATTTGTATACATATTGCGCAAATAATCCTGTATTTTATATTGACCCGTCAGGTTTTGATGCTATTATACTTCAAGATACTACAAATTCAAGTGCAAGTATTATGGGTGACACTTGCCTATTATTACAAGACAAGAATGGAACATGGTACTTTTTTCAGTATGCATTTAATGCAGTAATGTTTTTTGACGTAGAAGACTATGCTCTTGAAAGTCTTGATGAATTAAATAAGTATATAGGCACAAATTTTAATTCTAGTACCTACATAAAAGGTGATTTTTCAAAATCACATGGCAAGGCATATGATATATACTGGGATTGGAATAGTAAAAATAAACGTAATAATTTATATATTCCAGGTTCTGAACTATGGGGAAAATCAGGTTATAATCTATTATGGAGAAACTGCACCACTGTTTCATACTCAATACTTACCCATGGAGTACTTAACGACGGTACTAGATTAACTGATTTATCAGCAATACCAATGTCAAGACTAACTAGTAACAATATTATACCTAACATAAATTATATTGGTTTAAAAAGATTATTTATGAATGACGCATTTACTTTGAAAGAATATGAGACTCAATTAAATAATAGGAAGGAGAAACTAGAATCAAGACTAAGAAACAATTGGTATAAATTACTACACGGTGCGATAAAAGAAGATATTAGTTGGATTGATAGATTATTAAACTAAGTATTTATAAAAATCAATTCTAATAGTTTTTATAGAAATATTAAAAGGTGAAGATATATGAAAAAAACTTTCCGTTTTCAAAATATAACATTAATAATAACAATTATTTTATTAGTATTCGGTGCGCATTATTTCTTTTTAGGTACTCCTTGGGGAAGATATATGAGTACAAAAATGGTTACTAAATATATTGAAAATAAGTTTTCTGAAGAATACAATATAGTTAAAATAAATTATGATTTTAAGTATAATACTTATGATTATTTTATTTATTTAAGAGATAGAAAAGATCTTATATTTAAAATAACCTCTCTAAATAAAGTTCGTCAATTTAAATCACCTCCATTTGATGCAGATGAAGGGTTTGCAGATAACTTATTTATAGTATTTTGGGAAAATGAAATAACTAATAATATAAATAACTTTATAAAGAGTATGGAATATGATAATTTTTTTGAAGCAATCGTTGCCATTAATGAAAATCCAGTATATAACAATTACAAAGAGGGAATTACATTATCTCAAATTCCAACTTATCTCGATATAAAAAATATGCTCAAAAGAAATAGCTTTTGGATTCATATTAATATTAAAGTAGATTTGCATGAATTAGATTTAGAAAAGGAAATTATAAAATTATTTGATATTATTAATTTCATAAAGATCGAAGGATACGAGATGGGACAGATGTTTTTTCAATTGACAGAGGAAGGGAAGTCTAAAAGAATTAACATTAATCACGATGAAATGGAAAACATAGAAAATATAAATGATCTATTGACAATTTTTTTAGGTACAGAAAATAAAAGCACACATTAAAGCGAATTGAAAAAATTCAAGAAGTAGATAAAAGAAAACTGATAGGAAGGTTCCTACAAAAAAATGCCAAGGGTCAGTAAATAGTTCATGAAAAGATATCATACTGTATTCCATTATAGTGGTTATAACCTTTAAGGATAACTATACATATTATTTAGATGTAAACAGAGAAAGTAAAAAATATGTTATCCAAAAGTACTTGAAAATGATGAAATATATACATATTCATACAGAGCAGATGGACTAAGACATGAGAAAAATATAAATGGAGAAATAACAACATTTATATGGGATGGACAAAACACAGTTGGTGAGATAAACGGCAATAAAGAGTTAATAAGTAAGTATATAAGAGGGATAAACCTTATATACATGGATGATTTATCAGACCAAAAGAAATTTTACTTATTTAATGGTCATGGTGATGTAGTTCATTTGACAGATGAAGAAGGAGAAGTGGTAAGAAACTACAACTATGATGCTTTTGGTAATCAAGAGAAGATACTTTTTGGTGATTTAAATGGTGACGGTCTTATAAATAGTACAGACATTGTTTTGCTAAGAAGATATCTTTTAGAAATTATAAAGGACTTCCCTTCAGAAAATGGAAAAGTAGCTGCCGACATGGGATATATAGGATGGGCATTTCACCGTATTGAGCAGTATGATAGAGCTCCAGATGGAACTTATAAAATATTTGTTGTATGGAATTCTAAAGGAGACTATCATTTTTATAGACAGAATGTAGATGGAAGTTGGTCTTCTAAATGGGGAAAAGCTATGGCTGTATGGGAAGGATACAATCCGGACTTTACAAGGTTTGGTAAATACACTGATATAAAGTTTTTTGCAGTTGGGGGGGAATAGTAATGATAAATAAAAAAAGAAAAAAGGTAACTTTTAATGTTTTAATTATTATACTGTGTTTTTCTTCTAGTTTTTTAATGATAAATATTTTAAACGCTTTGTTTTTTCCATCTAGTAGAAGAACTTCTGATGATAGAAGGGCTTTTGAAATAAAAAGGGGTATTGAGGCCTATATTGCTCAATCAAATGATTATAGATTAAAAAACATCAATCTTAATAATGGAAGTAAAGTTATAAGTACAAAAACAAAATGGGATGAATTAATATATGCATTAGGAGAACCAATTTATTATGTAGGTGAAAACGGCACATATATTCCTGTTTTTGTAGATCTAAACAATTTTTATCCGGAAAATCAAAAATATAAAGGATTTAAGATTGATGTGCATTCTCATGAGGGCAATGTAGATGTCGATCCATGGGAAAATGAGAAAGAATGTGTAGTTACTATATATTGAAATTATTAATACATCTTTTATAAACAGTACGGATATTGTTTTGTTGAGAAGATATCTTTTAGAAATTATAAAGGACTTCTCTTCAGAAAAGGAAAAGTAGCTGCTGACTTAAATGGTGATGGACTTATAAATAGTACTGATATTGTATTGCTAAGAAGATACATATTAAATATAACAAAGAATTTTAATGCAGACAAAAATATGGACGGCTATGTTGATTATAATGAAATACATGAAAGCAACAGAGACACAAATCCATTTAGATACTGCGGCGAGTACTTTGATGAGGAAACAGGAACCATATACCTAAGGGCAAGATATTACAACCCAAGGGTAGGTAGGTTTATAAGTGAGGATCCGATAAGGGATGGGCTGAACTGGTACGCTTACTGTAGTAATAATCGTGTGCCCAACAAGGCACTTAAAACTTGCTGGTGAAAGTCCAGTAGTAATAAAAAGGTAGAATTACTTAGCTGAGCACGGATGGGGAAAGAGATTGAACTGTCTAAGCGTGCTGACAAACTCTGATTCAGTCAGGGGAGCAAATGCACAGGCTGTAACGAAAGTGAACACAATAGTAGCCTCAAAATGTACTTAGTGTCAAAGGTCGAGCCTTTGGTTGTTGGGCGAAGACAGCAGTGAACAGCATGACTACCAATTGGCTGTTCATCTTTGATGGGGTGGAAGTGCTTGCATGTGCAGAAGGTTTTAAGATGTAAGTGGGGAAGCCCTACCCGTCCCAATGAGAAATACATTGGAGCAAGTTAAGCTGTATAACCGAGAGGGAAGTCAGCCGAAAGGTGGGAGGGTGGCGGAACGGCACGTAGTACCAATGATCCTGATTCAACATAAAATCAGAGGAGGGAAGGAGCCGAACTAATGATAATACTTTCAACAATAATAGGAGGCAAGGTAGTGAGGACAGGAGCTACTAGGAAATTGCAGGAATTGAGAAGAAAGATATATCTTACAGCGAAATCTGAAAAGCAAAAGAAATTTTGGGGACTATATTGTCATGTAGCAAAGGAAGAAGTGCTTCGAGAGGCATATAAAGAAGCAAAGGAAAACAAAGGAGCAGCAGGAATAGATAACAGAACCTTTGAAGATATAGAACAATATGGAGTTGACAAGTTTATCGCGGAAATAAGAGAAGAACTTGTTCAAGGAACCTACAGACCTGATAAAAACCGAATAGTTTACATAGAGAAAGAAAATGGCAAGTTAAGAAAATTAGGAATTCCAACAATAAAAGATAGAGTAGTTCAAGGAGCTATAAAGCAGATAATTGAACCAATATTTGAAGCTGATTTTAGTGAAAATTCCTATGGATACAGACCTAAAAGATCACAGCATCAAGCAGTTACAAAAGTAAGCACCGGAATCATGAGAAGATTTACAAAAATCATAGACCTGGATTTAAGTGCATACTTTGATAACGTAGATCATTATATTCTAATGAAGAAAATAAAGAAAAGAATAAAAGATGATAAACTTTTAGGACTGATAGGGAAGATATTGAAAGCTACAGGAAAGAAAGGTGTGCCTCAAGGGGGCGTCATATCAACAATTCTAAGCAATATATACCTAACAGAAATAGATAAAATGTTTGATAAAGGGATTAAAGAAACAGAGTACAATGGATACCAGCAGATGGACTATTGTCGTTTTGCTGATGATACTGTTATTCTCGTAAATGGACATCCCTCATTAGATTGGCTTGTCAAGAAATCATTTAGAAGGCTCAAAGAAGAACTAGTTAAACTAAAGGTGAGCTTGAATGAGGAAAAGACAAAAGTAGTTGATATGAATAAGGGAGAAACTTTTGACTTTTTAGGTTTTACATATCGAAAAGTAGAAACACCTAAAAGCCCAAGAGGTATGGTTTTGATAACGCCAAAGAAAAAGAAAGTACAGAATCTAGTAGCTAAAGTAAGAAATTACATAAGATCAAACAACAGCTTAAAAGTAAGTAAACTAATAGAAGGATTGAACGAAATATTAAGAGGTTGGGTTAACTATTATAGGATAGGTCACAGTAGCAGAATATTCTCGAGTGTAAAACAATGGGTAGAAAAGAAAGTCAGAAGGTATGTGAGGAAATCCCAAGGAAAGAAAGGCTTTGGATGGAAGACGTGGAGTAAGGAAGTAATATATGAAAAGTGGGGTCTATACAATGACTACCAGATAAGATATTATAACCAGAAAGCAAAACCATCACAATAGGAAACATAAACTGTAAGAAGAAGTCATTAAGTGAGCCGTATGAGGGAAAACCTCACGTACGGTTCTAGAGGCGGGTAATGGAAATGTAGCAATAGCTGGCACGCCATTACTCGACCAGACCTATCCTGTACATTGACCCAAGCGGACTTACTTTCATTATAGGTTGGTCATATGGTGGCAGTGATATAGCCGATTATGTGCAATATAAAGCCAATAATGGTGTTACAGTTTCTTTGAACACAGACCATTGGGATAGTGAAACATGGTCTGACTTCACTCAAAGAAATTCATTTGCTCGTGCAGCTTATACCCGAAAACAAGAATTGATTGATATGGGTATTCCAAAAAGTGATATTTGCTTACAAAGACTTGATGACCGTGCTGGTTTAGAAGGAACATGGGATATGTGGGCAGGATATAGCTTAATAGAAGGGATGGATATCTATTCACATGGTCATGGTGGCGGTCCAGAAATGCGTGGTGGTAGCGGTGATTTTTGGGAATCGGCCAAAAAACTGAACTTTGGAGCGAGTTTACGCTTAATTAATGGGAAAGGCGTTATATTGCAGCCGTATGCCTCATTTCATGGTTGTAATACAGCAAATGGTGCTTTCGCTCAAAACTTTGCAAATACTCAGCGCGTTACAACATACGGAAATACTTATTTTTCAA
>VLTH01000002.1:151194-223741 GCA_008125075.1 Acetivibrio alkalicellulosi | reverse complement strand
TCATAGACCTGGATTTAAGTGCATACTTTGATAACGTAGATCATTATATTCTAATGAAGAAAATAAAGAAAAGAATAAAAGATGATAAACTTTTAGGACTGATAGGGAAGATATTAAAAGCTACAGGAAAGAAAGGTGTGCCTCAAGGGGGCGTCATATCAACAATTCTAAGCAATATATACCTAACAGAAATAGATAAAATGTTTGATAAAGGGATTAAAGAAACAGAGTACAATGGATACCAGCAGATGGACTATTGTCGTTTTGCTGATGATACTGTTATTCTCGTAAATGGACATCCCTCATTAGATTGGCTTGTCAAGAAATCATTTAGAAGGCTCAAAGAAGAACTAGTTAAACTAAAGGTGAGCTTGAATGAGGAAAAGACAAAAGTAGTTGATATGAATAAGGGAGAAACTTTTGACTTTTTAGGTTTTACATATCGAAAAGTAGAAACACCTAAAAGCCCAAGAGGTATGGTTTTGATAACGCCAAAGAAAAAGAAAGTACAGAATCTAGTAGCTAAAGTAAGAAATTACATAAGATCAAACAACAGCTTAAAAGTAAGTAAACTAATAGAAGGATTGAACGAAATATTAAGAGGTTGGGTTAACTATTATAGGATAGGTCACAGTAGCAGAATATTCTCGAGTGTAAAACAATGGGTAGAAAAGAAAGTCAGAAGGTATGTGAGGAAATCCCAAGGAAAGAAAGGCTTTGGATGGAAGACGTGGAGTAAGGAAGTAATATATGAAAAGTGGGGTCTATACAATGACTACCAGATAAGATATTATAACCAGAAAGCAAAACCATCACAATAGGAAACATAAACTGTAAGAAGAAGTCATTAAGTGAGCCGTATGAGGGAAAACCTCACGTACGGTTCTAGAGGCGGGTAATGGAAATGTAGCAATAGCTGGCACGCCATTACTCGACCAGACCTATCCTGTACATTGACCCAAGCGGACTTACTTTCATTATAGGTTGGTCATATGGTGGCAGTGATATAGCCGATTATGTGCAATATAAAGCCAATAATGGTGTTACAGTTTCTTTGAACACAGACCATTGGGATAGTGAAACATGGTCTGACTTCACTCAAAGAAATTCATTTGCTCGTGCAGCTTATACCCGAAAACAAGAATTGATTGATATGGGTATTCCAAAAAGTGATATTTGCTTACAAAGACTTGATGACCGTGCTGGTTTAGAAGGAACATGGGATATGTGGGCAGGATATAGCTTAATAGAAGGGATGGATATCTATTCACATGGTCATGGTGGCGGTCCAGAAATGCGTGGTGGTAGCGGTGATTTTTGGGAATCGGCCAAAAAACTGAACTTTGGAGCGAGTTTACGCTTAATTAATGGGAAAGGCGTTATATTGCAGCCGTATGCCTCATTTCATGGTTGTAATACAGCAAATGGTGCTTTCGCTCAAAACTTTGCAAATACTCAGCGCGTTACAACATACGGAAATACTTATTTTTCAAGCTTTTCAAAAAAATCAGGAAGATTTTCGGGTATTACAACACACAGGACGTCTTTTCCGGTGTATTTGAGAGTGTATAATGAAGTTTATATTATGAGAGTTAGGGTTGCAAAAACTTCAAGTGTGCCTATGAGACAATTTATACCACAATAAATAAACAAGGAGACCAAAAATGAAAAAACTTATAATTGTAGGAATAATTGTTGTCTTTGTAATTATTGTTTTTACAGTATATTTTATATATTTGCAAAGTGTTGATACGAAATATGCTATTGAGTATTCAAGACGCATGGGGAGTTATGACGTTTCTCAAGTTGATACATTTCTATATGACGATACGGCTATTACATACAAAGACGAAACCAAAACATACAAAGAATTGCGTTATAATATTATCACTGCTTTCAATGAGAAAAAATTTAGTATGGCTAATGATAGTTCATATGGAAGTGGTAACAAACGTTTTGTCAATGGAGTTCAAAAAGTAGGAATACAGTCCTATTTAAATTTTAACGGTAAAAGTGTTGAGGTATACATTGAAATGCAACTTGAAAAAACGGGACTTAACAGCTTTAAAGTAAAATCATTAAGCAGTAATGACGAGTTTTTTGGATATTTATTTTTTGGTATTACAGAATAAACATTAATTAATAACTATGAAATAGTGCAAAGTGATATATGAAAAAAGCGCTATAAAAAAATGACACTTATGAACCATGAATAGAAGAGCAGAAGACTTTGTTCGCGTTATAAAAAATGACATGGAAGTTTTGCAAAAAAAAATTTCAAGTAATAGGGAGATATGTAATACTAATGGCTTATGTTAAATCAAAAAAAATAGTAGTAGTGGTTTGTATCATAATTTTATTGTTTTCCATATATTTTATTATAAATAGTATAAATTCATTGTTTTCAAGTAAAGTAATGAATTCTGATGATAGAACGGCATTAAATATTAAAAAGGGAATTGAAGCATATGTTGATCAGACAAAGGATTATAGACTCGAAAACATTAATTTGAGTAATGGAAATAAAATTATAAGTGGGGAAACATATTGGTATGAATTAGTATTGGCATTAAGTGAGCCTATTTACATGGATAAGAGTGGTGAGTACATACCTATTTTTGAAGATGTAAAAGATTTTTATCCACAAAATCCAAAGTTTAGAGGTCTTAAGATTGATGTTTATTCACAAAGTGGTAAAGCTGAAGTAAAACCTTGGAAGGAAGAAAAAGGATGTGTTATAACTATTTTTAACTAGTATTTTTTGTAATTTTGTCATACTTGAAAAGTTGCGTTGGCATGTTTAAAAAATGAAAAATTTAGGACTAAAATCGTCAGACCAAAAGAGATTTTACTTATTTAATGGTCATGAGGATGTAGTTCATTTGACAGATGTGTAAAGAAACTACAACTATGACGCTTTTGGTAATCAAGAGAAGATTCTTTTTGGTGATTTAAATGGTGATGATTTTATAAACATTACAGATATTGTATTGATAAGAAGATATATATTAAACGTAACAAAAACTTCATGACAGACAAAAAAATGGATGACTATGTTGATTACAATGAAATGGATGAAACCAACAGATACGCAAATCCGAGTACTTTGATGAGAAAACAGGAACCATATTAGAACTTAACACATTTTAATTCAAAGGCACAAATGTAAATTAATTACTTGCATTTGTGCCTTAAAACTAGTTTTGTTGATTTTTTACTTTTTGTTCAATTTCTCTTAGTTTATCAAAAGATAAGCCCGTAATATCAGCTATAAAATTAATATCAGCACCTTTTTTAAAAGCAGTTTCAGCTGTTTTCTCAATGCCTTTCTCAATGCCTTTCTCAATTGCAATGCCTTTCTCGATACCTTTCTCAATGCCTTTCTCGATACCTTTCTCAATACCTTTCTCGATACCTTTTTCAATACCTTTTTGTTCAGATTCTTTAAATGCTTTTTCTATAGACAATGCAAAATTTGAAACCATTTCTTCCACCTCCAGGTCGATATTATCATCTAATATTTTATCCAATTCAGAATGTTTATCTTTTGGCATTTTACTTTTAACAATAAATCTAAGCCATCTTTTTATAAATTGAAGTTCCTTTTTGTCAAGTTTTTTAAATACAAATATTAACCTTTTTATCTTTGTAGCTATTTCGTTAAGTTCAATTTCTTTATCTAGATAAAATATCGAAGAAACTAAATTAGCCAAATTTAGCAGTTCTTCATCGTTATATCTGGACACATCAAATAATAAGTAAGAAAATTCTACAACATACTTATTAAAAACATCACTGTCAAAAAGAATATCTCTAAAGTTAACAGGTACAGACCATTTTTGTTTACCGTTATATAGAACCATTGGAACAATAACAGGTAACTTATCAGGAGCTTCTGTATTTTTAATGTAGTCACGCCATATCTCATTCATGTAAAACAAAAGGCGTATAGGCATTGTTTTGTCTACTGTTGATTGTAACTCTAACAAACAGTAAAAGAATACATTTTTGCCTTTAAAATTTAATTTATAAACAATATCAGCTTCTTTTTCAGCAAAATCATGCAATATATAGGACTTATTAATATACTCTAATTTACTTTCATCAATTTCATCCACCCAAGGTTCATTTACAAAACTTCTTAATAGAGTAATAAAAGTCTCTTTATTTGAAAACAGATCCTTGTAGCCTTTATCATGTTTATTATTAATTTGTTCTTCCATAAGTATATCCTTTGCATAACAGTAATCTTTATATTAATTTTAACATATTTTTATTGTTTTTACTACTTGATTTGTTTAAAGCTTTGAAGGGAAATAATTAAATGAATACATATATGCTATAGGTGGAAACGGAAGTAGTAGTGATAAAATTGTAGAAAGATTTAATGGAATATCTTGGACTAGGATTTCAGATACAGTAGAACTATGTAGAACCTTGGGAGGTAGTCAAAATTGGAATTTTGCCGTATCAATTAATACAAAATATATTTAAGAAACATCAATAATGATATTGAAGAATATAATCCATTAAATGAAGGTACAGATAGTTATAATCAGGTATTAAAGAAGTAATAAGGGGAAAAGTAGAAAACCCTGTACATACAAATAAAACAGAATACAGATATGATTCTTTAAACAGGTTGACAAAAGTACTTGAAAATGGTGAAATATATACATATTCATACAGAGCAGATGGACTAAGACATGAGAAAAATATAAATGGAGAAATAACAACCTTTATATGGGATGAACAAAACACAGTTGGTGAGATAAACGGCAATAAAGAGTTAATAAGTAAGTATATAAGAGGAATAAATCTTATATACATGGATGATTTATCAGACCAAAAGAAATTTTACTTATTTAATGGTTATGGTGATGTAGTTCACTTGACAGATGAAGAAGGAGAAGTTGTAAGAAAATACAACTATGATGCTTTTGGTAATCAAGAGAAGATACTTTTTGGTGATTTAAATGGTGATGGTCTTATAAACAGTACAGACATTGTTTTGTTGAGAAGATATCTTTTAGAAATTATAAAGGACTTCCCTTCAGAAAATGGAAAAGTAGCTGCCGACATGGGATATATAGGACGGGCATTTCACCGTATTGAGCAATATGATAGAGCTCCAGACGGAACTTATAAAATATTTGTTGTATGGAATTCTAAAGGAGACTATCATTTTTATAGACAGAATGTAGATGGAAGTTGGTCGTCTAAATGGGGAAAAGCTATGGTTGTATGGGAAGGATACAATCCGGAAAATCAAAAATATAAAGGATTTAAGATTGATGTGTATTCTCAGGAGGGCAATGTAGATGTCAATCCATGGGAAGATGAGAAAGAATGTGTAGTTACTATATATTGAAATTATTAATGCATCTTTTATAAACAGTACGGATATTGTTTTGTTGAGAAGATATCTTTTAGAAATTATAAAGGACTTCCCTTCAGAAAATGGAAAAGTAGCTGCTGACTTAAATGGTGATGGACTTATAAATAGTACTGATATTGTATTGCTAAGAAGATACATATTAAATATAACAAAGAATTTTAATGCAGACAAAAATATGGACGGCTATGTTGATTAAAACGAAATACATGAAAGCAACAGAGACACAAATCCATTTAGATACTGCGGCGAGTACTTTGATGAGGAAACAGGAACCATATACCTAAGGGCAAGATATTATAACCCAAGGGTAGGTAGGTTTATAAGTGAGGATAGTTACTGGGGCAGTGCTACAGATCCACTTAGTTTGAATTTGTATACATATTGCGCAAATAATCGTGTGCCCAACAAGGCACTTAAAACTTGCTGGTGAAAGTCCAGTAGTAATAAAAAGGTAGAATTACTTAGCTGAGCACGGATGGGGAAAGAGATTGAACTGTCTAAGCGTGCTGACAAACTCTGATTCAGTCAGGGGAGCAAATGCACAGGCTGTAACGAAAGTGAACACAATAGTAGCCTCAAAATGTACTTAGTGTCAAAGGTCGAGCCTTTGGTTGTTGGGCGAAGACAGCAGTGAACATCATGACTACCAATTGGCTGTTCATCTTTGATGGGGTGGAAGTGCTTGCATGTGCAGAAGGTTTTAAGATGTAAGTGGGGAAGCCCTACCCGTCCCAATGAGAAATACATTGGAGCAAGTTAAGCTGTATAACCGAGAGGGAAGTCAACCGAAAGGTGGGAGGGTGGCGGAACGGCACGTAGTACCAATGATCCTGATTCAACATAAAATCAGAGGAGGGAAGGAGCCGAACTAATGATAATACTTTCAACAATAATAGGAGGCAAGGTAGTGAGGACAGGAGCTACTAGGAAATTGCAGGAATTGAGAAGAAAGATATATCTTACAGCGAAATCTGAAAAGCAAAAGAAATTTTGGGGACTATATTGTCATGTAGCAAAGGAAGAAGTGCTTCGAGAGGCATATAAAGAAGCAAAGGAAAACAAAGGAGCAGCAGGAATAGATAATAGAACTTTTGAAGATATAGAACAATATGGAGTTGACAAGTTTATCGCGGAAATAAGAGAAGAACTTGTTCAAGGAACCTACAGACCTGATAAAAACCGTAGAGTTTACATAGAGAAAGAAAATGGCAAGTTAAGAAAATTAGGAATTCCAACAATAAAAGATAGAGTAGTTCAAGGAGCTATAAAGCAGATAATTGAACCAATATTTGAAGCTGATTTTAGTGAAAATTCCTATGGATACAGACCTAAAAGATCACAGCATCAAGCAGTTACAAAAGTAAGCACCGGAATCATGAGAAGATTTACAAAAATCATAGACCTGGATTTAAGTGCATACTTTGATAACGTAGATCATTATATTCTAATGAAGAAAATAAAGAAAAGAATAAAAGATGATAAACTTTTAGGACTGATAGGGAAGATATTGAAAGCTACAGGAAAGAAAGGTGTGCCTCAAGGGGGCGTCATATCAACAATTCTAAGCAATATATACCTAACAGAAATAGATAAAATGTTTGATAAAGGGATTAAAGAAACAGAGTACAATGGATACCAGCAGATGGACTATTGTCGTTTTGCTGATGATACTGTTATTCTCGTAAATGGACATCCCTCATTAGATTGGCTTGTCAAGAAATCATTTAGAAGGCTCAAAGAAGAACTAGTTAAACTAAAGGTGAGCTTGAATGAGGAAAAGACAAAAGTAGTTGATATGAATAAGGGAGAAACTTTTGACTTTTTAGGTTTTACATATCGAAAAGTAGAAACACCTAAAAGCCCAAGAGGTATGGTTTTGATAACGCCAAAGAAAAAGAAAGTACAGAATCTAGTAGCTAAAGTAAGAAATTACATAAGATCAAACAACAGCTTAAAAGTAAGTAAACTAATAGAAGGATTGAACGAAATATTAAGAGGTTGGGCTAACTATTATAGGATAGGTCACAGTAGCAGAATATTCTCGAGTGTAAAACAATGGGTAGAAAAGAAAGTCAGAAGGTATGTGAGGAAATCCCAAGGAAAGAAAGGCTTTGGATGGAAGACGTGGAGTAAGGAAGTAATATATGAAAAGTGGGGTCTATACAATGACTACCAGATAAGATATTATAACCAGAAAGCAAAACCATCACAATAGGAAACATAAACTGTAAGAAGAAGTCATTAAGTGAGCCGTATGAGGGAAAACCTCACGTACGGTTCTAGAGGCGGGTAATGGAAATGTAGCAATAGCTGGCACGCCATTACTCGACCAGACCAATATTATATATAGATCCAAGTGGCAATGTTGTAAGAAATACTCAAACCACATTATATAATTTAACACCAGAAGATGGCCTCTCATATATTAATCATTTAATGAATAGTAACGAATTCTTAAGTAAATATAGTGAAAACATGTCAGCAATAGATTTACTTTTGTCTACTTTTAATGTAACAACGTTTGGTATTGTAGGGTATATAAGCTTTATTATGAATGAGGAAGCCCAGTTTATTGTAGATGCTCAAAGCAGTTTACGAAAAATATATATTGAAGCTTGGGCTGCATCTAATTTAAGTTGGGGAAATTTTAATCAAGAGTATACTTTAGAAATAACATATATAACATATGAGGAAAGAGTAGTAAGTACTGGAGCGGTTAATATGATGTACATATATTCTCAAACTTCAACTGGTCGAGATCTTCGTAGTATATCGAATGATGAAGAGTTTAAGTATAATTGGGTTTCAAGAAGAAAAACTATTGCAAGGTTTGTTTCATTAGATGGAGATTACTTACAAGATTCTAATGGTAATTATATTGGTACGGAGTTGTTTGAAAGAGGTTCATTTAGAAGAGAGATACCTGGAAAAGATTTTTTAGAAAAGGATAAGAAATAAGATAAATTTTACTACGGATGTAAAATATTAACGTCACTATTTAAAGTAATAAACTTACACAAATTAGCTATGAATAAATTTTTGGAGAGGCAAGTTAATATTTGTCGCTCCTAAAATTATACTTAACAGTGTTTGAATAGTAATATTTAATGGATCGAATTTAATAGATTATCTAGCTATTTAAACTTTTAGTTATTAATAAAATTATTATTTATTGACTATAGATAAACTGATATGATTATAGTAAATAATATTATATTTAGTTTTTAAATTAATGTGAATTTTCTTTCTTTGTAGGAGGAGGTTATAATGAAAAAGAGATTTTTTATATTAGTTATAGTTATGTTAATTCTTATATCCGTAGCGTGTAAAAATGATATTAACAAATATGACGCAAAAACCTATGTCATAGGTGATACTGTGGAAAATAATGGAGTGAGAATAACTGTAAACTCTACTAGGTGGGCATATGAAGATGAAAAATTGCAGAATGAAGAAGGCTATAAATGGCTAGTAATAGACATTACAATAAGTAATAAGAGCAATAAATCATATTATATTTGGCCTACTCATTTTGAAATGAACAACATGTTTGGAGAAATATTATCGAAAGAATGGCTAAGCCAAGGTATAGAACCTGATAAAAAAGTTAGAGGGGAAGTAGCGTTTAAGGTTTCAAAAATAATGAAGGATCAAGAGTTTATATTTAATTACAATGAAAATGAGCAAGTTGTTTTTATTTTAAGTAATATATAGACTATGCTATTGCTACAATAACACGCTTCAAAGGAACAATACATATTACTTTTAGAGATGCTACAAACTACAAACTGCTCAAACGTAAATTTCAGAGGATTATGTTTTGTTTCTTGCATTCAATTATTATGAAATAATGGGAATGCTGTAAAACAGTGAAAACCAGGAAAGATTGCTATATATATGAATAAAACGGGTCCTTTTGGGCAATTAAATTATAATCTTAAAGATAATGTTAACTAAGGATTAGCTGAAATATTACTTCCACTTTTCACCGAAGACTATTTAACATTAAAAGAGGCTTTGTAGCGAAATAGTAGTGAAAGTTATATTTTCAGCAATCCTAATTGACTGGAAGTAGTTATATTAAGTCATTTATTATATGTTAAATTTTTTAATAGGGGAAATAAGATATGATTAATAAAAAATATAAAAAATGGGATAGATTATTAGAATATAAAATCAAAAGAGCTAGGGTATCTAAAGACACTAGTTTATGGGAGAATGATATAACTAGACCTGTTATTAGATTCTTTGCTCGAATGGTTGATACGTTGATAATACTTACACTATATCAAACTGTTATATTTAATTTTCTTTTCGGAAGCAATTAAAGCAAATATTTTTAATAAAATAATAGCAATTATTTTATTATACTGTTTTTTAATAGTTACAGAAACTTGTATGGTTTATAAATTTAGTTTTACCGTAGGTAAATGGATTTTTAATACTCATATTAGACTTACAAATACGAATAATAAAAGTTTAAGACTAAAAAAATCATTAAATAGATCTTTGTTAGTATTAGTAATTGGTCAAGCTTTTTTAATTCCTATTTTTAATCAGCTTGCAAATTTGATTTCATATGAAATTCTTGATAACAGTAAAAAACTATATGGGATGAGAGATTAAATATATTAGTAACACATAAAAAAGTTCATATTTGGAGATGGGTTTTGGCTGGCATAATAGTTCTAGGATCATCTTGGATGTTTTATCACTTTAGAGTGTAATTCAAAGGCACAAAGGTAAACTAATAGCTTACATTTGTGCCTTTGAATTAGTTTTGTTGATTTTTAACTTTTTGTTCAATTTCTCTTAGTTTATCAAAAGATAAACCCGTAATGTCAGCTATAAAATTAATATCAGCACCTTTTTTAAAAGCAGTTTCAGCTGTTTTCTCAATACCTTTTTCGATACCTTTTTGTTCAGATTCTTTAAATGCTTTTTCTATGGACAATGCAAAATTTGAAACCATTTCTTCCACCTCCAGGTCGATATTATCATCTAATATTTTATCCAATTCAGAATGCTTATCTTTTGGCATTTTACTTTTAACAATAAATCTAAGCCATCTTTTTATAAATTGAAGTTCCTTTTTATCAAGTTTTTTAAATACAAATATTAACTTTTTTATCTTTGTAGCTATTTCGTTAAGTTCAATTTCTTTATCTAGATAAAATATCGAAGAAACTAAATTGGCCAAATTTAGCAGTTCTTCATCGTTATATCTGGACACATCAAATAATAAGTAAGAAAAGTCTACAACATACTTATTAAAAACAGCACTGTCAAAAAGAATATCTCTAAAGTTAAGAGGTACAGACCATTTTGGTTTACCGTTATATAAAACCATTGGAACAATAACAGGTAACTTATCAGGAGCTTTTGTATTTTTAATGTAGTCACGCCATATCTTATTCATGTAAAACAAAAGGCGAATAGGCATTGGTTTGTCTACTGTTGATTGTAACTCTAACAAACAGTAAAAGAATACATTTTTGCCTTTGAAATTTAATTTATAAACAATATCAGCTTCTTTTTCAGCAAAATCATGCAATATATAGGACTTATTAATTTACTCTAATTTACTTTCATCAATTTCATCCACCCAAGGTTAATTTACAAAGCTTCTTAATAGAGTAATAAAAGTCTCTTTATTTGAAAACAGATCCTTGTAGCCTTTATCATGTTTATTATTAATTTGTTCTTCCATAAGTATATCCTTTGCATAATATTAATCTTTATATTAATTTTATCATATTTTTATTGTTTTACTACTTGATTTGTTTAAAGGTTTGAAGGGAAATAGTTCAAAGATATGGAGAAAGCATTGTGAAACCTGTTAATAGGACGAGGAAAAGAAAAGTATCATTTTTACTGCTCAGAAGTTTACAAGTTAGTCTAGAAAAATAAAAAACCGTCCACCTTTTTAAAAGGGACGGTTATTCTTATTAAATTGCACACTTTAATATTTTCTTCAGTTCATATGTGCTTAAATTAAAGTCAGGAGATTTACCAGTGATTTTATTAAAGCGACATAAAACCTTATCTAGTCTTCTGCTATAGTGTTGAACATTTTCATTCAATAAATCATAATTGTTTTCCTCAATTAACTTATTTAACTTAAGATGCATTTTAGTAATCAGAGTAAACATTAATTCTGTAGACATGAACTGCAGCCCTCCTCCTTGTTTTGTTTTCTTACAAGAAAGCTACTTACACTTACAAAAAACAGATTTATAACTTGGACATCCACCTATTACTATTATACCACAAAATAATGGAATTTCAACTATTTTTAAAATATAATCTAAAATATAAGTTTACATATGAAAGATATCTAAAGAATTATTAATGTGAATATAGGGAAACTATACAAAAACTCTCTTCCACCTTATGGAATTTAAGATTTTATAATTAGACGATTATGAGCAAAAAAAGATCACCAAAATAGCATGAAAAATATAACTTGGATGAATGTGGATTGGCATGTTTGTGAAACAAACAAATTGAACGGGTATTAAATCAAAAGGTTTTATACTGAAAAGTATTTTCAAAATAGTCAAAATAGTATAATATGGCCATAATGTTTAAAAATATCTGTTCTATTTTTTAATATAAATGTTATAATTAAATTTATGGAGTAAACATATCTTCCAAATTAGAAAAAGGGGTGTGTTTTGTGAATACAAATACAAAAATTCTTATTGTTGATGATGAAAAAAATATTGTAGATATCCTTAGATTTAATCTGACTAAAGAAGGATTTTCAACTTTAGAAGCAAATGATGGTGAGCATGCTGTTCAAGTAGCTTTAGACGAGAAGCCAGACTTGATATTATTAGATATAATGTTGCCTAAAATGGATGGTTTTACTGTGTGTAGAAAACTCAGGGAAACTATTTCCACTCCAATTATTATGTTGACGGCTAAGGAAGAGGAAGTTGACAAGGTTCTTGGATTGGAACTAGGAGCAGATGATTATATAACTAAACCATTTAGTACAAGAGAGCTTATGGCTAGAGTAAAGGCAAATCTTAGAAGAATTGCTTCAAATGATAAAGATAAGGCTCAGAAAGTTATTAAGTTTGGAGAATTAGAAATAGATATAGACCGCTATGAAGTAAAAAGGAACAGTAAGGTTATTGAGCTTACATTAAGAGAATTTGAATTGGTTAAATTTCTTGCAATTCAGCAGGGGCAGATTTTTTCAAGAGAAAATTTACTTGAAAAAGTATGGGGATATGAGTATTATGGAGATGTAAGAACTGTGGATGTAACAGTTAGAAGGGTAAGAGAAAAAATAGAAAAAGATCCAAGTAATCCGTCATATATTATGACAAAAAGAGGAGTAGGGTATTATTTTAATAAGGATGTAAACTAGACATTCATGAGCACAAAGCATTCAAAAATAGTACCAAAAGTATAGTGCGAATGAATGTCGTCTGCGCATGTGCATGTTTGCGAAAGCAAACAAAATGCAAGCGCACAAATTCAAAGCATTAAAAACTAAAACACATAAAAATTCAAGCTGTGAAAAGGATTAAATAAACCTGTTTACAGCTTGAGAAAACACTCTAAGATTCAAACAAGATTATTCTTTAAGTGAGGGTAATATGCGCTTAAGACGTATTAGGTTTTTTAAAAGTCTCCAATGGAGACTAGTTTTAATTTTTATTCTTATAGCATTTGTTTTAATGGCTTCTGCAGCAGTTTCTTTAAATTACTTTGTAGAATCTTTTTATTATGACACTTTTAGGCAAGGAATAGAAGATGGATTTAAAAGATGGCCATTAAACATTGAGGTGTCTACAGATGAGGACATAGAAGAAATAAAAAAATTTTTTACTATTAATGTTGATGTTATGGTGCATTTTCATTTAAATCATTATAAAACATATACATTGATTGATAGCAAAACAAATAAAATTATTCAATCTAATGAGAGAACTAATCAAGGATGGGAAAGTTTGAGCAATGAGATCCTAACATCTAGAAATTATCTTGCTGCATTAGCTGGAAAAATTGGAGATAAAGGCACCGTTGCAGTTAGTCAAGGTAGGGATTATTTTGACTATGCCCGGCCAATTGAAAATACTGATTTGATACTTTATTTTAGATACGATAGAGAAGAGTGGTCAGGATTAATAGATGAATTTAACAGAATTATATACTTAAGTTTTATTATTGCTATAATTTTAGCGATATTGTTTGGATACATGCTTTCAAAGACAATTACTGTTCCAATAGTTAATCTAATGCATAAGGCAAGAAAAATTGCAGCAGGGAATTTTGGACAGGTACTTGAAGTTAAATCTGACGATGAAATAGGGAAGCTTACAAAAGCATTTAACTATATGGCAAGAGAGCTACAAAAGAACTTAAATGAAGTTTCAAGAGAAAAAAACAAAATAGAAACTATTTTAAACTATATGACAGATGGTATAATTGCATTTAATCTTAAAGGTGAAATTATTCATATAAATCCAACTTCTAAGTTTATACTTGAGATAACAGACTGTGAAATGAATTTTAACCAGTTTTCTAAAAAGTATAATTTAGGAGTTTCCATAGAAGAAATATCATACCTTGAAATATACAACACAAAGGATGTTATTACCACTATAGGAGATAAATGTGTAAAGGTATACTTTGCACTTTTTACAGATAAGGACGATAGCCCAGAAGGTATTATTGCTGTTTTACATGATATAACAGAACAAGAAAAACTAGAAGAAATGAGGAGGGAGTTTGTTGCAAATGTATCACATGAATTACGAACTCCTTTAACATCAATAAAAAGTTACTCTGAAACGCTATTAGATGGAGCCTTAGAAGATGGAGAAATGGCCATAAAATTTTTAAATGTTATTAACTCAGAAGCTGACAGAATGACAAGATTAGTTAAGGACCTATTGCAGCTTTCAAGGCTTGATAATGATCAAATGAAGTGGAACATGCAGTTTTTCTCTCTTGAAAATATGGTAAAAGATTGTATTCAGAAATTACAACTGGCATCTGGTGAAAAAAAGCAAAATATAGAATGTTTTACAATAGGTGAAGTCAATAATGTAAAGGCAGACAGAGATAGAATAGAACAGGTTGTTATTAATATATTAACTAATGCAATAAAATATACCCCTGTTGAAGGGAAAATAACGGTATATATCGGGAAAATGTACAGTAATGTATATGTAAAAGTAATAGACTCAGGGATAGGTATTCCTAAAGAAGATTTATCTAGAATATTTGAAAGGTTTTATAGGACAGACAAGGCAAGATCAAGAGAAATGGGAGGAACTGGCCTTGGACTTGCAATAGCTAAAGAAATAATAGAAGCACATAATGGTAATATTTCTGTTAGCAGTGAGCCTGGTAAGGGAACAGAGGTTACAATAAAGCTACCAGTAGAAGGAGTAGACAAAGTTTAATGTAATTCAATTTTAAATGGTATGTAACGGTCTTGTAACATAAAAATAGTATAATATATTTAGAAGTATATAATAGTAATTATTTTTAAATTACTTGTTTTTATGAGGTGTTTATAATGTTAAAAAGAGTAATCTGCTTATTGTTACTGGTAATTCTTACAATTAGTTTATGTGTCAACGGCTATGCAAAGTTTGAAGATGATTTATTTTCAAGTAAAGAGACAAAAGATACTGAACAGTTTTTAGTAAGAATAACAAGACCTGAGGGCGACGAATCTACTTTTAGGAAATCCTACATAGTTTGTGGTAACTCCGACAAAAATAATATAACAGTAAAGCTTTTTATGTATGATGAAAAAACAGAGAAATATGAGCCTTTTGAAAATACTGATGGAGAAAGCTCATGGCAAATAGGACTTTCAGGGTTTTTCTTCAAAGAGATTGAGTTGCCTGATGTAGGTGCTAATAGGATTAGAATTGTAGCGTATAAGAATGATGAAATTGAAAAAGCAAAAGATGAAAGCCTAAAAGGTGTTGTCCTAGGTGAAAATGCTCAAGTTAATACTTTTACAGTTACATTGCTGGACAAAGGGGTTAAAGATGCAATGAGAGGTGGCTTTTTCAGAATAAACGATATGCTAAACAGAATGTTTGGATCATAAGGTCAGGGATGTTAAATGAGCTGGACAAAAAACGATAAATTTAAAAATTACATATTGATTATTTTAGTAATAACAAGTGTAGTACAGGTAGGTGTCCTTTGGTATTATCAGAACGGAGGAATGCCTACTAATTTTTTATGGGGTGTTTTTAATAGCCCTAAAAAACAGGTAACAATAGACACAGGTGATTATATAAAACCATATAGAATCAGAGTTACAGAAGGATTTGAAAATCCTCACTGGGTTATAAATGAAAATGACAAACATTATGACAGTTTGTGGTATGATGCAAAATATTATATAGGAAATATACTTTCTAATAAAAATATATTAGCAGAACGAGAATTTTCTGAAGAAAAATGGGAAGAGGTTATTGTAAGAAAATCCACTGTGTTTGAATTTAAAAGTAACTTAAACTCTAATTTAATGGCTGCTTTTTTAAGAGTTAAATTCTATTCAGATTTTAAACCTTCAGGCATCTACAAAATAGCAGTTTTGCCATCAGAAAACATAAATAATAATGCCAATATATATATTTATGACGGTATTAGAGTTTACATGTATACAATGCATTTTAATAAAGAAGGACTAAGCCGAAGCGATTATGATGTGGTTATAAGTCAGTTATATGAAAGCGAGTCAGATAGTTTTGAAGTTGTTAAGGAGATATTTCCAACAAGCAGTCGTTCAAGATATAATTTTAAACCAGATGTATTAGTTGTGGCAAAAGGCAACAAGTATAGGGGTTTTAGGAATATTATTGCTGGTATTCCATATGACTTGGGCAATATAAGTCCGGATAGTATTGATATAAATTTGATTTCAGAAGAAGTTCTAGGTAGTGAAAAAGACAGTTTTATTCGGAGCATAGATGCACACAGTGCAATAGTTTTTAAGAATTTTAGCAATACCTATAGAATTAGCAGAGATGGGATGCTAGAGTATAGATACTTATCTGTTTTAGACAGGAATGAAAAAGGAAATGAAATTGAAGCATTTCAAAAGGCCATAGAGTTTATAAAGAAAAGAGAAAATCTTGTATCTGGTGCAGACATATATTTAGCAGGAATGGTTGAACAGGCTAATTTTTACACATTTTATTTTGACTATAAGATTAATGATATGTCTGTATTTGTTAACAAATATCCTGTTGTAGGTTCTAATACTTCAGTAAATCATGGAATTACAATAAATGCAAACAGTAAGAGAGTTGTTAACTGTCAATGGGTGTTAAGGAAGTTTGAAGTTGGGCAAGAAACATTGGATTTAAATGTAAACTTTGGAGATCTTCTTGATGATACATTTGCCTTATATAGCAATTTAATAAATGGTAATTTTTCAATAAAAGACAAAAGTGTATCTTATGAAATAAGTTACACTTTAAATACTCAAAGTATTAAACCTGTTTGGGTTATTGAAACAATTGATAATACAAGATATATTGTTCCTATGAGAGAACGATAGAAAAGGGTGAACAGCTATGGAATGGTCAAAAGCTAAAAGCATTCTTATAATAATATTTGTCCTTTTAAATATTTTTCTAGGAAGTATTCTTCATAGGGTACTTAGCGAAGAAGGAATTTCTAAGGAGACAATAGATAATACAAAAGTTGTCCTTTTAAATAGAGGGGTTATTGTAAATTCTGATATACCGTTATATAATAAACAGGTAGGTTATTTAACTTATAAAAATAGCAGTGTTGATAAATTTAAAATTGTAGAAAATTTATTTGATAAAAAAATACTAACTAGTGAAATAGAAGAACAAAAGAAGATTGAAAGGAACGGTCAGAAATTATTATTTAAAAATGAATATAATTTTATTTACAAAAATGAAAATTTAATAGATAATATTGATGAAGTTAAAACATTAAAAGACGTATTTTCACATTTAGCTGTTGTATTTAAAAACACGAATGTACCTATAAGTGAGTTTGAGTTTGACTATATAAAAAATGAAAATACCTATATACTACGACAAAAACATAAAGGCTTATTGGTATTTGAAAACTATATTGCTATTAGTGTGACTTCAGAAGGTATTTCATATTTAGAATGTAGATACAGGGAAATAGATGGTATAATACAAGGCAATAGTATAGTACCTGCTTATCAAGTTCTAATAAAAAACCATGAAAGCATCAAAGACATAGAAATAATAGGTATTGATATTGGATTTAAAGCACATGGAATAGAAGATGAAATTAATGAATTAAATGATATACCAGTATGGCGTATCAGAATTTCAGATGGTGAGCAATTATTTTTTAGAGCTTACGACGGTGAGGTAATAGATTATGCTAAAAATAGTATGTAATTATAGTGGGGGCGTTACGATTGGATAAATTGGTTTTAACAGGCGGTAGGCCTCTAACAGGCGAAGTTAGTATTAGTGGGGCTAAAAATTCTGCTGTTGCAGTAATACCAGCGGCTATATTAGTTGATGGTCCATGCAGAATTGAAAATTTACCGGACATTAAAGATGTAAAAGCACTAATTGATATATTGAAAGATTTGGGGTCGGAGGTTACATATGAAGAAGATGTTGTGTGTATAAATTCTCAAACTCTGACATCTTACACTGCTACATATGACATGGTGAAATGCCTTAGAGGGTCATATTACCTTTTAGGAGCTCTTTTAGGAAAATTCAAGAAAGCTGAAGTTTCATTTCCTGGAGGATGTGATTTTGGATTTAGACCAATAGATCAGCATATAAAAGGGTTTGAGGCGCTAGGAGCTAAAGTTGAGATAAATCATGGCATAGTGAAGCTTGAAGCTTCAAAATTACGAGGTAATCAAATTTATATGGATGTTGTAAGTGTTGGTGCTACTATAAACATTATGCTTGCAGCAGTAAAAGCAGAAGGAACAACTACTATAGAAAATGCAGCAAAAGAGCCCCATGTAGTAGATGTGGCCAATTTTCTAAATGCCATGGGGGCAAATATTAAAGGCGCGGGCACAGATGTCATAAAGATAAAGGGAGTTAAAAACTTAAGTGGAGGAGCTGTTCACTCTATAATACCTGATCAGATTGAGGCAGGTACCTTTATGATAGCGGCAGCGGCAACAAAAGGTGATGTAGTTGTAAAAAATATCATACCAAAGCATATGGAATCTTTAAGTGCTAAGCTTTTGGAGATGAATGTAAGTGTAGAAGAAGGTGGAGACTGGATAAGAATTATAGGAACATCAGATATTCAGAAAGCAAACATTAAGACTTTGCCGTATCCTGGCTTTCCTACGGACCTTCAGCCACCAATATGTGTAATGCTTTGCCTGGCAAAAGGAACAAGTACAATTACTGAAGGGGTCTGGGATTCTAGATTTCAATATGTTGATGAATTAAAACGTATGGGTGCATTAATAAGAGTTGAAGGAAGAATGGCAGTTGTTGAAGGGGTAGCAAATCTTTCAGGAGCACCGGTGAAAGCTGTGGATTTAAGAGCAGGTGCGGCTATGGTTGTAGCAGGACTTGTTGCAGATGGAGAGACTGAAGTATATGAGACATGTTATATAGATAGAGGGTATGAAAATTTTGAAGAGAAACTAAAAGGATTAGGTGCAAAAATAAGAAGAGAAAAAATAGATGTAAAATAGTTGGGAGATAACAAATGATAAAATTTTGCAGTTTGTACAGTGGAAGTAGTGGAAATTCTATTTTTCTGTCATCAGGCAAAACTAAAATATTAATTGATAGTGGTTTAAGTGGAAAAAAAATTATTGAAGCTCTTTCTTCTATTGGAGAAAATCCAACAGAATTAAGTGCTGTTTTAATATCTCATGAGCATATAGATCATAGTAGGGGTGCGGGCATAATATCTCGAAAATTTGACATTCCCATATATGCAAACTTAAACACGTGGAATGCAATGGAGTCTACAGTAGGGCCTGTTTGTAGTAATAATAAAATATACTTTAATACAGGTAGTGGATTTGAAATAGGGAATATTTTTGTAAATCCTTTCCCTATTCCTCATGACGCCGTTGAACCAGTTGGATTTAATTTTTTTGTGGAAAATAAAAAAATAACAACTGCTACCGATATAGGACATATGAATAGACAGTTGCTAACTTATATTGAAGGAAGCGATGTTTTACTTCTAGAATCAAACCATGATGTTGAAATGCTCAAAATGGGTAAATATCCATGGAGCTTAAAGAAAAGAATAATGGGTGATAGAGGGCATTTATCAAACGAAATGGCTGGAAAAGTTGTGGCTTATCTTGCACAAAAAGGAACACGAAGATTTGTCTTAGGGCATTTAAGCAGGGAAAACAATTTTCCAGAATTAGCATATCAAACTGTAAAAAATATACTTAAAGAAAAGAGTATAGATATTGCAAAAGATATTATGCTTTCTGTAGCATCAAGGGGTCAAGCTAGTGAAGCAGTAGTAATATAAAATCAGTTAAAGGTAAAATTGAGCACTATTTAAACTGAGGTATTTAATGAAAATTAATATAATAGCAGTTGGTAAACTTAAGGAAAAGTATTTAAAAGAAGCTGTAACAGAGTACACTAAAAGGCTTTCTAAGTTTTGTCAGCTTCAACTAGTTGAAGTTAGTGATGAGCAGGCATCTGACAAGCTTAGTCCTTCACAGGAAATTCAGGTAAAAAAAAGAGAGGCAGAGCGAATTAGAAAACAAATAAAAGAAGCCTCTGTGTTGATTGTTTTAGATATAAAGGGAAAAAAGTTAACTTCAGAAGAGTTTTCAAATAAACTCAATTCTTTTTTTGTATGCGGCAAATCAAACATTACCTTTATTATAGGTGGCTCATTAGGAATAGACCAGCAACTCTTAGATGAGGCAGATTTTCGTTTTTCCCTCTCAGACCTAACATTTCCACACCAATTAGCAAGGGTTCTTATCTTAGAGCAAATATTTAGAGCATTTAAAATATTATCAAATGAGACGTACCACAAGTAAATGTGCTTTTAATGTGTTCTAATGTTCTAATAATTTGTCCTTTTATATATTAACTTTTTATGGTATAATGTTTCCTGTAATTTTTATGTTATAAGAAGATATGAAATATTATTTCAACTTTTCAAGGTGAAAGTTATATTTTCAGAGGTTATAATTTTACTATATAATAATATACAAGTAGGAGGAATTTTTTTGAACACAAAAATTAAAATTGGAATTGTTGGATATGGAAACTTGGGTAGGGGAGTAGAATGTGCTATCAATAAAACCCCAGACATGGAACTTGTTGCAGTATTTACAAGAAGAAATACTGATAGTGTCAGTGTAAATACACCTGGTGTTAAGGTTTCATGTAGATGAGGCAGTTAAACATAAGGATAAAATTGATGTTATGTTACTTTGTGGGGGATCTGCTACAGACTTACCACAACAAGGGCCAGAATTTGCCAAGATGTTTAATACTGTTGACAGTTTTGACACACATGCTAAAATACCAGAGTATTTTGATGAAGTAGACAGTGCCGCAAAAGCAGGCAATAAGATTGGCATTATTTCTGTTGGTTGGGATCCCGGCTTGTTTTCCATGAATAGGATGCTAAGTGAAGCAATACTGCCAGACGGAAAAGAATATACTTTTTGGGGTAAAGGTATTAGTCAGGGACACTCGGATGCAATAAGAAGAGTAGAAGGTGTTAAGAACGGCGTTCAATATACCATACCAATAGACAAAGCACTTGAAAAAGTAAGGCAAGGTACAAACCCTAAGTTAACCACTAAAGAAAAGCACTTAAGAGATTGCTATGTTGTAGCAAAAGAAGGTGCAGACAAAGAAAAGATTGAAAATGAAATTAAGTCAATGCCAAACTACTTTTCAGACTATGAGACTAATGTAACATTTATATCTGAAGAAGAGCTAAAAGAAAATCATTCAAAAATGCCTCATGGTGGATTTGTAATACGCTGTGGAGAAACTGGTCAAAACAATAAGCATATTGTAGAATTCTCAATTAAATTAGATAGTAATCCAGAATTTACTGCAAGTGTCTTGGTAGCTTATGCACGTGCAGCACATAAGTTAAACAAAGAAGGTCAAATTGGAGCTAAGACAGTTTTTGATGTACCATTATCATATTTGTCTCACAAATCTCCAGCAGATCTTAGAAAAGAATTATTGTAAAGAATAGGAAAGCTTTAAATAGATCTCGGGGTATCGAGCCCCTTAGGTTTTTGTTATAAGACTCGTTTAGCTAAAGCTAAACATCGAGGCTTCAGATGGAGACTCAACTCCAAATGAAGATTTATAAGAGGATTAGAATAAGATAAAAAACTGTGGCAGCAGATTTATGCTGCCACATACTATAGGAAGAATGGTGCTTTTACTGCTTTTCTATAAGATGTTTCCAATATCTCTTAGGCATAAATTGTTTTTGAAGTTTTGGATTGATTCTTTCCTTAATACAAATACTATTAAAAAACTCTTTAAACAGGTTTTCATATTGGTCTTGTTTAAAGATTTGCTTATTATATATTTGATTTGGCATATCTGTAATGACACAATTGGTTTTATCATATACAGCACCAATATTTCTTTTTATATCATGTATTATCCAGTTTTGACTAGAGAATCTCTTTGAAAAATGCGGAATCAACAAAGCAGTTATGTTATGATCTGGTTGGTAGGATGCATAGTATAAATCATCGTCAAAACTTTTAAAACGTATTAGTCCATGCATTAAATGAGTTTCTTTTCGCACCAATCTTGATGCATTATGGACAGGAAAAACACTTTCGTCCGTAAGGTATAAGTCTACTTTTTTACCTACTTTAAATCCTAGCTTTATATACTGGTATATATTTTGGCTAACACCATCAAGCTCAGAAAGATATGCGTGATAAACATGTTTTAATGCATCATAAGATATTTTCTTATAAATTGCATCATAGACTTTTGAGGCTTTTTCCTGACAGGTTTCTATTTGGAAATTTTCTTCAAACATATTTATTTGCTTAGATTTTTGAGCAGGAGCAATATAGGGAGATTGTCTCTTATAGTATGCTTCATATATTGAGGTTAGAAGACCTTCAAAACTTCCGTCATAATAATAATTTACCATTATATTTCACCTGTAATACTCATAAAATTATCATTTAAAGTAGGCATACTATCAAGCATGGGAAAGAGTGACAATTGTTCCCATTGGGTGGTGATGTCATAAGTCTTCACGTCGTCTGTAAGAGCATAGCGTATAAGTTTATCATTAATATCTAATCCTCCGTTGTACTTGCCTTTACATGTAATAAAGAATTTTGCACGCTTTAAAACAATCCCTAGTTTTTTTAAATCATCCATGTCTAAAGACTTTACTTTTCTAGCTCTGATAATTTTTTGGGCTGAACGAACGCCAATACCAGGGACTCTAAGAAGTGTCTCATAATCAGCCCGATTAATCTCTACAGGGAAGAGGTGAATGTTATTAAGAGCCCAGTTTGCTTTAGGATCCACTTTGGTATCAAAATTTGGCATGCTTTCATTTAGTAGCTCTTGTGCACTAAAGCCATAAAACCTTAAAAGCCAATCGGCCTGATAAAGCCTGTGTTCCCTTAATAAAGGTGGCTTGTTGATTGCAGGGAGGTTTGGGTTTTGTGAAGTAACTGGCACATATGCAGAATAATAAACTCTTTTTAGCCTATAGTGCTGGTATAGCTTCTCAGAAAGACGAATAATGCTTAAATCATGATCTGGCGTAGCTCCAACAATAAGCTGAGTACTTTGACCTGCAGGTACAAAAGAAGGAGTCTTTTTCACTATTCGCTTTTCTTCTTTTGTCTGTAGTATTTTTGAGTTTATAAATCCCATGGGTTTTAAGATGGATTGCTTTTCCTTTTGAGGAGCCAGCATCTTAAGACCATTACTTGAAGGAAGCTCAATATTTACGCTCATTCTATCTACAAGTTGTCCTGTTAATTCAATAAGATTTAAGTCGGAGCCAGGAATGGCTTTTATATGTATATAGCCGTTAAATCTATGTTGAGTCCTAAGAATTTTTACAGATTGATACAAAAGCTCCATAGTGTAATTTGGGTTTTTGATAATAGCAGAACTTAAAAACAGACCTTCTATATAGTTTCTCTTATAAAAATTAATTGTAAGTCCAGCAACTTCTTCAGGTGTAAATGTGGCACGTGGAACATCATTTGAAATTCTGTTTACGCAGTATGCACAATCATATACACAGTAGTTTGTAAGAAGAATTTTTAATAGAGAAATACATCTTCCGTCATCAGACCAGCTATGACAGATACCACATGAAGAGCCGTTTCCTATTCCAACCTTGGTATTTTTTCTTTTGCTCCCGCTAGATGAGCAGGATACATCATATTTTGCAGCACCAGATAAAATCTCAAGTTTTTTTTGTAGTTCCATAATCACACCATCCTAAAGCAGTAGTCAAAAGATTATAAATTATAATTAAATTTCAATATATATTATAACACGGAAAAACAAAAAAATCAAACATGTGTTCGAAAAAAGGTGCGTGTAATAAATGTGTAGAAAAATATTTCAAAAATATATAAAAGCACAAAAAAATACCGTGTCATTCCAAGGAAGATGTGAGAACACACGGTTTATAGGGGAGTAAATATATAATTAAAATGTTATTTTTAATTGTCAAGAAACATATCGGACATAACGAGAAAATACTTTATATATTTTTAAAAAATTATAAAATTTTTTAATTAGAAGTCTTAGAAGGTAGTGAAAGACTTAAAAGTTAAGGGGCTTTTGATAAAATGATAAAATTCAAATTAGTCTTTAAGCTCAATTCCAACCATTTTCATAAGATATTTTGCATTGGTAGATTTACATTGTCCTGATTTTAAAATATAGTCAAATTCAATCATATTATTTGTATACTTTTCTTCAAAATGATAATTTGATATATTCATAAGGTTTTCATTTTTTAAATTACATAGCTCAAAATCATGAGTAGATATAAGACCAATAATCCAGTCTTTATATAAATTAAGAACTACGTTTTTTGCACCGATTATTCTATCTTCTGAATTTGTTCCTCTAAATACTTCATCAATTAGAAAAATCATAGGATTTTTCTTTTTTGAGTTTTCTATTATCATTTTAATTCTTAAAAGCTCTGCATAAAAGGTAGAGATTCCTTGATTTAAATCATCTGTTATTCTCATTGAAGTATAAATATCCATAATAGATGGCTCAAATTTTTTAGAACAAGTAGCTGCTCCTGCGTATGCAAGAACCAGATTAATTCCGATAGTTCTTAAAAATGTAGTTTTTCCTGACATGTTTGATCCAGTTATAATGCATACTTCACCATCAATTTTTATACTGTTACACACCCTTTTTTCCGTATGAATAAGTGGGTGACTCATTTCATCAGCTAAAAAAAACACATCTTTTTTAGAGAATTGTGGAAATGTCCAATGAGGATTTAATTGGGAAACCATTGCTAAACTTGATAATGCTTCAAACATACCAATAGTTTCAATCCAAGTTTTTATTGATTTACCTGAATTGGATTTCCACCTTTCTAAAGCCATAACACAGTGAAAATTCCAAAAGACCAATATGTTTGAGAAAAACGCGAAAAATGGATTAAATCTTAAATCTAAGGCTTCTACTATTTTCTCCAAACCTTTTATTTGTGAGGAAGCAGATTTGTTATTAAACAATTTGCCCTTTAATTCTATTAGGTATTGGTCGTTAAAATGTTCATTTTCGATTAACTTTATTATTTTATAAAAGATTTTAATTTTGTTTTTATAACCACTTACTTTATTAATTGTATAAATAGCCTTTGTGTTACCATACAAATTAAGTAATATGTGAGTGATAAGTAAAAAAACTGGTATATAAATTGATATTCTCCTGTCAATAAGGCAAATAATTATTGATAATATGCTTAATTCAGGAAGTATATAAAAAGTCCATTCAAGCCATTTTCCAAAAACTTTAGATTTGTCTTGTGAGTATTCAATCAGATTTACAGGATCTCTAGATACTTCTTCATCTAGCATTCCTTCACATTCTAAACCTTGACAAAAATCTATTTTTTGAGAAAGCTCTTTAATAGCATTTTGACGTTTTATTATGCTATCTATATTTTTATCAGGATTAGTTAAAAGATTTTTAAGTTTTAAGCCTCCATAATATGTTTTAGAAGTATTAATCAATTGATACAAGGATGCTTTTCCGAAAATATCAAGATCATTTGAGTAGTTATGCTCATAATCAATATAATCCTCACCATTTTTAGAAAAATTAATCCATTTGCCATCCATTCTAGAAATACAGTCTTTGTTTACTTGGGCTAAGTTTTTATAACGATTAACCTGAGATATGATTTTTTCATGCTTTACAACTAAAAATACAAAAAAGATCATTGAAGTAATAAAAACTCCAACACTATACATAATACCAAATGAACTATAGCCTAATATTGCAATTAATACACCAGCAATAAAAACTAGTAGCCTTAACGTACTAATAGTATTAGATTTTTTTGATAGATTGTCCTTTGTATCTGAGTATTGTTTCAAGTGCTTTTGGTAAATATTATCTAAATTCATTTTTATAAACCTTTTCATTTTATGTAGTCAATTCTACATTAATATAAATATAATAAAGAAAATTTATACAAATAAAGCTTTTTGTGAGTTATAGCATAACATATTAATATATTAATATCAACATATAATATAAATTATTATTAAGAATATAAGTATATTGCAAATTTTATGTCAACACTTTATGTTCAAATGAATAGTATGTAATATAACTACAAATATAAGGAGGTTATCTTATGGAATATTCAGAATTTTGGGTTGATGGTGGTGGCTGTAAACCAACAAAAATAAAACCTACTCCTCCTGTTCCAACTAAAAAGTTTTGTCCACAACTTCCAGGAACAGTATTACGTATATCTATACCACCAGGAGCGGTTATAAACCTGTTAAATCTAATTGAAGTTACTTCGCCAGGAGGAATATGCTTAATTATACGCTTGCCATTTATTGGTGGAGAGAAAAAACTAGGCGGATTATTTGATTCAATAAGAGATGCAGGAGGATCAATTGAAGTAGTTTCATAGAAACATGGGGACGGTTCTTTTGTTTCATTGGTTTAGTAATCATATTATATTTAAGTTTAAGGCAGCTTTGCTGCCTTTTTTGATGCAAGTTATATGGGTGCATATTATTTACAGGCTCTATACCGGGGAACTTAAGTTTCGGGAATGTTATTATTCAGATTAATTAAGTACATCCTATTAATACCTTTGCCTTTGACAGATGCTTTGGTGTAACGTATAATACAAAAAAAGAGGTTCAAAAAATAATATGAGGTGATTATGTGATTCAAAAATTCTTTTTGGAAATTTTGAATGATTTTGGAGTAAGCTCCAGTGTTTCGGGGTATTTATCTTACATTCTATTAGGCGTACTTATAATAATGATAAGTGTTGTGGCCAATATTATAACAAAAAATGTTATATTGAGAATTGTATCTCATTACATTAAAAATAATAGGTTTAAATGGGACAATATTATGCTTGAAAGGAAAGTTTTTCAAAGGCTATCTCATTTAGTTCCTGCTATTATTATAAGAGCTTTTTCTACAACATTTCCATCTGATGTGGAAACGTGGATATTAAAAGGTGTTTCAATATATATTATTATTATAGGTGTTTTAACAGTAGATGCTTTTTTAACTGCAGTAAATGACATATATAATACTTTTAAGGTGTCAAAAGAAAAGCCAATAAAAAGCTATATTCAGGTAATAAAGATTTTTTTGTATATTGTTGCAGGTATATTAGTTATTGGAGAAATAATTGGAGAAAGCCCATTAATACTGCTAGGTGGTATAGGTGCTCTTTCAGCGGTGCTTATGCTGGTGTTTAAGGACTCTATTTTAGGACTTGTAGCTGGTGTTCAACTATCTTCAAACGACATGGTTCGCGTAGGAGATTGGATTGAAATGCCTAAGTATGGGGCAGATGGAGATGTAATAGATATTTCCTTAAATACTGTGAAAGTTCAAAACTTTGATAGAACAATTACTACTATTCCCACATATTTACTTGTTTCTGACTCATTTAAAAACTGGAGAGGAATGCAAGAGGCGGGGGGAAGAAGAATAATGCGTTCTGTATATATTGATACTTCCAGTATAAGTTTTTGTACAGATGAAATGATTGAAAAATATAAGAAAGTACACTATTTAAAGGACTATATAATAAAAAAACAAAAGGAAATTGATGAATATAATAAAAAACACAATGTGGACTCATCTGTTTTAGTGAACGGTAGACATCTTACCAACATAGGTGTATTTAGAGTATATATTGATAACTACCTAAAGAACCATCCTAAAACACATAAGGGCATGATTCAAATTGTTAGACAGCTTCCGCCTAAGGAGTTTGGGTTACCCCTTGAGATTTATGTATTTACCAATGAAACTGACTGGATAAAATATGAGGGAATACAGGCTGATATTTTTGATCACATTTTGGCAGTAGCTCCAAAGTTTGATTTGATAATTTTTCAAAATCCTACAGGATATGATTTTAAAGCAGGATTTAAAAATATATCTGTAGATATGTAAGCTCAATGTAGAATTATCCATCTTTTAGTGCTGTGTAAACATTTAGTACAATTCTTCATACAATATAAGTAGGTAACATAAAATGTTAACATTATTTTTGTTTGGAGGGTTTTTATGTTTTATACGGAGTTTTATTATAATGCTCAAATTCCACGTCAAATGCATGGAATGACGGGTTTTTCTACAATTTATGTAGTTAGACCAGGAGATACTCTATTTGAAATATCAAGGCGATTTAATGTACCTATTGGAGTAATTGTAGCAATAAATAATATAGAAAATCCCAATGTTATATTTCCGGGACAAAGGCTTGTTATTCCAATGATACCTATTAGTCCAATGCCTCCTTTACCTGTTCTAAGGGAAGGAAGCAGAGGCGTTTATGTGGTATTTCTTCAAAGGTTATTGCTTGCCAATGGATATAATATAGGTATAATTGATGGTGTTTTTGATATGAGAATACGACAGGCGGTAGAGAGAGTACAAAGGGATCGGGGTTTTCCTGTAACTGGAGTTGTTGAAATTCAAACATGGCGTACCCTTATGGAACAAGCGCCCGAAATAGTAAGGCCGCCTGCATTTCCTGTAATTCATACAGTAGCACCAGGGGATACGTTGTTTGATATAGCTGCAAGATATAATGTAAGTTTGGCTTTATTGATTGCAGTAAATAGAATAGCAGATCCAAATGTTATATATCCAGGAATGAGGATTATTATTCCTCTTCAATAACCAAAATATTAAATTTATTTTAGAATAAGGACAAAAAATAAAATGAGAGTGAACTCGCTTAGCTAAAGCTAAACATCGAGGCTTCAGATGGAGTCTTAGAATAAGATAAGTGCCTGTTTGCGCAAGCAAACAAATGGCACGGGCATAAAATGAGAGAAGGGGGCTTTAAGTAGGGATTAATTTATATAGAGTAAAGTTCCATCTTAAAGCCTCCATACTTATTTTGCCAAGTTCATTTCTTAACACCTTTAGTAATTTACTCGTACAAACCAAAAACTTATACCTTTATCACTCCAGCCAAGATCCCAAGGAACTCTGTATCTATCAGTGTTATGACAATTTACTAAAGCATAACCATTAGAATCTAGGCCCGTTACAACTGACACATGAGTTATTTTACCTTTTTTTTCATAAGCTATAAAATCACCTGGCAAAAGCTTGAATGAAGTTTTGAAAACTTTATTATAGGTTCCCTTTGTTATCAGTGATCCCCTACCACTGTAAAGCATATAATCTGTAAAAGCTTGTGCGTTAACCCAGGCCTTACTGCCATCTTTATCATATCTCCAAGTATTTGTTTTCTTAAAGTTTGCTCCCTCATGCAAAACCTGAGATGCAAAATTTGCACAATCACCACCTAGCGGATTGTAATCTTTGTATTTTTTGTTATAAGATAATCCATATTCCTCATCTGCTGCTGCACCACAGTAACGATCTGCATACTCTACTGCACTAAGTCTTCTTTGGTTTAGGTTTGACAAATCACGAGGTTTTGAATTTAATATATACTCTTTAAATTCATCAGTTTTTATGTTATCTAAGTTTAATGAGTCTGCAAATGGATCTGTATACCACTCTTTTGAAATTAACCATTTGCCGTCTTTTTTCTCTAACTTTAAAGAGTGATATGTACCAATGCGAAAAAAATTTTCTGTTTCAGGATCATTGATATAGGAATATTTATACTCGGTGGAGCAGATAAAATTATATTGATAACCTGATTGAGCATCTTTTATGTGGCGAATTACTATTTTTGTACTAATATCTGTAAAGTTAACCCCTTGTTTATCTGCCCAGTTGTGAAGATATTTCATTTTTATTGCCTGATGCTCGTATGCCCATGTGCCCAACTTAGTGTCCTTATTGTATAGAGGCTCTATTTTTTCTAAATTGCCTTCTAAAAAGGCATTATTTCTAATATAAAAAATATTTTCTACCAGGTTTTGATGAGCATCACTTATGAATATAGTCGGTACATATTGAGAATTTCCATATAAAGCTATACTTATAAGACAGATCGTTAAAACTGCTATTATTGCTATAGCTAGGGATTTTTTTATAGTAATAAAAAGAAACATTAACTCTACCTCCGGCTGACACATTAATAGACTAAGAAATTTCTACTAGCCCGTATTAAGTATATGAAAAAATAAATAAAAAATATCAAAAATAATTGAAACATTTTTGACCTTTTAAACATCTAACTTGATAAATAGTAATATTTTAAATATGGATTAAAAAGGAGAGATAATTATGAAAGTAAAAATTGCATTTATTTTAACTGTAGTAATGATTATTACAGGATGCATATCTGGTTTGGTATATGCTGAAGACAACATAAGCTTAGAGGATTTAATCAAAACTGCTAAAAGTGTATTTGAAATTTCTGATGAATATGAGAATTTTAACTACAGTGTAAACACTTACAGTGGAAAAAGGATGTGGAATTTCAATTGGAGCAAAAAGGATTCTTATAAGGGAATGATAGAAGTAAGTATGGATGACAAGGGAAATGTAATAAATTACTATAAATATGATGACACACATTTTGATAAGGGAAATAAAATCCCAACCATTACTAAAAGCGAAGCTCTTAGTAAAGCAGAGGAATTGATTAAAAAATTAAACAATGATAGTATTTTTGATAACCTTAAACTGATAGAAGACAATCAAATTGTAAGAGGAGATAGGGCGTATTTTTTTACTTACATAAGGACATATGATAATATACCTCTTCCATTGGAATTTATAACGGTATCTGTAACCTCTAATACTGGAGAAATTCAATATTACAGCAAGCAGTGGACTAGTGATATTGATTTTCCCTCAAGTGAAAATATATTAAACATGGATGAGGCTAAGAAGGCATTTATTGAAAACTTAGGCCTTAGGCTTGTATATGAAATATCAAAAGAAAGTGACAGGGCGTATTTGGTTTATAAAACTATATATGGAAGCGAAAATGTTCTTGATGCTTTCACAGGAGAAAGAATAAATGTGATGGATTTACAATTTGGAAAGATTGGACTTGCTAGCGGAGGCATGGGTTTAGAAAACGTAAAGACTAGTGATAGTATTATGCTTTCACCAGAAGAGCTAAGGTCTGTTGAAGAAGCATCAAAACTAATTAGTCAAGAGGAAGCAGAAGATATAATAAGAAAATTTGATGCATTATATATTGATGAAAGTTTTAAACTTGAAAGGGCAGAGCTTGGCAAGGGCTGGTATTCAGATGGCACGTATACTTGGACGCTATACTTTACAAGTGATGAAGGAATAGAAAAAGGAGATTTTTACTATACAATGGCTTCAATTAATGCTGAAACTGGTGAAATAATCAGCTTTAATGTTTACTATCCAAGAAGCGAAGATAAAACTATTAAATATGATAAAGAATCTGCGAAAGATATTGTGGAGAATTTCCTAGAGCAAATACAGCCAGATAAGTTTAAAGAAACTCAATATAATGAGTTATCTTATGACAGATATTTCGATTATTCTAAAGAAGATTACAGTTTTTCATTTGAAAGAGTAGCTAATGAAATACCGATTCCTAGAAATTCATTTAGAGTTACCTTTGATGGTATAACAGGCAGGATTTCTAACTTTAGCATGGAGTGGAATGATGTAGAGTTTTCTCCTCCTACTGAAATACTATCATTAGACGAGATATATGAACTATTTTTTAAAGAAGTAGGTATAAACCTTGAGTACCAAATTATAAACCAATTTACAATATCTGAAGATGATTCCAACCAGGAAGCAAGACTTGTATATGCTATAAATTCTCAAAAACCAGCAATGTTTGATGCCTATACAGGAACAATATTAAACTATAATGGCGAACCTTATAAAGAGGAAAAGCCATTAGAATATTCAGATATATCAGAACACTATGCGAAAAGTCAGATAGAAACTCTAGCTCAAATTGGGGTAGGTTTAGAAGGGCCATTATTCAAACCTAATGATAAAATAAAACAAAAAGATTATTTATTGCTTGTTTCTCAATTAATCGATAGTGGTTATGAGTTTTATAGAGTTACTACATTAAAAAGTGAAAATGAGATAGATAGGTTGTACAGTTTATTACAGAGGGAAGGTATAATAAGAGAGGACGAAAAAGATCCAGATGCTCTTTTGACAAGAGAAGAAAGTATAAAGTTTATTATAAGGGCACTTAATTATGATAAAATTGCAGACCTTCACCATATATTCAATTGTACTTTTAATGATAAAGATGAGATAGATCAAAATCTAATAGGTTATGTTGTTTTAGCAAGGGGTCTTAATATAGTTAATGGATATGGAGATTATTTCAGACCTAAAGATCAGCTTTCAAGGGCAGAAGCAATTATTATAATTTATAATTCTATTAAAATATAGTGAACTTGTTTAGCTAAAGCTAAACATCGAGGCTTCAGATGGAGACTTAGAATAAGATAAATATATTTAGTTTGAAATATTAAGACTAAAATAAAAGCTTGGGGTATCTAGCCCCAAGCTTTTTTAGAAGGATTGGAAGGTAGTGAAAGACTGGAGCTCGATGCCCCGAACATTTTTAGACGTCAAATAGACTCAATGAAAAGTGGATGTTGGATGGGTAAAATATAAAAATAGAGTAATATTATAACTATTAGTGGTAATAATATTAGAATAAATGTATATTGGCTGAGCTTAATACTGTTATTACAGTTTTAAGGATTAGCTTGAGTATTACTTTCACTAGGGTGTATGTAAGTAAAGTGAAGAAAATATAAAAGAAACATTGTGAAGCAATTACACCCACCCTATCATCAGGTATATTTGGCATTAGATAGGGGGCCTATAACGAAATAGTAGTGCTAAGTTATTCTGGGCAATCCTAAGCTAACATATATTAATATATTAACACCAATAGGAGAGTTATATGCTGTTAGAAACTATGTGTAAGCAAGTTTATATTGACATTAACAACAATAATGCTTTTAGCAAGTTTACTGATACTTTATATGATATAATAGGAAATTCAATAAAAAATGGTTATAAGTCTATAGTATTTGTTTGTATTGGTACAGATAGATCCACTGGAGATAGTCTAGGCCCACTTATTGGCTATAAAATAAGTGATTTGAAGTATAAAAATGTTTATATTCATGGATGTCTGGAAAAACCCGTTCATGCAAAAAATATAGATACTATTATGAAAGATATATTAACTTATTATGATAAACCTTTCATTGTTGCAATAGACGCATGCTTAGGAAAGATGGATCATGTAGGATATATAACTGTAGGAGAGGGATCTATAAAGCCAGGCTCAGGAGTGAAAAAGGACTTAGCTCCCGTGGGAGACATGTATATAACGGGGATAGTAAACTTTGGAGGATTTATGGATTACTTAATTCTACAAAACACTCGTTTAAGTATTGTGATGAAAATGGCAGATATTATTTCAATGGGAATCAGGTATATTTTGTGGAGAGCCAATTCAGATCCAACTTTTTCGTCAATACTTTGTGACATAGCTAATTAAAGGTAAATAAATTCACTTGTAGAAAGAAAAATACTTGATAAATATGTTACCATTTTGGTATCATTATTAGTAGAAATAAAAATCTTAATAGGAGTGGATAAAATTATGGATAAGTATATTTGTACAGTTTGTGGATATATATATGATCCGACAGAAGGGGATCCAGATAGTGGAGTTGCTCCAGGAACATCCTTTGAGGAAATCCCTGATGATTGGGTATGTCCAATGTGTGGTGTTGGAAAAGATATGTTTGAAAAAGCATAAAAGACCATTGAAAATATTAACATAGCCGCCAAAACCCAACTATCAAATTGGCTGCTATGTTAATATTATACTACCATTTCATAAGCAACTTACAATTAAGCATTTTGAGGGCTTATTGAATCATTTCAATAAAGGAACTATCAACCCATTTAACGTAATCGTCTTCAATGAAAATTAACACTTCATCATTTAGCCATGTCAAAACAACTACGTCACTATCAAAATACTTAACTTTTTTTCCTGTGTAAAACATTCTCAAGACCTCCTATCTAATGTAAGGTACATTATACTTAATTATTATATCGGCAAATAATAACTTTACTTAATTAAAAATGTATTGATGGTAACAAATTTATTGAAAAAGATATACTAATGATATATAATAATAAACAAGATGTAATTCATTGTGTTTAATATATAGCTTTTCCATCATAATTATAGGAGGTAAGCAGAAAAATAGCTTTTTACTTATTTCTTAAGCCTAAAAATATTACAAAAAGTTGTTTTTGTCGTTCTGTTTATTGATATTCCATAGATACAAAAACTATATTGATAATTTATAGTATACTGATGATATTGCTAAATATTTTAGTTTGACTATTTATGATATAGGTAGTAAATTAAAATGTAAGGAATACTAGATGTAATTTAACGATTTAAACAATACGAAATCCAGAGGAGGTCCTTAGCATGAAAGTTGAAGTTAAAGAGGTGGAGGGCGTTAAGATTATTAAGCTTACTGGACAAATTAGAATATCTACTCAAAATGAATTTAAAGATTTACTTGACAATTTAGCCAGAGAAAATGAAGGCAATTCTGTTATAATAAGTATGGATGGAGTAATATATATGAATAGTGCTGGATTAGGAATTATTATTGATACCTATAAGAAGTTTAAAGAGAAAAAGGGTAGAATGATATTGTGTAATCTTATGCCTGATATTATTAAATTGTTTGAAGTAACAAGGCTTAATAGATTTATTGAGATTTATAGTACTGAAACTGAGGCTTTAAGTAAATTATGATTTGTTGTAAAATGATTTAGGATTGGTGAATTAAAAAGAGTAAAAACATTTTGTGTAAGCAAACAAATTGCACCAACATTAAATTAGAATAGACTATTATTACAAGTTAAAAAGATGTGAACAATGGCGTTCTCAGTCCAGTCGAAAGACTTTATTTGAGTGCGCTTTTTACTTGTAGTATTAATATTTCAAAGGCTGATGCAAGATATTTCACTGATTTAAAATGATTGCACAGACTTTTTTAGGAATGCTGAAAATTATTATTTAACTACAGGCCTTATTAGAAGTCTTAGAACAAAGTGAAAGACTTAAAAGGGTCGAGGATAGATGCCTGGTTTTTGTTGATGCCAAATAGGCCTCGGAAAAAGTGGATGTAATATTTCAGACATTCCTTAGTGCAGATATTGTAAAATAATATTAAAACAAGAGGAGTGAGCAGTAATGAACAAATATTCAAAAGAAGATGTGATTAGAATTGTTAGAGAACAAGACATAAAATTTATTCGCTTACAGTTTACCGATATCTTTGGAGCCTTAAAAAATGTTGCAATTACAGCTGAACAATTAGAAAAAGCACTTGATAACAAATGTATGTTTGACGGTTCTTCTATAGAGGGGTTTGCTAGAATCGAGGAGTCTGATATGTATTTAAGGCCTGATACTGATACCTTTTTAGTATTCCCATGGAGGCCTCAAACAGGAAAGGTTGCAAGGCTTATATGTGATGTTTATAATCCCGATGGCTCTCCCTTTGAAGGTGATCCTAGATATGTACTAAAAAGGGCAGTAAAAAAAGCAAATGATATGGGCTACGATACTCTTAATGTTGGTCCAGAATGTGAATTCTTTTTATTTTTAACTGATGGTGAAGGAAATCCTACAACTAAGACCCATGACAATGCAGGCTATTTTGATCTTGGTCCTGTTGATCTTGGAGAAAACGCAAGAAGAGATATGTGTTTGGCTTTAGAGGAAATGGGCTATGAAGTTGAAGCTTCCCACCATGAAGTTGCCCCTGGACAACATGAAATAGATTTTAAATATAACGATGTATTAAGTACAGCAGATGCAATTGTTACATTTAAACTTGTTGTAAAGTCAATTGCTCAAAGGCATGGATTGCACGCTACATTTATGCCAAAACCTATATATGGCATAAATGGTTCGGGGATGCATATTAATCTATCATTACTTAAAGGTGGGAAAAATGCTTTTTATGATAAAAACAATCCTCTTGAGTTAAGTGAGGATGCATATTGCTTTATGGGTGGATTGATAGAACATATAAAGGCAATTACGTCAATTACCAATCCGTTAGTTAATTCTTACAAAAGGTTGGTTCCTGGGTATGAAGCACCTGTTTATATAGCCTGGTCTTCTGGCAACAGAAGCCCCCTTATAAGGATTCCTAAATCAAGAGGGGAATCAACGAGAATTGAACTTAGGTGTCCAGATTCAGCTTGTAACCCATATTTAGCTTTAGCAGCTATAATAACAGCTGGGCTAGATGGGATAGAAAAAAAGACAATGCCTCCTAATCCAACTAATAAAAATATTTTTGACATGAGTGAAGCAGAAAGATTTAAAGAAGGTATTGAATCACTACCTGAAAATCTTATAGAAGCAATACGTCAGACCCAAATAAGCGAGTTAGCTAAAAAAACATTAGGCTCCCATGTCTTCGAAAAATATATTATGGCAAAAAAAATAGAGTGGAACAATTATAAAACCAACATAAGCGAATGGGAAGTTGACACCTATTTGACAAAATTTTAAGAATTGTCTGAAATATTACTTCTGCTTTTCATGGCATATTTACATCAAATAAAATCTTGGGGCATTTAAGCCCCTTTGATTTTAAGTCTTTCATTTTGTTCCAAGACTTTTAATAAGGCCAGTGGTGGAATAATAGTGGAAGTTATATTTTCAGCGCTCCTAAGTCAAAGAATTATTGAAATGGTGGCAATTCGACAAACATAAGCAACGAAATGTTGCTTATGTTATGAGGTGAAACAAAAAAAAGTCGAAAAAAATCTTGTTTGGCACAATTGTTGATTATTATGATATAATATGATAAATTAAACTTAACAAAATGAGAGGTTAACTTGTATGTGGACATCCTTAGTTGAATTTTTTATAGTTTCGGTACCTGAGCAATTTTTAATGGCATTATTTGTCTGGGCAATTATTGGCAAAGGAGAAACAACGAGGTTTTCGAAAGTAGTAATTCTTGGGTTAAGCTCTGTTTTAGTTTTTAGAGTTTTTGCGCTGCTAGTTGATAATTATTTATTTTCTATTATACCTCAAGTGGTGGCTTTTGCAGTATTAATATATTTTATTTACAAATTAAATATTGTTGAATCAATTATAAGTTGCTTGGTAACTATGGTTATTTTTGCAGCTGTACAAGGATTTTTAGTTAACTTAATTTCAAGCATAATAGGGATAACACCTGAAGAAATTGTTGAGAGCAGTTTCAGTATTGTTTTATTTGCTGTACAATATTTTGTTATTATAGGTGCTGTTATTTATATTATATATAGGTTAGACATAAATATTCGTTATCTGGGTAAAAAAGATGTTAATAAGTTTTATGTTAGCCGGATAAGATTTTTAATATTTCAACTTGCCTTTTCTTTTTTGCATTTAATACTTATTTATACAATAGTTGTTAATAACGTAGAATTATTAACAACCACAGAAAACATTGTTCTAGTTATAATGAGTGTTTTAATTACAATTACTTTTACATCACTGGTTGTTAAGAGTGTTTTTAAAATGGGTAAACTTATTCAAAGAGAAGAAGAGCAAAAACGACAATATGATGGTATTGAAATTATTCAAAACATTAATTACTTACATTCGTTGGTGGAAAGTAAAAAATATGTAGAATTAAAAAGCGCCTTGGAATCCATGAAAGATGATATAGATAATGGAATGGTTAAGAATAATAACAGGGCTAATAAATGAAACAGTATTGTTTCACTTATTAAATAAAAAAATGGGGGATGTTATTTATGAAAAGTAAAATGTTTGGGATTATTTCGGCATTGTTGTTTGTGGTGGCAACTCTAGTTTCTAGCTCAGCATGTTTTTTCTTTTTTTATCAACCAAAAACACCAAAGGCTCTTATGAAATAACATCTTAAGTACAAGTTACTAAATGATTTAGATATATATAGCATACTTACCATAAAACTAAACAATTTATTTTGGCGTCTATTTAAATAGGCGCCTTTTTTGCTTGGAAACATTAAAGGTCTTAAAAGAATAAAAGAGAGAGTTTGATTAGAGCAAACTTTATCAAAGACCCGAGAAAAAGCTGAATTAATGTCTCTAATTACAAGTAAGAGATCTAATAATATGCATTTCAAGTCATAAAAACTACATTTCATACACAAAGGGCATATTAAATGAAGAAATGTAGTATAATATAAAGTGAAAAGTATATATAATTTTTTTATTATACTATTCTTCTCAAAAAGTTTGTTTTTTAGCAAGCTTTTATTTTCAAAGTCGTATAGTATAACTCTAACAAGTACTTTTTGAGAAGATACTAAGTTTATAGCTGAAATATAATTCGTATTAAATAGAGTTGGGGAAACCTTAGAATTAATGCTTGCTATTTTAAAACTGTTTTTAATAGTTTTAAATAATTATAAGCTTATTTAGGACATTTAAATCCTACCATTGACAATTACTTACGTCAAACTTTGCCCAAAAGACTGCGCTTCTGATTATATAATGAATTGTATAATCAATAATCGCAGTTTTTTGGTGATACCTAATGCATAAATTATCCATAAATATTAACATAGCCTTAATATGGTGAATGTATACAGTATATTATTTTACATATTCACATATTTTAATCATATAGACATTGATAAACATAAAGACAGCAATCATAAATAAAAAAATACAATAAATACCTGTAGAGCATCTGCTTGTTTTGAGATTAGATAATGAATTACACCTGTGTAAATTCAAAAAATAATATTATTATTGTTTGGTGTTATCACAATAAAATATGAATTGGAAGTGATATTTTTGAATAAGTTAGAGAATTATACAAGAACAAATTTAAATGAAAATGACAGAAAAATTCTAGATAAATACACAAAAGTTTATACTAATTTTATTGAAAGCACTTCAGCAAAAAATGAATTGCTTGAGGATGATAAATTAAAAATAAAACGGTAATTAAATATGCATAGCATACATCGAAGTGAACTATAGGCTTCTTTGGCGGACAGGAAAAGTAACGAGAGAAGGAAAGTTCTTGTAAATAGGTCACGTAAAAACCTGAAGAAATACTTCATTTATCCCTAAAGGATAATATTTCATTATAATATTATTCAAAATTACTTGAAGTATTATTAAAAATTAAGTATAATGTATTAAGTGTCTTAAAATTAAGAGTGATTTTATTATAGGACACCTGTGAAAATACTAAAAGTTAATATTTGGTCGTGCTAGATGGGGAGGTAGCGGTGCCCTGTACCTGCAATCCGCTATAGCAGGATTGAACTCCTTTCTAAGGCTTGTTTTTGTAAGGTCTGTTCTTTGTAAGTGGCAATGAAAACCGGGTCCTTGCGCAATGTAACCCTGTGAACCCCGTCAGGTTCGGAAGAAAGCAGCGGTAAGCAGGCCCTTATGTGTGCCGCAGGATTGCCTGGTTAGAGTTAACTGCAAAGGTTTCGCTTGTAAAAGCCTGTCAAAGAAAGGTGCACGGCCAATTATTATATATTCTATAATTAATTCAGTAACTTAAGGCTATTTAAATTATTAAATAGCTTATTTTATATTTAAAGGACAAGGCTAGTATTAGGAAGGGGGTGGGGATTATGTCACATTTGGCTCTTTATAGAAAATGGAGGCCAATGGTTTTTGAGGATGTTGTTGAACAAGAACATGTAATTAAAACACTCACTAATAGTGTTATGTCTGAAAGAGTAGCTCATGCCTATCTATTTTGTGGTACAAGAGGAACTGGAAAGACTACAACAGCGAAAATTTTCTCTAGAGCTGTAAACTGTATCAATCCCGTAAATGGTGATCCATGCAACAAATGCGAAATATGTATAGGTATACTTAGTGGAAGTATTTTAGATGTAATCGAAATAGATGCTGCTTCTAATAATAGTGTAGATAATGTAAGGGACTTAAGGGATGAGGTAATCTACACACCTTCAAAGGCAAAGTATCGTGTTTATATAATAGATGAGGTTCACATGCTTTCAACAGGAGCTTTTAATGCACTACTAAAGACACTAGAAGAGCCTCCTTCACATGTGATATTTATACTGGCTACCACAGAGCCTCATAAACTGCCTGCTACAATACTATCTAGATGTCAAAGATTTGATTTTAGAAGGATTCCAATTGAAAGTACTGTAAAAAGAATTGAATATATTGCAAAAGAAAGTGGAATACAAATACAAAAAGAAGCTTCAAAACTTATTGCCAAGCTTTCAGATGGTGCTTTAAGGGATGCAATTAGCATATTGGATCAGTGTATTTCTACAGGTAGCAAAGAGCTTACCTTCGAAGAAGTTTTATCAGTGTCAGGAATTGTTAATGACACTTTTGTTGGGGAAATGATTGAGGCCATTGTAAGTAAACAGACCGATAAAATATTAAATCTCATAGAAAACCTTGTTATGGATGGGAAGAGCATAGGTCAATTTGTATCGGATCTTGTTCATTACTACAGAAATATTTTAATATGTTGTAAAATGACAAATCCAGAAGATATAATTGATGCTTCTTTGGAATCAATTCAAAAAATGAAGGAATTAAGTAAAAATATACAAACCTTTGAAGCTATATCTATTATAAAGGAGTTGTCTTCTTTAGAGGCGTCATTAAAATGGTCTGCCCAGCCTAGAATTATGCTAGAAACAACCTTAATTAAAATATCAGAAAGTAGTCTAAACATAGAAGATGGATTTGTTTTAGACAGAATTAAAGTTTTAGAAAAAAAGGTAAATGATATTTTATCAAAGGGAATATCTATAAAAACTGTTGAAACTGTTCAAAACATTACTAGGACAGAAAATGCATTAAATAACAAAGAAGACCTACAGCCGGATAAAAAGAAAACTGCTAAAAGTGTAAAGGGGCTAGAGGTATGGGAGGATGTATTAAAAGAGCTTAAAGACAATGGGAGAATGGTACTTTATACAAACTTACTAGATACAAAAATAATTGAAATTGACCATAGATTTGTTGGTGTGGTTTTTGGAGAAGGAAATAGTTTTGGTAAAATGTACGTATCTAAGCCAGAGAATCTTGAAGCTGTTGAAACATGTCTGTGTAAATGTATTGGAAAAGAGATTAAAATTAAATGCATAGACGAAACAGATACTGTGGGTTCGCAAAAATCAGAACCAAAAGATCAGTTAATTGAAAAGGCTAAAGATATAGCTCAAAAGCTTGATGTTGAATTAAATGTAATTGATGAGTGACAATAATGAAAGTAGATAATAATATAAAAAAGACTGGTATTTTGTGTTTATAATAATATATAATATTTAATGTAAAAGCCTAATTTTTCGTTTAATATAATTAGGATTGGTGAAAAATAACTCCACTACTATTTACTACTGACCTTACTTAATGAGAAATGGAAGTAATATTTTTAGCTAATCCTTAAATAAAAATAATTGGAGGTAGAGAGAATATGGCTAAAGGTGGTTTCCCAGGAATGGGCGGAAATATGGGTAATCTTATGAAGCAGGCTCAAAAAATGCAAAAAGAAATGGAAAAATTACAAGAAGAGCTTCAAGACAGGACAGTAGAAGCTTCTGCTGGAGGTGGAGCAATTACAGTTGTAGCAACAGGTAGAAAAGATATTAAAGAAATAAGCATAAAGCCTGAGGTAGTTGATCCAGATGATGTTGAAATGTTACAAGATCTTATTTTGGCTGCAATTAATGAGGCGCTTAGAAAAGCAGATGAAATGGTTAATAGTGAAATGGGTAAAATAACAGGTGGAATGGGCGGTTTTCCAGGGATGTTTTAAGATAAGGGGAATATAAATGAGTTTTTATGCAATACCAATTGCTAGGCTTATTGAAGAATTTGAAAAGCTTCCGGGTATAGGCCATAAGACAGCTCAAAGGCTGGCTTTTCATGTATTAAATATGCCAAAGGAAAAGGCAGAAAGGCTTGCATCTGCAATTATAGATGCAAAATCAAAAATTAAATACTGTTCTATATGCGGAAACCTTACAGATTTAGAATGTTGTACTTTGTGTAGTTCAACAAATAGAGATAGCTCTACAATTTGTGTGGTAGAAGATCCAAAAGATGTTGCAGCAATGGAAAGAATAAAGGAATTCAAAGGATTTTATCATGTGTTACATGGAGCAATATCTCCTATGGAGGGCATTGGACCTGAGGATATAAAGATAAAGGAGCTCCTTGAAAGGATAAAAGACGGAGATGTAAAGGAAGTAATAATTGCTACAAATCCGAACATAGAAGGAGAAGCCACAGCTATGTATATATCTAAGCTTTTAAAACCTTTAGGCATAAAAACAACCAGAATTGCACATGGAATACCTGTTGGTGGAGACTTAGAGTATGCAGATGAAGTTACCCTGTCGAAGGCACTAGAAGGCAGGAGAGAAATATAATGGGACAAGGGGACTTATGTAACCCCTTGTCCCATATTTTTTTGAAAGCAAAGTGAAATTCCATTTGTAGTTTTTAGAAGAGGGAATGATTTTCTTTACATTTACACCCTTAGAAGGGTGCTTTAGTGATACAATGATACAATAAAAAACTATTGACAAGAAAATATTTCGGTGATAGAATTAAATTATACTTCTTTATACGAATTAATTTGGAGGAGTGAAATGGATACAAATGAAGGTTTAGATTTAGAAGGCCTGTTATTTTCCATAATGGATGAATTTAGGTTTATGTTTTTCCCTGAAAAGTGGAGTAGCAGTTTTCTAGATTACTCAAAAAACGAAATTTTAGCACTACTTTACTTATATAGATATAGGAATGCAAATATGACACAGATTTCTGAATATATAAATGCTCCTTTAAATACTGCTACAGGAGTAGTAAATAGGCTTGAAAACAAAAAAATGATAGAAAGAATAAGAAGTAGTGAGGATAGGAGAATAGTTCAGATAACCCTTACTGAAAAAGCAGTTAAACACCTTAAAGAGGAAATAAAACTTTGGGAAGCCTATTTAAATAAGATATATTTAGTTCTTGCAGACGAGGAAATTGCAGCTGCTTTTAATATATTTTTAAAAGTAAAGGCAGTATTGACAGAAGCTAAAAATCCAGAAATTTCAGAAGACAGAAAAAAGAAAACGGTCAAAAAGATTACTATAGAATAGCTCGGTTAAGCTGAGTTATTTTTAGACCAAATACTTCGAATGCAGAACTATTCACCAAAGGAATTAAAGGAGTGATATTTATGGGTAGAATAATTGTTTTCACAGGTAAAGGTGGAGTGGGAAAGACAAGTACGGCAGCAGCTCATGCACTAAAAGCTTCAAGGGAGGGTATAAATACTCTAATAGTTTCAACAGACATGGCTCATAATTTGAGTGATATTTTTGAAACAGATGTAAAAAAAGAGCCTACAGAAATAAGACCTAATCTCTGGACATTAGAAATTGATCCAAACCATGAAATGGAGAACAGCTTAGGTGTTATAAAAAATACTATTTCTAATATGATGAAGTTCAATAATGAAAATGATGCCGAAACATTTGAAGACATAATGGTGTTTCCTGGCATGGAAGAGCTTTTTAGTCTATTGAAAATTAAAGAGCTCTACGAAAAAAACATTTATGATCTTATAATTGTAGACTGTGCTCCAACTGGGGAAACGCTTGCACTACTAAAGTTTCCAGAACTTTTGTCATGGTACGTAGAAAAGTTCTTTCCTATAGAAAGAGTTGTTTTGAAAGTTTTAAGGCCTATAGGAAAGGCGTTTTTTAAAATAGAACTACCAGATAAGAAAACCATGAATGATATTGAAAAGCTCTATTATAAACTCTTTGAGCTACAGGAGTTACTTAAAAACAATGAAATATGCAGTATAAGACTTGTAACTATTCCTGAAAAAATGATAGTTGAAGAGACAAAGAGAAACTATATGTATCTTAATTTGTATAATTTCAACGTAGATGCAGTTTATATAAACAGAGTTATTCCTGATAATATTGAAAATAGTTTTTTCGATGGATGGAAAGAGATACAGATGAAATATACAAATGAATTAAGAGCTATTTTTGGAAGCATGCCTATTTATAATATTAAGTGGTATGAGGTTGATGTTGTTGGTATGGGAGGACTTGAGAGAATTGTAGATGACTCCTTAGATGACAAAGATATTTTCAAAGTTCTCAAAAAGACGGCTAATGAAAGATTTCAAAAGATAGATAGTGGATATAAACTTGAAGTCTATGTGCCTTTTACCGATAAGTCCAACTTAGATATGTACGAGTCAAACTCAGATATAATAATAAAACTTGGTAATTTTAAAAGAAGTATACCAATGCCTGATGTAATGAAAAAGTACTTCATAAGTACTGCTAAGTTTGTGGATAACTATTTGTGTATTTATTTTGAGGAGAAGGTGAATTAAATGAACAAGGAGTTTATAAAAAAAATGTTACAGGCAGAAATTTTGAGATATGAAGCCATAAAAGAAATATTACCAGAAAAAGCAAAAACTAAAATAGAAAATATGGAAAAAGAGTTTGTTTGCTTGATGAAAGATGTGGCTCTAGAAACTATATCTGAGCATATTAACAAAAAAGAGTACTCAGAAAAAAAAGAAACAAAAAAAGTTAAGGTAGACTTTTTGTAAATTAGGAGGGATATAAATGAGAATTATATTATATACTGGAAAAGGTGGCGTGGGCAAAACAAGCATTGCAGCTGCAACGGCATGCAAAATAGCCAAAGAAGGCAAAAAAGTACTGATAATGAGTACTGACCATGCCCACAGTTTAAGTGACTCCTTTGAAGTAAAGCTTTGTAATCAACCTACAAAAATAGTTGAAAATTTAGAAGCAATGGAGATTGATGCAGCACTTGAAAATGAAATGATATGGGGTAATTTAAAAGCGTATATTGAAAAAATTCTGTTATTAAAATCTGAAAGAACTATTGAAAGTGAAGAGCTTTTAGTTTTTCCAGGATTTGAAGACTTGCTTTGCCTATTGAAAATAAAGGATATACATGATAAAGGGGAATATGATGTACTTATTGTTGACTGTGCACCAACAGGAGAAACTATGTCACTACTTAAGTTCCCAGAGATGTTTAAGTTTTGGATGGAAAAATTTTTTCCTATGAAGAAAAAGGCTGCAAAAGTGGTTGGACCTGTAATTAAAGCAACTATGAAGATACCAATGCCTGATGAGAGTACTTTTGATGAAATAGAGATGATATATAAAAAACTTGGCGAGCTCCACCAACTTTTAATGAAAAAGGATAAAGTCAGTATTAGAATAGTAACTACACCAGAGAAAATAGTAATAAAGGAAGCAAAGAGGAGTTTTTCTTATTTGCACCTATTTGATTTCAATGTAGACGCAGTAATAATAAATAGAATTTTTTCACAGGAGGGAGCAAAGGGATACTTTGAAAAGTGGCTTTCACTTCAAAAACAAAGTATTGAAGATATAGAATTAAGCTTTAATCCAGTTCCAGTTTTTAAAGGATTTCTCTTAAAGAGTGAAATAAAAGAATATGCTACCCTACTTGAGTTTGGAGAAGAAATCTTTAAAGATGTTTCGCCAGAAGACTTATTGTTTTGTGATAAGATTTTTGAAGTTGAGAGGTGTAGTGATAAAGAAGGCTATAACTTAGTAATTAAAATGCCTTTTGTGGATAAAAAGGAGTTGAGTTTATTTCAAAAGGGAGATGAATTAAGCATTGCAATAAAAAATGAAAAAAGAAGCTTTGTAATACCCAAAAAGCTTTATTCCAAAGAAGTAGTAAAGGCAGATTATGCAGATGAAAAGCTAATTATTCATTTTGTTTAAAAATATAACTCCTGCAACTTATGCAGATCTTGACAAGAATAAAGGTAGTTTTATTCACGAAAAATAAGTGTAAGTTTACTAGAGCATAAACCTAGATAATTAACACCAATGAAAAAAAGCAAAGCAAGATTAAATTATTTTAATAGGAATTTTTAAATTATAAGACACAGCAATTAATAAAATTAATATATTAATTAATTTTATTAATTGCTGTGTTGACATTTATTAAAAAATATATTACAATTATAAATATAATAAAAAACCCTTGATTCATGATTAAATAATAAGGAGTGATAGTATGGGCAGGGAAGTGCTGGGGAAATGCCCTGTATGCGGTGGCGACACTTCGGTGACAAAAATTAAATGCAGTAAATGTAAAACTACTATAGAGGGTGAATTTGAATTATGCAAGTTTTGCAAGCTTACTCCAGAACAAAAGTTGTTTATTGATGTATTTATTAAATGCAGAGGTAATATAAAAGAAGTAGAGAAAGAACTGGGCATTTCATATCCCACAGTAAAAAACAAACTTGAAGATGCAGCTAATGCATTAGGACATAAAGCTCAGGTTGAGATATCTGATTCAGTTAAAAGGAAAGATGTTTTAGACAGACTCAATAATGGAGAAGTTACAGTTGAGGAAGCACTTGAATTATTAAAAACTTAAGAATACTGAAAATATAACTTCCACTACTATTTTAATACAGACCATGTGAAAAGTGAAAGTAATATTTTAGACATTACTTAAGGAGAAAGCAAAAATTATTTTGCTTAAATGTGATATCAATGATTACATGAAGTTTCTGTGCCACGTAAAAGAATAGGAGGCGATATTTTATGTCACTTAGTGAAGAAAAAATGTATATACTTAAAATGTTAGAAGAAGGCAAAATTTCCAGTGAACAGGCAGCAAGACTTATTGAAGCTTTAGACCCGGATAAAAAAAGTGATGAAAGAGAATATAGTGGAAAGCAAGACAAAAAAGTAAATTTTAACGAAGAAGTTAATAAAGTTAAAGATAGGTTAAATGATTGGAAAAAAGAATTTAAAAAGAACTATAGTCAGAAAGATTTTGATAAGGCAGTTGAGGATTTTGGAGTCAAAATGGAGAAGGTTGGAAAGAATTTAGCCCATACTACTGTGGGATTTGCCGATAAGGTAGTAGACTTTGTTGGAAGCTTTATTGATACAAATGCATTTAATGTTTTTGGAAATTATAAAGCAGTAACTAGAACTTTTGAAATAGAGTATGTCAACGATAATACCGAAATTGAAATTGAGGGTTTAAATGGAAACATATTAGTAAAAAAGCACATGGAGGACAAAGTAATAATAAGGTCTATTGTAAAAAGCCCTCAAGATAATGCAGATGAGATTTTAACATTTTCACATAATGAAGATAACGCAAAGATTAGTTACAATAAAATAGGTAATATAAGTGTTTCTCATGAGGTGTTTTTACCAACTATAAAGGTTAAAAGTATTAAACTAGTAACTAAAAACGGAAAAATATACGTTGAGGATTCTTTAGCCGATACTTTTGAAGCAATTACAAGTAATAGTAATATAGATCTTATGGGAGTTACATGTAACAAATTAAACGTGTCAACTAAAAATGGAAAGATTCAATTTGGATATATAATAGGCAGCGACATAAACATTGATGCAAACAATTCTGTAATAGATATAAAACATATAAAAACTGAAAATATAAACGTAGTTACTAGAAATGGTAAAGTTTTAGTTGAAAATATTCATCACTGTGATAATTCATCAACAATTGATCTCAAGTTAAAAACTGCAAATGCAGGAATAAAAGTAAATATGAATGACATGGATATGAAAGGATATAAAGTAAAAGCTCACACTACAAATGGAGAAATAAATCTTCTTATTCCTGATATGACCTATCGTAATGTTAGTAAACAAATGAAAAACAATTTTATTGAAGCACAAAGCAATGATTATGATAATCATGATAAGAAAGTAAATATTATAGCTGAAACTATAAATGGATATATTGAAATTGTAAAATAGACATTCATGAGCAAAAATCAATAGACAGTTATATTATTGAACGCTTTAGGGATTATAAAGTACTTGCGTATAATTTCATTAAAATAAATTTTGAAGTTTAGTAAATGTTAAAATAATACGTAAATATTTATATATCCTTATCTAAAGCTTTATATATATTAAGAGGGAGAGAAAAAACTCCCTCTTTGTGTATGTTTAAATACTTTTAACCTCTTGACACAAGGGATTAAAAAGTATACTTTAAGATAGTGAGAGACTCTTTTAAGCTAACCAATTGCATTGAGATAAATACACATTCATGAGCATAAAGCTTACAAACACAGGATGAAAAGTATAATGGAAATGAATGTTGTTTAGCATGTGCACGTTTGCGACAGCAAACAAATTGCACCCGAATAAAATCAAAAGTACTATTGTGAAAAGTATTATCAGAATAGTAATGAATATAAAAGATAAAGTAATTACACTGGTAAATTCTTTTAAAGAGTAAAATACCATAAAAATATTAATAGGTGGAGGAAAGTAATGATTAGGAACAAGGATTTGTCCAATTCTAAGAAGAGAAATGTCATTAATTCTTTATCGATAACAGGATTAATTGAAGCTGTATTTGCTTTGTTTGTAATGTGTAATATAGTTGGGTACTTTGGTGGATATGCTTGGTTTTTAGAGTTATTTGCCCATTTTAAATTTCAGTATTTTATTGTCTCTATTATATTTATCGGCTTTTTCCTCTTGATGAAAAAGTGGAAGCTCTTAATTATAACAGTGTTGATTATGAGTGTTAACATCTTCCATATAGCACCATTTTATATTAACTTATCAAAAACTGATAATAATATAATTGATAGCAGTAAAATAAGTATTGTATTATTAAATGTACATACAGATAATGATAATTATCAAGGAGTGGTAGAGTATATCCAGTCTAAAAATCCAGATATTTTTGTTTTGCAGGAAATAAACGTAGATTGGTTAATTGAAACAAAGAATTTGTGGGAAAACTATGAGTATAGGGTAGCAAGACCTAGAGATGATAATTTTGGTATTGGACTATTTAGCAATATACCCTTTGAGGACACTAGAGTTGAATTCTACAGTAATTCTGAGGTTCCAAGTATTGTTGCCGAGATTATTGTTAATGAAAAACCTGTTTCAATACTTTGCACTCATCCTCTTCCCCCTATTGATAGGGAATATTATGATATAAGAAATAATCAATTAAGAGAAATAGCTTCAAAAAGATCTGAGTTTAGTGATAGTCTGATTGTAATAGGTGATTTAAACACTACATCATGGACAAGTATTTTCAGAGAGTTTGTAAGAGACATGGATTTATATGATAGTCGATTAGGAAAGGGACTTCAACCTACCTGGCCATCACCTGTACCTTTTTTCAAAATTCCAATAGATCATTGTCTGATTAGTAAAGATATTATTACAATTAATAGGGAGATTGGCCCTGACTTAGGCTCTGATCATAGACCAGTATATATTGAGCTGGGTTTTAATTAAAGTGGAGAGAAGCTTAAACCATTATTTGTAATTTTAAAAAATTGTATAGTATTAATTATTAATACATGATATAATAATGGATTAGAAAATTTATTATAGTTAAAATAGAGGTGTAATATGTTTGATAAACTTCAAGCGGCAGAAAACCGATACGATGAAATTAACCATAAACTTAGTGATCCTGAGGTAATAGGAAATCAAGACGAGTACAGAAAACTTATGAAAGAACATGCTGATTTGGAAGAAATTGTGGCTAAGTATGGTGAATATAAAAAAGTAATGAAGGATATATCTGATGCAAAAGAGCTTCTTGGTGAAAAGATTGATAAAGATTTTAAGCAAATGGTTGATATGGAGTTAAAGGAAGCAGAAGAGAATCTTGAAAATATAAAAAAAGATTTAAAAATTTTACTTCTACCTAAAGATCCCAATGATGAAAAAAATGTAATTGTAGAAATTAGAGGTGGTGCTGGTGGCGATGAAGCGGCACTATTTGCTGGAGTACTTTTTAAGATGTATAACAAATATGCTGAGCGCTATAGATGGAGTACAGAAATGCTTGATTCAAATCCAACAGAAATAGGTGGATTTAAGGAAGTTGTGTTTCTTATAGAAGGTAAGGGCGCCTATAGCAGGCTTAAGTATGAGAGTGGAGTTCATAGAGTACAGAGAATACCTTCTACAGAAGCAAATGGAAGAGTTCATACTTCTACAGTTACAGTAGCGGTTCTTCCTGAGGCTGAGGAAGTTGATGTGGAAGTAAACCCTAATGACTTAAGAATTGATACATACAGAGCATCTGGTGCAGGAGGCCAGCACGTTAATAAAACCGACTCTGCCATAAGGATAACTCATATGCCTTCTGGAATAGTGGTGGCGTGTCAAGATGAAAGATCACAGCATAAAAATAAGGATAAGGCAATGACAGTACTTAGATCAAAACTGTATGAAATTGCTCAGCAACAGCAGACAGGTGAGATTGCTCAAGAAAGAAAAAGTCAGGTGGGAACGGGCGACAGAAGTGAGAGAATAAGAACATATAATTATCCTCAGGGCAGAATAACAGATCATAGAATTGGACTAACAATTTACAAGCTAGAAGAGGTACTAAATGGTGATATTGATGAAATAGTGGATGCGTTAATTACAACTGACCAAAGCGAAAGACTTGGAAGCGGTGGTGGAGAAGACTTATAAAAGGTAGTAGATAAATGGGGACGGAGGTGTCAAAACATCCGTCCCCTTGCTAGCCTCATAAAGTTTTTATTAATAATAAATCTAAAACTCTAATATAATATAAGGTCTTTTAAACAGGTATTGGAGGGGTTTGGTGATTTATTATTTCAAAGTCACTATTGTAGGTCTTGTTTCAGGTATGATTGGAACAGGTATTGGAGGACTAGCTGTTTTTTTTATCAGTAAAATAAATAAGCGTTTTTTAAGCTTAATGCTTGAGTTTTCAGCAGGACTTATGACGGCAGTAGTGTGCTTTAAATTAATTCCAGAAGCAATAGGTTTAAGTGGAATTGTGTTGACGCTATTAGGGGTTTTACTAGGTGTTTTATCTATTATAACAGTTGAAGAACTTATGAAAAAAAGAGATGGATATTTACAAAGTATTAATGAAAAAAAATCTGGATCAGGTATGTTGAGAGCAGGAATATTAATGGCAATTGGCATATCTTTGCATAATTTTCCCGAAGGTTTTGCTGTAGGGGCTGGATTTGAAGCTTCTATAAATCTTGGATTAATGTTGACAGTTGTAATTGTCATGCATGATATTCCAGAAGGAATTGCAATGGCTGTACCAATGAGATTAGGTGGATATAGTCCATTTAAAGCATATATGCTTACATTACTGTCAGGTGCACCTATGGGAATAGGAGCTTTATTTGGTGCAATGATTGGAAGAATATCTATGAGCATTATAGGAGTTTGCCTTGGATTTGCGGCAGGAGCAATGCTATATGTAGTGTATGGCCAGTTGATAATTGAATCAAAAAAATTATATATAGGAAGATTACCGTCAATAGGTAATGTATTAGGCATAATTTGTGGTATAATAATATCGAAGATAAATTAATGGTTTTAGAGGTATGAGAAATTGAAAACTGAAATACTAAAAATAAATAGGGACAACATTGATATTGATAAAATAAAATATGCTGCAAAAGTTTTAAGAGAAGGTGGTTTGGTAGCTTTTCCAACGGAGACAGTTTATGGACTTGGAGCAAATGCTCTAAATGAAAAATCCCTTAAAAAAATATTTGAAGCAAAGGGAAGACCGTCTGATAATCCTTTAATTGTACATATTGCGGATAAAAAAGATGTATATCAACTAACTTTGGATATTTCAGAATATGCGGAAAAATTAATGGACATGTTTTGGCCAGGTGCACTTACATTGGTTTTTAAAAAGGATAGTAAAGTACCGGATATTGTTACAGCAGGACTTAGTACAGTAGCATTAAGAATGCCCCAGCACCCAATAGCTCTAGAGCTAATAAGGGAAGCTAAAGTGCCTGTTGCCGCTCCAAGTGCTAACGTATCAGGAAGACCTAGCCCAACATCATCAAAGCATGTAATTGAAGATTTAAATGGTAAAGTAGATGTTATTATAGAAGGTGGAAATGCAAATATTGGTGTTGAGTCAACTGTTATAGATGCCACTTTATGGCCACCAGTGGTTTTAAGACCTGGAGGAATATCAATAGAACAGTTAAAGGATGCTATAGGGCACATAAACGTTGATCCAGCGCTTTTTAAAGAAGATGGGGACAAGTTTGTTCCAAAATCTCCAGGTATGAAGTATAAACATTATGCACCAAAAGCAGAGGTCATTGTTATTGAGGGGGAAGTGTTAAAAGTTGCAGGAAAAATAAATACATTGATAGAAGAATACAAGTGTAAAGGCATTTTACCTGGAGTGTTGTCAACAAAACAGACAAGGAGCTTTTATAAGTGCGAGCATGTGGTTTCTGTTGGCGATAGATTAGAACCAGAAACAATTGCGGCCAATCTTTTTAAGGCATTAAGAGATTTTGATGACATGGGAGTACAGGTTATACTTGCAGAGGCAGTTGAAAGTACAGGAATAGGTCTTGCAATAATGAACAGAATGAAAAAAGCTGCTGGATATAAAACTATTTATGTATCTTAGGTCAAATCGTTATTATGAGCATTAGTAAAAAGGAGCGAACAAAATGAAAAAAGTTCTTTTTGTATGTACAGGTAATACGTGTAGAAGTAGCATGGCAGAGGGAATATTTAATAAAATGGCTTTGGACATGGACAAGCAGGATGATTTAAAGGCTTTTTCTGCAGGAGTTTGTGCATTTGATGGAGATGGTGCAAATCCCCATGCTATAAAAGTTTTAAATGAAGTATTTGGAATTGATATAAGCAGCCATAGGTCAGCAAAACTTAAAGACTCCCATATAGAAAATGCTTATCTTATATTGGCTATGACTAAAAACCACAAGAATACAATTGTTTCATTGTTTCCACAGGCAATAGATAAGACATTTTCATTAAAAGAGTATGTTTTAGGAGATAATGTGACAAAAGATAGTTTAGATGTGCATGATCCATATGGTAGACCAATAATTGTATACGAAAATTGTGCAAGGGACTTGAAAAATATTATTGAAAAATTAATTACAAGGCTTGAAAATGATTAGGAATACTGTAACAATCAAATAAATAAATGCCTAAAGTCAGTAAAACTTTTTTTGACATATAGAGCTCAATATTATAAAATATATTCTTGATGGAGGATAATATGAAAGTAGGAATTGGAAGCGACCATGCAGGTTATAATTTAAAAAAAGAAATAATCAAGTATTTTGAAGAAAAAAATATACAAACTATTGATTTTGGTACTTGCAGCAATGATTCGGTGGACTATCCCGATTACGGACTTGCTGTTGCAGAGGCTGTGAAGGAAGGAAAATGCGACAGAGGTATTATTATTTGCGGTACTGGACTGGGAATATCAATTGCTGCTAACAAGGTTAAAGGAATTCGAGCAGCTAATTGTACAAATAGTTTTATGGCTAGGATGAGCAGGGAACACAATGATTGTAATGTACTAGCCATAGGAGAGAGAGTGGTAGGCCTTGATTTGGCACTTGATATAGTGGATACATGGATGAATTCAGAATTTCAAGGTGGGAAGCATAAAAGAAGAGTAGATAAAATCTGTGAAATAGAAAGAAAATACTGCAAATAAAGGGGTAATTTATAATGGAAAATGTTATTGTCTTAGATCACCCTCTGATTCAGCATAAAATATCACTTTTAAGAGATAAAAATACTCGTACGAAAGAGTTTAGGGAGCTTGTTTCAGAAGTGTCTATGTTGATGAGTTATGAAGTAACAAGGAGCATGCCTTTAAAGGAAGTAGAAATTGACACTCCCTTAGGAGTTGCAAATGCTAACATTATTTCAGGAAAGAAACTTGGTGTGATACCTATATTAAGAGCAGGTCTTGGGATGGTAGATGGAATGCTAAAACTTATACCTATGGCTAAGGTTGGTCATATAGGAGTTTATAGAAATCCAGAAACATTAGAGCCTGTAGAGTATTATTGCAAGTTACCAGAAGATGTTTGTGAAAGAGAAATTGTTGTTTTAGATCCTATGCTAGCCACTGGAGGTTCAGCTTGTTCAGCCATAGAGTATCTAAAGGAAAAAGGTGTAGAAAGCATAAAACTTATGTGCCTGATTGCTTCGACAGATGGAATAGAAAAAGTAAATAAAAATCATCCTGATGTTACTATATTTTGTGCAGCTATTGACGGACGCCTAAATGAAAAAGGCTATATTGTTCCTGGACTTGGAGATGCTGGAGACAGACTTTTTGGAACAAAATAGTTTATTATACAATAATACAAACTTGGGGGGATCTTATGAGGCCATCTTGGGATGAGTATTTTATGGAAATAGTTGAGCTTATTAAAAGCAGGTCAACTTGTACAAGACGTCAGGTAGGTGCTTTGATAGCAAAGGATAAGAGGATACTTGCTACTGGATACAATGGGGCACCTATGAATTGTAAACACTGTGATGAAACAGGATGTCTAAGGGAGAAATACAAAGTGCCTTCAGGTCAAAGACATGAACTTTGCAGGGCTATTCATGCAGAGCAAAATGCAATAGTTCAGGCTGCATATTCAGGAACAAGTGTAAAAGATGGAACAATGTATGTGACAAATCAACCATGTGTTTTGTGCGCAAAAATGATTATAAATGCAGGAATAAAAAAGGTTGTTTTTAGTGGAGATTATCCAGATGACATTTCAATGGATCTTTTAAAAGAAGCAGGTATCAGAGTTGTAAAGTTTGAAAAACCCTTACAAGATGTTGGAATGTAATCTGATTTTTAATGCAAAATAATATAAAATTAATATAAATTTAAGATAAATTGTTGAAACAAAGTGATACAATAAAAGAATACTATAGATATTAAGATTTAAAGTTATTTTACGAAAGATAACAAAAACTGAGGATTTTACAAATAAAATGTAAAAGCCTTAATAAAAAAAAGAAGGTGTTATATATGAATCACGAATATATTATCTCCTTTGCACTTGCATTTATCGTAGCTTTTTCTTCAACACCGATTGTGAAAAAGATTGCCTTTAAAATAGGGGCAGTTGATGTACCAAAAGATACAAGAAGGATGCATAATAGACCAATTGCCAGACTTGGGGGTATGGCAATATTTTCTGGATTTATTGTATCCTTATTGTTTGGAGTTGTTAGTACTTTTCTAAATGCATCAGGAATACTTCCTACCAGGCAATTATTAGGACTGCTTGTTGGTGTGTTAATTATAGTAGTTATAGGTATTATTGATGATATAAAGCAATTAGGAGCTAAGTTTAAGCTTGTATTTCAGATTGTTGCAGCACTATCGGTAGTTTTAATAGCTGATACAAGAATTACAACACTTACAAACCCCTTTGCAGAGGGTGGTATTTCTCAACTAAATATAGTTATGTCATATGTATTGACAATATTTTGGATTGTAGGAGTGACAAATGCAATAAATTTGTTAGATGGACTAGATGGTCTTGCAGCTGGTGTTTCCTCAATATCATATTTGTCACTGTTCTTTATTTCAATTTTAAATGGTGAAGCAAATGATGCGGCTATTATTGCAATTCTTGCTGGGGCAACATTAGGGTTTTTGCCATATAATTATAATCCTGCCAAGATATTTATGGGAGATACTGGATCTACATTTTTAGGATTTACTTTAGCAGTTGTTGCTATTCAAGGAATGATGAAAACATATGCTGCTTTTTCCATTGCAATACCCTTATTAGTTTTGGGGATACCACTATTTGACACTATATCAACCATATTTAGAAGAATCTTAAAGAAAAAACCCATCATGCAAGCTGATAGAGAGCATTTGCATCACAGGCTTATTGATATGGGATTAACTCAGAAACAATCAGTAGGGGTAATGTATACAGCAAGTGCAGCTTTAGGGCTTTGTGCCATAGTTTTAACGGATAAAGGAGTATTAGGTGCAATTGTACTTATTATATCTGTTTCAATATTTGTAATTGCTGGCGCTAAATACATGAATGAGATTGAAGATGAAGAAGTTGATTATGCTAAAGAGATTAAAGAAAAGGCTTCAAATATATCTATTAAGGAAATTAAAGATATAGAAAATTAATAGTAAAAAGTCTTAGAACAAAGTTATAGACTTATAAGAGGGGGGCTTGATGACCCTTCTTTTTTATTATTCTAAGATTCCACTTATATCTTCACATAAAAAATATCAACTCCTTTAGGTTGAGTAGGATCTCTATATGAAAATCTGCGGTAGCTAAAACAGTTCACTAGAAGTTATATAGAAAAGGGAAAGACTTAAAATCGAAGTGGAGAGTTTTTGTAACTATTTCTTATTATCCATAATATTATGTATAGTAGATAACGGTGATTTTATAGTTAATAGCTATAAAACAACTGTTAGGGATGCCTGAAACATTACTTCTACTTTTCACTAACGGCCTATTTGTCATCTAATAAGTGCTGTAGTTAAATAGAGCAGTAGCGGCTATATTCTCAGCATTCCTAAAAGTAATATTAGGAGGACTGTAACCATGGCAGAAAATTTAGAATATGAAAAAGATATTTTAGAAAATGCAGACATTGAAGAAGTAGTAGATGAAGTGCAAAATGACAGAAGCATGCACCAAATGCCTAGCATGTATGAAATGCCACAAGTCTACTCTATGCACGGTATGCCTTGTATACCTCAGGAAACTGTTTTAAGAAATGTCAGGCTTGCAAGAGCGTATGTTCCATTTCAAAAGATGTGCAGTGTTTATTCCCCTATTGAAGCACTAGAAAAGGGAACGGCCTTTCCAGAGCTCTATAGTCCATACAAAGGAGTGGATAAGTTTTATAAGCCACCTAGGACATAATGAAAGGAGGAGAAAAATATGTACAATAGGCAAGAGTTGCTAAAACAATTGACAGCAATTGATTTTATGGCTGTGGATCTTCAACTTTATTTAGATACACATCCAAATGATAGGGAAGCACTAATGAGGTACAATACTATAGTAACACAATCAAATATGCTTAAAAGCACCTATGAGAGATTGTATGGGCCTCTATGTTCTTTCAGGTCTTGTAGTCAGTATCCATGGCAATGGATAAATGATCCATGGCCATGGCATTATAGCTTTAATTTTAGTCTTGCAGGAGAGGAGAGATAGTAAGTGTGGGTATATGAAAAAAAACTTGAGTATCCGGTAAAAATAAAAAATCCTAATCCTAAAATGGCAAAGTTTATAATAACACAATATGGTGGCCCCGATTTAATGTTTTAATATGTATATTCAATTTCTAACGAGTAATCATTGCTTATATATATGCGTTTTATGAGTTTTAATACAATCATCTCCTGTAATGAGTAATCTGCCCTATCTAAATTTTCAAGGCTATTAATAATTTTATTATTAATAGATTCAAGGATTTTATCTGTATTAGAGTTTTTTTGATGCTTTATATTTAACAGTTCAATTTCTTTAATAAGGTTCTTTTTTTCTTCTCTTAAATCTTTTAGACGAAGATTATATTCGTCAATAGAAATAATATCTTTCTCATATGCTTCCTGCTGTTTTTTTATTGCAATAACTGTCGATTGAAGACTTGTGTTTAGTTCTATTATCTTTTTATTATCAGTACATTTATTATAGAGGTTATACTTTTCTGAGATTATTTTTTTAATTAACCCCGTATCATTAAAAAAATCCTTTATCTTTGTAAGTATAATTTCATCTACTTTTTTCATATTCCAGTACTTGGTTTTTGTTTGGCATATTCCATGTCTGTCATGATGTACATAGTAATAAAAAGTTTTATTTTTAGTAGAGGATTGTTTTATACCATAAATTTTACTATTACAAATACTGCAATATAAAATTCCTGATAGAAGGTACTTTTTTGGACCACTCCACTCTTTAGACGCTTTATTTTTGCGCTCAGATATTATCTCCTGAACTTTGTAATAATCTTTATGTGATATAAGAGGCGGATGAGTATCATAACGTACAATCCATTCTTTTTGTGGACGAACAAGTCTTTTTTGCTTTCCACAACTATCCCTTATTAGAGTTGTAGCATTATAGATTGTAATACCAAGGTAAACGGGATTTGTAAGTATTGCTCTTATTGAATTGGTATGCCAGTGTTTAACTCGCTTTGGGGGAATTTCTTGTGAATTTAGCCACTTGCATATTTTTAATTGACCCCAGCCTTCAAGAAATTTTTCAACGATTAATTTATAAATCTTTGAGTTTTCTTCATCAACAACAAGATATTGCTTGTCCTGGGATAGTTTATAGCCATAAGCAGGAGAGGCCACATTAGTTTTTCCCTCTCGTGCTTTAAGCATTTGAGTGACTTTAACTCTACCAGCAGTTGTCTTTCGTTCTTTTTGGGCCAAGCCGGCATAAATAATAAGTAAAAACTCATCATCATCACACCTGCTATCATAATTTTCTTTTAATGATATAAAAAAGGCACCTTTGTTTTCAAGAAATCTTTTTAGCTCTAATATGTCCATTATATCTCTAGATGTTCTTGCTATTTCTTTAGCTACAATTCCTTTTAGGACTCCTTTATTAATGTCCTCCTTAAGCTGCTGCATTTCATTTCTAAGATATGTAAATGAGCCACTTTTAACATCAGTGTAAAATTTTACAATATTATAATTATTTATTTTTGCCCAGTCAATTAAAATTTTTTTTTGGTTTTCTATAGATGTTAATTGAGCTTCTTTTTTAGTAGATACTCTTATATAGCCACCAACATCAAGTCCAGTCTTTCCAATGGTTTCATGATGGTCTATATAAGTTTTTAATTTGTTACAACTCACAAGAGGTGGAATATAATTTATTTTGTCATACATTATTTTTATTTCCCCTTTCTTTAGGTGTTTCTAGCTCTGACAGGGCTTTTTTCAGCAATATCTCAATTATTTCTTTTAAAATTTCGATTCTTGACATATTTCCCAACCTCAATTGATTAATGTGGCGTTATATAATATAATATTCATATAATGTTTGTACAATAACAATAGGATAATAAATATTAGTTCATATTTGTTACAAAAATTTTAGGAAATGATGAAAAGTACTGATAAAACAAAGAAATAAAAGTTTATTTAAAGGGTTAATGGTAAATATTTAACTTGACAAGTTGTGAAATAAGGTATATTTATTTAAGTAATGTTTTATTTTGTAAAGGCTATATTATCTTAATTGACTTATTTTTTAAAAAAAGGAGTGATTTTTTATGGGTAATAAGAAAGACATAAACTTATTACCAGAGGAGTTTAGATCCAGATCACCAAAGACAATAGAAAAAAAGAAAGAAGGAGTAGTGAGTAAAGAAGTAAGTGAAGGTATAAAAGGATTAATGGATATAATATCCTCAAAGGTTTCAACCATTCAATATGAAAGAAGTAAGCAAAAGATAACAGAGTTTTCAAAAAACCTGAAATATAGATTAGCTGGTAATTTTCAGCAAAATCCTGGGGTAAAAGTTAATTTGATTCAGTACCTTAAAAATCACAAACTAAGAAGGCTGGAGAAAATTTTAGACATTCAAAAGAGAGACTTGATTGTTTCAAGTAAGATAAATTATATGTATTGCACTGATACTGGCAAAGTTGTTATTATTGATAAAGATATTGGAGGAGAACCGTGTACTATTACAATAAAGAATGCTAAACAGGTTGTTCTAAAGTGCGTTAAATTTTATAAAGATCAGCCATTTGTTTTTCCCATGTTTAATGAGAAAAATTTAAAGGGAGATATTATTTATGTTGATACAAATGAGATATGGTATGTAGATAAAACAGAAGCTACTTTAGTATTGTTTAGAAATAATCAGCCAGAATACTTAAATATAGACTTGAAAAAATTTCAAAATTCAAAGAGCTATAAAGAACTGACCAATCACTTAAATAACTATAAAATGCTATATCTTGACAAAGAGCTAAACAATTTATTAACTGATGAAAGAAAAATTAAAATTGATGATATAGTAAAGATTAGTTCATCATATGTAATATATAGAGAAAATGAGGACTTTAGAGTTTTATTATTTGATGAGCAAAGAAACTTGTTCAATGAGATACTTATGCATAAGCTTCCTAATGTAAATGAAGAGGCATGGGATATTTTGTTTACTAAAGAGATTTATGAATATATTATAGAAAACGGATACTCATTTGATAATTTCAGGCAAGATGATGATTGTATAGAATATTGTCAGGATATTGGTTCAAAAAAAGTATGTGTTATGAGATGTAAGATATAAAAACTTAAAATTAATATTTTTAAAAGTGGGCTATTTATTATGCTCTGCCTTATAACAAAGGGAGGGTTTTTCTTCAAATCATGTATTTTGTTCTCGTACTGATAAATTCCTTTCTAACTGCTTATTTAAAGATGTTTCATAAGTTTATTATTTATGAACGTCTAATAAATTTTTCTAAAAAAGCACACATATAAAAACAATAAATCGGGAGGGCCGGATGGTGAATTAGCAGCTTCATTAAGATATTTAAGCCAAAGGTTTTCGATGGTAACACCTCAGGCAAGAGCAATACTAAACGATGTAGGTATATAGTTATCAAAAAGACGAATAAATTATAAATAATATGTTTTGAATGAAGACAATAATTAAAAATTGAAGCTATAAATAAAAAAGAAAACTGTTAAATATTTAGTATAGGATGATAAATTGATAAATTTAACTAAGTTTACAATGCAGACAAAATATGATAAACTAAAATAAAGTAAGACAAAAATATACATATGAGGTGGGAATTAATATGGCTGATGAAATTAAGTGTCCCAAATGTGGTTCAAATCAAATAACGGCAGGAAATAAAGGTTTTGGCTTAGGTAAAGCAGCCGCAGGTGGTATATTACTTGGTCCAGTAGGTTTATTAGGTGGTTTGGTTGGAAGTAAAAAGGTAATGATTACTTGCTTAAAATGTGGTAGTAAGTGGGAAGCTGGAAAGGCTTAAGCACTGATAAATTAATATAAAAAAGGGTTGCTGTTACACTAAGAAATTAGCGTACGGCTTCTTTTTTTATATTTTTATGAAAAAGAAATATTAATAATATCAATTTATAAAGCAGTCAAAAAAACATATATACTTTTTTCCATTTGTGATATAATATTTTTGTAGGAGGGGATAAGCATGGAAGAAACTTTAAAATTAATACTAGTTAAATTAAATAGTATGGATAAGTCTATAAATGGAATTCAAAAAGATGTAGGTGGACTTTAGGAAGATGTAAAAGGATTAAAGAGAGATGTTATTAGAATTGAAAATGAACATGGAGCTAAACTAGACTCATTAATGGATGGTTATGGACAGTTAATGGATGGCTATAATAGGTTATATGAAGTACAAGAGGAAATAAAGAAAACTCTAGATAAGCATGATGTTAAATTATTGAAAGTTAAATAAGAAATAATTAAAACTACCAAATTAAAGGTAGTTTTTTTGTTGCATTTTTGATATAATAAATGTCAAATTACAATATAAAATCTTTACATTAAAAATCACAAAATATCAATATCTGAACGTGAGAATATGAGTGAGGAATTCTTAATTGAAGATGAAATTAGTGGAATTAAGATTAGTGAAATTTATAAAGATTAAGATGAAAGGGATTTAATGCTAGTATAAAATAGAAACAACAAGAAGAAAAAAATGTGAATGTACCTTTAATATAAAGTTGACGAAAAGGAGAAGATTATTGATGAAGATTGTTTTTCTAGTAATAATGTTACTTCTAGGCTTTGGTTGTCTTCTAAATAGTAATATAAAAGGATTTATGTTTTTTGGAATAATTTCGGTGATTTTGTTTGTTTCAATAAAACAAAATAAAAAGTATAATTACTATCCTACGAATATAAAAGGTATTAATAATTACAAGCAATTATATCATGTGAAAAAAATGCCTGTTGAATTTATTATAATAGATTTAGAAACAACAGGAATAAGTAAAATTAATGATCGAATTATTGAAATTGGAATTGTTAAATATAAAGATGGAAATATAATTGAATCATATAACGAATTAATAAATCCAGAAATACCTATTCCACTAGAAGCGACAAGGGTAAATAATATAACTAATGGTATGGTTAAAAATAAAAAGAAAATTCATGAAGTTATAGAACATATTTTTAATATGATTAATGGACAGATTGTAGTAGGCTATAATGTAAATTTTGATTTAGGTTTTTTAGATGTAGCATTTGGCAGAAGCAATTTAATAATTGATAATATTAAATTTATTGATGTTTTGCAGATAGTTAAAGAAACCATAAACCCAAATGAAATATCAAACAAAAAATTAGTGACTGTAAAAAATTATTTTGGTATAAAAAGAGATAGTCATAGAGCTTTAGATGATTGTTTAACTACAGCAGATGTATTTAAAAATTGTATAAAAATCTTAGAAGAAAGAGATTTAAAAATAAAAAGAGAGCAAGAAAAAAGAATTTCTGATTTTAATAAAGAAGAAAGCTTGTTTATTGAAAAACTAAAAGAATATTTGAATACTTTAGAATTAAATGAGCATTTGACTTTTAATGTTCTTAGTAATAAGACTATTAATTTTTGTATAGATGAAAAACAATTAGGTAGAGTTAAATTGAGAGGGAGAAATTTTAAAATGCAAGTGCTTGATAAGGATAATGTTCTTTGGTTAGATATAGATGATGTAAATGAAGCTATTAACAACCTTAAACATTGGGGTAAATATGCTAAATATCTTATTGCAGGAGAGCATAAACTTTAAATTACAATAAAAAAAATAATAAATATAAGGCAGTTTTTTTGTAGTTTTTTTGATATAATAAATGGAAATGCAGGAGTAAAAGGGGTGGAAGTAATGGGGAAAGATTTTGGTTATTTAGGAGAATCAAAGACGTATTTAGCGATTATTTGCCTAAAGTGTAAGCGTACTGAAGCAGTTAAGAAAGAATTATTAACAAATTCTCATGATGTAGTATTCAAAGATATTCATATATGTAAATGTGGATATAAAAGTCATAATATAAATAGAGATTATATCAAAGAACTAAATAAGAATAAAACAGCAGTAGTATTATTTTTAATTGATTTTGCTTTGTTTATTATCGGAACTATAAATGGTTTCGCATTGTCTAATGATAGTAAGGAAATACAAGCAATAATAACTCTTGTAGGGATTGGAAGTGGTGTTATTTTGATTGGCAGTAGTGTGTACATAACCAAAAAAGAAAGTGAAATAGGGCTTATGGGTAATCAGGTATTATGTTCGTATATTAATCAAGAGAATCAACAGATAATTCAGTACAGTAGAGAGATACTAGATAATAAAATGAATGAGTTGAAGATACCTTCAAATGCAAAAGTTATAACCATTAAAAGTAAAACAAAGCTATATAAGCCAGGAAAATGGTATATATGGAATGAAAAAGACTTCTTGAATTTATTTCCGTTAATTGAAGAAATCAAATATAATCCAAATGATTTAATAAATGCAACAATTGAAGCCATTAAGAAAAGTATTAGTATCGATAAAATCGAGTATTTCTATTTTCAAGGAGAAGTATTCAGAGAAAATAAAATTTGTGGAGGAGGTGGAGGAGGATCTTCAGTTATTGGTGCTGTTGTTGGTGGAGTTATTGCTGGTGAAGCGGGTGCAGTAGTAGGAAGTAGAAAAAAAGTTGATTCAATAAAATCTGAGTTAGTTACTCATGACACACGAGAAACAATTATAAACTACTTTGATTATGGAAAAAGACAAAGTATATTTTTAGAATATGAAGATTATCAAACGCTTGAAGATATCATTCCTCAAAAGCAATATAGAATAGTGACTGCAATAAAGGATAATCTCATTATTGCAGATCTTGAAAAAGCAGAAAGTACAAAAGCAATTACTGAACAAATAAAAGAACTTGCAGAATTAAAAGATCAAGGGATACTAAAAGAAGAAGAGTTTATTCAAAAGAAAAAGGAATTACTAAATAAAATTTAGAGACTAAAAATCATGTTAAATATTTAACAATTAACACATCTACACAAATGTTCATGTTATTATCGAACTCGATAGAAGTATTAGATTAAACAAAGTAAAAGTATAAAAAAGATTTATATATCAATGTTTATTCGATAGATGAATTACTATTGAAATTTATCTTATGACACAATGTTAAGAAATAATCTAACTAAATTGAAAGCTTAATAAATTAGCTAATGTAATTAAATTGAATATATCTCTAGACTTTTTGGATAAGTCTTAAAAAATCAATTGCGAGAGTACACATAAATCATATAATCATACTAAATTCAAAGGAAATTAAAGAAATTTAATCAAATAAATATTTTTTAGAAATGGAGAAAATATTATGAAATTAAGTCAGGAAAAGAAAAAAGATATATTGTTAGAGAGTTTTAATGTTTTAAAAGATAATTATAGTAATAATAAAATTAAGATTAGAGAAATAATTGGGAAAATGTTTTCTATCGACATTGATACATCAGTGGAAATGTGGACATATCTTCTTACTAAAAACAAACACTTTATTAAAGATGCCGATGAAGCTTATGGATTAACGGAGGGAATTATTTATGTTGCTGAAGAAAGCATTGGAACTGCTAAAATTGGAGAAATAATTGTCGAAAATGAATTTCTTAAAAAAAATATTTTTAGCGAGTCAGTATGTGTAGGTCTCAATACAATAGGTATAATAAAACATTTTCTGTGTATTAATAATTTGGAAATTGCAAATGAATTAATTGATTTAGTATATAAAAACAAAAACAATAGAAAATACTCTTTTGGAGAATACCTCGAAGAATTAATTGATTCATTAAAATATGAAGAGAATTTAACAGATGATGCTATAAATATTCTTATTACATGGGGTGAAAAAGTAACTGACTCCGAAGAAAAAGCAAAAATTAATGTTTCGTTGATAGATTTATCATGTGAATAAATTTGGAGGACTAGCATTTATATGTTTAAAGATTTAATTAATAGTATAAGCAATGAATTTATTTCTGAAGCAATTTCCTCGCCACGATTAATGGAAGATATGTCGGCAATGGAAAAATATATGGCTGAAAGTTATGGTAGTAGGATTTTTATTGAACTTCTTCAGAATGCAGATGACGCTTTTTCTAAAAGAATTAAAATGGTTTCTTGTGGGAATCATTTGCTATTTGCAAATGATGGAAGAGTTTTTAATGATACTGATATAATAGCAATAAGTCGATCAGGTGCAAGTTCAAAACAAAGAGGTATTACCATAGGATACCGAGGCGTTGGCTTTAAAAGTACTGCATACTTAACAAATGATATTATAATTTTTTCAGATAACACATATTTCACATTCTCAAAAGAGATTTGTTCAAGAATTTTAAATGTGAGCTGTGATAAAGTACCTACAATTCGTATTCCATTTTTATTACAAGAGTGTGAAATTGATTCAGAAATAAAGACCACAATTAGTTACCTAGAAAAAGAAGGTTATACTACTATTTTTATTTTTAAAAATGCTAAATTTAATTCAATTATAGATGAAATTAATGAGATTAGTAATGGTTACTTTATTTTTTTAAGGAATATTGAGTTAGTTGAATTTGATATTAAAAAATGCTCAAGGCATTTTAGAGTTAGCCGTAAAAAAATATCTCAACATGAAATAGTAGATATTTGCAGTAATGAGAATGAGAGTTGGATTGTAGCTAAAGGGGTTATAAGTGAACCCACTAGTATTGCTTTTAAGCTTGAAAATAATAGCAAAATAGTTTCGTGTAATGAAAATGAAGCGGTTTTTCATTGCTATCTCCCCACCTTAGATAAAACAGGGTATCCTTTCAAAATAAATAGTGACTTTTCAACTGACCCATCAAGAAAACATCTTTCAGCAGATGAAACAACAAATAGAGCAATTGAAAAAAGTGCATCAATATTATTTAATATTATTAATGAAATTGTAAATAATGAACAGGATAGCATATTTGATAACATTTTTGATATTTTATTAAACAGAGCAAGCTTTTCTAAATTTGCAATAGCTTTTAATGAGAACTTTAAACAAATTATTAGTAATAAAGAATGGCTAAAATTAAATAATGGGAGCAAGGTTAAGGCAAAAATTTATAAATTATTTCCAGACTGGATTGAAGAAACAGAAAAAAAACTTTTAAGGAGCTTATCAAACTATGTTGAAGAAAAATCCATTAATAATAAAGTATACGAGCGTTTTCCGCAAATAGATAATTTTCTAAAAGTATACACAGAAGAAAAATATAGTATTCCTGACTTTGTTGAAGTATTAAAGGATGATAAGTTTGTTAAGAATGCTAACCCTGTTACTACTGGCAAAATATTAGCTAATAGCATAAAAACTGAAAGAGCAAAATTTATGATTACTGGTAAGAAAATTTCTATGAAGGATTGCTATGTACCAAATAAAGATGGGGTAGTTAAGTTATCTGATTTAAAGAATGGGACAGAGGCAGGTATTAGCAAAGAAATAAGAGACATGGTTAATCAAATAGCTTCTTCAAATGATATAGAATGGTTTTGTAAAGAATGTAATCAGGATGTGAGTTTTTGGCAAGATAATAGCTCCAAACAAATAGAGAGAACAGTAATATCTATAAATTCAATAAATATTGAAAAAAAGCCTTTAGTAAGTAAATGGCGTTCAGCTGAACAACAATGTGTAGAAGTTGAGGAAAGTTTCGGTTACAATGCAATTGATGTTAGTAAACAGAATTTGGGATATGATGTTTCTAGCAAAAAACCTGATGGTAGCTTAAGATATATTGAGGTGAAATCCATTGCAAAGATTGGAGATTCATTTACAATGACAAACAATGAATATACAGCAGCTCACCAGTACGGAAAAAATTATTATTTGTGCTTAATAGTACTTTCTTCAACTAAGATAAATTTAGTTTATATTCAAGATCCTATAAATACATTACAATTAGAAAAAAGAGTAAGACAGTGGGAATGGCTTTGCGAATCATATTATGGAGATCAGATTACAATAGATTTTAAATAAATAAGTTAGTAATAACCGATATCTTCATATTTTTTATAAAAAACCTCAGATATACTTTAACCTAAAACAATTAAGGGGTGACAAAATGGCATATAAGGTAACAATATGTGATGGAACTATCTTAGAAAAGAACATACAATTTGTAACTTTTGATATAGACCAACCAGATGATTATAGACCAAGTAAAATATGTTCAAGAAAATCAATGACAATAACAGGCAAAATTGATACAGAAGAAGAAACTATAAGTTTATATAAATGGGCGTTGATTTCTGCTAATGAACCAAGTTGCTATAAGAGAGTTACTATTGAACAGACTCAGGCTAATCAACTAATCAGAAAAGTAACTTTTGATAAGGCGTTTGTTGTGGACTATTCAGAAAGTTATAGAAAAGATGAAGGAATTGGAGTATTTACTATTTACATAAGGCAAATGGCTGGTCTTGATATTGAATGCGCAAGTCAAATAACTCAACAGGTAGAGCAAAGAAAGTTAGAAGAAAATGATGGATTGGAAAAAGTTTCAATAGTTAAGAAAAAGGTTGCTCCAATTATAGATACTTTAAGTTCAAACAGTACTGGAAATCTTAAAACAAGTTTTAAAGGTAAAATTGCAAAAAAGAAAAAAATGCAGGATAATAGTAGTATAAGTTCACCATTGACAGAAGTAAAGTATGGGGAACAATTTACTAAGAAGGATAGAAAAAAGGTTTTAAAGCCTAATGTTCAATATGCAACTCCTGAAGGGTATTTATATAAAACAGACGATTTAGGTAGAATAGTAAGATGTGAAGGTACATTGGCGTTTGGTATTGCTAAAAGGAATGAATATGCTCAAAGAACAGTTGGACGTGAAGATAGATTAAGTGATGATGATGGTGGACACCTAATAGCAAGTATATTTAAAGGGTCTGGGGATTTTGACAACCTTGTACCGATGAATGGCAATCTTAACAAAGGTGAGTGGAAGAAATTAGAAATTGCTTGGGGGAAGGCTTTAAATTCAAAACCACCAAAAGAAGTTAAAGTAAAAATAACTCCAGTTTATGAAGGTAATTCACAACGTCCTGTAAGGTTTGAAATAGAAAATCAAGTTGGAAATAGACAATGGGAAATAATCAAATTCAAAAATAGTTCAGGAGGATAATGATATGGAAGAAAAATTAAATGAGATTTATGGTAAAATTGCAGAAACACTAAATGAAACTATTCCAGAAGAATGGGATAAAGTTTATGTTTATGGAGAAATACTAGAAGATGTTCAGAAAGGATTCTTTAATTATTATCCTAAAAGTAGTAATTTATCAGTGTATAGCCATGATATTCCTAATTTATTTGAAGTAAGTAAAGATGAATATCGTAAAATGTGGAATCAATTATTAGAAGATTTAGAAGAGTTATGGTGCGAATTTAAAAATAATGGACAAGAGCAATGGACAAACCTTACATTTATTTTAGAGAACAACGGAAAGTTTAAAATTGATTACGATTATACAGACTTATCTGATGCTGATGATTCTGAAAGACATTTAATCTGGAATTATAAGTATTTGGGCATAATGCCAGAAGATGAAGACGACAAACAAATCGTTGAAGAATACATAAAAACACAAGAATAAGTTTATATATGGAAAACTAATAGGATGATTGTTATAGTTAACTTATAGATAGATTAAGGGGGCAAAATATATGGACAAAAGATATCAGGTCTTTGTTAGTTCAACATATCGGGATTTGCAAGAAGAACGACAAGAAGTAATGCACGCATTATTAGAGTTAGATTGTATACCATCTGGAATGGAGCTTTTTCCTGCTGCTAATGATGATCAATGGTCACTAATCAAAAGAGTTATTGATGATAGTGATTACTATATTTTAATATTAGGTGGAAGATATGGTTCAATTGGAAAAGAAGGAATTAGTTATACTGAAATGGAGTATAGATATGCTTTAGAGACAAATAAACCTATTATATCATTTTTACATAAAAGTCCAGGAGATATTCTAGCTAATAAAACTGAACAGACAACTGAAGGGAAAGAAGGTCTGGAAGAGTTCAGAAAACTTGTGCAAAGGAAGGTGTGTAAGTATTGGACTACACCAGCGGAACTAGGTTCAGTTGTAAGCAGGAGTCTAATACAATTAATTAAGCATTATCCTTCAAAGGGATGGGTTAAGGCAGATATTGCGAATAATGTTGAATTGGCAACAGAAATTATTAGTTTAAGGAAAAGAATTAAAGAATTAGAAAAAGAAAAGCTAAATGTCATAGGAGATAACACAAAAGATTCTAAACTATTAAATAATTGCTTATCTAGTATTTTAAGCCCGTTAAAATTGGGAGTATTTGAAGGAAGCCAGCATGGAAAAAATATCACTAGTGAAGAAATTATTCAAGTATTAAATCATTTAGATATAATACTTAAAAAATATAAGTGGTCAGAATACATTAAAGCTAACGACTTGTTTTTTAACATTGAATTAAATGATAAAGTTAAGGAAAAGTTAATCTTAAAATCAAGTGTAGAAACTATATCAAATCTTTATAAAAGGATAGATAAAACTTTAGATGCAAACGAACTAGAAGCTTTTGTTTTTGCAATAAAGTTAAAATTGAATAGTGAAGATTATGATGAGCTACCATTTTAAAAACCAATAGTTTTAATAATAAAGAATAGTATTTTTCGTAAAAACAGGGTATAAATCATATAGTTTCTCAAACGGCTTACGGTTAATAAAGTATACTTTAGACATGTGCAAAAATGTAAAAATAGAATCTGATTTAATGGTTAATTTACAAATTGTAAATTAACTCTTGACTGTAAATTGCAACAAGAAGAAAATAATTATATAACAAAGCAAGCTATTTATGTAAAAGTTACATATTTTTTAAAAAAATTATTTTAGTTACAATTTAGATAAAGAATTTATGGTGTTTGAAGATGACAGGTGTACAAAGAAAATTTTTTAAGCGTCCTTATGAGTTTTTTGTAGTTCTAAATTTACAGAAGAACTTTATTGTCTAATAATATTATAGCCTGTAAGGAGGTCACATGATTAGAGAACTTGAAAAGTTTGAAATACCAGATGATAATCCCTTTCAGAACGACAATTTTGACAGGGAAGTAATTGCCAACAATCTAGAAAAAATAATTAACAGAACACAAGGAAGTTTAGTTATTAGTGTTGATGCTGGTTGGGGAATGGGAAAGACCACTTTTGTTAAAATGTGGGAGAAGAGTTTAGAAAGAAATCCAGAATATCATACAGTATATTTTAACGCTTGGGAGAATGATGATACCGATGATCCTTTAATTTCTATAATGGTTAGTATGGAAGATGAGTTGCCCGAGAAAGATGGGAAAATTAACAAAATAAAAGATGTGGGAAAACAACTAATAAAGAAATCTATACCAATAGCATTAAAAATGCTAACATATGGGGTTTTAGATTGTGACAAAATAAAATTAGGAGATTTCAATGAAAAAAGCTTAGTTGAATTAGCAGGAAATATAGGAAGTATTGAATTAATGAAACATAAAGAAGAAATGCAAGCAAAAGGGAAGTTTAAAGAAATTCTAAAAGATTATAAGCAAACACTTGGTAAGAAAATAGTTTTTTTTATCGATGAATTAGACAGATGTAGACCAACTTTTGCAATAGAAACACTTGAAAGAATTAAGCATTTATTTGATATTGAGGGATTTGTTTTTATATTATCATTAGACAAATCACAATTAATACACTGTATTAGAACATTATATGGAACTGAAGTTGATTCTTCGGGATACCTAAGAAGATTTATAGATTTAGAATACTCGTTGCCTGAACCTGATAGGGAATTATACCTTAATCATATAATCCAGAAATTTGAATTAGAAAACGATAAAACTAAACTATTTTTTATACCATACCTTAAGGGATTGGTTAGAATTTACAACTTAAGTTTAAGAGATATAAATAAGCTAACCTACTATTTATATTTAGTTCTACCAATGACGCCTCTATACGATGATAAAAAATATTTATTAATTTACTTGCAAATACAAAGTATTGTGTATTCAGTTTTTCCAGTCTTAAGAATTAAAGAGTATGATAAATATCATCAATTTTTAAATAAAAGTTATAATGAATCTGAACTTCTTGAGTATTTTCAAAAGATAGAACCTAAAAAAACCTTCAAAGATATATATTATAAAGGGTTAAATGATATTTTTATTGATATAATTAGAAATATAATAAAAATTAATAAAGATATTCTGTATGGAAAAATGGAAAGGTATAATGATGAAGAAGATTATACTGTAGGGTTAGATAGAGAAGATGAATATAGTATTATTCATTTATTAGATGAAACACGAAGAAAACTAAAATTTATAGATATTCTTGAATTTGTAGACAGGTTTAATTTAGGTGATTAGGTTATGAGTGTGAAGAATGATTATTTTACAATTACCGTATACTCTGAATTATCACATTTAAGATAAGCTAAAAGTGGAAATGAATAACGACAGACTACTTTATTTATAACATATAATCAAACATTTCGTATTTAATGTATTTGCGAGTGTCTGTAAATCATATGATTTCATAGACATGTATTAAGCTAAGAAAAAAGCCGATATTTATAGAAAAACACATATAAAGTAATTAAATAAGTGTCTACGAAATTTGAGTATAATTTCATAGACACTTATAATTATATTATCAACTATGAAGGGAATTGATAATATGATATATGGCTATATGAGGATAAGCACCCAAAAGGATAAGCAAACAACAGATAGACAAAGATTAACATTAGAACAATATGCAAAAGATAATGATTTTAAATTTGATAACATTGTAGAAGAAAGAATAAGTGGTACTGTAAAAGCAGAGAACAGAGAAATATATGGAGACTTAAAAAACAAGACATTAAGGGAAGGTGACATATTGTAGATCTGTGATTTATTTTATACATAAAAAGTCATATTAGTTTATCCATGAAAAATGTTAAAAATCAAATTAATATATACAAGTTTTACAATACTGTCTCTAGAAAAATCAAATTAAGGTATCCAATATTTTTTAAGTATAATTTGATATAAAAAAAGAGACGATATCAATTATCATCTCTATACAAAAAGTTAATTTAATCAATAGGTTCTAAATTGTCAAAAGCAGTTTCAAGAATAGCACTTTTAATGCAGGATTTTAAATATTGTTTTGTATTGTATATTAAAGTTTTTTCTTTTGCCTGTTTAAATTTAAATAAAGCTCTGTCAATGTGACATAATTTTAATAGAAGAACTACTTCTCTGTCAGAGAAATATAATTCTTTAATTATATTTCAAGTAAAGGTTTTAAATTATCGTTAAAGTAAGCAATGCCTGAGTTATTGAATATATTTCGATAATAATAGTTCATCAGATGTTTTGTTCAAAGATTATCGCTCCTTTCAAATTGTA
>VLTH01000002.1:124762-151094 GCA_008125075.1 Acetivibrio alkalicellulosi | reverse complement strand
CTTTCTACTGGTGAAATTTGACTCCTATTTAGGTTGTTATTTCTAAGATACCTATGAATAGAAGCTAAAGATACTTGATTGGCCTTAATATAACCTTCTTCAATTAATTTTAGATAAAGTATGGTACCTGTTATATAAGGAAATTTTTCTTTTATTTCGTCTATTTTTGACAGCTTGATGATTTATAACTCTTGATCTGCCAACATCCTTTCTAACTTTAGGCATAAGTCCATCAATTCCCATTTTCATGTATTTAAGATACCATTTTTTTAATGTAGTAGATGCAGGTCTTAATAATGTTCCATCAGGTAATCTATGATCTTTAGAAGCCATTTTTCTATAGTATTCCTCCTTAGAAAAAGTATGATAGGTATCATTTACCAATGGAGCAATTAATGAGAATCTAAAAAGTGCAATTTTTTCCAGATCAGTATTTGACATTGAGGTAACCTCCTTAGTTTGATTATATAAATTACATTATCAAACATTAAAAGAATACTCTATTCAAATGTTAAGTGGGTGTATTGAAATCAAGTATTACAGACTCCAATCCATATTGGTTTAGGTATAGTATTTAGAAACTTTTTCATCAAAAACATCCATTTGGTTATATTGAAAAATACTATTATAAATTGGTTGTTTTTAAAAGTATCTTTAACTATTTTTAGGATATATATAATCGAGGTACTTTCATTATTCTTTATAAAAAGTAAGACCCTTAATACATACATAAAATCTTTTACAAAAGCATTTAATTTTGATATAAAAGAATATATTGTTTGAAAAGAAAGATTAAATTTATCAGACAATTTTAAAACACTTTTTTTATCTAAAAAATGTTCAAAAAGAACTGTAAATATACAGCTGTATGAGTAAACACAATAAGGTATTATGTTTGAAGGTAAAATAGCATGTGTTTTGCCACATGAAGAACATTTAAGCCTTAATATTTCTATTGTATCAAAACATATTGTGTTTTTATACAGAATACATGTGTATCTTTTATATTTTGCATGCCTTGATAGTGAATGTTTTGCACCACATACAGGACAAGTGTAATTAAAAATTTTATAATTGTTTAAAATTTTTTCTTCGTAATTATTGAAATTAGCCTCAAAATCTATTATCATAAAATTATCATTTAACTTAAATTTATTATTGTATTTAGAAGCGGAGACCTTTGCCGAGGTCTCCACTTCTTTTATTATACATTTATAATATAGATAAATAAATATGCAATTTAAAAATCACATTATTTTATCTATATTTTTCATGTTTGGATAATTTATTTTGAAGATATTTCTTGGTTTCTGTATAATATAAATAGCAACTCTACAACATATTAGTAATTACAGATTTGGACAGGTTGGGTAGAAGTGCCGATGATGTAATTTCAGAATTGAAAGATTTAAAGCTAAAAGGTATAAGAGTAATAGCACTAGACATCCCATATATGAACGAGTATAAAAAGGCACAGGACAGTAGCATTTATGATATGGTTATAGATATAGTAATAACCTTGAAAGCACATATGAGCCAGCAGGAAAGAGAGAAAACAATATCAAGAATAAATCAAGGATTGGATGTTGCAAGAGCAAAAGGAAAGAAGCTAGGAAGAAAACAAGTAGAGTTACCAGAAAATTTTATCAAAGAATATAGAAAATTCAAAGAAGGTAAATATGGAAATATTACAGCAACAAGTTTTGCAAAGATGTTAGGTATAGGTAGAGCTACTCTATACAAATATATAAATTTATACGAAGCAAAGAAGGGAAGCTAAAACACAAAACAAGGGAAGAATCCCTTGTTTTTTATTTAAGCTTTAAAGCCCCACAATCATTTTTAAGACACTTTATTGTATTACCAACAATTTTAGAAGCTTCTAGTGCCATATATATGCTATTATTAAATACTGGGGGGTACTTCGCAAATTCAACAACGGCATATTGTCCTATATATGGTATTGCACATCTGCACTTCTAATAAGGTTATTAACCGAATACGATCCCACAAGTTATAAAAATAAATTATAAAATAATATCAAAAAAACAATACAATAGAAGAATTACAAATAAATGTTGAATAATTTTTAAATATATGATAAAATCAAAACAAATTTATTGTAAAGGAGATTTATTAATGGCTAAAAGTTTTAGAATTAATGAATTATGGGGATATAACAGCCCCTACAAACTAAATAAGGAACAAAGTCAAATAACATCAACAGTATACTGGCAGGAAAAACATCAGGATGATTGTTATGTATCGGTTGACAAGAAAAACAACGCTAAAATAATATTCAACAGCAGAAAAAATAAATCTATAGATTTAGGAAAATTAGAAATAAACCCTCCAAATTATGTTATAAGAGATGTTGCAACAGGTGGCTACTTATGGGCAGGAAGTTATAACGAATATGAAGGAAAAAAACAAATGTGGGTCAGTGGTGGGAAGATGAATTACATAGGAGAAAACGTAGTTGAAGTTATGAAACAACAAACATCAGAATCATATCCCGAAAATATGGTTTTAAAAGTATACCTAATGCTACAAAAGAATTTAAATAGACCATTAGAAATTGTAGAACAGCCAAAAGAGTTTGAAGAATACTGGGGAGAATGTGTTATAATTGAAATTTAGTTCAAAAGTACATCTTTAAAAAGTTTGCAATAAACAGAAGACGTGGGAAGCATAAATATTATGTCCAATAGTAGTAGGTGGAATTCCAGCAAGTCTAATCAGGAGGTTAAAAGCCTTCTGTCCCCATAGTAAAAATAAATTATAAAATTTCAATCAAAAATCAAAAGTGTTATATTAAGACAATCATAATCAATCAAAATCAAAATTTCAAAGGGTTGACAAATAAAAATATCGTGCTATAATGGTATTATGCTTTATTGCAGAGGGGGTTTTTCAACCTTTTTTGCCAACTAAATTATGGAAAGGAGACAAATAAAAAAATATAATTGAATAAAGGGGGTAGATGTTTATTTTGTTGTACCTTAATTTATTTTAAACTAAATAAATATTTAATATTGCCAAAATTTTCATTAAAAATAAATTAGTAAATTCTAACTAAATTTTTGGTATGTTTTTTTGTGCATATTTTTAGCTTGCCAAATCTTAGTTTAATTTTCTGTTAATGTTTTGGCTATATTTTTGTGTTGCCATTTTGCAGATAGCAATACAAAATTTGATCTTTGAAAAGTAAATATTAAATACTACTTAAATAATATTACACTATTTTACAAGGTAACTCAAGAATCACATGTGTTACTTTTTGAGCATTAAAGCTGATTAAGTGAAATTAGCTTTAAATATCTCATAAATACTTAGTATTTTGAAAAGAGTGAAAGGGATAGAAATAAATTATAAAATTCAGGAGGAATAACAATATGAAAATATTTGAATTGTATTTGAAAGATAAAGCTAAAGGTATATTTACACTAGAGGAGCTAGAAATATTAAATAATCAGCTAATGGGATATTATTATGTGGACAAAGAAAATGCAACGAAGGAAGAGGAATTTAAAGAATTTGAAAACTATATAAGCAGGAAAACTATAAAGATTAAAGATGATTTAATACTAACATTAGAACAGTATATAGAAGCAGATGAAGGCGAAGAAACACTTGCAGAAATGGATTTATGCAGAAATGAAGACGTTATTACACTTATAGAAACATTAGAACAATTAACTAATGAAGAAATAATTGAAATACTATTTGCATTAATGCGAGCAAGAGATTTTTTTAATATGTTTTTACCTTCAGACCCAATTGAGAAATTTAAAATGTATAGGTATCAAATATAAGAAAGGATCAAGTGATATGTTTAGCAAATTGTACCATTTTTAAAAATAAAATAAAAAAAATAAAGGAGCATGATTGATATGAGAAAAAAAGGCGTTATATTACAAAGTGAAATTTCAGAAGGTGTAGAATACAAATATCCATCTTTTAGTGTGTATGATAATTTGACAAGGTTTGATTTAAGAGTGGGAGACGGATTAACTCCACCACGAAGTTTTTTGGGTGTAGCTACAGATTTAAGTACCATTTATCCAGGTGGGGAAGTATGGGATTTTAAAGACGTGACAGTAACAGGATTAAAAGGTTATGTAACAAAGGAAGAAGCTGAAAGAATGATTGCAGAAGCTATAGAAAAGCACATTGCAGAATATCACAGTGGCGAAGATAGGGAGGAAGCTATAAAAAAACATATGGCAAAATATGAAAAAGAAGCAAACGAATCTAAATAGTATAATCAATATAAAAATCAAATTTTATTGAAAAAATCGAATTTGAAACTTAGTCATACCAAGGGGTGTAGGGATGATATTTTTAAAGATATCATTCTTTAACCTAATATTTATATTTATTACAAAATTATATAAACATTTGCTTAAAAAAGCTAAGAAAAAATAAATAACAAATGCTAAAGCAAATAGAGAAGGAGCGTAAATATTTCAAATAATAAAACATAGTTATATCACTGCTTACATGGGTAAAAAAATATTTAATATGGATTAAATCGTATTTAAGATAATTGTTTATACACAATTAATTAATACTCGATAAATAAATCTAATCTTATTTTTTTATCATGCAAATTTTTAATCAAAAAAACTAAATAAAGAACAGTAAAGCAAATAGTGGAGCAATATAACAATTAATATTATTAAAACGCTTGCTACTACTAGCTTTAACACGCACAAAAATTATTTAAGAATTAATTAAAAACAAAATATAAAAATCAACTAACACAATATTAACTTATTCAAGTGTAAATTGCAATAGAAAATTTGAAGTAAAAATAAAATAAAAAAGAGAGGTCAGTATTTTTATGCAAAATAAAAATATAAATATTCACACTTTAGAATTTAGTTACTACAACATTAAAGAAGATGAACACAAAAAATTAATAAAAACATTAAATCAACAGGAGCAAAAAGGAGCAGAAACAATATACTATTCAGGACATAGTCTAATTAGGGGGATAAGATACAGGTATATTATTATAAATATACATAATTTTTACACTAGAATACTAAAAGTAATTATTAATCCTTCTCAATTTTTGTTTAAAAAATATCTTATGAGCGATGATTACATAGAATTTATTAAAAAATACTATATTGAAATTTCTAAAGAATTAAGCAAAGAAACATTAAGCACAGAAAAGTTTACGAGAATAGATTATTTTTTAGATGTACAGTTAGAAGAAGAGATAAGAAAAACACTATTGAAAATATATAATAAAGCACCTGCAAGCCTTAACAGATTAGAGAAAAAGAACAGATATAAAACAAGTGTTTACTATAACAGTAAATCAAAAAATATTAATATTTACAGTAGATACGAAAAAATAATTGATATGATGCTAAAAGACAACTTCAAAGATGTTGAAAATGTAGATATAGAAAAAGAAATAGATCCTTTTGTAAATGAAGAAATAAAAAACACTTTAAGATTTGAAGTACAGCTAAAAAGACGCAAAATTAAATATTATTTAAAGCAGGATGGAACTATTGCAGACTTATTTAATTACTGGAACGCAAGGGATGCAGAATATTTTATAAACGATATATTAAAGCCTTTAATTTATAAAGGAGACTATTACAACGCGTACCATGCAAAAAAGAAGCTTGAGGAAGTTTATAATGAAAAACTTACAAATAAATTAATAGAATTTCAAAACTACTTAAGCAAATTTGGATTTACCAAAGCTAAAGAGAGTTATAAAAATTATCATCAATTAATAAAATACTTAACGGACATTAATATTAATCCGTACCTTATACCTAACAATGCAGGATTTAAATATATTAAAAATCCTATTCAGTTTTTGGAGAAGGTAATAGATGCATATAAAGCTAAAGAGGAAGTTTTAACAGATAAACAAACAGAGGTCATATAATATACAAATTGTATATTTGGGAGGTAATGCATGAGGATAATAAATAATACAATAGAACTTACGGAAGAAGAACAAAAAGCATTTAATAAACAGTTTAAAATAGGAATAGTACATCAACTATATAAAGAGAATCTTTTCTCTAGTGAGCAACTAAACGAAGTATTACAGGACATAAATAAATAAAAGAACTTGCACATTAAACCCATCTAGTATATTATTTAGATGGGTATTTTTTTATTTTGGAGGTTTAACATGAAAACAAGAATTGTAGCTTATTGCAGAGTATCTACAGATAAACAAGACCAAAAAAATAGTTTCGAAGGTCAAAAAAAATATTTTGAACAATATATTAAATCTAATGAAGAATGGGAATTAATTAACGTATATGCCGACAAAGGAATAACAGGAACTAACGTAGAAAAAAGAGAACAATTTAAAAAAATGATTGAAGATGCAAAACGTGAAAAATTTGATTTAATACTTACTAAAGAAGTAAGTAGATTTGCAAGAAATACAGTAGATACCTTAAACTATACTAGACAGCTAAAAAAGCTTGATATAGGTGTGATTTTTACAACGGATAATATCAATACATTAGACAACGAAGGAGAATTAAGATTGTCTCTAATGGCTACACTAGCACAGGAGGAGAGCAGGAAAATAAGTGAGCGTGTAAAGTGGGGACAACAAAGAAGAATGGAGCATGGAGCGGTATTTGGAAGGGAATTATTAGGCTATAATTTACATAAAGGTGAATTAAGTATTAACAAAGAAGAATCACAAATTGTAAGGCTTATTTTTCATAAATATTTAAGAGAAGGAAAAGGGACACATGTAATTGCAAGGGAATTGTACGAAGACGGTATTAGTACAAAAAGGGGCAATAGGTGGTCTAACACTACAATATTAAAAATATTAAAAAACGAAAAATATGTTGGTGACTTGTGCCAAAAGAAAACATTTACATTAGATTATTTAGACCATAAAAAACAATATAATAAAGGAGAAGAAGAATTAATTTACATAAAAGATCACCACGAGCCCATTATTGACAGGAAAACATGGGATGAAACACAGAAAGAATTACAAAAACGAACTACAACAGAAGAACAAAAAAGTAAATATTCTAATAGGTACTGGTGTAGTGGTAAAATTGTGTGTGGATTATGCAACAATAAGTTTATTAGCAGGAGCAAAAAATTAAAGAGTGGACAGATGTATAAAGCTTGGAGATGTTTTGAAGCTGCAAACCATGGAAGAAAAAAGTTTGATAGTCAAGGAAACAAAATAGGGTGTAATAATAGTAGTTTAAATCATGTTGTATTAGGAATGATAGTAAATACAGTTTTAAAAGCTTTAAATTCAAATAAAGAAACAATAATTGATGAGTTAATGGAATCTATTAGAAAGCTTAATAAACCTGTAAAACCCAAAAATATAAATACGTTAAATAAAAAAATAGACAGTATTAATATTAAAAAACAAAAAATTATTGATAATATGATAGAAGGAATTATATCAAAAGATGATTTAAAAATGATGAATAAAAAATATGATAATGAGATTGAAGCAATACAAAAAGAAATTACAAGGATTAAAGAGGTTGATTTAGTTAATCAGAGACAAGCTGACAATTTACAGACATACATTAAACGAGTTAAAGAATTAGTTAATCAACTAAATAACGATAATATAGAAGAAATATATAAAAAAGTAGCAGATAAAATTATTGTTTATCCTGACAACATGTTAGAACTATATTTAAATTGTATACCTAACTCTATTAAATTAAAGTACACTAGCAAAGGTAAAAACGGAATTTATGATGTAAATGTAGAAATGATACAAGAGGTATCATTGTGACTACTTACAAAATTACAAAAACTTGCTTATTGTTTTTCCAAATGATATAATTACCTTCAAAAAAAGAAGGTGATGCGGAAATGTCTAAAAGCTTAGTTGGGGCGGATAAGGTTGGAGGAGATTTAAGTAACAAAGATAGAGTTGAGATGTTAAAAAGCATAGAAAAACAAGTGGTTTGCGGAATACTATCTAAAGAAGAGGGAACAAAATTATTTGAAAAAATTATTGCTGAGCATAGTAATAAACAAGAAAATAAAGATTATATTATGAAAAGACCAGCAAGATTAAAGCCAAATATTGAATATACAGCAAATGGATACAACTACAAAACTGATGATAAGGGAAGAATAAAAAGCGTTGAAGGTCAATTAGTATTAGAAGAAGCTAAAAGAAATAAGTATCATCAAAGAATAGTTGGAGGAGAGGATAGATTAGAAACAGATGAAGGTGGACATTTAATAGCAAGTATTTTTAAAGGATCTGGTGACATTGATAATTTAGTACCAATGGATGCAAACTTAAATAAAGGCGAGTGGAAAAAGATAGAAAATGATTGGGCAGAAGCATTAAAAGAAGAACCTCCTAAAGAGGTTAAAGTTAATATAACTCCAATATATGAAGGAGATTCTCAACGACCTACAAAATTTGAGATAGAATACCAAATTGGCAAATCAAGACCTGAAATTAGAGAATTAAAAAATAAACCTGGAGGAAAATGATATGGAAGAAAAATTAAATGAAAAGTATGGGGAAATTGCAAAAACTCTAAATGAAACTATTCCTGAAGAATGGGATAGGGTTTTGTTATATGGAGAAATAAACGAAGATATAAGAACTGCATTTTTTAATTATTATCCAGTTGGAGGTAACGAATCAGTATATAGCCATGATATACCTAATTTATTTAATATATCAAGAAGTCAATATAAAGAATCATTAAGACAAATACTAGATATATTGGAGGAAATATGGCGTGAATTTAAGATCAATGAAGAGGAAGTTTGGACAAATATTACTTTTATTTTAGAAAGTACAGGTAAATTTAAAATTGATTATGATTATACTGACCTATCAGATGCTAGTCCAAGAAAACAACATATTATATGGGATTATAAATATTTAGGTATAATGCCTACAGATGAAAACGATAAAAAAGTTATTGAAGAATATTTAAGAACACAAAAATAATCTTTTTACATAATACGCCTTTTTGATAACGACGTAGGAACAGAAGAATTAGCACATCTAGAAATGGTAGGAACAATGGTTCGCCAACTAATTGAAGGTGCCAGTATTAAAGAAATAGAAGATGCTGGGCTTTCTGATTATTATGCAGATCATGACAGAGCTATTTTCCCTGTAAGTGCAGCAGGTAATCCCTTTACAGCAGCATATATTCAATCAAAAGGAGATCCTATTACTGATCTTCATGAAAATATGGCAGCAGAGCAAAAAGCAAGATCAACATATGAATATCTTATAAATATGGTGGATGACCCTGATGTATTAGATCCTCTTAAATTTTTAAGAGAAAGAGAAGTAGTGCACTTTCAAAGATTTGGTGAAGCATTAAGAATTGTACAGGATTATTTAGACAGTCCAAAGTTGTACCAGATTCCAAAACCTGACTGTATGAAGCAAATATAAAAGCAGAAAAAGACTAGAGACCTAATGCTCTAGTCTTTTTAGGTATAGTAAATTTACATCAATATTAAATTTACATCATCATACCATAATTTATTAATTTATTACATTGTTTTTCCGATATTATTTACATAATGTAAAATTTAATCGGGTATTCGATGGGGGTTTTTATATGAATAAAGTTAAAAAGATGCTCGTTGCAATCATTATAGCAAGCTTGCTGCTAGGAAATGTATTCTTTTATCAAAGACAAGTTCAGGCACAGGCCTTTCCTATTAACGTTTATGTTAATAGTTATGTAAGTGGAGTGCTTACTATTAATTGGGACAAACCATTAGCAGCCAGTTCCTTTTCTATAAGCTACCATACGCCTCAAGGAATACGTCAGGAGATAAATAGTAATGATGATGTTAATACCTATGCAATATCAGGACTTCAAAATGATTTTATATATGATATAAGAGTAGAGGTTTTTAATAATTTGGGTAATAAAATAGGCGAGGGGCTTCTTTATTTTTTACCTCGAATAACTTTTTATGCATCAAGTATAAATCAAGAAAGGCAAGCTCTACCGGGGGGCGGTTATGAAATTGGGCATAATCCCAGACTTAAACTAAGGTGGGTCATGCCTAAAGTATGGCACAATGGACAGCTTTTAGAAGCAAATGATCCTTTAGCCATAGAGTCTATAAGGAATAATTTAAATTCTATTTATCACAACAATCTAGATATAACCAACTTAAACTTCAGAATAAATGTTTCAACCAATATGTCAAATCTAAATAGTGGTTCTTCACAGGCAGCTATTAATATTGACTATGATGATTCTAATTATAGGGCTCATGTCTCAGGAAGGCCAAATGTCAGATCTAACATAGTTTATCCAGATCAAAATGGTTTTATGAGTTTTGACATAATGGGAAGAAAAGATTTAGTGACTTCATTACCACCGTTGGAGGAATTTGCTCTTCCACATCCTGATATACTACCAGGAACAGTATATTATATGAATATTAAGCTTGCATTTAATAATGATGCAGGAAATACAAGGTATGCAGTAACTGTGGGAAGGCCATCTGATTTAAATGGAAGTCTTTTAATGGGTGCATTCCCATATACTTATACTCCTATCAGATTTGAATTGTCAAAAGATGCAGCAGACAACGTCTATGTAAAGGTTTATAGGGTAAATCAGGGAAGTCTTGATTTGCCAAGACTCTTTTATGAAATACAAACAAGTGATGATCCATCAATACCTGGGGATTGGGCTATAAAAAAGACAATAGATGATACATTTTTTGCGCCAGGTTCCCAGAGTGCAATAACTGTTATACCTGACATTGGTCCAAATAATAGAATATATTATAAGATAGTTGTAAAAACTGATACCACCACTGACCGTATAGAATCTCCTCCAATGCACTATATTTTGGCTGATGATACCAGTAAATCTCCTGTGCCAAGAGACATAATAGTTATTGACAGGCAGCCGGTAAGTAGAACCATAACTGTAGATGGTGAAAGTGTGCTGCAAAGTTCTACAGATGTAACAATTTCATGGGCAAAACCTTCAAACTGGGATGAGATAAGAGAAAATACAGAATCAGACAATGATGTTATATACCATATAATGCTAAACACACATCAGTTGGAACTTGAAATGGAAAATTATCCCGAACTCAAAGCTGATGGTAAAACATATGGATATTTTCCCTTAAGATACAGGAGAGTTTTGTATGTATCATCAAAAAGCTTGCGGGAAGTTGGAAATCGTTTAGAATATACCATTAGAGGATTTGATCTATTTAAGGGTGAGTATTTTGAAGGATTAGATCAAGATGGAAAACCTATAATAATTGAAGAGCCAATTTTAAACAGTGAAGGATATCCGGAGTTCTTGCTTCCTAATACTGTTTATTATTTGCAGATGTATACAACCAGCGCGGTTTATAGGAACACTACTGAACTTGAAAACATGTCAGATAAATCTGTAATAGTTAGTTTTACTACTCGTTCTGCAGGAGAGATTGATGTTCCACTGCCCATTAACCTAAGACTTATCAGAAATGAAGCTGATGTTTTTATTGGTGAAACAACAGAAATATCAAACTATATTGAATTACAGTTTGACAAAGTAAATATTAATTGGAGAAACTACATATCAGATTTATCCATTGATAAAAAAGTTTATTATGACATATACATGAGTACAAGGCCGGATATAAATTCCTTTAAGCCTATAGGCACAACAGAGAATTTAAATGGGGATCTTGCTTTTGTAGGAGCAGATGACATTCAGAGTACATCAATAAGATTTATAGTGAGAAATTTTTCATCTGGAACGGAGGCATATGCAGCTTTTGGTGATAAGCTAAGGCCCAATACTACCTATTACTTTATTGCAAAAACAAGACTTTATATAGAGGATCAAGAACCAGACAAGGAATCTCGTCATACAGCGCTGCTTCCTGTAACAACGGTTAGGGGACAAATAGGTGATCCTGATGAATCTTCTAAAAGACCACTGACTCCAATAGATTTTAATATTGCAAAAGATGAAAGCGGCAATCTGAAAGTTACTGGAGGGAGTGTTGTATTTACATGGAGTAGAGCAGAAACAGACGTTATTTATAATATTATATGTACATCAAGAAGAGTCAAAACTGATGAAGGTCCTTATGAAGGTGGACAAGACGCTCTTTATCAGAGCTTTACAGAAAAATTTGGAAACATATTACTTGACCCTTCGGCAGAAACATTAGAAAAGAATTTTACTTACAATCCAATAACTAGAGAAATGAGCTTTACTATTGATGAATGGCTATTTCCAAATAGATTATATTATTTTAGTATCAGAGCATTAAATAAAGACGACCATTCCATATATAGTTCCTGGGTTTGTATACCTGTTACTACCTCTTTGATCGAACAACCTGAATTTTTGGAAGTTGTAAGTGATATACAGTTGGGAGTTTTCTTTAATGATGCTGATATAAATACCCGATCAGAAGATTACAGCATTTATATAAAAGCAGACAATGATTTAAGATTTAATTTATTGACTAGGGACAAATATACCCTGGCAAAGCTTGGAACAGTAAGTTATGTAAGACTATTAAACTTAAAACCTAATACTTCGTATGACATTAGGGTGTATAAAAACAATGGAGCTACTCTAGTGTATACAAATGAAGGTCTTTGGACTAGAAATATATACAATAATGTAGAGGTAAAGTGGAGAGGAATATCAGGCTACAAATATGAGCTTGCAATCAGGACAGCTTTAGATGATGAATATACATTACTTTTAGATGAAAACCTTAAATCATATATAAATGTAAATGGAAATATACTTCCCTACTATGGAGAAAAGAATTTTAGAACAAGTGGTACAAATTTTGAAGATTTTTATGCAAGGATAGAGACTATTCCTGTTAAAAATCAGCAGGGAGAGTTGGAACATGTTCCGTTAAAATCAAATACTAAATATTATATTAGAGTAAGGGCTGTTAAGATAGATGATGTTGACCCTTCCTTGATTGCATACTCAAAATACTTAGGACCCGTTGAAGTGAGGACAGATTTTAATCAAGAAGACTATGACGAGGAGGACACCAGAAGACGGAAAGAAGCTGCTTTTCTTGATAAAATAAGACAGTTAGAAGAGAACTTATATTGGAGAATAGATATAGGCAATGGAGCTACAAACAAAATACTGTTAAAAAGAGAAAGAATGATAGATGCAATAAAAAACAGTTTAAATAATGTTTTTACTTTAGACATCTCAAAACATGCAATAGGTCACTCAATGGATAGTATATATATTCCTGAAGATGTTATTGAGGCTTTAAATACATATAACAGAAGTCTTACAATTAAGACTTGGGGGGCAGAATATACCATACGACCCAGTACAATTAATACTGATAATAGACAAGCATCAGAACTTATGGACCAATCCAACATAAATGATATATATTATAGATTTGATATAGAAAGAAAGGACAAACCTTTAAATAATTTACCAAAAGGAACAGAAGCAATATCAAAAATCAACAGTTTAAAGGTGAATGTAGAAGGAACAACAATAACTTCAAATCAATTAGAAGAGCAAATTAAAAACAGAATTTACGATGAAAATTCAGGAATTGTTGGGCAAAAACTAAATAATTTTCTAAATACAACAACTAAAAGCACAGTAACATCAAGGCAGCTTGAAGAAGCAATAAATGAGCTAATAAAGGAGATTGAATTTGAACTTTCCATATTTTTAAGAAACAGAATAGAGGGAGGAACGGGGTTAACTCCTGTAATAGCTGGTAGTAAAGAAATAAGTGATTTTATAAAGCCTATGATGATAAGTCTATCATATAATAATCAAAGAGGATTGAAAATTCCTCATATAAGCTATAAGGGAATGAATGAGTGGCATAAGGTATCGAATATGGTCTATTTTGATAGCAGTGTAGTATTTAATATAGGTAGAACAGGTGAGTATGCAGTTCTTGTTTTGAATATACCTATTGATGATATTTATGATGGACATCCTTTAGGAGATGACATTAGAAGACTTTTATCAAAATATGATTTAAGAAAGGTTTTTGGTTCGTTAGAATCATTTTATCCTGAAGAAAATGTAAGAGTAAATGAGCTAATTTTACTGTACGAAGTTGTTATTGAGAAAGATACTTTACATGCAGGGCTTAGCATAGGGCAAAAGGCTCAAAGAAATGGACTTGAAAGCCTTTTAAATAGAGGAGGAGTAGCAAGAGATGTAAACAGACAGGAAACGGCAAGGGTTATTATGATGGTGTACTCTAACAAGACAGGAGCAAATATCAATAATTTATTAGCAAACAGATATATCTATATCAGTGATGAAAATAAAATAGATCCAAACAACTATAGAAACGTACTTATGACTATTGATATGAACATATTTGGATTAAACGAGAGAAGCGGATTTGAACCAAACTCTCCTGTAACAAGAGGCGATATGGTAAGTGCGTTTGTAAGAGTTTTAAATCTCACAGGAGATTTGTAGTGATTATACTAAAGACAACTTGCTTCACTATGTTTCTTCCATATTTTTTCACCTGAACAATATGCACTTGGCTTGTACCCACTATACTATTCTTCTCAAAAAGTTTGCTTTTTTAGAAGATATAGTTCCTCTGTTTGTCGCAGCGGAACTTACTACTTTGATTGCAGCTTCCGCTGCGATATTTAATCTGATTAGGAGAAATGGTAATGAGTAAAGTTAAAAGAATCTTTTTATTAAGTGTTATAGCTATAATACTTATGCAGACAAGTTTATATAATGTTATTTATGCTTTTGAATACCAGATTCAGGAGCCTCCTTCTATGGTAAAAGTTGAGCCAAGAAATGAGGATGAACCGCCCATTGGTTATAATGAGTTTGACAGACATTATATTGACTTAACCTGGAATGTGAATTATCCTCAGTATGCAACTAATGGATTTTTAAACTTTTATCTCAGGGAGATTACCAAGCCATATAGACCCACAAAGGCAAGGACTTTGAAGGAAGGCAATGTATCTGGAAACATAAACAATTACAGATTGAAGGAATTAGACTCTGGTACAATATACTATGTTGATATGACAGCATACCATACCTATGTTGTTGATAACTCTACATTTAGTAGCCCTGAATCAGCTCCATCCAACAGAGTTAAGGTTATGACTGATATAGATATAAATGCATATTCATATGGGACAAATCAGATTAAAATAGAGTGGGATGATGTGTGGAACAGTGGAGGAAGAATAGATTATAAGCTTTATGTTTCTGAAAACAGTTCCTTTACAAACACTCCACCCATATTTATTGGACAGGCCCAGATAGGTCAGGATAGGCCTGTAACAGTAAACGAAGCTACAGGAAAACTTGAGTATATACATACGGTAAGAGATCCAGGAAGGGTTTACTATATAAGAATTGAGCCTGATATTCAAGAAGTTGAACTTAGAAAATCAACATATACCAGAACTGTTACAGTAAGTAGTTTTATATTAGTTAGGACAACAAAAATGTCTACAACCACAGATGGGGTAATATGGAGAATGGAATGGTCTCCTGTAGTTACAGGTTTAAGTGATGAAAACATTAAAGTTGTATACCATGTTTACAGAGGAAGTGTAGATTCTAATGCATTGCCCCAGTACATGTCAGCAGTTGATGGTACTAACTTTTTTGTAACACTGCCACATGGGGATTCACAGAATTATTTTATAATAAGGGCAATAGTAACTAGAAATGGTGAAGACCTATACAGGGGAATTAGAATTGAGTCTGATCGTATAATTGTTGGTGAACAGGAAGTATCCTCAAGGCCTGTATCTCCTGAAATTGTGAACTTATTTGAGCGTGTTCAGGGAGATACAATAATAAGTTATGAAGATGAGCTTAAACCTCATAGTGCTACAGTTTTATGGAGAGTTCCAAAAAGAGCAGACGGACAGACAGACATGGATGTTTTGTACGATATATGGCTTATTGATGATCCAAACCTCATTGACAATCCACCTGCTCGTACTCACATTGCAAAAGATGCAAGAATGGGAAGTGAAAATTATATATTTAATGGAAATAATCTGGTAGGATATAAATATAAAATTGAAGGATTAACTCCAAACAATACATATTATCTTAAAATAGTTGCAAAAAAACAGTTTGTTGAATATGTAAATGATGTTTTACAACCAGTTGTGTATAATTCAGATCCAGCTTATAAAGTTATAATAACACCAGCAGAAGGCCCCATTGATCAGCCCCAGGTACCAGCTAGGCCGCCTTTAACTGTAAAAAAAGATGCTGAGGGAATGGATATGATAACTCATAATTCTGTTACTATACAACTTAAGAATTTATGGTATGAGAAATATGATCATCAGGCAAACAGGTGGGATTATATAAGGACAGAAAAGCTTAATGAGCATGATGAACCGCCTTTTGATCCTTTGACAGAAGAAGTGGATGATTTCAATTATAGAATGGTCTCCTATGACTCTGGAGTTACAATTGATGTGGGTTGTCTAAATTTTACCGAAGGTATGTCATATGAAGTGTTAAACACAGCTTTGGCCAATAAAATAATTAATTTTCCTACAACTCCAAATGACCCTTTAGAAGATCCTAAATTAAACCCTAATAATAGAAGACATAATATAGATATTACACTAACTAATCTTATGCCAAATACCATGTATATCATATGGGTGAGAGCATCAAGACTTAGTGTTAATTTAACATCAGGTCCTTCAGATCCAATAATAATAACAACAAAACCAGTTATAGTTCCTCCCATTGAACAGCCCATAGTGCCATCTTTTAACTATAATCTTGCAAGTGACAAATATATAGATCTTGGGTGGGAATTTGTGCCAGGATACAATTATTATATTAAGTATGGATTAGAGGACAATATAAACAGAGCCATAGGTAATATTGAAATTAAACCAGAGGATTTGTATGACTCTATATATTATAGGGTAAGGGACTTACAGCCTGATAAGTTGTATTATTTCTGGATACAGGCTGAATCAGTAAATCAAGGTGGAGAAACAAAAAAATCTGATTGGAGTGACTCATATTCTGTAAGGACACTTAAATATATACCTCCAAGAACTCCAATAGGCTTTGGTATAAAAAACAGTTCTGATGCAATAACAAAAGATAGTATAGCATATGAATGGATGCAAGAAGAGAGTATGGAGTACATAATAGAGCTATCAAGAAGCTTAGATTATACAGAATCGACTGAATATATTGTGGGTAAAGGTTTTGAATATACCGTTTCAGGGCTTTTGTCAAATCACAGATATTATGCAAGGCTTTATGCATTTGATCCCACTACAAATTTAAGATCTCCTCCTACTCAAACTATAACAGTGCGTACAAAAACAAGTAGTGATGACTATGATTCCGATCAGGAAATAGATGATCAAATAACGGGCGATTATGTTGAAAAGGATGAAGTCATAGTAAACGGAGTATGGAACGTAAGAATTACAGGTGTTAATGGAGATAGGTTTATAGAAAGCCTTAGGCATGACAAAAGGCTAGATTATAGAATTGATTTAACAAATCCCCCGGATAAGTATAAAAAAGTAAATATACTTATATCTGATAGGGTTTTTATGGCTCTTACACGCTTTGGAAAAAATATTATTTTTGAAACAGATGATAAATCAGTTATAATACGACCAGGAGTAATTACAAGTGAAATTAGTAATCCTTTAATTAGAAGGACATCAAGAGTGGATTATGAAATATCAATTTCTAAACCAGAGGGTTTTAAAACAGATGCAAAGAATATGGTTTTTAAAAAGGAAGTTGGAAAGATAGAAATTGGGGCAGTTGATGGAGGCACTTTATTACCTTTTAATACCCTTTTAAAACCGCTTAAAGTTGTAGTAAAATATAATGAGAGTGGTTGGTACAGGGAGGGAAAAACATCGGGATTTGTATATGATCCCAATACATCTTTATGGGATAAACTCAATACCTTTGCAGTTTATTATGTCGATTGGCTTTCAGGTGAAGTTTTATTTGAATCTATAAAAACTGGAAATATGACAATTGCTGAGATAGGAAGAGATTTTTTTGATGATATATATTATCATAGATTTGAAACTTCTATTAATAATGTTGCATCTCTATATCAGTTAAAAGGGGTAAGAGGAAGAATATTTCAACCGGATATATATGCCAGTTTATCCGATACAGTAAGGTTTATGTTTGATGTTTTGAATTATGACTATAACCAGAGTTTTATGGTTGATGCTGTAAAAACTGGCCTTGTAAAGAGAGAGGATGCTCATAATCCAAATAGAAACTGTACTGTAAAAGAAGCGTATCATATGATAATAAGAGTATATGAAATTAAGACAGGTCAAATGTTAGATAACACAACCAGAACGGGTTTTATTCGACAAAATGGAATGTCCGTAGTTAGAAATGGAGTAATAGTTCCACAATCAGAAATCATAACAAGAGGAGAAGTAATGGCTTTAATTGAGAAAATTTTAATATATACAGGAGAGTTGGAATAAAAAACCTAAATGGTAAAAAATAATTTTTTAAAAAAGAAGGAGTTAGAGGGTACAATAATGAATATAATCAAAGTATGGGTATACATAATATGTTTTATACTAATGGGAACACAAATCGTAAGTGCCAGTGGTATTATGTATAATATGGAAAACATAGATGACTCTAAAGTTAGTATAGAATTAAAGTGGAGAGATGAACAAACTAATAAAGGTATTTCTATTACACATTTTTATCTTGTTAACGGTAAAACTTTGCACATTGGTTATGAAACAGGAGAGAAATTTTCAAATAAAGCATACTTGGAGTATAATTTAGTAAATGCAATACCTCCAATTAAAGTAAAACTTATTGATATAAACAATAGAGACTTTTTACCTTTTAGTGATATAGAAGATATAGAGGCAAAAGATTATATTTTACATTTGTATGATGCAGGAATTGTTAATGGAAGAGGAGATGGAACATTTGCACCTGAAAGCTTAATAACCCGTGCAGAGTTTATGGTTCTTTTAGTAAAAGCACTAAAACTTGAAGGAAAGGCTGTAAATAATGTTGGCTTTACTGATATTGAAGGTCATTGGGCTAGGGATATAATACTTATTGCATCAGAGCATGGTCTAATATCTGGATATGAAGACAAAACAATGAGGCCTGACAGACCAATAACTCTAGCTGAGGTTAGTTCGGTAATTTCTAGAGCTTTTTCTTTTAAGACTAATAGAAATGGAATTTATTCAAAACTGAACACAGGAAAGTGGTACAGCAGTTCTGTCAAAAAAATGTTTGATGTAGGGATACTGGATATAAACGACAGTATATACAAAGAATTTAATGAGGAAAGCTTTATAAACAGGGGTAAATGTGCTACTATGATTAGCAGGGCACTATACACATATTGAAAATAAATGATACAACCATATCCTTGGTTACTAACTAACTATATACTAAATCGCTGTAATTTGCTTTTTAACCTTTAAAAAATATACAAACAACTATAGCTTTAGGGAGGTGGTTGAAAACAATTCATTAATTAAATAGCTCTAACTAAAATATTTTTAAAAAAAATGGATAAAAAAACAATTAATTTTATTGAAAATATTTACAGGGAAATAAAAGAGCTAATCCTTTATTTTTTCCATTACTTGAGAGGAAGTAAAAGTATCATTAAAAAAATATTGGATGTATATCCCATTGATAAAAAGGCAATAATTCTAATATAACTGTGTTTTTGAGCAGATGTATTTATTGCAACTTGGAAAAAGGGGGATATACATGAAAAAAGTAATTGTAAAATACTCCTATTTATCTATATTATTAATAATACTATTTACAATAGGATATATTAGACTATACTATATAGGAGAACCTTCACTAACTGTTCTAAAAAAAGCATTTGCTTCTTCAAGTGCACAGCATTTAAGTAGTGATATTTATATTTGGAGCAGACCAGGTAATGGATATGATAATTTTAATCATTTGGTAACTACAGCAGATGCTATAGCATCGAATGTTGGTCTTGATTTAAGTAATGAGTATTCAAAAACCTTTATTAATAACGACTCAATTGACAAGCTAGAAATATATGGAGTTACAAATAATGGTAAAATATTTGATATTACTGCTTTAGTTAATAAGAAGAATGAAAACCATAAAGAAGCATTTATGTCGGTTAACATTTCTACCCACTTAGAAGACTTAGAGTTGGTAGATACAATAGAAGGGGTTAGGAGGAGTTTTAAAGAAAACAACCTTAATCCTATAGTAAACACTTGTATAACAGGCTATTATGATGGTAAACTTGATTACGAAGATCTTAACAATGTTAGTAAAAGAATATTTAAAAATTCAAGAGCAGGGAAAATAGATGGAATTACAGACAGGAATTTAATAAGTGTTTCCGCTTATTCCCCGGCTATTAATGATTCAATAAACATTAATGGCAAAAAAGTTAATATGAATTTGGCCATAAGATATAATTCACACGAAAACAAGACTTACATATGGCTTGCATCGCCGGTTATAACAACTGAGTATTGATGCAAAAATATACACAAAAGAGAAAACCAATAATATACGAAAGGAAGAATCGATGTGCCCAAATTAATAGTATCTGAAGGGAAGCCTTTAAAAGGAAGGGTAAGGGTAAGTGGTGCAAAAAATTCTGTATTACCGATTATAGCAGCATCTGTTTTGGGTGATAAAGAGAGCATTTTAGAAGAAATTCCTTACTTGACAGATGTAAAAATCATGTGTGATTTACTTGAGTGTTTTGGAGTAAATGTTGAGTTTTCTGACTCAAAAAGTAAGCTTCGAATTAAATCAGGTAACATAACAAATACTACTGCACCATATGAACTGGTAAACAAAATGAGGGCGTCTATTCTAGTGATGGGACCTTTGCTAGCTAGGACAGGTATAGCAAAGATTTCTCTTCCAGGAGGATGTGCAATAGGAACAAGACCTGTTGATTTGCACTTAAAAGGTTTTGCAGCAATGGGAGCAGAAATAAATCAAGGACATGGATATATTGAGGCAAGAGTCAACGGAAAACTTAAGGGAAGCAAAATATACCTTGATTTTCCAAGCGTAGGTGCTACAGAAAATATTATGATGGCTGCTGCTCTTGCACAGGGTCAAACCATTATTGAAAATGCTGCAATTGAACCAGAAATTGTGGATCTTGCCACATACCTTACTTCAATGGGAGCAGATATTAAGGGTGCTGGAACCGATACAATTAAAATAAACGGAGTGACTTCTCTAAGTGGATCAAATCACACAGTAATCCCTGACAGGATTGAAGCTGGAACTTTTATGGTTGCAGCAGCAATTACTGGAGGAGATGTTATAATTGACAATATAGTACCTGATCATGTGAAACCAATAACTGCAAAGCTACGTGAAGCTGGAGTGGAAATTTCTGAAGAGTTGTCAAGACTTCATGTAAAAGCAGGAGACACAATAAAGCCAATAGACATAAAGACCCATCCATACCCTGGATTTCCAACAGATATGCAGGCACAGATGACTTCATTAATGGCTAAGGCTGAAGGAACCAGCATGATTATTGAGACAATCTTTGAAAACAGATTCATGCATTTAGCTGAGTTAAAGAGGATGGGAGCCAATGTAAAAATAGAAGGTAGAAGTGCAATTATTGAGGGAAATCCACAGCTGTCAGGTGCAAAAGTGAGAGCTACAGATTTAAGGGCAGGAGCTGCATTAATTTTAGCAGGCCTTATTGCTGAGGGTCCAACTGAAATCACAGAAATTGACCACATTGAAAGAGGTTATGTAAAAATACACGAAAAGCTTAATGAATTAGGTGCAAACATTCAGAGAGTAGAAGAAGACGAGTAATACATAAATTGAAGTTAAGGGATAGGAAATAACGCCTATCCCTTTTTTGTATGCAATTTAATTTAAATCTTACTAATTTGCAATACTTAAATTTAGTAAGAAACAAAATAATCGGCTTAGAGCCATTATTTATAAAAGTTCTAATTCCAATTGAAGACCACTAGGAGCTTAGTGCGTCAACTAACACTAATATTTGTAAATAGTACTATCTTTTGTATTCGAGAGGTTTTACCAATACTCAGGCCCAATAATAAATTTTGCTATCCAAGCTAAAACGAGAGTAACTATCCACAACCAACCCATATAAGGTGGAAGCTCGATAGCCTTATTAGATCTCCAGTTAGATGCAACCTTATAAAAGGAGTATGAAATTAAAAGAATAAATGGAACGGTAAAAGGGTTATAAAGCAAAGATTCCATATACTCTCCTGCAAATGCTGCTTTCAGGCTTCTAGTCCCTCCGCTGCCTGGGTTCGGCAATCCGGAATAATGTGACCATATAGATGGAGCAAGTCTACCTTGCCATAATAGCCAATAGCCATTCCATAGGCTATAAAAGATAAAGGCGATTATTCCTAAATACCTTAAAAGTACTATCCTAATTTTATGCCGCAACCTTTACAATACATTTCTTCTTCCTTACATGAATCAATAACAAAAGGTAGCCAGCAAAGTGGAATACAAAAAAGTATTAATACTATAAATAATACCCATCCTGAACCAGAAATCTTTTTTTTAATTATTGGATATTCTTCACTGCTGCAATGAACACATTTAAAACCCATCCATCTTATCCCCTTCCTCTAAGTTTCATTATGTCTATATTATAAGACATAATTTAATAACAATGCAATCGTTTATTAGATTAAATATTATTTAGCTGAAAATGCATATAGAGTAAGTATTTAAATGCTGCCTCAAGAAAGATTTGTATTGTGATTTTAAAGGCAACGAAACTACAAAGGTATACAAAAGAGCTAATCAAAGTGAAATGGATTTATACGGCTATGAATACGATTCTGCAAAGAACCAAACAAAAAAGACAGAGTTTATCAATGGTCAAAATAAGGGAGATACAGTTTATACCTATGATGAGCTAAATAGATTGAAAACAGTAACTGAGCCAAACGGAAGATTAACTACTTATACCTATGATGCATCTGGAAATAGGTTGACAGAAACAATACAACATGGTACAAGTAGTGTAGTAAATACATATGCATACAACAACCCAAATAGGCTCACAGGTATTAGTACTAATGATAATGGCTCAACATCACAGACAATCTATGCATATGATTTTAATGGCAATTAGCTTAGGACAATCAGATTATAGTACAAAATGAGTATAACGATAAAAATCAGCTTATTAGGACAGAAGCAAATGGAAATGTTGTTATCAATACTTATAATGGTGAGGGCTTAAGAGTAGCAATCAGCAAACGGTTCTTTGACAAGGTACTTATATGAGTACGATAAGGTAGTGCTTGAGGTTAATGGAGCAGGGCAGCAGGTAGGTAGGAATGTATATGGTACTAATTTGTTAATGAGACAGGCAGATGGATTAAACCTCTACTACATGTATAACGGTCATGCAGATGTAACAGCTTTGATTGATACAAATGGAGTAGTAAGAGCTACATATTACTATGATGCATTTGGTAATGTAATGGATGAACAATACTTTACTGCAAGTGGAACTCCTACATTAACACCAATAAATAATAGCATTATGTATGCTGGCTATCAGTATGACAGAGAAACAGAGCTGTATTACCTGAATGCAAGGATGTATGATCCAAAGATTGCAAGGTTCTTGCAAGAGGATACATATAGAGGAAGTATTAATGATCCACTTAGTTTGAATTTGTATAGTTATTGTGCCAACAATCCGATTACTTATTATGATCCAACTGGACATAAACATGTTGAAATCTTTGGCATACCTTTTGGAAATCCAATTGAAGGATTTAAAATATTATCTGATCCTCAAAAAAGAGAAGAAGCATATGATTTAATTGAGGAACATGGTGATTTAAGCTTTGCTGGAAAACGTTTTTATTCTGTAGTTGCTGGATATGGCGAAATTTCAGCAGGTATGATTAACTTAGGTATAGACATACTTGATTCTGGTAACGATTTTCAACAATCGTTAAAGCTTGAGCAACAAAGAAGCTTTGGTTTTATAGACAATGATTTATATAAAATTAAGAAAGAAGAAATAGATAAAAAGTATGAATATAGAAGAGAAGCATTAAAAAATGCTCCAAAAACAATTTATAATAGTATTAGAGATAGTGCGGGCAATGTGATTAATAAAGAAAGTAGGTATAATTTCTTTGTTAATCCAGAAACTTCATTTGGTGAACTTGTTGACTATAGTAGAGATGCCATAAGTACTGGAATGACAGTATATAGTGCAGCAAGATTTAGCCATAGCTTATTAGAGAGCATAAGTATTAGTAGTACTAAAGCCGCTGTAACTACCTTTGGGCAATTAGCACCATCAACAGTAAACATAGCTATAGATGCAGGATTGGCAGGAAACCTTTTAAGATCATCAGGATTTTTGGGTAGTGTTAATTTTGCTACAACTAATAATGGTGCTAACAGCGCTGGAGTTGGTGGAGCACCTAAGCTAAGAGACACAAGAAATATAAGGTACAGTCAAAATAGTATCAGAGCAGATTTTTCAGATGGTTCAAGTATAAATGAACTGATATCTAGGTTAAAAGCTAACCCTGGATATGCCCAAAAAATCCAGCCAATAAGAATTGTAAAATTTAAAAATTTGCCAAAAGATGTTCAGGCAAAACTATTGAAGCAAGGAGTTAGTAAAGATACAGTTTTTTCACTAGACAATAGAAGACTATATGCAGCAAATCAAGCAAAAGTTAAAGTGAATTCTCGTTGGGCTACACAGGATGAAATTTCTGATTTTGCTACACTAAGAAGATTTTCAACTGAAGATGGTGGTCTAACAATAGAAGTGAGGTGATGAAGGTTGAGTAAAAACAAACCAGTGATTACTAATTTAGGTAAAATAGATGGAAGAAATGGTATCTATTTAGATGATGTAAAGCAAACCTTTTCTCCAAATAAATTATTTTTTAATGGAGAAATAGATGGTAAACTTTGTTCAAATAATGCAGAGGGATATAGATGGTATTCGTACGAACTTTATTTTAGTTTAGTTCAAGCATATAATTGTATGGAACTTGAATTGTGTAAATTGAAGGTAGAATCAAGTTTTGACGAAATTATAGATTCTGAATTAATTACTAAGTTTAATTTAGATGGAAAAAGCTATAAACATTATATTTTATCGACGTATGATTATGTCTATAGTATAATATCTAAAGAATTCAACCTGAAAATCACAGGTCATAGAAATGGTTAACTGTTGTAGGGTGCAAGTGTGTTGTAAGCTTCAAAAATTCAATAGGGCTAAAATATGCACCAATATGTAGCAATTAACTAAAAATTAATACAGAGCTGGAATACCTTTTAGAAGATATTCCAGCTCTATATTTATGCAAAAATAAATTTTGGGCAACACATAAGGTGTTTTATTCTGGCAATTTGAGTCCATATATACCAAGAAATATTATTACAAGATATTCCTAAGAAGGTGATACCGTTCTAGATTATAAATTTTATATGTTTAAAATTCAAAGGTCTTATTAAAGCTGTGTGATAACGATTATTCCAGTAGATATCAGCGCAAGCGGAAAGTAGAATCCAAGTTCGGTTTTGGAAACTAAGCAAAGCAAATAACTGTTTTGCAAAGATTTGAATTCGGAAAGAGAAGTATCAACATCACAGACAATCTATGCATATGATTTTAATGGCAATCAGCTTAGGACAATCAGAAATGGTATGATTGTAGTACAAAATGAGTATAACGATAAAAATCAGCTTATTAGGACAGAAGCAAATGGAAATGTTGTTATCAATACTTATAATGGTGAAGGCTTAAGAGTAGCAAAATCAGCAAACGGTTCTTTGACAAGATACTTGTATGAATTTGATAAAGTGGTTCTTGAGGTGGTGATAGAACCAGGTCAGGCTGACAAGGTGAACAGAAATTTATATGGTACTAACTTGCTTATGAGAACTGTTGACAATGAGTCCTACTACTACATGTATAACGGTCATGCTGATGTAACAGCATTGATTAACACTACAACTGGTGTAGTTGCAGCAACATATTACTATGATGCTTTTGGTAATATATTAGAGCAAACAGGTAATGTAAATAATAATATAACTTATGCAGGCTACCAGTGGGATAAAGAAACAGGACTTTATTACCTCAATGCAAGGATGTATGATCCAAAGATTGCAAGGTTTTTGCAAGAGGATACATACAGGGGTGACCCGAATGATCCGCTTAGTTTGAATCTGTATAGTTATTGTGCTAATAATCGTGTGCCCAACAAGGCACTTAAAACTTGCTGGTGAAA
>VLTH01000002.1:9268-124662 GCA_008125075.1 Acetivibrio alkalicellulosi | reverse complement strand
TACAAAAATCATAGACCTGGATTTAAGTGCATACTTTGATAACGTAGATCATTATATTCTAATGAAGAAAATAAAGAAAAGAATAAAAGATGATAAACTTTTAGGACTGATAGGGAAGATATTAAAAGCTACAGGAAAGAAAGGTGTGCCTCAAGGGGGCGTCATATCAACAATTCTAAGCAATATATACCTAACAGAAATAGATAAAATGTTTGATAAAGGGATTAAAGAAACAGAGTACAATGGATACCAGCAGATGGACTATTGTCGTTTTGCTGATGATACTGTTATTCTCGTAAATGGACATCCCTCATTAGATTGGCTTGTCAAGAAATCATTTAGAAGGCTCAAAGAAGAACTAGTTAAACTAAAGGTGAGCTTGAATGAGGAAAAGACAAAAGTAGTTGATATGAATAAGGGAGAAACTTTTGACTTTTTAGGTTTTACATATCGAAAAGTAGAAACACCTAAAAGCCCAAGAGGTATGGTTTTGATAACGCCAAAGAAAAAGAAAGTACAGAATCTAGTAGCTAAAGTAAGAAATTACATAAGATCAAACAACAGCTTAAAAGTAAGTAAACTAATAGAAGGATTGAACGAAATATTAAGAGGTTGGGCTAACTATTATAGGATAGGTCACAGTAGCAGAATATTCTCGAGTGTAAAACAATGGGTAGAAAAGAAAGTCAGAAGGTATGTGAGGAAATCCCAAGGAAAGAAAGGCTTTGGATGGAAGACGTGGAGTAAGGAAGTAATATATGAAAAGTGGGGTCTATACAATGACTACCAGATAAGATATTATAACCAGAAAGCAAAACCATCACAATAGGAAACATAAACTGTAAGAAGAAGTCATTAAGTGAGCCGTATGAGGGAAAACCTCACGTACGGTTCTAGAGGCGGGTAATGGAAATGTAGCAATAGCTGGCACGCCATTACTCGACCAGACCGATTAGGTATTATGATCCCACAGGACATTATTATATAGATGGTATGCATGTAAGTGAGTATTGGGAAAGACAAAAGTGGGATTGGGATTCAACAGAATATACGGGAGTTAGTTTACAAATAGGAGATAACAAGTTTACTACTGCAAAATTTATAAATAATAGGCTTTCTTTAAGCTTAGCAGAATTAGAGAGAACACATTTATTTTCATCTCATTACAATTCATTTGGAGGACCAGCAGTATTTTCAAATGATATGATTAGAAGTTTTTATAGCACAATGACAATAAAAGATGAAAAGGGTGTAGATCATATACTTGTAAGAGATTTTCTAGAATCTCGTGGTTATGATGAAAGCATTATAAGTTACTGGACAGATAGTTTAATAAGAAACTTTGTTTTACAACCTGAAATGCAAGATGGACCTTTGAGCGTTGTACGAAAAAACAACACTGTCTTTATAGATTTATATTATATAATCAAAGGAGATGCTGCTGACTTGAATTATAATGGAGTTCTTTCACATCTGCATGGAGAGGGACCTTACAGAGATTTTGTTGCTCAAGGTTTTAAATTATGGGAGGACACTTATTTTGTTGATGGTCAAGAAATAAATGCATATGTTAATTTACATGAAAAAGCTGAAAGCCATAAAAAAACACAAAAATATTTTACTATTGATATAAGTAGAAAATCTGGTACACCTAGCGTTAGTTTGGGGTTATTTAGAAATTGGGCTTACAGTTATCCAGGAAATATGACAATAAGAACAGGAATAAAAGACAATGATGATCTTGAACCTGATTATGTGATGATAGATGCTGCTCATGAATTAGGTCATATTTTGGGACTTGGAGATGCGTATGATGTAGTAAAAAACAGATGGGCTCCAAGGTCTAGAGAGGATAATTATAATCGTAGTATGCTTCAAAACATAGCAGACTATGGATTTAACATTTTTAGTCTACACGGAAAAGATGTTAAACAAAACTATTTGTTTAGAGGAGCGCCTTTAAATTCTGTACCTAAAAATGATATAATGCGTGGTGGTGATGAAATAAGTGATTTTACTTTCAAATTGGTTCTTGATGGAATAAAAACAAATGAAATGAGACATTATCCAAAGAGGTGAAAATATGTTTATAAAAATATTAACGAAACTCATATTAATAGTTATATATATGTCAGTAGGTTTTTTAGTAATAGCAAATGTTGGAGTATATTTTAATACGTTGAGCAATTTAAATACATTAACATATATAAGCATATTATTTCGAATAACGATGCTTGCCATATTTATTTTTAGTACCTTATTTATGATAAAGAAACTAAAAAGCAATAATGTTTCAACTGTAAAAAAAACTTACTTAATAATGATTGTTTCTATTATTATACTGCAACTAGTATTAGTTAACCTTATTGAGCCTGCGAGTTTGTGATTGTGTCGGCATGTTAGAAAATTAGCAATTTTAGCCTGGCGGCATGTTTGAAAAGTGGCAATTTTAGCCCTGAAAAAATTGGTTGTAGGTCGCAAAAATTCAATCTGGCTAAAACATGAGCCAATATTTAACAAGTAACGTATGTTCTACATATAATTTTATACTTTTTAAACAATAATAGCTTAATCAAAAAACAAGCACTTTGGTAATTAAAACCAAGGTGCTTGTTCTTTTGCATAACAAAATAAGTTAATTAAAAATTAAAAAGCTGTAACTGTTAGGCATGAGGCAACTTTTTTGTAGCTGTGATAAAGTCCTTCAAGAATTGGCTTTGAAACTAATTTAGTATCTTCTACCTTAGTTTCTGGAGGCTTGTCTGATAAAATTGGAGTTTGACAATTAAGTCCTTGATGTGTTCTAACAGGATGATAATAATCTTCTAAATACTTTTTGAGTAAATACTCCAAATGCCTTTGATTAAATGGAATAACATGATTTAATAACTCAGATCTCAATATACCTACTGCTCGTTCGCAGATTCCATTTTGTCTGGGTGATTTTATTCCTGTCCTTTTAGCTTTAATATTTGCATTAGATAAAAAATCTCGAAATAACTTTGATGTAAAAGTAGGATCATTATCATGAATTAAATACTTTGGCGTTTCTCCAAAAGGAGTTGCTTCTCTTATTTGTTGTGCTACCCATGCCGAAGAAGGGTTAGTTGTAACAGCAAAGTGTTCAATCTTTCTTCTGTCATGGCTAATTATAATAAAGACATACAACACTTTAAAATATAGAGTTGGAACAGTGAAAAAATCCATAGCCCAAATTTCCTTACTATGATTTTTAAGGAATGTTTTCCAAGACTGTTTTTGCTTTTCGCTTGGTGGCTTTCTAACTTTAGGTATATACTTTGCTATTGTATTTGTAGGCATCAGTTATATTAAGGTTAATTAATCTTTCGTGTATCTTTTCAGGTGACAATAAAGGGTTTTCCTTATGTATACGCTTGATAAGCTCAATTGTTTTCTTGAAGTTTTAGGTCTACCATGTTTTTTAGACTTACGCATCCAGTGAAATTTAAAAGCTGTTTTATGCCAACTAATAACAGTTTCAGGCTTAACAATAACCAAATCCTCTTTCCATTTTGAATAGAACTTTGAAAGAAAAACCCATAACTGACGGTAGGCAGGAGTAACAGTTGGTTTAGGTATTTTTTTATCAATTACCTGTAGGTTAAAAAGCGATACCTGACTTCTAAGGCCAATATTTCTGCATCTTTTTCTTCCTCAGACATAAATTTTATTAATATAAACCCCAGGAACATTTGTAACCATTGTTTCACATATAAATGAATACCTTTATAATCAAACTTTTTATCGTCTCCAATAACATAATTTACATAAATATTTTAACTGCATGTATTACATAAATCAAGAATTACAAATAATACTGTTGCAGTTTCTACTACCACATACAGGTGATTTCCAAAGGCTCAACAATATAACATTCAAGAGACTACAAAACTGCTCCAACAGAAGGCTTCAAAGACACAATACATATTACTTTCAGAGATACTACAAACTGCTCAACAGTAGCTTTTCAGATGCTTATGTTTTGCTTAATAGTAAACAAGATACCACCAATAAAGACTTCTAAGCTCACATTAAGCCAAACTATGCTTTTCTACAGGCGTTTTTCATAAATATAGTGTGGAAAGATTGCGAAAAAATCCTTTGCTAGTGAAACAGCAAGGATTTTTTGCAATCTATTCCTGCACATTTTGAAAAACAAGCCCTTGTAAGAAAATGCATGTAAAGGCTTTGATGTATAGCTTTAGAAGATTTAAGGCATTGGTCTGTACTATAAGCAAAACATAAGCATCTGAAAAGCTACGTTGAAGTAGTTTGTAGTGTCTCTGAAAGCATAGTCAACCTTTGATGATTGGGAATTCCTATAACTAGTATTATAAACTGTAACAATATAACTTAGAAATAGAAAATCCTCTCTAAATTCTATTTAGTGTTCTTGTAAATTATTAACTTCTTGGCGTGTCAATCCAGTTACCTCAGAAATAGTAATAACATCAATACCTTTTGATATCATATTCCGTGCAATTTCAATTGCTTTTTCTTCTTTTGCACCTGTAACTCTTGTTATTTCGTCATGAATCTGCTTTTCCCTAAGTTCATAATATCTTATCATTTCTTCGTTTGTTCCTAAGTATTCAAGAACCTTTTCAGCTTTTTCAATTGCTGGCTCTTCCTTTATTGCCATTTCTAAAACCTCCTTTGGCGAATCCTCCAAAAATAACAACCATCTATCAATTGGTTTTTTAAAATCAGGTTGAACTTTTTTAAATTTTGAAAGTTCCACAAAGTGTATTTCTAAAACATCTGTTAGTTTATAATACTTGTGGCTATCTTCCCATAAATGAAAAACTGTATGATAATCACTTATTCCCACATAATCAAAATCAAGAATATTAATGGTTATTGTCTTTTTTAAATCATTAAAAGGTCTACCTTCTCCTAATTGGTCAGAGAATAGCTTTGCCCAATAAAAAAGAGTTCGTTTATCCATGTTATATTGGTTTATCAGTTGTATTTCAATTGTGATTTGAACTCCTGCAACTGTTTTGGCCAAAACATCAACAATTCCCTGTTTATCTTCCATCCTGTCTTTTTCTAGCTTAGTATTTTCAATTATTTCTATATCCTCAAGTAAATTATCGTCACTTAATTCCATTATAGCATTTAAAAAGCTTATTAAAATATCTTTGTTTTCCTTGCGTCCGAATATCCGTTGGAATATAAAATCATTCTTAACCTTTAGTCTTCTCATATGTTTTTCACCACCCATAAATTTATTATACCATGTATAGAAAAGTTTGAGAATTACAGTTATTAACGGATACTAAACAGAATATACAAAAATTTATTTTTTGAGCAATCAAAAAACCAAGTGAATTTGCTATATTATATTATTGAATCACACAGGGTTTTCATCTAAATATCTAAATATTTAGAATATTTTCTGTTTTCTGTTTTGTTAAAAATCAACTAAATTTAAACCTTCAACACTTTTAAAATGCTTGTTTATCGTAAAAAGTGATAGCTGATTTTGATAGCTATAGCTGAAATTCACAAATCATTTTCAGGAATATTTATACCTTTTTGAACAAGTGTTGATTTGACATCCCCATAAATTTCAGCAGTTAAAAAATCTATCTTCAAAATAGGTTATTCAGAAAGAAAACCTTTAAAAAGCTTTAAGTTTTCATCTTTTCTTTTTGACTTAAAAGCCCCATAAAATAAATCTCCTGCGGTTATTGATGAAACATGTATATTATCAAGTTTATCAAAAATTTCAATAACCCCAATATCACCATTCAAAAGCTTTGATACAATATTAGTATCAACTAAGTTACCATTCGTTTGCATCAATTTTTTCAGTCTCCTTCAATATTTCCTGCAATTCTTTAAAATCCTCATTGCTAAGTTTACCAACATATTTTTTATAGGGTTTTTCAACAGATTTACTATCTGAAACAAATTCATCCAAAACAGTAATAATTACCTTTTGGTTTCTTTTAATCTGAACATTTTCAAGAGGAATAAAATCTTTACCATTAAAATAACCTTTTAGAGCAAGCACTCCAAACACCACCTTTAACAATCAATTAATTTACTCTTTTATTATACCACAAAAATCAAAGATAAAGACAGTATCGTTTGTGTCAGGTTGACAACGAGCCTCCCCTCGGTTAGAACACATCCCTTAAATAGAAGAATAGCTTTATGCTTTTGTTTCTTACTGTTGTACTATAAGCAAAACATAAGCATCTGAAAAGCTACGTTGAAACAGTTTGTAGTATCTCTGAAAGTAATATGTTGCGCCTTTGAAGCATTCATTGGAGCAGCTTTGTAGTCTCTTGAATGTGATACTTTTGAGCCTTTGGAGATTACCTGTATGTGGTAGTAGAATCCTTCTTCTGCATGGGTAGAACAACAACTAAGAGAAGCAACTCCATTTGGTGAAACACCAAAGTATTTAATTCATGATAATGATCCTACTTTTACATCATAGTTATTTCAAGAGTTTTTATCTAATTCAAATATCAAGGCTAAAAGAACAGGAATAAAATTACCCAGACAAAATGGAATTTGCGAGAGAGCAGTAGGTATATTGAGAGCTGAGTTATTAAATCATGTTATTCCATTTAATCAGAAACATTTAGAGTATTTGCTCAAAAAGTATTTAAAAGATTATTATCATCTTGTCAGGACACATCAAGGACTTAATTGTCAAACTCAAATTTTATCGGACAAACCTCCAGAAACTAAGGTGGAAGGTACTAAATTAGTTTCAAAGCCAATTCTTGGAGGACTTTATCACAGCTACAAAAAAGTTGCTTAAAAGTTACAGCTTTTTCAATAGCTTATTTTGTTATGCAAAAAAACAAGCATCTTGGTTTAAATTATCATAATGCTTGTTTTTTGATTAAGTTATTATTGTTTTAAAAGTATAAATTTGTATGTGTGACTTGTTTTACTTGTTAAATATTGGCTCATGTATTAGCCAGATTGAATTTTTGCAAGGTCCGGTATTATAAAGCTCTGCATCAAAGGCTAGGATGTTAAGCTTGTAGCAACATCCTAGCTATTCTTTGATACAGCCACAAGGGCATCATTTTTCTTAATACAATAACTTGACTCATTTTTCCAACAGAATAACGCATTCTTTTCCTTCCATTTCCTTGTACCTCAAACTATTATGGATTATAATTTATGTATAACCATATAGCAAGTACGCACTATAATGTAAGGTACTATCAAAAAGGAGAGTGTTATGGAAAATCCAGTTCAACTCGATGCCATTAATGAAGACTATTGTATATATGAATTACTAGGACCTGATAAAATATCTAAAGGTTTATGGATGATTTCAGGAAAGTGGAAATTAAAACTTTTGTACATTATTGGATATAATGAAGTCCTCCGATATGGAGAAATCAAACGACAAGCAGCTCCTATAACACATAAAATGTTGAGTTCACAACTTAAGGAACTTGAAAGGGATCAATTGATTATTCGAAAAGAGTATGCTCAAATTCCTCCTAAAGTTGAATATGCATTAAGTGAACGCGGCATGGGATTAATTCCTATGTTCAATGAATTATTTAACTGGATGTTAAAATATGATGTTTAATGAAGTGGCATTATTCCTCTTATCAATATTTTTGGGTGATTGGATTATGGGAGCCAAGTGAAGTTTATACAGATACAAATTTTTACTAACATCACACCCAACGCCTACACCTACACCTGTTGTGGAGCCAGATAAAGAAGTACCAGCTGCAAATCCTTTTAGATATTGATGGTCACTGGTCTATAGAGTATATATTGAAAATAGCGAAACTTGGAATTGTAAAAGGTTATCCGGATGGAACTATAAGACCAAATAACAATATAACAAGAGCAGAAATGGCACTAATTGTTATTAAAGCTGTTGGACTAGATAACGATGTAAAAAAGGTTTTAGATTACTCTACTCGGAGATTTTGGTATAATAATTGATAGTATAAAGAACTTGAAAGCAAGTAGTAATTAGTAGAATAATAAATATTCAATTTGGTTTTTAGAATATGTGGGATTTCCTGAAGTGATAATGAGAATATGATAAACTTTAATTGGTGATGATACAAATAAAAATATAAATTTAAAGAAGGTGTAAGATGATAGAATTAGGAAAAATTCAAAAATTGGAAGTTGTTAGGGATACTCAGATTGGTGTATATCTTAACTCAAAAGGTAGTAAGGACAGGGATGCGGTACTGCTGCCTAAGAGTCAGGTGCCGGAGGAAACTCAAGTAGGAGATGAAATTGAAGCATTTATTTATAGAGATTCTGAAGACAGAATGATAGCTACTACAAGAAAGCCCAAGCTGACAGTTGGAGAACTGGCTATGTTAAGAGTAGTTGAGACAACCAACATCGGTGCCTTTCTTGATTGGGGACTGGAGAAGGACTTGTTTTTGCCTTTTAAAGAGCAAATAGGTAAGGTTATAAATGACGGTACATATCTAGTTGGAGTGTATATAGACAAAAGCAGCAGATTAAGTGCAACAATGAATGTATATAATTTTCTCAGGACTGAATCGCCATATAAGCAGAATGACAGGGTGAAAGGAACTGTCTATAGTATCAACAAAGAAATTGGAGCTTTTGTAGCAGTAGATAATAAGTATCAGGGGTTGATTCCCAATAAGGAGTTGTATCAGAACATTATTGAAGGTGAGAGTGTAGATGCAAGAGTAATGAGAGTAAGGCAGGACGGAAAATTAGAGTTGAGCCTGAGAAAAGAAGCCCACAATGAAATTGAAGAAGATGCGAAGAACATCATGGATAGGATCAACTTAAGTGGGGGCACTCTTAAAGTCAATGATAAAAGTACTCCAGAGCATATTAAAGCGGAGTTAAGCATGAGCAAAGCCGCCTTTAAAAGAGCTGTAGGTAGACTTTTGAAAGAGGGAGCAATTGAGATCACAAATGAGGGTATTAAGAGGATGTGGTGATAAATATAAATATTATCTTTCCTTGTTTATAAAGACTAAATGTGGTAAGCTTGAGAAGTTAGTCATAACGACTAATTCATTTCAGTAGGAATAAAATAAATTTGAGGTGTTGAATATGGGTATACCAAGTAAGCCTATGGCAAAGAATAACAATAGTAAGTTTACAACAAGAAATAGTAAGCAGGATATATTCTCTAGGATAGCGAAATCTTCAGAACCCAAAGCGGGCTCAGCTAAGAGAACTAAGGATGTTGGCAAACGTGAATCGGAGGGCCAAACTCAAGAGTGAGTAGTAGAGGAAAGAGTATTTGTTACAAATATATTAAGAATAAAGAAGTAGTAAACACTGAGGCTACCAGTAAGGTGGTCTCTTTTAGTTGATCAAAATATATTAAGTGACAAATAGTTATTTTGGTGACAATGACACTATTATGAGAGAAACATACCATAGACAATTGAAAATATTTCTGTTTATATTATTATTATTATGTTATTAGTTATTGGTTGTTAGTTATTATATTAGTATATTATTTTATTGTTTTGCTATTTTCCTCAATACATGATATAATCTAATAATAACATTGTTTTTTCAACTGCCTAATTCCAATATTGATTTAGAATATATGAGGATTATAGAGCGGGAAACTCAATTAATTATGAGATTTCCGCTCTTTTTATATTGCAAATTCAGCTTCAGATACAGACTTATAAATAAACAAAATTAACAAAAAGCAGTGATATACTGCATTAAAAGGAGAAAACGAATTGAATTTTGAAAAACTGAACATTATTAGACCTATCCTGAAGGCTTTAAGCGCTGAAGGATATACTACACCGACTCTTATACAAGAACAGGCTGTACCTGTTATACTTGAAGGCAAGGACCTGCTGGGGTGTGCGCAAACAGGAACGGGAAAAACAGCAGCGTTTGCTATTCCTCTACTTCAGATTCTTTATAAAGAAAAGATAAGTGAAAAAGGGCTGGGCATGGTTAAAGCTTTAATATTGACTCCAACACGTGAGTTGGCAGTTCAGATAGGCGAAAGTCTTGGGATCTATGGAAGATATACCGGACTTAAGCATACCGTGATTTTTGGGGGTGTATCCCAAGGTCCCCAAACGAGTGCATTAAGATCAGGTGTGGATATTATTGTCGCAACTCCCGGGAGGTTGCTTGACCTGATGAACCAGAAGTATATAAATTTGAGCCATTTAAAGCTATTTGTACTGGATGAGGCAGATCGTATGCTTGATATGGGATTTTCGCATGATGTAAAAAAAATCATGTCAAATCTTAAGCCTACAAGACAAACACTGTTATTTTCAGCAACCATGCCGAAAGAAATTACAAAGATGGTAAATTCCATTTTAAAGAACCCTGTTAAGATTGAAGTGACACCTGTTTCTTCCACTGTTGATACCATTGAGCAGACAATTTATTTAGTGGATCGAAGAAATAAAAAGTCCCTACTGATACAGCTGCTAAAAAACACGTCAATTGATTCTGTTTTGGTATTTACACGAACAAAACATGGGGCTGACAAGGTTGCCAGAGATTTGACAAAATTAAAAATATCCGCTCAGGCTATCCATGGTGATAAATCTCAGGCAGCTCGACAGATTGCCTTAAATAATTTTAAGTCAAAACGTACAAGGGTGCTTGTTGCTACTGATATTGCAGCAAGAGGAATTGATGTGCAGGAATTATCCCATGTTATTAATTTTGACTTACCCAATGTACCTGAAACTTACGTACATCGGATTGGAAGAACAGGAAGAGCAGGAATGGGTGGTATTGCTTTGTCATTTTGTGACAAAGAGGAAATAGGATACTTAAGAGATATACAGAAACTTATTTCCAAGAAAATACCCGTTATTGACGATCAACTGTATTCCATAAACTCTGCATGTATGTGATATCTTTTTGATTCTTTAAAAACTTTACAGTATAAATAGATTGAATATAGATTTGAGGTGAAATAACATGATAGACCCGTCAATAAGTTCATTAATGGAGAAAGTAGACAGCAGATATACACTGTGTATTCTCGTGGGCAAAAGGGCAAGGCAGTTGGCAGATGGTGCTCGTGTTCTTACTAATAACAGTTCTAAGAAGGCAGTAACGCTTGCTTCAAATGAGGTTAATGAAGATATGATAACTTATGTAAGGACTAAGAGTGGTATTAAATAAAATTACAGTAGACTAGATTTTCTATAATTATGTCTTTTTTACGGATAAAACCTACAATAATCTAAAAAAAGGTACAGTCAGAACAATGCTACATATGAGGAAAAGCTGGATTCTTTGAACAAGTTTATCGTTAAGATTCAGGAAATAGATGAGAATCCGGCACAGAACGCGGCCAAGGGATGATGGCGAAGCTTTGCCCATGGAAAGCATAATTCTTATAAAATTATTAAGATGAAATTTATACATATACTGCTAAAGGCCGGTAGAAGATTATTCTGCTGGTTTTTTGTTAAAAGGATTTAGAAAACTATTATCATATAATGAAGATGTGTAATGTAATAAAATGTAATTTCACAATGAAATATAATAAGGAGGGCGTGGTAAATTTGCCTTTTTGTGATTAATCCACAAATCATTTTCAGGAATATTTATACCTTTTTGAACAAGTAATGCTTTGACATCTCCATAAATTTTGGCATACTTTTTACACATTTATTAATAACACCCATGATTGAAGCTTTTGACTGTAATGTGATATAATACTGATTAGACTATGAAAGTCTAATAAGATGTACTAGAAGATTGAACCTTATAAACAGTTATTTTGAGGTGAAAAATGCTGGAAATATATGCGGTAGAACTTAAAAATGAGATAGATAAACACTTATTTGAACAGGTTTTAAATTATATTCCTGAGAATAAAAAGACTAGGATAAAAAGATTTTTAAAATTTGAGGATTCAGTAAGGTCATTAATTGCAGAGGTTATAATTAGAAAAATAATTATTGCAAAATTAAAAATAAAGAATAGTGATATATTATTTGAAGCTGGCGAGTATGGAAAACCTTATCTAAAGGATTTTCCTGATTTTCATTATAACATATCTCACTCCGGGCAATGGGTTTTGTGTGCTATAAGCAATATGCCTGTGGGTATTGATGTTGAAATAGTTAAGGAGATGGATCTTAGGATTGCAGAAAGATTTTTTTCCGAGGCTGAAACAAAGGATTTGCTTATGAAAAAGGAAAATGAGAGGCTGGAGTATTTTTTTGACTTGTGGACATTAAAGGAAAGCTATATAAAAGCAGATGGTAGGGGGCTACACATTCCATTAAATTCATTTTCTTTTAAAATAGAAAATGAGAAAATCACCTTTAATACACAAAATGAACTTAAGCAATGTTTTTTTAAAAGATACAAAATAGACAATCATTATAAGTTGTCAGTGTGTTCATTGGCATCTAAGTTTCCTGATAAAATTTCAATAATAAAGGGGGAGAGACTATTATCAGAATTTTTACAAATATTTCAGTCAGCCCTTAGTTAACATTATATTCATATGTAATTCATAATTTACTAGTAAACTTAAAAATAGACATATGCATAGCCAAAATAGTTATTATAGAAAGGTTTAGATAAATGTATAGGAAAAGAGGCGTTATTATTTTGTTAAAAAAAATATTATTAATTGCTATAGTAGTTTTACTATCAATATCACTTTTTGGGTGTAATAAACCAGAAGAAACTATTGAAGAATCATCAGAAGAACCACCAGAAAACACAGCAGTAGCTATTGTTAATGGTACAGAAATCATGTTATTTGATTTATTTAAAATATATCGAAATATGAATGTAAGCTATATGCAGAGGGGTGTAGACATTACTGATGATGAAATAACAGCTCAAATATTAGAGGAAGCTCTAAACACATTGATTTCATATGAACTGCTGTTACAAAATGCAGTAAAAAATGGCTATCAGGTTTCTCGAGATGAAATAAATGAACAAATAGAAACGTATAAATCTGAATTTGAAACAGAGCAAGATTTTATAGATTCGCTAGAGTTACAACAACTTACCTTAGACTCTTTAGTAGAAAGACTGGAAAAAGAAATGCTAATTTCAGAGTATGTTCAAGATGTAATTGGTGAACCGCAAGTTCTTGAAGAAGAGATTATAGAAATGTACCAACAATACAAAGAACAAAGGGAAGATATACCAGAATATGAGGAATACAAATGGGAGCTAGAGCAACAACTTAGAAATAATAAATTTTCACAAAAGGTTAATGAATTAATTGAAAAACTAAAATCGGAAAGTACAATAGAAATTTTTAGAGAAGAAACAAATTAACCATAATATATAAATTAGATCATTTTAGCAAACAAATTTAAGGGAAATAAAACGAGCTCCTTTTAATAATTAAAAGGGTAGACTGATAGATCTACCCTTTTATAATGTTATCCTTTAAACTTAATAATTTTTATCAGCGTAACCAACCCAACCGCCCTCTTTAACAAGGGTTTTATCAAATTCTCCAACATTAAAATCAATCTCTTCAGATTGTCCATTTGCTGACACAATAATTTTATTATTATCAACATTAACATCTATGGAGACATCTTTATTTTTGTATGTTTCAAAAAGATAATCAATCTTTTCTCTAGGTAGTTCAATTGCAAACATTCCGCAATTGTACATGTTTTGTCTGAATATACGAGCAAAGCTCTCTGCAATCACAACATTAATATTGTTAACTTCTAAAGCCCATGGAGCGTGTTCTCTAGATGAACCACAACCAAAGTTTGCTCTAGTGACAATAACAGATTTGCCATCAATGTCTTTCATAGGGTCAAAACTCGATAGACTTAAGTCTTCTAATAAATATGGCTTTAATGCTTCTTTTGTAATTTCAGTAAGATACTTTGCCGGAATTATTTCATCTGTGTTTATATCACTTCTATCTAAGAACAATACTTTACCACTAAATTTTTTCATCTTAGACCTCCTTCTATTCATACAAAGCTGAATTAACAATAGTTCCTTCAATTGCTGAAGCGGCTGCAGTTGCAGGACTCATCAAATGAACTGTTCCACCTTTTCCCATGCGACCGTTAAAATTTCTGTTTGTTGTAGCTGCACATGATTCACCATTAGCAAGTACACCATTGCTCATTCCAAGACAAGCTCCGCATGTAGGATTTGTTACACAAAATCCAGCATCTTGAAAAATCTCAATAATTCCTTCTTTAAGTGCAAGGCTATATATATCAGGTGTAGCAGGGCTTACAATACCTCGTACAGTATCCCCTATCTTTTTACCTTTTAATATCTGTGCTGCGATCCTAAGATCTTCAATACGACCATTAGTACAGCTTCCTATATAGACTTGATCAATTTTTGTTCCTGTCATTTCTCTTACAGGTTTTACCTGATCAGGCTTGTATCCAAAAGTAACCATTGGCTCTAAATTAGACACATCATACTCATAAACTTTTTCATAAACTGCATCTTCGTCAGATACCCATTTTGAATACTCTTTTAACGCATCTTCTTTAGTTTTAAAGTCATCCTTTATAAATTCCCAGAGGTAATCTACTGTTGTCATGTCAGGATAGCAAATGCCGCATGTGCCACCAGCTTCTATAGCCATGTTACATAAAGTCATACGTGATTCCATAGACATTTCATCAACAATAGGACCTGTAAATTCCATAACCATGTTTGTAGCACCATTAACAGTAAGTTCTTTAATTATAAATAAAATTACATCTTTAGCATAAACACCTGGTGCAAGTTTTCCATTTAGTACTATTTTTATTGTTTTAGGAAAGTGGAATGCACAAACACCTTTTAGTATTCCTACTTCTAAGTCTGTAGTACCAACTCCAGCAGCAAAAGCTCCAAAAGCTCCATGAGTGCAAGTATGAGAATCTCCCATTATAATTGTGTAGCCAGGTCGTACAAATCCTTTTTCAGGAAATATAGCGTGACATACTCCATTTCGACCGATATCAAAGAAGTCCTTAATACCATGCTTTCTTGCCCAATCACGGAGTATTTTACCTTGTTCGGCTGTTTTACTATCTTTTGCTGGTGTTACATGGTCAATTACAGCTTTAATTTTCTGAGGGTCAAATACTCTATCCATTCCCCTTGCTTGTAAATCAGTTATGGCAATAGGTGTAGTAATTTCATGACAAAAAACTGCATCCAGCTTTAATACATGAGTATCTGGGAAAGGCATATTTACCCTATGAGCATCAAAAATTTTTTCAGCTATTGTCTTTTTCATGTAAATCATCCTTTTTAATTTATTCTAAATTATATTTTTTTGAACTAAGGAATGTATGAAATATTGGGTTCACTTTTCACCAGACTATTTAGAATTAAATAATTACTGTAGTGAAATAATTGTGAAAATTATATGTTCAGCATTCCTAAAAAATAATATATATTATACATTATAATGATATCTGTAAAATTTACTACCTGAAATATATCCAATATAACATTGATTTTTAATGATTTTTGACATTATAATTAACTGTGCTTCATGAAACAGAAATAATAGTCTAGTTTTTTTCTTATATCCAAAACCTTCATTTTCTACACGTTGAATCATTACTTTAAATTTCATTTAGGCCAGAGTACTTAGGAGTAAAGACCTAACCTTTAGCTTTGGGTTAACCTGTTTTCATGGGGCATATTTTTCTTTACATTTATTACAGGTACCCGTTATCTTAAGAGAATTTATATTTTAAAAATGCTTAAAAAAAATGCTGAAAAAAGGTAGATAAAGTATTAAACTGTGATATAATAGCTTTAGTAGTACCTTGAAAAGTAAATATAATTTAAAGAAAGTTTTTGAAAGTAATTTGAATAACATCTAGTATTATTAGAAGTTTAAGTTTTAAAAATAGTTGTAGTTTTCTGTGATTTTTTAAGTATTGTAACCTTTCAGATCATGTTCTTTTCTTTATAGAAATTTGTTCATTAGACATTCGTGAATATAAGGCTCACCAACATAATAAGAATGTTTAGTTGAAATTAAGTCTCTGGGTATGTGAATGTTTGCCTTAGAAAGTAGATATCACGCCAATCAAATAAAAAGGTTCTATTCTAGAAATTATTTTCAGAATAGATGATTCTTTTAAAAAGCTAGAATTTAAAAAGTCAGAACAAACTAAAACTTTCGAAACAATATTTAAATAAAATATTGTCTAATAATGGTATTTAAATACCTTTTATTAAATGCTAATACTTGTAGCAAAGGTTTAAATTGTTACATGTTATTTTTGTGTGATTATTTTCACAGTATTATTAAAAGTTTGGAAGGAGGATAGTTAAAAAAAAAAAAAACAATTAAAACAAATTATTTGATTTATTAGGAGGAGAAAAAATGAATGTATTAAAAAAAAGCACATCATCAAAAGTGCTATCAATTGCTATAACCATAGCAATTGTATTTTCAGTATTTACTGTTTTTGGAGTTAGTGTAACTGAAGCATCGTCCGATTTTGTAGGAACCCATGGCCAACTCCAAGTTATTGGAAATCAACTTTGCAATCAGTATGGTCAACCTATTCAGTTAAGAGGTATGAGCTCACATGGGCTTCAATGGTACCCTCAGTTTGTTAATTATGATAGTATTAAGTGGCTAAGAGATGATTGGGGAATTACTGTATTTCGAGCAGCTATGTATACAGATTCCCAGGGATATATTTCAAATCCATCAGTAAAAAACAAGGTTATAGAAGCAGTCGAAGCTTGTATTGCTTTGGGAATATATGTTATAATTGATTGGCATATACTGGCTGACGGAAATCCGAACCAATATAAAGAACAGGCAAAAGACTTTTTTAGGGAAATGGCAACACGCTATGGTAATTATCCAAATGTTATTTACGAAATTTGTAATGAACCAAATGGACCTGTTAACTGGAATAATCACATTAAACCATATGCAGAGGAAGTTATTCCTGTTATACGTTCAATTGATCGTAATAACATTGTAATAGTAGGAACAGGAACATGGAGTCAGGATATTCATGATGCAGCAAACAATCAATTGAGTTTTGATAACGTTATGTATGCACTTCATTTTTATGCAGGAACACATGGACAAAACTTAAGAAGCAGAATAGATTATGCAATGAGCAGAGGCGCAGCTATTTTTGTTAGTGAATGGGGAGTAAGTGATGCATCAGGAGATGGAGGAGTTTTTCTTTCTCAATCTGATGTGTGGCTTGATTTCTTAAATGAAAGAAATGTTAGCTGGGTAAACTGGTCACTTACGCATAAAGTGGAATCATCAGCAGCATTAAATCCAGGTGCTAGCCCAAATGGTGGTTGGACTGATGCAAATTTGTCACCTTCAGGCAGATATGTAAAATCAGCAATGAGAAAAAACTATAACCCACCAGTACCACCAACCACAACACCGACACCGACACCAACACCAACACCGACACCGACACCAACACCAACACCGACACCGACACCAACACCAACACCAACACCGACACCGACACCGACACCAACACCGACACCGACACCAACACCGACACCAACACCAACACCAACACCAACACCAACACCGACACCGACACCAACACCAACACCGACACCGACACCAATTCCAGAATTTAAAACAATTCCGGGATTAATTCAAGCTGAAGACTATGGTAATATGTATGGAATTGAAGTTGAAGAGTGCTCAGAAGGTGGAGAAAATGTAGGATATATTGATGTAGGAGATTGGTTGGATTATTATGTAAATGTTCAGCAATCGGGGGAATATACTGTTGAGTTTAGAGTTGCAAGTCAAACAGACTCAGGAAGATTTTCATTAAGATCAGGAAATTCAAGTATAGCTAACTTTATAGTTCCTAATACTGGAGATTGGCAAAATTGGACTACTATATCTACTAATGTTAACTTATATGCTGGTGAGCAAATATTAAGAGTATATGCAGATGGAGAGCTATTTAATATTAACTGGATGAGATTTACTTTAAATGTACAACCGACACCAACACCGACACCAACACCGACACCGACACCGACACCGACACCGACACCAACACCAACACCAACACCGACACCAACACCGACACCAACACCGACACCAACACCGACACCAACACCAACACCAACACCAACACCGACACCAACACCAACACCAACACCGACGCCAGAACCAACACCGACACCAGAGTTTAAGACAATTCCAGGTTTGATTCAAGCTGAAGATTATTCTGATATGTTTGGAATTGAAGTTGAAGAGTGCTCAGAAGGTGGGGAAAACGTAGGATATATTGATTTAGGAGATTGGTTAGACTATAATGTTATAGTTGAAGAAGCAGGCACATATACCGTTGAGTTTAGAGTTGCAAGCGAAACCGATTTAGGAAGGTTTTCTTTAAGATCTGGTGAGTCAACACTAGCTAGCTTTACAGTTCCTAATACTGGAGACTGGCAGAATTGGACTACTATATCTGCTCAGGTTGATTTAGATGCTGGCGAACAAGTATTAAGAATATATGCAGATGGAGAATTATTTAACATCAACTGGATGAAGTTCACTTTAAATGATATAACAGAGCCATCTTATTTATTAGGAGATGTGGATGGTGATGGAAGAATAAACTCAACAGATTATGCTTTAGTGAGGAGATTTGTTTTAGAAATTATAGATGAATTTCCTTCAGAATATGGTCATTTAGCAGCAGATGTAAATGGTGATGGAAAAATAGACTCATTAGATTTAATTTTACTTAGACGTTACCTTTTAGAGATAATTGATAGCTTTTAATTTAAATTGTAAAATACAGTTTACTTAAAGCTTTTACTAAGTCAAATAAAAGTTTAGAGCAGCGAGCCTTTGTTAGAAGTTTTTCACATCGTTCTAAGACTTCTACTAAGATACATGAAGGGGCTTTTTACAAAACTAATATTTATTAAGTAGTGACAATAAATAAAGTTTTAATTATGGTATAAATAAACAAAAGGGTTGGTGTGCAATGGATTTTCATTCATTGTACAACAGCCCTTTTTAAGTCTTGAAATGAACTATAAGATCTAAAATGATACACCAAGTTTTTAGTTTATCTTATTCTATGAGGAGGAGTGCCTTTTTAATCTTAAGGAAGAGTAGAGTCTTCGCCTAAACCTCCGATGTTTATCTATAGCTAACGAGTTCCTTTAAAAAAATTAAAATATTATGACTGATATTTACGGTAGCAGTCGAATAATAAAAAGTAGGGTTCTGTGGAGGTGTTATAGGTTGAAAAGAAAAGGAATTATTTTAAAGATTCAAGGGGACTATGCAATTGGTATAACAGACGAATGTGAAATAGTTCAAATATTAAGACAGCCTGGTATGTGTGAGGGGCTTAAAATATACTTTGATCCACCTATAAAAAATTATAAAGTAAAGAAATTAGTAGAACAAATCTCTATAGGGATAAAACATTAAGCTATAATAAAAAGTAACCACCCGTCAGGCGAGTGGTTACTTTTTATTAGAAGTTGAAAGACTTAAAAGTTTTTGCCTTTAATTTTGAGCTGGAAATATTGAAATTATATCAAGTATGTATCTTCTTAGAAGGATACAGTCTGTTGAATCTATCTTTCCATCTCCATTCAAATCGGCAGCTAGGAGACTTTCTCCTGTTAGAGTAGTTATCTCTAAAACATGTCTTCTCATTAAAATATAATCTGTGGAATCAATCTTGCCGTCATTGTTTATATCACCAAGAGTAAAAGTAGGTGGAGGAGGAGTTACAGAACCGTCTTTTCCATATACCTCAAAAACAAAAATAGAATTACCCCACTGGGTTGCTCTTTGCATACAATAAATTCGAACATAACGTCCTTTAGCATCTAATTCTATTTCGTCAATTTCTCCATCACCGCTATACTCAGTAAAAACATCTGTCCAGTTTGTTGCATCATTTGAAACCTGAATTTTATATTGTCTTGCATATGCAGCTTCCCATTCGATATAAACTTTTCCAATTTCATATTCTGCTTCAAGATCCACATAGATATATTGAGGATCTGAATATTCAGATGACCATCTTGTTGTAACATTACCGTCTACGGCATTCTCAGGAACATTACCGTAATCTGGCTCAGTTGATGAAGCAAAAACAGGTTTGTTACGGGACAAACTTCCTCCAGGAAGAGTAAGGTCTGGCGGGGGAACATTAGATGGTTTAAGCATGGAAGCAGGTCGTACAGCAATATTCTTTATACTATACTCATGAGTTACGCAAACCTCCAAACCCCATCCATGTAATGTATCAAATGTACCGTCGGTGGTCATATCAAGAAATGTCTGAGGATTGTTCCCAGGTCCCCATGACCATGGCATGTAACCAATTTCATTTAAATAACACTGTTCTAATATTGTTTCATAAGGAATAGCACCCATAGGTGTTTCGTCCCACTGATGAGCAAATTCACCTACAATTAATGGCAATTCCATTTCAACACATTCTCTTATTTCATCTATTACTCTTTGATCACTGTTACCCCACATATATGGCCACCACATATGGACAGAAAACATAAGGTTTTTATCTGGATCAGCGTTTATAAGATAAGGTCCTGTTGCTTTTAAAATATCTATGTCTTTTCCCCAGTCAGCACCGTCAATTATTAGAGGAACATGTATTCCAGCTTCTCTCATTCTTTTAACTGCTGTCTCATAACCTTCTTTAAAATCACTTTCTGATACTCGTTGGCCTACTTCGTTGCCTATGTTTATAAGAAGATACTCCTGATGTTTTTTTATAACTTCAACTATATCAGGCCTTGTCCAATAATCTACAAGCATGGGTAGCATATGCCATTCTCCAGTAGCATCATGGAGTTCTACCATAGGAATCATATTGTTTTTTCTGCAGTTATAGATTGCCAAGTCAAGGTTCCTAGCAGAACCTGTAGTCAACCACACAATTCTAATTGCGTTTGCACCGGTTTTGGCAATTTCTGCAAAAGTTTTTTCTCCACTGACCTCTCCCCAAATAGTCATAATGTTTGGGCCATAGAGAATTACTTTTTCTCCTGTGTTATCATACAAAAATCTTCCCTGCACTCTAAAACCTGGATATCTGTCATCGGCAAAGGATAAAGCAGGAAGGCTGATAACTAAAGAAAGGATAATTGCTAAAACTAAACTGAGTTTTTTAACATTTTTCACATTAATTCCTCCTTAAATAAAATTTAAAATAAAAGCTTAGTGCTTAGAACACCTTTTTATAAAGGTTTAACTTTGCTCTAAGCTTTTTAACAAGGTTTAAGTTTTGCAAATACATACATAAATCACTTTACAAATACAATACATAAGCTAAAAAATCACATTACATATATAAATTTCGATAAATATATTTTTTTAAGGGGGCTTAATACTTGTTTTTTTCCTTTTTATCATATTCAGATGGAGTTTAGTATCCACTAGAAGCATTCCTAAACTAGCCTACCCTTGTATTTGTAAAAACCTTTGAAATTAATTATTTTAAATTAAAGAATAACGCTAAATGTACAAACATAATAATTATTATCGTTTAAATAACAACAAATAACTATGAAAAGGGATAAATGATGAAAAAAGTAATGGGTTATTTTGCATTAATGATAATAATAATAGTTATTTTACCTCTAATTATTGTTAGAGGATGTAGTACAGTTGTTGAAGATATAGTACCTAAAACAACTGAAAATCATGAAATTAAAGAAAAAATAGAAATTGATCGTACTCAAATCAATGTATATGTAACTTCTTTAGATATGAATAGACAGATGTGTCTAGAAGAGTATGTAGTAGGTGTTGTGGCCGCAGAAATGCCTGCTATATTTGAAATTGAAGCCCTCAAAGCACAGGCTGTAGCGGCTAGAACCTATGCATATGGAAGATTGAAAAAACAATATTTAAATAATAGTGATGTTCACAGTGGCGCTGATGTATGTACTAATCATAACCATTGTCAAGGTTGGATTAGCAAAGAGGATGCATTTGAAAAATGGGGAGAATATGGGGCTCAAAGCAATTGGGACAAAATAGAAAGAGCTGTGAGAGAGACAGAAAATATCATTATTTCATATGATAGGGCAGTTGTTAACCCTCTATATCATGCTAATAGTGGGGGGAAAACTGAAAACTCAGAAAATGTGTGGGAGGGTGTTAAAGTACCCTATTTAAGAAGTGTTGAAAGCGAAGGCGAAGATGCAAGTTCAGAGTTTGAGACAGTAATCACATTTGAGAGAGATGAATTTATTAAATTACTTAAAAATGATCTTCCAGACATAAAAATAGATAATGAAAATCTAATTAATCAATTGGAAATACTCAATAGAACAGAAAGTGACAGAGTTGACAGTGTTAGAATTGGAGACACTATATTAAAAGGCACCGACTTTAGAAGAATATTAAATCTAAGATCTACAAATTTTCAAATTGAAGAAAGTGAGTCTGGTGATATAAATATTTCGACTATAGGATATGGTCATGGAGTTGGAATGAGTCAATGGGGGGCAAATCACCTTGCAAAGAATGGCAGAACTTTTAAGGAAATAATTAAATATTACTACAAAGGAGTATCACTTGATACTATAGATAATGTAGAAACTCTTTTTGATAATTACTAAAAAGTGAATTCTGAATAAATTTTTTTGCCTTTATGTATATTGTTGCCATTTGAGGTAACAATAAATTATGGAGGTGGAAAAAGTGAACTTTAAAAAATTATTTCCGGATAAAAAGATTACGCAAAAGAAAATACTGGATTTTTTTGACAAAAAGGGATTTTTTGTTGTTTTAGGTTTGTGTTTGGTTATTATAGGCGGGACAGCGTTTTTTGTTACGAGAAACAATATAACGTCGTCAAAGAATTATGGAGATGAAATAATTACCAAGGAAATGGCAGATGATATTGATGAGGATGTTGAACTAAGCAGTGCTTATCTGCCTCAAGATGATGCTGAGAGACAGAGCATTTTTCAACCTGAAGATGAAGAGATTGTAGATACTAGTGTGTCGGCAAATGAAATTGAAGCCCAAAGTAATTCTGGTGATAGTAATGAGGAAAGTGTTTTAGAAGAGATAATTGAAGAAGTACCAAAAGCAGAAATCATAGAGACATCAAAAAATGCAGAATTAGTTATAAAAGATGAAGAGCCACAAACTATTGAAGCAGCTAAAGTTCAAAGATTTATTATGCCTGTATTTGGAGATGTTATTCTTGAATTTGCAGTTGATAAATTAGTATATTCCAAAACTCTTAATGAGTGGAGAGCTCATACTGGAGTTGGTATTGCTGCAGACAGAGGAACGCCGGTTAAAGTTGTTGCAGATGGAGTAGTAGCTGATGTCAAAAATGATCCAAGACTTGGAATAACAATTATTGTTGAACATTCCAAAGAATTAAAAACAGTATATGCTAATTTGGCAAGTAGTGACATGGTGACTCCAAATCAAAAAGTTAAGCAGGGAGAAGTTATAGGAAGTGTTGGCAATACAGCAACTTTTAAGTCAGCAGATCCTTCACATCTTCATTTTGAAGTATTAGAGAAAAATGAGCCTGTGGATCCTATGAAGTTTCTTCCCATTCCTGAAGCTAAAAGCAATTAGACATTTATGAGCAAAAAGCTCACCAACATAGTATGAAAAGTATAGTGAGAATGAATGTGGCCTAAGCATGTACATGTTTGCTAAGAAAACCAATGGAATCAATAAAAAATCAAAAATAGTATCGCAGCAGAAAATGAAAAGTATCTGCTGCGATTATTTTTCGTATTTATTATACAGCTGTTTTATATAATTCGCGGTATTTTTTTAATTCATGTAATACATAAGCTTTTTGAATACCATTATTAAATGCCCTGGGTGTATTTAATAAAAGAGTAACAAAATATTCCAGAAACTAAAAAAAACCAACATAGTGTTAAAACATATCCTTTTAACCCCTTAAATAATCATAAGTATATTCTAAATGGCATATATATTACTGTAACAATTGAACCTTTGAAATACGTTGTTAAACCTATTTCAAAGCTTGATGCTTTTCAAGAATTAGGTTTCTCCATAAGAATAGCTGTAATTTGGGTTGGAAAAAATATTTTAAAAGAATACAAAACTTTAAATGTTGTAATGCAAATAGCAAAAAGAGAAAAATAGTTTAAAAATTAAATCACGTATTCGAGAAAAAAGATAAAAATTTAATTAGACATTCATAAGCAAAAAGCTAACCAACACAGGATGAAAACGTATAATGCGAATGAATGTCACCTAAGTATGTGCCAGTTTGCTAAGGAAGGCATTCTACTTTTCACGGTGGGGTATTTGGTATCAAATAAGGAATGTAGTGAAATAGTAGTGGAAGTTATATTATGTGCATTCCCAAACAAACAAATGGCACGGGCATTGAATCAAAAGCAATAGGCATACTGTAAGGGGGGCGTATCATTGAAGGGATACATAGAAGAGCGAGCTGTAGAACTTGCTGGGTTTATAATTGAAAACAAAGCAACTGTAAGAGCTGCTGCAAAAAAATTTGGAATAAGCAAAAGTACAGTACACAAGGATGTTACAGATAGGTTAATTCAAATTAACTCTGCTTTAGCGGAAGAAGCTAGAATGGTTTTAGAAAAAAATAAAGCAGAAAGACACATAAGAGGTGGTATGGCTACAAAAGCTAAATACAGAAGCAATAGCAAATAACGGTTCAAACAGTAGCTAAGTAGTAAACAAAATATACTTTTCATGGCACATATTTGGCAACAAATAAGCTGGTAATAGAATAGCATAAGAAGTTATTATTGCTAATTTTACACTCCATGGAACACAAAGTTTATTTTTTTGAGCTTTTAGTGAGGTTCTTTTCGCTAAAAGCTTTTTTGTGGAATTTCTACGAAAACCAATACAAAAATCTTGCAATATTAATATAGTATGATAATATTAATATTGATAACAAAAAGCATAAAATTGAGCATAGGGTAAGTGTAATTTAAGTCTTTGTAGGTTCAATATATTTTGAATTTTGAAAGGAAGATGCGCTTTGTTTGGAATTGGGCAAGATATAGGTATAGACTTAGGAACAGCAACAGTACTTGTATATATAAAAGGAAAAGGTGTTGTACTTAGTGAACCGTCAGTAGTGGCGTTAGATCAAAACTCCAACAAGCTTCTAGCTGTGGGAGAGGAAGCTAGAAGAATGCTTGGAAGAACTCCAGGTAATATAGTAGCTATTCGTCCTTTGAGAGAAGGTGTAATTTCAGACTACAATATAACTGAGAGAATGTTAAAGCATTTTATCAATAAGGTTACTGGAAACAAGGTATTTAAACTTTTTAAGCCAAGAATTATTGTGTGTGTTCCAAGTGGTGTTACAGAAGTTGAAAAGAGAGCTGTAAAAGAGGCAGCAACACAGGCAGGGGCTAGAAAAACATACTTGATTGAAGAACCTATTGCAGCGGCCATTGGAGCAGGGATAGATATTTCAAAGGCTTGCGGAAGCATGGTTATTGATATTGGAGGAGGAACCACTGATATTGCTGTTATATCTTTAGGAGGGACAGTTGTCAGTTCTTCTATAAAAGTTGCAGGGGACAAGTTCGATGAGGCCATTGTAAGATATATGAGAAAAAAACACAATATAATGATTGGTGAAAGAACTTCTGAAGAGTTAAAAATAAATGTTGGAACTGCTTATCCACGTGTTCAGGAAGTTTCTATGGATATAAGAGGAAGAAATCTCATTTCTGGATTACCTAAAACAATAACCGTTACATCTACTGAGATTATGGAAGCTTTAGAAGAACCAGTTTCAAGCATTGTTGAAACGGTACACTCTGTACTTGAAAAAACGCCTCCAGAGCTTGCATCAGACATAAGTGATCGTGGAATTGTAATGACAGGGGGAGGAAGCCTTTTATATGGATTTGATAAGTTGGTGCAGGAGAAAACAGGTATAAATGTAGTTGTGGCAGATGATCCTGTATCATGTGTGGCACTTGGAACAGGTAAAGCTCTTGAAAATATTGAGGTTATGGAGAGAAGCGAAGAATACGAAAATAGGTCAAATTATAGATAGAAAAAGTGGTTAAATCTTTGAGATCACTAACAGGTGAGATTGCCAAATCCAAACTTGAGAGCTTTATATGAGACTATAACTTTAAAAAGAGGATGTTGTAAACTAATATTTATTTAATATGGACATTAAGTAAAGTTTAATATAAGTTATAAATATACAAAAAGGGCTGGTGTGCAATAGATTTTTATTCATTGTGCAGCAGCTCATTTTTAGAAGTTTTGGAAAATGGTGAAAGAATTAATCAAAAGGTTAAGCACATCTAAAAAAATTCCGATATATCTAATATAGCATCATAAAGTATTATATTTAGGAGAGAAAATATGATTAGAGGTCTTTATACTTCTGGCTGGAGTATGCTGGCTAACAGCAAACAAATGGATACAATATCAAACAACCTTGCCAATGTTAATACAACGGGGTATAAAAAGGATACCGTTGTATTTGAGAGTTTTCCTGAGGTATTAATAAACCGCATTAATGATAGCACTAGTTATAATAATCCTTCGGGAAGGTTGGGAGATATGCACCTTGGTAATGATGTAGGAGAAGTATTTACATATTATAATCAGGGACAGATTGTAAAGACAGATAAAGGTCTTGACATGGCAATATCAGGAGCAGATTCCGCATTTTTTACCATAGCTGTGCCTAGAAATAATGGAGACTTTAGAGAGCAGTATACCAGGGACGGTTCATTTGTTTTGAATGGAAATGGTCAACTTGTGACAAAAGAAGGATATTTTGTTATGGGTCAAAATGGTATTATAGTTTTGGAAAGTGAAAATTTCAGCGTGTTAGATGATGGTTCAATTGTTGAAAATGGTCAATTTATAAACAGGCTTATGATAAGAGCTTTTGAAGATACTTCAACTTTGAGAAAAACAGGTGAGAATTTGGTTGAAAGGACCGCAGAAACACAGGAACAGGAATTTGAGGGTATTATTAGGCAGGGATATCTAGAACAGTCAAATGTTAATCCAATAAATGAAATGATAAATATGATTACTGTAATGCGAGCATATGAAGCAAATCAAAAAATATTACAGGCTCAAGATAGTGCATTGGAAAAAGCCGTTAATGAAGTGGGAAGAGTAAGATAGGAGGGAGGAAAATATTATGATGAGAGCACTTTGGACATCTGGATCAGGAATGAAATCACAGCAATTTAATATTGATGTAATATCCAACAATCTATCAAATGTAAATACAACAGGATATAAAAAGGAAAGAGCAGAGTTTAAGGACATGCTTTATGAGACATTAACCAGAGCACATTTGCTGGATGGACAGGGGCGTCCTGTAAATCTACAGGTTGGACATGGTACGGTACCAGTTGCTACTTCTAAGAATTTTCAAATGGGTAATCTTGAAAGGACGGACAATCCCTTAGATTTCGCAATAGATGGAGACGGTTTTTTTATGGTGGCTGGACCAAGAGGTGATATTTTATATACCCGTGATGGAAGCTTTAAAATAAGTATAACGGATTTTGGAAACATGATTACTACATCGGAAGGAAACCCTGTTTTAGATGAAAATGGATTAGAAATAATAATAGATTTTGATCTTTCACGACTTAATGTGGGGTTAGATGGAGAGTTAAGTTTTGTTGATGATGATGGTATAGTTGTTCCAACAGGACAAAGGCTAGGAGTTGTAAAATTTTCAAATAGATATGGACTTGAGAGCGTTGGGAGTAGTTTTTATTCAACAACTTCTGCTTCCGGTCAGCCTGTAGCTAATGACCAAATGGGTACACGAAGTACAATAAGACAGAGTTTTTTAGAGTCATCAAATGTGCAGGTGGTTGAAGAAATGATCAAGCTTATTGTTGCTCAGAGAGCTTATGAGATAAATTCTAAAGCTATTCAATCAGCTGATGAAATGCTTGGTATTGCAAATAATTTAAAGAGATAATGGTGATATAGTATGGATATAGGACGAATTAATGATAAAACTATTAATAATTCACTTGTTACTCCTAAGGAAGTAGCAGGGGATGACGAGTTTGAAAAAAGGCTACTGAGTGCTTATGGAAAAAAAGACGAAGAGGCATTAAAAAAGGTCTGCAAAGAATTTGAAGGATTACTGCTTGGCATGATATATAAACAAATGAAGGCAACAGTTCCTAAAGGAGGGCTAATACCTCCTCAAGCTGGAAGAGAAATCTTTGAAAGTATGCTTGATGATAAGATAATTGAAGAAGCTTCAAAAAATAGAAGCTACGGCCTAGCAGAGGACCTTTACAAGCAGCTTAGCAGAAATCTTCGTTCAATTGAATCATATACTAATAAAAAAGCTTAAGATATTTAAAAGAGAACATACACAGAGGTTGTGCTGACATAATAGGGAGGAAGTGCTGTGAAAAAGAGGGTGAAAAATTTTTGTCCCCTCTTTTTTACTTGCCAACTATTGACATGCATTTTTGTATGAGGTATCATTATCAAATAAATAAATTATCAGGAGGCTTTAAAAATGTTATCAAATATTGATATTCAAAATATCATTCCTCATAGGTATCCCTTTTTGTTAATTGATAAAGTTGTGGAAGTTGAGCCTGGCAAAAAAGCAGTTGCCATAAAAAATGTTACAGCAAATGAACCTTTTTTTCAAGGACATTTCCCAGGGTACCCTATTATGCCAGGAGTACTTATAGTAGAAGCATTGGCGCAAACAGCCTGTGTGGCAGGCCTTATGCTTGAGGAAAATAAGGGGAAGCTTGGATTCTTTACAGGAATTGAATCAATGAAGTTTAGAAAACAGGTGCATCCAGGAGATACTCTAAAGCTAGAAGCTGAATTTTTAGTATTTAAAATGGGTATGGGAAAAGTAAAAGTAGTTGCTACAGTTGATGGAGCGGTTGCTGCACAAGGGGAAATAAAATTTGCAATTGTTGACCCTAAAAAGGATTAGGGAATGTGTGAAATATAACTTCTACTTATTTATCAACAATAAAAGGGCGGGGTATCAAACCTCGCCCCTTTTAAGTCTTTTACTTGTTTCTAAGACTTCTAATAAGGCATAAGTAAAATAGTAGTAAAAATTCTTATAACTACTAAAGGTTTACATAATCAATACTGTGATCTGAATACTTGGGCGCGGTATTCTATACCACTAATTTGCAGCCAGTATTTTTTTTTGCATTTAAAAACATTTCACCTACATTATAAATATCACCTGCGCCCATTGTTATTATTAAATCACCTGAAGATACATTTTGGTTTAAATATTCAACAATTGAACTAAATTCAGGTATATAAATGGCCTTTTGTCCTAAAGCGCTAATCTTTTGGACTAGCATGGAAGAATTTATTTCCCCAGTATCAATTTCACGAGCAGAATAAATATCAGATATTATTACTGTGTTTGCGTCCTTGAAAGCATAAGAAAATTCATCAAGTAAAAGCTTTGTTCTTGTATAAGTGTGAGGCTGAAAAACACACCATATATTATTGTGATTACGGTTTTTAGAGGCTTCGAGAGTAGCTTTGATTTCTGATGGATGATGAGCATAATCATCAACTACATGGATGTCATCTACAACTCCCTTTACTTCAAACCGTCTATGGGTGCCTGTGTAATTTTCCAGACCTAATTTTATCTGATTAATATTGCAACCTAAAGAATAAGATGCAGATATTGCAGCAAGAGAATTACTTACATTATGTTTTCCAGGTACTTTTAATTCTATTTGTATTATTTTCTCATTGTTTTTATAGACTGAAAAAGAAGGAAATCCTAAATTATTATAAGTGATATCTTTTGCCACCCACATAGCATCTTTTGAATCAATGCCATAGGTTATTATGTTGCAATTTAATTCTTTTAGTAAAGAAACAATGTTCTCATCATCATAATTGGCTACGACGTAACCATTCTGAGGAACAAGCTGCATGTATTTTAAAAATGAAGATTTGATATGGTCAATATTTTTAAAGAAGTCAAGATGATCCTCCTCTATGTTTAATATTATAGCAAGATATGGGTGGAATTTTAAAAAGCTTTCTACATACTCACATGCTTCTGCAATAAAATATTTATTACTTCCTATTCGTGTGCTGCCATTTATAGCTTTTAATTCTCCACCAATATGTATAGTTGGATCAAGTTCTGCTTGAAGTAGTATCATTGAAAGCATGGAAGTTGTAGTTGTTTTCCCATGAGTTCCTGACACTGTAAGAGTAAATGGAAAACTTTTCATTATTTCCCCTAAGAGAGTGGAACGTTCTATAGTGGGGATGTTTAATTGTCTGGATTTAATAAGCTCTGGATTATCCTCCTTAACTGCAGCTGTATATATAACAAGATCAGGATTATCTATGTTATTTTCGTTGTGTCCGATATAAATTTTAACGCCCTTATCGCCAAGCTTTGAAGCAATAGTTGAATGTTTTACATCAGAGCCAGATACAGAACAGCCCCTATTTAAAAGAATTTCTGCAAGGCCACTCATGCTTATTCCGCCTATTCCAATAAAATGTACACTTTTAATATTATTTAAATTTAACAAACCTGATTGTTCCAAAAACAACACTCCTATTCATATTTTAAGTTAGGTATGCTGATAATATAACTTTTAATACTATTTCACTTATTTGAGTACAAATAGGTCATGTGAAAAGTACAATTAATACTTCAGACATTCCTTATCTATAAATAAATATTATTATTTTTAAATATTCAATTACTATTATATGCAAAAATCAATCTAAATATAAGTCTAAATAATAAAATTTTTGTTTAAACATTCTAAAGTGGAGCATAAGAATTTTACACAGAGAAAAGCAAAAGGTTAAAATAAACCCAATATTTAATGTTCTATTTGTTTTAAAAGTGTAGTCTGTAGTATAATATGAATAATTAATGATTGTAAACGGCTAAGATGTAATTTTAACTTGAAAAATAGCATTAACTTTGTTAAGCCACCTCGGAGGTGCTAATATGGATAAATTTCACAGAAACGAAAGAATAGCAGTGTTATTAAAAACCTTGTGTGATTCACCAGGGGAAACCTTTACACTAGGAAACTTAGCAGATATATTTGGAGCTGCAAAATCATCTGTGTGTGAGGATCTAGATGTAGTTCAGAATTTACTCAGTAAATTTGAAATTGGATATGTTGAGAGCATATCAGGGTCATTAGGTGGAGTCAGGTTTATACCAGGCTATAGTAAAAACAAAATTAAGGATATGTTAGACAGTGTATGTCAAGAATTATCAAATACACAAAGAATACTTCCAGGTGGATATCTTTATATGTTAGATATAATATATAATCCAAAAAGAGTTTCAGACATAGGAAGCATATTTGCAGGATGCTTCTTTAAAAAGGAGATAGATTGCGTCATAACAGTAGAGACAAAGGGTATACCTCTTGCCTTTGCCACAGCTAAACATCTTAATGTCCCACTTGCAATTGCACGTCACAATAGTGAAGCTACTGATGGACCATCGGTAAATATAAATTATTTATCAGGCTCAGCTAAAAAAATACAGACTATGGTGCTTTCGAAGAGAGTGCTTAAAAGAAATTCTAGATTATTGTTTATAGATGATTTTATGAAAGGAGGAGGAACAGCCAAGGGGATAATTGAACTTGCTAAGGAATTTGACTGTGAAGTGTCAGGTATAGGGGTTTTAGTGGAAACATGTAAACCACAAAAGAAATTAGTAAATGATTACGTATCGCTTGTAACACTAAATATTTCAAATGAGGAAGAGGAAATGATAACTGTTGAGCCAAGTGAGGTGTGGATGTGATAAAAGTTTCCATAAAACATATTTTTGCAGAAGTATATGAGTTTTATCGCGGAAGATCCATTGTTTCCCACAAGTGGGACTTTGTAAAAACTCTAGTTAATGGAAACTTTTATTCTGTGTTATGAGACGAGGGAATTTAATGGAGATGTTAATATTAATTAAAATGAATAATATAATGATAAATAGAAATCCTATAAAAAGATTAAAAAACTATTATTCTCAAAATAGGTTGTTAATCGCAGGGAATATACCAAGTTATTGCAGATGCTATTACTATGTGTTTTGTTTACAATAAAAATTTTATAATGATAAAAAAATAAGAAGGAAAATCAAAAAAAATGACGAATATAATAATATATACATGATGAATACACAATTATACGGAAGGTGGTAACATCTCATGGAAATTACTGATGTTCGAATCAGGAAAATTGATTCTGAAGGAAAAATGAAAGCAGTTGTATCTGTAACCTTTGACAATGAATTTGTTGTTCATGACATAAAGGTTATAGAAAGCCAAAATGGACTTTTTATTGCTATGCCAAGCAGAAAAGCTCCAGATGGTGAGTTTAGAGACATTGCACATCCTATTAATGCAGAAACAAGAGGCAAAATACAAAATGCCATTTTGGACAAGTATGAGTTTATTTCTGCAAATGGAGACATTGAGGAAGATGTTGCAGAAGAAAATATAGAATAATAATTATATTTTATATTTTAAGCAACAAGTATTTTGCATTGAGTTTTGTGCACAATAGGATTTGTGGAATATTGGCGCACTTTTTTTTTGTCTTGAGTATTTCTCTTTGAAACAGAACATACATAGTAAGTGTGTAATGTTTTATAGGCTCATGCATTAAAGAAACGGAATCGAAGTACTTTTTGCCAGACAAATTTATAAAATACTTTTAAAATATCGTGAAAAGCATTGTGTTGATGGTAAACCTTTGTTTTTGGCGATTTTATTTTGTAGTTTTTTTATTCTTCTTTTATTTAATGTTGAAAATTTTGATTAAAAGTGAGAGAATATATTTGGCATTATTAAAAGTAGAGAATCTTTGAAGGAGGAAAATTAATATGGATCATTTGATGGCTATTATCCTTGCTGCAGGTGAGGGCAAAAGGATGAAGTCAAAGAAAACAAAGATTTTACATGAAATATGTGGTATGCCAATGGTTCAATGGGTTTATCAATCAGTAAAGGGAGCTGGCGTGGATGAAGTAGTTCTTGTTATAGGACGAAATGCAGAGCAAGTGAAGGAGTGTATGGGAGAAAAAGTTTCATATGCTATGCAGGAAAAGCAATTGGGAACAGGCCACGCTGTTATCATGGCTCAAGAATTTCTTCAAAAAAAGGAAGGTCAGGTTCTCATACTTTATGGTGACATGCCTCTTATTACTTCAGAAGCTATTCTTAGTGCAGTGAATTACCATAAACAAAATAATAATTCGGTTACAATAATAACCTCTGATTTTGATGATCCTTCAGGATATGGAAGAATAGTAAGGGATGATCATGGAAATGTACTAAAGATTGTTGAAGACAGAGATGCATCAGAAGAGCAGAAGAAGATTAGGGAGATTAACTCAGGGATTTATTGCTTTGATATAAATTCACTTAGGGAAGGGTTAAAAGAGCTTGACAACAAAAATGACCAGGGAGAATATTATCTGACAGATACTATAGAAATAATAATTGGTAAGGGAAAGAAAGCAGGAGCAGTTAAAATTATGAATAAGGATGAACTAGCTGGGATTAATGATAGAGTTCAGTTGTCTTGTGCAAGTCAAGTTTTGAGAAAAAGAATACTTAATAAGCTTATGGAAGATGGTGTGACAATAATTGATCCTGACTCAACCTACATAGATCAAAAGGCTGAAATAGGTATGGATACAGTTATTTATCCTTCAACCATAATTGAGGGAAAAACTAAAATTGGTGAAGATTGTGTAATTGGACCAAATTGTCAAATACTTAGCTCTGAAATTGGAAATGGAGTGCATATTAAAAACTCTGTTATTTTGGAAAGCTATATAGATGAAGGGGCAAAAGTAGGTCCATTTGCTTATTTAAGACCAGATAGCCAAATAGGTAAAAATGTTAAGATAGGTGATTTTGTAGAAGTAAAAAAATCTACAATTGGTGATGGAACAAAAATTTCACATTTATCCTATGTTGGAGACGCTCAAATAGGAGAAAATGTAAATTTAGGATGTGGTGTAGTAGTAGTTAATTATGATGGAAAGAATAAAAATAAAACTATTGTTGGTGATAATGCTTTTGTTGGATGCAATGTAAATCTAGTTTCACCTGTGGAAATTAAAAATGGTGCATATATAGCAGCTGGTTCTACAATTACTGAAGAAGTACCAGAAAATGCCCTTGCAATTGCAAGAAATAAGCAGGTTATAAAAGAAAACTGGGTTACAAAAAAAAGGCATACTAAAGAATAAATAAGTAATAAAAAGGGGATAGCAAGATGAATTTACATGGCAAAGATATAAAAATATTTGCAGGTAACTCAAATCGAGAGCTGGCATTGGAAATTGCAGAGAAGATAGGATTACCTCTTGGTTTGGCCAATGTGGGTAAGTTTAGTGATGGAGAATCAGCAATTAATATAAATGAAGTGGTTAGAGGATCTGATGTTTTTTTAATTCAATCCATTTGTCCTCCTGTAAATGATAACCTTGTGGAGCTATTAATAATGATAGATGCATTAAAAAGAGCATCAGCAGGAAGGATAACAGCGGTTATTCCATACTATGGTTATGCCAGACAGGATAGAAAAGCTAAAGCAAGAGATCCTATTTCAGCAAAGCTTGTGGCAAACCTTTTAACTACTGCAGGGGCAAACAGAGTATTAACAATGGACTTGCATGCACCTCAATTACAAGGTTTTTTTGACATTCCTCTTGACCATTTGCTGGGTGTTAACATCCTTGCAAATTACTTTAAAGAAAAGTTTGACAATATTGAAGACCTTGTTGTTGTATCTCCTGATGTTGGAAGTGTTGCCAGATCAAGAAAATTTGCTGAAAGGCTGGATGCTCCTTTAGCTATTATCGATAAAAGAAGACCTAAGGCAAATGTATCTGAAATTATGAATATTATTGGTGATGTAAATAATAAGAGAGTGGTATTGGTTGATGATCTAATAGATACTGGAGGAACAATTGTTAATGCTGCAAATGCATTAAGTGAAATTGGTGCTAAAGAAGTATATGCGTGTTGTACTCACGGGGTTTTATCGGGACCTGCAATAGAAAGAATTGAAAAATCTGCCATGAAAGAACTGATTACATTAAATACTATTCCTTTAACTGAAGATAAAAAACGTCCCAAAATAAAATCTTTATCTGTTGCATTAGTATTTGCAGAAGCTATCGAAAGAATTTATGGAGATATGTCAATAAGTACATTATTCACTCAAAAAGAGTAATAAAAAATAAAATTATTTATATGCTTATTAGATGCCTCCTTAAAAATAGGGAGGCAATTACTTTTATTACTACCACTTTTCACTGGGATATAGTGAAATACTAGTGGAAGTATTCCTAAGTATTGATTAAGAGGTGATTATTTTGAATCAAATGTTTGTAGTAGTGGGGTTGGGTAATCCCGGGAAAAAGTATGATGATACAAGACATAATGTAGGATTTTATGTTGTTGAACTCCTTTCAATGAGACATAAAATTAAAGTATCAAAACTAAAATTTAAAGCACTTTATGGAGAAGGTGTTATTGGTGAAAATAAGGTTTTGCTGGTTAAACCTCAAACATATATGAATCTTAGTGGAGAAAGTGTAAGGGATATAATACAGTGGTATAAAGTACCGATAGAAAACATTATACTAGTATATGATGATATTGATCTTCCTGTTGGCAGACTCAGATTAAGACCTAAAGGAAGTGCAGGAACTCATAATGGTATGAAGTCTGTAATATATCAGATACAATCAGAGGATTTTCCAAGGGTACGAGTTGGTATTGATAAGCCGCCGGAAGGATGGGCTTTAGCTGATTATGTTTTGAGTAAATTCTCTAAGGAAGAGACTAAAAAAATTGCAGAAACTATATCAAAGGCATCTGATGCTGTTGAAACAATTATTAAGTCTGGAATTGACCAGGCAATGAATGAATTCAACAAGGATAAGTAAATCTGCTTCCTACTAAAAAGAAAATGGGCAGAATTAAACTAAATATAAAGTCTAAAAACTGCGAGGTTTAAAAAACATGAATGCTTTAAAAGAAAAAGGATACATGATTAAATCCCTTGTAGAAATGAAAGAATACAGGGGCATTTTAGAAACAATTAAAAAGGGAAGTATGCCTGTTGCAGTAGAGGGACCATCTGAATCCCAAAAGGCTCATATTAGCTATGCTATTTTAAAACACTTAGATTTAAAAGGTATTTATATCACCTACAACGATAATCAGGCTAGAAAAATGCATGAGGATTTTACATATTTTTTTGGTAAGGGAGTTCTTTATTTTTCTCCTAGCGAGATTATGTTTCATGATGTAGAGGCAAAAAGCCATCAATTGGCTTATCAAAGAATTGATGCACTACATAAAATAATATGTGGTGAGTATGAAATAATAGTTACTAGTGCTGAAGCTATTGCAAGGAAATTAATTGGAAAAGAAGAGTTTTGCAAAAGCATTATTACATTTTCTTTAGGTCAGATTATAAATCTATCTGATATTACAGACAAGTTTGTATCAATTGGTTATGAACGAGTAAATGTAGTAGAAGGAAAAGGACAGTTTGCAATTCGTGGCGGAATAGTTGATGTTTTTCCTGTCAACAGTGAAGTGGCTTTTAGACTTGAATTTTTTGACGATGAAATAGACTCGATAAGAAGCTTTGATGCAATATCTCAACGATCACTTGAAAAAGCTGATAGTATAACTGTTTTGCCTGCTAGAGAGCTTATATATCATAATAGCAGAAGAGAAAGTATTATAAATATGATCTTAAATAGCCTTAAAGATCATGTTAACAAAATTAAAGGAAAGACTTATATTAATGATTTGGAAAAAAAAATAAAGTCTGACATGGAAAAGTTTGAAGAACAATATTACTTTCCTGGTATTGATAGATATATTCCTTATATTATTGAAAAGCCATCATTTATTACAGACTATGTGGACATGGAAAAGGCATTGATATTTTTTGATGAGCCAAGAAGATTTGAAGAAAGATATGAAAGCCTTATTTATGAAAATAATGAGATGTGCAAGAGTTTTCTTGAAAAGGGATATATGCTTCCTGATGGGTTTGATATTTATTTTAGTTATAACAATGTATGGGACAGTTTAGTTAAGTCATTGCATTATTACAGTTTAAATACAGCAGACTCAATTAGCTTTAACCAAAGCAGTTTATTTAAAACACAAACGTGGATATCAGATGTCACAAAGTATAATATAGCTTCAAAGTTAGTAAATACATATAATGGACACATTGAGCTTTTACTTAGAGACGTAAAGAAATGGAAAGAAAGTAATCTAAAAATTATAATACTCACAGGTGGAAAAAGTAGAGGTCAAATGCTTGAAGAAACTTTTAGGCAAAGTGGAGTTGAAGCATATTACTATGAAGAAATTCCAGAGAAGTTATCAAATGGACAGATTGTTATTGCTGATGGGGTATTGCATAAAGGATTTGAATATCAAAGCATAGGACTTGTAGTATTAAGTGAGAATGAATATATAAGAGATAAAAAAAAGGTAAGACCCCATGTTGTGAAAAAAGTCAAGGGAAAGAAAATCAGCGTATTTACCGACTTGAATTTAGGAGATTACGTTGTTCATCAACTTCATGGAATAGGTAAATATATTGGAGTTGAACAGCTTGAAGTAGAAGGTATAAAAAAGGACTATCTAAAAATTCAATATCAGGAAGGGGATTTTTTGTATGTCCCTACAAATCAACTTGATTTAATTCAAAAATATATAGGTTCTGAGGGCAGGACACCAAGACTTAGCAGACTAGGAGGAAGTGACTGGTTAAAGACTAAAGCAAAGGCAAAGGAATCTTTAAGAGAGCTTGCAGAGGAATTGATTAAACTGTATGCTAAAAGGGAGGCTCAGGAGGGGCATAGTTTTGGTTCTGATACCGTTTGGCAAAAACAGTTTGAAGAGTTATTTCCATATCAGGAAACAGAAGATCAATTAAAGTGCATTAGTGAAATAAAAAAGGATATGGAGTCTAAAAAGCCGATGGATAGGCTTTTGTGCGGAGATGTTGGATATGGAAAGACAGAAGTGGCTATGAGAGGGATTTTTAAATGTGTAATGGAAGGAAAGCAGGTAGCTTATTTAGTACCTACAACAGTGTTGGCTCAACAGCAATATGGAAACTTTAAAGAAAGAATGAAGGACTTTCCTGTAAATATTGAAGTTATAAGTCGTTTTAAAACTATGGCTCAGCAAAGAAAAATTTTAAAGGACGTAAAGGCAGGAGTTGTAGATGTGCTTATAGGTACCCATAGGCTTCTTCAAAAAGATATTGAGTTTAAAGATTTAGGATTATTGGTTATAGATGAAGAACAGCGATTTGGAGTAATGCACAAAGAGCGAATAAAAAATTTGAAAGCCAATATTGATGTGCTTACTCTTACTGCTACTCCCATACCAAGAACTCTTCATATGTCTCTTGTTGGAATTAGAGATATTAGTACTATAGAAGATCCACCCGAAGAGAGGTATCCAGTACAGACATATGTAATGGAGCATAATCCTCAAGTTATAAGAGAGGCTATCAACAGAGAACTTGCAAGGAAGGGACAGGTGTTCTATTTATTTAATAGAGTTCGAAGTATTAATATAAAAGCTTCTCAGATAAAAGATCTTGTTCCTGAGGCTAAAGTTGCAGTTGCTCATGGACAAATGAATGAGACAGAGCTTGAAAACATTATGTATCAGTTTGTTCATGGAGAATATGATGTTTTGGTTTGTACTACCATAATAGAATCAGGTCTTGACATGCCAAATGTTAACACCATAATTGTTGAAGATGCTGACAAAATGGGACTTGCCCAGTTGTATCAATTAAGGGGGAGGGTTGGAAGATCAAACAAGCTTGCTTATGCTTATATAACACATAAAAGTGAAAAAGTACTATCTGAAATAGCTGAAAAAAGGCTTCAGGCAATAAAAGAATTTACCGAATTTGGCTCGGGTTTCAAAATAGCTATGAGAGATCTACAAATAAGGGGTGCCGGAAATTTGCTAGGTTCTCAGCAGCATGGAAATATTGATTTGGTGGGTTATGACATGTATGTAAGGCTTTTATCAAATGCAGTAAATGAATTAAGGGGCATACCTCAAGAAGAACAGGATATGGAGATTTCTATAGATTTTAAAGTGAGCGCATATATAGATAACAGCTACATAAATAGCGAAAATCAAAAAATAGAGATGTACAAGAAAATTGCATCAATAAATGACGAACAGGATGTAATGGACATAAAAGATGAGCTTATTGACAGGTATGGAGATGTTCCTAAAGCAGTTGAAAATCTAATTCATATTGCATATATAAAAGTATTGGCAAAAGTTTGTGGTTTTTCATCTTTGCAAGAAAAGAAAGACTGTGTTGTACTGCAATATATGGAAAACAGAAATGTTAACATTGAGGCCATTGGAAAGCTTATGGAAAAGTATAGAAGAAAAATTCTATTTACTGCAAGCAATTGCCCATATATTACTTTTAAAACAGGAGAACTAAAAAGAGAAGCTCTTCTAGAAAATATTAAGATTTTGTTACAGGACATTAAAAAATTGCAGTAAGGTATGTAATTTATTATAATGTTTATTAGGCTAGAAATTTATTTAGATTTATTTTATAAGGGGCTTCAAAAAATATTAGCATATTATTATCATTAGGATTTTCCTATTTAGAGCAGACATTCATGAGCAAAAAGCTCAGCAACATAATATGAAAATCAATTGCGAATGATGTCTTCTAAGTACGTGCCTGTTCGGAGTAAGTGGGCATGTGCATATATTCAAAGGGGTATTTTCTAAAGAGTATAATGTGTTAATATTCTATTAGCTTAAAGAGTTATTAGGGGTTTTAAAATGAATTTCGGCTATTATACTATCTAAGAATGCGAGGAGATAATGTGTTGAGGAAAAAGAGAGCAATTATATCAATAATAGCAACAGTACTTATTGTTTCAGCATTAGTAGGATATATAGCTTATGCAAATGCAACAAGCTATGTAGGGACTGTAGAAGGTGAAAGAATTACCAGAGCAGAATTTATGTATTTTTTAGAACAAGTTAAAATGGAAATGGAAAAAGAAGCAGATATTACAAGTCCAGAAGATCGAGAGGCATTTTGGAATGTGAAAATTGACGGTGTTGATGCTAAAGAGCTTGCTAAACAAAATGCTTTAGAGAAGTCAAAACAGCTTAAAATTCAGCTAATTAAAGCTAAAGAAGCTGGCAGGTTTTTAAATGATAGGGACTATTTAGAGATAAATGCTGAGATAGATAGAGCGTTAGCAGATGTTAGCTGGTTCTTAAACATAATGAACCAAAAAGATGCTACAAGAAAAGAAGCTGAGAAGGAATTTAAAAGATTATATGGTTATAGCGTAAAGCAATATCAAGCCATTATAGAAAATTTAAAGTTAGCTCATAAGTTTGCACTAAGTCAAGAAGAGACTATTACAGCCACTAGAGAAGAGGTTGAAGAGCATTATCTTGAAAATTCTAATTATTTTGACACAGTTACTGTTACACAAATATTGTTATATAAGAACAATATTGACAGCGAAGGATGGCAGCCTATGTCAGAAGAAGAATTAGAACAACTTGAAGAAAAAGCTAAAGAAATACTTCAGAGAATTAAAGACGGTGAGGACATGATAGAACTAGCTAGAGAATATTCAGATGAAGATGAGAACATTATAGAAGATATTAATATGGCTAAGCCAATGGAAAATAAAATAAGAGACTGGGCAATGGATGCTAGAGTGGGACAGCTTGAAATTATTGATACAGAGAAGGCCTTTTATATTATAAGAACAGATAAAAGAACTTCCCTTGACGATGTGTATGAAAGGGTTGAAAGTGTTGTTATTAGTAATAAATATAATGAGCTTGTAGAAGAATGGGCAAAAGATCCTAGGTATGACATTGAAATAAATAATTTTGCGTTAGATAGAATAAAAGTTCTAGATGATTAACTTTTAAAAACCACTGCTAATGTACCTAAACACAAGGGTGCTCTAGGTGGTGATTCAACTGCATCAAAGTTAAAGGAGTTGCTGTCACTTATAGGACATGAAGTGTTGTTTGTAATAATTAAGAAAATAAATGTGAAATTAAAGTTTACTTAAAAACGAAGGGATAAAGCATCTCTTCGTTTTTTACATTTTTTATGTTATCATAATTCACCTATAATGTATAAAACTCCAATAAAAAATTAATAATAAAACTGTAATCTAAATTAAATGCAAAAGAGGAGGTAAACAAAGTGAAAGCAACTGGAATAGTCAGAAGAATAGATGACCTGGGAAGAGTAGTTATTCCAAAGGAAATCAGAAGAACCTTAAAGATTAGAGAAGGTGACCCTCTCGAAATATTTACTGATAGAGAAGGAGAAGTTATATTAAAGAAATATTCACCAATAGGAGAATTAGGTGATTTTGCGGCCCAATATGCAGATTCTCTACACAAAACAAGTGGTCATGTAACATGTATTTCGGATAGGGATACAATAATAGCAGTTTCAGGTGCAGCAAGAAAAGAATTTATTGAAAAGTCTTTAAGTCCAGATGTTGAAAAAGTTATAGAAGATAAGACAACACTTGTTGTAAAAGCTCCAGAAGAAAAGTCAATTAATATTTTAGCAGAGGAAGCACCAGATAGACATTATTCTTCACAAGTAATAAGTCCAATTATTTCAGAAGGTGATCCAATAGGTGCAGTTATATTTGTATCAACTGATCCTAATATAAGAATGGGTGAAGTGGAAGCAAAACTAGCACAAACAGCAGCAAGCTTTTTAGGCAAACAGATGGAACAGTAATTATACATTTAAAAAAGAGACGAATAGACATTCATGAGCAAAAAGCGAATGAATGTCTATGCGCAAGTGCATGTTTGCAAAGCAAACAAGTTGCACGCGCATAAAATCAAAGGTCCTATTCTGAAAAGGATTTTCAGCATAGACATTCATGAGCAAAAAGCGAATGAATGTCTATGCGCAAGTGCATGTTTGCGAAGCAAACAAGTTGCACGCGCATAAAGTTAACTTATTTAGCTTAATGTAAACATGGGAGCTTCAGATGGAGGCTCTACTCCATCTGAAGATCATAAGAAGAACTCCACTTTATAGAAGGTGGAGTCTTAGACTAGAAGATATGAAGTGTCTGAATGTCGCAGCGAAACATACTACTTTGATATGGCTTCAGCTGCGACATGCAATTTCTAGATTCTTAATTTTTGCACCTTTGACAAGGTGTTTTTATAGTTTAAACTAGATTGTTTCAAAAATTCGCCTATTCTTTACTTGATTAGCAATAAAATAATGATATAATAATAAAGTTGGTAAGAATTTATCAAAAATATGGCACGGGCATAAGCATAAGTGCTCAAGTTATTATATATAATCGGGAAGGAGTAAATACCATGTTAAAAGAAAAGTATTCTTTTTCTGATTTAATTGAGGTTATGAAAATATTAAGAAGTGATAAGGGGTGTCCCTGGGATAGAGAGCAAACTCATGAAAGTTTAAAAAAGTATCTTATTGAAGAAACATATGAGGTTTTAGAGGCAATAGATTTAAATGATAAAAACAAACTCTGCGAAGAATTAGGGGATCTTCTTCTGCAAATTATTTTTCATGTTCAATTAGCAACAGAAAAAGATGAGTTTGGAATGGATGAAATTATAACTGGAATATGTAAAAAAATGATTCTAAGGCATACTCATGTATTTGGTGAAGATAAAGCAGAAACAGCTGAAGATGTTGTAACAAACTGGGAGGCAATAAAGAAAAAAGAAAAGGGTATAGTAAATCAAACTGACATATTAAAGGATGTTCCTTCAAATCTTCCTGCTCTAATGAGAAGCTATAAAATTCAACAGAAAGCTGCTCAAGTAGGTTTTGATTGGGATAACGTTGAAGACGTGCTTATGAAAGTGTTCGAAGAAATAGATGAACTAAAACATGTATATAAAGGCAAAGATATGGCAAGAATAAATGATGAAATGGGGGATGTATTATTTTCCATTGTAAATTTATCTAGATTTTTAAAAGTTCAACCTGAGCTAGCTTTGACAGGTACAATAAACAAGTTTATAAAAAGATTTGGATTTATTGAGAAAGAGGCTTTAAAAAGAGGAAAGAAAATGGATGAAATGTCATTAAAGGAAATGGAAGAATTATGGGAAATCGCAAAAACAGAGAATTAAGAATATTTGAAAAAAAAATAGAATAGAAGGAGGATTTTAAAAATATATAGCGAATAATGTTTAAGACGCCTAGAAGTTGTTTGAAAATACATACTTGGGCATCCATAGTTATACATCGTGAGTGCAGATAAAATTAATTATTTAATTTTAATAAAAGAAACATATTGTTTCTGTGAAGCAAAGTAAATAAAAAATTAGGAGGATTGTGAAATGAACAAGACTGAATTAGTAGCAAGTATGTCAGAAAAAAGTGAATTATCAAAGAAGGATAGTGAAAAGGCACTTAATGCATTTATTGAAAGTGTTGAGGAAGCACTAGCAAAAGGAGATAAGATTCAATTAGTAGGATTTGGTACATTTGAAGTAAGAGAAAGAGCAGAAAGAAAAGGCAGAAATCCACAGACAAAAGAAGAAATAGTAATACCAGCAACAAAGGCTCCTGTATTTAAAGTTGGAAAAGGTCTTAAAGAATTAGTAAATAAGTAAATATTTTATTAAATAAAAACAATTATTAAAAAGGGCTTCTGTTTAAGAAGTTCTTTTTGTTCTAGTAGGGAGGTTTTAAATGAGAATAGATAAGTTTTTAAAAGTATCAAGATTAATAAAAAGGCGAACGTTAGCAAATGAGGTTTGTGATCAAGGAAGAGTAAAAATAAATGGTAAAGTTGTAAAGCCAGGGGCGGAAGTTGAAGTAGGAGATGTAGTTGAAATACAGTTCGGAAACAATAATACTGAAATAGAGGTGGTATCTGTTAACGAGCATGTTTCAAAGGCAGAATCAAAAGAAATGTACATACTTAAAAGATAGTAAAAGTGAACTCGGGCTTTCGTGGAGTCTTATAATAGCAGATAAGAATATAGCTGTTAAAAAACATTTTTTCAGCTATATTTTTTTATAAAAAAATAGATTAAATAATACTGACATCTTTAATATGGTACATGCATAGATATTAACAAGAGTAATTATTTAACTTGTTACTGAATAGACATTAATGAGCATAATGCTAATCAACAGATAATGAAATATAATGGAATAAGTGTCTTAGCACATATGCCTGTTCTAAAGCAAACAAATGGCATGTGAATTAAATCAAAAGGGTCTATTCTGAAAATTATTTTCATAATAGATTAAATAAATAATACTTAAGTTTTAGTATATGAAAAACTAAACTGGAGGAGATAAAGAATGATTGATGATAAAAAAATGTCTAAGCCTTTGGTGCACAACATTTTACTAGAAGGAAGAGAAAAGATGAGTATATCAGGGGTGCTTGATGTAGAAAGCTTTAATGATGAGAATATTGTTATAGAAACTGAGATGGGGATATTGATTGTAAGAGGAGAAGACCTTCACATTAATAAATTGAGTATAGATAACTCGGAATTAAGTATTGAAGGGTACATAGTAAGCTGTGAGTATAACGATAAAGACGGGGGAAAATCAAAGGGCTCAGGTTTTTTTGCAAAAATGTTTAGGTAGAGGATAAGTGATAAAATTGAGTGTTTCTATTGGTAACCAAGCATATATTTTTCTTAGTTGTGTCTTTGGGGGCATGATTATTGCATTTATATATGATATTTTTAGAGTAAGAAGAAAGACCATTAAATCTGGTAATTTAATGGTATATTTTGAAGATTTTATTTATTGGATAATTGTAGCACTTGTTTTATTTGCTGTGGTTTACTATAGTAATGAAGGAGAGATTAGGGGATATCTTATAATAGGTATAGCTTTGGGAATAATCTTATATACACTTGTATTTAGCAAAATAGTTATGAAAATATTTCTCTTTGTTGTCAGAATAATTTATAAGGTGATTATTACAATTTCAAGTTTAATATTAGTTCCAATAAAAATAATTTGCAAAATACTGATGCTTCCATTAAGAAAAATATATAAATATATAAATATTAGCTTTATGAGAGCAAGAAAAGTTGGTAAAATAAATATAGTAAAGTTAAAAGGATATAAAAGGTTAATAAAAAACATAAGAAAAAAAATTTAGAATAAGGAGGATATTTCTAAAAGATGTAGAATTATTATACTAAGATGTGTAATAAGCTCTAAAAGTAAAGGGAGTATACTTATGAACAAAAGAAAAAGGCCAGATTGGGCACTGATTACATTTATATGCATAGGGGTAATATATTTTGGAATTGTTTTAATAAATCAACAAAGTCTTTTGAACTATCAAAATTTAGAAATGGAGCAAATAGATAACAAAATTCAAGATGAAAAAGAACTTAATGCTAGACTTCTGAGACAGAGAGAAGAAGTGTTATCCGATGAGTACATTGAAAAAATTGCCAGGCAAAAATTAGATATGGTTAGAGAAGGAGAACGGATATTTGTTGACGTTAACAGATAGTTGTTGCTAGATGGTAAATCCCATAATTTTCGCAGAGTGTTTTATGCAATGTTGTTTATTTATATTTATTACTTATTATACATTCATGAGCATAAAACTTATCAGCATAAGATTAAAAGTATAATGGGAATAAATATCTCTTCAAATGTGCCTGTTTGAGAATGATACAATTGGCATGTGCATAAAATCAAAAGTGTTAATTTTGATAAGTATTTTCAGAATTTATAAATAATTTCATTTTTATAGATACTTGACGTAAGTCCACATCATATTATATAATCAAAGTACTTTATTTAATCAGGAGGATTATTTATTTTATGCTCGTTGAAGTAGGAAAAATTGTTGAAGGAAAAGTTTCAGGCATAACTAATTTTGGGGCTTTTGTTCAACTCTCAAATGGCCAAACAGGATTGGTTCACATCTCAGAGGTTGCTGAGGAGTATGTAAAAGACATCAAAGCTCATCTAAAAGAAAATCAGACGGTAAAAGTCAAAGTTATTTCTGTAGACAACGGAGGTAAAATTAGCTTATCTATTAAGAAAGCTATGGATCCAAAGAAGCCTTCGGTAAGATCAAGTAGTCCGGAAGTAATTGACTGGAGTCAACAAAGCGCAGGCAAGAGTTCTTTTGAAGAAAGATTGGCTAAATTTATGAAAGACAGTGATGAAAAAATGCATGACCTTAAGAAGAGTTTTGAGTCAAAAAGAGGAAGCGGAGGATATCGTAAATCAGCACATTCTTAATAAAGCCTCCTTTGTGTTGAATTAATAATAAATTTTATTTTTATTGATGATAAGACTTCTGTTTATAAAAACAAGTCTTTTTTTTGCGAGATAATAGAACTTAGGAACGCTGAAAATATAACTTCCACTATCATTTCACTACAGGACTAAGTGAAGGCTTAGAACAAATTCAAAGACCCTAAAGGGTCGGGTCTTGTGTCAAAGGTTTTTATTGACACCAATTAGGCCCTCTGTGAAAAGTGTAAGTAATATTTAAGACATACCTTTGAAGAGTTTTATTAATTTGAAAAAAATACCTTGAAAATTTGTATTGACAATTTTAAAAACATGTATTATACTAATAAAGTCGCGTTAAGAGACGTTGTTAGTGCCGGAGTGGCGGAACTGGCAGACGCACAGGACTTAAAATCCTGCGGGATTTATCTCCCGTACCGGTTCGATTCCGGTCTCCGGCACCATATATCGCGGGGTGGAGCAGTATGGTAGCTCGTCGGGCTCATAACCCGAAGGTCATCGGTTCAAATCCGGTCCCCGCAACCAAGAAATTAAAACTTTCAGATGATTGAGTCTGAAGGTTTTTTTATATTGTATTTTTTCATAAAAAAGCATATAATAAATCTTGATTAAAAGGGTTTAATAAAATGATTAGGAGAATTGATTTGACTGATTACATAAGCCAGGTGTTTAAAAATGTTCAAATTGAAGAAGGAGAAATCGCAGTTGAAAATGCTTTAATTAGTATTTTTTTTAATGAAGGCATATCTACAAAAGAACTGTCAAGAAAACTGCTTTTGCCTCTACCTATAGTAGCGGCTATAAAAAAAGAATTTATTAAATTGAAAATTTTAGTTCAAGATAAAGGAATAAGGCTTTCTGAAAAGGGGCGAAAGTATGTTAATGAGCAATTAGGATATGAGGGTCTAAATATAAGCCTGTATAAAAATCTTATGGATCCGGAGTACAATTGGGAAAATGTATTTTCAAAGGAAATGACAATGCTAGAAAACATTTTTAATAATAGACCGGATGTGGATGTTACTATAGATCAGTCTAAATGTACACATGCTACCAGTTTAAAGAGAGCTATATTATGTCTAAGATACCATTCTCTTATTGGTAAGAGGATTTTATGTGTGGGAGATGATGATATAGTAAGTGTGTCTATTGGATTGGTATTAAAAAAATTATTTCCTATAAGAAAAGAGATAAGCACAAAGATTAGTGTTTTAGATTTAGATGTACGTTTTATAACATATATAAAAAGCATAGCTGATGTTGAAGGCCTTCCCATAAATTGCATACAGGGGGATTTGCGTCAACCTGTTGATACTAGCCTTACAAATCAGTTTGATTGTTTTTTTACTGATCCACCATATACATTGTCAGGAATGGAACTTTTTATTTCTAGAGGTGTTGCAGCGCTAAAGAAAAAGAAAGGTTTACCAGTGTTCTTTTCTTTTGTACATAAATCACCGGATTTTAGTGTGAGAATGCAAGAGGCCTTTTTGAAGATGAATCTGGCTTTATGTGAGATAATTCCAAGGTTTAATCAGTATGAAGGGGCAGAAATAATAGGAAATACAAGTCAAATGATAGTGCTAAAGACCACTGAAAAAACCCAGCCTATAATTAAAAAGGGATATGAAAATCCAATTTATACTGGTGAAGTTATTAAAACTATGAGAAAATATAAATGTAAGCAATGTGGGAAAAACTATATAATAGGTGTTAATGGATTTTATACAACTATTGAAGAGCTAAAGAAAGAAAAGTGTTCTTCATGTATGGGAGAAGCATTTGATTTAGTTGAAAGGGTGCAGGTTACTGATAATAAAAAATAAGGATTGAGAAGGTAATACTAATGATAATACGAAAAATACAAGAAAAAGATATAAATTTAATAGCAGAGATGGAAAGAGAAATATCAATAATTTCCTTTGGGGATGAGGCAATAACGGAATTGGATTTTCATATTAGAAAACTCCAAAAAGCAATGCCAAAAGAAGTTAATGGTATGATGGTTTTAGAGATAGAAAAACAAATTGTAGGTTGGATGTGGATGACTCCAAGAATAAATTCTGTCAGCAATGAAAAATACGTAAATTTTAAAAGTTTTTATATAGCTGAAAAATATAGAGGAACTGACTATGTAAATAAGTTTGTTGAAGCTGGAATGAAGTATTGTAGAGATGAAAATGTTAAGACAATTATTTGCAAACTCAATGTAAATAATCTTCCTGCAAGGATTCTCTGGAAGAGTTTTGGCTTTGAACCCACTCACCTGACAATGGAGTATAAATTTGACGGCAGGGAATGAAAAGATGAAGATTAAATGTTTGGTTTGGGACTTAGATGACACCTTGTGGGAGGGTACCTTAAGTGAAAACTGGGAGATAATATTTACCCAAGAAAAAAGAGATCTTATAAAAAAAATTGATGAAGTTGGTATATTGCAAAGTATAGCTAGTAGAAATGATTTAGAAAAGGTTTTATTAAAACTTGGGGAACTTGAAATTTCAGATTACTTTCTTTACCCACAGTGCCATTGGGGATCAAAAGTTGAAAGTATTAAGGCAATAGCAGATAAATTAAATATTGGTTTTGATACAATAGGATATATTGAAGATAACCCTTTTGAACTTTCTGAGGTGCAGTTTTTTTTACCTGAAGTAAGAGGTTATAAAGCTCAAGAGTATAGTAATCTTCTAAACTTAGAAGAGTTTAAAAGCTCATTTATCACAAATGAAAGTAAACTGAGAAGGAAGATGATGAAAAGTCGTCAAGAAAGAGAAGATGCAGAGGGGTCATATAAAGGATCTAGAGAAGATTTTTTAAAATCATGTAACATGGAGTTGACTGTCCGTTGTGCAAATAGCAATGATGTAGACAGAATTTATGAATTGGCACACAGAACAAATCAAATGAACAATATACTAGATAGGTTGGACAGGGATGTTATTGTTGATTATGTAAATGCAAATAATAAAGTTGTTTTGGTTTCAGAATTGGAAGATCGTTTCGGACAATATGGTATAATAGGTACAAGTTTGTTTGAAATAAAAGATAGGAAATGTTTTATTAATCTATTTTGTATTTCATGTAGAATTGAAGGAAGGGGTATTGGAGCTGCTTTTCTTAATGAAGCAATTGATTCTCTTGCATCAAAATATAGTAATATTAATGAAGTTTATTGTCATTATATTGATGAGAAAAAAAATCGACCAGCATTAATGCTTCTTCAGGTAAACGGCTTTAAGCATTTTTCTAAGGAAGGCAAAAAGTCTACTTACGTATTAAAACTTCCCATGGAGAAAGATGGTTTTGAATGGTTGAAAATCAATAATATAACATAAAAAATATGGAGTGATATTTAATGGATATAAATACAGCAAAAAGTGAAACTATTGATCTGATAAAGAAAATTACAGGAAAGACAAATATAAATGTTGATTCGCCTCTTATTGGAAAGGGAGGCATTATGGACTCTATGACTGCTGCTAATTTTATTAATAGTTTAGAAGAGAAATTTAAAATATATTTTATGCACGAGGATTTAAATCTAGAATCATTTTCAAATATTGATTCTTTAGTAAATCTTATTATTAAATATTCAAAGTAAAGGTGGTGAAAAACTCACGTTTAAGCTGTTGGCAAGCTCGCATTATTGTGAGCTATGGAACTTTTAAATGGTGAGGTTGAAAGAAATGAAAAAAATGAAACAAATGGTACTTCCTAAATATTTTAAAGAGATTGATGGAGAAATATGGCTGATTGAAGACGAAAGAGAGAATATGAAACTAAGTTATAGAGTAAAAGAAATCCTTTCAGTTAGTAAGTCTATTTTTCAACAAGTCAGCATTATTGATACATATGATTTTGGAAGATGTCTTGTGTTAGATGGAGTAATACAGACTACACAAATAGATGGATTTATATACAACGAAATGATATCTCATGTACCCTTATTAACCCACAAAAATCCTAAAAATGTTTTGATTATTGGTGGTGGAGATTGTGGAGTAGCAAAGGAGCTTTCAAAATATAGTACTGTAGATAGGATCGATATGGTTGAAATAGATGAATTGGTAGTACAGGAGTCAATTAAAAGTTTGCCTGAAATATCTGGTGATGTTCATAAGGACAGTCGAATAAGATTTATTTTTGAAGATGGTGTTAAATACATAAAAGATAAGAAAGAAGAATATGATATAGCCATAATTGACTCATCAGATCCTATAGGGCCAGCAGAAGTTTTATTTTCTGAAGGATTTTATGTGGATTTAAAAAAGTCTATAAAAGAAGATGGTCTAATGGTGTGTCAAAGTCAGTCTCCTGTTTTTCATAAAGATATTTTAATAAAGACACAAAACATATTAAAAAAGCATTATCCAATAGTTAATACATATAAAGCTGTTGTACCTAGTTATCCTGGAGGCATGTGGAGCTTTACTTTAGCATCTCTAAAATATAATCCATTAGAGGCTTGTGTAGAAAATCTATCAAAAGACACCAAATATATTAATAAAGAAATTTTTAGATCAGCATTTAACTTGCCTAGTTTTATTAGAGAGTATTTAGAATAGACTGATGAGCACAAACCCACCAATATAGAGAAAAAGTATAATGGGAAGTAATGTCTTTGGCTTATACAATCTTTAGGTGAAGACTCTACTCCGCCTAAAGATTGTATGTTTATGAACGCTAAAAATATAACTTCCACTATTGTTCCACTACAGACCTTATTTGATGCCAAATAGGTCTTGTTAAAAGTGTAAGTTATATTTTGACATACCTTGGCTTTATATAAACCAGTTCACGATCCAAAAAGCCAGTTTTTTATCTTATTAAATAATCCATTAAACTCTGGCCTGTCCATATGTCCACTCTTGTAAAAAAATTCTTCGTGCAATATTAATAACTCCATATATGTATCGTCTAATTGTCTGATTAGATCTAATTTGTCTTTAGGAAGAGCTTTCTCTAATAAATTATATTGCTCAGTGTATTTTCTGTTAATTTCTATACTCTCTTTTGTTTTCTCAAGTTTTTCAGCTAAAGTATCAAGTCTTTTAGTGTAGTCAAGAGTGTCTTTTATATTTATGCCAGTTTCTTCAGTATATTTAGTCATTTATTTAACTAACACCTCTTTTATCTTATGTATGTCTAAAACCACAATATTCTAAAAAGCATCTAAAAAGTATTTCTAGAATAGACGTTAACGCCCATCAAAGAAGATAGAATTATTATAACGCACAGATTACCCATATTTGTATTCGAAGGAACATATAACAATATAATTATATATTATAATAAAAACATAAAAATTACCATTGTTATTTATGCATAAAAAAAAATAGAAATTATATATATTATTAATAAAAAAAATGAGAAACTGACCAAAATATTAATTCTATACTGGTCAGTTGTATGAGGGGTTATATTTTTCTTCACATTTATTACATGAGCCCGTTGTATGATCATAATTTGATATCAAATAAGGCCTGTAGAAATAGTAGTGGAAATCATATTTTGCATTCCTAATTTAACCCCGTGAAAACGGGAAGTAATCTTTTATACATTCTTTAGTCACGAATTCTTATAATTAATGCTGGAGTAGTTAATGTATCGGTAGATGCATGTGCGTATGTTATATCCACATTCATACCTTTTGATAGGTCTTCTAGTGACATTTCATTTTTGCCTTGTGGACCTATATAAACCTTTGTACTACTATTTACTGAAAAGCCTACAGTAATATAGTTGTTTTCATCTTCATTGAATTGTCGAACCATAATTATATTCATATTACCATCGTCATCAAATTGAATGTTTGATAACTCACCACTAATAGTGGAAGTGTCTTCAGTGCAACCTGAAAATGAAAAAAGTAAAATAAAAGCAAGTACTACTAGAAAAATTTTTTTACTACTCATTACCTCAGTCTCCTTTGTATTTATTATATATTTCTTCTAAAAAAGTTTTTTACAAACTTTTCTATACTAAGGGAGTATAGTATTTATTGTACCATTTTTTTTTCACATCTCCAAGATCAAATATTAAATTATTAACTATGCAGTTCTTTTCAAAGAGCAGGTTTTTTTGATATAATTAATGTTATACTAAATTTCTAAAATTAAAGGATAATTAAAACACATCAACAGGCATTCCTTGTAAACAAATAAACATAGAAAGGAATAAAAGAATGAACTTTTACAAAAAAGAAGACAGAAAAAAAATCGAATTGATCAACAAGGGAATGGGGACTTCCCATAGGACAAAGCCTTATGACTTAAAAAAGCCAGAAGATGTTATATGTTATACCGAAATGATAACTGCTGAGTATATGGATATGAAGTCTTATTTATGTTGGCTGCAGGATGTTATGGAGTTGTATGATGACAGCTTGGAATATTTTCATCCTGACATATGGATAAACTTGGGCAGTGGCGAAGATGAAAGTGAATATAGTGAAGCTTCATATATATTGACAGAAGTGGACTCTGTTTTTGTTGAACTAGTAAATAAAGCTGAACAAAGGTGCTACGATGCCTGGAAATATGTTTTTGAAAGTAATTTTATAGAGACTCATCAGCACTTTTTTGATGAGGTCATGAGTATAGATTTAGAAATTTTCGATAGAATTTTTGAGGAAACAATACTTGAAATTGTTAATGTTGAATATCAATATAATGTGATTAAAAGTGCAAAAGCTTTTGCCAAAATTTTAAAGGAGAGAATTTTAAGTATAACTCAGCTGTAACAACAATAACAAATTCTAAAAATTGTTTAACTGAAAGGATGGAATATGGACAGAATAAAAAAAATCATGGAAATAATGAATACTCATCTCATAAAAATCACAGGTGAAGGCGAGGAGTCTGGTTTTAATGAAATGTTACACATTTATGGTACGGCTTACATTTCAGCGGCTATTGCAGCAGCAAGAGGTCTTGATCAGGAACTTGCCTTTATTGCAGGATTGTTACATGATACTGGGAGAATCGTGGATAATATCCACAACGGTGGTCATGGACCAATGGGAGCTGAAACAGCAATAAAATTACTAAATGAAATAGGTGAATTTTCCAAGGAGGAGATTGAAATAATATCCTGTGCTATACGAAATCATTCAAATAAAAAGGATATAGGTACTGAGTATGATGAAATAGTAAAAGATGCAGATGTTTTAGAAAGATTGTTTATAATGAAGGATAAATATGAAGACAATAAGAAAAAGAAAAAGAGATTAAAAAATACCCTTCGTCAGTTAGAGTTAAAGCTTTTGATTTAGTCAAAAAATGTATATTAAAATTAGATATTTTAAAGGCAAAAAAAACTAAAAAAATTTTTTATAAATATGCTTGACTTTTGGTTTGTTTATCTGCTACAATATTAAAGCGTGCTAGAGATGAGACATACATTGGATGTGGCGGCGTAGCTCAGTTGGCAAGAGCATACGGTTCATACCCGTAGGGTCGTTGGTTCAAATCCGACCGCCGCTACCAAGTAGATTTTTGATAATTAAATTATGGCCCATTGGTCAAGCGGTTAAGACACCGCCCTTTCACGGCGGTAACAGGGGTTCGATTCCCCTATGGGTCACCATTATGGGCGCTTAGCTCAGCTGGGAGAGCATCTGCCTTACAAGCAGGGGGTCATAGGTTCGAGCCCTATAGTGCCCACCAAAGCGACTGTACAAATGTACAGTCGCTTTTATTTTATAGAAGTGTTAGAACGTGAAAGACTTAAAATTCAGATAAAAAAGTTTTGACTAAATACTACATAATTATCATAATACATAATCAATTCAAACTTAAATTCATGCATTGAGCTTGTTTCTTGAAGTTTGTCTAATGTAATCCTAAGTTAAGTTTTGTGGATAAGTGTCATAATTATTTTTAAATTACATAACCAAAAATGACAAAAAAATTTCACAAGGTTGTTTATAATCAGTTTTGACATGAAATCCAAAGGACATTTGGAAAAATAAATCAGGGGGTTACAAAAGATGAAGTCACAAATTATTACTTATGAGAAGGCAATTAATATTGGAAGAATGTGTGCAAAAGGTAAAGAAGGCATGCTTTCATATTTAATGGTCTCGAAAAACAATGTTTTATTATTGCTTGCAAGCTTCTTATTAGGAAGGGTTTCCTTATTTCAAGGCTCTATGCCTTTTGGAGTTGCCTTTTTTGCAGCAGCTTGTACAAAAGCTCCTAGCAAAGTGTTGATGGGTTTGGCAGTATTATTTGGAATGCTGACAGGTGGAGCAATTAATGAGATTTTTACCGCCATTGTATTTATTGTTTTATTTTGCACCTTTAGTAGTCTACTTAAGAATATTAAAACAAAAGAAGATTACAAACTAGCCACTATAGCTCTTGTAAGTGCAATGATTCCACAAATAGGTCTAGTGTATTTGCAGGGTTTTCTAGTTTATGATTTTCTAATGGCTATATTTTATTCAGGACTTGTTTTTTCATTGGTATTTATATTTAGAAATAGTACCTTAATATTAGAAAGCACAAATAAGAGACAAATATTATCTAATGAAGAAATTATAAGCATGGCGGTGCTGGCAGCAATAGCACTGTCGGGTGTCAGTGATATAAGTTTAGCTGGTTTTACGCTGACCAATATTTTAGGGATTTTGGCCATATTGCTGTTTAGTTACAAAGCCGGGCCTGGAGTTGGTGCTGCTGTAGGGGTAATAGTAGGACTTGTAATTAACATGTCTAATCCTGCAACAACACCTGTTATAATAGGATCTTACGCATTTTGTGGACTTTTAACAGGTGTATTTAAAAATCTTGGGAAAATAGGAGCAGGCATTGGTTTTGTAGCAGGAAATGCATTGCTTACTCTTTATATAAATGGTTCTACTGAAGTTCTTATACATATTAAAGACATATTAATAGGTGCTACAATTTTTATGATTATTCCTAAAAGATTTATTGATGATTCATTTGGATTCTTAGAAAAAAATGCCAAACGTATTGATGATAAGATAAGTTATATTGACAGAATAAAGGAATTAACTATAGAGAAACTTAACAGCTTTGCACGAGCATTTGGAGAAATATCAAAATCCTTTAATGAAATATCAGAAGCAAGAATGGTTACAGATAAGCAGGACATATCATCTTTATTTGATAGAGTTGCGCAAAAGGTCTGTAAAAACTGTAGCTTGTGTATGCATTGCTGGGATAGAAATTTTTATAATACCTATCAGGTAATGTTTAAAATAGTTGAGGCTCTAGAAAAAAAAGGATGGATTGATGAAACAGATATACCGCCATATTTTATTGGGAAATGTGAGCATACAGTTGAGTTTATAAAGCAGATTAACAATATATATGAGTTGTTTAAAGTAGATATGGTATGGAAGAACAGAATAGGGGAAAGCCGAGGACTTGTATCTCAACAACTTGATGGTATGTCAAAGGTTATATCAAATCTTGCTTTAGAGATTGGCACCGATATTAAATTTAATAGTGATTTAGAAAATGCACTATTAATTGATTTAGATAAAGCAGGTGTAAAAGTTAAAGATGCTGTAGTATATGAAAATAAATGGGGTAAATATCAGGTTAGTATTTTTCATAAAGGATGTGGTGGAAGTAACAAGTGTGTAGATATAATTGAAAAAAGGGCTTCGCAAGTATTGGGAAAAAAGATGATTAAAGACAAAAGTGAATGCAATTTTGAGCACAAATCAAAATTGTGTAATTTAAAGTTGGTTGAAGAAGAGGTTTTTAATGTTACTACTGGAGTATCAAGGATTTCAAAAAATGAGGGTCAGATTAGTGGAGATAATTATACTTTTATGAACACTGGTGAGGGAAAATATGTTTTAGCTTTAAGTGATGGAATGGGCACAGGACAAAAAGCTGCAAATCATAGCAATGCGGCGATTAGTTTGTTAGAACAGTTCATGGAGACAGGATTTGACAAAGATACTGCAATAAAACTTATTAATTCAATACTTGTACTTAAGTCTGACGAAGATTCTTTTGCAACAATTGATTTATCAGTTATTGACTTATATAAAGGTAATGTTGAGTTTGTAAAAATAGGAGCAGTTCCAACATTTATTAAGAAACCTCAAAAGACTGAAGTTGTAAGGCATATTTCATTACCTGCTGGAATACTAAGCAATATTGAAACTGAGCTTGTTTGTAAAAACGTAGATAATGGAGATTTTATTATAATGGTTTCTGATGGAATAATAGATTCATTTGAAAAGGAGGAAGGAGGAGAACAGGCTTTAATTAGCTATATTGACGATATAGAAAGTATCAATCCACAGGGAATAGCTGACTTTATTGTAAGTAAAGCGCTTGCTAATTGTAATAAAAAGCCTCTAGACGATATGACTGTATTGGTGGCAAAAGTATGGAAAAAGTCAACTTAGGAAAGTCAGGTGTATAATTCCAACAATTTCGTAACAAACTATCTCTGAATATATATTTCGGAGGTACTATATGGTATGTGATGAAACCAAAAGAATTGTAATTATTAAAAATATACCTTCTAATGTTGTTGAAGAAGCAATTTTAGTTTTGAAGGATAGACCTGCAAAAGGAGAAAAAAATGTTACTACAATATTTCCCAAAAGTTCGGATAAGAGAAATGAGTATATTGTAAAAGAAGCAGAAGATATTATAAAAAAATATGTTAAGGGAAAAAGCAATTTAAAAGATTTATCTTTAGAATTAAAATTAAGACCGTATACTTCCAAGTTTGGAATATTTGCAAATACATTAGCAAGTATTATATTGCTTGGAAGTATAGCAGCTCTTATTTTTATGATTACCAAAATATTCTGGATAAATTAGGAACACATTAATGGAAGAACCTTTGTTTTCAAGTACGTATAAAAAATATTTTAGAAGAGATTTATTTTTTCTAGAAATGCTCTTTAAGAAACTAGTATAACAAAAGTTAAAGAAGTGAATTTTTGAGGAGTTGCTTTAGCTTAGATATAAATAATTAAACGTTCAAGGCAATAGACATACAACTAAAAATAATGTATTATTGTTTTATAAGATAAGGTTCTATTCTTACCAACTAATAGTTTGAGGGGTTTTAAGTTGAAAAATTTTTTAATTGACAAATTGTTGTTTTCTAAAGCTTTTTATAAAAAACTTACAGATAAACTATATACATTGTATTTAAGTTTTATATTAGTTGGAGTGTTTAATTTATCTTGGTCGATTATTTCTAGAATACCAGAGCTTTTTTTTGAAAGGCCTTCTGTAACATTTGTATATAATGCATCTTTAGCTCTTTGTGTAATAATATTATTAGGACTAATAGATGTAGTTTTTTTTGCAGTTCCTATGTTTGATATATTTAAAAAATTCGCATTAAGGGAGAGAATATCCAACGTAAAGGGACAACTTGTAAAGCTCATGAAAATTTATATAGTTTCACATTTTCCTATTGTTCCTTTTGCTTTAATGCTAAATTGGATTTATGAAGGTAGAATTGAGGGTGTAAGTGCAAATGTTAATGTAATTTCTATTTTTTCAATTATGTTAACTGTTTGGCAATGTGCAATTATTACTCGGGGAATATATGTAATTTATACATTTCATCAAAGATTAAAAGGACTAGTATTTGCTATTGTGTATACCTGGGCCATGTTAATTAGTATTGTGATTAGCTTTTTAACTAACGGCTGGATAGTTCATCTATTTAAGTAACAACTTTAAGTTGTAAATGGACTTGGTTTGGATTATAATATTAGAGGTTAGATAAAAATGTCCCGGTAGTCTAATGGATAAGACGGTAGATTCCGGTTCTACTGATACGGGTTCGATTCCTGTCCGGGACACCACACTAAGTAAATTCGTTGAAGTTAAAGCTAAATATTTTAGCTTTAAGTAGAAGCACACTTTACTTGAAGTTAAAAAAGGCAGTTCTAACTTATTGAAGATGAAATCATAGAAATCAGATAAAGCAAAAATAAAATAAAGTGTCGGGGCACCAAGCCCCGACACTTTATGAGTTTTTTTCTGAATTTAAAGACCTCTAGTAGTTTAAATAGACATTCATTAGCAAAAAGCTCACTAACAATAAGATAAAAGTATACTGAGAATGAATGTCTCTGCACAGGAGGTGCATATTTTTCTTCACATTTACTAAATACACCCCTGGTACGTGTATAAAATCAAAAGCTTATATCTTGTCTGTAAGCTCAAGTAGTTGTACTAAAACGCTTGCAACTTGTTCCCTAAGAGCGTTTCCTTTAGGATCATAATCTCCATTTGGCATTCCTCTGATAAGTCCTTTTGAGTAGCATATTATTACTGAGTCCTGAGCCCAGGAGCTTATGCTATTGTAGTCATTAAAGCTAACAAATGAATTTCTGACATCAGAGGAAGTACTTTTTGCTGTCATGTACTCATATGCGTTTACTAGAAGTACTGCCATTTGTTCTCTAGTAACATAGGCATCTGGTGCAAATTTACCTCCTCCTATACCACTTAATATTCCCCTTCGTGCAGCAGCTTCAACAGCAGGTGTATACCATGCGTTTCTGGGACAATCATCAAATGTACCCTGGTATGAAGAAATATCAATATCCAGTGCATTTACAAGAAAAACTGCAAATTGAGCTCTTGTGACTTTATCTTTAGGGCTAAATCTTGTAGAATCAATACCTTTTGCAATGTTTTTTGCTGCGAGAATTTCAATAGATTCCCTAGCCCAGTGATTATGTGGCACATCTGCAAAGGACTTAATATAATTGGTAACTACAAATTTTGTAATATATGGAGCCTTGAATTCAATACTTCTTGTGTTTCTATTATATTTTCCTCCACTGTAAATCCAAGCATTGGACGTATCGTCATAATAATACACTCCGAGTTTTTTTGTATTATCTACATTAGAAAGCAGGGCATTACTTAAGTTAATTTCAATACTTATTGGTGTATTTATATCCTTTAATGTGTTTTGTCGGTTTCCATCTTTAGATATAAATTTTACTTCAAACACTTTTCCAATCTGTATAACGTCATTTTGTATGTTAGTATTTCTAATTGTCTCTTCTGTCGGATGTATGCTTATTGTTAGTTCGTCTGGAATGTTTCTTAACAACATATCAAGAGTTAGTTTCATTTTCATTATTTCTGTGTCTATTATTATGTCAGAAGAGTTTCTATTAATAGTATCAAGAGCATTTTTCATAAAGGAGATTTCATAATTATTCTTCTCATCTTTATCTACATTGTAGTTTAATAAATTTGCTGATGGTATACGATCTATTGTTCTAATTATTTGATGTTGATAGTTGTTGCTATTAATATAATTACTCCATTCTCCATGTGTATTATTGTTTAATGCCCTTACCCTGTATGTATGCTTAGAATTGTTAGATACATTATGGGTAAACTTAGTGTCAGAAACAGAGAAAGTAGAATTATTATCTATTTCAACTTCATACTTTGTTGCACCTCTTACAGCATCCCATGAAAGTTGAACAGAATTATTGGATGTAGATTCTTTGAAATTAGTGGGTTTTTCAAGGAGTGTGTATACTGTAGTAAGACTACTCCATTCTCCGTTGCCTCTTGAAGTTACTGCTCGTATTCTAAATCTGTTTGAAGAGTTTGGAGAAAGATTAGAGTGGTTGTAGGTTGTTGAAGTTCCATTGTTTATAACTCTTCCATTAAACTCTATATCATATCTTATTATACCTGACTTGAAATTCCAATTTATAGTTATTTGATTGGTAGTTGAGCTAGTGTTTATATTAGATGGCGCATCAACAAGAGTATAGTGTCTGATAGAATTGCTCCAATTTCCCCTTGTGGTTCCAAATCTTGCTCTGACTCTGTATGTATATTGAGTATCAGGCCTTAAACGACTATGGGTATATGTAGTTCTGTTGCCTCCATCAACAACAGTTCCGTCAATTTCTATATCATAGCCAGTAGCATTAGCTACAGAACCCCAACGAAGCTCTATTGAAGAAGAAGTTGTGGAACTTACTTGAAAATTTGTTGGTACTCCGGATGTGCTTTCAACTACATTTACAATAACATAGGCTGTTTTATTATCATATGTAACTGTAATTTGAGAACTTCCTGTTCGTAGGCCTGTAATCACTCCTCTGTCACTAACACTAGCTACTCTTGTATTTGAAGAAACATATCTTGAATTTCTAGTAACCGTCTGAGTCTGGTTATTACTTAATAATGCAGTAACACTAAGGGTATGAGTTTGATTTAACTGCAAAGATAAACTAGAAACATCTACAATAATGCCAGTAACATTAGATACTGGTGTTGGTGTAGGAGTTAGAGAAGGTATAGGAGTTGTAGTAGGAGCAGGTGTAGTAGGAGCAGGTGTAGGTGTTGATACTAATTGAAGTGTCCATTTCTGACTGTCTGCATTTTCATAAACTGATTGAACTATAGATGCTCCGTTTTCATGTGAAGCGTCATTAACGCTAAGGCATTTGCCGCTATGCTTAGCAGTTATTACAAAGAAATCACCTTGTACAGGTTCAATTTGCCATTTTTGATTGTCGGTATTATTATAATCCCATGTCAATACTCTTGCACCGTTTTCATTTGAACCTGCTGATACATCTAATACTTTTTCACTTCCCATTGCTATGATTTTATAGTAATTATCGTCAACAGATTCAATCATCCACTGTTGAGTGATTGTATTATTATCTGTATTCTGTTGAACAGATGTTCCGTTAGAGGTTCCTGAATTTCCTCTGTCTAGGCATTTTCCACTATGTTTAGCTATTATCTTGTAGATACTTCCTGAATTAATTCCCTCTGAAGCAAATACTTCTGAGTTAGATGGAAGGAAGCTAGGAAATGCCTGAATAAATAATAATACGACAACAAAAAAACATAAAAACTTCTTAGTTACCATTTTTGACTCCTCCTAAATAAATAAAATAAATTGGTTAAAACATTTTATGTATATGATGTAATAATATTATTTAATTTATATATCGTCAAGCAGAATTTTCTTTGAAATACTAATATTATCAAAATAATAATTGAATAGTATAAATAAACACTTCTATTTAAATATCTTAGGGAACAAATTGTTAGTGCAAGACGTCAAAAGATTAAAATCAATTAGGATTGCTAAAAACATAACTTGCACAAAAAGTGGAAGTAATATTTCAGCGAATCCTTAAAAAAGGAGTGATAGTGTGAAAAAATGTATATATATTATAATAAGCGTTTTAGTTCTAAATGTCCTTCTTACAAGTTGTGGAGGTTTAGACATTACAAGTGGTTCAAATTTTGATAAAGAAAAAATTTCAGAAGAAGTTATAAGTAGTAATTCACAATTTGCCTTTGATATTTTTGCAAAGCTTAATGAAGAGGATAGTGATAAAAATGTTTTCATTTCTCCTCTTAGTATATCAACAGCACTTACTATGACTATGCAAGGAGCTAATTCAAATACACTAGATGAAATGATGAAGGCTCTTAAATATGACAGAATGGACATAGAAACAATTAACGAAAGCTATAAAAACCTATTGTTATACATGAATCAGATTGATAAAAAAATAGAGCTTAATATCAACAACTCTATTTGGCTAAGAAAAGGTGAAAGCATACTGGAGGAATTTAAAAATGTAAATAAGGGTATCTTTAATGCACCTGTTTATGAAGTGGACTTTTTTAGAGAAGATGCGGCAGATACTATAAATAATTGGATTTCTAAATCTACAAATAATAAAATAAGAGAAATGATACAACCTCCAATTGATCCAAGTGTAATAATGTATCTGATTAATGCTATTTATTTTAAGGGGGAGTGGACTCATAAATTTGACAAAAACGAGACATTTAAATCAAGGTTTTACACAGGTAATGGCAACGAAACAGAGGTTATGATGATGAGAACAAAAGGTGAGTTTGAATATGGTATAAGAGATGACTTTAAGGTACTAAGATTACCCTATGGTAATGGTAAAACATCAATGTACTGTATCCTTCCTTCAGAGGATATTTCAATCAACCAGTTTATTAATAATTTGAATGAAAGTAAATGGGAAGAGATACGCGAAAGTGTTTCCAATACCAAAGATGTTTTAGTGAATATTCCTAGATTTAACATAGAATATGGTATAAAGAGCTTAAAAGATGTATTAATTTCAATGGGAATGGAAGAACCTTTTTATGATCAAGCTGATTTTTCCAAAATGCGTGGAAGTAGAGATATTTATATAGATGAGGTGTTTCATAAAGCCATTATCGAAGTAAACGAGGAAGGAAGTGAAGCAGCAGGGGTAACTGTAGTTGTTATGAAAGAATTAGCAGTGATGGAACCATTAAAGTTTATTGCAAACAGGCCATTTGTATTTTTAATTGCTGATGATACAACAGATACAGTAATATTTATGGGTAAATTATACAATCCGTAGTATTAGAAGTCTCAAGAAGTTAAACGACAAAGGACTTTTTAGAGACATTCATCATGTACACTGTGCAAAAAAACAACCTACATGATTATTTTTATTAATACATTCAATAAAAAGGTACCCAACTGAGTCAATCAAACCTAAGAAATCTTCATAGTTTTCAGGTAAATCTGAAGAATAAATTTGCAATGCAAAAATTCCTTGTTTAACTCTTTCAACATTAACTTGTTGAAGAAAAGATGCACTTCCAAAAATCTTCGAACCCTGATAAACCTCTTGGTCTATTTCTGAGCCTAATTCTATGTGTTTGAATATTTTTCTTCACTTTTGTTACCCACACCCAATTCTATGTGTTTGCTTGGAATAATGAGACCATGTGTTTTGTTATTGCTTTTTTACTGTGTGATGGATATAATTAGTATAAAAGAATTAAATTAAACTAGCATACATAAGGAGTAATAAATGAGGATGTAAAGGTATATAAGGAAAATATAAATACTTTAAAAACTTATATTCCTAATATAACTAAAAATAGTATAATGTAAATACTAAAACTGAAGCGGAAATGCTGTTGCCTAATTGTAGATATATATAACATAAAAAAACAAAAAAAGACAGGGGGATAAACATGAAATCTGAAAGTGTTAGTATTACACCAAAACCCAAAAAGAGAAATAAGTTTTTAATTAGTATAGTTATTGTGCTGATTATTTCAATTTCTGTAGTTACTTTAGCAAATACTTTTTTTTATCCTCTTTTAACATATCGATTAACTAACGGTAGAATACATGGAATTAGCCTTCAATTAATTTCACCTAGAGATATCATTGATCATACCCCAGAAATATCAAAAAAAGCAGAGAAAAGTATAGTGGCTTATGCTAAAAAAGTAAGAAAGACATATTCCAGAAGGCTTAAAGGAGAACAACTTGATTTATATAAGGGTATTTATTCCAGCTTGAATAATATTAATGCACTAAATGACTTTCATACTGGAATTTTGATTGCCTCTACTGGTGATTATTTACCAAAAACATCTAAAAGAGATGAGATTTTAGATGCAGAGATTGTATCACAATATGCAGGGATTTTTAGTGCAGCAGGACTTAATGATATTGCAGCTGCAATTGCAGCTGCTGCGGCAGAGAAGGAACCAACAAACCCAAATATATTAAACAATCTCGGAGTTGTGATGCGATCACTAAACTTTAATCAGGATGCTTACAAACTGTTCAACTGTGCAGTTCAACTATGCCCTAATTCAGATGTGTTTTTAACAAATTGTGGGTATGCAGCTATGGAAATTGGAAATCCAGAGCTTGCAGCACATTGGTTTGAGCAAGCACTTGATGTACATGAAGGCTTTGGCCCTGCACATCAAGGATTAATGCTTTATTATATGGGAAAAAGAAATTTCAGGGTAGCCATGAATCATATGATAAAAGGTTCTAGGAATGGGTTTTCATCTGCTATAACAGAAACATATGCTTATCTAAAAAACCTTCCAGAATATAAAGAAATAGCAGAAGATGTATTTAATCTATTTGATATGAGTGATCTTGTTAAATTTGAAAGAGTTGGAGGGGAATACGATCCTTTTGTAGATACACAAGATGGACAACTTGTCCTTCCTTCATCCCTTCCCCTTTACTCAACTCCTGAAAAAGCAATGGAGCATGCAGCATCTTCAATGGAATGGTCTTTAAATGTTCTTGAGAGAGGTGCAAAAGAATTTCTAAGTGGTTTTAATGAAACCTTAGAATTAATAGATAGTACATTGAAGGAGTTAGAGGGGTTATTTGGCAATAAAAGCAAAGGTCCTCTGGCAGAAAATATTTTAAAGAGAATTATTGGAGGATTAGGAAATAATCAATCTCCACATGAAAATACTGATTTTGAACGTGTATATGATAAAGAAATGTTTTTTATGTCCATACTAAATGATTACTTACAGTGTAAAACTAGTAAAATATGGAGTGAAGCAAATGAACAAATAATAAAGAGCTATGAACCTTTAGAAATTATGCAAAGCCGTACAGAGAAAGAAATGATGCAGTGGGAAGCTATGGACCCTATACAGTTTATTAAAACTATTGCGCCAAATCTGGGCAACTCTTTAGCCCTTTCTGACTCTACTGTAAACGCAAATAAAGCAAGTCTTGCTGGTCATATGACTGTTTTTAATTATGCTGTTACTAAAGGATATAACGAAACAAGGCAGTTGTGTGAGGAATACTGGCTTTATTATGGAGGAATTCTTAAGTATGTCGGAGACGATAATGTTTTTAATGAATTTAATAAATCTCGTAAACTAAATATATATACCAGTATCACACCCTATATCGGGAGTGTATTTATAGAATCTTTTGCAATCTCAATGATGTACCCCTTATATTCCCATGATGGTGAACCTTTAGGAACTTCTGAAGAAAGTAAAGAGGATGTTGAGGTACCTGATGGCGTAAAACCTGAAAAGTCTACAAATATAAACATACTTGGAATTATTGAAATAGACAAAAGCAAATCAGGTTGGGAAGCAGAGATTAATTTTATCCTGGCTGCATCTGTTAAGAAGGATTATAAGACTGGAGATTTAACGGTGTTTAAAGGAGTTGGGGGAAGTGTGCCTTTAGGAGTAGCAGATGTAGGTGGAAAAACAGGAGTTTATATGACGCTTAACGGCACCAGAGTTACAGATTATGGAACATCGTCAACGGTAAGTGGTGGAACAGGTATAGAGAATATTTCTTCCTTTGGAATGAGTACTACTACTACATATTCATTTGTTAAAAATGCACATACCAAAACTATTGAGGAGTATGTAAAGACAGGATTTACAAAACACACCTTTACACGATAAGAAATTACACAGATATTTCTCAATATCTGATCTATATTATAGGCCTCTTATAATATTTAGGTGGAGTAGAGTCTCCACCTAAAGCCCGGATGTTTAGCGTTAGCTAAACGAGTTTACTGCTCATCAATGTCTAATACATAATCATAAGTGCGGTAAGCTGCAAGTATTTAGAACAGAGGATTCAGTAGACATACCTTTAAGAACTCTGAAAATATAAAATATAACTTCAACTACTATTTTACTACATGCCGTATTTACTCTAAAAAAGTTACTCACCCTATCTGGCAATAGGGATAATTGACCTTGTATTGTTAATAAATCTCTTTCCATGGCACTTCACAGCTGAGTATTAACCCATTCTTGAGCGGGAACTACTATAAGTATTTGATGAATGATTTATTTCGGGTACAATAGCACCAAAGCCCCCAGCAGAATTTCGTTTTAATCCAAAAAAAACTGAAGATCTGTAAAATATGCTTCGGAAAGAAGAAGGCTCTTTTAGATTAACATCCTGAACCAATTCATCATTACGGCAAATCTTAATGTTGATATTGCTTTTTTGATATCTTACCAATATATGTGCAAGATCTCCATTTACCTTATCTGTACGCAATATAATAGTATCTATCCCGGCATTCTTAAGAAAATTTGCTGAAGGCATATCCTGTGGAACAATACACCAACGATTATCAAATTTTCCCGCATTAGAATCATATCCATGTTCTAGTCTTCGAGAATCAAGAATAAAAACTGGTGGGGCATCAGAAGCTAAGTTGCTTTCAGATATTATAGTTCCGCCAACATTAAGAAGACTTGTTATACATGATACATCAATAATCATATTATGACCTTTACAGCAATTATATAATGGAATAGGTCTATAACCATTATGAACGGCAAAGGAAAGACCTTGTAAAATTCCATCCCCACCTGGTAAATCCAGTATGACTGCTGTTGATTTATTTAAAGAACTAGCCCATTTAAGGGGCTCAAGTGAAGGTTTGTCATTTGAAGTATAGTCATGCAATGTCATAAAAGCAAAGAGTACAGGTTTAACCCATAAAGACCAGGGAGATTCCTCTGGAGCCCATGTTTTATAAACTAAAAGATTATCCATTTATATTTCCTCCTTATTTGAAACTAAAACTGCTATGTCCTGAGCTTTGTGATCTATCCTAGGAAAAGAGCTTATTCTACCATAAAACCCTGACGCTTTTCCTTGTACAGTAAAGACACCAATGCATAGGTGTCTTTCACCCTTTGACGATTTTAGTGGAAAACTCTCAAACCTACGCTGTGCAACCCATTCTTTAGGGAACATTTTTGCGCTTTTTGCAATTCTAGTCCAATCATTTTTAGTGATTACTTCTCTTATAGTTATATCCTCTCCTACACGTCCAAGAGCGGGTTTTAGAATCCACTTCTCATCTTCAATGTTAATCTGTCTTATATCTTTTGTTTCAGGTAAAAGCTTATGCCAAGTTTTTAAGGGAACATCAAGTTCATTCCATATTAATGGAAGTCGCTTAGATTGAGCTAGTAAAGCAATAGGATGATTGCAAGAAGGTGTTGAAGTACTAAAATATCCTTTCCATCCAGAGCTTCGTGGAAGTTGGTATAACCACTCGCCAGGATAAAATCTTATCAAACCGTCAACTTTACCTTTTTGTCCGTCTACTATACAAAAAGCTTCATCTTTATTCCACCTAATATGATCAGGTGCAATGAGCAAACTTTCAAATCCACACTTTTTAAAATGATCACTCAAAAATTCCATTACTTGCCGATCATCAGAATAGGAAGTAGCATGTATAAAGGCTATTCTACCATTACTATTTAGTAAAGGCACAAATGCATTGTATAAACTATCACCAACATTTCCAAAAACATTAACATCTTTGAAAAGTTCGCACGCCAATTTTGGCAGTAATGATGCTTCTGATAATCCACCTGGGACATCACTGTTTACTTCTGAAATTACCCATCCATCTTTAGTAGGATGGAAATCAAACCTCATAAGTCTTACATGATCTTTCTCATTATAATTAGCAGCCAATTTTAGTGACTTGTAAATAGCTGATGGTAACCCTAATTTTTTATATAGTGAAGGCTTATTTATCAAAGCTTTTTCTAAAAGCATAACCTCCATAGATAATTCTTCAGCCCATTGAGCAAGTTTTTTTGCTGCGTCAGGTATTATAACTGCTACCTCATCGGCTACTGTATTTGTATCCCCAACCTGAGGATCCCATTTATAACTATTAAAAATTACATTATACCGATAGTTAGAATATTTTGATTCTGGTATGGGTAAAATTGAAATATCATTCATATTAAAATCACCTTGTAAATTTTTATATCTATAATTCTATTAATAAGTAATAAAAATGCTCTTTGTATCTATAATTTTTATAGCAAGAAAGAGTATATGGGGTTTGTGGGCAAAGGTGGAGATAGAACTAAAATAATAATAGCTAATAATAAATAAGTAAAGCCCCAAAATAAAGATGAGTAAATATGCTCATTTTCATATCCGTTTTTCTCTTGCCACATAAACCACTTTTCAACAAAAATAGCTACGCCAAACAGTATTAAAACAGGCCATGCGTCAAATAACTCAATAATTGTATCCATGGTAGATGTCCAATCTCCAGCAGCTCCCCTGCCTAAAATTATTCCGCTAGATACCATGTAAAATGCTATTCTAATGCCAGTAGCAGTATTACGTTCTATTGTAATTCTCTCAGATATGTCGCAAACTATTTGTAATAGCCCAAAAAGTAAAAACCATACAATTGTTGCAAGGCCTCCTGCAATTAATACACACCACCATCCAGGTCCATCTCCAATGTTTGCGCCTGAATACACTGCAGTTAGTCCAATTATGCTGCCTGAAACAACAAAAACTGCTGATTTATTATTTCTTTCAATTGCATCGTCAAGCCATGAAATATCAAATAAAGTTGTCATTATAAGTCTTCCTAGAATAAGCCACGCCATCCCGAATATTATGTAAAAGAAAATATATACTGTACTATCAACTACATCATATGAGGCCTGAGAACTTAAAACAGTAAACATAGAGAACATGCAAATTATAGGCATTACGCCAAGCCAAATACGATTTTTCTTGCCTAGACATGATGGCCAAAAATATATCAGGCGTCTGTACCAGTTAAACCATCCAAATAAGCTGACAGCAAAGCATATGAATAATATAAAAACCTCATCTTCACTCATAATATCACCCCTTGAGTTGAAACTAAATAAAATAACTAGCTTTAATATATCATATTCTCATAGTAGCTTCAATCAGATTATTTGGGGTGGCAGAGAATGGGAAAAAGTAAGTAAAACCCTAGAGAGTTTTATCTTGTTCTAAAACTTTACATTCTATAAGGAGGAGTTTCACCCATAATCTTCAGTTGGAGAAATAAATTACAATACACTTTTTTGATGAAGTTGAAGTTTTGACTAAAGGATGGTTATAATATTTTAATAGTAAGTTATAATTGTAAAAGCTCAATATATGAGGTGGAAAAATGAAGCATTATGAAGTTACAGCTGCAATACTTGTCAATAATCATGAAATTTTATGTATGCAAAGAGGAATAAGTAAATATGATTATATTTCATATAAGTTTGAGTTTCCTGGTGGAAAAGTTGAGAAAGGTGAGACAAGGGAAGAATCTTTAAAGAGAGAACTTGTTGAAGAGTTAGGGCTATTTGTGGAAGTTAAACCTGAAAATCACTTTGTTACAGTTGAACATACCTATCCTGACTTTATGATAACAATGCATAGTTATATATGTTATACACCTAATAGAAAAATAAATAGAAAAGAGCATATTTCAGAAATTTGGCTTAAAACTAGCAATTTAAGCAGTTTAGATTGGGCAGAAGCCGATATACCAATTGTAAACAGGTTGATGGATATAAAGTTATGATAATAAGAGAGTTAATTTATTATAAAACTTTTTCGAGCAAACTATAGATTCTAATATTCTTACAAATCTTTTAACAATCTTCCTTTTGGACGTTTTCCAAATAAGAAAATAAATTGACCATTCTTGTCAAGGGTTTCTTTTGCTTTTGTCATAGTATAAATAGACTCTACAAATTGCTTTATAATGTTTTTTCATAGTATTTTTAAATAGCATGTATCATCATGTAGGAGAAACACTACCATTTTTAAATTATTTGTGGTAAAATGTTGTTAAATTTTATTCTATAATATAAAATAAAGATATTATATGACTTATTTGTATATAAGACAATTCAAGGTTGATTATGTTTTTATATAAACAAACCTTTTATACATATCTGAATTTGCAGTATTTAATTATAATTATTTGAGTTTCGCAGTCCTTAAATAGCTATTTTATAGATATATAAATTCCCATTAAGTATTTTAATTCAAAGGTTTTAAAACAAAATCCAATCTGAGTAATTTTCATGCATTATTAACACTTTGTATCTGATTTCCTAAAAAAAATTGTTCAAATAACTCTAAAATATATTTATAAAATATATATAGATAAGTCTTGTTTTTATATTTGGGACAAAATCAAAAGGATTCTATGTAAGACATTATCATAAAAGAATCATAGGATTTTATTATTTTATTTATAACTATTGACAAATTATATATATATATATATAATATAACTGCAAGTAAATAAATATATAGAATTAAGTGAAATATTATTATTATTTTCAAAAAATAAAAGCTTGTTTTAATCTGATATCAATGTGTCTTATATATCATTAAGGAAGATTATTTATTTGATGCTTTTGATATAAAGCAATCCCATAAAAAGTTCGCCATGGCTAAAGTATGTATACGATTTTTATGTATTTTAATTCTAACTAAAAGGAGCGATTAGTGATATGTTTAAGAAGCAAAAGAAGATATTTAGCTTTACATTAATTGTGAGTATATTAATGCTAGGTATTTCACTAGACTTTTCAGTCTTTGCATCAGAGATATCGGAGTATGATAATAGAAATATTATTTATATTACTGATGAAAGTAACACAGTCAGAGAGTATTTTGAAATACTAGATGGTAAACCTATTAAAAGTAAACATCCTAGATACAATGGAATACCATTAAAAGAAGATTACATAGATAGATTAAAAGGCAAAAGTATTAATAATAATGTTGAAGAATTTATATTAAATGACGTAGAAGCAAAAAATTATGTTGCAAAAGATAGAGATATATCAAAGATAGCAGTTAAAAAGGTTTCTTCTAAAAATATAAATAAATTAAACAATAGAAAACATGGAATTTTTCAAAGGATTTTTAATACAAAAGTTCAGGATAATATTTGGATAGATGATGAACTCTTAGAGAACGAAGAAATTGTTGATAATATAAAGGAATTAATTAACGATAATTATAAAATTGTTATTAAAAGAGACAATTTCAGTGCAGAAGAAATTTTGGAGATTTTTGACTTGAACCTTGACTTATTAAAAAGTAAAATTACAAATGACAAGGGGAATATACAATTAAATAATGTAGGTGTTCTTATACAAAAAAATACAGATGATCGATTAGATATAAAATTAGTAAACGTTGAAATTAATAGTGATGAAGAAATTGATCATGCGTTACTGTTTGCTACGCGTTCAAATTTCACTGAGAGAATTCGTCAAGATAAAAAAGAGAAAAATTTTATAAAACAGAATTCTGTAAAAGCAATAAGTTTTAATTGGTCAGCTGTTGATACTCTTTCGACAATAGATAGCTACAATTATGGTAATGTTGAGTTTTCGATGCTACTAGAAAAAAACGCTGCAAATCCTGATTCAAATGGAAACCATTATTTTACTATGAAAACTTTTATGGATGTTGTTCCAAATAGCTTTAGAAGAGTAGTGCGTACAGAGATAACTCAACGGAGTTGGTCATCAGTAACTTCGATTATTGATTATGGTCCCAAAAATACAACAGGATCAAGTTTTAGTATATCCTTGCCATGGGGTGTCACCGTCAACTTTGAAACTGGTAGGACAAAAACAAGAGTAGAATCTGGAGGTATTGGGAGTAGTAGCGTATGTATTTCATATATGCCTTCGGGGGTCAATCTAGGATCTGATAGGCAAAGTTATGCTCAAGCAGTACTAGCATCTCAAGAGAGTTCAAGTTATTACGGAAATAATTTAGGCCAAATGATGTCTTATGAAGTATGGTTTATTGGAATAACTGTTTTTCAAAACGAAAAAGTTACTTCTAATCTTTATGCTTGTGTAGGGACGTGATTAAATGATTATGAAAAATGTTTTGGTTATAGTGTTATTAATATTTATTATGATGGGGTGCTCTTTGGGATCTGCTGAGTCTGTGAAAGTAATAAGGTTCTATGAAGATGAACTTACAAGTCAGATAAATATAAAAGGTTATCAAATTGTATCGTATAATATTAAGGATACCATACCTGATAATGGTCAAAATATTTGGGTATCTTACGACTTTATTAAAGATAAAGATTATATTATGCATTTAAAAGAATACCTTATAGATGGAAGAAATATAATTATAGAAGGTGATCTTACTAATACTGAATTATACAAAATATTTGATATACCAGAAGAATCACGTACTTATGGTGATGTAGCCTCAGTTCCTCTGGATTTAAATCAATCAGATCCGCAGCTATTTAGAGGTGGAACGTTATTGTATAAGTATAAAGATAGTTTTTATCCTACTAGTATGAATTTTGCAAAAGAAGCATTTGAAAATAATCCAGAAAGGTTTTATTCGGGCCTATTTGAAATGTACAAAATTGATAAAGAAAAAAAATATGAGCAAGGTCCCAAATATAATGAAGGATAGAAAAAGATGCAATGATTGAGTTGTAAACTAATATTAGTGTTTAATACAAATCCAAGGTATAGTTTTCTTGGATTTGTATTTTTTAAGGGAAAAAGATTTGATAATTCCACTAAATTAAATGCAATATTTGAAAGAACATGTTTTGAGACTTAATACAAGGGCAACAAAAATCTGACGGTTCTTCATGTCAAGCTTTACTCCCTACTATTGGGTATCCTCAAAGAACAACATATAAAATAATAGCTATATTAAAAAAATATCTGTTCACTGAAAATTTTTGTTATTGTCGGGTATTATTTGATTTATAGTATCTATTCTTTTACTAAAATACTGATAGACAAAGGAGATTGCAAGGAGTGTTATGCCAAAAACAAAATATGATACTATTTTATATCCTTGTGTCAAGAATGAAAGGTCAATTATAAAAAGCTTTATTGCTGCTAAAATAGATAATCCAAGTCCAAATCGTCTCATAAATGCATAACGTTTTATAAAACCAAATGTAATCCATATTAAAGCAGTAGTTAGATATATGATACTTATTACAGCGTTATTAAATACCAGATTATATTGAGTTATTAAATTTTGTGTGAGAATTACTACAAAATAAAATGAAACTATAAATGGATACCATTGTATACCAAGTTTTTTATCTAGAACAAGGCATAATACCAAATCCCTTAAAGCAAGAATGGACAACAAAGCTATCATTGCCAGTTGAATGGTACCTATTACACTTACCAATGTGGGTACTTCATTTAATGAGCCTATTACTGGTGAATTAAAATTCAGGATAAAGAGTATTACTATGGATGTCACATAAATTGCAATTGATATACCTTTTACCATGTTATCCCTTATAGCTGATATTCTTGGAATAATATATGCAATGAGAAAACCCGAAATGACTATTGTTGCAGTAATCATGTAGTTAATATCAAAACTGCTTTCTGAAAGAGACATTAATAAAATCTTTCTAAACTCAACTTGGAGGATATATATAGAAAAAACCCAGATATTAATAACTGAAGCATATTTGAATAATTTTATTGGCTTATTGGCAAGGTTCTTTTTATATATAAGTGATGCTAAAGCAATAATGCTGCTTAAAGTTATTGCAAGGTATTTATAAGTAAAAAGGTGATCAGGATATATTAGAACATCAAAAAATAAAAATGATGAAAGACATAGAGATGAAATAACCACACCTGCCTTTTTAAAACCTTTTATTTCTTTGAAGATGCCATATATAAGAATTGCAATTCCTTCAACAAGCCAGCCTAGTGACAGCCACATTACGTCAAACTGGAATGGAATTATAAGAACTACAAAGGTTATGGTTGTAATATAAAATAGTGACTTTATGGTTTTTTCTTTTGGCATGTATTTTTCTATAAATCTTCCAAGCAATAAATAAATAACTGAGAAGGTTAATGCAAGAAGACCAGTAAAATTCTCAAGGTCATAAGCATAGAAGGCAAAGTATAAAATAATAGAACTAATAAGTGTATTAAGTGCTAACAAAATAGTATCGGAGGTTTTAAAACCAACCTGTTTTTTAAAAGATCCAAGGACAGGGATTAGAGTATATGTTACAAATGCAAATATAAGATAAAGTATTGTTATTAGCCCGTCAATAAAAAATGGAGTTTTATAAAACATAATTGAGGATATGTATATTGAACCTATGACGTTAAGTACATAACCTATAAATGCCGATATCAGCCATTTTTTATTAAAGGATTGTAAAAGAGCAAGGATATTTAAGATAACAAAATAAACCATTGCTCCATATACTATAGTTTTATCACCTGCTATAGAGAAGATGGGTAAATATCCTCCAATCATTGCGAAAGCAGCAATATTTTGAGCGTTATATCGCTGAGATAGAATAAATGCTCCTAGAGTTATAAGGACACATAATGCTAAAGCTGGATACATGCTAAGGACATCAAAACGAAAATAGCTTAGTGCTAATGCCACATATAGTATTGCTATACCTCCGCTAGTTAATCCCAAAGAAAAGATATTTGGTTTTCGACGATTTAGCCATTCACCAGCTAAAAGAAGCACAAGACCTATTGAAAACATAAAAACACATTTAAGTGAATCTGATAATTTATAATATGTAAACTGAGAGGCTGCAATCACTCCAATAATAAGAAGGAAAATGCCTAATTTATTGATAATACTAAGTCCAATTAAAGATTCAATATTGTTTTGCTTTATACGAGATTTTATTTCTTCTTCGGTAAGTTGTTCCTGTTTTAGTTTTGATAATTCCTCTGCTCTATTTTTGTTAAAAGCAACCGTTTGACTCTCAATTTCCATGCGAGCCATAGTTACCTTTTCGTTTAGCAATTTTCTCAACTCTGCAATCTTGCCATATATTTCGTCCTGAATGTCTACTCTGTTTGTTTTAAGTATATGCGTAATTTGATCTATACGATTTTTAACTGAATTTTCAAGTTGTTCTAACCTATTGATTTCTCCTGTGATATTTGACTTATAGTAAACGTCCATTCTTTTGCTGACTGAATTTAATATATATGTTTTCTCATTATAAAGCTGCTCGTAAAGTGCATTTTTAAGGTTTTTATTTTCATCAGACAATTTTTTGTTTTCAATTTCTTCATTTTTAAGATCAGATTTATATTTTAAAAGTTCATTTTTTAAACTTTGATTTTCAGTTACTAAATCACTTTTTTCTATTTGAGAAATTTCCTTTTCTAAAGCAGACATGCTTTCCTTTTGTTTTGCAAGAATAGTCTTTAGGGTACTAACCATTGACATAAAGTCCTCACCGTCCCAGTATTTTTTTCTATATTTTATAAAAATGCTCAACTTATTCTATCATATAACAGTAAGAATATGCAATTAGAAAGATAGGATTATAGTGAATGTTGACTATTGTAATATGCAACAAACATGACTAAAGTCATGTTTGTATTTTAAATTAATGACTAAAGTCACTAAAATTAGTTACCTTCTACACTAGTTTATAATTAAATAACTGTTTAAAATTATAAATATAAAGACCTAAGTTGGTCAAAGAGAGGAAAGAAGTGTATTTATGTTTAGGTTTATTAAAGCGTATATTAAATCAATGAGATTGTATTATGGTTTTGTAACAGGCATATCTGGGTGGCTGGGGGTTGCATATTATGAATATGTTACGAAAGAGCCTGTGGAACTTTTAAGAAAAACAGTTATTTTGACAATTTTATTTTTAAGTTGGGGAATAAATCAAATAATTAATGACTACTTAGGACTTAAAGAAGATAGAATAAATGCACCTTTAAGACCAATGGTTACAGGGGAGCTTCCTTACAAAAAAGCTCTAGTAACATCGGGGATACTTTTATTGATTACATTTTTGATATTTGGCTTTTATTTAGAGCCAATAGCGATAATACCAGTTACAATGGGTATAGTTTTAAATGTTATATATGAATATGCAAAGGGATATGGAGTTTTAGGCAATATTGTGTTTGGAATAATGCTATCAATGCCTCTAGCAGCAGGATTTTTTGCTTCAGGATCTCTGGAATATCCTTATTTAACAAAAACTTTAATTGGATTAATTATCATAGTAGCAGTTATAAATGCAGTTATGACCTTTTACACATATTTTAAAGACTATAAAGGGGACAGGGAAGCTGGAAAGAAAACTATTGTTGTAAAGTATGGTATAAAAAAAGCTCGTATTATTGCACTTCTAATCACCGTTTTACCCTTGCTGTCTTTTACAATATTATATCCTCAGGTTTTTAATGGTATTACAATTAACGAGACATTTTTATTCCTTTCAATAATTACAGTTATACTACAGCTTTGGACTGGTTTTTTATATTACAAATATCCTAGAGGTGATAAAACATATTATTCTCTTTCTTTTAATTTTCGCACATGTGCCTGCTCACAGGCAGCTCTAGTTGCATTATTTAATACTAAGCTTTCACTGATGCTCTATATTGCCACATATGTATTTGTAGGGCTATTGTTTGACTTGCATTCAAACAGTAAAGCCTAAGCAACAACGAAGGTCAATGTATCCACTGAAAAATCAATAAGGAAAACTCTCGTTTATATAAGGCTAATTGGAAATAGTATAGTAAAAAAGAGAAATATTCAGTATAATAAAATAAAGAGAAAAATGATATAGGCTGAATTTATTGTGGTTTACTATCAATAGCCAAGGAGAGAATCTATGAAGAAAATACCTTACGGTGAAAGTAATTACAAAGAAATTATCAATAACAACATGTATTATATAGACAAGACGAAATATATTGAAATACTCGAAAAAATGCCAAGGTTTCAGTTTTTTATTCGTCCAAGAAGGTTTGGTAAAAGTCTTTTTTTAAGCATGTTAGAGACATATTATGATGTTGCTGAAAAGGAGAATTTCGACAAATACTTTGGCGAATTATATATAGGGAAAAATAATACAGATGAAGCAAACAAATACTTAGTATTAAGAATTAGTTTTGCGGGTGTTGTAACAGATCAGGGTAAAGAAGAGATTGTAAAGAGCATAGATCAAACAGTGAAATTAGCAGTAAAATGGGTGTTGGAAAAATATAAAAGTATATTACAAAAAGGTGTAATAGAAGTAGAAAACAATTCAGCCCTTGAATGTTTAAAAATTATAAAAAATGTATTGACACAAAATAACTGCAAAATAATGTTGTTAATAGACGAATACGATAATTTTGCTAATGGGTTAATGATTAAAGATGAGCACATGTATAAAGAACTTGTACAAACTGATGGATATATTAAAAGCTTTTACAAAGAAATAAAAGAAGGAACGGCAGAAGGTGTTATTGCAAGAGTATTTATAACAGGTGTAAGTCCCATACTGTTAGATGATTTGACTAGTGGTGCAAATATATTCGAGAATTTGACCAATGAATACATGCTAAATAGTATGATGGGGGTAACAGAGGAAGAGTTAGAAGAAATTGTAGAACATTATAAATTGGGTGAGTTTGTTGATAGAAAAGATCTGATGAATATGATGAAGGATTTGTATAATGGATACAAGTTTAATCAAGAATCGGAAGGAACAATCTATAACACGGGAATGATACTATATATAGTTAATAAAATGCAATTAAATAGAAAGTATCCCATAAATATGCTTGATGACAATATAAAAACAGACTATGGCAAAATAAGAGTGTTGGCACAAAACTTTGAAAGCAAAGATGAATTAAGAAGTATAATTGAAGAAGATAAATTGGTTGGACCATTAGAAATTAAAAGCAGGTTTGGCATAGACAAACTCTATAAAGGAACCGAAAAAGATGAAAATTTTATTAGTTTATTATATTATCTAGGTCTTTTGACAATAAAAAAGGCTTTAGCAAGGAAGGTTTATTTAGGGATACCAAATTACTCTGTCAAGATGATGTACTGGGAATATCTGTTTGATAATTACAGAATTGGATTGCATAGAAAATCTAGAGAAATCACTCTAGCTGTTGAGAAAATGAGAAAAGATGCAAATGTAAATGAAATTATGGAGATTTATAAAGAAGTCAGGAAAGAGCTTTCAAACAGAGACTTAACTTTTTATAACGAGATGACAAGCAAGGCAATTTTTATAACCCTCTTATTTGTCGACGGAATATATATGTTAGAGAGTGAAAAAGAAACAAGAAACGGGTATTCTGATTTATACCTGAAAGAAGGAGTAACCTATAAAGAAGAAGTTAACTTTCGATATATGTTAGAGTTTAAACATATAAAAGAAGGTGAATACACAAAAGAAAAACTGGAAGAAAAGAAAAAAGAAGCGAAGGGACAACTTGAGAGATATATTTCAGATTATAAAATTAAAGAAGATGGGGAAAAACCATTAAAGAAATTAATTATAATATCCATAGGGAAAAATGATACTTTTTATGAAGAATTAAATTAAGTCCTTAGTATTTCAAAATCTATTGACAATAATTCTATATATATGTATATAATTAGATATAGATTTTATATATAATTATTTTGTATTTAAACTTATTAAAATTAGTAAATTCTAAACTATAGTTTTAACTTATTCAGTGTATAACACATAGAAAAAATATTAATAACACGTATAGTAAGTTCTAATGATGTTATAATTGAAAGGTGGGTGAAAAATGAGTAAAAAACCTACAGTACTTCTAAGTACAGGGCTAGTGGTAATAGTTTTAGCAGGAGTTTTCGGCATTCAAAATTTTAACAAAACTGACAATGGCACAGGAGAGAATCTGAGTAATGACTATATTGTTGAGATTACAGATATTGATACAATTGATACAATCAATAGACCTATAGCTATTGATGCCTTATATGCTGATTTTTCCGATTCATTGGAAGAAATGAAAAAATCATCTGACTCAATCATAATAGGCAAGCCTACGTCACATAATCAACCTAAGCTTGGTGTGGTATCAACTGTTTCTGTATTAAATACATTAAAAGGTAAGGAGTTTGATGAAATTCTAATATATCAATTTGGTCAAGTAAATGAAGATGGAACAGTATTGCATGGTGATGTATTGGAATTAAATAAAGAATATGTTTTATTTTTAGGTAAGCAAGAGGACGATAAAGACAACACTTTTCATGTGAAGGCTGGGTTACAAGGAGCCTTTGCAAATGAAAATGGAAATCTTATAAATAAAGATGAAATAATGAAAGAAGAAATCAAAAAAGTACATAAAGACAAAAAAGACATAAAGTCTGAATATGAATCTCTGATAGATTACATTCTTGAATGAGAAACAAAGAAGGTCAATATTAGTAAATACTTAAAAAATTAAAAAGATAAAAATTCTATAACTAACCTATTCTAGATAAAAAATTTTACTTTTATATGTTACCAAACTTAATAAAGTGTCGTATAACTTAATGAGATTATTTGCTATCATTATATATATATTTGAATTTTAAGGGGGAGTATTTAATAGATGAATAATGATAAAGATATAGTCCGAAGTATTTTAAGTGGCAATGAAAAGGACTTCTCTTTGATTGTAGACCGCTATTACCAGAAGCTCATCTATTTTTTCTTTAAAATGAATCTGGCAAGAGAAGATGCAGAAGACATTGTCCAAGAGGTTTTTATAAAAGTATATAAAAACCTTTATAAGTATAATGAGGGTTGGTGTTTTACAACCTGGTTATACAAAATAGCTGTTAACACATTTAATGACTTGTTAAAAAAGAAAAGATTAAAAACAACGAATATTGACGTTGATACATTAGAATCAGACTTGAATTTTAAAGACCTTAGCATAGATAATGTACATAATAGAATAATAGTAAAGACTATGCTGGATTCAATGGATAATGAGACTAAAACAATCATGATTTTAAGATACTTTTATAGTTTTTCATTTAAGGATATAGGAGTAATTGTTAACTCATCACAGGATGCAGTTAAAATGCGAGTGTGTAGAGAAAGAGGGCGTCTAAATAAAATGTTTTCAGAAAATGTTAAGGGGGTGAGGTCTTTATGAAATGCAAGTATGATATTGAATTTATTCAATCATATAATGATAATTGTCTTTGCAAAGAGGAAAAATCAGAATTTGAAAGACATATGAGAAACTGCAGTAAATGTTCCACTGCCTTTGCTAAAGATAAAATAATGCTTTCCTACTTCAAGAAAACACCTGATGAGCCTTTAAACAATTTACATAAACAAAAACTTATGAATTCCATACCTTCAGGAAGGTACTCTGGCAATCCCAAAAAGTACAGTTTTCTCTACTCTATTAACAGGTTCTATCCGAGATTAAGATTTGCCCTTTTGGCTGCAGCTGTGATAATTATAATTGCTACTATTTTATTTAACTTGAGTCATGTCTATAATATTTATAACACTGGGGCAAGTTTTTTTAATAAGGATACAGACGATTACTATAACGGCAATAATGCTGTAGAGGATTTAATTTTTGACAATACTTCAACTGTTACTCCTTTAGCTACCTTAAAACCTGAAGAAAAAGATGATATTTCAAATGAGTACAGTAAGGATGATAATTATCTTAGTGATGAAGAACTTATAATGAACATTCACTCATTCTTTTATGAAGGTGAAGAATATTTAATCGATTATGATTTTGGTATTAAAAAGCTTACCCAAAGTGGAGATGTTGAGTGGCACAGTCTAAGGGTTGAATCATATTACGAGAGTGGTTATGATTATGGTTATTGTAATATTTTCTTTTGTGATGGAGAATGGCTTTATTATACAAAGGTTTATTCTGGTGGTGGAAGTGGTGAGGGACCTTTTGATCCTAATTACGGTATGTTTGGCAAGGTTAAAATTGATGGTTCAGAAAGAATTGAATATCCTGGTATTGAAATGCTATATCCTGTTTTTTACGATGACTGGATATACTATAGGCCAAATTTATTCATTCCTCCACTTCCATTGGTGCCCACTTATATCCATAAGGTTAAAAGGGATGGTTCAAGTGTTACCCAAGTAGTATCAAGTAAAAAATGTCAGTACTTTTTTTTAAAAGATGGTGAGCTTTATTATTGGCATACAGAATATGGGGCGAGGCATGTAAATCAGGCTGAATTTATTGATATGGTAAGCAGTTTTGACATAAATACCGGCGAAGAAAAATTTGGTTTTATATCTATAGACCAACTATACGAAGTTAATGAATTTAAAGATATCATTGAAAAAACTGTCAGATATCTGAATGAATTGCAAACTCACTAAAAAAGACTCAGCTATTAACAAGCCCTTATAGGACTAGAGAAAACCTTTAGATTAGCTGGTGGTGTTGGATGCCAGTTTGTCTCTCTGTTTCTTTGGTATGCATCAGGGATTTTGGACACAATTTATTGAGAAAAATAAGAAAGTACCTATATTAAAAACATTAAGCAACGATGAAAAAATAACTTACCATAGTGTTTTTTCACTACAGACCTTAATTAGAGGACTTATAAAAAGGTGAAAGACTTTAATACAAAAACACGCTATCACCAAAATGAGTCTTAAATAGGTCTATGATTTTTTTATTAATGTGATTAGGGAATTTATAACAGTCAAGTTCATGTTTATAGCTATTACAACCATCACCAGCAACGAATATTTCAATTTCTCCCTTTTTAGTGTAAAGTATTATTTTATATCTCCTAAAGGGGCATTTTGTTATATCTCCTATTTTTTTTGACTTGTGTATACCGGAAAACACATCAGAAATCTCATGACTATCTTCTATACTTACACTTTTAGGTTCTGCATCATAATCATCAAATATAAGTACAACTTTATATATATGGTTATTATTAATTCTAAACGTATAATTAATAATATAAAATGCATAAATACTAATACCTAACACCAAAATTAAAGAACCTGTAATTAATAACTTTTTCTTTTTCATAATATAAGCACCTCCTTTGTTTTTCATATAATTAAATTACTTCTGTAATAAAAAACATTTCATCTGTAATGTAAATATGATATATTTTAAAACTGTTCTCATCTAAACTAGTTTAAATAAAAACATGACTTTAGTCAATGACTAAAGTCATGTTTTTATTTAAAATAGTGACTTTAGTCACTTAAAACAGTTACCTGTGACACTGGTTTGTAATTAAGAATTCCTATAAAATTATAAATATAAGAGCTTAAATAAAGAAGGTGTCAAAAATGAAGGTTTTTGAAAAGGCTTATATGGGAAGCTTGGTACTAAAAAATAGAATAATACGCTCTGCTACTTTTGAAGGAATGTGTGATGATAACGGAAATCCCCATAAAGAGTATGTAAAACTTTATTCAAAACTTTCAGAAGGTGATATAGGTGGCATTATAACTGGCTTTTCATTTGTAAGTAGAGATGGCAAAGCTATGCATCCTGGACAGGCTGGAATAGATAGCACTCAAAAAATTGACTCTTACAGAGAAGTTGCTAATATAGTACATAAAAATAATTGTAAAATATTTATGCAAATAGCCCATACAGGAAGACAGACTAAGGCTAATAAAACAGGAATGCCTGTAGTTGGAGTTACAGGAAAAAAATCATTTTATTTTGCTGAAAAACCTGAAACACTTAACACAATACAGATAATGAGAATTGTTGATAAATTTATAAATTCGGCTTTATATTCACAAGAAGCAGGCTTTGATGGTATACAGCTACATTGTGCTCATGGCTATCTTATACACCAGTTTATATTGGCATCAATTAATAAAAGACAAGATGAGTTTGGTATTCACAAAAAAACTGGCATAGGAACTAAGTTTTTAGAGCTTATAATTGATGGAATTAGAAAAAAGTGTACCAGAGAATTTGCAATACTTGTGAAAGTAAGTGGTAGTGATGATTACTTTAATAGATTTAATACACGTCAATTTATAGAACTAATCAAATTTTTAGACTATAAAAGAGTTGATGGAATTGAAATAAGCTATGGAACAATGGATTATGCAATGAATATATTTAGAGGTGATGTACCTATAGATGTTGTTATGTCAAATAATCCAATTCATAGAGTAAATAGCAGGATGGGTAAGATACTCTGGAAGTCTTTAGTTTATCCCTTTGTAAAGTATAAGCTAAAGCCATTTACACCTCTTTATAACTTAGAATATGCAAAAATTGCAAAGAGTCAGACAAATATTCCTGTAATTTATGTTGGAGGAGTTAGAAAGGGAGAAGAGATAAAAAGCCTTGTAGAACAACATAACTTTGACTTTGTGAGTCTTTGTAGACCTTTTATTTGTGAACCAGACTTTGTAAAAAAACTTATGGAGAATGAATTGTACAATTCAAAATGTGTAAACTGCAATATATGTGCAGTAATGTGTGACTCAGAGCAAGCTACTCATTGCTATAAATATAATTGAACTAAGAAGAATTAAGGGATGTCTGAAAAAGTAGTGAAAGCTATGTTTGGGGCATTCCCAAAGTAAGGAGGTATATGAAAATGACTTTTGAAAAGAGAGTTATGAAAGTTGTTAGGGAAAATATTGAAGGACAATTTGAGATAACATCAGATAGTATACTAATTGAGGATTTAGGAGTGGACTCTTTTAATAAAATAATGATAATTGCAGGACTAGAAGATGAATTTTCAATAGAAATTAATGAAGATGATTTTAGCCAAATTGAAAGAGTAGGGGACATAGTAGATAAAATAAAATCTATTGTATGTAAAGAAGGTGAGTAAGGATGGGTGTAGATAGTTTCTTAAATAGACTTAAAGTGGACAAACAGGTTATAGAAAGGGCAGAGTTTAACCCCTATTACAACTGTATTGAATCAGGGCTTGAGGATCCAGTGATTGTTGATGGTAAGCAGTATATAAACCTTGCAGCAAACAATTATTTAGGTCTAGGTGCAGATATAAGGGTAAAAAAGGCTGCAATTAATGCAGTGAAAAAGTATGGGATTTCCATGTGTGGAACACCTGTTGCCACAGGGTACATAGAATTATATAGAAGAGTTGAAAGAGAAATTTCCAAGTTTTTAACACTTGAAGACACAGTTATTTTACCATCATGCTATCAGGCCAATAATGGCTTGTTTGCAGCCATTGCCAGAAAGGAAGATCTTATTTTAGTAGATCACTATGCCCATTCTTCTCTAATAGAAGGCATTAAATGCGTAGGATGCAAAATCAGACCCTTTTTACACAACAATACAAATCATTTAGAGAAAATTCTTAAAAATTCATCAAAGTATAGGCAAATATTTATAGTTACCGAATCTGTTTTTTCTACAGAAGGAAGTATTGCGCCACTAAAAGAAATTTATGAACTTGGTATGAAATATGGAGCAGTGACTGTAGTAGACGATTCTCATGGAATAGGTGTTATAGGCAAAAGTGGAAGAGGGATTTTAGAAGATAGTGGAATAGAAGATTTCAAAGGTATTTACACAGCTTCTTTAGGCAAGGCAATTGGGGTATCTGGAGGAATTATTTCTGGAAACAAGGAAATCATTGAATACTTGAGGTACTTTTGTCCTCAACTTGTATACTCTACTGGAATTTCTCCAGCTTTACTGGGAGCAGTGGAAAAGGTTTTAGAGATTATTGAAAAGGAATTTGACATATTAGGTAAAAAGCTTTGGGATTACAGAGATATTATCAGAAATAGACTTGTTTTAAATGGGTTTGATTTATGTGATGGCATGGCGCCTATAATATCTATTAAAACAGGAGATGCATTAAGAACTGTACTTTTAGCAAAAAGTTTTTATAACAGAAGAATACTTACAACTCCATTTGTTGAGCCTTCTGTTCCTCCAAATGAAGGGAGACTTAGACTTATTGCAGGGGCTAATCTATCTAAAAAATCAATTGATAAAGTCACTAGTTTGATAGATGAGATAGGAAGAGATATATGAAGTACTTTTTTATTTTAAATCCAGGATCTAAAGGAGGAACTTCCAAAAAAACATTTAAGAAGATATTTGATTTACTAAATAAAGCATCAATTAATTATGAATACAAAATCACCAACTCGTTAGAGGATGCATTTTTGCTTTCTAAATCAGCTAACATTGAAGGCTATGATGTAATTGTTGCAGTTGGAGGAGATGGAACCATAAACAGGGTTTTATCTGGTTTTTATAATGAGGATGGTAGTAAGATTTCTAATGCAAAAATGGGTGTTATATATACAGGCACAAGTCCTGATTTTTGTAAAAGCTATAACATTCCAATAAAGACCGAAAAGGCTATAGAAGTAATTTTAGATAATAAGAGCAAAAGAATTCAGATTGGTAAAATAGTGTTGGCTAAAGAATTTAAAATGGAATATGAAGATAAGCTTATAGACAATAGCTCAAATTTTAAAACCTGTTATTTTGCCTGCTGTGCCAACATAGGACTTGGAGCACAATTAGCAAGAAGGGCAAACAGCGGAATAAGAGGTGTTTTGGGAGATTATATAGGTACATTTACAGCTCTAATTAAGACACTTCTTTGTTACAAACCCTGCCATTTTCAAATTATTACAGATGGAAACCATGAAAAAATTAAAAGAGTACATAACATATCAATTGGTAGAACTTTCTATATAGCATCGGGGATAAAGGTAAAAAACAGCGTTAAACAAGGAGATGGACTCTTTTACAGACTCACCTTAAAAAATATGGGCTTAAAAGATGTTTTGTCTGTGATACAAAGGGTTTATGGGGGAAAAGAGATTGTTAATAATAGAGTTTTGACACTTGACTACATAAAAAAAATTGAGATTTGTGGGAACAAGGTTAATCCAGAAGTTGAGTTTGATGGTGATCCAGCAGGATTTTTACCTTGTGCCATTGAGATTGCTAAGGGTCAATTGGATATTGTTTGTGAGGTTGATTAAAATGAATGAAAAAGAATTGATAACTATAGTTGCAGGTGTAATGCCAAAACTTAAGACTCAGGAAAATAGCTTATTTGAAGCTGACTGTGAAATAGTTGATTTAGGAGACAGAAAACTTTTATTTAATATTGACGAGTTTTCCAGCGAAGATTATTTTAATGAACATGATGCCTATGCCCTTGGATGGAATATGGCTGTAGGAAGCATAAGTGACATCCTTGCAGCAGGTGGAAAGCCTCTTTTTTATCTCCACAGCATGACTATTTGTGATTACTGGGATAAAAAATACATAGAGAATTTGTCAAAAGGAATTTCAGATGTACTAAATAAGACAGGGGTAGCTTTTTTAGGTGGGGATATGGGAAAATCAAAGACTTGGCGATATACTGGAACAGTTGTGGGAGAACACAGAGGAAATCCTATTAAAAGAAGTGGTGCCAATGAAGGAGATGCAATTTACATAACTGGTGAAATTGGTGCTGGTAATGTGGAAGCTTTACTTAAACTTTATCAAGGCAATTCTAGAATAAGAGATGTTGCAAATAAATTAAAAACCTTGTTTAAAATAAGAAATGAGCAATCACAACTCATAAATCAATATGCTACATCCTGCACAGATACAAGTGACGGACCGTTCAATGGTATACAAAATCTTAGCAATATGAGTAAAACAGGATTTATATTAAAAAACCTTCCCTATATGAAGATAGGAGTAACTTTATCAGAATTTGCTTCAGTTCCAAAGGCCTTGATGTTTTTAGGAGAATGTGGTGAGTATGAGCTTTTGTTTACTGTTAAAAAGTCAGATGAAAAAGAATTCATAATAGAGGCAAAAGAGAAGGGCTTTAAGTTTTATAAAATAGGGACAATGTGTGAGCAGGAAAAAAAAGAACTTGTTGAAGATAACATTACAATAGACTTAAAAGGTCTTGATATTAGTGGGAGGAGCTTTGATGACAAGAGGGAGTACATTAAAAGCCTTATAGTTTATCTAAAGGAGAATTCAAGATATGAATAATAGAGTGGTTATAACCGGAATAGGTCCTGTTACAAGCATTGGAATAGGGAAAGAAGAGTTTTTTAACAATTTATTATCTCAAAAACATAATATTTGTGAAATACCAAAAGAGTATAAAGATATGTACAACTTTAAATCACTCTATTATACACCTGCACCTAAGGTAGATTTAAAAGATTATGGGTTGCCTTCATCTTTAGAAAAAGCTATGGGAGATGCGGCAAAGATAGCTGTAGTAGCTGCTAGTTTAGCTATAGACGATGCAGGTCTTGATGTACAACCTAGTGATAAATATTTTAATGTAAATCAATTAGAATGTGCTGATATAATAATAGGTTTAGGCCTAAACAGCATCCAAGCGGCATACAGTTCAAATATTGCACATGTTTTTGCAAAGGATAAAAGTATTTTAGATAAGTACCATTTGGATACTAGATATAATCGTATGTTAGTTCCCATATCAATGCCAAATTCCATATCTTCTTGGATATCAGTTTTATATAACATAAAAGGTACAAATTTTACTGTAAATGCTTCATGTGCATCTGGAACCTATGCAATAGGTGAGGCATATATGAGGATTAAAAATGGCATTTCTAAATCTGTTTTAACAGGTGGTGTGGAGTGTTTGAAGGAAAAACATGGATCAATAATGAGAGGGTTTGATATGCTAAATACATTGACTAAAGCAGAGGACGGTGTGCCCATGCCTTTTTCAAAAAAGCGAAGTGGATTTTTATTTAATGAGGGAGCAGGGTGTGTCTTAATACTTGAGGAGCTTAATAGCGCTCTAAAAAGAGGAGCTCATATTTATGCTGAAATATGTGATTATAAGTCCAGTAGTGATGCACATAACATAGTTCAAATGGAGGAGACAGGAAGAGAAATTGCAAAGATTCTAAAGGATATTACTAAAGGAGAAAGAATAGATTATTTCAATACTCACGGAACGGGTACAGAGCAAAATGACTTTATAGAGGCCAATATAATAAAAGAGGTATTTGGAGACGTGGAAAATCAGCCTTTAATAGGTGCAACAAAGGGAGTAATTGGACATAGCTTAGGAGCAAGTGGAGCTTTAGAAGCAGCTGTTACAGCTCTTTCAATAGATAGAGAGGTTGTACACGGCTGCAAAATAGAAGAGCCTATAGAAGAACTAAATCTTGTACACCAAACTGTAAAAAGAAAAATTAAAAAGGCTGTATCTTCATCATACGGATTTGGAGGACATAATGGAGCGCTGTTACTTGAAAGCTTTAAATAAGCTGGAGGAAATAATATGGATAATGTATTGATTACAGGGGCAACAGGTTTTATAGGAAGCCATATTGTTGAAGCCTTTTGCAAAAAGGGAATTAAACCGGGATGCCTTGTAAGAAAAGATAGTAGCCTGCATAATATAAAAGGTCTATCAGTAAAAATAGAATATGGCGACATTGAAGATATTTATAGCCTAAAGGAAATTTTAAAAAACTATAATTTTGTAATACATGTGGCTGCACTCTCAAAAGACTGGGGGGCTTATGAGAAGTTTTATAATGTAAATGTAGAGGGAACTTTAAATGTGCTAAAGGCATGCAAAGAAAATAATATCAAAGACATTATTATAACTTCTTCTATTTCTGTATATGGAGAAGAAAATTCAGACATTGTAAAAGATGAAAATTCACCACACAATTCTCACTACAGATACTTTTTAGATAGCATTTTTCCTAGTGCTATGAATTATTACAGGAACTCAAAGGCCTTAGCAAAAGAAAAAGCAGTTGCTTTTGCTAAAGAAAACAATCAAAATGTCACAATAATGGAGCCAGTATGGGTGTATGGGGAAAGTGAATTTAATACAGGGTTTTATGAATATATAAAAACAGCATCAACAGGCCTGCCACTATTTCCAGGCTCTAAAAAAAATAAATTTCATGTTATATATGCAAAAGACTTGGCAAGAGCTTATTTACTTGCATATGAAAAGAAACTTGAGGGAATAAACTCCTTCATTATAGGAAATAAAAAAGTTCAATTATTAGATGAAGTATACGAAGTTTTTTGTGATAAAGCTAAAATAAAAAAACCAAGGACACTGCCAAAATGTGTAGTATATCCCTTTGGGTTTTTGATGGAACTATTTTATACACTAATACGTGCCAAAAAACCTCCACTGTTAACAAGGGGGAGAGTAAATATGCTCTATGATAGTATTAATTATTCTACTATAAAAGCAGAAAAAATACTTGGTTTTGTGAACCAATACAGTATAGAAGAAGGTATAGAAAATACAGTCAACTGGTATAAAAATAATAAGTTTATTTAGGAAGTGAATATGATATGATTAAAGTAAAAAACATTTCTGGGATTAGAAAAATTGCTTTTATTCAGTGGGTAAAACTGAGAGTTTTTATATACTTTTTACCTGAGCTATTAAAGGGCAATATGAGTTTTAAAAGATTTATAAAGTTTGTTAAAAGGCTCTTATATTTTCTTTCAAAGGTAAAGGATAATAAGTTTGTAAAGATAGGTGAGAATACCCGGATGGATTTATACATACCAGGTTTTCCATCACAGGCTTTTTTTACTTCCTGCAAAAAAGTTAGAGAGTTTGAGGATAAACTTCCTTGTACTGTGGCATTAATATCTGTTACGTCTGCCTGTAAATTCAATTGCAAGTACTGTTATCAAAAGAATGACAGAGGAAAAGATGTGGATATAAATAGACTTATTGAAGTTGTCAAAAAACTTCAAAATATGGGGGTTGCTTTTTTTAATATAGAAGGTGGAGATCCTTTTTTAACATATGAAAGATTAAAAAAGGTGTGCCAGTCAATTGATGAACGTTCTGAAACATGGGTTAATTCTACAGGATATGGTATTACACTAGAGCGGCTTAAAGAACTTAAAAAATTCAATGTAAATGCCATTATGTTTTCCATGCATACTCCTGACAGTGAAGAGCTAAATAGTTTTATGGGGAATGAAAATGCTTGGCAAACAATGGCTAAAGCTATTGAACTTTGCCATAAGGCTGATATGTCAGTAGCATTTAATTGCTGTATTTCAAAAGAGGGTTTTTACAATGGAGATTTTGAAAAAATTATGGAAAAAGCAAAGGACTTTGGTGCTTCAATTATACAAGTTATAAAACCAAAACCTTCAGGAGGAGCGCTTAAAGAAGGGGTAGATAAGTTTTCTAAAGAGGATATTATACATGTGAAAAATCTGGTTAATAAATATAATTTAGATAAAAAATATAAGGCATATCCATCAATTTCAGCTCAAGTAATTGAGGAGGACAAAAGTCAATTTGGATGTACAGCAGGAGGAACAGACAGAATTTATATTAATGCAAAAGGTGATGTTCAGCCATGTGAATTTTTAAATATGTCCTTTGGAAACATAGAAGAGGAAAGTTTTGAAGAGACTTATAAAAAAATGAGGGAGTGTTTTTTAGAGCCCGGTGAATGCTGGCTATGTGAAAAATACTCAAAAGAAATACTTAGACTTTATGAAAAGTATAATTTAAAATCACTACCTCTTCCACCAGAGATATCAAAAGAAATCTATAATAATTGGGATAGAGGAGAGCAGACATACTTTTATAAAAAACTAAAGGAGTAAGCTTTAAGTACTTTTTATACGATATTGAAGGCCTATTTAAAACGTCGTTTTCGTTCTTCTCTATATTTCTTTAATTCATCTAATGATACATAGTACTTAGTTGGATTTAATCTATCTAAATAAACTGTAATGCTTGATATATTATAATCATCCATTAAACTTATCGTTCAATAGTCCTTTTCTATTATTGAATATAATATGCCTGAGCATTTAACAAGTGCTCAGGCTATAATTATAGGTTCTCAAGTTTTCAAAAAATACACTAGCTTGGTGAAAAAAGAATTAAAAATAACCATCATATTCCTTGAATTCTTGACGTTTACAGTTTTTTAGTATACATTAAGTAATAATAAATAAAAATATATTGGAGAGGTGAATATGAAAAAAGTCTTTTTTATGCTAGTGCCAGTTATGATTGTCTTGTTTGTAGGGTGTCAGTTTAACTCTGATATTGACACAGATATTAATCCAGATGTTGTTAAATTTCCAGACTCTGAATTAGAAAAAGTTGTACGAGAAAAAATAGATAAGCCTGAAGGAGATATTCTTAAAAGTGATTTAAAGAATATCACACGTCTAAAGCTAAAAGGAAAAAGAATAGAAAACATAGAAGGAATAGAATATTTGGTTAACTTAGAGGAGTTATATCTTGACAGAGCCATGAGGAAATCTAGAGTAATAAGTAATTTTGAGCCTTTATCTCAATTGACTAGAATGGAAAATTTAACAATATATAACATGAAGATAGAGGAAGTATCTCCACTATCTAACCTTGTTAATTTAAAAAATTTAGATTTGTCTGGAAACAATATAAGTGATATATCTCCACTATCTAATTTAACTAACTTACAATATTTGGCTTTAAGTGCCAACAAAATAAGTGACTTAGATGCACTTTCACAAATGACTAATTTGGAATATTTACTGATAAATCAAAATATAATAAGCGACTTAGATGCACTTTCACAAATGACTAATTTGGAATGTTTACAGATAAATCAAAATATAATAAGCGACATAGAACCACTATCTAATATTACTAACTTGAGGGAATTAAGTTTAACTTCCAACAAAATAATTGATATATCTTATTTAATCAAACTTACTAATTTGAAATATTTGTATTTAAATGTGAATCTAATAACTGACGTAAAACCATTGGCGAATCTTACTAATTTAGAGATTTTGTATTTGCACAGAAATCCAATTGAAGACTATACGGAACTTGATGTTTTAACCAACACTGAAATTTATTATTAAACAGATAAAACAAACAAAACAGAAGTAAAAAAGCAAAATAAGGTAATAACGCATAAATTTATATTATTTAGAGATTAAAAGAGTTGCCTTTGACACCTAGTTTGTAATTAAGCATTCCTTATTTCTATAAAAAACTAAAGGAATAGGTTTAAAGTACTTTTCATGGTATGTTGAATGTCTATTTAAAACGTCGCTTTCGTTCTTCTCTATATTTCTTTAATTAATCTAAGATTCCATCTTCCATTTTTTTATTATTTTAATGCTTTCAACTGTTTTATTTTTAGTATCATCTAGCTGATTTATATCAGGAACTTCATCTCCGTATTTTACTCTTTCATATACTGATGTTATTTCTCTAAAGGGTTTATCTAATTGATCAATTATTTCAGCCTTCTTGCAAATTTCTCTAGCACTATCGGACTTTCCTAAATGAACCCACTGCTCACTCTTATAATTTGACAAAATAAAACATCTGCAGTATAATTATGTTAATATAAAATGGGGGGGAATAACATGAAAAAGAAATTAGTATCTGTAATTGTAGCTGTTGTATCGACAGTGATATCTTTGTTTATAACGGGAACTGTGATTTTTGCACAGCAGGAAATTGACGAAAAGGTTTCAGAAACACCAAAGGCAATTTATACGTCAGAATCAGACTTAACAGAGGAAATAGAAGATGAAAGAGATGAGGTAATAATTTTTGAATGCAAAAACTTGGAAAACGCTATTCGTGATGAAATTGGCAAAACATCTGGTGATATATATGAAAGTGATGTTAAACATATAACTATTTTAATTTTAATGGATAAGCAAATAAGCGATATTACTCCTCTTATGTATTTCACTAATTTGACTGAGCTAATTTTAAGTGATAATGAAATAGTGGATATATCGTCTCTTTCTAAACTCACTAATTTGACGTGGCTGTTTTTATGGAATAATCAAATAAGCGATATTACACCTGTTGCTAATCTTACTAACTTGAGTAGGATAGGTTTAAGTAACAATAAAATAAGTGACATTTCAGCTCTTTTTAATCTCACTGATTTGTATATGGTGGATTTAAGTCAAAATGAAATAAGGGATATTAACTCTCTTAATAATCTCACAAATTTAATAACACTGAATTTAAGTCAAAATAAAATAAGAGATATATCGGCTCTTAACAATCTCACTAATTTGACTGAGCTGAATTTAAGTGAAAATGAAATAATGGATATATCGTCTCTTTCTAAACTTGCTAATTTGACGAGGCTGTTTTTAAGAAATAATCAAATAAGCGACATTACGGCTCTTACTAATCACACTAATTTGACTGAGCTGAATTTAAGTGAAAATGAAGTAGTGGATATAACATCTCTTTCTAAACTCACTAATTTGAGGAGGCTGTTTTTAAGAAATAATCAAATAAGCGACATTACACCTCTTACTAATCTCACAAATTTGAGTCATCTGGATTTAAGTGACAATAAAATAAGAGATATATCAGCTCTTTCTAAAATCGCTAGATGGACTGATCAACAGAATAATCTGTATTTATACAATAATCCAATTAATCATTCAGCAACACCAAACGCTGTTCATAAGTCAGAATTAGACTTCACAGTAAACTTATATTTTCAAACAGGATTATTTCATCACTACGAAATAATAAGTATAAAATATGAGGTTTGGGTTGTTGAGGAAACAGAAGATAAAATAAATACGGAAATAATTTTTAGATGTGATAATTTGGAAAAAGCTATACGTGATAAAATTGGTATAACATCTGGTGAAATACATGAAAGAGATGTTAAACATATAACTAGTCTGGATTTAAGTGACAATAAAATAAGAGATATATCTGCTCTTTATTATTTCACTAATTTAACTGAGATAGATTTAAGCGGTAATAAAATAAGCAATATTTGGGCTCTTAATAATCTGACTAATTTGATTTGCCTGAATTTAAGTAATAATGAAATAAAGGATATATCGGCTTTTTATAGTCTGACTAAATTGGCTGAGCTGGACTTAAGTAATAATGAAATAAGGGATATATTGCCTCTTTCTAGATTAACTAATTTGACTTATTTGAATTTAAAAGGAAATCAAATATTCAATATAACATCTCTTTCTGAACTAACTAATTTGACATATCTGAATTTATGTGGAAATAAAATAAGAATTATAACGTCTCTTTCTGAACTAACTAATTTAACTCATCTGGATTTAACTCAAAATGATATTGGAGATTTAACACCTCTTTCTAAACTAACTAATTTGATTTATCTGAATCTTTCTAATATTACTAGATCGACGAGTCATCTAATTCTTAATAATAGAATAAGGGACATTAACCCACTATCTAATCTCACTAATTTGACCAATCTGTATTTATGTTTGAATGAAATAAGCGATATTACCCCACTATCTAATCTTACTAATTTGACTGAATTGGATTTAGGTGCTAATGAAATAAGTGATATTACACCAATTTCGAATCTTACTAATTTGACTATGCTGCTTTTATTTGATAATAAAATTAGGGATATATCATCTCTTTCTAATCTCGAGAATTTGGTATATATGAATTTGAGTGGCAATCCTGTTAATAATATAAAAACGCCAAACGCTATTCATAAATCAGAATTAGACTTTACAGTTAATTATATAACATATGAGGTTTGGGTTGTTGAGGAAACAGGAGATTATTTAATAGGTGATTTAAATGGTGATGGTTCTATTGATTCAATTGATATTGTCTTATTCAGCAGATATCTTTTAGATATTATTGATGAATTTCCAGTAGATGGAGATGCATTGAGAATTGCAGACTTAAATGGTGACGGCTATATTGATTCAAGTGATTATACTTTATTACGCAGATATGTTTTAGGTGTTATTTCGGAATTTCCAAAAGCCAATTAAAAATTAAAAAAATAATTCAATGATACATAAATAATTCCTCTAAAAAAGTTTTTTACAACTTTATAGAGGAATTATTTCATTTGAAGTCTTAGAATAAGAGTTAGTGTATATATGCGCCTACTTATTTCACTTTCAAATTGATACTTCTCAAAAGCTTCATGACAACCATATCTCCATAGCCATTTTTTGTTAGAATCACTGGTTCAGTGTATCAGAAAAATATAATTGAACTAAAATGGGCATGTTTTCTATCCTTGCTTTGCCCGGTATATATTAATTTTTTAATACTACGTTTCCATGGTATCCCCAACCCCTGTAAGGATATCCTCTACTTACAACATAATCAATAGTTGTTTTTACAATTTTGCCGTTCCACCCATGAACGATATAACCATTACCAACATATATTCCAACATGTCCGCATTTATTTTTGCAAGTGCTACAAGTAATGCTGCTGCCATAAAAGAATACATCTGCACCAAGCGGAATATTATTCTTTGAGGAAGATCTAACATATGAGTTGCCATATTTATTAGCACAACAAGCTGAGCTATAAAAACCATAACAATGCTCAAAGCATTGTCTAACAAATCTTAAGCAATACCCGTTTGCATAACTTGTACCAACTTTGCTTTCTGCAAAAGTTACAACTTTAGGTGTAAATGCTACTGGAGCACTTGTAGGTTTGGGTGGGTTTTTTACTGTTTTTGGTTCCTCTGTAGGTTTGGGTGGATTTTTACCATACACCTGTAATATATTATGAGCACCATCAAAATTGGTATCCATATATATTTTATTACCTCTTCTAACAGCTATATTATCTCGTCCATCTCCATTCCAGTCTCCAACAAGATACTGATCTTCTTTATTTCCTTTTCCATACACCTGTAATATGTTATGCTCACCATCAAAGTTGGTATCCATATATATTTTATCGCCTCTTCTAACAGCTATATTATCTCGTCCATCTCCATTCCAGTCTCCAACGAGATACTGATCTTCTTTATTTCCTTTTCCATACACCTGTAGTATGTTATGCTCACCATCAAAGTTGGTATCCATATATATTTTATCGCCTCTTCTAACAGCTATATTATCTCGTCCATCTCCATTCCAATCTCCAACGAGATACTGATCTTCCTTATTTCCTTTTCCATACACTTGTAATATATCATGTTCACCATCAAAATCAGTATCCATATATATTTTATTACCTCTTCTGACAGCGATATTATCTCTTCCGTCTCCATTCCAGTCCCCAACAAGATATTCGTCTTCATTATTTCCTTTTCCATAACGTAGCAAAATATCATGATCACCATCAAAATTGGTATCCATGTATATTGCAGTGCCTCTTCTAACAGCTAAATTACTTTTTCCATCTCCATTCCAGTCCCCAACTAAATACTGATCCTCACCGGAATCTGCCACAACTACTTGATTACTTACCAATCCCATTAGTAATAATGCTAAAACAGCCATAAGTGATACTACTTTCTTACCCATCATTTAAACCCTCCTAAGATTTTAAAATTAAATATTTACAAATGGATTAAGACTAACTCTGGTTCTTTATTTTTTTCTCAATCCTTTGTTTTTAGAAGTAACGTTTATTTTACGTTTTGCTTCATCTGTTTCAATTCTATTTAAATCATAAAAACAAATCAACATTTTGTGACAAACGGTATGTTTCGCAGGACGAAACGCGAAATAATGTATATTTATAACTATTTATATGCTCTTTTGATATAATAAAAGATATTTTTCAAAATAGTACTTGACAATATCATCCACATGACACTATAATTTTATTATAGTCAAAAATTATTAAATATCTCTTCAAATCACAACGAAGTGGTCTAAGTAATTATTCAAAGATATATTTTCATTACACGAATAAGAATATAATTCCAGTAACCATAGGTGCTTAATTTTTTTTTATGCTTTAGAGTAAATATTGACAATGGCGTTAGTATTTACACTAAATATAATGAGTTAATAAAAGAAAGGGAAGGTATTGAAAATGAAAAAAATGTTTATTCTGTTCACAATTACGATGATTATCACTTCATTGCTCACTGCTAATCTTATTTATGCGTGTAACCCTAATGGTAATTTTAATGGTAAAGGAAAGTTAGCCCCAATTGTGTCTACCAATTGGCTAGAAGCTAACGGCAATCTTAAAGATCTTGTTATTGTTGATGTAAGAAGTTCTGAAGAATATGAAGAGGGGCATATTGCAGATTCAGTCAGTATTCCTTTTGTTGTTCCTTTTTCAGCATGGATAACAATAAAAGATGATCTTCTTCTTGAGCTTCCTGATGATAACGAATTGTTCGATACATTAGGAAGTTTTGGAATTACCAAAAAATCAAAAGTTGTTATTGTTACATCTGTTGCAGATCCATATGCAATAGCTGCTGGCCCAAGAGTAGCAACCACTTTAAAATATGCAGGAGTTAAAAATGTTTCTATTTTAAACGGTGGATATGAAAAGTGGATATCAGAAGGAAAAGCTGTAACAACAGATGTTCCTGAGATAACTGAAAAAGTTTTTAAGGGAAAGGTAAATAAGAACATTTTCGCATCTATTGACTATGTAGAAAATAATATCGGCAAAGCAGTTATTATTGATAACAGAGATGCAGAAATATATTTAGGAGAAGTTGTTTGCCCATTTGCAGGTCAAACAGGCCATATTTCAACAGCAAAGTTATTGCCAGTTCCAGATATGTGGAATGATGATGGTACTTATAAAAGTGTTAATGAACTTAGAGAAATGGTTAAAAGTTTAGCTAAAAAAAATGACGATATAATAGTATATTGTGGTGTTGGTGGCTATGGAAGCGTGGCTTGGTTTGTATTTACAGAAGTTCTTGGATATAAAAAAGTAAAATTTTATGACGGATCAGCTGAAGAATGGACCAGATATCATGATATGGTAGTAAATTAGGTTTTATAGTACATAGGTAATATAAAATGCATTATTCGGTTAAATAACTGAATAATGCATTTTACATGTACACCATATGGCAGCGGAAGCTGCGATCATAGTAGTTAAGTTCCGCTGCGATAAACAGAGGAGCTATATCTTCTAAAAAAGTTGCTAAAAAAGCAAACTTTTTAGAAGAATAGTATATGGCGGCAATCAGCAAAACACGTGCTGTAATTTTTACCCAAAAGCATGTCGCTTGCTTCACAATACTTATTCCATATACTTGAAATAAATTGTATTCACCCTTTACACAACTCCAAGCTGAAGCTTATAATATGTAAAATAAACAACAAAAAACTAATGCAATTATAATTAACATTTGGTAATATATAATATAGTAAAAACAAAAAAAGAGAGGAACAGAATTTATGAAAAATCCAATAGTAACAATTGAAATGGAAAGTGGTAAAGAAATAAAAATTGAACTATATCCAGAAATTGCCCCAAATACCGTAAGAAATTTTATTTCTTTAGCTAGTAAGGGATTTTATGATGGAACTATATTTCATAGAGTGATTCCAGGTTTTATGATTCAGGGTGGAGATCCTGAAGGTACAGGAATGGGAGGCCCAGGGTACAGTATTAAAGGTGAGTTTAATCATAACGGATTTGAAAACAATCTAAAGCATGACAGAGGTGTTATATCAATGGCTCGATCTTCAATACCCGATTCTGCAGGTTCTCAGTTTTTTATTATGGTTGAAAAGTCACCACATCTAGATGGACAGTATGCTTCTTTTGGCAAGGTGATAGAGGGAATGGAAGAAGCGGATGCAATTGTGTCAGTAAAAACAAATCACCAGGACAGACCACATGAAGATCAGAAAATAAAGAGCATTAAAGTTGACACCTTTGGTCAGGAGTATGGAGAAGTAGAAAAAATCAGATGAAATTAGAATATGCTACATTTATAAAAGAGGTTCTTTAGAATACACTCTAAAGAACCTCTACTGTATTTTAGTAGTACTACATTTATAAAACGGAGATTTTTAACTTTACTATAAAATCAACTTTGGATTATTGCCATCTAATTAGGGATACGCCCACGCCAAATTTGAACCCAACTTACTGTTTCACTAGTTCTTCCGTTAGTAATGTCTATTTGGATAATAGTCATTTCTGATAAAACAGATACAATTCCATTATTAGATATAAACCTTATTTTGCCGTGAGGAATAGAAATTGTTTGGATGTTCCCGTTATATTCAGTCTTATATCTATTTCTAATTGAACCAAAGTGAGTATCAGTAGACCAAACAGCCCTACCATTAGCGTTGGAATACTTAACTACATTGCCATCCCGTTGAAATACTAATCGATGTTGACCATCTGAGTATTGGTAAGTAACACCAGGTGTAATTTCTCCGTTAGGAACACTAACAGAAGCATAAGTAGGTACTAAAAGCATTGAACTTATAAAACAAACAACCAAAAAGAAAACAGCTATTTTCTTAAAACCAACTCTATTCATATTCATCACTCCTATTTTAAATTTTTATAATCTCCGTTTTACAACTAATAGATTGTTCTTATTAAGAATAATATTATAAAAAGCGTAATATTAATAGTCCGAACTTTCTTAGCTATTTTTTTAGTTTGGGAGTAAGTTTTATAGTACCAATTGAATGTTTAGTATTAAGTTTTTTAAAGGGTAAGAATTTATAAATTTAAAAAGTTATATGATTTGTAAAGTTGAGTATCCACATGAAGTGTCGACGTTTAGATTTTGATAAATGAATTTAATCAATCCCTTTTTTATTTACTTTTTCAATTGCATATTTAACAGTTTTAACATTTAATTTTTTTAAAATGCTGCTTACTTGAGATTTTATAGTACTTGTTGTTTTATGTAGTAATTTAGATATTTCAGATATGGTTTTTCCCTCTTCAAGATACTGAAAAGCTTCACGTTCTGATGGTGAAAGTACATTAAGTATTGATTCTTTTTTTAGTTCTTTATACTCAGATAGTACCTCTTCTATTGGAGTTTTTCCTTTTAGTGCTGAACGAATAGCATTTGGAATCTCATTATAGTTTTCTTTTAGAATATAATTAACAGCTCCGGCAGAAAAAGCATCTCGGATTATTTCTCCATCACTATATGCAGACAAAACTATGATTTTTCCATCAAATTGTTGACACATATCAAAAGTTGCAAAAATTCCATCTCTTTTATTTGAATTCAGATGAATATCCATAATAATTATATCTGTAGTTTCTTTTGTTTCTTTTAATAAATTAACTGCCATATCTTTTTGAGAAGCAACCCATATAACCTGAAAGTCATCATAGGAATTTAAATAATTGGACAAAATTTTTTGCCATTGAACATCATCTTCTACAATTCCAATTCTAAAAATATCCATTTAAACACTCCTATTTATCTTATCATTTGAAAATCTTTTTGTTGGCAAATAAATGTATACTTCAGTACCTAGGCCATTATTGCTAAATATTTCAAGAAACCCCCCGTGTAAGTCAACTACTTTTTTACAGTAATAAAGTCCTAAACCTGTGCTTTGAGAACCTCTCTTAGTTGAGAAAAATGGCTCGGTAACTCTTTTTATATCATCTTCTAGTATACCATGTCCATCATCTCTTATCAAAATCACATTATATTTTTTTTTGATAAAAGATTGAATAGATATAGTGCCTTTAATATTTATCGCGTCAATTGAATTAGAAATGATATTGTTTAAAACCTCGCACATATGAGTTTTGTCACAAAGGATATTTAGGTTTTTATCTATTGAATTTATTATGTTAATTCTTTTTTCATTAAGATAAACTTTACTTGTTAAGAGTACATTATCTACTAAATCTTTAAGTAAAACAGATTCATTTTTAAGAACTATATCCCTAGATTGCAAATCAATCCTATTAATTACACATGAGAGATGCTTTGAGCTTTTTAATATAATATCAATTGTCTCAAGTGATTTTTCATTACTTAAGTGTAAATCTTTCTTTAGGTAATCGGCACAAATAGATATTTTAGAAATTTCATTTTTAATAGAGTGATTTAGAAAAGATATGCCTGAATTAAATAATCTTTTTTCATATATATTTTTCTTTTTTTCAAATACAATTGCAAAACCCATAAAACTTCCACAGAAAGAAAAAAACACAAAACAAATAATCAAATAAACAAAAAGACCTATATGGAAATTTCGAGTATCTCTGGGTATGAAGTAGGGTATTGTTTGTAAACCGATAATAACAGAATAGGATGGAATAATTAAAATATTTGTCAACAGCCTTTCGAACTTGATGAATTTATTTTTTTCCTTAAAATATGCAACTATAAGAAGAAAAAAGGATAAAAACATGTAAGGTATTACCCAAATAGAAAGCAAGAATACATCAGTTGTGTATCTTGGTATAGGTGGCAGCCTAGGAACGAATAAAAACATAACAAAAGCCGGGACTAAAAGTAAGATTTTAAACATAATTTGAGATTTAACATATTTAAATCTGATAATCCCTGAATAAAGTGCTGAAAATATAAGTAGAGTATAAGGTGGAATATAGACTGACAAATCAAATAAAAATCTATTAAAGCATAGTGCTGTATCTAATAAAAAAGGGTAGTGTAATTCTATAAAAGGTAGTATATAATTTTTCAACCAATTAGCAAGTGGCCCACATCCAAGAGAAAAAAGTGTCATTGATGCCCATTTATTAGCACTTGACTTTGAATCGGATACTAGTATTAAAACAGCTATGACCCAAAGTACAACCCCGATTATTAACATAATTTCTCCCCTAAAAATTGTTTTATTAATTATAACGAGACAAAAGATTTGCTAAATCTATAGATGGCTGATACAGATTACAAATAAGAAGATTAAGCGTATCTTCTAACTCGTTGAAAAGTTATTTTGTAAAGGCTTTTTATAGTATAAATATACATTAAAAAAGAGAGAAAAACAACCTTAGAAAAAACCTGGTGAGCTGTAAGTTTAAAAATTTAAATTATATTGTTAAATAGATTAAAAGCATGTAAAATTTAAATTGTTTAGTACAAAATTTATTTTGGAGGAAAAAGTATTGAGGGTGAATTTTTTTATTTCTTTTGTAATAAGTCTATTATTGTGTAGTAAAATAATAGTTGCAGCATCTGTTTTTGAACAAAAACTATACTACTTATTTATAATTCCGTTAGTATTTTTATTATTCACTATTTTTTTTAAAAAAATTAGCTTCATTATAAGATATGTACTTGTTGTACCTGTTGCAATAACATACTTGGCTTTTGTTATTTTTATAATATTGAGTGTGGCTAATTATCCGAAAGGAGATTTCCCAGAAACAAATTTTAAATTTGTAGTTGTAAAAGAAGATGAAATCGATGCAGGTCAATATTTATATGAACTGCTGGAACAATTTGATAAAATTCTAGATGAATCTGACAGAAAGATGACAAACAAAAATTTTAACATAAATTTAAATAAAGTAAGTGTTGTTGAATTATTATATAAGACTAGAGAAAAAAGATCTGAAATTTTTAGATTTATAAAATCAAATGATATATGTGTTTATCAGGATTTATCTAATGTTAATATTATCGAAGGAGAAAACGATTCGAATAAATTACTAATTTTAGTAAGTCTATTCAATATTGAATTGCTTGAAGTTAATTATTATAGATTAGAAGGAAAACATCAAGAGGCTGTAGATAAATATTTAGATATTTGGAATAATATAGCTCAAATAGTTGAAATCAAAGGAAATAGATTAATAGAGACTCTTATATATATTAATATTACAAAAACTATTGGAGAGTATTTTTATGAAAATCAAGAATTTTTTTCAGATTATAATTTATCAAAAGTAACTCATCTAAAAGAAAGTATATTCGATGGATTGGATAAATCATTTGAAAGAGCATTTTTAAGTGAATTTATTATTTCAAAAAAAACATATAAAAAGTATGAAAAAGCATGGCCTCTTTTTGATGTAAACAAGTATTTAAAAAAAATAGACCAGTTTAATTATACTTTAGTTGAATCAATTAAAGTTCCTTATGATAGTTATAATCAATTAAAAAAACTTGAAGAAGAAAGTAATTTGCATAGTGTATCATTATTTCATAACTATATAGGCGAAATACTTTATTACATAAATGTTAATATGTTTAGTGGATTATGTGAAAGTACTGTTAGGATAAAGAATGAACTTTCAATATACTTTTATGCTATGGATAAAGAGAACTATCATGTTATTCCTATAGATTTTGTGACAGGAGAAAGAATTATTACTAAAGATTTTCCAGAGCATATTGAGTTGGAATTTACTCTTTTTAACAAATGTGATTTGTATACTTTCAAAATTAAAAAGTAGTAGTATAGTAACAAAAGATTATTAGAATTTCTGCAAAATGGAGGTGTTAAGTGGGAAATGTAGAAAATTTCCCACGCGGTTTTTATGTTAAGGTTTTTAAAAAATTAAATCAACTGTTTTAAATTATATTTTGTTATTATTAACATAAAATCTTCTCAGCAACACTAATTATTGGAAATTATGGCCAAAGAGAGACTGTTTATTCTTTTATATACAAAATTTAATAAATTTTAAAAGCCATACCATATTAGAACATCAAAAGTATTACTTCTGTTGCTAAATATATTTTTTTATATCATCCAAACTCTTGCATTCAAAGATGCTGTCGATTATAACCTCTAAAATATCAGTATCTAGTTGTAATATCTTATTCTTTAAATCTTCGGGCAATTTCCCAAATTTCTTAATCAATAGTCTTATTGCTGTTTTGGAAAGAGTTTCTTTCTTTTCTTCTTGTCTTCCTTCTTGTCTTAATTGTTCAGCTAAAGTCATCACAACTTCACTCCCTTCTGGATAAGTCTTTTCAATATTTTTAACAATATCATTAACATCTTCTTTAGTTAATCTTTGCCCAGCATTTAATATATACCTCATAAAGGTTTCAAAGTATTCAATTCCTGTCTGTTGATCATTTAATTTTCTTAAGTATTCTACCGCTCTTAAAACTGTCATTTTAACAACATTACTATCTTTAGAAAATATATCCCTGAAAATAGTAAGCAAAATTCTAAGTTGAATTTCCCCTTTTATTTGCTCATCTGTATATTTTGATAAGTCATAAATCAGATCCTCATAATCTGGAATAAATTTTTTTACACTTTCCGATAGTTCATCATAGCCAGTTATCATTTCTCCTAGTCTAGTCTTTACTTTCCATTCATCAATCCCATGATATATAACTAAAGGAATTATCATAGGTAGTTCATCTGTTTTTTCTTTCTTTATCTTTGCTTCCCAAATTTCAATCATATACTTTAAAAGTTGAAATGCTATATTTTTGCTAATGTAGCTTTTGTGTTCAAAAAGAAAATATATATAACCTTCTCTATTATTAATATTTACCCTAAAAAGCATGTCTGAAAATACTTCCTGAAGCTCTTCATTGATAAAACTATCTTTCTGAGGTTCTAGTGTATCTATATCTATAATATTTATAATGCTTTGTGGCAAATAATTGTTAATAAAGTCTTTTGCAACTGCTTTATTTGAAAAAACTTCTTTAAAGAATTTATCATGGGGATTTTGTATTTTCATCTCATCACCTGCCTATTTTTATTATATCACTTAACCATGTATTATAAAATGAATTTTTTGTTTTTGGCATATAAATTTACTGATATTTACGAAAAACTTAAATACTATAAGAATAATAATTTTAAAACTATTATAATGATTTGGAAATAGAGAATTACGAATAAGAACATAAACAAAATATCTTGTTAAGAGAATTTTATTGGAAGAGAGATCTAAAAGTAAAAGATATTAGTTTATCAAGAGAAAGAGTCTACCATACAGTGACTTTTGTCTGTTTTTTCAACAATATTTTGATGATGCAATGGCTTATCAATTTATTAATTTATGCGCCATATCTCATTGCTGAGGTTTTCTGCATCATATGGTTATGATATAATCAATTTATCAGTAAATCATATCGCAGCGGAAGCTGCAATCATAGTAGTTAAGTTCCGCTGCGATAAACAGAGGAACTATATCTTCTGAAAAGTTTGCTAAAAAAGCAAACTTTTTGAGAAAAATAGTATATAAGGAAAAAACACATAAAAGTAAGGTGAATAATTTGAAAAGAAAAGTGCTGCAATTTATAATTCTAATAATACTTGTAGGAGCAATAATTTATATTAGCAATTGGTACTTTAATCGTAAAAGTATTTTAGAATCAATTAATATAGCTATTGAGGATGTTAAATCAATTTGGTTAAAAGATACTGTGAAATTAAATTATGATGAAGATATTTTAAGAATAGTAAATGAGTTTAATAGCTTAACAATAATGCCTTTAGACCAAGTTAATATTGAACTAACGCCAATGGGTACAGAATGGTTGATTGAATTGAATAATGGAGATGTTTATAAATATATAACTATTTCAGAATCGGACTTTGCTTATGTAAAGAAAAATGATAAGAGTATTTATGTTTTGAAGAGCCAAGAATTAGATGGTTTTCGTGATGATGTGATGAATAAAAAGAATAAGATACATAAAGAAGAAGGGCTCAATTGGTATATAAGTGCTTATGAATTGAGTGATAGATATAATCTTAATCTTGTAGAAAATTTAGAAACAACAGTGTTAAAAGTTACTCCTCCTATAGAAGAGATAAAAACTGAGTCGGATCTTTTTTATGTATGGAGTGAGTCTGATAAGTTACATGGTTGGATAAGCCTATATATAGTAGATGAAAATAGCAGAAAATGGGGAATTGGTGAAGCAGGATATATACAGGAAGGAATTGAAATAAAAGAAAATGAAAAAATTTATTACTTTCGCTGGGATGAAAAAATAGAAATAACAAATTATTTTAATAAGTTAGAATTTAATATTAAAGATATTGATATTACTCCATTAAGGCCTGAGTTTCTTTTTAGAGTATCTGATGGAAAAAAAGAAGGTACAATTATTCTTAAAGACAATAAAATGATTTTTTTAAATGAATTTCAAATAGAAGCTCTTGATTACATATCTTATGATTATTCTTGTGCATTTATAGCTAAGAATAACAATTCTCATTATGTTTATAGAAATAATGAAAAGAAATTAGTAAGGTATAAGCTACCTGATGAAATTGAAGAAATAGTAGATATATACTATACAATATCATGGGATTTATGTGAAGACTTGAAAGAAGATGTAGTATATTTGTTGATAGCACACAAAAAGGGAGAAAAAAACAAATCCTACTATAGAATTAATTTAAGTAAAAAAGAAATAACTGAGTTTTTAACACTGAAAAAATTTACAGAGTTATTCTCTTTAAATTGGTGTTTTCAAGGTGATGTGGTTTCTAACAGATTTGATAATAGGGTAGATGATGTTATTATAGTCAAAGGAACTGATGAAAGATTAAGTGGTCATCATGATCATGATTTTTTATATGGAATAAATAGATTGACAGGTGAAAAAATTTGGTCTTTTTATGGAGGATATGAAGGTACACCATATGATATCAGCGAAGATGAAAAATTTGTATATGCACTAAATAGTATTACTGGAATTCTAAGTTGTATCGAAATAAAAACAGGTAATGTTGTATGGGATAAATCAATTAATGATAATTTTGAAACTGGAAATTATAAAGGGGTTATTTCTGCAAAAGACTACGTAGTAATAACTGGATATGGAAAGACAGTTGCGTATTGTGTTTATAAAAGAGATTTGGTCTGGGAAAAAGATTATTATAATGGGTTTTCAGAAATATATAAATACAAGGATTTATTAGTATTCTCTAATGGTGAAGGAATCAAGTCAATTAATTTTTTCACTGGGAATACTGTGTGGGAAGTTAAGGAAAGTGGTAGGCGTTTATATGAATGTACATTTAAAGACAACCTTATTTATGCAGATTTCAATGAAACGATAAAAGCAATTAATATGGATTCAGGTAAGATAGTGTATACTCTTTCTAATGAAAGTAAATATATGGTTATTTTTGACGTTGTTTCAAAAGAAGATTATTTTTCAGACATTGCAATAATTTATAATGAATATCAAAATAGCTTAATAGAAAGCAATCTAAAATGCATAGATAAAAATGAAAATATACTATGGGAAATGCTTTACAAGGGATATATTTTTCCGCATAGAGGATATGCTTATCCAGTAAGGATTAATAATAAATTGTTTATTCGAATGAAAGAATCAATGGTTGCAATAGATGTAAAATCTCAAAAAATACTTTATCAAATTTCAGATTATCCAATTCAAAATAGTGTTCCCCAAATTTTTGAGGATGGAGTATACTGGTTTATCAGAAAATATAATGGCCAATTACACTGTTTTAAGATTGATATATAATTAAAAGGATTTTACTATGTAAGTTCTTAAGTATTGCAGAAATTCAAAATCGGTTTATTTTCTATATTAAGAAGCAATGGCAATTGGTTAAGATAAAAATCACCGTTTTAACTTTCTTGCAGCAAACTTTCTTGTATCATCATAGCTGTCATAAAGGCACTCTTTTAGTATTTCGATTGGAAGAATTTTACGTTTGTACATAGTGTGAACAAGACTTGAGCGACAATAGGAGCATAGAGTTTTCTTGTACATATGTATAAACATACTTGGATCAAAACGGCAGGAACTCTTTTTTAGCAAATCTTCTACATCCATATGTACACCATGCCATAATCCACTATTGTATGAAACAGTAAGGTCCTTAACACATTCAACTAACAAAGGTTCATCTTTAGGCTGATAACATCGACATAATAGACTCAAGGAGTTGGCCACTTCTTTTTTTTCTTTAATTAGAGATATGGCATAATCGTGAATTCTATTAGAAGATAAGTGCTGCATCATTTCAAATGCAATGTCACGTATAGAATCATTATTACTTTCTGCAAGTTCAAAAATGTAACTTTCCTCCAACGGGAAGAGTTTTTTACGAAAAGACCATAATAAATTTATTTTAATTTCAGGATTTGTTTCAGTTATTGCAATCTTTGCTAGCTCGGTCAATTCTTCTAGTAAAGCAGTTCTTGCAAAAAGGTTGGCTAATCCTTTAACACGATAACCTGACTGTTCATAACAAGCCTTAAGTAGTTCTTTAAGAGATGGCTGAGTAGTTAAATGTGGCTTTTCGCAATCAAATCTTTGGATTTCGTGAAGAAATGTCGCAACCGATTTGCTTTTTTTGGCATTTTCAAGCATGTAATTATTAATACGCTTTTTTCCAAATTTATTTTGAGCGTTGGAATAGAACCAATCCATAATAAAAATATTTGGATTATTTGTGTCTATATAGAATTTGCCTATTTGTTCAACAATTCTCTTAAATGCTTGGAAGCCGTTAAGTGATGTTAAAAAGACACAGAGTCTTTCAAAGTTATCACGATCTGAACACATAGAACTTATTTTACGCTTTCTAGATAGTAAAGTAAAAAGTATATCGTATTTTTTGTTAAGAGCTTCTTTTGCACTTTTACTGCCATCCATGGCAAAGTGATACAAAAGGTCACATAATTGGTCAAATAGCCATGTATCTAAGTTCTTTTTTTCAAATTTCTTAATTATTGCTATCTCAAAAAAACTTTTATCCTCATAAAGATTAATTGCATTATATAGATAAGTGCCTCTACTTCCCTCGCATTGCATATCGTAACAGGTATTATGGAGACAGCACCATAATACAATATCTTGATATTCTTCAAGACAATTGCTGTTTTTCAACTCTAAATATGCGCTTCCAAGTCCTCGTTTAAAAGCTTCTTTAAATTGACCTTTAGTCATTTTATCTCCTTCAAACAATGGCATAAATATTAATTCATCAATCCTTAGTCTTTTATTAAAAGTTAACGTCATACTAGTAACTTAATTAGAAGTCTGTTAAGTTGACCATTATATTGATAATTGAACACTTGCCTATAGACCAATTCTACAAATAATTAGAAACTCCTTTTTTGAATGAATTTAATATTTGAACTTTAGCAAATAAATAATGAAAGATTATCTATATTTAAAATAGAAGTATAAGCAGGTAAAAAACTATATGAAATATGAATTGCTGGATCAATTTGATAAAAGCCTAGATGAAGATGACAGAGAGATGATAAACAAAAAAAATAATTTAGAGATAAATAATGTAATTTTAGTTGAATTGCTACATAAAACTGATGGGAAAAGATCAAAAATCTTTGAATTTATAAAATCAAATGGAGTAGATATTTATCAAGAGCTATTAAATGAATTTCCCTCTATCTTCCTAAAGTAATTTTTATTCAAATTATTACCCCCTTATAATATGCTGTATGAAAGCAATATAAAATATATACCATTTGGTAATTTACTAAAATTAAGATAAATTAACAAGTTAAAAACTTAATTTTACTACTTTCACTATAAACTTAAAAAACTTATCTTTTTAAACAATGATTCAACTATGATGCTTAGGATGGAGGTCCACTATCTATTCCTCGAATAATAAGCGCCAACACCCTAATAAAAATCTATTAATATATCTTATTTTATCCAAAATATAGTCTCAATTCAATAATAAAATAAATAGCAGCGAAAGTTGCAAACAAAATAGAAAGTTCCGCTGCGATAGTGAAGTAAAGTCTCCACATGAAGCCCCACCGTTTAGCATTCTTAAACGATTTAACTGTCTTCTACTAGTTCTTTAATAAAGTGATAAGGAAATTCTTTTTCATAGTTTAGTTTTTGAGCCAATTCAAAGAGCTCTTTTTGGTACTCAGGTTTTATTTTTGCTAACGCAGCCATAGCAATGTGTTTTGAATCTGGAAGCAGTATTAAGGACTTAGCATCTTCTAGAGTCCAGTTTTTTCTCCCAGAAAGATAATCAGCCAGAAAACGAGATGTTTTATCTCCAGTTTCAAACCGTTCAATAGCTTTTTTGAGATATTCAGATGCCTCGTCAGGATTGTTCTGAGCTAAATAAAGCAAGAGAAAATACGAAGCATTTAATTCATTTTCTTGTGCAACCATTGAGGCACGATGGAAATCTCCTCTAATAAATGCATTCTCAAATACAAAAACAGGGGATTCAAATTCTTCTATTGCATTGCTGTATGTAGTTATATCATTAGAACAATAAGCAATAACTCCAAATAAATAATCACTCCAACCTTGAACAAAGTCTTCTCCATTTGACTTAACGCGATTTAAGTAGTTTGAAATAGCATTTTCTGAACTCTTGATATCGCTCTTTGATATATGTAAGCGTATTTCTTCAGCTACTAAATGACCATTATCAGGATGATCTTTTTGTGCTGCTTGATTTTTTGATAGTAAAGAATCATATTCACCTAATGCCAGCATTGCACTATTTAAAATACCGTAAAATGAGTCTTGGGTTGGCATAGCATCTACAGCTCTTTGGGCAAAATCCAATGCCTTCTCATAGTTGCCATAAGATAGACTCTGATAGGCTAATCCATAATATCCATAGGGACAAGGGTCGCTACCTTCAATAGACTTTAGGAGCAATTTTTCAGCCTCTTTTGGGTCATCTACAACTCTACTTAGAAGATAATACAAATGTTTATTATCATTCTCTTTTTCTAGATAAACAGAATATTCTTGTACTAAATCATATGTAGGTTTATGTGTTTCCACATAGGTTTGATAAGCCCTGTGCCAATTAATTAATAAGGGACGTTCATCTAATCTAGTTTTTAAGAAATCAATACTACTATCTATATCAGAATATGATAAAAACATATAAATATAGAATTCATTTTCAGGTGCAAACATTAATCGTGTTTTTAAGTAAGAAACTGCTTTTTCAGTCTTAAGATCTTGTAGAAAATAGAAATATAATGTTGGATCAATATCATTTAAGTGAAGTAATTGAGACTTTGCCCTTTTGTCATATTCCCCTACGGTAATGCTTTCAGGAAAATCTTTAAAAAGATAATCTACCTTGTCTAAATTATAAAAGAATTCACCTGAGTAGTAACGATAAGGCATTTCGTAATCAGAAAGGCTATTTAGAATATATTCTGATGCATAAATTGTTTCTTGCCAAAGAAAAATAGCCACTTTGTCAGGATTTAAAATATATATTGGTCTATTTTGAAGGCGAGACCAAAATGGAGTTTTAATAAGAAATTCAAAATTTGGTTCAATCATGTCTAAATCAAGTACATTTACTTTGGTTTTTCCTTCAGGTATTCTAATTACTGTTTTGCTCATAGGAGCAAGGTCTTGTTTCTTACCATTTATTTCTACACTGTAAGATATGTCCAAACCGTTTACTAAATATACCTTTTGAGATAAACCTATTATAAATGAACTTATAACATATACCATTAATACAAGTGTAATAAGCATTGGCAAAAAAAGTTTTGGAAGCAAAAAAGAGAAATTTACAGAGTTTTTTTTACTTGGGTTATCACAAATTAGAGAGCCTTTTACCTGACGGTCAGTATCATAGCTTCGTTTGGATATTTTGCGATACTTATTTAGGGATTTATCTTTTTTTAACTCAGGGAATGCATTTTCGCATTCTTGTATTACTTCTAGTGCTAATCTATGTTCTCCAATGTATTGGTACGATTCAATCAGTAGAAAAATAAAATATAGTTTATCATTAATGTTATTTTCAATAATATGAGAAATTAACCCCTTAGCTTTGTCGGGCTTTTTATTTTTCATTAAGGCTTCTGCTAAATTTTCACCAACTTCTCTATCTTGTTTTACAAACAAAGACGCGTTATATGCAGTTTCTGCATCATCAAACTGATTAAAATAAACATGAACCGAGCCTAAAAGATTTAGTATCTCACTATTAGAGGAACAGTTACTGTAGATGTTTCTACGAACAGAATCTAATAAATCAGTGTTTTTAAAATAGACTATTAATTGAAGAAGTTCTGTGGCCTTTTCAACATTATTTGGTTGTTCAAGCCAATTATTATAAAGAGAATTAGTTGATTCTTTCTGGTACCTTTCCCACTCTTTAAGAGGCATATATCGATGTCGTTTACATTGCACACACTCATCTAGTATTCTTTTTTCTCCTAAAGGTAAAATAGGAATAAATAAAAATACAAAAAACTTTGTTGTATCATAAGACATTAAGTGAGTATGTGAACCACAAAACTCACATGTGCCAGTATATGTATATTCATTTTTTTTTCCGTAGTACCAACTACCAATGCCATTAAATGTATAAGGCAAACATAACACCTCCAAAAATTTTAACCCTTATTTGATTTAATATGTAAAGCCATTCGTAAAAAAAGCAGTTCAAGTTTTAAAAATCAAAAATCATTAATAATATATTACTGACAACATATGGGTTGTTCTACATTTTAAAGAAACTATCGAAAAGAGTCATAGAAATATTTTATCATAAATCTATACCATATACTATAAAATTTATTTTAAAAAGGTGTGTGTAACAAAAGTGAAGAAAAATATTACAGAAACTTAAGTTACCCAGTTTTGAGCCTGTAAATACTCCTCGGGGCCTTTGCAAAACTCGCTATCGCTCAAACAGCTTTCCCTTTCATCGTCGCATTAACAGGCTCTATAACTTGCTTCACAATGTTTCTTACATTTTTTTATTTACTTAAATAACATGCACCCATTTGAAAAGTTGCGATTTTAATTGAAGTAGAAATCCTATTTTGGTAAAATACAGATATAAAATATCTATTGGTAAGAAGGTATATTTTTAAAAGTGTTTAATAAGATAGTCATAAAAATTATTTAGTAACAAAAATAAACAAATAAGAAAAAAGTGAGGAGTGACACATGTGGGAAAAATATGTAAGTGTTGTGTAATGACTATTATTTTTGGGGTTTTATTATCTGCTTGTAGTAATAACATAAATACACTTGAAAACTCACCAGCAATTGAAGAAGACAATGTAAAAATTAATGGTGGAACAACTTTAGATGAAGCTATGGAGTATTATATGAGAGAAAGAGAGCTTTCAAAGCGGCTTAGGGGAGACTTTTTTACTGGAAAATATAAAATTGTTGATACAGTAGAAACTTCTGAAAGCGTAAATATATACGCTTGGATTGTTTCTATGTGGGTAGACAAAAGTGGGAATAGTGTATCTGGTGGATCTAATGTATATAGAATTGAATTTAAAAAAGAAAATAATTTATATATATATGATAATTTTGAGACTTATAAAGTACTTAGCACTCCTTATCTACCTCAGAAAGTAAGTGATATACTTAGTAATGAACAGAATAAAATATTCAATGATTTGAATGAAGAAATAGATAAAGATATCGAAAACTATTTAAATTCACTATAACCTTTTAATTTATGAAAACCCCTTAGATGATTCTTTAAATCATATCTAAGGGGCTATTAAACATATTAAAAGGTTGACTATTCATCTCTTGCATATTGGCTTGTTATATTTAATTTAACTTCATTTACTCTAAAGGCTTCTATTAAAAACACCCAATATGCCATATCGTCAGTTCCTACAAGCGGAACAAATCTTTCTATATCAACTATAAGCATACCATTAGAATGAACTGACCTTATAAGTTCATGACGTATGCTTCCACTACTTTCTTCTAGCGCGATAAATACTAAATCACGGTGTTTGAAGTATTGGTCATTGTATTTATTCAAAGTTTCTTTAACATCGTCACTTAAATTGTCTGAAAACATATCCATTAGTTGAGAATTAGACTTTAGTATTTCAATAGTAGGATACTCTACAACATTAGAATGTGTTCTAAGCAATTGGTATCCAGATCCATCCTGCCGGATATCTTCAAACTTAAGCTCAAACTCTGAAATTTTATCAAGAATACTTAAAGGCACATCTATTAAGAATACCCAATATGCCATATCAGTTGTACCCTCAAGGGGTATGTATCTAGTCATGTCTATATCTAGTGCTTCTTGATTGACTTCAATATTTTCTATGTCTAGTAGTATACTTCCACTAGTTTCCTCAATAGCCAATAAAACAAGACCGTTGTTTTCAAGATATTCATCTGTATATTTTCTTAGTGCATTTTCAAATTCTTCTATTTGAATTCCGTCGAATAAATCTACCAACTCAGAATTTGATTTTATTCTTGTAGCAGCAAAAAAGTCGGTGTATTCAATGGCTATAGGCTGGCCCCATTTAATTGCCTTATACTCAATATTTTTTTCTTCGTGCTCTTCTATTATATTTATTTCAATTTTTTCAGTGCTAGCAATTTCATTTTTATCTACAGGAATTAAAAATACCCAATGTGCCACATCACCTGTTAAAACTTTGGGAATGTGTTTATTTATTGTTATGGTGCATACCCCATTATCAAAATTAACACTTTTAAATTCATGACGAATACTTCCACTATGCTCTTCTAAAGATATAAATACTAATCCTTTGTTTTCAAGGTATTCATCTGTATATTTTTTTAGCACGTTTTCAATATCATTATTCATTGAATATTCTTCAAAGACAGCTTCGAGAAGAGTATTAGATTTTATTACTTCTACTAGAGTACGAGAACCTCCTTTATGGAAAGCTCTAAACAAGTCGGGATCATTATTCTGATTGTTTTGATTATTATATACACTAAGGTCATTAATTATTTCAAGGATGTACCTTTTTAATAATACATAATCTATCGAATTTATTTTTCCGTCTCCATTTATGTCTGCATTCTCTGTATTAATATCAATATTTGTAGCAATACCTAATATATATCTTCTCATTAATACTGCGTCAATTGAATTAACAATACCATCACCATTTAAATCACCGTAGATGATATCTGTTTCAATCATATCTACGTTAATCATATCGTTGTGAAAATCTATATATGTTTGCTGATCAAACTGATCATAAGAATAAGTTTTATTACTTACAAAAAGCTCTCCTGATTTATACTGGATTATAACTTTGAAATTATTCGGTACATTGCCATATAGGTCCATAAAATAGTGTGTCGATTCTGTTTCGTTATAAGTGTCGGTATGAAAACTAATATTCATAGCGACACTACGGATAAAATATGCAATCCATCCATTTTTATTATACTTATACAAGGGCAGTTCCTTATAGCTTTCAGGGTAAGAAGTGTGGAAACTATCATAATTAATTCTAGTATTAACATTACTATCAACCAATAAATCCAGATAATAGTCATCTGTTTGAATGTTTGTAACAATCAGATTCAGTCCACCAATAGGTACTGGATTTGAATAACTATTAATTCCAGTAAAGATAAAGACCATGCTGATTACTAAGGCTGTTAAAAAAAATTTTTTCATAATTACTCCTCCTCTTAATTTTTGGTAGTGTAAAGTTTTACACCCCGTTTTTTTTATTAAACCTTGTATTTTCAAGGAATACACCATCTTTTTTTCAAAAAAAACAATGACCCCCTAATTTTTCGTCAATAATTGTATTACCAAAACAAAATCACGAAAGCTTACGAAAGGAAGTCATTGTTTATGATTACAATTATTGTCCAATTATTATCAATTATTCAATACCAATACAAACAAATTTGCTGGCTCATTCTTTTTATTGCAAGATACATCCCTCTCAGGCAGTGGGCACACGATGAACTTCACAGCCCTAAGTACCAGAAGTTTCTTACTGACAAGCTCCCCATCATCAAGCCCTTTGTTAAACAGGACTGGCAGCTCTGGAATGAGTACTACCGCCTCCGCTATGGAAAGGCAACAAAGCCCGTGAAGCCCCAGAAAGGCAAACTCCATAATGTTCCAAGCGGCACCATTTTGCCCTCTCTGCGGAGCCCCGCATGAAT
>VLTH01000002.1:4846-9168 GCA_008125075.1 Acetivibrio alkalicellulosi | reverse complement strand
TGTAAGCCATCCCACAAACTAAAATATTTTCTCGATGTATCTGCAATTTTCAAGGTACACTAGAGCCTATTTTTTGACTCCGATTTTTCATAAGTTACTTTACACTACCTAATTTTTTATATATTTATTTTATTTAAAAGCAAACCGGCTAAGAAAGATGCTAGGTTTGCTGAAAAAACATACACAGCAAGCAAGATTTTTTTCTTATCCTTTATAAAATTAGAGTATACCGTGTATTCAAAAACAAGTACCAAAAGCTCAAGGCAGATATATATTATTAGTGTATAACTTCGAAGGAAAGTGTAGAAGGTAAATAATACAACGATATGTAAAAATATCTGTGAAGTGATATTGGCTACTAGTATGACTTTATAATTAAAGATCTTAAATATTAGTGCAACTGTCAACTCTACAATACAAGTTAGTATAATGAACCTAAGAGCAATAGGCAAATAAGCTATTAAGTTTTCAATCATTATGCACTTCCTTAAACATTTATTTAGTTCAATTTTATTATATCATAAACATTAAATAAATGGTACAAAATATAATGAAGAGCTAAAACAGAAGGAATATGAAGTAAGAGCAAAAATGAAGAAGAATTTGTAATACTATTTGGGACAGTTTATTACGATACTAACTATACAATGGGCAAGCTTTATAAAGTCTCTGAATTTATGGATATGGTATTATCAGAAAATTTTTCACAAAATGCAAATGGTGAGAGACTTTTTGGAGGTATTGGAGGAGGTTCTGAAAAGGTTAGTAATAATAATTCATATAGCTTTATGATATATATACTGCCTTTAATTTTGGTTGCATGTCTATTATTCGTAAGCGTCATATATTACCCACATTTTAAATGAAAATAATATATGAGATAATACCTTCAATATAAATTTGGAGGTGTTTTTATGTCAGAAGAAAAAAATCTAAAGATGTGGAGAGACATAGTAGAACAATTTAAAAAGAGTGGACAAAATCAAAACACAATGGTGTAAAAACAACAATGTAAACTTAAGAAGTCTTAATAAATGGTATAATTATTTTAAAAAAATAACAAAGAGACACAAGACTGGGTTCCTTTAAAAGTAGTTGAAGATCAATCAAATACCTGTGGACTTCAAAAATTCAATCTGGCTAAAAAACGAGCCAATATTTAACAATCAAAGCGAGCGGTACATACAATTTTATACTTTTTAAACAATAATAACTTAATCAAAAAACAAGCATTTTGGTAAATAAAACCAAGGTGCTTGTTTTTTTGCATAACAAAATAAGCTATTAAAAAAGTTGTAACTTTTAGGCAACTTTTTTGTAGTTGTGATAAAGACCTCCAAGAATTGGATTTGAAACTAATTTAGTATCTTCTACCTTAGTTTCTGGAGGTTTTTCTGATAAAATTGGAGTTTGGCAATTAAGTCCTTGATGTGTCCTGACAGTATGATAATAATCTTCTAAATAATTTTTGAGTAAATACTCTAAATGCCTCTGATTAAATGGAATAACATGATTTAATAACTCAGCTCTCAATATACCTACTGCTCGTTCGCAGATTCCATTTTGCCAAGGTGATTTTATCCCTGTCCTTTTAGCTTTTATATTTGCATTAGATAAAAATTCTTGAAATAACTTTGATGTAAAAATAGAATCATTGTCATGAATTAAATACTTTGGCTTTTGTCCAAAAGGTGTTGCTTCCCTTATTTGTTGTGCTACCCATGCCGATGATGGGTTAGTTGTAACTACAAAGTGTTCAATCTTTCTTCTGTCATGACTTATTATAATAAAGACATACAACACTTTAAAATAAAGAGTTGGAACAGTAAAGAAATCCATAGCCCAAATTTCCTTTCTATGATTTTTAAGGAATGTTTTCCAAGACTGCTTTTGCTTTTCACTTGGTGACTTTCTAACTTTGGGTATATATTTTGCAATTGTATTTGGAGAAGGAGCATCAGTTATATTAAGGTCAACTAATCTTTCGTGTATCTTTTCAGGAGATAGTAAAGGATTTTCCTTATGTATACGCTTGATAAGCTCAATAGTTTTCCTTGAAATTTTAGGTCTGCCACGCTTTTTAGACTTACGCATCCAGTGTAACTTAAAAGCTGTTTTATGCCATCCGATTACAGTTTCAGGCTTAACAATAACCAAATCCTCTTTCCATCTTGAATAAAACTTTGAAAGTAAAACCCATAACTGACGGTAGGCAGGTGTAACAGTTGGTTTAGGTATTTTTTTATCAATCAACTTTTGGTTTAAAAGAGCTACTTGACTTCTAAGAGCCATTATTTCCTTATCTTTTTCTTCCTCAGACATAAATTTTACCATTATAAAACCAAGTAATATTTGCAACCATTGTTTCACATATAAATAAATACCTTTATAATAAAACATTTTATCGTCTCCAATAACATAATTTACATAAATATTGTAACTGCATGTATTGTAAAAATCAACAATTATAAATTACATCGTTATAGTTATACTACCAGTTATAAGTAATCTCCAAAACTCAAAAATATCACATTTGAGAGACTAAAGATGCAATTAGATATGCAGAAATGTATGATATTAAAAAAGATAAATTGATACCAGATGGAGCGTTTATTACATCAAGAAAAGGATTAGGGCTTCAATTTATAGTGGGTAAGCAGATGTATTTCGAATCATGGAGAGTACTTTGGTGCTGTTGAAGTTTTTGATGAGGATAACAAACATGGTCTACACTTTAAAAAACATTTACACTAAAAATAGAAGTTAGAGGAAATGAAAAAATTCAATCTCAGAGTGAATACCATTACAATGGAAGAGGACAGCTTTTAATATCAATAGGTAAGCTTGATGAAAATGGTGTAAAGAAAGATGTTGTTCATTCATATGCCTATGATAATGGAGGAAGGCTTATAGCAGAGGCAACTCCTGAAAGCTTTAGCAATTCAAATTTAAGTGGTCAGAGTGTTATTGAAAAATATTCTGTTGACAATGCAAAAAGTAAAATCATATATACTTATGATCTTATGGGAAGGCTTAAGACAAAAGAGTTTTCTGGTGAAACCTATCAATATAATCCTTATGTGAGGGAGTTACAAAAGAAAGATGAGACATTTGTAGTAAAGGCATATGTTTACGATTCAAATGATAACATAATTAAAGAAGTTGATGGTAAAGAATTTAAAATAGCATCAGCAAGAAGTAGAAATGTAGATGAGGCAATAAATAATGCAAATGGAAGAGTATACACATATACTCTTTCAAATAACCTTGCAACGGTAACATTTCCTAAAGAAGTGACAGAAAGAAAAGATTTCAGCATCAGCTATCATTATGATGGTTTGGGAAATGTTGTTAGAGAGAGAAGATTAATGGGTGCAGATGGTATAGGAAGCATGGTTGAATATGTTTCTGTAACGTCAACCACTTATACTCAAAATAGCGACGGTACTATTACATATACAAGTACTACAGAAATAGAAGATCCAGCAGCTTACAATGCTTATGCTCAAGGTGGCATTACAAAGGTATGGAAAACAGATGTAAACGGAAATGTAATTGAGGAGTCCATAGGAAAAAGCAAGATTTCAATAGAATATAACGGGCTTGGACTTGAAAGAAAAAGCACAAAAGAAGTTGACAGATACTTAGACGCAGGAAAAGAAGTTATTGTAAACAGTGAAATACATACATTTTACGATGTAGATGGAAATGTTAAAACAGTTAAAAATGCTTCTAATAATTTTGAAATCAATAATTATGATGCATTAGGAAGACTTACTGCTAAGACTATAGGTAAGAAAAATTCAGACACTAAAGATAATGAAACAACAGCAGGGGATCTTTTAAAAAGTGTAACAAGAAGATGGGAATATGATGTAGCTGGAAATGTAAGATTTGAGTATGATGGAAATGGTTTTAAAACAGAATATGTATATGATAATTTAAACAGGCTTAAAAACACAGTTCAAAGATACCATGAAGAAAAAGATTCTGCTAAAAGGGAGCTCTTATCAGAGTCATTAAGAGAGTATGATTTAGAAGGTAATCTAATTGCATCAAAATACAGGCTTACTGACCTTAAAAATAATAAGAGTGTTGAAACAAGACATGAGACATTTAAATATGATGGACTTGGAAGAATTGTAGAAAAGGCAGAAGTAGATGGTAGTACAAAAATACCTTATGAGAGAATAAATTACAATGAAAACAGTGATCAAGAGTTTTCATATGATGCAGACGGAAAAAGCACAGAGTATTTATATGATTTAAACAGAAATCATATAGAGACAATTGATCAAGAATTAAACAAATCAAAACAAGCA
>VLTH01000002.1:0-4746 GCA_008125075.1 Acetivibrio alkalicellulosi | reverse complement strand
ATTGGCAGAGGACAAACTAAAATCATAGCATTTGGAAGATTTGCAGAAAGCGATTTAAAGAAAAACGGAAGAGGCAAGCCTCCAACATTTGATTTTCTTGGATTTACACACTACTGTAGCAGGAGTGCAGATGGAAAAAGGTTTAGAGTGAAAAGGACTACCGCCAAAAGAAGAAAAGAGCAAGCAAAGAGAAAGTATCAAGATGGATAAAGGAAAATATGCATGAGAGACCTAAATGGCTGGTAAGTGAGTTAAACAGGAAACTTGCTGGTTACTTCAATTATTATGGAGTAACCGACAACGGAAGGCAGATTCAAAAGATGCGTGAATATGTTGTAAGAGTTTTATATAAAGCACTTAAGAAAAGGAGCAACAGGAATAAGCTTACATGGGAAAGTTTTAATAAGATTATAAAGGGATATAAATTAAAGAAAGCATACACGAAAGTAAATATTTATAATGTTATGAAAACACTTGCTTTAGAGAAACTGTGAATGTTCTTTAGCGAAGAGCCGAATGTGGGAAAACTACAAGTTCGGTTCTGTGAGGAGTGCGAGGCGGCAACGCCTCCGCTTACTTGACTGAGTGGGGCGTTGAAACAGAAAGCATAAGATATGGTGACTTAAATGGAGACGGAAGAGTAAACAGCACAGACTATGTACTAATAAGAAGATACATATTACGAATAATGGAAAATCCATCAGACGAAAGAATGATTGCAGCAGACTTAAATGGAGATGGAAGGTTAGACAGTACAGACGCAGTAATATTAAGAAGAATGCTCCTTGAAATATTAAAATATTGTCCAGCTGATACAAATCAAGATGGATTTGTAAATGAAAAGAGTAATATAAAGTATGCAGGCTATTTCTACGATGGGGAAACAGGACTATATTACTTAAACGCAAGGTTTTACGACCCAGAAACAGCAAGGTTTATACAGGAGGACACATATAGGGGAAGCATTAATGATCCACTTAGTTTGAATTTATACGCTTATGGTCATAACAACCCAATAAAGTACTATGATCCTACAGGACACTGGGTAGAATTACGTGAGAACCTCGAAAAACTGTTAAAAGTTCAACGAAAATATGAAAGTGTTTATGAAAATCCTTATATGCCTTGGAAGAGTAAACAAGATTATTTCGATATATTAGGTGAAGAAATAGATGTAATTAAAGAAAATATTTTTAATACTGTACATGTTCACGAAAACTGGTATAATTCAAGAGATGTTATAGTTCCATTGATGTCAAAAAGTAGCCATGATATATTAAAATCTGCTGAAGATACAAGATTTGCTATGAATTTTATTGAACAGAACGCAGATGCTAATTTTAGACAGAATGTATTATTAAATACAGGTCAAGTAGCTGGTACAGCTGCATTAATTGTTCCAGTAATAAAAGGTGGAGTTTTAGCAGGAGTAGTCAAAACAGGAACAGGCGCAGTTAAAACAGGAGCAGGTGCAGTTAAAACAGGAGCAAGTGCAATAAATGCTGCTACACTAAGAGCATATGTTACTTTTACTACGGCTGCTGGGACAGTAACTGAAAAAGGAAAATGTGTAATCAAAAAAGGCTTTAGTAAGCTAACTGGCAAGGGAACGGGGAAACTTTCAAGTGGAAAAATCGAACATGTTCTTAAAGACCATACAAGTGGCAGAATGGAGAACACAATAAATAAAATGATGGAAAAAGGATTAACTGATCAAGCTAAAAAATTATTAGATAAAAAGTCATTCTTTAATCCAAGTTGGTCGGAACAAAAGGTAATTGATGCAACCAATCAAGCATATAACAAGGCATTGTCACAAGGAATTACTCATGGTGAATATACTGTTAAAGTTTTCGGTGAAAATATTACAGTTTATATGGAAAACGGGGTCTTCCGTTCAGCATATGGTAATTTTAAATTGACTCTATCGAATTTTGGATTTTAGGAGGAATTAGATGTTTTCAATAAACTATGAAATTCTTGAAGAAGAAAAGAACAGGATATCAGAAATAAACCATATGAGAGAATTTGAAGGTGATGTTAATACTATTATGGGACAAATTCAGTTGGTATTCAATAAAACAATAGAAGGTTTTGTTGACAATGATATTCCCTCGAGTAGTGAGTTTTTAATTACATGGTTTAAGCTGTTAAATGATGTTTTAATACAATTAAAAGCACATTCATTTGTTACTATAAACCTACCTGCTAGTGATAGTATATGGCTTGAATTTGATTTAAACAATGAAGAAGTAGTGGTCAGTCAGATTAAAGCAGAAAAGGAACTGTATGTAAAAAACTTTGTGGTAAACTCACCTAAGAAAAGAAGTGAACTTTTTTGGTGTGAGATTATTTCCAAAGATGAATTATATAAAACAATACTTAATAGTACAAGTAATTTGATAAAAGATATTTTGTCAATAAATAAATTGATTTCTGAATCAAAAGAATTTAAAGAACTTGAAGATAAGTATATGAAAGCGAAGGGTGTCGGCATGGTTGAAAAGTGGGAATTTTAGCCTGTGGACTTCAAAAATTCAATCTGGCTAAAACACGAGCCAATATTTAACAAGTAAAACAAGCGACATATACAAATTTATACTTTTTAAACAATAATAACTTAATCAAAAAATAAGCTGTAGGTCGCAATAATTCAATCGGGCTAAAATATGAACCAACATTTAACAAATAAATCAAGTGAAACATACAAATTTATACTTTTAAAACAATAATAGCTTAATCAAAAAACAAGCACTTTGGTAAATAAAACCAAGATGCTTGTTTTTTTACAGCACAAAATAAGCTATTGAAAAAGCTGTAACTTTTAGGCAACTTTTTTGTAGCTGTGATAAAGTCCTCCAAGAATTGGATTTGAAACTAATTTAGTATCTTCTACCTTAGTTTTTGGAGGTTTTTCTGATAAAATTGGAGTTTGGCAATTAAGTCCTTGATGTGTCCTGACAGTATGATAATAATCTTCTAAATAATTTTTGAGTAAATACTCTAAATGCCTTTGATTATTGATTAAATGGGATAACATGATTTAATAACTCAGATCTCAATATGCCTACTGCTCTCTCGCAGATTCCATTTTGCCAAGGTGATTTTATCCCTGTCCTTTTAGCTTTTATATTTGCATTAGATAAAAAATCTTGAAATAACTTTGATGTAAAAGTAGTATCATTATCATGAATTAAATACTTTGGCGTTTCTCCAAAAGGAGTTGCTTCTCTTATTTGTTGTGCTACCCATGCCGATGATGGGTTAGTTGTAACAGCAAAGTGTTCAATCTTTCTTCTGTCATGGCTAATTATAATAAAGACATACAACACTTTAAAATAAAGAGTTGGTACAGTAAAGAAATCCATAGCCCAAATTTCCTTACTGTGATTTTTAAGGAATGTTTTCCAAGACTGTTTTTGCTTTTCACTCGGTGGCTTTCTAACTTCTGGAATATACTTAGCAATTGTATTTGGAGAAGGTACATCAGTTATATTAAGATCAACTAATCTTTCGTGTATCTTTTCAGGTGACAATAAAGGGTTTTCCTTATGTATACGTTTGATAAGCTCAATTGTTTTTCTTGAAATTTTAGGTCTGCCACGCTTTTTAGACTTACGCATCCAGTGAAATTTAAAAGCTGTTTTATGCCAGCCGATAACAGTTTCAGGATTAACAATAACCAAATCCTCTTTCCATCTTGAATAGAACTTCGAAAGAAAAACCCATAACTGACGGTAGGCAGGAGTAACAGTTGGTTTAGGTATTTTTTTGTCAATTACCTGTAGGTTAAAAAGCGATAGCTGACTTCTAAGAGCCAATATTTCTGCATCTTTTTCTTCCTCAGACATAAATTTTATTAATATAAAACCTACTAACATTCTTAACCATTGTTTCACATATAAATAAATACCTTTATAATAAAACATTTTATTGCCTCCAATAACATAATTTACATAAATATTGTAACTGTATGTATTACACAAATCAAGAATTAAAAATTACATCGTTACAGTTATACTACCAGTTATAAGTAATCTCCAAAACTCAACAATATCACATTTAAGAGACTAAAGATGCAATTAGATATGCAGAAATGTATGATATTAAAAAAGATAAATTGATGCCAGCTGGAGCGTTCATTACATCAAGAAAAGGATTAGGGCTTCAATTTATAGTGGGTAAACAGATGTCTTTCCAATCATGGAGAGTACTTTGGTGCTGTTGAAGTTTTTGATGAGGATAACAAACATGGTCTACACTTTAAAAAACATTTACACTAAAAATAGAAGTTAGAGGAAATGAAGAAGTTAGATTTAAGTACAACTACCTTTCTAAACCTTATGAAATAAGGAATATAGTTAAAAGAGATGATGTAGTTGTTAAAACTGGTGACAATGTTGAAACTGTTGAAAATGACACAAGCCTATTGGCGTTAATAACAAAATATGACTATGACAAAGATGGAAATATAAAAACTTATACAAGCCCGTCAAATAATCTGGTGGAATATAAGTATGACAATATGGGCAGAGTTACGGACATTTTATATCATGGTGTTAAAGATGAATATGGAGTAGAATTAAGAAACCTTAATGAAAAAAGTGAATATAATTGGCAGGGTAATGTTGTTAGATCTGAATTAAAAGCTATTTATCCATCAGGACAAGAAAAAATTCAATCTCAGAGTGAATACCGTTACAATGGAAGAGGACAGCTTTTAATATCAATAGGTAAGCTTGATGA
>VLTH01000001.1:1110511-1111689 GCA_008125075.1 Acetivibrio alkalicellulosi | reverse complement strand
TAATAAAATAGAGAAATATTCGATATTTATTGCAAGATTTTAATTACGGTAATTGGGGATAGGTCGTCCGTGACCTATTCTGGCTAACGCGGGGCAGGGAACATCACATATCACTTAGCCAACGTTCCGAAGTTTTCGGCGAAAAAAGGCTCTATCCAAATGTAGAATGGATAGAGCTTAATTTATGCACACCCCGCCGAAAATTTTGGAATTGCATGATGAACGAAGCCGCTGGATGTAGTAGCTGATATGGGGATTTAATTTTTATTCATTCCTGCTAATTGCAACTTTTCGTCATGATACTTCTAAAATTTAACATAGAATATTGCCTCATTGCTAAAAATAGGTACAAGAAAGCAGACCCATGGTTAATGGGTTTTTAATTTTTTTATTCAGTTAACAAAAAGTTATTCTCTTAAAATAATTCTGTTTATAAACTCAGAACCACAAAGAGGGCAACAAAAAATATCAGCACCAAATATTTTTTTTATAATTTCACGCCTACTAAGTCGTTTTACTTCTGTAAACCTTGAACCAGTGAGCTTTTGACATAGCTTAAGTTTTGTTTTTTTGTTTCTATTACTTAATAGACCAAAATGTCTAATCTTGAAAAACCCCTTAGGGAGAACATGCATGAGAAACCTTCTTATAAATTCAAAAACAGAAAGATTCATTACCTTTTCTTTGTTGTTATCTTTATAATCTCGCCATTTAAAATAAACACGATTATCTTTAACGGTTATTAGTCTGCTATTTGTTATTGCAATTTTATGAGTGTATCTACCAAGATACTCAATAACATTTTCAGGAGTTTTAAATGGTGGTTTACAATAGACAACCCATTCTTTAGTATAAAGCTCATTTTTAAGAGCTTTAAAGTCAATTTCATTTAAAAATGTGATATCTTTTTTTTCTAAGAGTAAACACAAATTATGCATAAACTTTCCTCTAAATTTCCTGCTAAGTACTTTTACAGGAATAAAGAATTTCTTTCTTGAATGTTTAAAAACTTTTTCAGAGTAAGCGTCATATAATACCCACCTAAAAAAAATTACAAATTTATTATATGCTATTATTATTAAATTTACAGACTTCTGGAATGTCTTTAGACCAAGGCAAATATGAGTCTAATATTTTTTTGATCATTGACATCTGAATTAGGCAACATGTGTAATAGA
>VLTH01000001.1:780670-1110411 GCA_008125075.1 Acetivibrio alkalicellulosi | reverse complement strand
GAAACTTCACTAACTCTTAAACCTGCTGAATAAGCAGTTACAATCATTGCTTTATGCTTTAAATAAGAGGCATTTTAAATATTTTATTAACTTCATCTTTTGATAATACCTCTGGAAACTTCTTTTATTTTAATTCGTGGTATGTGTTTCATATTCCAATCTCTTTCAAATACAGTTTCATAAAGAAACCTAATAGCACTATAGCAACCATTAATAGATTCACTGCTAAGTTTTTAATTTTATGGCATGATGTAAAAAATCTCTTACATGATCATAATCCATTTCACTAAATGGAAGATTAAAATGATTTGTAAAATGCCTTAAGTTCATTAGATATTTTTTTTGAGTTGAAATTGCAAATCCTCTAAGTTCCATTCCTTGTTTCATTTTTTCAAATGCTTTGTTATTTGTCATAATAGATACTCTCCTTTAAAAATTATTTGATTTAATTTTAAAGGAAAGTATAGTATAATTGTTATATATTTTACTCGAGATTAAAACAAGCAACAGCCACCGCGTAAGCGGTTTAGTTCAACAACAGATTCACACAAGGGCTCGTAAGAAAGAGCATGAAGTAGTCCTCCAAAGTATGAACATGAAGAAAGGCTCGCCACATTCCTTCACCGACGCAAGCGTGCCAAAGAAGAAGGGCTTTGTGGGTCCGGTTTAGGAACGTCGTGAAGCCAAACCGTTGAACGAAATTCATCTGAATATATAGAAGTCTTTGTAGATTTCAAATTTCAAACTTTCAAATTTGATTTGTTGATAAATTTTAATTTAATATTTATAATATAAGTATAGCCACAAAAAACGAGGTGATTTTATGGTTCAGAGCATCCAAGAAATAAATAGAAAATTTGATGGTCAATGGGTATTTTTGATAAATTGTAATACTGATGAAGATGGTAATCTTGTTGAAGGTGAAGTTATGCTTCATAGCAAAAGTAGAGATGAGGTTTTTAGAGGTATGTATAAGTACAAGGATACTCCTTCAATGATTTCAATAAGATATGCTGGGAAAATACCTGAAGGAGTTAATGTGCTTCTATGAATAAGATAAAGTTTGATTATACCTCTAACTTAATGATGCTTAATGTATATTTGTGGAACATCAGAATGTCTAAATTTGAGAATATGCTTATCACTTATGATACAGGGGCTTCAAATACAGTCATATCAAAAGATATTCTTTTTTTATTAGGGTATGATTTTGAGGGCGTTGAAAAGACAAGGATAATTACTGCTAGTAGTGTGGAATACGTTGAGCCTATTATTTTGAAAAAATTTAAAATTGGGAATTACATATTAGAAGATGTACAAGTATATGCACATACTTTTCCAGAAGCTAGTTTTTCATTGGGAGTTTTAGGTCTTAATATTATTAGGCAATTTGATACTTCCATTCTTTTTAGTAAAGGTGAATTAATTCTTAGTAAAATTGAAGATTGATAAGGAAAGCGTTGTGGCTTCATTTTTCAGGTGAACATCCTTCAACAATGCATTGAAGGTTTCGCTACGCTACACCTAAATCTTTTCGCCAAGTGCAAGTACTAAGGCTCAAAGACTTCTTCAATGCTGACCGTTAGTACGCCAAGCAAAGCTTGGTACTTTTGACAGGGTGAAAGTCCTTGTTGGACAAGGTTTAGCCAACCATCCATATCGAGTGTTGCGCCAAAATTGGTAACAGCTAGGTGAAGTGTACACAGAGAACTATATAGGCCAAAAGGATGACCGTACCATCCTGGAGCATATTCAGCCCCGTAAAGGCTAAGAAGCAGACGACGACATGTTTAACGTCATGGAAGTCAAAACAAAGGAATCGATAAAGGCGAGATTCTGGAGCTCAATAGACAGCCAGATCGTGTGGTGGATTTTGAACAGGATAGTCTTTGAAGATTTATATTTGAAAAATAAATTCTTATCTTATTGATATTAATTTTGAAGGGAATATGGTAAAATATATACTATATAATAGGAGGGCGATAATAATGGAAGATAAATCATTTGAACTTCTTACAAAAATGTATTCTGAAATGACAGAGCAATTTAAGGAAGTAAATAAAAAACTGGATGAAAAGGCAGATAAAAGCGACATTATACGATTTGAAAATGAACTTACCCCAAAAGTTCAAGCTCTATTTGATGGATATAAGCAACATACAGACGTTTTAGAACGTATTGAAAATGAAGTAACTAAACAAGAAGAAATCATTATGAGGCGTGTCAAATAGAAGGATATCAAATTTTATGACATTTTTTGTGTAGTATTATTTCAACAATTTTATAATGTTTAAGAACCCTCGTCCATGCGGGCTCAATCTTTGGGGGCTTGGCAAATCAGAGAACAATATTGTTCTGTCAATTCCACCCACCAAGGGCAGTCGCCCTAAGCGGCTGAAACAGCAGAACTAAACGACGTTATCGAAAATTGAACGCAAGGCTGCCGCGTCCTGCGGCAGGTTTGATAAGGAAAGTCGCTGGAGTTTTTATTAGTGATGGTTAAAGAATAAAAGCTAGGATGGTGATTATATGGACATAAAATGGCCAGTATCAGATGCTGATTTTAATAGATTAGATGGTGGTATAATTGTTGGGATTAAAAATAATTGTAATTTGGAAGAAGAGTTTTATTATTATGCCTCAAATTTCAATAAGTCAGCACATATCCTTACAAAACACCTTTTTAAAAAGCCAGATATAAGTAAATTAGATCTTTACTTTTTTGCCGTTGCTTATTTATATAGGCATAGTATCGAATTAATTCTTAAAGCTATAGGCTTCAAATACATAGTTAAATTAGAAGATAGGAAATTATTTATAAAAGATACATTCCATAATTTATCAGAAATATTTAGTACAATCACACAATTTATCCGTGATTTAATAGACCAGGATGTTGAGGGATATAACTGGTTGCAAACATATTTTGACGATATAAACTTAATTGATAAAGAATCAGATTCATTTAGATATCCTTTTGGTATTTCTTGCGAAAAAAAAATGACAATTTTTCCAAAATAACTAAGGTGTATTCAATTAAGCCTGTTTTCGATAAACAGACACATATCAACCTAGTAGCTTTTGCAAATAAGATGGAAATTGCTTTTCAATTACTAGACTCGCTTTATCAAGGGATTTTTGCTTCAGATAAAAGTTATAAAGACTATAAACCAGTATTTCTTGAAGAAGGCGGTAGCTATTATGGTCAAAGTGTCATAGGATATCAGTATTGTTCCGGAGAATTTTATCCTTATGTTAAAGCATATACTGAATCTGCTAAATATTTTTATAAGAAAATATGTGAAAATACTAATCTGAAAGATATCTTATTTATTCCAATGTGTTACTTATATAGAAATGCAATAGAATTGTCTATAAAAGAAACATTGTTTGAGGAGTGTTCGTTTAATTATCAAGAAGCTCTTAAACAGCTCAATAAGAAAAAACATAGTGTTCTTGGTTTGTGGAATTTAATAAAAAATGAAATCAAAGAGCATGCTGATGTGTCAGAAGAGGATACAACTTTGATAAACGCAGAAAACTATGTAATTCAACTTCACAATATTGATGGAAGCTCTGATAAATTTAGATATCCTACTAATAAGAGTCTAGACTTACATTTTAAGAATGAGAAAAAGTTTGATATTTCTAATGTTAATAACTTTTTTGGTGAACTAGCATCATTTTTAAGTGCTGTTAATTCAATGATGTCGGTACATAATGAGTGGAAAGCAGAAATGGAAGCAGAATATCGTTCTGAAATGCAAAATTACAATATGGATGATTATTATTAACTAGGGATATATTGGAATAAACAACTTAAAATTAAAACTTATATATTAGGATACTAGAAGTTATTTTAAGGTCGCCGCGGATGAAATACTATGGTTTAATAAAGCTAAGGATTTTAAAAAGTCTATACAAGCAAATGAGTATTGAAGATTACAATTTTGTTTAGATTACGGAAGCGAGTATATTTGAGGAGCCCAGTGCGGTAATTCCGCACGCTGGGATCTGTGCCGGGGCTGTTGGGAAACTGGCAGTTCTACCGTGACTTCGACATAAAAGTTACTGTAAGAATGTACCGGCTGACATCGTATATGCTAGCATATACGGAAATTGCCTCCCGTAATGCAGTTGAAAAGGAGATTTTGAATTTTATATACAAGTAAAAAATGAGATATTTTAAGATAAAGGGGCAGTTTGCCTGAAAAATCATGCAAGTTTATTTTCAGGCAAAAAAACAAAAGTAAACAAGTAAACAGCTATATCTTAAAATATTTGCGATAGAAACAAGATTACATAGAATAACGAACATAAGTTCTAATGTATTAAAATTCAAAAAAATCATTTAATATATACAAATTGTTGTAAATCTGCTATTTTAAATTATGTTATAATATGTTAGAGGAAGATTTACATATATGATTTGTATATAGCATTACGGCATTCTTACAGTTCGGTTTGTTTTTATAATGCTACGATGCTTATAAGCGATGGAGGAAAACGAAAAGAAGAGCAAACCGACCACCTTTACAGTCGCATAACTTTAAACTCCCACAAGGATTCGGTTAGTAAAAGCATGAAGAAGGGTTAACGGTGGTCATCCCATGTAGAAAGTCCGAACCAAATCGCCTCAGCTAGATAGGAGCTATCTACGCTTCGTCGATTTCGGGAGTTATTATAGTTCTCTGTAATACCACGCATGCCGGCCATCCATGGCCGGGTGGGTTAGGTATGCCATTGAAGAAATTTCTGAAACAGTTAGGCATAAAAGAATAATTGTATGAGAAAAGTGGTGAAATTATTGAAATTACCAAAATACTTCGAGGATAATGGTAAAGTCCTTTTTCATTTTATTAAGACAAAAAGAAAGCTAAGAATAATTGGTATTAAGGATATGGAATATGAAGAGTTGATTAAATTAGTTGAAGATGGGGAAAAGTTCGTTGTTTTTCGTTATAATTTTTCTATATTAGCAGCTAGTATTGAAGGAGTTTCCTCAATATATTTTAGCAAAAGTCTTTTAAGAACAAATTTTGCTAAGGTGAGGTATATTTTTCTCTGTTCTTTACTGCTAATTATGACATTGCTACTCACTTTTGCAATAATATACACGCTAGATGAAATAAATTTTGGTGTAATAATCTTATTTCTTTTGTTGGGTATTTGCTGTGTAATACCGATACCTTCATTGCTAACTAATTTTAGAGGAGGTATTGATGTTACAAAAGAAGTTTTAGCGTATATAGAAAAATTTAAAAATGATACTAAACCCAAATAGCTACTTATGTTTTTATTATACTCGGTTTCTTGGTGTCCATCAAATCGCTACAGGGTCAGATTTAAATATTGATAAGATTGGTATTCTGGTCAAGTTTTTATTGCCTGCCTATATATCTATAATAGAATTGTGTTTTATAACGGTAAGTGTTGTTATAATCAGCCGTTCTATTGTCGCTTCCATGGCAATTCTTGTATCCATGATTTTAGGACTAGGACATCTGCTGATGCAATATAGCAGCACAATAAAATTTTTTCCAGTTTTATCTACAATGAATAGCTTTTTTATATTCCGGAATGAACGGTATTTATCTTTGCAGGAAGGAATATTATGTCAGGGTATTTGGTGTATTCTTCTGATTATTATTTCATATATCTTGTTTAGATTCAGATCTGTAAGATAAATTCAGGAAAGTTTTTAGTGGAAGATACCTGGAGCCAGAGTAAATGACCATGTTATATTTTAAACATAAATGAATACATTATTGTCAGTGATAAGGAAAGAATGAATATTTGGTTAATATAAAAGAAGATGTGATGAGAGTAGAGGAAAATATATGTAAATGCTGTGCTGAAGGTAGTATGGTAGTGATAAAGGTAATAAGGGCTAAGAAACATCCGCCTTTTAGAAAGCCAGTAAAAGTAGCCTGAATAATAGATTTTTTTAAAAGGGATGCAAAGACATCTTTATTTGTGTTACTAAAAATTTATATAATTATGTTTAGAGTAAAAAATAAAATGGTTTTAAAATAAAATGTATAATAATTTAATTTTTTTACTGGCAAAAAGTAGTTGGAAATGGTATTATTAAGGTGAATGAAGAGGTAAAGGTTAGGATGTAGGGTGGTATGAAAATCCATCATATAATAGTAAAACAATACTTGGGTATTCGTTCAACTTAAATCCAATCTGAAATTGAGCAAGGTCTGAAGCAAGTTTAGGGTTTAGAGTTCTAACGCTAGCTTTATTTCAGATTATGCTCAACTTCAGATTGAATCCTAAGCATTAGGCGAAGCAGAAAACCCACAAATGATATTTTGTAAGAAAACTGAGCCAAGGAGATAAGGAAATTTATGATTAAAGAGAAATTGCTAAATGATCTTCTTAGAAAAAGGGTTGAATGAGGAAGAAGCCGAAATGTTTGTAGATGGGCAGACAAAAATTAGTGAGGATGTAATGCATAATAAAGATAATGCCTGCATTATTCAAGTACCATGTACAATTATATCTTATGGAACGAAGTGAACACAACCTTTATGGTGATAAGATATGATAAGTTATACACAATGAATAAATGATGAACAAAGCAGATGACTAAAGTTTCCTTTGGGAGGGCACGTCCGTGTGACCTTCTGAACAAGAAGCCGTCTGACATCGCACAACAAGTCCATTTGCGTAAAGGGCAAAGCATGAAGATAGGCTAAGGCAGGTCATCCCATGAGGTTATCCTGGGGTTATCCTCCATATAAAATCATGAGCTTAATAGCTATTTCTGGCGAAGATAATAAAAAGTAAATTTTGCAGTTTTAATAAAGGGGTGACAATTTGGTTTTAAAAACAAATATTAAAGGACTTGTATTAAGAAATTATATTTTAGAAGACGCTGTAACATATGCCAAACATGCAGACAACTATAATATTTGGAAGTATTTTAGAGATGAATTTCCAAATCCATATACAATTGAAAAAGCAAAAGAGTACATAGGCAATATTTGTAATGCAAATCAAAAAACTTATCTTGCTATATCATTAGATGATATAGTTATAGGTGATATACATGTTGCACAACAAACAGATATACTTAAGTTATCAGGATTTCTAGGATATTGGTTATCAGAAGAATTTTGGGGAAAAGGAATAATGACAGAAGCTGTCAGGGTTTTTACAAAATACATATTTTATAATTCAGAGTTAATAAGAATATTTGCAAGGGTATTTTCAAATAATGTTGGTTCAATGAAAGTACTGGAGAGAGCAGGGTATATTCAAGAAGGATATTTTAAAAATGCAATCATTAAAGAAGGAAAAATTTATGATCAACTTCAATATGCTAAATTAAAATCGACATAGTTTAGATTTAAGAATTTATTAGTAGGGCTTTGGGGGCTCATGACTTTACATATCAATGCTTCTCTACAAGCTTGTTAAGGTTTATTTTAGGATCCACATCCTTGTGTATGCCTTGTTGGGCTATAACCCATGTGTAACATCCTAAGTCACATTATAAGAATGAAGCATCTGCTAGAACAGCATTAAAAAGAAAAGGTGTAAAACCTAAATATCTGATCCTTATATAAGGAGGAAAGCCACCCCAGATACAAAACGTTCTCACAAATGCCAAGCGTTAGATCGACATATGGTATGGCAGATTATAGGTAGTAAAGTCTCTGGAGTATTTTTGTTGAAATGGTGTGAAGATGAAAACTTGGAGGTGCGTTTATATGGGAGTTTTTGAAAAGAGTATGAAGGTTATGAATGAATTATTTGCAAGGGATTATCAATTTGCATTAGCAACAACTAACAATAATATACCTTCAATCAGATTTGTAGACACATATTTTGAAGATGGTTGTTTCTATATTGTTACATATGCAAAATCTAAAAAAGTAAGAGAATTAGAAATTAACAAAAATGTATCTCTATGCAATAAGTTATACAATTTTAGTGGTGTTGCTTATAACTTAGGGCATCCGTTGAACCCTCAAAATAGTAAAATTAGAGAAAGGCTAATAAGAGTTTTTAAACCATGGTATTTTAAACATAACGATGAAAATGATGAGTTTATGTGTTATATAAAAGTGGAATTAACACATGGATTTTTCTTTAAAGATGGTACAGGTTTCAAAGTGGATTTTATAACTAAGAAAGTAGATGAATTTCCATTTGTATTTGATATTGATATAATTGAATAATTTTATAAAGGACAAATATCAAAGCACTTCTAAGGAGAATGCATTAAAGGGTTCTCTATGCTACACAGAGGTCATTCACTTTGTCCTTTGAGACGTTCGCTGAAAGTCTTTGTTAGGTGTTTTAATAGCTTATAAGGGGTGATTTTGTGGAAATAGAATATTTATGTGATAATATACAGTATATAGACATTGTTGCAAAATGGATATATACTGAATTTGTTGATGGAATTAGAGTTGGAATTCCATATGAGAAGGTAGAAAAAAGTTTTAAACAAAGAAAAATAGAGTCAATTCCAATATCAATAGTGGCTATTAATAAAGATGTTTGTGTTGGTGTAGCATCATTATTAGAAAATGATTTAAAATTAAGAGATTACACTCCTTGGTTGGGAGGTCTTTATGTATCAGAAGAGCATAGAAATCAAGGAATTGGAAAAGTTCTAATAGAGGAAATAAAAACTATTGCGAAAAGACTTGGATATGATGTTTTGTACTTGAGAACAGAACATGCTTTAGAGTATTATAAAAAATTAGATTGGCAGTTTGTTGAGAATCTTATAGATGAGTTTGGCATAGAAACAAGTGTATTTCAAAAAAGATTATAGTGAAAGTTGTGATACTGATACTACAGCAGCTATTTTAGGTAGTATTTTGGGAGGAAGTGTAACAGTGGCAGGAATTCCGGAAGACTTGCGAAAAAGCATCTATTTATTTCCATATTCTATGAAGTATTTTGAGGATTTAGGTAAAGTACTTGGTAATAAAAATAAGAGAAGCTCTGATATTCAGATTAAAGAACCTTTTTGGGGTCTGAGCCTATGTCGAAACCTTATTTTTATTCCTGTAATTGTATTATATGTCATCAGGAGAATACTACCTCCATATTGAACAAGCTCTCCCTATCCTTGTGGCATTAACAGGCTCTTCAACATGATTTACAATGTTTCTTTCATGTTTTTCTTCACTTGAAAAATATACAACCGTATTGATTTATAACGTATTGCATAGTATAACAGAACATGATATAATTTATATATGCAATTGGACGCGCGTACAATCGAATTGATTTGTAAAGTATACTGATGATGGAGCTCTAATTGTTTTGCATTTTAAAACATAAAAATATTTAATAGTCAATAGTTTAGGGGATAGTAAATGGTTAGTTATAAATTAGGTATAAATCTAGGTGGATGGATATCACAATACGAAATCTTTAGTAAAACACATTTTGATACCTTTATTACAGAGAAGGATATTGAGATTATAGCAATATCAGGGTTCTTAGATTATACTAAAATTAGGTTACATATCAATTAAAGCATATAAGTGTTCAGGCGAGGTGGAAGATGACTAGTGGTGAAATAGCAAAATTATGTGGTGTTTCTAGAGCTACTGTATCTAGAGTCATTAACAATGACAAAAACGTAAAGGCAGAGACTCGAGAAATGATTCTATCAATAATAAAGGAAAATAATTATGTTCCAATAGCACCTGCTAGACGTTTAGCTGGTATAGCTAGTAACGTAATAGGTTTATTTGTTATAGATATTAATATCTCGGAATCTACCACAAGAGTATCAAAAAGCACTTATTTTTCACAGCTTGTAAATTTTATAATAGATCAGGCAAACAATTTTGGGTTTCAAGTCTTAGTATCAATTGTAACTTCAGTTAAACAATTAAATGAAGCAAGGGATCTTTTCATAAGCCGCATGATTTTTAGCGGTATTTTCATAGGTGCATTTAATGAAAATTCTCAACTTGACGATATGATTATATCACAATATCCAACAATTATTATTGATCGTCAGTTTAAAAGTATGGTGGAAAATTCAAATCGCTTAGTTATAAATTTAGATAACTTTGAGGGTGGTTACGAGGCAACACAGTTTCTGATTAAATTAGGTCATACAAGAATAGGACATATATCCGGGGACTTAAGAAAGCTTTCAGGTATAGAACGTTACGAAGGATATAAAAAGGCATTAAATGATGCAAATTTGTGCTTTGACACAAATATAATACGTGAAGGCAACTTTCTTGAAGACAGTGGTTATTTATTGGCACATGAAATATTACAAGAGAATATAACAGCTATTTTCTGTGCTAATGATGGAATGGCCATTAGCGCAATTAAAGCCATTAAAGAAAGAGGATTAAAGGTTCCTGATGATATATCTGTAATAGGGTTTGATAATATTGTAATCGGAAACTATATTATGCCATCATTAACAACAGTAGATGCACCGTTACAAGACATTGCTAGAGAATGTATTGAGGCATTAAATTACTTCTGTAAAAATAAACATTTTATAAAGAATGAAATTAAGATTAAGACAAATCTTGTAATTCGTGAATCAACTAAAGAACTTTAATAATAAACACTTCTGAAAAAAAGTAATAAGCTAAGTGTATAAGCTTAGGAAATGTATTTTAATATATTAAGATTAAACATACTAACTTGACAATATTAGTTTGTGGAGTATGGATTAAAATAAATTGTACGCGTGTACATAATTTTATCTTTAATTGTACGCGTGTACAATTTTAAATATATAATAATTTTCTCAATAAGTTTGTTTTTTGAAACAAGCTTTTTAGAATACATAGTTGCTTTTTATGGCAAGCTAATGACTCATTAGTTTGCAGCAAGACCTAGGATATGTATCAAAATATATCAGATTTATAAGGGGGATAAAAAAATGTATAAGAAATTTTTGTCAGCAGCACTAGTAATTTTATTATTATTATCTGGTTTGTCAGCAAAACCCGCAGAAGCTTCTGTTGCGATTAATGATATTAATGGGCATTGGGCATCAGAAGACTTGAGTAAATGGGTTGAAAAAGGGATTTTACAAGGTTACGAGAATGGAATGATAAAACCTGATAATAACATCACAAGAGGGGAATTTGTCACATTAGTTAATAAAGTATTTGGATTCTATGAGTTAAGTCAAAAACAGTTTTTAGATGTAGATAACTCAAAATGGTTTGCTGATGAAATATTAAAGGCAAGGGCATCAGGTTATATTGTAGGTTATGAGAATAATATTTTTAAACCTGAAAATTATATTACAAGACAAGAATCCGTTGTTATTTTGGCTAAAGTTTTTGAAATACAAAGCAATAATGATAGTAATATAAGTAAGCTTAAAGATGGAAACTCAGTCAAGGAATATGCAAAAAAGTCTGTTAGCGCAATGATGGAAAAAGGATACATAAAAGGTTATAGAGATGGTACTTTTAAGCCTGATAATTACATTACCCGTGCAGAGACAATTAAAATATTAAGTCAAATTATTTCATCTTTATATAATAAAAAAGGTAACTATTCAGCTAAAGAAATAAACGGAAACGTACTGATTAATAGTGAAGGGGTTGTTTTAGAAAATACAGTAATAAATGGTGACTTATATCTAGCTCCGGGAATTCAAAATGGAGATGTAACTCTTGATGGAGTTAATGTAAAGGGAATAGTTTATGTTAATGGTGGAGGAAATAACAGCGTACATTTTATTAATACAAAACTAGGCAAGGTTATTGTTAATAAAAAGTGTAATCACGAAGTTAGAATTATAACTTCAGAAAATACTTCTGTTGAAAGTATTATAATTAAATCCAATGCAAAACTTGAAGAAAAGGAATTGAAAGGGGATGGATTTAGAGAAGTTATAGTTGATTCCCAACTTCTAGCTGGTAGTAAAATCGTTTTTGCTGGTGATTTTGAACAGGTTGATGTTCAATCAGAAGGAGCATTGATAGAAACCAAAGAAGCAAAAATGAATTTAAAAGTATCTGCCGATAATGTTAAAATAAATGGTGAAACAGTTGAAAAATCATCAATGAACTATATTTTAAATGGTCAATTAAAAGTAGTTGAAATAGATGATTCAAAACCTTCTACTACACCAAGTACACCAAGTACACCAAGTACACCAAGTACACCAAGTACACCGAGTACACCGAGTACACCGAGTACACCGAGTACACCAAGTACACCAAGACCATCTGTTACCCCAAGCCCGACTGTTACCCCTGAAGATCCTAATAATGAGTGGATACTGGTATGGAGCGATGAGTTTGATGGTTCAGAAATAAACATGGATAATTGGAGCTATGATGTTCCAACCAACGGAAGATGGAATAAAGAGATACAATCCTACACACAAAATAATGCTTATATCAAAGATGGTTCATTAATTATCGAAGCTAGAAAAGAAGATATTACAGAGCCTAGTGGTGAAACATATAATTACTCATCAGGGAAATTAATTACTAAAGGAAAACAATTTTGGACATATGGGAAGTTTGAAGTAAGAGCAAAAATGCCTACAGGGCAAGGTATATGGCCGGCAATTTGGATGATGCCAGAAGATGAACCATTCTATGGTACATGGCCAAAATGTGGTGAAATAGATATCATGGAGCTTTTGGGTCATATTCCTAATAAACTTCATGGAACAGCTCATTTTGGAGAACCACATAAAGAATCTCAAGGAACATATTTCTTGCCGGAAGGTCAGAGCTTTGGTGATAATTATCATATTTATTCAATAGAATGGGAACCAGGTGAAATACGTTGGTATATAGATGGGAAATTATATCATACTGCTAATGATTGGTACTCTAGAGATCCAAACCAAGCTGATGATTATACTTATCCTGCACCTTTTGATCAAGATTTCTTTTTGATTCTAAACATATCTGTTGGAGGCAGTTGGCCAGGAAATCCTGATGAAACAACAATTTTCCCTCAACAAATGGCTGTGGATTATGTAAGAGTATATCAAAAGAATGAATATTCTGAAAGGGAAAAACCAGTCAGCGAAGAGAAAAGTGCAAGAGAACCTCTTGAGGATGGAAATTATATCTATAATGGTAGTTTTAATATAGAAGATTCTGCAGCAATTGGTATAGAGGGTATTCCAAATACATCTTACTGGACTTTTTTAAAGGGACCTGGAGGAAATGCAAAAGTCAATGTAGATGAAGGTGTTATGCATGTACAGATAGAAAATGGTGGAACGACTGACTACAGTGTACAATTACTTCAGGCACCAATCCATCTTGAAAAAGGTGCAAAATATAGAGCTTCTTTTGATGCAAGATGCAAGGAAGCAAGGGAGATAAAACTGAAAATAGGTGGTGATGGGGATCGAGGATGGAAAGATTATGCAGGAATTGCACCATTTATGCTTTCAACAGAAATGGAATCCTATCAGTTTGAATTCACTATGAATGATAATACTGATGTTAAAGCACGATTTGAATTTAATATGGGTTTAGACAATAATGATATCTGGATTGATAATGTTAAACTAATTAAGACAGAAGATGCACCGGTGGTAGATCCTTCTACAGTAGCAAGACCTGCCCTTCTAACAGGTAATTATATATATAATGGTACATTTGATCAAGGCATAAATAGAATGGGTTTCTGGAATTTTACTACAGATGACACTGCAAGTGCTGCACCTTATATTGGAAGCGCAGTGAATGAACGTAGATTTGAGTCAAGAATAGAAAATGGGGGAGATTCAAAAGAAGCAATCAAATTGGTTCAATCAGGAATTAATATTGAAAATGGTAAATCTTATACGGTGAGTTTTGATGCAAGTGCAGAAGAAGCAAGAACTATTGATGTGGAAATTGCAAGTAATATGAATAATAGTATCATTTTTTCTACCACTATTGAAATAGGTAAAGAGAATAATACATACCAATTTGAATTTACAATGGAGGAACCCTCAGATAAGAATGGAGAGTTCAAGTTCAATTTAGGGGGAAATGATGCAGATGTTTATATTGACAATGTGATTATGAAAAAAATAACTACAGATGAAGTTGAAGGGAATTTACTTGTTAATGGGGTATTTAATAACCTAACAGGTTGGAATTATGAAGCACTTAGTACTGGTGTAGCAACCTTTGGAAATCCTGAGGAACAATTTAAGGCATTCATCGATTCAGTTGGTAGTGAGGGATGGAATGTGCAATTGTATCAAGATAATATCCAACTAGAAGAAGGACAATCATATGAAGTTTCTTTTGATGCTAAATCAACACTCGATAGAAATATAGTGGTTCAACTGCAAAAAACAGGCGATTGGATATCGTATTTTCAGGAAAATGTTTTAATCACAAATGAAATGAAGACATACACATACGAATTTACAATGAATAATGCTACAGATTCAGCATCAAGGTTTAGTTTTGCACTGGGTAATACTGATAATACACCTTATGCTCAACATGAGGTAACAATTGATAATGTTGTAGTAAGAAAGGTTGTACCTCCTGCTAACTTAATATTAAATGGAACCTTTGATAATGAAAAAGAGCATTGGTTGGAATATTGGGGTGGAAATTGGGAAGATGAACCGGAAGGTGCTTCTAATGGTACTGCAACAGGTTCTTTTAATATAGTTGCAGGAGAGCTTGAAGTTAATATTACCAAGGCAGGTATCAAAGAATATACACCTCAAATTAAACAAGAGAATTTGTTATTGGAAAAGGATGTAACATATACTTTATCTTTTAAAGCAAGAGCACTTGATGCAAGAAGTATAAAAGTAGATATATTGGATTCTGTTTATAGCTGGTATGGTGGAAGTACCTTTGATTTAACAACAGAGGATGATAACTATACACTCACATTTACACCTAATGAGTCAATTAGCGACGGTGTATTAACTATAAACTTTGGTACTATACCAGATAAGACATCAGTAGCAACTACTGTTTATCTCGATGATATATCATTAATAAAACAATAAGCTTAATTGAGCTATTTATGAAGCCATTTTGATTACTACATTTCCAAAGAAAAGTAGTAATTAAAATGGTTTTTTTTAGTAGTGTTTTATAATATATTTGACGATATAGAAAAACAATTTGTTGTAGATTTACTTACAAGGTTTAAAATTTATCCATTGGTTTATGCGTATATAAATGGTTTTGAAAAGTTTCCTGGTTGTGCAATAAAGAAAATAACGGAATGCATCGATGAGGAGTGTAGCTAAATGGCTAGATTATCATTATGCAAGATAAAACAAGCTTCTTGGTTAATTTACTGTGAGTAAGTGTCTATTACAACTTTTTGTTCAAAACTGTCCCATTCCACATTAAACCCTAGATTTTCAAGCAGGAATCTTAGTGGTATATAAGTTCTGTCATTAATTATTTGTGGAGCCACATCTATATGAAAGATTGTACCACCAACTTTTATTATTTTACTATCAATGGTCATTTCTATTTCAGTTTCTTTGTACTGGATAATAACTGTGTTTTTTTCACCATACCAATAAATATTACCACCAAGGGATTCGATAATTACTCTTATTGGTACAAGAGTTCTATTTTCAATAATGACAGGCATAGTGTCTCTTCCTGGATCGATTTCTTTTATTTGTCCATTAATAGTCATGTGTTTTTCACCAATTTTAAGTATTATCTGAGTGTTTTTAGATGATGGCTGGGGAGTTGGTAATGGTTCAGGTAATATGTTTTCTTCATCTGAAAACATATTTACAAGTTTATTCCATGTATTTTGACTTCCTTTACCAATTCTCCAAATCGCAATCCCAGAAAGATTGTAAGATGTAACAATATTATAATATTTAATATAAAGGCTTTCTGGAGTTTCAAAATGATACTCTATTTCTATGGGTTCATCTCCATTTCTAGTAAGTTCTTTTCTTTTTTCGCTAGAGATATTATTGTAGGGGACAATCTTTTTTGATATTGCAGGATTCTCTAAATATTCTTCTAGAGCATTTACACTTTCTATTGAATTTAGATCAGGCCTATAAAGTTCATAATAATAATAGTTTCTTCCTCCGATATTTTTTCTGTATTTCACCCATTTCATGCCTACTATACTAATACCCAGTATAATATTATCAGTATTTTTAACCAATTTTAATAGCTCTTCTACTGCTTCATCTACTTTCCAAAGAGGTTGTACATAAGGTTGGTTATGAAACGTTGATTCTATTGTTTTAACTTTTCCATGAAGAGCTGTGGGAACATTATCGCTGGCAGTATATTTTAGAACATATTGATAATCATATGCCATAAGAATAATATAGTCTGAAATTTTTTCAATTTCAGCCATATGGTAGCCGTCAAAATATCCTCCCACATTAGTAGGATGAACTATAACTACTAGTAATTTATCATCAAGCTCATTTTTAAGTTTTCTTAAGAATCTATTATATTTTTCTTTTAAACCAGTCCTTTGTGAATTACTATAATGAGTGGTAACAAAAGAGTCTCTAAAGGCTTCAAAATCAAGAACAACTCCATCAAATTCATAATTATTAAGAGTATGTATTATTGGCTGTATAATATATTTGTCCCAACAATCATCTTGCATATTTAAAAATTCAATTGCAGCATTTTTATTGTCGCTATATAGTGTAGCATCAAAGTATATTGAAAATAGCGCTTTTCCGATAGGAAAACGATTTTTATAATCTTCTTTACTACTTAGGTCTGGTTCTACAAGGGGAATTTTTACAATAGAACCTGCCCTTATAGAATTTGGATCATCTAATTTGTTATAACTACTAATAAGATAATGGGGAACCTCAAATTTTCTTCCTATTGCAAAAAGAGAATCCCCAGGCTGCACTATGTATTCAAAATCAGAACCACCCATTACAATTTTAGAAGAAAAGCCGTATTCAGAACGGTTGTCATGGGGACTTATACTAAAATACTTTTTGTCAGTAAACTGAATTATGCCATTGTTGTTTCTAGCAAGTCGTCCCCACTGAAAATACATATGACTATTATCTTTCAAATGCTCTTTTATAATTTGATACTCAGTAGTACTGTCTATAGCATAGAATGGATTAACCATAGTTGTAGAATAAGTTGATATGCTAAAGTTACATAAAAGTGACATTATTATTAAAAATACAAGCTTTTTCATGAATTTACTCCATTTTTTATGAATTTTAAAACTTATATTTTAGTATAATGTAAACTTTTTAAAACTGCAAGAAAAATTAAGATATAAAGCTATAATGTGCATTTAAAATAAAACTTTAATTATGTAAGGTAATTTTACTCCGTTATCAGTTAATTTTGCTTTTAGAATTCCAAAAAAATGAGCAGTTAAAACAAGAAAAATAGTAAGTCCAATATAGACTAACAGAAACAATGGCATATTAATGTCATCTAAGATATTAACCAATAGATAGTTTATTATAGCAATATGTGATATATATACATATAAACTTCTTTTACCTAAGATTCTAATGGGATTGTAAATCTTAAAGCTTTTAGTGAAATCAATTATTGAAAACAATATAATTATTAATCCTATTGCCATTATAATATATAAGGGAGTTGCCGGATAAAAAAGTTCACTATAGCCATCTCTTACATAATTGATCTGAGAAAAATGTAAAAAAGACAATAAAGAAGGTAAAAAAATCATCAATCCTATTAGTGTAAATTTTAAAGAAGCAAAATTTTTTACTTTTGTCCGAATATCATAGAAAATTGAACCTGAAAAAACAAATCCGATCCATGGGAAAAAAGGAAACCATCCATTTATTATAAAGTTTCGTATTATTTCATTAGAGTTGGCAATCAATAATTTGGGGCTTTCTGTTAGATCTAATTCAAAGCATTCCTGACTATAGGAAAGTAAACTCTGGAGTAATGGGGTAATGCTAAAAATGGCTAGTACAAGAAGTACTTTAAGTGAAAATCTTAGTTTACCAAACAAGTATGTAAGGGGAATTCCTAAGGCTAATATGTATAAAACGTCAAAAGAAACCAGAGGATAACATAGCCATAAAACCATATCTACAAAAACAGCAAACAATAAAACTACTAATCCTCTCATAATAAAATAACTTAAGTTGTATTTTTTTATGCTTGAAGAAAAAGATGTCATATAACCTGAAAGCAAAATAAATATTGGAGCGGCAAAAGTTCCATAAAATCTAAATAGTAGAGGATGTGGTTCAGTTAATATTTCGGCTCCAAGATTTGCACAAATCATTGTAAAAACAGCCAAACCTCTTAGGGTATCAATGGATAAATCTCTTGGCTTTTCTAAACTATTCATTCTAAAATCCCCCTCTTAATTTTTTTATTTGTAGATATCACTCTAATAAAGTTTTTATTTCCTTTATAAAATAATATCTACATAATTATATATTTATATAATTATATCAAATAAAATACTATTAATATATAAAAAATTATATTTTTATTGAAAATTTTATCAACTTGTGAAATAGTTTAATGAAATTAGTCATTAATAGCTGAAAAATAGAAAAGAGGTTTACTGTTTAATTAATTTTAATCATATAATTGTTAGAATTTGTGGCATTTACCTGTCTAAATATATCAGAAGAAGTATATTGGCATAAATTTTAAAGCACAGTATTTATTATATAGTAAGCTCCAATAAAAGTAATAATTTTAGACTCATTTTCAAAAAAAGTCTTTAAAAAAGTGGAACTTGGGCAAGGGTTGCTTGCACAAATTCCACATTATAAAGGTCAAATCAATAAGAACAAATTTAAATTATAAAGATTTTCTGTACTATCTAACTTAAAGTTTAAACTAGTTAAAAGACGTTATTATTTCAAGAAGATACCTTCTCATTAAAACTAAATCTGTAGAATTTATCACTCCGTCTTTGTTTAAATCTCCAGCTGCGAGAATATCATCTGTTACTGGTACAATACCTAGTGCAACTCTTCTCAATAGAGTATAGTCAGTACTGTTAATGGCTCCATCACCATTAATATCTCCAAGCTTCACTGTAGTTGATGATGAAGGATTAACTAGAACTCTAACTACATCACTGTCGCTAAGGCCTCCTGGATCAGTTACAGTTAAGTAAAATTTAAGTACTGTAGGTTGGCTAACATTAGGCGCAGTAAAAGTTGGTTGTGCAGTTCTATCACCAGACAGTTGTACTGTTGGGCCATCAGCTTGCCTCCATCGGAATGTAATCGGATCTCCATTGGTATCATCTGAAACTGTTCCATCTAGTGTTACTCTTTGTCCTGAATTTACAGTCTGTGGAGAGCCTGCAATTGCCCATGGTGAATGGTTTGTACTTGAATTTGCAGAGTCAAAGTATACCAATAGAACTTTCTTTGTTTCACCACCCTTGTAGATAGGATTCCAGGTAGTTGATCTACGATCCATATCCTTTACTGTAAAGGTCAGAACATTAGGACCAGGGAAGTGCCTTGCCATATCTTCTTCAACAGTATAAGTATATACATTGCCATCGATAAAGCCAGGGAATTCAGTGGTTTTGCTTATTTCAACATTATCTCCATCAGGATCGGTAGCATTAATTGTAAGTCTAAGAGTCTCACCAACTCTGGCTCTATATATATTTTTTACTCTTCCAGGACCTGTACCGTCAGGTGTTATTACAACCTCAGGAGGTCTATTTGCTGCGACTGTTATTCTTGCTTCCTTAGTTGAAGTATTGCCAAGCTTATCTTTTACTGTAAATCTAACTGTATGTCTGCCTACATCACTTTCAGTAGGTCTTACTGTGAAAATACCAGCACTATTCCATGAGTTGTTCATTACTTTTCCAAAGCTTCCCGTCATAGAGAATTCAAGATCTTCAGCATGATAATTTTGAACGGTAAGAGGGAAGGTTAACTCCTGACCTACATAAACCGTTTGTTCGCGTATATCATCAAGTACTACAGGGCTTTCAGTTGCAATTACTCTTATTTCAGCTGTTGCGTTAGTACTTCCCATATTACTTCTTCCTGTTAAATTAATTGTATATGTTCTACCAGCTTGATTACTAGTAGGTGTCCAGTGTATAGCGTACTCATTATCGTCTGACTCCCAATTTCCTTGTGTTCTAACAAGCCTTGCACCACTAGGAAGGTTTGATGCAGTGATTTCAATATCTCCATCCTGTGCTTGAGCTCTTAAAATCCTTAAAACATATGGTTTTCCTGCAACTGCTGTGTCTGATCCAAAAGGAACAACTACAGGTCTATTAGGAGCTGGATCCACTAACTCCCATCTATGTGGATTAAATGAGTTTTGATATCCTGTTGGATTTGTAGGATAAATTCGCCTAATGTATGCTCTTACTAAATCCCTCTGTTCGCTTGTCATAGCAGGGGATAGGGTTTCAAATGCCCGCACAAGATATGTATATCTTTCCTGATCCGAGTTTACTGTTGGCAAGTTATATCTATCAGTTCTAAAATTTCTTAAGTCGTTATTTGTCATACCGATAGATGCCATCCACTGTCTGTATATAAGTTCAATAAAAGGATTTACAGCTATCTCTCTACTATTTCTATAATATGAAAATGCACTATATGGCCAATAAAATGCTGTTAAGAAGTTTCTTGTTTCTCTGCCATAATGTGAAATTCCTTGTGTTCCCGAATAGGATCTACCAGGATACTGCTGAGAATGATTCCAGAAGTCCGCAAATCCTTTGAGGCCTAAGAAAATTTGATAATCTTGACCGCCGAATGTTCCACCATCATATATTTTACATCCCCATGGCATTGTACCAACTTGAAAGTAAGATGAAGGTGTAAAACTACCACGCTTACCAGTTACGAACATTAAGGAATAATTAGTCCATTCATTTCTCATTTTTTCACGGGAATTTATTCTTTCTTGTGGGTTTATTGCAAAGGAATTAATGTGAGTAAGATTCTCGCCTGGACCCCAGAGAATTGTGTTTTCGTGAGGGCCAAATTCCCATGGGCCATTCCACTCTCCATTTACACGCTGTGGAAGGCCATATTCAAAATTAAGTAATGCTAAAAATTTTACATATGATGTGCTGTACATTGCTTCTAGAAAGTCTTTTGAATGATCGGTTTTGTTAAAAGCATGACTTGCAAACTGATGTCTATGGTATATTCTATCAGAACTAAAGTTAAACGTTCTTCCAAGTCCTTTGTCCCGTAATGGTAAATTTCTAAGATCATATCTTTGTTGATTAAAAAGTGTTCTTGTTTCTGCTACTGCTGCTGGAAGGGGAACTGCAACTGGCATCCAGTCGGCCCATGTTGCTAGTTTAAATGGTATAACAACATTAACATTATCATATGAATCCCAAATCTTATGAAGATTTATATCATCAGGTGTAGGAACTATATGTCCTGTTAATGCCCCCCAAAAATCTTCTCTTCTCGAAAGAACAGGGTTTACTACACCAGGTTCTAACTCTAGAGGACCAGGTTGTAAAAATGGTTGGTCCTGACTCATGAATGCGCCATCATGGTTGTAGCGAAGATACTCGTATACTTTTTCTCCTATCTCAGGATCATCTGATGCGCCAGCAAATTTTTTAACACTTCCTTTTACTCTTGCAGCAGTAAAATCAGGATCACCAAAAATTACCATGTCTCTACCGCTGTCGGTATGACATGCACCACATTTTTCTTCATATGCTACTTTTCCCTCTTGAAGTCTCTGAGCCGAATAAGCATCTGTTGCTAAGTAGTCAACGGGTACACGGCCTCCCTTAATAGGAATAAGCGCTTCAGAAAATATTTGCACACCTGAGAAAACAAATAATGATAGGATGCAAATAAAAATAGTAAATTTTGAAGCTTTTTTAAACATAATACTAATACCTCCTTAAACAAATATTAAATTTTATTGTTATATTTCAACCATAAAAAGGTTTTTAATTTCTAAAATACCTTTTTATGATTTGTTTTTATCATCTAATGCAATGTAGAAGTTATTTTCAGCCTTCCTAATGATGCTAAAATCATCAAAAGAAATCCTATCCATAAAAAATTTATCCATTTTATCAATGATACTTTTGTATGAACAGTACCATCATCTGATACATTCACAACAATGATATACAAATCTTCTTTAAATGAACTTAATATAAATGCTTTAGAGTGGTAAATACTTCTTTTTTTATAAAAGCGAAATGCTGCATCAACATCTTTAGTCGTTTGATCATTATAAATAGAAAAAGTTGAAATCCATGAAGTTATTTCTGGAGAGTCGTCAATTGAAACAGACATTAGTTTTAAATCATAGTTACCAATTTGGATAATTTCATTCTCATTAATAACATTTCTTGTTTCTATACTCATGCCCTTTGAGCCTATTATTCCAATTGCAATTATTATTATTGAAAGATGAATAACAAATACTGAAAGGTAACTGTTGTTATTAAATATATTTTTAAAATTCAATCCAAAATTTATAAACATAGCAGCTAGACACATAACGCAAACGGCAAGAGAAATCCTTACTAAAATACTATAGAAAGTGAAGGCAGGAAGGAACATAGTGGCTAATCCTAATATTAGTGAAAATGAGATTATAAAAACTTTAACCTTAGTTGATATACCTTTTAATGAGAAAGATGCTGTTGAACTTATTAAAATCAATAGCCCAGGAATACCAAAAGCAAGATTATAATATTTTTCTGGAATTGCTCCACCTTCAGATGTAAATAATGGAGATATGGTCATTATAATAATTATTATAGCAGGTACTATAAAAAGAAAAATTGGAATATAAAGTTGAAGTTTTTTAAAGGTAGTAGTAGAAAGATTAAGTGTTTTTCTTTTTCTAAAAACCATAATAAAAATTGACAAGATTACAACAATTAATACAATAAGTATTATTGAAAAAAATATTTTGCTACCATGGTTTGAGTAAGAGTGAACAGAACGAAGAATTCCGCTTCTTGCTAAAAAAGTACCAAAAATAATAGAGAAAACAGTAGAAGAAATCAAAATAAACAAAAGTCGGTTAGTAGAAATATCATTCTTTTTAAAGAATAACAAATGAAGATATGCTGTTACAATGAGCCATGTGACTAAAGCAGAATTTTCTATGGGATCCCAGCCCCAGTATCCACCCCATCCAAGTTCTGTGTATGCCCATAATCCACCGCTTACAATACCTGCTGTAAGTATGATCCATCCTAAAAGGGCAATGTTTTTTGTAATAGATAATTTTTGACTTGAAGGATAAAGAATTTCATAAAGATTTGAGGCAAATGTTGCAAAGAGTAAAGAATAAGAAATCATGATAAGTGGAGGATGAAAGACCATCCCAATACTCTGAAGTGAAGGTGTGAGGCCAAAACCATCGCTAAAGGCACCAACAACTTTAAAAGGTCTGTTTATAAAAATCAATACTACTAAAAATACCAGATTGAAAATGGTTGTTGTAGATGTTAAGCACATTAAGTACTGGTTGTTTTGTATTTTTTTTATACGAAATATTAGGTAAATGAAAATGTAAACCATAGATATACAAGTAGCCCACAAAAGTAATGAGCCTGCAGATCCAGACCAAAATGCAGATATTTTATATATTAAAGGTAAAGCTTGGTCGGTATTCCTAAAGACGTATTCAATACTAAAGTCACCCACAATTAAAAGGTATAAGAGTATAATAGATGAAATAGCAATAAAAATACTTGACAAAAATCCTAGTTTGATTCCAATCTTATATTTTTTAAAAATTATTAAAAATATAACACTAAAAATACCACTTATAAGTGATATAAGCAGAGCAATGTTGCCTAATATACCCATACAATCCTCCTAAAGCACAGAGAACATTCTTGTGCTTCTTTATCTATAATCTATAATACACCATGTGTATTTACTATGTTTTGCTTAAGATCTTAAACACTCATCAACAAAAAGCTCATCAACGTAGGATGAAAATTATAATGTGAATGAATGTCTTTGATCATGTGCCTGTTTGATAAGCAATCAAATGGAACCCACATAAAATCAAAGGGTTCTATTCTGAAACACATTTTCAGAATAGTTCATCTAATTCTAAAACTCCATCTTCATTAAATGGAGATTCTTTTAAGCTAATCAAAAAAGCTGGGGTATTATTAGTGTAAATATTTAATTAGAATTATTAAATTAGAGCTGCATATTAATAAATAGCATTCTATGATTTAAGACTTAAATACATAAAAGTATAGAATGTGCAATATTCTTACTATAATAATATTATATACCTATTATTCAAAAAAATCAAAAACTTTTTTAAAATAAGAGTGAATTAATTTCAATTTATTATTATTTTATTTAGATATCTTATTCTTTTTACAAAATTTCATTTACTTAGTAAAAGACATTTAATATAATTAATACAAACCATTCTTTACTCTATACTTATAATAAAAGCTCAGGGTGTCAAGACCCTACAATTTTAAGCCTTTCACTATGTTCTAAGACAGATAATTAAAATGTTATAATTGTCTTGATTTATTAAATTTCGAATGTTGAGTAATTTTTCAGTGTGACATTTTTAAATAATTTATAACAAATATTTATAACATAGTTTGGGGTGCATTTTTTTCTTCATACTTATTAAATATACCCTATAGTTTTTATAGATTATTGAATAATCTATAAATATCTATTACAATTATTTAAAAAGAGCTAGTTAAAAATGGGGGATAAATGGATAAGTTTATATATAATTTAATAGTCAATAATTCAAAGAAAAATATAGAAACGCCACAGATAATCTCAAAAGCTGAAGAGCATTTTGGAAGTGAAGGTTTTGAAATAAAGGGTGGATATAGAGAACTTGTATCTGTTATAAATGACTTTTGTTTAAAAGATATTCTTTCACCAGTAAAAGCTTCTAAAACCAATGGAAGAAATCCTGCCCTGTATAATAAATACAGAATAATTCTAAAAAAAGATGATGATAAAGAAGACTTTAATAGGCTTTTAAATGAGCTTAAATCAATTCACCCAAAGCTTGATAAGGACTTTTATCATAGAAATCCCAATATTTATAAAGATGATAGAGAATATGTGCTGATGATTTCTAAATACCTTTTAGATGAATTAAAATCCTGCTCATTAAACTATAGATGTACAATGAACGAAAGGTCTTTTGAAATATTTAATGACGAGAAGTTTTTAGATGGAAAAGGAAAGGTTATATTAAAAAGATTAGGAATATCAATGGAGGATTTAAATTGTTATAAAACTTTAGAGGCTTTTTTTTATATCCTCTTTGAGCCAAAAGAAAGAATTAATATTTTAATAATAGAAAATAAGGATACTTTTTTTTCTGTTTTAAAATACCTTGAAAGAAGAGAAGATAAGTCTCTTTACGATACTACTATAGATATGTTAATATATGGTGAGGGAAAGAAAATAGTAAATAGCTTTAAATTTATAAATGAAGTGGCTAGGGGAGTTGCAATAGATAAAGTATACTACTTTGGAGATTTAGATTTTGAAGGAATAGGGATATTTAATTCATTAGCTCATAAGTACGGAAAACATTTGATTATTCCACATGTAGAATTATATAAGCAACTTCTTTGTGTGGCTAAAAATCCACCAGTTTTAAAAAGTTGTCAGACAGAAATTTTTATGGAGCTTTTTCTAATGTATTTTGACGATAGGTGCAAAAAAGAAATAACTGGGATACTCTATAATAACAGATATATTCCTCAGGAGGCGTTGAACTTTGGAAGAAAAAAGAGTTTATGAAGGAACAGGAAGTGATTGTCTTAAAGATTTTAGGGAAAGAATGAAAAACCTAGCACCTTTTATTCACTTAGGAAGAAAGCTTGTAGGGGTTCAAAAATATGAAAACTATGATATGGTGTCGGTGGGTTTTTCAGTACTTCTTTTTATTTTAGAAAATATGTTGATTGGTCGTGAAGAATGTAGTATTGATGATATAGCAGACTATCTTCAGACCATAATAAAAAACTCATATAACGTTAATATGACTCAGGAAGAGTCTAAAGAAATGGCGTTTTACATAAGAGATTCTATTTCAGGAAGTGGCGGAGAAATAGTTGATTTTAAATATAGAAATTTAGAAAATAATAGGGATGAAACAATTCCATTAAAACTTATAGACACATCATACTATGAAATAAAAAAAGCTGCTAAATATAAGCTTACAGATCAGGGAATGGAAATGCTTTTTAAAACAAGAGAGATTTACTCTGAATTTAGAATAAATATAACTCAAATGTATTTAAAACAGCAGATTGAAAAGGGCGTTTTTTCAGGGGCTCTACAAACTGTAAATGAACTTAATCTACAAGTACGGCAGCTAAGAGAAAGGCTTGAAAACCTTCTTTTAAATATACGCCAAAATGTATTGGGAATAGATTTTGAAGATTTAAAAAAGCTTTTTGGAAAGATAAAAGAGCAGTTTGAAACAGAGAGACGTGAATTTCAAAACATCAAAAGAATTTTAAAAGAGCAGAGGTCAAATATTGAAAAGATAAATTATAATGATCTAAGCCAAAGAGAACTTAAAAATTTAGATCAACTAAAGATTTTATCTCAAAGGCTTAATATCGCTACATCAGAGCATGATAGGCTATTTAATGAAAAACTTGATATAGTAGGAGAGTATTTAAAGACAATTGAAATAAGACTCCGACAAGGGGTGAGTGAATATATAGACTTTGAAAAGAGCATATTTGATGATATTATTTCAAAAGATTTAGATTTTAAAGCATTAAAAAGCATTCTAGCTCCACTTTTTTCAAATACAGCTTCAAATAAAGCATTTAACCCATTTAAGGCATTAGACCATCAAAGGGTTAAAGGTGAAGCTGAGGAAGAACAAAGAGAAAAAATAGATATTGAAGCACAGCTTTTAATAAAAGAAGAAGAGGAAAAAGAGATTAGAGAAAAAAGAGATAAAAAGATTGAAGCATACCTTGAGTCAATAATTAAAGAAGCTTTTGAGAAGGGAAAGTCAACCCTTTCTTCAGCCATTAAATGTATTGATGAAAAATATTTAGAAGGTGTTTCATATGATTTTGATTTTTACAGCCTTGTTGTAATACTTCATCAACATAAGTACATTGATTTTAAAGACTTAGAAGATTTATTGGCAAATATGGTAAGAGATACATCAGCATATAATATAAATATATACTATCTTTTTGACCGTATATTTGATAAAAATCCTCATTTTAAAGGATTAAAGTCTTTAATCTTAGTGTCAACAGGAAAAAAAATAAAATTTGAAAATGGGAATGAAATTACTGATTTTATAATTAGAGGTGAAAAATAATGGACAATCTATCTCCTGAGTCGGTGAGAAGGGCTTTTAAACTGTATTTGAGTTTGATTGAAAAGTCTAAAATAACAAAAAAAGATAACAGCGACAGTTTTTTAGACTATGAAGATCCAGAAATATCTTTTATAACAAGCATTTTTGAAGAAGAAGCAGGAATAATGATATTAAGGTCAGGGGATACCCTATATTATACTCCGGGAACAGACAACAAATTTCTTGGTTTTACCAATGAAGAACTTAGAGATAAAATGGGTTTTTCCAATAATACAGAGCTATACGTATCATATACTATAATTCTATCTATCATAATAAAGTTTTTTAATGGTGAGAATTATAACAATAAAGTTCGCTCAATGCTAAAAGTAGAAGAACTAGAAGCTTATATAACAGCAAAAATGCAGTCTATTGATAAAAATGAGGATCAAGAAAATATTGATGAGTCATTGAATTTTAATTTTGGAAAAGTTTCAAAGCTATGGCTTGACATTCCAACATATGATGAAAAGATTAAAAATTATCTTCAGTCAAAAGGAACAAAGATTAGTTACATAAGAAGAACTATTAATTTCTTAAAAGAACAGGGACTTGTAAATATTGATGGTGACAGTGAAATATATACAACAGATAAAATGGAAACCCTTGTTATAAGTTATTATCCTGAAAGTACGAGAAAGAAAGAAATTTTATCATTTTTAGAACCATAAGGGACTTTGTTTTTTGATGTGTGGCATACTCAATAATATATTAGAAAAAAAGAACAATTAAATAAAAGTGAAAAAAACGTATAAAAAATCATTTTTAAGAGAATAAATTTCTAATAAAGTTGTTAAAAGTGAGAAAATCACATATAATAATATTGGAGAATGAGGAGGTGCTTAAAATGCTTATAAGGTTTAATGTGAAAAATTATTTATCATTTTCAACAAGAGAAGATGGAAAGAGCCAAGAATTCTCAATGTTAGCAGGAAAAGTGCGAAGTAAAAAAGAGCATATATATGATGATGGAAATATAAAACTATTGAAACTTGCTGCTGTTTATGGAGCTAATGCAGCAGGAAAGTCAAACTTAGTAAAAGCTATGGACTTTATGAAAAGAACTGTTATAAGTGGATTGCCTGAAGGGCATACCGATAAATATTGCAAAATAAATCCAGAAAATAAGTCAATAGGAAGTTATTTTGAGTTTGAAATTAAGCTAGATGATAAGTATTATTCGTATGGTTTTGAAGTACTGTTGAATGAAAGTAAGTTTTTATCAGAATGGTTATTAGAATTAACACCCGACAATAAGGAAAAAGTTTTGTTTACTAGGGATATAAGTAATGGGCATTTTGAGTTGGGTGGTTCTTTAAATACAAAAGGATTATTGAATAAAATGAAAGTCTATGCTGAGGATATAAAAGATGATAGTTCAACATTACTTTTATATGTAATGAATCAAAATAAAAGAAATCTTTATCAAGAGTATAAAAATGCATCAATATTAAAAGAGATCTATTTGTGGATTAAGGATGGATTAGATATTAATTATCCAGATAGACCAATTTCAGATTATTCTTATATGGCAAATACAGAAAATGTTGAAGAGATATGCAGAATGATTTCTGCATTTGGTACTGGAATTACTAATTTTGAAATGGTAAATGTTCCAATCGAAAAAATAGCAAGCCAATTACCGAAGCAATTAAGAAATGCTTTGTTGGCAAATTTAGAAAAAAGAACAGTAGAAATAAAAAATAATGATAAACTAAAAAGCACAGGTATCATTATGAGAAGTGATAAAGATTTTTTTATTCTAAGTATAGATAAAAATGAAAAGGTTACATGTAAAACTATACAATTTTCCCATGGAGAAAAAAATGTTTTATTTAATCTTGCAGAGGAATCTGATGGTACAATTAGAGTGCTAGATTTATTGGAAATTTTACTATCAGGAGAAAACAAAACATATGTTGTTGATGAATTAGATAGGTGCCTTCATCCAAGTCTAACTTATAAATTTATTGAAACATTTTTACAGAAAGCATCTAAAAGTAATATTCAGTTAATAGTTACTACTCATGAATCAAGATTAATGGATTTTGATTTGCTAAGACGAGATGAAATATGGTTTGCGAATAAAAGGAAGTCTGGGGAAACAGATATATATTCTTTAGAAGAATATAATGAAAGGTTTGACAAGAAGATTGATAAAGCTTATTTAGAAGGTCGTTATGGAGGAGTGCCAATTTTTAGCACAGTTTTCCCAATAAAGGAGTGCTAGTGTATGAGAGAAAGTAGAACATTTGCAGAAAGAACTAGGATATCAGAATCGGATAGAACTTTAAAAAAGTATTTCACTGTTACATTGTGACGAAGTGTTTACTCTTGAGCATAATAAATTGTTACATATTCCTAAAGTAACAGCCAAGCGAAGATAGGCAGAAGATGAATTAATAAGGGTGTTTCTAAATTATAAGAAATCATGTTATGATGCTGAAATCTTAGTAAATAATATTGATAAAGCGATACAAAATGTAAAGAAATTTTGCGAGGATATTGAAAAGTTAGAAAACAAACTTGGGAGTAATATTGGTACTTATTGATGATATGAGAAAATGAGCAGGAGATAATTAACTAATATTATTATATTTTTAGAATCCAAAAAAGAACTACTCTCAGGACTTCGTGCATAAAAATTTTTATAAAGTATTATAGTTCTAAAGATCTAAAGAGATATAAAGATTAAAGCTTCTTGACATTACTATCCAATATTTAATAAGATTATGATGTAATGTTAAATAGTTTTGGAAAGTATTTAAATGTAAAATATTACCCATTAATAATCTTTCTGCATTTTTATATTAAAAATGTGGGTGTGTTCCTTGAAAGCCTTAAAAATAGAGAAGTGTATGAGTGTCTTTCTAAAACAAAAAACTATATTTGAAGGCGGTTTGTGCAGGATATCAGATTGAAAATGTCAGAAATAATAGACTTAAATTTCTGAATAGAATGATTATATTATATTAGTGATTCAGAACAATTTTGGCTGTTGGAATGTAAAATCCATTAAAACAAGGATTAAAACTGATTTAATTTTAATGAACTAAAATTACTGATTATAGATTTGAGTGTAAAAGTTGTTAAAAAAACAGAATAACACAAAATAATTTTATAGTATTATTAATACATTATAATATGTAATAATGTAATATTGTAACCGCTTTTGTACTTTTGTAAACGTGTAAACGTGTAAACGTGGTTTGACACAACAAAACAATTAATGGTATAATGTTTTAATTAAAGACGTATTAAAGTTAAAATGCATTATTTCGACAATAATAAACGTGAGGACTCTTCTAGGTGGGGCGATTTTGAACAATTGTTAATAATAGCAAAAATTCTAAATTGCTCAGTTGAAAGTTAAAAAATAAAATTAATTCTGATTTAGAGTCTGATTATTATATTAGTCAAAAAAGCTATGAAGGCAAATGTTTATTCAAATATAAAGAAAAAAATCTACATAAATGAAAAAAAGAGCACTGAATTTCAAATTACAAGTGTCTAGGAGTTGCATAAAATTAGAATTAGAGGTGGAGTTATGTATATAATTCAAGTATCTGATCTGCATAATTCGGAAGATACCAAGAAAGAAGAAGATCGCTGTTTAAAGATTACAAAAAGTCTTATTATGACTGTGAAAAAAGAAGTACCAACTAATCAGCAAATTTTAGTTGTAGTTTGTGGTGATTTGATAAATAAAGGCGATAAGAATGCTTTTAACTTTGTAAAAAAAGTTTTAGATGAAATTAGAAGTCAGTTTGCTTCGTCTTATAATGTTAAATTTGGTTTTGTACCAGGTAATCATGATTTGATAGATGGTGACTTAACTGAATTTAAAGGTTTTATTAATAATTATAATAAAGAAAGTGATAATTTTAAATCGTCTTCTTGTTATAGCATTTCTATTGAAGAAGATGACTTAACTACAGATATTATATTTATAAATTCTTTATATAAAGGAGCTAAAGATAAAGGAGAAATTAACTACGATGAATTAATTCGTTTGCTTGAGCAACTAGATTCAAGTACTAAGAAAATATTTGTTTTGCACCATACTATTATGAGCATGGATGAAAATGATAGGTCATCTATTATTAATGCCGCACGCTTTGTTAAAGTGATTGAAAAATACAGAGTATCTATGTTGTTACATGGACATACACATGGTCTAGATGCTATTTCTATTGGTTGTTGTAATTGTGCTATTATTGGTGTTGGAGCTTTATTTAGTCGGAATTATCCTGATGTTAACTCCCAATTTAATCTTATTGAATACCAAAATGGAGTAGTTAAGGAAGTAACAAACTTTACACATCATCACGATAGGCATCAAGAGCATGAAATAATGAAAGATACGAAATTAAATATTTATAGCAATAGAGATAAAAACGTTTTTAGCGGAGAAAAAATAAGTGATATTTATAAAGATCTTATTGCTTCACTTAATATGAGTAAAAGACTGTACAATGTACGTATGTGTGGAAGATTTAACTATGCAGAATTCAAGAAAGATGTGGAGCATTTTTTTAGTAAAGATAAAGATTTTGAATTTGATTATGGCACGCTTGCATCAAAATGGCAAAGCTCTAAATGTCCTGAAGAACTATATTTTACGCATGGAGAGAATTATTACAACAGTGAATCTAACAAAGAAGGCATTTCATATATTATTGATACATTGAAGAAAAAATCAACTAGTAGTAGAGCAGTTCTATCTACTATCAGCATGAAAGATATTGATGGAAAAGAAGATTATTTTCTGCCTTCTCTGATGGTTATACAATTTGGCTTTGAAAAAGAGGATACACTTATTATAACTATGTATCTACGAGCACTAGAAGCAAGACGTTTTTTAAAAATTAATATATGTGAAATTTTGCATTTGGCTGAACAAGTTAGAAAAGATAAACGTTTTGATAATATTGAAGTTAATATTAATGCTTTTAGAGTACAGATTGAAAATGGCTTTAGTTGCTTTATAAAATCAGAATTAGACAAACTAGCAACACATGAAATTTCAAAAAGAGATATTCAAGAAATTGTGAGGAATAAAGATATTAATAAAATCATTAATCTTCTTGAAGGAAAAAATCGTCATATTGAAACAGTTGTTGTTTCGAAAGGAATAGAAGAGTTAATAAACTCTATTGAATGGGTAAATCGATATGAAAACCTTGAACACTATGATGTAAGTATTTTAGATAGTATGAAAAAAATATCCGAAGCATTAAAAGAAATAAAAGATAAACGTGAAACTACGTCGATATATGATGAGTTGGAGGAGCTAAAAAATAATGTAAGGAAACAAATAAAAAAGACTATTGACTTATTAAAATCTTTTGTTAAGGAGAGCTGAAATGAATCTTTCAGAATTGATTGATAAACAGAAAAAATTTGATTCAAAACATGTTAGTCGTTTTGATTGGGATGTAAAAATAGATGAAAATAATATTGAAATGCTAGAATTTTTATTATTATCTTTAACTGGTGAATTAGGCGAAACCGCAAATATAGTTAAAAAGATTCGACGAGGAGATTTTACACTTGCTGATAAAATAAGCGAAATTAGTGAAGAGTTGGCTGATATGCTGATTTATATATTGAAAATATCGTACCAACTAGATATTGACATAGAAAAGGCATATATTAACAAAATGAGTAAGAATGTGGGGAGATTTAAGCATTATGAACGAGATTAGTAGGGGCGAATTTATCGCATTTGAAGGTATTGATGGTTCAGGGAAAAGCACTCAAATTCGAAATTTATTAAATCGATTAAATGATTACGGTATAAGGTGTTATGAAACTAAAGAGCCAACTGATTCTCCTATAGGTTCATTAATACATCAAATTATGACAGGTAGAATTTCTGCTGATAATAGAGTTATTGCAAGTCTATTTGTTGCGGATAGAGTTGATCACTTATTAAATAAAACAGATGGAATATGTCAAAAAATTGATAATGGTATTACGGTAATTACAGATCGATATTATTTTTCATCTTATGCTTATCACAGTGTAGACATGGAAATGGATTGGGTTATTCAAGCTAATTCAATTAGTGCTGATATTTTACGTCCAACAGTAACTGTATTTCTTGATGTTCCTGTCAAAAAAGCTCTTGAACGAATTGAGAGAGAGAGATTTCACGTGGAATTATTTGAAAAGGAAGAGCGGCTTAGAAAAGTAAGAGATAAATACTTTGAAGCATTTGAAAAATTAAAAAGTGAAGAGAATATTGTTATTGTTGATTCATCTGGAAGCATAGAAGAAGTCTTTGAAAATATTTGGAATTCAATTTCACAGTTTTTAATACTATAAGAAGGAGGATTTATGAAATTTCCTTTTGAAATTCATTTTGAAATTGAACGCAATTGTGAGTTGAGATGTAAACACTGTTCATCTCATTTAATTCGAGATCAAGTAAAAAGAAAATATACTTTTTTAGATATTGCCCAATTAATTCAATTATTAAATAAATATTCGGTTTATGTGTTTTTTACAGGTGGAGAACCTCTTTTAAGTAAAGATATTAGTGAGTTGATACAGCATGTTAGCATACAGCCTATTGATACGCATGTAGGTCTTTTTACATCAGGAATAACATCTAATAAAGAAGGGAATTTAGAATCTATTACTAATGAAAGAGCAAGAAAAATGCATAGTATAGGATTAGAAATGTGTTATGTATCAGTATACAGTTACGACTCGGTTATACATGATTCAATGACTAACATTCAATCGTCGCACTTATTAACGAATAATGCAATGAAAAATCTTTTAAAAGAAGGTATTGATGTAAAATTTAATAGTGTAATATATTCTGATAACGAAAATGATATTGACGGTATTTTAGAGTATGCAAATTTTATTGGAGCATCTGAAGTGCGATTATTGAAGTTAATACAGCATGGTAATGCAAAAAAAAATTGGGATGAGTTGTGTTTAACTCATAACAAGCATTGTAATATCTTAATCAATTATCTTAATCGACAAAACTTTTTTCCACAGATTACGATATCAGGATATCCTCAAATAGCGCCATGTAGACCTTTTGATAGTTCACGAGGGTGTGAAGCTGGAGTAAGATTGCTTTATATTACATATTTGGGGGATGTTTTTCCATGTGCATGTACAAAAAATAATCCTTATTATAAAATATGCCATATTTCTGATGTTGATAAATTGAAAAAATACCTGTATAATATTAATAGTACGTATAGATTATGCTGTTTAAGCACAAAGGAAGGTTATGTATGACATGTATTGAAGTGACAAAAACTTTGTATGAGGAGTTTGTGCATTCAAAAAACTTAATTTATAGTCAAAGTATTTTTGATGATATTGTTATTGCAAAGTTGAATATTGAAAAATATTTATGTTCTTTGAGTAATAGTAAACTTATAGAACAACTTAAAGAGATATTGATAGAACAGGAATACCAAATCATCTATGAATGTGATGATTTTTGTTTAGCTGAAACAAAATCAATGGTATTTTGTTTTTTGTTTAGAGAATGCTCGATGGATAAAATAAACATTATTGCAAAAAAAGAATCAAAAGTTTGTTACACGATGGTGTATTCTATATTAAACTTTATCAAAACATATATGAATAAATGTTTCTTAAGTTTATTACTTAGAGACTATAGTATATTAAATTTCAATCCAACAGAATATCAGCAGGTACAAAGTGTCTTATCAACTAACTATGCAGAACAATAAAAATTCACTAAATACAGTTTGTCATACTTTAAAGGATTTATCGTTTGTCAAGATAGTTGTCGAAATATTTCTAATGAATCAAAATCTAATCCACCAGCCACACCGAAGAGAATTAAATGTGTGATCTAAAGTATATGACAAAATATTCTCCTGCCGTATAATTTACAGTGTAGTAAACACTTCCAAAATCTCCAAAGGCGAAAGCGATGTTAAGTTATACAAGTTATAATACACGGCATGGAAGTTTAAATACTGTGTTGTGTAGGTGCTAAAATATAGAAAGAAAATTATTGACCTTGTCGCATTAAAATAAACACTAAGTTTTCTAGTTTTTCTTCTTTATGCTTAATTATTTAAAACCTTTTAAGTCTGGTTAAGTATCTTGCTAATTTCAGCATTTAATTTTGTATTTGCCTTATTGGCAATTCTTATTGTTTATGGTTATAATAATTATAGTGTTTAAACTTTCTGGAGGATTATTAAAAATGAAAGAATTTAATATAACTGGTGTATGTGTTGCAAGAAAACACTATATGGTTGATATAAGTAATAAAATAAATCAAATTGTAGAATTAATTGAAAAAGAAAAATACTTTACTATAAACAGAGCTAGACAATATGGTAAAACCACCACTCTTTTAAATATTTACAATAGATTAAAAGAAAAATATATTGTGATAGACATTAGTTTTGAAGCAATGGGTGAGAATGCTTTTGCATCAGAGAATTCTTTTATTGAAGCATTTATTAATTTAGTTACTAGAAGTTTAATACATAATAAAGTCGAGCAAATCAATATTGATAATTGGGAGAAAGGCAAAGAAGATTTAAATGGCTTTGACAAATTATCTCAAAGAATAACTCAACTCATTAAAAACTGCAAACGAGAAATTATCCTTTTGATTGATGAAGTTGATAAGAGTAGTGATAATAAGATTTTTTTACACTTTCTTGGTATGCTTAGAAATAAATATCTTGAAAGAGAAAAAGGATTAGACAGTACATTTAAAAGTGTCGTACTGTCTGGAGTATATGATATTAAAAATCTAAAAATCAAGATTATGCCTAATAATGAAAAAAAATTTAATTCTCCATGGAATATTGCATCAGATTTTAAAGTTGATATGAGTTTTAATTCATTTGAAATATCAACAATGCTTAATGAATATGAAAATGAACATAAAAAGGGAATAGATGTAAATAAAATAAGTGAGGAAATTTACAACTTCACAAGTGGATATCCATTTTTAGTAAGTAAGATATGCAAAATCATTGATGAGGAGATTGATTATTGGACAAATGAAAGTGTTTTAGAAGCAGTAAAACAGTTACTTACTGAAACCAACACATTATTTGATGATTTAATTAAAAATCTAGAGAATGATAATGATTTATATAGAATATTAGAGGATATTTTGATAAGTGGGAAAAATTACACTTACAATATAGCTAATCCTTTAATCAACAAAGGTGTAATATATAGTATTTTTAAAAATAATACAACGAATTTGCAAATACATAATAAAATTTTTGAAATATATATTTACAATTACATGATATCTAAAAGACAGACAAGTTCAAAAGATAAAGTAAATTATGAAACAGTAAATCAATTTATAGATGATTTTGGTCATTTATAAATTATCCAGACGAGAAAGAAATTTTATCATTTGTAGAAGGGTTGGGATATTTTGCCTCAGATTAATAGATTTAGAATAGTTAATTTTAGATATGATGATGATAAAAAATATATATCAAATGAATTATATGAGTTTGACACAAAAAACTCCCTTATTAATCTTGAAAACGGTGGAGGCAAAAGTGTTATCCTCCAGTTGGCACTTCAAGTAGTGTTGCCAAATACAAGTATGGGTACAAGGAATTTTTCAAACTACTTTAAAGTAGGAGCATCTCCCACACATATTTTAGTTGAATGGAAACTTGACGGAACAAGGGGAGAGTACCTTTTGACAGGAATATGTGTTTCTAAGAATGCAGATGGGATAAGATTTTTTACATATACTCACACATATACTCTGCCATACCATTTAGATATTAAAGCTATTGAAGTGGTAAATAAAGATAAACAGGTTGCCAATTTTTCAGAATATTATAATTACTTAAAAAGGATGTCTTCTGAAATGAGGCTTAATATAAATACTTATTCAAGGGACAGACAAAGAGAATACAGGGATAAAATACACACATTTAATCTTTTTAAAGAAGAATTTGAAGCCATCAAAACTATAAATCAATCAGAAGGTGGTATTGATAAATTTTTTGAAAATGCAAGAAAGTCGAGAAATGTAATTGAAAAACTTATCATTCCGAATATTCCTACAACAGAGGGTGAAAGTGAAGGTATTTTAGCCCAAACCTTTAAAAAGCATCTGGAAAACTTAAAAAACATACCTCTTTATCAGCATAGCATAAAGACTTATGAAGCTTTTTGCAATAAAGCTAATAGCCTTCTTTTAAAGCTTGAAGATTATGGTGTAAGTGTGGAAGAAATAAATAACACAAGCAGGGACATATTAGCACTTGAAAACCTTATATCTATTGCTGTAAATAAGCTATATAAAGATGGTGAATCATTAAAAGAGATGAATAATGAATATTTACAGAAAATCGAAGAGCTTTTATACAAAAAAGACAGCTTATTTTATCAAAATAAGATAATTGATATGGAAAAGTTAAAATCAAGGCATGAAGAAATTAAAAGAGAAGTCTTAAAAACTCAGAATGATATTTTAAATTATGATAAAAAGATAAAATTTATTGAATCAAATTTTGCATATAATGAGATGATAGAACAGAGAAATCATCTTTCAAATCTTATGGCAAAGCTTGAAACTAAAACAAAAGAGAGAAGCGAAATAGATAAGGAGTATCAAAATTGTCTTTATTATGCAAAAGAGCTTTTAAATGATGATTTATCTAAACTTAAAATAAACAAGGAAAGCTTAGAAGAAAAAAAAGAACAACATATAAAGGAAAAAGAAAATCTTATTAAAAAGCTTGAAGAAATAAATACTCAAAGAGATAGTATAAGAGATGTATTGTCATCTATTAATACAAGAATTATAGATTTAAAAGATGGACATTCAAAGATCACAAGATACTTTGCTAAAGATGTTACATTGCTTATTGGTGCGGATGAGGGAGTGGAAAAACTTTCAAAAGAAAAAGAAAGTTTAGAAAATGAAATAAAAAAAATGACAGATGAAATAGAAAAGACAAAAAAACAAATCGAAGATGTTGATATTACAAAAAGCAGAATTAAAGAAGCTTTAGCAGTAGCAGCTGAAAAGAAAAATAATATTGAAAAGGACATATTATTATATAATGAAAAGTGTTCTAAATTAAATAATGAGATATCCATGTATGAGGTCTTAGGTGATATATATAGTAATGAAGCACATGAAGCATTAAAAGCTAAAAAAATAAAAATAGATAACTCTGCATCAAATGTATTGGGAAAGTATCATGAACTATTAAAGAGAAAGTATCTTTTTGAAGGTTGTGATTATTATATACCAGATATAGAACTTAAAAAAGTTTATGAGTTGCTAAATGAAAAGGACATTAGATGTATACCGGGATCATTGTGGCTTAAAAATCAGGAAGATCATTTAAGAGGGGAGCTTTTGCATCAAAATCCTCTTTTGTGTCATTCAATTGTTATTCAAAAAGGGCAACTTCAAATGATAAATGATATATCATCTGAAATTTTGGAACTGGTTGAAAACTTTCCAGTGACATTTATAGTAGATTCTCAGGATGGAATAAGTACAAAAGGTAAAAGCAATGAAATGACAGGTGGAATTGACAGACTTGGTGACATGGAAGCTTATGTAGTGTTTTCACAAAACAATGTATTTTCACTTAAGCCTGATAAGTTTAAAGACTATTTAATAAGTCTTGATGAGAAAATTGACAAGACAAAAGAACAGTATGAAATAATGAAAAAAGATGTAGAAAAAATAACAGGTCTTTTGGAAAGATGCTTTGAATTTAAAGAGCTATATCCTATAAATTATTTAAGTGAAAATCAAAATAGTCTAAACTCTATACAAGATGATATTGCAAAAAAAGAAGCAGATTTAAAGGGATTAGAAGAAAAAAGACAGTGTTTTAATGAACTAATTGATAAGAATATTAATGATGTGGCATGTGCAAATAAGCTTATTGAGGAGAAAGAAAAAGATATAGAAATGCTAAAAGAATTTGTTAAAATTACAGGTAAGTTAGAAAAGCTCAATAGGCAACTAAAAGAAGAAGAACAAAAGAAAAGGAATATTGAGGAGGAAAGAACTTTAATTGATAAGGAACTACAAGAGTTACTGAAAAAGATTGAAATTTTAAAAGATAATTTAAAAGACAATAAACGAGACATTGAGGATCGGTCAAAGCTTTTTGATGAAATATCACTAAAGCTTGATATAAAGGAGCCAACAGAAAAAATAAATGGAACTTTAGATTATATTTTATCAAGGGCTAAAGGGCTTGAAAGGGAAATTGAAGATAGTGCGGTTGAAGAAATTAGAAAGTCTATTGATAAGTGTAAAAAAGATGCAGAAAAATTATTAAACCAAATACACTTAAATGGTTTTACTGAAGAGGATTTTGAAGAGACTAAAGAGAGTTTTACTTATGATGATTTAGAAAATAGCAAAAAAGAGCTCTATGGACTTAAGACAAAATATGAGAAAATAGATGGTGAAGAGCGTAAACTATCTCTTGAAATTGCTGTGTTAGAAGGCAAAACAGAAGAGCTACAAATTGGAATTCAAAAAAGGTTTAACCTAGAACCATATACTTTTGAGTATATAGAAAACGTCAATGAAAAGACATTTAATGATGGAATAGAGGCATACAATAGGAAAAAACAAAAAAACATTAAAAAACTTGAAGAGGTTGAAAAGAGAAAAGGGAAGCTTGTAGAATACAAAAACAGGCTAGAGGACTATATAAATGAAAATGAAATAGTAATAAAAACATCATCAAGAGAAAATATGGATAGTGTTTTACATAATGAACAGACAATATCCATGTGGGATATGATTCAGCTTCCTGTTGAAAACATTGCTGTAATAGCTAATGATTATAGAAAAAAATATAAGGAATTAATTAAAAATCTTAATAACTTTGAAATAAGCATCAATGAGAGTTATGATAATCTTTACAGGGAAGCTGATTGGGCTGAAAACATTACAATACGAATGATATTAGAGAAGATTATCAAAAATGACATGTATAACTATAGCTTTGTAAAAGAACTTTTTAAAGATATGCTACAAAGTGTTGAAAATATGAAAAATGCAACCAGTTTTCAATTAGAGGAATCATTAAGAGATAAGGATGAGATAGTAGAGCGATGCTATGCTAAGGCAGAGGCTGTTTATGATGAGTTAAAATCTGTGGATGGTTTTTCTAAAATAAAGTTTGAAGGAACAAGTAGAAAAACTGTAATTATTGAAATGCCTGCACTTCATAAAGAAGAGGGTAAAGCATTGATGACACGTTATATAGAAGCTTCAATAAGTGAAATTGAAAAGATGAAGGAAGAGGGAAAATATGATCCAGCACGAATTGATGGAGAAATAGCAAAGATAATGTCACCTGTAAGGCTTTTAGATGCTGTAACAAGCTTAAATGAATACTCTATTAAAGTATTTAAACCAGAGTCAACAGTAGGAGCATCAAGATATATTCCGTGGGAAGTTGTTGTAAGCTGGTCAGGGGGAGAAAAGCTAGCAGGATTTTTTGCCATGTTTATATCGATTATTTCATATTTAAGGTACAAAAAAACAGGGTGGAAGGAATCATCAAAAGTGATATGGATAGACAATCCTTTCGGACAGGCAAATGCAAACTATCTTCTATCATATATATTTGACTTAGCAAGGGCAACAAATACACAGATGATTTGTCTTACAGGACATATGCAAGTTGACATATATATGCAATTTGATGTGGTCTACAGCTTAATTCACAGGGTACTTACAGGTATGAACATGAGCGTAATACAGTCAAAACTGGTCAAGTCCCATGATGGCTTGGAATCAGCCTTTTATAAGGTACAGCAGGAGCAGATGTCACTATTTTAGATGTGGTAACATCAGCTGAAGCAATATAGCCATCAGCATTTATGTGCCTCTGAATCGAAGTAGACTTAGTTTGATATACTATGGTAGAATATGTTTTAGATAGATTGGTTAATAAAGGGGGAACAAAAATGGAAGAATACATAATTAGACCAATTAAAGATACAGAAATACATCTGCTAAAAGAATTTATTTATGAAGCAATTTTTCAAAGGGATGAGAAAAATCTTTTACCAAGAAGTATAATTGAACAACCTGATATTAAAGTGTACATTGAAGGTTTTGGGAAACCTGATGATTTGTGTCTTGTAGCTGAAGTTAATGAAAAAGTAGTTGGTGCTGTATGGACTAGAATACTGTCAGGAGAGGTGAAAGGTTATGGAAATATTGATGAGAAAACTCCTGAATTTGCAGTTTCTTTATACAAGGAATATAGAGGAAAAGGCATTGGTACTGCCCTTATGAAAAGCATGTTAAGATTGCTAAAAGATAATGGATATGAAAGGACATCTTTAGCTGTACAAAAAGATAACTATGCTGTCAAGATGTATAAAAATGTTGGATTTGAAGTAATTAATGAATCAGAAGAAGAGTATTTAATGGTATGTAAGTTGTAGTTGTAATGGTGGAAATTATTATTAGTTATAGTTATAATAATTATAGTACTTAAATTTTTTGGAGGTTTATTATATATGGAAAACTTTATTTTTCAAAATGCTACTAAAATAATTTTTGGCCGTGAAACTGAGCTAAAAGTTGGAGATGAAATTAAAGGACATGGAAGAAAAGTATTACTACACTATGGTGGGGGAAGTATAAAAAAGACGGGCTTATATGATAAAGTTGTTAATTCATTAAAAAGTGCAGGAGTTGAATTCGTAGAACTTGGTGGTGCTGTGCCAAATCCAAGACTTGGTCTTGTAAATGAAGGTATAAAGATTTGTAGAGAAAATGAAATAGATTTTATTCTAGCTGTTGGTGGAGGAAGTGCTATTGATTCCGCTAAGGCTATAGCTGTAGGTGTACCGTATAATGGAGATGTCTGGGACTTTTTTGAAGGAAAAGCTGAAGCTAAAGAAGCTGTTCCTGTCGGAGTAATATTAACAATTCCAGCTGCTGGAAGTGAAGCAAGTCCAAACTCTGTAATTACAAAAGAGGAAGGTTTGCTTAAGAGGGGAATGTACTCTGAATTAATAAGGCCTGTTTTTTCAATATTAAATCCAGAGCTAACATTTACCCTTCCAAATTATCAGACTGCTTGTGGTGCAGCAGATATGATGGCACATATTATGGAAAGATATTTTACTAATGTTACTCATGCAGATTTGACAGACAGGCTATGTGAAGCAACCCTAAAAACCATTATTAAAAATGTTCCTATTGTATTAAATGAGCCTGATAACTATGATGGAAGAGCTGAGGTTTTGTGGGCAGGTACTGTTGCACATAATGGACTTTTAGGAACAGGAAGAGTTGAAGATTGGGCTTCCCACAATATAGAACATGAGATTAGTGCAATTTATGATGTTGCACATGGAGCTGGATTAGCTGTTGTATTTCCAGCATGGATGAAATATGTCTATAAGAATAATCTTGATAGATTTGTTCAATTTGCAGTTAGGGTATGGAATGTAGAAATGAATTTTGAAGATCCTGAAAGAACTGCATTAGAAGGTATAGAAAAGATAACTGAGTTTTTTAGACAAATAGGTCTTCCTGTTACATTAAAAGAGATGGATATTGAAGATGACAGGTTTGAAGAAATGGCGTCAAAAGCTACTATGAACGATCAAATTACTTTAGGTAATTTTAAGAAGTTAAATAAAGAGGATGTTTATAATATTTATAAATTAGGATAAGCAGTTTGCTATAAAAGAGAATATTCCAATTTCTTAAGGTGGGGATTTAAGTGTTGTCAAAAAAATGTGATAACGACTTAAATCCCCTTAGAAAGTTAAAAATCAAAATTATTAGGGTCAGGACCAATTCTTTTTCCTCTATCTAGTCGACTAATACTTAGCATATCCTCTTTAGTAAGCTCAAAATCAAATATCTGAAAATTTGATTTAATTCTATCTACATTTGATGATTTTGGTATTGTAATTATGTTTAGTTGTACATTCCACCTGAGTACAATTTGTGCATGAGTTTTATTATACTTTTTTGCCAATTTATCAATTACATCAATATTTGCAATTTCACCTCTCATAAGTGGGCTCCAGGCTTCAACTTTTATATTATTTTTAGAGCAATAATCTAAGAGCTGTGGTTGTACAAGATAAGGGTGAAATTCTACTTGATTTACCATTGGAGTTATTTTTGCAGTGGATAATAAATCTTCCAAATGATTAATCAAGAAGTTACTGACGCCTATAGATCTGATTTTATTTTCTTTATATAAATCTTCAAATGCTCTCCATGTTTCTTTACTTAAATCTTTAGGCCAATGAATTAAGTAAAGGTCAAGATAATCTGTTTGTAATTTTTTTAATGATTCATTAAATGACTTTATTGTATTATCATATCCTTGATCTGAATTCCATACTTTTGTCACAAGAAATATATCTTCTCTTGAAATTGAGCTTTCTTTGATACCTTTTCCTATAGATTCTTCATTTCCATAAAAAGAGGCTGTATCAATGTGCCTGTATCCAATGTCAAGTGCCTTGATAATTAAATCTGAAGTAGCTTGGTTGTTTTCTAGCTGGTATGTTCCAAATCCTAATACAGGCATTTCGATGTTGTTATGCAATGTTATGGTTTTCAATTTTATCCACTCCTTTTAAAAAATAGATTTGTTATAAATTATTAATATCTCTTTTTTAATTATATACCATCTTATCATATACCTTTATCTTAAAATATCCAAATTAATTTTTCCATCTTTTATTTCAATAATACGATCTGTCATCTCAGCAATTTTTTTATCGTGAGTTACAATAATGAAGGTAGTTTTAAACTTTTCATTTATATCACGAAGCATTTTATATACAGTTTCAGTTGATTCTGAATCAAGATTTCCGGTGGGTTCATCTGCTAAAACTATAGAAGGATTGTTAATCAAAGATCTTGCTATTGCTGCTCTTTGTTGCTGACCACCGGACATATTAGTTGCAAGATTATTTTTTACTTTTGATAATCCTACTAAATTCATTAAGTCTTCTGCTTTTTCTTTTATATCTTTTGGAATTCTACCTTTGTTTTTTATCATATGCGGTATTAGAACATTTTCTAAAGCTGTAAACTCAGGAATCAGATGATGAAATTGAAATATAAAGCCTATAGTTTCATTTCTCAATTCTGCTAGCTCATTTTTATTCATATTAGTTGTCAATTTGCCATTTATATATAGTTCTCCACTAGTTGGTTTATCTAAAGTACCCAAAATGTTTAAAAGTGAACTTTTACCACTACCTGAAGCTCCAATTATAGAATTAAAAGAGCCAGAATCAAAACTTAAGTTTATATCAAATAGTACCTGAGTTTTAATTGTTGTCCCATATATTTTATTTAGGTTTTTAATATTTATAATTTTATCCATTTCTTATCACCTCTATAGGATTTAATTTTGAAGTTTTTCTTGCAGGAATAAGTGCAGCAATTACTGAAGCTGCTGTTGCAATAATAGCAGACAGAGCAATAAATGAATAATCCAAATAAAGTGGAACTACAGGTGTGCCATCAGGGTTTACAGCAAATTTACTGAACATAAATGAAAGTCCTAGACCAAGAAAAACCCCTACAAGAGCCCCTGCTAAGCCAAGCAACAGTCCTTGATAAATGAATATCATGCTAGAGCTTTTGTCTTTTATGCCCATAGCCTTTAGTATACCAATTTGCTTGGATCGTTGAACAACAGAAATAGCAAGAACGCTGGCTATACCAAGTAAAACAGATATCATTACAAATACCTGTATCATTATACTAGAAACACTTTGTCCATTAAGACCGCTAAGTAACTGTTGGTTTTGATCTTTCCAATTCTGAACATCAATTTCAGAACTATTTAAAGAACTTATAATGTTGCTTGCTATTAAATCAGCATCAAACACTTCATTTACCTGAATTTCTATAGAAGTTACAAAATCTCCGAAATCAAAAACTTTTTGTGAAGTTTCAAGATTAGTAATAATCCATGATCTATTAATGCTGGCTATTTTTAAATCATAAAAACCAGAGATTGTAAAATCAATCATTTCCCTTTGAGGAGTAATAATCTCTATTTTATCACCAATAAAAAGTCCTAATGAATCTGATAGTTCTTTTCCAACAAGTACCTGATATTCTTCTGAAGGAAATTTACCTTCATATATGTTATTTTCAATTTTATAAATATTATTTGCTTTATCAGGCAAAAAACCACGAATTAAAACAGACTCTGTTTTGTTATTGAAGTTTATAAAGCTTGGAGAATCGGAAGAAACAGATATGGTTTTTATATCTGAAAAATCTTCAATTATATTAACTTTTTCTTTCCAATCACCAATTAGTTTGTTATCGTTGGTGGACAATATTGTAATATGAGGAGAACTCCCAATAGTAGTGTCTAATAGGCTTTTTTGAAGACCTTGAATTAAAGACCCTATAAAAACCTGAACAGATACTCCAATAGATATTCCTATTATAATAAGTATGGTCTGACCAATATTAGATTTTAAAAATCTTAATGCTATTTTAAATGGTAAGCTCATAAAGAATCCTCCTCAGAAAGTTTTTTAATGTCATCAAAAGTTTGAATAAGATAATTGGCATCTATATCTTTTAAGATATTTTTTTTATTCAAAAATGCCTGACCTCCAACAACAATCTTAACATCAGTATTTACTTTTTCTCTTAAAAGTTCTATTGTTTTTTTTGCAGAAACTAAATTATAATAATTTGTTACACTTATAGCTACGTAATGAGGTCTTATTGTATTTACAACAGACAAAAACTCATTTTTAGGAGTACTTCCTCCTACAAAAATAGTATTGTAGCCACAAAGAGTAAAAAAGTCTGCAATAATTCTTGCACCAATTTCGTGGTATTCTCCATCAGGGCAAATAACAATTGCTGTTAAATTCTTCTTTAGGGTATTATTAAGATCTCTTTCTTTTAAAACGTATGGGAAAGAACATTCTATTATTGTACGTATTATACTGCTTCTTACGTGTTCTTTCCATATGCATAAGTTTTCTTTTCCAACTTCACAACCTATATTATTTAGAGAAGGTTCTAAAATTTTAGTATATAATTCAACAATATTGACAGTTTTTTTTTCAAGCAGATCTAAAGCATATTTTACACAAGATTCTTTATCTTCTTTAGATAGATAAGTGTAAAAAATATCATATATAGTATCCATTTTTTATTTCCTCCTGAATATTTTAATTATTTATACCCAATAAGTATTTTGGGAAAACAGAATTATATTTAGAAAAAAGATTGCAAAAAAGTTAAATATTCGAGTCATTGCTAAGAGAAAAAGCAATGATAATACCATTAGCCCAAAACTACTAATAATTCTGGGCTAAACACAAACCTTTAAAACAGGCTATGGTAAAAGATTAGAGATTGCTTCGAGGTATTTATAATAACTTTAGCAAACCTTTTATTCAACTAGATCAAAGCCCTGTCGGATATATTCATTAACTGCATAAGCAGTGTATTCTAGAGGCCATTCTTTCAATCCACGATTTCTCACAACGTCTATAAACGCTTCAAATGTAGGAGTCTTACCTAAAGAGCCATGGTAACTTTCTATACTTCTATCAGGATCAGGCCAAGAGGTATCAGTCATGTCACCTATACCTCCACCCCAGTTATATTGAATATTGTTAATATATTTTACTTCAGTAGAACTCTTAATTCCATTATTTACACCATTGTCACGTCTATTTGCCACGATGTTTCTTTCTATCCTAACGTCCCCATCACCAATGTCATCAAAATGTATACCCCATAAAGCTCTTGTTCGAGGCCAAGCAGAGTCATTAGGATCCATTAATCTTCCATTTAGTATTACATTGTTTCTTGCAATAGCAAAAGTTCCTGCCTTAAGTGGGGAACCTTTGTATCCTAACTGCAATGATATTGCATTTAATACAAGAAGATTGTCTTCATAAAGTCCACCTGGTCTACCATGAATACCGTGACTTGAACCACGGGTAATGATATTTCCTCTTACTACCACTTTGTTACCAACATTACTTACTTGCAAATATATATTATGATTGTACATGTTGGCATTAGCTTCAGGAATATCTGCATTCCATCCATTGTGGTCAAATACATTTTCTTCAATCAGTAAACCATCTGTATTTGAAGCATAGATTCCAGAAGGCCTGATGCTATTGTTTGTGGTTGTACCGTGAGAATAAACATCAATTATTATATTTCTTCTTAGTTTGAAATTTCGATATATATTACCATCATAACCTTGAACAACAATCTCCATGAATTTAAGCTTACAGTCCTCAATAAGGATGTTATCTCCACCTCCTACCAATCTAATAATAGGGTGCTTTGCACTAGGGTCGTAATCAGAATCTTTTGGATCCATTCTATATCCTACTAATTCTAATCCAATGAGAGCAAAATTACCAAATACCCTACCAGCATGATCAATAAAATTATTACTACATTTTATCAATGGGCGGTTACCACTTTCACCATAATATGAGATTACCATAGGCTCTGATTCACTACGCCCACTTTTAAATCGACCTAAAGGTTGATCTTTCCAGACATCACCACGCTTTAAAAGCATATGATCAGGGTAACCATCTCTCATTAATGCGCTGGCGCGAGTTAGTGTTTCAACTGGGCTGTCAGGAGATAAACCGTCATTACTGTCGTTACCCGTCGAACTACTTACATAAATGATCCGACTGTCACTGGCAGGATTAATTACAGTCCAGCCTTCATCAGGATCTGGAGTTATAGCAGGAGGTGGAGTAATCTGTTCCTTTGGAAAAACACTTATAATATTTAGTACCCTTCTTCTTAAAAGTATATAGTCTATAGAATCAATTAAATTATCTCCATTTAAATCTGCAACCCAAAGTTTATCTTCAACAGGCAATTCTTTAATAATTTCGAGAAGATATCTACGCATATAAACAAGATCAGTTGAATTAATATAACCATTTCCATCAATATCACCGATTAGTGGTTTTGTAGACATAGTAGTGGTTTTTATATCAGAACTCTCGGCTAGAATCCCAGTAGTTAGCATTAAGCTGTTAATCAGCACAACCAATGCAAATAAAATAAAAATCTTCTTAGTCATATTATCTCTCCTTGGCCTTTTTAAAAATTATTTCTTCCAGTAATTACGATCAGTAATAAATGAGTAGAAATCAGGCGAAAAGTCCAGTTAACGGAATTAGTTTAACTTAAGATGAGTTTCTTATGAATTTTGTTCACAGTAATCTTTAAACTTGTCTTGCACAAATAGCTTGTATCCATTATAAAATCAATCTTATTTCTATTGTACAATGCAATGTATAATTATACAATAGAAAAGTCTTAGAAGGGTGCATGTTTTTCTTCACATTCACTAAATGCACACGGTTGAAACTATTATTTGTCAATATTCTAAAAAAATAGTATAATACTACTAGAACGAGGAGTTTAATTGAATTGTCGGTACATGAATTTACAAGGAGACATATATGAAACATATATTTATTATAAACCCTAATGCAGGAAGAGAAAAATATAAAGATTTTATGATATATGTAGAAAAACTAAAAAATGATTTTGATATTTGTTTAGAAATAACTAAAAAACCTAGTGAAGTAGCTAATGCAATTGATAAATATAAAAAATGTGGTGATTTAAGATTATATTCTGTTGGTGGTGATGGCACTATTAATAGCTTAATAAACTATGTTTTATCAAAAGAAAATAAAGAAAGTATACCTATTGGGATTATCCCAACGGGAACAGGAAATGATCTATCACGAACTATTTATGATGAAAGTTCATGGCATTACAAAAAGAACTTGCCTTTACTACTTAATGGAAATGAAAAGAAAATTGATGTTGGCATGGTAAATGAAAGATTTTTTTTAAACATATCATCAATTGGCTTTGATGCAAATGCTGGAAGTGAAGCTTCTAAGTTTAAAAAACTATGGTTTTTTCCTTCAGCATTATCTTATTATGGTGGGGTTTTTACTGCTTTAGTAAAAAAGCGTCCGTTACACTTTGAAATATTAATAGATGATAAATCTTATTCTTCAACGTATTTATTTATAGTTGTTGCAAATGCTAAAAAATATGGGGGAGGTATAACTCCAGCTCCAGATGCCCTTATAGATGATGGATTGTTAGATGTATGTATGGTTAAAGATGTTTCAAAACTTAGAGTATTAAAACTACTACCAGTTTATAAAAAGGGAAATCATATTGGACTTGATATAATTACTATGAAAAAGTGTAAAAGAATATCCATTGAAAGTTTAGATGATGTTGCACTAAATGTAGATGGAGATATATATATAACAAGAAAGGCGAATTTTAAAATTATACCAAAAGGTTTAACTATAATTGTTCCAGCAGAAAGGTCACAATAAGATGTAGATGAGAATTAATTTTTGTTTATTTCAGATATATTTATAAAAAAATCAAAGCAAAGGTGGATTAATTTGATTAACAAAATAACAACAACATTAAAACATGGTGGTATTATCTTTAGTGTGCTTTTTACAATTACAACACTAGTAAGCAGCTCTTTGCAGCTATATCAGGGGAAAACAACAGACACAAATTTACATATTCTAAATAGAGCTGTAGTTGTATTAATTGGTGTTATTACAATTATTCTATTTCATAAGTTTAAAACTAAAAGTAAGATATTAACTTACCTTATACCTTATGCTATTTCTATGGGAGTTGTATTTTTATATGTTTGGTTTGTTGGATTTTTTGAGACATTGCATCCAAATGCGTATAGAGATATATTTTTCAATTTTACTGGAGTAACAGTATTTGTGATAATAGTAATAAAAATAAAAGAGAAGGTAAGTGAGTACAATAAAAAGCAAAATAATTAAGTATTTTAAGCAAAAACTATACTACATTACTGTACTCCTTGTTTTTCTTCATTGTTGAAATAAACAAGTTGACAATATAAGGGTCAAACTGTGAGTCAGCGTTTTTTTCAAGTTCAACAAAGGCTTCATCAATTGATATGCTTTTACTATATGGACGTTCAGACATCATTGCATCAAAAGAATCAGCAACACATAATATTCTTGCACCAAGGCTGATTTGCTGGCCTTTGAGTCCATTAGGGTATCCTTTTCCGTCATACCTTTCATGATGATGAAGGACAAAGTCAATTAAACTGTCCATATCCTTGAGGGGTTCTAAAATATTGGCACTGTAAATGGGGTGAAGCCTTATATGGTCAAGCTCTTTTGCTGTAAGAAAACCTTTTTTATTAAGTACTGATTTTTTTATTTCAATTTTTCCTATATCGTGTAATAAACCTGCGTATTGGAGAGTGCTTATATCTTTAAGACTTAGACCAAGAGCTTCGCCTATCATTACACAATAGGATGACACTCGTTCTGAGTGACCAAGGGTATATCTATCTTTTGCAGATATTGTGCTTAGTAAGGCTCTGAAAACCCCAATCAACTGCTGATGGTCCAAGCTAATATTTTTTCTTAGCTGTTTAATCACATCCTGATAAAAATGTATGGTGTTTTTACCTTGGTTTTTTGAATGATAAAGAGCCATATCCGCTTGATCAATCAAGTCGTCTTTAGTAGATGCCATATCAGGGTATAGAGACAAACCCATAGATAGAGTTGTCTTTCTGTGCAAAATGTCTTTATGACAATTTTGAACAGTTATATTAAATTCATCATGTATATCATGAGCCAGTTGATGGATGGATTGGAGGTTAGAACTTGGAGAAATTACTGCGAACTCATCTCCACCGTATCTAAAAACCACGTTATCTTTCCCAGATACTTTTTTTAGTATTGAGGCAGTTGTTTTCAAAATTGTGTCTCCAAAATTGTGTCCATAAATATCATTGCACATTTTAAAATTATCTATATCAATAAGTATCAACCCTAATGTACTTTTGTTTTTTTGTGTTTTCTCAATTTCATCCTCTAGCACTGAGTTAAAAAATCTTTGGTTATATACTTCTGTAAGATCATCAGTTACGGCAAGAATCTCCAACCTGTTTTTTTGATCCTGGAGCTTTTGTTTTTTTGACTCAGAACTGTTTGCCAAAAATGCAACTATTATAGATGATACTATAGTAAGAAATTTTGAGGTCAATCCAGCTAAAAGGGATAAGTTGGGTGTTTGTGTGAATATTAAAAGAAGATATGAACCCTCTACTAGATTAAAAAATAAAGCAATTGACAAACCAAAGTAACGGAACCTAAAAGCAATATAGAGCGCAAAAAAAAGCTGAAACTGTCCTAATATTGGTACAAATTCTGGAGGTAACATCCTATTGGTAAGCATAACAGCAAGTATAATGTAAGATGATTGAAACATAATAAATTCGATAATTTTAAGTGGAGTATTTAAGTGATGTTTTATTACATAGCTTATGTGAGAAGTTAAGAATAGATGTAGTTTTTTAATTAAATTCATTTTTACACCCCTAATACTATTGATTGATTTATGATATTTATATGGCTCAATGCAATTTATATTATAACAAAAGACAGAGATTATTTATATATACATGATTAAAATTTTTTTTGGGGGGGGTAGGTTTCTTAATTTTTTATCTAATCATATATAACTTGCGTATATATATCAAAAAAAAATTACAAAAAACAAACATTTACAAAGGAATAATACATAAAATGTAAAAACCAATATAAAAGATTATGAATAAGTCTAGAAAAAAGTTTTTAAAAAAATACTAAAATATACACCCCTTTTCTCCGTTTCATTTTTTAGTATACTTATCACATAAGCTATATTATAATTATTAATGTAGTATTTTTAGCTTTTGTTTTATAATAATTTATTGTTATTGTATTAAGTTGAGGTAGAGGTTAAAGGAAACTAGTTGGTTAATGTATTAGGGGTGTATTTTATGAAAAATAACTATGTAAATAAAATGGTTTTTAAAAATAATACAGCATTCTTAATTATAATGCTGATAATTACTTTGATTGTTATCAATTTTTTAAAACCTGTTTACATTAATAGTTATAACTATTTTTGTGGACCTTTTGATATAAAATTAGAAAATTTATTTTCAACAAGTGAATTAGAATATAATACTAGATTTATCAGTAGCTCATTACCTGCTAATCATTATGCTAACGGCAATAAGTTTTTTTATATAATTCATGATAATAGGCCAATTAGAACTAGAGTTGAAGATACAGTATACAAGTTAGATGAAAACAATATTAAGACACGAGGAGTTGTATATGAATATCTTCTCATTAAGGTAAACGAAATGTTTCTCGTTGTTCGTGTACCTTTAAATTCTTCTGCTACAAAGTTTTCAGGTATAATTTTACCTTTAACACCAAATTTACAACACAGAATCAAAGTAAAAGCAGAAGATTCATCTATTGATGAAAAGCTGCTGCCATTTATGTTTGATGCAACAGGGAATTTTGCGAAAGACTTTTATTATCAGTTAGCTATAGCAATTACATTGTTTGCAATTTTAATACTTTGTTTCTACAAAATTATAGTAAGGTTTATAAATCCAAGGAAACATCCTCTATATAAGAAAATAGCTACCTATGGGTCAGAAGTAGGAATTGCTGAAAGTATTACGAGAGAAATTATGGATACTAAATATACGCGTGTACACGGGAAATATATAGTAACCTACAACTGGACTATTAAAAATAGTTTATTTTTACCAAATATAACACGTAATAGTAGAATAATATAATAAAAGTGGTTATAGATATTACTCCCAACAACAGCTTCAATATTATTTTAGTGTATTTCAGTATGAAGTGCTGGATTACAGCAAAAGAACTTATGATTTACTAAAACATAAAAGAAATGTAATAGAAAGTATGAAGGATAAGTTCCTGCAAAACAATTTGGATTTTTGGTATAAATGTGCCATTTTTCAATCCATAGATACAAAAATGACATATGATGAGTTTATAGTGGATAACAGTAGATATATATACATCGTTCATTGTTGATAAAAAGTTTCTTCATGAAGAACTAAAAATCAACACATATGTACAGTAGAAGGTGATTTTGAGTGGTTTATTGGATGTGAAGAAATTTAAAGAAAATAATAGATCGTGTTTGAGGTGTTATGATGAGCAAATGGAAAGAAATGTCTGAAGGAAGTAAAAAAAGATGGGAGCAAAATGCAGATTTTTGGGATGAGAAGATGGGAGAACATAGTAATCGTTTCCACAGAGAAATAATCAGACCTGATACAGAAAGATTATTATCTATTAAACAGAATGATAGAGTTCTTGACATTGCTTGTGGTAACGGTAATTTTTCTAAAAGACTTGTTGAATTTGGAGCTCATGTGACTGCATTTGATTACAGCTATAAAATGATAGAAAATTCAAAGAAACGGTGTTCTCAATATCTTGACAGAATTAACTTTAGAGTTGTTGATGCTACAAAGTATGAAGAAATAATAGGGTTACGTGAATTTGGTCCCTTCGACAAAGCTGTTTCAAATATGGCAATAATGGATATTTCTGATGTAGAGCCTCTATTAATTGGTGTTTATGAACTTTTAAAACCTAATGGGATTTTAGTTTTTTCAACTATACACCCGTGTTTTCAATCACCTCGTATGAGGCAAATTGTTGAAACAGAAGATATGGGCGATGGAATTTGTGTGAGAAAGGGGATTCAGATATTTGAATACATTACTCCTTGTGTTTATGAGGGGATAGGAATTTCTGGTCAACCTGTTTCTCAGTTCTACTATCATAGACCATTAAACAAGTTATTAAAGATGTGTTTCGATATTGGATTTGTGTTAAACGGATTTGAAGAACCTGTATTTGAGTTAGATGAAACCTGCAGTAATTTTGACTGGAATGAAATACCGCCAGTAATTATTATTCGCCTACTCAAAACCCCATAAATATTTGATTTAAAGTTAGATTGATGACCTGTAATTACATGTAAGCTTGGGGAAACTTGGCGTGTAATTGGCCAATTATACGCCACAAGAAGAAAATAGGCAAATTAATAAAAAAGTAAGGATTAAAAGGATTGAATGATATTATTAATAAAGACAAAATTACTTTAGGTGAGAAAAGATCATGAATACAATACCGAATTATATATCATTTAGTAGAATAGTTTTTTCTTTAATCTTGATATTTGTTAAACCTTTTAGCATAACATTTTACATAATATATATTATTTGTGGATTAAGTGATATTGCCGATGGGTTTATTGCAAGAAGAATAGGAACAAGTAAATTTGGTGCAAGGCTGGATTCACTAGCTGACCTAATAATGCTAGGAATATTATTAGTGATATTATATCCAATTGTAAAACTTACTGATGAAATTCTAATTTGGATTATTTTTATTGCTATTATTAGATTAGCATCAATTGTTGTAGCACTAAAAAAATATAGAGTCTTTGCTATTTTGCATACATATGGAAATAAGATTACTGGAATAGTTTTATTTATATCTGTATTATTCATTCCCTATATTAATGTAAGTACTTTAATGTATATAATTTCTGTTGTTGCAAGTATATCAGCAATAGAAGAATTAATAATTCAGTTGACATCTAATGAACTGCAATTAAATAAAAGAAGTATATTTCTAAAATAAAATGTGTTGTAATTATACTGATAAAGACTCTTTAAATGACTTGGAAAAAAATTTACAACAGCAGGAATATATTTAATTTTAGGATCTCCTACCAACATCAGTTTTTCTAAGAATAGTCAAAATTGATCTGATCTTTTTTGTTTTAAAATTATATTTTAGGGTAATTTATAAAAAATCAAAGGCTTCTTTTCTGAAATTTTTATTTTCAGAATTTAAAAATATTAATTGGAGAGCGTGAAAAAATGAATTTTAATAAAATGAATTTAAGTAAAAAACTTATAATAGACCAAGAAGAATATATATACTATGATATAAATGCTCTTGAAGGTCTAGGAATAGAAAATATATCATCACTTCCATACTCTATTAAAGTTCTATTAGAAAATGCAGTTAGAAATTATGATGAAAATTTAGTAACTATAGAACATATAAAAAGGATTGCTTCATGGGGTACTAAAAAGGAAAAAGGAGAAATACCTTTTATACCTTTTAGAATAGTACTTCAGGACTTTACAGGAATTCCTGTTGTTGTGGATTTAGCAGCAATGAGGCAGAAAATTTATGAAATGGGAGGGGAACCAGCAAAAATCAATCCCATTGTTCCAGTAGATCTTGTTATTGACCATTCTGTAATAGTTGATTGCTTTGGTAATAGTGATGCTTTAAACTGTAATATATCAAAAGAGTTTGAAAGAAATATTGAAAGATACAAACTCTTAAAATGGGCTCAAAATTCTTTTTCACATTTTCGAGTATTTCCTCCATCTGTTGGTATAGTTCATCAGGTAAATCTTGAATATCTTGCTGGTATAGCTGTGACAAAAGAAGTTAATGGTGAAAATATAATTTGTCCTGATTCCCTTGTAGGTACTGACTCTCATACCACTATGATTAATGGGGCAGGCGTTTTGGGATGGGGAGTAGGTGGAATTGAAGCAGAAGCTGGTATGCTTGGACAGCCACTTTATTTTTTACTTCCTGATGTTATAGGTTTTAAACTCACTGGTCGCCTTCCTGATTATGCTACTGCAACTGATCTTGCTCTTACAATAACCAGTATTCTTAGAAATGAAGGCGTTGTAGGCAAATTTGTTGAGTTTTACGGAGAGGGTGTAAGCAGTTTAAATGTTGAAGATAGGGCTACCATTTCAAATATGGCACCAGAATATGGAGCTACAGTAGCGTTTTTTCCTGTAGATTGTAATACATTATCCTATCTTAAGTCAACAGGGCGAAGTAAAAAGCAAATATCTCTTGTAGAAGCATACTATAAGACCCAAGGAATGTTTAGAACTGACAGTTCTAAAGAACCTATTTTTAGTTCTACATTGCATCTAGATCTTTCAACTATAGAGCCAAGTCTTGCAGGTCCTAAACGCCCTCAGGATATTATAAACCTAAGAGATATGAAGAAAAATTTCTGGGACAAAGTCACTGCACCTATTGATAAGGGAGGATATCAACTTAGCAAAGACAAAGTAAGTGATAGTGTAAAAATAAAATATAAGAACGGTAAAACTGAAGATTTAAAAACAGGTTCAATTGTCATAGCTGCTATTACTAGCTGTACTAATACTTCTAATCCTTACGTTATGATAAGTGCTGGACTTGTTGCCAAAAAGGCTGTTGAGCTAGGTCTTGTCAAACCTGAATATGTAAAAACCAGTTTAGCACCAGGTTCACTTGTTGTTACGGATTATTTACAAAGATCAGGCCTGCTTCCTTATTTAGAAAAGCTTGGTTTTTATATTGCAGGCTATGGATGTACTACTTGTATAGGTAATAGCGGACCTTTAATAAATGAAGTTAGCAAAGCTGTTGATGAAAATGATATTACAGTAGCTGCTGTTCTAAGTGGAAACCGTAATTTTGAAGGAAGAATACACCCACAGGTAAAAATGAATTATCTAGCTTCTCCTCCACTTGTTGTTGCATACGCTATAGCAGGTACTGTAAATATAGATCTATTATCAGAACCTATTGCTTTAAGTGCTGATAATAAGCCTGTTTACTTAAAGGATATATGGCCAGATCATAAAGAAATCCAGAAGATTTTAAAGGATAATATTACATCAGAAATGTATATTAATAAATATAATAAAATATTTAAAGCTAATAAGCATTGGAATGATATAAATTATTCTAAAGAAAAACTTTATAAGTGGGATGAAACATCATCATATATAAAAAAACCCCCATTTTTTAATGAAATGAAGAAGAACATAGAAGAACAAAAGGACTTAATTGATGCAAAAGTATTAATTTTTCTTGGTGACAGCGTTACTACTGATCATATTTCACCAGCTGGAGCTATTCCTTTTGATTCACCAGCTGCAAAATATCTTTTATTGAAGAACATAGATAAAGATAACTTTAATTCATATGGATCTCGCAGAGGGAATCACCAAGTTATGGTGAGAGGAACTTTTGCAAATATTAGAATAAGAAACAAAATGGTTCCCGGCATAGAGGGAGGATTTACCAGACATATATCTTCAAATGAAATAACGACAGTATATGAGGCCTGTAATGAGTATAATAAAACTCATACACCATTGATTGTCATAGCAGGAAAGGAGTATGGTTCGGGTAGTTCAAGAGATTGGGCAGCAAAGGGAGCTTATCTTTTAGGGGTAAAAGCAGTTATTGCGGAGAGTTTTGAGAGGATTCACAGAAGTAATCTTGTAGGAATGGGTATACTACCTTTACAGTTTATAAATGGAACAAACGCTGATTCATTAGGTATAACAGGTAATGAAAGCTTTGATATAACTGGTATTTCTCAAATACTCCACCCTAACCAAAAAATAAAGGTTTTCATAACTAGAAATGACGGTAGTAGTTTAAATTTCGATTTAATATCAAGACTTGACAGCAATATAGAAATTGAATACTACCGAAATGGTGGTATACTAAATATGGTTTTGCGAAACTTTTTAAAGTAGGTGTTTCTATTCACAGAAACACCTTAATCCATATATTGGCCGTTATAGCTTACCATAACAGCATTTGTGACACCAGAAATATTAATTAAATCATTAACAAATTTGCTGTACCCGTCTTTCAAAAGAACTTCAACAGTAAGCTCCATTCCGACCTTTGAAACTGTTTTGCCTTTGATTTTCGCTGCTCCTGTGTAAGATTCAATTAAATTCATAACAGAATCTTCTATATCTGAGTTTTCACAGTTAACAACTAGCATGTAGGGATTTTGTCTGCTTTTTTTGTTTACAAATATAATGATAACAATACCCAGTAAAAGGCTTGTTACAACTGCTAGAGGAATCATTCCTGCACCAACAACGATACCTGATGTAATAGCCCAGAACAAAAATACTAAGTCAAGAGGATCCTTAACTACTGTTCTAAATCTGACAATAGAAAGTGCACCTACCATACCAAGAGACAGGACTACATTGCTTGAAACAGCTAAGATAACTCCGGATGTTATCATAGCCATACCTATTAAAGATAATCCAAAATTAGCTGAAAACATTACTCCTAAAAATGTTTTCTTGTAAACTATAAAAATAAATAGACCTACAAGAAAAGCAGACATAATACCTATAACAATATCAAAACCACTTACTGCTGTTGCGTTTGTTAGAAAATTTGAATTTAAAAAATCAATCATTGTTTAATTACCTCCCAAAATTAGTTTTAATTTTATCCATATGTTCGACATGATACATATTTTGAAAAGGCAGATGTTTGCCTGTTTTGAATCTGTATTAGTTCAGAAATCATGGTTGGTATGAAATTATCATACTTAACCTCTAACAGTATTGTTTGTTCATTTGCTTTAACCATAGGAACATTGGGATCTAGCATGTTAATGGAGTTTACACCAGTTTTTATATTTCTGTCAAGTGTAATTCGTACATTTCCAGCTGTGTATATATAAGGTTCTCTCAAGTAGTCCACAATTGTTTTAGGTCTTAAATGTTGTGTTTTCATTTTTACATATAGCTCAGAAATAAGAGGTCTATTTGAATTAAGCATCCATCCAATATCACCGTCTAGTATCTTTCTTACTTCATCTTTAGTAACTCTTTCAGAAATCTTGTTACACAATCCGTTAATCTTACTTTTCTTTTCAACATTTATAAAATCATAATTATCATTATAACAACGGATTCTAAATTTCTCCCGAAAGTTAACTCCGCATAGTTTTTCCCACAAAGCCTTGTCATCAACATTATCAAAATATAGACTTCTTATTTTATATTCTCCAGCATCATTAACATTTTTATCCTGTGGAATTACTGCTTTTAACCGTGAACGAATAATAAGATAGTCAAAATAGTTAAGAAAAATCTTGAACTCTTGCCGAAGTTTCATTTTTACCCCTCCTCATATTTGCGGTGCATATTTGTTTTATGCTTTACCCGTGAATACTTATTTAATACTATTGTAAAAACTATTATTAAAAGCAATGACAACACCAATAATATAAAAGGAGTTATCATAGTAATTACTTTTTTTCTCACAATATGATTATCTTTTATAACATTAAATGCGATGGAAGCTATAACATCAATGTTTTCCTTTAGTGAGTCGATTCCAGCTATTTCAAGCTTTGATATGTTTATTTTACCATCTGTCAAATATTTATTAGGGATGTGTTTTATAACTGCTTTAAGAACTTCATCAATATCCTCAACAGAAATGCCAAGCATTGTAATCATTGTAGAAAAGTCAATAGTCTTAATGATATCTAAGTCACCAACATCAATAAGGCTTTCAGGATTCTCATTTTGACCAGTTAAAGTTGAAGGAATGGTACCATTTAACTGTCCTCTTATGCTTTTAGATCTTAAATTACAAAATTTCTTAAGTTCTTTTGCTCCATTCTCAAATTGATTGTAGGTAAAAAAACCTTTTACATCATTTTTTACATATGGTGATATCATATCAATGGTTTTTGAATAGAAGTCATTAAAGTATCCACTTTCAAAGTAATCTGATATAAATTCATCGAAGTATTTATGGTATAAATCATAGTATTCTTTATTATTTAATACTTGATATATAAGAGGTCTTTCTTCGAGAGTAACTGTAAAATTAGGCGAGGCAATTGGATAGTTAACCATACTCTTATCTGTACTCATTCCATAGGATATACCGTCTAATATAATATAGTCTTTTAATAAATCCATAACTGATTTAGCTGCATCAAATGTTAAACAACCAAAGGCAAGGTTATAGTCCCAGGGTATCATAGATAATTTACCATCTTTTTCGTGCAAATAATAATTGTGAGAAAAAATACTTGTGTACCCATCATAATTAACAACGAAATTATGTACAACAAAATATTTTATTACACTCTCAATGTCTATTACATCATCTAGATTTTCACCATTGTTTATCATTTTAATTGAATTTATCAATCTCTTTTTATCTCTTTGGGTTGCATTAAATATTGCCTGATCAAAAATAGCATTATAGCTTTTAGGATTATCATCAATGTAAACTAATCCAGAAACATCAGTACTAATATTGCTAGCTTCTAGAAGAACAGCAGCAAAATCCCCTAGTGCATCTATCCTTGTATTTTGGTCAGCGTCCTTATATGCTTTACCAGACATAATGTCAGAAATAAATTCAACTGTAGTTTGACCATCACTCATTGTATATGTGGCAAGTGCTGAAAAATCAAAATTAGCCATTTGAAGAGAGTCAGGTTTATACAACGTACCATCATTATTACCATAGTTTCTTAAGGAAAAGGAGTCTTCAACTGCTTCAACAGCTAAATAAAATCCAAAGGGCTCACCATTTAGTGTTATATTGACAAAACTTGTTAATGGAGCAGGAATACCAATGTAATTCATCATCTGTTGGGTCAGATAGTCCTTCATATGTGTTGGATCCTGCGTAAAATTATTAAGTGCTAGTTTATCAAGGCCATCAAATGTCTGGTTTATATAGCGGTCAAACTCAACCTTAAAACTGAAGTTTTCGGAATTCATTCCGCCTATCTGTTTTAAAGATGAATTACCCTTTGGCCTTATTCCAACTTGATCAATTTCTACCCCATCAATAACCATTTTACATGGAATGTATTTTTTCTTTTCTGCATTTTTAATCATATAAGTCCATGCCTGTTTATCAACATAAATATCAATAGTATGAATATAAGAATTATCAAAAAGAGTATTAGGATAATTTATGTTATCAACTGACAAATAGTTTGAAGCCGTTTCTATATTATTACTATTAAAATTATCTACTATAAACAATAACAAAAGTGTCATAATAAGTACACCTGTTACAGTAAATAAAAAAAATATTTTTTTATTTCTTTCATTTTTCATTTTACATATACCTCACATTATAAAAAGCTTGGGGTGCAGGGTGCTTATTTAATTGTAAATGACGCTGGGCTATGATATAATAAATATTATACAACAGTTGTATGTTTTTTCAACATACATCAATATATTATTTGTAAGTTTTTTTGAGGTATAGCATGAGTAAAATATCAAAAACAAGAGTGTTTACCAAAAATGCATTAATGGATGCTTTTTGGCAACTGTATAAAAATCATGAAATTAAAAAAATAACTATAAAGAAAATAACAGACAAAGCTGGTTACAACAGAATAACATTTTATGAATATTTTGAAAATATATACGATGTACTAAATAGCATTGAGGCAAAAATAATATTAGAAATGGAACAGAAAATAGAAAACTCTTTAGGTGATGCCCAAAATATAACTGCAGAAGCTTTTACTGAACGAATGGTATCATTGTGTAATGAATATGAGAAATATAATTTAAGGCTATTTAGTGAAAACGGAGACAAAGCTTTTGAAGAAAAATTGCATAATCTTCTTAAGAGATTGCTAAAAAAATATTTGAAAGATTCTACTAACATTAATAATAAATATATTCTTGAATTTTATAGTTCGGGTTTTATTGGTTCTATAAGAATGTGGTATAGAAATGGATGTGACATGCCTATTGAAACTTTTCTCAATACAATGTATTCTGTTACTCAAATATAAATTATATTAAAGTGACTATTAACTCTAATTTGCAAATACACTAGCTTTTAATATTATAATGCTATTTGCGAAGAAGGATGGTCTCTCTTTTCTCGTCGCATTAGAATCTTTGAAGGTCATGAAAGACTTAAAAGGGTCAGGGCTCCATGCCCAAAGATTTTATTAATAGGCTATAAAACTTTTTCTGCTATATTTTCTTCACTTAAATATGCACCCATATAAGTCTATAAGTCTCAGCGTTAGGTCTTTAAATCTTTAAGTCTCTTTAAGTCAATTTTAAAAAACAACTTGAAAACTGATAATAAATATGGTAAAATCACTTAAAAATATAAGATAACTTTAATAAACGTTATTAATAATCTTTGTAAGTAATACTACAAGGATTTTAGATATAAAATATAAAAAAACTTGGGGAGGAACTTTATAATGAATGGTTTTAAAAGGTTATTGAGCTTTGCTATTGTTTTATGTATGGTGTTAACACCAATCTTGGCTTTAGAGGACATATCTAAAGTTTATGGGAATTCTTTTACCTATGGAGATATAAATAATGACGGTAAAATTGATAGTACTGATCGTGTTTTATTACGCAGATATATGCTTGACATTATTGATGAAAGTGCAATAAATATTCAAGCAGCAGATTTAAATGGAGATGGCAATATTGACAGCATAGATTATGTTCTTTTAAATCGATATCTTCTTGAAATAATTGATGTGTTTCCTGTGGAAAGAATGAATCCAAATCCACAATCTCCAACAATAGATCCACCTGAAAATTTAACAGTGGTATCTCAAACTTCCAGTTCTGCAACCCTATCATGGTCACATTCAACAGATAGGAATGATATATCCTATGTGATTTTTTCAGAAAATTACTTTTTAGAGAATATAGAAACGTCTCCGCATACACTTGATGATTTGATTCCAGGGCAAACATATGAATTCACTGTTATGGCTGTATCAGATGAGGGAGAGTTTTCAGAAGAAAGTAATGTTTGTACAGTAACTACAACAGCAAGTAATTTAGAAGAGCTTAAAGAAGCTCTAATTCATAATTTTAGAAGTCTAGGAACTGATTATAGCTTAGTATATGAAGGAACTTTTTCTGATATTGGTGACACTCTTGCAAGGTTAATTAGTGAAGCAGAAAAAGCAAGTGAGAAACCATTTATAATTCGAGAAAGTTCAATTGGATGGAGAGGAGTTCATAGTAATTTAGAATTAATATTTGAATTTTTTTATGATGATGAATACAGTTATATTGCCAGAACAAAAAGTGAATTAAAGTCAACACTTTCAAAAGAGATGTATAATCGAAAAGAGAGTGTAAACGTTGTATATAAAGAGGACATTACTCTTGAAGAGTTAGTAGAAATAGTTAATTCAATAATTAATGAAGATACATATTTAGATGCAGCCATAAATAGAGTGGAATATACTATTATTCCTACTAGAAGAGAAACTTCAGGAGTTAAATTAAATGTTGATTACTATACAACAAAAGAGCAAGAAGAGTATGTTGATAAACAAGTAGACTTTATAGTATCAAAACTTGTAAACATAGATATGAGTGATCATGAAAAGCAAAAGCTTATACATGACTATATATTAAACTTTGTAGATTATTCATCTACAGATGAATATAACGATCCATATAGTGCACTTTATTATGGAAAAACCAAATGTAATGGTTATGCAATGTTGACATATAAAATGCTTAGAGCAGCAGGAATAGAAAACATTATAGTTAAAAATGAAGATCATGCATGGAATGTAGTAAATATAGAAGGTAACTGGTACCACATGGATACAACATGGAATGACGGAAAGAAAAAGGGATATGGCTTTTATGGATACTATAATTTAACTGATGACCAGATTATTCAAGGGCCTAATGGACTTGAAGGCAGGAATTATGCTAAGGTAGATGGAATTTTATGCACAACAAATTACATAGATGCACTAGAAAAAGTCAACGAAGAAAATGAAGGTAAGTATGAGCAAATACTAAAAGATCTTGAGCAAAATGAATATTATGTTCAAATAAATGATTTTAAAATATACCCATCAATGAATTTATTATATAATGAGGTTTTATTGAAAGAGGGTGAAGAAATAGGTTTAGTAGACCCTATCATACCTATAGAAAGATATAAAGATTCATTCCACTGGTCAACAAGTGATTGTAGCGTAGTAACTGTGGCTGATGGAGTGATAACTGCAAATGGAGAAGGCGTAGCAGTTATTTCTGCACAACCTATGTTTGATCCACTTTTTAAATCTAGTATCTTTTGTATAGTACGCGTAATCCCAAAGCAATCAAATGGGTCAACAGCACAGAATCTTTCAAGACAAAAATTTACTGGATTTACCGATCAAAATGTAGTTCCACATGTTAAAATTAGCAGTGATAATAATGTAAATGATACTACAACAGTAACAAATGTATCTGATCAATTTGAAGGAAAAATGTACTTTTATGGGGAACCAATAGAAATAAGAACTACTACTGAATTAGACTGGTTGGAAATTAGTTTTGAATTAAGTCAAGAGCAATTAAATGAAGTAGATATAAATGATATGGTAATCTATCGTCTTGACGAAGATACAGGCGAAATGGTACCACAAGCTACAAGAATAGATGATAACAGAGTTACTGCAACAGTTACAAACAGTAATTCTAACGGTATGGTAAGTGCTCAAAGTTTGGGGACAGTGTTAACTAATTATTGGATATTTTCTCTATCAACTATACAAGCTCAAAACAGAACAGTAAATATAGCATTTGTTATAGATAGCGAATACTCTAATGAAGACACGTTAGATACATTCAGAATTAATATTACTAATACCCTATTGAATTTAATGGAAAAAACAAATATAAGAGTTGTTTTTATTGAAAGTAGAGATGGTGAAAATATAGAAGTAGGAAAAACTTCATTTCCAAGAACGGATAATGAATTTGCAAAACATAACTTAAGAAATAATATAAATAGTTATTTCAGTAAAATGACAGCTAGAAATAGAACTCCTGACCCGGATGGATTACTGGGGAAAATACAAAGTGGTTTGTTAAGTGGAAGTGAAATGCTAGATGAATATAAAGTAGAAAGAGCAAATCAAAAAGAATATGCTCTCTTTTATACCAGACACAGTGGTTATTTTTCAGATGTTAATGCCATTATTAAAGAAATGGGAAATACAACTGGTTTAATAGTAGGAAGAACAGTAGCATATTACGACAGTGGACGAATAGCATACAATGAAGGTAATACCAGTGCATTAGTTAATTTTTTAATGGATGGTAATACTACACAACTAACTAATGCTAATACAGGTCAAATGATATGGAAATTACAACAAGGACACTCTAATAATACAAATGATCTAATTGTATTACAAAAGTTACTTGTATCACGAGGGTACATGAATCCTACAATTATAACATATGGGAACTTTTGTAATAGCACGGTTAAAGCAGTTGAGAATTTTCAAAGAGATCAAAGAATAAAAGTAACAGGAATAGTAAATAAAGAGACGTGGAAAAAATTAGTTTCTCAGTGGGATGAAAAAAATGCACATCCTAACAGGGCTAGCTGGACGTATAACTATATATTGTCAAATTACAACTTTTTAAATAGTAATCCAAAAGTAACGTTAACGTCACCTTCAAATGGAGCCCAATTAGAGATAGGAGAAGTATTAAGGATAAAAGCAACAGGAGAAAATTGTCATCATTTAGCTGTATTTATTAATGATGAGTGGGTATATACATTACATGGAGAAGGAAACTATGCTAAAATAGACTTAGAATACAATTACAAAATGCAAACTGCTGGTAAACATAATATACAAGTGAAAGGTAGAACTGTTCCAACAGGAGGAATGCTTGCAGAATCAAGAACTATTGAGGTACAAGTAGCTGGAACATTTACATCAAACTATAATGTACATCAACAGAATTATACTATTGAAACTAATTTATTAGAAAATATTAGAACCAATATGAGAGCAAGAGCTCTTGATTCCAAAATAGAAGCAGTAGTAATTCATTGGATAGGACCATATCCTAACCAAAGGATTGAAAATACTAGGCATCATTTTAGCAATGTTTATGCAAGTGCACACTATCTAATAGGTCATGAAGGAAGAATATTGAAAATAGTTCCAGATGATATGGCTGCATACACAAGTGGTGGAAGTTACTATACACGTATGGTCCTAGAAAGATTTACGAGTAATGGTAAAATTGAAAACATAGGTAATCGAGTCCACGATCGTACTTTGAATATTGAAGTTGTGCCAATTGATACAAATGGTAATTTTGGCTCACAAACGTACACCGCATTAGTTAGATTCACTGCAGATAAATTAAAAGAACATGGATTAAATGTTGAAACAGGACTCTTAAGACACCATGATTTTACTACAAAAGATTGTCCTAAGATTTTTATTAATGAAGATGAAGCTTGGAAATCATATATTGATTCTAATTCTGGAGTTAGAATGGGTTATACTCCAAGTGAAAATAAAAAATGGGAGGAATTTAAATCTGATGTAAAATTATATATGAATATGGTGAGGTAAGAAACAAGACTGAATTAATGATTAATATAAATTCTTTATAGACATTCATGCGCATAAAGCTCACAAACATAGGATGAAAAGTATATTGCTAGTGAATGTCTATGCGCATTTGCGTGTTTGCAAGAGCAAACAAATTGCAAACCCATTAAATCGAAGGGTTCTAATCTGAAATTTGCTTTCAGATTAGACACCAATATATACCTAAATGAGAGGTGAATATATGTGAAAAATATAATTTTTGTAAGTATAATATTGCTTTTTTTTACTAGTTCGTGTGTAAGTGTAAATGAGGAAAATGATATTTCTAATAATAGTGATAAAGTAGCTAGTGTTTCTGATAATAATAATGAAGAAGCTAGTGTTTCTGATAATAATAATAATGAAGAATCGGGTGTTGTAAATCAATACTTTAATGAAGGATATGAACTATTTCAATATACAAAAACTTATGAAGTAACAGAAAATAATTGGGAAGAAATATCAGAACTATATTTAAATGCGCTTGATAAATTTTATCAAGCGATTATAAATACGGATAACATAAATGCTTATTATTATTATGCCAGGACTGTTTCTTGTTTGATTAATATTAATTATGAGATATTAAAATATGCTTCATTTCCTACAGAATTTAATATAATTAATAATGATAACCTAATACGTACTCAACACAATGGACTAGATGAGTTATTTAGTGTTTTACAACATATTATTAAAATTGATAATTCATATATAGATATAATAAAAAATGAAGACGATTTTAGCATAATAAGAAAAGAGTATAACTTTATGCTATTGCAAGGATATTCACCTTTAAAAAATGAGGATATAAAAGTTATTTTGCGAGAACTTGACTGGTATATATGGGGAAAAGGAGTTATTTTAACTGTTGGAGGAATAGATTTCAATAAAGATGGTAGGTTTATATTGTGGTACTATACTCCTGAAGCTCTTCAAAATGCTGATTTTGATATTCCCAAATATAAAGTAACAGGATTTTATAGTGTAGTTGAAAATAAAATTATTATGGAACTTGATGAAAAAATGTTTAAAAAACGAACTATTCAAGATATTTACACAAATACTCTTGAATATGATGATGAATTAACTTTAATTGGTTCTATGACAGAAGAGGGTGAACTGGTAATTGATATTTTCGAACAACCTATATGGTACATAGAAGATTCTATAATATAAAAATACTATTAATAAATCTTTCTCAAAAAGAGGAAGAAAAACAAAGAATTAATTATATATTAATTAAAAAAACAAGGAGGAGTAGTTATGAGAATGGGAGTAAAGAGAATAATTGTAATTTTAATTGTGGTGGCTTTTTTTAATACGGTTTGTTTAAATGCCGCTGAAAGTATGTTAGAGGATAGAACTATTGAGGACATAGTTGAAAATTACCAAAAAAACACATTTCCTTTATCTAGGATTACATCTGTTGATTATGAAATTGAACCTAGTGCTCAAGCTCCACATGTCGCTGGAAAAGTAAAAAGTGAGCATTTAGAAGAAGCATTGAATTGTGTTAACTTTACACGTTATCTAGTTGGATTACCAGATGACATTGTTTTAAATGACAATTATAACAATTACGCACAACACGGAGCAGTAATACTTGTTGCCTTAGGTAATATTTTAACTCATCACCCAGAAAAACCTGATGATATGTGTGAAGATTTTTATAAGATTGCATATAGGGGAACTTCAAGTTCTAATCTTAGTATTGGTTATTCAAATATTAGAAGAAGTGTAATGGCTTGTATGGATGATTCAGATGATCGTAATATTCAAAATCTTGGACATCGCAGGTGGTTGTTGAATCCTGATATGCAACAAATAGGTTTTGGTCATTACAGAAGTCGTTCTAGTACATATGTATTTGACCGTTCTCGAAGGCCTCAATTTAGATATGACTATATATCATGGCCGGCAAGAAATTATATGCCTATAGAATACTTTGGCAGAAATATGGCTTGGTCAGTTACTCCTGAGTATCGTTATTTATTTTCAAAAAAGGATATCGAAGTAACTCTTACAAGAAGAAATGATAATAAAGTATGGATTTTTAAAGATGACGAAGATACTATTGAAGAAAATGGATTCTTCAATGTAGATACTAATAATTATGGACAGAGAAATTGCATTATTTTTAGACCTAAATTGGATAGAAATTACAATAAGGATGATATCTTTGATGTAAATATAACTGGTATGTATACATATGATAATTCTAAACGTATAGATGCTGAGATTAATTACACGGTTGAGTTTTTTAGCTTAAATGATGCTGTTGCTGATAAATCAAAAGAAATCATATATGGAGATCTCAATAATGATGGTCAAATAGACTCGACAGATATAGTAATAATGAGAAGATATATTCTTGAAATATTAAATGACATTCCCAATATTGATGCAGCTGATTTAAATGGTGATGGAGAAATAGATTCAATTGATTATACGTTACTTAAAAGATATATCTTGGGCATTATTAACAAATTTCCAGTAGAGTAGTAGTTAAAAACTCTTTTTAAACAAATAAAAGGTTGGAGCATCGAGCCCCGACCTTTTATTTTCTTACAGGGTTACATATTATTCTATGCTCTTATAATCTTCAGGTGAGCTATCACAGCAATAAAAAGTATATCCATCAATTTATGCAGGACTTTATCTTTTATCTAGGATCAAAAATTACTGTAAGATAATCAAAAAACTTTCCATATATAATTGCTTCCTGACCATTGATTTTGACCGTACTATCTATTATTATCTATGGTCATTAGTTTATTATATATGCATTTAAAATTTTAGCTGTAATTCATACCATGGTAAAATTTTTTTATGCTATTGCCGTGAGCATCTTGGGTGCATGTAATAAATAGTGTGTTTAAAAATATGCTAAGCATATTAATAATAGGGTTTATTTAAATTTATTTAAGAAGTAAAAGATAAAGACTTTTAATTTATTAATTAAATGATATAATAATTTTAAGAGCATTAGACTTTTAAGAGCATAAAGCTAACAATCATAAGATAAAAATGTCTCTGTACATGTGCCTATTTGCAAAGCAAGCAAATGGTACGTGCATAAAATCAAAAGCTTCTATATGAAAAGTATTTTCAGAATAGAAACTAATTTTAATAAAAGAGGTAATTAAATTGAATTTAAACAATGCAAAATATGAAGTAACTGCTGTTAAACCGCAACAGTATCCGGAAAATAATATACCTGAAATAACTTTTGTAGGTAGATCAAATGTAGGTAAATCATCACTCATTAATTCTTTGTTAAATAGAAAAAAACTTGCAAGGGTTGCCGCTACGCCAGGAAAGACACAGGTTATTAATTTTTATAATATTGATGAGAAATTATATTTTGTGGATTTACCAGGTTATGGATATGCAAAAGTGTCAAAAACAATAAAATCCACCTGGGGAGGTTTTATCGAAACTTATTTGACAACTAGAGAACAGTTAAAACTTGTTATTATGCTAGTTGATATAAGGCATTCTCCTTCTTCTGACGATAAACTTATGTATCAGTGGATTCTAAATGTAGGTTTATCTCATTTAATAGTAGCTACAAAACTTGACAAAATACCTCGTTCAAAAGTAAAAGAACGTTTAACAGATATAGCTAAGACATTACAACTTGATGAAGCTATAAGTATCATTCCGTATTCTTCTGAAACCAAGCAGGGAAGAGAAGAGCTCTGGAATGAAATTATAACTTATACTGGTGAATAGACAATCATGAGTAAAAAGCTTACTAACATAGGCTAAAAAGTATCGTGCTAATAATTTTCAATTAAGTATGTGCCTGTTTGTATAAGTAAATAAATGACAAGTGCATAAATTAAAGGTTCTATTTGAGAAATGTATTTTTTAAGAATAATGAAATATTTTAATCGATACTTGATTCTTAAAATTACACTGGTATAATAATAATTGTATGTTTATTAACTTGAGTTTTACACAAAATATATACACTTAGGATTGATGAAAATATAACTTCCACTACAGATCTTATTTGATGCTAAATAGGCCTCGTGAAAAGTGAAAGTAATATTTCAGACATTCCTTATTTATTTCTTGCATAATTACAAAATTAATTTAAAGGAGATTAAATACTATGTCAAAAGCTACAAAGCCTAATGAACCTTTGGTAAAACACATTTATACAGCTGATCCTTCAGCTCATGTATTTGAAGGAAAGATATACATATATCCTTCACATGACTTAGATGAGGTAAGAGATTCAAATGACAATGGGGATCAATACAACATGGAGGATTATCACGTTTTATCTTTAGATGATTTTGAGTCTCCCTGTGTAGATCATGGACAAGTACTTCATATGAAGGATGTTCCATGGGTAAAACAGCAAATGTGGGCACCAGATGCTGCTTTTAAAAATAACCAATATTATTTTTACTTTCCTGCAAGGGATAAAGATGATATTTTTAGAATTGGTGTAGCTACAAGTCCAACACCGTATGGTCCTTTTACACCTCAAAAGGACTATATTCCAGGAAGTTTTAGTATAGATCCTGCTGTTTTTATTGATGATGATAATAAAGCATATATTTATTTTGGAGGTCTTTGGGGAGGTCAATTGGAAAAGTGGAAAACAGGAAAATTCGACCCTGATGGAGGAGAACCTCCTAAAAATGAGCCTGCTTTTGGCCCAAGAGTTGCCGAGTTAAGTGATGATATGCTTACATTTAAGGAGACACCTCAAGAAATATCTATTGTTGACGAAGAGGGAAATCCTATACTTGCAGGGGATGAAGATAGAAGATATTTTGAAGGACCATGGCTTCATAAACATAATGGATATTATTATTTATCCTATTCTACAGGTTCAACTCATTATATAGTATATGCAATAAGTAAGAGTCCAAAAGGTCCTTTTGTTTACAAAGGCAGAATTTTAAATCCTGTAATAGGATGGACTACGCACCATTCCATCTTGAAATTTAAAGATAAGTGGTACTTGTTTTACCATGATAGTTCTCTATCAGGTGGAGCTGACAACAGGCGTTGTGTTAAGTATACCGAACTGAAATATAATGATGATGGAACAATTCAAACAATTGATCCGTACAAATAAATACTTTAGGAAATGTTTAGAGGTTGTATATTCTTTTTCACATTTGTTACATGTACCCACGTAAAACTATTTGTTTACAACCTAATAGTAATAATATATAATTTAAATGACAAGTAAATATTTAAGCTAGGGGTGCCTTTATGGCTGAGAAAGAGTACAACTCTTAACCCTTTGAACCTGACGCGGATAGTACCGCCGTAGGGAAGCATGTTAATTATATTTTTGTGATTAGAGCTTACCTGCAAAGGGTAAGCTTTTTTACTTGAATTATTATACTTAAGTCAAAGACTTAAAGGATGACCCAAGCTTTTATTTTAAATCCTTAGAACAAAGTGAAAGACACAAGAGGAAAGGGAGGAATAATTTTGGAAATATCATTAAATGGGAAAAAGACAGATATTGATGAAGGTTTATCTTTAATTGAGCTCATTGAACAAAAAGGGCTTGAGCCTGAAAGAATAGTAGTTGAGTACAATCATCAGGTTCTAAGTAAAGAACATTGGGATAAAACCATATTAAAAGAAGGGGACAATCTAGAAGTCTTAAGATTTGTTGGAGGTGGATGATATGTATGATAAATTGGTGATTGGAGGAAGAGAAATTAATAGCAGATTGCTTGTAGGAACAGGTAAGTTTCCTTCAAATAGTATAATACCTGATGTTATAATGGGCTCAGGTGCCCAGATTGTCACAGTAGCATTAAGGAGAATTGATTTTGATTCTGAAGATGAAAACATGTTAAATTATATTCCACAAAACTGTATTTTATTGCCAAATACATCAGGGGCAAGAAATGCAGAGGAAGCTGTTAGAATTGCCAGGCTTGCAAGGGCATCAGGATGTGGTAATTTGATTAAGATAGAAGTTATTTCAGACAATAAGTATCTTCTTCCTGATAATCAAGAAACTATTAAGGCAACTGATATACTATCTAAAGAGGGTTTTGTAGTGTTGCCATATATGAGTCCAGATCTTATGGCTGCAAAAAGATTAGTTGATGCAGGAGCAGCAGCAGTAATGCCTTTAGGTGCACCTATTGGAACTAATAAGGGGCTTAAAACAAGAGAAATGATTAAAATTCTAATTAATGAAATTGAATTGCCAATAATTGTTGATGCAGGATTGGGTAAACCTTCAGAAGCATGTGAGGCTATGGAACTTGGAGCAGCAGCTGTATTAGTAAATACAGCTATAGCAACTGCAAAGGATCCGGTAGCTATGGCAGAAGCATTTGCACTGGCAGTAAAGGCTGGAAGAAAAGCATTTTTGTCAGGTACTGGAGCAGTTAAAGAGTATGCTGAGGCATCATCACCCCTCACAGGATTTTTAGCCTAAATAAAAAAAGGTTCTATTCTGAAAAGTAATAGGAAAGGAGGATGATAATGAGTTACTATGATAAGTACATAAAGTATAAAGATTTTGACTTTAAAGGTTTTTTTGATAAGATCACTGATGAAGATGTTTTAAATTCTATAAATAAAGAAAGGCTTAATGAAATTGATTTTTTAACCCTTTTATCACACAAAGCAGAGAATTATTTAGAGATAATGGCAAGAAAATCAATGAACCTTACAATCCAACATTTTGGAAAAGTTATATTTTTATATACGCCACTTTATCTTGCAAATTATTGTATCAATCAATGTTTATACTGTGGGTTTAATGTAACAAACAAAATTACAAGAAAAAAACTTGAGATGGATGAGGTTGAAAAGGAAGCTAAGATTATATCTGACTCAGGCTTAAGACATATACTTATTTTGACAGGAGAATCAAGAGAACATACCCCTGTAGATTACATAGCAAGGTGTATACAAGTTTTAAAGAAGTATTTTACATCAATAACTATAGAGATTTATCCACTTGATGAACATGAGTACAAAGAGTTGATTATGGCAGGAGTAGATGGGCTTACCATATATCAAGAGGTGTACAATGAAGATATATACAAAAACCTTCATTTGAGCGGACCTAAGAGAAATTACAGATACAGGCTTGATGCACCTGAAAGAGCATGCCAAGCATCAATGAGAAGTGTAAATATTGGAGCTCTTTTAGGTCTTGACCATTGGAGACGTGAAAGTTTCTTTACAGGGCTTCATGGTAATTATCTGCAAAATAAATACTTAGATACTGAAATAGGAATTTCACTTCCTAGAATAAGACCTCACAAAGGAGAGTTCCAACCAGAATTTTATGTGGAAGATAAGCATTTAGTTCAGATTATTTTGGCACTAAGACTTTATATGCCAAGAACAGGGATAACATTATCTACAAGAGAACGAGCCGAATTAAGAGACAATCTTATAGGCCTTGGTATTACTAAAATGTCTGCTGGATCTTCTACTGAAGTAGGAGGACACACATTAGATGAAAAAAGTGAGGGGCAGTTTGATATATCCGATCAAAGAAGTGTTGACGAAATAAAAAATATAATTTATAAAAAGGGTTTTCAACCAGTATTTAAAGATTGGCAGGCAATATAAAGTTTATTCATAAGCTTTAAAAAAATTAAAATGGTGGTTAGTATGTTAAATAATTTTGAAAAGGGTCTTGTGAAATATATTGGAAAAGAAAATCTTGCAAGGCTTCAAAAAGTAAAGATAGGCATAGCAGGAGCTGGTGGGTTAGGATCTAATTGTGCTTTTAATCTTGTTAGAAGTGGATTTAGTAAGTTTAAAATAGTTGATTTTGATGTAGTGGAATCCTCAAATCTTGACAGACAATTTTTCTTTATAGATCAAATTAATATGTCAAAAGTTGAGGCTCTTAAATTAAATTTAAAGAGAATTAATCCGGATATAGATATTGAAGCTATATGTGATAAGGTAACTAAGGATAATATTAAAGCGTTGTTTGACGACTGTGATGTTTTAATCGAGGCATTTGATAAAGTTTTATATAAAAAACTTATAGTAGAAAACTTTATGTCCTCAGATAAGCTTCTTGTCTGCGCATCTGGGCTTGCTGGGTGGGGGAATAGTGACAGTATAAAGACACGAAAAGTTCATGATAAGTTTTATATGGTAGGTGATTTTGTTACAGAGGTAGGAGAGAATATGCCCCCCATATCACCAAGAGTTAATATTGCTGCTGCAAAGCAAGCAGATATTGTATTAACCTATTTTCTTGAGGGAGAAGGGAGTGATAAAAATGGATAAACTATACAGAATTATTGATGCCAATATAAACAGAGCTTCTGAAGGCGTAAGAGTTTTAGAAGACTTAGCCAGATTTTATTATAATGATAAAAATATTTGTGGAAAATTAAAAGAAATAAGACATGGAATAAGAAAGGAAGTTATGAGCCATCTTCCTTCTTTATTAGACAGCAGAGATTCTCATAAGGATGTTGGCTTAGAGGTCTCAAAAGAGCTTAAAATTGACTCTAAGACATCAATGATAGAACTAATAACTGCAAATTTCAAAAGGCTTCAGGAAGCACTGAGGGCTATTGAAGAAAATTTAAAGGTTTTGAATTTGTACCAACTTTCTAAAAGTTATGAGGACTTTAGATTTTCAGTATATCAATTAGAAAAAGAATTTTTTAAACTTGAGATGCCTAAAAGAAAAATAATAGATTTAAAAGGGCTATATTGTATTACGGCACATGAGTTTTCAAATGGACGAAGTAATATTGAAGTTGTTGAAAAGATGATAAATTCGGGTGCTAAAATAATACAGTATAGAGAAAAATATAAAAGCCACATTGAAAAGTATAAAGAATGTGTGAAGTTAAGAGAGATGACAAAAGAATCAGATGTGATATTTATATTAAATGATCATATTGATATTGCCATGATGGTTAAAGCCGATGGAGTTCATTTAGGTCAGGATGATTTGCCTGTTGAAAAGGTGAGAGAGCTTGTAGGAGAAGATATGATTATAGGACTTTCAACACATTCACCAAAACAGGCTCAAGCCGCTTTATCTCAGGGAGTTGATTATATCGGAGTGGGGCCTATATATAAAACTTATACTAAAAAAGATGTTTGTGATCCAGTAGGGCTTGAGTACTTAGAGTATGTAGTCAAGAACATTGATTTACCTTACGTTGCTATAGGAGGTATAAAAGAGCATAATTTAAGTGAAGTTTTATCTAAGGGAGCTAAGTGTGTTGCAATGGTGACGGAGATTGTTGGTGCAGATGATATTGAAGGAAAAATTGAAAAAGTAAAAATAAGTATTTCGAAAGGGGTTTTATAAAATGTATACAACTCAAATGGATGCTGCTAGAAAAGGTATTATAACTGATGAAATGAAAATTGTTGCTAAAAAAGAAAGAAAAAGCGAGCAGGAAATAATGGGGCTTATTGCAGAGGGGAAAGTAATAATACCTGCAAATAAAAACCATAAAAGCTTAGATGCTGAAGGTATTGGTGAAGGTCTAAGGACAAAAATAAATGTTAATCTGGGAATATCTAAAGACTGTTGTGACTTCGATATTGAAATGAGTAAGGTAAAAAAGGCAATAGAATTAAAAGTAGAGGCAATTATGGATCTTAGCTCATATGGAAAAACTCAGGAATTTAGAAGACAGCTTGTAAATGTTTCTCCAGCTATGATTGGAACAGTTCCTGTATATGATGCAGTGGGCTTTTATGATAAGGAATTAAAAGATATAACTGCAAAAGAATTTTTAGATGTAGTTGAAAAGCATGCAGATGATGGTGTTGATTTCATGACTATACATGCAGGTATAAACAAAGAGACAGCAAGACGATTCAAAGAAAACAAAAGGCTTACAAACATTGTATCAAGAGGTGGATCCCTTATGTTTGCATGGATGGAGCTTACAGGAAATGAAAATCCGTTTTATGAGTACTACAATGAGGTGTTGGAAATACTTGCAAAATACGATGTTGCTATTAGCTTAGGAGATGCATTAAGACCTGGAAGTATAAACGATTCTACAGATGCGTCTCAAATAGAAGAGCTTATTGTATTGGGTGAATTGACAAAAAAGGCATGGGAGAAGAATGTACAGGTTATGATTGAAGGTCCTGGACATATGGCTATAAATGAAATTGCTGCAAACATGGTATTAGAAAAAAGACTTTGCCATGGGGCACCATTTTATGTTTTAGGGCCAATTGTAACAGATGTTGCACCAGGATATGACCATATTACAAGTGCAATAGGAGGTGCTATTGCAGCAGCAAATGGAGCAGATTTTTTATGTTATGTGACACCAGCAGAACACTTAAGACTTCCTGATTTAGATGATATGAAAGAGGGAATAATTGCTTCAAAAATTGCTGCTCATGCTGCAGATATTGCAAAAGGCATTAAAGGAGCCAGAGAATGGGATTATGAAATGAGTGAGGCAAGAAAAAATCTTGATTGGAATAAGATGTTTGACCTTGCCATTGATAGTGAAAAACCAAGAAAATATAGAGAAAGTTCAATGCCAGAGGATGAAGATACTTGTACTATGTGTGGTAAAATGTGTGCTGTTAGAAATACAAATAAGGTCCTTAAGGGAGAAAGTATTAGTATATTGTAGATCGGCAAATTTTCAAGAATTCAGTATTCAGAATATTTAAAAGCTTGTTATATTTTGAATACTGGATTATCTTACAAGTTTTATATATCCAAGTTAAAGCAAAAAAGTTTGAAAACATGTTTTTATATTAAGAGGGAATAGATTTTAGATCAGAAAAAGAGGGAATTATTGGTGGTTATAAATGCCCAATAAAAAACTGCAGTTAGTGCCTGCAGTATATATCATATAATAAATGTATAGAGGAAAAAGTACTTAAAAGTTCTCTGTACTATATATAGTATATACTAAAAATCATTATTTGTTAATTGGCATAATGAACAAAAATCATAAAAAATAGCTAAGGGTTTTTAGTCATAATGATGTAAAAAGATTGTGATAAGAATTATCATGATAACTTCTATCTACACGTAAAACCAATATGTCCCATAAGTAACAAAAGGAGATTTTTTTATGCTTTCTTTAAACATACAGGGTGATGATATATTCTTGAAAGATATAAAACTTAATGAGCTTAAGTACATATACAAATGGTATAACAATTATGAAGAGTATAAATATGCTACAGGTGTTGACTATCCTATATCATTTAACCATCTTGTTAGAAAGTATAATGAAAGTATACTATGTCTAGATGAATTTTTTGTAGGAATTTACAGTTGTAATTTGTACAAAATGATTGGAGTTTTAAAAGGCAAGTATATAAATTTAGATAAAAGAACTCTATGGATTCGATTAGTTATAATAGAATCTGGATTTCAAAGAAAGGGTTATGGACAGAAAGCTGTTAATTTATTAATTAATCACTTTAAATCAAATAAAAATATTAAAAGTGTGTGTCTGGCAGTTGCTAAAGATAATATTAAGGCCATAAAATTTTGGCATAAGCAGGGTTTTGAAGAAATGGAAAGTCTAAATAGTTTTCTAGAGCTTAGTGAAAAACCCTTTAATCCAATTGTTATGTGTAAGTATATATCCCAGTAGAAGTTGTAATGGACTTAATAAGTTGGAGCGCGCGTTATTTTTCTTCACTTTTGTTACATATACCCAGTAAATTCTGCTGGAACAAACTATTATAAACAGATAAAAAAACTGTTTATATAAATATTAAAATAGCCGATAAATTATATAGGGTAGTATAAATAACTTTACAATTGATGTAATCATAGGGAAAGTTACTACTTTTCTAAAAAGTGAAATTTGACAAAGAAAAATATGAAGGTTATAATATTTTTGAATTGAATTTATGAAAAAGTAATTTTTGCATAGTTGTTTTTACATAAAGCACCAATTAGGCATTCATGAATTATTTTTTCGTTAGTATTATTACTAAAGATTCTATCAGGTACAAAAGAAGTAGGAGGACTATTCATGTTAAAGTTTAAAAGAGTTATGCTGTACATATCTGCTTTCATTTGTTTACTTTCTACGACGACAAACATATCTAATGCAGATGGCAAGAGAGATGTCATAACAACGGCAAACGTTTTAAATGCGCAGCAAGATCCTGTGATACTCACTCAAATTTTTGACCAAATGCCAATAAGCAACAGAATAGGCGTGCTAAGTAGTTCAAATGGCTGGTATGATTCTGTTTATAGTGGTATGAATAGAGGATTTGAATTAGTAGAAGAAACATCAATAGCAGTAAATCAATCAGTAGAAAATCTTGATCAGATAGGTAGAGTAACAGCATCAACTTTAAATGTCAGAGAAGGAGCAGGTACAAACTTTAAGATAATCGGCAGTTTGAACAGCAATGAAAGAGTTGAAATTAAAGGGCAGGATGATAGTTGGTATAAAATAATTACATCTACAGGTTCAACAGGATGGGTTCACAGTTCATATGTTTCAATTATTCCGGACATGCCCCAATTAGCTACAAGGGGTGGAGGTTCATCTTCTAATAATATAGAGTTTAGTTCTATCGAAATACGCAAACAATTAGTTGAATATTCTAAAAACTTTTTAGGTGTTAGGTATGTTTATGGTGGCAGCAGTCCAAGTGGATTTGATTGCTCTGGTTTTGTTTGGTATGTATTTAATAATTTTGATATTAGGCTAGAACGTGTTGCATCAAGTCAGGCGACACAAGGAAAATGGATTGCAAAGGAAGACTTACTGCCAGGCGATCTAGTGTTTTTTGATACCAGAGGAAATGCAAGCTATATAAATCATTCAGGTATATATATAGGTGGTGGCAATTTTATACATGCTTCTTCAGGAAACAATTCAAGAAGTGTAGTAATTAGTGATATAACAAGTGGATTTTATCAAAGAACTTATATGACAGCAAGAAGAATCTTAGATTAAGGAATGTCTAAAATATTAGTTCCACTTTTCACGTGACCTATTTGGCATCAAATAAGGTCTAAAGTGAAATAGTAGTGGAATTTATGTTTTAGCATTCCAAGGAATGTCTAAAATATTAGTTCCACTTTTCACGTGACCTATTTGGCATCAAATAAGGTCTAAAGTGAAATAGTAGTGGAATTTATGTTTTAGCATTCCAAGGAATGTCTAAAATATTAGTGATTTTCAGGTGGTGAAGAGTCCCTATTATAAGTCTTAGAGCAAATATAAAGACTTATAAACGAAGGGGCTCGATACCCCGAGATTTTCTTAGAAGTCTTTAAGTTTACTCTGTGAGGTGTTTTATGAAAAGACCTCTTCTTTTGTTTTCTATCTCTCTAATATGTGGTATATTGATTGCTCACTTTACTCAATCCTATTTATTTATAGGTTTGTCTTTTATTACACTTGTATTAATAGTATTGGTTGTTTTTGATATTAGAAAGCAAAAAAGTTTTGTTATGCTATGGACGATATTATTTTTCTTAATTGGTGCTTCTAACTATCTATTTGTATATAATAAAAATATTAATAAATTTATCGAGTTTTCTGATAAAGAAGTTGAGATAAAGGGTTATATAATTTCCGATCCTCAAATTAAAAACTCTAGAATTACATATGTTTTAAAAACTGAAAAAGTAAGACTTTTAAAAGGAGACTGGAATGAAATAGAAGGCAGGATACAGTTTTCTACTATAAATAACAGTGATATGGAACTATTAGAGTATGGAAGAGAAGTAGTTGTATTAGGAAGATTAAGATTACCAGGTGGAAGAAGAAATCCTGGTGGATTTGATTTTAGAAAGTATTTGAATCAATCAGGCATATCTGCAACAATTTTTGCTACACAAAATAATATACGGGTAGGTAATGAATATAAAGGTATTTTCATTGTAAAATATGGACTATCTATAAGAAATAGAGTGTTAGAGAATATAAACTTAAGTTTACCAGAGAGACAGGCGTCTTTATTAAATGCCATACTTTTAGGGTATAAGGAAGGCTTAGAGGGGGATGTTGAAAAAATATTCAGAGGAGCTGGTCTGGCTCATTTAATTGTTGTTTCAGGAACCCATGTGGGATTTATTATTTTGGGACTGGTGATTTTTTTTAAAAAGATAAGAATTAAAAGAAACTTGGCAAATATTTTTATCATAATAATACTTGTTATGTATACTGTTGTAACAGGTTTTGGTCCGTCTGTTGTAAGAGCAGTTATAATGGCATGTATAGTTTTGATAGGACAGATTATAAAAAGAGAGCCAGATTCTTTAAATAGCATTGCATTAGCATCATTTCTAATTCTTTTATATAATCCAGCAACTCTTTTTAATATTGGATTTCAGCTTTCTTTTGCTGCAACAATTTCAATTGTCCTGTTTTATACAAATCTAAAGAAAATCCTTAGTTTTAATATATTACCCCAGTCATTGACAAACATTGTTTCCCTAACTCTATCAGCTCAATTGGGAGTACTGCCTATTGTTGCCTATTATTTTAATGAAGTATCCGTAGTATCAATTATTTCAAATGTTTTGGTGGCTCCTGTGGTAGGAATTATAACAATACTAGGATTTATGATGGCTGTTTTAGGTGAAGTACACATATTTTTATCTCAAATAATAGGCTTAATTAGCAACACTCTACTTAGTTTTGTGCTTTTTGTATCTAGCATCACATCTAATCTTCCTTTTGCAGTTGTAAGAATAACAACACCAATGATTAGTAATATTATTTTATACTATGTGTTGATTTTTTATTTTTTATGGTATAAGCCTACATATAAAGCCATTCTTGTGTTTAAGCATTATGTGGTGATAGGTGTAATTTGTTTTATTATTATAATTACAAATAATTTTATTCCAAAGGGACTAGAGGTGGTTTTTTTAGATGTGGGTCAAGGAGATTGTGCTTTTGTTAGAACAGTTACAGGAAAAACAATTTTGATTGATGGTGGAGGTTATTCAAGTTATATTTCAGAATCAAATATTGGAGACACTGTAGTAATACCATTTCTTTTAGATTATGGAGTATCAAATATAGATATTGTTGTAGCAACCCATGGACATAATGATCATGTTCAGGGGCTTAAACCTGTCCTTGAAAGTTTTAATGTTTCACACTTTGTGATACCCGATATTTATTTTATGGATGGACTTGAAGATCTTCTTGAAATAGCACATAATAAAAATATTAGTGTTGAAAGATGCAAAAAAGGTGATATAATTGAGCTTGATAGCAAAACTTATTTTGATGTTTTACATCCTAAAAAAGGTGTTTATATTGATGAGTCACTTTTAAACAATAATTCATTGGTGCTAAAGTTAATCTATGAAAGAGTAAGTATATTATTTACAGGAGATATAGAGAAAGAAGCAGAATGGATGCTTATTAATGATGGTGTTGATTTAAGTGCTGATATTTTAAAAGTTGCTCATCATGGGTCAATATCATCAACAATACCTGAATTTTTAGAAAGAGTCAATCCCATTGCAGCTATTATTAGTGTGGGAAGAAATAATTTTGGACATCCATCTGATGAAGTAATAGAGCTTTTAGAAAATAGCAATATTCATGTATTTAGAACTGACAGAGACGGTGCTATAATACTTAATACATATGGTGAAAAAATAAGGCTAAAGAAGATTGCAAAAAACCTACAATATGCAAATTAAATTGGGTATGGTGAAATTAATATGAGTTTAGAAATTTTAAAAAAAGATATAAAAAACAAAGATATAAAAAATCTGTACTTATTTTATGGTGATGAAGACTTTCTCAAAAAATATTATTTAGAAAAGATTGAAGAGATTATTTTAAAAAATGATTTAACCAATCTTAATAAAATAGTATTAGATGGTAAAGTTCAAGTGGAAAATATTATTGAATCTTGTGATACAGTCCCTGTATTTTCGGAGCGAAAACTTGTTGTTGTAAAAAAGTCAGGCATATTTACTGCAAAAGCAAAGCAAGATGGAAATGACCAATTAACTGAGTACTTAGCAAGTGTTGCTCCATATACCTGCCTTGTGTTTTTTGAGGATTCTATTGACAAAAGAATTAAGCTTGTTGATAGAGTAAAAAAGAATGGACTTATAGTTGAGTTTCCATATCAGAAACAGCCAGAACTTGTAAAATGGGTTGTTAAGGCTTTTAATTCAAGCAAAAAAGAAATTGATGTTAATACTGCATCTTATTTAGTTAACATATGCGAACCTGGAATGACACAAATATTAAATGAAGTTAATAAGGTTGTACTTTATTTAGGTGAAAAAGTACAGGTAGATACTAAAGTTATTGATAAGGTGTGTACTAAGTCTATTAAAAGCAGAATATTTGACTTAATAGATGCTATTGCTGAGAAGAGAATTAATATAGCTCTAAAGCTTTTAAATGATATGATAATTTTAAAAGAACCTTTACCAAAGATACTAATAATGATTGCACGCCAATTAAGACTTATATTAGAGATGAAACTTTTGTGTGATGAAGGCATGGCTAAAAAGGATGTATGCTCTAAAATGGGTATAACACCTTATGTAGGAAATAAAGTATATGATCAGACTAGAAGTTTTTCTGTAGATAAGTTAAAAGAAGTAATTAAGGAAACAATGGAACTTGATTTAGCTATTAAGACAGGAAAAATAAATGATAGAATTGCAGCAGAAGTACTTATATGCAAAATGGCAGAAGATTGAGGTAAAAAAAGCTAATCAAAAGCTCGTGCCTGAGACTTGTGCTTTATAAGACTTAAAATAAAAAAAACGTACTATGTACGTCTTTTTTTATTATTTATTAGCAGCTTTCAAGGCTTTTGCAAGTTTAGATTTTTTTCTCGCAGCGGTGTTCTTATGAAGTATATTTTTAGCCACTGACTTGTCTATAGCCTTTACTGCGCTCTTGAATACATCTACAGCTTTTGCGTCTGAACTAGCAATAGCTTCCTTACATCTCTTTATTGTTTTTCTCAAAGCAGACTTTCTAATACTGTTCTTAAGCGTCTTATGCTTTGTAATACGTACTCTTTTTATTGCAGATTTAACATTTGGCAACCCTTTCACCTCCTGCGAGTTAATTGACAAAGAGTATTTTACCATGAATACAACTAAATTGCAAGGGTAAATTATTGATTTTTTAAAAACGTAAGTATTTTTATAAATTTAACATAAAAAGCTTGACATAAAAAGTTAATATGTATAAAATTAACCTTGGAAGTCATGTTGAAAAATAAATAATAAAGGAAATGGAGGTGAATCTATAATAAGGTATTGCGGTGAGAAATGTCAAAATTAATAGTATTTAGATTGTGGTTGTTGGTTTTACTCGTAGTTTTAGTATTATTAGTAGTTTGGTTAGTAGCACATATCTTAAATTTCGAGGAGGATAAAAACATGAAAAAATTCATAAAGCAAATTTCTTTTGTATTAATTATCAGTATGGTAGTTAACTTTTTTCCAGCAAACATATTTTCAGAGAGTCAACAGCATAAAATAATTCAAGAATTACCACAAGAACCTCAAGAAGCAATACAGTATGAAAGAGAATCAAAAAAAGACGAAGTAAAATTAGTAGGGGAAGATATTTCGAGAAGAGACAAAAATGTAAAACATTTTTTAAGAGATGATATGTCATTTGAAGCAGTAATTTATCCATTTTCAGTCCATTATGAGGAAGATGGAGAGTGGAAAGATATTGACAATACTCTTATTGAAACAACAGATGATGATAAGAATGATATTTTTAAAAACAAATCAAATGATTTTAGAGTAAAAGTATCCAAAAACGTCGATTCCAAAAAAAATGGTAACAGTAACTAAAAATGACTATGAACTATCCTGGGGCATTGATAGTAATTCCAAATCAAAAGTTAGTGTAATTGAACCAGATACAAAAAATGAAGACTTATCTGAAAGAGATAAAAAACAATTCTTAAAAAATCTATCTACAGAAATAATATATAAAGATGTAAAACCTGGAATAGATATCAAATATCAAATACTACCAGAATCTGTAAAAGAAGATATCATTATTAATTCAAAAACTGAAGAGACAGATTTTTTATTTAATTTATCAGTGAAAAACGTTATTCCAAATAGAGGTGATAATAATACTATTAAATTTATGGATGAAAAAGATCCTTCAATACTTGTATTTACAATTGATACTCCATTTATGTATGATGCAATTGGTGAAATTAGTTATGATGTAAAAATGGATATAGAACAAGTAAAAAAAGATGAATATTTATTAACATTAAGACCTGATTTGGAATGGTTAAATAGTGATGAAAGAGTATATCCTATCATAATTGATCCATATATTAATAGTTCAAGTAGTTCTGTTGCTGTTCAAGATAGTACTGTCTATCAGTCAAATCCAAATACTAATTATGGTAATTCTGTATATCTTCATTGTAGAAAGAACTCAAACAATGATAATAGAATGACTTATTTAAGATTTACATTGCCAAGTCTTTCAGCAGCAGATATGGTTACTAAAGCTGAATTAAATCTAGGAACTGTTATGGCAAATAGTGGACACATAAATGTTCACAAGGTAACAGGATCTTGGACAGAATCAGGAATAACATGGAATAATCGTCCAACAACCGAGAGTGTTGTGTTAGATTATCAAAATCCATCAATAGGAGATGTTTTCACTGCTGATATAACCAAATGTGCTAAAGGTTGGTATACAGGTGATCCTAATTATGGTGTCATGATAAAGTATGATGATAATACAAATGGTAATGTGTCGGCTTCATTTTATGCTTCGGAAGTTAGCGGATCAGTTGTAAAACCATTTGTAAGAATACAGTATGTAAGCAATGCTGGATTAGAAAGCTATTGGACATATCACTCATTTAAAGTTGGTGCAAGAGCAGGTATGCTTTACATAAATAATTTTAATGGAAATGTGGTCTATGTTCATGATGATATAGCAATGTCAGGAAACAGAATGCCTATATCAATAAAACATGTATATAATACTGCATATAAAGATTTTAGTTATGGTTTTGGACCAGGATGGATGCTCAATATTGATCAAAGAGTTATTTCAAGTACAATAGGCGGAATACATTATTACATATATACCGATGAGGACGGTACAAGACATTATTTTAAAAATACCGGGGACGGTTATAAAGATGAATCAGGTTTGAATTTATCTTTATCTGAAAACATTGATAATACCATTACAATAAGAGATAAGATGGATAATACTCTGAACTTTAACACTAGTGGTAGACTAACAAGTATAAGAGATGGTTATAACAATCAAATGACTATTACATATAATGGTGGCAGAATTAATACAGTTCGTGATGGCGCTAATAGGACGATGACATTTAATTATAACGCCGACAACAATCTATCACAAATTATAGATTTTTCTGGTAGGGTTTGGGCAAGCTATCAATACACTGGAGTATTCAACAGATTAGAATCAATTACATATGCAGATGGAAATTCCACTACTTTTTACTATGAATTTAACGGAAGATTAAAAGAAATAAGAGATTGTTCAGGTTATATGTATCAAATACAATATAATCCAAATGCACCACTACTCCCTATGACAATAAGTGAAAAAAATGTTGATAACACATTAGGTCAAGTATACAACATAGATTTTGGAAATAACCAAACGACATTTACTGATTATGAGAACAAAGAATATGTTTATCAGTTCAATAATTATGGAAACACAACGAGTATCAGGGATAATTTATACAACGCTCAATTTTATTCATATTACACTGATGAAGTAAACAGAAATAAAATTCAGCATCAATCAAAACTACAGAGATCAATTATGAATCCTATTTTAAATCCGAGTGCGATTTTCGCAAATCACTGGAATACAGTTGCAGTCGGAGGTTCAATAGGTTCATTTTCAACTACTCTTGAAAATGAATTTATAGATGATTGGACATTTAGAGTTACTAAGACAAATACATCAGGAACGCATTATGCTCGTCAAAACATTGTTTTGGAAAAAGGAAATACGTATACTCTTTCTGGTTATTTAAGCACATCGAATATAACCAAAACATCAGGCAAAGGTGCTAAAATATTTGTTATATATAAAAATAGCTCTGGTAATGATGTAACTATATCAAGTCCATATTTTAATGCAAATTCCGATTGGGAAAGAACAGAAGTAATATTTACACTTCCATCAAATTCAACATCAAGTACAATAAGTATTTGTATGGGGATTGAAGGAGAATCAGGAATGGCATTTTTTGATTGTCTACAGTTAGAAAAGGGAGCAGCCAGAAATAATTATAATATAGTCTTGAATAGTGATTTGACACATATGAGTAGTTTTTATCCTAATACGCCTGCTGATTGGGTAAAAAGTGCAGCTTGTGGTACAAGTGATATATGGACTACGTATTTAGGAAATGATATACCTGAAATTTTAGATAATAAGTGTTTTAAAATTGTTGGTGAAAACAATAGTTCCAATGATAAGGATAAGTATTTAAGTCATTTTAGACCAATAAGAAATGGTAAAAAAGGAGACGTATTTGCTGTTGGTGGATGGGCAAAAGCAAAGTCTGTTCCAAATACAGTAACAGAAGGACCGATTTCACCTTCTGATAGAGTATTTGCACTAGAGGTTATTCTTACCAAAAGTCAAAATGTAGTTGATAGTGAACTAATACCATTCAATCCAGATTGTGAAGAATGGCAGTATGTTTGTGGAAGGATTGAAGCAAGTGGTGAATATGACAAAATTGAAATAAGAGCCTGCTATTACAATAATGCAAATGAAGTATATTTTGATGGATTTCAGATATATAAAGAGTCCTTTGGTACTACTTATGTATTTGATGATACAAGAGGGAACTTAGAATCAATTACAGAAACAACAAATTATACTTCACAATATGACTATGATAATAGGGATAATATGACCAAGTCGGTTTCACCTGATGGTACAGAAAATAGATACAATTACAGTGATGATGAAAAACATAGTCTTTTAGATATTGCATCAGGTGAAAATGTAGTTGCAAAAATGGACTATGACAGCTATGGAAATGTAACACATCAAAAAACAGGAAATGGATCACTTTTTATTAATACATCAACTCAACACACAACAGATGGGAACTATATCCACAAAAGTATTGACTCAAGAGGTAAGGAGGTTACATATAATTTCAATACTATAAAAGGTACATTGAGTAGTGTGGTTGACCCTAAAGATGATAATACAACATATTTTTTCTATGACAATCCAATTGATTTACTTACAACCGTAAGAAAGAGTGTAGACGGTCAAAATATTTTTAATCATTACTCATACTATTATTCAGCTGATATGATAGATACAATAAGCCATAATGGATTTATTTATGATTTTGACTATGACTCTCTTCTAAATCCAAAGCATGTAAAAGTTAATACATCGACACTTGTTACAAACAATTATGAGCCAAGGACAAGTAAACTATTAAATAGTACTTTTGGAAATAATCAAGTAGTTGGTTATGATTATGATGATTTAAACAGAGTAAGTGGCATAAAATATAACGGAACTACTAGATATAAATACCACTATGATGCTAATGGAAATTTATCATATGTACAAAATAGGCTTGATTTAGGTGAATCAAATTCTAGTTATTCAACTCAAAGATATATTTATGATCATGCAGACAGACTTGAAAATATAGTTGAGACCAATAATGGTGTAAGATATGATACCAAGTATACTTACGACGAAATGAGTAGGATATCTAAGGCAGAGGAATCAATAAATGGTACTTCAAACTTTACAACAGGATATGTTTATGACAGAGATGGAAATGAGAAACAGACCTACTATAGTAGATATCATAGAAATGATGGCACAGTAGAGTACTTTCCATTAAATAACTCAACAAAAGGAACATTGGGAACAGAAGCTATTGAAAAGCAATCTGTTGTTTTTGAAAATGATGAGAACAATACACCTACGCTGGCTATGTATGAAGGAACTACAAATCTTTTAGGAGCGAACAGTTCATTTGAAAATGGAAATATGGCTGGGTGGACAATTACTGACGAGACTAACACGGGAGCTGCTAGAATAGTAGGTGATGGTGTTGATGGAGTGTATTGTCTTGAGTTTTATGATTCAGATAATTTGTTAAATGGAAGTGATACAGATGCAATAGCATATAGAGAGTATGAACTTGATTCTCCACTTACACAAGCTACAAATTTTACTTTAAGCGCATGGGTAAAAACTATAGGAATAAGTGGCAGTACAAAGCCAAGTTTTACTATGATTTGTTACAACTCATCCAATGTTGCTATTAGCACTGAAGATCGCAATATAGATGTAACTGACAAACAGTGGACAAAAGCAATACTTAATAACTTTCAGGCTCCTGTAAATACTAAAAGAATAAGAGTTATGCTAAGGAGTAATGCAAAGGATAGGGAAGTAATAAGGTTTGATGCAGTACAACTTGAACAAAAGAAATTTGCAACTCCATACACTCAAAGCACAAGAAGCCCTTCAAAGGTTAAATATACCATGTTCCCTGAAATGTCAAATAGTAGTGGAACAATGGGGGTATGGTTTAATACAAAAGGATTTGAATCATATAGATATATATTTGATAACGAGAGTTTGAATTTTGGTAAATTGTCTTTATATGGAGATATTTCGGGTAATCTTCGTGTAATTGTGACAAACAACTCAAACGGTCAAATTATAGATTTAATAAACACAGGAGACAGTAAGTATACCAATACTTTCAACTTAAATAATGCTCCAAATCAATGGCATATGGCAGCTTTGGCATGGTCTACGTCAGGATCAACCCTCTCTTGTACATTATACATTTATAATAATAATGGAGTTGCATATACTTATACTGAAAGCCGTTCAGGAGTGAGGAGTTTTGCAGGTGCATCTACAACAGTTGGAAGTGATATAAATGGATCAAATCACTTGAATGGATTAACGGGTAATTTCTTTTACTCAAGCTCAAAACTATTACCAGTGGACATGCAAAACATTTATAACAGAGGTAAAAGTATAGCTAAGCACAACGATTATGATGTATTAGGAAGGATAGCCAATACATCAATTAAAAATACTTTATTCAGTTATGAGAGAAGTTACTCATACTTAAATGGAATTAATGGTTCATCTACACATTTAATTAATTCTATGGAAAGCAAGATTACAACAAGCAGTGGAAGTACAAATACAGTTACTGCTTCATATGAGTATGATGATAATGGAAACATAGAGAAAATAATACAAGGTGGAAATGAAATAGAGTATTTTTACAATGAGCTAAATGAACTAAAAAGAGAAAACAATCAGGTATTAAATAAAACAATTCTTTACAATTATGATGCAGGTGGAAACATTACAAACAAGATAGAATATGCATACACAAAGGTTCAAAATCCTGTAAATCCAACAAGAACAATAAACTATACTTATGATTCTTCATGGAAGGATAAACTTTTGACATATGATGGAGGACCAACAATAACCTATGATGCAATAGGAAATCCATTAAATGACGGAGTAAGAACATATACATGGGAAGAAGGAAGAAACCTTGCAACAGTAACCAGAGGTACAAATAACTTAAGCTTTAAGTATAATGACTCTGGAATAAGATATGAAAAGACAGTAAACGGTGTCACTACAAGGTATCATTTAGTAGGTGATATGGTAACATATGAGACAAACGGAACAGACAGTATTTATTACACCTATGATGCAAATGGAAGCCTTATAAGTATGAACTTAAATGGAATTGAGTATTTCTATATAAGAAATCTACAGGGTGACATTGTAGGAATTATTGACAGTGCAGGGATTCAGGTGGTAAACTATACATATGATACATGGGGCAAATTAATAAGCATGACAGGCTCTATGGCAAGCACTGTTGGAGCAAAAAATCCTTACAGGTATAGAGGCTATAGGTACGACACCGAGACAGAGTTATACTATTTGCAAAGCAGATATTATAACCCTGAGTGGGGCAGGTTTATTAATGCGGATAATCTTCTTATAGGTACAACTAGTTTACGAGGATACAATCTATTTCAATACAGCTATAATAATCCTGTTAGTTTATATGATCCTAGTGGACAAGAAGTGATAACATTAAGCATAATAGTAGGAGTAGCACTTGTTATGGTCATAATTGCTTTTGTATACTGTGATTATACAATGCAAGGACCATTAACTCATCCACATCATTGGATTAAATTCCCAAGTTTAGACATACCTCTTGAACGAATAGCTACAATATACAACCAATTAGTGCAATTTGTTCAACTTAGCTATGCTAAAGTAAAAAAAACACCAAAGTTTAAGTCCCCTAGAGAATGGCATCACATGGTAGCTAAAAGAGCTCCTGCTGCTGAACCCTCGAGACGTATCCTAAAGAGTTTACATATAGACATTGATGAACCAGCAAATCTTATTTATATAAAAGCAGGTTTAAACAGAAGAATAAATTGTACTATATATTATAATTTTGTAAACCTTATAATGATAGGATCGTATGACCAAAACAAAACCTGGGGTACAAATCGAGCAAATGTTTATGTTGCTCTTACTAGTATAAGAGCAGCCCTAATGGCAATTGATAGTGTAGTACCGTTTTAAATATTAATAAAAAATATTAATAGCAATAGGTGTCTTCCCAAAAAACGTTTTGAACAAAAAGAACATCTGTGTTTAGATAGATAATAATATGATAATTTACACAACGTACAAATTAGTAAAGACACCTTTGCTACCCTATAATAAAAAATACTTTTGTATAGTAAGGATGTGTTATATTGAATGAATTCAAATACTTAAAAAAATTTAAATCGTCATATGAACTTACATTATCAAGTGATGAAAAACATCTATGTCGAACAACTAGGAGGAAAACAATAATATACAGTGCTGGTAACTTTGGACAAGTTGTCAGTTTTGATGATATAAAAGATCCTGGGGATATTGCATTTTCGCACGATTCAAAATTGTTAGCTGTTAAAGACGCTCTTGGAAAGTATTCAGTTTATGATTTAGAAAGATATTCTCCAAGGTCAACTTTTAAGATTAGTAATAATGGTTCACAGGATGGTAAATTTGTTTTTTCTCCTGATAATAAAAGTATTATATCAGTTTTTACAAGTCTACCTGATGACATAATTGTAAATACAGACTTAGAAACTAATAAGACAATAGAAATAAGGCGTTTTAATAATTGCGTGGTTTATTTTATTAGCTACACGCCTGAAGAAAACATATATTTATTTTCAGTTTTTGACAGAGAAAAGGATAAAGATTACTTAATAAGATGGCAATATCCTTTCCGAAATGATATTGATGAAATTATTTGCTCTGATAAAATAAATAGGTGGTATTATATTGATTATTGCAAAACTAAAAAGTTTTATGCAGTATATACTGGCGAAAAAATCTTTTTGATGTCTGAAAATTTACAGAGTGTTATTATTAGTAAAGATATAAAAGATAAAACAAACGGTTATAACGTAGGGATGAATTGTTCTGAAGATGGAAGATATATAGTGTTAACTTTTTCAGAATGTGTCAAAATAATTTCAACAAGTAATTTGGAAACTATTAGAGAATTCAAAATGCCTTATTGCCATCGTTCGGAGTTCAGTAAAAAAATGAATTATTTTCTTATCGGAACATGGGAACAAGGATATGTAATTAATGTTTCAGATATTTTACCTGACTGTTAGTTTCGGCATGTTTGAAAAGTGGCAATTTTAGCCCTAAAAAAATTGGTACGGTTTGTTTAACAAACATTTAAGTATGGTGTGCCTTGCAAAAATTCAATCAGGTAAAAATAAACCAATTATTAACAAATAACTCAAGTATAAAATTCAAATTTATACTTTTAAAACAATAATAACTTAATCAAAAACAAGTACTTTGGTAATTAAAACCAAAATACTTGTTTTTTGCATAACAAAATAAGCTATTGAAAAAGCTGTAACTTTTAGGCAACTTTTCTGTAGCTGTTATAAAGTCCCCCAAGAATTGGCTTAGAAACTAATTTAGTATCTTCTACCTTAGTTTCAGGAGATTTATCGTAAGCGTCAAAGATTTGACGTATGGAAAAGTGAATTTTCAGATGATATACTTATGTCTAGAAGAGCGTTTTCCTAACTGGACATTGAAATTTTAATATTTAGCTAGCAGGGATAACCTTTTTAGGTATTCTTAAATCATCAGGTAAGATTTTAGACCAAGGCATAACTCTCATCAATGTCTCTTTATCAGGATTTACTGTATTAGATAAAGTATCTATTAAAAATGTTAAGTATTTTTCTACCATTAGATTATTAGCTCTAGCAGTTTCAATTATGCTATATATAATGCTACTAGAATCTGCACCATTTTTATTTTTGCAGAATAACCAATTTTTTCTACCAATCACAAAGTATTTTATTGCTCTTTCGGCTGCGTTTGTATCAATTTCCAGCGACCCATCTTTTAAAAATGTTTCTTTAAAACTTCCTATATGATTTTGAGCATACACTAAGGCTTTCCCTAAAGCACTTCCGCCCAATGTATTAGGTAGATTAATGCTTATAAAATTTATAAATTCATCAATTACTGGAGCTGATTTTTCTAACCTTTCTTTATAACGAATTTCAAAATAGTCATTTTTTTCTTTATAATTCTTTCTAAGAGACTTTTCTATTTCATATAATTTTTCACAATAAATAAACCCTTTATATGCTATAGATTCCTTTCGGGCCTCTTCACTTAATGGCTCAATTATTTCATAAAACTTTCGCCGTATATGAGATAGGCAAAAATACAGATATACATCTAAGACAGCATTGTAGCCTTGATAGCCATCAGTTTGTAGAATTCCTTTAAATCCATGTAGAAAATTCTTGGGATTTGATCCCGATCGAGTTTTTTGATATTCATACAAGATTATAGGATCTATATCAGTACCAGTTTTATATAACCACATATAATGCTTAGACCTAGATTCGCCACCACTTTTTTCTAAAACTTTCAAAGTGGTCTCATCGGCCTGCACGTAGTTTCTTTTTACAAGCTCCTCTTTCATAATTTCGTATACAATCTTAAATTCATTAGCAGTAGCAATTATCCAATTTGAAAGAGTTTGTCTTGATAAAGGTAGTCCTAACATTTTAAAATAACTTTCTTGTCTATGTAGTGGTAGTGCATAAATATATTTAAGAGCAATAACATGGCTTAAAATCTCATTTGATGCCATACTTTTATGTAGAAGAGTATTAGGTGCTTTAGTAGATATAATATTTATTTTCCCTTGATTATCTTCGCATTTTTCTTTGCAGGCATAAGTATATGTTATATGTTCTTCTACTGTAAGCTCGGCAGGTTTATATTTTACTATTTCTTTAGATGAAGTTCCTATGCATTCCATTTCACCAGAACAATTACCACAATCTTTTTCGCCATCTTCTAGTTTATGATGAATAACAACTCTTTTTAAATTTGCCAAAGTATCTTTTTTGCCATTTTTCTTAGAGGGTTTATTTCGTGTATATTTAATTTCTTCTTGTTCAAGTTCAGCTTTTCCTGGATCACAAGTAGCTTCAACTTCAGCTTCGTTAAAAATAGATAGCTGATTATACTCAAACTTCTCGCTAGATTTTCCAAAGATCTTCTTATTCTTATTTAAAATTATGCTTTTTAAGTATTCTACTTCATTCTTAAGCTTATCTATTTCTTGCTCTTTAGATTCCAGCTCAGTATCCTTGGATTTAAGTTCTTTTTCCATATCTGAAATTAACATTTTTACTTTTTCATCAAGCTGAAAGTTTTCGTTTAAATTATACACTTTTTTATGCCCCTAATCAGTTATTTTTATATAATTATTATACCACAAAACCCTCTTGAATGCTAGGTTTTAGAGGGTTTTTGTTTGAAAAAATTTAGTTTTTATTTGACGTTTTTCAGAAATGTTTTTTACCTTCAACTGATTCGAATTTTGATGTGGTTCTTACTTCATATCCTTTTAATAGCCACTTCAGTTCATCTATATCAACTTTAAGAGCTTCTTCTTTATTAATTGGCCATTTAAACTTGTTTTCATCTAATCTGTAATAATGTAGCCAGAACCCATTATCAAACTGTAATACCTTAAGCTTATTCATTTGCCTATTACAAAAAACAAAAAGTGCTTTTTCATAAGGATCTAAATTCAACTCTGTTTTTACTATAATCATTAATCCATCAATACTTTTCCTTAAATCAACGAACCCACATGCTAAATATACGGTGTTTATTTGATTAATATTTAACAATTCTTTGTTATTTCCTTTAATATATTTGATAAGGCTATTTTGTCGGAGTTATCTAAAAATATTTTAGCCCTACCAATTTCTATTCGTATTTCTGTAGATGGGGTATGATTACTAACACAAGACAATTTGTTTTCCTTATTAGAAATATTATTTAAATTAATTGAATGAAATGTTACGTTGCTCTTATTTTTTAATTTCATTCTTTGATTATACAGCCTATGAATATTCACATTATTTTCTTTGCAAAAGCTAACTATTGTTCCTTTGTGTCTAGAGAACTTTTCCATAACATTCTTCCAATATTCATCTGTTTCTATTTGCTTCAATTCAAAAACCTCCCATATAGTTGATAATTCAATTATATAGAAGATTTATTGATATTTATATCCGTTAATTCTTTGACGCTTACGATTTATCTGATAAAATTGGAGTTTGGCAATTAAGTCCTTGATGTGTTCTGACGGGATGATAATAATCTTTTAAATAATTTTTGAGCAAATACTCCAAATGTTTTTGAGTATGCACCAATATTTAACGGGTAAAGCATGCACTCCCAGTTGAAGTAATCCTCAAAGGCTAGACTTGTAAATATAATATAAAGTCTCATGAAAAACAAAACAAGCTACACCCATCCTTTAATAGATTAATAGATAAACTACTTACAAATAAAGAAGGTTAATGGTATAATTTTATTAGTTCATAGACAATAAATCTGTTGAGCCAATAACCGCTTATAGAGGGATGATTAGCTTGAAAAATAAATTTAATTATAGTTGCGAAAGCAAAGATATAAATGAAAAGTTAGAATTAATTGACCATATAGAAAAGAAGGAGTATTTTAGAAAAAATGACTTAGAAATTTTAGAATGTTTATCTAGGGATGAAGATAGTGAGGTAAGATTAAGGATAGCACAAATTTTAGTTTTTTCAAATGATGAATATACTGAAAAAATACTTGTTAGATTGCTTGATGATAATGATGAGTTAGTTCGTGTAAATGCTTGTGACTCACTCTGCAATAGTTCTTCTAAAGAAGTTGCTTCATTTCTTATTAATAAAGCAACAAAAGATAAGAGTTCCTTAGTAAGAACTTATGCAATAATGTCTGTAGCTGATATTTTTTTTAATATAACTAGTAATAACAAAAGAGAAAATATTAAATTGATAGAGAATATGTTAAAAAGAGAAAAGGTGAAAAGAATAAAAATTGGCTATTACTATGCATTATTAGTACTTGGAGAGATGAAATATTTTCCAATGCTACTTGATGAAATTAATAACAGATTTTATATTAATAGATGTTCTGTTGCTAATACAATTAAGGATTTAACTATAGCTAAAATGTTTTCTAATAAAGAATTGCTAAAAATTAAAAAGTATTTTGAAAACAGATTAAAAGTTGAAAAATCTCTAGCTGTAAAGACTAGCATTGAAAATACAATGAAAACAGTACAAGAATATATTTAAGTTAAGTTTGTCCTAAACTGTCCAAAAATCCTTATATCAATACAATACTTTTTACTATGCAAAATCAAGTGCATAAATTATTTCACGTGGACTTATGTGAAAATAATGTCTAAAAGTTATATTCTAAATAAAAATAGTATTTTTTATTTACATTGTGAAAAAATAATAAGGATATCAGACTAAAAATGAGAGGATGACTTAAGTTGAATAAAAGTGTTAGAACGGATTTGGTTTTAGAGGCACACGAGCTTCTAAAAGAAAAGGAACTCAATGAACATAGAGATCCTCCAGGAGTTGAGGTTATCCATGCAGGTACAGAAGAAATAAAAATAACAAGAGTCAAGGTAACATCTCCAACAGGTGAGGCAGCTATTGGAAAGCCTATGGGGAATTATGTTACTTTAGAAGTTCCAAGGATAAAAGAAAATGATCAAAGCTTATATGAAGATACGTGCAAAGCTTTAGCAAAGGAATTGTCACTTATTTTAAAATTAAACGAAAAATCTACAATTTTAGTTGTTGGATTAGGCAATTGGAATGTCACACCTGATGCATTAGGTCCAAAGGCATTGCAAGGATTAATGGTGACAAGACATCTTTTAGAATATATACCTGACGAGGTGGATGATGGTGTAAGGCCTGTGTGTGCAGTTGTACCTGGTGTCCTTGGAATAACAGGTATTGAGACAGGCGAAATAATAAGAGGGATTGTAGACAGAATAAAACCAGATTTGATTGTAGCTATTGATGCTTTGGCATCAAGAAAAATGGAAAGGGTAAACACTACAATACAAATTGCAGATACTGGTATATCACCTGGATCAGGAGTTGGCAACAAAAGAATGGCTTTGTCCCGGGATACAATGGGGGTTCCTGTTATAGCTATTGGAGTTCCAACAGTAGTTGACGCAGCTACAATGGCTAACGATACTATTGATTTGGTAATTGATAGCCTTATAAGAGAAGCTAAAGAAGAAAAAGATTTTTTTAATATGTTGAAAAACATAGATAGAACTGACAAATATCAGATGATACAGGAAGTTTTGCAGCCTTATGTAGGAAACCTTATAGTAACTCCAAAAGAAATTGACAATGTTATTGACAGGGTCTCAAAAGTGATTGCAAATGGACTAAACATTGCACTACATCAGGGTATAACATTAAATGATGTTAACAGATATATACAGTAAATTTTCAGAATAGACATTCATGAGCAAAAAGATCACCAACATAGTATAATTAGTATGGTACGAATGGATAATATTACAATTAAATTTTTATAGAAAAAAACTTGTTTTTATATAATAATAGATTATAAGGGCAATTACTTTATTCAATGTATTGGGGGAAAAATGTATTATGGTAATAATAAATCTTTTAAAAAAAATACATAGCTATTACCTAAACATGCCAGAAAAAAAGAAATTATCTGTTTTAGCTGTTGTTTTTATAATTCTTTCATTATTAAGTGTAGGCTTTAATAATTCTAGAAAAAATTATGAACAAGAAGCAAGTGTAATACCTGATAACATTCATTCACAGGGGGAAGATGAGAAGGTAAGGGAAAATAATACTCAAACAGATGACCAAGAGCCTACCGAAAGGGAAGTTATTATAGTAATTGATCCAGGACATGGAGGAGAAGACCTTGGTGCATCCTACAGAAATATGCATGAAAAGGATTTAAATTTAGATATATCTTTTAGATTGGGTAAGTTACTTGATGAAGCTGGAATAAAAGTTGTTTATACTCGAGAAGAAGATGGTGATGTCAGTTTAGATAGAAGAGTCAATATTGCAAATGATCTAGATGCAGCTCTTTTTATTAGTGTACACAACAATGCACTGCCTACAAATCTAAATCATAGGGGAACAGAGACACTATATTGTTCTCCTGCAAATCCTGTACCTGGCAAAATGGATGGCAGAAGGCTTGCTGTAATTGTACAGCGGCAATTGGTAACAGCTTTAAAAACAGTTGACAATGGAATTATTCATAGACCAAATTTAGTTGTGTTAAGAAAGACAAAAATGCCTGCAGTTATTGCTGAAATAGCCTATATGTCAAATGCATCAGATAGGGCATTGCTTGGACAAGACCAATTTAAGCAAAAAGCAGCACAAGCTCTAGCAGATGCAGTATTAGAGGCATTAGAAGAAATGAATGTTATAAGAGACGAGGAAGGAAAGTGGATTATTCAATAGAAATTTTATGTTGGGGTTTGTTTTTTTATTATTTTTGATATAAGATATATGATGTGAGAATAAATTAAGTTTGAGGGACGTTTAATATGAAACATTTATGGAGATATATTTTTATACTATTAGGGGCTGTGATATTATGGAATCAGTTTTTATTCAGACCCCTTAGAATATTGTCAATTTTTTTTCATAAAATTGGCCATGCTATAGGAGCATTTGCTTTTGGACATGGACAAGATGCTTTTACAACTACATTTGGAAGCCTTGCGGATGTTACAATCGATGGAAGAGGATTGTTTTCATCTCTGGTTATTTTAAATGGAGGCTACATAGCTAGTGGACTGTTTTCGGTTTTACTACTTGGCCTTAAAAAAACAAGAGCAAAAAGCTTTTTACTGGGCTTTACAGCTATATTTTTTATGATGGCGTCAGTTATTAATACTAATCTTCAATTTACCTGGATTTATGCTGTATTTTATGTTTCAGCTATAATTATTTTATATATGATTAGAAATGATTCCATAGATGAATGGGTTATAGATATAGTAGGTATTTCTACAATTACATATATTACTTATGATACTTTTGTTAACACAATTCTTTTAAAGATTAATTCTATGCTTAACATAGTTAATAATTGGGAATCTTCAGTTCCAAATGATATTGCAAAACTTGGTGAGCTAACATTTTTGCCCGATATTGTATGGGCAATCATTTGGCTTTTGATTACCATTTTAATATTTAATTTTGTTTTAATAAAACCTTCTAAAGGTAGAAGGAGATAGTATTTTATATTGGAGGGAACTTAGTGAACGTTGAAAAAAAAATACAGGAATTAAGAGAAATAATTAATTATCATAATTTTAAGTACTATGTAGAAGATTCGCCAGAGATAGAAGATTATGAATATGATGAACTATATAAAGAATTAGAAAAGCTTGAAGAATTATACCCAGAGTTTGTGTCAGAGGACTCACCTACTAAGAGGGTGGGAGGACAACCATTAGCAGGATTTGAAAAAGTTGTTCACAGTACACATATGCAAAGCCTTTCAGATGTGTTTAGTGAAGAAGAAGTATATAGTTTTGATAAAAGGGTTCGAGAGGCAACCGAGGATAATGTTGAATATGTTGTTGAGAAAAAAATAGATGGTTTGTCTGTTTCTTTAATATACGAAAATGGTAAATTTATAAAGGGTGCAACACGTGGTGATGGATTTGTTGGAGAAGATGTCTCCCAAAACTTAAAGACTATAAAGTCTATTCCATTAGTACTAAAAACTCACTTACCTCTTTTAGAAGTTAGAGGGGAAGTGTTTATTTCAAAAAAAGATTTTATTAAAATAAATGAGCAACAAGAAAGTGCAGGTCAGCAACTTTTTGCTAATCCTAGAAATGCAGCAGCAGGGTCATTAAGACAACTTGATCCCAAAATTGCAAGCTCAAGAAAGCTTGATATATATGTATTTAACATTCAAGCTGTCTCAGGTAAGAGCTTTAGCACTCATTGTCAAACTCTAGAATTCTTAAAAGAATCAGGATTTAAGGTAAGCCCCGGATACAACGTATGCAAGAATGTAGAAGAGGTACTTACTCACATACGAGAAATTGCTGATGAGAGAGAACGTCTTCCCTTTGAAATAGATGGTGCTGTTGTAAAGGTTAATTCTTTAGAACAAAGGGAGCAATTAGGTAGCACTTCAAAAGCGCCTAAATGGGCAGTTGCCTACAAGTATCCTGCTGAGATAAAGGAGACTGTTATAAAAGATATATGGGTAAATGTGGGGAGAACTGGAGTTCTAACTCCAAATGCTGTTTTAGAACCTGTAAGAATTGCAGGTACAACTGTAAGCAAAGCAACTCTTCACAATATGGATTACATAAAGGAAAGAGATATTCAAGTTGGTGATACAGTAAAAATAAGAAAGGCAGGAGACATAATACCAGAGGTTGTTGAAGTTGTCTTTGAAAAGAGAATTAGTGAAGGTAAAAGTTTTATTATGCCAACAAATTGTCCTGTATGTGGAGCAGATGTAGTAAGGGAAGAAGGAGAAGCTGCATATAGATGTACTGGTATTGAATGCACCGCACAGCTTTTTAGAAGCATAGTTCATTTTGCCTCAAGGGATGCAATGAATATTGATGGATTAGGTCCAGCTATAATTGAATTATTGCTAAATAGGGAATTGATAACGGGAATTGCTGATTTATATTATTTAAAAGATGCAAAGGATGAGCTTTTAAAAATTGAAAGAATGGGTGAAAAATCAGTTGATAACTTGCTAAAATCAATTGAAAAATCGAAGGAGAACAATATTGACAGACTAATAAATGGATTTGGTATAAAACATATTGGTTCTAGAGCCGCCCAGCTTTTAAGTGAGAATTTCTCAACTATTGAGGAAATTCAAAATGCAACTTTTGAAGATATTGTTAAAATTCCTGAGTTTGGTGATAAAATGGCTAGGAGTGTTGAGATTTTTTTCAGACAGGATCAAACTGTTGATACAATAAATAAGCTTAAAGAAGCAGGAGTTAATTTAATTAGTTTAGGTAAGAAGCAAATTAAGGATAACAGATTTGAAGGACTTACTTTTGTTTTAACAGGTACATTAACAGAATATAAAAGAGATGAAGCAGGAGAAATAATAAAAAGCTTTGGTGGTAAGGTGTCAGGCAGTGTTTCAAAGAAGACCAATTATGTTTTGGCAGGTGAGGAAGCTGGAAGTAAGCTTGATAAGGCCAAGACACTTGGGGTAAAAATAATTGATGAAAATGACTTTAAAGAGTTAATAAAATAAATTTTGTATAGGAATAGGAGGGAATATATATGAAGGTTACAAAAGAGACTATAGAACATGTTGCAAATCTTGCCAGACTAAATTTATCTGAAAAAGAAAAAGAAAGATTAACAACTGATATGGAAAACATTATTTCCTATGTTGATAAGCTAAATCAGTTGGATACTAAGGGTGTAAAAAGCACTGAGCATGTTATACCTATAAAAAATGTATTTAGAGAAGATGAAGTTAAGCCTTCTTTTTCAAGAGATAAAATACTTAGCAATGCACCAGAGGTTGAAGATGGATGTTTTAAAGTACCTAAAATAGTAGAGTGAGTGAAAATATAATTAATTTGTAATAGGAGGATATACGGTGGAATTATATGATCTTTCAGTTCATGAAATGAGCGACTTAATAAAAAGTAAAAAAATTAGTTCTGTAGAACTTACTCAAGTTATACTGGACAGAATTAAAAAAGTAGATGGTGAAATTGGAAGCTATATAACTGTTTTAGAAGAATCAGCAATAAAAAGAGCTAGAGAGGTTCAGGACAAAATTGATAAAGGTGAAACCAATTCACCACTTGCAGGAATTCCTGTAGCATTTAAAGATAATATATGTACAGAAGGGATTAAAACAACATGTGCATCAAAGATGTTGGATAATTTTATACCTCCCTATAATGCAACTGTATCTCATAAATTGTTTTTAGAAGATACAGTCTTAGTTGGAAAGCTAAACATGGATGAATTTGCAATGGGGGGATCTACTGAGAATTCATTTCATAAGCTTACAAAAAACCCATGGGATACAAAAAGAGTTCCAGGAGGATCAAGTGGAGGAGCAGCAGCTTCCGTGGCAGCTGGATTAGCAGCTTTTGCATTAGGCTCTGATACGGGAGGATCTATAAGACAGCCTGCTTCATTTTGTGGCGTAGTTGGTATGAAACCTACTTATGGCGCAGTATCTCGATATGGGCTTGTTGCCTTTGCATCTTCATTAGATCAAATAGGTCCAATTTCTAAAAATGTATCTGATTGTGCACTTATATTAAATGCTATAACAGGCTATGATCTAAATGACTCAACATCAGCCAATGTGAATTATCCTGATTATACAAAAAGTCTTCAAAATGATGTTAAAGGATTAAAAATAGGAATACCAAAAGAATACATAACCCAGGGCATTAATGATGAAGTCAAAAAAGCTGTTTTAGATGGAGTGAAAGTTTTAGAAAACTTAGGTGCTAAGTGTGAAGAGTTTTCACTTCCCATAACAGAATATGCGATTCCTGCATATTATCTTATTTCATCAGCAGAAGCAAGCTCTAATTTGGCTAGATATGATGGAATAAAATATGGTTTTAGAGCGGAGAAATTTACAGATCTTTCTGACTTATACAGACAGACTAGAAGTGAAGGTTTTGGTACAGAAGTTAAGAGACGAATAATGCTTGGTACATATGCCTTAAGTTCTGGTTATTATGATGAATATTATAATAAAGCACTACAGGTTAGAACACTTATTAAAAAAGGTTTTAGTGATGCATTTGAAAAATATGATGCAGTATTAGGACCAACAGCACCTACTACCGCATATAAAATAGGTGAAAAAAGTGAGGATCCCCTTGAAATGTACTTAGGTGATATATACACAGCTTCTGTAAATATTGCAGGACTTCCTGGATTATCAATACCTTGTGGGATGGACAGCAATAATCTTCCTATAGGAATGCAGATTATTGGAAAGCCATTTGATGAAAGTACATTGCTTCGTATAGGATATACATTTGAAAAAAATACAGAGTTTCATAAAAATAGAGCAAAGATTTGAGGTGAATATAAAAATGGAATATGAAATTGTTATTGGACTTGAAGTTCATTCAGAGTTATCTACTAAGTCTAAAATATTTTGTTCCTGTACAACAGAGTTTGGAGGAGAAGTAAATACTCACACTTGCCCAATTTGTACAGGTATGCCAGGGGTTTTACCTGTTTTAAATAAAAAAGTTGTTGAATATGCAGTAAAGGCTGGACTTGCATCAAATTGCAAAATAGCAGAATATAGTAAGCAGGACAGAAAGAATTATTTTTATCCTGACCTTCCAAAAGCTTATCAGATTTCACAATATGATCTTCCGCTGTGTTATGAAGGCTATATTGATATTGAGGTTGATGATGTGCAAAAAAGAATAGGGATTACAAGAATTCATATAGAGGAAGATGCAGGAAAATTAATGCACGATGAATGGGAGACAGGATCACTAGTTGACTACAACAGAGGTGGTGTGCCTCTAATAGAAATTGTATCAGAACCTGATTTGCGCTCAGCACAGGAAGTAAAAGCCTATTTAGAAAACTTAAAAGCTATTTTAGAATATATTAATGTTTCGGATTGTAAAATGCAGGAAGGATCATTGAGGGCAGATGTTAATTTATCTGTAAGACCAAAAGGTCAAAAGGAGTTTGGAACAAGAACGGAGATGAAAAATCTAAACTCTTTTAAGGCTATTATAAGGGCAATTGAAGGAGAAAGCGCCCGTCAAATTGAGGTAATTAAATCAGGTGGCGTTATTGTCCAGGAGACTCGTCGATGGGATGATAACAAGGGTGTCAGTTATGCTATGAGAAGTAAGGAAGAGGCTCATGATTACAGATATTTTCCTGATCCTGATTTAATGCCTATAGTTGTTGATGAAAAGTGGAAAGAGGAAATAAAAAATAGTTTACCAGAACTACCAGAGGCAAGGAAGAAAAGATATATCAGTGAGTTTTCTCTTCCTCATTATGATGCTTCAATACTAACTAGTTCAAAGGTACTTGCAGATTTCTTTGAAGAAGCTGTAGCAAAAAGTAAAAATGCTAAGGCAGTGAGTAATTGGATAATGGGCGATTTATTGAGAATTTTAAAAGAAAAAGAAATGGAAATTGAAGAAATTCCATTTCCGGCAGATTACCTAGCTAAGCTAATAGAATTAATAGAAAAGGGAATAATAAGTGGAACAATTGCCAAAAAAGTTTTTGTACAAATGTTTGATGAAAGAAAAGATCCTGGGGTTATTGTTAAAGAAAAGGGACTTGAAGTTATAAGTGATGAAAGTGCTATATCTGGTATTATCCTTAAAGTTTTAGAAAATAACCCTAAGTCTATAGAAGACTATAAAAATGGAAAAGAAAAAGCATTTGGTTTTCTTGTGGGACAAGTAATGAGAGAGACAAAGGGAAAGGCCGATCCTAAAATAATAAATAAATTGCTAAAAACAGAGCTTGATAAATAAACTAAGGATTAACTGAAATAAGTCTTTCACTTTGTTCTAAGACTTTTAATAAAAAGCTCAGGGCATCGAGTCCTTTCGATTTTAAGTCTTTCACTTTGTTCCAATACTTTTAGTGAACTCGTTTAGCTAAAGCTAAACATCGAGGCTTCAGGTGGAGACTCAACTCCACCTGAAGATTTATAAGAGGAACTCCACCTTATAGAAGGTGGAGTCTTAGAACAAGATAAAAAGCTCGGGGCACCGAGCTCCTTTGATTAGAAGCCTTTCACCACATTCTAAGACTTCTAAAAAGGTCTCTAAGTGAAATAGTAGTGGAAGGTTCTTTTTAAAATAGAATGATAGTTGGAGGTTTTTAATGACGAAGAAAGTACCTATAAAAATGATATTATCAATGGCAGCAGTTTTCTTTTCCTTTTTATATAATCAAATTCTTGGAATAGTGGTTTTAGGTGTGTTTATTATATATATGCTTATATCAGGAAGAAGTGTATTACATGAAGTATTTGCAGCTAGTGCTTATAAAAAGGGAGATATGGATAATGCGTTGAGATTGTATGAGAAGGCTTCAAAGTCCAGTCAAAATCCCAGACCCAAAATAACATATGCATATTTGCTTCTTAAAGCAGGCAAAATTGATGAATCAGATAAAGTATTTCAAAGTATTATTAACTCTGATTTAGATGAAGACAGTGAAAGTATGGCAAAGTCCAACTACGCTCTTGTATTATGGAAAAAAGATCAGTTAGATGAAGCGGTTGATATGCTTAGTGAAGTAATCAAAAACTATAAAAGTTCTATTGTATATGGAAGTTTGGGTTATCTTCTTATATTAAAGGGAGATATATCAAGAGCACTTGAATTTAATAAGGAAGCATACGGGTATAACGATTCAGATGCAATAATAGTTGATAATTTAGGACATAATTATTATCTTGCAGATGAAATAGTAAAGGCAGAGGAAATATATGAAGAACTAATGAAACTAAAGCCTGAATTTCCAGAAGCCTACTACAATTATAGTCAAGTACTTATGAAAAACAAAAAATTAGATAAAGCACTTGAAGTTATTAAAAAAGCGTTGGAATATAAATTGTCTTTTTTAAGTCATTTGACAAAAGCAGATTTAGAAAGTCAATTAAAAGAAATTGAGCATCTTATATCCATAGGACACTAAATCCAAGAAAAAGCTAAATAAATGCCAGTATTTTATCTCAAATGATTAATATTGTGAAAAAAAACTTATATGCAATCTTGTATACAATAAACATATTGTATATAATTAAAATTGTTTGTTATATTGAAAGGGGTAGATGTTATGGGTTTTATTGAAAAGGTAATTGAACAGGCTAAATCAGATGTTAAGACAATTGTTTTACCTGAAAGTACAGATACAAGAGTGCTAAAAGCAGCAACAATGATTCAGCAGCAGGGAATAGCTAACGTAGTACTTATTGGTGATAAGGATGAAATAACTGAGCTAGCAGGAGATCTGGATTTATCAGGTATAAAAATAGAAGATCCAATAAAATCAGAAAAAAGTACCGAGTATTCTAGTACTTTTTATGAACTAAGGAAATCAAAGGGTCTGTCTTTAGAAGAAGCCGTTGAGGTTATGAAAAATCCTCTATACTTTGGAGTAATGATGGTGAAAAAAGGAGAGGCTGATGGAATGGTAGCTGGTGCTATAAACTCAACTGCTAATACCCTCCGACCAGCTCTACAGATTTTAAAAACTGCTCCTGGTACAAAATTGGTTTCATCTTTTTTCGTTATGGTTGTGCCTGACTGTGAATATGGAAAAGATGGAACTTTTGTTTTTTCAGATTGTGGATTGGTTGAAAATCCAGATGCAGAGCAACTATCAGAAATTGCAATAGCTTCAGCTAATTCATTTAAAGCACTTGTAAATGCAGAGCCCAAAGTAGCTATGCTTTCTTATTCATCATATGGCAGTGCAAAAAGTGAATTAACTCAAAAGGTAATTAAGGCAACCCAATTAGCAAAGGAAAAGGCTCCAGATATTAATATTGATGGAGAATTGCAGGCAGATGCTGCGTTAGTTCCTGCAATAGGACAATCCAAAGCAGCAGGAAGTAGTGTTGCAGGAAAAGCAAATGTATTAATTTTTCCCGACTTAAATTCTGGTAACATAGCATATAAACTTACTGAAAGGCTTGCTAAAGCAGAAGCATATGGGCCTGTTACTCAAGGAATAGCAAAACCTGTAAATGATTTGTCAAGAGGTTGTAGTCCGGAAGATATTGTTGGAGTGGCAGCTATAACTGCTATTCAAGCTCAAAACTGTAAGTAAGGATTAGTTAAGTATTATCTCCACTTTTCACTGGGATTTATATGGCGCAAAATAAGTTTTTAGTGAAATAATAGTGGAAATTGTATTTTAAGTAATCCTAAATATGGATAATTTTATAATAATCAGAGGAGTGGAGTATAATGAAAATATTGGTTATTAATACTGGAAGCTCATCTTTAAAATATCAATTAATTGATATGACTAATGAGAGTGCTCTTGCTAAAGGAGTATGTGACAGAATTGGTTTAGAGCATTCATTTTTAAAGCATTCTAAAGTTGGAGAGAATCCAGTTGTTATTGAAAAAGATTTATATAATCACAAGTTGGCTATACAGGAAGTAATAAATGCACTAACTGATGATGAAAATGGTGTTATCAAAAGCATGGATGAAATTGGTGCCGTAGGTCACCGTGTTGTTCATGGTGGGGAGAAGTTTCATGATTCAGTAATAATTGATGATGAAGTAATGGATGCTATAAAGGAATGTGTAGAATTAGCACCACTTCATAACCCTGCAAATATTATTGGCATTGAAGCGTGTAAACACATAATGCCAAATGTTCCAATGATAGCTGTTTTTGATACGGCGTTTCATCAAACAATGCCAATGGAGGCATACATTTATGCACTTCCTTATGAAATTTATGAAAAGTATGGTCTAAGGAGATATGGATTTCACGGAACCTCACATAAATATGTAGCAGAAAGAGCTGCCAGTATGCTTGGAAAAAATTTAGAGGATATGAAGATTATTTCATGTCATTTAGGTAATGGTGCAAGTATTTGTGCTATAAAAAACGGCAAGTCTGTTGATACATCTATGGGTTTTACTCCTCTTCAAGGTCTGTGTATGGGAACTAGAAGTGGAACAATTGACCCAGCAGTTATATCTTTTCTGATGGAAAAAGAAAAAATGACAGTAAAGGACATTAGTGATTTTCTAAATAAAAAATCAGGGGTTTTAGGGATATCAGGTATAAGTAGTGATTTTAGAGATGTTCAGGATGCCGCAGAAGCTGGAAATGATAGAGCAAAACTTTCTTTAGATATATTCTGTTACAAAGTAAAGAGATTTATTGGAGATTACGCTGCAGTTATGAATGGCATTGATGCAGTTGTTTTCACTGCAGGAATTGGAGAAAATAATGACTATGTAAGAACTAGAGTATTAAAGGATATGGACTTTTTAGGTATAAAAATTGATGAGGAAAAGAATAAAATAAAAGGTCAGGAGTTAGACATAAGTACTCCTGATTCAAGGGTAAGGACTTTAATTATTCCTACAAATGAAGAGCTTGCAATTGCAAGAGAAACAGTAAAATTAATTAAGTAGTAAATCCATTTTAAATAAATTTTATAGAATTATGTTAAGATGCAATCTCATTAAATAAAATTGAGATTGCTTTTTTTATTCTTGAAGCAGCAGATTTTAATAATGCTGAAAATACAACTTCCACTACTATTTAACCTGATAATGTGAAAAATAGTAGTGGAAGTTTGTAATAACCATCTACACTTTATGGCAATTCATATATAATAAAATGGTGATCGGTCTTTTTTGACAGTTCTATATAAATGTGTCCTAGCATTTCCTGACCCTTGCGATAGTAACATCCCTTGTCTATATTTATTGAGCTAATATCTACAAGTCGATATTTCTTTTTTTGCTTTATCAAATTTCTAAATTCTTTTGGCAGTTCAATGGTACCAATTTGCTTGTCCTTGGTAAGATTGGAAACAACCATTTCCATTACAGGTACACCCTCACTGCTATGATTAAATAACTCCCACTTTTTATTTGAAGGATTTTGATATATAAGCTTACGACCTGGTGTAATATTGGCAATCCAAGTAAAGAACATACCATGTTCAATCAGTCTTTGTGGATAATCAAATGGTTGCTCAGTTCTTGTGAAAATTTTTCGAAGCTGATCTTTAAAAGGCTCAAGCTTTTGTATAGGAGGTAAAATTCTACTAAAGTTTTTATTTTCATTTCCAACTCCGCAAGAAGAACCAGCAATGTTTAAATTAAAATACTCCTTAACACCCACTTCTTGAGGAAACAATAGAGCAAAAATATCCTGAAGAGGAATAGTTACAGTTTGTGCAGAAGATGTCATAAAGACTTCCAGCATTGCTATACCCATTTGAGGGGTAATATCTTCAGGCCTTAAAGGCGTTTGATTAGGAGTTGTAAGAATTCCAAACTGTTGACTTAAAAAGTTGGCTATTTTATGCTCTGGATACATAAAGTCATTTAATAATACACTACCCCTTTGACAACAAAGTATCTGTATTATGGTAGGAAGGTCATGGGTAGACAAAAACAACTCTGTGTTTTCAGGCAGGGTTTGAGGATTTTCATATTGACCACTAATGTTTTTATGAGGAGCAACATACATTTCAGGAATTGGGTGACCAGTTTTTTTCATTTTTCTGATGGCTTCCTCAACGGCACTCTGCCTTGCCATATCACCAAGAGTTTCCCCTCCAACTTCAAGTCCGTGTTTTAAAGCAATCTTGATAATTTTTTCAACATTTTTAATTTTTTGAGTTCGGTTTGCAGGATCAATTTCATATTTGCCACCATCTAGAGGATCTCCTCTTTTCATTATATACTGAGTTGCATAACCACACATATGATCTAGAAATAATATATCTATATATTGAGATAGATACTTAATCCGGTCATTCATAAGCTCATAGTAGATATCACCTTCAGTAATATAGGGTGGAATACACCAATTTTGTCCATTGTCCGTTCCAAGTTCATAATCGATATTAAAGGCTTTGCCCTGAAGTGCCCAAACGTCTCCACTAGCAGAGGGGTCAATTCCAAAAGCGATATTTACTTCACGTTTTAATCCTAATTCTCTATATAAATCTTTTATTAAAAGCTGCTGTTCATGAATGCAAAACTGACTATACTTATAACATTCAATATCTTCAGTGTAAAGTTTGGCCAATCTCTTAACTTCTATACTTTCTGGATTTTGGTACTCTATAGGCCATGTTCTAAAATCAGGCGTAGCATTGCCATAGGTATTTAATACCTTAGATTGAACAATTAAAAAAATTGCATTTCTTTTTAACTGCTGGCAATATTTGTTAACATATTTTTCATAGTCCTTAGCACGCTTAGAATCTGAATTCAAATAAATGTTATTAAAAAACTTTTTTGAAGCTTTAGATAGGATTACTCTTCGTGCCTCCCGATGGATATCAAAATTACAACACAAGTCTTTTTCATAAGAAACAGACCTTTTTGGAATCATTGACATCAACTCAGGATCTTCTTGTACTTCTGGTACTAATTCCAAAACCAGATAATCAAGTTCTAGCCCAAAGTAAGATGAAGAAAAGGGACTTGTAGTGCTTTGATGCTTTTGAGTAAAGGGAAGTTCGGCAATATCGGTTACACCTATATCCTTTAAAAAATGCATAACATAGGACAAATCCTCAAGATTACCTGTGTAGTCTCGACTGTTTAAAAAACTTAATGCTGTTTTTATGGCTGATAGCTGAAAGTTTGGCTCAAAGAATTTCTTTTGTAAAGTCTCTTCAAGAGAATCAGACTTTGAGTCGTTGCATTTTGGAAATATGGACATAAGAATCTTAATTACATCATCTAATCGAGTAAAACTTGAAGTGGAATTTGCAGCAAATACAGGAACTATAACTTTTGACCTTTTATTATATGAATCTAGAGATAATTTTTCCATTCAATACCCCCTAGTTGCATGTTTATTAAATATATTAGTAGATTTTTTTAATGATATACTTATTACTATATATCGACGATTAACTACTTAAACATTATATTAATTAATACCACTAAAACTTAAATTTAAAACATTGTTTATATTTTGCTTTGAACTTTATACATTATTCATTATATATTATATAATCATTAGTTGTTCTTTTCAATGTATTAAATTACCTAAGGTGCGTATTATTTAAGTGAAGATATAGTTCCTCTGTTTATCGCAGCGGATCTTACTTCTTTGATTGCAGCTTCCGCTGCGATATGATATAATGCTGCTAAAAGATGACATTTTTTTTGGGGGATTTTAGATGAAGAAACTTGTAGTTATATTTATAGTTTTTTTATGTATGTTTTTAATGACTAATGCACAGCAAGAATTTGATACAACCTTAGAAGCGGTTGATATAATAGAAGAAGAACTTGATGAGTATTTTGTAGAAAAAAACATATTAATTTTAAAAATTGATAATCCTTATGCATTAATTAATGATGAATTTGTTTTATTAGATGATAGCAATACAAAAATAATGCCAGTTATAATTAACAATAGGACTTTAGTTCCAGTAAGATTTGTTTCGGAAAACTTAGGCTTTGAAGTGCAATGGAATGCAAGAGAACGCACAGCAATAATGACAAAAGATGATATAATAATAAGCTGTAAAACAGAAGCAAGTGTTATCGATGTTAATGGGCAAAATGTTAATTTAGATGTTCCTTCCATGATAATTAATGATAGGTTATATGTTCCTTTAAGAGCTATAAGTGAAATATTTGACAATAATGTTTCATATAAAGACAGGGTAATTATGGTGACAGATTCAGATTTTTCGATAGAACATTATGAAGAGATACAATTTGCAAATATATATTCTGAATTTGTAAAAAAACAAATGGAATCACAATATAAAAAAGAGGAAGGCAATATACCCCGATGGGAAATTGCAAAAACTCTTGTAAATCACATTATTTATTTTCATAAACTAAGTATTAATCACATTGATTTTTATTACTTTCCAGATGGTCATTTAATTCCTGAAAGTACATATTATCATGCTAATATAGCAGTTTTTTTAAACCTACTTATGATTAAAAGTGGGGATTTTGAACCTTATGGTAACATATCATTTTCAGAATTTGAAGAAGCAATTTTAAATTTTGAAAAAGCACTTAAAAATAAACCATATTTAAGTTTTACATATTCTTTAAGTAACAAAGAACATGTGTTATCTATAATTGATAAACATGTAAAAAATCTTGATAAAAATATTAGAATTAGTATTTATGACTTTGCCACAAATACTTCTGTAAACTATAATGGATTTGACAAATTTTATCCTGCCAGCCTATCAAAGGTACTAAATCTGTTATGCTATCTTAAAGAGGTTGAAAAGGGAAATCTCAGTCTTTATAATACATATACCCTAAAAGAAAGTGACAAATATGTTAACGAATCAATGGTAGTTGGTGCAGGAAACCTTCAGTTTCAAGAAGAGGGAACACAATATTCATACAATGATATTTTATTTAGAATGATTAGTTTGAGCGATAATGTAGCAGCAAACATAATTATAGATGCATTAGGCTATAACAAAATAAACTCTTTAAGTAAAAACTATGGACTAAAGGATACAATGATTTATCGTAAATTCTATGAAATGAATTCTCCTGTACCTGTTAATTTTAGCACCGCTTACGATCTAACAAAAATGCTTGTGCTATTAGAAAACAGAACTATATTAGAAGATGGTCTATCTAACATAGGCATTGATTTTATGAAAAAGACCTATAATAAGGATAGAATAGCTCTTTATGCTCCTGATAACGTAGTGATTGCAAACAAAATAGGATCATTGTCACGTTTGTCGGGAGATATGGCAATAGTTTACTTTGAAAATAGAGAACCTATTGCACTTACTATATTTGTTGAAGATAAAAACCGCAAAGCAATAGACAATCAAGAAGTTAATCATGTTATTGGTGAATTATCTAAAGAAGTTATTGATTATTACAGTCAGTTTTTAAGTCCATCTTTATATATTAAGGGAGATTTAATAGAGAAAAATATAGGATTGCGTTTTATTGAGGACAGGCCATATATGAAATATCATAATTCGCTAGAAGATTACTCAATTGAAAGTGTTGAGATAGGAGGAGAAAAATATATATCATTAGATAGCTTAGCCCAAAATACAAAATACTCTTATCTTTTAACAACCTGTCCTTTGTATTCAATTAGTATAAGATAAATTACAAATCTACCTTTTCTCTTGTTTCTAAACTAAATAAATGCTATAATATGGCGGGAAAGAATTATTATATTTGTGGAACTTTTTTAGAATAAAAAAGTCAAATTAATTTGAGGTGATTTTATTATGAGGTCGAGGGAGAAAATTTTTATTACTTTAGTTTTTTTTATGATTGTATTAACAACGCCCCTTTTAAATTATGCTAATCCTGGCAGCATTGAAGTTTCTATTAAAGCTGGATACAATAATATGGTTAGAATTAATTCCATATGTCCGTTTTATATAGAACTGAAAAACAACGGCAATGATGTTGATGGGGAAATACAAATTTTTGTTGTTAATGGATATAACTCTAAAATGGTGTATGCAATTCCCTTTGATTTACCCAGTAATTCAAATAAGGAATTTGTAATGAATATTCCAATAATGACAGCAAGTAGAACATATGATGTTAAAATTATTAGCTCCAACAAAACACTAGTAGATACCAAGTATACATTTAACAAGCTTCTTCCACCTGAATCTCAGGTTATTGGAATAATGACTGATGATGTTAATAAGCTTAGATCTATTAGAAATATAAAATTAGAAGAAAGTGTTGTTAGTTATGATAAAACAAATATTGCATATCCCATTAGAAGTATTGTGCCACCTATAACTTCAGAAATAACTTCAGCTACAGATAATTTCTTTGAAGTAATAGAAATTGACAAAGATACTCTTCCTGATAAAGCAGAGGCACTTTCAACTTTTGACTATATTATTATATCAGATTATGACACGTCTTCTTTATCAGAAAATCAAAATGAAGCCTTAGAACAATGGATAAGAAGTGGAAAAACTTTGATTATTGGAACTGGGCCAAATAGTAGAAAAGTATATAGTGGGTTAAAAGAAACTTTAAAACCATATGAAACCTCAAGTCATAAAAGAATAACATTTGATCATGAATTTAACGTTTTTCCATCAAGTGACTCAGATCAATTTGAGAGTATAATTTCAACGGGTATTATTGGCGATGGAGAAGTTTTTATGGGTAATAAAGAAAATCCGTTATCTATTAGTTACAACAGAGGAAATGGAAAGATAATAGTTTTGACTTTTGATCCTACACTAGATCCTTTTACAAACTTAAATCTTAGCAAAAGCATGTGGCAATATGTGATTTCATATGGATTTAATAGTATAAATTATTATTCTAATTATGACGGAAATTTTTATCACAGAAATGATTATCTTATATCACAAGTTCCAGAAGAACATTCACCTCCACTTTACTTTTTGCTGGTGATTATTTTACTGTATACTTTAATTGTAGGACCTCTTTTGTATATTTTTTTAAAGCATAAAGATAAAAGAGATTATAGCTGGTTTATAATACCTCTAGTATCCTTTTTGTTTATTGGTATTGTATATGTTGCAGGTTTTAGAACAAGATATACAACTGCTGTTTTAAATAGCTTTTCATTAATAAATATAGATTCAAATGTGGGTAAAATTGATGTTGACTCATCTGTAGGACTATTTAATAATTCAAGAGGCACTATGAGAATAGAGTCTTCTCCAACTCAAAGAATGGAAATGTTTTCCAACCGCCATATTCACATGAGTTATCATTATGACAATGAAGATTTTGAGGATGCAATTATTACAAATAAAGTTTTATTTAGTAATCCTATGGTTCATGAAATTTATAACGTGCCAATGTGGGAAGCAGCATACTTAAGAACAAACTTATCTACTGATTATCAAAGTGATGTATTAAGAAGTGTATCTTTAAGTGAAGACGAAAATTTTATTGCAACAATAAAAAATGATACAAAATTTAATTTTGAAGACTCATTTATAATAGTAGGTAATATGTTTATTTATGTGGGAGATATTCCTTCGGGTGATGAGCAAAAAATAGAAGTACAATTAAATGATCCAAGTGTAAAAAAAGGCTTTCATAACTTTATAAATAATCTATATCCTGATGGAAATAGACATTATTCAAGAAGTCGAGATATTGATTTTGAACAGACGAGAAGAAGAATTGCCCTAAATAGCGCATATGAGAGTTTTTCAAATATGCTTAGTTCACAATCTATATTTTCAAAGATAAAAATTGCCTTTGTTGCATTAAATTTTGATGAAATTGATCATGGACTTATAGTAAATAATAAATACCCAAAGACATATAACACAAATGTCATTTATACAATGAAAGAAATAATGTTTGAAAAAGGTGAAAATACAACTATACCTGAGGGAGTAATAAAAGCTAGACTTGATAGTACTAGGAACGAAGGAAACGCACAAAGTTTTTCATCAGGTTCATTTATTTTTCCTCACAGTGGAGAAGCTTATTTTACCTTTGATATACCTAAAGAACTGATTGTACATCAATTCAGGTTATATTCTTCAATTAATACACAACATGATTACAATTATTATAATTATACTATGCCTGAAGATATTAAAGATAGCTATGAGTTATATATCAGAAATATTGAAACAGACCAGTGGGAATTTGTAAATGAATCAATTTTAATTAATAATACTGAAAAATATTTAAACAGCTCTAATCAAATAGAGATAAAAGCTGATGTTAATTTTGATAATTACCATTTCGGATATGACTATTTGTGGACTCCGGAAATTTCAGTTAGTGGGGTGGTGAGATAATGCTTGTTATTAAAGATCTTGTGAAAAATTATGGGAAATTTAAAGCGGTTGACAATCTTTCACTTAATATTGGGAAAGGACATATATATGGCTTTGTAGGTGCAAATGGAGCTGGTAAAACAACTACTATGAGAATTGTATCAGGACTTCTAAAAGCTACATCAGGATATGTTGAAGTAGCAGGTATTGATATAAGAAAAAATCCTATTTTATTCAAGAAAAAGATTGGATACATGCCTGATTTCTTTGGTGTATATGATGATCTTAAAGTAACAGAGTATATGGACTTTTACTCAGGAATATATGGTGTTGCAAAATCCGACAGGAAGGCTATTTGTGATCAACTACTTGAACTTGTTAACTTAACTGATAAAAAAGACTTTTATGTTGATAATCTTTCGCGAGGAATGAAGCAAAGACTATGCCTTGCAAGAAGCCTTATTCATAATCCTGACTTGTTGATACTAGACGAGCCAGCTTCAGGTTTAGACCCTAGAGCTAGAATAGAAATGAAGGAAGTTTTAAAAGGACTTAGAGATATGGGAAAGACAATACTTATAAGCTCTCACATACTTCCAGAATTAGCTGAGCTATGTACCTCTATAGGAATAATAGAGCATGGTAAAATGGTTGTTTCAGGAACTGTAGCTGAAATAATGGCCAAAGTCTCAAGTAAAAAAACTTTGAGAATAAAAGTTTTAGAAGATATTGCTGTTCTCGAAAAGTTTTTAAAAGAACAGCCATCTATTAATTCTATGTCTGTACACAATGACTATATAGATGCAGAGTTTACCGGTGAAAACAAGGATATGGTAGAAATCCTAAAAGGTGCAATAACAAAAGGTATACCAATAATATCATTTAATGAAGTTGACCGAAATTTAGAATCTGTATTTATAAATTTAATTACTGAAGGGGGAGGAGATAAAAATGCAAGTTAATCCTGTAATAGAAAAAGAGTTAAAGACAAAAATGAGAGGGTGGAAAGCACCTGCTTTAATATCAATATATTTGGGTTTTCTACTTACGGTTATAGTATTATACTTTCTATTTAATAACCAAATGTCTTATTATGGACAGGGGGTATTTAATCCACGAGTTGCTTTAAATGCATATAATACGCTTGCTTTCTTTCAGCTATTATTAATATTATTTATTACACCTGTATTAACAGGTGGAAGTATAAGTAGTGAAAGAGAAAGGCAGACATTAGATCTCTTACTTTGCACAGATTTTTCAACCTTTAAAATCATAACAGGAAAAATAATTGTATCAATAGCTCATGTTATGCTGTTAATTACTGCTTCGCTGCCTATTTTAGGACTTGTATTTTTGTATGGTGGTATAGATTTGTTTGATATACTTTTATTGTTTTTTTTCTATATTGTAGTTGCAATAATGGTTGCAAGTTTTGGTACTTTTTATTCAACAGTATTTAAAAAAACTATAATATCAATAGTTGCAACCTATCTGACCATTTTTATTTTTTCTGCTGTAACAGCAGTGGCATTAGTAGTTTTTTATGTTCTTATATTAAATGATCATGGTACGCCATCATACTCTGAGTTTGCAACATTTTTATTTTCAAATCCCTTTTTTGGCTTTGGATCCATCATTGAAAATACTACAACAAGACATTCTTTTTTTGATATCTTCACTACATTGGCAACTGGTGATTCAACTGAGAAAATCATAATTAAATCATGGATGATAAATTCAGCTTTTAATATTGCTGTATCCTCACTACTAATATTTATTAGTGCACGGAGGATAAAGCCTGTAAAGTAGGTGATATTTGATGGATATGAAAAGTATATACAATGGTTTAAAGCCACTTAGAAGAAGAATTCATTTAAACAATACAATAATGTGTATTAGCTACTCTTTTATTGCCGGGGGAATTGTATCATTAATAAGTTCAATTGTTGCACTTTTTATCCCTGTTACTTTTTTAACAAAGAGAGTAATAATGATTTATGCTGTCTTATTATTGTGCTCTTTTGTAGTATCTATTTTTTTAAAACCTGGAATGACAAAAACTATTGTATTAGCTGATTCACTAGGGCTTAAGGAGAGACTTACTACGTCTTTTGAACTAAAAGAAGATTCTACTTCAATGTCTGTACTTCAAAGAAAAGACACACTAGAAGTTCTTTCAAATACTGATTTTAAATCCCTTTATCCAATAAAGGTACCATATAATAAGATTATAACAGGTACAATCCTATTAATTATGACCTTGTTTGTATTTATTATTCCTACTCAGGCAAAAGAAAGGGCATTAATTGAACAAGAAGTTTTAAATGAAGCTAAAGCAGCTATTAAAATGATTGAAGAAGAAAAGAAGGCTCTTAATTCAGATGAAAAAGTATCTAAAGAAAGGCTAGAAGAAATAAATGCCACTATTGATAATCTTTTGTCACAACTTAAAAGTGCCAAAAATGAAGAGGATGCATTAAAAGCTCTTTCAAAGGCTAAAAATGAGTTGGAAGAATTAAAAAAAGATAGCTCTGATAAATTACAAAGATTCAATGAAAAGCTTATGGAAAATCAGCTTTTTCAAGATGCAGCAAAGGCTATTGATGAAGGTGATAATGAGAAGATAGAAAGGGAATTTAAAGAGCTTTTAGAAAAGATAAAAGAGTCATCAAAAGAGGAATTAGAAAATCTTGGACAGCTATTTGATGAAGGAGCTAAGGAACTATCAGAACACAAAGAATTAGCAGAATTGTTGGATGAATTATCCCATTCTTTAAATTCTGATGATAGTGATAGAATAGAAATGAATTTATCTCAATTTAAAGACATGCTTGCTAATATGTCAGATGGAGCAGGAGAAGAAGAGGCTTTAGCTCAAATTGCTCAATCAATTAATAATGCAAGACAGAGCATTTCACAAAAAAGCAGCCATCCCTTTTCATTCTCACAGGCTAATCAAGAAAACAGTAGTACTTTGGCAAGCAATGAAAATTTGAATAATAATATTAATAGTCAAAATCAAGAAAATAACTCTAATCAAAATGGAAATAATGGACAGCAAAGTTCAGGTTCACCTGAAGATAATGGACAGGGAGGTCAAGATGGACAGGGGCAAGGAAGTGGTGAAGGTCAAGGCTCTCAGTCAATATCAATAAGCTCTCAAGGTTCAAATGGAGGCGGAGTTGGAGCGTCTATTCCTAAAGAAAGTGAAGTAAGGGACTATGAAGAAATATTTGTACCTACAAGAATAGGGGGAGAATCTGATCCGTCCCAGGTAATAGGAACTGTCAATGAAACTGGCCAAAGTCAGTGGGCTGAAGTTAACCATCCTGTTTTAGGTGGAAATGTAGTGCCATACAATCAAGTTTTTGGTGAGTACAAGGAAGAAGCAATGTCAGGTATAAGGGATGCACCTATTCCTCCAGGCATGAAAGACATTGTAAGGGATTATTTCTCTACTTTAGAGTAAAAAGAGGAGACAAATATGGATATAAATGAATCAAAAGTAAAAAGCATAATTGATACAGTTACTAAAATTGAAAAAGAAGTATCAAAACATATGATTGGGCAAAAAGACTTAATCAGACAGGTTTTAATCTCAATATTAGCAGGAGGAAATGTTCTTCTAGAAGGAGTACCTGGACTTGGTAAAACCAGACTTGTTAAAACTTTAGGAAAGGTTATGGAGTTACAGTTTAAAAGGATACAATTTACTCCTGACCTGATGCCAGCAGATATTTCTGGTACAAATATAATCACAAAGTCTAAAGATGGCAGTGGAGCTTTTAGTTTTCAGGAAGGACCCATATTTAGTAATATTGTTCTGGCAGATGAGATAAACAGGGCTACACCTAAGACTCAAAGTGCCCTATTAGAAGCCATGCAAGAAAAAACAGTAACAGTAGGTAATACAACATATAGTCTTCCAGAGCCATTTTTTGTCCTTGCAACCCAAAATCCTCTTGAAATGGAAGGTACATATCCTTTGCCAGAAGCACAGCTGGATAGATTTTTATTTAAATTAAATGTACCCTTTCCATCTCTAGAAGAGATTATGAATATAGTATCACTAACTACAGAAAAAGAAGAAGAAACACTTAATGCTGTTACAAAGGGAGAAGATATACTGTCAATTAGAAATATAACAAGTAAAGTTCCAGTGGCAAAGGCTGTGTTGGAATTTGCATCAAAACTTGTATTGGCAACTCATCCTGATAGTCAATTTGCAACTTCAAGTTCTAAAAAGTATATCCGCTATGGTTCAAGTCCTAGGGGAGCACAGGCTATAATTTCTACTGCAAAGATTCGTGCTTTATTAGAAGGAAGATATAACGTTGCATTTGAAGACATAAAATATGTAGCTTATCCTGCATTAAGGCACAGATTTTTCTTAAATTTTGACGGACTTTCTGAGGGAATAACTACTGATAAAATGATAGACGACATAATTAAAGAACTTGAAAGTTAAAGAAAGGAATTTTTTAAATTGTGAAAAATCTTTTTGATGCTGATTTTATAAAAAAACTTGAACAACTTGTATTGTGGTCAAAAATATCAATAAGTGATGGTGGCGCTGGAAACAGAAAGTCTCGGGCTAAAGGGAGTTCAGTAGAGTTTTCCGACTATAGGGAATATGCCATTGGTGACGACTTTAAAAGAATAGATTGGAATGCCTATGGTAGGTTTGAAAAACTTTTCATAAAACTCTTTATGGAAGAAAGAGAAACTACTGTAAACCTATTTTTAGACACCAGTAAATCAATGGACTTTGGACAGCCCAGTAAGAGTATTATTTCAAGACAACTTGCAGCAGCAATATCATACATCAGCCTTTCAAACTATGACAAGGTTTCAGTTTTGTGCTTAAAAGATGAAATTGATAAATTTAAAAGTTCTTTAAGAGGTAAAAATTCCTTCGGTGAAATTGCAAAACTTCTGGATAGTACTCAATATAAAGGTACTACAAATATATATAATTTAATTTCTAAATATCATTTTAAGAGTGGAAAAGGGGTTACTGTAATTATTTCAGATTTCTTTTCAGAGGGAAGCATTTTAGATATGTTAAAGTATCTTAATTTTAACAAACAGCATGTTTATTTATGTCATATACTTTCACCTCAAGAGATTTCACCTGAAATTACAGATAGTCTAAGGCTTATTGACAGTGAAACTAGAATACACAGAGAAGTTACTGCTTCAAATCATATCATTGCCGTATATGAAAAAGTATATAAAAAGTTTATAACACATATTGAAGAGTCCTGTGCAAAGCTAGGGGCACATTATATTCTTATGGATACATCAAGGCCGATAGAAACATTAATTCGAATGGTGGTGAATAGAGGATGACATTTTATAATCCATGGGGTCTATTTGCTCTAATTGGTATACCCATTATAATTGTTCTCTACTTACTAAAACAACGCCATCAGGATTATGAAGTATCAAGTTTGCATCTTTGGGAGCAGGTAATAAAAGATATAGAAGCTAATGCACCCTGGCAGAAGCTTAAAAAAAATATATTAATGATTCTTCAGATTATTTGTATAGCTTTATTAGCCCTTGCACTGGCAACACCTTTTATAAATAACTTAGGTTCTCAGTCAGAAAATGTTATTATTGTAATAGACACTTCAATGAGTATGCAAGCAGAAGATATGGGAAGAAGCAGATTTGATGAGGCAAAGAATAGAGCCCGGGACTATATATCAAATTTAAGCCCTGATACAAATATCACACTCATAAGCATGGGAAAAAGTACTCGAATTGAAGAAAATCTAAGCAACAATAAAAATAGTGTTATAAACAAACTAAACAGCATAAATGTAACAAATGGTATTTTAGATATAGACCCTGCAATAAGCCTTATTACCTCAATTAAAAGTCAGTATCCCGATACAAAAGTAGTTGTCTTTGGAGACAGGGAAATTTTTATTGATGGTGTAGACATTGAGTTTTCAAGGGTATCAAATGATGGGGACAATTTTGCAATAACCATGCTTTCACATACTAAGACGCAGCAGGGAATAACTGCACTTAGCAATATATCTAATTTTTCAAAAAGTGACGAAAAAGTTCCACTTAGTTTATATGTAGATGGTAGAGTATTTGATGCTAAAAATGTAGATATAAAAAAGGGAGATACATTAAATGTATATTGGACTAACATACCTTATGATGCAAACATTATAGAAGTTAGAATTGACAAAGATGATGCACTTGCAATTGATAATACTGCATGGAATGTTGTAAATAAGACTAACATCAATAAGGTTTTGTTAGTTTCGTCAGGTAATATTTTTATTGAAAAAGCTTTAGCCCTGTCAGAAAAAATTGAATTATATAAGACAGAACCTGATGAAAGCAGAGTGTTTGAAGGTTATGACCTTTATATTTTTGATGGATTTATGCCTGGAAATCTTCCTGACGATGGTAGTATAATGGTATTTAATCCTACCTCAAATAAACTATTTAATGTTTTAGAGGAAGTAAGAACACCTACAATAGAGGAATTAACAAGTGATGTTTTTTTATATGTTAAGGACTTTAAATTTTCGATTGGTAGAACTAAAATTTTAGAAGTTCCTCTATGGGGACAGGAAATAATAAAACTTTCTGAAGGTTCGGGAGGGTTTAAAGGTACCTACAACAATCAAAGAGTTGTTGCAGTGGGATTTAATGTTTTTAACTCAGATATTTCACTAACTCCGGCATTTCCAATTTTTATGGCAAATACAGTAGAATGGCTTATTCCATCTGCTTTAAAAAATATAGAAAGTGTATATTCAGGTGACAGTATAGAGTTTAATCTAAATCCTAGAACTGAAAAAGCCTATATAAAAAGTCCTTCAGGAGAAAGATTTACAATCTATCCACCACATCCTCCAAGAGTTTTTGACAATACAGATGAAGTAGGCGTATATACACTTGTTCAGGATACTCATGAAGGAGAATTAAGTTATCAATTTGTTGTGAATGTTCCAGCAAGTATGGAATCTGACATTAATAAGGCATTAGACACAATAAGTGACCATACTTTTAGTAAAAGTGAAAATGTTGTTAAGACAGGGTTAAATATTCAGTTTATATTTATATGGATTATAATAATATTTTTATTGATAGAATGGTGGTTTTATAAAAATGGGGTTTAATTTTAATTATCCTCTAGTACTTTTGATTTTACCTGTAATTGCAGCGTATATAATATACATGTCAAAAAGTATGACAAGGATTACTAAAGCAAAAAAAAGAATAGTTACAGCTATTAGAATAACAGTTATTACACTGCTTTTACTTAGCCTTTCAGGCTTTGGATTAAAGACGGTGTCACATGACACAACAACTGTTTTTGTAGTGGATGTATCAGATAGTATTAGAGGTTCTAAACATTTAGCAGAAGATTTTATAAGAGAAGCTATAAAAGATAAGAAAAACACTGATAAGGTTGGTGTTTTAAGTTTTGGTGAAAATGTATCAGTTGAACTTATACCCTCAAACAATCCTAATTTTTCATCACTTCAATCGGTAATCAATACTAGATTTACAAATATTGAAAATGCTCTTTTGAATTCTATTTCAATGATACCTAGTGAAGATAAAAAAAGAGTTGTGTTAATTAGTGATGGTGAAGAAAATGCAGGAGATGCATTAAAAAGTGTAAATATTTTAAAAGGTCAAAACATTGCACTGGATGTTTTTCCTTTAGAGGGTATTACAGGCAGTGAAGTCCAGTTATCGGAAGTTAAAACCCCATATTCGGTTAAGTTAAATGAAAAGTTTGAGGTCTTAGTTAAAATTGAAAGCAATGTAAAAACTAATTCTACTCTAAAGTTATATAGAGATAGAGAATTAATATCTCAATCAACTGTTGAAATACAAAGAGGGGAGAATAACTTTGTATTTTCAGATATTGGATCAGTAGGAGGTATGGTGACATACAGGGCAGAAATAGAGCCAGATGATGATACACTATCTCAAAATAATAAGGCAGCATCATTTTTGTATGTGGAAGATGTTGCACGTATATTAGTTATTCAAGATGAAAATGAAGGAGCTATAGAGCTAATCAAAATACTTGAGGGTGAGGGAAATGTGACTGTTTTATCACCTGAAAGTGCACCAGTATCTCTAGACCAATTGCAAAGGTATGATGGATTTATAATATCTAATGTACCCTACGAAAGATTTGATGCTAGATTTTTAAATAATCTTGAAATAAGTATACGTAATATGGGGAAAGGCCTTTTGGTGACAGGTGGTGAAGATAGTTATGCCTTAGGAGGCTACCATGACACAGTGTTTGAAAAAATACTTCCTGTAAATATGGATATAAAGAGTGAAGAGGAAATTCCAAACTTAGGTCTTGTTTTGGTAATTGATAAGTCAGGTAGTATGACCTCAGGTCGCTATGGTGTCTCAGCAATGGAACTTGCAAAAGAAGCTGCAATCAGGTCTACAGAGGCTCTAAAAAAGGATGATATGATTGGCGTTATTGCCTTTGATCATAATGTTGAGTGGGTGGTAAAAACACAAAAACTAGATGATCTAGAGGCTATACAAAACAAAATTGCCAGTATAAGAGCAGGTGGTGGTACAACAATACTTCCATCATTAAAAGAAGCATACGATTCAATAAAAGATATAGATACAAAATTAAAGCACATAATTTTACTTACTGATGGTATTGCAGAAAGAACTGGTTATGATCCATTATTAGAGGGAATGAATGAAAAGGGTATAACTCTTTCAACTGTAGCAGTTGGAGATATGTCAGATACACAACTTCTAATTGAACTAGCAAGAAAGGGCAATGGTAGGTATTATTTTACCGATGAGTTTTCAGATATACCAAGTATCTTTGCAAAGGAAACTTTTTTAGCAGGAAAGACCTACATCAATAATAAACAGTTTACCCCAATATTAAGAAGCTACTCTCCCATTTTAGATGAAATAAGATCAATACCTGATCTTTTTGGATATGTGAGAACAACTCCAAAAGTTGCCTCAAGAGTTATATTTTCAAGTGATGAAGACGATCCTATTTTAGCAACATGGCAATACGGAATTGGAAGAACAGCCGCATGGACATCTGACGCAAAGGGTATGTGGACAGGGGACTGGATGGAGTGGCAACAGTCACCAAGATTTTGGAAAAATCTAGTTTCATGGCTTTTACAGCAAAAAGTAAGAGATGACTATATTGTATCAGGTGGAATAGAAAATGGAACAGGTTATATTGAGCTTATTATACCACCAGATGAAATAATTGAAGGTGGAAGTGTTGAAGCAGTTTTAATAAGCCCATCAGGCTCAGAAGAAAAATCAAAGCTTAAAGCTGTTTTGCCCGGAGTTTACAGAGGGGAATTTTCTGCTGATGAGACAGGGGTATATGTTACAAATGTTAGTGTTAGTAACGAAGATGACATGGTAAATTATGTAACTGGTGGAATTGTGATACCATATTCACCAGAGTATAACATAAACAAAACTGATGGACTTACTTTGCTTGAGAGAATTGCCTTCGAAAGTGGTGGGAGAATTTTAAAAAGTCCTAAAGAAGTATTTACAGGCCATGTAGCTATAAATGAGAGTATAAATGATATTACAAATATTCTATTGCTCTTAGCAGTTATTCTTCTTATGATGGATATTACTATAAGAAGAATCAACATTCCCTTTAGAAAAGTGGAAGTGCTAATTGAAAAGTTAGAAACATCTGTTAAACCTATAATTAGCAAAATAAAAAATAGAGATTCCTTACACAAAAATGAAAAGGTTTTAAACAAAGTTGAGGAGATCAAAGAAGAAACTACTATTAAAAAGGAAGAGCCTGTTATAAGCAAGGATACTTCCAATCACATCTCAAAACTTCTAGAAAGCAAAAGAAAACGTAAGTAAAAACAAAACTATAAAACTATTAATTTTTTTTATTATTTATCCGATAATATAAAAAGATATACTATGTTGATGAGTCTTTTGCTCATGAATGTCTATTCTGAAAAAACTTTTCAGAATAGAACCCTTGATTTTATGCCCATGCCATATGTTTGCTTCGCAAACAGGCATATACGCAAGTGACATTCATTCGCAATCCTATTTTGCTGAACCCTTTGCTCATGAATGTATAATAGACAAATAAATAATATAATGGTTGCTTTTACAACAGATATAATCTATGTATGAAAGATATTGGGAATGGGGTTAGTTACATAAGATGGTACAAAAATATGGTAATAGTATAATGTGTAAAAGCAAACCTTACAAAAGTAGGAAATTTTATTTAAATTCCTTTAATGGAGGTATTAGGTAATGCAAAATACCAATTCTGAGTACATGGATTTTTTTGAGGAAGAAGAAACATTACTTGAGAACAATGAAAGTAGAAAGTTAAAAGTACTTATAGTAGATGATGATGAGGAAGTTCACACCGTCACTAAACTTGCCTTAAGCGATTTTGTATACAAAAACTCCAAGCTCTTATTTTTAAGTGCATACTCAGAAAAAGAAGCAAAAGAAGTAATATATGAAAATCCTGATATTGCTGTAATTTTGCTGGATGTTGTAATGGAACAAGAGGACTCTGGACTAAAACTGGTTCAGTATATAAGAAATGATATTAAAAATGATGAAATAAGGATTATTTTACGAACGGGTCAACCTGGCCAAGCTCCAGAAAGAAAAGTTATTTTTGATTTTGACATCAATGACTATAAAGAAAAAACAGAACTTACAGCTCAAAAACTTTTTACTACAATGGTATCTTCACTGAGAGCTTATGATAGTATACACTTAGCAAATCAAAATAAAAAGGGACTTGAAAAAATTGTTGAAGCAACCAATAATCTTTTTGAAGTCCAATCCATAAATAAGCTGTCATCTATTGTATTAGATCAAATAACATCTATACTATGTATTAACAGTAGCTCTATGTATAAAAAACCTTCAGGATTTATAGCGTTTAAAGAAAACGGCGATTTTTTTATTACATCTGGAAATGGTTCTTATGCAAAGCATATAAATAAAAGGGTAAAAGATGTAACCTTTTTAAATAGTTATCAAAAGATAGAAGATACACTAAGAGAAAAGAGAACAATAAGTATCGATGATAACTTAATAATTCATTTTAAAAGTAATTCCAACATGGAGTATATATTATACATTGAAAATATAATTGAGTATAATGATATTGATAACACGCTAATTGAGATATTTAGCAGCAATATTTCTTCTGCCTTTGAAAACACTTCTTTAAACTTGAAGCTTCGGGATACGCAAAAAGAAATAATATTTACTCTTGGTGAAATTGCTGAAGCTCGTTCAAAAGAAACAGGCAATCATGTTAAGAGAGTTGCTGAGTTTTCAAAATTAATCGCATTAAAATATGGGTTATCTGAAGAAGAATCTGAAGTAATTTCACTTGCTTCAGCTATGCATGATATAGGTAAAATGGGTATACCAAGCAGTATCTTGAATAAACCTGGCAAGCTCACAAAAGAAGAATTTGAAGTTATGAAGACCCATACAGAAATAGGCTATCAAATGCTTGAAGGTTCTAATAAAGACATAATAAAAACTGCTAGTATTATAGCTTTACAGCATCATGAAAAATACAATGGAACAGGTTACCCAAATGGTCTTAAAGGGAATGACATTCACATCTATGGTAGAATAACGGCTATAGCTGATGTTTTTGATGCACTTGGTACTGTAAGGGTTTATAAACCTGCTTGGGAATTAGACAAAATTATTGAGTATTTTAAAGAAGAAAGAGGAAAGCACTTTGATCCAAATCTATTAGATATATTTTTTAAATATATAAATGAGGTATTAGCTATTCGTGATTCTTTTCCTGATAAGTAAATTTGTCGATGATAAAGTAAAATTAGCAGCGAATTAAACCTCTTACTTATAGTGTTCTTACTTAGTGAACTGGTTTAGCTAAAGCTAAACATCCGGGGCACAGTAAGTAATGTGGTTTAGAAGTAAAATAGGGAATTAATAACCAGTGTTTTTTTTTGGAGGCAGTTATGAGTAAGATTATAAATACACTAACAAAAAAAAAATCAGAAATTACAATAGGATTTTTAATGCCAGATGATGAAGAACTTTATGAAGAAGTTATTCCAATGATTAATGGAGTAGTTAATACTGCAAAAAAGAACAATGTAAATCTTATTAAGTTTGTTGCTGTAAAAAGATATTGGCATGAAAAATTAGATAAGGAAATTAATATGCTTTATGATTTTATGGAATCATTAAAGTTAGATGGTCTTATGTTTGTTGGATGGATGTTTGATTTTAATATTGAATATTTTAATGCTTTTAAAAAGAGATTTCAAGAGACTACTCAGCTTTATAGCATTGGTAAAGGATTTGAAGATATACCTAGTGTTTTTATGCCTGGTGGAATATATGTAAAAGAGATGCTCTTACATTTAATAAAGGATCATGGATATAAGCGTATTGTATATTTACCTCCATGCAATCCTGATGTAAGATTTGATGTTTATAGAAATACTCTTATGGAACAAGGCCTATATGATCCTCGATTGGTTTTAGATCATGATGACATTTATAGCTATCCCTATCATAAAAGAATGAAGCGTGCAGAAACTATTTTAGTTGATGAATTAAAAATGAATTTTGATGCTGTATTTGGTATGCTTGGTGAAGAGTTGTTATCTCTAATTAATAGCTTAAAGGACAGAGGTATCTGTGTACCTGAAGATGTAGCTTTTGTAGCTTATGATGATGGAGATTTCATGAAATACAATATACCTTCTGTTACAACAATTTATTACCCCTTTGAAGAACTAGGAGCTAGTGCATGTGAAAATCTTATTAAACTTTTAACTACAGGTACAATAGAAAAAGCTATAAGTGTTCCTGGAAAAGTTATTATTCGTGAATCTTGCGGTTGCAAAATTGATACATTTAATAATTATAGTTTTGAAAAAATAGAGGAGGCTAATTATTCAAAAGATTTTTCTTATGAGAAGCAATATATAATTGATAAAATTAAAAAAGAAGCAGAAATAATGCCATTTGATTTAGATAAACTTATTGAGAAAATGTTTGAAAGTTGTGACAAAAAATGTCATAAAACATTCATTAATGAACTTAAAGATCAAATGCTTTTTTGTGTACAAAATGAAACTTTAAAAAACACGGAAGCTGATTTTATGAAAATATTATTTAATAATATTTTTTACTTCTTAAAGGGTTTAAATATAGATGACTTTTGGATAAGTGAGCTTCTAACTAAAACTCTTGTTACAATTAAAGAAATAGACCAAATTCTTTTATATAAAGAGAAAAAAGAAGCTAAAAAGTCAAATGAAAACTTAGCTGAAACTATTAAATTAATCATGTCAGCATATGATATAGACAGGGTGTTTGATATAATAACAGAAAGGTTTTTATATGAAAATACCATTAGAAGATGTTTTGTTTTTTTATTTAACGAATCAGACAACAAGTATAAAAACTGTAATTTAGCCTTTGAATATGATAATGGACAAAGAATACAATCTAATATAATTGTTGAAAATCCAAATGATTTCTTAAGGAAACGTTTTAATAATATAAATATGTACCTCGCTATTCAAAATCTTGTAGTTGAAAATGAAGTGTTTGGGTTTATTGTATACGAAATTGGAAATAAATACAACTCGTACTATTATGCATTAGCCATCCAAATGAGTATTGCACTAAAAGGTATAATTTCATTTATGAAACTTGAAGAAAGAACAGGCCAATTAAAAGAAGCAAATAGTGAACTAGCAGAGTATAATATGCAAATTAAAGATGCTTATGATTTGCTAAAAGAGACACAGGCACATTTAGTTGAATCAGAAAAAATGGCTTCAATTGGTAAGTTAGTTGCTGGGCTTGCCCACGAGATAAATACACCTATAGGAGTTAGCATTACTGCTATTTCATGTCAGCTAGAAAAAATAAATAATTTTCAAAACTTATATAAAGAAAATAAAATAACCAGATCTCAATTAGAAAACTTTTTAAATAGCTTAAATGAAATCTCATCTATTATATCTAATAACTTAGAAAGAACCTCAAAACTTGTAAAAAGTTTAAAAAAAGTATCTGTAGACCAATCAATCGAAGAAAAAATGGTGTTTAATATAAGTGATTATATAAATACTATATTAACAAGTTTAAGTCCAGATTTAAAAAATAGAAAAGTACGGATTGATGTAAATTGCGATGGAAATATTGAAATTGAAAACTATCCTGGTGCAATTGCACAAATAATAACAAACCTTGTAATGAACTCTGTAATCCATGGTTTTGACAAGGACATAGAGGGAAAAATCTCTATTGAGATACTAAAAAATAAAAATAAAACTACTATTATTTATAGAGATGATGGAAAGGGAATTAGCGAAGAAAATTTAAAGAAAATATTTGAGCCGTTTTTCACAACAAATCGTGCAAACGGTGGAACAGGCCTAGGACTTCATATAGTATATAATATAGTTACACAAGTATTAGGTGGAAGTATATCCTGTGAGAGTTTTCAGGGTAAAGGTACAAAATTTGTTATTGAATTTTAGATTTAATTTATATGGATAAAATTTAGTTTACATTTTGTAACATGTGAAAATATATAACTATAATTAGCTTGATTTATGCACCCATATAGATAAAATTTAGTTTACATAGTTCATGTCATGTGTTAAAATGTATATGTAAGTTAATTCTTAACTAATCATTTCACTATCGTAGGTTTCTTAATATTATTAGTCATTTTTAGTAGTATGCTATTTCATTATTAATTAAAAAAATATAGAATTTCATGGGAGTATAAAACTAAATATGGGAAAGTGTAGTGAACTTCCTTTTAGGAAGGGGGAGGTACCTTATTTATCTTTAAAGTAACAGTTATATAATTATGCTTATGATTATTACTATCACTGGTTAATTTAGCTAAAGTTACGATTAAAACGAAATATTTATGCGTTAATTTTATAGCAAAAATCTAAGTAAAAACCTTTAGACTTATGTCATCATATTTTTGTTGTAAAATTTTTAGGGAGCAAAAAATTGATTCTAATTAGTATAGTCTAAGATTAGATTTAAGAAAATCAGGAGGATTATGTAGAATGATTAAAAAGATATGTTTTTTAGTAATGGTAGTTTTTATATTTAGTTCACTATTTCCAGCTAATATTTTAGTAGTATTTGGGGATGAAGTATTTGAGCCTACTGGAAGGATAATTTTATCTCAAGATTTTGAGGATGAAGAAATTGGTGGTTGGCAAAGGCTATCATGGGGTGGTAATGGTGAAGTTGGCATTTATGACTGGAGCGATAATAAGTCACTTGTATTTAATAACAGGGTTGCTGCAAACAGTAGTGCAGCTATAGATATTACTGATTTAGTTCAAGTTGGCAATAAGTATACCATATCATTAAAAGTAAGATTATCTGAAGGTACTGGACAATTTCATATAGCATCTAAAGTTGATTCACCAGCATTAGATAATCAGTATCCGTGGTTAACTGACAACCAAGAAGTTACTTCAGAGGATTGGACTACTTTTAGTATAGTAGAATATGAAGTTCCAAATAATACAGCAGAATTTATCATTTGGCTAGAATCATCAGACGAAGAAGCTCCGTTTTCAGATGTATATATTGATGATGTAGAAATTGTAGAATTTTCCACATTACCTGAGCCAACAGAAAGAACTGTTCTGTTTCAAGATTTTGAAGACGAAGAAATTGGTGGCTGGCAAAGACTATCGTGGGGTGGTAATGGTGAAGTAGACATTTATGACTGGAGCGATAATAAGTCACTTGTATTTAATAATAGGGATGCTGCAAACAGTAGTGCAGCTTTAGATATTACTGATTTAGTTCAAGTTGGCAATAAGTATACCATATCATTGAAAGTAAGATTATCCGAAGGTACTGGACAATTCCGTATAGCATCTAAAGTTGATTCACCAGTATTAGATAATCAGTATCCATGGTTAACTGGCGACCAAGAAGTTACTTCAGAGGATTGGACTACTTTTAGTATAATAGAATATGAAGTTCCAGATAATACAGCAGAATTTATCATTTGGGTAGAGTCATCAGATGAAGAAGCTCCATTTTCTGATGTATATATTGATGATGTAGAAATTATAGAATTTTCTTTAGAAACTGAACCAACAGAAAAAGCTGTTCTGTTTCAGGATTTTGAAGATGAAGAAATTGGTGGTTGGCAAAGTTTATCATGGGGTAGCAATGGTGAAGTAGGCATTTACGACTGGGGCGATAATAAGTCACTTGTATTTAGTAACAGGGAAGCTGCAAACAGTAGTCCTGCACTAAATATTACCGATTTAGTTAAAGTTGGCAATAAGTATACCATATCATTGAAAGTAAGATTATCTGAAGGTTCTGGACAATTCCATATAGGATCTAAAGTTGATTCACCAGCCTTAGATAATAAGTATCCATGGTTAACTGGCAACCAAGAAGTTACTTCAGAGGATTGGACTACTTTTAGTATAGTAGAATATGAAGTTCCAGATAACACAACAGAATTTATTATTTGGGTAGAATCATCAGACGAAGAATCTCCATTTTCTGATGTATATATTGATGATGTAGAAATTATAGAATATGAAGTACTTGATCAATCAGGTATTGTATCTGATTTTGAAGTTGATGACCCATATGCGGATAGCTGGGTTCCAAGGGATGCCTCCAAAACTACTGTTGAAATAGTCGAGGGTGTTAACCGTACTGAAGGCGGAACAAGGAGTTTATTGACAACAACAAAAGCACAATACGAAGGTCCATTATTAGATGTTCTTGGCAAAATGCATGCTGGACATGAATATGACTTATCTGTTTGGGTTAAAATGGCTGAAGGGCAATCAGCGACACTTCGTATAAGTGTTCAATCAGGTCCAAGTGGTCCATATCGTAATGTATCAGCAAATGTACTTGTAACTGATGAATGGGTTGAATTAAAAGGTACTTATGAACTAGCATCAACTGCATCTGTTTTATATGCTTATGTTGAGTTAGCCGATGCTCATGATGAAAACAAGATGTTTTATATCGATGATTTCACTTTAACTTATAAAGGTTCCGTTGATGGTCCATTGCCTGTACAAACTAATATAGGCAGCTTAAAAGAGATTTATGCACCTTATTTTAAAATTGGTGCAGCTATAGAAAATGTTCAGTTGGATAGACCAGAAAGAGCTTTACTTGATATTCATTATAATGCTCTTGTTGCTGAAAATGCAATGAAACCAGAATATATGAGCAGAGGTTTTGAAGACTATAATTTTGAACAGGGTAGAGTGCTTGCTGATCATGTAAGAGCTCACAATGATGAAAATCCTGATGATAAATTAGATTTCAGATTCCATACTTTGGTATGGCATAGCCAGGGTGCTGACTGGATGCTACAAGACGATGATGGTAATGAGTTAGAAGCTACAGAAGAAAACAAAACATTAGTACTAGATCGTTTAACAGACTATATCTGGGCAGCTATGGAGGAATTTGGCGATGTTGTAACCGATATAGATGTTGTCAACGAAGTAATTGATGCAAATGGACACTTTGGATTGAGAGATAGTGGCTGGTCTCGTATAACAGGTAGAGACTTTATTGAAGTAGCATTTAAAGAAGCGCGTGCTGCTCTTGATTACCACCATGAAGGTAATAATGTGAGATTATACATAAACGATTATAGTACTCATGTTCCTGCAAAACGAGATGCCCTTTATGACTTAGTTATGTATCTTAGAGATGAAAAAGGTGCGCCAATCGATGGTATTGGACATCAAACTCACATCAACATAGCTGGACCATCACTACAGCTAATTTCTGACTCTATAAGGTTGTTTGCTTTAGAAGGTTTTGATACACAGATTACAGAGCTAGATGTATCTGTTTATACAGACAATACAGTGTATCCGGATGATGTTATTCCTTCTAACATTTTAGCAAGACAAGGATATCGTTATAAAGAATTGTTTGAAGAATTAGTTAGATTAAATGAAGAAGGAAGAACTGAAGATAATCCAGATGGCTGGATCAGTAATGTGACACTTTGGGGTATTGCTGACAATCACACATGGCTTGATAATTTTGGCGGAATTACCCGTAAAGATGCTCCATTCCCATTTGATAGACAACTTCAAGCCAAACCAGCTTATTGGGGTATGTATGAAGCTGTTGTACCTGTAGACGAATCTATGATTCCAATATTCACGCAAGATGGTAAGGCTGGACAAGGTACACCTGTACTTGGGTCAGACGACTATAAATGGTTTGCCATGGCACCTTTAAGAACTGATCAAATTGGTAGTCTGCAGGCAGATATCAGAACTTTATGGGATGATGACTATTTATATGTTAGAGTTGAAGTAAAAGACGAAACAATAGATGAGGATAATGAAGATAAAGACATGATAGAAGTATTTATAGAAGGAAGTATAGACCCTATTATAGTTTATCGTGATGATGATGTTTATGAAGTAGATGGTGGTTATGTTTGGGAAAGTGCAATTGAATTAACTGGTGAAAACACTTTAGGTCGTGAAATACTATTTGACGTTAGAATAACAGATATGGGTATTTTTGATAGCGATTCTGAGTTTGGTGGAAACAGTTCAATTATATCTTGGAGTGATCCACGTAACGCACAGCACTTAGACAATGTTGGCAATGGTACCTTGGTCTTATCTGAAATCAATAGAATTGCCTATGCACCAAAAGGAACTCCTGAGATTAATGGAGAAAGAGATGATATTTGGAGCGAAACATTATTATATACTACAGAGGTTGCAGTTCAAGGAAATGCAAGTATAGCGTCTAAAGCTGATTTTCGTCTCTTATGGGATGATGATAAGCTATATATTTACGCTTTTGTATACGACAGTTTATTATCAGATGCAAGTGCTGATTCATATCAACAAGACTCAGTAGAAATCTTTTTAGATCAAAACAACGCAAAGACAGATTTATACGATGATGATGATGGTCAATATCGTGTGAACTTCAATAATGTTCAATCTTATAACGGAAATGCAAGTGATAGTAATTTTACTACAGCAACAAGAGTTATTGAGGGTGTAGGTTATGTAGTAGAGGCAGCTATAGATTTTGATCATATAACTCCAGTAATAGGTACTATTTTGGGATTTGATTTACAAGTTAATAACGATGCAAACGGAAATGGTACACGTGATACTGTAATGATTTGGAATGATCCATCAGGACAATCATGGCAGAATCTTTCAGGTATAGGTACAGTTGTACTTGTTGAGGAAGTTGATGAGCCAGTTATACCAACTCCAGAACCAACACCTACACCATTAACACCTACACCAACACCTACACCAACATCAACACCAACATCAACACCAGGAGCACCAAGTGGTGGTGGCTCAACACCAACACCTACACCAACACCTACACCAACACCGACACCGACACCAACGCCAACATCAACACCAACACCTAAGCCAGCAGAACCTGTTGCAGTTAAAGTTGAAGTAACTGTTGATGAAGAAGGAAAAGCAACAGCAAATGTAAGTGAAGAAGACATACAAGAAGCATTGGGAAATAAAATAGATGGAAGAATAAAAGTTGAAGTAACTGGTGTAGAAGATGAAAAGGATGTTGCAGTTAAACTTAGTGTTGACTTGGTAAAAACTGCATCTGAGGCTGAAGTTAAGGAGATTGAAGTAAATACAGGTATTGCTAAAGTTGAATTGCCAGTCACCCTATTTACTGATTTTGAAGAAGGTGCTGACATTGAATTGAATGTAAGTAAAGCAGCTAGTGATAGCCTACCTGAAGAGGTTACAAAAAAAGTTGGAACAAACACTGTTTACAGATTTAATTTATCTGTTGGTGGACAAAGAGTTAGCCAATTTGGAGAAAATCAAAAGGTTAAGGTATCCTTTGATTACTCACTTCAAACAGGGTTAAATTCAGCTCAGGTAGTGGTATATTACATTAATGAAAATGGTGAATTTGAAGTAGTTAAAAATGGCCGTTACAACAATGGAATGGTTCAATTTAAAACTAAACACTTTAGTCACTATGTTGCTTTACCAGTTGAAATTAGTTTGGCTGATATGGATAAGACTCCTTGGGCTAAAGACAGTATAGTAGCTTTAGCTGCCCGTGACATTGTAAAAGGTGTTTCTGCAGATTCCTTTGTTCCTTTAAAGAATGTAACAAGAGCAGAATTTGTACAAATGCTTGTTAATACCTTTGATTTGGTATCTGAGGGAGCTGGAGAAAATCCATTCACAGATGTAGAATCAGGTGCGTGGTATCAAAAAGCTATTATAACTGCTTATGAGTTAGGTATTGTTAGAGGTAAAACAGATGGAACTTTTGGAGTAAATGATGAAATAAGCCGTCAGGATATGGCTGTAATGACATTCAATACACTAAAAGCAGTAGGTATTACTTTAACTAACACTACACAAGCTATAGATTTTGCAGATGGTGATGTAATATCTGGATATGCAAAAGATGCTGTGTCTGCAATGCAACAAGCAGGAATAATTAGTGGAATGCCAAACGGTGACTTTGCACCTGTGGCAACTGCAAATAGAGCACAAGCTGCAGTAATATTATATAAATTACTTGATGAACTCTAATATATTTAAATAAAAGTGAGGGGGTATCGAGCCCCCTTGGCTTTTAAGTTTTTCATTTGTTTACAAGAATATAACTAAGAGAGAATGTAAAACTAATATTTATTTATTAATGATGCTTAATAAAGTTTAATTAAGTCTTAATTCATAAAAAGGGCTGATGTGTAATGAGTTTTTTATTCATTATTCAACAGCCCTTTCTCTTATAATCTTCAAGTGAAGTAGATTCTCCACATAAAGTTCCCAGGTCACTTTTTAGTATAAGATAAACTTTTCATATATAAATTATTTCCGCTTTTCACGGAGCCTATTTGTCATCAAATAAGGCCTATAATGAAAGCTATTAAAGGGTTCTATAGCTGTTGATTTATAAGGCTTTAGCCAAATTTTAGTTTACATGATATATATCATATGTTAAAATTATTATATAATCTTATTTGACTATTTTTTTTATCATCATGTTTGCTTAATTTTTAGTATTATTAAATAATTTAAAAATATAGATAAATTTTACGGGAGTAAGTAATTGAGAAATAGTAAGGTGTAGTGCATAATATTAGTATTTACAATCTTTTTTATCCTTTTTTATGAAAGGAGGAGATAATTTATGTGGCTGTAAAATTTTACTATTATTTTTACTTCATACATATTAGATAAAGAAGTATATTATGTAAAGTTTAATTAGCCATAACTTTATTAAAATTTTTTAATCTCAAAAAGTTTTTTTCATTATGTAAAATTTAATACAGTTAATTTAGTAGAAACTTTTTCGAGACTAATGTACTTTCATTTTAGTTATGTTAGTACAAACTTATTTGAATGCACGTTATTGTGTGCATTAGCTTTACTTTTTAGATTAGATTCAAAAAATTTGGGGAGGGTTATGTAGAATGTTTAAAAAAATGTGTTTTTTAGTAGCAGTAGTTTTTCTATGTACTTCATTATTTTCTACTAGTTTAGTAGTATATGGAGAAGAAGGATTTACACCAGTGGTAATAGCAGAATATGATTTTGAAGATGGAACTCAGGGATGGGTGACAAGAGGCAGTGTAACATTAACATCATCAGATTTAGAATCATATTCTGGAGAACGTAGTTTATTGACAACTGGTAGAACAGATAATTGGCATGGGCCAAGTTTAAATGCTTTAAGTATTCTTGAAAAAGATGCAGTTTATGAAATAAATGGTTGGGTAAAACTAACTGATGTGCCAGATGATTCGAGAACTATAAGAATAACTATTCAACGGGATGGTGAAGGTGGCCAAGATTGGGATACTGTGGCTCAAACAACAGTAACTGATACAGGATGGGCTTTATTAAGCGGTACATATTCTTTTCAACAAGACTTAACTGAAATGATATTATATGTTGAAAGTTCAGGGGAAACAGACTCATTTTACATTGATGATGTGACAATCACTATGACAGCTCCACCACCTGTAAAAGGACCTGTAGTAATAGCAAATTATGATTTTGAAGATGGAGCACAGGGTTGGAGCCCAAGAGGTAGTGTAACATTAACGTCAACAGATGTAGAATTCTATTCTGGAGAACGTAGTTTATTGACAACAGGTAGGTCAGAAGATTGGAATGGACCTAGCTTAAATGCTTTAGATATCCTTGAAAAAGGTGCTGCATATGAGATAAGTGGATGGGTTAAGCTTGCTGATATACCTGATGAGGAAAGGACAGTTAAAATAACTATTCAGCGTAATGGTGCAAGTGGTCAAGGTTGGGATACTGTAGCTCAGACAACAGTATCTGATACAGAGTGGACGTATTTAAGTGGTACATATTCATTTCTAGAAGATTTAAATGAAATAACATTGTACATTGAAAGCTCAGGAGAAACTGATTCATTTTACATTGATGATATTACAATTATAATGACTGCTCCAGCACCTGAGCAAGATAAAGATGATGAAGATATCTTGTTTTATGATTTTGAGGATGGCACAACTCAAGGATGGAGTCCAAGAGGATGTTCAATTTCTGCAACTACAGAAGCTGCCTATGATGGAGACTACAGTCTAAAAGCATCAGATAGGACTGATAATTGGAATGGACCAAGCTTAAATGTGCTTAATTTATTAGAAAAAGACACTCAATATGATATTTCTTTATATGTTAAACTTGCAGAAGAACCAGAGGAGGCAATTAGAGTCACAATGTCTATGGAAGAAAACCCCTCAGAAGGTGACACGAGATGGAATAACATATCTAGTGAAGAAGTGTTAAATACTGATTGGGTTGAAATTAATGGTTCATATACGTACACTGAAAATATGGATGAACTTGTATTTTATGTTGAAGCAAATAACGAAACTGTAGAATTTTATATTGATAATGTTAGAATTGCAGCTTTGAGGGATCAATCAGGTATTGTTTCTGACTTTGAAGAAGATGACTCATATGCAGAAAAATGGGTGCCGAGAGATGCTGATAGGACTACTGTCGAAATTACAGATGCTGCAAATAGGACATCTGGAGGCTCAAGGAGTTTGTTGACAACTACACGTACCCAATATGAAGGTCCATTATTGGATGTTATGGGAAAAATGCATAGAGGACATGAGTATGAATTATCTGTATGGGTTAAAATGGCGGAAGGGCAATCTATTACTCCACTTCGTATTACTGTAGAAGCAGGAACTAGTGGCCCTTGGACTAATGTAACACCAGATATAGATGTAACTGCTGATGAATGGGTTGAATTAAAAGGAACTTTTGAACTTACATTTACGCCAGAGGTTTTAAATGTCTATGTTGAATTACCTTCTGGCTATGAAGAAGATAAAATGTTTTATATTGATGACTTTACACTGACTCATTTAGGGACTTTACAGGGACCTTTGCCTGTTCAAAGAGATATTGGAAGCTTAAGAGAGATTTATGCTCCTTATTTTAAAATTGGTGCGGCAGTAGAAAATATTCACTTAACAATGCCTGTAGGGGAATTGTTTGAACTTCATTATAATTCTGTAGTTGCTGAAAATGCTATGAAGCCATCATACATGAGTAGAGGCTTAGGTGAGTATCATTTTGCTGATGGTAAGGTTCTTGCTGATTATGTGAGAGCTTATAATGAAGGTAAAGAAGAACATGAAAAAATGGATTTCAGGTTCCATACATTGGTATGGCATAGTCAAGGTTCAGATTGGATGCTACAAGATGGGAATGGTAATTGGCTGGAGTCAACACCTGAAAATAAAGAATTAGTTCTTGAACGTTTGAAGGATTATATTTGGGCAGCTATGGAAGAGTTTGGTGACGTTTTAACTGATATAGACGTAGTTAATGAAGTAATTGATGCAAATAGAGAAGATGGAATGCGTGATACTTATTGGAACAGTATTACAGGCAAAGATTTTGTTGAGGTAGCATTTAAAGAGACAAGAGCTGCTCTTGATTTCCATCATCCTGGTAATAATGTAAGATTATATATAAACGATTACAATACTCACAATCCAGCAAAACGTGATGCACTTTTTGAATTAGCTACATATCTTAGAGATGAAAGGAATACACCTATTGATGGTGTAGGACATCAAACACACATTAACATAGCAGGACCTTCAATTCAATTAATTTCTGACTCTATAAGGTTATTTGCTGAAGCAGGTTTTGACATTCAGATTACAGAACTTGATGTATCTGTTTATACTGATAATACTGTTTATCCTAACGATGAAATTCCCGAAGTTATCTTAGCAAGACAGGGATATCGTTATAAGGAATTGTTTGAAGAATTAGTTCGATTGAATGAAGAAGGTAAAGAACAGGGAAATCCAAATGGTTGGATTAGTAATGTAACACTTTGGGGTATTGCCGATGACCATACATGGCTTCATAATCGTGGAGGGTTAACTCGCCAAGATGCTCCATTCCCATTTGATAGACAGCATCAAGCTAAACCAGCGTACTGGGGTATGTATGAGGCAGTAGTAGATGTTGAAGAATCAAGGCTTCCTATATTCATTCAAGATGGAAACTCTGGTCAGGGAACACCAGTATTAGGCCAAAATGATGTATTATGGTTTACTCTTCCAGCATTAATAACTGATAGTATTGGTTCATTGCAAGGTGAAATCAGAACACTTTGGGATGAGGATTACCTGTATGTGAGAGTTGAAGTTGCAGATGAAACAAATACTGATACTGATATGATTGAAATATTTGTAGAAGGTGACACTACTCCAATTACAGTTATGCGTAATGATCAAAATGTTGTTGAAGTAGATGGAGGCTATATTTGGGAGAATAAAATAAAATTAGATGGTAGTTATGAATTAGGAAGTAGAATAAAATTTGATGTTAGAATTACAGATATGGGTATTGATGATGGTTCTGAGTTTGGTGGAAATGGTGTTATTGTATCATGGAGTGATCCTCGTAATGCCCAGCATATAGACAATAAAGGTAATGGGGAATTATTATTTGCATCTGCTAATAAAATAGCATATGTAACAAAAGGTACTCCTGTAATTGATGGAGAGAAAGATGAAATATGGAAGGATGCATTATTATATACAACAGATGTTAGAGTTGAAGGAACTGCAAGTATAGCTTCTACAGCAGATTTTCACCTATTATGGGATGACGAAAAACTATATGTTTATGCTATGGTATATGACAGACTATTATCAGATGCAAGTGCTGATACATATCAGCAAGACTCTATAGAGATCTTTTTAGATCAAAACAACGCAAAGACAAGTGTATATGATGATGATGATGGTCAATATCGTGTTAACTTTAATAATGTTCAGTCATACAATGGAAATGCAAGTGCTAGTAACTTTACTACAGCAACAAGAATCATTGAAGGAGTAGGTTATGTGGTAGAAGCTGCTATAGATTTTGACCACATAAATCCAGAGATTGGCACTATTCTTGGATTTGATTTACAAGTTAATAACGATGAAAATGGAAATGGTACACGTGATACAGTAATGATTTGGAATGATCCATCAGGACAATCCTGGCAGAATGTTTCAGGACTTGGTACACTTGTACTTGTTAAAGAAGTTGGTGAGCCGCCAGTAACAGAGCCGCCAGTAACAGAGCCTCCAGCGACACCAGTGCCAACTTCACCTCCAAGTGGCGGTGGTGGTGGTACTATAGTTAATCCAACACCAACACCAACACCTACACCTAGTGTAGAAATAGAATCTCCTGTAGAGGAAGTTCCAGGTGTTCCAGGTGATGAACCAGCAAAAGTTGAATTGACTGTTGACGAAGACGGCATTGTAAATGTTAGTGAAGAATACATCCAAGAAGCACTAGATAATAAAAAAGATGGAAAAATAGCAATTGAAGTTACAGGTATTGAAGATGAAAAGAACGTTTTAGTAAAACTTAGTGTTGATTTGGTGAAAATGATATCAGAATCTGGTATTGAGGAAATTGAAGTAATTATAGGTATTGCTAAAATAGAATTGCCAGTATCCTTGTTTACTGATTTTGAAGAAGATGCTAACATTGAATTAAAAGTAAGTATAGCAGATGCAGATAGTTTAACTGAAGATGTTAAAAATATTGTTGGAACGAACACAGTTTATAGTTTTAATTTATCTGTTGATGGAAAAGATTTAAGCCAACTTGAACAAAATCAAAAGGTAAAAGTGTCCTTTAATTACAGTATTGAAACAGGACTAAATAAAGGGCAGGTTGTATTATACTACATAGATGAAAATGGTAACTTTGAAGTAGTTAAAAATGGTCGTTACAATAATGGAATGATTCAGTTTAAAACTAAATACTTTGGTAACTATGTTGCTATACCAGCTAAAATTAGTTTGGCTGATATGGATAAGACTCCTTGGGCTAAAGACAGCATAATAGCTTTAGCAGCCCGTAACATTGTAAAAGGTGTATCTGCTGATTCCTTTGATCCTTTAAAGAATGTAACAAGAGCAGAATTTGTACAAATGCTTGTTAACACATTTGATTTAGTATCCGAAGGAACAGGAGAAAATCCATTTACTGATGTAGAGTCAGGTGCATGGTACGAACAGGCTATTATAACTGCTTATGAGTTAGGTGTTGTTAAAGGTAATACTGATGGATCATTTGGAGTAAATGATGAAATAAGCCGTCAGGATATGGCTGTAATGACTTTCAATACACTAAAAGCGGTAGGTATTACTTTAACTAATACGACACAAGCTATAGATTTTGCAGACGGCGACCAAATAGCTGGATATGCAAAAGAAGCTGTGGCTGCAATGCAAAAGGCAGGAATCATTAGTGGAATGCCAAACGGTGACTTTGCACCTCTAGCAACTGCAAATAGAGCACAAGCAGCAGTAGTATTATATAAATTACTCGATGAACTATAATATATTTATTTAATTAATTGGAAAGTGAGGGGTGTTTAATGCCCCTCACTTTTGTAATAGGGAAAAAAGTTTTATTTTTATTATTAACATTTTTTTATGGTACTTATTAAAACAATTAATGTTTTATCATATAAAAATGATAAGGAAAAATTTATATAAAGCCATTATTGACCTTGTTTATCAATTATGCTACTGTAATATTGTAAATATAAACTTAAAAGGGGATGAGGGCTATAAATGTTTTAACTAGAAAAAAGAAAATCTTTTTTGCAGTTTTGTTGATAATAATTGCTATAGTATTTGGGTCAATTGGTACATATTATTCAAGGGCATTATGGATTAAATTTAATGGCATTAAACTTGTACCATCTAAAGCTATTGAACCTATAGAGGTTAGTTATTTTCTCCAAATTGACCCTGAATGGTCAAAGGACAGAATAGGAAATACTCAATATATTTTAGGTAGTAGTGGTTGCCTAATTAGTGCTTTAGCTTCTTCGATGAATAAGCTAGGCTATGAAACAGATCCTAAACAACTTAATAAAGAATTTAGTTTAAATGATGTCTATACAGGTAATGGTGAAGTTATCTGGTATAAAATAAATGAAGTAATACCTGAAATTGATTATACATACAAAAGGGCTTTTAGTAGAAGAACTATTGAAAATTATTTAAAGCAAGGTTTATTACCAATAGTTGAGGTTAAATTCAATACTACCGGCATCTTTCATTGGGTTTTAATTGTGGGCTCAAACAATGAAGATTTTTTAATTTTTGATCCATTATATAAAGATAGAGAGCCAATAGAACTAAAAAAACATGGAAAGGTATATTCATATAGAATATTGATTCCTTCAGAATAATACTTTTTATTGTAGTACTTTTTTAATAGTGTGAACTTAAGAGCTTTAGGTGGGGACTCTACTCCACTAAAGATTATAAGAGGTCTTAGGAATAAGATAAAAAGAGAAAATTTATACATAACTATTTCATTGTATTTTAAGCTGTTGTATAATTGTGTTAATAAATAGTTGAAAGGGGAATTAAATGTTAGTTAATAAATTATTTATTATGCTTTGTACTTGTATATTGATGATTTCACTGAAAATGCTTAATGTTAATACAATTCTTTCAGTCATTATTACAATTGTAATAGTAATGTCTTTATATATGTTTATTTTCATAACGCGATCAAAAAAACGTGTTTATTTATTAGAAACCAATTGTAATCCTAAAGCATTTTTAGATGAAACTGATAAGCAAATATCTATGGTAGGTAAAGACAAAAAAATGAATGGATATTTAAATATTGAAAAATCTGCTGGACTTATTGAACTAGGAAATTTTAATGAAGCTAAAGATATTTTACTTTCTATTGACAAAAAAATACTTTCTAAAAAATATGGCACATATCAAGTATATTATATAAATTTAATAGTGTGTTTATATGAGTTAGGAGAAATTGAAGAAGCAGAAGAAATATATAAAGAAGAAATTGACCATTTAAATCATAAAAATTCAACAATTACAATTGCTCTAAAAGTACTTGAGGCCGAAAGACTTTTCTTTACTGAAAATTATAGTGAAAGCAAAAACAAATTTAATGAGTTATTAGACCAACAAACCACACCTAGAACACATTTAGCTATACTATTTAGACTTGGGAAAATTGATGAAAAAACAGGGGATATTAATGGTGCAAAAGAAAAATACATGGAAGTTGCAAAGAACGGTAATAAATTATGGATTGCTCAGCAAGCAAGAGAATTTCTTGCATCAAGTTAAATATAAATTAATTACTAAAAATTGCTGTTAAATTGGTTGACAAATGGTTAAACATATGCTAAAATTAACTAGTATTTATAAGTGATAATTATTTGCACGTGGTTATGTAAATGATTAAAAATTATTTACAAAGGTATGTGCTTTTGTTTTTGCAATAAAATATAATATAATTAATGGAGGTACCAATATGAATAATGGTACAGTAAAATGGTTCAACGCAGAAAAAGGATTTGGGTTTATTAACGTGGATGGTGGAGAAGATATATTCGTTCATTTTTCTGCAATCCAATCAAGTGGTTACAAAACCTTAGATGAAGGTCAAAGAGTTCGCTTTGATATGGAAAAAGGTCAACGTGGCATGCAAGCAATTAATGTTTACGTTGCTTAAATATCAGTTGAAAAAAGCTATCTCTTATGAGGTAGCTTTTTTAGTTAGAAGACTTTGAACAAAGAAAAAGAGCTAAAAGTGAAGGGCTCGATGCCCTAAGTTTTTTATTAGAAGACTTGGAACGAAGTGAAAGACTTAAAAGCGTAGGGGCTCGATGCCCCAAGCTTTTATTAGAAGTCTTAAAACAAATTTCTAATGTTATATATATTTATAATAAGTCAATTAATTTAAGTATCTAATTGTAAAGGAGATACTAAATGAGTAGAAAAATAAGATGGGGAATTATGGGGTGTGGAAATATAGCACATCTTTTTGCACAGGGACTTACCGTTTTAGAAGATGCTATAATTTATGCTGTAGCTTCTAAAACTCCTTATAGATCAGAAGAATTTGCAAAAAAATATGATGTTTCAAATTATTATACCGATTATAATGAGCTTGTTAAAAATCCTCATGTTGATGTTATCTATATAGCAACAACACACAACTTTCATTATGAAAATGCAATGCTCTGTCTAAATAATGGAAAACACGTACTGTGTGAGAAACCATTTACTATAAATTTATTACAAGCTAAAAGCCTTATAAACACTGCTAAGGAAAAAAAGCTTTTTATAATGGAAGCTATGTGGACTAAGTTTTTTCCATGCATAATAGAATTAAACAAATTACTTAATGAAAAAATTATAGGTGATATAAGATTTCTACGAGCTGATTTTGGCATTAGAAAAGAGCCAGATTTTGAAGGAAGGATGTATAATCCACATTTAGGTGGTGGCGCCTTACTTGATTTAGGTATATATCCCGTGTCTTTTGCAAATATGATTTTCAAAAAAGCCCCATCTATTATTAGAAGTAGTTGTCATTTGGGTAAGACTGGTGTAGATGAACACTCATCATACTATTTTGAATACGATAATGGACAAATAGCCCATCTTTTTTCATCTTTTATAACACAAACACCACATGAAGCCTTAATATCTGGAACCAAAGGATATATTAGAATTTCAGACTTCTTTCATCCATCAAAAATGATTTTAAAGTTAAATGATCAGGAAGAAAAGATTATAGAAGCCAAATATCAGTCTACAGGATATAATTACGAAGCAAGAGAAGTAATGAATTGTATAATATCAGGAAAGATAGAAAGTGATATTATGACTCACGCTGAGACACTTAACATAATGAATGTGCTAGACCAAATCCGAGAGCAATGGGGGCTTAAATACCCGAATGAGTGAAATTTAGAAGATAAAAAAACAATACATAAAAATTTATGTAAATGTATATTGTTTAATTTAATATTATTGCCGATATAAAAATAGACGTATTATAGTTTAATTATTTAAACATAGTGCTTTTTTATTAAAATTTTATATCAGGCGGTGTTTATATGAACACATATCGTAATATAAGTGACTCCACCACTATAGACCAACTGTTCACAAATATCTCTAAAGTCAAAGAAATACCTGCCCTTATAAAAGTAAAGGATGAAAGAATTCAAGCAAATATTATATTTAACTATAAAACTGGTAATATACCTTATGTTAAGTATATTAATCAAAAAAGATTTCATGTAGATGATAATGTAGAAGTAGACTTTTTCTATAAGGATGCCTACTTTAATTTTCAATCAAAAATTACTGAAATTTTAGAAAAAACTTTTAGTATAAGTATACCTTCAGAAGTTCAAGTTTCTTTTTTAAGGAGTAAGTCAAGGTACTTACTTCCATTAAAAGAAAAAGCTCATGTCTTGTTAGATGATGATGATAAGAAATATGAAATTATAGATATAAGTACTTCAGGTTTTTCTTTTTATACAGATAAACATATGTTTAATATAAATACAATCATAAGAAATATATGTCTCCTTTTGGGTGAGGGCAGTACTGTTTATGTAGATGGAGAAATAAGATATGTAAAACAAAGTGATAATAGTTTTAGATATGGTGTAAGTATTTTAAGTCTTGAATGGTCAACCAGGCAACAAATTTTTGGTTACATTTTTGAAAAAACCAATCCAGAAATAAAACATCTATTCCAGTTTTATATGGAAGATATATGGAAATTGTATAATAGGACAAAGTATGTCTCAAAGAATCTTTATATAATTGATGATAAGGAATACATGAAAGATATAGAATTATTAGAAAGCTTTAAGGATAAACCCACTATCTCAGTAAATCTTATATATCAAAGAAATGGGAAACTTCTAGGTTTAGGTTCATGTTTAAGGATATACAGGCGTACTTTTTTAGGGTATCTTCCTCATGTAGTGCCAGAAGCACATCTTAGTCCAAAAGCAAAAACAGAAATTTATATTGGACTTGTAGAAAATCTATTAAATCACTCATATTTTGAAAATTATGTATCTTATTTTAAAGATAATCTTATATGGTATAAAAACATTTTTGAAAAGATAGGCAATATAATAAATGATGAAGAATTATATCAGATACAACATGTAAAGTTGTTTTCCTGCAACATAGAAAACAATAACAAAAAACTTATTTCAGACATTTACACAACAGAATTAGCACAAACATCTGACTTCATGGAGTATTGCCAAAAAAATCTCTCAAGTTTAGAGAGTACTTGTTTTGACTATGATAAAAATGGATTTTATTTAGATGAGATTAAAGAAATATATAGTGTGTTAGGTATGACATGTTTAAGAAAACTCTTTTGTGTCAAAGATAAAGAGGGGATTATTGCATATCTAGTTACTGAAACATATTCATTAAAAGAAAACCAAGGAAAATTTCTAAATACCGTAAAGATATATCTTAATACTCATTATGAGAACATTAATGTAAATGAGCTTTTAATTTCAGTAGTAAAAGAAGTATCATTTCTATATAAGATAAATAATACAAACAAATTTACAATAATACTTCATTGTCCATATGATAGTAATGGTTTTGATGATTCCATACTTTCTATTTCAGGACTTTTGTATGTGGGTAAAGCTATAAAGGTATTGATGAATAGGCAAGGGATTATGGAATTTTCAAGGCTTTTAACTACTAATTTTGAAACTTACACAAAATACTATCCTCTAACTCAGCCTCAAAAATCAATATGGTTTACAGAGAAGTTTTTTTCAGGCACAAGTATAGGTAATATCATTGGAAGCCTGAGAATAAAAAATAAAATTGACTTTTCTATTGTAGAAAAAGCTTTAAACACTATTGTAGAAAAAAATAATGCTTTGAGATTAAGGTTTATTGAAGAAAATGGTGAACCAATGCAATATGTAAGTCCATGTGAATATTTTAAAGTAGATGTATTAGACTTTAGAGATTGTGGCGTTGAGAATTATTATAATTGGGATGAAAAACAATCACAGATACCATTTAATCTTATTGATTCTCCTCTTTTCTATTTTGCTATTATAAGATTACCAGAGTTCAATCTGGTTTATGTTAAAACCCATCATCTTATATCAGATGCATGGACAACAGGCCTTTTAGGTACCCAGATTGTTGAGGTATATAATTATCACAAAAACAATATATCAGTACTAAATACAATTAAACCTTCTTATCTGGATTTTGTTGAGAGTGAGGAAGAGTACAAATACTCTCAGAAGTTTGATAAAAATAAGGCTTTCTGGAATGAAAAATTTAGCACAATTCCAAAGTTTACCTCCTTTGAAAGACAAGGGATTTCTTCTGGCACAAAAGCAAAAAGACATACATATATACTTACCAGAGAGGTTTCTTTACTATTATCTAACTATTGTAAAGAAAAAAAGGTTTCGGTTTTTGCAATGTTTATTTCAGTGGTATCTTTATATTACAGCAAACTTCTAGGTGTAGATGATCTTGTTATTGGAGCTCCTATTTTAAACAGATCTGGTGCTAAGGAAAAAGAAATGATGGGGATGTTTGTAAGTTCAATACCTCTAAGGTTGTACGTTGACAAGGATATGGACTTTTTTTCATACCTTTTATATGTTACAAAGGAAATAAACCTATGTCTTAAAAATCAGAAATATAACTATGACATGATTTTAGAAGACTTTAGAACAACTCATAATATTTCTAGAGGAAAACTTTATGATATTGTTGTGTCATACCAAAATGCAAAGTATGGAAATAGTATAGAGGATATGGATTGCCAATCAAGATGGCATTTTAATGGTAATCAAGCTGATTCGCTGGTAATTCATATAGATGATAGGGAGGACCAGGGACAGTTTCTAATAAATATAGATTATATTGTGGACATGTTTTCAAAAGATGATATAGATAAACTTTTTAATAGATTAATAATGCTGTTGAAAGATTCAATATACAGTTGTGACAAAAATATAGGCAGATTTAACATTATTACAAAAGAAGAATTACAAGAAATTGCCCAAATGCTAAATAACTTTAACTCAACATATTTAGAGTATCCTAAAGAAAAAACAATTTGTCAACTATTTGAAGAGCAGGTTTCTTTAAATCCATATTGTACAGCACTTGTTATGGGAGACAGGTCAATAACTTATAGAACTCTAAATGAAAAATCAAACAGCCTTGCAAGATATCTTAAGAAACTTGGAGTAACTCCAAATTCTTTTATAGCAATAATGGATAATCCATCCATAGAACTTGTTATCGGGATTATGGCTATATTAAAAGCGGGTGGGGCATATCTTCCCATAGATCCCCAATACCCTGATGATAGGATATCTTACTTATTAGATAATTGTCAGGTGAAATTTATGTTAACTAAAAAAGATTTACATAAGGAGAAAATTGGAAAATGTGACACGATATATCTTGATGATGAAACCATTTATAATTATGACTCATCGAATGTAGATATAATTAATTCTCCAAAGGATCTTGCGTATATTATTTTTACATCTGGTTCCACAGGAAAACCAAAAGGAGTTATGATAGAACATACAAACCTGACAAATCAGATATTTGGACTTAAAGAGAAATTAATGATAACAAGAGATTTTAACCACATCCTATTAGCAAAAATCACTTTTGATGTTTCGGTTCAGCATATATTTACACCTCTTATAACTGGAGGAAAACTATATATTCCTGATGGAGAGACACTAAAAGATGCAGATAAATTTTGGAATTATGTGTATCAAAACAAAATAAGTATTATAAATACTGTTCCAGCTTTTTTAGATACTTTGTTAGATAACCATAATGTCTCTTATGACCATACCTTCAATTATATTATGGTTGGGGGAGACGTATTTAAGAAAAAGCTTCATGACAAGATAAAAAACACTTTAAAAGTTCAAAAAATTATAAATATATATGGTCCCACTGAATGTACTATTAATGCCACTTTATATGAGTGTCCTAATAAGCTAAATACAGATATAATACCAATTGGAAAACCTCTATACAACTATTCTGCTATTATCCTAGACTCATCAAACACTCCTGTACCTGTTGGAGCTGTTGGAGAACTTTGTTTTGAAGGAGATGGCATAGCAAGGGGCTATTTAAAAGATCTAGAACTTACTAATGAAAAGTTTACTGAAGGTATTCTTAATACTGAAAGTGTATTGTATAAGACAGGAGATTTGGCAAAATGGTTGCCCGATGGAAATATAGAGTATATTGGAAGAGTTGACAGACAAGTTAAAATTAACGGCATAAGAATAGAACTAGAAGAAATAGAAAATGTTTTATATAGTTACAAAGGAGTTAAAGAAGTCCTGATTTTAGATATTTTAGATGATGTGTCACGAAAAAAACAACTTTGTGCATACTTGATTTTAAATGAGAAAATTGACCTTTCTGATTTGAAGAAATACTTATTAAATAAGCTTCCTAGTTATATGGTACCTTCTTACTATGTTGAAATGGATAAATTCCCATTAAATCCTAATGGAAAAGTAGATAAGAACTTATTACCACTACCTAATAATCAAGATTGTGAAGAATCGTACCAACCGCCATCAAATACTACTGAAACTAAAATTACAGATATAATAAAAATGCTTCTAGGTGTACAGAAGATAAGCACTCTTGTTAATTTATTTGACTATGGCTTGGATTCAATTAAAATGGTTACGTTAGTTACTACAATAAAAAGAGAATTTAATGTAAATATTTCCTTTGAAGATGTATACAACGGTCCTGATATAACCAGTTTATCCCAATATATTTTGGAAAATGAAAAAGAGAACATAATGACTGAAAACTTAATACCGTTGGCTAAAGGCAAAAATAATAATAAAAATGTTTTTCTTATCCATTCGGGTAGTGGAGAAATAAGTACCTATATGGAGCTTTGTTTTAAGCTTGACAAAGAGTTTAATTATTGGGGCATTAAAATGTATCAACTAAAAGGTTTGACTCCTGAAAATATAAGTGTTCAAGAACTTGCTAAAAAGTATATAGAAATAGTTAAAAAAGTCCAACCCCAGGGTCCTTATTACCTTTTTGGCTGGTGTATTGGAGGAACTATTGCCTTTGAAATGGCCGCTCAACTTGAAAAAAATGGGGATGAAGTAAAACTACTAGCTCTAGTAAACACTATTCCTCCAGTCAATTGGGGTCAGATAGAATATTTTGATATTAAATCTGAAATAGAATTTTTAGACAAGTATTTTAATATTAAAAGTTCACAAATTGATTTAGTAAAGTGTAAAAACATGGAAGAAATATGGAGTTTGGTAGCTGAGTATTTAGAAACAGAAAAAATGGATTTTACACTTAAAGAAAACTTAAAAGATAAAATTCCTTTAAGCGTAATTAATGCTATTCCTAAATTTCAGCAACTAAAAATACGAGAAGTAATCAATTATTTGAATGTTATAAGGACTCTCCACAATGGAAGAGTAAGGTATTTTCCAGAAGGTAAAATTAGTACAGAACTTAATTTCTTCAAGTCTGCTAATGAGAATATAGTTGAGGATGAAACCATATGGACTAGTTATTGTTGGAGCAATATAATAACTCATATAGTAAATGGTGAACATGTTTCAATTTTCTATGAACCATATAGTAAAGAATTTGCTAAAATCCTTAATAGTTTATTAGAAGTCAGGAGATAAATATGGATATTTGGTTTATTTCAATACACATATCAACACTAATGATAGTTCTTTTGTTAGTGGATATATTAAAAAAATATAAGAAGAACAATGTACATTTAATCTTTTTACTAATGATTTTATGTTTATTTGTGTGGAGTATAGGACGAATATTGGAAAAATACTTCTTGATTTATACAGGTAGAATGATTGAAGGATTTTCATATATATATTTTACATCAATAATATTCCTTCCTGTGTGTGTATTATTTGCAGGACTTATAATAGAAGGCAAGAAAATTTCCTATAAACATATGTTGCTTATAGTACCTCAGGTTGTATCTATGGTATTTCTCCTGACAAATCATTTCCATAGACTTTTTATTGTTGTAAATACTGAATATAATTCAACTTCAATATATGGTTTTTATTTTTATATTCACAGTTTAATATCATACATCTATATTATTTTGGGTATATATTTTATGGTACGTTTTAGTATTAAGAATTCTAGTTTATTTTCAATTAAAACAATGATTATACTTATTGGGATGCTACCTGTATTATTAGTTAATATTATAGGTACACTGAATATTTTTGATATGCACTTTAACTCTACTCCAGTAGCCTTTGTTATTTTAACAACATGTTTTTATATAGCTAATGTAAAGTTTGAATTTTTTAACCTTGTACCACTGGCTATGGGAAATATTGTTAATGAAATATCCGATTGTTTTGTTGTTGTTGATACAGAGAATGTAATAATTGATTTTAATGAGCCTTTAAAAAAGGTTTTTGGAAATGTTATTGATATAAAAAGAAACATTATAATAAGTGATATAAAACCAAAATACAAAGGATTTTATACTCACATACAGATGATTGCAGAGCTAATAAAAAGGTCACATGATGAAAAGAAAACTTTTTTTGTTGATAAACATATTGAAGTTGAAAATGTTTTTAACCGATATTTTTCAATTGAAGTGACACCTGTAATAAAAAAAGAAACTGTAAAAGGAACAATAGTACTTTTTAAAGATATTACCGAGTTGAAAAATACTCAAAGTCAACTGGTAGCAAAAGAGAAACTTGCATCTTTAGGTCAGTTAACCGGGGGAATAGCTCACAGCTTAAAAACTCCAATTGCAAGTATAGGAGATAGTGTAGAATTATTAGATAGATATATAAATGAATATGATGAATCTATTGATGAAGCAGCAGTAACCAATGAAGATCATCATGAAATTGCAAAAGATATGAAAGGATGTGTTAAGGAAATACAGTTTATCATTAATTATATGAGTGAAATAATATCAACAGTAAAAAACTATTCAACTGATGCCCAAATAGGAGGGAGTGACAGATTTTCTATTAAGGAGTTAAAAGATACATTACTTGTACTCCTAAATCACGAACTAAAAAGACACAATTGTAAACTTAATATCAGCTTGAACATTGAAGACAGAATATTGATAAATGGAGATATAAGAAATATGTTGCAGGTAATTAATGTTTTAATATCTAATGCTATAGAATCATACAGTAATAAAGCAAATGGAGTTGTAGAATTTATGGTAAACTTAGATTCTCAAGACAATATCATAATAAGTGTAAAGGATTTTGGAAAAGGCATACCTTTAGATATTCAAAATAAACTATTTAATAAAATGTGTACAACAAAAGGCATTAAAGGCACTGGCATTGGACTTTATATATCAAAAAATATTATTGAAGGTGAATTTAATGGAAAACTAACTTTCGAATCGGAAGAAGGTATAGGATCAACTTTTTACATTATTATACCAGGAAAAAATATCGAAAGGATCTGAGCTAGTCATGAGACTTAATCAAAAAAATACAAGAAAAGAATTTAAAATGCTTCTATTGGATGATGATAATCAATATGTAAAAAATAAAGTTGCCGTATTAAAAGGTTATGGTTATGATGTTGAAGGTGAGACAAGTGCATCTAAGGCTTTAGAGAAATTAAAAACATCTGAGTATGATCTTTTACTTCTTGACTACCTTATGGATGAGATGAGAGGGGATAAGGTTGTTGAAGAAATACGCAAATTTAACAAGGAATTATTTATATTGCTTTTAACAGGATATGCTCAATCACCTCCTTTAGAAATTATGGAACAATTAGATGTTTCCAGCTATTGTGAAAAAAGTACCAACAATACTCAACTATTGATACTTATAAAATCAGCCCAGCGTTCTGCACAAATGATGAGTACCATTAAATCAACACGAGATGGGCTAAATAAGATTATTAGTGCCGTACCAAATATCTACAAGCTATCTTCTTTAGACCACTTAATAAAAGATTTACTAGATGAAATTATAAATGTTTTTGAAACAAAGGACGCATTTATTCTAATAGATAATATTGAGGACGAAGAAATAAAACTTACTAATGGTACAATATTTAAAGGTACTGGAAAATATCAAGAATTAAATGACATTGATTATGAGTTGATGGAATCAATGGGAACAGTCAGAACTAAGAATTCTTTGTTTATTATAAATGAAAATGTCTTTTTACCAATTAAATTACATAAATTTCCGACCATTGGTGTACTATACTTTAAAACTACTAAAAAACTGAATGAAGAATCATTAAAATTATTGAATATATTTAAAAGCCTTATTTCGTCGAGTATTAATAATTCTTTACTTCACTCGATTATAAATATTAAAAAGGAAGAACTACGAAAATCTCGAGAGGATTTGGCTGTATGGTATATTGAGGCAGTTTCAACAATAAGGCTTACAATAGATGCAAAAGATAATTATACTTGCAGTCATTCAGACAGGGTGTCTGACTATGCAGTGAAAATTGGCACAGCTCTGAATTTACCACAAAATGATATAGAACTATTACGAGATGGAGGAATATTCCACGACATAGGAAAAATAGGAACTGAAGATAAAATACTTAAAAAGACAGGAAAACTTGATTTTGATGAGTATAATGAGATCAAGAAACATACCATAAGAGGAGCATTAATACTTTCTGCAGTTTCCATGTTTTCAAGTGTTGTTCCTCTTGTACGTCATCACCATGAGAAATATGATGGTACAGGTTATCCTGATGGGTTAAAAGGAGAAGAAATTCCTTTTCTGGCAAGAATTTTATCTGTAGCTGATGCTTTTGACGCTATGACAACAGATCGTACATATCAGAATAAAAAATCTGTCCATATAGCTATAGAGGAGTTAAAAAAGGGAGCAGGTACTCAGTTTGATCCTGAAATTGTGGATTTAACTATAGATTTGATCAACAAAAACATTATTAAAATATTGTAATTTGCATTATAAGGTTCTTAAGTTGAATTTAGAAATTCAACTTAAGAACCAAGAAAATATTACTGGTTCTGCTGCCATAAAAAGAGGAACTATATCTTATTAAAAGTTTGCTAATTCGAAAATTAGTCTATATTAGGATTACAAATATTTAATGTATAATAATTATTCTGATAAATAGAGTATAAAAAATTACACATGATTAGACAAAATAAAAATTTTGTCTAATCAGAGGAAGAAAAAAATCCGTTAACGGATTTTTTTCTTATATAACCAATAAATTATACAAAGTATTATTAGTACAATAAATCCAATATAATTAATTGGTCTGTTTAGGACTGAATTATCTAACTTTCCAATAGATTTTGAATCAGAACTAAAATACAAAGTAACTTCGTCAGAAATATTTGTTATAGTTTTTAATATTTCATCATTATCTAAGTCAACTGAAAAAGTAACTATATAGTTATTATCAATCCACACGGATTTTTGACTTAGAAGTTTTAATGGTCTTTTTTCATTACTGTTACCATAAATAATATATGTTGTAGAATTGTTGTCAAATATACTTTCAATATGAACTAATAATTTATCACCTTCAGGAGAAAATTTTAAATCTGTACTGTTTTTAATGTCATTAAACTTATATAAGGTATTAGAATTTTGATTATAGCAATAAATTATATCAATACCGCAATAAATAATGTAATTATTATTCACACATTCTGTTTTCCATATTGGATAATCCACTTCAGCTAGTTTACGAATCACAGAATTAATAGGGTCAAATTCTTTAATAGTAGAACCTTCATAAAATAAAACTTTACAATTAGATGAAAAGCCTATTAGATTCCCATCATCTACTATTTTCTCAAAGGAATCATCTTTTTGTCCCATATAATATATAATATTTCCTGATTGAATAGCAATTGTTTCATCATCTGAAACATAATACTTTTCAAAATCATTTATTGGAATGACTCGAGAAGTAAATTTATTGGTTGTAGAATTAAAATGTTTAACTAGGTTTCTATTATTTATTTTATGTCTATATTGAAGTGAATCCTTAATAGACCATTCAAACTGATAGTTTTCAAAATCTCCATTTCCAATTAAATAACCTATACCATCATCCATTGATACAAGATAGATATCATCTTCAATAAATCCTGGAATACTTGATCCTGATATGATTGCATATTTGCCACTAGGACTTATACTTTTTACTTTCATTGAATCTAATTCTGTTAGAACATATAATAAGCCTTCTATGTGTTTTAATAATTTGGTGTTTTCATCATTTGAAACTTTAATTATATTATCACCAAAAACATACATGTTTTGTAATTCCAAAGTTTCTGGTGCTATTGGCGAAAGTTTTAATTGCTTTTTTTCATCAGTAATAAATTCAATAAAACTACATGGAAGTATTATTAACTCTTGAAACTTTGAACGATTTTCTTTTATACGCTCATTTTCTCTCATTATTTTATTGTAATTTCGATTTGCATATCTGTGTGATACATTATAACCTGTGTAAGATATAATTTTTTTATCATTATACTTTTGAGAATACTCAATAAAATTATTAATTAGTTCATCAGAAGTAATATCATCAGTATATTGTATTGTATTTTCAAATTTAATAATTTGCTCGATATTTATTTTTTCAATATCATTTAACTTGATAAAGTTAAAATTTTCATCAGGCTCATACCATTGCTGAATTGAAAATAATTCCATCCATTTTGGGTCTTTAAACACATAACCATTTCGCGCATAAATTTCATTACGAACTAATTCACATACAGAAAGTCTTTTGTGTATTTCTTCCACAATTCTGTCTGTATCAGGATAATCATACAGCATTATATCCTGACCTTCATAGTCAATCATAGTACCTATATAAAACAAAGACTTATCCCACACGTAATCATTAAAATCATTTTGAAATGGATTATAAGCTTCACGTTTTAAATCATAAAAGTCTGGTACTTTAACATGCTTTACATAAAGATCAAAATCAGGATTTATGTTTTCAAAATGCCATTCAATTCCCTTTCCGTTATATAAGTAATTCTCTGGAGTTGCATATATTTCTAAGTATGAAACAGGCTCAGGAAACTCTACATAAACTTCAATTTTGTCAATACGTCCTTTCCATAGTGACCCTGTTCTTAGAATGTAGTCAGCTCCTTTATGATTTACAAATTTATATCTTACTATAATTGATTTCTTTTCATCCTTTTCAAAATGCATGTTCCATTTATAAAAGGAAGTATAATAGTATTCATCTCTACCTAATAAGTTGCCTCCATCATATAATTCAACATTAAAAGGAACTAAATCTGTATAAGATAAAGCTTCAAAATCTATTAACGTTTCATTATAATTTGCTGTATTAGGAAAACCTATTTCTAATTCAGTTTCATTACCTGTATTGTGAAAATTAAACACAACCTCTACTTCATGCATATTATAGGTGTCATCATCTGTAATAGCATCATAACGAATTGTTATTTTTTCACTTACAAGCCTTATATTATTATTGTTAATTGGATATACTGTATTGCCTTTCATTACTAGAGGTGGTGAGTTGGAATAACATACCTTATATGAAAAACAAAATATTGCAAATAAAATAATAATAAAATAATATTTGTTACATTTCAACACATATATCTCCCCTAAAACAAATCTATTCTGAAAATACTTTTTTAGAATAGAACCTTTTATTTAATGCACGTGCAATTTGTTTGCTTCGCATACGTGCACATGCGCAGCGACATTCATTCCAATTATACTTTTAATCCTTTGTTGCTAAGCTTTATGCTCATGAATGTCAAATTTATGATATGCACATTTTTAAATTACCTATCTAAGCTTCATATAAAGAAGATATCTCCTTAAATATAAGACATAGAATTTTTAAATATCATATGGTGATAAAGGGTGCATTAAAAAATGCACCCTGAAACATTTACTATTGTCCTACAGGAAGAGAAGGAATAATTTCAAGAATATATCTTCTCAATAATATAAAATCTGTAGAATCTATAACACCATCACCATTTAAATCTGCAGCTTTTTTTGCATTACTGTCAAGTTCAATAATTTCTAGTATATGTCTTCTTAAAAGAACAGCATCTGAAGAGTTTATAAGTCCATCACCATTTAAGTCTCCATACATAACAGAAGGAATTTGACTTCCATCTAGTGTAAATGTATATAAAGCTGTTCCAGCTCCAGGTTCTAAATCTATAGTAGTAACTATAGGCGCTCTTCCTGGAGCAGTTATTTTAACATCATATGTACCATGGAATCCTCTGAAATTATAAGCACCATTGTTATTAGTAGTACCTAAGTCATTTGTAGTCCATTCTTTTCTAAGAGCTTGATATCTTTTTCCTGCTTCATTTACAGTCCAGTCATGGTCAACTATAGCTGCGTCCTGACCTCTCCAATGTGAATTAGCATGGAATCCCCACATTAAGATACCTTCAATATGTGGATTTGAAAAAGCAATTCTGTAAAGTTTTTCAAGGTTGTCAGCTCGTAAATTTACGTCTGCTGCAGTTGAGTCATATTCTGTTATCCAGACAGGTATGCCAAGTGAACCTAAAGTGTTTATTCTGCTTTCAACAACAACAGGATCAACAACTCTGTCTCTCGGAAAGTGTCCCTGTGCACCAATACCGTCAATTTGAACTCCATTATCTAAAAACCATTGAATTTGTTGTACAAATTCATCAGTTTCTGCTTCTGAAATAACATTATAGTCATTAACAAAAAGCTTTGCATCAGGATCTAATTCTCTTGTTCTGTTAAACATCCATAACCAAATATCATCACCTAGTCTATCTCTAAAGAAACTGCCATGAAGCATTTCATTATTTACATCCCAGTCTACAAACTTTCCTTTAAAATGCTTAACAACACTTTCAAGCCTTCTTTCCATAGCACTGCGAAGTTGAGTTCCAGAAAGACTGCGTACCCATGATGGTACATACTCTTCAACTTCCCAGAATATACAATGTCCTCTCACAGTTATATTATTTTCGACACACCAGTTGTACATGAAGTCTGCATCAGCATAACTTACATTACCGTTACTTGTCTCATTATGATACCACTTAGATTCATTTTCAAAAACAGCCCACTCAAAATTTTCTTTAAAAAAGTCTGTATATCTGCTATCGTGCATTGCATGTCTTGTAAGAGCCGATCCAAAAGGAAAGTGATTTCTTGTTTGATTAACTTCTATGCTAACACCACTTACAGCTCTGTTATTTGAGTCAACTATTCTAATTGATGCATCTCTTTTTCTGATTTCCTCAATTCTTTCATCAGAAATTTGTCTCCAGTTTTCACTATTCATATACATTTCTATAAGTTCTACATCATCCACATAAAAATCAATACCAGCATTTGGTCCTTCAATGTACATTTCCAAAAGTGTTGCAGGAGCAGAAATAGAATAGGCTCCTGAAAGACGAGTCCATACATTACCACTCATATTTACAACTGAAATAGTGTCATAGTCTGGATCTGCTGAACCTTCAACTCTTTTCATAGATATTTTTACTTCATGAGTACCAGGTGCGTCAACCTTTACCCAGGCTGAAACTTCGTATGCTTTTCCTAACTGAACAATATCAGTCATATCTTGTGCAATACCATTCCAGGAGTCAGTCCTTCCTGTAACAAAAGCACAATAATTACCACTCTTTGGACTACGAGAAACAACAGCAATTGAGTGATCCTCTCCATAGGGATACCATCCAGTTTCATCTCCTGTCTCAAATCCAGGATTAATAAGAAGATTTGAAGATGCAAACACACCTCCTGTCGACGGCATTATTATGCTTGCCAACAATACAAACACAATAATTAAATTTCCTACTCTTTTCATAATTTTTCCCCCTTATAATTACTTATTTATTTTATTTTGTTCTTAATTTTATAAGAACAATAATAAATAATCAATATAAAAACTATCTTAAATTTGTTCTAAGACTCTAATATAATAGGGCAGAAATATGAACCTTTTTACCACTATAATTCGAATTCACTGTACATTATAATATGTATATTTTAAAAGAAAACAGTATCCAATAACTTTTATACCCTTAAATATATTTTACATAAAAAAAAGAAAAAAAACAATTATAAATAACAAAACAAAAGGCACCCATACAATGCAATTGTTCACTATTTACCAAATTATCATGAAATTTTAAAACATAAATTACATTGCAGATGAAAGTGCATTTCTAACAGTCAAATCATTAAGCCCTATTATTCTTGCAGCAAGTAATGCAGCATTTTCCGAATCATTTACAGGTACTGTTGCTACAGGAATACCAGCAGGCATTTGTACAATTGACATAAGGGAATCTATCCCATCTAAATTTCTTGATTTTATTGGGACACCAATAACAGGCAAATGTGTTATTGCTGCAACCATACCAGGCAAATGAGCAGATCCTCCTGCACCGGCTATAATAACATCAATACCTCTTTCTTCTGCAGTTTTTGCATAATGGTACATTTTATCTGGAGTTCTATGAGCAGATACTATACTTATTTCATATCCAACATTTAGACTATCTAAAATTTCAGCAGCTTTTTTCATTACTGGAAGATCTGAATCACTTCCCATAATAATTCCTACCCTTTTAATACCACTAGCCATTTATATCATCCTTTCAAATATGTTACTTAGGCTTTACTACAATTTTCTTTAATGCATCCTGAGCTTTCTTTACAGCAGCATCACGTGTGTTGTCTAAAGCTGTTATATGACCAATTTTTTTTAAGTTTTGAGTTAAAGCCTTGCCATATACATGAATGTATACTTTTTCAAGGTTTAAAACAGTATCAAAACCATCAAAAGTATATTCACCATTAACTTCATTACCTAATATGTTTACCATGGCACAAGGAGACAATAATTTTGTAGAGCCCTGGGGCATTCCTGTAATTATCCTTAATAACTGTCCATATTGAGACGTAACACAAGCTTCAATAGTATAATGACCTGAATTGTGAGGTCTTGGGGCTATCTCATTAATATATATATTGTCATGTTCATCAAGAAACATCTCAATGCAAAAGATACCATAGTCATCAAATACGTCTAAAACTCTTTTAGCAACATCTAGAGCTTTATTCTCAACAGATTTCTCTATTAATGCTGGGACTTTTGTAAGGTTTAATATGCTGTTATTGTGGATATTTTCAACCACAGGAAAGTTTGTTATATTTTTATCAAACCCACGACAAACTATTGTTGACAGTTCACACTTAAAATTAATAAACTGTTCTACCATAAGTTCACGACCCTTAAATGCATCAAAGGCCTTGTCAACATCTTTTATATCTTTTATGATAATATTTCCTTTACCATCATAACCACCTGAACAAGTTTTTAGCAAAACTGGCAATCCATATTCACCTATTATTTCTAAAACATCTTCTTTAGTGCTGACTTTTCTAAATGCTGGAACAGGTAATCCAGCAGCTTGTAATAATAGCTTTTGATCTAATTTGTTTTGTATTTTTTTTAGGGTTTTTCCAGAAGGATAAATATTATAGCCTTCCATTTCAAGTTTACAAAGTATATCTGAATCAATGTGTTCAAATTCATAAGTTAATACATCTGAATTTTTTGCAAGTTCTTTTATTGAATTGTAATCAGTAAATGGTGCGGTTATCTGATAATCTGACACTTGACCAGCAGGACAACTAGGAGTAGGATCTAACACACAAACGTAGTATCCCATCCTTTTTGCTTCTATACTAAGCATTCTCCCTAGCTGGCCACCACCAATAATTCCAATTCTACTTGGAGGCATTAATGTTTTAATGATAGATCACCTTCCCTTTCTTATTTATCTTATATGTAAGAGTGTCATCTAAAACACAAACTCCACTTATATTCCAAGTGCGTATTTATTTATAATAAGGAATGTCCGAAATATAACTTCCACTTTTCACGGGTAGTGAAATAGTGGAAGTTCGTTCCTAAATAAGCACTTAGAAAAAGTGGAAGTCATTATATATTCTTTAAATACTCAGCAACTTCATCTGTCATAAACTCTTTATAAGAGTACTGATCTTTTTGAGCTTCTTTTGCAATTTTAATTGTTTGGTCTGGTGGAAATTTCATATTAGTTGGACATGGAGTAAAAATTTGCACATATGTTGGGCCTATTTCACGAGCTATAAGAATTGCATTTCTTACAACCTGACCAACTTTTTTTGGATTAGCAACTGTAACACGAGCACCGTATACACATCCTGAAACTTCTGCCATATCAAATACAGGTATCTTATCAAATTTTTTGCCGGTTGGAGCCATATTTAAGACTCTTCCCTTCATTGACATTCCACTTTCTTGTCCTCCTGTATTACCATATACTTCATTATCCAGCATTATAGTGGTTATTTTTTCCTTTCTAAACCAGGAATGAAGTGTGAGATCAAGGCCAATATCTGCAATACCCCCATCACCCACCATTACAATTACATCTTTGTGTTTGTCCGGGTAACGTATTTGAAGCATTCTTTTTAAGCCTGTTGCAACTGCATTTTGATTTCCAAAAGCAGTATTTGAATAATTTACAGCACTTTGGGATAGTGCAAAAAATGAACATCCCGGTGTACCTACTACTAAAGAATCCTCAGGAGAAGGCAATGAAGCTAAGGCCAAACGAATCCCCAAAGATACTCCACATCCAGCACAGTGAGGATGCTCTTCTATAATTTCCTTAAAAGTACCCAAATCATCAACACTTTTTTTATTATTAAAAGGTCCCTTATTTACAAGATCTTTGTACTCCTTTGGCAGGATATCCTCAAATTCCTTAACAGGTGTTATATTCCTTACTGACACAGTTTTCCCCCCCTTATACTTTCAAGCCTTTTTGCTTAATAGCATTTTTAATCTCGCTCATTATTAATTCCTTTGGCATTGTCATACCACCAAATACTCGTGGTCCTTCTAATACTCTGCTATTGTTATCAATACAGGATTTTATTTCACGACAGAGCCAGCCACCTGCATTAAATTCAGGTATAACTATTAATTCAGCATTTTCAGTTGCAGATATAATTTCTTTTGTAGGGAAAGGACGAATTGATTTTACTTTAACTAGTCCTACATCTATTCCCTCTTCCTTTAAGGACTTTATTGCTTCTCTTGACTGAGAAACTGCAGTTCCTGAAGCAGCAATAAGTATTTTTGCATCAGGGTTTGAAATTTCAATCATTCCACCTAAATAGTGATTGATATGCTTTTTTGCACGCTGAGCTGCTGCTAGTATTTCTTGATGCCAGCTAGCATTAGCTGCATAACTGATAAAATTACTTTTGTTTAGCAGAGGATCTCTGGTAATACGCATAGGTGGTGTTTCCATATCAAAAGTTGGAACAGGTGCACTTGTGGAATCATACTCCGGAAGTTTAAGATCTTCAGGAGGTAACATAACTAAATCACGTGTGTGGGTAACAAAAAAACCATCTGCAAATATACCTATAGGTAAATGAACCTCAGGTTGTTCTGCAATTATATATGCTTTTAATATCATATCAAAATAATCTTGAGCATTTTCTGCATGAAACATAATCATACCAGTATCTAAAAGCATTGCCATTTCAATGTTTTCAGGCTGAATTGATGGTGGAAGGGATACCCCTCTACACATAAAAGCACATACTATTGGTTGACGTGAACCTGCCCATACTGGAAACATTTCCATAGCTCTTAAAGTTCCTGGTCCACTTGTCGCAGTAAAAACTCGACCTCCTCCTAATGAAGCACCATGAATTGCTGCCATTACAGCAAATTCATTTTCTGCCCGGTAATAGTCTTTTAAATAACCTTGTGCATATAAATCACCGATTAGGTGCATACTCTCACTTTGAGGTGTAATGGGATACGCAATTGCCATATCTACATTTGCTCTTTTTACAGCTTCTGCTACAGCCTCACTCCCGGTTATAAAAACCTTTTCCCTTGGAGAATCGAAAAAAATGTATTCTGGATTACTAACACATTGTTCCTTTGTCATCTTATATTTCTCCTTGAATTTATTTTTATACAATTTAAACTTATATTATACACTACCTTCTTTTAATGCTTTCTTAGGACATACGGAAACACAAAGAAAGCAACCTTTACAACGGTTTGAATTAATGCAAACTTTTTTATCTTCATTAAGTGTTATTACGTTTGCCTCAGGACAGGTAAGAATACACAATTTACATCCTGTACATTTATCTTTATCTACTTTAACAGTAACATACATGTTTTTAAAAGCCCCCTTTTTTAAATAACCTTAGCCTAGTGATACTTCCTTGATGTGTTTACCAGCTTCTTTTACAACTTCCATATTATTTTCTATTAACTGATTTATTTTTTCATACTTTCCTTTTAATGCATCATCTAACACTGCTGTTGTCCCAGATGCTACAAATTTTCCTCCACCAAATCTATCAATTAATGCTGCTTCAAGAGCTTCATTTGAAACAATTTCTGTAACTTGCATAAGAGCTCCTAACATTGCCATATTAGTTGATAGTTCAGTTCCTGCTATCTCCATAGATACCTTTGTAGCAGGTATATAAATCAATTTTGTATTTAAACTTTTAAGCTGTTTTTTGCTATCAGCATTTAATTCTAATTCTATATCAGAATTTATTATTAGGATTCCTTCTGGTTTAAGACCATCAAAAAACGGCATTGTATAACATTTACCAAGTGTTATAACATGAGGATGATAAATCATTATAATATTGGGATCAAGAATTTCTCCACGCTCATATATTTTATCATCTGATATTCTTACATAACTCTCAGCAGGTGCCAACCTTTTTTCTGCGCCAAAAAAGGGATTAACTGTACTTTCTTTACCATCTCTTGTTGCAGCGACTCCAAGTATATGGGCAGCTGTAACTACACCTTGGCCTCCCAATCCAGACATTCTAATTTTAACAGTATTATCCATAAATCATTTCCCCCTTGCTTTCATTTGTCTGGCTATCTCTGTAAGAGTGTTTATTTTTTCAGTATTTATATCTCTTATAGAAACCATTGAGTCTTCATGTCCAGCATCAGCACAAAGTGATATAGTATAGCAATCTGTACCACCTCTAATGATTTTTAATGCAACATTTGCATAATGACAATGTACTCCAACAAACACACACACATCAATTTTATTATGCCATATAGTCAAGTTTGGATGATTAGGATTAATCTCTACTTCAGGATTAATCATAGGATATTTGGGTCTATAGTCAGGCATAGGTATTATTTTTGCTCCAATTGTTTTAGAAAGCTCTATGACTGCTTTTGCTTTTTCTTCTACCCCATCTTTCCAGTTCCATAGAACCAGTGGGCCAGGAAAAAAAACAGGATTTTTGGCGGATATCAGTTTTTCAATAGCTTTATCCATTCCTTCATTTTCAGAAGTAATACTACCTTCAACTAATGCTTGACCTTTATTAGGTAAAATAACTCCCATATCAGCAGCTGATGGTGCTATAAATCCTTCTGGACCAGCTGTAACTTTATAATTACTTATTTGCACTTAATTAAGCCCCCTTTGTATTAATTATAATACATTTTTTAAATACAATATTAAACATTTAATGTATAAACAAAAAAAACCAAATTCACTATGTCTAATGAATAATGATTTAGCCCGTTCATGCTTTCTTTTATTAATCTTAAAAACAAAACATTAGAACCCTTTTTAACAATTATCTCACCATTTAGATATTAGCATAGTTCTACAATAAAAGCAATGATTTTTTAGGATATCTAGAGCGCTTATATCTGTACATATCCAGTATGCAATTACTCCTTTGTTTTCTTTGCTCATACCACCTCTCCTTTTAGTTCTTCTCCTAGGTTATACCATTCATCCGCTAAAATGGCATATTCATAAGTATCGTTCCAAAGTGGTTCGCCTTTTTCATTTGATTTAAAATAAATATCATAAATCTATTTTAAGAATTCAAGAATTTTATTAGTCACTAATTCAGGCTGTGCCATTAGTATGTCATGACCAGCATTGGGAATTAACTCTGTTTTTATATAGGGCGCTATCCTATTAAGACGTTGAATACATTTTATTGCAGAACACTGTTTTTCATTTTCACCTATTAAAAAGAGCAATGGAACACTAATACTCTTTAGTTCATCATCCCTTAATTTTGTTGGGAAAATACTGACCTTTGAGTTAAAACATTTAAGTGCCAAGTACATTTCATCAACCATATTTTTTAAAATTTCTAAAGTAACTGTATCATTTTCTCTAGAGTCCTTAAAAAGCCAATAAAAATTACTCTTAAAAAAATATTTATGAGGAATAACACATAATAACATTCTCAAAATGTATTCCAATTTCATAGGTAATATGTTACTACCTGGTGCTAGTAATACAACCTTATTAAGTATCTTAGGATTTCTAAGAGTATACTTACTTGCCAACCAACTTCCTAGTGAAGTTCCCATTAGATTAAATTTATTTTCTACTTCAATTGAGTCAAACAACTGGTCAAGCCACTTCATATAATCATCTACGTTTTTTAGTGATTTGGAGTAAACACTTCTACCACAGTTTTTGTCGTAAATATAATCTATGGAATAAGTTTTGTATTTCTCAGATAGATCTTTAATACACGGCATCCACAGAAGGGAGTTTGTTCCTAATCCGGGTAACAGAACCAAGGTTTGGGTGTTGTACTGACCACTGACACGTATATATGTTTCACCGTAAGATGTCCTTACTTTTTTAATCTCCGAATCGACTGGCCATTTTTTTGCTATATTGTCATACAACTTTAGATATTGATTTCTAGCTTTTTCTGATTTAAAAGGATGATATTTTGTAATTTCCATATGTGAACCTCCTAGGATTCGATTTGAATTTTAGCATAATCTGAAACAAAAGCTAGAGTTAAAATAATCTATTAAGGCATATACTTAGGAGGCATTCACTCGAATCAGTGTGTTCATAATATTTTGATTACTATATGGTCCATAAAAATAAGATTATTTAAGATAATATATTTGCTAAAACAAATGAAACTACTGTAACAAAAACTACAACTGTAGTAGTTATTTTAATTTCTACAAGCTTTTTGATGTCTTTTTCTTCTTCACTTTTACCTAAAATATTAAAGTTTTCAACAAGAATAGCTACAACCCATCCAATGACAGGGTTTATTACCATTCCTAAAAGAATACACAATATAGCAATTTGAGCTTTTGCAACAGATCTTATAGTATTTAGTCCTACTTCCAGCAAAGGAACAAACACACCAAATATCAAAACTAATGCAATAAGCGGTGGAAAAACAGCAATATCAAGTAAAAAACCAGATATCCCAAAAAACAATCCAATTATACCAAGTAAAAAAGCACTTCCACCAATGGGCCTTTTTACAGAAGATAAAGGTATCATAAAGCTTCTCCAAATAGCAGATGTTTGGCCTCCACCCAGTACAACTCCAATAATATTTCTTATAGATGCTATAATAAATGATGAATTGGCTTTAAAAATAGTATTGTGTGCTTCTTTTGGATAGCTAGACTCTTGAAGTGCTCTTATTGCTAAGGCATCTGTTGGCCACATTACTACCGCTAAAAGTCCAAATGGCAAAGCTTTTATAAAGTTTTCAACACTTATTCCCCATCCAATTCCCCATTTCTCATTCCACCATACATTTGGATTAATTATTGGAAGAGATACTGGCGTTGAAATATTAGGCACTACGCCAAACAATGCAGAAAAAACAAGAGCAAATATAGCACAAACAGGTATTATCAACCATTTGACATTTAACCTTGTAAGAATAATATATTGAATTATCCCAACTAATATAAGAACAACTAGTAAAATACTTAAATTGTTAGCTTCTGACCACAGCTTAAGATCATTAAGTGAACTCTGTATACCTAAAAGTCCAAATAAAAGGATTATTCCTCCTTTAGCTCCAACTCCATTAATAATGGTAATTTTATCGAAGTATCTAAAAGCAGATATAAAAAGCCCTAAAATGCCAATAATCAATCCAAGTGGAAGTGGATGAACTCCTGATGCTGCCATCATAGGTATAATTGGTATAAGCGGAGCTAGAGTTCCGGGTGGAGAAGCATATGGATTTAATACTGCACATAGTAAAATTGTAAGAATGCTTCCTACTATTAATTCTAATCGGACATTTTCAGTTACAAAGTTATGGTAGTCTGTTATTCCAAAGCTTACAGCCCAAGACATCACAAAAGCTGCAATAAGGGATGTCTTACCAATACTACCAGATAAAGCAGGAACAAAATCTTCTATTCTAACACTATAATTAATAAAAGGAATATTTATTTTCCACATTTTAGGGTTATATGTGGTTAAATCCTTATTTAAAAGCTCATTTCTACTAGTACCTTTTTTCAATCTAATTCTCCCCTATAAAATCTTGATGTTTATAAAGTATCAACATTTTAACATATGTAAAGCAATTTGTATTTATTAATCTACTTTCAGTTTAACACACTTTTAGTAAATTTTAAATTCATATTCACTCACATAGGTGCATATTTTTTAAGTGAAGAAAACACACGCTAAATACACTCCACTCACATACATAAGGGAGCCTTAAGGCTCCCTTATATGGTAATTACATTAATTATAGTCTTACCTGAATCAAATCTAAATAATCATTAAATGTTCCATCAGACAGACAGCAATCAATTATTTTCTTTCCTAATGGATTAAGATCAGGAGATACAAAATTTTGAAGTTCCTTTTTAAAGAAGTCAGTTAGTATTTTTGCTCCTGCATCATATCCCTCATTACCTACTTCAGGTTGAAGGTTTGTCTGAAGTAAAGCTTTAGGAACAAAGTTTCCGTCTACTTTTAAAGTATTCAGAGAATAGCCTAATAGCGGACACCTTGACTCTGTAATCTGTTCTGGTGTGAATTTTGCACTTCCTCTTCTTGCTAAATATTCCCTTGCGATCCACTGTGGCATAAAACTAACCTTATATGCTCCAACATTCTGATTAGGAATTAAAACGTATCTTGTATTTGGTGTATTAATTATTTGTTCTAATAGAAGATTTGCCTGATCAACCATTTTACCTGTTGCAAATGGCCAATAGGATCCAACACCTTCACTTGTCATACCTACAGTATCTGTTATACTTGGGTTATCGTGTCCTCTTGGAGCAACTAATCTCCATAACCAACCAAGACTCGGAGGTAATATATGGAACATACCTATGATACCATATGTTGGATTATCCTTTGTGCAGGGTGGAGTCCTTACTCCAAAACTTCTTACATCTACTTCAACAGGTTCATCAACAATATTTGGAACAAATCTTCTTGGCATTATTACCCTTGGATTAGGGCAAGGTTTACCTGGCTCATCCATAATGTGTTCCCAAATAAGACAAGTAGAACCTGGAACACCTTTAAGATTTAAGAATATTAAAGGTTCTTTTGGATGTATGCTAAGTTTCTCATAATGAGGGTCTGTTCCATATTTTGTAATATGGTTGATTCTTAAGAACCACCCTTGTTCAGCATCTTTTGCAACCAACTTTTTACTGTCGTTTTGAAGTGATGGATGGCACAATGCCATGTCATCAGTTAAAGGCTGAAGTTCACATGATTCCTTTAACTCCATATATGTCTTTTCACCTGATACAACATTTTCACAAAGTTTAATTCTACCATCCATTTCCTTGTGAACAGGTTCTAACATTTCACTTTTTCCGCCACCACTAGCTCCTTCGTGCATTAGTGTTATTACATTATCATAAGGAGTTATTACCTTTACAGTAGAAGCATGAACAGTTACCCATCCTTCTAATTCTCCTATATGAAGAAGTACACCATAAATTCCCTTTTTAGCACTTGGTCCTGGATACAAGTTGTATGAAAACAACTCATGCATTTCACTCTTACGATTATGAACAACTATTTGTTTTTGGTCAAAATGTGTATGTCTAAAAGTAGGCGCTAAATAAATTATCGCCTTAGGTTTAAAATTATCTGGTATTTGATCTTTTGGAATAAATCCTTGAAGATCTGCAAGACCACCTGCAAAAAAGGCCGCATTATCTGGTGCAACTAATAGAGCAGGATATCCTAGATCATCACTTCCTGCCATAAAAGGCATTACTATTAAATCCTGTGTTTTTAACCAATCAAAAGTTGCTGTTCTAAGTGGCTCAAAATCTTCACCATATGTTTCTCCATAACGTGGTTTGTCAGTTTCACCAGCATCAGCCACTACCATACAGTCAGGGTCACGGCGCCTCATATAAACATCAGTATAATTAACTGCTGCACCATTATTACAACGTGCTACTGTTGCTTCAACAACTCTGCCTTTTCCAGGTACATCGTAAGCAACTTCAAATAAATCAATGTTTTCATCACTTCCCAATGCCATGGAAAGAAGATGATTTCTGCTCTCAGGTACTGTTACCTTAGAGTCTCCTTCGAGAACACTTTTTAGTTCTTCTGGAAGGATAAATTTTTTTAATATTGTCTTATCCATTTTAAAACTCCTTCTTTTATAGAATTATTTTATAAATTTATAGCTAAATATATCAAGATACACTTTTGTAGTATTATGAATTTACTTTTTTACATACTATCCCCCTTCATATCAAATATATTGATCTTCTAGCTTGTCTTATTATTTTATGTTACATATAAAAATTATCATTATACGAAGACCCAAATTTATTCATATTATTAATAAAATACATATTTATATTTCTTAATAACCTAACTGATTTTAAGACTTTATGCTATAAATTAGTTAGCAAATTATTAGTTAGAATGATCAAAATTGAATTATGCATGTAAACTTCCTGCATTTTGTTAATATATTAACACATTCAAAATAAAATTACAACACTTTTTTGCAATTTATTTAGTTTTGTTTTTCACTTTTAACATAAAAAAATTAAATTATTAATGTTTATTTAATAATTATAAAAAATATACTTAAATATTTTTCAAAAATATGCTATAATAATAATAGCACATTTTATAGGTAAAGTTAATTAATTTTTGTTTCTATATACCTTTATCTATATATTTACTTATCACAATAACTCTTAAATTCACTGCTAATGTATCTTATAATTGCAATTGCAAACAACTTCACATTGTAATATTCTTCTCAAAAAGTTTTGTTTTATTAAAAGTATTGATTTTTATGATTTTTGCTTCATGGTATACTTTTTGAGATAAGAGTTCATCTATTTATAATTAGTGGAACTTACCACTATCATTGCAGCACTCGTTGCAATACGCTTTAAAAATAATACAAAGAAGGGATGGTTTAAATTGAAATTAAAAGTTGGAGAAATCGTTACATTAAAACACTATTCCGGGAAAAAAATAAATAAGGGGTTGATTAGCAGTATTAATGATGAGAACATTATAGTTAAGCCAGAACGGGATTTTTTAATATATAGTTTTTTTGACAACGACCCGGTTGTCTTAGGATATGAAAATGAAAACATAGTTAACATTTGTGAATCTATTATAACTGGCATAAATTATAATCAAAATACCGTTGCAATTAATATTAAGAGTACTCATTCCCTCACTAATAAAAGAATAACACAGAGATTCCCTGTATCTTTGAGTGCTTACCTCACTCATAATAACTTAAGATTTTTTGCATACATAAGAAATATAAGCCTTGATGGATTATCACTTTGTTGTAAGCATGAGCATAATAAAGGTGATATAGTTAATATACAGACAATTATTGAGAATAAAGAACTGGTTTTTGATGCAAAAGTTATGTGGAAAAAAATTGGCAAACTAGGATTTGAATATGGTATGGGATTTCATATGGTTGAAGAAGTTTTTTTAGATAGAATAGAAAATTGCCTACAATTTTTAAAAATGGATCAAGAAAGTGCCATTAATAAATTGAAATTTGACTTTGGACTAAATCGAAAAAATATGGCAGTTAATTCTGTAATGAACTAAGGTTTATAATAAAAGGGTCAGGGAGTCAAGCCCCGACCCTTTTAATTCTTTCACTTTATTCTAAGACTTCTAATTATAATTTATCCCATCTAACATCAATATTTTGAGAAATAGCTCTATAACCTTTAGCTACATATAAGGCATCTAAAAGTGCTATTCTTACCATAGCCTCACATACGGGGTATATTCTAGTGCATATACATGGATCATTTCTTGTGTTAAACTCAATATTTACATTTTCTTCTTTGTACATATTTACTGTATCCTGAGAGATATTAATTGTTGGAGTTGGTTTTACGCCTACTCTAATTCTTATATCCTCACCATTAGATATTCCTCCTAAAATTCCTCCTGCTCTGTTAGTTTTAAATCTAACTCTTCTAGTTTCTTCATCAATGTACGGTGTATCATTTGACTGGGAACCTCTCATTTTGGTATGTTCAAAACCGTCACCAAATTCAACGGCCTTAATGGCACCTATAGACATTATTGCATGTGATAATGTAGCTTGGAGCTTATCAAAAACTGGCTCTCCCAGTCCTGCAGGAACTCCTCTTGCTATAATTTCTACAACTCCTCCGCAGGAATCTCCTTCTTCTTTTATTTTTAAGAGTTCTTTTGTCATTAGTTCACTTGCTTTAAGATCTGGACAGTTAATCTCATTTTTTTGATAATTAGCCTTAGCTGTTTCATAAGTAACATTTTCTGCTTTTATTCCATGTATTTCAGTAATAAATGCAATTACATCTATACCCATATTATCTAGAACGGCTTTAGCAACAGCTCCACCTGCAACACGTGCCGCTGTTTCACGTCCTGAAGCCCGTCCTGCTCCAATGTTGTCTGCAAATTGACCATATTTTTTAAAGAATGTATATCCTGCCTGACCTGGTCTAACAAATTCTTTATAGCTTTTATGTTTGTTTAAATGCTCATCTTCTACTACAGCATTAGAGATTATCATTCCTACAGGAGCTCCTGTAGTAATATCATCTTCCATTACTCCAGAAAAAATATACACCTTATCTCTTTCATTTCTTGGTGTGTCCAGCTTTGTTCTACCTGGCCTTCTTTTGTCAAGTTCATTTTGAACAAAAGATGCAGTAAGCTTTATACCAGGAGGAACACCATCAACAATTGTCATTAAACCTCCAAATAATTCCTGAGGAACATCAAGATTTTTTCGAAAGCCTCCTGCATATGATTCTCCACAAGTGGTTACTTTAAATATCCTTCCAAATGTATTTCCTACCATGCTACACCATCTCCCTTTTTACTTTTTTCTCATAAATATCTTTGATCTCACTTACAATGGTTAATACTTCCTTATCTGAACAATCAATAATAATATCTGAATACTTTTCATATAATGGAGATCTTTCATTATATAAATCATTAAAAGATTGATCTTTATTTCTTGCAAATCTTCTTTTTGTTTTAATTCTATTTTCAATTTCTTCAAGACCTAATTTTAAATAAAAGACAACCCCCTGCTCTTTTAAATGTTCCATTGCAGCACTATTATAAATAACACTTCCACCAGTAGAAATAACGTGGTTTACCAAATCTAAGTCCAATATAGTTTTTTCCTGAAGGCTAAGGAATTTATCAAGACCATCTTCTATAACAATGTCTCTAAGTTGTCTTTTTTCATTATTCAAAATAATCTTGTCTGTATCAATAAAATCCATTTTAAGTTCTTTAGAAAGAGGTTCTCCAATTGTTGTTTTACCAGAACTGGGCATACCAATTAACACAATATTTTTCACATTAAACTCCTCACTTTAAGGCCATATACTATTATTCTAAAATTATGATCTCTTTAATATAACTTCCACTAATATTTCACTACAGGATCTTATTTGATGCCAAATAGGCCTTTGTGAAAAGTAGAAGTAATATTTCAGACATTCCGTATATGGGCCCAAAACAAATTTAATTATAAAATTATTATACATGTTTATTATATAAATCTCCAATAAAATTTCAATGGTTTAGTTTTATTTGAATATATTTTGTAATGTTTTTTATTAAAACATGTAGTATAATTATATTATAACTTTACACTAAAGATAAGTTTAAGGAGATAAAAAATGAGTGATATTCCTTTGATTTTAAAAGATTTTTTAAGCTATATGGAAACAATAAAAGGAAAATCAAAAAACACTACCCATGAGTACTATTATGATTTAAGGCTTTTTTTTCGTTTTATTAAAATGCATAAAGGAATTGTAGATACAAATTGCGATATTGAAAGCATAAATATTTCCCATGTTAACATTGAAGAAATAAAAGAAATAACACTAAGTGACCTTTATTCCTTCATGTCTTTTTTAAGCCGCGAAAGAGATAATAATTCAAGCTCAAGAGCTAGAAAAGTTGCCAGCATTAGGTCATTTTTCAATTACATAACCAATAAGGCAAAGCTATTAGAGTATAATCCTGCAAGTGAGCTAGAGTCACCTAAAATACTCAAAAGACTTCCAAGATATTTAAATATAGAAGAGAGTAAAAAATTACTAGGATCTGTTGATGGAGAATATAAAGAAAGAGATTATGCTATTTTAACACTATTTTTAAACTGTGGTTTAAGGCTTTCAGAGCTTGTAAACATAAATATCAATAGAATAAGAAATGATACATTAACTGTTGTGGGTAAAGGTGACAAAGAAAGAGTAATATATCTAAACAATGCCTGCATAAAGGCAATAGATGCATATTTAAAGGTAAGACCTAATGAGGGTCTTAAAGACAAAAATGCACTTTTTATAAGTGAACGAAAACAGAGAATCAGTACAAAAACCGTGCAGTACATTGTAAAAAAATATCTTACTGCTGCAGGACTTGATACAGAAAGATATTCTACACACAAACTCAGACATACTGCTGCTACACTTATGTACAAGCACGGTAATGTAGACATAAGAGCTTTACAGGAAATACTAGGACACGAGAGTATATCAACAACTGAAATATATACACATGTTGATAGTCAAAAGCTTAAAAATGCACTTGACAATAACCCTCTGTCCCAGTTATCACCTGATGATGATAAAAATAGTTAATGGTGCATGTAACAAATGTGAAGAAAAATATGCACCCAATAGTTAATATTTAATTGCATTTATTTAAAAAATAAGTTATATTAATATTGAACACCTACATAGTGTAGCAAAGTGGCAAGAATTCAGTGTTTAGAATGATATTTGCTATAGCTTACTTAAAGAAAAAACAAACTTATTTTGAACATATACATAAGATGCCAGTTTTATATATAAGATAAAATAAATAAATTAATGGAGATGGGTTATGAATTTTAGAAAGTTTTATTTTATAGTTTGTTCAGTTTTATCTGTATTTATGTTTTCTATTGGGCTTTTAATGCTTGTATACATTAATGTAACAGATGTTTTTGGACAGGAAGAGGAATCAAAACTTACAGAAAATCAAGAAACCAGTTTTATTGGAGGAATACTAGATCCATTTAGAACAAACCAAATGAAAAGTATTAATGTTCTTCTTTTAGGTGGAGATGAAGTTGGTGGGCTTACAGATACTATGATGGTTGTAAACTTTAATCCTTCAACAGCCCAGATAAATGTTTTATCAATACCAAGGGACACTCAAATGAGACTAAACAATAGAATAAAAAAAATAAATGAACTTTATAGAGATGGTGGTGGCGGAGAATTTGCTGTTGAGTTTATAAGCGAAATACTTCAGACCGATGTAGAGTATTATGCTCATGTAAGTTTATCAGCCTTTAGAGATATAATTGATATACTTGGAGGGGTTAATTATTATGTTCCTGTGGATATGTACTACAGAGACCCACTACAAAATCTTACTATAAATTTTCAAAAAGGAGATTATCACTTTAAGGGAGAAGATGCTGAAAAGTTTATGAGATTTAGACAATATAATAGTAATAGAGCAAATGAGTATTATGACGGAAGTGATGTAAAAAGAATTGAAGCTCAACAGGGCTTTATAAAAGAACTTATTAGACAAAAGGCAAATATGTTTTATATTACTAGAATTAATGAAATTTTGAATGTTGTTTTTAATACTGTTGAGACTAATCTTAGCATGAGTGAAGTTTTAAAGATGACAAGTAACTTAAATAATATTAATGCTGACCAAATAAATATGTTTACTTTACCTGGGAGACCTGCTTATCAGAACCGTTTGTCCTATTGGATAATGGATATTCCAGAAACAATGGAAATTGTTGACGATCACTTCGTTATAAAAAATATTGGGAATACAAATTAAAAAGTAAAGGAGCCTAAATGGCCCCTTTTTCAATCCAATCAATAAACTCATATGGTGTTTTAAAACTTTTATCTGGATTTAGTTCTAATAGTTTTGTAGAAGCATTTGATGCCCATAAAGCAAGGATTGACATAACCCCTGCTGCTTTACTTGCCATTATATCCACATCAAAATCTCCTACATAAGCACTTTCATACGGTTTTGAATCAAGTCTATTTAAAACCATATGTATGCCTTCTGGGTCGGGTTTTGGTTTTTTAGTGTCATCACCAGTTAAAAAAGCATCAAAATAGTTTTTAATTTTTAGTTTTTCAAGTATTATATTTGAAACTTTAAGACCTCTGCCTGTAAAAAGTCCTATTCTTATTCGGTTTTTCATTAATACATCAAATAGCTCGGTTATGCCTTTTATAGGCTGTACATATTTATCAAAATTCTCGCTAAAAATCTTTATATAAAGATTAACTGCTTTATCCTTTATTTTTTCATCTACAAGATTCTCAACTATTTTAGTATCAACAGGTCCAAATTCTCTAATTACATCCTCGTCAGACATTTCTTTTCCAGCTAATTCTCTAACTACTTCTTTGATTGAAAAAATAGTAAGAGGAACTGTGTCTGCAAGCGTTCCATCTAAATCAAAAATTATTGTATTTAATTTCATTTGTAAAACTACTCCCTTATATTTTTTCTAAAAACACCTTATATCCTTTATATGTCATATAAATGTCAACCTTACTGGTAACTTCAAAAGGTGCATGCATAGAAAGTACTGCAACACCACAATCAATAACATCCATACCCATATTGGCCATGAATTGTGCGATTGTACCTCCGCCACCTTGATCAACTTTGCCTAACTCAGCAGTTTGCCATACAATTTTATTGTTGTTAAAAAGATTTCTTACTTCTGCCACAAATTCTGCATTGGCATCGCTTGCTCCTGCTTTTCCACGGGCTCCCGTATACTTTTGAAGGACAATTCCACGTCCTGCAAAAGATGAGTTTAATTTATCATAAACCCCTTCATAATTTGGATCTATAGCTGCATTAACATCTGCAGAAAGCATTTTGGAATTTGTAATACATCTTCTTAAAAGTATATCTGTATAGTTATCCGTGCTTAAATTACAAATATCTGCAATAAAGTTTTCTAAAATTGTTGATTGAGCTCCTGTATTTCCCATGCTTCCGATTTCTTCTTTATCAGCTAAAAAGCATACTGCTGTTTTTTCTATTTCTTTTAAATCAATTATTGATCTTAGCGCTGTATATGCACAAACTCTGTCATCTTGGCCATATGCTCCTACCATACTTCTGTCAAGCCCAACATCCTGTGCTTTAAATGAAGGAACAAATTCAATTTCTGCACTTTGAAAGTCCTCTTCTACTATACCATACTTTTGATTAAGCAAATTTAAAATATTTAGCTTAACCTTATCCGATACTTTTTCATCGTTAAAGGGCATTGAACCAAAAAGAATATTAAGACCTTCTCCAGTTATACCTTCACTCATTTTCTTTTGCATTTGTTCTTGAGCAAGATGAGGTAACAAGTCAGTGATAGTAAAAACAGTATCTTTCTCATCTTCTCCTATCTCAACTTCCACACTGGTACCATCTTTTTTAATGAATATACCGTGAATTGCCAAAGGGATTGTTACCCACTGATATTTTTTGATTCCCCCATAATAATGTGTCTTTAAAAAAACCATATCACTTGATTCATAAATAGGATTAGGTTTAAGGTCAAGCCTTGGTGAGTCAATATGCGCACCTAAAAGATTAAGTCCTTTTTGTGGAGGGTTAGATCCAATTACAGCTAAAATCATTGATTTATTTTTAATGATTCTATATACTTTCATCCCTTGCTTAAGCTTTTTATTGGAACTTATTATATCATCAATGGATATAAAACCATTTTTTTCTATGATTTTTTTTGCTTGTTTTACAAATTCTCTTTCTGTCTTTGATTTATTCAGAAAGTCCTTATATTCTTCACAAAATGAAAAAGTGTTTTCTACTTCTTTGTCACTTATTTTATTCCAGGCATTATGAGCTTTATAAGATAGTTTTTCTAAGAGCTCTTGTCCATGGCTTTTGTTCTTTGACATAATTAAATCCTCCCTTATAGTTTATTACAATATTATTATATACTATTTTTCCTTAAATGTTTGTTTTTAAGACTAAAATTAAAAACAAAAATATAGCTCGACTTTGTATTTTAAGTAGAACCATCTTTTTTATTACATACATATTAGCATATTCACTTATTTTATATATTATAAGTACTGGCTAATTCTGTGCTTATTGTTTCATAATCTTGTAAAATTAAAATTAGCTTATCTACTACTTTAGGGTCAAATTGAGTACCTGAATAGGTTTTAAATTGATTTATAGCTTCCTCAAGATTTAATTTTGATCTATATTTTCTATCAGATGTCATTGCATCAAAAGCATCTGCAACAGTTAGTATTCGAGCAAGAAATGGAATCTCATCACCTTTTAAGCCATCAGGATATCCTTTTCCATCAATTCTTTCATGATGATATTTTACAATTGGAACAACTTCTTTAAACATTGAAATTGCCGATAAGATATATGCTCCTTTTAAAGGATGCTGCTTAATTTGCTCATATTCGCTATAATCAAGTTTGTCAGTCTTAAATAATATGTCATCTGCAGTACCTATTTTACCTATGTCGTGAAATATCCCTCCAATTTTAAGGAGCTCAATTTGTTCATCAGGTAAATTAAATGATTGTCCAAGTTTCATGGCATAATAAGATACTCTATCTGAGTGGCCCCTTGTGTAAATATCTTTTGCATCAACAGTAAGCCTTAAAGCTTCTATTGTATCCATATACCTGTTTTTTAACTCTTTATATGTCTTATCTAGTTCTTCTTTTTTCATATTAATAAGAGAGTGTAAAAAAGCATTACTTATTGATGAAGCTGCTTGCTTAGAATAAATTTCAATAAGCTTTCTACCTTCATTAAAGTTATTACTTTCAATATATATTACACCCATTGATTTGTTTAGTTCATTAAGAAGAGGAAAGATTATACCATAATCTAAATTTATAACTTCATTAGTTTCTCTGGATTTGCCAATTTGCTCCATTAGATAAGGACTTAACATTTCAATCAGAGATTTTGCAGGTATGTCATATTCCCCAACTCCTTTAAATATCACCTTATCTTCGGAAGTAATAATATCATCAATGAGGATAAAAGCATTTTTACTGTTAACTAAAGGCATCAGACCTTCAAGTATTTCTTCAAGTATTATTCCTATTGGATGAAGCTGGTATATTTTAGGTACTGCTTGTAATATTTTATTTAACCCGTCTTTGAATTGTTTTATTGTACGCATTTGTGATATGGACTTAATTCCTGACTCTATTAATAGAAGTAATTGATCAAAACGATCACCTTTTTCGCAATAACCCTGAATATCAAGAGCTTTTATTGTTTCAAGGGGTGGTGCAAGATCCTTGTGACCTGTAAGTAGTAATATATATAAATCCTTATTAAACTCTCTTATTTTTGCAACAACTTCATCACCGTTTATCGGTGTCATAATATAGTCAAGTATTAGCATATCAAAATCATTTTCTTTTATTTTTTCAACAGCTTCTAGTGGATCACAATATCCATCACAATGATAACCACTGCGATTAAGAATTACTTTTATAGAATTGATTATACCTTCTTCATCATCTAATACAAGAATTTTATAGTCTGACGATATTTTAGACAGCTTTTTTCGCATACAATAAATCCTCCTTAGTGTACAAATAAACCGCATAGGCAACATAGAATTTTAATACTATTTGCCTTAAAAAATCGAACTTATTGATCTATATTAAAACTTTTGCTTTAAATACAATACAATCTTTTACAAGCAAAGCATAAACTTTTGGTTTTATAAAAACAGCACTATTAAATAAAAAACAATATTAAAATCTCCCCAAAGAAATAGTTATATAAGAACCTTACAAGAAATGAACAAGAATATCTTAAAAAATTTAGATGCTCACAAATAAGAACCTTACTTATATTTTACACGATTTTAAAAGCATATGCAATACTTATATTTTACAGTTAAACAATAAAAATAAATTTATAGCACTAAATTGCAACCTTTGTTTCTTTAATAATTTTTAACAATACTTGTACAACATCAGGATCAAATTGTGTTCCAGAGTTTTTTAAGAGTTCAGATGTAACTTCATCTAATCTCATGCCTTTTCTATATGGTCGATCTGACAGCATAGCATCAAATGCATCAGCTACACATAGGATTCTAGCTTCAAGTGGAATATTATTTCCTTTAATACCAGTAGGATACCCTTTACCATCAAACCTTTCATGGTGATACATTATTGTATCAATTAAAAGCTCCAAATTGGATAAAGGCTCTAATATATCTACACTATAGCTTGGGTGCTTGCGAAGTAAGTAAAACTCTTCATCTGTTAAAGGCTCACTTTTATTTAATATATTTTCTGAAATCTCCACTTTTCCAATATCATGTAATAATGCAGCTAATTTTAAACTCCTAAGCCTTATATTGTTCAAATTCATTAACCTACCTATTTTAACTGCATAATCCATAACTCGCTCAGAATGACCTAATGTATATTTATCTTTAGCAGATACAGTTCCTAAAAGAGCTCTAACTCCTCCAAGCAGTTGATTTTCATCAGAATTAAAAGATGCTTTAATATCTTCAAAAACATTTCTGTATAACTGAACATTATTTCTCCCCATATTTTTTGCCTGGTAAAGTGCACTATCAGCTTGTATTATCAATTGGTCTTTAGTTTTTGCAAAATCTGGGTATATTGAATATCCTACAGATAATGATGTCTTGTCAGATAACCTATTAAACCCTTGAGAGTTAATCATTTGATTAAATGAATCTCGTATTCTTTCAATTACTAATAAAATATCTTTATTTGTGGTATCAGGTATTAGTATAGCAAACTCATCTCCCCCATATCTACATATAATATCCTGCTTCCTTGTTTTTGACATAAATACTTTTGCTGCCTCATTTAATAACTCATCACCTGCTTTGTGTCCATATGTATCATTGAATAATTTAAAATTATCTAAGTCAATCATCATCATACCTAAAGAACTATTACTTTCTTTTGACTTTTTTATTTCCTCTTCTAATATTGATTGAAAATATCTATGATTATACACACCAGTAACTCCATCAATAGATGCAATCCATTTAAGTTTATTAATATATTTGTTTCCTTGTTCAGATATATATGCGGCCAGAATAGAAATAATTATTAGAGAAATTCTAACTACCGCCATATTAATAAATAAAGAGGGAACAATATTTGTTATCTCCAGTAGGTCTACATTTATATTTCCACCACTTGATTCGATTACTGATGATATTACTCTTGAAAAATTAAACATTTTAAATGCTGCAAGGCTATTTGTAATAATAGATAAAGACATTCCATAATAACCAAATCGATAGGATAAGGAGATTGATAAGATAATTTCAGTTATTGATAGTATAACTCTTTTGTCATGATGAAAAACTTCTAATGCTTGTAAAATTACTACAACTATATGAATTAATGCTATTATGTAAAATAATTTAGTTAGCTTTATTTTAGGTGAATGTAAGCCTGATCTTATATCTATATTATTATATTCATTATAATTTGTTAGTGTATTTTTTAAATTATTAAAAACTTTGTTCATTTAAAATCCCCCTGAAAGATCTATTTATACTATTATTCTCAAAAAGTTTGTTATTTTGCAAACTTTTTAGAATATATAGTTCCTCTGTTTGTCGCAGCGGAACTTACTGCTTTGATTGCAGCTTCCGCTGCGATATACTATTATTCTCAAAAAGTTTGTTTTTTGCAAACTTTTTAGAATATATAGTTCCTCTGTTTGTCGCAGCGGAACTTACTGCTTTGATTGCAGCTTCCGCTGCGATATGTAACTCTATGCACAGTTGAAAATATAACTTCCACACTATTTCTTTATACGACTCATTTGATGCCAAACAGACCACGTGAAAAGTGTGAGTATTTTTCAGCTTACTTTTTAATGGTGAGCTTTTGCTCATGAATAATCTATGTACATTAATACTTTACTGGTTTTTAGCATTTTATTTCAATCAATTACAAAATAGTAGTGTACACAACTATTTATAACTCACAAGTACTTATTATATAATTAATCTCCCCAAAAGAAAACAAAAGAATAAAATTTACGACATTAAATTTCTTTATATTTTAAATACAATTGTATACTATATTTAATTTATTGGCAAGTTTACTTGACTAAAAATTAAATATACTTTATAAATAGATTTATAGATAGTTAATCTGTAGTAAAACTTGTTTAACTAAAGTTAAAGGTTGAGTTTCATATGAAGGTTCTACTTCACATAAAGAACCCCTTATAGAAGGTAGAGTCTTATAATAAGATAAAGAGTTTAATGGGCATAGAGCCCACTCACTTTTAAGTCTTTCACTAGGGTGTAGGACTTTTTTAAAAAATATTTATCAGGAGGTAACAAAATGTATGACTGTCACATACACAGTAGCTTTTCAGGCGACAGCAACATGGAATGTCATATAGCTATTAATACTGCAATTGAATTAGGTCTTGAAGGTATAGGATTTACTGATCACTTAGATTATGATTATCCTAATTATGATGATGTGTTTATGATAGACTTTGATAAATACTCAGAATATATTGATAATATAAAAAGTCAATTTAAAGGTAAAATTCAAGTACTCAAAGGTATTGAAGTTGGTATACAGCCTCATGTTGTTGAAGACACATTGAAAGTTGTCAATAAATACAATTTTGATATTGTCATTGCTTCAGTGCATATAGTTGACAAATTAGATCTTCACAATGGGGATTTTTGCAAAAATAAAACAAGAAATGAAGCTTATTCAAAGTATCTTAAGACAGTATGTGAAACAATCTGTCAATTTGAAAATTTTGATGTTTTAGGTCATATTGATCTTATTAGAAGGTATGGACATTATGATGTAAATACATTAAAATATAACGATTTTCCGGATCATATAGACGCTATATTAAACAAGTTAATCTCATTAGGAAAAGGTTTAGAGGTAAATACATCAGGATATCGTTACAACCTAGCATCTCCAATGCCTGATTTTGATATAGTAAAGCGGTATAAAGAGCTAGGTGGTGAAATTATATGCACAAGTTCCGATGCCCATACACCCGAATATATTGGATATAAGTTTGACTATATAAAAGAATTGATTATAAAAGCAGGTTTTAAATATACTTCCCATTTTGAAAATAGAAAACCTGTTTTTTCACCTATATAGACATTCATGAGCAGAATGCGAATGAATGTCTATTGCGCATGTGCATGTTTGCGACAGCAAACAAATTGCACGCGCATAAAATCAAAGGTTATAAGTGGGGGTGCATATTTTTCTTTACATTATGGACCCCCTTGTGGATTAAGGATTCAAGTGGACTATAATTAACCAATGATTTTTACTTTATGGTATACTTTTTTACCCTTTTTAATTATCAAATCATTGTCTTTGAAATCATCAAGTTTTATAACAATTTCAAATCCCTCTACCCTATTTTCATTTATATAAATACCACCCTGATCTATTAGACGTCTTGCTTCTCCTTTTGATGAGATTAATTTTGTTTTTATAAGCAAATCGATCACATTTATACCTTCAGAAAGCTCACTTGAAGCAATTTCAGTTGTAGGCATATCATTAGAGCTAACACCTTTACTAAAAAGTAATTCTGCTGTGTTCTGAGCTTTTAGCGCTTCTTCTTCACCATGAATTAATTTTGTAACTTCAAATGCCAAAACTTTCTTTGCATTGTTTATTTCCTGATCTTTTAGTTTTGCCAATTCTTCAATGTCTCCCATGGGAAGAAACGTCAATAGTTTAAGACATTTAATTACATCTGTATCGTGTATGTTTCTCCAGTATTGATAAAAATCATATGGAGAAGTTTTGTTAGGATCTAACCAAAGAGCACCTTGTTCTGTCTTGCCCATTTTTTTACCCTCGTTAGTAGTCAAAAGGGTAAATGTCATTCCATAGACCTCTTTACTTTCAACTCTTCTAATAAGATCAATTCCCCCTAAAATGTTTGACCACTGATCATCGCCACCTAGCTGCAAAATACATTCATAGTCTTGATACAGCTTTAAAAAGTCATAACTTTGCATAAGCATATAATTAAACTCAATAAAAGATAATCCCTTTTCAAGTCTTGATTTAAAGCATTCTGCTGTAAGCATCCTGTTAACTGAAAAGTGCACTCCTATTTCTCTTAAAAACTCAACATAATTTAGATTTAAAAGCCAATCTGAGTTATCAATCATTAGTGCTTTTCCATCCGAAAAATCAATAAAGTTAGACAGCTGTTTTTTAAAGTTTTCTGCATTACTCTGTATCACTTCACGTGTCATCATTCTTCTCATATCTGTTTTACCTGTTGGATCTCCTACCATTGTGGTTCCTCCACCGATAATTGCAATAGGCCTGTGTCCAGCTTTTTGCATATGAGCCATTACAACCATTTGAAGAAAGTGTCCTACATGTAAACTATCTGCTGTAGGGTCAAAACCAATATAAAAAGTAACCTTTTTATTTTTTAGCAATTCTTTAATAGGCTCTTCATGAGTGACCTGTGCGATAAAGCCTCTTTCCTTAAGCGTTTCAAATACACTAGACATAATAAACTCCTCCTGAATATAAAAACTTAGTTTTAAAGCCTTAAATAAAACCGAGCATAAAAGCTCACATAATAAAATAAAAAACCTTCACATCCTGTTAAGGACGAGAAAGTTCCCGTGGTACCACCTTATTTTATAAATCTTTTAATAGATTTACCTCATTATATAAGCCATTATAACGGATAGCCCCCGTCTACACCTACTATTATTTCAGTATGAAACTCCAGAGTGTAATTCATCAAGCCATGCTCAAAAGTCCTTTCACCAGCCGGACTAATCTCTAATAGAAACAATGGAAGACTACTAATCTCCTTCACAGTATTTTTTCTTTTTTAATTCATTTTAACATATAGCATATACTTTTACAATAGAAAATAGTAAAAGAAAAAATTTACTTAACAATTAATGAAAATTAGAAGCTAGTTTAGAGATTTATTGTTTTTAGTTTTTTGATCTAATAGATTTTAACTATCTTACCAATAGGGTAATTTACTGGAATTTCTAAAATAAATCTTTTTAAAAGTATATAATCAGTGGAATCTACTTCTCCATCACCATTAATATCAGCAGCGGTAACAAATAACTTCCGTTCTCTATCGTCGGTAAAATTTAATATCTCAAAAATGTACCTTCTTAGCAAAATTACATCTGTAGAATCGATTAATTCATCACCATTCAAATCCCCCAAGACAACCTCATCTGTTGGCACTAAATATGAAGCTTTGATAGAATTTAATTCTACTGGAGTTATTATTTCAAAAACATTTTGTGTTGTATTCAAATTAAGTATCTCTAAGAAATTTATAAATTTTTCATAATTATTCAAAGTATTATAATTCTCGTTAGATGTGTTCAAATATGTAAATGTATTAATAAAAGGTTGCCATCCAATATTTTCAGAAATTCGAATTAGTATAGATATAACAGCAGCTTCTGGATACTTTCCGTTATCTAAAAAATTTATAAGTTTAGAATCATAATAGTCTTTTATATGGCTACCCGTGTAAACATTTCCACCTTTATGTATAATAGGAGGATTATTATGCGATTCAGAATGTAATTGATCTAAAGCATAATACATTCTGAAATCAGCAAAAATTTCATCATTCCAATTCCATGATTTGTTACCAAGATTAAATACATGGCCAATTTCATGCATCATTGCCCCACTCCAATCACCAAATTGCACAATTCTCTCGAGGCGTTCTAGTATATATTTTTGATACCATATTATATAACCTAAATTTCCCACAAGTGCCAATCCATAACCCTTTGATTGTGTTGAAGATAAAATAATAAGCTTATTTCCATTATGAGGCATCATGCCAACAAGTTCATACATTTTTAAATAAACCTTATCAAGATTTTCAACCCAATTTAAAAGTTGTTCTTCGCTTATACCTGATTGATTTATATTGTCATTATGTAAAACAGCATAAACATGATTTCCTTCAATTATAGTTACAGATGTGTCTTCATAAATACTAATACTATTAAACCATGCAGTTCCTTTGGCTCTAAGAGAAAAATATCCTATTCCTAAACCTATTTCTACAACTCCTGATTGAGGAGCAACAAAATTAATTGTTGTTGTTTGCCATTCGTGAATGGATCCAACATTACTTTGAAATCCTGAGTGATTAAATGTATTATAATGTGCAATATTAACACCAACATATCTTCCGCGATCAGATTCTGTAGCCTCAATATTTGAGTACTTTATCTGAGCTTCCATAACATATGCTTTTCCAGGGGTTAGTGTAATATTTTTTCTAAGGTGAGCTCTACCAAAATCAATTAGATCAATTCTAGCAGAATTTAATTCATGAGATACACTAGATATATTGTTAGTGCCAGAAAAAGTCCAACCATCTAATCCGTTATTAAAATCTTCATAAAATACAACAGATTGCCCATATACATCTTCACTACTTAAAACCATTGGAATAACTAAAATAGAATACATCACCAAAATTTTTACTAAAGCGATTGATAGAATTTTTTTCATTTTACTCCCACCCTTTTCTTTAAATTAAATAAAATTAACATAACTAATCAAATATAACTTCCATAAATATATATTCTTATAGAAGCTGGAATCGTAGAATATCAGGTAGAGTAAGTCTCTATCTAAAGCCCTTATATGTATCGTTAGCTAAACAAGTTTACTTTACTTAAATCAAATAATAGCAAATTAAAATTACCATGTCAAGAAAAAATTGTGTATGGGTGCATAAATTAATATAACACCATCCATAGATAAGATGCATTTTTTATATAATTTTTTCTACTTTCGACATCTATCCCTAAAATACTCTTATGTTTTGCTCTTATGTCATTTTTGAGTAAGTGGTTTTTTCAGGTGGAGTTAAAGTCTCCACCTGAAAAAACCAATATTAATTTTCTAAAAGAATACTACCAACAGAAGGGGCAACAATACAATAACCAATATATTGTCCATTAATTTCTCCTGATAGTATTACATGTTCTTTATTACCATAACTTGTTATGCTTATATTTCCACCATCTTTTAAAGTTATTTGAATATTATTGCCTGCTAATAATGTAATATATGCTCCTGTATATGTTGGGTTTATGTTTAATACGTCAATTATTTTTTCTATTTCGTAATCTGTAAAAGTCTTTATTTCTTCTTGCATCAAAGTATATAATTTCATTTCTTTAACTTCATCAACAGATATAGCCTTACCCATTGTTTTAAGAGACTTACCAATGTCATCCTGCTGGTCATTTACAATGGTTTTTGAATCAATAAATTTACCTTCAACTTTTTCCGTATCTGATTTATAAAATCTAATTAGCACTCTTGGATATGTAAGTGCCATAGTAACCATGCTATCTTTATCAGGAGATATTATCTTTGCATTAACATATGCTGTTTCAGGAGTTGTTTTATATACTTTATCTACTTTTACATGATAACCACCTGTCGGCTTTTCTCCAGCAGCTACAAGGACATATTTCCACTCGCCATCATTTATATAATAGATACCTTTTTTATCTGAGTTCTCCTGATACCACTTTGATAAATTTTCATTTTCTTCTATATCATTAGTATCTACAACTTCATAATCTATTGATATTTCTTCGTCTGTATTTTCTATTCCATCTTCATTTGTAGTGTCAGTTTCAACAATCATTGCACGTAAATTATGATCCCAATCTACATTTGCTCCAATAGTCTCACTTACAAAACGACCTGGAATAAAAGTTCTATCATTAACTATTTTTGCAGGAACATCAAGTTTTATGTTTTCCTCACTTATTTCTCCCTTTGTTTTTCTTGTTACTAGCGCATTATCGTTACCAATTAATAGCTTAATACTAATATCTTCTTTGTTAACTTCAACAGATCTTTCTGTTCCATTCCATGTAACCTCAGCACCTAATTCCTCCATAACTCCTCTAAGTGGAACTAATGTACGTCCGTTTTCAATAAAGGGCTCTACATCAAGTTGTAGCCACTTACTGTTTACCTTAATTGCAATGCCATCTGTTTGAGGCCTTGTATATTCTGCACTTATAGGTAAAAGAACTGCTTGTACACCTTCAACAACTTTTATTTTATCTTTACCAAATATATTGTAAAGATACTCTGAATTGACCTCATTATATGGCAAAATACCTATCTCTACATAGTTTTCTTGTGGAGATGTATGTGTTACTGTAAAACCTGCATTTTCTATATCTTCTACATTGGTTACAAATAGAAACTGATCAATTTCCATCTGGTTTTTTAATATTGGGTTGTCAGTGTCTATTAATACATTCCTTAATCTGTCGTCCCTAGGAGTATCACTTAGCATAGCCCAAACAGATCCAGATGCTACAAGTGAACAACACATACCTATAGCAGCTATTTTCTTTAAATTTGATTTAATCATAATAAACTTCCTCCTTGTTTATTGTTTTTATTATATATAGTTTGACGAAAGTTTTTAAAATTTGTTTCATAAAAATAAAACATTTTATGTTAACTCGTTTATCTAAAGCTAAACATATGGGCGGGCTTAATGTATCACATCCATCAAATCCACCTCAAGATCTTAGAATAAGATAAATTTAACTATTTAGATGCATTATATATAAATTAAAGTTATATAATTTAACAATAAAATGTATTATAATAATTAGGAGGTGTTTGATAATATAACTTCCACTACTATTTCACTATAGGCCTTATTAGAAGTTTTAGAACATAGTGAAGGACTTAAAAGCAAAGGGACTTGATGCCCCTTACAAATAGGCCACGTGAAAAGTTAAAGTAATACTTCAGACATTCCTTATTATGCAATTTAATTGCTTATTATTTTTTATTACTGGTTTAGGGGGAATAATAATATGTCAAAAAATAAAAAGCTACTGCTAAAAGTTTTACTTTGTGGTATTTTTGTTGTATTAATGTCCTATGTTTTTATTAATGTAAGATATTTATTTTATTTAAATAGTACAGAAGGGTATAATCAAACAAGATTATTTAAACGACTTATACCTTTATTTTGTACAGTTATTGTATTTATAATTGGTAAAAATAACATTAACAAAAAGGACCTAACCATGCTTAAAATATCATATTTAATGATTTGTGGAGCAGAAGTTGCTTTTATATTTAATCAATTTATTATGGGGGTTGTATTTTTTGGTTCATGTCAGATTCTTCTTAGTATAAGGCATTTTGCTGCTGTTTTACCTGCACTTAAGTATCACAAGAAAAAAATGTATATTTTAGGCACCATAATAGTTGCCGTACTTATAGTTTTAAGCACATTTGTTTTTTACCCCATTTTACAAGGTGGAACTATTTTCTATACTATTATTATCTATGCGTTATTTCTTGGAATATCTTTATGGATTGGTTTTGCACCTTACTTTTCAGATGTTTTTCCTAAAAAGAACGGAATATTAATTATGATTGGAATGGTACTTTTTTTTGTAAGTGATATAATAGTTGGTCTAGAAGTAATATCAGATGATGTTTATATAAATAATATTTTTAATTTGATTTTGTGGACACTATATGCACCTGCTATTACACTAATTGCTTTAAGTGGATTTAAATATAAAGACCATAGAACCGTTTAGCTGTTGCTAAATGGCTCTATAGTCTTAACTCTTTTATATTTCTAACGTTGCAAAGTAGTCTTCAGGAGTCTCAGCACGTCTAATAAGCTGAGTTTCTCCGTTTTCCTTAAGTAAAACTTCAGCAGAACGAAGCTTACCATTATAATTATACCCCATAGCAAAACCATGGGCTCCTGTATCATGAATTACAATTAAATCTCCAATATCAATTTTAGGAAGCATTCTGTCAATTGCAAACTTATCATTATTTTCGCAAAGTCCACCAGTTACATCATATTTATAATCACATGGCTCATTTTCCTTACCCATAACAGTTATATGATGATATGCACCATAAATGGCTGGTCGCATAAGGTTTGCAGCACAAGCGTCAAGTCCAATATAATCCTTATGGATATGCTTTTCATGTATTGCCCTTGAAACAAGACATCCATATGGCCCTAAAACAAATCTTCCAAGTTCAGTATATATTGAGACATCACTCATACCGGCAGGAACAAGTATTTCTTCAAATGCTTCCTTTACTCCTTTTCCAACACTAAAGATATCAGCCTTTTGCTGATCTGGGTGATAAGGAATTCCTATCCCTCCTGAAAGATTAATAAATGTAATGTGTGCACCTGTTTCTTTTTTTAGTTCTACAGATGTTTCAAAGAGTTTTTTTGCAAGAACAGGATAATACTCATTGGCTATTGTATTACTCGCTAAAAAAGCATGAAGTCCAAATTCTTTTACTCCTTTTTTTATTAGAATTTTAAAACCTTCTATTAATTGAGGCTTAGTAAAACCATATTTTGCATCACCTGGAGTATCCATAATAGCATTATTAATTAAAAATTCTCCACCGGGATTATATCGACAACTTATGGTCTCTGGAATACCTGCTACTTTATCTAAAAAGTCAATGTGAGTTATATCGTCTAAATTTATTATTGCATCAAGTTTTCTTGCGTAAATAAAATCCTCTTTTGGAGTAACATTTGATGAAAACATTATTTCATCACCTTTAAATCCAACTTTTTCAGACATCATAAGCTCTGTATAAGATGAGCAGTCAACACCAAATCCTTCTTCCTTAAGTATTTTAAGTATTGTTGGGTTTGGTGTAGCCTTTACAGCAAAGTATTCCTTAAACCCCTTATTCCATTCAAAAGCCTTTTTTAATGCCCTGGCATTTTGTCTAATACCTTTTTCATCATATAAATGAAATGGAGTTGGATATTTTTTTACAATTTCATTTAATTGCTCATAATTAACGAATGTTTTTTTCATCTTAAATCTTTCCTTTCTCTCACTATTTCAATTAGCTTTATTTCATTTTTCAGCGAATCCTTTAACAAATCAACAAGATTTTTCTTTTTGGAAAACAGACAGGAAGAGTGCTCTCCATCATCAATATCACCTGTTAAAACATTTACTGAATCAGTAATAAGTCGAATTTGTTGTCTTGGTTCTTCAATAAGGTATACTTTTGCTCCATCTATAGAGAAAGAATAATCAGTAATTAAAACCAGCTTTATACCTCTTTTTAATACTATCTCTATCTCTGTAAATAATTCTTCAATTACATCTTTAGATGCTGATATATATATTCTTTCTTTAGCCTCGAGTATCATATTTTTCATTTTGTCAATAATATGATGTTCTCCTTTAATTGTTATATAGCCTTCCTTTTCTTCTCTCTTATTTGGAATACTATTCATTAAATCCTGCTTTGTTTTCTCAAGTTTTCTTATTTTGTTATTGGAAAACTCCTCAAAAGGTACAGGCGTATATTTTATTATAGTACTGTCAATAACATAAGCTCCACCCTTTTCCACAAGAGCTGCTAGTGAGGTATATGTATTTGAACGTGAAATTCCAGTTTTTTTTGCAACCTCATATCCGTTTAATTCACCTTCCGAGAGCAATGTTAAATATATAGCCGCTTCTTGCCTTGTAAGGTTAAACTGAACCAGCAGTTCTATAAAATCCATATTTTTAGTTCTCCTTTTATAATCCATTATAAGTTATTAAAAAATAGTGTTCCTGTTTAGTAATACTATATAATAAATTATAAAATTCGTCAAGTTAATATATGGAATAGGGTGCATATTATTTAAGTGAAGAAAAATATGGAAGAAACATTGTGAAGCAAGTAGTAGAGCCTGTTAATGCGACGAGGAAAGGGAGAGCATTGTTTGAGCGTAGCGAGTTTTGCTCGACTCCGAGGAGTATTTACAGGCTCTAAACTGCGAAACTTTAGTTTCTGGAATATTATTCTTCACATTTTTTACATGCACCCTATGGAATAAAAGGGTCGGTATATAAAGCCCCACCCCTTTTTAGTCTTTCACTTTGTTCTAAGAATTCTAATAAAAATTCAGTTAATTTGTTTACATTAGAGGTGCAAAAACCCTGAGAATTGAACCTAACAATAATCTATACCATCTAATTTTATTAATATCCTCAATTTTTATTTCTTTGCACACTTTTAAAGTATCCATAAAATCTTTTTTCATGTTAATTAAACTTGGACTCTTATACATCCAGACACCACACTCAAAGTGTAGGTAAAAGCTTCTATAATCTACATTGATTGTACCAATTACACCATATTCATCGTCAGATATCAAAGTTTTAGAATGAATAAAGCCAGGAGTATACTCGTATATCTTAACACCACTTTCTACTAAAATCTTATAATTAGATTTTGTAACTGCATGGACATACCACTTATCTCCTCGATGTGGAGTTATTATTCTAACATCTACCCCACCTTTTGCAGCAGATATTAATGCTTTAATCATTTCGTTGTTAACAATAAGATATGGAGTTGTTATATAAATATATTTATTTGCTTTATTAACAGAATTTAAGTAGACCGTTTCACCTACTGGTTCATCATCTAATGGACTGTCTGCAAATGGTTGATAGTAACCATTACATGTTTCTTCTTCTAATGGTATTGTATTTTTAAATTTGCTAAAATCTTCATCAATACCTCTTAGATAGTCCCACAATGACAAAAACATGACAGTCATATTAAAAACAGCTTCTCCTTTTAGCATTATAGCTGAATCTTTCCAATGACCATGCTTGTCTATTTCATTAATGTATTCATCTGCAAGATTTATTCCACCTGTAAATCCTGTATGTCCATCAATGATTACAATTTTACGGTGGTTTCTATTATTTATTCTTGTAGTTAATATAGGTATAACAGGGTTGAAAACACAACATTTAATCCCCATTCTCTCTAGTTTCTTGTTGTATTTGTATGGTAGAGTAAGAAGGCATCCAATGTCATCATAAATTATACGTACATCAACACCTTCTTTTACTTTATTAAGGAGTATATCTAAGATACTATTCCACATGACACCCTCATTTATAATAAAGTAATCCATAAATATAAAATGTTTTGCTTTTTTAAGTTCTTCCTTTAGTCTCTCAAACTTTTTTTCACCTAAAGGCAGATATTCACTTTTAGTATTTTTGTATGGTGGATAAAAACCATAGTCTTGAATGTATCTTGACTGTATAGCAGCAGTTTCATTATGACTTTTAATTTCATCCAAAACCTTTGTTTTTTGCTCTAAAGCCTCTATTGTTTTATTTGTTATATAGTTCATATTTCGCTTTTCTCGATTACTAAGTTTTTTTCCTCCAAAAAACACATAAAATAATCCTCCGAATATGGGGAAAATAAGTATAGGAATAATCCAGACTATTTTATATGAGGGATTTATTTTATCATTTATTATATAAATAACCGCAAGCATACTGATAATTATACTAATCCAATAAAATATAACAAAATAATCATTAAAAGTTGAAATAACAGCAATAAGAACTACTATTTGAGCCAATAAAGCTGTAACTATTAAAGATATCCTGTGATAAATAATTTTTATTATAGATTTCATTTATGTCTCCATTTCAAAATTATATCTTATTCTATCACTCCATCTTCTATAAGGTGAAGTTCCTCTTATAATCCTAAATTAGTTCACTATTTATTTTAACAAAAATATAGTATTTTACAATGATTTATAAAAAAATATCGCAGTGATATTTTCGCTGCGATATTTTTCTAAAAATAAAATATGTTTAGATTTTTGCTTGTTTTTCAGCTATATCTCCGATTATAGGAAGCTTAAACCATTCATTCTTATATGCTTTGATCATAAGAATTATGGCAAGAGCAATTGTACCTAATGGCAATATCATTAGTAGTATCCATCCAAGAATCGGAATAAACCCAAGGATTATGCTGAGTAAAAAAATAACAACTGAAGTTAAAATTGATTGCATTGCATGGAACTTAACAAAGCGACTATCTTTTTCTAGTAGAAAAAAGATTAGACCTGTTACAAATCCAAATACATATGACAACAACGCTGCAACATTTTCGTCAAGTCCCCCTACTGATGATTTCCCCGTATTGTTTTGTTCTTCCATCTTTCTACCTCCTTAATACATATTATCTTACTATTTTTATTCACCTAAGACTTATAAAATGATTAAGTCCTATATGAAAATTATATTTATGCATCTGCTAAGGAATGTCTAAAATATTACTACCAATTAAGCTCTATTATTTCATAATCAGATGGTATAACAAAAAAATCATCAGAAACTCCACCTATTTTAAAATCCAGAAACTCCATAACAAAGTTTGACGCAGTATTTTTGCTTGTGCTTTCTACTTTTATCGGCAAACCAGTATCTTTATTTAACCATGTTTTAACTTTAACATCTGATATGTCTTGTAAAACAACATAACAATCAATGCCATTATACTTTTCTAAACTTATACCTTTGGTATTATCTAAATCTAAATTACTAATAAAGCTATCCACATCAAATATTCCACTAGAAATGCTGTCAGAGTCGTTTTCAATTTTTATACCAGTTTTTTCATTTGGCATAAGCGTATAAGAGTATTTATCATGTATTATAGAGATAAAAACTTCATTTTCCATTTCGCTCTCACTTCGAATCATTCCGTCCTTTGTCCAGATTTTAGAACGGTGTGTATTACCCCCTTCAAAAGTAAGAACCATTTCATGATAAAATTCATCTAAAGCTTCCATAGAATTGAAAATTTCGTTTAATTGTAATCTATATTGTGAAGTATTATTACTACACCCAAAAAAGACAGTGGTGATTATTAAAAAGATACAAAATAAAAAGAATAATTTACCTATGCTACTTTGTTTCATATATAACCCCTTTTTATTATTTACTTAAAGAACTTGCTTCCAGCTTTCACGAGGCCTACTTTAGAATCAGACAAGGCCTGTAGTGGAAGTTATATTTTAATTATCCTTAAACATTATACCATTGAAATTTAATTTATTCCATACTTTTTCATAAAGTCATATATTTTGATAACCTACATAACTTTATATCCAAAAGAAAAACATCCTGAATTACAATAAGCAACACAAGATGCTTTCCCTTAAAGTATTTATAACTTTAAACTAAGGAATGTCTAAAATGATACTTCCACTTGTTCTAAGACTTATAATAAAACCTGTAGTAAAATTGCAGTGGAAGTTATATTATTATCACTTAAAAATTAAAATCCATCATTTCATTAAAATCCATTATTTCATAATCTGATGGAACTTCAAATAGTTTACTTGAAACACCACTTGTTTTAAAATCAGTAACTTCCATAATGAAATTAGTACCTTCTTCAATGCCCGAACTCTCTGCTCTTAGAGGAAAACCTGTTTTTTTATCAAGCCAGCTTTTCATAGTCGTTCCCATAACATCTTGTACAATTACATAGCAATCTGACCCATTATAAGTTTCAACACTAATTTTCTGTATACTATCTAAATCTAAGCCTGAAATTAAGTTTTCTAAATTGAAGCTTTCTTCAAAATCACCATTCATATTAGAAGACATTTTAAATCCAGATTTGCTTTCAGGCATCAATGTATAGACAGAATCACCATCTAAAATCACAATAAATGGCTCTCCATCAATTTCTTGTTCACTTCTCATCTTTCCATCTTTCATCCATGTCTTAGATGAGAAATTTAATGGACCTGAGCTCATAGTTGCTTCGTAATAAAACTCTTCTATATTATCCAATGATTTTAATACTTTTTCTAATTCCTTTTTGAGTTTTGTTGTCTTCTTATCGTCAGATGAATTTGTAATTTCATCATCAGATGAATCTATACTATCTTTTGATTCTGATTCCAACTCAACTTCTTCTTCTGACTGGTTTTCGTCATTTGTTGAATAGTTTAAATCGTCAACTGTTATATCTATATTATCTTTTATATCAGGGTCTGATATTTTTTCCCCACAACCATATAGACTAATAGAAATAACTAAAATTAGACTTAATAAAATTCCTTTGTAACTTTTACTCTGTAACTTAATTTTCATTTCAATCTCCCCTTTTTTTATTACTTATAATTTTAAATTAACCTTAAATATTATACCACTGAAATTTAAATAATGCTACATTTTTTTATATAATTATAAGTCCTCTGGTATAATATCATTTCTTACAATGTCCTTATAATCTTCTCTTTTTACTATTGTACGTGCCTGTCCATCTTTAACAAGAACAATGGCAGGTCTTGGTATTCTGTTATAGTTACTGGACATTGAATAATTATATGCTCCTGTTGCAAACATTGCAAGAATATCCCCTACTTCAACACTAGGCAGCATAATATCTTTTGCAAGTAAATCTCCTGATTCACAGCACTTACCTGCAATTGTTACCTTTTGAGTCTTTGGTGCATCAGGTTTATCTGCAATAACAGCCTCGTATTTTGATTGATACATGGCATATCTTGGATTATCAGTCATCCCACCATCAACAGCTATATACTTTCTAACATTTTTAATATCTTTAACAGATCCTACTTTATATAGTGTTATACCCGCAGGAGCTGCAATTGATCTTCCCGGCTCCATTATAATAAATGGAAGCTTAATTCCTTTCTCACTGCACACACTCTTTACAACTTTAGAAACAGACTCAATGAAGTTATCATATTCTATAGGATCATCTTCTTGAGTATACTTAATGCCAAATCCACCACCTAGATTTAACTCTTCAATTTGAATATCCAGTTTTTCCTTAAGTTCTGCTGCAAACTCTAGCATAACCTTAGCAGCAAGCTTAAAGGGATCAAGATCAAATATCTGTGAACCAATATGACAATGAAGAGCAACAACCTTAACATTTGATAGCTTTGAGGCTTCACTTATTATTTCTAGTGCCTCACCGTTTTCAATAGCAACTCCAAATTTAGAATCAATCTGACCTGTTCTAATAAAGTCATGAGTATGTGCATCAATTCCAGGCTTAATTCTAAATGATATGTTTAATTTTTTATTTTTCTTTGAAGCAATCTGGTTAATTGTTAAAAGCTCTTCCCTATTGTCTACAACTATTCTTCCAATATCATTATCTATTGCAAGTTTAAGCTCATCATAGGTCTTGTTATTCCCATGAAAATAAACCCTGTCCATTGGAAAACCGGCCTCTAATGCGGTATAAAGCTCTCCACCAGAAACCACATCAAGTCCAAGTCCTTCCTGCTGTGCTATTTTACAGATAGCTTTAGTACAAAGAGCTTTACTTGCATACAATACCAGACCATTTCCATCATAATACTTGTCCATAGCATTTTTATAAATCCTACAGTTTTCTCTTAAAAGATTTTCATCCATAACATAAAGTGGTGTACCATAAGTATTTGCCAGTTCTACACAATCACAGCCACCTATTTCCAAATTATTATTTTGATTAATTTTTAAAGCTTTAGATATAAACATATTTCACCTTCCATTACAAAGTATTATTAATAAATCCATCTACCTTTTGGACTCACTTAATAAGCTAGCCATTTTTTACATCATGGTAACATTAATTTACTCATGCGTCAATAATTAAATGTATTTAATTATTCTTGCGTATTATTTCTTCAAAAAAAACATATGGATTACTATAAGGGGTTTCTAAATTAAATTTTTTCATAAAGTATTTGTTAAGATTATACTCAAATGCTGGTCTTCTTTCTCCTAAATTATCTTTTCTTAATAGAAAATCTTTTAATAAATTATACTCATCACTACTAACTACATAGGATTCTGCTCTATCGGTTTCTTTTGGTGACATGTCTATATAGTCCTCTATTTTCTCAAGATGACGGTGCTTTTCAAGTTTTATTACAATAGTATTTGCTGCAAAATCACCAATTCGCTTATAATTTTTTGACATGATTACAAACAATGAATCAATAAGATAAAACAGTGGTAATGAAGCAACAAGCCTTAAAATTCCTCTTATTAAACAATCTATAAAATTAATAGGCTGCCCTGTTTCCATTATTACCCGAATTTTCATTAGCTTCTTACCAGGAGTTTGTCCCTTTAGTATTGCTTCAAAAATAATAAAATACAAAAGGTGAAAAAATAAAATTAGTGTTGTTACAAATGACACAAAACCAACAATTCCCAAATCTAAGATAATATAACCAAAATCCACTTCTATAAAAAACATTATTAGTAGTGTTATAATAAGCATTACTGATTGAATCAAAAAGTCCACTAAAAAAGCTGCAAATCTTGTTCCAAGTCCTGCTAACTCATATTGAACATGAACATTTTCTGGTGTTAAAATTTCTAATATTTTTCTCATAATTATCCGCCCTTTAATTCTTAATTTTATCAAATGATAAGTTTTCCATATGCTTTGATTTATACTTAACATTTGGTATTGTAATATATAAAATTATAAATGCAAGTGTCATTAGTGCAAATGCCATTTTAGAAATAGGTGATAAGCTATTTGCAGGTGTAATATAACCTTCAATAAAACCTGCAATAATAAAAAGAGGAATTGTCCCAACAGTTAGTTTTAAAGCTATTTTACCCTTTTTAATAAATGCATCTTTTCTTGAATACTCACCTGGGTTAATTAGAGAGTTACCAATAATTAAACCAGCACCTCCACAAATAAAAATAACAAACAATTCAATTATCCCATGTGGAAGAATCAATGACCAGAATAAAAGGTTTGCATCTTTAAGAAAATATAATGCTGCAAGGCAACCCACTAAGTAACCATTATATACAAGAACTATAGCTGTTCCAATTCCTAATGTTATACCCATCACAAAGACTAATATCCCAACTCTTATATTGTTTGTAAGTATATAATTAGAGTGTATGGCTGCATCCCAGCTTCTAAGTGGCTCATTAACATCTCTTTCCATTATATCTTCCACTAAATTTCCAGGCAAAAATGCAACTGCATTATCTAAGGAAATTAATGTTAGGACAAAACTTAATACTGTTCCCAACATAAAAAATCCAGTAGCAATCATAATTGGTTTAATATTATTATTTACCAGTACAGGGAAATCAATTAACAAAAAGTTAAATAAATCTTTAAAGCTAAACTTTTTTGCAGTATAGATATAACTATGAGCAGATGAAACAAGCTTATTTAAATACTCAGTAGTAGATGTATTACCATAATAAGTTCGACAATAGGATAGATGTCCACATGCTAAGTTGTATATATTTATAAAATCATCTAATTCATTTTTATTAAGCTTTTCTATTTTACCTCCTGATTGAAGCTTTTTTAATAGTAACTCTAATTTATTCCAAGTTTCTGAGTTTTGCTTTATAAAGGTATCTTCTTTCATCTTATCCCCTTTCTAAATTTGCATCATGGATTTCATTTGAAGGTACTTGTTTACCACTTCGATTGATAGTTTATCTGGTGGTACATCAATTACACCAATACCTGAGTCATGAAATACCTTCATAATTTGTTCTCTTTCTTTTACCATCTTAATTGCAGCAGCCTTTAAAAAAATATCATTAGTAGTTTTAACTTCTGATTGTTCCCATTCATATAGTCTCATATCCTTTATGGTTATTACAATAGGTATATGGTGCTTTGCAATATTTTTCAATGCTGATGACAACTCAAATGCTTCAGAAGTGTTAAAAAGCTCAGTAAATATACAAAGAAGGCTTCTTCTTTTCTGATTTTGATTTAAGTATCTAAGTGCTCCGTTATAATCTGCTGAAACAAAGTTTTCCTCTACATTATAAAGGTTTTCTGCAAGAAGCTGAAATTGCCCCATTCCCTTTCCAGGTTTGACATACCTTTTCACACTGCTGTCAAATACCAAAACCCCAACATTGTCTCCCTTTTTAATTGCTACGTCTGCTAATAAAAAAGCAGCGTTAATTGAGTAGTCCAGTTTCTTTATGTATTTTATTTCAGAATTCATAACTCTGCTAGAATCAAGCATAATCATAATCTGCTGATTTTTTTCAGGTTCATATGTATTAATTATAAATTTATTTGCTCTTGCAGTAGCAAGCCAGTTTATCTTTCTATAGTCGTCACCTGTATTATACTCTCTAAGGCTTTCAAATTCTGTTCCTAATCCATAGCTTTTTATTTTCTTAATTCCTTGCATTAATTGGCTCTTTTTTATTGCTGCAAGACCATATTTAGTTAAATCCTTCAAATTAGGATACACCTTGTATTTTTTTATAGCATCATATTTATACTTTTTTGAACACAGTTTTAAAACTCCATTGTATCTTATGTGAATACTTCCAAATAAAAACTCTCCTCTTTTTTGGGGAATCACAATATATTTACCCTCTGCGTCATAATGAGGGTGAACTTTTATTTTCACAACCTTTTTTTCAAACTCTATATATTGAGGTATTTCATCTAAAGCTTCAATATCTATTTTATAATTGCTGTTGTTTCTTATATTAATTGATATTTCATTCTCAGCACCCATTGATAATTTTTCATCACAAATTCTCTCTACTTCAAAATCCTTTTTCTTAGGTGTGATAACATGATCTATAATAAGTAAAGTGATTAAAAAAACATTATATATTATAAAAATGTAAAAATGCAGTCCTGTAATAGCACCAATAAATATAGGAACTACTCCAGCCAGTATTAATAAAGAAAAAAGCCTGCTAAAATGCATTTAATCTCTCCTTATCTAGGCACTTCAACCTTTGATAAAATACTTTTAATAATATCATCATTTCCAAGTCCATCAATACCCGCTTCAGGTTTTAATAATACCCTGTGCCTTAAAACTGGTAAAGCCAGTTCCTTTACATCTTCAGGAATTACAAAAGCTCTTCCCTGCATAGCAGCAAATGTTTTAGATGTTAGCAAAAGTGAAATAGATGCACGAGGACTTCCTCCAAGTAAGAGACTTGGTGAATTTCTAGTAGCTTTTACAATTGAAGTTATATAATTTATTACACCTTCTCCAACAGATACACTTTTAATTTCACTTCGGCACTTCTTTATATCATCAAAGCTACAAACTGGATTTATATCTTCATTTTCTAGTTCTTTACTGTCAAATCCTGAAGAAAACTTTTGAAGAAGTAGATTTTCAAATTTTTGTGGAATATACTCAATTAAAAGTTTCATTAAAAACCTGTCCACTTGTGCTTCAGGAAGGGGATATGTTCCCTCATACTCAACAGGATTTTGAGTAGCCAAAACCATAAATGGCTCTTCTAATTTATGGGTTTCACCATCTATAGATATAGACCTTTCTTCCATTGCCTCAAGAAGTGCTGCTTGAGTTTTTGGTGGTGTACGGTTAATTTCATCAGCAAGAAACATATTTGTAAAGAGAGGTCCTTTTTTTAAGTAAAAATCAGTCTTTTTTTGATCAAATACCTTTGTTCCAATTATATCTGCCGGCATTAAATCAGGAGTAAACTGTACTCTTTTAAACTCTGCTTTTACTGTCTTTGCAATTACTTTAGATGCCAATGTCTTAGCAAGTCCCGGCACTCCTTCAATTAGAACGTGACCACCTGTCAGAAGGCAAACCACAAGTTTTTCTATAAAATCATACTGACCGACCACAACCTTTGAAACTTCTTCAATTATGGCTTTGCTTTTTGTTCTAGTAAACTCACACTCATCATTCATGTTTTCTTTTATATAATCACTCATTATTTAAGTAACCTCCCTATTTTTTCTAGTTTTATGAGTAGTTCCTCTAATACTTTTCTATTATTTATATTATTACTAATATAGTTATTACAATCTTTTATAACTTTTTGAAGATCCATATTTTTTAGAACATTATTTTTATTTGCTTCACTAATCATTTCTTCGTCATTTACAAATTCTCCACCTAAACCTAAAAACTTTGAAACATCTTTTTTAAACTTATCATAATAAATTTCTAATACTATGGCATTAGCATTTGCTTTTTTGTATATATTTGAAAGAGCAAAAATGTTTTCATTTTCCTCTCTTTTTATTGTTTCATACACAATAACAGGTTTTCCAAATCTTCTAGATAAAATATAAAAATACACCATTATGCCTAGCAGTATTTGAATTAAAATTAATCTTCCACCAAATCCAATAATATCAAATATTGATGGCTGTGAGCTTCCAAAACCTTGATAGTATTCATTAAATAAAACCCTCTCATTTGAAGCCTCATTTAATGCATGAATAAAAACAACTCCAGGGTCAAGAGATTCAATCTCTTTATTAGTATAGTTTTCATATTGTCCTAAATATATAACTTTGCCTTCCCCTATATTATAAATACGGTTTTCACCATAATATGAAAAAGCTTTCGAATAACTTTTAGCATGACTTAATATATCATAGTTACTATTTGAAAAATTACTATCAGAATCAATAATAACAAATGAATTTCCTCTATTGACCCATTCTAAAAGGTATTTTTGTTCAAGATTGTCTGTAAAGATATCATAATCAGGTGCAATAGCAACAACTGTAACATTATCAGGCAAAAATCTTGAAGGCTTTCTATTGCGTCCTACCTGAAAGCCCATCTTTTCTGCTAATGTATATAATACCTTAACCCCATCTTCTCTGTCACTATATGTTGTAAATCCTGTGCTTTGCTCTGCTTCGTTTTTAATATCAAAAACCACTAATCCTGCTAAGGAAAGGAGTATAAATATTGATATAAATAAAATAATATCTTTTATTTTACTCATTTTCAATACCTCCTTTAACTTTAATTAGCTCAAAATACGCATCATACCACAATTGGAATTTATCTAAAGATAGTTTTCTTCTTCCGTAGCAATATTTGTTAAAATCATATGTGAAATTGGTAAATTCATTAAATGCTTCAGGTTTGTTTTGCCTAATTTCTATTAGATATTGTTTATTTGTCTTTGCTTTGTTTATTTTAATAATATTAAGCTTATTATAATTAATGAGAGCTGCAATATATAAAAATCTTAAAGCATCGTTGTAATTACCATTTTTCATATGCTCTTGTACTTTCATTAATACCAAATCAGGGTCTTTAATCGAGGTTAAAATTTCATCATTTTGTACCTTTATTTTTTTAGAGATAAAACGGTTTTTTAATATATAGTATCCTATAAAAACTATAATAAGAATAATAAGTGCAATAGAACCGTATTTTAACAGAGCAATAACCCATAAAGGAATACTTTTTCCCTCAAGAGCCTCGATAATACTTCCTTCAATATTTAACCTATTCATAAATTCATCAAATTTTTCCTTTATAAATTCTCGTATTCTTTCTCTTAAATCATCAAATATATTTTTATTATCATTCTCAGATCTTTTTATTGTATTTGAGGAAACAATTTCAGATAGAGTTTCTCTGATTTCATCTTCGTTAGAAGGAGGTGTATCATTAGCATATGAAAAACTATGAAAAGAAAGTGCCAATGCAAGAATAATAAAGGTACTTATCATAAGCTTAGAAAAAAAATCAAACCCATAACGAGTAGTAATTATTTGCTTAAATTCAATTATTTTCATGTTAAAACAAAGCTTTTTTTTCATTTATTTTTCCCCATATCTGTTGTGAAAATACTTTTTTTAAAATAAAACCTTATGTTCATGAGTCTCTACTTATCAATTTATTAAATTTCACATCAAGGTCTAAACCTTCTTTTCTAACTTTCATATCAATAAATAAAACGGTAATAAACACATATATAAAAGGATATAGTATTGCATTAAAAACCTGTGCGAACGAGAAGAGCAAAGAATACAGTATGTTGTTTATAAACATGGTTGAAAGAGAAGCTAAAACAAACATACCACCTATAAGTGAAAAAAGGAAATAACTTAATAAACTTGATAAACCTATATGCCAAAAATAACCCTTTGAAAGATCAAAACTTCTTTTAAGACTATCACCCACAGATCTTTTCTCAACAACTATTAAATTGAAACCAAATATAAATTTCACCCAAAAAAAGCCTAATAATATAAATCCAGCCAATAAAAGTAAAACTCCCAAAATAATAGCTACTAATGAAGCTATAAAATTTAATCCAAAGGGTAATGCAATTGTCATAGAAATTATAAATACACTTAAAAACCCAATAAGAAAAACCAAGACAGTTCCTAAGGTAGACATTACTCCAAACATAATAAGGCCAAATAAAAACGTATATCCTGCAAGCTTCAATATATATGAAAAAGACTGTTTTATTATATTTAATGTGTTTTGAAAGCTAAAGGGCATTATAGTACCTTTTACAACATAATCATACACAACTAATATAATGGCAGCATGAAATACAACCTTTATTGAAAGCTTATAGGCATAATCTAAAAACATTAACAGATAATTTAAAATCAAGTAATTAAAATTTGGTTGATAATCATATGTTTCTTCAAAGTTAAAAGCATCAAAGTCAGAAATCAAATTTAAAAAGGGAGCAAGCTGATTTTCTAATAGCTGACTACTTATAAGAGAACTTATAAAAATCCATGGAACATATAGTATCAAAGATAAAAGAGCTAAAGTTTTAAAATTAGTCTTAAATATTTCAATAGAGTAATCAATTACATCTCCAATTCTCATAGGCTTTAAATCAGTAGTGTTATGATTCATATTAAAAAGTGCCCTCTCTTACTTTTTTCTTTTTAAAATATCATATTATGGCTTTAATTTCAATAGTTAAAAAACCTAAGGGGTGCATATTTTTCTTCACTTTCACTAAATACGCTATTTGCGAATGCCAAGGGTACATTTGCTGTAAAGACTCAGACTGTTGCGAAAAATCACAAGTTGTACCACCAAGAAGTTGCTGCAAAACAAACTAGTAAAATCGTTTAGCTAAAGCTAAACATTTGCTTTAGGTGGAGACTATACTCCACCTAAGGACTCCACCTAAGGACTCCACCTTCAAGAAGGTGGAGTCTAAAAATAAGATAAAAGGGATTTATACTATTTTGGATATTATTTGCTGTTTTAATGGTATACTATTCTTCTTAAAAAAGTTTGCTTTTTTAGCAAACTTTTTTAGAAGATATAGCTCCTCTGTTTATCGCAGCGGAACTTAACTACTATAATTGCAGCTTCCGCTGCGATATACATTTCTAAAGTAAAACAGTTCTCCTAAAATCCTCAGAAGAACCATTTTACTATAGATTTATCTTCTACCTAAACTGTACCAGCTAGTAAATAATCGTAAGAGCAATTTTCCAAAAGAGGCTTTTGGAATGTCCCTGTCACAAACAAGGTCTACCTTACCTACTTCCTTATCATCAACTTTATATACTACTTCACCTATCTTTTGGCCTTTTTTAACAGGTGCTTCAACAAACTCTACAATACGTATTTCTCTTTTTACTTTGTCTTTTTGTCCTCTTGATAGTAAAATACTTAAGTCATCTCCATAAATGCATTTAGCCATATCCTCTATACCTTTTTTTACCACTACATCTCTAACCTCTTCACCTTTAATATTTACCTTAACAGACTCAAAATTTGCAAACCCATAGTCTAATAGTTTCCTAGAGAGAGCAAAACGAGTATTAGAATCACTTCCACCTAATACAACAGAAATTAGCCTCATGTCATTTCGCTTTGCAGTAGCAGATAAGCAATGACCGGCAGCTCTTGTAAATCCTGTTTTTAGGCCATCAGCGCCATTGTAAAACCGTACTAATTTATTTGTGTTTGTTAGTTCAAATTCTCCCCCTCTGAAAGTGTCCATCCAAATACATGTATATTCCAGTATTTTAGAATGATTAGTTATAAGTTCTCTAGACATAATTGCAATATCATAGGCAGTACTGTAATGTCCCTCATCTGTAAGCCCTGTACAGTCTAGAAAACGAGTGTTTTTCATCCCTAGCTGCTGTGCTTTTTCATTCATCATAACAACAAAAGCCTCTTCACTTCCGTTTATTAATTCTGCCAATGAAACAGTAACATCATTAGATGAGTGAAGAGCAACAGCCTTTAGTGCTTCATGTACAGTGTACTGTTCACCTGGTTCAATATAAGCCTGAGAACCTCCCATTCCAGCTGCATATTCCGAAACTGTAACATTATCAGTCAATTTAATTTTTCCAGAATCAATAGCTTCCATTATCAAAAGCATGGACATGACTTTAGTTACACTTGCAATTGGAAGTGTATCATTACTATTTTCTTCACTAAGTATTTGTCCTGTTTGAGCATCCATTAGAATAAATGCTTTTGCATTAAAACTGTCAAAGCTGGTATTTGCAGCAATAGCATCAACAGTTTCTTCATCATATTGATACAATTCATCGATAAAATTACTATAAACAACAGGGTTTAAAATATTCAACAAAAAAACCGATATTACAAAACACAAAAACTTTCTAAACATAAAAGCCCCCTATACTTTTTTACATACAAAAATATCACTACTTAAAATTATGCAAAAAAAAATACATATATACTTGAAAAGCTATAAAAAAGCCGAGTATATATTATATAAACCCGACTTTTAATTTAAGCTATTACTTCTGCTTTTCAAAAAACCTATTTGGCATTAAATTTACATTAATTTCTTTAGCATTAATCAACATTAGATAGTATTAATGGCCTCTTTTCCGGTTGCTTTTTTGAAATAGTAACACTATTTTTAACAATTTTTTTTGCCTCTTCTATTTTTTTAATACTACTGCTATAAAGAGTAGCTATTGTTTCGCCCTTTTTAACTTCCATTCCCCTTTTTTTATTTAGTATTATACCTGCACAGTAATCAATATGACTATCTTTTGTTTCTCTTCCTGCACCTAAAACCATTGAAGCAACACCAAGTGCATCAGCTCTTATTCCATCAATATATCCATCCTCACAGCTGACACATTCACAAACTTCATTTGAACTGCCAAATAGTTTATAGTCATCAATTACATGTGAGTTTCCACCTTGTCGATCAATCATGTATCTAAGCTTTTCTAATGCACTTCCATTATCTAATGCCTTTTGAGCCAATTTTATACATGTATTTATATCTCCTGCGCCCGATACTTGAAGCATCCTTGCTGCCAATTCTAAGGATAACTCTTTTAAATCTTCAGGTCCTCTTCCCTTTAATATCTCTATTGCCTCTATAACTTCTAAAGAATTACCAATTGAATTTCCTAAAGGAATATCCATATCAGTAACTACAGCTACTGTTTTTCTATTATTTAAATTACCCGTTTTCACCATTAGTTTTGCAAGCTCAACAGACTGTTCAATAGTCTTCATAAAAGCTCCACTGCCTACTTTTACATCTAATACGATGCAATCTGCACCACTTGCAATTTTTTTACTCATAATACTGCTTGCAATTAAGGAAATATTATCTACTGTTGCAGTTACGTCACGCAGTGCATATAGTTTTTTATCTGCGGGGGCAAGATTACCTGTCTGACCTACAACAGCCAAGCCGATTTCCTTCACATTCTTTATAAATTCATCATTAGTAAGAGATGTTTTAAAACCCGGTATTGACTCTAATTTGTCTATAGTACCACCTGTATGCCCAAGGCCTCTACCTGACATTTTTGCTACTGGTATGCCACATGCAGCACAAATAGGAGCTAAAATAAGTGTAGTTTTATCTCCAACACCTCCAGTACTGTGTTTGTCTACTTTAACCCCATCAATCTCTGACAAATCAATCATGTCCCCTGAATTTGCCATAGCCTGAGTAAGAATAGCAGTCTCATTTTCATTCATTCCCTTTAAAAAAATAGCCATAAGAAGAGCTGACGCTTGATAATCTGGTATACTATCCTCACAATACCCTTTTATAAAATATTCTATTTCCTCTTGGGTAAGTTCTTTTCCATCTCTTTTCTTCTCAATAATATCGTACATCCTCATTTTTATGACCTCCAAAATTATTTGACATGTCCCTTATGTCTTGTCACTTTATGATGTTTAAAAAGCTTTCTCCCTTTATATCTGCCTTAATATCAAGATAATCTGCAATTGTTGCTGCTACATCTGCAAAACTGCTTCTTGTATTAAGATTAACATTTTTCTTAAATTTCTTTCCATAAACAATCAAAGGAACATATTCTCTTGAATGATCTGTACTTTCTGTAGTAGGATCACAACCATGATCTGCTGTTAATATGAGCATATCATCTTCCTTAAGTACATTTAAAATTTCAGTAATTCTATTGTCAAATTCAATTAGAGCTTTAGCATAACCTTCATAGTCATTCCTGTGACCATAAAGCATATCAAAATCAACTAAATTGGTAAATAAGATTCCTTCAAAATCTTCCTTTATAAATTCAATTGTCTTATCTACCCCATCCATATTATTATTAGTGTGTACTGAATGAGTAATTCCCTGGTTATTAAAAATATCTTCTATTTTACCTATCGCTTTAACACTTAATCCCTTTTCATAAGCATAATCTAAAACTGTTTTACTGATAGGGTCTAAAGAAAAATCTTTTCTTCTAACAGTTCTTTTATAATTACCCGAACTACCAATAAAAGGCCTTGCTATTACTCTTCCTACACCATTATCACCTTTTAGCATATCACGGGCTATTTTACACATTTCATACAACTTTTCAACAGGAATTATATCTTCATGTGCAGCAATTTGAAATACACTGTCTGCCGATGTGTATATAATTGGATATCCTGTCTTTACATGCTGATCTCCTAACATGTTAATAATTTCTGTCCCCGATGCAGCAATATTGCCAATTGTAGATGTTTTTATGGCACTTTCAAAACTACTTATTATTTCTTCTGGAAAACCATTTGGGTATACTGGAAAAGGTTTTTCTAAAATAATCCCAGCTAACTCCCAGTGACCAGTTGTAGTATCTTTTCCCATAGACTTTTCAGCCATTTTACCAAAACAACCTATTGGGTTTTTAAAATAATTAACTCCTTTTATATTATCAATGTTTCCCAGTCCAAGACTTTCTAAATTGGGCAAAGAAAAATTCTTAACTTTTAAAGCTATATTCCCCAGTGTATCGCTACCCTCATCACCGTATTTTGCTGCATCTGGAAGCTGTCCAATTCCAAAACTGTCTAATACAATTATAATACTTCTTTTCATTTTTAATAGTCTCCTCTCTTAGTCAATATAAAATATTCACGACCTTCTAAGACTTCTGACAAAACAAAAAAGTAAGATATTTGTAAACTTATATTGAGTTTACATCTAATATCTTACTTTTTATTATATTACAAAATCAATTAATTTGTAACATTTTATTTTTAATACTAAGCTCTAGGATGTGTCTTTTTATAAACTTCTTTAATTTTTGACTTAGCCATCTGAGCATAAATCTGAGTTGAAGATATGTCAGAATGACCTAACATCTCCTGTATTGATCTTAAATCAGCTCCATTTTCCAGTAAATGTGCTGCAAATGAATGTCTTAGAGTGTGAGGAGTTATGTCTTTATTAATTTGAGCTTGATTTTTATACTGCTTTATTATTTTCCAAAACCCCTGTCTCGTAAGCCTCTTTCCATTTACATTTACAAACAAAGCGGTCTCATCGCTTGATTGTATTAAAAGATCCCTTGATTTTTTAAGGTATTCACTAATTGCATTGACAGAAAGTGAACCTATTGGTATCATTCTTTCTCTTGTTCCTTTGCTACAACGAATAAATCCCATATCAATGTTAATGTCATTAACATTTAGACAAATAAGTTCTGTCACTCTTATTCCAGTAGCGTACAAAAGTTCAAGCATTGCTTTGTCTCTAAAACCCTTTAAGTCATCACATTTTGGTTGCTCTAGCAGTAACTCAACTTCTTTTGTTGAAAGAATTTGAGGAAGCTTCTTTTCAACCTTTGGAGATTCAAGTTCTTCTGTAGGATCCTGATTTAACCTGCCAATCTTTGTTAGGTATTGACAAAAGGATCTTATAGAAGCTAAATTACGGGATATAGTTGATGTGGCCCTTCCTTTTTTCTGTAAATGTAAAAGATAAGCAATAACTGTTGTTTTACTTGTATTTTCAATAGTATTTAGCTTCATCTCTTTTAAATATGTAATAAACTGCTCAATATCCCGTTTGTATGACTGTAAGGTATTTAAGGACAACCGCTTGTCTTTTTCCAAAAAATTTAGAAATTTCAAAACTAATTCTTCCATTATTTTACCTACCCCTTCTTGTTTACATTATTTATTAATAGTTTAAAATTAAACATATCATACTATACATATTCTTACTAATGTAAAGTTCAATTAGTAGTTTTAAAAAAAAATTTTTCTAATCCTCCATATTATATAAGAACTACTACTCATTATGCAATAAATATCCATTATATGCAACCTAGTTTGTAGCTTTGTATAATTATTTATGTTTTTTTTGTGCATTAATAACAAAAAAATTGCATTTATACTATTATTTCTGATGAATACCATAATATCATATGAACATTATTTATTGTTGACATATTATCCTACCCTTATACTTACTTATTATAAAAAAATCATTCTTATAAAAACGGGAGAAATATAGGCCTCTATTAAAACACCTCCAAACATTATACATGAAAAAACTAATGTAACAAAACAGTAGGCAAAAAAATTAATTTTTAGACTATTCTTTGCCGATATTTTATTGGATTTACTTTTTATAATATTTAGTGAAAAGTTTATACCATTTACCCCTAATGCTATTATGCAAGGAATTAGTATTATTTCTTTTGGCAAAATTGTAATAAGTGTAAATAATGCTCCTTTAAAACCCATGTATTCAATTATTAGACCAGATGTAAAACCAGTTATAAATCCTTTTACACCTACAAGCATGTAAATAAAAGGTATACCAATTATAGTTAATCCCAAAACCCACAATATTACTATTATTTTTATGTTGTCTATAAGAGATATTCTTAATATTTCATTACTGTCTACTCTTTGGTGTTCAAAAAGCTGAAAAAACCCCTGTAAATAATTGGTCAATTCTTTTCTTTGAATTGGACTTAATCCATTTACAGTAAAAGCTCCAGCAGATATACCTACAACAAATGCTAAAAACAAAAAAAAGTAAATATTTTTATTGATTCTGATATGGTTTAATATTGTATCTTGTATTCTTGAAATCAAGTTTTATCCCCTCATGTTCATTTATACTTTTTTTATACTTAACTCCTTACATAATAATTCTATGCTGCTAAGAATAAAAAAATTACAATACTAAAAGATGTATTGTAAACTATATCTTATTCAATGACTCCACTTACTATAAGGTGGAGTTATCCTTATATCTACTACTATTTCACTACAGGCCTTATTTGATGTCAAACAGACCCTCTTTAATTATTTTATCAGCTAAAAGTATACCTATAATGCTTTTGGCGTCAGTTATTTCATTATTTATAATCATTTTTATTAGCTCATTAATAGGAATCTTTTGTGTAGAAATAAATTCTCCTTCATCAGCACAAGCTTCACCTTCTATAAGGTCAGTAGCAGCATATATGTATAATTTTTCAGTTGAAAAACCAGGTGCACAGTGGATATTTAACAAAAACTTCATGTTTTTTGTTTCAAGCCCTGTTTCTTCTTTTAATTCTCTATGTGCACACACTAAAGGATCTTCACCTAAATCAAGCTTTCCTGCAGGAATTTCTAATGACTCTCTTTCTATAGGCTTTCTAAATTGCCTTACCATATAGATTTCACCATTATTACTTATGGGTATAACTGCTGATCCCCCACTATGTGTTACAACTTCACGAAAAGCTTCTTTTCCATCAGGTTGCAAAACCTTTAATAAATCTACTCCAATTATATTTCCACTATATTTATTTTCTTTTGAAACGGTCTTTTCTTCATATTTCACTTTTAAACCCCTCCAGTTATTAAGCTTGTTTTACTGCTTATCACCAATCTCACGAGCTCTTTTTGTGCATTGGTTCATTGCCTCAATTATAGCATATCTAAAACCATTTTTTTCTAATGCCTGTACTGCTTCTATTGTAGTACCAGCCGGTGAGCACACCTGATCTTTTAGTTCGCCTGGATGTTTGTTGGTCTCAAGAACCATTTTTGCAGAACCTAAAACAGCTTGAGCTGCAAGTTTATATGATAGATTTCGTGGAAGCCCAGATAAAACAGCCGCATCAGCCATAGCCTCTATAAACATAAATACATATGCCGGACTGCTAGCAGTAACTGCCGTTACCTCGTTCATTAGTTTTTCATCTAGAACTTCTACTTTTCCAAAACAATTAAATATCTTTTCAACTATTTTAATATCATCTACTGATATAACATTATCCTCGTAAGAAATTAAAGTCATTCCCTCTCCAACAAGAGCTGGTGTATTTGGCATTGAACGAATTATTTTTTTATTATCTCCAATAATATCCTTATAAAAAGCTATAGGTATACCTACTGCAACAGAAATAAGAATTTTATTATGGTCAAAGGCAGATTTGCAAGACAAAAGAACATCTTTAACAGTCTTAGGTTTTACACATAAAATAACAATATCAGAATTATCAACAACTTCAATACTGCTAGATAAAGTGGATATTCCTGTTTCAACTTTTAGTTGAGATATTTTCTCTGTATCAACATCATATACAAAAATATTCTCTTTTGAAATTATGTTGGAATTTACAATACTTTTTATCATGGCACAACCCATATTACCAGCACCAATAAAACCAATCTTTATATTCATATTAAAAACCTCCATTTAATTAACTTCCACTACTATTTAACTACAGACCTTATTTGATTTAAAAATAGACCCCTAGAAAAGTTGGTGATAATATATTGCTGTAGATACTTATAAATTTAGTATTTAGAACATTTAAAATTTTCCTATTCTTAAATTCTGAATCTATATTAACACATACCGATAAAAGCTGCAACAAAAGTAGAAGTAATATTTCATACATTCCTTACCACTTGCCTTTCTTTAATATACATTTAAAGTATAGATACCTTTGACTTTCAATTCATTAAACTGGCTCTAGGACTTTATCAAAAGAATTTTATAAAAAAATTCTTTTAGCCATTGACATAAATAAAAAGCTGTTGTATACTAAAAAAGCGCTATAGGGGTATAGCTCAATTGGTAGAGTAGCGGTCTCCAAAACCGTTGGTTGCGGGTTCGATTCCTGCTGCCCCTGCCAGATAAAAAGAAGCCTTATTTCAAGATTTTAACTTGGAATGAGGTTTTTTTACATTTCCTGCTGAAATATAGACCGTGCGTCCTGAAATCTAAAAACGAAAGGACGAAACCCTATGAGAATGCAGTTCAAACCCCAATTACAAACCGTGCGACAAATAAGACGCACTATTTCATTACAGGAGTTCTTCACCCTTCATGAGGACTTTTTAAAGGACAAAACCCTTGAAGGACTTGCACCACGGACACTTAATGACCATAAACGGCACATGGAATATTTCAAATCCTATACCACGGTCAATATCGAAAACCAGTCTATTGTTGATCGTCAAATGCTTAAAAATTATATTTATTTTATGCTTCATGAAAAACAGTTCAAACCCTGTACCATCAATTTAAGGCTTAGGACTCTTAAATGTTACCTTGCATGGCTTCACAACAACGGACATCTAAAAGAGAATTTTGCAGTAGGAATAACCCTTGTAAAAGTGCCTCAGGATACAATACAACCACTAAACAGAAATGAAATCAAAAAAATGCTTAATTCATGCGACACAAATACCTATTCAGGGTTCAGGGACTTTGTAATAATGCTTACAATCCTTGATACAGGCATAAGAATAAATGAATTATGCGAAACCAGAATTGAGGATGTGGACACCAAAAATAGGCTTTTGAGAGTAAGAGCGGAGGTATCCAAAACAAGAATTGAAAGGGTTTTACCCCTGTCAAAACAGACTTCAAGCCTTTTTAAGCAATTGATTGATATTGCTAATGATAACAGCTGTGAGTATGTTTTTAATAGTAACAATGGAGTCAAGATCAATACTGACTATATTATAAGAAACTTTCAGCGACATGGTAAAAGGGCGAATGTTGAAAAGCGTTGCACTCCACATGTGTGGCGGCATACCTTCGCCGTTGAAGCGGTTAAGAAAGGAATGGACGTTTTTACCCTGCAAAGGATTTTAGGGCATAGCAATATTCAGACTACACGCCAATATGTCCAGATGCAGACAAGCGACATTCAGCAAAAGCATAGTGAAGCAGGAATATTAGAGAGATTTTTAGAATAAGCCTATCCCCATCTATGTTTTTACAGGGTTTTTTATTGGGAATTTGAGGTCAAAAGCTATAATAATATTTATACAAATCGACTCCGAATTCCCATTTTTCTTTTTTGATAATTTATATAATAATAAATAATGCTTTAATTCATGACATGCTAAAATAGAAGCAATTTTCCTTCTTTAATTGTATTTTTATCAACAACATATTCATTATTTATATATTCAATATTTGCAATTCTATAATCCTTACCATGTTTAATATTGTTTTTTAGAACATACTCATTATCTTTAAATCTACCTAACCCTATAAAATTTGGCTTATTATTACTAATTACAGTTTTATTATTTTTATCTATCTCACAATTGAAAAACATTCCTTTTATCTCAACTCCATTTTCAATTGTACCTTCATAATATACCTCTCCGCCAGAATACAACCTTGCCCATCCAGAATATGGCATGGAATTCTCAAAAGTACAATCGCAAAGTTTTTCATTTTTCTTATTATATACTATATAATTATTGTTTTTCTTAATGTACATTAGATTACCATTTATATACTTGTATTGTGATTTAGTTTTATCAATACTAGCAATTGATAATTCATTAAATGCGTTAATATATTTCAATTTCAATATGTCTGAAACTCTTATATCTGTACCTAATTCTCTTTTATAATAGTAATAAAAATCTAAAGTTATTTTTTTAAACATCTCGTCAAGATGATTAAAAATCTTTTTCCCTTCTTCTTTTAGACGTTTAATATTTAATATATCAATATATATATATCTATAAATTTCAACATGTTTGCCATCTATATCGAGATTTATAAAGTAATCTTCCAAACTGTCTTCTATAGGAATAAATTTATCTAAATATTCATTTGTTGTAAATAGTTCGAACAGATACTTTTGAAACAAGTTTTCTAAAGAATTTATTAAACTAATATATACTTTATTTCTACACTTTTTTATTTTATCGTTTTTTTCTTGCATTTCCTTAGATATTGAAAGTTTATGAATAACCCAAGAGAGGATAGCAGTTATCTCTATTCCCAACACAGCTACATACATTGCTATATACTCAGATATTTTTATTTCTTCGTCCATGTTAATATGTAAGAGAGGTATATAATTGTTTTTTATTGAAAACAGAGAAATAGACATATTTATCAGATATATTAGAATACATGGAAAAGCAAATATAACCACAATGCCGATAATACGCCCAAATAAGCTTATTTTTGAAAGTTTCCCACTCTTCATTATATATCTCCAATAAAATTTTCTACTCATATTAACAATTACTTTAAATATTCAAAATTATGTATGGTAATATGTTTACATTATAAAATAATATGAATAAAAATTCAATACCTCTTTAAAATTCTTAAAATTTTCTGGAGGGGTGGATTTTTTAAACATTCAAAGTTGATTTTACTTTTTCAATCAACCTTTCTAAATGTTAACCTAAAAGAATTGATCCTTAAGAATGCAAAAGCAAATCAATGTTCCATTATTTGTTATGCAATCTTTTCAGACCTAAACACTTTTGCATCATCCTTAATTGTCTATTCTGTATTCTTAACTGAATATCCATTTGCCTGAAAACTTCCTGTAAGTCCTTCTGACTTATTATTTCTGCTGATAGAATAATAACCACACTATTTATAAGCTGTACTAAAATATCAGTCTCTAACATACCTCCCTTGGATATCCCATACCTTTTCTCAATGTCAAAATTTAAAAAGGTTTTACAGGCATTTATATTATGTTTCATGCTTTCAGGTTTTGCCCCTGCACCTTTTCTCGCCCCTCCGTTTCCTCTACGTCCGTCAAATGAGTCAGTCTTGTACTGCCTGCCCTTATCTCGTTGCTTAAATTTTTTCTCTGTATATTCTATGATACAACGTAAATCCTCATAAACAGCTTCAATCCATTCCTGAACATCAAGTTCCTCTTTATCTTCCTTAATTAATTGTCTCATTGCTTCAACTCCTGTTAAGATTATTACAAACCGACAAAATGGCAGTTTGCTATGTAAAGGGCGTTAAACGCCCTATTAATCAATAATTATAGCCTGTGGCAATGGAAAATTACCAAAGTAATACACCGTCACATCATGCCGTAAATGCCTTGCACGCCCTATTGTTTGCAACAATTCCGCTTCAATGCTATACATTTGCATTTCTCTTAATTCAGGATCATCAAAAACATTGAAATAAAATGTTCTGTCGTTCCAATTGACACGGTTGTATTGACAGTTAAAATCCTTATTCTCAATATCTATTCCTAATGAAAGGGCTTCTAGCTTCCACATACTCGGATCTTGCCATGGCACACCCACAACTACAAGATCTTTAGCCTTCCATTCATCACGTCCTGCTGTATTAAAGAAATATCCTACTATAGGCATTTCATCTTTGTAAAGGTCATAATATTTTTTGTAGGTCAATATATTTACGTTACGCCCTGTAATCGGGAAAACTACATTTTCCATGAAGTCTTTGAAGTCATGCCGTGCCTTGAAATATTTCTTTGAACAAGCATACTTCCAGTAATGCTTTAATGTTCCTACTGCTTTTAATGGAGGAACTTCTTTTATTTGTAAGTCGGAATAAAAATGTTTCAATAAAAATTCATTAGGTGTTGCTGACAGAATAGCCATTGGTAATTCACCCCTCTTTATGTGGTTTTTCTGTCTGAATGTAACTTCTTCATTTTGTTTAAATACACAATCTGCACTGAATAACTGCCAAAAGTTTGTATCACCTGTTTTGAGGTCGTATCTGAAAGACTTTAAAAGTTCCGAAAACTCCTGTTCATTGAACAATGGGGGTTCAATTTTTGTCGGTTTCTCGTATGGAAGGTCTAAAACACCTTGCAGGAAGTCTAAAACTATTGGCGTAATATCTTTGTTCTCCCATGTTTCAGAATGGCTTAAAAGGCTTTTCAAATGGATTATGTCCTTATTTTTAGCAACTCCCTGTTTATTCAGACTGTTTGAAGGGCATTCGTCAATAATTATTGTATCCTGCATGGGCTTGTCCCAATACATTAATTGGTCATGGGTCATTATTAAATTGCCTTTGTGTGTTTGGGCATTTATTTTAGCGGCGTAATAGTCCCAATACACACAAGAAAATTTTTTCGTTGTCTGGTACTTGCATAAATGGTTGAACATGTCCTGTTCTTTGGCAAAAACCGTTCCATAATATCCAGTCCTCTTGAGATTTGCAATTTCACTATAAAACTGCAAATACTCCACCTGTTCAATGGGCAACTGTGACTGTTTTAGATCTTCCCATGTTGGAAGCGGCAAAAGCCTCAACACTTCTACTCCTGACGCTTCAAGCCTTTGTTCAAGTTCTGCCGCCAATTTATGCGTTGGAACAGCAATTAAAGATGTCCTTTTATTGTCTTTAAGCCATTTAATAACCATTTGGGTTTTTCCAATTGCTGTAGGTGCTTTTAAAAGCGTCACTTTGTCGGTTTGGTCTACTGCTTCAATAAAATATTGTTCTAATAGCTTTTGTCCCTCTTGCAGTGAAATCACTGGAATGTCCTCGACCTGTGGACGGCGTTTCATGGGTTTAATTTTGCTGTACATTGTTCCTTGCCACTTGCACTTTTCAAAAAGTGGACAAACTTCTTCACTGCACTTTGAAGGTTTAACGTCATTGATCTTGCGTATATCTTTAAACCTTTTTATATAATGTTGTGCCTTTTTATACGTCTTTTGCTTCCCATCCTCATTTAAAATTGTTTCCTGCCAATAAACAGGATTTGAATTCATAATCTCTTTAAAAAGTTTTTCACCACCTTTAAAAAGGGCTAAGTTCCTGACCATGTTCCATAGAGCAGGGTCATAAAGCCATAGCGGCGGTTCATTTAACTGTCCTTTTAATCCTGTTTCAATTAAAGGGCATTTCTTAAAGTCCTCGGGATCAATTTTATAGTTTTCAGGTCTGGTATTCTTTGTTTTCGCACCTCTATAAGTGTGACATAGAGTAACAGAAAGAATATCTTCACCGATTCTTACCAAATAGGGACTGTTTGGGTCGTCAGGTGTTTCTATTTCCATTTGGTGAAGCTGGGAATTTGAGGTGGAATTACATATATAATATATATGGTTTTCCACTCTTTTTTCCCTGTCAACTCCTATAATTCCTATTTGTGGACTACTATTCTCCCATAAAATTCCTTGACTCTCGAAAAACTCCTGCTGTTTTTTCTTAAATATGTTCTTGCTATATAAATTTTCAATTTTTGTCATTACTGCACTTGTAAGGTTCGATATACTCAATTCAAAACCCTCATTATAATACCATATGCCATTATTACTCCCAAAATAAAGCCTTGAAGGTTCTTTTGCCTGTCTGTCTGCCTTGCAGTCAAAAATTCTGTCCAGTGCTTCAATAATAAACCTGAAAGCTTTTTCATTTGTGACAAAATGGTCTAAAAGCCACACTAAACGGAACTTTCTTAATTGTGGTGTTGAAGAAAAACTTTCATATATGCAGTTGGGCGGCACTCCATAAAGGTTTGCAATGTCTAAAGCTTCTTGCATGGTTAACCCTGTATCAATATCAAGGGCTACCATTTCACCGCCAATAAATCCTGCCTGACTTCTGTTATAATCCTCAAAGATTGTTGGGCTAAATGACATTCCTTGTGTAGCCACAGCTTCCATAAGCCTTTTAAAAGTTACATAAAACCTGTTATCAGGCAATGATACTTTATTAGAAACATATCCAATACTTTCAGGCTTACGACTGTTTATAGGAAAACCTTTATGTGCAAGTAATATTTTATCTGGAAACTGATTATCAGTATTCTTTGCTATAAATTCATACGAATAAAAATCTGTTGAAACGTGAACCAAACGCATTGTATAACCCCCCTTCCGCTTAGTATTACTGCATTTGGAGGTTTGAAAAGGTGCTTAAAATATGTTATAATATTAGTAGACAATATTCCTTTTCAAACCGTATTCTGCCCTGTTCACGCAAGGCTTTTATCATTTTCATTTTTAGTTATATGTGTCCATGCCTTTCTATTCTTTATACTGCTTACCAAAGGTCGGCTGATTCCATATTCTTTCGCTATATCCTTTTGAAGCCGTGTATCATGGAATATTGCTTTTACCTGTTCACCAGTCAATTTAGCACTTCCTTGTCTTTCTCCCTTAGCTGTTCTGCCTTTTGCCCCTCTGTCGTTTGCATTGTCTTTGTCTGTGCCTAAAAATAAATGATGTGGGTTTACGCATGATTTATTGTCGCATTTATGAAGGACGTGTAAGCCCTCTGGAATCTCTTCATAAGCCCTTTCATAGAAATAACGGTGCAAACCTATTGACGGACTCTTTAAAACAGGGTAGCCGTTCTCTTCGCTTCTTGCTTTATGACTTGTAATTGTCCAACAGTCACCTTTAAGGTTTTTATAATGTTTCCCTTTAGGTGCAGGAACTCCCTTTACCTCAATAGGGTTCTTTAGAAATCTAATGTCTCCCAATTCCTCAATAGTCATAGAAAGAATATCAGCAATTTCTCTTTTCAAAAGTTTTGTATTCATTAGCTTTCGTACCTCCTTTTGAGTTCTTTCCTTCGTTCTTCAAGCTTTTTTCTAATGTCCTGAATTCCGCCGCTTCCTTTTTTAGCAGTTTAGCTGTTTGAGGTGATATATAATAAACTCCGTCAATTATTGAATATGGAATTTTATTGTTCTTGCATTTGTGTAAAATAGTGTTCGGGTGGCAACCGATAATTTTAGCCGCTTCTGCTTTTGTCAGCCAACCTTCTTTTTTATAGCGTCCTTGTCTTGGCATTTGTTTACCCCCTATATAATTTCATTAGGTTTACATAATATTATTATACGCTATTTGTATGCAAATAACAAGTAATTTAGATACGGAATTCCTTGTTATAAAAGGATTTTAGACATTATAATTATTATACGTTCTTATGGTTATTATGAGATTTTTTTTGCTAATATTTTTTATAACAAAACCACTTTTTACAGAAAACTATCTCATGTTTTCTTCTTTTCTTCAACATTTATAGACAAATGATATATTTTTGCTGTATTATTAAAATAATTGATACTTATGTCTATGTTGGAGGTGAAAGTGTGTTTGGTGAGAATTCACAAGATATATATAAGCAGTTATTAGATATATGTGATGTGCTTGAGTTGAATTTTAGAGATGTGTGTGATTTTGAATTTACTATAGAAAAAGGACAGTTGTTTATTCTTAACACTAGAACTGTAAAAGAAATGCATAGCATAAAACCTAAAGTAAAACTTAAGTTTACAATTGATTTATTTAGTGAAGGTAAAATTAATTTAAGTGAAGCATTAGAAAGAGTTACACCCTGTGATATTGAAAACATTATAGAACCTCAAATAATTAACTTAAATGAATTAAAGCTTATAGGAAAGGGTCTGCCAGCCAGTAAAGGAGTTGCAACAGGAGTAGTCGTTTTTGATGAAAATGGTGCTAAAGAATATATACAAAAAGGTGAAAAAATTATATTTTCTCAAATTGAAGTAGCTCCAGAACATATAGAAATAATACATCAGTCAGTAGGAGTATTAACTTCAAGAGGCGGAATGACTTCTCATGCTGCATGTATATCTAGAGGTATGAATATACCTTGTGTGAGTGGGTGCAGTGATATTTGTATTCCTCAAAATTCTTCTCCCCTAAAAAAGAATGTACTAAAAAGTGGTGAGTATATAACTATTAACGGTAGTGATGGTTGTGTCTACATGGGAAAAGCACATGTAAAGGATGGAAACTGGAAAAATCACAAGGAGATATTATTTGCTTTTAAAATGATTGAACATTCTATAAAGTCAAATAATTTAGATGGTAAAAATATTGGACATTGTTGGACAATAAGAGATTTTCTTCTACATAATATTTCTTCTAAGCCTTACGAAACGTGTAAAAAGCCTATACCACACTTGCGTGATTATATATCTTTTTCTCAACCTTCATTCTCAATAATAGAATCAATACGTAATGATTTATATACCTTAAATAATACTGAGAAAGGAAATTATAAATTTATACTTTTAGGTATATATAAAATGCTTTTAAGAGTAATAAGCAGTAAAATTGGCATTGGAAATCATTATAAGTATTTTAGACCTTTGTTCGACCCTATGTTAAGTGTAGTAGAATTAGAAAAAAGTTATAAACAACTTGTAGGTATAGAATTTATGAACATTAATAGGTACATTCCATTTCTTGTTGATATTTCCAATATAAAAGTCTATTTTGAAATAGAATGTTATAATGAAGAAGGACTATGTTTTTTAGACAACACAAATGCCAAAGGTGAAAGTTTAGTTTTAAGAGGCGAGAATATATCTAGATATAGCATACTTGTAAATGAAGCAATAGTTGACCATGTAGATTTACCCTACTTTTACCACTGTATTAGGAAAAGAGAATATTATTGGAATTGGTATCAATTAAACAATACTAATTATGAGGAAATTGTTTTCTACCTAAAACTGGGTGAAAAAAACTATTTATCTAATCCAAAGTTAAACATAATATCACACGAATTAGGATTGTTAGAAAAAAATAAATTAACTTTTACTGGTAAGTCACTTATAGATACTGAGGGAGGATGCTTGAATGGGTAAAGCTAGCGACGATAATATTTTTAGTGAGATACAGTTAAATATTGACTGGATAATAGACAATGTGATAAAAAGAGGCTATGATGATATTGAAGAAGATTATGATGATTATTCTTTGTTATTACAAACATTTGAATTCAAGAACCTTGTAATATTTGAGTTATACGAAAATTATTTCACTCCAAAAAGACATGAGTTTGAATTACAAATCGTCAAGGAAATAGTAGAAGCAGTAACTAAGTATTCGTCTTTAGGCTTTTCTATTGAAATCGCATTAGCAGGAGTAATTGGGAATACTGCTTTTACTGTTTTAATAAAGTTATTAAAACACGTAACATTAAAATTTAAAAATAAAGATAATAAAAGAACTGAAATATTTTTGAATATCAAGATTCATGTAGAAAAGCTTAACGAATATTTTAAGGAACATGAATGTGCAACTATAAATGAATTAGAAAGTCTTTTAAACACTGATAGAGAAAAAATAGTGCCTCTATTAAAGCTTGGTGGCTTTAAGTGTTATAGAAGAAAAAAAGGGAATATATGGGCAAGACCAAATTAAACTCGTGTTCGGGAAGCATTTCCAGTACACTATTGTAACAAGCTATGTTATAATAGAACCGTAAGATAAACAGGACGCAAAGCGGCTGAAAACCGCTTGAAATAAGGACTTTATTAGGCAGGACGTTCGGAACGGTCTCCAAAACCGTTGGTTGCGGGTTCGATTCCTGCTGCCCCTGCCAAAAACAGAACCAGATTATGATAATCTTTGGTTCTGTTTTTTTAGTTATAGATCTTAGGCATCGTTTAAAAATAACTTCCTCTAAGCTTTCACTTCCAACGCTTTCATTACCACACGCGTTACGCGAAAAAGAGGAAGTAATTCTTTAGCCGAGCCTTAGAACAAAGTAAAAGGCTTATTTGTTAAAAAGTCTTAAAATTACTTTATATAATAAGCTCAGATAACTAAAAGCCTTTTAAGAGCTAGATAATTTTGCTTTTTTCTTGTTTGACTTTAATATGTTTGCAATAATAAGTAATATAATAACCAGAGCAAATCCAACTGTCCATCCCCAATTTCTTAAATACATTTTCTCAAACTCAACAGTCTGTAAAAGACTTTCAGGAAGAAGGCTAATAACAAATATAAGAATGCCAAAAGGAAATAAAAGAGGTCTGTAATATTTGAGATTAAAGGTTTTTTTAAAAACATACAGTATAAAATAAAATGCCGTACTAAGATACATAAAAGCTATTGTTGCCCATGTAATTATTAAAACAGATTCAAGTCTTTTAAAAAACCTACCATAATCAATTATCCTTGCCATTTGATATGCTGGAAAAAACTCTTCAATGGCAGCAGGATATGGGTATAGATTTGTAAAAGCTATTGTTATACTTATAAAAACTATTGAGCATATTCCTATTGCCCAAAAACCTGTTTTCTTAAAATTTTCATGGGTTTTAATAAAAGGTATCAGTAAAAATAAAAATATAAGTTCTGTATATGAAGATAACCTTAAAGAACCCTTAACAAAAACATCATATGGACCTATGCCTAGCAAAGGGAAAATATTATTAATATCTGTTTTGGGTAATATTGCCAATATAAAAATGCCAAAACTTAAAATAGTTATAGGAACAATTATAGACATAAATCTTACCAAAGCCTCTATTCCCATATATGCACCAAATAATATTCCAGTAAATAAAAATAAAAAAATAAAACTTATGGGCGTTACGACAAAACCCATAGCTTTAATTAGTTCACCAAATAACCTTAGAGAAAAAGATGTAAGAAGTATTAAAAACACTAATAATATTGTTCCTACCAGTATTTTTACAGGTGCACATCCTACAATCTCACTTATATCTAAAATGTCTTTTCCTGAAAATCCTTTGTATAGTTTGTTTATTAAAATAAATCCTATGAGGGCAAGTATAGATACATATAAAGAAAGAAGCCATCCTGCCGAAGCTGCATCTTCCAACATAAGTCTTGGGAAATCTAATATGGCCTTTGTTGAAATCATAGTTATCATAAGGCTGGTTGCTTCCCATCTTCCAAAAATAATTTTATTGTCCATATAAAAACCACCTTAATCTCTAAAATACATTGAATATATGGGTAGTATTAATGCTGCTAGTGCAACAACAAATATCATTATACCACCTAATTTGTTTTTTTTATCCCATGTCCACTTAGCATAGCCTATAGTTTTTAAAAATACCCATAAAAGCAAAATAAAAACTACAATTCTGTCAATTGTCATTAATCCTCATCTCCTTTTGAATCAGGTACTGGCATAGTTCTCATCATAAGTCCCGGTCTTCTTATCTTTAAGTCCACCTCTACATCAAAAGTAGAATTTTTAAATTTGTTAAGCCAGTTAAAGTTTTCCCACTCTCTCCATGTTAAAAAATTACGCTTCATATTATTACCAAATCCACAAATGTCAACTCCATACTCTTCTATTATCTTTGTAAGATAATGAGAAATTTCCTCTTTAAAAAACTCTTCTGCACCATCTTCTAATACTTTTAATTTGTCTACATCCTCATAATTAATACCACTTTGTATGGAGAGAATATCCCCTTCTAATAAAACCTTTACACTTATGTGAGGTGAATTATTTACCATCGAAACTTCAACTTCTGGATTTCTTCTCTGACTTGTGTTTATAAGCACATAAAAGCCTTCTTTAATAGGGTCAGGAATAGTTATAAAAGCATAATTAAACCCTCCCATTACCATAAGATGTGATGTAGTTTTCCCTCCATCTAGTTCTCCAACCATTTTATCTCCATCAAACACAGCAAGACCCATTACTTCTGATTTTATATCTCCTACCTTTGGCATACTTCCTGCTTTAAAATCTCCCTCAAAAGGAATATCTCTTCCCTTTTCTAAATATGTGGACTCATCATTATCAATATCTTTAGAAGAATCAAATTTACTGACAGATGCTAAAATTGCATAACTTTGTGCTGCGGTACTTTTTATATTATGGTAAAACCTAGTAAAGGTGGCATCGGTAGTAAAACCTGTGTAGTCAAATGCTCTAAGTTTCATTTCATAATACTTAGCTGGATTAGCCTCAAGTGCAGGTTCAACTGCTCTTATATATTCTTCAGCACTTCCCTTTGCAACCATTACAAACATACTAGGCCTAAATTCTCTTCCCCTTGCAATAGCACTAATATATTTTCCTATTCCTTCTTTTGCAAGCTCTTCAGAAAAAACAATTACTTTTGCATGGGATAGATTTATTTGTTTACTTATAAAAGTATTTGCCATGTTTATACCTGAGTATATTGCAGGAGCTTCAATAGTAACTATTGTGGAAGTACCTCCTCCTCCGCCTGGTGCTTCTTCACCTCCACCTCCTGCAATTGCAACGGGTACGGCCAGCTGCAGTGTAATCTTAAGTAAGTTGTCATCCCCCTTATCAAGACCTATAGCCATTGGATAGGCAAGATCATCAATTTCTCTTGCATCAAAACACCCTGAAAGCACTGAAAGTATAATACATGGTATAATTATAGCCAACAAAAGTTTAAGTTTTATAATCATTTCTTCACCCTCTTTTTCTTTTTTATTATTGATGCAATTGTTAAAAGAAATAGTGGCATACAAAATGTAACTATCCATGCAAAGACTCTAAAAATATTACTTTCAAGCTCAAGTGCTGCCATCATACTTTCAGGTAAAAGAGCAAAAGTAAAAATCAATATGGAAAAAGGCATTATAAGGGGGCTATGATATTTTAACTTAAATGCTTTTTTATAAACATATACAATAAAAAACAGTACAATGCTAAGATAAATATATGCAGATGTAGCCCATGCAAGTAAAAAAACAGATTCAATTCTTTTAAAAAACCTTCCAAGATCAATAAATCTGGCAAGTGTATAAATAGGTAAAACAAATTCTGTTGTGGCAGGGTAAGGAATAGCTAAAGAATATACTAAAGATCCTCCAGTTAGGAAAATAGAAGATAGAATTATGCTGTAATATCCTGTTTTTTTAAAGTTATTGTAATTGCCCAAAAAAGGTGGTATTAAAAACAATATGCTGAGGCCTGAATAAACAGAGATTTTTGTTGCTCCCTTCAAAAATAATTCCGATGGGCCTTTGCCTAATATAGGAATGATATTATTGGTATCAAAGTTGGGCACCACTCCAATTATAATAAACAAAAAAGCTGCTGCAATAATAGGAACGATAATTGCAGAATATCTTGTTAGTGGTTCAAGTCCATAATATGCTGCTAAAATCATACCAATTAGAAAAAAAATCATAATAAAGCTTACAGGAGATTTTTCAAAGGCTAGAATTTTTAAGCCATCGCTAAACTCTCTTAATACAATTGAAATGATAAAAACATATGTTATTAATATTATTACACCTACTAAAATCCTACCAGTATTTCCTGCCACATATTCCCCAATGTCAAGTATATCCTTTCCCTCAAAGGGTTTATACAATTTAGAAATAATCATAAAGAAAAAAAGTGAAAGTAATGTTACATATATAGTAAGAAGCCATCCTGCGTTACCTCCACTTTCAGCCATTAAACGGGGAAAACTTATAAACAACTGGGTTGTCATTATAATAATTAAAACCGATATTGCCTCGGCTCTTCCAAATATAATTTTATTTTCCATCCTAATCCTCCCTGCTCTTTCACTTCTTCTTTTCTTTTTGAGTCCATTTCCGTGAAATTTCTGGCTGCTTTTTTTGATTTTTTACATTTAGATAATCAGGTCTTTTTTCTTGATTCCATATAGGACTTCTTAAAAACTGATCTGCAATACCGTCACTTGTTCTAGGTCCAAATGGAGCCATAAAAGGAACACCAAATGACTTAGCACTAACCAGCATTATTCCATGGACAAAAATGCCTAAAGTAATTCCCAAAAAACCTGCTAGTGCTGCTAAAATAATATAAACAAACCGTAGTATCCTAAATGAAAAGGCAAGTGCAAAGTTTGGTACAGCAAAGGAGCCTATACCAGTAACTGCTACTACAATTATAAGAATAGGACTAACAATATTTGCTGCAACTGCTGCCTGTCCTAAAATTAAAGCTCCTATAATGCCAAGGGTAGGTCCAATTGGCCCTGGAATCCTGACACCTGCTTCTCGAATAAGCTCAAAGGCAAACTCCATCATAAGTATTTCCATAACAGATGGAAAGGGAACTGCTTCTCTGGCTGCTTCAATGGCAATTAACAAATCCGTTGGTATCATTTCGTGATGGTAATTTGTTATTGCAATATAAAATCCTGGTAATAGTAGTGATAATAATACTGCTATAATCCTTACTACCCTGAATAAATTTGAAAATGGAAATCGCACATAAGCATCTTCAGGAGAATGAAGTAAATCACTATTTGTTATTGGCATGATAAGGGCAAAGGGGCTTCCATGCATCAAAACAGCCAATTTTCCCTGAGTGATCAAATTAGATGTCCTATCAGGTCTTTCTGTTGCTAAAATTTGAGGTGCAGGTAAAAAGGTACTGTCCTCTAAAAACTGTTCTAATTCTCCAGAGTCAAATATAAAATCTACATTTATGTTTTCAAGTCTTCTTCTTGCCTCATCTACTAAAGACTCGTTTGCTATGTCCTTTAAATATAAAAGTGAGCAAGGTGTTTGGCTTCTTTTACCGATTTTAAAATTTTCAACTATCAAATTTTTATCTTTTAAAGTCTTCCTAATAAGTGATGTATTTACTCTCATTCCTTCTGTAAAAGCCTCTTGTGGACCTCTAATTACAATTTCAGTGTTTGGCCTATCTACAGACCTTTGCAACCACCCTTTTGTGTCACATGCATAGGCCTTATCTATTCCATCTATGAATAGACCGCTTCCTCCAAAGTTTACTTCATCTATAATATCACTAATTTTTTCCACCATTTTAACCTGATTATGAGGAATTAAATGATTTCTTATATATAGTGCCAGATCATTTTCCTTTCCTTTAACTTCAACATTTGATAGAAGCATTAGAGGCTGCAATATACTTGAATTTATTATTGTAGAATCAGACATTCCATCAAACAAAATAATAAAGGCATTAAGAGATTTGTCTTTTGCAACTATTTCAAACTCTCTTATTACAAGATCGCCATTATCAGGTATATTATACACTTTTTTAATATGTTCTAAGTTTTCATTAATATCTTTACTTATTCCTACAGACTTTTCGTCCTCTGCTTTATCTTCTTTTTCTTTTTCTTTTTGATGATTATTACTAGTAAGTTTACTTATAAAGCTTTCTTTTTGCTTTGGTTTCTGTTTTTTATCACTTTTTTCCTCTGGTTTAGGCTTTTCATTTTCATCTTCTTTTAAAACAAATTGTTCTATTTCTTTAGGTTCTTTGAAAGCAAAAAAATCTTTAACAGTTTTTATAAAATCTACCAAGCACTTCACTCCTTTAAGGAATTAGTTTTTAAGTGTATTACAGTTATATTATGGTTTATTAAAGATTTATTATTCAATAAAATACAAAGAGATTTTGAAAAATAACTTGGGGTTGTAAGCCCAAAGCTACGCATTTTCTGAAAATGTTTAAATATGGTAAGTTTAGAAAAACGAACGTTGGTTTCCGAGACGGTGGGTAATCTATTTTCTTTTCAACAACAGACTCTGAGCCTCCAATTCCTAAACTATGAGCAATATCTCTTGAAATTACTGTAGCGGATGATCCAGTATCAACTAAAGTATTTTTGATTTTAATACTACTGATTCCATGAATCAGGGTAGCATCTACATATATCAATCCATCTTTTAAACTAATATTTATCATTATAGCCGCACCCCCAGCCACTTTTTAATGCCTAGATTTAAGATATCGTTTGAAGTATGATAAATATAGTACTCTCTTTCCTTATGAACCTTGTGCAGTTCAATATATTTTTGGAAAGCACCATCACCATCATCTGCAAAACTAGCAATGACATCCATGTTTTCAACAATCCTTTTATCTCCTTCTGTCTTAGCATTTATGACTTCTATCAGTACCCACTGCTGTGGATAAGTTTTTCTTACATTTTCCCAATTCATAAAATTTACCTCCTTTTTAAATTGCTTTTTATAATAAACTATTTCCAAATATTATCTACTATCAACATGGCTACCTTACGGAATTCTGTTTCCTCTTATAAATATCGCAAATAGCTTTACTTTTCACTTTTTAATCTATATACTTGCAACTGCATCAGATTCACCTGTAAATGGTAAATATGAAAAACAAACATACAAATTATTATATCTTATCTTTTTATTATTATTAGTATAGCCCTAATTCAAATGCACAAAGTAGTTCATCTAAGTTAATAGTTTTTTTATTACTACTAAAGGTATACTGCCCCGACAAATGTATATGTTGCCAAGCTACAGGAGAAATTTTAAGTAGTTTTTCTAGAGCTTCTTGATTACCATTTTTCTGATACTTTTCAAGTAATATTGATAATATTACAGAGTTGTAATAAATAATAGCATTTGCAACTAATCGACCGCATTGATTAGCAATTTCTACTTCTAAATCAGTCTTACCAGATAACTGTTTCCTCCCATTTACCTGTGAGATGGCTGCACGTAGTTGATGGTATGATTCAATACGGTTCTGAGAGCGATGCACATTTTGCTGTAATTTATAGTCACTTAAATATTTTAAAGTATAGGTGCTTCGTTTCAATTTATCAAACTCAAATATAGCCTTTAATATCCGGTTTTGCTTATAGGTGCAAAGCTTTTTGATAATTTTACTTTGAGTAGTTTCTTTATTTGCAAGAGTCAAAATAATTTGCTTTATTTTAGGCCATTCTTCAATTATTAAATTACGGTCAATCTGACAAACAGGTTTTATCCAGAAGTCTTGATAGTTAGAAACTTCATCTCCACAATAAAGATGCTTTAACTGTGTTTCTAAATCAGTAAACCGTGGTCTGAAATCGGTTTTAAACCAGTGCAAAATAATGAAATTGGCTTTATTGATACTATGCATATCGCCTGTAATTGCGTTTGGTACAATATCAGTTGTATTATTATAAAAAACATCAAAGACATAATAGCTCTCATGCTCGTGTGCTCCTATAAGTTCCCCCTGTAATGGAATGTGATTAACAAGCAAAGTATATGCAACCACACCCTTTCCTTTTCCAAAGTACTTTTTAGAATAACGTGCTTTGGTTGTTGGATGATCTACACCATACTTTTGACCATCTACACTTCCATAAAGATTTGATAAATCAAAAGAATAATTATTATAAATAGGTAATTTTGAAATGGCATTGCTTATTATATCATTTGCCTCCTGAAGCGTATTTTTGCGAAAATACTGCTGGTAAGCATAATTTAAACTGTAGTAAGGTATATCACTTATCTTTGATAGCTTTAATCTTCCGTGATTCATAGCTTGAGAAATAATAACAGCAAGAAGTACATCTTCATCAGCTTTTTGTTTTACATAATTAGATTGTAAAGGACTAAATGCTGATAAAAAAGCACATTTTTCATTAACAAACCTGAGAACATCTATATTATCAACCATTGATAATTTTTGATAAAAGCTATCCTGTAAATCTTCCTCTTTTTGCTCTATTTTAGGCTTGTGAAAGGAAATGGTCTTATTTTGAACATCATATTGAATATGTTCTGAATCTTTCCTTTTTAACATTTCATCAAATAATATCCAGTGAGTTTTAAGCTCAGTATATAATTCTTCGATTTGTTCAGTAATTGGTTTGAGTAGACATGGTAAGTTAAACTGTTGGAGTATTGCTTCATCATCAATCATGGGAACTAATTCGTGCTCAAAATAACGGTGATTAATACTGTCGTCTATATATAGCTCACCAGATTCTAAACGCTTCATAATTTGTCTATATAACCAATATTCATAACGGTTAGATTGTAATCCGGTAATGTTGCCTTCTGAATTAGTAAATGTCAGATGCTGTTTTAACTTCTTTGGAATAGTTGCAATATAATACTCAACATTAATAGCATTTTTAAGACTTTTTTGTTTTAATAAATCCTGTTTAAGCTGCTCAATTGCTGTTAACCAAAGACTATTAGAGCTAGATGTGGCAAAGTCAAAAGTCATAAATATAGCCCATAAATGCTTTTTGAATTTATGCCCTATAGTGTCAACAGCTTTCCATTTTAAGGAGAGTTCAGTTATTGGCTTTTGTATCATTTGATTGGCTGTATTCCTTAAAGCATCTTCCGGCATCAATGAAAATACATGCTTTTGCCTAATCTCACCAAAAGTAGTGCTGTCACTAACATTTTTATCAACGTACAGTTGGAGTAACTTGCCAATCGTTGCTGATTGTCCCTGTTGATGTCGTGCATGTTTTGTAAAACCTTCTTCAGCAGTTTCCCTGGTTTCTTCGTCAAATTGTTTTAAGTGGTATCCAAAAGCATTTATTAGATTGTCCGTCAGCTGAAGGTAACGTTGCCAAATATAACAAAGCAAATACAGATAAGAGCGGTTAGTTTTGAATCGTCGCAAATCATAGACAGTATAATAGTTGATTAAGTCAGCATAATAAAGCAAATTATACCTTGAAATATCAAATTTCGGCATCAGTTTTTTCACTAAAATATATAGGGGTTTAATTGTCTCTAATTTATGCCGTTCAATCTTCATTACTCTATATCCAAAGTCTTTGGAATCTTGCTTAATAATCGAGAGATAGGACAATACATCATCCCGAACAAGGAGCTGATCAATTGCTTTTTTTGATTCATCATCCAATGAATTTGTTATAATATTACCTAAGCGTTCACTTTCCGAATTAATTGCTTTACTAATAATGTCTTGCAAAACAGTATAACCAGGACGAACAATTTTTTCGTTACGAAGAAACTGTAACAATTCTGTCAGAATAAATCCTGTACTGATATCTCGCTTGGATGCTTTGACTACATAGTTATACAACTGCTCAGTAAAGCTTTTTGACCACAGCTTATAACCATAAAGAGCTGAAATCAGCTTGATTTGATCATAATACTCATGTTTTGTAATAGGTTCAAGGGAAAATTGTTGAGCTGAAAAATGTTACTTCATCAAAAAATCAATATCTTCTTGTGAAATTTCATTCCAATCAAAATGAAAAAACATTTGTTTGGCTTTAAAATATCCAATTTGTAAAGCACAATAAAATTGAGAAGACAAATTAGAGCGTGAAAATACTAATTTTTGTTCATCTTTTGTTAAAGCAAGATATTCATGCTGTTGTAATTCATCAAAGTCAGGAATACCATATAGCGCAAATTTTTCTTCTTCTGACAAAATTGCTAATCTAACTCCCATTGAAACTTCCTTTTCTTTCTCATTTTGTTTTTTAACCTAAAATGAATTTAAATATCTATATAATGTAGGTTTTGAAACCTTTAAGGTTTCACATATATCTTTAATTGAATTTTTTTTATCATAGAATAAAGCTTTTGCCATAGTTATTTTTTTAGAATCCATAGACTTAGGTCTACCACCTTTTTTTCCTCTGGATCGCGCTGCCGATAAACCGGCATTTGTCCGTTCTCTTATAATTTCTCTTTCAAATTCAGCCAATGCACCAAATACATGAAAAATAAGTCTTCCACCTGATGATGTTGTATCTATGTTTTCTCGCAAGCTTTTAAAGCCTATTTTACCTTTTTCAAGTTCTGAAACAACCTCTATTAAATGTTTCAACGAACGCCCTAGCCTGTCTAATTTCCAAACGACAAGAATGTCTCCTTCACGCATATATTCAATTGCATCCTTTAAGCCTGTGCGTTCTGGTTTTGCTCCACTAGCAACATCATAAAATATTTTCTCACAACCAGCTTTAGTAAGTTTATCTTTCTGCAAGTCAACATTCTGATCCTGAGTTGAAACTCTTGCATAGCCTATGAGCATAAACAATCACCCTATCCGATATTTGATAAGGTAATTGTATCAAAATTCAATAATACATTCAATTTATTTTACTTTGTTTTTGATACGGATATTGATACAGTTTTTGATGTGTTCTGTATTTGGATTTTTTGCGCTACTCACTGTCTCAAAAACGAACGTTTATTTTACTAAGCGTATAGGAATTTCAAAAGGCAATAATACCACCATTTGCTATTATTAACCATACTTAGAAAATACGGTGCTTTGGGCTTAGAACCCCTTAATACCATAAGAATTATCAGGGCCTGTCTTTCAATAGCTATTTCTATCACCGATAACATGCAGATGCTTATTATATTTCTTGATCCTTGATAGGTATTCATCCAGTTCTTCCAAAGTCTTTTTGAGTGGAGATTTTCTTTTTCCTATACCAGAGACAAAAACAATAATTAATTCATTTACAGTATTTACAATCGTTTTTATTTTTACAGTAATTGCACGCATGATAATTTGTATTTGAACTATTATTTTTTTTATGTTTATTAGAATGAAAGCCTGATACATCTACACTTGTGCTTACATTAATAGTGCAATTATCATTAGAGTGAGAAACTTCCTTTGGATTATTATCATAACAGTTTTTAAGTGAATTTTTACTATAATTATTGCATTCGTAGTAACCTTCATCAAGCCAATCATCAGAGAAATACTTGCTATCTTCAAAATTATTAGAAGACTTTTTTATTTTTGGAGCTGCAAAGACTATTATGGATATTGAGAAACACCTTGGACCAAGCTGATTTACTTTAATATCTTCAATAGCTGTAAATACATCAGTTACTTCACAGTTGTAACCTTTTAATAAAACAAACATACAAAAAGGAATATCAAAATGAGCTGAGTGAACTGATTGACATGGTTCGTCAGCAACATACATAATTTTTATATGCTTAATTCCTTCAATAACAAGTTTTTTTCCTTTGGGGGTACAAATCACATTATGAGAGCAGACAGAAATACATACCTTTATTTGTAAAATAGACTCAATTGGAGGTTTTTGTGCAGGTATATGCAGTTTATCGGTTTCACACATTTGACTTGATGGAAAATTTGAAGGACATTTTGGGTAAAAATTATAAGGGGTTATTCCTAAAATCTCTATATTATTAATCATTTCTAAAACTCCTTTATATAGTGGTATTATGTAACCATTTTATAAAAAATTTACTGTTTAATTCCAGATGTTTATATTTTAAAAAAAGTAATTCATTTGTATCATATAATAATAATTCCATAAACCGATAGTACTAAAATACTACCTGTTTTTTCAAAATATTTATCGATAAATAAATGGTATTTTTTTTGATAAAGGAAAAATCCTTGTAGGGAAGGGGTATTTTTCTTTATCATAGAATTTTGAAAACTCAGAACTGTTTTCATAGTTTTTTTCAGACATTAAAGCATAGTGCCCATACGAAGGAATTAATAATCTAACTATATTATAAGTATCTATAATGAAAAAAGCACCAATTTCAAGATAAAGAATTCCTTTTTCAGGGTGGAGAGTACTATCCATTAGTTCCGGTATTGCTTCTACATCTATATATGTTTCATTCATTTTATAATTTTCATTGGTTTTAGAAAATACACTTTTAGAAAACTTTAATAAGCATGGTTCTACTATACTAGAGGGACAATAAATTTCATCTACTATGATAGAGAATTCAACTTCTTCACGTTTTGAAAAGAGTATATCTCCATTTAAAAAGTTTATATTGAATTTCATAAGTATATTTAAATTAATTTTTTTAAAGCCAGGCTTTTTTAACAAATCTATATCTGATACTATTTTAATATCAAAAATATCATAGTTAGAAATACCTTTAAAAGAAAATTGTGAAGAACGCTTTACAGGGCATCCGCTTAGTTGAATAGTTTTTTTTATACAGCCTCTAGTATAAATATGATCGAATATTTTAGGTATTTGTACCCAAACTAGTTCAGTAGGAGTTGGTAAGTTTAAACTATCACTAATTAATTTACACGGCTCTAGTATCTGATTACTATTATTTTTAATACAGGTCATACAAAATTCTCCTTTAGATAAACTACCTAAGTTCTGCACAAATGACTAGGTGCTAATTGTAAATTGTTTACCAGTAATATATCAGACTCTCTTCCAAGGTTAGCAAAGTTATGTTAGCATTAAAAACCTAATTGTATTACATATAATATCAAAAGCAATATTTACAGCATTAGGCTGTGCGGATCCTTTGCTATTTAATGAAGTGGTTTGGCAGTTGCTAATATTAGCAAAAGAGTTTTTCTTACAAATAAATATTAAGATTCAACGGAGTTCAAAATACAGGTTTTCCTGAGATTCCTACCACATCCTATGCAACACAGGTTATCCATTTGGGGATAAATCAGGTAATCAAATAAATTACTATCATTCCTGTATCCGTAACCCCTTCTTTTTATGTTTTACCTTATGATTATTACCCTCGGTAAGCCCGTTGGATATACCGTAATCATAGTAGTTAAGGATATACGGTAGCCAATTATCCAGGGTCTTACAGAACATTTTTAGTTCTGGTATATTGTATTCTGCAACAAGGTCTTTGAAATATTCAACAAAAACAATTGCTTCCTGTTTGGTTTCGAGGTTGAAGAACTCTCTGAATTCTTCTTTGAGATAGTGCAGATTCTCGATCACAGGGTACTTGATACAAGCCAGAGTCAACAAACAGCCTCTTCTCTTTTAAGGTCTTCTACATGTTTTAAAAGAGCCCAACGTATTTTAAATACTTCTTCCTTTTTGCCATGTTTAAGTATATGATTTTGAATGTGTTTCCTTGCATCATCCACACACTTGTAAAAGTTTTGTGCCAAATGAAAGGTCGATAACCGGTTTAGCATTGGGAAAACAGAAGAGGATATATTTACAGTAACTACGGCTCATATCCATGGATACTGCTTCAACCTCAGCCCTTACCTACTCAGGCCATCTTTTGAGGCAAGTTGACTACATCCTCCTTCTTTCTGTTTTAGTCGTGTATTTCAGAATAAACGGTGTATTGGATTTTTTTGTGCCCTTTTTACCAAAACTTTGCCAAGGTACTTTATGGAATTATCAATATACCACAAAACTTATTGTTGAATCAATATTAATTTTGCCTATTGGGGGTCCTAGCCACAACCCCTCCTTATTTTTGCTTTTCCCATATAATAACATTGTGTAAGGTTGAAGTATACTTTAAATTGACGTCAAATTTGAATTTAAATAGTGTAAGAATAAAGTTGAGTTCGGTATTTACTTACACATTACATACAAAGTCATAGAGCCTATATTGACAGTTTAGGTAATATCAATAATAAAATGGTGTTTAGTAGAAAAATTAAAAACTTGGTTGCTTTGTGCCTACAACCCCCTATTGCTAAATTCTATTATGCAACACTAATGAATAAATATACAAATTAAAAAATTGCATTGTTTAATCACAAACAGTTGATGGTTTAGCTTGCAAGAATAATGTTACATTTTTGAATATTGTTCTTACATCTAGCATGTGTGCAAATATATCTTCAATATATGCATCTACACAGAATTCCTCACACAAATCCACATTTATGGGATCATTAGGATTGAATGCAAATCCGTTTATTGTAGTTGTAGTACATGGAACAGTGTCAGGATCTAATATAACTTCTACGTTTTCCTCATATTCCAGGCCAACAAATTTTGCATATGGTATTATATACGTAGAAAAAGGCACTTTGAAGCAAGCAGAATGAACTGATTGAGTATTTACTAAACCAGTATAAACAACTTTCTGTGTTAAAACTCCTTCTACGATTATTTTTCTCCCACTAAGACAAGTGCCTTCTTCATTAGGAATTATAGCAAAATAACTTGTATCTCCTATTAAGGTAATTGCGCCTGCAATTGATTGCAAAGCTGTAACAAGTAGTACAACAACTGCATCTATAGCTGCTGCAAGAACTGCCACTGCTGCCGCTACTGCAGGACCAACAATTGGAATTCCAGCTGTTGCAGTTGCTAAAGCGTTGGCTGCGGCTAAAAGCAAGTTAAGAGCTGTTTGTAAAACTACTATAGCTGCTGAAACACTTTGGAGTGCCGATAAAATAGCGGACGCTGAAACACAAGTACCTGCAAGTACTGCAAGAGCATTTGTAATAGCGGTAGTAAGATTTGCGTCAGCTGCAATAACTGCATCAAGAGCTACTTGGAGTTCTGCAACTTCAGGTATAACTGGCAACCCAGGAATCGCAAGAATTGCATTAACTGCATCTACAATAGGGGTAATATCTACAACAGCGAGATTAATAGCATCAGTAGCTGCTGTTATTTCGTAAGCAGTAGCCAACCTATCATAAACCTTGTAAGCAAAAGGAGTTTCAATTAGCTTTACACAATTTAATTGTACATCAACATGCACCTGATCAATACTTTCAATATCCGGTTTTTGTATAGGTACTGTTAATATCTCAGGAACTGAGATTTCATTCCAGTTAAGTTCTGTTCTGTCTTCACCATCTATTCTAATTCTTGCTAAATCCGCTGTTCCAAAGCATTTAATATTAAAATTACAATTACAGCAATTAGGTTGTTTTTGGCATGACATAGTATTCCCTTCTTTCTAAATAATATTTTATTAACTTTTTATTCATAAATTAGCATACAGGAGATGCTTTGATAAACAATGTTGTATTCTTGAAAACGCTTCTTTCAGATAATTGACATGCAAAGATATCTTCTATATAAGAATACAATTTAAATGTTTGAGACAATGGTGTGTTTTTATCAATTATTATAAAAACAGAAAATGGTATTGTAAATGAAGCTGAATGCAATGCCTGATTATCAACTAGTGCAGTGTATATTATCTTTTGATTTAATAACCCCTCAATAACAAGTTTCCTTCCTGTCAAATTTGTGCACTCAGAATTTGAAATTGTGTTGCCAGGAATAAATGTTCCATCATTTGTTGTATAGCCTGTTACTTCAGGAGTTTTTATAACTCTTTGTGATATGATTTCTACACATGAATTAACTCCAACTATTCCTTCTATATCTGGTTTTTGTTCTGGTATGTCTACAATTTCGCTAACATAAAACTGAACCCATTTATTGGTAATAGGGTTGCATTGCAATACATTTTCAAGCTTATTTTGAGGATATACACCTACCAAATTTATATTTTCACTTGTATTACAGCACTCATTATTGAATTGATATTCAGTATTATTAGTATAATTACAACTATACATATATTTCACTCCTTCCTTTACTTAACAATTTTGTGTAGGTACTGCATATAATAATAGTGTTACTTGCTTCAAAATGCTTCTATTATCTAATATGCAAGCTGAAACATCTTCTACGCATGAGTTTACTTCATAATTGACATCCAGAGAATCACGAGTTATATCTTGACCATTTTGCACTTCAAAGGTTACTTCTTCTGGAACTACAATAAAAGAAGAAAAGGGGACATAAAAGTGTACAGAGTGTACAGGTTGATCTGGAATATCGGCAGTATAAACTATTTTTTGACATAGTTGACCTTCAATTATAAGTTTTCTTCCACTCAAAAGCTTTCCTTCAATGTTTGGGATCGGAATAGTAGGTGTTTTAATAACTTTTTTTCTAATAATACTAACAGAAATATCTACAGAGTTTATTTGTTCAATATCTGGTTTATTTGATGGAATCGTTAGTTTTTCTGATATATACATTTGTTTCCAATAAGGGTAGTTGTTTATGACTTCAGTAATGTTGCTAGGATTACAAAGGCCTATAATATCTATTAAGGCACTATCACAATTACACCCGCTAGTATTAGACTTCATAATGTTCACTCCTTTTATTTTGTCAAATTCACTTCTTACATTTTAAAAATTACAATTAAACCTTTTAAAAAATACAATTAAGTTTATATTTTTTTCTTATATGAATAATTAAGTTATTATTTATTTTATTAAATAGTTAAGTTATGTGTTACACTTTTTGTGAGTTTTTATGTGAATAAGGTTTAGTGGGAGCGTCCGTGTCAACAGGGGCAGAGCAAGTGTTAAATAATGAAATTATCTATTGAGATTCTTTCATCCATATTAAGATCAAAATTTCCATATGTATAGATAAGTTGGGATAACACCTTTTCCGTAAAAGATAAATCCGTTTGCAGAATTCCCGTTTTCTATGACAGGAAGTTCTTGTTCATCACCCGAAGTAGCATCAATGATCGAGGGGCTTCTGAAACATTGTACTGATATGGAAATAGAAAGTAACTATGTAGACACTCACGGAAAAAGTGAAATTACCTTTCCATTTTGTCATCTATTAGGATTTAACTTAATACCACGTTTAAAAACATTGGGAAACAGAAATTATATCGTCCTGATACAGGTATTTTAGATATGTTCTCTAATTTAAAGCTAGTACTAACAAGAACAATAAACTGGGAACTTATAAGACAGCAGTACGCTCAAATAGTTAACTACGCTAATGCATTAAGATTATAAATATAGGCATTAAAAAGTGGCTGGGGGTGCGGCTATAATGATAAATATTAGTTTAAAAGATGGATTGATATATGTAGATGCTACCCTGATTCATGGAATCAGTAGTATTACAATCAAAAATGCTTTAGTTGATACTGGATCATCCGCTACAGTAATTTCAAGAGATATTGCTCATAGTTTAGGAATTGGAGGCTCAGAGTCTGTTGTTGAAAAGAAAATAGATGCCATAAGCCTTGATAATATTGCGGCAACAAATTTTGATATTCAGGTCGGTACTATGAATTATGGTATCGAATTAGATGCTATTATTGGACTTGATTTACTAACAGCGTGTAAAGTAGTAATGAATTTAGAAGCCTATACATTAACCGCATATAAAAAATAAAAGAGTCGTTCGTAATGTACACAAACCTACCCACCGTCTCGGAAACCAACGTTCGTTTTTCTAAACTTACCATATTTAAACATTTTCAGAAAATGCGTAGCTTTGGGCTTACAACCCCAACTTGGGCTATAATTTCACTTAAGGCCAATAGTCTACGTGAAAAATCCAAAAGTACTAATTCATAAAAAAAGACCCAGACTTTTAAAGTAAGGGCCTTTTACACTATATTCAATTCTTTTAGCTATTAGGATCTATAAAATATCTAGTAATAGGAGAATCTATAGGTAATATAATGGTTTTATCTCCTTGAAGTGATTTTTTCATAGCATCTATTGTTCTTACAAATTCATAAAATTCTTTTTTATCATCAGAGTATGCTTCTGATAAAATTCTTATATATTCTGCCTCACCCTCACCAATTAACTGCTGCTCCATTGCTTTTGCCTCTGATATAAGTATGCTTGCCTCTTTGTCCACTTCATTTTTTATCTTTCTTGCTTCATACTCACCCTCTGCTCTATACTGCTCGGCTATTTTTTCTCTTTCAGATATCATTCTTTTGTGTACAGCAGATTCATTTTCAGGCGGCAAGTCAAGTCTTTTTATTTTTACATCAAGGACTTCAATACCATAGTTTGAAAGCTGTCTTCCAACTTCAGTAGTTACGGCTTCATCTACCATTTCTCTTCCCGATAGTTTTTTATTAATTATGCTATTTTGTTCAAGAGTTCCCATGGTGTTTTTTACAGAATTATAAACAGCAGCATCAATTCTTTTTTCTGCCTCTGATATAAAAGTTACAGAGGTAATAAACCTTAATGGATCTGATATTTTCCATATTACATAATTGTCAATAAGCATATCCTTTTTATCTCTTGTCAAAACATTTGAAGCTTTTAAATCATATGCTATCTGCTTGTTAGGTAATCTTATCATAGAGTCTAAAAAAGGCATTTTAAAATTTAAGCCTGGTGAACTCTTTATCTCAATTATTTTGCTAAATCTTCTTATACAAACATATTCACCTTCATTTACTGTATATGCACTTGAAGCTAACAAGATCAACCCCACTATAAGTACAACAAATACTATGGCTATTTTTTTCACATCATTTCCCCCCTCTTAATTAAATGGCCTTAATGGAACATGCTTTTGTATACTACCTGAATCATTTTCTATATAAACTTCGATTTTTGGAAGTATTTCCTCCATAGCTTCTAAATAAATTCTTGTCCTAGTAATATCTTTAAAGTTTTTATACTCTTCATGCATAATAAGAAATTTAGCAACCTCACCTGTTGCTTCATTAATCCTTTGCTGCTTAAGAGACTCTGCATTTCGAATTATTCTGTCTGCCTCTGCTTGAGCTTTAGGAAGCTCTGAGTTTCTATATCTAGTTGCTTCGTTAATTGCAGTTTCTTTACTTTGTTTTGCATTTTCAACATCCTTAAATGCTTGTCTTACCTCATCTGTAGGAGCTTCAGAATCTTGAATTTTTATTTCAAGAACCTGTATACCTATGTCATATGCATCTAATTTGCTTATAACTTCATCTTTAATTTCATTTTCTATAACAATTTTTCCACTAGTTAAAACTTCATCAATTGTAGAAGCTCCAACAACTGAGCGCACAGCACTAAGACTTGTTTTTTTAAGAATGCTTTGTGGATCAAGTGAGGTGAAAAGGTACTTTTTAGGGTCTGATACTTTCCACTCAATAAAAAAATCAATATTAACAAAATTAAAGTCACCAGTAATCATTTTTGACTCTTCTTCAACCGTTACATAATTTCCCTTGCTATGTTCCCTATATCCCAGCTCAAGTTTTTGAGTCATATGAACAGGTACTTTTTCAACTGTTTGTATTGGATATGGAAACTTAAAATGAATACCTGCTCCCTCTACGCTTGTCACTTTGCCAAAAGTAAGTACTACTGCTTGTTGCTGATCGTTTACTGTATACCAAGAGTTTAAAAGTATGTATACTAAAACAACCAGACCCAAAACACCAAAGACTATACCAATGGTGTTTTTAGGTATTTTGATTTTATCATTACCTCCAAATGATGGTTTAATTACTTCCATTAAAACCCCTCCCTTGTATTTTATATCATATTCTATGACTCCACTATAAGATGGAGTAGAGTATCCGCCTAAAGTCCTGATGTTTAGCTTTAGCTAAACAAGTTATGACATAAACCTTTATTCTATTTTATATTCATTAATTCCTCTTTTTTTTCATATTTATAAGTTGGTAAATTAATAATAATAAAATAATTTCTATATTATTCCAAAACTTCTAACAAAAAAAACCAAGGTCTTAATCTAACCCTGGTTTTTTGGTCGGAGTGACTGGATTTGAACCAGCGACCTCTTGCACCCCAAGCAAGCACTCATACCAAGCTGAGCTACACCCCGATAACGAATATTAATTATAGCACAATTTTTTTTTGATGTAAATACTTGATATAGCTTGCTTACAGATTTTTATATAGATTTATAACACTAAAGCTGTTTAGTAATTAAATATTTGTTCCCGTCTAATCTTATCTATTTCTATCTAAAATCACCTTAATTGGTGTCATTTATAGTTGTCAAAATAATTCCTTCAAAACTAGAAACAATAAGCATTAGAGTAGTTATTTGAAACTTAAAATTTGATGTTAAAACTATATACTTAATGTGTCAAGTAATTTTACTGTTTCTTTCTTTTGATGTGGTAAAACATGGGTGTAAGTATCTAATGTTATGCTTACATTAGTATGTCCTAATAGTTCCGATACTGTTTTAGGGTTTGCACCTGCTTCAAATAATCTTGTAGCATATGTATGTCTTAACACATGTAATCCTAGTTTTTCAATGTTTGCATTCTTTAAAATACATTGAAATGTTCTTCGTAAATTCTTAGGAAAAACATGTGTACCATTTTTAGTGCAAACAACAATATTACTTAAACTTTGTTGTTTTAGTTTTAATTCTTTAAGTGTACTTGTGGCTCTTTGTGTTAATGGTATTGTTCTAACACTTTTAGCGGTCTTAGGACTTGTTTGAACTACTATTTTTTGTTTTGACTCTTTACAATCTCTATCTTTAACTGCAACAATATTTTTATAAACTTTAATTTCACTATTTTTTAGGTCTATATCATCCCATTCTAATGCCAATAATTCTCCACATCTTAACCCAGTATCTAAAGCAATAACAAAAGCAGAATAATACCAATTATTTTTTGCTGCTTCTAAAAATATTATTTGCTCTTCCATTGTTAAAGCTCTGACTTGTCTTTCTTTATGTTTAGGCATTTCCACAGAATCAACAGGATTAATCCTTATAAGTTCGTTTTTTATCGCTATTTTAAATGCAGGATTTAGTATATTATTAACTTTCTGAATAGTGGAAGTTGCGTATCCTTTACCATCGTCAAATAATTTATTATAAAAAGCCTGAATATGTATAGGTTTGATATCTTTTAATTTTATATGTCCTATTTCTTGCTTTATTACAGTTTCAATTAATGTTTCATACAAATCATATGTAGCAGGTTTCAAAGATATTGCTTTATAATTTTTTAACCAATTTTCTAACCATGTATATAGTGTAATTGTAGATGGTTCTATATAGCTTTCTTGATATACTTCCATTGATATTTTGTTTAGTTTTTCTTGTACTTCTTTTTTGGTTTTACCATAAACACTTTTTCTTTTTTGCTTTCCAGTAATATCCCTTCCAGTTGTAATACTTCCCATCCACCTACCATCTTTTCTTTTTACTATTGTTCCTTCTCCATTACCTCTTTTAGCCATATATTTCACGCTCCTATTTTATCAAATTTGTTAGGATTATTTAACCACTCAATAAAAGCTGGTTTAGGCACTATAATCCTTTTTCCAATTTGCACAGAAGGAAAACCTTTAGAATGACATAAGTCATAAGCATTCTGTTTTCCAATTCTCAAAATACGTGAAATATCACTAACTGTAAGAGAAAGTGGTAATTGTTCAACATCTGTAATTATATTTTCAAGGTTCATACTAACTACCTCCATTTTATATTATTAAAGTTTTTCTGACAATTAAAATTGCAATAAAAAACACATAGCCTAGTCATAACAACTAAACTATGTGTTAAATGTATGTACACTATTAAGTTTTACTTAACTCAGGTTTACTTCTTGATTTTATCCTTTGCTACTTTAAACCATTTCATTATTTTTTCAGGTAGCTTATTACCCATGCTTATATAGTTTTCTACTATAGATCCAAACTCTATAAAACAGAATATTCCTACAATAATTGAAGCAACAGGAATATTAATATTATTAATTATTGCAACTCTTTGTATAAGTAGCAAACTAAACATTATAATTATCTCTAAAGCTTTCTTCAACAAGCCATGTTTCATTTCTCGACTAGACTACTCCCCAGCTTTGACGGACTTTATTAAACCCGTAAATATATCTAATACCATTAGAGAACACACCATATAATTAACAGTTCCCATGGCAAACCACAAAAATAAGCTGATAGACCACATAAGCCACCTACAATTGATGTTGTAATACTTTTATCTATTGCCCCTTTCTGATAGAAATATTTTATAGCGGGATTAACTGTTAATCCCGCTGTTTTATAAACATTCTACATAAAAATACTTTTTACAGAATTAATATTTGTAATATTAATTCCAACTTTTATAAATTTACACAAACAAAAAACACAGGATTGTTTACCTGTGCTTTTTTACTATTATTAATTAATATGCTTAATTATACGCAAAGTAATTGTTTATTTTTTTTACCTAAATGTTTTTCTTTTTTTACCATATCTACTAATTGTCCTATGCTACAATGTGCTATAAAATCTGGTGATGAGTTAAATTTATCTACTAGTGTTGAGTTTTTTACATATATTTTAGACTCATCCATGGGTAAGTCACAATCTTCAGCCAAATTGCTTGCTACATAATTAAGCATTTTTTCCTTTTCTTCTCTAGTAAATTTCATTTAAAGCACCTCCTCTTCTATTTTATCCAAAGAATTCAAAGATGATTCAGTTCTAAAAAATAACTGATCATAATAAAGTATATTTTTCCTAGGATAAATTTCTGTTTTAAAATCTTCATATGTCTTCTTTCCAGTTTTAATGTCTCCCATTAATGTTGACATTAAACCATCTGCCATATGTCCATAAACAAATTCATAATTCATATCAGATTCATTAAATAATTCCATACGATGTTTATACACAAAATTAACCCAATCAATTCCTGCCGAAATAAAATGAATATGTTTAAGTGATTTAATTATATCAATATTCACCCTATAAGTCAACACTAACGGCTTAAAATTATTCCATACTTTACCTTTCGCCCATTCTATTGCAACGTTTTTTATAGATGTAGTGTAAAACCCTTGTCCAAAATCCAAATCTTTTCTTCCATAATCTACTTTAATTTTTTCTAAACTTAATTGATATTCTGTAGTTGTTCCATGATAAACTATTTCAGGAAGTCTTTCAAGTTTTAATATATTCAAAATACCCTCCACAAAATACTTTTTATTCATTATATCATAAATATCGACATAAGAAATACTTTTTGTTAGTTTTAATTATAAAGTTTTAGTAATTTTATTTGTGATATTTGGTGAGAGAAGGAATCTCAAAAGCTCATTTCCCTGTGTTCACTATGTTCATATGTTTAATGTTTTGTTTATTTAATTTTATTCTTCAAATTTATATGGAATTAAACAAGTTGGGTTAACCATACCTCTCCTCATCGTGTCTTTATATCGTACAATAGCACCATCTGGCGAAAAATCACAAGTAAATCCTAATACTTCTACAATCTTATTATGTTCTTTTTGTTCCTTCTTATTTGAAGGCTTCTCATAATAGCATTGATATTTGTTGCCTACTTTTATCTCAAAATGTTCATTTAATTTGTGACTAAATATTTTTACTGATTCTTCTGAAACGATTTTCATTCTATATGTCATAAATAACGCCTCCACACAAAATACTTATTTAACCAAAATACATACAACATTATACATTATAACATAAAATATGATAGTAATTAATATTTTATGGATATTATTTGATATTATTATATCATATTTTGGTGTAGAGAGAAGTATTTTGTAGAGTTAACTTTTACTTTTATACAACAGATAAATTAAGTCCATGTATCCTAGAATAATGTTCTATTATATCAGAAAACGAAATTGCTGATTTAATATAAATCTTTTTGCCATTTTCAAAATAGCACACATCATTATGCACAGTACTTGTTAGTATTGCAGTAGTATTTCCTTTAGATATTAAATTAAAAATTAATTCTAGCATTTTACTATATATATTTCTAAAATCACCTTCTTTATTAATTCCGAATATAATTGATTGATTATACACGAATTCATTTTGTAAAAAAACTGTTTCATATTCATTAAATGGTGGTTCTTCATTTTTTACAAAGGTTATGTCAAAACCATATATATCGTATGTTGAAGTAAAGTCTATAATATTCTCCTCACTATTGCAATTTAAATCTAAAGACACACCTAAATTGTTAATTTCAGCTACTAACATTTTTTCATTTATAATAATATCTTTTATTTTTAAGGAAAAATGAATTGACATTTTAAACTTCCTCCTAATCAAATTTAGTTTATTATGGGAAAATAGAAATTGCTTTTTCCTCTTTTGTTATTACTATTACCTCTTCAAGATTTTTAACTGGTTTTTTTATAAATTCCTTAGCTAAATCATCCATGTTCCCATCCCAATCCTGTAAATTTACAACCATTCTATTGGCTTGCTTCTTTATATTAACCTTCTCATTTATAGTAGATAATATGTTTTTGATTGGTGTTCCCTCATCAGGTGCATAACAATCAAATAATTGCCCTTCTATACGATAATCTGGTTTTTTGGGTGCTACTTCAAGAGCAACTGGATTTTGTTTAATTTTGTATCCCTCTTTTGCAAGAATAATAGCTGACTCATTTTCTCTATTTAAAGAACGTTTTTCGGCATCATCAACCTTCTTACCTATTTTTGTTTTATCTCCTTCTGGAACTGCATTAGGATTAGGTGGTTTACTAGGTTTAACTTTTTTTACATCTTTACTCACTTTTGCAATAGTAGACTCAATTATATATCTTCCCTCTTCTTTACTAATAACACCAGCGACTATCATTTTCTCTATACTTTTTATAGTATCAATCTTAACCTCAATACTTTGATTCGCAATATCATCTTTTGATTCTGCAAATGCTTTCGGATTGCCCATCTCCCCTCCACCTTCTTTATATATTATTTTTAAAGGTATTATATCATTTGAGGGAAAATATGTCTATCAATAACTCAACACTTAAAGGGGCAATTAAGCCCCTAAATGATTAATTAACCACTTCAATAATCTGTTTTCCTGAAGGTATATTGTTCCGATCAACTTCCACTATTTCAAATTTCCTATATATCCCCATTCTCTTTGCTGTAATTAAGATTGCTCTTAATATTTTGTATATTGTCTGTTCTCCATATGTAGTAAATCCACCTGTTCTCCCTGTGCATGTAATCATTTTAATTTTTCCTTCTTCATCTTTAAATAAAGAATAATGAAGATAACTTTATGGACAGTTATTAGTAATTACCATATTTTCAATTGACCTTACTTTATACATATGTTAAAATTTAATTGGTTAATATATCTAATTATACTAATAAACTTATTCAACAAACATTAGGAGGGAGTTAATTATGCAAGAAAAAGCAAATACATATGAAGAAAAAAAAGAAACAAACTGGTTTAAAACAGTTGCTACTGGAGTAATAATAACTATTGTCGGAGCATTTTTGTGGCATTTTATTCAACCACATATGTCTTCAAAACCTAATAATTCTACTCCTGAAAACGCAGCAAAGACCTTTATTAATGCATTAATACGTGGCGATGAAGAAATGCTAAATAAAATAAACAGATCTGATCCCTTTCACTATCCTACGCATTATCTTTTATCTGATTTTGCTTCTGAATATTCTAACTATAAGTTATCAGATTTTGAAATCAAAGTCGTCGAAGAAAAAAAGAATAAATATAAGGTCTCAGTTCAAACTTATGATGAAAAAATAAATGTTTGGTTAAGAATTGATCCAATTGGAGGTTCATATTATTTTAATAGAATAGAAACTCCCACCTATTATGATTCATCGTTTTGGAATTAGCACTCGTATTCATTTTTAGGATGTAACAAATTTTATGTATGAATGATAAACAAATTCCTTCTTGGCAAGAGTTAAAAATCATGAAAACCAAGGAGGAATTTTTTATACTAAAATTAACAAGCAGGTTTTCTTTTTTTATTTCTTTTATATTATATAATAATACTTATCTATATTATATTTATTAAGTATTCAAAAACTTTATTATTTTCTCTCTCCATCCGAAAGGATACATACAAGCTTTTACCCCTTACCTATATCAATTTTTATAAACATATTTCTAAAGATACAAAGTCTTCATTATATTCAAATTCATGATAAACCAGGATATCTATTAAGCAATTCAAGTTCTTGATATACGAGTTTAAAATCATTTAATGGTATCTCAATATCTTTTTTATTTTCCGCGCTCTGTTTATTATAAAATTCTTCAATAGATGCTGCATTTTTCTCATTCATTGTTTTTAATATTATTAAGATTTTCTTGATAGTATATAAGCATTTCTTCGTATCTATTTAATCTAATTAGATCAATAACTGTAACAACATTTTTCCCAATTACATAAACTATATCATCAATTATATAGAAAAATGGATTTTTAGACTTAAGTCTATCAATTATACACATAATTACACCTTATCATCTATTCCTTTTACATTTTTTTGGAATTCCAAATTCTTCTTTACTTAAAATAATATATAAAAAATATCAATAGTTAAGGATATGTAGTTATTAATAACTTATAATGCTATCTTATTATTTCTTTTACATATAATTTATATGGTTGTCCTAGCTTAAATTGAGCTCGTTCAATTAAATCAAATCTTTCTAATTCCTCAATCTTTTTTCTTACAGTTTCACCAGTAGTAGTTCCTATAATATTGGCAATTTCTTTATTTGTTATAGTCACATAACCGTTTATATCTTTATTATTTTCTTTTTTCGATAAAAATAAAAGTACGCCATATAATATAGCAGAACTTTGACTAAATCTGTCTCTATTGCCTTCATTGTTATATCGTGGATTAACAAGCAATTCAACAGGAACTGAAATAGATTTTCCATATTTCTTTATAAATTTATCAATAATAGATTTATCTTTGTTCATAAACTTACACCTCCACTTATCTTTTTCTTTAGTTTATCATGATAAGATTATTTTGTTAACTAGATAATATTTATTTTTTTAAATTTTTATGTACTTAATTTTAATATATCACCCATTTTTGTGAATTTCAACTATAGTTTAAGACTGCAAAACTGTACATGTAATTCTATTTATTCAAATAAAGACCAAAGGAAGTTATTCATTTGCAAACTGAAACTGTTTAAGGTATGTTTAAATGCTTTTAATCGTATTAACACATTTTCCTGCTAAATACCGAAGGATTTTGCTATATACAACGAAAGATTTATGTAAATACTACGAATTTTATTTATTTTTCGTAAAAACAAGGGTTTTAATATACAAATTTGCATAGATTTTAGTAAAAAAGATGATAAAATCTTTCGGTAATTGCGAAAAGAACTATGACAATAAACAACCACAAAATTTATGTTTATATTGCGAAAATCAAATCTATTTTTCGTAGTTAAAACGCAAATTGTCTTGTAGTTCTCATAAATTTTAACACAAAATATATAATTAATAGGACAATGTTTTTACAGCAATACAGATATAGGAATAACTACTTATGTAAATAAATCAAAGCTCGTAATTATTCCATATTTGTTCTAGAATTGCAATAGTTTAAAAATATCTCTATAATAAACCTAATTCTTTTGCATATTTTTCTATTTTTCTGTAATTTACATCTTCTGAATAGACTTTTGCTAATTGAGTTTTTGCTTTCTTTTTATCATCTATGTTGTAATATGCAACTCCAAGCCAATACTTACACTCAAGTATATCTTCAGTAAGATTTCTTCTTCCTATAGGTGCTTTTTTAAACTGTTCAATAGCTATATCAAATTTACCCGAGAAAAAGAAACTTTTTCCCATAAGAGTTATTCTTTTTATATCATGCTCTTCATTGTTAAATTTAAAAGACTGTAATATTTTTATTGCTTGGTTATATTCATTTATTTCAAATAAGCTTTCTGACTTAATAAAGTTAACCATTGCACTTGCTATAGATCCTCCACAATATTTATCAATGTGATGTATTGATTGTTTAAATTGTTCCTTATTATAATATACTAAGGCTAAAAGAAGATGTGCATTAATATTACTATCGAAATATTCAACTGATTTTTGTAGTAATGGTAAAGCAGCGGTAAAGTTTCCATTTATATAAAAAGTTAGGGCTTTATTAAATAGTTTATTAGAATTATTTTCTGAATCTTTCAATGATTTATAATATAAAAAAGAGAATATTATACAAGGCACAATAAAAATAATATTGCCTAGAATAAGAAATAAGGATATTATACTAAATATTACCCATTTACTTCCACGTATTCTTTGTTGTTGAAGATCAAATCCAAAATGATTATCTGATAAATTATTACTGTCTTTGAAATTTACATTTTTATTACCATACCTTCTATTTGAATTAAGTGAAGTTTGTTTTGAATATGAAAGACCAGTTCCAGGTATCGAGTATGTCTGTCTAATGCCTCTTGATCCTATTCCAACTCTCGCTCCTTTAACCCCTACACTCATTCCTATTCCACTTTTACTTACATTTAACCTCATACTTTTTCCAACTCTAATACTTTTTCCGAATTTAAACCCCATTGTAATAACCTCACTCTTAAGATAATTTATAAATACTCAGACTGTTTACTTTTTAGAAAATTAACAAAATCATTAACTTGTTGTAGTTGTTCTTTATCTAAACCTGATAAATCAATATTATTTTCATTGATTTCTACAGTTTTCTTATTTCTTATAAAGTATGTTGCTACAGTACCTGTAAACATTCCTAAAAAACCTATTCCAACAATCATTAATACAACTGCAACTAACCGTCCTGATTGTGTTTCTGGTGAAATATCTCCATAACCTACCGTAGTTGTTGTGACAAAGCTCCACCATAAAGCATCCTCAAAAGTATTTATAGAATAATTTCTTTCAAAAGTATATATTGCTGTTGCACCTAGAATTATTGTTCCAAAAGTAATATATAGAGAATATATAAAACCATTAGTTTGTAAAAAACTTTGTAGTCTTTTTGTAGCTCTAACAAAAAACACTACTAATTTTGATAATTTCAACAATCTCGTTACTTTAACCATTTTTATTATTCTGAATAATCTAAATATTCTAAAAACTCTAAATAATGAACTAAAAGGTATTATTGCAACTAAATCAAATATATTCTGCTTAAAATACAGCTTCTTTTCATTGCTTAATAATAATCTTATAAAATAGTCCACTATAAAAATGCCTAAAACCACATTATCTATTAATTGTAAAACAATTGTATCTTCTATATTAATTTTATTAACCAAATCTAAAAATGTAATACCGACTGCAATAATAGCTAAAATCGATATACATACCTCATATATAATTTTTTTCATTCATCTTACAACCTTGATCTATATTTTTTTAGTTTAGTGTATCATTTTTTTGGTTATTTTGTAAACAAGATAATATAAATTTAGAACAAAATTCTTATGTAACTAGTTTTAATATCATCTATTCTTATTAATTTTAAGTATAGTTTAAGGCTGATTAAGATAGTTTCTAGCTGCTTAAATGAAGTTTAAGGGATTTTACCATTTGGATATTTAAAGATGTTTAAAGCATGTTTAAATGCTTTTACTGATATGTATGATTACATGAGAATTACAAAGATTTTTGCAAATTGAGAATATATTTCTTTCGGATGTCTAATATCACAATTAAACATATAATTATAATATATATTTAATTCTAATTTTAGAGCATTGTTGTCAAAATTGTTGTCAAATTATTTTTTACCACCTTCTAAGTCTTACATTTAGGATATCTCACGTATTTGTACCTCTTGCACCCCAAGCAAGCACTCATACCAAGCTGAGCTACACCCCGATAACGAATATTAATTATAGCACAATTTTTTTTTGATGTAAATATATAAAAAATATTTTGGGTGTACGTAAGTTAAGTGAAGAAAAATATGCACCCAAATATTTAATTTATAAATAATATGAATAAAAATATAAAAATATGTTGATAATTTAAATAGAAAAATAAGACTATAAAAGAGGAGGATAAAAGTATGTCAAGCGATGAGGCACCGTCATTAAGTGAGCCTCGAAAGCGTAATAGAAAATTGACGGTATTATATAGAGCATTAATATATATACTATTTGTAGTTGCCATAGCTTTAGCTTTAATTACATTTAATTTATATGGTTGGTATAATGAAACCAAAAAAGACTATCAGGATGCATTTTTAAGAGCACAGTATGAAAATGATAAAAATAATGTTTTAATAAATGAAAATGAAACCATAAAAAGCGATTATCAAATTTTAAAAGAACAATATAGTAAAATACTTATACAAAATGAAGAAATATTAGAACAAATTCAAGAGCTAAAAATAAAAACTGATGAATTAGAGAAAATGAACAAAGAGCTGGTTGAAGATAATATAGAACTTCAAAACTCACTAAAGCAAGCTGCATCAATTGGTATTAAACCACTTAACTATACAAGTTTTGAAGGAATTAGCTCAAGAGATTCCATCGAAAGAGGAGAGTATTTAGGCAAGTTTCTTGGAACTTTCTATACTCCAAGTGCAATAGAATGTGGAAATAATAAAGGTATAACCAGATCAGGAAAACCAATAATTCCTGGAATTTCAATTGCAATAGATAAAGATTATTGGCCCTTTGGAACAGTTTTTTATATAAAAGGATTAGGTTATGCAGTCGCCATGGATACAGGAAGCGCCATAAAAGGTAAATACAGATTCGACTTTGCAGTATTTGACAGAAACTTTGCAAAACAACTAGGTAAGGACTATTGGGACGTCTATTTAGTTAAACTAGGAGACGGTAAAGTGGACAATATTTCACTTTAAGGATGGTAGGGGAACCCCCTATCATCCTTTTCTCATATTTTGATCTTTAAAAAAACAGCAATTTTTATACTTTTTATTGCTACCACAATGACATGGTGAGTTTAACTCTGTCCTGATCTCTTTAAAAAAAGGAATGGTAATTAAATTATTACTATATTTAGTTGTCTTTATATCAATTTTATTATCATGTTCTTTTATGTAATATTCTTTATCATAATCATAATTATCAAACCAATCATCATATTCATCATCATCCTGCTCATCATATTCATCATCCTTATCAAAATTAAATCCTCCAACCCATTCTTCTAAGGCAAGTACATCTTCTTTTGTAATTATGGAATAGTATTCATCTTTTTTTAATTCACCTAATACATCTTTCACTGTTCTTTTTGAATTTGTTTCCATTAGACTCCAATCTATTAAGAAAGACTCAACTTTCCCATCATTGACAGCATCTTTAATATTATCAATAAGTCCTTTAGGGTGAATTAGACAACAACAATTTACAAGGGTTTCCCAAACAAAGCTATAGTCTTTCTCAAGCTTACCATTCATAAGCTCTTTAAAATAAAAAACCAGTTCTTCTCTAGTGATATCATTTAGATTTAGTAATATCAAAAGGGATTCTAATGCTTCACATCTTATATTCTCATCAATAGATGAGTTTTCAATTATTTCTTTAAGAAAAGTTATATTTCCATCATATAAAGAGGCAAAAATCTTCTTTAAGTCCTCTGTTACAGTATCTCCAAATAAGCCAAAAATAACTTCATCTTTTAACTTTGCCAGCTTAATAATAGTCTCATAGGCTCTAGTTTCCCTAAAATAAGACAACAAATAAACAGCTGGAAAATGAATAAGGTATTTACTGTCCTTGTAAAGACTACTTACATTTTCAAGTGTAAAGTTAAGTATATTAAGAAGCTCAGGTATTGCCTTTTCCTTATTTTCTAAAGCATATTTTACAGTATTTGAAGGATAATGATCATCAAACCGTTCATATCCTTTAAATATCTTTAAATCCATATATTTATCTCCCTTTTTTTTCTCATATTATATTTTACATTAATCAACTGTTAATAACAATACAAATTGTTGATTTCTCCTATTGTCCTTTTTGTTTTCTAAAGGTTAAAAAATTAATACCACGTTAAATATACAACTCTTACATTAATTATACCATACTAAGACAAATCAGTATTTATAATTTAAAACATTGGGTAACTTGAGTTTCTAGAATGTTTTTTTCACATTTATTACACCCTCCCTATATCTCAAGTAAATTTGCAAAAAAAAAAAACTCCCATGCACTCCATATAGGTGGGAAGAATACATGGGAATGTTTAGGGGAGTAAACTATATATAAAAATTTTTTAAAATACTAAAGTTTAGAATCAAGTAAGCTTTTGTTTGATTCACATTATATATCGATCTATATATGAAATAACATTAGTGTTTTTTTAAAGTTTTTATAATTTTTTTTATAAAACATTCCAAAGCCTCTATACATCACTTAACATTGTCAAAACACAGCTTACATTTATCAGACCTGTATTTTGATTCCACATACTCAACAACCTGACCACTTTTAGAAAAAATAATATTAGTTATTTTCATAAGAGCATGTCCAGGTTGAACCATTAAATACTGTGCTTCACCAGGATTAGTAAAAATAACTTCCAAAGAACTTTTTGATTTTATAGGTACTAAAGGATACTTTCCCCTCAAGATATCATAAGAAGCTTTCTTTTTATTAATATCATTTATGATATCAGGAAAAAGACTTAGTGGAATATATGAAGTGTTCAATGAAAAAACTTCATTTTCATGCTTTGTCCTAAAACATATCTTAGCAAAATTCACTCTCATATTGCCGCTAAAGTTAAATATATCCTTAATATTATTACAATCATCACTTTCAATAGTATCTATAGATAATATTTCTCTTTCTTCTGTAATCTCATTATCTAAAATTGAGTCAGTAAAACCTGTATATTTTTTTGTATCAATAGAAGTTTTAGGCTTTAATACAAATGTACCTTTGCCCTTCTCCTTATATAAATAACCATTACTTGTAAGTTCACTTATAGCCTGTCTTACTGTAGGACGGCTTATACCATATAATTCGCAATATTCCTGCTCAGATGGAATTTTAGAGTCAGGTGGATAAATACCGCTCTCAATTTTATCTATAATTAAATTTTTCAATTGGAAATACAAAGGTATATTACTATACTTATTGATCATAAAATTCCTCCGAATACTTATAGTAAAAAGATGTCTAAGTTTTAAAACTCTACTAAATAGAATGTTACTTAAAGATTTAAAAACCAGTTCAAAGGATAAAACATCATTACATCCTATCTAATTTTACTACATAAATATTCGAAATTCAACATTAATTATACTATTTGAGTGCATATTATTTAAGTAAAGAAAAATATGGAAGAAACTTCATGAAGCAAATTATAGCACATGATAATACTATACCATTAATTCCACCTTTAAATCATCAACATTATGCTTGTCTAAAATGGGCTTAATAAACTCTTCAATAAATTCTTCAACTTGTTTTGAAGATCGTCCTATGTAATTTTTGCCGTCAAGAACTGACTGCAATTCACTAATATCAAGGCCAAAAGCCTTATCTCCTGCAATCCTTTCAATCAAGTCATTTTTCAAACCTTTTTCCTTAACCTCTTTTGCTGCCTCCATTGAATGAACACGAATTTTTTCATGAAGTTCTTGACGGTCTCCACCACGTTTAACAGCTTCCATCAATATGTTTTCAGTGGCCATAAAGGGTAACTCATCCTCTATGTGCTTTTCTATGACTTTTGGATAAACTACCAAACCCTCTGAGATATTTATATAAATGTTTAAAATGGCATCAATGGCCAAAAATCCTTCTGGGATGCTAATTCTTTTATTTGCAGAATCATCAAGGCTTCTTTCAAACCACTGGGTAGATGCTGTTATGGCAGGGTTTAGAGCATTAACAATAACATGTCTTGCTAAAGCCGAAATCCTTTCAGATCTCATAGGATTTCTTTTATATGCCATAGCTGATGAGCCTATCTGATTTTTTTCAAAGGGCTCTTCAATTTCTTTCATACTTTGCAACAACCTCATATCATTACTAAACTTATATGCACTTTGTGCTATACTGCTTAATATATTTAGTACCCTGCTATCAAGTTTTCTGGTATAAGTTTGACCAGACACAGGAAATACATTATCAAAGCCCATTTTATGTGCTATAAGCTTATCAAGCTTCTTGACCTTTTCATCATCGCCCTCAAAAAGGCTTAAAAAGCTTGCCTGTGTGCCTGTAGTACCTTTAGAACCTAATAATTTCATATTTGAAAGAACATATTCTGTATCTTCTAAATCAATTAATAAGTCCTGTAACCAAAGACAGGCCCTTTTTCCAACTGTCACAAGCTGAGCAGGCTGATAATGGGTAAACCCTAAAGTAGGCATATCTTTATATTTTAAAGCAAACTCTGAAAGCTTTTTAATTACACCTATAAGTTTTTTCTTAATTAATTTTAGACCCTCGGTCATAATTATAATATCTGTATTGTCACCAACGTAACACGAAGTGGCTCCTAAGTGAATTATAGCTTTTGCACTAAGGCATTGTTCACCATAGGCATGTATATGAGCCATAACATCATGTCTAAATTCTCTTTCTTTTTCTTTTGCTACATCATAATTTATGTCATCCTTAAATTTTGTCATCTCATCAATTTGTTCTTGTGTAATTTCAAGTCCTAGCTCTTTTTCTGCTTCTGCAAGAGCTATCCAAAGTCTCCTCCATGTCTTAAACTTCATATCAGGAGAAAACAATTCCTGCATTTGGCTACTTGCATATCTTGAGTTTAAAGGATTCTCATATGTGTTTTTCAAATTAATCTACCTCCAAAAAAGCATTACTAAGTTATATTATATTACCGTTTCTAATAGTTTTTCAATTCTATTTAATCCTTCAGTTATATTTTCAAATGATGTTGCATATGAAAGCCTTACATGTATATCAGACCCAAAACCAGAGCCAGGAACTAATGCCACATTAGCGTTCTCAAGAAGAACATCTGCAAAAACATCGGAGCCTTTAATTTCTATTCCTTCTATCTTCTTGCCAATTAGTTTAGATATATTCATCATAACATAAAAGGCACCGTTTGGTTTGATACATGATATTCCTTTGATAGAGTTTATTCTAAATACCATGTAATCCCTTCGTTTTATAAACTCTGTAACCATGGTATCAATAATATCATCTGCTCCATTAAGTGCAGCTAAAGCTGCCTTTTGTGCTATAGAGTTAGGGTTTGAAGTAGCATGGCTTTGCATATTTGCCATAATTTTAGCTATTTTTTCATTAGAAGCTGTATAACCTATTCGCCACCCTGTCATTGCGTATGACTTTGAAACTCCATTTATCAAAATAGTCAATTCCTTTATTTTGTCATCAAATGAAGCGATGCTAATATGTTTAAATCCATCATAGATTAATTTTTCATATATTTCATCAGAAATAATGTATATTTTTCTTTCAACAGCTAATTTAGCAATTGCCCTCAGTTCTTCTTCTGTATATATCATACCTGTTGGATTGCCTGGACTATTAATTACAATGGCTTTTGTCTTATCTGTTACCGCACTTAAAAACTCTTCAATAGTAGGTTTAAAACCCTCTTCTTCTGTAGATTTTAATAATACAGGTTTGCCATTGGCCAACTTAACCATCTCAGGATAGCTTACCCAACAAGGAGTTGGAATAATTACTTCATCCCTAGGATTACATATAGCTTGAAAAGTATTAACAAGAGAATGCTTTGCGCCATTACTTATTACTATATTCTCAGGTGAATAGCTCAAACCATTGTCCTTCTTAAATTTTTCACATACAGCTTGTTTTAATTCTATCATACCTGAAGCAGGTGTATATTTTGTAAATCCTTCTTTTATTGCTTCAACTGCTGCTTCTTTTATGTGCTTTGGAGTATCAAAATCCGGTTCTCCTGCACCAAATCCAATTATATCTACTCCTTCTGCCTTCATCTTTTTTGCTTTTGCATCAATAGCAAGAGTTGAAGACGGATTTATTGAAAGAGCTCTTTTAGAAAGTTTCATGTTATAACCCTCCAAAAATTCATATTGTATCCCACGGCTTTAATCAACCATCCCTTTAAATAATATATTGCTGTAAAAAACTTTCTTTTTAGGGCATTAAAATCTGCTATACAGTAGATTTTAACTTAAAACTATTATTTTAATACCATTAAATGAAAATTTATTAAATACAAAATTTCCAAGAATAATAGTATTACCCTTTCGCAATATGCCCAATAATGAAAATTAAGGTAAGGGCTATTTCCGTACTTTAATTTTAATATAATATATTCTATTTTGCAAGTTTTTGATATCAAAAATGCAAATTTTTTTTGAAAGATAAAAAATATAAACTTTAATATGACAATGCACCTGATATTTAGAACACAGGAGATGTTTGGAAAAGTGCTTAGGACTGCCCAAAACACAACTTTCTCTTCTATTTTATTAGAAGTCTTGGAACAAAGTGAAAGACTTAAAAGAGAGGGGGTTCGACGCCCCCTCTCTTTTATTATGATAAATAGGTTCTAGAAAAAGTTGAAGTGATATTTAAAGAATACCTACACTATATTCGAAACTCTCTTGCATTGAGAAATATTTTTAAATGTAAATTTATCAAAAATGCAAGATAGTATTTTTTTTTATTCAATTTTAATTAAGGCAATCATCATTCTTTATTTTATTCTAAGAATTAACCTTTTAGCATCATTTATCTTAATATGAATATTTAAATTTCAAAATGGATAAGATATTAGAACGAGGGTTCGTGATGGTTGAACCAAGAGTTTTATGAGGTTTTTTTAGCTTTATAAGATTCGGCCAAAGATTAATAACAGGTTTCGTCCATGGTTTAGTAAAAGTTGACGCAAAGGCTTGTTATTAGTCGGAGGGAAGAGCTAGATTTATTTATTGAAGAAAATTTATTTTCTAATGATATAAATACGTCTGGTTCGAGTTAAGATCACTATATTAGGAATGCTTAAAATAAAAGTACTATTTCACTACAGGTTTATTTGATGCTAAGTAGACCACGGTGAAAATTGGAAGTATTTTTTCAGACATTCATGAGCATAAAGCTCAATAACATAAGATAAAAGCATTATACCAATAAATGTTATTGCCCATGTGCATGTTTGCGTCAGCAAACAAATTGCACTCGCATAAAAACTAAGGTACTATTATAGTGGTCGAGCAAAGGTTTCTATCTAATTATCTTTAAAATTAGTTAAAATAACTTATTATGTATTTTACAAACACAAAGCAATACTCTTTTAACTAATAATAAGGGGTTTGATATTGAGCCGGCGCGAAGATCATCACGGGCTCTCCTTTTAGAGGTAATGGGAGCATCCGTCCCTTTAAGTTTCCGCCACAATATTCCCCATTTCAGCTATATCATAGCCACTAACACCTTTAAATTCCATCTTGAAGTTTTCTGATCTAAGGATTTCCAATAATACTTGAGTTTGAGGTATGTTCATATCTTCTTTTCTAACAACTAATTCATATCTTTCTTTCTGTAAAGGAATAAAATCTATACCCTCTACTTGACGAGCCATTTTCTCGTCTCCAACTGCTACATCTGCTCCTCCACGAGCAACTGTACTTGCTACTGTAATATGGGATTGAGATTCTCGTTTATAACCATTAATATTACTACCATAAATGCCTAATAATCTCAAATGTTCATCTAACAAAACACGTGATCCAGCTCCTTTTTCACGATTTATCATAGTAATATCTTCTCTTTTAAGATCACTCCAAGATATTATTTTTTTTGGATTGCCTTTTGCTACGTAAAATCCCTGGGTTCTACATGCAAGATGTATTATTACAACACGAGTACCTGGTAAAAGTCTCTTTACATAGGGTAAATTATATTGATTTGTTTCACCATCCCATAAATGGGCTGATGCAACTTGAACACTCCCATGATATAACGCAGTAAGACTACTATAACTTCCAATATAAGATCTAAGGGCAGTTCCACCCTTGGGATGAAATTCAATGTAGTTTGATAGCACATCTAACATAATGTCCTGACCACATATAACAAAATTATCATTATTAGAGCCAAAACTTGACTTTACAATTCTATCGTTTTCTTCATGCACTTCATTATATTTAGAAGGTGAAGGTTTAATACTTTTTGAATTAGAAATATAGTCCTCCAAATCTTTTAGAGTAAATCTTACCTTTCTACCAACCTTATATGAATTTAATTCTCCTCTTTTAACCAATTCGTAAACAGTGTTTTTGGCTATTTTTAGCATATCAGCAACTTCCTGTGCTGTAAGAGCATTTTTATTCTCCATAGTATATGTCAATTCCTTTCGCTATATATTTATATTTAATAGTATTATATCATTTTTCGTTACGTATTACAACTTTAAATTCTTTTCCGTCTTGACAACGTATAGATAAATATACTAAACTGTATATAACGTTATATAAAACCATAGTTCAATTATTTTTATAACGTTTCGAATTTATAAACTACGCATATGAAATTAGGAGGATATTAAAATGAACAAAAACATTTTTTTAACTATACTTATGACAATTGTTATTACTTTTACAGCATGTAATTTTCCCACAGGTACTATATCCTCCCAAAAAGCAACTCTTACTATTGCTGCTGCCTCAGATTTAACTAATGCATTTAGCGAAATTGGAGAAGCATTTGAAAAAAAGCATGATTGTATTATTACTTTTTCATTTGGTTCCACAGGAATGCTTGCTGAACAAATTGCTAACGGCGCCCCATTTGATGTATTTGCCGCTGCAAATGAAATTGTTATATACGAACTAGACACAAAAGGTCATATTAAATCTGAAACAAAACAACTATATGCTCTTGGACGAATTGGTATTGTCACATTAAAAGGTAGCCACTTAGAAGTTTTTACATTAGAGGACTTACTTAATCCTGAAATTGTTAAAATTTCAATTGCAAACCCCTACCATGCACCTTATGGATTAGCAGCAAAACAAGCTTTAATAACAGCTGGATTGTGGGAAAGATTAGAGTCTAAAATGGTTTATGGTAAAAATATATCAGAAGCACTGACTTTTATCACTACTAAAAATGCGGAAGCTGGAATCATTGCTTTATCACTAAAAGATGACTCTTTAATGAATTTTAATCTTATAAATGAAAGTATGCATGAACCATTAAGGCAATCTATGGCTGTAATTAATAGTACAAAAGAAGAAGAGCTTGCAAGAAAGTTTGTTGAATTTGTTAATAGTAAAGAAGGAAAAGAAATAATGAGTAAGTATGGTTTTGTAACACCGGAGGAATAATTTATGGATAATATTAATCTATTTCCACTATATTTATCATTTCGTGTAGCTATAACTGCTACCATAATTAGTTTTATTATAGGTATCCCTTTTGCTTACTTTTTAAGCAAAAGGGATGGAAAAGTAACTGACTTTATGGATACTTTGACTAATTTACCAGTAGTATTGCCACCAACAGTTCTTGGATATTACTTACTTATCCTATTAGGAAGACAATCTCCTATTGGCGCATTCATGGAAAATACTTTTGGTAAAATGATTGTATTTACACCCACAGGGGCTATAATTGCTTCAACTGTTGTTTCTATTCCTTACTTGATAAAATCCTCTAAGACATCTTTTGTTGAAATTAATGAAGATTACTTGAATGCTGCAAGATTACTTGGACGAAATGAGTTAAATATTTTCTTTACTATTGTATTACCCATTGCTTGGCGTGGAATTCTTGCAGGTATAACAATGTCTTTCGTCAGGGCTTTGGGAGATTTCGGCACAACTTTAATGGTTTCAGGAAGTATCCCTAACAAAACAATGACTATGCCAATTGCAATTTATGATGCACTTCAAGCTGGTGACAAATATATGGCTAACTTACTTGTATTTATTATGACTAGCATTGCAATCATATTTTTGTTTACAATAAACCTTCTAGAAAGAAAGATGAGAAAAGGATGATTTATTATGTTAGAACTATTAATAAAAAAAACATTAGGCAATTTTTCACTTCAGTCAACTTTTACTGCTAAAAATGGTGTATTAGGTATACTTGGACCATCAGGTTGTGGTAAAAGTATGACTCTAAAATGCATAGCTGGTCTTCAAACCCCTGATAGTGGATTAATTAGATTGAATGATAAGTTATTGTTTTCTTCTGAATTTAAAATAGATATCCCTTCTAGAAAACGAAACATTGGATATGTATTTCAACATTATGCATTGTTTCCTCATATGACGGTTATGAACAATATTGGTTACGGGGTAAAGCATTTAGAAAAAAAACAACGGATTCAAAAAATAAAAAGAATGATTGAACGTATGCAGCTTGATGGTCTAGAAGATCATTATCCAAGCCAACTATCTGGTGGTCAACAGCAAAGAACCGCTCTTGCAAGAACATTAATTACAGAACCTGATTTATTATTGTTAGACGAACCCTTTTCAGCTCTTGATAGCCATATTAAACATTTATTAGAAAAAGAATTAATATCAATTATTAAAAATAATTTTGACGGTATTGTATTACTTGTAACTCATAACATTGAGGAAGCATATCGTATTTGTGATCACATTATGATTATGGATAAAGGCAATAACCTACAGTATGGAACAAAAGATGATATTGTTCATACCCCTGCTAACTTAACAACTGCAAGAATAACTGGATGCAAGAATTTATTAGATGTGACGGTATTAAAAGAAACTGACCAGCATCTAATACTTAAATCAAATGAACTTATTTTTAAAGCAATAAAGCCAAAATTAAAACCATCTAAAATAAAGGTAGCAGGAATAAGATCTCACCATATAAGTTTCTGCTCTGATTCACATAATAATGATAATACTTTTGAGTGTACTATTATAGACAAGATAAATGGAGTTTTTTCAACTATAATTGTTGTAAACTGCAAAAGATGTATACTACAAGTTGAATTATCGAAAATGTCATGTCCTCATATTCACAAGTGTAACAGTAGTAAGTTGATGTTGCATATTCCTCCCCATCAAGTATTTGTTATGGATAAAGATGAATAGTTATTGTTCCTTCTTTTCTTAATTAGACATTCATGAGCAAAAAGCTCACCAACATAGAATGAAAAGTATAAAGCGAATGAATGACGCTGCGCATGTGCATGTTTGCGAAGCAAACAAATTGCACGCGCATTAAATCAAAAGGTTCTATTCTTAAAAAGTATTTTCAGAATAATTCTTCTATTTGCTGTTTGATTCTTAGGACAATGTATCATTTAGGCTTAAGTAAGAATGTCATGTTGACTACTAAGGGTTTCTTAAGACATTTATTTCATACAATTATTAATTGTTCTTAAAAAATTACCCCCCATAATTTTTTCAATGGTATCTTTTGAATAATTTAATTTAATAAGTTGGTTTATTATTTTGTCAACATGCTCTACACCATTTATATCATCTGGTAATTTATCAATTCCATCAAAATCAGCTCCTAAACCTATATGGTCTGTACCTACTAAGCTTATTATATGTTCAATATGATTTATAATATCTTTTATTGTAGCATTGCCACTTTCACATAAAAAATCGGGACATAAATTAATCCCTGTTACTCCTCCATTATCTTTTAGAGCTAAAATTTGTTCATCTGTAAGATTTCTTAGATGATTACATATTTTTTTTGCATTTGAATGAGATGCAATAACTGGTTTATTTGAAATTTCAAGCACATCCCAAAATCCCCTTTGTGAAATGTGGGAAACATCTACTAACATTCCAAGACTATTCATTTCTTTTACTACCTCTTTGCCAAAAGGAGTAAGACCGCCTTTTGATTGTCCATCCAAAACACCATCTGCAATTTCATTTCTATAATTCCACGTAAGACAAATGCTCCTTACACCAAGCTTATAAAGCATTCTCAAAACACCCAAGTCTCCTTGAAGGGCTTCTCCGCCTTCTATTGATAGTATTGCAGCAATTTTGTTTTGTGATAAAGCATCTAAAATATCATTGTAATTACAACATAACATCATGTTGTCTTTATATATTTCTAATTGGCTATAAAAAACATCTATTATCTGAAGAGCTCTTTTTAATGCATAGGCCTGACAATATGCAGGATCTATAAATGCAGCAAAAAATTGAACGGATTTCCCTATTTTTTTTAATCTTTGTAAATCTACATGTGAATTATTATGGTACAAATTTGAGTTTGTTTCCATTATTTTGGTTAAAGTATCACAATGAGCATCTAAAATAATCATATCATCACATCCATTTATTATTAATAACCTCTTATATATAATAATATAAAGTCTATTAAAAATATACTTATTTTTTTCTATGTCTTGTAGACAACAATACCATATGATATAATTTGTTTTATAAAACTTAAGGCATGGAGCTCTTTATTTAGAAGGCTTTCATACAAATTGTATATCTTATTTTCTTCGAAATACAGTTTTTAACAAAAGGAGTAGAATTAATGTTTTTAAAAAACAAAAAAATACCACATATTGAATTTATACCTATTTTGGTTATAGCATTTCTACTTTATAAGCTAATTAATAATCCTTATACTTTTTTATCAGAAATACAGGTAGCTTTAAGCTTTGTATTTTCTCTTTTTAGTTACTTAATATGGGCTTTTGCTATTGCCTATTTTCTAAATCCCATAATGGTATTGCTTGAAAAAAAGCTTAAAATAAGAAGAATTTTTAGTATTTTAATAATATATGTGTTTTTAGTAGCTGTTGTGGTTTTTGCAATTACAATAATTACACCTGCTTTAACAAATAGTGTTAAACAGCTATCAAATGATTTGCCAAGACATATAAACCATTATGAAATTCAGATTAATGAATTAATTGAAAAGCTCCAAAGCTATGATCATTACAATGTTGAAATTTATATCAGAGATAATTTAGAAAAAATTTCATCAAGATTAATGGAAATTATTGATGTTCCCATTGAATTTTTACTTAAAACAACTATGAGTTTAACATCTAATTTGCTAAAGTTTGTATTTGGACTTATTATTTCTATATACATGTTAAGCGATAAAGAAAAGATAGCTCGTGGCGCAAAAAAACTACTGTATGCTTTTTTCACTAATAAGAATGCATATACTTTTATTGGCGTTGGCAAAAAAACTCACTATGTATTTTCTAAATATCTATTTGGTAAATCATTAGATTCTGTTATTATAGCTATATTATGTTTTATAATACTGTCTATTTTCAAACTTCCCTTTGCGCTACTAATTAGTATTATTGTTGGTATTACCAATATGATTCCCTATGTAGGGCCATTTATTGGTGCAGTTCCTGCCATAATAATAACCCTTTTTATAAGTCCAATTCAGGCATTATGGGTTGCAATAATAATAGTTTTACTTCAGCAATTTGACGGTTGGTATTTAGGCCCTAAAATAATTGGAGATCAGGTAGGAATAAGTCCTCTATTAATAATAACAGCAATAATTGTTGGTGGTGGTTTATTTGGGCTACTAGGGATGTTTTTAGGTGTTCCTATAATTGCAGTAATTAAAATATTTATTGATGAATATGTAGATAAAAAACTAAAGACTAAAGGCCTGGGTGGCAATGAGGAATTGTAAATAACACTACAAGGGTGCATTATGGAACTTGTTTGATGTCAAATAGACCATAAATTCACTTTAAGACATGGATTAATCTAAAAGGCCTCTTTCTGCAAAGCTAACATATTTTTCTCCACACACTATTATATGGTCAACCACTTTAATTGAAATTGCTTCTAATGCCCTCTTAATAGCTTTAGTTGCTTCCATATCCCCTCTTGAGGGATTTAAACTTCCTCCTGGATGATTGTGAGCTAAAATAACACTATTTGCCTTATGCAAAAGAGCAGTTTCAACTATATTTCTTGGATATACAGCAGCTTCGTTTATTGTACCTTCATTAACTATCTGGGCATAATTAACCCTGTTTTGTGCATCTAAACATATTACATAAAACACCTCGTATTTTCTTCCAGTAAATAATGATACTGCATACTCTCCTGCTTTTATAGAACTATTAAGTTCTGGCTTATCTCTCCATCTATCACTTGCATATCTTCTTGAAAGTTGTGGAATTAAAGATAGTAAAAAAGCAGAGGTTTCGCCTATTCCCTGTATTTTAGCAAGCTCTTTAGGGTCAGCTTCAAACACTCCTGACAAAGAACCAAACTTTTCTATTAATCTATGTGCTATTTCATTGGTGTCTCTTCTGGGAATAGAAAAAAACAAGAGTAACTCAAGTATTTGATGAGATTCAAAACCATCCAATCCTTCTTTTAAAAATCTATTTTTAAGTCTCATTCTATGACCTTCATGCATACAATATACTACCTCCTTAAAAGGCATTTTTAATTAAATTTATACTTTTTAAAAAAATATGGCTTTCCTTTTTTTCTATGTAAACCTCAATAACATCAAACCTAATATTTTCGTCCTGCAAACCATGTCTATTTATGTATATTTGTGCAAGTTTTCTTATAGTTTCCTGCTTCTTAAAATTTACAGACTCCCTGGGATAACCATATTCTATGGAACTTCGTGTCTTTACTTCTTGAAAGCAAATAATGTCGCTTTCCCAGGAAATTATGTCAATTTCACCTAACCTTTTATATCTAAAATTTTTATCTAGAATCTTAAAGTTGTTTTGTTTGAGAAATTTTAATGCATATTCCTCTCCAATTGCTCCTATTTTACATTTATTAATCATTTTCTATCACCATATTTCTTATCTATAGCTCCGATAAATGCAAGAATACCTGCAACAACTTCATAAAGCTCTGGTGGTACCTCATCTCCAATGTTGAAAGTATTTAAAGTGGTTGCAAGATCTTCATTTTCATAAATTGGTATGTGATTTTCTTTTGCTTTTTCAAGAATTTTTTGGGCAATTTCTCCTTTTCCCAATCCTATTATTTCAGGTGCACTATTTTTATCAGGAGAATACCTTAAAGCTGCAACTTGTTTTACTTTGTTTTTTTTGTTTTCCATATAAAATAGCTACCTTTCTTTTATTTTTTATATTTTATAATCAAGTTTTTGTGTTTTACTTTCCTTTTCTGCTATATTATTTACATTTAATATATTTACGCTATCTTCTAATATCCTATATCTTATATCGACAACCTTATATCCTTTTTCTAATAATGTATTATAAAGTTGTGCATAGTTTTCTTTTATAAAATTAATCATTTCAGTTGTTTTTGCACTGATATTTAAAGTTATATTTTTTTTGTTTAAATTTATAAGTGTATCTACCTGGCCTAAATTTAAAGTATTTAAAGATAAAAACACACTGGTATTTTCCCTATTGATATTTTTTTTGCCACCATTTCTTTTTAATATGTAGAGTTCTCCAGTATGCTTATTATTAAAAAAGTTTAAAGGAATTTGGATATATGTATTATGATTATTTAACTCATTTAAAAACCTTAAGTTATTTTGAATATTGTCTATTTTATCAATTATTTCTCCTTTACCCAAAAATTCAGATTGGTTTATCACATCTTTTATTATCTCAATTTCTTTGTAAATTTCCGTATATGTATTTTTTACATTAAGCTCATGTCCTTTAGAGTCTTTGTTTATATTAATAAAAAATTTATCAAAGATATTTTTAATAACTTCATTTTTACTATTTTCTTTTAGGATATCATTATTTTTTTTTTGATTTAAACTTTCATTAACACTGCTGGATTTTTTTATTAGATTTTTAATAATAGCTTCAAAATCCTTATCACTATCATTAAAAAAAACACTTACATTGTCTTTGACATAGTGTATTAATTCTTTAATATTTTCAAAATCAAATTTATTTATGTCAATTGACTTAAATACCTTTTCATAAATACTCTTATTCTCAGGAGAAATATCAAGTGATTTTAATTCTTCATTAATACTATCTAAATTATAACTTTTTTCAGTTTTAGTATGTGTTTTTTTATGGGCAGAGCTTTTAAGATGTTTTTCAAGTAATATATTTGTTTCTTCATGTTCAATAGATATAAGCTCATTAAAGAGCTTGTTTATTTCATCACCTATTTTATATTTTTCATCTACTATCTGGTTTAAAGAAGATATGTTTTTCTCTATGGGAAGAATATTTTTAGACAAAAGATAAACTGCTTTATCAATTGATAAATTATCGTATTTTTCTAAAGTATCAATTACTTTATCAAAAAAATTCTTATCTACAGATACATCATTTGACTTTATTTGCTTTGCAATGTCAATAGCTCTTTTGTCACCTTTTATACCTAGCTCTAAAAGCTCTTTATTTATTTCTTTATCCCCATCTATTGACTTTTGCGTAGTGTTTTTTAATGTTTCAAGAAATATTTGACCATCTATATTATTTTTTACTACAAAATCAACATACTCACCATTTTTAACATCAATATCAGTCATTGTGGCAGCGTTTATTAAAGTGCCATCAGTTAGCTTTATTATAAGAGTATCTTTAGTAGTTTCAAGAACCTTAGCCCTTAAAACATCACCTATTTTTAAAGATGACAATATATCGGTTTTTGAAGAAACATTAAGCTGACCTTCAAGAAACTGTGCTATTTTCAAAGTATTCATCCCCAATTTTTAAACAAACTTTTTAGTAAAGCTTATTCTATGTATCGGACAAATACCAAATTTCTTTATAGAATTAATGTGATCTTTTGTTCCATATCCCTTATGTTTTATAAATCCATAATCAGGATATTTTTTATCCATTTCTTCCATCATTTTATCCCTTGTAACTTTTGCTATTATGGAAGCAGCAGCAATGGATATGCTAAGAGTATCTCCTTTAACTATGGGAACTTGTTTTATATTTAAACCATCAAGACTTTCAGCATCAATCAAGAGTAAGTCAGGACAAGTGCTAAGATTATTAACTGCTAAAGTCATGGCCTTTTTTGCAGCATTTAAAATATTTATTTGATCAATTTCCTTTTCATCTACAATTCCAATTCCAATATCAAGAGCTTTATTTTTTATAATGTCAAATAGCTCATCTCTTTTTTTCTCACTAAGCTTTTTTGAATCATTAAGCCCTTCAATAAAAATATCCTTTGGTAATACAACGGCAGCTGCAACAACAGGACCGGCAAGAGGCCCCCTTCCTGCTTCATCTATTCCTGCAATTAATTTATATCCTTTATTAAATCCGTCTTTTTCATAATTGGACATTTCTTCGTATCGTTTTACTTCCAATTGATATTGATCTTTTTTCTTTTTATATTTTTCTATCAATTTTAAAACTTTATCTCCACACTCTTCTTTATATGAGTAAAGCTTCTCTAGTGCTTCATCAAAGCTTAAATCTTTTATGGAACTCTCAATTTCTTTTATACTTATTTTCATCCTCACAACTCCAAATCTACTATTTTTGAAAGAACCTTTGATTTTATGGGAGTGCAATTTCAGTGTAAAATATCTTCTGGTCTTTCCAATGAAATTTTTCCTATTTTACCACCTCTGAGCTCATCTAAAACAACAGATGCTATTCTAGTCATATCTACTTGTCCACCTGAAATTATACACCCTCTGTTTTTGCCAGCTTCTAACAAAAGATCCAATCCGGTTTTTCCTTCAATAGTAGTTAATTTGTAGCGTTTAACTAAGTACTCAGGATAGTTTGCACATAAAATTTCAAACAAAGAAGCTGCCAATTCTGTTGTATCTAATATATCATCTTTTATTGCACCGGTAATTGCAAGATTAATTCCAACTCTCTGATCTTCAAATTTTGGCCATAATATCCCCGGAGTATCTAGCAATTGAATTTCATTATTAACATTAATCCATTGCTTTCCTCGAGTTACGCCTGGCCTGTCACCTGTTATGGCACTTCCTCTGCCAGATATTTTATTTATAAGGGAGGATTTACCTACGTTTGGTATTCCAACTATCATTGCTTTTACAGGTCTGAATATCCTACCCTTTTCACGATCTCTTTGAATTCTTTCTTTCATAACATCACGCATTTTATTTTTAAGCTGATTAATACCTGTCCCTTTAATTGAGTTAATAAAAATACTGGCATAACCAACTGAGCTATACCATTCTTTCCACATATTCAAAACTTTCTCATCTGCCAGATCAGATTTATTTAAAGCTACTATTTTAGGCTTGCTTTTAAGTACCTCATCAATTACAGGATTCTTGCTGCTAACTGGTATTCTTGCATCTAACAGTTCAATAACTACATCTACCAATTTTAGATTTTCCAAAAGCAATTTTTTTGTTTTAGCCATATGCCCTGGAAACCACTGTATATTCATATATATCCTCCATCAAAATTTAATTCATATTATTATATATGTTCCCGAAACTATCAAAAGGAAGCATTCTAAATGTAACTTTTCCTTTTACCTTTTCATATTCAATAAAACCTAGGTTTCTGCTATCTTGACTATTTTCTCTATTGTCACCTAATAAAAAAACATGGTCATTTGGAATTATTGCAGGAAGTTCAAAACTTTTTGGATAGGAAAGACCTTTTATATATGGTTCATCTAACAAAACATTATTTATATATACACTTCCATCCCTTATATCAATTGTATCGCCAGGTATACCTACTACTCTTTTGACATAGTTGACCTCATTTTTCTGGGGAAAAAAAAGGGTTACAAAAGGAAACAACTCATGAAAAGGCAAGTAGTTCCAATCTCCTTTTTTGTATTCCATAATTACAATATCTCCCCTTTGAGGCTCTGAATATATATAACCTAATTTATTGACAAAAAGAATTTCATTATTATATAAAGTATCCTCCATTGAAGGACCACTAACAACTACCCATTCAAAAGCAAAAGTTCTTATAACAAGGGCTATTAGGACAGCTGCAATAATAAGCATAACCCAATTTATAAATTCTTTTAAATAGTCAGGTTTTGGTGATTGAAAATCTACACCATATTTTTTTTTAAGCGCTTCTATATCAACTTTATCAGATTTTCCATAATTATTCCATGATCCCATATTATAACTAGCCCTTATCCTGTTCAAAAAAATATTATTTTATAAAATAACAGCTTAGGATTTCTGAAAATATAACTTCCACTTTAGCCTTATTTAATACCAAATAGGCTCTTTGAAGAGCGTAAGTAATATTTCAGTTAATCATTTTATATTATTATACCATTGTTTTTTTATTATTAAAAGAACTATATCTATAATAATATACCCTTATTTTAAAGGCTTTATAAGAGGAGCTATTCGCTTTTAAGTCTTTCACTATGTTCCAAGACTTCTACTAAAAGCTTGGGGCATCGAGCCCCTTCGCTTTTAAGTCTTTCACTACGTTCCAAGACTTCTACTAAAACAAAAGAGACTTTTAAAAGTCCCTTTTAGTTTATTTCTTAACCAATCTTGTTTTAACTTTTGCAGCTTTACCAACTCTGTCACGTAAATAAAACAACTTTGCTCTTCTAACTTTTCCTTTTCTCACAATTTCAATACGCTCAATCTTTGGAGAATGTACAGGAAACACTCTTTCCACACCTACGCCATATGAGATTCTTCTAACTGTAAAACATTCTTTAACGCCAGAACCTCTTCTTCCAATTACAGATCCTTCGAAAACCTGTATTCTTTCTCTAGTTCCTTCTTTTACTTTAACATGTACTTTAACGTAGTCACCAATTTCAAAATTGATTACATCAGCTTTTAATTGTTCCTGCTCAATAGCTCTAATTACATCCATATTCTTATCCTCCTTCCTTCATAGACGTTCTTGTATTATAAACAGAGGACCGCCCGTATTCCACAAGCATAAATTATACCATATCACAAGGGTAATGTAAACACTTTTTTAAGGGCCAAAAAACTTAATTTTTTTCAAACTCAATTAGCCAATCTGGCTTACTATCATAATGTAAATCTGAATTATAATATCCTAAAAATTCTGGTGAATCATTCTCAATTTTAAAACCATATATACCTATTTCAAAAGCATCATACCTACGATAAAATAAATATACCCTATTCCCATTTATAACCTTAGTATAGATGGAATCACCTAACTCTAATCTACCTGCTGATAAAATGCCAGGCAATTGTACATACATTTTAGCATTTACGGGACCATCAAACATTAATGACGATAGATTTTGAGTATTTGAAAAACCTCCAGTTAGAATCCTATTTATTTTGTAAATATAATTTAATTCATCCCAATGAGAATAATATCCATTTAATACATCAATATATGATTCCTCATCTAATTTTACAAAAATCCAATCAGTATCACATAAATACCTAATACGTCCCAATTGAGGCATCAATTCAATATATGTAGTTCTAATAACTGATAGGTGTTTTTGAATTTCATCAACCAATTCTTCAGGTGGAATAATTTCATCTGAAATTGATGTAGCCAATGCTTTTGCTTCACATCTATCATCGTAGCATTTTTCTTTGTATTCACTAGCTAAATTTGGGCTTTTTAGTTGGTGAGAAATTCTATCAGATCCATTGTATACAGTAATAGTCGTGCTGTAATAATTTTCTTCTATTATATTGATTTTTTCAAATGACTCCAGAGATACAAGTTGTGAAAATCTTTTGCTTTCATCTAACTTAAGCTCGGTTTCTTCACTTTGACCAGACATAAATGTTGTGATAGTTGCACGTTCTCCATCTATAGAACCTTTAATGTAAACTTTTACAATGTCTAGGTCACCTGTAAAAATACCATCTACATACCAATTTACTCCTTCAAGTTTAAGACTATTACTATAAACAATTTCCTTAAGAAATATCAAATCATTTTCATCAACTACTCCGTCTTCATTAATATCAGCAACAAGCATAAGCATAGGTGAAATATCATCTATTTCATCTAAAATAAGTGCTTCGAGGATTTCTATATCTTCATAAGAATGCTTTCCATCACCTGTTAGATCTCCAAGCATGTAATCAATATCATCAACAGGAAAACTTGTTATCAATTGTAATATGTACCTTCTAATTAATACATAATCTGTAGAATTAAAGACACCATCTCCATTTACATCTGAAGCTAAAAAACTTTTTACATCTGTTGTCTTTAAGTCAATTCCATTAAGAATATACCTATTAGCTATAACATAATCAGTTGAACTAACTCTTCCATCATAATTCAAATCACCTATTAAAAGTGTACGATCATATTCTGAATTTGTAGATGCTTTTTCGATTAAATTTGCATAAACAGAAAAATTCCCCACCAAAACACAAACAGTTAATACTACTATACATATTTCTTTTAACATAATATTTACTCCCCCTTGAAAATGTTTACTTAATTTCTATCATTATACCATATTATTATTTCTTTTGACTTATTATCAAAATTGTAATCTTTTAACAACATAATCTATTTCAAGTTTCTTTATACTGTTTTCGTATTTTTTGTGGTACATGTCTGATAAATCTATATTAGCAAATATCCTTAAACAATACTATTATCCATTTTTTTTATTACTCTTTTATTTATTGTATTATATATTTCAAAATTAACAGAAGATAATTCTTTTGAGAAAAGGAATTTAACAAGCTTAAAAATATCATTAAAAATACTCTTTGAATCTTTTCCTAAATCATTTTTTAATTCTTCCTCTGTAGTAATCAAAATATTATGCGCTAGTTCATTTCTAGTTCTTAAAACAGTTTTAAAAAAATCTAGTATTATTAAAAGAGATTCTTTTGCATCCTTATTAAATGAACTATTTTTCACTACATATTTTAATAATATAATTAAATTTGTTGCTCCAATTTCAGAATTATCCCTAAAACTTCCTTCTTCAATTGAATTTTTAATACTAAATTCATAATCAAGAAAACTCATTAAATCAGGACTAGATTTTTCAATAAGCTCTCTTTTTAATCTCATTCTTCTATCAGTTATATTTTCAAGTTTAAGTATTTTGCTTTTATTAATATAAATCTGTGAAAGCTTTGTTATAAATGGATTTATTCTTAATATAAAGTCTGTTAATTCTCCTTGTCTTTGCTTAATTCCCATAATACTCAAATATTCTATAAGATCACACAATTCAGAGGATACTTTATTTTTTAAAAATTCAAAGTAACTATTTTTGTTAATTAACTTTATTGCAGAATGATAATTGTCATGAATCCTTAGTCGTGCATGTTCTAAAAGTAAAAATATTTCTTTTGTAAAAAGTTCTTTTTCTGGTTTTAAAATATTAGATGCAGCTCTATAATCATAGTTTTCTATTAAAGCTTTTACCTGACTCTTAATTTTGGCTTTTCTAAAACCTAATATATTGGGATTTATAACACATCTATTTTCACTATTAGGAAGATTGTCAAAATTATTCTCAAAAGCCGAGTCAGAATAATCATTTTCATGAGATACATCTCTATTAGATCCTTTATTGGGGCTTTGTACTTGAATTAAAGTTGGAGTTATACTTGAAGTAACTGCTAATAGACATAAATTTATTTTCATTTGAGGAGTCCCTGAGCTTGCGTTTATTAATAGTTCACAATCTGGATAATCATTTACAATTTCATTTATTATTTCTTCAAAATCATGTACAAAGTATTCAAAATTGCTGGCATCCTCAATATCTGTATGTTTTTTTATTACTCTACAATCAGAATTAATTTTATGAATAAATCTTTGATAAACATTTGTAGAATAATCAATTTCACTCATCTTTTTTGTAAAATACAGATATATTATATCAGGTTTAAAATGTCTAACTATGTGAAGCATTGCACCATCAAAACCACCTCTAACAGGATCTGTATCTCCAATTGGTGAGAATAATATTTTATTCAAATAAAACCCCTCCCATTCCTAATGAATTTTTTATTCCTATGCTTGAGTACTTTGAGAATTCCAATAACATACATGATATTCTTTTTAATTGATCTGGACCATTCATTTTTAATGCTATTTGTCCAATAAATGAATTTATCTTTGTTTTCTCAAGATAAAATTTTGTACTTTTTAATGAGTAATTTGATATTTTAGTATACAGGCATATGTTACTTAATAATGACTCATCCTCTAAAGATATGTCTTTTGAAAAATAATTCCATTTGTTTAAAAGACTTTTAAATGTGAACTTTTATTCTCAAGATATATATTATCAAACTCATATTTTGACAATGGGAATATTATATTTTCATAAGCTTCTTCATTTAGAGTAGAAATATTCCAAATAAGATTGTTAGTTATTTTGTCACAATAAACGTATTGACTAAAAGGTTTTAAATTATTTTGATGAATTATTTCTATATAATTACTATTATCAATTTTTTGCATTAAAAATCCGTGAAGTATGGATCCGATATTATAGTTATATCCTTTATTTTCTAATTCTATTTTTAAGCAAGATAACATTTTATCGCCCCTTTAATGCTTTTCTTTTTATTATATTATAACGTTAATTAACAAAACAAGACATTTATTTTCAAAAGTTTTTAAAATTTATCTTATTCGATAGCTTTTATAATATTCACTGTTATTATTATCAATTGCTTTTGCCATCTTTTTTACTTGATGTTCCAATTGTATTCTGTAATTGAATATCTCATTAGAGTCATCATCAGGGTTTTTAATTTGTGTTAAAACTCTCTTTTCATATCTACTTAAAAAATCCTTAGATTGATCTCTTCTTAAAAAAACTCCACCACTTGATGAATCAACTTCAAAATCAATACTTTTAAAGCTGCCTTTATTGACTAAATGAAGTACAAATGCATCAATTAATACTGGTCTCCACTCTTCCATTAGATCGGAAACTAAAGCAGGATGACCTCTTTTGGGTTTATGCATAAATCCAAAGTAAGGGTATAAACCATGAGAACCAAGAATTGTATATATTTCATACATCAATAAGGCATAACCATAACTAAGCATAGAATTAAAGGCATCTTTAGGAGGTTGTCTTGTCCTGCCGTAAAATTTGAATTCTGGTTTACAAAGTTTTGATAGACATAAAAAGTATATTTTTGCTGCGTTTCCTTCAAAGCCCATAAGCTGTTGTATAGTAGTTGCTTCCTTTACCTTATTATATGATATTTTAAGTTCATCAAGCTCTCCTTGATTTGCTTCAGGTTTGTTTTTCATAAACCATCGTAGTACAGTAATCTGATTGTGAATTTTAGCTGAAATAAATTCCTTTGAAATATCCAAACAAAACTTTCCATCTTTTGTAAGTAACGCTTGTTTCATTTGTCTTTCAACATCAACACTGTGGACAGATTCAAGTCTTCCATAATACTGACCTCTAGTTGAAAGATATGTTACAGATGTACCCATTTTAAGAAATTCAACAACAACAGCCTCAGTTAAATGAACACCTGTAAATATAACAACACCTGTTATTTGTTCTAAAGGTATAGTAGTAACAGTTTCACCTTCTTTTTCAACAATTATTTTGCCACCACTTTTACGAACTTTTGACCCCTCTGTGTTTAAATAAAGAATCCCCATCAAATCCCTCCCTTATTTCCTTCCGTCCCCTGTGGGGGTTATGGTTTTTTATCATAAATTTAGGAGGTTTAAGGATATGAATGTTAAAAGTTTCCGTCCCCTGTCGGGGTTATGGTTTTTTATCACTATGTATTTTAGACCAGTGTTTTAAATAGTTATGGGACTTTTTGCGTAGTAAGTGTTAATTTTATATTGAATGATATGAAAGCAATTGATAGAAATGCTTCAAACCCTTTAGTATTGCATATCGGCACAAATCATTTACTTTACTCGCTTAAGGATATATTCTTGTTGATTTTCTACAGCCTTTTCTATTCTATTGAGCCTGTCATTGTTCTGTATATATCCATCAAATAAAGCATCAAGTTTTTTCCCTTGTTCTTGCTCTATCCTTGTAACTGTATTGCTTAATATTTGTATTTCTTTATTTGTTTTTTTCTGTTCATTTTTAAATTCAGAAAAATCATTTGTAAGTTTTCCAACTTGATTAGCAATCAATTCAAGAAGCTCGCGATCAGTCATTTTTACACCTCTTATTCATTATTTCAATTAATTATATCATATTATTTTCAATGATAAAACATACTTTATTATTACAAAACCCAATAATCGCTATTTACAAATAATTGAACACTTCCCCAACATTCAATATTACATCTGCTGCTAAGTCTATAGACTCTCAATAAATCTTCTTCAGAAATTATTTTTTCAAGTTTTTTCAACATTTTTTTATAAAGAGTTTCATCTAAACAACACTCAAAAGCTGACTTCTGAACTCTTATCCCAAATGATTCAAGACATTTTACCATTGCTCGCCTTCTTTTGTCATTTACAATATCATAAATAATAAGAACTAACCTCTTTGAAGAATTAATATCTTCTGTTGAATCACATTCAAGCATTTTTTGCCACCATTCCAATAATATCGCCCCTTGTATTATTTTTTATACCAATTCCCTTAAAAAAATATTCATATTAAGTTTTCAAAGAACAGTTTACATTAAAAGCTAATTGTATTAAGCTTCATTAAATAAAATTTTGCATCGTCCCATAATATAATACTTATTATTATACTTAGTGCACTTTAATGTTCTAGGAGAAATACCCAAATCAACATCTTGATAATGCTTATGATCCTTAAACTTTTTATCCATTATTTTTGATACAAAATGCAATACATCATTATTTCCTAATGAGTAAGAAAGTGTTTTTGAGTTATATCCTGCTCCACCACCTAGATATATTTCGTATTCTTCATCAATGATTTTTTCAAAATCATTATCAATTATAAATTTATCTATATGGTATTTCTTTTGAATGTTATAAAATTCTTTTATGGAATTTTTTATAAATTGTATATCTATTTTGCATTGTTTAAATATATCATGGTCATATGTAAACGTATGTCTTATAACAGTATTTGGTTTTATACACTCTCTGAATATATCAATTTCGCTTTTTGATTTATCTTTTTTATAGTCAATTTTTGTACAAAGAATAATATTTTCAATATCAATAGGTTCACTATCACTAATCTGTATACCTCTCATTAATGAGTTAATAGAACCGTTTCTTTCTTTTTTACTTTCAAATGGTAATTTATTTATATACTTTGTTTCAATTTCTCTTTCTTCATTTTTAAATTCAAGCTTTCTTTCTGTCAATTTATTTTTCATATCTAGATAAACTTTACTTGAGAAACTTTTATCTTCACTTATAAATTTTGAAAGTATTGCTGTTTTAATATAGCCTTTAAGACTACTTCCTGGTACATAAGGTTTTATATATTTATCCTTTATAAATAAATTTATCTCTTTTAATGTCTTGTCAGCAATTATTGCATCAGAAGCATTTATTTCATAACTCTTAAATAACTCTAATTCTTCTTTTCTTATATTCAATTCAATGAGCCACTTATATAAATCCTTTTGCTCTCTTAACATAAATTTTTCATATTCTGGTATTAGATTTTTCTTAACAAGAAAATTAAAAAACTTGTTATTATCTAGTATCAATACTCTATGTCCTTTTTCTATATAAATGTATTCTTTTTTATTAATAGATTTTCCACTACCTATATAAAGTGGTGATAGTGTTTCAATTTCTAAATTCATAGTTTTCAAATGGCTCTTCATATATTCACCCCCATAAACAATGGCTTAAGAAACCTATATACAGGGTGATTTCCCATCTCTGAAACATCAAAAACATCTCCCTTAAAGGTATTTACAAAACAAGATCCACTGTCAAAAGCATACAATGTCTTTCTTTTCAATGGTTTTTCTGAGAACTCATAACTTTCAACAAATCCACCCCTTCTAATAAGTGAATATGTTGCTCCATCTAAAGCATTTTCAAGCTCCTCATCTTTTGGCAAACAACAATTAATTGCCATTTTATATTTAGCATCCTTAATATTTAATAGCTTACTAATACCCTCTAAGCTATCTGTATATGGTTCATCAAGATATATTGGATCATCTAATTCAAATTTTCCAAAACCAGTACGTTTCCTCCCTCCTATACCACTTACAGAAAGATTTTTTAAAAGCTTTGATATTAGATTCAAGTTTTTATCATCTGAAAAACCTACTACTATGTAAAGACCACAATCATCATTAAAAGAAATAGATCCTATATGATAAGGTTGTGGCTTTTCTTCTCCTTTTATCGAAACACAAGCTTTTACTCCTATTACATATATATTTTTCAAAAGATTTGAAGCACTTTGTATATCAAAATCTTCATCACCATTTATTGATTTAATATAATTTTCAAAACTTGCAGCCTCGATATATTCCAATTTTTTTGCAGCTTTTCTTTCTATGGAATTGTATTCTTTTTTAAGATTTCCATCAACTTTTAGCATTGGTTTTGGCAAAAAATACTTTTCATCACTAAATGGCAGTGCATCAGATAAAGCAATACTATCATTTAAAGCCATATTATACAGTTCATCTAATAAATCGTTCCCCCCTGTTTGAAGTGCTTCGTGACATAGTGCAGAAAAAACTGTATCACTTTTAATTGTTGTTTCAGATGAGGAAAGTGTTGCTACTCCTCTGGCATTGCCTATATGTAGCGCTGTTGTAAAATATAATTTAAACAGACAATAATTCATTATCCCACATCCCTTAATATCTCTATTATTTTAGCCTTTTCGTCTTGGTTAATACAGTTTTCCATAACTTCAATATCTATAATTGAAAAATCTACCTTTCCATATCCTCTTGTTCCATGACCTCCTAAATAGTCCATTTGCAAAAGTTTTATAGCATGTGCAAAATTTTTCATATCAGCTTCTAATTCATCCTTATTATCTATATCATAAACCAACTTAAAATCAAAGATTGCACCTCTTATTACTCTTTCTATTTGACGTGGATTAGCAACAGAATCAATTCTTCCAATTGTATTTTCAAATTTTATTTCAGTACTTCCTACTTCTTTTAACTTATCTTTGTTTTTTAAAGGGCAGTCTGAAAATATCAATCTAGACTTAATTATTTTGTCTCCTATTTTGTCTCCACTTGAGCCAAAAAGCCTTTTTATAGAATCATGGTCATTATTATGTTTTTCTAAAATTATACTTTGAGAAATACTTCTTGCTAAAAGTGTCCTTAGCTTTCCTTTAAGACTGCTCCCAGGAATAATCGGGTCTTTTGTCAGTGTGTCTCTTATTACTGGTGAATCTACCGCACCTATTGCCGAATATGCATTTGAACCTCCTATATGCATACCTGTCTTTATTTCTATTTCTGCACTTATTCTTATTTTTCCATACATTGTTTTATCCTCCTTCTAATCTTGTAATTATTCGTCTTTACCACCTAAAAATTTAAAATATGCCACCAGTGCTTCTAAATATCTTGAATAACGTATAAACTTTCTTTTATCATCACCAATAAAGTCAATAGCAGTTATGATATCAGATTTTTTTGCAAATTCGCCAACAGGCTTTTCTTTTTCATGTTCTCTACCGGCTTCATAAATAAGTCTTACTTTCATATACATTATTTCATTTTGAATTCTTTCATCAAGTTTTTCATCACTAAAAATTACTTTATTGTATATTTCATTTACAAGGGACAATATGTTTCTAATTTTTGATGTTGTAAGTTTTCCAAATGTCATTCTTCCGTTTCTATCTGGTCTTTGCAATTTTCTCATAACATTTTCTGCAAGAAGTTCAATAGCTTTATTCTCTGATATTACATACATATAATTATCACAATCTGATATTGACGGCATAGGCATATAAATATCTTCAAGCTTTGAAATTTTAGAATTAGCAGTTAAAATCAATGTATTATCTTTTATAAGTTTAGATGACATTTTGTATAGCATGTTACAATTTTCACATACGTTATATTCATCACTAAAAGCATCCTTTTCAACTATTGAATTAATATTTGAGCACACTTTACATTCTCTACCATTGTAAGAGTTGATATTTTTATTTAGCATATTTATATCTTCTAGATCATATCTTGTCATTTTCATTTTTGAAATTTTTGAGGATAGATTTCTAAAAATATTTATATAGGGAGTGCTGTCATGTGGTTTGTTCATTAAGTTATTTCCCGAACACTCTTCATAAGCATATGCAATAAATAAAGATGTTTCGAGGTTTCTCAAAAACCACTTGTTTATTTGTTTCATTGCTTTTTGTAATTCTTCTTTAACTTCATTTGTATTAGGAAAAAGTGCATATGCATGTCCACCACCTGTATATATAAGATTTGCTCTTGTTAGTTCAAACTTATCAAGAAGCATATCCATTATATGTTCAAGCATTATTTCAAGGTAAAATGATCTACTTCTTAAAGATTTTAAAGCCCCTTTACTTGAAATTGTGTAAATAAACTGTTGAATACCTGAAATATCACAGGAAAACATTAAATATGCCTTTTCATCATAAAAATCTTTTTCATTATCATACAAAACTTCTTTATATGAAGTTTTACTTTCTGCTTCTAAATACTTGTATGTGCAAGAAGATATTGCGGCAGTAAGTTTAAGATGATCATAAAGTGATATATCTTCTACTTCTTTTTTATATGTTGAAGAAGGAACATATGAAAGATGAGCTTCTAATAGTTCATTTAATGAATTTATATAGTTTTTGTCAAAATTAACACTTTTTAAACCTTTGTCTAGATCATTAAATATTTTATTATAAATGCTTTGGTTGCAAATTCCACTTTCTTTGGGGAAATTAATATCTCTAGTTTCTTTTAGGTCATATACTTCTTTAGCCGAATTATTAAACATCAGGTTAAATACTGATTTAAGTGGTGTATACTTATCAAAACCCCATTCATCTTCTTCCTTTTCTCTTCTATCTGCCCCTGATGCTATATTGTCAGCATAATAAACTATATATGCCAATGAATCATCTTTAATTTTAGAATTCTTTATATCTTGTTTATGATGATACATTATACATTCAAGAATTTCAGGCTCATTGAATATTGTTTCTACAAATTTTTCACCTGATAAAGGATGTGATCTAGAATCTTGATTAGATGATCTGAAAATAATTTTTCCGATATCATGTAAAAATGCTCCAATTGTAAGATTTATAAGCTTATTGTTCATTATCCCCCTCCTAATACTACAAGAAATACAATAAACATAGCTTCTAATTTTCAATAGATTATATATTTTGTAGAAGATTATTCTTTGTATTCCTGATTTTTGTATTTATAATTACTATTGTTCTACAAAATTCTAATAAATTCCTTCTTGTCTTTATAATTTTCTTATTATAGATCTTCATAAATTATATATTATGGAAACTCCTGCTAACTTGAGACATTTTCTAAAACATCAATATTATTCTGATTCATGATAAATTACCTAGTACTTTTAATAGATTGAGAATAGCATCTACTTTTCATCTCCTTATTTAAATATTAATCTTCACTTAGGAGATTTTCTTCAAAAAAAACAAGCATTTGACGTTAATTATCAAAGTACTTGTTTTTCATAACATATAACTATTTAAATTATAAGTATTTAACACATTTATATACTTAATTATATTACAAACATATGTTCTTTGTCGATTTAAAAACATTGTTCTCCTTTTTTCCAAAATCCTTGTTACCGTAAGCGCGATATGATATAATGCTGTATATAAATATAAAAGTTTGTTATATTAAGGGGGAAATTTTATGAAATGTGCAAAAAAAGTAAGGAAAACAATCTTTTTAATGGTTGTTACATTGTTAACAATGTCATTACTGTTATCGTCTGCATTTGGAGACACTAATGAAGATTTAACTAATGAAGATTTAAGACCATCATATGGGGATTTAAATGGAGATGGAAAGATAAACTCAATTGACCTTGTTTTATTAAGAAGGTATGTACTAGAAATTATTGATGATTTTCCTGTAGGCAATCCATTTGTATACGCAGATTTAAATGGTGATGGAAAAGTTGATTCTAGTGACTATATTCTATTAAGAAGATACATATTAAATCAAATTGATAGTTTTCCTGTTAGTCAAGAATTAGTCCAAATAGAAGTTCTATGCATTGGTCAACATGCTACTTTTGCCTCTGGGCATGCAACATTAAAACTTGATCCCGCCCCACTTAATGTAACACCAGAAGAAGATGGATCGTATAATATATTTATTGGTAATCAGGAATATCGAACTAAATATTTTACTTACCCAGCTAATACTGAATTAAATATATCAATATCTTGTACAATTTTTGGAAGTGCTTCTTTTAACGTTCCTGCCTCAAGTATTATAAGTGAATACCCAAATAACACCACTATAATAGTAAAAGGAGGAGAAAGAATATCTGCCCAACATTATGCAAGATTTGTAAGACCAGCTGTAAGACGAAAACAATTACAAGTAGATACAGTTACATATAATCCTTTAGAAAGTGATTCTGTAATTGTTCCAATAACCTTTACAAATGTAATTCATCGTGATGACCCACCTTCTATGGGAGGAATTGATAATTTTGAATTTGTCGTTGAATATGATTCCAATGATTTAGAAGCTGTTGAAATTCTTCCAGGATCCATACTTCCTAACATAGAGGATACTAATTTTTCATATGAAATCAGACCAGAAGATAATGAGATTAGTTTTAAATTTAAAGTAAATGAAGCAGATATTTATGATCTAATACGTCAAGATGGAGATTTTGCATCAATTAAATTTAATCTAAAAGATCCTTCTTCAAAGGAATTCTACCCCATATCAATTAAAAATGAAGATGAATACTTTGTATGGGAAAATAACTATTGCTTTTATTGCAAAACATATGCTAATGAAGAATGCAAACAATGTACAGAATATTATGTTGTAACAATTGATGGAGGCATTACAGTTGAGTAAACTTTTTAGATATTCTCAAAACTTGAACTCTCTAGTAGCATTTATGGTGGTTTTACTTAAAACAGTATAACATGTATTTATTATAAATCCGATATTTAATATATAAAAGCAAAGTGTATCAATTTCTCAAGCTTTACTAGAAATCTTCGAAGGTCTTAAAATAAATAAAAGGCAAGGGGCTCTAAGCCCCAAGCTTTTATTTATTTGAAATAGATGCAGTATTTATTTAAACTAAAAATCAATGGAGGGTTCTTATGAAGCATTTTGTAAAGATAGTAACATTTTTTTTAGCAATTACACTTTTTTTAAACATTTCCTTAACATCCTGTACAAAGTCTAATAGTGAAGTCCAGTCAAATGAATTTAAACATGGAAAAACCGTTTGGCTTCTAATGCCATACGCTGGTGAATATTGGTGGAATACAATTATTAAGTATTTTGAATTGGCAGTAACAAAAGATGGATGGAATTTCAACTTTGACACAGCAGATGGTTCAGAAGTAACACAATCTGAGCAAATTATTGCTTATGCCAAACAAGCTGATATTTTGTTTGTTTTTCCCACAAGTTCAACAGGTATAAACGAGGCAATTAGAAAAGCAGAAGAGGATTATAATTGCCCTGTGGTTTCTTTTAAAGGTTTTATAACTGAGGAAAGTCGTTTTTCTGTAATTTTTGATGATTACAAAGCAGGTGAATTGATGGCAAAAGAAGCAGTTGCCTGGATAAAAGAAAAATATGGTACAACTGAAGGACAAACCATAATTACTGTAAATGGTGACTTAAGACAAAGTGGATGGAGATTGCGCCAGGAAGGATTTGATTGGATAAAAGAAAACCATCCTGAAATAAACTATATTTCAGTAACAGGAGGCCTTTCGCCTAGTGGATGGGCAGAGGCTATTGATGAATCTCTTAGTAGTATAGACAAAGCTCCTGCTGCTATTCTCTCAGGAAGTGATGGTTCATATCTTGTCGGCACAATAAGCGCTTTAGAGAAATATGGTATGCTGTATTATGTTGACCATCCAAACCATATATTTATAGCTAGTATTGATGGCAAACCTTCAACCCTAGCATGGTTGAGAAATGGACTAATTGATTCGGTTTATGCACAAGTTCCAGATGCAATATCTTATTCTACATGGGAAATTGCAAAAAAATATATATTAAAAGATGCTTCGTATCAGTATGCCCCATATGAAATGCCAAAAATTCCAATACCCCTTATTGCAAATCAGCCAAAGGGCACTTACTGGGGTAATGAAAACATGTCTATTGAAACATATGATTACTCTCAAACTCCAATAGGAAAGACACCATTTCCTATTGTCACCAAAGACAATGTTAACACCTGGGATTTATATGGAAACAGTATTGTTAAGTTACTTGGCGAAGATTTACACCCTCTTCCTGCATTTAGTCCTAAAGGAGAAGCTCCAAGCTGGAGTAAAAGCCTTTTAGATGAATACACTGATTGGCTAAACACTAAGGAGTAATTTGATTAAAAATAAAGGGGCTGTTGCGTAATGAATAAACATACATTACACACCAGCCTTTTTAGTGTATTTGAAACTTATTGAAACTTTATTTACGGTCATTATTTAATAAATATTAGTTTTGCAACATCCCCTTTTTTAAAAAAACTTTATCTTATGGCCTTTTTCAAGACTTCTTTTATTCCCTCAAATGGAAGCGGCTTATAATAATAATAACCTTGTACATTTTTACATTTCTTCATTTTTAAGTATTCCATCTGTTCCCTGGTTTCAATTCCCTCGGTTATTACTGAGATGTCTAATTTCTTTGCTAAAACTAATATTGCATCAATAATTGCTTGATTTTTTTTGTTTTCTATAATATCTTTAGTAAAAGAACGGTCAATTTTTATAAAGTCTATTGGTAATATTTGCAACACCTTCAATGATGAATATCCAGTCCCAAAGTCATCAAGAGATATTTTAATTCCGTATTCTTTGTAATTATTAATTATTTTATTTATATTATCCTTAATTCTAGGGCTAAACACACAGGACTCAGTTATTTCGATTATTATTGATGAGGAAGGAATTTTATAATTTTCCAGTGCATTTTTTATTTTTTTAAATAGCTCAACATTATCAAATTGCTTAGGTGAAATATTTATTGAAATAGGAACAATCGGAGTCCCTGATTGACACATTTCTTGAAAATCAATGCAAATTTTCTCAAGAATACAATCTCCAACCTTGTCTATTATTCCTATATTTTCGGCTAAATGTATAAACTCATCAGGCATTATTATTCCATTTTTAGGATGTTGCCACCTTACTAATGCCTCCATATAAATGATTTCTTCTGTATCAATATCTACTATTGGTTGATAAAACACATCTAATTCATTATTCTTTAAAGCATTTCTTAAATCAAATTCCATTAATAAATTGTAGTTTTGCTTTTCATATGAAGAGTTCTTATAATATCTATATGTGTTTTTTCCTTCTCTTTTTGCATTATACATAGCAATATCAGCATTTTTAAGTAAATCATCTTTTGTTAAACCATCATATGGGTAAATAGCTATTCCAATACTTAGTGTTATATATAGCACCTGATTATCTATAACTATTTCTTTTTCAAATTCTCTTTGAATTCGCTCTGCCACTATTGAACTGTTTGCTGAGTGACTGATTTCAGTTAAGAGAATGGTAAATTCATCTCCTCCTAAACGTGCAACAACATCAGTTAGTCCATTTGCTGAGTTTCTAGAAACACAATCACTCATTCGAATACATTTTAAAAGTTTTTTACTGACTTCTTTTAATAATAAATCACCAAATTTGTGACCTAGTGTATCATTATATATTTTAAAATTGTCAACATCAATAAAAAAAACAGCCAAATTCCTCTCACTTCTCTGGTTACTTAAAATTGCCTGATTAAGCTTTTGAATAAACAAAAATCTATTAGGTAGCTGAGTTAAATTGTCATAATAGGCTAGATAAAAAATCTTTTCTTCTGATTTTTTTCTTGCAAGAGCATATCTGATAGCTCTTTCTAAAACATCTACATCTAGCTTGCTTTTCTCCATATAATCTGTTGCTCCGTTCTCCATTGCTCTAATGTCAACTTCCCGGTCATCCTGACCGGTTAATAAAATAATTGGAGTGGTAGATCCCTTTTCTTTTATTTCCTGCAACAATTCTAGCCCATTATATCTACCTAAATTGTAATCCAAAAATATAACATCAAAATCGTTATCTTTAGATGTTATAACCTCAATTGCTTTATCATAAGTAGACACCCAGTCAATAGAATAACTTTCATACTTTATTTGGGAAACAACACTTTTCATAATTATATAGTCATTTTCATCATCTTCAACTAATAATAATTTTATAACCTTACTCAATTTAATAATCTCCCTTCAAAAAATAAATCATATATGTGCAAGCTGCATGTATTTTTATTTTAATTGTTTTCAGGAAGAACAACAATAAATGTTGCACCTTCATTCTTTACACTGGTGGCTTTAATCATTCCACCATGCCTTTTAACTATTTTTTGACATATTGATAATCCTATACCTGTTCCCTCATACTCATTTTTTCCTACTAGCCTGGTAAAAACACCAAATATCTCATCAGCAAATTTTGATTCAAAACCAATTCCATTGTCTTTTACAATTATTTCATGGTAAAGACTATTTGGCTTTAACTCTGATAAAATCTTTTCATTAGTAATCATTGAACTTTTTATTTCTATGTATGGACTTATATCTTTCTTATGATATTTTAAAGCATTTCCAATAAGGTTTTGAAATAACTGTCTCATCTGAATTGGGTCTGCTTTTATTTTCGGTAATTCATCTATTTTTAGTTCAGCATTAGTTTCACGTATTTGAATCTCAAAGTCATTCACAACTTCATTCACAATTTCTTGCAAATTGACTTCTTCAATTGCATTTGGTTTTGAGGTTATTCTAGAATACTCTAACAATCCATTTATTAATTTTTGCATATAATTTGAGGTACCAACTATTCTATTTAGAAAATCAGCACTCATACTATCAATACCATCTTTAAAGGTGTTTTCTAGATTTTTACTAAAAGCTATTATTTGGCGAAGAGGTGCTTTTAAATCATGTGAGACAATATGGGCAAAATCTTCTAATTCTTTATTACTATTTTTAAGTTTTGCTTCATACATTTTTTGTATTGTTATTTCTCTTTCAAGCTGGTTTTTTTCAGCTTGTATTTTTAATTTATTATAATTATCTATAGCCAGTCCTGCATATTCAGTAAAACTTTTTATATGTATATAATCTAAATCTGTTAAACTACCGTTTTCTTTTAATTTCATAATAGAAAGTACACCTATAATTTCATTTGAAACAACTAAAGGAATAACAATCATTGAATAAACTAAGTTTTTTATTAGGTCATCAAGTTCTTTTGACATTTTATCATTTTCTGTATCTTTTATAAAAATAATTTCATTATTTTTTATAACACTTCCTGCTAAAGAATTATCTATTGGTACTTTTTTATTAAGGAAAAATTCACTTAAATTTTTGTCATTTATTTCATTATCATATGTATTAATTAGTTCAGGAGAATAAAAGTTTCCTGTAACACTTTTTATAATTAAATGACTTTTTTCTTCATTTAATAAGTATAACGCTGTTCCATCAGCTGTTGTATAATTAAAAATCTGCAAGACAATGTTCTCTAAAACATTTGAAATATTAGTTTCTACTATATTTTCTTGATTAATTGCTTTAGTAAATTGAATAATATTTCCCACATTATTTTTAAGATCATTTACAAATCTATTAATATCTTTGTATAATATGCCAAATTCATCATTTGATTTAATATAAAGCTGCTCTGTAAAATTACCTTTTGAAATATCTGAAATGGATTTTGATATTAAACTAAAATTCTTAGATGTCCTATTTATTATTGTTATGGAAATAACACTTATAGAGCTACATAGTAAAAAAACTATTGTAAAATATATATTATGTTTTCGCTTTTGTTGTAGCTCGCTTTTTTCACGCAAGGAATCAACAAGTGAATTTATAGAAGTTCTAACTGTTGAAGAAAAATAAGTTCTCAGCTCTCTTATTTCATAATAGGTAAAATACAATTCTTTGTTTTCAAAAAGTAGTGTGGGGTCTGATAAATCAATTCTTCTTAAATTGCTATTATTTTCGATTTCCTTAAGTTGATTTTTAATTACTAAAAACCTTGAATTAGCACTATCACTTACTCTAACTAACGTATCATACTTAAATCTTAATTCCTCATCAGATAACAAGTATTTTAGATTTTTTGATTCTATAAACTCTGCCAGTGAATTTGAATAATTATCTACTGATTTAATCCATTCATCCTTTGTTCTAATTAAGTCAGAAGTTGAAATAAGCTCATTTACCAAACCTAATGCTATTTCAAATTCTATTATTAAATCATGCCCCTTTATTATTGTTTCATAATTTCGAGATGAAACATTTATTTCATACACTAAAAGTAATATAATAAAAACAATGCAAAATATTAAAGTAGCTATCATTAAAAATAGTTTTGATCTAATTTTCAAATTTATCTTCCTCTTAGTAAATTTTTTTAATTTGCATTTCAATAAAAAAACAAAAACTTACCTTAATGTTTATTAATTACTTAATCTACCATCTTGCAATTATTGTCTTATAGCACTATAAAACTATTTGATTATCACATATTAAAATGTGGTTTAATTGGATTAATTGATATTATGTAATTTTGATTCCATAAGCTTGTCTATATATAATTATACAAGAAATCTATATTTTGTGCAACGAAATCAGATAAAAACGATAAAAACATAAAAACTGTATAAAAGCATTCAAAATTGACCAATAGTGAAAGGATTTGTTGGTATATAACTCCACTTATATTTACTTTAACAAATCAGGTCTTTTTTCCATAGTTCTTTTTAATGACTGTTGTCTTTTCCACTCTTGGATGTTTGCATGATGACCTGAAAGTAAAATATCAGGAACTTTTTTGCCACAGAATTCATAGGGCCTTGTATATTGAGGGTATTCTAACAGACCATCATAGTGAGATTCACTTTTGTATGCTTCTTCGCTAGATAGTACTCCAGGAACAAGCCTACTTATTGAATCAATTAAAACCATCGCCGGAAGTTCTCCTCCCGTTAAAACATAATCACCTATTGATATTTCTTCATCTACAATCTCCTCTATTACTCTTTCATCTATTCCTTCATAATGTCCACACAATAATACTAAGTGATTCTCTTTTGATAATTCCCTTACCTTTTTTTGGTCTAATACCTTGCCCTGAGGAGATAAATAGATTAGTTTAGGTTTATAAGATAAATTTCGGGTTATTGATAAATAAGCATCAAAAATAGGCTGAGGAGTCATAACCATGCCTCCGCCCCCTCCATACGGGTAATCATCCACCTTTTTGTGCTTATTATCTGAAAATTTTCGAATATCTATAGGATTAATTTCAATTAAGTTATTTTTTTGTGCCCTTCCAATAATACTCTCACTTAATACATCATCGAAAATCTTAGGAAAGAGAGTTAAAATATCAAACTTCATCATCAATCAGTCCTTGTGGTAAGCTAACTACCATTTTCTTTTCTTCAAGAAAAACACCCTTGATGACTGTTTTAAGAGCGGGTATTAGTATTTCTTTACCAGTATTATTTTTTACAATATAAACATCGTTGCTTCCGGTTTTTAAAACTTCTTTTAAATACCCTAGATTATTTCCACTTTCATCAAACACATTTATATTGATTAAATCACATATAAAATATGATTCTTTTTCAAGTTTAATAGCATCTTTTCTATCAATTATTACAAACTTGTCCTTAAAGCTTTGAGCAGTATCTATATCATTTATTTCCTCTAGCTTTAATATCACAAAGTTCTTTTGATATTTTACACCTTCTACATTATACTTTTCCATTTCAGTGGAAATAGAAGGTGCAATAAATAAACATTTTAACTCACTAAATCTATTTGGATCATCTGTAAGAGGTATAATTTTTATTTCACCTTTTACACCATGAGTATTTACAATCTTACCTATTTCAAAAAATTGAATCATAATAATTATATCACCATACCTTAAACCTATTGGAATAGTCTTTTTTATAAATATATGGACAAGATTTTCAACTTGTCCATATACTTTAAATCTTATATTCTAAAGATATAAGTTCATTAGCTTCTATTCTAAAAAAACATCTTCAGAATAGTTTACTGTAGTATTTCTACAGAAACCCTTTTATTTTCTTTGACAGCAGCTGCTTTAACCACTGTTCTGATTGCTTTTGCTATTCTACCTTGTTTACCAATAACCTTGCCCATATCATCTTTTGATACTTTAAGCTCAAGTATAATAGTTTTTTCCCCTTCAACCTCATTTACAGAAACATCATCAGGAAAATCTACCAAGGATTTAGCAATAGTTTCGAGAAGTTCTTTCATTCTTATGCCTCCCGTAATCTTAAACATAGTATCAAAATAAAAAGACCAATAATTATCTCTTTATTTTATTTTTGAATAACTCCAACCTTTTTAAGTAGAGACTTTACAGTGTCTGTAGGTTGAGCTCCATTTTTAAGCCATTTTTGAGCCTTATCAGAATCAATATTAACCTCACTTGGATCTTTCATTGGATTGTAAGTACCTATTTCCTCAATAAACCTTCCATCTCTTGGAAATCTTGAGTCGGCTACAACAACTCTATAAAAAGGACTCCTTTTTGCACCCATTCTTTTTAATCTCATTTTAACTGCCATTTTTTTCACCTCCCGATTATGAATTATTATTTAAAAGGCAATCGGAATCTACCTAATCCCTTTTTGCCATGCTTGCCTGCCTTGCTTTGTTTTCCCATTTCAGTCATTGATTTAAACATCTTTTTCATGCCTTCAAAGTCTTTTAAAAGCTTGTTGACTTGCTGAACTGTAGTGCCACTTCCTTTAGCAATTCTCTTTCTTCTACTGCCATTTATTATGGAAGGGTCTGTTCTCTCTTTTTTAGTCATTGACTTTATTATAGCCTCAACATGAACCATTTTCTTTTCATCTATGTCAACATCTTTTAATGCATTTGCATTTATTCCAGGTATCATACCTAAAATCTGATTTAATGGCCCCATTTTCTTAAGCTGTTGCATTTGATCTAAAAAGTCATCTAAAGTAAATTGCTGGGTACGCATTTTCTTTTCCATTTCAAGTGCTTTTTTATCATCAAATGCTTCCTGAGCTTTTTCTATAAGGCTAATAACATCTCCCATTCCAAGGATTCTAGATGCCATTCTATCTGGGAAAAAAGGCTCTATATCACTTAATTTTTCACCCATACCCATAAATTTAATGGGTTTTCCTGTAACAGCCTTTACAGAAAGTGCTGCTCCACCTCTAGTGTCTCCATCTAGTTTTGTCAATACAATGCCATCAATACCTAGTTTATCATTAAAAGTCTCAGCTACATTAACAGCATCCTGACCAGTCATTGAGTCTACAACAAGTAAAATCTCATGTGGTTTGACTGCTCCTTTTATATTTTGAAGCTCTTCCATCAGTTCTTCATTTATGTGAAGTCTTCCAGCCGTATCTATTATAACTAAATCGTGCTGTTTTGCATTTGCATGATCAATGGCAGCCTTTGCTATATCAACAGGATTAGTTTTATCACCCATTGAGAAAACTTCTATATCCAGCTGACCGCCGACCACTTGAAGCTGCTTAATAGCTGCAGGCCTGTAAACGTCACATGCAACTAAAAGAGGATTCTTCCCCTGCTTTCTCAATAGACTTGAAAGCTTACCAGTAGTAGTTGTTTTACCTGACCCCTGAAGTCCAACCATCATATAGACAGTAGGTGGCTTAGATGAAAAAGTCACCTTACTTTGACTTGCCCCCATAAGGCTTATCATCTCTTCATGTACGATTTTTATAACTTGCTGCCCTGGAGTCAAACTATCTAATACGTCCTGACCAACTGCTCGTTCAGATATTTTAGCAATAAAGTCCTTTACAACTTTAAAATTAACATCTGCCTCTAATAGAGCAAGCTTAATCTCTCGCATCATCTCTTTTACATCTTTTTCTGTAACTCTTCCCTTTCCCTTAAGCTTCTTAATTGTTTCCTGAAGCTTGTTGGATAATCCTTCAAACACCATATATAAGACACCTCAACTTTGATATCCTTTAACTTTCGATTTTCAGACATTTTTTATTTCGTCCTCAATTTTCTTTAAAATAGCAATGTCTTCTTCACTCATATTACTTTTATTTATATCTTCCAAATATTTAAGTATTCGCTCTTCTTTATTTTTTTGTGTATTAAATCTATCTACAAGCCCAAGCTTTACTTCCATTTTTTTCAATAAAGCTTTGCTTCGCTTTATGTTATCATGTACACCTTGTCTACTTATATTAAGCTGCTGTGCAATTTCTCCAAGTGAATAATCACTGTTAAAATGCAAATCCATTATATCAAATTGTCTTTTAGTAAGCATCTGACCATAAAAGTCAATGAGCAATGCCATCTCATAAACACTATCCATATTTTTATATTCACCTGTAAAGCAAAAATACTTTACACCCAATTTTAAATTAAAATCCCCTATTCGTCAAGTACTTTTTAAATTTTTTTTAATTTTTTGATATAATAAGGAATGTCTAAAATATTACTTCCAATTATCCCCGAGCCTATTTGGCATCAATAAAAAGCTCGTGGAATCGAGTCCCACACCTTTTAGGTATTCTGTTTTGTTCTAATAATTCTAATAAGACCTGTAGTGGAAAGTTATATTTCCAGCATTTCTAATTTTCAGACTCTAAAGTTCTTAATTATTGTAAATTCACATATTATTAGTTATAATTATTATCAGGTCATAAATATTATTTAAGGAGAACAACTATGAAAAAGGGTATTGATATTTTCTTTGAAGACGACAGAAGAATTGTTAAGGGTTTAGGCTATTATAAGCCACGAGCTATTAATGATCTTAAAGAACTTGTAAAGGGAAGTGTGAAAAACTTTGGCAATACTGTTGGCTTTAAATTTAAAGATAAAAAGGGACAAATAGTTGGAAAGACATATATTGAGTTTGATAAGGAAATTGACTGCCTTGGAACTGCATTACTTTCTCTTGGACTTAAAAATTCAAGAATAGCAATAATTAGCGAAAACAGGTATGAGTGGGGCGTCTGTTACTTCTCAGTTGTAAATGGAACTGGAGTAGTTGTTCCTATGGATAAGTACCTGCCAGAAAATGAGATTATAAACTTAATTGAAAGAGGTCAAGTGGATGCAATTTTTTATAGTCCTCCTTATCACCAGACTATGACACAAATTTCTCAATCAAATAAAAAAATAAAGTACTATATATGTATTGAAAAAAATAATAATACAGTTGGTAGTGACAATAGGTTTCTAAATATGCCTGATCTGATTAGCAAAGGAAAGAGTTTAATTGATGAAGGCGACCTAAACTTTATAGATACTCAAATTGATAAAGATAAACTGTCGGTTCTTCTGTTTACTTCAGGCACCACAAGTATGTCAAAGGGTGTAATGCTTTCCCACTCTAATATTGCCAGTAATGTTACAAGTGTTTCAACTAGTATTCAAATAGGTCCAGGTGATGTTCATCTTTCATTACTTCCATTGCATCATACTTTTGAAAATACTATTGGGCTACTTATGATGGTTCATAGTGGTGTTTGTATAGCTTATTGTGACGGTATAAAATATATTGCCCAAAATATTTTAGAATATAATGTATCTATTTTAGTTGCCGTACCGGCTATTTTTGAGGCCATGCACAAAAAACTTATAAAGGGAATTGAAAAGTCAGGTAAAGCCAAGATTGTTAAAGCTCTTATAAAAACATCTGACATATTACGTTTTGTTGGAATTGATATTAGAAGAAAGCTGTTTAAAAGCATATTTAATCAGCTAGGCCCAAAACTTAGAATTGCAGTTTCAGGTGCTGCACCTTTAGATCCCCAAGTAATAATCTGGTTTGACAAAATTGGTCTAAAGCTTCTTGAAGGTTACGGGCTTACCGAAACTTCACCTGTTATATCTGTTAATAATGACTTTTTTATTAAGCCCGGTACAATAGGCTATCCTTTGTCAGGTATTGAAGTAGCTATTGATTCTCCTGACCAGGACGGTATAGGTGAAATAATAGCCCGTGGGCCTAATGTAATGCTTGGATACTACGAGGATAGTGATGCCACCAATGAAGTAATTGATGAAAAAGGATGGTTTAAAACTGGAGACCTTGGAATAATTGACAATAAAGGCTTTATAAGTATACGTGGTCGTGCTAAGTCTATGATTGTTTTTACAAACGGAAAAAAAGCATTTCCAGAGGAGTACGAAGTTCTCCTCAATGATATTCCCGGAGTTTGTGATTCTTTTTCATGGGGTTACCTTTCACCTAATGGTGATGTCCAGGTATGTGCAAAACTTGTAGTTGATAAGGAAGCTATACAAACTAAAAAAGGTGAAATTTTAAAGGATGAGGATCTTGCTTCCCTATTTAGTGATGCAATAAAAAAAATAAATGACACTTTGCCCCAGTACAAAATTATAAGATACTTTATTTTGACTTATGAAGATTTAGTGAAAACCACTACCCTTAAAATTAAGCGAAATGTTGAACAAGAAAAAATCACTCAAAAGCTTGATAGTTTAGGTCTTGATATGAGAAAAATTTCTGGTAAAGTTATAGATAAACTATAACTTTAGGCCATGGGGGCAAGTAACTATGTCTCCATGGGTTAATATTTAAGAGTAGTATCTCCCCCCACTATACTATGGAAAGTATATAATCTAAATACATAGAAACAATATTTATATCAGTCTTTGAATACAACATTCTAGAGCCAACAACATCTTCAATTTCATTAAAAGTAAGTTCACCATTATCAAAAACAAAGTCAATACCAACTAAACCAAAGTCAAACATATCAATAACTTTATGAACTATTGATTTTTCATAGTTGTTTAAATGATATAACTTCGCAGAGCCTCCTAGGCAATAATTGCTTCTGAAATCAGATTTTGATACCCTTAACATTGAAGCTACAATTTCATCTCCAATTACATATACTCTCAAGTCTTTACCTAAATCACTAGCAACTTTTTGAATAACAATGGTTGTATTTTGCATATTCCTTACTGCATTTTCAAATTCTTTTTTGTTATTAACTAAAAAAACATTTTGTCCTCCATATCCATTAGAGGGCTTAACAATAACAGGATAATCAATATCTTCACAATAAGAACAATCTGTAAAAATGCTGTCCATAATTTTAATACCCGTTAAGGATATGTACTGATATGATTTTTGTTTGTCATTGCAAACCGAGCTAACAAAAGAGTTGTTAAAAACAGCTATTCCCATCATCTCTAAATGTTTAGTTAAAAGAGAATTAATAGTTCTGCATACTACAAATTTGGGCATCTTTTGAATTTCATTTTTATAAATAATGGTGCATTTATTTTCTCTTATTACAATCTTAATATCTTCTGTAAGTAATAATTTTAGATTGATATTTCTTTTATTACATTCTTCAAAGTAAAAATTAATATAATTAATATTTCTATCCATGCCAGATCTATCATATATAAGCCAAGCTTCCATATTTTCAGTCCTTTATCTATTCTAAAAAAGCTTTTTAAAATAGAACCTTTTTATTTAATGGACGTGCAATTACCAATTTTAGGCAAACATGCATATGCGCAGATTGATTCATTAGCATTATATATTTAAAGATAATTACTAGCTACACGAATTAACTGCAGTAATGCTGCTCTGATATACTTTAGCTACAACATCACTTAAAATAAAATCTGCTACATTTACGCCTGTACAATCATATATACTTTTAAAATGTGCATTTGAATTTACCTCACATAGTATAGGTTCATTATTTTCACCAAACAATATATCTACTCCAGCAAAGTCAAGATTTAAAGTTTTGCACACTTTAACAGCAAGCTCAATTTGATGAGCATCAGGAATGTATTCTATCATTTTTGCTCCATTGGTTATGTTTGCTCTAAAGTCATTATCATTGTATCTATACATTGCTGCAACAACAGTTTCACCAACAACATTAATTCTAATATCCTTGCCACAACTAGAACTAATAAACTCTTGAAACATCACAGGTCTTTCACCTATATTATTCATTAATTTGTATACTTCATCATAATTAGATGTCAAGTGAACTTGCTGACCAAAAGAACCAAAGCATTCTTTTACTATTAAAGGAAATCCTAATTCATCTACTACCATATCAATAAATTGACTATACTTTTTCTCTGAATACCTAAATATTTTAGGACCTATAATAGTTTTTGGCATTTTAATTCCAGTATCCAATAAGTTGATATGAGTAAGAGCCTTATCATCGCATATTTCAATACTATCTGCACAATTAAATAATCTCAAGCCATTTTTTTCAAGAAATCTAGCTAATTTAATGTCTTTATCCCAAAACAAAACAAAGTCAGGTTTTGTACAGAAAAGCTTAGTTTTATATGGCTCATATAAACCACACATTATTTCAACATTTGTTTTTTTTATTAAATTTATGCCTTGTTTTTCTCCCGCAGTTTGAAGCCATTCATATATTTCAAGAAACTTATTTGAACTAACAAAGTGATTTACAACAAGCCATCCAGTTATCATATCTTTCTCCACTCTTTAAGTTTATAAAATATAATAATATTTTAGCAGATTAAATATTTTTTTCAAGATGAAAAGACTTGTTTTAAATTGTTTTTTTATAAAAACATTTTATCATTATTATAGGTCTTACAACAAAGTGGAATTAAATATTTTAGCTATTCCTTAATAATTACAATAAGTTCACTTCCTTCGGAGATATTGCTGTTTTCTAAATTATTAATTTTCATAATTTCATGTATGTAATGACGTATGTCTCCTCCTTTATTGTACTTTTGTGCAATCCCCCATAAAGTATCTCCTCTATCAACTACAATTGCCTCATAGCTTGGTTCTATATAGCCATGGGTGTTATTTATTGAAACTATAAAAAACATTGTAATAAAAATAATTGCAATAAAAAAGCAAAACCTTTTTTTATTTTTTAAAGTATAACGTTTTTTCATACTTACTCACTCCTTAAAATCCTGAACGTATGTTCTTTTAATATAATTATAATAGAACATTAGTTCTTTTGTCAATGTTTTTATCGAACATTAGTTTGATTTTTTTTTATATTGTGTTATAATACTTTTAAAGGATTAAAAAATATAGTTCTTTAGAATTTTTATAAAAACAAATTTTTTGAGGTGAAAGTATGCAAAAACAAATAAGTAAAAAACAACAGGATATTCTTGATTTCTTAAAGGATGAAATTGAAAAAAAAGGCTATCCCCCTTCTGTTAGGGAAATATGCAGCGCAGTAGGCTTTAAATCCACCTCTACTGTACACAGTTACTTAGAGAAACTTGAAAAAGAAGGGTTTATAGTAAAGGATCCCTCAAAGCCAAGAGCATTAAAAGTTATAAATAATAAAAAAAGAGAATCTTTAAATGAACCTAATCACATATATTCAAAGCGAGAGCTTGTTGATGTACCTATAGTTGGAAAGGTTACTGCAGGTCAGCCAATTTTAGCAGTTGAAAATATCGAAGATACTTTTCCTCTACCATTAGACTTTGTTCAAAATTCATCTGCATTTATGCTCAAAGTTAGAGGAGACAGTATGATAGAAGCAGGAATATTTGACAATGACTTTATACTAATAAAGCAGCAATCAACTGCAAGTAACGGAGATATTGTAGTAGCCCTAATTGGCGATGAAGCAACAGTAAAAACCTTTTATAAAGAAAAGGACTGTATTAGATTACAACCTGAAAACAAATATTTAGAACCTATTATTGTTAAAGATGATTTGTCTATTTTAGGAAAAGTTATTGGAGTTTTTAGAAAAATGTAAAAAAGAGGCCTCCTAAAAAGGAGCCTCTTTTTTATTACATGTCATATTTAAAAGGAACCACAAGGCTTAATAGTTGTTATATTCTATTCTGATCTTGGGTCGTTAAAAATAAGATTAACCAATTTCATTGGACTTATTGTGGATATAGCATGCTTGTAAATTAGCTGCTGTCTTCCTTCACTATCTAATACTACTGTAAAGTTATCAAAACCCTTTACCATTCCTTTTAATTGAAAACCATTTGTTAGATAGATTGTTACAGCAATATGCTCTTTTCTTACCTGATTTAAAAAGACATCTTGTAAATTAATATTATTCTTATTCACAAATAATCCTCCTCTTTTTCTCTCTTTTTATTCTTTCTTTAAAATACTTAACTTAAACTTAATTACATGCTACAACTTATATTCTACAAGATAATTCCATACCTTGCAATATGATATTTCATTTTTTCTAGAATTTCTTTCTCTCCCTCTACATCATCCACGTCAATCCAATAAACGTCATTAAGTCTTTTAAACCAAGTAATCTGCCTTTTTGCATACCGCCTTGTGTCCCTTTTTAAGATATAAACAGCTTCTTCTTTTGATATTTCACCTCTTATATATGACAATATTTCTTTATAACCTAATCCTTGCATTGCAATTGTACTTTTATCATACCCCATTTCTATTAGTTTTTTCACTTCATCAACAAGGCCTCTTTCCATCATTTGATCTACTCTTTTTTCTATATTTTCATAAAGCCTTTTTCTTTCTAACCTTAAGCCCATTATAATATAGTTGTACTTTGGGGCTCTTTTTGTAGACTCATCTTGATGGATTGAAATTGGCTTGTTTGTATAAGTAAAAACTTCAATTGCTCTAATTACCCTTTTTAAATTGTTCATGTGTATTTTTTCAGCTGCCACAGGGTCAATTTCTCTTAACTTATTGTGTACATATTCATTTCCCTTTTCTTCTGCCTCTTTTGTAAGCCTTTCTCTTAATTTCCAGTCACATATTGTATCGGCAAATTCTATATTATAAATAAGAGAATTTATATAAAGTCCAGTGCCTCCTGATACTATTGGAATACAATCCTTTTTTAATATTTCTTCAATATATCTATATGCATATTGCTGGTACTTAGCAACACTAAACTCCTCATCAGGAGATATTTCATTTATTAAATAGTGTCTAACTCCTGCCATTTCTTCCTTGTCTGGCTTTGCAGTACCAATATCCATATACTTATACACCTGCATAGAATCTGCTAATACTATTTCTCCATCTACTTCTTTTGCAAGTTCTATAGATAATTTAGTTTTTCCTGATGCTGTAGGTCCAATAATTATAATTACATTTTCTAATTTTTCTAACTCCATATTTAAACTATCCTCTTAAACATCTTTTCTAATTCATATTTTGTAATTTTTATTATAGTTGGCCTTCCATGAGGACAAGTATATGGATTATTTATTTGAGAGAGCTCTTTTAAAATATTTCCTATACCAACTTTATCAAGCTTAACATTAGCTTTAACTGCTGACTTACATGCCATTTTATAAAGTGCCTCCTCCTCAATACAAATGTTGTCCTTTTTAGTTTTTGACATTAATAAATCAAGAATTTCCAAAAACACTTCTTTTATACTATCTAATTCATTTAATAGTGGTACTGTTCTTATTATAACAGAATTATTACCAAAACTTTCAATAATAAAACCTAATTTATTTAATGTTTCATTATGTTCTTTTATAAAACTTATCTCCTGATATGTAAGTTCTAATACAACTGGTGATAATAAATATTGAGATAAATTTTCCTTATTATAATATTTCTTTTTTAAATTTTCAAATACAATTCTTTCATGAGCAGCATGCTGATCAATCAAGATAAGATTTTCCCCGTTTTGAAGTATAATATATGTTGAAAATACCTGACCTATGATTGTGGAATCAACCAATATATCCTTATTAACTTCATCATCTGGTTTTTCAATGTGATTATCTTCTTTTTCTTCATTTACTTTTTTAAAACTAATACTTTCAACTTCTTTTTGTGATATCTTAGTTTCTACATTTTTGCTTTCTAGTATTTGGGGTTGACACAATTTTTCCACTTCTTCTTTTTTTACAATTGTTGTGTCAATATACTCATCTGATTTTGAATTCACTTCTATTTCATCGTCACATAAGGACTGTGTATTTTTATATTCATTATAAAAGCCTGACGTACTTTTAGCAAACTCTAATGTTTTATTTTCTGTATCAATTTTTCTAGAAGCTTCCATATCAAAAGAGGTTTTCATTTTTTGCTGTACATAGTCAGTTTCTTTTATATTTTCTTCAAATTTAAATATATTATTTTTCTTTTCTAAAAGATCTGCATTTTTTACAAGTGACTTACTCAAAAGTGCATTATTTAAAGCATGATAGACAGCCCTAAAAATATCTTGTTCATTAGAAAATCTCACTTCCATTTTTGTTGGATGAACATTTACATCAACTAGCATAGGATTGACTGTTATATTTAATACTATAAAAGCAAACTTATTTTTTAATAAAAAAGTTTTATAAGCTTCATCAATAGCTGCAGAAATAACTTTATTCTTTATATATCTTCCATTTAAATATATTGATTGCCAGTTTCTGTTTGACCTTGCAATAGAAGGCTTACCAGCATACCCTGTTATTTTAAACTTATCATCTTCATATAAAACTTCAAGACATTCTCTAGAAGTTTCTTTTCCATACAAGCTAAATATTGTACTTAAAAGATCATTATTACCTGGTGTATGTAAAACACTGTTTTTATTGTTAATTAATTTAAAGGAAATGTGGGGATTTCCAAGTGCAATACGGTTTACTATATCAGAAATATATCCAGCTTCTGTAGTATCTTTTTTTAAAAATTTAAATCTGGCAGGAGTGTTAAAAAAAAGTTCTTTTACAATAAAAGTTGTCCCTACTGGGCAACCTGCCTGATTTGTCTCTTCTACAATTCCGCCCCTTATCCTTATATACATGCCACATGGCTTATTTTTTACTCTAGTTGTAAGTTCAACAACCGAAACAGATGCAATACTTGCTAAAGCCTCACCTCTAAATCCTAAAGTTAAAATGGATTCTAAGTCATAAGAATTTCTGATTTTACTTGTGGCATGTCTTTCAAAAGCAATTTCCACATCATCTTCTTGTATGCCACTTCCGTTATCAGATACTTTAATTAGTGAAATACCTCCTTTTGATATTTCAACTAATATATTTGTACTGCCTGCGTCAATAGAGTTCTCTACAAGCTCTTTTACAACTGAAGATGGTCTTTCTACTACCTCTCCTGCTGCTATCTGGTTTGATGTATTTTCGTCAAGTATTACAATATGCCCCATAACAAAACCTTTCCACATTGAATAAGGATTAGATGAAATATTACTTACACTTCTCACTAAGGCTATTTAGCATTAAATAAGGCCTATGGTGAAATAGTAGTGAAAGTTATATTTTCTAGCAATACTAAGTACACTCTATATATTACAGTCTTTTGCTTTCTTTTGCAAATCATATAATACATTTAATGCATCTAAAGGTGTCAGTGTTGTAATATCCATATCTTTTAGATGTGTCAAAACTTCATTGCTGCTTCTTTGCGCAGTGTTAAATGAGAACACATCAATCTGACCCTCAATAGGCTTTTTGCCCTTTTTTATTCTAACTTCTCTTTTATTTATGTCTGCATCTTCTAGTTCTTTTAATATTTCCTTTGCTCTATTTATAACATTTAATGGAACTCCTGCTAGTTTTGCCACTTGAATACCATAGCTGTCATCAGCTCCACCTCTTATAATCTTTCTTAGAAAAATAATATCATCGCCTTTTTCATCTACTGAAATACAATAATTTTTTATTCCCTCAATTTTACCTTCAAGTTCTGTCAGTTCGTGATAATGAGTTGCAAAAAGTGTCCTGGCTCCGATTTTTGATTTTTCCCCAACAAACTCAATAACAGACCATGCTATACTAAGACCATCATATGTGCTAGTTCCCCTGCCTATTTCATCTAAAATCAATAGGCTTTTACAGGTTGCATTGTTTAAAATGTTTGCAACTTCAGTCATCTCCACCATAAAAGTACTTTGTCCTGCAGATAAATCATCTGAAGCACCAACTCTGGTAAATATTCTGTCAACTATACCTATTTTAGCACTTTTGGCTGGCACAAAACTACCTATTTGAGCCATAAGTACAATTAACGCTACCTGTCTCATATATGTAGACTTTCCAGCCATATTAGGTCCTGTTATTATTGCAATAAGGTCTTCATTTCTATCTAAATATGTGTCATTTGGCACAAATGTACCCTGGTCAATCATTTTTTCTACAACAGGATGACGACCATCGCAGATTTCAATTTCATCTTTGTTTGTGATTTCTGGCATAGCATAACATTCTCTGTCTGCTACTTCAGCTAACGAACACAATACATCAATATTTGAAAGAGAACTTGCTGTTGCTTTTACTCTATTAATTTCAACACAAACCCTCTCTCTAATTTGAGTAAATATACTATACTCAAGCTCAATTAGTCTTTCTTGAGCTCCTAAAACAGTATCTTCAACTTTTTTTAGCTCATCTGTAATATATCTTTCACAATTTGAAAGTGTCTGCTTTCTTATATATTCTTTAGGAACTAAAGAATAATATGACTTTGTAACTTCTATAAAATAACCAAATACCTTGTTATAGCCTATTTTTAAGTTTTTAATCCCTGTTTTTTCTCTTTCAGAGCTTTCAATTGCAGCAATCCAATTCTTTCCTTCTGTTGAAGCACTTCGATATTTATCAACTTCTTCATTAAAACCTTGTTTTATAATTCCCCCTTCTTTAACAGAAACAGGGGGTTCATCAATTATTGACTTTTCCAATAATTCATAAACATCTAAAAGTGGATCTAGTTGATTATAGTTTTTTACATTAACACTTTGACTTAAATCTTTTAATAGATCTTTAATATATGGTATTTGTCCAATAGAATTTTTAATTGATACTAAATCTCTGCAATTTGCACTGCCTAATATTACTTTTCCCATTAATCTTTCTAAATCATATACCCTCTTTAAATGCTCTCTAATCTCCATTCTAACCATAAAGTTTTCTTTTAATTCATTTACTCCGTTTAATCTATCTTTAATATCATATATGTTAATTAGAGGCTGCTCCACCCATTTTCTCAAAGTTCGCCCACCCATTGATGTCATAGTTCTATCTAAAACCCATAGCAATGAGCCTTTTCTTGACTTTTCTCTCATAGTTTCAGTAAGTTCTAAATTCCTTCTTGTAGATATGTCTAAAACCATGTACTCTTCAATTTGATATGTATTAAAACTTTGAATGTGGCTTAAGTTTATCTTTTGAGTCTGTTCTAAGTATTCTAAAAGAGCGCCAGAAGCATTTATATACAAATTAAAATCATTAGTATCAAATGCATGTTCTTTAAAATAGCTTTCTAGTTTTTTGACGGATACATCCTGAGAAAAATATTTATCATCTATTGAAGATATGTAAACATTAAATCTGTTATTTATAGACTTAATTAAGTTATCATCATTTAAAAATTCATTGTTAACTACTATTTCAGAAGGTGAAAACTTTGCTATTTCATCTAAAAGTTTAAAAACAGTATTGCCTAATGTTATTGATGTTGAAATAAACTCACCAGTTGAAAGATCTGTGAGGGCTATTCCAAAATAGTTCTTTATTTTATATATGGACATAAGATAGTTGTTTTTTTTCTCTTCAAGCATTGTAGAATCAGTTATTGTACCTGGTGTAACAACTCTTACTACATCTCTTTTTACTAATCCCTTTGCTAATGTAGCATCTTCTACTTGCTCACAAATTGCCACTTTATATCCTTTATTAATAAGCCTTGCAATATAAGAATCTGCGGAATGAAAAGGAACTCCACACATGTGAGCCTTTTCATCTAATCCGCATTCTCTGCTTGTTAGAGTTATTTCAAGTTCGTAAGATGCAGTCTTGGCATCTTCAAAAAACATTTCATAAAAGTCTCCCAGCCTGAAAAAAAGGATACAGTCTTTATACTGTTCCTTAATTTCAATATACTGCTGCATCATAGGTGTCAATGCTGCCATTTTACTTTACCCCTCAAATAATTTACTAATAGCCTAAAGCTATCAAAAGTTCATTTATATATTGAAATAATTTAATACTTACTTTCCACATCCACTAGCGCAAGAGCTGCAGTTGTGATTAGATCCTGCTTCATCTCCTGTAATGGAATATATTAGCACGTCGTTTATTTTTTTAATAAGACTATCAAGCTTGTCCTTTGACTCAAGATAATTACGAGTTATCTCACAGCTGTTTATTTCATCATACTTAACACTTAGCTGTTCTTTTATTTGATCAAGTACTGGTTTTTCCATGTCGTCATGAGCTGCTCGGACCATTTCTGTTTGAAGCGCTTTATATTCATGAAGTATAGCCCTTGCTTTATGGTCTCTCTCAAGACTTGCTTCCCATTTCTTAAAACTATTCATTTGTTCTGACATGCTAATCATAGTTCCAAGTTCTTTTGCCTTTGTTAAAATATCCATATCCATCACCTTCCATAATTTATTTTATGCATTACTATATTGAAAGACATTGAACATACAAACTATATAATATAATATTTTATCACAAAATAAATAAAAATTTAATAATTAATTAGGTTTTATTTAAATAATTTTTGAAAATCCCGCACCTTAGGAATATCTTAAATATTACTTCCACTTATCACGGGGTATCAAATTATATTTTTTGCACTCCTTATTTAAGGTTTGAAGAACTTTTGGGTATAAAAAGGTACAGAGCCTAAATGCACACCTACACCAATATAAGTAAAGTCAGCTAAAATATTTTCTCTGTGACCTGTCAAGGAGTTCATCCATGCTTCATGAGCATAAATTGAACAAAGCTGTCCACTTGCAATGTTTTCTGATGCACTTCTAAAACTCATACCCATGTTTTTCATTCTATCAAAAGGACTCTCATTCTTTAAATTTGTATGACTAAAAAAATCATTTACATACATATCTTCGCTATGGGCTTTTGCTACTTTTGAAGCTACTTCATCCCATATAAGAAGTTCTTTGCCATGCCTAAGTCTTATTGAGTTTGCAAGATCAAATATTTGTTTTTCATAGCTTAATTCAAGCTCCTTTGATGTCTCTCCATAATAACCTTTAAAAGATTTTTCAGTCTTATACTCAATTAATAAAAATGAGGTAACCTTGCTATCTTCATGGATATCATAAAAAATAGTAGCAAAAAATTCACCATTAACATTAAATAAATTGCTTTTTCCAGAACCATCCATCATGTATCTTGTGTTATCTTTAACAATATAAAGTATTGGTTCACCCATTATTTTCATTGAAAGTTCTTTATCTGCTCCAACTGCAATTTTTTCACTTAAACTATAACTTTTAGAGTTAGTATAAATTCCAACAACTTTATCACTATCACTATCAATACCAATCATTATATACTTACTTAAATCATTATTATAGATATACCAGTCAAACCCATATTTACTTTGATCTACTCTATCAGGATGTCCAAAAATATTTATAATATAGCTTAAGGGAGCACCAATTAATTTTTCTATTTTGCTTTGATATTGCTCACTTAGCATATCAAAACTTATTGATTCATTGAATATATGCTCATAGGTATCAATAAAACTTATTCCCACAACTCTATTTTTCTCATCCCACGACACATCAGCACCTAGACTCTCAGAAATAAATCTTAATGGTACTAATGTTCTTCCATCAACTATCATTGCGGGTACATCAAGTTTTATAAGCTCTTCATTAACATAGGCATTTATGCTGTCAATAATTAAAAATATTCTTATATCATCTTTTAAAACAAGTACTGTACGTGTTTCTTCAAACCACTCTACTTGTGCATTAAGGTGTTCAAATATACCCCTTACCGGAACAACAGTTCTACCTTTAATAATTTGGGGCTTTACATCAAAAGTTATTAACTCATTATTGATTGTAACTTTTATATCCCTAGACGCAAATACATCAATTACTTCAAGGGGATATAAAAGTAATATTATTACTATTAAAACCGAGCTTATTTTTTTCATTTTCATAATCTCCATATAATTTTTTTCTTTAGTAACGGTCATAGTAAAGCTTTAATTACTATTTCACTATAGGACCTATTCAAAGTCAAAGACTTAAAAAGGATCCTAGCTATAAGCCTCGAGCTTTTTATTGATGAAAAATAGACCCTGGGAAATATTCTATACAGTTCTTAATGGTTTTTTAATATCCTTCCTTCTAAAGACCATGTTCTTATTTCATCAATGCTAACAGTTACAACTTCTCCAATGCAGTCCTTATTTCCTTCAAAATTTACAATTTTATTTCCCCTTGTTCTTCCTGTATATATATTATCGTTTGTTTTGCTAATTCCCTCAACAAGTATTTCAACTTTTTTTCCTAAATATTCTTTATTTATCTCTTTACTTATTGAATTCTGAACCTCCAGAAGTTTTTCAAATCTTTCTTTTTTAATTTCTTCATATATTTGATTTTCCATCTTTGAAGCTGGAGTTCCTGTTCTTTTAGAATATAAAAAAGTATAGGCAGAATCAAAACGAACCTTTTTTAATATGTCTAAAGTATCTTCAAAATCTTCTTTGGTCTCTCCAGGAAAGCCAACAATTATATCTGTTGTAAGAGATATTCTAGGAATACTCTCCTTTACTTTATACACTAGCTCTAAGTATTCTTCTTTTGTATATTTTCTGTTCATTTCTCTTAGTATTCTTGTGCTACCGGATTGAAAAGGAAGATGTAAGTGCTCACATACCTTATCTAAGTCTCTTATAGCATAAATTAAATCATCAGATAGGTCTTTTGGGTGAGATGTCATAAACCTTATTCTCTCAATTCCAGAAACTTTGTTTATTTCATAAAGAAGCTTTGCAAAAGTAGTATTGTCTTGAAGATCCTTTCCATAGGAATTTACATTTTGACCTAAAAGAGTAACCTCTTTAAATCCATTTGCTCCTAAAATATCCACTTCATTTTTTATATCTACAATAAGCCTGCTTCTTTCCCTTCCTCTTACATAAGGTACAATACAATAAGAACAATAATTATTACATCCATACATAACGGTAACCCATGCTTTTACCCCATCTTTTCTCTCAACAGGAACATTTTCTGCAATCCGTCCTTCTGTATTCCATATATCAATTACAGTATTATTTGTATCTAAAACACTAAATAAGAGTTCAGGAAACTTATGCAAATTGTGAGTACCAAATATCAAATCTACATGTCTATAGGTCTTTTTTATGTGATTTACAACTTCTTCTTGCTGCATCATACAGCCGCAAACAGCAATAACAAGCTCTGGATTTTCGCTTTTTAATTTTTTTAAAGCTCCTAAATGTCCGTATACTTTTAGTTCAGCATTTTCCCTGACACAACAGGTATTATATATAATAAGATGAGCTTCTTTTGTGTTATCTGTTTCTATATAACCCATATTTGATAGCATTCCAGCAAGTTTTTCCGAGTCATGTTCATTCATTTGACATCCAAATGTACTTAAATGATATTTTCTTATCTGACCTTTGCTTGCTTCTTTTACAATGCCAATATATTCTCGTTGCTTTTCGATTTCTTCTGGTAAAACATGAATATTTTTTCTTTCCAATAAAGTTCCTCCTTTTTATGTACAAAACACCACTTTTAGCATTACTAATCAAACTGGCAAATTCTCAATAATTTCTATTAGGTACCTCTTTAACAAAATATAGTCTGTTGAGTCTATTTGACCATTTCTGTCCACATCTGCTGAAGTTATACCATTATTACAGGGAAATTGGTCAATTATACCTAATATATATCTATTTAGTAATACATAATCCCTAGAATCTATTTTACCATCTCCATTAACATCACCATATAAAACATCACTTTTTATTTTTATAATTTCAACTGCATCTGAGTTAAAAAACAAAGACAATGTGGTGGTGGATATATCTCCTCCAACAACTATAATATTACTACCAAATGCCCCTATTCCTACATTTGTTCTAAAGCTAATATCAGCTTTTAAGTAACTCCATTTATCATTATGAGGATCGTATTCCATAATACCTAGTTTATTCATATACCTATAAATTACATATATTTTCCCATCTATAACCACTCCACCCCTGCAACTATATTTATCTGACAAGGGAGTCTTAACGTCCCATTCTTTTGTTATTGTATCATAAACCATAAGAACGTTTTGAGTGTAATGGTTTTCATTAAATCCGCCTAATCTTTCTCTTCCTCTTTTTCCTCCTATTAAAAAAACCCTAGTTCCTTCTGCTATGGGAAAAAAGTAAGTTAGGTTTGAATTAATAAGTGATTCTACCTTTATATTATTAGTTGAAGGATCATACTGCAAAATTCTGACCTGTGAATTTTCATTATCAAGAATATTATTTTCTATAATATATATTTTCCCTTTCATCTCAATAATACCCTGACAACTACTGTAGCTTATATGTGTTTTATATTGCCATTTGTCTTTAAAAGGATTATATGTTTCAATTATTCCCTCATTTTCAGAAATTCTTCTCAATATATAAATTTTATCTTCAATAACAGTTGCATAAGGCTTACTTATAAGCGCTCCAGGTAAATCAGTTATTTTAATCCAACTATCAGTTTTAGCATTATACTCTTCAATTGTATTTACATATCCTTTTCCAAATTCAAAACCTCCAATAACATATACTTTATCATTTATTGACACCACTTGAGGGTCTCTTCTTTTTGATATCATATTTGACTTTAGTGTAGTTCTAGTAACCTCATAGTTTTCTTTTTCTACATGAATAGGACCAATAATCAAGGGTTCTAATCCTATTTCTACAGGAAGATCATAGAATTCATATGTCCTACTATTTTCTAAATCTATTACTCTAAGCTCTTTTAAAACACTTATAAATTCTGCACCCATTCCAATATCATAAAAAGTAAAGTATCCATACCAATAGCCATCTTTATTATTATACATATCATATAAATCTGTTAAGTCAAATACAAAAGTTGCATCAGACACACCCATATTTCCATCAAATCCTATTACTTCATCAAACAAAGAAAAAACATTAATACTATCAGGATTCCAAAAAACAGATGGTTGTATGCTTTTTTTGTTTGAATACCCAAAAAGAGTTTTAAGTTCATATCTATTATTAGTACTTATTTTGTATTCAATCATAAGTTTTGGAGTATAATTTATTTTTGGCATAATCCAATATGCGTAGTTATTAAATCTCCATGCATTAATTCGATCATCTATATGAGGATTGTCTTTTACAGCAGAAACTTTATTTAAAGCATCGTATGACATCCATAGAAATCCCTCATTTAAATATTTATCACCCCAGGAATTTGCAATTTTAAATGCACCTTTTTCTCCATCATCGACTTTTCCATTATTATTAATGTCTATCCATATATGGTCATTATAGCCCACAACAGTCATAGAATGACCGTCTTCTAGAACTGATGAAATTCCACTTGCATATACAATGTGTTGGTTTACATACTCATCATCTTCGATAGTTGATATGTCATCGCTTACAAAAGAGATTTTCCAACCACTAACATTTGTACTTACTACAAGCACATGTCCTTCATTTAGAAGTCTTTTAATCTCATAAAGGCTTTCGCTTTCAGTATTTTTTACAGGCGTATCACTTCCGTCCCATATTTCTACATAGCCATAATCATCAATCCTATAATTTAAAGCATTCTTCCATATGTCACCATCAACTGGCCACTCTTTATAATCTATAGAATTTTCTCCGTCATTTACATAACTAAATTCATTCCATTTTGCAGCACCTGATTTAAGAAACAGATTATATGCATCGGTTACTAGAATTCCATTATTTCTTCCACCATTTAAAAGATTAAAAGTCCACTTAGGTGAAAACTTTTTATTATTCTCAAAATCATTTTTTACATCCCAATCTAATAATAAGCCAAACATATGGGTTAATTGATAATATGTTGTACTAAATGCAGCACACGAACCTAATCGTCCCTGATCTTCAATAGGTGGAAAACATTTCAACTTGCTGTTATCAACTGAGGCTGGAAATACAATTTTTTCTTCTTCAATATTATTAGCTTGACTAAATGAGTAAACATTAGCGTTAAGTACAAAATGAAGTAAAACAAAAGAAGTAACCAAGATAGTCCCCAAAAGTAAATCCACAGATTTTTTCACTTTAACGGCAACTCCCCTCTATTAAAAACAGCAAAACAGTTACATAACTACATCTACTATAGTTTACTTTAAATTGTAAATATTTTTTTCAATGCAAATTTTAGCCCTCTGACTTTCTCGGTCATTGGAATTTAATGCATCTTCTAAAAATTGAGGATTTTCCTTTAAGAAATTACTCATAGACTCTTTAGGGTCATCTAAATACTTTTCCAGCATTTCAAATTGTTTTTGGCTTATGATATTCTTTGACAAAACTTTTTTAAAGAAAGTTATATCGATATCAATTATCGAGAAAGACTGTACTCCAAATTTTCTTAAAAGTTCTTCTCCTCCTTGCTTTCTGTCAACAACCACAACGCTCCACTTAATTTCTCCTCCTCTATCTTTAACCGCTGGTATCCATGCCCTTTCATAACTAGATGCTTCTGTTATAAGATCAGCTATGTGAAGTACTTTTTTTCCTTTTAAGTCATCTAATTTTTCTGTATTATCATTATATAACATTACACAATCTAAATCTTTGTATATTGTTATGTGCGGTTTATCAAGGATTTTTGCTATAATAAGAGAGAAAAACCAATCCCTTCTTTCTCCACCAGATATGCAGTCAACATCATCAATGTCTATATTGTTTTTTATAAACAAGCACATTTCATCAACTAGCCCTTTGTATATTAAATCAGAATTATAATTATCAATTGTCTTTTCTAAAATATTTTTAGGACAGGTCAACTTATCTTCCTTTTCTAAATCAATAAAGTTCAAAAGATCTTTTGCTTTTTCTTCATTTCCATAAAGAAAATGTGTATTTATATAATAAGGCCCTATTGTTCCAGATGTATACCAAAAAGGCTTATCATGAGAGCTTATCTTTAATGCTCCTGTTTCAAACAACCCTGTTAAAATATTATCAATGCTATTATTCACGTTTCTTTCCTCCATTTGAAAATTTTATATTATACTTTTTTTAGTTTAAATATTATGTTATAATATAATTATAGTATAATACTTAAGCTAAAGTAATTGCTATGTAAAGCACATTAAGGTTTCTAATAAGTTATTTTTTAATGTACTGGTTCGTTATTAATTACTTTTAACATAACAATAACATATTATTTATTTATATACTATCCTTCTAATGAAATTTTTAAAGTTTTTTTACTAAGAAGGGTATACACAGTTAAGGATTAGATGAAATATTAATTCCACTTTTTAAAGAGAGAATATTTATCATTAAATAAGACCCATAGTGAAATAGTAGTGGAAGTTATATTTTGGGCAATCCTAATTACGATTATTTCTCTAAAGGATATACATACTTGTTTTTTTGTAAGGGAGGGAGTTACAATGAAAAATGATCGACTTATTACTTGTAACAGAGATTGGACAGGGATAACGGTACTTGATAAAAAGGGACATCATGTATATCTAGATTATCTACAAATTGAAGAAATACGTTTTGGCTACTATACTATATCAAGACTTTTTTCAAAAAAAGCTACAGAAAAAATAGAAATACATGCTAAGGGGCTTAAATCACCTATTATATTAACTAAACCCATGGACTGGGAACATTTTGATCAATATAAAAGAGAAATAATAAAATTTGCAAATGATAACAAAATAGCAATTCTTGATAATGATTAAAAACACGGGGCTCTCTGCCCCGTGTTTTATTGTTAGAAGTCTTGGAACGTAGTGAAAGACTTAAAAGCGAAGGGGCTCGATGCCACAAGCTTTTATTAGAAGTCTTACAACTCTACATCATTTTCATAAAGTTGAACTACCTATATTTAATTTTTGAGCTATAATTTCTTTTTATCGTTTTTTAGTATCTGTTGTTGGTAAAGCTTCAGCTAAACCAATTCACTTCCATATTTTAAAGTTACCACTTAAAGCTAATAATGAAAACATATACAAACAATTGTCATAATATCTTCTGTCTCCTTTTCTTAAAGGAGTATTCCAGAATAAATCTACACACTCCTTTTGGTAGTTTCCTTTGCTTGCTAATGATGCCTGAGCATTAGTTGCAATAATTGCAACTGGATGAAGAGCTTTTTCATTTATTATTGTTCCATCTATCTCATATATCATATCTATTTTTCCTTTAACAGTTTCACAGAAAAATCTCTGAATGTTATCAGCACATTCACTTTGCCACTCATCCTCTTCAAACCAGGCATAATCAAGTCCAATATTAGCTGGCACTCTATATGAATCACTGTAATATCGCTCTCTATTATCTTTACAATACGGAGCTCCATCATAATGTGCATATTCTGGCGCTAAACCTGTAACAGGGTGGCAGGCTTTTCTCAAATATTCTCTACTAGACTTAGCTGCTTGTCTCCAAAATTCTCTATCCTCAACATCGGCCCATAAGGCAAATAACTCATAAAAATGTGGCAGATGATAGGATGGGTCTGTAAAATCACAATCGGGAATAAACTTAATTAATTTGTTACTCGGCTCCCACATAGGGTTACCTGGCTTCCCATTTTCGCCTTTATGTACACACTCTCTTAAAATATCTCTTGCTTCCCTGGAGTATTCAAAAATACCTTCTCCATCACCCCAGCGTTTCCATGCAAAGAAAAGCGCCATGGCAAAGTATTCTTCACCATCTGGAGCAGGTCCATATGAGTTTTTCTTACCATCTGTTGACACTGACCATGCAAAATATCCTGCATTTTCTCCACTTTCCATCCACATATAAGTTTTTGACCATTTCCAAAGTTTATCAAATTCCTTTTTCCAATCTCTTTGCACACACATCATCATTGCATATGACATGCCTTCAGTTCTAGCATCATTATTTCCAGTGTCTACAAAGTAGGCCATATCACTTCCAACTTCATGATATAATCTCTCATCTGGAGAGCCATAAAAAATTGTTTTATATGCATCATCAATCTTTTGTTCAATTTCCTTTTCATCATAACCAAATTCTTTAAATAAATTTCTGTACATACCAGTGTAAAATGCACCCTTCATTTTGATCTCCTTTCGATAGTATCATTATTAAATACTATCCCTTTATTTGGTGATACTTGCAAATAAAGATTTTTGCAAAGAATACAAAAATTATATCATGAAATATTATATCAAAATTTATTTTTATTTGCCACATTTTTGTCTTTTTTATCTTATGCCTGTTTTCTCATTACCTCAAGAAGAGGTACATTTTCTATTATTTCAATTAATGAATTGGGTTCTTTTCTAATTGGTACAATACATATGGCAATCCATCCTCTTTCTAAGTCATTTACACTTTCGATGTAGTTTTCTAAACCTAGAAGCCTTGAGCACTCATGCTTTATTGCTTGCTGTTGTCCTGTATTATGCACTTGAATAACCTGATTTTTACCTTTAGGTTTTAGTATTATACCTATTCCGCCTTCTAAAATCCTCTTCTTTGTTTTCTCATCTTCAATATTTGATACAAAAATATCCTCTACATAAAGATCACTATCTTTAAAAGATATTTTTGCAATTTCAATATCAGTTGCATCTTTTATAGAATGTCCTTTTAAAAATCTACTTACAAAATAATGTAATAAAACAATTGCAACTAAAGTAAGTCCAATACTTATAACTTTTCCCAAAACTCCTTTTAACAACAACAAAAGGACTACAGTTGTCAAGGATATAATCATTGCAAGGTAATTTCTAGACTCAAATGTTTTTGCAATTCCATCAATGTATGAAGCTCCCCTTGGAAAATATGCATTTTTATCAAGCTCTTCTAAGCTACTTTTTTCCATCTTTCTTACATCTCTGAACTGCTGTATTGATAACAACAAAAAAGTTACTGCCGTAAAGTTTTTAGAAAGCAGTGCCGGAACTGCAATTGCTCCAGCTGCCGAAGCAATAAATCCCACAGTAAGATGAATAAGATATCCATTTGGATATGTAGGATATTGCCTAAAATCCACTCTTAGAAGGTTCCATCTACTAATAAAACCTGCAAGAGTTGCAATAACTATATTCATTAACATTTCCAGTTCTAATGAGCTATTTGATTCCATTAATACCTCCTAAATAATTAATATTTATACTTTTTGAAAATTTTATAATACTGTAATTATTCCCTTTGGTTTAGTTATTTATTATTTTATAAGAGAGTGTTTATATTTCTTTGCATTTATTCCATGCAGCCTTTATTAGAAAAGCTGCGCCCATGGAGAGCCTTATTTTTTACTTCTTCCACCTTTTCTAAGACTTCTAATAAAAAAAGTGTTTTATAACAATAATGTTATAAAACACTTTTAGTCAAAATTGCATTTTAAATTTTAAGAATGTCTAATTTATTGTCTCAGATTGAACTATCTGATATCCTGATATCCTCTCACCATTTAAATCAAACAACATTGTTCCCGATATAGCCGTTGGCATTGTACCTATATCTTCAAATCTAATACTTGTACTAGTTTTTTCTAAAATCTTGAATCCTATAGTTGCAAAAGTTCCCTCTTTTTCTAATGATCCACTTTCTTTATAAGCGTTAAGATTTACGTAGGTTTTGCCAAAGTTTATAATTCCCTGTTCAATATTATTTCCTGGTAGGGGTAATACATTATATGCCTCATTTTGAATCATTGTCCCACCAGAAGGAATTGTTCTATTTCCCAGTGGCTCTCCAGTATCATAATTAACAGCTTGTAAAACTTTAGGATCATATTTTATGTTTACCTGATAACCAGCAATACCGTTTATGCTTTTTAATACAATATCTGCTTTTATTATTTCACCGATTTCACCAGAATTTTTATCTAGTTTAATTTGAATATAGTTATTTGATGAAGGTATTGTCACAGTATTACCACTTTCTATAGGTGTTTTATCGCCTGTATTATCATTGCCAGTATTAACATTGCCATCATTATCATTTGAGCCATTTGAATCAGTCAAATCCTCATTGCCAACTTTTGAGTCATTATCTTTTTGTTCATTATTAGATTTTGATTGTTCTTCCTGTTTAGTAGAATCTAACTCATCCACAGAAGTAGTAGGATTTTTGTCTGATGAATCCTTGTCATTTTTTGATTGACAACTAGATAAAATTAAAGTCAATCCAATAAAAATAACAAATATTAACACGCTGTACTTTTTTAACAATTATATCAACTCCTGAAATTTACTTAGAATTCATTTATACCACATTATCTGCTTAATTTCAATTGTTTTAATAAATTTTCAAAGATAAACCCCACCAAAAAGATGGGGTAATAAATATGTTAAAAGCAAAATAGGTTTTTAATAATATACTATTCTTCTCAAAAAGTTTGCTTTTTTAGCAAACTTTTTAGAAGATATAGCTCCTCTGTTTATCACAGAGGAACTTAACTACTATAATTGCAGCTTCCGCTGCGATATGATTTAATTTAGTTCACCTGGCTGTAGTACTGAGTAATTTGATAATCTATATCCATTCCAGTCATATAATAATGTACCAAATATACTAGCTCCTGAGGCACTTGTTTCTTCAAAGGAAACTAGTGTTTTTTCTGTTTTTAGAACTCTAAATGAAATATTTGCTAGTGTCCCTGAATTTTCACCAGTCCCAGACGTTCTATAAGCACTTAATTCAGTATAAGTCTTTCCAAAAGACAACCTACCTTCTGATAAATCATGAGAAGCAACTGTTAATGGTGAAAATGTGCTATTTACAAGAATACTACCACTTTCAGGCATTGTTCTTCTGCCATAGGCTTCACCTGTAACTGCATTTATAGGTTCTAAAACTTCTGGATCATATTTTATACTTACCTGATATCCTGCAAAATTATTAATATTGTTTATGTTTATTGAAGCCGTTACTATATCTCCAATCGATGCTGTTTTTTTGTCAAAAACCATAGATATAACTTCACCAGAAATATTCCCAGAATCATCACCAGGGTTATGGCTTCCTGAATTAATTGTTTGGGGTTGTATAACAGAATAATTTAACACTTGATTTCCATCCCAGTTAAATAACAATGTACCTGTCAACCCCCCTGGCATTGTTACAGTGTTTTCAAAACTTACACTTGTACTTTCTTCTTTAAGCACTCTAAATCCTATTACTCCAATAGTGCCTGATTCTTCTGCACCACCATTTAGCTTATATTGCTCAGCATTACTATAAGTTTTTGCAAAATTTATTATTCCCTCATCAATATTGTTGTTTACAGCTTCAATAACCCCATAATTCTCATTAACAAGAATCGTTCCATTTGCTGGCATAGTTCTTCTTCCAAAAGCAACCCCTGTATTTGTATCAACAGCTTCTAGTACAGTTGGGTCATATTTTATATTTATCTGATAACCCATAAAATTTGAGATGTTATTAATGTTTATTGACGCTTCTATAATTTCACCAACTCTAGCAGTATTCTTATCAAATGTCATTTCTATATATCCATCTGTAACTGGCGGAACTACTGGTGATACACCTGATGATGTTATTGTTACATTTGGTGAATTTTTTACGTTATATCCAGATATTCTTTCTCCATTCCAGTTATATAACATAGTTCCTTGTATTCCACTCATCATAGTTGAAGTATCTTCAAAAACAATATTTGTATTTCCAATATTAATAGCTTTAAATCCAATTTCTGCAATTATTCCAGTTGAATGTGGATCTCCACTGTTTTTATAATCATCAAGATATGTATATGATTTTGCAAAATTTAAAAGTCCTCTTTGAATATCATTATTTGCAGCTGATATTACTCCGTATTCTGAATTAACCAAAATATTTCCATCTAGTGGCATAGACCGAATTGATAAAACTTCGCCAGTATTAGGATTCACAGCTTGTAAAACTTCAGGATCATATTTAATATTTACCTGATATCCTGCAAAATTATCAATATTATTAACTTTAACTGATGCCCTTATTATATCACCTACCTGAGCAACATTTTGATTTAAATCCAGCTCAATGTATCCTTCTGATGTTCCTGAGTTGTCATTATTTATAATATCTGGTTGTACTACTGAGTAATTTGCTATTACATCTCCATCCCAGTTAAATAGCATAGTTCCTATAACTCCTGTTGGCATTGTAGGAGTATTCTCAAATCTAATAGATGTAGGCTTTTGCTCAAGAACCTTAAAACCTATAACAGCTAAAGTTCCTATTTCTTCAACATCACCTAGTCCTCTATAATCATCAAGATATGTATAAGTTCTTCCAAAATTTAATATACCTCTTTCAACATCATTGCTCACAGCATCAATTATTCCTAAGTCAGCATTATTTATTAAATTACCATTTTTAGGTTTTGTGTTTGAGGTAAAAGCAGCTCCTGAATCAACATCAACAGCTTGTAAGACCTCAGGATCATATTTAATATTAACTTGATACCCTGCTAATTTGTCAATGTTATATACATTAACTTTCGCTAATATTATATCCCCTACATTTGCATTTGTTTTGTCTACTTCTAACACAATACATCTTTCTTCCACTGTTTTTACTGTTGATGGTAAATTGGCAATAACTAAAGATGTGGTCAACAATAGCATGACAACTAGAACCCTACAAATATTTCTTTTCATACTTTTGATTCCTCCCAAAAAATTTTATATATAAGTATATGTGATTTTAAAAAAATCACATGGGCATATGAGAAATTAAACTGATATATCTTTCTTTATCATTTTAGTAATTAATTTCTCGCCCTAAAGATACTAAATAGTACCTTTTTTTGAAGCAGGTTTAATAATGCACACACTTATTAAAATTTTTTATTCCCTCCTTTAATAAGTTTTAAGTGGGTAAACAATTATTAAATCCACGCCCTTATATTACTAATTATGAAAAATTTTATAATATATAATTAATATTATTTTTTAAAAATAAAACTACAACAAAAACTTTACAATCAACATATCGTAAACTTTAATTATGTACTGCAAAGTATTAAGGCTTAAATAATAAGACAATAAAACGAATACTTATTTTGAAAAAAGGTATTTAGAAGAGTAGGATGATTTGTGTATTATAACCTAGTGTATATATTATATTATTGTAATAACCAGTTGATACCCATACATAATTTTATTTTCATATTTCTTGTACTACTACAAAAATGCCAATTAAAACAATGCCGCCTTCGAAATCCGAAAATAACTAACACTAACACTTACACTTACTTATGATAGAACAAGGCTTGGAAATTAATATGTGATTCACAAAAATAACCATGAAGCCAAAAGATATCCTTTCCTAATTTAATTATATCTTAATATTTAGTATCTTTCAACAGTATTTTATCCTAGCAGATGATTTTTTAAAAGTCAATACTAGTGTATTATATTACATAAAAATATGAATATTTTATTACTTTTTTATATACATAATTTAGCACCAATTATGTAGTGGTGTTTCTCTAGATTATCAAAACATATTGAAAAAACATTACAAAATATGGATTCATATTGTTCTAAGTCTTTCACTTCGTTCCAAGACTTCTAAAAAAGAGCTTCACTTTATAAAAAGCGAAGCTCTATCTTTAAAATATTATATTAATTTTGATTTAATTCATATATATATCCTAGTACATATGCCAATGGTGAATTCCAGTAGATACAAATTTCATTTGTAGCATAACTTCCTGTTATATCTGCATACCTTCTTGCTGGAGGAGTGTCTTCATCCACCATCTGAGAAACAGGGTCGTGTATAATTGTCATAATTTCTGCATTAGGCCCTCCTACAAGCATACCTGGAACAACTTGACCAAGTATAGCCGAAGGTCTGTGATGAGGATTTTGAGCTGATTTTTGACCAAAATCGGTAACATAGCTAATATCATTTGCATTTCTTCCAAGGAAGTAATGTACTTGATCTAAAACAGCTTCATGATATCTAGCATCTGGCTCTAATTTATTTGCAAATATTAAAATCATAGCACGATCTGCTAAGTCCTTATTACTACCCCATACATAATAATTTAGAGCAACTTTATATCCATCATTTTCCCACACTCGTAATATTGATTGGGCATCAGCAATAAAACGATTTTTAGCCCTTTTATATAAATCACTATCTTGATCAATAAAATCTGTTGTTAGCAAAGCTACAAGAGCATAAGAGCCCATGTCATGCCATCCAAAACCTGCTCGTGGAAGTGGATTGGCTTCCATATACTGTAGAAACTCTATATCTTCTGTTGTCTTATAAAGCTCTGCTGCCGCCCAAAATCTTTCATCTCTCGAGCTAGGATCATTATAATCACCACTATGGAAAAAGTCTGGGTCGGTATAGCCATTTATATTAGGATTATCCTGAAGCCACTTCCATGCAAGTAATGCAGCATCAAGACAATCTTTTGCAAATTTCTCATCAATATCTTTATACATCCTGTAAGCATAAGCCATAACTGCTGCAAAATCTGCTGTAGCAGGTGCCGATACAGGTGATAAGTACAACTGAGCTAAATCATTATGAGGTAACGTAGTCATAGAAGCATGGTATTGACCAGTTACTTTATGATATACCCCTCCTGTTTCTGGATGTTGCATTTTAAGCATCCATTCTAATTGGTATCTAATTTCACCTAATAGTTTATCAGGTCCACCAAAGTCTATCTGAGTTGTACTTGGAAAATGCTCTGCTGTCATTAATAAATCTGCCACTGCTTTTGAAGCAGGTGTAATATACCTGCCATAATCCCCTGCATCATACCAACCACCATGGACATCAATTTCTACATCTCCATAAATTTCATCTGTTGGTTTATAGTATTTTGCTTTTTCTGTATGACCAGGACCACGAGCAAATAATTCACCTACATATTCTTCTTTTAATTCTCCACTTCTTTGAAAATAGAAAAGTTTTAAAACAGCATTAGTTACTTCATCATATACATTTTTGTTTATTTCAAAAACAACTGACTTTTCATCTCCTGCTTTAATGTAATATCTTCCATCATGTTTAATTGTGCTAAAATCAGCAACACGTGTAATATCTCCACTATTAAAATCTACAACAGGATTTCCATCCCTATCCGTACTATAAAGATACGTATTGCCTGTCATAACAAGTTTATCATCTTCTGTATAAACCTCAAATGTTGGCTCATCAAAAATAACAAAAGCAACTTTAGCATCATCTGGACGATAACCTAACTGATTTAATCTTATTAAACTTTCCTTTTCATCTTCAGGAATTGTTCCTTCTGTCATAACAAGACTAAAATCATCAAAGTATATTACTTGATCAACCACTGTAGCTTCTCCTGCTTTACCTAAATTAAAACAAAGACGTGCAACAGTGTCACTTTCATATCTCATTGTAAACTCTTTTTCATAAGTTTGCCATTCTGTAGTAAAGGTCAATCGGTTGTCAGAGAAGTATCCAGTATAGCTTCCTCCATTTTCTTGAATACGAACTTCTCCAATTCTTTCTTCATTTGCCTTATATCTAAATGATAACTTATACTTATTTCCCTCATACAATCTTATTCCATCTTGGAAGAATTGAACAGCATAGTCAACAGTTCCTGTGTTGGTAATACTAACTACAGCTTCTTCATCTACAACTGCAAAATCTGCTTCACCAAAAGACATTGAGAATGCTCCCCAATTTCTAGTGCCTGCTGAAAAATCAGCATTTCTAACTAAATTAGCCTTTGGATCTATAACTGGTGCACCTGTTCCATCATCAAGATATGTAATTCTTACATTTGCTATATATACATTGTATGTTTCGCCTTCTGTACCAAAACCTAATTGAAATTGAAACTTTGCCATAATTTCTTCGTTTAATTCAAGATCATCAAATACAATTGTCTCAAACTCTCCGCCACCACTTAATGTAAAATGTTTAAGATATACTCCTTTATTTATAGCATCATCTATAATTTCAAATGCAGCTGTATGTGACTCTTCTGTAGCAATATCAAATGATACCGTATATTCTCTACCTTCTTCTAATCTAAAAGCTCTCCAATATCCAGCGGTAACATCCCATAGATTTGGTGCTCCACCTTCAACTTCAACAATACCTACACCATCTTCAACCGCACTTATATCCCACCAATTATCAGCAGTGCCAAGAGAAAAGTCAGAATTTAAAATTGGTACATTAACAACGACTGGTTCAATAGGATCAATAGGATCACTTATATCTACATAGTCACCTGTACGTTTAAATGTTGGGTTTGTTATTTCTATTCTATGTTCTCCAATGTGTTCTCCATCAAAGTAACCTAAGTCAATAGAAAACTTAGCTTTACAATCAACAGGAACACTAAAAGGTAACTTTACAGGACCTGGCATTGGAAGAAGAGAAATTGAAAAAACATTATCGTATATAACTTCTCTTGTTGAATCATCTTTTTCTAAAACAACACGTACTTTTCTAAAATCATTATCACTGTTTGAAAGCGCTCCAAAAACCATATCTAATTCATATTCACCACTGATAAGTTCAATGGAATCATTATATATTAATCTAATATCTCTTGATGAAGTTCCACTTTTAGATATTGATAATGAAACTCCATCTGAAGAAGATTCTGCACTTGTTTTGGTATTAGAAAGAGTATAAAGCGACCAATCTCCTAAATCCTCAATACTTTGTGTTAACTTAGGTAAAGAAGGAGGAAGAATAGGAGGAACTGTTGGCTCACTTACCTCTTCAACAGGAAATATATCTATTATTTCAAGTATATATCTTCGTAATAAAACTAAGTCTATAGAATTTATTGCTCCATCTCCATTTAAGTCGCCAGCCTTATGTATATTGGCATCAGTTATTCTCTCAATTCTCAAAATATGCTTTATCATTTTTGCATAATCAGTTGAATTTATTACACCATCATTATTCAAATCACCATATTTAAAATCCACTTCTACAGGTTCTTCATTTGCCTTTTCGTTGGCATAAGCTGCCATGAAAACAAGTGATGAATTCAAATAAACTGAATGTTCATTTGAAACCCAATCCCCAGCACTTCTTGAATAACACTTAGCGGCAAATCTTGAAAGTAATTGACCTTCATTGGAGTTAGGCCCTCCTGCCATGTATCCCTTTGGAATACCAACTTTGTCATCATAATGATATATTGTACTAAAAACTTCTTCTAGAGAATCCTGACCATATCCTGAAACAAAACTGTAACGAAGAGGATTGGTACCAAGTATCCAATTAAGAGAGTCAATTCCAAAATTGGTTACTTTGCTATTATATGTATCCATTAGCATTGAAGCTATAATTGCACCCATCGGTACATTTAAAACCTTCATATTACTTCCCCATGAATAATTACCTGGAACTATAGCATTATTCCATGGATTTTCTTCGTATCTATTAAGCATTTTTGTAATCCATAAATCCAGTTCTCCATTAATCCATTCTATTGCATCACTATTTTTGTTTTCAGCTTTATAATACATCAAAAATGCAGTTAGCCACATATCTCCCCATGTATGTGCATATCCTAATTCATCACGAAACTTATAATAGAAACTTTTATAATTGTCTATAAAATAATTGTGATAAACTTCCTCGTTTGTTGCTCTATAAAGTGAAGCAGATGCCCATAGTCTGTTTCCACTATCGTCGTGAACATTGTAGGCTCCACGTGGTGAAATGATGTTGACTGTATTATTTTCTAAAAACACCCACGCATTTTTTGCTGCATCTAAGCACTCATTTGCAAAATCCTCATCAATATCCTTATATATGATATATGCATGAGCTAATATAGCAGCTGCACACGCAGTATCATCAGTAGTAGGACCATTTTGATCAAAAATAATTCTTTTTATTTCTTTTATTTCATCTATAGTTTCTAAATCCTCTATGTTGAAATTGTCATGCTGTATCCTTGGATAAAAACCTCCACTATCTTTATCCTGCATTTTCAGAATCCACTCAAGCTCCCATCTAGCTTCATCAAGAATATCAGGGATTCCATTTCCACTTTCAGGTATATTAAATTGGTTGTCCATAAACTGTTCAGGAAACATTTCATATGCCCAGAATAAGTCTGAAACTGCAGTTGCTCCAGCATTTACATACTTGCCATAATCACCAGCATCATGCCATCCTTTTGTAATATCTATTGGTTCCTTTTCACCAGACATAAAAACAGCCTGTGCGTCATTTGGTGTCATATCAGATCTTGGATAATCAGGTGCATATGGTTCGATAAGTTCTATTCCCTGACGTTGGTAATAAAAATATCTTGAAGCATCCACTAACAAAGAATCATATATGCCATTTCCTATTTTAAATTCAAGTGAATTTTCTATTCCTTCTGCATCAACACTGATATAATATTTACCAGGTGTCTTAACACTTGAAAAATCAGCTCTCAAAATCTTTTCTCCTGAATCAACAGCTTCAAACTCGGATACAAGAGATAAAGTGCCCTCATAAACAACCGAATCATCACTTACATTAATAACTGAAAATTTTGTTCCTTTATCAGCAGTTAATTCTTCTGGAAAACCTGAAACAAGAGCATATTTTTCTGAGTTTTCCAAAAATCCAACCTGATTTACTTTTATCTCAGGATAGCTTCTTTCATTATCAGGTGATGCAATTCTTATATCATTAACCCATACCGTAAATGTATTTCTAGGAGAGTTTTTAAAAACCAGACAAATAGAATCTAATGGAGAATGTTCTATATCTCTATGAGTCATAATATCTTTTAAAGGTATTTTAACACTCTGCCACTCTGGAGTTATATTAACATAATTGTTTATATTTACTGCTATTTCGTCATGTTTTTTTTCAAACCCCCTATGATAGAAATTGTATCTTGATCCTATCATAAAGTTCTCTCCGCCCACTGCTCCTTTAATGTTAAACTCAAGAAGTCCATTTTCAACATAATCAGTGAAATCATATGTACTCCACCCCTTATATTTAAGAGCATCAGGATATTGATTAATATATGGAATAATTGATAACCACCACCAGCTTGCAACAGGTTTAGTTACGTTGATTCTTATAGATGGCAATCCATTATAAGTTTCTTCAAAATCTACTGGTAAGGCTTCATTCACAGTTTCAAGTTCTTCATCTCCACTTCCTGCCCATCCAACTATAATGGGATCATCTTTGAAAATCTGAAAGTCCTGAAGTCTCCTATAGCCTTCTTCTGGCTCTTCTGTGTTTGCTGTTATTTGTGGCACTAATAAAGTTAAAATCATAGCAAGCACAAGAAGTAATGATACTTTTTTCTTCATCATTTTTACCTTCACTCCTTAATATATTTTTATATAAAATTACACAAAATTATTGGCACTAAATAAAACAATAGTAAAAAACTTCATTTAACATTTTATAGGGAAATTGATTGAATTTTATAATACTACATTGATATTTTATGGATATTATAATGGCTTTTGGTTTGAAATGAATGATATAATGCATCGATTTTTATTAGCAGTTTTTTGTAGATTAAACTATGTAAAATACAACTCCTCCCAAAACTTAAATCTAAACATTTAACAAAGTATTTACAATTGATTTAGGATTGCTGAAAACATAACTTCCACTACTATTTCACTACAGATCTTATTTGATGCCAAATAGACCTATTTAAAAAGTGGAAGTAATATTTCACCTAATCCTTATTACACCAACCATTTAGTGTAAAGTTTAACGTAATTTCTTTTGACTCTAATCCTATATTAACATATTTCAAAAAGTTAATCTATAATAGTTATCATTATTTTTTATAAACTCGTTAGAATCAAAACGTACCTTTTTTTTATTGTCTCTTTATAAATTATGCGAAACTAATAATAATTTACGTACCCACAATTAATACTATCAAAAAAGTTCTATGTGTAAGAGGGACATTTTCTCTTCTCTTAGTAAGTATCTTGAAATTATTTAATATATCTTTTTCACATGGTCAATTTTGAAAAAATGTGACCTGAAGTGAAAAATATAGAGGCAGCTATTATTTTCAAAATTCTAACGCTGAAAATATAACTTCTACTACTGTTTCACTACAGGCCTTATTAGATTACTTCAAACATTCCTTGGGTGCATATTTTTTTTTACTTTTGATACATACACCACATTCCTTAGTATAATTGACGTTTGTACTGTTCGTTAGATATTTTGTCCATTTCATCTACAATCCCCTGATTATCTATTTCATTTGTGTAAAACTCTTCATAATCTTCATAACCTCCCATGTCTTGTGGAGTATCTGATGATCCAAATTTCATAAGATCGTTTAACTGATCAATACCTTCAAACTCATCATCTTCTCTTGAGTTTAGATATTTTCTCCCGAAAGGAGCATCTAATACTTTCTCTTCAACAGGCCTCTGCCTGTCAAGATACTCCATTGTAACTTCTTTACTGTTCTCACAGTTTATACATAGTCTAGAATAGGGAATTGCCTCTAGTCTTTCATAAGCAATTTCCTGACCACAAAAGTCACAGTTTCCATATTTACCATTATCTATTTTCTTAATGGCATCCTGTATATCTTTTAAAAGATGTTCTTCATGTACTTTAAGTGCGTTATTTAATTCAACTTGAAACAATTCTGTTCCAGTATCTGCTGGATGATTGTCGTAGTTGGACAATTCATTAGGTGAATCAATATCCTGTTCCGCAATTCTATGCTCTTTCATAAGATTTATTGTCTTTTCGATATCTTTCTTTTGTTTTATTAGCAAATCTTTTATAGAATGAAAATTGTGATTCATAATTTTATCTCCTTTAGCATTAGTAATATATATCAAACATTGAAATTCCTGTGATTATAAAAAAATTATACATTTAAATTATTATTTAAAGCAAAATAATATTATTATGTTTCGACAAATATCATATTTTTATATGAGGTTTATGATGGAAGAGAAAAAAATGACAAGAAATAGATTGAATCTTTCAGTATTTATACTATAATAGTTATGTAATGATAAAACATTTGAACTTTATAAAATATAATTGATTAAGGATTATCCGAAATATTACTTCACTTTATGGAGCCTTTTGGCATCAAATAAGGCCTAGTTGTGAAAGTTATATTTTCTACAATCTGAAAGTAAGTCTTTATTTTTAAAATAACAGGAGGTAAAAAGATGGATTTAAAAGTTGATTTAGGTGTTTTTGGTGGTTCTGGATTTTATGCTTTTTTACAAAACGTAGAAGAAATTGAGATTGATACTCCTTTCGGAAAACCTAGTGATAAAATAGCTATTGCAGAATATGAGGGTAAAAAAGTAGCTTTTCTACCACGTCATGGTAAGAATCACCAGTTTCCACCACACATGATACCTTATAGAGCCAACATGTATGCTATGAAAAAACTTGGTGCTAAAAAAATACTTGCGCCTACAGCATCAGGTAGTTTACAACCTCACATTAAGCCTGGTGACTTTGTTATAACTGATCAATTTATCGACAGGACAACAGGACGTAAAGACACCTTTTTTGATGGTCCAATAACCAGACATATCAGTCCAGCACACCCATATTGCTCTGCACTTAGAGAAATTGCCATAAATACTGGAAAAGATCTTGGCATAACTACTCATGAAAAAGGAACTGTTGTGGTAATACAAGGACCTAGATTTTCAACAGTATCTGAAAGTCGATGGTTTAGTAAAATGGGCTGGGAAGTAATAAATATGACTCAGTATCCTGAAAGCTATTTGGCAAGAGAACTTGGTATGTGCTATGTTAATATTGCTCTTATTACTGATTATGATGCTGGCCTTGAAGGTCGTGATGATATACCTCCTGTAACAGAAGAAGAAGTACTTAAAGTATTTGAACAAAACAATGAAAAAGTTAAAAAGATGCTTTTTGAAATTATTAAAAGAACTAACTCAGAAAACCATAAATGTAATTGCCCTAATGTAGAATTGTCTGAGTTGGGAATTTAGATTATAAAAAATGCTGAAAGATATATTCAGGTGGAGTTGAGTCTCCACCTGAAGCACCAACGTTTAGATAAATCTCTTTATGCTCTAGCTTCTGGTATAAAAGTAGCACAATCTGTCTCTTCTGTATTTGTTGCATTTCTAGGTTGTACTTCAATTTTTTCAGCTGAACAGTAATCACCTGTCATATAGTAGTGGCATGTATTTACTACGCATTTTATTCCTGGATTTGGCTGATCCATTTTATTTATATTCATTTTACTTCCTCCAAACTTAAATTATTTATAACACTTGTAGTCTTTGTAGAAAGTAAAAATTTTATTCTATTGTGAAAATACTTTTTAATAATAGAAATCTCTTATTTCATGGGCGTTGAATTTGTTTACTTAGTAAGTATTCATTTCCATTATACTTTTCATGCTATTTTAGTGAGATTTTCACTCATGAATGTCTAATTATTTATCAATACTTTAGAATTTTTTATATCTTTAACTTTTACAACATAAGTTTGTGCAATTACATCTCCCAATCTCTGTCTATATTTTGTATGATTAATAATTATAGCTGCAGGTAATCCACCAAATAAAACAGGATTAACTTCAATAAGCCTTAAAAGTGTACGGCAGCTTGACTTATGTATACCAGGCACAGTAAAGTCATTATTTATTACCTTAATTCTAAAGAGTAACTTGCCTAACGTATATCCACTAACGCCTTCTAAAACAACATAGTATATGACAATAAATAAAAGCCAAAAAAACACTAATGTTTCATAATATCCTTCTCCAAGTATTATGATACTAATTGTAGAAATCACAAGCAATATAAAATAATCAATTAAAGTAGCCGCCCACCTCATGACAATTATTGAGAACCCATAATTTATAGCGATTTCCTCAGCATTCATTTAAATACTCTCCCTTAATTTCATTAAATTTAAATACTACAAATTAACATTAAAGTAACCTTAATATATTATATTAACAATATATACATGTGTCAATTTTCAAAATATAAAAGATTATTCAAATTAAAACTTTAGGTGAAGGAATTTCCCCACCTAAAGTTTTAATTTCTTACTTTATGGCATATCGCAGTGGAAGCTGCAATTATAGTAGTTAAGTTCTGCTGCGATAAACAGAGGAGCTATATCTTCTAAAAAAGT
>VLTH01000001.1:696554-780570 GCA_008125075.1 Acetivibrio alkalicellulosi | reverse complement strand
GAACTAAAAAGCAAACTTTTTAGAAGAATAGTATATAAATCAATATTTATTTTTCATTACTAGGAAAGTCTGTTATGATTTCCAATAGGAATCTTCTCATAAGGATATAATCACTAGAATTAATCAACCCGTCCCCATTTACATCTGCTGCCTCTAATGGTACACTAAATCCATCAATAATTTCTAGAATAAACCTTCTCATTAAAACTATATCTATTGAATCTATTTTACCATCACCATTTAAATCTCCTAGTAGTATCTTAGGAACATCAGGGTTGTTAGAACCTGGTGTTGTTCCATCTGGCTCGATACCACCTACAAGAACCCCATTATCATAAACACAAATATAGTCAGTCTTCATAGGTGTCCCAGTCCAATTGGAGTCTTCAATATTAAGATCCTGATAACTCCAGTCATCATATGGATCCCAGTAGTTTTGCCATGCATATGTACCAAGTGCAAACTGGTACTTTTTATGTGAATTAGCAATTACAAAACCATCCCAAGCTATTTCAACATAGTAAATATTATCTTTGTAATGATGTGGTCCTGCAAGCTCTGCAGCGTAATCAGTCTCTGCTGCTGTCTGATCATATAACTGTCTCATTTCAATCCTATCAGGATCAAGAGATGTCATTCCAGTAGAATCAAAAAAGTATCTAACTGAAATGTTTCTAGAAGGTTGCCTTGTATTGGCACGCACATAAAATGTAATTTCAGTAGCCTTTGGACCATCATCTTGTATTATATCAACACCAAAAGCTTCAACCCAATATGAAGCGCTTCCTGGTTCATCATCACCACCACCTAAGTCCTCATCAGGTGGAAAATCTGGTGTAACCTTCATGGATGAATCTCCAAAGAATTTATAAAGTCCAGCACTTGCACCAACAAATGCAGCATTATAGTCTATTGTTACTTCATTATAGATATAATCTGATGTAACATCTATGTGTTCGTCATTTGCACCTGGACCACCTACTAATGCACCATATAAAACAAATCTATGAGGATCAGGGTCTTCACATTTTGATAGCCCTGATGCCGCTCTGTGATGAGGAAACTTTGCTGATATATCACTGTATCCCACAACATAGCAAACATTTGCAGGATTATTTCCCAATAGATAGTCCATTTGACCTTTAGCCCATTCACTGTATTTTGATGGCCCACCATGGTTGTGTTTGTCATATACTACAGCTGCAAATTGAGTAGCAGTATTATACCTAGCAGAACCCCATTGATTTAAAAATGCATATCCTCCTGGTGTTATTATGACACCATTCCCACTCATCCAATTATCTACCAATTTTGCTATCTGGCTCCAAAAATCTATTTCTTCATATGGACTTTTATTGGTTGCTTGTCTGTACCTGTCCTCAAAATTTGTACTGTCTTTATCATATAAATCATTTGCATAAGCTAATGCACATGCAACACCTACCCAAACATCGTTCCAACAATGAGTCCAACAAGAGGGTGCATAATAATCATAATATTTGAGTGCTTCATCTAAGTAAAACTCATCCTGAGTAGCTAAATAAAGCCATGCTGCTGCCCAGCAATAATCATCTTCCCATTTGGACGAAGTATAATACCCTTTTGGCCCATCAGTATTAACTGATTTCGGATGGGTATAAGCAAAGTCAAAAAGGGCTTTTGCATATTTAAGATTTTCCGCTGCATATTGAGGATCTTCATCTTTAAAATTCATATAGTTAATTGCAAGTGAAGCAGCTGCAGATGCTACACAGTCAGTGGAAGGTATTTCTTCAGTAGCAAACCATCCCCTTCTAAACATGTCATCAACTTCAGGTGCATTCCAATAAGCATGGTCAATATCACCATCACCAACCTGGTAACAAAAAGCTACCATTTTTCCGTCAGCATCTAAATATGTAACTTTCATAAAATAGTCATTAAAGTATCTTAAAACTGTTTTAGCATGTTCATCTCTTCCTGTCGCTTCAAATGCATCTCTGAATTCATAAAAACCCCATCCTACAGTTGCTGCTGAATAATTCTGAGGCATACCAAATTTCACATGGTCACCAGCATCGTGATATCCTCCCGCAACATCTAGGATTCCCTTCCCATCAGGATCAAGTATGCTTCTGTGCTTTTCAATAAAGCTTTCTGACATATTGGTGCTAATAGTGTCTAACGGAAGTTCTGCGTCATACACATGACAATTACCCCTCCAGTTGTATAAACTATTTTCATCAACACCAGTGCCACACATGTTTGCATCGTACATAAACAGTGAATACTGCAATGCTTTAGCATAGTTTAATTCTACACTAGCCGCATTAGTAACAGTATTTGCAGGAATAATCATAACTGCAAGAACTATAATACTTACAATCCAAATTCCTGTCTGTTTTAAGTAATTTCTCCCCTTTTTCATTTCCTTCCTTCCTTTCTTATTCCAGCATAAGGCTGTAATTTTTTTTGATATATTTATTTAAATATATACAAATCAAAATTAAGTTTGTTTATGATACATTCACAAGAATAATAAAAATCTTGAGCCATCTAAGCCCTTTAATTTTAAGTCTTTCACTTTTTTACAAGACTTCTAACTTAAAGCTCATCAAAATTATAACTCCAATGAATGCATATTCTTAAAATACTTTTCATAAGAAACCTTTAAATTTTTCACTTACCATTTAATATAGTTATTATAGTTTTATCTTACTATATTTTTTTCTATCTTACAATTAATTTATAAATACCACATATTTTTTTTACATATATTTTATTTTTATGACACCTGAAGTCCCCATGTTTAGCGTTAGCTAAAGGAGTTTACCCAAAGTAATAATCTACTAAATATACTGCAATAAATAATTCGTAATATTCTTAGTTTTTTATATCATATATTTTAAACTTTTTACTGTTGAACAGATGAACATAAGAGTTTTTGAGATCCTAGTACTTAAATACAAAAAAATAACTCCATCATGCTGTAGATGGAGTCTTTGAATTACATAATTATTTTAAGTCTATTCACGGGTGCGTATTTTTCTTCACATTCACTAAATAAACCCTCTATTCACTTATCTTTTTTTCAAAAGCATCTTCTGAATACTTAATATTTGAATTCCATAGAATCCATTCATCATAACCTGCATCATAAACTGCTTGAATTTGTTGTCTTACTTCCTCAGCACCATATTTCATAAAATTACCCTGACCTAACCATGAAGCAGTAAAGTCTTGTAGATAAGGTCTCATCTTCGCCCTGTAATCAGGAACTTTATCAATCCTATTCCTTGCCTTAACCAGGGTATTGTAAACAACACCATATGGATCAAAGTCAGGTTTTGGAAATATTATTCCATTAATTTTTTGCCCAGGATAATAGTGTGATGGGTAAACCATTGGACTTATATAATCAACATCCTTTCCAATAAGTTCAAGGTATTGGCCAATCTTTTCTGTATCGGCAGGGCTTTCACATATAATACCAAACACATCGGCAGATAAAATAGCATCTGGCATTTCACTTCTTGCATATGCAAGAAACTCATTAATTGCTTCATATAATTCTTTGTCACCAGAGCCTGGAAAAACCATTCTATTCTTGTTTCCATCAGGGAATCTAACATAGTCAAATTGTATTTCATCCACACCTTTTGCCAGTGCTTCTTTTGCTATATCAACATTGTATTTCCATGTTTCCTTATTATATGGATTGACCCATGTTACACCATTGTGTATCAATGAGCCACCAGATGTATTTTTCACCGCCCATTCTGGTATCTTTTGGGATATAACTGGATCTTTAAATACAACAACTCTTCCGATGACATAAATGTCATTTTCTTTAAATTGCCTGATTACATCCTCTATTCTAAATCTCCTTTGAAAGGTTTCTTTTTCATTTACAAGAGGCACCTCAGAAGGGTAACTAACATAACCTGTGTCATCTTTTATATCAATAACATAAGCATTTATCTCAGTAGTATTTGCAAGATTTATAAAGTGATCAACTGTACTTTGGTGGCTTAAAGGCCATGATGATAAAAACAAAGCTTTAGCCTTTATTGGCTCAGGTGATGGCTCTGGCTCAACTGGTTCTTCGGTAGGCTCTGGTTCTGGTTGTGCTGGTATTAATTCAGGATTACTAACAACTGGATCTGAAAGATCATCAATTAATTCATCTTCTAGTTTACTGTTGCTGCAACCTACAAAAGCACTCAATACAAAAGCACATACAATTATTGTAAGTAGTACTTTGAACTTTACTTTTTTTTTCATAATTATCCCCCATTACTATAAGATTTGAGTATAACAGTGAATCGAATTTTAGTACATTTTAATTTATGCCCATGAAACTTATTTGCTTACGCAAATATACACATGCGCAATAGGAAAATTTTAAGTATTTTGAGTTCAGATTCTTTTGGGTTTTTGCCTCAGCATAATCATCTTAGCTTTGTGCTTTTATCTTTCTATAAGTTGGAGTTCCTCTTATAATCTTTAGGTGGAAGAGTCTCCATTTGAAGCCCTAATGTTTATCTTAGGCATCGTTTAAAAATAACTTCCTCTAAGTTTTCACTTCCAACGCTTTCATTACCACACGCGTTACGCGAAAAAGAGGAAGTAATTCTTTAGCCGAGCCTTAACTAAACAAATTCGGTTTATACTTTTTCTATTTTATCATAACATAAGGGTATATAGATACTGTTTTTTTTAACCTTTTAGATCTTTTACTTTTTTCCAAAATTTTTAAAAAAAATTATCCCACAATTACTACTATGGGATAATTTAAACATATTAAAATTTAGGAATTTTAGACAATATTACTTGGTCTATAATTTTACTTTAGACCTTATTTGCTATAAATAGTCCACATGAAAAATCCTAATCAATATTTTATCTATTTACCGGAAAGCTTGATATTATTTCCAATAAATATCTTCTAAGAATAATATAGTCAGTCGAGTCTATAACACCATCTCCATTGAGGTCAGCTGCCTCTTTTGGTACACTAAATCCATTAATTATTTCAAGAATATATCTTCTTAATAAAACTATATCTATTGAATCTACTCTTCCATCACCATTCAAATCACCATATATGATTGTAGGATTGGTGTTATTGTTGTCATTAATTGTTCTTGCATTTGGTGGGAAGTTTGGTGTAACGCTCATGGATGAATCTCCAAAAAATTCATAAAGACCTGCACATGCTCCAACAAATGCAGCATTATAGTCTATTGCCACTTCATTATATATGTAGTCATGTGTAACATCTATATGTTCGTCATTTCGACCAGGTCCACCAACTAAAGCTCCATATAAAACATGTTTGTGTGTAGATGGATCTTCAGCATGAGTGGTGCCAGATGCTGCCCTGTGATGTGGAAACTTAACGGAATTATTATTATAGCCAACTATATACGAAAGGTTCCTTGGATTATTCCCCATTAAGTAGTTCATTTGTGATCTTGCCCACTCGCTGTATTTTGATGGTCTACCACCACTATTATGCTTATCATAAACAAGAGCTGCTAATTGAGTAGCAGTATTATATCTAGCAGAACCCCATTGATCTAAAAATGCATATCCACCAGGTGTAATAGTTACAGTTCTACCATTCATCCAGTTTTCTACTAATAATGCTACCTGGCTCCAGAAGTCTATTTCTTCATAAGGATTTCTATTTGCAGCTCTTTTGAATCTATCTTCAAAATTCTGACTATTTTTATCATATAAGTCATTTATTTGAGCTAAAATACTTGCTGTGCCAACCCACACATCATTCCAACAATGTGTCCACCATGGAGGAGCATAATAATCATAGAGTTTAAATAATTCGTCTAAATAAAAATCATCTTGAGTTGCCAAATAAAGCCATGCTGCTGCCCAGCAATAATCATCTTCCCATTTAGATGAATTATAATAAATTTTAGGTCCATCTCTATTAACTTGCTTACTATTTGAATATGCAAAATCAAACATAGCTTTTGCATATTGAAGATTCTTTTGTGCATATTGAGGATCTTCATCTTTAAAATTCATATAATTGGCCGCAAGAGAAGCAGCAGCAGCCGCCACAACGTCAGTTGAAGGTAATTCTGAAGTGGCAAACCAACCTTTTCTTTCCATTGTATCATTTTCAGGCGCATTCCAATACCTATGATCTACATCTCCATCACCCACTTGATAACAAAAAGCAACCATTTTACCTGAAGAATCCAAAAATGTGGTTTTCATAAAATAATCATTGAAATATCTTAAAATTCTCTTCATATGAGCAGCTTGTCCTGTTGCTTCAAATGAATCTCTAAATTCATAAAATCCCCACCCTAGTGTGGATGCAGAATAAGCTTGTGGCATTCCAAATTTTACATGGTCGCCTGCATCATGAAATCCGCCTGCAACATCGATTGTTCCAGTTCCATTAGGATCAAGCACACTTCTGTTCCTATTAATAAAACTATCTGACATATTAGTGTTTGTTGAGTCAAGAGGTAGTTTTGCATCATAAACGTGACAATTATTTCTCCAACTGTATAAACTGTTTTCTGCAACGCCAGTACCACACATGTTTGAATCATAGAAAAGCAGAGAATACTGCAATGCTCTTGCATAGTCATACTGTGCACCTGAAGCATTTCCTATAGTACCTCCTGAAACTACTAATGTGGCAAGGATAACAAGACTTATTATCCAAGCACTTGTTCGACTTACATAAAATTTACTCTTTTTCATTTTCCCAACCCTTTCTAATTATTATATTTTATCAGCTCTAGGCTGCATTAAATTAAATAAAGCTTTAAACCCGTAAATTTGTTACTAAAACATATAAGCACATTAGCAGCATTATAGGTTTTTGTTCTGTATTAGTGAGCTTTATGCTTATAAATGTCTATTTTAGTTTCTAGCAACAGGGAAGTCTGTTATTATCTCTAATAAATATCTCCTCATAAGTATGTAATCACTTGAATCTATAACGCCATCCCCATTTACATCAGCCACTTCTTTAGGAACACTAAATCCATCAATAATTTCAAGAATATATCTTCTCATTAAAACTATATCTGTTGAATCTATTCTTCCATCTCCATTTAAGTCTCCATAGAGAATTGATGGTTTAGGTGGTGATGATACAAAACCTGATAAAGGGTATGTTTTTAGATCTGGAAGTTCATCTAATGTTATACAGTAATCACTTTGATACATTTCAATTAACCATTCTTTTGGATTATTCTGTTCTGATGTAACCCACCAACCGTACCACGGACAAAAATAGAGCCATCCAGCCATTTCATTAATGAGATTCGAAACTCTAGGAATAGTGTCGTTTTCAGTCATTGCAACCATCTTCTTGCCACCTGTAAGTTGTACTAAATTATAAAATGTTGAAGAAATAGCACTTCCATTTGGTAGCCCGTCTTTTGCATTATATTTGTCATAACCAACTATATCAACAACATCATCACCTGGATACCATGCTGGTGATGTCTCAAAATCATAAGAAGTCCACACCCATATAAGATTATTTAATCCATATTCATACGTAAACTTATCATAAAGTAGCCTATAAAGCTCTACACAAGGCTCAGATCCTTCTGCCCCCCACCAGAACCAACCACCTTCTGCTTCATGAAGTGGTCTCCATAATACAGGAACTCCCGCATCCTGTACCTGTTTAAGCTTTCCAGCCATAAACTCAATGTCTGCAAGCATTGCAATATTCTCTGGTGTACCAGGAGTCAATGCCTTTGATATACTAAATGTTGTATCATCTGTATAAAAGCTACGATCACCACTTCCGCCAATATCACCTGGTGAAAACCAGTGCCAGCAAACAGTTGGTATGCCACCTTTTTCATTGTACCAATCTATAACACGCTCTGCACATAGATCATCCCAACCTAATTTTTTACCAGTTGAATCTGTACCAGCCCTATAATTCATAAAGTCAAAACCCCTAACTGCGGGCATTTTGCCTGTTAATTCCTTTAAATATGTAAACTCAGCATAAGCACCTTCGTAATTATGTGATCCACATAGTTCTTGTTGTCCTGAAAGTATATGCTTGCCATATATATCAACAAGATAGCTCATAAGAGATTTTGCCTCATCTGTAGCATTAGGATTAACCAGTGTTTTTTCAACTATTAGATTTGTAATGCTCTCATCGGCAGGTTTAACAATTAAATAATTAAAGAAATTATATCCCCAGTAGCTTTCAAATTGAATATTATTAATTCCCTCATCAAGTTTTACAATACCTGCTGAAAATTCCCTCCAATCAAGACAGTACTTAAAGCTTACCTCTCCCTGATTAGAGCCATTTACATTAAGATATTGAACCTTTTTGTTTTTGTCATATGGCTGTGCATAGGAAATAATCAATTCATAAAGCCCAGCTCTTCTGACTTCAACATTAACCGATGTGCTTGTTCCCCTTTGCTCAATAAAAACGCTGGTTCCTTTAAGTGAAAATTCTTCACCATCATCAGTTTGTCCAACAAAGTCAGTGTGAATTTGAGCTCCATTATGAACACCATCCTTAAACTCATACCTTAATCCCTCATTAGCACTAATGGTAGTAAAGCTTACTGATGGTATTAGAGCTGCCAATACTAATACTAAGAAAACCATTATTGAAGTTTTCTTATTCATAAAAACTCCTCCCTTAATAATAAATAAAACATTATTAACTTTTATTGCTTATTTCATGTGTTAAAGCAACAAAAGTATGACTCATGTAAAAACTGAGCATTGAATTAAACTAAGAATCTGGATTTGTTGATAAACAAATAGTGTTGCGCGTTTAAGAATAATAGATTATTAAAAAGTGATTCGTATATAATATATAACTAAAGTTCATATATAAAATTTTATTTATATATTTATATTACTACATATTCAGTCATCTTACAATTAATTTAAAGGGTAAAGTTAAATTTAGTTAAAAACATGGGCTAAATCAGAATCTGTCTTTGATATTTCTCTAAACCTTGGATATAGTTCAATAGCTTTATTTAAATCTTCTCTTGCTAATTCTTTTTGTCCCGTTTTGCCATAAGAACAGGCTCTATTATAGTACAAAAATCCTGTATCTGGATTTTTATTTATTCCTAATGTTAATACCTCAATAGCATTGCTAAAATCTCCACGTTCTATATAAATAACAGATTTATTAAGATATGAATAAGGATAGTGGGGATTTACATCTATGGATTTGTTATAAAAATAAATCGCTTCTTCTTCATTTCCAAGGTGTTTTAAAATTACTCCTTTATTGAACAAAGACTTAAAATAATTTAAACTTATAGCTATGCTTTTATTTACCATATCTAAAGCCTTATTATATTCCTTTAATTCTTCATATATAGCTCCCATATTGTTAAAAGCTATATAATCATCCTGTTTAATTTTAATTACTTTTTGATAGTATTCCAACGCCTTGTGTTTTTCTCCCCACTCATCAAAGATGTTTGCCACATAAAAATATGCCCTATCATAATATGGATCCCATTCAATAGCCTTATAAAAGTAATCCAATGCTTTTTCCTTATCTCCTAAATCATCATAAATAATTGCTATACCATAATAGGCTCCAGCATATTTAGGTTCATTATTTATTATTTCATGATAAATCTTTAATGCCTCTTGTTTATCACCAATTTCATCATTTAGCAACGCTATATTAAGCATTAAGTCAATCTTTTCATTTTTGTCTTTAACAAATTTTAGTGATTTTTTGTAAAATTCCAAAGCCTTGTCAATTTTACCTTCATCATAAAAGCTCTCTACCAATAGCAAGTAATTTCTTTTTCTATTGTCATCTTTTAGTCCTTTTCCCATCTATAAAAACACCTCAAAAACATTAATCCTAAATAGCTTATCATAATTTACAAAAAAATATAACTCTAAAAATACAGCAGGGTGTGTGCAACAAAAGTGAAGAATAACATGCCCCCACATAACGGGAATATTTAATTAAAATCAAATATTGTAGCTTATAAGAAAAAAGTTTGTTTTTTCAACTTCCAGACAGTAACTATATATATTTTTTTTGATAACTATGTAACTACCATTCCTACAAGAGCCACAAGAGTCATATCTCTAACATATGTATCTCTACTTAAAATCTTGTTAATTTTTGAAATATCTTTTATTGCAATAGCATAAACACTGTGGCATCTTTCAATCATTTCAAATAACTTTGAATTTACTTCTTTATAAATCATGCTTGTAATTTTCACAAATTTAGAATCATGAAGAATGTGTGAACATCTTTTTAAAAGCTTATCTGGCGTGCCTTTTGAAACAATTCTCATTTTTTCATTTATCATATGAGTAGAAACTTTTAAGTTGTTATCATATTCAAAGGTGAGCTCATTTACTTTTGGAGCAATAGTCTCAATAAGCCCTTTATTAAAACCTTTTGATGCAGTAAATTTAAATATTGCCTTTTCAAATTCATTACCTATTACATTATATTCACTGTTATTTACTTTCATAACTTCAGCATAGTTACTAAGTATTAGGGAATGCATAAAGATACCAAAGCTTTTTTCATCTTCATCAATTTGTTCTGCTTTTTTTATTTTTCCATCAAGAAATATTTCATTTACTATAATATTTGACTTGTTTTTTTTGTCAACATTTGTAATGATATTGTTGTAGGGTATAAGTTCCATTTGAGTATCTCCTTTCTATTCTAATTAGATCTTCAACATTTCTAAGCATTCAAAAAAGATGCATAGACTGTTAGTTTGAAGACTAATTCAGTAAAAAACCACAGTTTCTTTCATTTGAATTTTTTGATTATTATTACTCCCAATGTCCAACATAAATCACAAATAATACCATTGTATAAATTCTCCCAAGGAATTTATATTATATAAAATACATTAACTATTTTAATTTTATACTACAAATTATTAATCTGTCAATTAATAATTTGTAAATAATTCATTAATAAAATTATTTTTTTACTCTTTCTATATGACCTCATAAAAATATTAAACAATTAATAGACACTTCTTAGTATATATTAATTAACAATCTAATCCACAGAGTTATTGTAACTGCATTTGCTTTTATACTTTGGTATGCTGGTATTAAACGGTGTGAAGCATCTACATCTGCTGTTTTCTATGGCATAATACCACTCACATCTCTTATTTTATCTATTTTAATACTTAGAGAGTGTCCAAAGTGGCAACAATGGGTTGGTACTTTAATGATTGTTTTAGGAATGATATTTAGTAGTGTGAAAAGCCAAACACCATGTTTAAAAGAAACTGTAAATGAGCAAGTATAATTTTTTTGTATAAATACTTTCTAATTTTGAAATTCTAAGTATAATAAAAAAGATAAGGACGGAGTTTTTATGAATTTTAATGAATCAGTAAAAGTAGGTCTTAAAGACAAAGACACACACAAATTAGTTGCTATTTTTCCTGAAAAGGTATCAGGAAGTCAAAAAGAAATCACTAAAAAAGTTTTTGATTGGTATTATAAACAAAGTTGCTCAGCAGAAGATGAACTAAGAAATCTATATGTAGATACAATTGATACTGATGAACAAAATCTTCATTAACACGGTAAATTCAAAGAGAATTCAGTATTCAGTGTTTTAAGTTTTTTCTTATACTTGAATTCTGAATTCTCTTAATAAAATAATTATCTATTACCAGCTCCTGCAGTTACGATACTCTTAACATTGTTGCCTGGATCCATATTATAGCTATAAGGTGGTTTAAAAACATTTGAATTTGGTGCCCATGAAGGAATACTAGTATTTATAAATACATTTCCGTTATTCCATTGTATTTGACCTTGATCACTGCTATTATTACTATAATTTCTCCAAGCATTTCTTTGATTTTCAAAATAGTTATTTTCAACAAGTATTTGACTATAAACACCTACACCAATATTATAGAGTGCGCCAGGGGAACCATAGTAATTGTTATACACATGAACCTTTCCATAACGAACACGGGGCATTCTTTGATCACATCCGTTATCATACCAATTATGATGCATTGTTACATGGAGCTTTCCAGCATCGGTTGAAACATTGTCACCATTACCTATAAGATTTGTAAAATTGTGTTCTCTTTGGTTTGGATAACGGAAACGACACCATGAAACTGTAACATAATCTGATCCCCTCACAATATCTATAGCACCGTCTGAGCAATCATAAATTGTACACTTTGTAATAAAAACTTTCGTGCTCCCAGAAACTTCAATACCATCCCCTGTACCTGCACCTGTAGGATTAGTAATGTTAAGATTTCTAATAATTACATTACTAACATTTCTAATAGAAATACAGCCTTTAATAGTACTATTAGAGTTTTTTCCTTGTATTGTTTTGTTTGAAGATACACTAAGTGCAGATGAACCAAGATCTATATTGCCATCAACAGTAATTATCATTCTTGATGATGAACCAGCGGCAGTTCTAAGCTCTGATGCATTGGTAACAGTCACCATAGTTCCACCTGTTCCACCTGTAGTACCCTCTGCAAATCCATCTGCTATATTGTCATTTGGTGTTGGAGCAATACTTGAAGAAGAAAAGGAAAACCAGTCTATATTTACTGGACCTGTGAATCTTAAACAAACGTTATTTATACCTGTTACATTGTTAATGTTAGTTGACAATTGTTGATATTCGTTCCAACCTCCAGTTGGAGAAACTGTCAAAGTACCTAAAAGAAGTCCTGTTGCATTATTGAGCCTAACTTCAATACTTGTATTTATTTCAGTTGCAACATTTGCGGTAAAGGAAGCCGCACCATTTTCAAAGTTTACATTATTAAATACTACACTATTGCCATTTTCAATATATCCAAGTCCACTTCCACCGTTTTCAGTTCCTATTATCTCAATTGTTGAGGAATTAAGGACATTGTAGCTTTCAGCCTCTATCTTGGCAAATGCATTTCTTGTCCCTTGAGTCGGTGTCGGCGTTGGCGTCGGTGTCGGCGTTGGCGTCGGTGTCGGCGTTGGCGTCGGTGTCGGCGTTGGCGTCGGTGTCGGCGTTGGCGTCGGTGTCGGCGTTGGCGTCGGTGTTGGCGTTGGCGTTGGCGTTGGCGTTATATTTCCAAGTGGAATAGATGGGATAATTTCTAATAAATATCTTTTTAATATATTATAGTCTGTTGAATCAACTCTATTATCAAGGTTCAAATCAGCATATTTTAACTGATTATTGTCAAAATCAACAATCCCAAGAATATATCTTTTTAATAGAACAATATCACTAGAGTCTATAACACCATCTCTATTTAAATCACCATAAAGACCACTGTAAGATGCTTTAACAATAATATTATACATACAACACCCTGATGAAGCACCATTAGCACCAAGAGATACTAAAGAGTTTGCAGGAAAATCCTTTTTATAAAGTGTAAAAGACACATTTACCGTTTCATCATCAACTAGCTTGTCACCTGTATTAATCCATCCTTCAAGCCATGATGGTTTTGATGCAATTCTGTCATCATAAGCTACATAGACAGTAGCATTTTGTGTAATGTTAAATGTAACTAGTTGACTACCAGAATAAAATTTTGAATCATTTGCAACTCTAATCCAGTCACTTCCAATGTAAGCAGACGGAAGTGATTTTACTTTATAAGTTCTGTCACCGTATAGAATGCTTCCAACTTGAATGTTTGTCATTATAGACCAATTATCTGCATTTTCTGTGTCCATTACAGATAAATTAGTGATAATTCCATTATTAGTTGTGGAATAAACTCTCAGAAACAAACCATTAATTAATGTCACAAACATTACAAACCCAATCACTATACTTACAATTTTCTTTCTATTCAACATAACACCCTACCCCCAAATATTTTTTATTCATATCTATTATATATGTTCGAATAAAAAACAAATTTTGCTGATACTATAAATTTTTTTTTTGATTCTATGAATCAACATTTTATAAGATGGACTAGCCCTTATATTCTTCAGGTGGAGTTAAGTCTCCACCTGAAGCACCCTAATTCACTACAAAATATTTTGTGGTGAATTAAAATGAAGAAATAATTCCAAGTATATATCTTCTTATTAGCGCATAGTCAGTTGAGTCTATTCTTCCATCTTTATTTAAATCAGCATTTAAAAGAGCAGTCTCGGTAAGAGGCGTTATATCAAGCAAATGTCTTCTCAATAATATAACATCTGTCGAGTCAATTTTTCCATCACCATTTAAATCACCTAAACTTATGGAATTATTACTATCCTCAGTTTCAAACATAAACCAGTCAATATTTACAGGTCCTGAAAATACAAGATATAAGTCATTTAGTCCAGTAACTCCATTAATTTTAATTGTTTGCTCTTCATATTCGTTCCAGTCACCTGTTATAGCTACTTCTAATGTCCCTATACGTGTACCTGTTGGACTACCTAATCTTAATTCAATATTTGTAGCAAGTTCAGATGCAACCATAGCTTTAAATGATGTTGCTTCTTTACTAAATTCCATGTTTTTATATGCTACATAATTGCCTCTTTCAATATAACCTAATCCATTTCCACCATTAGAAGTATCAATCATTTGAAGCGTTGCTGAATCATAGTAACTATAGTCTTCTGCTTCAAGTTTTGAAAAGGCATCTCTTTGCTTACTGTCTTCACCTTTTTCAAACTCCCAGTAATCAAAGTTAAATAAGCTATTTGAACCACTTCCGGTAAATACAAAGAAAACATTATGTACGCCAGTTACATTATTAACACTAGTCTCCATAAGTCTCCAGTTTTGCGCACCTCCTGTAGAGCTTATTCTAAGAGTTCCTGCAAGAGTACCCGTTGGACTACCTAAACGTATTTCTATATTTCCCCCCACAGTTGACGCTACATTTGCTCTAAACACTTTAGCTCCAATAGTTCCAAAGTCAACATTTCCAACACCAATCCAATCCCCATTATTTATATTTGTTACATTTTGATTATATACTGGCCCTCCAGGAGCTTGACAATCCTGAGTTGAAATACCTGCACTCCAAGCAATAGTTTCTGCTTCAGTTCTCCTGTATGGGTCAAGATTTACAAGCTGGGATACACCTTTAAAATCTGCTTGAACTTGCCTAATTGTTCCATCTGAATTAATATGAAGCCTGTTTATATGTGGAGAACGATAACCCCTTCCAGCTCCCGTCTGTGCTAAGCTCACAGTTTGAGCATGATATGCCACATACCACTGTCCTCTAAAATTAAAAGTAGTATGATGGTTATTGCCTCCCACTCCAAAAAATACTGAAGGGTTTCTAAGAAAAGTTCCTACAAAAGTAAAGGGACCCATAGGATTGTCACTTACCATATAGGCAATTTCACCTTTTGGATATTGTGGTGGGTGGGTTCCTGCAAAGTTAATGCAATAGGAATAATAATATCTACCATTATATTTATGAATTTCTGCAGCTTCGAAAAAATAAGGAGCATTTATAGTTACCGCACTTCCAACAGTGCTAATCATATCATCTCCTAGCCTTATAACTCTCCCCGTTCCAGGATTTGCAATAGACTCTTGATTGGTATCGTCTGGTATACCACCTCCGCAATAAAGATATGCCCTTCCATCATCATCCACCAATACAGATGGATCAAAAAGCCATGTAACACCAGCCATTCCAGCGGTATTGTGGGTAACCAAAGCTCTTCCAAGGGGATCTGTCCATGGACCTATTGGGCTATCGGCTGTAAGTACTCCAATGCCAGCCCCTGTGTTTGCAAAATATAGAAAAAATTTATCTTTCCCATCAATTACTTTATGTGCAGCTGCTGGAGCCCATGAACCACGTGCCCATCTAGCAATACCTCTTCCACCATTAAGACCATTAGCACCAGCTACTGGAATTGCACCATGATCTGTCCAGTTAACCAAATCAGCAGAAGATATAACATGTATTTTATTAAGGTTGCTAAATGAATTATCAACAATCCTTCCATTATTATACTCATAAGCATCACTAGACATATAGAGATATACACGTCCATCAAAAACTAATGCATAGGGGTCTGCTCCCAATTTATGTTCCATCAACGGATTAGAATTCCCTATTTCTTTTACTATTGGACTATTTACTGCATACAAAGTAAGTGATAGAGAACTGCTAAATATTACTGAAAAAACTAATATCACTCCAATAATTATCTTTTTCATATAAATTCCTCCTCAAAAAATTTGTTATAAACCTGTTCGTAAATAGCTTTTTTTTTAGTACGAAATTCTAAGTTTATTTCGTATTAATTTTTCTTAATACGAAGTAATTACAAATTTAGAAGAATTCATGCAATAACATTAAACTTATTATCAATATAAAGAGGGTGCGTGTAATAAATGTGAAGAAAAATATTCCATAAACTCAAGTTGCGTAGTTTAAAGCCTGTAAATACATCCTCAAAAAAGTAACAAAAGTCCAGAACTTCACCTTATTGAAAGCAAAGTCCTGGATTTTTTTACGTGGGTAAATATACGCCTAAAATAAGACTTTTGGGAGAACCTCCATGAGGTACTACCCCCATGGAAGTATGAAAAGAGATTTCTTTATACAAATTTATACTACAGTAATATAAGTATAAAATTTCAATCTTTTTAACTTTATTCAATAAGAACATGATTCTTTATGCTGGAAACTCACTTATAAATTCTAATATATATCTTCTAAGTAAAACAACATCTATAGAATCAATTAATCCATCTCCATTTAGGTCAGCAGCAGCTCTATTTTGCAAAGAATCTGTTACTCCTAAAATATATCTCCTAAGAAGTATATAGTCACTTGAGTCAATTAATCCATCTCCATTTAAATCACCTAATTTTACATTAGGCTGATGTGGAGTTGTTGGAGGTGGCGTTGTTGGAGTTGGTGTTGTTGGATTACTTTCAACCATAGACTTTAATATATCAATGGTGCTATTAAACCAAATAGTTGCAATTTTACTATATCCAGCAGGACTAAGGTGTAAATTATCTGAAGAAATATCAGTGCTACGCACTAGATTCATGTCACTGTTCTTAACAAAATAAACTTTATGTCCTGCATTCGCTTTTTGCTGGACAACTCCTGGAATAGTTGCATTGTATTGAATTATTTGGTCAGGTACAGGATAATAATCAGCTACAAATATTGTAACGCCAGGCTTTTGCCTTAAAATTTGATCTATTAAATTACTCAGTCCTGTGGTATTTAAGTTTCGATTCAAAATCATATCGTTTCCACCAATCCATAGCAACACTACGTCTGGATCATGAGTTCTAAGCCAACCATCAATATTACTAGCTACTTGTGGAATTGTCCATCCTGAGCGACCTTCATGATTCCTTTCAGGTAATGTACTTGGCCCACCAGTTTGAGAACCAACAAACCTAACACTTAACCCCGCATTTGTATAATGGCGATATAAATCAGTACGGTAACCACCCATACTAGGATCTCCCATACCTGCAGTACATGAATCCCCTACAGGCATTATTTTAATTGTTCTTGACTGAGTTGGAGGTTGTTGAGTTGGTGGTTGTTGCGTTGGTGGTTGTTGGGTTGGTGGTTGTTGAGTTGGTGGTTGTTGAGTTGGTGGTTGTTGAGTTGGTGGTTGTTGGGCTCCTCCAGTTCCAAATACAAAGTGGTCAATGTTCACAGGGCCTGAAAATCTTAGAACAATATTATTTGTACCAGTTACATTGCTGATTGTTGTAGATAATTCTCTATAAGAATCCCATCCACCAGTAGATGAAACCTGCAGTGTGCCTAAAAGAGTTCCAGTTGCACTATTTAATCTTATTTCAATATTTGTAGGAGTATCAGCACCTGATGCAACTCGTGCTGTAAATCTATTAGCTCCATTTCCAAAATTCACATTATTATATGTTAGTGTGTTACCATTTTCAATATATCCTATACCACTTCCATTATTTCCTGTGCCTATTATTTCCATAGTTGATGAGTTTATGGCATTATACTCTTCAGCTTGGATAGTGGTAAATGCACTTCTAGAACTAGGACCTGGATTTGTGGGCATAGTTGGAGTAGTTGGAGTAGGTGTAGTAGGATTTGTAGGAGGATTTGTTATAGCTCCTCCTACAGTTAATTCATTGGTGTGCACATTTGCTCTACCACTACTTTGATAACCTTCTATAGTAAGAGCAACTTCGTACATTTTTCCCATACGCATTCCCATACGTTCCCACGCACTAAAGTGCTGGCTAACAGATATTGTACCGCTAGTTTTTTTACTTGTTCTAACACTCCAATATTGTTGAAAAGTTGCCGTTCCCTTAATGGAAGGTTGTTGAGTTCTTGTTGTCTCATATATGTCATATGTACCACCATCAACTGTAATTTGACCTTTTGAAGTTGATCCTGGTGGTCTCCAACTTCCCCAGCTATCAACAATATAATATTCTACTAGTGGATCAACTGTCCATCCATAAACACACAAATATGAGTTACCATTTGGGTTATAATCAACGCCATATCTTATTGATATATTACCAAGTTGTTGGTGTGTCTGAGTCTCGTTAAACTTCCTACCTTTACGAAATAAAATATTATTAATATTGCTCCATTCACAACTAAATGCTCCACCAGCATTTAGAGTCATAGATCCTGATCCGTTATCAACCCAAAACTCGTAGTCGTATCCTCCATGGGTTCCAATTTCATTTCTAGTGATAGTTTGTGCATGTACTTCCATACTTGGAAACACTAAAAGGGATAACACTAAAGCTAAAACTAATAGACCAGGACATGCTTTTACTGCTCTTGACATAAACATAATAACTCCTCCTTTTATATTTTTATATATTAAATTAAAAGCAATTTAAAATATCTTTTTACAATAAACACCATCAAATCACTATGTTTAATATTTCGTATTTAATTTTTTTTTAAAACACTCAAAATAACAAATGTCAATTTTAGAATAATATAAGTCAATTTCACAATTGCCTATTATGATAGATTTTTGCTGTTCCATATTGCTATGTATTATAAAGGCAAGTTAGATTAAAAGACAAATACGTACAAATCAGTTGCTATTTTACTTGAAAAGATATCAGCAAATCAAAAAGACATGACTAAAATTTTTATATCTTGTGTAAAATTTAAAAATATAATAATATAATTACAACAAATATAAAAAAACCCACAGGAGAAATAGAATGACTAAAAATATTAGGAATATAACTACTTTATTTTTTTCTATATTAATGGTTCTTTTTGTTGCAATTACAGTTTTAAGTTTAGCACTAACAAAAACATCTATACCTATTTTAAAGGATAGTCCATTAAAACTGTATACATTTATACTATTATTGTTTTTAGGAGCAATAGTATTATTGTTTCTAACTAAGTATTTTTTGAAAGATGGTAGCTTTATTTCTAAACATAAGGTTAAATTAATTGTTTCAGCAGTATTATTAACAGCTATTACAAGATTAATATGGATTAACATTGTAAAAGTTGTACCTATGTCAGATTTTCACACCTATCATAGATTAGCCACAAGACTAGCTAATGGTACTTTAGAAGGAAATACTTATATTTCACTTTTTCCGCATGTTATAGGTTATCCATCATTTTTATCAATTTTTTATAAGCTCTTTGGTGCAGAGGTGATAATAGCACAATTATTAAATATAGCTTTAAGTTGTGGTATAGTTTTACTTTTATACTTTATAGGTAAAGCTATTTTAAATGAAAGATGCGGACTTATTGCATCACTTTTATGGGCAATCTGGCCTTCTCAAATTTTTTATAATTCTCTTGTTGCAACAGAACATTTGTTTACCTTTCTCATGTTATTATGTATTTTTCTCTTCTTTCATATTTTTAACTATAACAAGATTGATTATAAACCAGCAATCTACTTTGCTCTCCTAGGCATTTTATGTGGAATAGCAAACTCAATACGACCATTAGGTTTGTTACTAATAATTTCAATTTCTATATTTTATTTTGTTTTTAATAATCACAAAGGACTTTTAAAATATAGTGCAATTCGTTTAATTGTATTTATTGCTTTACCAATTTTCTTTCTTTTGACCTCTCATATTATTAACACTTCAATAATTAGAATATTAAATCAAGATATCGCCAAGTCATCAGGTGGATTTAGTTTTTTTGTAGGTTCAAATATCAATCACGGAGGTATCTGGAATAAAGAAGATTCAGATGTGTTGGTGCAGTTAATGAAAGAAAAAGAACCTAATTATCAGGAAATACATGATGAGCTTTTTAAAAGAGGTCTTACAAGATATAAATCTCAATCTTTTAAAAATGTTCAACTTCTTAAAAATAAACATTACAATATGTGGTGTGAGGATAGTGATATTATTAAATATATTTCTTCTGGATTAGATAAAGAAAATGCTTCCCGTATAGATATCGTTAGAAATTCTAAAAGATTAATTTTATTATGCAATTACTATTATTATGTAGTGTTAATTTTGTTTGGAATTAGTGCATTTATTGTTATTAGGAAAAAACAACATTATAAAATTGTTTTTTTATACATTATAATATCAGGCATGATTGCATTTCATATGTTAGTTGAAGTTGCTAGTAGATATCATTATCCAGCTATATCGATTTTTTCACTTGCTGCAAGCTATAGTTTGATCAATAGTAACCTACTATTAAAAAAAATCCCCTTGTTTAATAGATAGACACATAATTATTTTCTTATCTTGTAACTTATTATATAGCCCTATAAAACTTTATATTCAGTCCTATATCCGTATGAATTACTTCCCCTGTCAATAGTTCCTGGTTAAAAAAATTCAATGCCTTACTGTCTGTGATAATTTTAGGGTAAGTTCTAAACAACACGTTACCTGATTCTTTTATTGCGTAGCCATTATTCTCAATATAAATTTTACATTTTTGCCCATTGATATCTTTTCCTTCAAGCATATATCTAGCTGATATAATATGCCTATCTCTTTGCTTTTCTATAATCTGAGTGTCAACACCTCCAGATAGCACTTTACCTGTAAAGTACTTACCTGTAGCACTACCTGTAAAAGAAATCATCACAACACTATCTCCATAAAGGTTATTTAACAAAATTTCTTCTTTGATTTCCACGTGTACCATGAATAATTCTTCAAACATCAAATGGTATTCCCCCTTTTCACTTCTACTAAAAGTGTGCATATATTTTTAAAGTGAAGAAAAACATTCCAGAAACTTAAGTTACGCAGTCTAGAGACTGTAAATGCTTCACAATGTTTCTTCCATGTTTTTCTTCACACTCACTAAATCACCCTATTTCACATCAAATAAGGCTTTTAGTGAACCAATAATGAAAGCTATTTAGCTGGAAAAGAAGTTATTATACCAAGAATATACCTTTTTAATAAAATATAATCAGTCGAATTAATAACTTTATCACCATTTACATCTGCCCTTTCAAGGTATTCAGGCTTTATATACATAATCTCAAGGATATGTCTTCTCATAATCACCAAGTCAGTTGAGTCTATCCTTCCATTACCGTCTAAGTCACCTAGAATAACAGAGCTAATGTCAACAGGCTCAATTCCGTATTTAAGAGCACCCATTACATAAGCAGTTATTTTGTTATTATCTCCAAGCTCATTAGTCATGGTTAAATTAACTGAATAGTCATTTGTCTGATCATAAACTGACTCGCATTCAATTCTAAAAGGAATATCTCCTGTGCTTCCTCCCACTGGAAGCCTCCCTGCCTCATTTGTAAAGCTAATCTCACAATAGGTATCAGCATTTTCCACAGGATTTTCAATGCCGTGAATTTCTCCAATTACTTTATCCGTTCCAAAAGGTGCATATTCACATACAAACAAATTCTGAGCGTTACCGTCATTTGTAAACCAGTATCGTATCTTTATATCAGATAAATTAATTGGCACAGTTCCAATATTCTTAATATTTATTGTAGCTCTTATTGTGTTTTTAGTAGTATCCTCTAAACCACACTTGTATTGTACGCTTATTAAGGCATTATTTTCAATTGGATTAGCTGGATCAAATGTTGGCTTAGGTGTTGGAGATAGCTTAGGTGGTTCTTCTCCAAATACCTTAACTCCATTTAAATAAACAGGTATATTTTTATTTATTGCATAAGTGCTTGTTACATTTTTCCTACTATAGTCATTGGTCGGATCCCAATGGGTCATGAAATTAGAATCCTGTTTTGCTGTAAAGGAAATCTGTAGTTCCCTATCTCCATATATTTTATTTCCACTCCAATCTAGTTCATAATAATATGTTCCAGCATCATCCCATTTAAAAGGTCCTCTGTATTTGACCGGCTCTTGCTGTTTTGAAAGCTGCTCGTCAAATTCAATGGCAAATATCACATCATCAATACCTTGTCCATTTTCTATAAGTTCACTAATATTTAAAAAATATTTCACCATCATTTCAGTTTGAAAACGTGGAGGTTGACTGGACTCATTATGCAAGCGTAATACAATTTGTGTACTTGAATTAGTTTCCCTTTCAATACGTGTCATACAGTAGTAATCATCAACTCTCTCTTCTTTATGTGGAAAATTTGGTATTGGTTTATGATCTTGTCCATAAAAATGAAATAACCCTGCGCAAGCTCCAACAAAAGCAGCATTATAATCAGTTGCAACTTCATTATATGCGTATTCAGTAGTTTTATCTATATGATAATCATTTAAATCTGGTCCACCTGCAAGTGCTCCCCATAAGATATGTCTATGCTCTTCTGGATCATTCATGCTATTTGTCTTTGAACCATGAGCCGCTCTGTGATGTGGATATTCTACATAAGGCAAACCCTGCTCATAACCATAACCAACTATATATGAGTATCCCATAGGGTTTTTTCCCATAATGTATTCCATTTGACCTTTTGCCCACTCACCGAAATCCGTCCTTTCGGGATTGTTTTTCATGTACACAAGTGCAGATAACTGAGCAGCAGTATTGTACCTAGCAGATCCCCATCCATTTATCATTGTATATCCAGCAGGAGATGTCCTAATATAATTAACATCATTAGGGTCCTCATGTTTTGCTGCACCACCTGATAAGAATTCTACATTCCAACGTGCAATAAACCTATACAGTTCATTGTTCGGAAAATGCTGGTTTAATTTTAAAAACACGCCTCCCCATACTGCATCCCAACAATGAACCCATGAATTATACCAAACATTGGTATTGTAAGTTTCTGGTATTATTTTTTTTATAAACCCAGTATAGTTTCCGCTATCATCAACTGACATTATATCGTTTATGTAGTCCATATTTCCAGTACATTCGTAAAGCCATACTGCTGCCCAAGCCAGTTCATCTTCATCATAATCAGAAGTATAGTAACCAGCACCATTATTTAGCCCTCTGTATTTCTTGGCAAAATCATACATTGCCTTTGCAACAGTGAGACACCTCTGTGCATATTCTGGGTCAGAATCCTTAAAAATCAAATATGATGTGCATAGTGATGCAGCTGTGCTGGCACAAACATCACTTCCAGGAGTTTCTGCAGTAGCAAATTCTGCAGGCCTTGGAATGTATTCCGGATATAGCTCCGGTGGTCCCCAATAGGTATGATCTCCATCTCCCTCTCCTATCATGTAAGCAAAAGCAATCATATTACCATCTTCATCAAGAAAGGAACATCTTAAATATGTATCTGTAAAATGCCTTAAAATCTCCAGCATATGTTCCTCTGCTCCAATGGCCTTATATGATTCCCTGAATTCAATAAAACCCCAGCCTAAAGTACCTGACGAATAACTCTGAGGTAAACCAAATCGCACATGATCCCCTGCATCATGAAAGCCTCCATGAAGATCCATTGTTCCATCTCCATTAGGGTCAAGAATATGCCTATATTTATTAATAAAATCCTCTGAAAGGTTTGTGTCTTTAAATGGAATTTGAGCATCTTTTTCATGGCATGCACCTCTCCACTCAAGTCTTCCACCGTTGTCGCAATCAGCCTCTGGTCCACATTTTTGAGCATCATAAAAGTAAATTGATTTTTGAAGTGCCTCGGCAAAGTTGAAGTGATTATAACTCTCCCAGTTTGGAGCTGGTTTAAAATCTTCAGGTGGTGCCGAATTTGCATAACTTGATGAAAATAGCTGCCCAATAATAAATATACAGAGTAAAATTTTTGTTAATATCTGTGTTCTTTTTATATTATTCATTTTAATCCCCCTAAATCATTTTTTCATTTACAAGTTAATATATACCATTCTTCTCTTCCTCTTTTCAAGGAGCCTATTTATCATCAAATAAGCCCATGATGAAATAATAGTGGAAGTTATATTTTTCTGTATTCCTAATTAATTTCTCACAGGAAACTCAGAAATAATACTTAATACATACCTTCTCATATAAACATAATCTATAGAATTAATAGTACCGTTTCCGTCTACATCAGCAGCCTTCAAACCATTCTTATCTGGAAACTCAGTTATAATCTCTAATAAATACCTTCTTAACAAAACACAATCTGTTGAATTAACAACTCCATCACCATTTAAATCTCCTATAATAAAGTCTGTAGGTTTTGGATCTGGTTCTCCTCCAGAAGGATCTTTTCCAAATACCTGTACACCGTTTTTATATATTGGAATATTTTTTATTTTAGAATAAGTATCCGTTAATCCTACATTTGAAAAATCATTAGAAGAATCCCAAAGGCTGTTTTCATAGAAGTTTATTGCAAATTGCACATAAGTTCTTGCATACAATCCATCAAGAAAAGTTACTTCTACATAATAAATGTTTTTATCTTCATCCCATGGCTTAAGTTTAGATATTTCAGCATTTGCAGGAGAGTAATATATATCAGTTGTAAATTTTGAAATATTAATTCCGTCAGAAATATACTCTGATAAATCAACAAAATACTTAAATGACAAACCTTTTTCATATTGAGGAGGTGATGTAATGATATTATACATATTCAGGTCAATAGTTACTCCTGTTGAAGTTTCTTTATATATTTTTGCTTCAGCATAGTATTCTGGGGCATGCCCCTCAATACCTGGAGTTTCTTCTGGAAATTGATCTTTTCCGAAATATTTTGACATTCCTGCCAGTGCACCAACTAGTCCTGCATTATAGTCCAATCCTGTCTCACTGTAAACATAGTCATCTACAACATCACGATATTCATCGTTAATATCTGCGCCCCCCACAAGAGCACCATAAAGTATATGTCTTTGAGGCATTGACTTATGTTCATCAGCTGGTGGTCCTTCAAGTCTTCCACTTGCAGCCCTGTGATGAGGAAACTGAGGATAATTATCTCCAAATCCAACCATGTAAGACATGTTATTTGGATTGTCTCCTAAAATATAGTCAATTTGACTTTTTGCAAAATCTAGATATTTTTGCTCCCCTGTTTCTTTATAGTACACAAGCTGCACCATACTCTCTGCTGCTGGATACTTGCAAACGCCCCAACTGTCAAGATGTTTTAGTCCTCCTGGAGTAGTTCTTATTCGATTCTGCCAGTAGTCTAGATGATCTTCAGCAATTATTTTATAAATTGGATTAGGTGAAAGTGTAGCAAGTTTTATAAACACACCTGTCAAAACATAGTCCCAACACTGTGTCCAATGGTCACTAAACATGTTTCCTTCGGTGATGTTTTTTTCAATCATCAACGACTCAACATTGTCCATATATTTCTGATCATTTGTAGCAACATAGAGCCAGACAGAACCCCACATTAGTTCATCTAGATAATCTCTAGGCAAGTAGTACGTTTGACCTTTGCTGTTTCCTCTATATGTCATTCCAAATGTGTAGAGATCTTTTGCATAAGCCAAGCATTTCTCTGCGTATTCTAAGTCCCTGTCTTTGTAGTTTAGGTACATTAACGCCAATGCTGCCGCTGCATTTCCAGCAACGTCTGAACCTGGGTCTTCTGGAGTTGCTACATAATATGTAGGTCTGTCACACCTTTGAAGTTCTGGTGGTCCCCAGTACTCATGATCTATATCTCCATCACCCAACTGATAATAAAATGTCTTATCATTGGGAAAGCATTTTATAAAGTAATCACAAAAATGTTTTAAAATATTGAGCATATATTCATCCTGACCTTTTTCAATAAAAACATCTTTGAATTCATAATACGCCCATGCTAGATTAGAAGCCGAAGCGCATTGTGGCAATCCAAATTTTACATGATCTCCACAATCATGAAATCCTCCTGTCAAGTCAAGACCTACATCTTTTCCATCATCCACATGACATGGTCCGCGCCATTTTATTCTGTTGTTTCCTGCATCAGGACCACACCAATTTGCCTCATAAAATAGAATTGATTTTGCAAATGCATCAACATAGTTGAATTTTTCTTCCTTAGCCATAACCCACTGTGGCATTATGCTTACAATACAAATAGTAAGCATAATCAATAAACTCACCCTTTTCATTACATACCCCTCCTAAAAAAACGTATATCTACCACTCTATGTAATGGTGATATATTTATAACACAGAGTAATTTCTTTCAGAATTTAGTAGATACCTTTTTATCTACAATTATATTTCGTAATTAGTTTTGTTTTATAATACTCAAAATCATAAAAGTCAATTTTTCAAGCATAAAAATCAATTTCTAACAAATTTCACTTACTGTATTTCAACAAATTATGCTTACTATCTATTGGCTGAATTTAATCTATTTAGGCTTTAAGTTATTTTAAAAATTTGCCGAAATATAATTAAGTCACTAAACATTGATAAATTACTCAAAATCTAAACCTTTTATTGTCTTAAAATCAATTACTATAACATTAATTTAAAAATAAACAGGAGGTTTAAAATGGTACTTCCTAAAATAATTAATCCTAATAATGAAAATATAAAAAATGATGATTTAAGGTTTTACTTATTTTCAAGTCATTTATATATTCTTTGTCTCGTAATTCATGTAGCACTTTTGATTTTTTTCTTTTTTACTGAAGTATATTTAATGGCAAGTTTTAATGTTCTTAGCTGTATAATATTTTCAATTAATTTAATAATCAACAAAAAGGGTCTATTAAATTTAGCTTATCATCTTGCTATAATTGAAATAACATTACATGCAGCACTTGCTACTTTATGTCTTGGCTGGGAAAGTAATTTCAGTTTTTATTCCATAGCTATCTGCAGTGTTATAATGTTTTCCACATTTTTAAAATTGTATATAAAGCTTATTGAAGTAGCATTAACTAGTTCTCTATATATCTTTACATTTGCTTATATACTTAAATATTCTCCACTATATAATACTAACACATTTGCTGTCAATGTTATTGGATTTATTAACATTATAGTTATAATATCTCTTCTAACATCAATATTTTATAAATTTTATTTGGAAACAAGTATTCTAAACGAGAAATTAAAAACTGTAGCTGATACTGATAGTCTTACAGGAGTTTATAATAGAAGATTTTTTAATGAATATGTGGACATTGAACTTAAAAGGCTATTAAATGAGATTAATTATAAAACAGAAGCTAATCAACAAGTAAACTTCGGAATAGCTATTATTGATATAGATAATTTTAAAAAAATTAATGATACTTATGGTCATTTAACAGGTGATAATGTAATAATTCAAGTTGTTGAAATTATAAAGAAGAGCACTTTTTCAAGAGATTTAATATGTAGATATGGTGGAGAAGAATTTGTAGTGCTATTTACCAGACCTTCTAAAGACGGAGCCATAATGGCCGCGGAACGAATTCGAAAAGAAGTTGAAGAGCATAACTTTGATTTTAATGATGAAATAAAAAATGGGCGGATAACAATTAGTATTGGATTTGCATGTTTTGATGAAAATATGTCAGATAATATAGAAAGTTTATTAAATCTTGCAGACAATCGACTTTATACAGCCAAGTCCTCTGGAAAAAATAAATTGATTTATAAATGAAACATGTCCATTGCACAATTCACCATTTTTAATGAATGCAGAAATATATGCTTGATATATCAAAGTACTAATTGCTCCCACAACAAAACTACCTACAATAATATAAATATTAAATTTATCCATGTTAATATATACCTCAATATATATTTTTATGTATACTTTCTTTCTCCAACTATATCCACAAAATGAATATTACCTTCCCATTAGTTTCCGTTAGTCAGCTCCTTAATATTAATATAAGGATTTTTATATCTACTTCTCTTCACTTCTCCAAAGTGAACAGCATTTTGAGGACATAAATGATAACACGCCAAACATCTCTGACAAGTTTTGCTCAACCATTCTGGTTTACCTTGTGACATCTTAATATTCTTAACTTGGCATACCTTTTCACACAATGCACATGAAACACAGTCCTTTGTTGAATAAAATTTCTTGTCGCCAGATTTAACCTTTTTTAAAAACCCTCTATAATTAAATATAACAGGCCCTATGTACTCCATTAAACTTCTATCATACTTTATACTTTTTTTAGATTCTATATCAGCAATTTTTTTAGCTTTTATCTCAGCTTTTTCATGAAGTGATTTGTGTTTTTTCTCTGGTGTAACATCCCAAGTCCATATTACGAAATTATCAACGGTTTTAACATAAAATCCTGCCGAGAGTTCTTTTCCCTTTGCCTTAAGCATTTTTTTTGTTTGTGATAATCCACCTCCAGGCAATCCTTTTCCATAAGTTGCCACAGCAAAAACATAAGACGATTTTTCTAAATTTATTTTTTCAATAAACCTTCTTACAATCTCAGGAATACCAAAGTAGTATACAGGAAAAATCAATCCTACTACATTTCCTCCATCAAAACTTTTAAATCCAAGCATTGGTTTAACTTTTCTTTTAATAGTTGTTGAACACGGTAAACCACCAGAATAAATATTTATCCCCCATATATGCATATATAATATGATATGGTACACTCTTGATAGACTTAAAAATTCATATAACTTTAAAGTCAAATTTTATGTACAATTTAAAAAGGAGAATAAAAGTGATGAAAAAGCTAAAAAAACTTGTTTGCTTCTTTTGTATACTCACAATGTTATTAACTGCTGGTGTAAGTGTATTTGCATCGACACCAACACATTCTGACACTGTAGAAATTAGCATTGAAAGCACTTCTGCAAGTCCAGGAGATATTTTAACACTAAGTGTTCAGATTTCAAATGTTAATTCAAATGGTTTATCTGAATGTCATTTTGAATTTAATTTTGATGGGTATGACTTAGAAATATTAGACATACATTTTACCCAAAAGGGTTGATTTTGAAATTTCAGGTGGTGGAGTAACTATAACGAATTCTCAAATATTAGTTGGTGATTTAAACAAAGATCAATCTGTAACTTCAAAGGATTATTCAATTCTTAAAAAATACATTTTAGAAATGACAAATGACATACCTGTACACAATAAATTAGATGTAGCTGATTTTAATTTAGATGGCAAAATCGACATTACTGATCTTATCATTTTAAAAAGGTATTTGTTAGGTCTTATAAAAGAACTCCCTTTAAATTCTGAAACTTAAGAGCCATACACAAAAAACAGTATATTTTGATGTTATTCTAAGACTCCACCTGAAGCCTCGATGTTTAGCTTTAGCTAAACGAGTTCACTTGTAGTTTTCGATATAACAGTTATTGACTATAAAGCTGTGTTAAAATTTAGAAAGGGGACAATGTAGATGTCCCCTTTTGGTTGGTTAAATAATTTCTATAAATCTCCGCTTGCTATATTTTCACTGTATGTTACTTTTATATCTCCATTTTCATCTTCGTAAATCAAATAGCTCCTACCATACCATGTTTCACCCTCATTAACATTGGTTTTTCTAATATAAAACTGGTCAGTAGAATTATTATGAATCTTTCCTCTCACTACATTAGGAGTATCTAACGTCAATTGATCCACATGGGTATTTGACTTACGTAATAGTACTCCACTTTCTATTAACCTATATCCTTCTAGCATGTTCCTGTGAGCAATAAATATCATTGTTTTATCAACTGGGTCTACAATTACCTGTTCTGATAAAGAAATAAATGGAGTTCTTTCTAATTCAGCTGTCAAATCTACATAAATAGCAGTTAAAACAGTGTCTCTCATAGGCATGAAGAATGAATAATTTTCATTATAGCTAATTTTCATTCCATCTTGTTCCCAGTGACTAAATTTCATTCCTTCATCTACTTCTGCAACAACTTCTACAGCCCTATCAAACTGGTATCTTCCAAAAGTTTCTCCTGTGTTTAAAGTGCCTCCTACTACTGTTATTTCATATTCATTTGAAAGCCTTCTATACAAAGGATCAATAATTAAATGATTTACAACACTTCTAGAGTCTTTATTCCATCTTATAAATTCATATCCAGCCATTTTTAGTGGAGTAGGTTCATTTGCACTTTCAAATTTAGCTATATTTGTTGATTGAATTATTTTAGCACTTCTTTCTTTAAACACAACATTAAACTCTGTTGAATTCTCTGTTGTTACAGGCAAGAATACAGCTTTAATATTTTCACCTGTTCCCATAATAAATTCATAAACTGGATCTGTTGAAATCATTCTTCCTAATGAAGAATCTTCCCAGTAGGCAAATTGTGCATTATCATCTGCTATGGCAGTTAGCTTTATCCTTTCTCCAATTTCATGACTTAATTTATAATTAGAAGGAATACTTGTATTGTCGCCATTCATTCTTACAAGTCCATTTCCAACAACACTTATCTCTAAAAGTCTCTTTTGACCTGTAAGAGTGGGCTCTTCCTTTTCCCCTACTGTTACAGTATATTCTTCAGAAGGCAGACTTTGAGTTCCATGGTTGTTTGCAGCTGTCACATGAATTTTATGTGTACCCTTTGGTAAAGACATTGATAATTCAAATCTTCCCTCGCTATTTGTTTCTATCATATCTTCTAAAATGTCATTTATCCATATTAGTATGTTTATATTTTCTTCCCCTTCACCTTTTATCAGTACCCTGTGTGGTGAATTCTCGGAAGGTTGACTTATTGGATTAAGTACAGGTGTTTGAGGAACTGATGTGTTTAAACTTATTATTAGTGGCACTTTATACGTATATCCTTCCCAACCACTAACACTCGATGTAAAGCTATCGCTCCAACCATACTGGCCATCTGTAACTGACATGCTAAATGTTTGTGCTATTAAAGCAGGGTTTAAATTGCTTCCTTCAACTGTTACTAAAAGTTCAGCAATATAAATTCCATCTGGTGCATCATCTGGTATTTCAACTACTCCTATTGTAGCAAGACCTTTTCCTGCTGGTATTATATCTCCTATATCTTTGCCTTTATAATCAATAAACTTATAACTAAAATTAGATATTGTATAGCCATCCTCCATCTTAAGCTCACCAATTTCTAAGGTAACTTTTTCAACATCGTATCTAAGAGATGACTCAAAAACATCAACTTCAAACAATACTTCTCTTGTATTTGAAGGCACAATGTATGAATAACTTACATCAGGAACAGCACCTAAATCAGGAATTTCTAATAGGTTTAGCACATATTTCGTTGGTTCATCTCCATCAAGAGCCCTTACAACTACTCTATAATTGCTGCTTTTTGGAGCAATTATTCTAATATAGTCGTTCTCATTTATCAATCCTTCTATAACTACATCAGGTATATCATTTTTTATTATTCCATCAACCATCCCAGCTACATTTCCATCCTCATCACAAACATAGATTTCAAGATTTGCACCTGGTCTTGTAGCCATAAACAGTCTTATTTCTCCTGCATTTGATCCTTTATTTATTACAATACTATCTTCTTCATTTGGTGCAATGTCTCTTCCTAAAGGCTGACTTGGTTTAAATGAGTTTCGTCTTGCCTCTATTTGTTCGTTTGTTCCTGCAAAAAAGTATGCAGTATGAGGTCCTTCTGGATCACCTATTGACATGGTCTCGGGTTCTGCAATATCAATAAATACAACAGCAGTATATCCTCCTGCATCCATCAGGGTAGATCTTGGAACTATAAACGGTACCTCAATAGTAACTGTTTCACCTGGATCCACCAATTCCCATTTTCCTCTTGGACTATCTATTAGACCTTTACTACTGTATATTTCAACTGTAGGAGCTAAAGTCAATGTTCCTGTATAGATGTTTTTAATGTTTAGAATTACTTTTCCTTGTCCCGCTTCACTTGCAGGTCCTAATACAACATCAGGTACAACCATACTCTTTACTTCAACAGGTAAAGGAGGGTCTATCTTTCTCCACTGATCTATTGCTTCAAACATTTTATTTACAGACCCTGCTATTGCAAGTTCTCTTGAAAGAGTAAGGGATGCCAGTTTAGTTGTCTCATACATATTTCCAACCATATCAACAAATATCTTTCTCTGCTCATCCTTTAGTATTGTCTCCTCTTGTGCAATAGAAGCCTTTAAGTTTGCAATCATAGTATTTTGAACTAAAGTCGACATCAATCCAGCACTTGCACTTGGTATAAAGCTCATCCCAAAAGCTGTCGCATCTATCATTACCATCCGAGCCTTCGTTTCATTTAATTCCCATCTGTTAGATAGGTTTGAATATGCCCTATACTGAATTCTAAGTGATTCTAGAAGGGGCTCTCTATACTGGCTAAGATTAACTTCAAGTGGTAATATATCTCCATGATAAGGATGGTATATCCATATATTTTTGTAGTTTCCAACACCACTAATTTTACCTCCGTTTATTGACTTCCACATGCTTTCTAAACTATTGTTTAGCTCTTTTAAGTAAGTATAAATAGGATCTACAGGGTAGTATGAAGGTGCATTATTTCTGTCATTTATATATGTTCCTAAAATTGACTTAGTTGATAAGAGCTCAATTCTAACTCTATCTTTTAATTCTTCTAAGGATACTTCCTCTGCCATTTCAAGAAGTTGATGAAAAGCACTATCAAATTGACCTTCATTTAGATTTGAAGAGTTTGTAATTAAATGGCTTACTCTATCTCTATCTGTAATTTTGAAAGGTCTAGACTCTATTTGTTCAATTACAAGGTTAAGTAAATCCGATTTTGAATGTCCTTCTTTTAACTTATCATGAGCAAATTTTGATATATCATTTAGCATTTTTCTTGCTTCTTCTTGATTGCTTTTATACTGAGCTATGTCATTTGCAAGATTAAGAACACTCATTATATCTTTAATTCCCAAATTCCCCATGACAATTTCCTGTATATCACCACTTCCTGCAATGGCTTTTATCCTGTTATAATTTAAATCATACTGATGTTTTAGCTCTGCAATTTCTTTTTCAATTCTATTTCTTTCTTCATCTGAAAGACTATTTTCTTTTAGCTTCTCATTCTTCTCTTCTACTTCTTTTTTAATTCTAACTTGTTCTTTGCTAAGCTGGTCTAAATCCCTCATTTCATCTTCTGTAAATGCTAATTTTGCTGGAACAAATCCGCCTGGATAATTAACAGTTAGTTTAGCTGTTGCATCATTAACCCCAAGGAATCCGAAAGCATTTTTAAGAAATCCTGCAAAAGAAATCATTGAAGACAAACCATCCATTGCAAGTGAAAACTTTTCTGCTTCATCATTTGCTTCAAAGTACTCTACCATATCTACTATTACCACAGCTACATCGTGAATTGTTTTATCCATGAGGTTTTGTATATTGCATTCTAGCATATTTACTTCATCTAGAATATTATTAAAATCATTTAATCTAACTTCCTGAATTGACATTGGAGCTATAACTATATTGTCATTTAACTGAGAACTTCTAACTGCAAGTCCAGGTAAATTGGCCCAATCTTCAAAACCAGTTCCATTTAATACGAAAGTTCCCGACCTTGTTTCTCCAGGCAAAACTTCACCTATTTCAAGATAACTACTATGGCTTTGATAATGACCTCTATAATTTTTTATTCCACTTACCTGAATATTTGACACACCAGGTATTAAAGGAAGCCCCATTGTTACATTATGTGCTTTTCCTTCACCTGCATTTGTAACAACAGCTTCAAGTTCATAACGGTTTTCCATAACAAATTCAAGATTGTAGCTTATATAAAGTTTTGGAGGCGGCTCAATGGTAAATTTCCTTCCATCTAAATAGCCTTCAAAAATTACCCCATCTAAAGTATATCTGTAGAAAACATATCCATAATAGTCTCCACTAATATCTCCCATGTTTGCTTTGCTCTTAATTGTATATTTAAGTCTTTCTATTCCCCTTTCTTCTATATGAGGGAACGTTATACCAGTCCTTTCTGATACTATTCCATTTCGGTTATGACAGCTTATAACAAACCAGTTTGTGGCATCTTTTGCACCGTTTTCAAAAGTTCCATCTAATCCCAACGCCTTATCTGTTATCTGTAATTCAAAATATACATCAGTGATTTGTCTATCTTCAAATGGATTGTAGAAGGTAAAGTTTGCTTCAAATGCTTCATCCACCATTGCAACATCTTGAGAAAAACCAAAGTATCCGCCAGCTCTTCCTATCCTCTCTGGTAAATGCTCTAGCTCTATTTTGCATCTATTGCCAATGAAATCATAAGTAAACTCTCTTATTTCACCAGCTTCCCCTTCATTGACAGAGTCTTCTAAGCTTACATCAAAAACAAATTCAAAATCTTCATCTAAATAGTGTACCTTTATTGGAATATCAAGACTAACCGCCTCTTCTTCTCCCTCTGAGTTTTGAGTTTTGCCTGTTAGTTTAATATCTGCATCAAATGCAAAATATAATCTTTCTAAAATATTTTCTCTTATTTCATCATCTAAAAGAGATAAATCAAAACTCCAACTTATTCTCTTTGATTCTCCTTCTGCAAAATTGCCTAAAAAGATTGACTTACTGCTCACTCTTCCATAATTTAGCCACATTGCATCTTCTGGCATAATTGAACTATTAAAAATAATCTCTGCACTTACATCCTGTAAATCCCCATACTGATAAAAGTTTTTGAGAGTCAATAATCTACTTGTAATTACATTTCCATCTAAACTCTTTACAATTATTTCATCGCCTGGGAAGCTTGGAACAAGCTTTAAGTCTCCATCTTCTGTGTTAAGCTTTGGCTTTAAAACAGGTCTCTCACTACTGTTTAGTCCTCCATTGATATAGTTTAATAGCTCACTAGTATCAAAACCTAAACTTATCTTTTCCTTTTGTATAACTATTTTTTCAGGTATAAGATTAATAAGTGCCTTAACATCTATGCTTTTTTCAACACTTTCATGCCCTTCTCCACTAGCCTTTAAAGTATACGTTCCTGCTGGAATGTTTTCAAATTTGAATAACGAATCTCCTATAATTTCACCAATATAAACCTCTTCGTTTAAAGGCTGATCCCAATCTGATGTATGAGGTCCTATCAGCATTACTGTTGAGTCCTCAACAGGTGCGTAGTTTTCGTTTACCACCTCTAAAACAATAGTTCCTATATTTTGTGCACTTACATTTACCTTAACAGGTATTTCTTTAATACCTGCATTTGAGTCAATAGTTATTACATCTTCATATACACCGTTTCTAACATAACTATCAGGTGCAATATTTACCGAGATTACTGCCCTTGCATTTTCATCTCTAATGGACAACCCCTTATTTATTGGTAAAATCAAATCGGTACCTGAAGTTGTAACTGTTATCCATGGAAGTTTTTCAGGAGATGTTACCTGTAAATCTCTGATTGATCCAGTTCCTGTGTTGGCAACAGATATAACATGTGTTATCATCTCACCTGACCTTACTGTCCCTTCATTGCCACTAAAAATAATGTCATATTCTGGTATTGATTCCAACACTTTTATTTCTATTGGCAATGTATAGCTGTATCCTTCATGAGATTGAGCTTCAAACTTAAATCCATTTGTTTTGTACTCTGCTTCCTCTAACACTTCAATTCTAACCCTTAAGTCCAAAGATTCTTCTGGTTCTAAAGCATCTGGTACCGCATCTATTATTGTGATATCGATATGCTCAGTATTTTCATCCCATATATTGTTTATATCTATTGATGTTATAGGAAGTGTACCCACATTTACCAATGTCATTTTAAATTCTTTATCATATCCTGATGTAATTTCTATCTCAGGCACTGACGTCATATACATACCTTCTACATAAAATACTTCTCTAGTAGATGACTTTATTGCACCATTTACCTTAGCCTCCGCCCTTAATGAATAGGATCCTCCATAACCTTCAGGAAGGTCAAAATTGTAACTGTAATTTCCTTCACTATTAGTTACAACATCTTTTCTCCACTCTTCTTCTCCAACTATAATTATTGTTACTATTGCATCTTCTATAGGTAGCATTTGTTCATCGGTGGTAACTTTTCCGTCTACTTTTATTCTCTCCCCTACAGTATAGGTTTGTTTTTGCGTTGATACTGTTACTAAATAGTCAGGAACAATTTGCAGACTATGATAAACCCCTTCTTCCTCTTCACCCTTTGAAACAGTCATATATACTGTATAACTTCCTGCCTCAAAGTTTTCCTCAATTGTTTTATAAAATTCTCCTGAAATGCTGTCATAATTCATTAGGGATGAAAAAACTTCTTCTCCATTTATGTTTCCATCATCAAATGTTCCCGTATAAATTTTAATATAAGCCTGTGCTCCTTCATCAGTACCTAAAGGTCTAATAGGTGCATCTGTTGAAACTACTTTTAACCTGTAATCTAAATTCTCATTGACAGTATATATATCTTTAAACGGCTCTAATTCAATTAGTAATTTGTCTTTAACTTTAAAGCTTTCTGTTTTGTTTGCCTTGTTCCTATCATTTAAATGTAGTTCACTATAGACATCTCCATAAACAGTAAGCACATAACCTGGCTCAGTTGGAAGATATTCTGCTTTCCACTGAATTTCACCTGATACACTTGAACCTTGAGTAATTACTGTTGAAGTTCTAAATGTTCCTGCTAGTATATCATTTACGTATAAAGCTGTTGTAAATGGTTTGTTTATATGGGTCTCTCCAATATTTCTTAAAACTACTCTAGTAATCATCTCATCATTATACTGTGGATTTTCATTTTGAGAAGTTGTCACCATCTCTTCAACAATAAGTTCTGGAAGTCTTAATGTCAAAGGAGAAGTTAACTTATACTCAAAATTGTTGTTTCCTTTGTTTGTCTCACGGATATTAAAGTTTTCGTCTACTATTACCCTAATTGTCTCTACACCATTAATAGGTCTTTTCCATCCAACCAAACGACTAACAGTGCTGTTTTTTTCTATCTCTTCTATGTTTATTGAGCCGATATATTTGTCATCAGCATAAACAGAAACATTAAATGGTGTATTAACATTTGCATACCCCTGATTTGTAATATTAACAGTTATCATTAATGGCTGCCCTGGCAAAATATCCTCTGTATTTGGAAGTGAAACACTTCCTACTATCAGATCAGCATATCTTAGTCTTATAAAAGGTGATACTATTTCTTTTTCATTGTCACTCTTATCAGCTTCTACAATATGCGAAATAGGTCCGTCTGCAACCACTTTAAATTTGTGTATACCTTCTCTGTCTGCTTTCCATGTGGCAGTAACTATAGCTGTGTTAATTCCGTTTGCATATGGAAGTGATTCAACTAACTTAGTTTCAATTAGTCTGTCATTTACCATAAATGCCACATTAAATTTATCTGCATTTGCCATTCCATCGTTTTGTACAACAGCACGCAATGTGATTTCTTCATTCCAGTCAAGTACTCCCTCGTCAGGGCCTTCCCAAGTAAACTCTGTAACCTTTAAGTTTGGAAGGAAGTAATTATCAGTATAAACTGGACGGCTTCTATGATTGTTATCATGATCTGCCTCCTCTACTGGTCTTCCCATGTCGTTAGCAATTACTGTAAGCATTCGAACTCCACCAGTATTTAGCCAATTAAAGGTTACTTCTTTTGACTCACCTGGATTGATACTTTCTGATATCCTTACAAAGTCTTTAAACATATTGTTATCATAAAGACTTACAATGAAAGGACTATTTGTTTTAGAATAGCCTCCATTATAAATAGTCGCATATACCTGTATTTTTTCACCTTCATCTGGGTTATCATTACTTAATCTAATGTCTGTAACTCTAAGATCAGGTCTTGTTTCATTTACAGTAATCATCATTTCTGAGGTGCTTTCCATATAATTGTTATCAATAACTGTAAGTTTTACCTTATACGTACCAGAATCTCTATAGGTATATACCGGCGCAACTCCTGCGGCTGATTCTCCATCTCCAAACTCCCATATAAAGCTTTGTATATAACCATCCCTATCATAAGAGCGTGATCCATCAAACCTTGCTGGCTCTAAAACATTTACTGAAAAGTCAACTCCAGCGTCAGCATAAGGTCTAAAGTTTATTTTTGCATTTTCTTTATGTGTTGCATCTAATGCATCATTTCCAAAAATAGATGATCTTAAAATGTAGTTTCCACCTTGTTGCGGTGTCCAGTCAATATATACATAAACTGAATGAAATGGCTTTAGGTTACTATAGTTAGCCTCTCCAATTTTTATTTCCTCTTCTTCTTCATTTCTACTATTTAGCCTTGTTGCAAAAAACTCTACTTTGCCACTTTCACTGGTTGTTCCTTCATTGTATATAAGGGCTCTTACTCTTGTCATCTCTTCTTCATTAGGATGTACACCAATATCATAATAAGCATATTTCGTTATAGGATTATAGTCTTTATCTAAAACATAGTATTTTCTTGCATAGTCAATCCCATTTATTACTGCACCTGAGCTAAAATCAACTTCATAACTTGCAGGGTAATAATATCTGTTTTGGTTTAAACTATAGCCCTCTGGTTTTTCTGCAAATATTGGAGTCTCATCCACTATATAAATGTGGTTGTTATTTTTCCATGTATTATTTTTAGAAAGTGTAACATTTTGAGTTTCTCCTCCAATTATATCTCTTGTAACAGACCTTATTGGAGTGTTTTCTAGCGGATCTCTTAACATAAGCACCTGATAACGAGGCATTCCTAATTGGTCAGGATCCCCTTCTTTTGCAGGAACATTAAATATCATTGTAGCATCCTCTACATCAGGATTTTTTTCTACACTTAAGCTTTGTGGTACATGAATTGGTAGTTTTAATCCTGTTGAAAGATTGATTAAATAATTTGGAAATCCTGAATTATCAACATCAACAAGGCTTAATACTCCTTCACCTTCTATGTAAATATTATCTTTTCCTATTATTTCTGTAGTAACTCCAACTATTAATGGATTTAAGGTAACTCCTTTATAATCCTGATGAGTAAGGGTAGCATTAAACTCTCTAAATTCACCTTCAAAAGGCTCAGCTCCTTCACCTTCTTGGTACATTACCCATTCTACAAGCCAGTAACCACTTACTTTAGACTGTGGATCAATATCTCCTAAGTTTAGCCTAAAGCTATTTCCAGTATTAGATCCAAAAGATGTCTCACGAATTACAAAATTAGTTTGAAGCCCTGCTTGATTTGTTGTAATGTTTAACTGTCCTGAATCTATTACAAGATTTTTTGCAATACCATATCCTGTGTTTTCTGCAACTACTCCTAACCTAAAAGGCTCTCCTGATATAATGTCCTTTGGCACATAATAGTTTAGCTTTATTTTTGGCTGAGGATATATGGTTATTTCCTCAGGTTGAGTCTGTGTTTCTATATATCTGCCATTTACATAGTAAGACACAATTGCCTTTGCTAAATACACCTTTCCTTCTAAAAACTCTCCGCCTAATCCTTCACCAGGTATTAGCTGCCATGTAGCACTCATATCGTTGCCCGAAGGTAGAGAATCAGAGCCATCAAGAGATGATATTCCATTTAGCCCTGTAGGAATTATAAAGTTTTTAACTGTTACATCATTTCCATCAGTATCTGTTAAGACAACTCTTACCTCTAAATTATCAAGGCTACTGTCTATAAATCCATTTGCTACTTTTAGTGTTGCATCAAATGCCTGTCTTTCTAAAGTTGCACTTTGATCAAGCTTTAGAGTTACTATCTGATAGTCAGTACCATCATCTTTTCTTCTTCCATCTCCTTCTCCATCTAATGGATAAAAGTAATCCACCTCAGCAAAATCGTCTTCTGGTAAAAATGCTTCCCTCGTTCCTTTTCCTTCAGGAGTATCTATATTTATTGTTACTTTTTGACTACTTGGATTATAAAGAGGAAGTTCCGCCATAATTCCCTTTGGTGGATATTCAGGAAGTCCTGTATCTTGGTCAAAACTTACATACTTACCCTGCAATAATATATAATTTAATGGTTTACCACCATCTCCTCGACGAAGATTATAGTATCCAGGTTGCACCATAATACTTATTCTTGCACTTCCATGTGCAGGAATCTCACCTAAGTAACCTCCTCCTACTATACTTATCCCAGTGTCAGAAGAGTTCTCTCTTCTAATCTGCGCTGTTACATCTGTTAATGCAACTAGTCCTGCATTTATAACTGTTGCTTCTACTATAACAGGTTCATCTATCTGTTTTGGTACAGTAACCCATGGAGGTACAAATCCAAAGTACGGCTGTGGAACGTTAGCTCCAAAAATCAATTCCAATTGGATATCATATTTATCTTCTATGGTAGTAGGAACTACAGTCCACTCAATTTGAACAGGCTGTGTTTCCATTATTACTTCCTGTAAAAGAGCCTCATTCATTGGCATTACATAGGTAGTTCCATCTACCTTGTTTCTTCCCTTTGCCCTTACAGTATAACTGTATTCTCCAATTGGTTTTTCTTCAAAGGTAACTATTCCGTTAGAATCGGTTCTACCATAAAAGTTTTGATAATATGTAACTTCCTGCCCTCTTATAACCTGTATATATGGCTCTTTCCCAACTATAGTTACTTCTGCGTTTTCTACAAATTCTCCACCATCGTCTTTTATTAGGAAAGAAAGACCACCTGTGTTTTTAGTTGAAACTTCAACTCCAAAAGTAATAGTAGCTTCATACTTTCCATCAGTTACTTTTACTACATCCTGATACTGTCCAAGAGGTGTAGTATCTAAAGGCTTTATTACAATATCAAAGCTAGTTGAATCTCCTGGGGCTAAAAAGTTACTGTCTAGGTTTATAGCTCTTACCCATGGCAGGCTTTGAGGAGACACTAGATGTATATTTTCCATATTTCCAAGACCCTTATTTGTAACTGTTACTTTTCTTGTAATGCTTCCACCAGTATTTACTCCAGCCATAAACCCTTTAGGGTCAGTTACAGGATGTGGAATTGCAGGTCTTAAGTGAAGCTTAATGTTTGAAGTTGCAACTGCACCTTCACTACTACTAAACACCACCTGATACTGTGCAACATCTTCACAATTTAAAGGTGCATTAAAGTTTATCATAACACCACTTTTACCTTCTGGACCAATTACAGGTGATAGTGTTGATGTGTCCATAACAGCTCTTACACCACTATTAGGAGTAAGATTAACAAGTACTGCGCTAACTCCTGACAAGTTTTCTACCGCTTTTGCCATATTATGCACTTCTATAAATCTTGAAAAGTTTGAGTTTTTAGATGCTACCATAGATAATTCTGAGGGTGATGTTTTCATACCCCATACTGTAAAATCAGTTTTAGTTGCCGCTCCAACTCCTAATTCATATGCATAGGCATATACATCCCACTTACCTGCACCTAGAGTAGTAGGTACGTATTCAAATTGAAAATATCCATTTTCATCAGTATTTATAAATCTTATTGTTTCTGCATGCCATCGCTTTAATATCCATTGTCCATTTTCATATACAAGTTGTGGTTCTTCAAGGGCTGGATTTAAGCATAAATTGAGCACAACTTTTTCATTTGCTACAGGTGTTCCATCTCTAAATGTAAAATACCCTGATATTTGGACTTTTTCTCCATGCTGATAATACTTTTTATCTGTCTCAATTGTGGCTATTGTCTCTAAAACAATCTTAATATGACTTCTTGATACTACATTTTCTACTCCGTCACCAGCTTCTAAAGTAAGCATATAGTCTCCTGAAGGAACTGTGACAATTGGAATTTGTCCTTCAAAGGTTTTATTTACATAATTATAACCTATTTGTCCGCTGCTAATTACTTCTCCACCTCTATTTAAAGTATAAAATGCACTTATAGCATCATCAGGCCCTAATAGTTTTGAAGGTTCGCTACCTTTTTTTACACTTGCACCTACTCTAACATAATTATCCTTTGTTGAAAATACATGGGCATCCACAATGCTTTCTGTCTCAGCAGGATAAAAGTCTGCAGCTAAAGAGTCTAATATATTAAAGCTCTCTTCCCATACACGAGTTACACCTTCTGATATTGGCTGTTGGTTTAATTGGCTCAAATTGTCAACTACAATTTTTACATCAACTTCTCCAATTTTATCAGGATTTCTCCATGTAAGGTCTACAATAGCTGTACTGTGTCCTCTAAGGCCATTTACAGTTTTTCCTGCCACTTGCTTTCCATCTACATATAAAGCCACATTAAAGTTATCAAATATTGATGTTACACTTTGATTGCTCACCCTTGCTATAAATGTAACTGGCTGAGCATATTTTATAGAAAGTGGTGACCAGGTAACATCAGATATATTTAAATCAGGATAAATCAAATGAATATTTGGTACATCTGCCTCTACTTTTACCTCTTGACCGTCAGTTACAACTCCATCATTATCTGCAATAATACTGACTTTATGACTTCCGGGCTGTGCCAACCAACGTGTCCAAAGTTCTTTTTCCTCTCCTGCATTAAGACCGTCAACAACAATTGTACGTATAGTTTCTCCATTTACTATAAAGTCCACATTAAATTTCTTTCTTATATCAATTGAGCTGTTATTTTTAACTTTTGTCTCAAAAGTAAGAGATGTCCCTTCTGTTAAAACTCTCTCAGATGGAAGCCATGTTATTGGTGATAAAATTAGCTCTGGATATTCAACATTAAAATCTGGTGTAGTAACTGTTTTTATATTGTTATCTTTATCTAGTTCTAATAAAACAGGCGTTGGGTCGTCAGCCTTAACGGTAATTTCATTTATACCAGGAGTTGGTCTTACAACAAACATTACTTCACGGCTTTCTCCCACATCAAGTAAATTTACATGCTGTCTTGCCACCCAATTATCATTTATATATAGGGATACAAAAAATCGCTCTGCTCTCTTTGATCCTATATTAGATATAGTAGCAATATATCCAAAAGGACTCTCACTATCTAAGTTTATATTGTCTCCTGATGTCCATCTTATATCATCTACCTTTACATCAGGGAAATTTACCTGCTTAGTTGTAAGAACAACACTTTTCCAGTTGTTGTCTTTGTCAATTTCTTTAAGATTATCTAATATATCATTTGCCACTACCTTTACAATATGCTCTCCATGGTCTGCTAACCATGTAAAAGTAACTTCAGTGCTATTTCCTGGATTAATTGTTTCGTCTACTCTGATATAACCCATGTATTTATTGTCTACATAAAAGCCTGTTAAAAACCCTTGGCTGTTTGGTCCATTTCCTATGTTGGCAATTTGCGCCGTAATATTTATAACATCTCCTTCATTAGGATTTTCAGGACTCCATGTAATATCACTTATAATCAAATCAGGTCTATTGTCATTTACAGTTACTGTAGTAAATTTGGTAACACTTACTCCACTGTTGTCTGTTACAGTAAGACTAATATAATATTCTCCCGGAATCTGATACATATGGGTTATATATGAGCCATTCTTTGTATTTCCATCTCCTAAATCCCATGCATATGCTACAATTCTGCCATCTGGATCTAGTGAATTTCTTCCGTCAAATGCAATAATGTCTCCTGAATTTACAATGCTACTAGAAATTATATTTGCAACTGGAGGAGAATTAAGTCTAAATTCTCTCTGTCTTTCATTATTGCTCTCATCAATATCTTCACTGCAAGGAAGTGTAGTTACTACAGCCTTTAAAGTAACATTATTATCAAGTGTCCCTTGTGGTGTCCATTCTATTGATACTTCCCTACTTTCCATACTTCTAACTTCTACATCTTTGCTTCCAATAAAATGCCAAGTATCATCTTTTTCATAGAAAAACCCTACCGTTCCCCTTCCTCTTGCGAAACCAGTGTTTTCTATTAAAGCAGTTATTTCACCTTCAACCTCATATGTAGGAAGTCCAGGCTTTGTATTTATTTCTTTTACTAAAAGATCACTTAAAGAAGATGGGATAGCATAAACCTGAGTTGTTTTAGAACTTTCATTACCTGCTAAATCAAGTGCAGCTATAACATAATAATATGTTGTTCCATCTTCAACATCTAGATCTCTGTATATAAGAGCTTTGCTCTGTGCTATAGGCTCAAATGGTCCACCATTTGCAGTTGATCTATAAATAATATAATAATCAACATCACCTGCAACACTTCTTTGCCATGAAAGTTGAATTTCTCCTCCTGTTTTAGTGTCAACTGCTATAGGCTCTGAAGGTGAGTCTGGTGCTTCTCTATCTATTATATATTTTCTCACAAGTGATGTTTCATTGTTTCCTCTATTTATTGCAACTGTTCTAACTGCATAAACACCTTCTGGAAGATGTGCTACATCCCAATAGTATTCTGAAATATAGTAATCTTCTCCAAATCCTATATTTGGCATTTGTATGCCTTCTGGAATGTTGTCTAAAAATGTTTCAAGGTCAATGTTTTCACCTTTCGTTGGTGAAGTATCTTCCCAAATTAAGTGCCATGTTTCATTACCTGTTAGATCGCTTGAGATGGATTCTCCTAGATACGCATATTCATATAATATATTTACGCCTACAGAGTCACTTACCATTGCCGACAAATCAAGTTTATTGTTTGTTCTTGAAAGAGCTGTAGGTGTAGTTCTTATAATTAAAGGATTAGAATTTTGATGAAGTGATCTAATATCAATATTTTCATTAACCTCAGGATCCTCAGAATAGTCATGAGTTTTTTCACTTTCTATTCCCAAATCATTTACTGCTGACACTCTATAAAAGTATTCTTTTTGAGGATCTTTCATATTGTCAATATATACATTAGAAGTGGTCTTATTTAAAATCTTTTCCCACTGCCCATCTCTACCTTCTTTTCTATAAAGGCTATAATGACTAAAATCCCATCTCATTACAGGTGACCAGCTAACTGTAAACTGCCATTCACCAGCTTTTACATATAAATGTTCTGGAGGTGAAAGTGGATTATTTGCTATTATATAGGTATTTATTTTTTCAGAATAATTTCCCTCTTGGTCAAAGGCAGTTACTTTTATCTCATACTTACCATCTAGAAATAGTCTTTGCCCATCGTTTCCTTCTTCTTTAGTATCAAAATTAAAGTATACTTCATTTAAACCAGCATCTCCAATTTGAACTAATGGAATCCACTCTCCATCTATGCTTTTTATATCAAATGAATACATTGTTACTGCTACATTATCCTGCGCATATGCCCTTATCTCAAAGACATCTCTAATATAAGAATTATTTTCTGGAATTAACCTTTTTATATCAGGTGGTGTTATATCCTTGCCAGGAATAACAGCAACTATATTAGAAGGTTCGCTCTCATTTCCAAGAATGTCAACAGCAGTTACTCTATAATAGTTTTCTATATCTTTATCTGCACCCATATCTTTATATTGATATTGCTTAGTGTTTCCAATAATTAAAAATGTTCCTTCTTCTCCACCATTTGTACTTTTGTATATGTTGAATTGTTTAAAATCATTAGGAGCTGTATAACCTTCAAAGTTTAAAAGTACACCAAGCTCTATAGAGCTTCCTGACAACTCAGGAACCTGTGGAGGAGTGTTGTCTATATTATATGAAACAATCAATTCACTTTCATTTAATGAAGTATCCCTTACTATTGCTTTAATGTAATATGTACCATCCTCTAAGTTTTGTGTATTCCACTGAATTGTGCCAGTTTGGGTTACTTCAATACTTTCCCATGTATCATCTTCTCCACTTATAGAATATAAAAACTCCGTATCTTTTAGGTTCACATTGTCTATAGCAAATACACTAATACGTGTAACTTTATTAATGTTACTATTATCTTGAGGAGAAATTCCATTTATAACTGGTGGTGTTGTGTCTGGTAAAGCACCAATATTTTCACTAAATATTCCTTCTCCTTCTAGTCCAAATCTATCCACTGCTGTAACTTTGTATACGTAGCTTCCATCTTCACTAACATTTCTGTCAGTATAAGTTCTAAGAATAGTACTTCGTAGCAATTGAAAATCATGTCCGTTAGTGCTTCTATATATCCTGTATAAATTAAAGTATGGATCTTCAACAATTGACCAAGAAACGTCTACTCTAAGCTGATCTATAACTACAACTAACTCTTCTGGTGCCCGTGGAGGTGTATTTTTAACAATAACAGATATTATTTTCTCTTCGCTTTCATTTCCAGCTCCGTCAATGGCAATAGCTTTTATTTCATATGTTCCGTCTTCGATATCTTTTGTATCCCAGTCATATGAAGTATAAACTATATTTTCCCTTTGAGGTGTCAGAGAAACAGTTTCAAAATTAGTCCATGGATCTTCATTTTTTCTATAGTAGAATTCTATTTCTACAACTCCTATGTTATCAGTGACAGCAGTATTTATTCTATATATTTGTGCTAATTTAGACCCCTTAATACTTACTATTTGTGGATTGGTTTCATCATTTAGAGGAATTATTATAATTGGCTCTGAATAATCACTCATGTTTCCATATGTGTCTACAGCAACTATGTAATATGTGTATTCTGTATTAGGTGTAACTGAAATATCACTTATACTTGTAGTTGTTATGTTATCAAAAATCACTTCTGGGTCTTCACCATTAACCTGTCTAATCACTTTGTAATGACTAAACTCATCATAAGAAATTTCCTCCCAAGAAAGAACAATTTCTACCTCTTTCGCCTCTCCTGTTGAATTTTGCGGAGGAGTTGGCATAATAAGAGCTACTACTAAAGGCTGGCTTTCTTCTGAATAGTTTCCTGCTTCATCAAATGCTTTTACAGTAAATGTATAAGTATTATTTTGGATTAAACGATCTATTGTATATGTATTATCAGTCGTTCTTGCCGATGTTTTGCCATCTAGTAATATTTCATAACCTTCAACTTTTATATTGTCACTTGATTCATCCCATGTGATGGTTACTGATGAATTTGTTTTTGTTATTAATCTTAAATTCTCAGGAATTGTTGGTGGCTCAGTATCAGTAGCTGTTGTTACAACAAGACTTTCACTTTCTTCTGATACATTTCCATCATGGTCGTAGGCACGTACTGTATAAGTATAAGTGCTACCCATTATTAGTCCTGCGTCTGTAAACTCTGTTTCAGTTAAGATTCTAATGAGATTACCATCACGAAAGAGTCTATATCCAGCTACTTCTACATTATCTGTAGACTCTTCCCACACTAATGATATTGTCGATTGTGTAACTGAAATTGCAGTTAGATTTTGTGGAATTGTTGGTGGCATGTTGTCATATAAAACAAAGTTGCTTTCTTCAGAATAGTTTCCTGATTCATCATAGGCTCTAACTGTATAGATATGTGTACCTGGCTCAATATTTAGTTCACTATACCATGTTGTTCTTGAAAATCCTACTTCAATACCGTTTTTATATATTCTGTAACTTGCAACTCCTACATTATCCGTCGATGGCGTCCATGTTAGGTATACTGAATTCTCTGTTCTTCCAATTATAGTTAAGTTTTGAGGTGCAGTAGGAGCTTCTGTATCAGGGTCAGTCGTTACAATCAATTCATTACTAAAGTCAGATATGTTTCCATTAACATCATATGCTTTTACACTATAATAATATGTGGTGTCAGTATAAAGTCCTATATCTGTATATTCATTATGGCTTACATTTGCAATTTGCCATCCATTTCTATACACAATATAACCTTCTACCTCTACATTGTCGGTAGATTCTTCCCATGAAAAAGAAATACTGTTATATAATTTTGATATTAACTCTAAATTTTGTGGAATTGTTGGTGGTTCACTATCAGGAGCTATTATAACACATCCATTATCAATAAATATATTTGCATTTATAGGCTGCCTAAATTCAACACCTTCCTCTGAATAGTTTTTAATTTCTAGTATGTTAAATACTCCTGTTGTCTCAAAAGTTACTATTTGAAGACTGTCACCACTTAGTATTGTCTTATGATTTTTTGAGGCACTAAAACCTGGCGCATCGGTCCAGCTAAAAGCTTTTTTATGATTAAAATGTCCTTTTACTTCTAATACGCCGTCTATAAGATAACTATATAGGTTGTAGAATACATTACAATTAAAATCTCCTTCTATTAAAACATGATCATCTTCATTATTCATAATAAGATGTGTATAATGACTCATTAAATAATCTCTTCCCACCTGAAGATAACCCTTGTTTATATTCACTTCTCCACCGTACTGATTAAAATCATTTAAAATTTTAAGCTGACCTTGGTTTACATTGACTTCTCCGCCATATTGTGAGAAATCATTTTCTACTTCAAGTTGACCACCATTTATGTCAATATTACTATAGCTAAGATTTAACTCTCCTACACTAAGTATATATCCACTTAAATCTAAAGTTCCTCTATATAGTGATAGTCTGCCTTCTATTGTTAAATCTTTATCTAAAGTACGCTCTTCCATGCTAAGATCGTATTTCCATGTATCCCAACTAATTATTGCATTCTTCCCTAAGACAATACTACCTATTATATTAGAAGTTGTATCTTTAAGTTCTCCTGCAACTACAACATTTGATAAAAATTCTACCCCTTGTGTTGAGCTATTTGTTATCTCTAAAATATTTATGCAAGAACTGTTGCTTGAGGAATCTTCAAACATAACTTTCTGATGATTTTCTCCACTAAGTATTAATTTATGATTCCCTAATGCATGAAAATTGCCACCATAACCTTCTTCTTCACCTTCTCCAAAGCCTTCCATTTCACTATGACCATAACCTTCCATTTCGCCATGACCAAAAGAACCATATACAAAGAAGTCACCTAATACTTCTAGAATTCCATCTGTTAAATAACCTCCATGTGCTTTTTGACTTTGATTTATAAAGCTGCCATCTATTTTTACATAATCATTTTCTTTCACCATTTTTAAACCGCCCATACTATGTATGTAATCTTTATTTCCTCTAGCATCTTCAAATTCTGTCTGCAACCTATAATCACCAGATATTAAAAGCTCTCCTCCATTTATAAAAGCTGTTCCACCAGATTGTATAAAGTCACCTGTAACTGTTAGGTTGTAGCCATTTAAGTCTAAAGTACCTGCACCAAGATACAAATTTCCATCATGCTGCATATTTCCTTCTAAAGTCCATCCTAAATATTCTGAACCAGGATATTTTACTACACATCCGTTATCAATAAAAGTATTAGCATTAATATGCTGCTTAAACTCTACTCCTTCATCTGAATGGTTTTGAATTTCAAGTATATTAAATTTAGATCTAGGGGTTTGAAAGTTGATTGTTTGCAAAGAGTCTCCACTAAATACTGTCTTATGACTTCCAACTGGCATAAAATTATCTCCCCAGTCATAAATACATGTCTGAGTAAAGTCTCCTTTTATGTCTAGAGTTCCTGCATACATATAAGTGTAATAACTTGAATTCATAAAGAAATCACCCTTAACTAACATGTAGTCATTATCACTAGACATTTCAAAATAGGAGGATCCACTATTTATATAATTCCCATCTATTATTAGTTGACCATCATTTATATTTAGGCTTCCCCCGTTTTGCACAAGATTTCCTTCTACAGTTAGGGTATATCCATTCAAAAACACACTTCCGCCTTCTATTGTAACATCTCCGTAAACAGTATCTTCTTCTAGTTGAACAAAAGAATTTATTATAATAGGCGATGGGTCTGAATTAGGATTTTCTTTATTATCGGAATTTAATATAATTATATCTTCTTCATTATTAGCTTGGAGATTTATAAGTTCTTCTTTTCCTCTATCTGAATTTAAGAGTATTTCTATTTCATCATGAGACTCTAATTCCTCATCCTCTTTTATATCTGAAAGTTCTATAACAGGAAAAATATCTTCCTCATCTTTTGAGTATGTTTTTAAGCTGTCATCTGTTTCATTTTGAATTTCAGGATAAGATATGTCATTACTCTCTTCTTGTATAAAATCTCCTGTGATTTCATCTAAGAAATCTAATAATAAATTATTATTATCTTCTGAGATATTATACTCTTCATTAGCATAAACCTGTGTTTTCTGATTTGTTTGGTTGAAAGAAAAGTTTAACAATTGAATTGTTAATATTGCAATTAAAACAATTGCAATGTGCTTGCTAATTTTTTTCATATTATATTTCGCCCCTTAAAGTTATTAAATTTAAAATAGACGTACAAAAAAATATGCACGTCCTAGTAGTAAAACAAATATATACTTTTGATGTGTTAAAACCTTTTTAAAAATTATATCAAAAAATATATCTTATATCTATAACTTAATTGCATGTTTTTGTTCTAATATTGTCATATGTCAATCAAGTTAGTTATTTCAGATTCAATAAACATAAAAAAGCTACTATCTTTAAAAATTCACTAAAAAGCAAACTTTTTTGAATAAAAATAGTAACCTTATGTAAAGAAGCTCTCATATTATTTTCGCATTTATTACACGTCCCATAAAAATGATTCAGAATTTACAATTCAGATTCTTTTAAAGATATAAAACTTTTTTGCGATATTCACTGGGAGTTAAGCCACTTTTCTTTTTAAAGATTTTAGAAAAATGGCTGTGATTTTCAAACCCACTTAGTAAAGCCACATCGATTATTTTATTTGTAGGATTATTTAAGTATTCAAGTGCCTTCATAATTCGAATATTTAAAAGATAGTCATGTGGTGTCATTCCTGTGCTTTCTTTAAATTTTCGTATTACATCAAATTTGCTCATATTAGATATGTCTGATATTTTTTCAAGAGAGATGTTTTTTTCATAGTTTTTTTTAAAATACTCAATTATTTGTTGAATCTTTTCAGTTTTTTCTTTTTTTAAGTCATTAGTATGATTTATAATTCCAATTTTTCGAAAAATAGAAACTGCAATATGTACGCTTAAATTATTTAAAATATAAAAATATCCTTCTTTCTTTTGCTCATACTCTTTTACGTAAGTATTAATAAGTTCAGTAAGTTCTTTATATAATGGAATTGGTTGATTTGAAAACATTATCTCTTTAATTCCATATATACCCAAGGCTAAGTCATGTAAGAATTCTTTTTCAAACTGAATACTTATAAATGAAACGTTTGATAACAAATGCTCAGTACCATGCATCTGCATGGAATTAATAGCAAAAACCATATCAGGCTCAATACTTATCTTCTTTCCATCAAGTACAAAGTCCTTAACTACAGACTTTGTTATGATAAACTCATAATTAAGATGCTGGTATTGGCCTTTAAGTAGATGATTTGGTTTTTTTGTTGTAAAAATAGTCATTTTATCACATGGATAAAGTATCATAAACTCATCTTCCTTAATAAAATCCGGCAAAATTTCTATTTTCATATCATTTTTTTTATTCATATTCAACCCCATTATACTTTTCATTCTATGTTGGTGAGTTTTTATCTCATGAATGTCTAACTTATATTATTTTAGTTTCCATCTAATATTTTACGAAATGCCTTTATATTTTGAAGCAAATCAGGACCCAATTTAAAAATTCCTCCCCCAACCAAAAATGCCACATCTTTTCCATAAACCTCAAGAGAACTAGGTATGTTTTTGATTGTCATTCCTCCAGCAGGGCATGGAAAAATAGGTTTTAAACTTCCATATTCCTCTTTTCCCGATGTAGCAATCTTTCTACACTCCTCTAATGAAAAAGAAAATCTTCCACCAAAGTTTGGGAAAATGGTTGCATCCGCCCCTGAAAGTCTTGGAATTTCCCCAAACAGTACCTGATGTGCAATACCGCTTTCACCAAATACATATGATCCCAAAAAGGCTGGATGACAAAAAATTGGTAAATCTATCCCTTGGTCTATCGAAATATCCCTGACCACATCAAATCCCGACAAGCCAGGAGAAATGAGAAGACCTCCTGCACCCAAATCTTTTGCCAATTTCGCTTTCTTTATCATTTCCCTATGTGGTGCCGTGATATTAGGTACAAAAATGGATTTCCTTCCTGTTTCGTCATTTGATTTTTGGACTGCTTTACAACAAAGTTCTACCCTTTCTTCAAATGGACAAAATTCTTGGTTGCTAAGTCCATGGTCATCCTTTATGATATCAATACCACCTAATGAAAAAGTATATGCCAGTTTTGCCAATTCTTTAGAACTTAGTCCCATTGGCTTTACAGCAGTAAAAAACAAAGGCTTGTCTTTAACATCAAGACGCTCCCTTATGCCATCTATGCCAAACTTAGGACCTTGAAACCATTTTTCCAAAGTAGGCGAAATTCCAATGTGTTCTAATCGGATTCCAGGCTTAATGCTTATATTCCCAAATAACACATTTAAAAACTGAGTAAATTCTTTTGAAGTGATTTCAATGGCATAACTAATAATTACTTTATAAGCATTATCATTTATCTTTTCAAATGATTGAATTTTTCCAAAAATAGAATCTCTTATAAAACCATTGTGAATTAGATCTTCTGGAAACTCAACTGTCTGTTCTATACAAATGTCTTTTGCCTTTTCATAAGCCTCTTTTTCGTCCCCAGTCAAATGATATTGTACATAAAACCGTTCCCCGCTTAAAGGGTATTCTTTTATATGATCAAAATACATAGTATTCTCCTTTTATAGCGCTTCTGGCTTTGCTTCACTATGTACAGCTGCAATAAACGCCTCTTTCAATTCATTTTCTTTAATATCATAGCTGCTGCCCATCATTGATTCCACCTCATGAATTAGTGCCATAGCATCAAGACCATACTCCTTCATGAGATATTGCTTACTTGCACCATGGATAAAGGTGTCTTTTATCCCAATGTTGGTAACCTTTTTTTGCATGCCACTCTTTGCAATTATCTCATTTATTATGGTTCCAAGTCCTCCAATAACAGAATGATTCTCCATGGTAATCACCCCAAATTTCGCACTGGCAATGGCATCCATTACATGATTGTCATCAAATGGTTTTAACGTAGAAATATGAAGGTGGTTAATTGATACTCCTTTTGATTTTAATACTGTCGTTGCTCTCATGGCTTCCTCTGTACAAATCCCAGATGAAATAATGGTAATGTCATTGCCTTTAGATAGTACCCTTACTTGATTTAGTCTCATCGGTTCATTTTGAGAAAACAACCTAGGTATCTCGCCCCTTAACATTCTTATATATACAGGGCCATTCACTTCCATCGCAACATCTAACACTGATTCAACTTCAGTGGCATCACCACATTCTAAAATAGTCATATTTGGAAGGGAGCGCATCACAGAAATGTCTTCAATGGCTTGATGGGTAGCTCCTCCTGGTGTCATAATGCCAGGCAAAAATCCAAACATCTTGACAGGCAAATTTGGGTATGCCACTGACATTGCTATTTGATCATATGCTCGACGATATATAAAAACCGCAAAGGTGTGGACAAAAGGGACAAACCCCTCCCTTGCCATACCTCCCGCAAAACTTAACATATTTTGTTCGGCAATGCCCATGGAAAAAAAACGATCTGGGTAAGTGTCCCGAAAAGCATCAATTTCTGTTGAACTAGTAAGGTCTGCCGATAGTACAACCACTTCTTTTTTATCTTTTGCCCATTTTAATAAATTATTGGCATGTACTCTAGAATTAATTTCCACATCACACCTCTACTTTCCCATTTACTTGAATTATTTTTTCTAAGTTTTCTTTAAATGGAGGATACGCAATTCCATTTTCTGTTATAATCGCTGTAATAAGACTGTTATCCGTCACATCAAATGCTGGATTATATACTTTCACCTCAATGGGAGCCATTGGTTTTTCATACCATTGGCTTGTTATTTCCTTTGGATTCCGAATTTCAATCTGAATCTCTTCTCCGCTTTCTATGCTAAAATCAATAGTAGATATGGGTGAAAAAACATAAAAAGGTATATTGTAATGCTTAGCTAAAATTGCAAGACCAGAGGTTCCAATTTTATTTGCAGTATCTCCGTTTTTTGCAATACGATCACACCCCACCAATACTGCCTGAATTTTTCCCTCTTTCATAACAATAGAAGCCATGTTGTCGCAAATTAGAGTTACATCGATTCCTGCCTCACTAAGTTCCCAAGAAGTCAATCTTGCACCTTGTAATAAGGGTCTTGTTTCACAGGCAAACACGCCAACGTCAATCCCCTTTTCTTTTGCCAAATAAAGTGGAGCTAAAGCCGTTCCATATTTCGCCGTCGCAATAGAACCAGGGTTGCAGTGGGTCATAACAAAGCCGCCTGGCTTTAATAGAGATAGTCCGTACTCACCGATAGATCTGCAAACTATTTCATCCTCTTTCTTAATAAGGTTTGCTTCCTCTTTTAGTGCCTTTTTTATTTCGTTCTCACATAAGCTTTCATGTGATAAAAATTTTTCTTTCATCCTCTCAAGTGCCCAAAACAAATTTACCGCCGTAGGCCTTGATGCTGCAATCTTTTCTTTGCAGTAAAAAAATTTCTCTTTCAAATTATTAAAAGGTAGAGATTTATCATAAAAAGTAGATACATACACCCCAAAGGCCGCTGCAATCCCAATAGCAGGTGCTCCTCTCACGCGAAGAAATACAATGGCTTCAACAATTTCCTCTAAAGCCTTAAGTCTTAGGAATTTCTTTTCGTTGGGTAAAAGCGTCTGATCTAAAATAACAAGTTCATTTTCCACATCATCTAAATAAACTGATGAAATGTGTAATGGATTTTGAATTTGTTCATTCAATATTATCCCTCTCCTTCAAATGATTTCACTATGTCGAATATATTTCAAATTCCCATTGTCGATTTTCTGATCCTCGAAACTTTAAAAAAGTTCATGTTCTTTTACATATTCTAAAAGATCCTCGTTGTTCATTGCAAAAAATAACTTCCTACTACTTTAATAATCATTTCATCTTCTCTAATGCCAGATGGTAATCTTTGATTTCCTCATCTTTTGTGAACCTAACATAGTGAAATTTAGGTTCTCTTGTCTTTAATATACCAATTCCTTTATAGGGACATGTGTCTGCTAAAATAAATAATGGGCGACCATCTGGTTTTTGTTTTCCCAAAGCTGCCAATCGTTCTATATCATGCCCATGCACACGAAACACTCTTGCTCCAAATGCTTCTAATCGTTTATCAAAGGGTTCAAGATTCATGACCGTTGAGGTTTTCCCATCACATTGATATCCATTGACATCAACATACATTACCATATTATCAAGCTTATGATAAGCCATACACTGAACCGCTTCCCAAAATTGTCCACTCTGGCATTCTCCGTCCGATAAAAAAACAAAAACTCTTCCCTCTTCACCTTTTAATTTTCGAGAAAGTGCAATACCAGCTGCTTGACTAATGCACTGACCAAGAGATCCACCCATAAGACCCATCCCTGGAGAATGCTCAGCTCCTATCATTTCCAATGAACTTCCATCTTTATTAAAATCAGAAAGTCCATTCTCTGACATCCTTCCCACTTCAATAAGTGCCGTATACATCACAAGAGAATATTGAGATGGTGAAAGATAGAACCGGTCATAAGCCGCCCCCTTCTCTCCATGATAGCTCTCCCCTGTAAAATAGTCTTTGTTTAAAGGCCCTGGAACTCCTGGAAAGGGTTTAGGTACAATAGGTGCTTTTAATTTGCTTAATTTTAAAATCTTCGTGTATAGAACAGCAAAAATCTCCGCTGAAGAACAAGCCTGACTTAAATATCCGCCTTTATTTAATATGGTGTGTTCTAGAACCCTTCTTCGTATACCATTAGCTACCGTTCTTACTTGTTCTACCGATACTTCATCTGTATTATATAAATTCATTTTACACACCTCATTTCATATCCATATTTTAATGTAATAATTTCTATTTGTAAAGTCACATTTAGCTTTGGGGTGCATATTTTAAATCAACTTCACACTAATATTAAGTTATTATATTATTATATGTTTCTATGTTTTTTATCCATTATTTCTGATTGAATTAGATTTCCCATTTCACAAGTTCCAATAACTTTTGTGCCAGAAGATGCAATATCACCTGTTCTATAACCTTGTTCCAGTACATTTACAACAGCATTTTCTATTTCCTCTGCCTCTTTAGTTAAGCCAAATGAATATCTCATCATCATTGCTACAGAAAGAATAGTTGCTATTGGATTTGCTTTATTCTGTCCCGCAATATCAGGCGCTGAACCATGAATAGGTTCATAAAGACCAAATGTTCCATCTCCTAAACTTGCTGACGGCAACATGCCTATAGACCCAGTAATCATTGAAGCCTCATCTGATAGTATATCGCCAAAAATATTAGTTGTTACTATAACATCAAACTGTTTTGGATCCCTAACAAGCTGCATAGCAGCATTATCAACATACATATGACTAAGCTCAATTTCTGGATAGTCTTTAGATATTTGTATTACAATTTCTCTCCAAAGCCTTGAACTTTCAAGTACATTTGCTTTATCTACAGACATTAGCTTCTTTCCCCTTTTAGATGCTGTCTCAAATGCAAGCCTAACAATTCTCTCAACTTCTAATACACTGTATTTCTCTGTGTCAAATGCAGCCTCTCCCATGTTCTCAGTTTGTACTCTTCCTCTTTCTCCAAAGTACATACCACCTGTTAGTTCTCTAACAACCATAATGTCAATCCCGTCTTCTATTATCTCAGATTTTAAAGGAGAAGCATCTTTTAAAGCAGAGTATATTATTGCAGGTCTAAGATTTGCATATAAACCAAGCTTTGAGCGAATTCCCAAAAGACCAGCCTCAGGTCTTTTATCTCCAGGAAGATTGTCCCACTTAGGACCTCCCACCGCTCCTAATAGTACCGAATCACAAGATTTACAAAGATCAACAGTTTGTGTAGGCAAAGGATCACCATGTTTATCTATAGCACATCCACCTATCACTCCTTCTAACATTTCAAATTCATGATTATATTTTTCTGCTAAAGTATGTATAACTTTAACGGCCTGTTCTGTTACATCTGGACCTATACCATCACCTGGTAGTACTGCAATTTTATATTTACCCATTTTAAAACACCTCTATAATAACATATTTATTTACTTTTAATTGATTAAAATAAAAAGTATATTACAATAATAAACCTTTTATATTGTATTTTCTTCATGATATTTATTTTTACCTATGACATTTTTTAATGATTTATCTCCTTTACATAAGGACAAGAGAATTTTTAAGGAATGTTGAGAATATGAAGTTATTTCTAAGGCATTCCTTAGTAATGACTTTAGCATTTTTTTCATTAAATATATTAAATTTATTACAATATAATCCGATATATATAATGGAGTTTTCTAAAATTTAACGACCCTTTCATTTAGCCTAATTGTGAGAATAGTATTTCTAGAATAAAGCTTCTTCTAATGTTCATAGAAATACTTCCAAGTAAAAAATTTGTTTTTTATAAAATTAATTAAATCAAAAATAGCATTTTTCACAATTATTTTGTAACTTTGTGATAACAAACTATTCAAAGCTTGAAATTTAATACTTACTTTTTAATAATTAAGGTGGAATTTATTTATATGATAAAAAAAATATTATCTTCAATTAAAGTCTATGTATTAGTTGCATTTTTACTTTTAGTTATTATGACATTTTCTGGCTTGATAAATTACATGACGTTTACTGATAACTACAATCGTGTACTTACAAGCACCTATTCAGTTGCAGGTCAAGAGCTAGTTCGAAACATTGAATATGCTCTTTTCTATGGTAAGCCTATTGACAATTACTATGGAATGAATGATACCCTGATTAAACTTCATAATATTATACCTGAATTAAAAGAAGTATTTGTTGTTTCACTAGAAGGTGAAATACTGTATGATATAAATGGTTTTGTAAATGATAAATTTCTTCCCGAAGAACTTCATAAAACATCTTCTTTTACGGAAAACACTATTACTGAACAATTAAGCTATAGAATTTATAAGGAACACGGGTATATTTTTATAGGAATCAAGAAGGACTCTAAACATATAGCAACTCTAATGATGATCTTTCCTGAAAAATTATTTATGAGTTGGAATAGTTCTCTTACACTAAAACTTATAAATATATTAATAGCCATTATAATATTATCAATGATAATTCTAACTATTATTTTTCACAAATCCAAACTACTTTATGATAACTTAAACATAAGCAAAAAGAAGCTTATGACTATACTTCTAGTTATAATAGGGACTGCACAAATTTCTTACAGTATCGTTAATTATACATTATTTAAAGATGCTTATCTCAATATGGCTCATACAAGTAAAAGGTTTGTTCAAAATATTATTCAAACTAATATTGAAAATATAAATGCCAAATCTCTATCATTAGATAATATAGAGGGATTTGAAAACTATCTTGAGTCTATACAAAATAGTTTGCCTCAAATTCAAAGAATAATAAAAGAAAATGACACAGTAATAGTTCATATTTCAAATGATTACATAAGAAAACAAATGAATAGAATTTTATTTGATATGATTACTGTTTTAATAGTAGCATTAATATTTATGGTAGAAATGATATATTTAATAATTCTTCTTCTTAAAAAAAATAGCACCAAAATCAAAACCGCTAATAAAACTATCATTGAACGTGAAAATGGCCACAACTTAATGCGCACTTTGTCCTTTTTCGTATATTTTTCTGCATTTATTCCACTTACCTTTATTCCTATTGTAATGCGTCAAATATATAGTCCTATCTTAGGAATCTCTAAGGATGTTGTATTAGGCCTGCCACTTTCTTCTGAAATGCTTGGTGGCGTATTGGCTATTATTATATCAGGCATGCTTATACATAGGATTGGTTGGCAAAAAGTATTTTATACAGGTGGTTTTTTTCTAATAATGGGAAACATTATGTCCGCATATAGTTTTAATCCCTCTTTATTTATTATTTCAAGGGCAATTTCAGGACTTGGTCTTGGCTTTTTTCTAATGACAATGCGTAGTCTAGTAGCATCTATGCCTCAGACCAGTTTAGGAATAGCTGCTTTTTCAGCCGGTGCTATAGCTGGATTAAACTGCGGTGCTGTTGTAGGTGGGATGTTAGCAGATCAAATAGGCTATAGTATAGTATTTGTTTTATCTGCCCTTATTGCTTTTGTGCCATTATTTTTTGTATGCAATTCAATGTCTGAATTTAAAATTAAAACCCTTTATGAAACTAGAGAAAACTCTATAAAAAAGCTAGCTATTTTTCTAAGTGACAAAAAATCCTTATTTTTCTTAATAGGAATATTTATACCTTTTTTCATAACCAGCGCCTTCTTAGATTACTTGTTTCCATTATTTGCATCAGCACAGGGCTTGTATCAAAGCGATATTAGTCGTGGCTTTTTACTAAATGGTCTTATAATAATATACTTTGGTCCAATATTAACAAAATTTTTAACTAAAAAAACAAGTAATACTTCAGGAGTAATTTACAGTATGGCTATTGTATTAGTTGCCTTATTACTATTTGTCTTTTTCGGAACAATTACATCTGCATTTGTTACACTTGCTATGCTTGGAATTGCTGAAAGTTTTGGCGTTTCTCTAAAAACTACTTATTTCTTAAACTCTAAAGGAGTAAAAGACATGGAAATTAACCAGCGAATAGCCTACTTTAGCATATTAGTAAACATAAGTAGAATAGCAGGCCCTATAATTTTTGGTTTGGCTATGACATTAGGTATTAGAACAGGTGTAGGCATAATGGTTTTACTCTTTTTTGTGCTACTTGTTTTATTTTCATTTTATAACACTTCCACTAGTCGCAAAAGTTCCATCTCTTGATTTCATCAACTTTTTAAAAACTTAATTTTTTCTAAAATCACTTCCCTCGGATTATAACATTTTTAAAATTTATAAAAAAGGAGTGCATATATGCTTATTAAAATTGATTCAGATTTTAGTACTGACGTTATAGAAAGAGGTACAATTACATTAATTAACGGAATTGAAAAACCATATGTTATTAGGCTACTTAATACTGATGATTTAACAGATATTATGATTTTACAAGATTCTATTTTAAAAAATCTTGGACTATCAGAACTTGCTGTTGCTTTAACAAATGACGAATTAAGCTTTATACTTGATGGAAATGGAGATTCATTAGGTACATTTATATCTGGTGAATTAAGAGCCTGCTGTTCTCTACTTTGGAATGTGCCTGATAATATAAACATGGCAAAAGAACTTGGGTTTGATGCCTATTCCTTAAGTCAGGTTGAGCAATTTGAAATGGCTCTTGTTCATTCTGATTTACGTGGACATAAAATGCAGCAAAAATTAGCTACTATTCTTATTGAAAGATCAAAAATAACACACCAAAAACGCTATTTGTTTACAACAGTATCTCCCCATAACTTTCCTAGCATTCAAACAATAACCTCTCTTGGTCTTAACATTGTCAAACTAACTAAAATGTACAATAACTGGAATCGGTATATAGCATATAAAGATTTTTCATATGAACAATTACTTGATAAAAGTCAGGTTGTTGAAGTTTTAAACACTGATTATACAAAACAAAAACATCTTTTGGAAAATGGCTATAGAGGTTTTTCTCTTAAAAAAGATAAAAATAACAATATAATAATTCTGTTTTCAAAAATTATATGATAATCATTAGATTAGATTTTTTGAAACGCCAGCTGACCAGTTATTTGTTTTTAAAATCCATAAGATATTAGTTTTTTTTTAGTTAATGAGGTGATAAATAATGAATAGAGTATTTACTAATATCATTCTAGTTCTTTCACTATTAATAGTAATTGGAACAATTGTGCCTTTGTTAAATAATGTCACCATTTCTAATGATGAAAATTATATATCCTCTATAAATATATCTAGTACATTAAATGATAGTGGTATAAAAAAAGATGACGGCAACAAATGGAAGGTAGGTTATTTGGAAAGTGAATCTTTTATTATATTTACTGAAACACTGGTAGCTATTATCCGTGGTTTTCAGGAGTTAGGGTGGATTGAAGATTCACCCCAATTAAATACCATTTTAAAACATGATGACAGTAGAATAATCTGGAACTGGTTATCTTCAAATGATGTTAGTCCATATTTAGAATTTGATTCCTCATCCTTTTATAACTTAAAGGAAACTGATAGTACTCATATCATTCAAAAATATAATGCCCATAATGATCTTGATTTCATTATTGTTATGGGTACAGCAGCTGGTAATCTCTTAAGTAATAATTTGAAAAATACTAACATATTTGTTTTTGCCGCGTCAAATGCAGTAAGTTCAGGAATTATTGATTCTGTTGAAGATTCAGGCAAAGATAATGTATGGGCTCACATGGATGAATATAGATTTAATCGTCAAATCAGTGCATTTTATGATATGTTTAAATTTAAAAAACTTGGAGTTGTATACGAAGATTCAGATATTGCAAGAATTTATTCGGCAATTAATGAATTGGAATCTCTATCTAAGGAGAAAAATTTCACAATAATTAAACAACATGTAACCGAACCATTAACATCAGAAGAGTTTCTAGCTTATTATGAAAATCTAAAAACTGCTTATGAATACTTATCACAAAATGTAGATGCAATGTATATTACAATAGCATCTATAGATAGTCAAAGACTCCCTGAATTGTTGAAGCCTTTTTATGAAAAGAATATACCTGTTTTATCTCAATTAGGTAGCTCAGAAGTAGAAAATGGTGCTCTAATAACCGTTTCAGTAATGGACACAATCAACGTGGGCCGTTTCGGTGCCCATACAATAGTCAAGAGTTTGCAAGGAGTCAATCTTCGTGACTTAGATCAATCCTATCAAAGTACACCTAAAATAACATTAAACTCCCATGTAGCAAAAAAAATCAACTATAAGCTTCCATTTGAGCTGGTCATCGTTATTGATGAAGTCTATTAAATAATTGATTACTCTTACTCTTAATCCATACAAAATCAGAAAAAATGGCAAAAACATTGAGTTAATTCTTAAGCCATAGCCTTGTATTTTTTAAATTTTAGTTTAAAAATTGCAAGGCTATGGCTTAAATGATTAATAGTTCTTAATATAAACTATAGAAAAAAAGTCAATTTCTTTTTAATAAAAATCATAGAATTTTACCTGCAAAAGGGATAGGATTAAAATATAGAATATAAAAATTTAATGTACATGTTTATATATTAATTTAAAAGGGAGGACTAGTTTGTGATAAAAAAAATTTTCAGTAGTTTATTAATCACCATATTGCTTACAACACTCTTGAGTTTTTCAACAGTATCAGCTTTTATAAAAATTGAAGCAGAAGATTATAGCAGTGTTTATTCTTCAACAATCAGAACAATAACTACTGTTAACGGTGGAAGTGGATTAGGTTATATTGAAAACGGCAATTACGCAGCATATAATAACATAGATTTTGGAAATGGAGCAACAATATTTAAAGCTATGGTTGCAAATTCAATTACATCAAGTATTGATCTTCGTTTAAACAGCCCAACTGGTCCTCTAATAGGAACATTAGATGTATCATCAACAGGAGATTGGGATACATATCAGGAACAAACCTGTGCTATTAATAATGTTAGCGGAAAAAATGACCTTTATCTTGTTTTTTCAGGTCCTGTTAATATTGACTGGTTTACAATTAGTTCAGGAAGCACGACGACACCTTCTGTTGGAATAATAGGTGATCTTAATGGTGATGGGAAAGTGGATTCATCAGATTATGTATTATTAAGAAGACATATACTTGGAGTCTCTGAACTTAGTTCAACTGTTCTTGAAAATGCAGATGCAAACAGTGATGGTAATATAGATTCTACAGACGTTATATTGATGAGAAGATATATACTAGGAATCATACCTACTCTTGGTACAGGTACTACCCCTACCCCTACCCCTACCCCTACACCTATTGTTAGTACAAGAATTTTACCTCCTGTTGACAGTATTGAAAGAAATGGTCCCTTTACGGTAACAATAGACCGAAACGTTGGGCCAAATAGAAAAGGGTGGATATACAGACCAGCTAATCTTTGCAGTCAAGGAGTTACTGCACACCCCATATATTTATTTGGACCAGGTGGAGGATCACACCCAAGTTATTATGAATCCCCAATGACTAGACTTGCATCTCATGGATTTGTAATTTATAGCGAAGAGTCCACACATTCAGGAGCTGAAATGAAAGCTGCATTAGATTGGATTATAGCACAAAATAGTAATTCATCAAGTATATATTATAATAAACTGGATACAAGTAGAATTGCCGCAGGTGGACATTCACTTGGTTCAGTAGCTGCCTATACTATTGCTGATGACCCTAGAATAAAAACTACAATTCATAAGAATGGTGGTTCTCTAGACGGAAGAGGCGCAAGTAGAATGCGTAGACCTACAGCACTTATTTGTGGATTGGATGATAATTTAGCCCTTGAAAATACACGAAATGATTATAATCAGGCAACAGTGCCTATATGGTATGGTGAAATGATAGGTGGTGGTCATGGTAGTGGTCCTTTTGAAGGGATTAGTGCAACAATAGCATGGCTCAGATGGCACTTAGGAGAAGAAACAGAAAGGGAGAGTATGTTTTTAGGACAAGGTTCATTTTATTTTAACACAGGTATATGGCGCTCTAGAAGCAAGAATTGGTAATTACGTAGTTAATTATATATTGTAAATGTAATACTTTTTCCTCTTTATTTATCGCACCATATATGGCAATCATATATGGTGCGATAAACACTAAAAGTATTCAAATATACTTAACGTAACTACTTTAATCTACTTTAATATGAAGAACACTTTAAAATTTAATTTTGCCCCTTACATAATAAATTGACGGGATTTATGTCATCTCTGATGATATGAGTCCCGTCATCTTTTTTCCATAAATCTTTCTATTATACCATTTGAGATAGATTATTAATTACTTTACACGCTATACGTTCACTATATTTACTTTCATAATGACCTGGGGCCCAGCCCTTTAAAAATCGATAAAAATCAGTCCAAGCTATTGGATATAATTCACGCCATTCCATTTCTAGATGGTCAAAGTCTAACTTTTTTTGATTATTAATCAATGCTTTTTTAAGCTCTTTAAAATAATAATCCAAAATATCCTTTTCCCATTTTTCACATTCATCATCATACAAGCAACTATCTACAAAATACGCTATATCTTTCATGCCACAACCTCCGCCAACATACTGAAAATCAACTGCCGCAACACTATTTCCATCTTTTGCAAAACAAAAGTTATCTATTTTTGCATCACCATGAACAAAGGTTTTAAATGTGCAACTATTTAATTTTGCATCTATTGCCTTAGCTGCATTTTTTAGCTTGATGTCTTTTAAAGCTTTTAGCTCATCTGGCCTAGTATCTAAGTGCCAATAGGTACCCTTTGACCATAACTTCTCAGGCTTTTCTCCCATAAATGCACCATGAAAATTAGCCAGCCATTTCAAGCACAACATCATTTCATTCCATTTTATACTTTGTCTTCTCTTTATAAATCCAGCTAAATCTAGGTCTTCAAGTACCATTAAAAACTCATCATTTTCCCACTTAAGTGCGTGCCAATGGGGAACTTTACATTCATTACCACATTTTTTGCTCCAACTTTCATAAAAGGCCATTTCTACTCTATATGACTTTAGCTTCCTCTGATACGAGATGTTTCCACCACGAGATTTTTTACCTTTGTCTGACAAGCATACATTTTTAACTACTACCCTTTTTATATCTGAGCCTTCTAAACCATAACGCAGTAGTTTTCCATAGCCTCCCCATAGTTCCTGTATTTCTTCAATTTTATACAAACCACTTGATCTAGTGGCATCTAAAATAACTTTTTCAAAATTCTTATTCATATTATAGCATCCTCTAATGTTTTTATTTCTTTTGTAGAAGTCTTAAAATTTTTTCATCTTTGTTTACTAACCTTTGATTTTATGCACGTGCAATTTGTTTGCTTCGCAAACATGCACATGTGCAATAGACATTCATTCGCACTATACTTTTATGCTATGTTATACAGCTTTTGCTCATGAATGTCTATTTACAATATCAATAATTTCATCTCCAAAAGTTTGTACTTTTTTCTTTCCAATTCCTTTTATTCTTTTTAATTCTTCCTTGGTTTTAGGTAATTGTTCAACAATTTGTAACAAACACTTCTGATGTAATACAAAAAATGCTGGCTGATCAAATTCTTCAGCCTTGCGCGTACGCCAACTTTTTAAATCCTCAAATAATTCTGGATTACTGATGGACTTAGAGAAAGTTTTACTTATATCTCCCTTATTCTCTTTCTGTTTCTTCTGTGGTGGCTTTTCAATTGAAGCTTTTGCCCGAATATCTAAAAAGTCTTTTAAGTTAAATCCTTGTTGACACTGTTCAAAACAAGCTTGCTTTATAATAAAATCTGTTCTTATTTTCTCTAATGCTTTCATAAGACTCTTTTTTAAGCTTTTGTTATCACTTTCAATAGATATAGCATCCAAATTAATTAAAACTCCATTTTTAATTTGTTCTGCATAGTACTTGCCAGCCTTCATAATCCGCTCCTGTAGCTTTTGATTCTTTTCAATATCCGGCTGTGACTCCAACATATTGATAATATGAGGTTTAAATTTATCAGATATGGCAACTAGCTCTACATTAACAAAAGCTAATATCTGTTCTATGTCATTTTTTAAACCATCATGTAAACTACCGGAATTTTCATTATACAGCTTCAAAGAATAAAACAACTGACGTACAATTTGACTAAAATCAAACAATTCCAATACTAGTTCATTTTGAAATCCATATTTTGATTTTAAAAGCTCATCACTACTAGGTTGATTATTAGATACGTTCAATGAAAAATTCTGTACTTCTTTGTCGCTGATGACACTTTTGGTTGTTAATTTAGAACCTAGCACCAAACCCTCTAATGTCTTGCAACGACTTAGTGCCACATAAACCTGTCCATGAGCAAAGGCAGCTTGAGCATCAATTATTGCCTTTTCAAAAGTCAAGCCCTGACTCTTATGAATAGTAATTGCCCAGGCAAGCTTCAAGGGATATTGAATAAATGTTCCAACAACCTCCTCTTGAATTTCTTCTGTTGTTTCATTGATGGAATATTTGTAATTCTGCCATTCTGATTGTTCAACAGTAATACTGGCTTCATTAGGGCATTTGACAATAATACTGTCCTTAGATATTTTTTCAATTACACCTATTTTACCATTATAAAAAAACTTTCCTCTTGAAGTATCATTTTTTACAAACATGACCTGGGCACCTTCTTTTAATATGAGCTCATTATCTGTAGGGTATGAATACTCAGGAAAATCTCCCTGGCTTGAAGCTAAAAAACGATATTCTTTTTTATTAATTTGAGCAAGTTTTCTTTCATTAATGGATTTTGCCTGATAGTTGTGTGTGGTCAGTATAATATATCCATCTAGCGATTTTTTTGAAAAATCTGGCTCATACCTTTTATTTAACTCATTTAATATATCATCATCAATTCTATTATCTCGAATTTTATTGAGTAGATCAATAAAGGTAATGTCTTTTTGTCTGTATATATGCTTTAATTCTATGCTTATGTATTGAGTCATCATCAATGCTCTGCTACTAAAAAAGTATATGGAACTGTACCATTCTTTTAAGATACTCCACTCTTCATCTTTTACTACAGGTGCTAATTGCTGTATGTCTCCTATCATAAGCAATTGAACACCTCCAAATGGCTTGTACCTGTTTTTAAATCTTCTAAGCACATCATCTATTGCATCAAGTACATCAGCCCTCACCATACTTATTTCATCTATCACCAGCAAATCCATACTGCGAATTATATTTATCTTATCTCTGGTAAATCTCTGAATATTGCGGTTTTCTTTTCTATCTTCACTATTTTGATCAGGAACAAATGGACCAAAAGGCAACTGAAAAAAGGAATGTATAGTAACTCCCCCAGCATTTATGGCAGCTACTCCCGTAGGCGCTACCACAATCATGCGTTTTGGAGAAACATTTTTTAAATTATGCAAAAAAGTAGTCTTTCCTGTACCTGCTTTTCCAGTTAAAAAAACGTTTCTATTAGTGTATTGAACAAAACTAAATGCCATCTCCAATTGAGGATTATTTATTTTTTCTACCATATATTAATCAGCTCCACAAAAATATGTTAGTTAAAGAATATCTTCTATAGTATTTGAACATACTCTTACAATATGTTGCAACTTGATATCTAATAGTATTATACTATTCTTTTATAATATTAACAAATATATATCACCCAACAGGTGCATATTATTTAAGTGAAGAAAAATATGGAAGAAACATTGTGAAGCAAGTAGTAGACCCTCACCTAACAATTACTTGTATTTAGATTATTATTGTAATAGTCTTCTTTTAAATCAACTTTAATATATATTAGATTATTATCATCGATCTATACAATAATTTACATTGACCAAAATTTTTTTTTATATTTAATTTGACACACACATTAGTTTTTTATAAAATTTAAATGTATAATAAACATATGAAATATTTACTTGGAATTTTCAAGCGAACTATCTGTAATAAATAACGCTTGAAGTGAAATTATATCAGAAGTTATTATTTCATATTTTTAAAATTAAAAAAGGAGAGTTTGTATGAAAAAAATTTATTTGTTGGTTTGTTGCTTTTTTATGGTTGCTTTTTTAAATGTATCTACATGCTTTGCACAAAGCAATATAGTAGAAAGCCCTAATGTTAAAATCAATATTAATGGTAAAGCTAGTACTTATTCAAATGTACCTATAATAGTTAGTGGAAGGACTCTTCTTCCATTTAGAGAAATTTCTCAAAATCTTGGTGTAGACGATAACAATATTATCTGGAATGCTTCAGAAAAATCTGTAACTGTACATAAGGATTCAATAAAAATATATCTTAAAATTGGGGATACTACTGCATACGTAAATGATCAACCTGTTATTATTGACGTTGCGCCCATTATTTACAAGTACAGAACCTATATACCAGTAAGATTTATTTCTCAAAGTTTTGGTATGAAAGTTGGCTGGGATTCTATTTCTCATACAGTCCTTATAAAAAACGAATCTGACTATAATGAGATAAAGGATATTTTAACTAACGTAGATCAATCTATGAATTCCTTAAAAAGCTACCGAAGTAAATTTAAAGGAGATCTGAAGATTTCTATTGACACCAATTATATCAGCAAACAAGAAATAATATCCGAAAGTGATAATATTAAAAGATTTTTATATTTTACACTTAAGTCTTCTGTTGCTTTTGATGACAAACATATTAATGACACTATAAAATTTTTCTCTGATGGTGTTATGGCCTATACAAATGTTGATAATGAATGGTATGAAAGGATGTTAGATAACGAAGAAAGCGAAGGAATGTTTTCATTCGAAAAACTCGCTTCTAATGATTTATTATCTACAGGTCTTAGCATAGATAATTCTGATTTACCCGATACAATTGTTCTAAAAGGTAACATAGATATAAAGGAATTTACTCAATCTTTTTTAAATCTTGAGCAAATTGAAGGTTGCAGCTTTAATAGTGTAAGTGCTAAAATGATCATTGACCGTAATACATATCATGTACTATCTGTTCAAATAGAAGCAGTTGGAACATCAAAAAGTCTTGATGGCTCTGAGTTTAATCTTCTAATAGAATGCGAATATATGGATTTTGACACTGATATTGAAATCTTAGCTCCCGATGGATTGATAGTAGGTTAAAGCAGTATTCTAGGACTTAAAATAATGTAAACCAAAATTTATTTTAAAAAAGTGACTTAAGTCACTTTTTTTATGGTCAAACTTGGTCAATTAATTCATATTCGCATAAGAGCGTATCTTTATAATATCATTTTTATTTTAAAACAGTAATTGATTCTAAACTGAAAACTTAAGTTTCTGGAATATTTTTAAACACTTTTATTAAATATACCCTTTCGGATTTATTTTAATAGGGTTGTTTCTACATGCCTAAAGACTGGGTTGTTTTATTGAAGTAATTAATATGTAGATATACCAGAGATAAATGTAAAAAATATTTGACACCAAGTAAATATTATTATACAATATGTATATAAGTTATTACATGATGTATATAAGTTATTACATGAATAAGGAGTGATAGAAATGTCATATCAGGAAAAGAGAACTATCGTGTCAATCATCATAGGAGTATTAATACTTGCAGCTTACTGCATCTATTCTTATGGAAAATACCAATCGGGAGATATTGCTCCAGATGATATGAAAACCTGGTCAGGCATCATACTAGTATTTATTGCTATAGGTGTTATCTCGGGAATTGTCATTCAAATCATTTTTCACATTCTGCTATCTATAGGGATAGCTATACAGGAAAAGGTGAAGAATGACAGGTGTGATGATAAGGAAATCGCAAAAACTATTGATGCTGAAATGGTAACTGATGAAATGGATAAACTCATTGAACTTAAGTCAATGAGAGTAGGCTTTATTACAGCTGGGATAGGATTTGTATCAGCACTACTAACACAGATTTTAAATTATTCCCCCGCAGTTATGCTTAATGTAATGTTTATAACCTTTAGTGCAGGGTCACTGCTTCATGGGCTAACTCAGATATACTTTTATAAAAGGGGGATAACTAATGGCTAAGAAATTTCAGATTACAAACAACATCAGAAAATTCCGTTTCTTTGCCAATGAAATGACACAGCAGCAGCTTGCCGAAAAAGTTGGAGCCTCAAGACAGACCATTGTGGCAATAGAGGCTGGAAAATATTCGCCCTCTTTGGAGCTTGCTTTTCGTATTGCACATGCATTTGGAGCAAAGATTGAAGAAGTATTCTCATATGAAGAAAAAGAGTATTAAATGTATTATTTACTCGGATATAGTTAAAAAAAAATCAAAGGAGAATTATGTGTTATGTTAAAAAATATACCAATTAGATTAAGAGCCATACTGGTAGGCACATTAATTATTGTAGCTTTTAGCATGCTAACTTACAATATAACCAAACATATTACTATAGGAGTGATTGCTGATTTAATAAGTGGATTAGCTGTTATTGGCATAGCAGTTCTTATGTTTCCACTTTTCAATTCTGCAGAAAACAAACGTATTAATTATATATATCTATACAGTAAAATTATTGAGGGAATTTTAATGATTATCGGAGGAGTATTAATTCTTTCTCCTACGTTAGTAGGCTTTAGAAGTGTTATTTATGAAAATATACATGTTTACTTTTTTATTATGGGAGCGTTGTTTTTATACATTTTACTTTATCGAATACGAGCTATTCCAAGATTTATATCTATTTGGGGAATTTGCGCATCTGTAATGCTTTTTATAATGATAATAATTAAACTCTTAGGAATTAGAATAGATATTTTAGACATATTATTACTGCCTATAGTATTAAATGAGTTCTTCTTAGCATTTTGGCTCATAATCAAAGGATTTAATGAACATACCTCCGCGGCAAGTCGCAAGATAATAAATCTAAAACAACAATAAATAATATTTTTTAAAAAAACCTGTCCATTTCTTCCCCACCTTATAATTTAATAAATTTTTATATTATGGTCACTGACCTTATAATCAGTACTAAACGTTTGTCATTTTCCACCAACATGTTCTTCATCTGCATTATTATAACTGTCTGTTTTCAAAATGCCAAAAAGTAGTTCATTTATAGGCTTATTCACAAAAAATATACTTTATCTATATTGATAGACAAAGTATAAAATTGAGTCAAACTGTATCAACTAGAACTTCCTTACCTTTAAATGCAATACCTATTTTAACAATATCATTAATGCCAAGACCCTTTAATTCTTCATCATACTTTTTATCTTCTATCTGCTTTAAAGCAGATTCTAAGGCTTGATCTATTGTTTCACCTCTTAAATTACTTGCCTTTTTAAACTCAATTATTATACCATTTTTATTTTTATCCTTTGGTATAATCATAACATCATATCATCCATAGTCTGATTCCCTATTTGACTTAATATCGTATTCTTTGTCTTTATTAACAAGTATTCCCAAAACAAAAGCGTGATAAAAGCTTTCTGCTCTATCTTCTCCTACATCATTATAACTTAAAACATTTATAACTGTACGTGCAAAAATTTCATAAAATGTATCTAAATCACCTGAAAGTAGGGCTTTTAACATTTCATCCACGCTTCCACCCTTTATAGTCTCACTAAACCAGCTTCTTAAAATATTTCTAAAAAAATGGAAGACTTCTTTATTTGGTGCTTTAAGATCACAATATACTCCTTCTTCTTTTAAATATAATTTGAATGGTTTTAAATAACCACTCATTAACATAAAAGACCATATGCTCTCTTCTGACTTTTTTATTTCGCTATATACTATATTCTCATCTATCTTTACATTATCTACAGTTCTACCTTCAATTATATTTTGTATATCTAGTTGTATACTTTTATTTGCCGTTGTTGCAAGCTCCTTTATAATTGCATTACCACTAGTATTTATCCAATATGGTTCTAATATCCCCTTATGCACAAACATAACAATTGACCATGGATTGTAAATAACTCTTTGTTTCTTTCTCCCAAACAAATATCCATTATACCAATCTTTAACTTTGTCTGTTTCTTCTATGCCATAATTCTTTAAAATCTCTTCCATTTCATCTTGAGTAAATCCAAAATACTCACTATACTCATCACTTAATAGGGTACACACATTTAGATTATTCATGTCACTAAATATACTTTCCTTTGCCACTCTAAAAATCCCTGTCAATATACCCTTGTTTATATTTTTGTTATTCTTAAAAGATGCACTCATAAAAGCTTTCATAAATTCAATGGCTTCCTGCCAATGACCATGTATATACGCTTCATTTAAAACTGTATCATACTCATCTAAAAGAACATATGGCAGTTGTTTGTAGTGCATATACATCATTCTAGATAAAATCTCTAAACTATTTACATAATTATCATAACTTCCTTTATTATAAACTATTTTTTCAAAGTTTTGTCTATCAGACAATGTAACCTCTTTTGAATCCATTAAATATAAATGCCTGTTAAATTACACTTGAATTACATGTTTTATTAGATCAAAATTTAAAGACCATTTGCTTGTTTTTACACTTATGAATGTTAAATTAATAACAGGATATTTCCCATGCTCTTCTCTGTACTTATCACCTTGAGACCATATTTTGTAATTCTTAAACATATAGCTCTTGTCTTCTTCGTTTTTTTCAAAATAATGCTGTAATAAAGACATATCAAGTGTTTTTCCAAACCTTCTTGGACGTGCAATTAATATAATTTCTGAGCTATCGTCAATTATTTCCTTATAAATAGTGTTTTATCAACAAAATATAAATCTTCTTCAACTATTTTTTTAAAATCATCTACACCTACAGGCTATCTTTTCATAATATCACCCTTTATTTATAATTAACTAATTATATTATACCCCTATATTAGTATAATTTGCAATTTGATTAGAATACATCAATACATCAAGTAGATACATTCTCTTTTTTATCAAACTAAGCTGTAGATATAATTAAATCTACTTAAAGCTTCTCATTCCAATCAAGGTTTGTAAAATAGCTTTTTGGATGTGTAAGTACTTTATTTAATCTTTCTAAGTGCAAATTATAATAGTTTTTGTCAAAATTATAATTACAAAAAAATATACCTACTGTACTAGAAACAGCAAATTATTGTTGTGCAGGCTTTAGAACATTCTTCGGAATCACTTGTGGTATTGCAGTTATGTTATTTTCTTTTGGTCCAGAGTTATACTTTTTGTTTTTTGAGAGATGGAAAAGATTAAAACGGATTTCTGAAGAATTATGAGTAGCCTGAACACTTTGGACATATAAGATGATTACCTAGTAGATTTTAATTCAAGATCTTATATCCTCAACTAGTCTGCTAATTTTTTCATATCTGTCCTAAGATTTTTTCTGTTTACTAATATTTTTTTCTACTTTCAATTTCTTCAATAACTTTAATTTTTCCATTTAATATACTAACAGGTTTTACATCTATATTTAAATTCTTCATCATTTTATACATTATAAACTTTTCTTTATCTCTCACAACATTGTATACTACACCCTCTTTATTCATTCTACCTGTACGACCAGCCCTATGGAGGTAATCAATTTGATTAAGCGGTAGATCCATATTAAATATATTAGATACATTTCTAAAATCCATTCCTCTAGTGAATATATCTGTTGTTACTAAAATCTTAAGTTCACCCTTATTAAAATTAGATAGAATATGTTGACGATCCTGATTATTAGTCCTTGTTTGTATACCTTCAACAGATAATCCTAATGATTTCAATTCCCTCACAAACCTATCTACATTTTCATTTTTATTAATAAAAACTAAAGATTTAGATGGCTTTAATACTTGCATAAGCTCTGCTAAAGTTTCTGTTTTCTTTAACGCCTTGCTTACTATATATAAATGTTTAATTTTTGATGGGACAGGCTTAACATTATCTAAAGATATATGCTGAGGCTTTTTCATTAATGATTGCAGAATACCTAATGCATCTTTTGAAAGTGTTGCAGAAAAGCTCACTAACTGTCTGTCCTTTAGAGTAGTATCAATTACTGAATATATCTTTTCTCGTAATCCCTGTTCTAGCATTTGATCAACCTCATCTAAAGCGATCATCTTTACTCCATGCATCTTTATCTTTTTTAATCCTATAATATGTGACAGTCTTCCAGGTGTGGCTATAATAAGCTGAGGCTTATTCTTTAATTTATCAAGCTGACGTTTAATATCTATTCCTTCTACTAATGGCATTGCAGTAATCCCCGTATTTTTAACAATACGCTCTGCTTCTCTACAGATTTGAAGACTAAGCTCTCTGCTTGGAGACAATACAAGCATTTGAGGTTCTTTCTTCTCAGGATGGATTTTTTCTAACATTGGTATTAAATAAGCTAAGGTTTTTCCTGTTCCTGTTTTAGCTTTACCTATTACATCTTTTCCTTCTAGGATATAGGGAATAGAATGGGCTTGTATCTCCGTAGGAACATTAATACCCTCTAGTTCTAGATTTTCTAATATAAAATGCTTAAGGCTAAATTCTTCAAATTTATTACTCAATTTTCAATTTCTCCTTTTCCTATATTCTTTTGAGTTTTGCAAGGACACGACGTAAACTTGTTACCATTTAATAATATCTAGTGTAACCTCATTGTAATAAACTACACCTTTCTCCAAAATATAAAACTTCTATCTGAAAATTAAACATTAATCCATAGTTTTATAAACAAATTCACTTATTTTTCATAAAATCGTTTATTTGAGCTCTTTTTTATAAATATCCATATTATTGATATAAATGCTGCAAATAAGAAAATATTAAACCAAATAGATTGTGACTTAGAACCATTAAATAATACTACAGGATTTCTAATTACATTAACGCCGTTTGTCAAGATAGTTGTCGAAATTTTTTAAATAAATTTTAAAGCAATATGTAAAATTATATATTTTAAAGAATATAAATGCTTTTGTATCAATTTAGGTTAAATATATTATTTTCTTTATTTATTATTAATTAATGTTTGTATAAAGATACAAGCATATAGTATTAAAATGTAGTATGTATTAAATAATGTAAAAATGCTTGTGCATTTTTTTGTTTTTATTGGGGATCTGCGCGATATCCCCAAACCCCTTCCGCGTGAAGAATAAAAATAAATTTTAAACCCCAAAAATTTATTTTTATTCTTTGTATTAGCTACCTGCAAGCCTTGACTTTTAATACCTCTTGTTCGTCTTTTATTGGGTTTAAAGCTACTTCTTTAATTGGCTCCCAGTCTCGTATAGGTTTTTTCCATCGTTCAGGATGCAGTTTTCTAGCTGCTTCATATACTTTCTTTCTCTTCTCTAATATTTCTTTTACTTGCCCTGTATGTACTGAATTTGGTGTTGTAAATTTTATACTGCTGTGATAGTGTTCATTATTGTACCAATTTACAAAATCATTAACCCATTTTCTTGCTTCGTTAATGGTATTAAAACCCTCTTTAGGATAGCTAGGTCGATATTTACATGTTCTAAATAATGACTCTGAATACGGATTATCATTGCTAACTCGTGGCCTAGAATATGAGCTTATAATACCTAAACTTTCTAACTTGCTTTTTAATGTGAAGGCCTTCATCGCTGGACCATTATCTGAATGTAATATCAATGGTTTATTTCTAACTCTTTCTGATGTAACACTTCTCTCAACTAGTTGAGAAGCATATTCTCCTGATTCTTCTGGCCATACTTCCCATCCTACTATCTTTCTACTAAATATATCTATTATCATATATAATTTATAGTATAGTCCTCTTATTGCTGTATTTAAATAAGTTATGTCCCATGACCAAACCTCATTAGGAGATTTTGCTATATATGTTTCTGGTGCTTTAGGCTTTGAAGGTGGTTTGCTACGTCCTCTATTATGTTGCATATTTTCATTTCTTAATATTCTATACATAGTTGACTCAGAAGCAATGTATACTCCCTTATCAGCAAGTGCTGGCACTATCTGTGATGGTGGTAAATCAACAAACTCTGGTGAATTTGTAATTCTTAATACAGATTTATATTCAGCTTCTGTTAATTTATTTACAGGTTCAGGTCTATCTGCATACGGTCTTTGATCTTCCTTAATGTTGTTTCCTTCTACCCATCTTTCATATGTTCTATCAGTTATTCCTGCTATTTCGCATGCTTGTTTTAATCTTGCTCCATTTTCTCTTGCTTCATTTATTAATTCTATTATTGTTTTGCGTTCCGATAAGGTTGTTAATCTTCCTCTTCCCCCCGGAACGCTTGTAACTTTTTTTTGAGTACCAACAAAGCTGCTGCTTCAGCTAATGCTTTATCCTTTCTGTTTATCTCCTTTTCAAGAGTTTTAACTTTTTTCTTTTCCTTGAGTAGTTCTTCCTTTATTTCTTTAACTGGCTCTGGTTCTTTATCTAGAGCAGATGCAAAACACTTTTGCCACATTTTAACTTCTTGTGCATATAGACCATTTTTTCTACAATACTCATTTAATTCATATTCAGACAGTGTATAAGTTTCTACAACAATCAGGAACTTGTCTTTTGATTTATTTATCTTTTTATTGTTTTTATTTAATTCTTTTGCTTTCCAAGTACTCAAAGTACTTGTGGGTATACCTGTTTCATTTGCAACTTCTGATAATGGCATGTTATTAGGTGGTAATATTTTAGCCAAAATCGCTTCTCTTTGCTCTTTAGAATATGTTTTGTTATTTTTAGGCATAGTCGTCGTCTCCTTTTTATCTCTTTATTGAGCTTAACACATTTTTTACCTTACGACAACTATTTTAACACAGGGGGATCAATAGGGTCAATAATCCATGTAGGCTGATTTAAAGATTGATTTTTAATCCCATTATCTTCTTCAGATAGAATCTCATGATTACTAAATATCTTATTAATCTCTGCTTTAATGACATCATTTGAAACTAAATCTGCGGTAGTAACAAGTTCATATCCATCTTTTACAGATTCACTGTATTGTTTTGTTTCTCGTAGTTCTTTAATTTTTGTTCCAGCAAGTTTCGCTATTCTAATTGCTTCGCTCAATATCATATCCATTTAAAATCTACCTCCTATGCATTATATAAGTTATCTTTAATTCGCTTTATAAAACTGATAAACACCAAACTCATTTTAATCAATCACTTAAAGTTAGCATATAGTTCCATAAGGATTTCAGAGAACGCTTGCCATTTGCGGCGTCGATGAATCGAACTTACAGAGCCCTTCTTAATTATATCCATTCTTTGGCACTGGCATTTTTTTATACTCATCTCGTTGATAAATCATCTGTTCAATTTTTTTTATCAGATTTCTTAAGACTATAGCACTTTCTTCCTTTGACAGATTGCTGTTTTCCCAAATTATTTCCTTTAGTTTACCATCAAGTTCTATCCTTAAATAGTATGTATTATGGGGAGTTATATACGTCGTAGTATTATTCAATGGATTTATAGAAATAGGTGCAAAGTCATCAGCATAACTTAATATATCAATATCTCTAAACTTTTTTTCAATCAACTTCATTTCTTCATCGGATAAGGTAAAATTAATTGAATAAAGTCCATTAACCAAGTCATTAGTAAAGGTTTTATCAAAAGTGTTTAATATATTTCTAGAGTAAACTCCAAACCCTAGTATAAAATTAAACCTATTAGATAAACTTTTTTCAATCTTATTAAAATCTGGACTCTCAAAATCTTTGACTTCACTTAGATAACTGAGTTTAACATCAGAATTATTATTGTTTTCTCCACTCGAAAATTCATTACTACATCCACTAAAAATTAAACAAGCCAAAACAGTTAATACATATAATGTTCTTCTTAGCCTTAGTTTCATACAATCCTCTCCTCTTAAAAACAGACTACATCGACTTGTTCTAAAACCAAGTGGATGTCACTCTAGCCTTTTGTATCTGCGTCGGCTTTATGCCTTAGATAGCTCCTATCTTAGGCACAAAGCTGTGGGCAGGATGACACGTGAGCATGCCCTTTATGGTTGAACTAAACCGCTTACGCGGTGGCTGTTGTTTGTTTTAATCTCGAGTAAAATATATAACAATTATACTATACTTTCCTTTAAAATTAAATCAAATATTTTTTAAAGAGAGTGTCTATTATAGTATATTATGACAAATAATAAAGCATTTAAAAAATGAAACAAGAAATGGAACTTAGAGAATTTGCAATTTCAACTAAAAAAAATACCTAATGCACTTAAGGCATTTTACAAATCATTTTAATCTTCCATTTAGTGAAATGGATTATGATCATGTAAGAGATTTTTTACATCATGCCATAAAAATTAAAAAACTTAGCAACATTTATTACAATTTATAATATATTCTTATTGCCTAGATTCCTTTTCAAATAAATATGTTTTATCAATAATTATTATCCCATATTATTGTTCCTGAAAAACCATATCCTTCAAATATAACATAATAGGAGTGCTGATTTCCATTCTTATCTATCCATCTTATTTCATGTGTAGAAAATCCACAAGGAAGAATTGAATTAAATAATATATCCTTATTTCTTACTTCTTCAAGTTTGCATATTATTTCTGCATCATAAGTAGCTTGAGTCTTTTCATCCCATCCACGCTTAACAATTTCAAAATCATATAGACTTCCAAATATTTTCAATTTAACTACTAACCCGCTATCATCACGATAATCAATAACATCAACTTCTTCTTTCTCTAATAATTTGTCAGGATTATAACCAATAATAGTTTTAATTAAAGAAGCTTCAAATTCATCCTCTTCATACACATATTTTAATACTTTATCAGAACATCCAACAATACGGATATCCCTTTTATCTCTGTTAGTTATGATTTCCTCCATTCTTCTAATTTTTATATCTGCATCTAATAACTCTTCTTTAATTTTTGAATAATCTAATCTGAGTCCTTCATTCTCTAATTTAAATTTTTCGTATAATGTTTTTATCTTTTCAAGCTCTTGTGACTCTAGTTCTGAAGTTTTATTATTAAATTCATCATTTTGAGTTCCTGTATAACTAGTTAATAGTAAACACAAAAGCAACAATACAATTATTAATATATAATTTTTCTTCATACTTCTCCTCCCTCGTATATTTTATATTAGTTGCAAACCGCTTATACTGTATGTATGACTCTCTGTCGTACAGACACCTAATTAGAATATTTTTAAAAGTTACATATAATTTGGTTAATATAATTATATAATTTATTTTCATCTAGTTCAAATATTAAAAAACAGCGTATTTGGTATAATCTACCTAGAGGCAAAATAGTCATTTTACCTAGCGTTTCCCTTAGTTTTGTAGTAATATATTCATTGTTATAAGTCATATTAACCACCCTTCAATTTTTGTTTGTTTTTTTACCGAAAACAATTTTACATCATTTAAGGGTGGTTTTTCTATTCCTTTTTTTACTTCCGCTTATCATCTCCTGCATTTTATGATAAAATATTGATATTAGGTGTCCGTACATCAGATACGCAACCACACGCTTGCCGCGCCATCCGCGGCTTGGATTTGATAGGGTTAGGCTTTGAAGGAATTGTTACGTTAATAGGATATTTCAGGATTATGAAGGGGTTGTAAATGAGATAACAGGTATAAAAGTTAGTAAACTTAAAGCAATAATATCTTTGGAAAATGATGATGAAGTAATCTTAATTTGGTTAGGTGCAAACAATAATTCAGATTGGTATAGAATATTTATTGATGGTTGGTATTGCGGAATAGATCATTATAAAGAATATTTATCCATTGAAGATTTGTAGATGACGATGTAATTTGCAATGACTACAATTGGATAAATAATGAAGTTATTTGCATGGCAAAAGTGCAATTAGACAATAAAATATTTGGGCATTCTAGCATTTTATTAACTATTAAATTCTACTCAGGAAAAAACCTACTTCTTTATTGTAATGATTCTGATGGTCAATGTAAGCTTGAATTTTGTTAATGTAGATGAGAAAACAAAGAGGTATTTGGCAATATTATTTGAGTGATTTTTTAAGGTTCGGACGTCCTGTACTCCTCTGAGACTAGGGGTGCGCGACTTTACATAACAATCCATTGAAGGTTTCGCTACGCTACACCTAAATCTTTTCGCCAAGTGCAAGCACTAGGACTCAAAGGCTTCTTCAATGCGAGGACGATGTATAAAATGTGTGTGTAATTATATTAGGGTATATCTTTTAAGAAAAATAAAAAACGGGGGTGTGTTATGAAGAAAATAATAATAGCTATCATATCAATATTATTTTTATCAACTATTATAGTTATTTTACAGGTTAATCAAATATCAAAAAGTGTAGCAAACTCAGTTGTAAATACTGTAATATTAGAATTAGATGAACAGCTAAAGGTTTATGAAAATTCCAATAGAAGAGAGATAAAAATAAATAGTAGTAATTTTAAGAATGAACTTTTTCAACAAATAGAGTTTAAAACCCTAAAAAGAGTAACAAGAGAAGAGTGGCTTGAAAAAGTGCAGAATGCAAAATATTATTTAGAATACAGTTCAGGAAAGGAAAGTTACTATATTGATAATGGTGGAAGAATTTTAGTGACAGAAGATAAGGGGAATGTGAGAAATAAATCAGTTTTCCATTGGTTATGGTGGAGATTTGATAACAGATCAGATAATAATACAGGTATTTATTATTTATCAGAGCAAGACAAAGGCATTTTAGATTTTATAGATGTTGAAACAAATTAGTTTTATTTAGAATAGCTACCGTGGGGCACATACACTTTACATATCAACATATCTGCATAAAGGGCATAGTCACGGGTCAGTCTGCTCGCAGCTTTCCACCTAAGATAGGAGCTATCTAAGGCGGAAAGCCACCGCAGATACAATACGATACATGCCATACAGCAAAATCCGCCATCCATGGCGGATTTTTAAGGGAGAGTCTTTGTAGATTTTTTGAAAGGTTGATTGTCTGTGGATTTAAACAGTATATATCATTTTATGAAAGCATACCAATCAGTTTTTGTGTCAATAAGGTTTAATCCACGAAATACATACCATGTTGACATATTGAAGATATTTAAGAAATATGTAAATTTAGGACTTGATCAAAAGGAATTAGCGAGGCTTGAGAATGATATTGACAACATTGCAAATATTCGAAAATAAAGAAAAAAATATTTATTAAAAGAGTTAAATGTATCCACTGGATTTATAAGTTTTAATGAGGTTGATAAGCTAAAAAGATATAACTATGTTTTGGAAAACATAACTGATGAAATGCTTAAAATACTTGAAAGACATGCTGATGTAATAAAGCATATTACTATCAAGCATACTAATAAAATAAAAATACCTTTCCTCCTCAAAAATAAATAATATAAGCTTTTTTTACTTTTCTTAACATTTCTACATAGGACAACTTTAGATTTAGCGTCAAATTTCCAATAACGTGTACATTTGCAAAGTCCATAAGTTGAACCCGCAGAGCCATTCTACTTGGCAGTGTTACTCCCCCAACGAATGGATTTGGGCAGGATGACCTCATGCCCTTCTACAACGTCATGCTTCATGCTTTGCCCTTTATGTATATGTGTTGTTCTGCGTCGCTGGAGGACCCATCTTTTCCATACATGTTGTACAATCAACAATATTTAAAGTAGGTTTAACACTATTATTTAAGTCAATAATACATTTATCTAAACCAACTTCATGAAATCGTCTTTTTTCTTCTCTTACAAGTAATCCTTTAAGATTTTTCATTGATAGAGTTATTCCAGTTGCGTAATGAACCTTCATAATTGGAATATTTATGATTTTGTCAGCTTCAAGAATGTCTTTAGCAACATTTAGTACATCAGTAATTAATGGTTTATCTACCTTTAATTCATAAATTTCTGACGAATTAAGATTTCTTAACTCAATATTATATTTTTTAGATAATTCTAAATACCCTGTTTTTTTAAAACACATTGCCGTCATTTTTTCATTTCCAAAAGTTGATTCTGCTATTATTATTTTTTTTACACCATATTCTATTAGTAACTGAATTAGTGACTCAACAAGTTCAATATTCGTTACCCATTCTGTGCCATTAAGGTTTGGCTTTAACATTACAACATCATCATGGTTTATAAAGTTATCGATTCCCCCAATTAACTCAAGAGACTTATTTAACGCTTCCTTAATTCCTTCATCTGTTTTAACTAAACTAACTTTAGACATATTGTTCTCCATTCCTTTTTATGCTTAAACTTAAAATTTCGCCTTAACCCTGCCCATAGCCATAGGTAAGCCTTTGAAGTGATGTCAGGTAGGTAGGAGACCTCGCGGTCTCTTTCCCCCTTAAGAACCCTACGTGTCCCTTTCAGGACATAAGGCTCAAGCCTCCATTTATCCGAACACAGCGTCGCTTTATTGATTTCTCCCAATATTAAGTAGCATTTTTTAGTTTTTTCCTTTTTCTTTTTTCCCAATAATCTGATAAGAGTGGGTCATCTGGACTATTTTTGAATCTTATCATAATATATCTCTCGATTTTAGTCCATGCCATTTTCAATAATTGTTTGTTAGTTTTTGGACATGTTAGAATCCACTTGTCATTTCTAGTAACATCTATTGGTTTCTTAAAGTATCTATTGGTAATCCATTTCCAGCTTTTCTTAGGGTGTAGTCTCCTTAGATGTTTATATAATTTTTTCCATATATAGTTATCCATATGCGTGAATACCTTCTTCGATACTACATGTTTCCAATAATTTGCATAACCTCTGATAATTGGATTTAATATATTAATAACTACTTTAATTGGTTGTCCTTTAAGCTTATCAAATACTTCTTTTATCTTCTTTTTTGCCTTTTTGATGCTGTCTTTGCTGGGTTTTATTAATAATTTGTTGGCAGATTGTTTCTTGTATTGCCGAACGTTAAAGCCGAGGAAGTCAAATCCATCTTCTATATGTGTAATTTTTGTTTTCTCAGTGCTTAGTTCTAATCCTCGTTTCTTTAAGTATCCATCTAATTTTATATACATTTCCTCTGCTTTTTCTTTTGTTTCGGTCACTATTACAAAGTCGTCAGCATATTTGACTAAGCCTATCTTGCACTTTTCTTTAATTGTTCCAATATAAGTAGCATCTGTCCTGTATTCTATTTCGATAGCTTCTTCCATTCCATCTAATGCTATATTAGCAAGTAATGGCGAAATTATTGACCCTTGTGGCGTTCCAGATTCTGTTGGGTGAAAAGTCTCATTGTCTATATATCCTGCGTCTAGCCATCTTGTTATTATCTTTTTGGCCGGGAAATTTTTTATTTGTTGTTTTATGTAATCATGATTAAGATTATCAAAGCATGCTCGAAAATCACCTTCGAAGACCCACTTTTTGGTAGTGTTGCTATTTATTTTGTTGAATATACTTTCTATAGCATCATGGGTACCTCTGCCAGGTCTGAAACCATATGTACAACTTTCAAATCGTGCTTCCCATTGAGGTTCCAACGCATTTTTGGTTATGTTTTGATATATTCTATCTATTATAGTTGGAATCCCTAACGGCCTCATTTTTCCATTCTTTTTCTTTATATATATGCGTTTAGCAGGTTCTGGTTTGTGAAGTTGAACATTCTTTTCTAGCATTTCATTATATATATTTACCCGCTCGCAAGCATTTGATATCGTTAATCCGTCTATTCCTGCTGTTCTCTTCCCTTTATTGATTTGTGTTACCCTACGTATAGACAATAACAGATTGCTTTTACTTAGTATCATTAGTCGTTGTAGTTTCCTTACTTTCCTGTGTTGTCCCAGTTGTTCGGCACGATAAATTCTTTGACGTAGTTTCTTCACATACTCTGTTATTTTGGACCAATTTATGCTTTTCCAGTCTGTAAGTGTTGTGTGAGCCGACATTGTATTTCTACATGCATTCATAACATCACACTCCTTTCGTTTCTACCATCATCAAATTTCTTTATGTGTTGAAGACCAATCGGAAGTCTGCACCCTTTCAGGTCATATCAGTGGATATTATCTTCCCTGTTACTAGGAAGCGTTTGCTTTCTCCTATATGCTTTACCCTCTCATCGTCACTCAGCTTTGCAGCTTCGTTACTACATAAAGTAGAATGTGTAGGGCTTACCAAGTTCCGCTTGTTATAGATGCGTCTGACTTAGG
>VLTH01000001.1:677084-696454 GCA_008125075.1 Acetivibrio alkalicellulosi | reverse complement strand
ATACCTTAATTTTGATTTTTCTAGAGACAGTATTGTAAAACTTGTATATATTAATTTGATTTTTAACATTTTTCATGGATAAACTAATATGACTTTTTATGTATAAAATAAATCACAGATCTACACTTAGTATCATTAGTCGTTGTAGTTTCCTTACTTTCCTGTGTTGTCCCAGTTGTTCGGCACGATAAATTCTTTGACGTAGTTTCTTCACATACTCTGTTATTTTGGACCAATTTATGCTTTTCCAGTCTGTAAGTGTTGTGTGAGCCGACATTGTATTTCTACATGCATTCATAACATCACACTCCTTTCGTTTCTACCATCATCAAATTTCTTTATGTGTTGAAGACCAATCGGAAGTCTGCACCCTTTCAGGTCATATCAGTGGATATTATCTTCCCTGTTACTAGGAAGCGTTTGCTTTCTCCGATATGCTTTACCCTCTCATCGTCACTCAGCTTTGCAGCTTCGTTACTACATAAAGTAGAATGTGTAGGGCTTACCAAGTTCCGCTTGTTATAGATGCGTCTGACTTAGGCATCTGCTATACTCCGGTGATCATGTGGGTTGCTGCATAGTGGCATAGAGAGACCACTTTTCCAGATCACATTACTAATGTATCAACACATTTCATTAGTTGGAAATGACGAAGCTTATACAAATTCACTTTCATTTACCATATCAGACTTCTCCTTGGATGAGGTTAGTATGTGTTTACATTCCTCTTGTCCTTTTCCTCATGCAACCAACAAAATCATTACTGATAATGCTGCTTTGGATGGAGATGAACCTTACAACTGGTTCAGTAAATATATTACACTATATTCAAGCGACATCTTGTCGCACCTCTAGCTTTTCCCCGGCTCCAAACCGGACAGGAACCTTTCGATTCATTCGGCTTTCCAACAAACCAACCTACTTGCCTTCCTCGGCTTTCGACTTCCTGCTACCTCACGATACTGGCAGGCTTAAGACGCATAGTAGAGGATTAGTACTTGCCACCTCTCCCACTTATCAGGTGGTATTAGCGATGTTAACTCTAGGCAGCAAGGGGAATTTCACCCCTTGAATTTGACGAAACAGGTTGGTACAATTTCTATATTAAATTGCCCGAAGGCTTTATTCCTGCTTGTTACACAGGGGTTATAGCCCAACAAGGCGTACCCACGGATGGCGCATTCCCCAAAGCTACTCTCAGCGATATATGTCTTTTTCTGAAACAAATATCAACTTTAATTACATAGAATCCAATCTTCAACTAATATGCTATATCGTAGTTCATTATCCCACTGCCCATTTTTATATCGAACTTTTCTGAACTCTCCTTCTTTAATCATACCTATTTTCTTCATAATATTTTCAGATTGTATATTATTTGAGTTACAGCTTGCACTTACTCTATGTAACTTAATATGTCTAAAAGAAATTTCTAATAGTGTATTAGCTATCTCACATGCAAACCCATTTCCCCAAAAAGACGGCAATAAAAAATAACCAATTTCTCCACAACCACTTAAATTCTTACGATTTTGGATTTCAATATCTGCAAATCCTATAAATATACTACTAGAAGACAAATACACAGCAAATTCATAGGCTTTACGATTCTCTCCCAAAATGTTGTTTGCTAACACTTTGTTAAAGTATGATAACGAATATCCTCTGTCAAACTTTTCCACGAGTGCATATTTCATTACCTTTTCATTCGAAAATACTGAATGAAATAAATGAAAATCTCCTTCCTTAAATTCCCTATATGTTAGGCATTCACTTTTATAATTCATAAGGTAAAGCCTCCAGTACTATTCTCTTTAACATAACCGCTCTGTTATAAAAAAACACCAAAGCTACTCCCTAACAATACGCGCCAAGGAAGTCGCGGCGAAGCCAGAACCGCATGGACGCGGTTCCTTAACAAAATTTTTAGCCTAATTATAATTATTATACTTAATATAAATGATGTGACATTTACTCACCTAAAATAATGCTCATTTTGAGCAATTTTACTTTAAGTGAGCCATCAGTTTATTTATTAATGGTTTAAATACTAAATATACCAAATACCCCAAAAGACCTCCTATGGTATTTGTGATTAAATCTGTTATATCTGCTGAACGAAAACCATTAATCAGGGGTTGGATCAATTCAATTCCCAAGCTAAACAAAAAAGTCCAGAATAAGCAAGATAAAATGTTCTGCTTTTTCACCACAGGCAATAAAAATCCAAACGGCATCATCATGATTACATTAAGTAAAATCTGGCGAACAGTGTCTCCCCTACCCGAAAAATAATCATCAAAAGGTATCATATTCATCGGTATATACGGATGATCAAAAATAAATGGTAAAGAAACAATAATTGGCATTAAAGTTACATACAAAACTAAAGATATGTATATATACATAAGTGTATTAACTAGCAACTTAGTTTTGCCTTTTGCCCTCCATTTATTGAAAAAGACAGCGGAATATAATATAGTCAGCACTATAAAATCGATAATAAATTTCAAACTATTACGCATGTTTACTCCTTTGTAAAATATAAATAATTTTTGTTTAGCATTTTCATACTAACGTAAACTAAATAAAACCTTCATAGCTTTGCCCGGATAAATCCGTGACAAAGCTGTCACGGTAATTGCATCTGGCTTTCATATATCGTCCTAGGTATGCGACGGTCCGGTCAACTCCTTTAAACTTTACTTCTTTATTACTCTATTACTCAATTCATTTATAGAATATATCTTTCAACAAATCATATCATATATATTAACTTATGATGTTTTAATCTCAATAAAGCTAATAATATTTTCAAACAAATAATCATTCGATACGCAAGTAGCTGGATCGTAAAAAACCCCCTCAAAATAAACCAGGAGGTGAGTCTTTTCAGTTCCTTTTGCATTTATAAGGCAACATTTAGGAAATTCAACCTTTTTTCCATGAGTATAAACAGGCTCTTTATATGAATAACCTAAATAATCAAGTGTTTCAAGTACTTTACTTATACTTGCCTGCCATTTGGTACTTTTCATTATTTTGATAACTTCATCAACAGAAATTCCAGCGAGCATTGCAAGACATGTCTGTCCACAACAACCATTACTAGGCTGTTTCACATAGTTGATATTGTCAATTTGCCTTATTGGGTTATCTTTGCTGTAGGGACTATTCTTGTTTATCCTTGTCAGATGGTCTACTATTACAAATTCAACATCGAACTCGTCAGAATAAGATAGTTTTCCAATAACATCCTTATTGACTGGGATAACATATTCCCCGTTGCCTTTTGGAATAAGTTTGCATTCAAAGGCTATCCTATCTATAGAAACCTTAACAGGAATGTTTCCCTTTTTACCACAAGCATCCCATACATTGAATGGTATTTTTATAAATGTCCGGTTACGTTCTTTATAATAGCCTGACCTAAATGAATAGTTCATGTTTTCTTCTCTTTTCTCTATTTTTTAATCACTGCAATCCATACTTCCTGACGGCTTTCCTGCATATAGCATTCGATAACTGGCAAATCTGCCAGTTCATAGCCTGAGTTAGGAAGCCACTCAGTGTAAAATTGTTTGTATACCTTTTGTGTTGCATTTGGTAGTTCTCCATTAGCCTCAAAAATCGCCCATGTTGCAGCAGGATAAGAAAATTCCTGCATTCCTTCAAGTGCAGGTATGTGTTTGCATTCAGGGACATCTACATGACTTGTTACAGCTATTATGTAGTTCATTTCTTCAGAATCTCCCCATTGACCACCAGCAGCAATCCCTAAGAATCCAGCAGGCCTGTAGTCAGGGAAATTCTCTATAAATCTTTTTATGACTCCTTCTTTCCATGCACTTTCCCATATCTGCGGAATAACTTCAAATGCTTCAAATGTTTTAACCTTATGTAAAGTTCCCATTACTTTAAATTCAGGCCATTGCTCAATCTGATAATTCATATGATTTTCACCTTTTATAGTTATTTGAAAGGAGAGTTTTGGACAGGATTTCAGTTGTACTGTTTCAATTCTGACAATTGAAGGTAGTACACCATGGAAATTTTTAAATGCTCTAGAAAATGCATCTTGAGATTCATAACCATACTTTAATGAAATATCAATTATCCTCTCTGTACTATTTAATAAATCAAAGGCTGCCATTGTTAAACGCCTGCTTCTAATATACTCAGATAACGGTTTATCTGCAATATATGAAAACATTCTTTGGAAATTATAAACAGAACATCCTGCAATTTTTGATATTGCGTCATAGGATATTTCACCTGAAAGATTATCCTCAATGTAGTTTATTGCCTCATTCAGCTGTTTAACCCAATCCATCTTCTCCCTCCCAGTTCAATCATAACTTTTTGATGATTGTTTTGCCCGACATTCTGTGCCGCATTTTGTAGTTATACTTTAGCAATACTGTATATATCTTTCATTCTGATGTGCATCATAATATCTCCAGAGACTTGCTTTCACAATCCACCGCACGATGCGGCTGCCTTTGCGCCCATTTCTTAGTCACGGTGGAACTGCCAGTTACCCAACAGCCCCCGCACAGATTAAACCATAGTATTTCATCGTATTTCATCTTTTTATTAAATTCCTCAAAGTTAAAGCTTTTCTTCTGACTTCTTCTATTAAGCCATTTATAAAGAATTCCTGTTGCTATACTATAGAACTTGTTTATTTTAATGCTATTTCCTTGTATTGCATAGTAGTTAAAATATCCTCTTAATTTTCTGTTTACCATATCTACTATTTTCCTTATAAGATTATTCCTGTTTTCTTTACACCATGCTGAAAATGCCTTTAATGATTTTGTCATTCTCTTGGGGTTTGTCTCCATAACTATGTAGTCCTTCTTATTTCTTGATTCTTTCCACCTAAAGTCAAACCCTAAAAAGCTAAATTTGTTTCCTAAGTTCTTTTTAAATCTAGAAAAGAACACCCTTCCTGTTTTCTCTTCTGCTAGCTCAAGACCAAACTTTCCTAATCTCGTCCCAAGTGCACTTAGTAGCTTTTCTGCATCTTCTTTGTACCTGAATCCAAAAATAAAATCATCAGCTGATCTACAGTAGTAAGCTTCTTTTCCTGCATCAGGTTTAACTTTTTGTGCATTTGTATATTGACTTTTATATCCATAACATAATGGAGATAAATATTTGCTAGTATCGGACTAATTACTGACCCTTGAGGGCATCCTTTCTCTGGATTAGCTACTTTGCCATCTGGCTCTAAGATTCCCGCTTTTAACCATCTTCTTATAAGTCCAATAAATGCCTTATCCTTTACTCTTTCTTCTAGCATCCTTATCATCCAATCATGGTCTATGTTGTTGAAAAGTAAGCGTCATATATTACCCACCTAAAAAAATTACAAATTTATTATATGCTATTATTATTAAATTTACAGACTTCTGGAATGTCTTTAGACCAAGGCAAATATGAGTCTAATATTTTTTGATCATTGACATCTGAATTAGGCAACATGTGTAATAGATATTTTAGATATTCAAAAGGCTTTAGGTTATTTTCTCTAGCTGTTTGAATTATACTATAAATAATTGCACTTGCAGTAGCTCCACTTGGAGTGTTACAAAACAAAAAGTTTTTTCTACTTATTACAAATGATTTTATGCTCCTCTCAGTAATGTTATTGTCAATATAAAGTCTTCCATCTAGTAGAAAACCACAAAGCTTGTCCCAAAGGTTTAAACAGTATTGAATTGCATTTCCTGTAGCACTTTTAGGAGTTAGAACTTTACGCTGAATTTTTAACCAGCTATAGAAATCATCTAATACTGGTTTGCTTTTTTCCAGCCTTAATGCATATCTTTCTTCTACACTTACTTCTTTTAGATCTTTTTCTATATCAAAAAGTTTATTACAAAAGTCTAAACCTTCTTGGGCTGCACATGTTTTGGTTCTCTTTGTTTTGGGCAGGACTTTTAATGCCTCATCAAATTTTCTGCGGGCATGCACAAAACAACAAATTCTGGTAATACTAGGAATTGAATTATATCCAGCATAACCATCTGTACATAGATATGATTTAAAGTTCTCTAAAAATTTTTTTGGGTGTTTTCCAGCCCTAGTAGTTTGGTATTCGAAAAGCACTATGGGTGGTCCATCTCTTCCAGTTCGATAAACCCACATGTAGGAGTTAGTTGTTGCAGCTCTTCCGGGCTCATGTAATACCTGTACTTCGGTTTCATCGGCACAGATTATATCTTTTTGCAATAGATAGTAGTGCATTCTCTCATATATATAATGCAACCATCTGTTAGTAGCAATTAGTAACCAATTTGACATTGTTTGTCTGGATATATCCAAATCAAGCTGCTTCCACTGTTGTTCTTGTCTATACAATGGTAATCCAAACATAAATTTTTGAACCATTACATGAGCTATTGTAGATGCAGAAGCTATACTTTTGGGAATTGGAGGTTCTGGCATCTTTGTTGTTACAATAGGATTATCAATCCCATTATTATCACAATTACGGCATCCATATATATATCTTACATGTTCTATAACTTTAACTGTTGCTGGTATAACCTCAAGTTCTTTTCTAACTTCAGTACGTATTTCATGAAGATTACTATTACAGTTTTCACAAAATAATTCATCTTCAGATAATTTATACTCAATTACTTCGACAGGGAGATCTTTTAACATTTCTTCTCTATGGCCTTTTCGCTTTTTGCGTTTATATGTAATTTCTTCTATTGATGGTTCTGGGACTTCTGGCTTTACATCAGATAAAGCTTCTGCTTCGTTGAAAAGAGAAATTTGCTCATTAATCACAGTCTTTTCACTGGAACGGCCATAAAGCCTATGCTGGCTGAGGCGAAATTGCTCCTCAAACCAGTTAAGCTTAGCTGAAAGTTCAGCATTTTCTTCTTGAAGTAAATTATTTTTCTCTTGAAGTAGAGAAAGTTCTTTTTGAAGTTTTTCTATAATATCTGCGTCAGTTAATAATTTTTTCATGTAATTATTATATCAAATTTTTATCATAAATGCCATAGAAAAACATAAATTTTTTCGATTTTTTTCTCTTTAAAGCATTTATATTACTGCTTTTGAGTTAACTTTCTTGTGTGCTTGTTTTTGTTCAATACATAAACCATCTAGTAGCCAGTTCAATTGTCTTCTATCTATATTAATAGTACTTGATGAATTTTGAGGCCACTTAAAAGTTCCCTTTTCAAGACGCCTTGTAAATAACCAAAATCCGTTGTGATCCCACATCAACATTTTAATACAATCACATTTTTTGTTGCAGAATACAAAAATACTTGATGAGAAAGGATCAAGTTCAAAACATTCCTGAACTATAGCTGCTAATCCATAAATACCACGTCGCATATCTGTACTTCCACAGGCTATAAAAATTTTTTCAAATCCCCAACTTAACATGTTAAACCTATAACCTTTACAACTTCAGCTAAAAGTTTACTGTTAAATCCTTCTGATACTTCAATAATGGCATTACCTATTTTAATATTTAATGTGGTATTTGATTGATCTTCAACTACTTTTAAAGGAACCCAGTCTTGTGTCTCTTTGTTATTTTTTTAAAATAATTATACCATTTATTAAGACTTCTTAAGTTTACATTGTTGTTTTTACACCATTGTGTTTGATTTTGTCCACTCTTTTTAAATTGTTCTACTATGTCTCTCCACATCTTTAGATTTTTTTCTTCTGACATAAAAACACCTCCAAATTTATATTGAAGGTATTATCTCATATATTATTTTCATTTAAAATGTGGGTAATATATGACGCTTACATATCAAAAATATCGCCGATTTTGTCATCAAAATGAAGTAATCCTTTTTCTATAAGCTGCAATATTCCAACTGCCACAAATACTTTTCCAGCAGATGCAGTTGCAAATTTTGTATCAATTTCATTTGGAATTCTATTTGGCAAATCGGCATATCCAAACGTCTTTTGAAACAATACCTCATTGCATTTACTTATCAAAATGCAACCCCTAAAATTTGAATCAATTAAGTTATTCATGTTCATATAACACTTATTCCCTTTCTGTAATGTGTGACTTACTCCCACCACCTTCGCTAACACTTAGAGGTGGGGGCTTCTTGGGACTTACCGACTAATGCCAGTATCATTATCAAGCTAACCCCGTTTGCCCAACGGTTTTTATATTGATTAGGCTATGCCGAGAATTCGGCAACCTTCATTTTTTATATTAATTGCTGCGTTTATGTCCCTATCAAGAAAAGCACCACAAGAGCAAGTCCAAACTCTATCCCCAAGTTTCAATTCTCCATTGACTGTGCCACAAAAACGACACATTTTACTTGAAGGATACCATTTATCTATAGTTACGAGTTGTTTTCCTTGTTCTTTTAGCTTATACTGTAAAAAGGTTTTTAGCATTCCGTATCCGTTGTCATTGGTTGATTTTGCAAGCTTTAACCCTTGAGCCATACCACGCATATTTAAGTCCTCAATTACAATTGTATCATAGGCATTGGTTATCTGCCTTGACAGCTTATGGAGAAAGTCTTTGCGTTGATTGGCTACTTTTTCATGAAGCTTTGCTACCTTTTGACGTTGTTTATCTCTGTTTTTACCACATTTTTTACGTCTTGATAATTTTCGCTGTTCCTTTTTTAGTTTTGCCTCCACTTTGCGATAGAACTTAGGATAATCTGCACTGTTGGCTTGGCTATCGACATACAGTGATTTTGATGAGTAATCTAATCCTAAAGTTCTTTCTAATGTTGGTGTTACTTGCTCAATACATGCATCATATTCAACAAGTATAGATATATAATACTTTTCAGTGGGGGTTTGACTAATTGTAGCAGATTTTATTTTAGTTTTTTCAGGTAAAGGCCTGTGTAATTTAATTGCTATATCCTTTAACTTGGGTAATCTGACAAGTTTATTTCCAATAAGCCTTATTGTACCCCCTTGATTGTTAGTGGTATATGATTTTCTGTCTTTATGCTTACTTTTGAATTTAGGAAATCCAATGGATTTATCCCTAAAAAAATTATTGTACGCTGTTTTGAGATTTAGCTGTGCATTTGCAAGAGCAAGACTATCAACTTCTTTAAGCCACTCATAGTTGCTCTTGTAATCAGCAGGAGTAAAATACTTTTGCTCCTTCAATGCTTGTTTATCATCTTTATATTGTTCATATATAGCTTTGCGATTAGCAAGCATTTGATTATACACAAAACGAACACAACCAAAGGTTTTGTTGATTAGTATTGACTGTTCATTATTTGGATATATGCGGTATATATAGGCTTTGTTCATATTTTTTCACCTTGACTCTCGATATATCGTTTTATAACATCAATAGGTGCTCCACCAGTTGAAAGAAGGCAAAAACTTCTTGACCAAAAATATTCTTTCCAGAGCTGCTTGCGTATTTGTGGATATTCCTTTTTTACAAGTCTGGATGAAGCACTTTTGTAAGCATTTATGAACTTTGACAACTCGCTATTTGGCTCGCCCTTGAAAAGAATGTGAACATGGTCTTTATCATGATTCCATTCTTGTAAGGCTATGTTATAGTTTGGACTGATATATTCAAATATTTCTTTTAGCCTATTTGAGATAATCTCGTCAATCACTTTTCTGCGATACTTTATAACCAATACAAGATGATAATACATTAAGAATACTGAATGATTGTTGTTGTCTAATTTCATTATTATACCTCTTTTTTCACTTTATACTACTGATTATATAATATGAATAGAAGAATGTCAAGAAGTGGCTTTGCAGTCGCCGATTCATCTCCCACCTATAGAGGAAGGAGACTTCTCAGCGGTTGGTTAAAATAGTCTTTACATCATTATTTCTAAAAGTAACGAATTAAACATAACTCCAAAGCCTTTCTCAAACAAATAACACAAATTTTTACAAGTTAATCTGAAATAAACAATGCACAGATTTAACAATATTATATCAGAAAGTAGTATTTATAACCATTATCAGAAAATGAATACTACTTTTTTTATTAGAAAATATGTAGAACCTACTAGTGTATTGATTAATATACTATAAATAAAGGCTTTACATTTTTGAATAGAACCTATTAATATAAATAATATTTCATTGTTGAATTAGAGGTCAAATATACATTTATGTAAAAAAACAGAAAATATTATTGAATATTACTATCTTAGAGAAACTAAGCGAGTCAATGCTAAAGTAACTTGTAGTTTTCAAAAATATATTTTTCAAGCCATCTTTTTGCTCCCAAACTCCTCAATTGCTGCTGATTTAGTATTAAATCTTGTCCAAGTTTCATCCAACTCTCTGAAAACTTTTTGAATCTACTGCAAGGAAACGTCTTACATTCAAAACAGAATTCATATCCTTTTTTTTCTTTGCAACACACATAAATACTTTTACACTTTCTTTCCTTGCAGTGTTTTTCTGCGCCTAAACATGGATTCTTATCTCTTAAATAATTAGGACATCCTCCACAATAAATTCCACAAGGAGGCACAAGACCATTATATTCTTTCATATAAAACCGCACCTCCTATCATGCTAAAAAACTTAATCCTAGGTAGACTCAAAAGCTAGACCCCTATAGCGGATCGCAGCCTTTACCAAGATGGTTGGATGATGTAGGCTATCCAGCGAAGCCAGACGAGGACAAGACGTCCGAGCATTTAATTAATACCCTTTAAATCACACATCATATTTATTTTCCATTTCTATCCTTGCCAATTTAGTAATATTCTTGATAAAATCTGTTTTTGCATATGTATATCCATCTCTATTGTACTCAAACTTCTGTTTCAACTCAATCTTGAGTTTTCCATATTCTTCTGCTACTTCTGGATGTAACAATAAATAGTCTTTGAAATATAATTCATCCCAATCTCCACTATATCTAACATGAACATGATAAACCTGACCTTTGAATCCCTCATTGGTATATCCTTTCATAAACATCATATGAGGAGCTGGATTATCTGGTTGTGGACTATATATGTAACCTGCCTCTTTCATATTGATAATTAACTTTTCAGTATCTGTAGCATCATTTATTTCAACAAGAATATCAATTGTTGGCTTTGCTACTAAATTAGGTACTGTTGTACTACCAATGTGATTTATTCTTGAAATGTTATCAAAACCAATAACCTTTTCTATAATTGCTTTTTCTAATAAATATTTTTCCTTCCATACTGGACTATGATTGCAGATAATTATAGGAAACAACTTCCAGCGTTCTTCATTAGTCATTTCATCTAAAGGTTTTGTCACTAAATCACCAACCTTTTCTTAATCAAATCTACATATAGAAACCTTAGAAACACCTGACACGATGTCTGTGCTACAGCCTATTTCACCACCGTTTTGCATTTGCAAAGTCCACTAGTTGGACCTCAAGAACTTCTCTTTGGCGGGCTTCGCCCCGATCAATCGATGTGGGCAGGATGGCCCGCAAGCACGCCCTTTACTCAAATGGACTTGTTCTGTGATGTACACCGGCTTATTGATCAGAAAGCAACACGTATGGTGCTTCCTAATATACTACACTCGACTCATTATCTTAGCAAAATCAATACAAAACTGCATATCCCTCTTACCTAACTTTGCTTTTGTATATTTATTATCTTTATTTACTTCCAAAAACTTTTCTAATAGTTCATCAGCATTAGCTGTTACAAAATCTTTCGCTCTTCTCAGTCCAGAAATATATAGAATTCTTGCAAATACAGCACCTACTCCGTTTATCCTTACCAAGTCACATAGTGAAAATAATTCGTTTATATCATTCTCAGAAATACCTACATTTTCACAAACAATTCTCATGTCACTGAACCCCTGCGATAAGTCGTATAGGTCTTTCGATGTTTTAATACTGTGTTCAGATAGTTTTACCTGAACAGCTGATGATATCTCAGGAAAATCGCTGATTAATATGGGCTTTTGTATAAAACTTCCGATTTCTCTTTTTAAAATTGTCAAATAGTTTACAGAAAGTCCTATTTTATTCGCTATCAGTTCTAGCTTTTGCGGTTTACTAATACTCTTATACAACTCATCAAGGTTAACAATACCGTATAAACATATTGCTTCAAAGTTTTTATCTATGTTATCCTGTAAAATTCTACGCCCTGGCAGAAGGTTTTGACTTCTCAAAACTTCTTTATAATCTTTTATTGATATATTCTTTAGTTCAATACTATACCCCATTTTTAATCTCCTTCCGAAAATGTGAAGGCTACAATGCACTTCTTTCTAAACAAAGCGCACGGATGCGCTTTCCTTTCGGTGTATTTCACAGAATGCTTAGAATTCAATCTGAAGTTGAGCATAACTTGAAACAAAGCTAGCGTTAGAACTCTAAACCCTAAACTTGCTTCAGACCTTGCTCAATTTCAGATTGGATTCCGTTGAACGAATACCCAAGTATTGCTTTGCTATTATATGATGGATTTTCATCCACCCCTACATCCTAACCTTTACCACTTCATTTACCTTAATAATAACATTTCAAACTACTTTTTGCCAGTAAAAAATCTAGAATTTTTAAACCTTTTAACTTAAAATACTTTAAATTTTTATTAATGGTCTAATTATTCAAATTTTTACCAACACAATAAAGATGCCTTTGCATCCCCTTTAAATAATTCTAATATTTAGGCTACTTTTAGTGGCTTTTTAAAAGGCGGATGTTTCTTTTCTTAGACCTTATTACCTTTATCACTAACATACTATCTTCAGCACAACATTTACACATATTTCCCTTTACTCTTTTTACCTCTTCTTTTTTATTAACCAAATATTCATTTGTTATCTCATCTTTCAAAAGCTCCTGACATATTTTCAATTTTCCATTCTGGCGGTGGTTTATTGCCATCTGAAAAAATTTTTAAACATTCAAGAAAGAAATTCTTTATTCCTGTAAAAGTACTGATAGTATTACCTTGACATCCTATTAACTCAAGCAAACAATATATGTATCACCTGATGTCACATACTATTCCAACTTATTAGTGAATATAATCATTTCAACGTTTCCATTAAACTGTAAAAATATTTAGGTTGTTTAGTTTTATATAATTGATACCATGCGTCTAATGTATCCTTTTTCATTACATTTATCTTTTTAAATATTTCGTATGAGAATTCCAACGGAGCAAGTCCTGTGGCAGTTATTAAATTATCATCTACCACTGTTGAAGCATTTATATAATGAGAACTCCCTTTATAATTAGGGCTTAACATTTTCAGAAAGTCCACATCATTACTTGTATGCTTTCTATTATCTAATAAGCCAATTTGTGCCAATGCTACTGTAGCACCACAAATTGCTGCAATTATGACTTTCCTATTAATCACATCTGACACAATATTTAATATTTCCTTGTTTTTATCATCCATCCAAGTATCTGCTCCAGGAAGGATAAGTATATCTCCTTCGTGGAATTCGATATTATTAATATCCTTATCAGGTGTAATAGTTATTCCACCCATTGTTTTTATGGGTTTTAAAGTGTTTCCAATCATAATAAGTTCTGTTTTTTTATTATTATTAAAATACCTACGACTATTTAATTCCGCAGTTAAGAATGCTATTTCCCAATCAGATAGAGTATCCAGAACATATATATAGCAATTTTCATAAATTAATTTGTTTGTCATTCCCTCTCCCCCATTATTAATTAATTATAATGATTTTTGTTTATACATTAAATCTATCATATTAAACCTGACTACAGTATGTCATGTTTAAGAAATATCATAGTATTTTATCTATGTCGGGTAGGGCAGAGACTTTACAGCCGCTTAGGGCAACTGCACTTTGCTGGAATTACCAGAACTATATTGTTCTCTGATAGGGGGGCGGACCCTTAAAAACATTGTGATTTATCTTTCCATTCTTCTACTAATATACCGTAACGAATATCATTATCCCAATTACCATTCTTAAATCTTTCTTTTCTAAATTCTCCTTCTTTTGTCATACCTATCTTTTTCATTATTCTTTCTGATTGAGGATTGTTAGCATTACAGCTTGCTACTACTTTGTGAGTCTTAATCTCTGTAAAACAAAAATCAGTATGAACCTCTGCAATTTCAGTTGCATATCCTTGTCCCCAGTATTGTGGTAGTAAAAAGTATCCAATCTCACCATGCTTAACTCTTGAACAATGATAATCTATTAGTATATCAGCAAATCCTATAAAATTTTGCTCATCTTTTAAGAAAACTGCAAACTCATATGAACTTTTATTTTGAGTAACAGTAACATTATTAATTACTTGATTAAAATATTCAGTCATTTCACTTATATCGTTTATCTGATCCATATATGCATATCTCATAACTTCCTCATTTGAAAAAATAGATGAAAATAAATCATAATCATCTTTTATAAAATCTCTAAATAGTAGACGCTCACTCTTAAACTTCATATTGCCCCCTGTAATTTTAGCCATTACTATTATCGATGTTAACTCTAGGCAGCAAAGGGAATTTCACCCCTTGAATTCGACAAAACAGTTTGGTACAATTCTATATAAATTGCCCCTAAGGCTTTATTCCTGCTTGTTACACAGGGGTTATAGCCCAACAAGGCGTACGACAGGATGTCGGTGCCTAGCATTACCCTAGTTTCCTTCTCTCTTATATCAGTACTTTTAGATATATAAAAGTAAAGGGAAATTTATATTTTACTCTTATTTTTATTTATAATTTCTTATAATATCTTTCCACTGGTCACTAAGACAATCATTCTCAGAATGAGATTTCAGCAATTCCATATATTCTTGACGCTTCGGATTCCTTGTATCATTTGCAATGCGAACTAATAAGAAAATTGTATACTCCGTTGGCTTACGTTTGATTGATTCAATAAGCTTTTCCTCGTAACCCTTATTAAAATAAGTTTCCAAAAAGCTACCAAATGGCCCAGGTCCGCCATAATCCAATAATGGGTACTTTTCAACAAGCATTAAAATAGGTTCAATTGCATCAGACGGATTATCAACTTCTGAAATCTCATCGATAATCTCCCAAGCAGGATCTTGAAATGCATATTTATCGGTTGTCCTTATTGCCTCAATGATTACCTTCTCTAATTTTTCAATACAAACTTTTACTTTATCATTCATAAAAAATCTCCTTTGTACCATTTATTCAAATTTCTAAAACAGCCTTTAATCTAACAAAGACTATCTCAACAAGGCGTACCACACGATGTGGCGGCCTTTGCGCGCGATTTTATATCGTCGTTCATGAGCTGGACCTCAAAGGAATACCCGTCTTATTTCCATCAGTCGGTTCTTTTTCAACCAAGCTAATTGTATCAAGCAAAACACTTCAGTAAACATCATCTTTTATCTTACTTTCAATATTGGGGATTGTACAACCGAAATTTGTTACAGCAATTAGCTCATCAAAAAAACGACCTCTTTTATGCATGATGGAAATACACTCCTTTTTTTGCATTAATACATATATATTGTTAGTAGACGTTGACTCATTCAACTTCGAAGCCACTCCTCTGTCTGTTCTTATAATAAATATCAAGTGCGCGATAAAACTGGAAACATTAGTTGATTATTTCTAAAAAAATCTGCAATATCTCCCAAAACAAAAAGAGTTGTATCATCTTCTTTTGATACATTAACATCATAAGAATCTGTATCTATAGGCGTAAAACCAAATACTATTTTATTAATATTTTTATCAACCATTGCTTCTATAATATCATTCAGAGATACATCCAGTGAAGAAAACACATCATTTAAATATATAATCCCTTCGTCAAATTCAGCTACGACAATACTATCCAGTTTTTCAATGTAATAAACATTCTGACTCATAAATGATGTACAGTGGAACATTGCTAGTGACTCATTCCCACGCATTGAAATCTTTGAAACTGGCACAGAACGTTTAATTTTATTTAATAGAAAGTTTCTATTTTCATTATCTGTCATGTCTAATTTTTTAATATTTAATGTTTTATTATTTTCTTCTATTTCTTTTGAATATTGATACTCATTTACTTCAATAAAACCAAATTTGGGATAAAAATTGCGAACACTATCATTAGCAAAAAGATAAATTAAATCACATTTATTTTGCCATTCATCCAGTATTCTTTCCATAATAAACCTATTCAAACCCAAATTCCTGTAATCTTTATCTGTCATAACTGTTCCAATTTGTATAAATCTCTTTTTCTCTCCTAGTATCAAAAAATCAATAATACTAACAAATATACTAGAAATAACCTTTTCTCCGTCTAATAATACATGAGGAATATATTCGTCTTTCCAGTATCCATTTTGATACCATTCTTCAAAATCAAAACTATAAGTTTGTCTAGTCAAATTGTTATAACTGGCCCTTATTTCTTTGTTATCTTTAAAATTTTTTGAATACCCGTAAATCCTATCACCTATCTTAACTTGTTCCATTGTAAGATACCTCCATTTTCACAAATAATATTGTATTTTAAAATCCAATCGACCTTTAAAGCTTTTGATCCTAAGTATTTGATGTATATGCGTTTAACTGGTCTTGGTTTGTAGTCTAGTTGGCTTTTCCAACCTCAGACTACTACGACACCTCTGCCGTCATATCCATTTTTCATCGTCCTGTCAGACTCTAAAGGTATGACTTCCCGTGTTCCATTCTGACTATCCTTTTATTGAAAGTTTAGGTGCCTGCTATACCCCGAGGAGTTTAATGCCACTTGAGTCACAGTTTATTGGCATCTTCCAGAGTCATTTCGTACTGAGGCAAGTATATTAAGGCACAATACTATACTTAACTCCTAAAAAAAATTCTGGCTTTCACCAGCACTCATTAACGAGGCATCATAACAGGTTTATGTTCTTCACCATGCCTTCAGGAAGCCCGCTCCATCTATTGAACCATGCCAAGTTTCCTTGGTTTAGGTGCTTCAGGCTACGACTTCACCCACACATTATACCTGTTTCACTGACAGATGTCCCAAGGCATAGGGGAGTATTAGCTCTAGTGATACCTCCCGCAACCGCTGCGATTCTAACGGTATTAACTCTACACTGCAAGGGAATTTCACCCTTGAATTTGTCAGAACAGTTCAGTCGTTTAGACTGGCTTGCTTTTTGTTCGGGTTGCTATGCCGAACTTATGCCGCAACGCGGCGAACTGTTCCCGATGAATCAATGCGCCAGGATGACCCCATGCTCCTACTGAAGAGATTTTTCTACATGCTTTGGCCTTTATTCAAATGGACTTGTTCTCTGAAGTCCGTCACATCTATGCTTCAATTATCAATATCCCAAACTGCTCCAAAGTTAAGATATATAAATAATACGAATTTAATAGTATACTCTTAATCTTGCCTAAATAGAATTTATTTTTTCCAAAGCAGTTACAATATCATTATATACTAATGATTGCATACTACTCTTATAAATTTCAACATTTGCTTTTCTTAGAGCAGTACAAATACAATTTACTAATTCCGGCTTATGTTTTGCAATATTAGGTAATGCCTTGATACATTGTCTTGCAGCAATTGGCTTATCGTCCATAATGCGTTTTAGGCATTTATCAATTATTTCATCAATCTTATGATCTTTATCCCATTTAGCATTAGTAGCAATTAAAATTAATCCACGAGTTCTTATATATAAATTTGCACTGTCAAGCATTTCAGCAAATGTGTTAAAGTATAGATAAACGGAATTTGACTTCTCACTTAGTGTTTCAAGTTGCTTAAAACATTTATAAGCATATTTATCGTCTTTACTACTCAAACCCTCAACCAATTTAGCAAGTTTGTCCATTCCATTCACCACACAATAAATAATCTTTACTTATTAATTCTTAATACAAAACAAATGTGAACTAAACTCATTTTAAACAATTACTGAAAGTTAGCACATAGTTCATAAGGATTTCAGAAACTTATAGGATTGTATGTGAAGTTGAGCACAAACTAAAGTAATGTACATCTCAAAAGCCAATTTAGGACATACAGTTATTTGAGGCACTGCTCAATTTCATATACAATTCTGTTAAACGAATTTGTTGTATATTTTCCTATGGTCATTCAATAACACCCACACCTCACAAAAAACTTATTTAAAAGTTCCATTACCATTTAATTTTATACTAAATACAAACTTTTGGCAATGATTATAGTAGCACTTTTGTTAACATATTATCTAGTTTTTAACTACATATATCACCATCTAATGACAATCCTCCTCCAGGTACTATACAGTGAAGATGATTGTGATCGAGTAGATTTTGTCTCCATGTATGAATGTCCCTTGTCAAATTATATAAGGCACTACCCCTTCTTTATTCTAATATTAAATAATGTGACAATGCTTCTAATCCTATTAGAATTTGATAATAAATTTTCACTTTTCAATAGGGTTATTTTTTATATTATTTTATTGGGGATTATTATGCAAGTATTTTTTGAATTAAAGGAAGAATTTAAATTATATATTGAATTAGGTAAAAATTATAATTTTCCATCACCTGAAATAATTAATTGTCATAGATGCAACAAATTAGTGCAGTTTAAGGGAAACGCTAGGTAAAATTGCATAAGGTGTACTAAAGACGTCGACCTCCGTCGCCCCCTTTATCAATACTCCATTAGTCTCTTGTGTGCTTCGAGAATTACATTCGAAAAAGTATCCCTAAATACATCAACTTTATAGTTTTCAGTTATACACTCAAATAATTCATCGTGAAAAACAAAAAGTAAATGTTTTCTGCTTCTCCACCTATCTTTATTAAAGTAATCATGTATGCTATTTATTTTCATTTCTTCCTTTAGCCACCTAGAATTTTCAACTATATGGGCACGGTATGTTTCAAGGCCTCTCCCATATAACGGATGTCCCTCCAATACCTCATCATTGGCACCACCAAACTTAATAGAATAGCATCCAATGAATTCAACTAAAGCCAATGGAAGAGTCTGATCGCTTGTACTATCAATAACATTAACATATGTACCATCCCAGTTTGGATCAACTTCTTTTAAATAGTATATAAGAAATGTTTTTCCACCAGATGAAAGTACAAATGGGCAAGGAGCTCCGGCATCCCACAGATACTCCCAATCTAGTAATAATGCGGTTTCTTCTTTTTTTGCTAAAGATATTTTCCTTTGTATTTGGTAACTCTCATCTGCATGTTTTGAGCATTCCTCCAAATTACCAACTTTCCATGCATCCATAAACTTTTCTTCTGACATTTTTAATTGTATTTCAAGGTCTTTAATTTCTGCTTGGTTCATATCATCTACCATAATGAAGTTTCCTTTCAAATCTTCTAAATATTCCGTCATAGCCATAGGTAAGCCTTTGACGTGATCTCCG
>VLTH01000001.1:670834-676984 GCA_008125075.1 Acetivibrio alkalicellulosi | reverse complement strand
GCCCTCTTTGTGGTTCTGAGTTTATAAACAGAATTATTTTAAGAGAATAACTTTTTGTTAACTGAATAGAAAAATTTAAAAACCCATTAACCATGGGTCTGCTTTCTTGTACCTATTTTTAGCAATCAGGCAATATCCCATGTTAAATTTTAGAAGTATTGTGACAAAAAGTTGCAAATAGCAGGAATGAATAAAAATTAAATCCCCATATCAGCTACTACATCCAGCGGCTTCGTTCATCATGCAATTCCAAAATTTTCGGCGGGGTGTGCATAAATTAAGCTCTATCCATTCTACATTTGGATAGAGCCTTTTTTCGCCGAAAACTTCGGAACGTTGGCTAAGTGATATGTGGAGTTCCCTGCCCCGCAAAGCCAGAGCCACACGATGTGGCACCTTGATCTTTTACTTGAATTTTTAGTTTGCTTAAATTTATAATTTTAGAATATAATCCACAATATTTTATTTTAATAATTTGCCATAATACTCATTTCATTCCTCGCACAAACTGAACTAAAGGCAAAATATATTCTCGAGAAGAAATATTGTATGAACTTCCAATAGCTTGCTCACATCCAACTTCATCTAAATTCTTATCTTTTTTTCTGCTTAAAATTTTAGCAAAAATTTTCATTATCAGGCGATCTATCAATCCCATTTTTTCATAATTAAGTCCACTCTGCATATAAAAATGCGGAAATCTTTTTAATTCTTCCTCTGAAAAGTTTGCCTTCCAAGTTTTATTAATAACATCTTCTGCTTCTGAAGGCGTTGCACCTGTCGCAAAAACAATCATGTTGAAACTTTTATCATTGGCAAACAACTTTTTTATCTTTTTAAGACCATCTACTTTTCCTGCATGAATTCGTGTTCCATAAATTAGCAAATCATATTTTGCAATAGAATTCTGGGTGAAGTTTTCATAAGCATAAATATCACATTTAAGTTCCTCGGCAATCCACTCTGCATATCTTTTTGTAAAACCTGATTTAGATTTATAAACAACAATTGTTTTCATAGTACCTCCATAGTTGTAAAATATAAATAATCTTTTTAACAAATTATCAAGCTATCATGTAATAACTTGAATTAAACCTATAGAGCCTTTCCCAGCCGCAGGACACGGCGGAGATAACTCATGGGGTTGCATATAGCGTTTTGGAATCATGACGACTTTGAAGTTTAGCCCGACGGGCTTACTGAAAAGGTGTGTCGTTTGCTCTTACTCCAGAGAAATTGCTTCTAGCCTTTACATGATTCTCTTGTTAGACGATTCGCCATGACCCCAGAGCTCACCTATATATGCATTGCTAATCACAGTCAAAATGTATTCTATACTTACCACATATATTACATTTAAATAGATATCCCTGAAGACTTCCTCCATTTACAAGTATCCTTTGTAAATCATCTTTTGTAAATCCACTCTCTGAAATATCATCTTCCAAATCATTTATTATTCCCTCAATTTCACTCCAACCAACAAATCCTTCAAATGAACAAAAGTCTCCACAATGGCTTAGCCAATATTCTTGTTGCCAACCACCATAACCTGGTGTCCTATGAATTAGCTCATCAACATATTCTTCTTTATCAACAGGATCACAACTATCCTCATCTTGAAATGTTCCATCAAATTCTTTTGAAGCTTTACCGTCTTTAATACACCATGGACAAATATCACTAACCTCTTCCTCAGCGTAAAATGGACCATTATAAATGTAATCTATTTCTTTTTCACAAACCTCGCAAGTTGTTGTCTCCTTTTTAATCATTCCTGTTTTTAATGGTTCAGGATGATATTTAAAAAAAGGTATTTTTCTCATTTAATAAACCTCCATCAAAATAATTTTAAAATACATTCTCTAACTAATAACTCACTTTTTTATTGGCTACAAAGCTCCTGCTTAACCGTCAGTCCCTTATTATCCCTTTCCTGATTGCAAAGTATATTTAAAATTGCTTAACTCACATTGACCATGAATGAAAACTAAGACTTTTAGGAACAACATATCTAACCCATTTTAACTCTTCCTTCGATATTCCTGTAATTGAAAATTCACTACCGTAATGTTCTGAAGAAAAAACTATTTCATCATCACTTTCCAAAAATAAAGAAAACCATTTCAATTTCCTATTTTCATTAAATGCATTATCGACAATTTTTTCTATAACCTTTTCATTTGTACAGAATTTTAAAATTGTCATTCTCTCATTAGTTTTATTATCAATATCATAACTTAAGGGTGCAATTTCATTGATTATGTCTTGCTCTTCATTCCAACAATCTATTCTTATGCAATCTGCATCCTCAAGAAAATTAATAACTAATATGCGCCAAAAATCAAATTCTTCCCATAAAGTAGTGCTAAAATGCACACCATATCTTCTCATCCTACCTAACCACCTTATAATAAACTTTTGTATGGAGAAAGCGTTACAAAACCTCCTGACGTACGGACACCTAATATCAATATTTTATCATAAAATGCAGGAGATGATAAGCGGAAGTAAAAAAAGGAATAGAAAAACCACCCTTAAATGATGTAAAATTGTTTTCGGTAAAAAAACAAACAAAAATTGAAGGGTGGTTAATATGACTTATAACAATGAATATATTACTACAAAACTAAGGGAAACGCTAGGTAAAATGACTATTTTGCCTCTAGGTAGATTAAGGAATTCAGCTGCAATACTTACAGGGATAATTATTAGTAAGTCTGTAATATCATCTGATATTGCATCTGAGCTAAAAGATGACTTTTCTGAAGGAAAAGAATCCAGTAAAATAAAAAGGATTTATAGATTTTTTAGTAATGAGAAGTTAAATCCTGAAACTAACTACCATCACTTTATAAAAAATCTATTTAAAAATTATAAGCCTGATAACAATAAAGTTATACTAATAATTGATCATACAACAATAGAAGACAAGTTTTTAGTATTACAAATATCAATGAAAATAGGTAAAAGAGCAATACCATTATGGTTTAAAATTTTTAAATATAATGATGAAAATAATAAAAACTTTAATCATATAAAAGCAGGCCTAAATGAAGTAAACAGCATAATAAGTCTTTATAATTTTGATGTTTTAGTTCTTGCTGATAGGGGATTTAAAAGTGTTGACTTATTTGAGTTTATTAGTAATGATTTAAGATGGAAATATTGCATAAGGTGTACTAAAGACGTAGGAGTTGAAATTCCCAATGAAAAGAAAATAGAAAAGTTACAAAACATAAAGCCTGTAAAAAATAGAGTTAAGCACTATACGAATGTTAAGTTAACAGCTAAAAAATATACTTGTGATTTAGCTGTATGTAAGCATGAAGATAAACAAGATGTATGGTATCTAATTCATAACATAGACAAAAATAACTGTGTTAATGAATATAAAAAAAGATTTGAAATAGAAGAAATGTTTAGAGATCTTAAATCGAATGGCTTTAATTTAGAAGATACCTGGAGTAAAAACTTAGTCTATATAAGAAATCTTTATTTTTGTTTATGTATAGCTTATACATGGATGATTATTTTAGGAGTATATTGCCGTAAAAATAAGAAAAACTCATTACTTGGAGTTACAAAAAAGATTAAAAATAAAACAGTAAGAATTTATAGTTTGTTTAAATGTGGTATAAAATGGTTTAAGAGATGTCTAAACTCACAACTACAAAAGTACTATCTGTGTTTTAATTTCATTTTACATGAGAAATAACACTAATTAGTTGGTAATTATAAGCAATAACTATCTTCTTAGGGAGAAATATATCCTTTACAACTTACATATTATACCAAGCGTTCTACTTTTAAATATTTGTACTAGATGAAAATAAATTATATAATTATATTAGCCAAATTATATGTAACTTTTAATAATATTCCAATTAGGTGTCCGTACGTCAGTGCTAAAAGCACCATATATCATAGTCACGGTAGAACTGCCAGTTACCCAACAGCCCCCGCACAGATCCCAGCGTGCGGAATTACCGCACTGGGCTCCTCAAATATACTCGCTTCCGTAATTTAAACAAAACTATAATCTTCAATACTCATTTGCTTGTATAGACTTTTTAGAATCCTTGGCTTTATTAAACCATAGTATTTCATCTTCTTATTAAATTCCTTAAAGTTAAAGCTTTTCCTCTGACTTCTTCTATTTAGCCATTTATAAAGAATTCCTGTTGCTATACTATAGAACTTGTTAATTTTAATGCTATTTCCTTCAATTGCGTAGTAGTTAAAGTATCCTCTTAATTTTCTGTTTACCATATCTACTATTTTCCTTATCCGATTATTCCTGTTTTCCTTACACCAGAATGAAAATGCTTTTAATGATTTCGTCATTCTTTTGGGATTTGTCTCCATGACTATGTAGTCCTTTTTATTTCTTGATTCTTTCCACCTAAAGTCAAAACCTAAGAAACTAAATTTGTTCCCTAAGTTCTTTTTAAACCTTGAAAAGAATACCATTCCTGTTTTCTCTTCTGCTAGCTCAAGACCAAACTTCCCTAGTCTTGTCCCAAGTGCATTTAGTAGCTTTTCTGCATCCTCTTTGTACCTGAATCCAAAAATAAAATCATCAGCTGACCTACAGTAGTAGGCTTCTTTTCCTCCATAAGGTTTCACTTTCTTCATATACCATAAATCTATGACATAATGGAGATATATGTTTGCTAGTATCGGACTAATTACCGACCCTTGAGGGCATCCTTTATCTGGATTGGCTACTTTGCCAGCTGGCTCTAAAATTCCTGCTTTTAACCATTTTCTTATCAATCCAATAAATGACCTATCCTTAATTCTCTCTTCTAGCATCCTTATCATCCAGTCATGGATTATGTTGTTGAAAAACCCTTTGATATCTGCTTCAACTACATAATTATATTTCCCGCTTATTTCTTCCTTAATTGCATTTATAGCCATATGTGCATTCTTACCAGGCCTATAACCATAGCTGTCTTCAATAAAATCTTGCTCATAAATTGCCTCTAATATACTTGCTGCTGCCCTTTGGATTATCTTGTCCCTTAATACTGGCAGTCCTAAAGGTCTTGTCCCTTTTTCTCCTTTAGGTATGTACACTCTCTTGACAAGTTTTGCTTTGTACTTTTTATTCTTTAACTCATTTGCCATTTCATCTAAGTTTGATTCCAAGTTAATTTTAAACTCTTTTATAGTCTCCTTGTCAACTCCAGCTACTGCTCCCTTGTTGATTCTTCTCCAAGCTTCATAAAGTGTTCTCTTATTTATGAGTTCATACAAGTTCCCAAATTTGTACTTCTTATCTTGTTTTGCTTTGTTTGCTATTCCCAGCAGTGAGGTTTGCATTGTTTCCTCCGATCCTCCAGTCCGGACAATGTTTCCTTTGCCGGCTACGTATATTTGTTAACCCCTTCCCCTTGTAAACGGCTCTCCCGTTCTCAGAGTACTATGAGTTAATCCGACTCCCTGTCATCCATCCTCTTTATCGATTGGGTAGGCTTACCTGTCTAGCAGGAGACAACAGGGTCTCCCAAGTTCCTGATACTTTTCTCTATACATGCCAAGTTCTCTGACCCCGACAGACCCTCCAGAATCTTGCCTTTATCGATTCCTTTGTTTTGACTTCCATGACGATAACCATGTCGTCATCTGCTTTTAGCGTTTACGGGGCTGAATATGCTCCAGGATGGTACGGCCATCCTTTTGGCCTATATAGTTCTCTGTGTACACTTCACCTAGCTGTTACCAGTTTCGGCGCAACACTCGATATGGATGGTTGGCTAAACCTTGTCCAACAAGGACTTTCACCCTGTCAAAAGTACCAAGCTTTGCTTGGCGTACTATCGTCCCGCAGGTTTACGACGTTCCTGAACCGGACCCACAGGGCCTTTCTTCTTTGGTGGCCTTTGGCCAGGTGAAGGAATGTGGCGAGTCCTTCTTCATGTTCATTCTTCGGTGGACTGCTACGTGTTCTTCTTTCGAGTCCTTGTGTGAATCTTTTGTTATTGGATGTTGGACGCCCCACGAAGGCAATCTTAAGCAATTAAAATCTTTGAGTTTCATTTCCTTTATATATTCAGCTAATTTGCCGCTTTTTTTATAAAAACTTTTGAAGCCGAAAGTGTACCATTTTCTAGTGGATTATCTTTTGAATAATAAATTTTT
>VLTH01000001.1:609958-670734 GCA_008125075.1 Acetivibrio alkalicellulosi | reverse complement strand
CCAAGTTAATTTTAAACTCTTTTATAGTCTCCTTGTCAACTCCAGCTACTGCTCCCTTGTTGATTCTTCTCCAAGCTTCATAAAGTGTTCTCTTATTTATGAGTTCATACAAGTTCCCAAATTTGTACTTCTTATCTTGTTTTGCTTTGTTTGCTATTCCCAGCAGTGAGGTTTGCATTGTTTCCTCCGATCCTCCAGTCCGGACAATGTTTCCTTTGCCGGCTACGTATATTTGTTAACCCCTTCCCCTTGTAAACGGCTCTCCCGTTCTCAGAGTACTATGAGTTAATCCGACTCCCTGTCATCCATCCTCTTTATCGATTGGGTAGGCTTACCTGTCTAGCAGGAGACAACAGGGTCTCCCAAGTTCCTGATACTTTTCTCTATACATGCCAAGTTCTCTGACCCCGACAGACCCTCCAGAATCTTGCCTTTATCGATTCCTTTGTTTTGACTTCCATGACGATAACCATGTCGTCATCTGCTTTTAGCGTTTACGGGGCTGAATATGCTCCAGGATGGTACGGCCATCCTTTTGGCCTATATAGTTCTCTGTGTACACTTCACCTAGCTGTTACCAGTTTCGGCGCAACACTCGATATGGATGGTTGGCTAAACCTTGTCCAACAAGGACTTTCACCCTGTCAAAAGTACCAAGCTTTGCTTGGCGTACTATCGTCCCGCAGGTTTACGACGTTCCTGAACCGGACCCACAGGGCCTTTCTTCTTTGGTGGCCTTTGGCCAGGTGAAGGAATGTGGCGAGTCCTTCTTCATGTTCATTCTTCGGTGGACTGCTACGTGTTCTTCTTTCGAGTCCTTGTGTGAATCTTTTGTTATTGGATGTTGGACGCCCCACGAAGGCAATCTTAAGCAATTAAAATCTTTGAGTTTCATTTCCTTTATATATTCAGCTAATTTGCCGCTTTTTTTATAAAAACTTTTGAAGCCGAAAGTGTACCATTTTCTAGTGGATTATCTTTTGAATAATAAATTTTTACTTCATCAGTATTATGCAATATCATCCACCCATTACCAGTAGAATCAATTATTGAAGCATCTTTTAGATATATATCATGATATTTATTCTCCTTATCTTTAATAACACATGATATATTGTGACCACTAGATTCTGATTCTATGGAGACTATAGTGCCTATGATGAAATATATTCCACCTTTATCCATATTATTTTCAAGAATATTTGCAACAATTGAATCAATTTTAATTGCTTCTTCATATTTCATCTCATAAGTAAATTTCCCATCTTCCATAAAAAACATATTACCCATATGGTTGAATACTCTTTCACTGTCATCCTTAAATTGAATTTTGATTAAGTATCCACCGCCCCTATAATATTTAGGATTTAATTTTGTTTCTACTGTGTTTATTGAAATAAGATAGTCAACTACACTGGATATTTGATTGACATCAGTTATATTTAAATCTTCAAATCGCTTTGGAAAACCAGAAATATAAATTTTCTGTATTTGACTTTTATCAATATTTAATTTGTTGTTCGCGTAGTTTTCACTCTTATGAATATTTACCTCCTTGCTTGTGTCATTTTGTTCAAGATTATTAGAAGCGCATGCTGATGTAATAAAGCATATTAATATCATGCATACTAATAAAACAACTAGCTTCTTAAGCATACTTTTCCTCCTTAAAATAAGTGGTATAAGCTCTTTTTACTTTCCTTAATAATTCTACATAGGACAACTCTAAACTCAGCGTCCAATTTCCAATAACGCGTTGAGCGTCTAAGGAGGCATCGAGACTTAGATAGCTCTTATCTTAGTCTTGATGCTTTGGGCAGGATGACATCTCGGATGACCTACGTAAGCTTTTCTTCCTGCTTTGCCCTTTACTTAGAAGCATTGTTATGTAAAGTACCTCGTCCCACCTTATAAGAAATGACCCTATTTTATTGAAAGAGTCATTCCATCTGTATCTATAATTACTTTTCCAGTCTTTAAGAAATCATTTCCAATAAGTCCATTTACTCCATCTTTTGGATCTATAACTCCAAAATCTATAAACATATTAGTTAGAACAATATCCCCAAGACTTATACTCTCAATCCTTTTTCTGAATGCAGATGCTTCTGCACCTCCAATTCCAGACATTACAACTAATTCATCATCATCATTAAAGCTAATGTCATATTCATAAAGAAAATCTGGCAAAATAATTGTTTTACTTGCACCAGTGTCAATAATTACATCTATGACTTTAACCTCTTTACCTTCATGAAGTATAGTAATATCAGCATAAAAGAGTCCATTCTTAAACTTTAATTTATACATATCAATTACTCCTTCTTATACCTATGTGTTTAACCACATCTATAACTATCTGTTCATTTTTTGTACTATATATAAATTGTCCTTCTTTGCATTGACTGAATTCCTTCATGGCTTCTTTACCATCATTAATAACTTTTATTACAGATAAGTCATCTATATACCTTTTAGAATCAACGACATGATAATCAAGTACTTCAAATTTAATAAATCTATTTGGATAAATTTGTCTTACTTCTGACCATTTCATTCACAACACCTCTTGTAAATTCATTATTTATATTAATTATAACACATTTGTTTTTTTCTCCAAAGACCTTCTTTGATATGGGACGAGGTGGGACGAGGTATTTTATAGTCACGGTAGAACTGCCAGTTACCCAACAGCCCCCGCACAGATCCCAGCGTGCGGAATTACCGCACTGGGCTCCTCAAATATACTCGCTCCCGTAATTTAAACAAAACTATACTCTTCAATACTCATTTGCTTGTATAGACTTTTTAGAATCCTTGGCTTTATTAAACCATAGTATTTCATCTTTTTATTAAATTCCTCAAAGTTAAAGCTTTTCTTCTGACTTCTTCTATTAAGCCATTTATAAAGAATTCCTGTTGCTATACTATAGAACTTGTTTATTTTAATGCTATTTCCTTGTATTGCATAGTAGTTAAAATATCCTCTTAATTTTCTGTTTTGAAAATGTCAAGATAAAAATGCACATTTTTTATAATATAAAAGTGCACAATTATTATATTATCTTTTTCCAGTTGAATCAGGTGTCTCTGAGATATCAATTTTATCTTTAATCCTGTAAGATGTTCCCTTGATTTTTATAATATGTGAATGATGAATAAGTCTATCTAATAAAGCATTAGCTATTACTGGATCTGAAAATACTTCCCCCCATTTACTGAACATTTGATTAGTGGTAATTATTGTTGAATTTTTTTCGTATCGTTTTGCAATTAGCTGAAATAAAAGGTTTGCACCTTGTTTGTCAATTGGAAGGTATCCTATTTCGTCGATTATTAAAATCTTATATTTTGCGTAATGCTTTAATTTAGCCTCTAGCCTGTTTTCTGAGTGAGCCTTGTTCAATTGAGTAATAAGATCATGGCATGAAATAAAGTATGTTATATAGCGTTTTTTAGCAGCTACAATGCCCAATGAAACTGCTAGGTGAGTCTTTCCTACTCCAGAGTTGCCATAAAACAAAATGTTTTCTTTGTTTTCTAAAAACCTTAATGTTGCTAAGTCATATATTTGTTTTTTATTTATTGATGGCTGATAATCAAAATTAAAATCTTCCAGCCCTTTTTCAAAAGGAAATGCAGAGACTGCCACCTGTATCTTTGAAGCCCTTTCGTTTTTAAATTCTATTTCTTTTTCTGTTAAATCAAGCATAGCATCTACAAATGGAATATCCTTAGATGCTATTGTTTCAAGATAATTGGGTAAATAATTCCTTATTTTATCCAGTTTTAAAAACTCAAGATTATTTAACAATTTATTATAGTTTGACATATAACACCTCTTAATTATTTATTTTAGGCCTAATAAAACCGTTTATTACAATATTTCTAGTGGATTATACGATTCCCATATATATTAATAATACTGGAATTTTTGATTAAAATGGTGTATCATTAGAATGCTTGTTGGGGGATAGGGCTATGCTGGAGAGCAACCCGAGCACCTTCAAGCTTCTATAAGGCTGACAGAGAGACGCACAAGTTGCGTCTCTCTCCATGTCAGCCTATAGAATGAAAGCGTTAAACTCCGGGGTTTGGGGCAGAGCCCCATTTTAATGATTTTACCTTTAATATTTTTACAAAAGATCTACAAGATAAAAAAAATATTAGAAATCATCTGAACTATAATTGCAAAATACTTTAGCTTATGTTGGATATATCTTAATTTAAAATAATATCCATTCTCCTTAGATTATTTTCTACAAAGTCTTCTACAGAGCTTTCATCCCAGCCTTTTAGAGCGTCTGATTTAAGAATTTCAATCGCATGGTCTTTCTTGTAGTTAAAAAGCTTTTCTGATTTTGGATGACTTGCTATTAAATCTTCTGTATAATATATATTGATAGTATCTTCTACTTCATAGGCATTGACATACTTACCTATAAACCTTGTTGGCACAGAGTATTTTTGTCCTTTATAGTTAATCATGGAATCTTTATATACCTTATACTCTTTTTCGTGGTGGAAATAAGAGAGAAGAATATCCATTATTGGCAAAGGGGCTAAATACTCTTTTTCTTCTTTAAATCTATCAAATGGCATTTCGTTTGTTGCTTGAGATATCTCATTGTTAATATCATTATTGAAGTCTTCTACTATTCTTTCTAGTTCTTCAAATGTATCAAATTCTCCATTATATACCTTTAATCTATCTACAAGTTTTGCCAAAGTTTCCACCTTTCCCTTGGTTTTGGCTCTATATGCCCTACACGTTAATACTTCAAAACCCGAATCTTGTGCAAATGCTTTGAATGTATCATTTATTACAACATTCTTAAATGTTGATTTATGTCTGTCAATAACTGTTTTCATATTATCAAAAAGTATTTCATGTGGTATCCCTTGAAAGTATCTGAAGGCTTCAAACATGCATTCAAATAGGGTTTTCTGCCTTTTATCAGATGTTAATTTCGTAAACTTCAATCTGGAGTATCCAAGAACTATCAAAAAAATATTAATAACAAATGTTTCGCCCTTACGATTAATCATAGTTAACTTTTCTTTCCAATCAACTTGTGCCTGTAACCCTGGAGTCGTCTCAAATCTGATAGTTGCTTTATTACCCTCCTCATTCTTGTGTTTTTTTACAAAATTATTGACTGTTAAATATCCTCCTGCATATCCTTTTTTCTGTATGAATTTGAATACAGCCATCGATGATGCTCCATAGGTATCAACTTTTTCTTGAATGATACTTTTAAATTCATCAAGTATTGATGAATATTCACGTTTTGTAACTTTTGTTTCAACATCGTTAAGATAGCGATCAACAGTTCTTCTATTACAACCAAACCTTCTTGCAAGTTCACTTTTATTCAACAATCCATTCCCCCTTAATTTGTTAACTTGATTTAATACATCTTTCCTCATTTTGTACCCCTTTCTTATCTAAGAATAGGTACAATTATACTAGTAATCTTTGATAAAATCAGCTAAAGCGTACAAAGCAGTTGCAACAGTTATTCCATCAGCTTTTCCTAATACCTCAACTAATTTTTCTGTATTCCAAAATTTGTTTTTTAAGTCGACTAAGTGGCATCCAGCACCAAAATCAGGAATGCAAGCAAACCCACCTCTTGAAGTCCTTCCAAATAGCACCATTATGCTTGACCGACTTTCAATCATAATTTCAAAGTGACCTTCATGTTGTTCACACCTTTTAATAACACCCTCCCATTTTTCCAGCTCAGTTTCTGTTTGATTGACACATTCAAAATTCACTAAAATGCACACCCTTTCCATTAATTGTTTTAATATTACAACGTTTAAACTCTTTAATTACCAGCAAAAAGTGCACAAAATTGTGCACTTTTACTTTATAATTTTTGTGCATTTTCATATTATCATTTACAAGTTTACCATATCTACTATTTTCCTTATACGATTATTCCTGTTTTCTTTACACCATGTTGAAAATGCCTTTAATGATTTTGTCATTCTCTTGGGGTTTGTCTCCATAACTATGTAGTCCTTCTTATTTCTTGATTCTTTCCACCTAAAGTCAAACCCTAAAAAGCTAAATTTGTTTCCTAAGTGCTTTTTAAATCTAGAAAAGAACACCATTCCTGTTTTCTCTTCTGCTAGCTCAAGACCAAACTTTCCTAATCTCGTCCCAAGTGCACTTAGTAGCTTTTCTGCATCTTCTTTGTACCTGAATCCAAAAATAAAATCATCAGCTGACCTACAGTAGTAGGCTTCTTTTCCTGCATCAGGTTTCACTTTCTTCATATACCATAAATCTATAACATAATGGAGATAAATATTTGCTAGTATCGGACTAATTACTGACCCTTGAGGGCATCCTTTCTCTGGATTAGCTACTTTGCCATCTGGCTCTAAGATTCCCGCTTTTAACCATCTTCTTATAAGTCCAATAAATGCCTTATCCTTTACTCTTTCTTCTAGCATCCTTATCATCCAATCATGGTCTATGTTGTTGAAAAACCCTTTAATGTCTGCTTCTACTACATAGTTATATTTCCCACTTACTTCTTCCTTAATTGCATTTATAGCCATATGTGCATTCTTACTAGGTCTATAACCATAGCTGTTTTCAATAAAATCTTGCTCATAAATCGCCTCTAGTATGCTTGCTGCTGCCCTTTGTATTATCTTGTCCCTTAATACTGGCAGTCCTAAAGGTCTTCTACCTTTTTCTCCTTTAGGTATGTACACTCTTTTGACAAGTTTTGCTTTGTACTTTTTATTCTTTAACTCATTTACCATTTCATCTAAGTTTGATTCCAAGTTAGCTTTAAACTCTTTTACAGTCTCCTTGTCAACTCCTGCTACTGATCCCTTGTTGATTCTTCTCCAAGCTTCATAAAGTGTTCTCTTATTTATGAGTTCATACAAGTTCCCAAATTTGTACTTCTTATCTTGTTTTGCTTTGTTTGCTATTCCCAGCAGTGAGGCTGGTCGTTTCGCTACGCTACACTGCTCGCCCATGCATCCTGGGTTTGCATTGTTTCCTCCGATCCTCCAGTCCGGACAATGTTTCCTTTGCCGGCTACGTATATTTGTTAACCCCTTCCCCTTGTAAACGGCTCTCCCGTTCTCAGAGTACTATGAGTTAATCCGACTCCCTGTCATCCTTCAGCCATCCTCTTTATCGATTGGGTAGGCTTACCTGTCTAGCAGGAGACAACAGGGTCTCCCAAGTTCCTGATACTTTTCTCTATACATGCCAAGTTCTCTGACCCCGACAGACCCTCCAGAATCTCGCCTTTATCGATTCCTTTGTTTTGACTTCCATGACGTTAAACATGTCGTCGTCTGCTTCTTAGCCTTTACGGGGCTGAATATGCTCCAGGATGGTACGGTCATCCTTTTGGCCTATATAGTTCTCTGTGTACACTTCACCTAGCTGTTACCAGTTTCGGCGCAACACTCGATATGGAAGGTTGGCTAAACCTTGTCCAACAAGGACTTTCACCCTGTCAAAAGTACCAAGCTTTGCTTGGCGTACTAACGTCTGGGATGGCTGATGTTCCAGAGCCGCCCCCCTTAGAAAGACCCGTTAGTGGCAGTTTGTCTGCCAGGCGCTGGAATATGGTGTGGCAGGCTTCATGCTCCTTCTCCAGAGGCTTTACTTCATGAACTACTACACCACACCTTTACTGCCATGCATTGATATGTAAAGTCGCACGCATTCTTCGTTCAGAGACCTACAGGACGTAGGTCCCTCATCTCTTTCTACAAACTAGCTCACCTTTTCCTGTGGACCCCTTGAAAACATACTTTTAATCATATCCTCCGTTAGCTTTAGGCATATTCTTGTATTCATCTGTACTATAAATGTAATCACTTATATGTTTTACTAGCTTTAAAAAATTTACATTAGCTTTAGGAAGATTAGTAGTCATATCAGTATAGAAACCTTCATTCCATACAATTACTTTTGTTTTCCCTCTTATAGTAACAGTCAATTTATAATCACACGAAGGTGTAACAGCCATTCCTTCTACTTTTAATGTGTCAGGAAATGACATAATATCAATATCCATCATTAAATTATATATGTCATTTTTAACATTGTCAGGTATTTTGAATTCGATAGTCTTAGTTCCATCCATAACCAAATCCTTAGTAAATGTTCCCTTGTATGTATTAATCTGATCCTTTCCATATGTATTAAAATTTAATTGAAAATTAAAGTCATCTAAATTCTCATCCTGTAAAGTATCAATTTCATTTGATTTACTATTTTGTATACCCAAATAAGTAGTAGGTATCAAAATAGCAAATATAACTAAACAAATAATTAAAACATTTCGTTTGCTGACGTGTGTAATTTTACTCAAGCAATACGCCTCCCTTTAAGAAATTCTACTTAATAACAACTTACAAATCCTTTCCTAAAAACCCGACGCAGGACGCGTCAGCTTGCGTGCGATTTTATATATCGTCGAGCGTCTAAGAATGCATAAAGACTTAGATAGCTCTTATCTTAGTCTTTATGCTTTGGGCAGGATGACCTCTGGGATGACCCCCGTCAGCCTTTTCTTCCTGCTTTGGCCCTTTACTTAGACGCATTGATCTTCGATGTGTGGGGACCCGCCGCGCAAGAGCAGCACGGATGCTGTGACCTTAAAACTTGCATCTTAAATAATTTGCTTCACTCTTTTTATATTTCTTTTATCCAATATAATGCATAAAAACTGGAATACAATAGCACTAATAACTCCTATATTCGAAATAAAATAACCTATTCCTCTTAGTTCAAACAATCCTTTTATATTTTTTATAATCGTTCCACTTAGAGAAAGTCTATATGAAGAAAGAGGATTTACATAGGATAATCCGAGCCAATTAAGAAATATGAAAATAAATATGCAGTTGACTATAAATACAGTATTCCAATTTGCTTTTACTATCAAGAAGACAATAAAAGCAATTGTAAATATCCCACTAATAAATGGAATAATATTAAACCTAAAAATATAACTCATTCTACCATCTAATAATACTATAAGTACTGACAGACATATTGATGCAACCTTGTACAACATTATGTGCTTTTTTAAAAAAACAAATAAAAAATTCACTAAAATAATCAGAAACAAATAATTGTATAAGTTCCTATTCATAAAATGAAATCCACTGTGAAAAGGCAAAAATGTGCCACTCCCACAAACCGCCAGAGCAATCAATAGTGCAACTGTAAAAACCCTATTAATGTAATTCATCAAAAATTCCTCCATCAAAGTGTAACCAATAAAATACTCTTCAAAGCCATTCTTTCTAATCGGCACATGGATGTGCCGTTTCCCCCACATTTCGAAGATCTTCTTTATCTCCGAACGTGTGTTCGCCCATCCCTTAACTGGACATTGTTTATATTAACCTATTTCGTACATACCCATTATAATTTAACTTAGTTATCTTATGATTAATATCACTAGACATATTTTATCATAATTTACCACTTAAGTCTATTATTTTACATTAAAAAAGCATATTACTTAATTCTCGATTCTTCTCTTTTACTCAATTACTATTCCCCCTATTTTCACTATAACCTTTTCAACAGGCTATATCATTGCATCTGCTTCTTTTGCCGAATACCTAATCTTTGATTATCAATCATTATAAAGTTAAAGCAAGATCAGATATGTCGTTTATTAAAAAATATGTTGATGATTGGGATTATGTAAATATTAAGTATTTTATTACATTTTTACACTTTTAGATAAATATTTTTTGCATCTTATAAATTACATTTATGGAAACCAAACAGTAGGTATATAATATTTTGATTTATAGTTAGACCTCAATATTTTCCTATGTTTTCAAGACTCTTTGCTTCGAACTAATTATTTCAAGAATTTGTCATTTGCATATTTTACATCTGGGATTTTTTCAATTTCTATTATAATAACAATACTATTCCATGTAGTTTGTTTTTTCAAGTTAAAGATGAACCACAAATGGGATTGGAGTTTCTACAAAATAGTTTATTATCTTGAAAATATTTAATGCCTCTTTTTCAAGCGGTCAATTTAATTTGTCGACCTGGAATTTTTTATATATAAAAATGGCTTTAGTAGGTTTTATCCTACCAAAGCCATTAGTTTATATCTCAAACTTACTTGTTTTTATATTCCAAACACTTTGCAATAATTGTTACCGCTTCTGCACGGGTTATTCTTCTGTCAGCACCAAATGTATTATCACTGTATCCTTTTATTATTTCAAGTTCTACAGCTTTTTCTACATAACCTCTTGACCAGTTTGGAATTTTGTCTGTATCTGCAAAGCTCAATTTTCTGTCTTTTGATTCTTCTATATCAAAAGCTCTTAATATTAAAACAACCATTTCGGCACGAGTCAGCTTATTAGAAGGTCTGAAAGTGCCATCTTCATACCCTTTTATGATATCCTTTTGCATACCAATAGCTATATAATTTCTTGCCCATTGAGGTAATTGATCTTTGTCTTTACACCAGGGCTCTAAGTCTGCAAAGCCTTCAATTCCAGCTGCTCGTAATATCATAACTGTAGCTTCGGCTCTTGTTATATCAGCATTTGGCCTCAAAGTATTGTCTGGATAACCACTTACTATTTGTCTTAGTAAAAGATCTCTAAAGAATCTCTCTGCCCAATGACCAGAAATATCTGTAAACCTTCCTATATCCTGATTTTGTTTTGAAGGTTCTGATGTAGGTGTAGATACACCTGGTTTTTCTGTTGGCGTTAATGTAGTTGGAGTTGGAGTCGGTGTTGGTGTTGGTGTTGGCTCTGGTGTCTGTGGCATGCTTCCACCTGCCCCTGGAATTGGGTCATTTGGTTGCCCAATTAGTCCCTGGTCAGGCAATTGAGATGCTACAACTGTTATTCTGCATGTATCAGCCACAGAAGGATTAGACTTACTTCTTACTGTAACTACTGCTGTACCTAATCTAACTCCTGTAACTACTCCATTTGCATTTACTGTTAATATTCTTGTGTCACTAGAACTCCATTCAACACTTTTATCTGGCGCACTCTGTGGACTTACAGTAACAGTTAAAGCTATCTGATCATCTATACCAATAGTTGCAGTGGATCTATTTAGCTTAACTGAATTAACTCCGTCTCTAATACTAATTCTATAAGTAGCCTTTATCAGTTCATTATCTTTGCTTGTAGCTGTAATTGTAACCTCTCCTGTTTTTAAAGCAGTAACCAAACCTGTTCTTGAGACAGTTGCAGTGCCTGAATTACTTGTAGACCACTCTAACTCTCTATTAGTTGCATTGTTAGGTCTTATAACTGTATTAAGTTGAAGTGTTTCACCAACATTAATAGAATTTCTTGATGCTTGAATAGTTATACCTGTTACATTAATAGGTAGTATTTCAACCATACACTCATCTTTTATATTTTGATTACCTGACCATGCTGCTGTTATTGTAACCTTTCCAACTGCTTTTCCTTCTACAGTTCCATTTTCTGATACTGTAGCAATATTATTATCACTTGATGTCCAAATAAGTTTTTTGTCTGTTGCATCAAACGGGTTTATTGTAACCCCAAGAGTTTTACTGGTTCCTGCTATTATGCTTTCATTTTTATTCCTAAACCTTACCTCTGTAACAAGAACAGGTTTAACCTTAATAACACAAGTAGCTGATTTTGATGGATCAGTTAAACTTGTCACCGATATAACAGCTTCTCCAACATTTATTGCAGTAACTATACCATCATTTGAAACAACTGCAACATTCGTATTACTTGACACCCACTTAACTTCCTCTAAAACACCTACTGGAAGTATAACAGGTTTTAATTTATGAACTTCAAATGGATATACCATAAGCTCATCTATAATACTTATACTTTCTATTATCAAAGGTAGCACTTCTATTTTGCAAACCTCTTTTATTGATGAGTCAAATGTACTCCTTGCAGTTACATAGGTTGTTCCAGCTCCAACAGCAGTTATCTCACCAGATTCTGTAACCCTTACAATATTCTCATTTTCAGAGTACCACATGATACTTTTTGATGTTGATTCCTGTGGTAGTACTTGAGCTTCTAATCTCATCCTGTCTCCTACTTTAATTGTCATTTCATCTGTTTCTATTTCTATCTTACTTACCGGAATAGAAACATTTATAGTACATATTGCATAAATAGTACTGTCAAATTGATTTATAGCACGTATAATTGTAGTTCCAATAGACTTTGCAATTACAATACCTTGATCTGAAACCTCTGCTATATTATCATCATCTGACATCCAAATAAAATCTCCATAAATTTGTGTAATTACATTAAGCCTTTCAATCTCTCCGGCATTTAAGGAAATAGAACTCTTATCCATAAATACTTCTTGAATATCTGAATTTCTAACAGAAACAACACACATAACAATATGTGAATTATTACTAACAGCTCTTATAATTGCTGTACCAGGCGTTTTTGCTGTTACAACTCCATCAGATGATACAACAGCTATGTTTGTATTGCTAGAGTACCATTTAACACTTCTATTTGTAGCGTTATAAGGTATAAATCTAACTCCTAATCCAACACTTTGACCTGAATTTAACATAACAGATGTTTTGTTTATTATCATTCCATCAACTTCTATACTTTCTTTATCTATAAGTGAAATGCTCACATCAAATGCATTTGTGTTTGTTACATTTAAAAAAGTTGAATCAGTCAAGCGAGTTGAAGTACCATTTTTACTATAATACCCTTTACTAATCAAAGATTCTTTTTCTGTTTTTAAAGTGTATTCCATAGTATAATTATTTGCTGCAGGAACACTTAAATTATATGGAACAACTCCTGTACCATCTGGTAAAGAAACAGTTCCACCAATTGATCTGCCAGCAGGTAAAAGAGTTATATTTACACCTCTTATGTTATCTGCCACATTAAATTTGACTGCATTGTTTTTATTAGGTGTAGTAATACTATAACTTACATAGCCTTTTTCTACATATTCACCAAACAACGGTATAAGTGAATAGCTTACAATATAGTCAGATCCCTCTGGAACATAAACTGAATAGCTGGCTGAGTTACTGTTCCTTCTCATATCTACATACTGAGACGACTTATAGTTTTCATTGGATACATTAACCCAAAACCAAAAATCATCTCTTTGAAGTCTATATCCAGATGGCAAAGATACTGTTCCACTTACTTCTTTACCCTGCAGAATGTTAATACCAATATCGTTTACATCACTTTCAAAAGCGTTTATTGGTGTGGATGAGCTTAGTTTTCCCTTAGTTCCTGTTACTGAGTAATAACCTGTTGTAACAAATTTAAATTTGGAATCTACTGAATACATAATACTATATCCATCAAGTGCTGGCACAAATATATCAAAATTCACAGATGAAGCACCTTGAGGAATTGTTACTGTCCTTTGAATATTATAATCTAACAACTCATTTATAGCTTCTAGCTTAACTGATACTCCACCCGAAGGAGCTGTATTACCTGTTGGAAGCACAACAGTTCCTTTAATTGTTCTTACTTTTGGTAAAAGTGTCAGGTTAACATCTCCTGCTTCATTTGAAGCTACATTGACAAATTGAGCTAAATTAGTTGAAGCTACTGTTCCATTTTCAGAATAGAAACCATTTTCAAAATACCTGTCGTTTACAAAATAACTGTATCCAACATGATAATCTGAGTTCATTTCTTCCTTCATAGGTATAAAGACTCTGGTATCTATTGTGTAATCATCTATTGTATCAACAGTACCATTATCAGTAACTGCTTTTAGCTCAACCTCTAAAACTTTAGAATTGCTTATTGGAACATTTAAAACATAATCTGCATAACTCTGATTTTGTGGTATTGAAATGCTTTTACTAACCCTATATCCTGTGTAATCAGCTTTTTGAGCAAATACAGTGACAGAAATGCCTCCAATTGGAGCTTTTTCATCATTAGGAAGTGACACTCTACCTGAAATAGTTTCACTTTTTATGAGTTCAAGGTCTGCATTATTATAATCACTGTTGCTTACATTAATAGGAGTTGCAAGGTTTATGTCTGGAACTGTTAGACCACAGTTGTAATAACCTTTTTTAACATATCCCTCTCCATCACTTATTTCATAAGATATCTTGTAGTGAACATCTTCTGCATTAGGCGAAACCTTCAATGCATAAGGCGCTTCTAGCTCCCCTTCTGAAATATGTATAGTTACCACATGATCTTCTATGTTTCTTCCTATTGCTTTTACTGTTACATCTAAGCCATCTTTTCCTGCAGGCTTTGGTAAGGAAACTTTACCACCTATAACCCTTTTTTCAATTAGTGTAACATCTATGTCCTGAGCATTTTCTCTACTTACATCTATAGGTGATGCCATGCTTGAAAGAGTTCTAGTACCATTTATGCTATAATAACCAATATCAGAATAATCCATGCTTACTATGTTGTACCTTATAATATATGGTGAATTCTCAGGATTTGGTGATACACTTAATACATAAGGTACACTGCTTTTACCCTCTGGTATTTCTACCGTAATATGTGAATTTTCATAAGAATTAGTTGCCGTTACAGTTACTTTTAATCCTCCTTCAGGTGCGTTGCCATATGGAAGCATTATAAGCCCACTAATAGCCATATTCTCTAGTAAAGTAAGATTTTTATAGAAGATATCTTCTGTACTTACTTCAAATTCAATTGCTGAAGATATTTCCCTAACCGTTCCCTCTTCACTATAATAACCAGTTTGTGCTAATCCCTTTACAGGTAAAATACTATACTTTAGTTTATATCCATCACCAACTGGAAGCCTTAAAACATATTCTACAGTTCTAACACCTATTGGAATTTCAATTGTAGTACTTCCAATATTAAATTCATTAGACGCACTTATATTTATTCTAAGCCTTTCTGATAAGTTAAACCCTTCAGGAATTGATATAGTTCCCGATACTTTTTTCGCTGGAAGAAGATGTAGATCTCTTTCAGTTATATTTTCGTCAAGAATGCTAAAGGTCTTAGCCCTATCGTAATCAGTTGACGTTCCCTCAAAAGTATGAAAACCATAGTACATAAAATCATCAGAGTTGCTAATTATGTAATATAGTCTGTACCCTGAACCTGATTCTGCATAAACTGAATATGGTAGTGAATATGTTCCATAGGGTATATTGATTGTTTGATAATATGTTTCTATACCATTTGAAACATATACTCTCATTTCAAGTCCATTGTCAGGAAGCGAATATCCTTCAGGTACTATTATTGTTCCACTTACAGTTTTCTTTTTTAATAATGTCATATCAATATCCTTGGCATTATTTTTATTTACATCTATAGTATCTGCAAAGGATATATTAGTCACTGTACCTGATTTTCCATAATAGCCATATGTTGTATAAATAGGGTTTAACCAATTCTCATATTTCACAAGGTAATTGTATCCTGTGTCGTTAGGAGGAATACTTATAGAGTATTCTGCAAAACTCTCACCCTGAGGAATTACAACAACCTGAGATACTCCATCTACCTCATTTGATACAGTAACATTTAATGCTATTCCTCCTCTTGGTGCCACTCCCTCAGGAAGATTTACTCTGCCTTTAACTTCTTTTAATTCCATTATGGTAATATTCACACCAGATACATCTTTATCGCTTGCATTTACAAAAGTCCCCAATTTACTATTTCTTACTGTTCCATTTTCATTGTAAAAACCATATGTTACAAGACCATGAATTGAGGATATAACATATCTTACTTTGTATCCTCTATTTTCAGAAACATCTGGAAGAACTTTAATTGAATACTCAACAGATCTCTCTCCTTCCGGAATGGTAACCCATGTGTCTCCTGCCTCTTCTGCATAAATTTCAACCTTTATGCCTCCTTGTGGAGCTACTCCTTGAGGTAATGCAACTATTCCACTTATTGATTTTTTCTCCATTATACTCATGTCTATATTATCAATGTCCCCATATGTCAAATCTAATAGTTGAGCATTTTCGGTTATGTAAACAGTACCATCACTATTGTAGAATCCCCATGGGACATAATCATTTTTTGTTGAAAACTCATAACTAACTTTATATCCATTTCCAGCAGGAATTAAAAGCTTATACTCAACATTGTCTGAATCTTCTGGCATAGTTACATATGATGTATTACTGTCAGTACTGTTTTCAACTTTTACTCCAATTGTAATTCCACCTTTTGGAGCTTCTCCATCTAGAAAATAAATTTTCCCTGATACAATTACCTTTTCTATTATACCTATATTGATGTCTTGTGCATCATCATTCCTAACATTTACATAGCTTCCCAAAGCCGATGTTCTTGTTGTTCCTGAAGTACTAAAATACCCTTGATTGGCATAATTATCATTAGTCCAATTCTCATATCTTACCTTGTACTCATTGCCAATATCATTAGGAGGTACACTTAAGGAATATTGTGCGCTATCGGCTCCTTTAGGTATAATCACTTGAGTTGAGACACTGTCTATAGTATTTGAAGCAATGATATTTACTCTCAGTCCATTTTCTGCTTTCACAGCTTCTTTTAAATATACATTTCCCGAAATGATTCTAGGTCTCATAATCTGAAGTTCTATACCATTTACATCTCCGCTGCTTATATCTATGTTTATGGCATTTTGTTCTAGTCTTACACTTCCAGAAGAACTATAATAACCATAAATTACATATCCATAATTCTTTGCAAGCTCAAACTTCAGTTTATATCCCTCACCATGTGAATTTTGAAGTACATTAAGAGAAAACGAAGTATAATTACTGCCTGAGGGTATTGTTACAGTTGTCTTATCTCCTCCTATAGCTATTACATCAACATCAATACCTTCATAAGGAGCAATTTCTCCTGAGGGAAGTTTAATTATACCGCTTATCGTTCTCTTTGGTATCAAAGTTAGATTAATGTCTTTTTTAGATTCTGTATTTGTATTTAAATTAACTGCTGATTTTTCATCTAGCACTGTATAAAAAGGAGTATAAAAACCTTTATCTGCATATTGAGGATTTGTACTCATAAGGTAATAAACCTTATAATTACTTCCATTAGTAACAAACATATTATATGGTGCAGAGTTTTCCCCTTCAGGTATAGTTACAGTTATTTCCCTTGTATTAGAAGAACTTTTAGCAACAACCTTCACTGTTACTCCTTCTGTTGGAGCATTTCCTACAGGTAAATTTACAACACCACTTATTGAATTATAATTTATAATGTTTAAGTTTAATCCTTCCCAATCCTCTTTAGAAACATCAATTAAAGAAGCCATATTTCTAGAAGAAACAGTACTATTCTCATTGTAATATCCAATATGTACGTAGTCTAAATTTCTAGATACTTGATATGATAATGTGTATTCTGATGAAGGAGGTACTGATATTAAAAATGGAGCTATATTACTGCCCTCAGGGATATTAATATTATCATCATTTGAATACCTGTTATTTGTAGCAGTTACCTTTACATCAAGTCCTCCTTGTAAGTTAGTTACTGAGGGAAGTAATACATATCCCCTAATAATTCTGTTTTTAACAAGTGTAATATTTAAATTATCTACATCTTCATTTGTGTTGTCTATAAGAGTCGCTTGGTTTTGAATTAAGACAGTGCCATCTTTAGAATAAAAGCCCCTGTTAACATATTCTTTTTCATTTAATACATATTCCAATCTATAGTTATCGAATGGAGGCATATTGAAGCTATAGCTTTGGTAATTGGTGTTTTCAGGTATAAAGACAAGCATTGAATCTTTAAAGTGTCTATTTTCAATAAATACCTCTACACTTATTCCTCCTTCTGGTGCTAACTGTTCATTAGGTAGTGATACTAAACCAGAAATCTTTCTTTTTGATATAAGTCTAAGATTTTTTCCTTCAACATTACCACTAACGTTAAATACAGTTGCTCTAGCTAAATCAGATACCGTTTCTGACGAACTGCTGTAATAACCATTTTCTACATAATTATAATCACTGGTAGTATAGTAGAGTCTATAACCTGTTCCATGTTGAATGTTTAATACGTAGTCTACTGTAGCCTCTCCTTCAGGTATTACCACATTTACAGAGCTACTTGCACTTTGATTTAAGGCAATAACACTTAGCTTTAGTCCTCCCACTGGAGCAACTTTATCACCTAATGAAACAGTTCCAGATATATAATTATTAGCTATTAGAGTTATGTCCTTGTTAGCTTGATTGCTATCATATACATCAATAAGTGTAGCTTGGTTTGTATTTATGACAGTTCCCCCGTCACTGTAAAAACCTGTTTGAGCATAACCATATATTGGACTTACCGAATATCTAATTCTATAGCCTGTTCCAAACCTATTTGGAGGAAGTCTTAATTCATAAGGTATTTGACTTGCTCCATAAGGAATAGTTACCGTTGTGTTGTAAGATGTATTAGCTACTGAAACAGTAATTTCCATTCCACCTTCTGGTGCAGTGCCAAATGGTAATTTGACTATTCCACGAATAATGCTCATATCTAGTATAGTTATGTTGATATTTGATTTATCTCCATCTATTACATCAATAGTTGTTGCAGTTTGTACACCTGGCACTGTTTTATCAAAATTGTAATATCCTGTTGTAACATAATCTAAGTTTGATGGAATATTATACTGCAAGGTATAGCCTCTTCCAAGTCTATTTGGTGCTACTTTCAAAGAATACTCTGCCGATCTTTCGCCTTGGGGAATTAACACATTGGTTCTGAAGTTTCCAGCACTTAATGTTACATTTATTCCTCCTAAAGGTGCCTCAGCTCCACCTGGCAAGCTTACAGTACCACTTATTACTTTCTTTAAAATCATAGTCATGTTAAGACCTGATATATCACTTTTGCCCACATTAAATAATGTTGCATCTTCTCTTAATAAAACAGTTTCACCAGCATTATAGTATCCTGATAAATAGTTTTCATTATTTATTGTATAGCCTATTGAATAGTCGTTTCCTTCCGGTAGATAAATTCTATATGGCACTGAACTGGTTCCCTGCAACATAGCTACTGAAGTTTTTACTCCATCAACTCCGTTAGATGCAGTTACATCAATTATTAATCCTCCTGTAGGAGCAGTACCTGCTGGCAGTGAAATCACTCCTGAAACCACTCTATTGGGTATAAGCAACATGTTTATACCTGTAGCATTTGTTTTTGTAACATCAATTGATCTTGTCTTTGATATGTATCTAGTTGTTTCTTCTTCACCATAGTATCCAGGAAACAAATAGCTTCCATCTGCATTTAATATAGAATAACTAACCGTATAATTGTCACCTGACGGAACATATAATTTATATTTAACTGAGCTACTTACCTCAGAAATAACTACTGTAGAGCTTCCTCTATCTTTTCCATTGGTTGCATTAATGGAAAGCCTTATTCCTCCAAAAGGAGCAATTCCTGAAGGCAGGGAAACTGTTCCCTCTATAGATTTTTTCTTAATCAGAGTAATATTTTTACCGACCTGATCTGCCTGTATTGTATCTAATCTTGTTGCCTGAGACAACTCCCTGGTTGTTCCATAAACACTAAAATACCCTTCTGAAACATATTCTTCAGAATTTGTCTCATATTTAACTGTATATCCTCTATCAGAAGATAAATTTATATAATAAGGTACTGAGTTTTCTCCATGTGGAATTGTAAGATTTATATTAACTCTTTCATTAGAATTTGACACTGTAACTCGGACATCAATACCACCACCAGGAGCAAATCCTTCTGGAAGAAGTATCATTCCACTAATTGCTCTCCTTGATATCATAGTCATATCAATATCTACCATGTCATTTAAAACATTAATTGGAGTTGCGAGAGCCTCAATATCAGTAGTTCCTGAACTGGAATAATAACAAGGACTAATAAATCCACTGTTTGCTGTCTCATACTTTATAATATAACCTTCATCTGAAGGAACGTATAGAGTATATTCTGCATAATTTAAACCTTCTGGAATTGTAACCACACTAGAGTCCTTATCTACTTTGTTGTCAGCACTCACAGTTACTCTCATACCACCTGATGGAGCAGTTCCCGAGGATAAGTAAACCTTTCCACTGATAGTCTTTTTTGTTATAACAGTTAGGTTTATATCTGATAAATGATCATTAATGTTTAGTAATTTGCCTTCGGAATTATTTAATGTAGTTCCCTTATCACTGTAATAACCTGAAGGCATAAATGTTTTTACTGAAGTTTCATACTGAACTTTATACCCATCTCCTTCTGGTATATAGAGAGAGTAGTTTATCGAGCTGTATCCTTGCGGAATTCTAAATGTCTTGCTTTCAGTGTCACTAGAGTTTGAAGCAGTTATCTTAACAGATACTCCACCTGAAGGTGCAATTCCCCTTTCTAAATCAATCCTACCTGTAATTTGTTTTTTATCAATCAAGGTGATATCAATATCATTAACATCTTCTTTTTCTAAATCAATTAATTGTGCAAAATCAATATTTCTTACGGTGTTTGGCAATCCATAGAATGCATCTGTTATATAAGCTTCATTTGATATCTGATATCTAACCCTATATCCTTTTCCCTCAGGTACTGAAATTGAATAAGGAATTGAACTTAAACCTTGGGGTATGGTAACTGAAACCGATTTTGAATTAACTCCATTAGATGCTAATAAGGTTACTCTAAGTCCACCTGTTGGAGCAACTCCATAAGGTAAAACCACTCTTCCATTTATGTTTCTAAATACCTGTTCTTCTTCATCTTCAATAGTTCTAGGTATTAGAGTTAGCATTAATTCTTTATTTGATTTACTAACATCAACAAGCTCTGCACTACTTTCATCAACAGTCATTCCATTTCCGCTGTAATAACCTCTTATTTCGTAAACATTGCTAGAGCTAAGCCTATAGTATACTTTATATCCTGATCCTTCCGCATTTGGTGGAACTTTAATTGCATATGGAATGGAACTCATTCCCTCTGGAATTGTAACTTGTGTTGAATAACTATTTCCCGCATGAACTGTTACTCTTAATCCTCTAGAAGGTGCAGTACCCGAGAGTAGTGATACAGTGCCGCTAATAGTATTTTTAAGTATTAAAGTAATATTTACTTCAGTTTTGTTTTCTTCACTTAAATCAAGATATTGAGCTGAACTGACATTTAATGTAGTCCCGTTTACTCCAAAATAGCCGTCTGTTGCATATTCACTATTTAATGGAACCTTATATAAAACTCTATAGTTTTGACCAGCTGGAAGAAAAGCAGTGTAGCTAGCAGTACTTTCACCTTCTGGTATATTGACTGGAATACTAATGCTGTCTTTTCCATTATCTATAACAACAGTAGCGTCAACTCCACCTGTAGGTGCAATTCCTGTTGGAAGAATAACATTACCACTAATAGTTCTCTTTTTAATTAGTTTTAAATCTATGCCCGTTTTATTCTCCGACCTAAGATCCATTTCTGTTGCTAAAGATTCATCTCTCACAATTTCCCTAGAGTTATAATACATAGGGCTTACAAAATTATAATCTTCAGAGCACTCATACCAAACCTTGTAGTTGTTTGCCGGAGGTACAAAAAGTATGTAATCTGCTGATTTACTTCCTTCTGGTATTGTTACTGTAATCTTTTCAGATACTCCTCTAGCTGAAGCATTTAAAGTAACTCTATATCCTCCTTGTGGAGCTACTCCATTTGAAAGTTCAACTTTTCCAGTTATAGTTTTCTTTAGAATAAGCACTAAATTTATGCCTACCTGATTTCCTGTTCTGACATCAACAACATCAGCTAACCTTTCATCAGTAACAGTACCTGCTTTGCTGTAATATCCCCGAGATACATATATATCATCTGGAGGACATTGGTAAAATATCTTGTATTCACCAGGATCATAATATAAAGTAAAAGGTGCAGAACTCTCTCCTGGAGGAATATAAATAGTGGTTATTCTTCCTTTGTATTCATAGGTAAATGTCAATCCTTCTAAAGGAGCTGTACCATGCGGAAGAGATAAAGTTCCTTTTACAGTTCTTTTTTCTAAAAGCATTATGTTTATGTTATTTTGATTGCCTCCTGTTGTATCAATCCTCATGGCAGAATCAACATTAAATACTGTTCCTCCTGCATTATAGTAAGTTACCGTCATGTAATTTGCATAAATTGATTGCAATTCACACTTTATTATATACCCTGAATTTGCAGGAACATTTAGAGAATATGCAACTGTACTTTGTCCTGCTGGAATTGTAACAGTTGTAGTATCACTATCATTCCCTGATGTAGCAGTGATTTTAAAACTAATTCCCTCTGATGGTGCAACGCCTGAAGGCATGGATAAAATCCCACTTATAGTTCGCTTTTCTAAAAGAAATATATTAATATTTGAAATATCTTCATTACCTACATTAATTAACGTTGCAGAATTTAAATGTCTTACAGTTGAATTTCTATTGTAATACCCTTGATTAACATATTTATTGTCTGAAGTTTTGTAAGATACATTATAACCAGTTCCTGTAGGAACATAAATTGAATAAGTAGCGCTATTTTGACCTTCAGGTATTATTATATTCGTTTTTTCTATAGTTCTGTTGTTTTGAGCAACAATTACTTCTATACTTACACCATCTTCAGGTGCGGTTCCAAATGGCAACGAAACTTTGCCACTTATTATAGTTTTAGGAATTAACGTCAAATCAATTTCTGTTTTGTCTCCTGAAACTGTATTAATATCACTTGCCCCTTCTAATTCACGTACAGTAGCATTTTGATTATAATAACCTGTTTGTATATAGGCATTGTGCAAAGTCTGGTAATTGACCTTATAAGCTAATCCTTCTGGTACATATAATATGTACTCAGCTGACGATTCACCTTCATTAATATGTACATCATAGTTTGCAGTATCAGAACCATAGGCAGCTCTTACAGTAACATTAATTCCTCCTAAAGGAGCTACTCCCGTTGGAATGCTAACCACGCCACTAATAGCCTTTTTTGTTATTATATCCATATTAATATGATGTTTATCTTCTTGACTTACACTTACTAAGGTTGCAAGGTTATTAAATCTCACACTATTACTTGTATTATAGTACCCAGGTGAAATATATCTTGTATTGGATGTCTCATAACTAATCAAATATCCTGTGTCAGGATCATTTGGAGGTACTTTTAATTCATATGGAGCATAAAGGCTTCCTTCAGGTATTGTAACATTTAAAGAATCTCTATCTGATCCACATACTGCTCTCACAGTAAAAACAACTCCACCTTCAGGTGCCAAATGTGGCAAAGATATGATTCCTGATATTGCTTTTTTTGACATAAGTGTTATATTTAAATCTGAAAAATCATTTAAAGATACATCTATCTTTTCTGCAATATTTGAATTTCTAGTCATCTCACTATTAGTATAATAAGCTGTTCCTACAATTTGATTATTAGCTGTCTGGTACCTTACGCTATATCCAGTACCTGGTTCATTTGGAGGAACCATAATAGAATAAACAGCCATATTTTCATTTGCAGGTACTGTTACCCTAACAGATCTATTGTCACTTCCACAAACTGCAAAAATGGTAACATTTAAATCTGCATCAAGTGAACCTATATTAGAAGGCAAGGAAACTATTCCACTAATACTCCTCATTGGGATAAGGGTAAGATTTATATCACTTTTACTTCCATCCTCTAAATTAACCTGTTTAGATGTGCTACTTCGTATTGTATCTTCACCATTATAATAGCCTGTAGATAAATAATTTGAATTGGTTGTGCTATAATAGACTGAATATAAAGATTGGCTTTGTACAGTTATTGCATAATCAACTGTTTTTTCTCCTTCTGGAATTACAACATTTTGAGACAATGTTGAATTTCCTGTTCTTGCATTGACTCTTACAGTCAGTCCTCCCTGTGGTGCAATGTGTTCATCAGGCAATGATACTGTGCCTGAAATAAACAGTTCTTCTTGTGCATGCAAACTAATAGAATCAGCACCCTCATCGTTGTCTTTCATTATTTCCTCAAAGTATAAATCTTCTGTCCCATTCTCTACTGTCTGACTTAAATATTCAATACTTTCATTGGGAAAGATTTCAGCTAAAGCTAGTGATGTTGTCATTTGACCAAATAAAAGTAAAAAACATAAAAGCACCGAAACATAAATCCTCACCTTTTTCATACATTCACTCCCCGTTTCTTAATTATTCAAATACTGAAAATAAACTTCCGCTACTATTTAATAGTGGAAGTAGTCTTTCCTTAATCTATTTATTTGTATCTTTTTCATTTAGGAATACTGAAAATATAATTTCCAATAACTATTACACTAAGCCTTATTTTATGACAAATAGGCGCCGTGAAAAGTGAACGCAATATTTAAGAAACTCCTTAATTAAAAGCATCAATAAATAGAAACTTATTACTCCTATATAATTTTATTTCAAATTGTAAATTAAATCAACATTTTTTCCATTTTAATTTAATATTTATGTGTCAACTTTATACTAATATGTGGTATAATAATTCATGTGAATTTTACATAACGCTCATAACGCTTAAGGATGCATTATAATGAGTATTCAAAATAACTATACTCTTATAACTGGTGCAAGTAAGGGAATTGGTAAAGAATTGGCTTTTAAATGTGCTAAGGAGAAGATGAATCTTATTTTAGTAGCTAGAACAGAGGATAAATTAAAAGAATTAAAAGGTAAATTAGAAAAAAAATACAATATTAAAGTTGAGTACTATCCTATAGATTTGACCAAAAGTAGTGTAGGTGAAGAAATTTATGATTGGTGTATTAAAAAGGGCCTAATGGTAAATATGCTTATAAATAATGCTGGCATTGGATTGTTTGGCGAGTTTGAAAAACTAAATTTAGACAACCAGTTAAGAGTGATTGATTTAAACATTAAAACAATTGTTTCATTAACACATTATTTTTTGCCAATGATTAAGAATCGCAACAAAGGTTATATTTTAAATGTTTCTAGTGTAGCAGGTCTTTATCCTTTAGGTTATGCTAGTGTATATTCAGCAACTAAATCCTTTGTAAGTCTTTTTACAGAAGCCCTGCAATATGAGTTAAAGGACTCATCAGTTATTGTAAGCTGTTTATATCCTGGAGATACTGATACTAATTTTTTCGATGATGCAAATACAAAAGCAGATTTAGCTATGAAACCTGATATTGTAGCAAAAATTGCTATAGATAAGCTTTTGTCAGGCAAAACAAAAATTTTTCCTAAATATATAAAATTGGTATCTAAGATCCCAAAATCTATTTTAAAGCATACTATTTCCAAGCTTTTAAAGAAAGATTTGAATATAAAATAATGGTATGGAAATTAATTATACTTGTCGTGTTCCATCAAATACCTAATTAATTATACTATTCATTTTATAATATATCGGAAATTGTTACGTCTGGATGATGATACTTTACGCTTTCAGATCTACTCCAATGCTGAATTGCACTGGACGGACACCACTCATCACAAGCAAAACACATCTGGCATCTATGTTGAAACTCCGGTTTACTATTAACAATTATAATATTATTTACAGGACAAACTTTCTTACATATTCCGCAACCATTACATTTTTCATTTACTAATATACTTTTATCTGTTAATGGAATTAATTCATAATACTTAAGTTGAGTATCCAATGGTTCTTTTGCTTTTTTCTTTAAGTCGTTTGTAACCGGCTGTTGCATCAATTTATATAGTGGAGTCATTACTAAGTTAAATAAAATTTTTACTACTTTATATTTAGTACCTTTTTTCTTTTTGATACGATAGCAAATATTATCAACCTTGATTTTACTTCTGTTAATAATAGTCTCATGGTTCCTATTTATGGGGATTGGTATATGATCATAATCTAAGTTGTTCATAGGAAGTCTTGTAGAATAATCTGCCGATAGTTTGCCTCCACATGACCTTATTACTTGTTCCAATTTTTTTAATGAAGGAAGTGCATTAACACATTCATATCCTCCACAGGTGCAAACCGCAAAAATATGAATGGATTTAATATTGATTATTTTCCTAATAAATTGTTCTACTATAAGAGGTATTCCAGCTAATGGAGCTAAATAAGATGGAAATATGATACCTATACTGTCAGCATTAATGTATATTTTATCTATATTGATGACTTCTGCTATAGGTATCAAATCTGCCTTTAATTTATTTGCAATATCCTTTGCTACAACATATGAATTTCCTGTTCCAGAAAAATAATATATTTTCATCCTCATCATTGCATCTCCTTATAATAAAGCAGTTTATAAACTTTCAGCTCCATTAACCTTAATAATACTATTTCAAACTACTTTTAATATTAAGTGCTCTACGCTGACTTATATAAAACAAGTCTATGGTAAAAATTCATCTAAGAATGTAGACTTTATATCCTTAGGCAAAATCTCCATATAATACTCATCATAGTACTTACCATTAATACAGCAACTCATCGTTCTTTTTCCAAAAGTTCTAAAACCAGCTTTTTCGTAACACTTAATTGCTGCTTTATTAAATTCAAATACCTGTAGCATAATGTTATTGAGGTTAAGTATCTTAAATCCATACTCAGTTAATAACTGCAACGCTTCAGTTCCTAACCCTTTATTTCTATTCTCTTCATCTCCTATAAACAAACCTAATGTAGCTGACCTATAAGTATTATTTACAGAAAATAATGAACCGTTTCCTATTAATTTATCGGAATCTTTTAAAATTATAGCGAAATTATGGCCTTCCTTTGCCATGCTTTCAAGAAAACTCTTTTCCTGCTGTAAACTATATACATTTGATGCTGACCCTAGTCTTATCGACATAGATAAATCATTAACCCATTTAGTATAAATACCAACGTCTTCTGGATTAACAGGTGAAAGATATAACTTTTTACCTTCAATTTTCTTAAAATATTTCATTTTGATATTCCTCCAACTTTATATTGAATCAAAAAATGATCTTCGAAGCAACTCTTAAAGCACACACACGATATGCGGTAATTAAGTGGTATTCAACCTTTCACACCTGTGTTCATCTAGGCACCCAATCGAACTTTGTAATTCTTATCAAATATACTAGCTTCCGTAACTTATGCAAATTTATATTCCCAATGATATATTCTGAAATACTCTTAAAAACCAATATATTTATACATAGACTTCCCCATAGGTGAAGACTGCAAAACTCCTATTTTAGCTCCTTTCAATTCTGCCAATTCAAATGCTTTTTTTGTAATTAATGTTCCAATTCCGTTATTACGGAATTCATTTAAAGTAGCCACCATATGAATACCAGCAACATCATTTTTAATATATAAAAGTGTCGTTGCTATAATACTTTCCTGGTGATAACACCCTAGAAAGGTAAAGTTTCTATGATTTACTAATTTAGAATACAATACGCTATTTTTTTTATCTTTAAACACTATTTCTATAATGTTATTCCATTTATTTAATTCAATCATATTATTAATAGTTCTTATTTCATAGTTATTAGGATTATCTGTCTGGTTTAATTTATCTAAACCCATTGCCATGCCTGTTTGCTCATAAAACATGTTAATATTATTCAGGTTGAACGACTCTTTAAGTAGATTATTGCTTTCCTTATTTTCAGTAGTTATTAAAAGAAAAGGAAGCTCTCCTTTTTCTATATCAAATCGTAGTTTTTTACTTCATCACAAATTAAATTATTAGGAATATTGATATCATATATCCGACTAAACCAACTATTAAATGGATTCCTAGCCCATTTATAATACTTGCATATTTTGTTATGAGAATTTGATAAATATGAGAATTTGATAAAATAGAAGCTGTAATACAAAAGTTATTGAAATTTGAATTAATGACATCTTTAATGTTCTCTATATAGTTTATATTCATAAATATATATACCGCCATCTATGTTAATATTAGGGGTTGCATGGTTCCAAGCTTTTTTATTTATTTCGTTTGTCTCCATTGATTTGCCTCCAAAAGATTATTTGCACTGTTTTCATCATCACGGTATAACTGCCAGTTACCCAACAATCCTTGCACAGTTCATAGCCTGCGGAATTACCGCACTGGGCTCCTCAAATATAATCGCTTCAGTAATCTAAACAAAACTGTAATCTTCAATACTCATTTGACTGTATATACTTTTTAAAATCCCTGGCTTTATTAAACCATAGTATTTCATCTTTTTATTAACTTCCTTTGACTATACGAGCCCCTCCAGTAGCAACAGAACTGACCTCCGATGTCCCCTTCCCAACTCAACAGCCATGGAGGGCGTTACCATTTATTAAAATGCATTCGATCCTCAGCTTTAATTTCATGCTGTCTAATTTGTTTTACATTTTCGTCTGGATACCCCAATGCAAGATAACATGGAAACTCATAATCTTCTGGTATTTTTAAAACTTCTCTCAAATGCTCGATCTCTTTATCAAAAGGAATCCTAGTTACACCGAATATTCCCTCACTTGCTGCAGTAAGTAGTATGTTTTCAATACAACACCATATTGAAGCAAAAGAGTTTAAGTCGGACAAATTAGAAGGTTTTAAAAGAGGCTTACTTTGATAAAAACATGGTATAATAAGGCAACCTGCAGTTAAAAGCATTTGATATTGTTTTGGAATTGCCTCAATATACATTTCCCGTTGTAATTGATCAGTCATTCCCCATTTATCAATTATTTTTTCTGAGTCTTCTTTCGTAGTATTATTTACTATTTTATCAATGACTTTAAGTCTGCTTGCTTTATCTTTTATGATAATAAATTCCCACTGACGCATATGATTATTTGTAGGCGCTTGTAATCCCGCATCAATAATTTTTCTTATTATATCTTCATCAATGTCTTTTTCGTTAAAATCTCTAACTGTTTTTCTTAAATAAATAGCTTCATAAATATTCAAAATAATACCTCCTTTTGTTGCATATGATGAATCTAGTTTATTTTTTTCTTTTAATTGACACTACATTTAATTATCATCTTCAGTATTAGCTTTCAAAACATCGCGGCACAACGCTGGTTTTGCCCAAGCTTAGGTTCCAACTAAATTCATTAGTCAAATTTTATCAGATTTTATCACAAAAGTCTATTTTTTTTAGGCATTGAATGTTAATATAATATTAATCTTGCAACAGGTTATAAGATGTCTCACTATCTATATAAAAACGTCTTTGACTTTACCCTTACGGTAAGGTGTATAATTTTATTCAAAGAGAGTTAAAAAAGTTAAAAGGAGAATAAAATATGTTGTCTATCGGCAATTTTTCTAATATATGCAGAGTATCTACAAAGACCCTTCGTTATTATGCCGAAATAGGTCTAATTCTGCCTAATGAAATCAACCCTGAAAATGGCTATAGATATTATTCTATCGACCAATTAGAAACCATGTTATTTATCACCCGTCTAAAATCATACAATTTTTCTTTAGAAGAAATTAAAACAATACTTGATTCAGAAAAATCAAAGGACAAAAAACTTTACTTAGCACTTACCTCAAAGAAAAAAGAAGTTGAGAAACAAGTACAAGAATTTGAAAAAACTTTAGACCAACTAAATAATGATATATTAAATTTAAAGCAAGGAAAGTCAATTATGTCATATCTAGAAAGCATTGATGTGCAACTTGTAGAAGTACCTTTGATGTATCTTCTATATATCCGAAAAATGGTTCATGAGTACGATTTTGCTGAAGAATATGGAAATTGCTTTAGGAAATTATTTAAGAAAATTGAAGACAACAAATTAAATATGCTTGCTCCACCAATGGTGCTTTTTCACAGTGCACAATTTAGTACACTAGGTTTAGATACTGAATTTGCCATTCCAGTAAAAGAGTATGTTACAGGTACACGGGATTTTCACTCAGGACTATGCTTAAAAACAGTTCTATATGGCTCTTATTCTAACCTATCTTCTGTGTACACTAAACAACGCGAATGGGCAGAAAAGGAAGGATATGAGTCTAACAATGCCCTTTATGAAGTATATGTAACTGACCCTTCTCAAGTTTCAAAAGAAAGTGAACTTATAACTGAAATTTATTATCCTGTTAAAAAGAAAGTGTAAAATATTTAGACTCAGCTAAGTGCATGTAACAAATGTGAAGAATAATATGGACCCGACTCTTTCACATAATCATATAACTAACTAAAAGATAATTGAGCTAGAGTGCATATTTTTAAAGTGAAGAAAAACATGGAAGAAACATTGTGAAGCAAGCTATAAAGACAATAAAGGAGAATTATATGGTTTCAGAAAAAGCGAAAGTGTTAGAAAAGAAAATAAAAAATGATTATAGCAATATTGCAGGCTTGGTTGTACTAAAAGACGGTAAAACACTATATGAAAATTACTTTAATGGATGCACTACTACTAGCCGAATCCATGTTTATTCAGTAACAAAAAGTATTATTTCCATATTGATTGGGATGGCTATAGACAAAGGGTACATTAAAAGTATCAACCAGAAAGTATTAGATTTTTTTCCAGATTACATAGTTAAAAAAAAAGAAACAACAATTCAAAATGTTACACTTAAGAATTTGATGACAATGACAGCTCCCTATAAGTATAAATTTTTTGCACCCTACATAAAGTATTTTACAAGTAATGACTGGGTAAAGTTTACCCTTGATTTATTAGGAGGTAGAGGCCAGATAGGAAAATTTAGATACACTCCGCTCATAGGACCAGATATTTTGTCGGGCATTCTTGTAAAATCAACTGGGCAATCTGTATTTGATTTCGCAACAGAAAATTTATTCTCGCCACTGGGGATCACTGTTGAGAGTAATGTGATTTTTCATAGTAAAGAAGAACAACTGGCATTTAATAAATCTAAAAATATCAGTGGCTGGGTTTCTGACTTAACTGGAGTAAATACAGGAGGATGGGGTCTTACACTTTCTCCTACGGATATGGCAAAAATAGGCCAATTATGCTTAGACAGCGGAATGTGGAATGGAAAACAAATCGTTTCCACAGGATGGATAGACGAGAGTACAAAGGAACATAGCCGATGGAAAAAACTCAATCAGTTATATGGATATTTATGGTGGGTAGAGAATGGGATTGGATATGCGGCTATGGGAGACGGAGGAAATGTGATTTATGTCAATACAAAGAAAAAAATAGTAGTTTCTATTGCTTCTCTTTTTGTTCCAAAGGTAAAGGATAGAATTGAACTTATTAAAGAGTATATTGAGCCAATAATCGAGGATTGAGTATAGTATCTAAAGGAAATATATTCAAAACTGCTTTACTTTTTCACATATTCAGTTGAAAAAAGTAACGCAGTTTTGTTAAAAGTTCTATAAAATCTTGGTATGGTTTTTTTTAACCTCACTTACATCTTTGTAATTGAGTATAAGCCTATTAATATCTATAAACCCCTCTGTTAAGTCCATCTCTTATTGCAGAAATAAATTTTCCAGACCTTAATGTAGCTCCTGTAAATACATCTACATCTTCTCTAACAATTTCTCCTGGAGTGTAAAGATCTGAAACACTTTCGCGAATATCTTTTCCTACAAGATAATTTATTAGTTGTTCATGCTGTTCTCTAAGACCTATTATTACTTGATCTTCTTCTTCAGTCCGGTAGTTAATTCCACCATGATATAATTGTCTGAATGTAATATTATCCACAATGTTATCTTTTAAAGTAAACTGAACAATTACCTGAAACACTTTTGTTTCCTATCATCTCTATTATGCCTTCATCCTGTAAAAGGTTCATCTTTCTGCTAACAGTCTCTCTTGCAAGACCAATGTAATTTGCTATACCTTCCCTGCTAAGTGGAAGTTCTATCATAATTCCCCTTTGGTGTTCTTTGCCATACCTCTCTGCAAACTCGAAAAGTACCGAGCCCACCCTTGATTCTACGTTTTTTACACCCATACTTTCAATTGTGTTTTCCAAACGCTCCAACCTACTACACAGTTCTTCCATTATTTTAATTCCGATGTCCGGATACTCACGTAAAAACTTCTGGAAATCACTCTTTTTAATCATGCATATATTAGTATCTTCAAGTGCTTCTACACTATACGTTGCTTGCTCGTTTCTAAAAAGGTTCTTTTCTCCAAAAAAATCTCCCTCAGAAAAGATATACAAAATCTGTTCCCTGCCCTCTAAAGTGTCTCGAAAAACCTTAACCTGACCTCTATTTATAATAATAAGCCCTTCAAGATTTGAACCTTCTAAAATTATTAACTCTCCTTTTGTATACAGCCTTCTTATTATAAGGCTTACAATCCTGTTTTGTTCTCCAGAGTCCATTGTTGAAAATATGGGAACTCTTCGGGCACAAAGCTGGTGCTGGCAGTTTTCGCAATTGCATATTTGCTTAATCATATATAATCATTTCCTTTTAATAAATACTATTAGTATTAATATACCACATTATTATAGTAATATATAGCTTGAACAAGAAGATAGGTGCATGGCTTTACAACTTGCTTCACAATGTTTCTTGCACATTTTTTTCAGTTAAATAATATGCATCTTAAGAAGACAAGTTTAACAACAGATAAATTAGTGAACTCGTTTAGCCAAAGCTAAACACTGTGGCTTCAGGTGGAGACTCTACTACACCTGAAGATTATAGAAGAACCCCACCTTATAGAAGGTGGAATTTTAGAATTTATTATAATAGACATAATGTCAAACTTTGGTATTTTCAAGGGTCTTTTGCAAAACTTTAAAATTAATTCTCTCATCCCAATGTGAAATAAAACATGGATATTGATTTCCACAACCACTACATTCTATATACTGCTTTGATTCGGTTTGCTCCCGCCCGTCATACATAAATGGTAAAAACTCGGCTGTATTCTTCAAACCTGGAGCATCATTATCAATTACATATGAATATACATATTTTGCTTCGTACTTTATCATAAGTTTGTTGCTATTGCATGTAGGACATAAAAGTCGATTATTATCCATAAAACCTCTCATTTTAAACTATAGTATTTCTTTTAATTAATAATTGTTTTTATAATTGCCTTTTACATAAACAATTACTGATATAAGGCGGAAATTCTGTCTTCTTTTATAATAACCTGATTTCCGCTTAATACTTGTTTGGTTCTGTCTCCAACCTTTATCGAATCTAGGTATACAACTTCTGACGGAATTATCTTAATTACTTTTAACTTATCACTATCTTTGTCAAGAATATAGGCATCAGACATACATTGTTTTGCTTCACTTACAATATTTTTATCCTGCAAGCTGGTTACTGCTCTTCCAAATATCTGAACTCCTTTGATTCTCCTGTAATCCAGATAGTCAGTATGAACCAGTAAACAAACATTTGGATTTTGACTTATTGCTTCAAACTTTTCGCCACCTGCTGATAGGATAAATATATCAGTTTCTTTTCCCAAAAAGTACTGCACAGGACTGCTTCTTGGTATGTTATTCATGCAAGTTGCAAGAGCTCCTTCCTTATGTTCACTTAAAAAATCAAGTACGTGTCCTTTAAGTTCTTCTGATGACATTTTTTTGTTCAATTTATATTACCTCCCCTATACTTAGTGGTTTTTTTATACCTAAAACATATAGTTATTATTATCAATTTCTATTAAATTAACCTTGTCAATTCTTAATAATCATCCTAATCAAATATGCTTTTCATTTTGTGATTCCTATAATAAGAATAATAACTACATTTCTAAAGACTGAATGTAATGTAGTTAACTTTTTAAAAATTATGACTTCAGTCACAGAAAATTAAAATTATTTGAATTAAAATAAACTCATAATTAATAGAAAAGGAGATGATATCAATGTATAATTTTGCTGCAAAAGTAGATGCAAGACAATATGAACCTAGGGATAAACACCCCACTATTTTTAAAACATTTTTTGACCTAAAGCCTGGAGAAAGTATGGAATTGGTGAACGATCACGATCCTCGTCCTCTTCATTATCAATTCATCATAGAGCTACCAGAACAGTTTAAATGGGAATATCTAGAGGAAGGCCCAGAAGTGTGGCGTGTTGCAATTGAAAAGAAATAACTATTTCAATATCCAAGCATCAAGCATATAGTCTTTAGTTTATTGCCTGATGCTTGGGAACATTATTTAGTTGTCCATGCTGTTCCCTGCTCTAACTTTTTTTTGATTTCAATCACATATTTTTATATAAAAATATTTTACTATTGATATATAGAAAGCAAAAGCATCTATGAAAGGATGATAGCCTGAGTGTTAAGAATGGATATATACATGCTGGTAATAATGGTGCAGGACACTTCCTTACTTGTAATAATATTGTTGAAAAGGGTGATTGGTATGAATATGAAAGATAAAATTCTTAAAGCGTTAGAAAATGTAAACGACCCAGAAATTCATAAAAGCCTTGTTGAATTAGATATGGTAGGGGAAATTGATATTGATGGTGAAAGCGTACTGATAAATATTTTGCTTACAACTTTCAAATGTCCCATGAAAACAACTATTAGTGATGATATTAAATCTGCGGTTCTAAAAATAGAGGGTGTGAAAAATGTTGAGATTATATTTGATGAAATGAGCAAAAGTCAAAGAGAATCTTTGATTGCAAAGATACATGGTAAGGATATTAGACAAAACCCACTTCAAGGTATTAGGATGATTGCCATTGGAAGTGGAAAAGGTGGGGTAGGTAAATCATCAGTAACAGTTGGTATCGCTATTGCACTAAGAAAGATGGGATATAAGGTAGGTATTATAGATGCTGATATTCTTGGATTTAGCATACCACGGATCATGGGAATTAAGTATAAAAAACCTGTTATTATCGAAGGTAAGTTACTTATGCCTATTGAAAAAGATGGGATTAGAATTATGTCCATGGGTAATCTTGTGGAAAAGGATGATGCATTTATTTGGAGAAGTCCTATGCTTGCTAAGGCCTTATCCCAATTTATATATGATGTTTATTGGGGTGAACTTGATTACATGCTTATTGATATGCCGCCTGGAACAGGAGATATGCCTTTGAATATTATCCAAAGTAATCCTAATGCTAATATTTTAATTGTAACCACTCCACAGGAATTTGCCTCAGGAGTATCAAAAAGATTGGGCCTTATGGCAAAAAAAGCAGATTGTAATATTATTGGAGTTGTTGAAAATATGTCTTACTTCATTTGTGACAACTGTGACAAAAAGCATTTTTTATATGGAGAAGGAAAAACAGAAAATCTTTGCAAAGAGCTAGATACTGTAATTCTGGGATCTCTACCTTTCGTTAAAATTGAAGAGGAACTAAATTATGTTGAAGACAAGAAAGATCCTAGTGATAAAACCTCTGAAACAGCTTTTGCATTTAAAGACATAGCACAAAACATAGTTAAAAGATGCACTTAGAATCCTTAATCTAAAAATTTAACTACCTAATTTTATAGGCAGGAGGTGCATTATCTATGCAAAGCTTTTGCATTTAACACTCTCAAAATTAGCCCTGTTATAAGCTTTTACTCCTTTCCATTTAGTCCATAGATTATTTGCGGCTTCTACTACTAATGGATCATATTGAAGCCCTATATTTCTATTTATTTCTTCAATACACTCTTCCCATTGCATTGCTTTTCTATAGGGCCTATTTGTAGTCATAGCATCAATAGAGTCCGCAACAGTAATAATTCTAGAGCCCATTGGTATAGAATCTTCAAAAAGCCCATAAGGATATCCTCTTCCATCCCATCTTTCATGATGATGCAGTACTATTTTGGCAATATTTTTAAGGCTCTTTGATTTATTTAAAATTTCAAATCCTAAGTATGCATGTTTTTCAATTTCTACTCTTTCATGTGGTAGAAGTTTGCTATTTTTATTTAAAATCTCTTGCGAAATTTTCAGCTTCCCTATATCGTGTAAATGTGCTGCAAGGTGAATATCTTCTAAAGCAATTCCTTTTATTCCAATTTCTTTTGCTAAATCAGTAGACATATCTGACACATTTGAAGAGTGTCCACCTGTATATGGGTCTTTTTCTTCAAGTGCAACTACCAGTTGGTCAATTACTTCATGAAAGGCTCCCCGACCCATTAATTTGTTAAATATGTACAGTATCACTGGAAGCCACCTCCCTTTTCTTTATTAAGAACATTGTTCCTCTAGCTGCTTTAAAGTTCCTTCCAATGAGTTTCCACTGCTTGTATGACATCGAATTATAGGTATTTTTTTTCGCTTAGCTTCTTTTACTGCTGTAATCACCATTTTGTGTGAAACTGTACTTGTAAACAATACAATTGCGTCAGGCTCCCCAATACTTTTATTAAATCTTGCAGGAAGTTTTGTAAATACTTTAACTTTATGACCATGCTTATTTGCTATCACCTTGTAATCCTCTTCCATCCTCTCGTGACCACCTATTAAAACAATACTCATATATTCATCTCCTTATTATTAAAAATGCTTATTAAACGATTCGACATTGATAATCATTATCATAAAATTGCTAAAAAAATTTGTTAGCTTTTAAAAAAACAAGATATATAATAAAAACCACATTTTATTGATATTGATTATCATTATATATTTTAGCAGTTATTTATTGCCTTGTCAATGATATTTATAACCTTATTGTGCATATTTTTAAGTGAAGAAAAACATGGAAGAAACATTGTGAAGCAACTGGGAAAACTCTTTGCTTAACTTTTTTTAAAGAGAGTTTTTATTTTTTTAAATGGATTATTTTGTAATGTCATAATATCATTTTTTATATCTTTAGTATATTGGGAGTCTGGAGTAACTTCTAAAAGCCTATCTGCTACAATTAGTGCATCTTTAAATAATTCTTTTTTTCTTAATATCTCAAGTTTTAAACCCAATAAATTCTCACTGTTTGGGTTTAACTTTAATGCATAATAACAATTTTTCTGAGCTTCATCTATTTTGTTTAAGGAGTACAAAGCCCATGCTTTATTTTGATAAGCTGTTACACTATCAGCTTCTAGTTCTATTGCTTTATCACAGCATTCAATACATTCATTAAATTTACCCAGTTGATATAAAGTATGACTTTTATCTATATATACTCGAACCATTGAAGGATCATATTCAAGTGCCTTATCAAAATATGAAATAGCATGGTCAAATTTTGACTTTTCAACTAATACTGCACCAATTGAATAATAGACATTTGCATTAGAAGAATTAAATTTTAAGGCCATTTGATATGAATTATATGCTGCATCATATTGGCTCAATTCATAAAATATATCTCCACTTAAAAGGTGAAACCTAGCAGAAAAATCAGGATTTATCTTCAATCCTTCTTCAAGAACACTTATAGCTTCTTCTCTTTTAGATTGGTTCAAAAGGCATAAAGCTTTATAAAAGTATGAATCTTCAAGCCCTTCATTTAACTCAATCGCCTTACTTAAACACTTTGCTGCCTCTTGATAATCTTCAAGACTATAATAGCACAATCCCTTGCACTCATATGCCTCAGAATTATGCTCATCTAATTCAAGTGCCATATCACAAAATTCTTTGCACTGGTCAAACTTATTTAAGTACAGTAATGCTCTTGCTTTTTGAATTAGTAGCTTTACATCTTTAAGGCCTTTTTCAAATGCTTTATTATATACGTATAGTGCTTCATCATACTGATTTATTTGATTAAATATTTTCATTTTTATAACATACGCTTCCACTACATGGGGGTCTATATTAAGACACATTTCGCAGCATTTTAGACTTTCTTCATAAGCTTGAAGTCCAAACAATGCCTCTCCTTTGTTTTTATATATGTACGCCATATCAGCATTATACTTAAGCCCACTATTGCAATTTTCAAGAGCCTCATTGAATTTTTTTAGTTTGTTTAATGCACTTGCTTTATTGTTATATAATATGGCATCTTCACTATTTAGAGATATAGCATTCTCGTAATACTCAATAGCATCTTCATATTTACCCATATCATGAAACAAAAGTGCCATAAAGTGATTTATCTTATAATCCTGTGGATATTTTTTTATTGCTTTTGTTAATATAGAATACAGTAATTCCTCTTTTTTCAGGGTGAATAAAACTTCGCATAAAACACCATACATATTACTATCAAAATCACTTTCCTGTTGGATTTCCACAAATATTTTCTGACTTTCTTCATTTCTATTAGCTAAATGATAAATTTGCGCAAGTTTAAATTTTAGATCTATGTCCTCAGAATTTTTAGATATTATATCTTTCAATTCATCAATATAAAAATTACATGCACAGTATAATAGTTTTCTTATTTCTTCATTATACTGCATAAGTCCATTAGCTTTTTTCAAGTAGTCAACAGCCTCTTGATATTTTTCCAGCATAATAGCTACCTTACCTGCTGAATATAAACTGCCTAATGAATCAGGCTTAATTTCTAAGATCTTTTTATAATCTTCATAGGCATCAATTATTCTGCTAGATAAAAATTGTGCATCTGCCCTGAAGTAATAGGCATTTAAATCATTTTCATCTCTTTTGATCACCTCTGTAAATATTTCAACAGCCTCCTTATTCCTTCCAATAGCAGACAAATATCTTCCTTGTAATATCATTAAATCAGGATGGTCCGGGCAAATGTTTTTAGCTTTATCAATAGACACTTTTGCCGTATATAAATCAAACTGTTCTAAACCATTCTGGCCTTTATAAAACTCAGAAATAAACTCATCCTGATTATGAGAACAATTTAACAGGGGCTCATATCTAAGAGAGTCATTTGATTGTACATTTGAAACAATAAAATCAATAAAATTCCCCGGGTATTCCTGGTAGAGTTCTTGTTTTTTTGTAGTCCATGAAAAAAAATCATCAAAAAGCTTCAATATACTATTTGGAAAATAAAAATTGTCCATTATAAATTGAAGAATTCTTTTGCTCACCTTGCTGCTGGTATCTATTTGATAACACAAATCCCTCTCTAGTAAGTTTTTCCATGAACTTTCATCTATCCTTTTACCAAAGTCTTTATATACTGATTTAAACTCTTCAATAAATTGATCTATAGGATCAAGCTCTTTTTTTTCAGAGTCTTGTTCATCAGCTTTTGCCATTGCTTCCTCATAAGCAGATCTAATATTTTGAAATCCTTCTGGGTCAATCTCAGGAGAATATATTTTTAATTGTTTGGAATAAGCTTTTTTTATGCTTTTCTTATCCTTTGTAGGCTCAATTCCTAAAACATCATAACATCCCATACTAAAAATCCCCCTTAGTATCAATTGTATCAAAAATATCTTTAAGTTTTTTTCTTTCCTCTTTTATTATATTAATGTCCTGTTTATCCAATGCGTCTTCAAATTCTCTTAGAAGCCTTGAAATTTCCATTCTTTCTTCTCCTGTGATCTCTTCAAAAAGCCTTTCTCCTCTTGCAATTAAAAGCATATTTTCATGATTATCCCTTGGGTGTATTTTTATGTGAGAAAGCTCTTTAAGCCTTTGTGCTATTTCTTCCTTTGGCATATGTCCAGGTTCCTTTTCAATAACAATGCTTTTTTTAACACCTGTTGATACAACTGTAACCTCAACTTCTAATATTCCATTTATATCATATGTAAATCTTATATCAATAGCCTCTTCTCCTGCTGGTTTAGAAGGTACCGGTACATTAAGTTCTCCCAAAAAAATATTATCTTTTGATAGCCTTGATTCTCCCTGTAAAATGTCAACATTTAATAGTTTTTGGTTATCATAAAGAGTATATAATCTTTCTGTTTTGCTTACAGGTATTATTGTATTTCTCTCTATTATAGGCAAAAAATGCCCCGGCTCGTAAAACCCCTGTGACTTTTTAACAGACATGCTTGTTCCTAAAGTATATGGACATACATCTGTAAGTATCATTTCTTTTAAACATGATGATTTTCCTTTTAATTCAGCCTGAACGCCAGCCCCTAAAGCTACAACTTCATCAGGATTTATGTTTATATAGGCAAGCTTGCCAAATAATTTGCTTACAAAGCTACGTATTATGGGAAGCTTTGTAGCTCCTCCCACAAGTAAAATATGCTCTAAGTCGCTAAGATGTAAAGAGGCATCTTTTAACGCCCTTTCTATAGGTTCTCTTAGTTTATTTAGCAAATGCTTTACTAAAGATTCGTACTTTTCAATATCTATATGCATTTCATGAGTTTCATTCTCCATCTTACAGGTCATAGTAACTGCTTTTTTATCATTAAACTCACGTTTAGCTATTTCCGCTTCCTTTTTTAGTGTAAAATAGCTTTTTTCTGATATATTCTCCCTCTCAAGAGAATGATATTTTAAAAAAGCTGTAACAAGAACATCTGTAAAATCTTCTCCTCCTAAATAGTTATCACCTGCCACAGCACGTACTTCCATTACATCATCAAATAGTTCTAAAACTGACACATCAAAGGTACCCCCACCTAAATCAAAAACTAAAAACTTAGTATCCGCACTCTTTTGATGAATTCCATAGGCCAGTGCAGCAGCTGTAGGTTCGGTTATTAATCTGTCAACCTTTAGCCCTGCAAGCTCACCTGCCCTCTTAGTTGCTTTCCTCTGTGCATCACTAAAATACGCAGGAACACTGATTACGGCCTCGGTAATTTCTTTTTTCAGGTAATGCTCTGCATCCTCTTTTAGTGCTCTTATGATAAATGATGACAGCTCTTCTGGTAAAAACTCCTTATCCCCTAATTTATAATACTTTTTTGTTCCCATATGCCTTTTAAAAACCGATGCACTTAGATGAGGATGGGTTATCTGCCTTTCTTTTGCTACTTTTCCAACAAGTATTTCTCCACTATCATCAACACTTACAACAGAAGGTGTAAGGTTTTCTCCTAAAGAGTTTGGAATTATCATACTACCATTGTCAGACCAATATGATACAAGACTATTAGTTGTTCCTAAATCAATTCCTATTATGACCATTTATTTTCACCTATTTTATATATTTTTTATCTTATTATAGCATTAAATTATATTGAATAAAATAGATTACTTGCCAAAAGGGGACATGTATAAAAAAGGGGAATAAAAATATTCTAGAAACTTAAGTTTCGCGGTCTAGAGCCTATAAATACTCCTTGGAACCTTTTCAAAATTCGCTTTGCGAAGAAGAATGCTCTCCCTTTCCTGTCGTATTAGAAGTCTTGGCGCCGCGAAGTGAAAGGCTTAAAAGCGAAGGGGATTCGATAACCTAAGCTTTTATTATAACAAACTCTACAACTTGCTTCACAATGTTTCTTCCATATTTCCATATTTTTCTTAACTTAAATAATGTTCACTTAGGACAAAAAGCTCACCAACCTAGTATGAAAAGTATAATGGGATAAACATCTATGCAAATGTGCCTGTTTGCCAAGTAAATAAATGGCACTATTCAGTATTCAATTCAAGAACCGTCCCTAAATTTCTTTTTAGACACCCATAAATAAAGTAGACTCATTCCAATTAATCCTGTGGCTCCTTCTGCAAATACTGGTGTGATCCAGATTCCTGTTTCACCAAAAAGAGGTGGAAAAACACTTAGGCCTGTTACTGTAAACACAAAACCGCGGCATATGGCAATAACCAGAGATTTTTTTGCTTTTTCAAGTGCTGTAAAAAAAACAGATGCTACAATTCCAACAGGAATAAAAATCATAGACCAACTAACAATCCTTGTAACTCTTAATGTTGTTTCAATTGCTTCAGGATGATCCAAAATAAAGAATCTTGCTAATGTATCAGCTTGAAACCGCATTAATATAAAAAAGATAACACCTAATATCATTGATGTAGTAAACAAACGGACTAATGCACCATGAACTCTTCCTTTAAGCTGTGCACCATAATTATAGCTTATAATTGGCTGTGTTCCATTGCCAAGTCCAATAAAAACCATCATACCAACTGTTAATAGATACTGTGTTACCGAAAATGCAGCAACACCAATAGCACCAACGTAACTTATGATTATCCTATTAAAAAGAAATGTTGTTACTCCCAAAGCCAGGTTATTAAAAAGCTCTGAAGATCCATTCATAATAATTGCAAAAATCACATCAAAACCACCTGCTGGAAGCGCAAAGGATAAGCCACATTGATTTTTTAATGTTTTGATTATAAAGTAAACAATAAAAATTATTGCTCCTATTGTTTGGGATATACCAGTTGCTAGTGCTGCCCCTTCGATACCCATATTTAAAATAAATAAAAATACATAGTCCAAAATTATATTTAATATAGCCATCCCTGCCATTACAGAAGCCGCCATACCGGCATGACCATCATTTCTAACTGATTGCTCTAATATAAAAAATAAAATCATAGTAGTAAAAAATGGATACATAGTTTTAAGATACATCCCCGCCAAATCTCCTAGCTCACCTGATGTGCCAAGTATTGCTAATATTTGAGGAAAAAATACCCTCACTATTATACTTCCCACTATACCTAAGCCCACTCCTAAAGTTACGATAAGACTAAAAATTCGGCTGGCTTCTTTAGCTTTTCCAGCCCCTAGCAAAACAGCCAAACGTGCATTACCTCCAACACCTATCATAACTGCTAAACCTATAAACACAGCCAATATAGGATATAAGACATTAACTGATGCCAACGCTTCCGGACCTAATCTACGTCCTACCATCACAGCATCTATTACTTGATATATTGCCATAAATAACATAGATGCTACAGCTGGGAATGCATTTTTTATCATTAATCTCCCAAGAGGTAACGTAGTAAATAATTCTCTTGCTGATCTTGACTCATCATTTTTTAATAATTGTTTTTCTTTATTAGTTTTATTATTCATGCAAATTCCTCCTATTATTTGAATGAATATTTTTTTATTCATTCAGAATCTTTTAAAAAAAATTATTGTTCTTGTAATCCCTTAACAATAAATTCAACCAAACAATCCATAAGATGGGGAAAGTATTGATTACCTATTTCTTCTTTATGCAAATCTATATATTGAAGAGAGTTAAACATGTTCAGTATTAATTCACTATCAATATCTTTTCTGATCTTTCCTTCCTCTTGCCACTTTCTTAAAATTCCCATAAATAAATTATAAGAATAATCATCTTCGTTATTACTATTTTTATCATATATGAATTTTGCTAGTTTATTATAAACGTCCCTTTTATACCACTCTCGTAAAATTGCATTTTCCCTAATACCAGAAAAAAGCCGGGAAACAATTTCTTTCATAACAATAACTGGATCGCCATCTAAATTAATTTCAGCCATAACCCGTTTTTTCATCTGTTCACTTTCCCATAAAAAAACATCTAGAAATACTTCTTCCTTTGATTCGTAATGCTTGTAAAAGCTTCCAACCCCAATGCCTGTTTTTTTTGTTATATCCGAAATACTTGTTTGCTTAAATCCCTTTTGTTCAAATAGTTCTCTAGCAGCATTAAATATATCTACCTTATTAATATTAATCACCTCCTTTATATCTCCTGAATGAATTTTTTTTTATTCATTCATTTAATAATATCTTAACACATCCATTAATTAGATGTCAATCAAAAATGATAAATGGATTAAATATTTTTTACTTTAAAACTACTCTTGAAAAAAACCTCAACATTAAATATAATCATAATTGGCTCAATCTTTATGGATATATAGAGGTAAAAATGATTTTTGTTGAACTTAAAGGACATGATTTTTTATATCAAGTAAAAGATATTATAAGTCTTTTTTTTGAGGACACTGTTGTAGAATATATAGTTGATTCTTCTAACGGGATATTTATATTTAGTGAACTCAAAAAAAATTTGGTCACCAATGATTCAGTCAAATTATATCAAATAGAAACCAGCATATCAAATAACGGCATACTCTGCCATCATAAAGTAAAGAATTTTGAACTTTCAAAAAACTTAGATAATGTAGAAGAAAAAAAGGCATTAAAAAGAGAGGTAAAAAGAGAACTTTATGTTAGCTTGTCAGTGTATACAAAATCAACTGTCCCATGGGGATTTCTAACTGGCATAAGACCAGCAAAGATAGTTCATAAAATGCTCAATGAGGGTCTTAACTGTAAAGAAATATCAAGTAAACTTGAAAACTATTATTTATTAGCAAAAGAAAAGGCTAATCTTCTCCTTAATGTTGCAAATATAGAAAAAGAAATAGTTAATAATACAAATTCAAATATGATAAGCATATATATAGGAATACCTTTTTGTAAAACAAGATGTTTGTACTGCTCATTTACCTCTAATTCTATTGATAAATATAAAGATTTGGTAAGTGATTATTTAAAAGCTGTAAAATACGAGATAAGTGAAGTAAGTAAAATTATACTTAGTAAAGGTTATGAAATTCAAAACATATACATTGGCGGTGGAACACCTACTTCAATTGATGCACACTATTTAGCTGAGCTATTGGAGTCAATAGAAAAAAACTTTAATCTCAATGGTATCAAAGAATATACTTTAGAGGCCGGTCGTCCTGACTCAATTACTAAAGAAAAACTTTGCATAATTAAAAACTCCAAGGTAAATAGAATTAGTATAAATCCTCAAACCATGAACGATAAAACCCTTGAAATTATTGGTCGCAAACATACTTCTAAAGATATAATTAATTCTTATGCTCTGGCAAGAGAAATAGGATTTAATAATATTAATATGGATGTAATTGTTGGTCTTCCAAATGAAAACATTATAGATTTTAATACAACAATGGATAAAATTAAAAGCCTTAACCCAGAAAGTTTAACTGTTCATACTTTAGCAGTCAAAAGGGCTTCTATGTTAATTGAGAAAAAAAATACTGTTAAATTTATTTCTAACAAAGAAGCATCATTAATGATAAATATGGCTGGAGAGTATGCCAAGGAAATGGGTATGCATCCATATTATTTATACAGACAAAAAAACATGACAGGAAATCTCGAAAATATTGGATACTGCAAAAAGGGGTTTGAAAGCACATACAACATTCAAATTATGGAGGAGAAACAAACTATAATTGCTCTAGGAGCTGGAGGTATAACGAAAGTGGTGTATCCTGATAAAAACTTTATACAAAGGGCATTTAATGTAAAAAGTATAGAACTTTATATACAGGGTATTGATGAAATGCTTGAGCGAAAAAAATCTATCCTTCTTTAATGTAATAAATCATATCGCAGCGGAAGCTGCAATCAAAGAAGTAAGATCCGCTGCGATAAACAGAGGAACTATATCTTCTAAAAAGTTTGATAAAAAAGCAAACTTTTTTAGAAGAATAGTATATATACCCTTTAAGACTTCGCTCTAGGAAAACTTAATTAGAAATTTAAGTGCCCATAAGGGAGGTTTTATTTTTACCCTTTTACCATCTAAAACTTTTTCAAATAATTCCATTGCAATTTTCACATTAACACTCAGTATAGCTTCTCCATTCTCTTTTGTAGCTAAAGATGGAGCACCTATATAAGGTAGCATATCTTTATCTGTAACCCAGGCCATTGTATTAGATAGATGCATCAAATCTCCAGCCGTTTCTCTTAAACCCAAAACCCAAAAAAAACGTGAAATACCTTTGATGATTAAGGATTTACCTGATACTGGCGGAAGAAGAGAGGGATCTATTTTTTTGTAGTCCCCTATCACCTTGCTCTCATCTGAAACCAGCATAAGTGATGTTTCATTTCCACCAGCATGAAAATCATTATCATTACTATCTTCTACAGTTATAGAATTGGTCTTAGATAAAAACTCTTTCCCCCCTATGTCCATTCTTCTTATAACCTCTCCGAATGGATTAATTGCATGAAATTTATACTTTCTCATGAGTTTTTCACATGCACACTGTATACCAAGCAGATGTCCGGGACCACCATGATTATCGGATATAAAAAGATATTTAAACCCTTGCACCGCAAGTCCTTTGCCATAAGAATAAACAATTTTCTCCAGTGTCCTTGTTGATACTGATATTGATCCATCAACTGGAAGTGAATGTGCACCCGCATACAAAGTAGGCATAACTACTAGAGTAAAATCTGGATATTTTGAAGTAAGAGCCTTTATATATCTCTTTTGCAGTTCTTCAGCTATTATCACATCAGTATCTAATGGCAAGTGGTAACCATGTATTTCAATTGGACTTATTGCCCATAAAAATATTGTTTTATTTCTATCTAGTTTCTTTAAATCACTGTAAATCATGTCTTTATAATAAAATAACCTATCCATAGCTTCCTCCAAATAAATATTATTATATAAAATAAAAAAACATATTCATTATTAGGTTGTTTTAAAATTTCATTTGACTTATAGGACATCAAAAAAAGGAAGGGAATGTCAGAACTAATAATCACCTTAAATAAAGTTTAATTAAGTTATAAATATTCCAAAAGGGCTGGTGTACATTAGATTTTTATTCATTGTACATCAGCCCTTCTTAGAACAAGATAAACTATAGATATTCTTCCATCTTATTCTTATTATTAATCAATTTTAACTCAACCCCGAGGAGCATTTACATGCTCTAGACTGGGTAACTTAAGTTTCTGGAATGTTTTTCTTCACATTCACAAAATGCACCCCTAGATCCAGATATGTTTTCTATGTTATAATCCATTATATTCAAACAAGTCAAAATCAACATAGTTTTCACTAACATCACCATTACTACTGGCAAACATTCCAATATAGACTCCAGTGAATCCACCTGCTACATCAACACTAAGAATTCTTGCATCTACATCTTTTACCAATAGTGAGGTTTCTTTTTCATTACCATAGTAGAAAGAATAGTTCTGTCCGCATGCTCTGATTTCTAATTGTAGTCTTTCTTCCTTATATGGTATTTGTGCTAATATTGTTTCAACTCCATTATTACATTGAACTAATTGTATAATTTTATCTGAGTTTTCATTAGGGGTTTTAGAAGAACTCAAAACCTCTTCATTATTAGATCTTTTATTAGAATACTCAAATCTAAATTGATATTTGTCATTTTGAAAAACTACTAATCCTGCTCTTTCATTTTCATTTTGAGGATTAAACTCCATAATAGTTTTTACATTAAAATTCATATGCTGCTGGCGACGCCCCACAAATGATGGGTTTGATCTTTCTGTCATAGTTTGTGGTCTGAGGTTTAATCGTAAATATCCTGGTCTTTGTGTTAAGCTCCAGAATTCTTCTCTTGGAGTACGTAAAAAATTCCATTCCATTCCAAGATTTTCACCATCAAAATGGTCACAAGATTGTGTATCAACAACATCACTTACAGGTAACTTAGGATAAGGATACTCAAATTCTACCTTTCCTGATTCTGGACATGGTACTGGCCAACCATCTTCCCATATTAATGGTACTAAGAATGTTTCTCTTCCCATATTTCTATAGTAGCCACCATAAATTCTTGATGCTAAAAGAACCATCCACCATTCACCATTCTGGGTTTCTATTAGGTCAGCATGACCTACGTTAACTATCGGACATTTTCTTCCAAGATGTCTGTGAGTCAGTATTGGATTTGCCCTTGAACCCTCATATGGACCTAATATACTTTGACTTCTGGCTACAGTAACAGCATGATGAAAACAAGTACCTCCTTCAGCAATCACCAGATAATACCAACCGTCTTTTTTATAAATATGTGGTGCTTCAGGCCATACTACATTTTTTAACGCACCTCGCCAAAGGCCGTATTTCTTACCAATTAAAGTCATCTTCTCAATATCAAATTCTCTCAACCATATTTCATTATCACCAAAATACTTTGCGCCTTCTGGAACAGAGTCTGTGCCCATTAAGTACACCTTTCCATCATCATCAAAGAATATAGATGGGTCAATCCCCGGCTCATCTATCCAATAAGGATCTGACCACGGACCTTCGGGATTGGTTGCTTTAACTATAAAATTTTCTCCCTTAGCACAATTAGTTGTTACTACGTAGAAAACACCCTCATTATATCTTATTGTAGGCGCATAAATACCTTTGTTGTGATCAAGTCCATCTAGATTTAATTGAGATGGCCTGTCTAATACATGGCCTATCTGCTTCCAATTTACAAGATCAGTACTATGAAATATAGGTATTCCAGGAAAATAGCAAAATGTTGAAGTGACCATATAATAGTCATTATCAACTCTGCATATTGAGGGATCTGGATATGATCCTGTAAGGATTGGATTTTTAAACTTTAAGACGTTATCATTACTCATTTTTATCCTCCTAATTCTTTTATGGATTTATTTCTATTAATATTAGCAAACAATTTATATAACAAATAATTTGTATTAATCTTTTATAGTGTACATATGACAAATGTGAAGAAAAATATGCTCCACCTTATATAAAACTATTTGCTTACAATAACCTCAACTATAATTTTAGTTTAGACCTTATTTATTTTAAATAGTTCACTTAAAAAATAATATTTCCTTCGTTTTTACTTGTTTTTGAGCTTATTTAATAAATTTGATATCTTTTCCTTTTGTTTTTTTTCACCTTCGCTATCAAGGCTGAAATTAATATTAAGCCAACTGCCTTCTTTAGCTCCATTTGGGAGTAATTCTAATGGGATGTCTACCTTTATCTCCTCTTCACCAAATAAAACGACAGCATAATTTTCTTCTATTCTATCAATTATTGCTTTCACTTTCCTCACCTCCTAGATAAACATAAGCTTTTCCCTCTGTCTTTATGTCTCTTAGTCTAGATTGACCAATTCCATTAACTCTTGTAAGGTCATCAATACTTTCAAAAGGTCTTAGGCTTATTATCTGTTGTGCAATTTCAGGTCCTATGTGTATTATTTTTTGCAAATCTTCACTACTTGCCTCATTAATATTTATTGTTCCACTAATATGGGGGCCTTTATTTACATTAATTTCAATTGTATCACCATCAGTTGATATAATTATTGTACCATCAATATCCGTTCTGTAAATATCGATACCTTTTGTATAAAGCTTGTCTAATGTCTCCTTATGAGGATGACCATATTTATTGTCCTTACCACACATTATAACAGCTACTTCTGGATTTACAGCATCTAAAAAAGCTTTAGTTGTACTTGTGCTACTCCCATGATGTCCGACTTTCAAGATGGTACTTTTTAGACTTAATGTGCTTTCAACCATTTCATTTTCACTCTCTCTTTCGGCATCTCCAGTCAACATAACTGAAAAACTTCCAAAAGATACTCTGCATACTATAGATGCATTGTTTAGATGGTCACTTGAAGGATTTGTTGGAGCTAATATCTCTATTTGTGCTCCATTGCCTAAGTATCTTTTCATTCCCCTTCGACCCTCAGTAAACTTGATGTCTTTTCTATCTATTAAAGTAAGATAATCTTCAAATGTTTTAGTTGTATGAACAACACCAGGGTCAATAACCTCATCTACATGTATGCTTTCTAAAACATTTATAAGCCCACCTATGTGGTCGGCATGGGGATGTGTAGAAATTACAATATCAAGTTTTTTAACGTCATGGGTCTTTAAATAGTTTATAACTGTATCATCCCTATTGCCTCCATCTATCAATATATTTTGTGAAGGAGTCTCAATAAATATAGAATCTCCCTGACCTACGTCAATAAAATGAATTTTCATGATTCCTGATAAATAGTTTTTAATATGTTCATCATCATCACGGGGTATTTGAACAGCAGGAGGTGTCTCAAAAGGTTCCTTTATTTCATCATGTTGATTTACAACATTACAACTAACCATAACTAAAATGGCTGTTATCATTAGTACTGCCAGTAATTTTATCTTTTGCATAATAATCTCCTCTATTAATTAAGTACTTCACATTCTATTATTTGTTTTTACATATTAAACTACATAGCAGCCCTCCCAATATTAATATTTTCAGATTTATTATACCATTGTTTAATATGTAAACAAATACTCTGCTTAAGGTTGAGAAAAATATGTACACTTGAATCTATAGGGAAAATAGGTTACTATATATAAAAGTAATTTGTAATGAAAAGAGGAAATTTATGATTACAACTGTTGCTCTAAATCCTGCTGTAGATAAAATTTATTTTATTGAGGATTTTAAGGTAGGAAAAATGTTTAGAACTGATCAAATAATTAAATCTGCCGGGGGCAAAGGCATAAATGTGGCACGTGTATGTAAAATTCTTGGTGAAAGAGTATTAGTCATAGGGTTTAAAGCAGGTTATACAGGTGATTGGATCGAAAAAGAGCTTGTTAGTATTGGTGTAGATGTAAATTTTGTGAAGGTAGAAGGTGAAATAAGAACAAACAACAATATAATAGATAAAAAGAACAAAACAGAAACTGAAGTTTTAGAAATAGGCCATAAAACCAAACTTGATGATATAAATAGATTTTTGACTGTTTTTGATGGTATTTTAAAACAAACTAAAGTTTTAGTTTTATCTGGAGGACTTCCACAAGGCTGCCCTAATGATTTTTATAAAGTTCTAATAGAAAAAGCAAAGTTTAAAAATACACTTGTTATACTAGATACAAGTGGAGAATTTTTAATAGAAGGCATAAAGGCAAAGCCAGATATGATAAAACCAAATTTAAGAGAGCTAAGTACTATTGTCAATAAACAGTTAACTGAAATTGATGATATTGTGAAAGTATGTAAGGATATAGTAAGAAGCGGGATAGCAGTAGTAACAGTTTCTATGGGAGATAAGGGAGCCCTTTTAGTTACTAAGGAAGAAACTCTATTTGCAAAAGTGCCAAGTATAAATGCCGTAAATACTATTGGTTCAGGTGACTCATTAGTTGCAGCCTTTGCAGTAGGCTTTCAGAGAGGATACAATATAGATGAAGCTTTTAAATTTGCTATGGCCTGTGGTGTCAATAATACACAGTACATTCAAGTAGGTAAGGTAAACAAAACAGAAGTTATAGAATTAGAAAAGCAAATAGTAATCGAGAGGTTATAAGAGCAGTTGTTAAAATATGTTATTTATCTAGATGCATGAAAAGCACTCTTTTAAAAACTAAACAAATATAGTGATGGTGTAATAGCAAACAGGTATAAACATTGAAGGCAAGAGATTTCCAACCTTAATTTTCTTTATTTCAAGAATATTTATACCAATAGCCATAATTAGTACACTTCCCACTAAAGACATTTGAGTTACAACTATATCAGTAAGTATTGGCTCTAGCATACCTGACATTAATGTTAATCCACCTTGGTATAAAAACACAGGAACAGCAGATAACCCCACTCCAATACCATAACTAGCAGCTAAAATAACAGATAAGACTCCATCTAGTATAGACTTTGCAAATAGCGTATCAGGGTTTCTGGCTAATCCATCTTCAAATGAACCTACTATAGCCATAGCCCCAATGCAGTAAACAAGGCTGGCTGTAACAAAACCTTCAGAAAACTTATTATCCTTTGATGCGAATTTATTTTGAAACCAATTTCCTATTTTTTCTAGCTTCATTTCAATATCTAATAGTTCTCCTAAGATTCCTCCAATTACAAGACTAATTATCATTAGCATAATATATTGTCTATCTAAAGCCTCATTTATAGTTACTTTATATATCCCCTGAAGAGTGCCAGATAAGCCAACAACAAAAACAGCCAAACCTATTGACTGCATAATAATGTTCTTAAAGCGCTGTGGTAAACCATTTTTCAACAGAATTCCTACAACAGTACCTAAAATAATCCCCACTGCGTTTACAATTGTGCCTATTCCAATCATGTCTAATTCTCCTATCCTAAAGCATTAGTTCCAATTAATAATAATATTAAGGGAATTGTTATTATAGATAATAAAGTTGATACGGTAACAGTTTTAGAAGCAAATAGTGATTCACTATCAAACTTTTCTGAAAAAACTGCAACATTTACCGCTACAGGCATTGCTAGTACAACTATACATATATCAGCTGCCACCTTAGGCACATTTAAGATCAAAGTTAATCCATAAGCTAAAAGAGGCATAAAGATCAATCGTAAAAAGCTTATAATATATACCTGAATACCTGATAGAGCATCTTTTATATTTGCATCTGCAATAATAGCCCCGATTATTATCATAGCAAGAGGGGTGGTCATATTTCCCACCATACTAGCTGACTCTTTAATAGGAAAAGGTACTGGAATCTGTAATAAAAATATTGGGGCTCCAATATATACTGCTATCATAGATGGACTAATCAGTGCCTTTTTAATTATTTTAAGATTAGTTTTACCACTAAAAACCACTACACCATATGTCCACAATACCATATGAAAAACAACTACATACATAGCAGCATAAAAAACCCCTTCTTGACCAAATAAGTTAGTTAGGCTAGCAATTATCGGAAACCCCATAAAGCCACAATTAGAAAATACAATAGCCGATTTTATTACTGATCTTTTTTGATGAGGTTGTTTTGTAAAAAACACTTTTTCAGCAAGAATAATTGATACCACAAAAAAAATGGCTCCTATACCCATAACATAAAGAGCATTGGTTAATTTTTCTTTCTCATAGTCCATCATAAATGATGTGAAAATAAGCAAAGGAGCGGTAATCATAAGTAAAATCTCTGATAGTTTCTTATTTACAGTACGATTAATAATACCTATCTTCTTAGCAAAAAATCCTATAAACAGTATAATAAAAAGCGTTGCAACTTGATTAAATATAATAATAATATTCATAATTCTTACTCCTATCCTCTAATATCTTCTAGCTAATTTTACATTAGTTATAGCATATTTACAACTAAGTTATTTGATTTAAAAGTTTTTCATTTCCTTATACTAATATAATTTATCATAATTTTATTAAATTCATCAATTAATATGCTATAATAAAAATAAGCAAAATTTTCTTATAGTCTATTCAGAAAAATACGTGTAAAGAATAGCTGTTTGATTTTATGCTAGTGCAATTTGTTTACTACCAAAAACAATGTAATACTTATGCGACATTTTCATTAATAAATATTTTAATACTCTTATTGATTTTTTTTATTTGTTGAAAGGGGTTTAAAATAATGAGTATCTATAAAAAAAGTATTGTACTTTTTGTCTTTGTTCTTTTACTGTATTCAATAATTATTCCTGCTGAGGCTTCACAGGCATTAGTACATAAAAATAAAAACATAGTTGGATACTTTACAGAATGGAGCATTTATCTTGAAGATAATTACTATGAAGTTTCCAATATACCCTGGGACAAGATAACTCACATTAACTATGCATTTGCAAAGATTGAAGATGGAAAAATAGCTGTTAATGATACCTGGGCGGCTCTCGAAAGACCCTTTGGTGATGACACATGGGAAACACCAATAAGAGGTCACTTTGGTCAACTAATTAACTACAAAAAGCTATACCCAAATGTAAAAACCCTAATATCTGTAGGTGGGTGGACACTATCTAAATACTTCTCTGATGTAGCTCTAACTAATGAATCAAGGACAATATTTGCCAAAAGTTGCGTTGAGTTTATTCGTATGTATCAGTTTGACGGAGTTGATATCGACTGGGAGTATCCTGTAGGTGGAGGTTTATCTTCAAATATAACAAGACCCGAAGATAAGCATAATTTCACTTTATTATTAAAGTGTCTTCGTGAAGAACTAGATGCTGCTGGTAAAGCTGATGGTAAACAATACCTTCTTACAATTGCGGCACCTGCAGGAAGTTATACTATGAATAACATGGAAACTGATCAGTATCATAAGTATTTAGACTTTATTAATCTTATGACTTATGATTATAGTGGTTCATGGGAAAGCATGTCAAATCACTTGTCACCTCTTTATATGAATCCATTAGATCCTTCATCATCTGATAGAAAAGAAAAATACAATACTAATTGGACAGTACAAGAATATATACGACTAGGGGTACCTCCTGACAAATTAAATATAGGTATTCCCTATTACGCTACTGGATGGACCAACATAGAGGAAGGCACAAACGGACTTTTTGGTTCTTCATCTGAGCCACTGGAAACTAAACCTTTTCACTATATAAAAGGTCTTTTAGACTTGCCCTATTCGCCTTATGAAAGATTTTGGGATGAGAACTCAGAAGTTCCATACGTCTGGGATGCTTCATCACGTTCTATGTATAGTTATGTAGACCAGACTTCAATTGAAATAATGTGTGACTATGTAATTAACAACAACTTAGGAGGCGTTATGATCTGGGAGCTAAGTGGTGATTATCCTTCACAAGGTGGAAATACTCTTACTACTTTAATCTCAAATAGATTAAATTCATCAACACTCATATATGGAGACTTAAATGGCGATGGAGTTGTGGACTCTACAGACTTAGTAATTCTCAGAAGATACATACTAGATATCATTAATAGTTTTCCTCATCCTATGGCAATGATAAGTGCAGATGTAAATGGAGACGGAAACATAAATTCGACTGATTATATCCTTATAAAAAGATATATATTAGGAATAATAGATATCTTTCCTGTAAACCAATAGTATTAAATTTATATTATACAAACTGGCATAGGATGAAGGGTGTATTTAGTGAATGTGAAGAAAAACATTCATCCTAGGATGAAAACATATTATGAAAATGAATAACCTAGGCATGTAATGTTTAATTGCACGTGCATTAAATCAAAGGGTTCTTATCTGAAGTACTATTACTAGCTTTTTCACTTAAAAATGGCTGATACATCATAAGTGCGTGATTTTCAGTTATAAATTCATCATCAACTATCTCCAATCCATTTATTTTCCGTCTTCTTATAGTGTTATGCCTTATATAACCACCCCAATATTCATGAGTAATCCAGTGTTTATCTTCATAAACCTCATATTGATAATTTGGTTGGCTCATAGTTCTCCACTCTCCAGCTAACTCATCTTCACTTAAATACAAATTTAGCTGATAGGGCTCATTTGTTCCGTTATATATTTGCAAATCTATATAATTATAAGAACAAGTAGCCCCACTACCAAATGGAAGCTTTCGATTTGAATCAGGAAAAACATCATAGCTATGTCTATATCTTTCAACCACAGAAAGGGGTGTATGTAAAGTCATCCAGTAAATTAAATTAGATAGTTGACACAATCCTCCTCCTACTCCACTTTTCACTTTTCCATAAAATAAAATCATACCATCTAGATATCCCTTTCCTTTTGTAGGCTTCCCTATTAATTTCCAATAGGAAAATGTTTCCCCTGGATAGATTACTATACCATTTATTTTTTTTATTGCAATTTTTAAATTATTCACCTTATTATGCTGCATCCACATATCAACATCCTTAAGCTGTCTCAATAAAGGTGTACTATGCTTAAATGAAATAAATGGAAGTAACGACAAAGAGACTTCTTTTGCATATTTCTTTTTTCCAAAGTACCAATCTATGTAACGTCTACAAGTATAATAAGCTTTCCCTAATATTATTCTTGTTTTTGATCTATTAACTGGCTTCATAATTCTCTCCTTAAGTGACAAATAAATGGAGTTATAACACCTTTTCTAATATATATTACCATTTATATTATACACTACTGATATACTTTTTCAATGCCTAATAATCTTCCGTCTCTAGATACTTTTTATAATATTCATCATTTCAACAGCATCATTTTGAGCCATATTTAATGCAGTAATATATCGGTCGGTAGCACAGACAATATCCTCATCAGCAGCAGGAGTATCTATAAACTCCTTTAAATTCATCTGTCCACTATCTAGACCCTTTAACATTCTGAGAATTGACATTATTGAATAATTAGCATTACGTAGAATTCTAATTATTTTCAACCGATTAATCTCTTTTAAACCATATTGTCTATAACCTTTTTTATCATGAGGTACCTGGATTAAGCCATTTCTTTCCCAATCACGCAAAACGTCTATAGTGATACCTAGTATCCCAGCCATCTCCTTTCTACCATAAAACACAGGTTTATCATCCCATGTATTTGTGTTTTCAACAATACTAATGGTTATGCGTATAGCTTCTTCTGCCTTTTCCTTTTCTTCTTTTAAGTGTTCTAAGTACTTCTCTGTATCAAGATATGCACCATCACAATCTCCTTGTGCAGCTCTTTTAATAATTCCAATTGCTTCTTGTCTCAGTTTACTGCTAATAATCTCTGCTCGAAAGGCAGTTCTCAACAGACGAAGCTGTTTAAGATGAATGTGATTAAAAATGCGGTATCCTTTTTCATTCCTTGGTACTGTAGGAAGCAGTCCCATTTCCTCATAAAACCTTACAGTATTAGGGTGAACTCCTATTAATTTAGCTATCTCAGCTGTTTTGTAAATCATAGTAAAATCACCTCCTTACTTGTAGTAATCTTTTTAATTATACCTTATATTTTATCAGGGATATCTTATTTCTTTGACCACGCTGAAGTGAGTTCATGTTTTTTTAATAAAGAAAAACATTTCTTAATTACTCTACCTGTATAAGATCCAGTAGTCTTCATAACCTCTTGTGGTGTCCCCTGAGCAATAATTTTACCACCTTCATTTCCACCCTCTGGTCCAAGGTCGATTACCCAATCTGATTCTATAATCACATCTATATTATGTTCGATAACTATTACGCTGTTGCCAAGATTTACTAACTGATCAAATACTTTTATTAGCCTTGCTACATCATCAGGATGTAATCCAGTAGTGGGTTCATCAAAAAGGTATATAGCCTTTCCGCTGTTTCTTTTTGAAAGCTCCTTTGCTAACTTTAGACGTTGTGCTTCTCCACCTGAAAGTGTTGTAGCCGATTGACCAAGCCCAAGATATCCTAGTCCTACATCTTGAAGTACTTTAAGCTTTTTTTTAATACTTTCCTCCTGTGTAAAAAGAATCAATGCTTCATCAATGCTCAATTCTAAAATGTCTGAGATATTATAACCTCTATACTTTATATCTAATACAGGTTTTTGATACCTCTTTCCACGACACACAGGGCAAACTACCTCTACATCGGGTAAAAAATACATGGATATAGACATTTTACCAGTGCCTTGACATTTTTCACATCTTCCTCCTGCCACATTGTATGAAAAGTGTTTGGCTAAAAGCTTATTCCTTTTGGTCTGGGGCAATAATGCAAACAAATCTCTAATATCACTAAAAAGTTCGGTATAGGTAGCAGCATTTGATCTGCTAGAACGCCCAATTGATTGCTGGTTTATTATGATTACATCCTCAAGGCTTTCTAAGCCTGAAATATTCTTGTTTGCATTTTTCTTTGTCTGATGAAAGTATGCCTCAGCCGCCTCAGCTAAAACTCTAAATATCAAACTAGATTTACCACTTCCTGAAACGCCCGTAACTGATACAAGCCTACCAAGAGGAATATGAACATTAATATTTTTAAGATTATTTACATTTGCATTTTTTATAGCTATATTAGTATTATCTGCTTTAAGAGATTTGTTACGTATAGGTTTTAATAAGTTTTCCCTAAGGTATTTTCCAGTTATTGATTTTTCACAGCTCATAATATCCTGTACATTGCCAAAGGCAACAATTTCGCCTCCTCGTTTTCCTGCACCAGGACCAAAATCTATAATGTAGTCTGCCGTCTTAATTATTTCTAAGTCATGTTCGATGACAATTACTGTATTGCCTATATCACGAAGCCTTTTTAATGCAGTTATAATTTTTTCTGTATCTCGTGAGTGAAGACCAGATGTAGGCTCATCTAGAACATACAGTACTCCTGTCAAACCACTCCCTAAAACAGCTGCCAGCTTAATTCGCTGCCATTCACCAGCCGACAGAGATTTAGCCGGCTGATCCAGACTTAGATATCCTACTCCTACTCCTATTAAGCGTTCAATCCTTCTTTGCAAGTCATATAAAACTTGCCTAACAATATCAAAAGCTTCTGGTGATATAAGAGTTGGAAGTTCTTTTAGCCAATCACTTACACTCATAATAGACATAGATAAAAGCTGTTTAATATTTATACCTCCAATGCAAACTTCGAGTATTTCTGTTCGAAACCTTACTCCCTTACAATTTGGACATTCCTGACTAATTAATAATTTCTCAAGTTTTTGTCGGGCAGTTGCAGAGGTATTTTCCATATACCTGCGCATAAGATTTGTAACTACTCCTTCAAACCTTCCTGTCGGAACAGTTTTAGGGGCAACAACATCAGGAAAACGTTGAGTAAACTGTTTGCTTAACACACCATACAATAGCAAATCCATCTGTACATCAGTATAATTTTCAACGGGAGTATCAATATCTATTTCAAAACCATAATGCTTTGACGCCATTATTATTGATGCTCCATACCTGTCTATATAAGCTTGATCCCATCCATATATAGCAAAATCCTTGACACTCTTTGATTTATCTATAATACGGTTAATATCCGGTAGTTTTACGACCCCTATTCCCTTACATGTAACACATGCACCTTGTGGTTTGTTAAAGGAAAAATGGCTTGCTGTCAGTTCAATAATCTGTTTTTTACAATGTTGACATGGAATCATTTGTTCATAAAGCTCCGTATTATCCATATCTTGATCAGGCATCTCCGAATAAATATCAAATGTAGTTTCATTATAGCTATGTGTGATAATTTTTTGACAATAGGGACAAGTTCTTTCACCTAATTTAGAGAATAATACTCGAAGGTATCCAGAAATTTCTGTAATAGTTCCAACTGTTGAGCGAGGATTATTACTTGTATTATGCTGATTGATTGAAATAGCTGGCGACAATCCTTCTATTAAATCAACTTTTGGCTTATTGCCAATATCTATGGTCATTCCCATTGATTCCATGTACTGACGTTGGCATTCCCGCTGAAGAGTTTCAAGTGCAAGGGTTGATTTTCCACTACCCGACACTCCAGTAAGTACAACCAACTTGTTTTTGGGAATTTTTACATCTACATTTCTCAAGTTGTTTTCTTTTGCACCTTTAATATTTATAAACATAAAGAACCATCTCCTTTTACCCTATTTTAAACAAAAACAGTATACCAGCTTTTTTTTTAGTGGTGGTATACTGGAGGGTATGAACTTGTATTAGATAAAAAAAATATATGTAAGAAGAATAAAATACTACAAGGCCCCTTATGTAATAAAAGAAGCAATAAGCCCTAGAAAACATACAAGAGTAAAGCCACCTAAAATTAGCCACGCAAGTATTTTAACAAAAACACCAGAAGATGTTGTAGTAATAAACACTCCTGTGTAAGAACCCATTGCTTCACTAAACCATATACAACCTATAAGAAATAACATTAATACTAATGGATAAATAACAGACCGTGCATTAAAAAGTAAAAAAACTATACAATTAAAGCATGCCATTATAAAGGATATCAGTCTTTCATAGTCTATCGTTGAATGATTTTTTTTTGTGGTATTATGGTAATATTTTTTTTCAATACTCTTATTATACTCTAAACGTTTTATGTCATCATTCAGTACCTCATAAGCAGCATTAATTTCCTTCATTTTGCTTTCTGCCCATTTCTTTTCGCCTTCATTTTGAAATAAATCCGGATGATATTTTTTTACTTGTGACATATACGCATCTTTTATTATTTTTTTTGAAGCATTTTTGTGAACTCTTAATAAATCATAATAATTTATATATGCTCCCCCCCACTTACTTTTGTTAGTTTATAAATATTATATTTAAATATATGTATATTGTAAATATTGTGCTTTTATTTTAGATGTATTTAATAATCTGTTTTTTTTAATGTATGAACCGGGTGCATGTAACAAATGTGAAGAAAGATATTCTACTACTTGCTTCACAATGTTTCTTCCATATTTCTCTTCACTTAAATAATATACACCCGTATGAACCCTTTTTGTGTGCATTTAGTGAATATGAATAAAAATATGCTCTGCCCTTTTATTTTAGTTAGTTATTTACATATTAATAAATCATGGTATAATTACTTTAAAAATATTAAGATAAGTTGGTTTTATTATGGACAAGAATAGTGTTGTAGTTATAACTGGTGCAAACTCGGGAATAGGAAAGGCTACTTGTGTTGAACTTGCTAAGACAGGGGCAACTATAGTAATGCTCTGTCGTAATTTATCCCGTGGAAACGATGCAGCAAAAGAAGTTAGCTCTTTGAGTGGTAATAATTCTATTTATATGCACTTATGTGACTTAAGTTCATTTTCTAGCATAGACAACTGCTGTAATGAATTAAAAAATAAATATAAAAGAATTAATGTTCTAATAAATAACGCTGGAGTTATTCTTCCAGGTTATCATAAAACATCTGATGGATTTGAACTACAGTTTGGGGTAAATCATTTAGGACATTTTATTTTAACTAATAGATTACTCGATTTGATTATTTCAAGTGCACCTTCAAGAATTATAAATGTAACATCAGGTGCTCATAAATCTGGGAAAATATATTTTGATGATATAAATCTAAAAAATAATTATAGTTTCTGGAGAGCATATTCTCAATCGAAACTGGCTAATGTGCTATTTACTTATGAATTAGCTGAAAGATTAAAAAATACTGGTGTTACCGTAAACTGTCTGCACCCTGGGGCTGTGGCTACAAATATGGGTATCAACCGTGAAACAGGTTTTGGAACACTCATAACTAAAATTCTAAAACCATTCTTCCAGACATCTGAAGAAGGAGCATCAACTAGCATATATCTTGCAACTTCAAATGATGTTAAAGATGTAACTGGAAAGTACTTTTACCGTAAAAAAGCTATTAAATCCTCTAAATCTTCCTATGATAAATCTTTAGCAAGGAAACTTTGGGATTTAAGCGAGAAGTTAACTCATATACTATTCTTCTAAAAAGTTTGCTTTTTAGTC
>VLTH01000001.1:557870-609858 GCA_008125075.1 Acetivibrio alkalicellulosi | reverse complement strand
TTTCTTTTGACTTATTAAGAAAGCATCAAAACGATGATTCCTTAAATATTCTTAAAAATATATCTCAAATGTATGTATTAGTTAATTTTTAAAAATTGGTCCACACCCAGGTACATATTCACCCTTTGCATATAATTCTCTTATAGTCTTTGTCTCTTCTATCCATTTTTCAATTCCTACTTTTTTCATTCTACATAGATTATACATTTTCATATTCTGTGGAACAAAATCCGCATTTGATGCACATGGAGCTAACTTACTACAAGGAAAATTCCCACATTCATAGCAAAAATCTATTTTTTGTTTAAGAGAGCATTGATAGGTAGCACAACAATCTACTAGAGGAAGATCTTTGCCTTTTGTTACCCTACAACCTTTACAGACAACATCATCTGGTTTTTTACCCGATATACTAGATAATTTTTGTCTGACTATATCTGATATATTTTTTTCATAAGCTCCACAATTGAAACAATCCAATCCACAGGGTGCAACTAAATCTTTTTTATCTAACATTATAAACCTCCCACTTAACACTTAAATGAAATCCCCAAAAACCTACTAATAAATTCTCAATTCTAAACTATGTCGATTTTAATTTAGCATATTGAAGTTGATCATAAATTTTTCCTTCCTTAATGATTGCATTTTTAAAATATCCTTCTTGAATATACCCTGCTTTCTCTAGTACTTTCATTGAACCAACATTATTTGAAAATACCCTTGCAAATATTCTTATTACCTCTGAATTATCAAATATGTATTTTGTGAAAACCCTGACAGCTTCTGTCATTATTCCTTTTCCCCAAAATTCTTCTGCTAACCAATATCCTAAAAATCCTGATAACTTAAGTATATCTGTTTGTTGCGCAACATGTATATCACCTATAACTATATCATGTAATGATATAGCAAGATAAGTTTTTTGATTTGTATCACAAATATTGCCTATGTACTCTTTTGCTTTTTCAATTGTATATGGATTTGGAAATTCATCTCTAAAATACTTCCAAATATTATAGTTGTTTGCATGTTCGGCATATGATACGGCGTCTTCTAAAATATAATTTCTTAATATAAGTCCTTTAATATTTGTTTTTAAAACCAAATTGTCACCCCTTTATTTAAAACTGCAAAATTTACTTTCTATTCTCTTCGACAGAAATAACTATTAAACACATGATTTTATACATCGTTGCCATTTGCAGATGGGACCTCAAATATCATCTGTGTCTAAGTCATGTCAATATATACTTACCGTATATTCTTGTGATAGCTCCACCACCAAAAAGCACCCGATTATTTTGTTCATTATCAAATCTTGTTTTTAGTTGCACAATATTATATCTATCCTTCGTTCCATTTTGTTCAATTCTTAAAGATTCACCATTCCATAATCTATTGTTCAAAAGATAATAACCAAATGCCGAGTTACCAGAACCTGTAGCAGGGTCTTCTAAATAACCAAAAGTAGGCGCAAATACCCTTGTTCTAAAATTACTCTTTTTATCGTAAGTCTCGTCACAAAAAACTTCAATGATATCTATACTTTTTTCTATACAGAAATCCTTTAATGTATTAAGATTAGGATTAATATTTAGTATCGTATCTAGCATGTTGATTGGAACTATTAAAGTTTCTAATCCTGCATTAATAACTGATATATCAAACTTGTCATCTATAGCATCAACATCAATTTTCAATGCAGATGCTACCTCTTCTTTTTGAATTTTTGTTTTTCTAAATTCAGGCTTTGGAGACATAATATAAACTGCATCTTTGCTTAAAATTTGATTTTCTACAATTAACTCTCCCATATTAGTTAAAATGTTAATCTCCTGTTTGTTTATTAAGCAGGCCGTATTCTTAATTATGTCGTACATTATTGCAATTGTTGCATGTCCACAAAACTCAACCTCCCGCTCAGATGAGTAGTATTTTAAAGAGAATGTAGTTTCATTTTCTTTGTAAATATATCCAACTTCATTTACAAGGCCTTTTAATTCTCTTGCTATCCTTTGCATCTCATTCTCATCAATGCTTTCTCTTGACTTCAGATTTATATATCCTGCTGGATTTCCATCTGATCTTATTGTAGCAAAAGCATCAATTTTTTTAAAAATAAATTCCTTCATAAAAGTTGTCCCTTCATCCAATTGTAAAAATGCTTTAAGGCCTTGCTTTCACAATCTACGCCGCGGAAGCAAAATCAGCACGGATGCTGTGACCTTGAAACTTGCATCTTAAATAATTTGCTTCACTCTTTTTATATTTCTTTTATCTAATATAATGCATAAAAATTGGAATACAATAGCACTAATAACTCCTATATTTGAAATAAAATAACCTATTCCTCTTAGTTCAATCAATTCTTTTATATTTTTTATAATCATTTCACTTAGAGTAGGTAAATATGAAGAAAAAGGATTTACATAGGATAATCCGAGCCAATTAAGAAATATGAAAATAAATATGCAGTTAACTATGAATACAGTATTCCAATTTGCTTTTACTAACAATAAGACAATAAAAGCAATTGCAAATATCACACCAATAAACAATGGAAAAATATTCAACCTAGAAATATAATTCATTCTACTATCTAATAATACTATAAATATCGACAGACATAATGATGCAACCTTGTACAACATTGTGTACTTTTTTAAAAACACAAATAAAAAATTCACTAAAACAATCAGAAACAAATAATTGTATAAGTTCCTATTCATAAAATGAAATCCACTGTGAAAAGGCAAAAATATGCCAATTCCACAAACAGCCAGAGCAATCAATAGTGCAACTGTAAAAACCCTATTAATGTAATTCATCAAAATTTCCTCCGTCAAAGTGTAACCCAACAAAATATTCTTCAAAGCCATTCTTTCTAATCGGCACATGGATGTGCCGTTTTCCCCACATTTCGAAGATCGTCTAGTTATACTATTCTTCTCAAAAAGTTTGCTTTTTTAGCAAACTTTTTAGAAGATATAGTTCCTCTGTTTGTCGCAGCGGAACTTACTACTTTGATTGCAGCTTCCGCTGCGATATGTATTAATTAAAAAATATTCATTCCACTTAGTCTTTTCATCCCTCGCCAACGTGCTTTGTGCTAATGAAAGACCTGCCATAACCTAACTTAATTTACTTAGAACTGCCGAAAATATAACTTCACTATAGGTTTTACTTTATGCCAAATAGGCTCCGTGAAAAGTGGAAGTAATATTTCGGCTAATCCTTAGTTAATAACAACTCTATAATTGATGGCATTCCACCTGTAATTTTGGGTACTAATTAAAATCACAAACTCCAACAATTTGATCAGGGTAATCCTCATCAAAGTATTCAATATCATTATTTACATTATTAATTGAATTATAAATATATCTGGGTACCATCACATACAGAAAATTAAGTAATCTTATCTTTTCATTCTGAGATAAATTATCAAATTTAAGTCCAATACTTCTTGAACCATCTTTTAACTCTCTGTTATATTCAACTAAACCTGTAACATCTAGTACACCATCTGGTAAACAAACTCGTATTTTTCTCTTTCCTTCAACAATATCTGCACTTAAGTCAGTAAGTCCAATTCCACTGCTTGATATGTCATTTACAGTGGCATATAGCTGTGTTCCTGTTAATTCTACTAATCTACTACTTAGCTGTACATGAAACCTGTAATCATGTCGATGATAAATCCTCCCTAACACATCTCTAAGTATTAAAAATATCAGCATACTGTTAAAAACAGACCAGAATACTGCAATAAAAGCACTAGTTAATGAAGGATATACTATAAACGTACCACCTATCAAGTTTGTAGTTGCAAAAAGCACTGACAAAAGTATAACTGCTAAAATTATAATATGTAAATATATTTCATGTTTTTCCATTTGTTGCACCGAGCTTTCAACAGACTTAGGTGTAACACGAAAAGATATTTTTTTTCTAAATAACAAGCTAAATGATGCCCTTATAAACGTAAACATTTTGAGAATATTGTACTCTTCTACTGCAAGGTATCTAAAATAACCTCTTCCTAAAGCCTTATTGGTAAGGATAAGCAATATAAAACATGGTGCCCAATGAATAAGAAATTCAAATCCACTTGTTATTCTCAAAGGCATAATTCCTGTGAACAAAAACACCGCTGGTACTAATAGATAAATTAGCTTTTGATACGATTCAAAGTAAGTAAATATTGCTGAAAAATGAGCTAATCTTTGTTTTATTGTTAATCCAGGAACAATTAATGGATTGTCTTTACTTCTAAAAACTTTCATTGCACCTTGAGCCCACCTTAGTCTTTGAAGATTAAAAGCATGGATTGATTGAGGCGCAATTCCAAAAGCCAAAGCTTCGTTATGATATTTTATCTTCCATCCTTTTGCATTAAGTCGGATTGAAGTTAAAAAGTCCTCTGTTATGCTTTCAGTAGCCACCCCTCCTACACTCTCTAAAGCTTCTCTTCTTACAATCGAAGGACTTCCACACCAAAAGGCTGCATTGATTGAGTTTCTACCTGGTTGAATAACATGGTAGAAAAGTTGTTGTTCATGCCAATGAGAAGAATTATTTTTATGTTGTGCCGAGTCTAAATTATAAAACTCCTGTGGCATTTGTACAATAGCAGTTTTAGCATCCCTAAAGTACCCTAATGTTTTCTCTATAAGATCAGGTTGAGGAACCATATCTGCATCTAATATTACAATAAATTCTCCATCTGTTTTTTTGAGAGCTTCATTAATGTTTCCCGCTTTTGCATGCTTGTTGTCATTTCTTGCAATGTACTTACAACCTAAATCTTCTGCAAGTTTTTTAACTTCCTCTCTATTACCATCATCTAAAACGTAAGTTGTATGTTTGTATCTCATATTTATAGAACCTACTAAAGTTGCTTCTAAAACCTCTATGTCTTCATTATATGTAGGAACAAAAACATCCACGCTTGCTCTCTCAAGGGGCTGAACCCTTTCTTCTTTTCCAATATTTTTAGTCATAAGGAAGAAAAGAAATGAGTTAAAAACTCCATATAGTTCTCCTAAAAGTAAAATTATCGAAAAGATCAATGCTGAGTAATTTATAGTTTTGGTTACTCTCCAATAAAAATAGTATAAAACATATCCTAAAGTTAAAATTACTAAAAAATTAACAATCTTTTTGTTGTATATATACTTCATATAATCACTCCTTAAAATCTGTGTTTGTTTTTTCTTTATAGCTTTATATTTTTTAATACTAAATCTATAACTATTTATTTATTTTTTAATCTTTTGATTTTAATCACCCCTCCATTGATTTAATTAATTCCCCAAAAATTAATAGCTAATCATTTTTTTATTCCACAAGATTTTATGTGAAATTTTCCCTTAAATCCTCAAGTGCACTAAATTCCCACCTGAGGATTTAATCTTTTGATAAAAAAGTTCCCTTGATTTTTTTTACTATTAAAAAATTTATTTTAATTTTATGTTTAAATAGGTTTACTAGAAATCAGAATTTTTGAGAAAACTAGAATATACATCATGTTGATAAAATTTCGTTATAGGAGTAATGTTATGGATAATTCTCGAAATGAATACAATGACAAGGAGTTTAAATTTAAGGAATCTGCTAATCACGTTAATGAGCTTAAAATGCCACTGTGGTACCTAAAAAGCAGACATGGAATATATTATACTCTTGGAGTAATCGAAGTGCTTCTTGCATTTCGTTTTATGTTTAAACTTTTAGGTGCAAATACATTAAGTGGATTTGTTGTTTTTTTATACGCAATAACCAACATAGTGATTGCTCCTTTTTCTGGTATATTTGACTCTTTTGTAACTAATGGACTTGCAGCACAATCTGTTTTTGAGCCAGCTACACTAATTGCAATGATGATCTATGCTATTGCTGCATGGGGCTTAGTAAGACTAATAAGAATAAATCTATTAAAAAATGATTATGTACAATAGCATTAAAAAAATTCTTATTAATGACAAATCCAGCTTTTATGCTGGATTTGTCATTAACTGTTAATATCTAAAAAACTCAAGGGTGCATGTTTTTTAAGTGAAGAAGAACATTCAGAAACTTAAGTTGCGCAGTGTAGATCCTGTAAATTCACCCAGACAGAGCTCATCTTGAAGCTTTTAATTATTTTATTGTTTTATTTACCATAAATTATAGTGTATGCGCTGTTCATTAAATCTATTGGCAGGAGGCTTTTTCTCATCTGGATGACCTATTGAAATTATTGAAAATGGAGTAATACTATATGGAATCATAAATAAATTCCTTAATCCCTCCACTCTGTCTTCTCTTGGATAAACTCCAAGCCACACTGCACCAAGACCCTTTGACTGTGCTGCAATAAGAATATTTTGGGTTGCTGCCGAACAATCCTGTACCCAGTATCCTATATGCTTTTGCAAACTCTCATCTCCACAAACCATTATTGCGACTTGAGCATCTTTTAACATATGTGCATGGGGATGAATCTGGGTTATTTTATTTAAAATTGCTTTATCACTTACTACTACAAAATGCCAGGGCTGTTGATTTCCTGCTGATGGCGCACTCATTGCTGCTTCTAATAAACTTCTAATGTCCTCTTCTTTAACAGGATCCTTTGTGTATTTCCTTATACTTCTTCTGCTTAGTATGTCGTTCATCTTTTTCCCTCCATATTATTATTTTTGTTTAGATTAGGGTGCATATTCTTCTTCACATTTGTTACATGCACCCTTTAGATTATGTTGGTTTGACAAGATATATTTCCTCTGTTTTTTAAGGTGCTTACTTATTTGATTGCAACTTTCACCAAGATATGCAATACTTATCTACAATTTTACCACATTATTATTCTAGGATTAATATAATTATATAAAATTTATTGATTATTAATTAGTTAAGTAATATATTTGATTTTTTTGCAAAAATATCTTATTAGCTTATTTGTGCAAACTCTTATTTCTATCATTGTTCCAAGACATCTAACAAAAAGGAGCTGTAGCGCAATGAATAAAATTCCATTACACAACAGCCCTTTACGATTTTAATAACCTTAAAATGTCAATTATATATTTTGGCACAATTTCTTTGATTCCTGTCGGATTTTCTTTTTGCTTTTTTTAAAATTATTATTATGAACTCGTGTCCTAGGATTGATTGTCCACAAACCTCTAAATTCTTTTATTAAATCAATTGATGTCTTTTTAACCTTCATTTTGTTTACTCCTTTATACTTAGCATTTAAATCCTGCAAAAGTATTGTATTAATATGTTAATCTCAATTTTTGCTTTTAAAATTCCGAATAATTTTTTTTATACTATCTTCAGACAGGTGAAAACTAATAGCTAATTTGTTTATTGAATATCCTTTTTTATAAAAATCATAAATTTCACTGTTTCGCTTACTTATTATCATTTTAGTTCCGTTTATTTCTCCCCATCCTGCCCTTTTAGTTTTTTTGGGTATATACACCAATTCCCCTTGTATATATTTTTGAAGCTCGCACAATAATTCAGGAGGAAGAATAACCTCCCCATTCTTGTATATCAACGATGAAAACCCCCTTATTTTTTGAGATATTGTTATTTAATTCAAACATAGCCTTCATCGAAGCACCTCCTTTCATTTTTATGTATTTTTGATTTTATGTTTAAATTCCAATGTACGTAACTACATGGAACTATAGTTTTTTTACTCCTGTAAAACAAAAAACACGATAACTAATCGTGCCTGACTTTTTTATTTTAAATTATTCAGGTATGTTGGTTATAAAATTATAGCAATTAGAAGATTATGCAAACATAATAATTATTAATGTATCATATGCGTCTAAAACTTCTAATCCAATATTAAATTATTGATTATACACCTCATTTAAAAATACTTTAATCATTTAATACACCCTTTCATTTAAAAATCAATTTCCCTTATGCCATTATATTACATATCATGATAAAAGTCAACTATCTAAGTATATGCATTGGCTATATAGCTAAAAGCTCAGGGGCTCGATGCCCCGAGCTTTTATTTCACTTTAGGTGTTAAACCACCCTTTTGCACTTTTCAACTAAACCATCTCCCTTCTATAGGAATTTGCCGGCTATTAATATTATCTCATGTACTAGGATTAATTAAAAGGGAAAGAATTATTTAAACTATTTTTACCCACCAATGTCACGTGCATGCTAAGAGAGTTCACTTATTTTTAGCATACATGGAGACTAAAATTGTTTTTAAGCGCGAATTTATATACATATATTATAAAAATAGGACAGGATCCATGTCCATTAAGGGGGTATTTGTATTATGAAAAAGTATTTTTGCATCGGATTCATTTTAGTTTTCATTCAAATGTTTTGCTTTAGTTCTTCTTTTGCTCAATATTTAATTGGAGATGTTAACAATGATGGGGTAGTAAATAGCACTGATGCAGCAATAATGAAAAGATATCTATTAGGTATCATTGATACATTTCCTGTTGAAGATGAAATGTTGACAGCAGACACAAACGGTGATGGAGTTATAGACAGTACTGACTATGTGCTTTTAAGAAGATACATACTTGGCATTATAGACAAATTCCCTAAAGATGTGGCTTTACCAACTCCTGAGCCAATAAATACAGGTGCGTATCCAGATTGGGATAAGACATATTCAAGTTACGCAACTTTTACTGGTTCTGGATACACTGGTGGCTCTGCTCTATTAGATCCTATCCCACCAGATATGGAAATTACAGCACTAAACCCTTATGATTATAATGGTTTTGAAGTTCAAGCAGCATTGGCTGGTGCATATCTTGAGGTAACAGGCGAAAAGGGAAGTACCATTGTATATGTAAATGACTTATATCCTGAGGGAGGTCCAGGTGCACTAGATCTTTGTCCAATTTCTTTTGACAAAATTGGTGATATGGCTGCTGGAATAATTGACATTGAATGGAGAATTGTTGCTGCACCAATTACAGGTAATGTATCCTATAGAATAAAAGAAGGTAGTTCTCCCTCATGGCTAGCTGTACAAGTTAGAAATCATAAATATCCAGTACTAAAAATGGAAATGAATCAAAACGGCCAGTGGATTGAAATGGAAAAAATGTTCTGGAATCATTTTTTAATTGAAAATGTAATTAGCACAACTCCTCAGATACGAATTACAGATATTAGAGGATATGTTCTTACAGATATTATAGATAGCATCCCTGAATTTGATCGGGCCAACAGTGAAGCCTATATTGTACCAGGTAATGTCCAGTTTCCTGACTGATATGGGTATTTGTAAAAGAAAAATAGCATGCACCCAACTGATATCATATTGAGGCAAAATCGCAAGTATTGATAAAATTATAAAACCTCTGGATTACAAATTGCTTTCCAGAGGTTTTTGACTATATACGTATCTATTCAGATATTTTTTGGCTTCATTATGATTCTTCAGTAGGCCCATAGTAAACTATACCTCTTTCAGCATCAACTGTAACTACCGAACCGTTTTTTAATATTTTCGTAGCATTTTCAGTACCTATAATTACAGGTATCTCTAGAGCTAATCCCACTGTAACAGCATGAGAAGATAATCCTCCTTCTTCAACAACTAAAGCAGAAGCCTTTCTAATGATAGGCATCATATCATTATTTGTGTAAGGTACAACCAGTATATTCCCATCTGTAAAACATTCTTTTGCTTCTTCAACAGTTCTTGCAACATGAATTTCTCCTGTAACAGAGCTTGTACCAATACCAGTTCCTTGAACCAATACCTTCCCAACTATATGCACCCTTAATATATTGGTAGTACCACTTACTCCAATTGGAACTCCAGCAGTTATAACAACTAAATCACCATTTTTAACTCTTTTAGATTCCAACGCTTTTTCAATACCCATATCAAATACTTCGTCTGTACAAGATGCATCAGGTACCAGAAAAGGAATTACTCCCCACGATAGTGAAAGTTGCCTTCTGACTCGTGGTGAAACTGTAGTTGCAATTATAGGGCATTGGGGTCTGAATCTTGAAATCATCCTGGCTGTTCGTCCTGAATGTGTTACAGTAATAATAGCAGATGCTTTTAAATCCTGAGCTGTAGTACATGTAGCATGACTAATTGCGTTTGTAACGCTAGGATTCATATCATACTGCATTTTTGAAAACTTTTCCCAATAGTCAACAGATCTCTCTGCCTTTTTCGCAATTTTAGACATCATCTCAAGTGTCTCAATAGGATACTTCCCAATGGCAGTTTCTCCTGAGAGCATAATTGCACTTGTCCCATCATAAATAGCATTTGCTACGTCGCTTGTTTCAGCCCTTGTGGGGCGTGGATTGCGTATCATGGAATCAAGCATCTGAGTTGCTGTAATAACAGGTTTTCCATTCCGGTAGCATTTTTCTATAATCATTTTTTGTACAATTGGAACTTCTTCTACAGGTATTTCAACGCCTAAATCACCTCTTGCCACCATAATACCATCAGATACTTTTATTATCTCATCAACATTTTCAATTGCTTCCCTATTTTCAATTTTTGAGATTACATTAATATCCTGACCATTGTTTCTCTCAAGAACTTTTTTTATTTCAATGACATCAGACGCTTTTCTTATAAAAGATGCTGCTACAAAATCAAACTCATTATCAATTGCAAATTTAATATCTTCTACATCTTTTTGAGTAAGTGAGGGAAGGTGAACTTCAACTCCTGGAACATTTACACCTTTATGATCTCCTATAATTCCGCCATTTAGAACCTTGCAATAAATATCCTTGTCTTTTACCTTCTCCACTTTAAGCTCAACTAAGCCGTCATTTACCAGTATACTACTGCCTATCTTTACATCTTTATATAATTCCTTGTAAGATATTGATACTTTTTTTTCATCACCAGAAATATTGTCATTAACTAGTACAAAAGATTCCCCTTCCTTTAGATATACCTCTTCTTTATCAAACTTACCTAGTCTTATTTCAGGTCCCTTGGTATCTAATAGGAGAGGTATTGGAAGTTCTAGGCTTTCCCTAACTTTTTTAAACAATTCAACTCTTTTTTTATGTTCTTCATGGTCACCATGTGAAAAATTTAAACGAGCCACATTCATACCTTTTAACATAAGTTCTCTTAATGTATCTTCACTTTCTACTGCTGGACCTAACGTACATATTATTTTTGTCCTTCTCATTTACAATTACAACCTCCAAATACAAATATATTGCCAGTATAAAATTTATGTAATTCATTTTAATTTAAATACTGTTTATGAATGCTCAGAATATAACTTCCGCTACTATTTCACTACAGGTCTTATTAGAAACCTTGAAACAAAGTGAAAGACTTCTAAATTAATCGGAATCGATGACCCTAACTCTTTATTGATGCCAAATAAACCCCGTGAAAAGTTGAAGTAATACTTTAGACATTCCTTAATAAATGATATCACCTTTTTTACTTCTAATCAATATGCATGAAATTTCGAAATAAAAGTATTGTTTTTTGGGATAATAAGTGTTGAACCTATGATATATACATTGAAATACATTATATATTCTGATAAGCTTCAATAAGGAAAAACTTTTATTTATACAAAAGAAGGAGACAATTAGATGAATATAAAATTTATACATATAGACAAGCATTATCAAAATTTTTTAGCCATAATAGGATTTTCAGTTATACTATCAATAATAGGTATTCAGGTTTCAACTATTTTTTCTTTTGAGATTGTCTGGAGGTATGTAAAATCTCCCTTATTATTCATAATGAATACATTACCTATTACTTTACTTATGTTATTTGTCTTTTTTTTGACCTCTAGATTATGGGTCTCATTTTTCTTTGGTGGTGCTCCTTTTTTACTATTTCAATTTATAAATCGTTTTAAAGTTCGCCTTAGGCATGAACCTTTTGTTCCGGCAGATATCTACCTAGGTAATGAGTCTACAAAAGTAATAAATTTGTCTCAACTTCCTTTTAGCATAGGTCTGTACGGTGTGTTGTCTATTTTCATTGTTTTTTCTTTGTTTTTATTTATATTTGTTAAGTCAAAAAAAATAGGCGTATTATATAGAGTATCAGGTATTATACTAACTATCTTTGTCTCTATGCTTTTATATAATAACAGTTATAGCAGTTCCTCATTCTATAACAGTTTTGAAATTTATGGGTCTCAGTACTCCTTAGTTGATGTTGTAACCTCAAGAGGTTTTATATATTCTTTTTTAGTTAAAACCCATCAATTTGATTTACCAGTACCCGAAAATTACTCTGCAAAGGATAGTCAAAATATACTTTCAAAATATGATTCTAAAGTTGTTTTCGATTCTGAAGGTATGGCATCAGATAAAAGATTACCTCACATTATTGCAATAATGAGCGAAGCTTTCTGGGACATAGACAAAGTACCAGGACTCGAATTTAATGAAGGTCTAGATCCTTTGGAAAACTTTAATAGAATCAAAAAGGAATCTTATTCTAGCAGAATAGTTACTAACGTATTCGGTGGTGGTACTGCTGATACTGAATTTTCATTTCTCACCGGGCACACAAGAAGTACACTTAGTGATTTTGCAAATCCCTATATAAATTTTATACGTAAAGACACATATGCGCTGCCGTGGATGCTACAATCTAAAGGTTATAAAACTACAGGTTTTCATCCAGGATTCCCCTGGTTTTATAACAGATTTAACGTATACGAATACTTAGGCTTTCAAAATAAATTTTTCATTGATGATATGGATATTGATCAGACAACCACTTATTATGTATCCGATTTAGATGCATTTAATTTTTTACTTGATGATTTTAGAAATCATTTATCTACTTACCCAGATGATCCATATTTTAATTTTACTGTAACTATTGAGAACCATGGGCCTTATGCTAATTTTAGTATTGGTAACCCTAGAATACTAAAAGATGTGAATATAGATAGTAATTACTATTATCTTATTAATAATTTTATAAGCGGACTCATGAGCTGTGATAAAGCTTTAGGATATCTTGTTAATCAATTAGAAGAAATAAATGAACCTGTTGTTCTATTGTACTTTTCTGATCATCTTCCATTGCTTGGAGAAAACTTTTCAGGCTTTGAAGCTATGAATTACAATATTGGACCCTCTGGGGATTTAGAAGCATACTTAAACATGTATGAAACTCCATACTTTATATGGAGTAACAACGCTGCAAAAGAGTTGTTGAATACTCAAGGTATTACTCCTGCTGTTGGTGAAGCACCTTATATAAGTACTAACTATCTTAGCTTAGTGCTTTTAGATTATATTGGTATAGATGGAACACAATATTTTCACTATTTGCGAGATTTAAAAGATATGTTTCCTGTAATAACCAGTAGATTTCTCAAAATAGATGATGGGGTATTTACAGAAAACTTAAGTAAAGATGACAAAGAAATTATATCAGAGTATATAAAATTACAATATTATATGCTATTTGAGAAGAGTGTACAGTGATTTTATATAAATTATCTCTCCTTCTAATCAGTTTTAACTTGATTTATTCTATAATTTTCTATAAAATTAATAGTATACGATAATGTAATTAATTCAAGCATTTTAAATGCATGAGTTATATATAAATTTTTGAGGGGGAAGTATTTTATGAAAAAAGTAGTGGGATTGTTTTCACTTATGATCGCCACAACGGTTCTTTCCATGTTTTTACTAATTAGTTACATGGACGCAAGACCTATTGATGATACCAATGATGATTGGCTTCATTGTGTTGGCAACAAGATCTATGATATGCATGGAAATGAGGTTTGGCTTACTGGTGCTAACTGGTTTGGCTTTAACTGTAGTGAAAATGTTTTTCATGGTTCTTGGTACGACGTTAAAGAGATTCTATCTGATATAGCTGACAGAGGAATAGGTGTTTTGAGATTACCAATTTCTACAGAGCTTTTGTATAGCTGGATGATAGGAAAACCAAATCCTGTATCAAGTGTTACAGCTGTTAATAACCCACCCCATTTTGTTCTTAATCCTGATTTTTATGACCCTGTTACAGATGGCACTAAAAACAGCATGGAAATTTTCGACATAATAATGGGATATTGCAAAGAACTAGGAATTAAAGTTGTTATTGATATTCACAGTCCTCATGCCGACAATTCTGGCCACGTTTATAATTTGTGGTACGGAGTTGAGACCAAGACAGCTGGAGTAATTACAACAAAAATGTGGATAGACACTCTTGTGTGGCTAACAGACAAATATAAAAATGATGACACAATAATTGCTATGGATATACAAAATGAACCCCACGGAAAACGTGGTTATACTGGTCCAATTCCAGATGATATGGCAATATGGGATAATTCAACTCGAGAAAACAACTGGAAGCATGCTGCTGAAACATGTTCAAAAGCCATACTAGATGTAAACCCAAATATGTTAATAATGATCGAAGGGGTTGAGATGTATCCTAAAACTGAGTTAGGATTTACATATGAAGATCCTGATGTTTTCGGTGCTATTGGAGACGCTAAACCATATCATCATGCTTGGTGGGGTGGAAATCTAAGGGGTGTTAGAGATTACCCTATTGATTTAGGACCGCTAAACAGTCAGATTGTCTATTCTCCACATGAGTATGGTCCTTCTGTGTGGGCACAACCTTGGTTTGATAAAGACTTTACTCTTGAGACTTTAGAAGAAGATTATATGTATGATACCTGGTCATATCTTCATCATGAAGGAATATCGCCACTTTACATAGGTGAATGGGGCGGTCATATGGACGGAGGTGCCAACCAAAAATGGATGACTATATTAAGAGACTATATAGTTGAACATCGTTTACACCATGCCTTTTGGTGTATAAATCCTAATTCAGGTGATACAGGTGGCTTATTAGGTAATGATTGGTCAACATGGGATGAAGAAAAATATGGATTGTTAAAACCTACATTATGGCAAGACTCTCAAGGAAGATTCATTGGACTTGATCAAAGAGTTCCTCTAGGTAATAATGGTATCTCTCGTGGAGAATATTTTGGCATAGATTCTCCTCCAATAACACCTAGACCAACTTCAACACCAACGCCTCCAACTCCAACTCCAACAAGTCAACCAGAAGTTGTTTATGGTGATATAAATGGTGATGGAAAGGTAGACTCAACAGATTACATATTACTAAGAAGAATAGTTCTTGAAATCCCAGTAGCTAATGCAAACTTAGAAGCAGCAGATGTAAATCTTGACGGCGCTGTTAACACTACAGACTGTATACTTCTAAGAAGATATTTGCTTGAAATAATCGATTCACTTCCTTTTGTAGGATAAAAATAGTATTTTAAAGGAGCAGTTGTAGATAGGCTTTTGGCCACAACTGCTCCTTTTATTTGTTTTATTATATCTTATTCTAATGCAGGCAATAATATAGTGTAGAGCCTTTATATTAGCCTAGTTTCTAGCTAAATAGCCTTCATATCCGCAATCCCAAAAAACTGTCTGTGCATAAGGTCTGTTTTTTATCACTTTATAACAAGCACTTAATCTTTCATGCATATTTAAGGAGTAACCTTACTTTCTAAATATTTTCTGAAACAATCGTTTAAGTAGTGAGCATGAAGGTGCTGGTTTGGCTGTTATCTTTGCAGGTTTCTCTTGCTCTTCAGCAGCAACCACCCTGACACGATTGGTCATATTATGATCTGATTTATCCTTAATTAACGGTTTTCTAAACTTCTCATGATGATGAATATGAGGTTTTTTGTCTAAAATCTTTGGTTTTTGTGAATTGGCCTTTATCCACTTTTCTATCTTTGTCCTATTTTGGTTGAAAACATCCTTCGAGGGTAATTCTTTTTCAATAATCTGAGAACCTATATGTTCTTCGATCTCATATAGATCCATGATGTCGTCGCCTGTTACTAAAGTTATAGCACGGCCTATATTCCCTATTCTACCAGTACGCCCGATTCTATGAACATAGTTGTCTTTGTTGTTTGGGACATCATAGTTGATTACTAGTGACAAATTGTCGATGTGGATACCACGTGCTGCAACGTCTGTAGCTACAAGCAAATTAAAATCTTGCTGTTTGAACTGTTTAATAGTCTTCATCCGTTTACTTTGTTGAATATCTCCATGTAAAGACTCACATAAATATCCCTTTCGGGATAAAAAACTTTTAACCTTATCTACAGACATTCGTGTGTTACAGAAAATCATACAACTTTTCGGGTGTTCAGTTAGAAGTATTCGATTTAACTGCATATTCTTTTCACTTTTTTCCACACGAAAATATATCTGTTCAGTTGTGTCTACTGTCTTTGTTTGCGATTCAATCTCAATTGTAACCGGATGTTTCATATACTCCCTGCAAATTTTACCAATTTCAGTGGGCATAGTAGCTGAAAAAAGTAGTGTTACCCTATCTTTAGGTAGAGTCTTGATAATCCTTACCACCTGATCTATAAAACCCATGTCCAGCATTCTATCTGCCTCATCGAGTATCAAAAATCGTATATTTTTGGTTTTAAGCGTACCTTGACGAAGGTGATCATATACCCGTCCAGGTGTTCCGCTGACAATAGAAACCCCTTCATTTAAGGCCTTTATTTCAATGTTTATATTATGCTGGCCGTATACAGCCGTCATCTTGTGAGGGAGATATTTTGACATCTTTTTTAGATCGTTCTCTATCTGAACTGCCAGCTCCCGTGTAGGTGTAAGAATAAGACCTTGAATTCCAATCTCTTTAGAATCAATCATTTGTAGCATAGGAATTCCAAAAGTGGCTGTCTTGCCACTTCCTGTTTTAGACATTACAATCTGATCTTCCTGGTTCAAAATATAAGGAATTGCCTTGCTCTGCACTTCAGTAGGTTCATTAAAACCCATCTCTTCTATTGCCTTTAAAATAAGGGGTGAAATACCCATATCATTAAAACTTTTTTTCATTATTACCTCTTTAGCTATTTTATTATGTCTACATTATATCATTTATTCTGTTATTTGTACTTCTTTGTGAAAATTTTTTCTTTATAATTAATTCAAAAACTAGAACGGGTGTATTAATATTTGATGTTTAAAATCTTTTTTAGCTGTTCTATATTAATACACGTTGGTATTCCTTCTTTGTGCCAATGTCTTTTACAACCACAATAATCCAATAGTACACATTGAGCATAGATATTTCTCTCTTTTAACATCCATCCTCCAGATATTAAATTTAAAACACAAGCAACTCCAACCACACCTATGTTTTCCTTTAATATCCCAGTTCCCTTGTCAGAATTAGAAAGAGATGATTGATGGGGAACCACAATTACCTTAAAACTATTTTCTTTACCTAGCTGAGTTATAGAATTTACCATACATTTTGGATTACACCCTGAACAATAGTTTCCATCATCAGTCTTTTTTATTTTACAAGAGGATTTATAAGACATACTCATACAAGCAGGCAAAACTATTACTTTATCATCAGTATTTATAAATCCCTGTCTATAAACACTATTCATAATTTCTCCTCCCAGCATATTTAAGTGATACTCCACTCTTTTCCTTCCACAAAATATAACATTTTCATGCCAATAGTGTTTAGGATAACTTTCTTTTAAATATTTTTCTACATTTACAGTATACTTGCCAATAGCTTTTTTACTATGATCTTCAAACCATGCAGACCATGTTATAGCTTTTTGAATTATTTCTGATGACTCTTCATAAGAGATTTCCGAAAGAAAGCAAAACCAGTTTTTTAATCTTTTTACTTCAAAATTAAACTCACCTGATGCTTCTAACCATCTTAAAAGTTTTTTAAAATTCTTCATATCAGGTTCTAGTTCTAATAATTCTTTATTTTTTGAATTTTGTAAATATGATGTTAGCATTATACCACGAAAAAAATCAATTAAAGGTTTAATGTTTTTGAATTTTCTTCTAAATTTATGAAGATATATAAGTGTTCTGTTTCTTATATGTTTTATGTTTGTGGCACTAGAGCTATAGCCCTTCCATAGCACTCCTAATAATAAAAACTCAAGTATATTCTCTTTGTCATATGGAATATTTTCTAAATTGCTTTTGATGTGATATTCCCTGTACATTTCAACAGGTGTTTTATAAAATATAGCTCCCTCATTTAATACCTCACATGTAAAATTACTTATATCATTATAGTAAGACTCAGAACTTTTGTTTATATTAAGTGAATAAGTTTCTCTCTCCATTAAAATTCCTCCCTTGTACCTAAATTAAATGAATAAAATTTTTATCTATATTCATTATATATCTTTTCTATAGGTAATTATATAAATTTTTTTTGTTAAATGTGTTACTCTAAATATATATTTGTCGTATTACATAGTAAGAGAATTAATAAATTTTCTCAAAGGCATGGAGGATAGAATGGATACAGATAACATAATGGTAAAAGAAATACTTGATGGAAAAACCGAATCGTTTAATTATCTGATAAATAAATACTATACTAAAATTACTGCATTTATTATTAAAATGAATGTAACTAGGGAAGATGCTCAAGATATAGCTCAAGAAGTATTTGTTAAGGTATACAATAATCTATATAAGTATAATAACAACTGGAAATTCTCAACATGGTTATTTAAAGTAGCAGTTAATACATACAAAGACTCTAAAAAGAAAAAACGTATAAAACTAGAAAACATAAATGATCAATCTCTTAAGGCTCAAACATTTTTTCCTGATGAACATATTGACAACTTATACTTTAAAGATGTTATACATAAAATGTTTCAGTCCTTAGAAGATGATGTACGATTAATGATTATTTTAAAATATCACTATGAATTTACCTTTGGAGAAATTGGAGAAATATTTAAAAAATCACCTGAAGCAATTAAAATGAAAGTTCTCAGAACCAGAAAAAAGCTTACCCAGTTATATGAAAAAAATATAAAGGATGGTGAATATAATGAATTGTAAATATGATGAGTATTTTATTCAAAAATATAATGACAGCAATCTAAGTGTAGAGGAAAAACTTAAATTTGAAAAGCACCTCACCTCCTGCCAACAATGCAAAAAAATTACATTATTAGACAGGGCTTTTATAAGTTATGTCAAGCAAGATGAGTCCGTAGAAAACTATACTGTAAATATTATGTCTCAAGTTGACCATAGTAAATACCCTCAAGCTAAATACAAATTGCTTGCATTATTAAATAAGTCTATGCAATACGTCAAAATAGCAGTTCCTATTTTAGTTGTAAGTCTTTTTATATTCATTGTGTCTTCTAATTCAATAATTAAGGAAACTTTTATGGATAGTGCAATAAATATATTGAACAAAGGTGACAGATTAAATAATGAATTTCAAATTGATAATAATGCAATGACTGCATTAAACGAAAGTGAACACACAAGCACACAAGCAATAGACCAAACCACATTAAACGAAAACTACAATACAACTACTCCAACAATAAATGAAATAAATATTGAAAAAACTTATACCAATAGCACAAATCTAAAGGGTAAACCGCTAGTTGAGAAACTAAATAGTGATGGACCTGGGGTTTCACCTTGGTTGATTTCATATGCAGATAATGACAAAATATTTTTTAGAAATTATGCTTCTTTAGTAGGTTATAAGGATGGAGATATTTACTTAGCTGCCGATTTAATATCGTTACGTGCTGATCACATTCAAGGATCTGTAGTAAGTGAGTTTAAGTTTAATAAATTGGGAAACTATGTTGTTATAGGAAATTCATCTTGCGAAGAAGATTTTGCAAACGATTTCAAAAGCAACGTTCATATCATGAATACACAAACAGGTGATTATTTTATTATTGATGAAGCAAATTATGCCAATATATCTGATTGCTGGTCCCTTAATGGAAATTATTATGCTTTTGTAGACAAAAGTAACTTTTCAAATCCACGGCTTTTTGATGCTTCAAAGGAAAAGTTTTATGAGATAAGCAATCTTGGAGTACAAATTGAAAAGATTTTTGTAACAGATGAAGGTATCATTTCCTTTTATGCAGACAAAAAAATTTACTATCTAAATGAAAAAACATATGAAATTGATAAAAAAGTTGTAGTTGACTTCGAGCCCTTATTTATTGACGGAAAAAATTATACTGCTTTTAGTTTTGAAGACAACGGCCTAAAAAAATATGATTTTAAAAATAATAATGCTCATATAACAGAAATTTTTTCTACCAAAAATGATTACTTTTTATATAAAGACTATAGATTTTTAATATTTAGAGATTTTGATAGTTTAAAAATATTTGACTTTAAAGAAGAAGTATTAAATACTTTCCCAACCAATGATCAACATGCATATTATTCAATTTCTCCTAATGGAAAAACAGTACTTGATACCAATAGCAATACTATCTATACATTCGAAGGAGACAATGATCTTTTAGAAATATCTAAATTAGATTATTCTTCAAACTGGATAAGTGACTCTAAAATAGTGTTTATTTCAATATTAAATCAAGAAGAAGCTACAAGCCTTCTTGATATTAAAGCAGGCGAGTTTGAAATTATAACCTATGATGTGATATCAAAGGAACAAAATATTATTTATAATTCATTAACATCTCCATAAGAGTGCATACAATAAATGTGAAGAAAATATAGAAAAAACATTGTGAATCAAGTAGTAGATCCTGTTAATGCGACCAAGAAAGGGAGAGCATTTTTTGAGCGCTAGCTAGTTTTGTAAAGGCTCTTAGGAGTATTTACAGGCTCTACACTCCCGCAACTTAAGTTTATGGAATATTTTTCTTCACTTTTGTTATACACACCCTGCTTGTGTCACCCATTTTACAAGATCCTTTGCATAATATGTAATTATTATATCTGCTCCTGCACGTTTTATTGCCGTTGTAGTCTCAATCACAACTGATTTTTCATCTATCCACCCATTATGTGAAGCTGCTTTTATCATCGAATATTCTCCGCTAACACTATATGCTGCAATAGGAACATGGAATTTAGAACTTGCCCTGTTAATTATGTCAAGGTAAGAAAGGGCTGGTTTTACCATTACAATATCTGCTCCTTCTTCTATGTCAATCTCAATTTCTTTTAAAGCTTCATTTACATTGCCATAATCCATCTGGTAAGACTTTCTGTCTCCAAACAGCGGAGTGGAATTTGCTGCATCTCTGAAAGGACCATAAAATGATGACGCGTATTTTGCACTATAGGCCATTATTGCTGTATCAGTATAGTTATTTTGATCGAGTATTTTCCTTATGCTATAAACCCTGCCATCCATCATGTCTGAGGGAGCAACAATATCCGCACCTGAATGTGCATAACTAAGAGCCGTCTTTGCAATTAATTCCACTGACTCATCGTTTAGAACTTTTCCATTCTGAACAATACCACAGTGCCCATGACTTGTATATTCACATAGACATACATCTGCAATGAGTAGTATATTTGGAAACTCTTTTTTTGCCTCTCTTAATGCCTTTTGTATAATACCATCTTCTGCGTATGCTCCCGTTCCTCTTTCATCTTTATTATCAGGTATTCCAAATAGAATAACACCATTTATACCGCTTTTTGCTACATCTTCTATCTCTTTTAATAGGTTGTCAATTGAAAGCTGATATACTCCTGGCATAGAGGCTACTTCATTTCGGATACCCTTTCCCTCAACAACAAATAATGGGTAGATCAAATCTTTTGGTGTAACAACAGTTTCTCTCACCATACTTCTCATTTGTTCATTTAATCTGAGCCTTCTAGGCCTTTTTAATATGTGCATAGCAAAAACCTCCTATGGGGGTGTATTTAGTGAATGTGGAGAAAAACGAAACAAAAGAACCGTCCCTGTGTTTCACTGGAAGCAAAAGAACCGTCCCCGTGCTTCCTATTTATATACCTCAAATAAATTATCTATTTCATTTCTTATATTGTCCCAACTACTATCACAATGGTCTAACTTATCCAAAATATCATTTAATAAAGTCTTCCTTTTATCTTCATTTTTAATTTCATTAATTGCTTTTTTTCTATATTCTTTAAGGAGATTAAAATATTCAAAACTTTTATCATCCAACATTTTATCTATTTTAAGTCTGGTCTTTTTTGCTAAAGCAGGATAGCTTCCCGATGTTGATATTCCAACTACCATCTCATCACGCCTTACAATAGCCGGAAAGTAAAAATTGCACATATCAGGCATATCTACAACATTAACAAAAATATTCTTTTCAATTGCTTGCTTATATATTTTTTCGTTAATTTTTTTATCATTTGTTGCAGCAATAACAATAAAAACATCCTCTAAGTCATCTTCCTGATACTTTCTCTTTATATAATTAAGTTTTTCTTCTTTGCTAAGTTCAATTATGTATTGTTTAGCCTCTGGACTAATGACTTTTATTTGGGGCCCAAATTCTATTAATGCTTTAACCTTTCTTGTGGCAACTTCGCCCCCTCCAACAACTAAACAGCATTTACCTTTTATGTTGATAAAAAACGGGAAATATGGCATATTCATACCTCATTATTCTCATACAGTTCTTTAACAAAACTAACTACCTCATACACATCACTTAACTTATTGGTATATTCTATTTTGGGTCTATTAATCATAATTATTGGTATATCAAGTTTTTGTGCTCCTTGTATCTTTTCTAAAGTACCTCCCACCTCACCACTGTCCTTTGTCACAACAACCCTTGCATTACAGTGCTTCGCCATTTCAGTATTCATTTTACAAGAAAAAGGACCTTTAATGGCAATAATGTTTTGAGGCAGCAATCCTAACTTCTCACACTTTGAAATAACACTACTTTCAGGCAAAACTCTTACAAAAAGCCTACTTTTAAAATCTAGTATATTTTTTGTAAAAACTTCTATATTATTGCTTCCAGTAGTTAAAAGGATATTTCCATGTGTTTTATTTGCTGCAATTGCCGCTTCTTTATAATCATCTACATTTATTATTTTATCATAATTAATCTTGCTACTTTGCCTTTCATATCTTACATACTGTATGCCAGATTTCTTACATGCTCCCATAGCATTTATTGAAACATCTTTTGCATACGGGTGAGAAGTATCTACAACACAATTTGCACAAGTTCTTTTTATAAGGCAGCACATTTCTTCTAAAACTAGTTTGCCCTTTTTTATATCAATGTTTTCATACTCCTTTAGTACATCAGCTCCATAGTCTGTTGCAACGGTAGCAATAACAGGGACACTAATATTTAATAATTGACTGATAATTATTCTACTATCTAAAGTGCCTGCAATAACAATTACTTTTTTCATAAGCTTTCTCCTAAGTGGGTTTTTAAAAAAATTATGTCCCCATAAGATCAGATTTTTTTAAAACCCCAGTTAACCAGTTATTTATATTAAACTCCATCTCCACTTTTAAAAGAGCAAGTATTATTTCTCTGTACACGGTTTTTTTATATTTTTTCAAAAAACACCAAACCCTAGTTCGTAATTTTTTAAGTCTATAGTGGCAATAGATTATACATGTGAAATATATCTTTCATTTTTATATAAAATCTATAAATGCATTTTTAATATCTTCTGCAAAGATATTTTGATCCATTTATAAATTTATTAAATTCCCCAACAGAATTGGAGTTAAATGGACTATCATCTTCCTCAAAACTCCTAATATCCATAATTTTTTTTAATTTCTAGATGAATTTCTCAATAAAAACAATTGATTTCATATTCTTCTTTTAACATTAATTCGAATTAGCATTTTTATTCTATGCTTGTAAGCTTCATACACAACTAACCTTTAAGTTTATAAAATCCTTATACTTATTTTACTAATCTTTATCTTGACTGTCAAACAACTAAGGAAAGTTGGAAAGTTGGAAAGTTGGGTGTGTTTACCTCACATTTTTTATTACTCTATGACAAAAAATAAAAAGCACGGTTTTACGTATCCATGAATCAAATGAAGATATAACACTGTATGTAAATGATTGTATCATCACTATTTGGAGGATATTTGATGAAAATTTATAAACTCGAGAGGATAAATATTATCAAAAAAAAACTTGTAAGATGCATACTTAAAAAAGTTGTGTTTTTATCTATTAGTATACTTGTATTTAGTTTGTTTTCCAGTGAATCTTGTAGTTATACTAACTCTGTAATGGTAACAACTCAGCCCCAAGCTACCTATACTGTAGTATCAGGTGATAGTCTTTGGAAGATTTCACAGCAATTTAATACAACCATAAATGAACTGGTAAACATCAACAACCTATCAAATACCAATTTGTATATAGGCCAGGTATTGAGAATTCCTCAAGAAGATGAACAAATTGACTTGAGATTTATTGAATACACTGTTAAATCTGGAGACACACTTGGAATGCTAGCTGAACATTTTGGAACAACTATAACAAGTATTAAAAACTTGAATGGTCTTACTAATGATATTATTTACACCGATCAATTCTTGAGAATACCAGCAGAATATACAGAATACGAGGTTGTCTCTGGAGATACTTTATATGGTTTATCTTTAAGATATGGAACTACAGTTAACAAAATTATGCTGTTTAATAACATGAGTAACTATGTTATCTATATTGATGAAGTGATTCGAATACCTTATATACCTTTGGCTCCTAAAGTCACTTATATCACTCACACTGTGGAAGCTGGTGAAACCACTTGGAGTATTAGCATAAGGTATGGAATACCAAACCATGAACTAATGAGTGTAAATAATTTATCTGAAAATAGTATTTTAAATATAGGACAACAATTGACTATCCCTGTTTATACAATACCAATCAAATCAACTCCTGGTTCTCAATATGGAGAATATGTGGATTGGTGGACAGAAGCACAGTATTTGTATCCAATTGGAAAGACTGCAACTGTCATAGATTTTGAAACTGGAATAACATTTAATATTGAACGAACTATAGGGGCTAGCCATGCAGACTGTGAACCCCTCACTCCTAATGATACTCAAATTATAAAAGATCTATGGGGAGGCAAGTTTTCTTGGGTTACTAGAGCAGTTATCATTGTTGTAGATGGAAGAAGACTTGCGGCTTCTATGTCTTCTATGCCTCATGGAATGTCATATTTATCAGGTAACAACTTTGACGGACACTTTGATATTTATTTCAAAAATAGTAGACGGCACGTAGATCATATGTTAGATCCAAATCATGCAGCAAAAGTAATAATATCAGCAGGAATTAAATAATTGTCGAGCAACTATAAACAGTACACTGTCCCTTATAAACGTGAGACAGCAAAAAGGCTTCAGCGGTTTAAAATCTAATGAAGCCTTTAATTTTTTCTTTATTAAATTTCTTTATTACTTCCTTTGTAGAGCCATCATTAATGATTTGATAATTTGAATTTACTAAAATATTGCATATTTCTACTGTATTATGATATAATGAAATTGACATCAACTGTATGATTCTGTTAGTAGAAAATTTACCTAAAAAATGAAACAGGAATTTTGAATTGGAGTAAAATGTAATCTCTTTTCTTGGTTTTAAATGTAATGCTCAAAAGTGTATTTACACTTTTGTAAAAACAGTTTTACTATTAATTCTTGTTTTCACTATAAAATAAAAGAGTAACTACTAGGATATAATTTTTGTAATATACAAATGGAGTTTGAATTTTTTATCTTGTTGTATATTACCATATACTTCTTTGAGTACATTTTTAATGTATGCTTAAATTTATACTATATGAAAAATAAATACTTATTTATAAATAAATTATTTTGGTAAATTTAATTATATTAATAATTCTTGTTTAGTATGTTTTTTGCTGTGCTAAATTTTAGAATTATTAATGTCTAAATTTCTACCATTATATATATTGTAATGTTTAAAGAGGAGAGTATAATTATGAGAAAAATAATAAAGAATAAAAAAGGCTTTAGTCTTATTGAGCTTCTTATTGTGATTGCAATTATAGGAGTAATCTCAATAATGGCCTTTGCTGCTTTTACTGGCATTTTAGAAAGCTCACGCCGGAAATCTGATCATCAAACCGCTCACCTAATTGAGAAAGCTATAGAGGTATACATAATTTCAACAAACGACATCAAATTAGGTAATCTTAGCTATGATGAAATTATTGATAAAGATATGGATACAGAATTTTCAACAGAATTAATTTTGGCTTTACAACATAAGATAACATGTGAATTAAATGGTGAAGAATTGGCACCTTTACTTGTTCCAAAGGAAGGCAGCACTCCATCAGCAGATAATTTTTCAACTATTTCGAAATTCTATAAAGGATTTCGCATTGAAATATATCCTGATTTGATGAAAAGTAACGTTATACCTGTTAGCGATATTGACCAAGCTGTTGTAAATGTAAATGGGTAAATTTGTTTTAGAAATTAAAAGTAAGCTCGTTTAGATAATAAATCAAAACATTGGTGCTTTAAGTGGGGACTCTACTCCACCTAAAAAACACAAGAGAACTACTCTTACAGAAGGTAGAGTCTTATAACAGGTGTGTCCTCCTTATACCCAAACTTTAACCTTTCTACTAGTTCATCTAACATATGTACACTTAAAAAAATAATCATTGTTGCATTGTGTACTAATAAAGGTTCTATTCTCTGCTTTTCAGGAACAAAAGTTCTACCTTCCATTCTTGTAAGAATTAATGTCTGTGTTACTCCTGGAAGTGTATATTCCTTTTTCTTTCCACACCATTTTTCCCAAAGCTCAATCTATCCATGTACTCAAAGTCTGCCGTTGTATGTATTACCCTTTTTACTATAGAGTCCAATGTTTCTTCCATGTTTTTCTTCACTTAAAAAATATGCACCCTTAAGGGACTAAGATATCTGGCTTCTTGTTCTATTGAATTAGAATTACAATTATTGTGCATAATAAAAGTAATAGAAGCAAATTATTAGAAATATCATTAAAAAAATTTTAAAAAAATTAAATTTAAGCTTACTTTTATTATTTTTCAATGATATAATTGTTAGCGATGTAATATAATTAAGAAGGGGTATTTATGAAAAGCGCAGGTAATAGGAAAAATGAAAAAAAATATTGGTCTATTATGCTGGTTCCACACTCAACAAACGACATTAAAGTATTTAAAATATCATCAATGAGATATAAACTTCTTGCTTTTGGCACCATTATTACTACAGCTATTTTGTGTACCAGCCTTACTATTTCCCACCTTGTCAATGAAAATCAAGACTTACAACATCAGGTGGCAATAGCAAAGACTTTAAATGGTCAACAGGCACAGCTTTTAGAAGAGAACGAAAATGAAATTAAAACGCTGATACAACAAAGAAACAATCAGACTAAAGTAACAGAAGAGTTTAAGGCCCTGTATCGTGAATTAACAAATAGATACATAGAGGACAATATGAATACAGTAGTTGCAACCAGATCTTCAAGCCATGATGATCGTTTGTTTGTTGAAGAGGTAAGCAAACTTAAATCTATATTAGAGGATTTAGAAGAAATTAATTACTCTGAGCCTGAAATATCAACGAATTTAGAAGAAACTCAAAACAAACTCGATGAATACATGGACATTATTCCAACTCTATGGCCCACAAGCGGAGGAGTGTCCTCAGGATATGGATACAGACTAGACCCTTTTACATATAGAAGAAGATTTCACTATGGAATTGACATATCTGCTCCTACCGGGCGTGAAATAAAAACTTCTGCAAAAGGAAAAGTAATTTTATCTGAATGGTATGGGGATTATGGAAAAACCGTTATAGTAGACCATGGAAGAGGTGTAACTACTCTTTATGCACATTGTTCAGATCTTCTTGTCAATGTAGGCCAAACAGTTGATAAGGGAGAGGTTATTGCAAAAGTTGGCAATACAGGAAGAAGTACTGGAAGTCATTTGCATTTCGAAGTACGGGTTAATGGCTCACAAGTAGATCCTTTAGAATATCTAGATCCAAGATAAAAGTTTTTAAATAGTTTGGTAGAAGTCTTGGAACGAAGTGAAAGACTTAAAAGCGACGGGGCTCGATGCCCCAAGCTTTTCATTAGAAGTCTTGGAACGAAGTGAAAGACTTAAAAGCGTAGGGGCTCGATGCCCCAAGCTTTTCATTAGAAGTCTTGGAACGCAGTGAAAGACTTAAAAGCGTAGGGGCTCGATGCCCCAAGCTTTTCATTAGAAGTCTTGGAACGCAGTGAAAGACTTAAAAGCGTAGGGGCTCGATGCCCCAAGCTTTTCATTAGAAGTCTTGGAACGCAGTGAAAGACTTAAAAGCGTAGGGGCTCGATGCCCCAAGCTTTTCATTAGAAGTCTTGGAACGCAGTGAAAGACTTAAAAGCGTAGGGGCTCTAGCCCCGAGACTTTATTATATATTAAAAGGGAGGCATAACAGTGTTTAATAAATCAGAGGTCAAATCACCTGACAAATTTGACACGCTTATAGGTATTAATACATCATTTGAAGGTAATGTTGAAACAAAAGGTACAATTAGAATTGATGGAAAAGTTAAAGGAGAAGTCCGTGTAGAAGGAGATGTATACATAGGGAAAGATGCAGTAATAACAGGTAATTTATATGCAAAAGATGTATATCTATCTGGTAAAGTAGAAGGAAATATTGAATCAAAAGGAATGCTTAAAGCTCTTCCAACAGCAAAAATTTACGGAGATATTTTAGTACAGAATCTTATAACTTCAGAAGGAAGCATATTTGAAGGAAAATGTAAAATGACCAGTAGTCATAGTAATCAATCCGGCAATAAAAATGAATCTAAAAAGACTCAAGATGATAAAACACAATCTAATTCAAAGAAATAGCCCATTTTTCTCATTTGATTTTTAACATTTAAGTTTAACTTTAAAAGTTAATAACCTTACTCTATCAGCTTTCCTAAGCCTTCAATATTCAAGTAATAATGAGGTACGTCACCTACAATAACCGTCTCAGCTATAGGAATGCTAGTTGTTATTTCTGTACTTCTCTCTGTAAATGGTACTGCTATTCCTACATTGGTCTTAACATAAAGGTATATCCGGTGTTTTGTTTGATTAATACCAGCACTTGTAAATTCAGACTTAAAATCTGTCTCAACGCTTCCTGCTGGTATTATCTTTATATTAATTTTAGGACCTCTTGCAGCAAATATGGAATTCCCCAAAAGAACTCCAGAGGGTACTCCAATTCTTTCATCACCTAAATTGGATAACTCATTTTGAATTTCAAGAGTTACCTGTGAAAACAATCTATTTAGTTTTCCAATGTCTGTTTGAATTGAGTTTATTCTATTAAATTCATCTTTATTAATACTAATAACTTCGTCATAATTTATGTCCTCTGGAAAACTACTTTTAACAACATTTCCTATAGTTGTATTTACTATGGCTTTTACTCTGTGTTCTGAAAACTCCATGAGACTTGATCTCATTTGCCTATCTATGTAAGATATAAATAATGTTAATATAAGTAGAGTTATAAAAATGAACATGCACCCTTGCAGGGACTTTCTTTTTCTTTTGGCATACCATAATCTGTGATAAAGATTGGTTTTCCTTCTTTTCATCTACAAACCTCCCTTTAGGATGTGTAAAATACAACATACCATTTAGATTGTTGAACTGCCTGGCATGTTATTTTACAAAACCCTCTACTAGTCATACTATGATTGAGGAAGGTTATTTTGTGATTATTATTACAACATTATTGATTCAGTATGTCTTATCCACCTTTAACAATCTGAAATGCCATATATCTTTTTAAAATGGTTTCAATTTGAATATAAATATCTTCTAAAAACAGCTCATAGAGTTCCTTATTCTCAATCAGATACTTACATTCTAAAGATTTGTCAATTATACTACACATCTTTTTTAGTATTTCTGTATCCTCTAAAACTTTATAGTTTCTCTCCTTAGCTATTATAAGCTTTAGAAGAGATGGTATTTTTAAATTCAAATTTTCATTAGTGCTTTCTATGCCTAAAAGCATATCTAAATCAATTTCAAGCTCTTTTATTATGCTAAGTAATATTTCTAGCTTAGGATTTGTCTTATGTCCATTTTCAAGCTGTGACAGATATCCAGGAGTTATTCCTATGGTTTTTGCAAAATTAACTAGAGAATAGTTTTTTTCCTCTCTCCTTGCTTTAATTAATTCACCCACTTTAATTTCCATACAAACACCTCTCTCTAAGGTTTTATAGACTGGCTTCTTGATATGTATATTCTGAAAATACTTTTCAGAATATAACCTTTGATTTTATGCGCGTGCAATTTGTTTTTTTGGCAAACATGTATATGCGACAGACATTCATTACCATTATACTTTTTTATCCTTATGTAGTGAGCTTTATGCTCATGAATATTTATTTTGAAAATACTTAACTCATACATGTATACTTATAGTTTATAAAATATTCTGGTTATTTTCAACAATATTTTGCATTGGTGAATAATGGATAAAATGCATTGCAGCCAACTCTGGGATATGGTATAATGTAATGAGTTTTATAGTAATATAAAAATTATACAATTTAAATAATAAGGAGAGAGTAGCTTTTATGAAATCTAAAACTGCTTCTAAAAAAGTCAAAAGCAATAAAAAGAAGCTGGTACGGTTTGCATTCCGCTTTACCTTTTTGGTAATTAAAATGCTTGTATTGATAGCTGTTACTATTTCATTTTCAATAGCTGGAATTGTAGGTGGCGCAGTTTTTGCATACATTCAAAATGCAGAAGAAATAACTGCCGATCAACTAAAACTATCTGGATTTACTTCATATGTATACGATGCAAACGGAGAAATAATAATATCTCTTCAAGGCGCTAAAAACAGAGAAATGGTAAGCCTTCAAGAAATCCCCCTTCACTTAAGAAATGGCTTTGTTGCAATAGAAGACAAGCGATTCTATGAGCATCAAGGTATTGACCCAAGGAGAATAGTAAGTGCTGTTACAACTCCATTAAGGGGCGAAAATAGTCATGGTGCCAGTACAATTACCCAGCAGGTAATTAAAAATCTTACAGGAAATGATGAAAGATCTGTTGAGCGTAAAGTACAGGAATGGTGGATAGCCATGCACTTAGAACGAAATCTTAGTAAAGATCAAATATTAGAACTCTATTTAAACTTAGTTTACCTTGCACAAAACTGTTATGGAGTTCAATCTGCATCTAAAACATTCTTTGACAAAGATGTTAGTGATCTTACCCTTGCAGAGTGTGCTATATTAGCTGGAATTACAAGAAGCCCAGCATATTATGACCCATTTACTACACGAGGAAGAGAAAACATTAAAAAGCGTCAGGAATTAATATTAAGTGTAATGTTAGAACTTGGATACATAAGTGAGAGAGAGTATCAGGAAGCATTAGATGAAGAGCTTCAATATGCAGATTCAAACAGACGTTCAGCGGATGTAACAACTAATCAGTCATATTTTATTGATCAGGTTGTTTTTGATGTAATAGATGACCTGGTTGAAATTGGGTATACAAGGGAATTGGCCAGCAGGACCATATATAATGGTGGATTACAAATTTATACAACTATGGATCCAAAGATTCAAAAGGCTATGGATGAAGTTTTTTTAGGTGAGACACATTTTACAAGAATAAATAATAATACCTCCCTATCTCCTCAGGCAGCCATGGTTATAATCGACCCTCAGAACGGTCATGTAAAGGCTCTATATGGAGGAGCAGGTGAAAAGATAGGTTTGCCATTAAACAGAGCTTCTAGCCCACAGGTAAAGAGACAACCAGGTTCTACCTTTAAAACTCCTGTTGTCTATGGGCCAGCCATTAATGAAAGACTAATAACTCCAGCAACAGTAATAGATGATGCCCCTGTATACTTACAAGGCCCTGAAAAGGGAAGATATCCTACTAACTTTACTAGAAGTTCATTTCCTGGGCTTACAACTGCAAGGGCTGCATTAACACGTTCATCAAACATTGTAGCAGCAAGAATATGGGACGAATACTTAGTACCTGAAATTGCTCTGGATTATTTAAAAAGATCTGGTATTGACAGAACAAACGAAACATATTTGTCAATTGCTTTAGGTGGTCCTTATGAAGGAATTAACCCTCTACAACTTGCCGCTTCATATGTTCCCTTTGCAAGCAGAGGTCTTTATTTTAAACCAGTAACCTATACAAAAGTTTTAGATATGAAGGGAAATGTAATTTTAGAAAATAGACCCGATAGCACAATTGTATATGATGAAACAACTGCCTTTATAATTACAGATATGTTAAGAGATGCCGTAACAGGACGAGGAGCTACAGGTTCAAGGGCTCAGTTACGAGAAAGCCAAATGCCTATAGTAGGTAAAACTGGAACATCCAGTAGCGTATATGATAAATGGTTTGTTGGCTATTCACCTTACTACGTGGCAGCTACATGGTATGGATATGATCAAAATGTTACAATCTCCGGTAATGAAGAGGCTAACAGAGCTATTCTAATCTGGCGTGATGTTATGGAAAAGGTTCATGAAGGCCTAGATGTAATTCAATTTGAAGAGCCTCCGGGAATTGTGAGAAAGAACATATGTATTTATTCAGGTATGCTTGCATCAGAGCTATGCGCTCATGATCCACGTGGCTCATCAGTCAGAAATGAAATGTTTATAGCTGGAACAGAGCCTCGTGATGAGTGTACTGTACATGTAAGAGCAAGGGTATGTAATGAACACACAGATGAGTTTGGAAGGAACTATCTTGCTTCCCCTTACTGCCCATTAGAAAACACCAGCTATAAAGTCATGGTAAGAAGACGAGTTCCTTTAGATCCAAATGATTTTGCTGCGGTTAGTGACAAAGCTTATGAGTATCTTGATCAATTCTGCCCTGTACACGATCCATTTGCACAACAAAGGCAAAATGTAAATTTAGATACTGATACAGAGTCAAATGATCCAAATAATCAAGATGGTACAAGTAATATCCCTAACCAAGATGATTCACATTATAATCATTGGGATGACTATAGAAGCGATTCACATTATAATCACTGGGATAATAATGATAGCAATAGTGATGAACATGGTTATACAGAATATTATTATGACTAGCTAAAGCCTTTTGCCATGCCACAGGGTGAATATAAATAAAGACCTAGCGTAAAATTGCCTAGGTCTTTTTTATTAGAATTCTGTGAGCAAGGTGAAAGTCTTAAAAGAGTTGTTTCAAAACTAGTATTTATTCAATAATTACGTTATAAATACACCAAAAGGGGCTAGTGTGTAATGGATTTTTATTCATAACACACCAGCCCCTTTTATCTTATTCTAAACTTGGATATTCTTTAGTCTAAATAGAGTCTCCACCTGAAACTCCCATGTTTAGCGTTATCTAAACTTGTTCACTTAACGTGTAGGAAGTTCAAAAGCATTTCCTACGCTCTTTTGAAATTCAGCTTTTATAATATTGTATCCACATATAGCAACATACTTTTGATAATAGGCCTCTATATAACTCTCTTTTGCACCAAGCAGCTCTTCTTTGCTTATCATACCTTTTTCAAACTTGAATTCTTCTGCATCTAATTTTTTCTTTTGTATTTCTTCCCATAAAAGAGCTAATTCAACTTTATCTTCTTGGTTAAGCAAATCATTGTATTTGTTTCTCACATTTACTTCAATACTTGTTCTTAAATCTTCTACACTTATTTTAGCAATTTCAAGGTTTAGTTTATTCTCATTATATGTGACAAAACTCTTATCATAAACCTTTTCTGTTATTTCCATTATCTTCTCTTGAATGTTTAGATTCTCACTTTCCTTATAAAACTCAAGACTGTTTTCAATTGATTGTTTAACTATTTGTTCTAAATCTATTCTATCTTCAATGTTTTGTACTATTACCAAATCAACTTCTTCATCAATATTAAATCTTTTTATAGGTTCAAATACCAGTTTATCCTCTACTTTAATAAGGCTATTATCCATATTGAGGTTTAGAAGTCTTTTTAGTTCAAGATTTAATGCCTCTAAGTCTTTCTTTACTTTATCAACATCTATTATTTTTGTATCTACCATAAATTTTGAATCAAATAAATCATTTTCAGTTATCTTGCCTTCCCTGTGCCTTGCTTCATTCATTTTATACTTTTCATTTAATATATCAAGCTTTTTTGATTCTAGATCAAGTTCTTTTTCCTTAAGCAATATATCTAAAGTAGCCTTGTAAACATTAAACTTTAAATTTTCTTCATTTTTGTCCTTTGACCTTTTAGCGTATTCAAGCTCTAATTTAGCTTTTAAAGGATTTACATGTCTTTTTATTTCACTATTATATCTTTCATTTCTTGTCCTAGGTGAGCCTTGAAAAATAGCATCATGTTCTGCATCTTCTAAAGCACTTTCTCTAGCTTTTATTTCTAAGTCATCAATAGCTCCCTGTCTGCTATTTTCAAGTGCCATTGTTTGATATTTCCTTATATTAAATACATCACTTTCTACTGCTATTACAGTTGTAAGTGTTAATACAATAGGTATCACTAAAACTAATCCTGATAATTTCTTCTTCATCATATTCATCACCCTTTCTAATATGCAGGACCAAGTCCAGCAGCCTCTTCTAAATTCATTATTTTTGAATTGTAATTGTAAATTGTAAAATCAACACCGTTTCTTAACTCGTCTATACCAATTTCAACTTCCTCAACAATTAACTTAGGTATAAGACCTTGATTGTACTGACTTTGTATTCTCTCATAATTTCTAATTTGCATCCTCAATGTGTCACTCATAGTTTGAACATTATATCCCTCTTTTTTTATCTCTATGTATGCACTTTTTATTTCATTTTCAATATCAAGCTTTGCCTGTTGAAGCTGTGCATTTAGTAGTTCAAGTTCTCTTAATGCATCAGAATACTGCTTTGATATTCTGACGAAAGTTTCATGTACTCGATTTTTTTCAAGGATTGAAATCTCAAGCTTTTTTATTTCAATTTCCTTCTCTTTATTCTTTATCTCCATTCTTTGCTCTAAAGCCTTTTCAATGTAGTATTCTAAAGGTTGTAAACGTAAATTTCTTCTGAGATCATTATATAAAAACTCCTCATAACAGTTGTCAATTGGAGCACCTATAAATGAGTTTAGTGTCCTTTTCATATTCTCTAATGCCCTTAGGGCTCCTTCACTATCTTTTTCTGCTTTCAAAATATGATATTTAGCTTCTTCAAATTCAATTTGTGAAATTAAACCCTGCTCAAGCCTAACTTTATTTGCATTAAACTTTTTTTCTTCTAAACCAAGCTTTCTTAAACTAATATCATAATTTCTTGATGCAGCTAAAAGTCCTAAATATAAATCTCTTAGTCCCAAAGAAAGGGCATTTTGAGTTACACTCTTTGTATCATTTAGCATGTCCCAGTAATATTTGGTGGTAGCGGGAGTCAGCTCTTTTCTCATAGTCAGATACATTTGTATATCATCAGAATAAGTATGGAAAAAATCCATGCCAAACATGCTAACGTTTGTTCCCTCTGTGTTAATTGATCTTGAAGTTTGAACTGAATTGTTATAGACATAAAACATTTTTCTTTCTTCCATCTCAAGCTTTTTTAAAGCATTGCTATTTTTAAGCAATGTATCATTTGCACTATCATATGATATAATGTTGACTTTTTCATATCTTGCATATGAAGGCATAATTATACCAAATAAAAGAATAGTTAAAACTAGTGGTATAAACTTTTTCAATTTGTTCCCTCCTTAGTTCACTTTTTTCCCTTCACAAATAGAGTTCCTACCTCTTTACCATTTAAAATACTTGAAATCACTCGAGGATTATCCCCATTTGCAATAACCATATTAATACCAGCCGAAACTGCTATTTTTGATGCTAGTAGTTTTGTAACCATACCGCCTGTCCCTCTTTTGCTTCCTACTCCTCCTGCACACTTTTCAATTTCAGGGGTAATTTCCTCTACAACAGAAATTAATTTTGAGCAGGAATTCTTTCTTGGATCACAGTCATAAAGCCCATCAATATCTGTCAAAATAATAAGTAAGTCTGCCTTAACAAGTTCAGCAACAATTGCAGATAATGTATCGTTATCTCCAAAAACTCTATTAATTCCTGTCTCTAATTCATCAACTGCAACAGAATCGTTTTCATTTACTATTGGAACTATTCCCTTTTCTAATAATGTTTCAAATGTATTTATAACATTCTTTTTGCTGCATTCATTTTCAACAACATCCTTTGTAAGTAATATCTGTCCTACTATATGTCCATAATCAGAAAAAAACCGTCCATATATATGCATAAGTTCACATTGCCCGACAGCTGCCACCGCTTGCTTTTCTCTTGTTGTCTCAGGCCTTGATAGAAGATTTAATTTACTTACTCCAACTCCAATTGCCCCAGAAGTAACCAATACAATTTCCTTACCTTGGTTTATAAGATCTGATAAAATCATTACAAGTTTATCAATCTTTGAAAAATTTATTTTGCCCGTTTCATAAGTTAATGTAGATGTACCCACCTTTACTACAACTCTTTTTGAATTAACTAAGTCACGGCGAAAACCGCACCCCTCCATAACATGCTCCCCTCATTATTTCATATTGCATTATTTTAATCTATAAAATGATTCATATACTATTATACCCGAAATTAATATAAAAGTCTGATATTTTTTCATGTAAGGAGAATTTTTTTCATAACAACTTATGGTAATTATAACTTCTACTAGTATTTCTTTATAGGTTTATTTGATTTTAAATACATATCGCTGCGGAAGCTGCAATCAGAGTAGTTAATTTCCGCTGCGATAAACAGAGGAACTATATCTTCTAAAAAAGTTTGCTAAAAAAGCAAACTTTTTGAGAAGAATAGTATATGGTAAAAAGTGTAGGTAATGTTTCAAACATTCCTTAAATAATCTTTATGTCATTGTACCTAAGACAAAAAGGTTCCTATTACTTATCTAAAATTAAGCCCCTAGCCCTAAGGTCTATAACAGGGTTTTTAAAACTTTTTTCGAATATATATTATATGAGTTATTTAGGCTTATAAATGTTTTATATCTTAGGAGGGGTAAACAGATATGAAAGTATTTCATATTTTAAAAAGCCAAAAAGGTACATCACTAGTTTTCTTTGCAATTATGCTTACTGTTATTGCAGGGTTTGCAGCAATATCAGTTGATATTGGATTGATATCATATGAAAAGGCAAAGCTATCTAATACAGTTGATGCAGCAGCTCTTGCAGGCGCCCAAGAACTTCTAGTGAATTTTTCAAACACTGAAAACATAGTTAATACATACATTGACAAAAATAATTCTGGCTTATCAGAAATATCTATAATAGCTGATAATTTAACCCGTTCTGTTGAAGTTTCTGCAACTAAACCTGTAAACAGCTACTTTGCAAAAGTATTTGGTGTATTGTCCCAAGATGTATTTGCCAGTGCAAAAGCATCTGTAGAAAATATTTCTGCAATGGGAGGTGCTAGACCTTTTGCCGTTGTCCAACAAACCTTTGTGTATGGAAACCTTTATACATTAAAAGAAGGAGCCAGTGACGGTTATAGTGGTAATTACAATGCTATTGCCTTAGGCGGTAGTGGTACTAATATTTATGAGAATAATTTATTGTATGGTTATGATGGTATAATAAGCGTAGGTGATATTATTCCAACTGAGCCTGGAGTAGTTGCTAGAAGAACCGAAAGAGCAATAAATACACTGGTGGATAATTGCAACCATTTACCAGCGTGCACTCATACTGAATATAAAGTTAACTGTTCCCGTATTATATTTATTCCAGTTGTTAACACACTAGAAGTCAATGGTAGGGCCTATGTACTTGTTTTAGGTTTTGCAACTTTTTTCTTAGAAGGAGCAGATTTTATGGGAGGACATACAGAAATTCACGGTAGATTTATTACATACCAGGCACAAGGAGAAACCTCTCCAGATGTAAACGATTATGGTACTTATGGAATTAAGCTAATTAAGTAACATAAATTCTTTTAGCTAAATCTAAACATAATTACTTAAGGTGAAAAACTTTAAATACATAAATGGTGAAATCATAGAATAAGACATAAAGCATGGTGATGTAAAATTTTACACATCACCATGCTTTATATAAATAAATTATTTTAGTGACTCTTCAATTGCTACTGCAACAGCAACTGTTGCACCAACCATAGGATTGTTACCCATTCCTATAAGCCCCATCATTTCAACGTGAGCAGGAACTGAAGATGAACCTGCAAACTGAGCATCTCCATGCATTCTACCCATTGAGTCTGTTAAACCATATGAAGCAGGTCCTGCTGCCATATTGTCAGGGTGAAGAGTTCTTCCTGTACCACCGCCTGATGCAACAGAAAAATACCTCTTACCATTTTCGGTAGCCCATTTTTTATATGTACCTGCAACAAGATGCTGGAACCTTGTTGGGTTAGTTGAGTTTCCTGTAATTGAAACATCAACACCTTCCATAGCCATTATTGCTACACCCTCATTTACATCATCAGCACCATATGTCTTAACTTTTGCCCTTTCACCATTTGAAAAAGCTTTCTCACTAACTACTTTAACTTTTCCAGTATTGTAGTCAAATTCAGTTTGAGCATATGTAAAACCATTTATTCTTGAAATAATGTAAGCTGCATCTTTACCTAAACCATTTAGAATTACTTTCAAAGGCTCTTTTCTTACTTTATTAGCAGTCTTAGCTATACCAATAGCTCCTTCAGCTGCTGCAAAAGATTCATGTCCTGCTAAAAAGCAAAAACATTTTGTTTCTTCTCTTAAAAGCATTGCTCCTAAATTACCGTGCCCTAATCCAACCTGTCTGCTATCTGCAACTGAACCAGGAATACAAAAAGCCTGTAAACCTATTCCTATAGCTTCAGCTCCTTCAGCTGCATTTTTAACACCTTTTTTAAGTGCTATAGCACAACCTAAAGTATATGCCCAAACAGCATTTTCAAAAGCTATTGGTTGAACATCCCTAACAATTTCCTCAACATTTATGCCCTTTTCAAGACAAAATTCTCTTACTTCCTCAAGGCTTTTAAAGCCATATTCAGAAAGACATTTATTTATTCCATCAATTCTTCTTTCATAACCTTCAAATCTAATCACTTAAAATCACCTCTCTTCTTATTTAGAATTACTCGTGTCTTGGATCAATTTCTTTAACTGCATCAGCAAATCTTCCATATGTTCCAATGTTTTTTTCATAAGCTTCCTTAGGGTCAACACCCTTTCTGATAGCTTCCATCATCTTTCCAAGATGAACAAACTTATATCCTATTATCTCATCATTTTCATCAAGTCCAAGCTTTAAAACATATCCTTCTGCCATTTCAAGATATCTTGGGCCTTTGTCCTTTGTTCCAAACATAGTACCTACTTGTGAACGAAGTCCCTTTCCAAGATCTTCAAGTCCTGCACCAATTGGAAGTCCTCCTTCTGAAAAAGCTGTTTGAGTTCTTCCATACACAAGTTGTTTGAAAATTTCTCTCATGGCAACGTTTATTGCATCACATACTAAGTCAGTATTTAATGCTTCAAGAATTGTCTTTCCTCCTAGTATTTCGGCAGCCATTGCCGCTGAGTGAGTCATACCTGTACATCCTAGCGTCTCAACCAATGCTTCTTCGATAATACCATCTTTTACGTTTAGTGTTAGCTTACAGCATCCTTGCTGTGGTGCACACCAACCCACACCATGTGATAACCCTGAAATATCAGTTACTTCTTTTGCTCTAACCCATTTCCCCTCTTCAGGAATTGGTGCTGGTCCATGATTAGGTCCTTTTTTTACACAAATCATGCCTTCAACTTCATGTGAATAATTCATGAATCTTAATCCTCCTTCTTTTTCTAAATAGAACAAACGTATATTCATACGTTTATAATCATTTTTTAAAAACACCGCAAATATTATATCATATTTTTCGATTAAAAAAGACATGATTTTGTTAAATTTTTTACAAACTTTTTATTCATTCTACTTTCCCACATCTGTAAGCCACTTTTCAGCTAATTCCATAGGCTTATATGAGTCAATATACTCTAATGCCTGAAATACACTAGATGTAACAAAATATAACTCTTTGCACTGAGGCTTTGCAAACTTCTCATGGATAATTTTATCAAACTGCTCTAAAAGATTATCATAATAATTATTTTCGTTAATTATTACAATAGGTTTGTCATGGTAAGCCAATTGCTTTAGTGTTATAATTTCAAGCAACTCTTCTAAAGTGCCATATCCTCCTGGAAGAGCAATAAAAGCATCTGACCTCTCATCCATAATGGCTTTTCTTTCTCTCATTCCTGAAGTCTCAACTAATTCATCGCACCTTTCATAAACTATTCCGCTTACATTTAGTGCTTTTGGTATAATTCCAACTACTCTTCCCTTACTCTCATGAACAGCCCTTGCAGTTTCACCCATAAGGCCAGTCATTCCACCACCAAACAAAAGAATATCTCCTCTTTTTGCTATCTCACATCCAAGCTTATAGGCAATATTAAAATACACCTCATCTAAAGCACAGCTAGAAGAGCTATAAACACATATTACTTTTTTCATAGTATGTCTCCTAATATTTTTTTTTGTATTTTTTGTTTTGAGTCTTTGTATAGCCTTTTATGCAAATGCTGTCATAACCTAATGAAGACAGGCCTAAAAAATTTTTCTCTACGGAAGTTCTTCTCTTTTTCATCCAGACAACCTGTTCGGTCTGGGCTTTTTTCCCTGGTTCAAAAAAAGAATGTAAAACAAGTAGTGCGTTTCCCATAGAAGTGCTATATTTTGCACTTCTTTCTCCTAAATCTTCTTTTTCTGAAATATAGACTAATAAAAGAGATAAAAATCCCATAATAACCGTAAAAATAGCAATAACACCAATAGCTTTAAATAAATCAAATAAAAAAATACTACCCACACTAACACATCCAATCATATTAAGATTGTATTCATTACTTAAGTAGTATTATATCATATTTAATAATATTAATCCTTAAGAATGCCAAAAATATCACTTCTACTACTATTTGATTCTAAATAATAGTGGAAGTGATATTTTTATACACTCTCAACATACTTTAATTTTAAGTCCATTTTTTTCAATATTCTCCTGGATAAATGCTAGAATTAGAATTTTACTGTTTTTAATATTTTTTCTAATTCTCTTTTTTCATCATTATTTGTATATGTAGTAATAAAGCATAATATATAACCTTTTTCATCTTTGAAGTAATATCTTTGTGTAATTTCAAATCCCATAAAATCTATAGTTGTTTCTAACACATCAAAGTTTTTGCCTCCAACTTTTTCAGAAAGAATTGTATCACTAATTTCATATGGAATTTGAGCTTCTTTTAGTCCCTTTTTCATTTGTTCAATGTAATCTTTACTATTCTTTACACCTTTAATAAGTGACAAATTTTCAGCATAACATGAAAAACTAGGATTAAATTGCTCTACTGTTCCAACATCGTGTTTAAAGACAGAAAGTAGATATACTGTTTGAAATGCTCCTTTTTCAAGCATCTTTTTAAACTCCTCATTATCTCCAGCGGATAATTCTATCCCTAATTTCATCAGTTCCATTTTTTCTTCTTCACTTTGCACTACCCATTCTTCAGGCACTTCAATACTCATTCCAAAGTAATTGTTTGTGTATTTTGTTCCATCCATTGAACCTAAGTCAATTTTACTTGATGGACTTAAACCACATCCAGTAATAAGTGCAATTGATATAATAACCATTGTAATAAATTTGATTTTTTTCATAGTACTCTCCTTTAAATTCATTATAGATTTAATGTAAATAGATAAAACTTTTCTGTCACCAAGACTATATTACAAAAAAGATATCTATTAAGCAAGTGCCGATAGTCACTTTTTTTCGTGACTAAAGTCACGATTTTTTTATACTTCACGTGACTAAAGTCACGAAAATTACCATTTCACTGTCTATTTTTCTAAGTTAAACAAATTTGGTTAGCCATCCTCTTAATTTGCTTGCCTTCTTGCAGCTGCTAAATCAATAAGAACAAAATAATCGTGGCGTTTTAAATGAGATACATAAAAAACATTACCGTTCCCACCAGATTGTCTAATTCCAGATGTCTTGTATTCTGTATTAAATAATATATTTTTTCTGTAAGAAATCATTACTCTTAAAATATCTTCGGAATCAAGAACTAGATTTATTACATCTATAGCCTTCGTTGATGCCTCATCTTAATCTTTTCATCTCTTCTTTTTAGTTAATAAAGTATTTAATAAAATTGAACAGTTTAAAGAAAAACATAGGAACTTTAAGATGGGGAACTTAACCCATCTTAAAGTTATTTAACAGCAGTATATATTGAATTAGTTTTTAAATACTTTTAAAAATTGGTATTCTGGATTATATATAGTGTTGGTTCTAAAGACAAATTCATCTCTTCCTAGTCCAAAACCACTTAATAATGTATAGCTAATTTCTATTGTAGTAACATCATTGTCAGAAGATTGTCCTGACCATGCTTCAACTGTAGCACTATCTGCTAAAAATGCGTAATGGAATGGTCTTCCTGGCCCTGGTGAAGATGGATAAAACTCGGTTTTATCATTGTAGAAAACTCTAAAGCCTGAGTTTGGAAAAGTAAGTGTAATAACAACTTTTCTGTCATCTAATGAAAAGGAGACTTGATCTTCACTAAGTTTATAAGGAACCCACATTTCTTCTGCTGGAAAAGTCTCAGTTATCATGAGTACATATCTTTTCAGTAACATGTAGTCGCTTGAATCTATAAGCCCATCACCATTTAAGTCCATATGTTTTGTATACTCATCAAAAGGGATTATCTCCAGCAAGTAACGTTTCATCAATGCACAGTCAACTGAGTTTATCTTCCCATCATTATTTATGTCTCCAAATTTATATATTTTCACAAGTCCTCTATTGAACTTTGTTGTCATATCGCTCATTGTTGAAGTTTTGAAAATGGGCGCTATATCACTACTAGTATCAATGTTGCAATTGCCATATTTGTCAGTTTTTATTCTTGCTACAATTGTGACCATTTCACTATCTTCCTGTATGTAATCATATTCTGATTGTTTTTCAAAGGATAGTATAATAGAGCCATCTGAATTGTCAAATTTGCATGAAAAACTTTGAGATGTATACATAGCTACTCCAGTTTTAATACTTAATACGTCAATCGCGTTATTATTATAGGTTAATTTAGCATGGAAGCTATGTATTTCTTCCTCAGTAAAATTGAATAATTCGATTGGTATTTCAACAATATCTCTTGGCATTCCGACAACATCACCAACACTAAGTAAAATATCTTCGTCTGGCAAAGGAGAAGTATTACTTTGCGATTGGTCTTGATCTGCATAAATAGAAGTGGATAAAACAAACATCACAAACATAAAACAAATAAACTTTTTCATGTTATCAACTCCCCATCTTAAAAATTAAGTAATTTATTAAATAAAACTCTGGTTTTTATAAAAATATAATTGTTTAAGTATTAACGATAGTTAAATGCAAAAAAGATAGAAGAAGATTTTGAACCAGAAATTATTTTAAAGATTATATTAACTAATAATAATTCTCATATATTATAATTTGATAATTTTAATCTGTTAAAAATCTAGTAAAATTATACAATTATTGTATCATAATTTAATGCAAAAGTACAGAATTATTTTATTAACTATGCTGACTTTTTAAAGTACTTTTGGGAATAGATTTTGAAGATTTAAAAAAGCTTTTTGATTTTTACAGCTGGTTGTAATACTTCATCAACATAAGTACATTGATTTTAAAGACTTAGAAGATTTATTAGCAAATATGGTAAGTTATACATCAGCATATAGTATAAATATATACTATCTTTTTGACCCTATATTTGATAAAAATCCACATTTTAAAGGATTAAAGTCTTTGATTTTTTAGAGCCATAGTATTTTATTATTTACTAAAAGCAAATTTTCTAAATATTTTGCCGTGAGATGGATTCCAAACTCCATAATCCATACCACGTCTAAAATATGACATATAATAAACCTGTTCCTTACTCAATACATGCGCATTATAAGTAAGTACAATTCCTGAAATCCTATACTCTGTTTGAAGTAATATATTTCTTCTCTTTCAAAAGCTGTTATAGTGATTGATGCAATTACTATAAATAGACCTAAAAATATTAATATAAGCTGACTTTTTGAGAATTTTAAAGATAAGTTTTTAAATTGAACTATTGTAAATATGGTTTTAAATATGGTTATTAAATATATAGTCATTAATGCTATCATAATAATTAATAATACTTGCCATGATATTTCAATATCAGAAAACTCAATACCATATATTTTAGGCCAAGCAAAACTACCCTTAATACTATTTCCAATAGCAATACATGGCCCCGATATCTTTAAAATAATCTGGAATAAAATAGCAGTTACTAGATTAATACACAACAACTTCTTCATAAGTTATTATCCTTTCTCCAAATACCACCTTGTATGTCCTCACAAAGAATTATTCGTTTAACTCTACTGTTACTACATCAGGATCACTTGTTGACCAGTGGAATGAGTCTTTATATCTTTCAATAGGTATTATAGGGTCTACTAAACCTATTTCTTCATCATCTTTTAATAAAACCTCATTATATAATAGGTTCATTGATGGATTATTATTATTCTCAAAAAGATGTCTTATAGCCTAAGCGTAATAAGACACTTTAGTATTAAGATTTTGTGTTGTTATATCATCTTATTATTCTATTCTTTATATTCTGTTCTTGTAGCTGCTAAATCAACAAGTGAAAAATCATCGTGGCGTTTTAAATGTGATACATAAAAAACAATATCTATACCCAAGTTTCTAATTCCAGATATTTTATATTCTTGTGAAAATAAGATATTTTTTCTATAAGAAATCGAAACTACTACAATTTCTTCAGAATCAAGAATTGTATTTACAGCATCTATAGCCTTTGATGATGCTTTCATTCTAATCGTTTCATCTAAAATTGTTAAAATTACATAACCATCATTATGCTCATCAATTATCATAGAACTGTAAAATGGCGGAAGTGGTTTTACAGGATGTGGTGATGGATCTGGTCTAATCCTAGCACTTCCATATTCTTCCCTCTCGCAAGCAGCTATAATAACTGAACTAATTACGATAACTAAACTTATAATTATTAATATCATTTGATTTTTTGATAATCTAAGTGCTAAGTGCTTTAGTTTAACAGAAGTTATTAACAGCTTAAATAAGCATACTAAATAAGCTATAAGTAATATTATTATAATCACCAGCACTACTCTCCATGATACTGAAAAATCACCAATCTGAATGCCATACATTTTCATTTCGGTAGTTCTTGGCCCACGAAGGTAATGTGAAACAAAGCAAAAAGCCGAAAGTCTTAACATAATCGCAAATAATACAGCAAATATTAAATTTATAAATGCTAAATTTTTCATACTTCCCTCCATCTTTAGTTTTATAAATCAAACATCAGGTAAAATCCTGCTCTACCTGATGTTTAATTTAATATTTAGTTATTTTTATGGTATATGTCTATTTTTAAATTGTACACCATTCTTTACTTTATACCCTTGATGCCTGTTTTCAACAAAAGCATCTAATACCATTTTTCTATTTAAATCTGTCACATAAATAGTATCTATTCTATTTCCTCCCCACATTATATCTCTGTCTGACACTCCTTCAATAGATGCATTGACATCGAATACATTATTACCATCCAAAAAGTGTATATATGCATCCATTAATCCAAGTGCATGTCCAAATTCATGTGCAGCTGTAATTTTAAACTGTTCTGCTGTGGCTTCAAGTGTTCCTAAATAAATACTTGATACAGAATTTACGTTCCAATTTTCCATTCCGATACCTTCATGTCTACGACTTCTTAAATAATTTACATTAGATATAAAGGTGTATATCATATCATAGTCTTCTAAATAACCAAAATTATTATTTTGTTCTCGTATGTTCGAGGTTGTTTTTCTATTATCTACTTCCTTTTGAGAGCGTTTGCTTAAAACCATTTGTATAACATACTCAAACCCATCATATTCTACTTTTCCATTCCACTTTTCAATACCTTCAATTGCCAATTGTTCATATGTTTTACCTGTTTCTTGATTAATCCCTACTGTATCATTAAAACCAATATCTACATCAAAATTTATTATATTGCCTACTTGTCTTACTTTTATAACTGCGTCATCATTTTGATCTGCAAATTTAATTGGTACTCTAGACTGAACTATTTCTGATACTGCAAGTGTTGTAGCATCATCTCCATTTGGTACACTTCTTCCCTTTAGCTGAATTGAATATAAACCATGAGAAGATATTTTATGATACATATTTATTAAGCTCACAAGACCTGTATTATCAAAAGCAGTCTTTACCCATTCATCATTAATAAATAGAGCAACGTGGTGACACTGTCTTCCCTCTCCTGTTATAACCAAATCTTCACCTGCTTTTATTGTAGATCCTTTTGTAGGTGACGTCAAATCAACTCGTGGTGCTTGGTTAAAATAATAAATGTTTTGCAAAGTGTATCGATATGTCCATGTTTCTCTATTTGGCTGTGCTGTACTGTTGTCCCACAACACATGATGGGTCGGCCATGTATTAAGTGCCATCCATGTGTTTTTGCCTACTATTCCATCAACAACTAATCTTTTATCTCTTTGATAATCTTCAACTGCCTTTTTTGTAAGTGGCCCAAAAGTTCCAAAGTCTCCACCGTCAGGTGTTTTAAGGTATCCATTTGCCATTAACAGTTTTTGAAGTACAATAACATCATTTTTTACATTATCTCCACCCTGCCTTAATGACCATGGTCTTTGTCCTGTATATTCAACTGCTAAAAGTCTATTACTTCCCTCAAATAAAAACTTGACTAATGTATTAATATTACTTTGATTATATGCTATTGTTCCACTATCATAATATGCTATTGTCTGACCTACTACTAATCCTGTTGTTTTACCTAATTCAGTTAGAATTGATTGGCTGTCAACAAATTGTGCCCTATGTCTTGTATAGAATAATACATATTCACGGCTCTTTGAATCAACTATCTCATACTCTTCTAATGCCTTACTTCCATTTACCATCCCACTATTTACAGAAGCCATAAGTTCATTTGGAGTAGGTGTTCTACCTCCAGGATTTATTTTACTAAAATAACTACTTATATTTTGTTCCAATGTATGTTTTGCAAAGTCATTATTCGTCCTATAATATGTTATTTCACCAACTTTTGTATTTTTGTCACTGTCAATGAAAACAACTTTTATATTTGTTTTTTCCATTAAGCTTTTTAATGTATTTGTAATGTTTGTTCTAAATGTATCTAAACTAACCTGATTAGAATATATACTGTCAATTACAAATGCTATACTTACTGTATTGCCTTGACCTAAAACATTGCTAAGTGCATAGTGACTAGAATTTGTCACTGATGCAGCAGTTACAAATTCATCTCCATCAATCTGCTGTGCCTGTGCTGATATGACTGCTACTCCCTCCCCTTTTGCAGTTATAACTCCATCAGATACTGTAGCTACATTAGAATCACTTGTTGACCAGTGAAATGAATCTTTATATATTTCAAGTGGCATAATAGAATCTATTAAAACTATTTCTTCACCTTCTTGTATGTACTCACAAAAAATTATTTGTCCAACTCTCTTTCCATTCTCTCTAGATATTTTTTGCGATACTTATAATATATTTTTTCGTGTGATAGATTACCACCAAGTCCAAAATCCTTACGACGTCTAAAATATGGAATGTAATATTGGGGCTCAGGCAAAACTGCTCCTGTCCAAGTAAGTACCACCCCAGAAATCTTATATTCTGTTTGAAGCAGTATATTTCTTCTATAATAAATACGTATATTCCGTTTCTCAATAACTGCTCTATTTATTATAAACTCCATTGTCTTTGGTGAAGCTTTCATTCTTGTCGTCTCTCCGTTAAATTTTTTTAAAATTACATACCCTTTATTATACTCATCAACAGTTATAGAATCGTAATCCAGCCGAAATTTGTAATATTCCCTAACACTAACAGCTTCTTCTCTTTCAAAAACTGTTATAGTAACTAAGGAAATTACTACAAATAAACCTAAGAATATTAATATAAGCTGATTTTTCGAAAATTTTAAAGATAATTTCTTGAGTTTAAATATTGTAAATAACATTTTAATCAAAGTTATTAAATAAACAATCATTAATGCTATCATAATATTTAACAATACTTGCCATGATATTCCAATATAATAAAACTCAATACCATACATTTTCGGCCAACCAAAACTATCATAATGTCCAAGATTTTCAATGACAATACAAGGTCCTGATATCTTTAAAATAATTACGAAAAAAATAGCCACTAATAGATTAATAAACAACAACTTCTTCATAACTTATCGCCCTTTCTTAAATTCCTTATTCTCAAATAAGAATTTTAAAGTAACTAATAATACTTATTGGTGACTGTCCAAGCTAATTCTTGTCTTTATAAACCAGTATCAGGTAGAGAGTTTCCTCCACCTGATACTAATAATTTCATAATTTAGTCTCTATGGTATGTGCCTGTTTTTCCTTGCATTTATGTTTAGGTTTCTCTCAAGAAAGCTCCCAACATACTCGTCCCTATATCCCTGATGCCTATTTTCAACAAAAGCATCTAAAGCCATCTTTCTATTTAAATCAGTCACAAAAGAAGTATCTGATCTATCTCCACCCCACATAATGTCATTAAATTCAACTCCATTGATAGCTACAAAATCAGGTAAAACATTTCCATTCTGACTTAGTTGCCTAGGAAAGTGTATGTGTGCATCTAATAATCCAAGTGCATGACCAAATTCATGGGCTGCTACATTACTAAATCCGTTAGCATTAGGAGCATCGCTTACTCCTAAATAAATACTTGATAAAGAATTAACATTCCAATTATCCGTCTCTGTTATGTCATATTTAATACTTTGATTCAAACGAAGATCATTATTATGTTTGTATATATCATGTTATAGTTATTTACATACACCTCAGTTCCTAGGAACCGAGTGCCTATACCGCCTTTCATTAGCATATCCATAACTTTATCCTCAGAAAGCTGTCAAAATTTATCCTAATACGATACTCAAAGCCATCATACTCAACATTTCCTTCCCATTGTCTAAATTGCACTTATGAACCCAAGCTGCTTCAAAAAATCTTGGGGCAGTCATTGTTGATGCTGTACTTATCATGTCATTTCCCAACTTGATGAACCTAATATTTGATTATCCATTTCCTCCAAAATACATATATGTTTGTCCATCATCATCTACAAAAACTCCAAGGGATTTTATAGTTGCCGACAATTCTATTTTACAACAATAGAATGTCCTTCTGGTGAAGGTTCAACTTCTACTCTAACATTTTCAATGTCGATAAATATATTCCATCCATTATATAATCTTGATGCTGGATAAAACAAAACATGTTTTTCTTTGCTTAAATACCCTTTATTATTATCACGTATATTAGATAAATCAGTTAAAATTTTTTCAACATCAAGCGTTTCAATTGATATGTCTTTTAGTCTATTTTCAGCTATTCTGCTTACAAGATCAAGCATTTCAGCTGTTATTTCTTCCTCATAACCTATTAAATCCGAAATATTATATATCATATAATCAATTATAGCGTGCTCGATTTCAAGAGCAATATAATGATCCTGTGAAATTCTTCTTTGTTCTAATTTATGTTCTAATCCTATAAAAATTAAAATAACTGAAATTCCTAAAAAAACAGCTGTAATACTTAGTATAACTTTTTTTGAAAGCTTTTTCTTTTCATAACTTAAACTATTAACCACAAATATAAACCTTAAAGCTTGAAATAAAAATATTAAAAATATAGGTGATACAATAATCCCAATCCTTGATAGATTAATATAATCACATGAAACTGCTGATCGTGTTCTTGCTATTATCGATGTTTGGTAGTTTAAATGCATCAAAATTAAAACAATTGCAATTCCTGTGACAAGAGATATAGTGCTTACTAATATACCTCTTATAGACAACTTTTTCTTTTCAGAACTTAAATTATTAATTCCAAATATAAATCCTAAAACTTGAAATAAAAATAATCCAAATATAGGTGATAAAATAATCCAAAGAGTTGATAGCCTTGTATAATGAAATAAACCTAAGTTATTTATAAAGTGTTTTAACATTAAAATAACTAGAATTTCTAAAAAAACAGCAACAATACTTAGTAATATTCCTTTTTTAGCTAATCTTCTCTTTTCAGAACTTAAACCTTTAATCCCAAATATAAGTCCTAAAACTTGAAATAAAAATATTAAAACTAAAAATAGAGCTATAATAATATCAATATAAATAATGCTAATAGTAAAAGACCAATATATATGTTCTAAACCTAAAAATAAAAATAATCCAAATATAGAAATCAAAATAACACCAATAATAGATAAAACAAGCGAAGCTTTTACATATTTATTTTTATTTGGATTACCAATATTACTTATAGAATACGTATTATTCTTTTTAAATTCATATTCTTCCATAATGTTTGTCTCCTTATTATAAAGGTTTATTTTATCTTATTTTAATACTCCATCTTCTATAAGGTGGAGTTCCTCTTATTAATCTTCAGGTGGAGTTGAGTCTCCACCTGAAGTCTTGATGTTTAGCTTTAGCTAAACGATTTTAATTTGAAGGTATCTTTAAAATAGAATCAATTTTTTAATTTAACAATATAATAGTATCTTATACCTGTATTATAGTTTTGATATTCCCGAGGTCGATTATGTTCAGGTTCTTTTCCATGATTAAGCATTTTCCCTTTAGTTCCAGCTTTTGATGACCAGTTTCCATCGCTATCTTCTCTATAAAAATGATAATCCTGTATTCCATCTGACCCTCTTTTATCCTTTAAAACAGACATCATCCTGTATGCTCCTAAAGGAATAGGATCGTCTTTATCAATTAGTTTAATATGCCAGCCTAAAGCCATTCCATCTGCAATAACAGAATTTGCAAAAGTATCTATTTGCCCCCTCTCTACAAGGTCATCTGCATATCCTCCTAAGTTTCTGATTTTATGCTGTCTTGTCGTAAAATCTGAAGTTGATACTCCTTTACTATAGAGAGAGTTAAGATATACTTTTGCTATCCTTGCTGGATCAACTCCTCCTAATCCACCATACTCAATAAACCTAGCACCATCATGATAAGTGTATAGACCAAGTGCGTATGCATAACAGTTTTCAATTGAAGATCTAGTTAACATTTTTCCATTTTCTCCATATGCGTCATAAACCATACCTTCTTCTAAAGCAAATTCATTAGGAGTACCTCTAATATGCTTTGGAACTTCTACTTTGACTACTTGTGATTCTGCAAGTGTAGCATCATCTCCATTTGGTACACTCCTTCCCTTTACTTGTATTGAGTGTTCACCAATATGTAAGGGGTTAAAGTGATGTTCTAAATTGATTAATGTTACAAGACCTGTATTATCATATTCAGTCTTTACCCACTCTCCATCAATAAATAACGCAATGTGATGACAGCTATTTCCACTTGCAGTTATTTCAACCCCATCAATTACATTTATTTTAGTCAAGTTTTTCGGTGACGTCAACTCAACTCGTGGTGCTTGGTTAAAATAATAAATGTTTTGCAAAGTGTATTGATATGTCCATGTTTCTCTATTTGGCTGTGCTGTACTGTTGTCCCACAACACATGATGGGTCGGCCATGTGTTAAGTGCCATCCATGTGTTTTTGCCTACTATTCCATCAACAACTAATCTTTTATCTCTTTGATAATCTTCAACTGCCTTTTTTGTAAGTGGCCCAAAAGTTCCAAAGTCTCCACCGTCAGGTGTTTTAAGGTATCCATTTGCCATTAGCAGTTTTTGAAGTACAATAACATCATTTTT
>VLTH01000001.1:548506-557770 GCA_008125075.1 Acetivibrio alkalicellulosi | reverse complement strand
TGCATGTCCAAATTCATGTGCAGCTGTAATTTTAAACTGTTCTGCTGTGGCTTCAAGTGTTCCTAAATAAATACTTGATACAGAATTTACGTTCCAATTTTCCATTCCGACACCTTCATGTCTACGACTTCTTAAATAATTTACATTAGATATAAAGGTATATATCATATCATAGTCTTCTAAATAACCAAAAAATCTATTATCTTTTCTTATGTCCGAGGTTCTTTTTCTATTATCTACTTCCTCTTTAGATCTTTTATTTAAAACCATTTGTATAACATACTCAAACCCATCATATTCTACTTTTCCATTCCACTTTTCAATACCTTCAATTGCCAATTGTTCATATGTTTTACCTGTTTCTTGATTAATCCCTACTGTATCATTAAACCCAATATCTACATCAAAATTTATTATATTGCCTACTTGTCTTACTTTTATAACTGCGTCATCATCTTGATCTGCAAATTTAATTGGTACTCTAGACTGAACTATTTCTGATACTGCAAGTGTTGTAGCATCATCTCCATTTGGTACACTTCTTCCCTTTAGCTGAATTGAATATAAACCGTGAGAAGATATTTTATGATACATATTTATTAAACTCACAAGACCTGTATTATCAAAAGCAGTCTTTACCCATTCATCATTAATAAATAGAGCAACGTGGTGACACTGTCTTCCCTCTCCTGTTATAACCAAATCTTCACCTGCTTTTATTGTAGAACCTTTTGTAGGTGACGTCAACTCAACTCTTGGTGCTTGGTTAAAATAATAAATGTTTTGCAAAGTGTATCGATATGTCCATGTTTCTCTATTTGGCTGTGCTGTACTGTTGTCCCACAACACATGATGGGTCGGCCATGTGTTAAGTGCCATCCATGTGTTTTTGCCTACTATTCCATCAACAACTAATCTTTTATCTCTTTGATAATCTTCAACTGCCTTTTTTGTAAGTGGCCCAAAAGTTCCAAAGTCTCCACCGTCAGGTGTTTTAAGGTATCCATTTGCCATTAGCAGTTTTTGAAGTACAATAACATCATTTTTTACATTATCTCCACCCTGCCTTAATGACCATGGTCTTTGTCCTGTATATTCAACTGCTAAAAGTCTATTACTTCCCTCAAATAAAAACTTGACTAATGTATTAATATTACTTTGATTATATGCTATTGTTCCACTATCATAATATGCTATTGTCTGACCTACTACTAATCCTGTTGTTTTACCTAATTCAGTTAGAATTGATTGGCTGTCAACAAATTGTGCCCTATGTCTTGTATAGAATAATACATATTCACGGCTCTTTGAATCAACTATCTCATACTCTTCTAATGCCTTACTTCCATTTACCATCCCACTATTTACAGAGGCCATAAGTTCATTTGGAGTAGGTGTTCTCCCTCCAGGATTTATTTTACTAAAATAACTATTTATATTTTGTTCCAATGTATGTTTTGCAAAGTCATTATTCGTCCTATAATATGTTATTTCACCAACTTTTGTATTTTTGTCACTGTCAATGAAAACAACTTTTATATTTGTTTTTTCCATTAAGCTTTTTAATGTATTTGTAATGTTTGTTCTAAATGTATCTAGACTAACCTGATTAGAATATATGCTGTCAATTACAAATGCTATACTTACTGTATTGCCTTGACCTAAAACATTGCTAAGTGCATAGTGACTAGAATTTGTCACTGATGCAGCAGTTACAAGTTCATCTCCATCAATTTGCTGTGCCTGTGCTAAACTGCTAAAGTGCCAGTTTGGTACAGTGGTTGTAACTACTCTATTTGTCTTATCTATTTTTGTTGCCTGTGGTATCATTGTACTTGTTTTTTCATCTAGCCAGTAAATCATCATATCATCTATGTCAACTTGACTCATTTGCTCATGGCTTAATTGAAATTTAACTTCCATCCAATCAAAATCCAATGAAACTGTATCTATTCTTATTGGTTCTCCATAAAAATCTACTTTTCCTTCAAATAAGTCTGTTACATTTGCAACTGTTGTTGTAGAATTTACGTTGCCACCACTATTAATACTAATACTAGGTACTACATTTGTATCAGAAAATCCTGCAAAATTTTGTCTTGATAGATTTTGAATTGTCATTCCTTCTGTCTGTGCTGGTATTACTCTTACTATACAAAACATAGCTGATCTAAACAGAGGATCATACATAGCCTGAGCTGATATGACTGCTACTCCCTCTCCTTTTGCAGTTATAACACCGTCAGATACTGTAGCTACATTAGAATCGCTTGTTGACCAGTGAAATGAATCTTTATATATTTCAAATGGTGCACTAGGATCAACTAAACCTATTTCTTCACCTTCTTTTAATAAAACCTGTAAAAACTTCAATTAAAATTTTAAAAATGTATATATACTCATCATCGCTGAATAAACTTAATTTTTTATTTTGACAATATAATAGTACTTTCTGGCTCTTTTCCATGATTCAAAAGCATTTGTCTCCTTTTAATAAAGGATTTTTTTTTATTTTTATTAATCAGACATTGAAAATCATAACTGTTTTCTACTGATTATCTAGTTTCCGTATGGATCATAATCACATTTCCACGCCTTGAAGGTTTCCCTTGTTTGTTTATACTCTTATACAATTTTCAGCTTCCCTTGTTTGGTCTTTTCTTTTCTTCATTGCTCTTACAAGTGTAGCTTTACTAATCTTTGTCATTTTTTCTACTTCCGTATAAGAGTGTTTTTCTAATAAATCTAGTGCCATATTAATTTGTGTATCAGTATAAGTTTTTGGTCTCCCTTCTTTAAATCCTTCTTTTGTTTTTGCAACTGCTTTACCTTCTTGCGTGCGTTCTACTATCATATCTCGTTCAAACTGTGCAAATGCAAAAAATATAGTTCTTATTAGTGTACTTTGAGGTGTATTGTCTAAAATGCCCATATTTAATATATTAACCTTTACACCTCTGTTTATTAATTCTTCTACTATTGTACATCCTTGTATTGTACTCCTTGCAAATCTATCTAATTTTGCAACTACAAGCGTATCACCTGATTGAAGCTTATTAATTAATTCCTTGAATTTTGGTCTATCTATTTTTGTCCCTGTATAGCTTTCTTCAATAATTTGTTTGCATCCATTATCTTTAAGTCTTTAAGTAATTTAATTTGACTTTCTAGCGAAATACCATTTGTTTCTTGACCTTTTGTTGACACTCTAGCATACCCAATAATCATATAATTTCCTCATTTCTTAAAAGTATTAACTATGATTTTTTAATATTGCATAATCAATACACAGGTCGTAAACAAAACTTATAGTCAAAACTATTTTAAGTTATGATTATAATTATTTGTTTAACATCAATCCTCATCTACAGAATACTTATTTTTTATTTTAACTTTTACAAGTATAAATTTATTAATTGGTACTTAATTAATATTAAATATCTTCTAGTATAGAGCTTCTAATCCTACTTAGTTGTTGACCATCAATAAGTGTAACGTCATTTACTTCTGCAAGTTCTATTGCTGAACGTGTAAATGTGTTATTAGTTACAATCATACTTTTATTAGATTGATAATAAGCTTTTGCCGCAACAATCTCTTGAACTGCTTTATTTCCTACAGGATTAGAATAAAATTTTGCCTGTACCACAATTCTTTCTGTATCTTTTTGAATTATCAAGTCCGCTCCCTGATCATTACTCTTTTTTGTTACCTCAACATTATATCCCAATCTTTCAAAAATAGTTTTTAAATATACTTCAAATTCATATCCAGAAGTAATATTATCAAAAGAATATTTGTCGATTGTAAATTGTTTCTCTTTTGACAAATCCCCTTTTAGTAATCTTTCCCTCTCTAGTTTTATAGCCTCATCGATTTGTTTTCTTTTTAATATATTACTATTCTCATAACTATCATGATACAATTTGAAGAATAATCTCGAAGGCATATAATTGCCCAAAAGCCTTAATATATCCTGATAAAATAAAATGTATCCTCCGTCAATATACTCATAATTTAAATCGTATGGAGTCGCTGTCATTTCAAAATATTTTTCATTATTAACTATTTTCAATAAATTAATAAATTTTTGATTTAAGTTAAAACAATCAGTTTCATTAAAATCGCAAACATCTTTATTAATTGAATTTTTGAAATCAATTATTTCTTTATGATATAGACTTGATATAATATTTCTATTAGTTAGATTATTTTTATCAAAAAGAAATAAAAAAACTGCAAATCCTTGAATGGTCATTTCATCCGAAAATGTATCTGTATAGTAATTCTGATATATGGGATATAGTTTTTCTATTATAACTTTCAATTCCATCTCAGTATTATTTCTTAGGTTCATAAACATAGTATTCAACTCTTCATTATTTGAAAACTTTTCAAAATTTCTGCAATATAAAATAGATTTTATAAAACCATATGCGCTACTATATATAATGAAAAATTTTATTATTGCATTAAATGTGTAATGTAAGTTGTCATCTATAGAATCTAATAAACCTTGGAAAAATTCTAAAAATGGTTTTTCACTATACAGCAAAGAATAAAAAATAAAATTGTCCGTATTATCTTTCAAGCACATACTAATTAAAGTTTCTATTTGATTTACTACAATTTCATCTGGAATTGAATAATTACTATCGGGTAAAGTTAACTTCATTGTACTATTCATCAAATCTTTGACAAAAGAAACATTGCATAACAAATTACTCACTGTTGACATTGTATTTACGCCCCTAATTTTTTCATACATCACATTTACTATATAATCAAATAAACTATCATTTTGAATTTTAACTTGCAATTCAAGTTTTTGATATTCATCAGCATAATTTTTTGTTCTTGTATAAAAAAAAGATAACGAGTTAAAATATTTAATAAACTCTACCTTAAACTCTTCCCTTCTCATTTCTTTTTCTATTCTATCTTTCTCATTTTTTTCCACTCTCTCTTTTGACTGTTTTATTTCTTCCTCCTTAGCTTTCATTATAGACAAGTATGCTCTTATATCATCCAATATTTGCTCATAGTTATATTCTTTAATAATTATTTCTGGTACAGTTGTAATGTCGTTTATTATAATAACTAGATAAAAAACTTTTGCTGTTATAAATAGTTTCTTCTTTTCTTCAACTTTTTTATGGATTTTTGTTTATCTATACTGCTAAAACTATACGATGGACAACAATACGTTCCGTCAGGTAAATAATATTCAATTTTAATACCTTTTGAGTATATTTTTACATCACAAGGGATGTTTTTTAAGTTCCACTCTTCTCCTAAAGTTCCTTTAAAAAAAGATAATTTTTCACCCATATTTATCAAAAATATTCTCCCCTTTCAACTGTAATTATACTTTTATTGTGATTTCATTAGATCAAAAAATTATTTTACAATTATTTTATTATTTTAGCATATTTATTGCCTACATTTAATAAATTTCACCCAATAAACCATGCATTTCCTTTATTTTTTGTGTTTTTATATAAGAATTAACTACTCTCGTTTATCTATCGACAAAACACTTATAAATCAAGCTTTTAATATTTTAAATGCTATTATTTTATGCTTTTATCGAGTTCGATAATAACATGAACATTTGTGTAGATGTGTTAATTGTTAAATATTTAACATGATTTTTAGTCTCTAAATTAATGCCCATAAATATTCAAAGCAATAAAAATACCCACAATTAAGCTAATTATTGTCAATGCACACCAGAATATCACAATGTTTTTTATGGTTGATATGTTTTCATTAGTTTCCTTAATAAATTTATATGAATTTATATTTATTATATCTTTAATTTCTTCATCTGTTATATTAATAAGCCTTTTCTTATAAAATACTTTTTTTCCATCAATCTTAATTCCACCAATTTCATCTTCAATTAAATATTCCTCACCCATTTTCTCCTGTTCATGTATTGAAGAAGAATCATAATTCTTTTGAAGCTCTTTATTCTCTTCTTTTGAAACCTGTACCTTTTCAAATAAAAGATCATTATCTTTTATAAATTTATCTTTTAAATCTTTAACTACACTATTCAAACTATCAACTCCTTTAACATTATTTTGCATTACAATTTGACATTTATTATATCAAAAACAAAATAAAAAAACTACCTTTATTTTGGTAGTTTTGAACTATTTCTTATTTTATTTTCAATAATTTAACTTCATGATTATCTAAAGTTTTCTTTATTTCCTCTTGACCTTCATACAACATTTTATAACCATCCATTAATGAATCTAATTTAGCTCCATCATGTTCATTTTCAATTCTAATAACATCTCTCTTTAATCCTTTTACATCTTCCTTAAAACTACCTACATCTTTTTGAATTACATTTATAGACTTATCCATACTATTTAATTTATCTAGTATTAATTTTAAAGTTTCTTCCATGCCTATCCCCTTCTACAAAAATATTATATCACAAATGAAAAAAAGTATATATGTTTTTTTGACTGCTTTATAAATTGATATTATTAAAATTTCTTTTTCATGCAACAGCAACCCTTTTTTTATATTAATTTTATAAGTGCTTAAGCCTTTCCGGCTTCCCACTTATTACCACATTTTAAGCAAGTAATCATTACCTTTTTACTTCCAACCAAACCACCTAATAAACCTACTGGACCAAGTAATATACCACCTGCGGCTGCTTTACCTAAGCCAAAACCTTTATTTCCTGCCGTTATTTGATTTGAACCACATTTGGGACACTTAATTTCATCAGCCATATTAATTCCCACCTAACATGTATATTTTTGTCTTACTTTATTTTAACTTATCATATTTTGTCTGCATTGTAAACTTAGTCAAATTTATCAATTTATCATCCTGTACTAAATATTTAACAGTTTTCTTTTTTATTTATATCTTCAATTTTTGATTATTGTCTTCATTCAAAACATATTATTTGTAGTTTATTCGTCTTTTTGATAACTATATACTAAAATGCCAACTTGGTACTGTAGCTGTAACTACTCTGTTTGTCTTATCTATTTTTGTTGCCTGTAATATCATTGTGTTTGTTTTTTCATCAAACCAGTAAATCATCATATCGTCTATATCAACTTGACTTATTTGCTAATGGCTTAATTTAAATTTAATCTCAATCCAGTCAAAATCTAATTACTCTGTCTCTATCCTTACTGGTTCTCCATAAAAATACTTTTCCTTCAAATAAATCTGTAACACTTGTAACTGTTATTGTAGAATTTACATTGCCACCACTGTTAATAGTAACATTAGGTACTTCATTGGTGTCTGAAAATCCTGCAAAGTTTTGTGAACTGTCATTCCTTCTGTCTGTTATGGCACTACCTGGATCTAAAGGAGTGGATCATACATAGCCTGTGCTGATATAATTACTACCCCTCTTCATTTGCAGTTATTACTCCATTAGATACTGTAGCTACATTAGGGTCGCTTGTTGACCAGTTAAATGAATCTTTATATATTTCAAGTGGTATAATAGGGTCTACTAATTCACCACCTTACGACGTCTAAAATACGACATATAATAAACCTGTTCCTTACTCCTAACGATTCCATTATAAGTACGTACAATTCCAGAAACTTATACTCTGTTTGAAGTAATATATTTCTTCTTTAAGAAATACGCAACAACACCACTTATGCATATAAATCACCACCATTCAACAACTTCGCTTCCATTTTTTTAGTTTATTACGTGAGACATCCTCTCTTCAAGTGAAACAATTAAGATTTTGTATTACTTAATGTAAATTAAGAAGTAATTTGAAACATATCTACATTGTATCAAACGATATGTTACAAAGCCTATGATTTGTATTCCATGACACAAGTGCCATCCATGTGTTTTTACCTACTATTCCGTCAATTTTTAAATCTCTATTATATTCTTATTAAGCTTCAACTGCCTTTTTAGTCTAGTCTATATAGTCTCTTCCCGTAGAAGCTAAATCAATGGGAAAAAAATCATCGTGGCGTTTTAAATGCGATACATAAAAAACAATAGTTCTCCCATCTTGATTTCTGATTCCAGATATCTTATACTCTTGTGAGAATAGTATATTTTTTCTATAAGAAATCATTACTAATACAATGTCTTCAGAATCAAGAATTGTATTTACAGCATCTATTGCTTTTGATGATGCTTTCATTCTAATTGCTTCATCGTCTTTTTCAAGAAATAAAAAGCCTTTATTATTATCAACTGTCAATGAAATATAAACAGGTTGAAGAGGATGCTTAATAGGAGTTAGTGATTTATCTGGTCTAATCCTGATACTTCCATATTCTTCTCTCTCACAAGCGGCTATAATAACTGAACTAATTACAATAACTAAACTTAAAATTATTAATAATTTTTGATTTTTGGATAATTTAAGTGCTAAGTGCTTTAGTTTAACTGAAGTTATTAACAGCTTAAATAAGCATACTAAATAAGCTATAAATAAAAGTATTATAATCACCAGCACGACTCTCCATGATACTGAAAAATCACCAATCTGAATACCATACATTTTCATTTCGGTAGTTCTTTCTCCTGTATTGTAGTGTGTAAGAATGCAAAAAGCCGAAAGTCTTAACATAATCGCAAATAAAACAGCAAATATTAAATTTAAAAATGCTAAATTTTTCATGCTTCCCTCCATATTTAGTTTTATAAATCAAACATCAGGTAAAATCCTGCTCTACCTGATGTTTAATTTAATATTTAGTTATTTTTATGGTATATGTCTATTTTTAAATTGTACACCATCCTTTACTTTATACCCTTGATGCCTGTTTTCAACAAAAGCATCTAATACCATTTTTCTATTTAAATCTGTCACATAAATAGTATCTATTCTATGCCCTCCCCACATTATATCTCTGTCTGAAACTCCTTCAATATATGCATTGACGTCGAATACCCTATTGTCATCCAAAAAGTGTATATATGCATCCATTAATCCAAGTGCATGTCCAAATTCATGTGCAGCTGTAATTTTAAACTGTTCTGCTGTGGCTTCAAGTGTTCCTAAATAAATACTTGATACAGAATTTACGTTCCAATTTTCCATTCCGACACCTTCATGTCTACGACTTCTTAAATAATTTACATTAGATATAAAGGTATATATCATATCATAGTCTTCTAAATAACCAAAAAATCTATTATCTTTTCTTATGTCCGAGGTTCTTTTTCTATTATCTACTTCCTCTTTAGATCTTTTATTTAAAACCATTTGTATAACATACTCAAACCCA
>VLTH01000001.1:341496-548406 GCA_008125075.1 Acetivibrio alkalicellulosi | reverse complement strand
CTCCAGGATTTATTTTACTAAAATAACTACTTATATTTTGTTCCAATGTATGTTTTGCAAAGTCATTACTCGTCATATAATATGTTATTTCACCAACTTTTGTATTTTTGTCACTATCAATGAAAACAACTTTTATATTTGTTTTTTCCATTAAGCTTTTTAATGTATTTGTAATGTTTGTTCTAAATGTATCTAAACTAACCTGATTAGAATATATACTGTCTATTACAAATGCTATACTTACTGTATTGCCTTGACCTAAAACATTGCTAAGTGCATAGTGACTAGAATTTGTCACTGATGCAGCAGTTACAAGTTCATCTCCATCAATTTGCTGTGCCTGTGCTAAACTGCTAAAGTGCCAGTTTGGTACAGTGGTTGTAACTACTCTATTTGTCTTATCTATTTTTGTTGCCTGTGGTATCATTGTACTTGTTTTTTCATCTAGCCAGTAAATCATCATATCATCTATGTCAACTTGACTCATTTGCTCATGGCTTAATTGAAATTTAACTTCCATCCAATCAAAATCCAATGAAACTGTATCTATTCTTATTGGTTCTCCATAAAAATCTACTTTTCCTTCAAATAAGTCTGTTACATTTGCAACTGTTGTTGTAGAATTTACGTTGCCACCACTATTAATACTAATACTAGGTACTACATTTGTATCAGAAAATCCTGCAAAATTTTGTCTTGAGAGATTTTGAATTGTCATTCCTTCTGTCTGTGCTGGTATTACTCTTACTATACAAAACATAGCTGATCTAAACAGAGGATCATACATAGCCTGAGCTGATATGACTGCTACTCCCTCTCCTTTTGCAGTTATAACACCGTCAGATACTGTAGCTACATTAGAATCACTTGTTGACCAGTGAAATGAATCTTTATATATTTCAAGTGGTGCACTAGGATCTACTAAACCTATTTCTTCACCTTCTTTTAATAAAACCTCACTATATAATAAGTTGATTGTTGGATATGTCCTAAAATCATTTATTTTAACATAGCTACTATTTTGACTGATATCCTCAAGTATCCCCAAGTATTTTCCATCATTTTGATCATTGGCTATTGTTAAAGCATCTATATAATTTGTTGTACATGAAATACCTTCAACTTTGGTATAATTTCTACCTTCAAGAATAGCAGAGCCCTGTCGAATCTGAGTATCAGTTAAATTGTAATATCCATAGAAGCCATAACCCTTCTTCTTTCCATCATTCCATGTAGTATCCATGTGATACCAATTGCCTTCTATATTTACAATATTCCATGCATGATCTTCATTTGTAACTATAATGTTTTCTATTCCTGCCGCCTTTAGCATTTTATATGTTAGCATTGCATAACCGTTACATTTTGTTTTGCCATAATATAGGGCACTATAGGAATCATTATATTCATCATCATCTGAGTAGTCTACAAAGTTTAAAATATAGTCATGTATTAGCTTTTGTTTTTCATGATCACTCATATCTTCATTTACAAGTTTTGAAACTATAAAGTCTACCGTTTTATTAACATAATTCTCCTGTTGTCTTGTTGTATAATAAGTAACGTCTATTTTTATACCTGTTATATTTAATAAAGGAGCTTTTTTGATTTGGCTAGTATTTAAAGCTGCCTTTAAGTATGTATCATTATTAATTATAGTGTCTAGAATTTCACTTATTTCATCTATTGAAATTATATCTTTATAAACAACACTTATATGCTCTGTCCTGTTATGAATCTCTTTTATTAATATTGACTCTAACTCATTTTTAGTTCTTGCTATTCCTAAATACTTATCATCATAGGTAAATTCAAAAGTTATCTCTAAATTTCCCACAGACCCACTTGCACCAAATGAAACTTTTTCAACCATAAAAGCTTTATTGCTTTCTTTTACTGCATCTAAAAGTGCTTTATTTATTCCCTCACTTAAATTAGCAACATCGCCCTCATATATTACACTGTAATCTTCACCTAAATTTACGAAATTATATATAAGTGCTTCCTTTAGTTGATCCATGTTTGCAGCTTTTGTAGTCACTGTACAAACATTGCTAGGCTCTGAGTAATTATTATCACCGTGTATTGCTACAACAGTAAATTCATATGCCTTCCCAGGTATCAAATCCTCAACTGTATGAGTTTTTGATTTTGCAATATCTATAAAATTACCATTTGCCATAATTAAATACTCTATATTCTCGTTGTTATCATGTGAATGCGTCCATGAAAGGGTTACAGATTTAGGCGTTTGAGACACCAATCTCAAATTCTCAGGTGGACTTATAATAATCGGTATTGGAGTTGGTGTAGGATTTAACTTTTCAACAGGGAATATATCAATAATGCCTAAAACATACCTTCTTAATAAAACATAATCAATACTGTTAATATTGCCGTCACCATTTAAATCAGCAGCCTTGTGATTAATTCTATCCTTGCCTATAATTTCTAACATATACCTTCTTAGCAAGACACAATCAGTACTGTTTACATTACCGTCATCATTGATATCTCCATACTTGATAAAATCCTCTTGATTTTGTGCATGCACCAATGAAAAATTCAGATTCATAATTGGTGTAAAAACCATACACAACAAAATTACCATGCTTAAAACTCTTTCAGCTTTTCTCATTTCAAAATTACCCCCTACTTTTAATTTATTTTATTTTTTAACAAAAATTCGCTCCTTTAATTGCACAAATTTTCATTAATTGCATAAATTATTTTTTCTATATTTCTATAAAAGTGTTTAATTGTGTAATCCTAAATTAGAATTTTCTATGATTTAAGACAAAAATAATCAATGGTTAAATTATTATATATATATACTTATTTCCAATATTAAAATAACATTTACAATAAGTCAAGATGAAAATTAAAAAAATTGGTTTATACAGATATAAATTTTATATATGAGTTTTAGATTTAGACAGGATTCGCCAATATATAGTGTCAAAAAAATAAACCCTCAGGCTTTAAGAAATAAAACCTAAGGGAGTGCATATTATTTAATTAAACAATAATATGAAAAAAACATTGTGAATTTTGAATTATAAGCTTTGTGCAAATTTTTCTCCAAATTCAACACATTCTTTGAGTTGTTCTTCTGTAGGTTGATACTTAAATTTGATAGGTTCTAAATCCACTTTCATGCCATTTTTTTTGAGTCTTTCAGAAATATGGCCTGGTCCCTCTCCACTCCATCCAAAACTTCCAAAGGCAGCAGCAGGCTTATTTTTTAGCTTTAATAGCTGCATTTCTTCTAATAGCATGGAGATTGAAGACAGGGTTCCATTATTAACTGTACAACTTCCCATGATAATAGCCTTAGCCTTAAATAACTCGGTTATTAAATCACTTTTATCAGTAACAGAAGAATTGTACAATTTACTATTTATATTATTGTTTCTAAGTCCCTCAGCTATTGCCTGTGCCATATTCTTTGTAGCATCATACATAGTGTCATATACAATTACAGCATAGTCCTCACTAAAGTCACTCTGAGACCATTCATAGTATTTTTCTACAATTTGAATTGGGTTGTCTCTCCATATTACTCCATGGCTTGGAGCTATAACATCTATATCAAGGTTCATGGCCTTGATTTCTTCTATTTTTTTCTTAATGAGAGGCCTGAAAGGATTTAAAATGTTGGCAAAGTATTTAATTGCTTCTTGATAAAGCTCGCATTGGTCAACCTGATCATTAAAAAGTGATGATGGTGAATAATGCTGTCCAAAAGCGTCATTTGAAAGAACAACATTAGCCCCTTTTACATAAGTGAGCATACTATCAGGCCAATGCATCATAGTCATTTCAACAAAGACCAGTTCATTTTCTCCTATTTTTAATGAATCTCCTGTCTTAACCACATTTATGTTCCAGTCCTTATGAAAGTGACCTTTTATGCTTTGCTCTCCATTTTTAGAACAGTAAATTGGCGTATTTGGAATTTTCTCCATTAAATATCCCAAACTACCTGCATGATCAGGTTCACAGTGATTTATTATGATCATGTCAATATTTTCAAGGCCTACTTCTCTTTCAAGATTTTCAACAAACTCCTCTTTATATGGATTCCAAACAGTATCAACTAAAACTGTCTTTTCATCTTTTATTATATAGGAGTTGTAAGTAGATCCTCTATGTGTTGACAATTCATGACCGTGAAATCTCCTTAAATCCCAATCTTTAATTCCAACCCAGTATACATTATTCTTAACTTCTATCATAAAAATCTCCTTCCAATACTAAAAATTATTTTATATATTCCCCTGCTATTTTATCATAAACTATTTTTTTTCTTCAACTTTTATCATTTAAAAAATATTTCCTAAATTAAAAAGTAAGCAATCCACTTTCTACACATGTTGCTAAATCTAGTTTTCTTCTTGCACCTTTAAAATCTATTTCTACAACTACACTATTTTTTTTCTCTTCTAAAACAGCTACAACAACCCCTTGCCCAAAATATTTGTGCTTTACTATTATACCCTCTGTAATTTCACTTAGATGTTTTGTTTTAATACAGTTTAATATTTCTTCAATAAATATTGTTCTCTCTTCAATAAATCCATTACGACTTTTTGGGTATATCAGATATATATACTCTTTTGCTCTGGTAATTCCCACATAAAAAAGTCTTCTCTCTTCTTCTAAATGTTCCTTTGTATCAGCCTCTTTTGAAAGCTCAATAGCATTTTCTCCTGGAAATTCGCTATTTACTAGATCCACCATCATGACGCAATCATATTCAAGACCTTTACTAGAATGTATCGTAGATAAGGTTATTGTTTTTTTATAAGTGTTTGGTTTTGGAGCTTCTAAAATTTGTTGAATTTCCAAAACTCGCTGCAAAAACTCAGGGATAGTCTTGTAATTTTCTGCTATTATCTTTAAAACTCCAAAAAGTCTGTAGAGAAATTCAAAATAAAGTCCCGTATTTTCGCAGTAGTCCTTTACATAATCAAAATAATTAAAACCCTTTTCTATATAGTTTAGACCATCTAAAGGTCGCTTTTTAGATAGCCTTTTAAACTCAACTTTTACATCTGATATTAATTTTTTACTATATGGCTTTATATCACCATATGTCAAAATTCCATCTATAATTGAATCTTTATAATCAGTAGTTAAAGCATGTTCTAACATAGCCTTTGATATATATCGATTCATTTTATAGTAAATTCTAGTTAAAGACTCTATATCAGTTTGATCTAAAGAAAACCTAAAAAAAGAAAGTATGTCTTGTACTATCCAATGATTGAAAAAGAATAGTTTGTTTTGCTTAATGTTAAATTCCAGTCCATTTCTATCAAGGACTTCTGCTAATGGAATTGAAGAAAGATTGTTTCTGTACAAAAGAGCTATATTTATCTCTTTTTTATTTTTTTGATGCTCATTTATCTTGTCTATAATAAACTGTAATTGATAGTTTTCATCCCTTGTACTAACAATAATGGGATCATGGATAAACTCATTTTGAGTACAATGGTTTTTATCATACCTATGATTGTTTTCTTTTATAAACCTACTGCTTATATAGACTATATTAGCTGTAGACCTGTAATTATTGGTAAGATAAAAATAGGCACACCCTGGATAGCGCCTTTCCATTTCAAGTATATATTTAGGCTCTGCACCTCTAAATCCATAAATTGATTGATCATCGTCTGCTACAATAAAAATGTTTTTTTCATCAGACTTTGTAAGCAGTTTAAGTATTTCAAATTGGATTTTAGAAAGATCCTGTCCCTCATCAACTTGAATAAACCGATATTTTTCAATATATTTATTCAAAATATCGGGGCACTTGGTCAAAATGCTATGTGAATACGACAGCATATCATCAAAATCCATAAATAAATTAGCTTTTTTATTTTCTTCATAAGCTTTATATATTTCCGGGAAATTTTTCATATTTATATCAATATCATTAAGATCTTTAATCATCTTGTTTTTAGCAAGTCCTATTGCATTTATTAAATCTTCAAGTTCATCATCATTTATTTTTGAACCATTAATCTTGTTATATATATCCTTTAATATAATTCTTTTACTATATTGTGTCTCTTCATCACCTTCAATTCTCCTTAACCTTTTTCCCTGTCTTTTTTCATAATCCCTTACAACCAGATTGCAAAAGCTGTGAAGAGTTGAAAAGTGAACTTTACTCCCAGTGCCTTCTCCAAATATTCTATTAAATCTTTGCTCCATTTCAATTTTTGCTGCTCTGTTAAAAGTCATGGTAAGTATGTTTTCTGGCCTTACCCCAACTTCTAATATAAGGTATGCTGTTCTAGAAGTAATTACAGTAGTTTTACCACTTCCGGGACCTGCCAACACCAAAGCAGGTCCTTTAATATGAGTAACTGCATGCTTTTGTTCATTGTTAAGTTTTATTTTATAGTTTTCATGTAATAGATTAAAAAAGTCCACAAAAAACACCTTTCTCATCTTTTTAGCGTCACTATTCTATTATACCAAAAGGCGAATTTTTGTTCTATGATTTAAAACATAAATTATTATGGAAACATAAAAAGATCTGGCAACTTTAACACCAGACCTTTTGAATAATTTTACAATGTACACAATCCTTCTATTGTTTAATGAAACACATTTAGTTAAACTGTGTTACACTGCGTTATGAACAAATGATACAATAGCCGAAATAGGAATATCAGTAACAGAACCTACTGTATATACAGGATTTGCATTCCAGCCTCCTGCTGTTACTGCCCCACTCATACTAGCTGGAAGTATTGGGCCTGGAGCATAGCCTGCCATTGTAGTTGTTGCACATCCAGAGCCTGTTCCATAACCATATCCTCCAACATTAAATCCTGTACAAGCATTTCCTAATGAACATCCTGGTGGAGGTCCTATTCTTGTAATAAGTCTTACAAATACCTGATTAACAGATAGTACAACTCCAGTAAAACCTGCTCCTGACTGGCCTCCACTACCTGTAAATATTGTTACAGTTTCACCAATATAGCCAGCTAAAAGAGATGCAAAATTTCCTGTACATACTGCTCCTGCTCCAGCATCAAATCTTTTATTAGTAGACATTATACCGCTCCTTTCATAATACAATTACCGGAAGTTCCTTCTCCTAGTTATTATATATTATGTTAACTCTGCTGGAATTGTTCCTTGCTTTACATAAAAATTATGTTATTTGATTATGAAGGAGCTTTTACAAAAGGGTGCATATTTTTCTTCACATTTGTTACCCTTTACAAAATACATTATTGAGCTAAATTTTGTAGTTTTAATATCTAGCATTAGTAGAGATAGTTATTCTATAATTTTTACCCTCTCTATGTCTTCAATTCTTAATATAACTGTTGATTCTTTTCCCTGTCTGTCTACTTTAATTGCCTTTATCCATTGTTCATCTACTTGCAAAACATTACATGTTATTTCTTCAATATTATCATACAAAGTAATTTTGCATCTTTTTCCTTCAAGCTCTTTTATAATACTTGACATAACAAAATCAACTCCCTTTTTCCTTTTTGAAATAATCCTCTTTATTTGTTTTTTTAGCCTTTTAACATCATCAGGTAATCCCATATGAAACATGACAAGAACAAATGCCATTACTCCTAAATACTCCATTTAATAACCTCCCTAAAATAGTAGTAGTATAGAAATATCAATCAAAAATAACTGATTTTATTACTGCAAAGTATTCACGTATGTGGCAATTAAGCAAAATATAAGGATTTGTTCTTGCAGGTGCCCCATAAACAATAAAACCATTCCTCTTTGCAATCATTTTACTTCTAAACATATGAAAATTATTTGTAACAATAAGTATTCTGTAAGTATCTTTATCATTTATCTGGTTCAGTATTTCCTTAGAAAATTTGAAATTTTCACTTGTACTAGTAGCTCTGTCTTCTTTAATTATTCTTGATATATCTATTCCGTTTTTCACTAAATAACGTTCCATTGCAAGTGCTTCTGTTATAGTTTCCCCTGGCCCTTGGCCTCCCGTAACAACAACCATCAATTCTGGATTTTCTATAAGGTATTCTATACCCTTATCTAATCTGTACTGTAAAGTAGGTGTAATCAGTTCTCCTTTAAGACCTGCTCCAAGTATAACCACATAATCTAACTGGGAAAATTTATCGGTTTTTGCTGAAAACAAAATCAATCCCTGTATCAAAACAAAAGAAACTACAAATAGTGTAATTATAAAAGTAATAGCTCTTCTTAATATAGTGTTTTTTATTGTGAAAATGTGACTCTTACCAGATATCCTGATTATTCCCCACACCAAAAAAATACTTCCAACAAAAAGTGGTAGAATAATACCTAAATTAATGACAGCATTAATCATCATAAGAAATGCAAAATTTAATACTCCCAAAATACCAATTATTATTATAATATAACTCAGTATTTTATTTAGATTCTCTCTCATTTTATCCCCCCTTAAATCATAAAAAGTTTTTTCTTTCAACAAGCAAATTGTCATTATTTACAGTTTCCAGTAAATTAATAAACATTACACCTCTTTGTTTCTATTTTATTTTAAGTAAGAGCAGTGTTCAACATTTTTTTGTTTTTATTTTTTGTTTTTTGTATTAGAATATTTGTATACTTAAAAAAATAAAAAGGAGCTTTTAATAAAATGAAAGTATTATTTATTGGTGGAACGGGAATTATCAGTGAAGCTGTGTCTAAACTTGCAGTTGAAAGAGGAATTGATTTATACATTCTAAACAGAGGAAATAGACATGAATTTATAACCTCTAATTCAAAAGTTATTAAATGTGACATTACAGATTTTAAGTCTACGTCTGAGGCATTAAAAAACTACTCTTTTGATGTGGTAGTAGATTGGATAGCTTTTACTCCAGAGGATATTAAAAGAGATTTAGAGCTTTTTCGAGAGAAAACTAGCCAGTATATATTTATAAGCTCTGCTTCAGCTTATCAAAAACCTCTTTCCCACTATATTGTCACAGAGTCAACCCCACTCTATAATCCTTATTGGCAGTACTCTCGTGATAAAATAGCCTGTGAAGAATTGCTTTTATATGAATATAGATCAAATGATTTTCCAATTACCATAGTAAGACCTTCTTTAACCTATGGACTTTCTATGATACCTGCTGCACTAAATAGCTGGTCAAAACCCTGGTCTATTGTAGACCGTATTAGAAAGGGAAAAGAAATAATCGTTCATGGTGATGGAACATCTCTTTGGACAATGACACATAATAAGGACTTTGCAAAGGGCTTTTTGGGATTGATTGGAAATATGCAAGCTATAGGTCATGCTTTTCACATTACATCTGATGAAGTATTAACATGGAATCAAATATATAATTTCATAGGAAGTGCTGCTGGAGAAAAGCCAAAAATAATACATATACCTTCAGATTTTATTTCCCGCTTTTTGCCTGATGCTACCGGAAGCCTTTTAGGTGACAAAGCAGTAAGTGCTGTTTTCGACAATTCAAAAATCAAGAGATTTGTACCAGACTATATGCCCTCTATACCTTTTTCTTCAGGTGTAAAAGAAAGTGTAGAGTGGTTTGAAGAAAATCCTAGGTATTGTACAGTTGATGATGACTGGAACAATACAATGGACAAGATAATTGCACAATATGGGATGCTGAAAATATAACCTTAGCAAAGCTTAGAAGGAGAACCCATAACCCAGAATTCAGTATTTAGAATTGTCAGAGTATCTTATATTCTTAATACTGAATTCTTGCAAGGTATACTGGTGTATGCTTTAATGAAACGCAAGAACGTCCCCTCGTTTCGCTTTTCTACATTTCCCGGGAAATTGCCACATTATTTCTCTATTTTTTTAATCCTTTGGTTTATCTGTCGTTTTATCGCGTTTTTCTGCTCCTGCTGACATCTTTGAGTACTTTTTAAGCTTTTCATATACTAGATAGTTTATTGATTCTGGTGGATACTGACCTTTTTCATTTTTTACTCCTGCCTTTTTGCCTGTTAGTATTTCAATACCCTCATCAATATTTTTAACAGCATAAACACTAAATTTCCCTTCTTTGCACGCTTCAACAACTTCATCATTTAAAACTAGATTCTTTATGTTCTGATGGGGTATTATTACACCCTGCTTACCATTTAAACCTCTTAATTTACATAGCTCAAAAAACCCTTCTATTTTCTCCGTTGCCCCTCCGATAGGTTGGATTTCTCCTTTTTGATTTACAGACCCTGTTACTGCAAAGCTCTGACTAATAGGCACTTCTGATAGACTTGACAGTACAGCATATAACTCGGCACTAGATGCACTGTCTCCGTCAATGCCTCCATATAGTTGTTCAAAACAAAGGCTTGCAGTTAATGACAATGGCATATCCTGTGCGTATTTTTGTCCAATATAGCCACTTAATATCATAACACCTTTTGAATGGGAAGTCCCACTCATCTCAATTTCTCTTTCTATATTTACTATGCCTCTTTCTCCCATAAATGTATTTGCAGTTATTCTAGCTGGTTTTCCAAATGAATAGTCTCCCATGTCAAGTATTGTAAGACTGTTTATTTGACCTACAACATCTCCATCTGTATCTATCATTATAGTTCCATCCTCTAGTAACTCTAAAAGCTTTTTATCATACTTATTTGATCTATAAATTTTTTCTTGTATTGCCTTCTTTACATGCTCAGAATTTACTACAGAACTTCCGTCAATTTCAGCCCATGCAGATGATTCACAAAGTATTTCAACAATGTCATTAAATCGAGTGGAAAGTTTATTTTGATCTTCCACTAATCTTGAGCTATATTCAACAACTTTTGCTACTCCTGTCTTATCAAAATGAGCAGTTTTTTCTCTATTACAAAATGAACTTATAAACTGTGCAAGTTTTTTTATATTTTCGCTGTTTCTTTCCATCTCCGCATCAAAATCTACCTTTATCTTAAATAGCTTCTTAAAATCTTCATCATATTCATATAACAACTGATAAATGTACTCACTACCAACTAAAATAACCTTTATGTCAACAGGAATGGGCTCTGGTTTTAAAGTTGAAACAGCAATGAGTCCCATCTGTTCTTTCATATTTTCTATCATTATTTCTCTTGCTCTAAGGACTCTTTTTAAAGCTTCCCATGACTGAACATTGCTTAATACATCTTTTGCCTGAATTATAAGATAACCTCCATTTGCCTGATGAAACAAACCACTTTTTATCATTGTAAAGTCAGTAGTCATAGTGCCAAATTCATTTTCATATTCTAATTTCCCAAGGAGATTATAAAAAGTAGGATTGAAATCTACTATTACAGGTGCACCTTCAAGTTCGCTATTATCTATAAAAAGATTCACTTTATACTTATCGGCATGTGAATCTTCTGGACCTCTTATCCATGGAATAATGAGCTGCTGTTCTTCTGAAAGTTCTTCTTCTCTAAATTCGTCAAGATTTTTTAATATATCTTCTTGTACTTTTTCAAGGTAATCTAAAACTTTTTTATAGTCCCTGTATTTTTCTTTTAAGTCATTGATTTGTATACCAACTGCAAACAGGGCAATTTTATTTTCCCATTCAGATACTCTTTCTTCTGCCTCTTTTTCAATGTTTTTGATCCTTTTTATTATGTCTAGAGTTTCAAGCTGTACTACATTAGATTTCTCAGTTATTTCATTTTTTATCTTTTCATCTAGTTCCCCATACTCTTCTTCAGTTATTGTTTTGCCTTCTACAACAGGTAAGAAATAAATTCCTGCATTTGTAGTTTTTACTTTAAACCCTTGCTTTTCCGCATCGCTGTTAAGTTTTTCCATTAATTCAGATCTCTTAACCTGAAACTCTTTTGCAATGGCTGTCTTTTCTCTTTCATAATCCTCACTGTCAAAAGCCTTTGTTATCTCAAGCTTAAATACCTTTATAAAATCTTCCATGTCTTTTTGAAATATTTTGCCTATGCCTACAGGTAAATTTATGGCTTTAGGCTGATTAGGATTGTCAAAATTATATACATAACACCAGTCATCAGGTGTTTTTAACTCTTTTGCTATCTTTTTTACAACACTTAAGGCATAACTGGTTTTTCCTGTACCGGTCATACCACTCATAAAAATATTATATCCTCTGGTTTTTATCTTTAATCCAAATTCCATTGATTTTACTGCTCGTTCTTGTCCTATAATATCATCAAAAGTTCCTAATTTGGAGGTATCCTGAAATTTAAAAAAACTTGGTTTGCACTCTTTCCTTAACATGCTGCTAGATAACTTTTTAACACGTGGCATAATCTTTCCCCCTTTAAATCAGCTTTCTTAAGAACTTGAAAAAGGCGACATTGATTTACATTATTACTTATATTTTAACGATTTAGAGGTTGCTTTAATATATTATATTCTACCAAAATACTATAAAATCCTTTTTATAAAACAAGAAATTAAATTTTATTCACATAATTTCAACAAAGAAATAACTACTTCCTGATTTTTCATCTTATTCTATGCCTCCACCTGAAACCCACTTATTTAGCTTTAGCTAAAATAGTTCACTTAATCATTCTTTTTCCACATAATAATTGCATCTTCTCCATTATCTGAATAATATTTTTTTCTTAAACCCTCTACTCTAAACCCATGTCTTGCATATAAATCTTGAGCTGCATTGTTACTTTTTCTAACTTCAAGAGTAATTTTGTAAAGATTTTCTTTTTGTGCAATACTTATAAGACCCTTTACTAATTTATTGCCAATACCTTTTCTCCTGTATTCAGGATGAACTGCTATATTTGTAATGTGTCCTTCATCACATATTTTCCACATTCCTGCATATCCTATCATTTTGTCATTTACCTTTGCACAAATATATCTAGTCAATTGACTATTTGATATTTCCTGTATAAAAGACTCCCTTGACCATGGAATAGTAAAGCACAAATTCTCTATAATTATTACATCGTCTATATCTTCAAGATCCATATAGCAAATATTAACCTGATCTATATTCATCAATTTTCATCCTTTGTTTTTCTTTCTACAGTTACCTATGTTCCCGTTGTTTTCTTTTCATATTGCCTTTCAGCCTGAGATTTTCTAAGATAAAAAGGTGTCATTTCAAAACTGCTATCAATATCACCTTTTTTAAATTTCATGTAAGCAATATGAGCAGTAGTTGATGCTCTTTGAAGCCTCATGTTTCCTGGTGCAAAGTCACACTTATCTTGGAGTTCATTTTTTAGATACTCTTGGTGAATGTCTACTCCATCTCCAGCAAAAACAACCTTTTTACCTCTTTGCCTTATAATGTCCACCAGCTCATTAATAGGTAGTGCTAAATAATCACTTACCCTTTCTAGTACGTTATTGTTATAATTCCATTCATATAACCCGGTATATACCTGATTATTTCTTGCATCCATAATAGGGCAAACAATATAACTTCCCATTAAAATATTATATGCTATTACATCTAATGTTGGCACAGCAACTACTGGCTTAGAAGTTGCATATCCCATTGCTTTTACTGTTGTAACACCTATCCTTAAACCTGTAAATGAACCTGGGCCTGATGATGCAGCAAACATATCAATATCATTTGGTTTAAGTTCCAACTCATGTAATAACTCTTTTATCATAGGCATTAATTTTTGAGAATGAGTTTTTTTATGGTTAAGCAAATATTCTCCTAAAAGTTTGTCATCTTCCATTACTGCAACTGCAGCAACTAAAGTTGATGTATCTATTGCAAGTATCTTCATTTTATAACTCAACCCCCAAATCAAAATTTCTCTTGTAATCCCTATATTTGTCTCCATTAAATTCAATTTGTATAATCCTATGATCTATTCCCCTATCAAGATCTTTTTTTATTGTAATCCATATGTTTTCATCTGGAAGTATTTCCTTAATTATTTCAGCCCACTCAATTATGACAATCCCACTTTTGTGCAAATACTCTTCAAAACCTATCTCAAACATTTCTTCAGGATGAGCAATTCTATAAACATCAAAATGGAAGAGGGGTATTTTCATATCATATTCATTTACAATTGTAAAGGTAGGACTTGTAATATACTCTTTAATACCAAGAGAGTTTGCTATTCCATTTGTAAGTACCGTCTTTCCTGTACCTAGATCTCCTGTTATTAAAACTACATCTCCTTTATTTAAAATTTTGCCTATTGCCTTTCCAACTTCAATTGTTTCATCTGTTGAAATTGTTCTAACCTCTCTCATGATTATTCCTTTCATACACCACTTTACCATTAATAATGGTAACATCAGCTTTAGATTTTATCTCAAAAGGATGACCATCAAATATAACAATGTCCCCATCCTTTCCAACCTGAATACTTCCAACCCTTTCTTCAATTCCATTTAGCTCTGCTGCATTAATAGTTATAGCCTTTAGCGCCTCATTTTCATCCATACCTTCCCTAACTGCCATTGCAGCACAAAGAGTAAGATACTGAACTGGTGTACAAGGATGATCAGTCATTATAGCAACCTTAACTCCTGCTTCAGACAGAATTCCTGGAGTCTTAAGGCTTAAATTTCTAAGCTCAACTTTCGATCTATCTGTAAGAGATGGTCCTATTATTGTGCCAACCCCTTCTTCTTGAAGTATGTCCTTTATAAGATGTCCCTCTGTACAATGCTCGATTGTCAAATTCACATCAAACTCTCTTGCAATTCTTATAGCTGTAAGTATGTCATCAGCTCTGTGGGCATGAGCCTTAAAAGGTATTTCTCTGTCCAACACCTTTAATAACGCCTCAAGCTTCATGTCATAATCAGGTTTATCGTTATTTTCACTATCTTCCTTATGTTTTTCAAGCAACTCTTTGTATTCTTTGGCTCTAATAAGGCATTCTCTTAAAATTGCAGCAGTTGCCATACGTGTTGAAGGTGCTTGTTTCTTTTCAGCATACACAGTCTTTGGATTTTCTCCAAAAGCTATTTTAACAGCAACAGGATCTTTTACAATCATCTCTTCAATACGTCTTCCGTATGTTTTTAACGCAACAAACTGGCCTCCTATAACATTTGCACTACCAGGCCCTGTTACAACTGTAGTTACTCCATTTTCCCTAGCTTCTATAAATGCTCTGTCCATATGAAAAACTCCATCTATTGCCCTTAAATGAGGTGTAACTGGATCTGTCATTTCATTTGAGTCATCACCTTCAAAGCCAATAGAGTCTTCACATATTCCTACATGACAATGTGCATCAATGAGTCCTGGAAGCACATATTTGCCCTCTGCATCTATTACTGTTAAATTATCATTTTTTACTGTTTCTTTATTTAAATCTTCCGACTTGCCTATTTCTATTATTTTCCCCTCATTTATCAAAATGTATCCTTTATTATAATTAACACCTGTCATAGTAAGTATTATACCATTATTTATAAGTAACATATTTTCCTCCGATACTTTTATTAAACATACTATATTTTATTATAAAGTCAGGTTAATTACAATAAATAAATCCAAAATCCAAGTAAACCAGTATGTTATTCAACTAGTCCTTGAGTCCTATATTTACCTGTTATTATTGATATGTACCTTTCCGACAAATAAAATGCAAACAAATAAAATTGGGGGGAAGAAAATATGAATAGTAAGAAGAGAAGTATTATTATTACTATTTTTGTAGTTATGGCAATACAAATAATAGTTGTAAATGCAGTAGGTATTAATCTAACTCATTTATTAAAGACAAAAACTGATTCTCTAGTAACAAGCTCAACTCAAGACATTGACAACATATTAAAACAGGCACGCCAGGAAACATTAGATGAGACATCTTTATACATTGACAATTATATCAAAGGTATTGAGCAAGAATTAGATGAATATGCTGCTCTTGAAACTGAATCTGCAAAACTTAAAATAAAAGATAAAACACAAGAAATAAAGAATGCATTAGAGGCTCAAAGACAGGGCAACGTTAATCAAGGTAAAAATAAAATAAAAAAGGACATTAATGATGTGCTCGATGATCATCTTGCCGAATTAGATAATCAGTTATCTATACTATTACAGCAAAAGCTAGGTAATTAATGTTATTTGATGGCAAATAGGTCTTGTATAAAGTTGAAATAATATTTCTAATAGATTTTTAATTATTTAAATAGGTTGTTATACAGTGAAATCACACTTAATATCTGCCTATTTTCTTTTTTTTCTTTTTTTGACAACTTAAAATACCAGCTGTAATTGCCGTTATTGGAATGGTAAAAATTAACCCTATACTACCTGCTAGTGACCTTACTACTTCGCACGCAATCATATCACTATTAATAATTTCTACAAATGAAATATCATGCATAACAAGTAAGAGAATCATATGCAATGAACTACCTGCATAAGCTAAAATTAAAGTATTTGACATAGTTGCCATTACATCTCTTCCAATATTCATCCCTGCACCTATTAATGTAGTCCTTCTGATTGTTGGACTTGTCTCTTCAATTTCATTCATTGCAGATGATATTGACATCCCTACATCCATAACTGCACCTAAAGCACCAATGATTATTCCCGAAAAAAGTAATCCTCTAAAATCCATATTTGTACTTTGTGGAATACTCATTAGCATTTGAGCCTCTTCGTTTCCTAAACCAGTCAAATTTGCCAGCCTTCCTATTAATTGAGTTATAATACCCGCAATTATTACACCTCCAATAGTTCCAATAATTGCAGCACCAGTTTTTTTATTGAATCCTCCTATTATTAATAAACTTATAACTGTTATTAACGCACATATTCCAACAGATAATACAATGGGATCATACCCTTTTATTATTAGTGGAATAAAAACCTTTATAACTAATAAGCATGTGATTCCAAGAGTAATAATAGCCTTAAGACCCTTAAACCTTCCTATTACTAAAAGAAAAAATACAAAGACACCTACAAGGTACAAAAGATATTTGTCCCTTACAGGACCTGAAATATATGCATTCACAATCTTTCCATCATAAGTATCCTCTAAATATATTAATACTTCATCCCCGGGATTAAATAGTATTGCTTCTTTTTTTTCTATATAGCCAGTATTTATTGTATACTCTGCATTAACAACTTCTCCACTATATTGGCCATCTAATATTTTAACTTCTACTAAATAGGATTCATATAAGTTTTTCTTTTCATCAGTTTGTCTAGTATTTTGATCATAATTTAAAATTTGGATAACCTTGCCTCGTGCAGACTTAAAATAGTTATCTGCATATGTGACATGGTAAAATGAAAAGATTAAAATAATAATAAAACATGCAATTATAGCTTTTGAAAACCTCATTAGTATCTCTCCTCTTTAATCCTTGCTATTATCTTAAGAATACTAGTATATATATGCTATAGATTAAGAGAATTATTACTTTCTACTGGAACTCTGTTCATTAAACCAACACCGCTAGCAAGTTTTACAAAGGCACCGTGGAGTATTTACAAGCTCTAGACTTCACAACTTAAATTTCTGGTATATTTTTCTTCACTTTTATTACATTACACCACAAAGTTATTTATATTGAATATGTAATAAGAATAAGTTATAATGATAATACGATTTTTTTATTAGTTTATGAACTTTCACATAAGCTCATTGTTATTAAATGCAAGATTTTAAAATAAATGAAAAGCTTAGTGCCGATGAATGTCTCTAGGACAGCAGCAAATTGTAAGGTCATAAAATCAAAGGCTCTATTGTGAAAATTATTTTTACAATAGAATAGTATTAACTTCGTAATGTATTTAGTGTAATGTGATATAAATCATATTATTTTTATTTTATAATTTATTTAAAACAAGGGGGTGAACTTATGCCAAATAGAAGCGTTGGTACTTCAATTCTGTTAACAATAATTACATGTAACTTTTATGGTTTCTACTGGATTTATAAACTTACAGATGAAATTACAGATTATAATGGTGAAAATGCAAGCGCAGGAACAGAATTATTATTATCAATAGTGACATGTGGTATCTATGGCATCTACTGGAACTACAAAATGGGAAAAAGAATCTATCAAGCTCAAAGTAATACTGACGGAGTTACTGCATCTGACGATTCAGTATTATATTTATTACTTGCAATTTTCGGATTAGGAATTGTTTCACTAGCTATTATGCAAAATAATATGAATAATCTAAGTAGATGGTAATGTGAAAAAAATAATTATAATTTTATTACTTATTGGAAGTATTAGTATTGTTGCAGGTTTTATAACAGATAGAAGTGTTTGCTTATTTTTAAATTTTACAGGTATCCCATGTCCATCCTGTGGAATGACAAGGGCATTTATTTCTTTATTTAGAGGTGATTTAGCTGGAGCATTTAACTATCACCCCTTATTTATTATGCCTGCTGCAATTGTTATAATTAATCACAAAAAAATACGCTCAAATAAAGTTTTGTATAATCGATTAATATTATTGTTTATAGTTATACTTTTAGCAGTATATGTTATTCGATTAATAATGTTATTCCCAGACAGCGAACCATTAGTATTCTATTCAGATGGACTTTTGCCAAAGCTTTTTAATTTTATTAAAATGCTTTTAAAATAGACTTTCAGAGAATACAATAAACCCCTCAATTCATAAGATTTGAGGGGTTTATTATTTCAAACGACAAAAAAACAAAGCCCCGAAACACTTTGATTTCGGGACTTTTGTAAACTTTGAAATTATCTCTTTGAGAACTGTGGAGCTCTTCTTGCTTTCTTGAGTCCATATTTCTTCCTTTCCTTCATCCTTGGGTCTCTTGTAAGGAATCCAGCTTTTTTCAAGGCAGGCCTTAATTCTTCATCCGCCTTTAAAAGAGCTCTTGAAATTCCATGCCTAATAGCACCCGCCTGTCCTGTAAAACCGCCACCTATTACTTTACAAAGTACATCAAATTTGCTTACTGTATCAGTAAGTAATAAAGGCTGCTTAACTATAACTTTTAATGTTTCCAGACCAAAATAGTCATCAATTGTTCTATCATTTATAAGAACTTTTCCATCTCCTGGAACAAGTCTAACTCTCGCAACTGATTTTTTTCTTCTTCCTGTTCCATAATACTGTACCTTTGACATAAAAAATTATACCTCCCTTCCTTAATTAAATATTGATTTCTAAGTTTTCCGGTCTTTGAGCTTCGTGTGGATGCTCTATTCCTTTATAAACTTTAAGCTTCTTAAACATAGCTCTTCCAAGGCTGTTTTTAGGAAGCATACCTTTTACTGCTACTTCAATAGCCTTTTCAGGTCTAGTAGCTATAAAATGTTTGTATTTAATTTCCTTCAATCCTCCTGGATGCAATGTATGGTGTCTGTAAAGTTTTTGCTCCATTTTCTTTCCGGTAAGAGCAACTTTTTCTGCATTTAAAACTATTACATGGTCACCTGTGTCAACATGTGGAGTATACTCAGGTTTGTTCTTGCCCCTTAAAATACTAGCCACTTCACTTGCAAGCCTTCCTAAAGGCTTTCCTTCGGCATCAACTACATACCATTTTCTTTTAACTTCATTGGCCTTAGCCATAAAAGTCTTCATGAAACTTCGAACCTCCTTGATAAAAAATCGTATTTATAGAAATATTAATTTATTAGTTCAATTCATAGTGAACCAATTCAATCATACCTAAATATTTTAATACAGCAATATGCAGTGTGTCAAGTAAAAATTTTTAATATTTTAATTTATCTTTAAATTACTTTCTTTTTTGACCTATTAATTCTATATTCTCTTGTATAATCCTCCGCCATTTCATTTTTTATATTAAAAGTTGCAGGCTCGTTAACTATAACACTTAAAACTAATAGATTTAAAAAACTCGTTTAGCCGAGTCTTAGGCATCGTTAAAAAATAACTTCCTCTAAGTTTTCACTTCCAACGCTTTTGTTACCACACGCGTTACGCGAAAAAGAGGAAGTAATTCTTTAGCCGAGTCTTAGGCATCGTTAAAAAATAACTTCCTCTAAGTTTTCACTTCCAACGCTTTTGTTACCACACGCGTTACGCGAAAAAGAGGAAGTAATTCTTTAGCCGAGTCTTAGCTAAACGAGTTCTTTTAAAATTCCTTAACTAGTCTGGAATAGAGGTGCATATTTTTCTTCACATTTATAAAATGCACCTCTGTCCAAATTTTAGCTGTACATTTCTTTTCTTAGGGCGGATATTTCTTCACTTTCAAGATACTCATCATAGGTCATTTGTCTATCAATCAAACCCTTAGGAGTTATCTCCATAATCCTGTTGGCTACCGTTTGTATAAACTGATGATCCTGGGATACAAAAAGTATTGTGCCTTTAAAATTAATCAAACCATTATTGAGTGCTGTTATTGATTCTAAGTCAAGATGGTTTGTAGGCTCGTCAAATAACAAAACATTTGCTCCTGAAAGCATCATCTTAGAAAGCATACATCGAACTTTCTCTCCTCCCGACAACACACTGGCTTTTTTCAGAGCTTCTTCACCCGAAAACAACATTCTTCCAAGCCATCCTCTTAAAAATGTTTCTGTTTGATCCTTTGAAAATTGTCTCAACCAGTCAACTAAACTAAGGTCGACTCCTTCAAAGTATTTTGAATTATCTTTTGGAAAGTATTCTCGTGAAGTTGTTATTCCCCATTTGAATTCACCACTGTCAGGCATGAGTTCTTCCATCAGAATTTTGAAAAACATAGTTTTGGCAATTCCGTCAGGTCCAACAAATGCTATCTTGTCACCTTTATTAGCAATAAAGCTTATATCGTTTAAAATAAGCTCCCCATCTATGCTCTTATTAATACTATTTACAGACAAAAGATCATTTCCAACTTCCCTATCCGGCTTAAAATCAACAAAAGGATATTTCCTAGAAGATGGTCTGATATCCTCTAGTGTAAGCTTATCTAAAAGTTTCTTTCTGGATGTTGCCTGCTTTGATTTTGATGCGTTAGCACTAAAACGCTGAATAAACTCTTGAAGCTCTTTTATTTTAGCTTCTGTTTTCTTATTCATGTCTTTTACCTGTTGAAGTGCTAATTGGCTTGATTGATACCAGAAATCATAATTACCCACATAAATCTGTATTTTCCCAAAATCAATGTCGGCAATATGAGTACAAACTTTATTTAAAAAGTGTCTGTCATGGGATACTACAATAACAGTGTTTTCAAAATTATATAAGAAGTTTTCAAGCCAAGTAATAGACTCTACATCTAAATGGTTTGTAGGCTCATCTAAAAGCAAAATGTGAGGATTGCCAAAAAGTGCTTGAGCTAAAAGCACTCTTATCTTTAAATTTGCATCTATATCTTTCATTTTCTTTTGATGGTATTCTTCCAAAATTCCAAGGCCATTTAATAAAGTAGCTGCTTCTGATTCTGCCTCCCACCCATTTAATTCTGCAAACTCTGCTTCAAGTTCGGATATCTTGATTCCATCCTCCTCTGAAAAATCAGACTTAGAATACATCAATTCTTTTTCCTCAATTAATTCGCAAAGTCTCTTATGTCCAGATATAACTGTCTTTAAAACTTCATATTCATCATACTCAAAATGATTCTGCTTTAAAACTGCTATTCTGTTCCCAGGTGTTACTGTAACTTCTCCCTTATTAGCTTCAATTTCACCTGATAAAATCTTCAAAAAAGTTGATTTCCCTGAACCATTTGCTCCAATAAGTCCATAACAGTTTCCCGGAGTAAACTTTATATTGACGTTTTCAAATAGTGCTCGTCCACCATATCTAAGTGATATACCACTAGTGCTAATCATATCATATTCCTTTCATCTATTAAATTATCCGCTTTATTATAACATACTGCATCTACTGCTGCAAATAAAGATATGCACCCGGGTGCATGTAACAAATGTGAAGAAAGATATACACTCTGCCAAAAGTGTCCTATTGAAACTCTTAATTAAGCATAAACTTATGCCGATAAATATCTTATAATTTGTTTTACATTGTCAAGGAGGATTTAATAGATGACTAGAATGAAACAAAATAAAATATCAAGTGGTAAGCGAATACTATTAGTTGATAATCAAGAAGATTATAGAGGGGCTGTACAATCACTTCTATCTAAGGAAGGTCATGAAGTAATTACTATCTCTGAGGGAAATAAAGCTCTTGATTTACTTAGAAAAGAGCATTTTGATTTGTTGCTACTAGATTATTCTATTTGTGGTGATATAACCAGCACTGAAGTAGTTTCAAGGCTTCGAGAGTTTAATAGTTATATACAAGTTATACTTCAAACCGGTTATTCAAGCGAAAATCCACCTCGTGACATGATGAAAAGCCTTGATATTCAAGGATATCACGATAAATCTGATGGCGCTGAGAAACTTTTATTATGGGTTGATGTAGGATTAAAAGCGTCAAACACAATACAAATGTTGTATAAAAGCCGTAAAGGATTAGAATATATACTAGATGTAACCCCAGAATTACATAAGATTCAAACACTTGACAACTTATTTCACGGTATAATGCTACAAATTTCTGGTTTATTGGGTACTGTTAATTCCTTTTTGGCAATATTACCTGAAGATCAAAGCATAAACATAACTTCACCTGTATCAGATGCTTTTTTAGCAATGTTAGAAGAAGAAACTATTCTTGAAATACGTGTTGCAACAGGTAAATTTTCAGAATTTAGATCTTTAGAAGGGTGCCTTGAACCTCCAAAAGTAAAAGAACTATATGACATACTTCGAAAAGCAAATATAAATTTTAATAACGAGTATACTGTAATTCCTTTATTAGTTGGCGATACAGTCCTTGGAATTATATATTTAGATCAATGCATAAAAAACAAACACGATATAGAAATACTGCAGGTTTTCTCAAACCAAGCTGCCGTAGCTATACAAAATATACGCTTATTTTCAACAGCTACAATTGATATTTTGACAGGTGCATATGTCAGAAGTTTTTTTGAACAATGGCTTCTTCGTGAGCTTCGTACATCTTTCAGACAGCAATTGCCCTTAAGCCTTATTATGCTTGATATGGATGGTCTCAAATATATTAATGATACTGCAGGGCACCTTGCAGGCGATCAAGCTTTGTCCATTATGGGATCTGTCCTTAAAAAATCTACTCGAATTACAGATTTTGTAGGACGTTACGGTGGAGACGAATTTGCCATCCTATTACCTAATACTCCTATAGAAAACACACACATAGTTTTAGATAGAATTAGAGAAAACCTAAAAGGCAAATTCGTTGAAGGTCCTTCCTGTAATTTTCCTGTTAATTGTAGTATGGGAGCTTGCGGAATGGAAATTCAAAACATTTATGACTCAGGTTTTTATAGCCCTATTTCTCAGTCATATTTTAATGAAATGGCAAAGCAGCTTATTGGAGCAACTGATCAATTACTATATCGAGCTAAACAAAATGGTCGCGCTTGTCATGTTATTGGAAACAGTATTAAGTGGCAACCAATAATAGAATGATTTTGGCTATAGTTTATAACAACAGAAACAACTCTTAATATAGTTTTTTTAACTAAAATACCCAAAACAAGTATTTTAGCTTTAAGTTTTTTCGGGTAAAATCTAATATATTCTTATAGAATTTAAAAACTTTTTCTTTTTCTTCTTCCGTCATTTCCTGTTGACTGTATCTTGCTTTGACAAATACATCTGCAATTTCACTAAAGCTATAAGGATAAAAATATCCATAGGCATCTATCCTTTTTGCATATTCAAGTGGAGTTTCTCCATCCATGATAGGTTTTTTTTGCTGATGCAAAACTCTTAAGTAGTGCTCATATAATTTAATTATACATTCACGCGAGCTCATCTTATACAGTTTTCGAAGTTTTAATTTACGTCTTAGCATATTAAAAATAACAATAAGTAGAATTATTGATATAACAAGTAATACTGCTAAAATAATAAGTAAGCTTCTTTCTCTCTGGTCTTCATCATTATACAAAGGGTATTGAATTATGTCATCTGGAGTATCAAAAATATAATCACGGGGTATACTATCAGAACGTACCTGGTTCATCAAATAGGGTGGAGGAGTTGAATCAGGGTTGTAAAATGTAAAGTTATAGGTGGCGGTTGGTTCAAAAGTGATCCAGCCAATGCCTTCAAAGTATGCTTCTACCCAAGCATGAGCTTCTCTGTTTGTAACTTCATATATACCATTCTCTGATTTATTTAGGGGCAGTCTGTATCCTTCTATATATCTAGTTGGTATACCCACACACCTTGCAAGAATTGCCATTGATGTTGCAAAGTAAGTACAATATCCTTCTTCAATATCAAAGAGAAAATAATCTACAAAATCCCTTTCGTCGGGTGTATTTCCAGGAAGTAAAGTGTAAAAATAATTCTCAGAAAGGTATTTTTCTATTGCTTTGGCCTTTTCATAATTATTTGTTTCTCCTTTTATTATATCATTTGCAAGTTCATATACCCTATCAGGTACAGTTTGGGGTATAAATGTATAATTATCAAAAACAAAACTTGAATAAGCAGCAAAATACTTGTTGACAAGGTAATAATCAACTAGATCAAATGGCAATTCATAATATGCCTGTTCAGCATAATTATAAAAGAAATTAATATCATATCCATAGTCAGCAAACTCTAAAAATAAATAATCCCCAATAAAACTTATAAATCTAGACTTAAATTTATCAGTTTTATAGTCATCAATACTATTTAAATCTGAAAATAACGATGCAATCAATACTTCTAATATAGACATATCATCTAAATTAGAAAGATAATAGTGAGAAAGTAAACGATTATGCTGTGAAAACTCAGCTCTCTCAATCATATTTCTATCTAAGTATACATCATTTAATTCATCTGAGTCTATATGGTAATTTTCTTCAAAATAATTTTTTAATTCAGTATAGGGGTTTTCAATTATAAAATCACTTATGGTTTTTATTATATTAATAAATTGGTTATAATATAATCCCTCGTAACTCATTGGCATAAATGTCCCAAAATACCAGGAATCTGTATTCATATATAAACTTGAAAAAGAATATGAATAATCTGATTTAAAAGAATCATCATAATGCAATATTTTGTCAATATTTACATTTATCAAGTCTTTTTTGATTTTCTCCTCAAATTCAAAACTACCAACTATCAAAGGTGAGAATATTGATGTGGTTTTAATATCCTTATAAGTAACTTTCACAACATTTGACTGCTCATATAATGAAAGCTGGTCAAACCAAAAACCTCCTATGCTTTTATAACTGGGTTTTTCGTTGCCAAACATTATGCAATAATTTATCTTTGATAATTTTAAATTATTGAAATTATATAAATCATTCAGATTGGAAAACTCAAATATATCATCAGGATCATTATTATATGACAAATCCCATCTATTGTCTTTATAGAGATTACTCGAACGTCCCCTTAAATAAATTCTTTCCTCAGATTCAACTTCTAACACCTTGGTGTTGTCAATCCTCATATCTCCTCCTAACGATTCACTACTACCAAATCCTATATATTTCAAGGAGAACATACCCATTCCTTTTATATCTGAAAATTTACCGTCACCTATTAATCTGAGATTAATACTGTTGTATACATTTTCTATTATACCATCCATCCATCCCCATTTAATAGGTGTAGAGCTTGCTGGAATAAAATTTGTTATAATAATTATCAGTATGGATATTGGAAGTACAAAACTAAAAAAGCTTGTAAAACTTGCCACATTAATGGAATTTTCTTTTGATTTTCTATAATAAATATGGAGAAAATAGTACACCAAAATTGACGCAGAAAATGTATAAAAAGAAATATATGCTCTATCTACAAAAAATCTAAAGGCCCATTGTGATGAAAATATAGCTACACCGACTATAGCTATAATTATAAAATTAAACTTTTTAAATGTGAAAATAAATACAAAAAAAGATAATCCTATATTAAATAAAATAGTAATTAACATTGAATAGCTTTCATTTATATTTTCAACTCCTTTAATATAGTCAGCTAACCAAATAAATGGATCATAGACATAATATAAAATGTCTTTTATAAATAAATATATGATCAATGCCAAAAGAATAAAAGGAATACTAATTGATGCCACTTTAGTAATTTTTGGAGTTATAAGCATTATGGATAAAAGCACCAATATAATCAGGGACAATACAGCAACTTCATAATATTTGTAGGAAAACTCCAGAGTTGTAGTAAGTGGAAAAACTAAACTAAAACTCATAAGCGTAGAAAGTATAAGTTTAGTAAAATAGTCAGTGATTTTAGTACCCTTCATCCAAAAATCCCCCTTATATTTATTTAGGGTGAAAATATAAGTCACACTACTATTTCAACACAGGCCTTATTAGAAGTCTTAGAACAAGGTGAAAGACTTAAAAGGGACTATACTCCATCCCCCTACATTTTTTATAAATGTAAAATATTCCCTGCGAAAAATGGAAGTAATATCTCATATATTCCTTAGGCATCGTTTAAAAATAACTTCCTCTAAGTTTTCACTTCCAACGCTTTCATTACCACATGCGTTACGCGAAAAAGAGGAAGTAATTCTTTAGCCGAGCCTTACCTAAAAATTCCTCTATAAATGAAATTATAAAGGAATCTTTAAATAAATCAATATATTAACTATATTTTAACCCCCCACATATTAAATCAAACTTTAATATAGCAACCATAATATGAATCCGTTCTTTGAGGTTTAGGGGTTAAATAATAGTTCTTAGTACTTATAATGCTCTGGTTTATATGGACCTTCTACAGGAACACCTAAGTAATCTGCTTGCTCCTTGGTAAGTCTTGTTAACTTAACTCCTATTTTTTCAAGATGAAGTCTGGCAACTTCTTCATCTAGTTTTTTGGATAAAATATAAACTTTTGGTTCATATTTATCTTTGTTTTCCCATAAGTCAATTTGTGCTAGTGTCTGATTTGAAAAACTATTTGACATTACAAAAGATGGATGCCCCGTGGCGCAACCAAGATTTACCAACCTACCTTCTGCTAATATAAATATTTCATGACCTTCTGGGAAAACATACTTATCTACTTGAGGCTTGATATTAATTTTTTTTATACCCTGGTAGTTGTTAAGTTTAGACATTTGAATTTCATTATCAAAATGACCTATATTACACACAATCGCTTGATCCTTCATTTTGTTCATATGATCAATAGTTATAACATCTTTATTTCCTGTAGTTGTTACATAAATATCTCCTACTCCAAGAGTATCTTCAATAGTTTTAACTTCATACCCCTCCATAGCTGCCTGCAATGCACAGATTGGATCTATTTCAGTAACAATTACTCTTGCTCCTAAACCTTTTAAAGATTGTGCTGAGCCTTTTCCAACATCACCATAACCACATACAACGGCAACTTTTCCAGCAACCATTACATCAGTTGCTCTTTTTATTCCATCAACTAGGGATTCTCTGCATCCATATAAATTGTCAAATTTTGACTTAGTAACAGAATCATTAACATTTATAGCTGGAACAAGAAGCTCTCCTCTTTCCATCATCTGATAGAGCCTGTGTACTCCAGTTGTAGTTTCTTCCGAAACCCCTTTCCAATCTTTAACTACATTGTGCCACTTTTGACTGCCTTTTTCAAGCCCCTCTTTAAGTAATCTATTAATAATTTTAAGTTCTTCATTATCTGTATATTCATCTAGTATTGATGGATCCTTCTCTGCCTGATATCCTCTATGAATAAATAAAGTTGCATCTCCACCATCATCAACAATTAGTTGAGGGCCTAGTCCACCTGGAAACGTAAGCATCTGCTCGGTACACCACCAGTATTCTTCAAGAGTTTCACCCTTCCAGGCAAATACTGGCACACCTGCTTTTACTATTGCTGCCGCTGCATGATCCTGTGTTGAAAATATATTACAACTGGCCCATCTTACATTTGCTCCAAGTGCAACAAGGGTTTCAATTAGTACAGCCGTTTGTATAGTCATATGCAAAGACCCTGAAATCCTCACACCTTTTAATGGCTGTTCTTTAGCATATTTTTCTCTTATAGCCATAAGTCCAGGCATTTCTTTTTCTGCTATTTCTATTTCTTTTCTTCCCCATTCCCATAAATTCAAATCTGCAATTTTATAATCCAATCTAGTTACCTCCTCGTAATGTTACAATTTAAACATTTTTTGTGTTTTGAAAATAAAAATCTCCTCTGGTTTAATAATACTTCTAAACCATTGTTTTTCAAGAAATTAACAAGTTGCTTTACTTATCTTAATTCTATTATTCATTATATATTTTGTCAATGTTTAATTGTAATTAAATGAATTTAATTTACTTTGAATTGATTATAATTTAATATAAATATATTTACTTGCCATGCTACTGGAAAACTTATTTTAAAAAACTCTTGTCCCATTACTATAAATATATAATGGGACAAGAGTTTTTTATATCTACTATTAATATTTAAACTTTTCAATTGACATCATCATTTCTTGAGCTAAGTCAGATAGAAAATCAGTAGAATTTGCTATTTCCATAATAGAAGCTGTCTGCTCTTCAACCGATGCAGCTGCTTCCTGAGTTCCAGCGGCATTTTGCTGAGAAATGGCCGATAAATTTTCTATGGTACTAATAATATTTTCCTTCTTCATTTCCATTTTTTTGCTAGATTCATTTAATAATTGGATTAACCCTTTCATATCTTCTATTGAGTTAGAAATACCTTCAAATTTAGTGTTTGTGTTTTCAACAATCATATTTTGACATTCAACTACCTTACTTGCTTCATCCATAATCTGAACAGCACTCTGACTTTTTCCATTCAACTCCTTAATTACTTTTAAAATTTTGTCAGTAAACCTTCCAGATTGCTCTGCAAGACGTCTAATTTCTTCAGCTACAACTGCAAAACCTTTACCCATGTCTCCCGCCCTAGCTGCTTCAATAGAAGCATTTAAAGCCAGCATATTAGTTTGAGACGCTATGTTTTTTAGCATTTCACTTGCATCCTGTATTTCTATTGCGCTTTTATTTGTTTCTAATACTACAGAATTCATTTCCTCGGCTGCCTTACTACTATCCATTGTTTTTTCTACTAAATCTTTTAAAATATTAATACCCTCGTTTTTTAGTATATCAACATTATCTATGCTACCGTTTAAATTATTCCTCATTCTTTTTGTCTCTTCTATATACTCACCTAATGCCGTAATCCCCTCTACCCCTTTTTCATTTTCTTGTGCCTGTTCGCTTGCGCCTTTTGATATTTCCTCAATAGTTTTTGCTATTTCTCCTGCTGTTTCTGCTGACTGCTGACTGTTAGTTAATAATTCCTCAGAAGATGAAGCTAATTTTTGAGATAATTCAGTTACGTTTTTAACAAGGTTTATAAGATTATTTTGCATTTTTACTACAGCTCTCGTCATAACCCCTATTTCATCGGATCTGTTTATAGACTTCATAGCACTATGATCACTATTGAGTATCAGATCATATTCAGACATTTTTTTGATTATATCTACTAAATAAGTAATTGGTTTTGAAATAGATTTAGCTAAAACAATTGAGGCAATTACTCCTAATATGAGTATTGCAAAAAAAGCAATTAACATCATGTTTCTTAAATAAGTTATTCTATTTAAAACTTTACTTCTATCAGCTGCAATTCCAAGACTCCATTCTGAATTATGTATTTGTGATATCGCTGTAATATAATTGACTTCCATAAACCTGTGATTTGCCAAACCTGTATTTCCTAATCCTAATTTTTGCAAAGCTATTCCTAAGTCCTTTAGGCTTTCATCAGTCTCAATCTCCGTAAAGACATTTCTCTGTTCCATTACAAATTCTCTATCTGGATGGGAGTATACTGTACCATCTGCCCCTAATATAAAAGCAAAACCATTATCGCCTAAACCTAATTGATCAGTAATATCATTTAAAGTTGCTCCGTCTCTTCGTCCAATCAAAACACCTTCTATTTTCCCATTAACTTCAATTGGTGCTGCATACATCATAACTACTCTTCCTGTTACTCTACTTACTAATGGGTCAGATACATTTGCTTCTCCTTGAAATCCTCTTATAATATAATTTCTATCTCCTAAATCAGCTGTTCCTCCATCTAAAACATAATGAGCAGTTCCATCAGGAAATACTACCGCCATATCCATATAACCTAATCTTTCTACATCTTCTTTTAAAGAATCTATTTGAATTTCTAAATTCATTGTTCTTGTTCTCTCTCTGTTTGCTACTTCATATAAAGCTGCTAAACTTACATCAATGTAAGTATCAATACGTTTAGCTCCCTCGTTTGAATACTGAATCATAGCCTGTTCCACTTCATAAACTATAGCATCCGATGAAATTTTAAGAGAAATAAGACCTATAGTTAATGAAACTAATACAACAAGAATACCTACAAATAAAGCAATTTTTTTTGATAAATTAAGCTTCATAATTATACCTTCCTTGTATATATATTTTGATTTTGTAAAAACCCTAAGAAGTAATACGTGATATAACCTATAAAGAATTGTTAACTTATGAAACTATACTAAAGAATGTATGAAATATTACTTTCAATTTTCACCAGGCCTATTTAGCATTTAAAAGAATCTCGTGACATCGAGCCCTTCAATTTTAAGTCTTTCACAACCTTCCAAAACTTCTAATAGGCCTTATAGTAAAATAGTAATGGAAGTTTATTTTCAGCATTCCTAATCTTTTAAACAAAAACATTTCATACTATTTTAATTCTACATATAATATAAATAATCCTTTTTTTAATAACACCAATATTAGTCCTAATCTAATGTGTTCATGGAGTTTTGTAATATATTGGTTTTGTAAAACAACAAGATTGAGTTGATTATTTTCACCCTTAAGTAAGAAAGTAAAATTTTATGATTTGATAAATCTTGAAGGATGTTATAAATTTATGTCGAATATTTATAATAGACATTCATGAACATAAATCTGACCACCATATGACAAAAAGTATACTTCTAGTATGTTTTATAGTGAAATATTAGTGGAAGTTATATTTTGGGCGTTCCTAATCTTCATCATTTGATAACACATTTCATTACATCAACTGTAAGCCTTTTCTTTACGAAGCATTAAACTTAGTCATTTTAACTTAGAACTCAATAATACACATTGCCTAATATGTTATTATAAGGGAAGGCAGGGAATGAAAATTAAATCTAAAAACAAGTTTTTATCTACTACTACATATAAAAGACTGATTGTGTTTATCATTCTAGCATGCGTCAGCCTTGCCGCTAGAATTTTTGACTTGCCTTTTTCTTATGGTATAAATTTTACACTTGCAAATATAACTATTTTTATTATATTAAAGTACTATGGTTTATTAGCAGCTTTTTTAACATCTGTAAGTACTAATATTTTTTACTGGTATTTTTTAAATGGAAGTCCCTACTCAGTTTTTTTCACAATTGAAATTGTATTTATAGCAATAATGTGGAAAAAAAGTCATGGTGATTTATTTCTGCTGGACATTTTCTATTGGATTATCATTGGAGCCCCTGGTTCAGCCTTACTATATTATTTGCATACAAATTCAATAGGTGTTGAAGGCGCTATAATCACTTCAAACAACATTATTAATGGACTTTTAAATGTTCTAACAGCAGATATTATATTGTCTTACATTCCAGTACAAAGAGTTTTTGGTTATAAGCACAAAAATCTGGCCAATTTAAATAAAATAATGGTTCATATAACCATTACCGCTGTCTTAGCTCCTTTTTTAGCTTATACTCTTGTTGATGGCTGGCTACACCAAGAAAAACTACACTCAGAAATATATAATATACTAAATACTTCTGCCTCAAATATCACAAAAGAAGTAAACACTTGGGACATTAATGATCTTCGTAAAGTTAGATTACGGTCACCACTTCATCTGCAAAACTTTGAAACAATTATAAATAAAAATCCTTTTAACAGTGAAATTGAAGTTTTTTTAGTAGATATGAATTCCAATGTATATGTTACTAATAATCCAACAAGTCAAACTGATAGTTGGACAAATCAAACTGAAGCTTATAACTGGAAAGATGATGGGTATAATGTAGTGATAAGTAATAATACATATAAATGGATGCCTGCACAAGATCAGATCTCCTTTGACTTAAGACAATGGAGTCAAGCTTTTTACATAAACATATATTCATTTGAAGAAGTGGACTTGCAACTTCTTATAAAGGTTCCTCTATATAATTATACTATAAGTATGTGGAATAATTACATGAATAAATTTTTAATTTTATTACTATTTTTCTTTGCCTCAGTGTTTATCTCAATATTAATAAGTCGTTTTTTATCTAGAGACTTACATATGTTAACAGATAGCTCTACCGGCCTTCCAGACAAACTTAAACGTCAAGAAACAATTAAATGGCCTAATACGTCTATTTCACAGATAAACACCCTTGCAGCCAATTTTCAAATTATGTCAGATAATCTTTCATCATTATTTACAGAAACAAAGATTATGAACAATCAGCTTCTACTTCAAACAAAAGAATTAGAAAGTTCTAAGGAAAAAATGAAACAATTAGCATATTATGATAACCTTACAAATTTACCTAATAGATTATACTTTAATGAGTATCTTGAGGAATTGATAAAATGCCCTGAAATAGAATGTTTGTCTATTATGTTTATCGATCTTAATCGTTTTAAGCAAGTAAATGATACATTAGGTCATGAAGTTGGAGACCTGCTAATAATAGAAGTTTCTAAAAGATTAAAATGTTATTTAAGCGATGATAGTTTCGTTGCTAGATTAGGAGGAGATGAGTTTGTTATTACTTTTAATAACATAGATAAGCCTAAAACAACTAAAGCTGCTATTGAAATTAGCAATTTGCTTTCTAATGGATTTAAAGTAAATGATGAAAACAATGTTCATGAACTATATATCTCTGCTAGTATAGGCATTAGTTTGTATCCTGATGATGCTGTTGAAAAGTCAGCATTATTGAAAAATGCTGACTTGGCAATGTATGCCGCAAAAGAAACGGGCGAAAACACATATATGTTTTTTTCAGAACTATCTGAGTCAAATAGGACAGGAAAACTATACTTAGAACAAAGTTTGCGAAAGGCTTTAGTTAATAATGAATTACTTATTAATTATCAGCCCAAAATAGGAATGAGAAATCAAAACCTCACAGGTATTGAAGCATTAATTAGATGGAATCATCCTATTGAGGGTTTAATTCCACCATCTCAATTTATACCTTTAGCAGAAGAAACAGGAATAATAAATCAAATTGGCGAATGGGTTCTTACTGAAGCATGTAAACAGAACAAAGAATGGCACGATAAAGGTTATGTCAAAACTCGTATTTCAGTAAATTTATCACTTAGACAGTTTCAATATAAAAACTTTGTAAACTCAGTTATCAAATCATTAGAAATATCAAAGCTAAAACCCGAATACCTTGAATTGGAAATAACAGAAGGTTTTTTAATAAAAAATGCTGATTTTTCTATATCTATATTAAATGAACTTCGTCTAATGGGTGTACATATATCAATTGACGATTTTGGTACCGGGTATTCTTCCCTTAGTAGGCTTAAAGAACTACCTATAGACTCATTAAAAATAGACAAAAGTTTTGTTAAAGACATTACTACTGAAAAAAACAATATTGCTATTGTAGAAGCAATTATACAACTAGCACATTCAATGGGCTTACAGGTTATAGCAGAAGGTGTTGAAAAAACCCAAGAGTGGAATACATTAAAAGCTATGGGATGCGACGAAATTCAGGGTTACTTGATTTCAAAACCTGTATCTAAATATGAGTTTGAAACCTTACTTAAAAACTTTTCTACAGCTATTTATACTTCAAATTAAAAGAAAGGGGTTTTTATATGAAAAAAAAACTGAAACTTATAATTCTACTAACTACTATTATAAGCCTTTGTTTTTCTGGAGGTTGTGCCAACAATTCAGTTGAATCAATTGTTGAAAACAATAATACTGTATCTCCTAATGACTCTAAATCAAATGAAAAAACTGATATTGAGTTGGAAATATGGGGTTGGTTTAGTTTCGGGGAGACACTAAAAAATTTCCAATTAGAACATAAAAACATAAAAGTAACAGAAAAATTATTTTCTTTTAGTCAATGCGAAGAAGAATACATGAGAGCACTTGCTAGTGGGAAAGGACCTGATATTTTCGTCTTCGATAGCAGTTTTTTTGGACAGTACACAGTAAATAATGTCCTTCAAGATTTACTCGAAGAGCCTTTTTCAGCTGATAAATATAAAGATGATTTTCTTGGATGGAATAGCGGGTTTTCTATAGACGGTGATCAATTGTTATCTATCACTTTTTCAACGGCTCCATATGTTACTATTTATAGAGCAGATATTATGGAGGAAAATGGTTTTCCTTCAGATCCAGATGAGTTTGGAAACTTTATTAAAAATCCTGAAAATATATTAAAAATCGCAAATACACTACAAGAAAAAAATCAATATATTTTTCAATATCCAACCGATCTTACTGACATTGCTCGATCTACCTTAGGTTATTTTGATAATGATTTAAATTTCGTTGAGTATGATGACTTTTTTATTAAGTCATTAGACATCTCAAGAGCGGCTTATAGAAATGAACTTATACTAAATAAAAACTTCTGGAGTGAAGAAGGAAAGCAGGCTATATTAGACGATAGTCTTGTTATGCTTTTTACAGGCTCCTATACAATTGGAACACTGGCAAGATATGCACCAGAACAAGCGGGAAAATGGCGTGTTGCTAAAGCTCCACTAGGTATGAAATCATGGGCCTCTGATACAAGACTATCTATAAATCGCCAAAGCAAGCATCAAGAAGCTGCATGGAGACTAGTTGAATACATCCTAACTCATCAATCTGGTTATGGAGCTGGCTCTGATGTTGTCAGTGGCTATATCCCAATTCACAGTTATGTGGAAAGTCTAGAACAACTTCAGCCCTATTTGGGAAATCAGCAGATATGTCCTCTTTTACGAGAAACTGCAACAAATATGTTTCAGTATAAATTAACGCCAATGGATAGCAAAGCCTTAAGTATATATAGATCAGCTATTTGGAGCTTTCCAAATAGTAATTTGAGCTCAGAAGATATCGTTAAAAATATAAAAAAAGAAGTAGAAAATGAGCTTATTGAAGAAAAAAATGCCCTACTGAGATAGTTTTTAAAGGGACGGACGGCTTTTTGAAAATGATTTCATACCTCCGTCCCCTAATTAATACTTACTTAGAATCTTAAATTAAGCTTTAGCATTCTTTTTTTAAGATCATCAATTATTTTCTTTTCCTCTTCATATCCATTTGCTTCAAATGTTACTGAAAACCTTAGGTATGATCCTGCATCATCCCATGGTACTGTTGATATTAGAGCATTTTTAATCAAGTATTCTGAAGCCTGCTCAGCATTTTCAAAACTAGTATTACCTGCTCCTTTAGGACTTTTGACATAGCAATAAAAAGTTCCTTTGGGCTTTTTAGCATTAAATCCAATTTCATTTAAAGCAGACACCAACAAATTAAATCTCCTAGAGTATTTTTCGCAAATTTCTTTTGTTATATTTGTGTTTTTCAAAGCATATACTCCAGCCTTCTGGATTGCCATAAACTGTCCAGAATCAGTATTATCTTTTATGGTTCCATATGCTTTTACTAATTTAGGATTACCTGCAACAAAAGCAAGTCTCCATCCCGTCATATTAAATGCTTTTGAAAGAGAATGAACTTCTATACCAACTTCCATAGCTCCCTCCACAGATAGAAAACTAAGAGGCTTGTAGTCATCAAAAGTAACTGCTGCATATGCGGCATCATGAACAACAACTACATTATTTTTGTATGCAAATTCTATCACATCTTTAAAAAATTCTATAGTTGCTGTTTGACCTGTTGGATTATTCGGATAATTGATATACAATATTTTAGCTCTCTTTATTACATCTAATGGTATGCTTTTTAAATCAGGGAAAAAACTGTTTGATTCAATAAGTGGTAAATTATAAACTTCGCCACCTAAATATTTAGTATAAGTAGCTGTTACAGGGTATCCTGGAATAGTTGAAAGAGTAATATCTCCTGGATTTATAAGGCATAATGGTAACATAGCTAAAACAGGTTTTGAGCCAATCCCATGAATTATGTTCTCATAAGGATTCAAACCCTCAACACCATATACCTCTTTAAGATATTCTGCAGCTGCTTCTTGAAATTGCGGTATCCCATTATCAGAATACCATCTGTTTTCAGCTTTACCAGCTTCACTTACAAGCATCTGAACCACGCCACTATCTGCTGGCTTATCTGGCTCACCCACTCCCATATCAATAAGAGGAATGTCCGGATAATTTTTTCTAGCTTCTTGCTTTGCTCTTTTTATTCTTTCGAATTTGTAAATTTGAGTATCTTTACCAAACTGTTTTCCTCCAAGTCTTTCTGCTATTTTGTCTAAAAAAAAGTCCATAAAAAAACCTCCTAATATTTTAAAGTATTAAGCAGCATTAAAATAAAACTATTAAAATAATAATCTCAAGAATTAGTGAAATTGCACTCTAATACTTAGAATGCTCTCCGTTGAACATTCATAAAGCCCATAAATTATACAAGTAGTGAGCGTATTTTATTTTGAGAAGTATCTTCAAATTTTATTTCTACTACAATTACTAGTATACAATATTGAAGTAAATTAAGTCAATGGCTACATTTTTTACAGGGTGTGTGTATCAAAAGTGAAGAATAAGCATATGTGGAAATACCCTTATTTGGCCAAAAAAGCTCATATAAAAAGTGTTGCTAACTAATATTAATTAGTTATACAACACTTTTCTATATTCTAAAGTCATTCCTAACTTAAGAATTTTTATCGTTTATAGCTTTATTTATTGCATCAATATACGCAATTGCACTTGAAGTAATTATGTCTGTATGAGTACCCTTACCAGTATAGAGCTTTTCACCATCTTTTAATGTTACAGAAACTTCTCCTAGGGACTCAATTTCTTCTGTTACTGCTGATACACTATATTGATTTAATATCATATCACCTGCCTCTTTAATAACAGAACTTACAGCTTTAAAAACAGCATCTACAGGTCCATTTCCACATTCTTCTGCTTCTATGATATTTCCATCAATATCTTTAATTACTACTTTTGCACAAGGTGTATCCATGTTACCACTAATAACTCTTATTTTTTCAAGGGTATATGTTTCTGTCACAGCTTTTACAACCTGCTCAGTTATAAGTGATTCTAAATCTGCTGTACTTACATTCTTTTTTCTGTCAGTAAGTTCTTTAAAATCATTGAATAACTTTATAAGCTGATCTTCATTTAAGTCATAACCCATCTTTTGAGCTTCAATTTTAAGAGCATGCCTACCCGAGTGCTTGCCTAGTAAAATATTACTTTCATCGTCTCTACCAACTATCTTTGGATCAATTACTTCATATGTTGATCTTTCTTTTAAAACACCATCTTGGTGTATACCTGACTCATGGGAGAACACATTCTTACCTACTATTGGTTTGTTTGCAGGTATTGGTAATCCCATACATTTACTAACAAGTTTGCTAGTCTTGTATATCTGTGAAATATCAATCCCTGTTTCAATTCCCAAATAAGACTTTCTTGCTTCAAGATGCATAACAACTTCTTCTAATGCAGCATTACCTGCTCTTTCACCAATACCATTAATGGTACATTCAATTTGCTGAGCCCCGTTCATAGCTGCAACAATTGAGTTGGCAGCTGCCATACCCAAATCATTGTGACAATGAACACTTATTATTGCCTTATCAATATTTCTCACATTACTCCTGATATTTTTAATTAGTTCACCAAACTCAACTGGTGTTGAGTAACCTACTGTATCAGGAATATTTATAACTGTAGCCCCATTGTCTATTGCAGCTTCAATTACTTCGTATAAATATTCTATCCGCGTTCTTGATGCATCCATCGGTGAATATTCTATTTCATCTGTATATTGCTTCGCATGGTATATAGTCTTTTTAACTATTTCAAGCACATCCTTTTCTGACTTTCCTAATTGATGCTTTATTTGAATATCTGAACTTGAAATAAAAATGTGAAAACATTTCTTTTGTGCATCTTTTACTGCTTTCCATGTCTCATCAATATCCTTGATGATAGCTCTTGTAAATCCACATATATATGGTCCTTCTACTTCTCTTGCAATTCTTTGAACAGCTTCAAAATCTCCTGGGGAGGTTAATGGAAACCCTGGCTCTATAACATCAACTCCAAGACGAGCTAATTGTTTTGCAATATCCACCTTTTCCTGGATATTTAAATTTACTCCCGGAGTTTGCTCCCCATCTCGAAGTGTAGTATCAAAAATCCTTATTCTTTTCATTTTAATTTACCTCCTTAACTAAATTTGTTATTCTTTCCAGTAATAAAATTTTGGGGCATCCAGCCCTTTCACTTTTAAGTCTTCCACTATCTTTCAAGATTTAAATAAAAAACCCTTCGCCTCTGCATATCCATGCAGGGGCGAAGGGGTCATCTTCACGGTACCACCCTGTTTCAGTATGTAAAAAACACACTCTTATAAAGTACACAATTGTACTAAACTTTAACGCAGCCAACGTCAATTCTTACTATTTATTCTGAATTGAAACTCCAGGATGAGCTATACATGCACTCTTATGTATCGGTTCCCAGCTAATTCCCGACTCTCTGTAACAGCCAAATGCATCTTATTTCCCTTCATTGAATGTAAATTATTGAGATATAATTATTTAAATGATAACCTATTATTAGCCAGTTGTCAATACCTAAATTATTAGTATTAGTAGTGGGTGCATTTAATAAAGGTGTTCAAATATAACATGCACCCTTTTAAACATCCTCTATTGACTTTAAACTATTGGTGTGTTAATCTTTATAACATACTTTAGGTTTAAAAACAACTACTTAAAAATCAAAGAGGTGGGAGCTTCTTGTTTCAATCCTTAAAGAAAAAAGCTTTCAAAACAATAAAAAAATTTATTAAAATATTCACAACACTTTTTGATATGCTTATTCATACTAAAACTCTTCAGGAAAAAGTCGAAACTGTTATGATTATACTGGTTTTACTTGTTTTAGGTCTTGCTCTTGCAGATACATTTTTAATTGATAACCTTGTTTTCAGTCAATTTGTTGAGATTTTTGATTTTGTCGTTTGTGGTATTTTTGCACTGGATCTTTTTTTTAGATATAAAAGATGGAAAGGTTCTAACTTATCTTTTGTTAAAGCAACCTGGATTGAAATGATTTCAATTATTCCTCTTGATATAGCTTTTCGTTTCTTTAGAATAGCAAGACTCTTTAGGCTCATAAGAGTATCTAGGCTTGCAAGATTTGGCCGCTTTGGAAATACGTTTATGAAACTAGTAAGAATGGCCGAAATGTCCCTTACAAAAGGGGGAAGCTATATTCGTTTTAAACGCTTTAAAAAACTACTGTTTGGATATGGAAAAAGTAAATCCGAGGATACTTCACAAGAAGAGAAAACAAAACATTAACCTTCCCATATTATGCTACCATTTTTCTTAACTACGGAGTTTTTCCATAACTTTGCAAATTCTATTGCTTTTTCTTTTGAATAAAATGTCTTTAAGAAACTATCATTTTGATAAACATCGTAGTACTGTAAATTAATAGCTTCAACTGCCAATTGTATTCCAAGATATTTTGCTTTCTGCCAGACCAATTGATCAAACATATTATCTGGATGCTGAACAAATTGTTTTTTTGACACAGGAGACAATTCAACACACACAGCAAATCTATTAAACTCTTTCTTAAACCAATTCTCAAATCCTCTTCCAAAAACACTTGGATTCCTTGAAACTGGCATTATCGTATAGCCTGAAAGCTTATGCAACCTATTTATAATTCCTATATCAATTCCCTCAAAATTGTGGTGAGTATCAGCATCTGCCCAAAAAAACACTTCACCTGAGGTATGATAAGAAAAGGCTAATAGGAAATTCTTTTCTCTACAGTATTTTTGAATAGCTTTAGTTTCAGGTTCACTATTTGGCAAATATCCTTTAAATCCCTCAGATGCAGGTACATTTACCATTGTTGCAGAATTGGGTTTATTCCAATTGCCATCATCAAAATTTCTATTTAAATCTACACCATTAGCATTGGCTTTCCACCATCTATAATCACCAGCTATATTTCTCATTCTTTTTAAATTTTCATGATTTTTTGATGCACTTAAACCATTATGAATAATATTCATTCCATCTGGATTAAGGCTTGGAACAAAGTATATATTTACATTATCTAGAATATATCTCAGATTATAATTACCAAAATATTCAGTTGTATAATAATTATATAATATAACATCTAGCTGCTTCATAACTATCATTACCGAAAAGTTTTCTCTTGCATGTATCCCCCCCATTAGCAAAATATTTGGCTTAGACTCATTATTGGGAAGTCCTAATCTTATTGCCTTAATTGGTAATCCATCTACTGAATAACCTATATTCTCTAACTTCAAAAGCCTAGGATAGTTTGAAACAATCTTTTCTATATCAGAGTACATTTTTTCTAATGTGTATGTTGAAGAAGTATCTACAAAAAGACAGGGCTTCTTAATTTTATAGTCGCTTTTATTTGTTATTATGGACTTTTTGTTCATATCATCCCAATGTATAAAATAACCAAAGAGTTCTCCTAAGTGTCTTAATGATATATATGCTTTATCATTTATTAGAATGGGCGGAGAACAAGTCATTATTAGATTTCTATCTACTAAAGAATATTTTTCTCCTACCCAAATTATAGCCTTTTTTGCTTTAAAGCTTATATTAAATCTCTCATTGTTAATTATTCTATCAACAGTTCCTCCTAAAATTACAACAGTTTCTATAATAGGCATAAAAACTCTGCCATCAATTGTAATTACGTCTATATTATTAAACTTTTCATTGTTAACATAGACTTTATTCTCACAAACATAAATATTAACCTCAATATCTGCCGAAAAACATTCTATAATAGATAAGTTAAAGACTAAAATAAGTGCAACTAGAATGAATATAAATATTTTTTTAATATTCACACTGTTCCCTCCAATAAAACTTAAAGATTATTTAATTATATGAAAAAAGAATACGAATGGTTACATCATGATAATATAATTAGTCATTAATGAGCATAAAGATTACCAACATAAGATGAAAGTATAGTGTGAATAAATGTCTCTTCCCGTGTGCAGTTTGCGATAGCAAACAAATTGCACGTACATAAAATCAAAGGTTATATTCCAAAAAGTATTGTCAGAATATAGTTAAAACTTGACCTAATATATATTTCTACACAAATTTGAATAACTCCTCCTTTATTGGCCTATAAAATATCACCTTTTGATTTAATAGGCGGGGTGCATGTAAAAAATGTTTAATAAAGGAGCTGGCACATAAAAGTGTACCAGCTCCTTCTAAAAAGAATTATGTTCTTCTAAATTAACCCTGTGCTGGAAATCTATCTATTATCTCTAATAGATACCTTCTTAAAAGTATAACATCAGTTGAATCTACAACTCCATTTCCATCAACGTCAGCTCTTCTATAACTTTCGCTCCCCTTAGACATTACAGTTATTTCTAAGATGTGTCTTCTTATTAAAGCATAGTCTGTAGAGTCAATCCTACCATCACCATTTATATCTCCATATAGTATGTTTGGTGTAGGTGTAGTTGGTGGTGTAGTTGGTGGTGTAGTCGGTGGTGTAGTCGGTGGTGTAGTCGGCGGTGGTGGTGTCACTGTAACTGGCAAGCCAGTAAATTTAATATTATCAACAACAAACGACCCTGCATTTGCATTCATACCTGAAAAATGTATAGATATAATTTTATCTAAATCCAATCTGTTATTACCATCTGCAGCAGGCGGCTGCCAGTCTGGTCTTTTTGCTAATTGACTAAGAGGTATATCAATAGTAGTCCATTGGTTGCCAGGTCTTACTGTATATGCCCATTGTTCTCCATCTTCACCAGCTACTGTGCCAGCTTCAACAAGCATAAATCTTACTTCATTACCTGTTCCTCTAATATCAAATGAAACCCTTTGGGCTCCTACGATATCTACACCCACCATTGACTTTAAAACTCCCCAGTATCCAGATGCAGATCCTGAATAAGTTACTTCCATACCATTTCCTCCACCATTTCCTGGTGCAGTTGATGCAGAAACTGATGCACCTAATCCATCATAAGTTATCCAGCTAAAAGGACCTTCGAAATGGTCTACAATAAGCTCTCCTGGTTCTTGTGGTGGAGGTGTTGGACGTGGTGTTGCAACTGGCCCACCCGAAGTGTAAAGGTTAGGGAAATTACCTGTTAAATGCAATAATGTCAACAGTCTCACACTATTTCCATAGTAATGATATGTTCCAGAATCTTTTACTGCTACTGTTTCATTGTAAAGCTCTTTTGCAAAACTAAGGTCTAAACCAGTCATAGAACCTGATGCAATTGGCCCTATAAAGGTTGCATTATGATACTGTCCTGTCTTAGTTCCCTGAATTGTGTATCCATCAACTATAGCAGCTGCACCCTCTCTTCTAAAGAAAGCAGTTATAATATCACAACTTGCCTTAGCTCTTGCATCACCAAACCAAGAATAGTCTAAAGCTGTTCTCCATGGATAACGAGCTGCATCATAAGAGTAATCATATCCCATTGAGCCTGATCTTGTTCCATCTGCTCTACACCAGTCAGGTACAAGACCTGTTCCTGAATTAAGTCTATTTATGTTATCAACTATCTCATAGCACTTATCAGCAACTCTGTTCCATCTATCATCACCTGTAAACTGGGCAAATACCTTATACCATGAAGGTGCATAATATGATGGATTGGTTACTGATGATCCACCCCATGTATCACCTGGCTTGAATACATATGTATTTGGCTCTACACAATAATCATATAGGTTGTTTATTAGAGTTAAAGCCTCATTTCTATAATTGTGTCTTCCTGTTGTTCCCCACTTACTATGAGCAAATACCAAAGCTATAGCAATGTCTTGGTCTGCATCTGAAGCAGCATCTCTTCCACCTCTAGATGTAATTATATTTCCATCTCTGTCAATAATCCATCCCATAAGTCCGTTTGAATTATAATACAACTTAACATAGCTAAAAAAGTCATCAAACAAAGGTTGATCATCAAAATATACTGCAAGAATCATACCATATCCCATACCTTCTGATACAGTATCAAAATCTGAGCCAGCATCTCTTTGTACTCTTCTAAAACCTCCTGCACCACTTGATGTAGCATAAGTACTTTTCCAATCTTCCCACTCTGCTAAAAGCATTGCATTAGCAGCTGCCTGATTGTCAGCTAAAGAACTAAAGCCATGTGAATAAGTTGCATTATAAGGAAAACTTGATGATGAAGCACTTACCTCAACTGGTAAGTTTAAATTTAGCGTCAACAATGATGTCATTAGCACTGACAGGACTAATAAGAAAACACCTGTCTTTTTTAATTTTTGTATCACTTTTCCTTCCTCCTTAAAAAAATAATTTATATGTTCTTCTTACAATTTAATATATGATAAAACACATACCAAAATAGTAAGCCGAATTCTTATAATATGATTAACTTGTTATACAATTAGACATTCATGAGAATAAAGCTCACCAACATAAGATGAAAAGTATCTTCAAAATAGAACTATTAAGACGAATAAGATAATATATTAGAATTTGTTTGAATCATTTAAAAAATACTATACTGTTATCTTGTTAATTAAGCTTCTATTATTTTATATTCCCCCTTAAAAATAGCAATACAACTTAAAAAAATAAATATCATATTTATTATACCAAATTAATATTATTTTTTCAAAAACAATAAATTTTTTTTTTATAATTTCTGCACTATAATGTTAATATTTACCTTCGTGCTTTTGGTTAATTGGTTTTGCTAACAACACCATTAGTTATTTAGGAGGTATATAAGAACCTAATTGAGATGAGGTGGAGATTCTTCTCCACCCAAAATTTTAAGAGAAATAAACCTTATTGAAAATATTCCTTAGGAGTTATTTCACATCCTCTTTATGGACTTTTTTTGCAAAAACAAATTGTATACTGTATCTAAATTATTTTCAAACTCATCATAAGTACTAAAATTATTAATAACATATTGAATAACCCCATCAATTAATTTTGTCCACTGGTCACTTTCGCTGTCTATTATATTAACATCTGCATCTTCCGATAAAGCATGTGCCAAAAAAGTTATAAGCTTTTCATGAATTTTATCAGCAGTATACTCATCGTAAACAACAAATAATCTATTATACAAGCTTTTATCTGAATAGCTGTTTCTCATAGTATTCATAAACTCTCTAAAGCTTTCTAAATTGTTGTTATCTGATTCAATTTGAAAGAGTATTAAAAAGAATAAATGCCACTCAAAATCTGAATTCATTATAGAAAGAAGTTTATTACCAAATATTTGACAAAAAGGATCCTCGTCCACATATTCTTTTTCTAAATACATCTTATTTTCCCAACTAATCTTTCTATGATATATTTCGTTAAATCTGTCAACAAGATCAAGAAATGTATTGTGAGCCGTTCTCACAGGCAAATCTTTATATTTGTTTAGTATATATTTTCCTATAAGATTGCATATTGCTTTAAAATCAACTGTAAATCCAATAGATTCACTCATCTTTGCCACAAAAGTGTCACTAATAAGCTTTGTAATAGCTGAATTAATATCAATGAGATTTTCCCTTTTATGATTTGTTGTTTCTTGTATTTCATCATTTACCAATTTAAGCATTTTGTCTATACCAATTAAATTACCTCTAATTGCCGTCAACATTTCCTCAATATATCCGTGATTAGGTATATATATATTATTTTTATATACAACCTTATGCTCAATTTCTGACCAAAAATCATTTACTAGTGATTTTATCTGCAATTCGAAATTGATTTTTTTCCCACCAACAAAACAATGTCCATCTATTTTATATACCTCATAACCATTCTTTTGTATTTGAGGTTGATTACTACCTAAATCAAGAGATATATTAGGATTATTTAGATCGTGATAATAGCCTTGATCATTTTTTATATAAAAGTGATTTTTTAAAGCATCATAAATCTTATGCTCATTATCAAGAAATCGACAATCTATCCTTATACCTATTACGTCAGAAAGATTATTAAGAATATCCTCAGCAGTAGTATATTGATGATATATCTTTTTTCTAATAATTTTTTCCTTTAAACTAAATGGAGACTTGATTCTAGCATTAATGTCCATAACACCATCATTCTCATTTAAAACACTTTCAATCTTTTGAGTTATATCAGAAATTGCGTCTATATATAAAAGCTTGTCTTCTTTCAATTTTGCACAAGTATCATCAATTAACTGAAATAAATTCAATTTATCCCCTTTTTTATACATTTTACGCCCATCCCTCTTATTTATATTATTCTTTAATTATAAATGATAATTATGAACATTATATAAACAAATATTATTTTTTTCAAGAAAATTTGCTTTATACGGGTGTATATAATAAATGTGAAGAAAAAAATATGCATCCGCTTTATAATAGGTACATGAAGAAAAATATGCACTCTTTTATATATAAAAGCTTTTTAATTTCATACGCACTTTTTCTAAACTATTCATCAACTTAGGATTGAAAACACCGCATTCACCATTTAGAATCATGTTGAATACTTTTTGCTCTTCATATGCATCTTTATAGCATCTCTTACTAATCAGTGCATCATATACATCGGCAACAGATACAGCCTGTGCCTGAATTGATATACCATCCCCCATAAGACCATCTGGATAACCTTTCCCATCATATCTCTCATGATGATGTCTGCATATGTCATAGCAATACTTATAGTATTCTTCATCCTGAATTGCTGATGCACAGTTTATAATGTTACAGCCACGGACAGTATGCTCCTTCATAATCTCAAACTCTTCTGCCGTAAGCCTTCCAGGCTTCAATAAAATTTTGTCTGGAATTGCTATTTTCCCGATATCATGCATTGTTGATGCAGAAGCCATTATTTCAATTTTTTCTTCATTTAATCCATATTCGGGATAATTTTGCATAATTGCTGTCAAAAGAACTCTGGTTATATTTTTTATCCTTTGAATATGGTTCCCTGATTCAACATCTCTTGACTCTACTACTGAACTCAGCACTTCTATAAATCGATTATTAATATTTCGAATTTCCTGCTGTCTTTTCATTCTTACAATTTCATCAGTATCATAAAATGTTAATATAATATCTTTATTTATACCATCAACACTGTCTACATAATATACACTTGACTCATACCATCTGTATTTTCCCTGATCATTTTGAAATCTTATTTCAAATGAATGATGTCCATCACTACACTGTTCACTTTTTGAGAAAACAGTGTCTAAATATATACTTTTATCATCCTCATAAATATATTTTTCAAAAGAGTTTTTTAATTCCTCAATACTTCCAGTGCTCTTCATTTTGCCTATAGTCTTGCCAATACAGCTATACATCTGATTTTTTCTACTTATATATATTACTGCATTATACTCCTGAGCTATTATTTGATATAGTTTTCTTTTCATATCACTTACCGAAATCATCAATTCCTCTGATTTCTCTTCTTCGCTGTTTAGGTAAGAGAGAATACCAATAGCACGGTTTTCATTTATTTTACTATTTCTAATTCTTGTCAAATTCATCATTGCTGAGTGCCAGGTTCCTGAGTTATCTTTTATATCAAGAATAAGCATCGCCTCTGTCTCGTTGCTCTTAATCCTTTCAAATACCTTAGTAATAGCTTTTTTTGCTTCGTTTTTTATACTGCCACTATTTATCAACACTTCTTCAAAAGATTTGTTTTTCTCGTTGTCTATGTCAAAATCATCTAATTTTTTTAATATGATAGCATTACCAGTATTAATGTCATAATCAAACATCAAGCATTTTAGTCCATAATAGCCATCAACTTTTTCTTCTACTTCACCAGTTTCTTCATCTGTACTCATTTCAGCAGGCGCAATAACAAGCCCTAATATTCCTTCTACACTACCTTTATCTCCTATTAATGGTTCTTTGTAAATATCATAGTACTTAACCTTATTTCCACATAATGTAGGCGAAATCATTCGGCTTCCTTTTTTTGATTCCATAATCTTCTTATCGTCGTCAAAGAAACTCTGTGCAATTTCTTTTGATTTTTGAAGATCAAAATCAGTTTTTCCTTTAAGCCCTCCTCTTTCCACACAATTTAACATGTCACAAACCTTACTTGTAATCTGATATTTACAATCAATGTCCTTTACAAACAAATTTATTGGAATTGCTTCTAGTATCATTTGAAACATTCTGTTCTGATCTTCTAGTTTTTTTATTTTCTTTTCCACATCGTTCACTTTTTTCTCTCCTTCATTTTATAAATTATATATAACAGCTTATTTCTCAAGTGAATTAAAATGGTAAGATTTGCATTTTTAGGACAAACAACGATTTTTCATATCGTCTGTATAAAATAATCTTTAAGAATTTTTTTTGCTAACTAGTATCTTTTTTATATTTTAAGCAATAACTCAGGAAAAATTTATGAAATGTATTTATAAAACTCATAATATATATTCTACATCAACTATTAATTATCCTTTTAAAATCACAAATAATTTTGAATCTTTCAAACATGTTAATTGTTAGAATATACATACATTAGCCATAAAGCTCGCCAACATATTTGAAATCTATTATGTAAATAAATGTTGCTTTCGCATGTGCTTTTTGCTTTAGAAAATGAATGGCAATCTAATTAAATCAAAGGCTTAATTAGCATAAAGCTTGGAATTTAAGCTTTATAACAACTTACTGTGATAATTTCTTTTTTGATAATACATCAAATGCTACTGCCATTAAAAGTACAAATCCCTTTACAGCCATTTGTATGGCACTGTCAACATTGCTTATAGACATACCATTATTTAGTACTCCCATTACCAAAGCACCTATAATAGCTCCCACTACTGTACCTACACCTCCGTAGGCTGAAGCTCCACCTATAAAGCATGCAGCAATTGCATCCAACTCAAAATTCACACCAGCCTGTGGTGAGGCAGCATTAAGTCTTGAAGTAAAAACAATACCTGCTATGGAAGCTAATACACCCATATTTACATATGTAAGAAAAAGCACTTTATTTGTATTTATTCCAGAAAGTTTTGCTGCTTTTTCATTTCCTCCCATTGCATATATGTACCTTCCTGGGACAGTTTTCAAGGTAAAAAAGTGATAAATTAAAATTAGCGTGCCAATAATTACTAGAACTATAGGTATTCCCTTATGTTGTGCCAAAAGATATGAAAAACCCATGATAACAGCAACTACTAACATTAATTTAATTACAAATAAAAAAATCATGGGGCATTTTAAATTTTGCTTTTTTCTATCTAATCTTTTTTTAATTTGCAAACCAGTATATATTAGGGCTATAACAAAGCCTGCCATTAAAGCTGTCACATTTAAATCTAACTCAAATCCACTAAAGATATCTGGTATAAAGCCTGCGCTTATTTGCTGAAATTTTTTAGGGAATGGAGAGAGAGTCAAACCTTTTAGCCAATAAGTGTTAAGGCCTCTAAATATTAGCATACCCGCCAGTGTTACAATAAATGATGGAATTCTAACATATGCTATCCAAAATCCTTGCCATGCACCGATTGCAGCTCCAATTAAAAGAGCAATAATTATTGCCGACACCATATCCATTTTCATGTTTACAATAAGTGTACCAGTTACACCTCCTATAAAAGCACATACAGCTCCTACAGAAAGGTCAATATTTCCGCCAGACAATATACAAAGTACCATTCCTATTGCAAGGATTAAAACATATCCATTTTGAAGTATCAAATTAGTAACATTCATAGGAAGTAAAAGTCTACCTTCTGTTCTAATTTGAAAGAAAATTATTATTAGTCCAAGGGCTATAAGCATTGCATATTTCCCTATGTTATTTTTTAAAAAACCTACTAAATTATTTAAAATAATTATTAAAACTTTTTCTTTTCGCATAGGATTACTTTTACCGGACTTAATTGTTTCCACTTCACTATCTCCCTTCTCTGGTTACCTTTTGTTTCTATTCTCATGAATATCTAATTATGCACTTCATTATGCTTTCTTGAGATGCGTCTTTTCTATCAAGTTCACCTACAATCCTCCCCTCATTCATAACATATATCCTATCGCACACACCTAATACTTCAGGAAGTTCTGAAGATATAAATATTATTGATTTCCCTTGATCTGCAAGGTTATTTATTATTGTATATATTTCATATTTTGCACCTACATCAATTCCACGTGTAGGTTCATCAAGTATTAATACATCAGGATCTGAGAATATCCATTTCCCAAGGACTACCTTTTGTTGATTACCTCCAGATAAGTTACAAACTTTTTGAAAAACACTAGGTGACTTTATGTTAAGATTTTTCCTATAGTTTTCAGCAACTTTTATTTCTTCATTCTCAGATATTACATTTTGTTTACTGACTTTATCAAGGCTTGGTAAAGAAATATTATTTTTTATATCCTGCATTAAAATAAGACCTGCAGTTTTTCGATCTTCAGTAACATAGGCCAATCCATTTTTTATTGCATGACGAATATTTTTAATCTGAAGCTTCTTTCCCTCTTTTAATATAGATCCACTTATGTTTCTTCCATATGCTTTCCCAAAAACACTCAATGCAAATTCCGTTCTTCCAGAACCCATAAGTCCCGATATTCCTACAATTTCACCTCTATGAACTTTTATATTTACATCTTTTATTATCTTTTTCCCATCTATAAAAGGATGGTATACATTCCAATCTTTTACCTCAAAATAAACTTCTCCTTTTTTTGATACATGCTTTGGATATCTGTCAACTAATTCACGACCTACCATACCCTTTATAATTCTGTCTTCGCTTATTAAAGAATCACCTTTTTTAAGTGTTTCTATGGTGGAGCCATCACATAATACCGTAACAGAATCAGCAACTTTAAGAACCTCATTAAGCTTATGTGATATAAGGATTGATGTAATTCCATCTTTTTTCATTTCCATAAGCAGTTTAAGTAAATTCTCTGAATCCTCTTCATTTAATGCTGCAGTTGGCTCATCAAGTATAAGAAGCTTCACATTCTTTGACAAGGCTTTTGCAATTTCAACAAGTTGCTGCTTTCCAACTCCTATATCTTTTATAAGGGTATGAGTATCTTCTTTTAATCCAACTCTCTTTAAAAACTTTTCTGACTCAACATGTGTACTATCCCAATTTATAATACCTGCCTTTGCTCTCTCATTTCCTAAAAAAATATTCTCCCCTATAGAAAGGTATGGAACCATTGCAAGCTCCTGATGAATTATTACAATACCCATTTTTTCACTATCTTTTATATCCTTAAAAATGCACTCTTTCCCTTGAAAAATTATTTCTCCAGTGTATTGGCCATGTGAATATATTCCACTTAGCACATTCATAAGCGTAGATTTGCCTGCTCCATTCTCTCCAACTAAAGCATGAATTTCTCCTGAAACAACATGAAAGTTTACATTATTCAATGCTTTAACTCCAGGAAAAACCTTTGTAATATTTTTCATTTCTAAAATATTTTTATTCATATTAAAATCTCCCGGTAAATAAAAGCTTGGGGCATCGAGCCCCGACGCTTTTAAGTCTTTCACTTCGTTCCAAGTCTTCTAATAAAAGCTTGGGGCATCGAGCCCCTTCGCTTTTAAGTCTTTCACTTCCTTCCAAGACTTCTAATAAAAGCTTGGGGCATCGAGCCCCGACCCTTTTAAGTCTTTCACTTCGTTCCAAGTCTTCTAATAAAAGCTTGGGGCATCGAGCCCCGACCCTTTTAAGTCTTTCACTTCGTTCCAAGTCTTCTAATAAAAGCTTGGGGCATCGAGCCCCGACCCTTTTAAGTCTTTCACTTCGTTCCAAGTCTTCTAATAAAAGAAAATGCTTCGCGAAATTAGATTTTAGAAAAAACCCTATCGCGAAACATATCTACATTTAAAAATAATTCTTACTGTTCTAAATCTGATTCTTCATAGTATCCACTTTCAATAAGAATCTCTCTGTAGTTGTTAGCATCTGCATAAACAGGTTCACAAAGATAAGATGGAACAACCTTTTCTCCATTGTCATAAGTTACATTATCGTTTACAGGTGCTTCATTACCTTGTATTAACGCATCCACCATTTCTACAACCTTACTTGCAAGTGTTCTTGTATCTTTAAATATTGACATTGACTGCTGACCATTAATCATAGCTATTACATTTGGTTTATCACAATCCTGCCCAGTAATAATTGGATAAGGCTTATCTTCTTCTCCAAAACCTGAATTATTCAGTGATGCAATAATACCTATTGCAAGGCTGTCATTCGGTGAAAGTACTGCATCAAGCTTTTCTCCACCAGCATAATTAGCTGTAATAAGGTTATCCATTCTTGCCTGTGCATTTGATGATTCCCAACCCTGTATTGCAATTGTTGAAAAGTCCTTCTGCCCACTTGGAATATTAAGCTTACCACTTTCTATGTAAGACTCTAAGACACTCATAGCACCATCGTAGAAAAATCTAGCATTATTATCATCAGGAGAACCAGCAAATAATTCTATATTAAATGGACCATCCTCTTCATCAAGTCCAAGCTTTTCTACGATATATTCTCCTTGAATAACTCCTACTTTGAAGTTATCAAAAGTAGCATAATAGTCAACATGAGGAGAATTCATGATCAATCTATCATAAGCTATAACTTTAATGTCATTCTCAGCAGCCTGTTTTAAAACATCTGTAAGGGTTGAACCATCAATAGATGCAATTACTAAAACATCACAACCTTTTGTTATCATATTTTCAATTTGTTGAATTTGAGTATTAACATTATTGTCAGCATATTGAAGATCAGCTTTATAACCTTTTGCTTCAAGTTGAGCCTTCATGTTAGCACCATCTTGATTCCAGCGTTGAAGTGATTGAGTTGGCATAGCAACCCCTATAAGTCTTTCTTCTCCATCTTTCTCCTGTGTATCACCTTGATCCTGATCATCCTGATCTGACATCTCTTTTCCAGGAATATTCTGTTCGGGCTCTTCTACTGAAGTATTACACCCCATAAAACTTAAAATAATAAACATTGATAAAATAATTGCAATTAGTTTTTTCATTTTAACGACCTCTTTCTTCTTTTGATATGATTTAACTGTTTCTTTTGCTTCTGTTTTTATTAATTGCATACTCATTACTTATTTACAACAAAGCACCTCCTAATATAAATTTTAATATCTTTAATTCCCTATGGTAAATTATATTTTTAATTTACTAATTTGTAAATACCTTTGGCAATAAAGTATTTAATTATTTTCTATTTTAAGTATACATAATATTCGAATAAGTTAATTTGAGGAATTGTTATAAATCAAAATATGTTATAATAGAAACAAACAGATAGACAAGGAGGATATAAAATGAAGTGTTTTAAAAGAAAAACTATTATTGTATTAATATTAATTATGTTGATATCAACAGGATGTTCACAAACAAAAGAAAAAGTATTTGTCAATGTTGACTATCCTTATTATGAAGACTTAGACTCTATGGTGGCAATTGCAGATACTATTATTGAAGGAAAGATATTAAGTTCAAGGGTTGAAATGTTGGATCTGTCAAATAATATGTATGATTATGTCAATGATGAGAAACTTAATCCTGGTAGTACTTATAATTCAACTAAAACTATGTATACTATATATGATGTTGAAATTACTAAGATCTATAAAGGTGACATAAAGTCAAAAAAAGAAATTGTTGAAATAAAACAACTTGGTGGGGAGACTAAAGAGTTAACAGTTATTAGTAGCGATAAAGCTGATATAAAAAAAGATTCTACATACTTATTCTTCTTATCTACCTACGATAATGTGCCTGCTTCTTTAATAAATCCTACTCAAGGCTATTATCTTGTAAAAGAAAATCAGTTTATTGGCAGTGACACAAACAAAATAAAAATAAACACAAATGACGTAGAAATAAAAGTAAACAAAAGTGAATAGTACTGTAATTAGTTAAGTTAGAAGTAACTTAAAATACTCAAAACTCTTAAGCTAAATTACCATAAGTTATATAAATAATAATAGAATAGATTTTCTTTTGTTCTTTAGTAGTCGATTATAAATGAACTAGTATAGGAATAAAAAATAAGACCTTTTAATTTATAAGGCCTTATTTTTTTTGCTCAAACTTATTTTATTTCAACAACAGGTTTACCGACGCTCAATCTATCTACATTTGGATTTTTAATTACATATTCACCTTTAATAAGCCCTTCAGTTATAACTGTATCCACATCTGTATTTATACCTTTTTCAACATATCTAATTACAGCTTTGCCGTCTTCTACAACCCATAAGGCATCTTTTCCATTTGATCTAAACAAGCTGGTTTTAGGAACAGTAATTAAATTATCTTCTTTGAGCGTGGTAAACCGGGCATCAACAGAAAATCCTGGATACAAGACTGCCTCCCTTTGCTCTAATAATTTGATATGCATTTTAACCCGCTGTTCTTTTAGACCTAATAAAGATAAGCTTTCAGTTGCAACTGGAGCTATATAGTCAATTTCTCCTGTAAACTTAATATCTCCCCTTGATAATTTCTGTGTTAAGTCTACCATCATTCCTTTTTTAAGGTTTACAGCATCTTCCGATAAAACCATAACTTCAATACGATAATTATCTGGCTGATACAAGGTACAAAGTGGTAACTGAGAGCTGATTATTCCCCCATCCCTATAATTTAAATTTATAACAACACCACTTATAGGTGCTTTTATAAGGCTGTCCTCAAGTTGACTTTCTAATTGCCTTATCTGTGAATCAACTGTATCTACATTTGAATTGTGGTATCCCACCGTCTCACTTTGAGGATTGTCATATTGGGCTTGCATTTGCAAAAGCGCTAACCTTTGATGATCTAGAGATCCTTCTAGAAGCTTAACCTGATTTTCCGCAGCTTCTACCTGTATACTACTTGCAGAATTATTTTCAAACAGACTTTTTATTCTTTCAATCTCCCTTTTTCCAGTATCTAATTGTCTGGTTGTTTCCTGAATCATAAGCTGCTGCTGATCTATCTGATTTTTTAGTTCCTTCAATGTCATTTTTTTAAGCTGCACCATGTTATTTCTCTGCACTTTTAATATATTTATCTGTTTTTCGATAGCCTCTGTGTCAAGATGTGCAATTATGCTTCCCTCTTCTACAAACTGCCCCTCTTCTACATTTAGCTCAATAATCTTCTGGGTCAAAATTGAGTAAACATCTCTTTTTAACACTGGCTCAACTCTCCCCTCCTCTTTAAATGAAAGAATAACTTCCCTAGGCTCAACATAAAACAATTCAACCTCAACAGGTTTTACCATCTCATATACAACATATGCCCCAATAATTATTATAATTATTGAGCCTATTATCCATTTTACTGCTTTTTTCATAACATCATCCTCGCTTATATAATATTCTTCTCAAAAAGTTTGCTTTTTTAGCAAACTTTTTAGAAGATATAGTTCCTCTGTTTATCGCAGTGGAACTTACTACTTTGATTGCAGCTTCCGCTGCGATATAGTTTTAAATATAACTTATTCACGCTCTTTTAACACCTCAACCATGCTAAGATTTCTTACTCTCTTTCTTATAGAAAGGTAGGCAAGAAAAATGGCTGACAACGTACCCACAAGTGCATATAAAAATACATCTGGTTTAACTACCATTGGGAAATTATATAAATCAGTCTCAAAACTCTCTGATAATATATAATTATAAAAATAGGTCAGTGGAATACCTATTATAATACCAACAACCCCAAGAAAAATCTGCTCAAATGAAAGAACTTCCATAACTTCTCCATTGCTCATTCCCATTACTCTCAAAGATGCCAGTTCTCTTTCTCTTTCTGAAAAAGATATTAATCCAGAGTTGTATATAATAGCAAACCCTGTCAACACAGCCATCAGTGACATTACATACAGCATTATAAATGCCTGTTCCAGTAAATCTGCATACTTTTCTTTAGTCTGATGTATTTCTTCAATGGATGTAACAATTTTAGATTCATTTAGTGCGCCTTTTATTTCCCTCACTGATTCTTGAGGAAGCCTTAGCAAAACGGAGTTAGCAGCATCTCTATGTCCTAGGAGAGCATTAAGATCTTCTAATATCATAAATCCATTAGTTCCTATATATTGTGGAACAATATTTGCAACACGTATTTGCAAATCATCTTTTTGGGTAAAGGGAGTTTTAATATCTAATGTATCACCTATTTTGGCGTTAAGCTTTTTTGCAAGTGGTTCTGCTAATATTATTCCACCTTCTAACAGCATCACTCTTTGCTTCTTTTCATCAACTACATGATACAAATCCGAGTTACTATTTAAGCCTAGAATTATTGTATCATTTTTTCTATACTCATTTATCAGCGTTACAGGAACTTCCCACATGGGTTCTGCCAAATCAATATCACTTATTGTCCCCAACTCCCTAATAATAGGTGTGGCATTTTGGGGTGGAAAAAAAGTAACCTTCATATCATATTTTTGTACATACTCAAATGTATCCATAATTATAACATCAAACATATTAACAAAAGAAAACATGGCTGCCATTAAGCTAAAAGCAAATGCAATTCCCATGCAGGTAAACAAGCTTCTTCCCTTACTTCTGAAAATATTCCTAACTGCCATTTTACCCTGAACTGTTAAAGCGTTCCAGAATATCTTTACCTTTTCTAACATCACCTTCTTGCCTGAAACAGGTGCAGGAGGCCTCATAGATTCAGCAGGTTCAAGTTTTAATACTCCTTTAGCCCCTAATATCCCAGCAATACTGCTAAAAACAATGGAGATAAGTATTCCCATAAAAAAATAAAAAAGAGAAAACTCACTTTCTAAATTGGGCAATGTATATATATCCTGGTACATCATCATCATTACATCAGAAATTATAAAACCCAAAACACCGCCTACAATACCTCCAATTGTTCCAATTACAATGCTATATGAAACGTAGTGCTTAAGTATTTGTACAGATGAATATCCAGATGCCTTTAATGTTCCTATCTGCATTCTTTGGTGCTCTACCATCCTTTTTAACATTATCCATAATATTATAGATGCAATTACTAAAAATAATATGGGTATGCTTGACGACATTTTTTCAATTTGTTCTATTTCTTCTGCCAGCATAAAATTACTAAGCTGATCCTTTCTTTCTACTATACCTGACACATTGTAGCTCTTTAGTGTGCTTTCTAAATGACTCTTTATATCTTCAAAAGAGAAATAAGGATCTACTTTAAATGATATTTCGTTAATAATTCCTTGCAGATCAAATAGCTTTTCCATTACATCATAGGGAATATATGCTACTCCAAACTCTTTTTCAGATGGATAAAAATCTGCTATATCCTTCATAACATATACATGTTCAGGACTTTGTGCTTTTCCTATAACATTTAACTCAGTAATTTTTCCGTTTATTATAACTTTTATAATATCTCCATAGCTTAACTCATTAGCATCATAAAACTTTATCCCTGTCCATATATTTTTCTTGCCTTGTTCTAAATCTGTTCCTTCCATAAGCCATATATCATTTAATCTTTCATGCTCATTCATATCTACCGATACAAGTCGAAGATAAACATTATCCTCTCTATCGGGAAATAACACTCTTACATCTTTTACAAGCTTACCTGATACTTGTTCAATACCTAAAATATCAGTTATTGCTCTTAATTGATTTGATGGCATTGATTCAACAGTTGCAAAACCATCTGCAAAGTTATATTCATTGTAAAAGAAGTTCATAGATCTATTTAAATTAATATATGTATTTTCCATTGATACATATATCATAAGACCTATAGCTATAATAGCAGAACAGGCTAAATAGGCTACTTTATTTTTGAGAAGATCACGCAGCATTTTTTTATGTAGCACCTACCATTCCACCTCCGCCGGTTGCATGGGGGTATCAATAATTTCTATTTTGTCTATTTTACCATCGTGCATATGAAAGACCCGATCTGCCATTCTTGATATTCCTGAATTGTGGGTAATAATAATCACTGTTTTTCTGTGTTTTTGATTAAAGTCCTGCAATAGTTTTAAAACCTGAATTCCAGTAGAAGTATCTAGTGCTCCGGTAGGCTCGTCGCATAGTAAAATATCAGGATTTTTTGCAACTGCTCTTGCAATAGCAACCCTTTGCTGTTGACCACCTGATAGCTGGGATGGAAAATGATCCGCTCTGTCTAAAAGACCTACTTCATCCATTACCATATTGACATCTAACGGATTACTTGCTATTTCAACAGACAACTTGATGTTTTCTAGCGCTGTTAAATTGGGCATAAGATTATAAAACTGAAAGACAAAGCCTACTGCATTTCTGCGATATTGAGTCAACTGCTTTTCTGTTGCATTATGTAGCGGCTTGCCTTTATAATAAATTTCTCCCCCTGTAGCCTTATCCATACCTCCAATCATATTTAACATAGTACTCTTTCCAGATCCACTAGGTCCTAAAACCACAACAAATTCACCCTGGTGAATTTCAAAATCTACCGCGTTGAGTGCTTTAACCTGAACTTCACCCATTTGATAAAACTTAGAAAGATTGGTAGCACTAAGTATTATGCTCATCATATTCACCTGCTTTCGGCTATTTAAGTATTATCTTTACTTTTCTTTTTATGTTCTCTTCTACTTCATCTATATTTTTATCGTCTTCAAATAAGTATATAAGAAACTCGTATGACATGGCGCTATATATAAGTTCAACTGCATCTTTTGTATTAATATCATGGGACAAAACATTTTTTTCTTTCAATTGGTTTATTAATAAAGAGAATTTATCCATCATTTTATAATCCATATCAATCATTTTTCTAAAAAGTCTGGGGTTTTTTTTGTACATTCCAAATGCTGCTACTGTCAAGTCCTTTAATATGTTTTTACTAAAATTCATAATCTTTCCTATATGACTCATACCATAGGATAAAATTATATCTGTTGCACAATCAATGTTGTACTCTTTTATTTCTATTGTATTTTCATCATCCTCAAATTCTTCTGCAAATACTTCTATAAATATATCAGCTTTTGATTTAAAATAATTATAAAGGGTTCCTGCCCCTATACCTGCTTTTTGGGCTATTTGATCTGTAGTTGTATTTTCATAACCATTAATTAAAAGAAGCTGGCTGGCTGCTTTTAAAATTTTTTCACGTATAATTATCTTTTTTTCACTTCTCAATCCCATATAATCCATCCTTTATAATAAACGTCAGTATAAACTGCAATTAAAGATCAATTTAAGGTACACTTAATACATGCAAAGAGAAATATTCCATCAACTTAAGTTACGCAGTTTAAAGCGTGTAAATACTCCTCGGAGTCTTTGCTAAACTCTCTTCCCATTTCAGCACAAAAAGTTTGCTAAAATCAAATTTATTGAGAAGAACAGCAAAATATGAACTCGCTCATTTATGAACGTGTTCATATTTTATCATAAATCATATATTTTTTCAATACCTTTTCCTTTTTTTTGAACATATTATTCTTGCTTACATAATTCACAACTTATAAATCTAAAACATATGATATTATTATAAATTTATGAAAGGAATGAGCCTTGTGTATAATATGTATGACAAATATCCACATCCCTATTATGTTAGCCCACAGATGTATGATCCATATAATATATATCCCTACTCTTATTTAATAAATATGCCAATGAGTAATCCAGGCTTTTGGAATCAACCTATGCCTTTTTCTTGTGAAACACAGCATATTCAATTAAAAGATTATGGATCAAATCCCTATGTTGTTAATATTGAAAAAGCCACCAAACAAAATAAGAATTTTCGTATAGCTCTATGGACTGGTAAGTATTTACAACTCACCTTAATGAGTATACAAGTTGGAGATGATATAGGTTTAGAAGTTCACCCTGATCACGATCAATTTATTCGAATTGAAGAAGGTCAAGGGCTTGCTCAAATGGGTGATAGTAAAACTAATCTAGATTTCCAAAGAAGAGTAAGTGCTGATTATGTAATTTTTGTACCTGCTGGTAAATGGCACAATTTAATCAACACAGGCAATAGACCTCTTAAATTGTACTCAATTTATGCTCCTCCTGAGCATCCATTTGGTACAGTTCACGAAACTAAAGCAATTGCAGAAGCCGCCCATGATAACCACGACCAATGATATACTAATTTGTTTTTAACATACTTTTATATTAACGTCTATAACATAAGCTTAAGCGGGTGTGTATACAATAGTTAAGGAAAAATATTCCATAAACTTAAGTTACCCAGTCTAGAGCCTGTAAATGCTGCTCGGGGCATAGCGCCCCGAACTTTATTGTATTTACTTTGAAATAGGGTTTACATGTACCATACAGTGTTTTACCATTGCAAATTCCCTTTCAATTGCATCATGCACTTTCTCAGCAATGGCATGGGTTTCATTTAGAGTCTTTAAACCATCTGCTGCAATTTCTACGTCAATATATATTTTAGCACCAAATAATCTGGTTCTGATTTCATCAATTTGCAACACTCCATCTTGCTTATTTATTAGGTTTTTAATTTTTTCTACTGTCTCTTGATCACAAGATTTATCCACTAATTTATCAATTGCTTCCTTAAAAATATCAAATGATGCTTTACCAATAAATATGCATATTACAACACTTGCAACTGGATCAAGTATTGGAAAACCCATACGTGCACCAAAAATACCTATAAATGCACCAACTGAGGATAATGCGTCTGAACGGTGGTGCCATGCATCCGCCATTAATGCTCCAGAATTAATTTTCTTAGCCGCCCCTCTGGTAAACCAATACATCCATTCTTTTATACCCATAGATATAATTGCAGCAATTAGCGCTAGCGCTCCCGGTATTCCTATTTCATCATAATTTCTACTTAATATTTTTTCTATTCCACCTAATCCAATACCTAACCCTGCAACAGCTAATATAATCGCAAGTATAATAGATGCCACACATTCTAATCGCTCATGTCCATATTGATGATCTTTATCGGGCTTTTTACTTGAGATGTTAACGCCAATAATAACTATAAACGTGCTAAATACATCAGAAGCCGAATGTACCCCATCAGAAATCATTGCTCCAGATTTTGCAAATATACCTGCTAAGATTTTCAAAAGAGCTAGAACAATGTTTACAATAATACTTGTTACAGATACTTTCATGGCAATTTTTTTTGATTCCCTAGTGTTTGTAAACTCATTTGTTTGTTCCATAATAGATACCTCCATCATAAATTAATTAGAAAAAGATAGCTCTATGGCACATGCAAAACATTTATTAAGACTTTTAAATCTTCTATTACCATTCCTTTAGGAAGTACAAAAAAACACCTATGGAACAATAATAGTAACTACTGTCCCACAGATGCCCCAATTTCTACATCTGCTGCCACTTTACCGCGGCCCGGCTCCATAAATTAAATAATTAATGGCCTGCTCAGTTTGTACTGTAAATTATATGCAGTGCAAAGAGTGTTTTATAACATTATATTCAAAAACTACATATACGTCAATACATATTTTGGGCTCAGGGTGTGTTTAACAAAAGCGAGGTAAACATTCCAGATGCTTAAGTTGCCCAGTTAAGAGCCTAAGCTTTATTGTGTTAAAAAACCCCATTTGTTGTACAGCAAGTCAATCTCCTTCTCAATGTCAAGTTTCTTTTCGTATAAACTATTTAGTTTTTCTGAATCACTTGTAACTATATTCATTTCATCACATAATTTCTTTAACTTGTTTTCTGCTTCAAATATCTGATTTTCAACATTCTGAATATCCTTTGCCTTAGCTTCTTCACAAGATTTATCTTTATTATGTGAATGTTTTGATTTAGTTGTTAATGTTGTTTTTGCCACTGGTTTTTTTGGCAGTTTCATATTCTTTTGTTTCCATTCACAGTACTTAGAAAATGTACCATCAAAGTTATATATTTCTCCCTGACTGATATCCCATATTCTAGTTGCAAATTTATTAATAAAATATCTGTCATGTGAAATAAACAACATTGTACCGTTAAATTGGGAAACTGCATCTTCAATCCATCTTCTTGTATATATATCCAAATGATTTGTAGGTTCGTCTAATAATAGAAAATTAATTTCACTTTGCATTAACATACATAGTCTTAATCTGCTTTTTTCACCTCCCGAAAGCATACCTACTTTTTTAAATACATCTTTCCCTTTAAAACGAAAGGCAGATAAGATTTTTCTTCCTTTGTCCTCACAAACCTCAAACTCATATCGTATAGTTTCCAAAACAGTTGCTTCTACATTATTAAATTCAATAACTTGAGGCATATAAGCCATATTTATACTGTTACTCAGCACAATATTACCTTTTTGTGGAGCTTCGTCCCCTGTAATAAGTTTAATAAGTGTAGACTTTCCACATCCATTGTTTCCAACTATTGCAATCCTGTCATTTCTTCTAATTTTTATAGTCAAATCAGAAAATAGTAGTTTATCATCGTACCCCTTACTTACATTTGAAAATACAACTATTTCATCACTAGAAAATTTCTTTTCCTTAAATTCTGACTTAATTTTCTTTTCTACAACAGGCTTATCTATCTTATCTATTCTCTCTATCCTTTTTTCAATAGAAAAAGCTCTTTTGTGCATAGATGGATTGTCTGCATTTTTAGCCCACTCATGCATTCTTTTTGCCGCTTCCTGGAGTTGATGGATTTTCTTTTGTTGCTGTTCATATTTCTTCTTCTCAATAGAGTATCTTCTTTCTTTTTCTTCAACATAAAAGCTGTAATTCCCCTCATAAAAGCTTAATTCACCCTCATGAATTTCTATTATCCTGCTTACTACATTGTCAAGAAAACATCTATCATGGGATACTGCAATAACTGTTCCTGTAAAGTTTGACAAATAATCTTCCAGCCATTTTATTGATTCCATATCTAAATGATTTGTTGGCTCATCTAATAAAAGAATATCTGAATTTCTCAATAGTATTCTTGCTAAATTGACTCTTGTTTTCTCGCCCTGACTTAAACTATTAAAAAGTTGAATTCTCATCTCACTACTTATTTTCATGCCATTACAAATTTTATCTATTTTGCTTTCAAAGTCATATCCACCTAAACCTTCATACTCTGTTTGAAGTTTTCCATATCTATTTATTAGTCTTTCATCTAAATGATTTTTTTCAATTAACCCTTCTAGCCTCCTCATTTCATCAGAAAGTATAAATATATCTTCAAAAGCATTTTGCAAAACATCTTCGACGGTATATTTGTCCTCAACTACAGGTATCTGATCAAGTATTTCAATTATTTTTCCTGATGCTCTATATATAGTCCCACTTTCAAATTGTTCTCTTTCTGACAACACTTTAAAAAGTGTTGTCTTACCTGACCCATTTTTCCCAAGAAGTCCGACTTTTTCTCCTTTTAAAATTTCAAAGGAAATTCCTTTTATTATATGGTTACTTCCATAATATTTGTTTAAGTCCTGTACTTTAATATCAATCATAGTATCTCCTTTCATGCCTAGGATAAAGCTTATGGTGGATAAGGATTCCTCAGCCCAGGCATTTAAAGGATTAATATTAAAATACAATATTATTATTGTAACATCAAAAAAACCTAGGCAAGAGAATCACCTAGGCATAAATACAATTTTATATTTGGTAAATGATGATCCACCAGCTCATAAATCACATATATTCCTTTTTAGACAGACTCCTCCCTTTAAAAGATACATATGCTGAAATATTTCCAACATAGCAATCGAGTCTATCAAGAATATTGTTATAATTAGCTGATGTTTTCACCCTTTCACCTCCTTTATTAAATTTTACCACATAAGTTTCCTTTGTTCAAGTACACAGATAGTAACGGGTTCATGTAACAAATGTGAAGAAAGATATTCCAGAAACTAAAGTTTCGCAGTTTAGAGCCTGTAAATGCTCCTCGACTAAGAGCATTTACTTTGCACAATCTACTAACTAAGGTATTGCTTGCTATAAGTAGTAATATTATATATAATAATGCTTGGGGATAATATTAAAAAATTAATTATATTAATAAAGGAGGAGTTTTTGTGTGGGAAAATAAGATGCCAATAAATGAAGTAAGAGAAATAAGATGTAAAACCAATGTTTATCTTGGAGTTGGAGCTATCAAGAAAATGAATGACATAGCAAAAGAGCTTAAAAACATGGGTATAAGTAGTGTTGTTATTGTCACAGGACAAGGAGCCTATAAAAAAACCGGCGCATGGGACTATGTAGAAGCAGCACTAAAAGAGAATGGTATGCAATATGAGTTGTACAACAAAGTAACTCCAAATCCAACAGTTCAACAGGTAGATGAAGCTGTCAAGCTTGGAATGAGTATTGGTGCTAAGGCAGTTATAGGTATTGGAGGAGGCAGTCCGATAGATGCTGCTAAAAGTGCAGCAATCCTTCTGGAATACCCAGATAAAAATGCAACTGACCTTTATGAGTTTCAATTTACGCCATCAAAAGCAGTTCCTATCATTGCAGTCAACCTTACTCATGGAACTGGAACTGAAGCCAATCGTTTTGCAGTAGTCAGTATACTTGAAAAGGAATATAAACCGGCTATAGCCTATGATGTGATATACCCACTTTACTCTATTGATGACCCTCAGTTTATGACCAAACTTCCTGCAAATCAGACTACTTATGTGTCAGTTGATGCCTTAAATCATATTATAGAAGCATCCACCACTAAAGCAACAAATCCCTTCTCAATTATGTTGGCTAAGGAAACAGTAAGACTGATTGCCAAGTATTTGCCCCAAGCACTTAATAATCCTGAAGATTTAACAGCTCGCTACTATCTTACCTATGCTTCTATGATTGCTGGTATTTGCTTTGATAACGGGCTCCTCCATTTCACTCACGCTCTTGAGCACCCATTAAGTGCTGTTAAACCTGACCTTGCCCATGGTCTTGGATTATCTGTCATCCTGCCTGCTGTTGTAAAGCAAATATATCCTGCAACTGCTGAAATACTTGCAGATGTATTATCACCTATAATACCTAATCTGCAAGGAAATGCATCTGAGGCTGAAACTGCATCAAAAGGTATAGAAAAATGGTTAGCTAGTGTAGGCATAGTAACCAAGCTTTCAGACATAGGCTTCAAAAAGGAAGATGTACCAAGGCTAGTAGAGTTAGCATTTGATACTCCAAGTTTGGGCTTCTTGCTAAGTATGGCTCCTATAGAAGCTGATAGGCACACTGTAGAAGCTATTTACACTGACTCAATATAACGTTCCATAGAAGCAAAGGGACGGTTCTCTTGCTTCCTTGTCAGAAATCAGAAAACCGCCCCTTCTAATTTATTCACTTGCTTATAACAACTGTTGCAGTTGTTTAACTTCATGGTCAATATTGGATAATAAGTCTTAATATTTCTTTCAAGGGGCATATTGTTGAAATCTTTTAGCTAAAGCTAAACAAAGGGATTTAGGTGGAGCCTCTACTTCGTAAAAAATTAATGATATTCTCTTGTTTAATGGCGTATTTTTTGAATATAATTGAGAATATATATAAAGAATATAAATATGAATTCATTTAGAGATTTCTTTAAAATTATAAAAAAATATTTTAAATACATAGTAATTGGACTAGTTACAGGTATAGCAAACGGTCTTTTTGGATCAGGTGGTGGAACAATCGCCGTACCTGCACTGATATATTTGCTAGGAAGTGACGAGCGGACGGCTCACGCCACTGCCATTTCAATTATTCTGCCACTTACAATTGTTAGCAGCTTTTTTTACATCTCAAATAATTTTGTAGACTGGACATTAACTTATAAAGTAATGCTAGGAGGAGTTGTAGGGGGGTATATAGGTGCCAAACTCCTTAATATATGTCCCGATGGGGTACTTAGAAAAATTTTTGCTGTATTCATTATAGCTGCGGCAATTAAGATGATAACTTAGAGGCCAAGTGAGAGTGTAGAGATGGTTCTTGAGTTTCTCTTATCCTGTGTGAAAAATGGAGGGAGATTATGATATTATTCTTAATAGGGTTTATAGCAGGAATAGTAAGTGGAATGGGTATAGGTGGAGGTGCAATACTTATACCGGCTCTTATTATGTTTGTTAAACCACCTCAGCATATAGCTCAGAGTGTAAACCTGCTTTATTTTATTCCTACTGCAATTGTAGCCCTTGTTATACATATAAAAAATAAAAGAATTAATTTCAAACTTGCGTTGCCTATTATTATATTTGGACTATTTGGCGCATATATTGGATCACAGCTTGCACTTAATTTGTCTGGACCTGTTTTAAGAAAATGGTTTGGTGTATTTTTATTGGCAATAGGAATTAATGAGATGCTAAGAAAAACCAAGGATAGAAAAGGTACGCAATAAATTAGTTAATGAATAGCAGTATTTTCGTTTCTAGCTTTAGTACCAGTTATTGACATCCTTATTTTCCTTTAGTTCTAATTCCTCAGAAATATGCTCACGGTCTTCTATGCCATTTTTTTCTTGAATCCGCTAAGTCTTAGCTTTTATATATGTTTGTTTTATGCTTTATGGGCTCCTTTATAAGTTTTACTATGTGCCTTGATTTTTTTCATTGCCCAATCATAATGGCTAGCAGTGGCTGAAACACAATAGCTACCTAAAGTAGAAGTTCCTGTCCATGAAAAACTTCCTTTTGTAAATAATTCATCGTCAGAAAAATCATTAATCATTTTCATCACACTAGCATGGCTTTGTTTTACCAACTCCATTGAATTGATCAATAATGTGTTTTGGTGTTTTTCCCAAATCTCCTCGTTCATTTGACCATATGTTTTCCAATTATATGGTGCAGGTATAAAAGGCTTTCGTTCACCCTTTTGATTGGACTCAACCCAGTTTAATAATAATTGGTGCCACTCATATAAATGCACAAGTACATCCCGCAAATTTTTGTCCCGTTTCCAATGTGCCTCTTTTTGGTTAAACGCATCGCCATAATTAAAAGTTGCATTTTGCTCTTCCTCCGTCATAGCATCAATGAGCTTCCACATCTTATCATTTTGTTCATCTGCCCTTTTGATTAAATCTGGCTTTGTTGTAGGTCTTGACATAGCTTGTTCCTCCTCTACTTTTATTTGTTTTTTGCCTTACAACATTATTATACATCACATAAGCTGACAACAGTGTGTCACTTTTGCTTTCCAAGAGTAATCTCTTTGACATAAATTCCAATCAAACGGTATAATAGTATTAATAGCTCTACATCTTTATATAGAAATGGAGAAAATCATGTGGAAATATAAGAAAAAATGATTTTTTCAAAAATTCGAAAAACTGCTGCCGCTGTTTTTATAATAAGCACAGTGGTTATAAGCACTTAAGAATATGTAGCCTCAGTACTTATTGAAATAATATTTAATGATTTGTGGTGGGACTATTCACATTGGACATATAACCTCCATGGAAGAATATCTCTTTATACAAGTGTTGGATTTGGTTTGGCTTGACAGTTAAGCATCTTAACTATATAATATACATATGGATAACAAAGATAAAATTAAGTTATATAATCAATTCAATAGAATACACAATAAGTTTACCATTATTAAAAGAAAACTTGCAGGTGATAGCAATAACTCTTATTTGACTCCAGCTGAGATGCAAGTCCTTTGTTTAATAGCTATAAACCCTGAATTTACAGTGACTGATATTGCATTACAGTTGTATATTACAAAAAGTGCTGCATCCCAACTAGTCAAAAAATTATGTAGTAAAGGTATGTTACAGAAGTTTAGGTCTGAAAGTAATGAGAGAATTGTTATTTTGATAACTACTGATAACGGGAAAATAGTTATAGAAAATTTCTTTAATAATGAGTCCCATGCATTTGGTGAGATGGTTAAAGATTTAACTTCAATGTCTACTCAAGAATTAGATGTAATTACAGTGTTTTTTGATAAGCTTGAAAAAATGTTTGATAAAAAAATACAATAGTAGTTCTCTTTGCTATTGTATTTTTTTTAAATCATATAGTTAAGTAACTTAATATTCAAGGAGGTAAAGTATATGCATGTAAAGATAATTTATTTTAGCGGAACAGGAAACACAAAATTTATATCCGAAAAATTAGTTGAGAAGTTTAATGAAAAAGGTGTTTGTAACCTCGATTTAATTCCTGTTGAAAATGCTATTAATAATAGCAAAATTCTTGAGAGTGATGGTGCGCTACCGGGAATTGGTTTCCCGGTTTATGACCTAATGCCACCTAAAATCATTATTGATTTTGTTAATAGACTAAAGAAAGTAGCGTATCATAAAGCCTTTGTTTTTTCTACATACACAAGCTATCCTGTCGATTCTAATTACTATGTCATAGATAAACTTCAAGAAAAAGGATATAGGGTTCTAGTTCAAGAGAGTTTTAAAGCTCCAGGTGCAAGTGTTTATTTCTATCTAACTCCAGATAACCCGCTTATCAAGAAAAAAACTATTTTTAATAGAGGAGTCAATAATCAATTAGACAATTTTGTTACAACTATCATGAATACGGTGAATAATGATGGAGAAAACATCCAAATAAAGTACAATAGCCTTAATAAATTCCATCAAGTATTCTCAAAAATGACTTTTGGTATAGTCTTTTATAGTAACTTGAAAACGAATAGCAATTGCATCAAATGTGGGATTTGTGCAAAAATATGTCCAGAGGGTAATCTTATTATGAAAGATGGAACACTTTGCATTAAAAATTCTAATGGTTGCATGAAGTGCTTGAGGTGTGTTCAAGTTTGTCCTAATGAGGCTATTAATTTTACAAGTTTAAAGCGAAAAGGATCGTATACAAAACATGATATAGAAAGTGCATATATAAAAGCTAACACTAAAGATTAGAGTTGATAAATAGATAAAAATTTGTAATTTTAGATGATTATCTGAAGTGTTTTTATTTTGCTATGTAATTTGCACTAATATGACTTTGCTTGACGAAAGTCTTAAAATAGTTGTTGAAGTCTCCCCTATGATTAAAGTTGTAATACTTGCCATAAACAGACACGAGGCTTATGGATGATGGGAATAAAAGCTTGGGGCATGGCCCTCCCTTCGCTTTTAAGTCTTTCACTACGTTCCAAGACTTCATTTACAAGACTTCATTTGCAAAACTTACACTTTAAATCTATAACCAATTCCCCAAATGGTTTCGATATATTGGGGTTTAGAACTGTCCAATTCAATTTTTTCCCTGACCTTTTTTATATGTACTGTAATAGTTGATATGTCTCCACAGGCATCCATTCCCCATATGTTATCAAATAGTTCTTCTCGAGAAAAAACTCTGTTTGGATTTTCAGCCATAAATACGAGCAGATCAAATTCTTTACCTGTAAGAGTAATTTCCTGATTTTCAACAAAAACCTGCCGTGAATGCTTATCTATCAAAAGATTTCTTATATAAATGGTTTCTGCTTTTTTTTCTTTACTTCCTACAAGTCGTTCATATCGTGAAATATGTGCTGTAACTCTTGCAACTAATTCGCTAGGACTAAAGGGTTTTGTTATGTAATCATCTGCTCCAAGGCCTAACCCTCTTATTTTGTCAATATCCTCTTTCCTTGCGGATACCATAAGTATAGGTATATTTTTCACTTCTCTGATTTTTCTGCATATTTCAAATCCATCAATGTTGGGAAGCATTAAATCTAATATTATTAAATCAAAGTCTTCTTTTAGTGATCTTAATAGCCCTTTATCACCTGTCTTTTCAATGGTAACATTGTAACCGTTAATTTCTAAATAATCCCTTTGAAGTTCGGCAATTGAAACCTCATCTTCAACTATCAATAGTCTTTTCTTCATTTTATATCCACCTTTTCCAACTCAAAATATATACTGGTTCCTTTACCAAACTCACTTTCAGCCCATATATTACCCCCATGTGCTTCTATTATCTGGTGTGCAATTGCAAGACCAAGACCACTTCCACCTTTAGAGGTATTTCTTGAAGCATCTACCCTATAAAATCTATTAAAAATATTTGGCAGATAATCTTTTTTAATTCCTTCACCATTGTCGTGTATACCTATTAAAACTTTATTCTCTACATCCTGTACATCGATTTTTATTTGTCCATTTTCTTTATCCATATACTTTATAGAATTTTCTAATATATTTGAGACAACTCTTTTGAGTTTTTCTACATCTGCCTTTACTAGTACTTTGCTGCCTAAATTATAATTGTTTAAAATTTCCACTCCTAGTTTTTCTAATTCCATTTGATACTCATCAATAATATCCTCGATAAAAATTTTAAGATCTACTTTTGAAAAATTAAAAGGAACTTTTTTAAGAGTCTGGTTTGAGTAAAATGTCAGATCATTTATAAGCCTATCCATATCAATTACTTTCTTGTAAATGATATCCCTATATTTTTCTGCTTTCTCAGGTGTATCAGCAATGCCATCTCTTAAACCATCTAGGTGACCTTTTATTGAAGTTAGTGGTGTTTTCAAGTCATGAGTGATACTTGCAATAAATTCATTTCGCTCCTCATCATATCGAAGTTGATCCTCAAGTGCTCCTTTTAGCCTTTTTCTCATCTCTTCAAATGCATGACACACTTCGCCAACTTCATCATTTGATTTTTCATCTATAACAAATGATAAATCACCTTCTTTTATCTGCTCTGCTCCGTATTTAAGTTTTCTTAAAGGTCTGATAATACTTCTAGATACAAAGAATGTCAGTATTCCATTTGTCAAAATAATAATTATAAAAAAACCTTTTAAAAAATCCTTTACAAATCCTTCTGCAAATTTTTCTATGGGTTTGGTGCTAAAGAAAATATAAAGACTGCAATCTTCACCAGTTGATAAGTTAAAGCTATGATTGAAGTATGACATTTCACAAAAAATGTATTTTTCATTTTCATTTTGTTTTTTACTCACCCTACTCAAATGATCCTTAAATTCCTGTTTGTTGATTTTGTCAGACAAATAGTATATTTCATCATTAATTGTAAAAGCCATACTTGAATTTAATGTTTTAAGCTTGGTATCCATATTTTTCAGGTAATCCATATCATAAAATCTATCAGGATTATATAATGCGTCATTTGATATTGTTATAAATTCTTTAAATACATCATGAGCAACCTCAGAAAACCGATCTTCAAATTTATGATTTTTAAAATCGGCTCTATCAAGGTTTACCCCAATTATTATAATTGCAAGTATTAGTGATGAAACTAATGGAATTACTATCATAAATATATTTGATAACAGCAATTTAAATCTTATAGACATAAATACCCTCCAGCTACCCCATATCTTTTTGTTGAAAGAGGTAAGCTCCCCCAAACATAAATATTATACCATATGCCAGTATATATGATAACTCATTTATTGTAGTAAGTAAGTTGAACTTGCCATAAAAATTCTGATACCAATTTAAATATGTTGTAGGTAAAAAAGGAACTATCTGCGAGCTGATAATGGGCATAGATGACATCAAAATTGAACCTAATATCATAATTACTAGTGTAAAACTGCTGCTTTTAGTAAATTGGGATACAAAAGCAGCTATTATTGCTATAAGCATCATGGGTATTGTGGCAGAAATATATGCACTAAGATTGGTTGGAAGATTTGAAAAACATTCTCTTACATTACTTCCAATTAAGCTTGCCATAAAAGAGATTGCAAAAGTCCCCAGCAAAACACAAATGATACTAATTCCGATTGCCAATATTTTTGAAATATACAGCTTGTTTCTTGTTATAGGCCTTACCAAAAACATGACAATTGATTTATCTGAAAATTCACCCGCAAACATATCACCTGTAATCATAATTATAAATAATGGAATAGTTATAGTGGACATAAAGTTTAAAACTGTAATTGGAAGATTAGCATTATTTATAAGAGGAGCACCTAGGTTTCTAACTGTTAGCAAATTCATTATTGTAGATAGTGCTGTTACAACCAAGGATATTAAAAACAAAATAACAAACTTCTTTTTTGAAAATATTTTATATGTCTCATTCATTGTACCAATCATTATTCTATTCATCTTTTCAATCCTCCTAGTTTAAATTAATTCTTTCCATAAAATAATCCTCTAATGACATGTTGCTAGATGTGACGTTATTCACTATGCATGTGTCAATTATTTTTCCATCGCGTATTATTAAAATTTTATCACATAGCATTTCTATCTCAAAAATTTGATGGCTTGAAATCAAAAAACTAATCATAAACTCTTTGGAAAGCATAGATATAAGTTTCCTAAGCTCCTTAGCACCTTCTATATCAAGACCATTAGCAGGTTCGTCCAAAATAATTAGTTTGGGCTTTTGGTAAATTGCCATTGCTATTGCAAGTCTTTGCTTCATTCCAAGGGAAAAATTCTTTACCTTATCATTTTTATATTTAGAAAGCCCAGTCATATTAAGTACCTGGTCAATTCTATCAAATTCTATATTGCTATAATACTTTGATACCATTTTAAGATTGTTATAACAAGACAGGTTTCCAATAAAAGATGGTGTTTCAATCAGACATCCCACATTTATAATTGCAACTTCAAAATCATCTGAAACATTAATACCACAAATATTTATTTCTCCTTTATCTACTCTTAAAAGTCCTGTTATAGATTTCATTATTGTTGTCTTTCCTGACCCATTTGGACCAAGAAGTCCTATAACTTCACCTTGACCTATATCAAAACTTATATCACTTACTCCTCTACCATTTTTATATATTTTTTTTAGTTCTTTAACTTCTAATACTCTATTCATATAATTCATCCCTTCTACTTTATTTTAGCTGCGATATATTGCTTCTATAAAAATTCGAAACCAGTGAAAAATCCTTTACAAGGATATACTTTCGCCTAGGGAAAACCATAGAGTTTTACCCAGGCGAAAAACACCTTTGAATTAGTAACTATTACAGCTAAATTCATCTAACAAAATTTCATTAACTTCTCTTCCATTTAAATCTATAATATCTACAATAGTTGAATTAACGTCAGATATAACAATGGTTAACTTAAAATTTTGATTTCTAAATTGGTTTTGAGCATCATTTCCTGTAACATTTAGTTCTAAATCCATTTCTTTTATAGTATCGTTTTGGTCTACAATGATTTGAACACCAATTTTTTCAACAGTAATATTGCTTGTGAGTTTTGGTACCTGATAGTTTTCAGGGTCGATACCGAGAATTTGGAACATTTTATCTTTATTTTCACACTCATTCTGATATTTGGATTGACATTTTGCTGAAAGAATAAGGTTTAAAAGGGATGGTATTTCATTTTTATCAAGATTAATCCCAATCTGTTTTTCGTTATTTCCTATGTTCGTTAAAGTTACATGTCTTTTAAAATCTCCTACTAAAGTGTCAATGATAGTTTCACCGATTGCTGACATTTGAGGATTGTCACACTTTTTTACCTGGCTATCTTTTTTACAAAATTTCTTCTCTTTAAATTCTTTGTTACATGTAAATTGGTTGTAAACATTAGAATCATCATCTTTTAGAATCATTTTATCTTCTGCTTTATAAAAGGTATAATTTTTGTCAATCATATCAGTAGTGATAGAAATTTTACCGCTAGCTAGATGATCTTGTTCAGACATCTTGATTAAGGAATCTATTTTTATTAGTTCCTCATTATTATCTTTTAATGATCCTGAAATATTAAACGTTGCATTTTCCATGTTGTTTGAATTCTTAATAACTGCTTTAAGTGTTTCATAACCACTAGGACCAGTTGCCATAGTCATAATTGTAGATGTAATAAGTAATGACCCTCCAACTGCTAAACCAATACATGTTCTTAATAAATTTTTTTTCATTCTTGTTGCCTCCTTTAATTTTTATTTATTTTGTCTGTTACTCTTTTATATTAGCAACTGAAAATTAAAGGATAATGAAAGAAAAATTAAAAGACTATAAAAAATTATTAAAAAACTATAAACTTTTTAAAAAACCCCTTGCTACATTGTAGTAATAGGGGTTTTGAAAATTAAAAAATCTATATATACAAAAATGGTCTGTGTGTAAGGAATTTTTAAGAGTATTTTTTCAGACACGCTTCTAATTTGCTTTTTATTTCCTTTCTTATATGACTAGGTTCTAAAACTTCAGCATAATCTCCAAATGAAAGAATGTATCCATACACCCATTCTTCATCAGGTAAAACCGCTGTTACAGTAAAACTCCCGTCAGGGTTTTCCTCTACACAATTATAGCCAAACTCATCAAATATTCTAAATGCCATAGTGCTTTTAATTTTTAAAACAATATTTATAATACTATCACTAGTTTCTTTAAAAGCTACAGGTATATTATCAGGAATATCTCTTGTAAATGTACTATCTAAGGCTATTAAATTGTTTATCCTGCTTACTTTAAAAAACCTGTAATCATTTTTATTACAGCAAAAAGCATACACATACCATGCATATCCTTTAAAAATAAGCTTTAGTGGCTCTACTGTTCTTATGGTTTTTTCACCATATGCACTATGATAATTAAAAGTCACTTTATTTTTATTTAAAATTGATCTTTTAAACAAATTAAATCTCTCTTTTTCATCAGAATTGCCACTCCAACGAGAGAAATCAACATCAATCCAGCTTGTATTATTTTTGCCAAAAACAACTGCCATTTTTTTAAGCACAGGCTCTACATCTGGCACATTCAAAGCTTTAAGGCCTTGAAGAGAAGATAGTATATCAACCTGCTCTTTTTCCGAAAGCATGGATTTATTTAGCACAAAATTATCAAGAAGACTTATTCCTCCACCTTTCCCTTTGATAGTATAAATGGGTATTCCAGCAGCACTCAGTGTTTCTATATCCCTATAAATTGTCCGCTGTGAAACCTCAAAATGATCAGAGAGTTCTTTTGCTGTAACTGTCTTTTTACTAAGTAAAATATAAACCATTTCAATAAGTCGGTTTATTTGCATATTTATCACCTATATATTCATTCCCACTATACTTTTTATCTTATGTTGGTAATCGTTACGCTCATTAATATCTATTTTATCACAAATATATGACATAGAGTGTCATATTAAATGAAATATAACACTTTATTATTCTGAAAACATACTTTATATAGTTGATTATATTCATGAAAATATTCACCCAACATTATTCGAATATATTTAAAATCATCATTAGACACCCTCTATAAAAATTATTTATCTTATGGACATATTATATGTTGAGATAAAATGTCTGTCAAACTTTCACTTTATACGTGGTGTTTATAACATAAGTGAAGAAAAACATTCCAGAAACTTAAGTTACGCAGTATAGAGCCTGTTTAGGAAAAATTAATTTATATTAAAATTTTTTTTGAACCTTTTAGCCCTTAAAACTGTCTATATTATATAAATAAGAAATCGGCCGATTGATTTATTATATTTCTCTTGAAATTACTAACAAGAGTTCTTACTAAATTAATTTAAGGAGTGAATAAAAAATGAAAAAATTTATTATGTCAGTATCTATAATCATTTTAATAAGTAGTATTTTTGCCACAGTATTTGTGCTCTCTAAAAATATGGACAATATATCTGACGAGAAAACTCAACAGTCAACCCATGATGCAATTGAAGATTATAATGTTGACTATATAGTTGATGAAAAACCATTAGAGTTAATTGATACCAACAACGATGTAAAAACCGAGCATGAAGCTTTTAATACATTTGATGAAGACACTAATTATGACAATTTGAATGATTCTGACCAAACTAACAAAACTGATTCTCAATACACTAACGACCAAACAAAGTTAGGTGAGTATGTCGGTCAGATTGATAATAACAGCATCGAAATTATTGTTGAAAAAACCCCAAAAAGCTTTCGAATTGAAGAGGTAAGAACAGAATTTGAAAGTCTTAACCTTGACACAGGTGACTTAGTTAAAGTAGAATACCTTGTCAATGAGCATAATCAAAACATTATTTTAAAGATTTTTAAGTAATGAAAGTATAAAAAAGAGTTTAAGCCTAATAATGGTTTAAACTCTTTTTCTATGCTATTATTTATCTCATTCTAAAACTCCACCTTCTATAAGGTGGAGTTCCTCTTATAAATCTTCAGGTGGAGTTGAGTCTCCACCTGAAGCCTCGATGTTTAGCTTTAGCTAAACGAGTTCACTTAATTGTCTAACTGGCCTTGCTTCCATATATCCTCTGTATCCCTGGGGTTCAAGCTGAAATCTTGGTGCCTCATCATCTGCCCACTCAAATCCATAAGTATTAGGATTATATTTTTTCATTATATCCCACAAATCTTCAATTGCTTCCTCGAATTTTTCATCCTCATATGGTTCACCTTGAAAAACCATCATTTTACAAGGCTTCAGATCAATAATTTCAAAGCCCTCAGGAATTTGCCCTGAATAATCCTGGGGCACCTCCACTCCTTGAACATACTGGGAAGTTCCAGGTTTAATTAAACTCTTTGGGAGCCACATTCCAGCAGGTTCATACATTGCTTCTTTTATGCTAGAAAGCATCCCCCATACATCACACCCAACCTCTTCACAATATTCAAAATAGTGAGTTGCTTTAATTCCTCTTTTTAAAATAAGTTTTCTCGAAGGTCTTTCTACTACCTGGACAAAAACAGTATTTGTACTTTTTTTCTCAGTCATATCAATCTCTCCTTTTTGTATAGTAAGGTAATAATTATAAATACGATGGGGTATAAAAAGCTGTATAGGTTTTGGGCTATCCCGGTATTTCTTCGGTGATATACCAAACTGCTTAGTGAAGGCTCTTGTAAAGCCTTCATGAGAATCAAATACAAAATCAAAAGCCACATCAATAACTTTTTTTTGATTCTCTCTGAGTAATAAAGCTGCTTTACTAAGTCTTAAAGCTCGAATATATTCAAATGGTGACTTACCGGTAAGTTCTTTGAAAATTCTAGCTGAATGCCATTGGGAATACCCTGAGGCCTTTGCAAGTTCACTTAAGGTAATAGGAGAATTCAAGTTTTTCTCTATATAGTCCTGCATACGTTGTACAGCATTTATTACTTCCCATCTTTCCATATTATCACCTCCTATTTAAAGGATATCATTATTAGTTTTATTTTTCTTGACATGGATTGCTAATAAAAATTTCAACTCTTTTAAAAATTTAAGTATAGAAAATATGAAAAAGCTAAAAATATTATAAGTTAAGAAAATATAAGGTTTAGGGGATGTTCAGGTGGCAAAGAAAGCAATGATACTAAAACAGCTCAAAACACCTAAATACAGGGTTAGAAGGTATAACAGGTGCAAGCTGTGCGGAAGGCCTCATGCATATATGAGAAAATTCGGAGTTTGCAGATTGTGCTTTAGAAGTTTGGCTCATAAAGGGCAAATTCCAGGAATAAGAAAAGCAAGCTGGTAGTAAAGTTTGGTGTTTTTTACATTAAGAACACCAAATTTTTCATCTTGATTTCTTTATTCCCTAGAATTAACTTCTGTTTTAGAATTCCTCAATACCATCAATGTCAACAGTAAAGAACTCACCTTCTTTTGTATATATATGTCCTGAACTATAAGGACTCCCATCTATTGTTATTGTAACTAGTTCTTTTTGAAAATATACTCCAAATGTATTAGTAAGGCATTTTAATATCATTCCCTCTAGCATTACTCCTGCATTCATTTCATGTGTTAAATTCTGTGAAAAATCAACAGTTACCATGTTTTCATCTAACTGTATTGACAATATTTTAGTGTCAGGCGAAAGTACATACCTTAAATTGCTTTCTTCTGGTACTTTTTTAAACTCCTGTTCAAAGATATCTTTTATTTCATCATTTGTATTTAACTCAACTTCTCTATCAATATAAACTAGTCTTTCCTTTTCAAAATCAGGGAAAAACAGTCGTACCACATTTTTGTGAGGCACGCCTTTATCAGCAATTTCTAATTCACTGCTAATAATAAAACTTGTATCCTCTTTGGATATAAATTCTTGTTTTATTTGACCTATACCAGAAGCATAATATTTCCTAGTTATAAAATTTTCATCTTCAGTAGTCACTTCAACTACACTGTATCTTCCTGCTTTTACTTCTATCTCCTTGTCAACAGCAGTAATACTTCTTGTTTTACCATCCTCAAGAATCCATGATGTTCCTTCTCTTATTGGTTCCATAATAATAATCTCTTCCATATTTCTATAATCAGTATAATTATAACGATAATAGGTCTCCTCTTTTGAAAAAACCAATTTAACTGCACCATCTTCAATAGTGTATACAAATGCCATTGTTGTCCCAGCCGTTCTGCTTCTAACCTGCATTACATCTTGGCCAATATAATCTACATAGGTATCATACTCTGCGTATTCATTTCCCTCTCCAATATATTTCATGTAAATATTTGGTTCGAAAGGAAAAATTTCAGCAACTGTTAACGTATCTTGGTTATCTTCATTTTCGTTGTCTGCTTTTTCGGTATCAGTTTTTTCTGTTACTTGGGGCTCAGGCTGCAAATCATCACCATTACATCCAGTTAAAAATATCATTGTTAATATGCAGACCAGTAAAAAGTTATATATTTTCATAATAATACCTCCTTTTAAATATACTGTTAAACCCTGCTTCTTTTTATGTTGTATTAGCCGTTTTTTTTAATCCCTATATAAATTCTTTAGTAGTATAACCGTACCAATGCCATTTTAATACTCTCAAAACATTGCTTAAAATTATATATAGGTTTAGCTCATATACTTAAGTAAGTAATTATAAATTAATCTTCAATATTATATATACCCTGTCATAGGTAATGAAGTTAACAAAATTAAATTTTAATACAAAAAGAAACATATTCCTAAGAAATGAGTTAGCGCACCTAAAAATACAAAAATATGCCATACCATATGGTGGTACTTAAACCCCTTACGAGCATAAAATACTGCCCCAATAGAATACATTGCTCCTCCTGCTAGTATAAGCCAAAACATGGTTTGATTAGCCTTTTCTATAAATAGCGGCATAAAAATCAACAAAGTCCATCCCATTACAAGATATATAACAAGTGATACTTTGGGCATTTTACTTCTTATAATAGATTTATAAATAATCCCAAAAAGCACCATAGCCCATTGAACTATCAGAATAGCCACCGCCTGCCATCCTCCTATAACAGATATTGCAACTGGTGTATATGTGCCTGCAATAGCCACATATATAAATATATGGTCTAGTATTTTCATTACTGTCTTGTGTTTTGTTTCGTGCTCCATTGCATGATAAATGGTAGACATAAGAAACATAAGAAAAATTGATATACAAAAGATTGATACCCCTGCAACATCAAACTTTGTTCCATTCTCATGTGCAATAATAGATACAACAGGTATAAGGAACAATACAATTAATGATGAAATTCCATGAGTTATTGAATTAGCTAATTCCTCCCCAAAAGAGAGTCTTATATTTTTTCTTGTCAATTGTGTATCCTCCAAAAAATACGTCTGTTAGTTCTAATTTATATTTTGGTTTCGATTAAATTCTACTAATAACAAATATATACTTCCCTCTCATAATTGTCAACATCTCTTATTGTTATAATTTTCTAAAAATATGTTACTTTCCAACTAATACTGAGTACTAAGAATTAGAAAGTTACTTTTATAACAAAAACACTACGCTTTAATTTGATGGTAGTAAATTTCTATTTAAATCAATGTATAATATCATTCTATTCTGAAAATACTTTTCAGCATAGAATCTTTTGATTTTATGTCATTGTTTGATTTGGCAAACAGGCACATGTGCAAAGTCATTCATACTCATTATATCTTCATCCTATGTTGGTGAGTTTTTTGCTAATGCATGTCTATTTATCAAACATTAAATAAAAAAGGAGCTTTAAAAAATTATGCCTTGGGTAATCTCATTTATTGTATCTTGGATACTATTTTTTTTACTGGTAGATTACAAAAATTTAAAAATCAACTTAATAGGAGGAATATTTGCTTTAGCTCTTGCTAGTTTTGTAGACTGGGGTGGTCAGAAACTTGAATTTTACGATTTTTATGATGTAATAATTCCATGGGCAGGTTGTTCTGCCTTTTATAAATTTGGTCCTATATTTACCATGGGAACTTTGTTTTCACAAAGTGTACCAAGAAAAAAACTTATGCAGCCATTTAATATTATAGCATTTACATTGCTCTATATATTTTTAGAGCTCTTGATATTAAACACACATGCAGCCGAATATTTACAGTGGCACGTGCTTGCTAGCATTCTTATTAATTTACTCACTTTTTCCACCTTAACATACATTACTATTACCTTTTTACAAAAACCAAGTACATGAAACTTTTTGCTTAGTACCAGGTGGAGATTCTCCTTCACCTGACATTGTAAAATGAATTCCATATCGCAGCGGAAGCTGCAATCATAGTAGTTAAGTTCCGCTGCGATAAACAGAGGAACTATATCTTCTAAAAAGTTTGCTAAAAAAGCAAACTTTTTGAGAAGAATAGTATATTAAGCACTTATGCTCACAAGGTAGTTGACTTCAAATTGCATAATACTATAGCTAAAAGGGTATTATTATTAATTATTAAGTTAAGTTAATTATGGAGGGCATCCTATGGAACATATTATTTTCTGTGTTGTTGTGTGGAGTATAGTTTTTATATTAATTCCTTTTTCTAGAGTTAAGGAATTAGGAGTTGTTATATTAGTGTCTATTGTATGGATGATATTTGTTGACAATATTTCAACCCTATTAGGATATTATAATTATCATAATCTTATATTACCTGTTGGAACCACATCCTTATTTCATCTTATTGCATTATCCGGCGTGGGTATACTTATGGTTAATTGGCTTAAGGAAAACTCATTTTCCAAGCTTTTGGCAGTTTTCACTGTTGGTTTATCCTTCTCAATACTTCAGGGAATTTACGTAAGAACAGGAGCCTTTTCTTATGGAAAATTTGATGTTATGTTAGGTTTTGTTCACAGCATTGCTGCTCTATCCATATTTCTTTGGCTATCCCTTGGTATTGTAGGCGAAGAAAAAGTATATTCAGGTCATAAGTCTCGGATTAGAGCTATAGCATAGGGCTCCTTCGGTTCAAGTATTCAGTAGATGAATTTGTAATCCTTAATATGTGCGCTTTACAAAAAAAATTTGTTTGATACTTTCAGAAATCAATTATGGTATTAGCTAATTTCCGTATTTCTCAAAGAACCTAAAAGCAAAATATACTAATGTAGTTAGTGAGATTATTATAATTATGTATAAGGGCAGACTCATTGCTCTTTTTTCCTCCCTCTTTTTAGGATAACTATTGCAAACCAGCTTATGCTCATCATTAGAATAAAGTTGATAATTATACTAGATGTCAGGTTCCAATTAGTATAAGTAAGCTCATTTCGTACTGTCAATAAATACTCCTCAAAATCATATACAACTGCCAAAAGGAAAACATACAGAATCTGAGCCCACCTTTTGCTTGGCTGATACTGTGATATTAATACTCCTATAACGAATACAGGACCAATTATGAAAAAAAGCGATGATCCCCAAATAGAAATAACAGGGTTTTCTATCTTGTAAAAGTTATTATGTATAAATACTGTATCCATTGCTATTTGTAATGCTATTGAAAAAACACCACTCCAAACATTTATCTTAAACTCGCTCCAGTCAATTAGCAATAATAATAATATCCAAACAGCAGTAAAACGTATAATCCATTCCATATGCATCACCTCTTGTTATTATTTCAAATTATATCAGCAATTATTAAATTTTTTTACGTTTTTATATGACTGAATACATGACTATCCAAATGCACATAATAACAGTAATTAATATTACATAGAAGGAAGCACAGGGACGGTTCTCCTGCTTCCTTGGGGGGAAGCAGGAGAACCGTCCCCGTGCTTCGGAGGTACATCAGTGAAAGAGGAAAAAATATCATCACTACAACTTTTGTTTTTGCTTGTAACATTGGGTATTGCAACTGCCGATGTGTTTTTACCTGCCTATGTTGCTCAACAGGCAGGAAGAGATTCCTGGATTTCTGTAATAATAGGTACCATTTCATCTATTATTATTGTTAATATTTTTGTCACATTAGGGCTTAGGTACCCGGATAAGACACTGGTAGAGTACTCCTGTGACATACTTGGAAAACCATTGGGTAAACTAGTAGGATTTATTTTTATATATTACAGCTTTTTGGTGACTATTTTTATAACAAGAAGCATGGGTGAAATTTTCGTTATTTCTTTTAATCCAGACACGCCAATAATAGTATTTATAGTATTAGTTATACTACTTGCTGCATATGCACTTGGTAAAGGAATAGAAGTAATTTCCCGCATAAACGAAATTCTTTTACCTATAGGAATTATTGTATTAGTAGGCGTATCATTATTAAATATAGGAGAACTAAATTTTAATTATTTTCTTCCTGTGATGTATGATGGTATTATACCTTCTTTAAGAGGAGGGATTCTTATACAAGCATGGCTCATTGAAACTGTTATTATCCTTCAGCTTATTCCTTTTATAAAGAAAAAAAACAAAATAAGAAGTATTATAACAGCCTCAATTGTAATACTTGGGATGGGACTTATGATAGGTGTTTTGACAATAGCTTTATTTGGATCTGCGGCTAAGAATTTTATGCTACCAGCTCTTGAATTTGTAAGGTATGCAAGCTTCGGAGCATACTTTAGAGGTGTTGATATAACTATCATGGGTGTATGGGCAGGTGGCATTTTTATAAAAATTTCATTATTTTTTTATGTGTTTATAACGGGCTTGGCACAGCTTTTAAATATAAAATCCTATAAAGGGTTAATAGTACCTGGAGGTCTCTTGGTAATAACATCTTCTATGGTTTGTTCAAGAAATATTATTGAAGCTATTTATTTTTTAAACTTTATTTTTCCTTTATACTCTTTTTCTATTGCTTTTATATTACCAAGTCTGCTTCTTTTAGTGTCTATCTTCAGAAGTAAGAGTTGAATTTGTTATAATTTTTGTTTTTTTGATAATAATATGATAGGGTGATGAAAATGGAATACATGTTTTATTATTTATCTATAGCTGCTGTATTAGTAATACTTGCAATATGCTCATTTTATAGACCTCTTGACTTTAGATGCTTTGTAATAGCTGTTGCTACAATAGCATACTCGTTGGTTTATGAAATAACTTTAGGAGAGTATTATAAGTTATATTACTACATTAATCGACAAGACTCCATTATCTACATGGTTTTAGCTGGTATACTACTATATCCTGCACTAAATGTTATTTATGTTCTTTTTCTGCCTAGAGAAGGAATAAAAGCTTTAAAATATACTTTTTTGTGGATAGTTGCAATGATTATTTTTGAGTATGGAAGTTTGGCATTTAAAACTGTTGTATTTACAGGTTGGAAACTTATGCCTTGGTCTATAGTTACTTATTTGGCCACTTACTTATGGATTTATGTGTTGTACAAATATATGAGCCCTAGGAAATACTCATTTAAAACTATCTGAGAATTAGCTAAAAATAATTACTTTTATTTTTCCCGAGTCTATTGGCATCAAATAAGACCTGTAGTTAAATAGTAGTTGAAGTTATATTTTTGTCAAATCCTAAGTAATAAAAAGAAGATATATACTTAGTTATCTCCTTTTAATTTTGACATTAATCTATAATAGAAATATCCAAATCTTATTACATTAAAATTTGTATGATAAAAAAGGTGCTTAATGCCAGGAAGTCCTATACCTGTGACAATCATATCGTACATATTGTTGTCTGCCTTGTTGTAGGCCTTTCTCATTTCATAAATCCACTGGTTATGTCTTATTACCACTTTCTTTATTAATTTTTCATAATCTTTGCCATAAACCATAGACCTTGCAGCCATAATTCCCATTGTAATTGAGCTTAATTGTCCAAAACCTAAGAAAGGATCAATAGAGCCTCCTGCATTGCCTGCTAAGTATATGTTACCCACCTTATGTGGATATGCATATCCTGTTTCATGTTCTTGTTTGAACTCTTCTATTATAGTATAGTTAAAATTTTCAGTATTCCAAAAAAGCTCCCAAAAGTGATCTACTTCATTAGAATTTATTTCGCTTACAACCAGTATAAGAGAAGCTTTCTTTTCATTGTAAGGAGTAAGGTAAGCATACCCATTTTTACAATAGTCCTTATTTATCCACATTATTAATGTATTTGGATCAAAGTTTCCTAATATAGTCCCCCCTTTTACATATGTTTTTATGGTTTCATGCCAGCACCCAAGTTCTTTCGTAAATGAGGCAGTACCGTTGGCAGCAACAACAAAGTCAAACTCCTTTGAAAGAGGTTCATAATCTGCCAAAGTATTAAAATTTATATCAGGTTTATTTAGCTGAGAATGAAGCTGGGAGAATAATGAATCTTTTTCTCTGCCTCTTTTTATGAAATATCCAAAATTACCTTTTATCACTGTCTTTTTATTAGGAGAATAGTGAGTAAGGTTATTTATTGTATTTACAGGAGTAATACTTATGCCAAAATGTTTGTTGAAATACTTTAGTGAATCCTTTATAGGACGGTGCTGTATGTTCAAATAAGCACTAATATGACCATATTGATCTCCTATAAAGCTGTTTCTTTCAAATATAACTGGGGTTATACCCAGTTTTTCAAGCTCATGGGCACATGTAAGACCTGCTACTCCTGCACCTATTATTGCAACTCTCATATTTATCCTCCATATTTTTTTAGTATTTTAAACCATATAAGCACAAGCACACCATTTGCAAGTGTTAAGATGGTATATAAAATCATATTCATTTATAACACTTCTCCCTTCTTATCTAGAACCACTATGGAAAACCAGCCTAAAACAGCCATAACTATAGTATTTACTACAATGCTGTCAAAAATGTTCCACTTAAGATACCCAAGAGCTCCACTGTATAACAAGAGAACTTCCTGTGTTGTATAGAGAGCTGTAAACGCAAAAACACTTATTATGCGCATAAATCTTTTTTTAGGATAATACTGAGAAAGCAAGGTTCCCATTGTAAGTACTGGTCCTAATACAAACAAGAGTGAAGATCCCCAAAGGTTAATTATGTGACTATTTACAATATATAATTCATATATCATTGCCTTAGTGTCTACTGAAAGCTGAAGTAATATGGCAAAAAAGCCGCACCAAATATTTATTTTCAGCTGTTTATAGTCAATAAACAAGAAAAAAATAATCCAGCTTACTATAAAAAGAAAAATCCATTGCATTATATCTACCTCCTCAAAACACCATGTATGCCATTTCTCTCAAGTCAAAAACCTTCTAACATTAAGCTTTATAAGGCTATTTTTAAAAAGATCTAGTTCATCTGCTTCGCAGCGAAACTTACTACTTTGATTGCAGCTTCCGGTGGAATCTATTTTTATATTGCCAGCTATCCTTTAATACCTGGGTTTTGTAGGAAAAATTTTAGCTATAAGCCCAGATGTATCCTGAAGTCTGTCTATTTTCTGCTGGAGCTTAACAATTGCCCTCATTTCATCATCTCTAAGTTGTGTTAATACCTGTCTTACTTCAGGGTTCCTTATTGTTATTAAATTATCATTGTAAAAAATCTGATTAGAAATTCTACTTTGTAAAATATCCCTTAAAATATCTACTACTTCCACTTAAATCACCTGCTTTAGAATTTTTTTAGGTCTTTTTAATATTAAGCATAACCATTTTATCCTTTAAAATATCTACATGCTCCCTAGAATTTTTAGCAAATTCTTTAATTATATTCTTTATGTCCTTATCTTTTATATCATCATAAATATTGTCATATTTTTTTAAAAGTAATTGCTCTCTGTCTAATGACTCATTAAAAACAATATTAAGTATATATTCCTGTGATAGTTTATCCATACATTACCTCCAAAGTAGTATGAAAAATTAGACTTAATTATCAATAATATTTTTACTACACACAAAATATTTTTTGTTTAAAATGCAAATATTATTCTTATAACTAATGTAATAACGAAATGAAAATATAGTAATAGACATTCCTTAGAAAAAAGGAGAAAAATAATAATGAAAGTTGCAATTATTGGTGCTGGGCCATCAGGATTATCCTGTGCTCTTGAACTAAAAAGAAATGGAGTTATTGCCACCATATTTGAAAAAAAAAGCTACATTGGTGAAGATTATGCCCTTCCAGCAGCTATTTTACGCATATTTAATACTCATTATAATAATCCTATGAAATATATTAAAAGAAGATATAATTTAAACATTGAGCCTAAAAACACAATAAGCAAAATAACTATGAAAGGTCCTTCTAGAGAAATTTCTGTAAAAGGTAATTTAGGGTACGTATTAATGAGGGGAATGGAACAGGATTCATTAGAAAATCAAATTTTTTCATCTTTAAATATACCCGTACTATTTGACACATATGGAACTATAAAGGACTTGCAAAGAAATTTTGATTTTATAGTTGTAGCCACAGGCTCATGCGATGGTGCTAAAGAAATGGGGGTTTTTAATAGAGACTTTAATGTATACTCTAGAAGCGCTACCATACTTGGAAATTTTAACGAAAATCATGTAAAAATGTGGCTCAATACTGAGTATGCAAAAAATGGATTTGCCTTTACAATGCCCTTTTCCAAGAATCATGCCAGATTAACCCTTTTAGTTAATAATGTTACTAAAGATGAACTGGAGTTTTATTGGAATCAGTTTTTGAAGGCCGAACACATCCCATATAATATGATAGAGGTAAGGGATTTAGAACACAATCTTGGAACTGTATATCCTTTAAATAAAGATAATATATATTTTGTTGGAGATGCTGCCGGACTTGTGGATAATTTTGTTGGGTTTGGTGTAATTGCAGGCATTGAAAGTGGATTTATAGCCGCTCGTTCAATTATTGGAAATTTAAACTATACAAAGCTTATGAAACCATATTTAGATAGTCGTAAAAAGCTGTATGAATTCAGAAAATCATTTAATATATTGGATAATAACGAATTAGATAGATTATTATTACTTTTAGGAACTCCTTTAGTTAAGCAGTTTATATACAATAATCCTATTTTAAAAGTACAGAGAATGTGGATGCTACCAAAGCTTTTTAATAAGATAAACAAAGGATAAATATAATTAGAGAGGTTTAAAGATGAGAGTTGCTATAATCGGAGCAGGTCTTTCAGGCTTGGCTTGCGCTCACGAGCTTATAAAAAATGGAATACATCCAACTATTTTTGAAAAAAAGTCTCACATAGGTAAAGATTATTTGTTTTCTACAACCACATTAAGAGTATTAGACAGAACTTACAAAACATCTGTGAAGTATTTAAACCAACGATATAATTTAAATTTAAAGTCTTTTTCTCCTTTGAGGGAAATAATAATGATTGCTCCCCAAAAAAAGACTGTTGTAAGAGGAAAACTCGGTTATATATACATGAGGGGCGAAGCTGAGAATTCTCTTGAAAGACAGCTTTATAATGGTCTTAATACCAGTATATTATTTGATAGTTATATAAATATTAATGATATTAAAAATGACTTTGACTATATAGTTGCTGCTACTGGAGATGAAACCATATCTAAGGAACTAGGAGTGTGGACTACAACATTTAACGTATGTACACGTGTTGCTATGGTGCTGGGAAATTTTAAACTTGATTCTACAAAAATGTGGGTAGATAATGACTATGCAAAAACTTGTTATGGGTATCTTTCTCCTCATAGTACAAAGGATGCAAGGATACTTTTGTCTATAGACAATATAAGTTGCTATGAGCTTGATCACTATTGGGACAAATTTATACATAAAGAAAACATATTCCATAAAACAATTGAAGTTAAAGACATTGAATTTAGTATTGGAACTACCTCAACTGCAAAAGTAGATAATATATACCTTGTGGGAAATGGAGCAGGAGTTATTGATGATTTTTTGGGTTTTGGTGCAGTTAATGCCCTTGAGAGTGGCATTTTGGCAGCACATTCTATTGTAAAAGGTATTGATTACAATGACCTTATCAGTCCTATAAAAAAACATGTTTCTAAACTACATGAATTTCGAAAGACAATGAGTCGTTTTGATAACAAAGACTTTAACAGACTTATTTCTTTTTTGGGATTACCTCCTATAAAACAGCTTATATACAATAATCCTCTTACCAAAGCAAAAAACTTTACTTTTGCAGCTAAAATCTACAATAAGATAAAGGAAAAATAAAACCTTTATCTATATGAGTAATCAGTATCAAAAACAAGATTTGATAAAGGCTCATATATGAAAGTTAAAACCTTTCCAACAGTTGGAATATTCCATTCTAATATATAATTTACTGCATAAAAAAGTGATATTACTATTAAAACCTGGGAGATTACCATAACCTTTTTATCTTTTTCCTTCATTCCCATCCAAATTAATAATCCAAAGATAAATACATGTAAAATCGTTACAATAAAAACCATTAAAACACATCCTATCTAGTTGGGTTTGATATCATTCCTGTTCGTTTTATATTAACTTCAACATTGTAGTTAACATCAATTGTAGGGAAAATTTCGTCCCAACTATCACCAAATTTTCTCCAGTGATTGGGATGCCTTCTAAATATGTGATCACCAAATCCTAAGAAGTCTGTTTTTAGCTCTTTTTGTGCTTTTGATACAGTTTGTCTCAGTTCATTTTCTATCTTTTTAGAAATAGCCTGCTCCATTTTATTTATTTCTTCCTCTTTTCTTATATTTTGACCTGTATAAAGTCCAGTAATTATGCCTATTACTTGAAGGTCAATATTAATTGTTATATTGTTATCATTAAACTCTGCTCTTATATTGCTTTTACTATCTTCAAAAGCAAAAGACAAACTATCTTTTTGGTCATTATATTTTGCACTGATAGTCCCTGACATAACCTTACTGCTTATCAATATATATGATCGGGTTTCAGTACCATCTAACCATCCAACCAGCTTATCTTCTCTAAAAACACCACTTCCTTCAATAAAAGCCACATCCTGATCCTTACCACCTGATTCAATTGTCTTATAATCTTCTCTGTTGGTTGATATTGTAGTTTTATCAGTTTTATAATAGCTAATTTTGCTTGTAACAAACCCACTTTTTTCTTCGATAAGGTTTACCATAATGTCTTTAAAATTTTCGATATAAGATTTAGACCATTCTACTTTTATATTGTCAATAATTCCATCTATTTCAAGAACTAAGTTTTTTTCAATGTCTGCAGGAATTGTAAGCATATCATAAGCAGTGTGAGGAGTTATAAGTATCCTGTTTTCGTATCTAAACTCTCTATTTCTAGACAGATGATCCATTACATCTGTAATACCATTTTTTGCAAGGTCTTCACCTATTATTATAAACCTATTATGAAACCATGCCAGCTTTTTTGTTGCTTTATGATTTAAGTTTCTTCTAGCATCTGCAAATGTTTTACCAGTTCCAGTACCAATCCAGGCATTTGATCTGTCAGGTCCTCCTGTCATTCCAAACCCTATAGGTGTAATTGATATAACAGTTATTCGAATCTCTCCATTTGGATCTAAATCAATCCCTGTTGCAGTTACTAAGCCTATCTCGGAAAGCTCTCTTTTTCCCCAACAGCCAGTGTTTGAAATAAGTACAATATTAATTAATATTATGAGAAAGACTTTTTTAATCATATCTTATCACCTGTTAATTATTTGTATTTGGTTTAGATCTTAAGTTCTTTTTCATTTTTGTTAAATTCTTTTTACTCATAAATCCAGGCCTTTTTATCATAGACCAAGTTGGGAACCTTATAAAAGTATCTTTCCAATCAGATAGAGAAGATGGGGTAAATGGTGAAAGATAAGCGACTCCAAATGACCTTAAGGACGCTAAATGAAGGAGGAGAAACAAAAAACTTATGATTATACCAAAAAGACCAAAAGTACCTGCAAGAATCATTATGGGAAACCTCAATAGTCTAATGGAGATAGCTTGATTGTATTTAGGGATTACAAATGATGCAATTCCCGTAAAGGCAACAATTATAACCATTACATTAGACACTATGCCTACATTTACTGCAACCTCTCCTAATATAAGTGCACCTACTATGCTTACTGCAGGCCCTATAACTTTTGGAAGTCTTATTCCAGCTTCTCTTAAAACTTCAAAGGTAAATTCCATTAGTAAGGCTTCTATTACAGCTGGAAACGGAACACCAGCTCTTACAATAATAAGAGTTGTCAGAAGTGGCACAGGTATCATTTCCTGATGGAAAGTTGTCATGGCTACATATAAAGAAGGCAGAAAAAGAGCTATTGCAAAGGCAATATATCTAAGTATTCTTATGAAAGTGCCAAAATAAAACCTTGTGTAATAGTCCTCAGGAGAATTTAAAAAATGAACAAAAAGAGATGGTAGTATAAGTGCAAATGGTGACCCATCTGTGAAAACTACAACATGCCCCTCAGAGAGGGAAGCAGATACAATGTCAGGCCTTTCGGTATATACCATCTGAGGAAAGGGTGAAAAAGGGTTGTCCTCAATAAACTGTTCTATTTCCCCACTATCGTTAATCAAATCAACATCAATTATTTTAAACCTCTCTCTCACTTCATTTATAATGCCTTCATCAGCAATTCCCTTTATATATGATATTACTACCTGTGTTTTTCCAAGCCGTCCTATTTCCATCTGTTCCATTTTAAGATCAGGTGTTTTAAGTCTCCTTCTAATTTGTGAAATATTTATACTTATGGCTTCTGTAAAAGCTTCGTAAGGTCCTTTTACCACAGATTCAGTTTGAGGTTCTCCAATTGGTCTATGCTGAAAGTTTTGTGTACTTAAAGAGAGTGTAGTGGAGCAATCTGAAATGATAAAAATACAGTTTCCATTTAAGATATCTTTAACCGCTTCATTTAATAAAGTAACTTTTTTAATTCCACCTATTGAAATGAATTTATTTTTAATTGAATCCATAAGGCTTTCTTCATTTAAATCTGTGTAAGTATCTTTAGAATCTAACATAAGGGAATGAAGTAGGTTTTCGTTTATACTGTCTGTGTCAATAATTTCCTGTATGTATATTAATAAACACCTGGATTTATTTTGTGGTAAGGTAAATTCTCTAAATTTAACATCAAAGCAATCCTTAAATATCACTTTGAAAGCTTTCAAGTTTTCTTCTAAACACTGTGAAAGCTTTCTGTTATCTAAAGAACTCTTATCAATTTCTTCACATTTTATGCTACTTTTTTTATTTTTTAAATCATTTAGTTTAATCGGTTTTTTAAATGAGCGGAAACGCTTAGACATTTATCCTTCCCCGTTCCTAAAAGAGTTCACTGCTTTTTGTTTATTTTAGGTTTTCTATCTTTTCTCCCCATTCCAGGTGTTCCATTTGATTCAACCTGAGCTTTTTGAGATTGAGTTTCCCTTGCCTGTGGTATACCTTCAGGTTTATCAAGTTCAGTTGCAAACTCCTCTCTTTGAAAATCTTTTTTATTGCGATATATGTCTTTTGTCATATAATATTCTCCTTGTACTAATCATTTTTAAATATATTTGGATCTGTTTTTCATAATGTATATTTTAATTCTTGAAAAATAGTATAAGCTTTTTTACAATAATTATTCTAAAAACATATGTTATCTCCAGCAAGGAATATTAAAAAGCCAGCACTTTTATGGGCTGGCTTTTTAATATCTACTTATAAAATTAAAATTTGATTAGCTCTACAACTTGCTTAAGTAATGGCTAAGAAATAACATCCAATTCTCATCGTCCAAAACCCGTAAAAACATCGGGATTTTGTACTTGAGAATATGAAGTTATTTCTAAGGCATTCCTAACTATGTTTCTCACTCATTTTTCTTGCTTAAAAATCCTCCTTAAAAGGAATCGATGATCTCCAATATATACCTCTTTAGCAATACAGCATCAATTGAATTGATTTTTCCATCACTATTAACATCAGCATTGATAAACTGATCTCCAGTAAGTGTATTTATCACAAGTATGTGCCTTCTAAGCATTAGATAGTCTATTGAATCAATTTTTCCGTCCATATTAATATCGCCTTTACCAGCCGAAGGATTTGGTGTTGGTTGTCCAGAGTTTGATACAGGTTCTCCGTATACCACGCCTCTACCATTTGTCCCAACAAAAACACGACCATAAACTCTTAAATCTCCTGTAATTGCATAGTTTATAGAACCATATTGGTGTTGATCGTCATTGATTCTTACCCAATTTTTGCCCATATCATCAGAGCGAAATACACCATACAGTCCATATGTTTCACCACAGATGTAAATAGCAAGGTAATCTTCTCCATCTTTTGCTTTACCAAATCCAACTACGTCACATCTTGTAATGCCATCAACTTTAGTTATAGTTTTACCACCATCAGTTGTATATGAAAGACCAGTATACGGTTCTGGAATCCATACATGACCTTCTTTTCCCGGAACAGCTTTAATTTTAGCAGAATATGATTCTAAATCAGTTTGTACAACTTCAAATGTTAGTCCACCATCATTGCTTATGTAGAAAGTGTTTTGTGCATATGCATAAAACACCTTAGGATTAACTCTGTCTGAAGCAACATATGCTCCAACAGGAAGAGTACTAACAGACCTCCAGCCTCCATTTACATAACAAACAACTCCTTGACTTGTGCTTGGAGACCATACAAATGTGGAACCATCAGCAGATACTGCCACAACTCCCCCTTCAATAATGTCATCCGGAGAAGTGGCTGGAAAAGAATAACTGGGGTTTGGCTGAACTTCTGACCATGTTTTACCACCATCTTTTGAAATACCAACGCTCTTTTTAATGTTTTCATATCTTTCTTTATCAGTTGTACCCACTCTTACAATTATTTGTGGATTGAGCTCTGCATAATCTAACCCTGTGGTGCCTATAAACGTAGGATTTATCATCATGCAATCTGGCCCCACTTCTAAATCTTCATGTACAAATCCACATATATCATTAACACCACTTATTAGTTCTACACCATCAATTGGGGGGCAAATCAGACTTAAAACTGCAGTTTCTTCAATACCCATTCCCATAACTTCAATGTGTACATATTTACCTTTATCCCAATCAGTTAGGTTTTTTGTGCCATAAATAGTAGCCCCTGTTCCATACATCATTTCATTTGAGTCAAATGGATTAATCTCAATAGACCCCATCATCCAGCCAAGTTTTGGTGTAGGACTGTCCATAATTTCAGTACCACTTATTAATCCACCTTTAGCAGCATTTATTTCCTTTCCCCATGAAAGCCAAGGTGCTTTTGAAATATCCATTGTATATTTTAAATATCTTGATGGCCATGAGTCGCCAAAATCCCAAATTGCATCCCATGTTTCACCTGCATCTGTTGATCGGAAAATGTAGTTATCTGGCCACCATGACTGTAGTGATGTAACTATTAGTGTATCTGGATTCTGTGCATCAACACTTAAACCTGCATATCCGTACCAGTTCTCATACTTTGGTGATCCATCCCAGTTATATCCTGAAGGAGGAGTTATATTCGTCCATACACCTGTATTTGTATCATACTTGTAAACTGCTCCATCATCACATTGATAGGGTCCTCCCCTGTCACCATATGTAACATACAAAATTCCATTACCACTTATAACTCCATGATGAGGTATTCCAATTGGCAATGCATCATTATTATTTCTTCTGAAAGTGCTTGCTGTAGGCTGACCCTCAACAGGTTTCCAAGTCTTACCTGCGTCTCGACTGACATAAATAGGATTATCTTTATCAGCAACGCCAACATAAATATCCTGTGTCGGGGTACCTTTTGTACCCTTATCTGAATCAAAAACTACAAAACACAATCCCAAATTATCAGCTAAATAATCATACTCGGGATCTTCAACATAATTTCCTACATTTGTGAAACTCTCAACTCTTGCCCATGTTTCACCATAGTCCTCACTTTTCCATAAACCATTGCCACTTCTTGCCGCAAAATATAATATATTATTACTATTAGGGTCAATCCTCAAACGTTCACCAACTGAACGCCCTGGCATATTTCCGCCAAATTTAAAGGGAAGCTCCGTCCTCTCCCACGTCTTTCCATAATCATCTGAACGTAGCATGTGACCATTCATATCTGTCCACCAATTTGTATATGTACCTGCTGCAATATAAACTCTATTTGTCTCAACTGGATCGGTAGCCAAACTCTCAACCCCAAGTAGATTCCACTCATCAGGTGCCACCCAGTCCATAAGAGGTTCCCACTCTAGCGTTTCCTTATTCCTAATATATGCTCCACCCATATCGGTACGAGCATAAACAAGCCCTTCCTCAGTAGGGTTGTAAATAATACCACAGACAAAACCCCCACCGCCACCAATTTCAACATTATCCCATTTATATGGAACGCTATTAACGCTATTCACAGAAACGATAGGTGTGAATAAAGACACACTTGTTAAAACAATAAGCAAAATAAAAATTTTAATATTTTTCATTTTCATTAAAAATAACCCCCAATACTTATATTTTTTAATAATACCCTTTTAAAATTATAAAAGCTTCTCTCCTTTCCTCAAAACTTTTCAACCCTACATTTAAAAATTTTTAATCTCCTCCTTTTTTACATTTAATTATTTAAACATGGATTTGCTGTCCATTGTTTTACATATTAATTTATAAAAACAACACTGAAAATTAGTCTTATATATTTTCGAGTATATCCCTTTATTTTATGGACACATATTTATTAAATAATACTTTCTAAAATTATGATTAAAGCTTCATATAGTTAAATAGATGTGTTTACTTAATGTGAAGAAAACTCTTATTAATTTTCCCCTATTACTCTATCCTTACCACCTATTGGTTCTCCTCTTTGAGGTGTGTAGGAAAAACCTGTATCATTGTTTATCCAGTCTATTTCACATCCTTTTTTGCTTTCAATATGTTTTAGAACATCATCCATTTTTGTTCCTCTTGGTAACGCTTCAAATAAGTTGTTTCTTATTTCCTCACTGCTTCTTAATAATGGGTTTGTAATTAACCTTACAATTAATAATTTCGACATACTTGAAGAGGACACGGCGTACAGAGATGAGTTTGTAATTAACCTTACAATTAATAATACTACTAACAGAACTATACCCGAACTTTATTTGAATAGTTGAAAAATGCGTTGCTAATCACTTATAATTAATTTACCAATAAAAAAAATAAAGATAAGGAGCAACGCATGGATACATTATTACATAGATTTGGGTCATTAATCAAGGGTACTATTAAAGGTTTTGATAGAATTATTTTTAAAGGAAATCTTCGTCCTATAGCGTATGCACTAGGAATGCAGTCATTTTTAATGTCTCAAAAAGTACTAAATAAAAATTATAAGGATTGGGTAACAAAACAATCTTCTGCAATTATTGAAAATGCAAATGAGTATTCACAAAAAGCTTGTGGTAAAGATATTATATATATTCCATCTTGTAATATAAGAAAAGAAGAATTAGCACATGAAGAACAGAGAAAACATGGTATAAAAGAAGGACTGATAGGAGTTTGGTCATGTCTTGAATCTTGTACTACTTTTCGTTCAAAATATGATGCTAAAGCAGGTTATCCTCAATTGAAAGCTGAAAAATCAAGATGCAAACATTTATATTTTTACTTTGATCATATTGACTATGGGTTCATGAGCATAAGACTTCAAACGTGGGCTCCTTATAATGCCTTAATCAAGTGTTCATTACTATACACCTTTGTAACTCCAAAAGATGATCCTGCTTTGCACAACCAACCCCACAACCCACTCAACAACCAACTCAAACAGATTTTGATGGCCTTTACATCTTTTCATCTGTAATTAGTTTTATTATGCAATATATCTCTTGATTTTTGCATGTCAAATTTATTTTCAGCTAAAACTCTTTTAGGAATTATATGGACAATTGATATCCAAATTTTATACTTATATTCTAATAAACCACTATAATTGAATAATAGTTATAAAATGGATTAAATATAATAGTGTAAATCAAATAACATATTTGTTGAATATTATTAGAAGTTTATTCTATAAGGGTATAAATAAACGTATAAATTTATTTGAACTCTTGGGATTCTCGATGTACAGGGCTAATCACTTAAGCAACTTTAGGGTATTATGGATTTTTTTGTTGAATTTTTGTTGTATAATGGGCTAAATTATATTATAATAGTAAAAGCAAAGTCTTAGTAGTTTCTTAAGAACATCGCATCCATTTTCATTATACTCTTCTCGAAAAGTTTGCTTTTTTAGCAAACTCTTTAGAAGATATAGTTCCTCTGTTTATCACAGCGGAACTTACTACTATGATTGCAGCTTCTGCTGCAATATGTTGTTATATAAGGGGGGGACATGACAATAATGAAACATGAAGACATATTGATTTCAAAGATATTAAATGGGGGCGATATGGAGTCCTTTTCCGTTTTGGTACAATCTTACCAAGTTCAGTTATATAATTTTGTTTATAAAATGATTAACTCAAAAGAAGATACAGAAGATATACTTCAAGAAATCTTTATTAAGGTATATAATAATTTGTATAAATATAATAACAAATACAGTTTTTCTACTTGGGTATACAGTATTGCAGTTAATACAGTTAAATCTTCCTATAAAAAAAGAAAATGTAGACCTTCAAACTATTTTATTGATAATTTAATAGAAGAGATTTCAAGCTCTGATAACTGTCCAGAGTTATTAATAGAAAGCAAAGAATACTACACTAAAATAATTGAAGTTATTGATAATCTTAAGGAAAAACAAAAAACAGCTTTTGTACTAAAGTATTTAAAAAACTTTTCATACAAAGAAATTGGCAATATAATGTGTATTTCACAAGAAGCCGCCAAGATGAAAGTCCATAGAGCAAAAACCATTCTTGCAGAAAAGTTGGAAATTCTAAGAAAGAAGGGGGAGTTATAATGAAATGTAGTTTTCTTAAGGAAATTATAAATTATGATGAAAACAGTGTAAGTATAGACACAAACAAAAAACTTCAAAAACATATTAGTACTTGTAAAGAATGTAAGGAATACTTAGAGGCACTTATGATATCAAAAAAATATATTGTTAAAGAACCCGAAGTAAACAAGAATTTTTATAAGCAAGTTTTAAATTCAGTTGATAGTAATAGGTATAAGAAGAAAAAAATAAATATCATATTAATGCAATATTTTGAAAAGCTAAAACCTGTCATTAAATACTCATTAGGGTCAGTCGCTGTAATATGTGCTGTAGTAATTATTTTAGTTTCCAAAGCACTTATTAGTGATTGGGATATTGTTGGCAATAAAAAAAACGTTGACTACTTTAATTCCAATGAAACCAATCTGAACTTTTTACAAACTAATGGTCATGATATTATAACAGCTGACGGAAAACCCTTTAAAATAAACGGTATTACTCTTACAAATAACTTTTGGGGTAATTGGGTTGAAGGGGTATCCGAAAAACTTCGGATAGAAGGCAAAGACCCTGTTGTTCGCCCGCAAGTACAAGATCCTTGGGTTTTAACAGAAAATGATTTTGAGAGAATTAAAAATCTTGACTGCAATACTGTTCTATATGGCATTAACTATGAGCTTTTTGCAGAAGACAATCCTTATAGATCAAGTAATATGGCCAGCCTTAAGAACCATATTAATAATTTTGCTTCAATGGAAATTTATACTGCTATTATGTTAATGGCTCCTCCTGGACTGGATTCTACAAATGATTTATACGAAATGTATAAGCCTGGTTCTATTCGCATTAAATCTGTCTTTGAAGATGATATCTACTATTCTCAGTGGATTAATATGTGGAAATATATAGCTGAAGAATTGAAAGGTTTTACCAGTGTAGCAGGTTATGGAATAATAAATCAACCTAGAGTGCCAAGTGATGAAGATGGTGGAATTGAAGTTTTTACTGAAAGATTGAATAATATATGCAAAGAAATACGTAAAATAGACAAGAAACGCATAATATTTGTTCCTGAATACAACAGCCGAGAAGCTAATCCTGGAGAACCATACTGGGATAGTATAACAAACAGCTATAAAGTTGACAATGGAGACCAAGGTATTATATGGGAACGAGGTTTTGTTCAGGTTAAACAACCTAACATAGTATATCTATTTCATTTTTTTGAGCCTTATGATTTTGTGACTAGTGGCATTAATGACTTTGATACTTTTGCTCTGGAAGAACAGGTTGAACATCGTGCAAATTGGGTAAAAGGCATTGGAAATTCACCCATGCTAGTTGAGTATGGAATATCTCGAGTAAATAGCATTGATAAGCGTCTTAGGTGGCTTGAAACAGTTCACACAATTTTTCAAAAATACGGTGTATCGTACTCTTACTTTCACTATAAGGCTTCAGCAGGCTCATATGTAAGTATGGAAACTGGTTTTAATGCCATTTATGGTGAATATATTAATTGGCAAAATGAAATTACTCTTAAAAACGGGTCATATGTATTTAATTATGAAGATGCTTCTCAAGCTGCCAAGGAAAATAACTTTGTTTCAGCTTTAGAAAAATATTTTCTCAAAGATAATGTTATAGAACCTGTTTCACTTCTTGATAATGAACCTATAATTGATTCTCTACGTGAGTTTTGGAAGCAAAACAATTAATAAAACCTATTGTCTTTTTACCTTATAGAGCGCCGTTTCATTAATGAAACAGGCGTTCTTTTTAATGGCTTGAAACCCAAACTTTCTATTTTTATATCTATATAAAACGTTACCTTCACAATTTATAGGAGTATAACCTTATATAAATATATATTCAGTGTATTTTAAAACTAATATAATTCAAGTCCATTAAGCAGGGGGTGAAAAGGTTTTAACTGGCATGTATAGTTCAATATTTCATTTTATTATTTTAACGGGAGGTATTTTGTAATGGTAAAAAGGATTTTAATATCATTAATTGTGTTCAGTATGTTTTTAGCTATAATTTATATACCAACACAAAGTATGGGGATTACAGGAAGTAACGAATTGAAAATTGGTGCATGGGTAGGTACACAACCTACACAAGCAGAGGTTAAGAGATTCCAAGAATTGCAGCAAAGAAAACTTGATATTATTCATCAGTTTGTTAATTTTTCCACCGAGTTCAGCTGGATAAGACCTTATGCAGATACTGCCCACAATAACGGATCAGTATTGATGATTACATGGGAACCATGGGAATATAATACCGTTGATATCAGCAATGGCCGTGCAGACTCTTATATAACTAGAATGGCATCAAATATGAAGGACTATGGCAGAGAAATTTGGATAAGACCACTTCATGAAGCTAATGGGGATTGGTATCCTTGGGCGGTAGGCTATCCTGGAAGAATTAATACTAACCAAACCTATATAACAGCATTCAGGCGTATTGTAGATATCTTTCGTCAACAGGGAGCCCACAATGTTAAATGGGTTTATACTATAAATCATTCTAATGTGGGCCAAGGTACCAGCTTTCTTAATTTTTATCCTGGTGATAACTATGTAGATTATACTTCAATTGATGGTTACAATTGGGGGCCTACGCAAGACTGGGGAAGTGTATGGCAAACCTTTGATGAGATTTTTTTAGAATCGTACAATGCTTTAATAACAATTGATAAACCTATAATCTTAGGAGAATGGGCTTCAAGTGAAATAGGTGGAGACAAAGCGAGATGGATTACTGAATCCTTTAACACGTTAAGAACATCTTATCCTAGGATATTTGCTTCAGTATGGTTTAGTGAAAATAAAGAGACTGACTGGAGGATAGATTCAAGCAATGCATCTTTGCAAGCATATAGAAATGCAGTAGCTGGCAGTGTAACACCACCAACTACTAGCACGCCACCTTTAGTAAAACATGGCGATTTAAATTATGACGATCAAATTGATTCTACTGACTATATATTGTTAAAAAGATATATCTTGGGGATTGCGATATTTAATACAAGAGACGAAGAGAATAGATTTAAAACATCTGCAGATTTAAATGGTGATGGTCAGGTTGACTCAACAGATGCAGTATTATTAAGAAGGTATATACTTAATATAATTGATAAATTACCAGTTTAAATATTATATTAATTACAAGGATTAAAAGAACTTTAAAACAGTATTCAACATGTAAGACGATTTTTAAAGTAATATTAGTGCCTCCTACACTAAAGAACAATAATTCTGTTGCGAGGCACTAGTAACTTTATAACTATGCTGAAAATAATTTTCAGCATACAACCTTTGATTTTATGCGCGTGAAACCGACAAAATTATGGGAAATAATATCTACAGTAAGTCATTAACATTATTTTTATCTACTACTTCAAGACGTGTCCAAATAACTTCATTTTTTGGTTTCTGCCCAGTGACTAGCATATTGTATAGATAAATTACTGGATCATGACCTTGCCCGAATGTATCCTGCATTATTGCTGCGTAAACAATTCCTTTTTAACTAACCGCTGAGAAGTCTCCTTCCTCTATAGGCGGGAGATGAATCGGTGACTACAAAGCCACTTTTTGACATTTCTCTATTCATATTATATAATCAGTAATATACAGTAAAAAAAGAGGTATAATAATGAATTTGGACAATAACAATCATTCAGTATTCTTAATGTATTATCATCTTGTATTGGTTATAAAGTATCGCAGAAAAGTGATTGACGAGACTATCTTAAATAGGCTAAAAGAAATATTTGAATATATCAGTCCAAACTATAACATAGCCTTACAAGAATGGAATCATGATAAAGACCATGTTCACATTCTTTTCAAGGGTGAGCCAAATAGCGAATTGTCAAAGTTATATTCAAAGCATCAAAGCATATAATAAAAGTTTTACCTATATAACCAAACTCCTCAATTGCTTTCGCTGCACCTAATAATCCTGTTTGTATGTTGAAAAGACTTGAATATATGGAAAGACACAGTTTTTTACACTCAAGTAATATTAGAAATTTATATATAGACATAAATAAAAAGGCAAAAAGCATTTATAATTTAGTTATAAAATATTGCATCTCGACAGATGAAGATATACTAAAAAAAGTAATAATCTGCTTAAATAATCTTAGGTTAAATGAAGAAAGAGTTGTAAAAAATCTTTTAAATGAGTTAAAACAGGTTAACAAAATATAAAAGATATGTTCAGTAAAACAATTAATTCTATCATTTGAAACTTTTGCACGAACATTTATATCGGCTATTCCTTTGCGCAAAGGTAATAATTTTTTAGATTCAGATTTTTCCTGTCCTTCAGTGTGACGGTGTATAAAATATTTCTTAGGATTATTCATTGTCATTTCAAAGTGAAGAACATTTTGTTCATTGTAAAATTTGATACTGTTTTGGTCTACCCGGTGACGAATTCGCATGCCATTGTGCCATACGTTCACCCTTGTTAATAACTCTGGATTTGATAAAAAAGCAAATACCTATTTATTAATTATTATAACATGGATGTTTGATTTTGTACTCGTGTTTTTTCTTTTCCAGTTCATCTGGGAAAGGGTATTATGCCTATAAAAACTTTTATAAAATATGTTTTACTTTTCCATATAAACTAAACTAAGCCTATCATTTACCTTTTCAGTCTTAAAAATATGGTAACCCAGTTTTTTATATATTGCAAGATTTTTATTACTTAGATGTCCTGTAAAAAGCTCATATCTTAAACCGCTATACTGCTTTTCTATTTCTGACATAAGCTTTTTTCCTATTCCTTTGTTTTGATAATCAGGATGTACAATTAATCTACCTATATAGCAAGTTCCATTCTTTTCTATAGCCCTTACAGATCCTACTATTTTGCCATCCTCTACATATTTTAGAATTATTGAATCTTCCCCTTCTTTTAATAATTCATCTAGTGTTTGCTTTAACGGCGGTATACTAAAATCACCATAAATCTCAGCCTCACTTTTATAAGCAAGCTTTTGAAGACTTAGTATATCCTCAAAGTCTTCTTTATTAGCTAAAGATAGTATTATTGTGTTGTGCTCATATATTCTAGATTCTGCGCCCCATGGATGAAAACCATTTCCTATATGTACCCAGCCATACCTTTCATAATAACCATTGTGGTCAGTACTAAGATATATTTTTTTATAGCCTAACTTTGCAGCTTCAATTCGACCATGCTCTATAAGTTTTGCTCCTAACATATTGCCTCTAAAGTTCTCTTCTACATATAGAGCACAAATCCATGGATATAAATCCTGACGACTTATGAAGTCATTTGTTATAAGACCATAACTACCTATTATTTTATTATTGTTTAACATCAAAAACCATCTTGGAAGAGGGCTTTTTGCTGTAATGCTATTACTCATACAGTCTTCATAAATTCTTCTATCCATGCCCCATTTTTCAGTAAAATAATCTATAGCTTTTTCTAGATATTCACTGTTTTCTCGAATTCCAATAATTTCAAAGTCCATTTTATGCCTCCTCACAACCTATAAACCTCTCAACAAACATAGCATCAATAGCTGCAATCAAAGTAGTAAGTTCTGCTGCAATAAACAGAAGAATAATATGTAATCATTAATATTTATCTGTAGAATATGTCCATATCAATAATGTTTCCACAATATATACATTTGTTACTTCCCTTATCAATTGTTTTATTACATGCATCGCACTTTATTGGAGGAAGTAATACTCTTCCATCCCGTATGCCATCCTTTAAGTCTATTTCTCTAATCATTTCCACAAGTTTTTCATCTGAGTAATTATGTTCTTTTTTCATTATCTCCCATAAACCCTCAGTAATCAACATTAACCTCTCAAATCTGCTTCTTGACAGTTCTTCTCTTCCCTCTACCTTTTTTGAAATTTGCTCAAATAAATCACTCATTGTTTCTCCCCCTATCATTTATTTATCATTATTATTGTTAATTATATTATATTTGGAACCTTAACCGAAATCAAGTATATAATACTTTAAGGGTGCATGTAACAAATGTGAAGAAAATATTCCAGAAACTAAAGTTTCGCAGTTTAGAGCCTGTAAATACTCCTCGGGGTCGAGCAAAACTCGCTTCGCTCAAACAATGCTCTCCCTTTCCTCGTCGCATTAACAGGCTCTACTACTTGCTTCACAATGTTTCTTCCATATTTTTCTTCACTTAAATAATATGCACCCATACTTTAATAAGAACCTAAAACTGCATCCATTTCTATTTCTATTAGCTGTGACGGTCTATTAAGTGCATTTATGCCAACTAATGTACATAAAGGTTTAATGTCTTTGAATATCTCTGAATATGCTTTAATATACTCCATGGTTCTTTTCATGTCTGTGACATACATTTTAACTCGAATAACCTCTTCTTTCTTAGAACCTGCCTCTTCTAAAAATTTCACCATCTTTTCAAGAATGTATTTTGTCTGAGCATAACCATCCTTTTCACCATATACACTTCCATCAGGCTGAACAGATGTAGTGCCACCAACGTATACAAATGGTCCAACTTTTACAGTTCTACTGTATCCAACTTTCTCCTCCATAGGAGCTCCTGATGAATAATTTGTTCTTATTAAATCCATTTTTTTATACCTCCCAAATTATAATTTACACTCTAGGCTTAAACCTATCATATTTAAATGCCTCAAGAGAAATTGAGGGCTGACCCTCTACAATCATTTGTGCAATTAGCTGTCCTACAGCAGGGGAAATGCCATAGCCGTGACCACTAAAGCCACAAGCAAGTATAAGCCCTGGAACTTCTTCCACCTTGCTGATAACTGGTACATGATCTACCATTTCATCTAAGAAACCCGACCACGTTCTTATAATTTTTACATTTTCAAAAAAAGGAAAGTATCCGAGTATTGCTCTACATATTGATGGTGCAGCAATATTTCTTGTTACAGCATTTTCTTCTTGAGAATCAAAGGGTTCTAAACCTGTCATTCCACCAAAAACAAAACTGCCATGTTCTGTCTGATGTCCATAAAAGTCTGACGCAGCAGTACCAATCATTTGACTAAACATAGGTGACTGATCTTCTGTGATAAGAGCCTCTAACATTACTTTTTGCATAGGAAGATCTATTCCTGCTGTATTTGCTATAGATCTTGACTCAAGACCTGACGCAACAATTACAATAGGTGCTTCATAAATATTTTCTAAAGTTTTTACACCAGAGATTTTTCCTTTTTTTATTATAAGAGATTTCACCGATTCTCCAGTTATAAATCTTGCTCCTAACTCTCTTGCTCTTTTATAAAAGCCCAAAGTAGTTGTCATAGGATTTCCATGACCATCTGTAGCACAATAACTTGCCCCAATTACTTCATGCGAAACAAAGGGACACAACTCTTTGACCTGATCACCATCTATCATTTTAAGATCAAGACCTACCGATTGACCATGCTCCACAATTTTTTCAAGCACTTTTAAGTGTTGGTTATTTTTAGCTAATCGTAAGTTTCCTTTTTGATGATATTCAACATCTACTCCTAATTCCTCTGAAAGATAGGGCCAAAGGTTTTTTACTGCATGTATTGCCAAGGGCATTTCCCTCAGATCTCTTGCAGATTGGCGTATACCTCCTCCATTTCTGCTAGAAGCACCAGAGCCTATATCATTTTTTTCTAAAACCAAAACATCAACTTTATTCTTAGCAAGATAATGTGCTATAGAGCTGCCAATAACTCCCCCTCCAACAATAATTACTTCTGCATTTATCATCATAACCCCACCTTTACCTCATATATCCATCGTCTGCATATGCCTTCATGGCTATTGGCCTTGCAGGCGACCTTGGAATAGGTATTTCAATATCCTTCATATCCAATCCAAGTTCTTTTGCAACTATTGCTTTTACAAGTTTGTTGCAAGTCTGTCCTTGACACAGTCCCATCCCAACTCTCAAATACCTTTTTATCTCATTCATTGTATACATTCCTTCATAGATGGCCCTTCTTATTTCACCTTTTGTTATCTCCTCACATCGGCATATAATAATATGATCATCGGGCATTTCTACAAAATCATCTTTTTTCAATGCTCTTCCAATTATTTTACTCATATTATCTTTTCCTCCTTCATAGCAGGTTTAAAAAATCTTGCTTTCATTGTTAAATTAGAAGGTACCTTCATTGTCAAAACAGCCGTTTCATCCATAACAGGTGTTTTCTTAATAGATATAACCTCAGCTTTACTTACCACATTGCCTAAACGATCAAGTGCATAACCTATATCTCCTACATCAGGCAATGGGCTAAATTCATAAGGTAGAGATACTAATCCATACCCGGGAGAATGATTTTGCTTAACGAGAAATATAGCTTGACCAGAGCATGATACAACGCACATTCCACAACCACTACACTTTACAGAGGTTTCTATTGATGGCAAATTAGTAATATTGTCACCTACCTTTATGCAGCCCTTAGGGCATGCATCCTGACATGGATTGCAGGGTATATTTTGAGTGCATTCTATAACAGGTACAAGACCATCTTTTAAATCATCCTCAGTTGGAATACCTGGATAGTGGCTTAACTCGGTATCAGATATATACCCCTTTTTTAAAAGGCTATGAGATAATTCATACCCTTCATCTGTATGGGTAACTTGAGCAGTACTTTTATGACCAAACATCCCCTCTCTTAACTGTAACAATGAATTTTCAAGCTTCTTTTGACGTGCCTTAAATTCATCCTCACTAATATATCCCTGATCCTTTGAAGCTGCTGCTCCTGCAATTTTACCCTGTATCATAGCAGAGCTTGCTTCCTCAATCCCTGCTACATCTCCTGCCGCATATATTCCAGATATAGACGTCTCTCCATATTCATTGCATAATGGCACAATGCCACCTTTTTTTGGATCATCTAAAGTTTTGCAACCTGCCAATCTAACTAGTTGTGACATAGGTGAAAGCCCTACTGCAATACATATAGTGTCAACCTCAAGAGTTTTTTCACTTCCTGAAACAGGCTTCCATGATTTATCAACTTCAACGATAATTGCTCCTTCCACCCGATCAATACCCTGAGCAAGTTTTATTGTATGTGACATATAGAAGGGTACTCCAATACGAGCAAGCTTAGCCGCATGGACACCATATCCACCTACTCGTGGAGCTGCATCTATAATTGCTTCAAGTATACAGCCTGCTTGAATAAGCTGATAACCAACTACAAGACCAACATTTCCAGAACCCACCATCAAAACTCTATTCCCCGGCTTGATACCATGTATATTCATCATTGTCTGGGCTGCTCCTGCTCCAATTACGCCAGGCAAAGTCCAACCTTTAAAGGGAACCATATTTTCCGAAGCACCAGTTGCTATGACAATTGAGTTTCCCTTAAAATGCTTTACACTATCATTTTTCATCACAGAAATTTCTTTGTTACGAAAAATCCCCATGACTGTAGAATCCAATTCAACTCTTACACCTAATTCTTCTGCCTCATTAAGAAGGTTTTTTCCAATATTAAAGCCTCTCTCTTTTGCTTTATGTTCCTTAGAACCAAAAAATTTATGAATTTGTTTAAACAGTTGTCCTCCCGGCCTTGTATTTTCATCAAATACTATAACACTCATACCACATGAGGCAGCTTCAATAGCTGCTGATAAACCAGCAGGTCCTGCTCCAATAACTATTAATTCAAATCTCTCCATCTTACATCATCCTATCTCTTATTTAATACCCCATATTGGGTCTCTATCTTCATACCTTCAGCAAGAGGAGTTATACAAGTCCTTACATTTGTCTGTCCATCTACTATCATGACACAATCTGTGCAGCGTCCTATAGAGCAAAATACTCCTCTAGGTTGAGAATGCTTTTTAGTATAACGATGTACCATTACCCCGTTTGCTTTTAATGCAACAGATATTGGTTCTCCTTCAAATCCTTCCATTACATTTCCATCAAATTCAAACTTCACCAGTCTTCCCTTTTGGAAAGACTTTAATATTGGATGTTCTTTTATCCTGTACATAATAGATCACTCTCCAAATCCAAAACGTTGACCAAAAACATAGTCACTTCCAACCAATGGAATTCCAGTCATAGCACATGCTTCTAAAGTTAAAGTCCTTAAGTCTTCCCGTTCTAAATTCTTTAGTCTAGACTTGCCAGCAGCTTTTGCAAGAAGAACTGCTTCATTTGTAATAGCTCTAATATAGTTTGCAACCCTTTCAGCAGCCTCATCTATATCTAGTTTTTTTCTATAATCAGGGTCTTGAGTTCCAATACCAAATCCACACACTCCATTATGACATTTCAAACAGACCTTACATCCCATAGCAACCATTGCACCTGTTCCTATTGCAACAGCATTTGCTCCAATTGCCAGAGCTTTTGCTATATCAGCGCCATCTTTTATTCCACCAGAAACAATAATACTAACATCATCTTTAAGTCCCATTTCCTCAAGTGCCTTTACAGCTTGAACTAAAGCTGGCATTGTAGGAATTCCCAGATGATTTGAAGCCATAACAGGAGCAGCTCCTGTACCACCTTGAGCTCCATCTATAATGATTCCATCTACACCTATTTTTACTGCTATTTTCACATCTTCCTTAACCCTTCCAGCAGCTATTTTAATAAATATTGGCACTTCTCCCTTAGTTAGAGACCTTAGTTGCTCCATCTTTACAACCATATCATCTGCACCAAAGGCATCACCATGTCTTGGGTGGCTATGAAGATCAATACCAGTTGGAAGCTGTCTTAATTTAGCAATTTCTTCACTTATCTTATTTCCCATTAAATGTCCTGAAAGGCCAGGTTTTGCACCAATTCCAACTAAAAATTCAAGCATGTCTGCAGCCTCTATATTTCTTTTGCTAAAACCAAACCTACTTGGAAGAACTTGTATAGATTGTCTATAGGAATAATCCCGTTCTTCAGGCAAGAGTCCTCCCTCGCCATTACTAATAACAGTACCTGTAAGAGCAGTAGCTTTAGCTAGAGCTATCTTAGCCTCCTTACTTAAAGCCCCATAGGACATACCTGCTATCATAACAGGGGTTTCAATAACCAGAGGCTTTGTAGCAAACCTTTTACCTAACACCACTCTTGTTTCGCAGGGTTCTCTGTATGTATCAATGGACATTCTAGAAAGCTGTGAAGGAAGAATCATAATATCATCGAAGGTGGGCATATAACGGGTTGCTCCACAACCACGAATCCTGTGTTTTCCGTACCTTGCCTTATATTCAATTTCTGAAACTGTTTCCTGGTTCCAGATCCCTCTTTGTATATCTTTAGGTTCAAAATTTTTTAAATTTTCATTACTCATACGCGACACCCTTTTCAAGTTTTTTTGGATTTTTACCAAGCTCTTTTCTAGCTTTTTCAGGAGTTAAATCTGGATTAAACAAAACATAGGTATGTCTTCCTGTTGTCATAGGTCTTATAGCAACAAAGTTTTCACCCTTTGCATCAATATCATATTTTTTAAAGAGTGTATTTAATTCATCTACTTCGGTAGGAGTGATTTTATCAATAAACACATTGCCACCTAGATTATTCTTAGCTTCCTCATCCTGAATATAGATTACGCCTTTATACATAGACTCCCCAAGCTGTTTTCCAACCTTGCCAAGCAAAATCAACTTTCCTCCAAGAGTCATCTGACCTGCCCATCTTCCAGCTGAACCACACACTATTATGGTACCACCTTTCATTCCGTAACCTACACGACTACCAGCACTTCCTCTAATTACTATTGTTCCTCCATATAGATATGTCCCTGCATTGCATCCAGCATTTTTTGTTATAATAAGTTCACCATCCATCATATTGTCCCCAGCATACCACCCTGCATTTCCCTCAACTATAACAGATGCACCTTCTAGAAAACCACCTGTATAAAAACCTGTACTTCCCTTTATAGTTACTTTTCCATCTATAGCTAGTCCTGTGGCTATATTGTGCATTGAGTGTGGGTTTTGAATTATTAACTCTTTATCTTTGATGAGTTTTTCTTCTATCATGTTATTTATTTGTGTACTTTTAATCTTTAAGGCATCTAAATATTCCATATTCTCACCTCTCCTGGCTCCATTTCTTGTGCATAAACATCTGGGAAAATATTTGTAAATTCAATTTGCTCTGAACCTAAAAGGGTTGTTCCGTCTTTTTCAAATAGAAGCATGGGCTTAACACCCATCTTATCTTTTACAAATCCAATCTGCTTTGGTGTGGCTGCTATAATACAAAATATCCCATCTAATTCTTCAAGAGCATAATTTAAAGCATCCTGAAGGTCTCCTCCGTTTTTCATCATTGCATAAGCTATTACATGGCTTGCTGCTTCTGAATCATTCATTGTCTTAAATAATGCACCTTTAGTTTCGAGGCTTCTTCTTAAATTAAAATAGTTTGTAAACTGTCCATTATGAACAATTGAAAGCTCTGGATAAAAAGGAGATACAAAGGGATGTGCAGCATTAATATCTTCAGCACTTTCTGTAGCCATACGCACATGACCCATACCATGAGTAATGTTTTGGTTATGAACATTATGATTTTTTATCAGATTTTCTATAAGTCCTCCATCTTTATATACCTTCATTCCTTTACCTATAGAATGGACATAGATCCCATCTATTGAATTAATAGCCCTGTGAAGCTTAGGAATATGATTCTGGTCTATTTTTAAAGTAAACTCTGAAAACACAACTTTCCTATCCCATTCTGATGTCTGTTCAGCGAGAATAGAAGAGTGATCTGCAACTGTTTCTAAAAGAGTTTGACGATTATCTTTTTTTGATATGGAAACTCTTAATGTAGTAGATGTATCATTTCCATATAAAGCAATTCCACTAGCATCAGGTCCTCTATGCTGAATAAGAGTAAGCATATCTATTAAGTTTGAAGCTATATCCATTCCGCTTTTATTTATAATTCCAGCTATACCACACATAGCAGTTAACCCCTTTCTACATTTTTCATTTTTTTATGTTAAATAATTTGATCTTATTCTAAGACTCCACCTGAAGCCTCGATGTTTAGCTTTAGCTAAACGAGTTCACTTATATCCTAAATATGATAGGAGTAATTTTCCCACTCCCAATCCGTAACTGAATTTGTAAAACTCTCTACTTCTAACTGCTTTATTGCTAAAAAGTTATTTATTAAATCCTTGCCTGCATATTCGCAAAGCCATTCATCCTTTTCTAGTTCTGCTAATGCTCTATAAAGACTTCTAGGAACTGTTTCGATTTGCTTTGTAACATCATGGTAAAGATCTGTACTTATTACATCAGGGGGCTCTAATTCATTTTTAATTCCATCAAGTCCTGCAGCTAATATTGATCCTAAAGCAAGATAAGGATTTGCTGCTGCACTACCTGCTCTTACTTCAATACGCGTAGCTTTTCCTCTCTCTTCTGGTATCCTTATATATGTTGTTCTGTTATCATAGCCCCACCCTATATGGCAAGGAGCAAAGGAGTCAGGTCTGTATCTTTTATAACAGTTGATTGTGGGTGATAAAAACGCTGTTATTGGCTTAGCATGCTTTAGTACTCCAGCTACAAAGTTTCTCATTATCTTAGACATGCCTTCTTTTTCATTTTCATCATAAAAAACATTTTCATCCTTCCCCAAACTATTTAATGAAATATGAAAGTGACATCCACTTCCACCATTATCATTTTGCGGTTTTGCCATAAATGTTACAAACATATTGTTCATATCTGCAATGTCTTTACATACCCCTTTAAATATGGTTGATTCATCAGCATTTCTAAGAGCCTGACTATGACTCCAATTGTATTCAAACTGGCCTGGGTAAAACTCATGATTCATATATAGAACTTTAAAATCCATTTCCCTAAAGGTCTTAGTAAATTCAGAAAGTATGCCTTTTGGATCTATTCTGCTGTTTCCTGTATAACAGTTTCCTGTTTTATTAGTATAAGGTGTAAAGCTTCCATCATTTTGCTTGTCAAAAAGGAAAAATTCTATTTCACTTGCAGTAATAGGATTAAGATTCATATCTTGATAATCTTTTATAACCTTTTTTAAAAAACATCTTGGAGCTTGTACCATTGTTTTTTTATGATAATAAAGGTCTCCAATTATCATAGCTGTCTTTTCTAAATAGGGAAGAACAACAAAGGTTGAAGGATCTGCAACAACCTTCATATCATCATAATTGTATTCAGATAAACCTTTCACCTCTGCGACACTTCCATCAAACCCAATAGCCATAACAGCTGCTGCAAAAGCAATACCCTTTTCAAGTACTTCGTCTATCATATCAGCTGGCAATATTTTCCCTCTATTTACTCCATTTAAGTCTACAAACTCTAGTCTTATCATCTCGATATCATATTCTTTAATTAGAGTTTTCACATCCATTTCTGTAAGTTTCTTATAGCCCGTTTTATAGTCAAATGCATAATTTTTCACCATATTAAAACACTCCATTCACAATTATTCATTTTAGAGCGAGCGTTCGCTCTCTTTATATTTATAAGTTAATCACCTGCAAGTATAATCCTTAAAGATTTCACTATTAAGGTAATTCTCTCATCATTTGAAAGGGTCTTTTCTTCAACACTGTAAAAGGAATCAAATCTCTTTACATGGTACTCAGATACCTGTGAGTAAACAAAGAAAGTTATGTAGCTGTCAATCATATAGGCTGCCATATCAACAGAAATTTTTGAGTTTATTTCTCTTCTTTCCATACTTGCTCTAACCATCTTAGTTGTGTATACGCTTGCTTCTTTTTCAAACTTTTCTGATCCTAAATATGCAAATCTTTTCATTGAACTGCTTCCAAGATCTGAATAGATCGAAATGTAGTCTCTGTAGTTCTCTGTAAATTCAACAAGTTCGGTAAGAAAGTTTTTAATAGAATCAAATATTGACAATGATTTTGTAGTATGTTTTGCATAGAGCTCATTTACAACAAGTTTAACACCATAGTCTAATACCCCATAAAACAAATCTTCTTTATTTTTGAAATATTTATAAAGAGCTCCGTTAGAAATTCCAGCCTTTTCACATATCTTTGATATTCTTGCATAATGATATCCTTCTTCTGCAAAAACACTTGCAGCGGCATCAAATATGCTTTCTTGTCTATCTTTTGATAGATTTTCAAATGTACTAAGTATAGGCTTTTCCCCCTTTCTATTCTTTACCCTTTGCCATTTTCCATTAGAAGTCAAAAAAACGAAAAAGCCACCTCATTTATTGTTATTAACTAACAATAAATGAAATGGCTTACCTGGCCAATTCAAATAGTTTTCAATCTTAGAAAGCTATTTAATATTTAATTGATAATATAATGATACTATAAATAAAATTCAATGTCAAGAGGTTTTATTATTTTTTTGCAAGTTTCAATTATCAAACTTGCAAAAAAAATCAAAATCATTTTAAATCAATGCTTTTTTATATATCTCTATCATTAATTCTTCAACCTTTATGTAATTAGGTTTTTCAGGAAGTTCTGTGTCTTTTGCAGCTATTTTAAAACGCTCTTCATATGTATCAACCATTTCAAATATTTCATTATAGCTATATTTCCCGTTTCTTATATCAAGAAAAAAACTACGCTCTTTTTCTCTATATACTATTCTTCTCAAAAAGTTTGCTTTTTTAGCAAACTTTTTAGAAGATATAGTTCCTCTGTTTATCGCAGCGGAACTTAACTACTATGATTGCAGCTTCCGCTGCGATATGTATTTATTCCTTTACCTTCTAATACTTCAGTTCCAGTAATCAAAAGTCTTAATAAATGCATGGCATGTTTTCTAAGATGGGGTTCATCCTTTTTACTATTCCGATGATTTAGTTTTGAGTAATCCTTAACTATATTATTTATATCAGAATATATATTTTTAAAGTCACGTAGTGGGTAATGATTTAAACTTATATCTATAAATATTTCAGTCTCCATATCACTCTTATTGGATTCATCTATATAAAGATTTATTTCATCATCAGTAAAAGGACTATAGGTTCTTTTCAAATGATTCATTTGTCCTAATATACTGTTTAGTATATGTTGCTCCTTTTCTTTTTGAGGATAGTTATCCCTTGCTAAAGCATTCTGAAGCCTTCTCAATTGTGCTGTTGCATAATTTCCAAAGCTTTCAATTGCTTTTTTCGATAAAAAAAGATCTATATTATCTCTAAGAAGCTTCCCCTCATCAGTTAAGATAAAAACATGTTCTTCCTTAGTGCCCAAAATCTCTAAAACATTAGGATTACAATTTAAACAGAGTTTAATGAATTTTTTCAAGCCATATATTACAGTGTCTGTTACCCTTTCTTCAAATTGTTCAAAGGTTGATAAACCCATAATATTCTGTTTTGACTCTATTGTAACACCTCTAATATCTATATCACTACTGTCTGAATTAGTTCCATAGGCAATTGATCCTCCTGTTGTAAGAATCATTATGTTTTCATCAAGATTGGGATCTTTCTGCAGGAATTCATAATCCTTTGAATTTAATTTCTCTTTTATAAGATTTATTTCCATTTATCTAGCAACTCCTTAAATAACTCCAAATATTCTTGACATGTTTTTCTACGCTTGTTTTTTGTTATTCTATCCTTATTTTATCCAAATAGTCCACCAGTAAAAAGCTGAAGTAATTAATACTTTAGTTAATATATTAATTGTTAGCTTATTAACACTTATATTTCTTGCTTATGTTTTGTTACTATATTAGAATTTACAACTTTTTTGTATGCAGCAGCCATACGGTCTGTAAAGATAATAAGTAATGGCATAATAATAACACATTGAACTATATTTAAGCTATAGTATCCAAAAAAGAAAATTAATACACCTATGGTTACCCAATGTATTACATACATAGTTGTTAGATTTTTACTCCAATTAAGGAGAATTTTTTTCAAAAAACCACCAAAGGCATTTCTTATGAAAAATATAAGACTTAACCAAGCTAATGAGATAGATCCTATAAAAAGGTTTCCTGTAATTTTGTGATGGTAATAAACGTATTCATATGCATCAATTACTTGACCATTTGGAGCTAATATTTGAATAAGAACTAAGGTTACCAATGACATTATTAGGCCAGCGCCCGACAATAAAAGTATTCGTTTATAAAAACTCTTTTTATTGGTGCATCGAATAAGTAAGTTCCCTAAAGCAACACCAATAAGTGGATAAAACAACCAATTAAAAAAAGGAAAATAGGACGTATCACCATTTGCCCACATAATTCCTAATAAAGCATTCCAAACTTCATTATCTGTGCTTACTGGATGAATAAAGGAAAAAATAATTGAAAAGATAGTACCAATTATAGGATACCAGTACCATTTTAATTTAAGTATACGCAAAAATCCAAAAAACATAAATGTAATTGCAGCTAGATGGAGAATATCTGTTTCCAAAAGTAACATTAGAGGATTTTCATATGGAATTGTTTCAAGAATCATTCGACCAGTATGTAAACCCACTAATGCGGGTAAAAAACCTCGAAATGTATTAAGTAAGTACGCCATTATTAAAAGAATAAACCCTCTTTTCATAGCAGAACTAGCTTTTTGGTTTCTTGAATAAACAGAACCAACTCCCATGGCTATCATAAATACAGGAGCTGCAGGAACTGTGGCAAGTAGCATTATGATCCAGTAAATAGGATGATTTTGTGTGCTGTTATTAGCAAGGACCTCCAATACATGGGCGCAAATCATAAAAAGAACAGCAAGACCTTTAGCAATATCTAGTTCTTCTTGTTTTTCAATATTAATTGGCGTTTGAGAAATAATCTTCATTTTTTTCACCTTCCTTTATTATTTATTTTTTATAATACAACTTTAAGCTTTAAGCAATCCTTATAGACGATTTTGCTTTATTGACCTAAAACTATATTTCCAACCCATCCCATACTCTTATATAAATTTTTCTCGCTATAAAATATGTTATAGATACTGTTGTTACAGATACTATAACTGCAATAGGAAGGTTCAATAGTTTACTTACATTAGATATAATAATAATCTCATCAACAAACTCTTTGGCCAAAAACATGGCTATGGTTCCTGCCGATAAAACTCCATACAGTGCAGGAAAGATTATCGTTATAAGATTTCCAATAAAACCATTCTTATCAAAAAAATCACTTAATGATAATAACTCAACTGATGTATATATGGCAGAACTGCCATAAAGTATAACTAATAAAGCCAGTGCTGATAACAATATTAATGGCAAGCCTAAACCACTTATTATTGAATAAGATAAAATACCTGCAAGACTTATTAAATAAGCGAGAACAAAAAACATGTTACATTGTATGTTAAACACTTTACTACCCTCAATAGGCATAACTTTTAAAAGCCAATAGCGGTTTTTCCAAAGTTTGTTGTCCTTTGTTATATCAACAGGTACAAAAGGAATTGATACAGCAATAATGTTAAATATTGAGGCTATTGTTATCAGTATGAAAATACCCAGCAAAGGCTCATTTAAAAAATATCCTTTATATATAAACACAAATACAGCAAATACGTATATCAGTAACATAAAAATACTGCCAATGAGCATTTCCTGATTTCTTATTGCCATCTTCCATTCTGTCTTTATCCACTCATAAACTTCACTATTTTTGGAATCCTTATAATTCTTTGAAAGTACAGCTCTCTTTTTATTAACTTCGGTATGAGTATTTTGGTTTTTAGCCCACCCCTCAAAAAATAGCTTCTTTGATATAATAAATGCTGCTGCCATAAACAATGCTGAGATTATCAATAAAAATAAAAGTGCATATGTGGTTCTATCGCCAAATGCTGCAGCGTAAAAAATTCTTATGCTAGCTGTTAAGGGTATTAAATCAGACATGAAAGGTTTTTGCAAAAATTCAAATAGCCTGGCATAATATTCCATAGATACATCCTGTACCCTAGAAAAAAGAATTGCAAATATTATGTTTGTTGCAAACAAAAATGTTGAAGTTATAATACTAAACTTTTTTGCCGATATTATTCTGACTCCTGCCATTGCAACTACAACACCGATTGTACAAGGTATAATGGACACAATAATATAAATTGGTATAATGGCCACAAAGTAAAATATTGATGCATTTACCCATATTCCTATCGCCGCAAGGAAAGGGAAAAAAATAAAAATCATGGATTTCATAATGTTTATAATATGATCTAAAAACTTAAACAAAAAAACATAATCTGACGGAATAGGGATGGAGATTAAGTAATTCATATCCGGTGATTTAAAGAAGTTGCGAACAAAACTGCTGATACTTTGAACAAATGCTGATAGATATATCCACATTACAGCTATAAAGAAAAATACTATTAACATAGCTAATGCTTGTTCATCAGAAATACTACTAAATATATTCTTATATAATACGTTGGTCAATAAAATCTGTGCAATTATTATTACTATTGCAATTGACATGGTCCGGATTATTGCTTTTGTATCTTTAAATAAACTGTTTTTTAGAATTAAAAATCGCAATTTTAAAAACCACAGTATATAGTTCATACCTAGTTTCCCTCCCCTCTGTTTTGTTCTGTTATGTTCAAAAAAATGTCCTCAAGTGTTGATCCAGGTTTTTCAAACTTTTCTTTTAGTTCCTCAAATGTTCCTTCTGCTATTATTTCGCCCTGGCATATAATACCTATCCTATCACACAATCTTTCTGCTATCTCTAAAACATGAGTTGTGAATAAAATCGAACAACCTTCATCTGCATGTTTTCTAAATATATCTTTAGCTGCCTTAGCACTTGAAACATCAAGGCCTGTTGTAGGCTCATCAAGAAAAATTACTGAAGGATGGTGTAAAAGTGCAGAACAAAGAGTAATTTTTCGACGCATACCATGAGAATAGGTTTCGATCAGTTTATCAGCATTATCAGTCATTTGCATGTCTTGTAATAATTGATCTATTCTTTTTACTGCATCTTTTCTTTTGCCTTTCATATAAATGCCAGAAACCAAATCTAAAAACTCTCTTCCAGTAAGCTTATTATATAGATATGGATTATCAGGAACATAACCAAAATTTTCCTTAGCCTTAAGTGGTTGACTCACTATATCATATCCACATATCTTAACACTTCCTGAGGTAGGTTTTAAAAGTCCGGTACACACCTTTATTGTAGTAGTCTTACCTGCCCCATTGTGTCCTAAAAACCCATATATCTCTCCTGGCTTTACTGACAGACTTATACTTTTTACTGCTTCCTTCTTACCATAATTTTTTACGAGATTTTTTATCTCAAGCATGATCTATTCCTCCTCTCATGAACCTTTGATTTTATGCGCGTGCCTTTTGTTTGCTTGGCAAACAGGCACATGCGCTGAGACATTCATTCCCATTGCTCATGAATGTTTATTCTGTATTTATTTTTTCCCACAAATATATGATTATTTTATATAAAACAAAAAGCAACAGAGTGCCTAGAAATCCCACTATAAATCCACCTAGTATGCGCCAATATTCTACACCTTCTTTAAAAAAGTATAGAATTACAGCTGATAAAATCCCTGAAAACAATGGAACTAAAAAAACAAAATACCTGTCCTCTTTTTTGTTCATTGAGAAAGGATATGTGATGGGAATACCTTTAGTTGCAAGTGTAAAAAACTGAACTAAAGATGCAATAATCCATACTATAAAAATATCAAGAGTATCAATTAGAGTTTGATTTAAATAGAACCATCGGTATAATAGCACGGTAAAAATACCAAACCAAAATATTGTGTATCCAATACTTTTTGACGTTTTAACATCAACATTTATTCTTTCATCACCTTTCATCTTTATCCTCCTCCATCCAGAAAAGTTGATCAAGAGATTTATCCAGAACTTGGCACAACTTAAGACATAAGGCTATTGTAGGATTGTACTTTTCCTTCTCTAAAAGCCCTATTGTCTGCCTTGTTACACCTACCTTTTCAGCAAGTTCCTCTTGAGTCAGATTCTTATTTATACGAACTAATCTCACACAGTTTTTTACTATATAAATCACCCCGAGCAAAACAAAATGCAAAATATATATTACATTTTTAGTGTAATATATATTTTGCATTTTGTCAAGTTATAACTTTTCAATCAATGGATGAGTGTAACAAATCAGAGGAAAAATATCAAGCAAAGACGGCATTACTATCAACCCTTCAAAAAATTAAGAACCTGTTGATTAAAATCCTTAGCCTCTTCAAAGGCTCCATGACCAAGCCCTTTATATACAATTAGCTTACTACTAGCTATTTTTTCTGCCATCTCTTCACTTGTATTTTTTCCAACAACTAAATCACTATCCCCTCCTATAACAAGTGTAGGGCTATTTATTTTATTAAGCTCATCGTAAGCATTATGATTTAGACATGCTCTTCCTTGAATTATAAATCTGGTTAATGATTTAGGCCTACCTATCTTAGATATAATAGGATAGAATGGTCTATATTTTTTAACTTTATTCTCTGAATATGTTTTTTCCATAGAGTCTATAACTAGCCCTTTATAATCATTATTCTCAGCCATAGCTATCCAACTACTTATTACATCTTGTATAGTTTTATTTTGCCTCGAAATAGAAACTCCTATAATAAGTTTATCAACTATTTCTGGATAATCAATTGCAAGGTATTGGGAAATCATCCCTCCTTGGGATATACCTAATATGTGTGTATTTTTAATACCTAACTTGTCCATTACTATTTTTAAATCCTTTGCCATATCTCTAGTTGAATATCCTTCTTTCAATTGATTTTTTCGACTAAAAACATATACTTTATAGTCCTTAGCAAATATTTTATACATCAGAGCAAGAGCTATTGCGCTCCCCTTAACTGTTTTTAATCCATCTGATAAGCCAGGGATAATAACTAAGTTTTTTTCACCTCTTCCAAAGGATATATAGTCCATTTCTGTGTTCCCAATTTTTACATTGCCACCTTTTGCACCGCAAAGCATAATAAAGACACCTCCAATTATTTATAATATTATATGTATATTCCTTTCTTTATAATTTCCATATACTCATTTATCTCTTTTATATAAGCATTTTTCATTACATTTACATCAGAGAATTTATTATTTTTTTTAGTAAACTCGTTATTAAAACCTTCAATAATCCACTTTATAATATTTATTGTCTTGTCCTTTCCCCATTTTAATTTTTCTTTATCAACATCCTTTAGTAAATTATAATACGCCGAATCCCCTGCTACTTTATATCTGTCTATAGTTTTGCGATACATATCTGAGTTGTCAACAATAAAAGCCCTTTTAAATAGCCTATATTTATCTGGATTATTTATATGCCAATTAAATTCTATCTCTGCATAACGAATTATTATTTCAAATATATCTCCTTTAAGGTTTGTAATATCCTCCTTAATTTCCTCAAATAAATTTTCTATAACAGAATCTAGAATAAAAAAGTATATATCCTCTTTATTCTTAAAGTATTTAAATAAACTTCCCTTGCTTATACCCGCAGCTTTAACTATATTATTTGTTGAAGCTTCATTATAGTTTTGCTCTGCAAACTCCCTTAACCCAGCATCAAAAATACGGTTTCTTTTATCTATATCTAATTCAAAAAACAACCTCTCTGGCATTAAACTCCTCCGTGACCACATGGTCATAATCATTTATTATATTAGTGACCAACCGGTCACTAATATAATTGTATTATAATTTTCAACTTTAGTCAACTATAAAAATAAATTTGGTGCATATTTTATAAGTGAAGAAAAGTATGGAAGAAACATTGTAAAGCAAGTATCATTCTTCGCGTTAGCGAGTTTTGCAAAGGTCCCCCAGGAAATATTTACAGACACTATGCTTCCCAACAAGTTTCTGGAATATTTCTTTTTACTTAAATAGTATGAGCTATAATTCCCATCCATTCACTATTTTTCTCATAAGACTTACCTGTCAAATCGCTTAACACTGTTTTTAATTTAAATTCACAATTATTTAAAACATCTACAATGACCTCTAGTGAATAGTCCTGAAACCAGTTCCTATAAACACTCACTTTTCCCGACTCCTCAATAACAATATACTGATCTAGGTAAATATTCTCTTTAGGATAATCAAAACCATTTTCAAGAACCATATGCAACCCTGGCCTCCAAAAACCCCCATCTGAAATGTGCCACCTGTTTTTTATACCATATTTACTTCTATGAATTCTTGTACTCACGTCAAAAGCAAAGTATCCATCTGGCTTCAATGCTTTATGAATCTTTTTTAAAAGTAGATCTCTATCCTTGTTTGAAAGCACACATAAATCTCCAAAGATTAAAATTATTGCATTGAATTCATTTAAATATTCCATATCAAGATAATTCATATATTTATACTCTATATCCAATGCCTTAATTAATGCATCCTTCTTTGCATACTCAATAGACCTTTTAGAATAGTCTAACCCTGTAACTTTAAACCCAAGTTGAGAGAAATGTTTACAGTATAGACCAGGTCCACATCCTAAGTCTAATATCTTATCACCTGGTTTAAGATTCATGGAATCTATTAAGTTTTTTACTGTTTTCTCAATGGTTTCTGGTTTTCTACTGGCTAAATCTATATCAGGATTAAGATGTGCCTCAAGCATACCTTTAGAAATATGAGGATCATCCCAAAATAACTTTTCGCTTGGAGTAAATGGCAATGGCTTATTAAGTAAGTCATTTAGAAAAGCCATATCAATTTTATTATCAAGTATAATACTCTTAAAATTCATTTCCATTACAAACACCTCACTTTTATTAAACATGGACTCCTTTAGCTTTTATTTTATTTAGTTCTCCTAATACCTGATGATATTCTTTATTTAGTAATTTAGGATCATCTCCTTTTGCAGGTATTGATAATCTAGATATAATTTGTGATAAACGATTCTGTAGTATTAAAATTTGTTTTCTTTCATTCTCTCTCACTTGATCCTCAGTTTGATTTTTTTTAGCTAAATACTCAACATAATTACTGTTGAATATTTTTATTTTGCTATTTTCAATGGTCATAATGTGATTTGCCACAGCGCTGATAAAACTGCGGTCATGTGAAACAAATAATAAGGTTCTATCATAATTCGCAAGTGCTTCCTCAATGACTTCAATGGATTTTATATCCAGGTAATTGGTGGGTTCGTCTAATATCAGCAGGTTAATATCCTCCATGAGTATTTTAGCAAAAGAAACCTTCACCCGCTCTCCTCCACTTAACACATTAACCTTTTTATAAGCATCCTCTCCCTTGAACAATAATCTTGCCAACAATGTCCTAGCAAAGCTCTCCTGATAGATAGAGTTTTCCATCACATTTTCAAGAATAGTTATATTTTCGTTTAAGATGCTCATATCCTGACTAAAGTAGCCTATCTTTGCGGCAGGTGCTATCTTAATGGCATCATCCTTTTGCATAATCATTTTGAGCAGAGTTGTTTTTCCACTACCGTTTGAACCGACAAGGGCAACCTTAGATCCATTTTCAACTTTAAAATCAGCATCTTTAAAAATAACCTTATCACCAAACGCCTTGTTGATCTTATTGCCCTCAATGATAATTGTGCTGTAAACTTTCTTTGTTTTAGATATATCAAACTTTATTTGCTCTTTTATCGAAGGTTTTTCCTTAACATCCAGATGCTCAATTCTTGAAGCAATATTTTTCCTTGTTTGGTCAAGTGAAGCCTTGGCCTTTTGATTCCCCATTTTGTGGAGTCTAGCTTCTGAATTCCCCATCCTTTTAGGAGCTTTCTTAATAGACTTAGACTTTTGCTTTAAATCTACGGTTATTCCCTCAAGTCGTTTTTTTTCATTAACATACTGGAGATACTCAAATTGAGCCCTATCTATTTCTCTGGCTTTTTGAGTACTATATTGGCTGTAATTTCCGTTATATAACTTTACGTTGCCCTTTTCGATCTCTAATATTTTATTACAAAGTTTATCTAAAAAGCTGCGATCATGGGAGATTAGAATAACTCCACCCCTATGCTCCCCAAACCAACTTTCCATAAGTTCAATGCCTTTCATATCTACACTACTAGTAGGTTCATCTGCGAAAATCAACTTACTGTCATTGCCAAAGCATGCTGCAAGCTTAAAACGAGTCTGTTCTCCTCCACTCATATTTTCGTCCCAAGTATCTTTAACACTAAATTTGGATGCCAACTCAGGTCTTAACCTATTGTTTTCGGATGGTTCAAACTGGGAGATAATAGAATATTCTCCATAGAGACGTACCCACCCTTCTTCAGGCTCTATTTTTTGACTTAGAATGTTAACCAATGTGGTTTTTCCAACTCCATTAACACCAACAATCCCTATTCTATCTTCAGAGTAAACTTTCAAATTCTCCAGGTTAATAACTAGTCTATCTCCATAATATTTTTTAATTTTGCTACATTCGAGCAATAACATAAAAACCCCTCCTTATGTTAGGAGAGGATAGTGTCAAAATATATACAACCTAAAGGTTACTCATAAATACCAAACTGTATACCACTCCATTTTAGCATAGTACACATATGGACTAAATAACAAACTAGGACTGTAAAATATTACAACAAACTACCAGTAGCTTAAAGAACACTATCCACTCACACGTTAATAAAATGCAAGACATAAAGTCTTCAAAAGTTTAGAACTTACTCAAATCTTTATTTAACAATGTTTGTTGAGTGAATTATTTCTTCATTTTAAACTGGTACCTTGCCCTTTCTTAAATTTTTAAAGCCTATTATTATTATATTAGGTACATCTTTATATGTCAATTACCATTTTAAATTTGGGTATATTTAATAAAAGTGTGCAAAACGGATAATTCTCTACACCAGTGCTAGGAATATTATTCCATACTGAACCATTCCATCTCTACCATTATTGTAGTAAACTCCCAAATTATCAGGGAATTTATTTAAAAATTTATTCACTTTCTTTTTTTTCTGTTTCTAATATCTTTGCAAAAGCTTCATAACGCATTCGAAGTACCTTTTCATGATTTTCTTCGTCTATTTTCAATTGTTCAAAGAATTTCTTAACTTTAGGATCATCTGTTTTATCAGCCAGCATTTGATAATGTTTCTGAGCCCTAATTTCGTCTTCAATAGCTGCTAAAATCCCATCTAATATTTGCTGCATACCAAATTCCCTCCTTTAACTCATAAATTAATATTCCTAAACTCACCAACATAGTATTAAATGTCCTAAAACTTCTAACTCAATAGAATTATATCATATCAGTTCCATGTCTCAGATAGTTTTGCTACAACTAAGGTTATATCATCATAAATTTTCTCATGGCTTAAAAAATCAACAAAATCTTCGTGAATTTTCCCAATAATTTGAACAGGTCTTAAATGATATATTTTTGATATCAATTCCTTTAGTCTAGGTTCATAATACTCATTATTAGATCTTTGCTCTGGCAATCCATCCGACATAATAAACAAGGTCATTGATGGAGAAAGCTTCAAAGAATAATCCTGATAAATTAACAAATCAGCATCTATTGCTGCTGAAATTGGAAGACCTGCATTCTTTAGCTCAATTATATTTTCTCTATCCCTTACCAGTAAAGGACACATATGAAAACCTGCATTAGAATAAGTCAATTCATTTGTCTTTAAATCTAAAACTACAATGAACAGGCATACCAAGTATTCATCTGGATATCCTTCCTTTATATATTGTTCTGTAAAAAAATTTATAATTTCTTTTGGAGACACTAATTGTCCGGGTATATGCTTAAGATTAAAAAAACTTCTTATGGTATCTTTTACGAAAATAGCTAGCATGGCACTATCCAATCCATGACCTGAAACATCAGCTATAAAACTTATATATTGTTCAAAATAATCATTAAGCAATCCATTATCTATTTTGAATGCATCAAATAAATCCCCACCAAGCTCATCCGCTGGAATATAAAGGTGATCAAAGGAAATTCTCCCAGTATCAGGAAGACTCTCAGGAAGTGATCTTTTATGAATTTTAATTGCATTTGCAATTTCAACATCCAGCTTTCTTCGAATTCTTTTATACTCTAAATATTTTTCATTTCCATAAATATATATAAAATTATCTTTGATAAAAGTCTTAAAATGGATCTTTAACACTTGGTGTTTGCCGCTTAGCAACAATTCCTCCCATTTAGAAGTTTCTTCTGATACACTATTAATAATAGATTTGGCCTTATTGGTATGAATGTCCGCAACCACATCTAAAAAGCTTTTTTGTTTTAACTCTATATCAGAATAACCTAAATATGCTCGCATAGCTCTATTTGAGTAAACAATTTGTCCTTCTAGATTGCAAACTAGAATATGATCATCAATCATATCGACTATTGTCTCATTTATTTTTGCTATGTCAAAGGGATTTTCCATTAGTTCATACCCTCCTAATTACTAAGTTTTTCATATGTCTTTGCTATGATTATATCATAAAACATCCATTTTTATCTTCTAAGGATATAAAGAAATAATAATTTTTTATTCTTTATCTATGGTATCCCTTGCAATGTATATTATATCTCACCAATTGCTCTGTTATATATTTCTTCAGTTTCTTTTTTTGTCAAAAACCTTTCAGTAAAAAACGCAATGATAACAATACCACCCAAATTAAGTATTAGTCTTATCATCATAAACTTGAAGCCCATTTATCATAGTTTTGTCTGTGTTTAGTATACTTCGGCTGGTGCATTGAGGGCCACTTCAGCACTTCAGCAGATTATATTGTATAATTAGTAACATAGTATTATAATAGTTAAAAGCAAATTATTATTATGGGAGACCCTTTTTGATTAATATATAATTAATTGAGAAAAATAGTTTGATACTTTTGAATTTTCAGATAAAGAAGTCCTTGATATGATTTGCATTATAATAAAAAAAATTATTTGGAGGAGTTAACCTAATGACAGACAATTATGTACAAGAACAAAAACAAGGGTTTGACAGAACAAAAAATAGCAAGGCTGTTACTTCATTTGTTTTATCAGTGGTGAGTATAGTTCTATGTCCGTTGCTTGTTTTGCAGATTTTAGGATTTATTTTTGGAATTAAGGGGCTTAAATCTGAAAAAAAAGGCTTTGCTATTTCTGGTATTGTAATAAGCTGTATAAGTTTTATTTTAGGAGTAATAATGTTAATATCAATTATAGCTTTCTCAATGTTTGCAGGGATATATGAAAATACCCAAATAAGAGCAGATGAGACAAAAGCTATTGAGATATCCAATGCCATTGTTACTTACATAAATGAATCAAAAGATTATAATTTAACTTTTGGTGAAAACTTAGAGCCAACGGTAGAAGAAATCCTTGAAAGGCTTGAAGGCAAATTCATTGTTGGTGATAAAACTTACGGAGGATATCTTACAATGGAGATTGACTCAGATTTTAGGCCTTCTGCAAAAAAACATACGGGTTGGGAAATAATCGTAAACAGTAGAGAGGGAATTGTTGAAGTTACGCCATCTACAGATGGTGATAGGGTTTTAATTGAAAAATATAACGATACTCTGGATTTTGATACTGCCTCAGAAAATGTAAATGTAAAAAGAGTTGGAGAAAAAAACTATGGTTTTGTAGATATACCTTCTGACTGGGTAAAATTTAATGATGTAAATGTGGAGGAAGAAATTATTCAATATAGTGATCTATCTTCTAAATCTATTATTACTCTAAATGCATGGAAAGCTGGTGATGAGAATGCAAAAGATGTTGCATCCTCAATATGGGCAAGAATGGAGGACGAAGGAGCTATAGGTATTGAGGGAGCTTTTGTAGAATTAGCAGAACACTCCAGTTATCAAGTGTATGGATTATACCCGGAAGATGAAATTATTTTAGTGGCTTGGGCTTTTAAAACAGATGATGGCTACATGCATTATGTTTCTATTGAATCAACAATGGATGATGTTTTTGAATTAGTTAATATGATAGAAGAGTCTTTTTCCTTAGAAGAATGAAGGATTTGCCATTTTCAGGCTTATCTGACAGGTAGCAAGGCAAAAGTTCTTTTCAGTTTTAAGATCATAAGAGTCAATATCAAGATTTTCTATTTCATATTTGCGTTCATGTTTCATGCTTTTTACCCCTTAAAAATATTAATCTAATTCTAAAACTCCACTTGTAACTTGGATGTTTACTAAGTCAAAAGGAATTTACTTATCGCAGAACCAACCTTCTATTGGTTATAATTGTATCGTAAAGAATTTTAAATTGCAAATATGATAAATAGGATTGGGTGCATACATTATTATTGAACACAAGTATTAAATGCACCCAATAGGATTACATGCTTATAAGGTGTATTCTTCAAAAATTTCTTTGTTTACTTTATCTGCTTTTAATTCTTTAGGGGTTTTTGGTTGTGTTAATAGTGAAGCAGAAAATATAAAAATAATTGATACAAAAATAGACTGTAATAAAATTCTTAATAATGTAATATATAAAGGAACATGAAATCTTTCATGAAGGTCTAGAGAAGGCATATAGTATCCTATTGAAAGTGGACCATTTTCTTCTGAATAATAGTTATTGCTTGGCCTAAAAGGAAAAGGATCTTCCGGTGAAGTTGAAGTGTGTTCTTCTAATAATTTAAAGAGAGTTTCGTAATCATAAATATGTACTGGCAAATTTTCTGAATCCTTTTCATTATTTACAAGCAGATCATTGAAATAATTGGAAGGTTCATTTAAATAAGTATAACTAAGCTCGCTTTTATTTGAAGAATTTACAAAGTCAAAGATAAAGTTACTCCAAGTTGCTATAAAGGCTACTAATATAACTACAAATACTGCTTTTGTAAAAATAACACGAATTATTTTTTTACAACTATCTAAAAAGTTAAATCCACTTTGAATACAAAAGATACTATATGATAGTATGAAACATACAAATATACTTGGCAGCCATGTATCAATAAATCTAAATAGACCTCTAGATAGGATTTCAATTATACCTTTGCTCTCTTGTAAATTGTAAAAAAAGTCGCTAAAGTAAATTTTGGTATATATATTATCAACCAAAATAAATAAAAATGAAAAAAACAGATATATTACTATAAACATAACAATGTTTTTAAAAAAATTCTTTATGTTAATGTTATTAGGATCAATTGTTTTTTTAGAAAAGAAGCCCTTGAAAAAAATCATTAGTGTCAAGCATAAGCTAAATAATGCTATAAATCTTTGTACTACATAAAAAGAAGTAAAATAATCAGGTACAAATCTTTCAACCAACAATATTCTACCTATATTATATGAAGGATTTAGTTCCATATTAGTTATAATAGGATTTGAAATATCCTCAATTATAAACATAATAGGGATTATTAATAAAATCAAAGGTTTTTTCTTTATTACTTTTAAACAATTAGACATCATATATTTCGACCTTCTTTCTGTTATTGTAATAATAAATCAGATTTTTCTAATTCATTATCTTTGGATTATTAGTAATAGTTCATTTTCTTAATTATACTATAATGCATAAATGAAAAAAAGTGACCTAAGTCACCTTTTAGGGGTGGAGGAAATTTATGATTACAGTATATGTTTACGTTCTTGATACTTTAGCCGACTGGGAACTTGGGTATGTTACTTCGGAACTGAATTCTGGTCGATTTTTCAAAAAGGGCACACAGTGTGTAAAGATCAAAACGGTTAGTTATTCTAAAGAGCCAATCAATACAATGGGCGGACTGACAATAGTTCCAGATTGCTTGATTGATGATATCAAAACCGCCACGTCAGGTGAAAATTCATTAATTTGGTTTATTAGCTACTCTTCTGCAGAAATTGTGTTGTCTAGCCTTTCAGACTCGGCAATTCCTCTCGTATCAAGAATTTCCATCAAAACTCTGTCATTATCCTTGCATTCATAAATTTGAGCACTTTCTGTACAGCTTTTTATATCACTTACAGGAGCTACATACGAACCACACAAGGCATTAACTAGGCTACTTTTACCAACTCCAGTTCTTCCTATCAAGAAAATTCTTGGAGGTCTATGAGAGTCTATTCCATCCATCAGTTTTTTTGAGGTCTTTGTCACCAAGGATGGTATCCTTGATTAATGCTCTTGTTTTTTCAGGGATTGCCTCAGGTAACTTATCGATCATTTCACCTACTTTGATGTAGAACTTTTTCATTATTTATTATTTATTTAATTTCTTTAATTCCTCATCGATTAACTTTTTATCAAGTCGTTCAAAAAGTATTGAAGCCGTACCAATTGATCCATTAGCTTTGACCTGCTTATATTTCCATGTGTTCTCACATTTCAACCACTCTAATACCTTTGCTGATGAAAATGGCAAAAAAGGATTCAGTAACACTGCCACATTAGCTATAACATTTATACAATTGTAAATTGTATTTTTACAATGCTCTATATTATCTTTAACTGTAATCCACGGTTTTTCTTCATCAAAATATTTATTAATACTTCTAATAAATTCAAAAATATTCTCTATTGCAAATTTAAATTCTCCCTTTTCAATTAACAAGCCTACTTGTTGATAAAGATTATTTACGTTATCCTCAATTCCTTTATTCAGAATACCATTTGGTATTTTACTTTCAAAGCTTTTTTGTGCAAAAACTAAGGTTCTATTTACTAAATTTCCATAAGCGCCCAACAACTCGCCATTATTTGAATTTACAAACTCCCTCCAAGAAAAGTCTGTATCTCTTTTTTCAGGGCCATTTGCAATCAAGAAATAGCGAATAGAGTCAGGATTGTACCTTTCCACAATTTCTTTAACCCATATAGCCCAATTCTCACTAGTAGAAATTTTTCTTCCTTCAAGTGTGAGGTATTCGCTTGATACAATTTCATCAGGCAGACGATAATTTTCTCCATTTGCTATTAATAACGAAGGTAGAATAATTGTATGAAAAGGTATATTGTCTTTGCCATGAACATAATAATGTTTGGCATCCTCTCCCCAAATTTCTGGAAAATCCAATCCTTGCTCTTGAGCATGAATAAAACTAGAAGATAAGTATCCCAGTACGTTTTCTGCCCATATATAAATCTTTTTATTTTCATATCTTTCAAAAGGTACATCAATACCCCAATCTAAATCACGAGTAATAGCTCTATCCCTCAGTCCTTCCTTAATGTAACGTTTAGACATCTCTTGAGCATTCTTCCGCCACTCACCATGACTTTGAACAAATTCTTCAAGCTCATTTTTCAGCTTGGTTATTGCTAAAAATAAATGCGTGGATTTTTTTATGACTGGTGTACTGTTACAAATACTGCATTTACTCTCTAAAAGCACTTCTGGTTCTAAAACACTTCCACATTCCTCACATTGATCACCACGAGCTTTGGCTTTACAATAAGGGCAATTACCAACAACAAATCTATCTGGAAGAAATTGAGCACATTCATTACAATAGGCTTGATCTTCCTCACGTTCATAAATATAATCCCTTTGATACATTCTTTTGTGAAACTCTTTAACAAAAGCCTTGTGTTGATGACTTGATGTTTTTCCATAGCAATCATAAGTAAATCCAAGTTTATTAAAACAAACAACAAACTCCTCATGGTATTTATCACTCACTTCCTGTGGTGTAAGGTTTTCTTTTTTTGCTCTAATAGTTACAGGTGTACCATGACAATCACTTCCTGAAACATAACTTACTATATCACCTTTTTGCCTATGATATCTTGCCAAAACATCTCCAGGTAACAATGCTGCTAAATGACCTACATGCAGCGAACCATTTGCATATGGCCATGCTCCTCCAATTAGTATATTCATAGTAAAACACTCCTTTCAAAATAAAAAACTCCCATTCCATAGTTATTTATACTATGGGACGAGAGTTATACTTCGTGTTACCACCCAAATTCGCTTACACTTCACAATGAAAGCCTCACGGGTACAATCATACCCTGTCGCTATATCGTGCGAACACGTTGCAGTCTAAGATAACAATATCCTCGGTGCACAGCTCCAAGACCATATTCAGTCTGCTATTCCTTGTTCCTTTTCACCATCTAGAACTCTCTGTAAAGACATTCACAAACTTACTCTTCTCTTCATTGCCTTAATTATTATTTTTAATAGTATACCACAAGTAGTTAATAATAACAATAAAAACTTTTCTCATTTTTTGTCATAAAAACCATCACCAAGGAAAGTCTCAAAAACTCTTTTATATTTGTTGGAGGCTCTTTAAACTTTACTATTTGCATATAATTAGTCTGTTCTTTACAATAATCATTACTGCTCTAAGAGTCATAGCTCTTAATAATCATAAGCTGGATAGTGCAAATAAGCAGCTTATGTCTTAATTCACCATTCACCATAGTCCAATACAAACTGTTTAATTTCATTTGTTTTCCATTAGCAATAAATATAATATATAAAAAGTGTTAAAGTGTTGAATATTACGAGAATAAAGGTTTTTTTTGCTAGCTAATAGTGTACAATAACTGACAAACTTGCTTGTCATGAATTTTCAGTATATAATATCCATGGAACTATTGAATGAGATTAATAATTTATGCTTGTTAGCTACAAGGAAATCAATATTTATTGAGATAGGAGATAAATAGATGACAGGGATAATATTAGCAGGAGGAAAGAGTAGTAGAATGGGTAGGAAAAAAGCCTTTATCAATTTAGATGGAAAGACTATTATTGATAGAATACTAGCTATTTTAAAAGAAGTCTTTCTAGAAGTTATAATTGTTTCTAATACACCTGAAGATTTTTCTTATACCAATTTAAAAGTCGTTATGGATATAATTTCTGATAAGGGTTCTCTTGGAGGTTTATATACAGGTCTTGTTAATATGAAGTATGAACGATGCTTTGTTGTGGCTTGTGATATGCCCTTTATAAGCAAATCACTTGTGAAATATATTATTGATATTCCAAGATATGATATTGTTGTTCCTAAAATTGAAGGTTTTTACCACCCTCTATTTGCTTGCTATTCAAGAAGGTGTGCAGATTTGACAAAAAAACAGTTGGAAAAATGTAACTTAAGGATAACTGACATTTATTCATATTTTACTGTAAAAGAAATCAATGAGTATGAAATAAGAAAATTTGATAGTAATATGAGGTCACTTGTAAATATTAATACTCCTGAGGATTTAACTTCCACTATGTTTTAGCTTTGTTATTTAAGAACTCAACTCAATTAGGTTTGTGCTTATTGTCTAAGCCATATTTTATTAGTAGTAGCATGATAAATGTAAATACAAATAACAACATTAATAAAGCTACTGCCTCGTATATATTAACTTGAATCAAGGTATATAATTGAAGTGGAATAACTCTTGTTTTGTACATAACATTTCCAGCAAACATAATTGTAGCCCCAAACTCACCTAATGTTCTAGTGAACGACAGGATAATACCCGTTACCATTGGTTTCTTCATCATTGGAATAATTACTCTTATGAATGTTCCATCTTTTCCTAGTCCTAATAGATATGAAACTTCAAAAAATCCCTTGTTGATCTCATTGACACTGGCCTTTAAAACCTGAATATAAAAGGCTGATGATACAAAAACTGTGCTATTACAACGGCTGCATGGGTAAAGACAATCTCTATTCCGTACTTTGCAATCAAATGTCCTACAATCCCATTTCTACCATAGGCAAAAAGAAGACCTATTCCTATTATTGCTGGAGGCATTACTAGTGTTATATTAACGATAACATCTAGAAAAAAGCCACTAATATAACTATTAAAGATAATAAACAGCACTTCATAGATACTGCCTCCAATTAGTTTAAAAAGCTTCATAATTTAAAAGTAATTGATTGCTGAATATAACTCTAGAGGTTGTAGTCCCACATAATTTACGACTGAGCACATCTAATCAAAAACTATCAAAAGTAACCAAAGTCGAGAATATTCAAGGATAAAAGCTATTATTTCCCTGTTGAGTATAGCTAGGTCTTATAACCGATATTGCACTTCAACCTTCAAAGATCCTTACTCCATTAATTAATGTAGCTACCCTCCACATCTTGCCACTCTACCTTTGATAACATCAACCGTATGTACTAAAACTGGCAATATTACCCCTAGGCATTCCTTTACTGCTTTCGGACTTCCTGGAAGATTTATAACGAGCGTCTCTTTCCTGGTTCCAGCAACTGCTCGTGATAATATAGCATTTGGTGAATACTTTGAAGTTTCTATTCTCATTTTTTCGGGAATGCCAATAATTTCTCTATCAATTACCTTATATGTAGCTTCAGGAGTAACATCTCGAGGACTTAAGCCAGTCCCACCTGTCGTCAGTATAATATCCATAAATTTGTCCTCTGACAGCTTTTGTAAACATTCCACTATTGTATCTAATTCATCTGGAATTATAATCTGACTATCTACTGAGCCAATATTCTTTACCATTTCAGCAATTATTTTGTCACTTGTACTTTCCCTTTGGCCTCTTGATACACTATCTGATATTGTTACTACTGCTATTTTAAGCATTTTCTCACCCTAATTTCATCACCAATTTTTAAACTGCCAGATTTTTTTACGATTGCAAATAAACCTTGCTTTGGCATTATGCAGCTATTTACTTTCTTAAATATATCACACTTATGATTATTGCACCCCTTGCCTATTTTTGACATTTTTAACTCTACATCTTTACCAATCAATAGATCATCCCCTATTTTGAGTTTTCCTAAATCGATACCCTGTGTAGTAATATTTTCTGCATAATCACCTGGTTTTAGTACTAAATCAATTTCATGACCTTGGTTGATACTGTTCTGTTTCATAATGTTCTCAATAGAAAGAAGGCTAACTTGTCTTATATGATTTCCAGAATGGGCATCACCTTCAAATCCCCAATTCTCAATTGCTTCTATCTCTGTAACAGGATGCTTTGAAGTTCCTTTCCCTTTACTTATATTTAATGAATGAACCTTTCCAATCAATTTGAATGACCTCTCTTTCTTATTAAATACTTATATTATTAAAACTTGAAGTTTAATAATTTGCTTTAGTCTAACTAATTAAATAATTCAAACTCGATGTATTTTAGTAAATAGTTAAAGCAATTATAAATCCAAGCTATCTACAATAAGTACGAAAAATATTTCCTTTTTCATGCTTCAATTACCTTAAATTCTTTGCACTTGACAAGTTTTAATAGCAAGTTTTACAATCCATCTACTTAAATTCTCTGTAAAAATCATCACTTTTACCACCAACCTTTTTAAGTAGCTTAATTTCTGAAATAATTATACTTTTATCTACTGCTTTACACATATCATAAATTGTCAATGCAGCAACAGCTGCCGCAGTTAATGCTTCCATTTCAACTCCAGTTTTGGAATATGCCCTAGCAAAAGTTTTAATAACGATCCGATTACTTTCAATGTAGAAATCTAATTCTACTTTATCCAAAGGTATCTGATGGCACAGAGGAATTAACATGCTTGTCTGTTTTGCAGCCATAACACCTGCACATTTTGACACACTAAAGATATCTCCTTTTGCTACTTTATTTGATTTAACTAACTCAATAAGTTCTTCTGTCATTTCAATCGATACCTGTGCAAAGGCTTCTCTAAAGGTAGGCTCTTTAATTGAAACATCTACCATTTTTGCTCTTCCTTCCTTATCTAGGTGTGTCAACTCTTCAATCATATTTCATCCTCCTATCCTCATCATTGAACAAAATTCCATTTGATTATCCTGAACAATCAAACTATGGTTTGCTGGTTTGCTTACAATTGCTCTAAATAAAAGTTTAGTAAGCTCATCAATATCAGGTCCTTTTCTAAGACTATTTTTAATATCAACCCAATCATGAGCATATAAACACGAAACCAGTCTCCCATCTGACGTCAGCCTTATTCGGTTACAGTCAGAACAGAACTTACAGCTTAAAGGGCTAACAAATCCAATAGTTCCATTTGTGCCATATACTGAATAGTATTTTGCTGGTCCATTTCCATCTACCACTGTCGGTAAAAGACTGAATTTCTCATTACATATAAGTCTCATTTCATCAGCAGATACAAATTTTTTTGCATACCCACCAAGACTGTTTTTCGAGGGCATATATTCTATAAATTTTACAATCGTACCAGTTTTTACTGAATATTGTACAAAGTCTAACATCTCATCAAAGTTAATGCCCCTTATAATTACAGTGTTTAACTTTATCTGAGAAAATTCTAATTCCATTGCTCTTTCAATCCCCATTACAACATCTTCAAGGTTTCCGTTTTTTGTAATTTTCTTATACTTGTCTGAACATAATGAGTCTAAACTTATATTTAATCTTTTAAGTCCTGCTTTCTTTAATTCGGATGCAAATTTTTTTATTAAAACCCCATTGGTGGTCATTGATATATCCATGATTGAATCAATTTCTGCAATACAAGAGACTAATTCTACTATATCTTTTCTTAGTAACGGCTCCCCACCTGTTATTTTTATTTTTCTTATACCATTTGAAAATGCTACCTTAACAAAGCTTACAATTTCCTTTATATTCAGCATTTCTTCTTCCACAGCTTGAAGTACACCACATTTAGGAATACAGTATATACATCTTAAATTGCATCTATCAGTTACTGAAATCCTTAGATAATCAATTTTGCGGCCATATTTATCAATTAGAATTTTCATCACCTCTTACATTTCAAACTTACCTTTCAGCCTAATATTACTTTGTAGCAATGTTCTACAATTATCTATTGTGAAGTAGCATTATAATAAAGATCTTATTGTACTATATCAAACAAAATTACATATCTCTTATCTTCAACTCTTTGATGAATCTTTACATAAAAATTTTCGAACAATAAACTCAGCAATATTCTCTAAATCTTTAAAACTGAATAATTTAATATTATCAAAACTTTCAGATGATTGAAAAGACTTTTCATCAACAAAATTATTAACTAATGCAATAAGGTTATTATCAGTAGTAGTTATAGGATTATCAAATCGTATAATCTCTATTTTAGGCTTATCCATACTTTTATAACCTTCAGTTATAATAATATCAACGTCAGTAAACAACCATTCTGCTATTTTATCCAGGTTTTTTTCAACGTCAATCTTTTTAATCATGGCCATCTTTTCCATAGAAGATATAACAACTGTATCCGCTCCAGATCTAGACATTCTCCAAGTATCTTTTCCTTTATGGTCTATATCAAATTTATGAGCGTCATGCTTTATAGTACCGACTTTATAACCCATTTCTTTTAAATTAGGAATTAAATTCTCTATCAAGGTAGTCTTACCGCTATTTTTTTTTCCAACTATCGAAACTATTGGTATCATTTTTCATTCCTTATTCATCTAATAATTGTACTAAAACTTTTTCACCGCTTATAATTCGTGGAGTATCTTCAGGTACAATTATTAAGCAATTGGATTGCAACATCGAATTAAGTGCACCTGAACTCTGAATTCCAACAGGTTTTGTAAAATATCTTCCGCCCCTGTAACAAATCCGTCCCATAATATAATGTCTTCGACCTGGGCTTATAGATATGTCTCTTTCCAAAACTGCATATTGTTCTGTAATTGGTTTACCTAAGCGCCCCTGCATTTTACACATAGCAGGTAAAACAAACTCCCTAAAGGTAACCAATGTAGAGATTGGATTGCCAGGCAATCCAAATACCAATGTATTTCCCTTCACACCAAAAAGTACCGGCTTCCCAGGTTTAATAGCAACCTTCCAAAATTTTATACTTACACCCTTTTCTATTAGTAATTCTTTTACAAAATCATAGTCTCCGACAGATACTCCTCCAGAAATTAAAAGCATGTCCGAATTTAAACCTTTTTCAATACTTTTAAATAGTGCATCTTTATTGTCCTTAGCAATTCCTAAACTTTTAGGCATACCCCCATACTTAATGACATTTGCATATAAACTATAACTATTAATATCTCTTATTTTACCTGATGATAATTCCTCTCCTATATCAACAACCTCATCTCCAGTAGATAGTATACTTACATTAGGTAGTTTGGCAACACTAACATTACGAAGATTCAGTGCAGCAAGCATTCCTATATCAACTGGGGATAGTTTTTTACCTTTCGTTATTACTAGCTCTCCACGTGCTACATCTTCACCTTTTTGCCTGATATTCTCTTTCTCCTTTACACCTCGAAATACTTTTACTAGTGCCCCTTCCTCTTTTGTATACTCAATTGGAACAATAGTGTCCGCTCCTTCAGGAATTGGGGCACCAGTCATTATTTTCAAAGCCTTTCCATTCATTAATTTGCCACTATAAGTATATCCTGCGGGGATTTCCCCAATTACCTCAAGTCTTATAGGCTGATCACAGGATGCTTCTTTAATTTCCGATGAAATAACTGCATATCCATCCATAGCTGAATTATTAAAGGTAGGCAAATCAATATCTGAATATATATCACATGCCAGAATTCTATTTAAAGAAGATGTTATATCTACTATTTCTGATTCTATTTTTACTACACTATCCAGCACAACTTCTCTTGCCTGTTCAATTTCTATCATATAAACCTCCAGATCGCCACTGTTAAAACAATTAATAAATATTTCCATATAAAATAAGATTAAAAATCATCTGTCTACTAAATGTTGGTCTTATTTGCTTTGGTAACCTTTTTTCAACATCAACCTCTAAGCAAATGCAATCGCCTGTACGACTTATATTATGCATTGATGATATACACGGAGCTAACCAACTTCCATATTTAGTTACATCTACCTGTAGAATTCGGGTTCTTTAAAGTATCAATTGTAAAATTATATCTGTATACAGTTCAACATCGATATACTCTAACTGTGATTGATTAATTTAAAAACATTATTATCAACAACCGCAAAAGTTCTTTGACAATTTATCTAATTTATGAATGCTCATGATATTAGCAATTTAATATTATTTAATATTATTTTCCACTATATAGTCATTAATGAGTTCATCATATTTTTTAAGAATACTAACTACAATCTTATTTGAAGCAGATGAAAAACTATGGTTCTCTATTTTAGCTATTGGTAATACTTTTATCGAAGTTCCAGTGAGAAATACAGCCTCAATATTTGATAGATAGTTAATGCTTATAACCGTTTGTATTAAATCTATTCCTAATCTATCACAAATATTTATTACAAAACTTCTTGTTATCCCTTTTAATACAAGATCATCTGGTGAAGTAAATACTTTTTCCCCTTTAACAAAAAAAATATTTGACTTACTTCCTTCAAGTATCTCATTACGTGAGTTTACTAAAAGAATCTCGAATGCCTTAGTTTCTATTACTTTCTTGTATATGGTATCTATATAACTAGTATTAATCTTCTTAATATTAGGATTTTCTCTCTCTATGTTGATTAGGCTAGCATATACCCCTTCTGAGTATTCTTTTATTGAAGGATAGTAAAACTTACTTAAATATATTGCAATCACCTGAAAGTTATCTACAACTGAGGTCACAATCTTCACATTGCAGTTTTCTAATTGCTCAAGTGAGATTAATTTTTCAATATCCGCTCTTATAATTTCTAAATCATATATAAAATGTGTACCAATTAAAGAAACGGACTTATCTAAACGTAAAAAATGTTCTTCAAGAAAAAGTGGTACACGATTAACAATACGCACAACTTCGTACACAATTTTACCTGCTTTTATTATATTTAATTCACCTATCATTTTAGTTTCATGATTTATTATGCAATATTTCCCTATATAATCATATATAACCATTGCTTACCTCGCCTTTGCAATTTCTGATGATACCTAGTGTTCAGAAGTTTTATATTTAAGATAAAAAATGAAAATAATATATTATCCTTTTTTACATCGAACACTTTTTGTTATAGCATCTGCTAAAAGCTCAAGACTTTCTAGAACTTGCTCGCGCTTATCCTGTAGAATATTTTCATATATTTTTTTAAAGTAATTGTTCATTTTAAGGTTTATTTCTTCAAACACAATTTTACCATCTTCAGTTAACGATATATTAACATATCTTCTATCATTTAGAGCAAGTTCTCTATTAGCTAAACCTTTATTAACAATATTATTAACAGTTCTACTCATTGTACTATTATCAACATTTAATTTTTCTGCCAGTTCATTTAGTGAAACATTAGTGTTTCGCCCAATTTCTATAATGGCATGACATTGTGTAAAAGATACCCCACAGCATGTAGTAGATTCCATTTCATTTAGTATTCCTAGTTTTGCTTCAATTTGTCTTATTAGTTCTCTTAATTTTTTTTCATTATTCGATGTAATCATCTAAATCTTCTCCTAGAACACAATATATTTTTGACGTAATCTTAAAAACTACTATAAATGTATTCTTCCTCTTGCATCAGAACGGCACCTTTGACAACTCTGTTTAAACTTTAATTTAGAATACTTATTTTCAAGGCCTTTCTTAATCTTGCAAAATTCACTATGTGTTAAAGGCTCAATGGTTCCAAACTCAGTTCCTTCTACAGAAAGCAAGGGGATAATATTTATTATATCAATTTTATACTTATAAAGAAACTGTATTAAATTATTAATTTCCCCATTATTAATTCCTGGTATAAAGACAATATTTATTTTAATTTTTAAATCCTCTATATTACTAAGAATATCTAATGCAGACTTTTGCAATCTCAAAATTAGTTGCCCTGCACTTTCTCCTTCGTAATATTCACCACGATAGTAAATAAATTTATATATTTTACTAAGGGTGCTTACATTTATAGAATTAATGGTCAGAGTAATATAATCTACACCAACTTCTTTTATCTTATCAACACAGTCTTCTACTCCAAACCCATTTGTACACATACATTTTTTGAAATCTGGGTAATTCTGACTTACAATTTCCAATGCAGAGAAAATATCATCTGGATTTGCAAGTGGGTCACCAGGTCCTGCTATTCCAATAATCTTACAATCATTATATATTTCTAAACTTTCATTAACATAGGTTGGTATATCATTAACATCTAGTATTTTTTCAGTAACACCAGGTCTTATTTCACATTTTGAGAATGCCATCTTGCAATAATTACATTTAGTGTTACATTTTCTTGCTATCGGTAGATGAATTCGACATCCTGATTCAGTTTCATCAAAACAAGGGTGAAGAACCTTAATCATATATGTACCTGCTTTCAAAATAGTAATTTAGTTATATTTTAGAAGAACCTTTGTTATTCAAGCAACTTAATTTATCTACTCATTTGAATTTTAATAAAATGCTTAATCATTTCCAAGGAGTTCTACTTCTTCTAATATTGATCACATTTTATCAATACTTTATATACGCTCCTCTTTATAAGCATTTTGATATTTCAAATAAATAGTTAATAGGATAGATGATTGAGAAATTAGCAATCATCACCCTATTAACTATTGTGATAAGTCTTATAAATATTTGTAAAAAATTGCTTATATTAATGATAAATCTTTTAAAACCTGATCCATTTTTTCCTGATATGGTTTACTCAATAGAGTAAGTGGTAATTTTAATTCATTAGATATTTTCCCCATCTTATACAAAGCATACTTAACAGGTATTGGATTTGATTCAAAGGAAAGTGCTTGGAAAAGGGGTAACATTTTAGTATTAATATCTATAGCTTTTGTTAAATCACCTTTTTCAACACTTTCATAGAGTTCAACTAATTCATTAGGCATAATATTACCTATAACAGAAATAACTCCATGTCCTCCAACCGTTAATAATGGTAAAAATGTAGAATCATTTCCAGACAACACGCTAAAGTCTGGTTTTGTTTGAGATACCATTAAACTTACCTTTTCCATGTCTGAAGAAGCTTCTTTAATACCGATGTATCTTTCCAATTTAGATAGTCTAACAATTGTTTCAACTTTTAAATCCACTACTGTTCTACTTGGTACATTGTATATTATCAGTGGAATATTTTTTGTTTCATCATGAATAGCTTTAAAGTGAAGATATAGACCTTCTTGTGTAGGTTTAACATAATAAGGAACTACTGATAAAGCTGCATCAACTCCTAATTTTTCAGCCTCTTGTGTCAAGTAAATAGCTTCGTGTGTTGAGTTTGCTCCAGAGTTTGCAATAACTTGTATTCTATCTTTTACAATTTCTTTGGAAAGTTTGAAAAGATTAATATGCTCCTCCATAGATAGCATAGAAGATTCTCCTGTACTTCCGCAAACAATAATCCCTGCTATTCCTGAATTAATTAATCCTTCTAAATATGTTTCATATACTTTTTCAGCTATTCTTCCATTTTCAAATGGAGTAACAACTGCCACATATACGCCTTTGAACATCATTAACGACACCTCTTTCAAGATATTTAGGAAACTCTATTTAAAACGTTACTTAAAATACTTATAGCCTCATCAACTTCAGCTGTTGAAATATTTAAAGCTGGCATAAACCTTAGTGTTTTTGTATTTGGAGCATTAATAATCAAATAATTATTCATGCACTCATCTTTTACCTGGTTAGCAATTTCTTCATGTAACCCAATTGCTAGTAATAGTCCACTTCCTCTTATTTCATTTATAACTTTATGTTGATCTTTCAATTTATTTAATTGCTCAGTAAAATACTCACCCATATTTTTTGCGTTATTACACAAATCTGAATTGATAATCTCCTCAATAACTGCTTTCCCTACTGCGACACCTAAAGGTGTCATACTATAAGTTCCTCCCTGATCTCCAGGCTCAAAACAACACACCTTATCCTTTGCAAGAAGGGCCGATAGTGGGAATCCTCCTCCTATTCCCTTTGCAAGTGTCATTATGTCAGGTTCAATTCCATAATCTTCATATGCAAACATGTGTCCCAGTCTTCCTAATCCAGTTTGTACTTCATCGATTATAAGTAAAATATTATTTTCATCACAAAGTTGTCGTACTTGTTTAATATAAGTTTTATCGGCTACTATTACACCGCCCTCACCTTGAACAAGCTCGAGCATAACAGCACAAGTATCTTTAGATATTACTTGCTTTAGTGACTCAATATCATTGTAATTTACCTTTGTAAATCCTTGCGGTCTTGGCTGATAGAGGTTCTCCCATGGTTTTTTACCAGAAGCCGCCATTGTAGCCAATGTTCTTCCATGAAAACTATTCCACGTGGTAATAATTTCAAAAGCTCCATTCTTATACTTTTGCCCATATTTTCTTGCTAGTTTAATAGCACCCTCGTTCGCTTCTGCCCCAGAATTAATAAAAAAAACTTTATCCATGCAGGTGATTTTTGTAAGCAGATTTGCAAACTCTATTGCAGGCTCATTATAAAAAGAAGGACTTGGGTTTATAAGTAATTTAGCTTGATGTGTCAAAGCATCAACCATTATTTCAGGACAGTGCCCTAAACAACAAACAGCCCATCCAGCTACCATATCTAGATATTTGTTACAATTACTATCCCATAAATATGAACCTTTACCTTTTACGAAAATGATATCTGGTCTATTAGTAACATACATTAAAGATTTTTCTGCTTTCTGTAGCAATTCCGTGGAATTAATATTACAATCACATGACATATTGAAATCACCCTTCCTTCAACAAATATTTTTCTTCGATTATTATAACACATTTATATAATGCTATTAAACCCCAATTAACTTTAGTAATTATAGTTAAATTTGATATATGTTAACTATTCGTAATTTTCAACCTTATTAATTATGTGAATTTTGCTATTCTACTTATCCTATACATTTTATGCTAAAATTCAAGTAATCTACTGCTAAGCAAATTAATCAGCAGTAGATTACTTTGCATTTTGAGTATTTCTTAGCAACAAGTTTTTCTCTTGGTTTTTTTTGCATCATCCTCTGTTGGCCTTTTGTAACTAAAGAGATTACAGCAACAATCTCCAGTAGAACACTCATTTTCTTTGTTTGTAGAGTCTTTTACACTGGTTTCTTCAACATCTTGCTCATTAGTTTTGTTTTTAATATCTTCTTGGCTCATACTTAAACCTCCTTTCACTTAGAATACTAATAAAAAGCTCAGGCATCGAGCCTCCTATGTTAGTAATCGTTATGCTCATAAATGTCTATATATAATTTTGTTATACCATTTCTCAAAGAAATACAATGTCCCTTCGTATCCAACTACAGGATAACGGTTAAAGCATATTTCTCTTGCTCCTGGATAACAAATATTAATATATGCAGGTTCATATAATTCTTTTGCAAAATAATATTCAGTATCACTTCCAAACAGAACCTGAGGTTTACAGCTTTGTATACTTTCCTTTACTATCTGATTATCATCTGTAATAATTACTTCTGTTAAAGGAGACACTTCCTTTAGCTTAGCTTTAATTACCTCAGCATCATCAACCTCTAAATCCTTTACAATTACTGTGTCTATTTTGTCTTCAAACTCATTTACTATAATACTTAAAAAGGCTAGTGCAATTTCTGGAGTCCCTACTATCATTTTTTTTAGTTTTTTAATATATTCAAAATGTCTAAAGGAGTTTACTTTTCCCATGCCGCTATTAAACCGGCTCTTGATAATGGCTCTTTTTTCTTCTAGTAAAGATGATATATCCTTCTTATTTTGTACAGCCTTTAAAATACTTTTAATAAAAAATTCAGTTTTTTCTAGACCTAGAGGATACGGAAGAGTTATGTATGGGATTTCATATTTCTTATGCATATATTCAGCAGCATCCTGCCCAATTGGTGAACATATTACTACATTTAAACATGCACGACCATAATTTCTTATATCCTCAACAGTTGCATTACAAAATAGGGGCCTTGCTTTAATTCCAAATTCATTTAGTAAATTAGATAGATATTTCATATCCTCTTGCCAACTCGAACTTATACAAATTGGGCTAATCAAATTTACTATTGGATAAGAATTGTCAATGTTTTCACATAGCATTTCAATTAAAGCTTTCATAGCCATATTCATGCCAGATGTCTGTGTGTTAAGAAATCCTCCACCGTCAATTCGGATTACAGGAATGGGTAAATTCGCAAGCTTTATTAATCCGTCAATATCATCTCCAATAATTTCAGATGAGCAAGTAGTTACTACAGCCATTAAATCTGGTCTATTTTCGTAGAACTCATCAACTATCTTTTCGCTCACATCATTTTCTCCACCAAAAACAGTAGACTTTTCACACATCTCTGTATAGTTTATGTTCAAAGGATAATTTATTGAAGCTTCATAAGCTGGATAAACACATCCTTTAGGTCCATGGATGACAACTGAAGAATTAGCTATTTGGGCAATTACATGGCTAACTCCTAGTATTCCACACTTTTCAATTGAATCAATGCATAGAGTTGTATTTCTCATATTTTCAACCTTCCACAAATAATGAATATTTATTGCTTTTCTTTTTTAGTACATTGAACATTTCTTGATATATTTTTCTTGTACCATTAAACCCATACACTGGATTTTGCGCAAATCTATACTTAAAAACAGTTTGGTCAGGAAAGTAATTATTATTACAAAAAATCACTGGGTTTCCCAAATACTCAATTAGTTCATTAACATCTTCAATATACTTTGAAATAAACACCTTCACATCTAGTCCATCTTCTAAAATTTCCTTTTCAAATATAGGTAGTTTGTCTCTAACTATTGAAGGCTCTACACCTACAACTATAGGCTCCATTTCCAACTCATATGCTAGCTTGACCAAAGCAAGCATACGTTCGCCAGTCTGTGTCCAAATAATACACTTTCGTCCTTTTCCTAATTCATTGACTAATTCCCTACGCTGTTCTTCTAATTCTTTAACTTCCTCTAACTCTTCAATATTAACGTCTAATTGTAGAATCCTTGAGATTTCATCTAGCCACTTCTTAGTAGCAAATAGTCCCATAGGGTATGTAACCTTTGAATAAGGTATACGAAATTTATTATTTAGTTCATCAAATAAACCCATACCAAAAAACAAGCATAGGGCAACATTTAATTGTGCATTTTGTATTTCATAAAAGTCTTGGATTGATAATCCTTGATTAAATATTTTATTTAATCTTACTCCTATCATTTGAAACATTCTCTTAATTTCATGGATTTCTTCCTGCTTAGTCTGATCCCAAATCCATCTTCTTAAAAACAGATTTACACTTTTTTCTTCGCTATTTACATCTATAGTATGTATATTAGAATGTAGATGTTTAGATAAGAGCTTAAAAGCCATCTCTGTACCACGACGATAGGATTTTCCTGAATATCCTCCTGAATTAAGATAAATTATTTTTTCCCTTAATTCAACGGGTAATCCTTCAATACATCCTTCAACATCATCTCCAATGATATCTGCACAGCAATTGGTTAAGACGGCAATGACTTTAGGGTTATATTGACTGTTTACTTCATTCAAACTATCTACCAATTTCTTTTCTCCCCCGAAAACAACTTCTCTATTTGTAAAAGAAGTTGATAAATGAGGTTTGTTATCACACTCCCCAAGGTGTCCCATTGTTGGAAGGAACCTTCTGTTTCCTAAGCACCCTGAAGGACCATGTACAAGAATTACTACATCATTAAAGTAATTTAAAATATCAAAGGCACCCCAAAACGCACAAAATTGATGCATATCAATACAATCTCTAATATTTAAATTATCAGCTTTTACTTCTCTAACCAGCATGCTTAACATTGCTATCTTACTTTCAATTTGTCTACTCATTTTCTACACCCTATCTTTTTATTAGTGGTTCCTTAACCATCTTATCAAACTCATCGTCTGATAAAGGAGTAGGAATTACGTAATTATCGTTTTCAAGAATACTCTTGGCTAATTCCCTATAGACTTTAGCTTGATTAGATTCAGGGCTACCTTCCATAACAGTCTTTTCAGCTAGCTCGCATTCCTGAACAATATTATCCCTAGGAATCCACCCTATAATATGTGAGCTTAATTTGTTGGAAAGGATATTTACAATATCTTTCTCTAAATACGCATTACGCTGATTACATATAATTCCACCTAATCTAACATCACTTCTTTGACCAAATCGGTTAATGGCTTTTGCTATATTGTTAGCTGCATATAATGCCATTACTTCTCCAGAAGTAACTAAATATACATCTTTTGCAAATCCCATTCTCAATGGTACTGCAAAACCACCGCAAACAACATCCCCTAAAACATCGTACACTACTACTTCAATATCTAATTCTTTAAATAAATCTAGCTGCTCTATAATTTCAATGGCAGATATAATCCCCCTTCCAGCACATCCAATTCCAGGCTCTGGTCCTCCAGCTTCTATACAGTATGTATTAGCAAATCCTTTTGTAACTATTTTATCAATGGAGATGTTCTTTGAATTCTCTTTGACATAATCTAAAATGTTTGGCATTCTATTTCCACCAACTAAATTCTTGGTGGAGTCGGCTTTCGGATCGCATCCAATTTGCAATACTTTATAACCCATTAACCCTAAAGATGCAGATATGTTTGAACATGTAGTTGACTTTCCGATTCCGCCCTTACCATAAATAGCAATTTGTTTTATACTTTTCAATTAAGTTTCCCCTTTCATTTATTTTATATTACTAAATCTCAAATTTTAATATCATTTGTCTATATTTAAAAAGTTTATGATAAAATTGACTTCAAAACATCGTTATTTAAAATTGAATGATCTAAAGAAAGACTTTCCAGATTAGGATATGCTTCTTGTAGAAATCTAGGTAAATTAGTTTTGAACTCAATTATTTTGTCATTAGCGGAAGTTTTAATGAAGCCAAACTTTTCAAATAATGCAATTGCCCTGTCATTTCCATTCCAAGTATCTAACATTATACCCTCGATCCCCCTCTTTGCAGATAAAATCATAGAATAGCTTAATAGTGAAAAACCAGCTTTCATTCTTCTATATTTAGGACTAACATTTACTAAGCTGATATAAGCTAATTTATTAGAATCAAATGTAATATACAACATGCCGCAAATGCTTTCAGTTTTTTCATCAAAAGCAACTATAAAATCAGACATATTTCCATCAACTGTATCAACTTTTTCCATTATTTCATTAATGGGCCGTTGAGGACAGCAAATGTTTTCTTTTGAAAAAGAACTTTCATGTTTCCATGTACTAAATAAATCTTCAATAAATTCTCTTAGCTTTACTTTACAATTATAATTAGAAAGATGTCTAATAACCATATTTACCTCCCCCTTTTACATAAAAATACTACATATCTATTCTGAGAATACTTTTTAAGTATAGAAAGAAGCCTTTGATTTTATAGGTTTGCCATTTGATTGCTTCTTATAACATAGCACATTCACAAAAACATTCACTTGCTCTATACTTTTCATCCTCTGATGGAGAGCTTTATTCTCATAAATTTCTACATAAAATTACTCATCTTGAAAATATGAAGTAGTATTCATCATTATATATATATTATTAGCAATAGTTGTATATGTCAATAGTTTTATATACAAACAAATAGATGACCTCCTGAATTTATGTAACTTTGGAGTGCATTTAATAAGTGCGAGGCAAAATATTCCATAAGCTTAAGTTTCGCGGTCTAGAGCCTATAAATCCTTTGCAAAACTTGCTTTCGCCATGAAGGATGTTCTCCCTTTCCTCGTCGTATTAACAAGCTCTAAGACTTGCTTCACAATGTTTCTTCCACATTTTTTTTCACTATTAATTAGTATTTCATAATACAATATTTAATGGAAATTTTTACGTCAATAATTATACCTGCTCATTATTTATAAGATTATTCATCTTGCTAACTCTATAATAAATAAAATATCCTAAGCCTAAAAGAATTATTGGATAAAACACCCACCAATTAAATCCGGAAATAAAAAATCCAAATGAACAAGCAGCTAATATTGTAACTAACCAACGAATAGGTTTGTTTTCAGTTTTCCAATACGCAAAAATGCTAAATCCGTATAGAACTACGAAATTTTGATTAACTAGCAAAATTAAAGTTGACATAGAAAGCTGTTTTACATAAATAGTTAAGATTATTATTAAAACGTACACTATAAATAATGTTATTAAGCTATTTACTGGAACATTTTTTTTAGATAACCGACCTAAATATGAGGGTAAAATCCCTACACGTCCTGATGAATAAACTGAACGGCTAAATCCAAACATCCAAGCATTTAAATTAGCAAGTATAACAAGTACCATAAACAGGGTTAACACAAATCCTATAGGGGTATGATTCATTAGAGAAGCTAGACCAGAGGCTCCTTCAACTGATATACCAGAAACTTGAGCACCTATACTTGTTGCAGCTAGCGCCAAATATAGTGAAATTACTATTACATAACTAAGCCAATAGACACGTGGAATTGTCTTTTTAGGATTTTTAAATTCCTCTAATCCAAAGGATAAATTCTCCCAACCAAGGAAAGCCCAGAACAAAATAGCAGAAGTACGCCACAAGTCCGTATAATTTATATATCCTTTTCCAATAATAAATTCTCCAAATACTATTATTCCTTTATTTAAGAAAGATATATTGGAAAAGATAATGATTAATACCATTGATACTAAAGCAATAAATGAAGCGGTATTTATCGCATTTGTAACTTTAACACCAAATATATTTCCAATTGTCATCAAAGCTAAAGAAGCAATTGCGAGCCAAGCAATAGAATTCTCTGGAAGCATAAATAATTTTTGCATATAGGAACCTCCAATTAAAGCCATTGTAGGAATTCCTAGAGTTAGTGTTCCACATAATACAATCGAAACTGCATAAGCTCCACCTTTACCAACTGCTTCTTGAGCATATTTCGAAATACCCGCAGAAGATGTAAATTTCATGCCAAGATAGCTAAAAATATAAATAAGGGGTATTGCTGATATTGACGTTATAATCCAACCACCAGCAGCTGAATATACATTGCCAACTTCTAATGATATGCCTGGCAAACCAAGTAGCCCTGAGCCTATTATCATACTTACAGCTAAGGCTAAACCTTTCCAAAGACTTATTGTTTTTTTTAATTCCTTCATGCCACTTCCTCCATGTATAGCAAAAAAATAATTATTGATATAGTAATTCTAAAATATTTTCATTAAATATCATTCTGACTTCACTTTTACTTAGCTGAGTTATCACATCATTTTCGGGTTTTAGTAAGCTCTTCACTATTCCATGATATTTACTTTTATATCCACCGATTGGCCAATCAGTGCCGAAAATAATTTTATGATTTACTTTTCTTTTAAATAAATTTTTAAGGGCTTTTAATGGACCAAGAGGGTCCTTAGTCATCATATATCCGCTTATATCGAGATAAACATTAGGACGATATGCACATAGTTCTACTGCCTCATCAATATTATTGACTCCACCATGGGCTAAAATAATATTAATATTGGGGTACTTATGGGCAATTTCATCAATATGCTGAATTCGAGAATACTCAAACCTAAAAACAGGAGAAGTTGGTCCTGTATGAAATATTACTGGCATTTTAATATCCGAGCATAATTCATAATAAGGTCTTAGCTTTGGATCATTTGGGAAATAACCGCATGGAGTATACAGTTTTAACCCGTTAATTACTTTTTGATCAACATATTTTTTAAATAACTCAAAGCCACTTTTCCCCCAACGTGGATCTACTCCAGCCATTAAATAAAACCTACCAGGATTAGTCTTTATAACATTAATATGTTGCTCAATCTGATCTTCAATTGAATAATGCACACCCTTAAGAGCATATGTAAGATCGGGGAGTAGCAAAATAGCCTTTTTTATATTAGCTTCATTCATATCCAATATTAGTTTTTCTGCATTATGATCACTATAAACCGATTTAATGTTATTAATTGCAGCTTCTTTGCTCATTCTAGGAAAGTACTTCCTTATTGCCGAATAAATATTATCTCCAATTGGTTCATAAAAAGATGGAAATAAAGAATGACTAGATGGTAGATGTATATGTGCATCTATTATTTCAATGTCATCACAATTATGTAACATAAAAGTCCCTCTTTCTTTAGATAACAAACCCTAATTTTAAAATTAAATTTCATTATCTATAATATATTATCAATCCTATTACTATTTTCTTTAATTAAATTAATTGCACGAACTCTTGAAAATTTACCATTTTCAGTATAGACGTGCTTTTTTTCCAATTCAGATACAGCAAATTTTGATATTCGAATGTTTTCAGAATTATACTTTATTTCTGGAATATTTATAACTAATCCTTTTATATCATCTATTTGTTTTAAATTGTCCTTCTCTGCATAGAAAAAAATAACAATATCAAGCATATTCATAGATTTTTTATCATTTGATTTAAAAATCAACACCTCATCTAGACTAAAACTAGTTTTTATTTTATTCTCTAAAACCGAAGGATTTATTTTTACTCCATTGCTTAAAATAATGGTTTCATTTTTCCTTCCACTTATAGTTATAAAACCTTCATTGTCTATATCTCCAACATCTCCAGTGGATCTTGAGAAAGGGTGAAGATCTTCGGTGCTACCATCTTCTAAATAATATCTATTCACTGTTGGATTGTCATTGTTAGCAATAATTTCTCCTTCATCAGATATATCAATTTTTAGAATTGGTGTTCCTACTGTCCCTATTTTGTTTCTCTCTTTTGTATTGCCACAAATCATACCAATTTCAGTTTGTCCGTATATCTGATAAATATCTAAATATGCTCTCTGAAAATATTCTAATAGCTTTATATCAATAGGAGCCATACCCGTCAATAGGTACCTTGGCCTATGACCGAAAACAAGATATAGTTTTTTATAAGTAATATTATTGGCAATAAGCTGTAATAGCTTACTATTAGCTTTGTATGGCAAAACTCTTCTCAATATTTTAGTAAAGAAATTTGTTCCTTCACTTAATCTAAATAAGTTATAATAGAAATTTGGTGGAGCCAATATTATTGAGGGTTTAAACTCAACCAGGCCCTTGAAGAGTTTTTTTTCATCCACTAAAACTATATTCACATTATTGGCCAAACAACTCCACATTAAAAACCGTTGTTGATAGCTTGCCAAAGGAAGATAAATAAGCATTCTGTCATTTTGGTTATACTTCATATGTTGAAAATATATACTACCACTTTCTAGACTACCTTTTTCAGAAATTCCTAAACTTTTAGGTATACCTGAAGTTCCTGATGAAAAGATAATTGAAAAGTCTTTATTATGTATTTTTTCTTCTTTGACCTGGACCTTTTCAATATTACTATCGAATAGGTTTGATATTTCATATTTTTTAAAATCCCCAGAAAAATCCTTAGTTTCCTTATCTTTTACAATGAGAATTGTCACTTTAAACTGTTCAAGTCGTTTTTGTACTAAGTCAACTGGTTCTAAAGAACTCTGTATGATTGTCTGAGCTCCTAATAATATTAGCGCCATATCAATAACAAAAAAATGATAGGAATTATCTAAATATAAACCTACAACATCATTTTTAGTTATTCCATTGTATATTAGATTACTGTACGCCAACTCAATGTCACAAAATATTTCATAAAAACTTTTTTGACTTGGCTTTATTTGTAAGTTATCAGTAATATAGCAATAAAGATAATTTGTTTTACTATTTTTTATTTTTTGAAACAGCTTATAGAAAGTATCTATTCTATTTGAAGTCATTGCATACCAACTCCAGTTTATCTAATTTATTTTTCAATTCTTACTCATATGAAGATCAATTAAATCTATCATTTCCTTCACGGTATTTACAGATAATGACTCTGTGAAAAAAGCTTCCAAATCTGAAAACTTACCTATCTTTTCTTCTATTTTTTCAATTATTTGCACCCAAGTAATAGAGTCAATGTATAAATCATTAATATCAGACTTTACAGAAATCTTTGGAAGCGCAGTTACTTCCTTTAGGATCTTTATAATTATTTTATCTAAATCTTTTCTATTCAATTTCACTACCTCACTCCATATATATTTTTTATTACTGAGTTTAATAACTGCTATTCTACTTACTTATTAAACCTAAACATTTCTAATTACCTTATCTACATACTTTTCTCGCTTACCTCAACACCTATATAAAGTAGATTCTCATTCTGTTTTAGCCAGGCTACATGAGCTTTGTAATTGAATTGAATCAGATCATCTCTATATACAAACAATGTATTTACATTTTTAAATAGTTCTTCATTTGCTTCAATTTGAATCAGAAAGCCTTTTTCACTTATATTTAAGATATATCCACAATAGGTCTTATTATCATCCACTTTAGTAGAAATGGAGATTTTAGTTGGTTTACGAGTCCCCGTTCTTCTATCTCTAGAACTGTTTTCATTTATGTCAATATAATTGTCCATTAAAGATATTATCAAATCACGTTCATCAACAATAGGCCATAGATGCCCAGCACCATAAATTTCTTGATATTCAGCATTTATTTGAGAACATATATCTAAAAGAAATTCCTGATTACAAATTCTATCACGTTCTCCAAAAACTATTTTCTTATTACAGTTAATTTTCTTTACTTGGGAAAAATAACTTGAATCAATTTTTTTACAATACTCAAGAATGGCCTTTTCAATTTTTATTATACCACTCATATTTTCAGGTTCTTCTTTAATTTGGCTTAAAATGTAAGCCCTCATTATTCGTATTGAATTCAATTTCTTTTTATACATATCAGAGAATAAATCATAGTAGTTTAGGTCAAAGTGTTTAGAGAAATTATCACTAGACAATGCTTCTCCAATCTCTATATATGCATTAAATTTTTCCCTGCTTAAATAGTCAAGCAGAAAATATGGGCTAAGTAGCAAGATAGACTTAACCTTTTGAGGATTTTTAATAGCATAATCCAATAAATAAATATTGCCTATGGAAAATCCTACTAAATGAACTTGCTGGTCACTAAGATTTAATACTTCTAAAATCTTATTTAGACATTCAGCATTATCCTCTACTCGAATTTCTTCATTTTCTAAACCTTTTGCTACTCCCTGTTGTCCCCTATACAAAAAGAATAGAAAATTGACCTTTTTATTTAACAACTGATTTTGTAATAGAAATTGCCATGTTTCAATATTGTTAAAAATTCCAGAAAAAAACACCGATGTAGGAAGGTTTGGATTAACTTTCTTATGCAAAAATGGTATACTATAACCTTTAAATTCTATTTCACCTTTATTTATCATTGTTAAATCCTTCTCCTTTATTGTCTATATAACATTGCTAAAACATTAACGATCTAAGTAATACTTGCGTTTTACATCCCATCAAAAACTATGCTTCCATATTGTAGAATCTGCAATTTTCTTTTTTACAATTTGGCTGAAATGAAGCTGCCCAACACTTTTTATACTTTATTTGCTTTTCAGGAAACTCAAGTCCTATGTATTTTTTTGATAATTCTATTCCTTTTTCTAAAACTACTCTTATTGATGCAACACAACAATATGGACCTCCTAACTCGGCAACTTCAATTAAAGCTGCTGAAGTTACTCTGTTAGCAATGCTACGCTCTTTGTCAGAGTTTGGTGTAGCATCTAATAGAACACTAAAACTTGCACCTAATGCTACAGCTGCACCACATGCTCCATAATATCCGCACCAACCACCAGGAATATTATAAGCTCTTGAAACTCCCTCCAACACATCCTCATTTGTAATATGGTTAGTAACATTTTTTACTGCTGTCAGAAAGGCAGCTGCAGATATAGGATGGGGTGTATGTCCAGAAAAGCCACACTTACTAATAATCTTTTCTGCTATATCCAGAGGATTTTTTGACTTAATCTCAGGAAGTAACTGGTAAAGTTTATCCATAACTTCTTTAGCTGCACATACTTTACAAAGATAGTGATTATTTGAGCAAATAATGTATGTTTCCTCTTCTTTACCGCAAAACTCACACTTAGCTTCAAAAAAATCCTCTTTGTACAAAATAATAGAATTACATATTGAACATTTTCCAAAACTCATAGCATCAACCTCACAAAATATTTTTATTTATGACTATTTAATAATTAAAGGTGCATAATGTCATTATATGATAATTAAATATAACACCATTAAATAATAGCTATTCAATCAACTATAGACATTTTACACTAAAATTTGAATAATTTTTATTTGGCAAATTCGAATTCAAAGAAAATATTTCATAGAAATAAAGGTAGTTACCTTTTAAACTTTATAAGCCTTTTGAAGAGCCTCTCTAGATGTTACAAATGGTATAAATGATCCTTATCTAACATTCCCTCAGAATTGCTTACCCTTATATTGCCTATCTATTCACACAAACAATATTTACCAACACATTATTCTCTGTCTCTCAAAGCTGTTTCATTATTGACATAGTTATATCCTTTCGCTTATCCTTTTTGATAAGTTATCATGACTTCACTGTATATTCCTTACCAGTGGTTAACGTGCCCCCCCAACGATTAACAACCAATAAGTGCTTATAAAAATGATTTAATGTATAACCTATACTTTATATATAATTATCCTAAATTCTTAATATAGCTTTTCATTGGTTGGATATGCAACTATAAACTATTTCAACTACTACTATTACATGCTACCATAAACTATTGTATATTGCAATAGTTTGATAGAGACTTAGAGACTTGAGCTCTAACAGGTAAAAATATTTGTACAAATACTTACACAATTCACAAAAACTCGGATTATCCATTTTCTTAATAAGATAACTTCTCTTTCTCAATCAGTTATCATTTAGACCATTTCAATAGTTTTTTTTCCCATATTTTCGAATACAATGACACTATATGGCATATAATAAAATAGAGGATAGCTACTAGCACGTATGAAAATATAATTTTATCCGGCTCCCGTTGGCTTAAAATTATACCTATCTGAGTCAAATCTATAATACCTATAATATATATAACTGAAGTGTCTTTAAAAAGCGATATAAAAAAACCCACAAAGGACGTGAGCATCATCCTTATCACTTGAGGCAGTATAATATATACCATACGTTGATAATTTGATAATCCTGTAGAATAACCAACTTGCCATTGTCCTTTGGAGATGTTCATAAGTCCGCTTCGGAAAATTTCAGCTTGATTTACAGCAGAATAAAAAGTGAGTGAAAGATAAGCACTCAAAAAGATTGGTAGCGGCTTGCCTATAAGAATGGGGATAAAGAAGTAAAACCAGAACAGTATTAGTAATAAAGGCAACGCGCGTGTAATTTCAATTACACAAGTAACAATCCGGCTAATGATAACATTTTTTGAGATCCGCCCCAATGCTAGAAATAGACCCAAAATAAACCCTGACAACATAGTGCTAACAGCAAGAAAAATATTTATTACAAGACCACCTAAAGGACCCTGAGGAAAAGGACCTATCAAAAACATTTTTATATTATTATAAATATCCGCCAACATCTTTTACCTTCTTTATTTTTTTATTATTATTGATTAAAAACTTTTTTTCTAATAGCAAGGCCAGACGACTAAAGACATAATTGATAGTCAAAAAGAATATTGTTGCAATGATTGCTGCTTCTATTCCTCGGAATGTAAGAGATTCAATCTGCTGGGTAGCCCAAACAATTTCATGTACTGATAAAGCCAAAGCCAGAGAACTGTTTTTCATATTATGGATAAGCCGGGAAACAAAAGGCGGATAGCAAATACGTATAGCTTGCGGCAAAATAATAAATTTCCATATTTCCCATTGTGAGTGACCTAGAGTATGAGCAGCAGAAATTTGTTCTCTTGAGACTCCCAATATTCCCCCGCGTATGATTTCAGCAATATAACCACTGCTACTAATTGATAAACCAGCGATGGCAGCCCAGTAATTTATAGCTTGACTGGAGTTGAGCATTGTTTTTACAGGTTCAGAAAATAGTTCTGGAAATACATAGTAAAAGAACAATAACCAAATAAGAGTAGGTATGTTCCGACATAACTCTATAAAAAGTGAAGAGCCACTGCGAACTAGTCGATGTTTTGATAAAAGTCCAAAGGTAAGCAATACCCCCAGTACACTAGCAAGCATAGAGGATATGAGCATTAGACTTAATGAAATCCGAATTCCCTGTAATATCCACTCCAGATATTGTCCGCTTAATATTTTCTGCCAATCAAATTCGTAATTTATAAATAATTTCATAATCAACAATAACCTGACCATTTTTCAAATGGGCGTAAAAATTTCTTGTCCTGTGTCTTAAACCATTTATAAAAAATCTTTTCATATTCGCCAGAATCGTAGATATCAAGCAAGATATTGTTTATTTCATTTAACCACTGGGAATCATTTTCTGAAACACCAACGCAAAAATAAGAGTAACAACAAACTTCGGGATGATATTGAAAATTTGCTTTTTCTGTCTCATTATTTATAAAATGATTTATAATAATCTCATCACTTGCATATCCAGCGACAAGTTTTTGCTTCATCGCATGATACGCCTGCTCATCTGACGAATACGCTATAAAATTCGGTTTGATCCAATTATTTTCTTCAAAGAAATTTTCTATTTCCATTGCCGTACTTGTGTCTATGGTATAAGCAATATCTTTACCTGCCAGTTCGTTTATTGGTACTATACTATCTTTATACATAAGTATTTTTTTACAGTCTTGAAGATAAGAAACACTAAAGTCAATTAAATTATCTCGAGATTTGGTATGGTTCAATTTGCCGATACACGCATGAACTTTATTAGTAAGGATGTACTCAATCCGTTCCTTGTTATTTATCAGTTGCAAATTCAACGAGACATTTAAACGTTTTGCTATACTATGAGCCAAATCGACATCAAAACCGATTATTTTATTCTCATTATCACTGAAACACATAGGTGGAGCGTTATCTACTATACCTATATTGATAGTGTTAGTTTTTTTGACAAAGTACAAGCTAGATTTTTCGTTAAAAATTTTCTTCATAAACATTTTTGTGCGCTCCTTTTTAGGACGAATAATAATATCATGAGGTTTATTAATTTCAATAATATTACCCTTATCAATAAAAGCGATGCGACTAGCTACACGACGGGCGAATCCCAATTCATGCGTTACGACAACCATAGTTATCCCATCAATAGAGAGTTGAACCATAGTATCAAGTACTTCATTAACTAATTCTGGGTCCAGCGCAGAAGTCGGTTCGTCAAATAGCATTACTTTCGGCTGCATTGCTAAACTTCGTGCTATAGCTACACGCTGTTGCTCTCCTCCAGACAACTGAGCTGGATAAGAATGACTTTTATGATCGAGACCTACTTTGCGCAAGATTGGAACGGCTATCTCAAGGGCTTCTTTCCTAGTCTTTTTTTTCACCTTCCTTAATGCAAGAGTCACATTTTCAATGGCAGTCATATGAGGATAAAGATTAAATTGTTGAAAAACCATTCCAACCTCCGCCCTCTTTTTTCTGCTGATCACTTTACAATTTCTGCAGTTATAAATTTCATTATTAATGAACACTTCACCAGCTTGGATGCTCTCTAGGCCATTGATTGTCTTTAACAAAGTGCTTTTTCCTGAACCACTCGGCCCCATAATAACCAATACTTCCTTGTTATATATTTCTAGATCGATATCCTTCAATACCTGAAAATCGCTGTACCATTTACTTACATTCATAATTTTTATAACCGGGCTGTTTTTATCCATCATTCATCCTCCCCTCTTCTGGTTCTTTCTCAATTTTAACCATTACATCTCCAAATGCTGGCATTCCTGTAATCTGGTTGATGGCATTTGAGTCATACAACCTATTAATATTTGGTGTAAATGAGACTGCCCCCGAAAAAAAACCTATCCCTGTTGCTTCTCTTCCTCCTGAACCAAAAGTTGTTTTTATGACTCCAGATTTTATACCTGATGAAAGAAATGCTTTTCCCCTAAGATATTTGCCATTTGCAATTACGAGCCTAATCATCTCACCTGTGTAAAGCCCCAGCTTATTCCCATCTTCCTCATTTATTAAAAAAACTGGGATGGCAATCGTATTGGCTTCGAATTTGCCCTTGTCTTTGTTTTGTGTATGCGCTGAAATAGCGAATGTATCATTCATCTTTTTATTAGCTTCTGTTTCCAAATTGGATAAGGAGATGCAAACCTGCGTCATAGTTCCAGTCTGGTGTGTTCTTCCAGTAATAAGATGGAACGGATATTCTTTTTTTAGGCTCTCTGCAAATTGTCTGTTGTTTTCTTTCCATAAAAATGATGCTGGATAACCGCATTTCATCTTTTTATTTAATTCATTAACATAATGATAATTGAACTCAAATTTTCTTGAATCTGTCAACGGTAAATAACCAGAGGGTTTCACCTCTTTGTTTCGGCGGTATCTGTAATAACTGGCAGGCCAAGCTGCCCGTCCTCCGTTTCTCCTTAGCCACTCCACAGTTAGTTCCTCACCCTGACGTATAAGTTTTCCTTCAAAGTAAACATTCGGGTTTTTTGGTAATCCTTTAATTAAAGCTCCTTCTGGATATCGGGGGTAAGGAAGCGGTTGTCCGATATTCCTTAACCCAGGACATTCGCGAAGTTGTGTGTTTAGTAAATCCTCTTCTGTCTGATAACAGGTAAAACTGCTTTCATTAATATCTTTATCTCCAGCAATGACTAGAGCTCCTGCTAGCTTCTGCATAATCCAAAACGGTGCCTTGGACTCATGCTGCGGAGCAATTACACGCTCTCGCAATGCGATTTCGGGATTGATTGTGTATTGATCACTCAACCCCATCTTTTCTAGATAACTGCATTCAGGCAAAATAAAGTCAGCATATTTACCTGTCTCGTTGATATGGGTATCAATGTGAACAATAGTATTTAACAGGTATTCCCCGTCTTTGGTAGCGGTAAATGCCTTTATCCACTCTTCAGTATTTCCACCTGTATATACAGGGTTACCAGTCCGGTTAACAAACGCTTTTATAGGATAAGTATGACCGTTGAACGGGCCTCTTTTCAGGGTAACGTCGTCAAGAATGTTACGAGGAATAGTACTTAATACACCTTTCCATGCAAAGGGATAATCTCCATATAGATCTTTATGCAACTGCTGATAAGTGCCATGTCGAACCTCACCAGCTACTATTCGAGTTATCTTGCCATCACCATTTATTTTCCGACTTATTAAGTCGAGGGACGGCTTAACTGATCCAGTAAAAACTAGACCACCAGGTACATCTATGTTTCCAGTAATAGCACATATCACGTTCGCAAGTGTTGAAGTTAGGTCGCCTGCCAGATGATGAGATCCCCCGTGCATACCTATTTCTATAGCTGCTGGTTTGGTAATCCCCATTAAATGCGCTAGACGTATTATCTGATCCGAAGCTATCCCTGTTTTATCTGCCCCCCACTCCGGTGAGAAATACAATAGTCCGTTTGTTTCATCTCGTTGCCTAGCCTGCGCAAGAAAATCCTGCTTAAAATTTTCCCATCCTTCTGTATAGTTTTCTATAAAATCATGATCTATAAAAGATGTCTGTTTTTTCTCTGGCTCATCATGAGTTAGTATATAAAAGAGCATACTAGCTAATAATTCCGAATCTGTGCCTGGCACGATGGGTAACCAAAGATTGGCTTTTGCTGCCGAATTGGTAAATGCGGGATCGATAACCACATAATACATTTCATTGGTCAACTGTGCTGCCGGAATACCACGGGACATGTAATTAAAACGCGTAGCCACAAGTGGGTTAGATCCTAGATTAATCAAAAGCTTTGTGTCATGCCCTGATTTGAAATATAATTTATTATCGTAATTATTGAGCATAATCGGTCGTTGAATGTCTGGTAGAGGTCTTTCATCTCCCATTAGTAACTTAGAGCCCCATCGTCGGTTGGTGTCGCAAATTGCACTATGAGTGTACGTGTGCGGAGTGCCGAATGCATGAAACAACATCATGTAAGGTTCGACGTCCGTAAGATCTCCGCAGTCAAGTACGACAGATTCTGCACCATATTTCGCTTTTATAACGAGAAGCTTTTCGGCAATCTGCTTTAATGCCGATTCCCAGGAAACTTCCTGCCATTTTTCCTCTCCCCGTTCGCCTATCCTTACAAGTGGCTTTTTTATTCGTAACGGAGAATAAACGAGTTCAAGTCCTGCTGCTCCCTTTGCGCAGACTGTCCCCTGATTATTGAGAGATTCTGGATTACCATAAATTTTCCTTGCCATCCCACCTTCAACAAATACGCTTATACTGCATTCTGCGGGACACATAAGATCAACTGTATTAATACAGTTTTTCATGAAAGCCTGCTTGCCATCCTTAAAATCAAAGTTTTCTGAATCAGTGAATTGAAAATTGTATAATGAAAGATCTGCCTTAGTTAATAATGGATATCGATTGTTTCCTCTTTGCAGGAAAAAAACTTTTGGTAAAAATGAAGCGAGCGTTTTTTGAACGTACAAAAAACTTCGATAAGCTTGCAATACTGGTATTATCCCACTTTCTTTATGATTCAATTCTCCAAAATGCAATGCCTTCGACATGCATCCAAGAACACATGTTGGTTTCAACCCCTGTTGCAATCTTTCGAAACAGAAATCACACTTACTTAATAAACTAGCTTCATTCTGATATCCAATTGCTCCACAAGAGCATGCTTCCAGACAAGCAAGGCAACGATTACAAGTTTCGGAATCATATCTAATAATCCCCTGTTCCGTGTAATAAAGAGCATTTCTATCGCAATACTCCGTACAGGTTGGTTTTTCGCAATGATTGCATAAAACAGGAAGGAAGAGTCTCGTTAAAGCTGGATAGGTGCCAAAATCCTGAGTATGAACTTTCAGTCTGTCTTCACCACAAGATAGATTATGTTCCTTTTGGCAGTTTACCTGACATGCATAACAACCTATACATTTATCTAAGTCAATGATCATTCCATATTTAACAGTAGGGTTTTCCATCTCAATAATACCTAAAACCTTCCATATTATATCTTTATATTTGCCATTTTGAAGAATGATTCTATCTGTAAACATACAAGTCACATCCGCTTAAAAACTTACGAGTGTGACTTCTTAAAATTTACGAATTAATTATTTTATAGATATCTTGAAAAAGCGTGGATTAATCAGGCCAGATATAAAGCTGTTTTTCACCAAATGCTTCTTTTGGTAAAACAGGTTTAGCACACGGTTGTAAAGGAAACTTACCATCTTCTCCGAACCACTTATCGTAAATCTCATCATAAGTGCCATCTTTCATCAAATCCTGCAAGATAAAACTGATTTCGTCTCTCCATTTACTGTCATTTGGTGGAACACCAATGCCATACAATCCAGGACTGTAAATGCCCCCAATTGGTTCGTATTCAACCCCTTCTTTACCAGCAACACCTGCAATAATAACGCTGTCCTGAGTAAAAGCATCCACCTTCCCCTGTTTGAGTGCAAGAAAGCATTCAGCATTAGACTGGAAAGTTAGAATATCTGGTTCTTCACCATTTACCTTTTCAATTTCCTGCTGAATAGCTATGTAGGCATTTGAACCTTGATCGACGGCAATCTTTTTACCAGCTAAATCAGCTAGATTTTCGAACTCTCCCTTTCTTGCATATGCGATCTTGCCAGTCCATAAATAGGGTGGTTCAGCATAATCGATCTGTTCTTCACGACTTCTGGTATGACTCAGATTGGAAACAACCATATCAACAGTACCATTAGCCAAAAATGAAATCCTTGTCTTGTTATTTACAACAACTCTTTCGAGTTTCACACCTAAACGTTCAGCAATAGCTGCTGAAAGGTCTAGATCAAATCCAGTCCAATTCCCAGTCTCATCTATATAGTTCATCGGCGGGACATTGTTGCCAGAACCAATATAGACAACACCTACGCACCTTATCAAGAGTACTTTCCTGTTTTACCGATCCGCAAGAAGTTAATAAAATGCATGCGGTAATCACACCAAAAACAAAACCTACTACTTTTTTCATAATTAATTATTCTCCTTTGCCGTATATTATTTATATTAAGATTGCATATTACTGTTCTATTTGTTTAATTGCGTGTATAGAGATTTTACTAATTTGCATCTTGGAATGAATAAAACATATACTAAAAAAACTTGCATACTCATATGCAAGTTTCACTATCACTCATAATTCCAAAATTTAACTCAAGTCCCTTAAATCTTTTCTACAATTTCCAACGCCATACTTACTAACCTTACATCCCCCATAAACTCTATCTCAATCCAAGCTTTCCTTCTATGCCTGTTCAATTTCTTTATTATACTCTCATGCCCCTTGAGTGGACCATCTGTTATATATATTTTGTCTCCTTCTATAATCCCTCTTGATACTTCAATACAATGCTCATCATTGCATAAACTCAGTAACATTTGTCTTTCAGACTCCCTCATGGCAATCTCTTCGTCAGAGTATCTCAATAAACTGACTATGACATGTGAAGTGTAAATTATGGTATTTGTCCATTTTATAAATTCTTGACTGATTAATTTAGACTCAACAAACACATAACCTGGAAATAATGGCTTCAGTTCCTTTTTTATTGTTCCACCTTTCCTGAAAATCATCTCCTGTAATGGAACAAATGGTGTAAAAACTTCTGAGTCTAACTGTCCTCTTAAAATTTCCTCAACTCTATATTCCCGACCTGTTTGCACAAAAATTACATACCAATACATTTACAACTCCCCAAAATTATCCATTACTTTTGTATAGCTCCGCCATTTCACTTATTTTATTTAATAAGCTACATTTACTCTATATTCCTTATCAGTAGTCAACGTGTCCCCCCAGCGATTAACAACCAACAAGTGCTTATATTCTAAACAAAACCGACATAAAATCTATATATGCTACTATGTCGACAGTATTTGACAAAATACTCTAAATTAAACCCCTAAGAATTTTACTTTTTTTTTATAATAGCATAAGATGTCTCCTTTTGCAATAATAATTTTAGCATTTATTTCTTTATTTTTTAATGATGCTATAAAAACCATAATCGAATGTGTTTATATATTTAAGATATTTTTTGTTCTTCTATATTTACTCCATGATATAATCTGGAGAATACGTTTGACATCTTCATTCAACTGGTTAAAATAGTCTTCAACCTTTTGTCTCCTTGTCTGAATTACATAATAAGTCTGACCAATATAGTATCATTTTTAATCCTCTATTAAAATCTAAAATACGTATGAATGAGAATGTTAAGTGGACAAATCTAACCCCTAAAGAAACATCCCAACACTTCAGTGATAGAGGTTATAATGTGTCTCCATATGTTGTGAAGCAACTTTTAAAAAACTTAGACGATGAAAGAAGTTGAAGGTAGAGATGAGAAATTTTTAAACATTACAAAATTAAAAAAGGAATATATAAATTCTCAAAACCCTATTATTAGTATTGATGTAAAAAAGAAAGAAGTCATTAGGGACTTTTACAGGATGGACAGATTTATACTATGGACAGATTTATACATTGGAAGCAACAAAGGTATATGATCATGATTTTACTACGTTTACCAGCACAAAAGTTATTCCTCATGGAATATATGATTTAAAAAGAACTGAAGGATTTGTATGTCTTGGAACCAGCAATGATACAAGTGAATTTGCTTGTGATAGTATAGCAAATTGGTGGCAGGAGCATGGCAAAACAAATTATCCTTATGCAGACAGTATTTTAATACTACTCTGTGATTGGAGTGTAAGTAATTCAAGCAGGCATTTTATTTTCAAATATGATTTACAATGGCTGGTTAATCATCTGAATATAGAAATAAGGATTGCACATTATCCTCCATATACATCGAAGTATAATCTCATTGAAAGGAAGCTATTTTCGCATTTATCTAATACGTGAAAGGAATGGTATTTTCCTCCGTAGAATTGGTTAAAGAGCTTATAGAAAAAACTCAAACAAGTAAACGTCTTAAAGTTTTTGCTACAATATCTTCAAAGATATATGAAACAAAGAGAAAAGCAAGTAATATATTTAAGGAAAATCTACCCATAGTTTTAGACGAATTTTTGGGTAAGTGGAACAATAAGGCCATTCCAAATAGGGAAGTTAATATTTGACCATGCCTTAACGAGTTAATTCAATACATAGTTTTCTGCCATAGGTAGAGCATCATCCAAATCCTTAACTCTTGTCCCTGGCTTTACATGCCCATAAATAGACTTTCCTTTTTTAAATTTATCAGGTGTGCTTTTCCACATGGGCGACAGTTTAGAGATTTATTTTTCGACGCATGCTTTGCAAAATCCAGTTCATATCAATCCAAAATAACATCTTGAGTTCTTTCAACTTTGGAAACATCCTTTTTTGCAACCCATTTATCAACTACTTCGGGCATCCCTCCCTCCTGTGACAAGATAAGTTTTATAAAAAGTACTAAGCTTATCTGCAAACATTTTTGGTATCGGATTCTCACCATCAATCTTTTCAATATACTCAAGCAACATTTCTTACCCATTAGCAAAAACAAATTCATAGAAGCACATTGGTTTAAGATTTAGAAAACCAACTTTGCAAATAGGGAATGATAAAGGCTTTGATAGTGTAATTTCTAATAAAGAGACTGCACATACAGTATGATATTCAGGTGTTTGCTCACAAAAATACTTGAGAGAAGTTATTGCTTTATTACTAAATTGTATTTCATCAAAAATAATCAATGTGGAATGTGGATTGATTTTCTTACTGTTTAACACTGGTAGGGCTGCTAATCCTAAGTCAATATGTTCGATTTAATCCTTTTAGCATTCCTTAATTTTTACAATTGATTGTTGTAACAGATAAAACAGTGACTTAAGTCACTATTTTTTAAAAGAAAAATTTGATACCATTATTACAAACATTTATTAGCAATTCAACTACAAATACAAAGGTAACTTAAAAAAGGAGGTTTGATTGTAAGTGTCTTTGTTTTTAACGAAATTATTAATCGTTAAAAAATTGTATTATAAATGTTTATATAAAATAAACCTAGTGTATTTATTAAAAGGAGGAAAAGCAAATGAGTAAAAAAAGAAACAAAATTTTTATTAGTATTATTGTAAGCTTACTATTTAGTACCTTACTTGCAAATGTAGGTTTTACAAGTTCTATTACACCTAGAATAGGAATTATACCTTTAAATTATCATAGTGTATTTTACTATGACAGGCATGATTTGAATGGTACAACTGAAGTTAAGACAATATACACCCAAAATAATAACCTAAGCTTTTCTCTTGTACAAGGTAGTATTGACCCAGATAGAACTACAGTAAATATTTCAAAAGCATCTTCTTTTACATCATCTACTTATAGTCCTGTTGAGAGAGCAGATGTTAATTTTTGGTCATCTGGTAATCAATTTGGATCATCAAAAACCTACTGTCGTATTAATCTTCCTGGAGAAGGAAAATATAGAGTTTCTGTTTTGGCATTTCCCACCGAAAGAAATGCAGGTGCTACAAGACAAGTTTTTAACATTGTCTATTCCAATTATATATGCAATCAAAAAATAAGTGTAGTAGATGAAGCAAGATTCTTTGCTCCAACTACAAGATCAATAAGTGTACATGCTACAGTGCATGATTTATCAGGCAATGGAATTACTAAAGAGGATGTAAGACTCACTTTATATAATGTGGAAATTATGACAATATCTCAAGGCAGAGCAAGCGCATATTTGGCTGACGATATAACAATCACAAAACATCAGACACAAGATATATATTATATAAGCGGAACAGTAGATGCAAGTTTTTATAACAATAGACCTGGTGAATATTGCTTTGGATTACGAGTTAAGGGAATAAACTGGGGCAGTATGGTAGGAACCTTACATCTACCATAATACTAAAAACTTTAGAATTTAAGGGTTGTTTGATTTTAGTTTTTGATTGAGTAAATATATATTAATTATTACTAATGGAGGATGATACAATGAAAAAAATAATTGCTTTTTTAGTTGTTAGTTTTATGGTAAGCTCTTTACTTCTCAATGTAGCCTTTGCAAGTAATATATCACCAAATAGTGGGATAATAAACACTTTTCCTACTGAAAAAATTTTTTATAGGGAAAACGGTTCTGGAAATATTGAAGTTTCAGCAATTTACACAAGAAATAACGAAATAAACTTTTCACTTACTGGCACTGATGTTGATGTTTATAATACAAAAGTTTATATAAGAAAAGAAACAAGATGGGGTAATGGAACATATGAAAATCGACAATTGGCAAACACCACTTATTGGTCGTCAGGCGGGCAATTTGGTGGAACAGCTTTCTGCCGTATTATCCTTCCTGCTGAGGGCAGATATAAGGTTACTGTAGAGGCCTTCTCTTCCAACGGATATTACAGATATAATCAACATTTTAATGTTGTTTATTCAGATGATCTCTTACGAAATGCACATAATAATGGAACAGTTGTAGTTGATGAAGCATGGACAAACTTTTGGATTTTCGGAATAAACAATGGTGGCTCTATAAATGTACATGCAAGAGTTCACGACTTAGCTGGAAGAGGAATTTCCAAAGAAGATATAAGAATTGGCTTATCGAATATGGAAATAATGCAACTTTCACAAGGGCGAGCAACTTCAGATTGGGCTAATAATATAGTTGTAACAAAATCACCTGATCAAGACATCTATTACATTACTGGAACAGTAAATGCAGATTTTTTTAATAACAGACCTGGTGAATATTACTTCCATTTATCTATATTGCAAACCCGTTCAAATGGTTCTAGATCTTATTCACATTGGGGTAGAATGGTACCTAACGTATTCATTGTACCTTAGTAAAATCTTTTAGCTAGACATTGTGGCTTCAGGTGGAGACTCAACTCCACCTGAAGATCATATTTTTACAGGAATTGAATACTTAGTTTAGAAGGTATGTCATGCCCAATACCTATGAACTCTATATAACATATCGCAGCGGAAGCTGCAATCAAAGTAGTAAGTTCCGCTGCGACAAACAGAGGAACTATATCTTCTAAAAAGTTTGCTAAAAAAGCAAACTTTTTGAGAAGAATAGTATACCACCACTAATAAGCCATAGCAGAGCATACTCCAAATCCTTAGAATACTAATAGACTATTTACATTAGTGTGTGCACAATTTTCATCATAGTTTGAAAAGCAGCACTAGGATTGGCCTGCTGGTTGGTGGTCCCAGTAATATAAAGGTTCATATTGGGGATATAAAAAGCAACAGAACCGGTTGAGCCACAATGTCCAATCATGTCTGGTACTGCCTTAAATGGCGAAAAAAATCGTGGTGTATTGAATGTTTGAAAAATTACTAAAACAAAAGACAAAACAAATCCTTTGCTTTTTTTGCTATTAAACTATGCTAAAGATATTATATCAATATTCTCAAAGTCTAATGTAACTATAGCAGTATTAAATTTTACTTCAAAAAGTATAAGAAATTGACCCACTTGATTAATTGTATCTTTATAGTCTGGAATTTTTGATATAAAGCTGTCTTTTACATCAAAAATACTCAGTTTACTTTTATTAACCTGTGCTTTTGCTTTAACGTGTTCATTCCCTTTATGAGGAACTGTTGTAAAAGCTACATTACTATTTTGCTCAAATTCTTTAACTTTATCATTATCTCCGAAGGTTGCAAAAAGCAAAGTTTGAGAAGTATCATCGTAAATGAAATTAACGATCCTAACATTACACATATCATTGACACTTGTGGCTAAAGCAATTTCTGTTTGTGTAGCCATAATTCTTTCAAATTCACTCTTAGTATTCATACTGTTATCTCCTTTGATTTCACTTGTTATTTATAGTATACTATTAAAAGGTGTCATTATTTGATACCTTTTGGTTAGAAGTCTTGCAACGAAGTGAAAGACTTAAAAGCGAAGGAAATTAAGTATGAGAAAATCAGAAAGAATAAACGACATAATGATATATTTAAATAACAAAAACTACTTTAATCTAAAAGATATTATGCAAAGATATAACATTTCAAAAAGTACTGCGTTAAGGGATATACAATCTCTTGAAGAGATTGGCATGCCTATATTTTCTGAAGCTGGGCGAAATGGTAGATATGGCATCTTAAAAAATAGATTATTATCACCTATCTTTTTTACAATTGATGAAATGTATGCTCTATACTTTGCAATGATTACATTAAAAGCTTATGAATCAACACCATTTCATTTAAGTGTAGAAACTTTAAAACATAAATTTGAAACATGTATTTCTAATGCACATATAAATGCACTTCGTAAAATGGAACAAATATTGAGTTTTGAAGTTTCAAAGCACCCTAACAGTAGCCCTCTTTTAAAAAGTATTTTAAAGATGGCGATAGAAGAAACAGTTTGCAAAATTACTTACAACAAAAGAGGAACAGTAACACAATTCTTTGTACAGTTCTTTAATATTTCTGCTAGATACGGTCAGTGGTATGTAACTGCTTTAAACTTTGATACAAATAAAGTTCAAGTATTTCGTTGTGATAAAATCATTACCGTCAACGAAAGTACTGTCTATTTTTCAAAACCAATAAAGGAATTATCAAATCTTTCAGTTAATGCCTTCAAACACAAGGGAGTCACTAAATTTGAAGTTAGCATACTATCTTCTGGAGTTGATTTATTCTACAAGGAACATTACCCCTCAATGCAACTTCACATTGAGGGAGAGAAGTATATTATTCGGGGGTTCTATAATAAAGGGGAGGAGAATTTTATTGCAAACTATTTTATCAACTATACTTACAATATTATTTCCATCAAGCCACAAAAACTTAAAAAGCTATTACAAGATAAGATTTCTATTTTAGATAGTCATTATAAAAACTTATAGAGCCCGAAAACATACTTTTCTTCGATAATTTGGCAATACCAATGATTTGAAGTATAATCTAATCTTCCACATGTTGATCCCCTTATAACCCCATTTTTAAAGCTAAGTGTCTAAAAAATTCAATGCTTTCAAGTTCCATTTCTTCTCCATCTACATTATAGTCTTTGTAAGCAGAGGTCTTGACAATTACTATATGACGGTCTAAATTTATATAGATTGCCTGCCCATATATTCCTATTGCCAAATAATCATTTTCCTCTGCATCTGGTATCCACCACTGATATCCATAACCTAAAACCCAGTCTGAATTTGAATTATCTCCAGGAATCAAATGTGCTGCATCTGCCCTAATAGAATCCTCGATCCATTTTTGGGGAATAATTTGCCGATCCATTAAGAAACCATAGTTTAAATATAGAATCCCAAAACGAGCTAAATCCCTTAAGCTAGCATTAAAGCCTCCAAATGCCGATTCAACCCCTGTGCTGTCGGTAAGCCAATACGCATCGAACTCCATTCCTGCTGGTTTCCATAACTTTTCCTGTGTGTATTGAGCAATATCAACTCCTGTAGCTTCTCTCAGAACCATTCCTAATACCTGTGTATCACTGCTTACATATTGATTATAGGTACCCGGCTCTCGTTCTCTCTCTAAAGTAATTAGTAAATCTTCTAGAGATCTACCAAAACCTAAAGATCGTGATCCCATTTGATTTACATCTGAATTTCGATCTGAGTAATCTTCATTAAACCCAATCCCTGATGACATCTGCAATACTTCTTTTATGCTAACATCATTATAGCCACTAGCTGAAAGACTAGGTACATAATCTGTGACTAAGTCATATACGCTAAAAATATATCCTTCTTCTACAGCAATACCAACTAATGCAGAAATTACCGACTTTGATACAGACCAGGTAATCATTCTATCGGTATGCGTATAGCCATTAAAATACTCTTCATATAAAATGCTATGGCCTTTAGCAACCAACAATCCTGTAGTTCCGGTTTTTTCAATAAAATCACTAACACTTCGCCTTTCTCCTAAAAAAGTATATTCATCAGGAAGATCTCTTAAATCTTGTTTTAAATAAAAAATCTCCTCTCCACATGCCACTTTTACTGCGGGAAACCTTTGGTCAAGATTTCGAAAATTTTCACTTAACCTTGAATCTTCAAACAAAGTTATTCCATGATAAATACGCATTATGGTCTTGTAATTAAAAGCTGCTAATGTCAGAAGCAAACATAAAAAGACCAAAACAATTTTGATAAAAGTTCTTTTTTTATTTTTCATTATATTCAATATCTTCTCCTCCATTTTCCAGAATTTATCGAGTTTTATCTCCTATTATTTTTTATTACAACAAAATCAGTTTAGCACTTTTAAAATGACAACGTTATGTTATATGGGAGCTGACAAAAAAACTACAAATAAAACAACTAAACCAACCACCACACCTAAAATCCTAGGCAATACCTTTTGTACTATTCTTATATGATTTCTATAAAAATATTGTTTTTTCATACTAGGCTCCCTTTTATTAATTCACGCCTGTATAATTAAGTACTCACGTTTTTTAAAATTCTTTTTTCTTGTATTTTAAGTCAATTTAGCCTTTTTTACAATAGTCTATACCAAGTATCTTTTATAAAGTTTTTCAATGATCTTTGCCTGAAAATGTTTTAATCTTCCATGTGTTACTTAGTCAATTCTTCTCAGAAGGATAGTATTTAAAAATTGTTGAAGACTTTGATCTATTATAGTAACACCATTTTTAAATATCAAAGTGAGATTTGCACAAAACTATATTTTGTTGTTTAACTATAGTCTTTATAATATAATAGTAGTAGGTCGAAAAATTATATACATAAGTTATCTGTCATTTTGGGTTTCTATATGAAAGAAAAAATAGTATATAATATAAAAATCGAGGGGATTTAATGAATATTGATGAAACTTTTAGAGACAAAATAATTGAAGATATAAATAAGCTAAAAACAGATATTGATGCTAGAAAGATTAAATTCCTTAAATTAGATGGTTTGGTTAATGTAGCAATTAAACTTCATCAATATTCTAATAATTGCGAAGAGTGTAGGAAATTTTTATATACTTTTGATTATACTTTGTTAAATGCTATAAATTTCACAGATTTGGTAATGTTAAGAAATTATTTTATTAATTTAAAGAAGATAGTTTCTCATTTACGTAAAAAACATAAGCTTGTAACGCATAAATACATAGGAGAATACTCATTTGTTGGTATGTCATTTGGTACGATGTTTTGCATGATAATTGGATTAATAATAGATAATAAAGGAGCAGGAATAGGAATGGGTTCAGGAACAACAATTCTAGGAATGAGTTTTGGAATGTTATTTGGAATGTTATTAGGTTCTTTGAAAGACTATAATGCAAAGAAAAATGATAAATTTATTAAACTCTGAATGCATTAATATATTGCATTTTACCCCTTACTTGGCATTTTCGATGACCCTTATCACATTTTATAGACCGTCCCATCCACAACATCTGTAAAACCATGGGGTGTTCAGTTGCCGCTCCCTAATCAATCTTTATTGAGAACATCAATAAAATCACTATACTATAATTATTCGCATTTCTTTTTACTTTTTTTTGCGAATCAGTTAAAAATTTTCATAAAAAAGCAGAGAGCGTCCCTGCTATATTTATAAAAACTAAACTACATATTTTTCAACTCATTAATAGTAATAAATCTATACCCTTTTTGAGATAAAGATTCTAATATACTTTCAATAGTTCTTAATCCATTTTCAGTATTGTCATACATTGGATGTAGCAAAATAATAGAACCTGGCCTAATATTATTATTTACATACTCTACTTTATCAGAAACAGAAGAATAATATGTCTCTGGTTCAATATTCCACATAATTGTTTCTATTCCTTGTTTTTTTAAATAGTACGGCAAAATAACAAGTTTTTTGCCATTGGGCGGACGAAAATTTATCTCACCGTTATAACCAGCTTCTCTGATTAAGTCATTAGTCATTTCAATTTCTCGCTTAATAAAAGAAGGGCTTTTAAAAATCATTCTTTTATGGGAATAAGTATGATTTCCAATTTGATGCCCTGCTTTTGCTATATCTTTTCCTAATAGGATACTGTTTTCTAACTCACTTCCAATAAGGAAAAACGTAGCCTTAGCATCGTATTGATCCAGTAAAATTAGTATTTCTTCTACATTAGATGTTGGTCCATCGTCAAAAGTCAGAGCAACTACTTTTTCCTGTGTATCTACACGATGAGTTAACCCACCAAATAATTGATATGTTCTAGCGTTCATTAGTCTATACCCACCAATTAAAAAAGCTAGAATTACTGATACAGCTATAGTAAAAACAACTATTTTCTTTCTTTTATTCATAAGATAACCTCGCTTATATTGAAAATCTTAACAGATGATATAGAAATCAACTTCAGTTAAATCACTCTATTGGTTATTGTCTATAAAAAACAATGTTTAGTAGCTATAATTCTATATGTCTCTTAATCGTCTTATTTTATGCACTAAAGTTTTCTAACTTTATTTCCAATAATAATACCATTTATAAATAATACTGTCCATGATTTCATATTCAGTCCTCAGCAAAAAACTTACATATTAATTATAAGAACGCCAATCCTCATTAAATACAAATTCTCAACTAACAATTTCATCTATATATCCTACCAATTCGTTTATATGCTTTGAAAGTAAGTCTGCAACTTTAATAAGGTTTAAGGGTTTTAAAATTACACTTGCCATTCTGGAATTAGAAATGGGATCTTTAATATCAATTTTTTGAACTGATGGTATATCATTAATACATGGATATATTATTGTAGCAGTCTTATTTCCAATTCCACTTACAGCATAAATGGCCAGTTGATATAGCATTTCACGTGGTAAACTTTTTTCCCATAAATCTCTATACTTAGCATCTAATAATTTTACTACCTTTCCATTATTCATAAGTGCAAAGTCTGGTCTTGGTGTAGGTGATTTTTTACGGCATGGATTGAATCCTGGAGTATATATGAACATATCATGTAAGCTAAATTGATCTTTTACTGAATATCCACCACTACAGTTCTGAAGTAGCCGCCCCACTAGCGTTTCGAAGAATGCATTCATATCAAAGAAATACCCTCTTAAATTAATATGTCTAGAACTATCTTCAAGTTGTATGCCTTGTGACTCATATAATATATTAATTATCTCAAGTACAGCAGAATATCTACCAGTTAATCTATTGATGCTGTCTTTCGCAAGTTGCAAATTTCCTCTTGCTAGACTAATATTATCAATATTCTCTTCCAGATTAGAACAGAGCCTTTGAAGCTTAACTTTCAGACCAGTGTCCACTACTAACTTTAAACCTAATTTCAAGCCAGCAAGTAGCGTTTTGTTTAGGATGTTATTTTCCTCTCTATTAAAATACTTACATGGCAGTTTATCATTGATTATCCCGCCTTTAACGCAGAGCCTATTTACATCTATTCTGCCTCGTGGTGATAATAAATCCTCTTCTCTCAAAATATAACTTTTTTGAATTCCTCTACAAAGCAAATCTTCGGCTTCAACATAAAGCTCATAAATAAGCAAATCAAAGAATAGAAAATTTTCTATGGAGTGTTCTGCAGTATTAAGTAGTTTTAACTCTCGCAGACCATATGCATATCTTAACAGCTGATATAGTGGCATTCCATTAATCTTTGGATAAACATTTATCTGTATATTTCCTAGTTTTATTCTACCAACATAAGAATTGCTTGTAATTGATACTCCATCTCTAAGTTCTACAATTTCGATAATTCCTTTATCTTTTAGTATTTGTGCAGTTTCACGAGCATCATTACGGGATAACTCTACACCCTTTAAAAATAAAGTTTGCCATTCCTTTAACTCGATATTTTGGCACATCATGATTCTTCTCCATTATTATTATCATCATCTGCTTCAATCTCTTCTATATCATCATCATCAGTTGCTTGTGTACCTAAACGGAGAGTTGGACATGGTGACAGTAGTGCAGTAATAAGATTAGATACATCTGATGTGCTGAAGAGTTCAAATCTTATAATCTGATTTTTGACATCAACTATACCTTCTCCCAATATTTTAGAAATCATTGTGTAGTCCCCATAGCAGTATTCTTCTATAAGTGGTATAATATCTTCTTTAATAATTCGCTTAAACTTCTCTTGATCAAGGATAGCTTTCTCTTTCTCTAAAAAATATGAATGTCCAATTTGTAAGTTACGAGCATCCTTGCCAATGTATTCACATATTCTTGCATTTAGTTCCATAAGCCATCCTGCAAGTGGCAAACCATCAAATTCTACACCTTCAAGCAGACTATAATCTGGCATTAGTTCTATAAATCCAAAACGCCTGCGAAGTGCAACATCTAAAAGAGCAATTGAACGGTCTGCTGTATTCATTGTTCCAATTATATACACGTTTTCTGGAACTGAAAATGGTTCATTGGATAGAGGAAGAATAATTTGATTTCCGCGTTTACTATTTTCTATTAGCATAATAAGTTCTCCAAATATGCGCGAAATATCTCCACGATTAATTTCATCTATAATTAGGTAGAACTTTTTATTTGGGTTGTCTGCTGCATCTGAGCATATCTTCTTAAAAATACCATCTTTTGGTTCAAATATGGTTTGATTATTAATTACTCTTGGTTTTATCCCTTCTATAAAGTCCTCATACCCATAGGATGGATGAAAACAACATATACGAACCACACCATTTGTTCTACCATTACCTACTATGGTATTTCTTTCATCCTGCAAAATCGAATTAAAGGACTTTTTAAATATATTCCTAGAAGCAAGTTCACAACAAGCCTTTTGTGCATAGTATGTTTTACCTGTTCCAGGTGGCCCATATAAAATCACTTGCTTCTTACGTCCAATAACACTTTCAATTTCAGCAACAACTCCAGATAAATTCGATAATGATACTTCCGGCTTGCCACCTACTTCGATATTCTCCTCATTCATTAGTTTTTCAATTTCCATAATGTTCTCAATGTCCTTATATGGAAAACAAGAAGTTAGTTTTCCTGCACTAGGTTTTGGAAGCTGAATAGGTTCTTTAAAAGTTTTAATCCAATCAACATTCTTGCAGTGAGAATAAGGTCTATCTTCAACATACTCATAATTCCCAGAGATTTGACCAATTCCATATACCTTTTCGCCTAAAACTGCAACTACAACATCTCCTATATCCATGCCATTATAAAATCTTACAATTTCTCCTGCTTTCCTGCTAGCAGTCTTGTTATCGTACTTGCAAAACTTTATAAGTTGCTCTGAAATATCATTCTTTATGCTTTTTCTTTCACTAAACGTATTCAAGTCCCCTAGTTCTGACCAACCAATAGCGACATAAGAATTAGACCTCATATCGTGCCAATAACTATTACCATTATCACCAGTTCCAATTCTAAAGTAGTTTACTGGCGATCCATATATCTCTTTAATGGCTGAAGTTACATAATTTACTGGCAACTCACATTGATTAGCAATTCTAATAAAGTGACTAGCCATTTCATATGAATTATCTTCTTTTACTGGTATAATTCCACAGCAAATTAAACCATGTCTTTGCCATCTTGCAGAATGAAAATTATCTATCACACTTGGGTAAATCATATGATAATATTTATGAACCCATGCTAATCTGTTCATATTATATTTCATATCATTATCAAAGCTATCTTGAAGCTTTTTATATTCGGAACTCCCCATATTTGTGATTGAGATTTGTTTTATTGTTTCTGAGCCAGATATTAAAATATCTCTCAGTTCTCTAGCCAATGAAATAGCTTCATGTAATGACAAAACCGTGGGGTTTTGTGGGTTTCCAGTTACCCACTTATCATCTAAGTTTCTTTTAAACATTACATATTTAAAAGCACTCCCCCCTGATATACTTCCATAGTCACCTGTGTGGAACTCATCATCATTTTTAAACTCTAGCCAATAAGTTAGTCCGTCTTTATTTCCTATATTAAAAATAGTATTTAATAAAAGTTCTCCATCTAGATTTTTCAATATTTCTGGACTGAATTTTTGCGAAAACAGCTTAAAACCTTGCTCTAGCTGTTCTTTACTTAACAGTTTTTTATCTGTTAAAAGCTTTTGGCAGGTTTCTTTTATTTTAGAAAACACATCTTCAAATTTGTCGTTCTTTACGTTATGAGTAAAACTTTTAAATAATTTTAAAGATGAACTCCATGTCCTATTGTCTCGTTGATTTTTTTCATGAAATTCTTCTGAGTTTTCTAACTGACTGATAATTTTATCTAGTTTTTCAACATCTGATATTTCAAATAAGTTTTCTACTATTCCTAATTCAGTGTTTGCCCAAGACGATATATGCGAAATTGCATATGAATAATTCATCTTTGATATATTTGAAAGATTTGTGTTTTCATCTAGCCAGTTTTCAAACTGCTCTTTTCCCATAATGCATTCCCCCTTAAACTATTCTCACCTATGTATTTTTGCATAATTTTTATGAATCTGCTCCAATAAGTCAGGTACTCATTGCTACAACTTTTGGAGTATAGTCTTTATTGTTTTTAAAAGGATGCTATAAATAAGACGCTGTACAGAGTTTTCTAAATACGGATTGTCCTTAATTTTTTTGTAAAATATTCCCTGTACATTTTTAATAAATTTTCGCATTTTATTGGCAAAGATATTATATCATTTATGGTAAAATTCTGTTAGTCTATTTTCAATCACTATTTGATATTTTTTCGTTTTGTCTTTTATTAGAAACCCCTAAAATCTAAGGCAGTCTAGTTGTAATTTGAAATTAAACCTTTTCACAAAATTATTTTTCCTGTATACTTAAATTTACTTTCTTATTTGGTGGTCAAATACTCATACATATTTGCTTCAACAGGATGTTTTAAGGTAAGTAATAGGTCAATACCCCTAATTTAACATCAGTTATGAATTTTAATATCAATAAGCTTCTTAATTATTTCGAAATCCCGCTTCCCTCTTATTTCCACATCAAAGGAACGTCCTTCTTTATACTCCTTGGCCTTTAATATTTTGCAAAGAATTTCATCTGGTATTCCGCTGTTTTGTGCATCTTGTACTGCTTTTTTGCCAAACACTAAAATTCCTGTAAAATGTTCAACATTTGGGTATAAGAAAATTATGTTTCTTTCTTCTTTGCCTGTTGTGATCAATATTTTTTTACACCATCCAGCTTTCTGTGAGTAAATCTTCCATTCTTCTTTAATCAAACCATATTCTTGTATGTAACCTTTTAATTTCTCCCACACTTCTGCTGCTTTACCCAAAATTCCTTTTACTTCTTCCTCTGATGGAAGTATGTGTTTATCGCAAAAAAACCCCAATGCCATTTTATCTCCTCCTATTGTTTTTTATTATTACAAAATCAGTTTAGCACTAGCATAAAACAAATTCTTATGCTCAGTTTATATATTGTTGTTGATCTCTCTCAACTCTCTTTTTTCTCAACCAAAGACCTATTACTAAAAACGTCGCCAAAGGTAGAATTCCCCTTAATGGATTAAATAAAATTTCTCCCAGCCCATTAAACACAATAATTTTTTCTTCAAACACTAAATAATTAGGTATAGCATCTTCTATTGTATGCATGATTACTGCTGGCCAGACAGATCCTGTTATTCTAGTCATCTCAACAAAGAGTACTGCCCATATGGTAATAACAACAGGACTTGTAATAAATACATCAATTAGTCTTGCAGATGTTGAGCTATAAAAACTTTCTGGTAAAAAATACAAATAGTATGGAGCATGCCAAAAAGCCCACACTAAACCAACAATTAGGTAAAGCTTGAAATCACTTATTCTGATAGATGCCAGTTTAGGTGTTAAATATCCTTGCCATGCAAAATCTTCAAAAATATTCTTTATAAATAAAGCAATAAACATTGAGACAATAACTGGCCCAATGGATTGAACCGAAAAATGCGAGAAACGTGCCAATCCAAACAACCAAGCAATTAGTGTTGACAAAAGTGTAAGTGCAGGAAAAATAACAATGGCCAAACCATACCATTTTATATTATCTTTCAGATTTGGCTTTACGCCAATATCTCTCCAATCTTTTCGAAACACTCTGATTGCTATCCCACATAAAAAGGGTAAAATAAGCCATATACCCATCCCAAGGGTTTGTTCATCAGGTTGATCTGGTAAAATCATATCAATAAATAATCCAATCCAGCCACTTAGTAATGTGACTATGACAAATACAATAATAAATATCTGTTCTTTTCTTTTAGACATTATCTTCACCTCATCTGATTTTCAATATTTATGGACATGAGTATGTATTTGCATTCCACATGAACTCATCTCCCGGTGATACCCATTATATCATACATCATTAAACACATAATAGTAATGCTCGGATTAAGACCGCTTGTAGTCGTTATGCACAAGCTTCTTCATTACATCTTCGCAGTTCTCCGTGATGAAAAACATGAAATTAACTATTGACTTTTATTAGGGTGCATGTAACAAATGTGAAGAAAAATATGCACCCCTTTTATTAGCTGGTCTTGACAAATTTAACTTTTACTTAATTATATTTAATATAGATTTTTTATAGTTTTTTACTGTTATAAGATATCCTATAGTTTGAAGTACTAAAAATATTATAAAACTTATTGTAGTTACTTTAGAATAATTCAAATTCAGTTTTGAAATTAGTATCCATTTCTGCATAAATAAAAATATTGCAGCTATGATAAAGGGTACATACATCAGTATTGCTATATTTTTATAATGTATAGTTGAAAATTCCTTTTTTAATAATCCCAACTTCATTAAATTTTTATATTTTATAGCTTCTTTTTCCTTTTCTGTGACTAATCCGAAATACATCATACTGACAGAGGCTAATAAAAATATCACACTCAATGCCCCACCTATATAAAGCATTATGGTTTAAAATTATTAAATATAATGATGAAAATAATAAAAACTTTAATCATATAAAAGCAGGTCTAAATGAAGTAAACAGCATAATAAGTCTTTATAATTTTGATGTTTTAGTTATTGCTGATAGGGGATTTAAAAGTGTTGACTTATTTGAGTTTATTAGTAATGATTTAAGATGGAAATATTGCATAAGGTGTACTAAAGACGTAGGAGTTGAAATTCATTTAATTCATCCCATATAATTACTACTTGCAATTATTGTATCATATAATAGTTGTGATATGCAATTATTTTGTAATAATTTTCTTCATATTTATTAAATACCCTTTCTCCAAGCTTAACGCTAACGCCAGACTGACTTTGACTGCCACGCATTTGCCCATTAAGATAATGTTTTTTCTTCAGCAATCTATGTTAGATGGGATAAATGTTCATATCTTAAATGGGTATGAAAAAGCACCTTCGTTTTGAAGATGCTCTCAACATTATTTATAAATAATTAATACCTGTGTTAAGAAACTACCTGATATTTACTTCTTATATATTAAGTATTATTCTTTTAATTAAAACATAATCATTAGAATTAATTTTTCCATCACCATTTAAATCAGCTACAGCCATTTTATTATTTACAGGAAACTCATCAATAATTCCTAATAAATAACGCCGCATTAATACGCTATCTGTTGAGTTCACAACACCATCTCCATTTAAGTCACCTAATATAGCTTTTTCTTCTTTTTCTATATGCACTCCACCATTTATAAATTGAAGTTCCAGTTTTTTCGGTGAAATTTTTGTAGAATAAAATTCATCATTTGCTGGGCCATCATATGATAAATCAATATATTCAATTGGACTAAATTCCTTACCATTTACATCTTTTTTAATTTCCACAGTGATTGTTGCAATTTTAATATCATACAGCATTTCTAAATCATGTTCAACATAGTAAAACTCAAAATACTGTAAATTACAAGCTAGATGAGTTGTAATTGAATTACCATCAGGGCCAACTTCCCCACGTGAAAAACTCCTCATATAAACTAAACTGCCCTCAATGTCAGATATTATATTACTAGGATCTACAGATATCAAATCTAATGTTGAGGGATCTAATTTCAGTGCAAATTTAAGTTCTTTTACAGGTGCAATATTGGAAACATAGACTGGTACTTCTAGAATTTGCCCCGGTCTTCCCGATACCATTCCAATATTTACATTAATTAACTTATCAGCACCATTCTCAATATAAACTTCACCCACTTGGAGAGCCTTTGTTAAAAAATATGGCTCATAAATTTCAACATCAGCATTATTGAAATTCACCTGTCTTATAGAATTCAAATGAAAAATACTAGGACCATTAAATGCACCAGCCTTTATTTTTACAGTAATTTGTGCAAATTCTCCATCTGTTCTTATCAGTTCACTACCTTTTGTTTTATCCTCAAATGAAAAGACTATAGAAGAACCAATATCCAGAATAGATACTTCAAAATTTTCATCAGCATTTTCTATTATTTTACTAGGTGATATGTCTAATATTTCTAATTCAAGTTGTTCATAAGTTAAAGTAAACTCCAATTGACAAATGCCTGTTAATGGAACATCAGATAACTCTAAACTTAATTTCAGTACATCACCAATAGTTCCTCGCTCATCTTTAACACTAATTTTTACACTATCAGGATTTTGTAAATCTACTGAGAAAACTGGTATAAAAACATTAGTTAATATAAAAGCAGCTAGTAAAATAAAAACAAATAATTTCTTTTTCTTCATATACTCTCCCCCTTTTTTAATATATATACAATAAATAAATTATAACATATTTTCAAATATGTTTGAACCTTTTTAAAAAACTTTCTATTTTCTTCAAGAAAGAGACTCAACTCCACCTTCCGCCCTCAACCATTACAGAAGAAACTGAAGTACCCATTAAAAAATCTTCTGGAAACTTAAATTCATTTCATTTTAACCCCCCCATATTAAAATAGTTTAGTAAATAATCAATACAGCAATGGTTATTGCAGCAGCAAAACTAAGTAAATTTCTTGAAACTGCAAATCTTTTCGCACTTGCTTTCTAAACGAGTTTTCTATTTATTCTATTAAATTATTTGTTTTCATTCACTTCTGTACCCCTTCAATAAAAGATATTCTCATTTCAATTTCTTTAAACTATGATGGCGCCAAAATTAGTATTATCGTATTTACGACAAGTGACTCTAAACACTAATAAAAGGTCGTTTTAGTTTCTTGCAAAGCCGCATAATTGTATCTTTTCCGGTAATCACTGCTATTGGGAGTCCACCCGGAGGTTGAAGCCACTGTCCACTTAAGACCATATTTTTAAGACCTTTAATACGCCCGGTATGTTGTAATGATTTTCCGCGAAGAGTGGGCCAAAAGCCCATAAAAGCACCGCGATAGGCATTGCAATAATGCTCATAGGTTTGAGGGCTTGCTACATCAAGCAACTTGAGCTTCCCTACCATATGGGGAAACCTGTTTTCCATTGCCTTAATTACTGCTTCGCCAATTCGCTTCTTTTCCTTTTTATAAGCCTCTTTATCTTTATCTAAAGCTTCCCAGGCCTCCAATTCGTGTTGAAACTGATTAATGGCAAAGGTTATTACAGTATGGCCTTCTGGAGCAAAATCTGGTTCATAGGCATAATGCGTCATCTGCAAGTGCTCTATTGGCTTTTTGTTTTGCTTGATATCTACTGATTCTACAGGAAACTTAAGAGTCCGAGGAATATCTTCCATTGTACCTTCATAACCGATTCCAACATAAATATTTGAAGCTAAGGGATAGACGTTAGGATTGTTAAACCTTTTCTGAAATTCAGGATCGGGATATTGTCCTTTTAATAATCGTTCATATAGAGCATTTGCATCGCAGGCAGCAATAATGAAATCGCCTTCAAAAAACTTACCATTCTTACACTTGACTTTCCGTACCATATCTCCTTTAATGTCAAGGTCTACCACTTCACAGGAAGACTCTACTGTTCCCCCTAAAGAAATGTATAGTTCTACCATTCGCTGAGCCAATGCTTTAGATCCTCCTATGGGTATAGAAGACTGCTCCCCGGTGAATGTCCCCAGGGCAAAGATAATTGATGAGACACTGTATTCTCCTTCCGGCATAAATGAATAAATAGCCATTTTAAGGGCAGGGTGATTAAATCTATTAGCAAATTCCTTGAAGGTGACTTTATCATATTTTTTCATAATCATGCCTGCATCCTTCATAGAAAGCATAAACTTTATTTTTTCAACAATATTCATCATATCCATTGGCTTTCCAGCTGGCATGTAGAAGGACTGTAGTTGCTTGATATCTTTACAAAACTCCTCAATGATGTCTTTATCTTCTGGAGATATCCCCAACCAACTAGACTTTAACCTTTCAATATCACGATAAAAGTGTACGGTAACATCTCCGTGCTCAACAGCCATAAAACTCTCAGGATGATAAATATCCACCTCCTTAAGAGCACCTACAGTATTCCAAAGATCCCGAAGAGGTGTTCCTTCCTTTGTACCTACTAGCCAATGTATACAACCATCTATATGATAACCCTGACGTTCCCATCCGGTACATTCTCCACCTAATGTATGGTGCTTCTCCAGAATAACGCTGTCAAACCCATTTTTTTGGGAAAAAATACCTGCACTTAATCCAGCAACCCCTCCACCAATAATAACTACTTTTTTCATTACAAATTCTCCTTTCGTTTTATTTGATGTGCTAGCAATACATCATCTCCCACTTCCATAAGCAACTGGTCGAACTCTTGATTATCTAGCCATGAAGGCACATGGCCGTTGGCCACCATGGCTGATAACCCCATCTGAAAGACTCGCATTTTTAGCAATAGTCGTCTACGTTCCTCACGAGTCCAGCCCCTCATAGTTTCATCCTCAGCCATTGCCTCAAGCATAGTGTTCTCAATTGTATCGTAAGAAGCCATATATGGATTAGGTTGCATTGACAATTCTCGAAACAATACTGGATACTCTCGAGCAAAATCCAAGCTGGCTTTTCCAATGTTTTCAAACATACTTTTTCCTTTTTGCTTTTTAAGCAATTCTTCAGATATAGAAAACACACGCTCTACCACAGCCTCTACCAAGTCATCAACAGTAGCAAAATTAACATAGATTGGGGCGACCGAACTGTTAAGCCGATTCGCCACACTTCGGGCAGTGATTCCCGAAAAGCCTTTTTCTTTAGCGACCTCTAACGCGGTATCTACAATAGCGTTTTTATCAAATTTTGTTTTTGGCGGCATATTAATCTCTCCTTACACTGCGTTATATAACTATAGTTATATAATATAGTGTTATGTAATGTTTGTCAAGTTTAAGCTGGATTTTACTTATTATCTCCAAAGAATATAATAAGTAACAAGTATTAGGCAGCCCATAAGTGTATTGCTTGATGGTATGAAACAAATAGCTGAAAACAAAGGTAGAAATATTGAAATCATGGGAGTTGGAACAACGGGCAGCGGGAGGTATCTGTCCAAGGTAATAGTGGGGGCAGATATAGTTAAAAATGAGATAACAACACATGCGGTAGCTGCTCAAAAATGGGTTTCTGGTGTCAGGACTATTCTTGAAATAGGTGGACAGGATTCAAAAATCATTATACTAAAAAATGGAGTAGTTAATGACTTTGCCATGAATACTGTTTGCGCTGCAGGAACTGGTTCTTTTCTTGACCGCCAGGCTGCAAGGCTTGGGATACCTATTGAAGCTCTTGGGGATTATCAGATAATGATGTAGTTGCCCGTTGGGGTGATAAGTGTGGAAAGTGGTCACAGTTGGAAAAAAACATATAACAATATTTTATGTAAATAGAAATGTTAAACCAGATATAAGGAGTTAATAATGATAAGGATTGGCTTGCTAAAAGGAATGTTTTACCATGAACATAATATACTTTGGGAACAGTTTTTCATAAATTTAGGATTTGAAGTAGTTTTTTCAATGGATACAAACAAAGAAATTTTGGATAATGGTATCAGCTTCTGCAGTAATGAAACATGCCTTCCTGTTAAGGTATTTCATGGACACGTCTTAAGCCTTAAAGATATGGTTAATTATGTTTTGTTATTTTTAGGCATAGTCGTCGTCTCCTTTTTATCTCTTTATTGAGCTTAACACATTTTTTACCTTACGACAACTATTTTAACACGGGGGGGATACTCAGGATCTCCCTGCTTCAGATCTTTTCTTGGGTTATATTTAGCCGCTTTTATTTTAGCGACAGATATTTTTTGTATGTCCATAAAAGCCTCCTGTTTTTGAGCATGAAAAAACCACACCGGTTAGAGTGTGGTTTCAGTATTTATTCTATTATTATTTTTCTTTAACTGGAATCCATATTTCGCTAACATAGTCTTTACTATTGGTATCGCCTTCTGTATAAAACTCAATATCATATCCAGGTAGCAATTCATAATTTGATTGTGGTAGCCATTCACTGTAAATTCTTTTCCACATATTTTGAATAGCATCTGGCATTGCACCTACGCACTTAAAAACAGCCCATGTGTATGAAGGTATATCCACTGTTATAAAACCCTCAGGAATTTGTTTCACATACTTTTCCTCACATCCGATGCCATATTCAAAATCTTTACAGCCTGTTTCAACTGGCAGACATATTCCCATCATACCGCAAACCTGTTGGTGCATACCATTCGAAAAATAATCTGACCAAAACAGTGGGATTTCTTTACCGCTGTCTTCCGATGTAAACCTTCGAGTTTTAGTAACTACCCTGAATGAATCCTTTTTTTCAATTTTGTAATCCATAACACTACCACCTTCCAAAACAATTTTTAATGTGAGACGATTAAACGCTTTGAGTTCTGTTCCATGCTTTTTTGCTTGTGATGGTAATACCCCATGAAATCGTTGAAACGCTTTTGTAAAACTTTCAGGAGTATCATACCCATACTTAAGAGCAACATCAATGACTTTTAAATTGCTATTCAATAAATCTTGTGCCGCTAAGGAAAGCCTTCTATTTCTCACATATTCACTTACTGTCATACCTGTCAATAATGAAAATGTGCGTTGGAAATGAAAACTTGAGTAAAAAGTGCTCTGGGCAATATCATCGCAAACAATATTTTCATTTAAGTGATCTTCAATATAGTCTATAGCAAAATTCAAAGAGCGAACCCACTCCATTCAATCACCTCCTCATATAAACATTTTATAATAAGTGGTAGCCGTAATCCTGTCATTTACTGCTTCTACTTGTCTATGGATATTATAATTTGTCAGAGATGTTATATCATGAAAATATTGACGTTGTCTCATTAAAATAGACACTAAGTTTACGAGTTTTTCTTCTTTATGCTTAATTTTTGAAAATCTTTTATGCCTATTTAAGTATCTTGCTAATTTCCGCATTTATTTCACGATCCTAAAGAAGGTTGCTGCCTAGCTAGGTAGCTTAACATGCCGAGCACTCATTGTAAAGAGGCTTTCTCGACATAAACACTACTTTATACAACTAAATTTGTTTCTTTACCATATTCTTTTGGGCTTTTATACCCCAATGAAGAATGAATCCTTTGATTATTATAAAATACCTCTATATATTGAAATATCGTACTTTTAGCTGTGTTTCTACTTTGGAAATTTAACAAATATACCAATTCTGTTTTCAATGTTCCAAAAAATGATTCTGCACAGGCATTGTCATATCAATTACCTTTTCTACTCATACTTGAGAGCACCCAGTTTCTTTCTAAAGTATCTTGATATTCCTTACTGCAGTACTGACTACCTCTGTCAGTGTGCATTATAAGTCCTCTAGAAGGGTGACACCTTTTAATAGCACTATTAAATGCATTTATTACAAGTTCTTTAGTCATAGTTTTATCCATTGACCATCCAACAACTTTTTTATTAAACAAATCCAGTATAACTGCTAGATACAGCCATCCTTCTTTTGTTGGTATATAAGTTATATCTCCTACCCATTTTTGATTTGGTTTTGTTGCTTTAAAGTCTCGATTTAAAAGGTTTGGAGCAACAGGCAATGTGTGTTTTGAATTTGTTGTTGCTTTGAATTTTCTTTTCATTATTGAATAAATTCCAGCCTTCTTCATTAGCCTGTAAACCTTTGTTTCACTAATTTTTATACCTTTATTCATTAATGTCCTATATATTCTTGGCCTTCCATAAAGCCCATATGATTTTTTATGTATATTTCTAATCTCGTTAGTTATTTTTGCATTTTCAATTTCTCTATTAGATTTTTTACTCTTAAGCCATTCATAATAGCCGCTTTTAGATACTTTTAATACTTTCGCTATCTTTGCAACAGAATACTCATTACAATGTGTCTTTATAAAACCATATTTTATTTCTGGCTTTTCGCAAAGATAGCTGTCGCCTTTTTTAGAATTTCATTCTCCAACTTTAAATTAGCATTTTCCTTTTTAAGTCGTCTTATTTCATCATCCTCATGGAGCTTTCCTTTGCCTGGAAATGCAAATTCTTTATGTTCATCTTTACTTTTAAGCCAACCACAAAGGGTTGATGTTGCAATATCTAATTCTCTTGCAACTTCATTAATGCTTTTTCCAGCTTTTCTAACTAAATCAACTGCCTGCTCTTTAAATTCCTTACTATAGCTTTTTCTGTTACCCATTTTCTTGAAACCTCCTATGTTTTTATTATACTCGGTTTCTTGGTGTCCATCAAATCGCTACAGGGTCAACTAGACCAAATTCTGAACTGTGTGCCTCGCAAGGATTTTACACGATAGCCCACAGAAATAATTACGTCCAAGTTATAATAGTCTACTTGATATGTTTTACCATCAGCTGCAGTTCCCCTTAGTTAAATATATTTTTTATATGCCTAGAGATAGTGGATTTATCACGCTGAAATAATTCAGCCATTTGGTCAATGGAGAGCCAAACGGTATCATTTTCAAAAGTAGTTTCTATTTTTGTCAGACCATCTTCGGTCTGATACATTATAATTTCAGAGTTCATAATCATACTCCTTGTAATCTTTTCTTTTATTATATACGTTTCACAAAGCGATTCCCAGTCTTATATAAAAAAGAGACTAAGTTTATGTTCCATCTAATTGACTCATACTTAGCCTCTAGTAGTATAGGTTTTATTAAAAACTCATATAAATATTAATCAGTCTAAATATTTATATTAATTCAACTTTCTGAGCAATCTTTTTTACTGAAATTTTCCCCTCGCCCTCTCCGAACTCCACATTTACGTTGATATGTGTGTCTGCTTTTTTGTGGGAAAGAAGTACTACCGTCTCTACGTGGGTTTTGGCAGTGGAGTTGATACTGTAACGCAAAATAATTGAGTTTTGCGTAATTGTGTACCCCCTAAAATCCAAGGGGGTCTAGTTTAAATTGGCAAATAAATCTCTACGCAAAATGCCTTTAGATTTTATGTTTCCAATTTCCTCGTGGGTTGAGATTAGTCCACTGCTGCTCGATTTAAAGATTTTCAAAAATCACACTTGAGTGCTTGAGTGTGTATTTTTTTGATTTTTGCACCCCTTTCAAGGGTTCAGTGGACTTGGGATATAAAAGAGTAGAAAACTATAGTTTCTACCCTTTTAATAGAACTTTTTATTTTTCACAATTTGCCTTTTGTTAATAATATCTTAAGTAGGAAATTAATGAAAATCACTGTTTTATCATTCCTTCAAAGTGTTATTACTCAACTTTGTATTGTAAAGTAGTTCGATCAAATATGTGCTTATCCATTCACCTAAATAATAACCTATATGTTCAAACTGATTTACTTCTGTACTATGAGAATAAAACTGGCCAGTTCCAAATCAGACTATGAGAAAGTTGGGGATGAAATTTACCATCTTCGCGAGGAAAAGCAGAAGCTTCAGCTAGAAAGCGCTGGTCGGGATGACCTGAAAAAACGGATTTCCGACATGAATACATTCCTGCAGGAGCAACCCACCGCCATCACAGAATACGACGAGTCGCTTGTCCAGCGGTTGATTGAAAAGATCACCGTCTACGAGAATAAATTCACTGTGAAATTTAAGTCCAGTGTTACGGTGGATGTAGAAGCCTGACGATAAAACAATCAAGATATTTGTTATAAAAAATGCTTTATGATTTACTAAGCATTTTTAGTATGCTGCCAGCTTTACCAACTAGGTCAATTCTTGTATTATATACAGTCTGTTTGATTACAGGTGCACCTAATATTGATACAACCTTATCAAAATCATCATTAGTAAAATTATTAATATTTTTTCTAAAAGCTGAAATACTTTCTATATGTGATTGTAGGGGCTTTACCAAGGAGGAATAATCCTCTTTTTTAGCTATTGCTCTAGCCGCCATAGTACCACTTACTACGGCTTCAATTGCTCCCACACCTAATACCCTGTCTGTTAATCCGGCTGATCTTCCAGTTAATAATATATTATCTTTTTGAAACTTTGTAACCTTACCTGTTGTAAATGTTGGGGGAATATTTCTATATAAATAATCCAGAGCCTCCAGCTTCTCCGTTTGAATGAATTTTTGAAAAAGTTCCATTGCCTGCATTTCAGGCTTCCCAATTATATATAATTCTACAGTACCACAGTGTTGATTAAAAGGAGTTACTCTACCATACCCAGTTCCTGCATATTCAGTATTAAAGTAAATTGCAGATGAGTTAATATCAAAATTACCTACTGCTATAGCCCCTATTATAGTAATACTTCCTTCGTCCTGCCATAGCCCCATATTACGCGCTTCTGTTTCTCTTCCTGTGGCAACGACTACATATTCATATTCTTTGGCTAATGCATTGTAATCCCCCAAATAGTTGTAATGAATAGGCGTTTTATTAATTTGACGCATTAATTGGTTTTCCAATGATTCATCCGCTGTACCTCTCCCAACAGTCAATCCGAGTGTCCCTGTAACACTTACCTGCTTTCCAGCCGATTTCATAATAAAACTGGCTGTACTATTTAAAACTGTAAAATCAATACCAAACTCAGTTTTTATATACTCCCTTGCATCTTTAGCTCCCAAATTATTATAAAAGATATTAGGCCAGAAATTTATCGAAGGCCATAACCATCCTACCCGTGGATTCCTCTCAAATATTTCTGCCATAACACCAAGCTTTTCACATTCTATAGCACATGCAAGTCCTGCTGGACCTCCACCCATTATAGCAACTTTCATATAGATATCTCTCCTTAAATAAATCAATATCGCAATTTGATTTATAGAATATTATAGGAAATATTATTCCCCAGTGATCGATATTTTATAAAATACTTGATATGCTGAGTTTCCACCCCCAGATAAGAGCGAGGGTTTACGAGGTATATAATAATGAAACATAATATTGCTGGATTGCTCTGTCATTATGCTTGAGTTATTAATTGTTTTTGCGAAATGAAAAATATATCGGTGATGCTCAGAACCTTGCCGAATACGACGAACAGCTTGTGCGGCGGCTGATTGAGAAGGTTTTTGTATTCGAGGGTCGGTTCACTGTGGAATTCAAGTCTGGCTTGAAGGTGGATGCAGAAACATAATCTACTTTATATTTTTCACTATTTAACTTTTGTTAATAATATCTTAAGTAGGAGTCTAATGAAAATCTCTGTTTTATCATTCCTTCAAAGTGTTATTACTCAACTTTGTATTGTAAAGTAGTTCGATCAAATATGTACCTTGCTCGAACTTCTGTATCTTCAACTCTTGAAACGGTAATTCGTATTCCATCATCATCCATCCCTTCATAACGGATAATATATTTTCCATCCTCAATTATATTACTCTGCACACCATTTTTATCTCTAACAATATCCATACATCCAGTAATTCTACTGTATTCATCCAACCTTATAAATCCCATATATACTGTTTTATCATCATTGGTATCCTCTATCAGACTTCCTTCTTCATCTTCTATAACCTCAGTTAGGTTTCTGTTTAACCACTCACCTAAATAATATCCTATATTTTCAAACTGATTTACTTCTGTATTATCAGAATAAGGTTCAGGTGTCGGAGTTTCTATAGTTGTTTTTGTGCCCTCAGTCTCTGGACTTGGTGTTTTGGCAGTGGAGTTGATACTAATACGCAAAATAATTGAGTTTTGCGTAATTGTATACCCCCTAAAATCCAAGGGGATCTAGCTTAAATTGGTAAATGAGCCTCTACGCAAATATTTATTATGTATTCATTGTAAAACCAACAAGCTTATTTGAGTCTATTATCACAGACAGCATTTATCCAACTTTTTTGATTAACAGTGATATATGTGTTATTATTATACAGTATTAATTACTTACAAGTATATTTTTGAGGAGGGCTTTTTCTTATAATGTAAAACATAGCAACAAGTATAATTAAAACTAACCGGGTTCTATTACGGTTGGTTTATCTTAGCAATTTCATCCATGTGTTATTTCTTTTCAGAACTAGGACAAACATATTTTACTTCAGTATTTATTGATTCGTATATAAAAGATTTTAGCTGGAATCATTCTACCATCTCAAGCCTGTATTCAATCTCAACATTGATCGCCGGATTATGTTGGATTTGAAGTGCCTGATGAATTTGCTGTGGGATATGGTCTTAATTACGATGAATTGTTCAAAAATCTACCTTTTATTGGTGTATTGAAACCTACAGTTTATGAAAAATAGACTTTTACAAATATGATATTATTTTATTAGAAAGGCGATATATTTATGGCTTTAAAAGAACACCCTGATTATGAAAAAGAGATAAAAAGACTAAATGCTACTATTGGCTATATAGAGCACTGCATAAATAGTTTTGAAGAAAACAAAAAGAACTTAAAAAACGAGATAAGAGAAGCTTATATTGAACTAGATTATCTTGATAGCAGCTTAAGCTATGTAAAAATAATGACCAGTTCAAGATTTCTTGATACTCTGGAGAAAAATTATTATAGTCTAACTAAATCTGTAAAAAAACCGTATTTTTGCAGAATAGACTTTAAACCTGACGATTGTATCAAAGTAAGCGAATTGTATATTGGAAAGATTTCATTACCAAAGGCCGAAGAAGAAGAACCTTTAATCGTTGACTGGCGTTCACCAATTGCAAGTGTATATTATGACGGCATGCCAGGACCTGTAACTTACAAAAGTCCCTCTGGAATTATACATGGTGAACTTAGCCTTAAAAGGCAGTATACAATTAACAATAGAACCCTTGAAAATATTCTGGATGTTGACATTACCACAACAGACACTTTTCTACAAGCAGCATTAGGTGAAAATAAAGATAATAAACTAAAAGATATTGTATCTACTATTCAATCAGAACAGAATGAGGTTATTCGTACAGATATTGCAATTCCTTTGATAGTACAAGGAGTTGCGGGGAGTGGGAAAACAACCATTGCTCTGCACCGTATAGCTTATTTGCTTTACACTTATGAAGATGCTTTTGATCCTGATAACTTTATGATTATAGCACCAAACAGACTATTTCTTAATTATATATCAGAAGTCCTCCCCGAACTGGGAGTAGACCAGGTTAAACAAACAACCTTTGTTGATTTATTTTACGAAATGACAGGTATTTCATTCAAACTACTAAATCCTGACGATAAATTGGTAAATATAATTAATACTGATAAAAATAAAACTATTGAAAAGATAAAAAGCATTTCTAAATTCAAAGGTTCATTGGATTTCAAAGAAATTATAGACAAATATGTTAATTATATAGAACAAAACTTCGTACCTAAACAGGACTTTGAAATCGAAGGATACACCATATACTCTCATGAAGAAATTAAAGGTATGTTTTTAAAGGACTTCTCGAGGCTTCCATTATATCAAAGACCTATTGAGCTTAAAAAAACTTTGGTAAACAAGCTAAAAAGAGAAAAAAACAAAATCATTGAAAATATTGAAAATAAATATGATAAGCAAATAGAACATTTGAGGCATATTATGCCACCATCTGAAGAAAGACGGCAAATAATCGTTCCATTAATGGATGAAAGAGACAAAATATTAGAGACAATAAAAAAGAAATCTTCGTCTGCAGTAGCAAAGTATTTGTCACTTTTCCCTAAGCTTTCTCTCCTTCATTATTATGAAGATCTTATGACTAATGAAGAAAACCTTAACCGGTTTAATGGTGGTAATGTCGACAATAATTTCATAAAAGAAATTTGCAGTTACTCATGCAAATTAAAAAATGAGAAAAAAATTGAAATTGAAGACTTAGCTGCTCTGCTTTACTTGAAACATAAAGTTTTTGGATTTGATAAAAAAGCAGATATCCGGTATATCGTTATCGATGAAGCCCAAGACTTTAGCCTCTTTCAGCTATATGCTCTAAAACAGGTTTTTAACACTAAACTATTTACTCTTCTAGGGGATATAGCACAAGGTATTCATTCATATAGAGGAATAACCGACTGGAAAAATGTACTAACCCAGATGTTTGAAGGAGACAGTCCCAAACTACTTACTCTTGAACAGAGCTATAGAACTACGATAGAAATAATGAATATGGCAAATCAAATACTTAAAATTAGACCTTCCGAAGATTTGGTACTAGCTCACCCCGTTGTGCGACATGGCGATAAGCCCACTTTCAAAAGCTTTGATTCGGAAGAAATATTGATGAGCTCTCTTGCCCAAAAAATTGATTCATTAAAACAACTAGACTTTAATACTATGGCAATTATTTCTAAAACATTTGATGAATGCAGAAAAATCAAAAACTATCTTACTAAGAAGAAAACCACAAATGTTAAGTTATTACACCCCGAGGACAGCTACTATGAAGGTGGTACCGTAATTTTACCCGCTCACTTATCTAAAGGGCTTGAGTTTGATGCCGTTATAATAGTTTCTGTCAACGAGGACTATACAGAAGACGAACTGGACCTTAAACTTCTTTATGTAGCAATGACAAGAGCCCTTCATAAGGTTGATATTTTATGTTGTGGTAAAATGATGAAAATACTAAATGAACTTGATGATCCAACTTGTATGATTAAGGTATAGGTAGGTAAAAACCCTATAATAATGGAGTTACTTAAATCTCCATTATTATAGGTAATATCATTGGTCTTCTTTTAGTTTTTTGATACACATACTCTCTTAAAGTGTCCCTAATAGTATTCTTTTTTAATGACCAATTGGTTCCTTGGCACTTAAGAACTGCTTCTTTGCATACCTGCTTTACATCATCCATAAATTCTTCCGCTTCTCGTACATATACAAATCCTCTAGAAATAACATCAGGACCGGTAATGACATTGCCAATACCATTTTGTATTGTCAAAACCACAATAATTAGACCATCTTCAGATAGATGCTTTCTATCCCTTAATACAATATTACCAACATCTCCAATACCAAGTCCATCGACAAGAACATTTCCAGATGGAACTCTTCCCTTAATTTGTGCTTTATTATTATTTATTTCAAGTACCTGCCCAATTTCTATTATTATAGTATTTTCCTTAGGCATACCAAGATCTTGTGCCAGATTTGCATGTTGCATTAGATGTCTGTATTCACCATGAACAGGAAGAAAGTATTTAGGGTTTACAAGACGATGCATTAGCTTAAGCTCTTCTTGACATGCATGACCCGATACATGGATGTCTGCAAGAGTTTCATATATAACCTCTGCCCCTCTTTTAAAGAGTGCGTTGATTACCGCTGATACAGACTTCTCATTTCCTGGAATTGGTGTAGCTGAAATCACAACCAAATCCCCAGAAACTACTTCTACCTGTCTGTGTTCTCCAGAAGCCATCCTTGAAAGTGCCGACATTGGTTCCCCTTGACTTCCTGTAGAAATAATTACAAGCTTCTCCTGAGGATAGCTTTTAATTTGTTCAATTTCTATAAGAACCTCTTCAGGTATTGTTAAATAACCCAACTGTATTGCTTTATTACAAACATTCACCATACTTCTACCACAAATCGCCACCTTACGATCATTCTTAACAGCGGCATTCATAATCTGTTGAATCCTGTGAATATTTGAAGCAAAAGTTGCAACAAGTATTCTTTTTTTTGCATTTAGAAATATTTCTTCAAATGCCGCTCCAACAGTCCTTTCAGACATGGTATAACCTGGACGTTCAACATTAGTACTATCACTCATAAGAAGCAGTACACCTTTTTTACCAAGCTCTGCAAAACGTGGCAAATCGATTGGTTCTCCTGAGATAGGTGTATAGTCAATTTTGAAGTCTGATGTATGAACCACAATGCCTACTGGGGTGTGAATGGCCAACGCCACTGAATCAGCTATACTATGATTAGTTCCAATAAATTCAACCTTAAAAACGCCCAAATCTATGGTCTGACGCTGACACACAATTTCCAACTTACAGTTCGATAGAATACCATGCTCTTCAAGCTTGCTCTCCAGTAGACCTAATGCAAGTTTTGTTCCATAAACTGGAACATTTACCTCTCTTAACACATAGGGTAGTGCTCCTATATGGTCCTCATGCCCGTGTGTCACAACAAATCCTTTTACACGCTCTTTGTTTTTCGTTAAGTACGTTGTATCTGGTAATACCAAGTCAATACCTAACATTTCATCATCTGGAAATGCCATACCACAATCAACAACAAGGATATCCTCACCATATTCAAATACGGTAATGTTCTTTCCAATTTCCCCTAATCCTCCGAGGGGAATAACTTTTAATTTCTTTTTTCCTTTAGCCAAATTATCCTCCATTTTATTAATATATTCTACTTTTTTTATGATTTTATAACCATAATTGACATTTCTGTATTCATTCAACGCTTGAACATCAAACTATTAATAATAATTAACACAAAATAAAAAGTGGAAAACCTATATTTAAAATAAGCTTCCCACCCTAGAAACCATTAAATCTTGAAAGCATATTACCTACCCAACCGACATTTACAACCAATCTTACTAATATTATTAGCATACAGCGTAATGAAGGTTTTGTCAAATTTCCAGCTTAATTTTCATAGCTGAAGCATAAAAAAAATTTTCAAGAGCTTATTAATTTAAAGTAGCCACAAAATACCTAATTACCACTTTATAACCAAATTTATATTATGTCATAAATTATAATATAATATATTAGTTCAATAATTTTACATTAGCATGTTTGATTATTAAACCATTAATACTTGTTTTCTTGAAAAATATACGTATTAAACTGTGAGCTTCCAAATATGCTGTTTCTGTCTAACTTCTATAATCCTTTTTCTGTCAAGGATTACACCAGTTAGTGATAATTTAAGTTTATGGATAAATCCTCTTATTCCAATATCATAAACTATATCTAATATAATTTCACTATTTAAAACTAAAGCATTTAAAAAGTGCCCTATTTTCATAAGATAGTGAAAACCTTTCATCGCATGCCAATTGTAAGAATAGCAGTGTTCAAAATAATATCCTTGATGTTTTTCGATCAAAAAGTTGTTTTCTATCTTCCAACGATATCTTGCTACTTTTGTGCAGCGCTTAAAGACATTTTTTTCTAAAATTTTTTTAGAAGATATCCAAGCATATTGAGTTTTTTTCTCTTCAATATTTTTACTGCTTCTTGTATGAGCTTCTTTCCAACTTTCTAAACAAATAACTACATGTATAATTTCTGTGTGTATTCTTTTATTTATTACAAACTCATACTCAATATCGTTAGCCCATTGATATATCTGTTGGCGTTCTCCCCAATTTACTTGAATGCTATTTTCTGGTTCAAGCCTCATAAGCCCTTTAGCTTCTTTCCATACATCTTTTAGACCATCTTGCTGCCGACGCCTTGGTCAGCCTGGCCCCACACACCACAAAGGTGTATCGCCTGCTCTATTTGTTAATATTTACTTGCCAATAATTATAGTTTATACTAAAAAAGGTTTGTTTGTTAATAGAAATTGATTCTATTTTCCTAATATCAAACTGCACATTTCATTAAGTTTAATATTTTACATAATATTTATATGTGCTGTAACAAGAAAAGTGCTGTTCAAGGAATAACCTGTATAGTATTAACGTTCTTTCCACCAGTGTAAATATGGGTTGCACATGAAATACAAGGATCAAAAGACCGGACAGTTCTGCCTAATTCTATAGGATTATTAATATCTTTTACAGGTGTCTCGATAAGTGCTTGTTCAGCAGTTCCTTTCATACCATTGCTGCTTCGAGTTGAAAGATTCCAGGCAGATGGAGTGATAATTTGGTAACACAAAATAACCTGATTGTTGATTTTCAGCCAGTGACCTAGAGCTCCTCTTGTGGTATCAATCAAGCCTTTCCCGACAGCGGTTTCAGGAATGGTATATTCCTTTTGTACAGATACGCCAGGGATAAGGTTCTCAAGTAGAGTATTCATAATTAATGCTATCTTCCTTGCTTCTAAAACTCTGGCAATGGTCCTATCCATAGTTGATATCCCATTTCTGTACTCGCCGGTGAGCCATTGCCTTGCCAAGGGCCCTGTCTCAAAGGGCAGATTGTTGTATCTTGGAGCCTTGACCCATGAGTATGCCTGTGGCTTGCTCATATCAGCTTCCGGGTCAGTTTTAAAAGGTTTACCTACGTTTTGTTTATCCTTATACCAGGCATAATCAATCTCTTCAGTAATATTATCTAGATCGAATACACTTGTTTTACCATCGGTATATACAAGAGGATTCACATATAAAGTTCCCAAATCCTTATAGCCATTAAAACACCCAAAGCTTAAAAGATTCCCATAACTCCCCCCGATAGAAAAATAATCTCTGTAATATTCTGCAATGGTATATACATCAGGGAGCATTCTATTATTAATAAATTGATATATGTAATGTAAAATGGATTTTATCTTGATGATTTTATCAGTAGTAGCCTGTGTGGTTATACCTCCAATAAAAACGCCATGGTTATGCGGAACCTTTCCACCAAGTACAGCAAGCATCTCATGGCTACTGCGACTCAAGTCAAGTGAATCAAAGTAATCCTTTACCAATCTGTCATTCTTTTCTTTTGGCAACCTAAAATCATTATGCTCTGCTTTAAACAGAGGGTAATCTTCGGGCAGTTTTACAAAGTCGGGAATAGTGTACTGATAAAAATGTCGGATATGGTTTTGAAGAAATTCACATCCATGGAGGATATCTCTTAAATATCTACCCTGATCAGTCGGAACAACCCCCATTGCATCCTCCAGGGCAAGGGTAGATGCCATAGAATGAGCAGTTGAACAAATCCCACAAATACGCTGGGTAAAATACACAGCATCAAAGGGACTTCTGCCTTCAAGCATTTTTTCAAACCCACGAAACATAAGTCCTTCTGTTTTAGCATCTACTACCTGGTTATTTTCAATATTCGCTTGAATTTCCATGAATCCGCTTATTCGGGTAACAGGATTAATAATAATCTTCTTTGTCATCTTCTAACCTCTCTTGTAGTATTGTAGCTGATAAAAGGTTCCATTGCGTCAGGGAATCCAAATTGTGCACAACCAATGCAAGGCGTGTCATCCTCAATAGGCCAGTTAACATACTGATTCCACTGTCTAATTGGGCAGTCTATACGAGTTACTGGCCCACGGCAGCCCAATTTGAACATACAGGTTTTGTCACCAAGCTTTTCTGCAAAGATTCCTTTATCAAAATATGACCTACGGGGACATCTGTCATGAATTAATGTGCTGTAAAACAAAAGAGGTCTATCCCTTCTATCAAGATCGGGTTCTCCGTACAGTAGGATATGGGCGAGTGTACCCATGAACCAGTCCGGATGGCAAGGGCAACCTGGCAGCTTTATCACCTTTCTATTTAATACACTCTGCACACTGACGCACTCAGCAGGATTTGGTCTAGCTGCAGAAACGCCTCCATGGGTTGCACAGGCACCTATGGCAATAACAAATGCAGCCTTCTCACCAAGTGTTTTAACTGCCTCAATGGCAGTTACCAGCTTTCCGTTCAGGCGGCCGATAATGTTATAGAGACCGTTGTTCTTAGTCGTAACAGCTCCTTCAACAGCAAGGATATAGTCACTTCCAAGTACACTAAACAGTTGCTCCATAGCAACCTCGCCTTCGCTGGCTGAAAGACTATTATTATAGATAAAATTAGTCATCTGCGAAATCAAGTACTTGAAATCAGGATTCGATCCATCCAGAAGTGATATGATATTTCCTGAACACCCAGTCAATTCAAGCCACACAAGATTCCTTTTCTTCAAAACACCCTGTCTGATTTGTGTCTTCATAGTATCCAGAAGATTTGCAGCTGTATTGAGCCTTGCTTTATATTCAGGGCAGGTAATACTTCTATTACTCATTTCACACCAACTTTCCAACTACCTTTAATTTACTCAGTATTGACTCACCTGCATGACAGGATACAAATTCATTGGAAAGGTCCTTTCCTGCCGTCAGTCCGAAGTGTGTTGCAGCCGCCCATGTAGCATTGCTTGTAACATCATAAACAGTACCATTTACCGTTACATATGCAGGGTTGCCACCCTTTCCATCATATTTGGACAGTTCTTGAAGCGTAAATGTTGTTTGATTCCCTGGAGTCGTTGGTTGCTGCAAGGCAGGGGGTTCTGCTATAGGGGTAACTCCCGGTTGAAGTGGCAAAGGTTGTGGCTGCAACTGCCCTGGCTGGATAATAGCTTTGGTAACAGATTCAACCATAGATATTCTATCTCTTAAATGATTCAGTATCATATTCCTTGTATAGACACATGGAACTACATATAGTAAGTTTATATCATAATTAACTTCCGCAATAATACTGTCAAAGCTTATACCTGACAAATCTTGTGCTCTCATGTTTTCCCTCCGGCATTTGTTTAAATATATTCACTATATTTATGATATTCCGAAGGAGCCTTTTTGGTGATTAACATAATTATTGGCTCAACATATCCTGGGAAGCATCTGACCTTCCAGCATTGGAATGATACTCTTACCTCCAATAAACGTTTTCATATACACAATCCCGAGATGGCCTGATGTAAATCGTCCAATTATCTGTGCTTCATCACAGTAATCAAGTGCTTTTATATGGTGCAGCACTTTCTCTCCACAGCCTTTTTCAACAACAATCAGCATCCTTCCTTCGCAGGCAAGATATAAAGGATCTATTCCTAGAATATCGCTAATTCCATGAACTTCACTTTTTACTGGAACGGACTGCTCATTAAGTTCTACATCCACCCCTTGTTCTAGAGCTATTTCATTTAACGCAGTGGCTAAACCTCCCCTCGTGGGGTCTTTCATTTGCTTAACATGCTTAAGATTTTCACCCAAACCATTTACAAGACAACACATTGGCGTGCAGTCACTTTCCAGTTCTGTTTTAATACCCAACTCATATCTGTCTATAAGTATAGATGTCCCATGCTCTGCAATCCCACCAGTTATAATTATCTCATCACCAGGTACTGCCCGGCGGGAATTATATAACTCTGACACAAGACCAATACCGGATGTATTGATGAAGATTCCATCAGCACTTCCTCTTTCCACTACCTTGGTATCACCGGTTACAATTTTTGCACCAGTCTGTTTGCAAACATCCCTCATAGATTTTGCGATAATGTGCAGCTTTTCAGTACTGAATCCTTCTTCTATGACAAAGCCGACACTTAAGAATAATGGTATTGCACCAGCTGTCACTAGGTCGTTAATAGTACCGCACACAGCAAGTTTCCCTATGTTTCCTCCTCTAAAAAACAAGGGCTTTACGACAAAACTGTCGGTAGTATAAGCATGCTTACCCTGACCGACTTCAAAGACAAAGGAGTCTGGCATGGCGTTAGGAATTGAATCATTAAAATATTTATAAAATACATTTTTGATTAACCGCTGTGTATCAGAACCACCATCTCCATGAGAAAGCTTGATTTTTTCATCCATTTTTCCTATCTCCTCCATACCTGAAGTGAGCTGCACACGCACCTTCTGAAGATACCATACATGGGCCTGATGGATGTTCCGGTGTGCAGACTGACCCAAAAAGACTGCATTGGTAAGGTAGTTTTAGTCCTAGAAGGATTTCACTGCATAGGCAATTCACTGGACTTGAGTATCTCTCTATTTTTATCCCAAACCGCTTGACTGCATCCAGATGCTCATACTTATCATTTAGCACCAAGGCTGAGTTCCTGATTATGCCTATTCCTCTCCAAGCTCCGTCAGCTATAGCAAATACTTCATTTATCATGCATTGAGCGATTGTATTACCAGAGAAACTAACACACCGCTTATACAGGTTCACGAACTCAATATGCCCTTTCCCTGTAAGCTGCTCCAGCATTACACATATCCCTGCTGCTATATCTTGACTTTCAAAACCGCATACTACTGCAGGAATACCAAATTCCTCTGTGATAAATCTGAAATGATCTGCTCCTTTAATTGATGCCACATGACCGGGGCAAATCATTGCATTGACTTTACTTCTCTCATCCTGCAGAATAAACCGGATAGCTGGTTCCATACGTTTTAAGGCTGTGAGAAAGACCAGATTATCGAGTCCTCTTTCATTTGACAGCTTCACCGTCACAGCAATCAAAGGAGCTGTAGTTTCAAAGCCTACAGCAAGAAAAATAATTAATTTATCTTTATTCTTAGCTGCAATAGTCAGTGCATCTTCAGGAGAATAGACAACAGTTACTTTTGAGCCTTGTGCCTGTTTATCTGAAAGGCTAAAACAAGTTCCCTTCACCTTTATCATATCTCCAAATGTGACTAGAATTACGTCTTCTAAATTTAATATTTCTAAGGCCATATCTATGTAAGTTTCAGGTGTAACGCAGACTGGACAACCTGGTCCGGACAATAACATTACTTCTTTAGGAATCAAATACCTTATTCCGGATTTTGAAATGACCCTGGTGTGTGTTCCACAAACCTCCATAATCCGAATATCCTGACTTTGAACATACTCAAAACATCTATTTAATCTTTCAACTATTCTATTATCATTCATTTTCTGTACCTTCAAACATCTCATAAAGTGTATCATTTAAAAATCTAAAGTGTTCAGGGTCTATTTTTTCAATAGCAAAGCCTGCATGCACAAGTATGTAGTCACCAGGTTTAGGTGAATCAATCAACTGAATATTTACTCTTTGTCGCACACCCATCGTTTCCACCCATGCGTGTATTTCATCAATGGTTACAATCCTTGCCGGAACTGCCAGACACATAGTTTCCCTCCTTTGCCATTTGAGCTGCAGCTGCTGCTTGCCCAAATGCAATCCCCCCGTCATTTGTTGGTATGTTCATATTGTGATATGTATAAAAACCTCGTTCTTTTAATCCTCTCTTCATTTTTTTTAATAGATAAGCGTTTTCAAACACACCTCCGCCTAAAACAATATCGTCTATGCCACATTTGCTTCTTATTTTGCAGACACAGTCTATAGTAGCTTCACAAACTGTGTTGTGGAATTTTGCAGAAATATATGAAGCTGTCATTCCATCCTTCAAATCTCTTAAAACGCCTGATAATATTTCCTTATACCCAACTTCCAGCTTCTCTTCCTCTTCTTTGATAGAATACGGATAAAAATCTGTTACATCCGGTTCTATCACGCTTTCCAGTTCAATAGCTGCCTGAGCGTCATAAGTAATATGCATCCTTTTCATAACAAGTGCAGATACACAATCAAACAGTCTTCCTATACTTGACGATTTGAAACAATTAACATTATGCCTAATTGCATTCTGTAGGGCTTTGACTTTTAAACTACTAACGCTGTTAAGAAGCTCCTCGCTGTTAATTCCCATAGCATAAAGATAGGAGGCCGCTGATCTCCAAGGTTCTTTTATAGCACTATCTCCTCCTTGCAGGGTCACATACTTCCAGTGACCAACCCGCAAAAATCTACCCTTTGAACCAATAAGAATTTCTCCTCCCCATACAGCCCCATCTGTTCCCATTCCTGTCCCATCATAGATAATCCCTATTGCATCCTTTTTTAGGTCATGCTCCGCTATACAGGCTACCATATGAGCATGGTGATGTTGTATAGGGATTCTTCCGTCAGACTGCTTTATTGCCCACTGTGTAGAAAGGTACCCGGTATGCAAGTCATGTGCAATAATTTGTGGCTCTGCACCAAGCAATACTTTCATCCTCTTCATATTCTTTAGATATTCTTCATACGCATTCATTTCATCCAGATTACCCATATACTGGGTAGAATGAGCATAACCCTTATGCAATAGGCATAGTGCTGATTTCTGTTCTGCTCCCATTGCCATAATTTCGCAACTTACGTCTATCTGTAAGGTAGAAGGGGAGTACCCTCTTCCACTTCGGCTTACCATTTCTTTCTCATCAACAACCCGAACGACCGAGTCATCTATTGGAGTAAGTATTTCTCTATTATGTACAAGGAAAAAATCCACTATATCCTTAAGTTTTTCAAATGCCTCCTCATCCTTGTAGCAAATAGACATCCCACTGATATTTCCGCTGCTCATAATAAGGTATTGAAGTTCTTCATGAAAGAGTAGATGATGCAGAGATGTATAGGGGAGCATGACTCCAAGACGGTTAATCCCTGGAGCTATATTGTTAGGTAGTAATTGTGGATTTTTTTTTTCAAGTAAGACTATAGGCCTTTGTCTGCTCGTAAGTATTTCTTCCTCTTTACCAGTTATCTTACAGATTAATCTCGCAGATTCTAAATTGACTGCCATTATAGCCAATGGTCTATCAGGCCTTCTTTTCCTTTTTCGAAGCAAATCTATTGCTTTCTCATCAAATGCATTGCAGGCAAGGTGATACCCACCAATTCCTTTTATACCAATCAATCTACCCTCATAAAGCAATTGTCTTGCGGAAGTAACAGGATGAATACTATCTATTGGTTTACCATTACTGTCAAGCAGGGAGAGCTTTGGCCCACAATCAGCACAGCAGTTTGTTTGAGCGTGAAATCGTCTATTGTCTGGACTTTCATATTCACTCATGCACGCAGGACACATTTCAAAGGCTATCATGGAAGTGTTGTCTCTGTCGTAAGGTAGTGTCTTTATAATAGAGTATCTAGGACCGCAGGATGTGCAGTTTGTGAAAGGATACATATACCTTCGGTTCATCTTATCGCGGATTTCCTTTATGCATTCATCACAAATTCCCATATCAGGTGGGATAAATCCTTGAAGCTGGTTGTCTGTAGAACTATTAATAATAGAAAACCCATTGTATGCTTTATAACACTCAGATTCAATTTTTATATTACTGATTTTTGCACCGACAGGAGGGTTCTCCAGCAATGCAGTAAGAAATTCCCGAATACTCTTATTGCCGCCTGCAATCTTTATGACAACAGTTGCTCCCTGATTACTTACCCATCCACATAGTCCCAGTTGGTTTGCTGCTTTATAAATATGCGGCCGCATTCCCACACCCTGAACAATACCTGTTATATGAACTGTGTACCTTTTCAAATCATTCATCGGTCGACTCACCTTCAATGCTGTTAATAACCGCATTGAGTTTACCAACATCCTGCTTTTCAACAATGATCTTTGTCCAGTCACCTAGCAGACTATTATTTCGCTCACTGAAATGTTCACGAAGGCTGTTTTCACTTATGTGGCTGTCTATATTAACAGCTATATTTACTTTATTAAGTTTTATTATTTTATTTTCCTTGCAAAGCTTGAGCAGTGCATCATATATTCTTTCATTCAAAAAAGTATCGTGCATTTTTAGACCTCCATTACAATTTCATAAATAATTTTCTCAACCTCAAGACAAATACCATTGAATTTCTTCTTCAGGTCTTCACTTAGCTCACATCCAAATTCAGCTTTTGCTATTTCAATTCCAATAAAGTAGCCTTTTAGTGGCTTTGAGTATAATTTCATCAAATCAAAAATACTCATATCATGATGAGCGTTAGTTTCTCCATATGCAGCAATCGCTTCCTCCAACTTACATGAATGAACGCTTCCAGCTACGGTCCCTATGTATGCAGCATCCAGTATAATACCAAAGTCATCTTCTTTTAGGTGGTGAAAACAAAACTGAAAATCGGTCTCTCCTATAACAACTTCAATTCCTATTGATTGTAGTTTATTGCTTATGTTTTCCAGAACTGCTATAGCAATCCCATCATCCATCATAAGCCTATTCCCAATCCCTATAGCTTTTATCATTCCATTAACACAGCCCATCGAATTATTTCTAAATGATTACACCACTAAATATTTATATGCTGGTACTGGTATAAAAATTTTAAAATCTTCAAAGAATAATTATCATATTTAAAAAAGGATGTGTTTTATGGCACTTTTAGGAAACCCCTTTATGGCAAATATACCAAGACAGTTCCATTTTTTTGATTGAAATGGTAGCTCATAATATCTAATACATCAAATCATGCCTCTTGTTTTTTTGCAGCATAGATAATACCTATTAAAGACACAAGTCCAATAATCGCCATAAGAATTAAATTCATTGACATTGGAAAAGAATACTCTATGCTTAGAGCAGTAATATTGCAAATTCTTAAGATTGTGATTATCGGCAGTATAGAGGAAAGTATAGGTGACAATTACCAATAAATGCCTTTAGATTTTATGTTTCCAATTTCCTCGTGGGTTGAGATTAGTCAACTGCTGTATGGTTTTATGAATTTTGCAAAACACCCTTGAGGGTGTAGTTTTTTGATTTTTGCTACACTCTCAAGGGTTCAGTGGGCTGGGGATATAAAAGGGTAAAAAACTATAGTTTCTACCCTATTAATACAACTTTATATTTTCACTATTTAACTTTTGTTAATAATATCTTAAGTAGGAGTTTAATGAAAATCACTGTTTTATCATTCCTTCAAAGTGTTATTACTCAACTTTGTATTGTAAAGTAGTTCGATCAAATATGTACCTTACTCGAACTACTGTATCTTCAACTCTTGAAACGGTAATTCCCCCTTGTGTTAAAATAGTTGTCGTAAGGTAAAAAATGTGTTAAGCTCAATAAAGAGATAAAAAGGAGAGTTTAATTATATTCAGGCAGAAAAATTACTAAAAAAGATGCTGGAAAAAGGCTTAATTACTGAAGTTGAATTTAACAAAATAACTGCATTAAATCGTCAAACCTTCTCACCTTTTTTAGCAAAGATAATGCCGTGAAATCATTGCTATATAAGGCGTTTAGAGGTAATATGTGACCTACCAAAGAGGAGGTGAGAGGATGAAAAAGATAACAAAAATAGAAGGTATCGAAACTGATTTTAATGTCAAGCCAAAGTTGCGAGTAGCCGCTTATTGCCGTGTTTCTACTAATAGTGATGAACAGCTTGTCAGCTTGCAAGCACAAAAGGCTCATTACGAAACCTACATAAAGGCAAATCCAGAATGGGAATATGTAGGCTTATATTATGATGAGGGTATTAGTGGCACTAAAAAAGAAAACCGTTCTGAATTGCTTAGAATGATATCAGATTGTGAAAACAAAAAGATTGACTTAATTATTACAAAGTCCATCAGCAGATTTGCAAGAAATACTACAGACTGTCTAGGAATGGTTCGTAAATTGTTAGACCTTGGCATTTATATCTATTTTGAAAAGGAAAACATCAATACCCAATCAATGGAAAGCGAGTTGATGCTTTCTATTTTAAGTGGCCTTGCAGAAAGTGAGTCAATTTATTTTGCAAAAGACCTATACAGACGGGAGTTTTAATAGGCACACCAATTATGGTGAGAAAAATATGTATTTAGTAGAAAACCACCATGAGGCAATTATCAGCCATAAAGATTTTAATGCAGTTGATGCTGTTATCAACCAAAGGGCAAAGGAAAAAGGAATAGAAAAACGCAATAACAAATACCAAAACCGATATTCTTTCTCTGGCAAAATTATCTGCTCAGAATGTGGTAGTACCTTTAAAAGGAGAATTCATTCAGCCAGTACAAAAAAATATATAGCTTGGTGTTGCAATAAGCACATAAAAAAGATAACGGAATGTTCCATGCAGTTTATTCGAGATGAAAACATAAAAGCTGCATTTGTTATGATGATAAATAAACTGATTTTTGGCCAGAAGTTCATATTAAGACCACTGCTGGAAGGATTACGCAATCAGAACAACACAGAAAATTTTCTTAGAATTGAAGAGCTAGAAACTAAGATTGAAAAAAATATAGAGCAGTGTCATATGTTAACGAGTTTAATGACTAAAGGATATCTAGAACCTGCAGTATTTAATAAAGAAAAGAATGCACTTATAGCAGAGGGGGCAAGGCTTCAAACAGAAAAGAAGCAGCTTACTTATTCTTTAAACGGTAATCTTTCAAAAGTGTAAATGATAATATGAAACTTTTATCTTGACATTTTCAAAAAGTAGAGGAAGTTAATGATTTGCTTAAATTTGTTGCTAAATCCAAAATGCACACAGCTTATGAGGATGAACTATTTAAAAACTATGTGGAGCGTATTATTGTCTACTCAAGGGAAGAGATTGGATTTGAATTAAAGTGTGGAATTACACTGAGGGAAAGGTTGGTGAATTAGATGGGGCATACACCTTATGGATATAGAATTGAGAGGGGAAAGGCTATATTAGATGAGACAGGTGCAGGACAAGTAAAGGAGTTATATGAAGGATACTTAAAAGGACTTTCCCTAAAAGGTGCAGCTAAACAAGCTGGCATAAATTGCTGTCATTCAAGTGTAGGCAGAATGCTACAGAACAAACATTACCTTGGTGATGAATTCTATCCTAGGATTATTGATGAGGATACCTTTGAAAAAGCTAAAGCTGAAAAACAAAGACGAGCTGAAAAGCTAGGAAGGATAAGGGAGCCAAAGGATGAGCCACGGGTGGATTATGCTGTGAAGTTTAAAGCCAAACCACTGGAGCAAAAACATGATGACCTATACAAGCAGGCAGAATATGCTTATAGTTTGATAGAAAGTGAGGTATAGTAAATGGCTGTGAGTAAAAATGTTAAGCTTATCCCAGCATTTAAGAGGGGGGGCAACCAAAAGACTGATGAGAGCAAACCAAAAATAAGAGTGGCTGCCTACTGCCGTGTTTCCACAGATAGCGATGAACAGGCTACCAGCTATGAGGTTCAGATTTCTCATTATACAGAGGTAATTAACAAGAATCCAGAATGGGAGTTTGCAGGTATCTTTGCAGATGATGGCATCACAGGTACCAATACAAAAAAGCGAGAAAAATTTAATTGTATGATTGAAGAGTGTATGAGTGGTAATATCGATATGATAATTACAAAGTCCATCAGCCGATTTGCTAGAAACACTCTTGATTGCCTACATGTAGAGTTGCTATTTATATTATACAGAAACCAAGAAATATCTTCAAAATAAATTATCCAAACATGAAAAATATAGATAAAATAATGTGATTTTTAAATTGCATATTTATTTATCTATATTATAAATGTATAATAAAAGAAGTGGAGACCTCGGCAAAGGTCTCCGCTTCTAAATACAATAATAAATTTAAGTTAAATGATAATTTTATGATAATAGATTTTGAGGCTAATTTCAATAATTACGAAGAAAAAATTTTAAACAATTATAAAATTTTTAATTACACTTGTCCTGTATGTGGTGCAAAACATTCACTATCAAGGCATGCAAAATATAAAAGATACACATGTATTCTGTATAAAAACACAATATGTTTTGATACAATAGAAATATTAAGGCTTAAATGTTCTTCATGTGGCAAAACACATGCTATTTTACCTTCAAACATAATACCTTATTGTGTTTACTCATACAGCTGTATATTTACAGTTCTTTTTGAACATTTTTTAGATAAAAAAAGTGTTTTAAAATTGTCTGATAAATTTAATCTTTCTTTTCAAACAATATATTCTTTTATATCAAAATTAAATGCTTTTGTAAAAGATTTTATGTATGTATTAAGGGTCTTACTTTTTATAAAGAATAATGAAAGTACCTCGATTATATATATCCTAAAAATAGTTAAAGATACTTTTAAAAACAACCAATTTATAATAGTATTTTTCAATATAACCAAATGGATGTTTTTGATGAAAAAGTTTCTAAATACTATACCTAAACCAATATGGATTGGAGTCTGTAATACTTGATTTCAATACACCCACTTAACATTTGAATAGAGTATTCTTTTAATGTTTGATAATGTAATTTATATAATCAAACTAAGGAGGTTACCTCAATGTCAAATACTGATCTGGAAAAAATTGCACTTTTTAGATTCTCATTAATTGCTCCATTGGTAAATGATACCTATCATACTTTTTCTAAGGAGGAATACTATAGAAAAATGGCTTCTAAAGATCATAGATTACCTGATGGAACATTATTAAGACCTGCATCTACTACATTAAAAAATGGTATCTTAAATACATGAAAATGGGAATTGATGGACTTATGCCTAAAGTTAGAAAGGATGTTGGCAGATCAAGAGTTATAAATCATCAAGCTGTCAAAAAAATAGACGAAATAAAAGAAAATTTCCTTATATAACAGGTACCATACTTTATCTAAAATTAATTGAAGAAGGTTATATTAAGGCCAATCAAGTATCTTTAGCTTCTATTCATAGGTATCTTAGAAATAACAACCTAAATAGGAGTCAAATTTCACCAGTAGAAAGAAAAGCTTTTGAAATGGAGTTTGCTAATGACTGTTGGCAGGCTGATACAAGCAAAGGTCCGTTGATAACTATTGACAAAAGAAAAACTCAGACTTTTTAATATCTATACTTGATGATGCAAGTAGGTTAATAG
>VLTH01000001.1:230980-341396 GCA_008125075.1 Acetivibrio alkalicellulosi | reverse complement strand
TGAAAGGAGCGATAATCTTTGAACAAAACATCTGATGAAACTATTATTATCGAAAATATATTCAATAACTCAGGCATTGCTTACTTTAACGATAATTTAAAACCTTTACTTGAAAATATAATTAAAGAATTATATTTCTCTGACAGAGAAGTAGTTCTTCTATTAAAATTATGTCACATTGACAGAGCTTTATTTAAATTTAAACAGGCAAAAGAAAAACTTTAATATACAATACAAAACAATATTTAAAATCCTGCATTAAAAGTGCTATTCTTGAAACTGCTTTTGACAATTTAGAACCTATTGATTAAATTAACTTTTTGTATAGAGATGATAATTGATATCGTCTCCTTTTTTATATCAAATTATACTTAAAAATATTGGATACCTTAATTTGATTTTTCTAGAGACAGTATTGTAAAACTTGTATATATTAATTTGATTTTAACATTTTCATGGATAAACTAATATGACTTTTATGTATAAAATAAATCACAGATCTACACCTACAATACATTAGACAGTTGAAGGATAAAAATATCCCTGTGTTTTTTGAAAAGGAAAATATTAATACAATGGATTCTAAGGGGGAAATAATGCTGACCATTATGGCTTCCCTTGCTCAACAGGAGAGTCAGTCTTTAAGCCAAAACGTAAAGCTTGGAATCCAGTACCGTTACCAGCAAGGTGAATTACAGATCAACCACAATAGATTCTTGGGATACACTAAGGATGAAAATAAGCAACTGGTGATTGACCCAGAGGGTGCAGAGATTGTAAAGAGAATTTATAGAGAATATCTTGAAGGAGCCAGCCTTTTGCAGATAGCAAGAGGATTAGAGATAGATGGTATTCAAACAGCAGCAGGCAAAGCAAAATGGAGACCAGAAACACTCAAAAAGATACTGCAGAATGAAAAGTATATCGGAGATGCTCTTTTGCAAAAAACCTATACAGTAGATTTTCTTTCTAAAAAGCGAGTCAAGAATAATGGTATTGTGCCTCAGTATTATGTGGAAAATAGCCATGCACCTATTATCCCAAGGGAGATTTTTATGCAGGTTCAGGAGGAAATGGCGCGAAGGACAAACATCCCAAGTGGCAAGAACGGTAAAAAAAGAGTCTATAGTAGCAAATATGCTTTATCGAGCATTGTTTACTGTGGATTTTGTGGTGACCTTTATAGGAGAGTCCACTGGAATAACCGGGGATGCCGGTCTATCGTGTGGAGATGTGTTAGCTGCTTAGAGGAAAAGGGGTCAGGTTGTACTTCACCTACTATAAATGAGGCAACATTACAGGAGGCAGTTGTAAAGGCTATTAATGAGATGCTGGGGAACAAGGACACTTTCCTTGCAGTCTTAAAAGAGAATATCGCCACCGTTTTAAATGAAGATAGGGATAAAGCCACAAAAGGCATAGATGAAAAACTGGATGGACTTCAAAAGGAACTATTACGACTGGCCAACTCCAAAGCGAATTATGAGGATGTGGCAGACGAGATCTACCGCCTTAGAGAGTTGAAGCAAGGTGTCCTGGTTGAAAGTGCAGAGCGTGAAGGAAAAAGGCAACGTATTATTGAGATGGCTGAGTTCCTAGATGAGCAATCGGAAGTATTGGAAGAGTATGATGAGCAGCTGGTAAGAAGACTCATTGAGAAAGTGACAGTTTTTGAAGAGAAGTTTATGGTTGAGTTTAAGTCAGGTTTTGAAATTGAACTATAAACACAACCCTCGCGGCTTACTGTCAATCAAGGAGACAAAATCTCTTGGCTGGCAGTTTTTGCATTTGTGAAGAATATTTTATTATATATAATTGTAAGCGTCAAAGATTTGACGTATGGAAAAGTGAATTTTCAAAATGAGAAAAAATTATTACTTGTCGGCATATTTTATGTATTGTAAATATTTCATCTATAGTTAATAGCAGCCTGTTTTTATCAAAACTTGTTATAGGATCATCTAAAACAATAATAGTATTTGAAAGTACTTGCTCATCTTTAGTTGTCAGTTTCCCCCAAAAAATCGATAATGCTAATGCTCTAATATCTGATTCACTTAATACATTTTTTATGTTTTTTTCATTAACTTCTTGCCCTTTAAACTTTATATTCAATGATATAACAGGCATATTGCCATTCGTTGAAATCTTTTTTTCAATCTTAAAATGTTTGGATCCAAATATCATCAAATAATGATTAATTTTATCAAAATACTTTGTTAAAAAGTCATCCATTGTATTCTTTAAAGCATCTTGTTTTTTAATAATTTTTTCTTTTAATTTATCTAAATCACTGATTAGTCTAGAGTATTCTATACATTTATCTGACCACTTATCCTTCAATTCAATAAGTTCTAATTTTTCAATATTCTTTTTTAATTCTAATGAGTCTTCTTTCATTCTATTGTCTTTTAAGCCATCTTGGATTTTGCATATATAATTATTTATCTTTTCAATTATAATATTAATTTCTTTTTCTCTGTCTTGTATTTTTTTTATGGTATTCTCCATTATTTCTAATTTAATGCACTCAAGTGGTTCATAAGGTTTTATTTTTTTTGTTTCAGTCTTATTGGTGTATATTTCCAATAACTTTTCGACTTCTGAATCATAAAGACTTATCAAATTTTCCATATTTAATATATTACTTTCCAATTCACCTACAAGGGTTTTATACTCATCATTAGGTAAAAACTCATAATAAGCTTTTAAGTCTATTAGTATCTCTTTTAATCTTATTTTTTGATTATCTTTTAAAGTTTGTTTGATTTTAACATAGTTTTCACTAAGCTTTTCTATTGTTTTATCGCTAAAATTAGTATATGCATCACTAAAGTAATTTTTATATACTGATATTAATTCCTTTATGTTTAAAGTTGCTTGTCCACAATAAGGACATACACCTGAGTCTGATTCTTTTAAGTATTTGATTGTTCCTTCTCGTATCCAATTCTCAGCGTTTTGATCGACTTTTAAAAAATTAGTTTGTATATGACTCATAATCTTTTCATATGCGTCATTGTTTATATCTTCACATGACAAACCCAGCAATCTATTTGAATTATTAAGTTCTGTCATAATATCCACATCAAATTTAATATCATTAATATTTTTAATATTTAGAATTTTCTGTGCATATTTTATTTTGTTATCAATTTGATCTTTTTGATTTATACTATTATTTAAGTCATATTTGCTTTTTTCAGTCACTTTTATTTTTAAGAAAGTCTCTATTTCTTTAGACTTTGGTAATAGACCTATTTTTTTTTCTTTAGTAAGTATCTCAGTTAATTCTTTCTCAATTCTCCTAATTTCAACATTTATTTCACGGGACTTTTTTTCATTTCAGATATATCAGTAGCTAACTTTACATTTTCTTCACCTAAAATAAACTCTGTCATATTTAGTTTATTATCTCTTGTAACATCAAGCCCTGTTAAAACATTATCGGAGATATATTTATTGTCAAAAATCTGAATGTCATAACTATTATTATAACCACTCCAAGCGGAATTAGAAAACGTTACTTTTTGTTCAGTTTTATTATTTTCAGAATAAAACGAAAATGATACCACCGGTTTACCGGTACCACCAATTGATGTTCTATCCATAACTCTTGAAGGTGCATTTGAAGCTAATGAATTAAAAATATCTACAATAGTTGATTTTCCATATGTATTTAAACCATAAATAAGTGTTAGCTTATCAAACTGAAATCTGCTACCATTTTTAAAACTGTAAAAATTCCCAACATTGATTATTTCATTAATTCTTTTTAGCATTTTAACCCTCCTTAAGTTATATACCTACCTAATATTACATATGTAAGCTAAAGTATATATTTAAACATGTTTTTCTATATTATACTAATAAATATAGCATAAAACAAGTTTTCTTACTTAAATACTTAAATAAATAGCGAATTTATTGATTTGAATTTCTTCTAGATAATTAACCTCAGTAACTATTCTTTATATATACTTATCTTTCAATAATATTTGTACTTTAGATTATATAATTCATGGAGGAAACAAATTGACACCCTCCCCATGACATAAAAATCTACATAAAATTACTTCTGCCAAATCTCTTCTTGTCGTTCCTATAAATTCACATATAAACTTGTTATTAGTTTTTTCATCTTCTTTCTTTTCACTATTTTCCAAAAACTCTTTTGTGTCATCTTCTTTAATTCTTGAATAATTATTCAGATTTTCATTATTATAATTTTCAAAACTAATATTTTCAATAACTCTATCATCTACATTAACTTCCTGATTAGATTCTAGCAGTTCAGTTTTCTCTTTTTTATTGTCTGTTACACCTTGAACATCTATCGTGTAAAGGTTTGAAGTTTGTCCTCCCTTTTCTCTATACCTGCTGTTCTTTTTTATAAAACCACTTTCCACAAGTATTTTTATAGTTCTCTGTACAGTTCTATCAGACACTCCACAATCTCTTGCAATTGTTTTGATCGAAGGAAAGCAAGTCCCTTCAATATTTGCTCTGTTTATAAGATAAAACATTATTTGTTTTGCCCTGCTTGGTAAATTAGATTTATAAACTTTATCAAGTACTTCTCCTTTTTTCATCATTTGACCTCCAAAAAACTAAATTTCATAAATATAATCTTTCAAAATGCTTTTATAAATCTTTTCATTTGCTTCTTTTTCAAATAAACAAGGTGAATATTCAGTATAATATGATTTATTTTCCATGCATTCTAGTATTTTGTTTGTTCTATATTTTTCTTCATTTGAAGCAAATGATATTAGAATGCTGAAATATATTCCTGAAGCCATGTCAATAGCTTTATGTAACTTTCTTATTTCATATGGTTTAGCATTAGAACATAAAATTCTTATATCACAGCCTTTAAAGACTGAAAACATTGAACCACTCAGCACACCTAAATCAAATATATTAAAATGATAATCGTTAGGATACTGCTTATTCATATAATACTCTGTACCATTATACTTAAAGCAGTTTTTATCTATAGTTTCAAACTCATAGTAAGACACAATATCCTTTAAATGATTGTTTTCATTAGCTTCTGTATAACTTACTTTAGCACCACACGAATGAAGAAAATTTGTCAGATTAAATGCAGTTGTAGTTGTTCCAGCCTTAGTCTGAACTCCTGCAACTGCAACTGTGACATTTTTTTCTTTAAAGGTATACTGAGGTTTATTTAAGTCAATCTCACCATAGTCCCTTCCAAAGCCTTCATGCAGTCTTTATATAACATTCCCTCATTACTTACACACTTTAAAATTTCTTTTTTTATATCATCAATTGTAGTAGATGTTATTATGTTATATATCTTCTCATCAACAAACTTAGATAAAATACTACTGTCACCTTGTATACCTTCTGCAAATATAATAATCCTTGAATTATACATTGCTTTAAAAGCCTTAACTGCATCAATAGTATCATTTTGATTATCTTTCAATGCTTTTAAATCTATCACAAAATAACTGTAATGATTTAAATTTCTCATGTCGTGTATTACAAACTTTTTTAGTTTAAATTCACCAGATAGTTTTTTAATAATTATCCCTTTTTCATTAGTTAAAAAATCAAAGACATTAATATTCTGATTACTCGAAAGGTATAATAACATCGTTCTCACCTCTTTCAATTTTATAATCAGGTGGTATTTCGATAGTTTTGTGATCTGGCTTATATGTAAAAAGTAATATCAATCCTATAATAAAAATTAAAACATATACAAATAGTTCAATCATAAGTTTTTTTCTCATAATCTCTTTTCTCCTCTTCTTAAAAAATCCTTATTTTCCAATGATCCAGAATGGCCCTCCTGCACCTGCACCACTTTTAGCTTCATTTAAAATAATCCCTATGTCCCACTCTTTATCACTTCTATTCTTACTAATAGGATCTGCTACTAGTATCTTTCCTTCTTTAGTAACTCCTCTTAGAACAATAAAGTGCCCTGACTTTGTAAAATGTCCGCTTGACATTATTGCTATTATTAGTTTCCCCTCTGCAAGTGCGTCAATAAGCTTTTGACCTTCTTTTATCGAACAACCTTCAACTTTTAAACCGAAATGCCTTGCCCCTTCTGGTATCAAACTATGATAAGAACCCACTCCTTCACAATAATATCCATTTTCATACGACCATTTACTCATCTGAACAGGATCAACTATTTTATCCGTTAGACTAGAAACTACCATTGCAAGAGAAGTTGGTCCACATCCACTTGTACCGATTGTTCCAGTTTTTCCATATGATAAACCTTTCCACCTAGTATCAGCTTGATTATAATAAATAACTTCTAATTCTCCATTTGTAAATAAAACTCCAGAAAAGTCAAACCCACTGCTTTCAATATAGTTTTCATCATCAGTAGATATTAATTGTTCATAGCTATAATTATTTGAAATTTCTTTTACATGTGTAAACTCATTATCATTAAAAAAATGTGCTATTGCCTCAAAAGGATTGGTCAATATATAAACAAAAACTGTTAAAAGTAAAAGCACCGCTATTAACGGTGCCATCAAGATCAATAATACTCTATTTCTTGTTTCTTCATCTTTCAGAGTTTTAATTGCAATTTTAGCAATTATCTCCAATGTTTTCGGATCAACTGCCATCCAATCACTTCCTTCTATTCAAAATAATTATCTCCCTCCAGCCTTCCCCATATATTCAAACTTATATTCTGGTATTTCAAAAACAACATGAAGTCTTTTAGAGCCAATCATAACTAAAGCATTACCTCTTTTTTTACTTGCCAATAGTTCTTCTGTTTTACTCATTTTATGCCAAACCACGTAAGGATATTAAAATATTGGTATATCAATCTACCAAAACCAATATTTTTTCTTTGTAAAAATATACAAAACTCCAGTCGCAATAATACTTAAAAGAGCTATCAAAACAAAGATTAAGTTTATGCCTAAAGTATTTAATTTATTTTCTGTCAGTAAGTATTTCCCTGCAACATTAGTCTCAATTGTTCCTTTTTCTATTAGGTTATTGAGTAATTCATATTTGTTTTTTACTTCATTGTAAAGGTATAAATATTTGTAGTCCTGAAATTTATCATCAATCATAAATATAGTTACTTTACCAGGCAAATTCTTTCCCTCATTTATATAGATTGAAATGCCTTCATTTTCTTCCCTATATTCGATATCTGTTAAAACCTCATTGTTAAAGTTTACCACATTATTTCCGTTTAAGTTTATTTTGTATTTGTCTCCCTCAACTATAAGCTGTCCTTTAGTCTCGTATATATGTTTTAGCAAATCACTTGAAACAACTGAAAAATCCCTGCTGTCAATTACTATTACTTCCTCATCAAACTCTTTAAAATTATCATTTTTCAAACCATCACTTGCTAGAACAACAACTTCTTCATGAATTATAACCCTATCAGTATTAACAATTATATTTACAGCCCCTTGACTATAACCATTAGATAAAATAACTGCGGCTTCTCCAGTTTTTAAAGCAGTTATTAGTCCATTATTGTCTACTGATATAACAGAAGTATCTGTAGCAGTATATTTAATTTTTTGATTTGCTTCTTTCGGAAACACCTTACACTCAAGTTGAAATACTTCGCCCTCTTTTAAAACTAAAAAGTTTTTGTTTACATCTATTTTTGTTGTTTTAACAACAACAGATATTTTAACTTGCTTTGTAACATCTCCTGCTTTTATAGTTATAATTGTTGAGCCTTTTTCTAATGCTTTGATTTCTCCTGTTGAACTAATAGTAGCTACCTTTTTATTACTTGATAAATATTCTATTTTTGCATTTTCTGCATCTTGAGGAAGAACTTTTGCTGATATACTTTGTGTTTTCCCTTCCTCCATCTCTTCATCATAATCACCAATTTCAATATCTGTTACTGAGTTATCCTTTCTTTCCTCTACCTTTAATAAAAATGACTTACTTATCCCATCAATACTGACACTTATATTTGTTTCTCCTTCTAAAAGGGCATTGATTCTTCCAAAACTATTTATTGTAGCAACACTTTTATTACTTGAATCAAACTTAAAATCACCAGTTGCTTCCCTTGGAAGAACAGATGGCATTATCATTTGACTATCTCCAACCCTCATGTCTTTTTGATAATCCCCTAAATCAATTTCTTTAGCTTTAGCTTCAGTTTTTTTAGATACTGTTAGTGTAAACTGCTTTTTTATATCACCTGCCGTTACAGTGATAACAGATACCCCCTCTGCATTGGCAGTAATTCTTCCTAGTGCATTTATTACAGCTACTTTTTTATTGCTTGACTCATAAGTAAAGCCTGCATTAACTGCATCTGTTGGGAAAATAGCTGGCATTATAAGCTGTGTCTCATTAACATACATTTCATTTCTATAATCCCCTAAATCAATTTCCTTTACTTTATTTTCAGGTATTATATTTAATGTAAAGTACGCTTCTTTACCTCCTGCTTTTGCCTTTATTAAAGTTTTTCCTTCAGAAACAGCAGTAATTCTTCCTGCTCCACTAATTGTGGCAACTTTTTCATTACTAGACTCATATTGAACCTTTGAATCGTTGGCATTTGCAGGATATACTGTTGCCATAACAATTTGACTTGTACCAACCCTCATTTCTGTTAGATATTCTCCAATGTCAATTCCTTCAACTGATACATAACTACTTGGAGGATTAATTATTCTTATGTTTATTTGCTTTTTTACATCATCAGCACCTTCTATTGTTATTACAGCAGTTCCCGTCCTTACAGCTGTGATTCTTCCTAATTCATTTATTGTAGCCACATTTTCATTGTTAGAACTATATTTTACTCTTTTATCTGTTGCATCAAGAGGGAGTACAGTTACCATCAAAAGTTGCCTTTGTCCTCTCTCCATTTCCATTTGATAATCTGCTAAATCTAAATCTGTTACTTTTATGTATTCTTTATCATTATCCTTTGGCTCTTGCACATCTTCAACTATAGTTTCATTATTTGTTTGAACTTCCAAACTCTCTTGAGCATATATATTTATCTGAAATATCAATATTATAAGAATAACTATTTTAATCATTTGTTTTTTCATATCTTTATATACTCCCATCTATCTTATCAAAAGACCTAATGATTCTAACATGAAATTAAAGTAGGATACTTTATCATATTGTATTCTAGCCTCTACTGGCATACCATTTGACAAATTAACTTTATATCCGTCTTTACTTATTAAATAAGTATTATCAGGTACTATATCCACTTTAAAATATGATGTATTATTTTCAGAATCGTTTGTTATGTCCCCATCAATTCTTTCTACTCTTCCTGTAATTGTTCCATATACTGTTTGTGCCAAACCTGAAATTGCAATATCAACTTTATCACCTTCTGATATTCTTGCTAGACTATCAGAACTTAGATATGCCTGTATTTTGTATTCATCCATTTCAGAGGCTATATTTGCTATCGCACTTCCTGCTTGGACTACCATACCTATCTTATAATCAGCTAACATATGGATTTTCCCTGTTGCATTTGCTCTCACCTGATACTCATTCTGCCCTTTTTTAATTGCATTAAGCTGAACTTTGGCAGAATCTAACTCGCTTTGATACTGTAATATTTTATCTTCTACTCCTTTTAAAGTAGAGTAATATATTTCTGCCACTTTATTTTTATTTTTTTGAATTTCTGTTTCAACTTGCTCATCTGAATAACCATATGCTTTATATGCCGATGTGTCAATTTCATTTTGAGCTATTTTACTTTCATAGCTTTTATACTCATAATAATATAAGCTATCTTCTTCATTACTTTCATCAAAATAATTTACATTATCTTTTATTGATTCTGCAAGTCTTTTAAGTTTACTGATTTGATTTAAAAATAAGTCTTTTTTTCCTTCTAGTTGCTTAGCCTGTAGGTCTAAGTCAGTACTCTTTACAGTAAGAAGTACATCTCCTTTTGTAACAAGAATTCCTTCTTCGATATTTATTTCAACTATTTGTCCCCCATAAGGAGACATTACATGATTTTTGTTTGTACTTTGCACAGTACCTGTAGATCTTATTACATTAATTTTTGGAGTTCTAATACTCCAAACAGTAACAGTAATAAGTAGCGCAACAACTGCTAATATTATAATATATCCTATCTCAGGTAACTTTTTATCATAGAGAAGACGGCTATCCTTTAACTGTTCAATAGACTTTACTTGCTTACTCATCATCCTCACGCTCCATAAATACATCTGCAATTATTCCATCATCTATATTTGACACAAATACAGTATAGCTGTCACCCTTTAATTTAATATCTTCTTCAAAAGCCACCACATTAATTTTGTCATATGCCAATTTAAGTTTACTTTCTTCTCCTGTAAATCTAGCATACATACAGTTAGGTATCCTTATTACAGATTCCATTTTATATGGCTTATCTACGCTATGTAGATATGTATTGGCTTGTCTCAATAATTTTATTATTACTTTCGGCTCATTATTTTCAACACTTTCAACATTAGAATATTGAATAAGCGGACCAATTGGCATCGCACCTTTATTCTTTATATAATTTTCCATTTTAAGTACTTCTTTATCTAAACCTTCACTTTCTTTTAAATCAACTTCATTAATTAACACATTAGTTAATTTTAAAGTTTTATTATTATTGATTTGTATTTTTTCGTTTTTCATTGTAAACCTCCCCTTTATCAATTAAAGTTTTACTGTATCTTTGATTTATTTAATTTTACTCTGAGTTTAATATGTATACTATTATTTCACTTTATTAAGGATCATTTCATCATTAATATAACCGTCAAATATTCTATAAAAACTATAGTACGAATCTGGTTTTATGTTCTCTCTTTTTAATAATAAAGAAGTGTGATCCTCTTTAAGTATTATTTGTTGTGCCTGCATTTTTAAATACTTGTCAATAGGTCTGTCGGAAAAATTCATAATATAATTATAATTCAACTTTTTTGCCATTGAACTATTCCCAATAAACTCATAATAATAAGCGATCCTAGTAATATATTTTTTAAACACTTCTGTATTTTTAATATCCTCAAGTTCTTCTAAATTTTCATTCAGATCTTCAATATATTTAACAATTGGTTCTGGTAAATCAATTTTTCTAATTAAAAAATCGTTAATAAAAGTTGTAGCAATCACAATTGCATCTATATTAACTAATTTCTCATTAATCTTTTTTTTAAAACACAAAACTAGCTTGTTCCTCAAGTAGCTACTATTTGATCTTATTTCATTATATTTTACAGAGAATTTCATATAGTCATAAATTAAGTGTGTTGAAATCTCAGCATCGTTAAACATATATTTATAGGCAAAATAATCACCGCTAGCATTTGTTGTTCTAGTAAACGCTCCTGCAAGAAAAAGAAAATTTATAAACAATAATAGGCTTCCCAATATTGATATATTTTCGTTTTCAAAGAAAGTATATCCTATTATTAATATAACAAGACCAATTATTGTCATGATGAATCCAGATATTGTTGCTACCAACATAGACCTTGAATATACCTTTGTTATTCTTTTAAAATCATTTTCATTTATAATTGCTATTTGTTCTGGTACTGAAGCACCCATTAAACTTATATAGTTCCAATTAATCATTACACTCCATCTATTTCCATTATTTATGAAGCAAATAGGAAAAATACAAAATGCACGTATTGGCAGTTTAAAAAAAATATACACAAGTGAATGTGTTAGTTCATGTATAATTATTGAAACATACAATAAAAATATAAAAAATATTATATAAATAGCTAATGTGGGATTATCATTGTTATTAATTGTATCTAACACATACCAAAAAGTCATTAAAAATAAGCTAATTAAAATTAAAAACATACATGTATTTTTTATCCTGCGTGCCATAAAGCGCACCTCCATATAAACTTTTTCTTTCTAATTCTATATTATTATTTCTATCTTGCTTCTTGTTTAAAAACATATTCCAAATACAGGTAAGTAATGTTATAGGTATGCAAGACACCAAAAAGTAATCAATAATAAACTAATTAACTTTGATTCAAGTGCCAAAAGTCAATTTCGACAAAATATTTACCTACTATTAATATAATTTGATATTAATTGTGCCAAAACAAAGCTTTTAAAAAACGATTATATTATAAAAATCTAATAATGAAATCACTTTGCTTTTTCGCACTATAATCAAATATAAAATAAAAGTACCCTTTTAATTCTAGATTCCATAATAAATACCCCATATAAACTTTTATCCCATATTATTCTTATCCTGCTTTTTATCTGTTACCCAATCCCAAATACACGTAAATAACGTTATAGGTACAAAAATAACCAATGCATATATATATATAGGATAATTAAAATGACTTGCTATAAAACCTGAACTTACAAGTATAATTGCGGATATTGCATTATATAACTTACTTCTTTTTTTAAGTACCATATCAATTCATATTATCATACTAAACTAATTAAACTCAATTTTTAGTTAGCATAATATATCCTTTCTATTAATTTGTACATATTTACTTTATACTCTATGTTGCTACTTTATAATTATCTCATATAGATTACAAATACAGTGTAATGTATAAGTACAATTAAAATCTATTAATATTAAATAATTTAAAATGTCCAAAAATAAATAGGGGTTCTATAGTTACTAATTCCTAATATCAATTTATATTCTCTACTTTGTTTAGATAATTTTTAATTTGGTTCCATTAATAATTTACATTCTAAAATATAGTAAGTATCAGTCAAAGCCTAAAAAGTTTCGACTTTGACTGACTTATTATTTACTCATTAAATTTCTTTTTATACTGATACATTCAAGTCTGGAATTAATGGTATATTGACAATATCAAATGATTTTCCTTTAAGACTATTAATTCCATGCCCCACAGCTATTGATGCTATTGTTGGTATTACACTTCCAAAAGCTATCAAAAATGCTCCTGCATATAAAGCTAACGTTCCCGCTGATCCTAAGAAGATTGCTGTAGATATAGCAGTCATTGCAGCAGTTAAAGCTGCTGTTGCTTTTGCAAAAGTTAACTTTACACCAAGCCCTGCCAAAATACTAATTATCAAGCTATTACTTGAAATGGTTAAAGACAATGTTCCTCCTCCCTCAAGATATTCCATTTCATTACTATCCAGTACTACATAGTTTCTTGGCATTACCAATGCCTCATTATAACACATTTCCATTGTAAATTCCTCCTTAAAATTAGTTTTTTCCTAAGTACAAGTTCGCGACCAAGTACCTGTATGTATGTTAACATTAATGTAACATCCCTTGTTAATAAGTAATTTCATCATCATTTACACTTTGAACTTCTTCTTTTTTCTCCTTTTCTTCGACAATCAAGTTGCCTTGTTGCATTTCCCATAATGTATAGTACTTACCTTTCATCTGTAACAATTCTTCATGTGTTCCCTTTTCTATAATTTCACCATTATCCATCACTATAATCACATCACAATTCTTTATCGTAGACAATCTATGAGCAACAATCAGCATTGATTTTTTCTTTAACTTGTTATAAATCATATCAAAAATTATTCCTTCAGTTGCAAAATCTAGATTACTTGTGGATTCATCTAAAATATAAAACTCACTCTTTTTTAAAAATGCCCTTGCTAATGCAATCCTTTGTTTTTCTCCTCCACTTAGTCCATTTCCTGCTTCCTCAAGATATGTATAATACTGCATTGGTAGCTTTTTTATAAATTCATGTGCATCTGCTTGTTTTGCTGCTTCTTTTACCTCTTCTATAGTTGAAGTCATCTTTGTAACTCTTATATTGTCATAAATACTTTGTGAGAAGAGCTCAATATTCTGTGGCACATAAGATATTGATTTCCTTAATGATTCATTGCTTAACTCACTAATATCCATTCCATCAATTAAAATCTCTCCTATTTCAGGCTCGTAATACTTTAATAATAGTTTTGCTATTGTTGATTTACCACTTCCACTACTTCCAACTAAAGCCACTTTTTTACCTTTAGGAATACTAAAAGATATGTTTTTTAGTACTGGCTTTCTATTGCCGTATCTAAAAGTAATATTTTTAAGATCAATATCCCCTTCTATCTTTTCTATTTCCTGATAATGACCTTTTTCTTGCTCCCTTTCACTATCCAATATCTCCGTTATCCTCTTCATAGATATGTTCGCTTCTTGTATTTGTAGTTGCAATTGTACCAATCTTCCTATTGGATCCATGAAATATCCTGAAAGTGTCATAAATGCCATCATACTTCCTAGTGTTATCTCATTATTTATTACTTGCATAACTCCAAAATACATTAAAAGTATATTTCCTACAGTTTGTATAAGATTTGATATCGCACCCTGTACATTTGATAGCATACCTGCTTTTAAAGTTATTCTAAGAGATCTTATGTATTCTCTTTCAATGCTCTCTAACTCATTTTCTTCATTTGCATTTCCTTTAATTGTCTCAACTGCTCTAAGTCCTTCAATCATTTGTGAGTTTAATCTTGAGTTTTGCTGCATTTGTTCTTCATTAATCTTTTTATAGGGCTGCTTAAATATAAACACCAAACCTATACTAATAATTGTCAACACTAGAATTACAACAAAAAGAGTTACATTCATTCTATATAAAATTACTCCTGTTATTACTGCCATTGACACATCCATTATTAATGTCAAAGCTATATTTGTAAATATATCTTTTATTGTAAATGCATCAGAAAATCTTGTAATAATATCTCCTGTTTTTCTTGATGCAAAAAACTTCATAGGAAGCTTATATATGTGTTCAAAATATCCTAGCAATAAGGGTATATCAATCTTTTGGGAAAGATAAATCATTATCCATTGTCTAACAAAACCTATTACAACTTGAGTAACTGCTACAGCTAAAAATATTACTAATACAGCTATCAACATATTTTCTAATCGATATGGCAATATTTCATCCATTATTACTTTATTAAAAAGAGAGGATACAATACCTAATACCGTTAGTATTACTGATGCAATAATAGAATATATGAATAGCTTTTTTTGTGGCAACAATAGTTTTAAAAATCTTGTAAAAACCTTTTCACCTTTGATTTTTCCACCTACAAATTCCTGATTGGGCTTAAGAATTAACATAACACCTGTGAAGTCTTTGTAAAACTCATCTATTTCCAATCTCAGTAAATCTTTAGCAGGGTCTCCTATTATGACATGTTTTTTTGTAATTTTAAATATTACTACAAAATGACTCAATCCCTCTTTAGTAATTATATTAACAATACATGGTAAAGTATACTTACTAAGAAAACCATCCTTATCAACTCTAATTGCTTGTGAAGTAAAACCTAATTCTTTTGCACAACTCCCCAAACCAATCAAATTAGTACCTTTTAAATCAGTGCCCATCATATCTCGTAGCTTTGATATAGTAGTTTCTTTTTTGTAGTGTAGACAAACCATAGCAAGACAAGCTGCTGCACAGTCTGTTGCATCATGTTGCTTTACAAATATATATCTCATTTTTATCCCCTATTAATGCTTATATTATTTATTTTATCAAGAATTATATAAATGCTTACTATAATTCCAGTTTTAATTTATTTTACGAAATAATAATACAATAATATTATAAGTTGTACAAGTGCCATTAGTCACTTTAAAACGTGACTATAGTCACAACTTTTTAAGAATTTTCGTGACTATGGTCACAAAAAAAAGTGACTATAGTCACGAAAATATACTTTTAATTTATTTTTATACGCTTTAACTAATCTTAACACTTGGAGTATTATAATAAAATAAAGTCTTAAAACTCATACCTCTCAAACTCTTGTTATAAATTTATTACTGTATTCGAAATAATTACCTTCCTCCAGCCTTCCCCATATATTCAAACTTATATTCTGGTATTTCAAAAACAACATGAAGTCTTTTAGAGCCAATCATAACTAAAGCATTACCTCTTTTTTTACTTGCCAGTAATTCCTCTTCTGCATCAGTCAAGTTATATAGTTCTTTTGTTTCCTGTAAATTACGTCCGTCAGTTCCCATGATTATTTTGTAACAGGGAATATCAAGTAACGCCTGTCCATACATTTTTATCTGCGGATCAAGAAAATCTACTACTGAATGGCTGATTATTGCAACTCCAGCTTCATATTTTCTTGCTCGTTTTTCTACATTTCTAAGAAACACCAAGCTTTGAGGAACATTAGGGTCAATCATTAAATACGCTTCATCACATATAAGTAACACTCTTTCATTTCTGTTTTTACTCATTTCCTGCCAACACCAAGTGAGGATATTAAAATATTGAGTTCTTTTAATATTATCACTTGTATTTTGTAAGTCATGAGTATCAAGACACACACATCTTGTACTTGTATTGATTGTGCTGTGACCATTCCACAAAAAAGAATCACTTCCTAAAGCAATATCCTTTAAAAGTAAAGCAAGATCATTATATATGTTTGTTTCACTTTCTTTTCTCCTTTTTTCCTCCGCCCTATTTAAAACTAAACAATAAAGATCTAAAAATGTAGGAAAATCCTCATTTTTTAACTGCATAACATTTGTATCCCATGTTATGCCAAAGGCATTAAACAATTCTATTATACAGTCTTTTAATATTGCTTTTTCTCTATCTGTTAACGAAGGTATATAGAGACTTAAGAATATCTCCAGATTTTTTATATATAGTGCCATATCTCCCATACCCTGACCTTCATCTTTATAAACTTCATCGTTTTCATCTACTGGTGTTGGTCTAATTTGCAATGGATTAATCCGACCATTAATTCCACCACCTGCGTTAATCCAATCTCCATTTAATTCTTCGCATAGTTCTTTATATTCTCTTTCAGGGTCGATAAATATAATTTTGGTACCTTTCATATATTCAGAAAGTGCTATATGCTTAACTGTGGCTGATTTCCCAATACCTGCAACTCCTGTGATAACCATATTTGTATTTGTTCTATCATTCCCACGCTTCCATGTGTCAAGAATAATCAATCCTCCACTTGCATCACGTCCAAAATAATATCCCGTTCCATCATTGTAGCCACTAGAGGAAAAAGGGAATCCTCCAACAAAAGTAGATAGTGGAATTATTCTCCCTACAATTTCTTCTATATTTTTATCTATATCATTAAGTGGTGAAAGATGCTTAAATGCTTGCTCTTGCAAATTCGCAAGTGTTCTTGATTTACATTTACTCATTGCACAAGTACTCTCTGTTTTTCTACATACCTTATTAAAGCCTTCATCATCCTTTGACATTGGCATAATTGTAATTCCCATTAAACCAACAGTTTCACCGTTTTGATCTATCTGAACCATCATCCTTTCCCCATCTATAGCAGCTCTTTCTGCTCTTTTTTGAGATAAAGGATCTTTTGCACTTTCAGCTGTTACACGACTTTGAATCACGTTTTTTGAAAGGCTTTCGATAAATGTGCTATTATCAACTGGTCTAAAGGAAACACCCACAACAGTGCTGGGCATATTTGTTATTTTAGATAACCAACCATATTCTACTTTCTGTGGGTACTTAACTATTCCATAAACTTTTGCTAGATTTTCACCTATTATTAGAAAATTTCTTTTTATCTCAATTCCTATAGGTGAAATTATATTTAGTAAAGTGCTGTTTATTTGCTTTTGCTCTGATTGTTGCTTTGTTCTCATCACTATTCCTCCTCAATCCATCAATATTGGTATTGTACGTTCAAATCCTGCATCTTCAATGTTTGAATATGCAGGATTATTAATAAGATTACATAGTCTTACTATTTCATGCTCTTTTAATATTTCACATCTTAGTTTTCCACTTTCAAACTTTGATAGCAGTTCACAACATCTTTTTGATATATCCTTCTCTATTCCATCTTCATATTTCTCCCATATAATTATATAAAACTGTCTTTCAACTACTTCGCCCGATAGAACATAATTGCTCATTACAAGCATTTCATTTCGAAGTAAGTCTTTTTGTTTTGCATCGGTAGTAATTGATATTAATTCAGAGTATTCAGCTATTAGAGGTGAAATATCTACAGGTTTTGAAACTGCAATAAATTTAAAAGGCTTGTTTTCACTTGATAGCTCTGCTGTTATTGTTTTACAAAGCTGTTTTTTTTCTCTTTCTGATAACAAATCAATACTTATTGGATTTATTTTCATATACATAATAATGTGACCGTCACTCGTATAGAGAAAACGGTCTTTAATATCAATAACATTTATAAATTTGTTAACAGAAATTTGGTCTGTATCTTTATGATTTCTATTTTTCATTTCTCTCTTTTTTATATAAAATAAAGCTGCTCCTGCAAATAAACAAAGTAATAAAATAAAAATAATAACTGGATTCATTTCTTATTCATCTCCTTTTCTATTCATTTTTGTGGACCAATGTACCAATCATCATACAAACTCCCATCAATATTTAGATCAGCAAATAAGTAAAGGGATAACATCCCTGCTGGAGTCCATGCATCAATAATATCTGCACAAACAATATACTCACCATCTGGAAACCAAACAGGTGTAAAGTGAACTCTATCGCCATAAGTTGAATACTTGTTTTCCTTTAGTTGAAAAGTTGATAAATAACCGCTTGTTATCTGTTCTAACACTCTTATGTAATTTTTATATTCAAACTCTGGATACCAAGATAATACATTTTGTACTCCAGTAATATCTGATCTTGGAGCATTTGAATCAAGACTTGTCGATACATCTATATTTATTCCATATCCTGATCTCATTGTATTTTTTGTTATTATTGGTACTCTACTATCTGGTTTCATTTTCATAGTTGCAGACAATCTAGCATAATAGCTTATCCATTTATATTCCCAATCACCTTCATCTACCCACTTGCCTTCATCTATCCAATATCCATCGTTACCTTGACTGTTCCACTTCCAATTGGATTTCCATATCCATCTTGACTTCCAGTAACACGTCCACTTCCTCCATGTAACAGTGTTTTTATGCACTTTATTAGGTAATCTTGGAATAACAAAACCATTATTCCTATCTTTTGCAGTTGGATTTGGTGGTTCTTTATCTTTAAAATCAACTATTTTAGCTGTAATTTGATTTTTATCAACAGTTACACCATTTGCACTTATATAAATATTTAAGGTTTGTGGAGTGGTTGGTGTTTTCCATTTAAACCATATTAACTGGGATTCTTCTTCAGGAATATATATTTCATTCACTACATAACTTCTCCCATTAACCTTAAAGGTTACCGATGCAGGATTATCAGGTGTCCGTCTATTTTGTGTTCTAACTCTAATTGCAGTAATAACGTCTGTATTACATCGATACTCAAATACATCCTCAGAAATGTTTTTCATATCATCTGCTTCACTAAACCTGACTATTCCCAATCCTAAAAACTCTTTTATCTGATAATTGCTCACATTTTGATTGGATTTTCCTTCCCATGCTCTAAAGCCTAAATCAGGAGTTTCTAAAAATAAAGCAAGCGGTAAGTTTTTATGTGATAAACTAACCATCTTACTTCTTAATCCACCTCCTAGCTTTTCATCATATAAAGCTGCTTCATGTGCTGTCATTACCATATTTATACCTTGAAAAGTCAGATATGCTATAGGCTCAAGAAGCATCTTATAATCACCACTCGTTAGAGTTTCGTAACTCATACCAGTAATATCAGCTATTAGTCTTACTGCATATTCTGAGCAAAAGTATTTTTTAGTATCATCTATGTTTATTGAATAATTATTAGATGCTATTATACGTGGTAATGGCTTTGATGGTTTATAACAAACATACCCATTTATTTTTGGTACCAATACTGGGTTTTTTAAGTATTGAATCTTTGATTTCTTTTCAAAATAAGATATCATAGATGGTTGATTCTTATTTGAAAAATCAATAGGTTTAGTAACAGATGCTCTATCTTCATTCCTTATTACTGTTACTCTAACTCCATCATTCCCAGCACTCCAGTAATTCATGTTTGTTCCACTTCCTAAATTCCCGCCACCACCGTCTATATTTCCTATTCCATTAGCATAAATAATTGCAGAAATATTTGATATAGCAAAAAATAAGCAAAGTAAAAAAGTTATTATATTTTTCATCAAAACACCTCCATAAAAATAGAGAGTAGGCTTTATTAACCATACTCTCTAATCTTTTTGCTTTATTTTTAGTCCATTGTACCTACTTGATTATTAATATCTCCTTCTGAATCTACATTTGTAGTTATATTTTCTCCATCATCTTCTATCCATCCAAAACCAGGAAAATAAACTTCTCCTTTATTATTTCTTTCTCCTGCCAAAGGCAATTTCTCTTGTGGATTTATTTCTATTTCCTCATATGATGGAACATTACTTTTATCAGATAAATCACTGTTTGTTTTAGGAGAATTTTTAGGAGGTTCATTTTCTTTTTCATTTACAATAAAATTCTCTGGTGTTTGTAAGTCACTCAATTCTTTTTCAACTACTCTAATGTCCTCATCATTATTTGCAGTTTCTTTAGGTTTTTCTTTCTGTAAGATAATTTCTATATTGTCCTCTTCTATATCATCAGTAATTTCTATATTTGGAGCTTTTGTATTAGTCATTGTAACATCCATATTATTATTGTCTACCCCTATATTTAACGATATTAAAAATACTACAATACCTATTAATGCTATTAGTAGTAGTAATACTACTAGAATAACATCTCGCCTATTTTTACCCATAACATTCACTCTAACCTCTCCTTCTTTTTTCTGTCTTTTTTCTTTAAATTCGACATTTAATCACTTTGAATAAATAATCAAAATCAATGTATCTTTATCTTTAAAATAACTATAATTCAATCATATGTCCAGTTATTTCTTTAAAAATTGTAAATTATTTTTTAATGTGTAGTAAAAATTAGAATTTTGGAGTATATCCAGCCACTACTTTTAGTTTAATTTTCATAGGTGGCAACATACTCCATCCAAAAGATAAAGGTACTTCTAAATTCAAATAAGACTCTGCTTTAAATTGCTGTAGATTATTATCTCCCCTTGGTGCAATAGGTGGATTAATCAAATCCACTTTAATACCTGATATTCTATACTCTACCAAATTACCTGACAATTTCACATAACAATTACTCTCCTTTTTCAAACCAAGCGACTTTTCAAGATGACTATACACATCTCCAGTATCAATTTTACTTTCCCATCTATTAAAGGATGTCAACACATATCCTCCACTATATCCCTCTCTTAGACCGTTATATAAGTCATCATAGTTTTGCACTGCTATTGAAATAACCGCAGTTTGAAGAGCATCTCGGACACCTTTAGCGATCATTTGAAGTCTAATATACTCACACAAAACACTTAAAATAAGTATAAGTGAAATTACAATAGCACATGCAAGTATAAGTGCATTGCCCTGTCTTTCTTTTAATTTTTTTATAAACATTTTCATTTCCAATACACCTCACTTCTTCCTGTTGCCTTTGAAGAAATCTTAATAGGAAACGACCCAAAACTGAAAAAACCTATATCCATTCTATATTCTACTGTTACAGTCATTTCATTGTTTAGCTGCACTTTATTTGTTCCTGTTATGTATTGTGCCTGCCATAAAATAGTTGGTTCTATTCCAGTTTGTTTATATAAATCAATGGATTTATTGTTTACTTCATTTCCTATTCTTCCAGAAATCTCAGCGGTTCTTAAAACTTCATTAGCATATGTATTAAGTTGATTTTTCGCTATAAACACAGGCAAAACTTTTACAGCTAGTGCAATTACAAGCATTGCAGACAATACAATAACAACTGTATCAATATATCCCTCTCCTCTTTTAGATTTAACAATGTTATTCAAATTATCGCCTCCCTAAAACAAATTACCTAAAGTTTTTACTATCTCTACTGCCATAACTCCAAGATATACCAATATAAAGCATAAAAGCATAGCAAGAGAATACTTTCTTAACTTTGCAGGTTGTTTTGCAGCTTTAGCTTTAAGCTTTTGAAGTTCCAACTGCTTTAAATCATGTGAAAGCATTTGAAAATATACTATTCCATCATCACCACGCAGTATACTTATTAAACCTCTTACAACATCAGATAAAGCTGGACTTCCTATTCTTGTTTCAAGTCTTGTTAAAGCTCCCTCAAAGTTACCTGACTTCATGTCTGCAACTGTTATTTCAAGTTCTCTTTTAATAGCTGAGCCTGCATTTTTCTTATAAGTTTCAAGAATTGATAAAACATCTCTGCTTGCTTTTAGTTCCTGAACAAGTGTAGATGTAAATCTCGGAAGCTCATACTCTATTTCCTCTCGCTGTTTCATAATTTCCTCTTGTGCCCTATTAATCTCTTTAAAATAAAATACTATCGCTAAAAACAAAATTGCGGGACTTAATATAGGCAAAACAAGCAAAGCAGGAATTATACATAAAAGTATAAGACCTGATTTTACAATTGCCTTTGCAACATATGTTTCAGGAGATAGATTTATCTTAGCAGCTCTTAATGCCGACTCCATGCTTTTTCTTTTGTAATCATTAATTCTAATTAATGCTGATATATTGTTTGAAATATTTAGAATAAAAACATCCAGGCTACTTGCTTTTTTACTTCTTCTTCTTGCTAAATACAAAACAGCTTTTGCTGTCTTGTATTTTGGTATTTTAAATTTTTCTGCTAAAATCATATAAATTCCAAATGAAAACAAAGAAGCAAAAATACACATTATTACCATCATATCATTCACCTACCTTTAATCCTTACTTTTGTACTTTCCTGTACTCAATGGGTTTTGTCAATCTTATAGCAGCCGACAATGAGATAAAAATAACTAATGTACATAAAGTTAGTATCACTTTCCCTACCGATGTATTCATAAGTGTTTCATACCATGACCTATTTAAAAAATACATAAGAGGAACATTTCCAATAAGGAGTATCGCCATAGTTATAAATTCTTTCATTGGTTCATATAGTAAATAATCAAGTTCTGCTCCAACTATACGAATGTCTGAAAGCTTTGACACAATAGGTATCAATGTACTTTTAAGGCTTTTATCTTCCTGACACGCAATAACTGCATCAACCCATTCCCTATACACATCATTGTCTATTTTAAACTTGAGAACTTCAAGAGCCATTTTTATATTAGAGTTGATCAGCTTTGTTTCGGTTAAAAAGCTTCTAAAAACTTCGGATACAGAATGATTTATATAATTTATGTTTTCTTCAACAGCAGTTATAATGCTTTCACTTCTCATATATGATGTTGTAATTACCGATAATGCTGTTTCAAGTTCTACATTAAGATGTTTTTTGTAAAATATTCCTGTAAATTTCACGTACCAAAATGGTATTAGTGAAAGTCCTCCTGCCAAGACTGGTATTAAAATATAATTATTTATTGATACTGCTATCATAGCTCCTAATAAAAAAAAGACGAATGAAAAAATACAAAGCATATTAAACTGGTTACTTTTATTTGTAGCTATGAGAATTTGCTTTGCTTCTTGTATTAAAAGTCTTAAACCTTTTTGTTTCTTCTTATTTGTTGCCTCTTCTATCTTTTCTTTTATTGTTGGCTTTTTGCTTTTAAACAAATTCCCAAGTAAATCTATAATATTTAATGGAGATATAGAGAAAATGATAAAACATCCAGTTAGAAGTCCAAAAAATGCTATGAAATTCATTAAAGTCAATTGTCTTCACCTTCCTTTACTCTATCTATCTGTAATAGTTTATCAAGAAAGTTTAGCGGCATTCCATTTTCAAGAAGCCTTTTTTGCATACTCTTTGAAATGTTATTGACTTTTTCAAAGCTACCTATTATTTTTAGCTGACCATCAACTACTTGATTATGTTTAATATTGAAACGGAAAAGAGTACGAATTACTCTTTTCCCGTCATTTTGAATTTCACACTCTGTTATTTCCATAATCCTTCTTATATTGTCCTCTAGCTTTTTGGTAAACAAAACAATAGGAAATGCTTCTGTGACAAGAGAATATAGAGTATTGTCATTAATATCATATTTCATCTTACAAAGAGTAACCATCCTATAATATGTAGATTCACATGAATTGGCATGTGTTGTAGTAATTACAGCATGACCAGTTCTTGCTGCTTTCTGTGCCGAAAATGATTCTTCACCTTTCATCTCTGCTACACAAATATAGTCTGGATTAGCAGTCAATGCATTTTCAAGAAGTTTTTCCTGATCTATATTTTGTTTTTTGTCTTCACTGTATCTTGTTACAGTATGTACAACATTATTAATTATGTTTCCTTCTTCATCTTCTTTTACTAGATCAAATTCCCTTGTTCCATTTTCTATAGTTACTATTCTTTTATCATTTGGAATACTAGATAAAAGCCAACTCATTAAAGTTGTCTTACCTGATGAAGTTGCCCCTGTTACACACATACTTAAGCCATACCTTAAACAAGTGCTTAAAAAATCAAGAATTTCACCTGTAGCTGTCCCATGTTTAATAAAGTCTTCCCTTCCTAATTTCTGTGGATTCACAATACGTATAGATACAGCAGGTCCTTTAGAATTATCTATAACACCATTTCCAAACACTGTTATTCTAATTTTATTTGAAAGGTGTCCTCTGACTATAGGTTGAGAATTGTCAAGAATCATTCCACTTTTATGGAGCAGTCTTCGTATTACATCAACAGAATGTTCAGGAGAATTGAATTTTTCTTTAGCTGGTAGTATTTCTCCATTAGTATAAGTTATCTTGATATCTCTCCATTGATTTATATTAATCTCTTCCACATCATTTCTATATAGATATTTTGTTAGAAATGAAAAACCTACCATCTCATGATATATTTTCTCTACAAGTTCTTCAAATGATAAACCTTTTACACTTAACGAATGATCTATAAGATATTTTGATATATAGGATTCTATCTGTTCCCTTTGCTTATCTTGGTCATTAGAAATTAATGATGAATACCTACTTGAAATGTACTCTTGTATTTCTCTTAATACATCAGGAAAAGATTTAATATTTTGATTAGCATAAAAGAATAATGCAGCATTATTCACATCTTTTTACCTCCCATCCTAGAAATAAAACTCTCAAAAATATTCGGCTTTTTAGTATTTGTTGTGTCTTTTTCAATTAGGCTACTTACCAGTAGTTTTATTATTTGCTTATACTGATTACTGCCTTTAGATTTTAGCTGATGGAAAAGCTCTCCTGAAAGATATTGTTCTTCTATTTCTTCTGTATAAGGTATAATACTACTAACACCACCAAATACTTCTTTTACTTTCTCGTGTGCTTCATTGTTTTTTACATTTGATAGTATTTTTATGTGCTTATTAGTGTTAAATCTTCTATCTGCAAGTACAGGTAAATATGATTCAAAATATGATATTGACTTTAGATTTGCCCGTCCAAGTCTTAATACCTGATCTGCCATTTCAAGAGCAACTGTAGATAAAATATCTGATGTAAAAACACTTGAACAATCTACAATAACATAGTCTGCAAGATGACTTAGCAATATTAAAAAGTCAACAGCCCTTTCCTTAGAATATTGTGGGTAAGTAAATACATTTTCACCATGTAAGTACCCTAAAACACTTATATTAGGGTTATGCTTTAAAACAACACTTTTTTGAAGTATTTGTTCTTGAGTATTTAGTGCTTCTGAAAGCACACTTCCAAGTGATTTATCATAAGTATTACAATTAGGCAACACTGCTATCAAATCAGGAGATACTGTATCACACAATACAACAATAACATTCTTTTTTATAAAAGATAATTCTAATGCTATCTTAATACTTGTTACAGTCTTACCAGATGATGGACTACCCCATACTGCAAATATCCGATTATCGCTCATCTGCCTTTTCCTCCTGACTATTAAAGGTAGATATCTCTTCAATAATATCATTGCTTACATTATCAGCATCGTTAGCCAAATTTTTTGAAGTTTCTATAACCTTGTCCTGTTGGTCTAAAAATTTTTGTGCATTTTCTTTTGAGCCTCGATATACCAAAGACACATGAATTTTACTTTTTTCTTCTAGTTTTGCTAATAGTTTTGCCTGTGTTCTATCTACTAAAAGTGTTACTGTAGCAGGGAGTCCTTTTTCCATATGATTTTTTGTATCTAAATAATACTCTTTATCTTCTCCTTGGCTTGTTGTAACAGCAAGCACTTTAACATATTGAAGTTCTAGAGGTATAATTGTTTCTCTAAATTCACTATATTCAGAAGCAATTATTGAAATAATATCTCCATTTTGAAGTTTACCAGATAGTCCAGCTGCAAGACTTTTGATTGTAATTGATATAGCATTCTTTTTCCCATCAAGATGTGACAAATACTCATCCATAATAATAGGATTATCTGAAACTTTAGTATTTAATATATAGTCATCTTTGTATAAATCTGCTTTTGCATACTTTCCAATTACTGTCCCTTTGCTTTTTAATACACTTGCAGGTAAATTATATGACCCTATTTCGGTAATTGATATTTTGTCTGCTGTTATGATATCTCCCTTAACTATGTTTTGGCTTACTCTTACCACCTTTGTTTTTGACTTTAACCCATTGCTGTATAAAGGTGTTATTCCAAAACATATAAGAAGTGATAATACAATTGATATAGATCCTATTACTAATCTGTTTTTTAAAAAATTCTTCATCGAAAAATTCCTCCCAATTTAATTGTGTATGCAAAAAGGCACCCTATTGATAAATAAGGTGCCAATGCAAAAGATATTTTTTTATCTTTGTTTTTGAATTTATAATAAATAACATTAATAATTATTGCAATCAACAATCCAACAATACTTCCTATAATACCTTTTTTGATGCCAAGAACAAACCCATTTGCTGCCATAAATTTTACATCTCCGCCTCCAATGCCATTATCTTTAGCTAAAGCTGTAATTAAAAATGGTATTGGAATAATGATTGCTGCTATGATTGAATTTATACTACAGTCCTCAAAAATGCCAAGTATCAGTAAAAATATATGAACCTTATCAGCAATTGTTTTTGTCCTTAGGTCTTGGTAACTTGCATAAGCTAGTATCAGAAAATAAATAATCCACTTAATATGTACCCAGTCTATATTAAAACCCATGTTCTTCATCTTCTTCCCTTATAGAATCTAATCTTTCATCAATAAGTTCAAGAATAGTTTCGTGAATATCTCCAACAATTGAAATATCTTTTTCAAGCCATGAAGTATATATTTCATTAAGAGGATTATCTAATTGAATAATTGTTTGAATATCCATTTCTGTATATTCACCAGTACTCAAAGCTGTTATAATATCAGCTTTTGTTACAATTTCATATGCTCTTTCAATAATATTATCTTTATCTAGTTTTCTAAGGCTAATTATAAATATTTCATACTCTTTTTGAACCTTTTTAATCAAATTATTTAAGTTATTATTCATGAAATGTTCTCACCTCCATTCATCCAAATATTTATATGAATACTTCTTTTGTGATTTAGCAAATCTAACCATATACTTTACCTGATCTGCTACTGAAATATTTGATTGATCTTTTGCAAGCATCATTACTGTTCCTGCAATGGTAGCTAAAATAAGAACCATACAAAAAACTGTATTTTTGATAATCATATATATTACTAAATCAATAGTTCCTCCAATCAATATAACAATAATAGATTTAAAAAGTTCTTCTTTCCCAAAACCATCAAATATTTCAGTTCTAGTTTTTAATCCTAAAGGAATATATAAGGTCTCTTTTTCTGTCACTCCATATCAGCTCCTCACGTTCATTAATAGTAACTTAAAACTAAATCTTTTATCTGCCAGATGCTCTCAGCCAATATATAAAATATTCCTGCATTTCTTGCTCTTTTCTTAAACATTACACTCTCTTCCTCAGAGGCTCCCATTTTTATAAAACAGTATATTATTCTTAATACAACTCCAACTCTGATTAACATAACAAAAGCATCTGACATCTCATTAAGTAAATCCATTATTTTTTAAACGCTCCTTTCGCTATTTGCACAAGTCTCACTGACTGGTAAACTGTCCCCATAACTCCTGAACTTTGACCTCCCGATATAATTATAAATTCCTGTAAAAATCTTGGAGTTTTTATGGCAAGTATTATTGCAGCCAATCCCCAAAATACATGAGTATTTAACATCAAGGCTACTCCCATTTTAGCAAGAACTATTTGAATAATTACAGCCAGTGTTGACTGAAAAAACTTTTGTATATATGTCTTAAAAACACCTTTATCTGCATCCAACAGACCTACACAAGCTAATGGAAGTCCAATACGAAGTATAAGTATTTCCATACCTCTTACAAGAAACTGAATATATAAAAGAAAAAAACAAATAAAAAACACCAGTGATACAATGGCAGTAAACAATCCCGCTGTTGCTATTCCACTAATTACAGCAGCAAAGTTTGTTTCCATTCCATTATTAACTGCATGTATAAGTTCATTTGTCAAATCTTCTATTATAACGGTCAACCATTTGTATATCGTTGGAAAAGATACTGCAATTGCAAGTGCTTTAAAAAACCCAGTTAAAAGTAATAACGGATCAGCATCTGCATCCCCTTCTATCCATAAAACATATTGTTCAAATCCTTTCTTTAAAAATTTTAAAACCAACAGAGAAATGCCAAATCCTAAAAATATATCAACTACTTCTTTTAATCCGTTAGTTCCAAACATGGTTTTCATGTACTCCTCAGAATGCAATGTTATAGAAACAAGCCCATCTAGAAGTGAATCTACATAAATAAGACATCCATTTAAAATGGCTACAATGAGCAATATCAAGAGTTTTTCCACTTCATCACCTCCACCCTTTAAACGACAAATATCTTAGCAATTATCAATTCTTTTACTAGACATTAGCCTTCAAAATCAAACATTTCTATAATTCGTTGAGTTAGTTTAGGAATAACAGTATCTTTAAAGAGTAAATACAATCCTCCAAGTAATAAAGCACCAATCACAACACTTATTAGAATTTTTACCGCTGTATCAACAAAACCCTCACCACTTTTGCTAGTAAGAGCTTTTTTTACACTAGATGCCAAATTAATAGTTTTAAGTTGAGTTTTTAACATTAAATTTCTCATTGTAAATATCCTCCATTATTTTTATTTGTAGTACCCTATAAGCAGGTTTAGTGTTGCCGAAGCTATTACAGCACCAATACATGATATAATAGCAACAACAATCCTGTTATCCCACTTTTTTTGATCCATTTCATCAGCAGCACTTTTTCTTATGAAAAAGTAAATAATCAATACTCCTGTAACTACTGGTGCAAGTACAACGAGCCAAGTTGTAATGTCGTTTATAAGCTTTTCTGTTCCTTTGACAAGCTTGCTATCCTTAATATCGCTTGCAAACACTTGCGAACAAAATATTTGCATATAAAAAACAATTAATAGTAGTACTTTTTTGATACTTGAGTTTTTAATAGTACTTTTAATCTGTATCATCAGACATGCCTCCTTTCTCTAACTGCGTACTAGATTCTTCACTAAATGATCTGATTAATTTAGATCTTGCGTCTTTTAAATGTCCAATGATATTTGTTCTTTCATTTTCAGAGTAATAATTCCATATCCCCCACAGATCCATATTAGACATAGTTACACTTCTTATTTTCCTTTTGTTCTCTCTATATTGTCTGATCTTTCTGTTGTGTTCCTTATCACCAAGCCCAAACATCTTGTTAAATTGCCAATAGGATAAATCTGGACAGTTCATTATTACTGGATTGTTTCTTGAAGTAATTAACGTATATGGTCTAGATATTAATCGAATTTCATCAGGTGCAAGAAGTGCTCTATGAGTAAGGTTTATACTATGGGAACTTGAAGGTGTGGAATACTTTCCGTGTGAAGCACTAAGTGAATATGTAGATACAGTATAGTTTCCAAGTTTTTTTGAAATCTCCTCAAGTGTTTCAAAATCATCTGCCTGAAGATAAATCCAGTTTTCGCAGTTCCCTTTAATAGTTTTAGAAACTTCTTTACCATATTTATCATCAAGCTGAGCAAAGCTTTGTAAAAACAAATTAAATCTTAAACCTCTTCCACCTCCTACTGTCAACTTATTTGAAAAGTCAGGTATTCGAACAAAGTTTCCAAACTCATCAAGAATAAAGTTAACTCTGATTTTAAGCCTTCCTCCCCTTTCATCAGCATTCCTTACAAGCTCTGCATAATGCTGAGATACAAACAAACTAGCAAGTGAATAGTATGTTGTTTTTTCATCAGGAAGTACAATGAATATAGCTCTTTTTTTGTCTCCTGTTTCATATGGATTATAGTCACTTATATTGGTCATAGAATTAATCATTGGATTTGTAAAAAGTCTTAGAGTTGTAAGAGCTGCTGTGAAAAAACTTCCTCTGGTCTTACTTGGTGCAACCTCTGAAATTGCAAGTAGTGCTCTTGCAGGATGAGATGGTTTTAATTTTTTTACATATTCTAAAATTGGCATTGTATTGCCTACCATTTTACACATTTCACTTATGAAGTAGTATACATTGGTCATATTCTGATATTTTCGATTTTTACCATCTTTGTTGTCATAAACTACACTCATAATAGCACTTGCAATTATTGAAGCTTCTCCATCTGTCCAAATTCTTTCACCCTTTGGTTCTCCAACAAGTTGTGATGTTAAATCCCACGTTGCATCGATTGCTTTAGCTACATCATCATTATCAACTGCATCAATTATAAGTTGCAAAAAATTGTATCGATTACTTTTACTTGGATTTTTAAAATCAATAGCTATAACCTCATATCCTAGTCTCTCTAAAAACGGATAAGTATACTGATATAATTCTCCTTTAGGATCACTCAATATCATACTTTCTCCTGCAAATGCCAATGTACCAATTGTTTGCAACACTACACTTCTCGTCTTACCTGAACGGGTTGCACCAATGCACAATGTATGAACATCATCATCAATAAAATAAATTTTCTCGCTCCTCCTTTCTTTTTTACAACCTAGAACTATTCCTCCTTTCTGTATGATTTTATTTATTTTTTGATTCTGATAACTGTTTTTATCATCTTTCACTTTACTATCCTCAATGATTTCCCTTGATTCCTTATAAGCTTCATTTATTAAATCATTAATAGCCTTGTCATTATGTTTAAGAATGTAGAATTGAAAAACTTGGTCTTTTTCTTTTTCTGTAAGCCACTCTGCTGAACCAAACTGTTTTTGCCCAGCTGGAATAGGTGTTTTAATTTTAGATGTAATAGTCCTTAACTCACTTTGATAAGGTTTATTGTTTGAAACAAAATAAAACAGTGCAAACAAAATACCAAATCCATTAAGACACAAAAAAAGCATTCTGTGAGATTTACTTGACACAATGCTTTTTATACATTCGATAAATTCTTTACTCTCTATTGATGTCATTTGTTTGGTAAGTAGAAAATGTATCATTGTTGATAAATAAATATTTATAAATACAACAACTAAAAAAATCAAAGAAGAAATTAACAACTTCTTGTTATTTAGACTCACACTATCACTTCTTTCAAATATATTTTTTATTTCTACTCATAAACCTTTTATAATACCTCCAGAAGCATTCATCTGAATGAGATACAGGAAATATACAACTTGGACTATTAGTACTAAATTTGTATGGACATCCTTTACACATATCACTATTAAAAACACGACTCCTTATTACATCAGATTTATTAATCCTATCAGTTTCTTTCTCTGGGTTTATATTATCTTTCATATATCTTATCCTTTCGCTATATTTCATGTCCGTTTCCCCTATCCCAATCAAGTCCTCTACCTTTTGACTCTTCTAAAGCTCTTTCTTTTTTTGCTTGCCCCTCAAGTGTTGTTAATGGGAATCGAATATGATTTAGATTATGTTCTCTTTTAGATAATAATTGTACTGCAAATAATAAAAGCTCCATCTTTTGATGAAGCTCATTTTGGCTAGTCTGCTGTCTATTTAATTCAAAAGCACCTAATAATGATTCTTTTGTAAACTGTTCTTTAGGGTACAACTTATTATTTCTACACTTTTTACCTTCTGGTGTTGTAAAAGTAATATACTTTCTATCATCTCTCCAATCTACTTTATAACCTAGCTTCTGCATGTTGTCTATAAAATCTTCTTTACTAACACTTAACCATTTGCACTTTTTTACTGCCAGAAATAATTCATATTTAAAACTTTGATTCTTTTCCTTCGAACGGTACTCACCACGGTTTTTTCTATTATCTTTTATTCCGTCTACAATTATTAGTCCATATTCTCTACATAATTCATCTGAATATTCTTTCAAGTTAGCCAGATTTTCTTTAGAAAGCTGCCACTTCTTTCCTGTGTTAAAACTAACTGAGTTTATTATAAAGTGCGTATGTAAGTGTTCTTTATCTATATGTGTAGCATATACAACCTGAAAATCTTTAAAGCATTCATGCTCAAGCAACTTATCAGCTATTTTAATTATCATATCTGGAGTGACTTTATCTTTTGGAGAAAAGGATTGTGTAAAATGTATAAACTGTCTTCCTATTTCTTTTTTAAAGTTTTGCTTTGTAATAACAAATTCATTATAAACTGTATTTGGACTACAGTTTTTTCCTTTTATTAAATTAGGTAAAGTTTTATCTGGATTTTGAATATAATCGATGGCTCTTTTCATTCCCTTATATGTTTTATTAGAAGCATTAATAAATTCTATAATTGCCATTTACATCACCTGAATTTTTTATTTTTCCTGATAGAAACAAGATAGTGCCATATTTCATTTAGGAGATTATTGGTTTGTGTTATATCAAGACAGTTAATTTTACCTTGATGAACAAGAATTAAAAGCTGATTAATATTTGCTCCTAGTTTTGATAGTTGATGAGTAAACTCTTTGATTCCATCAATTACAATAATATCTTTATTTATTGCTGCTGATATTATATAGCTACTAAAATCCATACCTGCTTTTTTTGCTTTTTGTTCGATATGTTCAACTTCATCTTCTGTCATTCTTATATTTTTTTGTTTATTTCTCCTTCTCATCTGTTTCCTCCTTACAATGGAAGTTAAAAGGGCGTGGGATATCCCACACTTTAAAATCTATTGGCTATACCAATAGGAAGCTTGCCCTCACCTAAAGGTGAGGTTTTTTGGTTATTGAAAATAAAGTACAAAAAACCTCTCATCAACTCAGTGAGAGGTTCTATAAATAAACTTTACTTCTTTAATCACTTTAATTTTTCAAGTTCTGATATATCTTTTAGACTTGACTCATCTGATTTATTTAAGCGGTTTTTATTAAATACTTCATACTGCTCAACTGCTTTTTTTTCTGCAAGTTCCTTTGATATTTTACCTGAATTCATTAATATATCACGTCTACGAAACTTAAGAAAATCGTTAAGGGTTTCTATCCAATCCTTCATGTACATTGGAACATTTTGTCGTGCCATATCTTCAGCATGGTCTAAAAACATTGTTACCATCCTATTTAAGTCTTCTATTTCATCCTTACTTAAATAGTTTTTTGCAATTGTAACATCTGTCTTCCTAATTTTAGCACCTTCAAAACTCGTTAATCCCATATTGTCTTTTGTAGCATCTGCTCTTTCAGAAATAAGCTCAGCCGCTGTATGACCATGAACAGAATAATGTAGTTTATTCTGAACAGTAGCAAAAAATTCTTTTGTAAGCGTTAGATTTGGATCATAATCAATTGAAAGAGCATAAATATCCTTAATCTTCTGATAGAATCGTTTTTCAGATGCTCGAATATCTCTAATACGTTCTAATAACTCATCAAAATAGTCTGCACCAAACTTTTTAGGGTTTTTTAAACGTTCATCATTCATAGCAAATCCTTTTTTCATATATTCAGTAAGGATTTCACTTGCCCAACGTCTAAATTGATTCCCTACATGTGAACGAACTCGGTATCCTATAGCAAGTACCATATTTAAGTTATAATATTCTACATCCCTTTTAACCTGTCTCTCTCCTTCTTTTTGAACTATTCGGAATTTCCGAATAGTTGCCTCTTCACTTAATTCGCTATCAGAAATGATGTTTTTTATATGTTCATTTATTGTATTTACACCTTTTTGATATAATTGTGCTATTTGCTTTTGATTTAACCAAATAGTATCTTCTTCAAAGAAAACATCAATTTTTGTTTTTCCATCCTCTGTCTGATATATTAGAAGCTCACCTTTATTTTGATTTTCCAATTCATTACTCATATTCTATCCCCCTTGCAGCAAAAATAATAAGTTTGATTCTTTAATACAATAACCAAACATACGTTTTGTGCCTATAATAATTATACTAAAATAAAATAAAAATACAAGAAATTGTGTAATATTTATTGGTTAAATAGTTTAAAGCTCAAACAAAAATCAAAGTTCATATGGTTCATTTACCTTACTATAATCTAGTTGTTCTTTTTCTTTAATAAATTCAATCAAATCTTCATTAAAGTCTTTTCTTTTAGGTAAATGCCTTAGTATATCATACCTATCCTTATATTTTTCAGCAATTTGATTGCATGAAAAATGTCCTGCTTCATCATTATCTAGGCAGAACATAATCTTTTTTATATCAGGGTATTGTTTTAAATAATATTCAAGTGCTTTATCAGAAACTCCTCCAAGTGAAATACAGTGGTTTTCAAAGTTCTTGATGTTATACATTTTAATTAATGTTAGATAACTCATTAAATCTATAGGAGACTCGAATAAACAAACAGTATCATTTCTTCCCTCTAAACAAAATGGATAAGATTTATCAGAATTTTTCACATCCCCTCTATATGATTTTCCTATAGTATTAGTACTTCTAACACTTGCATATCTTGCCTTACCTAATTTATCATATCCTACAAAAATACAACTGCCATACTTATTTTCAAAAATCTTATCTTTCTTAACAAAGTCATATATAATTTCTTTTTCAATACCCCTTGTACCAATAAGATAGGCAAATATGTGTTTGTAGGTACTATTCCTTTCAGGTAATATGAATTCCTCCTCCTTCTTTTCATGTTTTACAACTTTTCGGCTAACATATTTAACATCATCATGTCGGATATTAAGAAGTTCCTTAACTGCTTCTACCCATGATTTATTCTCAATCTCCATAACAAATTGAATTACACCACCTCCTTTGTTTTGTGAAAAACAGTTCCATTTTTGTCCATCACTACTTATATATAGACCTCCATAATCAGGAATTTTAAATGAATGCCTAGAAACTTGTCTTATATTGTAACCTCTGTTTTTGCAATACTCTATGATGTTTACACTGTTTGCACGGGATATTTGATCATTATCAAACCTCAACTTCTCTTTCAACATAATTCATTCTCTCTCTTTACTAAAAATCTATATTTCCCATTCATCATCATTAATCCCCTCACTATAACAGATTTCTTCATACTCTATGTTTTCTTCCAGTTTTATTGGCAAATAATTTGCAGCAGCACAAATATTATCTGGTATATAACCTTTTTCAGCAAAAGATATATACCCTCCCCCTGAAACAATTATGTGATCTACCACCCTTATATCAATAGGATAAAATATATCTATGAGCTTTTGAGTAACCTCTATATCACTTAAGGAAGGCTTTTTTATACCTCCAGGATGATTATGTGCTATAATTATCTTTCTACAATCACAATTTATAGCTCTCTTTAAGATTTCCCTTGGGTACACTACTGCTTCTGACACTGTACCTTTTGATATTACTGATAATTCAATAATGCTATTATTTGCTGCTAAAAAAACAGCCCAAAACTCTTCTCTCTCCTTTTTACCACTAAGTAGTGCTGTAAAATATTCTCCTGCCGCAGTTGATGAGTCTAGTCTTATTTCATTTTCCTTTTCAAAAAGTTTGAGTAAATTGTAGACTGATATAAATTCATTAAGCAGCTCAATTTTCTTTATCTGTTTTTCATTAGGTTCTATAGTATAAGGGTGCTCTAAAACATTAAACAGATTGTTTTGTCCTGCATACTTTTTAATTTTTTTTAATGGAATACCTGTTAATGATACTAATCCTTTAATAAATATTTCTGTATTGGACTCTTTTTTATCCATTTAGAAAATCACCACCAATATTTGTACAATTGAAAAATTGATCTGAGTTGGTATCAAACTCTGTATCACATACCTCTAAGACTAGTCTCAGCCGTTCAATTTTATCAATTACATCATTTGGCAAGTCAATTTTGCTGGCATCTTTTAAAAATCTTTTAATACCATGGTTTTCAATATATCCTGTTATTTTTTCTTCAATATCAATATCAAGATCAAATAGTTGACCTAATAAAGAACTTAAATATTTATTAATTCCTCTGTTATTATTATTTTTCATATACATATACCTCACCTTCTTAAAATTAAGTTTATAAAGCTTTAAACAGCTATTTCATCATCTTCCTGTTCATTGAAATTGTCATTATCATCTTCGTTTTCTGTATCAAATGAATCCTCTTCATTCAGAACTTCTTCATCTTTTTTATTCAAGTCAAGCAGTGCATTTAATTCAAATTGCCTTGCCATTTTATTTTTTAAATCATCTTCATATTGAAATGGCTTGATATACTCTAATTTAGATTGCTCCATATTTCTCTTATATTCCTCAATCTTACTCTCAATGTTCTGCATTTTACTTTCAAGACCATTTATAGCATTTTCCAGTCTAACCATATTGCCATGAGCACTATCTCCAAGTTCTACAAAGTATTTTAGATTTCCATGGACTATTAACTCGTACTTTTCAAAAAAAGTATTTTTTCTAATTAACAACTCAAATCCTTTAAAAGTACCTACGTGTAGTTCTTTGCCTATTTCTAGTTTCTTAAAAAGAGCCTCAAGCATTGTGCCTGCTTTTTCTCTTTCATCAAAGAGCCTTCCATTTAAACTAATAGAAAAATCCTTTGAGCTGTTAATGTTTCTTTTATCTAAATCTTTAATAATACATTCTAGCTGAGCTTCTGCTTCACTTATGAGTTTTGGATATTTAAAAGTAAAATTATCTTGCATTGTATATCTTTTATTATCATAGGCAGCTTTTAAAATTCTGAGTCTTGAAACTTCATTATCAATATCCATCTTCTCTTTTATTAATGGGTTTCCTGTAGCAAGAGCTTTAACTTCTGCAAAAGATAATATTGCTTCATCTATATCTTCACAATTTCTTGCAATAGATTTTGAAGTCATAATCTGTGAAATAAACTTTTGTTTTTGTTCTACTATCTGCCAGAGATATGAATCGAAAGTGTCTTTAGTTACATATCTATAAATATTAACTTCTTCATTCATATTTCCTTGTCGAAGGATTCTTCCTTCCCTTTGTTCTATATCAGATGGTCTATACGGACAATCAACATGATGTAGTGCAACAAGTCGATCCTGTATATTAGTTCCTGCTCCCATTTTAGGAGTACTACCTATAATAACTCTTTTATTTCCATATCGTAAATCAGAAAACATTTGCTCCCTTTGTGTTTCATTTTTTGCATCATGTATAAAGCATATTTCATTCTCTGTGATGCCTTTATTTATTAATTCTTCTTTTATATAATTATAAATTGAAAAACGCCCATCAGCATTAGGCGTTCCTACATCACAAAAAACTATTTGTGTTCCTTTTATAGCATCAGAACTTATAAATTCATTATATATATTGTTAATACATTTGTTAATTTTAGAGTCTGGTTCATTTATTGCATAAATATCTATAAGTCTTGGATCAGTTCCTAAAAGTCTTGCTTCATTTGTTATCTTTAGCATATTATCTTCCGTTGGATCAACACTTCCAGCTCTTATCCTTTCTGCTCTGTCAACGTAATTTTTCATTTCATGTTTTGTAAACTCACTGGGATTAGATGCTATAAGTATATACTTTTTATCCTTTAGTTTAGGAACTGGAAGATTAAGCATATCAGGAGTCTTAACATCAGCAATATTCTTAAACAAAGTCATAAGTTCTGGCAGGTTTATAAATTTTGAAAATCTACTTCGAAATCTATATCCTGTACCTTCTGGTGCAAGTTCAAGTGATGATACAACTTCTCCAAAGTTAGCTGCCCATGCGTCAAAGTGTTCTATTCCATGTCTTTTAAGTTCATGATTTTGTAGGTATCTCTGGATAACAAACATTTCTGTCATTGAATTTGAAATTGGTGTGCCTGTTGCAAATATAACTCCACGTCCCTCATTTATTTCCTGTATATACTGACACTTTATAAGCATGTCACTTGATTTTTTTGCTCTTGTATTTGATATTCCTGCAACATTACGCATTTTTGAAAATACAGCACAGTTTTTATAAAAATGTGCCTCATCAACGTATATAGTTTCTATTCCAAGCTCTTCAAAATTTATCACATCATCTTTTTTGGCATCGTCCATAAGCCTTTTAAGCTCGCTTTCTAAACCTTTTTTAAATTTCTCCATTTGCTTTATTGACCAATTTTCTCCACGTTCTCTTTTAATCTGCTCAATAGCATCAGTTATCTGCCAAATCTGGTCATTGAGCATCTTTTCCTGCCTTTCTTTTGATATTGGAATTTTTTCAAACTGACTATGCCCCATAATAACAGCATCATAGGAACCTGTGGCTATTCTGCTTATAAACTTTCTTCTGTTTTGCTTTTCAAAATCTTTTTTAGTACTTACAAGCACATTAGCAGATGGATAAAGTCTTAAAAATTCTGCCCCCATTTGTTCGGTAAGATGATTTGGAACAACAAACATACTTTTCTTTGAAAGCCCCAATCTTTTTAGTTCCATACAACTTGCAATCATTTCAAAACTTTTCCCTGCACCTACACAATGAGCAAGAAGAGTACTTCCTCCATATATAATTCTTGCTATTGCATTTACTTGATGTGACCTTAACTTTATATCTGGGTTCATACCTGGAAATGTAAGATGAGAACCATCATACTCTCTTAATCTTATACTATTAAAGTTTTCATTATAAAAATCAACATATTTTTTTCTTCTATCAGCTTCTTTAAATATCCAATTTTTAAATTCTTCTTTTAACTGATTCTGCTTTTCTCTTGCTAGCAATGTTTCTTTTTGATTTACTACATACCTTACTGAATCTCCATCTTCTATTCTGTCTTTTACTGTAACGGTTTTTAAATTTAAACTATCTTCAACAATATAATATGCACTCATGCGTTTTGTACCATAAGTTTCATTTGCTGCAACTGATGCATAGTCAACACTTTTATTTTCAATATTCCATGAGGCATTATAGGTATTGTAGTGAACCTTTATTTGATTTGATGAATAAGAAGCAGAATTTTGATAAATATTTGGTGTTCCTAATGTTTCATAAATAAACTTTTCTATATCAGACTCCTTAACCCATGTAGTTCCTAATCTTATTTCAATTTCACTGGCTTCAAGATCTTTTGGCTGAACATTTTTAAGAGCCTCCACATTGTCAGTAAAAAGTTCCTGTTTACTTTCAGCATATACTTTAGCAATCTTAAGTTTTTTTCTTACATTTCCTGATAAATATTCGTCCTGTGTCTCCCAACCAACTGTAATATCATTTTCATTATATTCTTCAGGATTTAAATAGATTTGACCTTTTAGTTCTTTTACAATGGTTTCAGGAGTACTGTCATATAGTTCAATCATATAATTAAGGTCAACTTTTCCCTTTTCATTCAAACATACTGTAAGAGCTTCTGTAGCTGTATCAACTTCAGTTATTTTCTCAAGCGGTCTTATTGTTTGCTTTGTAAACATATCTGCTTTTTTAATATTATTATCTTTATCAACAACCTCAAGGGAACATAATAGTGGATAATCATTGTCATCTCTAAATGCTAGGTTATTGCTTTTTGAAGTAATGAAACCATGCTTTTTGATAAAACTATCATATCTACCATTTAGAATCCTCTGTTTTTCTTTTAGTTCTGTTTCACTACATCCCCTCGTTTGAATTTCAATTATTTCTCTTGCAATCTGTCTGATAGAATTCAAACCATCTATTCTCTCGAATGTTTTTCCTGTAGTATTAATCTTTCTCATTGAAGCATTTTCTCTATAATAGATTTTATTATCTAAAAGAGTATATGTATAATTTCTTACATTAGGATCTGCTGGTATAATATCATCATCTTCTATAGATTCTATTTCATAGTATCCGATATCTGCATGAAGATTTTGTATAGCTTTATCAAGTGAAGCACTTAAATCAAAATTCTCTTCATCATTTATAAGTGCTGTATATTTGCTTCCCTCACCAAACATTTTGTTATCAAAAACCATTCTACCTAATAGCATTTCGGGATTATCAATAAAATACTCATTTACAGGAACACCATCTTCTGTTTGTGATACATGAATCCAGTTAGGCTCATTTACAAATACTCTTTCTCTTTTTTGAAGAAAGATAATATCAGTAGTTACTTCTGTATTAGCTATAGCTTTAAATGTAGTATTTGGTAGCCTTATTGCTCCTATCAAGTCTGCTCTCTCAGCTATGTACTTTCTAAAACTATTGTTTTCTTTATCCATTGTTCCTTTAGATGTTATAAATGCAACTATACCACCAGGTCTTACTTTGTCTAAAGCTTTAGCAAAAAAGTAGTCGTGAATTAAGAAATTATGTTTTTCATACTTTGGATCATAGAGTTTATAATCACCAAAAGGTACATTACTGATAGCAACATCAAAAAAGTTATCAGGGAAACTGCTTTCTTCAAATCCACCTATTTTTATATTAGCTTTTTGGTAGAGTTGCTTTGCTATTCTCCCAGAAATATCATCAAGCTCAACACCATATAGTTTTGAACCTTCCATTTTTTCTGGAATCATTGAAAAAAAGTTTCCTACTCCCATTGAAGGCTCTAATATATTTCCTTTTTTAAATCCAAAACTATCAAGTGCTTTATACATAGCTTCAATGACCATATGGGATGTGTAATGAGCATTTGGTGTTGAAGCTCTTGCACTAACATATTCTTCTGGTGCAAGCAATGCTTTTAGTTCAGCATATTCATTCCCCCATCCATTAGAATTAATATCAAATGCTTGTGGTATACCACCCCATCCAACATATTTTGCTAGTATCTTTTGTTCTTCATTACTTGCTAGCCTATTTTCTTCTTCAATAACCTTTAAAGTTTTTATTGCATCTATGTTATTTCTAAATTTTGTTTTAAGACCTCCAATACCAATTTCATGCTCTGTTGAAAACTTATAATTTAATTTTTCATGCTGTAGCGCTCCTTTATTTTGAAAATCTACTTGAGTTTTATCTAAATCTGTTGACTCTATTACCTGTTCAAGTTGATTATCATTGATATTAGAAATATCAAAAATAGTTTGTTGTCTAGGTATATTTAAGAATAAGTTATCAATATATCTACCTTCTAAAGCTAACTTACGGATTGTTTTTGCTGCAACACTCCATGAAATTAATTTTGAGTGACTGTCACCATCAACCAACCAATTAACTTGTATACCTTTACCGTCGTAACTTATTTTACAAATCCCATTATCTACAGGTCTAGCCATACCTCCTATACCATATTCACTTTTAAGCATTTGTGTAAATAATGAATTATCAGGATCAGTAAGAAGGAAATCATATATTCTTTGCTTACCCCCGCTTACGAAACTTCCCATTCTTAAAACTTCTTCAACAACTTTTTGTGTTAAATTATTATCTTCATCAATGTCACTGTTTTTAATTTCTGGCGTAAAAAAAGAGCCGCTGTTTTGCGACTCAATAACTTCTGTTATACTTTTTATCTTGGTCTGTACACTATCTCCTCTAGTACTATTTCCTCCGCTGTCGACAAAAGCTGTGTCCTGTGCTGATAGCTCCTGTAGCTGTCGTTCGGTTCTGGTAGGGGGTCTTTCTTTAGCATCTGTTCCATGATAATGTTCAGGTGATTGTGTGCCTCCTCGTTCACTTGATGCATTATCTCCATCAAATTCCCCTTTGACAGTAATAGACTGTATCTGTTTTGGTGGTTTTCCCTCAAATAATTCAGTGCCATTTGTCCGTATTTGCCCAGTGGCTTTTCGTCCATTTCCTTGTTCTTCGATATTTGTATTTCTGGATAATATATCCCGTCTATCTCCTTGTATTTCAGTTCTAATGATTCTTTCATCGCTTTTCTCACTCCTTCTTTCTTTAATAATATTATTAAATTCACTTTCAATTTCTCGTAATATCTCTTGTGATGTACTACATAGCGCATTACCTAGTCTAACTGTTAACTCTATGGAGTTAAAATGGTTAATTAGCATGAAACTTTCTTCATCATCAAGTATGGAAGATTTAACACCACATCTTTTACTAACCATATAATTTATACTTTCAATTAATGTCTGTGTGAAACGACTTATAAAGCGCTCTTCAGGTAAGTTTTCAAGCCATACATTTTTTAAATCAGATTTTATTCCTTCGGTTATTTCATTGAATTTTTCATTAATTTTTGCATCTGTCATATTAAATATTAAATCATCTAGTTTACTGCTATTAAAATTATATCTTTGATTTATTCTATTAATAATAGCCTCAGACATTTCATCATTAAGTCTCCATAGTTTTGGAATTGTATGTACTTCACCATTTGTATCTTTTATATCGAATAAGTATTCAAGCTTTAGTGTTTGCTTTGATGTGTCAAAAACTGCGATACTCCTTGTTCCTTTATTAACATACCTACATAGTTTTCTGTTCCATATTTCCATATTTGCAACCATTGTTGCATCTGGTCTTTGTGCATATATTAGAACTGTATTATCAAAGTTATATTTATATACCTTTGAAGCAAAGTCTAAAAAATCTTTCCATTCATCACTGTTACTTGTAATTATATCAGTAACCTTTTCATAAATCTCTTTAATCTCACTTAATCTACTCATTCAGTTCCTCCTTTCCATGAGTTTCAAAGTATAAATTTAAAGCTTTATCAATTATTTCTTCAATTTCAGGCGGTTTTGTTTCAGGTTTAAAATATTTACTTATAAGCTTTGGTTTAAGCTTTATTGGTGTTGGTTTAATAGACTTTTTCTTTTTAAGGTAATCTCCTGAAAGGATTGAAAAGACTATTACTTCATCTAATTTCTCTTTTTGAGAATAGTCTCTTAAAACCTTAGTTTTATTTACATCAACTTTAAATTTATGCTCAGAAAGAATCACATCAACAAGCTGCTGTTCTACTTCATTCAAATACGAAAGTTCCACTGCTCCTAGCAAAGGTATTTCTTCAATATCAAGTTTATCTTTTAGTTCCTTTATAAGTTGGTATACCCTTAAATACCTTGATACAGTTCTACCTGAAAGGTTAAATGTTTTACCTGCTTCACAATTACTTCTCAACTTTGTGCCACTGTGGCACGAAGTTGTATCATCCCTTATTTCATCGGACTTTAGCATATCTTTTATATCATTTAGAAGATCAATTCTTTTGCCTTGAGCCGATAATGCTTTATGGTGTTGTGTCAATGAAGCTGCTCTTTCTGAATGAAGCATATCAGAAAATGACCTTTGCATAAGATTAGTTTCAGTAACTATCAACATTGCTTCTTCATCATTAATATTATCTTTTATAATTACTGGTACTTTATTAATGCCTGCTTTTTTAGCTGCATTTACTCTATTATGCCCCGATAATATCTGATAATTTTCTCCCTTTGGTCTTACAATAACAGGAACAATAATTCCAAGTTCTTTAATACTTCTTACCATGTTTTCAAAGCGCTCACCTTCATATAATTTAAAAGGATGCTTTTCAAAAGGCTCTAACTTTGTTATTTCTATAACTTCTTTTTCATTGTTTATTTCTTCTGAGTTTTCACCAAACATATCTTCAAGACTCATTAACTTTCTTTCACTCATAATGAAGCAACCTCCTTAGCAAACTCAACATACTTAGTTGTCACTTTGTTTTTAGGGTCATATTCAATAATACTTTTACTCTTCATATTTGCTTCACCAACTTTTACAGATGTAGGTATCATACTAGAGAAAATATTTATGTAATTTCCATAAGCATCCTGTATTATTGATAGTACTTCCTTAGTCAATTTCATTCTCTCTGTGTACATAGTAAGTAATATTCCATCAACCTCAATCTTTTGATTAATACGCTTTTTTACTCTAATTATATTTCTAAGCAAAAGTTCCAACCCTTTAGCTGATAGATATTGAGGAGTTACAGGTATTATAACACTGTCACATGCAGCAAGAGCATTTATAGTTAGCATACCAAGAGATGGAGAACAATCTATAATGACATAATCATAATTTGACTTTATTTCATCAACAATAGACTTTAAAATCAACTCTCTACTCATAACATTAACAAGTGCAATTTCAATAGCGGACAATTCAAGGTTGCATGGAATCAAGTCTAACTTTCCAATCTTTTGAATATATTTTTCTTTTTCTGGCAAGTCCTCTTCCTCAGTTGCTAAAGCCATTAAATTATATATTGTTGTACTCAAACTGTCAGTATTATCATATCCTAAACATACTGTCAGACTACTCTGAGGGTCGAAGTCAATAAGTAAGACCTTCTTACCCATTTCCGATAATGCATATCCTAGATTTAGAGTGGTTGCTGTTTTTCCAACACCCCCTTTCTGATTCACAATAGATATTACCTTACTCTCTTTATTACTCACAAAATCACCTTCCTAAAAATTTATAATTAATATTACACATCTTCAAGTTTGATTTTACACTTTTTAGTGTTATTTTGCAATAGAATTTAATTTTTTAGTTGATTTTTTTATCATATTGTTGAAAAAACACATTAAAAAGTGTATATTATACTAAAGGATGGTGTGTAATATGTCATTGACAATGGGAGAAAAATTAAGAATTCTATTAAAACGAAAAAAAGTAACCATTTCTCAATTGGCTACTTTAATAGGTACAACTAATCAAAATTTATCTAACAAACTTACTCGAGATAATTTTTCCGAGCAGGAGTTGCATAAAATTGCTGAAGCTCTTGGGTGTAAGTTTGAGGGGTTTTTTGTGTTTGAAGATGGAGAGAAAATTTAATTCTTTTATTTGTTTAAATAATATATTATCTTCTCTAAATGTAATTATGTTCTTCTGTTTTCTGTTCTTTTCATTATTAGCCTAAATAAGAGTTTATCAAACTGTCTATTATATGGATAATGGGAAGTTCTAAATTCAACAGGATTAGTCAGTCATAAATATAATTGGAAGTTAGTTCGAGCGAGTTAATAAAGATTTATTTTTACTTTTTTCTTCTTCATGTAAATCTTGAAAAGTATGTATATCTAGCTTATAAGTATTCTCGCAATATTTTACAACAATAGTTTTAATTGTATTTATGATTGTATAAGTATCATCTTCATTTAATTGCAAATCAATGATTGATTTACCACTATGTAAAAGTGGATTTCTTACATTTTCCCTCAAATTCTTTAAGTAATTTACTAGCATAGTTTTTTCTGTTTGTGTATTGCAACAAAATGTTGCAATACGTTTGATGAGCTTATTTCCATCATATGTGGTTGGGTAAAGCATATCCACAGCATCAAATATAGTAAGAATTGTTTGGTTAATATCCTGAAAGTAAGTACTTTCTGCTATTCTATTTAAAGCATCGCGGTTTGTAGAAAACACTTCATCCGAACGCGAATCAAAAAAACAATTGTAGAGTGTTTCAGAACAATCAGTTAATGATGGAATAAATGGGGTATGAGGTTCAATATATTCTCCATAAATACGTCCGGGAAGACAGTATATTCCGCTATTGTCTTCAGGATTGATATATGCAGCTCGGATTCCAATAGTATTAATTCCAACTTTAGACGGCAATATTGTATCTTTTGTTATTTCAATTGATAAAATTAAATAATTCAATGCTTTCTGTATGGTATTGCAGATAATATCAGAAAATTCACAGCAAAACGAAAAGTCAAAACCGGTAGTTGGGCTTTCCCAATAAGATTGATTTTCAATTATTGCGAAAGGAGCATCAATATTAATTTTTCGTAATAACGTCGTTAATATTACATCTACATCCCATACTGTAAATGATTTCTCGCCTATATTAAATTTTGAAAACAAATGGTAATTGGGGAAATCACTATCTACTTTAAGTGCTTTTTCGTCTAAACCATATGCCATGCAAAGTTCTAAGCCATGCACATACACTTCACGAAACTCTTTAATCCTATCTTTACTATTAGCCGGCAAAAATAATGTTCCGCCAATTTTTAAGCAAGTAATTATATTTAAATTATTCACTTCAGCAAAATAGTCACATTTTCCAAAAACAGTAACTGGCATTTCACTGATAGCGATATCACTATTTGGAGAAGAGTATGAAAATTCATTACACTTTTCGCATATTCTTTCGTTTAGTTCATCAAAAGTCGTTGCACCCGATTTAATAGAAGCCATGCAAAATTTCACAACAAGCAAGTACAAATTATCAAGTAAATCATATATTTTTTCCCAAGGAAGGATATCATATAGTGATTTCCCTGCATGGATTATCTCAGTACGAACTGTTTTTGAGTAAAAATAAAATTGTTGTGAAAGAATATCAAATTCATTTTGATTTTCGACAATGAATGAGAGTATTCGTATTTTTTTAGTTTGAAAATTATGCGAGGTGCTACAGTCTATCCCTTCAATTGTTGAAAACAAATATGCAAAACAAGTGTTTACATCATAAATTTGTATTGCCTTAAAAAGTCGATGTAATATATTTCTATACTTAGCATAAACCTCATCTTCTCTAAAAGATAATAAAATATCATTTTCATCCGTATAGAATCCAGTAGCATCACATCCGATTCCTTCTGATAATTCATAGTAAAGTGCTTTCCCCTTGATAATTTTATAGGATTCAAAATTATCACTTAATACCACTGCTAGTTTATTTCCTTTATAAAATCCAGGGGTTCCTATTACTTGTTCATGAAAGCCAAAACTATTCAAAGATACTCTCAAACTATCCAGAGCGTAATCCACGGGTTTTATTAAATGCTCTACTAGTTTTATCGCGTCTCCACAAGTATCTAACTCATCGATATGATATATTGCAAAACCTTCATTGAACAAATCTAAAACATTGGATTTATTCACCAAGCTTATTGGATACTCCTTATTATTTATCAATATAATACCGGTTTCATTTACTGCAATATTTGAACTAACAGTTATATTTTTGAGCACGACAGAATGCTCTATATGTAACCTTTGTATTGGAACAAGAATTAACAATATAAATACGTCTCCTTCCAAATCATCTTTGGCTTTATTGCATATATAGAAATAATTTTCATTATTCTTCGAATATTAACAGCTTCCAATCATGGTACTTAATTACCGTGTGATGAACTGCTGATTATTGCTATTACAAAAGCTTATTAACTTCCGGGTATTAGCCTTTTGGGAAGTTCACATCGTTGCTAACCAGTAAATAACACCCAATATGGACTTACATAGACTTTCTTCTAAAACTTTTTAGTAAAGGAGCTTCCATGCCAAGTGCTCCTATACGAGCATTCTATATTTTTAAAACTTTGCACCCTCGAATCCCAAAAGAATACATATACAGTTTGAGCAAAGTCTTAAATGATATTTACAAAAGTAATATTTTTATAAATTTAAATCACAACTCTTAATATCACTTTGTTCTTTCATGCTTCTATTTCACATTAACAATAAAAATATTACTTTTTGCAACACATTGTCCTTTTTTAATTACAAAGCATTGGACATAGTGACTTCCAGTGTATTCTATACACTCATGTCGGGTATTTCTTCCTATGTTTGAATTTTCAAATTCTCCCCTAAGGCATCTTTTACTTCTTGCGTCTTCGCCAGTATTAACAACTTGCCATTTTACTATATAAGGCATATTCCCAGAAAAAACAGCCGTAAAATCTATAGACACTCCTTTATCCAATGGATCTCCATCATTTTTATATAAGTATTTCCTCTCATGTTGATCAGTTATTGCTGCTTTTATAAAAACCCTATACCCTTTTGGAAGTGCCCATGGCGCAATTTGTCTATGAGGTACAGATAGCAATGTTTGAGTTTTAAATGGTACCAGTGCAAGTTCGCTTTCGTTTGTCTTCTCTTTAATGGACTTAGCTATATCAGTATTAATTTCAGAAAATACTTTCTGCACTAAATTCTCACCAAGTGAGACACTAAGAACACTCCCAATTTCGGCATCATTATCAAACATATCAATACAATTAATTAAATTCGTCTTTGCTTGTTCAACCCAATCAAAAAAAGCTTCTGCTCTTTCAGGATGCTCGTTCCATTTGTCAGCAAAGTTTTCTTTTTCGTAGCCAGTATAGCTTGGGTTTTCAATATAGTACTCCTCATTTTTTTTGCATCTATTAACATAATTTGTTGAACTAGTTAAGATATTTACAAGAGTATCGTAAATGTTATCTTCATTCATATATAATTGAGCTGCAATAGTAGTAATTATAATAGATATAGGTGCTAAATGTTCAGAGTCATCTTTGAACATATTATCACGGTGTCTTTTCAATATTTGAATTGCTTTTTGTAAGGGTGTCTTTAGTCTATATTCTCTCAATGGTTCAACTTCAGCCATAAATTTTCTATTTTGTTTACTATTCATTTCATAAGCTTCTCTGATTGCTTTATATCTTATTGATTTTCGTTCGTTAAACCAGTCAATATAACCTTTTGGATTGCTGCCAATATATTCATACGATAAACTTTTATCGTCCTTGTCAGTTATTTTAATATAAGATTTTGCATTGACTGCTGGTATAATATCCATGTGAAATTTTGGACTATTTTTATATACAACTTGCCAGCAACGCCTTTTTTCATCTATTTTAGTAACTTCATCATACCTTTGAAGGAGTGGCTTAACAATTTCAACTTTTAACCTTTTTGCATTATGACCATAATTATCAGCAAACTCACAAACCAAGTCCAAATCATAATCATCTTCATCATTAATTGGTTTAATCACTGTACCTAATGCAAAAGACCCCTGTGCATATACTGTTATTTTGTAGTGTGGGGTTTCTTTATCCATCCATGCACCTAATTTTTTATAATTTTCTTCAGCTTGGTCAAATAACGCCTCACTTATATCAACTGATTTTGCAATCTTTTCATAAATTGCATTCAAATTAGCTTTAGTGTACATTTTATCCTCCTATTGTTAACGTTGGTATAAATCCACCATTATCGTCATAAATAGTTACTTTGGGATGCAATCCAGGCATTCTCCGTCTTCCAACTTCAAAAGCAGCGCATACAGGTATAGCAGAGAAAAGATGGATTGTACAATCGCCCCCATAGGTATTAAATATTTCATTACATACTTGTTGATAAACATGCCAAAATGCACTTAAGTCTTCTTCACTTTTTATACAGTCCACACCATTTATCTCTGCAATTATTTTATAAATTGCATTTGGTTGTAGCACGCTTGTAACTCTATCATCTGCTATAGTATCAGTTAATGATAATATAAGAGCAATATTCTTCCCTTTACTAATCGGCGTCTTATCAATTCTAAAGCTGTTTGTTAAATTTGTATCTTGCCAACACCAAGTATCAGGTACCCTTGTTTTATGAAAAATATCCACATTTGTTTTGTCACCGAAAAGTACTCCAAGTTTTATTATCAATGGAATGGGGGCAATTGAAAACAAAGACATATGTACATTCCCAATACTATCATACATGGCCTTAATCTTGGTTAAGAATTGGTATTCTAATTGCGTATTTAAATCATTCCAATGCTCAGTGTCACTAATTGGATAGATTGATTTTATATCTATAATCTTTCCATATTGGGAATATGGTTGTTTCTTAGTCAGAACAGCTTTGACTGTATCATTATAATTAATACTTACTTGATTTCCTTTTATAGGCGATAAGAAATTGATGATTTCTGTTTTCTGAACATTTAGATAATTACAGACTCTCTCAATGTTCTCTTCGTGTTCTCTTTTCATTTCTAACAAAAGACTTTCAGGATGCCCTGCTTTATCTTCTCTGTCAATTAGCCTATGGTGTTTATCACACATAATCATAAGATTATTAATTTTATCAGATAATTGGTGAGACCTTATCGTATCACCTCTAGGTCCATCAGGACTCGAAGCAACGATGTGTGCTATATAAGCAGCGTTGAACTCATGTGATGTCGTTTCATCATAAAACAGCTTCTCATTACACCCTCGGTACTGGCATATCCCTGCCGCTTTTCCCCATAATATTCTTACCGTTGAATCTTTAGGGTCTGGCCCTCTTCTTGAAACATTATTTGACATTATTCTACCTCACATATTTAATAAATCTATTCTCTGTTTTCATTGGAAAGCTCACGAATACTATATGTTATAACTTGAAAATACAATTGGCTTTGTTTAGTTAATTATAAGCCCTATGTCTTGCTATTCTTATAAAGTTCGCATTATAAACATAATCACACCAATAAATTGCAATTTATCCTGCTCAGCAAATTGAATTAAACCTAATTATTTTCTTTGTTTTTAAGGCTTTCCCAACCTTCTATAGTCATTCTTGTTCCTTCGGGAACTTGTTCTAAACACTGATTTTTTTCCTGATATTTATCAATGAAATAATTTTCTCTTGATGCTAAACGCTGCATATCTTTATAGTAATTGTCAAACTTAAATTTTATTTCATCTAATATTCTTACCTCGATTTTCTCTATATTTTCATCATCCATTGCATTTAGCAGTCGTTGACTTGTTTTATTTTCAATTATTTTCTTCATTAAATTTGATATATGACCTTGAGAAAAAATTCTACCATATATACTTGCCGACCGTCCTACATACACACACTCCTCTTCCTTATCCTTTTCCTTCACAAAAATACCGTAAATTCCTCTAATTTGAATACTAGCATTCTTAATTCTATCCTGAACAAAAAGTTTATTTTGATTTTCTAACCACGCTAAACCTTCATTTGACCTCGCCATTTATTGTATTCTCCCTTTACTTTATATTTTACTTCAAACATACTATCATAAAATATAAATATTCTCTCTATAAATTCCCATTTATGCACATGTTTTTACAAATACTTGGAGCTTAAATTAATACCAGCAAACTTCTAATTATAGAGATAATAGGCTATAATATGTAATAAGTAATTTCATTAAAATCTTAAAACTTATATTTAAGCCTTGTAGGAATAAATTCACTACATATATATATCATAGATTTAGACGTCCTATTTATTTCTAATAAACTTAATTATACCAGAATAAGATAATAAAACAAGTTTTTTTACATACTTATTTATAAAATATTGTCGGAATTCGGAAGATTATTTCATAATGAGTTGTTAAAATTCTATAAAAAGTCAAAAGACATTAGTATTGAACCTAATGCCTTTTGAGGTATCTACCAACACCATATCATATAGAAATTTGCACTTTTATACCATTCATGAGTGATTTGTGCTCGAAATTTTGATCATCTTTACCAAATGTATAAAACTCGCAAAACCGCTTGAATACTAGTATTACAAGCATTATGTCGCAGATAGTCTTACTACACACTCCACATGTGTCGTATGCGGAAACATGTCCACTGGCTGAATTTCCACAACCTCATATCCCTTCTCTGTTAAATACTTTAAATCTCTTGCTAGAGTTGCAGGATTACATGATACATATACAATCCTTGAAGGCTCTATCCCTGCAAGTGCATCAAGCAGCCTTTCATCACAACCTTTTCTTGGTGGATCTAGCACAACAACATCTGCCTTTATACCCATACCTGGCAATACCTTTTCTGCCTCGCCTGAAATAAATTCTACATTTGTCACACCGTTAATTCTGGCATTTTCTTTAGCGTCCTCTATAGCTTCTTCAACTACTTCAACACCATATACCTTTATTGCCTTTTTTGATAAAAATAAAGATATTGTTCCAATTCCACAGTAAAGATCAAAAACAGTCTCACTACCTGTAAGCCCTGCATATTCAAGTGCCTTTTTATATAAAACTTCTGTTTGAATTGGATTTACTTGAAAAAAAGACACTGGAGATATATTAAATTTAAAATCACCTATGTAATCTGTAATACTCTTTTCCCCATATATAAGTATATTCTCTCTTCCTAAAATAACATTTGTTTTTTCTCTATTTACATTTATAAATATACTTTTTATTTGGGGCACTTCCCTTATTAATTCATCAATAAGTTTCTCCTTTTTAGGTATACTTTTGCCGTTAACAACAACTACAACCATGACCTGACCAGTTTTAAACCCTACCCTGGTTATAATATGTCTTATAAGACCTTTTCCGGTAGTTTCATCATATGTGCTCACATTGTTCTTTTCTATATACTCTTTAGCAATAGATTTTACCCTGTCACTTATCTGATTTTGAATCCCACATTCTTGGCAATCAATAATATCATGGGATCTTTTAGCATAAAACCCCACCTTCAAATTATCATTTACCTTTCTAACTGGATATTGAGCTTTATTTCTATAATAAAAGGGATTTTCCATTGTAATTATCCCGTGTATTTTTACATTTTCAAGCTTCCCTATCCTTCTTATACTTTCCCTCACTAAATTCTCCTTAAACCTTATGGCAGCATCTGTATTCATATGCTGCAAGCTACATCCTCCACACCTTTTATAAACTTCACAAAAAGGCTTTGTTCTCTCAGGTGAAGGATTTAATATCTTAAGAAGTTTTCCTATTCCATAACTTTTATGCAATTTTATTATTTTTATTTCTACGTCTTCTTCCTCAATAGCACCATCTACAAAGACAGTAAAGTTATTAATTCGTCCAACTCCCTGCCCTTCATGTGTCATCCCTGTTATTTTTAAAGTATATACCTCATTCTTTTTTATCTCTGTCAAAATATTTACCGCCTTTCTAGGTAGATAATAGTTTTAATACTTAACTTAATTATAGCCTATTTAATAGCTTACCACATAACAAAAATTGGTATTCAATTATTATCTTTATCAATTTGAATCAATTCTTTTTTCACACATGGAACTCTAGTTATATATCTGCTCATTGCCACACTCCACGTATGTTTTGACGTTTCTGATGATATTGCAACGGCAAATTAGAGAGCAGAATTCTTCCCTATAAAACTCAAGAGTATCGTCACAATTTTTTTACTCTTTGATATATTTTCCTGTCACAATTCTTTCATCTTTTGGTTTTTCTGCATTTTTTGGTATTGCCCAGACTGAAGCATATTTCATAGCACCTTCAATCCTACCCTGACTACATAATAGTTGGACTCGACGTGGAGTGATTCCCCATTTCTCGGCAGCTTCTTTAACTGTCATATAATCAAACATAAATTCACCTCTTTGAAATCAAAATTAGTATAGAAGTTTTCAACTGCTATAGACTATTTTCAATTTCTAATAACTCTTGTTCCTTTTCCAATTCCTGTATTAACTCTTCTTCAGTGGGCATATACAGCTTATATTTTGAAGCAAAAATCTGATTATTGTCTTCTGGTAGGGTGTATTTAACAACAGACTCGCTCTTATCTGCACAAAGAATAATGCCAATGGGTAGATTGTCTCCCTCATTCATAAGCTCTCTTGTAAAGTAATTAACATACATTTGCATCTGTCCTATGTCTTGATGTTTCAGTTTTCCAACCTTCAAATCAATGATGACAAAGCATTTCAGTATATAGTTATAAAATACTAAGTCAATATAATAATGCTCCCCATCAAATGTAATTCTCTTTTGCCTTGAAACAAAAGAAAATCCTCTACCTAATTCAAGCAGAAACTTCTGTAAATGGTCAATCAATCCTTGCTCTAAATCCTTCTCATATAGATTTGGTGTTTGTTCAAGGCCTAGAAATTCAAGTACATACGGATCTCTGATAATGTCTTTTGCATCCATTCCTTTTTCAAGTTTTTGAACTTCGGTTCTCACACTTTCTTTATCTTTGCTAGATAAGAGTCGCTGATAATAGAATGAATTAATTTGACGTTCTAGCTGCCTAGTACTCCAATTGGACCTTGCACACTCATTAAGATAGAATTGTCTTGCTTTTACATCTTCAATTTTTAATAGCATCCTATAATGTGTCCAGCTCAATTCATCACGCAGTGCGTGATTATTTGGAAACGCACTGTGAAACTGACGCATATAGCTCAAATTTGTCACTGTGAAACCTTTTCCAAATTCATCAGTCAACTTTTCAGAGAGGTATTTTAACAAACCTGTGCCATACTCTGCACGATCATTTCCACCTTGTGCTTCACAAATTTGTTTACCAATATTCCAGTAGGTTTCAACCATAACAGAATTAACAGTAGTATAAACCTTTTTTTGTGCCTCTGTTACAGTTGTTCTTATATTTTCATAGATATTCATTTCTGATAAATTAGTCATTTCAATCCCTCCAATGTATTTTCAAAGTTACTCAAAGTTGAGTTGAATTGAAAAACATTTCTAATTACTATTTTATTCGTTGTAGCGAATTCCGTCAACATGTTTTCATAAAAAGATAAAAGCCGTCAGATCCCTCCAACCGCTTTATTCCACACTATACACTTAGCAATATTCACAGCCTCTTCAATGCCGTTTTACACACTGTATTTTTTAACCTGTTCTTTTAAAGTATATCATGATTATAGATTTTAATTCTATTAGTTTTTACTGACTCTCAGCATTTACGAACTTTTTAGATGCAAGAAGAATCAAACCTCCTCCAACAAGAAAGAAAATAGTATTTAAAAGGGTAAAATATTGTATAGACATAGATTCAAATCCAGCTGCAAAACGAAGGATTTCTATTAAATACGTAATGGGCAAAAATCTGCTGATCCACCTAAAGCCTCCCGGAATAACAGAAATGGGAAAATAAAGACCTGAAAAGAATGTCATTACTGTATAAAATATAGATCCTCCAGTGTAGGCAGTTTCTGTCTTCTTGAAAATCAGTAGCATCAAAACCCCTATCCCCATCATCCCAATACTTGTATTTATTATAATTAATAAAAATATCAACCAATTAAATTCAAAGATAACATTATAAAGTGATCTAGAAAGAAAAATAACTACTAATATAGCAACAAAGTTCAATAATAACTTGCTTAAACTAGCGCTTATCACAAACTCCCAAGGTTTTATTGGTGTAGCAAGAAAACGTTTAATTATACCTTGTTTTTTATAGTCTCCAAATACTCCTATAGTAGAAAACATTCCCCCCGATAAAATAGTAAGAGCTAATACAGCTGAAACCAAATAGTCAATTGCATAGGCCTCTCTTCGACCTACAGAAACAACTTCTTCGTTAATTTGGATAACATTACGAGATGTCCCAATATAACTCCTCTTTACTGCTGATGTTGCAAGATTCCTTAATTTCATTGAATTTTCAAAGTTGTTTAGATTTTCTTCCCTCATAACTAATTCTACAGTTAGAGAATCCTCAAAATGAATACCAACATCAATTTCTTCTTTTTCCACAGCTTCTTTTAAACTCTCTATGCTATTAAATGAATTTACATTATTTGGGCTTAAAAATTCTTCAATTTCAGTCAAATCCTTGCCATGGATTCCAAAATTATAAATGGGTTCCTCTGAACTTGTTGTAAAAAACAAGTTTCCAAAAATCACTATAAATATTATTGGGAAAAACAAGGTAAATAAAACACTTAGTTTATCTCGAAAAGTTTCCTTAATAAATAATCTAATGAGATTCAAAAATCTATTCATAGCGCAGCACCTTCCTTTGATTCATGATAAAAATAGGTAGTGATATTAAAAACCAAAGTGCAGGTATCAAGAAGCTTTGGCTTTCAATGGGGTTTTGTGTTAAAATACTTCGAAGTCCGTCTATTAAATAGGTAACTGGATTTATTATAGCATACCAACGGATGTATATTGGCAAATTCCCTACCTCAAAATACATACCACTTAAAAACATTGTTAAAAAAAATAAAATATTAGAAAAAGAAGCTAACGTAGCTGTTTTTTTAAAGAAGGAGCTTATTAATAGCCCAAGTGACATAGTAGTTAATACACTGTATAATAAAAATCCTAGAAACTGCCACGTGTATATTAGTTTTGAAATATTAAAAAAGCTTGCTACAGTGTAAAGAACAATCATGGCCATAAATAAAATAATAAATTGAGATATCATAAATGCAAAGAAATAATGAATAGCTTTAACTGGCGCAGAGCTTATCTTTTTAAGTACATCCTTCTCAATATAATCTACAATACCAATAGGCAAATTAAATAAAGAAAAAGTCAAAATTGATAATATAAGCATAGAAGGGAAAATGAAGTTTTCATATCCATAGACTATACCACCATTACCTCCAACCTTAACAACGGATATTTCTAATGGTATTTCAACACCTAGATTCAAAATTATAATATTTATTTCTTCTATGACACTACTCATAATATCCCTTGCCATTATAGAGTTTGTTCTAGAAGTATGAAGGAAATTAATATTATCGTAGGTATTAACACTTGTATGTTCCCCTAATAATCTTTCAAAAATTCCAAAACCTTCTTCAAAGTGTATTACTAAATCTACCTCCTGATCTACTAGGGCATTAGAAGCTTTTTCTAGCTCCTCATATTTTATAAATGTAAAATTAGCTTCATCAGTGTTTTGTAATTCCAAGAATACTTCATCAAAAATACTGTGTACCTTCCCAACCGGTGGTTCTTCATAGTATAAACCATATTTAACTTCAGGATTTGCCCCTCCATCTCCTGAAGCAAGAGGAGCAAACACCACTATAAATAAAACTAATAATAGAGCAGGAAACACTATAGTCCAAAAAATCACTAGAAACTCCCTAATACTATCTAAGAACATAGCTTTGGCTAAACTTTTCATTTTCATAATTATCCCTCCTACTCCCTTAGTTTTCTTCCTGTTAAATTTAAAAATACATCTTCTAGGTTAGGGTTTCGAATATTTATATTCTCAATCATAATAGAATTTTCCCTACTATAACTAAATAATTTTGCCAGTGTTTTTTCAACATCATTTGTCTTTATTTCATATTTATCATTTATAGGTTCTATGTTTTTTCCAAAAACACTTTCTGTATTGAATTTTTCAATATTCCCAGATATACCAAAAGTAACAAAGGTGGATTGGTTTAAGCTTTGAATTAAATCATTCACAATTCCTTTTGCAATAATATTACCATGATCTATAATAAACACAAAGTCCGCTAAGGCCTCTGCTTCTTCCATATAATGAGTAGTTAGAATAATGGTTTTTCCTTCTTTTTTTAATTCCTTAATAGAATCCCAAAGGTTTCTGCGTGCCTGTGGATCAAGACCCGTGGTAGGCTCATCTAAAAATATCACCTCTGGATCATTTACTATTGCACAGGCCAATGCTACTCTCTGCATTTGTCCACCTGATAAGTTTTTAATATAATCATTTTGTTTTGACTCTAAATTGAACTTTTCAATAAGAACTTTTGTAGAAATTTTTTTACTATAAAGTCCTCTAAAAGCATCTATAATTTCTTTCACTTTAAGGTTGCTAAAAAAAGTAGATTTTTGCAGTTGCACTCCTATCCTCTCTTTAATACTATCTCCTATTTTAGAGACTTTTTCTCCAAAATAATATATCGTGCCCGCTGTAGGTCTTCTTAGGCCTTCTAATATTTCTACAGTAGTTGTTTTCCCGGCACCATTAGGCCCTAGAATTGCCACAATATCACCTTTTCTTACTTCTAAATCAATGCCGTCTACTGCTTTATTATTTTTATAATATTTTTTTAAACCTTCGGTCTTAATTACATAATCCATAATTTACACTCCTTTGGTTTATACTGGTATGGTTTTACTGTTATAATTTATTTAGTATTGTACCACTTAATGTTAATTCAAACAAGGTGGTGCATGTGAATCCATTTAATAAATTTGTTCAAATATATTCCAAAAACTTAAGGGTGTGTGTAACAAAAGTGAAGAAAAATATTCCAGAAACTTAAGTTGATTTTGCATTTATAAATCTAATTTGATATAATAATTTGAGATTTTAATGGAGGGTTTTTGATGCACTTTTATTTTAATATTGAAATTTTTCTTCTTATTTTTTCTGCCATTGTATCTCTATTTATGATTATCTTCTTTTTTACATTAGGTAAAAAAAGCAATACTATATTAAGCTATGTCTTTATTAATGCTATCTTATTTATATGGTCTTCAGGACAAATTTTAGAATTTTATGCTATAGACGAAAAAATAAAATGGATTTCTTTCCTTATCCAGTATATTGGAATACTGTATTTAGGTTATGCATGGCACAACTTTAGCATTATATATTCAGAATACAAAATCATACCCTCAAAAATCTTTTCTATTATGGCACTGTTCCCTATAGTAATTTACTTTTTTCTTTTAACAAATCCTTATCATAACCTTTTTTATAGTTATTACTCTTACTCTAAAGTTGAATATGGTTTTATGTTCTGGTTAAGCTCTGGTTTTAATTATGGTAATTTTATAATTGGTCAAATAATTTTAATGTTGAGTTTTTTTAAGAAAAAAGGCTATAAGAGAAAGCAAATTCTCTTGTTATTAGTTGCCTCTTCAATAATAGCTTTTGTAAATACTTTGTACATATTTAGAATAATTAATTTTTCTTATGATCCCACTGCATTTAGTTTTTCAGTTACTTTATTAATCTTTACTTTAGCAACCTTAAAATATAGATTTTTAAATATAGTACCTATTGCTTTGCGTAAGACTTTTGACACAATGAAAGAATCTGTAATAGTAGTAAATACTTCTAACAAAATCATCGATTTCAACAATTCCTTTTTTAAAAATTCCCAATACTTTGGAACAATAAAGAGAAATGCTCCTATTAAGGTTTTATTTAATAATATTAAGAAAAATACGACAAATTTCGAATGTCTTACAAGAATATATTCTGATATTACAAGCCTAAGTGAAATATCTTTTCAATGCGAATTAGATTTACTATCTACTAAGAAAAAGTTTTTTTCAGTTTATATTGAACCTATTATGTCTAGTGAAAATGAATTATTAGGAAAAGTTCTTTCTTTTACTGATATTACTGAATCAAAAATGCTCTTAAATGAATTAAACCAAAAAAACATGGAACTAATTGATCTAAATTTAAAATTAGAAAAATATGCAGAAACCATTGAAGAACTTGCTGTCACAAGGGAAAGAAATAGATTTTCTAAAGATGTCCATGACACTTTAGGGCATACAATGGCTCTTTTGATATCAATACTTGAAGCAAGCAATATATCCTGTAAAAAAGATCCTGAAAAAACTTCTCAGCAACTTAATTATGCCCTTAAAGCTTGTAGAAATGGATTAAATGAATTAAGACAATCAATTTCAGGTCTTATGGACGAAAATCTTATAACCAAAACCTTGGTAGAAATAATTGAAAGTCTTGTATCAGAATATGAGTTTTCTGGAATGAATATTGTACTTTCAGTTGATGGTACTGAAAATAATACTCCAAAACAATATCATCATGTAATATATAGATTGTGTCAAGAAGCTTTGACAAATTCTTTACGCCATGGTAGAGCAAAAAATGTTAATATAATTTTAAGGTTTGAAGATACTGCAATAAAACTTTTTATAATTGATGATGGTGAAGGGTGTAAAAAAATAAATAAGGGCATGGGGATTAGAGGTATGGTACAAAGAGTCAGAGAACTAAATGGCAAAATTGCATATGGCTCATATGGCGAAAGTGGATTTAATATTAGAGTTGAATTTGATTTATATGGTGGTGAAAAGCATGATTAATGTTTTAATTGTAGATGATCAAACTATTATTCGTGATAGCCTTAAATACATTATTGAGCAAGATAATGAAATTAAAGTAGTTGCCTGCGCAAATAATGGCAAACATGCTCTTAAACTATGCGATAAATTCAAGCCAGATATTGTTCTTATGGATATAATGATGCCTATTTGTGATGGTGTTGAAGGCACAAGGCTTATAAAGTCTAAGTATTCTAAAATAAAGGTTCTTATTCTAACAACTTTTAATGATGATGATAATATATCAAAAGCACTCCTTCACGGAGCAGATGGATATATACTAAAAGATGTCCAGCCCCATGAACTAATTATTTCAATCAAAAGTGTAGCTCTTGGAATGAGTATTCTTCAAAAAAACATACTTACAAATATAGCAACAAAAATAAGTAAAACAGAATATATTAAAAACACTAATAATAATCATCTAATAAGTAATTTAACCAAGAGAGAACTTGAAGTTATAAAGCTTCTGGTAGATGGAAAAAACAATAAAAGTATATCGGTTGAACTTAAAATTACAGAAGGTAGTGTACGTAATATTATTTCTTCAATATTAGATAAGCTTGAATTTGAAGATCGAACTCAACTTGCTATTTTTGCAGTAAAAAACAGGATAGTATAAATGAAATATAACAAAAAAACTAATCTATTCTGAAAAGTACTTTCAGAATAGATTAGTTTAGGATTAACTAGTTTACTGCGGTTCAATTCCCCATGCAAGATCATTTTCAGTATATGCTGTAATTTTTTCTGAGTCTTCATACTGATAAAATAATATTTGCCTGAAAGAATAATCATTTGATTGATTATAATTTGACCAGTCAAATTTATGTATCATTGCTTTTATTTCTACATATTGACCTGGTTCTAACACTTCATTAGTATCTGTAAAACTAACTTCTAGATAGTAGTCATCACTATCTGGATTTGGACTTACCACATTTAACACAACAAATTGTTGTTGGTTAGACGCCCAGTTAAGGATTGTTCCTTGTTGCCCCTCTGTTTGAGTAGTAAACCAGTACCTCACCTTAATATCAGTAAATGGTATGTTTTCAGTTGATTCATTATATACTTTAAAATTAGGTTTTATATGATTTGCTATAATATCATTTTGCTCATTTGTATACTGGACTCTTATTTTACCATTTGGCTCATTATTAGAGTCATCATCCCCGTTATCGTCATCTCCGTCATCATTATCGTCATCATCAACTGGTTTGTCTACATCTACTGCAAATAATCTAGACTTTGGTACTACTTCTCTCATTTGGCTACCACTCTCCCACTCAAGCTTAATTCCACCATTACCTTCAGTTGAATATTCTACAATAATGTTTGCCATTTGAGCTGATGTCAAATTAATTTTACCACTTTGACTTCCTTCATCAATTATAATTACATCATCAATCCAAACCTTAGCACTTCCATTAGGTACTATAACATAGAAAGTATATTCCTCTAAAAATTGGGGTTGAATTTTTCCTTTCCATCTAATTGAATATGCCAAATCTTCAATTAAACCACCCGCAGGAGTATCTATTTCCCAATCAAAGTCTATCTGTGGCTCAACTATTTCTAGTACCTTATCTGTAAAGTGTTGACTATTAAAATACTCAGTAATAATTCCATTTGTTATATTTTCATAGCTTTCATCGTAAAATATAACCTCTTTTAAATAAACTATATATCTTACTCCATTTTCAACAAATTCTAAATAAGGAGTTATAATAGTTCCACTGCTAATACTTCCTAGGTCTGCCCAATATCCTGTTTCATTTTTTATCATAGGAGTATTAACTTCTTCATTGTCGTTGAATTTAGCTATTAAAGAAATGTCTTGTGGACTTATTTCCTCACCTTGAATGTTAAAGGTCAATGCTTCAATATTAATAATTACATCACCGTTAGCATTTCTGTTTAAATCTATCGGTATATTTTCATTCCATGTATGTTTAGCTTGGTAGAGGAGTATAAAGTTTTGAGAAGTTATGTCTTCAATTCCTGTTCCATATACAAAACTACCACTCACATAAGTGCCTTCTGGAAGTTTACCCAATGGTACTTCCCAATTGTCATTAACCTTTTCCATATTTGATGTAATGCTTTCATCATTATTTAGCTTATATGTTACAACTATATTTGAAGGATTAAATAACTGTTTTGGTTCAACTCTAAGACTAACATTTCCATCTCCTTTTTCAAAAAGAGATACCTCATAAATATCTGAATCACTGTATTTGTTTTCATATTCTACCAGGTACTCATATATTGGAGTTGTATAAGTATTGCCAAAAACAGTATAGTCAAACTGGTATTCAACAACTGACTTGTCATTTACCATTCCTAAATCAATAATCCAACCATCTGTTATCTTTTGTGGAACAATATTTAAAGGATTTCCATTTAAATTAAGCTTAGATATTTGTAATTGAGTAATATTACCCTCACTTACCTTAATGAATAAATTTCTTCCTTCTAATATAACCTGTCTTGCTAAATCCTCAGTTGTATTACCCCCTTTTACAACATACACTACAACTTTATACTGTACAACTGTATTTGGATAGTTTATGTTTACAAATACTTCATATATACCTGGTTTAGTATCCGCTGGAGCATAAAACTTTATTTTACCTGTTTCATCATCAACTGTTGTTAAAATCGACATTGCACCCACTGTACTCATTGGGTAACCACTATTAGAAAAAGTAAGTGTTCTTGATTCTCCAGGCACTAACAACATATAAATAGGCTGTTTTTCAAAATTAGTTATTATGCCATCTGGTATAATTGTAAATGGTATAGAATTTGAGTATGTTCCACTATTATTAATTCTCAAATTACCTGTTGTCCCTGTTGCTAGAACTTCAGCCTTAATTAAATTGCTGTCTAATGTTTTAATTATCATGTTTGAAGAACCAACTGATGAAACAATTTCAACACTTGATTGGCTATTAAAGCCTTCTCCATATATAATAACTTCTTCTCCTGAATATGCTCTATTTGTTGATATTGATGAAATAAAAGGCTGAACATATGTATCAGTTACTGTTACTCCAATTTTACCAATATCAATATAACTTCCATCTGAATAGTTATTACCCTCTATAACTATTTCCTTATAGCCTACTGTTTCATTTGATGGAACTGTTATAACAACTTCAACAATCTCATTCATGTCTACAATAGAGTTATTCAATTGAACACTCCAACCATTTGGTACATTTTTTGTGTTTAATTTAACTTTACCTAAATAACCTGTTTGAGAATCTAGGCTAAAATAGAATTTACCTAAAGTTCCTCGCTGCACATTACCTTGGTCTCTAATACTAATCCAATTATAACTTGGCTCTACAATATTTATTTTATTTTGCCATATAACAGGATTTTCATGTGCTACACTTAATACACTAATATCATATTGTCCTTTATTAAATCCTTCAGGAACTATTACGGTAGTTCTATTAATTCCACTCTCATATTCTACAACTTCTAGTTCCTCAGTTCCTAAGTATACCTTCGTACCTTTAAACATGCCAGCCCCATATATATCAATAATTCCACCAGTCATTACATTTATAATTTCAGGATATACATCTGTAATTGCTACTTGTGGTACAAAAAATTTATAGGGTACAGTTACTATTTTAAAGTCATCTGGATTATTTGCATTTGAAACTCTTAGTTTTACTTCACCTATTGAGTTTTCTAAAGCATATCTTGCGTCTACATTACTGATTAATATAGCATCTATAACTGATGTTCCTGCTTCAACCTCTGTAAAGTTCTCTTCTAGAAAAACAGTTATATCTTCAAAATAGAATTCTCTATCTCCAATTATTTTTTGAGTAGATGAGACACTTTCTATATCTACAATTATTTTTCCTGACTGGCTAGCTTCAACTAAGATTTCAACTTTGGCAGTTTCTCCAACAGGTATTTCAAAACCTCCTGTGGGAACTTCAACTATAGAATTAGTAATTATATAGTTGCTGAACTTTTCAATCCATACCTCTACCTTATCTGATTCAGGTCCTAATATAATATTATTTACTACTGTATTTCCAAATCCTAAATCTGTGTCAAAGTCATATACAAATCCTTTTTCAGGGTCAATATACTTGTATGGTATGATATAGATCATCATTCTGACAGGCTTTAAAATTTCTTCTCCATCTTCTTCAACAGATAAATATTTTGTATATCCATCAATTTTTGCCTCTGTCAAGAATCCTAAGTTTGTTTTCCTTGTGCCTACAAACTGGTCATCAACAAAACAATCTGCAAACATTAAATATCCATCTGCTGTTTTAGTTACACTGTCAAAATCAACTACTAAACTAAAGTTATCAGTATTTTCTGAATACATATATGCTTGAAGGTTTGTTACTTCTCTCATTTCATCATTTATAAATTCAAAAACAACCACTTCTTGATTATCCTGATATTGTTCTCTTGTATATACTTCATATTCTTCTTCCTCAGTGTCATCAGGTATAACATATATTTCTTCTTTAAAGAGTTCTTCTCCTTCTCTATAAGTGACTTTTCGCTCCAACTCAGCTATAAGTGTATAATGACCACTTCTTAAAATTGAAGTATCAATTTCAACTGAAAATTCTCCATTAATAACTGTAAATTGTGTTACACCATTAATATTTGCTTGATTACTAGTAGCTACAATTCTTTCACCAGATAAATCATTATCATCATTTATCATAGCATCTCTAAAAATTATATTGACATTTTCTGTGTTGTTATGATTAGTTATTCTACCTGTTACAGTTACCGTCTTTTGTTCTTTATTTTCATTAACACTTTCTATTTCAAGCTCTGGCTCGTTTAGCTTAGTTATTAATGAAAGTGATACCTCTTCTTCATTTCTTGCTTCTATTGTAAAATTTCCCACCCCAGGATTTTTTATCGCCAGTAATACTGATATACCTGATTCATCAATATCATTGTCATCATCATCCTCTTTAGAAACCTCACTTATTTCATACTCTATATTTTTATCATTAAGAGGTATTGTTACACCATTATGTTTTATAACCAACTCTGGTATACCATTATCCGCCAATGCAATTAATATAATTCTTTCAAAGGAGTCATCTGAATTAGAGAATGTTACTTTTGCTCCTTTATAAACACCATTTTCAAAAATATCTTCAAAAGTTGGCGTACTAGATGGATATCCAGAAGATGTGTATGCACTGCCAATACCATTTCCATAATTCATGCCATCTAATGGAAATACCGGTGTTCCAGCAACTACAAAAGTATTAGTCTGAGCTTGATTGCTCATATTTGGAACATAAATCTTATAATTTGTGAAAAATTTTATTCCACCATCTCCAAAGAATGCTGTCATTTTACCTAGCACAGGAAAATTAACACTTCCTTGAAAACCTACTTTTCCATTTGTAAATCTTCCAAATTTTACATCAATACCATCAAACCAAACATCTCTTTTAGGAACTTTTATTCTGAGTCTTCGTACCTTTTTATTGACTATTTCACCTTCTTTAAGTTTTACACTTACCGAACCTTCTCCACTTAAAGAAGTTTTACCCTCATATTTGTATACATAAAATGATACCCTTCCTTCTACAATAGCTATTCTTACTTTTACTTTACCTGCAAAAATTCCATTTGCAAAAGCAGCATCTGCTTTTCCAGTTATAAAACCTTCAAAAAAGCTAGAATCTGTTCCAAGTGCAAACCCCCAGTTTTTAAGTTCTACCCAAACATCAGCATCTGACTTTAATACTTTTCCACCTGTTGTACTATCTACAAGACCCATACCCATAGAAACAATTTTAAGGTTGTTTCCAGATTCAAACATAAATCTAAAATCCTGTGGAAAATTACGTGGAAGTCTTCCACTTGTAAAACTTCCTCTAAGTGTCTTTATACTAAGACCTGTTGAGCCAAGGGGAATTGTTTTTCCTAAAGTAAGCTCAAAGGAAGCCTCTTTTATCTGACCAAAGAAATTATCTTTATGACTTTGTACTGTAAGATATCCATTAACTGCTGAAAGTCCTGGAATTATAACACTACATTCCCCTCCAAGATAAGGATACTTCTTTCCATCTGATCTTACTTCAGTTCCGATTTTTGCTTTAAAATTCTTTATTCCCATACCTCCTATATTTAATTCAGGTATAGTAAAAGATCCTCCACCAATATTAACACTATCATTACTAATGGTTACATTTTTAATTTCAGATTTATATCCACTTCCAACAGTTATATGTGCTTTTCTTATTTTAAGTTCATACTTGTCGTTATTTTTACCTAATGACAAACCTGTTAGTATTACTTTGCATATATCTGCCTGTATTAGATTATAGACACATGCCCCATTAAAATTAAGTGTTCCAACTGACATGTTCCATTTTCCATTATAACTTGTCCTTAAATAACTAACCCCGATTGTTGGATTGCTAAGCCTTGTTGTACAAGCTTCATCTTCATAAAATTCTAATCCTCCAATAGATGGTAAAGTAATTGTAGGTTCAAGTAAATCTATTGTATTATTTTTTAAGTTTAGCCTTATTCCCTGTGCTCTAAAATTCATTCCTAAATTAAGATTTAAGCTACGTCTAAATGTAATATCTTCGGTGATTATTTCCATTCTAGGATTACTAGAACTTAAATCCTGAACTTTTAACATAAGATTATTTATATCAAATTTTATGTCTAACTGAGGAATTGCTTTTTTGATATCACAGGTTGCTTTTTTCGCTATTAATGTAAGTGAGTACACCTCACCTTCTTTTTCAACTCCTAGATTTAGACCCTCTATGGTTACTAATCCTTCAAGTAAAGTTATTATTTCATCTGATGTCATGGAAAAGGAATGCAGTCCTTTTGTTGTAGACATCTTAAGATTAGTAATACCTTCTAAACCATTTTGACCTACTCTTGGCATTCTAACAAATACATTTTGTGCATCAAAAATGAATTTCTCATCTGCATCATATGTTAAAGCAATAATACCTTCATTACCAGTTGATATTATTAAATTGCCATTTAGAAAAGATATGTCTCCTTTAATTGTTGCCCTTATAAGATCTACGCCATAATTCTCATTGATTGCAAACTGAGTTATGTTGAATTTTACCTCTCCTGCTCCTTCAATTTCAAAACTTGCGCCTACATTTTCAAAAGAGAAAAGAATCCTTGTGGGAGATACTTTTTCATATTCTAAATATGTTGACTGTAAGTATGCAAAACGAATTATACTTACACCTTCATCAGGACTTAAATTAATATCTCCAATTTTTAAACCATCCTGTAATATAACACTTCCACTAAATTCAACATAGCCATATGAATTAATTGTAAAACTAACACCTACTTCAGTTTCATCATCATCGGGCAAGATAAATTGACCATCAAAACTAATAAAAAAGTCATTGTCAATTACACTTCCCTCAAATTTAGAACCAGCTTTTAAATAAGCGCCTCCTAAAAATTCTATATTTTCATTTAATGTAATTGTAATGTCAAAAGAATTTATTAAGTCTGATAAATTTGTAACATTCCTATTAAATGCCAATTCTTCAAATTCTAATGTAAAGTCAGGATTGTTTCCTGGTCTTAACCCTTTAAATATACAGTCTTTAGAAAAATTAAATTCTAAATCCTTTGCAATTATATTATTTTTATCTATAGTTGCACTTTTAAAAGATATTTCTCCAAAATCAGGTATATAAAGTCTTATTTTTTCATCATCGTAGGTTTCAATTCCTAATGTATTATTAGTAATTTCTTTGGTAAATAGATCAACTTCATATCCGCCTGATAGATTGACTGTGCTCATTTTATGATAACCACTATATTTTTTTGACACCCTAAAAAGATAATCTAAATTAAGATTTACATTTGTTCCAACAGACATTGTATTTTCTTCTATCCATATATGTAAATATAACGGCTCTATTTGTCCTAAAATATCAAATTCAACTAAAGGTGATAAATAAATAGATCCATCTTCATAAACCTCAGCAAATGTATTTTCCATGGTTTTAGTAAGATCGAAAAAATTTGTGTCCATTTGCTCAAAATTTATATTTTCCAAATAAACACTGGCGTATTCATAACTATAATCAAATAGAATATTAGAGTTTTCATTTGAGGAAAACAGTTTTTCAATCTGGTGCCATCCATTATATTTATATATATCACCATTTATTTTTCCTTTAAATGATGCATATTCAATCTCACCATCACTTGAAAATCCCATTTCACCTAAATCAATAGAATGGTTTTTTAGAATTAAATTTTCAGGGTATTGTACTATTTTACTATTTTTTAGATTACTTTCATCGTATTGAATTTTAAATCCATTTAAGTCTAGTATCTTTTCTTCGTTATGATTTGAATCTAAATTTGACTGTACTTTTATTTTAGATAACTCTAATGTGCTTGCTCCTGTATTATTTGTAAGTATAAGCAATATGTCGTTTCTTCTACCGGGCATTAAATACTTTTTGTCTATATTTAATCTGTTTAGTGCTTGAAAATCACCTATTTTAAAACCATTTACAAAGACACTTAATTGTCCACTTAATCTTATATTCTCTCCATTTTGTCCAGTTAAAACTAAATTATTGGCGTTTTGTGGCACATCTACTGATCCATAGAATAAACTCTTTTCACCTGAAAAACTTGAATGTTTCTCGTAATGATTATCCCATGATGTCCAATAATTATTATTCTCTATTTCTTCAATATTAAGTTTATTATCATCAATATATCCATTGTGAACACTATTTATACTTCTATGCCATTGGGAAGATACTTCTGTAAGATCTCCTCCAAGTACCATTATTTTTCTTTCCACCCATTCAGGTTCTTGATGGTCATCAGAGGTTACCTCAATTCTATAGGTATACTCTTTTGCTTGTGCCGATGGAGGTACTTTAATCTTCCACGATGCCATTTTTTCACTTGTAAAATTGTCCAAATCAACACTTGTTGGAGATAATGAATTTAATTGTTCAGGTAAATGAAGCGTTGCAACCAAATTCCGGCCTCCTATTCTGGCGTCAAAAAATGCTGTCAATGTAAATATATCATCTACTTCTACTTCATTTTGAGCCGCAATTGCTATATGTTTAGGAACTTCATACTCTGGTTGTAAATCTCCTAATCCATAGTGTGTCAGATACTCTCGATTTTGACCTGGTTCAAATTCCTTTGTATCCCAATACATGGCTATCCAACGTGGTGCATAAAGATTATTCTTTATGGTATAATCCCAGGGGTAATTGTAAAGATTGCTACTTACAAATTGAATTTTATCAGGTTTAATTTGATTTGAATTAGAATAGAAAGTTCCTTGAATAATCTTTATCGGGTTAAGTATTGTTCCAAAATTTATCCAATATGAAGGTATATTGTCTCCTGTAAACTCTGATTCTTGCATGGCTCCTGTTGAATGTGTATTAATCGGAACTCTTAGATAATGACCATAAAATGTTGAAGTCTCGAGAGCAATTCTTACACCCACGCTTTTAGAATCATTACCTGTATTTGAAACAATATACTTTATTTCTACAGTATCATTTTTTTTAGTAAAAGTATTGTATACTATCTCAAGAACTTGTCTTACATGAATATTTTTTTCTTCTATGTAATAATCAGTTGTACTTATATTATTATGAAAAGTAGGAGTTCCTTTAAAAATGTAATTTTCTCCGTCAATTCTAATTGTAGTATATGATGTATCTAATTGCATTAGTGGAACAAATCCACCCATAAAGGATGACATAATTCTAAATCTTCCATTCTTAGAAATGTCTTCTGACATATTAAATTCAACTGTTAGACACTCATTAGATATGGTGTTATTTGATTGAGCAAATACTGTTGCAGAAGACATAATTATAAATAATAAAATTATAACTACTATAGATTTTTTCATTAATTTCGACTCCTTCCAGGATTAAAGATTTCATAATCAGTCAATACTTCTTGATTCCATATTATTTCTCCTGATGAATCTCTAACAAAATCATATTCCCCATTTTGTTTTACAAGCTGGCCGTATTCAGCCACAAAGTACTTTCCTTGCATTTCTATTTCTGCCAAGACTACATCAAGTTGTGCATCAGGATTTTTTATTTTCAAACGATAAAATCGATAAGTATCACTTGAATTTTCTGTGACAGTAAACATAGAGTCTGTCAAATTACTTTCATTTATTATTACAGTTGCATAAGCATGTCTATTTGCCCAATGAACACTATTATTGATTCGTTTAGAACTTTTTACAATGTCCATTGCTAACTGAGCGTGACTGCCTAAATATGAATCCAACATTGGTTTATTTTGGGATAACTCGACAAAATGTCTTGTATATCTATGAGCACTACCAACATACACTTTCATCACTTCTGAATATCCAAATATTCCTTTTATTGTATTGTTATTATTACTTGTTAAATAATCACACCACGAACCGGCTGCTGTGGTGTTCAATACTAAGCAAGATCTTTGTATTATCCAATTTTTGTAGTCAGAGTTATTTTTCATGTCATCTATATTTATTAAGTCCTCACCAAATCTTAGCATATTTAGCCCATCAAGACTTCCTCCATGCCTTACATCATATACAACACTAGCGTTGCTATTTGTATATTCATCTAATATATCAGAGTCTACTTTTATATCAGAACTATTTATTCCATATATTTTATCAATAAAGCTTTTAATATACTCTGCATTCATTAAAGCTGGAATCGGCGCCACCTTACTGCTAATAAAATAATCTACTGTTTTATCTATTTGCTTTTTTTTGTTATACTTTATTTTGCCTATTTCAACATAAGGTTCGTTAACATTATTTGACCTAGCCCAATTCCAACTACTTTCAACTCTTAATGTAACCTTATTCCCATAAACAGGTACACTCCATAAACCATCAATATTATTTTCTTCAATGTAAATGCGGTCCAAAAGTTTTCTTCCATCCCTAACACTTATTACAACATTTTTCATTTTTGATAAATCAACTTGTATTCCAGATATAACCTCTTCATTATCTAAATCTACAGGTATTTTAACCTTTAATATACTTCTTTCCAAGCTTGTTGTAATGGGTTCTCCCTGACCACCAGGAATCAGTTCTAATTCATAACCAACAATCTGTAAAATATCTCCTATTATAGGCTCTGATAGTTCATACTCTGTGCAAAAGCATGTAACTTTGCACATATCACAGTTATTTTCTGAAAATAATGATGTTTGTATTGTACTAAAAAATACAACAGCTACAAAAATAGTTGCAATTAATTTTTTGATTTTTAATGCCTTCATTTTTTATTCCTCCTAGTTTGTGTTGACTTCCACATAATCAGTACCTTTGATACTACTAAAGCTTTATCTTCTTAATATATGTTTCAAGAAAATCTCTCCCCTCAATTTGAATTCTTCAATATTATCTTTAATTAAGGAATGTGTAAAATAGTGGAAGTTATATTATCAGCATTCCTAAATACAAATATATAATAAATAAATGTTGATACTTGAACAAGTGACATTTATCATAGGTACATGACAATTGTCATATACTTATGATCTTTTTTTTGATAAGGATTGTCTAAACTTTTCACAGCGTCTTGTAGGTAAACTTAAGTGAAAGTTATCATTCCAGCATTGCTAATCTTCAATTTATTTAGCAATGCAAAAAAACCTCAGCTTTCTACACCGAGATTTTTTTATGTGATTTGCTTTTTAATTTTAACTTTAATTTTTCACTATCACCCTAATTCAATTCAAGAACCGTCCCTAAATTTACTAATTTACTTAATCTTTCCTTCGCCTTCTTGTTTCTTTATTTCAGCTTCGGATTTTTTATAGAATTTTTCAATGTATTCTTTGTTTTTAGGTAGATTTTCATCTACTTTCTTCTTTTTGCCCATATAAATCTCCACCTTTCGTTTTTATTGTAACCAATATCAATTAAAATTATGAAAGGTTTTGCAAAGACTCCGAGGACGCTAAACTGCGGAACTTAAGTTTTTTCACATTTGTTAAATGCACTTTATATAAACAAATTAACATTTGATTCTTCAGCTTCCCCTAAGTACGCAGCTACTCCACCAATATCAACTCCATCTATAAGTTCTTCTTGCTTTATACCCATTAAATCCATAGACATATTACAAGCCATTAGCTTTACTCCATTACTTTGAGCCTGCTTTATCAATTCTTCTAAAGAAGCAACATTTTTCTTCTTCATAATGCCTCGAATCATTTTAGAACCCATACCAAGCATATTCATTTTAGACAATCCTAGATGTTCACTTCCCTGAGGCATCATTTTTCCAAACATCTTCTCAATAAAGTCCTTTTTTATGTTTTGTGCAGTAGACTTTCTCAAAATATTAAGTCCCCAGAATGTGAAAAACAAAGTAACCTTTCGCCCCATTGCCGCAGCGCCATTAGCAATTATAAAGGAGGCTATAGCCTTGTCTAATTCTCCACTAAACACTATAATGGTTTTATTTTGAGGCAATCCATCAATAGATAAAGATTTATTAGCTAAGCCATCAACCTTTTTAATGTCTAAACCCTTTTTTATCATGGCTTTAATTTTATCATTTTCTTGTTTTACTTCTAAAAGAGTATTTCCTGTTTTAGCACACCATGACTTAATATCATTTGAAAATCCCGGGTCTGTGGCTACAACTTCAAGAATTGTACCTTCAATTACTTCATTCATTTTTTGATAAATTTGGACTATGGGCCCTGGGCAAGATAAACCACAAGCATTTAACTGAATAATTTCACCAGTTCCTTTATTCTCCGGATTTAAATCACCTGTCTCTGTATTATAGATTTCCTGTTTATTTAAATCAGTATAGTTCATTTCACTTTCGCCATATTCATAATCCTGATTATCTAAATTGTATTTAGACTGTACAATGGTATCGTAGTGCTTAAATCCCCCCGTTAGAACTTTCACATTATTAAAACCTTTTTGATTTAATATTTTAGCTGCAACATACGCTCTAAGTCCAATCTGACAACAAACTATAATTTCTTTGTCAGAAGGCAACTCATTAAACCTCTCCCGAATTTCACCAACAGGTATATTTATTGAGTCTTTAATAAAACCAAGACTCCTTTCAGCAGGTTCTCTCACATCTAATACTATTGTCTTGTCTTTATCTATATGATCAATTTCATGCCAGTAACTAATGTCCATGTTTCCCTCAAGTACATTAGATGCAACAAAGCCTGCCATATTTACAGGATCTTTTGCAGAAGAGTATGGAGGAGCATATGCTAGCTCTAGTTCTGCTAAGTCAAATACCGTTTTATTAAACTTAATTGAAGTAGAAATAACATCAATGCGCTTATCTACACCAATAAAACCTACAATTTGAGATCCTAAAATAGTGCCTTCAGGTGAATAGAGTAATTTAATAGTCATTGGCAGTGCTCCTGGATAATAACCTGCATGAGATTTAGATTGGGTTATTGTTGATAAAAATTTCACACCTCTACTTTTTAGGTTTCGTTCATTATTACCTGTACCTGCTATTGTTATGTCAAATATTTTTGCGATTGCTGTCCCCTGAGTTCCCTTGTATTGTTCTTTCTTCCCTGTAATGTTGTTGGCTACAATCCTACCCTGTCTATTAGCAGGGCCAGCAAGGGCTATAATTGTTTTATCTTTTGATATATAGTCCTCTACTTCTATAGCATCTCCTACAGCATAAATATTTGGATCTGATGTTCTTAAGTATGAATCAACTTTTATTCCACCCCTATCACCTAATTGTATTCCACTGTCTAAAATAAAACCAACATCGGGTTTTACACCAATTGCTAGAATTATAACGTCAGCTTTTACTGTTTTACCGCTTTCTAAAATAATTTCAGTTTCCTTTTGATGATGTTTAAATTCTTTCACACCGTCACCTAAGTATAGGTGAACTTTTTTTGACAGAACATGTTCATGCACTAACGCAGCCATATCGTAATCAAGAGTATTTAATACCTGATCTGATTTTTCGATGACAGTCACCTTTAATCCAAGATTATGAAGATTTTCAGCCATCTCCATGCCAATATAGCCTGCACCTATTACAGCAGCTCTTTTAGGTGACATGTTGGTAATAAAGTCTTTTATAGCATCAACATCATACATATTTCTCAAGGTAAAAATATTGGGATTGTCAATTCCATTTATTCTTGGCTTAATAGGTGCTGCACCTGGTGATAAAACTAAAAAATCATAACTTTCTTCATATACTTTATCAGTTTTTAAATCTTTTATAATAATTACTTTATCTTTGGGTTTAACACTTGTTATTTCATTTTCCAGTCTAACTTCAATATTAAACATCTTTTTCATTCTCTCAGGAGTTTGAACTAAAAGCATTTCTCTATCAGATATTGTATCTCCAATGTAATAAGGAAGGCCACAGTTTGCAAAAGAAATATATTGACCTCTTTCAAAAATAATAATTTCGGCCTCTTCATCCATTCTTCTTAGTCTTGCAGCAGTACTGGCTCCTCCAGCAACACCACCTATTATCAATACCTTTTTACCCATTTTTTTATACTCCTTTTTACTATAATATTTGCCCTGTGATTTTAAAATATAACTACCCACAAAATATGGTATTTAAACGAGATTTGAAAATTTATTTCTTCAATTTATATTTTTTATTTTCAAAGTTTAGCACCATATTTTCCATAACATCAAAACATGTAAAATGCACAAACTAATTTTGATATCAATAAAAAAAGGAGGTTGTTTATGAAAATTCGCGAAGGAATGATACCAACCGTTCTCGGAACTATAGTAACAGCCACAGGTTTATCACTAAAGCCTAAGACATCTAAACTTGCATGGGGCATAGCAGGATTTGGTCTTGCACATATTGTCCTTGGAGCAATAGACCTTATTGATAATCGAACTTAAAATAATATTAAAGACAATCCCTTGTCTAATATGGGGCAAGGGTATTGTCAGGATAATTAATAAAAATCTTAAGTTGTCTTGTCCAATCTTTGATATAATTGATATCCCAAGAGGTTATAAAAATCTTAAAGAGCTATTTGGCATACTTAAGTATTATGTACAAAAAAATAATGCCTTAATATAGTATATTTAGCTTATACAATATGGATAAAATTAATCTTTGAATATTTCATAAATTTCTACGCATGCTTTTACTAGGCTAATTATTTAGAAAATAGAACTATGAAAGGATTGAACCTTATGCATAACAATAAAAAAAGAGATGAGCTTTTTATAAATCGTATTTCACCACCTGATGATGTGAAAAAAGTTTCTAAAAACGCTGTTGGAAATGCTGATAAAGATCCCTTTTGTGTTTATAATAATCAAAGACATGCCGTCGGTTCAGTAATAGAAGACATAGGTGATTCTAAGACAATATGCAACCAAGATGGTTCATGGCAAAATTCTAAATAATCTGCCTTACCTTAACCCTATGAAATTATAGGGTTAAGGATCATATTTTCTTATAAAATCTGCTCAAGTTTGAGGGCATTCATTTTGTTCTAAGACCTCATCTAAAGTCTCAACTCCACCTGATGATTGTAATAGTAACCCGCCTTACTAGAATGTGGAGTCTTAGAATAAGATAAATTTTTTTTAAAATAAGTCTTTTAATATTAACAATATGGTGGTATTTATTTGTTGGTTATAATTTATGTAACCAAATTTATAATCTACTTAAATTAACATTAGAACAAAAAACTTTATGTGAACTACTTGCAATACACACACTTAATTTTATATTATTGTATTAGCGTAATAATTTTTAACTGTAGAAATAATTTTTTAAAAGAAAGGAAGTAAAAATGATTCAGGATGATTATATTAATTTTACCGTATCAAAGCAAAAGCATATTTGTTTAATTGCACATGATACAAAAAAGCAACAGTTGATAGAATGGGTTGATAAGAATAAGGATATTTTAAAAAATCATTTTCTAAGTGGAACAGGAACTACTGCCCGATTAATTGTGGACAAGATTGGGCTTCCAGTAAAAGCCTATAACAGTGGTCCTCTAGGGGGGGATTTACAGATTGGCTCACGAATTGTAGAAGGTAATATTGATTTTGCAATATTCTTTTGGGATCCCTTAGCTTCACAACCACATGATCCAGATGTAAAAGCTCTACTTAGAATATGTGCAGTTTATGATATTCCCTTAGCTACCAATCGAGTTACTGCTGATTTTCTTATTACTTCAAAATATATGAATGAAGAGTATGAAAGAAAAGTAATCAATTATAATAAGGTGATACATAGTAGATTGACTGAGTTTTAGTGAGTAATTTAGTGAACTGGTTTAGCAAAAGCTAAACCTCGATGGCTTAGTTGGAGACTTTACTCCCCTTGAAGATTATAGAAGGTAATGTCTTAGAATAAGATCAACTTCTCAAGTATTGCATTTATTCACTTGTGCCATGTAATTACTAAATCAAATTACATGGCACATGATTATTTAGACTATAAAAATAAGTTTATCAATCTTTAGAAGGTTTTTTCCTCCTTGTATCCTAGTCCTTTTTAATCTAAACTTTTGTCAAATGAATAACCACCATCACGTGTATTTAGTGAATGCGAGGGAAAATATTTCAGAAACTTAAGTTACTCAGTCTAGAGCCTGTAGATGAACCCTTTGTAAAATTTTAAGTTAAAATGTCGAATAAATATGTTATAATAAAAGATGATATAAGTTTTTTAAGCCTAATTTGTTTATATTATATTATTAATATAAATTTTAAAAATAAGGAGGAGTGTATAATGAAGCAAAAACTGATGACAATTTTTTCAGTTTTTATGTGTTCTACCATCTTGTTTACAGCATTGTTTACAGCAAATGTACATGCACAAACTGTTACCAGAAACTCAATTGGCACCCATGGAGGCTACGACTATGAATTCTGGGTGGATAATGGAACAGGGACTATGACCCTTAATCCTGAAGGTGCATTTAGTTGTGAGTGGAGTAATATTAATAACATATTGTTCCGCAAAGGCCGAAAATTCAATGAAACCCAAACACACCAGCAAATTGGAAATATAACAGTAGAATACGGTGTGGACTACAATCCAAACGGTAATTCATATTTGTGCGTTTATGGGTGGACAGTAGATCCATTGGTTGAATATTACATCGTTGATAGTTGGGGCAGTTGGAGACCACCTGGAGCAACATCAAAGGGTAGAATTACTGTTGATGGAGGTACATATGATATATATGAGACTACTAGAACTCAACAGCCTTCAATCAAAGGTACTGCGACTTTCCAACAGTATTGGAGTGTAAGAACTCAAAAGAAAACAAGCGGTATTATATCTGTTAGTCAACACTTTAATGCATGGGAAAGCATGGGCATGCCTATGGGAAAAATGTATGAAGTGGCACTTACAATAGAGGGATATCAAAGTAGTGGTAGTGCTGATGTTCATACTAATGTACTAACTATTGGAGGTTCAACTCCAACAACTCCACCAAGCGCGCCACCACAAACTTCAGCTCCAGGTACTGGTCCTGATTCTAGAAGTGCTTTCACAGAAATTCAAGCTGAAGAGTATAACTCCATGAATTCTTCAACTATAGAGGAAATAGGCACAGTTAATGGTGGTAGCGGTATTGGATATATTGGAAATGGTGACACATTAACATTTAACAATATTGACTTCGGAAATGGAGCTACTAGATTTACTGCTTTAGTAGCATCTGACGTAGAAACTGCTACTGATATTGAAATAAGATTAAACAGTGCTACAGGAACCCTTTTAGGTACTTTACAAGTTCCATCAACAGGTGGATGGGATGATTATACACAATTATCAACAACTATTAGTCAAGTTACAGGAGTACATAATGTTGTGCTAAGGTTTACAGGACCTGTTAATATTGACTGGTTTACCTTCTCAGCTGGAGGTTCAACTCCAACTCAACCACCTCAGCCAAGTATAAAATATGGTGACTTAAATGGAGATGGAGTTATAAATTCAACTGACTACATATTACTTAGAAGATACGTTTTACAAGTTACAACTTCCTTGCCAAATATAGATGCTGCTGATTTAAATGGGGATGGTAGAATTGATTCTAGTGATGTTATTTTACTTAGAAGATATATATTAGAAATCATAGATCGTTTTCCTGCTGAAGGTTAATAAAAAGGACATTATAAATAACGAAGCTAAAAATGTTCCACACCCTCTAAAGGTTGGGGACACAGATTAAAATAGAAGGGGCTGTAGTAGCCCCTTCTATTTTGAATTTATATGAGCTATATTAGAGAGTTTTTTTCTCACTAATGTCTATTATTTATGTTAGGTACCACAAAATGTCCTATAAGGACAGGATGATGGAGCAGGCGGCACAGCGTACTCATCGTATTTGGTTAAATGAATATATGGATTGTTCAAAGCCTCAAGAAGTTGTTCCATAACACTATAGTCTCCATGTTTTGCCGCAGCTTCTAATGCCTCTTCTACACGATGATTACGAGGAATTACTGTAGGATTACTATTTTGCATTAAATGCTTAATTATGCCTTCTTGATGCTCCTGCCTTTCTAATCTAGACCTCCACTTCTCACTCCATTGAACAAATTCCTCGGTTTCAATCAAATTCATCTCTTCTGTCATTTCATATGTCAATGCTCGGAAGGTATTAGTATAGTCTGCGTTATATTTTTGCATTACTCGCAAAAGTTCTTCAATAAGAGCTTCATCCTCTGGTTCCTTATTAGATATACCTAGTTTTGCTCTCATTCCTTCAAACCAATTTAAGTGATATAACTCTGAAAAACCTGAAATTTTATCCTGAGCTAGTTTGACAGCTTGCTCCTGATTTTCGTGGAGCAGTGGCAATAGGGTTTCAGCAAATCGTGCTAAATTCCAACCAGCAATACCAGGTTGGTTGCCATAGGCATAACGTCCATAGGTATCAATAGAACTAAATACTGTGGCAGGATCATAAGTGTCCATAAAAGCACAAGGGCCATAATCAATTGTTTCTCCACTTATGGTCATGTTATCAGTATTCATAACTCCATGAATAAATCCTACCAACTGCCACTTAGCAATAAGCATAGCTTGTCGACTAATGACTTCCTGCAGAAATGAAAGATAGGGATTATTACTATCTCTAACCTCTGGAAAATGACGATTTATTGTATAATCCGTCAAAGCCCTTAGTTCCTCAACTGAACACCACCTTGAAACATATTGAAAAGTTCCCACTCTTATATGACTGGCGGCTACACGTGTCAAAACAGCCCCTGCAAGTTTAGTCTCCCTGATTACTGATTCACCAGTTGTAACTACCCCAAGACTTCTGGTAGTTGGGATACCTAGAGCATGCATTGCTTCGCTAATAATGTACTCTCTAAGCATTGGTCCAAGTGCAGCTCTTCCGTCTCCCCCACGTGAATAGGGTGTTTTGCCTGAGCCCTTATACTGAATGTCAAATCTTTCACCTTTTGAGGTGATTTGTTCACCAATAAGCAATGCCCGTCCGTCTCCTAACATGGTAAAATGCCCAAACTGGTGACCAGCATAAGCTTGTGCAATGGGCAATGCACCCTCTGGAATCCTATTACCCGAAAGCACTTCTAGCCCCTCTTCTCTTTGTAACTCCTTTGCACTTAATCCTAGTGCTTCTGCTAAAGAATTATTTAAGATGACCAATTTGGGCGAAGATACAGGTGTTGGATTAATTACTGTAAAAAAAGAATCTGGTAATTGGCCATAACTATTATCAAAATTCCATCCTGTTTCTATTAAAGCTTTTACTTCTTTCATAATATCTCCTTCTATTCTATTCTGAAAATACTCCTTAGTGTTTAAACTTATTAATTTATGCGTATTTTATCTTATTCTAAAACTTCACCATCTATTAGGTGGAGTTGAGTTTTCACCTAAAGACCAGATGTTTAGCTTTAGCTAAACAATTTCACTAAAATAATACCACTGATTTCACTACTTCAAAACAAAAAATAAATTAACTCTTAATTCATATTTATCTTTATCCGATAAATATGAAAATATTAATTTTAAGGACTTGATAATATATGGAATATGTAAACATTAATTCAGTTAAAAGGTCAAACAAAACAGTTCTCTTAACTATATGGATTTTAGACTTATTTTTAATTTTGGGATATATTGTGGAATACTTAAAAGGATCAAAAAGCTTATCTTATGTTTTAACCTTCATTATACTAGTCACAATTCCTCTTGTTATCAGCACAATTATGTACTTTTTGAAAGTACATAAAGTATATCTGTTCTTTGTAAAAATTCTACGGGTAACGCAACAACTGCCGAAGATATAAGTAAGGAAAATTTAGAAAGATCAAATACAGCTAAAAAGCTCGTAGAAGAATTAATGGAAACTGGTAAAAGAATGAGTGATTATTTTAAGTAAAATACTATAGAACATAAGCTCCATGCCCCCTGCTTATTATTTATGCTCAATAGATCCTGTAAAAAGTGTAAGTAATATTACAAACATTGCTATAGATTGCACTACTGATTTTTAATTCTTTCTATATGTATAATTTAATGTCTTACTTTATAAGAAAATAATTTAGATAATTTATTGGTTTATAGGACGATATTGTCCACGAATATCCCTTTCATAAACTTTCATAGTGTGTTGATCTACTGCAAAAACCTTGTGACTTGAATTAGAACCTTTCATAGAAATTTTAAATACAGTTCCAGTGTCCCCAGTGTATGGCACAATCGATTCCCATCCACTTAAATTAATTATTTCATTTTCAGAAAGAGTATACTGTTTTTGGATTTCATCAAGAAGTTTTTGATAAAAAAGATCTTTGTATTCTTTATCTTCTGTAAATTCTGCTCTAAAAACATATTTTGCTGTAGTATAAGAAGATGTTCTTGATGTTATTTCAAATAGTTTAGTTCCGGACGTTTCTTCAAAATCAATGTAAAAAATTCCATCTGTTAGTCTTACATCAGCTTCAGTACCATTTATAGTAGCACTTACTTCATAAACATTTTTTTCAAAAAAATCAAGACGTAAAATGCCAATACCACGTATATATAAAATATTATCCTCATTTTCAAGGTATCTATTTATTTTCCTCTGTGGTTCATAAAAAGATTTTACCCTATTGTTTTTAGTCCAATGATATTCTGTAAGAAGAGGATCTACTAGGCTATGAAGTCCAGTATTCCAGAACTCAATATGAAGACTGGGGTAATCATTAAATTTCAAACAACAGTTAGATATAATAAAAGACATTATTATAATTATAATAATAAGAAAAATATTTAACTTTGTTATGTTTTTTTTCATAATTTAAATCTCCTCACATTATATGTTTTTAAAACTTATATTTATAGTATAATAAAATGTCATTATTATTGAATCATAACCTAACAGTAAATAACTCCTCTTGGCTTTTTTATTTGTAATCCTTGCCAAGAAGAAGTTATTTACTTCAACTTATACAAATTTTTTTTTCCTCGTAAAATTACTTGTAGTTGAAGTTATATTTTCATTACCTTTAATTATCATTTTTCTTGTTAATAAGGTCTTCTATCTGCCTTTTTGTGTCTTTTGGCAATGCATCCATTAGATAATTTCGATCTTCTTTATTCATACCCTCATATGCTTGCTTTATTCTGTTATTAGCTTCTACAATTTCAGCTTTAAGCTCTCTTGCAGATAATAAAGAGCAACCCTCCCCCCTTACAATCATCTGCTGCAAGCCATCAGAGGTAGCAACTGTTATATTATAATTTTTCTTGTTGTCATAAGCAAATTTTTCAATATACTGATCTGCTGTTTGTGCCTCTCTGGTATAAACCATTTTGATACCATAATGCTCTATTGTTTCTTCACGATGTCCTTCAACACAGTATGCATCAAAAACAACAATAACCTGACACTTTCTAATCAACCTATAATTACTTAGAGAATCAAGCAATTTCATTCTTGCGCTATCCATGTTCTCATCTGCTAACTCTATTAGCTCAGGCCAAGCAAATATGATATTATAACCGTCAACAAGAAGATACTCATCTTTAGCTTCCTTCTCTTTACTAATATAATTAACAGGCTTATAATAGCTTTCACTGGCTGTTTTTCTTTTTTTCCATGAAGATTTTCTCCCCTGATTTGCATAGAAAGTTTTATTGATAATTTGATCGATTTCTTCTAAACTAATTGACTTTTCTTCCCAGTATTGGGTTTGATTCTTATCCTCTAATTCTAAGTCTTCTTTTTTCTTAAAATAACTTGAAACATGCATATAGTTCTTTACTTGATCCCAAGTTACAAGAAAGCCTGTTCCATTTGCACAAAATATAGAACCTGTAGGATTTGCCATGTCCCTTTCTGAATCATATCCCATACGTTCTATTACCTCTTTTGCATTATGACATGGTTCATATCCCTTAAGACTAGTAAACAGCCTGCCAAGACCTTTTGTATAAGCTACTATTTCTTTGTGATAATTCTGCATGTTTATAACTGGGGCACTCCCAACAACAACTGCTGTCTCATCATTTATATTTGATACTTGGCATGTGCCATGCATTTTCTCAATATCAGTCATAGCTCTTCCTACCATCTTTTCAGGTATTTCCATCTCAAAGTTATAGTAGGGCTCTAGCAGTATGGACTCTGCTTCCTTTAACCCCTGACGGACTGCCCGGTATGTGGCCTCTCTAAAATCACCGCCTTCTGTATGTTTATTATGTGATCGACCTGAGACTAGAGTAATTTTCATATCTGTAATAGCCGCCCCTGTCAGAACCCCTTTGTGCTCTTTTTCTTCTAAATGAGTTAAAACAAGTCTTTGCCAGCTTCTACCAAGTATCTCCTCGTTACATTCTACTCCAAATTGCAAACCACTTCCAGGATCACCAGGCTCTAATAACAGATGAACCTCCGCATAATGTCTCAAGGGTTCAAAATGACCAACCCCTTCAACTACATTAGCAATAGTCTCTTTGTATACAATACGTCCAGTTCCAAAAGTCACCTCAACACCAAAACGACTTTTTATAAGACTCTGTAAAATTTCAATTTGCACTTCGCCCATAATGTGTACCTGAATTTCCTGTAAATCCTCGTCCCAGACAATACGAAACTCTGGCTCCTCTTCCTCAATTTGTCGAAGCTTAGGAATCATCACTCTTGGATCACAGCCTTCTGGAAGAATGATTTGATAAAGTAGTACAGCTTCTAATACAGGCCCACTTGAAAATTTTTCTATACCAAATCCCTCTCCAGTCCTAGTTTGGCTAAGTCCTGTTACTGCAAATACACAGCCTTTATCTATTTCACTCACTGCCTCAAACCGCTGTCCTGAGTAAATACGAATTTGATTGACTTTCTCCTTCCAGTTGCCATTTGTCAAAATATCTCTCACCTTAAGTTTTCCACCTGTAAGTTTCATATGAGTAAGACGGTTACCCTGATCATCTCTTGTTATCTTAAATACTTTGGCTCCAAATTCATCAGGATAGAAAGGTATTATAGTATACTTTAAAATCCCCTGCAAAAACTCCTCAATTCCCTCTAGTTTTAACGCTGAACCAAAAAAAGTCGGAAACACTTTCCTCTCTTTTATAGCTTCATTAATTATATCCGTTTCAATATGTCCAGTTTCTAAATAGTCTTCCATCATTATTTCATCACACATGGCAAGTTGATCGTAAAAACCTTCTGTATTAACTTGTACAAATTCAATGCATCTATCATCTAACTGCTTTTTTATTTCTTTTATTAACTTATTCTTATCCGTTCCATTCTGATCCATCTTGTTTACAAATAAAAATGCAGGTATCTTATACATGTCAAGGAGACGCCATAATGTTTTTGTATGTCCCTGAACTCCATCTGCACCGCTTATTACCAAAATTGCATAATCTAGCACCTGAAGAGTTCTCTCCATTTCAGCAGAAAAATCTACATGACCTGGAGTATCCATCAAAAAAAACTGTTTCCCTCCCATTTCAAATATGGCTTGCTTAGAGAAAATGGTAATCCCTCTAGCCCTTTCTAGTTCATAGTTATCTAAATAAGCGTCCTTATTATCCACTCTTCCTGGTTTTCTTAATTTTCCGCTTAAATAAAGTATACTCTCTGATAATGTTGTCTTACCCGCATCTACATGTGCTAATATTCCAATAACTAATTTTTTCATATTTTATTTCAAATCCTTAATTTTTATCTGCTTGTCTAACTATTTGTGTCGATTATAATATATATGATAACAGGAGGTTTAGAGTTTGAAAAGATAAGTTATAGTATTTACAGGCTCTAAATTGCGGAACTTAAGTTTTTGGTATATTTTTAATCACTTTTATTAAATACACCCGTTATTAGAATTAGCACTGTACAAATTATAATTTTTAATGATATTATATATATGGTGCTTTTGGTTGTCCAAAACTATATCTTCTCAAAAAGTGACTTATAATGCTTAGGCTATAGACTTTCAACAAAAAAGTTTGTTAAAAATACAATTTTTTCGAGAAGAATAATATAAAAAAGTGACTTATTTTTTTGTAGACAACTATATATTTAAATATTGTCACAATATAAAAATGTAAGAGGGTATTTGTATGGGGATTGATATTTTTTTTATTGCAGTTTTAATTTTGATGATTTTTGCTGTATTTGGTCTTGTAGTGGGAGTAAGTAATGATGCTGTTAACTTTCTGAATTCTTCAATAGGTTCGCGAGTAGCTCCTCGAAAAGTAATCATGATTATAGCTAGTATTGGTATAATATTTGGGGTTGTCTTTTCAAGTGGAATGATGGAAATTGCCCAAAAGGGAATTTTTCAACCACAGTATTTTACAATGCCTGAAATAATGATTGTTTTTCTTGTAGTTGCATTCACAAATGTTGTATTGCTGGATTTATTTAATACGTTTGGATTACCTACGTCAACCACTGTTTCTGTTGTATTTGGACTCCTTGGCGGTTCTGTTGCTGTAGCTTATCTTAAAATATTGCAGTCGGAAGAATCTTTACTTGCAATGTCAGAATACATAAATACCAGTAATGCACTTATAATTGTATTTGGTATCTTGTTATCTGTAGTTCTTGCATTTTTTTCAGGTTCTATAGTCCAGTTCATAACAAGATTGATCTTTACTTTTGATTATGAAAAAAAACTTAAAAGATATGGAGCTATTTGGGGTGCAATAGCAATGGTTTCTATATCATATTTTATTTTTATGAAAGGTGCTAGAGGTGCATCTTTTATTTCTGAAAGTCAGCTTGAATGGATTATGAGCCATACAAGACTTTGTTTGCTTATTATTTTTGTAATCTCGGCCGCTATATTACAAACACTTTTATTATTAAAAATAAATATATTTAAACCTATCATACTTGCTGGAACATTTGCCCTTGCAATGTCTTTTGCAGCAAATGATCTTGTTAACTTTGTAGGTGTGAGTGTCTCTGGTTTAAATGCTTTTAATCTTGCTCCTATAGGAGATGCAAGGTTTACAACTAATATGACAGCACTTAGCCAAACAGTTCAAACTGAGCCTCTTTTACTTATAGGTGCTGGATTAATTATGGTTATAACACTATGGCTTTCAAAAAAAGCAAGAACTGTATCAGAAACAGAACTTAATCTTGTAAGTCAAAATGAAAGCGAAGAAAAATACGATTCTACTCCATTATCACGTATTATTGTCCACATGGGTATTAGCTTTTCTGACTTTGTAAAATCTGTTACTCCAAAGCCATTCAAAGAATTCATGTCTAAAAGACTTGATACTTCAAAATATACCGCTCAAATCAGTTCGAAGAATCGACCTTCTTTTGATCTTTTAAGAGCTACAGTAAATCTTATGGTTGCAAGCGCACTTATATCCTATGGAACATCACACAAACTTCCTCTTTCAACAACTTACATAACATTTATGGTTTCTATGGGCTCATCATTTGCTGACAGGGCCTGGGGAAGAGAAAGTGCTGTTTATAGAATAACAGGAGTTCTTACAGTAATTGGGGGTTGGTTTATTACAGCATTAATGGCTTTCTTAGTATCCGGACTAATGGCAGTAATTATATTTTACGCTAAAACTATTGGTGTTATAGCCTTATTGATAATAATCTTTTGCATTATGTGGAAAAGCCATCATAAGCATAAGGAAATAGCAAACTCTGTATCGAAAAACGAAGTTTTCAACTTAAAGAAAGTTTCAAGTTTTGATGAGTCTGTTGAGATAACCTTATCACATATGGGACTATTAATTAAAGATATACGTGAATCTCTAAGTAATACCCTTGAAGGGCTTTACATGCAAAATGGATATATACTACGTGAAGAAAAGAAAAACTCTAAAATTATTCAGAAAAGTGCTAACATTATAACTGCAAATATATATAAAGCTTTACGTTTAATGAAAAAAAGTGATCATCATGCTATATCAAAATATTATTCTCAAACCATTAGAAGACTACAAAAATTAATCGATGGAAAACGTGATATCACTTATAGAGCATCTGAGCATGTTTTAAATCACCATAAAGGTTTACTTCCAATTCAAATTGATGAAATAAAAAATATTGAAAATTTATTGTCCGAAATATTAACAGATGTAGAAAACTCCTTTTGTAATAAAGATATGAGTATACATGACGAAATTTTAGAAAAGCATAAAAAATTAAAAGCTATTATCAAAAAACATAATGATGAACAGCTAGAACGAATTATTACTGGCCAATCTAAAACTAGGTTGAGTATTCTTTTCTACTCCATACTGGGCAATTCGATGATGCTATCAAAACAGAGTTTAAAGCTAATGGAACTTCTTTCATTTACATTAAAAAATGAAACTAGAACAGAGCTGGATACTGACTTTGATATGGATTAATAATCTAATTACCAAAATATAAATGGCAGCGGAACTGACTACTTGATTACATCTTCCGCTGCTACATTCTTCAATTAGTAACTTCCACTTATATTTTATACATTCTTTTTTTAAGTCAATTCACCTTTAGGTATCTGGAGTTTTGTAATTTTTGAACTCTTTGTCTTATATAAATTATAATTCATCAATTTCCATAGGGTAATTAAAAATAGGTTGTTTCATTCAAAATGTTTACGGTTCTTTTCCATAGACAAGTTCTCCTGAAATATATAGGGTTACTTTATTCCAGTCTATGTAATCCGTTGCAGAAGAGTTGAATGAATAGTGGTTAGTCTGTGTGTAATTTGACCAATCATCTTTAGAAAATCTCACCTGTACTTCAACACTTTCATTTGATTCAAGAGTTCCACTTGTAAATCCTATTTCAAGATAGGTATCTGCACCATCTTTGACTACAGGAAGTTTAAAAAATTCTCCTGTAACATTAGAAGTCCCTGCACTGCTCCAATCGCACCAGAAATTTTGATTTTTATCTCCATCATTTATGTAGTAATATCTTATTTTGACATCTGCCAAATTAATATCTCTTGTATCATTATTTGTTAACCTAAATTTAGGATTAATACCATTTGCTTGTGCCTCTCTATTTCCATTTGAGTACTCTAAAGAAACCATATCCTTATTAAATTGTGTATTATCATTAGTATACTCTACACTATTAGGTGTTGATAGTTCCACATTTGGAGTGCTTTCAGGCAAATAAGCATTTGGAGTATTTTCATCTAAATCAGAATTTGGGGTAGATTGAACTGGAACACTTGTAGGTGTTTCAACTTTAGTAGTTTCACCATCAGATACACTTTCAACTTTATCATTATCAGCATTTTCGTCAAAAACATAATATCCTCTGCCTGTAGCTGGTGTCTGATCTGGATTCTCTTGGTAAACATAATATCCTCTGTCTCTAGTTACATCCATAGTATTATTTACTTTTGTTGGAGTATCAACGCTTTTTTGATTCCATGGTTTTGTAACGAATACCGCAAATAGGCATATTAAAATAACAGTAGCAAGTGCAAGAAGTTTTTTCCTTTGTTTTAAATAATTCTTTATCTGCATTGTATATATCATCCTCCTCATTTATTTATTATATCATACAAGAATAAATCCGCAAGGATTCAGAAACTATAAGGTATATGTACAAAAGTGAAAATTAAGGGATATAACAAAAAAGTCCCTAAAAAGGGACAGAGAATAGAATCAGTTGCCTCATAGTTAATTGTTACATCTATTACCATTATTTATACCTGTAATTTTTATTCCCCACACTTATTTGATAAAATTTTTCCTAGAAATATTTATTAATCTGATGTAAAATGTATTTATGTTCTGTTCTAGTTTCCTTAAAACAAACATAAAACAGATATTATTCTAATTATAAAGGGGCAGTAATACTATATGTTTAGTAAAAAAATAGAAAACTTTTGGTACTATCATAAAACTAAAGTAATTGTAATTGCATTTTTAATTATATTTATAGCTATTAGCTGGGATTTTAATAGAAGTCAATATATAGAACTTGAAATTGCTTACGTTCTAGAAGATCAAGTGATTTCATGGGAAGGTATGCAAGAAGTAAACCAGATTTTTGAGTCTGTATTACAAAAGGAAGATGATGAAATAGAAGGTATTCAATTTACACCTTTACAAGGAGCAATGATTGATTATCAAATTGCTATGCCATCTGCACACATATTCCTTGTAGATGATAAAACCCTTGAAAAATATATAGACATAGTACTTTTTGAACCTTTAGATCATTATGTAGAGAAATACAACATCGACATAAGTAATCACCCTGAAATTATAGTTGATTCAAAAGATACTGATGGTATAGTTTATGCTTTACCATTTAAAAAACTAAAATTTCTTGTGGATTATGGTTTTCCAGAATATGATTACTATTTTACCATTAGAATTCCACATGATAATACTTATGATATTAGAGGAAATGAAAATGCCCATACTATTCTTAAATATATTTTAGACAATAGCTAAGAGATAATTTAAAATATTACTTTATACTTTTTTAGTTTTATGCACGTGTAATTTATTTGCTCTCCTAAACTTAGCGTTTATATTGGAGAGTTTTTGCTTTATGTTTATATACTATTCTTCTCAAAAAGTTTGCTTTTTTAGCAAACTTTTTAGAAGATATAGTTCCTCTGTTTGTCGCAGCGGAACTTACTACTTTGATTGCAGCTTCCGCTGCGATATGATTTATTTTTCCAAAAAAGCTAATTTAAAAATTATAAATTGTCGATATAGGTATATAGACTTGTTAGTTCTGTATACTTATTTTTTATGTAATGAATGATTCTTAAGTTTTATTTTCTGTATATTATCAAATAATTATTGTGGTTAACTCTACAATATTGATTAAAAGCCTATGGGGTTTGTTTACTACATACCCAGAACATTTACATGGGCATAGACATTCATTTTAGATTGTTTTTCAGGTTATTTTGTCTAGCTTATCTTCATGAATGTCTAAACAATACTCATAAAATTAATTGAAGAAAGGATTTGGTGCTATGAAATCAACAAAGAAATCTAAGAATTGGAAACAAATTTTAGCTTTAACACTAGCCATTACAATGATTTTTGTTTTAAGTGGCTGTAAAGGAGGAGATGCTAAGCAAAATGAATTTCGTGTAGGAATTTTGAGTGGATTAGATTATCTCTATGATACAGCCGAAGGCTTCATGAGCGAAATGACGAAGTTAGGCTATATTGAAGGACAAAACATAACTTATGAAATTTTAAGAACTAATTCTGACTTTAACGACTATAAAACCTTTTCTAAAAAATTTGTAGAAGACAAAGTTGATTTAATTTTTTGTTATCCCACTGAAGCTGCTTTAGAGTTAAAAGAAGCTACAAAAGGCACTGATATACCTGTAATTTTTGCAATAACAAATATCGAAGACACTGACCTTGTAAACAGTGTACGTGAACCTGGCGGAAATTTGACAGGTGTTCGTTATCCTGGCCCAGATATGGCATTAAAGCGCTTTGATATAATGCTTGAAATTTTTCCTGATATTAAAATCATGCTCTTACCATATAGTTCTGACTATCCTGTTTGCTATCCACAACTTGAAGCACTACGACCATATGCGCAAAATGCAGGCATAACTTTAATTGAAGCACCTGCACAAACTCCTCAGGATTTAGAAAACATTTTTAAAGAATACGAAACTAAAGAAATTGACTTTGATGCAATTTTATCAATAGCAGAAGTTTTTTCCGTTACTCCTGATACATTTCTTACAATGATTAAATTTGCAAATCGACATGATATTCCTATGGGTGGAGCGTTAATGGAGTATGATGGGTATTCATCTCTTTTTGGTGTAAATATAAATCCATATGTAACAGGTCAAAAATCAGCTGTTATTGCCAACCAAGTATTAAAAGGTGAAAAAGCTGGAACTACACCGGTAGTATCCGATGAAAGCTTTATTCAAATTAATTTCAAAGAAGCTCAAAAAAGAAATGTAGACATTCCTGAAAGCGTCTTAAATCAGGCATCAGAAATTATACGATAATTTTTAATACAATTGCTACTATCTAGGCCTATCAACTAAAAAACTAAGTAAATTAAATGATGCTAAACTAAACTTTAGGGCTTCAGGTGGAGACTTTACTTCACTTGAAGCTTTTTATATGAAGTGAACTAGTTTAGCTAAAGCTAAAGATAGAGACTTCCTGTGGATACTAAACTCTACCGGAAGTCTCTCAACTTTATAGAAGGTGTAAGTCTTATAAGTACGATAAAATTAAATCGATATAAAACCTTACTTAGTTTTAAATATATTAATTGTTTTAACGAGTTTTGTCCCCATATTGTATAAGCTTTCAGCAAAATCATTTACCTGATCTGCAACTGATTTTTGCTGTTCTGATGCTGCAGTTACTTCTTCACTTGAGGCTGCTGTTTCCTGTGAAATACTACTGATAGTCAAAACCGAGCTAATTGTTTTTGCCTTAACACTGTCTATTTTGTTTATTGTGTTATTCATTTCAACTATTTTTTCAGTTACATTGTCCATAGCAGTAATAATTTCATCAAATGCTTCTTGTGTTGAAAACACCGCTTTCATTTGCTGTTCCATTATTTCATTAGCTTTTTCACATGTGCTTGTAGACGCCTTAGTTTGAAGTTTTATTTCTTTTATTATAGGTTCTATCATTTTAGCAGCATCTCTCGATTGATTGGAAAGATTGTTTATTTCACTTGCAATAACCGAAAATCCATGCCCTACTTCTCCTGCCTTAGCTGCTTCAATTTTAGCATTTAGAGATAATAAAGTGGTTTTTTTAGTAATTACAGAAATTGTATCAGTAATTCCTCTGATTTTTTCCATGCTTTCGCTTAGCTTACTTGTGTCTTCTGAAAAAATTTTGAGTATTCTGTCAGTTTCTTTTGCCTTTTGGGTCAACAATTCAACTGTATTTTTAGATTTTATACTTAAGTTTTTTGTAGCCACTGTTATTTTTTCCACTTCGTCTGCTTTAGATACTGCAATGTTTATTTCCTTTTCAAGATTATGTGTTTGCTCAGAAGTTTTTTCAGCTTCATGAGCCTGTTCCTCGGTTCCCATACTAATTTGTTCCATAGCAATAACAATTGCTCTAGCAGCTTCTGCCGACTGACTTGAGCTCTCTTTTAATTTCAAGCTTTGATCCATTATTATTTTTAATGCCTTCTTTATGTCTGTTACAATTGTACTTATGTTTTCAACCATTTTATTAAAGTTTACTGTCAACTCTCCAATTTCATTTTTTGATGTAACATTAATTTGTGCATCTAAATCACCTTCACTGATAATTCTAGTTGCATCTCTTAAGTTTATTACAGGCTTAGTAATTCTTTTAGAAATAATAACCCCTACTATAATAGCTAATATAAAGCTTAAAAGTATTGTCACTAAAGCTACTGTGATACTTTTTATTATTGGTGCATAAGCTTCATTGACAGGCATTTCTATTATTATTGCCCAATCAGGATACACTAATGGCACATATGCTATGGCAGTATCTGTATCCATAATTCCTTTAGAGATACGCCCTCTTATCTCAACTTCATTTTCAGTATTATTTATGAATTCCTGTACTATTTCTAAATTTGAAAGGTTTTCTCCTCTTATTACACGACTTGTGTTTTCATAAGCAATAAGATTACCACTTCTGTCTACTACATAAGCTATTCCACTATTTCCAATTTCCATAGACGCTACAACATCCCACATAAACTTTAAATTTACTTCTGCTAACAAAGCTCCTCGAAAATCTCCTAGACTATTTGTTATTGGAGAAGCTAAAATAATAATTGGTTCAAAAGATATATCATCAATATATATATCACTAATAAATTCATTTTGTAAATATAAATTAGAAAATACTTCAGCTTTATTTTCTTGTGTTAATTGCCCTAATGCTAATGAAGATAAACGTGATACTCTTGATACTTCTGTTCCATTATTATTTAGTAACGCTATTTGCCTAAAAGAATTGTCAATATTAAGGAGTCTGTTCATAATAGTTCTCTGATGTTCTTCATCATTCTCAGTTAAATCACTAATTACCGTAACTGCTTTTAGCATATCAATTTTTTGATTGATAAAACCTTTCACTTCCTCAGAAGCATCATTTGCAATTATGAATTGCTCGCTGGCCACTAATTGTGTGTTACTTTGGTAACTGGTGTAAATACCTATTGCACTATTAATGAATAAAACAATTGTACTAACAGCTACAAAGGCAATAGTCAATGTGGTAGACAGGCTTTTAAAATTAAACCTTTTTAAAAAATTAGAAATTTTCAATAAAAAGCCTGAAATTTTTTCTCTTATCATATTCGTTTCCTCCAAGTCAAAAAAATAGTTTATATGAACATTAAAGACACTCTGATAATCTTTATGGTTTTTACAACTTATTAACTTTCATTTGGTAGTTTTTAAACCTAAAATAAAAGCTTGGGGTCTCAATCCCCTTTGTTTCAAGACTTTTAATAAAATTAAATTCGAATTAAAATTAACAAATTTATTGCTAAGAATTGCTTAAAAAACTTCATTATATTTATCGGAAAAGAAAGCAGATTTTTTTACTATTATTTATAATATTATATTCTACATAATCATAAATTTTCCTTTATTTTAAACTGCCTTTTTTATATCTTATTTTATGGCTCAACCTTCTATAAGGTAGAGTTCCTCTTATAATCTTCAGGTGAAGTACAGTCTCCACCTTATGCCCCGATAAATACAAAAACCTGCAATTAATTTGCAGGTTTTTTATATCATTTATAGTATTTGATTATATTAAATATATCCTGTTATTACTTTCCATAGTATGCATTTTTGTATATTTGCTCTAGCTCACTAACAAGAGGATATCTTGGATTAGCAATAGTACATTGATCTTCAAAGGCTCTTTCTGCTATAGCTGAAACCTTTAATAAAAACTCAGCTTCATTTATACCACATTCTGATATTGTAGAAGGCATGTTAAGTTTTTTCATAAGATTTTTAATCTCCTCAATCAAACTATTTATCTGCTCTTCCTGAGTTTTACCACCTAAATTTAAATAGCGGGCAATTTGAGCATATCGATAATCAGCTACATACTTTCCATATTTAGGGAAGGTCGCAAATTTTGTAGGCTTTTGTGCATTATAGGCAATTACATGGGGTAAAAGTACCGCATTTGCTCTCCCATGAGGAATATTAAACTCACCACCAAGTTTGTGAGCTAATGAGTGATTAATTCCAAGAAAAGCATTTGTAAAAGCCATTCCTGCAATACATGATGCATTATGCATTTTTTCACGAGCTATAGCATCAGTTGGATCATTATATGAACGAGGTAAATATTTAAAAACAAGTTCAATTGCTTTAATAGCCAATCCATTAGTAAAGTCTGAAGCAAGTATTGAAACATATGCCTCAATTGCATGTGTTAGAACATCCATACCTGTATCAGCAGTTATATCCTTTGGCATAGTCATAACAAATTGGGGATCTATTATTGCAACATCAGGGGTTAGTTCATAGTCTGCAAGAGGATACTTGACATTACCATTTTGCTTGTCAGTAATAACTGAAAAGGATGTAACCTCAGAACCTGTCCCTGAAGTAGTTGGTATAGCCACAAGCTTTGTTTTGTCTCCAAGGTTAGGATACTGAAAAGCTCTCTTTCTAATGTCAAGAAACTTAAGCTTAAGTCCGTCAAAGGACGTCTCTGGGTGCTCATAGAAAAGCCACATACCTTTTGCCGCATCAATAGCTGATCCACCGCCCAAAGCAATTATAACATCTGGTTTGAAGTTTTTCATAGCTTCAACACCACGTTCAATTGTTTCTACAGAAGGATCAGGCTCAACTTCTGAAAAAATTTCACTGTGACAATATACTTTTCTCTTTCTTAAATAATATAAAACTTTCTTAACATATCCAAGCTTAACCATTACAGGGTCTGTGACAATAAATGCACGATTTATTTCCGGCATGCTCTCTAAATACTGTATAGAGCCATTTTCAAAATATATTTTAGGCGGAATTTTAAACCACTGCATATTTGTCCTCCTTTTTGCAATACGCTTTTTATTAATTAGATTAATGGTAGAAACATTTGAAGTAGTAGAGTTCTTTCCATAGGAGCCACATCCAAGTGTCAATGATGGTGTATTGGTGTTGTATATATCACCAATTGCTCCTTGAGAAGAAGGTGAGTTTGCAATTACACGACCAACTTCCATAGTTTCTCCATATGCTTTGCAAAGCTCTTGGTCATCTGAATGAATAACTGCTGAATGACCTAGTCCTCCAAGTTTTAGCATAGCCTTTGCATATTCAAATCCTTCTTTTGAATCTTTAACAACAAAATATGCAAGAACAGGTGACAATTTTTCAATTGAAAGAGGGTACTCTAACGAAGGTTTTGGTAGCTTTGCAATTAAAATTTTTGTATCCTCAGGAACATCTACACCTGCGTTTTTTGCAATCCATGAAGCACTTTTTCCAACAACTTCAGGATTAACACTCATCTTGGTAGTATTTATTACATAATTTGTAACCTTCTGAGTTTCTTCATTATTTAAGAAGTAGCAGGAGTATTTTTTCATAACACTTTCAAACTGATCCTTGATATCCTTATCAACAATAACTGCCTGTTCAGAAGCACATATCATACCATTGTCAAATGTCTTTGACAAAATAAGGTCGGTACAAGCTCTTTCGACATCAATTTTTTTATTTATATAACATGGTACGTTTCCAGGGCCTACACCAAGAGCAGGCTTTCCACAGCTATAAGCTGAGTGAACCATTCCCGAACCACCTGTTGCAAGTATTAAAGACACACCAGGATTGTTCATAAGAGCATTTGTTGCTTCTACAGAAGGCACTTCTATCCATTGAACACAGTTCTTTGGTGCCCCATTAGCAATAGCAGCATCGCGTAATGTTTTGGCTGACTCTAATGAACATTTTTGAGCAGAGGGGTGAAAAGCGAATATAATTGGATTTCTTGTCTTTGCAGATATAAGAGTTTTAAACATAGTAGTTGAAGTTGGGTTTGTCACAGGAGTAACTCCAGCAATTATCCCTACTGGTTCTGCAACTTCTACAAAGCCCTCCATATCATTTTCAGCAATTATTCCAACTGTTTTTTCTTCTTTTATGCTATGCCATATGTATTCTGTTGAAAATATATTTTTTATAACTTTATCCTCAAATACACCTCTTCCTGTTTCTTCAACTGCTAGTTTTGCTAAGCGCACATGGTCATTAAGACCTGCTATTGTCATAGCATGTACAATTTTATTAATTTGCTCTTGATCAAGTTTCATATACTCATCTAAAGCTTTTTTCCCATTTTCTACAAGGGTAGTTATCATTTCATTAATATCAAGTTTCTTATCTTGTTGTTTTGTCATACTTTCCACATCCTTTCAGTACTTTAACAATCTATTAAAATAGATTGTTAATATATTAACAATCATAGAATAACATGTTGTTAATTATTTGTCAACATTAATATTTAGGTTCATTTTCGAATTATGATTCTTTCATATTTTTTTCACTTAAATAATATGAACCAATTTAATAAGGTTAAGAATATATTTAAAAAACTTAATTTGAATAGTTTAGAAGTGGCATAATAGATTATTATAAACTCACATGCTATAAAAAAGAGAGCATATGCTCTCTTTTATTTACCATCTACTACTGTAAGATCTGTTATTACTTCTTTGTTGTTTTCTTGCTTTTCTACAATCTGGGCATCTTTGTGGTTCATTGTCAAAACCTTTTTCTTTGTAGAATTCCTGTTCACCCTCTGTGAAAACAAACTCTGAATTACAATCTTTACAATTTAATGTTCTATCCGCCATATCTATATACCTCCTCAATTTTATTTGGACCTATAATTCTTAACTTCTCGCTCCAAAAAAATAAAGGAGGGTATTGTTCAGAAATTTAATCCATAATATATAGTTCCTAGCTATTGTATTATACCATACTATCGCCACTTAGTCAATACCCTATTAAAAATATTTTAAAATATAATAAGTATCCTTAAGTATAATGATTTATTTAATGATAACGTCAATTCCTATATATACCTTATCATATAGCTGATTCACATCCTCATTGTGTAGTCTTACACAACCAAGTGAAGCCATAGTTCCTATAGAATCGGGATCGTTATTGCCATGAATGCCATAATTACGCCTACTAAGTCCCATCCATCTTGTTCCAAAAGGACCTCCTGGGTTCATATACTTATTAATAATCTTATATTCTCCTACTGGTGTAGGTGTTGAAGATTTACCAATTGCAATAGTATATGAAACCTTAAAGTCACCCCGTAAAAGTAGTATTAGTTTAAAGCTATCTTTATCAATAATTATAATATCGATTTTTCTTTCTTTTATATCAATATAATAATTGATTAAATCTAAATTCTGTTTCTCTATTTCGCTAAGCACTATGCTGTCATTACTTTTTACAGTATACCACGATTTATTAAGAAAGTAATTTTTCTCTTTTTCATCTTCAAATATATATCCATGCCGTGCATATATCTCTCTTTTTGATAGTTGAAGGGTTTCTAAATCCTTTTGAGCAACTTCTAAATCACTTAAAACTTTACTTTTGCTATCCTTAAAAATATACTCATTATTTAGATTTCTACTATTTGATAATGTAGCTTTTCTTAAAACATTATCCCAGTATATCTGATAATTTAGGATTTGGGCTAAATGTCTTATGGAAATATAGTGAGTACCGTTTATTTCTAACAGCGGGTAAATTACTTCTTTAACATCATCATTTATCAAGTAAACTCTCTTTCCAATCCATATTGAAACTTCTCTTCCTTTTAAAATTATATAATAACATTTATTCTCCATTTTAAACTCAACAGTTCCACCAAGTAAACTAATGATATCTACAATGGGTAAATATATTATATCCTCTTCAATATATACATCTACCCTTTCAGGTCTGTTGTTTATAAATATCATATTACTGTTAACTTCTATGTCTATTTTGTCAAAGCTAGACCAACCAACACTTGTAGATGTGTTAAAAAATAAAGATACGCTAAATATAAACAGGCAAATTATTAGCATCTTTTTCATATAAGACCCACCTTTTTTTTATTCATTTAATCTATTGTATTCTAAGAAGTAAGAAAAAAAGCTTAATAATTTAAAAGCTTTTTATTATAGACAAGCATATTTAAACTGAAAATTTAAGTGTCCATTCAATGATTAGGATTACTGAAAATAAACTTCCACTACTATTTTAACTACAAGCCTTATTTGATGCTAAATAGGCTCTGTGAAAAGTGGAAGTAATTTTTTAAGCTAATCCTTAACTATGTGTTAATTTTTTCTGCATATATTTATTAATTCTACGCTGAATTTAAAAATCCTCTTTAATATTTTGAAAAAAAACAGTATATTAAAGGGTGCCTTTAATATACGTTAAGAAAAATATTCCAGAAACTTCAGTTGTGCAGTTTAGGTCCTGTAAATATTTTAGATAAGTCCTATACTAACTTTTGTGCCTTTTCCTTCAACACTATCTATATAAAAAGTTCCTTTATGAAGACTGATAATTTCCTTGCTGATAGAAAGCCCTAATCCACTTCCCGCCTGTTTGCTTTTTCCTTTATAAAACTTTTCTGTTATGTGAGGTAATTCACTTGAGGGTATACCTGTTCCATTATCCTCAATAATCACATTTGCCCCCTTAAATGTACTCGCTGTTGTCACTTTAATCATCCCTTTTTCATGGGAAAACTTCAATGCGTTATCAATAATATTTATAAAGACCTGTTTTAATCTATCCCCATCACCATTTACATAAGTTATATTTTGGTCAAGACTACTTACAATTTGTAAACTTTTGCTTTCAAACTTTATACTATATTGCTTTAAAATATCTTTTATTAATAAATTTAAATCAACTTTTTCAAAATTCATGTTTATACGGCCAGACTCAAACCTAGAAAAATCCAACAGCTCTTCAACAAGCTTTGTGAGTCTAACTGATTCATTTAGGATTATTCCTATACCCTGTTTGGTCTCTTCTGTATCTATTGAATTTTCACTTAAAGTTTCTGCCCATCCTCTTATAGACGTAAGGGGCGTGCGTATTTCATGAGAAATTGAAGAAACAAAGTCGTTCTTTAAATTATTGCTCTTTTTAATTTCATTAGTCATAAAATTTATTGTATCTGCCAATTCACCTATTTCATCATCATATTTTTTTCGGGCAACTATATCAAAATTACCACCTGCAATATTTCTGGATACATCTGTCAGGTGTCTTATTGGACGAACAATAGATCTAGATAAGGCAACAGCTAAAATAAGTGATAAGACTAATATAAATACCCCTAAAAAAATGGCTTTTGATATAAGGTCCCTTACCGATGCCTTAATTTCCTGTATGGAACTTACAAACCTTAGGTAGCCTACAATTGAATTTCCTTCAATTAGGGGAGTTGATACAGCTATAACTTCTTCACCAGTAATATTTATTCGCCCTTGCCATGAATATATTTCTCCCACCTCTAAATTCCTCATAAGACTAACGTCCAGTTTTTCCGTATGTAAATATCCTGTTGAGGACATTATTATATTACCATCTATATCCACAATCTGAAGCTCGGCCTTGTCATACTCCTCGTAGTTTCCCATTATTGTGCTAGCTTTGTTATAAAGACCCTCGTATCTTAAATACATATTATAAAAGTTTGCACTGGACAATGCTTTATCTGATAGAATTCCTAAAGCACCCCCATAGTAAAACTCATTTACACCCATAACAAAAACAATCTCAAATATCAAGACCGTTAGGAAAATAACAATAAAAATGCTTAAAGATATTCTTCTTCCTATACTACTTCTCAAAAGTTTTCTCCCTCTTTCCACCTGTAACCAACACCCCAAACCGTTTCAATATACTTAGGATCTGACGGATCATCTTCGATTTTTTTCCTCAGTCTTCTAACATTAACATCTACTATCTTCAGTTCTCCAAAATAATATTCTCCCCATACTTTAGTCAATATCTCATCTCTGTCAATTGCCTTATGGGGGTTTTTCATAAAGAGCTTTATAATTGAAAACTCGGTTGGTGTAAGTTCTATTTCAATGCCGTTTTTATAAAACTTCCTGGAAAACTCATCAAGTTCAAAATTGCCCTGCTTAACACTTTTAATATCAATTTCTGTGTTGATTTTAACTCTTCTGACAAGTGAGTTTACACGAGCCATTAACTCTGATATACCAAAGGGTTTTGTAACATAGTCATCAGCACCACTTTCTAATGCATACACTTTATCTCTTTCCTGAGCTTTAGCAGTAAGCATTATAATTCCAAGGAAAGGATATTTGTTTCTTAATATCTTACACACTTGAGTACCATCTATTCCAGGAAGCATTATATCTAAAACAGCTATGTCAATATCATTATGTATGTGCGCAACCGTGAGAGCTTCCTCTCCGGTTGCACATTCATATAATTCAAAACCACATTTTTTAAAATTAACTACAAGCATACTTCTTATAGAAGGGTCATCTTCTAAAACTAAAACCTTAATTGACATTTTATTACCTCTTAATATCCTGATTTTTCTCTAAATAAACTATATCCAATTTCAAAATCTCCATCGTCTGTTTGAAAAAGTTTAGTAAACGCTACAACTCCAACTCCTTCTTCAATCATTCTAATTTCATAGTAGCCAGTGTCTTGATCTCTGTATTCTACAGTATATACTTTAGCTCCTCCCACTTCATTTATATCTGTAATTGTGCTAATTAGGAATCTTACATTTCCCAATTCATCCTGAACTATCTGATTCCAGCTCTTTCCCTTTATAAATGGGGCTCTTATAAGCTCTAATGAGTCAACCTTAGAATCCATCATCATCTTTCCAGTATTTGTTTGAATAATAGCTCCATCCTCAATGGTGTACATCATATTTATATCATAGTAGTCTTCTGGTTTTCCTGATTCTCCGTCTGACATATCATGAACTTTTCCTTTAATTATATAATAAATTAAATCCTCAGATTCTGTAATTTCTTTTAGCTCCATATCATGCCCATACTCAGCAAATCCATTGTATATCCATTTATATCCCGCTTTTTCTGGCAATAACATTTTAAACATACCCTTAGTATATATATAGTTCATTTTATTATTATTTGCGTTTTTATACAAGTTAGTTCTAAAATCACTTGTTTTTTGATTAATGGTATAATTATTTTCTTTAATGATGTTAAGATACTCATTTGTAATATCAGCAGTTTTTGTTCCCGAATGATTTTTTATCATATCATTAAAGCTTTTAATTACATCATCTTTATAAATACCTGTTTGATAGTTATATACAGGAGTATTGTCAACTCCAAAAAGATATATTGCCATATAATTATAATAAATACTCTCTAGTTGATCTATTCGGACAAAGTCACTATTGTTAGCTATAAAGTCTTCAAGTTCTAAGAGCCTTTTTTCAAGTTCCTCACGTGATATTACCAATGCTGCGTCTAAAGCAACTGGATTATCTGACTCATTGGCTTTTATATTTATATATGTTGCTACTTTATCAGACATAAAACTATTGTACTTTTTTAAAAATGAATAATCAACTATAGGATAAACAGATCCTTCACGGCTTACAAGCTTGTATCCTCCATTAATTACCTCTTTAGCTAAAGACTTAAGTTTATCATCTTTAATAGTTTCAATAGCATTGGCACTATCATTAAAATCGTTACTTATCTGTACAGATAAACCTGATGTAAAAAACTCATTCTGATAGTAACTCTCGTACATTTTTAAAACCTCTTCAAAAGCAAGTATTATATTATCTACATTTTCTCTTGATATTTTGCTAATTTCCCTATCCATAAAAGCTATAAGTTCAAATGGTTTCTTTCCGTTAATAGCAAGCATTATAAAATCATCATATAATGCTTCAGTTTGCTCAGAACTTATTTCTCCCTCTTGATTTGCTACCATATTACCTTGGTCAGTTGAATTTTCCGGGTAACTTGGACTTTTTATTCTTTCACCAACATCATTAGCTATATTGCAACCACTTATAATAATTGCAATTAAAGCTGCTGTAATTATTACTTTTTTCATATATATCCCTCCAGATAAATTATTTATTATTGAGCTCAATTTTATTATAAAATATAACCTCAATTAAATAGTTACAAAACAATAACAAAACATTTACCACTTAAGGAATATGTGATATATTACTTCTACTTTCACTGGGTTTATTTAATGATACCCAAAACTGTATATGTGAAATTCTATAATAGAATAAGTTAACTCCTTTAACTAAGGATTACCTTAGAAATAACTTCGTATTCTCAAAGAAAAAATACCAATGTTTTAAGGGGTTTTGAACGATGAGAATCGGATGTTATTTCTTTACCATTACTAAAGCTAAATATAGGGGTGACTCTACTCCACCTAAAAATTATATATGTTTTAAAACTCACACATACATCAATTCAAACTTGTTTTTATCAAATTTAATTAATCCTTCATGGCGCATTTTGCCAAGTTCTCTTGAAAGTGCACTCCTGTCAACAAATAAAAAATCAGCAAGTTGCTCACGATTATAAGGTATTGTGAATTTATCTGAATTTGATAATTTTTTTTGGTTTTCAAAAAAAGAAAGTAGTTTTTCACGTATAGTGCGTTTTGAAACAAACTCCATTCTTTGATTTTGCATTAATAATTTTCTTGCTAGTAATTCAAGCATATTTTCTATCAACTTAGTATGAAAGATACATGCTGAAGAACATGTTGTAATTATTTTTTTATAGTTAATAAGTAAAACTTCACTATCTTCTACTGCTTGCACCGATACAGAGCTTTTTTCTATTCCTGCACAGGCAAAGGCCTCTCCAAACATTTCTCCAGGAGGTATTTCTGAAATAATAATTCTGTTGCCGTCTTTATCTTCTTTTTCAACAACAACTTTTCCAGATACCACTATACCAATAAATGAAATTTTCTGGCCAGTTAATAATACAAATTCTCTTTGTTTATAAAAAGAAGATTTTGCGTTTAAACAGGTAAGTATTTCTTTTAAATTATCCACATGGATACCTTTAAATAGATAGTTTTTTTTTATTATTTCTATACTTTTCAAAATAATTTCTCCTTTTGTTGCAAATGCAACGGAATCTTTATTCTTATTCTACTATAATGAAATTATAAAATCAATTGAAAGGAGATCTAACAATGATTAGACAAATGATTAAAATAGATGAAGATAAATGCAATGGTTGTGGCTTGTGTGTAAAAGCCTGCCACGAGGGAGCAATAGGAATGGTTAATGGAAAAGCAAAACTTTTAAGAGATGATTACTGTGATGGACTTGGTAACTGCTTACCTGTCTGTCCAACTAAAGCAATAACATTTGAAGAGCGTGACGCATTACCTTTTGATGAAGAGGCTGTAAAGAAAAATATACAACAACCCCCACAGCAATTTAGTGGTTGCCCAGGTAGTCGTTCTATGACACTTAAACACAATAATAAAGGTACTGATGTTGCTACTGATGCTACTCAGACAAATGTTCAAACACACCTTAACCAGTGGCCTGTACAGATTAAATTGGTACCACCTAATGCACCATACTTTAACAACGCCAACTTGCTTATTGCTGCAGACTGTACCGCATTTTCATATGGGGATTTTCACAATAAATTTATGAAAAATAAAATAACCCTTATAGGCTGCCCTAAATTAGATGAAGGGGATTACAGTGAAAAATTAACAGCAATTTTAAAAATGAATAATATAAAATCTGTAACAGTAGTCAGAATGGAAGTGCCTTGCTGTGGTGGAATTGAAAATGCAGTTAAAACTGCACTACACAATTGTGGTAAGTTGATTCAATGGCAGATTGTAGTAATCTCAACTGATGGACAAATACTAGAAAACTAAATTTTATACCAGTAATGGTGGGTATATAAAATACTAAGTAAATAAAAGGAGGAACTAAAATGTCAATGTTTTGTTTTCAATGTGAACAAACTTTAAATGGAAAGGCCTGTACTGTAAATGGTGTATGTGGGAAAAAAGCTGATACCTCAAATTTACAAGATGAACTTACAGGGAAATTAGTAGCTCTTGCTAAAGGGGCAAAGGGCAAAAACACTCCCGAGACTGATTCACTTATGATGGATGGATTGTTTACAACAATTACAAATGTAAACTTTAATAATGAAAGCATTAGTTCTCTTAATAGTAAAATAGACCAGCAAATTAAACACTATGGTGTTTATCCAGAAATGGATATGGATACCCTATGGAATGATAATGAAGATATTCGTTCTCTAAAATCACTTATTCTTCTTGGAATTAGGGGTATAGCAGCTTATGCTCATCATGCATATGCACTGGGTAAAACAAGTGATGAAGTAAACAGCTTCTTTTATAAGGCTCTAGCTGCAATTGGTGAACAAACTAGCGCAGATGATCTTTTAGCTCTGGTTATGGAAACAGGTAATGTAAATCTTAAGTGTATGGCTCTCCTTGACGAAGCTAATACCGGTGCATACGGTTCACCTACTCCAGTTAAAGTAAGCTGTAATATTGAACCAGGTCCATTTATTGTAATCTCAGGACATGATCTTCATGACTTAAAGCTACTTTTAGAGCAGACAGAAGGAAAAGGTATTAATATATATACTCATAGTGAAATGCTTCCTGCACACGGCTACCCTGAACTAAAAAAACATAGTCATTTAAAGGGCAATTTCGGAACAGCATGGCAGGCACAACAAAAAGAGTTTGAAAATATTCCAGGACCAGTTTTATTTACAACAAACTGTTTAATGCCTCCAAAAGCAAATTATGCTGACAGAGTTTTTGCTACCTCTGTTGTAGATTACCCTGGAATTAAACGTATAGATGATAAAAAAGACTTTACATCTGTTATTGAAAAAGCTCTTGAGCTTGGAGGTTATAAAGAAACTCAGAAAATGACAGGTATTAATGGTGGAGATACTCTCATGACAGGTTTTGCACACAATACAGTTTTATCTCACGCTGGAACTGTTGTAGATGCTGTTAAATCAGGAGCAATCAAGCATTTCTTCTTAGTTGGAGGATGTGATGGTGCTGCTGTGGGAAGAAACTACTATACAGATTTTGTTAAGCAGACTCCAAAGGACACCATTGTATTGACATTGGCTTGCGGTAAATTCCGCTTTAACGACTTGGACTTAGGTGAAATATCAGGTCTTCCAAGATTAATGGATATGGGACAGTGTAATGATGCATACAGTGCTATAAAAGTTGCAGTAGCTTTATCTGAAGCATTTAATTGCAGCGTTAATGAGCTTCCTCTATCTCTTGTACTGTCCTGGTATGAGCAAAAAGCTGTATGTATACTACTTACACTGCTGGCTCTAGGTATTAAAAATATTTATATAGGTCCAAGCCTTCCAGCATTTGTATCGCCAAATATATTAACTGCATTAGTTGAAAAATTCCAACTTACTCCAATATCTACACCAGAAGCAGATTTAAAAAAGATTCTAGGATAATAATTAAGCAGGATGATTTTGCAAAACTAATATTTATTCAATAATGACATTTAATACAGTTTAATTAAATATAAATACACAAAAAGGGCTGGTGTGTAATGGATTCTTATTCATTGTACAACAGCCCTGCTATTTATTACTGATGACATTATAACTTTAGAGTTTGTTTGTTGTTTTTGCATAAAGTTACAGTGGAGACAATACATGTTTCATAACAAATTACTTAGTCAAATAAATATTGAATTTCTTTTGGAACAGCGTCTTTTAAAAAACTACCATAAAAATCAAGTCTAATACCCTTTGTTTCTTTTAAGTGATATTCAACAGAAATTATACTTTCATTACTGTGAAACTCTTGGTAATTATCAATTTATATAAAAACTAGCATTTACATTGGGCACCATTCAAAATACATTTACCCAGCGGCTTTAAAATTATATATTGGCTTAATAATATCAATTATTTCAACAGTGTCACCTACATTACTTATTATTTCATCCATAGGCTTATAAGCTAGAGCACATTCATCAATGGTAGATCTACTAACAGTTGTTGAATAAATACCTTCCATGGATTTTTCAAATTCCTCAAGGCTAATAACTTGTTTTGCTTTACTCCTGCTCATTAACCTACCTGCACCATGAGGGGCAGAATAATTCCAATCCTTATTGCCCTTTCCAATGCAAATAAGACTTCCATCTCTCATGTTAATTGGTATAAGTACTCTTTCTCCTTCACGTGCTGAAATAGCTCCCTTTCTTAAAATCATATTATCAAGATCAATATAATTGTGTATCGTTGTAAACTGCTGGCTTATACTAATTCCCATGTGATTTATAATCTCACCTATAATAGCCTTTCTGTTTAAAACTGCATAATGCTGAACAATTTTCATGTCATTTAAATAATCATTAAAATTTTGCCCCTTAACATAAGCTAACTGTTTATTTATTTTTTGAGGGACAATTTTTTTAATTTCCTGCTGTATATCCTTTTGTCTTCCTTCAGCTTTTAATCTTGATATAACTTCTGCAACATAGTTACTTTCTTTTACCAATTCCTTATATCCAAGATTCTGATAATATTCTGCAACCTGCTTGCCTAGGTACCTACTTCCAGAATGCACTACAAGATAAAGGTTCCCATGATTGTCCTTATTAACCTCTATAAAGTGATTTCCACCACCTAGTGTACCAATGCTCAATTTTGCTCTATTTATACTTACATTCTTAATGCAAACAAGCTTTTCAAAATCAACTTTTTGACAATACTCATGACTCTTTTTTCTAGTATCAAAACCTGAAGGTATAAATTCATGTATAATCTTATCTAATTTGTGTAAATCAATTTCTTTATCCTTTAGTATTATTGTTTCCATGCCACATCCAATGTCAACTCCAACTAAATTTGGTACTATTTTGTCGGATATAGTCATGGTTGTTCCGATGGTACAACCAGCACCGGCATGTGTATCTGGCATAATTCTTATACTACTATCCTTTACAAACTCTTGATTACAAAGCTCTACTATCTGACCTATAGCCTCACTTTCCACATTGTCTGTAAATACTTTTGCCGTATTAAATTTACCTCTTATTTCCAGCATAACCTCACCACTTTCTCTTACATTAATTTTATTATATAAAATTTATGAGTCATACAGCTTTTATGCGTTTATAATATATTATAGTTATTACAACCATTAATAAAGATATTAATGCTGTTAAGAAAGTAACAATCAAAAAATTACTGCTCAAAAAGTTAAATCCATACCATTGACTGCAAAATAAAAAAACAAAAGGCATTGGCAAATGAAGTAGAGCCATTGTACTATTAGCATATATCAGTATTATTAAAAAGAACAGTGTTAAAATCCAAAATTTAAGACAATGGGTCAAAATTCTAGGATTCTTATTTTTTATACCCACTAATAATACAAAAATCCATATAGACATGTAGGTAAAAGTAACAACCAAATTTTTTACAGTTGCAGGATACCCCTGTGAGAACTCATAATAATTTAATACCATACCACCAATAACCGCTAGAATAGATAACATAATTATTACAGATGTCATTTTTTATCCTCCCGTACCCATTGATTGATATAGTAAATCCTCTTGAACACAAACCAACTCAAATAAAAGTTCTTTCTAATACTATTCTAATATTTTCTAATATTATTAGCAAGTATTGGAATGATATTGGATTTCAAAAAACACTTTAAACTGCCTCATCCAAAATGATTGAACAAATCATTATTGCTAAAAGCATAAGAAGTATTCCACCTGCATTCCTTGATATATCTACAATGCCATTAAACCTTTTATTTGATTGTTTCAAATGGCCAACTATTTATTCCACCTAAGTTGTATACATTGGTATATCCTAAACTTATTAATATTTCTGCTGCAGTAATACTTCTTCTGCCACTTCGACAATAAATAAATATAACTGCATTTTTATCAGTAATTACATTAGTCACATCTCTATTAAGAGTATCTAAAGGAAGGAGTACACTCTCAGGTATATGAGATTCTGCATATTCTGCTGGTGTTCTAACATCAAGTAGGATTATTCCTTTTTCACTGTCAATTCGCTCCTTAGCTTCTTTGGCTGATATATTTTTGTATGTTAAACCATTGTCATTTTCTTTTATTATACTAATGTTATTTTCACTCTCCATATATTGTTCATCCTTTTCTATTATATTAGAAGCAGCAATTCCTGAAATCACAATAATAATAAATACAGTTACTAATTTATTCATATTCAAAACCTCCAATTCTTAATTTTTAAAAATTTTTTTTAGTTAGAACTTAATTTAAAATATATATATTATTTACCCATATAATTATATCATCTCACATCTATATATAGGATAAGTAATATCTAACAAAAAAGCAGTAAGGCTTACCCTTTCTGCTTTTTAAAATAAATAGTATTAATTTTAATAAATGTGAAGAATAATATGCAACTATACATTTCTTACTATCCTATAAAATTGCTTCAACCTCTAATGTATAGGAATTTCAACAGTTGTCTCATCTACATAAATCAGTATGCTGTCAATGCTTTCAAGGTTATATATTCCTTCAAAGTTTATTATTACAGTACCTTCTCCGTCTTTATTACCTGCTCCACTATAATTTATTTTATCCTTAACAACTGTTCCATCTTTAAGTTTAATCGCTATTGTATCTTTGTTCAAATATAAAATATTATGTCCTGTCAATACTAATGAAATTGGCGAAATTCTTGCTTTGGTTATAGTATAATTCCATCTATTAATGCTAAACTTTTCATTCACGGCTAATTCCTTTGTATTGTCCTCAATATCAATAGGAAAAGTAAAAATATATTCTGCAGGAGTAACAATTTCTAAATCCTCAAGCTCTTTTACTTCTTCAATATCATAAACAAAGTTAACCATATGTGATACTTGATATGCCCCAATCTCTTTATAGAATTCTCCTGTTCTTTTATTTCTCAGTAGAACTTTATATCTAAATAAATCTAAAAAGCCCTGTGTGCTCAACTCTTTGTTATATTGGATTGTTAATTTTCCATCAATAAAACCTACGTTGTTAATTGCAACTGTGTTACTCTTATTATTTATAACAACACTTTTTTCATTTTCCTTCATAACAGTATCAATTTTATCTATCGGCAACGCTGCTCTTAATGTTATAATTTCTAAATTATTACGTAAAGAATAAAAGTCATCATCCTCTTTTGCACCATATTTTTGGTAAAAATCAAGTAAGTCAATGTCTGTAGCAATTAACTCTGATTCATTTCGAATTACAATTACTACCTCTTCACCAATCTTTTCATACGTACCAAAAACTCCAGACCTACCAAAAATCCTATAATATGTCATGTTAACTTCATTGTCCTTATCTCTTACAATTCTATAATTACCTCCTATTTGAGACTCTGTGCTTCGTGAACCAAGGTAAAATTCAGGATTTAAAAATGCAGTATATGTACTCCAATCATACTTTTTCTTAGTCTTTATAGTATACACCATATATAAATTGTCTCTGTCACCAACTACCCCAACAACTGTAAGTGTTACGCCATTTCTTGTGAATTTCTTGTTAATTAAATTGCCTGACTTCTTAAGTACTTCTATTTGATATTCATCTAAATGTACAGTGGTATTTCTAGACCAGGAAAATTCTTCTACAAAAGTACTAAACATTGATGCTAAATTTAATACATTGGCTGCAACGGTCACTGTAGTCAATAAAATCAAAACTGCTAATATTAGTGGTATTGTTCTTACCCTAAATCTACAATAACGTAGATGATTATCAGACTCTGCTGCAAGAACTTTATCCTTCCAGTTCTTTGGTGTTTTAATATAATCAAACCCTTTGAAATTCTCCATAAAAATCATCTCCCATCTTTTTTTTGAGCATTTCTCTACCTCTCTTAAGCTGTGATTTAATTGTCCCCTCTTTTCGCTTTAAAATTGAGCTTAGCTCATCAATTTTATATCCCTCATAGTAATATAAGTAAATTATTTCTCTATATATTTTGGGAAGTTTAAAGATTACTTCTATTAATTCTCTTTGTTGGATGTCTTCTATGGGAACAATTATTTCATCAATACATGTAACTTTCTTAAACCAAAACTTTCGAACAGTATCTTTACACTCGTTAATTGTTACCCTAATAAGCCATGACTTGATATGCTCATCGCCTCTATCCAAAATATTGCTTTTTAAGAGTTTTAGAAAAACATTCTGATAACAGTCCTGTAAATGATAATATGAAAATGCACAAAAATTATAAAGTAAAAGTGCACAATTTTGTGCACTTTTTGCTGGTAATTAAAGAGTTTAAACGTTGTAATATTAAAACAATTAATGGAAAGGGTGTGCATTTTAGTGAATTTTGAATGTGTCAATCAAACAGAAACTGAGCTGGAAAAATGGGAGGGTGTTATTAAAAGGTGTGAACAACATGAAGGTCACTTTGAAATTATGATTGAAAGTCGGTCAAGCATAATGGTGCTATTTGGAAGGACTTCAAGAGGTGGGTTTGCTTGCATTCCTGATTTTGGTGCTGGATGCCACTTAGTCGACTTAAAAAACAAATTTTGGAATACAGAAAAATTAGTTGAGGTATTAGGAAAAGCTGATGGAATAACTGTTGCAACTGCTTTGTACGCTTTAGCTGATTTTATCAAAGATTACTAGTATAATTGTACCTATTCTTAGATAAGAAAGGGGTACAAAATGAGGAAAGATGTATTAAATCAAGTTAACAAATTAAGGGGGAATGGATTGTTGAATAAAAGTGAACTTGCAAGAAGGTTTGGTTGTAATAGAAGAACTGTTGATCGCTATCTTAACGATGTTGAAACAAAAGTTACAAAACTTGAATATTCATCAATACTTGATGAATTTAAAAGTATC
>VLTH01000001.1:0-230880 GCA_008125075.1 Acetivibrio alkalicellulosi | reverse complement strand
TAATACATTGGCTGCAACGGTCACTGTAGTCAATAAAATCAAAACTGCTAATATTAGTGGTATTGTTCTTACCCTAAATCTACAATAACGTAGATGATTATCAGACTCTGCTGCAAGAACTTTATCCTTCCAGTTCTTTGGTGTTTTAATATAATCAAACCCTTTGAAATTCTCCATAAAAATCATCTCCCATCTTTTTTTTGAGCATTTCTCTACCTCTCTTAAGCTGTGATTTAATTGTCCCCTCTTTTCGCTTTAAAATTGAGCTTAGCTCATCAATTTTATATCCCTCATAGTAATATAAGTAAATTATTTCTCTATATATTTTGGGAAGTTTAAAGATTACTTCTATTAATTCTCTTTGTTGGATGTCTTCTATGGGAACAATTATTTCATCAATACATGTAACTTTCTTAAACCAAAACTTTCGAACAGTATCTTTACACTCGTTAATTGTTACCCTAATAAGCCATGACTTGATATGCTCATCGCCTCTATCCAAAATATTGCTTTTTAAGAGTTTTAGAAAAACATTCTGATAACAGTCCTGTAAATGATAATATGAAAATGCACAAAAATTATAAAGTAAAAGTGCACAATTTTGTGCACTTTTTGCTGGTAATTAAAGAGTTTAAACGTTGTAATATTAAAACAATTAATGGAAAGGGTGTGCATTTTAGTGAATTTTGAATGTGTCAATCAAACAGAAACTGAGCTGGAAAAATGGGAGGGTGTTATTAAAAGGTGTGAACAACATGAAGGTCACTTTGAAATTATGATTGAAAGTCGGTCAAGCATAATGGTGCTATTTGGAAGGACTTCAAGAGGTGGGTTTGCTTGCATTCCTGATTTTGGTGCTGGATGCCACTTAGTCGACTTAAAAAACAAATTTTGGAATACAGAAAAATTAGTTGAGGTATTAGGAAAAGCTGATGGAATAACTGTTGCAACTGCTTTGTACGCTTTAGCTGATTTTATCAAAGATTACTAGTATAATTGTACCTATTCTTAGATAAGAAAGGGGTACAAAATGAGGAAAGATGTATTAAATCAAGTTAACAAATTAAGGGGGAATGGATTGTTGAATAAAAGTGAACTTGCAAGAAGGTTTGGTTGTAATAGAAGAACTGTTGATCGCTATCTTAACGATGTTGAAACAAAAGTTACAAAACGTGAATATTCATCAATACTTGATGAATTTAAAAGTATCATTCAAGAAAAAGTTGATACCTATGGAGCATCATCGATGGCTGTATTCAAATTCATACAGAAAAAAGGATATGCAGGAGGATATTTAACAGTCAATAATTTTGTAAAAAAACACAAGAATGAGGAGGGTAATAAAGCAACTATCAGATTTGAGACGACTCCAGGGTTACAGGCACAAGTTGATTGGAAAGAAAAGTTAACTATGATTAATCGTAAGGGCGAAACATTTGTTATTAATATTTTTTTGATAGTTCTTGGATACTCCAGATTGAAGTTTACGAAATTAACATCTGATAAAAGGCAGAAAACCCTATTTGAATGCATGTTTGAAGCCTTCAGATACTTTCAAGGGATACCACATGAAATACTTTTTGATAATATGAAAACAGTTATTGACAGACATAAATCAACATTTAAGAATGTTGTAATAAATGATACATTCAAAGCATTTGCACAAGATTCGGGTTTTGAAGTATTAACGTGTAGGGCATATAGAGCCAAAACCAAGGGAAAGGTGGAAACTTTGGCAAAACTTGTAGATAGATTAAAGGTATATAATGGAGAATTTGATACATTTGAAGAACTAGAAAGAATAGTAGAAGACTTCAATAATGATATTAACAATGAGATATCTCAAGCAACAAACGAAATGCCATTTGATAGATTTAAAGAAGAAAAAGAGTATTTAGCCCCTTTGCCAATAATGGATATTCTTCTCTCTTATTTCCACCACGAAAAAGAGTATAAGGTATATAAAGATTCCATGATTAACTATAAAGGACAAAAATACTCTGTGCCAACAAGGTTTATAGGTAAGTATGTCAATGCCTATGAAGTAGAAGATACTATCAATATATATTATACAGAAGATTTAATAGCAAGTCATCCAAAATCAGAAAAGCTTTTTAACTACAAGAAAGACCATGCGATTGAAATTCTTAAATCAGACGCTCTAAAAGGCTGGGATGAAAGCTCTGTAGAAGACTTTGTAGAAAATAATCTAAGGAGAATGGATATTATTTTAAATTAAGATATATCCAACATAAGCTAAAGTATTTTGCAATTATAGTTCAGATGATTTCTAATATTTTTTTTATCTTGTAGATCTTTTGTAAAAATATTAAAGGTAAAATCATTAAAATGGGGCTCTGCCCCAAACCCCGGAGTTTAACGCTTTCATTCTATAGGCTGACATGGAGAGAGACGCAACTTGTGCGTCTCTCCGTCAGCCTTATAGAAGCTTGAAGGTGCTCGGGTTGCTCTCCAGCATAGCCCTATCCCCCAACAAGCATTCTAATGATACACCATTTTAATCAAAAATTCCAGTATTATTAATATATATGGGAATCGTATAATCCACTAGAAATATTGTAATAAACGGTTTTATTAGGCCTAAAATAAATAATTAAGAGGTGTTATATGTCAAACTATAATAAATTGTTAAATAATCTTGAGTTTTTAAAACTGGATAAAATAAGGAATTATTTACCCAATTATCTTGAAACAATAGCATCTAAGGATATTCCATTTGTAGATGCTATGCTTGATTTAACAGAAAAAGAAATAGAATTTAAAAACGAAAGGGCTTCAAAGATACAGGTGGCAGTCTCTGCATTTCCTTTTGAAAAAGGGCTGGAAGATTTTAATTTTGATTATCAGCCATCAATAAATAAAAAACAAATATATGACTTAGCAACATTAAGGTTTTTAGAAAACAAAGAAAACATTTTGTTTTATGGCAACTCTGGAGTAGGAAAGACTCACCTAGCAGTTTCATTGGGCATTGTAGCTGCTAAAAAACGCTATATAACATACTTTATTTCATGCCATGATCTTATTACTCAATTGAACAAGGCTCACTCAGAAAACAGGCTAGAGGCTAAATTAAAGCATTACGCAAAATATAAGATTTTAATAATCGACGAAATAGGATACCTTCCAATTGACAAACAAGGTGCAAACCTTTTATTTCAGCTAATTGCAAAACGATACGAAAAAAATTCAACAATAATTACCACTAATCAAATGTTCAGTAAATGGGGGGAAGTATTTTCAGATCCAGTAATAGCTAATGCTTTATTAGATAGACTTATTCATCATTCACATATTATAAAAATCAAGGGAACATCTTACAGGATTAAAGATAAAATTGATATCTCAGAGACACCTGATTCAACTGGAAAAAGATAATATAATAATTGTGCACTTTTATATTATAAAAAATGTGCATTTTTATCTTGACATTTTCAAGTCCTCTGCATCAGTATAATTTTGTAGCCTAAGAAGGCATAGCCTTGTAACCATATCAGAATATTTCTCAACAATCTGTGTAAAAGTTTTACTCTTTCTTAATTCCTCCTGCATTTGTTCACCTCCATTACCCATAAAACGAATGATGACGCAAAAAAGTTGCACCCCTGACAAAAAAGCGAGTGCATGTAACAAATGTGAATAAAAATAATATGCACCCCAAAAAAGCAGAAAGGTTGGCCCTTTCTGCTTTATAAAATGAAAAGTATTAATTTTAATCTTAATTAACTCTGTATTTTAGGTTAGTAATGGCTAAGAAATAACATCCGATTCTCATCGTCCAAAACCCGTTAAAACATCGGGATTTTGTCCTTGAGAATACGAATTTATTTCTAAGGCATTCCTTACTCATTATTCTGGAATAATCAACTTGTTTCGTTCTTCTAATTTTTCCAGACCATTAGCCATTATCATCCCTTTAGAAAGAGTATAAAGAGTATCATCTATATATAGTAACCTTTCAATGTATTTGTCATAAGAATAATAATAGTAATCATCTTTTGAGTAATCCTCCTTAGAAAGATGAGTTATTTTACCCCTCAATACAAAACCATTTTCTATATCAATATTATACACATATGCTCCCTGAAAGTCAGGACCTTTGTATCTTCTTGTGAAAAACTCATCTTCTTCTACAACCGTTACAGGAAATGCAAGAAGATTTTTCTCCTTTGAAAATAAAAGTGCCCTGTGGTTTCTTAAAAGTTCTGAATCAGTTCCTCTTCCACCTATTATCTCAGAGAACTTCTGAATGGGATTACTCACATCAGTCACATCAAATAGGGCTAATTTCATACCACTAACAAAAACACCATTACTCATTTCAACAGTGTCCTTACCAAACCCCATAATATGATTCTCATCATATGGGTGTAAGTAATCACTAAAGCCTGGTATTTTTAATTCACCCAATATCATTGGATTTTGAGGATCCTTAAGATCAATCACAAAAAATGGATCTACTTCTCGGAAAGTTACTACATATCCTCTGTCCCCCATAAATCTCACTGAATAAATTCTCTCGCCTGGAGCTATGTTTTCAATTTTTCCTGTAATATGCATTGTATCATCAAGTATATATACATTATTTCTAGAGATATTATCTCCCCATCCCCACATATCTCCAACGGTTGTAGCTATACGGAAAAAGCCATTACTTTCATCCATTGAAAACTGGTTTAGTATTGTTCCGGGAACCTCTCCCTTGCTAAGATATGTCACATCACTTTTATTAAGTGAAAATTTATAAACAGTAGTAGTTCTATTGTCCTCAGATATAATAAATGGTTCTGGCATAATAGCTGATGCTGCTTCGTCTAGAGGTACGCTGATTTCCTCCTCAGGCATGCCTATTGGCATAATTCTATGATTAAAATTAAAATTTGATACTGCAACGTAAAGATTTTGACTGGAAGCATATATGTTATGTCCTGATCCAAGATAGGTATTAATGTTTGCCTTATCATCACTTTTAATGTCAAAAGCAGCAATCATCAAGTATTGTGGCTCCACAAAATCCGGAAAGTACTTAATATCAGAGTAATCTATGTTTGCATATTCATCACTTATTAGAGTGTCCCTATACTCTGGTGCCTTAAATTCCATCTTGTCCTCTACATAATAGCCTCCAGCGTGCTTATTTGCTATAAGATATAAAATAGAACCTATTTTTCTTGATGATATATAGTTTCCTTCTATTTCAACTTCTCTTAATTTTGTTATATCCGATTTGTTACTTATATCAAAAACAATAGCTTTTACAGTAGACCTGCTGTTGTAGTAAGGAAGTATACTAATTCTATTATCATCAAAGGTTAGTTTTGAACTAGTGGAATAGTCATAGTAAGTACCTATAACTACTAAATAATTTTCATCAATATAAATTTCTAAAGGAGAAAAATTATCATCCTCAAATTTCAGCATACCTTCTATTTTCATCTGTTCATATGGATAAGCCCTTGCGATAATTATACGGTTTTTATTTACCTGATATATAAATTTGCCATCAGTCTTTACAACATCAGCTTCATCCACTCCTTGAACCTGTACATTTGTAGTTGAATAATCGTCAGCTCCTGCACTAGAACTTTCTGACTGTGATAAAGAAGATTCCTTTTCTCTTGAAGTCATTGCTGCACTTGGAGCTTCCTCTGCTATGGAATTTGTAGCCATGTCAGCTTCCATTGCATCAAATGTAAGATTACCTCTGCCATAACTTATAGAATAACCACTGTTTTCAATAAGGTTTTTCAATGTCTCATATGAACCTACTGTTGGAAGGTCATTTACCCTTGCAATTATCTGGTCAATTAAACCTTTCTCAACTTCCTTGTCAAATGGCTCATCTTTATCTCCTATTATTATAAGCCCTCTATCATAAAAAACCTTCTTCCCTAAAGCTTCAACAAGGCTTCTTAATGGCAGGTATGTCCTGTCCTCAGATATTTCAGGAGCCACGTCAAGCTCAATATCCTTATTACCAACTTTCATGGTTTTACTTCCAATAACAAGTTTTACCACCTTTTTATCCATAGTAACTATAACAGTCGATGTTGAAGCCTCCCATTGCACATCAGCACCCATATTTTCTGAAATAAATCTCACAGGCACCAGTGTCCTGCCGTCTTTTATATAAGGCTTAACCTGATAATTAGATGGGTCAACCTGTTTTTCTACATTATTAACAATAGCTTGTGAACTACCTATGTACAACACAACCGAACCTTTTAGTCTATCCTCTAAGGTTTTTTCTTCTGCAAAGGACATATGAAAAGGTGTTGTTAATAATATAAGAAGAGTCACCAGGCTAATAATGCTCAATACTTTTTTCATACAAAATCACCTCTTAATTTAAATTTATAGTTATATACTATGACGTATTTAATCTAGAAAAGTTCCAGCAATCATGTTTATTATATAAAGGATTCTTTTATTTTTGAACTTCTGTTATATACTATTCTTCTCAAAAAGTTTGCTTTTTTAGCAAACTTTTTAGAAGATATAGTTCCTCTGTTTGTCGCAGCGGAACTTACTACTTTGATTGCAGCTTCCGCTGCGATATGCTGTCTAGCAACAGAAATATGAAATGGATGCATATATGAAAAATATTCACCCATATATTATTAAAGGGTTGGCGCTCGATGCCCAAGATTTTATTGAATAAATATTAGTTTTACTTCCAGCCCTTGGAAGTAAAAACCGCCCCCTTGCTTCGATACGTTAAATATAGTAATATGTACTTAAATTATGATAATTATAGAATTTAGAAGGGGAAAACATATGGGGAGTTTATTTAGTTTTATTAATTATAGCAAACCTGGTCCTGGAGTGCCAAAAAATGAGCCTTCAAAACCTAGAGTAATTATGTTTATGATACTATATATAAGGAAATTTGGGAATCTTGTAAAACTGAACATGCTCTTTTCTTTGTTCAATATACCAGCTTTATTATTAACTACTGTTTTATTTTTAATCTTTCATGGTACTTTTCAAAGCATTTTTACAGGAGAAATGTATTTTACCCTTATTATGTTCTTTACTTTTAGCGCAGTATTTTCAAGCATTCCGTTAATTACAACAGGGCCTGCCCAAGCTGGTTTTACATATGTTCTAAGAAACTATTCCAGGCAAGAATATGCTTTTATTTTTTCAGATTTCAAAGAACATGCCCTAAAAAACTTCAAGCAAAGCATGATAATATCCCTAATTGATTTTATTGTTATACTTATTATATTTGTTAATATTTATATTTGCACAAGTGAACATATTAACAGTTTTTTAGCATTAGTATCTTTGTATTTCATTGGATTGCTTTCTCTATTTTTTTATATGATGCATTTATATATTTATCCTTTGCTTGTAACTTTCAATCTTTCTGTAAAACACATCTACAAAAATGCATTCATTTTTTCAATGGTAAAGTTCTTTCCCAATGTAGGAATTTTAATTTTGTGTTTTGCTCTTTCGGCAATACCTTTTCTGCTCTTTCCTGTTATGGCGGTTATATTGTTTCCCTTTATTACTTTAAGCACCATTGGATTTATAACCAATTTTTACACCTATCCCATACTGGAAAAATACATGATTAATAAACACTAAGAGTGGAAGTAATAATGCTTAAGTAATATCTTGTGATTGTGCAAAACAACACACATACTTGTTGATATAGCAAGGTGCTTTCTTTTTAGTAGTTGCTTAAATAGATTTTATAACAAAAATAAGGGAACACTAACATAATTATGTTAGTGTTCCCTTATACCATACTGGTGCAATTTTATTTGTAAATTTATTTAGATTATCTTATATCGCTATAAGCAATTACAACTTCTCTTGTAGAATTAATCCAGTCTACTTTAGCACCCAGATTTTCAGAAGCAAAACGTATAGGAACCAATGTTCGCCCGTTAACAACCACAGGAGCAACATCCATTTGGCTTTCAACACCATTAACCAGTATGTTGGATTTGCCAAGCCACATTTCAACATTATTGTCCTTGGTTTCAAGTGTAATTTTCCTTTCGTCGGGATCCCATCCTACAACCCCCCCCATTGCTTCAACTATAGCACGGATGGGAACCATTGAACGGCTGGAGATAATTGTAGGAGAAGTATCCCTTCCAGGGTCAACTTCTTCACTTTTGCCGTCAACAATCATATAGGGATTATCAATCTGAAGTATTATAAAGCTCCTTGGTATAGATGAGCTATCGGTATCTGCTCCTGTTTTAATTGAAAAAGCACCTATGATTTCTCCAAGCTTTTCATCTATTCCTCTAAAGGGATCTGCTTCGCTTATAACAAGCTTTACAGTATAATAATATCGTGTATCTGGCTGTACATTAACATCAATAAATGTTGTAGTAGTTATATAAAAATCTGTTATTGAAATTCCTAACTCATTAACTGATGCTGAACGGTATACCCTGTATCCAATACCAGATACGGTATCCCACTGTATACGCACACCTAAGTTTATTACATCAGAAGTAATAGATGTTGCGGTAGGAGCTGGAGTGGATAAAGTAGGATCTGGAGTTACCAATGATGGAGAATCAGAAGAATTGTCTGCAGGTGTTGGTTCAAAGTCTCCTACTGTGAGTGTTCCACTTTTACCTAATATGTAATAACCTCCATCCCTGAAAATTCTGAATTCATATTCACCACTAGTATTAGGAGCAGAAATTTCATAAATTCCACTGGTATTTCCTTTAGTATATTGGTGTGAGATGTATGAACGGTTATCACTTTCTTTTTTGTAAAATCCTATCCAAGCAGCATCAAGAGGCTGTCCATTTGTGTATGTTGCTGTAACTTTATATCCAGGGGGTACCTTTGTATGTGATATAGCAATAGAAGGTTGGTGATCTTCAACAGTTATAGTTTGGCTCCTTCCTACAAGAGTGTATCCAGCATCCAGAAAAATACGAAAATCATACTGACCTTTTTCCAAAGGTGCTTCTATAGTATATGTTCCAGATGTCTTGTCTTTTAAATACTCAAATTGTATATATCCTCTGTCTGTATCTCCAACTTTAAAAAAACCAATCCAGGCAGTATCAAAAATGGGAGCATCTGAGTAGCTAACAACTATTTCCTCCTGAGTCAGATAAACATTTTTTTCAGTAGTAATTTTAGGGGCATATTGTACAACTGTAATAGTGGATGATGTTCCCACCTTTTTGTCATAACCTGCATCGGTAAAAATCCGGAAATTGTATGTACCAAGTTCCTTCGGTGCCTCTACTGTGTAAGTACCGTTTAAAGATTTTAAATAGGAATATGATATATATTCTCTGTTAGTACTATCTGATTTGAAAAAACCAATCCAAGCATTTTCTCCTGAAACATTGGAGAATGTGGCAGTAATATTTTCGCCAGGTCTTGCTTCTACTATGCTGACGCTTACGGAAACCTCAGCAGAAACAGATATCGCAAAAGTGTTAAAAATTAATACAAATAGCAATAAAGCAGATAACAGTCTTTTTTTCATTTTAATTCTTCCTTTCTGTTTTAAATTTTAAATTTTGAATTTTGAATTTTGAATTTTGAATTTTGAATTTTGAATTTTGAATTTTGAATTATTTGATGATATATCAAATATAAGATATTCTTATTATATCATACTAGATGAAAAATCACCATGTTTTTTTATTTTTTTGTATAATAGCAATACCTCTTTTTAAGCATTGTTCACTTTAATACCAGCGGATATATTAGTTGATGATCCCTGTAGAATATAGAATTAACCTGACATGTGTGTTCACTTTCTGTGGCCTAGATTTAGATGAATAGGATTGTTAAATTTGTTACGCGCCCCCCCCCGATCACTGGGTGCATATTTTTCTTCACATTCACTAAATACATCTAAATTAAAGTTATATATTGACAATATCATCAATCTGTAGTATGATTAAACTAGATGGTCTAGACCGCGTGGTCTAGCTGTTAATTTATTATAACGGAGGTCTTATTATGGAATGGTGGCATTGGATTTTAGTAGGTATTGGTGTAATTGTTATCGGGGCTATAAAAATTTCATTTTTCAAAAGTATGAAAAACAAACAAAAGAAGACCTTTACAGATGACGAATAGGCGGTTGGTACATTGAAAAAAAATATTGATTATCATGCTTTATTAGGTGAGGGCAACCCACTTTTACGTTACCCTCACCTATACGAAGCAGCTCTTAATGAATTTTCTCAAAAAAATTATGAAGACGCTTCACTAAACGACATACTTAAAAATGCTGGGATGAGCAAGGGTAGTCTTTACCACAATTTTGGAGATAAATTCGGGCTCTACTTGACTTTGATGGACATTTTATTTAAAAGAAAAATTAATTTTTTTACACCTATTTTAGTTCAACTTCAAAACAGTGGGGATTTTTTTGGTACTATTAAGCATATTATAAGGGCTACTGTTGAATTTATGCTAAAGGATGAGAGGCTTCACAAATTAAGCAGCCAGTTTATAATGGATAACTCATTTAAGAATACTGTAATGAAATTCTTTCCATATGACTTAAGTTTATCCTTTTCACCCCTTATAACATCCGCCATTGAGTCTGGTCAAATCGATTCCCGCTATTCGCCATACTTTATAGAAAATCTTTTTGGGATACTTATAAGTAATTACACTGATTTTATACCAAAAAACTGCAGTAAGGAAGATGTTTTGTCTACAATTGACCAATTAATTGACTGTATGCAATTTGGCATATCAAAAAAGAAGGAGGAATAATGATGGGTACAGCTTTTAACATTGAAAACTTAAAATTTAAATATCCAACATCCAAAAACGATACTATAAAAGGTATCAGCTTTAATGTTCATGAAGGTGAAATATTTGGCTTATTAGGTCCCTCCGGTGCAGGAAAATCTACAACTCAGAAAATTTTGATTAAGTTGCTTGAGGATTACTCAGGTCAAATTAGCTATTTTGGAACTGATCTAAAAAAAATAGGTAAAGACTTTTATGAAGAGGTTGGTGTAGGCTTTGAAATGCCTGTTCATTTTTCAAAGATGACTGCAATTGAAAATATGAAATTCTTTTCAGGGTTTTACAAGAACACTGCCAACTACCAGGAACTCATGGAAAGAGTTGGACTTTGGGAGCATAAGGATGTTAAAGTTGGAGAGTATTCAAAAGGAATGAAGGTGCGTCTAAATTTTGTTAGGGCTATGCTAAATAATCCTCGCGTACTGTTTCTAGATGAGGTTACTAATGGTCTAGATCCTAAAAACGCCAGAATTATAAAGGAGATTATTTCTGAATACAGGTCTAATGGGGGAACTGTATTTTTAACCACACATCTTATGAATGATGTAGACCAGCTCTGTGATCGTGTTGGTTTTTGTGTAAACGGAAATCTTTATGAAGTTTCTACTCCAAGGAATTTAAAGATTAAATACGGCAAACACGAGGTCAGGGTTGAATATAGAGAAAATGAAGCAATTAAAAGCAGTGTATTTCCATTACAGGATATTGGATATAACAATGACTTTAATACATTACTTAAGGAAAAGGAGATAGAAACCATACACAGTGGCGAAACATCTATGGAAGATATATTTATTATTGTGACGGGAGTTGATCTTAAATGAAAACTACACTACGTCTTATATTTGGAGAAATCAAAAGGTTAATAACTTATAAAATAATTCCTGTCAGTATTGCTACAATGGCTATTTGGGTTGTTATTTTCCTTATGGTATCTAGTCAAGAAGCCTTAGAACTTGCTCCACTGCTTATATTCGTCGATGTAGGCATGATGATGATATTGCTTATAGGTGCATCTTTTCATTTAGAAAAACAAGAGGGTACAATCAAGTCCATGATGGTTATGCCTGTTTCCTTAACCCAAATATTTAGTGCCAAACTTGGAGCTTCTCTTGTTTTAGCTATTGAGTCTATTGTAGTGGTATCGGTATCTCTTTATTTTATACATGGAATTACTTTTAATTACCCTGTATTACTACTGTTTATATTAATTGCAGGGGCAGTACATGCAACACTGGGATTTCTTCTCTCACTTATAAGCAAAGATTTTACATCCCTGCTTGGTTGGATCATGGCTTATATTTTTCCCTTTATGATACCATCAATACTATTTACATTTGGAATTATAGATAAAAAATACGAATGGCTATTGATGCTTTCACCATCACATTCAGCAAGCAATCTTATAGCCGTTGCCATATCTGGAGAATTCAATATGGGAAAAATACTCGTTGCCTCTCTCTATCTGGTGGCATTGACTGTTTTATTGTGCAAGTATGTTGTTTATCCAAAATTTAAAGACAGTGCAGTAAGGGGGTAATGATATGGGTAAATATTTTTCGCTTTTAAAGTATGAATCTAAAACCATAGTGCGAGATCCAATAAATATTTTTATGACTCTCTTCCCTATTTTAATACTAATTTTGGCTTCCTTTGTTTTTCCATTAATTTTTGAATCTATGGATCACACTGAAGGAGGTGCTCTTCAGATTACAATGCTTTTACTTTTAATCGTTATTGTATCTTTTGGAGGATATTATCTGTCAGCTATGGCTACTTTTCTGCTATTAGATCACAAAGATGAGCATACCTTAAATACTATTGGGGTTACACCTTTAGGTGCATCAGGGTATGTAAAGTTTAAAATGTCCTATATGTATATTCTTACGGTTTTAAGTACAGTTGTGATATTGTATGGCACTAAATTAATTGCAGGGGATAAATATACTTTAGGGAACATATCTCTATTTGATAATATCGGATTACTTGATATTCTTATGTTTTCTATTGTAAGCAATATTTTCGTTCCTTTTTTAGCCCTATTTCAATCAGCTTTTGCAAAAAATAAAGTAGAGGGTTTTGCATATATAAAGGGTACGGGAATGATTGCCCTAATACCTGCTCTCATGGTATTAGATGCTTTTCAAGGCGGCATGCAGTATGTTTTAGGAATATTTCCAAACTTTTGGGCCATAAAAGGAATTATGCTTAAGCTTTTTCCAATAAATAATAGTGCAAATTTAAGTTATCCCATGTATTTATTTATTGGAGCAGTTTACAACATAATTTTACTTGTTACAGTTTATAAAATATTCTTAAGAAAAACTCAATACTAATTATTGCCAAGAGACCTCTGAAAATTTAGCGGATAACTGGGGGCAGACGTTTTGACCGAGTCTGTCCTCATTTTTTATTGCTTCAAGAGCATATCGCAGCGGAAGCTGCAATCAAAGTAGTAAGTTCTGCTGCGACAAACAGAGGAACTATATCTTCTAAAAAAGTTTGCTAAAAAAGCAAACTTTTTGAGAAGAATAGTATATTGCCCTGCTTCACTTTTTAACATTTTCTATGTTTTAATTACCTATTTGTTACAATATGTTTTTACTAGCTTAGGAGGCTTAATGAGGTATTAATCGCTTTTTGCTTCCTCTAGCAATTTACTTATCTGAAATCCTAAGATTTTCTTGAAGCTTTTTAATTACAGTTTCAGAAACTTTAGTATATCTCATTATTTTTTCTACTGGTTCACCATCTGATAACATTTCTTTAACCATAGCTATCTTTTCATCTTCCGCTTTCTTTCTTTCACCTTCTGCTTTCTTTCTTTCATCTTCTGCTTTCTTTTTTTCATCTTCTGCTTTCTTTTTTTCATCTTCTGCTTTCTTTATCAATTTCTTCATTTCTTCAGCTTTTTTTATCAATTCCTTTTTCTCATCTTCTGCCTCTTTCTTTAAAAATGCTATCTGATCTTCTATTGTCCAAGTTGTTAACAACATAGTCATAAACTCCTTTCTATTCAAATACTCTACAAGATATCCTTGGTTTTTTGTATCCTTAATTGCTATATCTATTGCTTCATCTAAAGGTAGTTTTTCTTGTTCTTTATACTGTCTTACCTTTTCTACTAAAAAACTATATCCATCTAAAGCATCTTTACGTTCTAATATTTCTTTCGGTAATCTATTAAAATTAATATCAAGTATATCTACCTCTAATTCTAGTTTTTTAGTTGTATGCTTAAAGTTAATATCTAAGCTCAACTTCTTATCTTTAAGTTCTTCCTTACCATTATACACTATGTAAAACTCTGGTGTTGGAATTTTTAAAACTCTTCTTTGATGTAGCGATAAAGTATCGCTCTTATCATTTATATATTTTTTAATAAATTCTGCAAAATATAACAAACACCTTAAAGGCATATTATTATTAATTGTACTTTGATGCTCTACCATAACAATTAATCTGTCATCTTTTGTTTTAAATGCTACATCATTTTTAAGTTCATTTATCACTAAAGAATTCAATGTGCATAGTTCTAATTCATCTTCCTTTAGCTTTAAACCTGTTAAATCATAATATAACTGAATAAAATTCTTTTCTTCTGAAAATATATATCTAAAAATTGAATCTTTATGCTCTATTTTACCCCTGTTTTTCTTTTTTAAAACCATTTATATAACTCCCCAAATCAATATTTCCTTAATAGTATTATAACAAATTTTAATTATTTTTTCCAATCATAATTTTATATATACTTACTCTATTCCCTAGTCGTTATCTGCCTTTTCAAAATAAACTTCTGGTAATATAATTCTTATTTGATAGTCTTCATCTTCTTTTTGCCAGTATACTATAAATTTGATCTTTGCCACCTTAGGGTAATATCCTTTTTCTCCCATGTGCTGTATTTGACTTATAAACTGCTTTGAAAACCTTAGTACCTGTTTTCCTTCTATATTGCAGCAATACTCACCTTTTACTAAAAGCTCATCTCCAGTATTAAGATTAAGAATCCAATGTTGGCATCCTTTAAAATAATCCAGCCATACATCTTTATAACTTAGTTGCATTGCCAATTGACAAGGAGGTGAATAAATATTTCTGTCATCAATTAATTTAAGACCGTCTGTTTTTATATAGTCAAGATAATTTCCATTATAGTGGATTGTTAAATTGCTTTTTGCCCTTGTCATTCCAACATAGAGAAGCCTAATGTCTTCATCGGTTTTTGTATTAAAGTGATTGAGCATCAGAAAAACATTGTTAAATTCTCGCCCTTTTGCTTTATGAATAGTTGAGACAAATATTGTTTCAACTTTTCCTCCATAGAAATCCTCCAGCTTCGATTCCCGGATAAAAATTTCTAAATCTGATTTATATTTGTTTTTAGGATTGGCTGCCTCAAAATCTTTTATAATATTTATACAAATCTCTAAATTTGGGCTTTCTCTATATACTTCCACCAACTTTTTCTTAGCATTTACCCAATCATCATCACTTATTATGTGAACATCTTCTAAATTAAGCTGCCTTAGAAAAAAGCGAATTTCTAAAATATTATAAATACTAAACCCATCATTTGACTGAATCAATTTTGCCTGCATTCCATTTTTAAGTAGCAAGGCTGTAATTTGTAAAGCTTCATCATTTGTTTTAGTTAATACGCAAGTAGTTCCCGAAAGCCCTTCTGAAAGTATGTCATTGACTAGAGGTATAATAAGATTGGTACTTTTATGTCTTATTATTTTAATTGTTCCTGTGTCACTTTGCACAGCAACAATTGGAGTGTTTTTCAATCGGTGGGAAATCTTTTTTACAAACTGGTTTGTAAAATCAACCAGATTACTCTTGCTTCTGTAATTTTCTAAAAGTTCATGTAACGTAGCTTTTTTAACTTTGATAAGTTGTTCTAAGTACTTTGAATTAGAACCTCTAAATTCATAGATATTCTGATCATCATCTCCAACTGCAATTATTCTCATATCCTCATTATGATCCATTAAAGCCTTTATTAGTTCAAATTCGTCAAAATCCATATCTTGAGCTTCATCAACTACCAATACAGTTTTAGTGATTTTGCCCGTTTCAACCTCACCATTTTTAATCCTCTTTATAGTTTCCCGAATAACTTGCCCCGATTTTTCTATGGTTCCAACTTTCCCTAGAATATCAAAGCAATATGAATGGAATGTTTTTATTTCAATGAAATTGGCAGCATTGCCTATAAGTTTTAATAAACGTTTCTTAAACTCAGTAACCGCCGACCTTGAAAAAGTGACCATTAATAGCTGTTCATGTTTAACATCTTCCATTAACATCAACGAGGCTAATTTATGAACTAAAATTCTGGTTTTGCCACTTCCTGGTCCAGCTGCCACAACAATATAATCTGATTCTTTGTCATTTATAATTTTTAATTGGGTGGGTGAAAGTTCTCCAAAAATCTGTCTGAATTTTGCAGGAGTAATATTTCTACCGATTTCATTTTGCCTGCCCTTAAAATATTTGCTTAAAAAGGAATTATAGTTTAGTTGAAAATAATCATCTACAAATTGAAGTGCATCCTTGTAATCACTTATCATTTTCCTTGCATATTCTCCAACAATATGAATTTGTTGAACCTTATGCTCATAGTATTCATTTAATTTCTGATAGTGCTCTATCTTGAATCTTTTTCTATTATCTTGCTCAATTCTTTCAATTTCCATAGGATTATATACAACTAAAAAACCACCCTCAATTATTAAAGCACCAATTCTGGACATGTAAAATAAAGCATCTTCAATATCATCAATAGTTGTTTTTGTTTTAAACATGGTTATTCTATCTTCAAATGCCTTCTTTAATTCACAAACTGAAAAATCAACTAATACTTCATCTTTATCCAATTGATCTTCACTTGCATTTTTATTGATTCTATCATAAAGATATTCTAAAATAAACTGTGCCAAATCATATCGATTTAAAAGTTTTTCCTGAAGAATTTTCTTTTGGTAAAGGCACACTATTGCAATGTGATTTTTGGAATGATCTACTACTTGTCTTTTTATCCAGCCCTTAATTGCCCAAAAGTTTATAATAGTTTTTATAGCATATGGGTTTACATTTTCAACTTCCTCTTTTTCTGCCTGTTCATTCAGCTCTTTTATGTGGTATATTTTCTCCTCCTCTACCAAAACTGATAATAAAAACTTTTCAATATTCCAAAAGGATTTTAATATGGCAAGTGAACGATTTTTATTTTCTCTTTTCTTAATAAACACTGTTAAATCCTTCATATCAGCTAAAATGTTTTCTTCACGGAGAAGATTTACTATTTGAACTACATCCCTCTTTTCAATTGCTAAATGATCTGATATATAGTCAACTCTTGCTTCTGCTTCTTCTTCATCTAAGTGCTTTCTGCTTTTACTAGAAAAAAGCTTTTTTATAATTCGAACTGCCTTTTCCTTTTGCTTATCATCAAATTTAGTAGATTGGTTTATTTTTTCAATTGCTTCGTAAGCGTTTCTTGTAAGAATACTATCAGCATAAACTTTAGGCATGTTCTGACCACGCCTTATATAACCTGCATCTTCTAACGCTGCAATAGCAGTTTTCACCCTTACTTCAAGCTCTACAATATTATCATCCCACCCTGCCTTTCGGGCAATTTCCAAAGCAGATTGGGATACTTTTGAACGAAGTTTTGTAATTTCCTTTATAGCCTTCCATATCTGCTGTATTTCCTTAATACTAAGCTTTGTCTGGTTTAGTAAAATAAAATGTTTACTCAAATCCTCATCATTAAATAGCACAAAACAGTCGGCTGATATACTCTCATCTCTTCCTGCTCTTCCAGCTTCCTGAATATAGTTTTCTAAAGAATCAGATATTTCGTAGTGAATAACTAGGCCTACATCTTTTTTGTCAACTCCCATTCCAAAAGCAGATGTTGCAACCATAATCTGAACCTGGCCTTTTATAAAAGCATCTTGGTTTTCAGTTTTCTCCTTCTTATCCATCTTGCCATGATATGGCTTTGCCATATAGCCATCTTCTGTTAGACGCTGGGCAAGCCAAAAAGCTTTCTTTGTCCTTGAAACATAAACAATTGTTGGGCAGTTTTTTTCCTCTATTAGATTTCTGACCTCATTGTATTTTTCTTCATCATTATCCTTCATAAATACTTTGTAATGAAGATTTGTTCTTGATGCCCCAGAACTGAAAACTTCAAGGTTTAAAGATAGCTTTTCTTTAAAGTATTCTTTTATGTCTTCAATAACCTTCTGCTTTGCAGTAGCAGTAAAACAAGAAACAGGAATTGTTTCCTGTAGATTTTTCTTTTCCTGAATTGATTTTATAAAGTCTCCAATATATAAATAATCAACTCTAAAATCCTGTCCCCATGCTGAAAAGCAATGGGCTTCATCTACTACAAACCGAACAACATTTCTTCCTAGAAGAAGACGTTCTATTGTTTTTGAACGCAAAGATTCAGGAGATATGTAAAGAATAGATGCAGATCCATTTTCAACTCTTTCAATAGATTTTGCCCTTTCAATAGGGTCAAGTAAACCATTTATAGTTACTGCCTCTATTATGCTTGCTTTTTCTAAATTATCAACCTGATCTTTCATAAGTGACTGCAAAGGAGATATGACAACTGTCAACCCTTTTGAATTTACACCACTCATTAAGGCTGGCAGTTGAAAAGTAATTGACTTTCCACCTCCAGTAGGAAATATAGCCAATAGAGACTTATTGTTCACTGCTGCTTTTATAGCTCTTTCTTGTAAAGGTTCCCCAGCATATGTTCTAAAAGAACTAAAGCCAAAAAATCTTTTTAACCCTTTATAAATATCAAAGGCTTCATTACAGTAAATACATCCTCTGATACAGGGATTGTTTGTTAGTAAAAACATAATTCTTTTAACATCAGGAAAGTTTTTTAGTACCCATGGAGGCGTAATTGAATATCTGCTTCTTGCATTTATTAAAGCTAAGCAGTATGCCAATTCCACTGGATTTTCAAGTATTATATTTGAAATATTTATATTGTTACATATTAATAGACGAAATCTTTTAAAAATTAAACTTTCTATATTTACTTCACTGTTTTTGTAATCAACAAAGTCAAAAAAGGCACGAAACTGCATTTTGTCTTTTAATAAAACATAAAATATTTGTTTTAATTCATCATCTGTGTTCTTAAAAGCTGTTACTTCATCAAAGAAAAGATTTTTAGCCTTTATGGAATCATTTAAAGGATTGTTTATTTCATCTGTTTGTAATTTATCATCCTTCAACAAAGCATGATATGGTCTAGCTGGAAACATGAGAGGTGAAAGGTATAAGGTATCAATAATGTTTGATTCCTTGATTCCTCCATCTATAATTGCACTTTGTATATATTTTAAATCATGATTAAAAATATTATGACCGCAAACGTATTTTGATCCACTTATAAACTTAATAAATTCCATAACAGAATTAGAGTGAAATGGACTATCATCTTCTTTAACACTCCCAATATCCATAATTCTTCTGCTTTTTGGATGAATTTCCGTATCAATAAAAACGATTGATTTCATATTCTTCTCTTAATATTTTAATTTTATGAATGTCTATTCTCATAATAGAACCTTTGATTTTATTTTCGTGCAATTTGCTTACTGTTGCAAACATGTACATGTGCAGCCACATTCATTCACATTATACTTTTCATTTTATAGTAGTAAGCTTTATGCTCATGAATGTTTATATAATGATTATACTTATATTTTACTAATCTTTATATTACCTGTCAAATAACTAAAGGAAATTTGGGTGAATGTAATAAATATTAAAGCTTTCTAATACACTTAAATTTGATTATAAAACAACTTGGAATTTTATTTATAAATTTCTTGACACTAAATTGACTATCAAAGACACGTTTAGCTAAACATCTGAGCTTTATGTGGATACTCTAATCCAACTTACAGGAAGTAATTTTAAAATAAATCTGTCAATTATATCAATTGGTATATACTTAAAATATTTAAATCGGCGTTTCGTTTACCCAACTTAAAAGCTCCGTCTCTCAATACATTTATATATCCGCAGTCTTCACAAAAAAAACTTAATCCATTCATTTTGCTAATTTGTCCATGTGTTGACATAAAAATATTTGATTGGCAATTACAACACTTCAAAATTTTTTCTCTCATAAGTATACCTCCTCTAAATCTTTTGGGTTGCCAGAGATACCTCTAAAAAGTAGGAATGGCAGTACTTTTATAGGATATCTCTGGCATAGTCCTTACTCTAACAGGTTACAACCGTTAATATTTTTTGAATCTAGATTACACTCATCATTAGTAGATTCTCCTTTTTGTTTCTTTACTCTTTGTATCTGCTTTCTTACATAATCATGTATAATCCTCCTTTCTTTTTCATTTAGTTCATTGATGTTTTTTATATCATTCTTCATCCCTAACACCTCTTATACTAAACACAATTCCGTTTTCCTATGTCCAGAAAAGACTACTGCTATTTAATTTCTTATTAATTATATAATACCGAATTTTTTGATCTCCTAGTAGTGATTATCCACACAATAATGTGTGAATTTTTCACAACTGTATGAATAGTATGTATGTGAATTATTAGACATGCCTTAAACACTTATCTAATTCTGATACTCCATCTTCTATTAAAGTTAAGTTCTTTGTATCTTTTTTTTAGGTGGATTAGAGTGTTCACCTAAAACTCAAATATTTTACTTTAGCAAAGCTAAACCGTTTCTACTGCTCTAAATTTCTTATAGCAAATATAGCAAGCTGTGTACGATCTTTGACCATTATTTTTGATACCAGCTCGGTAACAATATTCCTTACTCTTCCTTCTGATAAAAAAAGAGTTCCTGCAATTTGTGCATTACTTTTGCCCTGACCAATCATCTTTAAAATAAGAAGTTCTCGATCTGTTAGCTTAACTTTAACACCTTCAATATAAAATTCTCCAGACTCTTTTTTAACTTGATCTATTGAATCAGATTTACTTTTTACAGCCTGTTTTTGTATGATTTCCATTCCCGCAAGGACACTTTTGATAGCCATTATTAGTTGTTCTGAACTTGTATTCTTCAATACATAACCTTCTGCTCCATTTTCAATAGCCTCATGAAGATTTTTGTCTGACTCTGAAGTGGTTAGAATAATAACCTTTATTCCTGGATGTTGTTGCTTGATAACTTTAGTAGCCGTTATCCCATCACATACTGGCATCATTATGTCCATTAGAATTACATCAGGTTTTAGCCTTGAAACAATTTCTATGGCCTCATTACCGTTAGAAGCTGTTGCAGAAATTTCAAACTCACTGTTAGCCTCTATCATATATTTCAAACAATCTCTAAACAATTTCTGATCATCTACAATCATAATTTTAATATTATTCATACAAATCCCCCCGGATAACAAAATTAGTATTAAGTACTTTTGCGCTTTTTTTCATGGCTGCAATAATCTTAGGTATCTCTATATAAAGCTTCCCGTACAGGTCATCAGCATCAGTTAAATTGTTTTCTTTTCCCATAAACTCCAGCACTAATGCCAGTTCATAAAGGTTTTCAGCCTTAATGAATGACAAAGAACCCTTAAGTGAATGTGCTAACGTAGCAACACTTTTGGAATCATTTCTTTTTATAGCTTCACCTATATCTTGAATTAGTCCAGTAATATTAGTTTCAAAATCGCTTATTAAGTTATCAATAATAGTTATATTATAATCTAGTTTTTCAAATAGTTCTTCGATACTTTTATCCATATTCCATTCCTCAGAATAAATGTGAGTAGTTATATCTTCATCTTTTTTAACTTCCACTGCTTTAGAAAGATTTTCCTCTTCCCAGCTTGTTCCACTAGGGATTCGCCCATTTTTTAACTCTTCAATAAAATATAATATCTCCTTAATATTTATAGGCTTGCAAAGATGAAAATCCATTCCAGAAGCCTTACTTTTGTGTATATCCACCGACATGGCATTTGCAGTAAGGGAAGCTATGAAAGAATATGTTTTAGTATGCTTTTCATATTCTCTAATTTCTTCAGCAGTAGCATATCCATCCTTAATAGGCATCTGTATATCTAAAAGTATAAGATTATAATAATTGAATTTTATTAAATCAATAGCCTCCTTTCCATTTGAAACAGTATCAACATGATATCCTGATTGTATTAACACTTTTGGTAGGTAATTTCTAATAATTTCGTTATCATCGGCTAACAATATTCGAAAAAAGGATTTGCTTGATAAGCGTTTGCTAGAGTCTGTCAAACTATATATACTTTGCTTTGAAATATCTCTATCAACTTCTTTGGTGTTGGGCAGTTGGACTTTTATTATAAAATGAAATGTGCTTCCAATATCCTTTTGACTTTCAACCCATATTCTTCCGTTCATAAGTTCAACTAATCTAGATGAAATGGCCAAACCAAGGCCAGTTCCACCATAATTTCTTGATATTGAGCCATCAGCTTGCATAAATGAATCAAATATCTTGTTGATTTTATCTTTTTCAATACCAATACCTGAATCTTGTATTGATATTTGCAACAGTAAATAACTATTGAAACGCTTTAACACATCTATACCTATCTCTATAAATCCTTTTTCAGTAAATTTAATGGCATTATCCAGTAGATTTATTATTACCTGTTTAAAGCGTTTATCATCTCCTATAATATTTACAGGCAAATCGTGTGGAATATTTTTTCTAAATTCCAACCCCTTTTTGCTTGCTTTGGTCTCATATACTTTTACTACACCTGTTATAAGATTTAATAGATTGAAACACACCCTATTTAGTTCAAGTTTTTTGGCCTCAATTTTAGAAAAGTCTAAAATATCATTAATAATATTTAATAAAAGCTCAGATGAATTTATCATAGTGTCCAGATAATCTAGTTGTTCCTCTGAGACACTAGTGGATTTGAGCAAATCAGTCATCATTATAATCCCATTTAAGGGTGTGCGTATTTCATGGCTAATATTAGCTATAAACTCATCTTTTATCGTACTGATTCTTAAAATTTCTTCATTTTGCTTCATAAGCACATTTTTTTGTAGTTTAATCTTTTCCTGAATATCCATAATAAGCATTGAAAACACAAATGAAACTCCTGCAACCAAAACTAAAAATATAATATAAGCTATCTTATTAGTTTGAGATTCATTTGTTATAATGATTAGAAACGTAGAAATAGCAATAATGTATGACAAATATATAATTAGCTGTCGGGATGATATAAAGAGAAAGCTTGTAATCACAATAAGAAACGGTATAGTAATAGTAAAGTCAGCTGCAAAATTATTTATGTACGCCATATACGAATAATATGAAATAATAATAAAGCAAGAATAACAACATATTTTTATAAGATTATTCTGCACTGCTACTACTTTGTATGACAAGATAAAAATTACAAAAAATAACACAGATATCTCAAAACGTATTATTAAATAATCAATTGCTTTGATTTCATCAAATTGAAGTATGTAAAAAAACAAGTTAAATATTGAAAATACAACAAGAAAAGCCCGATAGTATATAAAACCCTTATCAGGCATATCATCAAAAAATGTATTTTTCCTGTTAAACATCTCCATCATACTCATATCATTTTACCATCATAGTATTATTTGTTTTTTCACTAGAAGTTCTTTGAATATAATTCATATTACTCACTTTTTCCATATACTCCTGGATTACTTTTTTATCCCTCTGGCTTAAAGTAGTCCTATCTGATATTTTATTATACATAAATACCCTCCTTTTTTATACTTAAACAACTCGTCCTTGTTATTTCTCTTAATTATATAATATTATTTTTATTTCTTTTTTTACAGTGTCTAATTTCACAAAAACATGTGAAATTTTCACTATATTAATGTTCATGCATATTTTTGATAATATCAATTGTCTTTTGGCTCATCAAATCTTATAATGTATTTGAAAGAAGTTTTTAAAAGATAAATATTTTTAGTGACAGGTGTTTCATTAAAATTAATATTGGTAAATATAAAACACTTAAAAATAATATATTGTGGAAAGGCGAGATGAAAAATGATTAAACATATTGTAATGTGGAAATTGAAAGAATCAGCACATGGAAATACCAAAAAGCAAAATGCTCAAATAATAAAAGAAAAACTTGAATCGCTAGATGGCAAAATACCTGGGATGCTTAAAATTGAAGTAGGAATAGATTTTTCTGAAACTAATGAAAGTGCAGATGTAATATTATATTCAGAATTTGAAACTAAAGAAGACTTAGATAATTATCAAGTTCATCCTGAGCATAAAGCTGTTATACCTTTTATATCAGAAGCAAGGACTGAAAGAAGAGTAACTGACTACGAAATCTGATAGCGTCAGTGAACTCGCTCAGCTAAAGCTGAACAGGGTGGTTTCAGTAAAAACTTGTTTAGGAATGTCTAAAATATCGTTTCTACTTTTTCTCAGGGTATATTCGGCATCAAAAAAATCTCAGGACATCGAGCTCTGACCCTTTTAAGTCCTTTACTTGTAATTAATGCCTGTAGCGAAATAATAGTGGAAGTTATATTTTTAGCATTTCCTAACCTGCTCTTCCTCTCCAGTTAACTTTCCACTACCAGGAAAAGGAGTGATATAACCTTTTCTATAACCATAAACCTCACTAATTTTCTATTATATCTAAAATGTCTTCTTTATAGTCACTTGCTTTTTTAAGCTCTTCAACCAGTGTCCCTCCATCTTCCCTTAGCTTCTCAATATCAATATCCTTTATTATGTCTCCATCTTTCATAAGAATTGCCCTAGTCAAAAAATTTTCAATCTCATCAGTAAAATGAGTAGCTATAACTATTATGTCATCATTGTTCATACTTCCAATCATAAGTTTCAAAAAATCACTCCTAGTTCTTACATCAGTTCCTAAAAACGGCTCATCCATAAGTATATACTTGGCTTTCTTACTATAGCCGCACACCACTTCAAATTTAGCCTTTTGACCTTTTGAGAAAGTGCTTATTTTCTTATTTTTCGGTATATCAAAATAATCTAGAAGTTTATTATATAGAGATTTATCAAAATTCTCAAAATTTACCTGGAAGAATTCTTCATGATCTTTTGATGTAAGAAATGGAAAATAGCTTCCCTGTTCTGAAATAAAACTTAATTTTTCGTAGGCCTTCTCTGTAAAAGGCTCTCCATCTATAAATACACAACCTTTGTCATAGTTTATAAGATTGGCTCCAATCTTCATTAAGGTAGATTTTCCAGAACCATTTTCACCAATTATGCCTACTACTTCACCCGGTTTAATTTCAAGATTGAAATATATTCGCATAGAATTTTTTTTATAAGTTTTCATTACAGTTTTAAAATATATCATAAAGTCACCTCAAATTTATTTTTAATTGACCAAATCTTCTGTTTTTCCCAGTATATAAATCAGCAACACTATCCTCCACGTCTATAACGTTTTCCGACTTTCTTCTTTGTTCTAATATATCGATATCATGTATAGACTGCCATATTCTATCATCAGTTATGTTGCTTTCTATGGACCCTAAAAACTCTAATTCTCCTTCATCATTATATACTATCAACTCAACTATAATATCTGGATCCAACAAAACACACCATCCTCTTAGATACCAGTTACTTGTATTAGGTTCGACCTGACCAAAACCATATAGAATGTACGTCCTTCCATTCTTATATTTAACATCTAAAACAACATCTTGATAACGCACTGCATAATCTATATAATTCACATTAACATACTTCAATCTATTCTCTTCAGTTTTAAATGTTTTAAAGCCCCTGCTGATTTCACTCTCCTTTATCCGTTCTTTTATCATATCAAGATTCACTTCACTTAATAAAGAAATAACATCAGAGATCTTAAATGTATACACTTTATCCATAACTAAGCTTAATTTATCATCAGTTGAATATCCATTAATCCCATCTTGCCTAAATGCGTTCGGCATCGACATTTCAAAATATCCGCTAAACTTTTCGCTCTTTAAGTCAAAAGATTTAAGAATTAATTTACTTTGAGAATCACTGTGGTTTTTTTTAAATAAAATTACACAAAGCTTATCTTTTAATGCGAACATTCCTTCTACTGTTATATTTCCATCCTCCAAGTCAATATCTGCAAGCTTTCTGTACCCCAACTCTCCGGTTCCCTTAATCTTATCATCTGAATCAAACACTTTATAAATTCCACTTTTCCCTTTATGTGATGAATCCGTGGGTATAGCTAAATATAACTTCCCATCTAATTCTTCAATGAATCTTGTTGTATAAGAGCCATAATTAAAACTCCTATATTCCGAAGACATTATAATGTCAGTTTTAATACCAACAGTTTTTGTGGTTTCATTCTTTCCTAGTTTATAATCTCCAGATTTAGTTATATAAATTTCTCTGTAGTTGTTTATGTCTTCTTTAGATAAATCAATTCTTGCATCTCGTATATAATATCTGTTATACAGCATATAGTAAGATGAATATCTAAATATATCTCTCCTTATTTGAAAAGCATACGATCCATAGTAATTATTAGAACTGGTTAATCTTCTTTCAAACTCTTCTTCATCCACATAAAACTTAAACTTTTGGTGATATTGATCATTGCTAAGAGTAAATGATATTCCTGATGATTTATCGTGAATGACACCGCTTATTTCAATATCCTCAATCACACTTTCATCACCTTTTACTGTTTTCAATGAAACTGCTTGATCATCAGTTTTCGAGGTAACAAATAAAAAATTTATTGAGTAAACCAATATAATAAACAAAAACCCCAGTATATAATAATTATTTTTCAACACTCTAGTCATAGATAAAACTCTCCTTTAACACTCTAAATATTCAATTCATACCGATGCTTGAATAAACAAATTCATCTTGGGCAAAGATTATATCTCACTGCCAACAAACCTTTACTAGGCTAAAAAAGCAAGCCATGAAATCAAATCAAATACTTTAGGATACAGCCATAGAACCAGCGAAACAACTATGATTCTAGTGAAATCTTTATTCTTAAGCCATATGGCTATAAATAAAAACATGTAGACCACAAGAAACACTGCTATATAGTTTTCTACAAACATTCTTATATCAAAGGGAAAGAGTAGTCTTAAAAAATCTGATCTTGCAAATGCAAGTAAGAGTCCGTTGCTCATTTTCGGAATTTCATTGTGAGTAGATACATAAATTTTATATGTTACAAATATGTTTGTTATTTGAGCTGCATATATGACTAATACAGACATCATGGCTGATATATATTTACTTAAATATATAAATTTCTTTTTAATAGGTATAGTGTTTAGGTGATTTATATTTCTTATTCCGTATATGTCCTGATAATTATTATAGGCTGCTATAAATATAATTACACCGCATGTAAACTTAAATATATCATGATAGAAAGATAAATCTAACAGATGTTCAAATCGCAAATAGTAATTCTTATCCATAGCTAATACTATTAAAAAAATAGATATTTGAGCAAGTAACATGGCACCAGCTGTTAAAACCAATTTCGCAAAAATTCTTCTAAATTCAAAATTCACCAAATATAATACTTTTTTCATATTTACCCCCTAGTGTATCACTCTAACCATACACATTATTTTTCATCCCAAAGTTCAGTCAATATGGCAATTACGTCTTTAAATGATAGATTTGTTTCTTTTACATTCTTCAAAAAAACTCTAACTTCATTTTCGGTAAGCTCATTTTTAATCCTATCAAGAGTATTATCATCTAAAGCTATAACGCTTTTTGAATTTGGCATAGTTACCACAATACCCTCTTCTTCTAATTGCTTATATGCCTTCTGAACTGTTGCTGGATTAATGCCTAACTTTGCAGCTAGAACTCTTCGGGAAGGTATCTCATCATTATTCACTAGATTTCCAAGGTGTATCTTAATTTTAAAATATTTAACTATTTGAGTATATATAGATTGTTTGGTGTCAAACTCAATTTTAATTGAATCAAAATCCAAGTTCCTCCCCCTTTTTTGCAGTATTGACTTCCAACTGTATTATATCAATAATACAGTTGGAAGTCAATAGTTAAAAAGATTTTCTATTTTTAGTATCTTAACAACAGTCCCTAAACTAAAAAAATTTATTACTCAAACCTATATACTCAAGAGTTATAAGTTGATCCCATAATACAATAACAGTTTCTGCATGTATAAATAATCTACTTACTATACTTTAAGTATATGTGGACCCGAAAAAGTAAATGTTACTATGTGAACTCGTTTAGCTAAAGCTAAACATCGAGGCTTCAGATGGAGACTCAACTCCACCTGAAGATTTATAAGAGGAACTCCACCTTATAGAAGATGGAGTCTTAGAATACGATAAATATATGAGTTTCTAATCGAACTTTTTTTGCAGATTAAAAAGAAAGGATTTTAACCATTATAAAAATAATAAGAAAGAAACGTACAATCTGAATTATTATATACCTTATGACAGTTTTTTTATTTGTTATATTGATTGCTCTTCATAAGCCAACTGGAAATGTGGTAATGATACCAAGAATATATCTTCTCATGTATACAAGGTCAATTGTATCAATAATACCATTTCTATCTATATCCGCTGCAAGGAAACTTTGACATTCCAATTTATACCCTTCCATCTCTAGGATATGCCTTTTTATAAGAACATAATCAGTTGAATTTACTCTTCCGTCTAAGTTTACATCTCCTATTTGTATATGAGAGTTTTGTAGTATTCCAAAAGGCTGCGTAAATGTTACTCCTCCTAGCCCCTTAAGCTGGGCTCGAACATAACTATTAACCTTATCTTCATAGTTTTTAAGATTAATGCTGTTACCTGTTGCAATAATTTTATTATCTGCAACCCACTCAATTATGTCGTAGTTTTCAGCAGTTATGGTTATTGATTTTTCAGTCTGATTGACTTCTATATCTTTGATATAAGGGAATAAATTCCACGTTTCAAAATCTATATCCAGAATATTATCAGCTAATAAAGCTACTGCATAAAAAGTTCCGTTTTCCATGGAAAAACGTATGTTTTCTACTGTATTTTCAGGCATAAGCATCATATTAAAGTTAAATCCTATTTCACTTATAGCATGAGAGTCATCGTTTGAAAATCCCCAAACTGGCCTTTCAGGCATAGTCTGCATGAGTATGTTATCCCAAAAAAGTCTAAAATCCTCTCTGTTCCCATACCTTTTGTTTAAAACTTCCATCCCTATACATGATGGGTACTTAATAAACAAATTTATATAGTTGTTAAGAAACTCCAACCCTCTTGAAGTAATTTGCCCATTTTGAAAGTAAACGTTTCCTGCTCCCCCGGGATGACAAATGAATGAGATTCCACCTAGGTTTTCACAGTTTGCAATGTTACTTTCTAATGTTGCGAATATATCATTGTTAAAATCTGCCCAGAAGGTATTAAGATGTTCTGGAGCCATTGATTGTTCGTTTGTAAAGGGAATGGATATCATTTTTCTCCCGTTCCTACCAACCCCTGTATTAATTTCATTTAAGCGATTAGTTGTTAAATAATTATTTGGATTTCTGTCGGTTCTGTTCCATGCATTACTTATAAAATCATGGTCAGTAATAGCCAGAATATCATAGCCTTTTCTATAATGGTCTTCAATTGTTTGTTTAGGAGAGTGTGCACCATCGCTTTCAGTTGTGTGAGCATGGAGACTAGCCTTGTACTGCCCATAATTGATCCAGTTTACAGATTCATAAGGATTTAATATTTTATAGCCTGTTATACTGTTAATTGAATTTTGTGTATTTGAACTTAAGGTTGTCTCAGGAATTGAAAAAGTAGCAAACATAACTACTAAAGCCGTCAAGAAAATAGCAAGTTTTATTTTTAAGGAACTGTTCATTATATCCTCTCCTATATGTTCATTAAGATTAAAAGATTATAAACAACAACTCAAATATATTATATAACATAATGGCAATTAACTCTACTTAAATTACACAAAAATACTAGTGAACTGTTTCGTGGTCCATTGTACAGTTTTAATTGAATTTAAAGCAAATATAGAGTATAATAATAAAATATCATAAATAGTTGGAAATATTCCAACCATTGAGTTTTGCCTACACATATTTTTGCATTTAAAACATATGTTAATATTCTAAATAAAAAGGAGATCTAATATGGATGAATTTCGTAAGCCTTTTGAATATGAAGAAGATAATGATGTTATATGGCCTGTGCGCATATTTTGTATTTTGCTACTTTCGGTAGAAATGTTTTATAGCATTATATTTCTATTTCAATCACATCAAAGGGTAGGAAACATTTATATAATTGGAACCCTTTCACTAGCATCGACAGTAATATTTATGGCATTTATTTTAGTTACATTTATTTTTTTATATAAAATAAAAAAGTATGCACTTAAAGTAGTAAAAGCCTTTCTAATTGCAAGGTTAATCTATTTTGTAACATTTACCATTATTATCTTTTCATATGCCGTAAATGACTCAAATTCACTTGGCAGCGGTTATGGTCAATTTCAATCTTTAAACGACATGATATCAATGCTTTTAATTACTCCACTTTTTTATACAATAGGGTTTAGCCTATCGTGGTATGTGTATTTTTGTAAATCCAAAAGAGTTAAGGAATCATACAGCAATTAGCATTCCTAAGTTTTCAATAAATCTTTTAAACCTTTGCTCAGTATCTTCTAAAAGTAATTTAAGTCCATCGACTACCAACCTCTAGAATAATCTACGAAACAGTGGAGACATACCTTTTTTATCTTGGATCATTCTTAAAACACATACTAGAGAATAAACATTGCCAAGTGCCCTATATCAAAAATGTACCGGGCACTTTCTTTGAGTTTACATTGAGAATTTATTGCAGCAACAGAATTCTTAAAATACCTTATCATTTCCAAGTCGTTCAAGCTATTTCCCATAACAAAAACCTTATCTTCATTATAAGAATTCAATTTGCATATTTTTAGTATTCCCTTTAATTTACTAGCATCCTTAGAACCTATACTGATAAGGTTATTCTCCCATATCAATTTAATATTAGGATTTGATTTAAGCTCTTGTGTAGCATAGTTTTTATAGGTTAGTACCTTATATACCTCGCCATCTAGTTTGTATATTCTGAATTGCGGAATATACAGTATTATATCTAAAGTATTTTTTTCAATACCATAAACTTTAGAATAATCCAATCCCCAATCTATAATGTGTCCACCATTTGCAAACACACCTCCACTTAAGCAGTCTTTTACCCTATTGCATTTTTTCATTGCTACAGGTAGAGGAAGGGATGTAGCCAGATATATTTTTACCTTGTCTTTTAAAAACTCTAACTGTTCTACAGCTTCTTGACTTATCATACCATTTTCGTTTGTAATAGTTCCGTCAATATCCAAAAAAATTGCTTGTATCTCTCTTTTGAAAGGCAATCTTATGGGGGTATACTGTTTGAAATAACTATTGAGATTTGAATCCTTTCTAAGGGAATAAGATAGATAACAATCACAATATCTTCTGTCACACCTAAAGGACTTTACTAAATCAGTTCTTTTGAATATATTAAATAATTGATTTTTGTTAATATGACAGGCAAAAGCATCCCCATTTCCTTCAATAAATACACTATCTTCACCAGCATTGCAGCAATTATCCTCTACTTTTCTTTTTGAGATTTCATTGTAAAATAGAGGATCTACACTTACCAAAGACTGTATTTGTTCTTTTGTATACCTTGTCTTTTCTCCATCCTTTCCATTAACCCACATATATATATTCTTTGGCAACTCTTTTCTTAGGTCAAAAACACTTTCAAGATTTTGAGGAATTGCCACTATTCCCACGCTTAAATCAATATCTGCTTTAAGTTTATTTACTTTTTTAACAAATTCTCCTGCAGAAATCATTTCAGGATGACAACTTGCCCATAGTTTAACTTTTGAAAGATCTACATGGTAAGATTTAAGGGTATTAATAAACACACTCTCATCAAAACTTAAGTTAGTCTGGCAGGATATATACTGGCATTTAGGATTCATAGCAAGTCTTGCCATGGCCCTAATATAATAATCATGTATCAAGCCTTCCCCATATGGTGTAAGGAAAATAGAAACTCTGTTTTTGAAATTTGTGCTATCAATAAAATCACAAAACCTTTGAACACACTTCTCATCCTTCAAAATCTCTACTTCATTCATCTTTTTTTTAGCGAATCTACAGTATGAACAAGAGTAATTGCAGGATGATAAAAAGCTTCTAAAATATATATTCTTTACACTCTCAATCATCGCAAAACATCTCCATTTTCTTAGCAACATCATCAGATATAAGCATTGGTCCTATGAAGTCGGATAAAGAGAGTCCTAATGACGTCAGTATAAACTTCTTATCCCTTCTAAAGACCCAGCCTTCATCTACAAATCTATCTATCATAGGAAAATCCACGAGTAAATCTCTTTTAAAAACATTTTTATATTCAACTAAATCTACACCCTTACAATGTAACAGGTTTTTTATTAAAAATCTTCTTTTCATTTCATCCTCGTTTAAAACATAAAAACTTATGTTATCAAAAAACTCTTTACGAGAAATATATTTCTCCAAATAGGTTCTGCATTTTGATTTCCTTGAGGTATACCTCTCACTAAAGTGAAGATTTCCAATATAACTTCTTCCTCCACAACCTAGAGAAATCATATTTTCAAAACCGCAGCTCATTTCCTTTAAATCTTGTTGCTTTACAAACTTTCTCATAGAAATCTGGATGTACCCTCTTTGCCTTAAAAACTCACATATCTTAAAATACATCCTGTATTGAAGTTCCCTATCTATATCAAACTCTTTATATATTGCCGTGTGAGGTTTTTGATATAGGGGGTATGCAAATATTTCATCCGGTTCATATAAAAGCGCCTCTTCTAAGGAAAATTGTAAACTGTCCATGGTTTGGGAGTTAATTCCGTAAATTAAATCAATATTTACTCTGTCAAAACCAACCTTTTTAATATGTTCAAGGGCTGCTTTTGATTGTTTTACACTGTGAAATCTTCTTAGCATATCTAGTTCAGTCTGTACAAAGGATTGAATGCCAATACTTATTCTATTGGCATTTTGGGATTTCAAAAACTCCAATTTCTTAAAACAAGTCTGGTTTGGAGAGGTTTCTATAGAAATATAAACCTTATTTAAGTCAATTTTAAAATTGTACTGTGCAATATGAAAAAGCTTCTCTAATTGTTTTATAGAAAGAATAAGTGGTGTTCCACCACCCATAACTAATGTTTCAAAATGCACATCTTCAAATTTTAATATATTTGTGTAACTTTCGCTGTGCCTCCTAAGTGCTTCAATATAGGAATCAATTTTCTCAGAATTATTGTTAGGTATTGAAAACAAATTGCAGTAACCGCACTTAGTTTCACAAAAGGGTATGTGAAAATACAAGGTTGCGGGATTTTTGTTTAATTCTTTCTGATAATTTTTAAGCCCTAGCTTTTTTGTGTATTGATAAGCAGTCTTGTGAGGATAGCTGTACATATACTGCTTAAATACATTAATTGGCACACTTTCACCCTCTTCTTTTAAATGTCCGTTATAATCATCAGATGGAGAGTCTCCACCTGATGTCTTAGCTAATTACTTTCCTTTTCACAGAGCCTATTTGGCATCAAATAAGGCTCTAAAGTGAAAAAGTAGTGGAAGTTATATTTTCAGAGTTCCTATGTTTACTTAGTGCTGTTTAATACAAAATGCTTGTAGGGAACAGTATAAACTATTTCATGAGACAAACAGTGAAAATGGTATCCATCTTCCCCGTAGCAGCTTCCATGATCCGAGCATGCTATAACAAAGGTTTTTCCTCTTGCCCTAAAAAGGTCAAACAACCTCTCTATGTGTTTGTCAACGTATCTTAATGCCGCTGCGTGGGTATCTACAGAATCACCTTTTGCTCCTTCTAAATAAAAATTGTTTGGATAATGAATACTGTCTATATTTACATACATGAAAATTCTCTGGTTTATATCGTATTCCTTGATTTTTCTATCTATAAAGTTAAGCTGATTTTCGAAGCTTTCAGGTATATGACAGCTAAAAGACGGGTGCCAGTAACTGTGCTTGAATAGAGCTGGAAGTACCCTGTTTATCTCGGTTCTCTTATTAAAGAATCCCACACCCCCTACACATATTGTGTCGTAGCCCACTTTTTCAAGTCCTTGTACAAAACTTGCACCTTCGAACAAAAAAGCTGTCTTTGGCCCAGGTATATTTAAGGCCATATCTTTAGGTAAAAAAAGTCTCTCCATCTCAAACATTGGTGTTGGTTCTGCAGGAGTAGGCAAGAAACCTGCAAACATAGCCAAATGGGATGGATAAGTGAAATTACCAGGCGCATGACACTTTTGCCATTTCCCATACTTATTTAAGTTTGGCGTATTATTTTTTTCCTGTTCTTCAAAAGCCACATCATACCTTAATGTGTCCAGACAAACAAATAAAATATCATGAGTACCAACTATTTCATTCATGTTGACTGTACTTTTAGCTTTTGAAAAATCCCCTAAAACTTCCATAGGTATTTCTCTAGTTAAATTTTCCATAATTCACCATTCCCATTATCTGATTTTTATAAATTGCATTTTGATTAAAGATATCCTGATATATCAGATCTCCCTGAGAGTTTATTTCAATAATTACGGGTTCTAAGTCTCTTCCTTTTAGTAATATGTCAATTCCCGCACAAGTCAAACCCTTAAAGCAATCCACCGCATCCTTGCATAACACTTCAATTTTATGTATAACCCTTTCCGATAAATTCAACTTCTCAATATCCATTACACTATTATTAAGATGTAGATTTGTTATAGGGGAAGTTGAACATCTTGCAACCATAAAATCTATTTTCCCAAATTGATAAACCACCCTTAAATCATAACTAAGACCTTTGAATTTGGGCTTAGGTATCCACTTTTCAATAATATAATCATGAGAAAGTATAAAATTAACTATTCTCTCAATCTCATCCCTTTTGTTTATTCTTCTTATTCTTTTAGTGTTAAAAAATTCTCCATTAACCTCATTCATAGAGGTATAAACCACTTCAGAACATGTAAGAGGATTGTATCTGTAAGCTGTCACCCCGGCTGCACCTGAGCCATACCTTGGCTTTATAAATAAACTATCGGATCTATTCTCCCTTGCATATTTATGAAGAGATTTTATATCAATAATATCTTCCTGAACTAAGGGGGTTATTGCAATTTGCTTATGGACAAGCATTTCTTTGCACTTAACCTTATCCAATGTATGAATAATACTCTCTGGGGAGTTTAAAAATCTTAACTTTCTTTTCTGAGAAATTGTCTGCAAAAAATCAATGTACCCTTTTACCAACTCATTCAGATTTGACAACTGTGAGTCGGTATATAAAGGAGGATCTATTTTAATAAAATTTCCTTGATTACAATCCAATAATGAAGAACCCAGCTCAAAAAACCTTACCTCAACTCCCAACTCCCTAGCTGCTTTTATAAAATATTCTTTTCTTTTGGAATGGGATTGTCCTACTAGAATAATATTCATTAAAAAGCTTCCTATTCTGTCAGCATTGGATAATTTCCGTACTCTTCATCATTATCCATTTGTTCATTAAGATCTACTTTTATAGGAAGTTTTTTTAATTTTTCAACGTAATTATTGCTCATAAAATGGTGATGCAAGTCTAAAAGCTCCAATCCCTTCAGTTTCTCCATATTATCCAGTATAAACTGCCCGCCTTTATCAGAAAGGGTTCCATTTGAGAAATTCAATACTTTCAGGTTTGATATTATATCAGAATTCAAAACCAGCTCCACTATTTCATCTTGTATATCACTATTACCTAATCCAAGATACTCTAAGTGCTTAAAACTTTTATTACTGATAAGCTTTTTAATATCTTCAATATCTCCATCAAACCCATAATCCTCTACTCCAAAGTAAAGATTTAGCTTTTTAAGCTTGGGCAAATTTGAGTTGGCAATTTCCAAAATTACTGACTTTGGAAGGCCTCCACAGATAATTTCTAAGGTTTCTAGATTAGGGTGATTCAACGCACCCAAACTCAAATTACCACTTCCCTTAATGATTAAGTGCCTTAAGTTTGATAAGGAGTTTAATAAACTGCTATAGTTTCCCTGCTCAATCCATGATACCTCACACTCTTCATATCCCATATCACCGACAAAAAGACTTTCAATATGCCAAAACTTCTCTTTATTGCTTGAAAACATATTAAGAATGGGCTGACAACTATTGTCGTAGGATTCGCCCCAGCATCCCACAACTATATTTTTTATAGAGCTCAAATCAGGATCGTTTAATATTTCCTCAGCCAGTGTAGAAGCATCTTTACCACCATCTTCATAATCCTCATAATCATAAAAGTATTTCTTCATATCTTCCATATTACACCTCCAGGATAAAATTATGAGCCAAAAAAGCTCACCTAAGAATATCTTTGTTCTGAACTTTACAAGAATAGTATACCAGAATTATACTAAATTCAAAAGGCTTATATTATATCAGGGTGTGTATAACAAAAGTGAAGAAAAATATTGCTCTTTTAAATCTCAAGTAAAGTTTAATGTACAAGACATATTAAAAGGAGCGGACATATTAAATGTGTCCACTCCTTTATCTTAATACAAATTTTTTTATTACTTAAACTCTTTGGATGCTGCGTTCATTGAAGATGAGCGATAAGTAATTTTTTTGATCGGCATCTTGTCTTTAAGAAGCTCGTAGAAAAGTTCGCAAAGATTTTCGCAAGTAGACACTTTTTTGGTCACAACTATTCTATATTCTGGGTATGACCAAGCAAGTGGGTGGTCTATCTTTTTAAGAGGAACACAATGCTCAGGATCATTAGTAATGCCTTCCTTTTCATATACAGCAAGAACAGCTTCAAGAAGTGGATCTCCTTCTTGAAACAATGTTGCGTGGTGGAAATGGTCACAAACTTCCCATGCTTTTTTGAAACCATCTTTACAAGCGTGTGCAAATCCAGTTACTGGATCTACTGTGTCTTCAAGTTCAATGGTTAAAAGACCTGAATGCCCGTGAAGGTGTTTTGCTTCTCGGGGCCAGTTCATAAACCTATGAGCGTACTGAAAATCAATGTTTACGATTGACGTGTACTTGTCATTTGACATGTTAAATTCCTCCTTAAAGTTTGATTTTGAATTAGCCTGTGGGCAACATGCGGCGAGTGAATCAAATCTGTTTCGACTATGCATTATGGTCGGCAAGAGGAGAATTCCACCTTTTTCAGTGGCTTCCTTGACCGTCATAAAACCCAATAAGCCAACTATTCACTTGATGTGCTAAAATAGTTCAGTCAATGCTGAAACAACTCTTTAATTATTATAGCATAATGAATTGATAGAAATCAAAAAAAATGGTATCCACGAGGATAAATATATCAAATTCCACTTATTCCATCTCCTTCCATTGCTCTAATTTATTATTCAAGTATCTTTTTATATATTTTCAAACAAAAAGTCTACCGTCTAAGCTGTTTCTTATAATTATATTAATTTAATTAGTGCTTTAACTGTCGTTACCCTCTTATAATAAACAGAATTTATTAATAAAAAAGTGTACAAGTACCACAGAGTTATTAGTGATTTAGGAAATTGATTTAACAAACAAGCAAAATTCAGCTAGAGCATTTCTTGATTCAGGTACAAAGGGTGCCTGCATATGAAATATGTGCCACATTTTTTCCCAAATCTTAATATTCACCTTTACACCCTCATTTCTAGCCTTTTCAGCAAACCTAATTGAATCACTTAAAAACACATCATTCTCTGATGCGTGAATTAATATAGGTGGCAGTCCTTCCAAATTGCCATACAAGGGTGAAATCATAGGTGATAATGAATTATTTACACCAACATATTTTTTGGCAATTCCAAGTGGATCAACTAGCTTAAATGGGTCTTTTTCTGCCTTTAATATAAAGGACTCACCTTTGCCAGCAAAATCAAAAACGGGTGTAATAAAAGCCAGTTTATAAGGCATCTCTACAGCTTTTTGTTTTAGTGCAAAAAGTGCAGACACAGCTAATGCACATCCTGATGAATCACCCATTATGATTATGTCTTTTCCTATAAAAACATTTTTAATAATACCTTTATAAACTGCTACTGCATCTTCTAATGCTGCAGGAAAAGGATGTTCTGGTGCCAATCTGTAATCTGGCATATATACATCCATTTCTGTCATCAAAGAAATTCTTGCTGCAAACTCACGATTTGCAGAGTAAATGCCAAGGCAAAAACCTCCACCATGAAAATATAGAATTACTTTATCTTTTTCACTAGAAGGATTACTAAATATCTCACAATCAACTCCATTGAACTTTTGCTTTGAAAATTCAATACTCTTTGGTATTCCTTTAGATTTTAAGCCTCCCATGGTTTTTCTTATTTCATTTAATGGCTTGTTCCATATATTCCATCTTTGAAGCATAAATTTGACAAAGTAACTTTGAATACTGCTCATACAAACACATCCTTTATAATTAAAAATACCGAAGGTTTCTCCCTCGGTTTTATTATAAGGCAATTTTAAAATATGCTTCATGATCTTTCTTGCTGACTATTGTGAAAATACTTTTTAGAAAAAACCCTTGATTTTATGCTGAATGTCTATTCTGGTTTTTTTATTGGAATCAGTATATGAACTTTGTTGTTTTGGGGGTAATTATTTTCGTAAATATTAAGCATTCCAATACCATTCGATTCTATATGAGCCTCTTTTACCATAATCCACTTATATAAATCATCAATGAAGACTTCTCTTATATCAAACATATCTCCGTGATAAATAAAATCAACAAACCAGCCATCAAGTATTAAAAACTCCTCCAAATATATCATTCTGATACTCTTTTCAGGCTGTCTACCACAAAAAACATTGTATTCTCCATTTTCATTGCCTCCACAGCTAACAATTGTGTAAAATTTATCTTTTATAAACTCTTCACACTTTGCCGATTTCAATATAAATGTTTCTATATCAGCTTTGAGATTCTCTTTAAACACCGTGGAATTGATATTAGCTTTAATGTTAATTCCATTCAATTTCATTGTTTTAAGAAATATGAGATTTCCCTTAAGAGCCAATGTGCCTCTATAATTTATAATGTCTCTTTCGACTATAGTAGCCTTTTTGATTACATTAAGCTGAATCTTTTGATATCGGATTTTGGAAGGAGCCAAACCGAACTGCTTTTTAAACGCCCTAGAGAAAACTTCAGGATGATCAAAACCAAAATCCATTCCAACTTCTATAATAGACTTATCTGTACTCCTTATCTGTTCTAGTGCCTTAGTAAGTTTTCTTCCTAGCACATATTGTTTAAGCGTTACTCCAGTAACTACTCTAAACATCCTGTTAAAATGAAAGTCCGAAATTCCCATACGGGTTGAGAGATCTGCCAATTGAAGGCTCTCACCTATATTAGATTCAATATGTTCAATTATTTCATTTATTATTGAAACGTATAGGTTCATATAGCACCTCAAAGTATTTTAAAATTATGATTATAATTCTCCTTAAAAGATTAATCCCATTCAAGTTCTAGATTCTAAGTAATAAAAACTGCTGTAGACATCACTTGCCAAATACTCAATAAACTTCTGATTTGTTACTTTTTTCAAAATATTTTCAAATTACATAATAATATAAAGCCAAAAGTAGAACTGACCCTATAATATAAGAAATAAAAGCTCTTTTATATACCTTTTTTTCAAAACCGTAATCTCTTTGTGTCACTTCAAATCTTTCTTCATTTGATTTTCGGGCCATTCTGTTAGCGATCAAAACTTCAGTAATAAGGTAAATTATCAAAGGTAGGACCCCTATAGCTGATACATAAAACAATCCCATTTGTGAACTTTTGATAAACAAGTTAATCAAAGTTCCTAATAGGGTATTTAGAAATGTAAATAACATAAGTCTCTTAAAAATCTCATACATTCTATCCCAACTTTGGTCCGAAAACTCAGCAGTTTTATAAAAGCTAAACATCGCTTTCCGGTTATATACATTCTGCATTCCTTTCCTGTCAAGAATAGTCTTTAATTCATTTAAGAAGTCTCCTATTCTTTCAAGAACTACAGTTAAGCGAATATTTCCGCCAGGATATTTAATCTTGAGCCAACCACCGGTAAATTTTATTGATGGAAACTCCATATGCTGGATTTGATCTATTGGAATTTCAGTTACACCTTTAACATTCTTATAGATAATAACATTATCTTTTAAGGTTACACTGATCTTAACAAACCTCCCTAAAAACACCCATGATATTACTGCCGTTAAAGCCAATGTAGCTGTAAAAGAAATTCCTATAAAAACTATGAAGAACTGTACTGCAAGATAACTAGTATTGGTAAATATTAAAGCACTAGATATAATAACAATCGTCGCAAAAATACCTAGGATAATTGGTAACGTCTTTTGTATTTTTCTAATATGCCTTCTATAAAAGTATTGCTTTTCCATAGTCAACCTCCTTATAAATTATAAGCACTTTACCTAAGAATTTTCCATTAAAATCCTCCAATAAAGATATCAACATAATTTTACCATAACATGACCATTTTTAATAGCTTAAGTTTTTTAAAGTGGGTGGTGCTTTATTGGAATTTCTTGAAGGAAAAGTACTTCGAGGGATAGCACATATTATGACCAGTTTCAGTTTGATTCTTGAAAGGAAAAATTGTTGTTTATAAAGGAATTGTATGTTAAAATATGACTGGTCATAGTAAATTACGTTATTATAAGAATATAAAATTATTTTTGTTTTTCGTATAAATAAATAAATCAATATCAGTTGGGGACTCCTATATGAATAATATTTTTAGTGAAATTAAACCCATTTTAATTGAATATTTTGGTGAGAAAAGATTCGATATAAAGATATCAAAGGGTGGAATGAACAATACAACTTGTTTTGTTGGGGTAGGTGAAGATAAATATATACTTCGAATCTACAGATCTCATAATGATGAAACAAAAGTTTCTTATGAACTTGAAGTAATTAATGCACTAAATGGTATGAATATCTCTATTTCAATACCTCAAGTTATTTCATCTTCTAAGGGCCGTTTATTTACTAAAACAGGTTGTGGCAATATTGCTGCCATTTTCAAATACATAGGGGGAAGGGAAAAATCCTACATTTTTAATGCTAAAAGATATTGACTCATTTGGTTACGCATGTGGTCTACTTACACAAACTCTAGGAAATCTTAAAATAGATATGATTCCAGCTTACAAACCGTGCTATGAGATAGAGAGTGCATATCCTGAATGTCCTTTGGATAAAGTTTTAGACTTTTGCTATAGTCCATCATCAAATTTTGATGAATATAATGATTATCTTGCAAGAATTGGCCAACAGCTTATTATTTTAACGGAAAAAGTTCAGTATTTTAGAAAACTCCCTCATCAGTTAATTCATGGTGATCTCAATGCATCAAATGTTTTAGCAGATAATGATGGAAAGATATGTGGAATTCTAGATTTTGAGTTTGTATCACATGATTTGAGAGTTATGGAATTGGCCGTTTGCTTGTCAGATATGATATATTATACTGAAGGTGAAGGAAGTAAATTTCAGCGAATTAATTCTTTAACAATGGGATATAGAAGAGTTATGGATTTGAGCGATGATGAACTTAATATAATTCCATCATTATTGATTCTTAGAAGACTGGATGTTTTTGTACATTTTTTAAACCGTTATTGGAATGGGATTGATGGTATCGAAGTTCTGAAAGAGCGAATTCTAAATAACATGGATCACTTTAACTGGTTAATTCATAATTATGGTGCGATTAATAAAGCTATTAAAGAATACTGATTGTTCCATACAGAAAATCTTCAGAAGATGCATTAAATCTAAACTATAAAGTTATTGAGGCTGTTTCACAAGAAAACCCCTACGATGATTTTTAATATTTTATGGCAGGTCTATTTTATCATGTCAATTTTTAACTACATGATTCGTACAACTCCGCTGTCACCGTCGACTTCTATCATCTGTCCGTTTTTAATATATTTTGTAGCAGGGCCCACATTTACAACTGCAGGAATTCCATACTCTCTTGCAACAATGCTGCCGTGACTTAACATCCCCCCCATATCCATTACAATTCCTGCTGCGTTCAGGAAATATGGAGTCCAACCTGGATCTGTGAAGGGTGCTACAAGAATTTCACCAGGGAGCAGCTTAGCTTCACAGTGACAATCGGTTATAACTCTGGCAAAACCACGTGAAATACCTGAGCTGACAGAAATGCCCTTAAGGCATGAAGTTACATTTGAAAAGGAAGAAGGTGCTGCTTTTTGAGGATCATATTTGCCTATTACTACAGGTGGAGGGGTAATGTTTTGGTTTTCCATAAATTCCTGTCTGCGTAACGCTATAAGTTCATCAATTCCTTTTACAAATTCTCCTTTAAGCAATATGTTCAATTCTTCTATTGTAATAAAAAATATATCATCCTTTTCCCTCAAAATCCCTTGATTTATAAAGCGTCTTTCTATTTCATAGAGAGATTTGCGTGCAATTGACAAAAGGCGTACAACTTCACTTTTATAATTCTCTCTAGTTGAAAGACCTCTTCTGGCTTTATTAAGGAAAAAGTTAAATATAACTGGTTTGATTGGATTTTTAAGTTGTTTTATTACGCTTTTATAAACATCATCTCTTGATTTTTTATTCTGATTTTGCTGTGATATAAAATCCTCAGACTTTCCAAGGTAACCTTTCAGCATATCCAGGATATAATCAGGCTGTTCCCACCACCTTGGAATAAATAGATCCACTTCACCTCGAGCATGGTGACCATGAAGCTCCATGAAGTTATCCCACCTGTCTATAAATTCTTTTTTAATGTTTATTGCTGAGAGGTCTTTTTTTAATGTTTCAAAGTTTTTGCTTTCAAGGACAATTTTTTTTAGATCTTCATTTTTTTCTATCCATGAAGCAAAAAAAATTAGATCTCTACCTGCATCAGCAGAAGCCATATTTCCAACACATGCAAGAAGGATGTTTCCTACTTTATTGCTATCATCGTTTAACCACTTTTTGCATATTTTTAGAAATGCAGTTGTATACCCCATGCCTGAACTTACACCTACTCCAGCAGTAAAAATTTTTTTCTTCCAAATCACATACCAATATAAACGGTCAGTAAGATCATTAATATTAAGGCTTTCGTAGTTATTATACATTAACCTTGCAGATCTACTACGCATAGTATTTAACAATCCATCTATATTGTTTTTTCTGCTAATAAATAGGAATACAACGAGCAAGAAGGGGAATGAAACTATGAGTGCAAGTGAAGTCAATGCTTGGCGAAATAAATGCTTTTTATCATTTGATTCAGAAATGTTTGTAGGAACACCTCCGAATACTTCCGACAAATTCATTTTTATCGGGCCAGGAGCGTTCTTAATCATCTTGTCGAATAGAGAAAGGTTAACATAAACCCTGCCTGCAATCGATCCAAACATAAGTCTTTTATCCAAATTAACACCTAAAAGTCTTAAAAATGGCTTAAAAATGGCCTTTGAAATATGTTGAAAATAAGAATAGCAAAGAGGCGTGATCACATATGGCATTATTTCTCCTACATTAACGTTGCTCCAAACTGTTTGATCCTTTTCTAAAGAAAGGGTGGTAATCGGGCGGGCTTGAAGTATAAATGGCTTTCCGTTTTTTGTTGCCCATTCTATATCTTGAGAACAACCAAAGCTTACTTCTATTTTTTTTGCCAAATAAGATAGCTTTTTTAATAGTTTCACTTCCCGTTGTGATTCAGTGCCTTTACTCCATTCAATAATAGAAAGATTATCCTTTGAAACTATTGCTCTATGTGGTGTTACACGGCCTGAAACCAATGCTTCTCCTAGGCCTTCAGTATATTCAATGACCATTTGATCTTTGATTCCGGATAAGGGATTAGCAGTGAATATAACACCTGAAAGTTCAGCATCCACCATTTTTTGCACAACAACAGCCATTAATGCTTCTTTATGATTAATTTTCTTATGTATACGATAAAAAACAGCTCTGTCATTAAACAAGGAAACCCAGCAACTTTTAATAGATTTAAGGATTTCGGTCTTTCCCTTTACATTTAGGTATGTATCCTGCTGACCTGCAAATGACGCTCCGTCAAGATCTTCCGTTGTTGCACTAGATCTTACAGCATAATATCCTTCCTCACCAATTGTATTCATTGATAAAAGTATAGCTTTTTCTAAATTGAGGGGAATGGGAGATGCTATAAGCAAATTACGAATTATGGATACTTCATTTATTATTGCTTCAACATTATCTGATGGAATAGCTTCTAGTCTAATAAAAGCATCACTTATTAGAGGTATTGAGTTAATAAATTCTTCATAGGCATATGTTGTTATGCAGAATCCACTAGGTACCGGTAAACCTTTTTTTAATAATTGGGCAAGGTTTTTTGCTTTTCCTCCCACAGATAAGTGATGAACAGGCTTTAGTTTTTTCAAAGGTATCACGTACAAATTATTGCTTTTAGTTTTCATACAATGCTACTCCTTTCTTAAAACAGATGATTAACTAACTCGGAGATATTTCAATTAATTATTACATTATGAGCTTATGAAAAACCCTTAATGCCATTAAGGAACAGATCAACTATAAGGGTTGCTTTTTCTTCTTTATTATTAAGAGGAAGTTGATAAGAATAAGGATATAAAAATCCAAAAGCCAACAGCATTCCCATAAAAGCCATAGCCAAATCTTGACAAATCCTTTGATCGCTTATGCATCCCTGAGCTTTTAAATAATGGGTAAGTATATAAAGGCTTCTGTTTGGAGAATCATTTAGCTTTGCCATAAGTTCAGCATTATTACCAACCTGGGTTAATCCTATTTTAAATAAATCCATATCTTCTTCTAAGAGGGTTAGAATGGAAATTGCAAACTGTATTAGTGTTGTCTTAAGATCCTTACTACTGCTTAATTCCTGCTTGATTTTACTACGTCCAATTTCTTCGATATAAGCTGTTATAAGGCTTTCCTTGTCTTTAAAAGTACGATATACAGTAGTTACACCAACCTTTGCTATAGAAGCGATTTCCTCGATGCTTGCACCTTGAAATCCCTTATTTGCAAAACATTTTCCTGCGGCTTTAAGGATTTTTAGTCTTGCGCACTCTTTAGATTTAATAGGAATATTTTTTTGTTTAGCCTTATTGTACTGTGAAATAAGGTTTTCCTTTGATCCGAACAGTCTGTAAATAGTCATTCTTGAGACATGAGAATGTTCTGCAATTTCATTAATGGATACTTTTCCTGTCCTAGTATATATCTCATCAAGTATATCTAGTATCATCGTCTTTGATTCAACTACATTTTTAGCCATTTCAACTCTCCTATTAATTTGTTACATAATGATATTATATACTATCATGTGTAACAAGGTCAACAGTATGTATTTTTTTAAATAACTATTGACATTAATATCTTGCATAATCTTAAATACTTGTATAAGATATATAGGTAGATTGGGAGCATGAAACTAGGACTGCTTCTATAATAGATTTATGATTTTTTATTTTTTATGTAATCACTTTGTTGTGATTACTATAGATTGGAGAATTATATATGAAAAATATTATTAATATTTTAAGAATATCAAAACTATTTCTCATGCTAATACTAATACTTATAAGCTTATTTTTAACTTCTTGTCATGAAAAATATACTGATTCAGGATTTAAAGTATCAAATGAGGATACCACTTCTTCATTGAGTTCCGATTTATCAATTAACACACCCGATCCTGAAAAAGAAGATTTATCAACTAACAAACCTGTTCTAGAAAAAGAAAATATCTCAAAAAAAATTATTCAGTCTTTTAACGAATACAAAGATGCTGATTTTTCACTTACGACAGAAATCCCCGAGAAAAACATATATCTTTATGCTGATAAGTCATCTTATGGAACTGTTTTATGTGTTAATGGAGCTAGAATTTATTTTGATTGGTATACTCTATTAACACCAAGAAATGTTTTCCCACAAATTTACTCTTATGATTTTACTAACAATGGTATAGATGAAATTGCAATAGTTAGATACGTTGGTTCAGGAACTGGAGTTTCTATTGATGAGTTACGAATAATTGAAATATTAGACGATTCTGTATATTCAAAAGTGTTAGATGATAACCAGACATACAAACTGAATTCAAAGCACTACAAAGAGTATTGTTATGAGAATTATACAAGTCAACTTAATGAAGAAGTCAAACTTAATACTTATTATAAAAATAATCAATTAATTGCAGATATTGAAATATCAAATGAACTATACTCTGTAAACTTAGATGAATTCCAAGAGCGATTCGAGTATAAAAATGTAGAGTTCGAATCTGGCCGCCCAATTTTTGGTAGCATTGTGAGTTTTAATTTTGAAGATAATAAATTAAAAGCTGTATTTGGTCTAGGACTTGGTTTATTCATTAATAATTCTCCCTATCCTCTAACAAATTATATTGGTGATGTAATTGGAGATGTAAAATTTGAGAATGGAGAATTCTCCCTAAAAAATATTTACTTCCAACCACACTACACTTGTACTCCTTAGGTGATTTAAAATTCAGTAAACCAAGTGGATATAATTACGTAGCTCATTTTGGATGGGCAAATGCAACAGAAGTTTTCTAACAAACAGCAACTAACATGATAGTTTTATATAATACTATTATTTTTGAGTTCTTGTTATTATATCAAATGAGCCAGACAGGAACAAAATAGTTTTTTTCATTAATAGGAATTATATCGCTACACAAACAAATAACATTTCCTGTTCCAACCTCTTTACTTGTTTTTTCTAATATACTAAAATTTTTCGCAGCATCTTTTTTAGGACTTCCACTTTTCTTGATTTCAATTGGATATAATGTATTGTCCTGTTCAATTATTAAATCAATTTCTCTATTGTCAGTGTCTCTATAATAAAATACAGGAGGTCTTTTCCCGACATTATAATAGCTCTTTATAATTTCACTTACAACATATGTTTCAAAAAACGCTCCTGACATGGCAGAAACCTCTAAAGTTTCACTACTAGTCCATCTTGTAAGATATGCACACAAACCTGTGTCCATAAAATACAAGTTAGGAGATTTTACAATCCTCTTGAGAGCATTATTATAGTAGGGCTCTACCAATGTAACTATACCTGATGAAACCAAAATAGAGAGCCATTGTTTTGCAGTTGGTGGACTAATTCCAACATCTTTAGCCATATCTGCATAATTTACCATCTGACTAGTTCTCGCTGCACAACATGTCATAAATCTCATAAAGGCAAGCTCATCACCTACTTGAGTCAAATCTTTAATGTCTCTTTGCAAGTATGTGTTTACATAAGATGAATAATACACCTCTAAATCTCGTTTAGTTTCATACAAAGCTGGCATTGATCCTTTAAAAATTCTATTGTATATTTCTTTCAAGTCTTGTTTATTTGCATACTCTAATTTTTTAGATAAATTTTCAAAATTTGTTTTATACGCAGTACCCCTATATCCTTTAATTTCACTTGTTGATAAGCCCTGCATATTAATCACTCCCACTCGTCCTGCAAGACTCTCACTTACATTTTTCATAAGATGAAACATCTGGGATCCAGTTAGCCAAAAATCTCCATGGTTTTTATGTTCATCAACATACATTTTAATATAGGGAAGAATTTGTGGGGCATATTGAATTTCATCAATAAGTACGGGCGGTGAATATCTTTGCAAAAAAAGTGCTGGATCTGTAACAGCAATTTCTCGTACTAAAGGATTATCAAGGGTTACATACTTACGTCCCTCTTCTGAAATTTTTTTTAATAGTGTAGTTTTCCCAACTTGTCGAGGCCCTGTAATAAGTAACACAGGAAATGTGTTATTTATATTTGTAGCAACTTGTTCCAAATCTCTTTTTATATACACAAAACCACTCCGATAAATATAAAATATAATTTTATTATAACCTAAATTCAAGTTTTTTCAAGTCTTTTGTTACCCTTGCTTTTTTCAACAGTTAATATGGCACCTCAAATTATTTTAAAATTATGATTAAAATTCTCACTAAAATATTAATCCCACTCAAGTTCAACCTTTTTAGTAATAAAAACTGCTGTAGCAATAAGATAATCCTCATTTATATATGTATCTTCTTTATAGAAAACCCTAACTTCATCACCATCCCTCAAAATTAAGTCTCCTCCTGTATAGTCTTCAATATATGCATCTTGAATATATACATTGTGCACTACACCATCATTATCTCTTATTTTGCATGCATAATTAGAGTATCCAGATGAAACAACACCCTCTAACCAAGGATCTCCTTTTTCACTTTGGATACTTTCCCTTATACTTGCTTTAATAGGGTGAAACTTTAAAGCTTCCTCAATATCTATTTCATATGTTAATCCTTCGGAATCTATCAGAAACAAATTCCCAAAATGAGTAATTTCCCTTTTAGTATCATTTTTATATAGAATATCTATGGTATATCCACCACCTAGATACCTTTTTTCCTCCATCTTATTTGTTTTAACCAAATTTAAAGTATTCAAATAATCTATAATAGTTGAAATTTGATTTTTATTGATAGTTTCCATTAATAGAGACGGTCCTTCATTGCCCCCCACAGAAGAAATATTAATTTGACTTACTTTATTTTTGTTAAGATTTAAATCATTATTACCTTTTAAGTATCTTAATCCGATACCAAATAACACCAATAGCATAATTGTACCACTTACTACTAGAAGAAACTCTTTTTTAACCTTAATCATAATCACTTCCCCCTCAACCATATCGACTCTTTTATCACTATATTTATTGTATCAAAACCTTATATCTTCTTCAATTTTTTATCAGGACTTGGGTGCTTGTAATAAATATGAAGAAAAATAATTCCATAAACGATTCGCTTCTATGTAATTAATTGATTTTTGAATTCGTTCAAGGAGTACCCCCATAATCTTAAGATAAGATTATGATATCATATGAATATTTGTTTACTCGACTTTTTTTCTAAAATAGGAGGATAAGGCTGTAGGTATTGGTATCCACTATTAATTCCTATACTTTTGTGTCAAAAAAAACTCCAAAATTCTTAAGCATTACGTTTTTATATTGCTCTTTAAACAAATCATCCTCTTGCTTTTCTAATACTTTAGTTTCGGTTACACCACCTGATACATAAATTCTTGAACATTCTGGACATATGCTTGTATGGAGTCTAATGCTTTGTGAAACTACTTCCTTACCTTCTTGCTCAGCTTTATCACGGTCACGTGAATAATGCTCCATTTCATGAGACATTACTTCTGAAGCTGATGATTCAGGTGATATATGTGTTGGTGTTTGAAAGGACACACCTGAATCATCAGAGTCATCCTGATATTTCCTGGTGCTACAGGTTTCGCATTCAAGAGGTTCAATTTCATTTGCTTTATAATTGGCTTGAACTTTGTTATTATAAGTATCATTTTGAGAATTGGTAGAGTATGTATTATACAATGAATTTGCTAATCTAAAATCAATATTCATTAAACTATATCCTTCACTTTTTATTTGGTACAATCAATAACTCTATAATATTAATTATAACATGCTACAAGTATAGGTGCAAACAAAGCTGTGTCAATTAAGCACAGACCCCCTCCTGATTTTCAACTAACAGTTATGATTGTCACAAATTTTTTTAAGAAAATCAGATTGTCTACATTCTCTTTTTGTAGAATAAAATATTATAAATAATATTAAACACGTATCGTATAATCTCCGATAAATAAAATGTAGTCCTTTAGGCATCGTTTAAAAATAACTTCCTCTAAGTTTTCACTTCCAACGCTTTCATTACCACACGCGTTACGCGAAAAAGAGGAAGTAATTCTTTAGCCGAGCCTTAATTAAAGTAATTAAGAATAATAAAATGTTGATTTCAATGCAAACTTAGGTTTATAAGATCAATTAGAACAAAGTGGAAAATATAAAAAAGAAGTGGCTTGATACAGCAAGCTTTTATTAGAAGTATTTAAATAATTAAAGATAAGTTTAAATACGATTCCATACAAACATCCTTGCAGTTATAGTTAAGTAGCCATTGTAACAGTTCTTTCAGACCTTTCGTTTAATAGCTTGTTATTTGATAAGAACGCTATACACTTGCTTGTTGTTATAATTAGTAATTTATAAATAAATACTAAAGATTGAAAATATTAAAAGGCGGGGAATTTTATGAGCTTAAGAAAAAATAAGAATACATCAAAAATTATTAACCGAGCAAAAACAATAGTTATTTTGCTTATGAGTTTTATTATTGTCACTTTGTTAAGCATATTATTAATAGAAAATCTGGCAAATAATCCAGAAATGCATAGAAATACTCAAGCTTTTTTATTTATACTTACTTTGATTATAGCAAGTTATCTTTTCTTTTTTATGATAAAATTTTTTAAAGCAATTGATTTAGTAAATTATAATGCATATTTGATGTCAAAAGGAAAGTTGAATATCAGCGACATATTATTGAGTAAAGCAAAAGGACTTGAAACGTTATGTATAGCATTTAATGATATGAAAACTAATTTGTTAACTTTTATACAACTAACTAAAACTAACATTGTAATAATTTCTGATGCAATAGATAAAGTAACAAAAAGTATCGATAACAGCCTTAAGGGGAATGAGCAAATTGCTGCTAGCATGGGAGAGTTAGCAGCAAAATCACAGGAGCAATTAAAAAATGCCAAAGACACGTTAGATAGCATTTGTAATGTTGATGAGAGAGTAAATTCAATTGAGGATAGCCTAGCTGATATAGAAAAAATTGTTAGAGAAGTGGTAGGTTCCACTACCGAAGGTAATGATAATTTAGATAAATATCATCATCAGATGAATGTTATCACAAATGATCTTAGTAGTACTTCAGGATCTATTGAGCAATTAAATCATGAATTAGAAAAAATCAATAATTTAGGCGAATTAATAACTCAAATAACAGAGCAGTTAAAAATGCTTGCATTAAATGCATCTATTGAGTCAGCAAGAGCAGGAGAAAGTGGTATAGGATTTTCTGTTATAGCTACCGAAATGAACAACCTTTCGGATGAAACAAGCAAAAGCATTAAAAAAATCAATATACTTTTAAATAATGTTTCTAATAGTAGTAAAAACGTAAAAAATAGCATTACGAGTTGTATTGAAAATTATAATTTGAGCAAGGATTTATTTTCCCTAATTAAGAAATCATTTTATACCATAAAAAATAATACAGATAAATTAAGTGAAGATATTGACAAAGTTTATTCTGAAGCAAGTATCATATCAAATAGCACTCATGAAGTAAAAGAAAAGAGTCAGTATTTTTTTAGTTTATCTACTAACATTTCTTCAGCAAGTGAAGAAGTTGCCGCAGTAACACAGGAAGAGCTTGCTAGTTCAGAGGTGATTAGTACTAATATTTCATCATTACAGGATATGCTTTTTGAAATTGAAAAATTGGTTAGGCGATTTAAAACTTCTGTAAGTCCAGTAGAAAAAGCAAGTACAAAAAAACTTAAAATTGCTTTTCTTAGTCCACTCGATCATGAGTTTTGGGTCGGAGTAAGACAAGGTGCATTATATGCTAAAAAAGAATTAGCTATGAAAAATGTACATGTTGAGTACATGGGATTTACCCAAAACTCATGGGATAATATTCTTAGTGCTTTTGAAGAGTTTGTAAATAAGGATTATGATGGAATTGTTGCACCCGGTTTCTCAGATCAAATAGTCCCACTTATAGATATTGCTGCACAAAAAAACATACCTGTAATGATTTATAACAGCGATATACCTGTACCTTCAAAAAAAACAGCTTACTTTGGACCTAATATTAGTGAAGCAGGAACTTTGGCTGCTGATTTTATGTTGAAAGCCCTAAACGGAAGGGGTAATGTAGCAATTCTAAAGGGAGTTGATATATCTATTTATAGGACACGGACACAAAAAATAAAAGAACGTCTAGAAAGCAAAAAAAGTATAAAACTGGTTACAGATGTTGAAGGTTGTAACGATGATGATACAGCATACAATTTAGTTAAAGATTTGATACGTAAAAATCTAAACATTCAAGGTATACTTATTATTGGCCTAGGTTCAAAGGGTGCAGCAAAAGCTATAAAAGAACTAAACATGGTTGGAAAAATAAAAATTGTATGTTTCGATTCGGATAAAGAAATTTTTGATTTAATAAAAGAGGGCATAATATATGCATCTATTGGTCAGGATTCTTTTGGTCAGGGACATGATCCTATTGTACATCTTTACAATTATCTTGTAGATAATAAAAAGCTTGAAAGTCAAGTAATTTGGACAAGAACTGATGTGGTTGATAAAAACAATGTTGATGACTTAATATAAGATTTTTTAATAAAGCCCTCTTCAATGATTCATATTCTTTTACTGGATATCCCACAAGGGCAAAAACATCCTGTAAAAGTTTGAAATAAACATGCTTCCCGACATGCTATATTTAATCAATATCATTTTCAAGATTATCTTCTGTGTAATTAATGGATTTATATCCTAACTTTATTCATCTTTACAATTGTGATTTAAAAACGTCCTTACTTATAAAACACGCTCTTTTCCTAGCTCATAGGGCTTTTTCTAGTAGCTTAATTGCCTTAATAAATTTAGGAGTTGTGCTCTAAATTGTTACTCCTGACCTCATAACATCATCCCAAGATAAATCTGAAGCATAGTTGAACTTCTTTTCTATATGTATAATCTAATGTGTTACTTTATAAAAAATGAATTAGTATTTTAGTATTATTGAAGATAACTTTTTTAGAGTATAAGTGAACAATGTGTATCTTAATCTTCTTCTAGATCACTTAAGTGTCCTAAGTGCCTTGGATTTATGTATATGTAGTCAATTCGTACCCCCAAAAATCCAAAATAAGATTCTACAAAATTAATAGCCACCTGCCCTTTTGTATTTATAACATACTTTGATGAGAAAAGTCTATAATTATCTGAGAACTTAGAGTGTGTTTCATCTACTCCTTCTACAAAAACTTCATATGCATCATGCCAAGTTTCAATGCTGTTGAAGTCTTCTTTACTAACATATTTTTTTAATTCTTTGGATAGGTGTCTGTACTTTATTCTTTCGTCTGTATTAAAGTAAATAGTTTGTTCACTTAATACCTCAGTTGTTATGTTGTTTAGACGTTCATGACTTTGAGCTAAAATCAAAAGGCGCGCCAAAAAAATTAGTACAACTAAAAGCAGAGTAACTCCCAAATAGGGTATGGCTTTTTGCATGAGTTTTGTTAATATATTATCCATTTAACACTAATCCTTTCACATTAATAAAATGATGCCTTTTTAAATCTATTCAATAAAACAATAAATTATTAAACCTTAAAATTTAATATATTTCCCGAGTAATTAATACATACTCGGGAAATATAACAATTATTTTTACCTTAATTTTTTTCCAGTTGTTGCATCAATTAAACTGATATTTCTTACATCACCAAATTCAAAAGCCCAAACAGGAACTATCTTACCATCTTTATCATAGTACATCAAAGATAACTCTGCAACATGAAATTTCTCTTCAATTGGAGTTTTAAATAATTGATTAAAACTATTAATGTATGAATCTATTGCTATACTTTGTTCTATGATATTGTGCTTTGACTTTTGTTCGTCTACTTTTCTCCACGAATATTTAAAATTCTTAATTCCATTACTGTTGATTCTTACAGAAATCCCTTCTCCTTCATCAGAAACTATAGGTATTCCATTATGTGTTTGAAGAAAAATTATATTATATTCAACTATTTCGGTTATGTCTTCTTTTACTGGGTTACCATCAATATACAAAGGATTTCTTCCAACAGTTGAAATATGTATTTCATAATTTTTATCTGGTAACAAATCCAGTGTTTTCAGGAATTCCTTAGCATTATATACCATTTCAGAAGGTGTGCTATCAATTTTTTCTTCTGTGCTTTTTTCAATACCTATATCTCTGAATTCAATTCTTCCATCATCAAATATTTGCAAAAACTTATTATCATTTTTATAATAATTTAGTTCATTTATACTATTATTTCTTACCCTAGATCCAAATAACTTTTCGGCAATTTGGTCATAGTTTATGTTTTTGTGTTGAGTGTTTTTTAAATTAATTTTTTCTACATTATTTTGTTCATTGACTTTTCTAAATACAAATTTTCTATTATCTACCGTTATTTTTTCAACAGACTTATCTGAAGTATTATCCTCAGAAAATGACAAAGATGTGTTTCGTGATAGTGGCAAAATAATAACATCATCCCAAGGAAATCCTTGTATTCTCGATCTTCTATATATTGTAGAACTTGAACCACTAACAGTTGATGGTCCTATATTATTCATATATGAAGCCTCATGTTCAGCATGATAAACTGCTGCCCAATTACTACCATAAACACCCATAGACCATTCATTTGCCTGCTTCCATGAATATATTATATCTGTGAAAGGAACATGAGGCCAATCTGGATAAGCTAATTCAAGAAAATCCTCAATTACTTGTACATCTGTATCATAGGGACCTTGATAAAAATACCCTAATATTCCATGTGCTCTATATGCACTTCCTAAAAGAGTTCTTGCCCATAGTTGAGAAGCAGTTGAATTATCCCAAATAATCCCGAGACTCCCTACGTTGTAATGATCTAATTGGCTACATGCAGACATTATTACCCACTTAGTGTCACGATTCCAAATAGAGTTAGTTGTCATTGAATTTGCTCCTTGCCAAGTTGCACCAATTTCATACGTGGGAAGTGATAAATTGGTTGCAGCAGATGCAGCACACAATGTTTGATAAGCTTGAGTGGTGTGGCTTTGATATATTGGTAAATCGGCACGTCTATGCCCATGTCCCGAGATATATACAAATTCACTATTTGGTGTTGCACTTCTTATAAGTGATCCATTAGGTCTACCAGATATAAATGGAGAATGAGTAGTTCTTGCTGCATATGTTGAAAATCCTCTACTAATCATCCCATCTCTAAATGCAGTATAATCAGAATCAGTGTAATTTCCAATATAAAAAGCACTGAAGTTATTTCTTGATAGTGTGCTTGTTTGTACATTTATTTCCCTTCTATTCCAACTGTACGAAGGACAATTATAATAAACAACATGAATTAGATAATATTGTGAACTGCCAATTCCTGAATAACGATATCTTCCATTAGTTGCATACCAACTAGATAAAGTAATCCACTCACCTAAAGCATAATTATATATAAATACTCCATTTCCGTATACTCCTGAGTAAGGAAATACAACATCAAAAACTAATTCGTTATGTCTTCTTTGTACAATATTTACACTTGGTGTATTTCGTAAAGAAATATCATCGCTTTTACTGGCAAATTCATATAAATTATTTTTTATTTCTTTACTGGGTTCAGGTGGATTAGGTGGCAAAGGAATATCACAATCTTTAATGATTTGATTAAATTCTTCTTTTGATAAAAGAACAGGACTATTAACGCTAAACACCAGAGTATTAAAAACAACAAAAGCTACTAATAATGCTATAAATACTTTTCTTTTCATAAATACACTCTCCATTCTTTTATTTTTTTGCATTCAATACATAAACTTTTTTATTTACAATGCGAATTAAAGGAGTATACTTTTTCTATAGAATCCTTTATAAAAACTTTACAAAAGGCTCTTAATATTACTTTTGCCGGCATTTTGAACCTTTTATTAAACAAACCAATTAAGTTAGGGCATGGAATTACTCTGCTAAAAAAAATTGACTTATTTACATTTATACTAGACTTTGTATTGAATTACTGATTTTAAGGTTAACATATTTTTCGGGGGGGTTCAATACCATAAATGACATTATTTTTCGACATATATCAACAATTATAATTTTATCAATTAACTATTATAGACATATGGCTAATTATTATTTTAATAAAGGAAATGTAGACAAGGCAATAAAAGAGTATGAGCAAGCTATTAAAATTTCAAATGAAGTAGAAAGTGGTATTAAGAATTTAAAGAGTAAAAGATCCATACCGCAAGAGTTATATAGGGTATTATCCAGACATAATACTTTTTACTATACTACTGAAAAATATTTTTTGTATTTATAGCATGAACAATATGACAGAGCAATTTAACAAGAGTGAACACATTGAAAATATTGCAAAGGTATTAGGATATGAGGTATTAGAAGAAATTCCACAAAATGATACAGTAAATAATTTCTTGCGCAATTTAGAATCGACATAGGTAAAAAGAATAGGGGAATATTATAAAGCAATTGTTTAAGAAGCTAAGTTTAGAGGAATACCTGTACCTTCAAAAAAAACAGCTTACTTTGGACCTAATATTAGTGAAGCAGGAACTTTGGCTGCTGATTTTATGTTGAAAGCCCTAAACGGAAGGGGTAATGTAGCAATTCTAAAGGGAGTTGATATATCTATTTATAGGACACGGACGCAAAAAATAAAAGAACGTCTAGAAAGCAAAAAAAGTATAAAACTGGTTACAGATGTTGAAGGTTGTAACGATGATGATACAGCATACAATTTAGTTAAAGATTTGTTACGTAAAAATCTAAACATTCAAGGTATACTTATTATTGGCCTGGGTTCAAAGGGTGCAGCAAAAGCTATAAAAGAACTAAACATGGTTGGAAAAATAAAAATTGTATGTTTCGATTCCGATAAAGAAATTTTTGAGTTAATAAAAGAGGGAATAATATATGCCTCTATTGGTCAGGATTCTTTTGGTCAGGGACATGATCCTATTGTATATCTTTTCAATTATCTTGTAGATAATAAAAAGCTTGAAAGTCAAGTGATTTGGACAAGAACTGATGTGGTTGATAAAAACAATGTTGATGACTTAATATAAGATTCTTTAATAAAGCCCTCTTCAATGATTCATATTCTTTTATTGGATATCCCACAAGGGCATGATGTTTTACAAACGATGTGTCAGATATAATTTATACACTCAAATACTATATAGTACTTGAAATTCAGTTCCACTTTGTATGTGCTAATGTATTACTATCCATTTTGGATATACCTCCTTTTGTTTTTTATGCGGTTGGATAAACACGCTTTATTTTAATTTTAACAAAAGGAGGTGCTTTTCTTATCCATAACTATAAGCCTTTTGGAACCAACTACATATCATGTGATATTCTTATTACAGCAATCTTCATGTGGAATAGAGTCTCCACATAAAGTCCCAATGTTTAGCTTAACGAGTTCACTTTCAAACTTCCGAAAAAGTATCAAACAATACTTTGTAAATGTGAAATATTCTTAATTATTCATGTTTTCAGCTTTACCATAGCTGCTCTTCCAAGTAAGATATATCAATTTCACCCTTCTGATACTTATCTAATAATCTGGCAACTTGCTCTTCGTCTAAGTTCTCAGCTTTATCTAGTTTCTTATTTACAACTTCCTTCATAGCAAACTCATCCAGTTTTATTACCGCATTTCCATTTTCATCTATCAGGAATATTCGAAAGAAAGCTATACCATTCCCTTCTTGATTAGTTTTTATGCAATATGCACTACACTTTTCTGGGATACTCTGATAAACTTCAACCTCTTTGATTGAGTAAGGAACAAATGTATTCCTACTTTCACTGCAAACCACAATCTGTACGAGTGCCGCCTGAAATGCTGCATCTAAAAGTGCTGGATGTAAATAAAATTCTTCCTTTATAGCAATCATTTCTTCTGGTAATACAATTTTTGTCAGGCTCTCTGAATCATTTCCTACAAAAAACTCAACTCCTTGAAATGAATTACCATACTCGATTTCATTGTTCCGACAAATTTCATAAAACTCCTTTTTCTCATATACTTTCACACCTTGTCCACTCTCTATTTTCATTTTTAGTTTATTAATATTGAATTTTTCTTCTGTAAAAATTTCATTTGTACTTACTGCTGTTCCCGTAGCATATAACTGTTCTTGATTATTCTTCTTGGAAATCGCTTTAAATTTAATTTCATTTTCCTTTGATTTTTGTAAAGTTATCTGCAGTTCTTTTGAAGATCCATCAATATTAAAAAATTGTATAAAATTCATATTTTTGATTGTGTACGCTTTTTTTCCAAGTGCAAGATTAGATGCTGCAAATGCTATTTCAATAAATGCCGCTGCTGGAAACACCCTCCTGCCCTTCACCACATGATCTTTGAAATAGAAAGCTTTTTCATCAAAAACTTTACTATACTTGATGCCACTTAACGTAGATACATTTTTGTCTAAAAGATAATGAAGCACTGATTCTGCTGTCTGCACTTTTTGAAATGGTTCCTCATCAAGCTTGATCCAATATTTCTCTTTTGCAAATGAATAGGCAGGAAGACTGATGCGCTTTGGTTTTATATCCTCATAAAGGATACTCCAGTCAATTGACAGACCCCTCACCCATAATTCCAACAATTTATTATATTTTTTCTTCTTAAGCCATTTTACAACAACTTCTTTTAATTCCTCATCGGATTGAAATGCCATAAGCATATCATTGTTCCTCTGTACCCTTCCACAAAGAATATCCGTCCTGTCACCAGCCAGATATTTTTTCAGCTTATCCCTTAACTGGTCAATTGAATTTACGGTAAACCCTAATCTCTCATCCATTTCCTCTCGTCCAGTCTGAAGCGTATAAGCAATACTTACAAGATTACAGTTTAAATACTTTCCAGATTCCAACTGTATTACCAATTTATTAACATACTCCTCTAATCGTTTTTCCTTTTTGGCTGACAGGATAATCAATACTTCCTGATTCATTCTTTGAGCTTGTGCTTCCTGTTTTTCTGTCATTTCGTATTCCTGAATAATAATGTGAGAATTTGCTCCCCCTGCACCAAATCCCGAAATTGCCGCCGTTCTTGGAAATTCTTTGTCTCCTATTCTAGTCCTTTCCCATTGTGTTATTTCCTGCGGTACTTTAAATGGAGTATTAGCAAAATCAATCTTTGGGTTTGGAACAGTGGAATTAATAGATGGAACCAGTTGTTTATGCTGCAATTGAAGCAGTACTTTAGTCAGACCAGCAATTCCTGCCGTACTCTCACAATGACCAATATTAGATTTTACAGAACCAAGATAGCAAAATTGCTTTTCCTTTGTATCCTTTTCAAATGCATTGGTTAACCCAGTTACTTCAATAGGGTCCCCTAAAGCAGTTCCTGTTCCATGTGCCTCCACATAGCTTATTTGCCTTGAATGAATGCCAGCTCTTTCCAATGCCTCTAATATCATTTCTGTCTGAGCCTTTGGATTGGGTACGGTATAACCATTTGTTTTTCCACCAGCATTTATTGCGCTTGCCATTATAACGCCATATATGTGATCACCATCTGCAACTGCGTTACGAAGGGGTTTTAATAAAATAGTACCTATTCCCTCACTATCCACAAACCCATCCGCATTTTCTCCAAATGCCTTGCATAAATTGCCAGGTGAAAGCATAGTAAGTTCTGTATACTTCATATAATGCTCTGGTGACTGAATCAAATTTACGCCTCCTGCTATGGCACATTGACAACTTCCACTATAAAGGCTCTCTAATGCAAAATGAATTGCCGTTATAGAAGATGCACATGCTGTATCTACTGCCACACTTGGTCCTCGAAAGTTAAAGGTATAAGATACACGGTTTGCAATGGACCAAAATCTTGCCCCAGATGGATAATAACCATTCATAACCCCTACAAATACTCCTATTTTTCTGCTATCGCTTAGTGCAGCTGGTGTGTAGCCTGCATCTTGAATACAGGAATATGCCGACTGTAAAAACAAACGTTCCTGAGGATCTATTTTTTCAGCCTCGATTGGAGAAATGTTAAAAAACAGAGGATCAAATTTATCAATATCCTCTAAAAAGCCACCCCACTTTGTATAAATACGTCCCTTTTTACCCTTTTGCTCATCATAATATTGCTTCCAGTCCCAACGAGCCTCTGGAATCTCTGTAATACAGTTTCTTCCTTCTTTTAAGTTACTCCAAAGCTGATCAAGATTATCAGCCTGAGGATACTGTCCAGATATTCCAATAATGGCTATTCCCTCTGTTCTTTTTGATGTATTCTCATCCTTCATTTTTTTTTGTGGCATATGATACCGAAAATTTGATGAATTCAGTAAATCAGACAGAATCCGATCTTCCCTTCTATTCTCCTTAGCATCGAATAAATTCTCCTTGCCTATTTGATCAATCATTTCCTCTCTGTACTTTTCAATAAAATACTCCGTTAATTCATCAATGGTCTGGCATTCAAAGAACATTGTTGCATTTACATTTGCAAAATGCTTTTTTAAAGTACCTGTTAAGCGAGTAATCAATAAAGAGTCAATTCCGTAATTCTCCAAATATTGATTAGGATCTATTTCTTTTGCAGATACATGAGTCACCTGGGATACTATATTTTTTATAAACTCTATTCCTTTCTTTTTTAATAGATCATCTGAAATCATTTTATTCGCACTAGCAGATTCTATTGAAGCATCTGCACAGTTTTTAAATAAAAGGCTTTTTAACTGGACACAGATACTACCACTTTCGTCGCAGAAAATTAGATCAAACTTTTTCGTACTGCCAGGCTCCTCATCCTCCTTGTTCCATTTTACATACACCCACATAACCTCGCAACATGACTTATATACTTGCATTTCCTTTAGTGAGCAGGCCTGTATCCCATAAGGGTTCTTATTCTTTTTCTGTTCTTCCAGTAGAAACAGTCCATTTGCAGCATGTACGCCTGCGTTGAGAATTGCTGGATGGAGCATAAAATCATCCATCTCGTCTACAAGGGAAGTATCCACCCTTAATTTTGCCACTGCTCTATTCTCTTTTACAAACAGTTCTTCAATCGTCCTATTGGTTACTCCATAAACAATTTTTGCTTTTTCCAGCAAACCATAGAGATCCTTTGACGAAAGAGCCTTTTGCTTGCAATCTCTTTTTTTTATATCAATGTCAATTTTTTTTGCATACTCTTCGGTAAAAATTTCTGCACGTCCTGTGCAACACCAATTTTCTTTCATTTTTTCCAAAACACTCTCTTTATATATCCCAAACTGTATCTGTCCATTTTCCAGTGGAACTAATGTAGTGTATAACTCTGTGTTGTCTGATTGTATTTTGGCATTCAAAAACCATTTTATTTGGTGAAATTTCATCTGCACCTTCGAATTGATTTTATATCCACTTGATACGGCTGCTGCTACTCGCACCATTTCCAGATAAATCATTTCTGGTAATATTTGAATTCCATCCACCAAATGACCCGTAATGAATCTTTCACTTCCATTGAATATGGTAGAAAACTTTTGTCTGCTGAAATCAGAAACATTTCTATGGATAAATGGGTGTATGGGCCGATTTTTTAGAGCCATATAAAATACGTTACTAGAGTCTTCCGTTGTAGAATTGGTAAACCAGAAACAATTCTTTTCAAAGCTATAGGTTGGAAGATTGATTCGTGCTGGATTATTATCCGAAAAAAGCAAGTTCCAGCAAAGCTCATTTCCTGATACGTATAGTTTTGCCAATAACTCCAGACCTTTATAGTACTCATCCTGATCTTTGATTTTATCCTCATAAAAATCCTTCAGTATCTTTTTCCCTAACTCCAGTTTGGAGTTGTCCGTCTCCTTTTCTTCTCCATGAAAGAAGGCTTCTCTTTCTTCCACCGACATAAGCACATTATTAAGGAGCTGAATCAGTTCATAGATGTTTTTCACTATAAAAGCAGCCCTGTGACTTTGGTGATCACGGTTATTTATAAGATTAGCACTAATATCCAAAATATCTTTACTCTTCCCCTTAGTTTTTAGCCATGTTTGGATCTGGCGTATATTCCTCATCAATGCTTGATTTGTTTTGGCTGAAAGGCATATTAAATAATATGGATATTTTCTGTGGACTACTTTCTCCTTTTCTGGAGCCTCTTCCAGTACCACATGGGCATTGGTTCCGCCGAAACCAAAGTTGCTTATGCCAGCTCTTCTTGGCAGATACTGGCTGTTTTTCATAACTGGTAACCATTCCTTTAAGGCATCCACCAGATAAAATGGCGTATTGTCCAGTGAAATATTTTGATTGATTCTCTTAAAGTTCTGAAGCCCTGGGAGTTGTCTGTATTTCAAAGCCATAAGCACCTTGATAATTGCTGCTACACCAGCTGCCGATTCTGTATGTCCTATATTGGTCTTTACCGTTCCAATTCCACAATAATTTTTCAAATGTTCTTGGTGCTGAGCATTTTCATTTTGAAAAGCCTTAACAAATCCTTTTATCTCCAGCAGGTCTCCCTTAGGAGTTCCAGTTCCTTGTGCTTCTATATAATTGATTTTATCTGTAGTGAGCTCTGCTTTTTTTAATGCCTGTTTGATTACTTCTGCCTGTGCTTCTGGATTGGGATAGGTAATTTTCTTGCCTTTTCCATTATGATTTATTGCTGTTCCCTTAATAATGCCATAGATGTGATCATCATCTTTTTGTGCATCCTCTAATTTTTTCAGTATCAGAATTCCAGCCCCTTCTCCTCGGACATATCCATCTGCATCATCATCGAAGGATCTGCATTCTCCTGTTGGAGATAACACTCCTGTTTTGGAAAAGGAAATCAGCCTGGAAGGAGTTAGCAACAAACTGATTCCTCCTGCCAATGCTATTTTACATTCTCCATTGTTGATAGCCTGAACAGCCAGATGAACCGCATATAGGGAACTAGAGCAGGCAGTATCTATTGGTATACTTGGACCCTTCAAATTAAAAAAGTAGGATATCCGGTTTGTAAGTGCTGTTAATGCCGTTCCGATTACATAATAAGAGTCCAGTACATGTGTTCCTTTTTCATACAGTTCCTTATAATCATGATTAAATGCTCCTATATAAACTCCAACTGATTCTCCAGAAACAGAAGATGGACGAATCCCCGCATCTTCAAAGCATTCCCAAGCCAGTTCCAGCATTATTCTCTGCTGAGGATCCATGGAATCTGCTTCCTGAAATGAAATCTCAAAAAAATCAGCATCAAATTTATCAACATCTTTTATAAAGGAACCCCATTTCACATCACTTTTATTACCGCCCTCATATTGATTTCCCCAAAATTCTTTCCAATTCCATCTTTCAGGTGGAATTTCTATAATACTTGATCTATTCATTATTATATTATCCCAAAATTCTTCATAGTTATTAGAATCAGGAAATCTGCACGATATACCTACTATTGCAATATCGCTGCTACCTGCTATTTTGCTGCCAGCTACTTCCTTCTTTACATCCATTTTAATCCACCTCTTTTCTAAGATTCACTGAGCGTGTCAATTACATCTCGAATAGTATTTCCTGTTATTTTCAACGCTGGCTGTTGTACCAGATTAAGATGATCACTGATAGAGACATCCACAATATTAAATCCTGATTTACATATTTGAGCCCACTCACCAACATAATCGTATCCTACAAATGGATCTTGATCTTCATTAATTGGATAAATTACATTATCCCCACTGACAAAGCATCTTGCCTTAAAATAAGTTACTGGGGATCCGAAATAATACTCTGGCCTGTACTGGCTATACGTAAGCTCCGTTAAATGACCAGAAATCCGAATACATGCATTAATATAACCATACATATCATCCTCTGACATTGGTATTTTTCTTCCTCTTTCCTTTGCCAGCCGTACCACATGGCCTACCCTTAGTGGTACTGGAATGTCTTCAATATCCTTTTCAAATATAAGAGGTTTTCCCACATTTCTTGCTCCTGCAAATTCATTTGCCATCATGATGGTAACAAGATTATCATTTCCTCCATAATAAGGATAGAACATATCTAGTGCTTCCTGTGTGCTAGGTAATGTGTCAAAGATAAACAGCTGGCCAATTTTCCCACCTTCCAAATGTAATCTTCTGGCAACCTCATATGCAACCAGTCCGCCAAAGGAGTAGCCTCCAATTATGTAAGGACCTTCCTTTTGAATTAATGTAATGCAATTCTTATAATGCTCCACCATCTCTTCAAATGTATGTGGAATTTTTCTACCATCAACACCTTTAGCCTGGAAAGCATAAAACGGATAATCATCCCCTAAATATTCTGCCAGTGTTGCGTATAAAGCCCCATAACCTGGCCCTCCATGAACCCAGAATGATGGAAGCTTGGTTCCCTTCAAATTTAACGGCAGCACTTCATCTGGTAATTTTTCCTCTTTCCCTTTTCCTTCCTGTCTCATCTCATTGTAACTTTCAACAATGTATGTAGACAGGGTTCGAAAAGTTGGATAATTATAAATAGCGGACAAGCTAATAGTGTTTCCATACTTCTCTCTTATTCTCTGTATAATGACAGAACTAATGATAGATTCCATTGCTAAAACTTCAAAATCTGTATCCAGATCAAATGCAACATCCGTCTGCAATTCTTTTTTAAAGATTTCATACAAATCCTTCAAAACAGAATCAAAAGAAACTTTATCTTTCAATTGAACAGGTATACTATTATTACCTTGATATTCTTTATTTGTCTGTTTTTTTAATTCTGCCCAGTATTTGTCCGGTGCAAATGGATATAATGGCAGTGATATTCGATAAGGTTGATTATCCTTATAGATTGCATTCCAGTTAACATCTCCTCCACTGATCCAATGGCTGGCCAGCTTGCTCCAATCTTTAGAAGCGATCCATTCCTGACTTCGTTTCTCCATATCCTCAAGCTCTTCCAGCCCAAACTCCCTACTTACTCCATATAAAATATCCTTTTCATTTTTATTTGAAATAAACGCTTCCGTCTTTTCTATAATCTCCTGAAGCGTTTTAGCTGGAAAGCATAATCGATGTTCCATTTCTTCTCGTCCTGTCTGTAATGTATATAGTACATCAAACAACCTCACATTACTATCAGCCATTTGAATTTCTCTCTTTATAAATTTATTTAATGCTTTCGCATATTCTATCAGCCTGTCTTTGCTTTTGGCACTTAAAACAAATAGGTTTACTTCCTTTTCTTCTGCATCCAGTTGTTCTTTCCTATATTCCTTAATTGCAACATGGGCATTTACTCCACCAAATCCAAAGGAGCTTACCCCGCCTATATATGGTAGTTCTTTTCCCTCAGAATCTTTTATCTTTTCCCAAGTCTTAGTCTTACTGACAATGTAAAATGGTGAATGGTCAAGATGTATATACGGGTTCAATTTTTTCAAATGCAGTATTCCTGGCAATGTTTGATACTTCATTGATAACACAATCTTAATTAATCCAGCAATTCCTGCAACAGGTTCTAAATGTCCTATATTGGTTTTGGCCGTTCCTAAACCACAATGCTTATCTGGAATGGAAGTCCCATCAGTAGATAAATACTGGAAAGCTTTTTTTAGCCCATTGATTTCTACCGGATCTCCTAATTTGGTTCCTGTTCCATGTAGTTCAATATAAGAAATCTGCTCTGGAGCAACATGTGCTTTTTTATAAACATCTCGTATTAATTCAGCTTGAGCTTCTGCATTTGGTGCAGTCAGAGATTGGGCTTTTCCACCATGATTTGTTCCAGTGGCTTTAATAACTGCATAAATATTATCACGATCTGCTACTGCCTTGTCTAATGGTTTTAATAAAATTGATGCAACTCCTTCTGCTCTAACATATCCATTTGCACTTTCATCCAGTGTCTTGCATCTGCCGTCTGGTGAAAGGGCACCTAGTGAATTCCCACTTAATGCTGTCATTGGCGAAAGCATAAAACTAACTCCACCTGCAATTGCAGTATCCGTTTCGCCTGACAGAATTGAATTCACAGCCCTGTGTACGGCTACCAGAGAACTGGAGCAAGCTGTATTATACGGCTCACTTGGTCCCCTGAAATTAAAATAAAAAGAAATACGGTTTACAAGAATGGAATGCTCGTTGCCTAAGCCAGCGTTTGGATTTAAAATGTCTTCATCCTTTAATAGTCCTTGATAATCATGAAACTGGGTTCCAATAAATAGACCAACTTTTTTGTTGGAAAAATCTGATACTTTATAACCAGCATCTTCGATTGTATGCCAAACACATTCCAATAATTTTCTTTGTTGGGGATCCATTACTTCCGCCTCACCGTCCGATATTCCAAAAAATTTCGCATCGAATTTATCTACATCATGGACAAAACCACCCCATTTTGTACTGATTTTTTCCTCATCTGTCCCTAATTGTATATAATCTTTCCAATTCCACCGTTCCTTTGGCACTACGCTGATTAAATCCTTATGCTTTTTCAGATTATCCCAAAACTCCTCTAAATCTTTTGACCCAGGTAATGTTCCTGACATACCAATAATCGCAATATCACTGCTAAATTGATCAGGCAGACCTTTATCATTAGCTAATTCTTTCAAGATTTCTTCTGTTTCATCCTCCGCTGCAAAGGCCTTAGCATCTTCAAAAAAGCAATTGATTACATTTTTTCGGTAATTTACAAAAATGTATTTTGCAAGCTTTCTAATTGTACTTTCTTCGTAAAAAATAGTCGGCTCTATATTACTTTTTAGTTTTTCATTTACTGCCTCTACAAAAACCGCCAGCGTAACAGATTCAAACCCGAATTCTGTTAAAATTTTCGTCACAGGTAAGCGTTCTGGAGATGATTTAATAATTTCAGCCGCAATATGTTGTAGCTCCTTTTCTATTCTACTTTGAATCTGAATATCAGATAGTCCTTCATTGATCCGTTCTAGCCTGTCAGCTTTATTTTCTGACTCTTGTCCCTTTTGGAGTTGATCCGTACTTTGATTTACAAACTGAACCTTTTTGGGAAAAAATTTTTCCTTTAAAAATGGGTATCCTGGAAGTGAAGCTTTCAATGGCTGCTCCTTGTACAATTTTATCCAGTCAATTTCAGCACCATTAACCCAAAGCTCTGCCAATTTCTCTACTTCTCTTTGTTCAAAAAGAGTATCTGCAACCAAACCTTCACTATTGATTTCATTTGCTGCATTTCCTTCATAGAATAGTTTCCCTGTCTGAGTTCCTTTGGTGTATGCTTTTAACTGCAGAATCAAATCCACAATATCTTCAGTTATAAACGCAACTCTTACGTCAAAATGTTTTCTTCCTGTCTGCATTGTGTAAAACAGACTGTTTAAATCCAATGGGTCCTTTTTCCTTCCATCCCGTTCACTTCTTTTGATATTTGCAATATAATCTGCTATATCATCTAATTTATCCAGTGCTAATAGTTTCTCACTTTCCAGTGTAATATCATACTTTTGATTCAGAAGATTGGTAAAGAACTCAATATTTTGATTGCTAATTTCAAGCTCCTTTAAGCTAGCTTCTTTTATGGAACCTAACTCCATGTTGTCATTCATAAACTGGGATACAGCAATAATATTTTTCTTCACTTTTCTTACAATATCTTCATCTAACTCTTTTTTATGTAGACCTTCTAGAAAGTCCACCACATTAGCTGTATACTCTTTTAACCGTTGTGAATCCATTGCAGATAATACCAAAACATTTTTCTCTGTCTGTATACGTCTGGACGTTTTTGGTATATGCTCTTCTATAATGATATGAGAATTTGCCCCTCCTGCTCCAAACGCACTGATACCAACTCTGTGTGGAATTATTTCTTTCTGACCAGAATGAAAGCGTATTAAATTTTTCCACTCTTTTAACTCTTGCTGTACTTTAAATGGTATAGAATTAAAATCAATATTCGGGTTTAGCACTTTCGAATGCAGAGATGGCACAAGCGTTTTATGTTTCATTTGCAATAAAACCTTTGTTAAAGCTGCAATTCCTGCTGCTGACTCTAAATGACCAATATTAGATTTTATGGAGCCAATCGGACAAGTAAATTCTTCATATTTCTTGCTATCCTTAATGGATGTCTGGAAGGCTTTTACTAATCCTGCAATTTCAATAGGATCTCCTAATGAGGTTCCTGTACCATGAGTTTCTATGTAAGTAATGGTATCAGCACTGATTTTTGCATCATATAATGCTTCTTTAATCACCTCTTCTTGAGCAATAGGACTTGGCACAGTAAATCCATTGGTTTTTCCTCCATGGTTTAAAGCTCCTCCCTTTATGATGCCATAAATATTATCGCCATCTTTTACAGCTAAATCAAATGGTTTTAGTAAAACAGCTCCTACACCTTCTCCTGGAACATAACCAGAACCACCTTCTCCAAAGCTTTTACAGCGGCCTTCTTCCGAAGCAAAGTGGGATTGACTTAGCATTTGATACTTATATGGATGGACAGACAAATTTACCCCTCCAGCAATGGCCATTTCGCACTCTCCAGTCATAATACTTTTTCTTGCTAACAAAATGGAGGTTATAGATGAGGAACACATAGTATCAATCGCAATACTAGGTCCTTTCAAATTCATGAAGTAGGATACTCTGTTTGCAATACTAGCAGCATTGGCATTATACATTGGACCATTGGCATTAGCTGAATTAGTAGCACTGTAAATCTGATAATCCGTATACATAATCCCAACAAAAACACCTGTTTTTTTCTTAGACAGCTCCTCTAGACTATATCCTGCGTCTTCTACCGTATGCCATGCGGTTTGTAAGAATAATCTGGCCTGGGGATCCATAAGCTCTGCTTCTGCTGGCGTTATATTAAAGAAAAAACAGTCAAACTTATCTGCATCTTCTAAAAAACCTCCCCACTTGGAGTAGCTTTTCCCCAGCTTACCTTTTTCCCGATCAAATATTTCATTCATATTCCATCTATCTTCTGGTATCTCCGTAATACAGTCTTTTCCCGTTTTTAACACTTCCCAAAGCTTATCTACTTGGTCTGCTTGTGGATACTGACCTGCAAGTCCAATTATAGCTATGTCACATTCTTTTCGATTGATACTTTCGGGAGTGTTTCTTTCTACACTTTTTTCTTCCCTTATCAAAGAATTGGTTCTTATTTGTGACTGTTTTTCTACAGAAACACTTTGTTGTGATTCCATCATCTTCAAAAGAATATTTGTGTGATGATTCACAAAATATTCTGCAATCCCTTTTAAATCAGTATATTCAAAAAATAATGTCTTTGGTAACAAACCAAATTTTTTCTCTAATTCTCGCACCATAGAAATCGTCATCATGGAATCAAAGCCATATTTCTCCATAGGAGTATTTAATTTTATTTTATGTTTTTCCATTTTAATCTCTGAAGCAAATACGCTTTTTATATAATTTTCAGCATATTTTCTTATTTCGTTCTTTGAAATGTAGTTATCAGTAAGCTGGACTTCTTTATCATTTGCTACGCTCTCATATATACCATTTAAAAAATCGAGCGAAAATTTTTCGTTTGAAGGAATTACTGCTACGCTGCTCTCCTTCGAATTGAGTAGTTTTCTAAAAGCATGTATTCCTTCCAAGGTTTCAAGTATTTTCACTCCTTTTTCCTTTAGGTATGATAAGGTATGTTCATCTGCACTCATGCCTCCTTCTTTCCAATATGGCCATTGGATTGAAATTGATTTGCCATAACGAAGTTTCTGGTTTACTTTCTCATTACGCCACTGGGCAAATGAATCTAGAAACGCATTTGCATATGCATAATCCATCTGTCCTGCACTTCCCAATACTGAAGCGACAGAGGAAAACATAACCATAAAATCAAGCTTTTCCATTCTGGCAGCCTTATCTAAGAAAAGTGCCCCCCACACTTTTGGGTGTATAACTGCTTCTATATCCTCCCTGCTTTTATTCATAATCAAGGAATTTTTAATTACTCCCGCACAGTGGATAATTCCATTAATTTTACCAAAGCGTTTAGTTGCAATGGATATTCCTCTTTCCACACTATTGTAATTTGATAAATCTGCCTTTACGTATAAAACAACTGCTCCTGCTTTTCGCAAAACATTTAACTTTTGCTCTTTCTCAGCAGATAAAGGAGTGCTTCCCAACAATACCAATTTCACATCCTTTGTCTTTGCAATCTCCTTTGCTATTTTAAAACCAAGCTTTCCTATACCCCCAGTAATAAGATATACTCCTTTTTCACGTATATGTACTAGATTTTCCTGAAAATCACTTTTCGTCATGTATTCATATTGCTTTATGAATCGCTTGTCTGACTTGTATTTTACAGCAAAATGCTTATTCTCTGTTTGAATTTCATAAGCAATGCAAGAATACCAATTTGAGTCTGAATCGATACCCACCACATTGCAATATGCATTTGTTTCTATATATATTGACTTAAAAAATCCTTCCATTGCTTCGTATTCTGGATGAGTATTGATTCCATCCTCATAAAAGAAATGTATTCTACACTTTAAGTGTTCAAAATAAGCCATATATACTTTGGAAAATTCATATATAGAATACAATCCCATCTCCAAGTTATCTTCAAAGCTTTCTGAAATGTTCTGAGATTTTCCCCAAAGGAAAATTGCATGTTCAGGCTCTTTTCCTTTTTCTTTTAGCATCTGGAGCAGCTGTTGGAGGTCTTCGCCCCTTTTTATAAATGTAAGCTCATCTGCTGAAGCTCTCATTGCTTCCTGGAATTTTGAAACACTTTTTTCATCCTGCACAAAAGCTAAGATATGTTTACTTCTATCCCTTTTGGAAGACTGGTTCTGATATTGACTAAAAACCCATTCTGATTTAATATATTTCAAACTATAATCTACTTCATCCTTTATCATGTTTTTTATAATTTCCACTCCATTGTCTACACTTAAATTGCCATTGTTTATTTTATGTAAATGTTCTATCCATTTTCCTTCCATTTCAATTCTCCTTTTAACTTTTAATTTCCTTCACAATATTACTGATTGCCTTATTTCCTTCTTCTATGCTAAACTCTTTTTTATAAATTTTATCTAGTACCTCATGTAACAATAAGTCAAGCGACTTCATACCTCTATTATCGTCTAGACTTTTCTTCATCGCTCGAACCGAAAACGCTGTTATTCTGACCTTCTCCATTCCATCCTTATCTAATAATTGCAGATTATATTTTTTAAGAGTTTCTCCGCTTGGTACCTCTCTAAGATAAACGTAGCATTTTGAAGGAACTGGATCAAAAATAAGGACTTCTCCAATTGCATATGGCAAATAAGTTTCATCTATATCTAAATCTGCTTTTCGAACAATTATAGATTGCATTGCTCCATCTAGGATGGAAGGATTCAAAACGCTTTCCTGATATTTTTCTTTCATAATCTTAGGCAAGTTTAAAAGAGCAAGAACCTCCGTAGAGTTATATTTTATGTTCTGAATAACCTTATATGCCTCCCCATATTGTAATCTAATTTTCTGGAATTGTTTATAGCAGTCGTCTTTTCCCATGAAGCTTGTCAGACCTTGTTCTAATTTCTCAATATCATAGCTATCCTTTTCAGAGTGATTCCTATTCCCTATAGTACCACTGCACCAAATTATCCTTCCTTTCTCCTGATAAACATCAAAACAGTAAATTCCTTTACTGACATAGATTTTTACAGCTATTTCAACTGGAATATTTTCATTGGTCTGTACAAGTGCTTGCTCCAAAACTACATTTCGAATACAATCTGCCCTTTTGCCAAGTACAATTTCACCACATTTTCTTACCATCTCCAGATATACCACCACAGGGAATACTTTTTTTCCTCCTACCTTATGATGAGAAAAATATTCTTCTTTTCCAGTTAAGGTAATGTAAAAATAATCTCCGTCCTGTTTCTTTTTGTGTTCCAACTCAAATAATTCAAGCTTTTCTTTCCCAAAGACAGCAAATTCTTTTTGAACGGCTTTCGTTATTCTGTAACAGCTTTGTTCAAATGGATAGGTTGGAAGTGGTACTTTACAACAGGCCATCTCCTGAAATATTTGCTCCCATTCCAAATCACAACTCCGTTTGTATATCTCTGACAATTCTGCTAATAGGCTTTTGTACTCCTCAGCATTTGTTGTATTAGGAAGATTTTCTAATGTAATTTTCCCTTTTTCACTAAGCAATCTTTGCTCCTTTTTTCCTATTTCTTTCCTTGATAAATCAATATTGATTTCATCCTTGTCCAAAATACTTCTTAGCTTATGTTTCATTTCTTCTATAGTTCCTGCCACAAATGCAATACGCTCTTCAAAATGTGTCCTACCAGTCAGAAGCGAATACGAAACATTCTGCAAAGATGCATTTTCTCCATTTTTTTCAGTCCACTTAAGCAGATTCCTCACACTGACTTCCAGTCCAGTTTTGGTTTTAGAAGAAATAGCCACTATATGATATGGAGCTTCTTTTTCAACCGTTTTCCTTACTTCTGGTGGTTCTTCCAGTACTACATGAACATTCGTTCCGCTAAATCCAAATGAACTAATGGCTGCAAGCAGTGGCTTGTCTCCTTTCCTGTACCAATCTTGACTTTTCCTAATCACATAAAAAGGACTTGTATTAAAATCTATAAACTGATTTTCTGATGTAATCGTAACATTTGGGAACAGCTTTTTATACTTAAATGACAATAATAACTTAATCACTCCTGCAACTCCAGCAGCTGTGAGCGAATGACCAATATTGGTTTTTACGGAACCAATGGCACAAAACTGCTTTTTATTTGTGTATTTTCGAAAGGAATCGGTAAGTGCTTGAACTTCAATTGGATCTCCAAGTTTTGTCCCTGTTCCGTGGGCTTCCATGTAAGTAATGTTATCTGGTCGAATGTGAAAACGATCATATACCTCACATTCCAAATCTGTTTGGGATGGTGCACTTGGTGCAGTTATTCCATTTGTTTTCCCATTCTGGTTCATTGCAGAGCCACGAATAATACCATAAATATAGTCTCCATCTTTTATGGCTTTTTTTAGTGATTTTAATACCACTACCCCACAGCCTTCTCCTGGTACAAACCCATCTGCTTCATTATCAAAAGTAAAACATTGTCCCTTTGCTGATACCATCCCCGACTGACTGGAACTGATAAAGAAATCTGGCGTATTCATAATCATAACACCACCTGCAATTGCAATCTCCTCCTTGTTAGTACGTAATCTTTCGCAGGCAAGATGAATTGCAACTAATGAAGAAGAACAAGCTGTATCAATTGCAATGCTAGCTCCATGTAAATTAAGAAAATAGGCAATCCTTGAAGCCAACATCGAACTGGAATTTCCAGAAAACACGTAATTTTCTATACTGTTTCCTGATTCCTTGACCACATTGGAATAATCTCCAGAAGTACAGCCTACATAGAGACAGCAAGTAGTACCATCAAGGGTCTTTTTGGAATAGCCAGCATCCTCAAATGCTTTATATGATTCCTCTAAAAATAGCCGGTGCTGGGGATCCATAAGTTCTGCCTCCCGTGGCGAAATATTAAAAAATAGTGGGTCAAAATCATAAATACCTTCTAACAATCCTCCATTTTTACAATAACTTTTATTTGGAACCCCTGGATTTGAATCATAAAAATCTTTTAGGTTCCAACGGGTTACTTCTCTTACAGAGTTTTTTCCATTTACCAAATTTTCATAAAACTCCTCTACATTTTCTGCATCGGGAAATTTTCCTGACATACCGATAATGGCAATCCCATCCCCGTCCTCTTCTGCATCTTGATTAGGCTCGTAATTGGGGTTTATATTTTCAAAGGGTTGATTTGACTCTTCGCCTTCATACTGTTCTTCCAATAAATGCTCTGCAAAAGGTAGCTCAAACTTTTTCTTCACCTGTTCATAATTTTGCTCCATAATAAACTCTGCCAGTTTTCCAACTGATGCGTAGTTAAAAAGCTCTGTCGAACGTAACTCAAAGTCAAATTTAGCATTTAATTCATCTACAATCTTAACTGCAAGGATTGAATCCACGCCATAATCTGTATATGGGGTATCAAGATCAAAAGATTCTTTCTCTGTTTGAAGTACAGTGGACATTATATCAATAATACTATCCTCTACTTTCTCAATCAGCATATCATTTTCTACTGGTAGATTTGCTTTTGCATGTATTGGTACAGATTTTTTATAAACCATTACATTTTGGCCAATAACCTTTTCCTCACTCTGGAGTCCAAATACATATGCCTTATTTAATCCCTTTTCCTCTAGTAATTGATGCCATAGGCTAGCTGAAAGTAAAGGGGAGCCCTGTATTCTTCTCTGTGCATCCTCAAAAAGCCACCAGCCGTCAAGTAATCCAAATGTCAGTGTAGTAAAATCATGTACTGATGTAACTTCATTTACAATCAGCCAACCTTTTTTTGCTAATAGCAAATTACAATTTTGTATGGTAGTTGATATATCTTTAGTTGCATGAAGAACATTTGCTGCAATAATCACATCAAATTCTCCCAAGCTGAAACCTTGCCCCTGAATGTCTTCTGAAATATTCAGCAATTTAAAATCAACATAAGGATAAACTTTACCATAACTTTTACTTCCAAAAATCAAAAAACTGTTTGATATATCTGTATAGCAGTAGGAGATAATATCACTGAATTGTTCTATACCTTTAAAAATACCAAGGCTTGTTCCACCAGTACCTGCCCCTATTTCCAGAATCTTAACTTTAGTCCCTTTTGGTAACCCCTCCTTTTTTCTCTTTTCAATATACTCTTTTAAAGCAAATAGAACGTATTCGTTAAAATAATCACTGATTACATTTCCTTTATAGATTCCCTCAACCAGTTCCATAGAAGAATTTGGGAACATAATGTCCGTCGCCTGAACACTTCCTTGCAAAATTGCTGGATAATTGGCTAAGCATTTTGATAAGAGGCTAATATTTGCTCTTATCATTGGATAACTGTTTATCAACTGAATTTCACTTTCTTGCAACCTGCTTACCGCATCTGTTACTTCAAAACTGTCTAATACCTCATTTGTGATTATCCTGTCTTCCTTTCTTTCTGCAAAGCCTGCATTACACAGTATTGACAGTAGGGCATCAAACAAAAGATTATATTTTGGCTGGATCCTCATCAATCTTTTTAGTTCATCCTTTGATGAATAGCATTCTCCACCCTTCCTAAATGTCCCCATTTTTTTAAAGGCTCTTAATAATGCATAACATGCAAACTCTCCTAACCTATTCATTGCCTGTACATTCTCATTTATAATGTCCTGACTGATAATCGGTTCTTCTGCTTTCCTTACTGTATTATGTTCCACCGTCTTTGAAAACGGCCTTAAACAGAAATTCTGAATAAAGGCACATACTTCTCCTTCTTTTGTTACTATGGAAATGTCATAAGCTAAGTCTTTTGTGCCTTTTTGAATATAAACATATGACACTGGCTGGGTTTCCTGATAAATATAGCACCCTTCTATTTCGTATGGCAACAAACAGTTCTCTTCATGCTTTTTTGTTTCAAGATGTGCCGTTACCTGAAATGCACAGTCTAAAATAATTGGATGAATTACATAATCTTTCTTTTTTTCTAATTTCGTATCCACACGTATTTCTGCCAAAAGTTCTGTACTATTTCTCCATATATTACAAACTCCTTTATAATATTCTCCATACTCAATATCCACTTCAAGAAACTGTTGATAATGAACTATACTTGCCTGTTCCATTAGTGTACATCTCCTCATTATGGATGTCATTTTAAGCTTCTCTGGCAGCAAATTTCTATTAAAAGGCTCTATTTGTCCTTTTGATAGAATTAATCTTTGCTGGAATCCACCTTTTTGAATTTCGAATTTTAAGCCATTCCCTTGCTCCTTATACAAAACTGCCTTAACCCTTTTATTATCTTCTGTCAGTTCAAGTGGAGCAGACCATATTACATTTTTAAGACAGAGCTTTTGAAACTTTTCAAAAGCGACAGCTGCTTCTAAAGCAAGTTCAACCTGAACTGCACCTGCTAAAATGTATTGCTGAAATACCTTATGGTCTTTTAGAAGTGGATCCTTATCATCAAACTCTTTATAAAAAATTCCACGTTTTTTATCCATCTTATCAATGAGGGGATAGTCTGCTTTCACAATACTGCCTGAAGTCTTATTTAATGTGCTATCTAACCAATAACTTTTTGTTTCAAATGGATATCCTGGCAGTGTAGTTTTATATACGGATTCATTCTCAAACATTTTCTTATAGTCTAATTCATAGCCTTGCACATATAACTGGGCAATTTCCTTCAGTATCTTGCGATAGGCATCTGCACCTCCCTTTGAAGTTTTCATCTGAGCAATTAAGGTATCTCCATATCCTTCTGTTTGTTTTTTATATTCGTCCAGATTTTTCTTTAGGTTACGACAAAATATACTCTGCATGCTTCCATTAATATAATTCCCCAACATATCCCCAAGTTCATCCAATGTGTCGACTATAAAGGATATTCTGGCCGAAAAATGTTCCCTGCCAGTACATAGCGTAAATGCAACATTAGGTAATGTGAGCTCTTCTCTGTTTTTACTAATAAACTCTTTCAGCTCCATTACCTTCTGCATCAATGCACGTTCTGTTTTTGCAGAAAGAAATATTGGATATGTACTGGAACCTTCTGTTCTAAATTCCTCTTTCTCAGGTGCTTCTTCCAGCACCATATGGACATTGGTTCCACTAAAACCAAATGCACTTATGCCTGCTCGTAGTTTCCCTACTTCTGATATCCATTCCTTTACATGGTGGTTGATATAAAAAGGAGTATCTTCAAAGCAAATATGTCTGTTGGGTGTCTCAAAGTTTACAATTGGAGGTATTAATCTATGTTTCATTGCCATTAGTACTTTTATCACGCTTGCTATTCCGGCAGCATTTACGGAGTGTCCAATATTTTCTTTTACAGATCCTATGGCACAATAACCTTTTTTATCTGTAAACTTTGCAAAAGCATTTGTTAAAGCCTCTACTTCAATTGGATCCCCTAATTTTGTACCAGTTCCATGAGCCTCTATCATTGTTATGGTTTCTGGGTTTACATGATATTTTTTATAGACCATTGTTTCTAATTCTGTCTGAGAAAGTGTAGATGGTGCAGTAATGCCATTGGTCTTACCATCCTGATTGATTTCAATGCCTTTTATCACACCATAAATTTGATCCTTATCCTTGACAGCCCGCTGAAGGCTTTTTAAGACAATAACTCCTGCACCCTCGCCTGGAACATATCCATTGGCACTATCGTCAAAAACCTTACACTTACCATCTGGAGAAAGCATTTGGGCGTTACTGTTGATAATATGAAATTTTGGCGTAACTCTTATAAATACCCCACCTGCTAGTGCCACTTCACTTTCTCCATTCACTATGCTTTGAACAGCAAGCTTTAATGCGGTAAGAGAAGAAGAACACGCTGTGTTTACTGTCATACAAGGTCCATGGAGATTTAGATAATAGGCAAGTCTGGCTGGCAATACAGAATCTTCATTTCCCCAGAAGGACTGGGCTTCTAATTCATACTGATCCTGTGTCATCAAATCCATATAATCACTTTTTCCAACTCCCACAAAAATGCCACACTTATTTTTATTAAGCTGTTCCTCTGATACATACCCTGCATCCTCTAAGGCATGATAACTTACTTGGAGAAACAACCTCTGTTGCGGATCTGTCAGCTTGGCTTCTTTTCCTGACATGTTAAAAAATACAGGATCAAATTGATCGATATCTGACAAAACACCACCGTACGGGCAATGGGTCTTGTCCATTTGCTTATAATCCTCATCATAATACATATCCAAATCCCACCGACTTGATGGTATTGGTCTCACAGCAGACCTTCCCTCTTTTATGTTTTCCCAAAACTCATTTACATTCTTTGCATCTGGAAATCTGCCTGCAATTCCTATGATTGCAACATCAGAATTTCCAGATTGCATAGTGGGAGCATCCTCTGGCATCGTTTCTTCTGAAATTTTGCGTTTTTCATTTGAAGCATCTGACATCTCCGTTGTAATTATAATTTTCCCAATATTTTCTCTATTTTGCATGTATTCATAGGCTTCTTTTATCTGCCTTAAGGCAAATACTTTTCCAACGGTTGGTTTTATAGATCTACTTTCTAGGATTTTTTTCATACTATTTAAAGAAGCTTCAATCATATCTGGGTTTCTTAAAAACATTTTTCTTAAGTCAATGCTATAAAAGGTCTGATTATCTACAAAGCTAGATAAGTCAACTTGAGTTGCTGCCTTTAATCCCGTCATAGCTATTTCTATATATCTTCCGCCTGGGGCCAGTATACTGATTCCTTTTTGTATAGCATCGCCAGCAAGCGTATTGAAAACCACATCCACTCCTCTATGATTTGTCATCTGCATAATACGCTCAGCAAAATCCTCTTGGCGGTAATTAATCAAATGTTTTACCCCTAAATTCCTTAAATAATCAAGCTTACTTTGAGAGCCAGCAGTTGCAAAGATCTCTGCCCCTGCATTTTTTGCAAATTGCACAGATATAAGACCAGTTCCACCTGCTGCAGTCTGAATCAAGACAGTTTCCCCTTTTTTTATCCGAGCCATTTCAAAAGCCTTCTGCATGGTCATATATACAATCGGAAAGCTGCAGCCTTCTTCCATGGTTATGTTAGATGGCTTTTTCACCACTGCCTCTTCCTTCACATTCAGACAGGTGGCATGAGCACCCAGATTAACATTGCAGAGACCAATAACTTCATCACCAGCCTTTACTTTTATAACATTTTTTCCTGTTTTAACAACTACACCTGCAAATTCAAATCCAGGAGTAAATGGGTACTCTGGCTGAGATGGATATAAACCCTTCACACATAATAAATCTCCAAAATTCAGGCTAAAGGCCTTAATATGTACCTGTACCTCATTGAATGCTGGTTCCTCCGGAAAAAAGGCTTCTACTTCAATGTCTTCTATTTTGCAAGGTGTTTTTAATAGCACTCTTCTGTGCAAATCACTTCCCAGCTTCATACTGTTTTTTGATACAACAGCCCGCGGAACCCTTTCTTGTTTTTTACAAATGACTTCTCCATATTTGGTTTTGATAAAATTACTCAAATCCATCACATTCGTATAGTCATAGATTACTGTTGTTTTCAACTGTATTCCCAATTTATCGTTTAAACTACTAATCAGGTCAACTCCAATAATAGAATCTATTCCATACTCTAAAAATGAGCGTCTTTCATCAATTTGATCTGTAGTAACTTCAAGTGCTTCTCCGACACATTTCATAACCGTTTTTAATATGTTTATTTCATTTTGGTTTTCCTGCATGAAAACGTCCTCCTCTATAGGATTGTCATATTCCACTTTCTCTTTTCTAAATTGATTGTTTTCATACCTATATACATAGTTGAAGTCAACCTTCAGTTTTTCTAAGTGTTCCTTTGCTAATTTAATTGCCATAACCTGAGGCACATCACTTTCCAGTATCTTAACAAATGCTTCCATGCCCTCATCAATACTAATGGATCCAATTCCATTCTTTATCAGTCTTTCATAATACTCCTCTCCAGAAACAATTCCTACGTTTCCCCAATACCCCCAGTTAACTGTTTTTACCAAACCAGGACTTTTGATGTTAATATAGGCTGCAAAAGCATCTTTGAAGGTACATCCTGCTGAGTAATTTGACTGTCCCATATTACATGCCAGCGATTGTGCGGAGGAAAAGAAGTAGATAAAATCTAAATTCTCCTCTTTTAAGGCTTCGTAAAAATAGACGCTTCCTTCCACCTTTGGTTTCAATACATTCTTCAGGGTTTCCTCATCCATATTCATAATTAAACGATCCTGCAAAACAATGGCAGAATGAATCGCACCGTGAATACATCCATATCTGCTCTTAATTTCAACTATAGCATTCCTTATGCTGTTTGAATTTGCCGCATCTGCCTGTACATAGATAATTTCATCACCCTTGCGAACCATATTTTCCAACTTTTCTTTTCTATCTCCAGTTAATGTACTTCTTCCTATCAGGGCAATCCTTGCGTGTACTCGTCGGATAAGAAACTCTGCCAGCTCCAGCCCAATTCCTCCTGCACCACCTAATATTACATATATACCACCTCTACGCAATTTGGAATTCGCACCAAAGACTGGAGGCTGTATTTGTGTCATTGATCTTTGAAATACCTTTTCTCCACGTACCACAATTTCATCTAAGTTTTGATCTTTTAGAAATGAGTTTTCCAATTGAATTTTTGCTTTCTCGATAATATTAGGGTAATCGATGTCAATCAGCAGTACCTTCCACTTGTCAAACTCTTTTCTCAATGTCTTTGTAAATCCAATCAGGCTTCCATGCCATGGCAAAACTTCCTCCTCCTGATTTACCGAATTTATGTTATTGACGATTACTCGAATTTCGCAGTTCTCTTGTCGATAGCCACACTCTACCAACGCTTTGATTAAATGATAGAAGCTTAAAATACCATTTTCCACAGCCTCTTTTATGTCATAATTTCCAAAAGGTACAATTCCACCAAGAAAATAAATACAGTCAATGTGTGGTAAGTCTTTTATCTTTTCAACAAACCCATTAATACAATACCCCGCTTCTTTTACAGAAAATCGATACGCTGGCCTCTCATATAACTTCTGAATTGCTTCACATACATAGTTTTTATACCCTGAATCAATAATTAATACTTGTTTTTTGTCCTTTCCCAAATCCAATGCTTTTTCACATAAACATTCCTTCCATTCTGGAACATAATAGCCTATCTGATTCACGTCAAACTGACACTCTGCACGAAGTTCATCCATATTTAAAATACTCCTTGGTTTCCTGTTCTCTTTTTTTTCTGTACCATCTACATCCATAATCAAAATATCATAAATGCATAAAGCAGGCTCTCCAGATGCATTACAAATTGTTACGTCACATCTTTTTTGATCAATCTTTTTTATATATGCGAACATTACTTGTTCGAACGGACGATAGTATATAATCTCACCAAAGCTAAAAGGAAGTTTTAAGTTGATTTCTACATTCTCCGACAATAGCGAAGCAGCTATACTTTGTATTGCTCCATCAGCAATTCCTAGATGAAGGAAAGAATTATCTACTGTACTATATTCCTTTGACTGCCTGATTTCTGAAACAATCTGTTCCTCACTTACCCAGACCTGTTGAACGGTTTTATAGAAGTCTCCATATTCAATACCTACATGATAAAAGGCATTATATAACTCCACTGGCTGAACCGTACGATAGCAATTCCTTTTTATTTCATCCAGAAAAACTTTTTCTGCTTCCGGTATTATTGTATCGAAAACTATCTGGCCTTTTGCATAAAGAGTAACATCCTTTTCATTCTCAATAACAGATTTCACTTCAAAGGTAGTATAGTTTTCATCTACATTAAAGTCTACTCGTATTTTGGTACCTGTATTGCTAATGACGAATTGTTTTAAAAGAGTTAAATTCTCTATGATAGCTTTCCTACCGCCAGCTAAGTGAGCAGACGCTTCTAGCACCAGTTCTATATATCCAACCCCTGGAAGAATATACTCCCCATCTACTATATGATGCTGTATCATAAAATCCTTTTGATACAGCTCCTTTACAAAAGACTGCGCATTTAACACCTGATTCTCTAGTACTGGTGCTGGTTTTTCTGAATCCAACCAGCACACCTTTCTTTCAAATGGGTAGCAAGGCAAGGATGCCTTATATGGCTGAATAGGATAATAGTCTGTCCAGTTAATGGAATACCCCTTAATCCACCATTCCGCTGCTTTGGTAATATCAGAACCAATAAGATCCTTAATGCTTTTTTCTATTTCTGTTTTTCTTGCATAGCTCTGTATATTCCCCTGTAATAGACCATCTGTGTGCTGACCGTCAACAAACTGAAATAATATTTCTGCTGCTTCTTTCTTAGAGCCTGCTGCAAATGCTATTCTCTCTTCCATTGATTCACGCCCATTTTGAAGAGTATATGCGATAGATTCAAAAGAAAGCACGTTGTTTTTTGCAAAAAACTCTGCAAGATTCAATGCATAGATTTTTAACCGTTCCTCATTCCGAGCAGAAAGTACAATTACATTTTTATTGATTCCATTAAAGTCTTTTTCATTAGTATTTGTGTTAGATCTATACTCTTCTAGAATAACATGTGCATTCACCCCCCCCGCTCCAAAAGAACTAATTCCTACAATATGGGGAATGACATCTCCATTTTTTATATTGTGCTTCCATGCATTGTAATCACGTTGAACGTAAAACGGTGTTTTTTCAAAATGGATATTTGGATTTAGCTCATGGGTATGTATGGATGGAACTAACGAATTATACTTAAATTGCATCAAAACTTTACTAATTGCTGCAATTCCCGAAGCAGATTCCAAATGACCGATATTGGATTTTACTGAACCGATAGGGCATATTTGAAGTTCCTGCTCTTGCTCGAATTCTTTGTATGCATTCACAAGTCCTGTAATCTCAATAGGATCCCCTAATGCCGTTCCAGTACCATGTACTTCTAGGTAATCTATATCCTTCGGGTAAACCCCTGCTTTCTTTAAAGCTTTTACAATTACATCTGTTTGAGCAGCTGGGTTTGGAACTGTATATCCGTTTGCCTTTCCTCCATGATTAACTGCTGTACCTTTGATTATTCCATAGATATGATCCTTGTCCTTTAACGCTTTGGTTAAAGGCTTAATCAGAATGGCTCCTACTCCTTCCCCTGGAATATATCCGTCCGCACCTGCACCAAAGCTCTTACATCTTCGACTGCTGGAAACAAATCCTCTCTGATTTAAGAATTTAAACTTATTAGGATGCAAGGATAAATTTACTCCACCCACTAACGCACAGTCACATTCTCCTTCTCTTATACTTTTTACTCCAAGGTCAAGTGCTGTTAATGCAGACGAACACATGGTATCTATTGCAATACTTGGTCCCTTGAAATCAAATGTAAAGGACACCTTATTTGCAATGGATGAATGCAGCGAGGTTGGAAGAAAACGTTCACAGTTATAATTTTCTTCTAAGCTAAACAGCTGATAATGTCCATACATAACCCCTACAAAAACGCCAATGCACTGGTTTTTTAAAGAATTGATTGTCAATCCGGCATCTTCCAACGTATGCCATGCGGTTTCTAAAAAGATTCTCTCCTGAGGATCCATAGATTTTGCTTCCTTTGGTGAAATCTTAAAAAACAAAGAATCGAATTTATCTGCATCCTTAATATATCCTGCTTCCATAATAGACTGGGTATCATTTATATATTGCTGTCTTTCATTTGGCATCTTGGAAATACAATCTAAACCATTCTTTAAATTATCCCAGAAAGCTTCCAGATTTTCCGCCAAAGGATAACGCCCGCTTACCCCGATTATGGCTATATCTTCCTCTGTTTGGGAAGTTTCTACAGTGATAATTGGATTTTCAGTAAAAAGAATCTTATTCGTATGATTTTTCTGAACTTCTCTTTCCTGACAAGAAGTCTCACCATGTACTATTTTATTACTAATTTTCTCTATTTCTTCTTTATGATTTTTCATAAAATACTGAGTCAGCTGATGAATGGTTTGATGTTCATAAAAAAGTGTTTTGGATAATTCAGAGAAGTCATCCTCAAGCTTTTGATTTAAGTCTAGTATCTTAATAGAATCTAATCCATACTCCTGCAAAAGCACTTGTTTATCAATCTGATTTTCAGGTATTTTCATAATATCAGATATCAAACCTGAAAGATAAGAATTCACAAATTCATGAAGGGGTTTTTGTGGCATTCTTTCTGCTAAAAAGCTCTCCTTCTTCTTTACAGAAGGTGTATCCTTTTCCATTCTATCCTCTTTCTCCTTTGTACAAAAGCAGAACAATTCATTAAGCTTATTCCATTCTCCCCTCATTACCAGAATCTGTGCAGATTTAGACTTTACAATTTTTTCGAAAGCTGTCAAACCATCATTAGATTTTAAAATTTTCATACCATTATTTTGGTACACCTTTTCGATAGCCCCTAGTTCAGGATGCATCCCCCCTCTTCCCATAAAGGCCAGTTAATCACTATGGTTATTCCTTCTCGCTGACGCTGCTGTCGTTTCTTCTCTCTCCAGACAGCAAAACTATTTTGAAAAGTATTGGCATATGCATAATCACACTGTCCTGCATTTCCTAATGCAACTACAGCAGATGAGAACAGAATAAAAAAATCTAACTTCTCGTCCTTTGTCAATTGATCTAAAAGAACGGTGCCAGTAATTTTAGGCTCTAAAACCTCCTTCACATCCTCTATCTTTTTATTGAAAAGATACGCATCTCTAATACTCCCCGCTGCATGAATTATTCCGTTTATTTTATCATATCTGCCTTTTACCCATGCTATTGCCTCAGCTGCTTCTGTCTCGTCCGCCATATCTGCCTGATAATAGGATATATTTCCCAACATATGCAGTCGCTCATACTCCCTTCTCCGTTCTCCACTTAATGGGGATCTCCCTATTAAAATAATGTTGGCTGTAGGACATTTCTTTATAAAATACTCCCCAAAAATAACTCCTAAGGCTCCTAAACCACCCGTAATAAGGTATACTCCATTTTGTTCTAAAGTGAATGGGTCATCCATTTCCTCCAGTTTTACCTCATGCCATTCCTTTACATGCCTCAGACTGTCTTTGTAAACTACTTCAACCCCTTCATGATTTGGTATTCTTGCTTCTTCCACAATGAGCCTTACAGATTCCTTTGTAAATCCATTGTGCTCACATTCCAATTCTAATACTTTGCCTTTTATCTTTGGATTTTCCAGGCTTACACATTTAAGCAATCCTGAAACTGCTTCTGCCTCAAAATTTTTGTCTGAATACACGTAGCAGATATGGATTGTCTGGTTCAATCCACGGGATATGCATCCTTTTAGATAGCTGAACAATTCGAAAAAGCTGTTATTAACTTTTTCCCATAGGTTTCTGTTTACTTCTGGCGTTTTCTTATGAAAGTCTGATAAAATAATAACAGTCTCAGCAGGTATATCTTCTTTCCTTTCAGTCAGGCCTTCACCTTCCCAAACGGCTTGTACAAACGGTAAATATTCATCTGGTAAATGACTTATAAAGTCCTCTATCTGATTCTGATTCTTCCCCCAAACAAGCATTTTTCCTTTCCTTTTCTCACTATTTCCAATAAACTTTTTTGTTAATACAGGTTTGAAAAATAACGTTTCATCTGAACGGTTCTTTCTTCCTGACTTAACATTAAAGTTATGTAAAACAACGAAAGAACAGCCCTCCTCATCTGTAACCATAAGATCAAAAGAATACTGGGAGTCTATCTCTTCTTTCTTAACTTTTTTAGCATATACCCATATATTATCCCCAGATACCGGTTTTTGTATCTCTATACTTTCAATTCCATATGGCAGATACAACTCATTGGAAATATTGCAGTTGTAAAAGATTCCCACAACACTCTGAAATGCCCCATCTAATATAGCTGGGTGTATAGAATACAGATGCTGTTCCATTTTCACTTCATCTGGTATGCTAATTTGAACAAGAGCCTCGTCCTTACTAGCATATATTTTTTGAATACAGGAAAAGCATGAGCCATACTTAATTCCTGCTTTTTCAATATATTTATAAAATTTTTCTTTAGAAATTTCTACTGTGCATTTTTCTTTTACTTTTTCCAATTGTATATGGTCAAAAACAAAATTCTCTTGTTTTGCAATTACACCATATGCCACCATATTTTTATTTTGATTGGAAAACACTTTGTATTCTATCTTGTTGCTTTTTGGTGTGACAGTAACCATAAGCTGTTGATATGCTGACCTCTCCTCTATGGTAATTGGAGTAATCCAGACGCAGTTCTCCATATGATATACCTTTTCTTGTGTCCCTAATTCTACCGCCTTCATTCCCATCAGCAAACTAACTGCACCTGGTAGTACCATAGTACCATCTACTATATGATCGGTAAAAAAATAATGGTTTCTAGAAAGGGTAGTCGTATACCTATTTTCATATATTGTTGATATATTTTTATGGATTAAAGGGTGAATTTTCTCAATCTCTTTGTAACCTTCGCTTCCCCGTTTTTCTTCCAACCAGTATCTTTCCTTAGAAAATACATAACCTGGTAAAGATATTTTTTTCTTTCCTGTTCCCTCATGGAATAGCTTCCAGTCAATACATAAGCCACTAATCCAAAGCTGTGCTATCTTATCATATTCCTTTCGATGAATTACTGCTTCACAAAATAGCTTTCCTGATTCGCCGCTAAGCAGCAATTGATTTGTAGAGTCTTTTCTGCTACCTCGCCAGACACCCTCTATGAATTCTTTCCCAATAGAGAAATCCATCAGTTTCTGTAAGAAAGCTTCCTTTGAATCAACCAGCATTATGACTCGTTCATCCATTGCCTCTCTGCCAATTTGCAGACTATATTCTATGTCTGCCAAAGAAACCTGCTCTTCTTTTTTAATAAAAGCTGCCAATTCTCCTGCCATTTTCATAAGTACTTCTAAATTTTTTGCAGACAATGGCATTATATATACCTTTTTGCAAGTTTCTTCCACAGAACTCCTCTCTGCATATTCTTCTAAAATACAATGAACACTTGTTCCTCCTGCTCCAAATGAGCTAATGCCTGCTATCCTTTTCTTATTTTTCTGAATTACCCAGTCACTAAACTTCCGCTGTACATATAGTGGAGAACTTTCAAAATCAATATTTGAATTTAATACCGTTGAGTGTATAGAAGGCACCAGTTTTTTGTACTTCATTTGTAAAATCACTTTTGTTAATCCAGCAATACCAGATGCGGATTCTAAATGACCTACATTAGACTTTACAGAACCAATTGCACAAAATTGATTAGGAAAGCGTCCAAAGGCCTCAAAAGCATTAGATATCCCTGTAATTTCAATTGGATCACCTAATGAGGTTCCCGTACCATGTGCCTCAATATAGCTAATGTCTTCAGGCATGATTCCTGCATCGGTGATTGCATTTTTGATTAATTCTGCCTGCGTATTTGGATTAGGTACTGTATAACCGTTTGTCTTTCCACCATGATTCATTACCGTAGCTTTCAATACTGCATAAATCTGATCCTGATTTGAAACTGCTTTTTCTAAAGGCTTTAATAATACAGCTCCAATTCCTTCTCCTGGTACATATCCATCTCCACCTTCTCCAAAAGCCCTACACCTACCATCACTAGAAAGAAATCTATCTTGACACAAACATACGTATTTATCAGGGTTTACTATTATATTCACTCCTCCTATAATAGCCATATCAATTTCACCTTGTCGAATTGCTTCACTAGCAATATGTAACGCAGTTAAGGAAGAAGAGCACATCGTATCAACTGCCATGCTAGGCCCATGAAGATTTAAAAAATAAGATATTCTATTAGCAATAGAGCTAAAAGAGGCCTTTACGTGGGTAGCTGATGCTTCCTTTCCTCCAAGTGTCAGATAATCAGCTGACATAACTCCCACATATACCCCAACTCGGTTTTGTGAAAGCTCTTCCTGTGTGCAACAGGCATCTTCCAGCAATTTCCACACGCATTCCATAAACATTCTCTCCTGTGGATCCATTGCAGGAACATCGGCTGGTGAAATGTTAAAAAACAAAGGATCAAATTTGTCTACATCTCGGAGAAAGCCTCCCCACTTACTGTAGCTCTTTCCTTTCACGCCTTTTTTCTCTGTAAAATATTCTTTATAGTTCCATCTATCTTCAGGTATCTCTGTAATACAGTCTTTACCACACTTTAAGTTCTCCCAAAACTCTGAGATTGTATCTGCCATAGGGTATTTCCCACTGATACCAATAATAGCAATTCCCTTCTCATTGGGTTCTGAGAACTGATTTTCCTTTTGTGGTTGATAGGTCCTCCTTACTTCCTCTTCTACCTTGACTGGTGACAAAATATTTGATACTTCCTCTCCAGCTTTCAGGCAATTTGGATACTTAGCAGCTAAATATTTTGCCAACTCGGTTATGGTATGATACTGAAAGAATAATGTTTTTGAAAGTTTTCCAAATTTTTCCTCAAGCTTAGTGGTCAGATTCATGATTATAACAGAATTAATTCCGTACGCTCCAAATGACTTATCTGGATCCACTTCATTAGGATAAAAACCAGTTTCATTTGATAATACTTTTATTAAAAATTCCTTTACCTGGTTTTCATATGCTGTTGTCTGAAGTAGCATCTTTTGTACCTTCTGTTCTTTTTCAATCTCCAGCACCGTTCGCATTTTTGTCCTGTCCCCTTGTAACACTGCCAGCTGTCTTTCATCACATTGTATTGCATATTCCAATGCCCTGAATCCATTCTCTGTTTCGATTTCTTCAATTCCGTACTCTTTATGCAACCTACTCAATATTTCAGGATTTAGAGTCATCCCTCCTTCTTTCCACAAAGACCAATTCACAGAAATTGACTTCCCATTCCTTTTTCCATCCTTCCGCAATTCTTCTCGATAAAAAGCAAAGTAATCCATAAAGGAATTGGCAGCTGCATAGTCACTTTGTCCATAATTTCCAAATGCAGATGCCGTAGATGAAAAGCTAACGAAAAAATCTAGTTTGTCTTCCTTAGTTGCTTCATCTAAAACCAGCAGTCCTTTTACCTTTGGCATTAGAACAGACTCCATATTTTCTCTACTCTTTGTAAGAATTACTCCGTCATTTAATACTCCAGCACAATGAAATATCCCTGTAATTTTATTCCATCGTGCTAGGATGTCATTCCTTATTGCCTTCAACTGCTCGTAATTCGTAACATCACCTTGATAATGTATCAATTTTGAGCCAGCCTGATTCCATTTTGCAAATAACTCACCAGCCTCTTCTGACAATGCTGACCTGCTGATAAAAACAAGAACACACTTTATCTGGGTACAGATGTACTCTGCAAGTTTTCGTCCAATTCCACCAGTTCCGCCAGTAATCATATAGACTCCATTTTCCTTCAATTGAGATGGCAGTACAACAGGTATTTCATCAGTACAAGCTTGAAATGTCTGCACATACCGCATTCCATTTCTGTAAGAAACTTCACACTGCTTATTCTCTGCTGACATTTCTTCAAGCAGAAGCTCTCCTATATGATTAATGGAATCTAGACTAACATCTGTTCTAATTACTCTAATGTGGATATTTCGCACTTCACGATGCAATGTTTTTGCAAATCCTGCTGCTAATGAATATTGTGAAATACTATTCTTGTTTTCATAATATAGACAAAGCACCTTTGCAGTGAGACGATGTCTTATCAATTCCTGACTGATGTAAACAAGTGTGTATAAAGGAGAGTAAATAGAAAAGCAATTCATTTCAGAATCTAGGTGAATGCATCCTCTTTCCACTTGCACAACTGTCTGCGGCAGTAAATCCAATGTTTTCAAGTCTTCAAATAGCTTTTTATAATCTTCACTTTTCTCTGCATTTATTCTATAGGTTTTTTTATTGACCTGCTCATAGCCAGTGCCACCATATACCATTATAATGGAAACTTCATCACATTTATTTAAAAGGTAGCTGTTGAGGTTTTCATTTTCATCAAAAATCAGAATAGATCCCTTTGTATTAGCCCAATGAGCTAAAGGGCACACTTTCCATACTGGCTTTGCAAGTAGCAGATTTCCGCCCTTTTCTTGCATTTTTTTCACTTTCGTTTTCTCACAATGAAGTATATCCGTTTCCGCCTTTTCTATCCAGCATCTTCTTTTTTCAAATGGATAGGTTGGTAATGATACTTTTTCAGGAATCCTGTCAAACAAATCAGAAAAATCTGTATTCTCCCCTTGAACCCAATCATAAGCTTTGATTCTTACTGATTCCACACTTTCATCCATATTATCTGATAAACCAAACACCTGAGTGGACTTATTTGTCCCATTTATATATTCATGAAAAAGCTGTATTAGTTCTATTCCTGTCTTAGCAAGAAAAACCACACGCTCCTCCATTCTTTCTCTTCCATATAAAAGCATATGACTGACTTCATCAAGAGCTGCACCATTGTTCACTAGCTGCTTCTGCACGTACTCTTTCATCCTCTTCACATATTCTCTAAGCCTCACTGTATCTTTTGCAGAAAAAACAAATGGATATAATTTTCCTGTGCTATGTAACACTTTATTATTTGAAATGTATTCCTCTACTAATACAAAGCAGTTTGAGCCACCAATTCCAAAGGAATTAATTCCTGCATAACGTGGTGCTTGCTTTCGTTCCCATTTAACTGGCTTTGTTGGGATATAAAACGGAGTCTTATCTATAGAAAGTGCCGAATTAATATTTTCAACATTGGCACAGGGCGGAATTATGTTATTCTGAAAGCTTAATAAAACTTTACTTAAAGAGCAGATTCCAGAAGCTGCTTCAAGATGTCCGATATTGGCTTTTGATCCTAAAGCACAATCTGGCTTTTTCTGCTTATACTTGGAAAAAGCCAGATTTAATGCCTGTATTTCAATGGAATCTCCCATTTTAGAGCCGCTGCCGTGGGTTTCCACATACTCAATTTTGTCAGGAGTAATTTGGGCTTCCTCCAATACTGCTGTAACTACATTTGATATGGCTTTTAATCCTGGAACATATTGTCCTCCTCCTGTACCAGCATTATTAATGGCAGATGCTTTTATAATTCCATAAATATGGTCGTTATCCCTCAATGCGGCTTTTAGTGGCTTCAGCATTACTGCTCCAACTCCATCTCCTGGTACATAACCATCCGCCTTTTCATCAAAGGTTTTTTCTATACCATCTGGTGCCATAATATGTAGATTGCTTAGCATGAAAAACTTACTATAATGTAAGTTTAAGTTTACGCCACCAACAAAAGCTACTGAACATTCCCCATTCCTCAACGCAGTTCTTGCCAGATGCAATGCGGTCAAAGAGGAGGAGCATGCGGTCTGGATGCTCATGCTAGGTCCACGAAAATTCATTATGTAAGAAATCTTATTGGCTATATCATGATCATAACACCCGCTGGTTCCATAGTTCCCTGTTTTATAATAGCTTTCCGAAGCTACCCATGTATAATCATTGTTCATAACACCGGTATAAACCCCAACCACTTCATTTTCTAAAGACTTTTTCGTATATCCTCCGTCCTCCATAGTTTCCCACACTGTTTCAAGCATGATCCGAAGTTGCGGATCATGCTGTGCAGCCTCCGCTGGTGTCATGCGGAAAAACATTGGATCAAACTTATCAACATCGTCGAGAAACCCCCCCCATTTCCCATAGGTTTTGCCATTTTCCCCAGAATTGCTGGAGTAATATTTTTCTGAATCCCACAACTCCTTAGGGACTTCCTGAATGCAATTTTGGGCTTTCACTACGTTATTCCAAAATTCATTCAGATTATTTGCTTTTGGGTATCTCCCACTTAATCCAATAACCGCCACTTTATCTTCTTGATTATTGTCTTCATTATCGTCTTTTTCATTATCGTCTTTTTCATTATTATCGTCTTTTTCATTATCGTCTTTTTCATTATCGTCTTTTTCATTATCGTCTTTTTCATTCACTTCTGAATCTTTAAAATCAGGAAAAGAAACCTCTCCATCCATGAAGTTGGTTGAAACATTTTTTTTTATAAATCCATAAATAAATGGCTCTGCACACTCCTGTTTTATGTATCCAGCCAACTCCTGAAGAGATGCGTATTCAAACAGTAAGGTTGGATACAAGGCAATATTCATTTTTTTTTCAAGAGCAGCCGACAAATTGACTAAATTCATAGAATCAAGTCCTTGATCGAAAAAAGGAACATCTGGCTGCAAATTTTTTCCTAGTCCATCCACAGAAGACAGAATATAATTTTTCAATACCTCTTCTATCCTTTTTATATCGAGTGAATTAACATCCACTTTCTCATCCGGCTGCATTATGACTTCATTTTGTGATTCTTCTTTCTCGGGTATTTCGTTTATGTATTCTTTATCCTCAATATGCTTTCTGGCATGCCCATCCTGGATTACCTCCAGACTTTTTATAAGTGCCTCCGTCCGAATCTGCTTTCCAGTTAAATCTTCAAAGGACGCAATCATATTTCCGTCTTCATCGAATATTGTAAAATCTCCATAAAGCAAATCCCCTGTTGTATTCATTTCTCGTGTCCGCTGAGAATAAACATAGCATTTTCTATTTAAACTCTTAGCAAGTACAACCTGCTTTATAACCAAAGGAATATACGGTTTTACAGTTTTTTCAGTATATAACTGGTACGGAATAAAGGTTGCAGTATCTAAAATGGCGGGGTGTAGACAGAAATCTTCTGCTTCCCTTTTTGCAATAGCACTTGGCTCTATTTCTGCTAAAACATAATCCCTTCCTTTGTATAATATGCCCTCACTTTTCATAAATCCGCTATGATAAATATGTACACTACGGGCATAAGCATAAATTTCACTTAAATCTGATGCTATTGCATTTTTTTTCAACTCCCCTATATTAATTTTCTCAGATACAGTCTTATCTGCTATTTGCAAATCACAGGAAAAGTTTTGCTCCCACTTTTCCTCTAAAGCATTTTCATTTTTTACCATTTGACTGTAGGCAGTAATGCTTCCCGATTTCCTATCTCCTGTATACTCTATTTTTATTTGTCTGTCATAATCTTGTGTAGTTGAAACAGGCTTTAGAAATAAAACATTTCTATAGATTATTTTTTTCAAATCAAATCCTTCTGACTGAAGCATTCTGGTAATTACATCTATAAATGTTACACCAGGCATTATCTTTACTCCATATACCTGATGATCCGAAATAATTCGATCCGAATCATATATAATTGTTTCGTACTTGAAATTACTCCCCTTCATAATGCTTGCCCCTTTTCATTTGATTTTTACGTAGTCTTAACTGTTTCACTGGATTCTCTTCTAGTTTTTTCGTGTTATATTCCTGATTTTCATGATTAAACCAATAGCGCTCCTTTTTATATTCTGGCTGTGGAAGCGGCCACTTGCGACGTACATATTGATTTTTGGTATCTTCCCACTCTGATACCAAAACATGTGCATTGGTTCCACCAAATCCAAAGGCACTGATTCCAGCACGGCGTACCCCTTGCTCCTTATTCCATTCAGTTAATTTCTGCACTGGATAAAATGGTGATGTATCAAATTGAAACCTTGGGTTAGGATTTTCACAGTGAAGCGTAGGCACTAGCTGTTTATTCTGCAAACATAACAATATCTTAATAAAACCTGAAATGCCAGCAGCACTGAGTAAATGACCCATATTGCTTTTAACACTTCCCACACCACAATAGCCAATCTTATCTGTATGCTTTTGAAAAACTTTTGTAAGAGCCTTCAGCTCAATGGGATCTCCAATTAAGGTTCCTGTACCATGTGCCTCTAAGTAGCTGATAGTTTCTAAATTAATTCCTGCTTTTAAAATTGCTTCCTCCACAACTGCTGCCTGAGCTTCTGGATTAGGTGTCGTGACTCCCATGGTAGCTCCATCATTATTCACTGAAGTACTATCAATAACTCCATAGATCATATCTCCATCTGCTATAGCCTTATTCAGTTTTTTCAAGATTACTGCTCCTGCACCCTCTCCTGGGACAAATCCATTTGCTCTGGCATCAAAGGTATAACATCTGCCATCAGGAGATAATGCACCACTTTTGCTGAGCAGCAAATAAGGTCTTTCATCTAACAGTATGTCCACACCACCTGCTATTGCCATCTCAGTCTCATTGGACAGCAGACTTTGACAAGCCAGATGAATACTGACTAGCGAGGAAGAGCATGCAGAATCTACAACTACATTTGGTCCTTTCAAATTAAAAATTTGGGCTGCATATGCCGCTATGAAGTTTTGTCCGACACCAGTTGCCCCATTCTTTCTAACCTTATCGATAATCTTTTCTGTATAATTACTAATTCTGGAGCCTACAAATAAACCAGCTCTTTTATTCCATAAATCATCTTTTGTGTAGCCAGCATTACAGATTGCCTGTGTCATCACTTCTAGAAATTTCCTTATCAGTGGATCTATGCACACTGTATCCTCTTTTGGTATTTTATAGTATCCAGGGTCAAAGTATTCAATATCCTTCAGAAAAGATCCCCACTTGCTTATCGACTTACCATCGGTTAGCACTGGAGAGTAGAGTTTATCTGCATCCCATCTTGACTTTGGAATTTCACAAATTAAATCTCTACCATTTTTCAAGTTTTCCCAGTATTTTTCAAGACCGTCCGATTCTGCAAAAATGCATCCAGCTCCAATTACTGCAATTTTATTATCCATTTCCGTATTGAATTGCTGTGACTTTGAGGACAGCAGCTGTTTTTTTATATCCAGGTTTACTTCCTTAGACTCTTGTATCTTCCTCTCTTCCTCACATGCCACAGAATATCCACGTATCGCAAGTTCACTGGAAAGCATCTTAATTGTAGGACATTCTAGAAAAATAGATGGTTCAATATTGGCATTCACCTTTTTCTCAAGTGCTTTTACCAGCTGAGCTAAAATAATGGAATCTACACCAAAATCAGAAAAACTGATATCTTCATCTAACTTATCTTCTGGAATTCTTAATTCTTCCGATAATAAATTTTTAACTAACTCTGTTGTATCCACATTCATGAAATGTATAGCTTTTTTCTGATCCTTCTGTTCCAACTGGCTCTCCATCATTTTCTCACTCTTTTGCTCAAGTAAATGCGTGGGTTCTAGGTTCTTGGAATGTATACAAGGCAATATTACGGGAACATTTATATCAAATACTTTTTCTAACTGCTGCAATCCTGTCTCAAATGTCATGCCGTCAAAGCCCAGTTCAGAATTCACCTTTGATGTTACGATTCCCATACCTCCATCCAGCCAATTTGTCCAATTTACAGAACGGTAATAGAACTTCCCACTATAAAACATGTAAGATGCAAAATAATCCATAAAGGCATTTGCTGCTGCATATATACTGCCCCCAACCCCTAGCTTGGGGACCATTCCAGAAATAGAGGAGAAAAGTACAAATGCGTCCAGACAATCCTGTGATAATACTTGGCTTACTACTATTAGTCCACTAATTTTGGGTTCATAGGTTGCTTTAATTTCACTCCAGTCTTTACTTATAAATGCTGGATTTTCATTTTGCACCGATCCAGCACAATATAACACTGTTCCAATATTTCCTAGTTTCACTCGTACATCATGAAAGAATTTATTAATCCTATTCCTATTTGTCAACGAACCACCATACACCATAACACTGGCTCCTTGCGATTCTAAGTCTTTTACCAATTGAATCTTTTTCTTCATAGATGGGCTTAGCTCTAAATTACCTAACAAAGTATTGTCCTTTCCTTCAATAGGCACTTCTTCTTTCCCCATAAGAACGATTTTTTTAAAACCTTTTCTAACATAGTGAATTGCCAACTGCGACCCAATCCCTCTTGTACCACCAGTAATTACAATTACCTTGTCCTTATCAGGCTTACGTTCTTTTCGTATATCACTTTTCTCTACATCATCGAGATAAGGAATATACCGTAAAAAATTCCGATAGCATATCTCTCCTGATTTTTCTACATTGTTTATTTCCCGAATAAGAATATCAATGAAATACTGTAGATTCTCAAACCATTGAAAATCAATGTCAATTGTAGAGGCTGAGAGTTTTCTATATTCCGCTCCCAGCATGCGAATTAATCCAGCAACGGTACTCCCTGACAAATCGGCCTTAGTTCCACCAAAGGATTGAAGACCTTTCGTAAAATGAAAAACACCTATTTTTTCATTTTTAAACTGCCGTATAAATTCCTGAATAATGGCAACTTTTGCGCCATTTTCCTGAAACAATTCAGGTTGTTCATCCTCGTATAAGTCTGATAAATCAATTATTGTTCTAATAGAGCTATTCTTAGAGAATAACTGTCTGGAGATCCTTTGACCTTCTTTGTAGTCATGAAATGGCAGATGTATATGCTCCCTATTTCTATTATACACTGGCTTATTTTGGATACATATAACAGATGTGTCCTCATACCTTTTCTTAATTTCCTTTACCATTGGTTCTGTATTTTCATTTACAAAAAGTAATATGGTTTTAGGTAAAACATTTTCATGACAATATACCTTATCGGATTTTTTATATTTTTTACACAGGAAACGCAAAGTATCCTTTGTATTTGTACAATTCATTGCATTCACTTCGTCAAATTTACCTTGTTTCCCCTGGCACCAGTATTTTTGATTATCAAAAGGATAGGTTGGAAATGTAATTTTATCTGGTACTCCATTTGAATATAATGAACTTAGATCAAAAACACCTCCTAAAACCCATTTCTGGGCAACTGACTGGAACGCCTCGGCACTAGTCCCCAATAGAGAAATGATATGCTCACATCTTGAGTCTGCCTTGCCATAGTAAATATCCTGCTTTAATTCCTTTTCCAAAAGAAAGTGGTTTAATTTTCTTTTCAAGTCTGGAATATCATAAGCAACAATTGCTAACCGCTCTTCCATTTCGTTTCTGCATGCCAGTGAGGTGTAAGCAATTCTATAAAAATATTGAAGTGATTCCTCTTTGGTAATATTATTCTTACTATTTTGTGAAATTCCTACAGCCAGCGAATGAATGGTTACATTCCCTAGGGAGGCGTTTATTGGAAGTTCTATTTGATATTGCTTTTCAATCCTATGTTTTAATTCATTCAAAGCAATCCTATCCATTCCATATTCTATTAAATTTACATGCGCATCCATATATTGCTCTGTAACATGTAAAATGTCTGCTAGAATTCCTTTTATTTCTTCACATACAGAATCTACATCATTAGAAGCAAAGCTGCTGTATTTCTCTAAATACTCTAACACGTTTTTGACATAGTTCTGTAATACGTTTTTTGTTCTCGCGGATAAAACAAAAAGCTGGTTCTGAGCTAAACTTACGTATTTTCTTATATCCTGCCTGTGCTCTTCCAAAATAACATGTGCATTAGTACCACCGTAACCAAATGAGCTAACACCAGCTCTTCTTGGTATAGGCACACCATTCACATCATATATTTTCTTCCATTCCATGGTTTTCTCAATAAGATAGAATGGGGAGTTTTCCAGAAGGATATTGGGATTAAGCTTTTTAAAATGTGGAAGGCCAGGTAATTTTTTATGCTTCATTGCAAGAAGCACCTTGATAAGACCAGTAATACCCGATGCTGCTTCCAAATGTCCTATATTTTGCTTAATTGCACCTAGACCACAGTATTGTTTCTGTCCTATCTTAACCTTTTGCAGTTCCTCCAGTGTCCGAAAAGCCTTTTTTAGTGCTTCAACTTCAGTCGGATCCCCTAGCTTTGTTCCTGTACCATGGGTTTCCATATAAGTCACCGTCCCGATCTCGATTTCTGCTTCTTTATAAGCCTGCACAAGCAGATTCGTCTGTGCCTGACCGTTTGGTGCAGTTATGGAAGATGATCTACCATCATGATTTGTACTGACTCCCTTGATAACACCATAGATAAAATCCTTATCTTGCATTGCTTTCTCGTAAGGCTTTAACAAAATTAACCCTATTCCTTCTCCCTTTACGAACCCATTTGCAGAGCAGTCAAAAGTCTTGCATTTTCCATCTGGAGCAAGCATGCCCATATTGGCAAGCTTTACTGTGGACTCGGAGGAAAGCATTAAATTGACTCCTCCGGCAAGTGCCATGTCACATTCTCCTGCCTGTATAGAACGCACAGCTCTGTTCACTGCTACTAAACTGCTTGAACAAGCTGTTTCAATTGCTTCAGACGGTCCGCTTACATTCAAAAGGTAAGATACTCGGTTAACAAGCATTACATGATCATTTCCTGTTGTGGCCTGGGCTCTCACTGCTTCCTCATCTGATAACAGACTCAAATAATCTTTGTAGGATACTCCTGCAAAAACCCCCATAGATGTGCCTGAAATCTCTGATACTTTATACCCTGAATCTTCAATTGCCTTCCATGCAGTTTGAAGGAACAGACGATGCTGTGGATCCATTAATTGAGCCTCCAGCGGTGATATTTTGAAGAATTCAGCATCAAATTCATCTACCGTATTAATAAATGCTCCCCATTTTGAATTGGTCTTATGAATGTCACTTAGCTTTTCATCATATATTTCATGCCAGTCCCAACGTTCAGCTGGAACCTCTTTTACTAGGTCATCACAATTTTCTATATGTTTCCACAACTCTTCCAAATCACTCGAATCAGGATACACTCCACTAATGCCAATAATAGCTATAGGCTGATGAAATGGTTTCTCAACTACCTTATATTTCGAATTTCTGATTTCTTCTACTTCTCTCTCCTTCGTTCCAATAATAACAGAATCATCCTTTACATCAGAATCCGCTTCCTCATTCATATAAAACTTCTTTAAAATATCTCTGTTTTCCTCATAAAGATAAACTGCCAATTCTACAGCAGTACTATTACTATAATAAGCAGATGGCAGTACTCTTATTGAATAGTAGCTACTTAAAGCTTCTGTAAACTTTATAATACTTAACGAATCAAAACCATAGTCACCCATATAATCTTTACTATTTAAGTATGCTTCATTTAGCTTAAGAGTTTTTGCAATATGACGTAAAATATCTTGACTTATATAATCTACAAGCTGTTCATTAGGTATTTCCCTCTTAACCGCCATATCTTCCATTAGATTCTGATGCTGGTTTCGATTTAAGTATCGATAAACATCCTCCTGTGCTCCTTTCATAACAATCAAGTTGTCACTGGCACAGGATAATGCTATGTCAAATATCTCTAATCCCTCATCATTATATAGTAATTCCAATCCAGTTAGTTTTTTGAGAAGGTTTTTCATTTCCTGATTTGACAGCATTCCTCCATCTTTCCATAAATTCCAGTTCACTGACAAACTTTTCCCTTTGCGTTTCCTTTGTTTCCTATATGAAATATAATTATCCATAAACCCATTTGCAAAGGCGTAGTCAGATTGTCCGTAGTTTCCCGTAATTGCAGTCATGGAAGAAAATGCTGCAAAAAAATCTAGCGGTTCATCCTTTAAAGCTTCATCTAAATTCACAATTCCGTAAACCTTTGGTGCCAAAACCTGCTGAACCTCATGCATGGTTTTATTTAAAAGCAAGGAATCCCTTATTACTCCAGCACTATGAATGACTCCATAAATTCTTCCATACTTCTGACGTACGAATTGGACCGTATCCTTCACCTCTTCATATGAGGATATGTCACAGCGAATATATTTTACAATTGATCCCCTTTTATTTAATTCAGTAATCGCATTTTTTGTACTGTCACTAAGTTCTGATCTTCCTAGTAATATAACCGTTCCTTCTATCTTTTCTGAAATATGCTTTGCGAAAATCATTCCAATTCCACCTGCACCACCAGTTATCATATAAGTACCCTTTATTCTGAGCTTTTCAACTATAGATTCACTGGAAATCTTGTCAAGTTCTACTGCCTGCTTTATCATTCTGTTTCCCGACTCATATTTAACTAACCGATGATTCTTTTCCGTCAGTTCATTCAGAATCAGTTCTCCAATCCTCCCGCTCTGAAATAAAACATAATCTATTGATAGCCCTTTACAATTGTAATATAAATTCTCTTTATTCAGGCTTTCGAAAAAGCCTAACAAAGATTCGTTGGCAATAGAGGAAATTTTTGAACCATCATACAATCTAATCAAATTTAGTGATTTCACCATTTTCCTTTCTATAACCTGTATAAGCTGAAAAAGTAAAACAATTTCATTTTGCACAGATTCCTTTATGTATTGATGCTGAATTGAAAATGTTTCACAATTCCAGTTATAAACAATTGTATGACATCGTATTCCCCTGCTGAGCAGACGCTCTATCAGCATTTCCATTTCATTGCTATTCCTAGGATTTATCCAAAACCTACCTTCTTCCCACTTTTCGTCGTAATCGCCCTGTTGCACCAACATAACTTTTTTATATTTGGATAATTCATGATACAAATCTTCCTTCGTATCAAATAATAGTAAATCGTCAGGCACATCCACTGAATGTGCGTCTAACTGCTTATGAACCCACGCTGTTTTAAAGTAGTGTTTCTGCTGCTCTTTACTCATTGACTTTTTTTCACCTGCCCAATATCTTTGATCCTCAAAAGGATATACGGGCATTGAAATCCTCCAAGGCAGATTTTTTCCATAAAGTCTTTTCCATTCCACACTTTTGCCAGAAAGCCAGACTTTTGCCAATTCTATTACTTTTGATTTGTACACAGATGCACTTTCTTCAGCATTCCATTCATAAGAAAATGTATTATTTATAGAAATCGTCTTATTGCTGTCCTGTTCAGTCATATAATTATCTGATATTTTCCCACTAATCACATTTTTTATAGAAATTTTTAGCTCTTCTAGATTTTTTACAACAAAACAACTCCGATACTGAAAATCACTTCTTCCCACCTGAAGTGTATAAGCTATATCAGCAAGACTTGCATCGTTAGCTTCCAGCCACCCATCCACACTTTTTAGTTTTTCCAAAATTAAATGCTCCTTTTTAACCGATAACGGAATCAGATAATATGGAAGGCTGCATAGTGGTTCCTTCTTTTCTATATATTCTTCCATTAAGACATGAGCATTGGTTCCTCCTAGTCCAAATGAACTAACGGCACAGCGCCTCGGATGATCTTTTCTTTCCCATTTTCGAAGTTTTGCATTTACATAAAACGGGCTTTCTTTAAAATGAATATTTTCATTTTCCTTCTTAAAATGTAAAGACGGAGGTATTTGTTTGTATTTGAGCATCATAAGCACTTTAATTATACTGGTAATTCCCGATGCAATAGCAGTATGACCCACATTAGTTTTTACACTTCCCACCGCACAAAATTCTTTTTTCTCGGTAAATTCCTGAAATGCATTTGTCAACGCTTCTATCTCAATGGGATCTCCAAGCTTTGTTCCTGTTCCATGAGTTTCAATATAATCAATGGTCTCTGGATGAATTCCTGCCTTTTTATAAACTTCCACTTCTAATTGGGTCTGAGACAATGAACTTGGTGCTGTTATTCCATTTGTTTTTCCATCATAATTAACTCCAGATGCTTTAATGACACCATAAATATGATCATGATCTTTAATTGCGTTTCGTAATGGCTTTAAAATCACTGCCGCAACCCCTTCTCCGAGCCCAAATCCGTCGGCTTCATCATCAAATGTTTTACATCTTCCGTCTTCAGCAATCATTTCTCCGTTACTTAAAAGAACAGGATAATATGGCGTATTTAAAACAAAAACACCACCTGCAATAGCCATTTCATTCTCTCCTGACAAAATGCTCTGACATGCAAGATGTAATGATACCAATGATGATGAACATGCCGTAGTTAAAGCAATACATGCCCCTTTCAGGTCTAGAAAATAGGAAACTCTGGCAGCCAAAACCGCACTATCATTACCCCAGAAGGACTGGGGTTCACGCTTTACTTTATCATTAGTCAATTTGATATGATAATCACCATCTGTTGCCCCAACAAAGACACCACATTTTCTCCCTTTCATATCTACATCAGAATATCCGCTGTCTTCAATAGCTTTCCAGCATTCTTCTAAAAATAGTCTGTGCTGTGGATCCATTAGCTCTGCTTCTGATCCAGAAATATTAAAAAACATGGCATCAAATTTATCAACATCCTGTAAATATGCTCCATTTCTGCAATAGGTCTTTTCTAAATTCCTTTTGTCCTTATCGTAGTATTGATTAATGTCCCAGCGTTCTGGTGGAACTTCGGTTACACTGTCTATACCGTTTACTAAATTAAGCCAAAACTCTTCTGCATTTTCCGCTTGAGGAAATTTTCCTGACATTCCAATTATGGCAATATCATTATCCTCCATTTGGACTTTGTCTGCATGTCTTATTTCCATTTCCTGTTTTAATCGAAAAACATTCTCGTTTTTCACAATATTACTCTTTTTCATTGTCAATTGCTCTAGCTTCTCTTCTGAAATCTGTTCTCCATATTTATTTTTAATATGCTTGGACAAAGCTTCAACACTAGAGTAATCATAAATACAGGTTTTACTTAAGCTGATTTTTAACTGTTCGTTGACAGCTTTCACCATCTGCACTCCTAAAATAGAATCAATTCCCATTTCAGAGAATGCCCTATTTTTATCTATATCCCTTTCTGCAGTACCTAAAGTCTGTGCAATTTTTTTTACCACAACATCTGTTATATAATCAACCTTATCTATATCCAACTCTCTATTTGTTCTTTCTGGTTCTATTGCTTTATCTGGTAAGAAATTTTCTTGTGAACGTTCTGGCTGATTTACATCCCGATTTTCTATGGCTACATCTGTTCTTTTCAACTCAGCGTCTGCCTCTGAAATAATAATACTTTGATTAATCTGATCATGAAGATGATAAATCTGTGTGTGACGAAATCCATAACCAGAAAGTGTCCGTTTCCAATTTTCATCTTCAATCAGCGGAGAGCCTTTGATTCTAAGGTGTGGATCTTGAAATAACCACCATCCCTCTAGTAATCCAAAAGTCAGTGATAGCAAATTTTCATTTCCATTTAGTTCATTCAAAATTAGCCATCCGTTGGGCTTTAATAATGTCTTAACATTTGTCAGTGTTCTGGACAATTCTTTTGTTGCATGAAGGACATTAGCTGCAATTATTATGTCGAACTCACCTAGCTGATATCCCTGTTCTAATACATTTCTTTCAATATCAAGTACTTTGAAATCAATAAAAGAGTATTTCGTCCCATATTCAGTCTGGCCATAACGGACAAAAGCAAATGAAATATCTGTATAGCTATAGTGAATATGCTCATTATATGGGTTAATTTGTTTTAATACAAATGCAGATGTGCCTCCTGTACCTGCGCCAATCTCCAAAATTTTGATTTTATGTCCCTTTAATTTTGCGTCCTCCCTTTGTATACGAATATATTCAGCTGCAGCAGTACCAACTAATTTATTAAAATAATCTGCAACTGGATTTCCTTTATAGGCTCCTTCCACTAATGACATGGATGATTTGGGGAACATAATTTCTGTGGCTAGTACTTTTCCCTTTAAAATCGGCAATAAATTTTCTGCACAAGACCATAATAAATTTGTAAAAGCAGTTAGCTGTGGATAATTTGTGATAATTTCTTCCTTCCACCTATGTAATTCCAATAGCTTTTCTGTATAAATCTTGGAGGTTGTCACGAGCTTATCTCCCTGTTTCTCTAAATAGCCTTCCTGAATCAGAATAGTTATAATTTCGAAGTACAAACGATCATACAAGGATATTATATGTAATTTCTTTTTTATTTCATTGAAATTGACCTCTTGTGCTTCTCCGTGAAATACTCCTACTTTTCTGAAAGCTGAAAGAAGAATTACACCACAGAGAGCATTTAATTCTTTCTTTCCAGTTATCCATTCTTTTATATTCTTATCGTCTATCATAATCGCCTTTGTCTCTATGGTTTTGTCTTTTAACATTGATTTCATCCCAAAATCCACTAACTCCAAATGACTTTCCATATCTACACCAATACTTTTTAAAAAGTACTTATCCGATTTAAATGCCATTACCTGATTTTCTATAGTAAGAAGAGTTTTTTCAATCGTCTCTATCCCCTCCTTTGGTGTGAGCATCTTAACTGCCATCTTTTCGCCAAATTCCTTTTTAGTTCTGATTGTTTCAAAAAACCCCCAGTTCACTATTTTTATATCAAAGCTGGCATGACAGTTTCGAAGGGAATAAGCAAAAGCATCCTTAAAATTACAAGAAGCCGCATAATTGCTTAAATTATGGTTTACCGCTAATGACTGTGCTGAGGAAAAGAACATAAGAAAATCTATGGGTTCTTCCTCTAAAGCCTGATACAAGTGAACGCTTCCATATACTTTAGAATCAAATGGTATTACAAATTCATCCTCAGTCATTTCTTCAATAGCTTTTTCTTTTAGTGCAAGGGCAGAATGAAATACACCATTTATCTTACCAAATTTCTGTTTTGTTTCTACAATTGCCCGTTTTACACTATCATAATCGCCTAAGTCGCCCTGTACATAGCAAACATCTCCGCCATTATGTTCTTGTAATCCAAGAAGAAATGTTTGAAGCTCTTTAGTAATCGTACTTCTTCCAACAATTACCACATTTGCTTTTCTCTGAACTGACAAATATTTCGTAAGCTCTCGTCCAATTCCTCCTGCACCGCCAAAGATGACATATACTCCTCTTTTTTTAAACGGCCCCTCTTTAATGACAGGAAGACGAATAGGGGAAATCCTCATTTGGTAACGTAGACCATTACGTATGGCAACCTCTTCATTCCTTTTATGTGCGGGCTCTGATACAAAATGCTCTGCAACCTGTTTCAACAGTTTACTGTCCTTTTTGGCATCTCTATAAAGAATATCTATACAGGAAACAGAAATATCTGGATATTCCTTTGCAATTCCCTTACATAGCCCTCTAAGGCTGGCTGAATATGGAATTGTTACTTCTCCCTCTATAGTTTCAACACTATCATTAGTTATTACTTTTATCTTTAGCCCGCCCAGATTTCTCTTTCTATTTTTCAGCTGCTTTAGTAAACCAAAAAGCCCTATTGCCCCCTTTTTTTGAGAAGCAATTATATGCTCCTTATTTACAAAGGGAATCCTCTCCGAAATAATTCCTGCCAAGTAATAAATCCTGTGGAAATAATGATGCTTTTCTAGCACCGTATTTATTTTCGTTTCTATTTCCTCTTCATATGTATAATCTGCCAATACCACATTACAGTTCCAGTGTCTGTCTACTAATTGGTCTTTTAAGTCCTGACTATCCCCATGATACACAATCAGAATATTCTCATCTGCTTTTATAGAATCCTGCTTTTCCTTTTCTAACGGAACTGCATACCATTTCGGAACGAAATAAATGTCGGGATCTATTTCATTATAATGGGCTAACGAAATTCCAATAAATCTGGCACAAATCGTTCCACAGGAGTCTGTTACAAGAGCATTGTAATGATTCTGTCCATATTTCTTAATATAAACATAGCTCTGTTTATCCATTAAATGGCAAACATCAACTTGCTGAACTCCCTTTGGAATCCGCAAACTGCCTTCCTCCCAAATCATTGGTAAGGATTGCAGAACCGCTTCCATTACTACTGAGTGAATGAAACAGCCTTTTAACTCCCCACACACCCAGTCTGATAAGGTAATTTCTGCAATCCCTTCCTGTTCATTAATAAATACGGTATGAATTGATTTCAAATAAGAATCATAGCGTAAATTGAAGTGCTCTAGCTTTTCATATATTTGGTTTTCATCTAATCTGTTAAAGCAACGTTCCTTTATTTCATCTAAAACTATTGTTTCCAATTGTTCTATATCACGATTTCCTTCAAAATGGAACTCACCTTTTGCATAGACTTTACCTTCCTCTGCACTATCGGAAAATGTAAATACATAACGACTTTCCTCTTTTTCAGTTAGGTACAAATATAGGTCTATTTCGTTTTCATCAAAAACAAGTGGCTCATCTGCCTCAATATTTTTTATGATTAACCTTTTCTCGGGGTCTATTATAGCTATCTGATTACAAAGCATTTCCAACAAAACTGATAGTGAAATACAGGATTTATTATTTATACTTGCATGCTTTACTTGGAAATCTGTACTGCTAAAATTCTTCTTAAACATAAGTCCTGACTTCATACTTTTTGAAATCACAAATTCATCAAATAAACCATTTTTTGAACTATAACGTTGATTACGTGTGAATCGATTGCAAGGAATCCAATGCCTTTTCTTGTCAAATGAATAGGTGGGAAGGGATACCCTGTGAGGTTTCTGTTCATACAGCAGCTCCCAGTTTATCTTATATCCACATAACCAAAGGTTCCGCAATTCTTCTAGCTGCATCTTCTCAATCAACTGGTCAATAATATGAGCATTCGGACTCGTTTCAGCACCTGACTGCTTTAATTTCTCTTTTCTTCTTAAAATATTTACAGCTTTCGGTTCAGCCAAAAACGCCTTCAACTGGATTAACAATTCTTCCTTTGAATTTGAAATAACTGCAAAGCGTTCCTCCATCTCTTCGCGACCTGTCTGCAATGTATATGCCATATCATAAATAGAGATGGTTCTCTCTTCTGACAAAAACGCAATCATAGCTTTTATATTTTCCTTTAGCACTGGGATGGTTTTTGCTGAAAATAAGAACAATGCTGGAATGCTCATTGGTATTTCTTGTTTTTCTCGTATATATTCTTCCACAATCAAATGAGCATTCACACCACCAAAGCCAAAAGAGCTAATACCTGCTCTATATGGAATTATCTGATTGTCATTCCGTCTTAAATGTTTCCACTCTTTTGTTTCTGTAACAAAATAGAAAGGAGTACCTTCTGTACAAACGTAAGGATTTACTTCTTTAAAATGGAGCATCTTCGGTATTTTTTTATACTTCATAGATAAAAGTACTTTAAATAGCCCTGCCATGCCAGCAGCCATTTCCAAGTGCCCAATGTTAGTTTTTACTGAACCAATACCGCAATAATGCATCACGTTGTCAATATTCCATTTTTGGTGGAGTATATCAAATGCTTTCTTTAACCCAGAGAATTCTATTGGATCTCCCAGCTTAGTTCCTGTCCCGTGAGCTTCCATGTATGTAATCGTATCAGGCGAAATTCCTGCACGGTTACAAGCTTCTACAATTAACTCTGACTGCATATGGGAATTAGGTGCCGTGTATGATTCTGCCTTTCCACCATGATTTACAAAGCTTCCTTTTATAACCCCATATATCGTATCTCCATCTCTCTCTGCCTGACTTAAAGGTTTTAATATAACGATTCCAACCCCTTCACTGCGAACATATCCATTGGCATTCTTATCAAAGGTTTTACATTTACCATCTGGTGACAGCATACCAGCTTTTGAAAAAGAAATATATGCTTTTGGAGATAGCAATGCATTGACACCACCCGCAATAGCCATATCGCAATTATGGTTTTGTATATTTTCAACCGCTCTGTGAATAGCGACCAGAGAACTGGAGCATGCCGTATCAACTGGCTCACTTGGCCCATGTAAATCAAACACATAGGAAATCCGATTAGCTGCAGCTGAAACATAATTTCCCGTAGAAGTATGTGCCTCAATATCAACATTATTTTGATACATCAAATCCCCATAATCATTGACACCTATCCCTACAAAAACACCTGTATTCGTTCCAGCAAAACAAGAGGCTTTATATCCAGCATCTTCCACAGCTTCCCATACTGTCTGTAACAACATCCTGTGCTGAGGATCCATTAAAGATGCTTCATGAGCAGATATATGAAAAAAACTTGCGTCAAATTTGTCAATATCGGGGATAAACCCCCCCCATTTTGAATAGGATTTATTTGCCTCATGCTTATCTCCATAATACTCTTTCCAGTTCCAACGTTCTGCAGGAATTTCTTGTACTAAATCTTCTCCCCTCTCAATATGCTTCCAAAATTCCTCCAGACTGTTGGATCCAGGCATTTTTCCACTTATTCCTATTATCGCAACTGGTTCCCTCTCTCCTTTACAAATCATGTGTACAGATTCTTCCTTCTCTTTCACCACTTCATCCACTAAAATCGTTTCTTCCTTCTCTTTCACCACTTCATCCACTATAACTATCTGTTCCTCCAGAGCACCTTCTTTCGTCCATCCGTTATCTTTATAGTCATCCTTCACCATTTCACTCCTGCTAAAACCTTTCATTTCTAACTCAAAGTGATTCAATAGGTGCTTCACGAAATCTCCTATGACTGGATATTCAAAAAAAACGGTAGGATTTAAGTCTATGGCGTATTCCTCATTGATCCGATTTACAAGCTCTGTATAGGTGATGGATTCAAATCCATATTCATTAAAAGTACCTTCCATATCTATGTCTTCTTCACGTACTTTTAGAATTTGAACTACCACTTTTTTGATGAAACTAGAAAAAACTTCTTCACTTACTGCCGAATTCCCTAATTCCCTAATTCCCATCAGCTTCGTTCTGAAGTTTTTTTTCATTTTTTCTCTATAATTATCTACTATATACTGAGCAAAGCCTTTTATTACTGGATATTCAAAAAATATAGTAGGATTTAAGTCTATGTCATATTCCTCATTAACCAGATTGGCTAATTCTGTATAGGTAATGGATTCAAATCCATATTCGCTAAAAGCCCCTTCCACATCTACATCAGCTATCTCAACTTTCAGAATTGTTCCAATGGTGCTTTTTACAAAACAGTGTATTTCATTTAGAAAATCTGTTTCACCTATTTGCTCCTTCTTTTCTCCCTCTTTCTCCTTCCCTTTTGAAATCATCCCCAGCCTCTTATTCAGCTTTTCACGAAATCCAGTAACGGCAACTGTTTGCACAGACTCCATATTCAGGATATCCTCCAAAACTCTGATTCCCATATCATTTTCAATAGAAACCATTCCTAATGTAGATTTGAAATATTTCTCAACCTCTTTTGGTACCTTCATGCCGCCATCTTTCCACAATGGCCAGTTAATAGAAATAGTTTTTCCCTGACACCTTCCAGCCTTTCTAAGCTGCTCTCTATAAAAAGCAAACTCATCCAAAAAACTATTTGCATAAGCGTAATCACATTGTCCATTGTTTCCAACCACGGAAACAATAGAGGAAAACAGAAGAAGAAAATCTATTTTTTCATCTATCAGTGCTTCATGTATATGTAAAGTTCCCATAACTTTAGGTGATATTACTTCTTTCCATTCGCTTTTACTTTTTTTCATGATGTAATTATCTTTTATAACCCCTGCAATTTGAAAAACACCATTTATATTTCCAAAACGTCTTTTGGCAAGCTGAACCAGCAAAGTAGCACTTTCCTTTTGGGTAATATCAGCCCTTACATATTCAACTTGTGCCCCCAACTGAACTAACTCTGTAACTTTATCTTGAATTGATTGGCTTCGTTCCCGCCTGCCTGAAATGACAAGATTGGCTTTATATTTTTCTGCAAGAAATTTTGCAATTGCAAATCCAATCCCTCCATTTCCTCCAATCAAAAGATAAGTTCCACCGCTTTTTAAAACACTATTCTTTAATATTTTTTCTCTTTCTATAGGTTTAATGGACTTTACATATCGTTTATCCCCAACATAGCAAACATCTTCATTGTAAATGTCCAATTGTATTTCTTCCTCTAGAATTTTTCCTATTTTCTCTGGATTAAATGGCTCTAATCCTATGGTTTTATATGCCACCTTTTGATTCTCTAAACAAGCGGTTTTAAAAAATCCTTGCATACCCGAAAATAGTGGTGCAGAACCCAAACCAGAGCTCTCGTACAAGAAGAAAATACGTACATTTCTATCTAATCCTGACATAAACAAGGCTTTAGTTATTTCAAATACGGACAATAAGCCTTTCTCCAGTGCTGCGTAGCCTGATACCCCTGACAAGACTCCAAATTTTTCTGACTTAATGTTAAATATAATACAGGACAGTTCAATCTTTTTCTGCCTCAGTTCTAAAAAGAAGTTGTCCAGACTTTCCTTCTCTCCTAAATTCACCAGCATCATATTCGAGTTTGAAAAAGAGTTGAGTTTTTGCAATGTTTTCTTCAACATAGAATCTTCATCAAATATTACTATACTTTCTTCATGCTCCTGATTCTGATAATGGAGTTCCTTTTTCTCATACTCACAGGAGTATAATAACAATTGAGTAATATCTTTCTCTTCAATTTTTCTTCCCTGAGTTAGCATTTTTAGAATTCTGGCACCTTCTCCGGAGCTAATTTTGTATTCTTTTACCATTCTAAGTATATAATCCTTTGAAATCATTTTTTCCCCCCTGCCATATCCACCAAATTTACAAAGCAACGTATTCTTGCCCTTTCATTATACGGACTCTGCTAGTATGGATTTCAGCCTGCATTCTATGACCTCTCTTGTCTCTTTCATTATTTTTTCTGCAATCTCATCAACATGCCGGTTTTTCCAGCTTTCCAATTCTGTACCCTTTATCCACTGATTAAATGCTCCTAACGCTGGTCCACAAGGCACCTGATAGTTTACCTTATCCCCTTCATCTCCTAAAAGTGCAATTTTTGTTGCATATGCATAATACCATTTGAATATCAGAGCCATTTTATGCTTTGGATTCTTTTCTGCCTTTTCAATCTCCTGTATGCTATAATGCCTTTTTACTTCCTCATAAATAGTTTCTAATGGATTATTAAAATATCTCTTTTCCAATTGCTTTCTGATATCTCCATCAATCTCTTCTATCGACTGGTGATTCAAGTACAAATCATGCAGTTTTTTTGCTCTTGCAGGAAAAAATGTCCCCTTCCTTAATACCTGAATCTTGGCTCCCAGCTCAAACATATCTCCTGATGGCGCATAATCCATATCCTGAACATTGATGTGCTGTAAGATTTCCTTTACTGAGTCACTGGTTCCCGCTTCTACTGTACATTGATTAATGGACCCAGTCATAATAAACTCTGCACCTAAGATAAATGCTGCCGCTGCTGCTTCTGGTGTACCGATACCGCCCGCTGCTCCAATCCGAATTTTCTTTGAATACCCATACTCTCTCATCATAGCATCTCTTAAACAAATCATAGCTGGCACCAACGTGTACGCTACGCCCTGATCAGTGTGCCCACCCGAATCGGCTTCTACACAAATATCATCTGCCATTGGTATCCTCTTTGCCAAATTTGCCTCTTTCTCAGTTATTTGCCCCCCTGATACAAGCTTTTCCAAAATACGACTAGGAGGTGGCGCTAAGAATCGTTCTGCAACTTCGGGTCTAGATACCTTTGCAATTATTTTATTCTTTGTACAGATTATTCCTTTCTCATCTCTTTTTATTCCATAAAGGCGAAATCGAACGAGTGCAGGTGTTATATTGATGTAAGAGGCTGCTTCTATTTTGTTTACTCCATATTGCAGAAGTAGATTGACTAATTTTTCTTCCTTTTCAGGATTGTTTGCATTATAAAGAACATTCATCCCAAAAGATTCCCCATTATTTAATTCTCCTTGAATGAGTTGAATTGCTTCCTCGATCGCATCATAGCTTAAGCCGCCTGATCCAAAAAAGGCCATAAATCCAGCTCTCCCCATTCTTACCACTAATTCCTTTGATGCTACTCCTTTATACATCCCTCCTGCAACATAAGCATACTTTAGTCCATAATCCAAGCAAAATGAAGCATCTCCTAAACCAGCAGCAGATTTTCTGTTTTCTTCTTTATCTTGACTGGATTCTTTCTCGTTTCTTTCCTCATCCTCTACAATTAGGGGTGCGGCTTCTCTCTTAATTGCTTTCGTAAACCCATCAAGTACATTTCCTGGACCTATCTGCACAATGTCTATTGGTTCCTTTCCCATTAGATACCGAATAGTATCTGACCATTTAACAGAATGTGTAATCTGTTGAATAAGATTTTGTTTTATAGCTATTTCATTATATGGTTTGGCTGTTACATTTGAAATAACCGGAATGGCCATATTGGAAAAGACAAATGTATGCAGATACTCAGCGAATTCTTCCGCTGCTTCTTGCATATAACGAGAATGAAATGCACCGCTAACTTTTAAAATTATATATCTGGCACCTTCTGCCTCAAATAGCTCCTTTGCCTCTTCTATGTCTGTCCTATGCCCAGATATAACGATTTGGGAAGGTGAATTATAGTTTGCTACATCGATCGTGTCTAATTGGTGCTGCTGTAATACCTCAAAAACCTTCTCCTCGCTCATTCCAATGACCGCTGCCATTCCTCCACCTGTTGCCTGAAACATTAATTGCCCTCTCTTTTTTACTAGCTTTAGACCAGTTTCAAAATCAACTACACCAGAAGCAAATAGTGCCACATATTCTCCTAAACTGTGGCCAGCAACAAAGTCTGGCTTGATTCCTGTTTCCTTTAATTTTTTTAAATAGGACAATGTTCCTACTATGTACAGTGCAGGTTGGGTATAGCTTGTTTGATTTAATAGGTTTTCTGTATCATTCATGCATAGTTCCTTAATTGAGTATCCCAGAATTTTATCTGCTTTTTCTGTTAAATCATAAAACTCATCAAATAAATCTCCTCCCATCCCTTTGCATTGAGAACCTTGTCCTGGAAAAACATACGCTAACACATTCATTTCCTTCTTTCCTCTTAATATAGTATTTTTGGATGAGTTACTGCATTTGTTCTTTACAATTTCCAAATTAGTAATTTCAGTTCCAAATGGAGTTATGATTGAATAAACATTAGATTTTGAATTTTTATTCAGATTTCTTTTTGAAAAATTAGATAAAGTGCCACCTGGACCAAGATCAATGTAATTGTGTGGCTCCAAGCTTTCTAGATAATTAATTGCTTCCTTGAACCGAATTGGATTTCTAGCTATTCTCCAAAATAACTCATTATTTACACTTTTCACTTCTGTCCCCAATGCACATGAAACCACTCGAATTCTAGAAGAAGGATACTTTACAGGCATCGAAAAGTCTTCTATATACTTCTTCATATTGTCTATAAGAGGTGAGTGGAATGGATACGCAACAGATAAAATTTGATATCTTATATTCATTGTGTCTAAATAGTCCGAAACTATTTTTATTTCGTTATGACTCCCTGAAACTACAAAATGCCCCACATAATTCTCAGAAACCAGGCAGCAGTTTTGACACATAATGGATTCCTTATACATGCTAGCATCATCAAAAACCGCCAACATTCTTCCTGTTACACAGCTGCTTTCAATGCACTGAGCCTGATAAATAATAAATTCCAACATTTTATCAAGTTCAACAAAGTCAGCCAACGTTAATGCTACCAGTTCTCCTAAACTAGAACCAAGTACACAATTAGGTTCAATTCCTGCCTCAATTAAAGTTTGAGCAAGAGCGTATTCAATCATGAAGATAGCTGGATGCGTATACAATAATCGATCAAATGCATCTGACATTGTTTTCATTTCATCATATATTTTATCTCTAATATTAATACCAGTTAATTGAAATAACTTGTGATTGATGTTTGCCATCCACTCTTTAAAGACAACGTTTTGACTATATAGTACTTTAGCCATGTGATAGTACTGAGAACCTTGTCCACTAAACATAAATACATTCTTTTTCATATGTGCACCTCCTATTCATAATGATTATGTAGCTAACCGCAACAATAATCAATTAAATTGGGCACTTTATCTTTGTTCGTATTTTTTTATCTTTCTTGCTAAAAAGTTCTTTTATCCCCTAATATTCTTACGACTATTATATAGTACCAATATTACATTGTCAACATTTGCAACCTTTTTTTTATAATTTAGTTAATTTTACTTGTATACAAAAACAAAACCTTTAATAACAGCTAATTTACGACTTATTTTTATCGTATTCTTACTAAAAAAAGTAACTAGTATACTCATTTCATAATATATACTATAGTCATTTTAGATTTTATCAATAGTAAAGGAGCAGACTAAAGCAGTTCTGCTCCTGTTTCTGTTTACTATTCTTTATTGAAAGTATTTGATTCAGTTCCTGATTTTTTTAATTTAATTTCTTCTTAAACTTGTTAAAAAGCAAAACAATCCAAACGCATGAGATTGCGAGCGAAAGAAAAGCATAGGAAACCTTATTTTCTAACATGTATTTCGCCATCCAATAAGAGGGCAATATTGTAAATATATATTGACTTTTTTCAGCTATAAAGAACGGTACAAAAGCTCCCAGCATAATAAGTGATGCAATTTTACAGACCGCCATTCCTTCTACTCTATTTGACGCCAGTGCAACAATCATAAAGGAAACCAACATCCCAACCAAGGAAGCAATAATAGATAATAATAGTAAAGCTGGTAAAGTAAAATTTGTAACAGAAAAAATGGCTAGTACAAACACCGTAACAAGAAAGGCAACTCCTGTAGGAATGGCAAACCTTGAATACAAATACCCTTTTCGTCCAAGAGGAGTTATGGACATATAGATAGAAATATGATCATCCATTTCACCTAAAGTAACCATAGCACTAGCAAAACAAAACAGCATAGCCGCCAGCATAGCATAACTAAATCAAAAATTAAGTAGTACGGTTCCAATACATGAGGTCTGTTCAGTTGATTTACCAATATTTTCTCTACTATAGGTATTCCATAATGGAAGGCCACTCCACACAAAAACGGTGCAACGGTTACAGGAATAAGCATGATATCCGAAAAAGTTTCTCTTACCATTCGTCGATAAGACATAAGAACCGCTTTCATAAATTCCCCCCTCCAATACTACAAAACATTGTTTCTACCCTTTTACAAGCTAATAAACTTAAAAGTAAAATCCAAGAAATAAGAATAATTAAATTGAAAAAAACGTTTGATAAGTTACCTTGAATAAGGCTCATTACTGCAACTCCAGGATGCAGTAATAAAAAAAAGTTATGATATCCTGCTATATGCAAAATGGGTGGCAAAAAAATAATAATTTCAAAAGGAACAATAACCATAATAAACTGATTCATACTTCGTATTTTAGTAGCCACAATCATACCAATTAGTGTAAATAACACTGACGCCAAAAAAGTACCAATGAATAGCGTAAAGTAGTTTTCCTTTGGAGAAACGAACGCTATAACCAATGCCACAAATGACGAAAGTACCCCAATAGAAACTAATTTTGAAATCAGATACTCATTCACTTTTACAGGTGAAACTGCCAAAGAATTTAACACTCGTTGACTTTTGTCAAATAAAACCACTGCACCTATTATAAACATACCAATAGCCGCTGGATCCGTAAATATCATGACATCGGCCACCCTTTCCTTCCATTCTGATGGTATCAGGCTTAAAATAAATATATAAACAGCAACAAGAATTGCATAAATAAAATAAAATCCATATTTCACCTGAAATTTTACATCTCCAGCAATCAGATTCCATAACCTAACTGTTAACATAGCACCCTCCCTGTTATATCCATAAAAATATCATTTAAATTTGGCTCACTACTATGTATCGAGATAATCCTATCCGTATTTATTAAGTGTATCAGCTTTTTGTCATTTTTTAGATCACTGAGCAAGCATTCTGCCTTCTCCTCTAGATTGTTTTCATTTAGGTAGGAATATTCAACTTTTGACGCTCCTTTTGACATAATCAGGTTATGGGGAGTATCCAATGCCTTTATCCTTCCATCTACAATAAAAGCTACCCTGTCACATAATTCTGATGCATCCTCCATATTATGAGTAGTTAAAATAATAGTTTTACTGGCTTTCTTTTGTTCCAAAATAATATCCTTCATAATTCTGGCATTGGTTGGATCCAATCCACTTGTAGGTTCATCCAGAAACAAAATGTCTGGATTATGTAATAACGCTTTAATAAAGTTTAGCCTGGACTTCATTCCTTTTGAAAATGCAGAGACCTTCTTATCCGCGTCATTGCTAAGTCCAATCATTTTCAACAACTCATCTACTGAGGAACCTTTCTTTTTATATAGGGAACGAAAATAATTCAGGTTTTCACGTGCCGTGAGCTTTTCATATAAGCTGGGAAATTCAAAGTCTACACCTATATGTTCATAAAAATTATTATCATGCTTTCGGCTTTCCACTCCATTGACAATAGCATTCCCCTCGTATGTTACAATCAAGCCTGTCAGAATTTTCTGCAACGTACTTTTACCTGCTCCAGAGGGACCAAGAAATCCTAGTATTTCCCCTTTTTCAACTGAAAATGAAACATTTTGAATAAAAGGTTTTTTTGTGTAGCTGAAATTAACATTCTTTACTTCAATCATAATTTACCTCCCGATATAATACTACAATTAATCAATATACGAGTAAAATGTACTAAATGTGGTATTTATACTTTTATATTTCTATTCAACACTCTTAAGTGATTCCACCATATCAATTTTAGCGATCTTTCCTTTTAGTAGGAGATTTGCTAATGCAGTAAATACAAAGGCAAGCACAACAGATATAATAACCATACTTGCAGATACATAGTATGGCAGATATAAATCGCCAGTCATTACCGATAGAAGCATCTGTTTATGTAAAATGGCTCCAAAAAATGCTCCTCCTAAGCATCCAAAACTAGTTACAATATAATTTTCAATATGAATTAAACGGTTAATCTCTTTTTTATGATATCCGAGCACCTTAAGTGTTGCAATATCTCTTCTTCTGTCAAAAATATTGATTGAACTAATATTAAATATAACCGCCAGAGCAAGTAAAGCAGACATAAAGATTAGGACATAAACTAATGTATTCATAACATCATGCACATAACCCATATCATCCAGTAGTTGTTCTTTGCTTTGAGCAGTTTTTATGTTTTCAACTGACTTCAAGTACTCAACCGTTTCCTTCTCCTTTTTTGCATCTTCAAATTTCAAATAGTATCCATTTACATAAGAGTCAATTCCCAGGGACTCCAAGTACTCATAGGACGTATACAAATCTTGTGTTACATAAAGAACACAAATTGACTCAACCTTAACCTCAATAGTTCTATTACCATATAAAGAAGAACCCAGTGCCATTGTAAGTGTATCTCCAGACTTTATGTTATTTTCTTCTGCAAATTTATAGGGTACAGAAATTCCGTGTTTTGGATACTCAATTTTCTGATTTTCTTTATTATACAATTGAACCGTTGTATTATCAGAATCCAAGATATACAGTCTTTTGTTTGCCTGCATTCTTTCTCTTGTTGTAGTGATAACAGAAATGGTAGATACTTTATCTGTCGCTATTACATTGTCATAATCAAAAGGAGTCGGCTGACTGTATTCTACAGGTTCTGCAACGGTTGTTACTGCATCATACATCTGTATTTTATCAAACTGTATATATAACATGCTATTAGTGGCTTCATTTAGCCCAAACCCTGAAATCAGAAGCCCTGTGCAGCCAATAATTCCAATAGCACTTAACAAAACCCTTTTTTTATTCAAAACCACATTTCGAAAAACCAGTTTATTTTTATAAGAAAGACGTTTCCACAGCCAAGTCCTTTTTTCAATCCAAGTTTTCTTAATTTTTTTTGGTGGTAGTGGACGCATGCACTGGGCAGGAACTTCTTTTAGTTTCTTTCGTACCGAAATAAAACTTGCAGTTATGCCAAATATAAGCAGAACTACTATAGAAAGCACTATATACTTCCACTGTCCGCTAAATTCTATTTCTGGAAATGTGTATTTGGGAGTATATACGCTTAGTAAAATTTCGGGCAACACAAAAATCCCCAGCACGTTACCTATTATTCCTCCAGTCACACCTGTATAAACAGAATAGGTTATGTAATGTAATGAGATGGTAGAAGAGGACAAACCTAGTGCTTTCATAATTCCAATTTGATTTCTTTCTGACTCAACAGTTCGTGACATACTGATAAAAATGATAAGGGAGGCCACTAAAAAGAAAACATATGGAAATGACACAGATACAGATCCTAGTGTAACAATATCCGTATTAAGCCATTTATAACTGATTTGATCTTCTTTGAAGGTTCTTGCAGAAAAACCATATTCTTCAGTAACAGCAAGGATTTCATCTACAACCTGAGCCCCTTCTTTCGTATGTTCTAAAGTCACCAGTACTTGATTATAGATAAGGCTCCCCTGCATTTTTGTAACAAAGGAATCTGCAACGTAAAGCAGTCCATATTCTTTATGATTGGGAAGCAATGCCTTTGTGGATTCGTTTACATGAAAAATGTACTCAGCAGTATTAAATAATCCTGTTATAGTAAAACTTAAATCATTATCTGCAATACTAACCTTAACAACGTCTCCCACAAATAATTGATTTTCTTCGGCATATGCAGTGTTAACCATACACTCATTCTCTTCTGCTGGAAGTACTCCCATATCCATAACTGGAATACTAATATTTTGATTCTCCGTAACGGAATGTACAAGAAACGATGAGGAATTTTTTAAATTATGTGCTTCACCAATGTACCTTCCATAGGCACCAGTGACCCCATCTACTACTTTAATTTTCTCAATTCCAGCGGGATCAATTCCCACATATCGAATGGATAAATCAGATAAATTGGCGGACTCATAATATTTATCCGTTGTGTTATAAAGAGCATTATAAACAGAAGAAATACCAGTCAGTAACATAACACCAATCGCTGATACAATCGTTATTGCGCAAAACTGACCCAATGATTTTTTAATATCTCGGGTTATTTTTATAAATAGCTTCTTCATTACCACTCAATCTCCTCTACTGACTTAATATTCTGATTTAGCGTAACATCTTGGATCTGTCCACTTTTCATACGTATAATCTTATCTCCCATTTCTGCAATTGATGTGTTATGGGTAATAATTATTACCGTCTTTTTATATTCCTTGTTCACGGTATACAGCAACTTTAATACCTGTTTTCCTGTAACATAATCAAGTGCACCAGTTGGTTCATCGCAAAGCAGTAAAAGCGGATTCTTCCCAACCGCACGGGCAATAGAGACTCTTTGCTGCTCCCCTCCTGACAGCTGAGAAGGAAAATTGTATAATCGTTCCCCCAAACCTACATCCTTTAATATAGTTTCGGAATCTAAGTGATTTTTACAAACATCAGCAGCAAATTCTACATTTTCTAACGCGTTTAGATTTGATATAAGATTATAAAACTGAAACACAAATCCAATACTTTCTCTCCTGTAATTTGTCAGCTCCTTTTCGTTAAATTGAGTAATATCCTTTTGATTTACATATATCTGCCCAGAGCTAACTCTATCCATTCCTCCTAATAGATTCAGTACTGTAGTTTTACCAGCACCACTGGATCCCAGTACGATTACTAGTTCTCCTTCGTTTATAGAAAAGTTAACGTTATTCAGTGCATTAATTGTTACTTCACCCATTACGTATTTTTTTGAAACATCTTTGAAAGTTATTATTTCTTTCATCATATAAACCCCTCCTTTTTTTTGCCTAAGCAGTCCCATAATAAACCTCTTTTCATTCCTTTGGTGAATAGTTCTTATTTAGAAGTATATGTTCTAAAAATAACTCAAATTCCTGAGTTATTCAATAGTAATTTTTTTAACCTTTATCTCCTTTATACATTTAGAGCTGTCTGTTTTTTTAGCTTGAGTCAACACTGCCTTCACTTTTAAAAATATACTTAAAGCTGTTGCTATTTCATCCTCGGTAAGAGATAAATACAACTTGTTTAGATAGAATTCCCAAAGTTTTATTTCATTTTCAAAATGATTATATGCTTTTTGTGTAAGAGTTATCTTAACTATCCTTCTATCCTCATTACTCCTTATTCTTTCAACCATGTTTTTATTTTTTAGCCTGTTTATAACTCCAGTCCCAGTATTCAAAGGTGTATTTATATACTCACAAATTTGAGTCATATTTGCTCTTTTATATCTATAAAGATAAAGTAATGCCAACATCTCGTTTTTTGAATAGTCAAGAAAATCTTCACTCCACTTTTCAGGATAAAACATAAACTTAAACTCATCCATAAAGTAAAATAGAAAACTATTCAAATCAATTTTTTTATTTATTCCCATTTGTTTCCTCCAAATTAGTTCGTGTTAAGAACTATTATTTAATTCTATCATCGAAATATTCCTTTGTCAATAGTTAATAAAATTACTAATTATGATGTTGCATAAATCTTCTAAAGGTATTTTATGCTCTACAGGCTGCTCTCACCCTTTTTTAGTTATTTGTTAATTAATTACATTTTAATCTTCCATTAAAACGCCGAGCTACTTCAATCAATGAATAAACATCTTATCTAATCCAGTTTGAAAGATTACTTAAAACCGGATTGGATGTGAGACTTTTTTCAATAGAACTGAGTATAAAGGCATCATTATTTTCTATTGTCATGTCTCCTAATGTTCCCTTATGTCTAGAGAACTTTTCTAGAATATCCTTCCAATGTTCATCTGTTTTTATTTAATTCAATTGAAAAACCTTCTATCTCAATAGTTGATAATTCAATTCAATTATAAAAGATTATAAAAAGAACTCCACCTTATTAAAGGTGGAGCCGATAAATGATAAATGTGAAGAAAAATCTACATTACACCTTTTGCAGTAATGTCACTATATACAGTGATAATTCTACCCTCAGTATCCTCAAAAATCATATATGCTCTTCCGTACCAAATTTCTCCCTCATTAACATTCAATTTACGTACATAAAATTGATTTGTAGAATCATTATTTATTCTTCCACGTATTATATTATCAGTTCCTAAAGTTATTTCTTCCTCTATCTCAGTACTGGACTTTAATAAAATCACACCACTTTCAACTAATACATATCCACTGGTAATATTTCTATTTGCCGTAAACATCATTGTTTTATCTTTTGTGTCTATTAGCACATCTTCTGATAAAGTGATAAAAGGAGTCCTATCTACAATGGTTGTATCTTCAACATAAACTGCAGTAAGTACCGTATCTCTCTTAGGCATGAAGAAGTTAAATGTGCTCTTGCTGCTTACTCTTACACCATCCTGATTCCAGTGACTAAACTTCTCTCCATCCCCTGGTTCATCTGCTATTACTTTAACCCGTATATCAAACTGATACTGTCCTGACCTGCCTCCTGTGGATAACCTTCCTCCTTGAACAGTTACAGAGTATTTGTCCTCAAGTCTTTTAAATACAGGTGAGATAATCATATCTGATTCTACATTACTAAAATCTTTATCCCATCCTACAAATTCATATCCCATAAGGGAAGGTGTGGCAGGTGGAATTGCTGATGTATTTTTAGCAACTATTGTAGACTGTAATATCTTTTTACTCCTATCTTTGAAAACAACAATAAATTCATTAGTTTCTTCTGTAGAAGTTCTATAAAATACAGCATTTACTTTTTCACCTGTTCCCATGATTAGTTCATATACAGGATCTGTAGAAATAATTCTTCCTATTTGAGCATTTTCCCAATATGCAAATTTTGAACCGGGGTTTTCCTGGGCAGTAAGTTTTATTTTTGAGCCATATTCATAGCTTTTCTTATAGTTTGGTGGCAAGGTTTCACTATCATTAATCCTTACAAAACCATTTCCAACAGAACTAACTTCCAACATTCCTCTTAGTAGTTCTTCTACCAGACCTCCTACTAATACAGTGTACTCCTGTGAAGGTTCACTCTGTGCACCGTAAATATTAAATCCCGTAACATAAATATCATAGTTTCCAGTTTGGAGAAATAGTGATGTTTTGAATTTTCCTTCACTATCTGCTTCGGCAATTCCCCTTACTAGATCATTTGCCCATATCACTATACCAGTTCCAGCAGTTGCTTCACCTTCTATCCAGACAGTGTGGGGTAAAGTCTCTTTAGGCTGATTTACAGTGTACAATATAGGTGTCTCAGGTATTGATGTATTTAAGTCTATTATTATAGGAACATTGTACTCATACTTATGCCATCCATCTGTACTAGATTCATAACTGTCTGACCAACCATATACAGAGTTGGTTACTGACATTGTGCCTGTCTGATTTATAAGCCCAGGGTTTAGATTACTACCTTCTACCGTTACAGTCAATACGCCCATATAAATGCCATCAGGAGCATCATCAGGTATTTTTGTAGTAGCAACTACTGATATTCCTTTTCCTGCAGGTACTATTTCAGGAATATATCCACCACTATAACCTTTAAAGCTAAAGCTTCCCTCAGATACCGTATACCCATCTTCATTTATAAGTTCTCCAACATTAAAGCTTACTTTTTCTATATCATATCTCATAGATGATTCAAATACATCAACTTCAAATACTATATCTTTAGATGCACTTGCATGAATAAACGGGTAACTTACATCGGGTACTGTACCTAAATCAGGAAGTTCTACTATGCTCAGTACATAGTTTTCACTTTCCCCATCTTGTGGGGATTTTACAACTACCCTGTAGTATCCATTAACAGGATTTGTAATGCTTATGTAATCCATGTTATTTATAAGACCACTAAGGGCTGCCCCTTGTACATTGTTTGTTTCTATACCTCCGTAATTTCCTACAAAATTTCCTTCTGGATCGTAAATACCAATTTCAAGTTTTGACCCTGGTATAGCCACCATAAACATTCTTATTTCTTTTGTATGACCATCTGAATATATATTAATTTCGTCCATCTCACCAGGCTTAATATCTCTTCCCATAGGTTGTCTTGCATTATAATCATTTCTTCTTGCACTAATTTGCTCATTTGTACCTGCAAAGAAGTAAGCAATGTGAGGTCCCTCCGGATCACCAATAGACATAGTATCAGGCTCTGCAATATCAATATAGGCAATAGCAGTATATCCTCCTGCATCTATCATTGTTGATCTAGGTACTATAAATGGTATTTCTATAGTAACTATGTCTCCAGGTGCAACAGTAACGGGCTCTCCTTTAGGTGAAGCAACCAAACCTCTGCTGCTGTATATATCCAACAATGGGGCAAGTGTTAATGTTCCTGTATATATATTCTTAATTTTAAGTATTGCTCTTCCTTCTCCAGCTTCATTTAAAGATCCCATAGTTACATCAGGTACAACCATACTTAAAACTTCCACTGGCAGTGGAGGATCAATCTTTCTCCATTCGTCTATGGCTACAAACATATCATTTACAGAGTTTGCTATGCAAAGTTGTCTGAAAAGAGAAACGTCTGCCAATTGTGCTACTTCAGCTGTATTAAGTGACAAAGCAGTCAATCCACGTTCTCCTAGTTCTTTTTGCTGTAGTGCTATGTTATATTGTAGATAAGCTAAAGTAACTGTATTAGATAAGGATATGAGTGAAATAATTCCATAACGATCAGGTATTGTTGCAGTAATTAATTCAAGATAAAGTTCACTCTTTGCTAATTCTGCTTTTTGGGCATTCAATCTCCACATTAGTGCAAGATCGTAATATGCACTTGTTTGTAAACGATAAGAATCTATTAACTTCTCTCTATACTCTGCAAATTCCACTTCACGTGGCAGTAAATCGCCCTTATCAGAATGATACACCCATACATTTTTATAGTTTCCTCCAACTCCACGTGTTCTTCCTTCAACAACATCCCTCATATCTACTAAACTTTCGTTCAATCTTCCTAAATATGTAAGAATAGGATCAAGAGGATAGTATGCAGGAGCACTATCTGGATAAATTATATAATTTTGAAGAATGCGTCTAGTATCATGTAGCTCTATTCTTATTCTTTCCTTGAATTCTGCTATAGTAAGCTCTGTGGACATATACACCCATTCATTAATCATTTCTTCAATTTGTGTATGCTCTAAATCCAATGAGTTATCAATTAAATATTCCTTTATTCTTTCTCCATCTGGTATTAAAAATATTCTAGAGTTAATTTCATCTATCATATAATTAACTATATCTTCTCTTGAATATGTCTGGTAATTTCCTTCTGTTCTCATTTTAACACCAGTATCAACAAGCTCCCCAAGCATTTTTTGGAGTCTGTCTTGATTAGCTATGTGTATTGAAGCATCAAGCAAAGTATTCATTATAGTATATAAGGCAAACCCTTGATTGGCATGGTCTACTATATTTCTCTTTATATTATTCTTTATATTATTTCGCAAGGCATAAATAAGTTTTGCATTGCTAATGCATGCATTAAATGCAAACAGAGAGTCCATAAGTAATGAATAATCTTTTGTTTCCATTAAATCCTCAACATAGTATGCCATGTCTGTAAGAAGTATTGCCATGTCACGTATTGTTGTGTCCATAAGAGTTTCAAGGTTATGTTCGAGCAAATTAACTTCATTAATTAAATCATTAAATCCTGAGTACCAGACTTGCTGAACCGTCATTGGTGCTATGACAATATTATCATTAGCTAAACCACCCTCCACTGCAAGATTAGGTAGATTACTCCAATTCTCTAAACCTTCTGCGACAATCAAAAAGCTTCCCGATTTAGTATGCCCTGGCCAAATGTCTCCCAGTTTAAGGGTATTAATTTCATCATCAACATAGCTTGGATATGTTCTAACAACTTCTACTCGACTAGCTCCAGGTATAAACGGCAGCCCAACAGTCACATTACGAGCTGTACCTTCCCCCGCATTAGTTACTCTGGCATCTAAGGCATACAAATCACCTCCAGAACGGTTTAAACTATAACTAACGTATAATTTAGGAGGAGCTTCAATAGAGAATTTTTTAGGTCCAATATAACCTTCATAGATTTCATCTTCCACCTTGTATGAGTATTTGACATAGGTATAATAATCTCCACTTATATCTCCCATTCCAGATTTACTCTTAATACTATATCTAATTGTCTCACTACTGTTTCCTTGTATAGAAGGGATTGTGCTTCCATCCCCCACTTTTACCTCCGGCTCAACATTAAACCAATTTGTAACCTGCTTTACTCCAGCAGGCACATTGCCATCTGTATCTATATACTTATCTGTAATTATCAGTGAAAATACAGCGTCTGTAATTTCCTTATCCTCGAAAGGATTATATAAGGTAAATACAGCATCAAATGCCTCATCTACCATTGCAACATCCTGAGAAAATCCAATAGATCCAGCAGCTATACCAGCAGCCTGAGGTATCTCATTAAAGTCAATTTTACACTTGTTATTTAAAAAGTCCCTGCTAAAATTTCTTATTTCTTTAGTTTCATCATCAGTATTAGCTCTTTCTAAACTGTCCTTGTTAGAATCATCTAACGATAATGAATTAATAAAAGAGTAACTGTCCACATTAGGTATAGCAAATCTAATATCTGCTTCTTTGACTCTATACTTGGTATAATTTTCTTTAGGCAGTGAATCAGTTATTAAATCAGGAGGAGAATAGTTTATCCTTACAGGAAGATCCATTACAACAGTTTCTTCTTCACCCTCAAGGTTTAAAGCTAATCCTGTTAAAGATATTATTGCGTCTATAACATAGTGCCTTCCATAATACTTTTGAATATTCCCTCCTGGCTCTGTAAAACTTCCATCTTCATTTTGAGGAACTCTAATTATATATGTTTTTGATTCCTCATCCCAAGACAGTTTTTCTACATTTTCACCTTCATAGTGTGTCCATTTAAGACCTTCTAACCAGGCATCAAAGTTTTCATCAGTTACATCATCCAAAACTAATACCCTATAAAATCCAGGCTCATTGTAAGGTTCCACTTCTACCATATGATATAAATGAGATGAGTCAAAGCTCCATGTTATATTTTTTGACTCCCCTGGTATAAAGTCACCTAACCAAATAGAATTACTTTTTACCCTTCCATAGTTTAAATTAATGGAGTCAGCTGGAAGCTCAATGTTTTCATAAGTAATTTGAGCCTGTACCCCATATATTTCTCCATGTTGGTAAAAATTCTCAATTGATAGCTCTCCACCTACATTTGTGTTGATTATACCTGTATCTCTTAAAGACACTTCATCTCCAGGGAAGTTTGACACAAATTGAGGTGTATTCAAATCTATATTTAGCTTTTGCTCAAGTATGAAGTCCTCATTAGCCTTATTAAGCGTTCTTATAGCATTTAATATACTCTCAAGTTCAAAACCAAGGCTTATTCTCTCTCTTGGTAAAATTATTTTCTTAGGAATTTCATTTATTACCGCCGGTATTGATATACTTTTTTCAATTCTTTCATGGCCTGGTGAAGACGCTTTTAATGTATATGTTCCAGAAGGTATGTTTTCAAACCTGTATAAAGCATTACCAACAAGCTCTCCTCTATAATATTCTTCATGAACTGGCTGATCCCAATCTGATGTATGAGGACCTATAAGTAAAATGCTTGAATCATCTAAAGGCGCATAATTTTCATTAACTACTTCAAGAATTATTGTACCTATGTTAGCCGCTCCTACTTCTACATGTATAGGAATTCTTTTTTCACCTGCATTAGAGATTAATGTTATAAAATCCTGATATACGCCTGTTCTTACATATTCATTAGGTGCTATATGTATTGCTACAGTAGCACGTGCATTTTCATCTCTTATTGAAAGCCCCTTATTAACAGGGAGAATCAACTCTGTTCCAGCAGTTGTCAAGTGTACCCATGGTAGCTTTTCTGGGGGAAGCGCCTGAAGGTTTCTGATTGAACCGGTTCCTGTATTTGCAACAGAAATAATATGACTAACTATCTCCCCAGGTCTTGCAGCCACTAATAAGTCCCTGCCCCATGAATTTTCCACATGATATTCAGGTCTTGCCTCTAAAACTTCAATATCAATATAGGTAATATATTCATACCCTTCTACACAATCAGCTTTAAGCTTTAGTGTATAATTACCTGGAACTGCTGAGTCCTCTGCACTTATTTTTATATTTATATCAATTGATTCTCCTATCTCCAGGCTCTCTGGTATATGTCCTTCAAATGATACGTCAATAAATTCTACATGCTCATCCCAAACTGAACTGATTTCTATTGATGTAAGAGGTATGGTACCCACATTTACCAGAGTAATCTGCATATCATCAAGGTATCCTGGGGTAACTTGCTTTTTAGGAGCTAATGACAAATACAGTCCTTCCACATAGAACACTTGAGACTGGCTTGATTTTAAGGCTCCACTCACGTTAGCCTCAGACCTTAGTGAGTAAGTGCCCCCAAATCCTCCAGGAAGCTCAAACATATGATTATAGTATCCTTCATGGTCAGTTTTTACATCTATTCTCCATTCTTTTTCTCCTACGATTATTACAGTTACTTCAGAATCTTCTATTGGTTGCTGTCCATCATAGGTAGCAACTCTTCCTGCTATTTCTATTGGTTCTCCACATGTGTAGGTCTGTCTTAAAGTTGATACAGTTACCATATAGTCCTCTATTAACTGAAGGGAACCATAAACAACCTGTTGTTGCTCTTCTCTTGTAACTGTAATAAATACTGTATAGGTTCCTGTCTCAAGTTCTTCATCTACATTTAGATTAAATATTCCTTGCACCTCATTGTAAGCCATTAAGCTAGAAAATACTTTTTCTCCTTGAATATTTCCGTCCTCATCCGGTTGTCCTTCATATATTTCAAGCTCTGCCATTACACCATCGTCAGTTCCTAAAGGCCACCCAAGATGATCTGTGGAAGTTACCTTTAAGCTATATTGTGGGCTTTCATTTACAGTATAAACTTCTCTATTACTTAAATATTTCACCTGTAACTGACCTTCTACTTTATAATAATCTATCTTTCTAGCAATGTCTCTGTTAGTTATATTAAGCTCACTATGTACATCTGCATACACTGTAAGTTCATAATCGGAGGCAGTAGGAAGATACTCTGCTTTCCAGTCAATAATTCCTGTAACAGAAGCATTAGGGTTTATAGTTGTACTAGTTCTAAAACTTCCTGTCATCACATTATTAACATACAATGCTGTAGTAAAAGGCCTTGTTATTGCTACATCACCTGTATTGCGAAGTTTAATTTCTGTAGACACTATATCTCCAAACTTTGGAGTTATATCATCTGGAATTGTTTTTATTTCTTCAATCATTAACTGTGGAAGTCTTACGTTTAGTGGTTGACTCAATTCATATACAAAAGTGTTATTGTCTTTCTTTAATTCACTTATATCATTGTTTTCATCTAAAACAATCCTTATAGTCTCAACACCCATTATAGGTCTGTTCCACGCAAATGATGCAAAAGCAATACCGTCTCTTTGCACTTCATCAATTTTAGCTGTCCCAATATAATAGTCATCTGCATATGCCAAAAGATAAAAGGGCTTATTGACATGGGCATAACCTGTGTTAGTCACAGACACATTTATTATTACAGGCTGACCTGGATCTATAGCAGTTCCTTCAGGCACAATTGAAATATTCAAGACTTCTAGGTCAGGATAGCGAAGCCTTATACTCGGCGATTTTATAACTTTTTCATTATCACTTTTATCTGTTTCAACAATATGTGGCATTGGGGCATCAGCAATCACCTTAAATTCATATATGCCCTCCCTTTCTGCTCTCCATACTGTTGTTGCCTCAATAGTATTAAACCCTCTTGCATGAGACAATGATTCAACAGCTTTAACATCTATGAGTTTATCGTTTACATAAAAGGCTATATTGAATTTTCCTGCACTTGCCATACCGTTGTTTTCAATAACAGCAGATAATGTAACTTCCTCATTCCAGTCCATTACACCATTTAAAGGTCCATCCCAGCTAAACTCCAACACATTAAGATTAGGTAAAAAGTAACTGTCAGTATACACTGCTATGCTTCTTTGGTTATTGTCAAAATCAGCTTCATCAACAGGCCTTCCCATATCATTTGCTACAACTGTCAGCATGTGATTTCCTGATATGGTTCTCCAATTAAATGTTACTTCTTTTGATTCTCCTGGGTTAATATTGTCATTTACTCTTACATAGTCAGTAAATCTGTTATTTACATAAAAGCCTACAAGGAATGACTCATCAGTTTTAGAATAACCTCCGTTATAAATTGTTGCAGTGACTTCTATTCTTTCCCCTTCTTCTGGATTATCGTTGCTTAAGTTTAAAGCTGTAATTCTTAAATCGGGACGGGTTTCATTAACTGTAATCTGCATCTCAGATGTGCTTTCAACATAATTATTGTCCATAACAGTAAGTTTAACTCTATAAGTACCTGATTGCCTATAAGTATATACAGGAGCAACTCCAGTACCTGACTCTCCATCTCCAAACTCCCATATAAAGCTCTGTATGTATCCATCCTTATCGTATGAGCGTGAGCCGTCAAACCGCGCCGGTTTCATAACATCAACCGAAAAGTCCACACCTGCATCTGCATAAGGTCTGTAATTAACTTTTGCTTCTTCACTTAGTGTACTTTCTTCAGAAATGCTTCCTTTAATGCTGGCTTTTAAAGCATACTTGCCACCCTCTTCAGGTGTCCAATCTGTATATACATAAACTGAATTAAGTGGGTGAAGATTTGTAAACCTGCCTTCTCCAATTTTAAACTCTTCTTCCTCTTCACCCCACTTGTTAAGCCTTGATGCAAAAAATTCTAAAACACCACTTTCCACACTGGTACCTTCGTTATAGAGTGAAGCTCTTAACCTAGTCATTTGACCTTCATTAGGTTCCACTCCTATATCATAGTACACAAATACTTCATCAGCTTCCATTGTGCGAGGGTCTAACTCATAATAAATTCTGGCATATTCAAGCTTATCTATTACTGTTCCAGAGCTAAAATCAATAGTATATCTTGTAGGATAATAGTATCTTTCCTGTTCATTTGGGTAATTATCGGGCTTTATATTTAGTACTGGTATTTCATCTACTATATATATGTTACCGTTATTTTTCCACACATTATTTCTGCTTAAGGCAACCTCTTCATAGCCTTCAATATAAACATCTCTTGTAACCCAACGAATAGGAGTATCCATAAGTGGATCTTTAATCATTAGCACCTGATACCTTGGCATTTTAGGTTCATCGGGATTTCCGTCTACAACTGGCACACTAAATTCAAGGGTATTGTCTTCTATGTCAGGCTGTTTCTCAACACTCAAACTCTGAGGAACATATATAGGAATCCTCATTCCCGTTGTAAAGTTGATTAAATAATTAGGAAATCCAGTTTCTCCAATATCAATGAGGCTCAATACCCCTTCATCTTCTGTATAAATGTTATCTTTGCCTATTATTTCAGTGGTTACACCAACAATTAAAGGATTAAGCTGAACTCCTTTATAGTCCCTGTGATGCAGTGTCGCTTTAAAATCACGAAACTCTCCTTCATGAGGTTCTGCATCTTCGTCATCTTCATACATAATCCAATTTACAAGCCAATAGCCACTGACCCTGCTATGAGGCTGAATATCTCCTAAGTTTAATCTGAATCTATTTCCTGTACTGCTTCCAAAAGATGTCTCAAGAATTCTAAAATCTGTTTTTAACCCTGCTTGATTTGTGTTTATCTCCAGTTGTCCTGAATCTATTACAAGGTTTCTTGCAACTCCATGTCCAACATTCTCTGCAACCACTCCTAGTCTGAAAGGCTGTCCTGATAATATTTTGTCAGGTATATAGTAGTTTAGCTTAATCTTAGGCTGAGGAACTATTGTTATCTCTTCTGCTTTGGTCTGGGTTTCTATATATCGTCCATTTAAATAGTATGATACTATTGCCCTTGCAAAGTAAACCTTACCTTCGGGGTCTTCCCCACCTAATCCTTCTCCTGGTATCAACTGCCAGGTAGCAGTCATATCCCTTCCTGGGGACAGTGAGGAAGATCCATCAAGGGAGGATATTCCCTCTATACCTGTAGGTATTATGAAATTTTGACCTGTTACATCCTTCCCTTCTGTATCTGTTATTACTATTCTTACTTCAAGATTTTGAAGAGCATTATTTGCATGACCGTTTGCTATATTTAAAGTAGCATCAAACGCCTGTCTTTCCAATGTAGCTTCCTGTTCAAGTTTAAGTGTTACTAATTGAACATCTGATTCTTTTGGTGGTGCTTTAGGAAGTTCAAATATATTTCCTCCTTCACCTCCACCTTCAGGCATAATGATTTCAATTTCTTCCCTATCCACTCTTATAATAGCTTTTTGTTCTCCCGGATTTACTAAAGGTATTGATCCTTCTACTTTTTTTGGTGGATAAACTGGTAAACCAGTGTCATTGTCAAAACTTACATAGCTTCCGCTAAGTTTTATAATATCCTTTTTCCTGTTTGGATCATTAAAAGTATTAAGAGCTGTAAGGTTGTAATATCCCGGCTGTACCATGATACTGATTCGGGTACTTCCATGAGCAGGGATTTCACCTATATATCCCCCACCTACAATGCTTATTCCCATATCAGAAGAAGTTCCTCTTACTACAGAAGCTGTAACATCTGTAATTGCTATAAGTCCAGTATTTATTACTGTAGCCTCAAGAATTATTGGCTCATTTACATGCCTTGGTATACTTATCCAAGGTGGTATAAATCCAAACTTAGGCTCAGGAATATTGGTAACAAAGGTTAATTCCAACTCAATATCATACTTGTCTTCAATTGTAGTTGGAACTACTGTCCATGTTATTTGAACTGGCTGGGTCTCCATAGTTACATGTACTACATTAGATTCTTGCATTGGCATAATATAAGAAGTTCCATCTACCCGGTTTTTACCTCTTGCTCTTACAATATAGCTGTATTCTCCTAAAGGACTATCCTCAAAGGTTACTAAACCATTACTATCCGTCTTTCCATAGAAATTTTGATAATATGTTACTTCCTGTCCCCTTATTACTTGAATATATGCTTCCTTTGATACAAGAGTTACTTCTGCATTCTCTACTCTTTCACCTGTATCATCCTTTACCATAAATGATATAGTTCCTCTGTTTGAACTTGAAACTTCTGCAGCAACTGCAACATTAGCCCTGTATTTACCATCAGTAACAATTATACTGTCTTGATATTGTCCTAAAGGTGTTCCTTCAGGTGGATTTAATATAATATCAAAGCTAGCTGACTCTCCCGGGGATAGAAAAGTTTTTTCAAGATTAACCGCTCTTATCCATGGAAGGCTGGCTGGAGATTCCATTCTAATACCTTCCATATTACCAAGTCCTTTGTTTGTAACAGTAACTGTTCTTGTAAAATTACTGCCAGGATTTACCCCCGCCTTCACAACTCCAGGATCAATTACCGGCACAGGAACTGCTGGTCTTAGATAGAGATTAATGTTTGATGTAGCAACTGCACCTTCTGCACTACTAAATATTATCTGGTAGGATGCTGTATCGGCAGATTCAAGAGGTGCATTAAAGTTGACCATAACACCACTGGTACCTTTAGAATGTATAACTGGTGAAAGTATAGATGTATCTATAGTTGCCCGCACTTTGCTATCTGGTGTAAGGTTAACAAGTACTGCACTTACACCTGTTAGGCCCTGACCTTCTTTTGCCATGTTTTCTATAGTAATAAATCTTGAAAAACTGGAGTTTTTAGAAGTTGTCAAGGATAGATTTGAAGGAGAAGATTTCATTCCCCAAATTGTAAATTGTGCCAATCCTGCATTCCCAACACCTTTTCTAAAAGCATAAGCATTAACGCTCCATCTACCTGCTCCAAGGGTAGTAGACAGTATTTCCATTTCAAAGTATCCATCTTCATCTGTGTTTGTATATCGCAATATTGATTTATTCGAATCACATCCGGGAATAGGAAATTCCAAAACTATTCTTTCATTTGCTATAGGACTTCCATCCCTAAATCTTAAGTTTCCATATAAATTTACTGTTTCTCCAAGCTGATAAAAGTCTTTTTCTGTTTCAACTGTAGCAATCGTCTCTTGCACAATTAAAATATTGTTTTCTATACTTATGTTTTCTATTCCGTCTCCTGCTTCAAGGGTTAATGTATATAATCCTGTATCCAATAACATTATGGGTATCTGCCCTTTAAAGAGACCTTCGGCAACATTAAATCCTATTTCCCCATCCATTATCAATTGTGTATCGCTTTTTAGAGTATAATATGTCCTTATTCCATCATCAGGAGTGAGTGAACTTGAAGGATTGCTGGCCTTCCATGCATTAACCTGTAAAGGTATTAAGCTGTCTGAGGAAGTATATACATGAGCATTAAATATTTCACAATGACCATCTGGATGTGGTAAAACGTCCATGGTTAATGCATCAGCTATATTAAATTGGTCTTCCCATGTACGTCTTACTCCTTCAGCTATAGGCTCCTGAGTAAGCTGACCTAAATTATCAACAACAATTTTTAATTCAACATCCCCTACTACATCAGGAATCCAAGTCAAATCAACAATAGCTGTGCTATGACCTCTCAAGCCTCTTACTCTTTTACCTGCAACCTGTCTTCCATCTGCATAAAGACCTACATTAAATTCACTAAATATGGAGCTAACACTCTGATTACTTACTCTTGCAATGAAAGTTACAGGATATCCGTATTTTAAATACATAGGTGACCACTGAACGTCAGAAATATTTAAATCGGGATAAATTATCTTAAGTTCTGGTACCTGCGCATCCACTTGTGCAACATAATCACTATTTGTGATAGTACCTAAAGCATCTGCAACAATGCTTACAGTATGGCTTCCAGGCTTAGCCACCCAGCGTGACCATACTTCCTTTTCCTCACCTGCGTTCAATCCATCTACCGTAACTGTCCTTATAACCTCACCATTTACCATAAAGTCTATATTAAATTTATTTCTTATATCCACTTCACTTGTATTTTTTACTTTTGTTTCAAATGTAAGTGATGTGCCTTCCGTTAGAACTGTTTCCTGTGGGAGCCAAGTAATAGGAGACAATTCAAGCTCTGGATAAGTAACATCAAACTCAGGTGTAATAATAGTTTTTACATTATTATCCTTGTCAAGTTCAACAAGTACAGGCACTGGATCGTCTACTTTAACAGTTATTTCGTGTGTACCAGATGAGGGTTTAATCATAAAAATAATTTCACGAGTATCTTCAACATCAAGTAAATTCACATGTTGTTTTGATGTCCACTGTCCATTTATATAAAGAGATACAAAAAATCTCTCTGCCTTTGCTGTACCTATATTTGATATTGCAACCTTATAACCAAATGGAGTTTCACTACCTAAATTAACTTCATCACCTGATGTCCATGTTATATCATCTACTTTTACATCTGGAAAGTTCACCTGCTGAGATGTTAATGGAACAGTTTTAGAGTTATTGGTGGTATTTATTTCTTTAAGATTATCTAAAATATCATTTGCCACAACTTCCAGCACGTGAACACCCGGTTCTGCAATCCACATGAAAGGTATTTCTACACTTTCACCAGGTTCTATATTCTCATCCACTCTCACATATCCCATATACCGATTGTTAATATAAAATCCTGTTAGGAATCCCTGTCTGTTTGGGCCTTTTCCTATATTTCCGATTTGTGCAAAAATTCTTACAACATTCCCTTCCTGTGGTTCTTCAGGACTCCATCTTATATCTGATACAATCAGGTCAGGACGATTATCATGTACATGAATTGAGGTGGTTGTTGTAGATTTTGCTCCATTATTATCTGTAACAGCAAGAGTTATATTATAATCTCCTGGAATCTGGTACATGTGTGTAATATGAGCACCCTTCTTCTCTGATCCGTCTCCCATATCCCATATGTAGGATACAATTCTTCCATCAGAGTCTTGTGACAAACTTCCGTCAGCTGTAAATCTGTCTCCTGAATATACCCACTCATTAGTTTCAATAATAGCTTCTGGAGGACTGTTCAGTCTAAACTCTTTATTTAGAGTGTTATTATTTTCATTAATGTCTTCCGTTCCAGGCATTGTAGTAACTATAGCTTTTATATTGACTATACTATCTAAATTTTCTTCAGGCGTCCATAGAATAGAAGCTTGGGAACTGTTCATACTCCTTACGTCAACAACTGCACTCCCTATATGCTCATCTTCCTGACCTTTATTAATATAAAAGTCCACAGTACCTTTTGCATTAGCATAACCTAAGTTTTCAATAATTGCTGTTATTGTAGCAGGCCTTGTGTATGCAGGAAGGCCTGGTTCTGACTTAATTTCCTTAACTGTAAGGTCACTTAAAGCTGTCGGCACAGCCGATACCTGGTCAGAGACATTACTCTCATTTCCTGCCATATCTACCGCTGTTATAACATAATAGTATATGCTTCCATCTAAAAGACCAGTATCACGGTATACCAACGACCTACTCTCGGTAATAAGAGTGAATGGTCCTCCACTTTGTGTTGCTCTATAAAGTTTATAATAATCCACATCAGTTGCCAAACTTCTTTCCCAGGATAATTGAAGCTCTCCACCAGACTTTGAATCGCTTACTGTAATATTTGAAGGTGCATCAGGAGCTTCTCTGTCTACTATATATCTTTTTATAAGAGTTGTTTCGTTATTTCCCTTGTTTATGGCAGCAACACGAACTGCATAAGTACCTGAAGGAAGACTTGATACATCCCATGTATAATTTGAAATAAATCGAATTTCTCCAACTGAAAGTCTTGGCACCTGAGATTGTCCATCATTATCCTCTAGCCAGTTAATATTATCTGTTGTACCTGCAAGTCTTGGAGATGTATCTTCTCCAATTAAATTCCATATTTCATTTCCTGTTAGATTGCTTGAAGGAGATTCTCCAAGATAGGCATATTCATATATTATATTTACTCCTACCCTGTCACTTATTAATGCCTCCAATTCTAAAGTGCTGTTTGTTCTTGAAAGTTCTGAAGGCCCAGTGCTTAAAATCAAAGGAATAGATGTCTGATGCAAAGCTCTTATATCAATGTTTTCATTTTCTTCATCCTGTGAGTAATCATAAGTTTTCTCACTTTCTCTTCCTAAATCATTTATAACAGAAACAGCATAAAAATACTCATTTTGAGGGTTTCTCAATGTATCAATATATACATTTGATGTGGTATTTCTAACTATTTTTTCCCACTCTCCATCTTTACCTTCTTTTCTATATAAAACATAATGTCTAAAATCAGAACGCAATACTGGAGACCAACTGACAATAAGCTGCCATTCTCCTGCTTTTACAAAAATCTGTTCTGGTGGTGGTGGTGGATCATTTGCTAAAACAAAGGTATGAACTCTTTTAGAATAGTTTCCTGCTTCGTCACTTGCAATAACTTTTACCTGATAGTAACCATCAGGATAAATGAGCTCACCATTAGAACCTGTTACAAGAGTATCCCATTTAACTAAAACCTCTTGATTAATTAGATTATTTACATCAGCAATAGGAGTCCATTCTCCATCTTCAACAGGTTGACCATTTTCGTTTACTTGTCTGAATTGAAATGAATACTGGCTAACTCCTACATTATCCTCTGCATAAGCCGTTAAGGATACTACACTTCTTATAGCCGATCCATCCTCAGGATTAAACTTTTTTATTGTAGGTGGAGTTATATCTCTTCCTGGCCTTATACTTACTATATTAGAAGGTTCACTCTCATTTCCAAGCCTGTCAACAGCTGTTACTTTGTAATGACTGTCACTGTCAACAGGTGCCAATTTATCCTCATAAGATACTGCATCTGTTCTTGTAGCTAGCAAAAATGTTCCTTCTAGCCCATTAGTACTTTTATATACTCTGTAATGATCAAAATCATCAGGAATATCATTAAGCACCCAACTCAATGATATTCTAAGTTCAGATGAACTTGCACTTAATATAGGTGCATTTGGAGGGGTATTATCTACTATATATGATACAACCAGTTGGCTATAATTATTTGAAGTATCTCTAACCACTGCTTTTATATAATAAGTTCCATCATCAATGTTTTTAGTATTCCAATTGATAGAGCCGGATGTTGTTATACCAAGGCTAATCCATGAATCTTCATTATCTGGATCTAATGAATATAAAAATTCCATATCCTTTAGTTTTACATTGTCCTGAGCTAATACACTAAGTCTAACTGTTTCATTTATACGGCCTTCACCTTTTGGCAGTATTCCTATAATTTCAGGAGGTGTAGTATCAGGATAAACTGTTACAACTTCACTGAATGCCCCTTCACTTTCATGACCGTATGTATTAATTGCTGTCACTTTATAAGTATAGGTATTGTTTTCCTCAACATTTCTATCTGTGTATGACCTTAAAACTGTCTCCAATACCGGTTCATAATTTAACCCATCTTTACTCCTGTAAAGCTTATACAATGCTAGATCACTGTCGTCAACTTTTGCCCATACCACTACTACCTCAAGTTCTCCTGGAACTGCTTCAATAGTTAAGGGAGCATCTGGAGGAGTATTTCTCACTGTTATGTTTATTATTGAGTCATCACTTACGTTACCAGCTTCATCATAGGCAATTACTTTTATTTTATATATGCCATCATCTAACTGAGAAGTATCCCAAAGATAGTTTGCATAAACTGTTCTTCCTCTCTCAGGTGTCATAGTTATAGCTGCAAGTTCATTCCACTCTTCTAAATCTTTAAGACTATAGGTAAATTCAACAAGACTTACTCCAATATTGTCACGTACTCCTGCACGTAGATTAAACACATCCCCTGTCCTTTGAGCATTAAAACTATTTATCATAGGGATTGTTGTATCCTCGAGGGGTATTGCCACTGCCCCTTCTGATAATTCTCCTTCAATACCATATATATCAACTGTGGATATATAGTATATGTATTCTACACCTGGCTCTACATTTATATCTGTTGCTGTTGTAGATCTAACATTTTCATGTATTTTTGTTATTTCAAAACCTTCAATTTTTCTATATATATTGTAACTGTTTACGTCAGTGCTATCTGAAGGCTGCCAGGTCAATACTACCTGTATCTCTTCACCTTTTGCATTTAACTCCCCTGGAGCATTTGGCAAGGTAAGTGTTACATCTAAACTAATACTTTCTTCCGAGAAATTACCTGCTGCATCATATGCCTTCACAGTATATGTATAAGTAACATTTTCAGTCAAATCTTCCTGGGTAAATCTATTGGTATTTGTTGTTCCCACCATTTCGCCATTTTGGTATACCTCATATCCTATAACACCAACGTTATCTGTGGAAGCTGTCCATATCAGCGATACTGACGTTGTTGTACGAGAACTTATCCGTAAGTTTGCAGGTGAAGTTGGAGGCTCAGTATCTATATCTGCAGTTACACTTAACTCCTCACTAAAAGGTGAGTAATTACCTGCTGCATCGTATGCCCTAACGGTGTAAGTATAAGTTGTACCCGGTTCAAGTTTAGTATCTGTAAAACTGGTATCTTGTGTAGTTCCTATGTTTTGCCCGTCACGATATATTTCATATCCTAAAACTGCTACATTATCAGTTGATGGTTCCCATCTAAATGATATGCTTGTAACATCTGTTGAAAGGACAGATAATCCTGAAGGCACAGTAGGAGACTCATTATCAAGCTCTATTGCTAAGACATTATATGGCCCCATCCCTGTACTTCTAAAGTGTCTGACCTTAATATAATATGTTTCATTTGAAGATAAACTGTGTTGTATTAAAAAGTTCCTGCCTTCTCCTGAGCTATTGTCAAAAGCAATTACATTTCCATCTTTGTCTATAAGATATCCAAATGTATTGGTATCACCAGTACTTTTAATAATATAATTACCAGCACTTACCGAGTTAAATTTAAAGAAATCCACATCACCTTCATAGTTTATGACACCAGCTGTTTTTACTCCAAGTTCTATCTGTGTTGCTCTGTCCATGTCATTGCCATGGTCATCTGTTAAAGTTACTACTATGGTGGATTGGGAAGTGTTTCCTGAATGATCAAATGCCTTTACTGTGTATTCATAGGTTTCATTTATTATTAAATCTGTATCCTCATATCTTAAGCTAGATGTTGTTCCTGTTTTTTCTCCATCACGATAAATATCATACCCTGCAACCCCTACATTGTCTAAGGAAGGTGTCCACGTCAAGTATACAGTTGTATCAGTATAATAAGCTGATAAATTTCCTGGTGGAGTTGGAGGTTCATCATCTATATCAGTAGTTACACTTATGCTGTTACTAGCTTGAGATATATTTCCTCCATCATCATATGCCTTTACCATATAAGTATATGTGGTATTAGGAATTAGACCTTCATCTGTAAAAAAAGTATTTCTAACACTCCTTATAATGTTACCATCACGAAGTATTCTATACCCTGATACACCAGTATCATCTGTTGAAGCTTCCCATTGTAATGAAATTGTTGAAGCACCTTTAGCTTGAACCTCAAGATTCTTTGGTGCAGTTGGAGGCTCATTATCGTATATAAGGATGTTCCAAACATTGGTGTGGCTAAACTCATATCCCTCGTCAAGAGGTTTTGTTATTTGCAGTATATTGAATTTGGAGCTTCCGGGGTTTGCAAAACTTACTGTTTGAAGTTCTTCCCCACTTAATATTACTTTATGATTTCCACTTGCAGCAAAATTGTTGTTACTTGCAGATAACTGACTAAAATCCCCTTTTACTTCCATTACTCCTGTTGTAAACCTGCTTGAATGTGAGTATACACTTGCTGTATAAAAACTTCCTCCTACATATACATAATCATTTTCTTCTGTCATTCTTAGAATGCCCCAGCTGGATCCATATGTTATCTGTCCACTTGAATTTGTATTCTCTGTCTGTAGCCTGTAGTCCCCTTCTATGTATACTTCTCCTCCATTTACATTTAGCGTTCCATTTGACTGTATTGTGTTTTCCTTTACTCTTAATTCTCCTCCGTTTATGTCTAAAGTACCGCTACCAATATAAAGGCTACCATCTATATCTAGCTTATAACCATTTAAATTAATTGTACTGTTGGTAATTATAAAGTCATTGTCCTGTATTACTGCATCATCACTTAATATCCAATTTGAAGATGTTACTTCAAACATCCTAATTGGTATTTCATTTGTTATAAAATTATTAAATGATATTGTACTTGTAAATTCTATGCCTTCATCTGAAACATTCCTTAGTTCAAGTATATTAAACTTAGAACTTCCCGGACTTGCAAAACTTACTGTTTGAAGCCCTGACCCACTTAATATCACTTTATGATTTCCACTTGCAGCAAAATTGTTACTTGTTGCAGATATCTGTCTAAAATCCCCTTTTACTTCCATTACTCCTGTTGTAAACCTGCTTGAATGAGAGTATACACTTGCTGTATAAAAACTTCCTCCTACATATACATAATCATTTTCTTCTGTCATTCTTAGAATACCCCAGCTGGATCCATATGTTATCTGTCCACTTGAATTTGTATTCTCTGTCTGTAGCCTGTAGTCCCCTTCTATGTATACTTCTCCTCCATTTACATTTAGCGTTCCATTTGACTGTATTGTGTTTTCCTTTACTCTTAATTCGCCTCCGTTTATGTCTAATGTCCCACTTCCAATATAAAGACTACCATCTATCTCCAGCTTATATCCATTTAAATTAATTGTACTGTTGGTCAGTCTAAAGTCATTGTCCTGTATTACTGCATCATCACTTAATATCCAATTTGAAGATGTTGCTTCAAACATCCTAATTGGTATTTCATTTGTTATAAAATTATTAAATGATATTGTACTTGTAAATTCTATGCCTTCATCTGAAACATTCCTTAGTTCAAGTATATTAAACTTAGAACTTCCCGGACTTGCAAAACTTACTGTTTGAAGCCCTGACCCACTTAATATCACTTTATGATTTCCACTTGCAGCAAAATTGTTACTTGTTGCAGATATCTGTCTAAAATCCCCTTTTACTTCCATGACCCCTGCTGTAAACCTGCTTGAATGTGAATATACACTTGCTGTGTAAAAACTTCCTCCTACATATACATAATCATTTTCTTCTGTCATTCTTAGAATGCCCCAGCTGGATCCATATGTTATCTGTCCACTTGAATTTGTATTCTCTGTCTGTAGCCTGTAGTCCCCTTCTATGTATACTTCTCCTCCATTTACATTTAGCGTTCCATTTGACTGTATTGTGTTTCCCTTTACTCTTAATTCTCCCCCGTTTATGTCTATATTACCGCTGGTGAAAAGATCGCCATTTACAGTCAATTTTCCTTCATTAAAGTTTATTGTTCCACTAATTGTAAGATTTCTATCTACCTCCAAGGTATAACCATTTAAATTAATTGTACTGTTTGTAATTCTAAAGTCATTATCTATTACTAAATCAGCGCCTAGTTGACAATTTGACGATGTTATTTCAATCATTTTTATTGGTTTTTCATTTGTTGTTAAATTGTTAACTGCCAGTGCACTTATAAATTCTACACCTTCCTCTGAAGTGTTATTTAGTTCTAGTATATTAAATCTTGAACTTCCTGGACTTGCAAAGCTTACTGTTTGAAGCTCTGTTCCACTTAATATCACTTTATGATTTCCACTTGCAGCAAAATTGTTGTTAGTTGCAGATATCTGTCTAAAATTCCCTTTTATTTCCATTATGCCTTCTGTCAGTCTGTTAGAATGTGAATATATGCTTGATGTATAAAAACCTCCTCCGATGTAAACATAATCACTTTCTTCTGTCATTGACAGGTATCCCCAGCTAGTTCCATATGTTATCTGTCCACTTGAATTTGTATTCTCTGTCTGTATCCTATAGTCACCTTCTATGTATACTTCTCCTCCGTTTACATTTAGTGTTCCACTTCGTTGTATCAGGTTTCCACTTACTATAAGCTTATTTCCATTAAGATTTAAAGTTCCACCATTTAAATATAAGCTGCCTTCAACAGTCATATTTTGATCTAATGTTAAATCACTGCTAATTACAACATCTTCATGGGATAATATTGATACAGATGTTATCTCTGGTGTTTCTATATGTTCTAGTTCTTCTATATCCTCTTGCCCTTCTATATCCTCTTGCCCTTCTATATCCTCTTGCTCTTCTATTGCCTCTTGCTCTTCTATATCCTCTTGCCCTTCTATATCCTCTTGCTCTTCTATTGCCTCTTGCTCTTCTATGACCTCTTGCTCTTCTATTACCTCTTGCTCTTCTATGACCTCTTGCTCTTTTATGACCTCTTGCTCTTCTATTACCTCTTGCTCTTCTATATCCTCTTGCTCTTCTATATCCTCTTGCTCTTCTATTTCCTCTTGCTCTTCTATTGCCTCTTGCTCTTCTATGACCTCTTGCTCTTCTGTTTCATACATCATATCTGTAAGATCTGGTGTTGACGTTGTCTTCTGTATTTCTACTGAAGATATTCTTTCTTGAGATATTGCTCCTTGTCCACTTGAAAAATTAATACCATAGGTAAACGAGTTTATGGTATGGCTAAAAATTAACATAAATACTAACATTAATGCTAAAATTACCTTCATTTTTTCTTTCAACTTACATTCCTCCCCAAAATTTGTATTAAAACATCGTTATATATAAATTTTTGTGTTGAATAAGTGAAAAGTAATTATTTTAGATTTTTTGTAAGTGCAATGTATTTTTTGAAATAGATGTTTTGAAAATCTTATATTTTTGCATGGCATATATATTTTAGTATATTATATCATTATAAAAATAAAAGAATAGTGACTTAAGTCACTATTTGTATTATAGGCTTTAGCCTGTTGAGTGAGCGTAGCGACTCCTTTGTACTTACAAAAAAAACCACCCCTTCTAAAAAATCTTGTTTTTCTAGTAGGGATGGTTTTTATTGTTACAAAGTAAATTAAGTTTTACAGTCAACATAATTATTAAATTTGCTTACTTATTTTTTTGTTGTTTGGTTTTTTCAACCATATTTTTAAGTATTTCCAATTCGTCCTGACTGTATTTCTTAGTGTCTAATAAAGTCTCCATATTTTTGTTACCATTTTCTATTTCATCAACAACATATGGTAGTGCAAACACTCCTAATTCCTTAATTTCATTTTTTGCACTTTCAACATCACCATTATTTATTTTCTCTTTAGCATTCTTAACTTTTTGTTCTGCATTCTCCATTACATCCTTACATTTCTGCTTCCATTCTTTTTTACCTTCTTCAGATACATCAATGCGCTTTAGTGCATCAACATTTGATATTCTTGAAAATGCGTCCATCAATACACCAGTCTTAAAAGCATTGTCTTCTTCAATTCTATCAAGCATTTCTGGCAAATATTCAACTCCTAGCTTTACTATTTCTTTAAATGTCTTATCTTTATCAGGTTCATATCTTGATTTAAAAGCGGAGTCTAATTTTCTATTTTCAATCCACTTAATCATTGCTCTATCTAATTTGCTTGTAGAATCTTTATGTTTTGCAATCCATTTATCTTCTTCCTCCCACGCAACAAATGATTCAACAAAATCCGATGGTGCATTGGCATTAAAAAATAATTCTTCTTCTTTTAATTTGTACATTCCTTCTGTTTCATCCCAAACCACATCACTCGGTATATCTTTACCTTCCCTTGGTGGCTCAGGAATTCTTTTTTCATTACGTCCAAATGAAAATACTACTCCTGCAGTAATTATCCCGATTAATATGACAATTGCTACTATACCAAAGATCTTTTTCATATTATTCAAACCTCCAATTTAATTAAGTTATCAAACTATTACTTATTTATAATAACGCCTTGCCGCTCCATAGACGCTACGAAATGGGTTCATGCTATCACTACTTATTAATTCCGCCCTTCCCCATTTAGATATAATTTGAGTAGGAGTACCATCTGAAGTCCATGCAACAACTCTTGCAAAGTGATAATTGTGATAGTATATAGCCTTAGTCCAAGGTTGCACAGTTGAATGTGCACTGCTATAGACTATACTACCAGGTCTATTGCTCCACGATGTAAATGATAATGCAAAAAAATACACAAATATTATAAAGAAAAAATGCACAAATATTATAATATAATTTTAAAAACCTTGAGGGTCTCCTTTGTTTATATTTGTTTTTCAACTATATTTTAACAAATTTGACCCCTTTTTTCTACATCTATCCATCACTTTTTAAGTGATATTTAAATTTAGCTAATATTGCTGTTTATCAATCTGTATTATATTTTTAATTATAGTTCATGAATAATTCAGGTTTAATATATTATATCATTATTAAGTGAACTCGTTTAGCTAAAGCTAAACATCGAGGCTTCAGATGGAGACTCAACTCCACCTGAAGATTTATAAGAGGAACTCCACCTTATAGAAGATGGAGTCTTAGAATACGATAAAAGAATAGTGACTTAAGTCACTATTTGTATTATTAGAAGTCTTCGAGCAAAACGAAAAACTTTTAATTGAAGGGGACTTCTCGGCGGGTATTTAAATCAACAGATGTTAGAATACTTGCAGATGTTACAACATCTACAACTTTCAGGTTTAGATTTAAACTAAAAGTGAGGGAGCTAGATGCCCCCTCACTTTTAGTATTTAAAGTCTTTTAACCCTGTGAAAGACTTTAATTTATATATTTTTCGCTGTTTGTGCCTATATTCCCATGAAAATTATCTTATAGGGATAATTTGCAGAATTTAAGATTCTGCAGGAAATCTATCTATTATTTCCATTATATATCTTCTCATTAAAATAGCATCAGTGGAATCAATTTTTCCATCGTTATTAACATCAGCGGCAAGTCTCCCGTTTGGTTGAGGAAAATCATTAATGATTTCTAGTATATATCTTCTTAGCAAAATATAATCAGTAGAATCAACAACATTATCTCCATTTATATCTCCATATTTAAAATTTGTTTGAGGAGGTTGTGTAGGTGTTGTACCAGCAAGTTCGAAATTTATCCAATTTATATTCCATGCCGAATTGCCTGCATGAATTCTAAGAGTTTTAGAACCTGCTTGTAAATTTACATTTGCATTTACAGTTATCCAGTTTTGCCAATCGCCTGTATTGGGAACATCTACTGTACAAAGTATATTATTTCCTTCTCTAAGCTGAATTGCTCCCGGTGCTCCATTTAAGCTTGCTACTCTGAAACTAACATTATAGGTTCCAGATGTTTGCACATTAACGTTATAATCCATCCAGTCCCCACTGTCAATGTATCCAACATTGTTTCCACCTTCAATACATGGTTCGATTTGTATTCCGCTCATTGCTGAAAAGCTTTCTGCTTGAATTGTCCCTGGAATGTTGTGTTGAAAATTTGGAGGCGTTGTTGGTGGTGTTGTTGTTGGCGGTGTTGTTGTTGGCGGTGTTGTTGTTGGCGGCGGTGTTGTTGGCGGTGGTGTTGTTGATGTAGGAGGTTGAACATTTCTCCATTCTGCAGTTCTTGCATGGTTATTTAAAGTCTCTTTAAGCAATCTGCCATTGTCAGTAAGGCTTCCACCTGGAAAGAATATACTTGATGACTCGGCCTTATCATTTATAGCCCAGTTACACCATGATATTTTATGTTGGTCCATCCATGACAGCCATTCGTTTGTTGAATTGTAGTCAATACCCCCATCACCATCTGCATTTACGCCACCCCACTCAGTTACAAAAAGAGGTATTCCTCTACTTAGAGCAGTATTAGCTTTATTTCTTAAACTTTGTCTATGAGTTCCTGCATAAAAGTGAAGTGCATAAGCTACGTTTTTATCATTTATTGGGTCGTTTGCTGCATGATCAACATCCTGAGACCAAGTAGGTGTTCCTACAACTATCAGATTATCAGAATGTTGCCTTATAACAGGAATTACTTCTTCTGCATACCTTTTTATCTCTGACCAGGAAGTCCTTACAGGTTCGTTATAAAGTTCAAATATTACGTTATCATAACTACCATATTGTTGTGCCATTCTTCCAAAAAAGTCTTTTGCAGCCTGAGGGTTAAGATGGGCACCGTGGCTATGCCAGTCAATTATAATGTATACGCCTCTTCTTATTGATGCATCTATTACTTCTCGAATTTTTTGTTCATCGTTTGTGTTGTATGGAGTTCCATTGTCCCTAATTCCATATGCAACTCTTAGAATCTCACATTGAAATTCATCTACCATTCTATCCACAGTAGCAGAATTATAGTATGGGCCAGACCAGTTAGACCAAAAAAAGCTCATACCTTTTACTTGCATTGGAGCATTAGTTTTTGAACCAATAATACTATTACCACTTGCAACCATTTTCCCATAGTAGCTTACAGGAGTTACCTGGCTTCCAGATGCATTAACAGTAGAAGTTGTAGAAACTGAGATATTACCTAAGATAGTTGTAATAAGAAAAACTAAAGATGAAAGAACAATTAGTACCTTTTTCCTTTTTAACATGCTTTTAATCTCCTCCCAATAATAGCAATGCATAATTTCTCACTGCTAACTTTTAATTTATATAAGTTTGGCACAAACAGCTTCTAAAAAATGTAATTATATTGAATTATCAATATAAATGCTCAAGAAAATAATACATTTTTACGAATTTCTAGTAATCGTATACAAAATAATTGGGAGTAAGATGAATTTGATTATTGTAAACTATATTTAACTTTTATATATTATATTGAACGTGAAGGATATTAATTCAATAAATTTAACATCCTATATATGTCTTTTTTTCAGATCTTTCAATTTATTCGCGTGCATCTTGTGTACTTCTTAACATACTTTGCTCAAGAATGCCTATAAGAAAATTATATAATATTGTCAATGTTATGTCAAATTAATGCAAAAAAAATAAAAAGGGTGAGGCATAAATTAAATATTTAGTTTTGCTATTCTGTCAAATGCTTCTTTAAGCCTGTTGTCATCTATCGTTAGAGATATTCTTATGTATCCTTCTCCCCACTCTCCATATCCCCTTCCTGGAGCGACAACTACCCCTGTCTCCTCCAAAATTAAATTAGTAAAGCTCTTTGAATTATAGCCTTTAGGAACTTTTATCCACAAATAAAATGCTCCTTTTGGAATTTCAAATTGAAAACCCAGTTTTTTTAATTCTTCCATAGCTATGTCTCTTCTTCTTGTATACACTTTTCTCATATACTCAACAAAATTATCTCCATTATTTAGAGCTTCAATTCCGGCTTCCTGAATTGCAGTAAAGACACCTGAATCTATATTGTTCTTCATTTTTTTGAGTTTTGATATAGCATCTCTGTTCCCCACAGCAAATCCTAATCTCCATCCAGTCATGTTGAAAGACTTTGAAAATGAATGGAACTCAACAGCTATATCCTTTGCTCCCTTTGCATTTAATATGCTTGGAGCCTTAAGTCCATCATAGGTAAACTCAGAATATGCATTATCATTACATACAACGATATCGTGTTCCATCCCAAAATCAACTATTTTCTGGTATTGAGTAAGATCTGCCACTGCTCCAGTAGGATTATTAGGATAATTAATAAAAAGGATTTTTGATCTTTTTATAACTTCTCTAGGTATTATTGAAGTATCTGGGAAGTAATTATTTTCTTTAAGTAGTGGCATTGGGTAGGGTACTCCACCAGTTAGAGCAGTTGCCAGCTCATACACAGGATATTCAGGATCTGGAACCAGGGTAAAATCTCCCTCGTTTACCAATGCAAAAAATATGTGTGCTATGCCCTCCTTTGAACCTAAAAGAGCAACTACTTCCGTTTCAGGGTCAATATTTACCTGAAATCTTCTTTTATAATATCTTGCAACTGCTTCCCTAAACTCCATAGAGCCATCGTATTCAGGATATTGATGGTATTTTGATTCCTTAACAGCTTCTATCATCTTTTGTACTATAAAATCAGGGGTAGGTATGTCTGGATCTCCTATTCCTAAATTAATAACATCTACTCCTTTTGCCATGTACTTATTGATATTTTCTTCAATCTCCACAAATAAGTACGGTGGTGCATTATCAAGACGCTTTGCTTGTTTCATGTTTCCTCCTAATATAAATATAATTTTAATATCCTTTTACTAATCATATGACGTTTCCTTGTACAACTTTCATAAATTCATTTAACATGCCACCAAGATAAGCCCTAGTCTCCAAGCCTTTTAGTGAACTCGTTTAGCTAAAGCTAAACATCGAGGCTTCAGGTGGAGACTCAACTCCACCTGAAGATTTATAAGAGGAACTCCACCTTATAGAAGGTGGAGTCTTAGAAATAAGATAAAAACTTCTCAACATTTCCTTAATTGGTGTTTTACATTTAAATAATTATTCCGATATATATTTATAAAACATTTATGAAAAAACTCAACATAATTAAACATTATAGGAATATAGGAGGTGGTTGTTCTGGGCAACATATTAAATTTTAAAAGTAATGATTTTATTTACTTAAAAAACTCATCTGCCTTAAACTGTTATCTTTTAAATAAGGGACAAGTAGTATTACTACATAAAGGCTTAGCCGATATTATTATTGAGCCTGGAAACCTGTTTGGCTTATATAGCCTCATCAATGGCTCATTACGTCGGGAATCTGCCCTTGCAATAACTAATTGCGAAGTGTGTGAAATAAGCAGAAATGATTTAAAAAGTTTGATTATTAATAGAAAGATAAATCCAAAAAACTTAATGGTTCAATTAATATCATTATGCAAATTAGCAAATAAGTGCCTTGATACCGCTTCTTTAGAAACTACATCTACTCCAGAAATAATTTACAATGCAGTTATTTATTATACCAATAATGGACATAAAAGAAACGTTTACAAACTTATAGACATTTTTAAAACTTCATACTCTAGCAGTGAATTCTATCAAAAAGCACTTCGTATACTTAAGGATAAAGGGTGGTCTGTATAGAAGACACTTATTCTCAATACCTTTACATATAAGTATCTGCTTTAATAATTGGTTAATAAGGGAGAATAGCTATGCATATAAATTTTGATATTTTATTTCAAAAGTATGGTGTTACGTATAAAGCAGGCGACATAATCTTTTTTGAAGGAGATCAAGGAGAAGACTTTTATGTAGTGTATTGGGGAGTTGTTAAAGTTGTGAAATTTGCCAGAGGGGATATACGAGTCCTGAGAATTCTAAAGAAAGGCAGCCTTTTTGGTGAGTATGCACACTTTTGTGGAAATAGAAGAACTGCAACTGTAACAGCTGAAACTGATGTTGGTTTAATTAAGATAAACAACACAAATCTAGACGTTATTATTGACAGCAATTTGGATTTTGTCTGGAGTTTTTTAATCAGTTTTTCCGATAGGATAGAATATTCATTTGAACTAAATGAAATTAACAAACTTAAATCCCCTGAAATGAAGATTTACAGATATTTAGATTACATTTTAAACCGCAGAAAATCAACTGTAAATCTCTTAGAATTACACAGTCTAATAGACATACCAAAAGATAAAACTGAAGAAATTGTCTCCCGGTGGGAAAAGCACAGACTGCTGACAATTGAAGATGATAAAATAATATCATTAAATTCTGTATTGATTAAACAATTTGCCACAAAGAAAAAACCATGAAATCCTTTAGATATAATATTCTTCGATTTAATGAAAATGCAATTTGCTTGCCTATGCAAACATGAACATGTGAATAGACATTATACTTTTCATACTATGTTGGTGAGCTTTTTGCTTATAAATGTCTATTTTAAAAATACTTATCAAAATAGATGCTTATGAATAAAGCCCCTTCCAATATATCTCACAAAGTAAAACCAGAGAAATTATTTCTCTGGTTAATGAAAATCTGGCTCTTTACTTTCTAAATAACAAGTGCTATCTGCCACAATATCTGTTACTGTCGTTGGATTTAATGCTTCTTCTTTAGATATTTCCAAAATTTCATCTAATGTAGCTCCTCCACACAAAACCCTAACTAATTCATTTATTATCTGTATTCCATTTTTTTGTTGGGAGTATTTTCTTACTATTCTCTTAATCCCATTGTATAGTTTTTGCTCATCATTTGCATTTATTTCATTTTTTAATATCTCGGCAAAAACAGAAGGTATGTTACATAATTCAGGTTCTATTTTTTCAAGCTCATTTACTGCATTAAGGGTTTTATTACCACCATCTGCACCTATAAATATCACTCCATTACATATTTATTTTTTATATACTATTCTTCTCAAAAAGTTTGTTTTAGCAAACTTTTATGTTTAAAGTCTTATAATTCAAGCGATATAAGTTCTTTTTGAAAAGATATAGTTCCTCTGTTTATCTCAGCGCAACTTACAACTTTCAGCTTACACTACATTATAAAATAACTACTTTAACATTAGTATTTTCTCTTTTTAAAATAATTATTAAAAAAATTATATGGTTTTAGAAGTATTGGAATGTCGTTAAAGACTTCTAATACTACAGGAAAGGGAGAACATCCTTCTTGACGAAACGAGTTTTGCAAAAGCTCCGAGGAGCATCACAGACTCTAGACTTGATAACTTAAGTTTCTGGAATACTTTTCTTCACTGTTGTTACATACACCCGTGAAAGTGGAAGTAATATTTCAGACATTCCTTAATAAACTTTATTAAGATAAAAATATGATTGGATTTTAAAATGGAGGTAGTATATGAGTCTTAAAAATATTAGTGTAGCATTCGCACTTACTGGGTCTTACTGTGTGTTTGATAAGGTCATTCCACAAGTTGAAAAACTGGTTAATGAAGGAGCAAATGTCTACCCTGTTGTCTCCTATGAAGTCGCTAAAACAAATTCAAGGTTTGGAAAGTCTCAGGACTTTTTAGATAAACTAAAATTAATAACAGGTAAAAAAGTAATAAGTACAATGGAAGAAGTAGAACCTTTAGGAGTTGTACACCCTCTTGATCTGGTTATTGTATCGCCATGCACTGGTAATTCATTGTCAAAACTCGCAAGTGCTGCCACTGACTCACCTGCTCTTATGGCAGCTAAAGGTGCCTTTAGAAATCATAAGCCTGTTGTTATTGGCATAGCAACTAATGATGGCCTTGGTATATGTAGCAAAAACCTTGGAGCACTTATTCCTTTAAAAAATGTTTTTTTTATACCTTTTGGTCAGGATAATTATACTGCAAAGCCTGATTCTCTTGTTGCCAAATTTCATCTTACATTACCAACTGTAATAGAAGCTCTTAAAGGTAATCAAATTCAACCTATATTACAAGAGTATTAATGGTAATTTTAATTTTAGAATTATATCAAAGTGGAGGATTAAAAAATGCCTGTAATTAATATAACTTTATGGAAAGGAAGAACTCAAAAACAAAAGCTGGAGTTTGCACAATCTATAACAAAAGAAATGGTAAGATTACTTAATGTGAAAGAGAGTTCTGTACAGGTAGTCTATCATGAAATTTCAAAAGAAGACTGGATAATCGGAGGAAAGATATTAGATTAAAAAACTTTAACTATAAAAGTGTCAGATGGAAAAGGCAGCTTTTCCATCTGACGCTAAAAAGCAACTTAAAGCTTGCAATCAATTACGCCTAAAATTTCTGCTAAGAAAGGGTGCATATTCTTTAATTGAAGAAAAACATTCCAGAAACTTAAGTTATGCAGTCTAGCGCCTGTAAATGCTCCTTCTACTTTTCATAACACAAGTGACAACAGAATTGTTAAACCCACCATCACAACATTGCTAATACTGTGCATCATCATTGGATAATACATACTATTAGTTTTCTCATAACAATGACCGTAAAATAATCCTAGTGTAATTGAATATATAACTTGAAATAGATTATATGTAACTTCAAAAGGTACAAGTGAAAAACCTATGTGTGCTAATCCAAAAATTACTGCAGCTATGATATTTGCAATACTTACTTTGCCTTTAAAGACTCTACCTTTAATTACAATTGCAAGCATGGTTATTGCAAAACCTCTAAATATAAGCTCTTCTGAGGGACCGGATAATAAGAGCTGAAAACTTAATTGCCCAATTATATTATTAGCAGTTAGTGGATACCAAAATTGCTGAAAGGTTTGGGTTAGAATTGCTGTTAAAAATGCTCCTATAGCATATATACCAAAAAATAATGAAAATAATAAAACAAATTTTCTGCCCGCTTGTTTATTACCCCACCCAAAGCCATATCTAATGGATTTAAATTTCATTAAAGCAACCATAATAGCAATAAAAATAAGAGCTTGAACAATATGATGTACGGATATCCATGCATAGGAGCCATCTGGATCAATTAATTGATAGTCAAAGAGACTGGCGATCATACCAGATAGCTTGGGAACACCTAACAACAATACGGTTAAAAACAAGACCCATATAAAGCTTTTAAAATTATATATCACTTGTATTGCTATTTTTTTACTCATATTTATAATCCTCTTTAAATTCATTTTCAATAACTCTATATCCATAGCAGGTATTTTATTGCTTTTATTACAGCTTCAATATGTATGTCATTTAAAACAAAGTCATTTGTTCTAATTTTGAAGCTTCTTTATATGTGTGAAGATATTTAAATATATCATCATTTTTGTGAGTTATTCCATATTTTTCACATTTTTCATGAAAAATCTCTAGCAGTTTTTCGTTATTATCGCTTTTTAATTCATAACTATAACCATATTTTTTTTGATATATTTGCTTTAATCCAGGAAAATGCCTATCAAGATTTTTATAAAAGTATTCTCTATTTCCATCCCTTAAAGTTAAGCCCATTCCAAAACAAATTATTCCAAACACTTTAGCATCGATGCAATAATTGAGTATGCCTATTAGATTTTCTTCTGTGTCATTTATTAAGGGTAATATAGGGCCAAGCCATACTACAGTAGGAATCTCATTGTCTCTTAATATTTTCAAAACCTGATAACGCTTTTTTGTTGTACAAACTTCAGGTTCAATTATTTTACACAGGTCCTCATCATACGTTGTTAAAGTCATCTGAACTACACATTTTGATTTATTGTTGATACTTTTTAACAAATCCAAATCCCTAAGTATTCTATCGGATTTTGTCTGTATACATAGCCCAAACCCGTACTTATCAATAATTTCAAGGCATTTTCGAGTATGATCAAGCTCAATTTCAATATGCATATATGGATCGCACATAGCACCAGTTCCAATCATACATTTTTTACGTTTTTTTCTGAGTGCACTTTCGAGAAGCTCTGGAGCATTTTTTTTAACTTGAATATCCTCAAAATCATGCTCCATATTGTAGCAATTGCTTCTACTGTCGCAATAAATGCAGCCGTGGGAGCATCCCCGATATATGTTTATTCCGTTATTGGCCGATAAAATTGTCTTTACTTCTTTGTAGTGCATATCACTAATTCCTCACTGCTTTTCATAGAATTTAAAAGCTTTTTATCCACATCCTTATAAAGAATTATATATCTTTTATCTAATACTGTCATCTAATTATCCCTTACTGTTTTTCCAATCTACAACAATAGTTTTTAAAAAATCCCTCTCAAATATAGCAGCATTAGAGCTTATAGTAGGTAGATCCAATGTTGAAAAATAAAATACTGAAGTACACTTATACAAACTTACTTTTTCTTTGATTTCACTTAACACTAAATTGGTTGATATAAAGTGTTCGATCTATTGAAATTTTATTGTTTTGGTCATTAAATCTTTTCCTGCAATGGTATTAGCAAAAATTGCTTTTGTATCATGAATATACTCCTCTGGATCATTTAGTGCCGGGCTATAATGAGTAAGCCACAATTCATCAACCCCCCCATGCTTTGCAAGAATGGCTGCCTCATAAAATGTCATATGCTTTTTTTCTACAGCTTTATGAGAATCATCTACATGCCCATACATGCCTTCACATATCAGTAAATCAGCCTTCTCAACAAATGGAACCAGTCCCTCTGTAGGTCTTGTGTCTGTACAATAACAAATCTTTATTCCTTTTCTTGACTCTCCTAAGACCATTTCAGGCTTAATCACTTTATCTTCCATAATTATGGTTTCCCCTTTTTGCAAACGCCCCCAGTAATTCATAGGTATATTTAAATTTTTAGCTTTTTCTACATCAAATTTGCCCTGTCTTTTAATTTCAATACTATAAGAAACACAAGTAAGAGTATGATCTACAGGAATACTGGTTATGAAAATATTACTTTTATATTGTTCTGATTCCTCACTGTCTGACAGTTCCACTAATTCTAAAGGGAAAGGAAGCTGAGGCGAAATAACAGTTACCCCCTCAACCACTTTTTTAAGCCCAGGAGGACCCATTATTGTTACTTTTTCTTCTCTTCCTGAATTACCCAATGTGAGTAGGAGTCCTGGTAATCCTGCTATATGATCCGCATGGTAATGAGTAAACAAAATAACATCTATAGCCTTAAAACCCCATTCAGCCATCTTTAAGGGAATTTGTGTCCCCTCTCCACAATCTATTAAAATCATCCTTCCATTATAACGTATGAGAAGCGAGGTAAGCCACCTGTGTGGTAGAGGCATCATACCTCCTGTACCAAGTAAACAAACATCAAGCATATGAATCTCCTTAGTCTTATTTTTTCCATTATTCTTTTTGCATTATTTGTTGTAGTTATTGCAATTTCCACTATACTTTTACCTTTAACTTAGGCAATTTTCTCTGCCACCAATCTTACAAAACTTGAATTATTCCTTTTGCCTCTAAATGGCTATGGGTTAAGATATGGACAATTTGTTTCAATAAGAAGTATATCCTAAGGTACAACCTTAACAACATCAGTGAGATTTGTGGCATTACGATATGTTATCCTTGTGATCTCTGCTTCAATATTTAATAGAAAGGTATTTGCTTTTTCATGTTACCATATCAAATTCTGTTTTTCAATCATAAAGTCTAAATGAGTACATATTTTTCTTCACATTCACTAAATACACCCATCTAAAATGGGTGCGTGTAACAAATGAAAATTATAAAGGGTATTTATAAGTGGAAAAACAGAATATACACCTGATGAATACGACACTTATGTCAAAAAAATAGCTGAGATACCTAAATTTGATGGAATTGATTTTATGTTTTATTGTACATGTTGTTTCAAAAAAGATAATAAATTTTGTGCTATAACATGTGTGAAAGAAAATGACAGAGTTTGGCTAGAATTAAGGGTGCCTTCAGAATTAAGGAATACTATTGAGAAGGAACTAATTTTGATAGGGTTAAGTATTATGTAATGAAAAAGGAGAGCCTAAGCCCTCCTGTTTTTACCATCTGTTGCCAAAACTTCTTCCGCCACCTCTGTTGTCATTCCTTTGTTGCTTTCTTGCTCTTCTGCAGTCAGGACATCTCTGTGGTTCATTGTCGAATCCCTTCTCTTTGTAAAAAGCCTGTTCGCTTTCATTAAAAATGAATTCTGAATTACAATCCTTGCAAGTTATTACTTTATCCGCCATATCTATATACCTCCTTAATTTATTTGGATCAAATCATTCTTAACTTACCACTCCAAAAAATCAAAGAGAGTTATAGTTATAATCAAAAATTAATCCATACCAATATATAGTGACTAACGTATTAATAATAACATATTTTGAAGCATTAAGCAACATATATTTCACCAATATTACACTTCTTATCTATATGTTTCTCAAAAAACATTTTGAATTCATATTTCAAATTTTTGAGAAATCATATAACTGTGTTTATTGAACTCAATATTCTTAGTGTAGAACACTTTATGAGTTCAATAAAACTAGCTTCCCTCATCATTCAGTTAAGATAATCTTACATTAACCGCTTGTGGGCCACGCTGTCCTCTTTCAATATCAAACTCAACTCTTTGGCCTTCATCTAGTGACTTGTACCCCTGTGACTGAATTGCAGAGAAATGTACAAATACATCGTCTCCACCTTCTATTTCAATAAATCCGAAACCCTTTTCTGCATTAAACCATTTAACTGTGCCAATCATTCAGTACTGCGCCTCCTTAATTTCCCATGTATTAAGCATACAATAATTCATGATGCTTCTGATTATATTATATTAATATCAAGACTTAGTTATTCAATCTATTCTATACTGGATTTATATACCAATTCAAAAGTGTTTATGCCATCTCAGCATTGTTATACTCTTCAACCAAAGCAGTCACCAATTCCTTCACTGAAACAATTCTTTCAGCTCTATAAGCATTTTCACCTGCAAAAGCAAACCCATACTTCATTTTTCCTTTTTTTGCATTTGCTAAAGCAAGAGCAATACAGTACGGACTTGATTTATATTGACAGGTTATAATACAGTGAAACGGACATTTATATGGTTTTTTAGTTCCTATATTTACATCATTGATAAACTCATTAATAATTGCTCTTCCAGGCATTCCAACTGGACTCTTTATAATTCCTATATCTTCTTTCCTGCAATCAACATAGGCTTTTTTAAATTCCAAAGAAGCATCACATTCTTCTGTTGTTACAAAGCGTGTGGACATTTGAACACCAGAAGCTCCCAGCTGAATAAATCTATATATATCTTCACCAGTATATATACCTCCTGCTGCAATTACTGGAATAGATTTTCCAGCTTTACTTTCAATAATCTTAACCTCACTGATAACCTCAGAAACAAGTTTTTCCAATTTGTAATTTGGATCTGGAATCTGTTCACTTTTAAATCCTAGGTGTCCTCCTGCCATAGGTCCTTCCACCACAATTGCATCAGGCACATAATTGTATTTTTCTAACCATCTCTTGGCAATTAGACCTGCTGCTCTTGATGAAGATACAATGGGAACAAGCTTTGTATCCCGAGTCTCTCCTAAAAAAGAGGGAAGATTAAGTGGAAGTCCTGCCCCAGAGAAAATAATATCTATCCCTTCTTCTATTGAAGTTTTAACCATATCCGAAAAATTCGATAGGGCTACCATGATATTTACCCCAAGAATTCCTTTGGTGAGCTCCCGAGCTTTCCTAATTTCATTTCTAAGTGCTCTAATGTTAGCCTCAATATAATTCGTTGAAAAGTCCGGCTCCAGCATTCCTATAGCAGCAGCTGAGATAACCCCAATACCGCCTTCATTGGCTACTGCAGACGCAAGCCCACTTAGTGAAACCCCAATTCCCATACCGCCCTGAATTATGGGTAATTTTGCTGTTAAACCACCTATATTTAAACTTTTACCTCTCCAAGATAACATGTCACTTCTCCTTACTTTTTATTAGGATTCAATATCTCCCTCATACTTTTGCTTTCCATCTTTGGCCGCTAATTTTTTCTAAAAAGAAAACACCTATATAGATATTTTCTGTATTTTATACAAATTTATTTATAAACCATTAAAGAGTCTATGTACAAAGCAATTGACTCTTTGCTACCATTAAGTATTGACAGAATAATGGTCTAGTTATAAGCAAATTTAAAAAATCTATATTATAATAACATATTTCCGTTATTTCAAACAGCTTATTATCACATGGGTTGTGTAACAAAAGTGAAGAAAAATAATCCAGAAACTTAAATTGCGCAGTGTAGAGCCTGTTTAGATTTGTACTTTTATAATTTATAAATATCTGCGAACTCTATATTTATTTTTTCAACATTGCTTTGTCTGATCTATTATATCTTTGTCATCATCTAAGATGTTTATATTAGTCATTTAAGCTTCCCCCTCCAACGGTAAATGAAAATAATTATACAAAAGCATCTCTACGAAACTAAATTATATCATAAATTCGACATAAAAGTGAAGATAATATGCACACTTTTCTTTTAGCCAAACCACACACCTCATGTGCATTGTATACCCTTACAGTTAGTCATATTTACTCTGTAGCAATTTATTGTTATGAAGGCTACATCGTATACTTCATAATATAAACTGGAATTATTATTGCAAGGTAGGTCCGATGAAATATGTACAAAATCTACTGAAATCAATTACTTTACATTTAAATAAAAAATAGCAGAATAGTTTGAATCAATCTGCTATTTTGTATAAAAATTATCGGTTATTAAGTGTTTGGCTAATCTACAGAATTAAATAGGAGGAACTGTCCTCCTCTTATTCATCATCTATTACCAAATCTTCTTCCGCCGCCTCTGTTGTCATTCCTTTGCTGCTTTTTTGCTCTTCTGCAGTCAGGGCATCTTTGTGGTTCATTGTCAAATCCCTTCTCTTTATAAAAAGCCTGCTCACTTTCGCTGAAAACGAATTGTGAATTACAATCCTTGCAATCTATTGTTTTATCTGGCATGTCTATATACCTCCTCCTTAATTTATTTGGATCATATAATTCTTAACTTCCCGCTCCAATAAAGTAAAGAGAGTTGTTTTTAGAAAATTAATCCATGTTATTTGCCAACTTACTATTTTTTTAATTCTTCCCATTATCTAAATTTTTATAATTCATATTTACTAAATTTTCTCTCTTAAACTACTGCTTTTTTACGATAACCTAACATTTGTTGCTTGTGGACCACGCTGACCTTTTTCCAAATCAAACTCAACTCTTTGACCTTCATTTAGCGATTTGTAACCTTGTGATTGAATTGCGGAGAAATGCACAAACACATCATCCCCATCTTCTCTTTCAATAAAACCAAAACCTTTTTCTGCGCTAAACCATTTAACTGTACCATTCATTCAGTACTGCACCTCCTTAATTTCCTGTGTTTTAAGCATGCAATAGTTCATGATGCTTCTAATTATATTATGTTAATATAAAAGCTCTGTTATTCTTCCTTTTGTATGACATTTTAGAGTATTTTTCCATATGTTTGAGTCACGGCAACGTTAAGGTATAGGATTATTATATTCAATCTCAATTAACTCGAAGTTATACCAATTAAAGTCTCTTTCTTTAAACTTCCATGTAACATCTCCTTTCGTCGGAACTTTTATGCCATCAAACTCTTTATATTCCCTAATGGGTATTGACCAAAGCTCTAGCTTAAACTCACCATCAAATTCTCCATATCTTTCAGCCTCAAATTTTATTACCTCCCCCACTTCGTTAAAAGTAAATATTCCTGAAGCTGTTATTCCTCCGTAAGACATTGTTGCCTTAGCAATATTATTGTCTATTTCTTCCCACGTGATGTAATCCTCTAAAGCAGCTGTAGGAAACCAAACTATTTCTGCTAGGTATCTAAGCATAGCTCCTTGATCCATTTCTTTTCCACTGGAATCAGCAAGAGTAAATAATGAAAGGGGCTTAATAATCATACTACCTTTTCCTTCATAATATTTATCTCTTCCTACAATATGAATTAGTGGAGCTACATTTATTTTTGCTTTCCATATAAAGCCTGGATTGCTAATAGTAAAGTATTGTTCTGCTCGAACTGGCATCCACGAGCTATCTTTTCCTAGTCTCATATCAGCATTCTGTATTAAGCGAACAGAATTTATTTTCTCCCGCCCAATAATTCCAGAGTATTCAAGCCATTTTTGTACATTTAACGGCAACCCTTCTATATCTTCCCTTTCAATAATTGTACTATTCTTTTCAACTTCACTTAAAAACTCTTTTACTTCTTTTTTTACTCTACAGTCAAAAATTACGTTAGCCACATAAGAACTTATAATTAACAAAAGCACAATGATAGCAATAGCTAATGATGCAATTTTTATCTTTGACATACTATCCCTCCATTGATCTTTTAACTACTACTCTTTATTCTATTATTTTTATTGTAACTCCTCTTTGTTAATAATTAGTGTTTTTAGAGGGTAGTATCTACCTAAAATTATTTCAAAACAACCCTTAAATACATCTTCTCAAACTGTCTTTTACATTCTTTTGTTCTTACTGATCAATATGCAGATGCAAATATAATTTCTGAATAGAATCAAAGTCATTGATTACTACTTCTTGAATAATCATAAAATAGTGTATACCTTTCAGTCACCAAAATACTTCCAAAGTATAATAAGTGAAGACATAACTTTAACCACAATTTCATGTTTAATATTAGCATACATATCAAAGGAATTCGGATGTTTCTGGACAATTCCTTATTGGCATAAAATGTTTTACTCGTGAGCTAGGCCTTAATTTCCCAGGACCATCAATAATAAACTCTTCTATGAATGGTCTATTGTCAAAATCATATTTCTTACTCATTTTCACCCAATCTATAAATTGATACCATCTCTTTCCATTGTTAATCCATTCAACTTCCTCATAAGCATATAATCCCCCTTGGAAAATCTCAGTATTAAGTTTTTTATTGTTAGTAGTAAAACTATCATCTACAGTAATATGAACCTTAACCCAGAAGTCATTTTTCCCAGCTCTTTCATGGTTATAATAGCAGAATGTCCTTCTTTTTCCTGTATTCATATGGTATCCATTTGCCATGACAAATTCATACATATAACCCAAGGCTTCATCGTATGCATTTTCCCCATTAAATGTAATTGCCACTGTCTTCATGGGTTCAACATTCACAATTTCTTTTTCTTGATCTGTAATTGCAGCTTTAGGAGCTATAGGCATGTATAAATCCATTCCACCAGTATGCTCAAATTCATCATTGAAGTTTAAATGCTCTTCAAGCCACTGATGATCTGCAATAACGTACTTGCTTTCGCTAATCCATTGAGAAAACCTTTTCCATGTGGAGCTGATTTCTGCTCCATCCCCTCCAACAAGATCTCTGACTCCGCAGACTACATATAGCCCACCCTCAACAATTTTTGTTTTAATAAGGCTATCATTTACTTCTATATTGTCTGCAATTGTAACCCATACTTCATATCCGTACTCATCCTGCCCCGGAGAAGGATTCGGGTTATTGAAACCAAATATTCGCATTTTATCTTTTTCTATATTCATTCCACTTCTTCTAAACCAGTCACTTATTACAGAAAAAGCTCCATTCTCAGGTTCCCTGCCATAATAGCAATAATATGCAACTCTCATCGGTTCTAAGTTTTTGAGTACTTTTATATCTGGATATTTTTCAATCAGATCATTATCCTGAGCATCAATAAATTTATCCAAAACATTCACCCTTTCAAAACTATATTTTACATCATGTTTTCTAAACGCACTTGGAGGATATCCTGTAATACGTTTGCAAGCTCTTGTAAATGCCTCATTGCTCTCAAAGTCATGCCGTATAGCTATATCTAAAATACTGTCATTCGTCTTCTTAATCTCCTTAACCGCACTGCTTATTCTCCTTTGACGGATATATTCTTTAACTGCATAGCCTGTTAAAGCAAAGAACATACGGTAATAACTTGAACAAGACATATATGCTTCCTGTGCTGCTTTTTCAATTTCAATACTGGCATTTAATTGGCTTTCAATGTAATCAATGGATTTCTGAATGCGTTCGTAATAGTTCATCCGGAGTACTCCCTTATATCTTAAGATATAATTATTTTATCATATTACTATATTACCTTCTTGATTTTTTCTCCAAAACTATAAATTCGAAATAGAAACGAGGTCTGCTTCAATTTTTTGAGAGATTTCCCTTGCCAATGAAAGCGTATTTCCTGTTCCAGAAAAATAAAATACTTTTGTTTGCAATCACAATCCTCAATTATATATTGTTATTTCTACATTCCTACTCATTAATCTGTGGCATGGCAAACCATCCTGGCTCATGTCATATCCAAGAAATCGTGAGTAAGGGAGACTGACTTTTCCATCAGCAAACCTTTTCCGTTCACCGCATGTGACGTTTTCTGAAATAGAACGGCTTTCCTCCTGTGTCGTATGCGGGAACATATCCAATTATATTTCTGCTAAAAAGTGCACACCCCTATATCAAAATGCACACCCCTTGCACCTTTTTGAACATCCCTGTTCACATTTACCTAATATTTGCACCACAACAATCAAAATCCATTCAAAAACAACCCCATTTTTTCCCCTAAAAACAACAAAAGCCACTGAAATCAGTGACTTTACATTATCAAAATTTGAGTTTTAATTTGTCTAAAATGAGCGAGATTGATACAATCTAATTATTGCTCATTTGTTATTAGTTAGGGGTGTGCATTTTTTTATAGGGTGCATTATATTACTTTTGATCTCTCATGTCTTTTATTTCCTCTATAGATAACCCTGTTTTTTTAGAAATCATTTCATCATCTAAAACATCTAATAAACCTTTAGCTATTTCTCTTTTCTCTTGTAACTTACCTTCTTTTATTCCTTCTTTTATTCCTTCTTTTATTCCTTCTTTTATTCCTTCTTTTATTCCTTCTTTTATTCCTTCTTTCATTCCTTCTTTCATTCCCTTTTCTTGTCCTCGCCTCTCTGCTGATATCAATGCTGCTCTTTCATCTCTAAGCCACTTAATTCTAGCTTCGAATCTTTCTCTTTCTTCTTCACTTAAATTCATAGTTTCTAATGCTTCCATAGCTTTTTTAATTGTAGATATTTCCTTTAACTCTATTGGCATTTCCTTTAACGTATATTCTCCTGCTTTTTTCAGAAAATTAACCCATCTATCCATTACAGTCTTAATATTCTCATCATATTTTTCTAGTTCTACGAAGTGAATTTCTAATTGTCCTGCTAACTCCTTTTGTGAGCTAACATTTAATAATTTATATACATTGTGATAGTTTTTTTCTTCTAATGAATTAAAATTTAAAATATTTATTCCTATTGTTTTTTCTAATTGATCATAATTAATTCCTTCACTTAGTTGTGAAGAATATAATCTTGCCCAATAATACAGCGCTCTTTTATCATAATAATCCTGGTCTAACATTTGCATTTCAATATTAAACCATACTCCTTTTTCTGACCTAGCCTTTATATCTAGCACTGATAATTTGTCTTTTGAATACGCTTTATCATTATATGGATTTTTAATTGTTATATCTTTTACTCTATCTTCTTCGCTAACAACTGCATTGATAAAATCTATTAATATATCTTTATTTTCTTCTGCTCCAAATAGCTTCTTAAAAACAAAATCAACACGTGGATTTAATCTGCACATTATACTTCACCTGCCCTATAATTTATTATATTTTAACCTAACCTTTTTTAAAAAAACCAACTTTATATTTACCATTTTAACATATTTATAAATACTTCAAAAGATCTTAAAATATATTAATATATTAAATTCGACTTTCGATTACAATATTTATATATATATAATAATTCTATGGTAATAGGTATACACAGGCAATCATGACAAGCAGCGGTTTGCTATGTTTGTCCCTTGTCAAATTATATAAGGCACTACCCTTAAAAGGGCAATTATTCTTGTAAGTTCAACCATCAAGATGGAACTACAATGCAAGAAATAAATGCTAAACTGCATTCCAGTTTTACACATGTTGGTGGAATGTCTAAAGTGAAAAAGTGAAAGGAGAACGTGTAATGAATATTGCAAGCTTTGGCAAAGCGACAAAACAAATGATCGATGATTTTGAAAAACTGATTGGTTTTACATTAATGGATGATTATAAGAAATTCTTAAATACATATAATGGCGGAACATCAAACTCTGTATACAGCACATTTTGGGTTGAGGCGTTATCCGAAGATATCCCATTAGATGTTCTCTTTGGTCTTGTTGATGATGTTGATTTCGATCTAAGGGATTGGAATGATGAGTACAAAGATGATTTACTCCCAAATACTATAATCATAGGGCGTGCCCCTGGTGCAGGATTCATTGTTTTAATAAATAATACTGAGGATAGTGGAGTATATTATTGGGATCATTCATTCAATTTTGATAAATCAGATGAAGATAATAATGTTTATTTAATTTCTAATAGCTTCGAATCTTTTACAAAGGAATTAAAGAATCCAGAGTAGGAATACCAAGATAAAATAAATGTAATTAAATATCCAGTATATTATTGATAGGTATCAACCTGCCTTTTTTGACCTAAAAAACAGTTCTTAAAAACCTTAAAAATCAAGAATCCTAATATTTCTGCTAAAAAATGCACACCCCTTGCACCTTTTTGAACACCACTGTTCATATTTACTTAATATCTACATTACAACAATCAAAATCCATGTAAAAACAACCTCATTTTTACCCACAAAAACAACGAAAGTCACTGAAATCAGTGACTTTACATTGTATCAAAATTTGAGTTTTAATATGTCTAAAATGAGCGAGATTGATACGATTTAATTTTTCCTCGGTTGTTAATTTTCCGAGGGGGGTGCAAATTGTATAGGGGGGTGCATCTTCAAATCTGGGTATCACGACTGTAATATATAGTTTATGTACCCATATATCGTCATATCGTTAGATTATTTGACACATAGTTATATATGTGCTATACTAAAGAGGTATTTAAAAGTGATAATTATTTGCACATATTCTTGTAAATGATTTTGACATTAAAATCATTTACAAGAATATGTGCTTTTGTTTTTACAACGAAATATAATATAATTGATGGAGGTACCAATATGAATAATGGTACAGTAAAATGGTTCAACGCAGAAAAAGGATTTGGATTTATTACCGTGGATGGTGGAGATGATGTATTCGTTCATTTTTCTTCAATTCAGTCAAGTGGCTACAAAAGCTTGGATGAAGGGCAAAGAGTGAGCTTTGATATGGAAAAAGGCCAGCGTGGCATGCAAGCAACTAATGTTTATCTCGCTTAAATTTCCGTTGAATAAAGTTATCTCTTTTTGAGGTAGCTTTTTTAATTTTATGGGTAAAATAAGAAATTGCTTGATACAGAGGGAATGGGATGAGATGGTAATTAGCAGATTTTAAGAGCTGTATTGAAGGCGCTCTCCTACCCGAACTTTAATTAAGGAAAAACTATAACATAGGAGGTATTGATATGAAGTTAAGTGAACTAAAGCCCGAAGATGTAATAACTGTTTTTGATAAGCCAAGTAGAAATATTCGTGAGCGGCAAGGAAAATATGTATCAGGAAATGCTGATTTTCTAACTATTCAATTCCTATATTATAAAGACAGTCTCTCACTATCCGATTTAATCTTGGGAAAAGCTACATTATTTAAAGATAAAGAAGCTGTAACCTTACTCTAATTTTATAGACAGAGAGAATACCTCCAGTGCGGGGGGTACGATTTGAAATAATAAAAATTCATTCTGCTTCTCTTACAAATAGTTTAAAATGTACAAAATTAAAAGGGGATGTTGCAAAACTACTTTTTAAGTAGAAAGTAGCATCCTTTTTTTGTATATGGTTGGAAATAAGACGATGAAAATTCGTATGTAATTGAAAATTTTAATTGTCTTTTTATTTTTGGGTGCACTTTAATAAGCCTATAAACTTTTTTTGTGGTTTTTAGGCTTATGTATCTTTTCTTTTAGTTGTCTTTTCAAAATTCTTTTTTACTGCATAAACTTGAAATTGCAGATGACGGTTTCGGGCATCTGATATATCAACCTGCTCAATCAGATAACTGCCCGATGCACCATATGAAGGAAGTTCTACATACAGCCTTTGCCCTGCATCAAAACCCGGAGTATTTGTTTTAAAACTTAAAGTGGCAGGGATATGTGAGCCGTATCTAAAAAGCAGTTCATCCGCTAAGTTTTCTGAATCTGACCTCTCTTGAACATTTGAGTTTTCCTGAACCTCGCCATATATCCCAGTGCCACCTTCAACCGCTGCTCTTGCAGAAATCTCTGTATCATTTTGTTTTACGATTATCCTATCACCGGCTCTTACAAACTGCTTATTCCTATAACCTTCAAGAGTATCAGTTACCTCTACCTCTGAAAAATCCGTAAAATTGCCACCGTTTTCTATGATTTGATAGGGAGCATCACCCACAGTATCACTCTTTAAGAAAAATAGCTTTTTCTCGTCATCGATATACCATTTAAAGCTACAGCTTTCAGCCAGATCATCTAATATATCACGTACAGATTTTAACTCAGCATCGTAACCAAATAGAACAATACCATCCTCAATAACACCTTCTGTAATACCCTCATCTGCGAGTACATTTTGGAGCATATACCTAACTGCATGTCCTGCCGAAACATTATCCGGTCTATATTGAACGGTTCTTCTTTTCGGAATATGGTTATACCCCTGACAGCTTACTTGTATATGAAGTCACCAATCACAACAATGATCAGGGACTACTTAAAAAAGTAGCTGAAAGTTCAAAAGAAACTCTTGAAGTAGAAACAATTGAGGTTGTAGCTGACAAAGGCTATGAAAGCAGAGAGGATATTCTAAACTGTGTAATGAATGGTATAGTTCCCAATGTAGCTTTAAAATACGACAAAAACGAAAGGCTATACACTGTGGACTATGAAGAATCAGAAATAACAGAAAAAATAAAAGATTCTAAAAAACCAGAAGATATACAAAAATGCATAAAGGCTGGCGTACTCCCAACTTGCTACGAAAATACGGCTATTTGTGTAGAACTCCAAGAAAAATCTATGTTAAGCTGTTTTACTTTAAATGATGACGGCACTACTGTAACTTGTCCTATGGGAAATATACTTTCAAAAGTAAGAGCTAAAGGCAATAGCACATGGTTTAAAAATAAAGATGCTTGCAGGCAGTGCCCCAATAAATGTACTGGTTCTAAGAATGCTAAAACAGTAAGTTTTGGACCAAATACAAAATATGTACCTGTTCTAATGTACGGAAGTCCGAGTTATAATCTAAATCCAATTCCACATAATATTCCTATGAATCCATTTAATCATACTCTTGATAGAAAAGATTATTATCCTCCAAAAAAAGTAGTCTTGAAAATAAAGGAAGATGTTCAAAAGATAAAAGAACGAATGTGCTTGTCAGAGCACCCTTTCGGAACAGTCAAATGGTATCAGGGAGCAAATTATCTTTTATGCAAAGGTAAAGAAAAAGCAACAGCTGAGCTGGGGCTTAGCTTCCTTGCCTATAATCTGAAAAGAGCAATAAATTTAATTGGATTAAGGGAATTAATCAAAGCAATATAATAAATATTGAAAGAAAAAAAGAGAAATTCATAAAAAATTAGCAGGGTATTAAATAAAAATATCAAAATCCTCTACTTTTTCCTCTGTAAAAACGCTGAAAACCCTTGATACACAAGGGTTTTCAGACAAATTATGGTGGAGGCGAGGGGAGTCGAACCCCTGTCCGAAACCACTTCCACAAGAGTTTCTCCGGGTGCAGCCCTCACTTTAAAATTCCCTTACTGTATCGCCCAAGGGCAAGCTATACAGCTCGGTATCCTTAAAATTCCGCCGCAAACCAAGGATACATCTGCGGTAGTTCTAGCATTTAACCTTCCCGTGCAAAAGGCCTGACTTAATGACGCCAGCTACCCAAGGTGCAGGAACCCTGGACTGACGGGCCGCCTTATTAGGCAGCAGCTAAAACGTTATTATCGTTTGTAGCGTTTAATTTAAAGTTCCCGTTTTTTAAAGAGGCCCACGAGAATCCTCTACCCGCTACTCAAGCTTCAACAATCCCGTCGAAACCATTACGCCCCCATGTATAAAATATTAAGTTTTCAATATTCAAATTACTTTAAATTATCTTTTAGCTTTCTTTCAATTTCTCTTTGAGCATCCCTTTTGGCAATGTCCTGCCTTTTGTCATATAACTTTTTACCTTTTCCAACTCCTAATGAGACTTTTACTTTGCCTCTTTTAAAATATATTTCAAGAGGTACTAATGTCATTCCCTTTTGTTGAATATAACCTATCAGCTTGTTTATCTCAAATCTGTGCAAAAGAAGTTTCCTGTCCCTTAAAGGATCTTTATTAAATATATTACCCTGCTCATAGGGACTAACATGCATGCCATTTATAAACACTTCACCACTTTTAATAATGGCATAGCTATCCTTTAAGTTAACCTTGCCGGCTCTTACAGACTTTACTTCAGTTCCTGACAAAACAATTCCTGCTTCTAATGTCTGTTCAATAAAGTACTCTTGCCGGGCTTTTTTATTTTGTGCTATAGTCTTTTTTGCTTCCTTTGACATACTACAAACCGCCTGTCACATTAAGTTATTCTGATAAAAATAACCCTTCCTGTTGGAAAGGTGTTTTTATATGCTTACAATTATTTATTATATCATTTTAACTTTGTATGTCAAGGCCTTGAAAAAATAACCCAAAATAATCCATGGCAAAAAATTATTGCAATCTTCTAATTTATTGAATATAATATTAATTAAATTAGAAATTCTTAATTTAATTGTTTATAAGTGCTATTCTGAATATACTGTAGTGGAAGTTGTATTTTCGGCAAATCCTAAACATGGTTACTAAGATGGCTAAGGTAATTTTCAATATAAGAATTAAATAAATTATTTAAGGGGAGTTGATTATTGTGAGAAAAAAATTCATTGCCTATCTTGTTTTAGTTCACCTTTTACTGTTCTTTATGTTCTTTTCTATTAATACTTTTAGTAACTCAAGAATAAAAATATATGTTAATGGAAATGAAATTAATGAACCTGTTCACTTAATAAATGACAGAACTTATCTACCTGTAAGAGCAATTTCTGAAGCTCTAGGTGCTAATGTTGAATGGGATGACAAAAATAGAGTAGTTAATATTAATCATCTGTCTTCAGATGACAATTTGATTCCTGAAATAATAAAGGATGCAAGCCCTTCAGTAGTAGGAATAATTGGCACTTTAAAAAGAGGCTCTAATTTGGAAAGCAGATATACTGATAATATTGTTCATGGCACAGGCGTTGTTATAAGTTCTAAAGGAGAAATATTAACAAATGCTCATGTTGTAGCAGACATGGAAAGAATTGTAGTTATACTGTCTAGTGGGGAAGGCTTTGAAGCTAACTTAATTAATATTGATATAGAGACGGATTTAGCAGTAATAAAAATCAATAAGCAAGATTTGAAACCTGCTAAATTAGGAAAAGAAGAAGATATTATAATTGGAAAAACTGTTATTGCAATAGGTACTCCAGTATCATTTTCTTTAAGAAATTCTGCGTCTCTTGGAATTATAAGTGGTGTTAACAGAAGCATAAATAGTTCCTATAGATTAATTCAAACAGATGCTGCAATAAACCCTGGTAATAGCGGCGGCCCCCTTATAAATTTAAAGGGTGAAGTTATAGGAATAAATTCAAATAAGTATTCAGGTTCAAATATTGAAGGTCTTGGGTTTTCCATTCCTATTGGAACTGTAAAGTATGTTTTAGAACACTTTAAAAAATATGGGGTTGTTAGAAGACCAACACTTGGAGTAGAACTAGAAGAAGATTGGGCAGCAAAAGTTGGGCTTCCTACAAATAGTGGACTTACCATATCACGTGTAAGAGAAGGTTCTGCTGCTATGGATCATGGGCTTTTAGAAGAGGATGTTATAATTTCTATAAATGGCTCAAGTATAAATACTTTGGTAGATTATAATGAAGAAATGAAAAAGTATATTCCAAGTGACAAAATAACTATAAAAATACGACGAGGAGGTATTATATTAGATGTTATTGTAGTTTTGGGATAGTATTAAAAATATAAGGAGGAGTTATTTTGAAAAAACTATTAATTATCTTATTAGTAATTTTAAGCTTGATGTTATCATCTAATCTTGCGTTAGCAAATGAAGGCACTTCAATTGAGATTTCTTTTAGAGTAGGAGATGATACTCTTTCTATCAACGGTAATAATCTTAAAGTTGAAAAACCTGTTGTTATAAACGGAGTAACTCTTGTACCTGTCAGAGTAATTACTGAAGCATTTGGTGCAAAAGTAGACTGGGATGGAAATACACGCTGTGTTACCCTTGATTATAGCCAGGTTATAATAAAACTCTACATAGACAATAAAAAAGCTATTGTTGATGGTTATGAAATAGAATTGTTAGAAGCTCCAAGAATTATTAATGACAGAACAATGGTACCACTTAGGTTTATAACTGAAAATTTTGGTGCTGACGTACACTATGATCATGAAACAAAACAAATAAAAGTAATAAAAGAATCTGTAAATCCCAACAGTATTAAAGACTTTAGTTTAATTTTAAAAAGAAGTGATAAAGGCAGAATTGGCGATAGTTATCACAATTGGTCTATTGATTTTCCTAAAAATTTAAAACTTGACTACAGAAACTTTAATGGAACTTTTAATTATATTGTAGATGAAGATTATAATTATACTTTTTTTATGAATACTTTCATAAAAAGGGATGATGTCACCTTAGATACTATATTTACAAATTTAATAAATAAGTCTAAGGATTATATTCTTATAGATCAAGGCAAAATAAGTTCTGATAAAAAAGAATATGTTAAGGTAGTATACAGAGACAAAGATTTGTGCTTTGAAGAGCGCTTTTACATAAGGGAAGATAACATATTTCATCTCAGTTTAGTTTCTGAATATGATTTTTACAGAAACAACAGAGAAATTCAAAGGATTCTAGACTCCTTTGATTTGTCCTTTGTTGACGATGGCAATATAGAAGACCTTTCTGACGTTACAGAAGATGGATTTAGGCACTATACTGATAAAAAATTCGGGTACTCTTTAGATGTAATAGCAGACTGGGTAGAACGCAAAGATGATGACACAGAAAATAGAGTACAGTTTGTTGATACTGATGGCAATTATGTTTTTATTAGCATGTATTCATATGAAAAAGGTATGACTCTTCAAGACATTTTTAATCAAAATCTTGAGTATTCAGAAAAGAACTATAACACCGATATAATCAAATACCATGAAGTAGAAAATATTGAACTTCATGGTAGCGATGTAATAGTTGCTCCTTCTACTGTCAAACTTCACGATGAAGTATATTATGGATTTGACTTTTATTTAAAAGGTGATAATTACAAATATACATTCGGAGCCTTATTAACTGATGAAACATACAATGATGAAAACAAAAGGGAAAAAGTACTTGATATGCTATACTCTTTTAAGGTAGATGAACCAAACTTTGAAGAACTAGGTTTAATTATTGATCCAAACACTATACAAACCACTCATACATATAGAACAATAAAAAATGACAAACTGGGCTGGTCGTTTCAAATCCCATCAACATGGGAAAAAAGTTCTTATTCCAATGATGCTGATGATGTTTATTATTATGATGATACTCTCTCAATGTGGTTTTCAATGGATATAATTGATCAAATGGATTATAATGAAATCAATGATATGATTAAGGGATTTGAAAAAGATTATGGTTATACTATTGATTATATTGAAGATGTTAATGTTAAGGGAACACGTGCAAAAAAATACTATGTAAGCAAAAAAGAAGATAGTTATTTTATTGAATGGGGATATATATTAAACAAAAATAACAAAACATACATTATAACTTTTGAAGTATCTATTATGAGAAAAAGCAAATACAACATTGAGCTACTTGAAAAAATTTGGGATTCTCTCGAGATCTAGTATATACTTTGATTTTCAAATAAAAAGGTCGGGGCATAGGAGTCCCGACCTTTTGTTTATTTTTAATTGGTACTTCTTAAATAATCAATTAATTTAGATTTATTTTCAAAACATCTCATCTTACTTCTTACTTCAGCTATATTCTTATACTCAATTTGGTGTATTATAATTCCTTCTTCTGATTCATTCAAAATTGCTTTATCTGTTCCCCATGGATCAATAATTCTTGAATTGCCTAAAAAGCATAATTCACCATCATTCCCAACCCTATTAGATGCAATAATATATGATTGCCCTTCAATTGCCCTAGCCCTCAACAATGTCCTCCAATGATCCAGTCTTGGAAATGGAAAAGCTGATAATACAATTAAAACATTACAATTTTCTTCAAAGTATTTTATAGTTACCTCTGGAAATCTTATGTCATAACAAATTAATATGCCTGCTTTAAAATCTCCAAAAGAAAAAGTAGCTATTTTATTGCCTTCAATAAATATCTTTCTTTCATCACTTAATGGAAACAAATTCATCTTATTGTACTTGCATATCACTTCTCCAAGGTTATCAAAAACATAAGCAGAGTTATATAGGCCATCTTGAAGTGATTCTGCCAAACCTGCTACTATATAAATACCCAATTCCTTTGACATTTTTGATAAAAATTCTATAGTTTTTAATGCACTATAATTATTTAACTTTTTAAATTCCTCTAAATTATATCCAATATTAAAAAGCTCTGGTAATACAACCAACTTAGCACCTTGCTTTTTTGCTTCAATCAAATATGTCCCTGCCTTTTCTAAATTTTCTTCTATATCACAAGGAATACAATCCATTTGAACGCAAGCAACCTTGTAAAATTCAGCCATTATATACTCTCCTCCTAAAATTTATATTAATAATTATATCATATTACAATACATAATAAGGAATGGGTTTTTGTCTTAAATAGTAGTGGAAGTTATATTTTCAGCATTCCTAAATTGAAGTTACATAAAATATAATTTTTTTTTTGACAGCCTTCTAGAACTATTGATTTCATAATTCTACTGTGATATATTGAATTTATGTTGTTTTTTATGAAATATGCGTTGGAGAATAATTATGGATAATGTAATTGAAAAAATAATTGAAATTGAATATAGGGCTCAAAATATTGTAAACGAAGCTCTTCAACACTGTGAATATCGTTCTAAGGAACAAATTGAAGATGAGATAAAAAAAGAAAGAGACCGAATATTTTCTTCAGTAATGCAGAAAGTTGAAAAAGTCAGAGAAGATAATTTGAGAATGGCTCGTGTACAGGCTAAAAAATTTTCCCGTGATACCAGAGTCAAGGTTGCAAACCTTAATAAATCATTAGATTCCAACAAAGACAAATGGGTTAAGCTTATTGTTGGAAACATATTAGGAGAGTGACGTTAGTGCTTATCTCTTCCTTTAAATATGCATCAGTAAGCTCAAAAACTAGGTCTCTTCATGGAAAACTTTTATCTGCCAATGATTATGACGTGATAATAGGAAAAAAAACAGTACACGACGTAGCTGCTTACTTGAAAAACAATACTGGTTACAGAACTTTGTTATCAGATATAAATGAAAATATAGTTCACAGAGGGGAACTGGAAAATCTTTTAAAAACTTCTCTGCAAAATGATTATGCCAAGCTTTTAAAGTTTTTAGGGGGAAAAACAAAAGTATTCTTAGAAACTTCATTTCTACGTTACGAAATTGAAGACCTAAAAATTATCTTAAGAGTTCTATCTACAGATCAGTCAAAAAACCTTTTGGCAGAGTCGTTAGTTTTTCTTAAAAAGTATAGTGACTTAGATGCGGATAAGCTTATGCTTTCCCAAAGTGTGACTGAATTTATTGAAAATCTAAAAGGTACTGAATATTACAATGTACTAGCCCCCTTTGCTTATAAAAAAGACAGGCAAAGGTTATTTGATATGGAAATGGATTTGGACTTATACTTTTTTAAAATGATATTGGACGCTAAAGATAAGTACCTTTCAGGAAAAGACAAAAAAAATATTGCCGATTACTTTGGTGTTGAAATAGATATACTTAATATATTTTGGATATATAGATGTAAAAAGTTTTTTAACCTGCCAAAAGAAGTTATTCTAAATCATGTAATCCCTCAGTGGCACAATTTAAGTAAAAGACAGCTTATTGATCTTGCATCAAGCAGAAATATAGAGGAATTTAAGGAATTAGCATCTAAAACAAAGTATAAAAAAATATTAATACCTGATGAAGAGCAAATGTGGGAAACTAATTATATGTTTTACGTATATAAGATATATAAAAGACATCTTTTAAGTGGAAACTATAGTTTTAGAACTGTTATGGCATACCTTCACTTAAAGGAACTGGACATAAAAAACATAATAACAGTTATTGAAGGCATAAGATACAGCCTTCCTAAAGATGAAATAAAAACATTTGTTATAGGTCATTAGCGTTAAGATAAAGCAGAATGTGAGGTGAAATTATGTCTATACTAAAAATGAAATTTATAAATATAGTAGGACCTAAAGATCAATTTGAAGACTTTGTCTCAAACTATATCGTTAATAGTGGTATGCAGCTTGAGTATGCTCTTGGAATTCTAGAAGGCATTAAGGGACTATCACCTTATAGTGATGATAATTCTCACTGTGTTTTAGTAAAAAGGTGCTCAACTCTTTTAGAGTCTATGGGTCTTAATCCCTTAGATGCTGGTAATGAAAATAAAGATAAAAAAATAATGCCTACTCAGGATGTATTTGATCAATTGGATATGTTAGAAAGTGAATTTGAAAACCTTACTTCAAAAAAAATACAGCTTGAAAAGCAGTTAGATGAAAACTCTCATGTAAAAAAGCAGCTTGAGTTATTATCAAATATTGATGTGCAATTAGATAGATTTTTTAACTTTGAGTTTTTTAAGTTCCGTTTTGGTAAAATGCCAAAAAAAAGCTATAGTCAGTTGCAATTGTATTTAGAAGATTTAGAGTGTATCGTAATTCCTGTATCTAGCGATAAAGATTCTGTTTGGATTATATATTTTGCACCTCAGATGTACGGAGAAAAATTAGATGGTATATTTTCATCACTGTATTTTGAACGCACAAGGATTTCAGGGGATTTTAAAGGCACTCCTTCTGAGGTTTTAGCTGAGTTGAAGTCTGAAATAATTTCTCTTGAAAAAGAACTTGAAGAAACTAACAAAGCTATCAATCTTTTTATAAGTGAAAATACTTCAAAAGCCTTTCACATTTATAATTCTTTTCAAAACTTAAATAAGCTTTGTGAAATAAAAAAATATGTAGCTCAAACTAAGGACTCATTTTATATATTAGGATGGATCCCTAAAAAGGAATTAGATGCATTGACTCCTATATTTGAAGGTTATAGTAATATAAGCTTTATTGTAGAGGATCCAGATATAGTTAATAATGCAAAACCTCCTACAGAATTAAAAAACAATAGTATTTTTAGGCCATTTGAATCATTAGTAAAAATGTATGGGTTACCTTCATACAATGAAATTGATCCCACTACATTTGTTGCTATAACATACTTTATTATGTTTGGCATAATGTTTGGTGATGTTGGACAGGGCCTTGTGCTCTTTTTACTTGGGTTTATACTGTTAAAGAAAAAATTACCTCTTGGTGGTGTTATAATTGGTGCGGGACTTTCCTCAATCCTCTTTGGTTTTGTGTATGGAAGTGTTTTTGGATTTGAACACTGGATCCACCCTCTATGGGCAGCACCTATGGAAAACACTGACCAACTGCTTGTTTTTGGCGTTGTTGTAGGGGTTTTGTTTATGTCGTCCTCAATGATTTTAAATATCATAAACGGCATTAAGTCAAAGAACTTGACCAGGGTTTTATTTGATAAAAACGGACTTGCAGGATTTGTTTTTTACTGGCTGGTAATAGCATTTGTATTGTACTTTTTCAATACTGGCAAGGTTTTTATTTCAATTGGATTTATAGTATTATGCCTGCTTTTGCCTTTAATTGCTATATTCCTTAAAGAACCTGTAGAAAACTATATTCACAAAAGAAGCCTTCTTCCTCAAAATAAAAGTGGATTCTTTGTTGAGACTTTTTTTGAATTATTTGAAACTGTTATGTCCTTTATAAGTAATACTATATCTTTTATCAGATTGAGCGCTTTTGCCTTAAACCACGCAGGTCTTTTTCTAGCAGTACTAATGCTTGCAGGTATGACACAGGGTGTTGGAAGTATTATAGAAATCATACTAGGAAATATACTTATTATAGCACTTGAAGGACTAATAGTTGGTATCCAGGCCTTAAGGCTTGAGTACTATGAATTGTTTGGCAGATTTTTTACAGGCGGCGGCAGAGTTTATCAACCATTAAAAAATGAAAATATACTATAAAGAAATTTAGGAGGGGTTAATAGTGGAATTTATTTTAGGAATTACTGTTTTTATGGTGTTGTTAATGATAGGTTTGGGAATATACCAGATCAAAAAAGGCATATCTGGCAAGAATGCAAAAAAGATATTAGGTATTAATGTTGTCGCTGTATTTGGCCTTTTGATATTTGCAACAACATTAATTTACTTCGGACATATGCCTGTTTTTGCACAGGGTGGTCAAACAGCTTCACCTCAAGATGTAAACGGCCTTGGCCTTATTGCTGCCGCACTTTCAACAGGCCTTGCTGCTATTGGAGCTGGAATTGCCGTTGCTATATCAAGCTCTGCAGCACTAGGAGCTATTAGTGAAGATTCTAATCTGCTTGGAAAAACTCTTATATTTGTAGGCCTTTCAGAAGGTATTGCAATTTATGGGTTAATTATTTCAATATTAATTTTAGGAAAGCTGTGATTTACTTTGAAAACGTTTTTAATCAGCGATAATATTGACACTCTTACTGGTATGAGATTGGCAGGAATTAAAGGTGTTGTGGTACATGAAAAAAACGAAATATTAGAGGCATTTGAAAGTGTTATAAATGATAAGGAAATACAAATAGTACTTATTACTGAAAAATTAGTTGATATTATACCTGACTATATTATGAATATTCGACTAAACATAAAGTATCCACTTATTGTAGAAATACCTGACAGGCATGGAACAAGCAGAGGTTCTAATTCAGTGATGAAGTATATTGAGGAGTCCATAGGCTTGTAATATACAAAGATTTTGAGGTGATGTTATTTGAGTACTATAAATGAAAAATTAGAATATTTTAGCAAAATCGCTCTTGAGGAAGCTACTAAAAAGAGGGATGAGATATTGCAAAAAATGAAAGAAGATAAGGAAACTCTAATGAGGCAAAAACGAGAAGAGTTTCACATGGAGTCACAAGAACAATTATCAAAAATTCTTAAAGCCATTGAAAATGAAAAAAATGACATTATAGCAAAGTCATTTTCAGAAGGTAGACAGCTTCTTGCAAAAACAAGAGAGCAAATAAAAAAAATAGTATTTGATGAAGTAGATCTCAAAATTAATGAATTTATTAACAGTAGCGATTATATTGACTACCTTATAAACTCAATAACTAATTCCTGCAAGCTTGCAGGAGAAGGTGAGTTGATTGTATATCTATGCAAAAAAGATATAGATTTAATTACAAATAATAAAGATAAACTACCTTCTAAAATTTTATTTGAAGAAGCAAGTGATGAAATCATAGGGGGATGCAGAGTTTTAAACAAAACAAAAAATACTATCATTGATAACACAATATCTAAAAAACTTAAACAATCTATGGATAGTTTTTTTGAAATAAGTTGTCTTAGAATAGACTAAAGTGGGTGACGTAGGTTTGTTAAAAGTTGAAAATCAAAATCAAGGTTATATATTTAGTATTAATGGACCTGTAATAAAAGCAGCAGGTAATGTTTCTTTTAAAATGCGTGAAGTTGTTTTGGTTGGAAAGGAAAAGCTTATAGGCGAAGTAATTGAGCTTAAAAACAACTATGCAACAATACAAGTGCATGAGGTTACTACAGGTCTTTATCCTGGAGAGCCTGTAGTATCTACAGGAAAACCTCTTTCCTTAAAACTTGCTCCAGGTATAATTGGAAACATATTTGACGGTATTCAAAGACCTCTTGGTACTGCATCTGAAAAGTTTGGTTTCTTTATAGAAAGAGGTATAAACATTAACCCTCTTAGTGAAAATAAAAGATGGAATGTACAAATTACTGTAAAACCTGGTGATATTGTAACTTCTGGCATGGTTTTTGCAAAAGTGCAGGAGACATCTCTTATTATGCATAAAGTTATGATACCCTATGGCATTGAAGGAAAAGTAACTGATATAGTATCTGATGGCCATTACACAATACTGGACAAATTGATTGGGGTAACTTCAAAGAATGGTACACATGACCTTACCATGGTTCAGGAATGGACTGTTAGACAACCTCGTCCCTATAATAAAAGACTCCTAATTGATAGACCTCTAATTACAGGTCAAAGAGTAATAGATGCTTTTTTCCCAATGGCCAAAGGAGGAACTGCTGCTATCCCAGGAAGCTTTGGTACAGGTAAAACCATGACTCAGCATCAGCTTGCAAAATGGTCCGATGCTGACATAATCTTTTATATTGGATGTGGTGAACGCGGAAACGAAATGACTGAGGTTTTAGAGGAGTTTCCTAAGCTTATTGACCCTAGAAGCGGAAAATCACTGATGGAACGCACTGTACTTATTGCAAACACCTCAGATATGCCTGTTGCTGCAAGAGAAGCATCAATTTACACAGGTGTTACTATGGCAGAGTATTACAGGGATATGGGTTATGATGTTGCAATAATGGTGGACTCCACTTCAAGGTGGGCAGAAGCACTTAGAGAAATCTCTGGTAGACTTGAAGAAATGCCCGCTGAAGAGGGATTCCCTGCTTATCTGTCTTCTAGACTATCGGAGTTTTATGGCCGTGCAGGAAGAACAATTAATTTAAATAACACAACTGGTTCAATATCCATAATTGGTGCTGTATCCCCACAAAGTGGAGATTTTTCAGAGCCTGTAACCCAAAATACAAAACGGTTTATTAGGTGTTTTTGGGGGCTTGATAGAAACCTTGCCTATTCAAGGCATTATCCTGCTATAGACTGGCTAACTAGTTATAGTGAATATATAAATCCTCTTTCAAACTGGTACAAGGAAAATGTAAATCCTTCTTTTATTGATTATCGTAATGAGTTGCTAAAAATCCTTCAAGAAGAAAGCGGATATAAGGAAATTGTAAAATTAGTTGGAGGAGACATACTTCCTGACAATCAAAAACTCATACTTGAAATAGGACGGCTTATAAGACTTAGCTTTTTGCAACAGGATGCTTTTCATTCAATAGATACCTTTGTTCCATTGAAAAAGCAATTTCTTATGATGGAATTAATTCTTTTTATTTATGATAAATGCCTAGAGCTTTTAAAAAATGAACTTCCTATTTCATTTATTAAGGAAACAGGAGTTTTTGAAGATATTGTTAAGGTAAAATATACTATTGGAAATGATGAACCTGAAAAATTTGATGATTTAAAGAAAACAACTGGCGGCAAACTAGACCAGCTTTTAATAAATTATAATAAGTAGGGTATTTACTGACCCTAGACCGCAAAATTTAAATTTCTGGAATATTTTTCTTCAAATTTATTAAATGCTTTAAAAAGGAGTAGTTGTTTATGCAATTAGAATATATAGGACTAAAAGGTATTACAGGGCCACTTATTATCCTTGAAGGAATAAGTGGTGTAGCCTATGATGAATTGGTGGAAATACAAGTTGATGGATGTGATATGCGCCTTGGAAAAGTTGTAGAGATATCTGAAGAACACACAATTGTACAGGTTTTTGAAGGTACTCAAAATTTATCTCTTGATAATACAAAAACTCGATTTCTTGGCCATCCTTTAGAACTTCCACTGTCAAAAGAAATACTTGGAAGAGTTTTTGATGGTGTGGGTCGCCCAAAAGACAATTTAGGAGATGTATATCCTCATGTTAGATGGGACATTAATGGAAAACCAATAAACCCTGTGTCTCGTAAATATCCAAGAAACTATATTAATACAGGTATATCTTCAATAGATGGTCTTACTACACTTATAAGAGGTCAAAAGCTTCCCATATTTTCTGGAAATGGGCTTCCCCACGATGCTCTAACAGAACAAATAGTTCGTCAGGCAAAATTACCTTCAGAAAATGAGTCTAATTTTGCGATTGTATTTGCTGCAATGGGAGTAAGCTATGAAGTGGCTGAAACTTTTAAGAATAGTTTTGAGCAAAGCGGTGTTATGCAAAAGGTTGTTATGTTTGTTAATCTCTCTAATGATCCGACTACAGAAAGGATTATTACTCCAAGATGTGCTCTGACGGCTGCTGAATATATGGCATATGAGCTTGAAATGCATGTTCTGGTTATACTAACCGACATGAGTGCATACTGCGAAGCTTTAAGAGAACTATCTTCATCACGAGGTGAAATCCCAAGTAGAAAGGGGTTTCCTGGATATATGTACAGTGACCTTACTTCAATTTATGAACGGGCAGGTATGGTAAAAGAGAAAAATGGTTCTATAACACAGATACCAATACTAACAATGCCAAGTGACGATATAACACACCCTATTCCTGACCTTACAGGATACATTACAGAAGGACAAATTGTTCTTGACAGAAATTTGCATCAAAAGGGTATCTATCCTCCTATTAATATACTACCTTCACTTTCAAGGCTGGTTAAAGACGGAACTGGTAAAGGTATAACACGTGAAGATCATGGGGCTTGTGCCAGACAATTATTTGCATCTTACTCAAAAGTTCAGGAGGTACGCTCTTTATCTTCAGTAATTGGAGAAGATGAACTAAATAATATTGACAAACTATATATGGAGTTTGGAAGATCTTTTGAAAAAGAATTTGTATCTCAAGGTATTGATGAAGATAGGACCATGGAGCAAACATTAAACACCGGTTGGAAAATACTTGGTATTTTACCCAAAGAAGAGCTTGACAGAATAGATACTAAGATACTTGACAAATACTATCCTGATAAATAGTATTTAAAGGAGTTTTGATATATGGATGTTTCAACTTTTCCTTCAAAGGGAAACCTTATTAGTGCACGTTCTAATTTAAGAATGTCAAGAGTGGGATATGAACTTTTAGATAAAAAAAGAAATATATTATTTACAGAAATGATTGCATTATCAAAACGTGCTGAAAAACTACGGGAAGAAATGAACATGGTTTTTGAAGAGGCCTACAAGGCTCTTCAAATGACAAACATCTCTTCTGGAATAAGTACTATTGAGCAAGTAGGATATGCAATATCGGAAGAAGACAGTGTAAGCGTTAAATACAGGAGTATAATGGGTGTAGAGGTACCTTTAGTAAAAGCTTCTTCAACCAATCCAGATGCAAATTATAGTTTTTATCGAACCAATTATTCTTTAGATTTAACTTTTGAAAGGTTTAATAGTGCGAAAAAACTGGCTATTGAACTAGCTCAAGTAGAAAACTCTCTTTACAGATTGGCAAATCACATTAAAAAAACTCAAAAACGAGCAAATGCTCTAAAGACAATAATGATACCCCGATATGAAAATTTGGTAAGCTTTATGGAAAAATATCTAGAAGAAAAAGAGCGGGAAGATTTTTCAAGACTTCATTCAATAAAAAAGAATATGCTTTAAACAAAATAGACATTCATGAGCAAAAAGCTCACCAACATAGGATGAAAACATAATTCGCATAAAATCAAAGGTTCTATTCTGAAAAGTATTTTGAGAATAGAAATCTATACATAAAAGTGAGAGGGCTAAATGCCCTCTCACTTTTATTATTTTAAGGAAAAAAGAACGGTAAAATTAATTACCTGTAATACCTACTACACCATCGCCAACTATTAACTCTGTTCCGGCAAATACATTTTCTAACTCTGAATCAATGGTAAAATTTCCATTTTCAATTAAAATGTATCCATCACAGTTAATTCCATATCCAATAGCTGTGATATTGTAAATTCCACCCTTTATAGTTATGCTATCGTTTACATTTATGCCATGTTTACCACCTGATGATAATAAGAATTCACCATCATTAATGGTAAGTGATCCACTTGAATCTATTGTATCTTCCTTCACTGATATTAAATTAAAAGTACCTCCATTAATTACTATACTGTCAGTAGCAAAAATAGAATCTGAACTTGAAAATACGCTTATAAGCCCATCATTTATAATTAGATTTCCTTTACAGTCTATACCTTCTGAATAAACTGTAATTTCTATTGCTCCTTCATTTATTGTTATATCCTTACCTTTAATACCATCATTATCAGCGTATATGTAGTATTCTCCGTTTTCAATTAGAATATCTCCACTAATGTCAAATCCGTCGGATTTTGCATTAAGAGTAAACTCACCATTCTCTACTGTTAAATTTCCATTAGCAGTAATGGCATCCCTTCCTGCATCTATTGTATAGAAACCATCTCTTATTAATATGTCAAGTTCTGCATCAATTCCATCTCTTACAGCTTTAATATTAAATTGTCCACCACTAATAGTAATATTTTCATCTGCTGTGATACCGTGTTTTCCTGCATCTAGCTCAAAGACTCCTCCTGAAATTGTTATTGATTTATTTGAATCAATTGCATCAGTTCTTGTAGATTTTAAGTTTAGAACTCCTCCATTAATCACAACATTGCCAGAAATATCAAAACAATCTTCAACTGAAACTATGCTTATGTCACAGAGTATAGTTAAATCTCCTTTGCTATCTATTCCTTCTTCGCCTGCGATTATATTTATATTACCGTCATAAATTGTTACATTTTTGCCTGCGTTAATTCCATCTCTTTCTGCAGCAATTGTAATGTCTCCATCATTTATTGATATATTATCATTTACTGTTATAGCATGTTTTCCTGCTGTTATATCTAAAACACTTCCATCAATATAAATGTCTCCCTTGCTGTCAATTCCGTCTGATTTAGCGTTAATTTTAATATTTCCACCAGTTAATTTTATTAAATCCTTTGCATGTATTCCGTCTGTCACAGCATCTAAAATAAAAATATTTCCACTGCTTATTGATAAATCAGTATAACTTATAACACCATGATCATAATTACCAGTAACATTTAAAGTCCCATTCCCTTTTATCTCTAAAGCCACATTACTAGTCAGAGCACCTTCAACACTGACCTCCTCAGTATCATATATATTACTGTTTCCATCTGTTAAGCTGTTAATTGTGCCATCAGATAATACAATAGTAGCTTTATTTCCATTGTCAAAATAAATTGCAGGTCCAGTTAAATTAGTTATATTTGCATTATTAAGATGCAATGTAACGTCGTCTTTTGCATTAACATATATCATTCCATTAGCTAAAGTTCCACTTACTAAAAAGTCTCCTCCTGAGGATATTGTAACAACTGAACCATCTACATGAATACCTTCACCAGAATAGGTTATTGTTGATCCTAGATTTATTTCACCATCAATTGAAGGAGTCATGTTTTCCACTGGAAACACTGATATAATTTCAAGTATATATCTTCTTAAAAGTACATAATCTATTGAGTTTACTTTTCCGTCGCCATTTAGGTCTGCTACTACAGTATCTTCAAGAGCTTGAATTTCCAGAATATGACGATTCATCATAACTAGATCGATTGTGTTTATCTTGCCATCACCGTTTAAGTCTCCATATGATGGAGTATTTCCAAAAGTTGTCTGAAAAGTACAGGTAATAATAACTGTCAAAAGTACCACTAAAAAAAACTTTTTACACATAGATTTTTTCCTCCCCGATTACTTTGCACCACAAAATTTTTATATCGCAACAGAAGTTGCAATCAAAATAGTAAGCCCCACTAGGATAAACAGAGGAACTATATCTTCTCCAAAAGCATCTTATAAACCTTACCCTATAAGATTTGCTGTATAAAGTTTGCTTAAAACAAACTTTTGAGAAGATTATTATATAATAGCGCTGCAAATGTATTAATTATAATAGGATAGATATAAAATTATACCTTCCTACACTTAATATTCTAACACAGATCTATTTTTTAGTGTATCATTTAGCATATATATTATTTAATAAGTGTAAAATTTGTTTGTCTTTCGCTTTTTAGTCCTGCCCTTTATCCTAATAGATCTAAAAAAAAACAGCCTTTATTTAAAAGACTGTTAAGGAATGTCTGAAATACAACCCTCCACTTTTATCCATGTATTGTATAGTAGTGGAAGTTATACTTTCAGTCTTCCTAATTATAATTTATTGTAAGGAGAAAAGGCATAAATATAATTTATCTACCATCCCCAACCTGGCCATCCTCCTCCAGGTCCTCCAGGCCATCCAGGCCAGCCACCGCCGCCAAATGGATCAAAAATAGTTCCTCCAGCAACAGTAACAATTGAGTTGGTAGTAAATGTCCTTGTTTGATTTCCATCTACATACATAGTATATGTTGTGTGTAATCTAAGCTCTGGTGATGAAAATAATAATGTATCATGAGTTCTTGGAACCCTTAAGTTAAGAACTTCTGTGTTACCTGTTCTAATACTAATTACAGAGTTTGCTCTTGCACCACCAAGGACTAAAACAGGCTGGGTAGTAACCGATTCAGTTATTGGACTTGTATTTGCAGCCATTCCAATTAGTGTTCCTCCTGTTATAGAAAATGTATTAGAGTCGCAATCAACACTACCCTCTGGAAATCCTCCACCAACAAGATATATATAACCACCATTTATATTCACTGTTCCATTTGAGTCAATTCCATCGTGATCAGCTGTAATATGAATATTTCCTCCATTTATAGTTACATTAGTCTGAGCACTTATTCCATCATCTCTTGCTACTATTGTAAACTCTCCATCATGTATTATAACTGCAGCGCTATCACTTTCAATACCTTCATATGACCTTGTGATGTTAAATTTTCCACCTTTAATTACAACATCCATTATGGCACGTATTCCTTCATCGTCTACTGATATGGTAAAATCCCCACCATTAATTTCTATAGCCCTATCAGTTTCAATACCGTCAGATTTAGCAGTGATGTTAAATGTACCATCGTCAATTCTAATGTTTCCATCTACTTTTATACCATCTTTACCTGCGTTGATTGTAAAAGTTCCACCTGTAATTGTCAATGTTCCACTAGAATCAATACCATCTTGCTCAGCAGATCTTAAATTAAAACTACCTCCATTAATAACAATACTGTTTGAAGCATCAATAGCATCTAAAGTCGATACAATGCTTATTCTACCATCATTAATAATTAAGTTTCTTTTACAGTCTATTCCTTCTGCTAGAGCTCTTGTAATATCTATAACTCCACCATCTATTCTTATGTCTTCTCCTTTTATACCATCATTATCAGCTGCTATAGAAATATTTCCATCCTTTATTAATACATTGCCTGACGCGTCAATTCCATCTGAACCAGATCTAATTCTAAATTGACCATTATTTATTGTTATATTACATCCAGGATTTTCGTTACCACCTGCAGTTATTCCATCCCTTCCTACAGTAAATTCAAAGCTACCCTTATCTATTGATATATTCCCATCTGCAGTAATTGCATCTCTTTCAGCTTCTACTGTAACGTTTCCATCACCAATATCTATATTATTATTAGCTGTCATACCATGCTTTCCTGCTTTTATATCAAGAGTTCCTCCTGTAATTCTTATATTTCCCTTACTGTCAAATCCATCTGAACTAGCAGTAACCTTTACGCTGCCACCTGATACTTCAAGTAAATCCTTTGCATGAATACCATCTGTCACAGCTCCTGTAACAACAATATTCCCGCTTTTTATATGTAAATCTTTATAACTTATGATACCATGATCATAATTACCCCTCACATTCAATGTCCCATTTCCGCCTATCTCTAATGAAGCATTGCTAGAAAGTGTTCCTTCTATTTTCTCTCCTTCACTTATATTTGTGTAATTGCTTCCATCTGTTAAATTATTAGTTGTTCCATTTGCCAATGTGATATATGCTTTTGATGCATCTTTTATGTAAATTGCAGGACCATTTGAATTGGTTACACTAGCACCATTTAGGTTTAATCTTACTTCCTGTCTGGTTTCTACTTTTATCATACCATTAGATAGTGTTCCACTTATTGTGAATTCACCCCCTGATGTAATTGTAACAACTGATCCATCAACTCTTATACCTGATCCTGAATAGGTTATTGTAGAGCCTAAATTAATTTGCCCTTCTGAAGGTGTAATTGGATTCATATTTTGAACTGGAAATACACTTATTATTTCAAGTATATATCTTCTTAAAAGCACATAATCAGTTGAGTTAATTTGTCCATCTCCATTTAAATCAGCAACGGTAGTATTGCTAAGAGTACTTACTCCTAATACATGGCGATTCATTAAAATTATATCTGTTGAATCTATTCTTCCATCTCCATTTAAGTCTCCATATAAAGGCGTATTACCAAAAACCATATTACACGTACTTAAAATCAGCATTACCAATAATGCCATAATAAAAAACTTTTTACACATACATTACCCTCCCATTTTCTCTACCCATACAACTTGTACCAGAAAATCTACAATATCTAAGTATCTAAGATTTTTTAAATTAATAGGTTATACTGTATGGAATTTGTTTTTTGTTCTAAGGCTCGGCTAAAGAATTACTTCCTCTTTTTCGCGTAACGCGTGTGGTAATGAAAGCGTTGGAAGTGAAAACTTAGAGGAAGTTATTTTTAAACGATGCCTAAAAATACGTTAACACAGATATCATAGCATATTTATCTATATTTCTAAGATGAATTGATAAATATGCCAATGGTATTTTTCACATTGCCACCACCTTATAAATAATTAACCCTATACTTAATATTCTAGTACTGGATGTTTTTTTAGTGTGGTAAATATAATCTTTTTATTTTTATATAAAAAGTGGTGAAATATAAAACGTGTATATTTAGTCAATATTTTTATTCACTTTAAAAATATGCACCCTAAAAAAACTCTGCCATTTAAAATAAGCAGAGTTTTAACATGAGTTTTTTTAAGTAAATCAGGTATGTTAAGTTAGACGAAATCTACTCCACCTGAACAGCTTTTTCCCTGTTTAAAATAATTAATATTGTACCTATAATAGAAAAAACAAATGCTGCTACAAGAATTGGTATACTTAATGTACTTACTTCTGGTAATCTTGTAGATATAACAGAAAATGAATTAAATACTATATGAACAATTACAGGTGCCCAGATTGACTTTGTCCATACATACAGAAATCCTAAAAATATTCCAAGAAAAAATGCATATGTACTTTGAACAGGATTTAAATGAACTATTCCAAATAAAAGTGCCTGGATTAAAATAGTGATGATAATATTTGTATTCTTTCTCAATTCACTAAAAATAAGCCCTCTAAAAACAATTTCCTCTAACAAAGGAGCTAGTATTCCAATACTTATTAATAATAAGTATGTATTACCTCCTTTAAATAACTCCTCCATCATTTCTTGATATTTAGCAAAGGTCTGATTATAAGGCATGTATTTCATTGCTATTGATAAAATAAAGCTTACCACTATATTCATAGATATAGCCAGTATTACAAGTATAGGAATGTTTGAAACTCTAATTTTTGAAAACCCACTAGCTTTAAGTATGTTTATTTTTCTAATCTTAAAAATAAAATAATAAATAACTAAACTAATGACAAATGAAATTATTAAACTAACATTAATTTGCTCAGTAATATATCTAAAAATGTCTTCTTCAAATTGAATCATATTAATGTCACTTATGTTTTCTCCGGACATAATTAATGCTAGTACTGAGATACCAATATAGCCTAAAGCTAAAATGACACCTGTTAACACCTGAACTCCCAAAAAAACAAGCAAATAGGTAAAAATATATGCTGTCATTTTAAATTTATTCCCCATAGTACATCACCTTCAATTCATTAATTTTTTCATTTTTTCTAAAGATTCATAAGGAACATGTAAGTCCCCTTTACCAATGCCAAGTTTTATATCAGGCTTAAAATCACCGTGAAAATCACTTCCTCCGGTTGGTATTAATCCATGTTTTATGCATAGTCTTAAAAGATTTCCGGTGTCATCTTTTGAATTGTCAGAATAATATGCCTCTATGCCTATAATTCCTGCCTTTTTTAAATTATACAATAGATCATCAAGTTTATGAAAATCTAGTCCTAAATATATAGGGTGCGCCAAAACAGGTATTCCACCACTTTTTAAAATTTCTTTTATAGCCTCTTGGGGTTTGAGTTTTTCTTTTTTTACATAAGCAGGCTTACCACTGGAAATATATTTATCAAAAGCTTCCCGAATACTATTAATATATCCTTTTTTGAGCATAACACTTGCAATATGAGGCCTTGCTATTACTTTTCCCTTTGCCTCTTCTTTTACCTCTTCTAAAGTTATATCAAATCCTAATTCATTAAGCTTTTTAATCATAATAGGGTTTCTTTCATTTCTGCTATCTGTAAGTTTTGATAGTAGACCACTTATGTTTATATGCTTTCCATCAAAAAAATATCCCAACAAGTGCATTTCATATTGCTTACTATAATCAACACTAATTTCAACCCCGGCAATAACATCAAATTTTATTCTCTTAGCCTCTTGTAAAGCTTCTTCAATTCCGTCAATAGTATCATGATCAGTTAAGGCCATTGCACAAAGCCCTATTTCTTTTCCATGCCTCACTACTTCTGCTGGCGTCATAGTTCCATCAGAGGCAGTAGAATGGGTATGTAAGTCAATAAATCTGTCCATATAATTTATTTCTCCTAAATTTATTCTAAAATTGCTTTTAGAACTGTCTATTCTCTACATATTTCAGGTGGAAATTGCCCTTCATAGTTCATTTTTAATATTTTATCCAAAACCTTTAAGGACATACAAACTTCACTTTTTGTAATAATATCTTTTTCAAGTGCCAATGAAAGTTCATCTGCATCTAAAACCTGAACATTTCCTTCAGGCATTATCTTAACATCTAAAAGTAAATCCACTAAAGTGTATAAATCCTTGCTTTTATCATACTTAACATCAATAATATCACAGTACCAATATATAAAATTTCCATCGGGACCAAAAAATTTACTTATTTTATATCCCTCTTTTAAGAATGTATAGGATATACCTCTGGAAATATCCTTACGTTCTCTGATGGGCTTCCATTTTGTTATTAATAATTCATCGTTCCTTAAAACAAGCTCATCACCTGTTATATCAATAGTTTCATCTGGTATATACCTTTTTCTGTGAATTATTGGTTTTTTCATGACACACTCCTTAAAGATTATTTAGTAAAACAACGATATTTATATATTATACATTAATTAATCATTTTTTAAAATGAAAATGTGAAATATTATTTCCCACATCCTTCCACGCTTAAGGTTATAGTGTTATAATATAAAAAAGAAAGGGATTGAAAACAAAATGTAGTTTTACTTGTTGGGAGGAGAACAGTTTGCGTGTAAAAAGAACTTGCAGTAATTGCTTAAAAGGAACACAAATTAACATAAATACCGATATATTATGCATTGAAAAAGGAGTAGTATCTTCTGATTATGTATGTTCTAACCATAGATATATGCCTGCTCTAAAGTCTATTAAAAGAAACATAAACACCTGCGAAAACTGTGATAATTTTATTATGTTTGATACTAAAAATATAGAAGATAAATCTATGGGTATTTGCCAGCTTTTCACTGTTAGGAAATATGACGGTAAAACAAAGAAGGCATGTTCTAAATTTGTTAAACGTTCAAAAAAAGAAGTATCTTAATTTTGCTTATAACTATAATGTTAAAGTTATATAATGTCGATAAATTTTATAGTACTTAATTGAACTGTTTAATGGATAAGATAAAGGTTTTTGGTTAAACTCTAATCCACTTAAAGTATTGAAGATAGCTTCACCTTATAAAAGATGAATAGTTGAATTAAGTGAACTCGTTTAGCTAAAGCTAAACATCGAGGCTTCAGATGGAGACTCAACTCCACCTGAAGATTTATAAGAGGAACTCCACCTTATAGAAGATGGAGTCTTAGAATACGATAAAATGTTAAAAGGTGATAACATGAGAGTTAGTGATATATTTAATCAAAAATTTAATGAAATTCAAAGTAGAGTTCCTATTAGAATTAATAGACAGGGTGTTCCAGACAAAGTGTTTCAAAACACACTGGACACAGCCTTAAATAATAACGAAAACAATAGTAGTATTGATATAAACTTAATTGAGCTTAATAAACCTACGGTAAGCAGTAACTTGCCACAAGCAGTTGACAAAGAGGGAAATGATAGAACTATTGACTTAAATAGAGCCCGCCTTTCCCTTTCAAATACTACTGCATATATACCTGAGGATAGAACTGAACTTATGGAATTAATTAATCAAAACATACAAAAAGCTTCTTTAAAACATGGTGTGGACGCAAACCTTATAAGAGCAATTATAAAACATGAGTCTAGCTTTAATCCTAAAGCAGTATCCCGATCAGGTGCACAAGGTTTGATGCAGTTAATGCCAGGTACTGCAGATTGGCTTGGAGTAACTGATCCTTTCGATATTTCTCAAAACATTGACGCTGGTACAAGGTATATAAGAGATCAGCTAAAGAGTTTTGAAGGTGATATCAAACTTGCACTTGCTGCCTATAATGCAGGTCCAGGTAATGTTTTAAAGTATAATGGTATACCGCCCTTTAAGGAAACTCAAAACTATGTTGTAAAAGTTTTAGACAGTTATACCATGTATTCTGGAGGCTTATAACCTTTGATTTAATGGGGCGTGCAATATGTTTACTTCCTAAAACGTTTATTCCCTATTATTTTTTTATTATATAGCAGCGGAAGCTGCAATCATAGTAGTTAAGTTCCGCTGCGATAAACAGAGGAACTATATCTTCTTAAAAGTTTGCTAAAAAAGCAAACTTTTTGAGAAGAATAGTATATCACGGAATATCAACACTTACATTTAGTTCTTCTTCTATTTCATATATTTTTCTTCCCTGCAAATCTCTACCCATATAGTCAAACATAACAGGAGGAAGAATAATTAAATGGGGTTTATTTATTTTGTTTATATATTCCTTTCCAGCCTTAATAACATCGCCTACAGTAAGAAGTCCTGCACATTTAATGGTTCCACCAAAAAATTCATTTTTTACTTTTAAAACATTATATTTAAATTCACACTGACTAATATCTAAAAAACATTTAAAAATATCATATGCAAGTTCTGATGTCATAAAAAGTACATTCTTTGCTTTGTGCCTTAATATCAGTCGATGTATATCAATTATTATATCTGGATCAATATCATACAAAACAATAATTCCAGAAGATTCATTCTTTCTTTTTTCAATTTTTATAATGTGACTTGCATTGTTTCTTTTAATCCTTATCATTGGGTTTTCTTTTTTGTATATTTTATTAAATGCATCTACTCTTGATATTATTTTATTACCATCTACTTCTTCAATGAAATCTCCTTCTTTAATTCTAGCTCTAAAAGAAGGTGTATCTTTAATGACTCCTTCTACTTTGCAATCAAGGGTCTTTATAAATGACGGTTCTAAAACTATGGGAATATTATATTTTAACCTTAAATTGCTTATAAGACTAGAGAATTTATAATATACCTCATAAAAGTCAAAAGTATTAGTAGCTTTATAAGTACAACCCTGAATAAAAAATCTTATAGAGTTTGCATTATTATAACTTAAAAAAGCAACCATATCTTCAATATCAGTTTTATCAATAATATCTGGAACTATTACTCCACTTGCAGTGTAATTAATTTTATCTTTTAAAAGGTAGAATATATTTTTTATATTATGGTTTCTTTTTACACCTAGTATCTTTTTCCTTTTTTCATCATTTATACAGTTTAAAGATATATTTAATTCAATGTTTTCTAATTTCACAAGAGTATTAATTATTTCTTCATCTAGAAGGATTCCATTAGTAGTAATTTGTATAGTTGTCTTTTTGTATTTTTTTCTTATAATATCTAAAATATGAAGTATATCTTTATGTAAAAAAGGCTCTCCTTCGATTATTCTGGTAGCTGATTCTCCTATTACAATCTTTTTATCTGGAGACAAATATTCAATTAATTCTATATAGTCATTCAAGTTAAGATTTCCCGTACTAAATACCTCTACTCCGTCTGGATTCTGTTTATGACTGCAAAAAACACATGATGTATTACAATTGGATGTAATTGGTAATATATTTGTCTTATAGACTATATTTATTAAATATTCTTTGGAAGCAACTTTCATATTTTTTTCTTCCTCTTTTCTTTTATACGGATGCATGTTTACAAAAAAAATTGTACTTTAATAGTTTGTACTAAAATTAATCCACAATATCCACAACTTTATCCACAGTATTAAACATTTGAAACAACTGCATTTAAGTATTGTTTCCACAATATCAACATATCAAATTTCAACAGTATTCGGCATTTAATTAACTAAATTTAATAGGACTTATGTCCTATTTTATTAATTTTTTTACGTAAACATTTACTTTTTTTGCTACTAAAAATCACATTGATTAACTATAAGCCTTGATACTCTAAGGTTTCAATACAAATCCAATGTTTATATGAATTTTTTTCTATTTAATGTATTTTATAAACATAACACAGATATATTATTATTCATCAAAAACATTTTCTTTCATTATTGATGTTTTTATAGTTAAATTCATATAATTTAGTTAGAAAATAAACTTTTATATTTTAAAAAATTGTTTTAAGTTATCCACAGGCCTAGTGTGTATTATTACTTATCGGCTTCCTATTTTCAAACTAGGAATAGCATTTAAATATAGATCAGAGTTATACCCATTAATAAACTGATAGTATGCAGAACTAGCTATCATTGCAGCATTATCTGTGCAAAAGAGTGGTTTTGGATAATAGGCACTGAAGTTATTCTTTTGTGCATTATCTGTCAATGCTTCTCTTAAGCAAGAATTAGCTGCAACTCCTCCTGCTAAAGCCACCTTGTTACATTTTTTAAGTTTTACAGCAGTCATAAGGTTATTTATCAGCACCTCAACTACAGCAAACTGAAAACTTGCACATACATCTTCAATTCTATAGCTCTCACCTTTTTGATCCATTATATTAATATAATTTAACACAGCAGTCTTAATACCACTAAAACTAAAGTCTAAGTTTCCCTTTTCAAAGTATACTCTGGGAAAATTAATTTTATTAGGGTTTCCGAGCTTTGCAGCCTTGTCAACTAGAGGTCCTCCAGGATACCCCATCCCCAAAGTACGTGCAACCTTGTCAAAAGCTTCTCCAGCAGCATCATCTCTAGTTTTCCCCAGTATTTCAAATTTATTATAATCTTCAACGTAGACAATATGACTATGGCCTCCAGATACAATAAGACATACAAAAGGAGGCTCTAAATCTATATGCTCTATATAATTAGCTGCTATATGCCCTTCAATATGATGGACTCCAATAAGAGGCTTATCCATTGTAAAGGCAAGGGCCTTTGCCGCTGATACCCCCACAAGAAGTGCCCCTACTAAACCTGGCCCATAAGTTACTCCTATACCATCCACTTGATCTAAATTAATACCTGCGCCTTTTAGGGCATCATCAACAACAGGTATTATTAATTCAACATGTTTCCTAGAGGCTATTTCAGGAACTACTCCTCCATATTTCTGATGAAGATCTATTTGTGATGATATAACATTAGATAATACTACTCGACCATTTTTAACTACAGAAGCTGAAGTCTCATCACAACTTGTCTCTATACCTAAAATTATAATATCTTTCATTAAAAACACCCACTTATCATATAAGTTCGCCAGATAAACCAAGTTATGTCAAAAATATCACTTCCACTTTCCACAAAGCTATTTATCGTCAAATAACGCTCTATTAAAATAGTAGTGGAAATTATATTTTATCATTCCTATGTAAATTCTTATGCTTTAAAAAAACCTTTTTGTAAACAATTGATCTATTACAACAAATACACCCAATGTATAAACATAATAGGAAAAAATTCTTAAGCTTGATTTTGCAAAAACTTTTAGCATAAATTTAATTGCCAGATAACCTGATATGCCTGCTGCAATCATTCCAAATATCAATGGCATAATATCTACTCCGGTTTCTCCCCCTGCTCTAACTATATCTATACTTTCTAAAAGTGCAGGCCCTAAAATGGCAGGTATTGACATTAAGAAAGAGAATTTTAAAGCAAACTCTCTGTTTAATCCTCTAAACAGAGCTCCTCCAATAGTTGAACCTGAACGGGATACTGCTGGAAGCATTGCAATTACCTGAGCTATGCCTACAACAATAGCATCAAAGAAACTGGTCTCTTCAAACTTTTTATTTTTTGATTTATTTTTATTTGCATATTCTGCATACCAGAGGACAGTTCCAGTTATAAAAAAACCAAATCCAACTGTAACCCCTGTTTCTAAAAAGCCTTTAATAATTTCCTTAAACACAAAACCTACAATTCCAAGTGGTAGAGTAGCTACAATTACCAGCAGGGTAAGCTTACTGGTGGGCTTTTTTATCATTTCAAAAACGTCTCTCCACAAAACAGAAACTACAGCTATAAGAGTTGCCACATGAACTGCTACACTAAATGTAACTGTTCCCTCTTCAATACCAAAGAGCTTATTAAAAAGTACAATATGCCCAGAACTACTAACTGGTATAAACTCTGTTAGACCCTGCACAATACCTATTACCACTGCTTCAAATATACTCACAAAAATCAGCTCCCCTTTTAACATACGCAAAGAAAATCTACTGCCAAAACTTTTACACAATTACTATAATATTATTAATATTCTCTTTTGTAAACCTTATTAAGCTATTTTATATGCATTTAATTAGTGTGAAGAAAAATATGCACCCAAGCTATTTTGGGTGTATTTAATAAATGTTAAGAAAAACATCCATTAATACACCCATATCCACCCAGTTATTTTAGCTATTTTAATATACACACTAACTATAAATTGTATTCCTAAAAGTTGTTTTAGGCATAAGATCCATCACCTTGTGTTGCTGCACTTAGCACGGTAACTGGATTGTTTTGAATAGAAATATTTTCAGTTTCTTCTTTTGTCTCGTTAAGCACCAAATCAATAACTTGAAATATATCCTCTACAGGAATAACTTCTACATCAATATTTTCAAACATTTCCTGATAGTTTTCTTTGGCTATCAATACTTTTTTGATACCTGCATTTCTTGCTGCTTCCACTTTAGCAACAACGCCACCAACAGGCTTTACTTTTCCCCTTATTGAAATTTCACCTGTCATTGCTATTTCGCTGCTGACAGGAATATTTTTAATTGCAGAATATATTGCAGTTGCAATTGCTATTCCTGCTGAAGGTCCATCTATTGGTATACCACCGGGAAAATTTAAATGAATATCATATTCTTTAGGATCAATGTTAAGAATTTTCTTTAATACAGTCAAAACATTTTCAACAGATGATTTTGCCGAACTTGTTCTTCTAAGCTTTTGTCCTCTGCCATCCATTTCTTCTTCCTCAATTATACCTGTTATCTTTATGCCTCCCTTGCCACTTAATGCTTTCATTACAGATACTTCAATGTCAACAATCATCCCTGTGCTATTACCAAATACCGCTAGTCCATTTATGCATCCAACTTGCTTATCCTTAGATACCTTTTTTTCTATCCGTGGACTATAATGTCCAAACTCTATTACCCATTCAATATCTTTTCTTTTAATAATACTTCTTCCCTCAACTAAACTTACACCACCTGCAATCTGAACTATATTTACAGCTTCTCTTCCGTTTTTAGCATATTTAGCTATAATTTCATCCCCTGCTTCCTCCATTTCAAATCCACCTCTTTTAGCGGCATTTCTGGCTATCTCAAGTATTTCACTTTGTGTAAGAGGTCTGAAATATACTTCAACACACCTAGATCTTATGGCAGGAGGAATATCATCTGCTGTCCTTGTTGTAGCTCCTACCAGCCTGAAATCTGCTGGTAAACCCTTTTGAAATATATCATGTATATGTGAAGGAGTGTTTTTATCTTCAGAACTATAATAAGCACTTTCTAAAAATACTCTTCTATCCTCAAGTACCTTTAAAAGCTTATTCATCTGTATTGGATGAAGTTCTCCTATTTCATCTATAAATAGTATTCCACCATGTGCTTTTGTAACTGCACCTTGTTTTGGCTGTGGAACTCCTGCAACGCCATATGCACCTGCTCCCTGATAAATGGGATCATGTACAGAGCCTATTAATGGATCTGCTATACCTCTTTCATCAAATCTTACCGTAGTAGCATCCATCTCTACAAATTTAGCATCCTTTTTAAATGGAGAAATATCAACCTTTTTTGCTTCTTCTAAAATAACTCTGGCTGCAGCAGTTTTGCCAACTCCAGGAGGCCCATAAATTAAAACATGTTGAGGATTAGGACCACATAGAGCAGCTCTTAGAGCCCTAAGTCCTTGACTTTGTCCTACAATGTCTTTAATTGAAGATGGTCTGGTCTTTTCTGATAAAGGCTCAGTTAGTTTTATATCTCTTAGCTTTTTTAGCTTTTCCATTTCCTTTTTGGACTCTTTCTCAATTGCATTTTTGTTTCCCTGCTGTGATTTAAGTAAATTTAAAAAATACAATCCTATTATAATCGAGAAAAAAAACTGTATAATGAAAAGAGTAGTTGTAAGCATTTTTTGTCCTCCCTAAACTAAAACTAAATTCCACTACTTTAAAATAGTATTTGCCTTGATTGTTTTTTTTATTCAATGTAAAAAAGAAATTTAATCTTAGAATATTAGAATATAAAAATTTATTTGTTTTTATGATAATTGTTAAATGTAAGTTTATATTCATCCATTTTAATATTGATGACTTGGTTTGGTATAAAACAAACTCCTCTTAGGCTTTTTTATAATTCTAGCCAAAAAGGAGCTGTTATTTTTAATCTACTATAGTCTCAAATTTCCCAAATGTCAATATTGAATTTACCTTTTATCGCTTTTGTGATTTAATACTGTATTTCTAAAGTTTCTCCTGATATAGCATTAATTAAAACATACTTTGCTGTAGATAAATCAATTTCATTTTCTTCATCATAGTACTGTAATTCAATGAAATACTTCCATACAAGATCTCCACTTTCAACAAAACAAAGTTCTTCTTCTAAAATAGAATAGCTTTTTAGACTAATATCATTTAGTTTTTTAAAGTTGTTTTTAATAACTTTTTCTAAAAATTTAACTGCTTCTTCTTCACTTATATGTTTTCTTGATAATTCCATTTTATCTCTACTGTTGCTATTAAAAAGTCCTACATTGGGCATAATAGTTGATAATAATTCACCATTACTGCTTAAGGTAACTTGAATAGAGTCAACAGTTTTAATACTGTTAATGTATTTAGTCCAAATAAAAGTATATGTTTGTAACTGCTCATGATGCCTATAAGTTTCATAGCAATAGTCATTAATATCAACATAATTTTCTACTTCTTTCTGTGCTATTTTTTTAAGCTGCTCAAAATTAGTTCTTGATTTTCTTTTTGACTCATTTTCTTTGTATATTATTCCAGTTATTTTTTTGTCTTCATTAACAAAGATTTCATTATTCTTATCATCTCTATATTTATGTATTTTATCTTTTGAGTTATTTAAATCAAAAGAATAATCATATTTTAGCTTAATGTTTTTTTCATCTCTAAGTGTTATATTTAATTCTTTATCAATATTATTCTCTTTAGTTTTTCCATCATTAGTACGATTATTATTTCCAAATACATAAATAGCAGAACTCATTGCCAAACTTAATACTAAAACTACTGATAATAATTTGTTAAGTTTTTTCATATTATGACACCTCATCTTTTCTTTTTAAAATTTACTTCAAAGTACTGCTTAATTGATTTTTGTGCTACCACTACCATAAATCCTATGATTATTAGTTCCTCCAACATCACTACCAAAAATCAGAGCTAAAGTAGCATCTGCATTTTGTCTAGCTTGATTTACAGTTTGTCCAATCTCTAAATAATAATTAAAATAATCTAGCCAAAAACTATGACGTATAAAAGTAGTGGTCGTCGTCCAGCCTATTGAACAGTCAGCACCTTGTAAGTTAAATGTTCTTGTAATATTATTTGTACCACTAGCAGTTCTACAACCTCCCAAAACAGCTAATCTCATTCTATTTAAGTTCCTATTCCCTACCTGTGTTCTTGTCATATTTGAAGTAGTACTACCATTATAGAATTGCAATAACTCGCTACTTGCATGACCGCTAAAAAAGAATATGTCATCAGTAGTTAAATTACTTAATGCTACATTAGCAGGGTAATCATGATTTGCAAATGAAACATAACCAGCTATTTCATATGACCTAGCAGCATTAGTAGCATCTCGTCTTGTATTTTCAGATGCTGAATATCGAAAACCATAACAAGATGCATACTTTGTTTGAGAAAATACAATTGACGACCATGTTAAAGCAATAGCAATTATCAAAATACACGTTAAACCATACTTTCTAATTTTTTTCATAGTTTCACCTTTCCTTTGTTTAGTAATCTTCTTTTTAATTAATCGAATTTCATCATAAATTTTTATATTTTTATGATTAGCAATTGATATGTAAAAAATTCACCCCCTTATTAATGTATATATATAATAATAATATTTTTAATTAATAAGTAGCTTTATGTTTAACTTTATAATCAATAATTAAACTTTAATAACAATTATATATATATATATATATTAAAATTAATTAATTTTATTTTATATTTAAATTTTCTACAGTTTGTAAACATAAAGTTTTTTTGTAAGGGCTAAAGTTTCTATATTCATTTTTAAAATACCCGTAAAAACAAAGTTTTTAATATATTATTTAATTATTAATTTTATAAGAGACAATAATTAAAAAAGCTTAAATATCAAATAGACGTGAAATTATTACAAATTAACGTCTATTTGATATTTATTTTTTCTATTTAAATTATGTCATTTCATCTAATTGTCAAATAATATATCGTTTAAGATGGATCTATCATTGTCCCAATAAACAAGGGAAGATTTGTTTGTATGTCAATTATGGCATATACAAAAGGTCGATCAAAAATAATATCTTCCATAATAAGACTCTTATATACTTCATTTTTTGTAGCAGCACTTGCCTTTGTGCCATTTTCATCAATTTGAATAAATGTTTTATGAAATACTTCTTGTAAAAAAATATTATTTTCACCCATTTTACTAAAATCAGCCTGACTGCTGAAACATTTTTTTAATCCCATTTCTTCGAGAGTTTCAACGAGATTAATTTCATATTCACTCTTAAATTTTGGAATTGCCACTCCAATCTCCTCATTTAATCTATTTTTTAATGTGCTCAAAAAAACTTCAGCCGTTAAATACTCGACATAACTATCTATACTTATGCCCTCATCTGGCAAAAGAGCAACAAAACCATACCTTCCATTTTTATAGTTTTTCATAAAACCACTTCCTATATCATTTCTTAAATATTCTAGTTCATTCGAATGCATAAAGTCTACTGATATAGTGTTATTATTGTCAATATAAAACTCTCCCTTTCTAACAGCTCTTTTAGCATATTTTTCTTCCCACTCTGCTTCAAAATAAATAGAGTTAATTAGATACATAATAGTATCTGGATCAATTGTATCTACTATTTTATTAATATTTTTTTGTGTCTTATTTTTCACCCAATTATTTATGCCATTTATAGCTTTGGAAGAATTAAAATCCACTTTAAAAGCATCTGCTCCATAATAGTCTGCATTAACTTGTAAAAAATTTTTGTTAATGTCAAATTCATTCCCGTACCATACAGAATTTGCAATATTGACACTTCCTTTTTCTATGTCTGAAAAGCTTTTTGCTAGAGTATAATAATGCCTATTAAGTTCCTCAATCGAAAAATTATATCCACCAAGTAATTTTTCAAACTCCTGCAAAGTCTCACCATCAGCTCCGTTAGCTGTCATTCCCAAAGCTAAGTAAACAGATACAGGTGATACAAGGCTATTTTTATCCTTTTGATAAGCGTGTTTAAATAGTTCAATGGAAAAATCTAAAGTAGCTAAATTAAATTCACTACTTAAATTAATGATTTGAACTTCTTCGGGAATTATTCCCTCCATAAGATCTTTTGCATATATCTTTATATTTTTTGAATTATAGAATGAAGTCAGTAATACTACTATAACTGTAATCACAACAATGCTAGCAATACTATACTTTTTCATTACAAACCCTCTCCTTTTTCTTGCTTTTTCTCTTAGTCTGCTTTTAGTATCTATTGAAATGTCAAGATACTCTAGATTCACATCAATTATTTCTTTAATTTGGTGAATTTTACTCATATTACTTCCTCCTTTAGCTCTTTTTTTAAAATTTCTTTTGCCCTTTTTAGCCTTACTGATACAGTGTTTTCTTTTTGCTTTATTATTTTAGATATTTCAGAAATACTAAGTTCTAAATAACACTTCAGAAGTATTACCTGTTTATATATTTGAGGTAGATTATAAATGGCATTAAGAAGATCTTTTGCTTCATCAGTCCTGTAAAATTTTGTTTCCTCATCCCTAGATTCGTAATCTAATAAAATATAATTGCTATCCACAATTTCTTTGTTTGTATATTTTCTCAAATAACTTTTACATGTGTTAATTGCTATTTTTGTAATCCATGTTTTTTCACTGCTTTCTTTTCGAAAGTACTTATATGACTTATAAGCCTTAAACAAAGTTTCCTGAACTGCGTCTTCTGCAAGATGATAGTCTTTTAAGTATATGTAGCATAAACGCATCAAACTCTTGCTATAACTATCAATAAGGTAATCAATATTAGTACTATCATTATCACTTGTTGTAAAAATAAATAACATTCATTTCTCACACTCCTTTCACTTATTAGACGCACCAAACTCTTGAAATATGACAAAGAATTAAAAAATTTATTCCCAATTGCATTTAAATAAAAATAAAAACCCTAAAACCTTTTGTTTTAAAGGTTTTAGGGATATTTAAATTTTTCACTTCCTAAGATAAAATATATTACTAGTCATATTACAATCTTAAGTTAAGAAGCTGATTCTTTTTTTACACGGGATTTTTTACTTGATGAACGTTTTGAAGCTTTTTTGTTTTCATTAATTATTATTTCAGGAGATTCCTTTTTCTCAACACTGTTTTTAGTTATAATACACTTTTCAACATTGTTTCTTGAAGGAATATCATACATAACATCCAGCATTATTTCTTCAAGTATTGCCCTTAAGCCTCTAGCTCCTGTATTTCTGGAGATAGCCTTGTCTGCAATACCCTCTAATGCTTCACTTTCAAATTCAAGCTCAACATCATCCATATCAAAAAGCTTCTGATACTGTTTGACAAGGGAATTTTTAGGCTCACTTAATATCTGAACAAGGGCATTTCTATCAAGTGAATGCAATGATACTAGCACAGGAAGTCTTCCAACAAACTCTGGAATAAGTCCATACTTTAAAAGATCCTGAGGTAGTATTTCCTTTAACATTTGACCAACATCAGCTTTTTTAGGACTTTCAATTTTAGCCCCAAAGCCCATTGATTTTTTACCAATTCTGTTTTCTATAATCTTTTCAATTCCATCAAAAGCTCCTCCACAAATAAATAATATATTTGTAGTATCTATTTGTATAAACTCCTGATGTGGATGCTTTCTTCCACCTTGTGGTGGAACCGATGCAACTGTTCCCTCAAGAATTTTAAGAAGTGCCTGCTGGACACCTTCTCCACTTACATCTCTTGTTATAGAGGGATTTTCAGATTTCCTTGCGATTTTATCAATTTCATCAATATATATGATTCCTTTTTCTGCTCTCTCAATATCATAATCAGCTGCTTGAATAATCTTAAGAAGAATGTTCTCAACATCTTCACCTACATATCCAGCTTCTGTAAGAGAGGTAGCATCAGCTATAGCAAAAGGAACATTTAATATTCTAGCAAGAGTCTGTGCTAATAGTGTTTTACCTGAACCTGTTGGTCCTAACATAACAATATTACTTTTCTGAAGTTCTACATCTGATGAACCCTTGACTTCTGTATTAATCCTCTTATAGTGATTATAAACAGCTACTGCCAAAGACTTTTTAGCAGCTTCCTGACCTATAACGTATTGATCTAATATTTCTCTTATTTCAATCGGTCTAGGTATGTCATTAAGCTCTGCATCAGCTCTTGCATCTTCAAACTCTTCCTCTATAATCTCGGAGCAAAGTTCAATGCATTCATCACATATATATACTCCAGGCCCTGCAACCAATCTTTTAACCTGTTCTTGAGTCTTTCCGCAGAATGAGCACTTTAGCTGCTTTTTTTCATCATATCTTGACACACTACCACCTCATTTATTTTCTTCTTTCCATTACTTGATCCACTATTCCATAAACCTTTGCCTCATCTGCCGACATGAAGAAATCTCTCTCAACATCTCTTTCAATTTTTTCTAAAGGTTGACCTGTTTTTTCACTTAAAATACTATTTAGTTTATTTTTTATTTTGATTATCCACTCTGCATGTATCTTAATATCTGTCGCTTGACCTCTTGCTCCTCCTAATGGCTGATGAATCATAATTTCACTGTTTGGCAATGCGAATCTTTTTCCCTTTGCTCCTGAAGCTAATAAAAACGCACCCATACTAGCAGCTAATCCAACACAAATAGTTGAAACGTCAGGTTTTACATATTGCATGGTGTCATATATTGCAAACCCTGCTGTAACTGAACCACCAGGACTGTTTATATATAGTTGTATGTCCTTATCTGGATCTTCAGCCTCTAAGAAAAGCATTTGAGCAACTACTAAACTTGCTGTTACATCATTTACTTCATCACTTAAAAGAATAATCCTGTCCTTTAAAAGCCTTGAAAAAATATCATATGAACGTTCTCCACGATTAGTCTGTTCAACAACTATTGGTACTAAACTCATTATAACGCCTCCCTATTATCAATCCTAATTATTTCTTCCCAAAAAAACTGGTAATTAAACCTTTTATATTATCTTTGCACTTTGAGACAAAAATTCAACTGTTTTTCTAGTAATTATTATGTTCTTAATATATTCTATATCGTCATCTCTTAAAAGTTTCTTAAAATCTTCAATACTCTGTTTATATTTTTCGGAAATGCTTTTGATTTCTTCTTCATACTCATCTTCTGATGCCTGAAAATCTTCTTCTTCACTTATTTTTTCTAGCACAAGCTGAGTTTTAACTTCTTTTTCTGCTTGACTTGCAAATTGACTTTTAAATGTATTAATATCCACTTGAGCCATCTGTAAATATTGTTCAATATTATAGCCCTGATATCTTAATTTGCTATCAAAATCTCGAACCATAATATCCATTTGCTTTTCTACCATAATTTGAGGTATTTCAACAGTGGTATTTTCAACTATTTTTTCAATCAACTTGTCTTCAAACTCGTGTTTTGCCTTGTTTTCAGCTGCCTCTGTAAGTTTTTTCTTTATATCTAACTTATATTCCTCTAAAGTATCAAATTCACTTACATCCTTTGCAAATTCATCATCTATTTCTGGCATTTCTTTGAGCTTTACATCGTTTATAATTACTTTAAATAAAGCTTCCTTTCCTGCCACATCTTCCTTGCCATAATCCTCTGGAAAAGTAACAGTCACATCTATATCATCTCCTGGTTTTCCTCCAATGAGCTGATCTTCAAATCCAGGAATAAACTGACCTGAACCTATTTCAAGAGAAAAACCACTTCCTTTTCCTCCTTCAAAAGGTACTCCATCAATAAATCCTTCAAAATCTATATCTGCAGTGTCACCTTTTTCTATGCCCCTATCTTCAACTGTTACCATTCTTGCATTTTTTTCCGCTATCGTTTGAATCTCTTTTTCTACTTCTTCATCAGTAATATTTATTTCTACCTTCTCCATTTCAATATTTTTATATTCACCAAGTGAAACTTCTGGTTTGACAGTTACACTAGCTGTCAATACCAAGTTTTGGCCGTCACCTATTTGCTTGACATCCAATTCAGGTCTATCTACAGGGTGAATATCGCTTTCTTTAACAGCTTCTTCATAAACTTCTGGAAAAATAATATTTATTGCATCTTCATAAAGTACTTCTGGGCCAAAGTATCTTTCAACAATGTTTCTAGGAGCTTTCCCTTTTCTAAATCCAGGTATATTAAATTTTTTTACATTTTTCTGATATGACTTTTTTAGTCCTTCTTCAAATTTGTCAGCACTAACTTCAATCTCTAACTCAACTACATTTTTTTCCTTCTTATCCACCTTAACATTCATTTAAAACATTTCCTCCCATTATTTAGTTTTAGTTTATACTAATCTTTCTTTTAAGATTCTTGATTTACACATATTCCAAAATAAATATTAAATTAGCCATTACATTATAACATAATATGTTTTGAAAATCCAATACAAAGGCTAAAAAAACATTGTAAATTAAAGTGATTCTAAATACTGAATTATAAGTTCTGAATTCTTGCGGCTTTGCACCATCACATTGTGATTTTAAAAGGATTGAAATTTAAGTAATCTGATGAAACAAGTTTAAAGTCTATTCCCTCAATTTCTCCCTCAACTGCAATACTAAAACCACTTCCATGAAGATGCCCATAAAAGCATTTTTTCACACTATATTCCCCCATTATTTCCACAAAGCCTGTTGATTCTTTTGATGAATTAAATGGTGGATAATGCATCATCACTATTATATTTTCTTTTTCACTGCTTTTTTTTATACTTTTTAGTGAGAGCTCAAGTCTTTTTAGTTCTCTTTCATATATCTTTTTGTCTTCCTGACCAAAACCATCGTCTCCTGGACATTTCCAGCCTCTTGTTCCACATATGATAAATTCCTCTATATTAAAACTGTTATTGTGCATAAAGTCAATAGTCTTAAAATTATTGCTTTCTAAAAATTCTTCAAGCTTATTCATAGTTGACCACCAATAATCGTGATTACCTTTTGAAATTATCTTTCTGCCTGGTAATTGCTCTATAAAACTAAAGTCACTTATAGACTGTTCTAAATAAGTAGCCCATGAAATATCACCGGGAATAAAAACATAATCTTTATCAGTAACACTTTGTTCCCAGTTGGATTTAATCTTTTCCATGTAATGTGACCATCTCTCACCAAAAATGTCCATTGGTTTATTAATACTATGTGAAAGATGTAAATCTGAAATTGCAAATATTGACATTTAGTTAACTCCCATTATTAAAGTGATCATATATGATGCCAGCCAAATCTTTACTGATGCCTTCCACCTGAGCAATTTCTTCAATACTGGCACTCTTAATGTTTTTAATTGAACCAAAATGTTTAATAAGGGCTTTTTTGCGCTTTGGCCCTATTCCTTCTATATCATCTAAAACAGACTTAATATATCTTTTTTTCCTAAGCTTTTTACTATATTCTAATGCAAATCTATGTGCTTCATCTTGTATAGATGTTATAAATCTTAGTAGAGTTAAATCATTTGACAAACTATACTCTCCTGTCACTGATACTAATCCCCTTGTCTTATGATTACTGTCTTTCACCATACCTGCTATGGGTATATTAATATCTATATCATTTAAAATACTGGTAACTGCATTTAAATGCCCCGTCCCACCATCTACAAGTATAACATTAGGAAAACTAGAAAAGGACTCTTTTCCTGCTTCTTCCCCATCCTTTTCTTTTTTCCCTCGAGTAAACCTTCTATATAAAACTTCCTGCATACTTCCATAGTCATTAGCACTGTTTATTGACTTTATTTTAAACCTTCTGTACTGATTTTTTGCAGGCACCCCATTTTCAAATACCACCATTGATGCAACAATTTCAGATGAACCCATATTTGAAATGTCATATGCTTCTATCCTTTGAGGTAAAGACTGTAGCTTTAATACTTCCTTTAGTCTTTCAAGTCCCTTATTTGCTAATATAGTCTCATTTCTTACCTTTTCTTTAAATCTTTCAAGACATATTACAGCGTTTTGATAAACCATTTCTATCAGTCTAAATTTATCTCCTTTTTTGGGAACCTTCAAGTAAACTTTTGAGGTTTTCTTTTCTTCAAGCCACTTACTAACAGTATCATAATCTTCAATATCCACTTGCAGAATTATTTCTTTTGGAATATAATCGCAGCTGCTATAAAATTGCTTTACAAAGGAAGTCATTAATTCCACTTCTGTTAAATGAGATGTTCCTTCAAATATAAAGTGCTTTCTTCCTATTACTTTGCCACCTCTTACAAAAAAAATCTGAATACATGAATCAGTTTGATCCTTTGAAAACCCAATGATATCCTGATCATTTTCATCATTACTGACAATTTTTTGTTTTTGTGATATGTGTTTTAAACTAATTAACTTATCTCTTATTATTGCAGCTTTTTCATATTCCATATTTTGAGAAGCTTGTGCCATATCTTTTTCTAAATTATCAATGATATCTGCCTGCCTGCCTTCTAAAAATTTAATAATATCAAATATAACTTCTCTGTATTTTTCATTGTTAACATTACCCTGACAGGGGCCTAGGCATTGATGAATATAATAATTAAGACATGGTCTGTCTTTTAATTTATTACCTTTAAGTACTTTAGAGCAGGATTTTATGGGAAATATTTTCTTTATTAGTTCTACTGTTTCTTTTACCGCAGTTACACTTGTATAAGGTCCAAAATATCTTGAACCATCTTTTTCAATCTTTCTTGTGACAACAATTCTTGGAAAGATTTCTTCAACTGTTATCTTAATAAAGGGATAACTTTTGTCATCTTTTAGCATGATGTTAAACTTTGGCTTATGCTTTTTTATCAAGTTACATTCAAGTATCAATGCTTCAATTTCATTATCTGTTACTATATATTCAAACTCAAATATTTGTAAAACCATTGCCTGAACTTTAGGCAATTGATTTGAATATGACACAAAATACTGTCTGACTCTGTTTTTTAGATTAACAGCTTTTCCAATGTATATTATTTCTCCCTTTTCATCTTTCATAATATACACTCCTGATTTATCAGGCATTTTTTTTAGTTCTTCCTGTATGTCAAACATTCTTTCACATCCCGCTACACATCCAGTGTGCCAATATATCTTTAACACCCTCAATTGATGAGCATTCTATAACATCTTTAGCTAGCTTTTTTGCTTCATTAAAATTAATGCTTCTTATAAACTTACTAATGTTACTGCAAGAAACAGGATTTAAACTCAATTCATGTACACCCATTCCAATAAGTATCACGGCAGCTTCTAGATCAGCAGCCATTTCTCCACATACACTTACTTTTTTATTGATATGTATAGCTCTATCAATACAGTACTTTATTTTTCTCAGTAGTTCTGGCTCTAGATAAGTTCTTTTTTCTAAAGGTGAACATTTTCTATTATAATTACATATTTGATGCAGTAAATCATTTGTTCCAATACTAATAAAGTCAACTTCCTTTAGTATTTCATCTAACTGTTCAACTGCTGATGCAGTTTCAATAAGGGCACCAATTTTTATTTTTTTTACTTCCTTATTATTAAGTATCAAATCTTCAGTTAGTTTATTAATAATGTCTTTTACTTCTCTTATCTCCTGTACATTACTTACCATAGGAAAAGATACTCTCACGTCTCCAAATTCAGCTGCCCTTATAATAGACTTTAGCTGAATCATAAACTCAGACTTTTGTTCTAAAGACCTTTTAATTCCTCTAGAGCTTCTTTTTAAGGACTCAGAATTTATACCAAGAGATTCTGGAACCTTATCTCCTCCAACATCGGCTGTCCTTATTACAACTGGTTTTCCTGCCATATCTTTTGCAATTTTAGAGTAAATGAGAAATTGTCTCTTTTCATCTGGTATTTTTTTGTAATTAATAAACAGCGCTTCCGTCCTGACAAGACCTATCCCATCAATATTTATGGTCTTTGCAATACTAAAATCCCTTACATTACTTATATTTGCATGAATACCTACTGCATGTCCATCTTTTGTAGAAACAGGTCCACGATTTTCTATTTCCTTATTATTAATATGATAGTTTATTGTTGATTTGTAATTTAAAACTTCCAACTCTTCTGGTTCAACAACTAAAATATTTGAAGTGCAATCAATTATTGAAAAACTGTCTTCTTCATTAGCTAGTTTTTCAAAAGATATATCTCCTATCGTAGGTATTCCACTGCTTCTTAAAATAATAGAACCATGGGAATAATAACCTGCCCCCTCCTGTGCCACTACTCCTTTTACATTTTTTTTGCTAAGGGTTGCAGCAATTATAGGCGTAAGTTCTTTAACAACAGCTATATGATTACTATTTATTTTACCAATATTGGTTTCACACTCATCATACATATTTTTTATAAGTCTTTTTCTAATATCATTTAAATCATATATACGGAGTTTAATATATTCATCATTACTTTGTGTTAAATCATCAATATATTTTTGAATACATGTATATATCGCCTTTGTAGCAGAATACCTTTTTTCCTTAATGGTGTTTCTCATCTCTTCAAAAAAAGTTCTATCGTCAAGTACTTCCTTGTAAAACTCAAATATACGATTTTCTTCCTCGCTTAGTATTCCCTTAAATCCGTCCTTCAAATCATGTATTTCTATAAAAGTTTTACAAACAGCCACTTCTAGAGCAGTAATCTCATTTTCAATTTGTGATAGTTCCACTATATCATTATTTATATTCAATTCATAATCCTGTATAACAAAAAGATTACCCATTCCTGTGCCTGTTGATATGGACTTTCCAATAAAAGTTTTTCGACTCATAGCAATTTACACACTTTCTCCTAAATTTGAATTAAGATAGTGTTCCAACTCATTTGATGCCTCTACTTCATCTTCCCCTTCAGTAATAAGTACTACATCACTTCCTTTACCTACACTCAATGACAAAATTCCCAACAAACTTTTTGCATTTGCTTTTCTCTCATTTTTTTCTAACCATATGCTAGATTTGTAATTTGATGCTTTTTGAATAAATAATGCTGCTGGCTTAGAATCTAATCCTTTATCATTATTAACCTTTATTAACTTTTTAACCATCCCTGCAATAGCCTCCTAATTGTTTTTCATTATATTTATTTATACCATTATTTTTAGAAAAGTTCCATAGTTTTAATAAATTTTTTAGTTATGTAGGGTACATTTTTTCAAAGTGAAGAAAAACATGTAAGAAACATTGTAAAGCATGTTGTAGAACCTTAAAACATATTCCTTCCATTCAAGAAGTTTTTTAATTAACTTCTTGAATGGAAGTCTTATAGCTTAAGGATTATAAAACTCTTTTTGAGAAGATATACTTTATCTTGTCATTAGAATATAAATTAAATTAAAACTAAAACTAATTAATGCTAGTACTGTATTAGTTATAATTAGTATATTCCCGCTTCCCCTTATTTGCCTGTTTAACATAACTCCAAAAACCACTCCTGGTATTGCAAACAATGGAGATATAAAGACAGTTAATGCTGCACATATCCAACCTAATATAACAAAAAGAGTGCTGTTTTTTTCTACCATTACAGCAGTGTCATTATTTCTTTTTATATTTTCTCCAAACTCAAAAAAATGCCTGTTATCATTTTGATCTTCCTGGTCATTTTCGTCAATGATTTTATTAATATTATCATTATCATCAGTCAAAGAAATCACCTCCGCTTCCTTATTATTAGTGATATAAAAACATATATTCAAGTATAATTTTCATAATTAAAAAATACGTGCATCAAGTCCCTTTGCTTTTAATGTTTTCATTATTTACCACTATTCTAGTAAAAAACTCCATTTTTTATAAATAAAAAATGGAGTTCTTTATATTAAATAAAAATAATAGGAGCAATTTTAAACTGTTTTTTTTGAATTTTTTCTTACTTTAGCCACTTGTGCAGATTCATATATTTTTGACATAAATATAATTGATACTAAACCTATTAACAAGTACAACATATCAACAAAAATACTATTTAAATAAAATATGAAAGTTGATGCTATATCAAAAAATACTGCTATTCTTTCTAATAGACCATAAATATTACTAGCAAAACCTAATGGAATATTTATATATATCATAAAATTATAAACATGTTCTTTATATATTACAGCTATACAAATAGCTAAAATTGAAAACAACATGCTTGAAATAAAATACGCTGCTAAAATTCTTTTTTCCTTAAGCTTTTTATTATACAAATTTAAGTTTTCCAATTTTTTCATAACTTCTGTTTCAAAAGCCAATGGAGGATCTATTAAAGGTTCCTTTAGTTCATAACATATGTTTTCAAATGTATCAAATTCATTTTTACATGTAGAGCACTCATCAATATGTTTTTTTAGTTTTTTATATTCTATATCAGTAATATCTCCATCCATGTGTTTCATCATCAAAATTTCAAATGGCTCACAACTCATAATATCCCTTCCTTTCTTTCGGAAGATAATTTATCTTTTAACATTAATCTTGCCCTATACATCCTATTTTTTATAATTGACATAGGCTCATCTAAAACTTGTGACATTTCTTCATAAGACAGTCCGTTTTTATGAAAGAGTACGATAAGTATACGATACTTCTCTGGTAAATTCATAAGCTCATCATTTATTCTTTCACGTCTCTCCTTTTTTATATATTGATCTTCTGGAGAGTCATTGTCCATTTGTACATTACTTACTTCCTCAATAGGTATACACTCAAACTTTTTCTTTCTTAACATATCGTAACAATAATTTGTAGCAATTTTTGCGGCCCAAGTTGAAAACTTATACTCCTTATTGTATCTAGAAAGAGATTTATATATTCTTATAAAAACCTCCTGTGCAATATCATTTACCTCATCTTTATTGTTAATCATATTATATATTATATTATATATTAATTTTTTATATCTTTCCACTATTTCTGCAAATAGATGACTTTCGCCTTTAATACATCTTTCTATTAAAACAATATCTGGTAATTCCAACGGCGTGTCACCCCCCTTGTAATGAAAACAGTTTATGTAAGTATATTCTAAGTATTAATGTATTTTTTATTCCTATACATTGTGATAAAATATAAATAAACATTATGTATTTACATTATAATACGAATGCCCTTTATTTTTGTCTGACATATCTTAAAAATCTTATTTATTATATTATACCTTCGTAGTATATAAATTTAAACCTTTTTAAATTGTTATTTTTATCTTTGTTGTTCTAGAAAGGATGTTTATATGATTGTAAAAAATATTTCCAAAAATACTATTTTAGCAAGTAACTGTAAGGTTGCCAATACTTTTTTTAAGCGCTTTTTAGGTCTTATGTTTAAAAAATATTTACCATTAGGACAAGGACTTTTAATAACTCCCTGTAATTCTATTCATATGTTTTTTATGAAATTTCCACTTGACATTGTGTTTATTGACAAAGGACAAACTGTTGTCTACACAATTGAAAATATTACTCCCTGGAAGTGTTCTAAGATTATTAAAACTTCTTATTCTGTACTTGAGCTACCAGTTGGAACTATTAAAAATACACAAACCACAGTTGGAGATAAAATTGGATTTTCAAGTGAACTCGTTTAGCTAAAGCTAAACATCGATGCTTCAGGTGGAGACTCATAGAATAAGATAAATAAAAGAAGGAGCCTTTTGGCTCCTTCTTTTATTTATTACTTATATTATTCAATAATTTTTGATAAGTTTCCAGATCCTACAGTTCTTCCACCTTCACGAATAGCGAACTTTAATCCTTCTTCCATCGCAATTGGAGTAATAAGTTTAACTTTTAAAGTAATATGGTCTCCAGGCATAATCATTTCTGTGCCCTGTGGGAGTTCAACTACACCTGTAACGTCAGTAGTTCTGAAATAAAACTGAGGTCTGTAGTTGTTGAAGAAAGGAGTATGTCTTCCACCTTCTTCTTTTGTCAAAACGTAAACTTGCGCTTCAAAGTGTGTATGAGGTTTAATTGAACCTGGTTTTGCTAATACCTGTCCTCTTTCTATGTCACTTCTTTGAACACCTCTTAAAAGAGCACCTACATTGTCACCTGCAACAGCAGAATCAAGAAGCTTTCTAAACATTTCTATTCCAGTAACAACTGTCTTTTTAGGAGCTTCCATCAAACCAACAATTTCGATTTCTTCACCAACTTTAAGCTGTCCTCTTTCAACCCTACCAGTTGCAACAGTTCCACGTCCTGTTATTGTAAATACATCCTCAACAGGCATAATAAATGGTTTGTCAATTGGTCTTTCAGGTGTTGGTATATATGAATCAACTTGAGCCATTAGATCAAGCATTGGCTTATATTCAGGAGCATTTTGATCTGTAGATGAGGATTCTAATGCTACAAGAGCAGATCCTCTAATTATAGGAGTGTCATCCCCTGGGAACTCATATGAGCTCAATAACTCTCTTACTTCCATTTCAACTAATTCGATTAACTCTTCATCGTCAACCATATCACATTTGTTTAAGAAAACAACTATGTATGGTACACCAACCTGACGTGATAATAAAATATGCTCTCTTGTCTGAGGCATTGGGCCATCAGCAGCTGATACAACTAGTATTCCACCGTCCATCTGTGCTGCTCCAGTAATCATGTTTTTAACATAGTCGGCATGACCTGGACAATCAACGTGTGCATAGTGTCTGTTATCAGTTTCATATTCAACGTGTGCAGTTGAAATAGTAATACCTCTTTCTCTTTCTTCTGGAGCTTTGTCAATTTGATCATAAGCTTCATATTTTGCCTTACCTGATAATGCTAACACCTTTGTTATTGCTGCAGTCAATGATGTTTTACCGTGGTCAACGTGACCTATTGTTCCAATATTAACATGGGGTTTACTTCTTTCAAATTTTGCCTTTGCCATTATTAATTCTCCTCCTTTTTTCAGTAAACTACTGAATTTTTAATTATTAATTATTTATTTGCAGGAAATACATTCATATTTCCTGCATTTTCACTGTTAAATCACTGTGGTAAACTACTTGCTCACTTTTCCACCTATAACAGATTCTTGTATGTTTTTAGGTACTTCCTCAAAATGACTGATCTGCATTGAGAATGTACCTCTTCCTTGTGTTCTTGAACGAAGTGTTGTAGCATAGCCAAACATTTCAGCTAATGGAACATTAGCTGTTATAACCTGTGCTCCATGCTTTGCTTCCATTCCTTCAATTCTTCCTCTTCTAGAGTTTAGGTCTCCCATAACATCTCCCATATAATCTTCTGGGACTACTACATTAACCTTCATTATTGGCTCTAAAAGTACAGCTTTTGCCTTTTTCATACCTTCTTTTAAAGCCATTGATCCTGCTACCTTAAATGCCATTTCAGATGAGTCTACCTCATGGTATGATCCATCAACAAGAGTTACTTTAATGTCTACAACAGGATAGCCACCTAAAATACCATTATTCATTGCATCCTGAATACCTGCATCAATAGCTGGAATATATTCCTTTGGAATAGCACCTCCAACTATTTTATTTACAAACTCGTATCCAGTTCCTGGATCTTTAGGCTCAAGCTCAATCCAACAGTGTCCATATTGTCCTCTACCACCGGACTGTCTTACAAACTTTCCTTCTACCTTAACAGCATTTCTAATTGTTTCCTTGTATGCAACCTGTGGATTACCTACATTAGCCTCAACTTTAAATTCTCTGAGCATTCTGTCAACAATAATCTCTAGGTGTAATTCACCCATTCCTGATATTATTGTCTGTCCAGTTTCAACTTCAGTATGAGCTCTAAATGTTGGATCTTCCTCAGATAACTTTTGTAGAGCAATTGACATTTTGTCCTGCCCTGCTTTTGTCTTAGGCTCTATAGCAACAGAAATAACAGGCTCTGGAAATTCCATTGACTCAAGTATTACTGGACTGTTTTCATGACATAAAGTATCACCTGTAGTGGTGTCCTTAAGCCCAACAGCAGCAGCAATGTCTCCTGAATAAACCATGTCAAGTTCTTCTCTGTGATTAGCATGCATTTGCAATATTCTACCTAGTCTTTCCCTTTTTCCTTTTGTTGCATTTAAAATATATGAACCTGAGTTAATTTTACCTGAATATACTCTGAAAAAACAAAGTTTACCAACATAAGGATCAGTCATAATTTTAAAAGCTAGAGCAGAAAAAGGTTCTTCGTCGCTAGCAGGCCTTTCAATTTCTTCATCTCCGTCAATAGAAACACCTTTTATTGGTGGTATATCAAGAGGTGAAGGCATATAATCAATAACTGCATCAAGAAGCTGAGGAACTCCCTTGTTTTTATATGAAGAACCACATGCTACAGGTATCATAGCAACCTTTATAGTAGCTGTCCTAATACCTACCTTAATCTCTTCTTCAGTTAATTCTTCACCTTCAAGGTACTTCATCATAAGCTCTTCATCTTGCTCTGATACCGCTTCAATTAATTTTCCTCTGTACTCATTAGCAAGTTCTTTCATGTCGTCGGGAATATCTCTTTCCTCAACATTCTTACCAAGATCATCTGTAAAAAAGTAAGATTTCATCTTAACAAGATCTACGATACCAGCAAAAGTATCTTCACTGCCAATTGGTAATTGTATTGGAACTGCATTAGCCTGAAGTCTTTCTCTCATCATGTTTAGACAGTTATAAAAGTCTGCTCCCATTATATCCATCTTGTTAACATAGGCAATACGAGGTACATTATACCTGTCAGCTTGTCTCCAAACAGTTTCTGATTGAGGTTCTACTCCTCCTTTTGCGCAAAAAAGAGTAACTGATCCATCAAGAACCCTTAATGATCTCTCAACCTCAACTGTAAAATCAACGTGCCCCGGCGTATCAATAATATTAATTCTTGTATCCTTCCATTGGGCAGTAGTTGCAGCAGATGTTATGGTAATACCTCTCTCTTGTTCCTGCTCCATCCAGTCCATAGTTGCTGAACCTTCATGAACTTCACCAAGTCTGTGTACTCTTCCTGTGTAGAATAGTATACGTTCAGTAGTAGTGGTTTTACCTGCATCTATATGGGCCATTATCCCTATATTTCTTGTTTTTTCCAAACCAAATTGCCTGGGCATTTTAACCTTCCTTTCAAAATTAGCACATAGACTGCACATTATTTCAATGTGTTTTTACACAAATTTTGTAAAGATTACCATCTGTAATGTGCAAAAGCTTTATTTGCTTCAGCCATTTTATGAGTGTCCTCTTTTTTCTTATATGCACCGCCTAAATTATTCGTTGCATCTAAAATTTCACCGGCAAGCCTTTCCCTCATAGTCCTTTCGCCTCTTTGTCTTGAATAGTTAACCAACCATCTTAGACCTAGAGCCTGTCTTCTTTCAGGTCGTACTTCCATAGGAACCTGATAGGTAGCTCCACCAACTCTTCGTGCTTTTACTTCTAAAACAGGCATTATATTGTTTAATGCCTCCTCAAAAACTTCAAGAGGATCCTTACCTGTCTTTTCTTTTATTATCCCAAAAGCATCATAACAAATCTTTTGGGCAACTCCCTTTTTCCCATCAAGCATAATGTTGTTTACAAGTTTTGTTACAACCTTATCATTGTATATAGGATCTGGCAAAACATCTCTTTTTGGAATGTGTCCTTTTCTTGGCACTTTTCTTCCCTCCTTTTAGTATGATATATAAATATCATCGGTACTCGCAGCCTTTAGCACAATTATGCTAACTGTCGTCAGTGCAACGTACTTGCTAAATAATATATATAAACAATGTACAAAGCACTATTAGTATTTAACTTTTGCTTTTTTTCATACATTATGCAATGCACTTTGTATGATTTTAAATTACTTACTAGCTGCACCAGCTTTTGGTCTTTTAGCACCATATTTTGATCGTCCCTGCATTCTTTTAGCCACACCTGCAGCATCAAGAGTACCACGAATAATATGATACCTAACACCTGGAAGGTCTTTAACCCTTCCTCCTCTTATAAGAACAACACTGTGCTCTTGAAGATTATGTCCAATACCTGGAATATAAGCTGAAACTTCTATACCATTAGTTAGACGAACCCTTGCAACTTTTCTCAAAGCTGAGTTTGGTTTTTTAGGAGTACTTGTCTTAACAACTGTACAAACACCTCTCTTCTGAGGACTGCTTGCATCTGTAGTTTTCTTCTTTAGAGAATTAAATCCCTTTTGAAGTGCTGGAGCGGTAGATTTTTTCTCAACTACCTTTCTTCCTTTTCTAACTAACTGATTAAATGTTGGCATTTCTCCACCTCCTTTCATTACTCTTAAATTTATTCTAAAACAAATGCCAGAATATCCTTCTTACTAAATATTTTGTGTTAACCAATTATGAAAGTATAAATTAAAGATGGGCTACTCAAAGATACTGACTACTGCTGCACCAACATCTATTCCACAAGCTTTTCCAAGCAGTTTCATAGTGTCTATATATATAACAGGAATGTTCTTTTCAAGACACATCTCTTTAATTTTCCTTACAACCTTTTCATCTGCATCCTTAGCAATGTAAACTTGATTTACTATTCCCTTCTCTAGGGATTTTATTGATTGCTTAAGTCCAACAGATTTTTTAATGTTTTTCAAGTCGTTTAACACAACCCTAACCTCCCTGTCAAACAGGCTTAATAATATTACATCTATTTTAATGTGCATAGGTAATTAAAAAAAGTTAGGTAAAATAAACATGAAAAATGCACACTGAAATATTTTATCATCCATAAACTTAATTTGTCAAGATATTTAAAATTCTCTTTCTTAAATTTTAGGTGGGAATAATTATTCCCACCTAAATTCTACTCAATAACTGTACTTATATTTATATCTTTATATCTACTCATTCCTGTTCCGGCAGGTATCAGTTTACCAATAATAACATTTTCTTTGAGTCCTACCAGCGGATCTACCTTTCCTTTTATTGCAGCTTCAGTTAATACTCTAGTTGTCTCCTGGAAGGAAGCAGCTGACAAGAATGATTCTGTAGCAAGTGATGCTTTTGTAATACCTAAAAGAGTCCTTTTACCAATTGCAGGCCTGTTTCCCTGTGCCACTACTTTTGCATTTTCTTCTTCAAAATCAAATACGTCAACAAGACTACCTGGTAAAAGACTTGTATCTCCTGCATCTTCAATCTTAATTTTTCTGAGCATTTGCCTTACAATAACCTCAATATGTTTATCATTTATATCAACACCTTGTAGTCTATAAACTCTTTGAACTTCCTGAAGTAGATATGCCTGAACTCCAATTATACCTTTTATTTTCAATATATCATGAGGATTAACCGAACCTTCTGTAAGCTCATCTCCAGGCACAACTGCATCTCCATCAGATACCTTTAATCTTGAACCATATGGAATAAGATAATTTTTTGCTTCTCCATCATCTGAAGTGATAACTGCTTCTCTTTTTTTCTTTGATTCTACAATCTTAACTGTTCCTGTAATTTCAGAAATAATTGCAAGACCTTTTGGCTTTCTAGCTTCAAACAATTCTTCTACACGAGGAAGACCTTGAGTAATATCATCACCTGCAACCCCTCCTGTGTGGAATGTTCTCATGGTAAGCTGGGTTCCAGGTTCTCCAATGGATTGTGCAGCGATAATTCCAACTGCCTCACCAACATTACACTCTTCGCCTGTTGCCAGGTTTGCACCATAACATTTTGCACACACACCATACTCCGAGTGACAGGTTAAAACAGATCTTATCTTAACTTTCTTTATGCCTGCTTTAATAATATTTTTAGTGTCATCATCGTCTATCAATTTATCAGTTTGAACAATTATTTCTCCTGTATCAGGATGTAAGATATTTGAGGATGGATATCTCCCTACCAATCTTTCATCAAGTTCCTCAATTATTTCATTTCCATCCTTAATATCGTAAACCTCTATACCTTTTCTTGTACCACAATCAACTTCTCTTACTATAACATCTTGACTTACGTCAACCAGCCTTCTTGTAAGATAACCTGAATCGGCCGTTCTAAGTGCTGTATCTGCAAGACCTTTTCTAGCTCCATGAGTGGATATGAAAAACTCCATAACGTTTAACCCTTCACGGAAATTTGCCTTTATTGGAACTTCTATGGTCTTACCTTGAGTATCTGCCATTAGCCCTCTCATACCTGCAAGCTGTTTTATCTGATTGATGTTACCTCTTGCTCCTGACTGTGACATCATATAAACTGAGTTGAATCTGTCAAGATTGTCTATAAGTGCCTGTGTGATATTTTCAGATGCTTCTGTCCATGCTGATATAACAGAATTATATCTTTCCTCATCTGAAATCAGTCCTCTTTTATACTGCCTTATAATTTTTTCTATTCTTTCTTCTGTCTCTTTTATGTGTCTTGCTTTTACTTCAGGTATTACCATATCAGATACACTTATGGTAATAGCACCTTTTGTAGAATATTTAAAGCCTAATGACTTTATATTATCAAGTAAAATTGCCGTTTTAGTTGTTCCGTGAACTTTTATGCTTTTATCAATAATTTTACGAAGTTCTGTTTTTCCTACTAGGAAATTTATTTCATAATCAAATGCAGTTTCAGGGTTACTTCTGTCTACAAAGCCTAAATCCTGAGGAATTATATCATTAAAAATAAGTCTTCCAACTGTTGCTTCAACTAGTTTTGTTTTAACATTACCATCAATAATCTTTTTAGCCCTTACTTTAATTTTTGCATGTAGGCCTATTTCGCCACTATCATAAGCCATTATTGCCTCTTCTGAAGAAATAAAATTCCTTCCTTCTCCTTTTGCTCCTTCACGTAAAATGGTCATATAGTAGCTACCTAAAACCATATCCTGTGTTGGAACGGCAACTGGTTTTCCGTCTTGAGGTTTTAAAAGATTGTTGGCAGAAAGCATTAAAAATCTTGCTTCTGCTTGTGCTTCTGCGGAAAGGGGAACGTGAACAGCCATCTGGTCACCATCAAAGTCTGCATTATAAGCAGTACAAACCAGAGGATGAAGCTTTAATGCTCTACCTTCTACAAGTACTGGCTCAAATGCTTGTATCCCAAGTCTATGAAGGGTAGGAGCACGATTTAAAAGTACTGGATGCTCCTTAATTACTTCTTCTAGTACATCCCATACCTCATTTTTAACTCTTTCAACCATTCTCTTAGCACTTTTGATATTATGTGCCAAACCATCATTAACTAGTTTTTTCATAACAAAGGGCTTAAACAGCTCTAAAGCCATTTCTTTTGGTAGCCCACACTGATATATTTTTAGTTCAGGACCTACAACTATAACTGAACGGCCTGAATAGTCAACACGCTTTCCTAAAAGATTTTGACGGAAACGCCCCTGTTTACCTTTTAGCATGTCAGACAAGGACTTAAGAGGCCTATTTCCAGGACCGGTAACCGGCCTTCCTCTTCTTCCATTGTCAATTAATGCGTCTACAGCTTCTTGTAGCATTCTTTTTTCATTTCTTACAATTATGTCTGGAGCGCCTAAATCTAGCAATCTTTTTAATCTGTTGTTTCTGTTAATAACTCTTCTATAGAGGTCATTTAAATCTGATGTGGCAAATCTACCTCCATCTAATTGTACCATTGGTCTAAGCTCTGGAGGTATTACAGGAACTACATCTAAAATCATCCACTCAGGCTTATTTCCTGATTGTTTAAATGCCTCAACAACCTCTAATCTCTTTATAGTTCTTACTCTCTTTTGACCTGATGTTTCTTCAAGCTCATTTCTAAGATCTTTTGACATTTTTTCCAGTTCAATTTCAGCAAGAAGCTCCTTAACTGCTTCTGCACCCATAGATGCAGTAAACTTTTGACCAAATTTTTCCACGCTATCTCTGTATTCTTTTTCTGTTAATATTTGTTTCTTGGATAAAGGAGTCTGGCCTGGATCAATAACTACGTAAGAAGCAAAATACAGTATCTTTTCTAATGCTCTAGGAGACATATCCAACAGTAGCCCCATTCTGCTTGGTATTCCTTTAAAATACCATATATGGGATACCGGTGCTGCCAGTTCTATATGCCCCATTCTTTCTCTTCTTACCTTCGAGCGTGTAACTTCAACTCCACATCTGTCACAAACTATACCCTTATACCTTATCCTCTTATACTTCCCACAATGGCATTCCCAATCTTTTTGTGGTCCAAATATTCTTTCACAAAATAGACCATCTCTTTCGGGTTTTAAAGTTCTATAATTTATAGTCTCAGGTTTTTTTACCTCTCCCCTTGACCATTCCCTAATTTTTTCTGGAGAAGCCAAACCTATTTTCATTGAATCAAAATTATTTAGTTCAAACACGGCCTTTTCTCCTTTCCTTATAATTCATCCTCATCAAAACTATCATCTAAATCATCTTCAGAAAACAAGTCTTCATCTAAATTGTCATCAATATCGTCATCTGTCTTTATTCCATCTCCAATGTCTGAAAAATCTAAATCATCTCCATCTAAGTCATCGTCCAGACTTTCTTCTGAGATATCTTCAAATTCGTTTAATACAGTCTCATCTTCTCTTCCTTCGATGTTTACATTTAGCTCTTCAAGTTCATCCTCAACAGATTCTTTTATTGCTATTTCTTCTTGCTCTTCCGAATAAACCTTAACATCAAGTGAAAGACTCTGAAGCTCTTTTATTAATACCTTAAAGGATTCAGGTATACCAGGCTCTGGTACATTTTCTCCTTTTACTATAGCTTCATAAGTTTTAACTCTTCCCACTACATCATCAGATTTAACTGTAAGTATTTCTTGAAGTGTATATGCAGCACCATATGCTTCAAGAGCCCAAACCTCCATCTCTCCAAACCTCTGTCCACCGAACTGTGCTTTACCTCCAAGGGGCTGCTGAGTTACAAGAGAGTAAGGCCCTGTAGAACGTGCATGTATTTTATCATCAACTAAATGTGCAAGCTTAAGCACATACATATAACCAACAGTTACTCTATTTTCAAATGGCTCACCTGTTCTACCATCATATAGTACTGTTTTACCGTCTTCATCAAGACCAGCTTTTTTAAGTGTCTCAATTATGTCATCTTCTGTTGCTCCGTCAAAAACAGGAGTTGCAATTTTCCATCCTAAAGCTTTAGCTGCAAATCCCAAGTGAACTTCTAAAACCTGACCTATATTCATACGTGAAGGAACTCCTAGCGGATTTAATACTATTTCAAGTGGTGTTCCATCAGGTAGAAACGGCATATCCTCTTCTGGTAATATTCTAGAAATAACACCTTTATTACCGTGTCTTCCAGCCATTTTATCTCCAACTGATATCTTTCTTTTTTGAGCGATATACACTCTAACCAGTTGATTTACACCAGGTGACAACTCATCTCCATTTTCTCTGGTAAAAACTTTTACGTCAACAATTATACCCGACTCTCCATGTGGAACGCGCAAAGAAGTATCCCTTACTTCTCTTGCTTTCTCACCAAATATTGCTCTTAATAATCTCTCTTCCGCTGTAAGTTCAGTTTCTCCCTTTGGAGTAACTTTACCTACTAAGATATCCCCTGATCTTACTTCTGCTCCAATTCTTATTATTCCTCTTTCGTCTAAGTCTTTTAAAGAATCTTCACTAACATTAGGGATATCTCTTGTTATTTCTTCAGGTCCAAGCTTTGTATCTCTTGCCTCTGCCTCATATTCTTCAATATGAATAGATGTAAAAACATCTTCTTTTACAAGTTTTTCACTAATTAATATTGCATCCTCATAATTATAGCCTTCCCATGTCATAAAGCCAATGAGTATGTTTTTACCTAATCCAATTTCTCCCTTGTCTGTTGAAGGGCCATCTGCAATTACATCGCCTTTTTCAATTTCCTCGCCCTTTTTAACAATAGGTCTTTGATTAATACATGTTCCCTGATTTGAACGCAAATATTTTAAAAGCTTATAGACATCTTTTTTCCCGTCTTTTGTCTTTATAACTATCTGACTTGCACTCACCTTATCAACTACACCGGAGTTCTTAGCTAATACAACAACACCAGAATCCCTTGCAGCTTTATACTCAATACCAGTACCTATTATAGGTGAATCTGTTTTAATAAGAGGTACTGCCTGACGTTGCATGTTTGCTCCCATAAGAGCACGGTTTGCATCATCATTTTCTAAAAATGGTATTAGTGATGTAGCAACAGAAACAATTTGCTTTGGTGAAACATCCATAAAGTCAATTCTGCTTTTTTCAGTTTCAAGAAATTCTTCTTTATATCTACATATTACCCTTTTGTCTAAAAAGTGTCCTTCTTCATCTAACGGCTCATTAGCCTGGGCAATAAGGTATTGATCCTCTTCGTCAGCAGTTAGATAAACAATTTCATCTGTAACTACAATTTTTTCCTTGTCTACCTTCCTGTAAGGAGCCTCAATAAATCCATATTCATTTATTCTGGCATACGTGCTTAGGGAACCAATAAGACCTATATTAGGTCCTTCTGGAGTCTCTATTGGACACATTCTTCCATAGTGAGAGTGATGAACGTCTCGAACTTCAAACCCAGCTCTTTCACGACTTAGTCCTCCAGGTCCTAATGCACTAAGTCTTCTTTTATGGGTAAGCTCAGCTAATGGGTTTGTCTGATCCATAAACTGTGACAACTGACTGCTTCCAAAAAACTCTTTTATAGCAGCAGCTACAGGTCTAATATTTATTAACGCTTGAGGCGTAACAATATCTATATCCTGAATTGTCATCCTTTCTCTCACAACTCTTTCCATTCTTGCCAACCCAATACGGAATTGGTTTTGTAACAATTCACCTACAGAACGTAGTCTTCTATTTCCTAAGTGATCAATATCATCTGTATATCCTACTCCATAATCTAAATTAATTATATAGTTAATTGAAGCAATTATATCTTCAACAGTTATATATTTTGGAATTAGTTCATCTATGTTTTCTTTAATGATAGATTTTAGTTTTTCATCGTCAGCTTCACTGTTTTCTTCTAATATTGAATTAAGTACGCTAAGTCTTACTTTCTCATTAATATTAATATCCTTTGGATTAAAATTGACATAGCCCTTTATATCTACCATACCATTTCCAATTACTTTAACTCTTTTGCCTTCAATATTAAGAAACACATGATTAATTCCCGAATTTTGAATTACCTCAGCCTTTTGTCTATCAATAGTCTCTCCTTCAGAAACTATTATTTCACCTGTTGTTGGATCAACTATATTTTCATCTGATACAAATCCATATATTCTACCTGTTAAGGAAAGCTTCTTATTAAATTTAAATCTTCCAAACTTAGCTAAATCATATCTCTTTGGATCAAAAAATAAGCTGTTTAATAATGAGCGAGCGCTTTCAACTGTAGGTGGTTCACCGGGTCGCAATCTCTTATAGATTTCTAAAAGACCTTCATCTTCAGCTTTTGAACTATCCTTTTGTATTGTAGCAATAACCCTTTCATCTTCTCCTAGAAGTTCTGTAATCTCAAGATCGGTTCCATAGCCCAATGCTCTTACAAGAACTGTTACTGGAAGTTTTCTTGTTCTATCTATCCTGACAGATAAAACGTCATTTGAATCAGTCTCATATTCAAGCCAAGCTCCTCTGTTTGGAATTACAGTATTTGAATAGAGCTCTTTTCCAGTCTTATCATATTTCATTGTGTAATAAATACCTGGAGACCTAACCAATTGGCTTACTATAACTCTCTCTGCTCCATTAATAATGAAAGTACCGTTTTCAGTCATTAAAGGAAAATCACCCATAAATATTTCTTGTTCCTTTACTTCACCAGTCTCCTTATTAATTAAACGAACTTTCACTTTTAAAGGTGCAGAATAGGTAGTATCCCTTTCCTTACATTCCTCTACACTATATTTAGGGCTCTCGTCTAAGGAGTAGTCAACAAACTCCAAAATCAAATTCCCTGTATAATCGGTAATAGGAGAAACATCTCTAAAAACTTCTCTTAAACCTTCATCTAGAAATTGATTGTAGGAATTTTTCTGAATTTCAATCAGATTTGGCATATCAACAACTTCATCAATTTTAGAATAGCTCATTCTGACATTTTTTCCTAATTTCACCGGATGTACCATAAATATCACCTCATATATCAGACTTTAGTCTTAGTACCTGCTCATATACCAGCATAAACCTTAACACTTCCTTAATTACAAAGAAGCATACCACATTTCCTTAAATACATACCTTATAAAAAGTTAGTTATCTAAGGAACAATAGTATTCATTTTAAAAATCTTAGCTTTTATAATATATAAATTAATACAAAGCTACTTAACAGCAATAATATATTATTTATGATTTTCCTATTAGAATCTCTATATTATAGAATTACTGTATAGCTTTATAGTGTTGTTATTTATATCCTGTTATACAAATTTTATTATGTACATAAACTAATAGTTTTTAAACATTTTTTCACAATAAAATTATTATTAACAAATATTGCCTTGCTTATTCTAATCTATTTAAATAAGTTTGATTTTTAACAAAGTTATTGCTTTTAACTGCTGTTTTTTTGTATACACTGCTTTTATTCCCATATTGTCTCAGTATAAATAAACTCTTAATTGGTTTGATCAACTATTTGCATTTAAAAAAGAACCAAATACTGAAAATACACGCAGTATATGATTCTAGCATAGTTAAATCAACTTGTCAATGTTTTTTTTGATTTTTTTATTCTATTTTATACTAAATTAAATCTTTCAATTTATTCTAAAACTATTAATTAAAAGCTCTTAAATACCAGAGGTATTTAAGAGCTTTTTTTGTTGGGTCAAATTATTTAATTTCAACAGTTGCTCCAACTTCTTTGAATTTAGCTTCAATTGAAGCTGCATCTTCTTTTGAAACTCCTTCTTTAACTGACTTTGGTGCTCCGTCAACTAAATCTTTAGCTTCTTTAAGTCCTAATCCAGTAACTTCTCTAACTACCTTTATAACCTTGATTTTTTCTCCACCTGGGTTCTTTAATATAACATCAAACTCAGTTTTTTCTTCTACAGCTGCTGCTCCTGCTGCAGGTGCTGCTGCTACTGCTACTGGTGCTGCTGCAGATACACCAAACTCTTCTTCTAATGCTTTAACCAATTCCGCTAATTCTAATACTGTCAAACCCTTAACATCTTCCATCATTTTTGTAACTTTTTCACTCGCCATTTTTATATACCTCCATAAAATTATAATTTTTTTTTTACTTTTGCTATAAATTTTTAAGCAATTAATAATTAATTACTTTTAAATATCAACCCACATCTAGCCATTTGCTTTCTTTTCTGCAATTGCATTTAAGGCAACAACAAGTCCTCTGATATTTCCGTTTAGTACATTTACAAATCCTGTTATAGGTGACTTCATACCACCTAAAACTTTAGCTATAAGTTCTTCTTTTGACGGCAATTCAGCTATTGCTTTCAAAGCATCTGCATCAAATATTTTTCCTTCTACAACACCAACTTTAAGTTCTAGCAACTTATATTTTTTTGCATAATCTGCTAAAACTTTTGCTGGCGCTACAGCATCTTCTTTACTAAGAGCCATTGCAGTAGGCCCCTTAAAAAATGTTTCTAATTCCCCTAGTCCATTTTCATCTGCTGCAAGCTTTGTTAAATTATTCTTAACTACTTTGTATTCAACACCAGCTTTTCTAAGTGCATTTCTAAGGTCAGTGTCCTGCTCAACTGTCAAACCTCTGTAATCAGCAAAGACAATTGACTTTGCGTCTTTCATTTTTTCTGAAAGCTCTTTAACAATTTCTTTTTTCTGTTGGAGAATCTTTTCACTTGCCACTATCAATCCACCTCCTTAATAACATCTTCAAATATCAAGATTAAAAAGCTCTGGGCATAAAGCCCTTCCACTTTTAAGTCTTTCACTTTGCTCTAAAACTTTTAATAAAAGTTCTGGGCATAAAGCCCTTTTGCTCAAATACTTCAATCAAAAAACCCTCAAATGCACAAAGACACAGAGGGTATTGATATACTATATATTCAACACATACCTCGGCAGGAAGACAAATTGACTTTACATATAAAATATATATAACCTGCTGTCTATGGCACTTAAATACTATTTAATTGTTTTCTTAGAATCATTTATAATTATCGCCTTAACTACATAGAACGCTACATTTCGGCGAACTATCACTCTTTTAATCTAAAACCTTTTGTGTGTTAACCTTAATACCTGGTCCCATTGTTGAAGAAATAACAACACTTTTTAAATACTGACCTTTAGCAGCTGATGGTTTTGCTTTAACTACTGCACCCATCAAAACCTGAAAATTGTCTACAAGCTTTTCTGTTCCAAAAGACACTTTTCCTATAGGACAGTGAATAATATTTGTCTTATCAAGCCTATACTCGATTTTACCTGCTTTAATGTCTTTAATAGCTTTTCCAACATCCATTGTTACTGTTCCTGCTTTAGGATTTGGCATTAATCCTTTAGGCCCAAGAACTTTACCCAGCCTTCCTACAACTCCCATCATGTCAGGTGTAGCTACTACAACATCAAATTCAAACCAGTTATCATTTTGAATTTTTGTCATAAGGTCTTCTGCACCAACATGTTCAGCTCCAGCTTGTTCTGCTTCTTTTGCTTTTTCTCCTTTTGCAAAAACAAGTACTCTGATCTTTTTACCTGTACCATGAGGAAGAACAACAGCTCCTCTAACCTGTTGATCTGCGTGTCTTGAATCAACACCTAATCTTATGTGAGCTTCAACAGTTTCATCAAATTTAGCTTTTGCTGTTTTTTGAGTTAACTCCATTGCCTCTTTTGGTTCATATAGATTTAATTTATCTACAATTTTAGCACTATCTTGATATTTCTTTCCTCTTTTCATCAATTACACTCTCCTTTGTGGTAATATTATTCGGAAAACTAGTTTCCTCCCACTTCATTGCATCTTATAGTTTTCAAAAAACAGTTAGCCTTCAACTACTATTCCCATACTTCTAGCAGTTCCAGCTATCATGCTCATAGCTGATTCTATGCTTGCAGCATTTAAATCAGGCATTTTAAGTTCAGCTATTTTTTTCAATTCTTCTTTTGATATTTTAGCAACCTTATCCCTTTGAGGAACACCAGAACCACTCTCTATTTTACATGCTTTCTTTAACAGCACTGCTGCTGGTGGTGTCTTAGTAATGAATGTGAAAGATCTGTCAGCATAAACTGTAATAATTACAGGGATTATAAGCCCTGCTTCCTTAGAAGTTCTTTCATTGAATTCCTTACAAAAACCCATTATGTTCACGCCGTGCTGTCCTAAAGCTGGTCCAACCGGTGGAGCCGGAGTTGCTTTCCCCGCAGGAATTTGAAGTTTTATATAGCCAGTAATTTTTTTAGCCACATTATCCACCTCCCAATTTATTTAAAAATATATATACCATTCTTCTTTAATATACATTTAAGAAGACATAGTTTTCTCACATTTTTTGAATTTGGAAAAGCTCCAATTCTACAGGAGTTTCTCTGCCAAACATGGACACTGAAACCCGTACCTTTTTCTTTTCCATATTGATCTCTTCAACTATTCCAATAAAGTTTTCTAAAGGACCTGAAACTACCCTTACATTATCTCCTGGTTCATAATCAAGAACAGGTGCAAATTCCTCAACTCCCATAGTTCTGACTTCATCATCAGATAATGGAACAGGCTTTGAACCTGGGCCAACAAAACCAGTAACCCCACGTGTGTTTCTAACAATATACCAAGATTCATCAGACATTATCATCTTTACAAGAACATAACCAGGAAAAACTTTTTTTAAGGTTGCTTTTTTCTTGCCATCCTTAATTTCAATTTGTTCTTCCATAGGCACAACAATGTCGATAATATAGTCTTGCATATTTCTATTTTCCACTATTTTTTCAAGGTTAGCCTTAACTTTATTTTCATAACCAGAATAGGTATGAACAACATACCATTTTCCATTTTCGGGTGTTTCATTATTGAGCATATTGCCCTGAGTCCTCCTTTATAGTTTTGTAGGTATTAAAATGTTTTATGGGAATGCTCCACTTTTTAACTATAAGCGGATGATTCTTAATCATTATCCCTATCACATACATACTAATCCAGACTCAGAAGGTTGTACTAAGCCTAGGCATATTAAGAGCCTTTTTTTAAAGATTAGCTTTGTCTCAAAATATACGACAAGGACTTTATTCTTTATGCTCTAGAAGTATATAAGTTTTCTCAACTCATTTAAACCTAAATCTAATATCCATATAAAGGAACCTACTAACAAGCACAATATCAACACAGTAATAGTATTATTTATAAGCTGATTTTTTGTAGGCCATATAACCTTTTTTAGTTCACTTCTTATATCTTTAAAAAACTTTGCAAAGCGTGCTTTACCTGCTGGTGCTTTTGCGTTTTTTACTTCTTCAGCCATTTTACACATCTCCATTTAAATTATTAATTCTAAAATCTAGTTTACTTAAAGACAAATAATCTAATTTTATTTTGTCTCTTTATGATCTGTATGCTTACGGCAGAATCTACAGTACTTTTTCATTCCAAGTCTATCAGGGTCATTTTTCTTGTTTTTCATTGAGTTATAGTTCCTCTGTTTACATTCCCCACATGCTAATGTAATTCTAACTCTCATTTTCAACACCTCCAGAAGTTCTTATTACATATATAGTTTAATCGCCATAAAGAATAAACATACAGCGAAATATACTTTAAATCGTTTCTCCACAATAATAATTTATTTCGCACAAAAAAAAAAGACTTACAAAGTGGAGCAATCAATAGTTTACCATGTATATTTGTAAAAGTCAAGCTTGACTTTTAATTTTTTGAAAAAAGATGCGCCATCTTATTGGTCTATGGAATTTAATCCTTTTATCAAAGATGATAAGGATAAAATCGAAGTACAACAGTATAATTTGTAAGTTTAAAATGGGAGATCGTCATCTTCCGATATTGGGTTAAAACTGTTATTGTCTTGATTATTAGAAGTATTGTAATTATTATTGTCAGTGGTAAAACTGTTTTTGCTATCTGCAAAATATTGTGGGTTGCAAAAATTCAATCTGGCTAAAACACGATCCAATATTTAGCAAGCAAAGCATGTGCTGCATACAATTTTATTAAATCATGTTATTCCATTTAATCAAAGGCATTTGGAGTATTTACTCAAAAATTATTTAAAATATTATTATCATCTTGTCAGGACACATCAAGGACTTAATTGTCAAACTCCAATTTTATCAGAAAAACCTCCAGAAACTAAGGTAGAAGATAATAAATTTGTTTCTAAGCCAATTCTTGGAGGACTTTATCACAGCTACAAAAAAGTTGCCTAACAGCTTTTTCAATAGCTTATTTTCTGTTGCAAAAAAACAAGCACTTTGGTTTAGATTGCCACAATGCTTGTTTTTGATTAAGCTATTATTGTTTTAAAAGTATAAAATTATATGTTGCCCTTGCTTGATTTGTTAAATATTAGTGCATATTTTAGCCCGATTGATTTATTGCAACCTACAAGTTACAAAATATTTATTATTGGTAGTTTGATAATTTTGAATAATTGTATAAATGTAAATATTCTAATTAATATATTTTTTTTATTTACACTTATTTTTCAATTATAAATATGGTAAAATAATTATTAATTGCAGGAGAGGGGTAGAAATAATGGAAGATAAAACTTTTGAACTTCTTACGAAAATGTATTCTGATTTTACAGAGTTTAGGAAGGAAACTGCTGATAGGCTTGATACCCTTGAGAACGGGCAGAAAAAGATTGAAAGTATTCTTGAAAATGATATAAAATCTGATATTAAAGCTCTATATGACGGATACAAACAGACATATGAGAAAGTATCTTCTTTAGAAAATAAAGTCGATGGTCTTTCCAGTAAACTTGAAAAACAGGAAGTTGAAATTAAAGTTATAAAAGGTGGAAAGTAAAAAAATAAACTTGAGTATATTAATTTGATTTCTTAAGTTTTAATAATTATACCAAAATTTATTTTTAAGAAAATTAAGAGCTGGAATATCCTTTAAATTAAAAGGAATTCCAGCTTTACTTGTTAAACATTAGTGCATATTTTAGCCAGATTGAATTTTTGAAGTCCACAGCATGTCCGTTATACACATAGTAGTAAGAATCTCCATCAACATCTCTCATTAATAGATTAATTCCGTACAAGTTTCTTGCTATCTGATTTTCATTACCATCTACCTCAAGTACTACTTTGTCATACTCATAAAGATAATATGTTGTCTCTGATCCTGTACTCTTTTCTACTCTTCTTCCTTCACCGTTATATGCAAACGTCACTGTACCTGCATCTGTAACTGTTTCTATTAGCCTGTTTAATGGATCATATTTATACTTTGCAATAACCTCTGTAATTCCACCGTCTATTTGCCTTACTCTTATTTGATTTCCTTCTTTATCATAACTATATTCTATTGTCTCTGCTCCTGATACTTCTATTTCTGTCAGCCAGTTTCTATCATTATAGTGATAAGTTTTATTAGTTGTAATACCTTGTTCTGTTATTGCTTCTGTTTTTCTATTCCCTGCTGCATCAAAGGTATATACTGTTTCTTTTCCATTGGGCTCTATTACCTTCTTTAATCTATTGAGGTCATCATACTCAAAATATGTCCATCCTTTAGCAACTCCATTTACAATTTCAAATTTTGAAGTCTGATTTCCTGCTTTATCATAATAGTATTGAAATCTCTCTAATTGAAAATTAACCGTTTCACCGTTTGGTGTTATCTCCATCTTGTGAGTAATCAATATATTCAATAAACCATCATTTCGATAATTATATAATTGCCTATACCTATATGTATTGGATCCTTCAGTAAATTGTGGGTGACTTACACTCTCTCTTGCTCCATTATCATAATAGCTATATTTTGTTACCTTTTCAGGATTTACATTGTATATTGATGAACCTGATACCAGCTCATCATCTATTACATATCTCAACCTCCCTGCCTTATCATATACTTTTGTTGACTCATTTCCTTTATTGTCTAAGCTTATTTCTGCAATTAAGTAATCTGTTCCGTCAAGCACAATTATATCATATTTGTATACAGCTTCGTCACTTATATTAGGTACATTTTTACTTATTACCCTATTTAACTCATCGTAAATTCGTACCGTTTCTCCTGTATCGTCTGTCACTTTTATTTGGTTTCCATTATCAGTCAAGTAAGCGGAGGTGTTGCCGCCTCGCACTCCTCACAGAACCGAACTTGTAGTTTTCCCACATTCGGCTCTTCGCTAAAGAACATTCACAGTTTCTCTAAAGCAAGTGTTTTCATAACATTATAAATATTTACTTTCGTGTATGCTTTCTTTAATTTATATCCCTTTATAATCTTATTAAAACTTTCCCATGTAAGCTTATTCCTGTTGCTCCTTTTCTTAAGTGCTTTATATAAAACTCTTACAACATATTCACGCATCTTTTGAATCTGCCTTCCGTTGTCGGTTACTCCATAATAATTGAAGTAACCAGCAAGTTTCCTGTTTAACTCACTTACCAGCCATTTAGGTCTCTCATGCATATTTTCCTTTATCCATCTTGATACTTTCTCTTTGCTTGCTCTTTTCTTCTTTTTGGCGGTAGTCCTTTTCACTCTAAACCTTTTTCCATCTGCACTCCTGCTACAGTAGTGTGTAAATCCAAGAAAATCAAATGTTGGAGGCTTGCCTCTTCCGTTTTTCTTTAAATCGCTTTCTGCAAATCTTCCAAATGCTATGATTTTAGTTTTGTCCTCTGCCAATTCAAGATTAAATTTCTTCAATCTTTCTTTGAGCATCCTCAGAAATTCCCTAGCTTCGAATTCACTCTCAAAACAGCATGTGTAATCATCCGCATATCGGATTATATGGCTTCCATATTTAGTTTCTTTCTTGATTACTTTTTCAAACCACAGATCAAGAACATAGTGTAAATATATGTTAGATATTACTGGAGATACTGGTCCTCCCTGCGGGCATCCTTGGGTGCTTTGGATTGTAGTTCCTTTCTCGCTTATCGATGTCATTAAAATTCTTTTGACAAGTCTTATAAAATTCTTGTCTGAAATCTTATGTTCCATAAACTTTATAACCCATTCATGACTTACGCTCCCAAAGAAATCCTTTATATCTGCATCCACTACATATCTAAT